>NZ_LMUD01000009.1:0-167429 GCF_009766095.1 Granulicella sp. S190
ATCGTTCCACCGCCTCTTCCGGCGTCTCCACCGGCGATGCCAACATGAATCCCAGCGGATGAAACAGCCGCATCTTCGCCTGAGCCAGCGTGCCTGCAAATGCCCTGCGCACCGCACCGCCAAGGTCCGCCTCCAGCATCACGGCTAGTCGCACCATCTCCACGGGAGCGGCAGCAGCGACAGCAATCGCCTCTTCCACCAGACTCTGCTTCACCCCGATCCTCATATCGCCAAGCATCAGCTTCAGCAGGTACTTCGCCTCGAGCGGCGTTGCTCTTCGCAGCAGGCCTTCCACCAAACCCGCACGAATCGCAGTTGTCTTTGCCACTGCCATCGCAGCAAACGCCTCTGTTACTTCTGCCAGCGTCAGCTCCGACATCCTCCCAGCCCCCGCTGTAATCAAGAGATCGTAGGCTGCGGCGCCCATGTCACCATGCCGTCGATAGGCCAGTGTCATTGCCTGGTCGCTGGCTCCGCTGACTGCCAACAGAGCCTTCGATAACAACGCTCCACCCGCATTCAACTTTCGCGAATCGGACTCCGCAAATGGCGTTCCCGCGACATAAAGCGCGAACCACCCTGCGTCTTCGCTCTCAGGGGTAGCCGCGTACACCGCAGAGATGGCCTTCGCAATCGCCGCGCGCTTCTTCAGCTTCCCTGTCTCCCCGGCAAGCTCCTCGGCCAACTCTGCGACCGCGGCAAATAGTGCCATACCCTGAACTCCTTGCGCCAAAACTTATCGCGATGCTTTCTCCTGCAGGTGAAGAACGATGGCATCCGCCACCCGATCCGGTGATTCGCGATGGGGAAAATGGCCCACACCATCCAGCAACATGCGACGATACCCAGCCATGAAGTACCGCTCCTTTCCCTCCGATTGGCTGGGGGCATCGCACCGATCGTCCGCTCCCTGGATCATCAAGGTTGGGATAGACACACGTTCTATCGCTTCGAGCTTTCGTTGGTGGTCGTCGTAACGCGCATCCCAAGCCTCGCCTTTCATCCAGCGCGAGCGGTAAGAGTTCAACGTGATGGGGACCCAGTCAGGATTCAAAAAGCTTTGGGCCGTTCTCGAAAACTCAGCCTCATCGAACCATCCAGACGGGCTCCACGTGTCCCATTGAATGCGCGCAAACCCGCACGGATCCTCCTGTACCTTTTCCGCTCCCCCCTCGATGCACTGAAACCACTGATACCAGAAGCGCCGTGATTGCTCGAACGACGGCACATGAAAGCGACCGCCAGGCTGATATGCCAGCGCTAAAGCAGATATCGTCGTAATCCGCTCCGGAAAAAGCGCCGCCATCGTATACGCCGCTCTTGCGCCCCAGTCATGTCCCACTACAGCGAAACGGTCGATCCCAAGTCCATCGGCGAGATCGAGCGCATCCTGCGCCAGCGCCACCCCTGCACCGACTCGCGGCGTCTCTTCAGACAAGAACCTGGTCTGTCCAGAGCCTCGGATATATGGAATCACCGTCCGCCAACCCTCCGTCTGCAGCCTGGCTGCGAGGTGTTCCCAGCCGCGCGGGGCGTCCGGCCACCCATGAAGCAGAAGCACCGCGGGACTATGAATAGAACCACCGTCCTCGAAGGCGATCTCCAGTAACTCTGTCCTGATCTTCTTTAGCATGAACCCTTATCCTCGTCCCACGTCTGATTCGGCCAACTAATATGCCGCTGATTCCTCCCCAGTAAAGATGCAAAAAAGAGGCTCGCTGCACCTAACCCGGAAGGAGTAACATCTAACTAGATATGAATGCAGTCGCAAAGCCGGTGTCTTCCCCCCGCGTGATCGAGTCGCCCGACCGTCACGACTTTGCCTAGCTGCGCCTTCTCGGTTCCTTTTCCTTATCCCTATAATCCCTTTTCTCTCAATGGAGTAGCTATGTTCGACCGCCTCGACCAACTCGAAGCCCGCTATGAAGACCTCGGCAAGCAGATGTCAGACCCCACGCTGGTCACCGACCAGAAGAAGTTCCAATCAGTGGCCAAGCAGCACCGCGACATGGAACCGACCGTCGAGAAGTTCCGTGAGTACCGCAAGATCCGCGACGGCATCGCCGAGGCCAAGGCCATGCTCGCTGACCCCGATCCAGACGTTAAAGAGATGGCCCAGGCCGAACTCGACGAACTCGAACCACGTCTCGCTCCTGTCGAAGAGCAGCTCAAGGCTCTGCTGCTGCCGAAGGATCCTAATGACGAGAAGAACGTCATCCTCGAACTTCGCGCAGGTACCGGCGGCGATGAAGCTGCACTCTTCGTCGCCGAGGTCTTCCGCATGTACATGCGCTTTGCCGAACAGCACAAGTGGAAGGTCGAGATCCTCTCGCAGACCGAGTCCGGCATCGGCCATGGTTTGAAGGACGTCACCGCCATCATCGAAGGCGACCACGTCTACTCGCAGCTCAAATATGAGTCCGGGGTTCATCGCGTGCAGCGTGTACCGGCAACCGAAACTCAGGGCCGCGTTCACACCTCGGCGATCACCGTCGCCGTACTGCCTGAGGCCGAAGAGGTTGACATCAAGATTGAAGCCAAGGATCTTCGCATCGACACCTTCTGCTCCTCCGGTCCCGGCGGCCAGTCAGTCAACACCACCTACTCCGCGGTCCGCATCACGCATCTGCCTACCAACACGGTCGTCAGTTGCCAGGACGAGAAGTCGCAGATCAAAAACCGCGAGAAGGGAATGCGTGTTCTACGCGCTCGCCTCTACGAGGTGGAAGCAGAACGCATTCACCAGATTCAAGCAAAAGACCGCAAGCAGCAGATTGGCTCCGGCGATCGTAGCGAGAAGATCCGCACCTACAACTTCCCGCAGAACCGTCTGACCGACCATCGCATCGGACTCACCAATCACCAACTCGCGATGGTGATGGAAGGCCAGATTCAGCCGACGATCGACGCCCTCATCGCCCACTACACCGCCGAAAAACTCAAGGCTGAAGCAGAAGCTGCCTAACGCGCTTGCCCATATATTCCCCTAAAAACTCGACTCTAGGGCCGTCAGTGTTTCTTGCACTGTGGCCTCGACGATCGCAATATTGATGCGGCCATGCGCTTCAACTCCTTCCCTCTGCTGTCGAAGTAAAAGCGCCATAGCAAAGCCGCCCAATTTGGAACCGTCATCCTTTTCCGTGTTGATGTTCAAACGAAAGATCCGTTTTCATCTAAAGCTTTTTTGCGGGATGACGATGCAAGAAGCAACTGTCACGCGAAGTATCCGCAGACATCTACGAAAGGGAACCACATGAGCTTGTCAGTCCTAACGCCTGTTCCGCAGAGCTCCAGCAACGATCTTTTCAACGAGCTCGCCCAACTCAAGAACTCCAAAACCACTACCAACCCCACAACACAGGCCTCAACAACCCAGGCTTCCGACAACTCCAACCCCAATAGCACCAGCAGCAGCTCTTCCGGCAATGCACTTTCGACCGACCTGGCCGCGCTGCTCAAGGCTCTGGGCTCCAACGATGTAAACAGCGCCAAGGCAGCACTCACTAAGGTAGAGAACGATTTGAAGGCCCAGAACTCTTCTTCCCCGTCTTCCTCATCGACCGGGAGCACCTCCGACTCGCAGTCCTCCAACCCGCTCGATAAGTTGCTCAACCAGCTCGGCTCCGATCTAAACTCCGGCAACACCACGGATGCTCTATCAGATCTCACCAACTTTCTCGTCAACAGCGGGCAAACCTCGGGCTCTGCTGTAAACGTAAACGCCTGATCCGCCGCCGTATCTCAATACACCCATCTTCACACACATCTATTCCACGTGAATCTACGTGAAGATGGGCTTTCTTTTTCGAACGGCGTTCGGCGAACTCTCCGATACCAGGTTCCGCTTCTATAACTCGCGCTCCCCTGTCCTGACCTGTGAATTGTCACCAATCTCATCCATAGGCGACAATTCGTACTCAGAACCAATGGAGCAGTAAATGACCTCGAGTCCGGCCTTCCGTATCCGTCTGCTACACAAGTGTTCTCTTCTCACCGCCCTTCTGAACATCCTCTTCACGCCTCTCCTGCACGCCCAGCCCGACATCAGAACTCCACCCCTCAACGGCATCGCCCACGTCTCTCTTCGCGTCCACAGTCTTGACGCCTCTGTCGCCTTCTACGAGAAGCTCGGCTTCGAACGAGCCTTCGATCTTCGTAAAGACAATGTTCCCTATAGATCATTCTTCAAGATCAACGACGTCCAGTTCATCGAACTTACCCCCGCAGTTGCCACCGATACCGACACCGGCTCCTCGCGCCTCTGCTTCGAGGCCGTTGATCTGCAGGCGCTCAATGATAACTACTCGAGCCACGGCCTCACCCCAACTCCCACCGGAAAGACCGAGCCGGGCAACCTTCACTTCTTCATAGCCGGTCCAGCCCAATCCTCAGGCGCCCAGATCATCGAATACACCCAGTACATGCCCGGCTCGCTGCACCGCGAAGACGAGGGGAAACATCTTGGCCCCGACCGCATCGCCGAGAAGTTGATTGGGATGTCGCTGCCGATGGCCGACCCTGCTGCGGCCCGCGACTTTTATATCAACCAGCTCAACTTCAAGCCCATCGCCAACGACCCGATGAGTCTCCATATGCCCGGCGAGAGCGGCCAGGAGATTGAGATTCTTCCTGGGACCCCAGGCAGTCACGCCCGCATCACCCTTGAGTCAAACAGCCTTAGCAAAGCCGCGCGCCACCTCCACAAAGAGGGCATCTTCGCCCTCAAGAATGGCAATACCCTCAGCATCATCGACCCAGACGGCAACCTGCTCCTCCTTGAGACCCGCTAGGAAACTTGCTAGCGAACTAATCTGCAGCGCCGAACGTAGAGTCGTTCATGAGCCTCGCTTCACACCTAAGACGCACCTCATTCTTATGCCTTCTGGGAGGTTTTGCTACGGTAACTGTGCAAGGCCAGCACCCAGACCCGGCGCTTGAACAGATTCTTACGCGCGTGGAAGCGAACACCGACCGGTACAAGGCCTCCGTACCCAGTTTTTTCTGCGACGAACACATCGTCTCGCAGGAACTCCACGATGGCAGCGTGAAGCACGAGACCACGATCGAGGCGCTCTTCCGTGTCACGCGATCCTCGTCTCCTCTCCAAACCCTTGAAGAGTCGCGCGAGGTCAGCACGATCAATGGCAGACCGTCGGGCGGTAAAAAACTAGACATGCCGATCTCGTTCAGCGGAGGTTTTAGCAGAGCACTCACAAAGTTCCTCTCCGCAGAACACCGTCAGTGTTTCAACTACGATCCCGATCCTTCGTCCTTACCTCCGGGTACCGAAGCATTTACCTTCACCGCAAACGAAGGCGCTTCCGGACAGCCTGGCTGCTCTTCCATCCAGGCCGGCACCACAGGCAAATTCGTCATCGACTCGTCAACCTGGCAGGTTACGCACATCGAACGCACCGTCCCTCACCCCATTGGCAAGGACAGCGCCGTTCGTGGGACTGCCTCGGTCGACTTTGCCCCCGTCACTCTCAATGGAAAAACATTCTGGCTCCCATTGACTGTGACAGCCTTCACCACCGAGACGTCCAGGACGAATGCCTTTCGCTTCACGGCGACATACGCCAACTATCATCGCTTCGCCGCCACTTCGAGCATCGTCCCAAACGCAGCAGACCCCACTCCGCCGTAGAAGAGCAATCTCATCCCTGGGATCAAACCTGCGAGTAAGCCGTTGGGCTCAAGATCAGATTCGAAATGTTACTCACAATCTCTTCGTAGCCATATCGCGGCGAGCTCTTCAGCTTGATCCACTCAGGATCCGCACGGAACTTGTCCCACTTCGCGTTGAGGTCCGTCAGATCGGCAAAGCCCAGCATGTAGGTGAGGTTCGGCATGCGTGGACCGATCAGAGTATCGCTATAGAAGATCTGGCTGAAACCCGCCCGCTGAAAGATGTCAAACTCACCGTGATGAAACATCTCCACCTTGCGAACATGCGCCTGGCTGCTGGGGCTCTCGTAGGTCCGCAGCTGGAAGATTCTCTTGCCATGCTCTGCCGTTGCGGCTGGCAGCGTCAACTTCGGCCAACCCTCGAACGCCACATGGAGCGAGCTATCGATGCGTTGAAAGGCAGGGGCCGTTGCAGGAGCACTCCAGAAGGCTGCAGCAGCTTTCTGGAACTGCTCATCATGCGCAAGCTGTAGCTCCGCAGAGACAAGCGTGTCGAGTTTCGCGCACGGCAGCAAAAGATATAACGTCGGCGTATCCGGTCCGATGTCGAGATGAAAAGCCCCGACCGGCGCAATACCCATCCGGTTGAGCGCAGGAATCAACGCATTCGCCAGATAATCTTCTGTGAGCTTGACCTGTGGTCCGGTCTGCAGGTGATACCTGCGAATCTCGTAGTACTCACGTGGGCGGCCCGCAGAAGATTGAGCCTGCGACTGATTTGCTAAAGCCAATACGGAGGTTGCCATCGATGCGCTCAAGAAGTCACGCCTTTCCATAAATCCTCCCGGTACGAACAAGCCGTCCTGCTGATACAGGATCGAATCTACAAAGAGGATACAGCTTTCGTCGCATGGCCTTATGACAGCGGGAATCTCTCTTACTTGGCCGAGGGAAAAGGTTGTGGTGGAGCTTTCATCAGCTCGACGAAGAGCTTATAGAACCGTGGAAGATCCAGATCCTTCTGGACGTGGACCAACTGCACATCCAGCGCAGGCTTGCTCTCCGCAGTCCACGAAAGCGTATCTCCATAGAACGGGCCGCGGCTAAGATCCACATCGAGGTACAACTTTTCTTCCTTGGTGATGATTGCAGGATCAAGCCACGCTGCGGCCGCAAGCTCGTCCCATAGATAGTAGAACTCGCCCGTATAGGCGGCAAGATACTTCGCAGCCGGATAAGGAGACCGTGCAATCTCATCAAGCATCAACTTCGTAAACCTGGTCTTGACCGAGATATCGACCGTAGTCAGATCGATGCGAGGCCAGTGGGCGCGAAGCGTAATGTGTGCGGCCTCAGGATCGAACCAGAAGTTGAACTCATGGCGTGGATTGTTGACGAACTCAGGGTCGCCGGTCTGCGGGCTCAGGCTGCCTCCCATGATCACGATGCCCTGTGCAAACTCCGCGAAGTGCGAGTCGATCGAGAGCGCCAACGCGATGTTCGTGAGCGGGCCTGCGGCATAGATGGTGACCTGGTGCGGATGCGCATGCACCTGCCGGATCAGAAAATGCGCTGCATCCTCTAATGACGGCTTCAGCACCGGCTCACCCTCATCAAGCTTAGGAATGACGTATGGCCCGTGATAAGGCTGGCGGCTCGTCTTCGCAGCGAGATCGCCCCACGCGCCATACCAGGGAAAGGTGCCATAGAGCTGCTCCTGGATCTTCGACTCTTCCTCCGTTCGAACCAGAGGAAAGACCGCTCCCGGCACGACGGAAACATCCGGCCGATGAATCAGCTCAAGCATCCGCAGCGTGTGCTGCACCTCCTCCGGCTCCCAGGCATTGCCGCTCACCATCGTGATTCCCAGCACCTCTACCTCCGGAGACTGTAGCAGCACCATCATCGCCATCTGGTTGGAGCCGCCAGGACCGGAGCCATCCTGATCGATGACGACCATACGTTTACCCTGAGCGGCTAAAGGGAGTGTCATCAAAGCGCAGAGAAGCACGAAGAGGAGCGGAGCAGATTTTCGCATCGTCAGCACAGATTACCAGCCACCCCTGATCCAGGATCGTCAAAACAAGATGCTGGCACGCGCGACTGCCGTTATGCTTAAACCAACATGCGCCAACTCCAGCTTTGCCTGCTGCTTCCCCTTATACTTCTCTTCTCTGCGACTCAGGCAGCCTCTGCGATCGAGGTAAAGGTCTCCGCACAGGCGCTGGAACAAACTCTCCGCGCGCAGCTTTTCAACGGCCCCGAGGGGCGCTACTACATCCGTGGCGATGCCAACTCGCCCTGCTTTGTCTACGCTGAATCGCCGCACGTCACCTTCGTGCAGGACCGCATCGTCGTCCACGTTCATGCAAAATCGAAGCTCGGCACCTCCGTTCGGGGCACCTGCCTCGGCGTCTCGCTGACCACGGACACAGACGTCTCACTGATTCCCGAAGCCGAAGAGGAGAGCATCGGTTTTCGTGACGCGCGGATCGAACGGCTCAGTGAGTCCCGTGAGCTGAACTTTATCCTCGCGCCCTTCCTCAGCCACAAAGTCCCAGCGCAGATGAAGGTCAACGCTGCAATCCTTATGCGGCAGCTTCTGAGCCGCTCCACCGAAACTACCGGTTACTCCCTCTCGCTCGACTCACTGAAGCTGCACTCGCTCCTCGTCGAAGGGGAGTCTCTCGTGATGGACGCCGACGCAAACCTCAAGGTTAACTAGCCTTTCAGCCAGCTACTGTGGGGTAGCCGGAATAGGTTCCGCTGCAGGTGGAGGCATCGGATGGCGAACCTCGACCGCTCCCGGAACGGGAGTGGCGCCCGTCATCGTCGTGGGTTCTCCAGGTATCACCTCAACCGCAGCATCCTTGGGAGCCTTGAAGCGACCATCTGTGAGGTAAGCCACCACGAAGCCCGCTGCAACCTCCGGACTCAAGACTGCCAGCGGCACAACATACTTCTTTGACTTCACGACGGATTCCAGGACTCCATCGATGGGATGGCTCCGCTTGATGCTCCCCGGCACCTGCGGAATCATAAAGGTAGAAAACTCCAGGTCAGGATGCCGATCCGCATACTTGGTCAATGAGCGTGCAACCTGCTTCGGTGTCGTGATTCCCAGGTCGACAAAGAAGTTTCGGTGCACGCTGTGCGGATAGTACACATTGATCAAGGTTCGCGAGAAGTCAGCGCAGTTGTGAAACAGCAGATTGAAGTGCCCGTTGTTTCGGTTGTCGTTAAACCGGTTCATAAACTGCTCGTCTTCATCCGCCGTCGTAGCGACCTGAAAGCCGTAGATTCTGCGGTCATACGACGCACCCACAAGCTGCGTCCACTCCCCGCCGGGAGCTTCACCAGCCTTCTTTCCCTGAGCAACATCAGGTGCGAACGCAAGCAGATGATCTCGCCTGTACTGATCGCGCAGAGTCGCCTCCACCGCTGCATCCGCAGTCTTCGGAATATCTTCCACGCGCTCCACCGCGTAGAGATACGGTACCAGCGGGATCGCCAGCCAGTCGTAACCATCTATCTTGTGATAACGGCTGATGACCGCGCCGGGCTCTCCTGGACGACAAGGCCGTAGATGCGTAGGCGAGTCAGCGCAGATGTGATTCAGGTAGATCGCCGCATGTCCCGTGGGATTAAACGCCCCGAACTCGCCATAGGGCTCCTCCATCAACAGAGCAGCGTCAGCCCGAGCCCTCGCGCAGCCCAGTGCCGAGGCCAGGATCACCAGCGCTGTCGCTGCGACACAACTCTTTCTCATTCCAAACCTCTCCGCGGAAGATGCACACCGATTCCTGGATATGCTGACACCTATTTTCGCAGATAGGTTGCGCCCCTTCTCGCATTTTGGCGGCGAAGACTTTAGGTCCAAACACGCTGAAGAGTTGCATCTAGTCTAGAAAGACACGCGAGCTCCAAACTGGAACTGCCGCGGATCGGACGAAGCTGTCGGCGTACCCGCCGCGGTATAAAGCAGGTTCACATCCAGGGTGTTGTTTTTATTGATCAAGTTGAAGATATCCGCCGTCACCTGCAGGGCGACCTCGTGAGAGAACGTAAATGCCTTCGCAAAACGCAGATCCGTAAAGACCGTATAAGGCTTGACCCCAACATTGCGCCCAAGATTGCCGGCGTAGTAGCTGCTCGCCGGCCCAGCATCGGCAGGCGCGTCAGCGTAGCAGGGCAGATTAAATGCGCCGGTCGGAGAGTACTTTGATAGCACCGGAGCCGTGCCACAGCTTGTAGTTCCGCTGCCGGGTGCAACCGCGTTGGGACGATCCGTAAGCGGATCGAAGTCGAAGTTCGTATCGCTGCCGGTCAGGATATTGAACGGCCGTCCTGAAGAGATCTCAAAGATCGGTGCCACGGTAAAACCGGAGAACGCGGTAGGAAAGAAGCCCGACCCACCGAGGCGTCCGGAGTTATAGACGCCGGAGAGCACCAGCCGATGGCGCTGGTCGAAGCTCGACGTACTCCGCTCAGCATTCGGCGCAAAGTTACTCTGAGGCGCATCCGACGTGGAGACAACATCCGTCGAATCGTCGATCGCATGCGACCAGGTGTAGCTCACCAGGAACTCGTAGTTCGTCGTAAATCGCTTCTTCAGATTGACGCTCAAAGCGTTGTAGCTCGAGGTTCCCGTTGTCAGGTTAGGCGTCATATCGCCAAAAGGAATAGGAATCCCCACGCCCAGGCCGTCCGACGCCGCAATCTCGCTCGCCAGCGCGACGCACTGACCACCGCCCACAGCTGGATTCGCTAGGAAACTCGCCAGTGACGTATTCAGGCCGGACTTCCTGAAAAAGTTCAGAAGCGCCGGCGTGACGAAAGGGCCAGTCGGACCAACTCCGCAAGGATTGACCCCAGCCGCCGTGCCCACCGTAAGCGGATTCGACGTTGGGCTTGCAGTCCCAGGCGCTGCCGTACCAGCCTTTACCGCGTTTACCGCGTTCCTCCAGTTGGCGGTCAGCAGCTGCGGATTGACCGGGTTCACATTGATGGGACGATTCAGATGCCGTCCTCCTGTCGAGTTGAACGCGACGTTCAACGACATATCGCGGCCAAGATCCTTCTCGACTCCGAAAGACATCTGCTGCACATAAGGCGTGACGTAGTGCAGGTCCGCAGGTAGTCCCGAAGGAAGAATCGCCAGCGGGAATCCAGCAGTCAGAAAGTTTTGATTGACGAAGACCGAGTTCGAGTTGTCGGGATCGAATCGCTGCTGACTCGCAATGTAGTTCACCCCGGCAGCACTCGCTCCCAGACAGTTCGCGTTGCCCAGCGATCCCTGAAATGCATTCGTAGCATTAAGATTTAGAGGGCTCGCTGCGGCATTCGGACTTAGCACACTGCATGGAGAGCCACCGCCAAGGATGACAAGCGGAACCTTGGTCGAGTTGAAGCTGGTCGACTGCGACTCCAGGTTGCCGGGCGCGCGATCATAGAAGAGTCCGTAGTTTGCGCGAATCACCGTCTTCGCATCGCCCCGAACGTCATACGCAATCCCTATACGCGGAGCAAAGTTGGTATCCTGCAGACGAATCCCCTCGCGAATCCCGTATATTCTCTCAGCCTCGGTCGTATTCGCGTTCAGACCAAGCTGTGTCGGAAAGGCCTCGATGTCATAGCGAATCCCAAGGTTCAAGGTCAGCCTGCTGGTCGCGCGCCAGCTGTCCTGCAAGAACCCTCCGAGCGTCTTCAGATCGTATTTGTAGGTCGTCTGTCCAATTCCCTGCGCGAACGACTGCGGAATTCCAAGCCCATAAGCCTGTACGGCCGAGAATCCTGGCAGGCCCTCAAGTTGGGAAGAGACATCGGTAGCGTTCAGCGCCGCGAACGTATAGTCGCCGCCACCATAGAGCTGCCCTTGAAGCAGGTTGATCGGAATGTAACGTAGATCGACACCCACCTTGACGGTGTGGCCGCCGCGTGTGATTGTGAAGTTGTCCTGCAGTTGGTTCTGGTTCTCAATCCGGTCTACGACTGAAAAGGGAGTCTTGCCGAAGTAAGCATAGCCCGGAATATTGACTGCAGTATTGCTGCCACCAGGTGCGTCGGTATTGGCAAAACGAACTGGATGCCGCGCGTACTGAAAGCGCAGGTCGTTCACCTTGTTGTTCCCGATCAGGACCGTATACTGCCCCGCGATGGCGACATCGTGCAGCCTCTGCGTGGCAGTGCGCGAGAAGGAGTTCTCCCCGATATTCTGATTCGCCGCGCTCTCTTCGATCCCCGTGATGTAACTGGGGCTGACGCTGGCATGCAGGGCCAGCTGCTGATTACTCGTCAGCTTATGATCGATCCGCAGCGAGTACACCTCGGTCTTCTCCGAGATGGGAAAGTTTCCGATCAGGCTGTTGAGTGCGGTAAAAGACGCGGGCGTCAGCTGGCCTGAGGTGGCGAAGTTCTTCGGCCCAATCGCCGTCTGCAGGAACGCAGGATTCTGTCCCGTGGTCGCCAGCGACGAGCCAGAGCCCACCAGCGCGATGTACTGCTGAATTCCAGGCGTGTTGGCCGGAACAGCGGCATTCTGCAGAAACGCCTGTTGCTCCGGGGTGCCTTGAATCGTCAGAGCGCCTCCCGGAACTCCATAGAACCGGCTGACGTCGATGTTCGTCAGTCCAAAGTTATTCGCCCCAATGTCTGAAAAGCCAGTCTCCTGGCGCCGCGTAATCTCGGTCGAGAAGAAGTAGAACGTCTTATCCGGAACGATCGCGCCGCCGATGGTAAACCCGGCCTGCACGCGCGTATACGCAGGCTGATCGACCGTAGAAAAGGGGTTCGTAGCCTGGATGTAGCGGTTACGCAAAAACCCAAAGGCGCTTGCGTGGGTCTTATTTGTTCCTGATTTCGTTACGATATTCACCACGCCGCCAGACGCCCTGCCGTACTCCGCCGCAAAGCCATTCGTGATGATCTGGAACTCCTGCACCGCGTCCTGCGAAACCGTCGACCGCGTTCCCCCCGAGATGTAGTCCCCGGCATCCGCGCCATCCACGTTGATCGAGTTAGACCGCGCCCGAACGCCCCCGAAGTTCAACCCCGAAGTAGGAATCGCCCCCACCGAAGGCGCAGCGTCCCGCGCAATCTGCGAGTTGGTAAGCGTGAAGTTGATGTAGTTGCGGCCGTTCGTCGGCAGGTTATCGATGCGCAGCTGATCGACCGTGGTCGACTGCGAACTCCGCTGCGTCTCGATGATATCGGCGCCCGAACTCACCGTCACGATCTGCGTCGTCCCGACCGACAGTGAGAGCGGAAGCTCACCCTGTTCGCCCGTCGTCAGAATCACATTCCTGCTGACGTACGTGTTGAATCCCGTAGCCGTAGCCTTCACGGTATAGGTCCCCGGAGGCAGCAGCAGCAGACGATAGTTTCCCTGCGCATCCGAGGTCGTCGCTCGGGAGAAGCCCTTGGACTCATCCGTGATCGCCACCGCGGCATTCGGAATCACCGCCCCGGTTTGATCGTGAACTGTCCCATTGAGCTGAGCCGTAGAGATGTTCTGAGCCCGAACGCCGGTGGAGACGCACACCAGGAGAGGAACAGCGGCCAGAGCGTTAAACCAGAAAAGCCGCGACTTGACGTTGAACATGCGTGTTGCTCCCGTGATGTCAGCGGACTCCGAGCCTCTTGGCGACGGCCCAACCGACAACTTTGATGACGCGATGTTCTACATGAATGACCATTCAGTACGCAAGAGTAAACCGGAAGCGGAGAATTTGATTCAGCAATTCCCTTGTAGCCGCCGCCCGATGGCCTCTTATTTTGTGGGTTTTAGGCGCGCCGCGCTCTTCTTCGCCGTCATTACTAACCGCCCGGCTTTGCCCCTGCTCGAATTGGAGAGCATTTCCGTCCCAGTAAGGCAGAGATCCAGCAGAGGGCACTCGCGACACCTGGGATTGTTCTTCGGACATAGCTGCTGGCCGTGAATCTTGATCAGCGAATGATGTTCATCCAGCATCTCGGCAGACCATTTCACCGGCGCCATCTCCATCAACCGGTTCTCCGTCTCCCGGGCATCCGCGCTCCGCCCCACCAGGCCCAGCCGCTGGGTCACGCGAAGATGGTGGCTGTCGACACAGATGGCACGCCGTCGCAGCGTGCTGAAGTTCACCACCGCTGCGCTGGTCTTCACGCCAACTCCGTCGAAGCGCTCCAGCCACGAACGAATCTTGTCCGTGCGATAGGCCTTCAGAAAATCCAGCGAAAGCGAGCCGCAGCGCTGCGTAATCTGCTCCAGCGCCCGTTTCAGGTTTACCGCCTTAGGCTCAGGAAAGGTTACGGCGCGAATCGCATCTTCGATCTCAGCAATTGAAGCATCACGAACGTTCTCCCAGCCTCTAAAGCGATCCTCGAGGTGCCGTGTTACCGCCACCGAGATCTCCGTCTTTGTGCGCGACGAGAGCAGCGAGTAGATGAACTGCTTCAGCGGATCCCACACCTCACGCTCCGGAGACTGGCCGTAGTAGGCCAGCAGCCGGCGATGAATCTCCTCAAGACGAGTATCGGGAAACAAAGGCGCGGCCAGCATCACCAGTCAATTTTATAGATTCAGGCCTCGTTGCGAGTGACGCCCACCTGTCTCCCTGCAGGCGTCTGCAGACCCCACGCCATGCGCGGCGTATTGTGCGCCATCCCCACGCGGCCATCCGGCCCCAATAGGATGATCCCGCCGTGTCCGCCCAGCCGATTAAACAGATAAGCAATGGCTTCGTGCGCAGCCTCGTCGGGGCTAGCCCCAGCCGCAACCCGATCCACGGCCCACTTTCCCAGCACCAACTTCATAATCGGCTCGCCCCACCCCGTCAAAGACACCGCAGCCGAAAGATTATCCGCATAGCAGCCGCAGCCGATCAGCGACGAGTCGCCAACCCTCCCCGGAGCCTTGTTCAACGTCCCGCCCGTACTGGTTCCCGCGGCAATATTTCCATGTACATCGAGCGCCACCGCCCCCACCGTGTCATGCGACTCAAGGCTTCCGGAGAAAGTCTCATCGGGTAGCCCGGCAAGCTCATCCGCCTGCGCCTTGTAGAGCCTCTCCTGCTCGCGCCGCACCACCAACTCCATGTTGTCGCACAGCTCCATGCCATGCTGGCGCGCAAACCTCTCCGCTCCCGTCCCGACAAAGTACACATGCGGCGACTTGTCCAGCACCAGCCGCGCCGCGCGAATCGGATTTCGCAGCCGCTCCACGCACGCCACTCCCCCCGTACGCAGATTCTCCCCGTTCATCAGCAGGGCATCCATCTGCACCCGCCCATCCTGCGTCAAAAAGGATCCGCGCCCGGCGTCGAAGGTCTCGTCATCTTCCATCACTGCAACCGCAGCCTCAACCGCATCCACCGCGCTGGCCCCTCGTTCCAGCAGCGCATATCCTGCAGCCAGCGCATTCGCGATGCCGGCTTCATGGGCGGCGATGGCATCGTCGGGCATCGCCCACGCACCACCGTGAATCAGGAGAACAGGTTGCATCTTCATTCCCTATCGAGTCTACGGGAACCTCTGGCTTCCACCAACCGCACTACCAACGCTGCACCGCCATGAATTAACAAAACTATTCGCACGCTCACTGCATCTCACCTCTGCTTGAGTTCGTCTTATGCAGCAAACTTCTAGACAAGCCCATCAGCGTGGGTAGATCCGAGGAAACAAATGTCAAAGACCATCGCGGAACTTATGGTCGAGAGTCTTAAAAACGCTGGAGTCAAGCGGGTCTACGGCCTGCCGGGCGACACTCTCAACGGCTTTACCGACGCCCTACGCAAAGATGGCACCATCGAGTGGGTCCACGTCCGCAATGAGGAGGCTGCCGCCTTCGCCGCCGGGGCCGACGCACACCTCACCGGCACCCTCGCCGTCTGCGCTGCGAGCTGCGGCCCCGGCAACCTGCACCTCATCAACGGCCTCTTCGACTGCCATCGAAGCCGGGTTCCCGTCCTCGCCATCGCAGCGCACATCCCCAGCGTCGAGATCGGCTCCAACTACTTCCAGGAGACCCACCCCCAGAACCTCTTCAAAGAGTGCAGCGACTACTGCGAGATGGTCGGAATCCCCGAACAGATGCCGCGCCTGCTCGAAATCGCCATGCGCACCGCCATCAACCTCTCCGGCGTCGCCGTCCTCGTCATGCCGGGCGACGTGCTCCTTCACAACGCGCCCGATGATCGCAGTGTCCTCCCGGTCAAAAAAGCCCAGCCCATCATCCGCCCCAACGACGATGAGCTGCGCGAAGCAGCCGCAATCCTGAACGCCGGAAAAAAAATCACCATCCTCGGAGGGGCCGGCTGCAAAGACGCGCACGCTGAGATCCTCTCCACCGCCGACGCTCTCAAGTCCCCCATCGTCCACGCTCTCCGTGGCAAGGAGTTCCTCGAGTTCGACAATCCCTTCGACGTCGGCCTTACCGGCCTCATCGGCTTCAGCTCCGGCTACCATGCCATGGAAGACTGCGATGTCCTGTTGATGCTCGGCACCGACTTTCCTTACACCCAGTTCTTCCCCAGCCATGCCAAGGTCATCCAGGTCGACCTCCGCGGCAACAACATCGGACGCCGCACCAAGGTTGACCTCGGCCTCGTCGGCTCCATCAAAGACACGCTCTCCGCGCTGCTTCCCCTCCTCGAAACCAAAGCCGACCACACCCACCTCGACGCCCGAACAAAGGACTACAAGAAGGTACGCGAGGGCCTGGAAGAACTCGCCGGAGCAGATAACAACAAGACTCCCATCCATCCCCAGTACGTCGCGCGCCTCATCGATGAGCTCGCCGCAGACGACGCCATCTTCACCTGCGACGTCGGCACACCCACCGTCTGGGCTGCGCGTTATCTCACCATGAACGGCAGCCGCCGTCTCCTCGGCTCCTTCAACCACGGATCCATGGCCTGCGCCGTCCCCCAGTCCATCGGTGCGCAGTGCGCCTTTCCCGATCGCCAGGTCGTCACACTCTCCGGCGACGGCGGCCTCGCCATGATGCTCGGCGATCTTCTCACCCTTCGCCAGCTCAAGCTGCCGGTCAAGATCGTCGTCTTCAACAATGGCGCCCTCGCCTTCGTCGAACTGGAGATGAAATCCCTCGGCATCGTCACCTACGCCACCGACCTCGACAACCCTAACTTCGCCGCCGTCGCCAACGCCATCGGCATCCACGGCATTCGCATCGAGCAGCCCAACGATCTCGAGTCCGCCATGCGAACCGCCTTCGCAACACCAGGCCCCGCACTCGTTGAGGTGATGGTGAATCGCCAGGAGCTCTCCATGCCGCCGCACATCAGCTTTGCGCAAGCCAAAGGCTTCTCACTCTGGGCAGCAAAGAGCATCCTCAGTGGACGCGGCGACGAGATCATCGACCTCGCGAAGACCAACGTCCTTCAGCGCATCTTGTCATAAGATCTCAGCCCACTCGCCAGCGGCTACTTCGCCTGTGCGATCAGCTTCCTGCGCTCGGTCTCAAGGTACGTATACCGTATCCGGTGGATCACCGTCAGCGTCGCAAACAGCGCCAGCACCCACAGCGCCGGAGCCATCACGCCCCATCGGTTGCACAGCGCACCCAGGATCACGCAAACAATACGCTCCGGCCGCTCCATGAAACCAACTTTGCACGTTCCAATCAGCGCCTCGGCCCGTGCGCGGGTATAGCTCACCATCACACACGCTGTCATCACGAACGCCACCAGCCCCACATAAAACAGCCGGTTGCCGCGCGCGTAGTAGATCAGCAATCCAAAGAAGATCGCGACATCCGAGTAGCGGTCCATCACCGAATCGAAGAACGCGCCGAACACCGACACCTGGTTCGTCTTCCGCGCCACGCGCCCATCGACCATATCGAAGACGCCCGCCCCAATAATGATCAACCCCGCGTACATAAACATGCGGTTCGCGTTACTAGGCCGCGCAAATCCAAAAAAGCAGGCGGCAATAATGTTGATTACCAATCCAATGAAGGTCAAGGCATTAGGGGAGATACGGGTCAGCGCAAGGCCGTTCACGATCTTCTGCAGCAACCACCCGCTGCCTTTGCCGAATGCGCTTGTCCAGGTCAAAAAACTCATCCTCCGGGGAAAAGCCCGTTTTTTACCGCTTCCCGTTTTTACCGTTCCTTGTTATCACATCGCCAGCATGGCACGACGTGTGCTCCGCATGGGAAAATCTACTCTTCCGCAGGGGCATCGTGAATCGTCAGCAGCTTGAGAATCTCAAGTTCGCGCTTGCCGTTCGGCGTAACCACCGTAGCGCTATCGCCAACCTGTTTGCCCAGCAACGCTCGACCGATCGGTGAGGTCGTCGAGATAAGCCCTTTGGACACATCGGACTCTTCGCTCGTCACCAGCTGATACTTGATCTCTTCATCCTTGCTGGAGTCGAAGACCGTCACGCGCGAGCCAAACCCAACCTTGTCATTGGGAATATTGACCAGGTTCACCATGGCCAGCTCGCCCATCCGCTTCTTCAACTGGCCCAGACGGGCGTTGACGAAGACCTGCCGCTGTTTGGCCATGTGGTACTCGGCGTTTTCACTCAAGTCGCCCAGTGCGACGGCTTTCTTGATCTCCGCAGGGAGTTCGGTGGTCAGTTCGTGCTCCAACAACTTGATCTCTTCTGCGAGCCTCTTTTTTACTTGTTCTGGCATGGGGCCTTCCGGATGATACTGGCGAGCGCGCAACCCTTCGCGCGGCAACGCATTGTGGTCAAAACTCGATTATACGATGCCGCCCGAGCAAAACCACCTGGGAGAGTCCACTCACCCAGGTCGAGACACCGGTAACCTTATCTTTCGAGCGATGACGTCTAGTCACGAACTTGAGTCCGCCAGTCGAAAGGCCGCCGCGCCGCCGTAAAATGAGAGCGGACGCCGTGCGCTGAAGCAAGCCTGGCCACCCCTGAAATCCTGAGCCCTAAGCCCAAACGGAGGCACGCATTGAAGTTTCTCGGTACCCTTCTGCTGCTTCTGCTCCTCGCCGCAGCCATAGCGGCCGGCTTCCTCTACCTCCCCTACGGCCCCTCCACCGAGACCTTCCTCGACATCGCCCCAGGCACCGGAACTGAATCCATCGCCACCCAGTTGGAGCATAGCGGCCTCATCAGCAGCCGTTATGGCTTCTATCTCCTCCGTCTCAAGCGAGGCGGTATCCTCAAGGCCGGCGAGTACCGCTTCGACCACAAGGCCCCCATGACCGAGGTCTACGAGCGCCTGGTCCACGGCGATGTCTTCACCCGCGCCCTCACCATCCCCGAAGGCTTCAACATCTTCGATATCGCCCAGGCAGTCGAGGCCGCCGGCTTCGGCCCACACGACGCCTTCCTCGCCGCCGAACGCCAGCACACCGAACTCATCGCCGCCTGGAACACCGAAGGCCCGCCCCCCGCGTCGCTTGAGGGCTACCTGTTCCCCGACACCTACCACTTCTCCCGCCACGCCACCCCGGTCCAGATCCTCTCCGCGATGACCCGCCGCTTCCACCAGGTGGCCTCTCAGATTGGCCTCACCAGCGATGTGCCCCAAACCCTCATCATGGCCTCGCTCGTCGAGAAAGAGGTGAGTCAGGACGCCGAACGGCCCCTCGTAGCGGGCGTCTTCGTCAATCGGCTGGCCAAAAACATCCCCCTTGCGACCGACCCCACCGTCATCTACGCGGCTCTGCTCGACGGACGCTGGCGCGGCACCATCTATGCCTCGGACCTCCAGTCGCCCTCACCCTACAACACCTACAAACACGCTGGTTTGCCGCCGGGCCCCATCGCCAACCCCGGCCTCGCGGCTCTGCGAGCCGCCATGCGCCCCGCTCGCACTGACTACCTCTACTTCGTCAGCGACGCCTCCGGCCATACCCGCTTCTCTGCCACCCTCCAGGAGCACGCCCAGCAGGTCCAGGCCTACCGCCAGGCACAGAAGACCCAGCATCCCGCAGCCGCGGTTACCCCTTAGGCAACTGCCGTTTAGCCATCGATTTTCAGAAGCGCATCGGAACCTGCCAACATCCAACACGTATACGAAATAGTTGAAAGTTGCCGCGTTACGGCCTGAGTACAAGGAACCGAGCCGGGAAAGATATACTTGAAGTTTGTGTTCATGAGGATACGACAGGCGGTGGCGGTAGGAATCATTGGGCTGGCTCCGGCATTGACCGGCTGCCTGACCCACACCCGCATCGTTCCCAAGACGCGGCCCGCCGACGTCGTCCTTAACGCCGAACTGACCCAACTCCTCAAGGACGTCGATACTCGCTTCGATGCCGTTCAAACCATGAATGCGAGCGTAGAGATCGTCGCCACCACTGGTGGCGGCAGGCAGGGCAAAGAGACCCAGTACCCCAGCTTCAGCGGCTACATCTTCCTCAGAAAGCCGCAGGATCTCCGCGTTCTCCTCCGCGTCCCCTTTCTGGGCTCTGTCGCGCTCGATATGGTCAGCGACGGCAAGACCTGGAAGCTCTGGGTCCCCAGAAAAAACCTTGCAATGACCGGCACCAACGAGGTCACGAAACCCTCCGCCAATGGGCTTGAGAATCTCCGCCCCATCGTCTTCTTCGACTCTCTCCTCATCCATGGTTTAGGTCCCGACCAGATTGTCTCCCTCACCCAGGACACACGGGTCATAGCGAACGAGAAAAACAGCAAAGACCTCATCGAAGAGCCGGACTACGACCTCGAGTTCCTAGCCCAGCCGCAGGGCCAGACCGCCCATACTGTTCGCGTCATCCACATCAGTCGCGGCAATCTGCTGCCCTATCAGCAGGACATCTACGGCCCCGACGGTACCGTCGTCACCCGCGCCTTCTACAGCAACTACCAGAAGTTCGGCGATACGCCGTTCCCCATGAAGATCGAGATTCGCCGCCCCCAGGACCAGTACATCCTGACCCTCACCATCACCAAGCTCACCCTCAACCAGAAGCTCGAAGACGATCAGTTCGAACTCAAGATCCCCGACACCGTCCCCATCAAAAAGATGGATTAGAGTTGTACTTTTTTTCGGGCGTGGCCGGTAGAGGTTTTTACAGGGGTTTTTGCAGAAAACACGTGTTTTGACATGGTGTTTTGGTGGTGTAGATGTGGTGGAATGCGTGGTAGATGTGGTGTCTTAGCAACCACTTTTTGGACGACGAAAGATACGCCACGCTTTTCAACTATTTTTTTTCGTGCGGCTAGAGTCCGGCGCGCTCGGCGTGCACCGCGATCGCCTCGTTGATCTCAAGCGCGAGCGCCAGTGCATCCCTTCCATCCTCACCCGAGACCACAGGCCGCGTGCGCGTGCGCACAGCCTGCAGAAACGCCTCGATCTCCAGCCGCAGAGGCTCACCCAGCTCCACCGCGACCTTCTTCAACGACAAGCCCGCCGACGGATGTCCGCCCGCCTGCTGCGCCCTCTCGGCCATCGCAGCGAGCATCGCAGGATCCATCCCCGCAGCCGCCGTCACGTCGATCATCAACAGATCCTGACGCGCAAAGTCGAGCGAAAGATACTGATACGGCTGAAAGAATCGCAGCTTCCTCACCCGTTCGGTACTCACGCGGCTGGCCGTGAAGTTGGCGATGCAGCCGTTCTCGAACTCCACCCTTACATTCGCAATATCCACCTTGCGCGAGAGCACCGGCAGGCCCACCGCCCGCACCTCGCGCACCGGCGAAGCCACGAGGCTCAACACAATATCGAGGTCATGGATCATCAGATCCAGCACCACATCCACATCCAGCGAACGCGCCGTAAAGATGCTGAGCCGGTGCGCCTCAAAGAACATCGGCTTATTCAGATGCTGCCGCGCCGCGGTGACCGCAGGGTTGAACCGTTCCAGGTGGCCCACCTGCACGATGCGCTCGTGCTTCCGGGCAAGCTCAAGAATCAAGTCAGCATCCGCAAGACTTGCAGCCAGCGGCTTCTCGATCAACACATCGACCCCGGCCGCAAGCAACGCCGCCGCCGCAGAGGCATGATGCACCGTAGGCACGCAGACCGACGCCGCATCCAGTTGTCCAACCGCAGACAGGCAAGCCTCGATCGTCTCGAACCCCGGCACACTGAACTTTTCAGCAGCCGCAGCTACAGCAGCAGCATCGCGATCGACAACCCCAACAAGCTCGACCGCCTGCCCAGCCTGCTCAAGCTCCTTCAGCACGCGCAGATGATTCCGTCCAAAGGCGCCGGCCCCCACCACCGCCACGCGCAGCGACTGCGTCCGTGCCTCTTCCTGTGCCACTACTTCTTTGCGACCGGAGCCTCGACCGCCTCACGGCAGCGGGCATACAGCTCCAGCAGATGCGTTACCTGGTCCTCAGCCTTCGGCGAAGTCGGCAGGCCGAACCCGGTGGAACCGGTAGATTTGCTTCCGACATTGGCCTGTGAAGCAACGAACTTGAGTAGATCGAGCGCGATGTCTTCCGTACGGCGCGCTGCGGTATTGGATTCCATGAAGTGATTCCTCTCGTTTCTCTTAGCCTGATGTTAACGGCCCGCAGGCCATGCACGCAAATGCCGCCCCATCCGCTTCAACACCTCCCCATCGAAACACCAGCCACCCAACACCTCACTTCGGGCGGTGCCGTCTTCGCCTTCGTAAAGACGGCCTTCGGGCTCCGACGCGAGAGCTTCGCTAACCGTCGAACTCTGCAACAGGGTTAGACTGCTCTCACAACTACGAACCGACGGAGACCCGAGTGGCAGTCTGTGATGACGATCTAACCCAGTTCGAAGCAGAAGGCGCCGCGCCTCTGCCAACCCCCGATGATCAGGGTTACGTCGACAATGAAGGAGCTCTCATCTGGTTCTCCACCTATGGCTCCGGCACGCCTGTCATCCTGCTTCACGGCGGCTTCGGCCACAGCGGCAACTGGGGATACCAGGTTCCCGAACTCGTCAGCGCAGGCCATCGTGTCATCCTCATCGACAGCCGTGGACACGGCCGCAGCACACGCGACGCACGCCCCTACACGTACGAGCTCATGGCCTCCGACGTCCTCGCAGTCATGGATACGCTCTACGTCGAAAAGGCCGTGATGATCGGCTGGAGCGATGGCGCATGCATCGCCCTCATCCTCGCAGCCCAGCACCCACACCGCGTCGCCGGCGCATTCTTCTTCGGCTGCAACATGGACCCCAGCGGTCTGAAGCATCTGGCACAGCCCACTCCAATCCTCATACGCTGCTTCTCTCGACACGCCAAAGACTACGAGCAGCTCTCAGCCACGCCAGATGACTTCCACGCCTTCGTGGCCGCCGTTCGCATTATGATGACCACGCAGCCCAACTACTCCGCGCACGACCTCTCCCGCGTCAGCGTCCCCGTCCTCATCGTGCAGGCCGAGCACGACGAACTCATCAAGCTAGAACACGCTGAATATCTGGCTGAAAACATCCCGGACGCAAAGCTCCTCCTGCTGAAAGACGTCAGCCACTTCGCGCCATTGCAGCGGCCACGTATCTTCAACGCAGCCGCACTCGCCTTCATCGACGAGGTTCTTCCCGAAGACTAACCCGCTCGCACTCCACAGCGATGCCCCGCCTGCACGCCGCAGAGAATCTCATACGCAATCGTGCCTGCAAGCCGAGCATGATCGTCCGCCGTCACTCCGTCGCCCAGCACCACAGCCTCGTCACCCAGCGCCACCTCTCCAACTCCCGTCACATCTACGATCGTCAGATTCATCGACACGCGACCCACAATCGCCGCGCGCTGCCCTTTGACCATCGCCCACCCCCCCTGCCGCGCATTGGAGGCAGAGAGCTCCCTCCGCAAACCATCTGCATATCCCACCGAAAGCAGCGCAAGCCGCATCTTTCGGTCCGCAGTAAAGATCCCGTTATAACCCACGGTGTCGCCCGCCTCGATCTCGCGCAGCCCGATCACCCGCGTCTTCCATGTCATCACCGGCTGCAACGTCTGCCGCACCGCGTTCCTTCCGTTGCCCTCAATCGGCAGGCAGTAGCCATAGAGCGCAATCCCGGTCCTCACCATCGGCTTCGCACCCACGCCCTCCGCCAGCGCACGCAACCACGCCACGTTCCCCTCATTCGAAGGATTGTCGACGGTCGACGAGTTCCCGGCATGGACCCACTCGGGATGCAGTCCCGCTCCTGCAATCGCAGTCATCGCCTGCTCGAACCTCTTCCGTTGCATCGCAGTCTGCACTGAGGCCGCAACCTCCGACGAGGCAAAGTGCGTCATCACGCCCTCGATCCGCACTCCGGCCTGATCCTTCGCCCACGCCAGAAGCGCGTCCAACTCCGGGCCGGGCGTCACTCCCTGCCGCGCCATCCCCGTATCAACCTCCAGGTGGACCGGCATCGCCTCATCCCCATAACGGGCCGCCGCGTCGGCGAGCCACTCCATCTGCTCCCGCTGCCACACCACCGGCGTCAGGCCGCAGCGAATCATATCCTCGCAGTCCTCCCGCAGAAGACCGGACATCACCAGAATCCTGGGCTGGCGCTCGTGCACAATCCCAGCCGCAGCCAACGCCTCGCGTACCGCGACCCCCTCAGTGACATCCGTGACGCCCAGCCACTCTGCACCCGCGCGCGCCAGCACCGGAGCGCAAATCGCCGCCCCATGCCCGTAAGCATTGGCCTTCACCACCGCGAGCACAGCAACCCCGCCTCCAGCCGCACTCTGCAGCAGCCTGTAGTTGCCCGTCAGCCGCTCTTCGGAAACCTCCACCCAGCTCTTCACATCACTATCCTATCCGCGCAGGCACGCCACGCAGATAGCTCCGCAAATACCTCTTATTCCCCATCGCACCCCGAGTGTGATACAAAGCCACGTCTGAAGAAAGCACACGTGCCGCGACTCCACCCGGGGTGCGCGTCGTTACCAAGGGGTTCGTCCGTCGCCATGAAAATGAATACTCGTTCAGTCCTGCTCCACTCCAGCCTCGTCGCCGCCCTCGGCCTCCTCGTCGCAGGCTGCTCCAGCGGTAGCAGCTCCAACCCGCTCGCAGACCTGCAGGCCGCGCAGGCCAAGAACGTCGGCAACTTCTCGAACACTGTCTTTCTCGGCGACTCCCTCACCGCCGGCTTCCAGAGCGGCTCCCTCCTCGATACCACCCAGGTACACGGGTGGGCGCCAGTCCTCGCCACTCAGGCTGGCTTCAACATCGTGCAGCCGCTGATCGCCTTCCCCGGCGCACCCAACGTCCTGCAGCTGGTCTCGCCCGGGCCTCCGCCGGTCATCACTACCGCCCCCGGCACCACCACCGGCCGCGACAACTTTGCCACCCAGGTCACCGACCTTGCCGTCCCCGGAGCGCTGCTCAACGACGTGATGAACACTGTCCCATTGGTCAATCCCGCCCCCGGCCAGCAGCAGCTCAACCAGCTCGTCCTCGGCTTCCCCGGTCTAGGCTACGGACAGGCCTACAGCCAGGCCACCTTCGCCGTGAAGGCCCAGCCCACCACCATCTTCCTCTGGATCGGAAACAACGACGCCCTCGTCGCCGACGAGACCGGCATGCCTAGCAGCATGACCTCGGTCGCCAACTTCACCTCGCAGTACCAGGCCCTCATCACCCAACTCACCACCATGACCCCCGCGCACCTGATCATCGCCAACATCCCCGACGTCACCAAGGTCCCCTATCTCACCCCCGCAGCTCTCGTCCTCGGCGAGGTCTCCGCCGAAACCGGCCTCCCCGCCGCCGAACTCAGCGCCATCCTCGGCATAGTACCCGGCGACCTCGTCAACCCCACCGGCACCGCCGAAATTCCCCTCATCCTGGGAGGCATCCAGAAGGGTCCAATCGACGACGCAGGCGTCCTCTCCGCCGCCGAAGTCGTCGCCGTCCAGGCCCAGGTCACCGCTTTCAACGGCGTCATCGCCGCGCAGGCCAAGGCCGCCAACGCCACCCTCGTCGACATCAACGCCCTCTTCAACCAGGTCACCACCAACGGTCTCACCATCAACGGATTCACCGGCACCTCAAGCTTCCTCGGCGGCTTCTTCGCACTCGACGGCATCCACCCCACCAACACCGGTTATGCAGTCGTCGCCAACACCTTCATCGACGCCATAAACGCCGGAACCACCACCACCAAGATCGCCGACATCCCACTAGGACCCATCGCAGCTGCCGACCCGTTCTGGCCGCCAAACCTCGCCGCGCAGTTCGCCCCCACCGCCCGCCCCAGAATCATGCCCTCCAACGCAGGAAACCACATCGCCTCTCTGTTACGCCCAAAGAACTAAACCCGGCTGCAGTGATCTGCTGCTGGCTCGTACCTTTTTGCTGGCACTCTCGTGCCAATAGGCCGCTGAATCGTCTAACTTAGACGCGATGAAGTCCACGATCCGCAAATCCATTGCTCTCGTCGGTGTTTGGAGTTGCGCTGCGTTTGCGCAGACGACGCTGCATACCACGACGACCCTTGTGGTTGTGCCGACGCTGGTGCAGACCCCGGACAAAGATCTGGTGTTCTCGCTTCAGGCCGAGGATTTTGTGCTGACCGACGAGGGAGTGCCTCAGAAGGTGACGCTGGAAGAGGAGGCAAAACGGCCTCTGTCACTGGTGGTGCTGATCCAGACGGGTGGGGATGCGCGCGGGCAGTTCCCGAGTTATGCCCATCTCGACACCATGATTGCTGAGCTGCTTGGCGAGGCTCCGAACGAGGTGTCGATCGTGAACTTCGACAGCCAGCCGGAGGCCGCCTCTCCTTTTACGACAAACGTTGCGGAATGGGCCGATGCGATCGATCATCCTGATGCGGGGGATCGAGGGGCGGCGATCTTCGACGGCCTGGCGTATGGGATCGACCTACTTCAGAAGCGGCCTGCGGGGAATCGTCGTGCGATTCTTCTGGTCAGCCAGGAGCACGATGTGGGGAGCAAGACGAGCCTAAAGGAAATTGTGCGGGAGCTGGGTGAAACCAACACTGCGATCTACAGCGTGACGTTTTCGGCGGAGAAGACTGCGGCGCGAGAGGCCTTCAAGAATCCGGGGCCTTCAAATAGACCGATTATTGTTGGAAATGTAACGCCACCTACAGTTGGAACTTACCCGAAAGGCGGAGACACGGGAAGCCCCGCGGAGTTGAAGGCGTACTTCAACCTGAGCGAGCCTCTGCGTTTGATCCTCGGTGCGATGAGCAAGAACACGTCGGCAGAGGTTGCGACGTTGTCCGGTGGCGAGTGGAGCAGCTTCGATAACGCGCAGGAGTTGACGCAGGATCTTGGCGTTCTGACGAATCATCTTCACAACAGCTATGTGTTGAGTTTTACGCCGACCTCTTCGGAACCTGGGTTGCATACGATCAAGGTTCGGCTGGCTCATCATCCGAAGCTGCTGGTGTCGGCACGGAGCAACTATTGGGCTTCTGGGCCGTCGACTCAGAGATGACAAACCATCGTCGCCACAGAAAGCTCGAAGACTACCGCCGCACACGGGACGATTAAGGCCGCACTGGATGGACCGGAGTAATCCGTCCATCCCGCAGAGCAAACAGCTCACCCCGCCACACCACCGTATCTCCCGCGAAGCTCCACGCCCAGAATCCCAGTCCGAAGAAGTCCCGCACAGGCAGCAGCCACAGGTCGCGCAGCACCTGCTCATCGCGCAGCACACCCACACCTACCGAAAGCGCTACCGCCACCCGCGCCAGCAGCACCACGCTCAACAGCGAAAAGCTCCACAGCGCGAACCCGCTCGCGACACACGTCATCACTGCCCACGGCACCGCATACGTCACGCCCAGCCCCAGGTATCCCAGCTTGCGCGAGTCCCGCGTCGACCGCGACCACCGCAGCTGATGATCCTTGAAGCCGCCGTAGTGATACTCCGGCACCGTCGTCTCCACCACCTCGTTCGAAAGCTCCACGCGATATCCCGCCGCAGCAATTCGCGCGCCCATCTCGTAGTCATCGGCCAGATACTCCGTCAACGGCTCCAGCCCTCCCACCTTCGCCAACACGCTCTTGCTGGTCGCCAGCGTCGAACCCAGCCCGAACCGAATCCCGCCCTCCAGCTTCCTCGCCGTCAGCACTCCCGGCAGAAAGTCCGTCGAGATCCCCAGCGCCTCCAGCCGCGACCACACCGTCCTCCCCGCTCCGCCTTCCGTCGTGCGCCCAATGTAAGGAGCCGTCACCATCCCCACCTTCGCATCCGAAAAACACTGCATCACCCGCGCCAGGTACAGCGGAGACACCCGAATATCGCTGTCATTAATCACCACATACTCA
The DNA here is from genome assembly GCF_009766095.1 of Granulicella sp. S190. GTDB lineage: Bacteria > Acidobacteriota > Terriglobia > Terriglobales > Acidobacteriaceae > Edaphobacter. The sequence goes on from NZ_LMUD01000009.1 coordinate 27,801, forward strand.
TAGCGAGCCTCGCGCAGCATCTGCACCAGGTTGCTCACCTTGCCGGACGTACCCAGCCGCTCCGGACACTCCATCAATCGGATCGCGCACCCTGGAAACTCCGCCTTTAGCCGCTCGATCTCGCCCACCGCCGGATCGTTCAAGCTGCCCACGCCGAAGATAATCTCGAACTTGCCGGAGTATTGCTGACGGCAGTGGCTCACAAGCCCCGCATACATGCGCTGGTCCACGCCCTTCACCGGCTTCAGAATCGTCACATCCGGCGTGTACCCCACCTCCACGCTCTTTCGCCGCCAGTAGTGCGCAAAGTCCCGCGCTCCCCACAGCGCCAGCAGCGAATAGGCGAGCCCCGCAAGGGTCAGCAGTGTTGTGATCGCCTCAATGGTTGTGGCCATCACACTAGTCTATCGGCACTCGTTGGTCGAAATCATCTTCCTCGCGACCAGCGGGAGCGCCGACCGAAGGGATATACCCGTCACGAAGTGACCTACTCATAGCGCAGCGCTTCAATCGGGTTCAGATTCGCAGCCTTCCACGCCGGATAAATCCCGAACACCAGCCCAATTCCACAGGAGCAGAGAAACGCCGTCAGCACCCATCCCGCCGACACCGACGACGACAAAATGTACTTCAAGCCAAACGCCAGAATGCTCCCCAGCATGATCCCGATCAACCCGCCCAGCGCGCACAGCGTGATCGCTTCCAGGGTGAACTGCATCAGGATAATCCGCTTGGTCGCCCCTATCGCCTTGCGCACGCCGATCTCGCGCGTCCGCTCCGTCACGCTCACCAGCATGATGTTCATCACGCCCACGCCGCCCACCATCAGGCCCACCGCGGACAGTCCGAACATCAGCAAAAACAGGCTTCCCGTAATCTGATTCCACAGCCGCGTAATCGAGTCCGCTCCAAAGATCGCGAAGTTGTCGTCCGCCTCGTTATGCACCTTCCGCCGCCGCCGCAACAGGTCCGTCATCTCATCGATCACCAGCGCCTTGTTCTTCTGGTCGTCGAACTTCACACTCACCCAGTAGTCCAGCACCTCGGGATGCAGCTTATGAAACGTCGTGATCGGAAAGTAGGCGAAGTTATCCTGGGGGTTCTTCCCCCCGCCGAACGCAGCCTTCTGCTTCTCGAGCGTCCCCACCACCGTGAAGGTCAGGCCCTCGATCTGAACCTCTTTGCCGATCGGATCCTGTTCGCCAAAGAGATCCTCCGCCGTGTCATGCCCCAGCACCGTCACGTCTGCGGTACGATCCTGGTCTCCCTGGTTGAAGTAGCGCCCCTGGTGAATGTCCCAGTCATACACATCCTTCGACGAAGCCGTGTCCCCCTCCAGCGAGACGCTCTCCACCTTGTGCGTCCCCCACTTCGCGGTCACACTTCCGGCGTTGAACTGAAAGTTCTGATACCGCAGCGAAGGCGAAACGCCCAGCACGTGCGGTAGCTGCGCCAGCGCATCCGCGTCCTCCATCGTCAACTGCTTCCGCGTCAGCATCTCGGTGGTAGGACGAACCCCGATCACGGGAAAGCGAAACACCCACAGAACATTGGTGCCCATCGCCTCCACCATGCCGGAGACCTGGCTGTTCAATCCGTTAATCACCGAAGAGATCGTGATCACCGTCATCACGCCGATCACGATGCCGAGAATCGTCAGGCCCGAGCGCAGCTTGTTCGCGCGCAGTGTATCCAGCGCCATCCTTACCGCTTCTTTCTGATCGCTGATGTTCATCGAAGCCTCCTAAGCATCGGGCCGAAGTTTCTACCTATGTATCTGCGCGCAGCGCGACGATCGGATCCAGCTCCGCAGCCTTGCGCGCCGGATACACCCCAAAGAAAATCCCTGTACTGGTCGCGACCAGCAGCCCGGCAAAGATGCTCCAGATTGCAATCGACGAGGGAAATCCAAGCAGCAGCGTCACCACCTGCGCCACGGCCATTCCCCCGATGACACCAATCAGTCCGCCCACCAGCGCCATCGACGCGGACTCGATCAGGAACTGTGTCAGGATATCTCCGCGCTTTGCCCCCAGCGCCTTCCGCACCCCAATCTCGCGCGTCCGCTCCGTCACGCTCACCAGCATGATGTTCATAATCACAATGCCGCCCACCACCAGCGAGATCCCCGCGATCGCAACCGCCACCGCCTCGAACCCCGAGCTGATGCTCTTCCACAACCCGACAAACGTATCGCTCGTCTCCAGCGTAAAGCTGTCATCCTCACCCGGCCTGTCATGCCGGCCCGAACGCATCAACTGGCGCGCCTCGTCGCTGGCCGTCTCCAGAGCCTGCGCGCCGGCGCCCGCCTTCGCATAGATCGTCAGCGTCTTCGCCGTGCCATAGGTCTTCTGGAACGTCGACAGCGGCACCGCAACCCAGTTGTCCTGGCTCTGCCCCAGCGTCTTTCCCTGCTTTTCACCCAGCCCGATGATCGTGTACGGCACACCGTCCACCCGAATCTCTTTCCCAATCGGATCGTCGCCGCCCAGCAGGTTCTCCTGGATATCGGAGCCGATCAGCGCAACATGCGAGGCGTGGTCATCGTCGGTAGGGGTAAAGCCGCGCCCCTGCACGATGTTCAGGTTCTGCATCTCGGGCATCGACCACGTGTTGCCCCGAATCACCGTATCCGTACTCGACTGCGTCCCATAGACAATCTTGCCGGTCGAGGTCTGTTGCGCCCCGACATCGGAGCAGTGCTTGCAATTGGCAGCGATATTCTCGTAATCGGGCAGCAGGATGTTCTTGCGCTTCTGAAACTGGCGGTACTCGTCGTAGCTGGTGATGATCTGAGGCTGCTTGCTGATGGTGAACACATCGGCGCCGTACTTGTTCACTTTGCTCGCAACATACACGTTCGCGCCGTTCACCAGCGTTACCACCGCAATCACGCTGGCCACGCCAATCACCACGCCGAGCAGCGTCAGAATCGAACGCAGCTTGTTCGCCCATAACGACTGCAGCGCAATCTTGATCGCTTCCTTGAACTCCATCGGCCTTGCCTACCTTAGGTACGCTTGAGAGTACCAGCGGAACGGCCGCAAAGCGAGACTCAAGCTGGTCCAGGCTAGTCTTCGATACGCATTCCAGAGAAGATTTGTTCACACGACCCGACGAGATCGCAACCGTCGAAGGCTCTAGCAGATTAACTCCCGGACTTCAGGCCGCTGACATTTTGGCGTGGGGAATCAATCGCCAGAATACCGCCAATGAAGGAAAGGACGGGATAGCCCTTGCTTATATTCTTCGGCAGATCATACGTTGCACATGGAAAGAATTCGATGAAGCGGCTCTCCTAAAAGAGGCTTACCTAGTCAAGGCAATTACCTGATGCTCGCGCGGCACCTGCATGGTGAGCCAAGGCGCAGACTTTTCACACCCGTCAACGCGTGATACTTTACGGCCCATCCTTCAGCGGGACGATCCGCAGTCTCCCGGCGCTTCTCTAGAAGCACGCGTAACCGTGCCTGTACTCACCAGGGCATCGATGGTTTTCGGCAACACCGTCAACGGGAAAGTGCTTTGGTGAACGTTGCTGTTGGCCACCATCGTGAGCACAACGTCATATTGCGGCCAGTAGGTAAACACCACCCGATCCGCGTACGTCTCGCCTTCGTAGTACCAAATCAAACCCTTGAACTGGCTCAATGAATAATTCTGGTCCAGGCCGAGCCCAAAGCCCTGGGGACAGGCGGCGTTCGTGACCGGAATCGGAAGCCCGGTCGCGGTCGATACCAAACTCTGCATTTCCTCTAGCTGGGCCTGCGGCATCACGCGTCCCGCAAACAATGCTCGATACCATAGTGCGAGATCGCCCATGTTCGAGATGATGCCTCCCGCAGGGCCAGCCCACGACATGTTTTCTGCGCGCACATCTTTCCCAATATGTGGGGCAAGCGGGCTAGTTGGGGGCGGCGTGTAGTCCGGCGGCCTACACCCTGTTTGATAGGTAAGACAACTTGGGTCATTAAAAAATCCCGCCGGCATGCGTTCAAGCACGAAGCGCGGCGTTTCCCCGTAGTAATAGTAGGTGTTCGTCAGGTTCAGAGGTTTCAGTATCATCTTTTCCAGCGCCTCCTTATACGGCACCCCTGACGCCTTCTCAATGATCAGGTCGGCGAGAAAATAGCCCGTGTTGGTGTAAGACCAGCCGGTGATCGGCACATAGTTGGGCAGCTGCACCCCATCGTCCGGATTCACGGAAGCGATCAGTTCTCTGGGCGTGAACTGATAGTGCAGATCGAGCAGCTTCTCCGCGACTGTCACCGTTGAGTCGTAATCCGGAATGTGACTCGTCATATTCAGCAACTGCCGGATAGTGATGGACTTCCATGCCGTGTATTCCGGAAGCCAATCGCCCACCGTTTGATCAATGTTGAGCTTGCCCTCAGCTTCCAATTTGAGGATGAGTGCAGCCGTGAAACTCTTGGTGTTGCTGCCGATCTGGAACAGCGAGTCGGGCGTCATCGGCCGTGGATGCGGCAAGCCATCGTTCCCGGCGGACACTGAGATGACCTGCCGACCATTATCCAAGCTGACCTGCATCTGAATTCCGGTAATCTTTTCCGTTTGGCCTTGCTGTGCGAGGTAATCGTCGATGATCTGTTGCAACTGCGTGGTCACCGGCTCATCTGATGCCCATGCCGGCGCGCAGCAAATGCTGCCGGCAATCAAGAGCACACCGATACTCATTGTCTTATGGCGCATGTCAACTCTCCCCAATTGCGGGTTTTGCCGCTGATGATCTTTAATGCAGATCGAAGGATGCTGCAGGAAAAACTTCGTTTCCTGGCAGCCGGTCGGAACTTGTACATTCACTTGAACAATCGTTGCGTGCCTGACAGATGGTGGTGCGATTGTAAGCGTTTTTCGCGGCTCGCGAACCCTATCATTATTGCAATTTGGTAACCAGTCCGCGCGAATAGCAAGAGGGCGATATCACTTTTACGATTACGAGGATTCATGGCAATTGGATGCCTCGCCGCTCTTTCGATCACGAATTGGATGGCCAAAGCTCGACGCATCGTCGGATTTCGGGAACCCGAGGCACTCTTTCCTTCAGGCTGACCCCGACATTCTGCCCGTCGGGAGTTGTTCCTGATTTGCCAAGAGGAACGAGATTTGATCTGCCCGGCTTCGGCTTACCGGCGGCCAGTCAGGACGGTCGTTGTGTCCGCCAAGCAGCTCAACTTGCCCTCCCCCTAAGCCCTCCAGTGCCTGAGGAAGTTACCTAAAAGCTGACCCACACCCAAACAACCGCTGCGATACACTTGAAACTGCAGGCGGCTGGATGATCGCTGCCGCTCGGGCCGCAAGGCGTTGAGCGGGGGAGGAAAGTCCGAACTCCGCAGGGCAGTGTGCCGGATAACGTCCGGGACGGAGGCTTCAAGGCCTCTGGACGGCAAGTGCAACAGAGAACGAACCGCCTCAAACTGGTGACTCACTTCGGTGAGTCCGCAAGCGGTTTGAGGTAAGGGTGAAAAGGTGCGGTAAGAGCGCACCGCGCGGCCAGTAATGGACGCGGCAGGGTAAACCCCACACGGAGCAAGACCAAATAGGCAGGGATCTTGCCGCTTCTCTTCAGGCGGCAGGAGCGTATCGGCCCGATGCGCCCAGGCGGAGAGACCCGAATCTGGCGAGTTTGCCAGCAAGGGAGCCGAAACTTGCGGGTAGGTTGCTAAAGCGCCGCAGTAATGCGTCGCGTAGAGGAATGATCGTCTAAAACAGAATTCGGCTTACGGGCCGTCTGCAAACCTATGGCCTCGAAATCGCTCAAACGGTTTCGGGGCCGTCTCACTTTTTTGTGTATTTTTTGGCTGTGGTGAAGGGGTGTTTTTGCTGGGGTTTTCGCGAATTATGGTTGCGTAACGTGGTGTTTTGGATGGTGAAACGTGGTGACGTTGTGGTGTTTTGCGTGGCTGGAAGAGCACGCTTTTTGGGCGACGAAAAATACGCCAACTTTTGAAGTTTATTTTTTAGCGGATGGCGGCCATGGCGGCGCGGAAGAGAGTTTCGAAGTCCTGGGCGGCGTTGGGGTCCTTGGTGATGGCGGTTTCGATTGCTTTCTGGGCGATGGGGCGGGGGTAGCCGAGGTTGACCAGGGCGGAGAGGGCGTCGTCGCCTGCTGGGCCGTGGTGTGGGCCTCCGGTGGTTGTGGGGATGGCCGTGGCGAGGTCGTCGAGTTTGTCTTTCAGTTCGAGGACTACGCGCTCGGCGGTCTTTTTGCCGATGCCGGGGATGCGGGTGAGGGTGGCGTGGTCGCCGGAGCGGATGGCGGTGATGAGGCGACTGGCGTCGATGCCGCTGAGGACCGTGATGGCGAGCTTGGGGCCGATGCCGGAGATGGTGAGGAGCTTTTCGAAGAGGCGCTTCTCCTGGGTTTCGGAGAAGCCGAAGAGGGCGATCTGGTCTTCGCGGACGTGGGTGTGGATGTGAAGCGTGGCTTCAGTGCCTTCGCTGGGCAGGGCGGAGAACGTGGCGACGCTGATGGTGACGTCGTAGCCCACGCCGGCGCACTCGAGGATGGCTTGATTGGGAGACTTTGAGAGGAGGCGTCCGCGAAGGTGGGCGATCATGCTGTTGGTGATTGTAGCGTGTTGGTTTTGGAGTTGTTTGTTGGCGCTGCATTAGCATGTTGGCTTATGAAGACTTCCTCTGTGCGGCGTTTCGCGATGGTCTGTCTACCATTGTTGGTTTTGGTGGTTTGTCGTTTGCGTAGCGATGCTCAGGAGAAAGGGGAGCCGGGGAAGTTCGACTTCTATCTAATGAATCTTGCGTGGGGGCCTGAGTTTTGTTCGGTTCCGGGAGCGGGGGCAGAGTGTAAAGCGCCTCGAGGATTTGTGCTGCATGGGTTGTGGCCGCAGAACTACGACGGCTCTTATCCGGTGAACTGTGGTGAGAGACCAGGGCCGGCGCGACCCGAGCTGAATTTAGATATCACTCCTGACCTTCCGCTGCTGGATCATGAGTGGAAGAAGCATGGGACTTGCACAACGATGTCGCCGGAGGAATTCTTCGGGTTGGAGCATCAGGCATTTCATTCGGTGAGGATTCCGAAGAAGCTGCGTGACCTGAAGCATGAGGAGCCGTTAAGGCCGAAAGATATCCTCCACTTGTTTGCGAAGGCGAATCCTTCGTTTCCGCAGGGGAGCATTGTTGTGAGCTGTGAGAAGGAGCGGTTGACGGCGGTTGAGGTTTGTCTAGCGAAGGATGGGCTGTTGCCGATCTCTTGCCAGGGTCTACGGGGGTGTGATGCAGAGGCGATCCAAATTTCTCCAGCTCTGACGAGATAGTGAACAGGCTGTAGGAGTCTGACTAGTTCGTTGACGAAATGTTTTCTCTTCTCACTACATGACTGCAAACGCAGATCCCTACGGGATGACAACAAAAGAACAAACAACAGTGCAGCAAGACCGCGGTTGCCGTTGTTTTGAGAGGCTATAGGGTTTGCAGGTAGTTTAGGAGGTTTTTGAAGTAGAAGGCCTGGTCGTCCCACATGCAGAGGTGGCTGCCGTCGGGGCAGATGAAGGAGGATGCGTTGGGCATGAGGGTGGCCATCTTCGTCATGTCCTTGGGGTCCATCTCGTCGTAGCGTGCGCCGATGGTGAGGGCCTTGGTCTTGATCTCGTGCAGGCGGTCCCAGCGTTCCCAGTCTTTGAGGTTGCCGGTGACGACGAACTCGCTGACACCCTGCATCTGGTTGTAGATCTTTTGATTGGAGTGGCGGAAGGCGCGGTCGACGGGCTCGGGCCAGGGCTTGGTTCGGCAGATCATCTGGGGGTAGAGCTCCGTCATCATGATCTTTTCGTATTCGGGGGAGTCGTAGGCGTTCTTTGCTTCGAGTGCTTCCAAGGTCCTGAGAGAAGCGGGGGAGAGAAGCTGGTGCTTCAGTCTGGCGGTGCGTTTGAGATAAGACTGCGTGCCGGCGGTCATGTTTGAGATGACGAGGCCTTTGAGGTGCTGCTGATAGTTGAGGGCGTATTCGATGGCGAGGATGCCGCCCCAGGAGTGGCCATAGAGGACGAATTGATCGAGCCCGAGGCCGCGACGCACCTCTTCGACCTCTTCGGTGTAGCGGGCGAGTGTCCAGAGGGAGGGGTCGTCGGGCTGGTCGGAGTTGTTGCAGCCGAGTTGGTCGTAGTAGTAGATCTCGATGCCCGCGTCGGGCAGGAAGGACTCCATCGCTTCGAGATACTCGTGACTGAAGCCGGGGCCGCCGTGGAGGAGCAAGACCTTGGTGGAGCCGCTGCCGAGCCGCTTGGTCCAAACCTTGTACTTGCCCTGGACGACAGGCAGCATACGGATTCCTGCAGTGCGAATGCCCTGCGGATTCAGAGTATCTCTAGGCGGGGCGGTGTAGCGAGACAACTGCGGATTGGAGACAGATGCAAGGGCTTTATTGCCAGTCGCGGTGGCGAGTACCGATGCAGCGGTTGAAGCCAGGAAACTACGACGATTCACGAACGCCCCTTGAGTTGATGTCGCGGGTTGATTTGGTGCGATTCAACGGTTCTTGTTTGAGATGATATCGAAAGTAAGAGTGGGTTAGACGGGCTCTGTTCTCGGAGGTGGTTTCGGTACGATAGAGTTGTGTGCTCGAGATGGTGAGAGAAAAGAAGATATGAAGGCAGAACGTAGCAAGGTTACGATTGGGGTTTGCGGGGGGATTGCGGCTTACAAGTCTGTGGAGCTGGTGCGGCTGCTGCAGGATGCGGGGTATGACCCGCATGTGGTGATGACGGCAGCGGCGGAGGAGTTTGTGAGGCCGTTGACGTTTGCAGCGATCTCGGGTCATAAGGTGATCACTTCGCTGTGGAGCGAGGAGGCGGGGACGGGTTCGGTAGAGGAAGACCCAACGGGGGAGCACAGCAGCGTGGAGCATATACAGGCAGCGCAGTCGACGAGGCTGCTGGTGGTGGCTCCGGCGACAGCAAATATGCTGGCGAAGTTTGCTCATGGACTGGCTGATGACTTTCTTTCGACGATGTACCTGGCGACGACGGCTCCGGTGATTGTGGCTCCGGCGATGAATGTAAAGATGTGGGAGCATCCGGCGATGCAGGCGAATGTGGCCACTCTGCGGGCGCGTGGAGTGAAGGTGATTGAGCCAGGGAGTGGATATCTGGCGTGCGGGATGGTGGGGGGTGGCCGGCTGGCTGAGCCTACCGCCATTGTGGCTGCGGTGACCGAGATCCTGGCTGAAACCTCGAGCGATGAGCAAGGAGAAGGCCGGGATTTTGGCGGCGAAACCGTGATGGTGACTGCCGGAGGGACGCGGGAGGCCATCGACCCGGTGCGGTATATCGGGAACCGGTCGAGCGGGCGGATGGGGTATGCCGTGGCCGAGGCAGCGAGGCGACGTGGTGCACGAGTGGTGCTGATTAGTGCGCCTACCGGGCTGGCCTGCCCTGCGGGGGTTGAGAGGGTGGACGTAGTAAGCGCGGAGGAGATGCGCACGGCTGTGCTGGCTCGGCTCGGAGAGGCGAGCGTGGTGGTGATGGCAGCGGCGGTGAGTGACTACCGCGTCAAGACCGTCGCGACACAGAAGATGAAGCGTGAGGGCTCACCGGCTGTGTCGCTGGAGCTGGAGTCTACTGCAGATATTCTGCGCGAGGTGGTGGCGCGGCGTGCGGCTGGAACTCTAGTGGTGGGTTTTGCGGCGGAGACCGAAGATGTTGTCGCGAACGGGCGCGCCAAGCTGCAGCGGAAGGGCGTGGATGCGGTGGTGGTGAACGATGTGTCGAAGGATGGCATTGGCTTCGATTCGGAGCGGAATGCGGGGAGTTTTTTGACGAAGGATACTGCGATCGAGCTTCCGGTACAGAGCAAGGCAAAGATGTCTGAGCGAATTCTGGATGAGGTGCTGAAGCTGCGGGTTGGGGCTTTACGCTAAGGATGAAGCGATGGTGCGAGTTTTTCGGAGGGCATGACGCTCTTTGCGGCACAATTCGCGGCTGTGACTGCACCAAGACGGCTGAACTAGTAAACTAACGGCACATGAGTTTCCGCAAAACAGTTCTCCTTCTAGCCACCCTTGCCGTAGCCACTACCGTCTCCGCCCGCGCCCAGGTTGGCGTCTATGGCATGTTCACCGTGAACAGGCTTAGCAACATTGCCTCTTCTCCGGAACAGAACCCGAATGTGACCAGCACTCGCACCAACTCGGTGGATCCGCTGGGAGGTACGGGCGGTATTTACTACGACTTTTTAAAGCTCGGACCGATCAAGCTGGGAGCCGACCTGCGAGGCAGCATCCTGACAACCAAGCGGGGAGGCTACGAGAGCTTCAACGGCGGGGGCGCGCGGATCTATTCAACGCTGGGCGGAGTCCGGGCGGTGTTTAAAACTCCTTTTGCCCCTTTGAAGCCTTACGTTCAGGGGTCGGTTGGACTTGGCCGCTCTGATTATGGCTTGCTGTATACCGAGGCTGGAGTGACGGATAACGGTATCGTAGGAAACAGTCCGATCCTGCGGAATAATTTCGAGTACGAGGGGATTGCCGGGCTGGATATCAAACTGCTGCCGATCCTTGACTATCGGGTGGTTGAGCTGGGATACGGCGGGCTGGATCCGTTCGGCACAAACAGTCATAACTACCCGATCAAACAGGTAAGCATGGGGTTCGTCTTTCACCTTCCGTTCTAGGAGTAGCTCTCCGCTCCTGAACCTCCATTCCAGAGCAATGGCTCGTGAGGGATAACCATGCGCGTTGCACTCTTCGGTGGTAGCTTCGACCCGCCGCATCACGGTCATCTCGCCATTGCCGCGGCTGCTGCCGATGCATTTCGCATGGATACAGTCCTGTTCGCGCCAGCTGGCCGCCAGCCTCTGAAGCTTAAGAACACGTCCACCAAGTTTGAAGACCGGCTCGCGATGGTGAGGCTGGCATGTCTGGAGGACCCCAGGTTTATTGCCTCGGAGGTGGATGCGCCGCGCTCAGACGGCACGCCGAACTACACCGTCGAGACGCTGAACGAGTTGAAGCTGAAGATGCCGCAGGCAGAGCTGTTCAATCTCGCAGGAGCGGACAGCTTCCTGAACCTGCCGCATTGGCGTGAGCCTGAGCGTCTGCTGGAACTCGCCGAGTGGATTGTTGTTAGCCGGCCCGGATCACCGATTGCGAGCCTCTCTTCGCTGGGACTCAATGCCGCTCAGCAGAGCCGCATCCACTTGCTTGATAACGTCCATGAAGATATCGCCGCTACCGGACTTCGTGAGCGCTTAGAGGCGGGTGACCCTTGTGCTGACTTAATTGCGCTGCCAGTGCTGGACTACATACAGAACCATCATCTCTACAGGCAAGCCGGACCTTCACAGTTTTCCTAATCTTGCCTCTCGCGAAACTTTCGTCCGATTCGAAACTTTCCCATTTGCGAGGCTGTCTGTACAGGTATTGCGTCTATCTGGTTCCCTACTTTGGTGAACCGAATCTCATTTAACCCTGCAATAGCTGGGACTTTATTTTTATGACAGAACTTTTACCACCCTCTGCACTTCCGACCTTCCGCGATCCCGCCGGAAGCCTCGAGGTTCGCGCTGACGGCGCTTACCGGAGCCTTCGCGCTCCCTTCGATGCGGAGATTCTTGAGTTCCTGGCGACGCCGCTTGCCTCGGAGCTGGTTTCACAGGGACGACTCGTGGCCAGCGAGGTGGTTTCGCCCGCGTCAGGCGAGACGCTCGTGCTACGCCACCCTCGGGTCTCGTTTCAGTCTTACCCCTGGGAGTGGAGTCCCGCGATGTGGCTCGCGGCGGCGGAGCTTACCTTGACCTTATGCAGTGATCTGGTGGAACAGGGTTGGCAGCTGAAGGACGCAACGCCGCTGAACGTACTCTTCCAAGGTGGTCGGCCGGTATTCGTCGATGTGCTCTCTATCGAGCGTAGAGACCTTCACCAACCCATCTGGCTTGCCTACGGCCAGTTCGTCAGAACCTTTCTGTTGCCAATGCTGGCCTACTCCCGGCTGGGATGGCCGCTGCAGCTCTCTCTGACGCGCCGCGATGGATATGAGCCGGAGGAGATTTACCCTAAGCTCTCCTGGAGCTCACGAGTGCAGCAGCCGGCTCTATCCTCTGTGACGCTTCCTTCGCTGCTGTCCAAGAGGGCAAAGACCCGCAGCGTTACAACGCGAGCGATCAAAGATACCGATCTTGCGAAACACATCTTGCTGAAGACGCTGAAGTCCTTGCTGTCTCAGATGCGTAAGGTGACACCTGCTCATAGCGCCTCTACCTGGTCGGACTACGCTGAGACCGCGACTCACTACAGCGATGAAGACCACACCCGCAAACGGAAGTTTGTGATGGAGACGCTAGGTAAAGCGCGGCCTTCGAAGGTACTTGATGTAGGGTGCAATACCGGGGTGTACTCGAACCTAGCCGCCGACGCAGGTGCAGAGGTAGTTTCGATCGATACTGATCTGCAAGCCGTCGACCGCCTGAGTACGAATCTGAAAGGAAAGGAAAAGAATATCCTTCCCCTTTTTGTGGATCTGGCGTATCCCAGCCCCGCGACGGGATGGGAGAATCGCGAGAGTGCCTCCTTCCTGAGCCGGTGCGCCAGCCACTTCGATATGGTCATGATGCTCGCAGTGCTGCATCACCTGCTGCTCCGCAACCAAATCCCGATGGATCGGATTGCGGCCTTATGCAGCGGGTTGACGACGCGCGACCTGATCGTGGAGTGGGTGCCGTCGACAGATCCGAAGTTTCAGGAGCTGCTGCGAGGGCGCGAGGCGCTCTACGAGCACATCACTGAGGCTGCCTTTCGCGAGGCCTTCGGCGCCTACTTCACCATCTCGGACGAACTGACACTGGAGAATGGGCGCACAATGTTCTACCTGCAGAAAAGACTAGACGCCTAGCCGCGCATCCAAGATGTAGGGAGCCCGCGAGGATGAGTCTCTTCGTGGATCGGGTGCGGCGGAACAAGAGGCCAAGAAGTGGGCTACTTGCTCTGTAGACGCTGGCTTCCAAGGCCGCAACCCGTTACCATGGAAGTCCAAGGAGTCCCATGCCCTCAATTGAAAGTAACCAGCTACTGCTTGCCGCAGCAGCAGCCTGCGAAGACAAAAAAGCTGAGGACATTCGCATCCTGGCACTGGATCCCGCGGAGAGCGGGCTGACAGACTATTTCCTGATCTGCAACGGAACGAATGACCGGCAGAATGTCGCCATCACCGATGAGGTTGAGATCCGCCTGAAGCGTGAGTTTGGGGTCTATCCCAACTCCGTCGAGGGACGGCGGCAGGGAGAGTGGATCTTGATGGACTATGTCGACTTCATCGTCCATGTGTTTTCTGCCGAGAAGCGGGCGTTTTATGGACTGGAGCGGCTGAGAAAGTCTGCGACGACGATCAGCGTGGCAGACCTGAATGCAGAAGTGAGTGCAAGGATCAAGGAGAGCCGCGCAAAGAAGGCTCCGAAGAAAACGCCTGCCAAGGCAGCGGCAAAGAAGGCTGTGACAAAGAAGGTGGCAGCAAAAGTAGCATCACCCAAGAAGGCAAGCGTGAAAAAGAGTGTGGTGAAAAAAGCAGCAAAGACACCGGCTCCGAAAACGAAGAAGAAATAGGCAACAGAAAGTACCTGTAGCCAAAATGAAAGTCTCTCTTACTTCGATTGCAGCGCGACAATCAAAGTCGATCCGGGATGGATGGTCTTCGATTCTGGAGAACTACACCTCCCGCATCTCTCACTACTATCCCTTCGATTCCGAGCTCTTCGACTCAGAGCGCGGCTTTCTGGACTGGCTGGAGCGGCAGACGGGCCGGACTCCGGCTTATGTGGTGCTGCTGGATAGCCGTGGGCTACAGCTGGACTCGGAGGAGTTTGCCGGACGCATTGGACGGCTTCGGGACGAGGGGACGCAGCGGATTGTGTTCGCCATCGGTCCCGCGGATGGGTGGTCGGACGGGGCACGGAAGCGCGCGAATCTGCTTCTCTCCCTGGGGCGTATGACGCTGCCTCATCAACTGGCACGGGTGGTGCTGGCAGAGCAGGTTTATCGAGCTTGTACTATCCTGGCGGGCCATCCCTACCACTCCGGCCACTAAACTATTAGGAATTTGCGGCCGGGTCAGTCGTCGATTCGAGCGTCTTTGGCTTTACGCGGCTTGGAGGTCATGGTTTCGGCGACGCACTTGTCGCTGACGCGCTGCGGGTTCGCGCACTTGCCTGCCGCGGCGCGGGTGAACGCACGGTAGAGCCGATCCACGTCCACTTGCCCTTTGCGTCCCTGCGCCTCGAGCGCGGAGTGCATGGCGGAGAGAAGCTCCGACCTGAGTTCGTGGAAGATCCTGTCGATGTAGATATACGGCAAATTTTCCTCCGCGGCCTTGTGTCTCACGATACATGGGTGCGGAGAGGACACGGCGGGGGCAGGTTCAGCCGCTCTGGCTGTTGTGCCTGACATGGGATGAAGGAGAGGTTTTGTCTTGAAAAATCTACAGGATGACATAACCTGCGAGAGCGCATCTTTGCGCATAAGGAGTTTTACTTTGAACAGGTCGATCCGTAACCTCGCGCTCTCAGTCGCCGTCCTCTTCTCTACAACCGCTCCATTGTTTGCGAACATGACGGGCGGGAATCCACATCCTCAGATTTCGTCGGCTGCTCTTTCGTTTGGCGATTATGCTGGCATCGTTATGTCCGTCTTCGGCCTGTAAAAATCACTACGGCCAAAGAGAAGAGAGACACAAAAGCACTCCAGTATTAGAAAACTTGTGGCGGCGAGCCTTTGTGCTTCGCCGCCTTTTTCAGATGGCCGGTGTCTCCATCGAAAGCGCCCAGGTCTTTTCTTATAAGGCGAGTGCTTGATGCTCCTCTCGATGAGGATCTTCCGTTCTACTCTTGAGCACACTGAATTTACCTTGCCGGACGCCGATATAAGGGAACATGCGATTGTCGTCCATCCCACAATAGATAGAGCTTTTGTGGCATTTTCGTGCGTGTTTTTTACTCGAAAAGGGAGCAAAAGGCCTACGCTGTGAGAGCGCACCTTTGCGCCCATAGGAGCCTCCCCATGAACAAGTCGATCCGTAATCTCGCGCTCACCGCCGCTGTCCTCTTCTCTACCGTTACCCCCATGTTCGCCAATATGTCTGGCGGTCTCCCACATCCTACGGTACTTTCCGTTTCTCTTTCCTTGGGTGATTACGCAAGTATCGTGCTATCCGTCTTAGGGCTGTAAGATCGTTCCGAATACGCCTTCGAGGCAGGAATGAATTTCACGACGTTAGACAAAATCATATGGGCGGCAAACTTTATCGGGTTTGTCGCCCTACTGATCGTGCTGCTATGGCGACGACGGTGGATCGGTTTCTCGATTTTCACCTGTTTTGTGGCGTTCATGACCTTTACTTCTATCGGAATGTTTCTAATCACGCATTACAGTTCAGCGAGAGTTTATCGATTTGGATATTGGTTCATCTACTACGGGGATGTTCTTTTCCAACTCGGCCTGATATTTGAGATTGCCCGAAATGTCTTGCGACCCACTGGCACTTGGGTTCGCGATGCGCGCAGTTCGTTTGTGCTTGCCGGGATAGTAGGAACAGCAGTAGCTGTAGGACTCTGTCTAGCAATCAAGGCCCCACCGGGTTCAACTGCGGGGATCTGGGAGATTCGCGGAGATCTGTTTACGGCTCTATTGGATTGCGAGCTTTTTTTTGCGATGCTCTTTGCTTCGAACAGGTTAGGCTTGGAGTGGCGTAATCATGTTATGGCGCTGGCGCAAGGATTGACGGTTTGGGCGTTCGTTTCAGCAGTGAGCGACTTAGCCAGTATTTTCCTCGGCTGGACACAGCAGTATCGAGTCGTTCAGCTTTTCCCGTCTTTTCTGTATGTTGCGGTGTTGCTGTATTGGATTTATGCGTTTTGGAAGCCGGAACGGGCTCGTGCGCCACTTTCCGATGAGATGAAGAATTATCTCGTTGCGCTTCATAGCCGAGTGCAGTACGATCTTCAGCAGGTCACTCGCAGCCGAGATCAAGCGTAACCCCTATGTTACCTATAGTCATTACCGCACTGGTTACTATTCTGTTAGGTTGTGCCCTTCTGCATTCCTATATAACGGCGAAACGTCTGGCCGCATGCACCTGGGATGAGCTGGTAGCAAAGCTCCATCCTGTTGAGTCCAATGGCGTGATGACCGTGGCACTGAACCACCTTGTTCCAGAGAGAGATGCTCTCAACCTGGAACCGCAGAAGATGTGGATTCTGATGGGCGGTCTTGAAGGCGTGCAGCGGATGCGCGAGAACGGCCGGATCCTTGTCGCGCTTGCCTCCTACGTTGAACGGTGGAACTTCGATGAAGGCATCATCATCGCCGAGCGTATGCGTCGCGATGGAATGCAACTGCGCCGCGCCGTGACCCGCATTATGCTGGCGACTTTCCTGGGCAGACAGCGGATGCGTGTTCCGTTCTACCTGCAAGAAGTGGCCTCGTCGTATTACCTGATGCGTCAGCGGCTGTTGGTTCTGTATGAGACCAATCATGCCGGCCTCTACTCTCGTCTCGCCGAAGCGCTCTGAGTCGAACTCAATCACCAACCCACCACGCATCCTGTTCAGTCGTTACAATGAATAGGGCCGTGGCCGAAAGGGTATGCAAGGATGAG
The DNA here is from genome assembly GCF_009766095.1 of Granulicella sp. S190. Classification (GTDB taxonomy): domain Bacteria; phylum Acidobacteriota; class Terriglobia; order Terriglobales; family Acidobacteriaceae; genus Edaphobacter. The sequence continues at coordinate 44,417 of NZ_LMUD01000009.1, forward strand.
TTGGTTCAAGCGCGAAGATAACGAGATCGTAAACGACTCGGAGAAGACGGTTCGAACCGAAGGCCTGTGGATACGCTGCCCTGACTGCGGCAAGATCCTATTCAAGGCTGAGCTTGAGGCTAACCAGCGGGTGTGCTGGCATTGTGGCCACCACTTTCGAATCGACGCCCGCACCCGAATCGATAACCTTCTTGAACCGGGCTACGAACTGGTGGACCTGGAGCTTCGCTCAACCGATCCGCTGAACTTTACCGATCTGAAGCCCTACAAACGCCGACTTGCCGAGGCCCAGAAAAAGACTGGCCTGAACGACGCGATCATCAATGCTGTGGGGCAGCTTGGGACGCATAACGTCGTGTTGAGCGTGATGGAGTATGGGTTTATCGGGGGAAGTATGGGCGCGGTTGTGGGGGAGACGATCGCACGCGCGGTGGATCGGTCGCTGGCCACGCGGCATCCGCTGATTATCGTTGCGGCCTCCGGGGGAGCGCGCATGATGGAGGGCATCGCTTCGCTGATGCAGCTGGCGAAGGTTTCGGCAGGCCTGGCGAGGATGGATGACGCAAAAATTCCTTATATCTCCGTGATGACGGATCCCACGACGGGTGGCGTCACCGCGAGTTTTGCGATGCTGGGAGACCTGAATATAGCGGAGCCCGGTGCACTGATTGGCTTTGCCGGTCCTCGGGTGATTGAACAGACGATACGGCAGAAGCTTCCGGAGGGCTTTCAGCGCTCTGAGTTTCTGCTGGAGCATGGGTTTCTCGATGCTATCGTCCCGCGCAAAGAGATGAAGCAGTACCTTTCTCAGGCGCTTAGCTGGATGGGTGCTTAGAAGCTTCACCCGTAAGAAGATGCGAACAAGATCGTTCGCTCAGCGACAGTTGATGCCATTAAACTTTAGGGGTGCAATCAGCGAGTCCATCACGTACCGCACTTCGTGTAGCCCTTCGACGCGCGGCACACCAGCTCTATGACGCTAAGCCTCTCGTCTTTGAAGACCCTATCGCTGTTCCTATTCTAGGGAAGGACTACGCGGAGGATCTGAGCCGTACGCCGGGCCGCAGTCTCGGTGGAAAGGAGCGGCCGTTTTCTATTGGCTTGCGCGCCTTTCTTGTGGCACGCAGTCGCTACGCCGAAGACATTCTCGCTGGCGCTGTGGCCGCTGGTGTTCGACAGTATGTTTTGCTTGGCGCGGGCCTGGACACGTTCGCCCATCGCAATCCCTATCCTCAGCTTCACGTCTTCGAGGTGGATCATCCCGCAACGCAGCAGTGGAAGCAGGAGCTTATGGAAGGTGCCAGCCTGGCTACCCCGGAGAAGGTGGCCTATGTTCCGGTGAACTTCGAAGAGCAGTCACTCTCTACCCAACTACAGGCTGCCGGATTCGATTCGCTGGTGCCCACGGTCTTCGCATGGTTGGGAGTAGTCCCGTATCTTACGCTCGAGGCGTTTCGTGGCACGATTGCCTTTGTCTCCCGCCAGGCCGCCGGGAGTGCCGTGGTTCTGGACTACGCTCAACCTCGCTCTGTTCTGCCGTTCTTTGAACAACTGGCCCACGACTCGCTTGCTTCGCGAGTTCAACAGGCTGGGGAGCCATTTCAGCTCTTCTTCACACCCGCTGAGATTGCGGGTGAGCTCAGGAACTTTCGCGCAATTGAAGATTTGGGTTCTACTGAGATCAATACCCGCTACTTTACTGACCGCGCCGATTCGCTGAGGGTTCTGGGCAGCGCGGGCCGGCTGTTGAGTGCCTGGATTTAAGCTCAACGCAAGTACAGTGCTTCAAACGAATGCTACCTTTGCTTTGCGGATCGTGATTCGCGAACTTTGAAATCTCCGGAGTAGGCAATTTATGGCTAAAACGAATGGCATTATCACTCGCTGTTTGTGGGCGGATCATGACCCGTTGATGCGCGCTTATCACGATGAGGAGTGGGGAGTTCCAGAGCACGACAGCCGTGCGCTGTGGGAGGCGCTGATGCTAGACGGTTTTCAGGCTGGGCTCTCATGGATCACCGTACTGCGTAAGCGAGAGGCATTTCGAAAGGCCTTCCACAACTTCGATCCGAAGAAGGTGGCGCGCATGAAAGAGGTAGACATCGAACGGTTACTGCAGAATGAGGGCATCATTCGCTCACGTGCGAAGATTGAGGCGACGATCAACGGTGCACGTATCTACCAGGCTATGGACGATGCTGGAGAGGACTTCTCTGCTTACGTTTGGAATATAGCTGGTAATAAGCCGATTCAGAATCACGGACCGGTTCCGGCAAAGACTCCCCTTTCCGAGGAGATCTCTGCTGATTTGAAGAGGCGTGGTTTCAAGTTCGTCGGTCCCGTAATTGTGTACGCGTGGATGCAGGCTGTCGGTATGGTCAATGACCACAGCCCCGATTGCTTTCGACGAAAAGCTGTTCACTAAGTTGACGACGAAAGACATCTTAAGCGACAACCCCCTCCTGGCGGAGGGGGTTGTCTTTTGCCGTGGCGGCTTTGCGGGCTACTTCGCAGCAGCAGTCGCGTTAGGGTAGATTCCCGGAATGGGCACGGTCATCTGCTTCTCCAGCTCCGGATGCGGGAACGGCTTACGCGGCATCATGGCTTCGCGTTCGCTGGTGTTGTAAAGGAAGATTGCCTCAACAACCGCAGCCTGCTCGAGGTCGAGCGCGTGGAGACGGTCGTAAGTGTCCATGTCGGAGTGATGGGTTCGCGTCTCGTAGTCCATGGGATCCTGGATGTACTGGAAGCCGGGTAGACCTACTGCATCGAAGGAGAGGTGATCGGTGCCGCCGGTGTTTCGATAGGAGATTGTCGTCACACCGAGGTCGGCGAGCGGTGCGATCCACTGTTTGAAGATCGAAGCGATCGGCCAATTCTCCTGGGTGTAGATGCCGCGTACCTTACCGGTTCCGTTGTCGAGGTTGTAGTAGGCGTCCAAAGTCTCCCACTCCCTGGTGGTGGACAAAGCACCGTGCTGGCGCAAAAAGGACGGTGTACTCGCAGGTTCGGGAACTTTTGGTTCGGCAAAGGTGCCGAAGTGCTGTTTGACGTATCCCTGCGAGCCGAATAGACCTTGCTCTTCGCCAGACCAGAGCGCGATGCGAATAGTGCGTTTCGGCTTGATGCCCAGTGATTTCAGGATGCGAACGGCCTCCATCGCAACGATGGACCCTGCTCCGTTGTCGGTTGCACCGGTGCCGGAGATCCAGCTATCAAGATGCCCCCCGACCATGACGACCTGATCCTTTAACTTGGGATCGGTGCCGGGAATCTCCGCAACGGTATCGAAGCCATGCTCGTGGTCGCCGGTGAATTTGGTTTCGATGTTCAGCTCAAGCGAGACGAGAACGTGATTTTCAACCAAGCGAGCAAGGCGATTGTAGTGTTCAATCATCATGACGGCGTTGGGGATGGTGACTGCGTTTTCTTTCTTTTGCGCATCACGGGCGAGGTTCGCTCCGTTATCGTCGAAGATGATTCCAGTGCCGCCGCCACTGCCGCCGTCGCGGCTTGGGGTGAGGACAGCCAAGGATCCTTCTTCGGCCATCATCTTCAACGCGGCCTTGCGAATCTCAGCGATCTTCATACGATCGGCGAGAAACTTTGCGAATTCAGGAGAGCCGGGGGTAAAGCGACCACCACGCGACTCATAGGTTTCCATCTCTTTAAGTTCTGCGTCGGTGTAGCGCCGGAAGAGAGGCTCCGTGATGTCTGGAGTTGGCCGCGAGGCACCCAGCAGAACGATCTTTCCCTTCAGCGTTCCCTTATACTTTTCGAGATCGCCCATCTCCTGCACATTCATGTAGACCACTTCGCCGGTGACTGGACCATTTGTTGCCGGTGACCACGGCGCAGCCTGTGCCCACAGAGGTTCGGGATCGGGCGAGACCATCCGCACCCAGGTGTTGATCTGCTGCCAGCCCATGCCGAACTCGCCCCAGTCTTCCAAGTGCGCATTCTCGAGGCCGATCTTCGTCAGAGTGTCGCGAGTCCAGGCGTTGGCCTTTGCCATATTCGGCGAGCCGGTAAGACGCGGTCCGATTCCGTCGGCCAGGGCACCTCCAAACTCCATGACATGAGAGTGCTTAAAACCTTCCTCCCGGATGCGGGCATACATTGTCAGATCGATGTTCTCAGTGGTTGGCTGAGGGCCGTAGTAGGAGGGTGTCTCAGTCGCGGCCTCTTTGACTTTCTTATCGGCAGCTAGAGAAGAAACAGCCAGGCTGGCAGCGGCTGCCGTGTAGAAGCTCCAACGCACAAAGACACGAGCGAATGACATACTTGGTGGTCCTCCCGAAATTGTTTTGAGAGCGAAGAATAGCAGATATTACATACGAGACGAATGCTTTAAAGAACGTTCTATCCCTGCACTACACACTTTCAAGAGGGACTTCAGCTCTTGCGAAGCTGCCTGCGCACCCACAGAGTCCCCAGATAGAACAATGTCACCAATAGGACGAGCAGACCAACCGGAAGTCCGACCCGCGTGTAAGTGAGCGAGAAGTCGACTGCATGCCGCGTTGTGGTGTTGTAGAAGAGGATGCCCACGATGGCGCAGAAGGTCGCCGCGAAGAAGGCCGCAAATCCCAATGCAAAGCTCATCAACAGGCTGGTGAACCAACCAAGGTCACCCAGAGGAATACCAAAGAGATAGCCGGCGCCAAAAGTTCGAGGCGAGGCCGTGCTTCCGTTCTGCGATGCTTGCTCCATACCAGTAGAATACTGCTTTATGGCAGAAGGTGTTCAAAGCGAGTTAGTCCAGGCCGCACAGGTGATCCGCGAAGCAGTGACGCGGCAGGCTCCGAATGGGATTCGTTACGCCGCGTTCGGCGATAACAATCTCGACGATCAAGACCTTGAGCGCATGGTTCAGGCCGTGCCGATCGGCATAGCGGGTGCGATTTCGCGCAAAACTTACTACTTTGTCCCGTTGGCATTGAGCGAGACAAGAGGAAGCGAAGCCACCATGGTTGCCCCGGCTTATACGCCCGAACTTGGCGACCAGGCGATCTGCCATCGCAACGTAACGCATGATGGGACAGAGGCGGTCTTTATCTCGACCCGCTTGCTGGGAGATCGCTTTGCGCTCGCTTTCGAGTTCTTTATCAACGTTGGCCATGCTTTTGTTGATGCGATCGGTGTTCCACAGACCTTTGACCAACTTGTCTGGGGACAAGCTCTCGCCGATGTCCGAGGGGAGACGAGCCAGGACGCCTGGGAGAACCGCGGTCTGGCTCTGGGGGGCAAGACGGAAAGAATCGACGGCAAACCGGTGATCGACGAAAAGGCTAAAACTGCCTTTCTTGAGGCCGCCTTCTCTGACGCGGTCGCGATCTACCAGCTCTCGCTCTCAGTAGACTTCGACTACTCTGAACTTCGGGAGCGGGAGTACCCGCTGCTCGCTCCGTTGGCGCTTGCTGACCGGCTCCGCCTTGTAGCCCGACTGTTTCCTCCTAATCCCAGTTATGAGTTTTCGATTCGCTATCGTCGACGAGCCTGAGTCTTCTATGGAGCGAGGCATATAATTTTGTCCGCGAAGCTCGAACGATGCTGGCGGAGACACGATGCGTGCAATGCGCTTTTCGATTGCAGCCTGGATAATTCTCACTAGTGCTGTCTGGGGGCAATCGGCACCGGTGTTGCCAATGCCGTCAGGCTCGCTGAATCCAACAACTCCGCCGCCTGCGATGCGGCCCGCTGAACCGGTTTCGCCATCAGCTCCGCTTTATCGCGATCTCGACATGCTTCGACGCGACGGGTTCTCTACCGCAGAGAAAGCCAGCATCTCTCTCAAAATCGTCAATAAAGACGGTACGCCTGCCGACCTGCAGCGCACCGAGTATGAGCTGCTCGTGAACGGTACGCCACGTAAAGGCCGTCTGCACGCTCCTGGCGATTCGGATGCGAAGATTCTCCTTCCTCTCGTTCTTCTAGTCTTTCCGCCTAATCAGCCCATCGTTCATTCGATCGGTGTGCGTGAAGCTATCAAATACTTCACACAGCAACCCGAGGAGCTTTTACCGTGGCGAGTTGGGATCTTCGACTCAAATGCAAAGCTAACTGCCTTCACCGACGGTAGATCTCAGCTGTTGCTTAATCTCAACCTTGTGGCGAATACAGTTGAGCCATTTGAGTATGCAGGCGATCAAATCCTTCCATCCAACCAACGATGGGATGGCAGTTGGATGACTAAGGCTGGCGAGGCTATCGCCATGATGCAGCGGTTTGACGGGCCGAAAGTCATCCTTGCAATGAACCCAGTTCGAGGGTCAATGTACGGCATGAACGATCAAATCCTTGCTTATGGCGGACCCGACGCTTTGAAAGAGATTGCCAGACATGTCGGCGCGCACATCTACATTGCTAATGTTGGAGGACCCGATGCTTTTGCCCCGTCTGGGGATGCCGCAGAGGACCGACCGGCACAGATCAATCTTCCCGGCACCAACGGCCCCAGGCTCGGCAGCGTGCCCTCCGGCAACATGCGAGTGGATCCCGCGTTCAATAATGCCTTGAATGGCGCTGCAGCCAGCAACTCCGCGATGATGCTGGCTGCACAGGACACACAAGGCGGCTTCGCTAATTCGTTGAATGATCTAGCGGCAAAGATTCATCGTGATCTTGATGGTGCGTGGTCATTAGATTTCGATATGACGCCGCATGATCGCGATCTCGGCATCCCATCCGTTGTGATCAAACCGGCGAGCCAGAGTTTCCGCGTGGCCATTATGGACGTGATTCCGGTAGGTATCGCGTCAGAGGGAGACCAGGAGACTCTGTCGAAGGCACTGGTGGATAAGGTGCGAAAGGCTACTGAGCGGCGTATCACCTCGCCGGACTTTCGCATCACTCAGCACGTCGACTACTTCCCCGTGCGCTCGGGACTGAAGCCCGTGCTGCCAATGACTTCTCTCATTGAATGGACCGGCCCGGGACGTGGCCCCGATAAGCTGTTTACTGTCGAGTCCGTGGATGATCTCACACTCTCAACCCCCGTTATGGAGCGGGCGGTCCAGGCGAGATGGGATGGGCACCGCCTCTCCTGGGAGAGGGACGGTCATCTCAATCCAGGACAGTACCTATGGCGGATCTCTGTGCACGATGGGAACGGAAGAGTCTTCGCCTCCGCCGAGGAAAAGATCGCCGTGGATATTCCCCGGCAGACGGCCATTGAATACAGCAGCCTGATCATAGGGAAATCTTGCCGCGAACAACCTGCTTCGGTAGATGGTTTGCGAAGGAGGCATACCGATACCTCTGACGATACACAACTTCACCCCACTGTTGATCCTATGCGTGCGATAGATTGCCGTATCAAGCCTGAGGCGTCAGACAGGTTTGCCTCCACCGACCGGCTTCATGCCTTTGTACGAATCTATCCTTCTGAAAAACTGGATAAACATGGGCCGGATAGCTGGACTGCGAAGTTTATTCTTCGATCCAATGTCAGTCCAATCACGGCTGAAAAGGAAACATCCTTCCGAGTGGACTCAGGCTCGGGTTATCTGGCTTACGTGGAGATGTCTTTGGACACACCGGGAATGGATCCAGGGATGTACACCTTGGACGTCGTGATGCATGGTCCGGGGATTCGCAGGGAATTGAAGGTATCCCGAGCTATCTCGATTCAGGCTGCGACTACTCCATAGCTCCTTGTTCAGGAGTCACGTTGCAAGGTTGCGAAGACTCTTTTGTATTCTCTGGATGGCCCGTCATGAGACCGAATTGGGGGATGACTCATCTAAAGAATGTAACGCCGGAGATGCCGATGCCTGTCATTCGAAGCTGCAAGCAATGTGGCCAAAAAAATCGTATTGCCGCTAATCACCTCTCTGATACTGGCCGTTGTGGCGCGTGCAAGAGCTCGTTGCCAGCTGTTGACAGCCCCCTACAGGTGGACGCCACGCTCTTCGACGAGATTATTCAAAGTTCTCGTGTCCCCGTGCTGGTGGATTTCTGGGCCGAATGGTGCGGTCCTTGCCGTGCTGCGGCTCCCGAGGTCGAACGTACCGCGAGGGAGATGGCCGGGAGTGCCATAGTGCTGAAGGTTGATACTGACAAGGAGCAGCAACTGGCTGCGCGATACCAGGTTCGCGGCATCCCTAACTTCGCAGTCTTTTCCGCAGGGAAGCTTGTGAAGCAGCAGGCTGGCGTCGTTGGGCATGATGTGATGGAGACATGGCTGCGCTCAGCCGCACTTGCGGCCTCTGCCTGAGGGAATGATAAAGGCAGGTGCTATGTGTGGTGGTGAAAGCCGAGCGGACCTAACAGACCGAAGGTCTGTAGAAGCCAGATGATGACGGCGATGATCACCACGACACGGATGATCTGCTTTATGGTTCCGTCCATCGGAATGAGGCCGATCAAATAAAGCAGTAGGCCAACAACGATCAAAGTGACGATGACGCTGATAAGCACAGGCGTGAGCATAGAGCTTCTTCCTCTTCCCTAACAGAGCTGAATAGTGTGATGCGGAAGTGCCCTGTTTTGAAGAGGTGATCACTGAGAAAAGTAGATTTACTTTCGGATAATCTCTCCGAGTCTTCTCTGGCGGTTCGCAGGAAGACAATGGCCGTTCGGATGATTACCAGTCGCGACTGTGATGTGGAATCCGTCCGCAGTCACCTTCCGTAAGGTAGCAGCGAAGAATTCCAAAGAGCACCGTAGCTCCGGCCCCTATGATCATGAAGAGGATTCCGGTAGTAATTCTTCCTGTGAAGTAGGGAAAGAGGAAGACAGCAACTCCTGCATACATCAGAATCGTCAGCACAATTCGTGTGATGTTCTTATTCATGCCTTTACCTCGGGATGCTAGTCAGAGATAGAATGACCGGCAGGTTTGAGCCCCCGTACGCGACGGTACTCGATATCCTACTCTGACAAAATTAGCTTTCGCCAGATCTTTTGCTCTTTGGAGAGATCGCAAATCTCTGCAACTGTATTGACGAAACGAGTCGACGGCACTATCCCGTAATAATGCCCAAGGCCAGAACAGCGCAGATGATCGCGCTCAAGTCTTCGGCAAGCGCCACTGGCCAGTCTTTGCCACCCAGCCACACAACGATCTCCCGCCGAATAAGAAAGCCTGCGAAGGCACCTACCAAGGCTCCCAGAACGCAAAGAATGACGGCTTCTACTCCTGATCCATCAAGGCCGGCAGCCACAATTGCACCAACTAAACCAGCGAAGATCAGCCTTGCAATCAAGGGAAAGGGTGCAGTTCGGCTGGGTGTGTTCGGCAACTTATCGCCAATGTATTCACCTAGCGCAAGGATGGTGAAGACGATTGCGGTCACGAGTTTACCGCTCCAGGCTGCCCAGCTATCGTCGACCGAAAGATGGCCCGTGTAGGCGAACCAACTGAGGACTGCCATCGCAGTCATCGTCCGAAGGCCGGTTACGAGGCCCAGCAGGGGGATGGCGATCAGCCAAGTCATCATTTGCATCGCCATGATACTTCCCTTTCCTTCGAAGGTCAGGAGACGTCCGCAGAGACATGCGCTTATAGATTCGTCTGGACGCCCTGTCGCAAGGCTTTGGGTTTGTCTTTCCCCTTAAAAACTATACTGCGAATTGCTGGCCCCGCGAACAGTGGCCATGTCGTTAGCCGGTTGATGAAAGGAAGCTTATTCGAGTCGCAGCCAACTGTACAGAGGGAACTTCTCCGCCATCTCGAGTACCTGCGAGCGAATGTTGCTCAACTTTATGGGATCTCCGCGATGCTCCAGGGATTGAGCGATCCAGCCTGCAATGAGGCGCATCTCGGGCTCTTTCATGCCTCGCGTAGTCAGTGCGGGAGTTCCGATGCGGATGCCGCTGGGCTTCATGGGAGGGTTAGTGTCGTAGGGGATGGCGTTTTTGTTGACGGTGATTCCTGCCTCTCCCAGCGCATGTTCTGCTTCGGAGCCGAGTATTCCTTTCTGGAAGACATCGATGAGCATAACGTGGGTGTCGGTACCGCCGGAGATGATGCGATAACCCTCTGCAGCTATCGCTTCCGCAAGGACCTTTGCGTTGGTGACTACCTGTTTTGCGTAGGTCGCAAACTCCGGTGCCAGAGCCTCTTTGAAGGCCACTGCTTTGGCTGCGACGATGTGAATGAGTGGGCCGCCCTGCTGGCCGGGGAAGACGCTGCGATCGACACCTGCGGCAAACTCCTGATTGCAAAGGATCATACCGGCGCGCGGGCCACGCAGGGTTTTGTGGGTGGTGGTGGTGACGATGTGGGCGTGGGGGACGGGCGAGGGATGGGCTCCACCGGCGACGAGGCCAGCGAAGTGAGCCATATCGACCATGAAGTAGGCGCCTACTTTGTCGGCGATGGCGCGCATGCGGGGAAAGTCGAACTGGCGCGGGTAGGCGCTGCCTCCACCTACGATTACCTTGGGTTTTTCGCGGATTGCGGTGGCTTCGAGTTCGTCGTAGTCAACGACTTCAGTATCTTTGCGGACTTGGTAGCCGACGATTCTGTAGAGTTTTCCTGAAAAATTGAGTTTGTGGCCGTGGGTGAGGTGACCGCCGTGGGCTAGATCGAGGCCGAGAATGCAGTCGCCGGGGCTGAGGATGGACATGTAGGCGGCGGCGTTGGCTTGCGAGCCAGAGTGGGGCTGGACATTGACGTGGTCAGCGCCGAAGAGCTGTTTGGCGCGGTCGCGGGCTATGTTTTCGACGACGTCGGCGTACTCGCAGCCGCCGTAGTAGCGCTTGCCGGGGTATCCCTCTGCGTATTTGTTGGTGAATACGGTGCCTGCGGCCTCCAAGACGGCGCGGCTAACGAAGTTTTCGGAGGCGATCATCTCGAGGCCTTCGTGCTGGCGCTTTACTTCGTTTTCAATCTGGGCGGCTATTTCGGGGTCGGAGGCGGCCAGCGTGGCATTCAGGTCGATGGGCATATGGCGCTATTTTATGTCACGGGTTTTGCAGTTTTTTTCCGGGATGGTGGTTCGGTGACGGTTTTGTGGATTTGCCGGGTTTTTGAGGGGTACTTTGGGAAAAAGAGGGTTTTCGGCATGGTGTTTTGATGGTGTGTTTGTGGTGGTGTGTGTGGCTGAGGTGGTTGCGAAACAACGTACTTTTGGGGGCTAAAAGTACGCCACAGTTTTCCACTTTATTTTGGGAATCGCCAGTTAGCGACGATGGCCTAGAACGATAAGGTTGCCCCATAAAATGCCATATTTGATGCATTCTGGCTTTGATTTCTAATTCGAACAAATAAGGTTTCCGGGCGGGCATCCATTCGTTTGCCGTTAGCGTTCTTACTATCAGCAAGCACAGAACAAGCAGCAACGGAAAGGATCACCCATGCAGACCTTCTATGTAGGAATTGCGTTCTCGATGATGGTGATTCTCCCGCTTCTTGTCGCCAAGTGGAGCGGTACGCAGCGAGATGATTTCAGCTCTTTCGCGAGCAAGGATCGGTAGAGAGCTCAGCGGGATCTAGATTTTAGAAGAGCCACGGATGGGAGACGATGAGAGTCTCCAGTTCGTGGCTTTTCTCTGTGCGTGTGTTTTTCAGGAGTTGGGATCTGCGCCAACGAACTGAATGCGATTCGCCCGGTTAGTGCGACAATCATCCGGACATCGGACATCGAACATCCAAACGACCGCCGCGAAGAGAACATGCATACAAGTCGGCATAAAGGAGAGAGACTTGAACCGTCGAGAGTTCGCAACCTGTTCTATAGCCGCCGCAGCGGGCGTCGCTCTCTCTCCCCGTTCTGGCTACGCCGCTGATACCTTTTCCACCGCCCAGATTCCCGGCAGCGTGCCAGACTCGCTCGTCAACGAAGCCCGTTTTCCCGAAGGCTTTCTCTGGGGCACTGCCACAGCTTCCTACCAAGTTGAAGGCGCATGGAACGAGGACGGCAAAGGCGAATCGATATGGGACAGATTTACCCATACGCCTGGAAAGGTAAGAGGCGGCGTGACGGGCGACGTTGCCTGCGATCAGTACCACCTGTATGCGCAAGACATCGCAATGGCCAAGCGCCTCAACCAGAAGAGTCAACGTTTTTCCATCTCCTGGCCGCGTATTCAGCCAACGGGCGTCGGTGCCCCGAACATGAAGGGGCTCGACCACTACAGCCGTTTCGTCGATGCTTTGCTTGCCGCAGGCATCCGCCCCTGGTGCACGATGTACCACTGGGATCTTCCCCAGGCACTCGAAGATCGCGGTGGCTGGCCCAATCGGGATCTGGCTAACTACTTCGCAGACTATGCGGGCATTCTCGCCAAGCATCTCGGGGATCGAATCACAGTGTGGGCACCCTTCAACATGCCCTGGGCGATAGCCTTCATGGGTTATGCCGCGGGTGCCGCGCCTCCTTGCCGAAGCAGCTTCAGCGACTTTCTGAAAGCAGCGCACACCCTGGCGCTTGCCCAGGCCGAGGCGCACCGCGCAGTGAAAGCAGCCTCTCCTCAAGCGACCTTCGGGAGCGCCTATGAGATGGCCCCCGCCTATCCCAAGACTGACTCGGAAGACGACCGCGCAGCTGCCGCTCGATACCACGCCATGAACAATGTCTTCTTCCTTGAGGCAGCCATGCATGGCCGCTACCCGAAGGCGTTCGTCGGAGAGCCGCCGTACGAGATGATGGGGTTCAAAGTGGGCGATGAAAAACTGCTTTATGCGCCGCTTGACTGGGTCGGCTTTCACTACTACACGCGACGTATTGTCGCGGATGCCAGCAAGGAGAAGTTTCTTGGCGGCGGCAACTTCAGCGGCACTGAGATTGAGAGCAACTCACCAGGCGGCCGCGATCCGTACACGCGCTTCCGTGCCGCGATGCCCACCGAGGGGCCGCTTACCGACTCCGGCCTTGAAGTATGGCCGCGTGGAATCTATGACCTCGTCACCCAGATCTCAAAAGACTACAACCACCCGATCATCGAAATCACCGAGAGTGGATGCGGGTATCTTGACAGCCCCGACGAACAGGGCCGCGTACCAGATACACGCCGCCTCCAGTGGTACCGAGAAGTGCTGGCGGAACTAGCGCGCGCCATCGCCGACGGAGCGCGAGTCCGCGCGTATCATGCCTGGACTCTCCTCGATAACTTCCAATGGGCAGAGGGTTATACCGAACGGTATGGGCTGATCTACACAGATTTTCGCAGTCAGAAGCGAACGATCAAGGACTCCGGCTTATGGTACGGGCGAGTCGCCGTGTCCAACCGACTCGACGTGTGAAGGTGATGCGGTCAGCTTCAAGTCCGGGATAGCGAAGTTGCCGCAAACTCCGTTTATCGTGGGTTGTATGAGCAAACTCGGCGGAATGACCGTCAACGAGCGTCTCTACTCGAGGAACCTAGTCGCGACCTGGGACGATGCTGTCCAGCGCAAAGATCGCGCGAAGATGATCACCCTACTTGGACAGGTCGAATTGGGCGACCAAGCCGAAGTCATTGCCGATGCCGTCCTGCAGCGCAAGACGTAGCCCAATTTCCGCAAATCCCGTTTTGCAAGAGCTAGCGCAGGGAAGGCTAGTAGGTAATCGTCGGCTTGACCGGTCGAGCTGTAAGCAGGACGTCTAAAGACGGGAGGATTTCGATCCTGGCATTGGTAGGTGCGTCCGTCTCGGTGCCGGAGATCAGATATGTATAGGTGACAGTGAAAGTGCCCGCTACCTGAGAGTCGAATTTCCATGTTCGTAGATTTTCGACTGTTGGCGATTCAAGTAGCCGCCGACCTGCAGGAGCATCAGGTTTTGGTAAGACACTAGTATTCACCACCGATCCGTTCTTGACGGTCACCTCTACGGTCACTTTGCCCGTCACATGTGCAGCCGCTGCGATCGGCGGGTATCGGGGCATCACGGCCTCTCGCAGGATCGGGGGCGCGGTCGTTGAGTTGGTCTGCCCAGGCATCTGCAGCGTGAAGAAGAAAGCAATCAAGCAGGCGATTGCGGTGCGCATCTCGCCATTCTAAAGACACTCCCGCAAAGTCGGGTTTTCGGCAACTTCGTCTGCTGATAAGCAGCTAGACCCTCGCGAATCCTTCGGTCCAAGAGTCTTCGTCCAAGGTTCGCGAGTAGATATGGAACCCCTCCGGGTAATCTCTAAAACTGGCCTGGCCATCCTTCCCAGGCCATCCTTAGCGTTCAGACGGCTGCACCAACCCCTGAGCTCCGGGACAACTTGCGGTGCATCAGGAAGCCGGCGATAAGAAAGTAAACTCCGCCAAAGACCGCGTAGCCTCCCAGATCTTTGATATGTGTCTTGTCGTGGAGCCCGCCCAGAGTGAAGGCCACACCTGCCGCAGTGGACTGTAGGCCGCTCAGGATCATTGCCCACTGCCCGCCCATCTGTTTCCTGCGAGAGATGCCGACGGCAAGTTGCGCGAGTCCGGCAGCGAAGGCCCAAGCGCCGAAGGTGACGACGGCCTGCTGAGGAGACTTGAAGGCGGTCAGGGTTATCCCGATCGCTGCGAGGATTCCCAAGGCCGCGTTGACGTATTGCGCAGTGGGCGGGCCGGAGTTGGAGCGGGCGGAAGATCTCAGGTCGTAGACGGTGCATGCGACATCCCAGAGCGGGTAGAGGATAAGGAGACCAGCGGCCAATGCAGGATTGCTGGCTGCGGTTGCGATGACGATGCCTGCCCAGAGTAGTTGGACGGCGGTGCGAGTGAAGTAGAGGTTGCGCAACGAATGCGCTTGTATCTGTTCGTTTGAAGCGGTGGTGGCCATGAGAGCTCCTTTAGCTATCTTCTAGTTGGTAGATTGAATGGTGAATGAAAACCTGGCGAGCATTGCTGCCGGCTAGGACTTACGCAGAGAGATACGTTGTAGTGCGCTGGTGGTAACGGCCTGGAAGACATCGCAGCTTCCGAGAGCACGTGCGGACAACATGGCACCGTGGACGGTCGCCATGAACGTTTGTGCCTCGTCTTCAGGGGTCCCCTGAAGTTTGAGGGTGCGCTTCTCGACACCTGCTTCGAGAGTCTGGCGGATCCATTCGCTCAAGACCAGAAAGTATTCGTGGACTTCCGCGCGCACTTCTTCGGGAAGACCTGGGAGCTCGGCTGCGAGCAGCGCGGCGATGCAGAACGGCTGGCTGTTGTCTCGAATGCATCCCTCCCAGTGCTGGACGTAGGCCTGGAGTCGCGCCAGGGGGTCGTCGGTTTTCTGTGTCAAGAACTGTGTCGCCTGCAGGAGCCCCTCTCGATGAGCTTTGAGGACGGCGACAACCAAGTTCGCCTTCGTCGGAAAGTGATGATGAATACTGGCCTTCCGAATCTGGACTGCTTCAGCGATATCGGCGTAACTGAATCCTGCGTAGCCCAGATTTGCGATCAGGGTCTTGGCGGTTTGGAGGATGCGATCTGCGGTTTCTCCTTGCATGCCTATGAGACTACCAACTAGTAGGACAGGATGCAAAGATTTTGGTGCTGATTTGTAGCGTTGCGCTTTTCGCTTCGATTCGAGGCAAGAGCACCGTTTCGTGATTACCGATTATTAGACTTTTGCGGTGATGTGCGATTTGAGGGCTGAGGCGGTTTTTGCCCGCGCGAGGTGCTTGAAGGATTTGTAGATGAAGGAGCCGAGGTACCAGCCGTCGATGTACTTGTAGGGGGTTTCGCCGGTGGTGTAGTGGCCGCAGGGCAGGACCTTGGAGACGTAGTCGATGTTGAGGGCGTTGAAGTTGGTGAGGACGTCGAGGGAGTACTTGAGCGGGAAGGTTAGGTCGTAGGTGGCGTGGACGACGAGGACCCGCTTGGGCTTTGCTGCGAAGCGGTCCATGTAGGACATGGGGCTGACGATGGAGAAGATCTCGCGGACCTGGTCCTGGGTGAGGCCGGACTGCTCGAAGGCGGCGCGGATGTGGCGGGTGCTTTGACCGGCCCAGACGACGTCTCCGAACCAGGTGGAGGCGTGGTTGAAGGCGCAGACTTGCAGGCGCTCGTCGAAGGCTGCAGCGATGAAGGCGTAGCAGCTGCCGAGGCTGGTGCCGAGGACGCCGAAGTGTTCGTAGCCTTGGGTTTCGAGCCAGTCGATGCAGCTGCGGATGTCGACTACAGCCTGACGGCAGGCTTCGGTGGTGCGGCCGACGTTGGAGCTGACGGCGTAGTCGGAGCGCTCGAGCTCTGCTGGGCGGCGGACGTCGTGGTAGGGCTTGGAGAGCCGCAGGCAGGAGATGCCGAAGCTGTTGAAGAGGGTGCAGAGGGCGTTGTGGGAGAAGGCGTCGGCGTTCCACTGGGGCATGACGATCATGGCCTGTTTCGGCTTTCCCTTTTGGGTGTCCGGATGGGCGGGGTACCAGCGGGCGTTGACGGTGTCGTTCTCCGGATAGAGGCTGCGGACCGGGGAGGTGAAGCGGAGGAAGTCGGCCTCTTCGATCTCTCCGGTTTCGGCCTGGCGGCGGAGCTCGGCGTCCTGCTCGAGGGTTTCGGGGCGGACGTTGGTGGGGTAGAGCTGGGGATGGCGGCGCTCGAGGCGGAAGTCGTTGGGGGTTTGGTAGCCAAAGAACTCGTCGGCACGGGCGACGATGTCGCGGTTAACGGCGATCATGCGGTCGTAGCTGTCGGCCACGGGCGCGTCGGTGAGGTGCTGGTCTGGATTCGGGTCGGCGGAGGCAGCGAGGGGGCTGAAGTCTTTGAGCCAGTCAAAGCCCCACTCGAGGGGGCGAACGATTCGGTTGGTGTCGCGAGTGGTGAGCGCGGTCTCCCACGCATACATCCACTTCGCATAGAGCTTTGAGAACATTATGTACAAGTTTAGCAAGTTGGACGATATCCTCCTGCAGGTGGCATCGCCGTCGTGGGCTGGGCTCAGAAGATGACGGCTCGCGAGGTTTCGGTGGCGGCAGGCCCTAGGACGGATCGGAACCACTGTCTGTCGTGCTCCCAACCTGCTCCCAACCATCCACAAGGAGTGCTTTGGAGTGCCCAGAAGTGGAAAAGATTTGCCACTTTTGGGGGTTTGATTGGGGAATCGACGAGTGAAGGGAAATATTTTCTTAGTGGCGGCGTTGAAAACAAGGAGGCTAGTCGTTTGGGACGACTGGCAGCCGACTTGCTTCTATGCAAAACGTAGCATATCGACTGAAAAGTACATCTAACAAGACGTATATCAAGAGAAGAGGAGGCAACCCATGGCGGCAATCACACTTTATACATGCCTTTGCGGAGTGCAGAAGAAGACGAGTAATCACTGGGTGTTGGCGAAGGTTAGTTCGCATGGCGTGACGTTTATGCCGTGGGACGCGGAACTGGCGCGGAGCCGGGATATCGTCGTGCTTTGCGGCGAAGGCTGCGCGGCGTCGATGCTGAGCCGCTCGCTGGGCGACTGGAAGAAGCCTGCAGTTGGCGTTACGTTGGTGGGATCGATCACCGATATCAGCGCAGAAGAGTACGAACTGGCAGTAGCGTAAGGCTGGCGCTCCCCACAGGGCCGAACGAGGCGTTTCTGTGGGAATGCGGCTCTGAGATGGGGCTCGGAGCAGGATGCGTTTGAGTGTGTTCCTATGGGAGACGCCCAGGCTAAGACTTATGGGGTGGTGGGCGTGACGCTTTCGACGATGACGCCTTCGGTTTCGAAGTGAGTGACGCGGTGGTTGGTGCTGTGGCCCATGTGGATGGCCTTTTTTAGAAGAGTGATGAGGGGACGAGAGGACTCCGGGAACCAGCGGTCGGAGGATTGGTCCCAGTCGACGGCGAGGTTATAGGTGGCGTCGCACTTGGGGCAGGTGAGAGGCGTTTCGAGCCAGCGCTGGAAGGAGCCTGTGGTGAGCTTGCGGACCGGGTCGGTGCCGGAGCGGATGGCTGCTATGCGGAGGTTCATCGTCTAAGGACAGCGTAGCATTTTGGGTTGGGTGGGTGGGGTTGTAATGGCAAGGACGACAACTGCAGATCCCTACGGGATGACAACCAAAAGGACAGGCAACGGCAACGGCGTGCTGCGCGCACGGCACGATCTGCCATCGAGGCTGACGCGCCTACGGCGCCTTTTGTGCTGCTGGTTTAAAGTTCGGAGAAGACCAGGCAGATGCGGCCTACCAGGTAGTCGGCTGGCGACTCGTGGGTTGCCAGGGGTAGGAGCTGCACCGGGAAGTTGCGCGAGTAAGGGCGAAGGATAAGGCGGCCTTCGTCGAAGTCTACGAAGCGCAGCAGGAGCGCGGCACCGCAGCGGACGGCGTAGAGCGTGGGCTGATGGGCACGATAGGGTGCGAGCGAGTTGTAGTGACGGTCGAGGACGGCGATGGATCCGGGCGAGAGGACTGGATCCATGGCGGCGGACTGCTGTGCGTCGGCACGGATGGCGAGGAAGCGCTGCCAGCGGGCGTGTTTGGGAGAGGGGCGGGCGCGGTTGTCGTGCAGGCGAGAGGCAGAGACCTGAATAGTTTCGATGATGGCAGAGGGAAGGACGTGCGCATCGTCCATGGCGGAGGAGGGAGAGACGACGGGAATGATCTCTACGGGGTCGCTGTTTTCGGTGGGTCTGGGAGCGGGGATGGAAGCGGAGATCTCCAGGGGAAGGATCTGCTCGATGGAGAGTTTTTGCGAGGCGAGGACGCGGTCGAGACCTTCGAGGGAGAGAGCACGTTTCCGGTTGAGGAAGTTGGAGATGTGAGCCTGCTGAAAGCCTGCCTGATGGGCGAGACGGCTGCCGGTAAGGAGGCCTCGATCGATGCGTCGTTGGAGTTCGAGTCGTAGAAGTTCGTGGAGGTCTTGGAAGTTCATGATGGAGGGTATCTCTCGGCGAACATATCATTGGGCATGGCGAATATAAAGCGAAATATTCGCTTAGTGCAACAAGTTTCAGGGGCAACATACTGCTAACGAGGGATATACGCGAATAGATTTCCTGAGGAAAAATTGGCGTTGACAGAGGTTTTGTCGAAAGCTATAACCTTGAGACTTTCCCAATACGGAAATCGAAACGGAGAGGGCGGCTGGTGGAGCTTCTTGCGAAGGCGACCGGGCCAAGTCCGCTTTGGAGACGTGGGGAGGGTGAAACAGGGTGATGGATTTTTCCCAAGGTGCACACCACATCGATGCAACCGAAGAGGAGGGTTGTCGCCTAACCGACGGAGCCAGGAGAGCGAAGCGGAGAGGTGAACGGCACTCCATAGCAACCTAAGCGAGCCCACTCGACTATTGAAAAACTCGAGGCTCGCCGGGGGATGAGTACGCCTTGAAAGGGAACAAAAGTGAACTACTTGCGCGTTGATTTGAAAGTATGTGAAGGGTGCGGGGCGCTTTGGCTCCGTGCGGGCTCTGATGGTGTGTACTGCCGGGGATGCGCCGGGCGACTGGCGGAGTTTCCGGCACCGCGAGGCAAGCGTGCTGGAGGCAGGAAGCGCCAGCGGGTGTTGAGCGGGAGTATTCGCAGCGCAGGATGCACCGCAGCGGCAGGAGTAGCTGGAGGTGCGCGATGAGTGCAGCTCTGATGATTCTGCCGGTGGTGTGGGCTACGGCTTCGCCTTCGCGAGTGAAGACGCGGCCAGAGGAGATGGAACCGAAGACGACGGCTCCGGAGCTGGCGTTCTACCGAAAGTATACGGAGGGGATGCTGCGACGGTATGTGAGGCTGTCGATGGAGGCGGGAAGAGCGCCCTCGTTACTTGGCCGCGAGATGTTTCGCGGAAGGGTGACGAGCTACCGAGTGCACAGCTTTGAAGATGTGGTGATCTTCGTGCATGACGTGGAGGCATGTCTGAAGAGACTGAACGAAGGACAACAACACCTGATTCGACGGATTGCGCTGCAGGAGTTTACGCAGGCGGAGACGGCGGGTCTGCTGGGGTTGAGCCTGAGGTCGGTGCATCGAAGGTATGCGAATGCGCTGGATCAGCTGACGGAGATCTTTCTGGAGCGGAAGCTGCTGGAACCTTTGAAGGCGTGTCAAGAGGCTGGCGCTGTTCTGTAACCCGTAACCCTTTGTTTCAATTGCTGTTCTTTCTGTCTTGAGGTTGGCGTAGGAGTTATGCGCCAAATGCTACTCTGGAAAGGTACTAAGAATGAAGCGGGAGAGCACCTAGCGGCTGCTCTCCCGTTTGCTTTTGCGGGGGATGTTGGCGCCGATTCCTGATCTGTGGAAGATGTTGTCAAGGGGTGAAGGATCGTTGGAATAGGGTAAGTGATTGTTTCGAAGGCGATTGTTTGTGTTGGGAAGTTGGCGTATGAGTTATGGGCCAACTGCTATTCTGGAAAGGTAGTAAAGAACAGAGACGGGAGAGCGCCTAACGGCTGCTCTCCCGTTTGCTTTTGGGAGGAGACCAGGTGGAACGGAAGCGGGTGGCTGGAAGGTTTGTGCGGCAGGGGCTGGATGGGAGTGGTTCAGCGGGTGAGAGTGCGGATGCGAAGACGGTGGGGGCGAAGAGTCCGCGGCCGAAGTTCTGCAGAACGTTTACGCGGGCCCGGGTAGCGGAGGCGCTGCCTGAGATTGTGGAGCGGTTTGTAGAGGAGGCCAAGAAGGGCAGCATCGCCCATGCAAAGATGTTGGCGAATCTGGGTGGCCTGGATAAAGGCGAGCTGCCGGATACGAAGCGACGCGGAAAGAGCGTGGTGGGCAAGCTGCTGGAGAAGCTGACCCGGGAGCCGGAGCAATAAGAGTGGCAGAGTATGGCGACTCATCGTCTTCCTTTGAACCAAGGTTTTTATTTGTAACTGATATGGATCGGTTTGATTGCAGGTTTGTAACTGCTTTAGATCGGAAGAGAGCCTTCGGGATAGTGTGGCGTGCGGCCTGCCGGATGTGCCGGTTGAGAAAAAAGGCAACCGCGCATGTCTGCGGGGCGACGGCGGAGTCGTGATCGTTGAACGAACTTTACAAACATGGAGGAGGTGCAATGGGTCACTCAGAAGGGCTTCATCGGCGCAGTGCCGGGCTTGCTGGATTGCCGGGGACGGGCAGACCGGCGGTTTTGCGAGGCGCGGCTGGACTGGAGATGCGGGCAATGGCGGTGGAGTTTCCGGTGGTGCATGGACATCCGAACCGGCTGCCGTTTGAAGGCGTGTTGACGCTGGTAGATGTGGCGAGCGATAAGGCTCCGAGCGGTGCGAAGGGGCATCGGGTGGTGCTGACGCGGGCGGCGGCAGAGGCGGCGCTGCCGAGTCTGCTGGGGATGGCGGTCGACTACAAAGCCGGGTGGGATGGCCATGATGCGCGGCAGAAGTGCGGCATCATTACGGCGGCTGAGGTGGATGGAAAGAAGCTGACGGTGCCGGATACCTGTTTGCCCGGGACTTTCCGGAGATGGAGGGAAAGATTCAGGGAGCAGGGCAGGAGCTGATGGGGATGAGCTACGAGCTGGCGGATGCGCATGTGGCCGATATGCGGGCGCAGGTTTGGACGCTGACGAGGGCGACCTTTACCGGAGCTGCGATTTTGCTGCGGGAGAAGGCTGCGTACCGGAGCACTAGCTTTCGGGTGAAGCGTGCGACTGTGGAGCGGTGCCGGGTGGCTGTGGCTCGGTAAGTATTGGAAAGAACTGCGTGCTGCGCGCACGGCGCGATCTGCCATCGAGGCTGACGCGCCTTCGGCGCTTAATGGAAATGGGGGAACGATGAGTTTTGTGAGTGTGATGGAGACGATCGGGAAGGGTTTTGCAAAGGGGCTGAAGTGGGCGGTGGAGTATGCGGTTCCGGTGGAGAAGCTGGTTGGGCTTCTGTTCCCGGCAGCGGCTCCGGTTGTGAACGAGGTGGCCGACGCCACTTCGTTGATTCAGACGGCGGTGCTACTGGTGGAGCAGAAGTACGCGGCCTCGGGAGCACAGAATAATACTGGCGCCCAGAAGCTTTCGGAGGTGCTGCTGCTGACGGAACAGTCAGTGACCGCGTTGCTGGTGAAAGCTGGCATCCCTGCCGATAGCACGTACGTCGCGAATATTATCTCTGCCGTGGTTGCCATTTTGAATGTGCAGAACGGGCAAAGCCCAGCTGCTGCGGCCTAACCCAGCTCCTTGGGTCGACTGATTACAACGAAGAGAAAGTGAGGGAGCATGGAGATCGAGATGAAGGATGAGCTTGGAAGCACAATGGAACGTTTGGCTGCGGCGGCTGGCTTACTGGAGTTGGCAGTAGAGCGGTTGACACAACGGCAGAGCGATTTTGCTTTGGATGCCGAGGCGTCGATCGGCCGCATTGTTGCTACGGTCGAAAGGCAGCGAGAGGCAGAGCTGGAGGAGAAGCTTGCAGCGGCTGAGGCGCAGATTGCCCAGTTGAAGGCTGCGGCAGCATCTGTGCCTTCTGAGGTTACAAATGGAAGAAAGACTCTTCCTGCGGCGATGGCGAACCTGCTGGCCAAGCAGGGCTTGACCGTGGACACCGTAGAGGCTGGTGGCGTGGATGCTGCACTCGCGAATCTGAGCATTGAGCAGCGGATCGCAGTGAAGGCTCAGCTGATGCGGGCTGGATTGCTGGGTTAAGACAGGCAACAGCAAGTGCGTGCCGCGCGCACGGCGCGATCTGCCATCGAGGCTGACGCGCCTTCGGCGCCGGTAGTGAAGTTTTAGACAGGTGCGGCTTCGGCTGCACCTTTTGTTTTTGAAAGGGAGAAAGATGAACGCGAAGTTTACCGATATTCATGGCGCTGCGGACTACATTGGACCTGGCGCGATTGAAGTTCCGTTGTATCAGACCGAGATTTTAGACCGTGTGAGACGTCGTGGGATCTTCGGACAGCGCATTAAACAGGTTCCGGCGACAGGGCATCCTTCCCGTTACTTTGAAGAGACTGCCATTCCGTCTCCTGCGGCTGCCACCGGGTTTGTGGATCCACGCAATATCATCGCTCCATTGGTCAACCCTACACGGGTAGAGAACAGCGTTCCGTTGAAGGCACTGGTTGCGCAGATCAACTACAACCTGTTCGATATGGAGCTTGGCCGGCAGCAGAGCCAGTTCGCTTATCTGCAGGCGAAGGACCTGGCCGATACCGTGGACGGCGTTCTGCGTACGCATGACGTCGCTCTTTGGAACGGCACAGACACCAGCCTGAGCTCGCCTACGACTGCGCAGTACTATGGCACGGGCGCGCAGATCGCCGCGGGCGGCAATACGGTTTCGATCGGGACCAACCAGAGCATCGTCGATGGCCTGAAGTCGACTATTGCCCAGATGGTTTCGAACAGCTCGTTTGGCGTTCGTCCTACTGCTATTTATGCGAATCCTGTTTTGCTCGATCTGATCGATCGCGAGATGAAGACCGAGTTCAACGTCGTGCTGAATACGCGCGAGATCGAGGCCGGCTTTACGGTGAAGACGCTTTCGACACAGGCGGGAGATATTCCGCTGATTCCGGAGTGGACGTTGAGCTATACCGGAACTCCCGGCTCGGGTTCGGCGGTGCTCCCGGCTTACATCGTGACCGAAGACCTGATTGAGTATCACTGGTTGAGCGATCCGAATCCTCGCATCTTCCAACTTGGTGTACCAGGCTCGCTGGCTTCGCAGTATGTTGTAGTGAAGTTTGGCGGCGTGGTGGTGAAGGGCGCGAGCTATGCGCACTACCAGGTTCTGGTTGACCGCTAGAGACGGGTACTTTGTTTTAGTGGTTTGTTTTACGGGGGCCGGTGCTTTTGTGCCGGTCCCTGTTGCTTATTTAGAGGAGGGTGCGATGGGCTATTTGTTGCCGACGGAGTATGTGCAGTATGGTCTGACGGCAGAGACTACGGATGACTGGGTGACGATGGCCTCTGCGCTGATGGAGGCGTATTGCCGGCGGCCGAGCCTGCTGGCTACCCAGTATGTGGAACGGATGCGGCTGACGGCCGGCGCGCAGACGGTGCGGTTGAGCTATCGTCCGTTGGCGGCTGCGGTGGGGGCGGCTGCGACGCTAGTGGGCGTTCGTGTTCGATTTGCGAGGCCTCGACGGGGTGAGCTGTCTGACACATTTCGCGAGGAGGTTGCGTGGGCTTTCAGCGTGCCGGGAAGCTGGAGTGCGCTGGATGTGACCACGGTGGATGTGAATGAGACGACCGCGGAGCTGACGTTTCCCAGGAACTTTCTTGGGCTCGATTACAACGAGGTGGAGGTGACTTACACGTCTGGCCTTGTGACTGTGCCCGATGCGGTGAAGGTGGCTTGCGTACAGATTGTGAAGAACGCACAGGCGACACCGGCAATGAATGTTAAGTCGAGCAAGATGGACACGATGCAGATGCAGTATTTCAGCGGATCGCTGATTGACCCGCAGGTACAGATGCTACTGAAGCCCTACGTGGCAGAGAGGCTGGGGTGAGGCGATGGGGGAGTTGCGAGATGCGGCGATCATAGCGCAGCGGGCAGCGGATGTGTTGTTGCGATGCAGTGGAGGGAGGTCCGTATTACTGCGGATGCCAGCGCCAGCCAGTGCGGGGGATGAGACGGAGCAACTGGGGCTGGCGGTGCCAACGTTCCAGGATGTGACGCTTGAGCCGGTGGTCTTCAGGAAGGCACGGGCTACAGTCTCTGCGGGTAAAGCAACCACGAGCGAGCTGATGGTTTCGGCTACGGCGGTGAATCTGCTGGTGGGATCGATGGGGCATTCGGCTGCGAATGTCTTGTTTGCGACGGCGTTTGGGGTGTTGATCGATGGTGTGCTGATGGAGATTGAGTCGGCCTCGGAGTCCGAGGTTGGGGGCACGACTTATGTCTACCGACTGGTGCTGCGGGCTCCGTTGGCGTTGATGGTTTAGCTGCAGCAAATGCTACTGGAGAGGTTACAGATTTATGCAGAATGCCAGAGATACGTTTTATGTCACGCTGCGAGACAAGCTGGCGGCGGTGAATCCAGCACGAACGATCGTGCTGCGTGGGGTGGTGCGGCCTGGCGTGCTGGTGGAGGAGAACGAGCTGGCTTCTGCGGCTGTGCCGGTCGATGCGTTTTGCCTGCGCTGGACAGCACTTACAGTTGCTGTGCAGAGTGCGCTGCCGCTGGTGACGATGATCTGTGAGATCAGCTATGCGACCGATGGAAGCTCCGGGAATGGGGGAATGGACCGGGGGCGATTGCTGTCCGCGATGGATGCGGAGCTGGTGGCTGCTGTGAGCGCGGCTCCGCAGACGGTGACGAAGATGGATTATGTTGGCGCGGCGGGCGGCTCTGGACTGGCACCGGTGGCGATGGGAACGAATGTGTTTTGGGGAGATACTGCGTTTGGAGCCACGGTGGTGAACGGAGAGCGATTGGAACGGGTGGCCACGGTTGAGGTGTTTTGCTACCAGGAAGCGGGTGAGCTGTGAGTACGACGGTGAGTTCGGTTGGGCTCGTGGGGGCAGTGGCACCGGTGACGCGGAGGGTGAGGGCTTACTTCGCTCCGGTGAATCGTGCGGCGGGTCTGCCTACTTTGTTCGATGCGGCACAGGCTGGGACGTTTGCGTTGAGTGCGCCGCCTGCGCCTTGGGTTGATCTGGGTTGGTGCTCGCATTTTGCACGGAAGAGCGCTACTAAGATTGGCGCGTTGACGACGGGTGCTCCAGCGATAGCGCAGAGCCAGGTGGTGACGCAGGTAGAGGCGACGGTGCAGCTTGAGTTTGATAGCTGGGGGAAGCTGCAGATGGCGCTAGCGGCGGGGTCGCAGCAGATGAACCTGCTGCAGACGGCAAATGGAGCGGCGGCGAATGGGAGCGGAGGAGTGGCAGCGAAGGCGGTTCCGCTGGTGGCGGGATCGACGGCTAGCTCGCTGAGCGTGGGGGCGACGGCGGCGGCGCAGTTCCGGGTGGGGGAGCTGATCGCCGTCGATGAAGATTATGTGGCGCAGACGGGGTTTGTGGGTAGTGGCGTGAGCGCAGCATATGTGAGTTCGCCGGCTTCGGTGGGGAATGATATTAACTACGTTCGCCGAGTGACGCTGAATGTGGGCAGGGTGGTGGGGATTGCGGGTGGCGTGCTGGAATTGGGTGCGCCGCTGCTGGCCGGATCTCCGCCTTCGGGGATGCAGGTGAGCCCGCTGATGGGGTTTGTGGATCGCGAGGGCGGAGGGTTTTTTCAGGAGTGGTCTGCACTGTTTGTGATGGATGGGGAGCAGGGAGATCGGGTGATCTATCACTATCCGCGTCTGCAGGCGATGCAGGGTTCGGCCGAGACGGTGGAGACGCTGGCAGGCCCGCTGGAAAAGGTAAAGCTGGCGGGGGCGTTTCGCGCGCTACCGGTGAAGGACGCCAACGACGGCGAGACGGTTTTGTGCTTTCGCAGCTATCTGCCGGGTGCGATGCGGGCTATTTAGCAACGTCCGAGGTACTACACGGCAAGAGCGCGAGAGCAACGCGATGGCGAATCGCGTGGACGCACCGTATTTGCCGCTGTCTTGCCACTAACGACTGAATAGGAACGACCAGGGAATAGGAACGAGGAGAACAACGATGCATTGGAAGCCTAAGGGATGGACGCTGATCGGGATGCTGTTGCTGGCAGTTCCGGGCGTGATAACCGGGATCAGAGTGGCTACGGCGGCACAGGCGACGACGCCCAACACAATTGGTACTACGCAGGTTATAGATACGGTCTTTCGTGGAGACGGGACACTGGCGAATGGAAGCGTGATTGTAAGCTGGCAGGCGTTTACTGCTGCGAGCGGCCAGGCAGTGCCAAGCGGGACGACCTCGGCGACGATTGCGAATGGAGCATTGAGCCTTGCGCTGGTGCCGAACGCAGGGTCCACGCCGATAGGAACCTACTATACGGCGGTGTATCACCTGGATGATGGGAGCGTGAGCCGGGAGTTCTGGGTGGTCCCGGTAAGCCAGGCCCCGGTGCAGGTGAGCACGATCAAGAGCACAGTGCTTCCGACTTCGGTGGCGATGCAGACGGTGAGCAAGAGCTATGTGGATACAGCAATTGCAGCAGCGGTGACGGGGCATCCGCTCGACAGCTCGAACCCCTTTGTGGAGAAGACCGGGGACACGATGACCGGACCGCTGGTACTTCCCGGCGATCCGACAAGCGCGAACCAGGCCGCGGACAAACACTATGTGGATATAAACGTGGCCGGGATTACGGCAGGGTTAGGACAGAAGGTTTCGACTTTGCCGGCGGCGACGCAGGTTGTGGCGCAGCCTGTGGGGACGCAGTTGCAGGTGAACAATCTGAACGGCGACGAGTATGCGAGTCAATATGTGAACGGGCTGGGAAGCAACGGCATTGCGAATGCGGTGACTAGTCCGGATTGCGGAAGTGGATGCAATGTGAAGGTGGAGCGCAGTTATCCTGTAGGCGAGAACTACTCTTCACCTAGCTGGAACAGCGGTACGGGTGGGACGCATGTGGAGGATGACAGGAACGGTCAGCGGCGCGATACGTACCTGAACCCTACCACTTCGATAGCAGGTGGAGAGGACGCGGGCCAGGTGATCGATGTGACATCGACTCGGAGCTCCGCGGCCGAGGTAGCGGCGGGAGGTTCGAGCGATCCGAATTCGTATGGCCTGGCAATTCATCATCAAGCGCTGACGGGCGGCTCGAACCTGTTTGCGCAATCGCTGGGGAGTGTTCCGTATTTCAAGACCAACTACGATGCGCTTACGGTAACTGGGACTTACAACACGCTGGGTCAGCATGCCCTGGATGCCCAGACGATCAACTGCTATGGGGTCGGCGATTGCCTGGTGGGATCGCAGGCCATTATTTCGTCGGGAGGGTTTCGCGACTCTGCGGATGAAGGCGCGCATCCTTACGATATTCAGATTCTGGAGGACGCGAATGTCTTTCAGGGAACGTGCGCGACCGGCTGCACACCTGGGTCGACGGTGGTGATGGTGTCGGCGACTTCCGCTGGGGGAACGCAGGGTGAGGGGCGGTATCTGATCGACAAGAACCCGCAGAAGACGATTACGAGCGGGGTGTTGACGGGTATAACCAGCCAGGGAAGCGGCCCTGTACCAGGAGCGGGCGCAACGTTCTCCGGGACGAATTTTCCAGTGAGCGTGTTTCTGGCGACGGCGCAGCTGATTCCTTCGCAGTCAAACAATACTGCTCCTGGCACGGTTACAGTACCGATTGCCACAAGCGGCGTGATCGCAGGATTTGCGACGAGCACGGCGGCGATTCCAAGTCCGACGGGTGTGGCTTGCATCACGGATCAACCATTCAGCACGGCGCCGCATGACTATGAGATGGCGAACTACACGGTGGTGGATGGGACTCATCTGCAGATGACGTTGAACAAGCCGCACCAGACAGGCGCAACGATAGCCTTCGGCGGATTGTGCGGCTATGGGTTGGAGCAGACGGTCGATACCGCGAGTGGAATCAGGCAGGTGTTTCCGGTGATCGGATCCTACTCGAGCACGGGTCTCTACTATGCGGGCGGGCTGACTGAGATCGTAGGCAGGCAGGGAAGCAATAGCGCGTATGTGAATGTATCGATGCAGATCGCCGCGATTGCACGGAGCAATGGCCTGGTGACAGTGACGACAGCGGGGTCGATGCCGGTGGATGTGAACGGGCTGACGATGACTGTGTCGGGTGTGGCGGACCAGAGCTACAACGGAACGTTTACGGTGACCACCACGGCGACGAACACGCTGACCTACGCGCAGGCCGGCGCAAACAGCACAAGCACAGGAGGAGCTGTAGCCAAGCTTACCGGCGGGTACGTGTTGTACCCGATGGCTGAGGTGTTGGGAGTGTTCGATACGGCTACTAAGAGCGTCGATGGGCAGATAACCCTGGCGCCGAATACGGTGCCGTGGTCGGCGAACGATGCACTGGAGGAGCCGCATTACTATCAGCAGAATGTTGCAGCAGATGTCTCCTTTGTGGAGCAGACGATGCCGCGGCCGACAAACTCTGTGACAGCCGGTGTGGAGTATGAATCAAACGTCGGGCCGGGCATTACTGGATGGAGTGTGACCAACGGCGCGCCGATGTCTAGCTACTTTGGCAACGGAGGAACTCATACGCCTCCCTTTGCCGGGTTGCGGGTTCTCGGGATATGGCAGAGCTCGATGGATTTGCAGGCGGGCGAGCAGAGCGTGTTTTCCGTGCATTGCAACTCTCGTGGGTGTGGACGATGGAACTCCGGCTACGATCTGTTTGACCTGGACAGCGTTGACTCCATTGATAAGGTTTCGTTTCAACCGACGACGGACGTACTCCAGATGACCATGAACGGCGCCGCGTATCAGTTCAGTCCGCAGGCGTTTACTGCGGGTACGATCAACGCAGGGACTGTGAATGCGACGACCCTGAATGGAAGTGTAGCGGCGGCGCAGCTTCCGTTGTTTGGAGCCTCAGGGGCTGGACATGCCCGTGGTGCAGTTCCTGATCCCGGCACGACGGCGGGAACGACGCGTTATTTACGCGAAGATGGGAGCTGGTCTGTACCGGCGGGAGCGGGAGCAGCGTCGACTGGGGCTGGAGTGTCTGGTGGCGCGGCGGCGATTGCCGGGGCGACGGCAGACTACAACTTCCTGGAAGGCTCAGGCACGATCGTTACCGACCACAGCGGCAGTGGCAATAACGGCACGCTGGGCGCCGGGGCACTTGCTCCGAACTGGACTTCAGGCGGACTTACCTTCAGTGGACAGGAGCAGGTGGCTTTGCCGGCTGCGCTGAACAGCTCGGAGACGTTCGTGATGGGAGTGTATTTGCAGCCGATCGGTACGTCGGTTCCGGCGAACTCGTTTCCCATGCTGGTGGGTTCGAGCCTGGGCGGTAACGGCCTCAACCTTCTCTACGACTATGAGAACCAAGGGCGCCTCTCGCAGGACACTTATATTCTGGCACCCAGCATCTATGGACAGAATGCTGTGTTTACAGGGGTGAAGAATTTTGTGTCGGGGTTCCATGTCCTGACCTATGTCCTGGGTACTCCTGGGGCTTCCGTCGATCGCATCTATATCGATGGAGTGGAGGCTAGCTCGTATGACATCTTTCACTTCAGCTCTGCAGGTCTTCAGACGTCAGGAAATCTGTTTCTCGGATCCAGTGACACCGGCATCTTTGGGACATCGGGGCTGACGGGTACGTTTTACCGGATGGTGACCTTCCCTACGAACACGATGAGCGCATCGCAGATCCAGCAGATCAGCAACCAGATTACGAATGATGTGGCGAGTAGAGGAGTGAGTACTTCGCCTGCTGCAGTCTCGCAAGGGGTTCCGACGCTGCATTGCATTGGCGATTCGATCACGGCAGGATTGGGAACATCAAATCCCTACTGCTCCCTGTTGAGCCTGACGAATCAACCTGCCTACAACGTCGTCAACTGGGGGATTGTCGGGGTTACGCTGCAGGCTGTGGTGGGGTCGGAGAAGAACAGGGTGGGGCAGCTTTGTGAGGCGACGCAAGGGCCCAGCGTTGCGATTGTCTTTCTAGGCACGAACGATCTTCTGAATCCGTTACAGAGTGCAGCGTCGCTGGCTCCAAACCTGGCAGGAGAGGTGCAGACGCTGAAGAGCGCCGGATGCCGCGTGTTCGTTGGAACGATGCTTTCACGTTCAGGCAATGACGGAGCAGGCGGATCGTACGATGCGGCAAAGGACGCTTACGACTCGCTGATTCTGACTAACGGAAAGGCCTATGGTGCTGATGGCGTCATCGACTTCGCGGCGAATCCGCTGCTGGGTGCAGATGGAGCGACGAGCAATACGACGTACTTCCAAAGCGACGCGATTCATCCGACGCAGGCTGGCCAGCAATTGCTCGCCAATGCTGCAAGCAATACGCTGAACTATTACTTCGGATTCAACCAGGCGAATCCTCACGTGGTGACTGCAAGCAGCTACACGATGCAGGCCGGAGATGGTTATGTGACTGCGAGCCCGACGGCGAACCAGACACTGACGCTGCCTGACTGCACGGGGCAGAGCGGCGCGCTGTATACGGTGACGAACCTGCAGTCCACCTTTACGGTGGGTGTGCTGGCGGGGAGTTCGTCGCAGCTGATCAACGGATTGAGCGTAGGGACGGCGGTTACGGTGCCTGCGAATGGGTCATTGACGCTGCGGGACGTTCCGAATGCCAAGACGATCTCTGGATGTCACTGGGAGAGGTAACTGGCGGTGGGCAGGGCGCAGCTTCGTTATGAGGACGGGCTGCGTCCTGCGGCTTTGCGGGGATGAGGTTGTTGGAATGAGTGAGGCTGGATGGGATGTGGACGAGCTGCTGGCGCTGGGCAGATGGATGGATGCAAGGCCATCCGCTTTAGTGGAGGCGGCTGCGGAGTTGTTGAAGGTTCGAGATCGCGAGGGTGTGGAGAGGCCGCTGCTGGCCAATGCAGTACAGAAGGCGTTTGAGCGGGGGCGGGGCAGGCAGAATATCGTGCTGAAGGCCAGGCAGATGGGAATGACGACCTGGGTGGCGGGCCGGTTTTTTCTGAAGACGATTACGGCTCGCGGTGTGATGACGGTGCAGGTGGCGCAGACGAGAGAGGCGGCTGAGGGAATCTTTCGGATCGTGCAGAGGTTCTGGGAGTGTCTGCCAGAGGAGCTGCGCGAGGGTCCGCTGCGGAGGAGCAAGGCGAACGCCGGGCAGATGTGCTTTCCGGAGCTGGACAGCGAGTTTCGTGTGGTGAGCGCGGCGGATGAGAACGCTGGGCGTGGATTGACGGTGCAGTATCTGCACTGCAGCGAGGTGAGCCGGTGGCCGGGAGATGCGGGGGCGACGCTGGCGGGGCTTCGGGCGGCGCTTGCTCCTGAGGGCGAGATGGTGATGGAGTCTACGCCGAATGGGGCTTATGGATGCTTCTACGAGGAGTGGGGCCGGGCTCAGCAGATGGGCGGGTTAGCTAGTCAGCGGGATAGCGGTGTGGTGCGGCACTTTTTTCCCTGGTGGATGGAGGACGCTTATGTTGGTGCGGCGGTTGATTCGCTGCGTGAGGACGAGCTTCGACTGGTGTCGGCAAATGGTTTGACTGCGCGGCAGATTGGATTTCGCCGAGGCCTGGAGGCTAGTTACCGCGGGCTGCGGTCGCAGGAGTTTGCGGAGGACGCGGAGAGCTGCTTCAAAGCTACCGGGGAGTGCTGCTTTGAGGTGGAGGCCGTGGAGGCGCGTCTGGCTTCGGTTGGTGAGCCTCTCGAGGTTCGGCGAGGTGGTGCGTTGCAGGTGTGGCTGCCGCCGATTGCCGGGAAGGAATATGTAGTTGCGGTGGACACGGCTGGGGGTGGGGCCGATGGAGACTATGCGGCGGTGCAGGTGATTGAGAGAGCCTCGGGGATGCAGTGCGCGGAGCTGCAGCAGAGGCTGGGAACTCTGGAACTGGCGAGGGCTTCGGCAGAGCTGGCGCGGGAGTATGGAGGGGCGATGATTGCGGTGGAGAGGAATAACCATGGAGCTGGTGTGCTTGCTTATCTGGATAGCGTGGAGCGGTATGCGCGTGTGTATGAGCAGGGCGGCGTTGCGGGTTGGTTGACGACGGCGGGGTCGAAGCCGGGGATGGTAAGCCGGATGGGGGCGCTACTGGTGGAGTCTGCCTGGATGTTTTTTAGCCGGCGGCTGCTGGGGGAGTGCAGGACTTTCGTTGCGATGGCTGGCGGGAGGACCGGGGCGGTGAATGGGGCGCATGATGACTGCTTGATGGCGATGGCTGTGGCGCAGGCGGTGAGGGCTGAGATATTGGGGAAGAGATGATGTCCTGCCGGACGGGCCCACTGCGCGTGGGGCGGGCGTTTTCACGCTTTTTGGAGCTTCGCGTGGGCCTCCCGTTGGTCGGAGGGAAGATGATTCCGATCAACGGGAGACACGGGTTATTCTGGTTTGGGGTGCACGGCTTGGCGGTGCTGGCGGTTCAGGCGATTCGACGGATGCGGGGTGGCGCGCAGAGCCAGCTGATGCTGGGAGCGGATGGCAAGCTCTGGGTGGTGAAGTTTCAGAATAATCCGCAGGACCGGCGGGTGTTGGCGAATGAGTTGATCGCGACCCGGCTGGCGGCTGCAGCGGGACTGACAGTGCCGGTTAGCGATGTAGTCGAAGTCACGGAGTGGCTGGTGGGAAATACGCTGGATATGTTTGTGGAGCTTCCGCGTGGAGTGAGGCAGAGGTATACCGCGGGGCTGCAGTTTGGGTCGCAGTTTGTCGGAGGGTTGATGCCGGGGCAGGTGGTGGACTATCTGCCGGAGCAGCAGCTGGAAGAGGTGAGAAACCTGGCGGAGTTTGCAGGAATGCTTTGCATCGATAAGTGGGCTGGGAACTGCAATGGGCGGCAGGCCGTGTTTGAGAGAAAGCCGCGGGAGAGAAAGTATCGGGCGACGTTTATCGATCAGGGATTTTGCTTTAATGCGGGAGAGTGGACGTTTCCGGATTCGCCGCTGCGTGGGGTGTACCCGAGGAACCAGGTGTATGCGCGGGTGACCGGGTGGGAGAGCTTTGAGCCCTGGCTGAGCCGGGTGGAGACGATGGAGGCGGAGACGCTGTGGGGAATCGCCGAGGCCGTGCCGCCGGAGTGGTACGGAGGGGATACGGTGGTGATCGAGCGGCTGATGGAGCAGATGCTGAGACGCAGGTCGCGGGTGCGAGAGCTGATTGGAGAGTTTCGTGATTCGAACCGGGTGCCGTTCCCAATGTGGGCGGAGGGAAAGAAGATTGTGGTGCCGAGGCAGTTCGATGAGGTCGAGGGAGTGGGAAGATTCGTAATGTAGGTTGGTTGTCAGGTGTCCGTTCTCGGGTGTCAGTAAAGTATCGGACTGAGAACTGACAACATAGAACGGTTCCTCGGAGGGTTTGGGTTGGCGGAGCGGGTCCAGTGCGAGTTCTTCCTGATTCGGTATGTGCCGGATGTGGTGAAGGGCGAGTTTGCGAATATCGGCGTGCTGCTGCGGGAGGCAGGGCGGGCCGAGAGCGCTGTGGTGCGTTTCACTCGGGACTGGGCGCGGGTGAAGTGCATGGATGCGGATGCGGATATCGGTCTGCTGGAGGCGCTGGAGGGTGAGATTGGAGAGCGACTTCGGACGGTAGGCGGGGATGCTCCTGGATCTGAGTACGGGATCAAACCGGTGATGGAGATTCTGGAGGATACGCTTGCGAACTCGGTGCAGATGACCGAGGTGCGGGCTTGCCTGGCAGAGAGCTTACCGGCTGAGATCGAACAGTTGATGAAGATGTATGTTGAGCCGTTGAAGGCGAAGATCGAACGGAGGCGCACGGGACGCGCGGCGATTGTGGGGGCGATGCGGACGGAGTTTGAACGGGCCGGGGTGTGGGGGCTGATGCGGAAGAGGATTGCGGCTTCGCTGTATACGCGGGCGGGAGATCCGATGAAGATCGACTGCGGGTACAGGGCTGGATTGAAAGATGTGACGGCGGGTGAGGTGATTCGGATGTTTCAGGCGGTGTCGCTGGAGGGGGATGTGGAGGCGGCGAAGGGATTGGCTTATTCGGCTCCGCAGTTGGTAGAAGGGGTTCAAAGGGTGGAGGGCGCGAAGCTGGAGTTGACGGCGGTGGTGGAGGCTCTGCGGGCTGTCTCTGATATGGAAGATGAGGCGATGGAGCGGTACCGGTTTGGAGTGGAGGCGATGGAGCGGCAGGAGATTCGCGTGGTGACACTGAATGACCTGGCGCGGGTGGCGGAGACGGCGCGGATGGAGCTGCGAGTTTGAGGTGACGTTTTCGCGCTGAGTTTTAGAGAGTGTTTAGATTTTTTGTTTTCTACGTTAGGCATAGCCCGGGGGCTGTGCCTTTTTCTTTTTGCAGCAGAGATGGAAAGAGAGAGGGTGGCATGGACGTTCGGACGATGGTGAAGGATGTTTGGCAACGACTGGCTGGGGTGGAGGCGTCGGCGGGAGACGCGGGGGTGGGTGAGAGGAAGACGGCGATGCTGCCTTCGATCCTGAGTCCGTATCGCCCGGCTGGCCGGGCGGGGCAGAGCTCTTTGCCGAAGCCTACGGCAGCCAATCTGCGAAGGTTCGCCGAGACCCCGGTGGTACGGCGCGCGATTAACGTGGTGAAGGACAAGATTGCGAGCATGGACTGGCAGGTGAGGGTACGGCGGGGATACTCGGGCGTGACGGTGGAGGATGCGGAGGCGCGGATGCAGGTGCTACGTCGCTGCCTGGAAGAGCCGAATGCTTCAGACAGCTTTCGCGTGCTGTGGGAGCAGGTGCTGGAGGATCTGCTGGTCGGAGGATTTGGTGCGGTGGAGATGGAGGCAACCGGCGATCCAGAGAGGCCGTTTCATCTTTGGGCGGTGGATGGGGCGACGATCCAGATCGATACGAAGTGGGATGGCGACCCGAGTAAGCCCCGGTATGCGCAGGCTACGGGGCGCATCGGGCAGGAGGCGCTGGTGCCTCTGCTGGACGATGAGCTGATATATGTGCGGCTGAATCCGCGCAGTTACACGCCGTTTGGCCTGGGGCGACTGGAGGTTGCGTTCGAGACAGTGAACCAGTTTCTGAGCGCGAGCCGGTATGCAGGAAAGCTTGCCAGCAACTCCGTGGCGCAGTACGCGTTATGGCTGAACGATGCTACTCCGGAGGAGCATGACCGGCTGATCCGGTGGTGGCAGGATGAGATTGAAGGGACTGGGCGCGTGCCATTTTTGAGCTGCGAACAGAAGCCCGAGGTATTGAAGTTTGCCGGTGGGACCGACGCGGACCTGCGGCTGGAGTGGCAGGAGATGCTGATTCGCATGATTGCGAATGCGTTCGAACTGCCGCCGATGCTGCTTGGAGTGCAGAGCGATGTGAACAAGTCGACCGCCGGCGAGATGGCAGACGAGGCGTTTCAGAGTGCGGTGATCCCGGTGGCGAAGCTGCTGGCCGAGCACATTACACGGGACCTGTTTGCGAAGAAGCTGGGATGGCGCGAGTTTGAGTTCTGCTTCAACGACCTGGAGAGCAGAGATGAGATGGAGGAGCTGCAGATACAGACGACCCTGCTGCAGGCTGGCGTGCTGACGGTGGATGAGGTTCGTTCGATGCGGGGGTTGAGCCCGATCGGGGCGGCGGTGACCCAGTGATCGTGACGATCGACAACTTGGACGGCGCCGGAGCGGTGGACTACAGCACGGCGTTGTGCGCGCAGGGGCCGCTAAAGATCACACGCAGCCTGAATGCGCCATCGTTGTGCAGCGGCATGTTGGATGTGAGCGACGCAGCCGCTGGGGCTGGGCTGGCGGTTCCGGCGCGACGAGGACGCGTGGTGGTGACTGCGGCGAACGGCACCATTCTTTTTACGGGGTACGTTGCGACCGATCCGGAGGCGATATATGCAGGGACCGGGTTGAAGGGGCCCGTGTATCGCTATGCGTTCAGCGCGGTGAGCGATGAGTGGCTGCTGGATAAGCAGACGGTTCCGCTAAGTGGCGCTGGACTGGGGCAGAGCGGAGGGCAGCTGCTGACGACGCTGACCAACCGCGTGGATGCCGGGCTGTTTACTACGACGGGTGTGATGAACGGACTGGCGGTGGGGGTCTTCGAGCCGGTGCAGACGGAGAGCTGGTCGGTGAACGCAGGGAATGTCGCGAGCTCTACCTATGCGGCGTATCGCGTGCTCAACAGTGCGGTGGGTCTGCAGCCTGCGGGTACGGTGGTCCATGCGTTGAGCGATGGCGATGGCACGTTGCAGGTGGCGGCACTGAAGACGAGCGCAGTGAAGGAGCTGGCCAATGACGTTACAGTGAGCGGGGAGTTGGAGCCGACCGCGTATGTCACCGAGACCTTTGCCGGAGATGGAACGACGACGGTGTTTGAGTTGTCGGAGGATCCGTTTCGTCCGAAGAAGACGGCCAACTCCGCGCAGCTGCTGACGGATAGCTTCAATGAATCGGTGCTGAATACGCAGATCTGGGAGGTTGCCGATCCTGGATCTCATCTTGGATTGAGTGCGGCTGGTTTGACGATGACCGGAGGCAACGGTCTGGATGGGCAGACTACGCTGACGGCGATCGACCCGGTGGAGCTGGTGGGTTCGTTAGTGATTGAGGCTGGAAACCTGGTGCTGGGAGGGGCCAGCGCGGGCCTTGTGTGCGGGTTGTACTCCGGGGCGACGCAGAGCGCGAACTGTTTTGTGGGCTATAACGTGCGACAGAGCGGGGGGAATACGGTCGTAGTTCCGTTTGTGAATGGGGCTGAGGTTGGAACCGTGTTCCCGATGCTGCAGGGACATACGTATACCATTCGGATTCGGCTGCATGCGGTGGAGATGCAACGTGTGCTGCAGACCTACTATGCGATGGTGGATGGGGTTGTGGAGGCATTCGGCGGCGGGTTGGTGACGGCGCCGATGAGCGTTGTCTTTGAACTGCAGGACCTTGGACTGGCTTCTAACACTCCGGCTGTCGTTCTGTATGACGGAAGCGTGGTGAACTCTCCGGCGAGTTGCAGCTTTGCCGCGGTGAATAGCGTACAGCTTATCGGGTCGATGGGATATTGCAGGCTGACGCAGACGGGCTCTTCGTGGGTGGTGAGCACGTTGCCGAGCGGGGTGAAGACGACGCGCCTGGTGGGTCTTGCGGGTGAAGGAGCCGATTGCTCTGTATCTGCTACAGGAAAGGTTACTTTTTATTCGGGCCGGGTCCCGGTGGCCGGAGAGCTTGTAACCGTGACGTATCGTGCGCAGCAGAGGGCTGTGGCCCGGATACAGAATGCAGCGAGTGTTGAGGCGGAGGCTGCTGGCGGCGTGCCGGGGACGGCACAGTGGCTGGGGAAGGTGCTGAAGCCACCGGCTCGAAGCTCAGTGGACTGCGAGAATGCGGCGCTGGCTGTGCTGAGCTTTTCGGCCAGCCGTGCGGCTGCGGTTGCTGGTAGTTATGACGCGGTGAATCCGCAGGATGTTTGGCCGGGAGATGTGCTCGCAGTGACAAGCAACGGGCAGACGATGAGCGTGGTGGTACGGCGGGTGGAGATCAGCGATGGCATGGGAAGCCCGGAGATGTTGACCTATCGCATGGCGTTTGCCAATGACTGGGCCGAGGGGTTGGGTTTGACGCTGTCCGAGGCGATTGCTGCGGATGCTTTGCTCCCGCTGACCGCGCTGAGCTCGACGATGCCGGCTGGAGGCAGCGTGCTGGCGAACCTGCAGATGCTGCAGGTGGTCAGCGCGACCGGGACGGCGCTGCAGGTGGATACGGGGACCGCTGCTCCTGTCGGGGGCGGGTTTGAGGTGAGGCGCCGAGATGGCGACTTTGGCCCGGGGGTGGATCAGGACCTGGTGCTGCGCAGCCCGGTGCGGAGTTTTTCTATTCCGCGCGAGGGACAGATCGAGCACTACTACGTGCGGATGTTCGATGGATCGAAGCCGCCTTTGTATTCTCGGTTTTCAAGCGCTGTGTTTACGAATCTGCCGGTGAGTGAATAACGGCTGGAAGGAGAGAGGATGACAGAGTTCGAAGGAAATGTCCTGGCGGATTTGAGTGTATTGAAGAGCCAGATGAAACAGCTGATGGGGGTGGGACAGCCGGGCAGGTTGAACCAGTTGGAAGATCGGGTGGCGCAGCATGAGCGGAGTGTGCAGCGCATGAAAGGGCTGCTGGGCGCGGGTGGAGCGGTCCTGGCCATGCTCCATCTCGCGATTGACTACTTTCGGCGTTAGGAGATTGAGGAGAGAAGATGAATTTTCTGAAGCTATTTCTGCGGGCGGTTGCTTTGATTCCTGGCGTGGTGCAAGGGACGGAGGCTCTGTTTGGAGCGCAGAACGGGGAGCAAAAGAAGAAGGCGGCGGTGGAGATCGTCGAGGCGGCTATCAACATGGCCGATGCTGTGACGATGAGGCAGATTGCAGATTCGGGCAAGTTTAGCGAGGGGCTGAGTATGACGATTGACGGAGTTGTGATGTGTCTGAATGCGAGTGTCTGGGCGAAGCGAGCATAGTCTGGCGGTAGGCGCGGCGTGCAGGGGAAACCGTATAATCGGGCCATGGACGCCGAGCCGCTAGGCAATATTCTGGTTGGAGTTGTGATGGGAAGCCGCAACGATTACGCGGTGATGCGTGCCGCCGTTGAGGTGCTGAAGGAGTTTGGCGTTGCCCATGAGGCGCGTGTGGTTTCGGCGCACCGGACACCAGATCTTTTGTTTGAATATGCGGATGCCGCTGTGGGACGCGGGCTGCGGGTGATTATCGCCGGAGCGGGCGGCGCGGCGCATCTGCCGGGGATGATTGCGGCGAAGACGGTGGTGCCGGTGCTGGGTGTGCCGATAGCAGCTACGGCGCTGCAGGGTATGGATTCGCTGCTGAGCATTGTGCAGATGCCGAAGGGGATTCCGGTTGGGACGCTGGCGATTGGCGCGGCCGGAGCGATGAATGCGGGACTGCTGGCGGTTGCGATGCTGGCCACCACAGATGCAGCACTGAGGGAGAAGCTGGTGGCGTGGCGCGCGGCGCGGCGTGATGAGGTTCTTGCTCAAAGGCTGGATGTGCCGGGAGAAGACGAGGTTGGCGCGTGAGCTTTGACAGATCGAAGGCGAAGCCGATTTTGCCGGGCGCGACGATTGGGATCTTTGGCGGAGGGCAGCTGGGACGGATGACGGCGATGGCCGCTCGCGGCATGGGGTACCGCATCCTTGTGCTCGATCCGGATCCGGCTTGCCCGGCGCGGTTTGTGGTGGATGGATGCATCGAGGCCGGATGGGACGATTCGCGAGAGGCTGCGAATCTTGCGCGCGGTTGCGATGTAGTGACGTTGGAGATTGAGCAGATCTCGCCGGCCAGTATGGCGGCGGCGGCGAGCTACGCGCCGGTGCGGCCGGGTGGGGCGATGCTGGCCGTGATCCAGGACAGGATTGAGCAGAAGGACTGGCTGCGACGGAATGGATTTCCCGTGGGGGAGTATCGCGCGGTACGGTCGCTGGAGGAGCTGCGGCAGGCCGTGGCTGCGCTTGGCGGCAGATGCTTCTGCAAGAGCGCTACCGGTGGTTACGATGGACGTGGACAGGGCAAAGTCGGCTTTGCTGCGGGCGCGTCGGTCGAGGACGAGCTGAGGAGCGCGTGGGAGGCGCTGGGCGAGCGTGCGGGAGTGGCGGAGAAGGCAGTTGAGCTGGACAAGGAGATCTCTGTGCTGGTGGCGCGCGCTCCGAACGGCGAGGTGAAGGTTTATCCGGCAGCGTTGAACCATCATGAAGAACAGATTCTGGCGTGGAGCGCGATTCCGGCACCGCTTTCTTCGGAGATGATGTCGCAGGCGCGGGAGATCGCGGAGTCCATTGCCGATACGTTTCAGCTGGAGGGAGTACTGGCAGTTGAGATGTTTTGCACGACCGATGGCAGGCTTTTGGTGAATGAGCTTGCCCCTCGACCGCATAACAGCTACCACGCGAGTGAACGAGGGTGTGTGACGAGCCAGTTCGAGCAACTGGTGCGGGCGGTATGCGACCTGCCGCTGGGCAGTGTGGAGGTGGTGCAGCCTGCGGCGATTGTGAACCTGCTTGGCGAGGTTTGGCTGAACGAAGACGGTTCGGCGAAAGAGCCGCGATTCGATGCGGCGTTGGCCGTGCCGGGGGTGAGGCTGCATCTGTACGAGAAGCAGCGGCCCCGGAAGGGAAGGAAGATGGGACACCTTTCGGCAGTGGGGGCTACGGCTGATGAGGCGGTTGGGTTGGTGCTGCATGCCAAGGAGCTTCTGTAATGGATGAGGATTTCAGCTTTCTTGAGGGCTATGCTGACAGAGTTGTCAGATGGAACGGTGCTCTGCTCTTTCCGGCTGATGTTGCTGTGGAAGCGGTGGGCACATTCAAGTTCAAGAATGCAAGGCTGCTGGGAATCGATGTTTACGGCTCTGGGACAGACCACGAGTATGAATGCCGCGACGAAGATTGCCTGGATTTTACGCAGAAGAAGTACTGGGACTACAGCGCTGAAGAGCTATGTGAGATCGCAGTGGAATACATCCAGTCCAGGAATGAATTTCTGTTTGAATTCGTCGAACCTTAGTGGAGTTTTGAGTTAAAGAGAGTGCGGGCCTGCCGACCGGGCCCGCTGCGCGCGGGGCGGTCACTTCGTGACTTGTATACCGGTCTGGGTGGGTTATGAGGCATGGGACCTCGCGTTGCTCGGGTCGAGCATCGCCCCTCAAAAAGTAACAAAAGCGGCAGAACGAGTCTGCCGCTTTTGTTACTTTTATCGATACAAATTAACCGATGTCTTCAGACCAGTTTTCGAGATAGGTCTTGAAGTCGGACATGAATTTGCCGGCGTCTGCTCCGTCCACGATGCGGTGATCGAAGCCAAGAGTGAAGCGTTGGATGGAACGGATCGCAATGGAGTCGTTGCCGTCTTTATCGGTGAGGACTTCGGCTTCTTTGTTGAGGCCGCCGATGCCGAGGATCGCGCTCTGCGGCTGATTAATGATGGGTGTCCCGAACTGTTCGCCGAAGATGCCGGAGTTGGTGAGAGTGAAGGTGCCGCCTGAGATCTCGTCCGGGGCGAGTTTTTTGTTGCGGGCGCGATCTGCGACGTCGACGATGCCGCGCGCGATGCCGAGGAAGTTCTTCTCCTCGGTCTGCTTGAGGACGGGAACGATGAGGCCCCAATCGAGAGCCACGGCGATTCCGATGTTGATGTTCTTGTTGTAACGGATGGCTTCGCCTTCGATCGACCCGTTGACTACGGGATGCTTCCGCAGCGCAACGATGGCAGCGCGAGTGATGAAGGGCATGTAGGTCAGTTTGACGCCGTTACGCTGCTCGTACTTCGACTTCTCTTTCTCGCGGAGTTTGACGATGCGCGTCATGTCCACCTTGAAGACGGTGTGGACATGCGGACTGGTGCGCTTGGACTCGACCATACGCTGCGCGATGATGGAGCGCATCTTGGTCATGGGAACGAGCTCGCCCGGCTGAGGCTGAGGCGCGGCGGGCTTTGCGGCGGGTGCGGCCGAGGAGGCGGCTGGAGCGACAGAGGCAGCAGCGACTGGCTTTGGACCCTGCTCCAGATGGCTGACGATGTCGGTTTTGGTGATGCGGCCTGATGCGCCCGAACCGGCGACCTGAGTCAGATCGACGTTGTTGTCCTTCGCGATCTTGCGGACGAGCGGCGACGAACGAACACGCTCTCCTGCTGTTGCTGAAGCGGCGGCCGGAGGAGCTGAGGGAGCGGCTGCCGCGGGTGCTGAGACGGTGGGTGCAGATGCAGCGGGTGCGGAGGACTTTCCTGCAGCGCCGCCAATGACCGCTACGACCGTGTTAATAGTGACGGTTGCGCCTTCCTGCACCTTGATCTCGGAGAGTACTCCAGCGACTGGCGACGGAATCTCTGCATCGACCTTGTCAGTCGAGATCTCGAAGATGGGTTCGTCGCGTTGGACGGTGTCGCCTATCTTCTTGAGCCATTTGGTGATAGTGCCTTCTGCGATGGACTCGCCCATCTGCGGCATGAGCACGTCAGTGCCGGGGCCGGACGCTGGAGGATTTCCGCCGGCGGCAGGAGGTGCGGCAGCGGGTGTTACGGTGTCTGGTGCAGTCTCAGCTTTCGTGGAGGCGGACGACGCCGAACCAGCCTCCTCGATGCTGCAGACGACGGTGTTGATCTGAACAGTGGTGCCTTCGGAGATCTTGATCTCCTTGAGAGTGCCGGCGGCGGGCGATGGAATCTCGGCATCGACCTTGTCGGTGGAGATCTCAAAGAGAGGCTCATCGCGCTGGATGGCATCGCCCGGCTTCTTGAGCCATTTTGTGATGGTGCCTTCGGTGATGGATTCGCCCATCTGGGGCATAACTACGTCAGTCGGCATGAATATCTCTTCTCCCCTGGATATCTGGATATCAGGTGCGGTCTGTAGATAGGGGCGGCTGAAACCGCCTTCTGTCAGCCCGGTCCGCGAACGGGCTTGTGCAAATGGGATTATACGGCGGCTGGGTAAAAGCTGGCTTCGCGGTGCGGTTAGCGAACAGCAGCACTTTTGCCATTTTTCGCGTTTTATCCATGCGGGGCCAGCAGTTGATCCAGCGAGTCGCACCAGAGCATCTGCCGCTCGAAGATACGGCCGAAGTTTCTAGCTGTGGCGTTAAGGGCTGATTCCATCGTTGGCTGGCGGTCGGAGTCGGCTTCGAGCTCAAGACTGGTTACCTGGCGGTCGTTGATGCCGCAAGGGATGATCCATTCGAAGTCGCGGAGATCTGTCGTCACATTGAGCGCAAAGCCGTGGGAGGTGATGCCCTGCGAGACATGAACGCCAATGGCCGCGATCTTTTTTTCGCGAATGGTTCCGCCTGCCATCGTCCATACGCCGGTCAGCTTGCAGATTCGCTGGGTCATCACGCCGAAGTCTCCGCAGGTGCGGATTAACGCCTCTTCGAGCAGGCGGACGTAGTCGACCGGGCCGAGGTGGGGACCTTTTTTGCCGGGCAGGTCGCCGCGCAGATCAACAATGGGGTATCCGACCAGCTGACCCGGGCCGTGGTAGGTGACATCGCCGCCACGGTTGACCTCATGCAGTTCGACGCCGCGCTGCGCGAGCTGGTCATCGCTGGCGAGGATGTTGGAACGATGGGCGTTACGGCCGAGGGTCAGGACAGGCGGGTGCTCCAGCAGGAGGAGGGTGTCCGCGATCAGATTCTGCTTTCGCGCTGCGATGACCTGCTGCTGGATGCCCAGAG
Organism: Granulicella sp. S190; assembly: GCF_009766095.1. GTDB lineage: Bacteria > Acidobacteriota > Terriglobia > Terriglobales > Acidobacteriaceae > Edaphobacter. The sequence continues at coordinate 87,804 of NZ_LMUD01000009.1, forward strand.
CTTCGTGATACGGGATGCGGCCGAGATGGAGGAGATTGATATGCATTGATTCTTAACGCGAGAAAGAGAACAGCCGAGCCTGGTAGCCCGGCTGCTGTCCTAACGCCATAAGCGATTAGACGTTGACCGACAGGCCTTCGACGCTGGAGAAGCCATCGAGCAGGGATTCGGCGACGGTTGGATGTGCGTGGATGGTGAACATCATCTCTTCGATGGTGGCCTCGAGCTCCATCGCGGTAACGGCCTCTGCGATGATCTCGGTGGCGTAGGGTCCGATGATGTGGACGCCAAGGATCTCTCCATGTTTCGCGTCTGAGACAACCTTGACGAAGCCGTCATGCGCATCGAGGATCGTAGCCTTGGAGTTGCCGACAAAGGGGAACTTGCCGACCTTGACCTGGAAGCCCTTCTCCTTTGCCTGCGCCTCGGTGAGGCCGACGCTGCCGATCTGGGGATCGCAGTAGGTGCAGCCAGGAACGCGGTTGCGAGTGACGGGTTTCGCGTACTTACTGGCGATTTTTGCCGCGACGACCATCCCCGCCATGCTGCCGGAGTGGGCCAGTTGCGGCAGGCCCGCGACGATATCCCCGATAGCGTAGATTCCAGGTTCGGTCGTCTCCATCCACTCGTTAGTGACGATGAAGCCGCGGTCGGGAGTGATCTTTACCTTGTCGAGGCCTAGATCATAAGTGCGTGGTGCGCGGCCAACAGCTACCAGAACTTTTTCTGCCTGCTTCGTCTCGCCAGTGCCGTCTGCCTTGGTGAAGTGAACCAGGACGCCATCCTTATTTTTTTCGAGCTTGTCGACCTTCGCCCCGAGGTGGACGTCGATTCCACGCTTCTTATAGAGCCGTAGAAGCTCCTTGCTGACGTCCTCGTCCTCGACGGGGACCATGCGCGGCAGAGCTTCGATGATGGTGACCTCTGCGCCGAAGCTCTTGAAGATAGAGGCAAACTCCACCCCGACTGCGCCTGAACCGACGACGACCAGCGATTTGGGAGCTTCGTCGATCTTCAGGATCTCGAAGTTAGTCATGATGGTCGTGTCCGGCGTGTAGCCAGGGAGCATACGCGCGTCTGAGCCGGTCGCCAACACTACCTTTTTCGCCTTTACGGTTTCAACCTTGCCGTCGGCAGTCTTCACCTCAATGGTATGGACGCCGTCTTTTGCAGGTCCAGTCAGTCGGCCGTATCCCTTGATGGCATTGATCTTGTTCTTCTTCATCAGGAAGTCGAGACCCTTGACGTGGCGCGAGATGACGTCGTCTTTGCGTGCCAGGACGCCCTTCCAATTGAGCTTGGGGGTTACGCCGTCGATGCCGTAACGCTCGGCGTGCTTCAGGTGATCCCACAGTTCGGCGGAGAAGAGTATCGACTTGGTTGGAACGCATCCCCAAAGCAGGCAGGTTCCTCCGAGCCGGTCGTTCGCGTCAATCAGCGCGGACTTCAGTCCAAATTGCGAGGCGCGGATCGCGCACGTATATCCGGCGGGTCCGCCGCCAAGCACTACAACGTCAAAGATCGTATCTGCCAAGGGAACACTCCATGTAGGTAAACCAACTTCACTATCTTATTCGATTCTTTGGGTACTTATTAGATTCGGCGCTGCAGGAAACGACGATTAGCCTTGACATCTGCGTCATAATAAAAGCTGTGGAATTTGTGTGGAGAACTAATGGTTAGTAATGTAGCCCGATTAACGAACGCGCTGCGCAACAGCGTCTTTGACTCTGAAGACCAGGCAGGCTCATCCTCTGAATCTGCACTGACCGAAAAGATTGCCGCAGTTCGCCGAGACCTTGCCGAAAACGGGGTTGCCCTGTTCACCGATGATCGCGGCCAGCGTTTCCGCATCGTCCGCAAGCCTGCCTAGACCATGAGTGCGCTGGTCGCGGGCTTTCTGCTGATCGGCTATCTGCTTGCCCCGGGCGTCATCTACCGGCTCTTCTTTTCGGCCTACATCCCTGCAAGAAGATACCAGCGGACGCGTACCGAAGAGGTTGTCTTCTCGCTGCTCGTCACGATACTTCCCTTTCTTTTTTCCTGGATCCTTCTGATTCATACGCCGTTAGGCCAGCTTCCGGCTTTTGGGATTGGCCCTTCTAAAGCCGAGGCGTATCGCGCCGTCTTTCGTTCGTTACTGCCTGGTCCGGACGTCACCGGCTCAAACCCTTTTGCCGTTCGCGCTCATCTCTCCGAAGCCTACCTGCGTGCTTTTCTGGAGCAGGGGCGCTTCATCTCCCTGTTGTGGCTCTTCTGCGGAGCCGAAGGGTGGCTGTCCGGATTTATCGTCTCGAAGTATGGTGACTACCGGGTGGACCAGCGCATGCATCGCCTGTTGAAGCGGTTCTGCGACGACTTTCTCCTGACTTACGTTTCGGAGTGGGAGCTACTCTTTACCACCCGCTCCCTCCCGCGCAGCCAAAGAGACTTCGACGTTGAGATTGACGCTCTTGCGGCCGACATTCTCTATCGCGGCAAACTTGTCGACTGGTTTCTCGACCAGGACGGTAAACTCGAAGGCATCTTCCTGGAGCGAGCAGCGCGCTATCAACAGAAGGAACTGGAGCGCGATCGCGAACATGGCACACAGAAGCCTCGCGACAGCTATTGGCGGACTATTCCGGGCGCAAAGCTTTATCTGGTCGCGAGCACCATCGCAAACTACAACATCCGCTATGTGCCGCCCTCGCAACCCGAGATGACACTGGCGGATCTTCGCGCTCGCCTGGGCGACGACGCTATCGTCACACCGCTACCGCAGGATAGTTTTGAAGATCCGCTGAACTCTCCGTGACCCGGTTTTTCTGACCCGGTAAAGCTGAGTAATCTCTAGCCCAGTACCTTCGCTGCATCCTTCGCAAAGTAGGTGACGATGAAGTCCGCGCCCGCCCGCCGGATCGACAGCAACGATTCCATCATGGCCCGCTCCGGCTCCAGCCATCCGCGCTGAAACGCAGCGTGCAGCATGGAGTACTCGCCTGAAACCTGATAGGCGCCCATGGGCACATCGTACCGCTCCCGCGCCGTGCGAATGACATCGAGGTAAGGCATGGCAGGCTTCATCAACAGCATGTCCGCACCTTCGGCGATATCCTGGTCGATCTCGCGCATCGCCTCGCGCAGGTTCGCGCCATCCATCTGGTAGCTGCGACGGTCTCCGAACTGTGGTGCAGAGTCTGCTGCCTCGCGAAATGGCCCGTAGAACGCCGAGGCAAACTTCGACGCATAGCTCATCACTGGAGTTTGCTCGTGGCCGCTCGCGTCAAGAGCTATGCGAATCGCCTCCACACGCCCGTCCATCATGTCGGAAGGGGCAACGACATCGGCGCCTGCTTTGGCCAGCGATGCCGCCGTCTTCGCGATCAGCGCGACGCTGGAATCGTTCTGAATCTCATAATGATCGCCGTCGCGCGAGACGACTCCGCAGTGCCCGTGCGAGGTGTACTCGCAGAGGCAGACATCTGCGATCGTCACCAGCGAGTCGAGCGCTCGATTCTTCTTGATCGCTTGCAGCGCTTGCTGGACGATGCCGTCATCCGCCCATGCCCCGCTCGCCTTTTCATCTTTTTTTGATGGCAGGCCGAAGAGCAGCAACCCACCCAATCCAAGCGCAGCACACGCCTCGGCTTCTTTCAACGCCTCATCGATCGAGAGGTTGAAGACACCGGGCATGGAGCTGATCTCTTTGCGTACTCCTTCGCCGGGACAGACGAACAAAGGATAGATCAGAGCGCCGGGGTGCAGATGCGTTTCGCGGACCAGGGACCGCATCGCACTGGTTCGCCGCAGACGACGCAAACGCGTGACAGGAAAGTTCATGCTTCCAGTTTACGTCCAGCCTCTTAGGTACGATCCGCGACCGTGTCATACTCCAGTCCCGAAGCGCCTGGAGCCAGAACCCACAGCGTGTAGATTCCCAGCGCGGTACCAAAGAGCGGCTTCAGCAGGGTAAGGATGCCGACGACGATAGCAAACATTCTGCCCCAGGGACGGCGCGTCAGCAGACTGTAGCCGACAGTCACCGCCAGCGCTGCCATCACCACCGTATAGACCGCAATCACGGGGAACAATGCGCCCATCCACGAGTGATCGAGACCGCCGTGGTAGTGGCTGTCGAAGGGCCAGTCGAATCCCCCTAGGTTGCGGAATGCGAACGCACGCAGAAAGAACATTCCAATCAGTCCGCCGATCACGCGGTATGCGCCAAAGACACACCAGAGTACCCCCAGTGTCTGCAGGTTCCGCTGGACTCGTGGCGCGGCCATGGCTATTGGCGGGTTGGGATACGCTGCATATATCGGTTGAGCGGCGGCTACCTGAGCCCCGCATCTTGAACAAAAATGAACGCCCTCGCCGACGGGAGTTCCACATGCCTGACAGACCATCTCACACCTCCAACCATTCAAGGCGCCGGCCCTGCGCTCTCGTTGCTACGCATAGGGGCGGTCGGCAGTTCCCTGCGAGGGTACGATAAGGGAAGTGAATTTACCATCGCTATTACCGATCATCCCGTCTCCCCTTCGCGAAGCCAGCTCTGCGGTTCTGGAGTGGCCGCGTCTTCGCGAAAATATCGCCGGCCGCACCTTCTCCCCCCTCGGCCGCGCCTGGGTGCTCGCGCTGGAACCTTGCGCCGACCTCGCCTGGATCGACCAGCAACAGCAGCGTACCGCAGAGCTGCGTGCCATGCTCTCCCGCGGGGGCAGCTTCGAGTTCCGTGGACTCTTTGACCCGACGGCGCTGCTCGATAAGGCTCGCATCGATGGCGCTGCGCTTGAGTCGACTGAGATTCGCGACCTTCTCGTTGTCGTGGAGCGCGTCGCCGCTTGGCGCAACCTCATCGATCCTTCGCCCAGCGGTACGCGCTACGACTGGCCCAGTATCGCGGCCCTGTCTGCGCCTTTGCTTGACTATGACCTGGCCCCGCTGCTGCGTCTTCTGCGCGGCAAGATAGAAGCAGACGGCAGCCTCAATGACGATGCCTCGCCAGAGCTTCGCCGTATCCGCCGCGCGATGGAGCGCCAACATCGCGCCATTGAAGCAAGCCTTCGCAGGTCCTTGCAGAGCCTCAGTGAAGGCGGCAGCACGCAGGAAGATCTCATTACGATTCGTGGCGACCGCTTTGTCATCCCCGTAAAATCCGAGTTCAAGCGCAAGGTTCCCGGCGTCATCCACGGATCTTCTTCGTCCGGTCAAACCGTGTTCGTCGAGCCGCTTGAGACGATCGAACAGAATAACGAACTCGTTCGGCTGCTTGAGGAAGAGCAGTCAGAGATTCATCGCATCCTGGTTGCGATGACGCGGGCGCTGGGGCAAAACGCGGCCGCCATTCATCTTGGCTCGTGCATTCTCGCCGAGGTGGAGTCTCACTACGCCCGTGCTCGCTTCGCCGAGACTCTGAACTGCTCGCGTCCCCTCTTTACGCAAGAGCTCTCGCTCACCGCCGCTCGCCATCCCCTTCTTGAGCTTCGCATGCGCGCCGCAGCCATTGCAGAAGAGACTGCACCGGCCACCCCCATTCCTCTTACCATCGTTCTGCCTACGGACGCGAAACAACTCATCATCAGCGGTCCGAACACAGGCGGTAAGACAGTCTCCCTGAAGACTCTTGGCCTGCTCTCGCTGATGGCTCAGGCAGGCATCCCCGTTCCTGCCGAAGAAGCCAAGCTTCCTCTCTTTCAGAATATCTATGCTGATATTGGCGATGCTCAATCCATCGAGCGCAACCTTTCAAGCTTTTCTTCCCACGTCATTAATCTTGATCGCATCTCCCGCGAGGCGGGCTCTGATTCGCTGGTCTTGCTGGACGAATTAGGGTCTGCCACAGATCCCGAAGAGGGAGCCGCTCTTGCAGTTGCGATCGCGACCCACTTCCTCAAACTCAACACCTGGTGCTGCATCACGACCCACCTCACCTCGCTGAAGGTCTATGCCGCCAACCATGGCGGTGTTCTCAACGCTGCTGTCGGCTTCGATCAAGAGACTCTTACTCCCACCTACGAGCTGCGTCTCGGCGTTCCTGGAGCCTCTGCGGGCCTCAACATCGCAGCACGGTTGGGTCTTGCTCCCGATATCATCGCAGCCGCGCGCGCCCAGATGACCACGCAGACGGCAGACATCGGCGCCTTCCTCGACCAGCTTCACGATCAGCTGACAGCAGCCGCGATTGACCGCGAGACGATGCAACAACGAGAGCGCGAGCTCTCCCGTGAGAAGGCTCGTGTCGAAGTCGAAGGCCGCGTGGAACAAAAGGCACGCACCAAAGAACTGGAGACGAAGCTCAATTCACTGCTTGAGGACTTCGCCTACCAGCTTCGCGAGACGGTCAAAGCGATCGACGACAAAACACTTGCTCAAAAGATCGCTCGCGACTCCGACAGGCGCATGGCAACTCTGCGCCGCGAGTTCTCCGAGCAGTTCAATTCCGCTGTCGTCGCTCATACCTCGAGAGCTGACAAAAACGACCCCGCGGCTCAGCCGCATATTCCCAAAGGCATCAAGGTCGGAGACCTGGTCAAGCTGAAGTCTCTGGGACGCCAGGCCAGGGTCGACCGCATCATCGACGCGAAGACCTTTGAAGTCTCGATGGGGCCGATGAAGATGCGTGCCGCTATCGACGACATCGCAGAAGTTGAATCAGTCAAAGTCGTGACGCCGCTCGAGGCCGCGCGCAAGCGCGGTGGGATCACCGTCGCAACGGCTAACAACGACACCGATTACATGACCTCTGAGATCAACGTGATAGGCCGCACAGCCGACGAAGCCCAGACCGAGGTCGAACGCTTCCTAGATCGGGCTTTTCTAGCTGGCCTGCCCCGCATCCGCATCGTGCACGGTACTGGTATGGGTGTTCTTCGCAGGACTCTGCGCGAATATCTTCGCAGCCATCCTCATGTCACCACCGTCACCGAGCCACCGCAAAACCAGGGCGGTCAAGGTGCCACTGAGGTCGAACTTCGCCAATAACGTGCAGCAATGACGTTCTAATGCTTCGTCGAGAGCATAGTCCGCGCCGCCGAAGCGCCATCGTAGCGGCCCGATTCGACATCGCCAAGCCCCATAACTATGTCACACCGTGCGGTAGCCCCGTTCCTGTAGCACCCAGCTATTGCCATCCGGATCGGAGAAGCTGGCGAAACTGGCATAGTTTCCGCGCGCAGGGTCAAGCCCAGGTGCGAATCCTCCGTCCCAGGCTCCAACGGGAGTCTTGTGCCGGATCTCACCGATCTCAACCCCGCGTTCGAGCAGAAGGCTCTGTGTAGCCTCCAGGTCCGCGACGACGAGATAGATATTGCGAACGGAACCAGCCGGCGCATCGGTGAGTCCTTTACCGATCTGGATCGAGCAGTTAGAGCCGGGTGGAGTGAGCTGCACGACGCGGAACGCCCCACTAGGCGAGTAGTCGACGTCAAGCGTAAAACCGACCTGATCGACATAGAATCGCAGGGCGCGGTCGACATCGCTCACCGGCAGAGTGATCACTTCGACAGAAAGCGTTGGTGTTTTCACGGTTTGGACTCCATGCAGATTCCTGTGAGGGATCGATTCCAACATCTCAGAGATCGATGACCATCATGTTTTAGAGATCAATGACAAGGTCGCGTGTCGGCTGCGAACAAGATTGTCATCGGCGGGCATCGCGAGTGGCTCCGGTCCGTAGGCGAAGCCCCGAAACCATCTCTAGCGTTCAAAAATTCCTAGTGTTGCATTTTGTTATCGGCGTGCACTCGCCTCCGCGACGGTGAGTTCCCGATCGGGACCATGCGGAATGACTGTCTGGCCTGGTTCAAGCTGCAGCTGAGTTCCGTCGAGCAGTACCGAAACGATGTCGGGCTCGAAGGACACCATGCCGGAGATGCGGCCGACCTCGGTAAAAGCTTCGGGATAGGACCATGCGCCGAGCCGTGCATCGCCGATGTCGTAGTAGCTGCACAGCCCTTTGTAGGGGCAGAACGTCTGATGTTCCACGAAGGTCAGCGTGGATTCATCGATGTCGGCACGCGGAACATACCAGCGTGGCGCAAATCCCGACTCGTACAGAACGAGCGGCTGTTTGGTATCGGCGACGACGCGGTCGTGATGGCGAACTACAAGATTGCGTGATGTTTGCCGGATGTCGATGCGGTGGTAGCTGTCGGCGGCGTGGCCCAGGATCCGTTCGTCCTCTTCATAGAAGGCGTCCATGGCCGGCCAGGCAAACGCGACCCTTCCCTTCAAATCGCTCGCGTAGGCGGGCAGGTCCGCGTGTTGCCACGCGGCACGCGGCGTGCTTTTCTCCCCACCGCGCACGGTGTACCAGGACGTAAGACCAAGATCCGGATGTCGGGTGGTATGGTCGGCCAGTTGAAGTACACCGGGAGTGACGTCAGCCTCTGGAAAGTAGGCCACCGGGTAGCGATCCGGCTCGAAAAGGAGCAGGACGCGCTCACTATCGGCGATCCAGCTTCCGCCGAAATGCACACGCATACGCCGACGCAGCGGTTCGACATACAAAAGCCTGTCAGGCAGCGTCTCGGGAACGAGAAACCGACCGATTGATTTAGGCGAGAGTGGACCTTGTTGCCAGGACAGTCCCATTGCTACCCTCCAATGAATTCACCAGCTGTGAGTATAAGGGATCAGCCACTCGCCAACCGCTGCCGGGACTTGTGTGCCATCTTCCTCACAAGTCCAGAAGGCGCACTTGACCAAGAATCCTCTCGTGTAAGGACTGTTGAATTTTTGATCTATGATTTTTGGAGAAGAGAGTTACTGTTATATCGGGAACTGCCGCATAACAGTTGGCGTATTGCTTTCTAGAGTATTTGGAGAGGTGATGACGATGGATAAACGCCGCACTGCTGCATTCGCGATTCTTCTGCTTAGCGGGTTGATATGAGCTACTTGCCATATATATATAAGAATGATCACGGCGAATACGACCACATCAAATGTGGCGACGCCATTCGGTGGAATTGAAATAAAGACGAACGATACGGTTGTGGCGCAAGGGTTGGGACTTCCTGCCTATCCCGATGCAGAGTTACAGGAGAACGAGGGCGACTACAACGGAGATGCGGACGTTGACATGAGAAGGCTGGATCCAAGCAATTCCAGCACATAGTGGTAATCGATCCGAATCGAAGTGGAAGCAAGATGGAAGTTGTGTCGGTTCATATACCAGACCATATTTCATCGGGTGACGAAAACCGGAACAACGCAAATGAATGATATTGGTTGAGTTCTCCGCGTACGTTTGCGCCATGGTGTGCCGCCACATTGTTTGCAAAAGTAGATACCTTACTTCGCGCCCTGTGCTCTTTTGTGCACCGCGAGAGCTAAATATCGGTCTCCTTCTTCGAACATTAGTCCGCCTCTAACCAAGTGCTTCAACATGACGTCAATTTGTTGAGGTTCAATCTCATGCACGCCGGTTTTGCTCAACATTTCCTGTATTACCTTGAATGAACGATGCTCGCCACAGAACAAATAAACCTGTGCCGCTAGACCGCGCAGCGTTGTTCATCTCCCTTCAGAAAAACTTCCAGACTGAAGCGGTCGATTGTCGTAGATAGTTAGAAAGTCAGGTCCCTTTTCAAAATAGCAAAACCAGTTTTCTCTGTCCAAGCCTCCTGCCACTCTGTAATGAATTCGCGGGAAGGCTGAAAATATTCAAATTGATCGCCGAGGTCGGCTTCTCCTTTCCGATTAAAGTAGTAAGTCATTTTTCCATGTCCACTAGTGACTCTGGGAAAAGCAAGCGGTAGAGAGGCGACGGTTCCAGGCTGAGAGAGTATTTTTCTTGATCGTAGAAGTAAGGACTAAACCGCTCAAAAATTACTCGGCTTGTTCCGACGGGCGGACTCAAATGGCTGATGGTCCGAAATATTTGAGGGAAATCGGCATAATCCGCCGCCATCTCGCCAGGTAAACCATACAGCACATTCCGATATGGATAGATGCCAAGCTCACAACAGAATTTCAGCAATTGGATATTCTGGATTGCAGTAACGCCCTTGTTCATGAGCTTTAACAATCGCGTACTAACGCTTTCAATGCCTGGTTGGATTTTAGTAATCCCCGCAGTTCGTAGCAATTCGACCTGACAACGAGTCAGGTTGGCCTTAACCTCGAAGAAAAGTGCGAGATCGATATCGGAGTTAGATAACTTCGGCAAAAGCTCCGTGAAGTAATCCATGGCTAGAATGTTGTCTACAGCGTCGAGAGTCAAACAACGATAATCTTTCGCCATGCTTACAATTTCTTCGTAAACACGGCAGAACTTTTTTTGCGGAAGGTCATGGTATCGCCATTGAGACCGCAAAAGGTGCAGTGGTGCTTTGCACCCCGCCAGCACCCTCGTGAAGCTTCAAACGGCAACGAGACACTAAGATGTTTGTAGAATCCTGCTTCTGTTCTGCCTCACCGTGAACGACGTAGTCAATCCAGTCGAATCCCTTTAGTAACTCAAAGCCCATCTCTGAATCCACGCTGGCGCCACCAAAAATGATCTTCACCTCTGGATGGATCTATGGGGAGCCCCAAAAGCGCAGGCGCTGGTGGTTGGTGTAGAACTCGACGTCTTTTCTGCTATTCGCGAAGGTTATTCCACTTGTGCTCAAGTTGCCGAAGCCGCTGGTGCGTCAGTGACCGGCATGTAGACTCTGCTTGACGCGCTTGTTGCCTGCGGTTATTTGCATAAAAATGGGAACACCTATTATGTGGAGAATTCGGTCATTGAGTTTCTGGTTCGGGGCCATGTCAATTACATGGGTTCAGCAGTAAAACGCGTGCGCGCCCACTGTGAGAGTTGGGGACAGCTCTCCGAGGTCGTTAAGAGTGGTTCCTCGTTTCAAAAAGTAAACCAAATGGAAGAAGGCGGCGCTTTTTCGCTGACCACGTTCAAGCCATCTTTCCCAGCAATCTGCATGCCGCTCAACAACTGATTCGTGGGCTTTCCAAGGATATGCTGAGCCAGGTCGAGCAAATCCTCGATATTGGCTGCGGAGCCGGTGCCTGGGGCATCGCTCTAGCCAAAGCTTTTGCCTTCGGCTGTTTCGATAGCACGAAGGCATAGGATTTGCTTTCTGCTCCACGTTATCAATCCCGTTATCGCATGGCTGCCGCCAATTGTACTGGTTTCGCCCCGAGGATTTCGAGTTGATCGAGCGAGGTGAGCTGCACCTGAATCATGGCCGCCGTATCACGGGGCAGTCTATCGAGTGTGGCGTCGATGTTTCTTCAGCACTTCGTAGGCTCTTCATGGCCGCTTCTTCAGCAGGCTTTTCAAACAGGCTTAGACATATTCAGCTTGTTTGATATTCAGTTTTCCGGAGATAGAGAAGAGGTCGCCTCTATCCGGAAGGCGGCAGTCCAGGCAGCGCGTGGTTGGCTTCTCGTTACACTAAACGAGTTTCAGGCTGGCAGAGTGCCCGCCCATAATCGCAAAAAGCTGTTAGCGCTCATCGCTGACGCGTTCGGATCAGAATTGTTAATCGAGGATAATCCGGCGTCGGCAAGGGCGGCAATTAGAGACCTTGATGATTCCATGCTGATCGACAGCCTCTTCACCGACATTCCTGCGATTGTCGGCACCTGGCATCCACAGCTCGCGCACACGCTAGCCCCGCTCACCGGAGCGAACAGGGATTGGCAGTTTTACAAAGAGCAGATCCAGGCAAGCCGGGCGCGCGGCGTGAAGTATCCCTGCATCATCCTTGGCGCGGGTGGACAGTTAGGAATAGGCCATCTCCCGGACGATTTTCCAGCGACTCATATCTCTGACCCTGAAGAGGAAGTGCTGTTCGTTGACAATCAGACCTATGCGGAGTTCACGACCGTCATCACTTGGACGGACCTTGCCAATGGTTCAGTGCAGAGCATTCAGCCAAAGTGTTAAAAAGCATAGCTCTGGCTAATGCGGGCGGCACTCCGTGCCGTTTAGAGGAAGATCTTGGCATGGGGCACGGACGTCTTTCCGCTAAAGACAAAGGCCACGCTTTGTCGTGCACGCGTGATCCAACATAGAGCTTCGTGTTTGAGCCTTTGATATGCTTGGGATCGCCTGTACGAAGCCATTTTGTGGCGGGTCCGTGTGGTTAGATTAGAACACGGTCAAAGCTTAATCCCTTGGCTTCACCGAAGTTCATGGGCGAAGAGAATTCGCTGCATAGCGTTCTTCTGTATGAAAGCGATGCCGGAAACTGGAGGCAAGTTGATAGATGCGGTTACGAACCTGGGCCGTCATCAAAGGCTCCGGACGAACTGGGTGGGATCGTCGAGGATCGAGCGCGTTTTGCGCCGTGGGAGAGGCGATTGGCTTTTGGCCACAACAAGGCCGAAAGATCATGATAGGGCCGGTATAGCGAGGCCACAAGAAAAAGTGATTCCTCTGCAGGTGATAACAGCGCTGGCAATGCAATGCACTCATCGAGTGCCATCTACCAAAACAAATCAACCATATTCTGGCCATTTGGCCAAATTATGGTTGATTTGACACCGCCGAACGGCTCGTTGGCTCAGATTCGCATTGGCATCAAAATATAGCGGTACTTCACATCTTCATTTGCATCTTCAGGCCGCATCTGGCCTGCAGACTGAGCGTCTTTGAACTCCAGTCGCACTTCGCCCGTATTGCCGATCGCCTTCAGAAAATCAATGAGGTATTGGCTGTTGAAGCCGACCACCAGCGGATCATAGTTGTAAGGAGTTTCGATAGTGTCTTCCGACTCGCCGGCATCCGTGCTCGAAGAAGAGAGCTTCAACTCGTTCTGTTCAAGGCGAATCTTGATCGCTCCACTGCGCTCATCGGCAAACTGCGCAACGCGCTGGATACAGCCCATCAAGTCTTCAGAGCGCACAATGACGAACTTGTTGTTGTCCCGCGGCAGCACGGCCTCATAGTTGGGAAACTGGCCTGTCAGCTTACGGCTGGTCAATACGCGCCCACCCACCTTGAAGAAGAGAGTCTGGTCATCGTCGGCAAACTCCACTGTCTCGGACTCCGTCACGCCCAGTAGGGAGGAGAGCTCACTGAGCGCTTTCCGAGGAATCAACGTCTTCTTTTCGCCAGACACGCCCTCTAGCATCTCGCCTAGTTTTTCGATGTGTGCCAGGCGGTGACCGTCGGTGGCTACCATCGCCATGCTCTCCGCCTTCAAGACCAGCAGAGCACCATTGAGCGTGTAGCGAGACTCTTCGTTTGAGATCGCAAAGATCGTCTTCGAAACCATATTCTTCAGCGAAGGCACTGAAATCTTGACCGCACCACTCGACGGAAACTCCGGAACCTGCGGAAAGTTCGCTCGCGCCATTCCGACCATCTTGGTGTTGGACCGGCCCGCCCGGATCTGCACCCAGTGGTTGTCCATCAGTTTGATGGAGATCTCGCCTTCCGGCAGAAGCTTGATGTAGTCATACAGCTTTCGCGCAGGAATGGTGCAGGCTCCAGCCTTCTTCACCTTCGCAGCGCAACTTGTTCGCAGGCTTTGGTCGAGATCTGTTGCGGTGATCGTCAACCGGTCGCCGTTCTCGCCCTGCGTCGCTTCAAAGAGAAAGTTCGAGAGGATGGGAATCGTCGTCTTGCGCTCGACCACGCTTTGAGCAGCGGTCAACTCTCGCAGCAGCTCTGCGCGGGAGACTGTGATCTCGAGGTTGCCGGTTGGGGCTGGCGCTGCGCTCGTCTCGGTCGGCAAAGTCATCTCGGGCTCCTGGGTCGCACTGGTCACAGTTTTGTCTCCGTCTTCGTAGTTGCTGCTGGCCAAACTTTACACCGAATCGAACTAGCGGTGCATCCTGGCCGCTCAACGTCTGCTTGATTCTAGGGGTGAACCGCCCTCCAAAGCGATAGATTTCTTTGTGGAAACCGGGGGCCGTTGTGTGCGATGTCGAAACCTGCCACAACTTCTCCTCTATGCCGGTTACTGCTTCTAAAAAACTAAAGAAAAAGAGATAAATACCAGTAGCAGTAGCAGTTGTAGCTTGAAAAGTGGATATCTCTTCCATCGATCTCATAACGAGGCATTTACCCCTGAGTCTTGTTTTAGAAAACTGGCTCTGTAAATACGCACATGAAGGAATAGCAGCCTGAATTGTTAGTTCAATAGCCCTCTTATCCCTGTTCTTCACAGCTGCTACTTCAAGCTCTCGAGAAGACTTATGACCAAACGTGGGAATGTTGACCAAATAAAACAGAATGAGAGGTTTACCCCAACCACTTTTTTCACACCTGCGTCTCATGCCAGAGGATAATCAGTCCCGAGCTTGAAGGAGGCCAGGATGAAGGTCGCTCTCTTTGGTGCTAGCGGTGGTACCGGAAAACTCCTCACGGAACGCTGTCTGGCTGCTGGCTACCAGGTCTCTGCACTGCTCCGCACCCCTGCGATGTTTGCTCTGCGCGAGCGCGTCCGCGTAGTTCAGGGAAGCGCTTTTGACCCTGACTCGGTGCGCGAGACGATCGAAGGTGCCGACGTGGTGCTTTCGGCTTTGGGAGCAAAGTCGCTCAGGAAGGAAGATGTTCTTGAACGTGCTGTTCCTCTTATCGTTGCCGCGATGCAGGCGACAGCTACTATGGCGAAGCCGGTGCGCCGCATCATCGTTCTTGGTTCTGCGGGTGCGCTTGCTTCCTCGCTCGACAAACAACCCGTCTGGCGGCGCTGGATCGTGCAGAACATCGTTTACAACACCTTTCTGAAGTGGCCGGTGGCGTCGCAGGTTTCGCAGTGGAAGGATCTCTCTCAGAGCGACCTGGACTGGACGATGGTGATGCCTCCGATGCTGACTAATGCTGCTGGACGGGGCTCTTATCGGGTCGACGGCGAGGCGCTGCCACGCAATGGCAGCCGCATCTCACGAGAGGATGTTGCGGACTTTATGATGCGGCAGATTAACAACCCGGAGTGGGTTCGGAAGGGTGTTTATCTGTCCTGGTAGAGGACTCGGTAGACGTTGTGGCAGAGAAAAAAGTCTGGGTGGTGGAAGAGCTGTTTTGCAAGGGGTTTTTTGCGAAAAATGGTGTTTTGGACGTGATGTTTTGGTGGTGTGACCGTGGTGGATTGCGTGGCTAGCGTGGTGCTGTGACAACGTGTTTTTTCGTGGCTGACGATACGCCATGTTTTGGGACTATTTTTTTAGTGGAGGGTGTGTCCTGCCGGACGGTCCTCCTGCGCGGAGGGCGGTCACTTCGTGACTTGTATACCTTGCGGTGGCTAGGGAAGCTTGCTGGTCCTCCCGTTGGTCGGAATGATCTTCCTCGCGACCAACGGGCCGTCAAAGCTTTAGCTCAGTGTCTCCATCAGCTTGTTGATGGTTCGGTTCAGGTCCTTGTCGGCGCGGCGCTGCTCGTCGATCTTGGAGATGGAGTGCATGACGGTGGTGTGGTGCTTGCCGCCGAACTGACGGCCGATCTCCGGCAAGGAGGCCTCGGTCAACTGCTTGGCGAGATACATGGCGATCTGCCGCGGCACCACGATCTGGCGGGAGTTGTTCTTCTGCTTCAGCTCCGCGACGCGCATGCCGAACTGCTCGGAGACAGTGCGCTGAATAGTCTCGATGGTGATCTTGCGGACCTGCGTGTCGATGAACTGCTTGAGGCACTGCTGTGTGACGGCGAGAGTGATCTCAACGCCGTGCATGCTGCACCAGGCGATGAGACGGACGAGTGCTCCCTCGAGCTCGCGCACGTTGGTGCGGACGTTCGAGGCGATGAACATGGCGACATCGGTGGGAAGCTGCGTCTGCTCGCTCTCCGCCTTTTTCTGCAGGATGGCGACCTTGGTCTCGAGGTCGGGCGGTTGAATGTCGGCGATGAGTCCCCACTCGAAGCGGGAGCGGAGACGGTCTTCAAAGTCGGCCAGCTCTTTGGGAGGGCGGTCACTGGCGATGACGATCTGCTTCATGCTCTCGTGCAGGGTGTTGAAGGTATGGAAGAACTCCTCCTGGGTGCGCTCTTTGCCGGCGAGGAACTGGATGTCGTCGATGAGCAGGACATCGACGTTGCGGAACTTGTCGCGGAAGCCGGTCATCTTGTCGTAGCGGACCGAGTTGATCATCTCGTTGGTGAACTTCTCACCGCTGACATAGCTGATGGAGGCGTGGGGCTGACGGCGCTTCACGTCGTGGCCGATGGCGTGCATGAGATGGGTTTTGCCCATGCCGACGCCGCCGTAGAGGAAGAGCGGGTTGTAGGCCTTTGACGGCCGCTCTGCCACAGCCTGCGCGGCTGCAGCTGCGAACTGGTTGCCGCTGCCGATGACGAAGGCGTCGAACTGATAGCGCGGGTTGAGCTGAGAGGCTGCACTCCAGTCGAAGCGTGCCTGCTCCGGCGTGGGACCGGAGACGGTGCTGGCTGGCGCGCCGAGACGCTGCCTGGGAGCGCTCTGGCTGTGGCTGGGCACGGGGGCGAATCCGCCGTCTTCGCGTACCTTGGGGGCGCGGGGATCCTGCTCCGGCGTGGTGAAGGCGACGGCTTCGACGTCGAGGCCGAGATTGTCGATGGCTTCCTGGATGAGGTCGGCGTAGCGGTCGCCGATGTGCTGAAAGTCCGTGGAAGGAATTCGCACGAAGAGCTTCTTGCCCTCGAGGTGCGAGAAGCGGGTTGGCTTGAGCCACGTCTCGTACGACTGGCGATTAATTTTCTTTTCCAGTGCAGCCAGGATACGTACCCAATAATTCAATACGGCGGTCGCCGTCGGAACGAATGACATTCTTAGTTTCCTTGTCTTGTTTCCTGTTCCAAACCAGACGCGGCACTTCTTTCAATCGTGCGGCTTCGCACGGTAATCGGCAAACAGTCATCCTTTCCTGACCTTGCGGACAGAGAGGAAGACTACTGTGTTGCCAGAAATCTCTCCGCTGTGCACCGAGTGCGACCTGGTTGCGGAGAGGAGTAGTTCAACGTGAATCAGAGTGCGGGACGACTGGGCTTGCAGAAAAACGTCTTGCGAATCGGGTTCGATAGTAGCACGGAAAAGACAGCGATTTTCCATGCAAAGAATCAAAAAAAAGAAGTTGCACCATAAGCAGTGAAGAAGTGAAATTGAGCGTTCCCAGAGGGGAAAAAATACGTAGCGACTGGGATGATTCTTCTCTTCTACTGCGAAGTTTCTTGTGATAGGGACAGCGTAGTTTTGGACATCACTTTGTCGGGGGAGAGAGCTTCAACAAATCTCAGAGCGGCTGCGACGGAGGATGCGAACGGTACTTCCATCATAGCTTGGTATGAGGTCGATGATCTGCTGCGGAGTTGTTTGAGCGATGTCATTTTGACGATCTCTTTCATGAGCATTAATGAGGAGCATCTATGAAGCCTCTTCTCCCAGGAGTGCTGCCGGGGAGCGCTGCTGCGCGTTGAGTGAGGAGTCCACAGTCATCGCGAGGATGGCCCTTCGTCACTGGCACAAAGGTCGCAGCAGAGAGGGCTGTGAAAATCCGGTCCGATCGGGTATACTCAGAGATTGCTGCAACAGTCTAAAAGTTTGAGCAGGTGTTGTACCCTGCGCAGGAGTTTTTTGTCATGCCGAAGCGTACCTTTCAACCGAACCGCCGCCACCGCGCCAAGACCCACGGCTTTCTTTCCCGCATGAAGACCAAGGCAGGTGCTGCAGTCCTGAGCCGCCGCCGCGCCAAGGGCCGTCATAAGATCGCCGTCAGCGCCGGTTTCCGCGACTAGTTTTACTTCTCTGAAGCGAAGAGATCGAAGAAAATTTCAAAAGGTGATACAGGCCATCGAGGAGAGCTGCGGCTCGCTCCTGATGGCCTGTATCTTTTTCCGTTTTGCCTGCGCTGTTGTGGCTGTGCGTTCGGCCAGCCCGCAGCTTTAAAACCATAGCTAGTAGGATGAGAGGGAGCGGATTGCTCCGACCGTGATGACCGCGACTCCAAACCCGATCTTTCGTCTGCGCAAACATGCCGACTATCAGCGCGTGTACAAGGCCAGCCGCAAACAGTTCGCCAAACAGATGAGCTACTTTTTTACGTTGCGGCCGCAGCTTGGACCGGATGGCACAGCGCTGCGGGATGCCGATGCGTCGAGTCCGCGCGTGGGCCTGACGGTGGGGAAGGTGATGGGGAAGGCAGTCGACCGCAACCGCATCAAGCGGCGGATGCGTGAGGCGGTGCGGAGGAATCTTGCGGCTCTCCACACGCCGGTGGACGTTGTGCTGCACCCACGACGCAGCGTGATCGATCTCGACTTTCCAACGCTTGAGCGCGAGGTGGCGATTGTCTTTCGCGCGATTCAAAAGGCGGCGGAGAGGCAACCGAAGGATCGCGCGGGCAAGCATCCTCCTACTCTCTCGCTCTAAAACCATGGATGACAAGCCCAGCTTCGCGGTTCGCATGGCCTACGGGATCTACAAGGGTGTTCTTTCGCCGGTGCTGCATGCGTTTAGCCCCAGCCAGTGCCTGTATCTGCCGACGTGCTCTGAGTATGCGTATGTCGCGCTGGTGCGTTTCGGCGTGATGAAGGGTTCGTGGCTGGCGCTTCGGCGGGTTGGCCGATGCCATCCGTTCGCGAAGGGCGGCCTGGATCCGGTTCCGTTGCGCGGAGCGGGCACTGAGTAAGGGACTGACTAAACGGGATCTGGCGCTGCACCTGTTTCTACAGACCATTTATCATGAGAAGTAGCGTCTTCGAGTTTCTCCGGAGGCAGCTTACGTTTCACAAAGAATAGGAAGTCTCTTTTGGCTGAGTTCAAGAACCCCAATCAACAGGGCGGCGGCGACAATAAATCGCTGCTCGTCATGATGCTCGTCCTGGTCACCGTCTTCTTTGGCCTGCAGTACTTCCGCTCGAAGAACAACCCGCAGACGGCTTCTCCGAATGCCAGCCAGAGCGCTCCCGCGAGTACGCCACAGGCTGCTCCGCAGGCGATGACTCCGGCAGCGGCGAACAGCACGCTCCCGGGCTCGGCTACGACTCCTTCGGTGCCGGCGGTGCAGGCCCAGGCAGAGGCGACCACGACGGTGGAGAACGAGCTCTATCGCATTACGTTTAGCAATCGCGGCGCCCAGGTCTCAAGCTGGATTTTGAAGAAGTACAAGGACTCCGATGGCAAGCCGCTGAACCTGGTGCATACGCAGGCGGCGCAGCAGTTCGGCTATCCGCTCTCGCTGTATACGTACGACGCGGCGTTGACGGCGGGGCTGAGCAAGGCGCTGTATGTGCCGTCGGCGAGTGGGACGCTGGCTGCTCCGGCGAGCCT
Source organism: Granulicella sp. S190 (assembly GCF_009766095.1). Lineage (GTDB taxonomy): Bacteria > Acidobacteriota > Terriglobia > Terriglobales > Acidobacteriaceae > Edaphobacter. The sequence continues at coordinate 106,985 of NZ_LMUD01000009.1, forward strand.
TACGTTCAACTATTCGGACGGCTCGACGACGGTGCGCAAGACGTTCTCGTTCGACGAGACTTACGTGCTGCATGCGGATGTTGAGGTGACACGGAACGGCGCTCCGGTTCGCACGCTGATCAACTGGCCCGGCGGCTTTGGCGATCAGGATAATGCTTCGGCGTATGCGGGCGCGCAGCTGGATGTTGCGCGGCATGCGAAGGAAGAGCACCTGGCGGCGAAGAAGGTTTCGGGCGGCGAGACGTTGAACGGGCCGTTCGATTGGGCGGGCACGAGTGATACTTATTTTGCTGCGATCTTTCTGCCGGATTCACCGGATACCTCGTCGCTGGTGATGTCACATAACCAGCTGGATGTGGCGAAGACGATTCGGCGTACGGGACTTGGCTCGGGTGCTCCGGCGAAGGGAGCGATCGAGGTACCGATTCTGGGCGCAGCGCTGGGCGATACCAGCGGACGGACGCAGACCCGCGTGTATGTTGGGCCCAAGGCCGTGAATGTGCTACGGGGGATTCACGCGACGGGCGATACGATTACGCTAGAGCCGCTGCTGGACTTCGGCTTCTTCGGGCCGATCGGGAAGTACCTGTTCCTGTCGCTGCAGTTTATCCATGCGCACATTACGTCGAACTGGGGCTGGTCGATTGTGCTGCTGACGGTGCTGATCAACCTGCTGATTCTGCCGTTGCGCGTGAAGACGATGCAGAGCGGGCTGAAGATGCAGCGGATTCAGCCGCAGATGGACGCGATCAAGGAGCGATACAAGAAGTACAAGGCGACCGATCCGAAGCGCAACGAGATGAACGTCGAGATCATGAAGCTGCAGAAGGATAATGGAGTGAACATGTTCGGCGGGTGTATTCCTACGCTGATCCAGATGCCGCTGCTGTTTGCGTTCTTCAGCATGCTGCCGAAGGTGGTGGAGCTGCGGCAGGCGCACTGGTTCTGGCTGCCGGATCTGTCGAGCGCCGACCCGTATCACATTCTGCCTATCGTGATGATTGTCAGCCAGTTCCTGGTGCAGTTCTACACGCCGTCGCCGGGTGTCGATCCGCAGCAGCAGAAGATGATGGCGTTCATGATGCCGGCGGTCTCGGGATATATGACCTGGAACTATGCGTCGGGGCTGGCTCTTTACTGGACGATCGGGAACCTGATCAGCATCGTGCAGCAGTCGGTGATGAATCGGACCAGCCTGGGCCGGGAGATGCGGGAGATTGCGGCGAAACGCGCTCGCCGCAAGGCAGGAGCGCCCACTACCATTTCGGGAAAACGGTGAATTTTAACAGGCTCCGGAGATTTTGACAGGTTCCAGATACGAGCGGAAGTGATACTACTTTGAGATAATGGTAATAACGCTCGTACTTTGGAACCTGGTTGTTACATGATGACGAACCCCTTTATGGATCAGGGCCATGCGGTAAAGAAGGTTAGAGACTTTCTAAAGGTTTTGACGGATACAGGAAGTTTCGATCTGCAATCCAACATCCTTGCCTGCAACGGCCACGTGCAACCCAGCCCTGATGCTCCTGTCAGTGCGGACTCCCCTGTCTCAACCGGTACACCACAGACTCCGCTTATCTGCGTTGAGTTTACGGGCCGGGACACCTCCCTTCTTCTGGCCCGCAACGGCGAACTGCTTCACGCTCTCGAGCACGTCGCCGCGAAGATTCTCCGCCTGGAACCCGAAGAACACGATCTGATCTTCTTCGATGCTGAGGGCTTCAAAGCCAAGCGGGACCGCGAGCTTCATCTGTCTGCCGAGACTGCTATCGAACAGGTTCGGGCCACCAACAGGCCCTACTCTTTTCCGCCGATGACCTCGCGCGAACGCCGCATGCTCCACCTTGCGCTGGCAAAGTCCGGCTTGCCGACGGCCTCTTCGGGCGAAGGTCCAAGAAGGTTCGTGATTCTTTATCCGGATGGCCCGGTACCCACTACACCCGAGTCGCCTCAGACGGCAGAGCGTACGCGAGCGATTCAGAACAGCTTTCGCCGCCGCTAAAGACGCTCCCACTTAGTGAATCAGCTCTGGGAGTACGGCACCAGACCGCCCGCTTCCCATCTTTTCTTTCCCGGCTTGCTTTCAGAGGGTGTGGCAATGGTCACGGATTGCCCGTCGAGGTACCGATGCCAGTCCTCAGACTCAGCCACTTGCTTGATGTGCTCATTTCGTTTCATCAGAAATGCGACGAGGTGTCGCTTGACCACCAACTTTGTCGCAAACCGTCCAAGCGCACCCCAGGGAGCTGTGAACCGGACCTCATCCCTGATCCGGGTGCCTTCGTCCATGGCCGCAAAGTGATGCTCGTGCTCGAAGTGGGAGAAGACACCCTTGACCATGGAGTCGCGAAAGTAAGAGTAGGGGCGCATAGAGTCGATTCTGCTCTTGTGGCGCAGCTTCAGTCCGAGATGCCGGCCACGAAAGGTGACCGTCTCGCCTTCGCTGATAAGGCCTGTCATTACCCCATCGACCGCACTCTCACCAGAGGAGCGTGCCGAAGCCACATGAAGATCGACACTCAGGCTAAGCAGAAAGACCCGTTCTACGGGTGCATCTATCCAGGTTTCTAATTGAATCGTTTCCATGGCCCGTCACCATTTACTTTTTAGTACTCGGCGTAACGAGAATAGATTACGCCAGTAATAGTACTTTTCCTATACCACCTTTTTCCGCGGCAGCCTGCGCCTCGCCTGCATCGGCCAATGGCACCATCCGGTCGATTGGGATGACGAACCGTCCTTCGGCCACATCTTCGGCCATCCTTCGGAGCGTCTTTGTATCCGGGACCGCTTGGACAGGCTCGATCCTGACAGTGGGGTGCATCTTTGCGTTGCCGGGAGGCCCGAGGACCGAAGCGAAGACACCACCCTGCTTGACCTTTGCCAGCAGGGTCTCCGCAGTCTTGCCGCCCACGGTGTCGGCTATCGCATCGAGGAATCCAAGTTTGTCGACTGCCTGCGGGTCGTCGAGTGCGAGCACGTGGTCGACGCCGAGGCTCTCCGCTTGTTTGAGCTGCGATTTTTTTACTCCAGCGAAGACGACGGCTCCCGCCTTCTTCGCGGTCCATACGGCAGAGCGGCCGACACCGCCCACGGCGCCGGACACGAGGACTGTCTGGCCTTTCTCGATCTTCGTGCCGCGCGTGATCAACTGCTCCCCGGTCAAGGTGACCAGAGGCAACGCCGCCGCCTTTACCAGATCCAGCTTTTCAGGAACCAGTGCAAGGTCGGATGCCTTCACCACTACGAGTTCGGCGTAGGCTTTTGTCGTGAGCGCCATCACCTTATCGCCGGGGGCGAATCCGGTGACGCGGCCGCCAATCTCGCGCACGATGCCGGAGATATCTCTTCCAAGGATTGCCGGCAGTTCGAGAGGGAAGTTTTGCCTCGCCTCGCCACTGCGCATCTTGTAGTCGATGGGGTTTACGCTGCTTGCGGCGACTCTTACGAGCACCTCTCCCAGACCAGCCACAGGATCAGGCATGCCCTCATACTTCAACTTGTCCGGTCTACCGTACTCGTGCAACACGACAGCCTTCATGGAAAACACCTCATACCCAGGTAAGATGCATAACGCAACGCATCTGCCCATGCGGTTAGACGAGGTAGCACAGTATTGTGTGTTTGGGGGTGTTCCGCGTTACGGTTCCGCGTGGATCTCTTCCGGGAGATATCTTCGCCACTCCTGGCTTTCGGCAACCTTCTTCAGCAGTTGCATGCGGCGGCGCAGCACACGGGAGATGTAGGGCACGAGGATGGTCTGAGCGACGATCCTTCCTATCCAGGAGAGCGGCAGCGTAAATCGAATCTTGTCGTTCAGGACGGTGCGCCCATCCATATAGAAGAGATGATGGTCGTGCTGGAATCGTTTGAACCGCCCACGGCCCATCGTGTCCTGGAAGTAGGTTGGCCGCTCGTAACGTGTGATGAAGCTCTCATGCATCTGCGGAAAGCCGAACTTCCATCCTGCCCAGAGCAGATGATCTCCGCCTACGATCATGCCAGTGGTCTTGCCTTCGATCGGCTTCATTCCCAGTGTTCTTCCCACCAACTCAATGTTGGTCGAAAGCAGAAAACATCTCTCGATCGGAGCATTGATATGAACACTGTCGCTAATCGTAAACATCGGTCCCCTGTCGATTGTACTGTTTCCGAGGCGTGTCACTCAAGCTAAACCTTTGCTCGTCAACAGATCCGCCATTTTGCGGCGAATCGTTTCTGCTGTGCTGTCTGCCCTCGAAGGTGATCCGGCGTAACCGGGACAGTACATCTCTCAACTCGATGAGAAGCCTCGTTCGGCTTCGGCTTTCTGATGGCAGCTATGACACAGCAGTTGAGTATTTCTTGCAGTATACCCGTCGATAGCGCGAAACCGATCAAGCTCTGCTCCACGGGCGGGCAACGCCTGCTGACAAATGGCGCAGAGTCCGAGCTGGCTCCTTCGCTTTGCCTCCTTCAGCTTGCGTCGCTGCGTCGGTGTTCCGCGCTCGTCGAACTCCAATCGCTTCAGGATGTATCGCCGCAACTGGAAGAGCCGGTCGCGGTCTTCGCCAGCGACGGCGCTGATCTGTGCGCGTAGCTGGTCGAGGATCGCAATCGCTGCGGCCCGATCGTTGTCAGAGAGCGAAGCCATGGTGGGTCCTCGAGAAGTTAGCGAGTCAGCAAGCTAGCAAGGCAGTTAGCTCTCAGCTTCGCTTGGCTTCTTTGTTTCTAGAGTGCAACCGTCTTCGAAGCGAGCAGCCCCTTGGCTCGCTCGATGAACTCGGTGAGCGCGACGCTGCCCTCATCGCCTTTGCCTCGAGTCCTTACGCTGACTGCCTCCGCTGCTGCTTCCTTGTCGCCCATCACGAGAACGAATGGTATCTTCTGCAGCGTGAACTCGCGGATCTTCGCGTTCATCTTCTCGTTCCGCTGGTCGAGCTCCACGCGCAGGCCCGCAGCTTCGAGCTTCGCTTTGACCGCGATGGCGTAGTCTACATGCTTCTCCGAGATGGGCACGATGCCTATCTGCACCGGAGCGAGCCACATGGGAAATGCTCCGGCGTAGTGCTCGATGAGTACACCGAAGAAGCGCTCGACCGAACCGAAGAGCGCGCGATGCACCATGACGGGCTGATGCAGCTCACCGTCTTCGCCTTTGTACTCGAGCTCGAAGCGCGCAGGCAGGTTGAAGTCGAACTGCACAGTGGACAACTGCCACATGCGGCCGAGGACGTCGACGAGTTTGATGTCGATCTTCGGGCCGTAGAAAGCGGCCTCTCCCGCAATCTCGCGGAATGGAATTCCTTTGCGGCCGAGAGCGGACTTCAGTGAATTGATCGCGAGGTTCCAGTTCTCTTCACTGCCGGTGTAGCTCTTGCGGTCGTTCGGGTCCCAGGTGGAGAGCTCGACCTTGAACTCTTCGAAGCCGAAGGTGTGGAGTACGCTCTGCGCGAAGTCGATGCAGGCGACCACCTCGTCTTCGATCTGCGAAGGCGTGCAGAAGATGTGCGCGTCGTCCTGAGTAAAGCCGCGAACGCGCAGCAGGCCGTGCATGGTTCCGCTGCGCTCGTAACGATAGACGTTGCCCAGCTCCGCGTAGCGCACTGGCAGATCGCGATAGCTGCGCGGGGAGTTTTTGTAGATGAGGATGTGGCCGGGACAGTTCATCGGCTTGAGCCGGTACTCCGCGTCGTCGAGCTCCATCGGCGGATACATGTTCTGCGAGTAGAAGCCCTCATGCCCGGAGATCTTCCAGAGGTCGCGCCGCATGATGTGGGGCGTGTATACCATATCGTAACCGCGACGGATACACTCTTCGCGCATCCAGTCTTCCATCGTCTTGCGGATGAGGCCGCCCTTGGGATGCCAGAAGATGAGGCCCGATCCGGCGACCTCCTGGATGGAGAAGAGGTCGAGCTGCTTGCCGAGCACGCGGTGGTCGCGCGCTTTGATCTCTTCGAGGCGCTTGAAGTGCGCGTCGAGATCCTTCGTGTTGAAGAAGGCTGTGCCGTAGATGCGCTGCAGCTGCTGGTTCTTCTCGTCGCCGAGCCAGTAGGCGCCGGCAACCGAGGTGACCTTGAACGCCTTGACACGGCCCGTCGAAGGTACATGAGGACCACGGCAGAAGTCGACAAACTTGCCGTTGCGATAGAGCGAGATCTCGTCGCCCGGCTGGGTAAACTTTTCGATGAAGTGAACCTTCATGAACTCGCCCTGCTCGGCGTAGTCCTTCAAGCCCATCTCTCGCGACTCCTCTTCGCGAAGGAACGTCTCATCGCGCGCGACGACCTCGGCCATGCGTGCTTCGATCGCGGCGAGGTCCTCGTCGCTGAAGGGTGTCTCGCGGTAGACGTCATAGAAGAAGCCGGAGTCGGTCGCCGGGCCGTGGCCAAGTTTGGTCTCGGGAAAGAGCTCGAGGATCGCCGTCGCCATGACGTGTGCGGCGGAGTGACGCACCACCTTCAGTGCAGCTTCGTCGTTTTCCTTCAGCAGCTCGAGGGCAACGTCTTCTGTAAGAGGAGCTGAGAGATCTACCAGGCGCTCCCCGCTGGTGGCGCCGCCGTACATGGCGGCCTCTGAGGCCTCCTCGGTTTCGGCTGCTCCCGCGGCCACCGGCGTCAGCGGACGGATCCGCGCCACCACTACTGCTGCAGCCAGCCGGGGCGAGATGCTCATCGCTACGTCATGTGCTGTCGTACCGCGCGAAACCTCGCGCACTGAACCGTCCGGAAGCTGAATCCTGATCATCTGCTCGCTCACATCTTCAAGAATAGATGGTTGCCGCAAATCGCGTCGAGACTGCGTCCCTTTCACCCCGGGTGACGCCCCTCACCTTTGGTCACGGAGGAGAGAGTTACTACGGGAGTATTCGTTTGCACGAGTGTGGGATGGCCGGTTTGGCCGACTGCAGCTACGGTGAAGAGGTTCGACGGTCCCCAGATACGGCCAACCGGCCCAGGACGACACTATGCAGGTTTTGCTTCGAAGATCAGAGTACCGGCAAGACATTCACTGTCCCGTTTGCGGTCAGGGCTTCCGCCTCTACTGGGAGCTTGCGTCCTCTCCCGAGCGCGCCACGATGCGCTCCATCGTCCTCGGCGAACTTCGCGATCACCACTCCACGGAGCAGGGTGGCGAAAAGACTGCGGCAGCGCATCCGTTCGACCTCTTCCGGCTGCCGGGCTGGGCAGGGGCGCCGCAGTTCTCCCGTGCGTCGATGCTTGCAGGCCCGGTCAAGGCTCACAGCAATATCTCGAAGGTGGTCATGATCTCCCGGCGCGCCGAACAGGTGCGATAACGTATCTACGCGGGTTGAGTAGTCCCCTTCAGAAGCTAATCTTTCCCGTAAAAACAGGGCCGCGTGCATCCGTCTCTGTTTCCTCACATCTATTTGGTAGTGGCCCAGGTTACCTGTGGCTAACTTCAAACTGATTGAGGAAACACATGGCAACTCTTCTAAAGATCGACGTCAGCCCCCGCGGTGATCACTCCATCTCCCGCAAACTTGGCAACCACTTTGCGACCGAGTGGCAGTCTAATCACGTCGGCGGCGAGATCACCACTCGGGACCTTGCCACCACGAAGATCCCTTACGTTGACTTGCCGTGGATCGCTGGTGCCTTCTCCACTCCCGATCAGCACACCTCCGAGCACAAGGCTGCCCTCAAGCTCTCTGACGAGTTCATCGCGGAGTTTCTAGGCGCTGACGAGGTCCTGATCACGACACCGATGTATAACTTCGGCATTCCGGCGGTTCTCAAGGCCTGGATCGATCACATCGTCCGCCTGAACAAGACCTTCGCCTTCGGTCCAGAGGGTCTCAAGGGTCTCGCTGGCGGCAAGAAGGTCACTGTCATCATCGCCAGCGGCAGCGAGTACACCGCAGGATCCCCGATGGAGTCCTACAACCTCGAAGGTCCGTACTTCCGCGTGGTGCTGGGCTTCATAGGCATCACTGATCTCACGATCGTTCACGCCGGTGGTACCAACCAGGTCGCCCAGGGCAAGGTCACCGAACCGGTCTTCATCGAGAAGTTCATTCACGAGGTTGATCTCGCAGCCTCCAAATAACTCGAAGATCGCAGGAAACGGCGGACAGCCCAGCAGCTGTCCGCCATTTGTTTGCCCAAAATACTGTCAATCCTGGACCGTGGAGTGCCAGGCGATTTTTCGTAGAGGAAGCTGTGCGAGCGCAAAAGGAAAGGACCGCGCCAATGCTGACAGCGGTCCTATTATTCAACTAGTAACTGTTGACAGTTTGGTTAAGCGATCTCCGGAACGCTCTTCATGGTCTGTTCCGCAGGCATATGATTCTTCAACCACACATTCGCCCTCCACCGACCGAAAAACGGTGCCACGGCGATCATTCCAAACGCGATACCTAAAGCTACGTGCATAAACTTCTCCTTTTTTCCCTCAGGGTTTAGAGACCCTTCCAGGGTTTGAACCGGCAGATTAGTTTGCAAAACATTGCATGTTGCAACTGTTGATACCTCACTATCGGCCCGTCGAACCATGCTCGATATCCCACCTTGGTGTTAGTCGCGGTACGACGGTGTAATGGGATATCCCAGGCAGGATCCACGATGCCGCCGCCCTGACCCAAACCCCCGTCATCGCCTAAAATAGCCGCATGTCTTATGCTGCTGCGGTCGACCACCTCTACGCTCTGGGCCATGAGCTTGCCCCTGCAACGCCAAGCGCTCCACGCCGCAAGTTCGACCTCGCCCACATGCGCGTGTTGGCCGCGGCCCTGGGTGACCCGCAGGCTACCTTCCCCTCGGTTTTGATCGCCGGGACCAATGGCAAAGGCTCCACGGCAGCCACGTTGAGCAGCATTCTTACTGCCGCCGGTTACCGGACTGGCCTCTATACGTCCCCCCACCTGATTCGCGTCAACGAGCGCATCCAGATCGATGGACGCCAGATCTCTGATGAGGACTTTGCCCGCCTCTACTTCCAGGTGGACGAGGCCGCCCGCCGTCTTGTCGAGTCCGCCGTCCTTCCGCACCCGCCCAGTTTCTTCGAGGTTCTTACCGCAGTAGCCTTCCTTTACTTCGCCGGCCACCGGGCGGCGCAGGCGGACACGGTGCCCCCAGACGAGACTGCTGTAGATATCGCGATCCTCGAGGTGGGCCTGGGAGGCCGTCTCGATGCTACCAATATCGTCGATCCCATCCTCTCCCTCCTCACTGACATCGCGCTGGATCATCAGGACTACCTTGGCAACACCATCTCCGAGATCACCCGCGAGAAGGCCGGCATCCTGCGTCCCGGCGGCACGCTGATCATCCTTCCTCAACATCCAGAAGCGAATCAGGCCATCGGCGAGGCCGCTGCCACGTTGAACCTGCGGGCTATCAACGCCGCAGAGTATATCCCCCGGCAGACTCCCGGCGTTCCCCGCATGGACGCAGGCGAACCGGGCAACGAATTGTCACGTGTGCTCCCGGCCAATCGGTACAGCGTCACAGTGGGTGGCGAGCCGGTGGAGGTCGATTCGCCTCTAGCTGGACACCATCAACAGAGGAACATCGCCCTGGCCATAGCGGCAGCGACAGAGTTACGCAACACAGACAGTTACAAATATGGTCTGGCTATTTCAAATAGTAACCGTGAAGGTTACAAGATAACAAACGCCAACATAGAAGCAGGTATTCGCAGTACGCAGTGGCCTGGCCGTCTCGAACTGTTCACGTTTGCCCATGGCCCGCATCTCCTGCTCGACGTCGCGCACAACCCCGCCGGCGCCTGGACCCTTCGTGCTGCCATCGCACAACTCCCTCAGGCGCAACCCCGTACGCTGCTCTTCAGCTGCCTCCGCGACAAAGACCTGAGCGAGATGGCGCAGATCATCTTTCCTCTTTTTGACTCGTCCTCGGGCGACCCGGAGCGCAGTAGGGACCACATCGTACTCGCTCCCATCGACAATCCCCGCGCCGCGTCGGTCGATAATCTGCTGGCTGCCGCCCATGCGCTGGAGATTCCCGCCCATGCCGCCCCACACCTCGCCGCCGCCCTCGCCCAGGCCCGCGCGGTAACACCTCCCGACGGCCTGATCATTGCCACCGGCTCTGTCTACCTCGTGGGTGAGATCCGCCAGCTGGCGGGAGAGCTATGAACGACTCTCCCCTGGCTGACAGCGCGACCGAGAAGAGGGAGAACCAAGCCACGGGCTCAACCGAACCGACGTCCGCTGGCCAATCCGTTCTCTCTGTAGAGGAGGTAGACGAGCCGAGCGCGGCAGTTCCTCTCGTCCCGAAGCAACCGCCCTTCCTTCTGCGCTGGCTCTCCTATCTTATTTTCATCCCGCTTCTTGGTCTTGCCACCGCAGGCTTTGGCTGCATCTCCCTGCTCGCCGGTCTGTGGGACAAATCGGGTCGGCAGCAGCACGCCATCGCTCACGTCTGGGCGCGAACCCTGCTTCTCATCAGCCTCTCTCCGGTCAAGATCGTCGGACGCGAGAAGCTTCACGAGCATGAGACTGCGGTTTACGCCTCAAACCACCTCAGCTATATGGATACCCCGGTCCTCTTTGCCAAGCTTCCCTTCCAGTTCCGCATCCTGGCCAAGCAGTCGCTGTGGAAGGTTCCGTTCATCGGCTGGTACCTCAACCGCTCGGGACAGGTGCCGGTAGATTCGAACAGCCCTCGCTCCATGATCGCAAGCTTGAACCGTGGCGTGGCTACCCTGAAACAGAACCTGCCGCTGGTCCTGTTTCCAGAGGGCGGACGGGCGGCTACTGGTGAGCTCCAGGCGATGATGTCCGGCTGCGCGTATATGGCGATCAAGGCCCAAGTTCCTCTGATTCCGCTGACGTTGATCGGGACCTACGAACTTTTGCCGATTCACGTCTACGCGCTGCATCCGCGGCCTATTTTGATCGTGGTGGGCGACCCGATCCCTACCGCAGGGCTTATCGGTCGCGACGCCGATGCGCTGACCAAGCAGCTGTATGACGCCATCTCTGCGACCTACCTCCTTCATACAGCTAACCGCTAGCTGAATACGAATGGGAAGTGGATTTTGATGTTCCACGTGGAACATTAAGGCCGCGTCGTATGATTAAAACGTTATGAAGCCACGGATCGCCATTCCCGTCCCTACCAGCACAGACCTTGCCTACAACCAGCGCTCCTGGTCACAGTACGCTGCGGCAGTGGAACGTAGCGGTGGTATCCCGGTTGAGGTGCCGCTTACCGCTTCGCCCTCCGCCGTCGCGGATCTAATCAACACCTGCCAGGCCGTCCTGCTGCCCGGTAGCCCCGCCGACGTCAACCCGCAAAAATACGGGCAGGAGCCGGTCCCGGAGTGCGCACCTGCGGATAACGCCCGCGAAAACGTGGACGAACTCCTGATTCAGGACGCTCATAACCTCTATAAGCCCATCTTCGCCATCTGCTTCGGCCTTCAGTTTCTTAATGTCTGGCGTGGGGGGACTCTGGTGCAGGATCTGTCGATACTCCCGGTGAATCATGCGGCTGGGAGAAGCGTAGCCGTTGCGCATACTGCGGCGATCGCTCCCGACTCGCTGCTTGGATCGTTGCTCGAAACGGTCGAAGCTCCGCTGCAGGACGACTTTCTGCGGCTCCCCATCAACTCCAGCCATCATCAGGCCATCGGCATCCCCGGGGATGGACTTCGCGTCGCAGCTCGCTGCCCTCAGGACGGGGTTGTCGAGTCTGTCGAAGGCGGCCAAGCCAGCGAAGGTGCCAGCTCCCATTTCGTTTTGGGTGTCCAGTGGCATCCCGAGCGCAGCTATGACATCAGTTCGAGCTCCCGGTCCCTCTTTGACCGGTTCGTGGCCCAAGCTTCGGTATGGGCACCTCGTCCGATCCATACCTCAATAGCGTGATTCGACCACTGATCACGGCTGGGATGTTCCACGTGGAACATCCCAAGAGAGCACAGGCTCAGAGTCCTCTGAGATACTGATACCTCCATGCCAACACTCTCAGAGACCGAGATCGCATCCTTGCTTGTGCCGTATCTTCCTGCTACGGAACCAGTTATCCTCTCGCAGCTCTCCGTTTATCTCGAACTACTCCTCAAATGGAACGCTCGCACCAATCTCACCGCGATTCGCGACCCGAGCGAGATCGTGCAGCGTCACTTCGGCGAGAGCCTCTTCGCTGGACTGCATTTGGCCCCTGATGCCGATACCCTGCTCGACTTCGGCTCAGGAGCGGGCTTTCCTGGTCTGCCTATCGCGCTGTGGCGCCCCAAGGTCTCCGTCACCCTGGCCGAATCTCAGAATAAAAAGGCCACTTTCCTACGGGAGGTCGTGCGAACCCTCGGTCTCCCGGTCGAGATTTGGGCTGCGCGGGTTGAATCCATGGCTTCGGTTCGAACATTCCATACCGTGACCCTCCGTGCGGTCGACAATATGGATGCGGCACTTGCCGCAGCCACCCCCCGGGCGAGCCATCAACTTCTGCTCCTTGCCGGCTCTCAACCTCCCACTCCCTCCGGATTCACCTTTCTGCCACCAATACCGATACCCACCACGCAATCCAGCATTCTTCTACGCGCTATCCGGGAGTAGCCGCTGTAGCTAATGTTCCACGTGGAACAAAGATTTCCACATCACTCCTCCCGGAACCCCTTCATTCAGGCCCCCGAAACACGTATCCCACAAGTTCTCCACAGCCTCTGCCCGTTCTGCACAGTCCAACGCCATTGCCAGCATCTTCTGCTCCCGATACCCTTCAACTACCGCAATGACGACCGAACAGTCCACTCCTAAGCTTGAAGACGCAGCCACCACACCCGCCGACCCGAAATCTAACTCCAAATTCACCCCCAAGACCTCCAAGGTCATTGCTGTCGTCAACCAAAAGGGGGGCGTCGGCAAGACGACCACCGCGATCAATCTTGCAGCGGCCCTGTCTCTCGAAGGCCTCAATACCCTGCTGATCGACTGCGATCCCCAGGCAAACTCCACTGGCGGTCTCGGCTTTGCTCGCGCCAAGGACGGCGAGGAGGCCCGCCTCAGCATCTACGACATCCTCGTCGGACAGACCACCATCGCCGAGGCTCTTCTCAGCACGGAGATCGACACCCTCAAGCTCATTCCTAGCAGCAAGAACCTTATCGGAGCCACAATTGAGTTGATCGGTCTCGACCGCCGCGAGTACCGGCTTCGCGACGCCATTGAGCCCATCCGCGCCGATTACCCGTTTATCCTTCTCGACTGCCCCCCGGCGCTTGACCTGCTCACCCTGAACTCGCTCGTCGCCGCCGACACCTTGCTGGTACCCATGCAGGCCGAATACTTCGCCCTCGAAGGCATCTCCGAGCTGATGAGCACGCTCGACCGCGTTGGGCAGGCCTTCAATCCCGGCCTCGCGCTCGAAGGCGTCCTGCTGACCATGTACGACGACCGCACCAACCTCTCGCAGCAGGTCTCGGAGAATCTGCAGGCCTTCTTCACCGAAAAGCTGCTCAAGACCACCATCCCTCGCAATATCCGCCTTGCAGAGGCCCCAAGCCACGGCAAACCCGTCTCCCTCTACGATCCCAAATCCCGCGGTTCCGAAGCCTATCGCGAGCTGGCGTTGGAGCTTCTCAGTAGAAACAACATGGCCAGCCCTGAAGAAAAGCGCCGCAAAGCCTCCGCCGCCGCCGCAGCGAGCGCTTTGAAGTCCTTCAACAAGCCAGAGAAGAAGACGCGCTTCTGGCAATCGAAGCAAAGTTAAACGCCACGGAGAGGCCGCTCCACGCGCAGTGGGCTCGTCCGGCAGGACAACAACTTTATCCAGATCAATTCATTCGAAGAAGAAAGCCGCAAACCATGCCAACCGCAACAGTCGATCCAAAACGCCGCGCCCTGGGCAAGGGCCTCGAGTCTCTCCTCCCACAGCGTCCAGCCGCTCCAGCACCTCCCCCGCCACAGCAAGCAGCAGAGGCGACCGGCAAGCCTCTCGAGATCCCCCTCGACCAGATCGACCGCAACCCCTTCCAGACGCGCACGCAGTTCGACGAGGCCAAACTCGGGGAGCTGGCGCAGTCCATCGCTGCTTCAGGCGTGGTGCAGCCCATCGTCGTCAGACCGCTCTCCGGCGGCCGCTACCAGCTCATCACCGGCGAACGCCGCTGGCTGGCCAGCAAGAAGGCAAACAAGACCACCATCCCGGCCATCGTGCGTCAGGTTTCGGACGAGCAGACCCTCGAGATGACCATCGTCGAGAACCTTCAGCGTGCCGACCTCAACCCGATCGAGCAGGCTCGCGCCTACCAGCGCCTCAGCAGCGACTTCAAGATGACCCAGGAGCAGATGGCCATCCGCACTGGCAAAGAGCGGGCGAGCGTCTCTAACTTCCTTCGTTTGTTACGTTTACCTGATTCTATCCAGCAAAAGGTGGAGTCCGGCGATCTCTCCTTCGGCCACGCCCGCACCCTGCTGGCTCTGGAGTCGCCCGAAGCCATCACGGCTGCGGCCCAGAAGGTTATGGCGCTGTCGTTGTCTGTTCGTCAGACCGAGAGCTACGTGCAGGGACTCATCAACCCGGAGGCCAAGGAGAAGAAGGAGTCCAAGGCCGACGCGCAGCCCGAAGATCCCAACGTTCGCGAGGCTCAGGATCGCCTTCGCCGCACCCTCGGCCTCAAGGTTCGCATTGAAGACAAGAAAGGCAAAGGTCGCGTCATCATCGAGTACTCCGGCCTCGAAGACTTCGACTCCATCCTCACCGCACTCGGCGGCCAGTAGATTCTGAATCGCCGAAACACTTCAGCCACGCAGTAGAACATTAAGAATCTCAGAGATCTCAAAGACAAGTCCAGGAGACGGCATATGCGTCACGCGAATCACGTGAAACTCTTTATGTTCCTCATTATGTTACAAATTGTAGCCATCGCGGCTATGGCTCAAACAACGACTCGCACCCTCGTCCGCACCGGACATCTGCTCGACGTGAAGACCGGGGCCGAGCCTGCAGCCCAGACGATTATCGTTACCGGGGATCGCATCACCGCCATCGCGCCAACGGCCTCCACGCCGAAACAGCCAGGCGATACCGAGATCGACCTCTCCCGCTACACCGTCATGCCTGGCCTCATCGATGTCCACACCCATCTCACCAACGCCAACAACTTCGATCCCTACTTTGAGCTGTCGATGACTCCGGGCAAAGAGGCGATCATTGGCGTCGAAAACGCGAAGGTCACGCTCGAAGCCGGGTTTACCACCGTGCGCAACGTCGGCGCCAACGACTTCACCGATGTAGCCCTTCGTGATGAGATCAACGCCGGCCACATCCCCGGCCCGCACATGCAGGTCTCCGGCCCACCTCTCGGCATCACCGGCGGACACATGGACGAGAACCTTCTGCCGTACGAGTACCACGTCCACGCAGAAGGCGTAGCCGATGGCATCGCAGCCGTCCAGCATAAGGTTCGCGAAAACATCAAGTACGGCGCAGACCTCATCAAGATCGGAGCCACCGGCGGCGTTCTTTCGAAAGGAGACGACCCGCAGGCCAGCCAGTACACGCTCGAAGAGATGCAGGCCATCGTCGCCGACGCGCATCGCCTGGGCCGCAAGGTCGCCGCCCACGCCCATGGAGCGCAGGGCATCATCTTCGCCACCGAAGCGGGCGTCGACTCTATCGAGCACGGCTCGTACCTCAACGATGAGGGCATCGCGCTGATGAAGAAGCATGGCACCTATCTCGTGCCCACGGCGTACCTCATCGACTGGATGCAGCAGTACGGCAATTTGCCGCCGATCTATCAGCAGAAGATGAAGGATGTCAGCGCGGTCGAAAAGCAAAACGCAATCAAAGCCATCAAGGCCGGCGTCAAGATTGCATTGGGCACTGATGCAGCGGTCTATCCACACGGCCTTAACGCGCATGAACTCGACGTGTACGTCAATCAGTTCGGCATGTCTCCGCTCGCCGCGATTCAGACCGGCACCCTCAACGCAGCGGACCTGATGTCCTGGACCGACCGCGTCGGCTCCATTGAGCCCGGCAAGTGGGCCGACATCATCGCCATCGACGGCGACCCGCTCAAAGACGTCAAAATCCTTCAGCACGTCAACTTCGTGATGAAGTCCGGCGTGGTCTACAAAGACGAAACTCACAAGCAATAAAGAAGGGGCTCACCAGCCAGCATGAAAGCGACCGCTCTGGAGTTCCGTCTCCGTTACCTTATCCACGCCGTGCTGTACGTACTTGGCTTTATCGCCCCGTGGAACAGCCTGGTGCACCTGGACTCGATTCGCACCTGGCAGTTCCTCGCAGCATGGCCTGCACGCAGCGGCTGGCTTGGCTTCAGTGCGGCTACCATTGCCGTCCTGTCCCTCGGTATCCTCTTTTCGCTACTGGGAGCAGCGCTGCGTACGTGGGGCGCAGCTTACCTTGGCCCTTCCATCGTGCAGGACTCGAGCATGCACGGAGACAGCATGGTTGCAGCCGGACCGTACCGCTATCTCCGCAACCCGCTCTACCTCGGCACCTTCCTCCACACCTTCGCGCTGGCTCTCCTTATGCCGCCCAGCGGAGCCATCTTCTGTATCCTCACCATCGGCTTCTTCCAGCTACGTCTGATCTTCGGCGAAGAGGCCTTTCTCACTCCAAAGCTGGGCGCTCCGTATCGCGACTACTGCGCCAAAGTCCCGCGTCTCTTCCCGGCATTCACGCCGAGGGTTCCGGCCTCCAGCACGCATCCCACATGGCTCGCAGCGTTCTTCGCTGAGATCTACATGTGGGGAGTCGTTATCTCCTTCGCCACGCTCGGCTGGCGCTACAACTCCGTCCTCATCATCAAGGGAGTGCTTATCTCCTTCGGCCTCTCGCTCATCGTCCGCGCCTTTCTGCCCAAACGCTAGGCGAGACGGCGCCGAAGGCGCTTCAGCCTCGACGGCAGATCGCCCCGTGCGCGCAGCACGCTTTTGCTTTTGGTCCTTCAAGCTAAAAAAATAAAAACCCGCCGTACCCACACAAGAAAGTCGCGGGCACAGCGGGTTTTGGTGATTCGCGCTTCAGCAAACTCTGAGGCGCACTATCGGGGGAGGGCATCTCTCATGCGGCGCGTTCAGCGTCGCAGTCGAACTACTTCTTCACCGGTGCGATGGTGTCCTTTGCAACCTTGGCCACGCGGAACTTCACCACGGTCTTGGCCTTGATCTTGATGGTTTCACCCGTCTGGGGGTTGCGGCCAAGACGCGCCTTGCGCTCTGCCTTTACCAGCTTGCCGATACCAGGAATGGTGAACTCGCCATTCTTCTTGGTCTCTTTCACTGCGGTCTCTGCCAATGCCTCGAGGAAGGCCGCGGTCTGCTTGTTGGTGAGTTCGAGCTTCTCCGCCATGTGGCGAACCAGCGCTGTCTTCGTCATTCCCTTTGCCATGTGTTGCTCCTTCTTGCGTTCGATATAGAGTCTAAGGTCCGCTCGCCTTACCCGTATAAAGATTTCATAACGCGCATCCAATTTTGCAATGCGAAATCATCAATGTTCATGCGGGTGCGGAGAACCGTACCGCAATTCACCTTCAGCCTTTCCGAGCGCTTTGTCAACTCCCTTTCTTCGGTTTCCACAGGTTTTTTCAGGCTTTCTTCGGTTTTGTTCGAAAACAGGTACATTTTTCTCCTGAAATAGCAGGAAAAACGCTGCTTTTCGAAGACTGCGCCAAAGTTGTAGAGCATTCCCGTAAACAAAAAAACTCCCCGCCGGGATATCACGGAAACGCTTGTTTCCGTCTTCTTACGAAATTTACATCCGTTCCACGCCGTGCCGCATCCATCCCTCAGCGACGGCAAGACTGAGCATCATCTCCTCGCGCATTCTTCCCTCGACAATTAAAGGAGAGTCTTCCATGCCCACCATCACGACCAAAGATGGCACCTCCATCTACTACAAGGACTGGGGCACCGGCCAGCCCATCACCTTCTCGCACGGCTGGCCGCTTACCGCAGATGCCTGGGACGCGCAGATGCTCTTCTTTGGCCAGGAAGGCTATCGTGTCATCGCGCACGACCGCCGCGGTAACGGCCGCTCCAGCCAGCCGTGGGACGGTAACGACATGGACCACTTTGCCGACGATCTCGCCGAGCTGATGGACTTCCTCGACCTCAAGAACACGATCATGGTCGGCCACTCCACCGGCGGCGGTGAGGTCACTCGCTACCTCGCACGTCATGGCGCGGGGCGGGTCGACAAGGCGGTCCTCATCAGCGCTGTGCCACCGCTGATGCTCAAGACAGAAAAGAACCCCGGCGGCTTACCCGTCTCCGCGTTCGACGGCATCCGTTCTGCAATGGTCGCCGATCGCTCGCAGTTCTTCAAAGACCTCACCCTGCCCTTCTTCGGGTACAACCGCTCCGGCGTGAAGGAATCTCAGGGCGTCCGGGATAGCTTCTGGCTTCAGGGCATGCTCGGCTCGCACAAGAGTGAGTACGACACCGTCAAGGCGTTCTCCGAGACAGACTTTACCGACGATCTCAAAAAGATCGACATCCCCGTCCTCGTTCTCCATGGCGACGATGACCAGATCGTCCCGATCGACGCCGCCGGACGCGCCTCAGCCAAAATTTTGAAGAACGCGACCCTCAAGGTCTACCCGGGCTATCCGCACGGTATGCCGATCATCCACGCCGACGAGATCAACGCCGATCTTCTCGTCTTCATCAAATCTTAGCGTCGTAAAAATCGCTGGTGTGGAAGGGCTTGTGTGCCGTTACTCCACCCCGGCGTTCTTTCGCTGTCACGCAGCGCCTCGGGTTCGTGGAAAAACTTTCCCCGCAAAAGCTCCGCTCTAATATTCAGCTCAATATTCGTTGTGATATCTTGCTTCGCAGTCCACCCAGGAGTCTCCCCTCATGCCTAAAGCAGTTGCCCTCACGCGCGTTGCCGAACCCGTCTCCGCAATCTCGAAGATCTTCCTTCTCGCCTCCCTCGCGATCGCCACTGCCTCCGCTCAGGTCGTCACCGTCCCTTCCACTCCGCAGGTAGGCTCTTCGAATCCAGTCACCGCGGAGCCGCTCGTGCCGCGCCCCGTCACCAAGCCCTGCGTTGTGCCTCTGCTCACCAACGCGGCCTTCGAAAACTTCAACGGCTCGCCGCTCACCTACACGCCGCCGGCAGCATGCCCCGGTCCATGGGCGAAGGTAGTTCTCACCGCCGACTTCACCGTCACCGCCGGCCGCCAGTTCGACCGCTCCGCCTGGTTCTACCTCGGCGACACCAACATCTTCTACGGCACCACCGCCGAGCCGCGCGCCGCGCTCAGCCCCTCCTGGCACATCGAGCGTGACCTCACCGACCTCACCGCGCTCTTCAAAACTCCGCAGACCGGCCTCGCCTCTATCGGCAACGTCGTTGACTCCACCTACACCGGCATCATCTACGCCAGTGCATCGCTTGAGTTCTACCCTGCCTCCTGGCGCGCGCCCGCACCCGTCACGCCGGACATCGTCGTACCCATCAGCTCCGGCAACGGTCCCGTCACCCTCAACACCACAACCGACCAGGCCACCGCGACCCTCAACCTCCCACGCAACGTCGAGAAGGTCTACTTAGACGTCATCTCGCAGAGCCAGATCGGCGATGAGTTCTGGTACCTCTGTGTCCCCACTGCTGTAGCGGGCGAACTCGAGACCTGCGGCAACACCGCATTCCGCGAGACAGAGATCTCCATCGACGGCAAACCCGCAGGCGTCGCTCCCGTCTATCCCTGGATCTTTACCGGCGGCCTCGATCCCTATCTCTGGGAGCCCATCACCGGCGTCCAGACCCTCGACTTCAAACCCTACCGAGTCGATCTCACACCCTTCGCCGGACTCCTCGGCGATGGCAGCCAGCACACCGTCGCTGTCAGTGTCTTTAACGCCAACGGCTACTTCCTCTCCACGGGAAACATGCTGGTCTACACCGACCACGGCAGCCGCGAAGTCAACGGAGGCGTCCTCAGCAACACGCTGAGCGCTGCGCCAACCCCCGAGGTCACACAGAACCTCTCTACAGATGCGACTGGCACAACCACCGGCACAGTGAACGTCGGCTCCAACCGCACCTTCTCCATCACCGGCTACGTCAATACCTCGCACGGCCGTATCGAAACCACCGTCGCGCAGAAGGTGGACTTCCTCAGCGCGCAACGCTTCGACGTCAACGTGGCGAATGGTCCCGAGCTTCAGAACCTCGTCCAGACCAGCACCGTAGACTCCGAGACCACAACCCGCGACGGCTTCCTCGTCGAGAAGGTGTCGAAGCACATCTCCTTCCCGCTCACGCTCGACTATGCCTTCATCAACAACCCCGACGGCACCTTCACCCAGACCGTCTCCTCCAACCAGCAGGACCTTCACACAGACGCGAAGTCGCTCAACAGCTTCTCGATCTTTCAGTCCAACTCGCAGGAGCAGGTTGTCTCGAAGGACGTGTTGCAGTTCGATGCCAACTTCAATGTCACGGCTCCAGGCGTCGGCAGCTCCAGCGCGTCCTACCGCAGCAACGACTCGCTCGGCGACTGCTATAGTCGCTCCCTCACCGCAGCCGATCAGAAGCTGACCTCCGTCACCGACGGCAAGGGCTGCCACGATCACGACCACTGGTTCTAACCCAAAGCTCCGCTGCGCGCGGGGCGGTCACTTCGTGACGCGTATACCTCTTCGAATGACCCTCCCATTGGTGGCATGAAGATATCTTCCGCCGACCAACGGGAGGCCGCGGCGAAGCCGGTATAGAAGTCACGAAGTGACCGCAGCCCGCGCAGGGCGAACTTTCACCGCACCGAATTCACTGCTGATGCTTCAACCTCTACAATCAAAGCCAGAGGAAAGCATGCAGATCGGCATCGACAGCTTCGCGGCACTCGTACCTGACCCCATCACCGGCGCCACTGTCACCGCGCAGCAGCGCATCGCGCATCTGCTTGAGGAGATCGTGCTCGCCGACAAGGTAGGCCTCGACCACTTCGGCCTCGGCGAACATCACCGCAGCGAGTACCTCGACTCTGCTCCCGCAGTCATCCTCGCCGCAGCCGCCTCCATCACCAAGAACATTCGCCTCACCTCTGCCGTCACCGTCCTCAGCGCGGCTGATCCCGTTCGCGTCTTCCAGGAGTTCGCTACCCTCGACCTCGTCTCCGGCGGCCGTGCAGAGATCGTCGCTGGCCGCGGCTCCTTCATCGAGTCGTTCCCTCTCTTCGGCCTCAAGCTCGAAGACTACGATGACCTCTTCGCCGAAAAGCTCGACCTCCTCCTCGCCCTGCGCGAGAGCAACCACATCCGCTGGTCCGGCAAACATCGCGCCCCGCTCACAGGCCAGGGAGTCTTCCCGCGACCGCTGCAAAACCCGCTTCCCGTCTGGCTCGGCGTAGGTGGCACGCCGGAGTCCTTCGCTCGCGCCGGCATGCTCGGCCTTCCTCTCATGGTCGCTATCATCGGTGGCGAGCCTCATCGCTTTCGTCCCCTCATCGACCTCTACCGCGAAGCAGGCAAACGCTCCGGCCACGCGCCGGAGTCGCTCAAGGTCGGCATTCACGCACTCGGTTACGTAGCCGACACAGACCAACAGGCCTCCGACGACTTCTTCCCCGGCTACGCCGAAGCTTTTACCAAGATCGGCAAAGAGCGCGGCTGGCCTCCCGTCACGCGCGGCCAGTTCGAAGCCCTTCGCCGTCCTACCGGAGCGCTCATGGTCAGCGATCCGGAGGCCGTCGCCAGCAAGCTTCTGCAGATGAACGAAGCCCTCGGCGGCATCTCCCGCATCAGCTTCCAGATGAGCGTCGCCGCCCTGCGCCACGACCGGCTTCTGCACGCCATCGAACTCCTCGGCACCAAAGTAGCGCCGATCATTCGCAAAGCTCTCCCCGAACCCGCCACCATCGAATAAGTCGCCGGAGGTCGGCTCGTCCAGTAAGACATACCCACCCCAGTTAACCGCATCAAAAAAGAGACGCGCACCGAAATAAAGGAAGACGGTAGAAGCGGACGTGGTGCGCCCGCAATTCATCTTGGACAGAACAAGCGTCGGGCAACATAGAATCGTCGGAGAGCTCCGTAGCAGAACTCATTCCGCTCAAACGTAAGTTGCTGTCGACGTCGGAGGACCCGTGGTATTGTCCCTGCAGCGAAAAACTACCTGCGCCCTGCTCCTCGGTCTCGCGTCTCTCCTCTCCACCGGCACCGCGCGAACCCAGACACCCGCGCAACCCGAAGCCGCTTCGACAACTGCCCCCCCGAAAAATCAGTCGCAGGATGCCACCAAACATCGCCCGCGCGTAGCCCTCGTCCTTGAAGGCGGCGGCGCCCTCGGCTTCGCTCACATCGGTGTGCTCCAGTACCTCGAGCAGCACCACATTCCCGTCGACCTCGTCGTCGGCACCAGCATGGGCGGCCTCGTCGGTGGTCTTTACGCCACCGGCCGCAGCCCCGACGAGATCCGCGACCTCATCCAGAACATCGACTGGAACAGGGCCATCGGTGGCCGTACTCCGTTTCCCGACCTCTCCTATCGCCGCAAGCAGGATCGCGTCGAGTATCCCAACCGCCTCGAGTTTGGGCTGCGCCACGGCCTCTCCCTGCCTGAGGGCCTCAACTCCGGCCACCAGGTCGGCCTCATCCTCGACGCCGCCACCCTCTCCGACTACAACCTCAAATCCTTCGACGATCTCCCCATTCCCTTCCGCTGCGTCGCCACCAACATGAACACCGGCCGCGCCCATGTCTTCGATAACGGATCACTCCCTCGCGCTCTCCGAGCCACCATGTCCATCCCCGCCCTCTTCGTCCCCGTCGTCATCGACGGCGTCACCTACACCGACGGCGCCGCCGTAGACAATCTCCCCGTCGACGTCGCCAAAGCCAATGGCGCCGACATCATCATCGCCAGCTATCTCGACACCAACGGAGGTCCGCAGACTACCCCTGGCTCCTTCATCGCCACTACGGGAAACTTCGTCAGCATCGCCATCGCGGCCAATGAGATGCGCAGCCTTCAGGCCGCCGACATCCTCATCAGCTCCCAACTCCAGGGCTTCACCAGCACCATGTTCACCAAATTCAACGACATCATCCCTAAAGGAGCCGAAGCCGCCGATGCCAAGGCGAAACTCCTCGATCGCTTCTCCGTCAGCGATGACGAGTGGGCCGCTTATGTAGCCCAACGCAACTCCCGCCGCAAGACCGAAACGCCCGATCCACAATATGTAACCGTGGCAGGTGTAAGTACGCCTGCCGCAATTGAGATCGAGCGCAGCCTGCGCGGCATCCTCAACAAGCCCGTCGACACCAAATTCCTCGACCAGGAGATGACGCGCTACGTCGGCTACGGCACCCTCAACGCAGCCGGGTACACCATGGTCGATCGCGACGGCACCCCTGGGCTAGCAGTCAACACCTACCCGCGCTACAACGGCCCGCCCTTCCTCGATCTCGGTATCAACATCGACGGCTCCGACACTGAAGACGTCCTCTTCGGCATGTCAGGCCGCATCATCTTTCAGAACCTCGGCGGCTTCCGCTCCGAGTGGCGCACTGATCTCTTCTTCGGCTACTCCTACGGCGTCCGCAGCGAGTACTATCGTCCCTTCACGCCGCACAGCCAGTTCTTCTATGCGCCCCGCGCCTACGCCACCAGCACTCGCTTCGACTTCTACAACAACGGTAGCAAGACCTCGCAGTACCAGGTCAACCAGAGCGGCGTCGGCTTCGATGCCGGATACACCTGGCGACGTAACGCAGAGCTTCGCTTCGGTCAGGACGAGTACTGGTACTCCGTCACCAAGCGTGTCGACTTCGACAACCTCTCCATCCCGCCGCAACAGCAGAGCGTCAGCTCTCTCCGCTTCAACTCCTACAACACTGACAACTCCGTACTGCCCTTCCGCGGCGTCAACACCTCCGTCCGCGTCGAACGCCACGAGCCCTCCAAAGGCAACGATCCCTTCACTCTCGCCGAAGCCCGCGTAGCTGGCTACATTCCGCTTGGCGCAAAGAGCAGCGTCTTCCTCACCGCGAACGGAGGCACTGCATTCGGCGCACCTCCCGACGTCACTGACCTTCAGGGCTTCTCTCTCGGCGGCCCCTTCCGCCTCGGCTCCTACGGACGCAACGAGCTGCTTGGCACTCAGTACTGGCTCTTTCAAGGGGGTTACGAGCGCAAGATCTTCCAGCTCCCACCACTCCTCGGCGAAGGCGTCTACGCCGTCGGCTTCTTCGAAGGAGGCAAGGTCTACAACAACCTCAACGCAGCCGACGAGCTCGAATCCGAAGCCTGGGATGGCAGCTTCGTCCTCGTTACCCGGACCGCGCTCGGCCCCATCTACATCGGCGGAGCCGCTGGCGACAACGATCACCGCAAGTGGTGGTTCGGCCTCGGCCACGTCTTCTAGCTTTATCTAAAATTTCGCTACCCCATGGTGAAGCCGGTATACAAGTCACGAAGTGACCGCCGCCCGCGCAGGGCGAACCTGCCCTTATTCTTCTTGACATCCCTTCACAAGCTACAAGTAGACTTGCCTATCAGCCAAGGCACCATTCCCGAAAGATCAGGTGAAGCATGAATCCGTCTCGCCGTATGTTTCTGCAGCAGTCCGCCGCCATTGGTCTCTCCTCCATCTTTCCCTTCCGCCCCGCATTTGCAGAGACCACCCGCCCCATCGGCGTGCAGCTCTATACCGTGCAGGACGAGCTCAAGAAAGACCCAGCCGCAACCCTCAAAGCACTCGCCGGCATCGGCTATCGCGAGGTCGAATCCTTTCCTCTCCAGAGTGTGTCACCCGTTCAGTTACGAAAGATGCTCGACGACGCCGGGCTGAAATGCCCCAGCGCTCATCTCTTCTTCGGTCTGTCTGAAACCTCGCAACTCCTCGAACAGGCAAACGTCCTCGGCGCTCACTACGCCGTTAGCTCGATCCTTCACTACGCTCAACTCCAGGCAGCGGACCTTCCGAAGATGCTTGGTATGCTCAACGCGTTCACACTCGACGACTTCAAAAAAGTTGCAGCGAAGGCGAACGAGATTGGCGCGCAAGCCAAAAAGGCTGGCTTGCAGTACGCGTATCACAACCACAACTTCGAGTTCCGCGACTTCGGTGGCCACACCGGCTACGAGACACTGCTTGCGGAGACCGATCCTGAGCTTGTCAAATTCGAGCTCGACTGCGGCTGGATGACGACATCAGGTCACAACCCCATCGAGTACTTCACAAAGTATCCCGGCCGCTATCCGCTCATGCACGCAAAAGATTTTCCTGCGGACACACCCGTCAACACCACTCTGGGCGTCGATCCCAAACATCCACCCACTGAGATCGGCCGCGGCCACATCGACTATAAGTCCATCATCGCTGCTGCCGAAAGATCTGGCGTCCAGCACATCTTCGTCGAGCAGGATCCGCCTATCGCCGGCATGACCTCACTCGAAGCCGTTCGCATCAGCTATCAGACACTCCGCCCGCTCGTCTGAAGGTAGACCAACGGGAGCGCCACCCGAAGGGATATACAAGTCACGAAGTGACCGCCGCCCGCGCAGGGCGATCGTCAGCAGATCGCTATCAACCCTCATTTGCCATGAACTTTAAGCCGAGGCGAGCAGCCCTCTGAAAAAGGATTGACCAGGTACGTGCCCGCAATCCCCGAGACAAGAATCGTGCCATCCCCACCAAAGTGCGCCGTGCGAAACTCCTCTTCGGGAAGATCATTAATCCTCCTCCAGCTTTCGCCGCTGTCTTCGCTCGTATACACGCCAGTCAGCGCAGTCACCACCTGCCGATTCGGCCTCGCCGGATCCACCTCGACGCTATAAGCCCGTACATTTGATCCCGCCTCATCGGAGCTCCGATGGATCAGGAATCGCGCCTCAGTCACTCGTCTTACCGAGCCCGGCCCCGTCGGGTTATACACTCCCCAGCACGCCGCCAGGTGCAGCCCACCCACGACACTCATTCCGTGAATCGCAGAGTCCGGACCCACTCCCTCGACGCGGCTCCACTTCATCGAGCGCATGTTCAATAGATAGACCTGGTCCCCCGTCCCCAGATAAAGAAAGCCCGGATGCGGCCTCTTCGGATCGTCGAACTCCATCGAGAGCAGGTCCATCTCCGTGGGTGGAAGCGCCACAGGCCCCTCTGCCACCCACGAGGCGTCCTCATCTCTGCGATAACTGAAGAGCTGTGGTGTGAGGTCGAAGTAGCCATACCCGACTAAGAGCCGTCTTCCATCGGCGGTGATCTCGACGACGTTCGCTCTTACCGGATCGCCGGGCTTTTTATTAATCGGAATCTTGGGTGGTGACGGTGGAACCTTCGGCCCTTCAATCGCCTTCACCAGACTCTCTGTCCCACTCGGCTGAGGAAACACCTCGAACGCTCCCCGCTGCGTGGTGATCACAAACGACCTTCCACCTGGAGTCACGCTGAAGCCATTCCGCAGCCCTTCGCCAATCTTCGCGTCAAAGTATCTCGAATCCACCCGCGCTACCTCACTCCACGTTGCACCTGCATCGATTGACTTCGAGATATACAAAGCTCGATCGCGCGCTGGAACCTCGCTGCTAAGGTCAGCAGTTAAACCCCAGACAACATCAGGGTCGTCCGCATTCGGATCAGGATCGCTCGCAATCGCCTCGATAAAATCACTCGCAAACTTATGACTTCCCGGAAAGCTCATCACTCGATGAACGCGGCAGCTGTCGAGGTCCTCCTTCGCATCGCCACCGCTCGTCTCGGAGGGCGACGAGACAGAAGCTGACGAACTCGTTACCACAGCCGCATTCCTCGTAGCACTTTGAGCGTGCAAAATCTCGCCCATCAGGCAAAGGGCTATCAACAGCCATCGCCCCCCACAAGCAACCCGGCATGTCTCTCTAAGTGCCGTCACCAGGACACCTTCAGCGCGCTTCAGGCCCGCCATTCAAATCTATTGTGTATCGTACTTCTCCAGCCACTTCAGTTCTTCGCGAACCTTGATGTATCCGTGCCAAGGATTCTTATCCAGCGGATGATTCTCACCCGGAAACATCAGCAGAGCATGCGGCACATCAAGCCGCTCCAGCGCACGCTCCAGCACAATCTGCTCGAAGAAGCTCACGCGATCGTCCGCATCTCCGCCCACCAGGTGCGTCGGCGTCTTCACCTTGTCCATCCGAAACAGCGCCGCCTCGCTCTCATACAGCTCCGGCTTCTCCCACGGTGTGCCGGAGAGATACCACGCATCATCGCGCGTCAGGTCGTCAAACCCCCAGTTCGCGGCATGCTCCACCGCGCCCGCTCCGGTCACTGCAGACTTGAACCGAGTGGTCTGCGTAATCAACCAGTTGGTCATGTATCCGCCATAGCTGTAGCCGCCGATAGCCAGATGCGCAGGGTCGGCGATGCCATCTTTCACCAGCGCATCCACGCCCGTCAGTATGTCCACGCCCGGCACCGACACCAGGTGCGGCATGATGCCCTGCATAAACACATCTCCATACCCGGTCGATCCGCGATAGTTCGGCCGAAATACCAGCCATCCCTTCGCCGCCGCCAGCGTCGCCCAGTCGTACCAGTCCGCGCCGAATCGGTCGCCATCGGCATCCGCAGGTCCGCCGTGAATCAGCGTCAGCATCCGCAGATTCTTCGCGCCCTTCTTCCCCGGAGGATAGATCAGCACACCCTCCACCGAACTCCCATCGCTCGACCTCCAACGATACGGTTGCCAGCTCACCTGCGCCCGTTCAGCAAAGATCGGGTTCAGTGCAGTCACCGCCTTCGCCTCATTGAATCTGTCGCCCCCGCTCGCAACGTACACCTGCGCTGGCTCGGTAAGGGTCGAGTGGGTAAACAACACCGCGCCACTCTGCAGCGAGCTGTTCAGATGGCCGTAACTCCCCGGCAGCGTTCCCACGGCCTCAAACTTTGCGTCGTCGATCCGGTAGAGATGCTGATCCATTCCAGTCAACCCCGCGGCAAGCACCTTACCCTCCCGCGTCACCGTCAGGTCCTCCCACGAGCCCTGAAACTCGCTACCCAGCCGTGTCACCTTCCCCGACTCCACATCCAGCGAATACACCCGCCCCTGCACATCCTGGTAGGGCCCTTCGATGGAACCCGCCGCCGCGCTCACCAGAAAGTAGAGGCTCTTACCCGAAGGTGCCCAGGTGAGATGGCTCTCCAGCCCCTCATTGTGCGTCAACTGCTTCACGTCGCCGCCCTGCGTCGCGACCAGAAATATCTCGGTATCCGCCGGGTTCTCCAATCGCCGCGAAACAGACCTCGTCTCAAACGCGATGCGGTCGCCCACCGGCGCAGGCAAAATCGTCTCAATCGCCCGGTCGCTATGGGCAATCACCTTCGCCGCATCCGGATACGCAGGCCTGTCCTCCGGCGTCTTCGCTTCCCCATGCGCCTGCGGCATCTTGCCGCTCTCATGAATCACCGTCGCCACCGGCAACGTCAGCAGCACATCCCCACGCTCCTGCTCCCGCCACCGGACCACATCCTTCCACTCCGCCTTCCGCACCTCCTCTGCGCTCTTCGCCAGTGGCTCGGTTACAGAGAAGTCAATCGCCTTGCCATCAGGCGACCACGCGAAGCCATGCACATCCAGCTTCTCGCTATAGAGCGGAAAAGCCTCGCCCCCGCGCGTCGGAATCAGCCAAACCCGGCTCGTCTCATCCTTGTCGTCGCCCTCCGCGCCGGGCACAGCCCTGTCCGAAAGAAACGCAACGTACATCCCATCGGGAGACCACTCCGGCGAAGAGTCGTGTCCCGAGTGCGTCAACGCGCTCAATGCCCCGCTGCTTCGCGTCCACAGCCACAGGTCCTCACGGAACCGGTTCCGCTGCCAGTCCGGAGCAGTCGTCGCAACCACCACCGCCGCTCCATCCGGCGAAAGCCGCGCCTCGCGAATATCCGTCGTGTTCATAAACTCATCGAGCGTGATCACAGGCTTCTCCTGCGCGTAGCTAACCACAGCCAGGGACATCAGGGCGAACAGACGAGCCGTAAAAAATCTCATAAGGGTGACATCAATATACTTCGACCGCCCACCGATCTCGGCACTATCAATCGAACTCTGGCCGCAGCCGAAGCGAACCAACCGCAGCCATCGTCTCTACCCTCGCCATCGCGACACCCAGCTAAAACATCGGCCTCTTCGGCTTCCCTATCAACGGCGTATTCAGCAGCCGTATCATCGGCGCCGCCACCTTGAACCGCTCCACCACATCCTTAAGCAATCCCGGCGAGGTCGCTCGCTCCACCGGCAGCGTAGCCGACAAGCCCCACTGCTTGCACATAATCAGGTCGATCGCCGGATGCTCCGCCGCAAAACCCTTCGGCGGCCGCGTCAGCGACAGCGTCTCCGTCTCGCTCATCAGCGACCGCAGCTTCTTCCCCGCCATAATCTTGCGAAACTCCACGTGATGATCCACCAGGTATCGTCGAATCGCGAGCAGCTGCTCCCGCTCCGGCATATACACCCCAGCCGCAATCAGCACGTCGGTCGAACTCACCTGCAGATAAAACCCTCCACCCGAAGTCTTCTGCAACCCATCCCTCGCCCACCACGCCGACACATGGTGCTTATACGGCCGCTTATCTTTGCTGAACCGGATATCCCGATAGATCCGCATCAGAATCTTGTTCGCGGGCCGCAGATGCTCCGGCGAAAACTCCGCCATCGCCTCATTCACCTCGCCGATCAGCGCCAGCATCGGCTCCTTCAGCTGCTTCTCATAGACATCCTTCCGCGCCCCAAACCACTCACGGTCGTTGTTCTTCTTCAGCCCCCGCAAAAACTTCAAAGCCTCATTCGAAAACTGTGTCGCCATCCTTCAATCGTAAACCTCCTTCACAGTCTCCAAAAAAGCCAAAAAATCCCCTGCCGCTCTCTCGAACAGCAGGGGACCATCGTCACATCATTTAGTACGAGCCTCTAGAACGCATAACGAAGGCTGAACTGGAACTGCCGGTCCGACGCATAGGTATTGCCCTTCTGCGTCACCTCGCCAAAGGTTCCGCTCGTAGGATTCGTATCCGGCGTATCCAGGTTTGGGTGGTTGACGAAGTTGAACGCCTCCGCCTTGAACACCACCGAGTGGTTATCGTGGTTGGGAATCACATGGAACGTCTTCTGCAGCGCTGCATTCCAGCTCTGGAAGCCAGGACCATACACTGCATTGCGCGTTCCCCGTCCTGCGAACGTTCCCTCCGCAGGCGCCTGGTAGACGCTCCCTTGAAACCACTGCTGGCCCGTCGTTCCGCTGAACTTCTTGGAGACGTGCGGAGTCCGCGTAATAACCCATGGCTGGTTTCCCGAACCGGGCCCTACGCCCGCATAGTCATTGCCCTGCGACACCGTAAACGGCTCGCCCGTCTGCGCCTGCGTCGTTCCCGAGAGCTGCCAGTTGCCCAGCGTCCCCCGCACCAGCCGATACGCAGAGTTCGTCCCAAACGGAATATCCCAGACATAATTGATGACCAGAACATTCCGCACATCGAAGTCACTCGGACCATACGAGATCGACTTGTCATAGTAGTTCGGCAGCTCAAAGCTCTGGTCCGAACCGAAGTCCATGCTCTTCGACCACGTGTACGCCACGCCGAACAGGAAGCCCTTCGAGAGCCGCCGCTTCAGGTTGGCCTGCAGCGAGTGGTACGTCGAGCTTCCGCGATTCTCAATCTCAAGAATCGTAGAGAACCCCTGAAAGGGACGCAGCGCATCGGTCGCGCTCACGCCAGGATTCGCCTGCACCGTACCCGGCTCCAGCTGATTGAGGTTGCCAAGCTGCTGCAGGTGAAGCCCGCGCCGCCCGACATAGCTCAGCGTAAGCGTTGCAACCTTCGGAAACTCCTGTTCGAAGGTCATGTTCCATCCCCATGCCTCTGGGTTAG
This sequence comes from Granulicella sp. S190, assembly GCF_009766095.1. Classification (GTDB taxonomy): domain Bacteria; phylum Acidobacteriota; class Terriglobia; order Terriglobales; family Acidobacteriaceae; genus Edaphobacter. The sequence continues at coordinate 137,789 of NZ_LMUD01000009.1, forward strand.
GAAAGTCATAGGGCTGCGAGGTAAACGAGAGCGGCAGGCTGTTCGTGCCCACGCCCCCGGGATTGTCCGCGATGCCGGCAGTCACCGTCGCCGAAGGCTGGAACGGTGCATTGCCGCCAAGGTGAACCTGGTCGCTGATCCCCAGCCGCTGCACGTAACGTCCCGCGCCGCCACGGATCACAGCCGACTGCCCAAGCTGATACGCAAACCCTACCCGAGGTTGAATGTTCGAGTACTCCGTCTTCGAGTAGCCGCTGCTGTATCCACGAAACAGCCGGTTGAAGTTCGCCAGAATATCGGCAGACACGTGCCCGTTCGCGGAGCTGGGAAAGTGGCTGCCCGGAATCACAACGCCGTCATACGCATCGCCTCCGGTCGTATATCCCGTAATCGGATCGACCTTCGGCGCATCCGCAAGCGTGTAGTCCTTCGGGCTGAACACCGCCTGGTTGCCCCACACCGCGGAGTAAGGCTGCATCACGCTGTACCGCGCGCCATACTCAATCAAAAGCTTCGGGGTAGCGCGCCACTGGTCCTGTGCGAACCCCTCCCACATATTGCCGCGGAACAGCGTATACGACCTCTGCCCGATCTCTCCATACGTATCGAAGGCGCCCAGCGCCGCATTGGCCGCTGCCACCGTCGAAGTCGGATGATTCGTGCGCGTATCGCTGAAGGTAAACAGACCGTTCTGATTATTCGTTGCGCCCGGCGTCGTGCTGCTCACGCTGATCTGGTCGAAGTCGTTCTCGCCTGACCGCTCAAACAGAATCCCAAACTTCAGCGTATGGTTTCCCCACACCTTCGTCAGGTTATCGGCAAAGTCGTAGACCACGCCGCCAGAGTGCGAAGGATAAGGACCGCCATCAAGCGTAGTAAAGTTCGCGATCTCAATCGTCGGAATCTTGTTTGGAATCTCCTTCTCATCCGCAGGATAAAGATACGGATAGTTGATCCCGTACTGGGTACGGTCATAGCGCCCGCTCGAAAGATCCACGCCGATCGACACATGGTCGGCAGAGGCAGCGGCAATCGCCTCGTTCACGATCGTCGGACTGATCGTCCACGTGTAGTGCACCACGGCTACTTGGTTAGGCCGATGCCAGATCTGCGGCGTCCGGTTGAAGTTGCCCGCGTGTGGCTGGTCGTAGTCGTAGTTGAAGTTCAGCAAGCTGAACCGGATGTGATGAGCGTCCGCCGGAACATAGTCCAGCACCAGCGTATCCTTGCGTTGATTCTCCGGCAGCGGCGCAGAGTCGATCCAGTTATACGCAACGTTATCCGCGTTCGGCGTTGGGTAGGCGTTCAGCAAGCCCAGTCCGTTCGGGCTCAACCCCGTCGTAATAATGTTGCCCACGTAAGGTGCACCGGTAGCTGGATTCACAATCTGCTGCGGTGTGGAGTAAAAGATGTTCGGACTCAGCAGCTCGCTGAAGTTGCCCGTACGCATCAGCGCGGTCGGCACCTTGCCTGTCACCGTATCGTCATGGCGATACCGTACCCACTCCTCACCTGCCAGGAAGAACAGCTTCTTGCGGTCTTTGTTGAAGTGGTCCGGAATATACACCGGCCCGTTCAGGTTCCATCCAAACTGGTTGTAGCGGAACGCTGGTGGTTTGCCGTTGATGGTCGGATCGGTAGAGGAGTTTCGCGTCCAGGTGTTCGCATTCAGAATCGAGTTGCGCAGATACTCGAACGCGCTTCCATGGAAGTTGCTCGTCCCACTCTTGGGAACGATGCGGATCTGACCGCCGGAGGTGCGGCCATACTCTGCCGGATAACTCGTCGTCAGAATCTGCACCTGCGAGGTCGCATCCACATCCGCCACGCCGGTGCTGTCATTGTTAGACCGCGTCCGCACCATCGGAGCGCCGTCCAGCGTCATCAGATTCTCCTCCGAACGCGAGCCGTTGATGTAAACAGTATTGTCCAGCGAGAAGTTGAACGCCGAGATTGCGTTGTTTCGAACGACTCCCGGCTCAAGCTGCGATAGGTAGAACGGATTACGTCCATTCAGTTGAATGGACTTCACTTGCTCTTCCGTCACCAGTTGACCAACCGAAGCGCTCTCGGTCTGGATCGTGTTTGCGTCGGAGTCCACGTTCACCACGGAATTGGTGTTACCCACTGTCATCGCCAGGTCCACGCGACTGCCAATATTGGGGTCCAGGTGGACGTTGGATCGCGTAGCCGTCTCAAACCCCTGGGCCTCCACTTTGATCGTGTAGTTCCCCGAAGGCAGGTTCGTTAGCGTGTACGTACCGCTCTGGCTGGTCGTGATGCTCCTGTCATTTCCGGTCGCGTTGTTATGGACCGTAATTTTGGCGTTGGGAAGCACTGCGTTGGTGGCATCCGTCACAGTACCGGCGACGGACGAACTATCGGACTGGGCGAGGAGTGGGGATGGTGTGAGAAAGGCGACGAACGCCACGAGGGCGACGAAGGGGGAGAACAGATATCGCTTCATGTTGTAGCCTCGGAAAAAGAAACAGGCAGACGGGGAATAAACAAATAACTGCATAGTTACCCGCGTAACGCGCAGGTGGTGATGCGTCTGTAACTTCAGACTGCTCAAATCCTTAGCTCGAACGCGACTCGAATTGTAGAACGATTACCATCGGTGCAAATCGACGTTTTGATCAAACGGAAAATCAAATTGCTGCGGTCGATTCGAATTTGCTTCGCACCTGCTGCGGCCGGCTCACCAGCCGATGGCTCACTCGTCTAACCCTCAAGTCGCAGCTGCATCCCCCGTAGCCATCGCGCGACTCTTCCCCGCGCCAATAGGGCGATTTCATCTATCGAAAGAATGTCAGGAGAGAAATTGCATCCTGAAGCGACCGGACCACCCAGCCAGTCGCACCGTTAGATGCAACTTTAGCGCTTACGTCAAAAAATATATTTTCATAAATTGGCGTATTTTTTCTTACACAAATAAGCGTTGCTAAAACACCTCGTCTCACCACCGAAACACCACGCTCACACCAGCAAAAAACCACGTCGTGAATACCGTTTTTTCAAAAAACCCCAGCAAAAACACCACAACCGCCACGTCAGATTTTTTCTCCCGCTAACATGGAAAAATCCACGTGAGCGACCTAAACCACAACTCCGCCTCAAACGCTGAATCAGACGCTGAAGACACCATCGTCGCCATCTCCACCCCGCCCGGTCGCGGCGGCATCGGCATCGTGCGCCTCTCTGGCCCAGCCGCCCGCGCCATCGCAGAGCCCCTCCTCAAACTCCGCCACCCTCTCGCTCCCGGTCACGCCCGCTTCGCCGAGATCCTTGATTCCACTGGGGATTCCACTACCCAAACGCTCGACGAAGCTGTAGTCACCTGGTTCCAGGCCCCCCACTCCTACACCTCTGAGGACGTCGTCGAGATCGCCGCCCACAGCTCTCCAGTCCTCCTCGATCACCTCCTCCGCCAATGCGTTGCCGTCGGTGCCCGCCTCGCCGAACCAGGCGAATTCACCCAGCGGGCTTTCCTCTCCGGCCGCCTCGACCTCACCCAGGCCGAAGCTGTCCACGACCTTATAGAAGCCACCACCCTCCACCAGGCCCGCATCGCCGCGCAGCAGCTGGGCGGTTCTCTCTCCCGCCAGATAACCCCAATAAAACAACAACTTGTAAGCCTCATCGCCGCATTGGAAGCTGGCATCGACTTCGCCGAAGACGACATCGATCTCGTCCCAAACGACCAAATCACAGCCCAAATCGCCACCGTTCAAGCCCCGCTCCAAGCTCTGGAGCAGACTTTCTCCTATGGCCGCATCGTCCGCGATGGCTTCACCCTCGCCTTGGTCGGTCGTCCAAACGTCGGTAAGTCTTCTCTTTTCAACTGCCTCGTCCAGCGCGACCGAGCCATCGTCACTGCAACTCCAGGCACAACCCGCGACCTCGTCATCGAACGAGTCTCTATCGAAGGTATTCCAGTCCAACTCATCGACACGGCAGGCCTGCGAGACTCCACCGAAGAAGCCGAATCGCTTGGCATCGCCAAATCCCGCGAAGCCATGTCCGAAGCAGACGTAGTCCTCCTCGTCCTCGACGCCACCGCCCCACTTCACGAAGAAGACGAAGCAACCGCAGCGGCGTTATCTGGCCGCCCCATCCTCTTTGTTATCAACAAGCAAGACCTCGCCTCGCCTGAATCAAAGGCCATGCGTCCCACCCTTCCAACGATAGAGACGTCCGCTTTGACAGGATTCGGCATCCCCGAACTACGCCGAGCCATCCTCCAATTGATCACCAGAGAGGCTCCCGCCATGGAGTCCGCGCTACTCACAAACCAGCGACAGCAGCGCTCCATATTGGAAGCGTTGCACTCGCTAACCAAAGCGAAACACGCTGCAGATGCGAACATTCCCCACGAGATGATTCTGATCGATCTCTACGATGCGCTTCGTGCTCTCGATGCATTTACAGGCTCAACAACGAGTGATGACATCCTCAATCTCATCTTCAGTAAGTTCTGCATCGGCAAATGAGAGCGGTTCCTTGGCGCTCCAAGGAAATCCATGTCATCGCGATTATCACAATATATACAGTACTTTAGTGACCAATCGCGTCCAACCAAGGCCTTAGAGAGCCGTTCTCAAAGTTGTCCACAGGGCTGTACACTGATCTCATGTGGCTACCAAAATTGACGTCTGTGGACAATCTGAGGCTCAGATGGCGTTGACTGAGCTCCAAATCAAAGCTCTCAAGCCCCAAGCGATTCGATATTCCGTGAGCGACGGTAGGGGCCTCGCTCTTGAAATGATGCGGACCGGCGCAGCATCCTGGCGATACAGATATCAGTTCAAGGGGAAGACGGAGAAGGTCTCGCTGGGCCAATACCCCCATGTGAGCCTGAAGGCTGCGAGATCGAAACGCGACGAGCTTGCGAAAGCAGTTCATGAAGGCGTGTCTCCGGCAAAGCAAAAGCAGCTAGAGAAGTTCGCATTAGCTAACTCCACCTCAGTTGCCGACTTCAGTGAGCGTTACTTCAAAGAGGTGATCGAGAGAGATCGAAAGGACACTAAGCAGCTTCGCCGCTATCTCGAAAAAGAAATTTACCCGGCGTTCGGAACTTGGGCATTGAGAGATGTCACAGCGCAAGACGTTCAGCGGCTCGTATTCAAGAAACGCGATAATGGCTTCGAGTCAGCCGCCGCCCAGCTTCGTAACCTACTCAAGCGCATCTTCGATTATGCAATTGTCTGCGGGCTCGTAACTGCGAACCCAACACACGCCACCCCCATGCGCTTTATAACGCGAGCTCGCCCCAGGACTCGCTCCCTGTCGCCGGACGAACTGAAGATCTACCTTCAGGTTCTCTATCGCAGCAACATTCGCCGTCAGTTCAAACTGACCCTACACATCATTCTTCTGACGTTGGTTCGCAAATCTGAGCTGCTGCAAGCGAGGTGGATCAACGTAAATCTTGAGGTTGGAGAATGGTTGATACCCGAAGCACAGTCAAAGACCGGCAAACCTCATACGGTATATCTCTCGGCTCAAGTCAAAGAGATGTTCAAGGAGTTGCGGCAACTTTCCGGCGACTCCGAACTGGTTCTCCCTGGCCGCGGCAGCCTTACAAGGCCGTTCGCGGGCAATGCTCTAAATCAAGCAATGGGGGCAATGAGCTTTCCGATCCCACCTTTCACGATTCATGATCTAAGGCGTACTGGATCGACAATCCTCCATGAGCAGGGGTTCGCTTCGGACGTGGTCGAGAAAGCTCTCAATCATACGATTGGTGGCGTGCGAGGCGTATACAACAGAGCCGAATATGCCGATCAGCGCAAAGCAATGCTTCAAACCTGGGCGGATTACATCTCAGGACTAAACACTCCTCTTCACAGCTAAAGGACCCGACAAATGAGCGATACAGCTCTTACTCCGATGGAGTGGGAAGAAGAACAGACGGTTTCGGAGTTCGAGCCCGAAGGGGTGGGAACGATGACCCACTACCGTTACAGTTCGTTGCCGCGTCCATATCCAGCACTTCCCCACTTCGGTATCTTGTATCTCACTGTGTCGCGTGCAGCTTCCCTCATCGTCAGAGATTTGTACAAGCAAGGTCGCTATCCCTTTACTACACTCCGTTCAATGAACCTCGCAGCTTCTCAGCTTGAAAAGCGCACGACCAAACTTCAAGCTGATTTGGCCGGGAAGATTCAGGCCCACATGCTGCAAGCAATCTCCAAAGGACGCCTGCCCTCCATTACCAAAACGGGAAGTCTCAAAGACTTCATCGACTATGGGGATGAAGCCCCAATAGCGGATCGCACTTATGTTTTCTATGGCGACCTATTGAATTGGCTTGTCTTCAGCGGCTTTGATGACGGAATGTTACCGACAGACATCTTGGCATTTGAAGAGTATGAAGCATCGGAGCTTGCGCTGGCAAAGGAGGTCGAGCGTCTCATTCTGGTGCGTCGAAAGCTGCAAGGATATGACGCCAGCGAGTGGAAGCCATCAAACGAATGGGTTGCAAGTAGAGATCTCGTGGACGATCACGGATCTGATCTGGAGGACGCGGTATCACGAGCTCTCGATGATATCCAAGGCCTCAAGCAGCGGCTCAATGAAGCGCGAACTCAGCATGAACCTAGGCATTTGCATACTAAAGAGCAGGATTCGATCCTGATCGTCCTCGCTGCGCTTTTAGAAGTGAAAGGGCATAAAGGAATGGATAAAGAACTCGTTTCCAAGGTCGAACGCAAAGCCAGACACATCGACGGTGGACTTTCTGCTAATACGGTTCGTAAATGGCTCCGAGAGGCACTTGATCTTATCTCGCGCTCTCAGGTCGGCGTCGAAAAGTCAATTGATGTCTAATTTTTTCAATTGAATCGTTAGGGAACGTTCTCGATGCATTGTGGAACCAAGATGTCCATCGAGGTTCTCACATGTCCAATAAAATACTCAGGCTTCCAGCTGTAAAGACTAAAACTGGGCTGTCGCGCAGCACGATCTATGCCCGCGCTTCACAAGGCACGTTTCCGGCAGCACTCTCACTTGGACCGAATACTGTGGGTTGGCTTGAGGCTGATGTAGAGGCTTGGATTGAGAAGCAAATCGCCGCTTCGCGTCGCGCTCAGGAGCAAATGGCATGATCCGGATTGTGATTGCCAACCAGCGAGGCGGGTCCGCCAAATCAACTACAACTGCAACCGTTGCTCGTTGCTTTGCCGACAGAGGACTGCGTGTTCTTGTCATCGACGCAGATCCACAAGGTTCATTGGCCGTCATTTTGGGGCTAAGCCCTCCAGCCTTCCTGAATGATCTGCTGATGGAGAAGCTCGCGATCCGTGAATGCGTGGTTAGTGCTAGGCCAGGACTCGACATCGTCTGTGGCAACCGTTTCACGACGGACGCAGAAACTAAGACCATGGGCTTGCCGGGAAGTGAATTTCTGTTTCGTCACATGCTGTTGGATTGCGAGAGAAATTACGACGCTGTGCTTATCGACGTAGCGCCCTCCATCAGCCTCTTCCAGACGTGCGCCATGGTCTATACGCAGAACGTCCTAGTTCCTGTGGATATGGACATTCTGAGCGTGCAGGGAGCCACATCGACTATTCATGCCTGCGAAACACTCAATCGAATGCTAGAGCGCGGTTTAAATATCCGAACGCTAGGAATGTTGCCGGTGAAATTAAACCGAAGGCTGGCAGTGACAGAAAGGGTCTTGGATACTCTCGCCGCCATTTCCGAACGACGCGAAGTTCCGGTTTATGGGCCGATCCGAACGGATCAGTCCGTAGTGAGAGCCGCAGCTGATCGCCAGTTCATCGCCGACTACGATCCGAAATCTAAAGCACTAGAAGATTACGAGCAATTGGCTGACGTCCTCATCAATCGCTTCGGAAAAGCGGAGGCAGTACCAATCAATGTCAAAACAGCGTGAGCGCGTCAAAAAGATATTGGACTGGGAAGAGTTGGAAAAAGCCCCGAACACCCACGGGGCTTTCTCTTTTCTCAAATCAGCAGCCGAGATTGTCAGCATTCGGAGGAACGATGTCCCTCCTGAACTCGCTGAGCGCGGGATAGACGTCTCGTTTAGCGACAAAACGACCACAGTGGTTGCACCAGCCACAGTGGCAGATCAGGCTACTAATAAGTCACGGACTCGCCCTTACAAAGTGCATCGCTGCACGCTTGTGCAGCACGGACAATCCCTCGGTGAAACGACCCTCTATCAAGCCCTCTGGGCTCATGGAAAAGCGGAGACGCCTGAGATCAGAACCATTACGGCTGGGTGGAGAACAATGAAGAGACTCTGCGGAATGACGGACAAAAACTGTAAACGGAATACTGCGTTGCTTGTCGAGAAGCTTGCCCTCGAAGAAATTGGTAAAGAGAATGTCCACTCAAGAACAGGACGTACCTACCGTGTTTACTCATTTACGAAAACTCTGGAAAGACGAAAGGCTGCTGGTATGGAGTGGGCAATTTGGGACAGAGGTCGTCGTTTCGTCCAAAGGGATGGTTCGCCATTGGAGCCACGCGCTTGTTTCGCTGACAAAACGACCACAGTGGTCGCTCCAACCCCAGTGAAGATAGACACAGTGGACAAAATGACCCCAGGGACTGTGGTCAATATAACCCCAGGGACTGTGGTCAAAACGACCCCAGTATTAGGAAGTATTTTAGGAATAGAAGAAAGGAATGAATCGTCGTCGACGAATGAAGTTCTCTTGATCCTGGAAACGTTGGCGAAAGAAGTTTACGTAGCCGACGAGCAGGCGGCACACCAACTCCTTGATTCCTGCCGCAGCGCTTGTCCCGACGCCGGCACCGATGAAATCGCGAGCATCATTCGGGAGAAGAGTGCTGTGATGCAATCGCGACGAGATGTTCGTAATCCGTTAGGGTTTCTTCTCACGAGTGTGGCCTCCGTCTTCCAGGGAGATGGGATCAAAAGTTATCGACAACATCAGGCAGTGGCCACCGCTCTCGCAGAACAACGCAACCAAGAAGAAAACAGAAAGCGAAGAGAGATGTACGAGTGGCTCTTGCTGGAAAGGGATCGCCTGGAGCTGGTCATTCAGAATCCCGAGCAATCGGTAAAGCGGCAAGATGAAGCCCGGCGCGCACTTTCTGAAGTGCAATTTGCATTGAACTCCTACGCTGATGACAGGGCCTAGGGCATCAGATGCTGAATGCAATCAATTCTGCCACCAAGTGCAAAGTTATGCTGCCACCTTCGGCGATCAACAAAGGGTGTGCAAAATCTCATCCACGCCGAAGGCGTGCGGTGGCGCAGCTGCGGTTCGCTCAGGAGGACCTAGTCGGAGTCAGGCGCTGGGGAGTAAGGCGCGGTTTGCCGACAAACCGGGAGTTGACCAATGTCGAGATTTGTTGTCACATCTCCGAGAAGTCGGTTATTCACAAATTAGATGCTGATTTTCAGCAGAGGTGCCGCGAAAGAAGAGCTATGATTCCTCTATTACGCGAAATATCGCTCCGAACACAGGTGTTGAAATAATCACGGAGATTGGCTTTTTCGCCAGCGGCAATGGATTTAGGACTCTGGTTTGTCGACTGAGTCACCAAGCCGCAGAGTCGGTACTACGTATGGAATATATACCAATCCAAGTGGGTTTCCTGCCTTCAGTAGGGTTAGTCGGGCATCGCGTACTGCCTTACCTATTTCATCTCCCCGCTGTATGAATCGTCGCAGACAATCCTCCGCGAAGGCGCTGGCGAGCGGCTCGAACACCGTAATTTCGGTTCCTATTACCCCCGCCGCTTTAGCAGTTTCAACGAAACCGCTAACAAAGTTGAGAGCGGTCTTCGGTTCGAGCGCCGCAGTGTGGCAGCCATTGATGAAGACAAGTGGTCGCGGTTTTACCCAATTGACCTTCCATGAGCGCAGGTTGTCACGAGTAATGCCTGCTTCCCCAGGTTGGCCAACGAGGAGAAACGGCGTGCTCCCTGACATTCCACCATGACAGTAAAAATAAACAACGTGCACACTCGTATTCGTCAGTAAATGTGGAACAGAATTACGGGTTGCGCAATAGTGCCAACCATCATCTGCTAGGAGCCGCTTCAACGCGATCTCATGCTGCGCCCGCATAGTAAACTGCGGATCCGTTGAGACTGCGATCGCAAGGTGGGGCCCGGAAGCACATTCAAGCACCAAAGGTGCGCTCGTGCCTTTGGCCACAGAGAGAGGCATGCCGAGACTGTGCCGGAATCCCCAGAATCCACCTGGACAAACGACCTCTAGGTCGTCGCGGTTGGGGCATGATCCACGGAAACAGGGAGTATCACCCAAGAAGGTATCTTTGGACGACATGTTCGCGCGGAATAAGTTGCACAATCGAAGCCGGGGTGCTCCAGTATCCAGCGGATAGTCGTAGATCATAGCGGCGGGAAGTACCAGGCTAGCAGAGTGCTTCAGTGCTAACTGGACCAAGCCTGGTTCTTTCATAAGATCCGTGAACTCTTTAATCTCATCAGCATCTATGAATCGATTGATGATGTTATCGAAGAAGCGATAGCCCTTGACGGCGAGCGTCGTGAGGTCGCTCTCGAGCTTTTCAATGTTGAGATCCGCGTATCGATATTGAAATCCCGCTTTCCACGGTTCTCTACTACCCCAAGCAGTCTGCCGGAGCACCCCCCGCAAGCCGTCAGTGAGATCCTGAAGCTCCATACCATCAAAGCTTGCATCAGCTTTGAAATTATTACCAAGTAAACGCAAAGTGTGTGTTCCATCTTCGTTGTCGTTCAGGATCATACTGAGCCGTGGCGAACCTAACGGTTCGAGTTGATGCGGGTCGAGCGTCCTGCTTAAGCTGAAGTCGATACGCGATGCCGCCATGCGCGGCCGGTGTGACAGTTCGCGCAGCGGATCAGCAATGCTACGCAGAAACCTCTCGATCATGAGCGGCAACCTGCGGACCCGCACATAAATCAGTCGTGACTGCACGAGCGCATTATTGAAGTACACATTGCAACGAATGCGATGCTTGCCCGCTCGCGCAGGTGCCTTAACGAGGAAAGCAACCCGCTTGTCTAAAAGCCGCGATGGAACGAGACCTCGACTAGAGGCTGTCCGGTCGCGGGGAGGGGACTCGGACTCTGTTGTCTCCAAATCGAACTCGCTCACATCTGCGCCGGAAACCTGCAGTTCATTGGCGAACGTGAAGAGCGCGACCTTTAGCTGGATGACTGATTTGGGATAACTGGATGTCGATATGGGTTGCTCATCCGGCCTAACCGACGGACCTAGTTCGATCCATAACTTGTAGGTATCACCCGGTCTGATCCACAAGGGCATAGTTGTGCCCTCAGAGCCCGGTGGGGGTATGCCTGCCATAACAGTGCGCATCGGACGGAGCTGTCGTCCATCAAGGAACCACTCTCGGCCGCGAACGTCGGAGGCGGCGACTTGTACGAATGTAGAGAGGAGTTTACTGAAGAATCCGCAAAAAAGCCCTATTCCGTAAGGGCCGAGCCAATCGGCTCTCATGAGTCCCATATAAGCACCGAGACCAAGCACTAAAAAGAAGAAACTGCCAAAGCTCCTAGGTTGAACCTCGTCTCGCGGCGGAGTTTCTGCCCACAGTAGCCGCCCAGCCCAAAGACCGAGGAAGGGAACTCCACCCCAAAGCAATAGATCCGATAGGCTTGCATGCATCATCGCGGAACACCTAGTTGCGGATGACGGGTTTTGGTGTTTCCATCGCCGCTACAGTTCCGCGGACGTCACCCGGAATTTCCCAATCATCACTGAGCTTACGTCGTCGTCCGTCGAGAAACCACTCAAAGGTGAAATTGTAAGAGTTGGCTACCAGTATTACTAGAATGAGGAAATAACCAAAGAACCCAGCAAACAGTCCAATGCCATATGCTCCGAATAAGTCTGTGCGAGCGGGAAATAGGGCAAGGACAGCTCCTCCGCCAAGCACACCCACCAAGGTCACTAAGTCGGTCAGTTGCACGTCTCCACGGCGGTACCGATTGATGTAATAGACGTACCAACCGATAATAGCGCCGAAGCCGCCGGCACCAAGAAGTTGAAGAAGGGAAGTGTGTTCTGACATAAGTGTCTCCTCCGCAGTTACGATTCAGTGAACGCCCGTCTCGAGCTCTTCGTCAAAGAAAACCTGGAAGCCAATCCTGCATCGGCCTTGCTAAATTTGCAACAATTATCTGCCATAAGCGGCGCGGATAGGCAACATCACGGCAATAGCAACAAAGAATGGGAGCAAAGCCGATCGGCTTGCTAGAATTTCAACCAGAACGGCAATAAAACATGCACTCGTTAACCCTATGACTCCAGTCCAAATAGGTCTACGCAACTTTGCAAATGCGCAGGATCCTAAGAGCCAGCCCCAAACAGAACCAATTGCCGCCCCACTGAGCAATCCAATCATTACCGCGCCTCCGACAAAACAGCAACAGCCGGAAATCTTACCGATCGTTGCTGCGTGATCTAAAGAGCCAAATTTAGGACTTGCATTTCGTTCCGAGGCTTGCCTTTTGCCTTCGCGACAATCGATTGTTGGTTGCATAGGAGCATGGTGTCAAGCTGAAAGTCGCGTTGTCCCTGTCTTTCAGTAGCGTCGGACGCCCGGATTAGTAACCATTTCTTCCATCAAATCGGGTGTGCTGGCAACATACAACTGGGTTACGATTAACAAACCAGTCCCGCATGGATTGTCGGCAAACCGGAAGGTTGCTCGCTTGACCTTCTGTCGGTTAGTGATAACAGCCACAGGCCAAAATCACACAATGAGCGCATTGGCCTGTAGTCAGCAGCCGAGATTTCATGGCACTGCCGACGAGTATGCATCTGCATAGAACATCGCGTAGACCCTGGAGTGTTAAGGAGTCATCTCTTAGTTACATCGAAGGGGAGAAGGATCTGCGTCGTTTTGCTGGTTCCGTCAGTATCCTGCAAAAAGCCATTCAAAACAATTTCCTTATGCCCGGGCTTCGCCGTCATATCACTCGTAATCATCAACTTCAGCACTTTCTTGATGGCATCGTAGCTGAACAGCGCATTAGGCACGAGTTGGTCGTTATAGAGAAATGAAATTCGCGAATTCGGAGAATCCGGCAGCACATTCACCCCGCTAAACTCCACTTCCGTACTGTCACTAACGTTGAGAATGGTCGATGCTATAACTCCGGACTTGGCAGCATCTATAGGGATGCTCAGATCCCATTCGACCGGAACTCCAATCGTCGAGTGCCACAAGAAGCGGTAGAACTTGTAGCTACCGGACGAAGCGTTCAGCACGTACTGCGGCACAAGATTGTTAGCGGCAGTCTTGTAGAATCTCGCTTCGGCAACGGGCGAGGGCATCTGATTGGGGGCAGTCGCCATCGCCTTCACAATGATGTTCGCCCCTACAGCAAATCCTCCGGTGGGTATACCGGTCGCGTCGGAATAGAGTGTCGCAGCCGGTCCGACTACTGGCGCAGCTCCGCCGATTGTATAGAAGAACTGAGTCGGGTCTTTTGGTGGGTTCGCATGTGCGGGAAGCGGGGGTGCGGCAGGATATGCGAGTGGAACCGGAGGATTCTTCTTTGCTCCCGCACCGGAAGCTCTAATCGTAATCTTGTTACCGGTAAAACTGATTTCCGGTATTGCGGTCTTGGGACCCAAGGCGATCACTGCAGTTGTTGCAGAGGGCACTTGAAAGTTATCAATGCCGAGCTGGATCGGAGACATTCCCTCGAAGACCTCTAAACAACCATTCCCGCCACAGCTCCAATTTGCAGGCCCAGGAAGATTGAGCAGATCCGTTCCAGTGAGTGTAAATAAGGTTGGCGATTTACTGGAAGAAGAACCGTCACCTGCACTCGAAGAATCGGATGTCATCGCGACAAGGGATCCGAAGGAAGGATCGAAGTTTATTTTTTGGGTGCTCTTGAATCCTATCCAGGAGAGGTCTCTCGCTGTGAACGTTTGCGCAGATCGAAGAGCGCTTGTCGATGCTAAAAACCTATAGGTGCATGTGAGGCCGCCCGCGGCAGCTATCTGGCAAGAATTCGGCGCATCCTTTAAGAAAGGTGTTTCGTGAAGACCAAACACCTGGCCACCAGCAAGGAACAACGGATTCGGATCGACATCAGGATTCTTTTTGAATGCAGGACCCGTAGTGATCGTTGCTTCCACCCAAGAATTTCCATCGGGGCGCGGGACGGCCGTCAGGTGTGCTGACACAATTCCGCACGCCTGCGCGTTTTTAATTGGCTTCACTCCAAGATCAGCAGTTTGCCCATTTTCGGCAACCAGTTTCAGATCGTCGGTAGTGAGTAGAGTCGCTGCATTGGCAAAAAACTGGATATGTTCGCCATCGAAGGTAGCCGGGCCCAAGGTGGTCGGTCCGCTCATAACAGAGAATCCCTGCTGAAAAAACTCCCCTTCGGCGCTGACCTTCACGATCCCACCGCCCATATCGTCCACATTTACCGTATGCACTTTGAGTGGACTGTTGACCAGGACCGGGTTAGTGTCCTGCTTTATCGAACAGCTATCTTTGTATGTGGCCCCCATCACCTGTTTTTTTGAATCGTATTCGCGCCACCGGGTCTGCACGAAGACAAGCGGCATCCATCGGTCGCCCGTGCCTACAGGAAGCGCAAGCTGCGCGAAGACCTGACGTTGACCGCTTTGCACGAAGTCTGCACCAAGTACAGGCCTAAATTGCCAGCCGAAGACCAGGGGGATCGCACTCCGGCCAACGGCGCTCTTCTCAAGGTCTGGACCTGGATCGTCTGTGCAAGGGTCTATTTCCTGCCAGAGTTCCATCACCCGCGCCACATCGAAGGCATGTTCTTGTGCGGAGCGTCCTACCAGTTCGGCTCCATAATCAGACCACGGGTGCTGCTGCTCCTTGTTGCTGTTGGGGAAATACTCTAGGGCCACCGTATCAGTGTCCTTCGCCAGATAGAGCCGGTTCTTCGACCTCCCCGTTGCGGCCCCGACGTTCACAGCATCCACAACCACGCCAGCGCCAAATGCCTTCTGACTGCTGGTGATTTTCGCCACGTTGTATGTCTTTGCAGCCGGAAGCAAATTCACGATGCTCATGCTGTCATCAGTCCGTGCCGGATAGACCCAAATCCTGACCTCGGCCGCTGCGTGACGGTAACGCTCTACGGGATCGAGAGTGATGTTGAGCCCGAGAGTGGTCTGTTGGCGGCTACTTATCGTCTTCCCGCCCCTAACCAGATACTGATCAGAGAGCGCCCCTTGTAAAGCTAAACGGAGGTTTGTGATCTGAGAATTTAACTGCACCTGCTCAGCGAGGATGTCCTGAGAGGACACGCCGACATTGGTTGGCGCAGAGAATGCGTTGGAGACTGGCACGGAAGAGATTGTTCCAGCCTGTCCGCCGCTGTTCGTGGTAACAGTACTATTTTGATTTGCTCCCTGCACGTTGTTTAGGGAAGCCGATGAGTTGAACCCATTGCTGGCGGTAAAGCCTCCCAGGTTGCTGGATCCTCCATTGACGTTCCCCGCGCCTGCGGTATTGACGGTCGATTGGGTATTGGCCGTCGTTCCAGCAGTCCCGCCAGAGCCGGAGCTATTCTGCAGATTCACCGAGGATGTCACTAGGACACATGCTGGATTGCCGGAGCTACCGACGCCAGGAAGGGTACCCGGCGGGCAAGTAATCGTCGATCCTGAAGAACTCAAGGAACCCGTCTGGCCCGCTGTGCCGCCAAGCGTATTGCTCAGGCTGTTTCCGTTCGATAGTACAGATGAAACAGTCGGGGTGGCGACTGTAGTGGCCTGCGCACTCAGGTAAGAGACATCACTCGTAATTCCCTGAATATTGCCGAAGGCGGACGTAATACTGGCAGCACTGAATCCGGAAACGCCTGCCAACTGCGTGGCCGTGGCTGCCAGCATCTGTCTCAGCGTGAACACATCGAAAACTTTCACCGGGTCGGGACGAATTCCATTGTCCCGCCATTTTCTATTGATCCGGGTGGCCTGCGGTCTGGCAGTACAGACCGCCTTCTGTTTCTCGGTGTACGGGCGGCACGAATCTGACGGTGGGAACGCCTGGAAGCAGTAATAATCGCCCGACGCCCATCCACCAAGATCGGTATAGTCTGCCTCGACCGGGTCGTCAGTCGCTTTCTGCGGGAAATATTCACTCAGAGGAAAGCCGTCAATGACGAAGGATGGGAAGCTATCGGAATATTGTTTGTCGTGGATTTTGCGGATAAGGGCCTCAGATACGAGCATTCTGTATCGAGACAGAACTACCGCGGGGATCATGTTGCCATTCTCATCAGTAAAGCCTCGAAGAAATATCGCATCGATGATGCAACAAGGATCAGCGTCTGGCGGTTGATTACCCGTCGCCGGTTTATTGGCGGGAGGCGTGGTTTGCAAGGGTTTTCCCTGCGGATCGCAGGGGCATTTTATGGGCGGAGCTGGAAGGCAGATACCTTTCGGTCCACTTCCATCGGTCCATGTGATCTCGACCAAGATCATGTTGACGTCGGCAGGAAGCCTATGGAGTGTTTGAGCGGACGTAGCGTCATACTGATTCAGGGGAGTCGAATTTGAGTCGCCGGGGAATTTGTATCTGGCAGTAACATTCCGGTTAGTAGGATTGAAGGCGAAATAAAGCGGTTCAGTCTGCGTTCTAGCTCGGACCGTCTCCTCCGTGCTTAGGTTCGCTTTGTCCTTGCTTAGGGCCCCCTTCTCGTCGTTGGTTAGAGTCGGGCGAGGCTGTCCATGAATCGTCAGCAGTGGCAGAGACAAATTACCGATGGACTCGAGATCCTTGTTATCCATTGCCGCTTCGGACGCCGCCTTAGCAGGGCTTGCGAAGTTACTCTGAGCGGTGGTGAGTTCGACTGCAGCAGTCAGTTTTTGGGTGGCGGCACTTGATTCTTGGGCCGCAATTTGAGCACAGCCACAGGCTATGGAGATGAATGAGGAATATAAGAATAAATGTCGGATCACGATCGCACCCCAAGACACGCAGCCTTAACGTACCTGCATGGGACAGCCCTACATTGGAAACCTGGAGATTGCCGATGAGAATAGATTCTGGTCTGAATGTATAGCAATAAGCTTATGGAATGTCAACTCTTCCTGTCGTTAGTAAAAGCTAAACAGGCTGGCGTTTACTAGAGTTCGTTCTCAAGAAGCGCCAAATCGCCAACTCGCTCATTGAGATCCGGAGCACATGTCCGAATAATCGGCTTCTCGGACAGATGATTGCAACAGGTTTGCCCGAGTGACGGACAACCCGCACCTTACTGCCTGTTGCTCCGACCGGAGTCAAACGGTCGCGGAGCGCTGGATTTGGCAATCGAGACCGTATTCAAGTGGCAAGATTGGATTGCACCGGCCGGCAGGATAATAGTGCATTTGGAATGCCGCCACATTGCATTCAGTGGCAGCATTCCATTGCAACCAGCATCAGAGTCACGGTGACGCGGTAACATTGGCCATGAAGTCGTCGAAGGGGTTGTAGCCCCCTCCCTCTAAAGCTGCCAAATAGGTACGGTAAGCGTCCTTGAACCGCTGGGAGATCTGCGATTGATAGACCAGACTAGTCGACAGGCGGAGCCTCTTCTAAACCTTTCTTATTGGCCGGTGCCAAATAGGAAGACTCTATAAAGGGGTTAGGTTTGCCACCTTTTGAGAGGTGAATCTTGTAACACTCAGTAATCGCGCTCATACAGATCATTTTGAAGTAGGACCTATCGCGGAAACGTCGAGCGTCTATCCCGTTGTATGCAAGGAGTTCTTCAAGTGGTTTATGCAGACAGTTCAAGTTCCCCGTTGTCGGGTTACGTGAGATTCCCAGATCATTGAAATTGAACGTTTCCGGAATATTAAATCCGCTTCCGTTTGTCATTCTGTTCTCCTGATTTTTGCGCTGCCGACATTTACAAAGACCGTAGCACGTAGTCTTGCCAGACATCAAAGGTGACGTCAATGAAACCCGACTGTGCCAATATCCGTCGGAAGTGGTGTCTAATGTATAGCCGGAGACTGCATCCCAACGAGTACCGCACGATGACTTGGCTACGCAATCGTCTATTGCTCTTAGCTGTAGCGAAGGACAGCCCACACGACAACTTGGTAATGGAGCGCGAGCATCAGGAAGGAAACAAGCACATGGAAAAAACAAAAGCGGACGAGTTGAAAGAAATCTTTGACGCTCTCGATAAGGCTGGCTTCCCCAAAGACTTTCTTGCTGATCGCGAACAGCTACCAGCCCAAGAGCGGGACTGGGATGCATTGTTACGACTCGAAACGCCAGAGAAAAAGTAGCTAAAGTGAACGCGCTGAAGCTGCGAAATGGCAGCGCCGATGCGGTAAAGGGGGAGTCCGCGAAACTTCGGAACAGCGTCGCGGTCTTTGAAAATTGATACCCAAGATGTGTTCGTGGACGTGATTGATCACTCGAATGCGCGATCCGAGGATGAGGCCGATCTGTACAAATGTCGCCATTGCACTTACGAATCCGTGACAGCTATTCTCTCTCCCGGTTGTTCCTTTTGTGGTTCTTTGGAACGTAATTCATGCACTCAGTTCCCGCTACAGATCCTTTTGTGAAGACTTGAAGCGTAACGGTCGCACGCACCGAGGGTTACGGGACACCGTTACGGACCGGAACCGTGCCGCGCGATGAGGGTTCCGGGGTACGGTTCCGCGTCTTCAATAACTAAAGCGTTTTCCTCCCGTAGGTTAGCTCGCCATTCGTGGCGTGAATCGACACCTCGAAATACCGGAACGACCCCCTCAAATGCTGTGCATTTGCGCCACATGCGTGGGTTCCGGGGTCGTTCCGCTGCGCTTCTCAGTTGGGAAGTTTCCGGTATTTGATCTTGTCTCACAGTAAGGTTGAGTTTGTGATTCGCTCCAGCGATTTTTGTTGGTGTCCCCCCAAAAACATTGATAGCCCACCTGCTCTGGCTACGCCCCAATGTAAGGATGCAGCAGCATAAGACACGAATCCGAGCACGAACCGAGGCGAAAAGCTGAGATCTGGTTTGGCCCCGGTATGGACTTCATCGAAGAAGTCGTACCTGATAGCGATGTCTTAGTAGACGCAGGCGGTCTTATGGCCATCGGGATTCGGCGGAATGAAATTACTTAAGTCGAACCAAAGCCCGAGCACAGCTTGAAACATGAACCCTGCTCATGCCCAAGACATAAAGCCCAAATTTTGCAATCGGTATTTCATGGCTGCTTCACTGACTTTATATCTCTTGGCAAGAAGTCCAATATCAGCGTCATCAAGATGAATCTCTCCGTCGAACCGTTGATGGAGCTCCACATCCTGCCGCAATATGTCCTTCGGCATAAGGAGACTTGCTGCAAAGAAATTGGCAGCCATTTCCTGATCGTCCTCTGCTTCAGAGGAGCGGCCATCACGTCGGATTACCGTAAATTGCCAATCAACATGATCTTTATCGACATGGTTCAGCAAGAAATGGGCGAGCTCATGAGCGATGGTAAAGCGCTTCCGCACTGGTGCCTGGGATGCGTTAACCGCAATTCCTTGAAGATTGCCACTTCGGATAAGAGCCCCCGACACATCCGCGTCCATCTCGGTCTCAACAATAGGAAGTCCTACTGACCTGGCGATTCGCTCAACCGGAACAGGAACTGAGGTGACGTCATGCTCATCCAGTAGATCAAGGACCCGCTGCTCAATCTGCTTTCTGTTTAGCTGTTTCATTCTCATTAGTTCCTTTCTTTAATTGAAGAAGTAAAGCCCGCGCATCTTGGAGGAACAAAACATCCGATGTCTGGATGCCACCTGCGAGCTGATCCGAAGAGCGTTGCTGTTCCACTTCTTGTAGGGTCGGCATAAGCGTTTCAGGCGGGACATCCAATGCCTTGGCAAAAAGAAAAATATGGTGCAGCTGTGTGTTTTGCTTGCCGCCCTCAATGGTCGCGATGGTTACCCGAGATAGCCCAACTCGTGAAGCAAGTTCCCCTTGAGAAACTTCTTGTGAGCGCCGTAAGCGCCGAAGTTTTGATCCGAATGCCACATTGACCCCAGCCGCGTAATCCACAAGAGCCGGCCTCTTTTTCACATCCTTCACAACCATATCGTCTCAAATGACTCGCACGATGTCAAGTAATTCCGTAATTATGTCGGTATATCCTACATTTTCGAGGAAACTCTAGTCATAGGTTGACAAATTCAGGCGTGACTTGATAGCTTTGGAAAGATGACACTTTCCCCTATTTCGGTGCCGTTGAACTGCTGTAAGGGAAGGGAGGATGCCGGCTCGTTGCGAGCGAACCGGCATCGGGTGGCGAACCAATGGTTCACCCAGCCACTCCATGTGATGAAGTGCCGCTACGAACTATGATGCCATAATTCGTGTCTTCATCGCAGGCTCAGTGACGGGAGGAACCCCCTACAAGTAACACCCTCGCCCATAACGGAATGGCGAGAACTGAGGACTAGATGAAGACCTTCCTGGTGAATTGCACGCAGAAGCACGTCCAGCATGGACGTATCGAGTCAATCGGCTGTATCGACATCACAACCAACACTGAAGTGCGGCTCACTGAAGCTGACGCAATTCATCAGATCGAGGCCAAACTCGCTAGTTTTATAGTTCGTGACGCTAAGGGACATGAGGCCGTACTCGAAGTAGAGGAACGGGATGGCCGCAAGTTCCTGATTACTAAGCGCGATCACTTCGTTACAGACAACCTGGGTGCACTTCCCGAGTGCGCTTCAAAGCCGATCGTTGTACCCCCTCCATATCGGCCAGTGGCACCTGCGCGCTCTCATGGTGTGCACGGTAACTGGGAGCTGCTCTAGTGTTTGGGGCGAACCCATACAAGGAGGCGCCGCAGGTTGCGGCGTCTCTGTCCCCTGATTACCCACAATTCACGCCTGTGCTCCTACCAGAGGGCTCAAATGCTGAGAGCGCTTGGATCGGAGAAGTTCAGCCTTTTGTCTCGGATGAAGTCGCCCGAGCATTTCTGCGACAAATTGAGAAGGGCTCTCAGATCTGGGTAGCTGCTGGGAGGATTCGAGATGAAAAACCTATTCGGCAGTCCCACTGGGCAGATCCTCTGCTCGTTGGTATGAACATTCGATGTAGGTTGCTGATTCTCATACAGCCTCTACCTGCACATCCTCGCGCGTATCTGCTGAATCCACTTTTTGCAGAACATTATGTTGCCACACACCCGCATCCACGCTTCGATCAGATGATTTCATGGGACGGTAAAAAAGTTCCCGGGCTGTGTATCTATTCAGCCTCCGAGTTTAGGTACGACCCAGCCAGAGAACGCAGGAGCCAATTCTTAGAACAGGTAACCCTATATATCGCGCGCCATCTGATCTGGCTCAAAACTCGTAGGCTCTGTCGTGGTTATCCACCTCATGGCGTTCCGCTTCGCCCACTCATGCCCGGAGAGATACTGATAAGTGATAGACCTGTACAGGTCCAGCAGGCTGTTGCAGAGGGGAAGCCGACATGGGACTATTGGGCCGGGTATTGGCCAGGGCCAACTGCTGCCGCCTTCAACCCTGAAACGCATCTCAAGAAGATCAAGCCTCACGAAGAGTGCTGGTGTGGAAGCGGCGTTCCTTATGGTTCTTGTCATCGTCCTGCCGATGTTATCCAGCAAAATTTGAGCTCGCGATAAGGAATCGATCTCATGGTTGACGCGTCTTACGGGGCAATTCTTCGGCTTCCGTTGCGTATGCAGTTCCTCAGTCCAACCGAGCGGAGAGAACTGCAAAGCAAAAGCTTTCATTGGCACTCAATTCGCCAGTAGACAACACGCGGATCAGGACAGGCTCACCCGTTGCTTAGGCTCTTTCCATTCCGGTGCCTTGGCTGATTTAGGGCAGCCTGAGGAGATTGGAATGATTTTCGCGGGCTTCCAGAAGTACCTTTATCAGTAGCAAGCAAGCGTCTAGCGATACAGCTACCAGATGTTCCTTCAGAGCGTCGTACAAGGGGCGCGCAGAATCATGTACCGATGGCAGGCATCATGTCTGTTATGCAGATCTTGAAAAGTCAATTCTTAGCAACAGTTCCACGGAGCCATCGCTCTTCGGAGAAAACTTTCTGATCTCGATTTGGTCCTTGGTAATGTCGCTCGTTGAGAATTGAAATTCGAGCTGCCGGGAGTTCTTCTTTCTAGGCTTTATATAGGCATCTCCCAGTTCACCATAGCTCAGATCAACCCCCCAGTAGTGCCGCGCTCTTCGTAAAACCCTTAGGCTGGGA
Source organism: Granulicella sp. S190 (assembly GCF_009766095.1). Classification (GTDB taxonomy): domain Bacteria; phylum Acidobacteriota; class Terriglobia; order Terriglobales; family Acidobacteriaceae; genus Edaphobacter. The sequence goes on from NZ_LMUD01000009.1 coordinate 160,007, forward strand.
ATGGTTTTTCCGTTCACGTATTTGCACAAAGCGGCCCTAGTCACTCCAAGCGACGTTACGAAATCCTCTACTGAGACATTTTTCGCGCGCGCACGATCACGAGCAGCCGCAAACTCAATCGCCACTCGCTTCTTGAAGGCCTCGTTCAACGCCTTGTCTTCAGGACTTTTCATTGGATCACTGGAGCGTAAACGATATGAAATATTTCAGTTTTTGTCAACAAAAGTTGACGTAAACTAAAGTTGACGAACTGGAGTTGACACGATGCTCGAAAAAACATTCCTTCATATCCCAGGTATTGGAGCGAAGACTGAGCTTGAACTCTGGCACTCTGGTATCCGCTCTTGGCAGGATCTCGATGGGTTCTTTACCAGACCCGCAGCGATAAGTCGCGGCCTAAGGCGTCGTCTCGAAGAGCACATTCCTCAGTCAATCGACGCGATGCAGCGCAAGGATGCACATTTCTTCACCCGGCTGTCCTCTCTCGGAGAAGGATGGCGCTTATTCCCTGAGTTTGCAAATCAATGCGTCTTTCTTGACATTGAGACAACCGGTTTATCACCAGTATTCGACAAGGTCACTATGGTTGGTCTCTATGAAGGGAATCGGTATCAAGCTTTCATCGAAGGCCAGAATCTTGAAGACCTCCCGGCTCAACTGAAGAAATACTCGGTCGTGGTGACATTCAATGGATCCGGTTTCGACCTGCGCTTCCTTAAACTGGCTTTCAAAGATCTTGAGCTCCCGCCGATTCATATCGACTTGCGTTGGGTTACTCGCCGTCTCGGCCATCGGGGTGGGCTGAAAGTGATTGAAAAAGATTTTGGCATTTGCCGAGATTCGTCAGTTGAGGATATCGATGGCCATGATGCCACCGTGCTTTGGTCGCGCCACCTCCGGGGAGATAAAGATGCTTTGCAGCAACTCATCACCTATAACAGTGAAGACGTTGTGCATCTGAAAGCGATCATGGAAATGTCGTACGATCGCCTTGCCCTGCAGGCCTCGGGCGGTCTCTGGAAGGGCAAAGAAATCTACGAAGGAGTCAACTCGCTCCCCAAAACTCCGAGAGCGCGGAAGCGGATATCTACAAAGGGCAATGGAACTCTGGTTGACGATCTCCTTCGGCGAAGCTCAATCAGTACACCTAGAATCGTCGGTATAGACCTTACCGGGAGCGAGCGTCGAGCTACCGGCTGGTCGCTTCTTGTCGGTTCCAACGCTGAGACCAAAAGTATTTCCACAGACGAAGATCTCATCCGCGAAACGATAGCCGCAAAACCAGATCTTGTTTCGATAGATTCGCCGCTGTCGGTCCCAGATGGATGGAATCGTGCGCAAGAACAGCTTGTCGCGGATTCTCCAATCTATCGGAAGTGTGAGTTGGCCTTGAAGCGGATGGGGATCTCAGTTTTTTGGTGCCTTTTGCCTAGCATGAAGTCCCTCACCATGAGAGGTATGCGGCTGACCGATGAGCTGAGGAGTCATGGACTAAAGGTTATTGAGAGCTATCCCGGAGCGGCTCAGGATATTCTCGGCATTCCCAGAAAAGGTTCCAGCTTGGCCGAGCTGAAATGGGGTCTGAATCGCGCCGGCATCGAAGGGCCATATTTAAAGAACAAAGTGACCCACGACGAAGTCGATGCAATAACGTCTGCCTTGGTCGGATTGTTCTATCTTGCTGACGATTACATCGCTTTAGGAACTCCGAGTGAGGATTATCTGATCGTTCCCAGGTCACCCCAGATCAACTACACGCGTCTCTCAGAGATTCTAGCTCGCTCAGGATTGGACGAAATCCATATCTGCGCATCGTTGGGAACAACACACCTGCAATAGAATCTGGAGTACGTGGAAAATCAGACCTCATTCCAGCCATTGCCGTTTGAACCGATCTTCGTGGGCTTCACGGGACGTATAGGAGCTGGTAAAACTTCTGCTTCTCGTTATTTAGCTTCCCGGTATGGGCTTGCGTATATTCGCTACAGCGAAGTCCTTCAAGAATGGGCTCTTCCTTCCCCATCCAATAAGCAGCAGCTTCAGGAGGTTGGTTGGAAGGTTATGGGTGGCGGGATGCAGCTAGAATTGAACGCGAGACTAATCTCACGGATTGATCGATGTCGTTCGACAGTGGTTGATGGCCTGAGACATCCTCTCGATTTTGAGAGCCTCTCCAGCGGCTTCAGCCCCCGTTTTTTTTTGATCTTCATCGATTCAGCTGAAATTTCTCGTTTTGCGCGCTTGCGGACAAGATTTGAGAACCTGTCGAACTTGCGCGACGCAGATGCGCAGCAGGTCGAAGCTTACATTGATAAATTGGAACCCGTCTCTAGCTTGACGCTTCACAATGACGGCTCTCTGCAGGATCTGTACGACAAGCTTGACCGATGGCTGGAAACGCTGCAACAGGGAGGTGCACAATGAGCGTTTGGGTAGTTGTAGGCGGCCAATTCGGCTCGGAAGGGAAAGGTAAGATTGCCGCGGCGATCACCCTCCAAGAGGGAATCGAACTCTGTGTACGATGCGGGGGACCAAATTCTGGTCATTCATTCGTCGCAGACTCTGGAGAAGTAAAACTCGTTCGGCAATTGCCGACGGGCTTTGTGTCTTCTCATACGCGTCTCCTCATACCTGCCGGCGCATATATAGACGAAGCAGTCCTCAAGAGCGAGATCACAGATCTCGGTCTGACCCCAGCCCGGGTGGGGGTCGACCGGAATGCGGTGATCATCACCGCTCACGATCGAGAATCAGAAAGAGCCTTGGGTTTAAGAGAAGCCATTAGTTCAACCCTGTCTGGGGTGGGCGCTGCCGTTGCACGCCGGGTCATGCGAGGTAACGTCGAAACAGCTGGAACGTCAGCAGCGAAAGGATCTTGGTTAGCTCCTTACATAGTTAACGTCGCCGCTGAGTTAAACGCGGCGTCTGACGCTGGAAGGAAAATCTTGATCGAAGGCACACAAGGCTATGGCCTTTCGGTCTATCACGCAGATGAATACCCGAAAGCCACCTCGCGAGATACAACTGCCGCCGGCTTCATAAGCGAGGTCGGCCTCAGTCCCAGACTGATAACGGATATCGTTCTTGTCATACGGACCTTTCCGATCCGAGTTTCTGGAGCTCAGGCGGGCAGCCTACGTGGCGAGATCGACTGGGCCACAGTTCAGCGAGAGAGTTCGTATCCGCATCCGATTCCAGAATTCACTACGGTAACGAAGAGTTTACGTAGGGTTGGCCGCTTCGACATGGACATGGTGAGACGGGCCGTCATTACCAATAGGCCTACCTCGATCGCCGTCAACGGATTGGACTTAATTGATTATTCAAATTATCGACAACGAGATTCCGAGGCCCTGACACCTGAGGCAAAACTCTTCATCAGGGCTCTGGAAGATCAATTTGGTGTACCGGTTACATACTTCGGAACGAGTCCCTTTCTAAGCGATGTAGTCGCAAAGCCGGGTCGCATCCAGATGAATCTCAACGGTGTCATCACACCCGATCTTGCAGGTAGATGGATTAGCTAACAGAGAAAGGCCGTTCGATGCCCGATCAGCAAGAGCCCTTGCAACAGGTTTTCGAGTCGATCAGCACAGCTGCTGACTTCGCTGCAGACCGTCTCAAGTACGACGATCCTTTTCGGAAGGAATTGGATCGGAAAGGACTACTTCTATCAGATCAAATTGACTGGTTTTGTACGCGGCAAATGCTTATAGGAGAAGGCTACAAGCGAGACAATCTTAGGCCGGCTTCGTATACCCTGACCATTGGCTCCCTATACGTAGATAGTGCCGGCAAAATCCGGCAACTCTCAAAGGAAAAAGACAATTCGTTTTATATGGAGCCCAATTCCATCGTCTATGTCAGTACTGAAGAATCGCTTGACCTGCCCTTTTACATTGTTGCTCGGTTCAACCTTCGCGTTAAGTGGGTTTATAAGGGAATTCTATTAGGAACTGGGCCGCAGGTGGAACCTGGATTTAGAGGAAAGTTGTCTTGTCCCCTTTTCAACCTTACAGATCGGGCGATCAAGATCAAGCTTGGCGACGCATTCGCAACTATCGATTTCGAGAGGACAAGCAATCTGGGATCTCCCGAAGCTTGGGCCAAGCTTGGAGACGGAGATTCTGCTTGGAAAATTGTGCATGACAGCAAGAAATCGTTAGAAGAAGTAGACGAAATAGCATTCGGTGATCAGAAATATCTTTTGTTCAAACAGAAGCAATTTCCTCCCCTAAAATTATTGCCTGATCACGATATCATCAGTTCGCTGGTGCAGCTTTCGGATGAAGTTAAACGTTGGAGAGCAATTGGTCTAGGCCTAACTCTTGCATTTATAAGCTTAGCTCTGACCCTTCTCAATTTTCAGAACAACCTCTATAGAGAGCTGCGCACCACAAGCCAGCAAGTGAATCAGCTCGCTCTCGATCTTGCGCTCACGAAAGAGAAATTGACTGGAGCGAAGGCCGAACAAAATGAACTCGCATCCCCTGTGACTGTCAACCCTGCGGGGAAATCGCCAAAGAACGCTCACCCGAAATGATGACGCACAAGCGGCTTGTATCTTGGTATCGACATGCTATCGCCACAGTCTGGCCCCGCAGGCCTTCACTGAATGTAGGTGAGGTTGCTAGATATACTGCAATCGGTACATTGGGTGGTTGGTGTATGAGTTTGCTAATGGGGCATCCTCCTCAAAGCTGGTATTTCTATTTAGGATTGCAAGATTCGGACTTTGAAAACCGAGGACTTTTTTGGCTAACGATGCTGCTCTTTCTCGCATCGCTGTCTTTTGCACTAGGACAACTCATCTGGTTAATGTTGAAACTGCTAAGTAGACATCTTCGATTCCGTCGAAAAATTGCTGTCAAGCTTTTCAATAAGGCGCGCGGAGGTCTGCGTTCACTCTGGGCGAACAGCCGTTACTCGAAAATAAACTGTTAGTCTGTCCACTAAGTTGTCCACACAGAGGCATCATGGGCAGTAAACATATAAAAAATAGACACTTATCTGTTCTTATAAGCTTCTGCATCGGCAAATGATAGCGATTCCTTGTCGCTTCAAGGAAATCGCTGTTCTGCGGTTGGAGCAGAAAGAAGCGGGGTCGTTCCTGGGACTTGGCGGAAGCCTTGGTACTAGATGAAATAGAAGAACTATAGAAGAACTGCTTACCACCAGCAGCTAGTAGCAGAATTTGGTTAAAGTTCCTTTTGTTGAACGGGATTTCACTCACTCCCTTATTCGTGAGTTGATTCTGTGTCTACTACTCTTCCCATCTCCGTACCGGCCTTCTCTACAGAGCCGTCGTAGCCCAGCTTGAGCGTTACACCTACAGTCGCTGACCCATTTGAGAGACTTACCATTGGTGACCGACTGATCTAAAAGGAATGTGTGATACCCCAAAATCTAGTTGTCAATATGGAATAATGAGGGTTGACGTTGGTCCCTAGCTCTAGGCCGTCGGTGACGGTTCTCCGTCCTTGCTTCTGCGCGGCGACGCATCGTGATGGACGCAACCAGGTCGTCAAACCGGGAAAAGCAGGAAGAGAATCAGCAGAACTCACGATGCCGCTGTTGCCACAATCCGAAAAAGAGGCTGGACATAGTCTTGCGCCAGATGCCAGTGCTGTCCGCGATCAACTGAAACGGCTCCTTGCACACCCCCTATTCGCAAATAGCAAGCGCTATCCCGTATTTCTGGCTTACACGGTCGAGCAAACGTTGCTTGGCAATGCGAGCGAATTAAAGGAACGGACGATAGGTGTCGAGGCCTTTGGACGTGAGCCAAACTACGATGTAAACCTTGATCCAGTGGTCCGTACGACAGCGGCCGAAGTCCGTAAGAGGTTGATCCAGTACTACTACAACACGGATCATTTCGGAGAGCTGATAGTCGAACTTTCGGCAGGCTCATACGTTCCCTCGTTCCGTGATCCAACGGCCTCCGTGAACCTCGAATCCGAATCGGTGGTCTCGCAGAGGAACGGGCCGACATCCCAGGATTCCCCCACAACCAAGTTTAAATCTGCCGAAGCAGCCCCGCCTCCAACATTGCGGACCAGGCATCGATGGATACCCATCTCAATAGTATCGTTGTTTGCCCTGATCGCAGGATTCGGAATGGGCCGTATCCAAATCCATCGGAAGCCGTCGAACCTGGAACGCTTTTGGGAACCGGTGACAGCGGCTTCCGGCAAGGTTACCTATTGCCTTGGGCAACCGATAGATGCAGTCGATCGAGAGCGCACGACACCAAACGGGATGCCCATGTATGGCCATCTCGATGTCTCGGACGTGATCACGCTGGCGCGATCTATTGTTCCTCTTGTCCCGAAAGGCGGCGATTTTCGGATTGTCTCCGATTCAGAGATCGGCTATGCCCAGCTACGCGAAGGTCCGGTCGTGCTCATTGGCGCCTTCGATAACGTTTGGACTATGCGGATTACTCAGGATCTACCGTTCGGATTCGAGTACGATTCGCAGGTGCGGAGGCTCGTAGACCGTAAGAGTCCCGAGAAGAGATTCTGGACCCTCCAATGGCAGGTGCCTTACACGAAGTTGGCAAAGGACTACGCCATCATCGCCAGGATTCATGACAACGTAACGGGCCAGCCTGTCATTATCATCGCAGGGATTCTAGGGGAGGGCACCGAAGCTGCCGGCGAGGTTGTTTTTAAGCCTGCGTATCTCGATGAGATGTTGAAGAAGGCGCCTAAGAACTGGGACCAACTCAACATGGAAGCGGTGATCGAAACGAATGTCATCGAAGGCCACGCTGGTCCTCCCACCGTTCTCGCTGTCGAGACCTGGCGGTAGGTCTCCTGGACTGTCGATCGATAACACTATGACTCCATGTTGTCTGCGGCGTTGTCTGCTGCCAATTCTTTGGGTCGATCTCAGTGATTGAGCCGTATGATACATGCCCAAGATGGTCGAATAATCCGATGGCAACTTCAAGCAAAATAGACAGTTATTGGAAGAGCGGCATGCTCCGACCCGTTGAAGCTTTTGCATCACCTTCTTCATATTAGATTCTGTAATCGTGAGTAGCCCTTTTCGCACTGCCGCGATTTCTTCTGGCCTTGATTCTCGCCAGCGCAGCATCGCCGGGGGACCTGGAGACACGATGCTGAGATGCAAGTCACAATTTTGTCTTTTAGTCGTTGCAGCAGTCGTCATTGGAGCCGGCATCGCGTCCGCTCAGGAAACCAGCCGGCCCTGGATGGATTCACACCTGCCTCCAGGGGAACGTTCAGAGCTGGTCCTAAAACAACTTACTCTCGATGAGAAGTTGGCGCTGGTGCATGGCAACGGTATGTCAGGCGAGTCGCAGTGGAAGATGCCTCTTACCCCTCTCACCAACGGCGGCGCTGGCTACACCCAAGGTGTCGAACGTCTGGGTATTCCTCCCTTGATCATCTCG
>NZ_LMUD01000009.1:167649-294644 GCF_009766095.1 Granulicella sp. S190
GCGGCGAACTTCGGGCGCAGGGTTTCGACGTGACTTTGGGAGGAGGCGTGAATCTCACTCGCGAGCCCCGAAACGGGCGGACCTTCGAGTACGCGGGTGAAGATCCGCTTCTTGCCGGAACCCTCGTTGGAAACATGATGAAGTGTGAGCAGGAACAGCATGTCATCGGCGATATCAAGCACTACGCAGTCAACGACCAAGAGACTGGACGGTTCGTGGTGAATTCTGTCATCTCGAAACGCGCGATGCAGGAGTCCGATCTATTGGCCTTTCACATCGCGATCTCTATCGCCAATCCTGGTGCCGTGATGTGCTCTTATAACCGAATCAAGGGAGACTTCGGTTGTGAAAATTCTTACACGCTGCACGATGTTCTCAAGAAGGACTGGGGATTCAAAGGGTTCGTGATCTCGGATTGGGGCGGCACGCATAGTACGGAAAAGGCGTCGGCTGCCGGACTCGATCAAGAGCAGCCTATGGCCGACTACTTCGGGCCGAAGTTGAAGGAGGCCGTAGACGCAGGGAGAGTACCTCTGTCCGAGATCGATGACCATGCTCGCAGGGTCTTGTACGCGGAATTTTTAGCTGGAATCGTCGATGATCCTCCGCGTAAGAGTGTGGTTAACGTAGAAAAGGGGCTTGAGGTTGCGCAGCGTATCGAGGAAAAGAGCATCGTTCTCCTGAAGAACAACCAGGTGCTCCCCATCGATCCTTCCAAGATCCGCAGCATTGCAATCATCGGCGGACATGCGGATGTTGGAATGATCTCAGGTGGTGGTTCTGCACAAGTTGATCCGCCTGGCGGCAATGCCATTATGCCTCCTGGTAAAGGAGCAACGCATTGGCAGGACCATATCTGGTTTCCGACTTCTCCTTTACAGGCGCTACGAGTAAAGTTGCCGAACATGAAGATTGAATTCAATCCGGGAACGGATCTGCAGTCAGCGGCAGCTTTAGCAAAGACTGCAGATGTGGCGATTGTCTTCGCCTATCAGTGGGAGTCCGAAGGCATGGACCTGCCGAATCTTTCACTTCCGGGCAGCCAGGATGCGCTGATCGAGCAGATAGCGGAGGCCAATCCGCATACTATCGTCGTTCTCGAAACAGGGACTGCCGTTACTATGCCCTGGATCGACAAAGTGGCCGGGGTCGTTGAAGCCTGGTATGCGGGTAGCGCCGGGCACAAGGCATTAGCAAACATCCTTCTCGGGGAGGTCAATCCGTCTGGCAAGCTGGCGATGACTTTCCCTAAGGGAGAGACGGATCTTCCTCGCCCGTTAATCGCGCCCCTTCCTCCGAATGACGAAGGCCAAGGGCATTATGCTGTGAACTCCGAAACGCGTGTCTCCAGCTATGCCGTGCACTATGACGAAGGTGCAGAGGTCGGCTACAAGTGGTACGAAGCCCAGCATAAGCAACCGTTGTTTCCGTTCGGTTTTGGCCTTTCGTATACGTCCTACGCGTATTCCGGCCTAAGCGTCGATTCATCCGCGAAAACAGTCCGCTTTGCAGTAAAGAACACGGGCAGAAAGACAGGGACTGAGATCGCGGAGGTCTACGCCACACTTCCCAAGGAAGCTGATGAATCGTTCAAACGCCTGGTCGGTTGGAAGCGTGTGACTCTTGCGCCTGGCGAGTCACAGGATGTCACCGTTGCAATCGATCCGCAGGTGTTGCAGACCTTCGACGAATCGAAGGACACATGGATGCTGACTAATGGCGAATACGGCGTTCTGGTTGGACCATCTTCAGAGAGCACCCCTTTGAGGGCAAGTCTTCGGATCCACTGAGATTGACCACTCGTCGAAATCCACTCCGGAATGGACCGATGAGAGCTGTCTGTACCTCCAGTAACGGTTTATTTATAGGTCAAGTTGAAGTCCGAAAGATAGGAGACCTCTCGAATGAACGACGTATCAGCTCTGGGTCAGACGGGCAGCGCAGTTGAGTCTGATCGGACGAGCACCGGGAAAGAACACTTTGAAGTGCTGGATGGGTTGAGAGGGAGTGCGGCCATCCTGATTGTTATCTTTCACGTCTTCAATTACTCATTCGGCTGGGATACTCCTCTGAGCCTAATGCACCACGCCTACCTGGCAGTCGATTTCTTCTTCGGGCTCTCCGGCTTTGTCGTCGCCTATGCCTACGATGACCGATGGACTCGTATGTCTACCCTCCAATTCTTTCGCATCCGGCTCATTCGGCTTCATCCGCTGGTGCTGGTGGGCGCGACCTTTGGTCTTCTCGGCTATCTTCTCGATCCTTTCGGCAAGGGGATAAACCAGACGTCAACGCCGATGTTACTGCTGGCCTATGTGACTTCACTTCTCCTGTTGCCTTCTCCGCCAGTAGGGGGCCGACAGGACGAAAGCCAGGCACTGAATGGGCCAGCGTGGTCCCTCATGCAGGAGTATCTCGGAAATATCGCGTACGCTCTGATTCTTCGCCGGTTGCGTGCGCTCACACTTGGAATCATCTTCGGAGTCTCCGGGCTGCTCCTCATATGGGTCGGGAATGTGAAAGGTTCACTGGATGGGGGTTGGGGCTACCCGGATATCTGGATGGCGCCCCTGCGGTTGACCGTCTCTTTTGTGATGGGGCTCTGGCTGTTTCGTATTCAGGGTCGCATCCGCCGTCCAAAAATTGGACTCCTGTCTCTCTCGGTTCTTCTTGTAGTCATCTTTCAGGCGCCGAAGTTCCCCAACGCAGGTGGGCTTTCTTTCAATGGTCTCTATGATGCTGCGTGCGTGCTGTTTCTATTCCCGCTCATCATTATCTGTGGCGCGCACTCTAATGCTGGTGCAGGCATGATGAGGTTGTGCAAGTTCAGCGGCAGGCTTTCCTATCCCCTCTACATCACCCACATCCCGTTCGTATATATCATCGCGAACTTCGCTCATACGAGACATCCAGCCAAGTCCGTTCTGCTGACTTGGATCTTCCTGCTTCTGCCATTCGTGACCGCCTTGGCATGGCTAGTTCTTAAGTATTTCGATGAGCCTGTTCGTGTGTGGCTAACCCGCCGCTACGGCATAAAGCGGACAGCAGCATAATGCCCGATTCACTGCTCTGTTCTACGAACGACTCGACAGGGATTACTCACTGCCAGAACGTCGTCCGGCATCTGCGTCGAGTGTGACTGAAACGATGCGGTGGCCAGTCCGAGCGTGCAAGAAACTGTCGGTGTGAGAACTTCATCGTGATATCACCTGCCTTTTGTGACTTGGGTGGAATCCAGTCTTGCCTGATGCTGTTCTCCGTCGCATATCATCGCTCTTTCAAGCGTATGTCTCGCGAGGAGGAGCCCACGTAGGCGACGGCGTCCGGAATATACCGCCAATCACTGGCGGACGTGTCCCAAACGCTTTGGGTCCTGGGCGAGACTGTGATATCGACCTGTTGGCTTTCTCCAGGTTTCAAACGAACCTTGCTCCAGCCACCCAATCGCAGAGGTGGTTCCCCGGCGTAGTCAATTCCCAGGTAGACCTGCGGAACTTCTGCACCTTCAACAGTGCCGTCATTCTTGACCGTGAACGACACATGGAGAGTGTGGTCTGGATCGCGTTTCAGGGAGAGGTCCGAGTATGTAAAGTTGGTATACGACAACCCGTAGCCGAACTCAAAAAGCGGTGCAAGTTTCTTCGCGTCGTACCATCGATAGCCTATATTGAGTTTTTCGGAATAGACAGGATCTTTAGAAACGGCACCGGTAGCGCCCCATGTGGGAGTATCCTCGTCCCGGGCAGGAAACGTAAACGGCAGCTTGCCGGACGGATCCACCTTGCCAAACAAGACATTGCCAATCGCTCTGCCTCCCGCTTCGCCTGGATACCAGGCTTCGACGATCGCCGCGACCTTATCTTTCCAAGGCATCAGAATCGGATTACCACTCTGGACCACAACGATCGTATGAGGGTTGGCGTTTGCAACAGCATCTACCAGTTCGTTCTGGTTCGAAGGGTTCTGCAAACTGAGAGTCCTCAAATCTCCGAAATCTTCTCCAGCAGGCTGCGCGACTACGACAATTGCGATGTCTGACCGACGTGCCAACGCGACTGCATCGGCGATTTCGCCCGGACTATATGCGCGGAAGGGGGCTTGCTCGTCCTGGACCCCAGAAAATTCGACTTCGCTGGCCGGCGACAATTCGCGAATGGCTTTTGTCAGGGGAACAGGAACTTTCAGCCACGGATTGCGCCACCATCCGCAGCCATTATGGTCGACGAATTCCAGACCTTCACACCCAGGGAACGAGCCCGTCACCGGATGCATCGTATCTGCAGAACCGCCACCAGACATCACAGCTACGTTTGCATGGGAGCCGATGACCGCAATATGCTTCAGGTTTGAGGTTGATAGCGGAAGCTGCCTGCGATCGTTCTTGAGCAATACGATGGATTGTTCCTCTACAGATTGTGCAAAGGTCCGCGCCGCATCGAAGTCAATCTTCTCTCCACCGTGGGGAGGATAATCCATAACGCCGGAAGCAATCATTGAATAGAGTTTGCGGCGCACCATATCGTCGACCCGCTCTTGAGTGATGTCATGGTTTGCCAACGCGAATAGGACCGGGACACGCCCGAAGTAAGAGGGTCCCGCATCGCTTCCTTCTTCTTCATCGAGGCCGGCGTTGATCGCCTTTGCCGTCGTGTGAGTCGCTCCCCAGTCCGACTGTACCTGTCCGGGAAACTGCCATTGCGTCTTCAGAATGTTAGTAAGAAGCGCTGAATTCTCGCAGGCATAGTCGCCATTCAGCCGGTTGTAGCTGCACATAACGCTTGCCGGATGGCCCTGTTCAACGGCGATTTCAAAAGGTAATAAATAAAGCTCTCGCAGGGTGCGGTCATCGATGTGGCTGTCTCCACCCATGCGGTTAGTCTCCTGTTCATTTCCCGCAAAGTGTTTGATCGACGCCATCACTTTCTGGCTCTGAGTCCCTTTCGTGCGCTCAGCCAACAGTTCCCCGGCGAGGAGTGGATCTTCGCCTAAATACTCGAATGACCTGCCTCCTCTGGGCTCTCTTGTGAGATTTGCACCTCCGCCAAGACCCATTGCGAATCCTTGGGCGCGCAACTGGATCGCTACTTCACCTCCGTAGTCATAAGACAACTGCCTGTCCCAACTGGCAGCAAGAGCAATAGTCGCAGGGAAAGTAGAGCTCGGCTGGGTTGTGCTCCCTGATCCGGTGCTCGAATCGGACATATTGATGTCGGGAATATGGAGCCTCGTTACACCCTCGATATATCCGCCTCCGCCACCTGGTGAGGCATTGGAGGGATACTTGGAGAGAATCAACTGAAGCTTCTCGTCGAGAGTCAGCTTCTTCAGGAGTTCATCTGCGCGCCGCGAGACAGCATCATCTGGTGCCCCTTTCTCCTGGGCGTCCACCGTGATGGTGAGGGGAACGGCAAAAAACATAACAAGAAGTACTGCGATCCATACGCGGTTGGGCTGCATATCATTCCTTCGCATTCTCAATGAACTTTCCCTCAAATCCAAAGCTGTCTCCATTCAAATACGCGAAGTCGCCACTATAACTTATTCACACTCTTGTTCAGGGCTGGGACGAGGCACATAAGAAGTGCGAGAGCGACAAAAGCTCCTCGCAACCCAACGGAATGGGCGATAAAGCCCACCAACGCCGGCCCTGCAAGCAAGCCTACATATCCCGCACATGTAGCGGCAGCAAGAGCAAGCGGGGCAGGCATCTCCCGCTGATTTCCAGCTCGCCGAAACAGAATTGGCACGATGTTTGCCGCTCCAAGGCCGATAAGGACGAACCCGGCCAGAGCGAGCGGAGTGTATTGCGAAGCAAGCAAGACCGCAAAGCCACAGACCGCCGTAAGTCCACTGAACAGGAACACCTTGCGATCGCCCAGCCCCGTGATCGCGCGATCCCCAGTGAGACGTCCTGTTGTCATGGCTATCGAGAACAGCATGTAGCCGACTCCGCCTCTGGCAGCCGCGACCATCTTGGTGGTTACCAGCAGTAGGGCACTCCAATCGAGCAGCGCTCCCTCGACTAGAAATGAGACAAACGCAAGTAGGGCAATCACCAGAACAATACCGCGGGGTACAACAAACAAGGGACCTGGAGTTTCGTTGCCCGTTCGCAGCAGATACGGAGCCGCCGCAGTGATAGCTGATGCGACTGCGATGGAACCGATGATGCAGCTGTGGAACGGGGAGATATGGCTGGATAGCATGAGCGTCATAAATCCCGACCCGGCGAATCCTCCGATACTGAACAGAGCATGGAATCCCGACATCAGCGGACGCGATAAAGCCCGTTCCACTTCCACTGCATGGAGATTCATGGCGACATCCAGGGAACCGAGCGACGCGCCGAACAGCATAAGTACTGCTCCGAGAGACACTGGACGATCCATAAGCATTAGAAGCGGAAGAAAAAGCGATACCCCATAGCCACCAGCGAGGATGATGGGTTTGCTGCCAAATTTCGTCGCGAGGATTCCAGTGATTGGCATTGCGGCAACCGAGCCGGCCCCAAGGCATAGGAGCAGAAATCCCAGGGCGCCATCTCCAATCCCGAGTCGGGTCTTGGCGAAGGGAACAAGAGGAGCCCAACAGGCCACCCCGAAGCCAGCCGCGGCAAAACAAAGCCGCGTGGCTAGACGTGATTTTGAGTGATCAGCGACGGATGACACGTCATGCTCCCGTCGCGACGGGTTGAGGTGGCTCGTCGGCAGTCAAAACGGTGGTACCGGCCTTTCCGAGCGTCGCTAAAAGATGGAAGGGGGTATCGTGTGGAACAACCAACTCATGGACGAACTCCAGCGGTCCGATGACGTGCGGTGCTCGGGTCTCAAGCTTGTCGAGCGTCACGAGCGCAGTTACTCTCTGGCTGCGGGATAGCGGGACACATTTGAAGAGTGTATCTGCAGGGTTGAATCCTCCAATGCCTAATTGCGAAGAAACTGCGTAGGCGCCAAGAAAGCGGTGATCGATATTCATCTTCTGCACTGCGAGAACAGCCTCGACATCGACGCACGCGGCTAGTTCCGCTTCTACTGCGCCGCCGACCAGAAGCAGCCTGAGCCCCTTCCGGTTAAAGACAGCATTCGCCACCGGAACTGAATTAGTCGCAATGATTAGGAATTTGTTCTCTGGCAACTTTGCTACCAGTGCCAGATTCGTGCTGCCCCCGTCCAAAAAGATCAACCCTCGCGGTTGAATCAGGCGCGCGCCGGTCCGCGCGAGCAGAATCTTTTCACTTGATTGAACCGGAATGCGTTCTGTCAGCGACCCAGAGGCAGACGACACAGGAAGGGCGCCCCCATACACCCGCTTGCAATGTCCTTCTGCGGCGATTGCGCGCAGATCACGCCGTATCGCATCCTCCGAAATCTGGAACTCTTCCGCCAACTCGGAAGCGATAACAGAGAGTCCCGCATCGAATCTTTCCGCGATCATTTCTCTACTAGATGTGGGCAGTGATAAATCGTGCACAAACAAGAAATATCATGAACAAATGTGCATTTCAAATACGGGTTTGCACCATTACGAGAAAGTTCACTGAATTTAGAGCGCCGACCTTCAGGCAAGTCGGCGAGTCCAATTCGAAATTAAACTCGGTACCAGGGAGATCAACTATCTGTTCTTTGCCTCATGCAGCAGGGACGGGAATCTGGCCGGTAATTAGATCTTTGATCTGAGAGGGTCGGCTGTTTCGGTAACCCAAAGGCAAGCCATCTGAAGCGTTCAAGAACTTCGATAAGTCTTCGAGTAGCGAAAGCGGTGGTGCCGCAGTAGTTCCCAGGCGCAAAGCTAGGACAACCACTTCCCCGGTGTCAGTGGTCTTCTCTGAGAACCTTGCTCATGCGGAGTTTCTTGACCACCAGATTGTCAACAAACTGCGAGGCTACGCATAGGCTCCCTGCAGTACGGAATTTTCCTAGTTTTTTAGCTTCTGCATCGGCAAGTAACCTAACCGATGTTTGTCGAAAACACAGTGGATCGCTTGGAAGCTGGCGAATTTTCTTTATGTTTACTCTCTAGTTCTCCCCAGCAAACACGGTTGCGACCCTGCTCTTTTGCCTGGTAAAGAGCTTTATCAGCAGCGTCGAGCAGATCTTCCTTACAGCTGGCATCGCTGGGGGTGCAGGAGGCTCCGCCACAACTTACGGTAGATAGACGGGGATGGCTGCCGGGTTCGGTGAGAGCGGGAGAGCCAGCTACTTCGACGAGCTTGCGGATGCGTTCTGCAACGATCATGGCTCCTTCCTGGTTGGTATCGGGGAGCAGAACCACAAACTCCTCCCCTCCAAACCTGGCTGCGAAGTCGTCCTTGCAGCGAAGGCTCTGCAGGAGGAGAGATCCAACTCTAACCAGTACGCGGTCTCCATAGAGATGCCCACGGGTGTCGTTTGTAAGCTTGAAATGATCGATATCAATCACGATGGCCGAGAAGCACGAGCCGGCTTCGATCGATTCACGCCACAGCTTGGCAAACTGCAGCTCGTAAGCGTGTCGATTGGCGAGTCCGGTGAGACTATCGATGCAGGAGATCCTTTGTAGCTCTATGTTCAGGAAAGAGAGCTCTTTGCTCTGGATCTCGCTCCGCAACCGCATCAGAAAACCTAAGCGCTCATCCCGTCCGATGCTGTAGTTTGCGATCATCGTCATGAAGATAGCGCTTATCGCCAGCGTGACTCCAAGCAACTTCTCAGGAGAGTTCAGAAAAGGATCTCGCTGTATGAAGATCAGATCGCTGGCCAGCAAAATCGCAGACGCACTGAGAGCGTAGGCAAACTGAAGCCGCATCACGACGTTCACAAAGATCACAGCTACGATGAGCCCCACCTGGGCGTAGGCGGAGGCTGTCGAACTTTTATTGCTCTCAAGGTAAAGGTGCGTTACTCCGATAATGCAGGTCACCACTGCGATGCTCGTTTCGCGATAAAACTTACTGGGGCTCCACCTCATGCTGACATTGATCAGCAGGGCGAGGGGGGTGGCGACACACAGGCGAATCTGCAAGGGCAGCCAAGAGGTGTTGCCCTGAAGAAAGTGATCAACGAGAACGTAAATATTGAAGAGACCGATCGCAACGAGTCCCTCAATCCAAAGGCGCTCAGAGCGTTGCGCGCGAGTCGACTGTTCGAAGGCGTTTTCAAGAGGCTTCGGCAGCGTTACTCGTCGAAACCCTCTTTGGGAAAGCCGTTCGATCTGCTCAATTGCGAGTTCATGAATGGAAGTGCTCGGCATCTTGAATTCACTTCTTTCTTAGATCATGCCCTTGCATCCTCTATCCGCGTTTCCATCCTTCTGTCGTCAGCGTATGGAGAACTGGTTGCCACCATCGGTAGCGTGCCTCGATGTTACTAAAGCATGGACTGAATAAACGCCCAATTCAAGGAAATACATGGTACTTCCGTGTCATCCTTCGCGGGCGTCTACCAGGGCATTCACCGTTCTAAAGATCTCAGGCGATGAGGAAGTTGTCGATCAATCGCGTCCGCCCAACGTAGGCCGCTACTGCTACCAGGACCCCTTTTTCTGCAGAGGGTACAGGGAGCAGCGTCCTTGAATCGACGATAGCCAGATAATCCAATCGGACTCCTTCAGTTCCATTCAGGGCATCTTTTCCCAGTTGTAATAGTGCCGCACTCTGCCGCTCTCTACTGGAGATGCTCTGCTTCATTTGATTGAGTGTCCGACTTAAGACGAGAGCCTGATCGCGCTCCTTGCCGCTAAGGTATTTATTCCTGCTACTCAGGGCGAGGCCATCCCTATCTCGCACAATCTCGCAGCCCACCAGCTCCAGGTCGAAGTTCAAGTCCTGAACCATCTGCCGCAGGACAGCCAGTTGTGCAGCGTCCTTCTGGCCAAAGTAAGCGCGAGCGGGTGCCACCACATGAAATAACTTTGCGACGACGGTAGCTACGCCGGTGAAGTGGCCAGGCCGGGAAGCTCCGTCCAACCGATCGCCGATCCCAGAGACGGTCACCAAGGTTACGGCACCACTGGGATACATCTCCTCTGCTTCAGGGGCGAAGAGAACAGCTACACCTTCGGTATCGAGTTGTCTGCAGTCTTCTTCGAAGGTGCGTGGGTACTGAGCAAAATCTTCTCCCGGAGCAAATTGGAGAGGATTCACGAAGATCGATGCCGCCACCACCTGACATTCGGCTCGCGCACGGCGGATAAGCGAGAGATGACCTTCGTGAAGTGCACCCATCGTCGGCACAAAGCCAAGCGCTTCACCTCCTCTACGGAGTTTGCGGCAGATGTCCTGCATCTCCGCAACACTCTTTACGACCTGCATAACATTCCCTCTCCGCTTCCAGCGGTGTATCTAACCATTGCTTTTTTCATGAACAAACCAATGCAGGTGAAGCCAGCTTCGCGATCAAGCTTTCCTTGTGGCGCACTCGATGCAGCTTGGTTATCCCACTACCTCAACTGGTTCGCCCATAAGCTCTCGCATCTCTCGAGAGAAGTGATAGCTCTCCTTATCAGAGGGGAAGGTCCGGGCTTCTACGTCGCGCCGGTATTCTTCCAATGCTTCGCGCATGGCCCCCCCTATGTCTGCGTATCGCCTTACAAATTTAGCTGGAGGCGAGAAGGTCATGGTCATCATGTCGTGCAGTACGAGGATCTGCCCATCGCAGTCGGGGCCGGCTCCGATTCCGATGGTGGGGATATGGAGCTCGTCGGTGATGATCTTTGCGAGCTCGCGGGGTACCCCCTCGAGTACGATCGCGAAGCAGCCTGCCTCTTCGAGGGCAAGGGCGTCGGTGCGGAGCGCGTCGATCGCCTCCATCGTCTTGCCCTGTACCTTGTAGCCTCCCATGCGATGAACGCTTTGAGGAGTGAGGCCGATGTGCCCCATGACGGGGATCTGAGCGGCTACGATGCGCTGGATGAGCTGCTTTCGTTCGCGACCGCCTTCCAACTTGACCGCCTCCGCCCCGGCTTCTTTGACAAAGCGGATGGCGTTGGTGATGCCTTCGCTGTCTTCGGTGTGGTAGCTGCCGAAGGGCATATCAGCGACCAGCAGGGCGCGTTTCACTGCCCGCCGTACGCCACGGGTGTAGAGAACCATCTCGTCCATGGTGACGGCGAGGGTGTTTTCGTGGCCCTGCATCACCATGGCCAGCGAGTCGCCTACGAGGATGACGTCGAGGCCGGCCTCCTCCACGAGCCTTGCGGTGGCGTAGTCGTAGGCGGTGACGGCGGTGATTGGCTGGCTGAGCTGCTTTTTTTCGAGGAGTGAAGGGACGGTAACTTTGGGAGAGGAGCCAGCGTGCTGCCCACCCTGGGCACCAGCTCGCTCTGTAGAAAACGTGGTCAAACTCATTACAAATCTCCAGTGCAGTTCCGCCGCGTGTCGCTGAGGCGACTTTGGCCGGATACCACCTGTCCCAGCGACTGCCTGGGTCCGCGTTAAACCCTACTCGCGTGAGGTACGGATTTGCAAGTGTCTCTACCTAGTTGAAGGGGTACCCCCCGGGGGGTGGGGGATCTTGCGCGTAAGTTTATTGTTTTGTTTTATTTGCAGAGGGCCTCTGACTGCAAAGTATTCATTGCAGGTAGCTTACGCGCAAAATACCTGCAATCAATTACTTAGGGTCGATGAGCTACTTGATTTGGAGTGCGACTTGATTTTAGCTCTGTCTAAATAAGTATAGCTTTCGGTCGCCAGCTTTACGCCAACGATAAGCTGCTTATTCTAAATGGCTTATGCCTCAGACCACTTGACAGCTGTTTCGACCTATTTAATCATTTCGATCTACGGCTACAGTCGACTGCGGCGGGAATGTGGAAGACGCCGATAGTATGGCGTCTTCCACGGTCAGGTGATTCCCATGCAGACACGTATTAGCTCTCGAGCATGCAGCCAATGAACTTCCCGGTCGGATGATAGCCAAGACGCAGATACACAGGATAGCCGGCCTCGGTAGCGTGCAAAACGGACCGCATGATGCCGGTTGCCTCGTAGGCTGTATTCAACGCATGTCTCACGACGGCATTGCCATACCCCTTCCGCTGTGCGTCAGGCATTGTCGCGACGAGGAACAGAAAGATACAGTCGTCATTGACGATCGCGGTCGCAGTTGCCACTGGTGTGTCGCCGACATAAGCCAGAAACCCATAGGCATGCTCGCTCCAGAGGGTATGCTCCTTTACCAGGGAAAGAGCAGTTTCAGCTGGGAGGCCATACGCCGCGCAGTTGATCTCTGCGAACGTCTGGATTGTCTTGTCATCAGAGATTCGTACGAATCTTACCTCTGGGTGTGCGGTGCCTGCGAGGGGAAGAACATCCCCAGCCATGCCAGTCATGGGAATTGCAGGAACAAGTTTCTCCTGTTTCAGTATCGAGCTAAAACTATTCTCTGCTGTTCCATTGAGACGATCTAGGCAAACCAGAAACATGCCGGTGGCCTGGTTGGTACGCAAGTAGGTAGCTGCCTCCCGAACCCTGTCACCTAATACATCCGTATCCCTCAACTCTTCTGTCAGGAAGACCATGTTGTAAAAAGGAAAGTGAGTGCTTGGCCAACTCACCGCTAGACTAGGCTTATCCGATAGGTCGGCTTGAGGAAACGGTCGCGCGAGGAGCCTCCAGGTAGTTACAAATTGGTGGAGAGACTCTTCCAGTTCTGTCTTCGTTTGTTGCACTCTTACTCCTTGATGGTTAGTTACTTATTGTTAGACGAACAGCTGTAACGGAAGGAACAGACCTTCCGCTTACAGACTGGCTGACTCTCTTTGTCAGATCCAGAGTCAGATCTCAAGGGAGAGCATCAATTCGTGACGATGAACGGGTGCTAGGCGCGGCCCTTGGCGGAGTTTGGGGGTGGGGGGTAGTTGGGACGGATCTTCGCTGGCTCGGGTGCTTCTGGTTCCAGATCGATGGGACGATGGGTCGCGACCATCTCGGCGATGGCGAACTTGAGCGCTTCGATCCCTTCGCCAGCGACGGAGGAGATAGCGAAGAAGGGGAGCTTTCGGCGCTTTGCCATGGCTGTGAGCTTCTTCAGCTTGTCTGGATTTGCCACGTCGGATTTAGCGGCGACGAGGATGGTGGGCTTGGCAGCGAGTGCGGGATCGAAGCTCTTGAGCTCTTCGGTGATGACCTTGTAGTCGGCGACGGGGTCGGGGCGGTCGGTACCTTCGGCGGCGCTGGAGTCGGAGACGTCGACGAGATGGACGATGACACTGGTGCGCTCGATGTGCTTGAGGAACTGAATGCCGAGACCGTGGCCGAGGTGCGCGCCTTCGATGAGGCCGGGCAGGTCGGCGATGGTGAAGGACTCGGTGTGGGGAAAGTCGCCGACCTGGACGACGCCGAGGTTGGGCTCGAGCGTGGTGAAGGCGTAGTTGGCGATCTTGGGTTTGGCAGCGGAGAGACGCGAGATGAGGGTCGATTTGCCGACGTTGGGGTAGCCGACGAGACCGGCATCGGCCAAAAGGCGAAGTTCGAGACGATAGGCGCGCTCTTCGCCCGCACGGCCGAGCTCGTGCTCGCGGGGGGCCTGGTGGGTGCTGGTGGCGAAGTGCTGGTTGCCGCGACCGCCGCGACCACCTTTGGAGATCACGATGGTTTCGTTGGGGCGGGCGAAGTCATGGATGAGCTCGCCGGTCGCGTCGTCGTAGAGGAGGGTGCCTACGGGAACTTTGAGAGTAATACTCTCGCCTGCGTAGCCGGAGCAGTTGGAGCCGAGACCGTGACCGCCGCGCTGGGCCTTGTGCTCAGGGTTGTAGCGGAAGTGGACGAGGGTGTTGTGGCTGAGGGAGGAGGACATGAGGACGTCGCCGCCGTGGCCCCCGTCGCCGCCCGAGGGGCCACCTTTGGGAACGAACTTTTCGCGGCGGAAGGCCATGCAGCCGTTGCCGCCGTCGCCGGCCTTAATGCGGATTCTTGCTTCATCGATAAACATTGTTCAGTATTCAGTGTACTAGGATGTGGGCCGCACCGCGGGTTTGGCGCCGGATCGCGGGTTGCGCGCAGCTGCTGAGGGCGACGGCTTCGGCTGTCACTTTCTCTCATTAACACGGAAGTGGTCTTTCAAGATCACCTCGCCTGCGGCTACTCTCATAGAGTCTCCTTGTCTCCAGCATGATGCCAGGGCCTGACTGCAACGCTTTGTCCGGATATCAAAGTGACATCGCGAGCGTACCTTTTTATCTTCCCGTGATTGCGGCGTAGAGCAGTACAGAATCCGCGGAGAGTGCATGTCGTTGTGTCTGGGACGCGCGAGGGTGCGCGCAGAGGTGAGGGTCAAGATTCGGGCTTGGTTGCTGTGGTGGTGCGCCACTACAGCCCTGGCGGGGTGCGCGTGGGGCCAGACCTCGGTCGATGGGGCGATCAATGGATATGTCGTCGATGCCACAGGCTCTGCACTGGTGGGAGCAGAGGTGCAGGTGCGGGAGATCGCGAATGGATTGACGGCGTCGGTGAAGACCGGGAGTAGAGGCGAGTTCGCCGTGTCGCATCTGCCAGCGGGAGAGTACCGGGTAGACGTGGACTATGAGCGGTTTGCGGATCTGACGCTGGAGCCGGTGGTGGTTGAGGTAGGCGGTGTGAGCTCTGTTGTGGCCAGGCTTCGAGTCGGTGGGGTGCTGACTTCGGTGAATGTCACCGCAACCCCGGCGGCACCAGCTACGGTAGAGGTCGATGAAGCTGCGTCTGCGGCGACGGCCAGCGTGATTGCCTCCGATGAGATAGAACGAACGCCGGGGAACGGAAGACGCTGGCAGACGTTTGCGCTGTTGACGCCGATGGCGAACTCCGATCCAGAGGGAGAGGGTCTGCTGAGTTTTCGCGGAGTGGCTTCGACCCAGAACAGCAGCCGGATCGACGGTGGAGACGATGACCAGAGCTTTGGTGCTGTGCCGCGTGGGACAGGTGGGGAGAGTGCCGCTGAAGTGGAAGATGCAGCAGAGACGGGGTCGTCGAGACGGGTGGGCGCCGGGAGCGTGGATGGCGGCGGTGGATATGGCCGTCATGCAGGTGCGGCCTACACGTTTTCGCAGGAGGCGGTACGAGAGTTTCGGGTGAGTGGGCAAAACTACTCGGCACTGTACGGACATGCGGCGGGCGGGATCATCACGACGGTTTCAAAGAGCGGAACCAATGCGTTGCATGGGACGGGGTTCTACCTGGTGCGGTCGAGTGCGTTTGGAGCGACGAATCCTTTTTCGATCGCGACGACTTATACGGACGGTATGAGTACGAGCGTGGCGGTGAAGCCTTACGATCTTCGGCAGCAGTTCGGAGGGAGCGTTGGTGGGGCGGTGGTGAAGGACAAGCTTTTTTACTTTTATGCGTACGACCAGCAGCGGCGGTCGTTCCCGGCTATTTCGACTCCTGACGATCCGAATTTTTACCTGCTGACGGCGACGCAGGAGGCGTTGCTGGCGAATCGGGGTGTGTCGCGAGCGAAGGTAGATGCTGCGTTGAACTACCTTGACAGTCTTACGGGGACGGTTGCGAGGCGGCAGGACCAGACGATTAACTTCGGCAAGATCGACTGGCAGGCTTCGGAGAGTCATCGCGTGAGCTTGCAGTATGACCGGGCGCGGGCGAGTTCGCCGTTTGGGGTGCGGTCGGCTCCGGTGGTGGATCTTGGAACCGCGAGTATGGGAAGCAGCGAGGCGAAGGTGGATTCGCTGCTGGGGCGATGGAGCTGGAGGGCGTCGCCGAAGCTGAGCCAGGAGCTGAGGATTCAGTATGGGGGGGACCTTCAGTTTGAGACGGCTCCGAAGCCTCTTCCGCAGGAGCCGACGGTGGCACCGGGTGGGTACGCTCCTGAGATTGCGATTGGGCCGGACGGGTTTACCTTTGGCACGGCGAGTTCGCTGGGGCGGACGGCTTATCCGGATGAGAAGAAGGTTCAGTTGGCTGATCTGTGGACGCTGGTGCGAGGGCGGCATCAGCTTCAGGCTGGAGTGGATGTCAGTTTCGTGCATGACAAGATTTCGAGTCTGAACAATCCGCAAGGGGCGTTTCAGTATGACAGCGGAACGACCGGCGGTCACGCGGGTGGGCTGGTGGATTGGATCACCGACTATACGTTCAACGTGAACGCTTATCCGAATGGCGGGTGTCCGTCGATTACGGCAGCGGTGCATGATTTTTGTTTTCGATCGTTTTCGCAGAGCTTCGGACAACAGGAGGTGTCCTTCGATACGCAGGAGTGGGCGGGGTTTTTGCAGGAGGATTGGCGAATGAGGCCCGAGCTGACAATTAGTGCCGGCTTGCGTTACGAATACGAGTTCTTACCTTTGCCTCAACAGCCTAATGCGCTGCTGGATGCAACGTTTGGACAGAAGGGCGCGACCAGCGTGTTTCCGGAGGATCGGAATAACTTTGGCCCGCGGGCGGGTGTGGCGTGGGAGCCGTTTGGATTGGGCCGCGGGCTGGTTCGCGTCGGGTACGGCTTGTTCTATGGCAGGCTGCCTGGGGCTACGGTGAGCAGTGCGCTGGCGAATACGGCGCTGGCTGCATCGACGACGAGTGTGCTGATTCTGCCGACGACGGTGACGGGTTGTCCGCAGGTTTCGAACCAGGGATTCGGGTATGCATGCTCCTACCTGATGGCTCCGCCGGCAGCAGTGGCAAAGACGACCTCGGCGATGGTCTTCGATCGGAGGTTTCGGCTTCCTGCTGTGCAGCAGGGCAGTTTTTCGATTGAACATGGGATTGGCGGAGGGACGGTTGCGAGCGCGACTTACTTGTTGAATCTCGACCGGCAGTTGCCGAACTCAGTGGATATCAATATTTCTCCTTCGACGACGATGAAGGAGTTTCAGCTGCAGGGTGGGACCGGTGCGTTGGGGGTGAGAGATGGGGAGACGTTTGTGATTCCTTCTTACACGCAGCGCCTGGATACGAGTTTCGGGCCGGTGACAGATATTGTCTCGAATGCGAATGCATCGTATAACGCGCTGGTGATGGAGGCGCGACGCCGCAGCCGGGGCGGATTGGAGTTTCGGGCGAGCTGGACGTGGGCAAAGGCGATTGATTATGGGCAGAGCGGTGGGGCTTCACCACGGACCAACGGGCAGTTCGATCCGTTCGATGTGCGGTATGACAAGGGGCTGGCGGCGCTGAACTATCCACATAAGATCGTGGCGAGTGCTGTTTGGGAGCCTAAGTTTGTTGTGGAGCGGCATTGGGTGAGGAGCGTGGCGAATGGCTGGGCGGTCGCTCCGATCTTTACCGAGACGAGCGGGAGGCCGTATAGCCTGGAGATCTTCGGCGGGACGAGGCTTTCGGGCGGCCACGAGAGTATTAACGGTTCGGGCGGCGCTGCGTACCTGCCGACGGTTGGGAGAGATACGCTGCGGCTGCCGGATACAGGTCGGGTCGATCTGCGTTTGAGCAGGGCGGTGGTGGTGCATGAAGGAATAAAGATTAGGGGGCTGGTCGAGGCGTTCAATCTGACGAACAGAGTGAACTACTCTGCGATCATGCAGCGGGCGTATCTTGTGGGTACCGAGACGAATGGTGTTACGCCGCTGGTGTTTCAGAGTGCGGCGACTGTTGCGGCGGAGGGACTCAGCGTTCGGCCTTTTGGGACGTTTACGGCGGCGTCTACGGGACAGTCGCCGGAGCGACAGATGCAGCTGGGAGTGAGGGTCGAGTTCTAAGGTTGTATGGCCTGCGCGATGGGGAGAGGCGTAGGCTACATCATATTTTGGGAATGCCGGAGAAGTTTGGGAATGGGCCTGATGGACGTCATAGCGAATCATGGATACGCGGTGACGGCGATGGTGATGTTTCTGGCGGCGCTGGGGCTGCCTCTCCCGATGTCGATTACACTGCTGGCCGCAGGCGCTGCTTCGCAGCATGGCCTGAAGCTAACCATGGTGGCGGCTGTGGCCTGGATTGCAGCGGTGTTGGGTGACACGCTGCTTTATTTTGGCGGGCGATACACGGGATGGTGGCTGCTGTCGGGGATGTGCCGTGTATCGCTGAACCCTGAGCAGTGCATCTTCAGTTCGGCAGGATATTTTTACCGGCGCGGGCAGAAGACGCTGTTGTTCGCCAAGTTTATTCCGGGGCTTGGAGCGATGGCGGCTCCGTTGGCAGGAGCTTTGAATATGAAGCTCTGGCGGTTTCTGCGGCTCGATGCGCTTGGAGCGTTGATCTATTGTTCTTTGTGGTTGGCAATCGGCTTCAGGTTCAGCGGATTTCTGCGGGAGATTGCGGAGTGGATTGGCCGGGTGAGCCATGCTGCATTATTCCTTCTTCTTCTGCTCGGGTTTGGATATGCGCTGGCATTGATTGTTTTTACGATGAGAGCGCAGCGGTACAGAGGCATCGACCGGATTACGGCAGACAATCTTTATGAACGCCTGCAGAGCATAACGCCGGACAGGCTCGTGATTATTGCGGATGTACGCAGTCATGGGTATTACGATCCCGGGATGCAGCGAATCAAGAACTCGATTCGGGTGGAACCGCATCGGTTGAAGGAAGAGCTGATTGCACTGCGTGAGTTTATGGTGCCCGAGTGCGAGATCTATCTTTACTGCAGCTGTCTTCGCGATACGACCAGCGTGCGGGTGGCGCACATGTTGATGCAGGAGAACTGTCATACGCAGGTGATCACGGGTGGGATGAAGGCCTGGGTGAAGGCGGGCGGCGACGTGGAGATGGTTCCCGCGACTGACATGCAACATCTACCTCGGTTCGATTGACTTTGGCTGCAGGCCGGCGATTTTGTCCTGCCGGACGGGCTTCCTGCGCTTAGTCACCCCACAAACGAAGACCTGTTAGTGGGGACCCGATTCGGCGATCACTTCGTGACTTGTGTCTCCCTTGGGGTGTCGGGTGGGAGATTCTCTTCGGGGCGGGAGGCGAAGCGCGTGGTGGGGAAGGCGGTGGGGTAGTTCTGCTGGATCCACTCGGTCATCTTTTCGCGGACGAGACAGCGGAGATCGAAGTTTTCGCTGGAGTTGCGAGAGCTCATCAGGCAGCGGAGCTCCATGGAACGGTCGGTGAGATTGGTGACCTGGAGGCCGCAGACGTTTTTGTTCCAGAGAGGCGAGGGGTGGACGATGGCTTCGAGCTGCTGGCGGAGGGCTTCGACGGGGATGGAGTAGTCGACGTAGAGGAAGGCCGTGCCCATGATGTCGGAGGACTCGCGGGTCCAGTTCTGGAACGAGTTTTCGATGAAGTAGCTGAGGGGGACGATGAGGCGGCGGAGATCCCAGATGCGAATGACGACGTAGGCGGAGTTGATCTCTTCGATGCGTCCCCATTCTCCCTGGACGACGACGACGTCATCGATGCGAATGGGTTCGGTGAGGGCGATCTGGAGGCCGGCGAGGAAGTTTGCCGCAGTGGATTTGGCGGCGGTCGCAAGGATGAGGGAGGCGATGCCGGCGGAGGCGAGGAGGCCAGAGCCATAGTGCCAGATGCGCGGGTCGTTGAAGGTCCAAAGGAGAGCGCCGATGTCGATGATGACGACGAAGGAGATAAGCATTCGCCGGAAGAGCTGAAACTGAGTGTGGACGCGGCGAGCCTGGATATTATTTTCTGCGTTGAGGTCGTAGCGACGCAGCATGATGGACTGCAGAACGTAGATGCAGCCGACGGCGAACCAGCCGAGGGAGGCGACCATCGCCATGATAAGGCCCTGGCGGATGGTGTCTTCGAGTCTGTCGGGCAGGCCTGGTACGACCGGGAGGATAAGGAGGAGACAGGTAAGGAGGAAGACAGCACGGGCTGGTTTGCCGAGGTAGCGTTGCACGCCCCAGCCGAAGGTTTTGCTCTGCTCTTCCTTTCGACGCAGCACGCGGAAGATGACGTAGTGGAAGAGATTTGCGAAGACAAGAGCAGTGCAGAAGAGAAAGATTGCCAGAAACCAGCTGTGACGGAAGTGGAGATTTTCGACCGAAGGCACGTTTGACTGCGATGCAAGGAGAGCAGCGGCGCTGAGGGTGGCTCTGATCAAAGGTGTTCGTCTCCTTCGCCGGTTAGATGCGGCTCTGAGAGCAGTTTATCGTCTCGGCGTGGCGGGACATCCTCGCTACCTGGGAGCTTGCTGCCGGTTCTGCAGGTAGTCGAGGCCATCGAGAACTGCTTTCTCGAGAGCGGTGCGGCTGTCGGAGTAGGAGTGGTCGGTGGCTATGTGGATGGCGGTGATCTCCTGATTGCCTGTCTGCGAAAGCGCTTTTACGAAGGCTTCATTGGATGGCGCGAGGCCGTCGTCGGAGGTTAGGATGAGCATGGTGCGAGTGGCGAGCTTTGGGGCGAGGGCAGGGATGTTCCACGCGGCTGCGTTTGCGAAGACCTCGTTGGCGAGGCTGTCGGGGGTGCATCCGGCGAGGGGGGCCATGCCCTCCTGGGCGAACCCAGCGGCGAGAGCAGCGACGGCTGCTTTTTGCTGCTCGGGTCTGGCGGACAGAGCTTTGAGTGAGAGGGCAGCGTCGACGCCCATATCGGCTGCGGAGATGAGTCCTACGGCTTTGATGGCGGGATCTTGTGCCGCGACGTAGCGGGCGAGGAAGCCGCCCATGCTGTGGCCTATGAGAACGATGTAGGACGGGTCGGCGTGGAGCTTCTTTGCGTTGGCGGGATCGCGGATGTAGGCGATGGCGGACTGCGTGTCTTCGATGGAGTGAGTGAAGGAGAAGTCGCCGGGCGAGCCCCAGGAGCCTCTGTAGTCGAAGTAGACGACGTCCCAGCCGTCGCGGCGGATAGCCTGGGCGAGGTCGAGATTCTTTTCGTTGCCGGGGAAGCCGTGAAGGAGAAGCACAACCTTATGTGGGCCAGGGCCGGGCGCGATGTAGGCGATGGCGTTGAGGAGCGCGCCGTGGCTGGGGATTTGAAAGGTTTCGAAGGTGGCGGGGTTGTTCTTGTCGGGGACGGGGTCGGTGGTGATGGCTGTAGGAAGCTGCTGGGCATGGACAGCGAGAGGAAGGAAGGTGAACAGGAGTGCAGAGACGGCGAGGAAGCGAGAGAGGCGCATGCGCTGATTGTTGTTGGTGAGGCATGAATTGTAAAGGCGAGTTGATTTAAGAAAGCGTGCTGGAGCTACTAGAATGGATATGTGAGCTTTACGGAGCAGTTCGATGTGGTGGTTGTGGGTGCGGGGCACGCCGGGTGCGAGGCGGCGATGGCGGCTGCGCGGATGGGGCTGCGTACGGCGATCTTTACGTTGAATCTTGATTTGATTGCGCAGATGAGCTGTAACCCTGCGATTGGCGGGATTGCGAAGGGACACCTGGTGCGCGAGGTGGATGCGCTGGGCGGTGTGATGGGCGAGGTTGCGGATGCGACGGGCATCCAGTTTCGGCTGCTGAATACTTCGCGTGGGCCGGCAGTTTGGTCGCCGAGGGCACAGTGCGATAAGGCGCTGTATCGCGTGAAGATGCGCGAGGTGCTGGAGGGGCAGAAGAATCTCTTTATCAAGCAGGCTGAGGTGGTGGACCTGATTGTGGAGGAAGATCCTTCGTTGAAGGACGCTGAGGAAGGCGGTCTCGCTACGCTCGATGCCCACATCTCAAAATCGAGATATGGGGCACCCGGTTTTGTGCCGCGGAGGGTGGTGCGTGGGCTGAGGTTGCGGGATGGGCGGACGATCCATGCGGCTGCGACGATTGTGACGACGGGGACATTTTTGAATGGGTTGATTCATTGCGGGGAGCAGCAGTACACGGCGGGGAGGAGTGGGGAGCCCGCTAGCGTGCTGCTGGGTGAGGCGCTGAAGCGGCTTGGGCTGCGGGAGTGCAGGCTGAAGACGGGGACTCCGCCGCGGCTGGATGGACGCACGATTGACTGGAGCCAGTTTCAGGAGCAGCCGGGGGATGAAGATCCTACGCCGTTCAGCTTTCGGTCTGCTGTTGCGAGGGGTGGATCGCTTCCGCTGCGGCAGATCATGTGCCACATCGCGCATACGACGCCGGAGACGCTGCGGCTGATTCGAGAGAATGTGCACCGCTCGCCGATGTACACGGGGCAGATCGAGGCGATTGGACCGAGGTATTGTCCCTCGATTGAAGACAAGATCGTGCGGTTTCCAGATAAGACGCGGCATCAGTTTTTTCTGGAGCCGGAGGGGCTGAATACGCATGAGGTCTACATCAACGGCATGAGCACGAGCCTGCCGATGGAGATTCAGGCGGCGATGGTGCGGTCTATTCCGGGGCTTGAGAACGCGGAGATGCTGCGGCCAGGGTATGCGATCGAGTATGACGCGATCGATCCGACGGAGCTGGATCGTACGCTGCGAGTGAAGTCGTTTGCGGGGCTTTATCTGGCTGGTCAGATTAATGGGACGAGTGGGTATGAAGAGGCTGCGTGCCAGGGATTGATGGCGGGGATCAATGCGGCGCTGGCGGTGCGGGGTGAGGAGGGGTTCACGCTGGATCGGACTGAGGCTTATACGGGGATTTTGATTGACGATCTGATCAGCAAAGGGACGAATGAGCCTTACCGGATGTTTACTTCGCGGGCGGAGTTCCGGTTGCATCTGCGAATCGATAATGCGGATAGTCGGTTGACTCCGCATGGTCGGAGGCTGGGGCTGATCGATGATGCTGCGTGGGCGGAGTATGAGGCGAAGCAGGCTCGGGCGGCGGCGTTCGAGAAGCTGTTGAACACGGAGCGGGTGCGGACGGGAGAGTTACCGGTTTCTTGGATGGAGAGGCTGGATGGCGACGGTGCCGCTGTGGTTGGGCAGACGTTTGCGCAGCTGCTGAAGCGGCCCGAGGTTTTGGTGGAGGAGATCGCTCCGGTGTTGAAGCAGCGGCTGGCTGAGCGAGGCGACGTGTTTGCTGTGTGGGTTACCGCGATTGAAAGCACCTCGGCGGATGTAAAAGAGGATGGTCGTGCTGCGCACGATGCCCACATCTCAGAATCGAGATATGGGGCACCCAGATCTTTGGCGCGATTGCCTGCGTGGATTCGCAACGAGATGAAGACGGTGGAGACGGAGATCAAGTACGCCGGGTATCTCGATCAGCAGCGGCGCTCGATGGAGAAGATGCGGAAGGCGGAGAAGAGGGTCATTCCGCAGTGGTTCGAGTATGCGGCGGTGAGCGGGCTGTCGAATGAGATGAGGGAGATTCTGTCGCGGGTGAGGCCGCAGACGATTGGCCAGGCGAGCCGTATTGCAGGGGTTACGCCCGCCGCGGTGAGCCTGATTCACATCTATATCGAGATTCAGGGGCGCGCTCGGGTCGCTTAGCCGGGGCACGTTTGTGCTGGATGATGGGCAAAATGTAACTGCTGACCAGTTTTGGCGTCCAATGAGGTGTGGATTGGAGTGTGTGAGATGGCATCTGCCTGGAAAACTGGACTGATGGTGGTGGTTGTTGCTGTGATTGCGTTTGCGCTGTTTGGCAGGGGGAAGAGCATGGTTCTGGGTGCGGAGAGAAAAGAGCCGATTCCAGCTCCTGCGACGGATGAGCCGCATGCTTCCTCGGCGCATGAGACTGCGGTGTTTGCTGGTGGGTGTTTCTGGGGTGTGCAGACGGTATTTCAGCGGGTGAAGGGTGTTACGGCTACAACGGCAGGATACTCGGGCGGATCTGCTTCGACGGCTACGTATGAACAGGTTTCCTCGGAGGATACAGGGCATGCGGAGTCGGTGAAGGTTGTGTTCGATCCTTCCAAAGTTAGCTATGGGACGCTGCTGAGGATCTTCTTTTCGGTAGTGCATGATCCTACGCAGATGAATCGGCAGGGGCCGGATGTGGGGACGTCGTACCGGTCGGTGATTTTTTATACTTCGCCGGAGCAGGAGAAGGTGGCTAAAGCCTATATCTCTCAACTGGATGCGACGCACGTGTTTCCTCGTCCGATTGTGACAGAGGTAGTGCCGTTGAAGGGGTTTTACGATGGCGAGGATTATCACCAGGATTATGCGGAGAAGAATCCGAATAATCCTTATATCCAGATCTGCGATGTGCCTAAGACTGCGGCGCTGAAGCAGCAGTTTCCTGAGCTGTTTCAGGACTACAAGCACAAATAATTCTGGCTGGCTCTGCTTGTGGCGGAGGGCTTGTTTTTCAGGGGTATTTCAGAAAACCACGTCGTTTGGACGTGGTTTTTTGCGTGGCTAGGCGTGGTGGAATGGGTGGTGGATGTGATGTTTTAGCAGCATGGGATTGGACTGTGGGAGATGTGCCAGGGTTTTGTGATTTATTTTTGCTCGGCTGGGTTGCTGGGGGCCTCTCTCTCTTGATGGTAACGAAGGGCTGGTAACGGCAAGGGCAAGGGCAACAGCCGATCCCTACGGGATGACAACAAAGAGCAGAGAACAGCAACGGCAAGTGCAACCGCAGATCCCTACGGGATGACAACAAAAGGACAAACAACGGCAAGGGCAATCGCGGTTGTGAGCCTTGGTTATTGGGTTACTTCGCCTTCGGGTTCGTCGGTGGGGTTTTCGATTTCGGCTTCGAAGCCTTCGAGGAGGCGGTTGAGGAAGGCTTCGGGGTCGGTGTCCTTGTTTTGGATCTGGTGGGCTAGGGCGATGTGGCGGGCGAGGTCGGCGAGGACGATACCCCAGGCGAAGGGGTCTTCCCAGGCTCCGCTGCGGATGCTGACGTGCTGGCCCTGTTCGGCGATCCAGACGCGGAGAACCTCGAAGGAGGCTTTGTCGCGCTGGGCCTCCTCGGGAATGGTTAGAACTTTTTCGACGCCCATCTTTGCTCCTGCCTCGTTTTAGGTTGGATCCAGCCTTAGCGTATAACGGCCGCGCTGCGGGTACCAAGGAGGGCACTTAGCGGAGGCCGTGGATGATTTACGAGAGGACGTAGACTAAAGACTCAGGGCTGGAAGACGGAGGCGTGGGTTTTAATCCACAGCTTCCACAGCGACCCTCTGCTTTCCGCAGGATGGGTTTGAGTAAGGTGAGAGAGTTATGGCTACGTACCCCCATATTGTCGGAGATCAGGAACGACCGGCCTCGGTGCATGCCGAGATGACGATTCTCGGCGCGATGCTGGTAGAACCGGTTGCGATCATCGACGCGACGATGCTGCTGAAGACCGATGACTTTGCGCTGGACTCGCACCGGAAGATCTACGACGCGATGCTGCACCTGGTAGAGGTGGGCCATGCGGTCGATATTGTGACCGTTACCGACTTCCTGGGGAAGAAGAAGGAGTTGGATTCGGTGGGCGGGCTGCCCTATCTCGCGTCTCTGAGCGAGGGTTTGCCGCGAAAGCTCAGCATTGAGAGCTATGTGCGGATTGTTCGCGACAAGAGCCTGATGCGGCAGCTGCTGACGGTGTGCGATATGGGGATGATCGAGGCCTCTGACCAGAGCCGCGATGCGATCGATGTGTTGAACCAGGTGACGAGCCGGTTGACGGAGATCTCCGAACACGCGGTGACGGGCGGGTTCTCGGATATTACGGCGATCGTGAAGGACTCGTTTGGATCGATTGACGCGCTGTATGAGCAGGGGCGCGAGGTTACGGGACTGGCGACGCACTATCTCGAGTTCGACCGCATGACGAGTGGGTTGCAGGAGTCGGAGCTGACGATCATTGCGGCTCGGCCGTCGATGGGTAAGACGGCGTGGGCGATCAACATTGCAGAAAATGCGGCTGTGCGTGGGGGCAAGGTGGTGGCGGTGTTCTCGCTCGAGATGAGCAAGGCGAGTCTGCTGCGCAGAATGCTGGCGTCGCAGGCGCTGGTGAATTCGAAGGCGATTCAGACCGGGATGCTGATGCGGGATGACCGTTCGAAGCTGATCAGCGCGCTGGAGCGGCTGATGGAGTCGAAGATGTTTATCGACGACACGCCAGGGATTACGCTGGCGGAGATGCGGGCGAAGGCGCGGCGATTGAAGCAACAGCATGGGGCGCTGGATCTGATCGTCATCGACTACCTGCAGCTGATGACGGGATCTTCGGGAGCGCAGAAGGGTTTTGAAAATCGGACGCAGGAGGTCTCGGCGATCTCGCGCGGGCTGAAGGCGCTGGCGAAGGAGATGAAGGTACCGGTGGTGGCGCTGTCGCAGCTCTCTCGTGCGAGCGAACAGAGGGGCGGGGACAAGAAGCCGCTGCTGAGCGATCTGCGCGAGTCGGGCTCGATTGAGCAGGATGCCGACGTGGTGTGCTTTATCCATCGCGAGGAGTACTACGATCGCGAGAACGAAGACCTGAAGGGTAAGGCTGAGATCATTATTGCGAAGCAGAGAAACGGGCCGACGGGCAGTATTCAGCTGGCGTACCTGGCGGACTATACGCGGTTTGAAAATCTGCAGCAGGGCGATCCGGGTGGGTACTAGGAAGCGCGGAGGCGAAGCGGACCTTGCTGAACTTGCTTCTGCACGATCTTTGTTCCGCTTGAAAGTAATGTGATCGAAGCAGAGTTAGTGGGTATCAACGAAGCGAAGGGAATACCACATGGAGATTAAGAGAGCGGGTTCGCAGCCTTCAGGCAAAGGGACCGGGGGATTGGTTCACGGGAACGGTGCGAGTCGATCCGCTCTTTCAGGCACCGGATCCTGCGCGTGTGTCTGGCGCGAGCGTGACCTTTGAGCCGGGGGCGAGGACTGCGTGGCATACGCACCCGCTCGGTCAAACGCTGATCGTTACGGCTGGCTTCGGATGGGTTCAGCGTGAGGGCGGCGCGATCGAGGAGATTCGTCCGGGGGATGTCGTGTGGTTCGAACCGAATGAGAAGCACTGGCATGGAGCTACGCCGACGACAGCGATGACGCATATTGCTATCCAGGAGAGGCTGGATGGCAAGGGTGTCGAGTGGATGGAACATGTGAGTGAAGAGCAGTATCGTCGATGAGTAGCGCTGCTTGATGATGATGGGTGCGCGGCGCTAAGGCGTAATAGAGCCGCCGCCGGATGTTCGCGGCTTTCGATAGTTCAGAGAAGCGTGTTCGGGGCTTGGGTGGTTCACCTTCGAGATGCGGCCGCTCTCGCGCATTCGTCGATCAGCCTCTTCCCAAGAGTGCAATGTGCTCTCCTCCTGCTCCCAGTGGGCTACGGAGGCCTCGTCACACCAGTGCATGAGGTGCGGCATCGCACGCTTGTGATCTCCTGTAGTCATGTAACTGCGCATGCTGTCGGACTGGTCCCAGGCGGTCATCGTCCAGAAGGTCCAGCTTCGGTCAGGCAGAAGTGCCCCTCTCTGAAACCCGGGCGCCTTCTTTACCTGCCGAAGGGATCGCAGCGTATAGATCACGAAGAGGGGCAGGAAGCGAATGGAGCGAATGCGCAGGCGCGTGAGACTGACAAAGATCATGAAGATTGCCCTGATTGCTTTGATGCATCCCCAGTAGTGGCGAGGGTGATGGCTTCCCTGTTTTGCCCGTGCTAGAGCTTCTTTCGTTTAGCGCTTTCCGCCTAGTGTTTTTCGAGCACCCCTCCGGGAGAACTTTGGAAGGCCGGTTCGACCGTCTTCGCCAATGTGAGCGCTCTCTGGTAGGTGTGGTCGGCTTTATCCCAGGTGCAGGAGTTTACGCGCGCCATGATGATGAGCTGCACGGCGATGATGGCGATCAGAGCAGTAACGGATGCAGCTACAGGGGCCGGCGGCTTCGGGTACGAGCTGGAATCATTCAGGCAATAGTATGCCAGCCGGGATTCCGGGCGAAGATTTTGAAAGGCTCCTGACAGTACGGTGTCAGGAGGGTGTCAGTATTCTGCCTCTGTGTTTATCAGTACGAGGAGGCAATATGAAGGAACAATCGAAGTCGGGTGCGGTGTGGTTCGAGATTCCGTGTGCCGATCTGGATCGGGCGGCGCGGTTCTACGAGACAATTCTTGGGCGCACGATGAAGAAGGACGATCTTGGCGATGCGGATGATCTGATCGTGTTTCCGGCGAAGCCAGGGACCATGACCGGGGCGCTGGTGAAGCGGACGTTTCGCAAGCCTGGCAGCGGCGGCACGATGGTGTACCTGAACTGCGATGGAGAGCTGGAGGCAGTGGTGGCGCGGGTTCGCGAGGCGGGAGGGTTGATCCTGATGCCTCGGACGCTGATTCCGGGAGGGCATGGCGCGTTTGCATGTGTGAAGGATAGCGAGGGTAACCATGTTGGGCTGCATAGCTCGATTTGAAGGGGCAACGACAGATGCCTGTTGCGCGATCTTCCATGCCACCGCCTGCTGCGCGGCTCGCCATGCTATTGCCCGCTGCGCGCTGCGAATTCCAATTCCAATGCCCGCTGCGCGCGGGGCGGTCACTTCGTGACTTATATACCCCTTCGGTTGGCGCTCCCGTTGGTCGCGGGGAGAGATCTTGTGCTACGCGGTATACACCTCATGAAGTGGGTAGGATGGTTGCATGCGACGGGCTGACCGACTCTTCCGAATCGTACGTGTACTGCGCGGTGGCAGGCTGCAGACGGCAAAGATGCTGGCGGAGAAGCTCGAGGTCTCGGAGCGGACGATCTACCGGGATGTTCGCGATCTTCAGAGCTCGGGGATGCCGATTGAAGGGGAGGCGGGGGTTGGGTACACGCTGCGGCGCGACCTGGACCTGCCTCCGCTGATGTTTACGCGGGATGAGCTGACGGCGCTGGTGCTGGGCGCGCGGATGGTGCAGGCTTGGGGCGGAGCGGCGTGTGCGGCGTCTGCGGATCAGGCGTTGCAGAGGATTGAGGCGGTGCTGCCTGCAGAGCTTCGCGAGCGGCTGGACTCGATATTGATGTATGCGCCGGGGCATCGCATGGTGCAGCCTTTGAAGGAGCGGCTGGACGTGCTGCACGATGCGTGCGTCGGGCGGCGGGCGGTGGCGTTTCGTTATGCCAGGGAGGATGGGCAGAGCAGTGTGCGCGAGGTGCGGCCACTTGCGCTCTACTTCTGGGGCGGAGCGTGGACGCTGGCGGCGTGGTGCGAGCTGAGGAAGGACTTCAGGGTGTTTCGGATCGACCGGATGGAGGAGGTCGAGGTGCTGAAGCGTGAGTTCGTGCAGAAGAAGGGGCAGCGGTTGGAAGACTTTGTGCGCCAGGCAAAGAAGGATGCCGCGGTCTACGAGGCTGGGGTTGGAGCGGCCGCTGGGCGAGACTAGTTGATCGAGTAGATTACGGCCTGGGTTGAGCTGGCTGTGGTGCGAGCAGGTGGGAGGGTGGTCGTCTGGATGGCGAGGCACTCCGAGACACGCTTGAGCATATCGGTGGGATGGACTGGTTTGGAGAGGGTGGTGAAGTTGTGTCCTGCGCTGCGGGCCTCTTCGAGGAGATCGACGGTGGCAGCTTGTCCGGAGAATAAGAGGATCTTGCAGGTGGGGATTGTTTGGGTGACGGTGATGGCGAGTTCGACGCCGGTCATGCCGGGCATGACGACGTCGGAGATGATGAGGTCAGGGGCGGCGGAGTGGGCGATCTCAAGACCGGCGATACCGTCGTAAGCGGTGAGGGTGGAGAAGCCGCTGCGGGAGAGGATCGTGGAGAGGGTGTCGGCGATGATGCGCTCGTCGTCAACGATGAGGACTACGGGCCTGTTTTTTTCGGGGATAGCTACGGCGTCTTCACTTGGAACTTCGGCTATGGGGACAACTTCATACCGGATCCTGGTTTTCATGGACATGACGGTACCTCTGTCTGAACGCTAGACCAGCTTCCGCTGTACGGGTTAACTCTTTTATATCTGTCAGTTATGGGTCAGATTAATTGAGTAGAAGAAAGCATCTTGACAACTGCTTGAGGCATCAATTTAGTATCACGTTAGCGTCACGTTAGTTCCAGATCAGGTTAAGGGAGAAGATCATGGGTAGCGACGGCGAGTTTGCCTCAAAGGTTATGAAGTTCGAGTCGGTGTTGCAGGTGAATGTTCCGAAGGGCAGGGATGGCAAGCACAAGGCAATCATCACGCAACTGCTGAACGACATTGCGCAGTTGCAGACAGGGAGCGCCCTGAAGATTCCCCTGGCCCAGCTTCCGGATACGAAGGAGAACGTGCGGTCGGCGTTGAGCAGGGCGGCTCGCCAGCAGAAGATTAACCTGGCTACGTCGAGTAACGACGAGTTTCTGTTTGTGTGGAAGACGGATGAGTAAAGACTTGTAGAGGCCTGTCCTGCCGGACGGGCCCACTGCGCGTGGGGCGGCCACGACGTGGCTTTTTTTGGCTTCGCCTCTGTTCCCTTTGACTTTTTCTAGTCGGTGCTGATTTTAGTACGGGTTGGGTTGGTTGCTTAGGATCTCTTTGCCTCCGCTTTGGGCGATGAAGTAGGTCTTACCCGGGAGGGCGGGTACCGGCTCGGCCAGATCCTGCCAGAGGAAGATGCGGCGAGGCTCAAGCCACTTAAGTTTGAGGGAGAGGGTGTCCTCGAAGATGGGTGGGGCGTCGGGGAAGAAGGATCCGTACCAGAGGTTGGAGCTTCGGCCATCGAGGATGTGGAGGTCGCTGCGCTGGAGATAGAAGCCGAGGGTGCTGGCGGCTTCGTACTCGCCATGGATGACGATGATGTCTGAAGGTTTGAGCTCGGGCGCGATGGTGGTGGCGAGCTGACGCGAGGTGAGGACTGGCGAGAAGGTCTGCAGGCCCATGTGGGCGGCGACGAGGAAGGCGAAGGTGGCTACGGCGAGGCAGAGGTTTCCGGCGTGGGGCCGGTAGTTGCGGCGGCAGAGCCAGTTGGCGAGGGTTCCGCCGAAGAGCGCGACGGCGGTGAGCTGGAGCGGGTCGCGGAAGGCGCCCATGGCTTGAGCGTTGAGATCGAGAAAGTGACCGAAGGAGAGGGCGTAGTCGCCGGGGTTTTGCTTGAGGAGCGAGGCGAGATCTATGCCAGGGGCCGGGGCGTGGGAGTGAAAGAGAAAGAATCCAGCGACGAGGGCGGCGAGGGAGCCGAGAGCAAGTAAAAAGACGGAGATGCGCTGGCCGGAGCGGACGAGGGAGTTGGGAACTTTGAAGGATTCGGCTTCGGTGGCTTCGTCGTCGAGCCAGGCGGCGATGAGCAGGATCATGGCTGGAAGCGCGGGGAGAACGTAGTACTCCTGCCGGGTGGAGAGGGAGAAGAAGAGTGGCGGGATGATGGACCAGAGACCTAATAGGAGCAGGGTGCTTTCGCGCTGGGTGAGGGTGCGGATGGAGACGAAGGGGCGGAAGGCTTTGCGCCAGGGAACGGTGGCGAGGGCGCGGAGAAGATAGGCGCTCCAGGGCATGATCCAGATGAGGATGAGTCCCCAGAAGAGGGCGAGGGGGACGGTGTCGTAGTCGCGGGGGACGCGGAGGTTGAGGTAGCGGAGAAGCTGCTCGTTGACGAAGTAGAACCAGAGCCAGCCGTGGACGTTGCCGTCGGTGGGGAGCGGGACGGACCAGTGGCCATGGGAGAAGGCGAGACTGCCGGGGTGACCCTGGGTGGGGTTGGCGAACGCGATGAGGATGTGCCAGGGTGCGGCGATGACGAGGAAGACGAGGATGCTCGAGAGCGGGCGGAGCTGACGGATGCGTGAGAAGACGGCGCGAAGGCTGCGGCGGGTGAGGAGCAGATGAGCGAAGACGATGAGGATGGGGAAGACGATGCCGATGAGGCCCTTGGTGAGGATGTTGAGGGCGCAGCAGGCGGCGAAGGTCCAGCAGAGGATGGGGTTGGCTTTGGATTGTGCGGAGAGGGGAGACGTTCGGTTCGCTTCGCGAATGCCCACCTTCGCTTCGCGAAGATGGGGCACCCTATTCTGTGGCTGTTCGGATTGAGGCTGCGGTGGGTCTGGCTGTTCTGTGCGCCAGTAACAGAAGAGGGCCAGGGTGAGCCAGAGGCAGACATCGGCGTCGGGCAGGAGGATACGGGTGTAGATGAAAATGCCGAAGCTGGAGAGGATCATGAGTCCGGCGTAGAGGCCCGCGCGAGTGGAGAAGGCTTTGCGGGCGAAGGCTTCGAGGGCGAGAGCGAGACCCAGGACGGTGAGAGCGATGGGAAGACGGACGGCGGCGGTGGTGATGCCGAAGAGTTTGAAGCTGAGAGCGGTGCTCCAATAGATGAGGGGTGATTTTTCGAGGTAGCGGATGCCGTTGGCGTAGAGGGTGACCCAGTCGTGGCGGAGGAGCATCTCGCGGGCGACTTCGGCGTGGACGGAGTCGGCGTCGTCGAGCAGGGGAGGGACGAAGAGGGCGAGCGTTGCGTAGCAGAGAAACCAGAGCAGGAAGAGGATGAGGCGGTTTCGCGCCGGGATGGACAGTGAGGATATGGAGGGCGGCGTCTGCATTGTGATGATGTTGGGTGAGTTTACCAATGATGATGGTTTGGGGGCGATGGAGGAGGGCGCGGCTATGATGGGAGCGTGTGGCTGGATAAGGCGAGGGAGTCGGTTTGAGTGAGTTGGTACGAGTTGCGGAGATTGCGGGACCGCCGACGGAGCTGATCTTTGGGGATTGGTATCCGGCGCTGCGTGCTGGTGAACTGCAGGAGGGCAAGACGGCGAAGGCGCTGTTGCTGGGTGTTCCGCTGCTGCTGGGCAGGAAGACGGGCGGGAAGCTGTTTGCGATGCGGGATCTTTGTCCACATCGAGGGATTCCACTGTCGGCGGGATGGTTCGATGGGGAGACGGTGACGTGCAAGTACCACGGGTGGAGGTTCGAGCCTTGCAGTGGGCAGTGCAGGGAGATTCCTTCGCTGACCAGCCATGAGACGCTGGACCCGACGAAGATCTATGCGAGCGCGTTTCCTTGCGAGGAGCGCGACGGGTATGCGTGGGTATATCTGCCTGCTCCGGGTACGGGGAGAGTGGGTGAGGCGCTGCCGCCGGTGCCGGAGGTGCCGAAGTTTTCGGAGAAGTTTCGCAGCGCGCACCTGGTGGCGGAGCTGCCTTGCAATGTTGACCACGGGATTATCGGGTTGATGGATCCGGCGCACGGGCCGTTTGTGCACCAGGCGTGGTGGTGGCGAAGCAAGGCGAGTATCCACGAGAAGACGAAGCACTTTGAGCCGATTCCAGAGGGCTTTCGCATGTCGTCGCATGCTCCGAGCGCGAACTCGGCGCCGTATAAGCTGCTGGGGGTTTACGGCGAGTCGATTACGACGACGATTGACTTTGTGCTGCCGAACCGGCGGTATGAGACGATTCGCGCCGGGAAGAGATGGTTCTCGAGCCTGACGACGGTGACCCCGATTACGGCTTCGACGTGCCGGATCGATGTGATGGCGGCGTGGGATATTTTCTATTACGTTCCATTCGTAACCTCCGTTGCTACGTTTTTTGGGACGCGGTTTGTGAAGCAGGATCAGCAGACCATGATCGAGCAGGCGGAGGGGCTGCGGTTTCATCCCGGGCTGATGCTGATCGACGATGCGGATAAGCCTGCGAAGTGGTACTTCGCGCTGAAGGAGGCGCGGCTGAAGGGCACCGGAGAGCATCCGCTGAGCGGGCCGGTGACTTTGCACTGGCGGAGTTAAGGGAAGTGATGGAAAACATCTTCCGCGACGCTGGCTGGAGGAGAGAAGAACCTTCTCCCGTAATGTGTTGCGGCCCGCAGTACGAGGGATCTTAGCTTCCAGACGCCTCTAAAGAGGGGTGTGCCGACTATACAAAAAGATGAGCGAATCACTGTCCTTTTAGAGGTTCGATCCTTTGTGGGGCACCCCTATACTTCGGCGTAGATAGGGCGTCTTTGCATGGCGAGGCCTTGAGAAAAACATCAGATCCTCCACACTCTGAGCATTGGGTCGATGAATGAGTTGGTCCAAGCAAGGTTTGGATCCGGAGGAAGTTATGCGTTCTGAGTTGGTCTTCAACGCGCTTACCTATGAATCGAACCGCTATCGGCTGGTGAAGCTGTTAGCGAAGGCGACGCGGCGCATGCATCGACCCAACACCCGTCTGCAAGAGACGACGAATTGTGTCTTGTCCCGATTTCAAGTCTTAAGCGCGAGCGATGAGACGGGACGTATCGCTTCGGAGTGGGTGCGGCACCGTCGGGCCGCCTGAAAGTGGGCTGTGCTTGAGAGTGGGTTGAGCAATGTCAATAGCGTTATCTGGTTGCGGCGAAGTACTGGCAGTCATGAGTTACATGGCGACGGTCGCTCAGGATCTGGCTTTGGCGATAGCGGTGCGCAGGGCAGGTATGCCTCCTGAGTTGACTGCGCCGTGTCCACAGGCGAAGCGCTCGACGGGGAAGGATAGCAGCTTATTGGCGGTGGCTACGGCGGTGGATTTGCTCCAGGTGCCGACGTTTGGAAAGAACCACGGGGGATAGCCGCTGACAGTGAGGTGGCCTACGCTGGCGAGGGCATCGCCAGCATAAAGGGTGCCGTCGCGCTCGTCGAGGAAGGCGAGATGGCCGGGGATGTGGCCCGGAGTTTCGATGACGAGGAGGGAGCCGTAGAGTTCACCTTCGATGAGCAGGCGCGTGGGGCGGGCGTCGATGCCGGGAAGGCCCCCTCTAATTTCTTCGTTGGATTCGCCGGGCTGGAGGGACTTGTCGGGTGGTTTTTGCAGGAGCGGGAGGGTGCGGGCGTTCGAGGCGAACTCGACCTGCGTGGGGTCAAGCTCTGCGAGAAGGGCATCGACGGAGCCGATGTGGTCGACGTGGGCATGGGTGAGGAGGATGCGGCGGATGGGCGCGGCGAGGGTTTTGGCTGCGGCGAGGATGTCGTCCGCGGAGTTGGAGAGGTTGGCGTCGATGAGGGTAAAGCCGTCGTTCTCGCGGACGAGGTAGCAGTTGACGAGGCCGAGGCGGGTGAGTTGATAGGCGTTTGCGGAGACCGGGGTCGTCTTCATGGTGGATTTGATGCAGGGGGTATCGCTGAAGACACGATTTGATAGATCAGCTATGGTGACATAGTATTTCCCCCACACCTTCCTAAGGCCGCTGTCGTGAGTGGAATACTTCCTTCTTCTTTCTTGTTGCAGACCTTCTCGTCAAACTGCGACTTGAGTTCTGGGCGAGATTGATCTCAAAGAACCGAGCTTATGAGGAGAACGATGCAGAGTGCGTCCAGAACTTTCTTTGTGTGTGTTTTGTTCTTGATCACGGCAGTGGACTGCAGTAGGTTCGGACGTTGTCAGGTATCGCAGGAGATGACACCGCTGCTGCTTACGGTTCATGATGCGCCAGTGCCTTTCAAGGGGTCGGATGGTCTTGTGCACCTGGTCTATGAGGTATGGCTGGCGAATATCTCAAGCGGCGAAGCGGATATACAAGATATCGACGTAATCGGTGACGGGGCGGTTGTGCAGAGACTGGACGCAACAGCTGTCTCTCATCGTCTTCAGCCTGCTGGTCTGCGCGAATCTTCCGCAGTGCTTACCCGGGGTACTCAGTCGATACTTTTTTTGAACGTCATTCTCCCAAACGGCACTCCGATTCCTAAACAGCTTTTGCACCGCGTTAAGGCGCACTACAGCGCTGCGCCTCCGGGACGACAGGAGATCGTCGAGAGCGGCGGCGCAACGACGCCGGACCTTCAGCCGGTTGTGCGGATCAGCGCGCCTCTCCGTGGCGACCGGTATGTGTCAGCCGATTCGTGTTGCGACTCCACGCGACACATGCGGGCTGCAATGCCTATCAACGGACGTGTGTATGTGGCGCAACGTTACGCTGTCGATTGGGAGCAGCTGGATGTAGACAATCGAATTTATGCAGGCCCACGAGAAAAACTTGAGAGCTATACGATCTTCGGGAAGCCTGTCTATGCGGTTGCAGATGGTGTTGTAGCCGTTGCTGTCACAGGCTTACCCGAACAGACGCCTGGAAAGTATCCCACGAATATTTCGATTGAAGAGGCCGATGGGAACGCGATCATTGAGGATCTTGGGGGGCATCACTTTGCCTGTTACGCGCACATGCAGTCGTCGAGCATCCATCTTCATCGCGGCGATAAAGTTAAGGCTGGCCAGGTGATTGGGCTGGTGGGTAATTCAGGCAACTCGGTCGCGCCGCATCTGCACTTTCATGTAATGAGTTCGGAGTTGTCGCTCGCTTCTAACGGGCTGCCCTATCAGATCGATGCCTTCAAAGTTACGGGTGCGACACCAGGTACGGAGGCGTTTGATGAAGCAGAGGAGAAGGGAACGCCGCTTGCAGTCAAAGCGTTCTCTCCTCCTCACGTGGTCGAGGATTCACTGCCGCTCGATCAACTGATTATCTCGTTGACTCCCTGGTAGGGTTAGAAGATGCTGACGCCTTCTTCGATGACTAGCTGGTCGACTTTGATGTTCATGGTCTCGCCTAGTTTTTTGAAGCCCTCTTTCCACTCGTCGGTCCAGTAGTTGGTGTCGCTGCGGCGGAGGAGATCGTTCCAGATGTTCTGGGCCTGCCAGATGTTTACCTCGAAGGGCATCTTGTGGGTGGCGGTAGCGATCTCGAGGGCGGTGGGAAGGGCGTCTGTGGCTGTGCCGTCCCCGGCGGCCGCGGCTTCGAGGCGGATCATGGCTCGCTTCATGCGTTGGCCGGTGGTGTAACTGAGGAGAGGCGTGTCGAGTGGAATCTGATCGGCTTCGGCGCGGGCGAGAAGGGATTCAATCTCGGAGGGATCGAAGGCGTCGGACTCGATGGCGTTGCGCAGGCTGGCGTTGATAGCGAAGCGAGCGGCGGTGGCGAGGGCAGGCGGTGCGGTCATGCCTGATTCGGTGAGGAAGTGCATGAGCGAGGCGTGGTCTTCGTAGATCTTGCGGAGGGACTCCTCCATCTCGGAGAGGGTCTGGTTGAGTATCGTGCTGAGGATGCGGTGCTGCTCGTCGGCGAAGAGCGAGGTGAGAGAGTAGGCGGTTTGAGATTGGCCGTTGTCGAGTCCGTGGCCGAAGAAGCGATCGATGAGGCGGATGACCTCGGGGAGGTTGGCGCGGCGGATAGCGGTGCTGATGTCGGTGGAGAAGGTAGCGAAGGCTTCGACCTCGGCGGGGTTGGTGGAGTTGTAGGCTTTGACGGCGGCAGAGAGGTTCTGGTCGCCGAGGTGAAGTACGGCGAAGCAGAGCTCTTCGGTCTCCTCGGTGATGCGGGAGTAGATGAGGGCGCGGCCAAGGGCGACGCGGCCACGACCGGAGTTGAAGACCTCCTGGCTTTCGCGGTGGACGTCGAAGCAGAAGAGCTCACCGTGCTCGGGGTAGGAGCGGAAGATGGAGGAGATGGCGTAGTGGGCGCCTACCTGCTCGAGGCCGATCTTCATGCCGGTGACGTAGCGGCGGTAGACTTCGGCACCGTCGCCCATCTCGGGGACGTTGCTCTTGGCGCGGGCGAGGCGGGTGAGGAACTCGGGTTCGAGTGCTGCGCCGGGCTGTCCGAAGAGTTTAGCGGAGAGCTGAAGGACTCGTCCTGCGTAGGCGATGATCTGAACGGTTTCGATGCCGGAGATCTCATCGAAGAACCAGCCGCAGCTGGTGTACATGAGCTGGGCATGGCGTTCGAGCTCCATGAGTTCGAGTGCGGCGACTCGTTCTTTTTCGGTGAGTTCACTGGCGGCGTGGTCGGCGAAGAACTGGATGATGGAGGCGGGTGAACGGTCGAGGACGACCTGAATGTAGGCGTCGCGTGCGGCCCAGAGATCTTTGAAGAGAGACTTCGAGAGCTCCTCAGCGAGCGGTGCGGTGGCGTCGCGGAGGTAGTCGAGGGATTCGCGCAGTGGGGCGCGCCACTCCTGATTCCATCCGGCTTTGCCGCCGTTGCAGCCGCAGTTGGAGCGCCAGCGTTCGATGC
Organism: Granulicella sp. S190; assembly: GCF_009766095.1. Classification (GTDB taxonomy): domain Bacteria; phylum Acidobacteriota; class Terriglobia; order Terriglobales; family Acidobacteriaceae; genus Edaphobacter. Next base: position 205,176 of record NZ_LMUD01000009.1, read on the forward strand.
CATGGGCGCAGGACCAGGAGGTGTCTTCGGCTACTTCTGCCTCCCATTTGGGCGGGAATTTATCGAGGAACTCACCGTAGTTCGTGAGCTTGGCCTTGCCGCCCTCTTCGATCCAATGCATGGCATAGGAGAGCGCCATCTCTCCGTGCTTGTGGTGGTGGCCGTAGCTTTCGCCGTCGGTGGCGACGTGAGAGAGCTGCGCGGGCTCTGGGTCGCCGGGAGAGTTGGGATGAAAGCCGCCGAGGAGACGGCTGCCAAAGTTTTCCCCGCTGTTGAGGAGGCCTTCGAAGGCGATAGCGCGAGAGCCGGGGCCATCGTAGAAGAAAACAGCGATGCTGCGACCTTCGTCGAGGTTGACCAGGTAGGGATGGGTGGGGTCGACGTTAGCGCTGGGCGTCTGGGTCCAGGTGTCTGTGGGAGCCCCGGCTGCTGCGAGAGCTACGGGGTCGAGGTCGGGCTTTGAGGCTGTGCTGGCCGGGATCACGAGACGGCGAACGCGCGCGCACTGGACGGGGGCCAGGATGGTGAACTTGATGCCCTCCTGCGCCATGAGGTCGAGTACGCTGCAGTTGACGGCGGTTTCGGCGAGCCACATGCCTTCGGGCTTGCGTCCGAAGCGGTGCTCGAAGTCGGCGATGCCCCAGCGGATCTGCGTAATGGCGTCGCGGCGGTTGGCAAGAGGCATGATGAGGTGGTTGTAGACCTGTGCGACGGCGGATCCGTGGCCGCTGTAACGTTGGGCGCTTACCTTGTCGGCGTCGACGATCATGCGGTAGGTACGAGGGGCCTTGTCCTGCAGCCAACTGAGGAGGGTAGGACCGAAGTTGAAGCTCATCCGGGCGTAGTTATTCATGATGCGGATGATCTCGTCCTGCTTATTGGTGATGCGGGAGGCTCCGTTGGGGGCGTAACACTCGGCGGTGATGCGGTCGTTCCAGTCGTGGTAGGGCGCGGCGGAGTCCTGGACTTCGACGGTCTCAAGCCAGGGGTTCTCTCTGGGCGGCTGGTAGAAGTGGCCGTGCACGCAGACGAAACGGGGGGCTTCGGTAGCAGCCGATACTTCGATCGAGGATTTTTTCCTGGGCGTTTGTTTGGACTGGATTTTCTGCCGGGTCATATGTCGCTCGAGATTTCTATTCATGATTGATGAGATGCAAGCTTTTCGCTGTGAAGTTCCTCGTTTAGTTTCTCAGATTTGAGGCGAAAGAAGGGGTTGGCCTCTGGAGAGGAGGAGATCGTCTCATAACGGGAGAGAGCCCACAGCGAGAAGGACAGAGTGGAGGCGGAGAGATAGAAGAAGGCGTATCGCAGATAGTCCGCGTGAAGGGCAAAGGTGACGACGAATGGCGCAAGCAGGACAAAGGCCGCTGCGCTGAAGACGAGGAAGAAGCGCGGGAGATCCATGCGGAGGAAGAATGCGGTGCATGCCACGAGGGCGGAGAGTAGAGGAAGAGTTTTTTGGGGATGAAGCGCGGATGGGATATATCGCAGCTTGGGAGAGTTTTGCTGGAGTTGATGCAGGAGGTTGGTTGCAGGATGAGGTGTGAAGACCGGTAGAGTGACTGCGCTGGCAGTGATGAGGACAAAGATCAGCAGGAGAGCGGCGCGAGAGCGCGTGGTGCGCTGCAGGAGGAGAGCCAGCAAAGGGATGATGACAATCGCATAGATGATGCGGGAAGAGAGGGTGATGCCGAGAAAGAGTGCGGCGGGAACGCAGGCATAGAACGAATGGCGAAGGGAATCGTAAAGGAGGGTGACGGCAATTGCGATGTAGAAGAAGTTGGTAAGGTAGTCGCCGCCTGATGTGAAGTCACTGAGATGTGCCGGGGTGAAGAGGAGAAAGAGGGTCAAGAACAGGAGAGCGGTTGCGCGGTAACGGAAGAAGCGCAGGGTAAAGGCGAAGAACAGGGCGAGCCAGAGGAAGTTCTGCCAGGCGATGTGTCCGATGGCGTAGAAGGGCACGGCCAGCAGCATCGCTCCGGGGAGCGGGGTGGGGGGATTTCCCAGGAAGGTGGGGGTGGTATAGGGATCCTGATGATGGCGGAGTGATTCGAGTTCGACGCGGAGAGCGTCTTCGCGGTCGGAGCGGTGGCTGAGGACTTGCTTGAGTGAGATCGGATAGAGGACCGCGAAGGCTGCTGTGAGAAGTAGAAAGAGAAGGAGAAACCAGCCAAGGCTGATTTGGTGATGTTTGCGATTGATTTTGTGGAGGATGGTCAATCCGATGAGGATGGCGATAAGACCAAATGCTATGGCGGCGACTGCTTTGGTGTGAGAGAGATACTTCCAGATCGGGGCTGCGGAGGTGAGTGTCCAGGCTGCGCAGATGCCGATTGTTAGGAGAGCTCGCTGGACGGGCTGACCAGTACGGTTGAAGTGGCTGCTCGATGTCATCACTTGGGAGTGTCTGCTTTTTTCGTGGCCAGGTCGGCGGCGCGCCAGAGGTACCAGCTGGCAACAGAGCACCAAGGCTGCCAACACTTTGCGCGACGACGCATGACGTCGGGTTTGGGAAGGTCGGCCGGGGTGACTTTGTCGGCGGGCTTGAGTTTGCCGAAGGTGAGGGCGAAGCCTTTGCGGACGCCGTAGTCGTCCACCGGGAGGACGTTGGGGCGGCCGAGGCGGAAGATGAGGAGCATCTCGACGGTCCAGCGACCGATGCCACGGACCTGGACGAGGTGTTCGATGATGGCTTCGTCGGGCATGCGACGGATGCGGGCGAGGGTGGGGACGGTGCCATCGAGGGTTTTGGCGGCGAGGTCGCGGAGGGCGAGGGACTTGTTGTGGGAGAGACCAGCGGCGCGGAGCTGCTCGTTGGGGCAGTCGAGCAGGTGCTGGGCGGCGAAGTGCTCGGCTGGACCAGAGTTGGAGGTAACGGGATAGAAGCTTTCGAGCAGGCGGCGGTGGATGGCGGCTGCAGCTTTTCCGTGGAGTTGTTGATAGATGATGCTTTCGACGAGGGCTTCAAAGGGGGACTGGGCGCTTGCGACACGAAGGGTGAAGGGACCAACGCGCTCGATGAGCCTGCCTAGTTTAGGGTCAGCGACGGACAGGTCGATGCAGGCTTGATGGGCGTCATAGCGGGGAGAACGTGGGCTACGTAACGGACGCGGCATAGTGAGACGGTATCGCAGAGCGACGAGGAATGTCTTGCCTCACGCGGGAACTCGGACTAAGTTGGTTTGCATTTACAAGTTCGATACGTTTGCGGCAGGGTAGATGTAGTGTTCCTTTTCAGCCGATGAACAAGCATGCACGAGATGTTGTGCATGGCCTCGAAGAAGCGATTCGATAATCGGATGTTGCATATAAAAAAACAGTTGCGAGTCGGCGAGGACAAGTTGAGTCGAGCTTTTCCACTGCTATACTCGGAGTTTCGTAGAGAAGAATTTTCGTGGCATCTGTAGTTGGAGATGCAGCAACTGCCGGGCAAGAGAGTGTTCGGCTCAATCTTTAGACAGCAGCACAACCATTGACAGCAACTTCTCAACCCTTAGCTCAGGTAATGCAGAGGAAGCAGGAACGCACTCATGGCGCAAGTTTTTGACCGCAGTTCGAACGCGCTGGCTCGATTCAGCCTTGTCTTGACGGGCGTAATCGTTATCGCGCTCGGCGTGACCCTGGACCAGCTACAGCGATCGCCGTGGGTGACGCGGCAGGGCCAGCGGCCAGACCAGCCGATACCGTTCAGCCACAAGCATCACGTCGAGGGACTTGGCCTGCAGTGCCAGTACTGCCATACGCAGGTGGAGAAGGCCGCGTATGCCGGGATTCCTCCGACCAAGACCTGCATTAACTGCCATGCGCAGATCTGGACCAACGCGGAGCTGCTGGAGCCGGTGCGACAGAGCTGGGCGACGGGTGCGTCGATTCAGTGGATCCGGGTGCATGACCTTCCGGACTACGTCTATTTCAATCACGAGATCCATGTGAACAAGGGCATCGGATGCGCGAGCTGCCATGGGCGCGTGGACGAGATGCCGTTGATGTATCAGCAGAACACGCTGCAGATGGAGTGGTGTTTGAACTGCCATCGCAACCCCGCGGTAAATCTGAGGCCGACGAGCGAGATCTACAACATGGCATGGGCCGGACCGTCGAACGACAAGCCAGTGTGGTGTACGACCACAGGGACTGGCGCGGCTGGAACCGGCCCGACGGCGCAGAATGTGAGCTGCACGACGACGAGTCCTTCGGGCAAGTCGCCTGAGGTGGCGATGTTGCAGATGAACGCAGAGGCGAACGGGCCTACGTCGAGCGATGTTCCGCCGCTGGGGATCACGATGCCTGCGAGCTACCAGAAGTTTACGAACCAGATGGATCTGGGCAAGTATCTGACTACTCAGTACCACATCCGCAATCCGGAGCAGCTATCGAGTTGCGAGACGTGCCACCGATGATGAAGACGACTGGATCGACGACGACTGGATTCAAAGCGATTGGGAATGGAACCGAAGACACGATGGCTGAGATGAAAACACCGGCAGCACAACCCGTAGTGGTCACCCAGATTTCCCCGGCGAAGATGACGCTGGCTGAGGTTCATGCCAAGTTGGACGGTAAGACGGGACGACGCTTCTGGAAGAATCTGGATGAGCTGGCGGAGACGCCGGCGTTCCATGACTTGATGAAGGAAGAGTTTCCGCGCCAGGCTGGAGCGGGCGAGTGGGTCGATGCGGTGAGCCGCCGCGGCTTCCTGAAGGTGATGGGTGCTTCCTTCGCCCTGGCTGGATTAGCCGGTTGTACGAAGCAGCCTGACGAGCCAATCTTTCCCTATATCAAGCAGCCTGAGGACCTGGTTCTCGGCAAGCCGATGTACTTTGCTACCGCGTACCCTTTTCCGACCGGTGCGATTCCTGTCCTGGTGAAGTCGGATTCGTTCCGGCCGATCAAGGTTGACGGCAATCCTGAGCATCCGATGTCGAAGGGCAAGTCGGACACGTTTACACAGGCTACCCTGTTGGATCTGTACGATCCTGACCGCTCGCAGCATGTGCTGCACCGCGGGGAGGTTTCTTCTTGGGGTGAGTTTCAGCAGGCGTTCGCGAGTGCGGCGAAGAAGACCTCAGGCGGACAGGGCATCTATTTCTTAAGCGAGACGATTACTTCGCCAACGCTGGCCACGCAGTGGAAGCAGGTGCAGGCGGCGTATCCGCAGGCGAAGCTGGTGCAGTGGGAGCCGGTGAACCAGGACTCTTCGCGCGCAGCTTCGAAGGCGGCGTTCGGCAGCTATACCGATGCGCAGTACAAGATCGAAGAGGCGGACGTCATCCTATCGCTCGATGCCGATTTCCTCGGTGGGATCGGTCATCCTGGATTCCTTCCTCTGGCTGCCGGCTATGCCGAGCGTCACCGTTACGAAGAAGGCAAGACGATGAACCGGCTGTATGTCGTCGAGACGATGCCGACTGTGACCGGATTTAAGGCGGAGCATCGGCTGGGTTTGAAGCCGAGCGAGATTGCGACCTTCGCCGTTGCGCTGGCGAATGGTGCTGCGCCGCAGGGTGCCAGCAGCGAACAGCAGAAGTTCTTCGCGGCTCTGAGCAGCGACCTGAAGAACAGCGGCGGCAAGTGCGTGGTGATTCCTGGCGAGCAGGCTTCGCCGGCAGTCCACGCGGCAGCGTATGCGCTGAACTCGTCCCTGGGTGCGGTCGGCAAGACGGTGATCTATACCGAGACGGTAAACCCGATGCCGAGCGAGCAGGTCGCCGAGATGAAGTCGCTGGTCGCCGACATCAACGCCGGCAAGGTGCAGTGGCTGGTGATGCTCGGGGTGAACCCGATCTACTCCGCTCCTGCCGATCTCGAGTTTCAAGATGCGTTTGCGAAGGTTCCGGTGACGGTGCAGCTTGCCTCGCATGTAGATGAGACGGGCGTGATCTCGAACTGGCACATCAACAAGAGCCACTACCTAGAGAGCTGGTCGGATGCGCGCGCGTATGACGGAACGATCTCCATTATTCAGCCGATGATCGATCCGATGTATGGGGGCAGGTCCTCGCATGACATGCTGCAGGCGTTGCTGGCCGATCCACAGCAGTCCGCCTATGACGTTGTGGTGGCGAACGCGAAGACTTATATCAAGGGCGATTTCGCCACTGGATGGCGCAAGGCTCTGCACGACGGCTGGGTAGAAGGAACCGCGTTTACGGCGAAGGGCGGCGGTGCAGGCAAGAGCGCTATCGCTTCCTTTCCTTCTGCACCTGCTTCGAATGGCCTGGAGATCTCGTTCCGGCCTGATCCTTCGATCTACGATGGCCGCTTCGCCAACGTCGGCTGGATGCAGGAGCTGCCCAAGCAGGTGACGAACCTGAGCTGGGATAATGCGGCGATCATGAGCATCAACACCCTGGCCGATCTGAAGCTGGATGAGTCGGACCCGGTGAAGATTACGGTCAACGGTCGCGAGGTAATTGCACCGGCGTTGATGATTCCGGGACATCCGGATGGCGTGATCACTGTTCACCTTGGCTTTGGCCGCGGTGTTCAAGCGGGCCGCGTAGGACAAGGCGTCGGCTTCGATGCTTACCAGATTCGGAACTCCGATGGAGCGCTCTTCGTCTCCGGTGCGACGGCGGTAAAGGTACCGGGAACCTATGACCTTTGCATCACGAAGGTGCATAACATCGAACATCGCGGCAGTTTTGCCCAGCACGACCTCGAAAAGCCGCTCTCTGATAAAGAGGGTGTGTACTCTCTTGCTGGCCATGAAGCGATGGAGCGGTCGATCATCCGTTATGCGACGTTGGATGAGGTGAAGAAGAATCCGAAGTTTGCCCATGAGGATGGGGCGAGCGGGACGCTGATCGATAAGGTTGGCTACTCCCCGCAGGGCGAGACCGTTCCCAAGGAGAACTCGTTCTTCCCGAATGCATGGAACTATGAGAAGCAGGACCCCTCGACGCTGAAGATTCAGAATGCGTGGGGTATGGCGATTGACCTTAATAGCTGCATCGGGTGCAATGCCTGCATCGTGAGCTGCTATGCGGAGAACAATGTTCCCGTGGTTGGCCGCGAACAGGTGAAGGTCGGACGCAATATGCAATGGCTGCGGATCGATACCTATTTTGAGGGCGATCTGCATGCTCCGAAGGCGCACTTCCAGCCGATGGCCTGCCAGCACTGCGAGAACGCGGGTTGTGAGCAGGTCTGCCCGGTGGGTGCGACGGTGCACACGCCTGAAGGCATCAACACGATGGTCTACAACCGTTGCGTGGGAACCCGCTACTGCTCGAATAACTGCCCGTACAAAGTTCGCCGGTTCAACTTCCTGCTGTACTCGGACTATGACACCGAGAGCCTGAAGTTCATGCGTAATCCTGACGTAACAGTTCGCTCGCGCGGCGTGATGGAGAAGTGCAGCTACTGCGTGCAGAGGATCGAAGCGGCCAAGATCACGGCTGATAAGGAAAATCGAGAGATTCGCGATGGCGAGATTGTGACGGCATGCCAGCAGGCCTGCCCGACCAGCGCCATCACCTTCGGCAATATCAACGACAAGGCAAGCAGGGTGGCAAAGGCCAAGGCTGAGGAGCGCGATTACCAGGTACTCGCGGATCTGGCTTTCCGTCCGCGCACAACCTACACGGCCGGAGTCATCAACCCGCATCCGGAGCTGGCATAAATGGCGACCAAAGGACCCATGCAAGACCCGATCGTCGATCCCATGATCGACCCGCGTACTGGCGAGTATGCGGTTATCGCGCCGGGCCATAACTTCAAGTCGGTGACGCAGAAGATCGCGGGCATTGTGCTTACGTCGAACACTCCGCTGGGCTGGTTCTTTGGTCTGATGGTGGGCGGCGGCGTGGCGCTGGGCGTGGTGATCGGCTGTACCTGGTTGTTTCTGAAGGGCGTCGGAATCTGGGGTGTGACGATTCCGGGAGCTTGGGGATTCGCCATCATCAACTTTGTGTGGTGGATCGGTATCGGCCATGCGGGCACGTTGATCTCGGCGATTCTGCTGCTGTTCAAGCAGACCTGGCGAAACTCGATCAACCGGTTTGCCGAGGCGATGACCATCTTTGCCGTGGTCTGCGCCGGAACGTTCCCACTGATTCACGTTGGCCGTCCATGGCTGGCGTATTGGCTGTTCCCTTACCCGAACACGATGAACGTGTGGCCGCAGTTCCGCAGTCCGCTGGCCTGGGACGTGTTCGCGGTATCGACCTACGCTTCGATCTCGATCATCTTCTGGTACATCGGCATGATTCCCGACTTCGGGACGCTGCGTGATCGCGCGACGATGCCAGCCGCGAAGTACTTTTACGGAATGCTTTCGCTGGGCTGGCGTGGTTCGACCCGTCACTGGATTCGTTATGAGTCGGCTTCCCTGCTGCTGGCCGGACTTTCGACTCCTCTCGTGCTGTCGGTGCATACGGTCATCAGCTTTGACTTTGCGGTGGCGGCGCTGGCGGGCTGGCATACGACGATCTTCCCGCCTTACTTTGTGGCTGGCGCCGTGTACTCGGGGTTTGCCATGGTGCTGACGTTGGCGATTCCGATCCGGAAGTTCTATCACATGGAGGATCTGGTCACGCTGCGGCACCTGGACAACATGGCCAAGGTGATGCTGGCAACGGGCTCGATTGTGGCGTATGGCTACGGCATGGAGGTCTTCATGGCGTGGTACTCGGCCAGCCACTGGGAGTTCTTCATGATGTGGAACCGTATGTTCGGGCCGATGGGCTGGGCGTACTGGATCCTGATCCTGACCAACATCGCTATTCCGCTGACTTCGCTGTGGTCGCGAAAGCTCCGGGTCAATGTGACGTACCTGTTTATCCTCTCGCTGATCGTGAATACGGGTATGTGGTTCGAGCGATTCGTCATCGTCGTAACGAGTCTCTATCGCGACTACTTGCCTTCCAGTTGGGGCACGTACCGGGCGACAAAATGGGACTACATGATCTACGTGGGAACGATGGGTCTGTTTACGTTCCTGTTCTTCCTGTTCGTACGCTTCCTGCCGATGATTCCGATGTCTGAGATTCGAATGATGTTGCCGCAGACCAAGGTCACACGCGGCGGAGCCGATGCTGAGACGGTTAGTAAGGAGACAGTCTAATGCCGCCGCGTGAAGGAGTTTACGGATTGCTGGCCGAGTTCAATACGCCTGGTGAGCTAGTGCAAGCGACGGAAGCGGCGCACCATGCGGGCTATCGTCGTATGGAGTGCTACACGCCTTATCCGGTGGAAGAGGCTGCGGAGGCGCTGCACTTCCACAAGACCCGTGTGCCGATGGTCTGCCTGATCGGTGGTCTGATGGGAGTGACGACTGCGTTTCTGATGGAGACCTGGATCAACGTGTGGGCTTATCCGCTGAACATCGCGGGCCGTCCGCTGTTCTCTTGGCCTGCGTTCATCATTCCGGCGTACGAGTGGACGATTCTCTTTGCGGGCTTCTCGGCGGCTCTTGGCATGATTGCGCTCAATGGCTTGCCACAGCTTTATCATCCGGTCTTCAACGCGCCTAACTTTCGTAACGGCGCGACGACTGACAAGTTCTTTTTGTGCCTCGAGGCGGTAGATCCGAAGTTCTCGCTAGGCGAGACGCGGACGTTCCTTGAGCAGTTCCCTGCGGTCTCCGTGGTGGAGGTGGATCATTAATACGCAAGTGAGATTGACATCCCGGCGTCTGGGCCTCGCCACCGCAGCGTTGTCTCTGCTGGTTGTGACGGGCTGCCGCCAGGATATGCATAACCAGCCGAAGTTCTTTCCGCAGCGCGGGACAGATTTTTATGCGGATGGCCGTTCGGTGCGCCCGCAGGTCGAGAATACGGTGGCGCGGAATCAGTTACATGAAGATACCTACTTCTATACGGGTCTGGTGAATGGAAAAGAGGGCGACGGTATGCCCTTCCCGGTGACGATGCAGGTGCTGGCGCGTGGGCAGGAGCGTTACAACGTCTACTGCACGCCATGCCACTCGCGCGTAGGAAACGGGATCGGAATGATCGTGCAGCGCGGATACTCGAAGGCAGGCAGCTTTCATTCCGCCCGGCTCGAAGCTGCGCCACTGGGACACTTCTTTCATGTGATTTCGAATGGCTACGGCTCCATGCCTGATTACTCTGCGCAGGTTGTGCCAGTGGACCGTTGGGCGATTGTCGCTTACATCAAGGCGTTGCAGCTGAGCCAGAAAGCAACGCAGGCGGATGTCGCTTCTGGTTCACACGTTGAGCCGCTGTCAAGCATCGCCGAGCGGGAGGGCCTGCCTGCCTCCTTTGCCGATGAATGGACGTTGCCACCGACGGCAGTGACCGGTACGCCTGATAACGGATTGTATGTTCTTCCGACTGCAGGATCCGGAGCAGCCGCACCGACGACTGCCACACCTTCTCGAACCAATGCAATACCTCCGGCTGCATCTGCCGGACAAACCGTACCGAAGCAGTAACCTCGGAAGCTTCCGAACGAAGGTTTGAAACGCATGTCATTTGGACACGAACATAACGGAGAAGCAGGCGGGCAACACGACCACTCCCACCATGGGCCGCGGACTCTGCCTGCGTCGTTGGCTGCGCCGGAGATCCTCTCCGCCTGGCGGATGCGCGCGCTGATCGTCTTTGCGATCGCCACGATTCTGTCGGTCTTCTTCACCTTCAGCCACGAGGGAAAGAATCATCTTCTCCGCGCCTACCTAATGGGATACATGATCTGCTTCAGCTTCGCTGGCGGTGGGCTGGTGTTATTGATGCTGCAGTATGTCAGTGGCGGTAAGTGGGGACTGCTGCTTCGCCGTCCTCTAGAGGCGATGTCGCGTACGCTTTGGCTGGTTGGGCTGATGTTCGTGCCGATCATCTTTCTCTGGAAGCACCTTTACCAGTGGGCGGCCTTTCCTACTGCGACGGCGGTGGCCCAGGCCCTCTCGAATCATGCCGTGACGCTGGAACAGGCAATGACTTTGAACGACAAGCGGACGATGCTGAACCCCGGCGCGGCAATCTTCCAGACGGCTTTTATCTTTGCGGTTCTCTGCACGTTTGCCTTCCTTCTCAACAAGTGGTCGTTGCAGCGGGATGCGGATCCTGCGCGGGGAACAGAGCCCAGCTTCGACCGTTGGCGGGTGAAGTTTGAGAACCTGAGCGGTATTGGAATTCTGATCTACGTCATCCTTCTTACCGATGGCGCGATCGTTTGGATCAAGTCGCTCGACATTACGTGGTACTCGTCGATCTGGGGACTGCAGTTCCTGGTTGGCCAGGGATACGCGGTGTTGGCGCTGAGCATTCTGACGGTGATCCTGCTGTCGCGATACGAGCCGATGAAGACGATGCTGCGAGCGACCGAACAGCACGATCTGGGCAAGCTGGCATTCGCGTTCGTGATGCTCAACATCTATCTCTGCTTCGCCGAGTTCCTGATCATCTGGTCAGGTAACGTTCCGGACGAGATTCCGTGGTATTTGAACCGAATTCATGGGGGATGGTGGTATGTCTGCTCGGCAGACTTTATCTGCCATTGGCTGATTCCCTTCTGCCTATTGCTGTCGCGTGACCTGAAGCGGAACAAGCAGAAGATGATCTGGCTGACGTGCTTCATGATTTTTGCTCGCTGCCTGGATATGTTCTGGCTGATCGAGCCGAACTTTGCGGACGCCGCCGGCAACCTACATCTCTCTGGCAACGTAGGAATTCTTGCCTACATTACGGTCCCTGCAGCGGTGATATCCCTGTGGGCGGCCTACTACATCACTCAGTTGCAAGCACGTCCTTTGATCAACGTGAACGATCCTCACGTGGAAGAGATGCTGGAGCCCGAACATGCCCACTAACGATCACGAGATGCACCAAACGCCGGGACCGCACGACGTACACACGCGCGATGCGGAGTCACCTGGCTACGAGACGACGGACGTCAACGCCGGTGGTGTGGCGGTGTTTCTGGCTGGCCTGTTCGGATTTGTCCTCGTCTTCTTTGTCTTTTGCTTTGTGATGGGTAAGGTTATCAACTCGGCTATTGAGAAGTCAGACGGGCCGACGACAAAGTGGAACAAGCTCTCAGCGTTTGCCGGTGCGGAGACGACCAACGGCAAGCGGCAGGATCTTGCGAGCAACCCTGAGATGCAGCAGAAGGAGTTTCAACAGATGACGTCGACCTTTCCGGAGCCACGTCTGGATATCGACGATGGTAACCAGGCGACGGCGGATCTCCACGCCCGGGAAGATCTGCTGCTCGACAACTACAGTGTGACGCCTGCGGAGAACGGGTCGATTCGGATTCCGATCTCGCGTGCGATGGAGCTGGTTGCGCAGCGTGGTCTGCCGGTCAACAACCAGTCGGCGACAACCACGGTGGAGATGGCTGGAGACGAGAAGCCGGTGGTTTTGGCTCCTTTGACTTCAGGATTTGCCCGGACGGGATACGAGCTTGATGTTATCGAAGCACGGCAGCAGAAGATGAGCTACGGCAAAGCCGAGGCTGCAAATCAGGCAGAGCTTGCGCCTGTGAAGTAACAAGTTTGTTCCAGCAGATTTAGCATAGAGAAGAGACGGTATGAGACACGGGCGGACAATACGGAGTGGATGGCAGACGGTGATTCTTTGCGTGCTGCTGAGCGTTCCCCTGTTTGCCCAAGTCTCAAGCTATGGCGACAAGCAGAGTGGCGATAACTCCGGCGACCAGTTGCCACAGGTGTTACAGAAGGTTGGCGTTTCACAGCATTTGAATCAGCAGCTTCCTCTTGACGCCACTTTTGTGGACGATACCGGCAAGACGGTTAAGCTGGGAGATTACTTTGGCAAGCATCCGGCTATTCTGTCGATGGTCTATTACAACTGTCCGATGCTGTGCTCTGAGGAGTTGGATGGCCTCACCGGGGCCCTGGAGATGGTCAAGCTGACACCGGGCAAAGACTTCGATGTGGTGATTGTCAGTATCGATCCGAGTGAGACGCCGGAGCTTGCGGCTGCGAAGAAAGCTTTCTACGTGAAGCGGTACGGACGGCCAGAGACAGCATCCGGCTGGCACTTCCTTACGGGTCAGCGGCCGGCGATTGATGCGGTAACGAATGCAGTCGGCTTTGGCTATGTGAAAGTTCCCGGACCTGATGGAAAGCTCACGCAGTTCGCCCACGCGAGCTCGATCGAGATCGTGACGACAGACGGCAAGCTGGCTCAGTACTACCTTGGAGTGGAGTATTCGCCGAAGGATGTACTGCTGGGGTTGATCGATGCCTCGGGCAACAAGATTGGCTCCCCGGTCGCGAACATTTTGACCTACTGCTACCACTACGATCCGCAGACGAACAAACAGTCACTGAGGATTGCTCGCGTTGTGCAATTCGGCGGAATGGTGACAGTAGCGGGATTGGGCGGATTTATGTTTTTGATGTTTCGAAGAGATGTCAACTCGGCGCGCAAACACGACCTGACTAAGAAAGAGAACGGATAAAGGGTAACGATGCATATCAGTCCAGTCCTGTGGCAATTTTTGGTGAAGTGGCTCAACGCTTCGGCGCTCTTTCCGCGCGAGGCGTCGACCATCGCTCCCTACGCTGACGCGCTCTACTTCTTCCTGCTGTTGATCACGGTAGTTGGTCTGGCGCTGGTAGGCATTTTGATCTTCGGTTTCTCGATTCGCTACCGCAAGGAGAAGCACCCCGTTGCGATCCAGGTAGAAGGTTCGACGTTGCTGGAGGCGACCTGGACGATCATTCCTCTTGCCTTGTTTCTGATTGTGTTCGTATGGGGCGCTCTGCTGTATTTCCGCATCTATAATCCGCCTACGAATGCGATGAATATTTATGTCATCGGGAAACAATGGATGTGGAAGGCCGAGCATCCAGGTGGCCAGCACGAGATTAATGCACTTCATGTGCCGACTGGCCGTCCTGTGCAATTGACGATGATCTCGCAAGACGTCTTCCACAGCTTTTCGATTCCCGACTTTCGCGTAAAGCGTGAGGTTATTCCTGGCAGATATTCCACAGTCTGGTTTCAGGCGACAACTCCGGGCACGTACCATATCTTCTGCACACAGTATTGCGGAACGAATCACTCGGCGATGATCGGTGAAGTTACCGTGCTTAGTCCGGATGACTACGACAAGTGGACACAGGAGTCGACGAGCGGCATGTCGCTAGCTCAGAATGGCGAGCGGCTGTTTGCCAGCATGGGTTGCAACGCTTGCCACTCAGGAAGCGCAGCAGCCCGTGGACCAAACCTTGCAGGTGTTTATGGCTCGAAGCTGCAGCTAACCAATGGTTCGCAAGTGCTGGTCAACGATGCTTACCTGCGGGATGCGATTCTGAATCCTTCGCAACATATTACGGCTGGATACGCTCCGATCATGCCGACCTACCAGGGACAGATCAGTGAAGACGGCCTGATTGATCTGGTCGAGTACATCAAAGCTATGCAGAGTAACTACCGTGTGCAGCAGACGCTGACCACGTCAACGTCGAATCAAGCGGCGCCGACAACGCCAGGGGTGATGAAGCCATGAGTACAACGAGTACTACCATCGTCAACTTACCCGATCAGAGAACAGCCAGGATCCCGAAGCGGAATTATCTGAATAACGAGGACGGGCTGCTTAGCTGGCTGTTTACCGGCGATCATAAGCGGATCGCGATTCTGTACCTGATTTCGATCACCTTCTTCTTCTTCATTGGAGGTGCGTTTGCGGGTCTGATTCGGCTCGAGCTGCTGACGCCTCAGGCTGATCTTGTTGCGTCGGACACCTATAACAAGTTTTTCTCGATGCACGGCATCATCATGATCTTCCTTTTTCTGGTGCCATCGGTACCAGCAACTTTAGGGAACTTCCTGATTCCGATCATGATTGGAGCGAAGGATCTCGCGTTTCCAAAGGTGAATCTGCTCAGCTGGTATCTCTACTGGATCGGCGGACTCTTTACGTTGGCCGCGTTGGTTCTGGGTGGAGTGGATACGGGCTGGACCTTTACGACTCCGCTTTCGACACATTATCTGAATACGCATGTTGTCACCGCCGCGACCGGGGTCTTCATCATCGGATTCTCGTCCATCTTCACGGGATTGAACTTCATCGTTACGCTGCATCGGATGCGTGCTCCTGGGATGACCTGGTTCCGCCTGCCGCTGTTCTGCTGGTCAAACTATGCCGCTTCGATCCTGATGGTGCTGGGCACTCCAGTGCTGGCGATCACCCTGGTGCTGGTCGCGCTGGAGCGGCTTGTGGGAATCGGAGTCTTCGATCCAACCAAAGGCGGCGATCCGTTGCTGTTCCAGCATCTCTTCTGGTTTTACTCTCACCCGGCCGTTTACATCATGATTCTTCCGGGTATGGGTGTGATCTCAGAGGTAATCAGCACGTTTAGCCGCAAGCGCGTCTTCGGTTATACCGCCGTTGCGTTCTCGTCCGTGGCGATCGCATTGTTCGGTTTCTTCGTCTGGGCTCACCATATGTTCATCATGGGCGTATCCAACTACTCCGCTCTGGTGTTTTCGCTGCTGACGATGCTTGTCGCGGTCCCTTCGGCGATCAAGATTTTCAACTGGGCGTTTACCTTGCAGAAGGGTTCGATTACGTTCGAGACTCCCATGCTTTACGCCTTCGGTTTTCTTGGGCTGTTTACGATCGGCGGCATGACCGGAGTCTTCCTGGGTGCACTGGGAATGGACATCCACCTGACGGAGACCTACTTCATCGTTGCTCACTTTCATTTTGTGATGGTGGGTGGAATGTTGATGGCGTTCCTCGCCGGGATTCACTTCTGGTGGCCGAAGATGACTGGACGGATGTATCCGGAGTCGCTCTCGAAGCTTGCCGCGGTTACGACATTCATCGGATTCAACCTGACTTTCCTGCCGCAGTTCATTCTCGGCTATCTGGGAATGCCTCGCCGGTACCATGCGTACCCGCCGGAGTTTCAGGTGCTGAATGTTCTTTCGACCGCCGGTGCGACCGTTCTGGGTATTGGCTACATGCTGCCGCTGCTTTACCTCGGTTGGTCGCTGAAGTATGGTGCGATTGCAGGCAACAACCCGTGGCAGGCTACAGGACTTGAGTGGCAGATCCAGTCGCCGCCACTGACTGAAAACTTTATTGAGACACCCATCATGGATCATGAGGCCTATGATTACGAGTGGCTCGCACACAAGACCGCACAAGAGGTGACGACCGTTGGATAATGCGATTGTAGCTACGCATCCACATACGCATGAGACCGCGGTAGCGGCAGAGCATGAGCACGTCATGCTTCCGCAGCATCGCCACCACTTCGAGACGAAGGAGCAGCAGCGGGAGGCTGCTACCTTTGGGATGTGGCTGTTCCTTCTCACCGAGATCATGTTCTTCGGCGGGCTCTTCTTCGCCTACCTGCTCTACCGCAACTGGTACCACGATGCGTTTGTCGTGTCGTCGAATCAGCTGAGTATTCCCCTTGGAGCCGCGAATACAGCGATTCTGATTACCTCTGGCTTTTGCATGGCGCTGGGAGTCTGGGCCGCTGAGGTGCAGAAGAAGGGGCTGCTTGTTCTTTTCCTCGTTCTCACGACCGTCTTCGGGGTGGCGTTTCTCGGTGTGAAGGCGGTCGAGTACCACGAGAAGTGGGAGAAGCACCATATTCCTGGAGCGCATTTCGATGTCTCCGAGTTCATCAATCCCCAGGCTTACGGTCTTAAGGAGAAGCCGCTGGCACCTGACATGGCGCAGAAGACACAGGTCTTCTTTTTCCTTTATTTCGCCATGACCGGGATGCACGCCTTTCACATGATTCTGGGAATTGGTCTCTTGTTCTGGCTTACCTGGCGCGCCCATCGAGGGGAGTTTTCCTCGGGGTATGTTGCGCCCATTGAAAACTTTGGATTGTATTGGCACTTTGTCGATATTGTCTGGTTGTTTCTTTTCCCCTTGCTTTATCTCATCAATAGACATCCCGGCTCCTAGCCGCGACCGCAAGTGCAGTTTTGGCTGGAAGGAGAAGATTATTAATGTCCGAATTTCACGATCCATCAAATGTAGTCAATCCTGAACACGCAGATCATCACATCATCAGTCCGGTCACTTATGGGATTGTTTTTCTGACGCTGCTGGTCTTCACCGGGGTTACGGTGGGAGCAGCCTATGTCGATCTGGGGATATTGAATCCAGTAGTGGCGCTGGCGATCGCAAGCTTCAAAGCGGTTGTCGTGATTCTGTTCTTCATGCACGTCAAATATCAGTCCAAGCTGATCAAGCTGACGGTTGCTGCCGGATTTTTCACCTTTCTCGTTTTGATCACGATGACACTGAGCGACTACATCAGCCGCGCATGGGGTCTCTGGTAGATTCGCAGGATTTTTCACAAGGATGCGGCCTTTGGGCCGCATTTTTGTTGCGGTCGAAGTAGGCTCGTTCCCTCCTCGTACACTCTCCTTATATGAGTCTTATGAAATCTTCACTGTCGGAGAAGCTAATTCTCTGGTCGAAAGATCCCCGCGTGGCTGTGCGGCGTGATGGGCTGCCGGATGCAAAGGGTAAGTGCGTTGTGTACTGGATGCAACGGGCGCAGAGAGGGGTCGATAATCACGCGGTTGATCTTGCCGTGAAGGTGGCTAATCTTCTTAGGCTCCCACTCGTCGTATATTTTGCCGGCATCTCTAATTTTCCTCACGCGAATCTGCGGCACTACGTCTTTTTGAATCAGGGATTGCCGGATATCGAAGTTGACCTCGCAGCACGCAATATCAGTTTTGTGATGCGGCGCGCTCCGCATGAGTCGCATGAACAGTTGCTGGCCGATGTGAATGCAGCGTTCCTGATTGGGGATGAAAATCCTATGCGTGTGCCGGAGCAGTGGCGCAGAGAGCTGGCGTCGAAGGTCAGGATTCCGTTTTGGACTGTCGATACAGATGTGGTGGTTCCATCGAAGCTGATGGAGAAGGCGCAGTATGGGGCCTATACGATTCGACCGAGGCTGTATCGCCTGCTGCCGGAGTATCTGCATCCCTTTGAAAATCTGCATGCAGATCATGCATGGAAACGGCCCAAGGGATTTTATGCCGATTCTGTCCATGAAGACATGACGCGCGACTGGAAGGACTTCGACCGTAGCGTGGCGCCAGTTGAGGCATGGAAGGGCGGAACACATGCTGCGTTGAAACGGTTGAAGGTATTTACCGGAAAGCTCCTGAGCGACTACGACACGCAGCGCAACCATCCGGAGACAGACGGTACGTCGTGCATGTCCCCTTATCTTCACTACGGACATATTGGTCCGATTACGATCGCGCTTGCGGTAGACGCTGCTGCGAAAGCTGATCCTAAGCTGCAATCTGCGCGTGACAGCTACTTCAACGAACTGATCGCGTGGAGAGAGCTGGCTATCAATTTCGTTCGCTACACGCCGAACTATGATTCAGCTGACTGTGCGGAGAACTGGGCGAAGACGACCATCGCTGAACACGCCCGCGATGAGAGGGAACATCTGTACACGCTTCGCCAACTGGAGAGCGCGCAGACTTACGACGATCTGTGGAATGCAGCCCAGACTCAGATGGTTCGATACGGCTGGATGCATAACTATCTGCGGATGTACTGGGCGAAGAAGATCCTGGAGTGGACGCCTGACGCTGCTACGGCGATGAAGCACTCGATCTATCTCAATGATAAGTACTTTCTTGATGGCCGCGATCCAAATGGATATGCGGGGATTGCGTGGGCAATTCTTGGAAAGTTCGACCGGGCATGGGGATCACGGCCCATCTTTGGCAAGATTCGACACATGTCGGGTGCTTCAACTGGGAAGAAATTCGATTCGAAAGAATATATCCGCCAGATGGTAACACTTCCCCAGCAGGGGTCGCTGATGTTTTAAGGCGGTGCTAATAGTAGGTTGGTGGATCGGGGGCACCTGCCAAACACTCATTGGTTTTTGATCTACCACTATGGTGAGATTGTGATGTTGTCATGACTGGTGATAGCTTCGATAAGCTGCACAAGTTTTTTACTGTTTACCAGTGGAAGCTTTGAAGAAGTGGCCGTAGAGCCCCGGCAAAGCTTGAGTCCCGAACGTTTCTGAGAGATCTCTCATCCCGTTCTGGCACTGTCTGTCATACCTCTCCTGTTCTAGCGTTGACTCATCCGGTGTCAGCTTGCAGCATCATTGCTAGCTGTCTTCGTATTGCGAATCGTACGCTATGGGCCTGGTCACCACTTCACATCTCGAACGTCGCGCAGGGTGGGTACGCCACAGAGCTTGCTGCTTCGTTTTTGGGATCATTCTTGTAATCGTCTTTACTGCATTCCGCCCTCTCCTGGCTCAGACTCCCTTTGAATCTTCTACAGTCATTCGGCAGGGCACAGCTCCCAAAACAATTTCCGCCTCACAGCATGCGATCCGGGCGCGTCAGTTTCTTGGTGGCCGGACGCTTGCAGGAGACGTGCCGGCCGCACAAGCTATGGCCGCTGCTCGCCAGAAGCATGTGGAGATGTTGCTGCAACAGGCGAACTCGTCTCAACAATCGAGTCTAAGTGCGCCGTGGCAGGCGATAGGGCCTGGCCAGGTTGCAAGTATCGCTTATGGCAACATAACTGGGCGCGTCACGGCAATAGCGATCGATCCAGCTGACCCGACAGGCAACACGGTTTACCTTGGGACCACCGGGGGGGGCGTATGGAAGTCAACGAACGCAGCGGGCCCATCTTCAAGTGTCACCTTTGTTCCTCTTACGGACACGTTGCCGGTCTTCAGCGCGAATGCGGGGAGCGCGGCCATTCCATCGCTCAGCATAGGTGCACTCAGCGTTCAGACAGGCGGTGGAGTGATACTGGCAGGCACTGGGGATCCTAACGACGCGGCCGACTCTTTCTATGGGGGTGGGTTATTGCGGTCGGCGGATAACGGGGTGACTTGGACGCTCATTCAAGCCTCGCAGGATGGTATTTCGGGGAGCCACTTATTTACAGGTCTGGGCTTTGCAGGTTTTGCATGGAGTACCGTGACGCCAAGCACTGTTGTTGCAGCGGTGTCGCAGGCGGCAGAGGGTGTTCTGGTCAATGCACCCGACCTGGCGAATAGCGTGATGGGACTTTATTACTCGACCGATGCCGGAGTCACCTGGCAGATGTCCACGATTATGGATGGCAGCCAGATCGTACAGACACCAGAGCCTTCAAACGGAGATCTCGGCGGAAGAGCGGCTACGGCTGTTGTGTGGAACCAGTTCCGCCAACGCTTCTACGCCGCAGTTCGCTACCACGGCTACTACGAGTCGGTGGATGGTATGACGTGGACGCGTCTAGCGAACCAGCCTGGAACCGGGCTTACTATGGCGGCCTGTCCGACGGACCCGGGTTCTACAGGTAGCAAGTCATGTCCTCTTTTTCGTGGGGCCTTGGCGGTGCAACCAAATACCGGCGATACGTTTGCTCTTTCGGTTGATGGTAATAATCTCGACCAGGGACTGTGGCAGGATGTTTGCGGCCTCGCGAACAATGTCTGCGGGAACGGCGATATCTCTTTCGGGAAGCGCCTGTCGTCGACTGCTTTGGAGACAGTTAGCGGCAGTACAGTCGTGACACAGGCAGACTACAACCTTACGCTTGCCGCAGCGCCATCGGGACCCGGCGGCTCAACTCAAGATACGATTTTGTACGCTGGTACGGTGGATCTATACCGCTGTTCTCTCGCTGCGGGATGCGTGTTTCGAAACACAACCAACGCCAACAATGGATGCCCTCCAGCTCAGGTTGCGCCGGCTCAACATGCGATCGCCACTCTAACTACGGCTTCGCAGCCATTGGTTTACCTCGGCAATGATGGTGGTCTCTGGAGATCGACGGATGGTGTGAACGAAGAGGGAATGGCGTGTTCCACTGATGACGCAACACACTTTCAGAACCTCAACGGCGGACTTGGCTCGCTTGCTGAGATCGTTAGCTTCGCGCAACATCCTTCAGACCCTGGGACGCTGCTTGCAGGACTTGGAGCGAGTGGCGCGGCTGCTACTTCGGTGGCGATTTCGAGTTCCAGCCCCTGGCCTCAACTCTCTACCGGCGAAGGTGGGACGGTCGCAATCGATCAAACGAATCCCCTCTTGTGGTACGTTTCCACCGCTGCCGGGGTGAGTATTCGTCAGTGCTCCAACGGAGCTGCCTGTACCGCTGCGGACTTTACCGGGGCGGTGACGATTGGGAGTTCTCAGACTAATGGAGACGATTCTCTGATTCATGCTCCGTGGTTGCTTGATCCTGTACTCTCCTCAAACATTCTGATCGGAACGTGTCGGGTGTGGCGTGGACCAGCGGGTAATGGGGGAGCGTGGTCCTCATCGAATGTGATCAGTACGCCTCTGGCTGGCCCTCAAAACACAACCTGCGGCAGCGCAAATCCTGTCTTGCGTTCTCTGGCTGCAGGGGGAACTATTGAGAGCTCTTCGAGTGCTCAGAACGGAGGCTCGCCGGTGCTGTATGCCGGAATGGCGGGAGCTCTTGATGGCGGCGGAGACGCGGGAGGGCACCTCTATTCCATAGAAGACGCACAAACCGCGACGGGGACAACGATCTGGAATGATCTTGCAACTTCCCCTGTTACAAATGGCCAAGGAAATGGATTTAATCCAGGCCACTTTGATCTCTCCTCCCTGGCAGCGGATCCTCATGATGCGAGTGGCGGGACAGTGTACGCCACGGTGATGGGATTTGCGGGAAATGGAGTCAACGCAGCGCATGTCTATCGCTCCGTAGATGCGGGTGCTCATTGGAGCAACATCAGCAGCAATCTTCCGGACGCTCCGGCCAACAGCGTCCTTGTGGATCCCAACGATGCAAATACGCTGTACATTGCCATGGATACAGGAGTCTATGTCACGACAGACGTAACGACATGTGCTGCTGCGAATTGCTGGAGCGTATACGGAACCAGCTTGCCGAACGCTCCTGTTGTTGGGCTTGCGGCTGCGCCCGCCATGGCTACCGGTGATGGGCGAACCGGTGAGCTGCGCGCTGCTACTTACGGCCGAGGGTTGTGGCAGATCCCTCTTGTAACGGCTGCAATCGCAGCGCAGCCCACGATCAGCCTCAACCCTACTTCGCTTACGTACTCTTCGCAATCGATAGGTACTGCGAGCGCAATACAGACTATAACGGTTACAAATACGGGTGTAGCGCCATTAACGGTTAGCCTGGTGGGGGTCAGCGGTGATTTTAACGAAATAAATAACTGCATTGGTGTTCCCATAGCGATCAACCTGACCTGTACGATCCAGGTTCGGTTTCTGCCTGCTGCAACTGGAAGCCGCACCGGTGTTCTTACCGTTTACGGGAACGTTGCGGGAGGGCAGGCCACTGCGGCACTTTCGGGCACCGGGTTACCTGCCGCTGCGATCGTACTCGATCCCGTTGTGCTCATGTTTCCGGCGACGTTGCTCAATGCAACCAGTGCGGTTCAAAATATAACGATATCTAATACAAGCGGTGCCGCCATAGCTTTGCAGGCGGTGAGCATCGCCGGTAGCAGCTTCAAAATCACGGTCGATACCTGTGGGTCAAACCTCGGTCCGGGAGTCGGATGCACGGTGGGGGTTGCGTTTACGCCCACGGCTTCGGGAGGAAGTAGCGGAACCTTAAGCGTGACCGACGATGCAGGCGTGCAGACCGCTTCGCTGAACGGAGTGGGGACCTCTCCAGCGACGGATGCCCTCTCCCCACTCTCGCTCAGCTTCGGTCCGCAGCAGATCGACACTGCGAGCGTGGCGCAGCAGGTCACTCTGTCCAATAGCGGCGATCTCCCATTGACGTTGATCGCGGCACAGATCACGAGTGGCGACTTCACTGTCGTCAACGCCTGCGGAAACTCGTTGAACCCTCACTCTACTTGCTCCATGAATGTTGCCTTTGCTCCGAAGGATGTTGGGCCACTCAGTGGAGTGATGGCTGTGTCGGATCAGTATCGAACTCAGACTATTGCATTGAATGGGATTGGCACAGCGCCACCAGGGGTGTCGCTTGCTCCTTTTTCGACGGTCTCCTTTGGGTTGGAAGGAGTTGGGGTTCAGTCGGCCTCGAAGATCGTAACGCTGACAAATAACGTTGGCACTCCACTCTCGATACAAGGGATTGCAGTTACGGGAGACTTCGTGATTCTTCCGAATGGCAGCACCTGCGGCACAACCGTTGCGGCCGATTCGGCGTGTGTGTTGCAGGTTGCCTTCGTGCCCACGGTGGGCGGATCCAGATCCGGCTCACTGACGGTGACAGATAGCGCTGGCAACTCTCCGCAAATTCTTTCGCTCACTGGGACGGGTGTCGACTTCACGCTTGCCACGAACGGCATCAATAGCGTCAGCATCACCAATGGGCAAAACGCGGTATATCCGCTACTTCTTAGCTCTGCGGCCAATGTTCCCGGGACGGTATTGTTTACCTGTACCGGCATGCCAGTGAATTCGACCTGCAACGTTACACCTTCTAGTGTCTCGCTTGGCAGTACGACTACTATCTCCGTGACTGTTTTGACAGGTGTCTCTTCGGCTTCTCCTTCTGCGCGTTCGTTGTATGGGACTACCGCGCTTTGGATTGGAGCCCTGTGCCCTTTAGGGTTGCTTGTGCGGCGGCGGTCGTCGCGGAGTTCGAGTATCGTCGGTGCTATTGTTCTCTGCTTCCTGCTGGCCGCAAGCGGTTGTGGTGCGGGGCGCGAGATTCCGTTAGATGGGTCGAATCCGGGCTCCCCGTCAGGGCCGGTAACAACGGCAGGAACCTATACGATTGTGGCTTCTGCAACGAGTGCGGGGCTTACGCGAAGTGTCAATCTGACGCTGATCGTTCAGTAGTTTGTGGCAGAAGGTAGTGAAGTCTTTTATGCAGATTGTCCTGCGCTCACTCCCGAGGCCCAGGCCCATTGAAAGTTGTACCCCCCCAGCCAGCCGGTGACATCGACGACCTCGCCGATGAAGTACAGGCCCGGTACCCTGCGGCTTTGCATGGTCTTTGCGTCCAGTTCTGCTGTGTCCACGCCCCCTGCGGTCACCTCAGCCTTTGCATAGCCTTCGGTACCAGCCGGCAGAATACGCCATTCGTGAAGGCGCCGCTCCATCGCTGCGAGAGAGGCGTTGGTCCAGTCAGCAGGTTCATGGATCGCAACCCATCGCTCCGCCATGCGAGTAGGCAAGACTGCGCGTAGAGCGTTGACCGCAGCGGGTATATCCCGGCGTGCGTTGAGTGCCAGCAAAGGTGCCAGCATCTTTGAGTCAGGCGCGAGATCTATGACTACGGGTTCGCCGGGATGCCAGTAGGAGGATGCCTGCAGCGTGGCTGGACCGCTCAACCCGCGATGGGTCACCAGCATCTTTTCGCGAAAACGACCGCGCCGCGACTTTTCTCCTGCGGTGGCTACTACCTCGGCGGAGACACCTGCCAGGTCGCACCATTGTTCGCGGTCTTCCGCGCTGAAGACGAGGGGGACGAGGCCCGGTCGGCATTCGATGATGTTTAGGCCGAACTGTTCTGCCAGGGTGTACCCCAGGGGGGTGGCGCCCATCTTCGGGATGGAGAGGCCCCCGGTGGCTACGACGACAGACTCGGATTGGAATACTGTGTCTGCTGTCTCGATACGGAAGTGCTGCTCGTTGCGGGTGACGGAGATGGCTTTTGCGCCAAGGATGGTGCGGACGCCCGCGTCTGCGGCTTCGCGCTCCAGCATGGAGACGATGTCGAGGGCGGAGCGGTCGCAGAAGAGCTGGCCGAGAGTCTTTTCGTGGTAGCGGATGCCGTGCCGCTCGACCATGGCGATCATGTCGGAGGGAGTGAAGCGGGCCAGGGCTGATTTCGCGAAGTGAGGGTTTTCCGAGAGGAAGTTTTCTGCGCGGCAGTGGATGTTGGTGAAGTTGCAGCGGCCCCCGCCGGAGATGAGGATCTTTTTCCCGGCGCGTTCGGCGTGATCGAGCAGGACTACGCGACGCCCCCGCTTGCCTGCTTCGATGGCACACATCAATCCGGCTGCGCCTGCGCCGAGGACTACGACATTAACCTTTTGGACTTGCGGTTTCGTTGTCATGCTCTTTGCGGAGAAGCTTGCTGGCTCGTCTTTCGTTTTTTGGCCTGCCCGGGTGTGCTTACCCCACCCGGCAGATGAGGCACTTGAGGTAGCTGGTTTCGGGGAGGGTGAGGATGGCGGGGTGGTCGGGGGCGGCACCCCGGGTCTCGAGCAGCTGGACGCGGCGGCTTGCGTCGGTGGCGGCGGCGGAGACGACCTCGGTGAACTCCTGCAGGGGGACGTGGTGGGAGCAGGAGCAGGTGATGAGGGTTCCGCCGGGACGGAGCATCTTCATGGCGCGGAGGTTGAGCTCCTTGTAGCCGCGCATGGCGCCTTCGGCGGCACGCTTGGACTTGGCGAAGGCGGGTGGGTCGAGGACGATGGTGTCGTACTGATGGCCGGTGGCTTCGTACTCGCGGAGGAGCTCGAAGGCATCGGCTTCGATCCACTCGATCTTGGCGGGGAGGTCGGGGTTGAGCTCACGGTTGCGGTCGGCTACTTCGAGGGCGCTGCGGCTGGCGTCGACGCCGGTGACCTGGCGGCAGTTCTGGGCCATGTGGAGGGCGAATCCGCCTTGATAGGTGCAGATGTCTAGCGCGGAGCCGGTTGCGTACCGGGCTGCGGCGGCGTAGTTGAGGCGCTGGTCGAGGAAGGCTCCCGTCTTCTGGCCGGAGCCGGCGTCGAAGTGAAGACGAAGGCCGTTGATGGTGAAGATGGTGGTGAGTTGTGGTGCTTCGGTGGTGGTTGGGTGCAGTGGACCGGGGCGGGGGTGGGCTAGTTGTTCGAGTTCCCGGATTTTTGGGTCGGGGCGCTCCCAGAGGGTGATGCCCCCGGTGTCGGGGCGCAGGCGTTGGCTGAGGACTTCGGTGAGGAGGTGGCGGACGTCGTCCTGGGCGGTGCCCTGGGTGAGGAGCTGGAGGATGACGAGGTCGTTGTAGCGGTCGGCGACGATGCCGGGGAGGTTGTCGGCTTCGGAGAAGATGAGGCGGCAGGAGTCGTCTTCCATCGATTCGGGCGATACGTCATCGCGGAGCGCGAGGGCGGCAATGACTCTTTCGCGAAGCTGTTCGAGGTAGGCGGGGCGGCTCAGCGCGGCTTCGTTCGAGATGATTCGGACTGCGATCTGCGAGGCGGAGCTATAGAGGCCGGTGCCGAGGGGAATGCCTCGGCTGTCCATGACGGTGATGAGGGAGCCGGGCTGGATCTCTGTGGTACCGAGAGGCGGGACGAGGGACTCTACGTCGGAGCGATAGACCCAGAGGTGGCCGGCTCGCAGGCGGTCGGCGGCGCGGCGGGTGATCGCTGCGGCTGGTCCGAATGGCTGGGCGGCGACGACACGCGGAGCCCGATCTTCTACTTTTCTAAGCATCCTTCCATGGTCGCATAGCGTTTATGCTGACTGGACCCCCTCCCCCCTCCCCCCGTGGGGTATTTTGCGGGGAAGTTATTTAGAATCATCAGCCTGGCGGGGTGGTGTCTTTGCAAGATATTGATTCTGCTCGGTTTACCTGCAAAATATTACCAATAAAGGGGTTACAGGGTAATAAGGAAGCCCAAGCTTGTCGGGGCCTTTTTCTCCCTTCATGAAGTATAGCGGTTGGAGGATAACTCATACGCCACGCGAATGGGCTGGATTGACGCGGTGTTCTGCGTTGTTGGGACTTGACTGGTTTGGGGAGGTTCCTGTGATTAGAAAATTGATGCTTCTAAAACCTGTTTTGGGATGTCCAACTATGCGGTGCGGGTGACGGCTACGAGGCTGATGTCGTCGTTCTGTCCGAAGAGTTGGGCCGCGTCGGCGAGGGCTTTGACGGGGGCGGAGCTTCGCAGGAGTTCGGCGACGCGGTCGAAGCCGAATAACTGGCCGTGCGCGTCGGTGGCTTCGAGGATGCCGTCGGAGATGACGACTAGTTTTTCGCTGGAGGTTAGCTGGAAGTGCATCACGGAGAAATCTGCTCCGTCGATGATGCCGAGCGGGAGTGCGCCTTGCATGTCGAGTGGTTTGCCGTTGAGATAGGGCGGAAGATGGCCGGCGTTGGCGAGGGTGGCGGAGCCGTTGGCGGCGATGCGGAGGGCCAGGCAGGTGGCCTGGGCGGAGCGGCGGCCAAGCAGACGACGGTTGAGCGCCTGGAGGAGGAAGAGGGGATCGGGGTTGAGCTCGGCTGTGCTGCGGATGGCGCCGACCAGTAGCGCGACAAGCATGCCCGCCTGGAGGCCCTTGCCGGTGACGTCTCCGGCGACGATTAACACGCTTCCGTCGGTGGGGTGAGGGATGAGCTGAAAGAAGTCACCACCAACTTCGCGGGCCGGGCGGTACTCAGTTTCGATGGCGAGGCCGGGGAAGGTGAAGTGGGATTCGGGCAGGATGACCTGCTGGATCTCGGCGGCCTGCTTGATGTCGAGAGCCCGCTCGCGCTGGACGCGGAGGGAGACGAACATACGGCGCAGGAGGAGGATGAAGATTGCAAACACCAGCAGA
The DNA here is from genome assembly GCF_009766095.1 of Granulicella sp. S190. Lineage (GTDB taxonomy): Bacteria > Acidobacteriota > Terriglobia > Terriglobales > Acidobacteriaceae > Edaphobacter. The sequence continues at coordinate 232,595 of NZ_LMUD01000009.1, forward strand.
AAGTTGGCCTCGGTGCCAGGAGTGATCTGCATCCCAAACGTAAACCAGTTGCTCAGGATATGCAGCACCCTCAGTTCAGTCTGAAACCTTGAGATTCCCAACAGAACGATGGCGGGCACGGCGAGCCAACCCTCGCGGCCTTGCTGGCGGATGCCCAGGACGACGATGAGCAGCAGCAGCGCTAGAAAGGCCAGACGGACGCAGGCGGAGAGGAGGTGGAATTTGACCGCGACCGGATGCGAGACCAGGCCGAAGATGAGCTCACCGCCCAGCAGATCGCCCACCATGTAGAGCAAGGTGAAGACGATGACAGTCTTCGGCAGCCAGGCGGGCCGCTTGAGTTGGAACCAGACCCACCAGACCATCACCCAGACGGCGAGAATGAGCGGGACGAACACAGCTTCCAGCAGGATGTTCTGCGTCTGGCCACTGATGAGATAGCTCCAGACGCCGGTTACGAGCACAATGTAATCCGCAGCCTGGAGCAGGAAGGCGGCCGCGATCCAGTAGTAGACCTTGTCGGAACGGTCGAAGAGGGTGAGGCTGAACGCCAGTACGGTCAGTAGGAGGAATAGGAGCGACTGGAAGGCTCCCAGGGCATACGTGCGAATGAGGCCCAGCCAGCCGACCTGGTAGCCGGCGGCTACGGCACCAGCCTGGCCCAGCTGCGGAGCGTCGTGGAAGCCTCCGGAATCGGCTTGGTCGAGTGGGGTGGATGGTTCCATCCAGAGGCGGAAGGCGAGAACCTGGGTGCCGTCCGGGTCATGGCTCAGTACGGAGGACGAAAGAGGAAAGTGAGTTGGGCGGCTGCTATAGGTGACGGGATGGCTGGCGGAGAAGTCCCCGAAGCTGCCCAGCAGAGACCCGTTGGCGAAGACCTGGAAGGCATCGTCTACGTCGGTGGGGCCAGCGAGGGAGAGCTTCTCACCGAGCGGCGCGTTGACCTTGACCCTGATGCGGTACCAGGCGTAGCCGGAGTAGCCGGGATGGCCTTTGGCCGTCCAGCCGGGGACGTAGCCGGAGATGCCTGCGATGGGATCGAAGGAGCCTGCGGGCGGGGTGAGGTCGACGGTCTCCCAATGGGAGTCGTCGAAGCTGGGCTCGGCCCAGAGGGGCTGGTGCGTGGCGGGGTCGATGGGCGAGTCGCCGATAGTGAACTTCCACGGGCCGTTGAGCGGGTAGACCGACTGTCCGAGGGTGATTTGCGCGATGCCGTCGTCCGCAAGGAGGGCTGGCTGGACGCGCACAGAGGAAGAGTGCGTGGCATCCGCTTGCTGCGGTTCAGGTTTGGGGGTCTGAGCGACGGAGGCAAGGCTGAAAAGAGACAGCAGCAGGACAGAAAAAGACTTCACTACATTCCGATCGTGCACGTTCGGGTCACCAATTGGATGGGATTTATCCTGCTCCGTACTATAGCGGAGTATCTGTTGCGCGCAGCATTTGTCTATCGTCTCTGTCGTCGAAGTCGAAACGGCCAAATTGGCGGACAAATCCCGAGGCGCACAGGTTGATGCGTCTCAGCGACAGGAACAGGACGCTGGCATAGCGAAGGCGATCAGCGATTCCCGCGCCTGCCAGTTCTTCGCGGATCACGGGCAATCCGGATGTAGCCCTCGACTGTCGCCAACAGGCGGACGCCGCTCTCGCGGGTGCGTTGACGACAATCCGCCTGAGCGCATAAGTAAAAGTCTAGGCTCGTTTTGCATGTTGCGCCCTGGTTGCTGCCACGGCCGTTTCGATGAGTGTCTCAAGGACTTTTACGTCTACATCCGCCAGCTTCTTGATGTACAGACATCCTTTGCCGGTGGTGTGCTTGCCGAGCTTGGCAAGCAAGGCTTCAGCACCATCAAAGCCAATCGCGCCGTACAAGACGTTTGCGGCCTTTCGCGGCGAGAAGCCGACGAGGAGCATATCGCCTTCGCGCCCGCTCTCGTAGAGATAGTGATAGCTGTCGAAGCCGACGATGGACGGTCCCCACATCGCAGGTTTTTTGCCAGTGATCTTTTGCATCATCCTGACCAGATCCTTGGCGTCTGTACGTCGCGTTTCGTCAGCGCACGTATCGAGAAACGCGGGAACGCTGGTGGTTGTGGGTTTGGTCTTATTCTCGGCCATGAATTTATCCCCGAACCAATTTGTGAAGCTTACGGGATAGATCTTATCTCCGGTCTCACTCCAACTCCAATGGATTTTGACTAACATCGGGGACTGCCTTCCTCACAGGATGCATTGAGGATTTGAAAGTAGAGCTGCGTGGACCTGACGGGAGTTGATTTTTTTCGATGGCTCTTTTTGAAGACGGTTTAGACGGTGTATCTGTCCAAAGTTGATTGGGCTTCGTCGACCAGAGTTTGCATGGAGTCGCGGAGGGAGTTGAACTGCGGGTGTCTGCGGAGTGTGCTGAACCATGGGTCTGAGGTGAGAGTGTGGGGTGCGCAGATGAAGCCTGACTGTGCCGCCTGCTTGAGCGCTGTGATTGCCAGCTCCGGTTTCTTCATCCGAGAGTAGTGGCGCGCGAAGTACAGGAGAATTTCCGGCTCGCGGGTTGTGTCTGCGGCTTTCATGAGATTGATGGCTTCCTCTGTTCTACCTTCGAGCAGAGAGAGCAGAGAACTAAGGAGAGCTGTCATCAGCGGGGATAACGGCATCTTGTCGAGGCGCTCGCGCAAGAGGGAGACTGCGCGCTTTCGATTGCCAAGAGCTGCCCAGGCTGCGGCGTCGAGGTAGTAAGCGGCGCGTCCGCTGTAGGTTTCGATTGCGGAGGCGTAGTCGCCGGAGAGGAAGAGAGTGTGAGCGACACTGGTGATGACGGCGGGATCGAGCCGGACGGCGCGGCGATGCGCATCGATAGATTGCGGGAGCATTCCGCGGAAGCGAAGGACCTGGACGAGACTTGTGAACGACTCGGGTTCGCGGGGATTCTGTTTGAGGCGTTCGAGGAGTCGAACCATCGCGTCGGCTGCGTGGCCTGTGTCTACCTGCACGAAGGTATAGAACTGGTGAGCGGAGGCGAGGTCTGGATCGAGCGCAAACGCTCGCAGGAATGCGGCGTGGGCCAGCTCCAGATTTGCGGAAGAGGTGGCACTGAACTTATCGAGAAACCAGCAGCATCGGCCTAGCCAGGCCCATGCGGGTGCGAAGCTAGGATCTTCGGCGAGGCATGTCCAGTAGAGATCGCGGGCGAGGAGCATCGAGTCCAGAGAACGTTGGGCGGTTAACTCTTTCGCGCGTGCAAATTTTTCGTAGGCTGCTTGTGCGACGCCGGGTTCTCCGGTAACGGCGAGTTCAAAGCGGTATCCGTGTTTTGAAACTGTTCTGATGGCGTCGCGGCCGACGATCTTTCTGAGGCTGACGATGGTGTTGGTGAGGTTTGCCTCGCTGACGTGCACGGAGGGCCATAGCGTGTCGATCAACTCCTGTTTGCTGACGAGATGTTCGGCTTTGCGGACGAGGCAGAGGAGAGCGTCGAATGCTTTGGGTTGAAGCGGAACGGGAAGGCCAGATGTTTTGAGGAGACGCTCACCTGGGTGAAGTTCAAAGTTGCCGAATCGATAGGAGGAATCGGGCGAGCTTTGATTTTTCTTTGAAAATCCCTGTGTCATAAGTGGGCTGATCAGTTTGGAAATAAGCCTACACTGCTGGCGTGTCAGAAAGCAGGAGGAGATCGATGATGGGTTTATTTCGCGAGCTGAGAAGCAAAGTACGTGGGAAGAGTCTCGGGGTGTTCGCTGTAGTCGCAATGGCTGCTTGTGTGTTTGGAGCGGCATTTGCCAAGGGTTTTGCGCAGACAGCGGGAGCCGCGTCCGACAACGGATCACAAACGGCCGCTGCGATGCGAGATGGGAAGAACGACTTTGATTTCAACCTGGGAGTCTGGCGTACGCACATTCGGCGCGTGCTCGATCCGTTTTCGGGGTCGGACAAGTCGATGGAACTGAATGGGACGGTGACAGTGCGGAAGGTTTGGGATGGCCGGGGGCAACTGGAGGAGATTGAAGCCGACGGGCCGAAGGGTCATTGGGAAGGGCTGACGATGTTTCTTTACAACCCGCAGGCTCATCAGTGGACGCAGTCGTTTATCGACAGCCAGGCGGGCGTGCTGACTACGCCGCTGGTGGGGTCGTTCAAGAATGGGCGGGGCGAGCTCTTTTCGCAGGAGACCTTTCGTGGCAAGACTGTTCTGATTCGGGGAACGTGGTCCGATATAAAACCGGACTCTCACCACTTCGAAGAGGATTTTTCGGATGATGGCGGAAAGACCTGGGTTCCTGCTTTTATCGGGGATCTGATGCGCGAGAAACAGTCGGGTGAGGCAGGTGCTTCGCTGACGCCGGTTAGTATGGAGCGCGTCGATGGCTCCAACGGGCAACGCGATTTCGACTTTGATTTGGGAACGTGGAAGACGCACTCGACACGGTTGCTGCATCCGCTGACGGGGTCTACGACGTGGGTGGATATGGATGGAGTGTCGGTGGTCAAGAAGGTTTGGGGAGGCAAGGCGAATCTGGCGGAGTACAAGGCAGACGGTCCCGCGGGGCATGTGGAGCTGTTGTCGCTGCGGTGGTTCAATCCGACGACGCATGAGTGGAACCTGGACTTCGCGACGCCGAATGTGGGCACGCTAGGTATCCCGGGCGTTGGCGGATTCAAAGACGGACGCGGCACGTTCTATGACTACGAGGAGATCAATGGGCGGTCGGTGCTGGTGCGGTTTTCGATCTGGAAGACCTCGCAGGATACGGCGCAGTCGGAGCAGGCATTTTCTGACGATGGTGGAAAGACGTGGGAGGTTAACTGGATTAATAAGTACACGCGTTGAGCAGCTCGCGATTAATTCTCAATGGGTTACAAATGCTTGCTGGAGAGTGCGAGCCTCTCGCTCTTGTAGAGCGTTTATGGAGTCGCGAGAGGCGTGGTCATTCGGTGCGGAGGGCTTGCATGGGTTCGATGGAGGCGGCTCTTCGTGCGGGGAGGGCGGCGGCTAGTGTGACCATGACTGCGGCTAGAAGCACAGCTCCGGCGAGAGTGAGGGGATCGGATGTGGTTACGCCGTAGAGCTGGCTGCGGAAGAGTCGGCCTAGCAGGACGATGGAGGGCAGAGCGATGACGATGGCGATTGCGGCGATGAGGAACATCTCGCGGACGACGAGTAGGACGACGCCACTCCGTTGCGATCCCAAGGCGAGGCGCACGCCGATTTCCCGAGTGCGCTGTTCGGTGGAGTAGGCGAGCACGCCGTAGAGTCCGACCGATGCGAGCAGGATCGCCAGTGCAGAGAATCCGATCGCAAGAAGAGCCAGCGCGCGTTCATCGGCGGCGCTCAGGTTGACCTGGTCCTCCATCGTTCGCATGTCATCCACTACCAGGGTGGGATCCATTCCGTGAACGTTCTGCCGTATTGCGGATTCGACCATCTCGGGAGACTGGGTGGTGCGGGCATAGATCCTCATCCCGGTCGGATGTTTGATCTGCACATAGGGGCGGTAGACTGCCACGCCGATGTCGGTGCGGAGATTCTGATGTTTGGTGTCGCCTACGACGCCGACGATGGTGGTGTCGGGTGGGATGGGGGCATCTCCTCCCTCGGAGACCATGCGGCCCAGCGCGTTCTGCGCAGATCCGAAGAATCGCTTCGCGAAGGCCAGATTGACGACTGCTACCTTTGGAGCATCGTGGGTATCCGCGACGGCGAACTCCCGTCCCACAAGCAATGGCTGCTTCAGCGTGGCGAAGTACCCAGCTGTGATCCAAGGAGCTTCAAAGTCTGTTTTTTCGTCCTCGGTTGTCTTATGGCCTTCGACCGAGAAGCCACTGAAGTGGGAGTCGCCGGTGAGCTCGGCGTCGTTTGTCGCGGCAGCGGAGGTGACACCGGGTACGCGTTGCACAGCCTCGAGCCCGTTGGTCACGATCGGGATCATGCGGTCTTCTCCGTAGCCGGAGTCTGCGGGGTCGAGGCCTGAGGAGAGATGGTGGCACGTTGGCAGCCAAACGAATCAGACTGTAAGAGACTTGTTTGTTGAAGGTAGAGGCTGGTCCTCGGCGGGGTGCGAGTCGATTCTGTCCGGAAACGGAATACTTCGTTCGCAAGTGAACAGTGGTTGGCCGGTCTAGGGAGTGGATGGGGCGGGTGATGGAGCGGTGGCGGCTTGCTGGCCGAGGTTGGCGTCTACGGTGCCGATGCGGCCGGAGAAGGAGACTCGGACGACGAAGCGGACGCGGACTGCCTTGGGGTCGGGGTCGAGGGTGTAGGCGAGATCCATGCCACGCTCGATTCTTCCGGTGGGGGCGACGGTGGTGGGAGCGCTGGCGTGGATCACCTTCGCGGAAGTCTTGAGCACCTTTCCCTTGCGGTCGAAGGTGGTGATGGCGAGAACTACGTCGGAGTGCCGGGGTTCGGTGTCGGTGGCGGGCGACCAGTAGAGTCCGCGCGCGTCGACGTGGACGATGAAACGGTTGGGATCGGTGGGGGAGGGTTCGAGGGTGACGGGGACGCCGTCGTAGACCATGGTGCTGGTGTCGGCGGAGATGAGGTCGGTCATGAGGCGGCGGGAGGGGTTGACGGGATCGACGCGACCGGGGCCGCGCTGGAGGTAGTAGCCCTGGCGGGTGTAGACGATGAGGCCGGGGCGGTCGAGCGTGATGTTAATCTTGCGGAATTTTGAGGGGTCGAGCGAGGTGTTTTGCGGGCGGTAGGTAAGGGAATAGAAGCTGGCGCCGTCTCGGATGGCGGTGCCGATCTCAGCGTCTACGTCGTTGCGTCCGTAGAGGGTGCGGCCACCGGTGGCTTTGGCGAGGCGGTTGAACTGATACTCGCCGCCAAAGGGGTCGTCGCGACCGGCGGTGCGTCCGTAGGTTTGAGGATTGATCTGAAGGCCGGCGGGGTCGATGGTGTAGAGGGTGACGCGGGCGTCGCGCAGGACGTTGACGCAGTCCTGGACGGCGTTGTCGACGCGATTGACGGTGTCGACGGGGACGTCTTCCCAGCGGAGAGCGGGGAAGCCACGGCCAACCCAGATCATATTCTTGTGGCCGGGATGACCGACGACGGCTTCTGCGACGCGGCGAAGGGTGAGGAAGGCGAGGGCGAAGCGGTCGGCGCGCCACTGTCCCTGCTGGGCCTGCCAGGGATAGGCGCTGAAGTGATGATCGAGCGCGGAGATGATCTCGTCTTTGTTCTGGGTGTAGTCGTGGAGCACGCTGAAGTGCTGCAGGTCGACGGCGAGGAGCATGGTGGGGGTGTCGAGCTTGCCGGGCTGGCGCTCGAGGAATTTTTTGAGGGAGTAGCGGGCAAAGGCCATGTCTTCGAAGCGAGTGTTGAACTCGTCGAGGAGGAGGATATTGACGGGGGCGTTGGGGGCGAGGCGGTCGAGCTCTTCGGTGGAGTTGATGGTGAGCTGCGAATCGAGGGCGTGGGTAGCGGGGGCGTCGAAGTTGAGGAGGGTCTGGGGCTCATTGGCTTCGGTGACGTGGAACTCGTCGCGCTTGAGATCGGTGACGATGTTGCCCTTGGCGTCGGTGACGACGAGGTCGAGGATGACGAGGCGGGCGTTGCGGCGGATGGTGTAGGTACCGTTCGCGTCTTTGACCGGCTGTGTGCTTTGAGGTTGCGCCGGTTGTGTTGAGTCAGAGGGGGGTGGTGCTGGTTGCTGGGCGGGAAGGGCGTTGGAGAGGCCGGCGGCGAGAGCGAGAAGGAAGAAGGCGCGCAGGAGCGGAAGTTTCATGGGACCCTCGGGTTTGACGGTGCAGACACGATAATTCGTGGGTTGTTACGGTGACGCTAACGGTTTAATTCGTTTGTGAATTGGTTCCGAGTAAGGGGGAGCTTTGCGTGAATAAGCAAGCAGGTGCAGACTCCTCCGCTGTGGAATGACAGTAAAAGAGTAAGCAACGGCAAAGCAACGGCGAAATACGGGGGTCTCTCCGCTGCGCAGCTCACGATGAGGCCGTGAGTTGCTTCGGTCGAAATGACGGATTTATGGATTAGGGGAGGGGTGAAAACAAACAACCGCAACCGCAGATTCCGTTCGGGAATGACAAACAGAAGAGCGAGTCTGTGCCAATTGTGGCGGTGCTCTCATTACAGAGAAGTATGAAAACCAACGAACCAACAAACCAACGAACTAACGAACTAACGAACTAACGAACTAACGAACTAAGGGGCGAAGGCTGGGGATTTGGGGCGCGTGAGATTTGTTGTCAGAACAAAGTCAGAGCGGGAACGTAGATATACTTCTGATACTGTGAATTTTGCGTTTTGGAGAGTGTAAGTATGTCGAGGAAGCTGGTTCGGATCGGTCTGTCTTGCGGCGTGTTACTGGTGTCCGCTGCGTTTGCGATGGGTGCTCAGCCGCAGGAGAAGAAAGACAGCGAGAAGAAGAAGGATCAGAAGCTGGTGGTGACGGGAACGCCGGTGGTTGAGCCGGCAGAGCCTCCGACAGACTCAGCGACGGAGGGCTCGGTCAGTGTGGGTGGGCAGGCGATCGCTTATAAGGCGGTGGCAGGGACGCTGACGGTGGGCGCGACGGATTCGCAGGATGCGATGCTGGGGCTGGATGGGAAGCTGCTGCCGGATACGGGAGAGAAGGTGCCTGATCCGGAGAAGCCGGAGGAGGCTCCTGCTACGTCGCGGATGTTTTATGTGGCGTACTTCAAGAAGGATGCCCCGGCGGGACGGCCGGTGACGTTTATGTACAACGGTGGGCCTGGGTCGGCTTCGATGTGGCTGCATATGGGGTCGTTCGGGCCGAAGCGCGTGGTAACGACCGACGCGCAGCATGATGAGGGCGCGCCGTACAAGATTGTGAACAACGACTACAGTCTGCTGGATGTGAGCGACGTGGTGTTTATCGATGCGCCAGGGACAGGGTTCAGCCGGATCATGGGCAAGGATAAAGAGAAGGCGTTCTGGGGCGTGGACCAGGATGCGCATGCGTTTGAGAGGTTCATTCGCAGGTTTCTGACGAAGTACAACCGTTGGAACTCGCCGAAGTATCTGTTTGGCGAGAGCTATGGGACGCCGCGCAGCGCGGTGCTCTCGGCCGATCTGGAGAATGTAGATCTGAACGGGATTATTCTGCTGTCACAGATTCTGAGCTTCGACAATAGCATCGATGGGCCGAAGTTCAATCCGGGGGTGGATCAGGCTTATGCGCTGGGACTGCCTACGTTTGCGGCGAGCGCTTTCTATCATCACAAGCTGCCGACACAGCCTGCGGCGCTAGAGCCGTTTCTGGCCGAGGTGGAGCAGTATGCGATGGGCGAGTATATGAGCTCGCTGCTGCAGGGTTCGGAGCTGCCTGAGGCGAAGCGGCAGGCGGTGGCGGAGAAGTTGCATGAGTACACCGGGCTGACGGTGGCGTACCTGTTGCGAGCGAATCTGCGGGTTACGGGTGGGGCGTTCAGCAAGCAGCTACAGCTGGATGACGAGACGACGACGGGGCGGCTGGATACGCGGTATAAAGGGCCGGATCTCGACCCGCTGAGCTCGGATGCGGAGTATGACCCGCAGAGCAACGCGATCTCTTCGGCGTACACGGCGGCGCTGAATCAGTACATGAGGACGGAGCTGAAGTATGGCGAGAACCAGACGTACAAGCCGGGGGCTTATGTGGATCCTGACTTTACGTGGGATCTGCGGCACCAGGCTCCGGGTGGGCCGCCAGCGAATCAGCAGGAGGGCGGGACGAACGTGATGCCGGACCTGGCGTACACGATGAAGTCCAACCCGAAGATGAAGGTGATGCTGGCAGGGGGATATTACGACTTGGCGACACCTTACTTTGAGGGCAAGTTCGAGATGCATCATCTGCAGATTCCGCAGAAGCTGCAGGCGAATATCAGCTATCACTACTACCAGAGCGGACACATGGTCTATGTGAACGAAGATGTGCTGAAGCAGTTCCACGCGGATGTGGCGGCGTTCATCCGGGGGACCGAGAGCGGCAAGTAGATTGGTTTCATTGTCAGCGGGAGCCACCTTCGGGTGGCTTTTGCTGTTCGTCGCCAGACTACTTCGTCAACTCGTCCCACTTCTCCTCCGACTCCATGCTGACAGCGCCGTTGTCTAAAGCGAATTTGATAAAGCCTTGAGGGGCGTTCCTGACGTTGAAGATGTTCGCCATTTTAATGGCAGAGATTCTCTGCCACTGAACGCCCTTGAGGTTTGCGCCACGGAGATCGGCGCCGGTGAGATCAGATCCTGAGATGTCTGCCCCCTGCAGGTTTGCGCCGTTCATGTCCACGTTTGTCATCTTGACGTCGTCCACCTTTGCATTGGTGAGGTTTGCGCTACGGAGGTTGGCATCTTCCAGGGTGCAGAAGCTCAGGACGGAGTCTGAGAAGTCACTGTTGCGCAGATCGGAGGCGTGGAGATCGCAGCGGCTGAGGTTGGCGTGTTTGAGAGAGACGCCGACGAGAAAGGCCTGCCCTGCATCGACGCCGGTGAGGGAGATGTGGTCGGCGTTGAGCTCCTGCATGGCTTCGATGCGGCCTCCGCTGCCGCCTTTTCCCTGAGCGGTGTTGATGACCTGCCAGGCTTGATAGTGCCGCTGCTTCTGCCGGTTTCCGCGGTCTGAGAAGTAGAAGATGACGGCGATGAGAACGGAGAAGGTTCCGAGATTTTCGAGCACGTCGAGGAGTGCCCAGTTGCCCAGCGCCCAGGCTACCCAGGAGAGATGCCACTCGAGATGTTTAAACGGGCCGGACCAGGAGTGAAGCTCTTGTTTGTGTTCCGACCATGGTTTTGGCCGACTTCTCTTCGAGCGTTCCTTCAAGTGGTGCTCCTGATGTTCGGACTGATGGGGATGGGGATCTTTTTGTAAGGGTAGCCTCTCTGAGGATAAGGGAAGGATAGGGCGACAGAAGGATGAGGCGATCTGAATGTTGGAGCAGATCTTGCTCAGGGGCGTTGGCCGTGGGTGCCAGCGGAGATGGGTGTTGATGCCGGGGTGGCTATGCCGATGAACTCGGTGATGGAGTTGAAGCCGGTGTTGGTGATCCAGACGTTGCCGGAGGCGTCGATGGCGAGGCCGCGGGGGGTGTTGAGGCCGGGAGCGAGATAGCCGGTGGTGGGCGAGATGGGTTTGCCGGAGTTGGAGAAGGCGGAGAGGGAGTTGCCGTCGCGGTTGGCGACCCAGATGCGATTTGCGCCGTCGACGGCGAGCTGTGCGGGTGCACTGATACCGCCTCCGGTGTAGCCCGTGGCGGGAGAGAGCAGAAGGCCGTTCTTGTCCGATTCGCCGATGGCGTTGTTCTTGTTGCTGGAGTACCAGATGTTGTTGGCGGAGTCGATGGCGGGGAAGTAGGGGCCGACCATGTTGTCGGCGTAGAAGGTGAGGGCGATGGACCAGTCGTTGGGCGCGGCGGTGAGGGTGGGCTGGTAGGGCGAGTCGGGGAAGCCTGCGCCGAAGAGGGCGGCTGGGTTGGCGCCGGGGTTGCGGGCGATGTTGAGGGCGGCGGTGAGGGTGTCGGTGGGGAGGGTCCCGTCGAGGCCGACGGCGTTGGGGAAGAGGTCGGAGCAGGCTTCGGTGCCGTCGGAGTTGACGCAGTCGACAAGCATGTCGGCGAGGGTGTTGATCTCGGCCTGGGGGACGTCGCCGTTCGCGTCGATGCTTTGGAGACGGGTAGTGCCGCTGCTGCTGTCGACGAGGTTATTGACGGTGAGGAAGGCGTTTTCCAGGCCTTGTTGTGCATTGGTCGAGGGGCCGGAACTGAGGTGGGTGGCGTCGGCCATGAAGCCGGAGAGAGCGAAGGCAGAGGCGACGGTAGAGACCTCGTTGATGAAGAGGAAGGGGACGGTGTCGCCGAAGGTTGCAGGTGCTGCAGGGCAGGTGCCGAGTATGGACATGAGGGCGAGCGCGGGGTTGATGGCATTGTTGGGAAGGCCGGGGTTGCCGCCAGTGACGAGGACGTAGACCTGCTGGCCGGCGGTGCAGGTGTAGTCGCCGCCGAAGCCGAAGTTGCCGCTGGGGTCGGTGAGGATGTAGCTGCCGGTAGAGTCGGTGAGGACGCCGGGCTGGGTGGGGTCGAGGAGCGAGAGGCTGGGTGCGCCGTAGCCGGTGGTGCCGGCCGCGAAGAGATAGACGTGGGCGCCGGTGACGGGCTGCTGGCCGCCGTGGACGTTGCCGAGGATGGGGGAGCTGGAGGTGTTGGCTGGGGCTACTGGGGACGGACTGCCGGGTGCGGCTGCGGGCAGAGTCGATTGGTTTTGCACGGCTCCGCAGCCGGTGAGCAGAGTGACGGCAAAGAGAACCAAGACAACGAGATGACGGTGAGGCGGGCGAGGCAAGGAGTAGTGTCCGAGGCGATGCAAGTGAGGCAAGCGTAGCAGTTAGGGGAGGGTGCGGGCGTACCACTTTGGGGTTAACGGCGTGGCTACAGTGGGTAGTCTTTGGGCGTTGGGGTGAGTGCGGGTCGAACAGGCAACGGCAAGTGCAAACACGATGCGGGATTCTTCGCTTCGCTGCGGATGACGACGAAAGGGCAACTACGCAATACGGGGTCTCTCCACTGCGCTGCTCACGACGGTGCTGTGAGCGGCTTCGGTCGAGATGACGGTTGTTTGGGTGGGGAAGGCGAAGGCAATCGCGGGTGCCTCCGCTCTCGCTGCGGATTTAGGTGGTCTGCGGGGTTGGTGCTGGGGCGTTGCGGATGCGGCGGAGGACGCGGAGGAAGACGACGATCAGAAGAGGCTCGGCGAGCCAGAGGGCGTGGTTTGCGAAGCGCGGGGCTACCCAGGCACCGATTATGGCTCCGACGAGGAAGCAGAGACAGATGAGGCCAAGGTTGATGGCCTGAGCGCGGCCTTGTTCTCGCGCCTCGGGGGTGGCGGAGGGGGTGAGCGCTTCATAGAGGCCTTCGACCAGGTCGCGCAGGTTGCCGGTGATGAAGGTGGAGTTGAAGGCGAAGCGCTCTACGCGGCGGAAGCTGGCGACCTGGAAGGCGGAGACGAAGGCGATGATGAAGGTGAAGATCATGCTGGGGAAGCCGCTGGAGAGCGAGCCAAGGACGAAGAGCGCAAGGATCTCAAAGGCCAGGCCGAGTGGGGCGGAGTAGCGGTAGCCGGAGCGCAGGTGCTTGGAGCCGGTGACCCCGGCGAGAAAGCCGACGATGGGTACGAGATGCGGGATGATGTCGTGCCAGTTGCGGCCCAGGGTGGCGATGCCGAGGAAGATGACGTTGCCGGTCATGGCGTTGGCGAAGACGTGGCCGTGGTTGAGGTAGACGATCGCGTCCAGCAGGCCTCCGGTGCCGGCGAGGAGCATGGCATCGGGCAGGGAGTTGGGCTGAAGGATGGGGTTGGGTGGCAGCATGGGGCCTGTAGGGTGCTGAGACTTATACGGTCTTTTTCAGGAGGCTGTGATCTGTGTCGGCCACGAGGGTTCGCGGGGCTCCCCAGCCGGTAGCCCTGCCGATAGCTAAGGTGAGAGGCCGCTCGACGAGGCGATAGACCAGGATCGAGAGCGGTAGCGCTACCGCGAGGCAGAGGAGCGTCATGGTGGTTTGGCGGGTGGCGATGTGGGTGGAGATCAGCAGCCGTGCGACCGCCGCGATGATGAGGATGTGTCCGAGATAGAGCGAGTAGGAGGCATCTCCTACTTCGAGCATCCAGCGCGGGATACGAGGGTTGAGCTGGGGCTCGAGGAAGATTGCGGCCTGAACGATCAGGAGTGCCGGGATTCCCCAGGCGAGGGTACGCGAGCCGTAGAACTCTCCCTGGGGGATGAAGAAGATGACGGCAAAGCCGATGAGTCCAAGTGCGGCTGAGAGCCAGGGAGGGATGGTGAAGCGATTTTTTGCTGCGTAGGCGAGCCATACTCCAGCTAGAAATTCGAGCAGGAAGGGGTCGAGGAGGGTGGTGACGGGATGCCAGCCAGGTCCGCGGAGAGCCCCTATTGCGGCTAAGAGGATGAGAAGCGGAGTGAGGAAGCGGATGGGCGCGATTTTGAAGGCAAGTGCCGCGGCAAAGAGGAGGTAGAAGAACATCTCATAGGAGAGGGTCCAGCCTGGGCCGACCAAGGGCTGAATGACTCCGTCGGGGCCGGCGTGCGGGAGGAACAGGAGCGAGGAGATGAGGTATCCGATGGACACAAACCCATGGGGTGCGCTGCCGACGGAGGGGCGGAGAGCCGAAAGGGTCTCTTTGGCCCAGGTGAGCAGGGTCAGGAACCAGTAGAGCGGAACTACGCGCACAAGACGGCGACCCATGAAGTTTCCGGCGGTCGGGGCTTTGCCTGAGGATCCGCCGAAGGAGGAGATGGCCATGACGAATCCGCTGATGATGAAGAAGATGTCGACGCCGGAGGCACCGTTCTCCCAGAAGCCCTGGCGGGGACCGTAGACGTTTTTGGGGCCGAAGTCGAGGAGCCAGAGGGCGGAGGAGTGATGGATGACGACCATCGACGCGGCTACTCCGCGCAGTGCCTGAACCGCAAGATAGGTCTTCTGCTTTGGTGCCTGAGCTATCTGCCGGTCCATGGTTTGGCCAATCATAGCGGTCTGCATCCCCCTCCGCAACCATTGCTTCTCAGGACGCTGGGGTGCTGATCTTCTCGCGTCATCGCGGGTCTGCGGGTTGGAGGAGGCACGCGGGCAAGTGAGGCTGATGATGTGGGAAAAAGGGCTGAGCTAAAATGTGAGTGACTTGTTATCAGATTTCGCATCTTCTGATTCTCTCGCGCGTCTAATTTAGACGTAAAGCTTTAATTTGTTGAGGAGATAGGGTTTATGGCGATCAAGTGGGATCGGTTGACGGTGAAGTCGCAAGAGGCGATGCAGGCGGCTGTAGGTCATGCAACGGAGAACGGCAATCCGGAGGTGATGCCGCTGCATCTGATGGCGGCTCTGCTGGAGGACCGCGAGGGAGTGGTGATCCCCGTGCTGGAGAAGGTTGGGGTGCCGGTGGAGCAGCTGCTCGCGGGAGTGAATTCTGGAATTGAGAAGCTGCCGAAGGTGCAGGGCGGCGGACAGCCGGGGCTGTCGAATGTGCTGCAGAAGGTTTTGGAGCAAGGGTTCAAAGAGGCGGAGAACTTCAAGGACGAGTATGTATCGACGGAGCACCTGCTGCTGGCGCTGGCTGGTTCCGGTTGGGGCGTGAAGAACGATCCGGTGCATCTGGCGCTGGGGGCGCTGGGCGGAACGCATGAGGCGATTCTGAAGGCGCTGAGTGCGGTGCGTGGCGGACAAAGAGTGACGGACCAGAATCCTGAGGGGAAGTTTCAGGCATTGGAGAAGTATGCGAAGGACCTGACCGAGCTGGCGCGGCGCGGGAAGCTCGATCCGGTGATTGGGCGGGATGAAGAGATTCGCCGCGTGGTGCAGGTGCTGAGCCGCAGGACGAAGAATAATCCGGTGCTGATCGGCGAGCCGGGTGTGGGTAAAACGGCGATCGTGGAGGGATTGGCGCGGAGGATCTTTCTGGGCGATGTGCCCGAGATTTTGAAGAACAAGCGTGTGTGCTCGCTCGACCTTGGCGCGATGATCGCCGGGGCGAAGTTTCGCGGGGAGTTCGAGGACCGGCTGAAGGCGGTGCTGAAGGAGATTGAAGAGTCGAACGGCGAAGTGATTTTGTTCATCGATGAGTTACATACTCTGGTGGGGGCTGGTGCGAGCGAAGGGTCGCTGGATGCGAGCAACATGCTGAAGCCTGCGCTGGCTCGCGGTGGGCTGCGTGCGATTGGCGCGACGACGCTGAGTGAGTACAAGAAGTACATCGAGAAGGATGCTGCGCTGGAGCGACGTTTCCAGATTGTGTATGTCGGCGAGCCGAACGTCGAAGACACTGTTGCGATTCTGCGCGGGTTGAAGGAGAAGTATGAGGCTCACCACAAGGTGCGGATCAAGGATTCGGCGATTGTGGCTGCGGCTACGTTGAGCCACAGGTATATCTCGGACCGGTTTTTGCCGGATAAGGCGATTGATCTGGTGGATGAGGCGGCGGCGGCGCTGGCGATTCAGATCGGCTCGGTGCCGGTGGAGATCGATGACCTGGAGCGGAGGGCGACTTCGCTTGAGATTGAACGCGCGGCTTTGAAGCGGGAGAAAGATTCGACGTCGCAGGAGCGTCTGGAGGTGGTGGAGCGAGAGCTGGCTGAGGTGAAGGAGAAGGCGTCCGCTCTGCGCGCGAGGTGGCAGAAGGAGCGCGGCGCGATTGGGAAGATCGCGGAGCTGAAGGAGCAGTTGGAGGCGCTGCGGTTCCAGATGGGCGAAGAGACGCGCAAGGGGAACCTGCAGCGTGCTGCGGAGTTGCAGTATGGCGAGATTCCGACGCGAGAGGCGGAGCTGCGCGAGTTGACCGCGGAGCAGGATGCCGCGGTGCGCGAGGATGCGGCGGAGGCAGAAGCAGACTCCTCCTCTACGCTGAGGAGTGACAAACAAAAGGGTCAGAGACAGCGACGGATGTTGAAGGAGGAGGTCGACGAAGAGGATATCGCCGCGGTGGTGTCGAAGTGGACGGGGATTCCTGTCTCGAAGATGCTGGAGGGCGAGATGCAGAAGCTGGTGCAGATGGAGGATCGTCTGCGCGAGCGCGTGGTGGGACAGGATGAGGCGCTGGGTGCAGTGGCGAATGCGATCAGGCGGTCGCGCGCAGGCCTGAGCGATCCGAAGCGGCCGATTGGCTCGTTTATCTTTCTTGGGCCTACGGGCGTGGGAAAGACGGAGACGGCGAAGGCGCTGGCGGAGTTTCTGTTCGATGATGAGGCTGCGATGGTGCGGATCGACATGAGCGAGTACATGGAGAAGCATGCGGTGGCGAGGTTGATTGGCGCGCCTCCGGGCTATGTCGGCTATGACGAGGGCGGGCAGTTGACCGAGGCGGTGAGACGGAGGCCGTACGCGGTGATTCTGTTCGACGAGATCGAGAAGGCGCATCCGGATGTGTTCAACGTGTTGCTGCAGGTGCTCGACGATGGCCGATTGACGGACTCGAAGGGAAGGACGGTGGACTTCAAGAATACTGTTCTGATTATGACGTCGAACGTTGGCGCGGGCCAGTTGTCGACGGCGTGGGCGCAGGGCGAACAGGGCTTTGAGGAGGCGAAGGGCCGCGTGATGGATGAGCTGCGCAAGCACTTCAAGCCGGAGTTTCTGAACCGCGTGGACGATATCGTGATCTTCCATCCGCTGGGCGACGAGCAGCTGACGCATATCGTCGATCTGCGGCTGAAGGATCTGGAGAAGCTGCTGGCGGATCGAAAGATTACGCTGGAGATGACCGACGGCGCGAGGAAGGCGATCTTCAAAGCAGGGTACGACCGTGCCTATGGAGCGCGGCCTTTGAAGAGAGCGATCCAGCGGCTAGTGCAGGACAAGCTGGCGGTGAAGATTCTCGACGGCAGCGTGCTGCATGGAGATCACGTCGTGGTGACCGATGGCAAGGGCGGGCTGGAGTTCAACGTCAAGAGAACGTAATCGCTGGGTCTGAATCGTTTCGAAGTATTGCTGAGTGCGGTCCGATGACTTCGCGGCCGCACTCTTTTCTTTGCACGTCTGGCGGTTGAAGGGTCTTTGATAGAGTGGGAGCGTGACCTCCAGGGCAGTACGTATTTCCAGCGTCAATAGCCACGGCAAGCGGCTTCTTTTTTTTGTGGTGTGCAGCCTCCTGCTTGCCAACGTTGTTCAGTGGGGCTTGTGCCGCGCTCTGCATCTGGGGAATCCGGGCGCTATCAAGGTTGAGCTTGCAGATCTTCTTCATGTGCGGCAGTGGACGGACTCGTGGCTGCCGATGATGAAGTCGCTGGACTACTTCGAGGCGAATCCGACGAAGCCGATCTACGCGGCTCCGCTGTACGACACGTTGATCTATTCGCTGGCGAGTGAGCTTCCGCTGGTGGCGCTGCGAAGGCTGGGGGTTGGCGATGCTGCGATGTTGCGTCTGCTGGCGCTAGTCTCGTGGCTTGCGGTTGCGGGTGTCGCCGTGGTTTCGCTGGCAATGGGCCGCAGGCTGCTGCGACGGCGTGGAGTGGAGCTGGACTGGGCCACGATTCTTGCTGTGGTTCTAGCGTGCGTTGGATGCTATCCGCTGATCAAAGGCTATGCGCTGGGAAACGCGCAGACGCTACTGTCGTTTGGGTTCACGCTGATGCTGTTTCTGTGGACTGCGGGGCGTGAACGCGAGGCCGCTGTGGTGGCGGCGATGCTTGCGTTCGTGAAACCGCAGTATGTGTTGCTGCTGGTGTGGATGGCGGTGCGCCGAAGATGGGGAGCGATGTGGGCGTTTCTGATCTGCTCGGCTGTTTTGCTGGGGATGTCGGTTGCGGTGTTCGGGTGGCGGAACAATCTGGATTATGTTGGCGTGCTGGCGAGTCTGAGTCATAAGGCGCAGTCGCACTATGCGAATCAGTCGATGTTTGGGACGTTGAACCGGATGATCTTCAACGGAGAGAATCTGGGATACACGCCGCACGTCTACACGCCGTATGTTGCGTGGGTGTATCGGACCACGTTGCTAACGTCGCTGGTGCTGGTGGCGGGTGTGCTTCTGTTTCCGTGGGGCAAGATGCGCAGCTCGACGGCGGATCTTGCAGCGATGGGGTTGGCTTCGGTGGCAGCGTCGCCGATGGCGTGGGAGCACCACTACGGGATTGTGTTCGGTATCTTCGCGTGGTTCTGGTTCAGTTATGGCTGCTGGGAGGTGAAGAGGCCGTGGTTGTGGGGGCTCTCTTTCTTTCTGTGCGACAATTTTCTCTCTGCGACGAACTTGCTGGCGGATAAGCGCGGATTGAATGTGCTGCAGTCGTACATGTACCTGGGGGCGCTGCTGCTGTTGGTGCTGCTAATGCGGCTGGCTCGCAAGGTGGAAGCGGATCGCACGGCTGTTCTTGCCTGAGGTAGCTCAGGCAAGAACAGAAGACTTACTTTGGGAGTTGCGCGTCGGGCTGGGGCGCGAACCTTACGGAGACGGCGTCGCCCTTCATGGCTGAGCCGAGCGGTGTGAGCTCGTCGTGATCAGCAGCGAAGGTCTCGTCCGTCCAGTTCCAGCCGCTGTGGATGAGCACGAAGACATGGGGGCCGGATTCGGTGGAGAGCTGCTCATAGGGCAGGATTCGAAGGCGTGTGAAGTTGCGCATGTGGAGGGCGGTGAGGGAGGCTGTGTCGTGATGATCCCAGAGCAGCTCGTTGGGGGTGGAGTAGACGAGGGTGGTGCGGGAGCGCACGTCCGGGTCGGGCTGGTAGTAGCTGGCGGTCTCGAAGGTGCCCATGTCCTGAATGTAGAGAAGACCAGAGGGACTGGCGAGTAGCGCGGCTTTTACCTGAGGAGGCAGTACGAGTGCGGCAAGGACCTCGCTGGTCTTTGCCTGCTCTGCGTGAATGCGGATTGCGCCGGAGCAGAGGATAGCCAGAGCGAGCGCTGAGAGGATTGGAGCGGCGGTGCTGCGACTGCGGAGCAACGGAAGCAGGGCTATCGCGAGCAGAGCGGTGAGAGCGACGATGGCTCCGAGGACGTAACGGACTTCGATGGTGTGGGTGACGAAACGTGCCAGGAGAAATCCGAAGAAGGGTAGCGCGGCAAGCACGATGAGTAAGACCAGCTCAGCTTCGGGGAGTTGGATGTCTTTGCTGCGCAGCTGGAGGATGGTGCCGAAGAGGAGAATGGCGGCGAAGAGAACGAGCCCGATGGCGGCGAAGTGCTGCAGGGTCAGGCTTGCGTGGGTGTAGTCCACGAAGAGAGAGCGATAGGCCTGGGTGATGGCGTGGTAGCCGACTTCTCCGGCGTTGTAGTAGTTCCTGCGAAACTCTCCGGCTGCCTTCTGGAATGGGAGCGCGCAGACGATGGAGGCCATGCCTGCGACGATGACGGCGAGGACAGGAAGATCGAGCTTGCGGCGCTGAATGGTGCGGAAGAGCTCGGCGGCGCAGACAGGCGGAAGCAGTAGGATGCCGAAGTAGTGGGTGTTGAGCGTGAGCGCGATAGCGGCGGCGAGGACGATGAGTGATGCTGTGCGTTGCGACGGTCGACGGGTCGCCGTCTGCCAGCTCAACATGGCGAGAGCGTATAGGCCGAGCAGGAGGCCGTAGGGTCGTCCTTCGGCGGCGTAGAAGAGGGTCGCGGTGAGTGCGGGGAATGCCAGCGCGAAGATGGCGGCGCGCTCGTTGGCGATGCGGCGCACGAAGTAGAACAGGCAGAGCTGCATGAGCAGATAGCCGAGTAGGGAAGGCAGCCTCAGGGCGAAGGCTCCTGCACCGAATGCCTTGATGGCGAGGTAGACGAGGGTGTGGTAGACGAGGGGGTCGAGCGAGATGGGGTAGGTGCGCTGGATGTGCAGGAGCTGTGCGTAGGTGGGGGCGTTGTCGGTCTGGAGAACGAAGAACTCATCCTGCGACATGAGCTTGTGATGGGACCAGAGGAGAGAGAGAACGGCGGTCAGGATCAGGAAGGCTACGGCAGGCCAGGGTAGCGCGAAGCTCTCCGGTGAATGATCAGCATTGAAATCTGATGACGAACTCATAGCTTGATGAGAGTACGAGCAATTGTTCCCGGGAGATGCTGTGGCGTGCTGATGGGGGCAGCCTCAACGACTGCTGGTGTGGTGGAGGGCAGGGTCGGAGTGAAGAATATTTCGAGGCGAGGCATGCGAATGAAGAGGAGCAGCCCCATGACGAGTGCGGTCGCGGCGAAGGAGGCCATCAGCAGAGGCTCGCGATAGAGCTTTTCGGGGTTCTGTACGGCGCTGTCATGCTTGAAAGCGAGTTTGAGGTAGATGGCCATGGTGAAGGCGACGAGAGGAAAGCCGAGGATAAGCTCGATGCGATAGCGGATGATGAAAGCGCCGAGGAAGAGCATTGCTGTGGAGGCGTAGAAGAGAACCGACACAAGCAGCGACTCTGGTGTGTAGCGTTTGAAGGAGGCGCGATAGGCTCCGGCCACGCTGCGATCGCCGATCTCGGAGAGTTCGCTGAAGCGCTTGAGTCCCATGAAGTAGCAACCCAGCATCCAGTAGGCGATGAGCAGCGAGACCGGAGGCACGAGAACGCTGGTGACGGCGTACCAGCCAAGCAGCATGCGCAGAGGATTGTTGATGGACTCTGTAAGAACGTCGAGGTAGGGAACGTCTTTGGTGCGGATCGGCGGAAAGTTATAGAGGCAGCCCATGATCCAGAGGACGAGCGCGACGAGGGCGAACATGCGGGAGATGGTGAGGCCGATTGCAACTCCGGCGACCATCATCAGAAGCCACTGGGCGTAGGCTGCGGGGATGTTGACGAGGCCCAGTGCCGCGGGGCGGTTGCGCTTGGTTGGGTGGAGGCGATCGAAGGGTGCGTCGAGGACTTCGTTGATGACGTAGTTGCTGCAGGCGACCAGAGTTACTGAGATAAAGGCAAGCAGCAGGGTTACGAGGAGCTTTGAGGTGAAGAGCGCGGGAGAGACGCTGAGTGGAACGATAACGCCAGGCAGAACGAAGAGATTCTTGATGGAATGATCGAGTCTGGCAATGGCGAGATGGGCACGGAGGCGCTCTGAGAGAGAGACATGGCGCGGGGGAGGTTCAAGCATGTTCGTTCTACGGACTCCTTCGCAAGCTTCTCGGGTGGCTATGGGCACAGTGTAGCAAATGAAGATGACGCCAGAGGCCGGGCTGAAGTCTGGCAGCGAGCCAATTGTTTACGATAAGCTTGAGTTTGGCGCGGTGTGAGCGTCTGGAGCGTACAGACGCATGTCGCGGAGAGCAATCATTATTGGGGCGGGGCCGGCAGGGTTGACTGCGGGCCTCGAGTTGCTGAGACGGTCGGATGTGAAGCCGATTCTTCTGGAGGCGAGCGAGGAGATCGGCGGGATCTCGCGCACTATTAAGTACAAGGGCAACCGGATGGATATCGGGGGCCATCGGTTCTTCTCCAAGAGCGATCGGGTGATGCAGTGGTGGGTGGACCTGATGCCGCCCGATGTGGGAGATGTGGGGTCGGAGCCTGAGATCTCTTACCAAGGGAAGAAGCGGAGGGTGGCGGTGCCTGCGCGCCTGCACGAAGAGCCGGTGCTGCGTGGGGCCGGGCCGATCGATCCCCATGCCGCGGAGGAGGGGGAGGACGAAGCAGAGGATGAGGGATCGGTAGAGATGCTGGTGACTGCGGGCGCGGCCAATCCGGATCTGGTGATGTTGATTCGTCCACGCAAGAGCAGGATCTATTACCTGCGAAAGTTTTTCGATTATCCAATTACGCTGACGGCGACGACGCTAAAGAATCTTGGGCTGGCCAGGACGTTTCGCGTAGGCGCGAGCTATATGAAGTCGAAGGTGAGCCAGATTGCGCCGGAGAAGAGCCTCGAAGACTTTTTGATCAATCGGTTTGGACGGCAGCTCTATCTGACGTTCTTCAAGAGCTATACGGAGAAGGTCTGGGGGACGCCGTGCAATGAGATCTCTGCGGAATGGGGGGCGCAGCGGATCAAAGGTTTGAGCCTGACGACGGCGGTGAAGCACTTCGTGAAAAAGGCCTTTAGCGGGAAGGCAAAGACTGGCGATCTGGCGCAGAAGGGGACGGATACGAGTTTGATTGAACGGTTCATGTATCCGAAGTTTGGGCCTGGGCAGCTTTGGGAGCATGTGGCGGATCTTATTCGCGGAGGGGGCGGCGAGATCCACATGGGGTGGAAGGTGGATCGGATTCATTGTGCTGTGGAAGACGGCGTGAAGCGGGTGGTATCGATCGATGCGGTGAATGCGGCGGGGGAGCGGCAGACGTTTGCGGGAGAGTATTTCTTTTCGACGATGCCGATGCGCGAGCTGGTGGAGGCGCTGGATGCTCCTGTGCCTGAAAATGTGCGGGAGGTAAGCGCGGGGTTGCAGTACCGCGACTTTATTACGGTGGGACTGTTGGTGGACCGGTTGAAGGTGAAGGAGCCGGATGGCGGGCTGCTGAAAGATACGTGGATCTATGTGCAGGAGCCGGATGTGGTACTGGGACGGTTACAGATCTTCAATAACTGGAGTCCGTACCTGGTGGCCGATCCGACGAAGGTGTGGATTGGGCTGGAGTATTTCTGCTATTACACCGATGATCTTTGGAAGATGCCGGACGAAGAGTTGAAGCAGTTTGCGATCGCCGAGGTGGCGAAGATCGGAATTTTGAATGCGGAGGATGTGTCGGACGGGCACGTGGTGCGGGTGCCGAAGACGTACCCGGCTTACTTCGGCACGTATGACCGGTTCGAGGAGCTGCGGGAGTTTACGGATGGATTCGAGAACCTGTTTCTGGTGGGAAGGAACGGGATGCATAAGTACAACAACCAGGACCACAGCATGTTGACGGCGATGACGGCGGTGGATGGTATCGTGGCTGGACACGTCGATAAGGCTGCGCTCTGGGGGATTAATACAGAGCAGGAGTACCACGAGGAGAAATAGGTGCGAAAGATTCTGGTCGTGGGGACGTTGCTGCTGGTGATCTTCGTTGGGGTGTTCCGGCAGAGGATCTTTCTGCGAGATCCGCTGGGGAAGGTGGAGCGGAACGGCGTGGCGGTGGACGGGGCGCGGCTGTTTATAAACTTTACGAACGATGTTCTGGTGGAGGAGCCGGGCGTTGCGCGGCGATACCTGGTACAGAACTGGAGCGGGCTGCCTGGGGTGCCGCAGATTCTGGGGTGCGTGCAGGGGCTGGTGTGCTGGACCGATGCGGACCATGCCTCCGTGTTTCCGCTGGATGGAAGAGGGGCGGGGCCGCATGCGGTGATGAGCGCAAAGGAGGTTACGTTTGCGGACGAGAACGGTGCGCGGGTGCGGGTGGAGTTGAGGTAAAAGAGCTCGTAACCTTTGTCCAAAAGAGGACTCTAACGGTGGGAGCAGACCTTGGCCAGAAAGCCTGCCGTAGTTGCCAGGTCTTGCGAACTGCGCGCGTGCGCGAGGGAGCTTGAATGCCTGAAGAACCAAACAATAGAAGCAAATACGAGGAAGAAGCGACTCCGGCAGATGCGGTTTCTGCTGAGGTAGTTGAGACTTCGGGCGCGCCGCAGGCTGAGTTGCCGGATGAGAAGAAGACCACGGTGAGCGAGCCTGTCACGGCGGAGGTTGCAGCTCCTACTCCGCAACCTGCTGTAGTGCCTGAGGCGGTGAGCGTGATGAGCGCGGCACCTGTGGAGCCGAGTGAGCCGGTTGAGGCGACGATCCGGCTGGAGAAGAAGCATCCGCTGGCGATTCGATGGATGCACTGGGTGAACTTTCCAGTGTTGTTCACTATGATCTGGAGCGGGCTGCTCATCTACTGGAATGACTCGGACAATGCGTACCAGCATCCGCACGCAGTGTACCGGGTGGGCGTGGGTTCGCTGACGGTGGTGCGGTTTTTCCCGCCGTGGTTCTGGAAGTTCATCAATGCGCCTTATCGCGTGACGGAGGGACTGGGGTATCACTTTTTCTTCATGTGGATCTTCGCGATCAACGGGATTTTGTATGTGTCGTATCTGTTGATCTCGGGAGAGTGGCGGGTGCTGGTGCCGGAGCGCAGATCGTTTGTGGACGCGATCCAGGTGACGCTGGTGGACCTGCATCTGCGCAAGGGTTTGCCGCCGCAGAAGAAGTACAACGGGGCGCAGAGGATCGCGTATACGTCGGTGGTCCTGATGGGGCTGGGGTCGCTGGTGACGGGGCTTTCCATCTATAAGCCCACGCAGGTGCACTGGATCACGACACTGCTGGGCGGCTATGAGATGGCGCGGTGGGAGCATTTTCTGCTGACGATTGGCTTCTGCGGGTTCTTCGTGGTGCATGTGGGGCAGGTGATTCTGGCTGGATGGAATAACTTCCGCTCGATGGTGAGCGGTTATGAGATTGTGCCGGCGAAAAAGGCTTCGCTGGACGAGGAGAGGGCGGGATGAGCGACGGACGCGAGGAACGGGAGGAGCAGGAGCAGCGGCGCAAGTGGGAGAAGGAGAAGAAGGATCGCGAGGACGATCTGGAACGTGATTGGGAGCGAGATGGAGACCGGGAGCGAAGGGACTCGCGGGCTGCCGAGGTGGCGGCGCTGGATGCGGCGGTAAGGTCGGAGTCCGGCGTGCGGACGCGACGGAGTTTTCTGATTGCGGCTGCGGCGGCTGCCAGCGGGTATGGGTTTTACCGGTGGCTCGACAACAGCCCCATGAACATGCGGCTGCAGGAGCCGCTGCGGCATATGCTGCGGCTCAATGCGAAGGTGTCGCGGGCGATCTTCGATGAGCGGGGACTGGCGCCGACCTATCCGGTGGCGAAGTCGATGGAGCTGCGGACGAATGGGAACTACGGGTTGAAGATGGATCTGGTGCCGGAGAGCTACCGCCTGCAGATGGTCGGGGTGCAGGGTGCGAAGGAGCATCCGCAGTACGTCGACGATGTGACGGCGTGGGAGTACCAGTACGAGACGAAGAAAGATGCCGGGCCGGTGGAGCACGATACGAAGGTTCGACCGAAGAGCGAGCCTGCGGGGGCCGGGGATGCGACGGCGGATGGCTCGAATAGTGATGCAGGCGCGGGGAATGGTCCGATGATGAATGGCGGTCCGGCGAGTACGATGGTGGGTAGCGGGAAGGGGAGTTTGCAGAAGGTTTCGCCGGAGCTTGAGGCTGCGATGAAGCGGATGAAGAGGAGGCCGCGTGGTCAGGAGGAGGCGGGTATGTCGCGCAGCACGCTGATGCCGGGTACTCCTGGGCTGCTGCTGACAATGGATGCGGTGACGAGCCTGCCACACCGGGAGCTGGTGACGCAGTTCAAGTGCATTGAGGGGTGGAGCCAGATCGTGCACTGGGGCGGATACCGGTTAGCGGATCTTCTTGCGAAGTATCCTCCAGCGAAGAAGGCCGATGGGTCGCTGCCCAAGTATGTCTACATGGAGACGCCGGATGGTGACTACTACTGCGGGTTCAACCTGCAGGCGTGTCTGCATCCGCAGAGTCTGCTGGTGACCGAGATGGCAGGGCGGCCGGTGCCGCAGTGGCATGGCGCACCGATGCGGTTACATATGCCGATCAAGTACGGTTACAAACAGATCAAGCGTATCGGCCTGATTGCTTATACAGACATGCGACCGGACGACTATTGGACCAAGCTGGGGTATGACTGGTACGCAGGGCTTTAGGGAGCTACCGGTACGCTAACGCTGGCAACTTTTGACTTCTGGGCGGCGATCCAGTGGTTGGTGCGCTGTTCGAGCAGGTCTAGCGGGAGTACGCCTGCGCTGAGCATCTCGTCGTGGAAGGCACGGAGATCGAAGTTCGGTCCCAGCTCTCTTTTGGCGCGCTCGCGAAGCTCGATGAACTTGAGCTGGCCGATCTTGTAGGCGAGGGCCTGGCCGGGCCATGCGATGTAGCGGTCGGTTTCGGACTGGATCTCTGGGCCCTGGAGGCTGTCGGTATGCTCGAAGAGTGCGACGACCTGCTCGCGCGTCCAGCCCTGGGAGTGGATGCCGGTATCGACGACGAGGCGGACGGCACGGAAGAGCTCTGAGGAGAGGCGACCGTAGTCGCTGACGGGATCCTGATAGAAGCCTACATCCTTGCCGAGTTGTTCGGCGTAGAGCGCCCAGCCTTCGGTGTAGGCGGTGAATCCGCCGCCGTGGATGCGGAACTGCGGGAGGCCTTTGAGCTGCTGCTGGACGGAGCGCTGCATGTGATGGCCGGGGATGCCTTCGTGGTAGGCGATGGCCTCGTCGTTGATCAGCGAACGGTGTGCGAAGTCGCTGACACCGACGGAGACGCGCCCGGGACGTTTGCAGTCGGGCGTGCCGGTCTGGTAGTGGGTGGCTGCGGCGGCCTGATAGGCGGGGATGGCTTCGACGGTGACCGGGCAGTCGGGCAGAACGGTGAAGAGCTCGGGGAGCTTGGGCTGCATTTGTGCGATGTAGTGGCGGAAGGTATCGAGGATCTCTTCGGAGGAGGTCGGGGTGTACTTGGGATTGGCTTTAATGGAGGCGCGGAAGCTTTCGAGATCCTTGAAGCCTGCCTTGTGGGCGATGGTGGTCATCTCGGCGGTGATGCGGGTGATCTCATCGAGGCCAAGCTGATGGATCTGCGCGGGAGTCATGTCGGTGGTGGTCTGCTCGCGTACGGCTACCTCATAGCGATGTTTGCCATCGGGGAGCGTTGAAACACTGATAGCAGTGCGGCCGTGCGGGGCGTAGTCATTGGCGATGAAGGTGGCGAAGGTGCGGTAGGCGGGCGAGACCTCGGTGTCGACGGTCTGCTGGATTGCCGTGGTGAGGCGCTGGCGATCGGCGTCAGAGAAGGAGGCGGGAATCTTCTTGATGGCGATGAGAAACGGGCTGGTGGCGGCGATGTCTGAGGCCTGGTGGGCGACCTGCTCGAGGAGAAAGCGAGGCGGCATGAGGTTATCTTTGAGTCCGAGGCGAAGAACGTCGGTGGACTGAGCGAGGACGCGGGGAATCTGGTGGAGGCGGGCGATGTAGTCGTCGTAGTGCTGGACGGTATCGAGGGGAACGGCTAACGGCAGATCGGAGAGTGAGGTGTGGATGCCGTTTTGCTGGTTGACGGACATCTCGTAGTTTTTGAGGCCGAAGTCTTCGATGTTCTGCTTGAGCCTGCGCTCCATGAGTTGGTGGGAGAGTAGGTCCTGTTCGGGAAAACCCGTGGCGTCGATAGCAGAGAGTCGGCGCAGGTCGGCCTGATTGTCGGCGTTCTGCTGGACAATGGCAGCCAGGGAGTAGTCGGCGAGCTTGTCGTTGTAGCGATAGTCGCCGACGGCGGTGGCGCGCTCTGGATTTTTCTTAAGGTCGGCCTGGTAGATCTCTTCAAAGAGTGCGTTCTGAGCGGCGATGCGAGTCTCGACGGGGACGGAGCTAGCGTGTGCCCAAGGGGGGAGGGAGGCGCAGAGGGAGGTGGCCAGAACAAGGGTCAGCAGATGAAAGCGCATGGAGGGAGGGTAGCAGATCTGATATCTGATTTCGTTGTGCGCGGGACGAATTTGAAAAAAGGCGGCCGAGTTTTACGTCGCGATGGTGCCCTGATGGAAGACGAGCTGCCAACGGTTGTCGCGGAAGGTCCAGAGAGAGGAGCGGTGGGAGCTGGCTATGGCGGTCTTTGCGCGGTAGGTGGCGAGGACGACATCTTCGGCGAGCTGCGCGATATAGAAGTGATGGATGGTGGCTGGGCGAGCAGAACTTTTTAGAAGGACGTCGATGACCTGTTGTCGGTTGAAGACACGGCCGGAGGTGCAGAACTCTCTGTACTCGTCAGCGAAGAGTGGGATCAGGGTGGTGCGGTCCGACTCCCGGTCGGGGTGGAGGAGGCGCTCTTCCAGCGCGTAGAGGTGATCCTGGAGCTCGGCTTTTTTCATAGAGCTTTTCATGGAATTAAGGCTCTGACTGTTATACGAACGACAGCGCAGAGGGTTTCATTGTGACAGATTCGGCCCTCTCCGGTCGAAGGTATCTGGTTTGCGCGCGAGGGCTACCCGGGGAATCTGCTGGAGATCGTTGATGAAGGAGATTTCATTCCAGCCGGTGAGCAGGTTGGTGAGGGACAGCTGCTGGCCGTGGCCGATCTCCAGCGCCAACAGGCCGTTTGATTTGAGCGCTTTGCCAGCCTCGGGAATGAGGCGGCGATAGATGTCCAGACCGGTTTCGCCGGCGAAGAGTGCGGCTGTGGGTTCGTGCTCGCGAACCTGCGGATGAAGAGAGGAGCGGTCGGACTCCGGAATGTAGGGCGGGTTGCTGAGGATCGCATCGAAGGTTTCGTCAGGGTTGATTGCGGCCAGGAGATCGGAGTGAAGGAAGCGGATGCGGTCCTCTAGGTGGTACAGGCGGGCATTGCGTTCTGCGACGGCAAGGGCTTCATGGGAAAGATCGATGGCTGTGATCTCTGCTAGGGGGAGATGGACGGCGAGCGCGATGGCGATGGCGCCTGATCCCGTGCCGACATCGACCAACTTCAGGGGGCGGTCTGTGGGTAGGAGGTGGAGCACGGCTTCGACGAGGTGCTCAGTCTCAGGGCGAGGGATGAGGACGGCTGGGGTTACGTGAAGTAGAAGGCCGTAGAACTCCTGCTCGCCGGTGATGTATTGAATGGGCTCGAGCTGCAGACGGCGAGCGATGGTGCTTTGATAGAGGGCCTGCTGGCTGGGAGTGAGGATGCTGTCGGGATGAGCGATGAGGGTGACGCGGGAGATTTTGGCGATGTGGAGCAGGAGGAGTTCGGCATCGCGATGGGCGTGCTCGCTAAGGTGTGGGCTGGCAGCCAGTTCGGCGGCGGCAGTGGTGATGGCCTGGCGAAGGGTCATCACTTTTTCAGCCATCGTGAGCAGAAGTATGACGAGAGCTTCGCGAGTTTGCCGGGGGCTGACCTCTCATCCTCTCGCATCGGTTCATCTTAACTCACGCGCATCTACTAAACTGACTGCACGATGGATATCAACGAACTGAACGAACACTATGGCCTGCCGGGAGTCCTGATATTTCGGGCGACGGCGAGCGGCTTGATCCACGCCGACATCACCACGCCGCACGCGAGCGCGACGGTCTATCTGCAAGGCGCGCACCTGACGGCATGGCAGCCTGCGGGGCACCAGGCGGCGATCTTTACCAGCCGCAAGACCGAGCTTGCGCCAGGCAAGGCGATTCGCGGCGGGGTGCCGATTGCGTTTCCGTGGTTCGCAACGCGGCACGATGGAAAGACCGGACCGTCGCATGGCTTCGCGCGAATTCAGGATTGGACGCTTGCCTTTGCGGCGCTGTCCGGCGACGACCTGCATCTTTCATTTACGCTTGGGCCGTCGGACCTGAGCCGCAGCCTGGGATACGATCAGTTCCGCCTTGCATATCAGCTCACCATCGGGCGCACGCTGTCGATGCAGTTGACGGTGGCCAATGATGCGTCGACACCGCTGGTCTTTGAAGAGGCGCTGCATACCTACTACGCAGTCTCGGATATTCACGAGGTGGCGATTGCGGGCCTCGATGGGGTCAGCTACCTCGACAAGGTCGACAATTTTGCGAAGAAGCAGCAGCACGGAGAGATCACGGTGACGGGTCCGACGGATCGTGTTTATCTGGACACCACTGCTACCTGCACGGTGAACGATCATGCGGGGAAGCGCCGCATCATTGTTGCGAAGACCGGCTCGACCACTACCGTGGTGTGGAATCCGTGGGAGTCTGGAGCGGCGAAGCTGGCAGATATGGACCCGACGGAGTGGCATGAGTTCGTCGCGGTGGAGACGGTGAACGCTGCGACGGATGCGATAACGCTTGCGCCAGGTGCTGCGCATACGATGAAGGCGCAGATCGCGGTGGAAGAGATTCGCTCGTGATGCTTCTTCTTGCCTCCGCTTCGCCACGTCGCCATGAACTACTCACGCAGGCGGGACTGACGTTTACCGTTGCGCCTGCCAACCTGAACGAAGATCTGTTGCCGAATGAAGCTGCTGCGGCTTATGTCCAGCGGCTTGCAGAGGAGAAGGCTCAGGCTGTCTGGAATGCTCACAGGTCCTCAGACAGTTTGGACGAGCCGTTGGTCGTACTGGGCGCAGATACCTGCGTGGTGGTCGAGGGACATATCCTGGGCAAGCCAGCCAATGCTGCCGACGCTCGCCGGATGCTGGAGCTGCTGAGCGGGCGCACCCACGCGGTGCTGACTGGTATCGCGGCAGTGACGGCGAAGAAGACGGTTAGAGATCTCGACATTACGCAGGTGACGTTTAATGTGATCACCGACGCGGAGATCGGGCGATATATTGCCAGCGGTGAGCCGCTGGATAAGGCAGGGGCTTACGCGATCCAGGGTTATGCGGCGCGATGGATTCCGCGGATTGAGGGCTGCTACTTCAACGTGGTCGGTCTGCCAATTGCGCGCACGATTGCGTTGCTGGCACAGGCCCAGCTGGATACGCCTGCTGTGGATAAGGTCTCGGAGTAGGTATAGGCGGCTGGCCATTTGGTCATTCGCTGCTGGCGATCATGGCTGCGAGCAGGGCCGTTCGCGGGACCAGATGCTCGATGAGGACGGACTCGTGGGCAGCGTGGGCACCGTCTCCGACTGCGCCCATTCCGTCGAGCGTGGGCACACCGAGGGCAGCGGTGAAGTTGCCGTCCGAGCCGCCTCCGGTGGAGGCCTCTTCAAGGACGAAGCCAAGTTCTGCTGCGAGCGAACGCGCTTTTTTGAAGAGCGCGATGGTTCCCGGTTTTCGCTCCATCGGAGGGCGGTTGATGCCGCCGGTGATAGTGAGTTTGCAGTGTCGATCTGAGACTTTGAGCCGGCGGAAGAGGCGGTCGACGTAGGCGGCGTCGCTGGCCCTGGCGATGCGGACGTCTACCTCGGTGGAAGCGTGCGAAGGGACCACGTTAGAGCGCGTTCCACCAGCGATGACACCACAGTTTACCGTCAGTTTGCGCGGTAGATTTGTGAAGCTGGAGATGGTCTGGACCTGTTTCGCCAGCTCGAGGATGGCGGAGTGGCCGCGCTCAAAGTCAACCCCGCTGTGTGCTCCTACCCCGGTAACCTGCACATTATATTGGCCTACTCCTTTTCGGGAGGTCTTATAGGCGAGCCCCTGAGCAGGCTCCAGGACGAAAACGGCGGATGATTCTTTCGCTAACTTTTCTGTGATCGGACGGGAGATCGTGCTCCCCACTTCTTCGTCACTGTTGAGCAGGAGGGTGACTGGACGAGCTAATTTTAGCTGTTGCAATACCTTGAGGGCGGTGAGCGCCATGACCACGCCTGCCTTCATGTCCAGCACGCCGGGTCCCCAGAGTCGCCCTTCGACCTCGCGGTATGGCATTGTTTTGAGGGTTCCCATGGGCCAGACGGTGTCGAGATGGCCGAGGAGGAGAACTGGCTTCCGTTTGGAGCGGGGTGGACCGAAGCGAAGTTCGAGGACGTCGCCGAACTGGGTCTGTTTGTGGCGCCTGGTACGGGCTCCGAGGTCTTTAGACCAGAGTTCGACGAGTGAGGCGGCGGCGTTAACTGCTTGCGGGACTTCACTTGGAGATTCCTGCTGGACGAGATCCCGGAGGGTGGCGAGGATCCAGTGTCTCTGCTTTTCTACGGCGCTGAGGATCGCTGCGGTTTCCATGGACGGATGTTATAGCAATGAAAGGGATTAGTTTCCGGAGTTCCTGAGGAAAAAAGTAGTCAAT
Source organism: Granulicella sp. S190 (assembly GCF_009766095.1). Lineage (GTDB taxonomy): Bacteria > Acidobacteriota > Terriglobia > Terriglobales > Acidobacteriaceae > Edaphobacter. The sequence continues at coordinate 264,647 of NZ_LMUD01000009.1, forward strand.
TAGTTGGGAGTAATGTGTCTTATTTGCCACATTGAGGGAAACTATTTCCCTTGTAACCTCATGGGTGGTTGCCGGAGACGCTGATTCGTGGCCCTGGAAGCTCACTTTGAGCAGACAATTCGTTCGGAGATAGAGTTCAGTGGCATCGGCTTGCATAGCGGCGCCCCGGTGCTGATGCGACTGGTTCCGGCACCTGCTGGATCGGGTATCGTCTTTCGACGCACCGACTTAGACAATTTTGAAATCGCCGCCATTGGGCGTAATGTGGCGAAGGTAAGCTACGCTACGAGCTTGATGCGGCAGAGCGTTTTGATCTCGACGACGGAGCATTTGTTATCTGCTCTTATCGGCTTCGGCGTGGATAACGTGATCGTCGAAGTGGATAATCTTGAGGTGCCGATCCTGGATGGGAGCGCTTTGCCCTATGTGCAAGCCTTTCATTCTGTTGGGATTAAGCAGCAGAGGCGAAAACGCGAGTACCTGAAGATTCTAAAAGAGGTGGAGGTCCGGGATGGGTCCAAGTTTATTGGGGTCTATCCGGGGTCTGGCTACAGGATTCAGTACACGATCGACTTCCCGCAACCTATTGGTTATGAGACGTTTAAGGGCGATCTGGCGACGGGGGATTACGTTAAATTAATAGCTCCGGCAAGGACGTTTGGGTTCAAAGAAGATGAGGCGATGCTGCGCGATATGGGGCTGATTCGTGGAGTTTCGGATGAAAGCGCTATTATTCTTTCGCGGCAAGGTGTTGAAAATGGGCCACTTCGGTTTGATGATGAGTTTGTGCGACACAAGGTGCTGGACCTGATTGGGGATCTGGCGTTGGCGGGGCGGAGAATCCAGGGCAATGTGGTGGCCGAGCGTGCAGGCCATGCGATGCATACTGCTCTTGTGCAACGACTTATGCGGGACCGGTCGGCGTGGGAGCTAGCCCATGGATACGATGAGGTAGCGGAGCCTGCGGCGGTGGGACTGCTGCAGCCAGCCACGGTTTTGTGATTTTTGTGGTGCAAGCGGGTGGTTTGCCGATGGTGGATGGTGGTGACCACGTGGTGATTTGCGTGGCTGTTGTGCACCGTTTTCTGGCGAGGACGACGTGAGCCATGCTGGCGGCAGTGCGGTTGCGGCGATTGCGCTGGGATCGAACATGGAGTCTTCCTTTGGGGATCGCGAGGCGAACCTGGAGGAGGCGGTGCGGTTGATTCGGCCGCTGGGTGAGGTGACGGCGGTGTCGTCGTTTTATGACACGGAGCCGGTGGGGTTTCTGGAGCAGCCTCGGTTTTTGAATGCGGCTCTGTTGCTGAAGACGGTGGTGGAGCCGTTGGTGTTGTTGCGCGAGTTGCTGATGGTGGAGCGGGTCATGGGGCGAGACCGGGCGCGGGCTGTCGCAAAGGGTCCCCGGGTGATCGATCTGGATCTGCTGTTCTATGTCGATTCTGATGGACGGCAGGTTGTGATGAACTCTGACGAACTGGTGCTGCCGCATCCGGAGATGCAGGAGCGCAGGTTTGTGCTGGAGCCGCTGGAGGAGGTTGCGCCGGAGATGGTGCATCCGGTTCTTGGGTTGACGGTGCGGGAGATGCTGCAAGGGTTGATGTCGCGATTCTTGATTCATTGAGTCTTCGGCTGAGGGGGATCCGTTTTTGGCGTATGAAGCCTGTGGAATCGCCGATCTCGAATGGGATGGGGTTCAAGCCATTGGATATTCGGTAGAGAGTTGCACTCTGCAGTCTTTGGCGCGTTTGAGGAGGATGTCGCGTTCGCGGGTGTTGCGGGTTCGGGTGGCGGCTCGTTCGACTTCGGTGCGGGCTTCCATGGGAAAGAAAAGGTACACTCGATAGATCATCGCGAAGGGGTTGCGCCTCGCGGGAAATCTTCTGATGGAGTACGTCTATGTCGATCAATGCTGGGTTCTGGAGCCGTTTCGAGGAGCGCGTTGCGCCGTTCAACCTTTTGCAGCATCCGTTTTATCAGGCGTGGTCGAAGGGTGAGCTGACGCGCGAGGATCTGCGGGAGTATGCGGCGGAGTACTGGCACCATGTGTCGGCGTTTCCGACCTATTTGAGCGCGCTGCACACGCGGCTGCCGGATGGGGAGATGCGGCGTGAGGTGTTACGCAATCTTGCGGAGGAAGAGGGCGTGGATGCGGCTACGGCTCGTCCGCACAGCGACCTTTGGATGGATTTTGCTGCGGGGATGGGGGCTTCGCGCAGCGAGGTGGAAGGGCGTGCGGTGCAGCCTGAGATGACGGCGCTGATGACGACCTTCCGCGAGCTGATGCAGGAGGAGAAGGCTTCGGCGGCGATGGCTGCGTTGTATGCGTATGAGTCGAAGGTGCCGGCGATTGCTATGACGAAGGCTGAGGGATTGGCGGAGCACTACGGGACGGAAGGCGCTGCGGCGCGTTACTTCACTCTGCACCAGACGGCGGATGTGGCTCATGCCAGCGTTTGGCGGGAGTTGATTGAGAAGCAGCTTGCTGGTTCGCCGGAGGATGAAGAGGTTGTGCTGGCGGCGGGTGAGCGTGCGGCGAAGGCGCTTTGGGTTGCTCTGGATGGTGTGGAGCGGCAGCGGCTGGCTAACTAATTTTCTTAGTTTTTGATGAGAAGGATCAGGCGAAACGCCTGGTCCTTTTCTTTTTTGCTGGTGTAGTGATGCGAGGGCTGGTCCGGTTGACTTCGCTCAGGATGACGGATTGGCGAGGTGAAGTGGTAACGGAGGGAACCGCAGATTCCTCTGCTTCGCTGCGGAATGACAAACAAAAGGACAGGCTACTGCACTGCAAAAGCAGATTCCTTCGTTTCGCTGCGGAATGACAACAAAAGGGTGGGCAACGGCAATGAAACGGCAAAGACAACGGGCTGCGGCAAGTGAGAACTGCAACAACAACGACCAGTGCACAATGACCGCAATAATGATGGCAGGTACAGAAGCAAATACGGGGGTCTCTCCACTGCGGAGCTCACGAGGAGGCTGTGAACTGCTCGGTCGAGATAACGGTTATTTGGTCTGGTGGAGATTATGGACAAGAGCAGTGTTGTTAGAAGCGCATGTACTGGCTGGGTTGGGGCTGGTGCCAGTGGGTTATCTGCTGAAGGGCCTGCGCTAGCGAGTTGACTACGACGGTGGGTTTGCCGCTGCCGAAGCGCTCGATGGATTGTTCGGTGGTCTGATCGGGATCGCTGGAGGAGTTCCAGAGACCGACGATGATGCGGTTGTTGGGGAGATGGGCGCGGACGCGCTGACAGATGGCGCGAGCCTGGCTGAAGGCGAAGGGGGGAAGGGCAGAGATGAAGACGACGGTGTTGGGCTCGGTGGAGAGGGAGTCTAGGATCTCGGTGGAGACGGAGGTGGCAGAGAGGAGGAGGGCCTGGTGGGAGGCGCGCTCGATGAGTTGGACGAGCATGAGGGTGGAGAGTTCGTCGGCCTGATCGCTGACGGAGATGCAGACTACGGCGAAGTCTTCGACCGGATGGTATGGGCGAGCGGTGATGGCGGGCCGGGAGGTTGCGGATTCTTTCTGGTGGTAGTCGGTGAGTTCGGCGACGATTTCGCCGATGCTGAGGAAGAAGAAGTCGGAGCGCTTGTCGTCGAGGTTGCCCTGGTGGCGATCCTGTTCGACGAGAGCCAATGCGGGGATAAGGACTGAGTCGTAGAGCTGGACGAGGGGCTTTCCATCGAGAAAGCGATGGGCGACCGCGCGGGCTTCCTGCAGATCCATGGCGAGGAGACGCTCGTAGAAGAGGGCTTCGGAGGAGAGCTCGGCGTCGGTGCCGAGGAGGGTGTGGAGGAAGGAGAGTTGAGGGACGTGGCGGCCCATGACGACGATGCAGACGGTGAGCGGCGTGGAGAGGATGAGGCCGGGCCATCCCCAGAGGAGCGCCCAGAAGATGGCCATGGCGAGGAGTGCAAGGGAAGAGATGCCGGTGCGGGAGCTGAAGAGCCAGGGCTCGACGAAGTTGGTGGCGGTGAGCTCTAGCGCGAGGAAGAGGCAGAGGATGAGGATGGGTGGCCACCAGGAGGACGAGATGGCGACGGAGACGATGAGCGGCAGGGCGAGGCTGGTGGCGGTGCCGACGTAGGGGACGATGCGGAGGATGCCGGCGAGGACTCCCCAGAGGGTGGCGTCGGGGACGCCGATGAGGAAGAGACCGCCGCCGAAGAGGATGCCGTAGGTGGCATTGACGGCGAGTTGGAAGAGGAGATATTGGCTGATGCGGGTGGCGGCCTCTTGCAGGGCCTGGGTCATGAGATTGATGCGGCCCATGCCGGCGAGGAGGAGGATGCGATGGCGAAGGTCCTCGCGCTTCATGAGGAGGTAGATGGTGAAGACGATGACGACACCGACGGTTCCGATGGGCCGGAGGAAGCGCATGAGGAGTTCGGTGGTGGTTTGAAGCCGGGTGCGCTCGGGATCGATGACGCGGACGGGCTGGACTTGTACCGGTGTTTGCGAGAGCGGCGCGGGGGCGGAGGGCGCGATGTCGCCGCTAATGTCTTCGACTGCGGTGAAGGCTTTTTCGAGAGATTGCTCGGCGGGCGAGTGGACGGTGGCCATCTTGTGCTGGATGTTGAGGCGGTAGGCGGGGAGGGTGCGGGCGACGTTGAGAAGCTGGCGGGCGACGATGTATCCGCCGCTGGAGATGATGAAGAAGGCGAGGATGCCGATGAGCGCGACGGCGAGGACACGAGGGACGCGACGGGCTTCGAGGCGACTGACGGCGGGCGCCAGCAGGAAGGAGAGCGTGAGTGCAAAGGTGAGGGGGATGAGGAGTTCGCGGGCGAAGTAAAGGATGAGGACGATGACCGCGAGTACGAGCACGGGCTCAATGCGGGGGATCTCCGTGGTTCGAGCGCGAGACATGGGAGTAGGACCTCATAGGAGCTGCTGCCGGATGGTGTTTGCTTATGCGGGCAAGAATACATCAAGCGCAGGCGCGTGGAGGGTGTTTGTCCGGAGTGTGGGCTAGACTTTTGATTGCAGAGATTTGCAGGGGGATCGATGGACCGGATGCAGGTGGTCAGCGCGAAAGAACGATTTGTCTTTGGACAAGAGCGACGGAAGCAGATAAAGCGGCTGCACCATGGGACGTGGACGGCGGAGACGCGGCGGGAGAGTCCGCTGAAGCTGCTGGAGGTATCGACGAGGGGAAGGGTTCCGTCGCTGGTGACGCTGAAGAAGGAGCTGATGGCGGCTTCTCCGTTTGGATACTTTCGCGGGGCCGTGCCGGTGATGGCGTATGACCTGTCGCTGATGGCGAATACGGGGATCAGCACTCAGCTTTGCGGGGATGCGCATGTGCGGAACCTGGGAGCGTTTGCGGGGCCGGACGGGCGGCTGGTGTTCGACATCAATGATTTTGACGAGACGATTGTGGCGCCGTTCGAGTGGGATGTGAAGCGGATGGCGACGAGCCTGGTGCTGGCAGGGCGAGCGGCGGGGGCGAAGGATCTGCATTGCAGAGAGTCGACGGCGTTGTTTACGGAGCGGTATCGGACGATGATGCACGTGTTTTCGCGAATGTCTGTGCTGCAGGTAGCAAAGTACCAGGTGCACCGGCTGGGGAATGTGTCGCCGGTGGCGGGCATTTTGAGGATGGCGGAGCGAGCTACGCCGATGCATACCTTGTTGACGTTGACGGAGGAGCAGGGGCAGATTCCTACGGCGAAGAAGAAGGGTGTCAAGGCGACGAAGAGTTCGAAGAGCATCGATAGGCCGCAGCGCGTGTTTCGCACGATTCCCCCGAACCTGAAGAGGCTGACTGGGGCGATGGCGGAGCAGGTGGTTGGATCTCTGACGATGTATGCGGAGAGTCTGCAGCCGGAGCGACGGCACTTTCTGGCACAGTACCGACCGATGGATGTGGCGTTCAAGGTCGTGGGGACGGGGTCGGTGGGTTTGAGAGATTACGTTGTGTTTCTGGAGGGCAATGGGGCGAAGGATCCGTTGTTTTTGCAGATCAAGGAGGAGGTTGCTTCGGCCTATGCTCCTTACGTTGCCGGCGCGCTGAAGGGGCAAGAGAGGAAGCGGCGGCGGGGACAACATGAGGGACAGCGCGTGGTGAATGGGGAGCGCGCGATGCAGCTGCAATCGGATCCGTTTCTGGGCTGGACGACGATGGAGGGCAGGGATTACCTGGTGAGGCAGTTGAACGATCACAAGGCTTCGATTCAGTTGGAGGATCTCAAGTCGGCGGGGCTGCTGGAGTATGCGGGAGTGTGCGGCGAGATGTTGGCGCGGGGGCATGCGAGAGCAGGGGATAGCGCGATGATTGCAGGATACGTGGGGACTTCGACGCGGTTTGATGATGCCGTGGGGAAGTTCGCGGAGTCTTATGCGGATCAAACAGAGGTCGACTGGAAGGAACTGGTGAAATCGATGAAGCCGATGAAGTCCATGAAGACGAAGAGAAAGGAGGGTGCGAAGTAGCGCGTTCTCACAGCGATTGCTGAAAAAGAATCACCGCAGACGAGTGAGGTCTGCGGTGATGGTTGATGCTTCGTGATGTTTCCCTGTGGATGAGAATGTCTGCTTTATTGGATCTCGATTCCGCTCATCTCCGGTTGGTTGACTGCGCCGTTGCTGTAGGTGATGACGATCTGGCCAGAGCTGTTTGCCGTGGCGGTGAACTGCTGGATGTTGGCCTTGTATTGGCCGCCTGCAGTCGCCACGATGTCGAAGTTCGTGAGAACGGGTGTCCCGTTGATGGCGACGTCGAACTCACGCTGACCTGTGGCTGAGAAGTACAGCTCGGCGAAGTGCAGCCTTACGGTGTGCGTGCTGCCTGCGACGAAACCCGGAACCGTATAAGTGAAGGTTCCTTCTCGAGCATCCTGATAAACCGCTACAGGCGCGGGGTTGGTCACTCCTGCCGTCGAGATGGCGTTCGACACCGCATACGTCGAGCCACCGGAGAAGTCGGTGTCCGCGACGAATGGCGATACCGCTGCGCCGCCCGCGTTAATGTCCACGTTCGATGCGCTCGTAGAGCAGGTGCCATTTCCGGCGTACGAGGTGAAGTCGTGAGGAGTACCGGCTGCGGTTGTGGCACCGCCGGTGCTGTTGATGACGTTGCTGATGCCGCCTGAACCGCTCAGCATTACCGTGACCATGTTGGTGAAGTTGATCCCGGAGACATTGGGAGCGAGGATTGCATTGCTTTGAAAGATGGTTACGTTTGGAACGTCGAAGAAGGAGTAGATCCCTAGACCATAGGCACTGTGTGAGCAGACTTTGGATGTGACCTCGTAGGAGGGGTAGCCGTTGGCGCCGTTATAGGTCCAGGAGCTTTGGCTTGGAACGTCGTAGGGATCTTCGCTTTGATAGAAGATGGTCTCGCCGTTGTTGCCGTTCCATTGCACCTGGCTCTGCTGATAGTGTTCGACCGCAAGCCCGAGCGCGGTGACATTGTCGCCGTCGACGATGAGGCCGTGCGAGGCTGTGTTGGTGGTCCAGCCTACACCGGTGCCGTGATCCGCTCGCCACGCCCAGATGTTATCCAGGATGACGTTGTTGCTATCCAGTTCGAGGCTCGTTGTCGCCGTACCCGCCTCTGCGCCGCCGATACGGAAGTACACGTCGCTGATCGAGGTTGGATTGCCGGCATGGCTTACGCGGGTCGCGCCAGCTACTCCAATCTGCATGAGTACGGGGGAGTTGGTCGGCCCGGCATCGATGAGCAGATCTGCAATCTGCACACCATCCACGTCGGCAACAGTGATTGCGGAGGTGCCGCTTTGCGGAATCAACGTCGGGTAGCCTAGACCGAGGACGATGGTCTTCGCGTTGGTGATGCTGATGGGCGCAGTGAGTTTGTAGATGCCCGGTGTAAGGATGAGGTTCTTACCCGAAGAGAGTGCAGAGTTGATCTGCGCGGCAGTGTTGGAGGGCGTGGCGATATAGAAGGTGCTGATGGCGTCGCTATAGCCAGTTCCCAAGCCGCCGTTTGCCGTCCAGTCCACACCGCTCGATGAGGTTTTGACAGTGGGCACGAAGACGTTGTAGTTTCCGCCGCTGTCGATGTAGAGAAAAGGCTTTTCGCGGACTACCGGGGTTGTCGAGAGGATTGTGTTCTTTGGAAAGGTGTTGGAGGGTGCAGTGGTGGTGAACGTGTCGCCCGAGAAGACGAAGTTCCAGACGTTGTCTGTGAACGAGGCCATGGTGCTGTTGCGCGTGTACCACTGTTGCTGGGAGCAGGCGTTGATGCCGTTGTCGACGGTGGTGTCGGCGATGAATCCGCCGCTCGCTTCGCCACAGCTCTGGTTGGTGAGCTCTAAACCGCCGGCGATGTGAACGCGACGGAGCGAGGCGCCCTGGGAGACACCCCAGGTTTCTGTGTCGCCTGAGGGCACGTTGATGCGCAGGTTTTCCATCGAACGCCAGAAGTTCGTCGTCAGGTTGCCGTTGCTGTCGGTGACGTCGAGATACAGACCACCACCATTTAAGACCGTCGAGTCAGGAGTTAGTCCCAGGCCGGCGATGGAGGTGTAGAAGCCTACCTCCTGGCTCACCCCGGAGTATGTGCCTGGTTTGAAGAGAACTGCAGCGCGGCTGCTGCTGAACTGTCCACTGCTTACGTTGGCGTTGGAGATGGAGGCGATGTCTGAATTGATGACAGCGCCGGATACCGTGGGGTCGAAGACGTAAACGTTTGGTCCAAAGATGGTGGAGTTGTACTGTGCGAAGGCTGGAACCGCGAAGCCGCAGAGGGCGGCGCATAGGATGAGGAGGAGCTTGCCGAGTACAGAGGCGGAAGTTCTAAAGAGATGCATGAATAACCTCGTGTTTCAGGATTGAAGTAGCTGGTTTGGCGCAGCAGCCGGACGAGCCGCACCGTTTCTGCAGAACGAGGAGGAAGGAGAGCAAGTCCAAGGGAGGACCAGGACGAGCATGGTGAGTCAGGTTCATCCTGCGGATCTTCGATGGATCCACAGAGCCGAAATCCTGCAGCGCGAACTGCATGGACCCACGAGCGGCGCAAATTATTGCATAGTCGCCACGACCCTGTCGCGATCATTCGCAAGAGGCAGCAAGCAGATGTAGCCGGCCTGGGGAATCGGAAGCAACGGCAGGCTAAGAAGGAGGCTGGGGGCTGGTCTGGAAAGGCGTTCGGGAAGTTGCTGGGTAAGTGAGCTAGCTGGCGGGTTGGGAGTGGCGTGAGGCGTATTGGGCGAGGATGAGGCCGAGGAAGAGCATGAAGGCGGCGACGTAGAAGGGTGCGCCTGGGGTGTGGACGATGGATCCGACGCTGATCGATCTGCTGAAGATGTAGGTGAAGAAGGCAGGGCCAACGAGGCCGGCGATGCCACGGAGGCTGTTGATGGCTCCCTGGAGTTGGCCCTGTTCGGAGGGGCTGGTCTTGCGGGAGAGGATGCTCTGCGCGGAAGGCCAGGTGAAGGACATGAGGTTGAGGACGGGGATGCCGAGCCAGAGGAGAAGGCCGGTTTTGGAGTAGCCGATCATGCAGTAGCCGATGGCTCCGCCGATGAGGCCGAAGGTCATGGCGCCGCGCTCGCCTAATTTTGCGATCACGGGTTTTATGAGGAGCGCGCCGTAGATGGCGGTAAAGATGCCGACAGCGGCGAGGGAGAGGCCTACAGTGCGGTCGGTCCAGTGATAGCGGTAGTCGGCGTAGATGACGTAGACGTTCATCAGAACCTGCTGGGCGATGTATCCGAGGAGCAGGACGCCGGAGATGGCGAGCATGCCACCGCGGTTGAGGAGGTTGAGGGAGCCGACGGGGTTGGCGCGAGCCCAGGAGAATGGGCTGCGGTTGGCGAGGGCGAGGGACTCGGGCAGGACGAAGAGGCCGTAGAGACCGTTGATGAGGCTGAGGCCGCCAGCGACCCAGAAGGGTAGGCGCGGGTTGATGTTGCCGAGAAGTCCTCCCATGGCAGGACCGAGGATGAAGCCGATGCCGAAGGCTGCGTTCAACATGCCGAAGGCTGCGGCGCGGCGCTCGCGTGGGGTGACGTCGGCCATGTAGGCCATGGCGGTGGGGATGCTGGAGGCGGTGAGTCCGGAGATGACGCGGCCTACGAAGAGCCAGCTGAGCGCGGGGGCCCAGGCCATAAGGATGTAGTCGAGGCCGAGGCCGAAGTTGGAGAGCAGGACGACGGGGCGGCGGCCGAAGCGGTCTGAGAGAGAGCCGAGGATGGGTGAGAAGAAGAACTGCATGGCGGCGAAGACGGTGCCGAAGAGGCCGAGCATCTTGGCGGCGTTGGAGGTGTCGCCATGGAGGAAGCCTTCGATGAGGCGAGGAAGAACCGGGGCGATCATGCCGAGTGCGAGCATGTCGAGGGTGACGGTGAAGAAGATGAAGGTGGCGGCAGCGCGGCGACCTGCGGGCGGGTTGGGCAGGAGCGCGGTGTCGGGGGATACGAACTCCGGCTCGGTGATGAGCGGGTCTGGGGATCCGACCGGTGACTGCGGGTTTTGCGGGGGTTCGGTCATGCGATTGACGGCTAGTCTACGCGAATTTTGTGTAAGGTCTTGGATATTTCGGCCGCGAATCCGGGTGCCCGCGTCCTGTTGGGTTGCGATCTCGTCTGTATTGAGAGCGGGCGTGATTTGCCGAGCTTCGGCGCGTGTTCGTGCTTTACTGGGTGCGCTGCTCACTCCCCGGACAACGTGAGGAACAAGAATTGGTGCAGGTTGTCGTGAGAGTGACGGTGCTGGGTTGTTTTTTGGCGGCGGGGATTTCGCTCGCTCAGAGCTCGGGCTCGGCGCGGCATGTGGTGGAGACGATGCTGGGCCATGAGAACGATCCGTCGGAGCATCGCAATAGATATTTGTATCTGTCGGAGGAGCGTTCGGACCGGACGGGTGGTCATCTGTGGCGGGAGCGTGTGGTGGAGACTGCGCTGGGCAAGGTGAGACTGTTGCTGGAGGAGGACGGCAAGCCTCTGAGCGCGGATCGCGCGGCGGCGGAGAGACAAAAGCTGTCGCAGATTGCGGCGCACCCGGAGGAGTTTCAGCGGCGGGAGCAGACAACACAGAGTGACGAGGAGCATGCCGAGCAGATGCTGGCGCTGCTGCGGAAGGCGTTTTTGTTTGGGGATCCGCAGGTGATGGGGAACGATCTGCAGATTGCGTTTCATCCTGACCCGGCTTACAAGACGCAGTCGCTGGAGGAGCGTGTGCTGCATGCGATGTCGGGAACAATCCTGGTGGACCAAAGGACGATGCAGTTGCATCGCATTGAAGGAAAGATGCCGACCGATGTGAGTATTGGGTTCGGGTTGCTAGGGACGGTGCATGCGGGTAGCAGCTTCAGCACGGCGCATGAGATGGAGCCGGGTGGCGATTGGAAGGACGCCATGGTGAACACCGCGATCGACGGGAAGGCGATGTTGTTTAAAGAGATCGGCAGAAATGAGCATGTGGCTCATAGCGAGTTTCAACAGCTGCGGCAGGATCTGAGTCTTGCGCAGGCCGTGGCGCTCGTGGAGCGGTGAGACAGGCTGGCGCTTCCGACAACTGCGGGAAAAAGGTCTGCTAGACTGCGTGTCATGCGATATCACATGTTACGCGCTGGACTTTGTCTGCTGCCTTTGTGTGCTTTGACAACCATTGGGTTCGGTCAGAAGAGGCCTATGGTGCTCGATGACCTGGCGAAGCTGATGAACGTAGGTGGGCCGCAGGTTTCGCCCGATGGCAAGTGGGTTGCGTATACGACCTCGAAGGTCGACGTGGGCGAGGACAAGAGCGTCTCCGAGCTGTGGATGGTGAGCTGGGACGGGTCTCAGGATGTGCAGTTGACGTATGGGCCGGAGGGTGCCGGGTCGCCACGATGGAGCCCGGATGGCGAGTGGCTGGCGTTTACTTCGTCGCGGCCGGGGAAGGCGAAGGGATCGCAGGTGTGGCTGCTGGACCGGCGCGGGGGCGAGGCTCACCAGTTGACGGAGGTAAAGGAAGACCTGGAGGACTACCGATGGTCGCCGGACTCGAGGCAGCTGCTGTTGACGCTGAGAGCGAAGGAAGAGCCGGAGCCGGAGAAGGGCGCGAAGCCTGTGCCGCCCAAGCCGATCGTGATCGATCGCTACCACTTCAAGCAGGATGTTCAGGGGTATCTGTCGGATAAGCGCGAGCATCTTTTTCTGTTCGAGATTGCGACGAAGAAGCTTACGCGCGTGATCGGCGATGAGAAGACGGAGGACAAGTTCGACGAGCGACAGGCGGAGTGGTCGCCGGATGGGAAGTTGATTGCGTTTGTGAGCAACCAGGAGGGGCCTGATCCGGACCGGTCGAATAACTCCGATGTGTTTGTTGTGGAGGCGAAGGGCGGGTCGGTTGCGAAGAAGCTGACCAGCTTTACCGGGGTGGATGGTGGTCCGCTGGCGTGGAGCCCGGACAGTAAGAGGATTGTGTATCGGCAGGGAGTCTCGCCGAGGTACTCGATCTACGATATGCAGCGGCTGGCAGTGGTTTCGGCCGCGGACGGCGTACCGGAGGTGTTGCCGGCTACTGCGGAGATGTTGACGGGAGCGCCGGTGCTTGCGGCTGATGGGAAGTCTGTGCTGACGACGATCACTGAGGATCGTGTGGATTATCTGGCGGAGGTGCCACTGTCGGGTAAGGCCGTGAAGCGGCTGACAGCGGAGAAGGGATCCGTCGGGGCTGTCTCTGCCGGGGCCGGGCATGTTGCGGTGGTGTGGACGACCGATGTGACCGCGCCTGAGATCTATGCGGTGGATGGGAAGTCGCTGCGCAAGCTGACAGCGCACAACGACGCGCTGCTGGCGCAGTTGAATTTAGTTGCTGCGGAAGATCTATCGGCGAAGGCTTCTGATGGGAGCGAGGTGCATAGTCTGCTGACGATGCCAGTCGGGTATGCTGCGGGTGCGAAGGCTCCGATGCTGCTGTGGATTCATGGTGGGCCTACGTCGCAGGACTCGCATCGCTTTGCTGTAGACAGGCAGCTGATAGCGGCGCATGGTTTTGCGGTTCTGCAGGTGAACTATCGCGGGAGCACGGGGCGTGGGCATGACTATAGCTTGGCGATCAATGCAGACTGGGGCGATAAGGAGGTGAAGGATTTGCTGGCCGCTGTCGACGGTGCCGTGGCTACGGGAAAGATCGACGCGGACCGCATGGGAGTTGGCGGATGGAGCTATGGTGGGATTTTGACCGACTACACGATTGCTTCGACGACACGGTTCAAGGCGGCTTCGAGTGGTGCGGGGACGGCGAACCTGTTGGGGATGTATGGGGTGGATGAGTACATTCTGCAGTATGACAATGAACTGCAGCCGCCGTGGAAGAACGTCGAGCCTTATCTGAAGCTGTCGTATCCGTTTTTGCATGCGGATAAGATTGTGACGCCTACGTTGTTTATGGGTGGGGATAAAGATTTCAACGTGACGCTGGTGGGCGGCGAGCAGATGTACCAGGCGTTAAAGAGCGTGGGGACGACTGCGGAGCTGGTTGTGTATCCAGGGCAGTTTCATGGTTTCACGCGGCCTAGTTTTATTCGGGACAGATACCAGAGGTGGTTTGACTGGTATGACAAATACCTGGGAATGCCCCCTACGGCAAAGGCCGTGGGTGCTGTTCCTGCGGCTAAGTGATGGCTTAGGCTGCGGCGATGTGCTGGATGAGATTTGTCTGCTCTCGTTTGGTTTCGGCGCCGATGGTGAAGGCGTCAAGAACACCCGTGCCTAAGGCATAGCGGATAGCTTCAGCTGGTTTGTCGCGGAGATCGCCCTGGCCAAGGATCTTCATGCCGACGATTCCCTTTCCCTGGGCGCGCATCTGCTTGATGATGCTGATTACGGTTGCGGGGTCGGCGTCCATGTGGGAGCCGATGGGGTTGAGGCGGACGAGATCGACTTCGACCCAGGGCGATGCGGCAGCGGCTCGGAGCGCGGAGAGGCTGTGGCAGGAGACGCCGTGGGCGCGGACGATGCCCTTCTGTTTGGCTTCGGAGAGAACGTCCATGACGCCGCGATAGCGTGTGGTCCAGTCGCTCTCGGTGACGCAGTGGATGAGGACGATGTCGATATAGTCGACGCCGAGCTCTTTACGGAAGCGGTCGAGGTCGGCGCGGACACCGGCTGGGTCGCGAGTGTCGGTCTTGGTGAGGACGGTGACTTTGTCGCGGGGGATGTGCTTGAGGGCTTCGGCGACGTAGGGATGGCTGCCGTAGGAGTCGGCGGAGTCGAAGAAGCGGAGGCCGTTGTCGTTGTAGCCGTCGAGGAGGAGCCTGGTTAGCGGAGATGTGCCGAGACGGGTCTGGTTGGAGGAGCCACCAAAGCCGATAGTGCCGGTTCCCATGGCTAACCGGCTTGTACGAATGCCAGTTTTGCCTAGGACGATTTCGTCCTGGGCGCGGAACTTTTGCGGAAGAGGGTCTGGTTCGAACAGGGCGGCACGAGCGATGGCGGACCGAGTGAGAAGGGCGGCTCCGACGGTGCGGGTGGAGCGGCGAAGGAAGTCTCTCCTTAGCATGGCGCGATCTCCTTGGAGGTTAGACTACCTCGATTTGCTTTGGGGAGCAGGTGCGTGGTTCGATGCGCTTTGATAGCCTCGAACCGTGTTGTCCTGCCGGACGGGCCCACTGCGCGTGGGGCGGGCGTTGGCACGCCTTTTTAGAGCTTCGCGTGTTCCTCCCGTTGGTTGGGAGGGAGGTTTATCAGGCGATGACTTCGAAGGGGCGCATCATGTCGTTGGCTTCGTGCTCGAGGACGTGGCAGTGGTAGAGGTATTTTCCGGTGTAGCCTTCGAAACGGACGACGATGCGGGTGATCATGCCGGGAGGGCACTGCACGGTGTCCTTCCAGCCTTGTTCGCCCGGTTCGGGCGGGGTGGGCCCGGCGAGATAGCGTGTTCCCTGATTGTTGCGGTAGGCGAAGACGTCGAAGACACGGCGATCGAGGATTTGAAATCGCACCAGGTGCAGGTGCATGGGATGTGTGTCTTCGGTGAGGTTGACGAACTCCCAGATCTCGGTGGTGTTTAGCTTCGGAGTCTCTGTGACAGGCTCGTGCCAGTGCTTGCGGTTGAGCAGCATGAGCATGGAGTTGCCGATTCTGTCGTCATATTCGTTGAGGGTGATGGTACGGGTTGTGATTGCGGCGGACTCGGAGGTGCGGTCGACGGTGCGGAGCGCGGATGGAATGGAAGCTGCGGTGGAGATTCCATTTGGGGCGCGTAAAGATCGCGTCGATGGAGACGCTGAGGCGATTTCGCTGGACTTCGCGGCCACTCGAAATTCGAGGATCTGGACGGCGCCGTTGATGAGGTGAATGTACTGACCGGGGGCCTGGGAGAAGTCGATCAGGAGATCGACCCGTTCAGCCGGAGCAACCAGCAGGTTGGTGATTTTGACTGGTGCTGCGAGCAGGCCTTGGTCGGAGCCGATCTGATGGAAGGATTGCCGGTTGGTGAGGGACAGATTGAAGAAGCTGCTGTTGGCGACGTTCACGACGCGGAGGCGGTAGAGGCGCGGCTCAACTTCGAGATAGGGTCGGATCTTGCCGTTGAGGAGGATGCAGCTTCCGCCGAACTCGGGAACCCAGGGGTGTTCGGGGTCGCCAGAGTCGGGATAGTAGAGCTGTCCGTCAGTGGTGAACTGGCGATCGTAGATCTGGATAGGAAGCTCGTACTTGCCGGAGGGAAGGTTGAGCGTGTCCTCGGCGTCGTTACGTAGAAGCACCATGCCGAAGAGTCCGGCGTAGATGTTGAGGCGGTTGAGTCCCATGGCGTGGTCGTGATACCAGAGAGCGGTGGAGTCTTGTTGGAAGGGATAGGTGCAGGTGCGCGATTTTCCGGGGACAAACCAGTCTTCGGGCTGGCCGTCGTCTTTCGACGGAACACGGCCGCCGTGGAGGTGGACGCAGGCGCGGACATCCGGGATATCGCGGCCACAGCCGTGGAGGGAGTGGTCGATGGGAAGGAAGTGCCGGGTAGGAAGCTGATTGACCCACTGCACCTGGAGCTGCTGGTGGGTACGGACGTCGATGATGGGAGCGAGCGCTGTGGGGCCGTAGCTCCACATGCGGGTGGCCGGCACGTCACGATGAACCTTGGCGTGGATCTCGCGCATGGTAATACGAAGGCTGTGGGGATGAGCCGGTGAGATGGGACGGGCAGGTTCGGGGAGGGGTAGCTCATCGACGAACGGAGTCAGGGATAAACCGTTGATGGTAGGCAGGGGAGCCTTCGCAGCACTGGGCATGGTGGCCATGCCGGTGTTGGCTGGGTGATCGTGGTTCTGCATGATCTGTCTTGTGACGGCAACGGGTGGAGTGGCGAGAACACCGAGGGCAGAGAGTTGCTGAAGAATGGTGCGGCGGGTGGGGGACAAACGAACTCCATCTTGGCGCAGGGATTGCAGATTGAGAATAGAAAAGGGCGCACCCTGTGGGAGGTGCGCCCTTCAAGTTTAAGGATTGTTTGTGACTGTACTGTGAATATCGTGATTAGTTACCGGATGTGACCGCGCCGGTCGTGGGACTGAGAAGGACCACGTTGGGGTTGGGAGGGACGGTGCTAGAGAAGTTGAACATGTTCATGATACTTCCAGCGACCGCGTCAGAAGAGCCACCACCGATGCGAGTGCTCGACAGAAAGACATCCTCGATGAAGCGGGTGATGGAAGACTGGTCGGTCACGGTGTTATCGACGAAGTTCTTCTTAGCCCAAGGAGAGATGACCATCAGAGGAAGACGCGGACCATAGCCGCAGCGACCCTGTACCGGAGCGGTGGTGTTTACACCGCCAAGTGTAGGCGCCTTTGCGCAGAAACCAAGAGCGTCGGCGGTGGTTTGGGAGCCGTTGACGAAGTTGTTGAGGTGATCGTACCAACCGTCGGAGTCATCGTAGGCGATGATGATAGCGGTTGAAGACCAGAAGGACGACTTCTGGATCGCGTTGATCTCGTTGACGACGAAGGTCTGTTCGTCGAGTGGGTCGGAGTAGCCAGCGTGACCGTCCTGGTAGCCGGGGGCCTTGAGGAAGGTGACAGCGGGCATGTTGCCTGCAGCGAGCGCGGCGTTGAAGTCCAGGGTGTCGTACTGGTGATTGGCCTTGCCTGCGCCAGTTTCGGCGGAGGTGCCGATTGCAGCGACGGAGGCGGGACGGATGTGGGTCGGGTTTGCCGTGCTGGCGTAGTACTGGAAGGGCTGGTGGTGCGGGATATAGTCAGCTTTGAGCGGATTTCCCGGGATGTTGACGGCGCCAGTTGCGCGGCTGCCGGTCGCCTCACCTGCGAGGCATCCAGTGCCCGAACCGATGACACCGTTGGTGGTGGTATTGGTGAGGCTCAGGTTGAAACCACCCTCGAAGAAGCCCCATGAGATGCCGCCGGCGTTGAGTAGATCGCCGATATTCTTGCCGGTCATCTGGACGGTCGCACTGGAGGAGGAGCAGACGTCGTTGGCCGGATCTTCGTCTCCGATAAGAGTGAAGCCGCCTTGGCCGTCAGCGACGACTCCGGAGGCCGCACCCGGAAGGGTGACGACAGCGCCGTTAGTCTGGCCGGAGACAAGGTTGATCGCGCCTTGCGTAGAAGCGCCAAAGGTGGTGCCGAAGGAGTGGTCGTTCATTGAATAGTGCTGCGCGTAGTTCCACATCGCTGTGACCGTGTTGCCGTCAAAGTAGCCCATGGTGAGGGCGGTGGTGTTCGCGATGCCGGGGGCGGCGGTCTGGTTGGTCAGAGTGGTTCCGTCCGCGGTTCCGACGGAGAGCGGGAAGAGATCCATCTTACCGTCATCAAATGCCATCTGCTCGGGACCGTAGCTGTGGTCCTGGTCACCTGTGGCGGCCTGGTTGGGACCGAGGCGAAAGGGGTTCGCGGCCGAAGCGCCGTTACCGCCGGCAAGGTTCGGGTTGGCTGTGAGCAGGGTGGGGTTCGAGACATAGTTGTTGATATTGGTCGGGGTCGCGGGAAGTGGCGTGGTGCCTGCTGCCGCAGCCGCGACAGTCGCCGCAGTCGCTGGGGTGAAAGTGGTTCCACCAGTGTTGGCGGCGTTGGGGTAGGTGCCGAAGTAGTGGTCGAAGGAGATATTTTCGCCGAAGATGACGACGACGTGCTTGATGGCCGCCTGAGCTGTTGTCGGTGTCGGGGGGGCGGGCGGCGGAGTGGTGTTGGAGTTGCCATTGCCCGGAGGGGTGCTGACCGTTCCCTGGCCGCAGCCGCTGAGAATAAGGGTCGAGGACAGCGAAAGAGCGAGAAGTTTCCGAATCATTTTTGAGGCCTCAAAAGTTTGTGGAGATGCGGTGCTCCTTATTGTTAGGCGTGGAAGTGGCTGGCTTTGTGAATTGAAGTTGAATGGCAGATGAATTAATGGAGTGTGACTGAGCGAATGGGCAGGTATGACCGTCTGGCAGAGGGTTCGGTAGGCTCATACCGGTGGCCTCTTACAATGGAAGGAATGGGATTTTCGTTTGAAGTAGACAAGACAGCAGAGGGTGGCGGGCGAAGGGGGCGGCTGAGGCTGGCGCATGGGGTGGTGGAGACGCCGGTGTTTATGCCGGTGGGTACGGCGGCGAGCGTGAAGGCGGTGCCGCAGAGTCTGCTGGAGGAGATCGGCGCGGGTGGGAAGGGAGCGCAGATCATCCTGGCGAATACTTATCATCTTTATCTAAGGCCTGGGCATGAGCTGGTGCGGCGGATGGGGGGGGTGCATCGGTTCATGAGCTGGGAGCGTCCGATGCTGACCGATTCGGGTGGTTTCCAGGTATTCAGTTTGAGCAAGCTGCGGAAGATTACGCCGGAGGGAGTGGAGTTTCGCTCGCACCTGGATGGGAGCAAGCACTTCTTTTCGCCGGAGCACTCGATGGACGTGCAGATTGCGCTGGGGGCCGATATTGCGATGGTCTTCGATGAGTGCGTGGAGACTCCGGCGACCTGGGAACGGACGCGCGAGTCGATGGGGTTGACACATGCGTGGGCGCAGCGGTCGAAGGATCACTTTGAGTTACATAAACATTCGGTGCCGTGGTCGCAGGCGGTGGGGGATGCGTTTGAGGGCAAGACGCAGAGCCTGTTCGGGATTGTGCAGGGTGGGATGTATGCGGATTTGAGGAAGGAGTCGGCGGAGCGGCTGGTGGAGATGGATCTGCCGGGATATGCGATTGGAGGGCTGGCAGTGGGGGAGCCGAGGGAGGTGACGCGGGAGATGATCGCGCGGACGCTGGAGCATCTGCCCAAGGACAAGCCGCGGTATGTGATGGGGGTGGGGTACCCGGATGAGATCGAAGAGTATGCGCGGATGGGTGTGGACATGATGGATTGCGTGCTGCCGACGCGGGCTGGGCGGCATGGGCTGCTGTTTACGTCTGAGGGAAGGCTGAATATCAAGAAGAAGGAGTACGCGGAGGATCAGGGGCCGATCGATGCGTCGTGCGGGTGCATGGTGTGCGGGCGATATACGCGGGCTTACCTGCGGCACCTGTTTGCGTCGGGTGAGCCGTTGAGCGCGGTGCTGAACAGTGTTCACAATATCGCGTTTTATCTGGATACGATGGAACGGGTAAGAGGGGACCTGGCTGGAACGGGCGAGGCTAGTTGAGGGTGTTTCGCACATAGATTCGGTAGCCGAGAGGCTTTGAGGGGCTGCTGCCTGCATTGACCATGTGCGGGGGGATCCGTTCGACGTCGAGGTGGTAGTTGGTTTTAAGGTAGTCGTTGAACTGGGGCCAGCGGCTCATCTTTTGATATTTGTAGCCGGGGTGCTCGGGCCACGCCTCGCAGTCGTTGCTGGAGACGACGAAGACGGTGGGAGGATTGCTGGTGATCTGCTGCCAGAACTGTTGGCGGACGCGATCGCGCTCGGCAATGGGCTGGAGGGAGAAGAGGTAACAGTCGTAGAGGTGGCCGGTGGATTGGACGAGTCTCATGTTGTAGAGGGCGGGGGGGCAGCCGTCTGAGACGTCGAGGCACTGCACTTTGCCGGAGAGCGCCGGGCCGCCGAGGCGGGTGAGGTCAGCGCGAAGCATAGTGTCGAACTCCTGATTGCGCCAGTCCTGCCAGAGTGCGTGCGCGGTCGATCCGCCTCCAATGACGAAGACGCCTACGATGATGCCCAGGAGCGCAAGGCGTGGAAGGAGAGAGTCAGGCACGGCAAAGCGGAGGGGCGAAGCCGGTGGCGTGGGTGGGAGAACGGTGGTGAAGTCGATAGCGATGAGCAGAAGAAGGAACGCCTCGGACGGGTAGCGGTGGTAGGGGTAGCCTCGCTTTTGCACATAGAAGGACATGAATCCGAAGAGAACGGCAACGACCAGGGCTGCACGCTCCCAGGTGAGCCAGTCTTTTTTAAGAAGGACGATGGGTAGCCACAGGAGCACGATGGGAAGCATCACGGAGGAGAGGAGGTGGGCGAGGAGATGGCCGGAGGTTCGTGTGCCGAGGCGAAGTAAGTAGGGGACGAGTTGGAATACGGTGTGGAGAAAGTCAGGAAGGACGTGATGGTGGTAGAGCCAGGCGGCGGTGAGGACGACGGGGACGAGAAGACCGAGTAGTCCGCCGAGTGTGTGGGCCAGGAAGGGGCGGCCTCGGCGGCGAAGGGCGACGGCTTCGAGGCACAGAACGCAGGGGACCAGAAGGAGGATGGATGGTTTGACTGTGACGGCAACTCCGCAGAAGAATCCGAATAGGGTAGTAGCCCAAGGCTTTGTAGCTTCGGCTTGGTGGACTCGGAGGCCGGTGAAGAGGAAGGCGTAGGCGATGAGGAGGGCGACTGCCATGGTGAGGTCGCGCTGGCCTAGGTCGATAAGGCCGTCGCGGCCGTGGATGAGGGCAAAGAGCGATGCTGCGAAGAGTCCGGCGAACCAGCTGTAAGGTTTGCATAGGACAAACATGGAGACCGCAGCGGTGGCGAGGAGAAAGAGATCGAAGAGTCGCCACGTCAGCGAGTTGCCGCCAAAGAAGTGCATCACTGCGCCCTCGATCAGGAGCGTGGTGGGCATGTTGGGGTCGATGATGTCGCGGTAGGGCGCCATGCCGTGATCCATAAGGAAGACGATGTAGTGCATGAGCGCGGCGTCGCCCATGAGGGGCCAGTGCCAGGTGCGGAGGACGAAGAGGAAGAGACATCCCAGGAGGAATATCGTTGAGATTGTCCTGGTGGTGGCGTAGAGCCGATCCGACATTTGCTTGAGCTGCTCCTGTTCGCCGTTGCGGGTGGCGGCGAAGAGTTTATTAGAACATTTGTGAAGGACGGTCAGGCGAGGCGGAGGGAGTCGTGGTCTTGCCCAAGTTGCAGGCAAAGGGCTTCGATGACGAGATTGTGGTCTTCGCGCTGGGGCAGGCCGGAGACGGTGATGCAGCCGAGGACGCCTGCCCCGGTGACGTGGATTGGAAAGCAGCCCCCGTGTGCGGCGTAGTCGGCGTCGGGAAGGTGGAAGCGTTCGCTGAAGGTGCGTTTGGTCTGCTCCAGTTCGAGGCCGATGGCGTAGGAGCTGCGATGGAACCGGGCGACCACGTTCGATTTCCGCTGCACCCAGCGGGCGTTGTCGGGAGTAGTGCCGGTGAGGGCGGTATAGAAGAGCTGCTGATGCGGCTGGCCGAAGCGGCGGATGTCGATGACCACAGACTGTTTGCGGGAGATGGCCAGCTCGCGGAGGCTGAGACCGAGGCGCCAGGCGGTGTCGTAGTCGAAGGTGGGGAGGCGGAGCGTCGCCTCTTGACGGGCGATGGCGGCGAGGTCTTCGGGGATCGGCATGGGTCTGCTCCTTTTTGTTGGTGTCGGGGTCGAGTCAAACGACAGGATGCAGACAGTTTATGGGATTGCCTGCCAAATTGAGTGCTGGGGTGGCAGAGGGGCGTAGGCTGTTTGGAGATTTTTCGAGCGAGGTGACAGGAGACGGCAGCAGACTATCGACGCATTGCGCAGAGTATGCCTGGGGCGTCCGGGGCGATAAAGATGGCCTGGAGACGGCGTTCGGCGAAGGGATGAGTGGGGTCTGCGCCTTGACAGTGTCGAGCGGTTACGCGATGCTTAGGGGCTAGGCACACTTTTCGCGCAGTTAGCAAAGCTGCGTCCAGTAGAGCACGCTTGCCTGCCGTTATGCGGGCGGTTGCCAGAGAAGACTGAGTTGTCGAACGGAGCTTTGATTGATTTTTGCAATGTGGTTGCAGAGTGCGATGGGCGGACTGGGAAATCTAAGCAGTCTTGCACTACCGATACTGTTCTTTGTGGTGCTTTACTTTTTGATGATCGCGCCGAACCAGAGGAAGCAAAAAAAGTGGCAGGAGATGCTGGGCCAGTTGAAGTCCGGCGACCGCGTCACCACCAACGGCGGTATCCGCGGCACGGTTCTTACCGTGAAGGACGATCTGGTGATTCTTAAAGTTCAACCGGATGGCGTGAAGCTTGAGTTCGTCAAGAGCGCGATTGCCGCGGTTACGACTGACGAACAGGCTGCCTAGAAGGAAGATTCAAGCAAAGCAGGTTCGATTTCGCTGTATCAGGCTGGCTGTATCAAATTTAGAAGCAGGCACGTTGAGATTGAACCGTTATCTACGGATGAGGAAGAGATGAGGATTGCGGCGGCGGCGTGAAAGTAAGTACTGCGGCTGCATCCTTCAATAAAGATCATGGGCAAGAATCTGGCCGGGAAATCGGCATTCATCGTTGCGGTACTAGTGATCTTCTGTTTCGGCATTGTGGGCATTCCCCATGGCGGGCTCACGCAGTCGATTAAAGATCGTATCCACCTAGGGCTGGACCTTAAGGGCGGCACTCACCTGGTGCTCGAAGTCCACGTCGCAGAGGCAGTTGCATCGGCTACGGACCGCGATGTGGCGCGTCTTGAGGGCGATCTGCAGAAAGCCGGCATTACCGGCGCGGTTGTGGGCAAGACAGACCCGACGCGACCACAGACGATTATCGTCTCGGGGGTTCCGGCGGCGAAGTTGAGCGACGCTCGTGGCGTGCTGCAGGGCAATGACTATTCGACCTACGACGTCGCAACCACGCCGGACGGAAACTCTTCGTTGACGATGAAGGTGGGCGCGATTCGTGATCTGGAGACGCGCACGCTGGATACGTCGATTGAGACGATTCGCGAGCGCATCGACAAGCTGGGCGTCAGCGAACCTGTCATTCAGAAGTATGGGCTGGGCGAGAACCAGATCCTGGTGGAGTTGCCGGGAGTGGACGATCCAGCGCGAGTGGAAGATATTATCCAGTCGACCGCGAAGCTTTCGATTCATGCGGTGACGGGTGGACCCTATGACAGCGACCAGGCGGCGCTGCAGGCGAACGGCGGAGTGATTCCTGCGGATTCGATGCTGGTCCATGGATCGGCTTCTGCTGGATCGCCGGATCAGATCTTCCTGCTGAAGCGGGTGAGCGAGGTGGAAGGTACGGACTTTCGCGATGCTCAGCCGGGGCAGGATCAGAACGGCCGGCCGAACATTCGCTTCAACCTGACGACGGAGGCGGGCGACCGCTTCTACAAGTACACCGAGGCACATACGGCTTCGAGCGCGACGCCGGGTTCGATGGCGATCCTGCTGGACAACAAGGTTCGCGAGGTCGCGGGGATTCAGTCGGCGATACGCGACAGCGGCGAGATCACCGGCGCGTTTACGCAGCAGCAGGCGAATGATCTTTCGCTGATGTTGCGCACGGGCGCGTTGCCGGCCTCGATCTCTTACCTTGAGACGCGGACGGTTGGGCCGAGCCTTGGCGCCGCTTCGATTCACCAGGGCGTGGTCGCTGCGATTGCGGGCATGCTGGCGGTGATGGTGTTCATGCTGGTGTACTATCGCGGCGCGGGCATCAATGCGGATCTGGCGCTGATTCTGAACCTGGTGATCCTGCTTGGGTTCATGGGCTTCACCGGCTCGACGCTGACACTGCCTGGCATTGCGGGTGTGATCCTTACCATCGGTATGGGCGTTGACTCCAACGTGCTGATCTTCGAGCGCATTCGCGAGGAGCTGCGTGCCGGAAAGACGGCGGCTGCGGCGGTGCAGCAGGGGTTTGCGCATGCATGGGTGACGATCATCGATACCCACGTGACGACCATCGTTTCGGCGATGATCCTGTTCCTGTTCGGTTCGGGACCGGTTCGCGGGTTTGCGGTGACGCTGGCCTTCGGTCTGTTTGCCAATCTGTTTACCGCGGTGCTGGTCTCTCGCGTGATCTTCGATGCGATTCTGCAGAAGAAAGAACGCGGTGCGGCACTGTCTATTTGAAGTTCTCAGTTGTCCGTTCTCAGCTGTCAGATGTAGAGCGGATCGCTTTGTAATGCGGGACTGAAAACTAATAACTGATTACTGACAACTGGAGTAAAGCGTGAGCTTGGAACTGTTTAAAACTACGAATATCGATTGGCTCGGGAAGAAGTGGTATTTCCTTGGGTTTTCCCTAATTTTTTCTGTTGCAGGACTGCTCAGCATCCTCTTCTGGCATCACATTCCGCTAGGAGTTGACTTCAAGGGAGGCACCCAGATTCGCGTGGCCTTTGATCAGACTCCGAATGAGGATCACATTCGACAGGCGATGGATCGCTCTGGCGTTCATGATGCCCGGATTCAGCGAGTCAGCGATCCCAGCGGCCATGCGGCCAACAAGGTGATCATTGCTCTGCCGGAGTCGACGGCGAGCGACCAGTCGCACGACGCGGGCCGCAAGAGTGTCGAGGGCGCTTTGAGCGCCAACTATCACGACTCCGCATTCACGATTGAGCAGGAGGAGATTGTGGGGCCGACGGCGGGCAAGCAGCTGCAGAAGCAGGCCTGGCTGGCGACCTTGTACTCGTTGATTGGAATGCTGATCTATCTCTGGTTCCGATTCGAGCTGATCTACGGCGTAGCGGCGGTTGTTGCGGTGTTTCATGATACGTTGATTACGGTTGGCGCGTTTAGTTTGACGAATCAGGAGATTACGCTTACCGTAATCGCAGCAATCCTGACATTGATTGGTTATTCGATGAACGACACTATCGTCGTCTTCGACCGCATTCGCGAAAACCTGGCGTTATCGCGGAGGGAGTCGCTGCATGATGTCGTCAACAGAAGCATCAATCAGACGCTGAGTCGAACGGTGATCTCGTCTGGCCTTACCTTCCTGACGGTGCTGTCGTTGTACCTGTTTGGCGGCGAGGTGCTGCACGGGTTTTCTTTCGCCCTTGTGATTGGGATTCTGATTGGAACCTATTCGTCGATCGCTGTGGCGGCACCGATGCTGGTGGCGTACCAGGACTGGCGGGTAAGCAAAGGCAAGTCGGTAACACTACCTGCGGGGAAACGCGCGAGGGTGTAGAGATCGGCTCTTCTGCCGATGGAATAACCTGGGCGATTCTTAACCCGGGAACAAAATGAAGCAACGTGGTGTCTAAAGAAAAATAGCTCTTCTTCACAGTAAAGAGGCTGCATATGTTCGAATCCTCGTTGATGGAATCCGGCGGCCAGATCAAGACCAAATCCAAGTACTGGATGATTGGGACCTTTGTCTTCAATGGCGCGATCCTGGCAACCATGATCCTTATTCCGCTGCTGTATCCGGAGGCTTTGCCGAAGACGGCAATGACTGCGATGCTGACAGCGCCGCCTCCACCCCCACCTCCACCACCCCCGCCACCCCCGCAGCAGATCGTGAAGCCGATCAAGATGGTCTCTGAGATCGATGCCGGCCTTCATGCTCCAACCAAGATTCCCAAAGACATTAAGATGCTGAAGGAAGATGCTGCTCCTCCTCCTCAGGTCGCCGGCGTTGCCGGAATGGCCGGGATGGGTAGTGGAAGCGGCGTCCCAGGCGGCGTGATGGGTGGTATCGGCACTGCGCCGACGCCGGTCGTCAAGGTTGCCCCCCCGAAGGGACCGCAGCGAGTTTCGAGCGGTGTTGTGGCCGGTAACAAGCTTTCGGGCTCGAATCCGGTCTATCCGCCAATCGCTCGTGCTGCTCACGTGTCGGGTGCTGTAGTTCTTCATGCGGTGATCTCGAAGTCGGGCTCGATTGAAAAGCTGGAGGTTATCAGCGGTCCTGAGATGCTGAGATCGAGTGCTGTGTCAGCGGTTCAAGGATGGCGATATAAGCCGTACTTCCTCAATGGTGAGCCGACCGAGGTGGATACGCAGATCACGGTCAACTTCAACTTCGGCGGCGGCTAGACCAAGGCTGATCACGCAACGACGTCTCTCGCGGGTCTCCCAAAGGTGTCGAACTTTTGGGGGATTCCCGGGTAAAGATTCTGAAAGTTAGAGTTCTATCAGGAGGAAATATTCCAGTGATTCTCGCTCATCTCGCAACAACCTTCGCTCATGTTCCCGCTGCCCTCGCCCTGTACTTTGAAGAGGCGCAGGTCAGCTTCAGTGTTATGGGTCTCTGGTCCAATATGGGCTGGCTGGCTCGTTGCGTCGTTATCTTCCTCTTCATCATGTCGATCTGGTCGCTCGCTGTGATCATCGACCGTGCGCTTTACTTTTCGGCAGCCCGCAAGCAGTCGCGTGAGTTTGCTCCCAAGGTAGCGGGTGCATTGAAGGATGGTCGTCTTGATGAGGCGATCAAAGTTGCAGATCGCTCCAAGAAGTCGCACCTTGCAGAGGTTGTCACTGCTGGTCTCCAGGAGTTCCGCAGCTTTGGTTCAGGCGGCAACATCACGGAAGAGCAGATCGAAAGCTCGAAGCGCGCTCTCGAGCGTTCTGAAGCAATCGTGCATGCCAAGCTGAAGCGCGGCTTGGGCGGTTTGGCCACGATCGGTTCGACAGCACCGTTTATCGGTCTGTTCGGTACCGTGGTCGGTATTTTGAACGCCTTCCAACAGATTGCAACGCAGAAGACGTCCGGTATCGGCGCGGTCGCCGGCGGTATCTCGGAGGCTCTCGTGACGACCGCGTTCGGTCTGCTCGTCGCTATCCCGGCCGTTATGACGTTCAACTACTTCACCGGTAAGGTCGAAGCATTTGACGTCGAGATGGATAACAGCTCGAGCGAACTGGTCGACTACTTCATCAAGCAGAGCCATCGGTAAGACTTCAGTCCTGAACGCGTAATCAAGCAGCAGCACTCTGCGGGAATCACAACTCTGACAGCTCCCGGACACCGCCAGCGAACGGTGCCCGGGCAGCTGACGGATATCGCAGGGAGAGAAAATACAGCAACCGGACGGAGCATACGTTATGGGTATTAATAAGAGGGATGAGGGCAAGAAGGTCAACTCCAACATCAACGTGACGCCGATGGTGGACGTGATGCTGGTGTTGTTGATCATCTTCATGGTCATCACCCCCATGCTGAACAACAAGGTCAACGTAGATCTGCCGAAGGCTGATGCCGCGGTGGTGATGGAAGACGCCAATAAAGAAGACGCGGTGGTTGTTGCGGTTACACGCGACGGCAGAACATTTCTCGGCGGCGATCAGGTGACCCTGGATGATCTCGGTCCCAAGGTCGCAGCGAAGCTGGAGAACAAGACCAGCAAAGAAGTTTTCATGCGCGCTGACATCCGGGCCAACTACGGCAAGGTAATGGATGCGGTCGATGGAATCCGGTCCGCGGGGGTCAGCCAGCTTGGCCTGCTCACCGAGAGAACAGACGACAGTTCGACGACGACAACGAAGAAGTAGTTAGGTAAGAAGCCGGACTCGCATCTTCTGGAGCGGTTTGAGTGTTAGAGGAGATTGCTATGGGAATGGGTGGTGGAAATACTGGCGGAGCGGTTTCCGAGATCAACGTAACCCCGCTTATCGACGTGCTTCTGGTACTTCTGATCATCTTCATGGTCATCGTGCCGGTGACGCCTCGAGGGTTGGAGACACTGGTTCCTCAACCGCCTAAGGATCACAAGGAAGAGCCGCAAAACGATCGCACGATCGTTGTGCAGGTTCAGTCGAACGGCGCTGCTGCACCGGCTTATAAGATCAACGATACTTCGTTCAACAAGACGGATTTGGAGCCAAAACTTGCTGAGATCTTTGCTACCCGGCAGGAGAAGGTAATGTTCGTCAAAGGAGACAAAGATCTTGATTTCAGCAAGGTCGCTGAAGTTATCGATTTTGGTCATCAGGCTGGAGTAGACAACATCGGTCTCATTACCCCCCGGGTCGAAGCGGGACAGTAAATTAGGAACGAAAGTTTCTACAGGCGGCAAGCCCTATGTGGGCCTGCCGCCTGTATGTTTTTTTGCAAGGCGCAAAATCGACCGAAGGCTCCAGAATCGTCGCAGGAGCCAAGATGGGTAGTATCCATCTTCCAGCAACGGGATCTGTGAAGGTCTGTTTTGAGATGAGGGATAATCACCAAAGAGTGAAAAGATGGAGTAATCGCTGCTGCTTTGGAGCCGTCGGGTGGGCGTATAGTTTAGCCACTTTTGTTTAAGTTCCGGCAGGCGTTCGGGCGTCCAGAGGCATCGAACCTTGAAAGAAGTACTTGGATCTATGCAGAAGCTCTATGGTTGTAGTACAAAAGACCGACTGTTCTCCCTTTTAAGGAAGGGAAAGAAAGCTGCCCTAGTCACGTTTGGAGATATACCATTACAATCAATCGAAAGCCGAAACTTGGTTAGATTGTTTTCCCTGGTCTCTGCAATAGAAACTCGCGCCCAATTTTGAAGGAGATGATTCGCCCAATGAAATTCACCGCACGGATTCCGGTTACGGCTGCTTTGCTGACGCTGCTGCTTCTCACTGCAACCGGCTGCAATGTTTTAAAGTCGCGGGACCAGCTAACCAAGGGCGTGCAGGCATTTAAAAACGCACGCTACGAGGAGGCGACTAATCACTTTCAAAATGCCATTGCCTTAGACCCAAAGTCAGAGGTCGCCAAGCTCTATCTAGCAACGGCATACTCCTATCAGGTTGTGCCAAATCTGGATACGCCAGAAAACCTGGCGATCGCGCAAAAGGCATTGGACGGCTTCAACGCAGTTCTGGAGAAAAACCCAAACGATCTGACAGCGCTGAAACAGATCGCCTCAATCAACCGTAATATCAAGAAATTTGATGCGGCAAAAGAGTATGAGAAAAAGGTCATTGCGCTTTCTCCAGATGATCCGGAGGCCTACTACACGGTGGGTTTCGTGGACTGGACGCTGGCCTATAAGAATGCGATTACGATTCTTGCTGCGGACGGGCTGACGGATCAGGGCGATGGGAATCCCAAGAAGAGCAAGGGCGCTTGCCAGAAGCTGCAGGCTGCAAACACTGAGCTGGTCAATGAAGGGCTGCAGTTTCTCAATAAGGCCGTGGAGCTGAACCCGACCTATGATGACGCCATGCAGTATCTGCAATTGACCTACCGCCGCAAAGCAGATCTGGAGTGCGGAGACGAAGCGGCTCGCAAGGCTGATATGGCTCAGGTTGACTCGTGGATCCAGAAGGCTATGGGTGCCCGTAAGGAAAATGAGCTGAAGAAGGAAAAGGCAACGCAAGGCGGCGTTTCGATGCAGTAAGCTGCCGTCGTCTGTTGTTGTAGTGCAGGAGGTCTCCCTTGATGGGAGGCCTCTTCTGCGTAGGGAGGAGCTTAGTGTCGTGGAGGCGATTGTCGTCTGCGATAGAATGGCCGCTTGCGACGGTCGATAAAAAAAGTGTTGATTGCGAATCGCGGCGAGATTGCGCTGCGGGTGATTCGTGCGTGCCGGGAGGTGGGGGTTGCCACGGTGGCGGTTTACTCGGATGCCGACCGGGGGGCATTACATGTGTTGCAGGCGGATGAGGCGTACCGGCTTGGGCCAGCTCCTGCGGCAGAGAGCTATCTGCGGGGTGAGTTGATCCTGGAGGTGGCGCGACGGTCGGGAGCGGATGCGGTGCACCCGGGGTATGGGTTCCTGTCGGAGAATGCGGAGTTCGCGGAGGCATGTGCTGCAGCGGGGGTGACGTTCATCGGGCCGCCGGCGAGTGCGATGCGGGTGTTGGGGTCGAAGACCAAGGCGCGGCAGGCGGCGGATGCGGCGGGGATGCCCCGTGTTCCAGGGAGTGTAACAGGGTTGGCCGATGTGGCCGAGGCGCTGCACGTGGCGGCGGGGATTGGGTACCCGGTGATGCTGAAGGCCGCGGCGGGCGGCGGCGGGGAGGGCATGCGGGCGGTGACGCGGGCGGAGGAT
>NZ_LMUD01000009.1:294677-297936 GCF_009766095.1 Granulicella sp. S190
CGGTGACGCGGGCGGAGGATCTAGCAGCAGCGTTTACTGCTGCGAGCAGTGAGGCGGAGCGGAGCTTCGGGTCGGGTGAGGTTTACCTGGAGAAGCTGATCGAGCGGCCGAGGCACATCGAGATCCAGTTGGTGGCTGATGAGCATGGGAGCTGCCTGTATCTGGGCGAGCGGGAGTGCTCGGTGCAGCGAAGGCATCAGAAGGTGATCGAAGAGGCTCCCTCGGCGGTGGTGAGTGAGGATCTGCGGCGAAGGATGGGCGAGGCTGCAGTTCGGCTGGCGCTTTCGGCAGGATATGTGAATGCGGGGACGGTGGAGTTCCTGGTGGATGCCGAGGAGAACTTTTACTTTTTGGAGATGAATACGCGGCTGCAGGTGGAGCATCCTGTGACCGAGATGGTGACGGGGCTAGATCTGGTGCATTTGCAGCTGCTGGTGGCGGGGGGTGAGCCCTTGCCGTTGAAGCAGGACGAGGTGCGGCTACGGGGTCATGCGATCGAGTGCAGGATCTATGCGGAGGATCCGGAGAATCATTTTTTCCCGTCGCCGGGGTTGATTACGCGGTTGATTCAGCCGAGCGGGCCGGGGATTCGGGAGGACTGCGCGGTGTATGAGGGCTGGACGGTGCCGCTCGACTACGATCCGATGCTGTCGAAGCTGGTGGCGTTTGCGGAGACGCGGGAGCAGGCCATCGACCGGATGCTGCGGGCGCTGGAGGAGTACGTTATCGGCGGGATCAAGACCAATATCGGACTGTTTCGGCGCATTTTGATGGATGAAGACTTCCGTAAGGCGCGGATCGATACGGGATATCTGGAGAGGCTTCTGGCTGAGGGGGCTGCCCCGGTGCGGGAGGATGTTCCTGAAGATGTGGTGGCGCTGGCGGCGGCGCTGTTTACCGCTTCTGCGCGGCGGCAGACGACGGCTGTGGCCGCCGCTTCTGAGGAGAGCCGGTGGGCCGTTGCAGGGCGGCGGGAGGGGTTGCGGCTGTGACGGTCTGGCTTGAGGTCGAGGGAGAGAAGCGAAGGGTTGAGCTGCCGGCGGAGATCGGTGGGGCGATGGAGTGCTCTGTCGATGGACGGCCGGTTGCGGTAGATGTGAAGGTGCTGCAGGCCGGGGTGCTTTCCTTGTTGATCGATGGACGGCAGTACCGGTGCGTGCTGGATGGTGACGGGGTTGTAATTGGCGGGCAGCGGTTCGGATTTGAAGTTGCCGATCCGCGGTCGCTGCAGGGCCGGCACGGCGGGGGTGGAGGGACTGATGGGCCGAGGCCGGTGAAGGCTCCCATGCCTGGCCGCGTGGTGAGGGTGGTGGTTGCGGTGGGCGATGCGGTAGAAGAGGGGCAGGGGCTCATCGTGATCGAGGCGATGAAGATGCAGAATGAGTTGAAGTCGCCGAAGGCTGGACGTGTGGGCAAGATTGCGGTGAGTGTAGGCGATGCGGTGGGCTCAGGGGATGTTCTGATCGTGGTTGAGTAGCTGAAGTCTCTTTCCGATGCGTTGCTGGTGTGCCTTTCCTCTTCTTTGCCACCGTGGACCCCTCCCCTCCCCCACGCTGGGTATTTTGCGAGCAAAATCTTTAGAGTCATAAACTTGCGGAAGGTTAGTGTCTGCAAAATATTGATTCTATTATGGTTATGCGCAAAATACTTCGAATCAATCAGTTACAGCTAACTGAGGCTTCTTGCTATTCCCTAAATATTTATGCCTCTCTACCATTGTAGATATTGGACTATATCTGATGCGCCACACGAATCCACTGTATTGACGCGGTGTTTGTGGGTTTGGGGCTTGACAGGTTTGAATGTCGAGGTGAGACTGCAGCGGCAATTTCTCATTCATCGAAACGCCAATCGCTCAACACGAGCGCGTTTATGAGGACTTGGGTTTCCTCGATTAGCCGCTGACTTGACGTTCTTTTCCGGTTGGCGCTCCCGCCGGAGATCCGGACTTTCGATCATAAAACCAAGAGCCTGCGGTATGGGCTATTGTTTGGCCCGGATCTACCTTGGATTCACGGGTATCCTTCTGATGCCAAGGAACAAAGGGGATTTTACGAATATGAGAATGTTTATTGCTGCTCTCGCTTCATCGATGTTTGCCCTCGGCCCAGTAGCCCAGGCTGCACAAAAGCCGACCATCGTGCTCGTCCATGGTGCCTTCGAGGATTCGCAGGTTTGGGGCCATGTCACCGCGAAGCTGAAAGCTGATGGCTATAAGGTAGTGGTTGTCGATCTGCCAGGTCGCCCGAGTAACCCTATGCCGCCTGACAAGGTAAGCCTCGATTTATATCGGGACACCGTCATAAAGGCCCTTGACGCCACAAACGGCCCCGCAGTCGTTGTAGGCCACAGCTTTGGCGGCATTGTTATCTCTGCCGCGGCGGAACAAACACCGAAGAAGATTAAAACGTTGGTCTTCCTTGCCGCCTACTTGCCGCAAAACGACGATTCGCTGGTTTCCATGGCGCAGAAAGACGCCGATGCCAAGATTGGCCCGCATCTGCAAATCGAGAAGGAAAAGGGGATCGCCTCAATTGACTATGCATCTCGTGCAGACCTCTTTGCGAACGGCGCACCTGAGGCGCTCCGCCAGGCAATCCCGGATCTGATTCTCGATGAGCCTCTGGCGCCGCTCGCGACGCCTGTGAAGGTCACCGGTGCGAACTTTGGCAAGGTGGATAAGGTCTATATCCACACAGCCTATGACCAGGTCATTAGCCCCGCCTTTCAAGCACAGATGGTAGCCAACACACCGGTGCGTGCTGAGTTTACGCTCCAGACAGGCCATACAGCCTTCCTCACCGATCCAAATGGCTTGGCCGACGATATAGAGCGTTCCGCTCAACGATAAAGTGCAGCCGGTCCATTGCAAAGAGAAGAACTACAGCAGGCGACGCTATGAATGCGTCGCCTGCCGGTTTTTGAGCTCGCTTGGGGCATATCCGAAGTGGGCCTTGAAGGCACGGCTGAACGCCGCGTCCGAAGCGTAGCCGCTCCGATATGCCACTTCTGTTACATTCAGTCCGCTGCTACGAAGCTGGTCGGCGGCCAAGGTGAGTCGCCATCGTGACAGATAGCGCAGAGGAGACTCCCCGACAGTTCTTGTGAAGCGTTCCGCAAAGATGGACCGTGACATTCCTGCAATTTTGGCGAATGACTGAACCGTCCAATGCCGAAAGGGATCAGCGTGCATAGCACTCAGGACACGTCCAATGCGCTCATCACCCAAACCTCCGAGCCAGCCTATGCGATTTGCCTC
>NZ_LMUD01000009.1:298056-368971 GCF_009766095.1 Granulicella sp. S190
ATGAGGAAATTTGATATTGCTTCGAGCCAAGCGGGAGCCCCAGAGTCACCGCGAGGAATATGAATCATGGGTGGTAGAGCTGACATCACCGCGGGGAGCGGGCTGCCTTCAAAATTGAAAAAGCCTCCGATGATTTGAGTGATGGGATCGCCGCTGCCGTAGCGGAGTACAAGCTCGTCGCGATTGAAATGTTCCGCAGCGACAGTTTCAATCTTTTCAAAAGGTGAGTGTAGGCCATCCGTGATAACGTGGCCCCTTCCCAACGGCAACAACACCAAATCTCCTTTAGAGACTTTTGTCGGCTCTCCACCGGCTGGTGTCACCCATGCCTCTCCCGTCTTGACGAAGTGAAAGTGGGCTGCTCCTGGTTGGAATTGGAGGCCCCACGGCTTACCGAGGAATGCGGTATACACGAGTTCGCCGCGAAGGCGAATTAATGTAAGCACCTCTGAAAGCACGTCGTTTCGTGCTGTCGACATCCCAAAGTCTTGCGCTGTTCGAGAGGAATCAGTCATGTATTAGAAATTGAGATTCTGCCCTAGTGTAGTCGGCTTAAATAATTTCCAGTGCCAGGCACAACAGAATTCTTTTCGTGTGGATTAGTACCGACGAGTCGGCTTGTGTCGATCAATCTCATAGCTTCTCAGTTGCGTACTGGCCGTTGCTCCTTGTCGATGAGCGCATTGGCTATTGTTGAGAGTTGTGATGCTTGAGGACTGGTTCCTTTAGCTATGGGGCATAGGGCATGAGCAAATTTCGCTGTAGCGGTCTTCGCCTCTCTATGATCTAGAATCAAGCCGTTGGCTTGAGAGGCGCCGTGAGCAAAGTTCTCATCATCGACAGTCAAACGTCTGTCAGCCAGGAGATTGGTGAACTCCTGACCGCTGCCGACCTGCAGCTCGAGTACGCCGCCGGGCATATCGACGCCCTTCACCGACTTCGCTCCCGCGCCTTCAGTGTCATCGTCACCAGCGCCGATAGCTCCATCGAAGAGGCCCTTGCACTGCTTCAGGAGATGCGCATGATTCGGCCTAATCTCAAGTGCATCGTTCTCGCTCCTCAGAGCACACCGAACGAGATTATCGCCGCACTTCGCGCGCGCGTCTTCGGATGCTTTACTCCTCCGTTCGACGTGGACGAGATTGCGTGCGTCGCGCGCAATGCAGCTACCGGCGACCAGTCGAACGAGGACATTGAAGTCCTTTCGGCACGCCCCGGATGGATCGCTGTCCGAGTCAACTGCCGTCTCGCGACTGCTGATCGCCTCATGTCCTTTGCCAGGCAGTTTGCCGCGCAGCTGCCCGAGACCGCACGCCAGGAGATTATGCTGGCGCTTCGCGAGATCCTCATCAACGCGATGGAGCACGGCGCCGCATTCAATCCCGATCAGGTGGTAGAGGTGAACGCGATACGCACCGCCCGCACCATGACCTTTCGGGTACGCGATCCCGGCGCGGGGTTTCGCAAGGAAGCCATTACGCATGCAGTCCATTCCAACTCCCTCGACGATCCGACGGCTCACATTGTGCAGCGTAACCAGGAAGGCATGCGCGCTGGAGGGTATGGCCTTTTGCTCGCCGCCGGGACCGTCGACGAACTGATCTACAACGAACTGGGAAACGAAGTGATCCTCATCAAGTATCTGGACTAGCCGCTAGCGGGCGAGGTGGGTGGGAGTGGTGCCCATAAGCTTGTTTCGAGGCTTGACAGTCCGGCACGGAGAGAGATTCCCGCCATATTCTTCGAAATGACAGCAAAAAGCGAGGGCGACTGTACGCCGACTGTGGCGTTGCATCTGATGGTTTATAGACTGAGAATGCAGATTCCCTTCGGGAACGACAAACAAAAGGCGAGGGCTGCGGCGACTGCGGGGTGTTCTGTGACGGAGGCGACCTATGCAAGGTGAGATCAAGACCGATCGGCGCAGCTTTCTTGCTACCGCGGTAACAACGGCTAGTTCGGCTCTGACGATGGGACTGTGCGCCACGGACGCCCGGGGTCAAGAGACCGCAGCGCAGCCGCACTCCGCAGCCGTGTCTCCTCTCTCTTTCGAGAGCCTCTATGACACGTCCATTCTTGCTACGACGTTGAAGGGCGAGGCGGCTGATCGGCTGGCACTGCGTAGACTGGTGGATGCGTGGTCGCACTGTGCCGACAGGAGACTAGCGGAACAGCAGTCGAACCTGTTTGTCCCGGACGGGTCGATCCTGAACTACGAGGGGGATCCCAACACCCACAAGCCACACTCGACGATAACGGGCAGAGCTGCAATCCGCAGTGCCCTGGCAGTCCTCAATACGTTCACGGTCACCCTGCACCTGAATGGGCAGAGTGAGGTCGCACTCCAAGGCGATCGCGCGATCGGTGAGACGTATTGCCTGGTTCATCAATTCCAGGAGCAGAGCGGGCAACGCAAGTGCCAGACCCTCGGGATCCGGTACTACGATCAGTTCCTTCGTCAGGAAAACCGTTGGTACTTCGTGGAGAGAAAGCTGGTCATCGACTGGTCCGATACTCGCCCCTCCGTTCCGTAAGGGCGATTCGCCTGTAGACCCGCTAGCTTGCTAGATATTGGGTGGGAGTGGTGCCCATAAGCTTTTTGAACATTGCGATGAATGCGCTTGGGCTGTTGTAGCCGATCTCCAAGGCCACATTCGTCACCTTGTCGCCTTCGGCTAGTAACTGGATGGCGCGTACCAGAGTAGCTTGCTGACGCCATCGACCAAAGGTCACACCGGCCTCTTCGAGGAACAGGCGTTCAATGGTTCGCTTGCTGGCACCGGATTC
Source organism: Granulicella sp. S190 (assembly GCF_009766095.1). Lineage (GTDB taxonomy): Bacteria > Acidobacteriota > Terriglobia > Terriglobales > Acidobacteriaceae > Edaphobacter. The sequence goes on from NZ_LMUD01000009.1 coordinate 300,844, forward strand.
TCTGCAGAGATCCTTGAGCGGTCTTCTCTCGCTCGGATCTGCGAGAGAGAGCTTTGCGACCCGGATGGCTCGCGCATCGGAGGGCATCGGCATCTGTAACGGGACAAGATGAGATCGTTCGAGCTGATCTTTGATGACTCCGATGAGACGTGCATGGGTTGGAGTCTTTCGATAGAGGTGGCCGATGTTGCATGTTTCGAGCAGTAACTCCTTGAGCAGCGGGGAGACGTTGGTGAGGCAGCACCTGCGCCCAAGCTGTTTTATCAGCCTGGGCTTGAGATAGAGCGTCTTCATGACTAATGGGCCCCAGATCTCAATGGAGTGAGCTGTTCCTGCGGGAATCCAGACGGCTCGATGTTGAGGAACGATCCACAATCCTTCTGCGGTGGTTACGGCCATGACACCGGAGATGCCGTAGAGGATCTGGTCCACTTCGTGGAAGTGCTGCGGAATAGTATGGCCGCTTCCGTAGGCGTAGGACAGCGAAGAGATATCTGCGTCTGCAGCGCGGCGTGGGTCAAAGATGGCGATCTGACGCTTTTTCGACATTTGTTGTCAGAGTATCGCAGACGTTTCGGTCGTGAGGTCCTTATGATCAGCTAGTCTGACGACAATACGAACTGAGAAACGAGGGAGAATCCATGATCTCTGAAGGCGAAGTGATGGGCTTTATACCAACGGTGGACGCGGGAAGGGCACGCACCTTTTATGAGGGCGTACTGGGTTTGCAGTTTGTGAGCGACGATGCCTTCGCGCTGGTAGTCCGATCGAAGGAGACTTTTATTCGAATTGCCAAGTTGAAGGAGTTCACCCCTGCTCGTTATACGATTCTGGGTTGGCGTGTGAAGGAGATTGAGAGCGAGGTGCAGGCGTTGACTGGTAGGGGGGTCACTTTCATGCGGTACCCTCCGCTGGTTCAGAGCGAGCTTGGGGTGTGGACCGCGCCGGGCGGAAGCAAGATCGCGTGGTTTCTCGATCCGGATGGAAATGCTCTCTCGCTCTCTGAACACCCGGAGTGAGATTTGGCGTGCATGGAAGCGGCGAGGACGCGGAAGATTTTTATTGGGCGCGGTAAGGGGACAGGCTACAATCCTGCAGCGCCTGAATGCCATCCCGGCGGTTGGGATTGACGCAGAAGAGCGGCGCGGGGAGAGTCGATGAGTGATGCGGTGGTGGTGGATGGGCAGCCGGGGTTGAGCCAGGTAGAGCGGGTGGTGGACACGTTCCTGGCTCCTTCGAAGACGTTTACGGATATTCTGCGGAGCACGAGCTGGTGGCTGCCCTTTCTGCTGGCTGTGGTGGTGTCGATCGGGGTGACGTTCACGATCGACAGGCAGGTTGGGTTCGGGCGGGTGGTGGAGAATGTGATTCTGGATAGCCCGAAGCAGGAGGAGCAGATGCAGAGCCTGCCGGCGGATCAGCGGGCGGCGAGGATGAAGGGTATGTCTGCCGGGTACAAGTACGTCTCGTATGCGACGCCGGTGATTATCCTGCTGATCTCGGCGGTGGGGGCGCTGGTGAACTGGGCGAGCTTCAACTTTGGCCTGGGGGCGAAGACCACGTTTGCTCAGATGTTCGCCGTGTGGATGTATGCGTCGCTGCCTCGGCTGTTGAGTGGGCTGTTGACGATTGTGACGGTTGTGTTTGGCGGAAATGCTGAGAGCTTCAATCTTAAGAACGCGGTGGGGACCAATCCTGCTTACTTTATGCCGGACGCTGCGCCGTGGCTGAAGAGTGCGTTGAGCTTTATAGATGTGATCGGGATTTGGAATCTGATTCTGCTGGTGATTGGGACCTCGATCGTGGCGAAGGTGAGCCGCGGGAAGGCAGCGGCCGTGGTGGTGGGGTGGTGGGTGCTGGTGTTAGTTCTGAGCGTCGCTTCGGCTGCGATCAGCAGCTAGGTGCCTAGGTTTGTCGGTAAGTACGCCCTGCGCGGGCAGCGCCCACTTCGTGGGGTGTATACCGGCTTCGCCAATGGCCTCCCTTTGGTCGGCGGAAGATTTACTTCATTACTGTCAGGGCTGCGTGTGCGGCTCCAGAGACGAGAAGGTGGAGGCGGGCAGGTTGGCGCCGTTGTAGAGGTTGGCCTGGGGGAAGTTGGGCCACGCATAACGGACGTACTGCGGGTTGGGGACGGAGGGGCTGGCGGCGGTGACGGTGTCGCCGCCCGGCTCGTGATCGATGCTGGCGTTGGCGCGGAGGAAGACGCGGTCGGGGCCGGCGACTTCGAAGCCTTCGAGTGCTCCATTTTTTGCGTGGAGGCTGGAGGCGTTGTCGAACCAGAGATGCATGGCGCCCTTGTCGGGGTAGGCGAGACGGAAGAGCGGGCCTGAGTCGACGATGTCTTCGTTGTAGGCGATGCGGCGGGCGAGGAGGGAGAGGCGCTCGCCTACTGCCTGCTTGTTGGCGGGGTGGACGTTGTGCTCGTTGCCGACGTCGATGGTGACAGCCATGCCGGTGTTGACGAGGGCGAGGGTCTTGCGCTGGGCGTCGCGGAGCTCGCCCCAGTTTTCCTTTGGTGTGCTGGCGAAGGCGGAGATCTGGGCGTAGAGGAAGGGGAAGCTGCCCTGCGCCCAGTGGTGGCGCCAGTCCTCGATGAGGGCGGGGAAGAGCTTGTCGTAGAGGCCGACGGTGTTGAGAGCGGAGTTGGTTTCGCCCTGATACCAGATGACGCCTTTGATGGGGAGTGGAGTGAAGGGGGCGATCATGGCGTTGTAGATGGCGGCGGGGCGCCAGGAGTCAGGGTTGGGATGCCAGTCGCGATTGGGAGTGAGGGGCTTGCCTTCGGCACGGAGCTGCTTATCGATGGCATCGAGGCGGATCTCGGTGGCTTCGCGATCCGATTTTTCTGCCTGGGCTCTGAAGACGGGCATGAGAGAGGCGTTGGTGCCGAGGGCGTCCATGCTGGTCCAGGCTTCGGCGGGCGTGCCTCCCCAGGTGGAGTCGATGAGGCCGATGGGGACGTGCTGGTGCTTGTCGGCGAGGGCTTTCTGGAGGTCGCGAGCGAAAAAGTAGGCTACGGCAGAGAAGCCTTTTGCGGAGGCGGGGGTGCAGGCAGACCAGCCGGTGGTGGAGCGGACGTCTTCGCGAGGATAGGCGGCGGAGTCCTTTTCAATCAGCAGGAGGCGGATGTCGGGGTAGTTGGCGGCGGCGATCTCTTTGTCTGCGTTTTCGATCGGGGTGTCGGGGCCAAAGCCCGAGAGAGTGATCTCCATGTTGGACTGGCCGGAGGCGAACCAGAGATCGCCGAGGAGGATGTCGTCGTAGGTGATGGTGTTGGTGGAGTGGACGGTGAGGGTGTAGGGGCCGCCAGCGGGCTGGGCGGGAAGATAGATGCTCCAGCGGCCGGCGGCGTCGGCGGTGGCGGTGTTGGTGAGGTCGTGGAAGGTCGCGGTGATGGACTCGCCGGGGGTGGCGCTGCCCCAGAGGTGGATGGGCATGTCGCGCTGGAGGACCATGTGACTGGAAAAGAGTTTTGGGAGGGAGACTTCGGCTTGAGCGGTGAGGGTGGCGGCGAGAAGGCAGAGGGTGAGGCGAAGCTTCATGCAGGGGTCTCCGACTACTTTTATAACTTGGATGGACGTCGGGTAGTTGACGAGTCTGGGGGCGGGAAGGTTTCGCTTATCTCATTGAAAGCGAGTGGCTGAGAATGCTTTTGGGTGTGGCTTTGGATGCGAAATGCGGGGGCCTCTCCACTGCGCGCTTCACGATGAGGCTGTGAAGCGCTTCGGTCGAGATGACGAATTTCTCGTGGAGGAATAAAGCGAAGAGGCCCGGTTTTCGCCAGGCCTCAAGGGTTTGGATGGATGCGGATCTATTCGGTCCAGCGCTTGAAGACGAGGGAGCCGTTGGTGCCGCCGAAGCCGAAGGAGTTTGAGAGAGCGTAGTCGATCTTCGCGGGCTGGGGCTTGTTTGGAACGTAGTTGAGGCGGCACTGGGGATCGAGCTCGACGATGTTCATGGTGGGAGGCGCGATCTGGTGCTGCATGGCAAGGATGGTGATGCCGGCCTCGAGGCCGCCTGCGCCGCCGAGGAGATGGCCGGTCATGGATTTGGTGGAGCTGACCAGGAGCTTGTGGTTGGTGGCGCGCTCGCCGAAGAGGTTCTCGATGGCCTTGGATTCGAGAGCGTCGCCAAGCGGGGTTGAGGTCGCGTGGGCGTTGACGTAGTCGATCTGGTCGGGCGAGAGGCCTGCGACTTTGAGGGCGTGCTTCATGGAGCGGTAGCAGCCTTCACCTTCGGGAGCCATGCCGGTCATGTGGAAGGCGTCGGCGGAGAGCCCGTAGCCGAGGACTTCGGCGAGGATGTTGGCACCGCGAGCCTTGGCGAACTCGAGCTCTTCGAGGATGAGGATGCCTGCGCCTTCGCCTACGACGAAGCCGTCGCGATCCTTGTCGAAGGGGCGGCTGGCGTGCTGGGGATCGTCATTGCGGGTAGAGAGGGCTCGCATGGCTGCGAATCCGGCTACGCCCAACGGGGTGATGGAGGCTTCTGTGCCGCCGGCGATCATGGCATCGGCATCTCCGCGCTGGATGATGCGGAAGGCGTCGCCGATGGAGTGTGCCGAGGTGGTACAGGCGGTTGCGGTGGCTTCGTTGGGTCCGCGTGCCCCGTACTTGATGGAGACGTGGCCGGCAGCGAGATTAATGATGGAGCCGGGGATGAAGAAGGGAGAAACCTTGCGTGGGCCGCCGCTGAGCAGATTCTGGTGCTCGCGCTCGATGACGTCGAACCCGCCGATGCCGGAGCCGATGTGGACGCCGACCATATCGTGGTTTTCTTCGGTGACTTTGAGACCGGAGTGGGCCATCGCTTCGGCTGCAGCGGCCAGAGCGAAGTGGATGAAGCGGCCCATTTTTCGGGATTCTTTCTTTTCGACAAAGAGGAGAGGATCGAAGTCCTTAACCTCCGCAGCGAAGCGGACTGGATGACCGGTAAGATCGAATGCTTTGATCTCGGCCATACCGCTACGCCCGGCCATGAGACCTTCCCAAACCTCAGGGGCGGTTTTGCCGACCCCGCAGACAAGGCCGAGGCCGGTGACAACTACGCGACGATGCTCCATTGTTTACTTGGCCTTCTGGTTCTTTTCGATATAGTCGACGGCGTCTTTGACGGTCTTGATCTTCTCGGCATCCTCATCGGGGATCTGGATGTCGAATGCTTCTTCGAACTGCATGACGAGCTCGACGACGTCGAGGGAGTCTGCGCCGAGATCTTCCTGGAAGCTTGCGCCCGGTGTGACTTCTGCTTCATCCACCTGAAGCTGCTCGACAATAATCTGCTTTACCTTCTCGTCTACTACTGCCATTTCGTTCTCCTGTTTACGTCTGGAATCTGAAGCCTGAATGTTTTGTCGCTGTGAGGTCGACACGGCCAATCTCAAGCATACTGAGCGCCTCAGTGAGTGTAAAGCAAAGGGGCGAGTCGGTGGCGGCCCGGAGCGGGGAGATTTTCAGTCTTCGTCGCTGGAGGCGGCGAGCAGCGGGGCAACACTGGCAATGTCTTCAAAGCCGATGAGGTTGGATATGGGGGTTCCGGGGTCGATCGAGGAGACGTTCTTAAGAGCTTTGTTGATCGCCCGGGTGCGGACGCCGAGTTTTTGAATGGTGTTCTGAACGGTGCCGACCTGGTCTTCGACCTTCTGCATGAGTCCGCCATAGGTCTCGAACTCTTTTTTAGCGCTGGAGAGGACGCGCCAGACCTCGTCGCCTTTCTTTTGAATGGCGAGCGTGTGAAAGCCCATCTGGAAGCTGGTAAGGATAGCCATGAAGGTGGAGGGTCCGGCGATGGTGACACGGCAACTGGCCTGGATCTCGGATTGGAGACCTGGACGGCGGACGACTTCTGCGTAGAGGTTCTCCGTCGGCAGGAACATGATGGCGTGGGGCATGGTGGTGGGTGGGTCAATGTACTTGTCGCAGATGCGCTTGCCTTCGGCGCGGATGCCACGCTCAAAGGCTCTGCCAGCTGTGGCAATCTCGTCGACTGTTCCAGCTTCATAAGCGTGTTCGAGGCGCTCCCAATCTTCTTTGGGGAATTTGGCGTCGATGGCGAGGAGGGTGTAGCTGTCGGGCCCTGTCTGGCCGTCGCCGGAGGGGAACTTGAGGGCATATTCGACGGATTCAAGGGTTCCCGCTTTGATGCGGGCATTTTTGATGTATTGCTCGGGAGAGAACATCTGCTCGAGCTGCTGGCCGAGTTGGAATTCGCCCACCACGCCACGGGATTTGACGTTCGATAGAACCCTCTTCAGGTCTCCAACACCGGTGGCGAGCTCCTTCATCTCGCCCAGGCCCTTCTGGACTTCGCCGAGATGCGTGGTGACCTGGCCGAAGGATTCGGTCAGCCGGGTTTGCAGGGTGGCGTGGAGTTTTTCATCGACGGTGACGCGCATCTCTTCGAGTTTTGCGGCGTTGGTGGTGTTGAGCTTTTCCAGGCGCTCCTCGACGGTGAAGCGGAGTTTTTCCTGCTGGTCGTTGGCTTCGCCGGAGAGCTCGTTGAGGCGGCTGTGCAGGGCTTCGCGGGCCTCAGTCTGGTTGCGGGTCACCTCACTGATGAAGTAGGTCAGGCGCTGCGCGATGGCTTCCAGATCGCGCTGAACCACGGTGCGAAGTGTTTCGTCGGAGGTCTTGTTATCGCTTCGAAAGGAGTTGAGTTCAGTTTGCTGAAGTCCGCTGAGTTTTGCGATGGTTGCGGTGATCTCGGTGCGCAGGCTGGTGAAGTCTGCCGCTGCTGCCTCGCGGGTACGGCGGCCTTCGTCGGCGGCGTCTGTGCGTAACTGGGCGACTTCGCTTCGGAGGTGACGATCTAGCGCTTCATTGCGAGCGTCAAGGCGGGTCAACTGGTCGGGCAGTTGGGTGAGACGCGCGTCTGGCGTTGGGGGCTGCTGTTTTCGGAGCAGGAGGATTACGACGGCGAGGAGAGTGACGAGATTGAGGATGAGAAGGGCGATGGACATTCGACTTTCCTTCGCCTAAGAATAGCATCTGATTTCGGAGTTGGTATGTGAATTCCAGGGTGGTAAAACCCATTGTGACAGTCTGCTGATGAATATCCGGGTAACCGAAACAGGTCGCCGAGGATTCTGTTGAAATGATTGTGGAGGTAACGGGATGCCGATTACGAACTATAGCGTGCTGGCGGGAAAGCCTACTGCGGGGAAGGTTGTAACCGGATCGAGTACACATTATCAGATCACGATGCAGGCACCGGGTGGGCCGTTTACGGTTGCTGTGAATATTCAATCGGTGGATGGGTCTGAGGTTCTGTATGACATCGTTGAGGAGTTTACGCCGCCGGATTTAGCTGCTCTGACCGCGCTGCCGATGGGGATGACTCCGCTGAAGAGCGTGCCGGGTGGGCTGGCACTCGATTTCGTGCGGAGTACGGTGAACGGCCAGCCGATGATTACGAAGGCGCAGATGACTCTGCTGCCTCAGTCGAAGGCGAACGCGAAGGGCAGTGCAGAGGAGCAGATGGTGCAGCGGGCGCGGGCGAAGGCGCTCGAGAACGCCGTGGTGACGCTGCTAAATATGACGGTCGCCGATAAGGACGGCGTGATCTATGCGTTCGGAAGCTCTTTTGCCGACTCGGGGAAGGTGGATGGGATTCACGATATTCATATGAACCAGGGGAATCCCGTGGGTGGTAAAGGTGGTGGCTTCAGCGGGGATAACGGCGTGTGGCAGGATGGGGCGCTGTTTATTCATCTGCCTTCGGCTGGGACCTGGACTGCAGTGTTTATTGCGTTCCAGACGGAGAGCTGGAGTACGGATTCGGCGGGGAATCCGGTTTAGAGACACTCGTCTGCCGGCGGGACAGATGCTTATGTCCTGCCGGACGGGCCCACTGCGCGTGGGGCGGTCACTTCGTGACTTATGATTGCTTCGCGTGGTCCTCCCGTTGGTCGGTTTTGGAAGGGCCTATGCTTTTTGGTGAGCCTCTAAGATTCGATCGGCGATGGCGGCGGCTTCGACGGCTGCGCGGACATCGTGGGTGCGGAGGAGGTGCGCTCCCGCGAGGACTGCGGCTACGTTGGCGGCGATGGTGGCGTGCAGACGGTCTTCCATGGATGGTGGCGCGCCTTCGAGAAGGATAGCCAGAGACGGGTTTTGAGCGAGGGTGTGAGCGAGGAAGCCCTTGCGGGAGGTGCCTGCGAGGATCGGCAGGTTGAACTGCTGGAGCTGGTCGAGGTGCGCGAGGAGAGGGTAGTTTTCGTCGAGGCGTTTGCCGAAGCCAAAGCCGGGGTCGAGGACGATCTTGTCGCGAGGAATACCTGCGGCGATGGCGGCTTCGAGTCGCTCGGTTAATTCTTTGAGGACGAGGGGAAGGACTGCTTCGGGTGCGAGTGGCGGGAGGTTTGGCCAGTCCTGCGGGCGGCCGCGTGTGTGCATGAGGATGGCTCCACAGCCGGATTGGGCGCAGGTTTTGGACATATCGGGATCCCAGAGGTGACCGCTGACGTCGTTGATGATCTCGGCCCCGGCTTCGATGGCGCGGTGGGCGGTGGTGGCGTGGAAGGTGTCGATGGAGAGGAGGGTGGTGGGTCTTTCTTTGAGGATGGATTCTATGACGGGGAGGATGCGGGACTGCTCTTCGTCGGGACTGAGCGGGGTGGCGTTGGGACGAGTCGATTCGCCGCCGAGGTCGAGGATGTCGGCGCCCTCCTGGAGCATCTTGAGGGCTTGCGCGATGGCTCGCTCGGGAGCGTGCTGGGGGGAGTAGAAGAGGCCGGCGTCGGAGAAGGAGTCGGGCGTGATGTTGAGGACGCCCATGATGATGGTTCGCTCGCCCAGCGCGAGGGTGCGGGTGCGGAGGCGCCAGTCGTGATGCGTGCGGTGGGCGAAGGGCATGAGTCGATTTTAGCTGTGTCCTGCCGGACGGGCTCACTGCGCGTGGAGCGGGCGTTTGCACGCGTTTTTAAAGCTTCGCGTGGCCCTCCCTCCCGTTGGTCGGAGGGAAGATGATTCCGACCATCGGGAGGAGCGATGCTGCTCATCGTGCCTGGACTGCCCTCCGCGCAGGACACACCGTTTCCAAATGCTAGACTGCGCGGATGGTGAGGCTTTCGAGATGGGGCGCGGTTTGTCTGGTGATGTGCGCGCAACTGCTTTGCGCGCAGACGAAGAACGCGGATTTGACGCAGACGATTGCGAAGGTGCTGAGTGAGCCTGCGGTAGCACGGGACCACTGGGGTATTGCAGTGGTGGGGATCGATGGGACGCCGATTTATTCGTTGAACGAGGGGCAGCTCTTTCAGCCGGCGAGCAATGCGAAGTTGTTTACGACCGCGGCGGCGATGGCTTTGCTGGGAGCGAAGACTACGTATCAGACGAAGGTGTTGGGGCGCGGAGTCTTTGGCGATGGCGGCAGGTTGACCGGGCATCTGGTGCTGGTGGGGAGTGGGGATGCAAATCTGTCGGGCCGTATGTTGCCGTATGTTGCGCCAGTGCCTGGGCAGAAGCCCGAGTTGGCTGAGTCGGGACCCCCGCCGCTACGATATCTGGAGGAGATGGCCGATCAGATTGTAGCGACGGGGCTGAAGAGCGTTGAGGGTGATGTGATTGGAGATGACACGGTGTTTCCTTGGGAGCCTTATGGGCAGGATTGGGCGATTGACGATGCGGTTTGGGGATATGGCGCGCCGGTGTCGGCGCTGTCGATTACCGATAACCAGATCAAGGTGACGGTGACGCCGGGAGAGTTGGTGGGTGCGCCTGCAAGTGTGGCGATCGAACCGATGGTGCCTTATTACACGCTGGATGTTGCTGTGACGACGGGAGCGGCGAAGAGCGGCAGCACAGTGCAGATGACGCGGGCGCCTGGATCGAAGGTGCTGCGGATCTATGGAGCGATTGAGTTGCATGGGATGCCGGATGTGGAGGAGATTGCGATCCAGGATCCTGCAGAGTATGCGGCGATCGCGTTGAAGGGAATGTTGGAGGCTCGGGGGATTCGAGTGGGTGGCATTGCGAAGGCGAGGCATCGGGTGCTGATGGATACGGAGAGCTTCAGTCGCGAGTCGGGCGTTGTGGCGGATGCTGGTGCGAAAGCAGGGTCGCCGCAGCAAAGGATTGAGCCGCCGGATGATGCGGAGTTCGGCGTCGCGGTTACTGGTGAAGAGAGGACGCTTGCAACGCATGCTTCGGTACCACTCTCGGAAGATGTGGTGGTGACGAATAAGGTGAGCCAGAATCTGCACGCGGAGCTAATGCTTCGACAGTTGGGAGCGGCGCGTGGAAGAGATGGGACGATTGCGCAGGGGGCGCTGGTGGTGCGGCAGTTTCTGGTGAGTGCGGGGATTGATAAGGATGATTTTGTGTTCTTCGATGGGTCGGGGTTGAGTGGGCATGACCTGGTGACTCCTCGTGCGACTGCGCGGCTATTGCAGTATGCGAGCGGACAGCCGTGGTTTGCGGAGTGGAAGAGCAGCCTGCCGGTGGGTGGAGTGGATGGATCGTTGGAGGGGCGGTTTGCGAAGGGCCCGCTGAAGGGCAAGGTGTTTGCGAAGACGGGGACGCTGGGAGAGGCGCGGGCTTTGAGCGGGTATGTGGAGTGCGCGAGCGGACGGACGGTGATCTTTTCGGTGATGGTGGGGAATCATCTGCCGCAGACGCATGCGGACCGCGAGGCGATGGACAGGATCGTGGAGGCGGTCGCTACGGCGAACTGATTTCGGTGGCGGATGAGAGAATGAGAGGATGATTCGGGTCTTTTCATTTCTGCTTCTGGTGGGATTGCTGGTGGGATGCAAGTCGGTGGCGCCGCCTACTCCGTTGGCGGATTTGAATGCGCAGCAGATGCATGGGCATGCGGTGTATCAGGTGCACTGTGCGCAGTGCCACTACGACCGCAAGAACAATGCGCTGCATGGGCCGGCGCTGCTTGGGGTGTTCAAGAAGCCGTACCTGCCGAGCGGCGCTCCGGCGAACGAGGAACGCGTAACGGCGACGATTGTGCATGGACACAATCTCATGCCGGCGCTGGGGAATACGCTGGATCAGCAGGATACGGATGACCTGTTGGCGTATCTGCATACTCTATGAGCGAGAACGCAGAGGTGAAGAAGCTGGAGGCGCGGGCGCAGGGGATGCTGCCCGGCGTGGCGGGAATCTGCCTGTTTATGCTGGTCGTATCGCTAGTTGGAGTTGTTGGAGTGTTGAATGGACAGTTTCCTGGGCCAGGTGCGCGTTATGGCGTTTTACCTGTATGCACGATGATTGTGGTGGGCGTCTTTGGATTGTTGCGTCTTAAAAGATGGGGCTGGGCATTGGTCCTGGGAGGCACGCTAATGCTGTCTCTTGGCTACATCTTCATGTCGCGGGTAACTCATAACTCGGGATTGTTAGTGATGGCAGGGTTAGCTTTGTGTTTCTTTCTTTACCTGGTGCGGACGGAAGTACGGGATCGGCTGCGATGAGCTGGTGGCTTCGGCATATCGGGTGGTGGCCGCCGCTGTTTGGGACGGGGATCAAGGTGACGCGGCTGGATAAGGATCTGCGGGCGATCGATGTGGCGATGCCGCTGCGGCCGTGGAATCGCAACTATGTGGGAGTGCAGTTTGGCGGATCGCTGTTTGCGCTGACGGATCCGTTTTACATGATTATGCTGGCTACCAATCTGGGGCCGAAGTATGTGGTCTGGGATAAAGCGGCTTCGATAAAGTACAAAAAGCCTGGATTGGGGCGGGTTCGCGCGGAGTTTCGTTTGACGGCGGAGCGTCTGGGGGAGATTCGGGAGACGGTGGATCGTGAGGGGCGGACGGATGTGCGGTTTGTGGTGGAGGTGAAGGACGATGACGGCGGGGTGGTGGCGGAGGTGGAGCGGGTGATCTACTGTGCGACGAAGATCGCGCATGAGGAGCGAAAAAAATTACGGGCTGGTGTGGGGTAAGGTTTTTTGCGGATTTGCTGATGTTTTTGAAGGGGTTTCTGAGTAAAACGTCTGTTTGCGCGTGGTGTTTTGATGGTGAAGAGGTGGTGGCTCGCGTGGCTGGGCGTGGTGTTTCGCCGCGTGTTTTGAGAGGGGCAAAGATACGCCACGGGATCACGATTTATTTCGGTTGGACCATGGTAGCTTGCTTGGTGGGTAAAACTGCAGACTCAGATTCTCTTCGGGAATGACAAAAAAAGAAGCGAAAGCGACTCTACATCCATTGCGTTGGATTAGCATGGTGGGCATGTTGACACGAAGAGATTTTGGATTGGCTGCGGGAGCGATGCTGGCGGCGCCGTCGGTTGCGCTGCGCGGGATGCAGGCGGAGCAGGGGCCGCAGTTTTCGGTGATGATGTGGGCGCTGAACAAGCGGGGCAGCTTCGAGGAGAACCTGCAGCGGGTGTCGGAGGCGGGCTATCGGCATGTGGAGCTGGTGGGAGAGTTTCTGAAGTGGTCCGAGGAGGACTGGCGGCGCATTCTGGCCCGTATGCAGGAGCTGAAGATCACGGTAGATGCGACGTCGGGGGTGGCGGCTGGGTTTGCCAATCCTGCGGGCGGGGATGCGTTTGTTGCGGAGTTGAAGAGCTTTGTTCCGAAGGCGCAGCGACTGGGGTGCGGGCAGATTATTTTGCTGTCAGGCAAGCGGGTGGAAGGCACCGCAGCGGGAGTGCAGAGGGACGCCTCGATTGCAACGTTGAAGCGAGCGGCGGAGGTTCTGGGTGCGGCGGGGATAGTCGGGGTGATTGAACCGATTGATAGATTGGAGAATCCGCCGATCTACCTGGATGGGGTGACGGAGGCGTTTGAGATTGTGCGGGCGGTGGGGAGTCCGCAGGTGAAGGTGCTGTACGACCTTTATCACGAGCAGCGCGGGCTGGGGAATCTGATGGAGAAGCTGGAGAAGAACCTTGATGAGGTTGGACTGATCCACGTGGCGGACGTTCCGGGGCGGCATGAGCCGGGGACTGGCGAGATCAACTACGGCAATATCTACAAGAAGCTGGGGGAGCTGCACTACAAGGGTGTGATCGCGATGGAGTTTTATCCGACGGGCGATGTGGTGGAGACACTGCGGCGGGCGCGGGAAGAGGCAGTGCGGGCTATGGCTTAGCTGCGTAGCGTGTGGCTGCTTGCGAAGGTCTTGTGAGTACAGCGAGGGTCGGACGATTGCTCAAGTGCTATAGCAATTTGCCTGATGGTGCGGAGACTGCAACCGCAGATTCCCTCGCTGCGGTACTGAATGACAACAAAAGAGTAAGCAACTACAACTACAAGTGCAACGGCAAAATACGGGGGGTCTCTCTGCTGCTCAACTCACGATGAGGCCGTGAGCTGCTTCGGTCGAGATGACGGATTTATGGATTATCGAAGGGATAAAACAAAAATAATTGCAACTGCAGATTCCTAGCTGCAGTGCGGAATGACAGTTATGGCGATTTGCCTGATGGTGAAGAAACTGCAAAAGCAGATTGCCTTCGGGAATGACAAACAAAGAAGCGAAAACGACTCTGCACGAATTGCGGCACCTGCGGCTGTGGTGTCGTCGCTGCGCGAGAGAAGAGGGCTTTGGATTGTCCGCTGTTTACTTGCTTGACTGCTGGCGTCCCATCGCCACCTGCCCTGGGCCTGTGGTAGCGGTTGGCTGCGTGGCTGCGATAGGGACACAGGGACGTGGTGCGGCTGCCTGTCCAGGCAATACGGTTGCGCCTGGCATTCTCATCTGTCCTGTGGGGCATGCCTGCATAAGTGGCTCCGGACGTAGATCGACGGGCAGGGGCGGAGCTTCGACGGCGCCCTTCAAGTCTTCGTTCTGCTTTGAGCCCGGCCAGGCGTAGGGAGCTACCCGGATGGGTCCGTAGCCCATCACGGGGAATTTCGTTGGCACGGAGAAGCTCTTGTCTACTCGGACGAAGGCCGACTCCGGCACCTTGCTCAAGAGGCGCTGGTCCGAGGTCAACTGCACGATATGCTCGCCGACTGTAACGGTAAGTGTCTTGTCGTCGAAGGCCTTCTTCTGTTCGACTGCGCCGGGAAAGGAGGCGTTGGAGACGACAGTGATGCCGATACCGGGGATGTAGAAGTAGACGTACTTCAGATCTTTGATCTCATAGTTCAGCGCGGCTTTGCCGGTCATGCCATCGATGGTAAGTGTTCCGCGGGTGATGGAGACGGAGACGGTCTTTGGCGGCTTCTCTTTGGAGGGGTGGAGCTTCTTTCCGTTCTCGTCGTAGCCAAGGTTGTCTTTGGTCTGCATGACGGGTTTGCCGTGCTCGTCGAAGAAGGGGTGGCCGAACTTGTCGCGCTGCTGCTTGATGGGCGGGTTGAACATGAGTTTGCCGTCCGGATCCTGGCGCTGGTTGCCTTCTTCGTCGAGCATCGGGGCTGGGGGCAACTCGACCAGAGTCGTGGGGCCGGTGTACTCCTGCTTTCCTTTTTTCCCCTTTGCGAGGGACGCAGGTTGCAAGGCGGGAGAGGAGGGTGCGGCCTTTGGATCTAAGATCGAATGATCGGTTGCGGCGATATCTGCGGGCTGCGATGTGGGCTGGGCGGCGTCCGTGGTTTGAGCTGAGAGAACGGCCTGTGGGGTTGAAGAGGCGGCTCCATTTTCCTGTGCCAGAGCACGCGCAGTTACGGTGAGTGCCATGGCAATGGCAAGTATTCCAGAGAGTGATTCAGTCGTTGTGCGAGCCATGAGTTGATCCTCTGCCTTTCTCAGTCGTGCAGCGTTGGACCGCATTCGGTCTCAAGAGTCGCTATTCAGGGAGGATAGTCTTGATCTGTAACCCATCCGATAGCTTTCTCTGATTACCTGCTACAACTTTGGTGCAACGTCGAATCCGGTTGTGCACTGGGAGATGAGGAATCGGAGAGGTGGGAGTTGGGCTTCCGTTGCGGGGGCGGTTGGATACAATAGAAGAGGATGACTCCTCCAGTGGCCCAATTCGTGTCTCAGCCGAGCGCAGATCTGGTTCAGATCGATCTGACCCCGAAGAAGCCTACGGCGAAGCCGGCGTGGCTGAAGGCGAAGGCTCCAATGGGCGAGACTTTTCATAACCTGAAAAAGATGGCGCGGGAGCTGAACCTGCATACGGTGTGCGAGAGCGCGCAGTGCCCGAATATCGGGGAGTGCTGGAATCAGAAGTCGGCTACGTTCATGATGCTGGGGAATCTTTGCACGCGGCGATGCGGTTTTTGCGCGGTGCCGAAGGGGAAGCCCGAGCCGATTGATTTCGATGAGCCGAGGCGCGTGGCTTATGCGGTCGCGCAGCTTGGACTGGCGCATGCGGTGATTACGAGCGTGAACCGCGATGACGATAATGTGGGCGCGGCGCGGGCGTTTGTGAGCGTGATTGAAGAGATTCGGATGCAGGCTCCGGGGTGCAGGGTGGAGGTGCTGACGCCGGATTTTCAGGGGAACGAAGAGGCGCTGCGAATGGTGGTGGCGGCGCGGCCGGAGATTCTGAATCACAATATCGAGACGGTGCCGCGACTGTATCGGGTGGCGAAGAGTGGCGGGCGTTATGAGAAGTCACTGCGGTTTCTGCAGCATGCGAAGGGGCTGGCCGCGGAGATGTTCTCGGACCGGGATGGCGATCAGATTGTAACCAAGACAGGCATTATTGTTGGGATGGGCGAAGAGATGCACGAGCTGCTGGCGGTGTTTCGCGACCTGGCGAACCGGAGGGTGGATATTCTGACGATTGGACAGTACCTGCGGCCGTCAAGAGATCACCTGCCGATGGCCCGGTACTACACGCCTGAGGAGTTCGCATTTCTGAAGCATGAGGCCGTGGGGATGGGCTTCAAGCATGTGGAGAGCGGGCCGCTGGTGCGGAGCAGCTACCATGCGCAGGAGCAGGCGGAGAGCACTGGGCTGGCTGTGAAAAGCGGCGCTCATCTGTAATGCGCCGGAAGGTGGGTGCGGCACGGTCTTTTCGTTGTCGCTTCGGTTCGACGCGGGGAGCAGGTGAGAGTGCGGAGATGCATGCCTCTCAGTTCACACGGGACCGTTTCGTGATCGAATTGCATGTTCAGATCGCTGGGTTTCGACGTGCGCGCGTCGAAGTCGAACGCCTCTTTTTCCTGTCGACCTCTTTGTTTCCTGCGGTGGCTCTCCGCTCACTTGACCTCTTCCTCTTAGCGGCCAGAGGTTGCCACAGCTAACAGTAAGTTTTTTGAACCCAACGGTTCATTACTGTCATCCAAGTTGTGCAGCATGGATATGCCTCAAGATGAGGAGTTGCAGGAATGGTATTGCGGAGTGCGAATGAGATGAATGCATTAGCCGTGAGACTGGACCTGATGGTCAATATAGCCGCTGTCAAACATGACGTCATGGCGGTTTTCGCTGGAGCATCGCGGAGTTAGAGCACCAGCAATTAATAGATTGTGAGGAGTGAAACAAATGACGACGAAGAACCGCTTAGCACTCTTTACCCCGGTAGAATTCGGGGCGATCAAACTGAAACATCGTGTCGTGATGGCGCCGTTGACGCGGTCACGGTCCATTCAGCCCAACTCTGTACCGGGCGATCTGATGGCGGAGTATTACGGGCAGCGAGCCTCTGATGGAGGATTGATTATTGCGGAAGCTACTAACATTTCGATTACGAGCCGCGGCTGGCTGGGAGCGCCGGGACTCTATTCGCAGGAGCAGGTGCAGGGCTGGAGGAAGATCGTCAGCGCTGTTCATGCGAAGGGTGGCAAGATTGTAGCTCAGCTCTGGCATACGGGCCGTTCGTCCCATGTCTCTCTTACGGGCGGAGAGGCGCCGGTGTCAGCCTCGGTCAATCCTTCCTATTGGGAGAACACTGATCACCTGACCTCGACGACTGGCGGTTGGGTGACACCGTCGCCGCATCGCGCACTAACGATTCCTGAGATTCCGCGCATTGTGGAGGACTATCGCAAGGCCGCCGAGCATGCTAAGCAGGCTGGCTTCGATGGTATTGAACTTCACGCAGCGAATGGCTATTTGATCGATCAGTTTCTTCAAGACAACAGCAATAAGCGCACGGACGAGTATGGCGGGTCCATCGAAAACCGATCGCGGCTTCTTCTTGAAATCGTCGAAGCCCTGACGTCAGTGTGGCCTTCGGATCGCGTGGGAGTCCGCATCGGCCCTGGGGGCACGTGGAACGACATGGCGGACAGCAATCCTGAGGCGCTGTTTGGCTATGTTGCGGAGCAACTGAACAGATTCGGGCTCGCGTATCTGCACATCATTGAGCCTCGCGTGAAGGGCAACGTCGTCATCCACGAGGGGCAGGCACCGATCGCTGCTGAAAGCCTGGGCAAGATCTTCAAGGGACCGATCATCGCTGCCGGTGGCTTTGAGCCTGACGGTGCAGAGGAAGTTGTGGAGAAGAAGATTGCAGCCGCAGTCGCTTTTGGCCGCCACTTCGTCTCGAATCCGGAT
The DNA here is from genome assembly GCF_009766095.1 of Granulicella sp. S190. GTDB lineage: Bacteria > Acidobacteriota > Terriglobia > Terriglobales > Acidobacteriaceae > Edaphobacter. The sequence goes on from NZ_LMUD01000009.1 coordinate 318,200, forward strand.
CTGCCAAGGCGCATCCAAGAAGGGCTTCCCCTTGCGGAGTACGACCGGGATACGTTCTATAGCTTCGACGCGCGCGGGTACACGGATTATCCCGCTTACGATACAGAACTCACTGCGAAATGATGCAGGCGGCGGCACGGGGATCAGACTTGTGCCGTCGCTTTAGAGTGCACCGAGATTCGACCCAGTTCTTCGTGTGGTGATCGGGTCTGAGTTGAAGTTATGATGGCAGGTGGCACGCAGGATTTGAGTCACGCAACTTCGTCCGACATCGAATAGTCATGGGCAGACCCAAGGGCTTCACACGTGAAGAGGTGTTGACGAAGGCGATATCGGTCTTCTGGGAGAAGGGGTTCTCCGACACTCGCCTTCACGATCTTGAAGAGGCAACCGGCGTCAACAAGTCAGGGCTCTACACGGAGTTCGAGAACAAGGAAGAGATCTTTCTCGAGAGTCTGCGGTACTACCTGCAGACGCGAGGGGGAGACGACATCCTCTCGTCCGAGCCGAAGGGGCTAGATAATGTGAGGCGGTTTCTGGAGATCGGGCATACGTGCTACAACGGTAGACGAGGCTGCTTCTCGATTAATTCGCTGCGAGATGTTGCGATTCTTCCGCCTGAAGCGAGAGAGATCGTCGAAGAGAACGACACGAAGCTCAAGCGCCTGATTACGATCAATCTAAAGGCCGGGCTGCCAGGTGTTGGAAACGCTGGATCTCTTACGGAGATGATCTTCACTTTTTTTGCAGGGCTGTGCGTTGAACAGAACGCTCAGGTGTCGGTTGCGGTCTCTAAGCGCAAGATCGATCAATTTATGGAATTCCTGGCCGCTTCGAAGTAGGAACAGGCTCAGGTAGCTTGTCCAGATATGCTGCTTCGGAGTCATTCGATTTGTAGAGGCAAGCAGAAAAAAGAGTGCGCCGGGTCATTGCACCCTGCGCACTCTTTTTTATCTGGTAGAAGAGTTACTTCGCCACTGCAGCTCCCTTCGTTTTACCAGTGACTCCCTGGATGAACGGCAGGCCGTTCGGCTCGCCGAATCCGGTCACGTTGTCCCAGCCTGGTGTCACGGTCAACGAACTATCGACGCCGAATGCGATGGAGAAGAGATCGTTGAAGTTCTGGGGCCACAGCGCGCTTGTAAACTGCGTCTGTGTCTGTCCGAGCGACGCGCCTGCAAAAAGATCCAGAGCGGAGTAGAACGTTGCTCCATTCTGATCGAAGATCGTTCCGGCAGGATTGCCGGTCTGCAGGTCCGACGTACCTACAACGTCTGTGATCTGGCCCGTCTTCAACTTTGCAATCGCGGGAGCCGCGAAGCCGAGAGGACTACCGTTGTACTGATCGGCAATCGCCCAGATCGCCGAGAAGATCGGACTTGCGAGACTGGTTCCGCCGTAGCCTGGAATCGCCAGTTGGCTGCCCTCAATCGTCACGACAATCGGAAATCCGGTGTAAGGATCTGCAAGCGCCGAGACATCGGGAACCTGACGGCCGCTCCCCTTGAGAGCTTTTTGCCAGGACGGTTTCGCGTAGAATTCGCTCTCTCCGCCGCCTGCGCCGCCGACGAACCCGGGTGAAGGCGGATCGGCGATGAACACATCGTCGAGAACGTTGATCACTGTTCCCCATCCGGTTACGATCTGTCCGGTGCCGTTCAGGTCGTTCAGGATGCTGGTGCCGCCCACAGCCGTAGCATAAGGCGAGTTGGACGGAATCCCGACTGCGCCAGCCGGCGAACCTAGACCAAGGTCTCCGCTGTCACCCGTCGAGAATTGGAAGGAGATTCCTGCAGCGGTGCCGCGCTTGAGGATGCTGTTGAAAGCATTCTCTTCAGCCGAGCCCGAGATGATTTCATCGTCGGTCTCCCAACTGTTCGAGACAGTATTGGCCAGCTTGTGGCTGATGATGTACTGCAGCGATGCGATGAAGTCTTCGTTGTCCTGGCCCGAAGAGGCGACTACAGCAATCTTGGCCCCTGGAGCTATACCATGAGCTGCTTGAATGTCGAGCGCAATCTCATAAGTCCAGCCTGTCAGGTCGGCTGCGCCGGGGTCCAGCGGCTTACCTTCGGGATAGAGAACCTCGTAGTTCTTCGACGTCAATGCTGGAAGGCCAAAGGTCTTGGCCGCGAGGTTGGCATCTGTCTCCGCAGCGTCATATCCGTATGCCTCGACGAGTGCGATCGTCTGTCCCGTCCCGTCGTATCCCTCCTTGGCCAGAGGCGTCAGACCGTAGTGCGACTGGAGTTGAGCTGGAGTGTAAGAGACAGCCTGCCGCGGCGAGCCCTGGTTGTAGACCGTGCCGTAGTAGGTGGCCACCGGCAATGTTGTACCCAGTGCTCTCAAGCTGTACAGAGTCGCTGTGCTCAGTGGGGTTCCGGTAATGTTGAACAACGTTGCCGCTGTATCCTGAGCCGTCACTTTTTTCCCATACAACGCCTTGCCGGTCTTTGGATCTTTCACAAACGAGATCTGGGGATGTACCGCGTGACGATCGAGCCCGGCAACCGAATCCACAAGCTCGCCTGCTGCGCCAGTCAACTGCGCTTCGCGAACGTGGGCCTGAAAGGTTCGCTTCTGATAGGTAAAGTTGTGGAGCTCAGTCTGGAATGCTTTCTCGACGACAGTGGTGTTGCCATGCACGCGAACCGAGAAGTTCTGAGGATCTGTCGAGATTACGCTGAGGCCCTGCTTCTCCAACTCCTCGGTCACAGCCTTCAACTCAGTGGCTGTTGGGGCGTATCGCGCGAAGTCCGCATCGGTAAACCACTTGTGATAGCTGGCTGACTCGGGATCGTAAAGCGCGTCGACGGCCTTATCGAAGGCGGCCTGATTATGGAGCTTAAGCATCACGGTGAGGGTCTGTTCTTTGTTCGAGTCCACCCTTCCCTGATCCGTGGCGAGTTGCAAACCCTTGGCTACGTTTGTGCCCGGCCCAGCTTCTGCCTGACTGGAACATAGCCCAAATGCTGAGAGTACTGCGAGTACAGCTGTCGATGCTTTAGCGGTCTTTCTCTGCATGTTCATCATTTCTCCTGGTGGAACGAGGTTGAATGAGTTGAGGGTAGTGGGAGACCGCGTGACTCAGAGGGGTCGGTCTCGATATGTCCGCGGGTTGGGGGCGGGAGGGCCGAGATATGGGTGCGCGTCGGCGTACCGGAGATTCCGGTGCGGCTAGGTCTGTGCCCAGGGTTGAGCACAAAACAGTTTGGTTGTTGGATAAAATCTGATGAAAGAGTAGCGCTTGTTTCGGATGTGCGGAGAAATGCAAAGGATAGTTTTGGAACTACCCAAAAGGGTATCTGCGCCGCGGCGGTTTATGCGTCGAGCAGCCCCCGCTGAATTGCAATCACTACTGCCTGGGTTCGATCGTTAGCGTGAAGCTTGAGCAAGATTTTTTTGACGTGCATCTTGACGGTGTTATCGGTCACAAAGAGCAGGTCGGCGATCTCCTTGTTGCTTTTTCCCTGAGAGATGAGGCCTAAGACTTCAATCTCTCTGTCGCTCAACTTGCCTGAGGTGATGTATTGAGTCAGTTTTTCGGCGGTCTCCGGGGAGAGAGATTTGCCGCCAGCGACTACGTGACGGACCTGATCGGCGAGCGATGCGCCGTCGATGCCCTTGAGGAGATAACCGCGCACTCCCAGGCTGATCGCGGTGTAGATGGATGCGTCTCCCTGCGCAGAGCTAAGGATGATGATGCGGCCTTCCGGATGGGCCTTCAATACTGTTCGTACAACGTCGAAGCCGCTTTGGTCGGGGAGACGGAGATCAAGCAACATGACGTCGGGCCGGAGCGCGAGATACATCTCAATCGCCTGACGGCCATTGGCAGCGAGGCCAACGATCTTCATGTGATGACGTGCGAGTACACCCGCTAATCCTTCGCGCACCATGGGATGGTCATCAACGATCAGGACTTCGATTGGTTTTGCAACTTCAGCGAGCTGTTTGGTCACGAGCAAAACTTTCCTCCTCCAGCTTCCGTTCTCGACGCCACCGTGTCCAGACCGGCTTGAGGGTCTTTACGTGCAGTGTAACCTTCGTTCCTTTTCCCGGATGACTGTCGATGGTGAGAGACGCTCCGATTCGTTTTGCGTGAGCCTGCATGCCTCGCAGTCCGAAGTGTCCTTCCCTGCCTTGGCGGAGAGTGACTTCGTCGATGCCTTGACCATCGTCTACGACAACGACCTCGAAGGAGTCAGGGAAAAACTGGATCTTCACGGTAACATGTTTCGCATACGCATGACGGAAGGCGTTGGACAAGGCTTCACGGCAGATTCGATAGACCTCGTCGCGCACGAGAGGGTCGATGGTGCGAGGCTCGCCTGCACTGCTCAAGTCGAATTCGGGCAGATCACTGAGGCGGAACTCTGCCTCCGCGTGGCGTAAAACTTCGATGAGGCTGTACTCGACGACTGCAGTCGAATGAAGGCTCGAGACCATGTTGCGGTTGCGGGTGATGCTGCCACGTACACGATCGGCGAGAGCGGTGAGGGAGTCCGTCGCTGTCTCCGGATGATCGGACAGTTGAAAGCCGAGCAGCTCAAGCTGGAAGGCGACTCCGATCATGTCCTGGATGACGGTGTCGTGGATCTGGTAGGCGATGCGCTCGCGTTCGGCGGCTCGCTCCTGAAAGCGAAGGCTGAGGCGCTCTGCACGGAACTTCGTTCTTCGCCGCGTGAGCTCCACTGCGATGCCGACAACGGCAAGAATGACGAATGCGAGAAACCATCTTGTCTGCCAGAAGAATGGTTGGAGCTGCAGGGCGGCGATGGCGGCTACACCGTTCGATACGCCTTCGCGATTTGTGGCGACGACCTGAAAGGTATAGCGGCCGGGCGGAAGGCCAGTGTAGGAGACCACACGTTCTGTACCAGCGTCGATCCACTGGCGGTCCCATCCGGCGAGGCGATAACGAAATCGAATCTGTTCGGGCGCGGTGTTGGAAGGCGCCGTGTAAGCGAAGGTGATGCGATGAAGACCAGGAGAGATCGTGGGCTCGTTCGAGGAGAGGCGATGATCATCGACTTGTATGTAATCGAGTACGGCCTGCGCGAGTGGATCCGGGGGATGCGGGTTGACGACGGCGATTCCGCCAACAGTCGCAAACCAGATGCGCCCATCGCGGGAGTTTGTTGCGGTCACCTGGTTGAGGGGAAGGACATCGTTGCTGGTGAGACCATCGGCTTCATCGAAGATCTCAGGTATGACATGATCGAGCTTCCCTGCGGCGAATGCCATCCACTGTTCGCGGCTGAGACATGCAATGCCTCGCGGAGTGACGACCCAGAGGTTCTGGTCTGCGTCGGCAACGACGTCCAGGATAAAGCTGCCTGGCAGCCCCTCGGCTTGCGTGAGGATCTTTCCCTGACCAGAGACGTTACGTTCGGGACCATCGACGGGCCACAGCATCAGGCCGCGCATCGTGGCTACCGCCAGTCCGTGCTCAGGCCACGCTACGCTGAGAATGGGATGCGGCGTGTGGACCACAGGCTCAAAGTGGTCTCCCGTCCAGCGATCAAGCTGCGTATCCGTTCCAGCCCATATCTGTCCGAGCCTATCGGTCGCGAGATAGCGGATGGACTCGCCTGTTTGCGGCTGGCCCACATCGATGCTCGACAGCTTTCGATCCTTCAGTCGAAACAGTCCGTGATGGAGAACGCTGAACCAGAGACTGCCATCTGAGGTGGTAACCGGAGTGTTGACGTATCCATGAGGGATGAAAGGTATCCTGGTGAACTTAACTCCATGGCGCTCAAAGATGCCGTAGTCGGCGATTGCGATTGCAGGGGTGGCACCGTGTTCTGCAAACCCTCGGACCTGACCGGTTGGAAGCCCCTGCGCCCGTCCGTAGAGTGTTCTGTGTCCCTCTTTAAATTCGGCGACTCCGCCCTCCAACGTGCCAGCCCACACGGCTCCGTTTTTCTGCTCGAAGACTGCATCAGTCTGGCTGCGGCCGCCGGTGAGATCGTGGCTGACGCGATAGCTGGTGAATATCCCATGATGAAATCGCTGGAGTCCGCCGATGGTGCCGACCCATACGTCCTGATCGCTACCTTCGAGGATGACACGCACGTCGTCACTGGCTAGTCCGTCCGCAGTTGTGAGGACCTCAGTCCGGGGACCGACCTTGCGACTGAGCCCGTGCAGGCCTCCACTTGCCATCCAGAGCGCGCCTCGATGATCGACCATCACGTCAACGAAGTTACCAAGGCCAGGGTGTGGCACGGGGCTGAAGCTGTTGCCTTCAAGGCGAAACAGCTTGTGTCCGTCACCGGCATAGAGGTGGCCTGTGTCATCTCCATAGAAGAGCTGGATGCCGGGCTGGTTGTATCGGACGACGGAGTGGTCAGGCTTCACTGCGAGAACGTGTTCAGTATCGGTGATCCAGAGCGTTCCGTTTCTGGTTTCGAAGATATCGCGCAGCGTCCGGGCGCCGGCCGGCAGAGACTCAGACTGAATTGCATCGCCGCGGGTTCGCATGAGCTTGTTTTCGGAGACGATCCAGACGCCTCCGTCGGCGGAGCGGGCAACGATCTGGATGAGAGCATGGGATCCGCCAGGAAGAGCAATTGCGCGGAATTGGTGATGCGTGTAGTGAAAGAGCGCGGTGATGGTGGCGATCCAGATACCACCCTCGTTATCTCGCTCGAGCTTTAGTATCTTTTCCTGCAGCTCTGGCGGGCCGTCTTTCTCAAAGCCCCTGAAGTGCAATCCATCAAATCGCACCAGACCGTTGAGCGTTCCGACCCATAGAAAACCATCGGGTGTCTGCGCGAGGGCAGTGATGAAGTTTTGAGGTAGGCCCTGGTCGGTAGTCCAGGTAGAGAGGACCTCGTCGCGCAGGGAGGGCGGGACGCCGGTTGTCTGTGAGCCTTGAGCACTCAGGCCCAATGAGAGCGCGAAGGATGCAAGACCGACTTTTCGTGTCCACCTCAAGTCTTAAACCCTACAGCATTTTTTTACAGCTTCTATCAAGCCCTTCCAGAGGCCCGATCAGATTGATTAGTTGAACCGGCCGGAGTTCGCTGGAGTTGATGTACACTTCAGGAACCACTTTGAAACCTACCCTTTTCCAGGAGCCACTTGTTGGATCCCTCAGGATCAAATTGGTTATTTGACTGCACACGGGCCAGATAGCGAACCATACATCAATACATGTAGTTCGAATAAATTACGCGGGCCAAATCCTTCATCGATCGACCGAGCAAAGCGAATGTGCATGATGCGTCGCTTTGTTTAAACAGCAACAGCGGTTTTAGACCGATGGCGGACGTGAGCCTGCACCATGGGAGTGTGTGCATGATGGACTCTGTGTGGCTGTATCGCTGGGCCTCGGTTGAGCGGGATGGATTACGAAGGCCGCCTTGTGAGGCGGGGCTGGCTGCGATCGAGGGGTGTGGGCATGATCTTTAATTCCCTCGTGTTCGTAGTCTTTTTCGCCATCGTCCTGATCCTGCACTCCATGCCGTTCCCGTGGAGGGTGAAGAAGGTCAATCTTCTGATCGCCAGCTACATTTTCTATGCGGCGTGGAATCCTCCTTTTGTCATCCTGCTCTGGCTGTCGACAGTGGTGGACTGGTTTGCGGCTCGCGGGCTCGTTGAGGCGGACAAGGAGTGGAAGCGCCGCGCGTGGATGCTGACGTCGATCATCGTGAGCCTTGGCCTGCTTAGTTATTTCAAGTATGGGCACTTCCTCGTCGAGAACTTTGCTCATCTTGCAGGGCTGGCCGGCTTCCACTACAGCCCGCCGCAGTCGAGCATTGTTCTGCCCATTGGCATCTCGTTTTATACCTTCGCGACCATGTCGTATACGCTGGATATCTATCTGCGCCGTGCAGTGCCAGCGCGCAGCTTCCTCGACTACGCCCTCTTTGTTACGTTCTTCCCCCACCTGGTGGCCGGGCCCATTATGCGGCCCACCGAACTGGTTCCCCAGTTTGAAGTGCCTCATCAAGCAACCGGGAATCAGCTTCGTTTCGGTTTAGCGTTGATGACGCTTGGACTCTTTGAGAAGGCCGTGCTGGCCGATGGCTTTCTCGGCCCGGTGGTAGATCAGGTCTATAACGGCAGAGTTGTTCCCGGGTTTATCGATTCGTGGGTGGGGACGCTGGCGTTCAGCGGGCAGATCTTCTGCGACTTCGCGGGCTACTCGATCACGGCGATCGGAGCTGCGCTTTGTCTAGGGTTTGCGCTCTCCGACAACTTCCGCTTCCCGTATGCGGCGATTGGGTTTACCGACTTCTGGCGCAGGTGGCACATCACCCTTTCTGCTTGGCTGCGTGACTATCTCTATATTCCGCTCGGCGGCAATCGCCACGGAGATGCGCGAACCTACTTCTCCCTGCTGGCGACGATGCTGATTGGCGGTCTGTGGCACGGTGCGAGTTGGACCTTTGTGGCGTGGGGTGGACTGCATGGCCTGTATCTCTCAGTCGAAAGATTGCTGCGGAAGCAGTTCTCTGGATATCGTCCTGGGCGCATCGCTTCTGCCGCGCTCGGGCTGTTGACCTTCGTCCTCGTAAACATCGCATGGGTCTTCTTTCGATCGAAGACCTTTCAGCAGGCCATCGTCATCCTCCGCGGCATGTTCGGTAGAAATGCGCACGCCGAACCTGTGCTGGCCGCGATTTACATCATCACCACCGTAGTCATCATCGCCGGCCTTGTGCTCGCTCACTGCTTCATGCGCAGCCAGACGCTTGAAGCAGCGATCTCGCGCACACACCCCACGGCACTCACCGCGCTATGGACGATCATGGCCTTCGCAGTGGTAATTCAACACGGAGAGAGCAATGGCTTCATTTATTTCCAGTTCTGAAGAAACTACCGTCGAAACGAGCCATCAGGCGCTGCCGTCAGGCCTGCGGCTCACGGCAGCTGATCGTCCGGGTGTCGCGCAGCCGGTTCCAGAACGCGATATTCCCGACCAGCCATGGCGGACGATGTCGCTTGTCGTGCTGGTGCTGGTGATTCTGCTCACGTCCGCCTGGGAGTGGAAGATGCGCAGCCTTAAGCTCGTCCCTGGTGATGAGAGCGACGGCACGTACGATAGCTGGGCTCGACTGCGACACCAGGTGGATAAGCGTGACGTGCCTGTGCTTATCCTTGGTGACTCGCGCATCCTTTACGACACTGACCTGGATCGCGTCGCGCAACTCACGGGAGTTCGCCCGATACAACTGGCGATTGTGGGCAGCAGTGGGTTACCCATCCTTGAGGACATCGCCGATGATTCTCACTTCAAAGGCCTGGCTATCGTTGGAATGGCCGAAACAGCGTTCTTCGACACAAAGCACTCAGTCGCTCGGCCGAAGGAAGCACTTGAGCTGAGCCACTGGGAGTCGCCCTCTAAACGTGCCTCCTACCAGATCCAACGTGTGATCTCTCCTGGGCTGGCGATGCTTGACGAAGACTATCAACTCAGCACGCTGATCTTTCACCTCGATCCTGATTGGAGGCCCGGAGTGAGAGGGCCCTACCATGATGTCTGGAAGGTAGGGGAATCGGGTACGGACGGGCAAGCCTGGATCTGGCGCAGGCTCGAACACGATCAACGGCTTGCTGACCATGCCCGCTCCGTCTGGCACCAGCTCTTTCCGCCATTTCCGATTGACGACAAAAGTATCAACGCGATACTCGCCCGAACCAAAACCGCTGTCGACAAGATCCGTGCTCGCGGCGGCGACGTAGTTTTTGTACGCCCTCCTTCTGGCCCCGATATGCGCGCGATAGAAGACAAGCACGTACCCAGAGCCAGGGCATGGGACGCCCTTCTCGCCTACACGCACACCAATGGCATTCACACTGACGATCTTCCCGCCTCGCAGAACCTCATCCTTCCCGAGGGTTCTCATCTTACCCACGCCTGTGCAACCGTCTTTACCGACGCGTACATCCGCAGCGTGGCTCAGCTCACACCCATGCTGCACTTGAAACCCGACGCGCCAACAGCACTCTCTACCAAAGACTGTGTTTCACCGTCCGTAGCCAGAGCGGAGTAGTTTGCATAGCGTCAGAGGACAGACCAGCGCATCACTCCCCACTCCAAACAAAGCACCCCAGACTGCACGGCGGTTACACCGGACAGTCTGACCGCGCCTAGACCTCGCATCCGGTTCACCTTCTGATCTTGCGCCATACCAGCACTTCGCCAGCCAGAGGTGAGCGAGAGCGACCCGCGAACCTGGCATGGTCATGGCTTTGCAACTTTTTGGCCTGGTCTATGGACGGCTTCTTGAAACCTAGTATCCTAAAACAGTTTCGCGATTGGACTGACCACTCGGCGAGCAGAAGGGTATCAAGATGACAGAAGGATTGAAGCTTCCCAGATTGTCGATTGGCGTGGGAGACCGTTTTGCTCACCAAGCCGAGGCCCAGCTCAGGGCATGCATGCTGGCTGCGAAGGCGGGAGCTGAAGTGATCCCGGTGTGGAACAAGTCTAACCGGGAACATACGATCATCGGCTCGGAGCCGAGTCAGACGCGCGTCGCCGCCGATGCAGCGGTCAAGAAGCTTGGCTGGAGCAAGCCCTATCTGCTGGATGCGGATCACATCAATGTGAAGACAGTTCCGCGATTTCTCGATTCCTGCGACTTCTTCACACTGGACGTGGCGGAGGCGATCGGTCAACCAGCCCCTTCCAAGGTGGTCGCCGAGTTTGTGGCACGTCATCCGGAGCTCGCGAGCGATCTGGCGATTCCCGGGATCGAGCAGCCATTCAAGACAGATACAGCGTTTGTGGAACGGGTGGCGAATAAGTTTCTGGCCGCGGTGAAGCAGGGGGGCGAGACGTATCGTTTTCTGGCACAGGAGAAGGGCACTGGACGCTTTGTGGTCGAGATCTCGATGGACGAGACGGATTCGCCACAGACGCCGGTTGAGCTGCTGATTATTCTTGCTGCGATTGCGGATGAACAGATTCCGATTCAGACGATTGCTCCGAAGTTCACCGGCCGATTCAACAAGGGCGTCGACTATGTCGGCGATGTGCCGCAGTTTGCGAAAGAGTTTAGCGAAGACCTTGCTACGATCGCCTTTGCGATCAAGAGGTATGGTCTGCCGGAGAATCTGAAGCTCAGCGTGCACTCGGGTTCGGACAAGTTTTCGATCTACAAGCCGATTCATGACGCGCTTAAGCGATCGGGAGCGGGCGTTCATCTGAAGACTGCTGGCACCACGTGGCTGGAGGAGTTGATTGGTCTGGCAGAGGCCGGGGGAGCAGGGTTGGAGATCGCCAAGGAGGTGTACGTCGAGGCTTACGGTCATCGAGAAGAACTGTGTGCTCCCTATGCGACGGTGATCGATATTGATCTTAATCGGCTGCCTGCGCCGACGGAGGTGCAGGGTTGGACGAGTGAGCAGTACACGTCGGCGTTGCGGCACGACCAGAGCAATAGCGCCTACAATCCCAGCTTTCGGCAGCTGCTGCATGTAGGTTTTAAGGTGGCGGCGAAGATGGGACGACGTTACCTGGATGCGCTTGAGGCGAATGAAGAGGTGGTGGGGCGTAATGTGACGGAGAACCTCTATGAGAGGCACATCAGGCCTGTGTTTCTCGGGCTATAGAGGGATTCTCCTTAGCTTTTACTCAAGGCACAATCGCTTGGTGTGGCGATGATTTTCAGCTAGCGGTGAGAGTGCGGGCAGCTATTCTTCAACCCGGCGGATATCTTATTAACGATTATTGACAAAGAACTTCGCCCCACCCTATACTCGTGCTCATCGTCATGGACATCCGGAGCCTCTCATGCAGGCCAATCTAGCAGGTGCAGAGGAAGACTCGAGTCGCCGGATGGGCATAGCTGGAGCATGTACCTCCAACATGCTTAACATGATCGGTGTCGGGCCGTTCCTGAGCATCCCGCTTGTGCTTCTTGCGGTGCATGGCTCTCATATTTTGCTCGCCTGGATTTTAGGCGCGGTGATCTCTTTATGTGACGGGCTGGTGTGGGCAGAGTTAGGGTCCGCGATGCCTTATTCCGGCGGCCCCTACTTCTATTTGCGCGAGGCTTTTGGCGCCGAGACTTATGGGAAGGCCGCGAGCTTTCTTGTTCTGTGGTCCTCCGTGCTTACTGCTCCGTTTCTTATCGCGTCGGGCGCAGTGGGCTTTTCGCAATACCTTCATTACCTATGGCCAGTTATCAATAATGCTGGGCTCTCTGTGCTGGCGATGGCAGTCTGCCTGGTCAATGTTGTGCTGCTTTATCGCAAGATTACGACGATCGGCGCGATATCCATTGGTCTCTGGATATTAGTGGTCGGAACGATTCTATGGATCATTGTCGGCGGAGCGGAGCACATTCCTGCTGCACTGCGGGGACAGATCGACGGCGGGTTCCCGTTCAGAGAAGGAGCTTTTTGGAAGGGTGTCGGCGCCGCCACCGTAATAGCTGTCTATGACTACGCTGGCTACTACAACGTCTGCCTGATCGGTGGCGAGTTGAAGCGTCCAGAACGGACGATTCCTTACTCGATCATCCTGTCCATTCTCGTGGTTGCTGTTCTTTACATCGCGATGAATCTTGCCATTCTGGGCGTCCTGCCAGTTCAACAGAGTATGCACTCCACCGCGATTGTGGCGGATTACATGCAGACGGTTTACAGCGTTCAGAGTGCGAGAATGGCGGACGTTCTCATTCTGGTCGCTTCGTTCGCTTCCGTGTTTGCGATTCTGCTTGGCTTTTCGCGTATTCCTTTCGCAGCGGCAAGCCAGGGAGAGTTCTTCAGTGTCTTTGCACGGGTGCATCCGACAAAGGGCATACCTCACATTTCGCTTCTTATTCTTGGCTTTCTCTCTGCGTGCGCCTGCCTGCTGAGTTTAGATACGCTCATCAGTCTGGTCATTGTGATCCAGACCATGGTTCAGTTCCTAGCGCAGTGTGTCGCTGTGATGCTACTGCGCAGGCGTTCGACGAGTAAGGGTTCCAATAGATTTCTCATGCCGCTTTACCCGTTGCCGGCTGTCCTTGCCTTTATTGGATGGCTCCTGATTCTTATCTCCAGCGGAGCAAAAAATATACTGTTCGCTTTTGCGATCACGCTGGCAGGCGTGGCAGCTTTTCTTTATAAATCGCGCCAAGAGCAGAGATGGCCTTTCGAGACAATATGATGAAACGCTGGGATATCGCCATAGCAGGCGAAGTGTACGTCGACCACATCTTTACGGACTTCGATCACGTCCCGTTGCCGGGAGAGGAGGTCTTTGCCGAGCAGTATCGGCGTGAGGCCGGGGGCGGTACGGTCAATACTGCTTGTGCGCTGGCACGTCTTGGCCACCGCACCTCTCTCTTTGGAGTGTTTGGCGAAGATGAAGAGGCGTGGCTTCGGGCGAGACTGAGTTTCTTTGGAGTTTATGCCGAAGATGCGCACTCCTCGGCGTTGCCGAATGCACTGACTGTGAGTATGTCGACGAGAGCGGATCGCAGCTTTCTGAGTTACGCCGGAGCGAATAGAGCGCTTGAAAAGTACGTTGCTTTGCCTGAAACGATCAAAGCTTTATCCGGGTCTAATCATATTCACTTTGCCATGCCGCTTGAACTTGAGCTTGCGAAGCTGTTGCTTCCTGACCTCAAATCCGCCGGGTGCACGCTTTCCATCGACCCTGGCTGGCGGAAGGAGTGGTTTCTGAAACCTAGCAGCCTTGATGTACTCCGCATGGTCGATCTTTTTTTTCCGAACGAAGGCGAAGCACAACTACTTACGGGACAGCAGGAACCAGAGCAGATGTTACGTGCATTTGCGGCCTTGGGATTGGAACATACGGTCATCAAACTAGGCGCACGCGGAGCAGTCACTTTGCGGCATCACCGCTTCTACCAGATGGCTCCGCCTGAGGTTCAGGTGGTAGATACTACGGGAGCGGGCGATGCGTTCGATGCTGGATTTATCGATGCGTGGCTCTCTGGGGCCGATATTGAAGAGCAGCTGCGAAGAGCGTGTATCTGTGGTTCTCTTTCGACGCGCGCCCGTGGCGCTCTCTCCGCGCTGCCTTCGCGGCAAGAGATTCTGGGCGTCGTACAGGAAAACTCTACTGTCTGAAGCTGGAGATTGAAGTGTTGAATCTGTGGATGGACCCGGCATTCGAATCCTTGGTGAAAGAGCCACGAGAAGGCTTTAACGACGTAGCGGCCCTGCGGAACGCTATCGTTACCGCACGACAAAAAGCCGACTCCTCCTGGCTCTCAGGGTTTGATCTTGAGATTGAGGATCGTGAGATCCTTCCGTCCGGCGAAGAGAAGAACGTAATACCGATAAGAATCTATCGCAGCAAGAGCGCCGAGGGTCTATCGCCTGTGTTGCTTTACCTCCATGGTGGAGGCTTCTTTTGTGGGGATGTTTTTTCTGAGCAGATGCAATGTGTGCAGTACGCCGTGAATGCGCGGTGCACCGTCGTCTGCGTTGCCTATCGGCTCGCGCCTGAAGATCCTTTCCCTGCTGGACTGAATGACTGCTACCGAGCACTCGAATTTCTTTGGGACCATAGTCAGGAGCTTCGGCTCGATCGGAATCGCATCGCTGTTGGAGGCTCAAGTGCGGGCGCGAACCTCGCGGCTGCCGTGGCGCTGCTTGCACGCGATCGTACTGGGCCGAAGATTTGCTTCCAACTCCTGCTGATACCAGCTTTAGATGATCGACTTGAGACAGGCTCCGCCATGCAATTTATCGATACGCCAGACTTTGCCCGGTCTGAGGCAGAGGTTATGTGGCACTGGTATCTGGGTGAGACCCCGCAGGATGTTTCTCCATACGCGGCGCCAGCGCGAGCGAAGGATCTTTCGAATCTGCCATCGGCCTACATTCTTTGTGCCGGCCTCGATCCGCTGCGAGATGAAGGCCTTGACTACGCAAATCGTCTTAGCGAATCGGGAGTGGCTGTGGAACTCCATTTAGTGCCCTCTATTCCACATGGGTTCGCGGGTATACCCTCTGCTGCGATTTCGGAGCGTCTTTTGAGGGAACAAGTGGAGGTGTTGCGCAGCGCATTCGCTCGCGAGAAAGCTGCTTGTGATGCGGGGAACGAATCGTAATATGACACTGTGCGGATTTTCTCTGGGATGAGCGCCAGTTAATGACGGACTAACCATGCAGAAGATGTGAACCGGCTAACAGCATTCGAGGCGTAGGGATGAGCAAAAATGGAGTATTGATAGGCAGTCCAGCGCTCATGCGCCGGACAAATGCGCGCACGATTTTAAGGTCGCTGAAGAAGCTAGGAAGCTGCTCGCGCGCCGATCTCGTTCGTGAGACCGGAATGAGTGCTCCTACGGTTGCAAATGTCGTTTCAGATCTCGACGACCTTGGCCTCATCCAGTGGATCGGAGAGGGAGTATCAGGTGGAGGGCGTCCGCCTGAGAACCTGCGCTTCAACGCTAACTATGGTTTTCTTGCTGGTGTCGACATCACCGCCGACGCACTTCGCATTTTACTGACCGACCTGAATGGAACTCTTCTTGAGGAGCAGAACGAAACGTTGCCCAAGGGAGTACGGAGCCCTGAGGCTGTCATCGAAGCGTTGCGAAACTCGCTGAAAGCGATGATGCAAAGACGTAATCTTCCGGCCAAGAAGTTAGTTGCGATGACAGTCGGCGTGGCCGGAATCACGAATGTAAGAGACGGGATTGTGGTGTCTGTCAGTCATTCCAACACGTGGAGGGATGTTTCTCTCCGAGATCTGCTGAAGCAGCATTTCGCGTGTGAGCTCTTCGTCGAAAACGATACCAATCTTGCCGCGATTGGGGAACACTTTCGCGGCGTTGCTCAAGCAGAGGACAGCTTCGTCTTTATTGGAATCGGATCAGGCGTTGGCGCGGGTATCTTTCTCAACGGGCAGATAGTACATGGTGCAAGCTGGTCGGCTGGAGAGATCGGTTATCTTCGTATCCCAAACATCTCCAGCATGCAGCCATCGATCTACGAATTCGGCGCCCTCGAGCAGGTGTTAGGCGGTCCCGGCATCTTGAGAAGTTGGAATGCAGTCAGCAATAAGTCCGGCCAAACTATCAAACTGCGGAAGGCGACCAAAGTTCTTGACCTGGCCCTTGAAGGCAACGCAGCAGCGCAGAAGATTGTTTTACAGCGTGCTCGCTTGCTCAAGGATGTAGTGCTAAATCTCTCGCTCATCCTGAATCCAAACCTCTTCGTGCTTGGAGGAGATCTAGGCGCTCACGCGGCATTACTGCAGCCAACGGTTGAGCTGCTGCAAGAGAGTGAAGTCGCAGTGACCAGCGTGCTGCCAAGCAGCCTTGGAGATTCGGCGGTGGTATGGGGCGGCATAGCAGTTTCCATGAAGAATTCAGAACAGACCCTCCTGGGCAACTGACCTCTGCATAGAGATCGCGATTATTCCCGCAGAGGACGAGTTCCATTCTCTGTCGATGTGTTTGCAGGATCTAAACCTATCCTTAGCCTGAGGTTGCCGTAGCTGGTTGTTGTGCGGGCGTAACCGTTGAAGTGTGGCGGCTCTGGAGCTGAGATGGTTGGTCATGCGAGCCATGGCGAATCGAATTCGCCAGCTAGCGCAGATTGAATGTTTTCTGTTGACGACTTTACATATTAACGATAGGTTCCTAAGTATCTTTCAGAGGAAATAGATTGAGGTTTTACGGCCCCACGTTGTAGGCAGAGTTTTGGGGCCGACCGTTCTCCTGTCGCAATAGAGGTTTTGACCGTCGCGATTTCTGGATTCGAGTCGTTCAAACATTGTCCCCGGTTCGCTAATTGAGCTTTTAGCCCCAAGGCAATTTGGGGTAAAGAACCGAGTTTTTCCATCTCAACCGCTGACGGGCGGAAGCTGGCCGTCGAGTCCAAGGAGATTCAATGAAACGCACTGTCCTCCCTCTACTACTGCTTCTAAGCCTGATCGTGTCCTTGCTTCCCACCAGGGCGTCCGCCCAGACTGTTCCCAATTGGGCGGTCGGCGTGTCTTACTCCGTCGGCTCGCTGGTGATGTATGAAGGTGTCGAATACAAAGCGCTCCAAGCCAACGTCTCTGAAGTAGGTTGGGACCCCATCTCAGCGCCAGCTCTCTGGCAGCAGGTCGGAAGCGGCAGTTCTTGTACGACGATACCCACGACTCCAACCGGCCTGGCGGCCTCCGGCACAACTAGCTCCAGTACAAGCCTGAGCTGGTCGGCGGTGACTACGCCTACGGGGTGTACCGTCAGTTACAAAGTATTGCAGGGCGCGACAGCCATTGCGACACCGAGTGTGACCTCCGATGCTGTCAGCGGTCTCGCTGCTTCAACCACCTACAGCTTTACCGTGGAAGCGACCGACGCCGCTGGTACTTCTGCGGCAAGTTCTCCGGTTTCCGTAAAGACGCTGGCGAGCTCCGGCGGTGGTAGCAGGGGCACATGCAGTACGCCGTGGAGTGCTGCTACTGCCTACACGGGAGGAATGACCGCCAGCCTTGCTGGAGAAAACTATGTCGCCAACTTCTGGACGCAGAACCAGAGTCCGGCAACCAACAGTGGTGGCACGGGCAGCGGACTGCCGTGGACTGCAACGGGAGCGTGTTCGACGTGCTCCACAATCCCCAGTGTCCCAGCGGGCCTGGTGGCCTCTGGTACAACTAGCTCCGGCACAAATCTGGCATGGACAGCGGATTCGACTCCAGCCGGATGTAGCGTCAGCTACAAAGTACTGCAGGGTGGAAGCTCCATTGCAACGCCGACCACGCCATCCGACGTTGTGACCGGCCTTTCTCCTTCGACAACTTACAGCTTCACGATAGAGGCGACAGACGCTGCCGGCACCTCGGCAGCGAGCTCCCCTCTCAGCGTGAAGACGTCTGCGAGCTCATGTACGACGAAGCCCAGCGCCCCAATGGGATTGACGGCCTCTGGTGCGACTGGCTCCACTGCAAATCTGAGTTGGACGGCAGTCACTGCTCCTTCCGGCTGCACGATCAGCTACTCGATATCGGGAGGGCCATCCACACTCACTTCCACTACTCCATCCGATGTCGAAAGCGGGCTGGCTCCAACCACCACCTACACCTTCACCGTGGTTGCTACCGATTATGCCGGGGCATCTCCCGGAACCTCGGTGAATGTGACGACAACGGCGCAAAGCACGTTGATGGTTGGCGGGTGGTTCGAAGAGTGGAGCGTCTATTACGCGGGCTACAACATTGCGAACATGCAGACCAATGGCGTTGCCGGTAATCTCACTCACCTCTTCTATGCATTCAGCGGCCTGACAGCGCCAACCTCTGCTACCGCGGCGTGCGTCATCGCGGATTCCTATGCCGACTATCAGAAGTTGGGCGTGCCTCAGGTCACTGGACCGTATAGCGGGGCCGGGGGTGTCTATGGAAACTTCGGTGCAATCCAGCAGCTAAAAGCAGCTCATCCCAACCTGAAGGCGATCATCTCGATCGGTGGTGCAAATGCTGCTGCAGTGTCGGCCTTTACAAGTGCTGCCAGTACGGCAGCGGGACGCACAGCGCTCGCCAGCTCCTGCATCAACATCTTCATCCAAGGCAATATCGCTTCAGGTATCACAGCTCCGGGTCTCTTCGATGGCATTAATATCGACTGGGAGTTCCCGACACCTACCGACACAACTAACTTCACTGCCTTGTTGACAGAGTTTCGTAGGCAATTGACCGCTCTCACTGCAACCACGGGTAAGACGTATCAATTGAGCTTTGACGCGCCTGCGGGCCCATCGGACGCCAATAACCCAGGAGGCTTCGATACGATCGACATCCCAGGCACATTCGCCCAATCGGATTACGTCACCATCGATGGCTACAACTACGCGGGAGATTGGGAGCTGGCAACCAACGATGCGTCTCCTATCTACGATGATGCTACCGATCCCCTCAATGGAACCGGTAATACGATCGATGCAACAGTGAACTACTACCTCGCGAAAGGTGTGCCAGCTTACAAGTACACCATGGGCTTCCCCGCGTATGGTGCGGGGTGGACCGGAGGACTCAACAGTACGAACTGCGGTGAGTACCAGAACGCGACAGCGGTCTCTCCAGTTCCGAATGCGAATGGAGTTGGTCTATGTTCTTCAGGTAACAACCAAAGCTCGCCGGCTGCAGGATGTGACACGTTGCTGACGAACGGACTAGCCAGCTATGGGACGATCAAGAACCTCCTAAGCAACGGGTACACCGCTTGCTATGACTCCACCAGGATCGCCACTTCGGCGTTCAACCCAACCACACAGACAGTCTTCAGTTACGACGACGCTACTTCCATAGCGGCGAAGGCAACTTACATCAAGGCGCATGGACTTGGCGGCGGGTATGTGTGGGCTGTAAAAGACGACGATGCAAATGGAACCATCGTAAAATCGCTTGCATCAGGCCTCAATCCGTAGAGAATCTCACTAACTGACGGGGCGTTCCAGCCAAGTTGAAGGGCTGGGACGCCTCCCAGCATCCAGATTTGTTATCAGAATCCCCACTGTAACTAATTACAAGAAATGGTGAACCGCAGTGCAGAAGCGCAACACTAAGGGAGAGGCTCCATGAGACAGACAAATTCTTCGGATTGTCAGACAAAAGTAAAAGCCGTTTCAAAGGCTGCGTTCGTTCCGGCGACTACCAAGGTAAAGGCGCACAGTTTGATGAGAGTCGCCTCCTCTCTTCTTTTGATGCTGTTTCTACTCAGCTTCCCTTCTTTAGCAGGAGCGCAAGAGCTGGCCGGAACCTTTACCGGTACAGTTACAGATCCAAGCGGCGCTGTGATTCCGCATGCCACTATTACGATCACTCTCAACGGAGTTAGCGGTGCCACGCGCGTCGTTCAGTCAAATGAGTCGGGAAACTATACTGCCACCAACCTTCTCGCCGGTACTTATACCATTACGGTATCGGACCCTAGCTTCGAAAAATTTTCTGATCGAGACGTAGTGCTGAATGTCGCGCAAAAGCGAACGGTGAATGCCCAACTAAAGGTTGGGGGGCAAAACCAGACTGTGACCGTTGAAGATAATCCGGTCGCTCTCGATACTGAAACCAGCTCGCAGGCCGGGACCATCTCTGGAACACAACTGCGAGAGCTGGAGCTGGTCAATCGCAACTTTCAACAGTTAGTGACGCTGCAGCCAGGAGTCGTGAACCTCCTCGGCGATCAGCCCGGGTTTGGCGGTATTAACAGCACCTCTTCTGTCTCGGTCAATGGCGCGCGAACCACCGCGAATAACTGGTCGGTTGACGGTGCTGATATCAACGATAGCGGCTCCAACGCCACACTTCTGAACATTCCGAGCGTCGATGCGATTCAGGAGCTCACTTTAGAGAGGAGTTCCTACGACGCGAGCTTCGGACGTAGCGGTGGCGGACAGATTCTGGTAGCAACACGATCCGGCACCAGCTCCATCCATGGGTCAGCCTACGAGTTTGTACGCACAGCCAACACCAACGCAAACAACTACTTCAATAACCTGCAGGATATTCCCCGTGCGCCGGATCACTACAACAACTTCGGCTTTACTGTGGGTGGGCCTATCTTCATTCCCCATGTCTATAACCCGGGCAGAACGAAGACTTTTTTCTTCTGGTCTGAAGAGTGGCGCAAGATCACGGAGCCGGCTCCAACGAACAACGTGCCCGCTCCAACCGCAGCTGAATTGAATGGCACGTTCTTCTCGCCGACCGCGTTGAATGCACCTGCGGGATGCGTTAGCGGCTACACCCCGTTTATTGCGTCTACGACTGGTGGCACTGGAACGGGTGGTGTCGGCACTATCGATATTAACAATCCCAACTGCATAAGCAAGAATGCGCAGGTGTACGTCACCCAGATTTTGAGCAAGTTTCAAGCCAACTCAACGTCTGTAAATCCTTCCACCGGCTTTACCAATGGAAATCTTGTAAGTTCTTTTTCAACGCTGAACAACTTCCGTCAGGATCTGGTTCGCGTTGATCATTACTTCAACGACAAGCTGCATTTCTTCGCACGCGGCATGCAGGATGATGCTCCAAGCAATCTGCCTACTGGGCTTTGGGGCGGAGCCAACTATCCAGGAGTGGTAAACGTGGGCATTAATGCTCCCGGCAAGAACGTGGTCGCTAATCTGACCTGGACGATCTCTCCGAAGATGGTGAACGAGGTAGAGTTTGCGTATTCGCAGGGAACGATTAGGGGAGCGCTCTCTGGTCCAGCGAACTCTCCTTCCGTCCTGTCCGCGCTGACGAACAATCTTGCCAATCCAGACCCGTACGGCCGTATTCCAAGCGTGAGCATCCTGGATGGATCGGCCACCGTCGTTTCACAGGGGAGCGCACCGTATTTTGAGAGAAACCTCGATCGCAATATCTTTGACAACTTTTCAGTAACGCTGGGAAACCACACGCTGCGCGCAGGCGTGACCGCTCAACAGCTTTTGAAGACCGAGGACGCTTCTGAAGGCAATCCGAGCTTCACCTTCAATACATGGGGAGATTTCCTGCTTGGGAATGTTAACCAATACACGCAGGCCAGCCGTGACATCGTTCCCGATCTGCGCTTCTGGAACACGGAAGCGTATGTCCAGGATGACTGGAAGCTCAATCACAGGCTGACTCTGAACCTTGGCCTTCGCTGGACAAGATTTCCTTCGCCGTCCGATGCGAAGAATACCCTGGTCAACTTTGATCCGCTGCTCTATAAGTCAACTTTAGCCCCCGCGCTGGACGGCGATGGAAACTTTGTGGCCGGGCAGGCCTTTCAGCCGTCGACCTACGCCAATGGCTTGATCTTTCCGAAGGGAAGCGCCTGTACGGCCGCCCAGGCAATCTCTGCGCAGGTCTCCTGCTCTCCTTACGGCTCAACCGTCAATCCGAACTACAGCTGGAACTTCGGACCTCGCGTTGGCTTCGCTTATAGTCCTTTCGGAGATGGCAAGACCGTTCTGCGCGGCGGCTTCGGAGTATTTTTCGACCGCACGCTTAACGGCATCTGGGAACAGAATGCATTCGGCGATCCACCTCTGGTGCAGACCACGACGATAGTAAACGCCTCGTTTGACAATCCGATAGGGGCCGGCTCTGCTGCTCCTCCCGCCCTGGGACCAAACGCTCTGACGACTACCGGCAGCCCGGATTTCAAGGTTCCGTCGTATGCTTCCTACAATCTCTCGGTACAGCAGCAACTGTCATCGACGATGATGTTTGAGATAGCCTACGTCGGCTCCGTGTCCCGGCACCTGTTGGGCGAGCTGGATTTGAACCAGCCAACGCTCTCTACCCGCGAAGACAACCCCATCTCTCCTCTCAACAACATTCGGCCTTATCTTGGTTATTCGGACTTCCATACCAGGCTGCCGATCTTCACTTCCAACTACAATTCGCTGCAGGCCTCGCTTAATATTCGGACGACGCGCGACCTGACGCTAGGTATCGCTTACACGTGGTCGAAGAACCTCTCCGACCAAGCCAACGATCGTGGCACCGCCAACACGTATGCCTACAACCCGAAGTTGGACTACGGCCCTTCTACGCTGAATGAGCCCCAGATATTCATCGCGAACTTCGTCTACAAGGCACCCTTCTTCCGCGAGCAGAGCGGCTTGACCGGACATGTTCTTGGAGGCTGGGAGCTCTCAGGTATTACAACCTTCAACTCTGGCCTTTCGCTGACCACGTCTCAGCCCTCCGATCCATTCGCCTGCGCGCAACCGACCACTACCGTTCCCGCCGACCCTACTAATCCCTTATGCGCCGTTGGAAGTGCAGCGGGAACGTATCCTGGTGGTCTGGGAATGGTCAGCCCGAATGCAGATGTCGTGCCGCGGCCTGACCAGATCTCTGCTGTTCACCTCACCAAGACTCAAACACAATGGTTCACTACAAGCTCGTTCGCAACGGCACAGGGTCACTTCGGCAGTAGCGGAGTTGGTAATTTCCTCAGCCCCGGTACCGAGCGAATTGACCTGGGTCTGTTGAAGACCTTCCGGTTCAGCGAGAGAGCGCACCTTCAACTCCGGGCAGAGGCTTTCAATCTGTTCAATCACACAAACTTCTTCGGACCCGGCGGAGCTGCAGCCGGGGGAATCGACACAAATCTTGCAAGCGGCACCTTTGGACAAGCCCTGACCGCTCACATACCACGCACGATGCAGTTCAGCGGAAAGATGTATTTCTAACGCTCTGCCCAAATTAGCGAAACGAAACCCGCGTCTTGATGGTTACGATGATCCCACTTGACCGAGCAGAAAACAGGGCGCGCGTCTCTGAGCGGCCGTCTCAAATCACTTCGTTTGAGCGGCCTCTCAACAGAGACGGATTTGTTCCGCTCTACTTTCAGATTCAAAGCGCCCTGGTGGAGAAGATTCATTCGGGAGAGTTACGGGAGGGAGATCTTCTAACCTCTGAATGGGAGCTGGCGCGTATGTATCACGTCAGCCGGATCACTGCGCGCGGGGCTCTCCATGCACTGAAAGCAAGCGGTTACGCCTGCAGTTTAAGAGGGCGCGGGACTTTCGTTACTAAACCAAAACGCGAAAGATCTCAGACACAGCTGCGTGGCTTTACCGAAGAGACCATGCAACGCGGTATGGTGCCGGCTTCACGTTTATTGGAGCAGACTGTCCTTGATGCTGATGTCGAGCTAGCTGAGAGTCTTGAAGTCCAGGCAGGTACCCCAGTGATGAGGCTTCGCCGGCTGCGGTTGGCCGATGGCATTCCTATGGCTATTGAAAAAACCTACCTCTCGCTATGCCGTTTTCCTGGTATCGAACAGGTCAACTTTTCTGAGGAGTCGCTTTACCAAACTCTCAGAAAACAGTTTGGAGTTCATGTGGCATGGGCGGCTGAGGCAATCGAAGTTCTGCCGGCGACGAGCGAAGAGTCCAGGTTGCTGGAGATTCCTACGAAGACGGGTGTCGTCTCCGTTGCTCGAAAGGCCATTACTGAAGATCGTGTGCCTGTAGAGGCCGCTGTCTCTCGATATCGAGCGGACCGATATCGAGCGCTTGTGTATATCCCGGCAATGGCTATCGGCTAGGTGCGACGATCTATAAAGAAGGTTAGCCTGCCTCCCAGGCAACTACGCAGGCAAGCCTGAGACTGGGGGAGAAACTGCACCGTGAAAGTACCCTCTTTAGTCGATCTCTCTGCAAGAACGAGGCTGTTGCGCGTTCTGTTTCGGCAGGAGAGAATCGAACCGGTGTGAGGGGAGGTATTTTGAGCTATAGACTGTCAATCTGCCTGACACTGGCAGTCGCCAGCGTGAGTCTCCCTTTGTGTTCGCAGGAAGTTCCTAAGTCAGTCACGTCGTCACAGCCTGCCCAGCACGACAGCGGATCCGAAACCGAAGCTACTCTGATCGCTTCGTCCAAGGCTCATCCGACAGATCCGATGCCTCTGGCCCGATTGGGTCTCCTCGAAGCGCGCCAGGGGGATCTCCCGCAGGCGATCATCTTCTATCGCAAGGCCATGGCGCTCCAACCTGATATGCCCGGCCTCCGCCTAAATTTTGGATTGGCGCTCTTCAAGGACGGTCAATACAAAGAAGCTATTCAGGTCTTCACTCCGATGCTCAAGTCGCAGTCGCCATCCTCGCCTGAGAGCCAGCGCCTGAATGTTCTTGTTGGAATGTCTCACTACGGTCTCGCGGAATACCAAGCTGCGGTTCCTTATCTAAAGCAGGCGGCAGATCACGACCCACAGAATCTTCCATTGCTGCTGAGTCTTGCGCATAGCTGTTTGTTGTCGAAGCAGTATCCCTGTGTTCTCGATGTCTATCACCGGATGATTGCACAGAACGCCGAATCGGCTGAGGCCGACATGCTCGTGGGTGAAGCGTTAGACGAGATGAAAGATACGAACGGAGCGACGCGAGAGTTTCGCGCTGCAGTTCAAGCCAATCCGAAGGAACCGAATGTACATTTCGGTCTGGGCTACCTGTTATGGACGCAGCTCCAGTTTCAGGAAGCCTCGCAGGAGTTTCAAGCCGAGTTAGCGAATACGCCTGACTATTCTCAGGCAATGCTCTACCTCGCCGATTCGGATATTAAGTTGAACAAAAACGAAGACGCCAGACCCTTACTGGAGAGGGTAGTCGAGATCGATCCTAAAAACTCCATGGCGCGTCTCGATCTAGGCATTGTTTATCTCGGAGCTGATCGCAAAGAAGATGCATTGCTCGAGTTCAAAGAGGCCGCCGTCCTCTCGCCGAACGATATCAACGCACATATGTTGCTAGGCCGTCTGTACCGATCGGAGGGGAAGGTGAGTGAGGCAAAAGCGGAGTTCGACAAAGCCAAGACCCAAAACAGAGAATCCCACGACGCACTTATTACGGTCATGTCGGGTAGTCAGGAAAAGCCGAAATGACTTGATGCTGAACTTGAAGATGCTAGATGCAACTGGCAGAGAAAGCGGCTGGAGGTGCGGCTATTTTGTAATGGTCATGGGGAGCTCGACGGTGTCGGTATGGGGTGGCAGGCAGACGCGGTCGTTGCAGGATTGATAGCGGACCAGGACGTGGAGGGTGGTCGCTCCGCTGGGGGCATCGTTCGCGAGCTGCAGGTGGAGGACGAAGTCAGCGGTGGTCTCGAAAAAGCCGGTTTGGAGGTTGAAGAGTGGATCGAGAAGCAGCTTCGGCTTGGCTTCGTCGACTCGGAGTAGGTCAGCGGAGTCGCCTTCGGTAAGTCCGATGACGGTCGCGACGGGGCCACCTGTGGGCTCTTCCAAGGCGTAGAGATGCCAGCCTGCGTCGATCTGGCCGTTGAGTGCAAGGTTGAATTTCGCTCCGGGCTTCAGAGCTTTCGCGGGTGGATTTTTGATCTGCCACCGGACGGGAGGTTTTGCCGCGCGTGCAAAAGATGGACTCAGGGCTGTTAGAGTTGCTCCCAGGATGCAGGTTGCTGTGAGCAATCTCATTTTGAGGATCCCGTAGTTGTTTCCGTCTGCGATTGCGTGGAGAGAGGAACGAAGGCTGACTGCAGGACGCGGTGGGTAGTGGTGTCTTCGACCCAGGCGGCGA
Source organism: Granulicella sp. S190 (assembly GCF_009766095.1). Classification (GTDB taxonomy): domain Bacteria; phylum Acidobacteriota; class Terriglobia; order Terriglobales; family Acidobacteriaceae; genus Edaphobacter. Next base: position 344,140 of record NZ_LMUD01000009.1, read on the forward strand.
CGGCGAGATGGCTGGGCTCGAGTGTGGTGTCTTTGGAGAGGAACTGTATTTTGCCGAAGCGGTCGTTCTTCTGCTCGAAACTGTCGAGATAGCTCTTGAGCTCGGTGCTGATGGTGGCGGGATCGAAGGTGGCGTCGAGAGTCTTGCTGGATCCGATGGGTTCGGGTGCAGGTTGAGAGAGAGCGCGGACTACCATGCGGTGGAAGCGGATTCCATTTTCGCCGCTGTAGCGAACTTCGTCTTCGACAAGAGCGAAGTTGGTTACAAGATGCGGCTCGGTGGGGACGGGCTGCGCTGTTGGTCCCGGTTGCGCTGGAGCAGCGACCGGTGTTTTGTTGCTGACGGACTGGTCCGGTGGATCGGGCGCGAGGGCTTGTTTCAGCTGCTCCGGATTGCCGATCGAGACGGTGGCGTTGGCATGGATTATGTCGCCAGCGCCGCGATGTGCGGTGAGGAGGATCTGCACTCCGCTTGGCTGGGCGGCGGTGGCATCGATCTTTTTGATCGCTTCGTCGTAAGTTTTCTCTGCGGAGCTGCGAGATCCGCCGCCCTCCCAAAGAGGTTTGCCGTTGAGCATCGATGTCGGGGTGAAATGGACGCCGTAGGATTTGGCGCGGGCGACTGAATCGGGATTGGCGAGCGGATCGGGTTCGGGGATGTGCTGATCGTAGGCGAGCACGATGAGCTCGCTGCGGGGATAGGTTTTGAGAAGAGTATCGACAGCGAGGTCGGCGGCGACACAGGGCTCGCAGGCGGAGCCGGTGAAGAGCTCGAGCAGTGCGGTACGTTTTGTGTCTGCAGGTTTGTGCGGCTGCGGGCTGAAGGGTTCGGGGAAGATGCGCGCGTACTGCGCGTCCATCTCACTCAGAAAGCCTTGATCGCTGCCGTTGTGAGCGTTGCGATAAAGTTCCATCATTCTTTCGCGCCATGGGGACTTCAATTCGCCAGTGAGCTGGGCGCGTTCGAAGTCTTCGAGAGCCTCGGCGTCCTTGTGCTGATCGAGGGCAAGTTCACCTCGAAGGAGGTTTACTTCGTCGACGTTGGGGTTGAGGCTGTAGGCTTCGGTGAGCAGCGCGGTTGCGGATGGGGGATTGTGCTCGTCCATTTCAACCTTGGCGAGAGCGGCCAGAGCGCTGGCACGATCGGATGCAAAGCTGGAATGGAGAGCGGCTGAGGTGGGCGCGGGCTGCTTATATTGTTTCGCAGCGGCCAAGTAGCCTTTATCGAAGCTGGCCTCGGTGTATTTGTTCACGGCATCTTTAGCTAGCTTTTCGGCGCGGGGAAGGTCGACGCCGACTTCGTTAGCCTCTGCAAGGCTATCGGCGACGTAGGTTTCGTAGTTAAGCCTGGAGAGGCCTTTGCCCGCGTTCTTTATAAGGAGACGGGCCTGGGTGTCGATCTCGGCGGTGCGCTGCGGGAAGTACTTGAGGAGCGTGTCAAAGATGTCGCCTTGTGCGCGGCTGGCGCTTGAGCTTTTGGGATAAGCCTCGAGGAATTTTTGCATGGCGACGAGGCGCTGCTCGGGATCGACGGTGGCACGGGCGGCGGCGAAGGCTCGCTGGTCTGCTGGGAGCTGCATCTTTAGAGCGGCGTCTTGTGCGTGGCAGAGCGTGGTTATGATAGCGAACAAGGCTGCGGAAGACGCTGCCCTTTTGATTCCGTTCCCAACTGCGAGTATCAAAGGCATTTCGGTCCTTTAAATTTTGATGGGTTAACTGAGCTCTCTCTATTTATACGAGAGAGGCGGGAAAAAGTTTGGTGGCGGCATGGGATGGCTGGCTCTCCGAATGGGTGCCGGGGGACCCTTAAACTTTAGCCGGGGGCCATTATGAACAGCAAAGAGATCACGGCTCGATCGTTGTACAAAGAACTCGATCGATCTGTGTGTGGATCGGCACCGTCCTAGTGGGCTCGTGGATGTTCGCAGCTTTTTCCTACTATCTTTCGAGGAAGACAGGAACGGATTGGTTTTCACGGTCGGGATCTGTGATGTGTTTGGTGGGCGCGTTAGCCACTTTCAGGCTGGCTGGTTTCTTGCAGCGAAAACTCGCGACTGCCCTCGAGCAGGGCCTGGCTACGGTGCAGAAAGAGATTGAGATCACCCTGAACCCGCCGCGCTTTTATCAGCTGATCACTTACTTTGGCTACGCCACCGGTGTCGTTGGCACTGCGATCTGGGGATATGGAGATATGCTGCCTCGATTGTTGGGAAGGTAACGGTGCGCTTGAAGCTGATTTCCAGGCGTAGTGTCGGAAGGCGCGCTGTTTTGCGGGGATACCTTTGAAGAGATTTTATAATCTCTGATCTCAGGGTAGGATCAGCGTGGCTGGGGCATGGAGACTTAGAGTGCGCCTGGACGAGGACCTTTTTATGGAAGTGATGGATTTGCTGCGGAGAACGTTTACAAGGCGTGGGATGGGGACACTGGCGGTTGGGCTGGCCATGGTGGGGACGGCGAGCGGACAGCAGGTCTCGGTCAGCAGAGGTGAGGCTACAGTGTTGGTGGAGCCTTATGCGGCGAATGTGGTTCGGGTGAGTTTGAGTCTGCGGCGAGAGGATGCGCTGGCTGGGCCGGGTTATGGGATCTCGGCCAAGACGGCGGGCGCGGGGTGGGTTGCCGAGTCGGGTGAAGCTGGGGATGTGCTGCGATCGTCGCGGATGGTGGTGACGGTTGCCGGGCCAGGCGGGCGCGGGCCGAAGCCGGTGGCAGGTGTGGCGCGGACTGAGGCGGATATTGCGAAGTTCTTCAATGGATCGACGCCCGGCGTGGGAATCTCCATCAAGACGCCGGAGGGGGTTTCGTTGCTGGAGATGCAGGGATGGCAGATGTCGGTGCCGAACCATAAAGATGGTAACGCGGATATTCTGTATGACCGGCGTGCGACGGATGCGCCCTTCTTCCAGGTGGGGGCTACGTTCCGTTCGCCGAAAGATGAGCACTACTACGGGCTGGGGCAGAACCAGGAGGGGTTTCTGGACCGGCGCGGGCATGCGGTGCGGTGCGCGCATGACTACAACGCTCCGGCGGGGCAGAGCGTCTGTGTTCCATTCGTGGTTACAAATAAAGGGTATGGGATTGTTTGGGATAACCCTTCGGCTACGACGGTGGCATTTGGATTCAATGATGTGACGCGATGGACTTCGGATGTGGGGCAGAGAGTTTCTTTTTTTGTGATCGCGGGGAAGACGTACGACGAGATCTACGAGGGGTATCGGCTGCTGACGGGAGATGTGCCGATGCTGCCGAAGTCGGCGTATGGGTATATCCAGTGTAAGCAGAGGTACACAAGCCAGGAGGAGCTGATGGCGGTGGCGAAGGGCTATCGCGAGCGGCATCTGCCGATCGATGACCTGGTGATCGACTGGTTCCACTATACGAAGATGGGTCAGATGGATATGGACCCGGCGAGGTGGCCGGACCCGGCTGCGATGAACAAGGAACTGCACGCGATGAACTTCCACACGATGATCAGCGTGTGGCCGCGGTTTGTGCCGGAGGACCGCTACTATGCGACGGTGTTGAAGAACGGGTGGTTCGAGGCGCTGGCGGATGGGACGCCTACGAATGGGCTGCCGTACGATCGCGCGGGATCGGATATCGATTCGACGAACCCGGAGGCTGCAAAGTGGTTCTGGGGGATTGTGAAGCAGAACTATATTGCGAAGGGGTTTGACTCGTTCTGGGCGGATGAGACGGAGCCGGACCTGCCGCCGAATGGAAGCTACTGGCATATCGGGCCGGGGACGCAGTACTTCAACGTGTTTCCGTTGTTTCATACGGCGGCGTTCTATGACGGATTTCGCAAGGACTTGAGTACTCGGGCTCTGATTCTGGCGCGTGACTCTTATCTCGGAGCGCAGCATAACGGCACGATCTTCTGGTCTTCGGACATCAGTGCGAACTGGGATACGTTGAAGCGGCAGGTTCCGACGGGGATCAATTTTGTTGCGTCGGGGATGCCTTACTGGAGTACAGATATTGGCGGGTGGCAGTATCTGCCGGCTGAACATAAGGCGGATAGGCCGGTACTAATTGATCCAACGGACGCGCGTGCGAATGTGGGTGGGTACGATGACTATCCGGAGCTGTATGTGCGCTGGTTCGAGTATGGGGCGTTTCAGCCGAACTTTCGCAGCCATGGAAGCAGGCCGCAGAACGAGGTCTGGTCTTATGGGAGGCAGGCCGAGCCGATCCTTGAGAAGTACCTGCGACTGCGGTACGAATTGATGCCCTATATCTATTCGCTGGGGCATGAGTCGCATGAGACGGGCGCGCCTTTTATGCGTGGTTTGTTTATGGACTTTGGTGCGGACCCCAAGGTGGCGAATCTTGGCGATGAGTATATGTTTGGGCCTGCATTGCTGGTGGCTCCAGTGACTGAGCAGGGAGTGACTTCGCGAGAGGTTTATCTGCCTGCGGGAACGGATTGGTATAACTACTGGACCAATGAGCGGCTGCATGGCGGACAGATGGTGACGGTGGCTGCGCCGATCGATGTGATTCCACTGTTCGTGAAGGCTGGATCGATTCTTCCGCTGGGTGAGGCGGTGGAGAGTACGAACGAAAAGCAGAGGATTGCGAAGGTGAAAGTTTATCCGGGTGCTGACGGGGAGTTTGAGCTGTATCGCGATGATGGGACGACCTACAACTATGAGAAGGGGCAGTCGGAGGTGACGCGGCTGCACTGGTCGGATGGGGCGAAGAAGCTGACGCGGTCGGGGGCGAAGGCAGATGTGGTGTCGGAGGATGGACTCGTGGAGGTGATTGGGGCGGGGCGGTAGTTGTCCTGCCGGACTGGCTCGCTACGCGCGGGCGGGCGGTTGCACGCCTTTTTAACTTGCCATGCTGGGATGGTGAGTTGTGGTCCTCTCGTTGGTCGGGACTAAGATAAATGCACGTTGGTTTTGATTGCTTGCTTTGGGGGATCGCGTATGGGACAGGCTGAGATTTCTTCCAGGTTGGGGTTGAGTGAGCTTGCGCCACGGCTGGTGCAGTCGGAGATTCGTGCGATGAGCGTGGCGTGCGATGCGATGGGCGGAGTGAATCTGGCACAAGGCGTGTGCGATACCGAGGTGCCGGAGGTAGTGGCGGAGGGCGCGATTCGCGCGATTCGTGACGGATTTAATATCTACACCCGGCTGGATGGTATTGCCCGGCTGCGGAAGGCGATTGCGGGAAAGGTGGAGAGGACGCTAGGGATTACGGTGGATCCTGAGCGCGAGGTGCTGGTGACCAGCGGCGTGACCGGGGCATTTCAGGCGGCAGCGATGGCGCTGCTGAATCCAGGGGATGAGGTGCTGGTGTTTGAACCGTTCTATGGGTATCACGTGAATACGTTGAGCTCGCTGCGGGTGGCGGCGGTTGCGGTTGCGTTGTCTGCCCCTGACTGGGGGCTGGATCTTGCGGCGGTGAGAGCGTCGATTACGCCGAAGACGCGGGGAATGGTGATCAACACGCCGTCGAATCCGGCAGGGAAGGTGTTTACACGGAGGGAGCTCGAGGGGTTGGCGAAGATCGCGGAGGAGTTCGATCTATTCGTGTTTACGGATGAGATCTATGAACACTTTATCTATGGCGGCGCGACCCATATGAGCCCGGCGGCGATTCCCGGAATGCGAGAGCGAACGATTCTGATGTCGGGGTTTTCAAAGACGTTTTCGGTGACGGGATGGAGGGTCGGGTATCTGATCGCGGATGCGCGATGGCTGGGATCGATTGGGTACTTTCACGATCTGACGTACGTGTGTGCGCCTGCTCCAATGCAACAGGGCGTGGCGGATGGGGTGGAGCAGCTGGGCGAGGAGTTCTATAGTGGGCTGGCCCTCGAGCATGAGGTGAAGCGCACGATGATTGTGGATGCATTGCGGACGGCGGGGATGTCGCCGCATGTACCGGATGGCGCGTATTACGTTCTGGCCTCGGCCGCGAGGTTGCAGGGAGCCACGGCAGCGGAGAAGGCAAGGGCTCTGCTGGCGAAGACGGGAGTGGCTTCGGTGGCGGGGTCAGCTTTCTTTCGCCCTGGGAAGGGTGAGGATCTGTTGAGATTTTGCTTTGCGAAGAAGGATAAAGACCTGGCGGAGGCTTGCAGGAGGCTGCGGGAGCTGCGTTAGGGCAGCTTGTTCGCGGGGCTGTCTATTCTCCCGAGGCTGTCTATAAGATGAAGAGGTATGCCGTCTTTCTCTGAAGTGACGCGGATTGAAGCCGCGATCAAGAATAAGAACTCGAAAGAGCTGGAGTGGTCGCTGTGGTACTGCCGGATGCGGCAGGCCGTACCCAGTGCGTTGCCGGGGGATGTGAAGTACTGGCGTGGGATTGAGGTGCTGGTGAAGGATGCACTTGCCCCGCCGGTCGCGGCGAAGGTATATCCGGCGAAGAAGAAGAAACCTAATCGCGGGTTGGGTTTGGGACCGATGGAGACTGGCGACGAAGTGGCCGAGGAGTAGCTCCGGGCTTTCGTGGAGGCGAGGTGCAGCCATCTCCTATGCGAAGGAGATGGCTGCACCTCGATGCGTTAGCCCGGACGATTTGCAGGGCGGCTTAGATCACTCAGCTGCTTTGTCTGATCTGGGAAGAAGAAGAGCCAAGGGGCTGATTGGACCTAGTGGAATGAGTTGGAAGGTCATCAGCTTGGCTTGCCCCAGAGGTAAGGCTTCGAGCATGGTGTGAGCCTCTTCGACCGAAGAAGCGTTGAGGATGAAGACGACTCCGTTGTCGTTTTGAATGGAGTACCACTGATCGATCTTGCCTGCGAGATAGAGACGCAGGGTGTCGGGCACCTCTCTCGAGGAGAGCAACTTGAACTGTTCCGGGGTGGGTGGTGCGTTGAACCTGCCGATGGCGAGGATTCTGTTGGTCGGGGTTGGCGGCAGGGGAGAGGATGCCGGCGTCTGCGACTTGGCGGCGAACGGGGCGAGCATGCAGAGGAGGGCGATGAGGCGGACGAGCGATTTCATGATGTTCTCCTGGTGGGGAATAGATCAAGTGATGTGATGGGTGCGGTGCCAGTCGTTGAATCAGTCGGCGAATTGGTCGCGATGTTTCGCAATAAAGTCAGCCAAGCTGATGGATGGTTGGCCGCCAATTTTCTGGACGAGGTCGTTGGTGCCAGCGAAGACGTTGTTCTCGAAGTCGACCGCGATCTCGCTTAGGTGTTGCCAAAAGAAATCTCCGAGGGGTATGCCGTTTTCCTTTGCGAGTTTCGCGAGGGTGGGGACGTCGGTGAGTTGATAGCGAACCGGCTTTCCGATGGCGCGACCGATCTCTTCGGCGATCTCGGGAAAGGTGAACTCCTTCGCTCCGACGAGCGGATAGGTTTTGCCGATGTGCTCTGCGGGCGCGACGAGGATATTGGCGATGACGCGACCCTGATCCTCGGCGGCGACAAGTGCGACGCGGCCCGTGTGGAATGGCAGCGGCAGGATGCCTGCAGCTTTGATGAAACCGCGCCAGTAGAGAACCCATTCTGAAAAGAGGGTTGGACGCACATGAACTATGGGAACGCCGGACCAGTCGAAGATCCTCTCGGCGATCCAGTGATTTTGAGCTGCGTGACTTTTGGCTTCGCGGCGTGCTGACGCCTGGGACATGTTGACGATGGCCTGTACGCCAGCTTCTTTTGCAGCTTGAGCGAAGTAGGCGGTCCCTTCGAGAATGCCGGGCTCGATGGGAAAGACAAAGTAAGCGCTTTGGATGCCTTCGAGAGCGGCGCGGACGGACTCGAAGTTGCGAAGATCGCCGAGGACGATCTCTGCGCCCTGCTTCTGGAGTGCTTCAGAACGATCGTCGTGGGTGCGAACCATTGCGCGAACAGCGTGGCCTTGTTCACGGAGGAATTTTACTGATGCTTTGCCGGTATCGCCGGTCGCGCCGGTCACTAGTATCTTCGATTCGCTCATCACTTCTCCTTTGCAGCGGTTAGGCTGCTGAAGGGAGACTCTTTCACTCCCTCTGAACCTTTAGAGAACGTATGTCATCTAAAAGGTGCAGGTTTTTTTCGAGAGGGAGTGATATGCGAAGGTCTCGAAGCGAAGCGGCAGAGACAAGGGAACGAATCGTCTCGACTGCTGCGGGAATGTTTTTGAGGAAGGGCGTGGAAGCGGTGGGGATGCGGGACATTATGGCGACCGCAGGTCTGACACCGGGTGGATTCTATCGACACTTCGAATCTAAGGAGCAGTTGATCCTTGAGGCTAATAGTGAGGCGTGGCAGAGGCTGCTTGCGATGTTCGAGACGCAGACGGACGGTAAATCCTCTGCTGAAGCGCTGGAGACGATCGTCTCGGTGTATTTGAATCAATCGCAGCGCGAAGGCAATAACTATCTCTGCCCCCTGGCGATGATTGGAGCTGAACTAAGTCGTTGCGAGGCGAAGGTGCGCGCAGTTTCCACTGCTGGCTATCAGCAACTGGTGAAGCTTGTTGCCGATCATCTGACGCATCTTGGAAGGGACGAGGCTCAGACTACCGCGAGCGGATTGGTGAGTGCCATGGCGGGTGCCGTCATGCTGTCTAATATCGCGTCTGACGAGGCGACGGCAAGAACCATTCTGAAGAATGCACATGCAATGATTCGGGTTCAGTTAAGCCTGGGCAAGAAGCCCTCGAAGAAGGCAGTCCGGGCTGGGCGATAGGGATGTCGAGATCGACCCATAGAGATTGCGAGCCTTTTGCGATGACAGGTTTCAATTTGAGTAGATTTCGATACGATATCTGCAATGTTTATGAGCCAGAGTGTCGAAGTTCTGATTGTGGGAGCTGGACCGACAGGGTTGGCATTGGCATGCGACCTTGCTCGCCGCCGAGTTGCGTTCAAGATCATTGATCTAGCACCAGCGTACTTCATCGGTTCGAAGGGAAAGGGACTGCAGCCGCGGAGCCTCGAGGTGCTGGATGACTTCGGCATTATCGATGAGATTCTGAGACTGGGAAAGTTTCATATTCCCTTTCGGGGATATGACGGATCGAAGGTGCTGGGGGAGAGGGATATTCATGAGGGGCGGAACCCGACTCCGAGCACACCGTATGCGAGTCCGCTGATTATTCGGCAGTGGCGTGTGGAGGAGAGGCTTCGCGCTCTGCTCGAGAAGCAGGGCGGAAAGGTAGAGCTTTCGACGGAGCTTGTTGGGCTGGAGCAGGACGAGAGCGGCGTCGCGGCAAAAGTTCGGAGAGAGGGTGGCGAGGAGACAATACATTGTCAGTACCTGGTTGCCGCAGATGGGGGGCGCAGTTTTGTCCGCAAGTTGCTGGAGGTTCCTTTTGAAGGAGAGACATGGACTGACGAGCGTATGTACGTAGGCGACGTTCGGTTACGCGGCCTTGACCGAGAAGCTTGGCATTCGTGGCCGAATCACCCGGACGGATTGCTTGCGCTTTGTCCGCTCCCCTCGACGGACATGTTTCAGTTTCAGGCACAGATACCAAAGGGCGAGGAGCATGAGCCTTCGTTGGAGCTGTTTCAGCGGATTGTGAACGAACGAGCTGGCGGGATGGATATTGAACTGATCGATGCGCCATGGCTTTCGCTCTATCGAGCAAACGTAAGGATGGCTGCGCGGTTTCGCATCGGCCGCGTGTTTTTGGCTGGCGATGCAGCCCATGTCCATTCGCCTGCCGGGGGCCAAGGCATGAACACCGGGATACAGGATGCGTACAACCTGGGCTGGAAGTTGGAGAGTGTGCTGCGGGGAGCGCCAGACGCTCTCCTGGATACCTATGAAGAAGAGCGGTTGCCAGTCGCTGCGAGTGTGCTCGGGCTCAGCACAAAACTACATCGGCAGATCACAGGAAATGGAGAGGAGAAACTACGGCGCGATGCGGTGACGCTTCAGCTCGGAATCACCTATAAAGAGATGTCATTGAGCAAGCGGTCGGGCGACGTGAATCTGAAGATTGCAGCCGGAGACCGCGCTCCGGACGCTCCCGGTCTGGACTTGGAAGGCAAGCCGATAAGGCTGTTCGATGTGTTTCGGGGGCCGCAGTTCACTCTGATGCGGCTGTTTCCAGGGAAGAGTGCCAGAGCGATTGAGGGTGAACTTGTTGATGTAAAGCGTGTTGATGTTCTTGCCTCTCCGTCGATCAAAGATGCGGCGTCAGCTAGCAAGATCTTTGTGGACGCCTTTGGCCATGTAGCCGAGAGCTATGGGGGCGGACCGGGAGATTGTCTTTTAGTGCGTTCTGATGGGTATGTTGGTTGGATAGGTCCGGAGATCGATTTCGCCGATCTTCAAGACTACCTTGGTCAAGTTTCGGCGAAGTAGACGCTTCGCGGCAAGTAGTCCCCTCAAGCTTTCCTTTCGGATGTTCTTGGGCGGGGAACTGGTTTTTGGCGGCTCGCCTCGCGTGGTGGGGTGCGTCTCTGTAAAATATCGATTGCAGCAGTAGAGGAGAACGTATGGCATCGGCAATGGCAGGGATTGAGGCGTTGAAGGGCACGCATCAGCAGCTGAAGGCGAAGATGGAGAGCACGGTGGAGGACTTCCGTGGACATCTGCTTTCTGCGCGAACGGGGCGGGCGAATGTGCATATGCTCGACCAGATCAAGGTGGATTACTACGGCACAGATACGCCGGTGGCGCAGATGGGGCAGGTGTCGACGCCTGAACCTACGCTGATCCTGGTGCAGCCTTACGACGTGGGGATGGTGTCTGCGATCGAGAAGGCGATAAGGACGTCGGGAACGGGACTGAACCCGATGACCGATGGAAAGGTGATTCGCGTGCCGGTGCCTCCGATGACCGAAGAGCGGCGCAAGGATGTGGTGAAGCAGCTGAACAAGACGCTGGAGGATCACAAAACCGCGATCCGCAATATTCGGCGGGATGGGAACGAGCAGATCAAGAAGGCGGCGAAGGACAAGCTGATCTCAGCCGATGATGAAAAGCGCGCGAACGAAGAGGTTCAGCAACTGACGGATGTGGAGATCAAGCGCGTCGAGGATCTGTTCAAGGCGAAAGAGAAGGAGATCATGACGGTCTGATCATTTGCTGGTTATTGATCCAGAGACGGAATGGCCTTTACCGGACACGGTGGAGGCCGTTTCTGTTTGGGTTGGTGGGAACAGGGCCTGATTCGTCTTCGCGAGAGACGCTTCTGCGGTCGCCGCGATTCTTGAGAAGGATTCGCTGTTTGCACCCGGAGCAGATCCAGGGAAAGTAGCCGAAAAAAGAGTAGAGGTGCTCCTCGAGGAGGCCGAACGCTTTGCTCGCCGCATCTTGGTGCCGTTATGGCATTTGGTGCACTGCATGAATGCCTCCCGTGGACTCGGCTTGGAAACGGGTTCAAACTGTGCAGATTATACGGATGTGGATAGCGGACTGGATTGCCCAGGATATATTTAGGTCGATTTACAGACTAGTCCTTATTCTTTCTCCCCTTGTGCCGATGATGGGAGCAGGCGCCTTCGCTAAGCACGAGGTGCGACATCTTCTTTGCGGGAGGCGAAGAATGGATGAGTTTGAGGATCATGAGGACCGGCGAAGTGCTGCTCTGGAGGGGGTCGTCGAGAGGCGGGAGCACAGGCGCTATGCCGTGGATGCGTGGGCTGAGGTGATGGTGAAGGATGGAACCATGCTGTTTCGCGGGCGGGTGCTGGATGTGAGTCAGGGCGGGTGCTATATAGAGACGGAGGCGCGGTTGAGGCTTGCTCCGGGGACGCCGGTGGAGATTTTGTTTCGGGCGCATGAGACAGTGCTGCGATGTGAAGGAACGAGCAGGATGGTAAGGGCGCGGGGGGCGGGATTCTTATTTGAGGCTATGAGCGCAAAGGTGCGGGCAGGACTGACTGAGCTGATTGCTGAGCTTGGTGGAGAAGAGAGCGACTAAGTTACAGGAGATTGAGGAAGTCATCTACGTTCATTCCGGCGCTTCGGATGAGAGAACGAAGAGTGCCAACGGATAGCTCTTTGTGTTGCGGAATCGAGAGATTGGCGCGCTGGCCAGGCTTCGTCATGACAAGATGACTGCCAACCTGCCCGACGGTCTGCCAGCCTGCCTTCGCAAAAGCTTTTGCCGCTTCTTTGCCGGAGATATTGGCAAGTGTTCCCATGCACCAAGGTTAGTGCATCGACTTAAGGTGCGCGATAGATTTCTTTGTGGAAACCTGGGTTGTTTGTGTGCGCCTGCGCAGGTTTAAACGGCGATGAGTAAAGGTGTTTGATCTTTTGACAAAGACTTCATCGCTTTTTGGTCTTCGGCCCACATCCACGCGGTGATAGCTTCGCGGATGTTGTTGATGGCCTCTTCCTCATCCTTACCCTGAGAGACGCAGCCGGGAAGTGCTGGGCACTCGGCTACGATCCAACCGTCTTCCGCGGGTTCGAGCGTGATGTGAAAGGTCATGGCTGCCTCTATTAACGATTCTAACAACAGGAATCGAATTTGTGATTTTAGCCTTTTAACATGAGTTAGGTGGTGTGGTCGATGATGATCTTCCAGCCAGTGTCGGTCTTTTCGAAGATGAGGGAGAAGATGCCCCCGGCGTTGCCGCCGTCTTTCTTGGCGCGGTCGAGGTGATACTTGCCGATGCAGACGGCGAAGTTTTCATCGAGGGTGTGGACTTCGAGTTCGGAGAAGGTAAGGGTTCCCATGACGGCACGGTTGGGATAGTCGCGCTTGTACTGATCGAGGAGACCGGCGTAGCCGCGAGAGATCTGGTGCGTGACGAAGAGGGTGTCGGGCGAGTCTTTGTAGCCGCTGGCAAAGGCGGGGAGATCGCCGCGATTCCACGCGGCCTCCTGAACCAGGAGAACCTTGATGACGTCCAGTTCTTGCCGGGAGGCAGTATGCAGCGGGTTTGTCTCTTGCGCGCACAGGGTTATCGGAGCGAGGAGGGTGATGCCGAGGGCGGCAAGGCGGAGAGAGGAACGAATCGGCATAGTGGCTCTCAAAGGGTAGACCTTGTTGGTGCAGAGTTTTTGAGCAGGCTGCTTCATAAGGACGTGGTGGAGTTCGGGTCGGATTGATAGTAGACCATGATGCGCGGAAGAACGATATGCCTGCGTGGCCGAAGCAGTAACTGTCTGAGTTCTTTTTGACCCTGCGAGGATGGATGCCTTGATTGTTCTCTCTGCTTGGTCGCTTCTTGTTCAATTCGGAAGAATGGGGAGGACTTTCACAGGTTCAAATGGTCTAAGTCTCGCCTTCCGTCGCTACGAATCTTGAGTTCGCGGCAGATGACGGTGCTTCGAGTCTCCTGAACTCCGGTGTGCTTGCGCAGTTGCTCGATGAGCGCGCTTCGATGATCTTTCCGCCGTAACTGTTCGAGCACCTATGGGAGAGACTTCGATCTCGGTTCAGAGGGTCACGCTTTTTTGCCTTTATTGTGTTGAGTAGGGATCTCTATGACACGATCGAACGCAGCGCGGATGCAGGGCCTGGATACCTTGCGCGGGGTTGCGATTGTGGCGGTAATGCTCTACCACCTAGAGGGTTATCTTCCGGAGAGCATGGCGGCTGTGGCTCAGTTTGGGTGGATGGGAGTAGACCTGTTCTTTGTGCTGAGTGGGTACCTGATCGGGTCGCAGCTATTGAAGCCGTATGTCTCTGGCGGCGAAGTGTCGCTTCGCGATTTTTACCGGCGACGGGCTTACCGGATTCTCCCTGCCTACTTTGTTGTTTTGTGGATTTATCTGGTGTGGCCTGCGTGGCGTGAGTCTGCTGTGCTGCCTCCTCTCTGGCAGTTTTTAACGTTCACGGTCAACTTATTCTTTGTTGACTTCAGTCATCATGCCTTCTCGCATGTGTGGTCGCTGTGCGTGGAGGAGCATTTTTACCTTGTGCTTCCTCTGCTGGTGATAGGGGCGATGCGACGGCCCTCTTTGCGGAAGGCGTGGTATTTGATTGGCGGGGTGATTCTTTTTGGAATTCTCTTTCGCGGTTACGTGCTGTTTCCGCTGATTTCTCCGCAGGGTTGGAGCGGTCGCGCTGTTCCGGAGGATTTTGGTACGGTGTACTACCGGTATCTGTACTACCCCACTTATTCGCGGCTGGACGGGCTGGTGGTGGGGGTGGCGCTGGCCCTGACCAGGAGCTTTCGGCCTGGGTGGTGGAGTTGGCTTGCGAAGAGAGGACACGCGACGCTGATTCTGGGATTGATGCTGACGGGTGCGGTCTGCTGGATGTTTCGGGGAGACGGAATGGGGGACGCGACCAAGGTTGCGGCATGGGGAACGGTGCTGGGGTTTCCTCTGCTGGCGATTGGGCTGGGTCTGCTGGTGGCTTCAAGCGTGAGCCGCGATGGGTGGCTGAGTAGATCTTCGATACCGGGGACAAAGCTGCTAGCTACTCTAGCGTTCAGCCTTTACCTCACGCATAAGGAGATCGCGAATCTGGACCGAAGGTATCTTCCCTGGTTGACGGAGCATCGAGATGCGAAGACGGTGGTGGTATACGCCGTAAGCTGCTTGCTGGCTGCGGCAGTGTTGTATGGGCTTGTGGAGAGGCCCTTTATGGCGTTGCGGGATCGCTCTGTTCGGGCCGGTGAGGTTGTGGAGGTAGAGATGCGTCGGGAACCTGCGCTCTAAAAGCCGCTGCTCTAAAAACGGCTAGGGGCGCGGAAAAGGCGCGTCTTCTTCGCGGGGTTTTACGCCGGCAGTGGGGGTGATCCAGATGATGGTGACGAAGGCGCAGAGGCCGAGGGCGAGGTGCGGGTGGTAGAAGGCCACAGGAATCGCGACAAGATAGGTCAGCAGCGAGTAGAGATGCTTGTGCTGTACGGAGGTGTCTTGAATTTCGAGTTTGCCGGCGAGGCGAAGGCGGCGAGCGATGGCGAGGCGCAGGAGAAGAAAGCTAAAGCCGGTGAAGACCATTGAGGACGTATAGAGAGCAACAGAGAAAGAGTCCATCTTCTTTTCGAGGACATAGGAGGTGAGGAAGGGCAGAAGTGAGAGACAGAAGAGGAAGAAGAGGTTGGCGTAGAGGACCAGTTCGTCGGCCTCTTCGGTGCGGTGAACGAGGTGGTGGTGGTTGATCCAGTAAATCCCGGTGAAAGCAAACGAGACGGCATAGATGGCGAGAGTAGGGATCACGGCGTAGAGGCCTGCGATGCCGTCCTGATGGGGAACCTTGAGCTCGAGAACCATGATGGTGATGATGACGGCGATGACTCCGTCGGAAAAGGCTTCGAGGCGGGCTGTTGTGGAGAGATGTGTGTGTCGCATAGGTTTACGAGGCTTGGACTTTTCGCGTTGGGAGCAGCATACATCGGCGGTTGGTGTGGGTGTATGCGTGGGAAAGACTAAAATGTAGGAATGGTCGAAAATTTCACTGGCATGCGTTCGCATTCGCGTGCGGTGGATGCCGTGCCTGCGGTTTGTTCGCATGGCAGTCCGAATTTATGCGGCGTGTTGGCGCCGGTGTTGCTGCCTGACGGAGTCTCTCGCGCATGCGGCTGACCTTAGTGAAAGAAGTAGAGAAAGGGTGCGATGATTCTCAGTGATAAGAAGGTGTTGCCGGGGCTGGAGGAGATTAAAGCTGCGGCGGAGTTGATCTATAAGACGATGCCGGCAACGCCGCAGTACAGCTGGCCACTGCTGAACGAGAGAGCTTCGGCGGTCGCCGGGCCGGTGGAGGTGTGGGTGAAACATGAGAACCATACGCCGGTGGGGGCGTTCAAAGTTCGCGGCGGGTTGGTGTATATGGACTGGCTCCGGCGGACTCGGCCCGAGGTGAAGACGGTCGTGTCGGCGACTCGCGGGAATCATGGGCAGTCGATGGCGTTTGCAGGGAAGCAGCTTGGACTGCGGGTGGTAATCGTGGTGCCGTTTGGCAACAGTCCGGAGAAGAACCGCTCGATGCGATGTCTGGGCGCGGAGCTGGTGGAGTTTGGGAACGACTTCCAGGAGGCGATTGAGCATGCGGCGCATCTTGAGGCTCAGTTTGGATGGCACCGGGTGCCGAGCTTCGACCTGCATCTGGTAACGGGTGTTTCCACCTATGCGTGGGAGATGTTTACGGCGTGTCCGGAGCTGGATACGTTTTATGTGCCGATAGGGATGGGGTCAGGAGTGTGTGGGACGATTGCGGCTCGGAATGCGCTGGGACTGAAGACGAAGGTGGTGGGGGTTGTGTCGAGCCATGCTCCGGCATATGCGCTTTCGTTTGCGGCAGGACATGTGCGGGAGCATGAGGCTGCGACGGAGATTGCCGATGGAGTCGCCTGCAGGAAGCCGGACGCGACGACGCTGGAGATTTTGAAGGCGGGGATGGACCGCATCCTGATGGTGGATGACAGGGCGGTGAAGGAGGCGATGCGAGCGTACTTCGTCGATACGCATAATGTGGCGGAGGGCGCGGGGGCGATTGGACTGGCGGCTCTGTTGATGGACCGACCCAAGGGAGGGAAGCGCGTAGGGACCGTGCTGTGCGGTGGGAATGTGGATAGCGACGTATTCGGGAGCGTGTTGTGCGATAGCGGGATGAGCTGATTCTCCATTAGCATGCTTATGCGATCTTGCAGTGAGGCTTAGATACTGGAGAATCTTTTCTTGACGCGGACGGCAAGGTGACCAAGGAGATTGCGGGGAACAAGTAGGGCGGTTGCCGCGTAGTTCGATGCGGGCGTGCTAGTCTGGCGCGGTCGGTTTCTGGAGTTCACTTCAACTTCCACGGAGTTTGCGATGACACGCTTCTGCTTAGTGCCTGCGTTAGTAGTGATGGCCTCGGTTTCAGGATTAGCTTCAGGGCCCGGAGATCGTGTTGCGACCGATCCCAAAAGCCTGGTCTCCGCGAAGAACGCGGCGGGATCGTCTCCGATGCCGGTGGCGGAGTTACTGCAGACCGTGAGGATTGGCGGGTCGACCTGGTCGCCGGATGGAAAGCAGATTGGGTATGTCAGCAATGCTTCGGGACGGCTAAATCTTTGGGTGATGCAGGCGGATGGAACGGGTGCGCGGCAGTTGTTGAAGTCCGATGACCGGCAATCGGGGCCAGTGTTTACGAAGGACGGGAGAGAGATCGTCTACGAGCAGGACAAAGGCGGCGATGAGCTGTATGACCTGTATGCGGTTCCGGTGAGTGGAGGTGCGCCGCGGAATCTCACGAATACGGATAAGACGAGTGAGAGTGGGCCGCAGTTCTCCAAAGATGGGAGGTGGCTGGCCTTTGGCAGCAAGGAGAAGGTCGAAGCCTCCATCAATATTGCAGTGATGGAGTGGGCGACGGGGAAGATGCGGCTGCTGACGCATGAGAAAGATCCGAAGGCCGCATGGAATGTTGTGGACTGGAGCCCTGACGGACGATATCTGTATGCGGTGCGGGGGGTGGGGACTGATGATGCGGATGTGTACCGCATTGAGGTGAAGACTGAAGCAGCGGAGAATCTGACGGCGCATACGGGGAAGGTGCTGGTGTTTGCGTCCGAGTTGTCGCCAGATGGCAAGACGCTGCTGGTGACCTCAAATGAAAAGGGTGGGTACTCGAATGTCGCGCTGCTGGATGTCGCTTCGAAGAAGAAGCGCTGGGTGACCGATACGCAGTGGGAGGCGCAGGCGAGTGGGTTTTCTCCAAAGGGGGACGTGTTTACTTACGTCCTGAATGCGGATGGACGGACGACGATTAATTTTGTCGATACGAAGACGTTGAAGGCGAGCGACAGGGGAGTTCCAGCGGGGTTGAACTCTCCCGGAGCGGGACCGACCGCGTTTCGCGAAGACGGAAGCTACCTGTTCGCGCACCAGGACTCGACGCATGCGCCGAATCTTTATCTGTTGAGTTCAGGCGACGCCGTGTCGCAGGTGACACATAACGAGAGCCCAGTCTTGACTGCGTCGGCGCTGCCTTCGTCGCAGTTGGTGACTTATAAGAGCTTCGATGGAAGGATGATCTCGGCGCTGGTGTGGGTTCCGTTTAACTTGAAGCGCGACGGGACGGCTCCCGTAGTCGTGATGCCGCACGGCGGCCCGACGGGTCAGACGCTGGACAGCTTTAGTCCGCGGGCGATTCTGCTGGTATCGCGCGGGTATGTGGTGATTGCGCCGAATGTACGCGGATCGACCGGCTATGGCATGGAGTTTGAGAGGGCGAACCACAAGGATCTCGGCGGCGCGGACCTGAAGGATGAGATTGCGGGCGTCGATTTTCTCAAAGCCAGTGGGTTTATCGATGCGAAGAAGGTGGGGATCTGGGGTGGATCGTATGGCGGGTTCATGACGCTGATGGCGATTGGAAAGAATCCTGATCTGTGGGCGGCAGCGGTGGATGAGTACGGGATTCTGGACTGGTACACGATGCTGGCGCATGAGGATGCGCGGCTGCAGGAGTATGAGAAGACGCTGCTGGGCGATCCCGTGGCGGACAAGGCGGTCTATGAGGCGAGCTCGCCGCTGAAGTACATTCGCGATGAGAAGGCGCCTTTGCTGGTGCTTCAGGGAGAGAGGGATATTCGAGTGCCGAAGGAAGAGGCCGAGCAGGTGGTGGATATCCTGAAGAAAGAGGGTCGTACGGTGGATGCGGTGTACTACCCCGAAGAGGGGCATGGTTTCATTAAGCGCGAGCATCAGGTGGATGAGTTGACGCGGTCGGTCGGGTGGTTCGACAAGTATCTTAAAGGAGATACGAAGACGCAGTGAGGGTTTGGCGATGCATGCAGCGGGATTTCAATGTGCAGGTTGTGGGGAGTGGATCGAGACGACGGTGGATGAATCTGGCGGTTCGAAGCAACAGTATGTGGAGGACTGCCAGGTTTGTTGCCAGCCGAATGTGCTGACGGTGCGGTGGGACGGGTCGGCGCAGAAGTTCACGATTACGGCTGAGTTGGAGAGCTAATCTGGGCAGGTGCGCGGCCTGATGCAACGAGTTCTGAAACTACTGAGCGCGGATAGCCTGACCAGGTAGTTGGGCTTCATTCAATTTGCCGTCGCGTACTACGAAGGTACCGCCTACCAGGACGTCACGAAATCCGTAGGAATATTGAGCAGGTTGCTGATAGGTAGACTTGTCGATCACTTGTGCGGGATCGAAGATGTCGATGTCCGCATCGGCCCCGACCTTCAGGCGGCCCTTGTTCTTCATCTGCGGAGTGAAGGCTTCGAGACGTTGCGCGGGTGCGAGAGAGGCGCGACGGACTGCTTCCATGAGCGTAAGGATCTTTTGTTGGCGGACACAGACTCCGAGAAGACGGGCGTAGGTGCCAGCGCTGCGAGGATGACCGGCCCCGTGGATCAGGATTCCATCGCTTGCGATCATGACAAGAGGATCAGCCATCGCGAGGCGCACCATCTCTTCCGTGTTGGAGAAGATGATGACCGGTCCTCCTTGTTTGCGATAGTGATTGAAGGATTCTTCGGTAAGGCGTTCGCCGGTCGCTACCCACATCAGGTCGGAGTAGGTGATGTTCAACTGCTTCTGCCAGCCGGGGTCGAAGACACCAGATTCAAGGTTGGTGTATCCCGCGGTGTAGGGATACGCCTCTGTGGTGATGTCGAGGCCGTGGGCGCGCGCGCCTTCGATCATTTTGAGCGCCTCCGGAGTCTTGCTGCCAGCCATGCTGTTGATATGGACGATGTGGAGAGGAGCGCCAGTGATGGTGGCATCGGCGATCATCTCCTGGAGGGAGTCGACGACACCGGGCGTCAAGCTGCCGGGGTAGCGCATGTGCACGAATACGGGTCGCTTCCATCTGGCGGCGAGATAGAAGAGGTTCAATGCCTCCTCTGGAGTTACTTTGGGGGTGTAGGCGAGACCCATGCCGAGCCCGAGCGCGCCTTGCTTCATGCCTTCGTCGATGTCGGCGAGAATTTGCGATTGCTGGGCAGCTGTGGCGGATTCGGTAACGGCGGTGTCCCGGGGCAGGAAGGTGCCAGAGTCTTTCATGACACTCATGCGCGCAGGAATGTGTCCGCTGCTTGCGCCGAAGTTGATGAGAGCCTTTCCTTCGCGTGAGGCGTACCATTCGCTAACGGGCCAGACGCCTACTTCAAGCTCGAGTGCGGTGGTGACGCCGTCCATGGCCTTGAAGCGGTAGTTTTCCGCGTCCTGGCCGTGAGAGTGCAGATCGATGAAGCCCGGCGCGACCGCCAGACCGGTTGCGTCTACTAAAGTCTTTCCCTTGAGCGACGTCGTTGAAATGGCTGCGATGCGATTGCCGACGATACCGACGTTCCGAATGCCGTCCAAACCCGATTCAGGATCGAGCACACGACCGTTGCTGATAACGACATCGTAGATCTGCGCTTGGGCTTTGTGCGGAGAGGCCAGGACAGCCCAGCATGTGATGGACGCCACAACGGCGAGGCACTGTGTTCTCCGAAGCTGCTCGTACATTCTTTGCCTACCGAATTGAGATGGATTGAATCTGCAGGATACTTGGGGCGAGAGGCTATATCAATAATGTGAAGATTTGTTTTGGAGGGGTAGAGGTGCCTTTGTCAGGGTGGTTCGTCCAAAAGGAAAGCTGAAATTCGTGGGTTGGATTGAGGTTGTCCGGCCAGAACCAGGGGGCGAACTCGCTAACGGCTGGCCGCTCCCATATAATCAGGACTTCGCTGACTTTGCAGGGCGAGCGTCATTTTTAGAGCAGTGAGGGTGTGCGTATCTTTACCGTGAATCGAGAGAGCGGAAGCTCCCTGAAAAGCAAGACCAAGACTGTGTGCACGCGCTCCAGACGCTCCCGCATCGTTAAAGCCGCGACCATGATTGCGTTTGCGGCGGCAGCTGCTTCGATGCCGGCGCAGCTCACTCCAGGGGCCTCGGCCGGTTCGGTGTCGTCGCAGGGGGTGGAGACGCTGTGCCAGCCGCAGGTGATCGGGAACCGGCGAATTCCGAAGGAGTCGGTGCTGGCAAGGTTGTACAGCCGGCAGAACGACCTTTATGACCCGCTGGTAGTGGAGCGGGACTTCAACTCGCTCTGGAATACGGGCTACTTTGACGATGTGCGGATTGAACGCGTGGATTCATCGAAGTGCGTGCAGTTGATCATTTACGTCAAGGAGAAGCCAACCATCCGTGAGATCAATTACAAAGGTCTTGGTGCGGTGACGCAGTCCGACATTCTGGACAGGTTCAAGAAGGCCAAAGTTCCGCTCTCGGTTGAGAGCCAGTACGACCCGACGAAGATCAAACGGGCTGAAGTAGTGCTGAGGGATCTGCTGGCGGAGCATGGCCACCAGTTCGCGACGATCAGGACTGAAGTGAAGACGATTCCGCCGGCTGCCGTGGCGATTACGTTCAACATCAAAGAAGGACCTACCGTGAAGGTGGGCAAGATTGCGTTCCAGGGCAACGACAGCCTGAACGACCGCACCCTCCGCGGTGCAATGAAGAACCTGCGTCCGATTGGGATACCGCACTCGATCATCCTGGAGAATCTGTTTGCCCGGACCTTCGACGCGAGCAAGCTGGATGAAGACACTGAGCGCGTGCGGCAGGCCTATCGCGACCGCGGCTACTTTAAGGCGCTGACGAGCGATCCGACGACACACATTCGAGATGCCGGCGGGATCAATCCCTTTACGCTGCACCCCTCGAAGGGCAAGCGAATCGATATCTTGATGCCGGTGGAAGAAGGCGCACGCTATAAGCTGGCCGGGATCACCTTTTCGGGTAATACTCATTTCACGAATACGAAAGCGCTGCGCGCGCAGTTTGCGCAGAAGGACGGCGAGTACTTTAACGCAACACAGTTCAGCAAGGGACTCGATCAGCTGCGCAAAGCTTTTGGCGAAGGCGGATTCATCAACTTTGTCGGAACTCCCGTACCGACGATCGATGAAGCTAACAAGACGATCAAGCTGAATATCGATATCGATGAGGGCAAAGCGTTCTACGTCTCGCGGATCGAGTTTACGGGCAATACCATTACGCGCGACAAGGTGATTCGGCGTGAGCTGCTGCTGGAGGAGGGTCAGGTCTACAACAGCCGGCTTTGGGATCTTTCCATCCTGCGGTTGAACCAGCTGAACTACTTCGAGGCGTTGAAAGCGGAGCAGGATTCGGAGAGCCGTCAGAATACCGATGATGGAACCGTCGATCTGCTGCTGAAGCTAAAAGAGAAGGGTAAGAATTCGATCGGGTTGAACGGCGGCATTAGCGGACTGTCGGGAACCTTTGTTGGGTTGAACTATGAGACCAACAACTTCCTCGGGTTAGGTGAGACGCTTTCGGTTCAGGCGAATATCGGCGACTTGTCGCGAAATCTGAGCTTTGGCTTTACCGAACCCTACCTGCGGGATAAGCCGATCTCGCTGGGCGCGCAGGTCTTCGCCAGCAAGTATGACTTCAACCCGTCGAAGAGCCAGAGTGCGACGGGTGCAGCGGCGGGAAACCTGACGACGGCGCAGCAGTCGCTCCTAACGAACTACAACCAGTCGACGACCGGTTTGACGATCTCGGCGAGCGAGCCATTGCGGCATCTGTTCTCGCGGACCGGCGTAACTCGTATCGGCCTGTCGTACTCCCTGTCGCGGTCTTCGGTAACGACGTTCAACCAGAATACGACTAACGTATTCCAGTCGCTGGCGTTCCGTTCAGGCGTTGCAGGACAGAATCAATTGACCGGCATTATTACCTCGGTGGTGACGCCTAGCTTTACCTTCTCGAGCCTTGATCGTGCGGTTGGTCCGCATCACGGAAAAGACTTCAACGTGTCGGTGCAGGTAGCGGGTGTAGGCGGTAATGTGAAGTACTACTCCCCGATCGCCAGCTATCGTCAGTTCTTCCCGATGAAGGGGTTGAAGGTCAGCAATGACGGCCATAACGTGCTCGGGTATCGCATCCAGCTGGCTCACACGTCGGGCTTCGGAGGCGAGGTGGCTCCGCCGACGCATCGTCTCTATAGTGGTGGTGAGTCGGATCTTCGCGGATTCGATATCCGGTCGGTTTCGCCGTACACGTTTGTTCCCAATCGAGTTCAGTACATCCTGACAAACCCGGATGGGACCTCGGTTCCGCGCGACCCAACGAACCCAGCGCTAGGGCCGGTTCAGATTCCATTGCCGATCTACCGTCTGGTTTCGATCGGCGGAGACACGCAGCTGGTTACTAATCTGGAATACCGGATTCCGATCGTGAACCAGGTTACGTTTGCGTTCTTCAACGACTTCGGTATGACCTTCGATGCGCAGCACGGTCAGTTGCGGCAGAGTACCGCGGGCCAGTCGCTGCTCGATGGCGCGCAGTATGGCTGCCCGACGATTGTCAATGGCTCCTGCTTTGGCGGGCAGTCGGTCAAATTCCCTGACCTGCTGAAGATTGTGCCGGGAACGAACTTCGTTCCGCGTGACTCGCTCGGGGCGGAACTTCAGGTAATTCTGCCAATCGTCAACGCTCCATTCCGGATCTACTACGCTTACAACCCGCTGCGTCTGTTCAAGACCATTCCTCAGGAGCTTGCAGTGCCCAACTCCGGTCCGGACAACGTGAATATCTTCAAGCAATACTTCCCAACGAATGGGGCGGGACAGTTCAGCTATCAGCAGGCGCTTCAGTTCTACGGAGCGGATTACGTTCTTCGGGAACCGAGGAAGACGTTCCGGCTGACGGTTAGTACGACCTTCTAATCGGCTTGTGTTTTGCGAGCCCATGTTCGGAGCAATTTGTCCGGGCGTGGGCTCTTTTTCTTTAAATTGTTTGGTTCGAGTGCCAGTTAGGTTCGTAAACAGATCGTCCTGCAGGACGGATACCTGCGCCTAGCCACACCGCAAGCGAAGACTGTTTGCGGAGACCCGGTTCGCGCAGCAACTTCGTGGCGGATACCTTTGTTATGGGTCTGATTAGCACACTCTCCTCCCATTGATCTGGAAGAAGCGAATCTAATAGCTTCGCTGGTACATGCGGGAGATGCGGTCGTGCCAGCCGAGGCCGTCCTCGTCCAGCCATGCCCAAAGGAAGCCGATGCCTAAGGGGCAGGCAGCTAGAACAGTGGCGAAGATGCGGCGGCGCATCTCAGAGCGAGTTGGATTTTCGTCGGAGAGGGTACAGAGGGCGATGCGGGCGTAGCGCATGCCCGGTGTGGCCTCGCTAAAGGTGAAGAAGAGAAGCTGGTACAGCAACGCGAGGACCGCAATGGTTCCGGCGGAGCCAATAGCAGCGGCTTGCAGGCTCATGGAAATGCTGCCGGCGCCGGAAGTCGAAGTATCTGTATGTAGCTTGCCTACCGTGACGGCGAAAGCGGCGACGAAGAGGAGAAAAGAGGCTGTGATAATGCATCCGTCAACGATCGTGGCCATGAGACGGAGATTGAGAGGCGCGGCTTCGGGTCTGTGCGCGAGCTGAAAAGGGGCCTCGGGGGTTTCGACCGGCGCGGAGACAGGATGGGCTGCCAACAGAATGGAGGACCACTCCGGTGCGATAGTTTCGACGACCGGGGAGGTAGAGATCTGAGTGGCTTCTACCTCGAAGATGCGCAATTGTGCGGCCTGGTTGTTATGAGACGGCTGGTCGATGTCCTCGCGGAGAGGCCCTTCGGCGAGACGTGGCCGGGCTTTGCGGGCGGCTACGAGCTGGCGAGGAAATTCGATGAGATTGGCGGGGATCTCGATGGGAGGGCCAGACTCTTCAAAGATAGGGGCTTGGCGGAAGGCGATCTCTTCGTCGAGAGCTTCGACCTCGTTCGAAGTTTCGTACCCCTCGGATAGGAGCGGCCGACTGGGAGTGAGAAGAGACTCCTGTGGTGGGTTGCGGGATACATCTTCGTAAAGTCTTACGGTGAGACCGGGACTAGGTAACGGTTGTGCGGCTGCGGGTGCCGATGACGCCTGGACGACTGGAGGCTCTGGCGCTACGAGCTTTGGTGCCGTCGATGCCGGAAGCGGAGCGGGTGCCGGGGGCGTCAGGTTCCATTGATCGAGCTCGGCGAGGAGCTGGTATTGGGCATCGGCAACAGCCTGTGCGCTGAGAGCA
>NZ_LMUD01000009.1:369150-546175 GCF_009766095.1 Granulicella sp. S190
TACGGCTGCGGCGATGCGCGAGGAGCGGGTCTTTGCCGGGCCGGGCTGTGCAATGGGGGTGAGCGCAGGACCTCCTTGCTGGCTGCGACGGGCGCGGTGGGCGGCGAGGCGCTGCGCTACCTGTTCCTTAAGCGCAAAGGGGGCACCAGCTTCCGTTTCGGCCGTGGCTTCGTCCAGTGATTGCAGATCACGCTGTGCAGAGCTCATTGTGCTCAAATTCAAACTCGCTTCCGTAAAATCGTTTAGCCTCAAAGGGTGGCACGTCTGACAAGTTTTATACCGAACAAACAGGGGCCGAAGACCTATGGGCAGCGCCGACCGCCTGTGCTGTCTTGCGGGTTGTGGCAGTTGCCTGCAGACTCGGATGCTCGTGGGACGTTTCCCTCGCGCGTCCGGACCAGTGTTTACCTCTTGATAACTATCATGGTGCTCGCGGCAAGTCATCCACATCTGTGGGGACAGCAGGTGACAAGTCAGGCAACCCCCCTTGAGGGAGAGCCGCAGTCGTCTTCAAGTCTGCCGGATGAGCCGGGACGCACCCGTTATCCGGTGGCGGAGGTGTTGCCTCCTACCGATGATACGACCGAAGTTACGACTCAGGAAGATACTCTGTCGCGGAATGGAAGCGTTCTCATTCTGGATGGCGATGTAGAGGTGGACTATAGGGATCGCGTGGTCAAGGCGGATCACATCGAGTACGACCAGGACACGGGGGATCTAACGGCGACGGGGCACCTGCATGTGAGTGGAGGCGCGAACCACGAAGACCTCACAGCCAGCCACGGCACCATGAATCTGAAGAAACAGACAGCCACTTTTTATGATGTGAACGGCTCCGTCGGGATGAAAAATGGCGGCCACACGCTGACGTATTCGAGCAGTAATCCATTCCTATTTACGGGCCGGATGGTCGTGAGGACTGGGCCGCAGGCTTATGAGATCTATGATGGCTCGCTAACAACATGCCAGCTGCCACATCCGGACTGGATGCTCTACGCAGGAAAGTTCGCGGTAGACAGCGAGAAGGTGAAGGCGCAGAACAGTACCTTCCGGCTGATGAATATACCCATCTTGTTTCTGCCTTACGTCACGCACCCGGTGGACTCGGAGCAGAGGCAGTCCGGGCTCATGATTCCTGTGCCGGGTTACTCCTCGACAAAGGGATTTACGTTGGGAGAAGAGGTTTACTGGGCGATCAATCGCAGTACGGATCTGACGGTGGGAGCGCAGTACTATTCCTTGCGCGGATGGGAGCAGTCGGCTACGTTTCGCTATCGCGGTCTGGGGAATAACTTTGCGAAGGCGAGGTACACCGGCCTGCTGGATCGCGGAATATTTACGAATGGGGCGTACTTGAACCAGGGCGGTGAGGATGCCTTATTTACCGGGCGTCATGACTTTAGCGCCGCAACGCGCGTGGTGGGAGACGTGGAGTATCTGAGCTCGTATGCGTATCGCGAGGCGTTTGCAGAGAACTTCAGCGTGGCGGTGTCGAGCGATATTCTTTCGATTCTGTATGGGGTACATGAGTGGGATGGTTATGCCGCTTCGGCGCGCGTGGACCGTTACCAGGGGTTGAAGATGACGGCGGTAGCCGCGACGCCGACCACGCCGGCGACTCCTGAGGAAGAGGTGAGAATCTTCCATGCGCCTTCGCTCGACTTCAGCAGTACGGAGCATGAGATCGGTAGGACCGGGTTGATGTGGAGCGTGGAAGCCTCACACGCTGGACTATCGCGAGTGCAGCCTAACTTTTCCACCGGAGGTTTGACGCAACGGTTCGATGTACATCCGGAGTTGTCATACGCGCTGGGCCTGGATGGATGGCGAGTGCGGGCCTCGGTGGGGGCGCGGGAGACGGCTTACAGCAGAAGCCGGCAGGTTCCCTATGATCCGGGCGCTTTGCCCGTCGAGCTACCGGCCTCATTGAACCGGTCCGATGCGGAGGTTGAGCTAGATCTGCGAGCTCCGGTGGTGGAGCGAACGTTTGATTCGTCCAGCGTGGAGAAGTTGTTTCACGGCAACGATGTGAAGCATACGATTGAGCCGGAGCTGACCTATCGGTACGTGACCGGAGTCAATAATTTTCTAAGTGCGCTTCGCTTCGACGATGTCGATATCGTCAGCAATACGAATGAGCTGGAGTATGGGGTGACGCAGCGGCTGTTTCTGCGTCCCGTGAAGAACCGGCCATGCAAAGAGGCGGCACCGCTGAACATGACGCAAACGCATAACTGGGATGACGACAGCCAGACGGTTCAGACCAGGCAACAGGGTGTGTCAGGAAAAGACTCGCAGCCCAGCTGCGGCAGTCGCCCGTTGATCAGTTGGCGGCTGACGCAGAAGTACTTCTTCAACGAGAACTTCGGCGGGGCGGTTCTCAACGGACGGCGAAACATCTTCGATACGACGCTGAACTTCTCAGGGATCGCATTCCTGACTGAGCCGCGAGCAATCTCGCCACTGGTCTCGCGGATGCGGGTGAGGACTTCGTCGCATATGGATGTGGAGTGGGACTTCGATCTGGATACCGGAGCCAAGAAATTTACATCCAATAACGTGCTGGTGGACGTGCATGAAAATAACGTCTTCGCCGGCTTGAGTTACGCGCGGTTGAATGCTCCCGGGCGCTTTTATACGGAGGGGGTGACCTCGGCGGTTTCGAACTTTAACCAGCTGCGGCTGCTGCTGGGGTATGGCTCTCCAACCAAGCCAGGGTTAGGCGTGGCTGGGAATGTAGGTCTGGATTTGAATGCGAATAACACCGGCCTGGTGCAGTATGGAGCGGTGCAGGGATCGTACAACTGGGACTGCTGCGGGTTCAGCGTAGAGGTGAGGAAGTATGAGCTGGGCTCGGTGCGAAACGAGACGACGGAGAGGTTCAACTTTACTTTGCTGAATATTGGGACTGCAGGAAATCTGCGCCGCGCAGCGAGCCTGTTTTAAGCGCGATGGGAGTGGGTGTTCTACAGGCCCGCAGCCTTGTAAATCGCCTCTGCGTGAGATAATCGAGGTATTGTGTTGACTGTTGTGAAGCCTTTCCGAGCCCTGATCTTTGCCTCTATGCTGGCTGCCCTTGGCTGCCACGCACAAACGCCAATTAAGACCTCTGCGGAGACTCAGGGAAGGCTTTCTCCCGAGCTTACGCGGCGAGTAGAGGTTCTCATCAGGTCGCGTGCGTCGATCCCTCCCGGTTATCAGATTCAGGTCGGACCGCGCACCAAGAGCGATGTGCCGGGCTTCGACACGATCAGCGTCTCGTTTTTGGCGGATGGGAAGTCGAGCAAACCTTCGGATTTTCTGATTTCAACCGATGGGAAGACGCTGGCGCAGTTCAGCAGGTTTGACATCAGCAAGGATCCGAAGCTGTTGGTGAGTGGCGAAGGGCGGCCTTCCCGGGGAGGACCGGCGAATGCGCCGGTGTTGATCGTCGGATTCGACGACCTGGAGTGCCCGTACTGCGCAAAGATGAATGATCAATTGTTTCCTGCGTTGACGGAGCGGTATAAGGATCAGGTTCGCATTGTGTATCGCGATTTTCCGCTAGATCAGCATCCGTGGGCGATGCGTGCGGCGATCGATACGAACTGCGTAGGCACGAAGAGTCCGACGGGATACTGGAACTTGGTGGACTACATCCACGAGCATGCCGGAGAGTTAGGTGGCACGGAGAAGAGTCTTGCCAAAGCGAACGAGACGCTGGACACACTGACCCGCGCTGAGGGGAAGAAGCAGAATCTGAACTTAGAGACGCTGAATGCATGCCTCGCGAAGCAGGACGATTCGACGATCAAGGAGTCGATCAAACTGGGTGAGAGCATTGGCGTCGATTCGACACCAGCATTGTTTATCAACGGAGAAAAGGTGGAAGGGGCGCTGCCTCTTGGCGATCTGTATCGTATGATCGATAGCGCGCTGATCGCCTCTGGCCAGACGCCGCCGCCGCCACCGACACCAATTCAGGCTCAGCCTCAAACCCCGCCGGCGACCAAGCCCGGCAACTAGCAGACGACGCAGGAGATGTGGATGCGGAACACTGAGGACATGCAGAGCTTGTCGACCGATACCGAACTTACTTCCGTGCCACGCTCTGTTCGTGCGGGCTCTGTCTCTGCCATGGTTCTTCTGGCTGCGGGGTTGCTGACAGTAGCCGGTTGCGACCGCGGGCACAGCGCAGATGTCGTCGCGACAGTGAACGGCCATGCGATTATGCAGCCCGATCTGGATAAAGCGTACAAGGCGCAGCTGGGAGATGCGGCTCAACAACAACAGCAGCCTTCGCCCGAGCAGGCGGACTCGCTGCGGTTGAATATTCTGCGTGAGTTGATCGATGAAGAAATCGTGGAGCAGCGCGCCACGAAGATGAATTTAACGGCGACCAATGAAGAGGTCGACGCGAAGCTTGCCGAGATGAAGGCTCCTTATACCGAGGAACAGTTTCAGCAGCGGTTAAAGGCGAGCAATCAGTCGGTCGATGATCTTAAGCATGCGCTGCGACGAAATCTTACGATCAACAAGCTTCTGAATAAAGAGATCAACTCGAAGATCACCGTAACCGATGCCGATGTGGCGAACTATTACAACCAGCACAAAGCCGAGTTCAACCTGTTGGAGACGAAGTATCACCTGGCTACGATCCAGGTAACCGATGTGCCTTCGCCTCAGCCCGGCAATCTGCAGGGAAGCAAAGCGACCAGCGATGTGGAGGCGAAGAAGAAGATCCAGGCGTTGAAGAACAGACTCGATAGCGGGGAAGACTTCGGCACGATTGCGAGCAACTGGTCGGAGCAGCCCGAGACCGCGCCCAATGGCGGCGATATGGGCTTCGTGGGCGAATCCCAGCTGCATGCGGATCCTTCGGTCTTTGCCGCGGTGATGAAGCTGAAGGCTGGGCAGGTGACCGAGATTCTTCCGTTGCTGGATGGACAGACGAAGAAGCCCGCTGGATATGCGGTCTACAAGCTCATCTCGCGGGATCCTGCCGGGCAGCGGGATGTAAACGATCCGCGGGTGCAGCAGGCTATTCGGCAGCAGTTGCGCGACGTACGCTCGCAGTTGCTGAAGAGTGCTTACCTGGAGATGCTGCACGATCAGGCCAAGGTGGAGAACTTTTTCGCGGAACAGATCTTCAAGACGGACGCTCACTAACTTTTCTACTCAATAGAATTCACCTGGTCTCTTCAAGAGGTCTCATGACGCAGTCGCCTGTGCGGTACGCGATTCTGGGCTTTGGTCACCATGCTGTTCGGCGCTTGTTGCCTGGGTTTGCACGGTGTGAATATTCGACTTTAAGTGGGATGTGGCGAAGAGATCATGCGGCTGCGCTCGCTAATTGCGCCGAGTATAAGATCCCCCATTGCTTTGCAACTCGCGAGGAGCTTTGCTCTTCTTCCGATGTGGATGTCGTGTTGATTACATCCCCGGATGCCATGCACCGTGACGATGCGCTGCTGGCGTTCAAGCACGGGAAGGCTGTGTTGTGCGAGAAGCCGCTGGCGATGAGTGCTGAGGAGGCTGAGGAGATCAACGATGCGGCGAACGCTGCTGGATTGCTCTTTGGAGTGGCGCAAAACTTTCGCTATAACCGAGGCCTGGAGTGGATGCGGGATCAGATCGCTGCCGGACGAATCGGAAATCCACAACTCGCCCATGCGCAGTATTGCTATCCGGCAACGAACTCCGCGAGGAAGTGGATTACAGACGCTTCGCTAGCCTATGGCGGCCCGATTGGAGATGTTGGCGTCCACTGCATCGATGCGCTGCGCTTTGTGTTGGATGAAGATGTGGTGAGCGTGAGCACGCTGGCTCGGAAGGATACTTCTTCCGGCGCAGTAGAGGCGATGGCTTCGTTGCAGATGGAGATGACCGGCGAGATCTTCGCTGACGTAACGACGAGCGCACGTGCGCAGTATCGGTCTTTGGTGGAGGTGGTTGGCAGTGAGGGGGCGCTGATCGCCGAGGGTGGGCTGACTGTTGATCGGCCTGTGAAGATCGTAGTGACCAGGGCTGGTGAGGTGGTAGAGACTCTCACGCTGGACAATGGTGATGGTTACACCCGCATGCTGGACAGCTTTGCTGCAACCCTGCGCGACGGCGGAGTTTTTGCTGCGACAGGAGATGACGGCGTTCACAATATGCGCGTATTGGACGCGGCTATCAAGAGCTGGCAGAGCGGGGCTCGCGAGATTTTGTAGGCCGTGGAAACGCTGTCCTGCCATAGAGCCTTGCTTTAGCGCAGGGCTGCGGCAAGTGCTGAGGTTCCACCGTGATGCAGAATGGCCACGTCCCGCTCGGGATTGGCCGGCTGGTATCTTTTATAGACGCTGATGTGAAAGCAGGACTGCTGGAACTCTTCTTCCACATCGACCTTTCCTTCCTGCACCAGAGGGAGAAGGTAGCCGCGTAACCATGCGATCTCGGCAAGGGATAGACCGTGCTTGGCAATGTCGATGGCCTGACCCGTGAGGTGAGGTGAGGCGGTATCGCCCTCTGCGGGAGCGGCGTTGCCGTTGATGTGCATCAGGTGTTGCTGGAACTCGACAGTGCGGACGGCGGAGTTGACCTGAAGCGGAGTGTGAAAGCGCGCGTAGTGAGCGCGAGCCAGGGTTGCAAGGAACTGCGCGGTCCAGGGGCGGCAGTAGCGACGGTTCACGGGGAGACGGTCGTCCACCTGGATAGCTTCGTTGTCAGGCAGAGCGACGAGGAGCCGTTGGCTGCGCATATTCAGAAGGTCGTCGTCATCCTGAATACGGGAGAGGCCGTCGCGGTCTGCGATCTCGTTCTGATGAATGAGGATCTCGTGTGATCCCTTGAGAGCGGGAGGCATGATCAGCCTTCCGCGCTTGTTGTAAAGGTTCGGCAGGATAACTGGAGTGGAAGCGACCTCTTCAATGCTGGCGAGTTGCGGCCTCTCCGACTCATGACGGACGACGCTGACAACTGGGACTGGTTTGGCCACAGACACAGGTTTAGAGGTGGATTTGCGCGTCGAAGTGGTGGGAGCTTCCCGGGTTTCGTTAAG
Organism: Granulicella sp. S190; assembly: GCF_009766095.1. Taxonomy (GTDB): domain Bacteria; phylum Acidobacteriota; class Terriglobia; order Terriglobales; family Acidobacteriaceae; genus Edaphobacter. The sequence continues at coordinate 376,172 of NZ_LMUD01000009.1, forward strand.
CTCTTCGGGGCGGGAGGCTCCATGGATAGCAACTGCGGCCTGGGTTTCGGACTGCGTGGAGGCAGCTGCTCTGAGGAAGTCCTGCGAGGTTGCCTTCTTTGGTATAGCTTCGGAGGCTGTCAGTTCTGGCCGTGTGGACTGCGGGGCGGGAACGCCCGCGATGTGCCGCAGATGATGATTTCTGGTGGCACGCTGTCCATGAATTCGGACGGTTGCCGGGAGATCAGCTTGAGGAGCGCCGTGATGCTTCGGGCTGTGAGCGTGCGTAGGCTTTGCGGCGGGTTTGCGTTTGGTGAAATGCTTTGCGGCGAGGGTGGCCACGGTCTTTTTGTGGGCCGGGGTGTGATGCGTCGGTTTGGCCAGGCTGCCGGCAGCGGAAAAAGACAGAGCCGCGAGCGCCAAAAGGGCCGGTATGGGGGCGTTCAAACGCATCATGATTTTCGGGGGCGCGGAGCGCCAGAGCAACTCTCACGCTAAACGTTGACGGAGGAATATAAAAGTGACGAGGCAGGTTCCGTATACTTGTCGATTAACAGGGAGAAGTCGAGGATGAGAGTTTTTGTAGCGTTGGGGATGGTGGCGTTGGGGTTGATGGGATGGGGGTTACGTGCGGGAACGGTGCGGGCTGCGGGGCCAGATGAGGCAGCGAAGCCGGAGTTTTACACAACAAAAGTGCAGCCGATCTTTCAGGCGAATTGCTACCGGTGCCACGGCGGCATGAACCATCGCGGCGGATTGAGTATTCAAACTCGGGCGGGGATGTTGAAGGGTGGACATGACGGTTCGGTATTAATTCCTGGAGATCCTAAGAACAGTCTCCTTGTGCGGTTGATCCGGCATGAAGGTCCTGAGAAAGATCCGATGCCGATGCCCCCGAAACAGCCGAAGCTCTCGGACGCGGATATCGCCACGGTAGAGCGATGGGTGAAGGCAGGAGCGATTATGCCGGAGGATGCCGAGAAATAGAGGCCGTGCAGGGGCTACTTTTGCAGGGTGGCCCAGGCCTCGAGATCGGCGGGGGTCTGAATTCGCTGCTGCAAGAGTACATCCATAAGGGCGCGAGTATGAATGGCGGCCCAGGGTTGATCGATGCGTGCGGCAGTCTCCTGATGCGGGAGTTTGACGATGTAAGCGGGTCGGTCGTCGAACTCGCCACCGCGGCTGGCAGTCTGTTCTTCGCTGGTCCACCCGGGTGCGTCGGCCCAGATGAGACTGGTCCGCCAGGAGTGATCACCCATCACGATGAGTGTGGTCGAGTCCCACTGGTGTTGCTGTTCGAGGATCTGGCGAAGGTGGGCCAGATAGGCGTCTGAGAGGGCAAGGTTATCCAGGTAAGAGGTGTGTTTGCGAGAAAAAGACTTTGTCTTGCGGTCGTAGAAGCCGTAAGGGTGGGGAATGGGCATGTGCAGGAAGAGGAAGTCGATGGTGGGATCGGCAAGGTCTGCATCGCCTGCGGTAACGAGTTGTCGATAGTCGTTGGTGTGCTGGCGAAGATCGCGGGTCTCTTCTGACGGAGAGCCGGGGCCGCGGCCGAACAGATGCTTTGCGTCGCGCCAGAGACTACGGAACGGGCGAAGTATGCTGACGGCGAGAGAACGGTTTGGGGAGAGGTTCGCCGGAGTAGATTCGCGGTAACTCCAAAAACAGTGGTCGAGAACCTGGGGAAGAATGCGGCAGTATGGGTTGTACCAACCGGCGATAGCGGTGGTGTAGCCGGAGTTGAGAGCATCCTGAAAGACAGATTGATGTTGATCGAAGCGCGTCCATCTTCCAGTGGAGGGATTGCGAAGGGAGAGCAGCATGCCGCTTGCGGAGACGTTGATCTCATTGGAGGGCGTGCCGGTGATAAGTGTGGGAAGAATATATCGGGTGTACTCGCCTGCCGGGATGACGTGGGTGAAGATGGTGGATTCGGCGGCAAGTTGATCGAACGCAGGTAAGTCGAGGCCGGGGTATCGACGTTCGTAGAGCTGCTGATACGAGAGCTCGTCGAGGAGAAGCCAGATGACTCGCGGATGAGTCTGGGTGGAGGAGATCTGGGACTGGTGGAGCGTGGGGGCTGGGTTTAGTCTGCGTGCCTGCCAGCCGCTCCAGCATAGTTGGGCAAAGATGAAGAGACCGATGTAGGCGAAGAACCCGAGTGTGATGGCGGCAACTGGTTGAGCACGCTCGAAGCCAGGAAGTACCTTCTTCCAAAAAATGGCGATGGCGACCAAAACTAACAAGCAGGTAGAGGCAACTGTGTTAGTGATCCATTCTGGGACCTCTGCGCCCGCGAAGTTTGCGATGGTATGGAGAAGGAGTGGTGGCAGAGCGAGGAGAAAAGCTGACCAGATAATGACGCGGAGCGGTCCGGGTCTTCTGGGGAACAAAAGGAGTGCGAAGAACAGAAGGGAGAGGGTAAGCAGGTAAGCGATGACGGGAAGGATAACTGAAGAAGCTGATCCCATGAGGTGGTAGATCAGATCGTGATCGGGGGCGATGATCGGGCCGGTGAGGTCAATGAGGTACAGATTTGCAATGCCAAAGGCAATGGTGGCGGGGTGGGTCAGTGGTTTCACCGTCTGTTCTCCTTCGAGACGACGGAACAGGGTAGAGGCCGCTTCAGAGAGAAAGAGGAAATTTTGGCTCCAGTAGAAATGCCGACTCACGTATCCCGGCAAAAGACTACAGGCTCTTGAAGCAGGTGACAATGGCCTCTAAATCTAGGTGAGTGGGCTACGCGACTAGAAAGGTCAAGATTGCTCCGGCTCGGGCTTTGACTGGGACCTGCTGAAGAGATTCTTGATGCGGCGACGAAAATAGAAGAGTGCTCCTGAGACTGCTGCACTAATGCCCTGAAAGAGGAGCAGTCCAGAGCCGGGGTCGACGTAGGCATGTGCCTGGCGCTCAAAGGTGAAGCTAAGCGCAACAAGAAGCATCACGGTAATAGAAAATAGCTTTAATTTGTGAGTCATTCTTGTCCTTTATGCGGTTTTGTCCACTTGACGGAATATCTTCGAGTCTAAGAGTGAAGACGCGAGAAATTAACAAAAGTTTCGGCAACGCTATTTCTTTTTGTCTATTGGAATGAGACCTGCACATATGTGTCCAGATCCTCTCAATGGTTGAGAGGCAAATTTGAACGATCTCAGTTCGCCCAGCAGGCGTGTACGATGTTTTTATTCGCCTATCCTGTTCCGCACGGAGCGTTCTCTTGCGCGTTGTCCTACCTGCTGTCTCCCTTCTTGCGCTTCTAGCCGTTGGAGTTACAACCGCTGCACAGACTGCACCCTTAGGCGAAAAGCCTCATCTGCTGCAAAGGCCAGCGTTGAGTCAGACTCAAATCGTGTTCAACTATGCAGGCGATCTGTGGAGCGTGGACCGGAAGGGTGGCCGTGCCGTACGGATTACAGTTGGGGTGGGAATTGAAACCTCGCCCGTATTTTCGCCCGATGGCGGCACGATTGCTTTCACGGGAGAGTACGACGGCAATATGGATGTATTCACGATTCCCGCCGCTGGTGGAGTACCGCATCGCGTGACCTACCATCCGTCGGCGGATGCTGCAGTGGGTTGGTCACCCGATAGCAGAAAGATTCTGTTTCGCTCGGACCGCGAGTCTACCAGTCGCTACACCCAGTTGTACGAGGTCCCAGCCGAGGGCGGCCTGGCAAAGGCTCTGCCATTGCCGATGGCCTTTCAAGGACAGATCTCCGGGGACGGAGCGAGCATCGCTTATTCGCCGCTGGGGCCGTCGTTCAGCTTCGATTACAACCGGTATGTTGCCTGGGGAAACTATCGTGGCGGCCGGGCGAGCACGATCTGGGTAACTGGCCTGAAGGATCTCAACAGCACGGAAATCCCCCATGAGACGGCCTCGGATATCGACCCCGTCTGGGTGGGAAAGATGGTGTACTTCCTCTCTGACCGCAACGGGTCTATGACATTGTACAAGTACGATCCGGCCACGAAGGCTGTGACAGAGTGCCTGAAGGGTGCGGGTAAACCGGATATTCATTCGCTGGCCGCCGGACCGGGTGGATTGGTCTATGACGAGTTGGGCGAGATCTATCTGTATGACACCTCCAGCGGGGAGTCGCACCGGGTGCCGATTGATGTGACGGGCGATCTGCCGGAGGTGCGTCCGCGAATTCAAAATGTAAGCACGGAGATCGATCACGTCGGTATATCGCCGTCAGGGTTGCGAGCGGTATTTGAAGCGCACGGCGAGATTCTGACGGTGCCAGTGAAGAAGGGGCCGACTCGCGATATTACGAACACACCAGGTGTGATGGAGCGAAGTCCGGCATGGTCGCCCGATGGGCAATCGATCGCGTACTTTTCGGATGAGTCCGGACTCTATGCAGTTCATATCGCGAACCAGACAGGCAGCGGAACGGTGAAGAAGTTCCCGCTGGCGAAAGAGGCTGCGTACTACTTCGATCCGGTGTGGTCACCAGACTCGAAGCTGCTGGCATTTCACGATAACCGGCTGAATCTCTGGATGCTCGACACGATAACCGGCAAAGTCACGCACGTTGGCGAGAATGATTTCTTTGCGACGAACAGCCGCGATATCGCATGGTCTCCGGATTCTAAGTGGATTGCGTATTCGCAGATTGTCTCCAACCATCTTCATGCGTTGTTTCTCTACTCCGTCGAGACCAATAAGGCGACGCAGTTTACGGCGAACTCGGCTGACTCGCGCTTTCCCACATTTGATCGCAATGGAAAGTATCTGTACTTTACGGCGAGCACAAACTCAGGAGGCAGCTCGGCTGGTCTTGATATGACGAGCGATCTGCTCTATCCGAATCGCAGTGTGTACGCTCTGGTTCTCGCCTCGGATCAGGCCTCACCCATTGCTCCAGAGAGTGACGACGAAAAGACACCTGCCGAGACGCACGAAAAGGCAAAGGAGAACACCGACGCTACCCCGGCAGGCGAGGCCACCGAAGCAAAGGAGGAAGAGAAAGGCAAAACCACTGCAAAGGCTCCAACGCCTCCGAAGCCGGTGAAGATCGATCTCGCAAATATCGAGAGTCGTATTGTTGCCCTGCCGTTGCCCGCTGCAAACTATGAGAGCTTGACCGCAGGGAAGCCTGGAACTCTGTACCTGCTTCAGACCTCTGAAGGGAACCGGTTCGCGGATCGTACTGCGGTGCTTAACCGGTTTGTCTTCGATACACGTAAGACGGAGAAGCTTGCTGAGCATGTAGACAGCTTCGATCTCTCGGCAGATGGCGAAAAGATGCTGCTCGGGCTGCTTCCCGATGGCGGAGAGAGTGCAGGCGGCGGACATGATCATCCCTCGTATGTCATCCTTCCCGCGAACGTTCCTGTGAAGGCTGGCGAAGGTTCAGTATCGTTGGCTGATCTTCAGATACGCATCGATCCCGCAGCGGAGTGGAATCAGATGTACCACGAGGTGTGGCGGGTGGAGCGGGCATACTTCTACGACCCCAACTTTCACGGAGTAGATACGGTTGCGGAAGAGAAGCGCTTCGAGCCCTACGTTCAGTCGATAGCAGCACGCAGCGATCTGAACTACATCTTTCAAGAGATGCTGAGCGGATTTTCCGTCGGGCATCTGCGTGGAACTGGAGGAGCGATTCCAGAAGCGAAGAAGGTTCCAGGTGGGCTGCTTGGAGCGGATTACATCATCGCAAACGGACACTATTGTGTTGCGAAGATCTATACCGGAGGAAGCTGGAATCCGGAAGTGAAAGCGCCGCTGGCCGAGCCCGGATTGAATGTTCACGTGGGCGACTGCATTCTTTCCATCGGCGGTCAGGAGTTGAAGGCCGAGGACGATATTCAACGCTTGCTCGAAGGAACCGCAGGGCACGCGATTACTCTTCGCCTCGCCCCTGCCGGTGGAGCGAATGCTCGCGATATTACGGTCGTTCCCATTCGTAGCGAAGCTTCATTGCGAAATAGCGAGTGGATTCAGGACAATCAACGCAAGGTGGACCAGCTCTCTGGAGGAAAACTGGCGTACGTCTATCTGCCGGATACCGGTGCGGGCGGATTTACGAACTTCAATCGTTTCTATTTTTCGCAACTCGATAAGCAGGGCGCTGTGATCGATGAGCGCTTCAATGCGGGAGGCCAGGTGGCCGACTACATCATCGAAGCGATGCAACGAAAGGTCGTCGGCTATTGGGCGCAGCGCTATGGCGCAGTGCAGAAGACAACGAATGCTTCGATATCAGGCCCGAAGGTGATGATTATTAACGAGGTGGCCGGCTCCGGCGGCGATGCAATGCCGTGGCTCTTTCACCAGGAAAAAGTTGGAACACTGGTGGGAAAACGCACCTGGGGCGGTCTGGTTGGCATCGGCGCGATTCCGGTATTGATGGATGGAGGCAACGTAACCTCTCCGAGCTTTGGCTACTTTTCGCCCGAGGGGAAGTGGCAGATCGAGAATCACGGAACCGATCCTGATGTCGTGATCGAACAGGATCCTAAAGCTGTTCGAGAGGGGCATGATCCCCAGTTGGAGAAGGCGGTAAGCCTGGCGATGCAGGATCTCGCTCTGCATCCCATTCAGGAACCTGCGCAACCTCCGTATCCGAACTATCACAAGAAGTAGCGAGTGATGCTGGCTGCTGCGGCGGTCGCTGACTAGACCGATACACCTGCTGCAGTAACGACTGACTCCGCCGCAGAGGCGATCTGTCCCATGTCCTTGGTGGAGATAGCCATCGCCAGGACAATCACAGACGAAGCGATATTAACTGCTTTGTCGACATCCTTGAGCTTATCGAGCGCTTGGTCCGCCTGCGCAGTGGCGACCGAGATCTCGGCAACAGCTTGATCTGCATTGGTCAAGGTAAGGTTTGCTGCCGTAAGAGCGAAGTTCGCTGCAATATTCATCAGCGAGTAGACATTCCCTTGCAGTTGAACGATGTTCGGATCGGTGAGCTTGCTGCCCGCACTGATTGCGTCCAGGCGAACCTGCCCGACTTCAACGGCAATATCGTGGAAAGACTGTGCCAACGCCTGCATCTGGTCATCGGTAAGTGTGGTGTTAGCCGGGGTGCCGGCGATAGATTTGGTTGATTTCATGGCTGCTTCGACCTCGACTGAATATCTGAAAGTGCTGTTTTGAGCGACTCGATTGTGGGTGCGACTTGTTTCGCGATCTCCACCATGCTTGCCTTCTTCTCGGCCTGTTGCTTCAGCTTGGCATGGAGCGAAGCAAAGTCCTCCATGGCTTTTCCGTAGGCAACCATGGAGTCTTTTCGGGATTGCAGAGCAGATTTATCGTAGGCGTATTGCCGCTGTACAAGGATAAGAGCGAGGCGCTCCTGTGGTTGTGCGCCTGCCATCGGCCCCTGGTAGAAGGTGTCGAGGCTGAGCTGCTCATTGGCTAGAAGTAAAGCGTAGTCCGAGGTGATGACCTTGTTGAGCGAGTGGGTTAGCGACTGGATGGCGGGATCGTTGGCAGTAATGAGTTGGCCAAGTTGTTTCTCGCGATAACCATTCGTCACAGCGTCCGCGAGAGACTTCAGAACACTTTGCGCGTCGTTTCCTGCCGTAATCGCGTTGGCTGAGAAAGATGTATTTGCGCTGGATGCAGTTACATTTTCATCGATAGCTGCATCGTAGGTCATTGGCTTGTTGGAGGCGAGCTTACCGAGAGCGTCGAAGTAGGAGACCAGGACATTCTGATCTTTCGCAAGATGATCAGCCAGTTCTTCGTAGGGTCTACAATCCTGAGCTTGTTCGGTCTTAGGTCGTTCTGCCGGCGGCGTGTTCTCGAAGAGAGTGTTTTGACGCGCGCATGTTCCTGCAACATCGTTCGAGACTCTGGGGAGCTCGGCCCTCGCTTCATCAGAGAGTTTGGAAAGGCCGGCCGCGTCGTCAAGATCCACACAACTGCTTAGCGAGATGCACAACGAGGAGATAGCCACGACCTGCAAGAAGAGATTGCAGCGAATCCGGAGTATGGGCATAAGGCCTCTTTTCCTGGGCAGATTGAATGTATTCGAAATCCCCATTTTTTTCACTGAGAATCGACTCTGCCGCCGGGACTCCCCTGTGATTCTTGCGCGCCTGGAGTCAGGGTTTTGCGGGCGTATCGGTGTGGGCCTGGGCGAGCCACTTCTCGGTGCCATGGTGCCGGACCCATACCGTGACGGAATTGTTGTCGCCATTTCTGAGGCTTGGGTTCTCGGCAGTACCGCAGTTGAAAGTGTTCACCACGTGATAAACGGCGATAGCGGAGTCTGGCGTAAGAAGGCGCACCTGAAGATCACGAAGTTCGTAAGACTCAAGTTTGCAGTGTTTGAGAGTGATCAGAAGAGTGTCGAGCGCCTGAATGTGGTCATCAATCTGGATAAAGTCTGGTGTAAAGAGGCTCCGCACAGTGGCGAAGTCCCCCTCGGCCATGGTGGTCCAGAGATTCTGTTCTAACTTTACGATGTCGATCGGCGCAGGAGGCGTGGCGACCGGGTTTTGCGCAGGCGAGGCACAGGCAAGCATCAAGACGAGGACCAGGAGGGAGAGGCGCATGGCCATTATGTTAGCGCCAGTCCCCTCTTGGCGGGTCTTGCTTCGCGAATCTAGTTGGTGGGACTCTTAGTGCCAACCTTACGGACGGAGGCGTCGACAATAGCGTAAAGAAGCTGACCATGGTCTGCCTTTGCCTTGGCTTTGATGTACTCGCCAGCGCGTTTGCCCGCCTCTGCGCTCTCCGGCAGAGTAAGACCGCGAGTCTGTGCGGAGATTCCAGCAAGCTGCTGGACGATATCGAAGAAGGTAGCCTCATTTTTCCCCGCGAGCTGCCAGCAGTCGGAGACGGTGCAGGTAAGAATCTGCTCGTTGGTCCAGGTGTGGGGAGTGGCGGAGTCCGCTGAGGGGGAGATGGTGGCTGCGGAGGGTTGCTGGGCCGAAGCGGTGAGGGTGGCCAGGGCGAGGCAGCAGACGGCGAGGTGATGGGTCAGGCGCATGGGTCGTTCCTCTTCGTACGGGTACGCGTTAGGGGTTTAGTAGCGGTGATAGCGATCGTCACGGTTGTTCTGGGCAGCCTGGCCTACGACGGCACCGATGCCGGCGCCTGCCGCTCCGCCAATGATGGTGCCTTTGAGGCCGCCGCCGAAGACGGCTCCCAGGACTGCACCGCCACCGGCGCCTATCAGGGCTCCTTTGCCGGGGCCGATGCCGCCCTGGTCGCGGCGGTAGTGATCATCGTGGTAGTGGCGATCGCGGTCGTTGTAGTAGTTACCGCCACGTCCGCCATTGCGCATGCCGTTGTAGTAGGCGCTGTTGTTGTTATAGCGCTGAGCAAAGGCTGGGGCGACGGTGGTCGCGAGAAGAAGAGGAGCGAGCAGGACCGTGGTTCTTAGCTTGGTCATTTGAAGTTGGATGCTGAAAAAATGAAAAGCGAAAGATTTTTTGTGAGACCCGCTTCCCCTGGTTCACCGGATGGGGTGGGGGGATACCCACGAAATTCGCCGGTGTGGCGCCGTATTGGCGGTTTAGGGGGTTGACAGAGGTGTTTTCATGAGAATGTGGTGGTATTTCGTCTGTTTGGCTGGTTGAACCGTCTCTTATTGGCGTAGTTTTTGTGAAGAGGATTGGAGGGGCTGTGAGGAATGTAGCTTGGAGTCTGGTTGGGTGTGTCTTGTGTGGAGTCTCGTTGGCGACAGGTTCTACAGCGATGGGGCAGAGTACTGCGACTCCGCCGGCTAAGCCGAGTGCAACCCCGGCTGTGCATAAGCCCAAGGCTTCCGCGAAGTTGGTGATGGCGGTCTGGTCGCCGGATGTGCAAAAGACGCTGGGAGTCTCTGCAGAGGACTTCAAGACAGATGGGTTGAATAAGCTGACGCAGGTGCAGTTGACGAGCCTGGAGGGCTCGGCGAAGCCTGATCCGAAGCGGGCGTGGCTGGCGTGTCCTGTGCCGTCGGCGTCGGGGGCCCGGGTGTACCTGACAGTGGCGGGGGATGATTCGACGGGCGCGATTGCGGGGCAGATACGGCATGCGGTGAACTCGGTGACCGGGGTGACGGTGGTGGATACTGCTGCGCAGGCAGACCGGGCTCTGCATGTCGTGATCCAGGAGCAGACGACGGCGAAGCGGACGATCGGGTTTACCGCGTCGTACCTGACGGGTACTCCGTGCGTCGAGGATATCGGCGGTAAGAAGACGGATGTGGAGTTGAAGGGGACGTTGGGCACGTACACGGATGCGAAGGGCGCGGGGCTGGCGACGGACCTTGCGGGGATGCTGGATCAGGATCTGCAGGCGGTGAAGAGTGGTGCTCCAGCGCGGTAGTTCGCGTGGGGCTGGTGCAGAGACGTCTTGCCATGGTGGTAGCTTGACGCAGTCTTTGCGGCTGCGAAGAGATCCGCCTTCGCGGTGATGAGACGGTCACGAAGAGGGGGTATCCGGTCTCGGGATGGAGATTTTATTTTCCCGTCTTGTTGGATTTGCATCTTACTGGGCTGGAGGTTTTGCCATGAAGGGTTTTCCCTGGATCCTTGCCGGAATTGGAATCGGTGTCGCAGTGACGTATGTACTGTTTTTCAGCGAGCCGGAACCGGCGTATGACACGAGCTATGACGGGTTCAGCGACGCAGCGCGCAAGACGTTTGCGTGGGGTACCAAGCAGAAGGCCAAGGGTAAGGTAGGCTCGTTTGCGGGTGCGGTGAAGGAGGGCGTCGGAAATCTCACCGGCAACCAGGACCTGGCCGATGAAGGGACTGCGGATCGCGTCGAGGGTAAGGTGAAGGACGTCGCCGGTCAGGTTGGGCAGGCGGTTGGGCAGACGATTCACGATCTCAACAAGTAGATCTGAAAACACGTAGAGGTGATGCGAAGGAAAGAAACCCACGCTCGCAACGAAGATCGCGAGCGTGGGCTTTTTGTTTTGCGTTCCTATGCTTTAAATCTAGCTGGACTTGTGGTGCTGGAGAGCGGCGCGAACCTTCTCGACGTGGGTGCCGTGGACGCGGATGGCTTCGTGCAACTGGTCGCCGGTGACGCCGAACTCTTTGGACCAGTAGTGGATGTCGGAAGACATCTTTGGGTTGATCTCTTTGGGGTCGTGGGGACCTTTTTCGGGTTCGACGTGCTCAGCGTGCGCGGTGCGAAGCTTCGACTTTTCGACTTCTTCGTGTTCGTGCGGACGTGCTGGGTCTGGGTGAGACATGTGTTTGTTCCTCTTTCGTGTTCCTGAGATTAGATGCAGGATCAGTTTGAGAGAAGGGTCTGGGTGCCCCATCTTCGGCGCGAAGCACGATCCTCACAACTCAGACACGAGAATAAGGACAGGAGTCGGTTCGTCGTACATGGAACGACTAAAACTGGACCAGAGCCACTCTTCCGGGTCTTCTTAAGGACTGTTGCAATTAAGTGGTTACCTTTCACAAAATCTTACTGTATGAACGATCTTCCCCGCAGAGGTCTACGATTTCCTAAAATGGGGATCCCTCAAAAATAAATCCATAAAAGTGGCATGTTTTTCGAGCCCGAAAAGTGACGGTCAAAACACCACGTTTGCCACGCATCCCACCACAGCTAGACCACCAAAACACCACGTAGAAACGCCCGTTTTTGCCAAAACTACCAGCAAAAACGGGCGTCACCACGTCTCAAAAAATTACTGCAGCAGCGTTCCTTCTTCGGGTTGGGTTTTGGCTTCTTCTGGGGGGATCACTACGGCGGCCGCTACCTTGTCCTGGGGTTCCAGGTCGAGCAGCTTGACGCCCTGGGTGCTGCGGCCTGCGGAGCGGACGCTCTTGGTGTCGATGCGGATGATCTTGCCGAACTGGCTGATGACCATCATCTCGGTGGTGTCGTCGACGAGCTGGATGGCGGTGACCTTGCCAATCTTGGGGGTGGTCTTCATGTTGATGACACCCTTGCCGCCGCGAGACTGGAGGCGATACTGATCGACGTCGGTGCGCTTGCCGAAGCCGTTCTCGCTGACGGTGAGGATGAGGCAGGGGGTGAGGCCGAGCTGCTTGTCGAGCTTTTCTAGTTTGGCCTGAGCCTCTTCGGAGAGCGCGGGTGCGGCGAGTTCGCCGGGTTCGGCCAGCTCGAGGGGCTGAGCGATGGCGGAGTCGGCGGCTTCGTCGATGGCGGCTTCGACCTGGGAAATAAGGCCCTTTTGTGCGGCGCGCTCAAGGCGCTGCTTGTTGCGAGCCTCGTTGGAGGGGGTGACGGCGGCGCCGATGAGGTAGTCGCCCTTTTTGAGCGAGACGCCGCGGTTGCCGGTGGCGGGACGGCCCATGGGGCGTAGATCCTGCTCGGCGAAGCGGATGGCCATGCCGTCGTGGGTGGCGAGGAAGATGACCTGCTGTCCGTCGGTGATCCGGGCAGTGATGAGCTCGTCGTCCTTGTCGATGTTGATGGCGATGATGCCGCGAGCCATGACGTTGGAGAAGTCCTTGAGCGCGGTCTTCTTCACCGTTCCATTGCGCGTGGCGAAGAGGATGAACTTGGAGTCTTCTTCAAGGTCGCGGACGGGCAGGATAGTGACGACCTTTTCGCCGGGCTGAAGGGCGACGAGCGAGGCCATGGCCTTGCCTTTGCCTGCGGCGCCGACGTCGGGGACCTCGTAGACCTTGAGCCAGTAGACGCGGCCAGTGTTGGTGAAGCAGAGGAGATAGGCGTGGGTGGAGTCGATGATGAGCTGCGCGACGAAGTCCTCTTCGCGAGTCTTCATACCGAGGCGCCCGGTGCCGCCGCGACGCTGCTGCCGGTAGATAGAGATGGGCGTGCGCTTGAGGTAGCCGGTGTTGGAGACGGTGACGGCGACCTGCTCGTCGGTGATGAGATCTTCAAGCTGAAGCTCGGCGGTCTCGTCGATAATCTGCGTGCGGCGGGCATCGCCGTACTTGTCGCGAATCTCGGTCAGCTCTTTGATGATGACTTTGCGGAGCTTGGCCGGCGAGGCGAGGATGGACTCGAACTCGGTGATGTTGTCGCGAACCTCGGCGAGCTCTTTGAGAAGCTCGTCGATGGAGAGCTGGGTGAGGCGGTAGAGCTGCAGTTCGAGGATCGCGTCGATCTGCTTATAGGAGAGGATGAGCGTTCCGGTGGTGGAGAACGTCATGTCGATGTTGTACTTCTTGGGGTCAAGCGTGATGCCGGCGAGCTCGGTGCCGCGAAGGTTGATGCGCTTGTTGGAGAAGTAGGAGAAGAGATTCTCGCGGGCGTCGGCGCGGCTGGACGATTGACGGATGATCTTGATGACGTTGTCGAGATGATCGAGCGCGATCTGGTAGCCGAGGAGGATGTGTTCGCGGTCGCGGGCCTTGGCAAGCAGGAAGGCGGTGCGGCGGCGGACGACTTCGGTGCGGTGATCGAGGAAGGCGCGGATGGCGTGGTCGAGTGGGAACTCCTTCGGCTGGCCGTTGTGGACCGCCAGGAAGATCATCGAGAACGACTCCTGCATCTGGGTGTGCTTGTGGAGCTGGTTGAGCACGATCTGATGCTCGGCGCCGCGCTTGAGGCCGATGACGATGCGCATGCCGTCGCGGTCGGACTCGTCACGGAACTCGTCGCGGGCGATATCGGTGATGACGCCCTCGTTGACGAGCTCGGCGATGCGCTCGATGAGCTTGGACTTGTTAACCTGGTAGGGAATCTCGGTGACGATGATGGCTTGGCGCCCGCCGGAGATGTTCTCGATGGAGGCCTTGGCGCGCATCATGAAGCGGCCGCGGCCGGTCTTGTATGCGTTCGGGATGTTGGTCTTGCCGAAGAGGAATCCACCGGTGGGGAAGTCGGGGCCGAGAACGTGCTCGAGGACGAGGTCGAGGTCGGAGCGGTGGTCCTGCGGAGACTTCTGGAGCAGCGCGATGCAGGCGTTCACGATCTCGGTGAGATTATGAGGCGGAATGTTGGTCGCCATGCCGACGGCGATGCCGGAGCTGCCATTGACGATGAGGTTCGGGACGCGCGCAGGAAGGACGGTGGGCTCGAGCGAGGACTCGTCGTAGTTGGGCGTAAAGTCCACGGTGTCGTAGTCGATGTCCGCGAGCATCTCCCCGGCGATGCGGGTGAGGCGCGATTCGGTGTACCGCATGGCAGCGGCGGAGTCACCGTCGACGGAGCCGAAGTTTCCCTGGCCGTCTACTAAGAGATAGCGAAGCGAGAAGGGCTGGGCAAGGCGAACCATGGTGTCATAGATGGCGGAGTCGCCGTGGGGATGGTAATTACCCATGACGTGGCCGACAACCTTGGCGGACTTGGTGTACTTCTTGTTGAACTGGAGGCCCATCTCCTGCATGCCATAGAGGATGCGGCGGTGGACGGGCTTAAGGCCGTCGCGAACGTCGGGCAGGGCGCGGCCGATGATGACCGACATGGAGTAGTCGAGGTACGACTTCCGCATCTCCTCCTCAATATTGATGGAGAGCATGAACGCGGCACCGCGGCCCTGGACGGTGGAGGGTCCATCGGGTGGAGAGCCCGCGGGGGGAGGGTTGTTGGAGTTCGCGTCCTGCGGGGAGGGCACTTCAGGGTTTTTCGGGTCTTGCGGAAAGAGATCGTCAGCCATGGTGTTTCTCTATGATAAATGCTTGATTTGGCTGGGTAAAGGCTTGTCGGAGCGTGGTTTTTGCAGGGTGGGAGTATATGCACAAAACGCGGGACTTAGAGGGAATCTGCGAGGGTACTGCGCTGCGGATAAGACAAAAAAAGGGACAGGCTTTTGGCCTGTCCCTTTGAGTCGTGAGATTTTGCTTCTTTTTGAAGTTAGAAGAAGAGCTTTCCAGACAACTGCATGGAGCGGGCGTTGTTGGTGAAGACCTTTCCAGGCTGATTGAAGAAGCCATTCCCTACGGTCTGGAAGTTGAGATAGGTAGTGGTGTTGGACGTGGTGTTGATGTTGTTAACCGTACCCGGAGTGTACTGAGCGTGGTTGAGGACGTTGTACGCCTGGGCTCCGAACTCAAACGAGTAGCGCTCGTGGAAGGTCACGCGCTTCAAGGCTGACATGTCGAAGTTGTTAATGGGGCGTGTAGCGAGGCTGTTGCGTGAGGCGTTGGGCAAGGTTCCCGCTCCAGCCTGGATGTAGTACGCAGTGGGATCATTGGCTACGTAGCCAACCAGGTTGGCTGGGCATTGACCGGGCGCGGTCTCAGTATCTGCCGTGCACAGGCTCGCCAGGTTGGTGGCGTACTGCGGGCTGACCAAGCTGGACGTACCCTTGACGCCGGTGGGGTTGATGATCGTGCGATCAATTGCGCTGCCACTATCACCGTTCTGGTTGGAGTTGACACCCGAGAGGACAGTGGCATACTCCGGCGACTCATAGGTGTAAATGGGTGCGATGGTCCAGTTGCCCACGACGTTCCTGAGCAGGAAGGAGCTGGAGTGCTTGTAGAGCTGCAGATCGTAGACCGCTTCGAGAGAGATGCGGTGGGTACGGTCGAGAGCGGAGCGGCTGTAGTCTGCCGCAACGTTCTGCGAGTTCTGCGGACGGCGTGGAGTGAGTGTGGTGGCAAAGACTTCAGCCGTCGCATCGTCCATCGTCTTGCTGTAGGTGTAGGAGAGGTTGGTCTGGAATCCGCCGACATACTGGCGGGTCACATTGGCAACCAAGGCGTTGTAGTTGGAGCTGGAGTAAGGCTGATACGAGGTGATCTTGCTGGTGAAGCCTTGAGCGAGGAAGTCCGGCCTAATGTTGGAGAGCGCCTGAATTGCACCCAGCGTGTTGGCGTTGACTGGAGAGATGACAGCACTGCCGCCGCTCAACGAGGTAGGGAGCTGATTCGTTGCGTTGACCCTGGGTTGAATGTTGATCTGGTCCTGGGTTGGGAGGTGGATGCCGCGTGTGCCTACGTAACCGATCTCACCGGTGTATTTGCTTAGGAAGGTGCGCTGGATGGTGAGGGTGTAGGTCTCGGCGTAGGGGACTGTCTGATTAGGAATGTAGGCTGCAGTGGCTCCACGCTGATCGGCAAGGCCGGCTGGCGTGTTCGGGAAGACCAGGATGCCGCCATTGCCGGGAGGAAGACCGCCATTGGCAAGGAAGTTCGGGTCGCCTGGCTGAGGATTGCCGACATTGCCTACATCGTTTGTTGCCGAGTACTGCGGCGGGAAGGAGAGAGTCCCAAGGTTGTCGAAGAGAACATCGTAGGACAGGCCGAAACCTGCGCGGACTGAGGTCTTATCATCTGGAGCGTAGTTGATGCCGATGCGAGGAGCGAAGCTTTTGTAAGCGGGCTTCGGCTCGGTGAAGCTAATGAGGCCTGGTACAGAGGCGGCGGAGTTCAACCCCTGTGCTCGCTCACCGACTGGAACGGAGGTGAACTCGTAGCGGAGACCACCGTTGAGGGTGAGCTTCGGGCTGGCGCGCCAGGTATCGTTTACGTAGCCATAGAGTGCGGTCTGGTCGCCGTAGTAGGTGAGGCTACCGGTGGAGCGCTCGCCGAAGCTGGTGGGAGCCAGGTCTTGGAGGAATTCGGAGAGGTTGTTCCACTCGTAGTCGCCGCGTGCACGCTGCGTGAATCCCTGGGGCGAGATGTACTTGCGGCCGTCAAAGCCGATCTTGATGGTGTGCTTGCCTTTGACGTAGCTGACGTTGTCGACCACCTGGTAGAGGTTCTGGATGGTGAACTGTGGCGCGTTCGGGTCGGGTCCGAGATTGATGTTTCCCTGATCGACGAAGACGAGGTTGGGGAACTGATCGAGGCCCGGGTAGCTAAAGTTGCCAGCGGTCAGGGTGTTCGAGTAGCGGTTGAAACCGATACGGAACTCGTTGGTGAGGTTGGGAGTAAAGGTATGGAACTCGCTGAGAGCGACGAGCTGATAGCGGAAGGGCTGCTGGGTGAAGAAGACGGGGAACGGAATCGTGTTGCCGGCCGTGTCGGTGTCAGAGAGACGATTGTAGATGTATCGTCCGCGGAAGCTGTCCTTGTTAGTGATGGTGTAGTCGACGCTGGTGGTGAGGACGTCGAAGTTGGAAGGCGTTCCGGCGGTGCTCTGATAGTTGCCGAGGGGGATGTTGGTGGAGGCTCCGGAGGTCGCGGAGTTGACGGTGAGGAACTGCGCCCCGGTGGCTTCGCTGCCGCAGGCTACGTCGGCTGAGGCATCGATACCAGCGCCACCGGCTCCAGTGATGGTAGCGGGCTGGGTGTACTTGAGGTACTGGGCAAGGTTGTTGGCGTTGAGACCGTAGGGAGCGCCAAGGGCTTTGAGTGTGCTAAGACCGGCTGCGGTCGGGACGCAGGAGAAGATGGCAGGATTGTTTCCGATGGAGTTGCGCTCAAAGTTGACGAAGAAGAAGAGCTTGTCCCTGAGGATGGGGCCGCCGACCTGTCCGCCGTAGCGGTTGTTGTCGTAGCGCGGGTTGATGGCGGGTTTGCCGCCCTGGGTTCCGACCTCTGCGTTGAGGTTGCGGTTCTGGAAGTACTCATAGAGACGTCCGTGGAACTTGTTGGTTCCGGAGAGGACGTTGGTGTTGAACTGGCCGCCGGAGGAGTGGCCGAACTCTGGAGAGAACTGATTGGTGATGAGCGTGAAACTCTCGACCGAATCGTTAGGCAGATAGATGAGTGGGCCAGTGACAGCTTTGTTGTTGTTGTCCACACCTTCGATGGTGAAGTTGTTGTTGCGGGGACGCTGGCCGCCGATAGAGGGGCCGACGCCGATACCGATCCCGCCGCTGGAGGCGACACCAGGGCTAAGGAGGGAGGCGTTCAGGACACCGAAGCCGTTCGAACCACCCGAGGAGGTGGAAGGAAGATCAGTAAGCTCCACGTTGCTGAAGGTCTGGGTGAGGTTGGTGCTGGTCGTGTCGAGGACTGCGCCAGCTTCTGCTGCGACTTCAACCGTGGTGCTGGCACCGATGGAGAGGGCGACGTTGGTCGTGGAGGTCTTATTGAGCTCGATGACGATGCCGCGAAGGGTGAACGGCTGGAAGCCCGAGGAACTGACAACCAGGTCGTACTTGCCGGGGAGAAGATTGCCTACGCGAAACTCGCCGGAGGTCCCGGCTTTTTCGGTAGTGGCGACGCCGGTATCGACGTTGGTAACCACGATCGTTGCATTCGCGATGATGGCTCCAGAAGGATCTTTCACGGTACCGACAAGGTCTCCGCTCGTGGTCTGACCAAGAGCAGCGCCAATGAAGGCCATAGTGATGGCGGGTACAAAGAGGGAAATACGTCGCATTCGTTCTTCTCCAACGCTGACTAAATCGGGGTCCAAGCATCGGAGTCCACAGATAAACTCCTCGATCAGGACTCTTTTGGTTTAGTCGCGTACCTTAGGTTGAGCAATTTGCGGGCCAATTTCATTTGGCAGTCCGTATCGCTCTTTAATACAGATATACATAGGACAATGGGGTGCTCTAGAGCTGCCCGTCTCAAAAAGATATGAATTTATGTAGGAACCTACCTCTTCGCTGCATGAACTGGTATGTAGGAACCTACCTCTTCGCTGCATGAAACTGGACGGTGGCAAAGTGTGTGGGGGAGGATCTGTCTAGCCGATATCTAAACTAAGACTAAATCAGTCTGCTATAACTTGATCTCGGACTGATACCGTCGTATATTCGGTTTATCTGAGTTTTTAGAGCTTTAGTTATTGGAGGGTTTGACCAGATCCTCGCGGAAAATTCTCTTGGCGGAGACCACGAGGACCTGGGAGCTACAGCCGAGTGACTGCAGGTTCTCTGCATTATAAGGTCCGATGTCGGATCGTTCTACTTCGGCTCAAAACTCCATGACTTATCAACACAAACCCTGAACCATCCGGCGGCTTGTTTGGTTGGCGAATGCTTTGAGGATAAGCGGTCGTCGGTGAGGTGCGCCTGGTTTCAACTGCACCTTCGAGTCGCTGGAAGAGGGACTGTGAAGACCGACGCTGTTCTGAAGGAAAGTGAGCGCGATCGATCTTTGCCGAGCACGGAAGTTGATCCGAGGAGATAGGAATGAAGCAGACGGTGCGTAAGGCAGCGGGGAGCAAGAGGAAGAAGGCGCAGATTGGCGGGAGTCGCGGATGGATTGCGGCGGGGACGCTGGCCGCTTATGCGGCGATGGGCGGCACGAAGACGGCGATGGCTTCGGTGGAGAAGGTCGATCCGGTAACGTGTGGAGCTGCAGAGGCGACACTGCCGCTGAAGAAGTTCGATATTCCGGCTGGGCCACTGGACGAGGCGATGAAGGCATTTGAGAAGGCGACCGGGTTGACTGTGAAGGTTGTACTGCCCGCGGGTACGGTGGCTGGGTTCAACTCGAAGGGCGTGGTCGGACTGTTTCGCGAGGATGAGGCGCTGCGTCTACTGCTCGAAGGAACAGGGCTGAACTATCGCGTGGATGATGCCGCGACGATGCTGGTTGGAGTGCAGTCGAAGGATACGATCTCTGTAACCGATTCAGTTACTAACTCAGTCTCGCTCTCCAAGTTCACGGAACCTCTGATCGATACGCCGCAGAGCGTGAGCGTGATTCCGCAGTTTGTGATGAAGGACGAGGGCGTTTCGACGCTGCGCGATGCGCTGCGGAACGTGCCTGGGATCAGCCTGGCTGCTGGCGAGGCCGGCGCGCAGGGCGACAACCTGACCATCCGCGGATTTACTGCGCGCAATGATATTTTTCTGGACGGGATTCGCGACTTCGGCAGCTACTATCGCGACTCATTTAACTACGAGCAGGTGGAGGCGCTGGAGGGACCGGCGGGAATCCAGTTTGGGCGCGGCTCGACGGGCGGCGTAATCAACCAGGAGAGCAAAGTCCCGGTGGTGCAGCAGTTCGTGAATGTGCAGACGCAGTTTGGCACGGACAAGACGCGGAGGATCACCGCCGACATCAATGAGCCCGAGTTGGATGTTCTAGGCGGCACGGTCTATCGTGCGAACCTGATGGCGCAGGAGGGTGGAGTTGCGGGGCGCGACTATACGGAGGTGCGCAGGTTTGGGATTGCGCCTTCAGTTTCGATTGGGTTGAACACGAAGACGCGGGCAACGCTGAGCTACCTGCACCTGACCGAGAGCGACACGCCCGACTATGGATTGCCGTGGTTCAACAACAAGCCTGCGCCTGGCGCGATCCGTCATAACTACTACGGGTTTTCCGATGAGAACTACCTGAAGACGAACGATGACATCCTGACCCTGAAGGTGGAGCACGAGTTTTCGCCGAACCTGAATCTGCATACGATTGCGCGGGCGGCGAACTATCCGCGGCAAGCGCAGATCACGGAGCCGCAGATCTGTTCGAACGCTCCGCTGAGTGTCCCGGTGGGTGGATTTGTAACTTCGCTGCCGACCTCCGCTGTGAATACGGCGCTCCCCTGCGCGTATACGGCTGCGAGTGATCCGAGCACGATTGTGGTGAACCGGAATCAGATCCAGGTGAAGAGTGTGGAAGGTGATCTGTGGGATCAGACAGAGGTAACGGCGCGCTTCAAGACCTTCGGGATCAAGCATGCGCTGGTGGCTGGAGTAGAAGGCGGGCAGGAGATCTCGAACCCGATCAGAACAAGTTACACCCTTAATAAGATCAACACCGTCCCTACGGCTACCTTGATTGACCCGAATGCGCAGCAGCCCTTCGGAGGCACGGGGTACATCTCGTCAATCGTGCACACCAAAGCAGAGAGTATAGGGCTTTATTTCGTCGACACAATCAAGCTGGGCCGGCTGTTTGAGGCGAGCGGCGGCGTGCGCTGGGATAGGTTCGATACCGGTTACAATTTGTACCAGCCGACTCCGCCTGCGGGTGGAACGGTGACGGCTCCGGTGGCTCCTATCAGCCGCGTGGATGAGCAGCCAAGCTATCGTGCGGCGTTTGTGTTCAAGCCTTCGAGCCGGGGAAGTGTGTACTTCGACTACGGAACGAGCTTCAATCCTGCAGCGGAGTCGTTGAGCCTGAGCATTGGCCTGGCGAACAGCTCGGCTGCACCTGAGGAGAACGAGACCTACGAGGTAGGCGCGAAGTGGAGCTTCCTGAATGAGCGGCTGCTGGCAGAGGGCTCGTGGTTCAGAACAGAGAAGGACAACGCGCGCGAGACCGACCCGACGAACTCGAACAATATTGTTGCGGCGGGAAATCAGCTGGTGAAGGGAGTTCAGTTCTCGCTGGTGGGCAGGCTGCCGGAGGGAATGGACGTCGTTGCCGGGTATGCCTATCTCGACAGCGAGGTGATCTTCTCCAAGTTCTTCCCGACCTCGGTTGGATTTCCGCTGGCGAACGTGCCGAAGCAGACCTTCAATCTGTTTGTGACGCATCGTCTGCCGCTGCGGTTGAACGTCGGCGTAGGCGGAAACTATGTGGCCAGCAGAACGGCCAGCTCCACAGTGCCGTTCGTCCCCACCAGTTACTCCGGGCCGATCAACTACGTGACGCCGTCGGGCGCACCGGGGGTTGAGTACCAGGTACTTGCGACCGCGCTGAAGCAGGTGCCGGGGTACTGGGTCTTCAACGCCATGGTAAGGCGGCCTCTGACCGACCGGCTGGAGCTGCAGGCGAACGTGAATAACATCTTGAACCGCTACTATATTGACCTGCCGCATCCGAGCCATCTGGTTCCGGGAGCTGGGGCCAATGCGCAAATAGGAATCAACTTCAAGTTCTAAGATGGACGAGAGAGAGCGAGCCGGCCGGGAGATCCCTCCTGGCCGCTTGCATCTCTCCTCAGCTGGCCCGCAGGCAAAGGAGTAGAGGATGCTGATTACGATTCCGGAGGTGTTGACCGCGAACGAGGTGAAGCAGGCGCGGGCGGCGCTCGATGCAGCGGAGTGGGTGGATGGAAAGGTGACCGCCGGGTATCAGGCGCAGAGCGTGAAGGAAAATCTGCAGCTGCCGGAGGGCCATCCGGTCGCCGCGAAGCTGGGGGAGATGATCCTGGGGGCGCTGGCACGCTCGCCGCTGTTTATGTCGGCGGCGTTGCCGCTTCGGGTGTTTCCGCCGATGTTCAACCGGTACACGGGCGGCGGCCACTTCGGCACCCACGTGGACACGGCGATCCGCGCAAACGCCGCGACAGGGCAGAGGATAAGGACAGATGTTTCGGCGACGCTGTTTCTCTCCAGGCCGGAGGAGTACGACGGCGGCGAGCTGTCGGTAGAGGATACCTACGGCGTGCACTCGGTCAAGCTGCCGGCGGGGCACATGGTCTTATATCCGGCGACGAGCCTCCACCGCGTGGCTCCCGTGACGAGGGGTGCGCGGGTGGCCTCGTTCTTTTGGATCCAGAGCATGATCCGGAGCGACGGCGACCGGACGCTGCTCTACGATCTCGACACGGCGATTCAGCGGCTGGCGGTCGAGTTTCCTGGGAATGCGGCTGGAGTGCAGCTGACCGGGGTGTATCACAATCTGCTGCGGCGCTGGGCGGAGATGTAGGTGTTGCTCGCGTGGTCGCGATCCACAGACCGTGCTGATCGGAGCCTAAGGGGGTTAGCCGAGCCGGAAACGCTACGGTTTATCTTCCGTCCTGCGAAAGAACTCGTTAGCCGCTTCTCTTGAAGGGACGGGGTGACTTAAAGGTACTGGTCCCGGCTCTCCTGTCAATACCATTTCTGGTAGGGGAAATATATAAATTCATAAAAATCTGCTCGCGGATTAAGTTTTTTCCACTTCATCCGACGGGTAAGTCTTTCTATTGCCTCCCCTTTTAGAAAAAAATCACGTGCTTGCTCATTTGGCCCCCAAGCTGCTTCACCGTCTATACACAGATCTTCATGTTGCCTCGCGTCGCCATCACCCGTCGCTGGAGAATTCCGGCCCGAACCAGGAGAGCAGAAAAAGATGAAAAGGTTTTTCACGCTGCTAGTGCTATTGTTTGCCACCGCGATTATGAGCTACGGGCAGGCCACCTCGGTCAATGGTGGATCGATTCAGGGTTCCATCACAGATCCCTCCGGCGCCGTAGTAGCTAACGCTACCGTGACCATTGTCGGAACCGACACAGGTTCGACCAAGACGGTTACGACCGATAAATCCGGCTACTACAGCGTAGGCCCACTGAATCCTGGTAACTACACGGTGAGTATCACTGGAGCTGGATTTGAAAAGCTCTCCGTTACCACGGTAGTCCGTACCGGTACGGCCACCCCCGGAAGTTTTAAGCTTACCCTCGGTTCCTCGGCTGAGACAGTTGAGGTGAACGCTGGCGCACTCCAGGTGAATACGGAACAGATCGGCGTCGCCGGTGTCATCAATCGCGAGCAAATCGACTCCCTCCCGGTCAACGGACGCAATATTCTCGACTACGCTCAGTTGGAACCCGGGGTAGTTCTTCAGGCGGGACAGACCTTCGATCCTACCAAGGCAGGCTACTCCGCAATCTCGACCAGCGGTGTAGGCGGACGCACCACCCGTATTCTTCTTGATGGTCAGGACATCACCGACGAAACTGTCGGTACCACCCTCTATAACGTCCCCGCGGGCGCTATTCAGGAGTTTCAGCTCAACCGCTCCACTCAGGACGTCTCCGGAACCGTTACCTCGACCGGCCAGGTACTCGTCTCGACTCAGTCCGGCACCAACGGCTTTCATGGAAATGGCTTCTTTAACTTCCAGGATGCGCGCGCAGGCGCCGCAGACGTGGGTGGCATTCAAGCTCCCTTCCAGCGTAACCAGTTCGGCGGCTACTTTGGCGGACCCATCATCAAAGACAAGCTCTTCTTCTTCGCAGGAGTCGAACGCATCAAGCAGGCAGAGCAGGACGTCGCCCTCGGTGCCAACCCGGTCTTCTCGTCTATTCTTTCGCAGTTCCCTCTCGTACCGGCGCCGTTCCGTGACACCTTCAGCACGGCCCGCCTGGACTACAACGGCCCCAAGGGTATTCACTTGTTTGTTCGCGGCGTCTATAGCGTTAACGCTGACACTGCCACCTTTGGCCTTGCACCGTACCAGCTCTACCAGAACCGGGATAACGTTCCGGGAATCGTAGGCGGAGCCGACTTCACCACCGGTCACTTCACCCACTCCTTCCGCGGCGGCTACGAGAAGTTCCACAATCTCCTCCAAGATGGAACCGCTGCCTTGGGCAACTCCATCTATAACCCCTCCGGCCCCTCAGTAGGTGGGCAGCTCACCCTGTTCGGCGACCTCAATGCAGGTCCCAACTACCTCGCACCACAGGGAACCTTCCAGACCGACAAGCAGTTCCGCTATGACGGCACCTGGACCAAGGGAGCCCACAACATTAAGTTTGGCTTTGACATGAACCGTCTGGCCAGCGGAGGCTTCGCAGACTTCTACGGTCCTTCTCTCTTCGCGGACTTGTCTGCAACCCCGGGCAATCTGGCTGCTGGTGGAGACCCAACCAATCCGCTGGACTATATCGCCCAGTTCTACAACATCGGCAACGGAAACGGCTTCTTCTCTGAGCGGCCGGGCTTTGGCCTGGTTGGCGGTCTCGATCCGAGCTGGCGCTTTGGTGCCTATGTCGCCGATATCTGGAAGGCAGCTCCGTCCCTCACCCTCACCGCAGGTCTACGTTGGAGCGTTGATACCGACCGCGCTAACCAGGATCTTGCTACTCCACTCTGCTCCAGCGTCGATCCTTCGGTACAGTTCCCCGGCTGCACTGGAAATACGCCGCTCTTCGACCAGTATCAGGCAGGTTTTGGCAAGAGAACTCACCAGCCCTACGCCAACTTTGGACCGCAGTTCGGATTCAACTTCAGCCCCGGAGACCACAAGACCTCCCTCCGTGGCGGCATCGGGATCTTCTACGAGAGCAGTGTCTTCAACAACACCACCAATGCCCGCACCCCGTCTATTCAGTCTCCCATTGCGGCTTTGAACGTAGCGCAATTGGGGCAGGGTGCTAGCAGCCTCACCCTTCCGGGTTTCGGACTTATCACTACATCTCCTGACGGGACACCAATATCTACGATCTCGAGTGAATCGATCGGTCAGGCTGCGATCGAGGTCAACGCGATCAAATCCGAGTACCAGGCGTCCCAGAAGAATGTCCTTGGCGTGAATCCCTCTTACATCGGTACCGCTGGGCTAGAAGCGAACAATATCTACGCTGGTCCCTACAAGAGCCCATACTCGATCCAGTTCAACGGCGGAATTCAGCGTGAGCTCTCCAAAGGCTTGGTTCTGAGCGTCGACTACGTTCACAATGCAACCCTGAAGATTCCGCTCTCACAGGATGTCAACCACTTAGGAGCTGCCCGTACCCTGAACGTTACGGCGGCTCAGAATGCCATCGCTGCCCAAACCGCTAAACAGGGCTGCGCAGGCGGCTTTTCCTCGGCAGCCATCACATGTGCTATTGCGGCAGGTGCGACGATTCAATCCTTCGCGGCGACCCAGACCGATGCAGCCGGCAACCTAATCTCGGGCGGCCTCGATTCTGCGAATGTTTCCTTGCAGGGAACCCCAGCCTCGTATAACGGTCTCACCGTGGCTACCGGCGCGGCCTTTCCTGGAACCAATCCGAACGTCGGTCTCGGCAAGTTCATCCTTCCCATTGGTCGCTCCGGTTACGATGCACTCCAGATCGTTCTCCAGCAGCAGAAGGCACATCCCGCACCTGGAATCGTGAGCAGTAACTTCCAGATCTCCTACAACCTCTCTCGAATCGTTACCGCAACCGGTTCGGGTACCGCAGGAGACCAGCAATTTGCTGGTGCTGTTCCTTTCGACAATGACGATCCAAATCGTTATATCGGTCGTTCTCCTCTGGACCAGAGTAATCAGATAAGCTTCGGAGGCAGCCTCGCCATCAAGTACGGCTTGAATGTCTCGGCGATCGGACACTTCTTCTCCGCCACCGCCCAGTCACTCACTCTGGACACTCTCTCTGGAACGACAGGTGCAATTTTCCAGACGGACGTGGATGGCGATGGCTCTAGCGGAGATCTAGTCCCGGGAACCATTCCTGGAGACTATGAGCACAAGATCAAGGGCGGTAAAGCGCTCAATAACTTGATCAATAACTACAACGCAACCTACGCGGGGACGCCGACTCCTGCAGGTCAGGCGTTGATTGCCGCTGGCCTGTTTACCCAAGGACAGTTGGTAGCGCTCAATGGCGTTCAGCAGCCGCTTGCAGCCGCTCCCAGCAAGCCTTTGAACAACGCTGCACTTCGCACCTTTGACCTTAGCGCAAACTACCCCATCCGGTTACACAAGCTGGGCGAAAGCTTCAGCATCGTTCCTGGAGTCTCCGTCTACAACGTCTTCAACATGAGCAACTTCAACCCGATCACCAGCATTCCGGGAACCACCTCTGGCGTTTTGCTGAATCAAGCGGATGCCGGCCAGCCCGGATACTACAACGGCCCAAGCGATCAGGGTACGCTCAATGAAGCTCGTATCGTGCGTAACTCGGGAACCTTCGATCAGGGTGGTCCTCGCACGACTGAGTTCCAGCTCAAGCTGAACTTCTAACTCAGACACAGTCCTAATCAAAGGGTAGAGACTTCGGTCTCTACCCTTTTTCTTGCGCTCCACTCTGACTTGTCTCAATAAGCCTCTTCTCTGGGGTACCGAGACTATAGGCGGCGACTTGAGCGCCATCAGGAGGCCGGTGTTACAACGGAAAGACAGCTCAACCTACGGCTATGACGAACGCACGTGCTGGATCAAAAAATAAAGTTGAAATTCGTGGCTTATCTTTCGGCGCCGTAAAAGTGACTGTTTTCCGTCCACGTTTACCACGCATTTCACCACGTCTACACCACCGAAAAACCACGGCTACGCAGCATGTTTTTGCGAAAACACCCCTGAAAACACCAGCAAAAATGCGAAACCTCAGGCTGGTCCGAGGTCCCGCATTTTTTTCGTGCAACATTGCACTCCGCTACTCGGCTTTACCGAGAGTCTTGTCCTTGTAAGCCTTTTGGAGGATGAAGAACGCCTGTTTCTTCTCTCCCTGATCGGAGATGAGGCCCTTGCGGTTGAAGTTGTCCTGCAGGCCTGGATTGACGCGGCGGGCAGAGCGGAAGTCCATCAAAAGCCAGGGACTTGTACCGCGAAGCTGAGGAATCTTGTTCAGCATCGCGATCTGGTGGCGGTAGATCTCTGCCTGATACTCCTCGGTCCAAAGCGGCGGATGGGCATCGCCCGCAGGGGCGTGGTTGCCGGCCTTTGCGCCGCCGCCCCACTCGGACATGATGAGCGGCTTGTCGTAGCGTATATCCCACGTAGTGGTGTCGGCGCCTGCGGCAGTCTGCTCGTACCAGCCGATGTACTCGTTGGTGCCAATAACATCAAGCGCTTTGCCGAGCGGGTCGTCGACGATCTTGTTGGAGCCAGTCGCATTTTTTTCTGTGCGGACGAGAAGAGCTGCGGTGACGAGGCGAGTGGAATCAAGTTGATGCGCGAGGTCGACCATGGTGGTGAGGTATTTGGTGCGGGCCTCGGTGTTGGGCGTCTCGTTGGCGACAGACCACAGGATGATCGAGGCTTTATCGCGATCGCGGCGGATCATCTCGGTGAGCTGCTGTTTGGATTTTTCGAGGACGGCAGGGTTGTCGAATTGTAGAGCCCAGTAGTCGGGGATCTCTGACCAGACCATGACGCCGAGGCGATCAGCGGTGCGGGTCATGCGTTCGTCGTGAGGATAATGGGCGAGGCGGACATAGTTGCACCCCAGCTCTTTTGCCCAGCCAAGGAGCGTGTCCACATCCTTCTGCGTGTAGGCGCGGCCGGTGCGGTAGGGAGCCTCGGCGTGGATGGAGATGCCGCGCAGGAAGACGGGCTGACCGTTGAGCAGGATCTGGGTGCCGAGAGTTTCGATGGTGCGGAAGCCGATCTCATCGGTGATCTTGTCGGAGCCTGAGGCCAGTTCGACTTTGTAGAGTTTCGGGTTTTCGGGGGACCAGAGGCTGAGGGACTTTACAGGAATGCTGAGTGGAGCGCGTGAGTTATCTCCGACGATGGCCTGAACTTTTGCGCGCAGCTCAGGAATAGTAATGGTGACGGTAGAGCCTGCGGGCGCGCCTTCGACGTGAACGTAGCCTTCGATGAGAGAGTGGTCGGTGCGGCTGAGGTGGAGATCATAGTCGTCGATAAACTGCGTGGGGACGTCGACGAGGGAGACATCGCGGGTGAGGCCGCCGTAATTCCACCAATCGGTTTGGAGGGTGGGGACACCGTCGGCGATGCGGGTGTTGTCGACGGAGAGGACGACGAAGTTGTTGCCATCGTGGAGGGCGGCAGTGATATCGCAGTCAAAGGGAGTGAAGCCGCCTTCGTGCTGGCAGATCTTCTTCGTGTTGACCCAGACGAAGGTGCGGTAGTTGGCAGCACCGATGTGGAGGAAGGTGCGCGTGTTGGGGGCGGCTGTGTGCTGAAAGTCCTTCTCATACCAGATGGGGCCTTCATAGTAGAGAAGATCGGGGCGCTGGGTGTTCCAGTCGCCGGGGACACGGAGGGTGGCGGCATTGGCAAAGTTGTAGTCGTGAGGATCGCCATGAGGGTCAAAGGGAGCGTTCATGAAGAAGCCATCTTTGCGAAGGTTCTGGTGGAAGTCGTAGAGGCCGGTGGCGTACTGGTCGACGATGGTGTGCCAGTCGCCGTTGAGGGAGGTGGCGGCGCGGTGGTCGATATCTGCGAGGAGGGTGGTGTTGGTCTGGGCCAGCATGGGAGCGACGAGGAGGAGAGCGAAGAGGGTGCAGGTTGCGGAGTGCGGCATGAGGGTGTGTCTCCGAGGCGGTATTCGATACAGACAGAGGTTCGAAGGTGCGCTCGAGACATAATACTTCGGCCTTTGAACAATTGCTTGGAGGGGTGCGGGTAGGGTACTTAGGAGGGTTGATCCGTTGACGCAGGGCTTCGGTCGAGAGGACGTTAGACGCGATGGCAACCGCTGAAATGGGCGCTCGAACCAAAAGCAGATCCCTCCGCTTCGCTTCGGGATGACAACAAAAGGACCGACAACTGCAGGGTCACGGTGCTAGAGCAGAGGCGGGGTTTCGGCCTCGGCCCACGGGAGGAAGAGGGAGAAGATGGTGCCGTGGTGGATGGGGTGTTCGCTGCTGCGGTACGTGAGCTTGCCCTGATGGCGGCTGACGATGCCTGAGGAGATCCAGAGACCGAGGCCGGTGCCGTTGAGATCCTTGGTGGTGTAGAAGGGTTCGAAGAGGCGTGCCCGAACGGTGGGGGACATACCGTGGCCGGTGTCAGCGATGGTGATGCGGATGCCGTGGCGTGGCTCCCCGGTTGAAGTGTTCGCCGAGTTGTCGGTGGCGTCGTGGGCGCGGACGATGAGACGTCCACCGCTGGGACGCATGGCGTCAATGGCGTTGGCGATGAGGTTGTTCAGGACCTGGCGAATGTCATTTTCAAAGCAGAGGATGGTGGTGCTGGTGGCGTAACGGGCATCGACCTGGATGTGGGAGTTGGCGAGACGGCCCTGGTAGAGGTTGAGCACGGCATCGACAAGATCGGCTGCACTGACGCGGGTGGCGCGAACCGCTTGGCGATGAAAGCGAAGTGTCTGCGTGGCGATCTGGCAGACGCGGGTGAGCTCGCCCTGCGCAGTCTGAAGGTACTGGCGGGTGGATTCGGGGAGATCGTCCGAGAGTCCTATGAGGTAAAGCAGGTTGGTGATGGCTTCGAGCGGATTATTAATCTCGTGCGAGATGGAGCTGGCGAGGCGGCCGACGGCGGCAAGTTTTTCGCTTTGGATAAGGGCGGCTTCGGCTTTTTTCTGATGAGTGACTTCGAGGATGACCGCGGCGATGGTCTCGACCGAGCCGTTCGCGCCAACGACAGGCGAATAACTGACATTGAAGGAGCGTTGTTCCCCGGGGCGTCCAGGGAGTTCTCCGTGCAGAAGTTGATTACGGACTGGGCGACCGGAGGCGGCGATGCGCAACAGCTCTTCGAGGCCAGGCATGACAGGAACGACGTCGGTGATGAGCTCGCCGAGGATCTTCTCCCGGGGCAGACCGATGATCTCGACCTGGCGATCGTTGATGCGGAGATAGCGGAGCGTGACGGCGTCGAAGAGTGCGAGACCGACGGGAGCGGTCTGATAGATGGATTCGAGCTCGGCGCGCTGGCGTTCGGTCTCTTCCTGCCGCAGCTTGCGGTCGGTGATATCGATAGTGAGGCCGCGAAGGCGGGTGGTTGGCTGTCCGTCGATGAGGACCGCCTGGCCGCGACTTTCGAGCCAGAGGATTCTACCGTCGCTGGCTTTGACCTGGAACTCCTGCACGACCATGGAGCCGGTTTCGACGGCAGTCTTGATGGCGGAGGCGATGGGGGCGAGGGAGTCCGGCAGGACGATCTTCTTGAAGGCGCGGAAGTCGGGAATGTCTACCAACGGATGGCCGAAGACCGGGTAGGACCCTGCTCCATAGGTGGCTATGCCGGTAACGTAGTCAATGTCCCAGGTGGCGGTCAGGGCGGTCTGCTGTACCGAGGCGAGGAGATCGTGCTGGCGCTTGAGGATAAGGTCGGATTGGCGACGGGCGGTGATGTCGCGGAAGAAGACGACCATGCCCCCGTCGTAGGGACGGCACTGAATGGTAAGCCAGAGGTTGATCGGAGCAGGATAGTAGGCTTCAAACTCGCCAGGGATTCCTTGGTCCATGGCGCGGTGGTAGTGGTAGCGGTACTCGCTGTTGGACTGCGCGGCTACGGGAAACTCACGCCAGAGATTCTTGCCGAGGAGGTCGCCCTTGGGGCTAAGGATCTCCTTGGCGCGACGATTGAGATAGGTAAGGTTCCAGTCGTGGTCGATGCTGATGACGGCGTCGGTCGTGGTCTCAAGGACCTGGCGGAGCTGACGGGTGGAGGCGTCACGGAGGAGCTCGGCGCCCTTACGGTCCGTGATGTCGCTGGAGAAGATGATGATGCCGTCTTCGTAGGGTCTGGCAGAGACGCGAAACCAGATATCGAGCGGCTCTGGGTAGTAGGCCTCGAACTCGGTGGCGATGCGCCGCTCCATCGTGGCGCGGTAGTGGGAGACGAAGGGCTCTTTCTGGTTGGAGGGGAAGCGCTCCCAGAGATTTGCGCCGACGAGCGTATCGGTCTTGAGGATGTCGAGCGCGGCCAGGTTGGCAAAGGTGCAGATCCAGTTACGGTCGATGCATACGATGGAGTCCGGGGAGGCGTCGAAGATCTGCTGGAGCTGGCGGACGGCGGAGTCGCGCAGGCTCTCGGCATGTTTGCGTTCGGTGACATCGCGGTAGTAGAGGGCGACGCCTTCTTCGGTAGGAAGAATTTGTACATCGACCCAGACGTTGAAGGGTGCATAAAAGTGCTCGATATGTTGAGGGACGCGGTTCAGCATAACGGAGCGATAGGCGCGCTCGACGGCAGTGCCGACGGTCTCGGGAAAGAGCTGCCAGTGCGTTTTAGCGTGGATGTCGGATGGCTGGATGCGGCTGACCTTGACGGCCTCGGAGTTCGCGTACGTGCAGACCCAGTTGCGGTCGAAGCAGAGGATCGCCTCCGGTAACAGGGCGACAAGGTGTGAGAGGTTGTCGTTCTCGGCATCGCTCTCCCGCCGGAACTGAGCACGGCGGTTGAGAGCAACAGGCGCTTTGATGGTGGGGTCAGACATGGGAACGAAGGTGGGCCGAAGCTTCATCTTACAGAGGAATCGTCATGAGACACAGGTTCTTCGTGGGGGGATTGGAGACGTTCCTGGAGGCGCGCTTCGACGAGATCAACGCGGGACTGCAGGGTTTGAAGAGTCGCAGAGAGGATAGCGAGGTCGGCCTCCAGTTGAGCAATGCGCTGGGTGGCCGAGGCGGTGGTCTCTGCTCTTTCTGTTCGCCCGGCAGGGATGGCGGTGAGGTCGGGCGGGGCTCCGAGCAGATGGGCGTAGCGGGCCTCGCGGGAGCCGGGCTGGCGGGGAAGGATGGTAACGAGGGGGCCGGTATCTTCGGATGACGGCTGGTCAGCAGCAGGTCGGGCGCCCAGCCGCTCGAGAGTGGACTGGACGGCGGCGAGGTCGTCGAAGGTGTAGAGGCGATCGGCGCGGCTGCGGAGTTCGCCTGGAGTCTGGGGACCGCGCAGCAGCAGGAGGCAGAGGACTGCGGTCTCGTCGCGACGGAGGTTAAGGACGGTGCGGATGCGGTGCTCGTACTTGGGGACACGGCTATCGCGGACGGGGGTGGTGAGAGCCCTATCTTCCAGAGTATGGAGCGCCTGACGCACCTCCTCCTCGGTGAGCTCGAGGACAGGCTCGCGGCTGGAGCGCTGATTGCAGGCATTGACCAGAGCGTTAAGCGAGAGAGGGTAGCTCTCGGGCGTGGTGATCTCTTTTTCGATGAGGGAGCCGAGGACGCGGAGGGAGATGGGGTCGAGCTGCATATCTACTAGGGTGCCATAGGTGTGGTGGGCGTGGCTCGGGAGCTTCATCGCTGGCTTGTGGTATGCAAGTCGGCCGGATCTCAGTCGATGTGTGGCGGAGAGCTGGTTCGCGACGCATCGTTTGCAAGCAGAGGCGACGGGCGCTCATTCCGGGTCGGTTACAGGTTTTGAACGGGACTCGCGGAGGGTTCGGCGGAGAATCAAGATATGACACTAAAGTTACAGAGACAGCATCACGGATTTGCGGATGCGTCCGATAAACTAGAAGAAGGCAATGACGAATGGCGAACCTCATTTGAATGGTCGCATTCGATCTCTAAGCCCCGTGGAGAATGGAATGCATAGAGTGCGCGTGAAGGGTTTTGCAGCGGTTGCGGTCACGACGATGTTGATCTTTGGGGTGAGCGGACTGTCGTGGGCCAAGACCGTGCGAACCAGAGTTCACGCTGGATTGCACTCCGGACTGCGTAGCTCCTTGCGGCTCTCTTCGCGGAGCAAGACGCACCCGGTGATGATTACGGGGGAAGAGGTTGTGCCGGGAGTGATGCCGGACGAGGTCGCTTCATCAGGGACAGTCTCTGGCGAGCTGCCGGAAGAGGGGAAGCCCTATCAACTTCGGATGACGAATCTGCATACCGGCGAGAGCCTGGATGTGGTCTACCGGGTTGGCGACACCTATGTGCCCGATGCGCTGGAGAAGCTGGACTACTTTTTGCGCGATCACTATACGCAGGATGTGGTGCACTACGAGCCGAAGGAGTTCGACGTGCTGCATGCGCTGATGGCGCGGCTGGGACGGGTTAGCGGCGTTATTCAGGTTGTATGCGGCTACAGAACTCCTGAGACCAATCAGGCGCTGCGGCACTCGTCTGTGAAGACCGGGGTGGCTGAGCATAGCCAGCATATGGAAGGACATGCGATCGACCTGCGCGTACCTGGGGTTTCGACGGTTCAGTTGAGGAATACGGCGCTCTCTCTCCGCGCAGGTGGAGTGGGGTACTATCCTGTGTCGCAGTTCGTGCATGTAGATGTGGGGCCAGTGCGGGAGTGGGCGTTTGGACTGCCGCCGCACCGTGTAGGACGCAGGACTCATGGCGGACGTGCGGTCGGGATGTAGATTGCTGGT
This sequence comes from Granulicella sp. S190, assembly GCF_009766095.1. Classification (GTDB taxonomy): domain Bacteria; phylum Acidobacteriota; class Terriglobia; order Terriglobales; family Acidobacteriaceae; genus Edaphobacter. The sequence continues at coordinate 409,485 of NZ_LMUD01000009.1, forward strand.
GGTTCTCATCCTCTCGCGCTTTAGATTTGTAGATAATCCCGTTAGACACTGAAGGTCCGGCATTATGTCGGGCCTTTGTTCTTTTAGGATTAGTTCCGGTTAATTGTTTGCAGTCTTTTGAAGGTTGTTTGGCTAGCCGATGGTTCGGGTAGCCGGGAAGAGTGTCGGCCTTACAACCTGGAGCATTTTCACTGTCCTTGGTGTCTAACTTCGATATGAGCTTTAGAAAGTGGGCTGTACGGCTTGTCCGCTTCATCCTGTTTCCCATTGGAAATGACGAAAAGCACGACATCCTAACAAAGGACTCGTCAATGCGCTTGTCGCTATGAAACTCATGATGCTCGATTTATTCGGAGATTTAAGGACAGGATATTTTTTCCAGGTTTGCAACAATGCAGAAAGGCCGCCATTGCTGGCGGCCTTTTGTTGATGCGGTTGTTTGTGCTCTTGCGCGAAGCGCGTCTGCTGCACGCAATGCTTAGTCGCCGGAGACGGTCTCTTCTACCTTGGGTGCCGGAGCCGCCTTGATCTCGCCGATGGAGATGAATCCAGCCGGAGCATCGGGCTCCTGGAGGATCTCCTTACGGTAGAGCTTGGCCATACGAGCGTTCTCGGCGTCCTGCTTGATCTTCGCATCGCGTGCGCGGATCTTCTCTTCGCGAGAGTTCTTCGCGATGCCGGACTTGTCGAAGGTGTCGTTGGCAGCCGCGTTGACGTGCTCGTTGTTGAGGACGAGATCGTACTTCATCTCTGCTTCGAGACCGACCTTCTTACCGCCGGCGAAGATCTCGTGACGGCCATGCTCCTCATACCATTTGGTGAGGGTGGAGGTCATGTGCATCTTCTCGATGATATTGCGCCAGCCCACGCCGGTGTTGTAGGCGCAGAAGCTGATCTCGCCCTCTTGTGTGGCGTAGGGGATGATGCACTGCTCGGTGCGGCGGAAGTCGTAGTTGAAGAGATCCTGGAACCACATACCGGCTATGAAGAGAAAGTTCCAACGGTCGGAGCGGCGCTTCTCGATATCGGCCATGGTGCGGTCTGCGGAGACCTTGCCGTAGCTGCGTCCGGTTGCGCCGAAGCTCTTGTCGAACTTCTGCAGCAGGTCCTTGATCTTGAAGTGAGTGGGAGCGGCCTCGGGCTTGTAGTTGCGAAGCAGCGCGAGCGTGACGCCGATGATGGAGAGCCACTTGCCGCGGGCGGCGTCGTTGATGCGGGCGACGTCCTTGGCGAGGCGGTCTGCGTTGATGAACGCGGTCACGGGAACTGCTTCCTTGGTCTCCTTGTCGATCATCAGGGCCATCGAGATACCGCAGTTCGGGTGGCAGCCGCAGGAAAGCTGGCCCCAGTCGCGGTCTGGTCCGTGCACGAGATCGGCCCAGTCGGAGAAGGTGGACATGAAGGAGATAGGGAACCAGTCGCGGGTCGGCTCGCCGAGGCCGGTCTGGTTCTTCACGTCGTGTGCCAAATGCGACAGGGTGTAGCGCTGTGCCATACGGCGCTCATCGGAGATGTCCTCGTCGCGGCCGGTGAAGCTGACGGGCTGGAAGCTGAGGAAGTTGATCTTCTTCGGGTTGTCGAGAGCGAACTCGATGATGCGTCCGACTTGCTCGTTGTTAATTCCGTTGATGATGCAGGTTACGGGAACGATGTCGACTCCGGCCTCGTGCAGGTTGTGGATAGCCTGCAGTTTCACATCAAACGAGTTTCCGACCTTGCGGTGCGAGTTGGCAGCGTTGCCGATACCGTCGAACTGGAGGTAGGCATAGCGGAGACCTGCTTCAGCAGCAGCCTTCGAGAACTCCTTGGACTTGGCGAACTCAATCCCGTTGGTCGCGGCCTGAACGGAGGTATAACCAACCTTGCGGGCGTAGGCGACGGCATCAAGGAAGTAGGGGCTCAGCGTGGGCTCTCCGCCGGAGAACTGGACCGACATCTGACGCTTGGGCTTGATGGTGACCGCATTGTCGAGCATGGTCTTGATCTCGTCCCAGGTGAGTTCGTGGACGAAGCCGACCTGATTGGCGTCCATGAAGCAGGGATCGCACATCATGTTGCAGCGGTTGGTAAGGTCGATGGTGAGAACCGAGCCGCGGCCATGGGTGACAGTGGAGGTGCCGTGATTGTGCAGCTTCTCGTCATTGTGGGCGCGGATGTCGCGGCCGGGGAAGACCTCTTCGAGATGCTTGAAGAAGGCCGTGTCGATGGACATCAGGTCTTCAAAGTGTCCGTGAATTGGGCAATCCTTAACCATTAGGATTTCGCCGTCGCGCTCGATGATCTGAGCCTTGATCTCACCGACCTTCTCGTTAAGCAAGATCTCGTGAGGCAGCTTGCCATCGACGATCTGCTGACGGATCTCAGGGATACACCTGGGGCAGAGCGAGTCAGTGGTGCGAGGCCAGCCGAGAGGCGGCTTCTCTTTCTGATAGCTCTTGAGAAGCGGCTTGTCGCTCCACTTGGGCGTGAAGCTGGCGTTGGGGCTGAATGAGTTCAGCTTGTTGAATACTGCCCAACCTGCTTTGGCTCCGTACGTGAGAGCTTTTTCGGCTATTTTTGCCTTCGGCATTTCTGTTGTCTCCTGAGTGTCCGTCTGATGTCTTGGTATCGTCTGGATTCTTACTCGATTTTATCTACTAAGGTCGTCTTTTAGTCTGCTGATCTGATGCTTCCAGTGACTAGAGGTATGCATCTTGATTCGAGCTATCTGTTTCTTTTGCTGACAGATGCACGATCAATTCTGTTCGACTTCCTTGTTAACACTACTCAGGAGGAGGGCCAGATCGAAGCATGTGGTATCGAATGGCAGGAATCTGCATTGAATGGCGATGGGCGGTGGTGGATGGGGAGGAGTTTTGGGCCCGTGTCGGAGCTTACTGCAGGTTAATGCCGTTGGTGCCGTTCGCAATATTGTTCAGAATGCGCTGAACGAAGATGATGCGAACGTGGACGTGGCTGGCTACGTCGGGCAGAAATTCGTTGAGCAGATTGCCGGCGGGGTCGATGGCATAGCTGGTTACGACGCGCGTGACGGTAGAGGAGGCATCGTTATGGATGCCGGGCACGTACTGGTTGGCGAGGACTGCGTCGATGGGATAGCTGAGGAGAACAGCGTAGTTGGGCATGGGGGTGCCATCGTCGTGGCGGGAGATGATGGTGCGCGAGATGGAGTAGAGGATGCGCTTCGAGAGCCGAGCGTTCGGCATGCGGAAGTAGCGCGGGTCCTGGTGAAAGGCCACGGGAATGGCGAAGGCGCCGAAGAATTGACCGGTGACATCCTGCAGATAACTGACACCGACGGATTTTCCAAAGCCTTTGAGTCCGGGGCCGTAAGCGGAGTGCGAGTCTGCGGCGACAGAGATGGCGGAGATGCCGACGATGGTGAGGAAGTTCGCGGGATCGGCAAGGTCGTGAAGCGCGAGATAACCCTTCTCCTGCCAGGTCATGGGAATGACGATGTTGGTGCCGAGAAACTTTTGGTAGGGATAGATAAGGTTCGCGCAGGGTCTGGGTACCTGGTCGAGGCGATTGGGGTTGTAGTAGACGACCTTCATGGCGCGGAAGGCGTTGCAGGGCTTCGCGCCGTCGCCGGTCTGTTGAAACGAGGCTTGAGCTAACGCAACGACGTTGCTCTGGGAGGTATCGACGGCGCTGGGCGCATCGGGAAGGTCTAGGTCGGGAAGATTGGCGTGAGGGGATTCCTTCGAAGGGGAGTCCGAGAGGATTGCAACAGTCTCATCTTGCGTTGGGGGCTGCGTGAGGGCCTGCGGGCGCGCGCTTGCGGCAGAGAGCAGTAGCGCTGTGGTCAGCAACCAGCAACGCATGCCTATTCGAGTCAAATTATTTTCTGTATCGGGCCACATTATGAAACCAGGAAGCCACAACATAAAAGTAAGATCAGTCAGCCTTCTTAAGGTGAGCCGCCACCAGCGCATCGTCAAGGAATTCGGTGACGACGAACCCGATCGCGGAGCCGCCGACCGAGGTTCCGAAGGTCTGCATGGTCTGGCTGAAGCCTCGGTTTGGCTGCGGGTAGTAGGCGTTGGTCAGAGCTGCACCGAAGAGGTTGCCGCTGAGGAGAGAGAGGTTGACGGTGGAGTTGCCGCTGTCGGTTTTGGTGATAATGGGCCGGGTGGCAGCGTAGACGACCCGTTTGAAGAAGTTATTGCCATTGCCCATCTTGTAATAGCGGGGATCTTCATGCAAAAGGGGCGCGAACAGAGAGACGCTGAAGATGCTTTCGCTGACGTTGCGAAGCGCAGTTCCGCCAAGCCGTTCGCCGAAGGCTGCCTTGTCGGTCCCGTAGTTCGGGCTGCCGTTGGTCAGGTGACTGTAGCCGGCGGAGGTCGCCCAGCCAATGACGGAGAAGACTGTCACGGACTCTTTGAGACCGAGGACTACCTTGTCGTGAGAGTCGAGCTGGGGTGCGATCTGCCCGGGCAGGATGGTCATATCGCGCCGGGTAGGCAGCTTTACGTGCAGCTTTGGCGCGGGGATGAAGCCATGTTCGTAATCTGCAAGACCCTCGGCGGAGCTGGACTCGCCGGTTACAGCATCGCTGCTGGAGAAGCCGGGGGCATCAGGCAAGGAGAGCAGGGCATCCGTCACAGGGGACTGAGGCTGGGGAGTCTGGGCTATCGCGGCTGTTACTGCGGATGCTGCCAATGCAAGGCCAGCTAAAGTCTTTACCGACCTGAAAGATATCCTCGAAGTCGGACGTACCCTTGCATTCGTCAAAAATACTCCCTTGCAGGCTTTGGATTGGCCCGGCTAAAAAGATTGGGGCGAATCGTTCGCATGAGCAAATTTTATAAGCGTTTGCCTATGTATAACGGACGCAGGAACGCTACTGCAAGTTGTATCTGTCCCCGGACCGAGGTCGAGAGCCTGATCGTTACCATCCCGGCACATCGTGTCTGCGACACTCGATGGAAGTTGACGCTTGTGTTTTGGGCGTCATCTAATCATGAAGTAGAGGTGCGCGCGTGCCGACAGAACAGCCGAAACGACCGTGGGAGCAGCAGTTGCGGGATGCGGCGACGCATCTGGAAGAAGATCTGAAGCACGTTGTCAAGTACATCAACGACGAGGTAGTGCCCGATGTGCGGCGCAACAGCTCTGAGGCGCTACGCGCGGCTGCGGCAGAGTTGCATAAGCTTGCCTCGAAGATAGACGACCATGCGCGAAGGTCATCGGCTCCCCCACCGCCGCCGAAAGATGCGTCGAAGCCGTGATGCGCGCCCGGTTTGGTGGCGCAGTGATCTTTTCAGCGTGTGCGCTGATGGTGAGCGGCTGCCATAAAGAGACGACACGGGCGTACCGGCCGCCACCGCCACCGTCCGCGACGACCGCTTCCACTTACGCAAAGACCGCTCGGCCGGTGCGCCCGAGCTCTTCTGCAGACACTGCCAATGTTGCCCCAGCACCCGTGCCGAGCAATCTGGGTAAGCCCGTTTCGAGTGAGGTCGGCTTGGCGAGCTGGTACGGGCCTCCCTATGCTGGCCGAAAGGGCGCCGATGGCACAGTGTATGACCAGAATGCGATGACTGCGGCGCACCTGACGCTTCCGATGGGAACCATGGTTCGCGTGACGAACCTGACTAATAATGAGTCAGTGGTCGTGAAAATTACCGACCGTGGTCCATTCGTCCATGGCCGCATCATCGATCTGTCGCTCGCGGCTGCGAAGGCGACGGGCGTGTATCGCGCTGGCGTGGCCAAAGTGAAGGTGGAGGCATTCGCAGCACCGGTTCGTGCAAATGCCGATCCGGGTGGCAGATGGTGCGTGCAGGTTGGTGCGTTCGCGCATGAGTCCGATGCGGTGAAGCTGAAAGAGCAGATGATTCGCCGCTACGCGACGGCCAAGGTGATCGAGTTTCCGGGGCCGACAGGGCATTGGGTCAGGATCAGCCCGAGGCTGCCGAACAAGAGCAACGCCAGTGAGGTGGCCGACAGCATTCATCCGAAGGATCCGGACGCCGCGCCTTATCTGATTAGAACGGACTAGACGGTTGAGTTACGCGAGGATGCGTTTGCCGGTGCGGCGTTCCATCTCTTGTTGAAACTCTGTCGCAGCGCAGTGATTAGAGCTGTGCGTGATCGTGACGCGGTTGTCGCCGACCACGCGGGTCATGCGGCTACCCTGCATAGCCTGGATCGTTATCACCTCGTTGTAGCGAATAGTCTTCGACGGCTGGAACCAGAAGCGCTGTTTGATATCGACAGGAGTCAGCGTGATGGTGCCTGGCATCTGCATGAGGCCGAGCGCGATGGCCGCCAGAAAGAGCAGCGCCATCCACCACTGAACCTGTTGCTTTTGCGTCGTCGCGAGGTAAAGAAAGAAGAGGATGTAAGCTGGCAGGGCGATGGCGCGAGACCAGGCGAAGAGCGGCTTGACGCGGAAGACGAGGCCGTCTGTGGTTTCGCTCACTGAGCCTTTGGTCAGGCGGCTGCCATAGAGCAGCACGAGGGCCAGTCCGACAGCGACGGGACGGAGTATGCGTGGGTCGAGAGGCACCGTTTCTTCCTTAACCTTTCCGCGGATTCGATCGGCTACTTGCCGGGCAGCGCAGGCGGCTCGTAGTAAGGCAGCTTCTGCTGCTCTAGCGTGGCGCGCTTTACACCGATGTCGTCGAAGAGCATGCTGGGCGCGATGGTGGTTTGCGGTACGGTGCCGAGGGAGTTTGAGACGTAGGGATCATTGCCCGCGGCCACGATGTCGGAGCGCAGGCTGCGGTTGTCGAGCTCGTCGAAGATGGCACCGCGAACTAACTGGCGGGTGCCGTCAGGGTGCACGAGATAGAGCAGGCGCGGCAGCAGTTCACCGCCGAGGGTCTCGACCGAGTAAACATCGCGGCCCTGCTCCTTCGCCATCGTGAGGAGGCGTTTATTGAGTTCCTCTCGCGAGAGCGGCTGGCTGGATTTGACCAGAATGACTCCTGCGCGGGAGTGCGCCGCCTGTGCGGGAGCGGCGCGGCCATGGCCGTTCGAGGTGTCGAAGTCCCGGACGGGTTCGCGGCCGATGAGGAAGTTCTCCAGCTTGCCGCTGACGACGATATCGACCGACTGTGCAGGGACGCCTTCGTCGTCAAAGGTGTAGGCGCCAAGCAAGGCCTTGCCGTCGAACTTTGCCTGGAGCGGATCATCGGTAACGCTGAGCATCTGCGGCAGGACGCGCGCTTTGAAGCTCGAAGAGTAGGCACCGGTAGTGCGGGCAGTCGTGCCCATCTCGGGCCGGTCGGCTTCGATGTTGGGGACGAAGAGACGATCGATCACGTCGGCGGCTGCGTCTCCGCTGAACAGGACTGGCCCATGATAATCGTCCGCGGAGACTACGGGTGCGTTACGCAACTCCTCGTAGCTCTTGAGGTCTTCGATGGCACGCTTGCGAAAAGCGCTGGCGCTCTCGAGATCCTTTGCGCTGGCGGCAACCGTGCCGTTGTCGCGGCTCAGACGCATGCCGTCTGCGGCCTGTCCCCCCACGCTGATGGCGCCGTCATATCCGGTGTAACCCTGACGCAGCACGGTGCCTTCGGTATTGACGAGATAACGGTTAAGCGCGATGCCGCGAATGTTTGCGACGGAGTACTGTACGTGCTCGGCGAAGGGACGCACCTGCTTGTCAGAGGAGAAGAGACCGCTGACTTCGACGATGCGGCGCTTCCACTCGTCGCGATCAAGGTCGAGAGTGGCGAGTGGCGAGATCTGTACGACAGGCTTCGCCTGGGCAAAGTCGGGTTGGGCCTGCGCGGACTGAAACTGCTTCAGCGCAGCTTGTTTTGTCGAGTACGCACGCAGGGCGTTCTTGTACGCGGTGTCGGTCGCAGTCCAGAGAGCATATCGTAGAGCTTCCGGATTGTCGTCGGTAGGGGCAAGCTCAAGACTGCCGTCGCCACGGCTGGTGCTGCTGTCGGTGGTGTAGTCGCCGATGCGGACGGTGACGCGAACGATGCGCTGACGGTTTTCCTCTTCGCGAGTGAGCGCGCCGTAGTTCGCGACCGCCTCATAAGAGGTCATATCATCTAGTCGGTACTCCACGTAGTAGGGCCGCTGCATGCCGGGAAGCAGAAGAGACTTCTCGCGGTCGAGCTCTAACTGCATGGCGCGGAGAAGAGGATCATTCGCCGGCGCAGCAGTCTGTGCAGCTGCGCTATTTGTGTCTGCCACCGTGCTGAGCAAAGCTGCAGAGTAAAGCACGGAGGAGAGCAGGCCGCAGATTTGTAACTTACGTAGATGCAATTTCATTATTGGGCCACCTTTCCACCGCCTGCTGAGTCCGCTCCAGGCGGAGGAAGAATGGGCGGACGCGCTGTGCCCTGTGCCTGGCGCTGGGTTTCGATCTCGCTGACGAGCATGGCAGGAGCAACTGCGCTGACGGGGATACTGCCCGACTCGGCTCCGCAGATGCCGTTGAAGACGTCCTGCTTGTCGTTAGTGGCGAGGATGCGGTTGAGCGCGGCCTGGGGCGTGCCTACGATGCTGACGCCGCGCACGAGTTCGTCTGGGCGGCCATCCACGTAGACGCGATAGACGACCAGCGGAATGACCTGGAAGGCCTGCGGCGAGCGGCGGGTGGTAACTGCAAAGCCAGAGGAGATGTCTTCAAAGTAGAGGCCGTAGGCTTTGCCCTGTTTTTTAGCTTCGGCCTTCAACATCTCGCGCAGCTCCGCGTCGCTGACGGTCTTCGAGGAGGTGACGATGAGGTTTCCCTGGCGGCCGGTGGGCATGTGGCCGGTCTCGGCGCGGCCGTGGCCATTTGAGGTAGAGAAGCTGGCGATAGGAAGACGCGACATCAGGAAGGTATCGAGGACACCGTCTTTGATCAGGTCGACGCGGCGCGCCTGTTGGCCCTCATCGTCGTAGCTGTAGTGGCCGCTGAGAGGCGTGCCGTGGAAGTCGGTGAGCGTGGGATCGTCGGAGACGCTGAGAAACGTCGGCAGAATCTGCTTGCCCAGGAGCTTGGTGAAGGTCTGTCCTTCGTCGTCTCCACGCTGGCGTTGTCCTTCGAGGCGATGCCCCAGGACTTCGTGGAAGAAGACCGCCGAGGCGCGGCCACTGAGAATTGCGGGACCGTTGAAGGGCTCAGTGACGGGAGCCTCGCGGAGAGCTTCGAGATTTTTGGCCATCGCCATGGTCTTGTCGGTGAGGGTCTTCTGATCGGGAAGATGCGCAACCTCGTCGGCCTCGAAGGTCTCGGCGCGGAAGAGATCCATGCCGTCGGCGGCGCGGGTGCGGGCCACGATGACCAGGCGAGCAACATGATTCGGAGTCGCGACCTTGGCGCCTTCGGAGGAGACGAAGTAGTCCGTCTCGGTGGAAGCTTCGAGCGCGACGTTGTTATAGAAGACGTCTGGGTATTGCTTGAAGAGGCCGGAGAGTTCGCGCAGACGAGTCTGCCAGGTGGCGGTGTCGACGACCAACGCAGGAGAAGGCGGCAGGATCGCAGACGCAGGTGTCTCCTTCGAGAAGTCCGCGGATGCGTCCTCTTCTTTGGCACGAACCTGCTGTTCGGTCTTCACCTTCAGATAACCGTCGAGTGCCTTCCCGTAGCCGCGGTTGGTGGCGAACCAGAGCGTACGCGCGATGGCGTCGCTGTCGTTGGCAAGAGGCAGCGGAATGGTAGTGAGGGCGCTGTTGCGATGATCGCCATGAGTATTGTCTTCGGCGGGAGTGCCGAGACGAACCTGAACGTCGGCAGTGCGCCGGTGGCTTTGATGAGAGCCGGTGATGGCGCCGAACTGCGCGGTAAGGCTCATGTTGTCGCTGTCGGAGACGGCGTAGCTGAGGAAGTAGGGCTTCGGTTGTTGGGTAGCGTCGGTTGCGGTGTTGCCGAGCGAGTTCATCGCGCGATGCAGCTCCGACTCCATAGTGTCGATCAGGACCGCTGCCGGTGCGGTTTCAGGACTTTTGGTTGCTGCTGCCGCGATGGGGCTGACGGAGGAGATTGCGACCACTACCAAACCGGCAAGACCCACGCCGGCTACTGCCACTCTTTGTCTCTTCATGGAAAGGGAAACTCGTTTCGCCTGCAAAATACGCCTGCTGCCGAGTGTATCGGAAGTGTCGATGCCGCGCGCACCAGCTTGCGCTTTGCGGCCTTGGCGCAGATGACTGCTGGTTGGACGCAGTGGCGCGGGTTTGGTCGACAGGCGGCCTAGCTCACTCCATGGCGCCGAACGCTGATCCATATGGTGAGCGCGAGGAACTGGGTCAGCAGGAGAGACTCCGCCAGTCCGAAGCCGGCGTGCCTGCCGTTGTGCAGTGTCAGGACGATAAGCACCGCCAGCGTAAGGAGCATACCGAGGAAGACTGCATGTTCGCCGTAGTGGGTGGCGGTGACGAACTCCGGCCGGCGTGCAGGGAGGTTACGGGCGACACGGGCAGCAAAGTCAGCGGGGATGTCGACTTCGGGCGCAGCCTCGAGAGCACGGAGGAGGCGCTGGTCCAGCTCGTGCTCGAGATCTGCGGCTCTCTCTTCGGGCTGCGTGTTCTTCAAGTCGTCTGACATGCCGGTCTCCTCTCGTTTGTTTGACGTTGCTGAATGGCTTCGCGGAGTTTTTTTCTCCCGCGGTGCAGATGAGTTCGAACCGTGCCGATCGGCATCCCCAGTGCGTACGAGATCTGCTCGTAAGTGCGCTCCTCTTGATGATAGAGAATGAGGATGGTTCGCTCAATCTTGCTGAGAAGTTGAAGCTGCTCTTCGACGGCCTGCTGAAACTCGCGCTCCTCTATCTTCTGCTCTGCGTTGCGGTCCGGGTGCGCGAGACGCTCCTCCCAGTCAGACGTTTCGTCGGAGAGTGAGATGTGGGAGCGATCGTCACGGCGACGTCGCTTCCACTCGTCCTGCGCGACGTTGACGGCGATGCGATAGAGATAGGTGGTAATAAGTGCCTCTCCGCGAAAGCTGGGGAGTGCACGGTAGAGGCGGAGGAAGACGTCCTGGGCGAGATCGTCGAGATGCTCTCGGCTTCCGGTCAGGCGCAGCAGGGTGCGGAAGACCATGGACTGATGTTCGCGTACCAGCTGTTCGAAGGTGAGATCGGCGTCCAAGCGGGGTTAGACCATAGAGTGCTCCTAAAGTTTCATTGGCGCGAGTGAAACTTTGCAGAAGTGTTCCGGTCTAACGCGGGCAGAAAGAGGAGGTAGCCCATGGATTTTATGATGAGTCCTTTTATTGTGCCGGTGGCCGGTTGCGCCGTCGGTGCCGTCGCCATCATTTCAGGTATCTGGTTTGAAGCCCAACAACGCCGAAACAAGGCGGAACAACGCATGGCCATGATTGCGCGTGGCATTCCGATCGCCGAGATCGAGAAGCTCTTAGGCAGTGGCGACGAGGAGAAGCGCGTTAGAGACCCGCTGCGCAGTCTCGGCAACGCACGGCGTACAGGAATAGTTTTGGTCTCGGTTGGGATGGGGTTGATCCTGTTTTTTGTGGCCCTCAGCGTTATTGTGCAGGAGCGGGATGTATTGGCAGGATCAGCCGCCGGCATCATCCCGCTGGCGATTGGAATTGGCTTCTTCATCGACTACAACCTGCAGAAGCGCGAGCTGTCGCGCTTCGGGTTGGAGATTAGCGCGGAGCCTGGAGCTGAGTTGCAGAGGTGATTCGCGATCGCGCAGGGTGCGGGCTTTGCGTTGGCCTTGGCGGATCAGGCACACTGGCTTCACGGTGGATGGAGCCTTTAGATTGAGATTGTTGAATGTGCGCGCAGTTTTGCTGCTTCTGGCGATCGGCCTCCTGGTTGTGACGATCGCGTCGTCGCGGGTGCTGAGGGCGACTCCAACCGAAGCGCAGGCTCTCCGGGAGGCCGCGCAGAATCGAACGGCCTATACGCTGCCGCCAGAGAAGCTCAAGTTAGCCAAGGAGCTGTTTCGCGATCGCACCGTGCTCCACTTTGCCTCGGAGGGCTGGGGGATTCTGCAACTGGTGCTACTGCTTGTGCTGGGTGTACCCGCGCGGATGCGTGATGCTGCAGAGAGAGTGACAAAGAGTCGGTGGGGCCAGTGTTTTGTCTTTGTCTTTCTCTTCCTGCTGCTGACTACGCTGTTGAATGCGCCGCTGCGGCTCTATGGACATCACGTATCGCTGGTGTATGGGCTCTCGGTGCAGCGATGGGAAAGCTGGTTTGCGGATTGGGGCAAGAGTTTTCTGCTGACATGGCTGGTGGCGGGCGTGCTGGTGATGGTGCTGTTTTGGGTAATCCGGAGGTCGCCGAAGCACTGGTGGTTCTGGTTCTGGATCCCGACGATGATCGCCGTGTTGTTTGGGATCTTCGTCTCGCCGGTTCTGGTCGATCCTCTCTTCAACAAGTTCGAACCCCTCCAGCAACGCGATCCCGCGCTGGTGGCGCAGCTGGAGCGGGTAGTGGCTCGCAGCGGAGTCGCTATGCCGCCGAACAGGATGTTCTTCATGCGAGCCAGCAGCAAGGTAACGAGCATGAACGCCTACGTCACCGGCTTCGGACCCTCGAAGCGGCTGGTGTTGTGGGATACGACGATCGCGGCCGCGACGCACGATGAGCTCGCCGGAGTCTTCGGACATGAGCTTGGCCACTATGCGCTCCACCACATTGTGCGTGGTCTGCTGTTCAGCGCGGTGTTTCTGCTTCTCGGATTCTTCGTGGGACAGCGAATGACGAGTTGGCTCGTCGCGAAGTATGGTGCGCGATGGGGGATTCGCTCTCAGAGCGACTGGGCCTGCCTGGCGGTTCTGGTGCTGGGATTGAATATTCTGAACTTTATCTCTGAGCCCTTTGAAAACGCGGTGAGCCGTTCGATGGAACATGCCGCCGACGTGTACGGGCAGGAGGCGATTCACGGCATCGTCGCCGACCCGCAAACCACCACACAGCAAGGTTTCCAGAAACTTGGAGAGAACTCGCTCGACGATCCAACGCCACATCCATGGGTCGATTTCTGGACCGACGGACACCCCTCCACTGCAAGCCGCGCGGCCTTCGCACTGGCGTATAACCCCTGGACAGCAGGGCAGCATCCGAAGTACTTTCAACCATAATGAAGGTCAAGTTGAGCAACTCCGCATCTTCCGACTGCCTCTTCTGCCGGATCGTAGCCGGAGATATTCCGGCGAACCGCGTCTACGAAGATGAGTTCTGCATCGGGTTTCCCGATATCAATCCCCAGGCTCCCACGCACCTGCTGATCATTCCCAAACAACACATCGCTTCGACGGCGAAGTCAGACGCGAAAGACGCGGCGCTCTTAGGTTCGCTGATGTCGGCTGCGGCGGAGATCGCGCGCAGCGAGAATCTAAGCAAAGGCTACCGGATCGTCGTAAACACAGGCGATGACGGCGGGCAGACGGTGAACCACCTGCACCTTCATCTGCTGGGCGGCAGACACATGACCTGGCCCCCGGGTTAGTTCTTAAAAAAGCTGAGCCCGAGAGAATCTCCCGGGCTCTAACTGGACTTCGTCAAACTTCAGCCGCAAGGGTTTGCCCTCTGACTTATTGGTTGAAGTTCGGCTCTTCTTCCTCTTCCATCCCATAGCGGCGGAGGAGGTTCGGCAGGTTCTGCGAGAAGGCTGCGCGCGGCATCACGGTGTCGCAACCAGCTTCTACAGCCTTCGCCTTCAGATCTCCCTGCAGGTGCGACAGGAAGCCGACAATGGAGGTGCTGCGCTTGAGCTTCGCCTTCAACTTGGGAATCAGCGTCAAAGGCTTGGCGTTCGCGTTGTTGAGATCGAAGACGATCAGACCTGGACGGTCCTCTTCTTCGCCGCCAACGAGTGCGGCGATGGCCTCTTTATCGTTCTTGACGAATGCGATCTTGACCCCGAGCTTGCGTGCAGTCTCGGAGATTTTGGCGATGAAGAAGAGATCTTCGATGAAAAAGAAAATCTTCGTCGGCGCATCTTCCGCAATCGGAATAGCGCGGCCCTGAGAGTAGTCGATGGGTTGCGAGTCGCTCTGATAGCTACGGCCGCCGCCATGACCATTGCTGCGGCCCTGGTAGTTGCCGTTATGCGAGTCCATGGTGGAGGGCGGAGTGTCCGCGAAGTTGCCGTTCACTGCGCGATAGCTGTGGTCCATGGGGCCGACAAAGCTGCGAGGTCCGCGCGATTGCTGCCTGCCGCCGCCACCCTTGCGCTTGAACCCGCCACTGTTGTTGCCGGGCTGATGGGTGTCGCGATCGCGATAGCCGCCGCCGTTGCTACTGAACCCGCCACCATTGCTTCCGCTGGCGACGTTGCCGGGATTCTCCGGCGAGCGCGGACGGTCGCGGTCACGGAACTTCTTCTTCCAGCGCTTTGCCGTGGGCGAGCCATTCTGCTGCTGGCCTGCGCCGGCCTGAAAACCTTGTCCGCCCTGCGGCTGGATGGGTTGTGGAGCGGCTGAACCCTGAAGGGAGCCGATGGGCTGCCCTGCGCCCTGTTCGCCCGACTGGACACTCTGCGGAGCGTCCGGTCCTTTGCTCTTCCGCTTGCGGCGGCGGCGGCGGCTGCTTTTGGACTGACCCATGCCGTGCGGGATATTCTGCCCGGCAAATTGCGCCTCTCCGTCCTGCTGGACGGGGGACATTGTCGAACCCTGGTGAGAATCTACCTCGGGTACATTCTGCTCTGAAGTCATGCTTCCACTTCCTATTGCTTTAGATCGCAATTAGCGTTTTCTCCCACGCAGACGGCCTCTTCTTCCCCGTGAGATTCACGGAGGAGGAACCAAACCGGTTTTGCAGCGTCGGATGAAACGGTCTCAAGTTTTACTCGAACGGACGTCTTCTTTTGGTATTCGGCTGTCATCACACCGGCAATCCGCCGGCTACGCGCAACCTGGAGCGCCTGACAGCGGCGAACCTTCTTTTCACCCTCTACCTGTTTGCGACAGAGTCCGACAAATCCGGTCTACTGTAATCCTGTGTCTTTGCCGCCTCCACGAACTCTGACGGCACACAGCGATCGGCACCCACAGCCGGTTCACAAGGCAACTTCAAGGGTACGCCCAATGAAGTCACTTGGCAAGAACTCTCTTCTACGACTTCTGGGGCGTATCTACTCTCGAAATCAGAAGGACCGCTTCATGGAAGCGGTCCTTCACATCCTAATGGCCAGTCACTGGCCTCCTGAAAAACTTCCGATGAAGGAAGCAGACCTCCGGACTTACGGTCCACACCATCGGTTGGGTGTAGCTTCTGCTGAGCCGGGGCATTGTCTGGCACACACCGGATCAAGCCAACGTGTTGCCTTTCATCAAGAAGCAATTTAATCACCAAAAGCAGGATCACCCATTCCTTGGCAAACTCTGCGACATACCACCAAACCGACGCCCAAAGATTCTGAAAATGGAAGATTCACGCGGAAGCGTTCCATATTTCAATAGTGCAATTGCGGAAATTGCGTCCAATTGACCCTTGTCCGGCTGGACCCTATAATCTATGTGTTCCGGCAGCCCTCTCGTTTTGCTGCCGATTTGCTGGTACGGAAGTCGGTCCGATCGAGGTAAAAGATGACGCACTCTGTCTTAAGAGTGTGTTGATCGAGTGGATGGAGGGAACGGCCCAGACGGCACGCGATGGTGCGCCCGAAGCCGTACAAGGTTTGACCAATCCCTGAAGGAGTACCACACACCGCATGAATCGTACCTTTGCTTTTGCTACCGCTCTCGCTGCGGCAATGACGTCCGCTGCAGGCGTGGCTCAGACCGCAGCCGCTCCCGCCGCAGCTTCTACCCAGACAGCGCCCGCTCCCGTCGCGCCTCACGCAATTCCCGCGAAGATCGCCACCATTGAGTTCGAGCAGGTCGCAGCCGCAACTAACGAAGGACAGCGCGCCCTGCAGACCCTGCAAAAGAAGTACGAGCCGAAGGGCGCCGAACTGCAGGCCAAGTCCCAGGAGATCGATACCCTGAAGAAGCAGTTGCAGAGCGCTCCCGCGACGATGACAGAAGCGGATCGCGCTGCAAAAGTCCGCGCCATCGACATCAAGGAGAAGCAGCTGCAGCGCGACGGCGAAGATGCCCAGCAGGCCGTTTCCGCAGAGCAGCAGCAGGCCGTCGGTGTGGTTGCGAAGAAGCTCGCGCCGATCGTCAAGAAGTACGTGGAAGACAATGGCTACACTATGCTGCTCGATATCACCGGCCAGCAGGGTGGTTCGATGAGCGTTCTCTGGACCAGCGAGGGGACTGATATCTCGCGCGCTGTTCTCGATGCGTACAACACATCGTCGGGAATCGCCGCACCGGTCCCTTCCGCACCAACCCCCGCAGCTCGTCCGCACGCCTCGGCCGCTCCCAAGCCGGCGCTGCCGCCGAAGCAGTAACCCTGCGTGATGGAGTTCGGCTACGGGGAGTAAGCCTGGTTGGATACTCCCGGTAGACTCCGAAGACCGAATCGCTCCCTTGAAGCAAATTCAACTTTTCGAGATGTTTTGTAACCAGTGATGGAACGATCAAATCGATCGAAACTCTGAAGGAGTACCACAGACCGCATGAATCGCACCCTCGTTCTTATCTCCGCGCTTAGCGCCGGATTGATGACCACCGCCGGAGTCTCCCAGACCGCTGCAGCACCAGCTCCTGCTACCGCTGCATCCGCCGCCGTCGAGCCGCAGGCCATCCCCGCAAAGATCGCGCTGGTTGCCTTCGAGCAGGCGGTCTTCGCCACCAATGAAGGCCAGCGCTCCGTCCAGCAGATTCAGGACAAGTACAAGCCCAAAAAGGATCAGATCGACACGCTCTCGAAGGAGGTCGATTCGCTCAAGGCTCAGTTGCAGAGCGCTCCCGCAACTCTTCCCGATGAAGAGCGCGCCAGCCGCCTGCGCAACATCGATACGAAAGAGAAGGAGCTGAACCGCAACGCCGAGGATGCTCAGACTGCTTACAACGCGGATCTGCAGGAAGCCTACGGCAAGGTCGCGGCGAAGGTATCTGTAACATTGAAAGATTATGTGAGCAAGAATGGTTACACCTTGCTGCTCGATGTCAGTGGACAGCAGAGCAACGTAATGTGGGCAAATCAGAGCACCGATGTGACCCAGGCCATCGTGACGGCGTACAACACCGCGTCGGGTGTCGCTGCGCCTCCGCCGTCGGGCCCGTCTTCTCCGGCCCCCACAACGGCTCGTCCACGTCCAACGACTCCTAAACCCGCCGCACCCAAGCAGTAGTCACAGGACCAAATATCGCTACGCAGCGAACGGAGGCTCGCGAGAGCTTCCGTTCACTGCGTAGTGGCTCTTTTTAAGAGCCTAAGCACAGGAACCCTGTGGAAAAATCTGTGGATCGCGGAGAGCGCAAACTCATTTTCCGTCAGCTGCGGCTGGCGTCAACTTCTGCCTCCCTTTCACGTCGTATGGGCTAAGTGCATACGAATAAAAGGCTTGGAAGGAAGAGGCTTTAGTTATTCCAGCGAACTATTCGCTGTTCCCGGCAACTAACGCTATTTCAAGGGTTTCCACAGATCAACGTTACGACCAGGTTACAAATTGTTGAATCCAACTCTTTACATCCGAGTTTGTCCACCTAAAAAAGCTAGCAACTTGATCGTATTTGGACTGAGAGTTGCCCCTGGAGGGCCAGAGTTCTTCTCGACCATCCAAGGAAGGTTTATTCCTCTCCGACCTTCAACACGGCCAGGAAGGCCTCCTGCGGAATGTCGACCTTGCCGATCCTCTTCATCCGCTTCTTTCCTTCTTTCTGCTTCTCCAGCAGCTTGCGCTTTCGGCTGATATCCCCGCCGTAGCACTTCGCGATGACGTTCTTGCGAATCGCAGTAACTGTCTCGCGCGCGATGACCTTGGAGCCGATCGCAGCCTGGATGGCGACCTCGAACATCTGGCGCGGAATCAGTTCGCGCATCTTTGAAACGAGGGCACGGCCACGCTGCTGCGCAAAATCTTTATGGATGATGATCGACAGTGCATCCACGGGATCGCCGCCGATAAGAATCTCCATCTTGACCATCGGCGAAACCCACATCCCCGCAAGAGCATAGTCGAGCGACGCATAACCGCGCGAGACCGTCTTCAGGCGATCATAAAAATCCAGCACGATCTCGTTCAAAGGAAGTTCATACGTAATTAGAACGCGCGTGTCGGAGACATACTCCATATTCTGCTGCCGTCCGCGCTTCTCTTCGACCAGCTTCAATATGCCGCCGACGTACTCTTCATTGGTCAGGATCTTCGCCACGATCACTGGCTCTTCGATCTGCTCGATCTCGGTGGTATCGGGCCAGCGGGAGGGATTGTCCACCTCGCGCACGCTGCCGTCGGTCATGGTGATCTTGTAGCGCACGCCCGGTGCGGTGGTGATCAGGTCGAGATCGTACTCGCGCTCCAGGCGCTCCTGAATGATCTCGAGATGCAGCAGTCCCAGGAAGCCGCAGCGGAAGCCGAAGCCAAGCGCGACCGAAGACTCCGGCTCGAAGGAAAATGAAGCATCGTTGAGGCGAAGCTTCTCCAACGCATCGCGCAGCATGGCGTGCTCGTGGGAGTCGACCGTGTAAAGACCCGCGAAGACCATGCTCTTGATGTCTTCAAAGCCCGGCAGAGCTTCAGCGCAAGGGTTCTCGACCGAGGTGATGGTGTCGCCGACCTTGGTGTCTGCGACGTTCTTGATGGTGGCCACGAAAAAACCGACCTCGCCCGCGCTGAGTTCGGCAAGCTCTACCGGCTTCGGAGTCATCACGCCCATACTCTCAACGTCGAAGGTCTTTCCGTTCGACATCACCTTGATCTTCATGCCCTTGCGTAGCCGGCCATTGATGATGCGCGCGAGTACGATGACGCCTCTGTACGGATCGAACCAGCTATCGAAGATCAACGCCTGCAGCGGAGCCTCGGGGTCGCCTAACGGCTGCGGCAGAAGCGTGACGACAGCCTCGAGGATGCTGGCAACATTCAGTCCGGTCTTCGCGCTGACGGCGATGGCATCGTCCGCAGGCAGCCCAACCGACTTCTCAATCATCTCCTTCGTGCGCTCGATGTCGGCGCTGGGCAGGTCGATCTTGTTGATGATCGGAATAATCTCGAGTCCGTTCGAGATGGCGAGGTAGGCATTGGCAAGCGTCTGCGCCTCGACGCCCTGCGACGCATCGACGACCAGTAGTGCGCCCTCGCACGAAGCCAGTGACCGCGAGACCTCGTAGGAGAAGTCGACGTGGCCCGGCGTGTCGATCAGGTTGAGCTGATAAGTCTCGCCATCCTGCGCCTTGTACATCATGCGGACGGTGTGGGCTTTGATCGTGATGCCGCGCTCGCGCTCGAGGTCCATGGCGTCGAGCACCTGCGCCTGCATCTCGCGCGAGGTCAGCGAGCCGGTCAGCTCCAGCAGCCGGTCGGAAAGAGTGGACTTGCCATGGTCGATATGCGCGATGATCGCGAAGTTGCGGATGTGACTTGGATCCATTTTGTAGCTGGGTAGCCTCAATATCCATCTTAACACCCGCACGGCGGGACGACGCATCCTGGTTCTGGCCGTCAGCTATGCAAAAGCGGCAACTTTGCGTAAGCTGTGTGGTCAAATCTCTCCATGGCCTTCACGATTCGGAAGGGTGAACTCGAAGACGCAGCCTCCATCGCGCTGGTTCACGTCGAAAGCTGGAAGACTACTTATCGCGGGATCGTCCCCGAATCTTATCTGGCGTCTATGAATCTTGAGTCGCGAACCGAGCTTTGGAAGGCCCAGCTTCTCTCACCTGACACGCTGATCTTTGTAGCCGAAGACGAATCCGGAGTCTTCGGTTTTGCCGCAGGAGGAAGAGCGCGAGAGAGCATGGAGCACTGCGATGCAGAGATCTACGCGATCTACCTCCTCCACCTTCAACAAGGCCAAGGTGCAGGACGCACCCTGATGCAGACGCTGGCCAACAGCCTGAGGCGAGAAGGTTTCACCGGTGTCCTCGTATGGGTGTTAGAACAAAACCCTGGGGCCGCCTTCTACAAAAAGCTCGGCGGAGTCCAGGTCGCGCAGAAGTCGATCGAGATCGGCGGAGTGGATCTTTCGGAGATCGCGTTCGGCTGGCGAAGCATCGAACAATCTTTTTCGACACACTAAGCAATCATCTCTTTCACGGATTCGGAGTAACGAGGCGTGTATCGGTGTACGACGCTCTGTCTCTGCATTCGTACGATTCTTCTAAGCCGTACTCGTCTTTGTTCGCGCGGTGCAGATGATTGTGCGATTGAGACATCATTTACCGGTCGCGCGTCTTACAATTGGCAGGAACGATGGCGCGAATCACTTTAGGAAGTTCAATGCGGCGGTGGGCACTCGTGGTGAGCTGTGCGCCGCTGGTGATGCTCGCTGGCTGCCCACAGGACGACACGGCCTCGCCGGGCAAGGCTTCTGCCCAGACGACAGCTCCTGCGATTGCACAAGGCAAGACCTCAAGCACAGCGCAGCCCGGAGCAGCGGTTCCATCCACGGAGCAGGCCGTCGACAACTCTGCGAAGGCCTTCAAGGTGCAGCAACTCATCAACTCTGCCGAGGCAGCTTACCGCAGTGGAGTCGATAACTATCGCTCAGGCCATCTCGACGCGGCTCGGCTGGACTTCGACTCCGCCGTCGATCTGATGTTGACCAGCGGCATGGACCTCAAGACAGATCCACAGCTTGCCGATGAGTTCGATCATCTGTTGAATGCCGTGAACTCGCTTGAGATGGCAGCGCTGAAGCAAGGCAACGGATTCTCACCGAAGATCGAAGAGGCGCCGCTCGACACCGCCGAAGACCTCACCTTCCCGGCCAACCCCGAGCTGACCGCAAAGCTGAAGGCGGAGCTACAGATCAAATCCGACTTGCCTCTTGTCATCAACGACCAGGTCGCGGGCTACATCGGCTACTTCGCGAACTCGCCCTCCTTCCACGCCCACATGCTTCGCAGCATGGAGCGCGCTGGAAAATACAAGGCCATGATCCAGAAGGCGCTGACCGACCAGGGCGTGCCGCAGGATCTCATCTATCTTGCCGTCGCCGAGTCAGGTTTTCAGCCGCAAGTGCTCAACGCGAAGTCTGGAGCCGGCGGCATGTGGCAGTTTATGCCCACCGGCGCCTACGGCCTGGCGCGCAACGGCTACTTCGATGAGCGCTTCGATCCCGAAAAATCTTCGATCGCCTACGCAAAGTATATGAAGGCGCTCTACAACCAGTTCGGCGACTGGTACCTTGCGATGGCCGCCTACGACTGGGGTCCGGGCAACGTGCAGCGCGCCGTACAACGAACGGGGTATGCCGACTTCTGGGAGCTCTATCGGCGCAATGCACTGCCGAAGGAGACCCGTGACTACGTGCCCAAGATCCTAGCCGCAGTCATCATGGCGAAGAATCCCGAGAAGTATGGCTTGGACAAGATGGTGCCTGACGAAGCCGTGGTGTCGGACACCGTCTCGGTGGACTACGCGATCGATCTGCGCCTGGTCGCGGATGTGACCGACTCCACTCTGCAGGAGATCGTCGCGCTCAACCCGAGTCTGCTACGGATGACCACACCGCGCGATATCTCCTTCGACCTGCATATCCCGGTGGGCACGCGCGCTGCCTTTACCGAACGCCTTAAGGAGATTCCCGAAGACAAACGCAGCAGCTGGCGCTTCCATGTGGTGCGGGCTGGTGAGTCGCTCGACGGCATCGCAGGCGCTCTGCACGCTCGTGCGGCCGAGATCTCCGAGGTGAACGATCTGCCCGCAGGCGGCGCAGTCGATGCAGGAGACGAGCTCGTAGTACCCGTGACGACCGCCGCTGCGAGTGCCCGCCCGCAACGGTATGCCGTGCGTCGCGGAGACACGCTGGTCACCGTCGCCGATCGATTCGGCGTCTCTGTTGAAGAGCTGCGGCGATGGAATCATCTTTCGTCGAATACTGTGCGCCCGGGTGCGTCTCTCGCAGTAGCGGAGCCGGTGAAGCTCGCGCCTGGTACGCGCCTGCGCGGCAGGCGTGCTCGAACAGGAAGCCGCGCATACACTTCTTCGACCAGTGTTTCTCAGGGTGCGGCGCACTCCTCCGCCAAACACTCCGGCTCGAAGGCGAGTGGATTGACTGCAACAGGGAGGGCATCGAGTAAGAAAAATTTGGCGGCAGCGAAGCAGAGTGTGACATCCAAAACTAAAAAGAAAGCTACACGATAAGCTTCCTCACCAAAAAGAGTACTTGCCTTCGGTAGCGCTTGGATGCATCCTGTTGCTAGAATCTCGTGCCGGGAAGTAAACGAGTTTATCGCCGTAGCGAATTGTAAGACGAAGCAGAGAGCGCCGAAGGTAAGAGCAGTGAGGGGATAACAACAATGATGTTCGATGACACAATCAAGCTTTACGCAACTGCAGCCGATGACGATCACAGCTATGGCGATGAACCCGAAGACGACGAGGACGACCTGCACAGCTTCAGCGATGACGACGAAGAAGAAGAGGAGGTCACGATGACCTCGGATGACGATGACGACGAGGAAGACGAAGATCTGCACGGAACCCACGCAGAAGACGCAAAGGTCTTCGCGGCGCCAGCCTCGCCGATAAGCAGCTACCAGCCGGCGACGAAGCAGTCCGAAGTCCCGACGCCGATTCCGACCTCCACCCCGCCGACGAAGCCAGCTGCAAAGAAGGCCCCTGCGAAGAAAGCTGCTCCCGCCAAAAAGGCTGCTCCAGCAAAGGCGGCGAAAAAGGCAACCAAGCCGGCGGTCAAGAAGGCTGTTGCCAAGAAGGCTGTGGTTAAAAAGACTGCGACGAAGAAGGTTGCAGCAAAAAAAGTTCTGGCGAAGAAGGCAGCTCCAAAGAAAGCCTCCGCCAAATCGAAATCTGCCGCGAAGAAGGTCAGTGCTCTGCGCGGCGGTAAGGTCGCCCCTAAAAAGGCGGTCGGCAACAAGAGCACTGGAAGCAGTAAAAAACTAAAGACGAGAGGTACTACCTTGGCAACTAAGAAAGCAGCAAAGAAGGCTCCAGCGAAGAAGGCAGCAGCAAAGAAGGCTCCTGCTAAGAAGGCAGCCAAGAAGGCTCCTGCAAAGAAAGCCGTAAAGAAGGCTGTAAAAAAGGCACCAGCAAAGAAGGCCGTAAAGAAGTAACTAACACCAAGGCAAGCAAATAGGCCCGGACTCCTCAATTGAGAGCCCGGGCCTTTTTGCGTCTGCTGATAAGTATTTACTTTTTGTCGGCGTTGATTGCAGCCAGAACTTCCGTACTGTGAACATTGGGATCGACCTTCTCCCACACCTTGACGACCTTGCCTTCGGGCGAGATCAGGAAGGTCTCACGGTTGGCAAACTTCGCGACGCCGAAGTTCTTCACCGGAACGCCGTACATGTCGACGACCTTGTGATCCGGGTCGGCCAGCAGCTTGAAGCTGAACGTATCCTTCGAGCACCAGGTCTTATGGCCCTCGACGGTATCCAGGCTGACGCCGAGAACGACCGCATTCAGAGCGTCATACTTGGCGATGTCGCGCTGGAAGTTATGCGCCTCGATGGTGCAGCCGGTGGTCTGGTCCTTGGGGTAGAAGTAGAGGACGACCCACTTGCCCTTGTAGTCGGTCAGGCTGACGGGCTTGTCTTCCTGCGAGGGCAGGGTAAAGTTGGGCGCCGTGGCTCCAGCCTGTAGTGTATCTGCCGCGGGCGCTGCATGGGCTCTCAGGCCTACGCCGCACGCCGCTGCTATGCCGATGATTGCTGCGATCCAAACTGCTTTGCGCATGGTGGTTCCCCTTATAGGTTTCTTTTTGCTGTAGACGTCTGGTAGCCGCACGAAGACGCGACTGAAGCCCGTGTGAGCAATTTTACGCTTCCGCAGAACGCTCTCTAGCGCCCGTGACAATATCTTTACTTTGCGACGATGGTAATTCCGGCAGCGTCGGCGGCGTTAAGGATCGACGCAGGGTCGAACATCAGCGTTCTCTCTGCCTCAATCGCGAGGCAGGTAGCGCCAGCGGCCTGCATGGTTGCGATGGTCGCAACTCCAATGACGGGCACATCGAAGCGCATGTCCTGGTTGGGTTTGGCCACTTTGACCACGGTAAGAGTCCGGCGCAGCGTCGTCTCTCCCTCGCCGTCGTCATCGAGCGAACGAAAGAGCTCACCAGCGCGCGCGATGGTCGCGTCGGTGCCCTCCATGGCCTCAACAGCGACACAGGCCTGGGCTGCAATCACCACCGTTTGGCCCAGATCGTACGCGGCGATAGCCTGCGCCACGCCGCGGCCATAGGCCACATCCTTCTCCTCTTCCTCGTTAGGAGCGCGTCGCGTCAGCACACCGGCCTTCGCAAGCAGCGGCTCCAGATACTGCGTGGACGAGATCAGTTCAATACCTTCATCGCCGAGCACCTTTGCCACCGCGCCCAACAGCATATCGGTGTTGCGCGTGCGCAGGTTGAGCAGCAGCTTGGCCAGGCGCCAGTCCGGGCGAATGCTCGAAAAGATCTGCTTGTGCTTCACCTGCCCAGCCATCACGGCGCGGGTCACGCCCTCGGCGCGAAAGGTTTCGATCAGTCGCGACAGCTCGCCGAGCGACATCCAGTGAACGTGAATCGCAGAGTCGGCAGCAGCGCGGTCGTTGATCTCGGGGTCGGTCTCCTCCTTGATCGCTGCAACGACCACCTGCAGACCATGAGCGCGTGCGGCGTCCAATAGCAGAAACGGAAAGCGCCCGTTCCCCGCTATCAGCCCGAGCTTGTCGAGATTGCCTGGTTCACTCATGGCCAACGTAAGAAGAACTACTTCGCCGTCGCAACTTCATGCGCGAGATAAATCGTCTTGCCTGTCTTAGCGGAGCGGCGCGCGGCATCCAGGATCCGAACCACGGTAATGTTGGTGTCGAGTGAGTTGAGATCGTGTTGCGGCTTCACTGTCCCGCTCAGCACAGCACCGAGGTAGTTCAGCGAATCATTCTGCGGAGCCTGGAGCGGCGGCGCAGTCTCGACATGTTCGGTCTTCTCCCCGGTCAAACGAGCGCGATACTTCGCGCCAGGTGCTCGGTCTTCATAGAGCGTATCGACGTACCCGGTCGCGCCGTAGATCTCCATATCCTTCCGCGCAAAGGGCCAATTCCACGAGCCCTGGATAATCGCCTGCGAGTGCGGATAGGTCAGAACGACCGTGCTGTCATCGTCGACGTTGGGGTAGATCTGCGGCTTAATCTGAAGCGTGACCGCCGTCACTGATGTGGGAAGCTCTCCATGCTGGATCCAAGTGGCCAGATCAACGCCGTAGCAGCCGAAGTCGAACAGAGCACCCGCGCCGTTCTGCTTCGGGTCGGTAAGCCAGTTCAGGAACTCCGGATCAACCCCAATCTCCTTCGGGCCTTCGTGGCCGTCGTGGACGACCAGCTTCCGCAGATCGCCGATCTTCCCCTCCTGGAGCATCTTCACGGCAGCAGTGTTCGAGTTGTACCAGGTCGTCTCATAGTTCGTAAGGACAGGGACGTTGTACCGCTCCGACAGCGCCTGGATGGCGAGCGCGTCTTCCACCGTAGTCGCCAGAGGCTTCTCCACCATCGCCGCGATATGCAGCGGAGCAGCCTCTTCGATAGCGGCTCGGTGTCCCACGATCGAGGTGTAAACCAGAATCGCCTGCGGCTGCGTACGCTTCAGCATCTCCGCTTCCGTGGCGAAGAACATGCTGCTGGGCAAGTGAGTCTTCGCCATGTATTTCTCGCGCAACGCAGCATCCGGTTCAGAGATGCCCACCAAGTGAACCTCAGGGTGAGAGGTGAGATTGTGCAGAAATCCCTGGACATGGCCATGAACGAGCCCGACAATCGCCACCCGTGTCGGCGTAGCAGACTGAGCCGCAGCATCTGCGGGAGAGCATGTCGCAAAGAGAAGTGAAGCTGCGGCGAGAAGACAAGTCGAAACGGAGCGGATCATAAAAGAGAGACTCCCATCTGTTTGCAAAAGACTCAGGATAAGCGCGCTTACTTGATGATTCCGCGCTCGCTGTTGGCAATAAAGTCGGCGAGATAGACGACATGTTCGCCCGCCTCGCCGGAGGCGATGGTCTCACGAATGGCAGCCAGCGCATCGGTGGTGTTGAGCTTCGAGGCAAGCAGCGTTCGGTACGCCACACGCAGCTCTTTGAGCTGTTGCGGAGTAAAGCCCTTTCGCTCCAGCCCCACTTTGTTCAGTCCGTAGGCGTGGTTGTTGCGTTCGATGGAGGTCAAGGAATAGGGAAGCACGTTCTGCGTGATAGTCGTCCCACCGCCGATATAAGCATATCTGCCGATGCGGCAGAACTGGTGCACCGGGCAGAGCGCGCCGACAACGGCGTAGTCTTCCACCGTCACATGGCCCGCAAGCGTGGCGGAGTTCGCGAGGATGCAGCTGTTGCCAATCTGCGAATCGTGGCCGATGTGGGTATAGGCCATGATCAGGCACTCATCCCCCATCCTCGTCACGCCGCCGCCACCCGCGGTCCCGCGCGAGATGGTCACGTACTCGCGAATGGTGTTGCGATCGCCGATCTCGAGCCGCGTCGGCTCCCCGGCGTACTTTAGATCCTGCGGCGAGATGCCCAGGCACGCAAACGAAAAGACGCGGTTCCCGCGGCCCATCGTCAGGTGGCCGTCGAGCACGACATGCGAGACAAGTTCGCACTCATCACCCAGCACCACATCAGGACCGATCGTGCAGTAGGGCCCCACCTTGCAGCTTGCGGGGATCTGAGCGCCCGCCGCAACGATGGCTGTGGGATGAATGCTCACTCTGCCGGTGCCTCTGCTTTTTTTACGGCACGCGGCACCACCTGGCACATTACCGTGGCGTCGCAGACGAGCTTGCCGTCGACGGTAATGCTGCCGAGCATCTTCACCGCGCGGCTCCTCCACTGCAGAACCGTCACCTCAATGCGCAGCTGGTCTCCCGGCAGCACTGGCCGTCGAAAGCGTGCGTTCTCGATTCCCGTAAACACCATCAGCTTCTGGTCGCGGTCGGGAATCTCTGTAAGCAGCAGCGCCCCGCCTGCTTGCGCAATAGCTTCCACCATCAGCACGCCGGGCATGATCGGGTAGTCCGGAAAGTGTCCCTGAAAGTGAGGCTCGTTGATCGTCACATTCTTAATTGCAACGATGCGCTGCTTGCGCTCCATCTCGACCACGCGGTCGATCAACAGAAAGGGGTAGCGGTGCGGCAGCAGGGACATGATCTCGAGGATGTCCATCGTCGTCTTGGCCGCTGGTTGTTCGTCGGAAGGCTGTTCGGGCGTTGTCTCACTCATGGCAAAGATGAGTATAAACGCCGGACTACGCCCTTGCGCTGGCGGCGGTCACTTCGTGACGTGTACCCCTTCGGTTGGCTGCTTCTGTTGGTCACCGGCCATTGGGCGAAGCCGGTATACATGTCACGAAGTAACCTGAAGCTGCAAACTCGGCGTCGACCGGGCGATCTCCAACTCCTCCGGAGTCATATCCACCGCGATGTCGGCAAAAAGCGGCGTGCTGAGGTAGCGTTCCCCGGTATCCGGCAGCATGCATAGCACCGTCGAACCCTTGGGAGCCTCTGCGCACACACGCAGCGCTCCTGCAAACGTCGCCCCCGACGTGATGCCCACAAAGATCCCCTCCTTCAGCGCCAGTTCGCGGCTGCATCGCATCGCGTCCGCGTTCTCAATCAGTAGCACCTGGTCGATGCGGTGTTTGTCGATAGATTCCTGCGTCAGGGTTGAGATCAAGTCCGGGCTCCACCCCTGCTGCGGATGCGGAGTCCACGCCGGGTGGCTCGCAGACGCTGATCCATCCGGGTTGCGCGGCTGCAGCAACCCACTCGAGATCATCGGCGCCGAAGTCGGCTCGCACACCACAATCTTCGTCTCCGGCCGCTTCTCCTCCAGCACCCGCGACACGCCGGTCAGCGTTCCGCCAGTGCCAAATCCGGTCACCCAGTAGTCCAACCGGTCGCCCTCGAAGTCTCTCAAAATCTCCTGCGCCGTCGTCCGCGAGTGGATCTCCGCGTTTGCCTCGTTGTCGAACTGCTTGGTCTGAAACCACCCATGCTTCTCCGCCAGCTCGTTGGTCTTTTGAATCATGCCGACAGCCCGCCCCGCCGCAGGCGTCAGCACAATCCGCGCCCCCAGAAATCTCATCAGCTTCCGCCGCTCAATGCTGAACGTCTCCGCCATCACAATCACCAGCGGATAGCCCTTCTGCGCGCACACCATCGCCAGCCCAATCCCAGTATTGCCGCTGGTCGCTTCAATCACCGTCTGCCCCGGCTTCAGCGTTCTGCGGCGCTCCGCATCTTCAATCACGCCCAGCGCCAGCCTGTCCTTCACAGAGCCCAGCGGGTTGAACGCCTCCACCTTCACGTAGAGATTCACATCGGCCGGAGCCAGTTTATTGATGCGAACGACAGGCGTGTTTCCTATGGTCTCGAGAATGTTCGCGAACTTCCGTTTCATATCGTGTCACTCCTTCTGTCTACAGAAAGTGTACTCAGGCTCCGCCTCTACTGCTTTTTCTTCAGCAAGACATCGGGGTTAAACATATCCGGGGAAGCCTCCACGTCATACTCCACCTTCAGCAGAAACGTCTGGCTTGCCAGGTCGCCGTTATGATACCGGCTGATCGTCAACGCTGTCGGCAGGCCCTGGAGGGTGTGATAGTCCGCATACTCCTCCGCGTCTTCGTCGAAGTCCTTGAAGGTCTCATTCCTCCACTCGAAGGTGCGCCGCAGGGGCAGGTGAGTCGTCGCGTCCAGGTCCAGCGTCACGGCGTCGTTATTCGCGCTCAAGATCGAAACCTTCTCCGCGAGCCGCCGCTCCACCATGCTCGTCCCCTCGTACACCACCACCACGCCCGGAGCCTTCAGCCACGTATTCACCACCGCCTCCACCGAGTGTTCACTCCGTCGGTAAAAGTCCTCCACCTGATCCTTCGGCAGCTCCACCCGCCCCTTGTACGTAACCTCATACCCCTTGCCAGCCGTCCAGATCTGCACGATATCGATCTTCTTGCCGGGCAGAAGAATGCTCTTGTCCGTAATAAATCCCACCCGCAGCGCCTCAAAACGATCCGTAGTAGGGAACTGGCGCGTCGAGGTGAAGTCGATCACAATACCCGTCGGCGTGCCGCGAAAGAAGCGTCCAATGTGTCCAAGCTGGCGCTCGTTGCGGCGGTGCAGCCATGCGTCGCCGCCCAGCGCCTCGACCATCTCGTCCAGCAACTTCCGCCCGTGCTCCTCCGCGGTCTGCCCAGCCGGCACCACCGGCGCGGCACTGGGAATCTCACTCGCCTGCGACCACACCGTAGGAGCAGACAAAAAACCGAGAGCAACCGCAACGCCGATTCGAAGGACAACCTGCTTCATGAAAGCTCCGCTCATCCGGCCAGCACCGCGCCGCCGTTCACGTTGAAGATCTCGCCGGAGATAAACCCCGCGAAGGGAGTGCACAGAAAAAGTATAGGAGCGGCGATCTCGTCCACATGCGCAGGCCGCCCCAGTGGAATCAGCGAGAGCAGCCGCTTCGAAACCTCAGGATCGCTGAGCACGCCCACCGTAGCATCGGTCGCCACCCAGCCGGGAGCGACGCAGTTGCAGTAGATTCCCTGGCCGATCAGCTCAGTGGAGAGACTCTTGGTCAGGCTGATCAGCGCTCCCTTCGTCGCTGCATAATCTGCATGAAACGCCTCACCCCGCTGGCCGGCGGTAGAGCTCACCAGCACGATATGCCCACGCTCCGCACCGATCTGCACCTGACTCTTCATTCTGCCCACCGCCGCGCGGATCACGCCGAACACGCTGTCGAGATTCGTCCCCATCGTCGTGCGCCACTGTTCGCTCGTCATCTCGGCGATCGGCGCGTCATGTGCCGGCCAGATGCCATGGTTCAAAATCGCGCAGTCGATCCGCCCAAACGCAGCAACAGCAGCGGCAACCAGCGCTTCACCGTCTTCAGGGGTAGAAAGTGGCTGCTGAACTGCCAGACAGAGATCCCCACCGCCGCACTCTGCAACGATCGCATCCGCCTGCTCTGAGGCCGACCGGTAGTTGAAGACCACCTTCGCCCCCGCCTGGCGAAACATCCGAACCGTCGCCGCGCCGATCCCACGCGAACCGCCCGTAATCAACGCTACTTTCCCAGCCAGCGACAACGTAACACCAGAGCTACCGATATTCAGCATAGATTTCGACTTATCCAATCAATCTTCTTGACGCAATTGAAGCACACACAGAGAATTCTCTACCAGATCCCCTCGAAGGAGTTCGCCACCCATGAAAATCGCTGTCCTCATCGCCCGCATTCTGCTTGGACTCGTCTTCCTCATCTTTGGGCTCAACGACTTCTTCCACTTCTTCCCCATGCATCCATTGCCCGGAGACGCCGGCGTCTTCGCCACCATCATGTACACGCACGGCTGGCTCACCTTTCATGGCATCCTCTACACCCTCGCCGGAATCCTTCTGCTCATCGGCCGATACGTCCCCGTCGCCCTGGTAATCCTCGGCCCCATCCTCGTCAACATCCTGCTCTTCCACCTCACCCTGATGCCTGCTGGCGTAGGCCCCGGCGTCGTCTGCGCTCTCCTCGAGATCTTCCTGATCTGGGCTTACTGGCCCGCCTTCGAAGGAATCTTCACCCCAGACGGCCGCCGAGTCTAAACAGCCGCCGCAGCCGCAGTTGCTTTCGCAGCCCTCAAAAACCGTCAAACAATCGCGTCATGAGACGCGCCGATCGCCTTATCCTGTGGGAAAGATGACAATCCCTCTTCAACCAGCAAAGGAAACCGACTTCCCGGCAATTATCGCCATCATGAACGCTGCTTTTCGGGGTGCAGAGGGCGAACAGGGTTGGAGTGTTGAACTCGGCTTTATAACGGGTGAGCGCATCAACGAATCCCTGCTCCGTGAAGAGATTTCCAAAGGCGCTCTCTACCTGCTTGCGAAAGACGAAGTGACCTCGGACCTTCAGGGATGCGTAAGTTTGCAGGCAATATCGCCTGAGAAGTGGTATTTGGGTTCACTCACCGTTGGACCTGCTTTGCAGAACACGGGGTTCGGCCGTGCGCTTCTCAGCGCAGCGGAGGAGTACACCGTGAAGCACGGAGCTCGAACCATTGAAATGACTGTAGTCAATGTTCGCGATACGCTCATCTCCTGGTATGAGCGGAGAGGCTATCGGCAAACAGGCGAGACTCGTCCATTCCCGTACGGAGACCATCGCTATGGAACCCCGACACGGAGCGATCTGGAGTTTGTCGTCCTTGAAAGGCATCTGCGCGAGTAGGAACCCATCAGAACATCAACCTCGCGTTCACCTCTGCCACTCCCACGAAATGCAATCGAAAGAACGAGGGCGGTTGAAATTCCTTGTTCTAGGGTTACCAGTGCGAGTCTTCGGCGGTTGTGTTTAGGACTCAGCCCTGCTTTACGAGGAATCTCCTGCTCAACCATCGCCGCATCGGCTCGTCGTAGAGTTTCAGGGCGGTATAAGCGATCGTCAAGGCCGCGACTGCGACAAGAACCGCCGGGAGAATGCCCTGAGCCGCTGTCGGTTTAGCCCTTACGACCCAGGCCGTATAGATGTAAATCAACGGGTAGTGCGTGATGTAAAGCGGATAGGACAAGTCTCCGAAAAATCGCGCCACCCGGATCGATCCACCGGCAACACGTTTTTCCCCAGCACCAATCGCCACAATAAGCGGGAACAGAAGGATGACGCAGAGCGCTTCGTAGAGACCGTTCATCCAGTGATGCTGTGTGCCGCCAAATCGCGGAAGCGACAGCGCAATAACCAGCAGCAGACTGGCGATGCCGAACGCATTCTTCAACTGGATACGCGCTCCAATCCGACTAAGCAGGATCCCCGCGAAAAAAGGAAACAGCAGCCGTGCGAACCCGACATGGAGTTCCTTTGCGTTAAGAGCCCAGCCGCCAATCAGGTCTCCACCCTCACCAAAGACCGCCAGGTGAAGGAGAAAAATTGCCATAAGGAAAACGAGGACACTCAACAGAGTCTTGGAAAGTTTACGCAGGCCCACTGCATAAAGAATATTGGCGATGTACTCAAAAAAGAGCGACCAGGCCGGTCCGTCGAGCGGATGCATCTCCTGCCAGCCCCGGATGTCCATCGATATCGGGAGAGGAAGCAGGGTGCAGCCCACCAACATGACAAGCAGCATCTTCCATACGGGGGTGGCGGCGATCAGGGGAAAGGCTGATCCCTTCTGGAAATAAAAGAGTGCTGCGCCAATAAGACTTCCCATGATGACCATGGGTTGCAGGCGAATAAGTCGTCGTTTATAAAAGTCCCACTGCGTCATGCGCGTCCAACGGTCGTCGTACGCATAAGCGATCACGAACCCGGAGAGCATGAAGAAAAAATCGACCGCCAAATAGCCATGATTGATGATCTGCTTAACCGGATTCTCACCAGAAAACGGCTCGCAGAGGTGAAACGCCAGGACCATCAACGAAGCGACGCCACGGAGCCCATCAAGGATGACATAGTGATTCTTTGCGGGCGAGATTGCGGTGGTAGAGGTTGCAGCGGAAGCAGTATCCATAGAGCAGGTCGCGGTTCCTTTTAGTACTTCACGGTTCGTGCGTTCCAGTAGAACATGCTATCTCGTTGGAGTCTGCGGTATTGTTGCATTCTTCCTTCAAGCGTCTTCATCAGACGACAGTCAGCTCGTCAATACAGCCTCACACCCGTCCGCCGTAGAAGTGGGAATCGAACCATTCATCCCTCTTTCGCAGTCTTCGCAGCCAGCAACTTCCGCCGCTCCACAATCATCTTCTTCTGCTGCGCCGCAGGCATATCGAGCACCGCCCGAACCTTCGGCGGCAGCTTCGCCAGCGTAAGCGCATGCGCCCCACTCAACTCCCGCTCCCACTCCGCCTTGCGAAAGACATCCCACCCAGCCACCGCGACCCAGAAGATACGAGCCACATACGGCGCAGGAAAGATCCCTTCGGCCTCAAGCAGCTCCGAGTAGCGCTCCGCCCCAACAAGGTACGAGATCACACGAGCCTTCTCACTCCGCTCCAAGCTCTCGTTCTCATCCAGCGGCAGCATCACGAACATCTTGCCGCCAATCGCCTTATCGCCCACCCAGAAGACGAGCCCACCCCACTGCGCCGTCTCAACGACATGCGGCAACGTCAGCAGGTACGCGCGAATGCGTTCGATATCCATGCCGGAAGTATAGCGGCAACTAAGGCCACGAAGCCCTTACTTACTGGCCTTGGGATTAGGCCTCCCCATCTTCTCCAGCTTCGACGCGGCAGCAGCCTTTTGCGTAGCCTTCTTGGTCGCTTTGCTATGTCTCCCAGGCTCGGGCTTGCAGCTTCCCTTCGTTCGAGGCGTCTTGCCGGGAACCGGCTCAAAGCCCGGCCAGCACGGATTTCCCTTCTTCGATGCGGAGGATTTGCTGGCCTTGGGGGTAGCCTTTTTTGCGGTTGATCTCTTAGAGGTTGTTTTAGCAGTGGTCATCCCGGTTTAGAAGCAGATCCCTTGCAGCACGCCGGATGCAACGACCGGCTTCTTTCTCGGCAAAGCCCGAATTTCAACGCAATCGCAAACGGATGGCACCCTTTGCAGTGGAGGCATCAACCACGTGTCCATGCTGCGTGATAACGATCTTTCCCGCGGCCACCAGGCGCCGGGCGGCCGCACGTGCAGGCTCCATCAGCCCCTCCCAGTCGCGCCGAGTTTCATCTCCTCCCACTGCCTTCGCCGCCTCGGACGGACATATCGTCTTGTCGCGGCCTCGTTCAGCAAGAAGCTCAAGGATCGCAGCCTCGAGCGCCGCATCAGAGGCTCCGGGCTTGTGGCCACGGCACGCATCGCTGCAATACTTGATCACATCCCAGTCCTGCTCCCACTTCTTGCGCCACTCAAACGTCCGCCCACAGGTCTTGCAGATCTTGTCCCTGTGCGGAGTCGTTCGTTCCGGTTTGCGCTTACGGTCAGGCATAAGAGAGAAAGATGCAGAAATCCCGAAGGCGATCTTCGGTTGCCGTTGCTTTTCTTGTTGTCATCCCGCAGGGATCTGCTGTTGTCGTGGCAGTGGCACTAGCACTTGTTGTTGCCGTTGCCGGTCTTTTTGTTGTCATCCCGTAGGGATCTGCGGTTGCCGCTTGCACAGCCCCGGCAATCTCATGAAAATTTTACAAAAAAGATGGCGCATTTCTTGGGTGCCTAAAAATGACGGCTCCAGCTCCACCTCAGCCACGCAAACCACCGCGTCGCCACCACAAACTACCACCACAAAACACACGCAAATCTGCAAAACCCCCTGTAAAAGACCACATAGGTACCCGCCAATTTTTTTCACGGAGAACCCCGCGAATTTAGGAGAGACTGATAGCAACCCATGACGAAACAGAAGAAGCAAACCAACAAGCCCACCCCCAAAAAGCTCCGCGTCGGCATTCTCTTCGGCGGCCGCTCCGGAGAGCACGAGGTCTCCCTTCTCTCCGCCGCCTCCATCCTCAAATCCATCGACCAGACCAGGTACGACGTCATCCCCATCGGCATCACCAAGCAGGGCCAGTGGCTCACCTCGGGCGATGCCCAAAGCCTGCTCGCAGACGATACAAAACCCGCTCCAGCCGCGAAGAAACGCGCCGCCATCAAATCTATCGAACTCCGAGCCGGCGCCGATCTCGCGCAGCAAAACGGCTCTCTCGCCCAGTCACTGGACGTCATCTTCCCCGTCCTCCACGGCACCTTCGGCGAAGACGGCACCATCCAGGGCCTCTTCGAACTCGCCGACATCGCCTACGTCGGCTCCGGCGTCCTCGGCTCTGCCACCGGCATGGATAAGTCCGCGATGAAGCAGCTCTTCGCCGCTGCCGGCCTGCCTCAAACGCCGCATGTCAACCTGCT
Organism: Granulicella sp. S190; assembly: GCF_009766095.1. GTDB lineage: Bacteria > Acidobacteriota > Terriglobia > Terriglobales > Acidobacteriaceae > Edaphobacter. The sequence goes on from NZ_LMUD01000009.1 coordinate 444,245, forward strand.
GCGTAGCGAATGGAAGGCCGACGCCAAACGCTGCATCAAGCGCATCGAGAAGAAGCTCGCCTATCCCGTCTTCGTAAAACCCGCGAATCTAGGCTCTTCCGTTGGCATCAGCAAGGTGCACGACCGCGACGAGCTTGCCCCTGCGATGGACCTCGCCGCCAGCTTCGACCGCAAGCTCATCATCGAACAGGGAGTAGGCGGCCCCGGCGCGAAGCCCCGTGAGCTCGAAGTCGCCGTTCTCGGCAACGACTCTCCCGAAGCCTCTGTCGTCGGCGAGATCGTCCCCGGTGCCGAGTTCTACGACTACAACGCCAAGTACCACTCCGACGCATCCATCCCCATCATTCCTGCCAAGCTTTCGAAGTCCGAAGCCAAACAGATTCGCGAGATGGCCATCGCAGCCTTCCGCGCCTGCGACTGCGCCGGTCTCGCCCGCGTCGACTTCCTCATGGAGCCCGCCGTCAAAAACAAGAAGGGGAAGGAAGGAAAGCCGGCTCGCATCTACCTCAACGAAATCAATACGATGCCCGGCTTCACCAGCATCAGCATGTACCCCAAGCTCTGGGAGGCAACCGGCTTGCCCTACAAACAACTGATCGACCGCCTCATCGCCCTGGCCACGGAACGTCATCAGGAAAAACAACAGACGACCTTCAGCCGCGTCTAACCAGGATCAACGAAGCGCGTAAGGTCGCGTCTCAATGAGAGATAGGAGGGAGAAACATGGAGACCATCGGTAAACCTATAGCCCCGCAGCGCAGCACACCGCGCTACGCGATAGCCTCCGTCTCTTTGCATCTCCTTGTGATCGCTCTTCTCGTCCATCAACCCGCTAGTTGGATTGCATCCATTCGTCTCCCCGGGAGTCCGCATGGGACGAACCTTCTGCTGACATATTCACCAGGCAAGGCGCCGCTCCAGACCTCTGCTCCAAACCCCAAAACTCAGCCACAGAAGGCGAACTCCGCTACCCCTCTGCCGACTCCCCCTACGCAGAAGCTAAAAGAGACTACGACTTCACCCAATACCAACTCTCCCGCTTCCGCAACGCCAGACTCTTCCGCAGGCGCGGACTCCCTCGGCTCCGGCAATATCAACATCGCTCTGGTCAGCTATTTTCCGACGCCGAAGCCCGATCTTTCCACGCTTCCGCGCGGCACGAAAGGCGATGTGATCTTGGACATCGTCATCGATACTTCAGGAAAGATCTCCGACATCAAAATGGCGAGCGGCCTTGGCCATGGCGTGGACGAAGACGTAATCGCAACAGTCCAGCAGTGGACCTTTCATCCCGCAACGAAAGACGGCCAGCCCGTAGCCAGTGAGCAGGAGCTGCACTTCCACTACGAGAAAGGCTGATTCAAATCCTTCTCAAGCCAGCTAGACGACCCGGCTATGCCTGTAGCCGGCCGCGGTCATCGCCGCCAGTAACTCTTCTACCTGCTCCCGTCCGCGCGTCTCCAGTGTAATGTCGATCGTAGTATCGCCAAGATTTACACCATAGTAAGCCCGGTTGTAGAGTGTATCGACAATATTGGCGCGGTATTTAGCTATCAAGAATGTCAACTCTGCCAATGCTCCTGGCTTATCCAGAAGGTGGATTCGCAGTCGAATCATTCTTCCGTCTTGCACGAGTCCGCGCTCGATGATTCTGCTCAAAAGCGTCACATCGATATTTCCGCCGCACACCATGACGGCGGTGTGAGCACCCTGCAGCGAGGTTTTCTTCTGCAACAATGCCGCAAGCGCTGCAGCTCCCGCGCCCTCGGCAAGCGTCTTCTCCCGCTCCAGCAGGACGAGAATCGCTGAAGCGATCTCATCTTCATCGACGGTGACGATCTCGTCGACATAGCGTTCCACCACAGGGAACGTCGCATCGCCCGCGCGCCGCACGGCGATACCATCCGCAATCGTCGTCGAGGGCTCCAAGGTGACAGGATGACCAGCCGCACGCGCCGCGATCATCGAAGACAGCCTTGCGGTCTGAACTCCAATCACTCTTATCTCTGGACGCGACTCCTTGATCGCACAGGCAATTCCGCCGATCAATCCGCCGCCGCCGATGGGCACCACCACTGCTTCCAGGAGAGGTACCTGTTCCAGCAGTTCGAGGCCGATTGTGCCTTGTCCGGCCATCACCATCGCGTCATCGAACGGATGGATAAACGTCATCCCCTCCTCAGCGCAGAGCCGGGTCGCTTCATCGCACGCCTCGTCGTAGTTGGCTCCATGGAGCACCACCTCGGCACCGAACCCGCGTGTCGCTGTCACCTTCACCAGGGGCGTCGCCAATGGCATCACAATCAGCGACCTGATCCCTCGCTTCGTCGCATGGTAAGCCACGCCTTGCGCATGGTTTCCGGCGCTGGCCGCAACCACGCCGCGTGCCGTCTGCTCCGGCGTCAACAATGCGATTCGATTCAGTGCTCCACGCTCCTTGAATGAGCCCGTCATCTGCAGGTTTTCTAGCTTAAGGTAAACCTGCTGACCCGTCAGCGCGGACAGCATCTGCGAGTGTGGACATGGGGAGTAGTAGATCGCCTCCCGTACCCGCTCCCGCGCCGCCGCCACATCTGCGAGGCTAATACTTAGTTGGTCTATCGATTGCTTCCCAGGCATCCTGATCTCTCTTTGAACTTGCAGCTTATATTTTTTCGTTCGACGCGAGAATCATCGTCGCTGGCGAAATCGGTTTGCCAACGCAAACTCATTCCGCAGCTCCGGCGTCCGTAGATTCTCGCGCACGTGTTGCAGCCTCTGTTCAAGTGCCAGTAGAGTCTCCGCCACGGGTCCCGTATTCGTCATCGCAACATCTCGCCACATACTGTAAGGGCTCGCTCCAAGCCGAGTGGTCTCCCGTAGTGCCCGGCCGCCAATCGCCGCAATCTCCGGTGCATCGCCAAATCTCTCCTCAAGCAGAGCCGCCAGCGCGGTCGACAGCATCTGCGGAAGGTGGCTCACCCACGCGCACATCTCATCGTGCCGTGTCGCGTCCAGATCCAGCATGCGTGATCCGAAGCAGCCGACCCAGCCGCGCCATTCTTTCTCAATCGCAGCCATCTCGGGAGAGACCGGGGTGAATAGCCACATTGCCCCGTCGAAGAGACCAGCCTCGGCCAGCAGGGCGCCACCCGACTCCTTGCCGGCCATCGGATGTCCTGGCAAAAAAACGGCGGTGGCATCTCCAGCGAACAATTGTTGTGCCAGCTCAACAATCTCAAGCTTTGTGCTCCCTACGTCGGTTACAAGTTGACCTGCGTGAAGCACGGGAGCCAGCAGCTGCATCCAGTCTTTGATCGCAAGCACCGGCACGGCGAGGACAATGACATCGGCCAGTCTAGCCAGCTCCAGCGCACTCTCACGACTTGCCGCTCGTCCATCAATGGCGCCCATTTGCACGGCGGAGGCCATCTCAAGTTGGCTGGTATCCCATCCGTCGATACGCCCTCCGAACCCAGCAGAACGCAGCGCCAGCCCGGTCGACGCGCCGATCAACCCTGTTCCGATGATGAAAACCCTCTCCATTTATGCTGAAATCCTCGTTCTACGCAATGGTTCTGTTCACTACAGGGGCCAGTAGTCTTAGCTGCTCCATGAGCTTTTGTAACTGCTCCGGATACAAACTCTGCGCTCCGTCGCTCATAGCCTTATCCGGGTTAGGATGCATCTCCATTAGCAGCCCGTCAGCCCCTGCGGCCACGCTTGCCAGAGCCATCGGGGGCACCAGATCGCGAATCCCAACCCCATGCGACGGATCGCCAAGCACAGGCAGATGCGTCAACTTCTTCAGAACGGGAATCGCGGAGATGTCCATCGTATTCCGTGTGTAGGTCTCGTAGGTTCGAATTCCGCGCTCGCACAACATCAGGTTATAGTTGCCACCTGACAGGATGTACTCCGCACTCAACAAGACTTCTTCAATCGTCGCGGAGATCCCTCGCTTCATCAGTACCGGTTTGCGCACATGTCCGAGTTCGCGCAGCAGGTTGAAGTTCTGCATATTGCGCGCTCCCACTTGGAAGCAGTCAATGTACGGTAGCATCAACTCGATCTGCGAGATCTCCATGACCTCTGTGATTACCAGAAGCCCCGTCTCGTCGGAGACCTCTCGCAGAAGCTTTAGCCCATCCAGTCCCATCCCCTGAAAGCTGTACGGAGAACTCCGTGGCTTGAACGCGCCACCTCGCAAAAACCTCCCTCCCGCAGCAGCAACCTGTTTCGCACTGGTTAGAATCTGCTCGCGCGACTCCACCGAGCAAGGCCCGGCCATTATGACTACTTCTTTCCCGCCGACCACCACTCCGTTAGGAAATGTGACCGTCGTTCCCTCTGGTCGAAAGTTGCGGCCCGCGAGTTTATAGGGAGAGGAGATCCGATAGGCGTCGTATACCCCCGATAGCACCTTGAACTCTGCGACCTCGAAGTGCTCCGGCGTCCCCACACCTGCCAGAATCGTCTGTGCCGCGCCTGTGGTCCGGTGAACGTTGAAGCCGAGCTCCACCATCCGTTCAATCACCTGCTGGATATTCTCTTCGGTCGCCTGACCATGCATCGCAACTATCATCGTCTTCGCTTCACTCTCTTACTTGCGTAACTAAATTAGATACAAAAACATGAAATATAAATCAGCTAATGCTGGGGTTTGGCTAAAGATCCCGTCGCTGCAATGTTCGCATCACATCGATAATTCGTTCGTAGACATGTAGTAGCTCTGCATCCGCCAACGGTCCTGGATTCGCCTTGCGTACGCGATCGAAGACATCCTGCTCACGACGTGGCTCGTAGACCGGTAGGTCCGCGGTCCGCTTAAGTTCTCCAATCGCACGCGCAGCCTCTGCACGCCGGTTGATGAGTCGAACGATCTCAACGTCCAGCTCATCGATCTTTTTTCTCCAGTCGGAGATATCCATTTACTCGCCTCACGGCAGCGGCGCAACTTCCTACGCAACTCGCTGCAAATCTTTGGTCCCGGCACAGCCGGTACAGATAATGATAAACGTCGCATCGCGCTGATTCGGCAAATCAGGCTCGCGGCTCTCAAGTGCTCAACCCCGCGATGAACTGTCCAATCACAGATGCTGCTTCCGCCGCCGGGGTCTTCTCGATCAGGGCCACCAGAGCGCTTCCGATAATAGCCGCATCCGCAAACTCGCTAACGGCCTTTACATGCTCGGCGTTGGAGATTCCAAATCCGACCGCGATCGGAAGCTTTGTGAACTGCCTGAGCCGCATCACCAGCCCAGAAGCATCTCCCGCGACCTGTTGTTGTGTTCCTGTAATTCCGACGCGCGAAATGGCATAGACAAATCCCTGCGAGACGGCTGCGATTGCTTTCAAACGGGCATCCGGACTTGTCGGGGCAGCCAAAAATATTGGCGCCAGCCGATTCGCCTGCATCTCGTCCAGATACTCCCGCGCCTCTTCGACGATCATATCCGTCAACAACACTCCATCCACACCGGCCTCGGCAGCGCGCGCGCAAAATGCCTTCATGCCCATGCGAACGACAGGGTTGAGATAAGAGAACAACACCAGCCCCGCAGCAGGCCGAGCGGTGCGCAGCTCCTTCGCGAGTTCCAGAACATCGGTCAGCCTGACCCCTCGGGCCACGGCTCGTTCACTGGCTCGCTGAATCACAGGGCCATCCGCAAGCGGATCGCTGAACGGCACGCCTAGCTCAATAACGTCTGCACCGTTATCAATTGCTGCCAGCGCAATATCACGAGTCGTTGCAAGATCTGGATCACCCGCAGTCAAATAAGCAACAATACCCGGTCTTTTCTTGAACTCAATCGCCATCGTTCCGTCTTACCCTTTCGTTCTTTCGCTGCCCTTCAGGTCAAGCTCCCGCGCCAGTATTCCCATATCTTTATCGCCGCGACCGGACAGATTCACCATCAGTACATCTGTCTTTGCCATCGTCGGAGCCAATCGAATGGCCTCCGCCACCGCATGAGCGCTCTCGAGTGCCGGCAAGATCCCCTCGGTGCGCGACAAAGTTACCGTCGCCTTCAACGCCGCATCGTCGGAGCAGGAGACATAGCTCGCCCGCCCCGAATCATGCAGCATGGCATGCTCCGGACCAACACTTGCATAGTCCAAACCCGCAGAGACGGAGTGAGTACTGCTTATCTGGCCAGCGTCATTCTGTAACACGTAGGAGTACGTACCTTGAAGCACTCCCGGTACGCCGCCTCCGATCTTTTGAAACCGTGCCGCATGTTCGCCCAACGCAGTGCCGCGCCCCCCTGCTTCCACGCCGATAAGTTCTACATCCGTATCCGGCAAAAACTCATAGAACGCGCCAATCGCATTGGATCCTCCACCCACACAAGCCACAATCGCAGTCGGCAGCTTACCTTCCTGCTCCAGCATCTGAGCCCGCGCCTCGCGGCTGATCACGCGGTGAAAGTCCCGCACCATCGTCGGATAAGGATGAGCCCCCAGTGCGCTCCCGAGGACGTAGTACGTCGTACGAACGTTCGTGACCCAATCGCGCATCGCTTCATTGATGGCGTCCTTCAGCGTCGCCGAGCCAGCCGACACTCCGCGTACTTCCGCACCCAGCAAACGCATTCGGTAGACATTCAGCTCCTGGCGCTGCATATCTTCCACGCCCATGTAGACGACGCACTCCAGCCCCAACAGGGCACAGACAGTCGCCGTCGCCACCCCATGCTGCCCAGCGCCTGTCTCCGCGATAATGCGTTGCTTGCCCATCCGCCGCGCTAGCAAACCCTGGCCCAGCGCGTTATTAATCTTGTGTGCGCCGGTATGCAGCAGATCTTCGCGCTTCAAATAAATCTTTGCCCCGCCAAGCTGTTCGGTCAGCCTCTTCGCAAAGTAGAGCGGCGTTGGTCGCCCGCAATAGTTGTGCAGAAGATCCTCGAGTTCAGCCTGAAACGCTGGATCTTTTTGAGCCAGCGCATAGGCCTCCTCAAGCTCCTCCAGCGCAGCCATCAGCGTCTCCGGAACATACCGGCCGCCATACGCTCCAAATCGCCCTGCCGCCGTCGCCGTTACATGGATCGTCGAACTCGCACTCATCGGTCTTCTCCTGCAATGCTCGTGTAACAAAAACAAAAGCCGCGACTTGGAGGGTCGCGGCTCGTAAGGATGTCGAATCAACTGAAGTTACAGAGATTTTTCAGATGAAGCTACTCCACCGAGGCCGCTATTGTGCGCCAATAGCGGGGAATAAACGAAATTCGGCTGGATTGAAAAATCATCTTGATTTCAACCATACATGCTGTCCGCTTGCTCTGCAACCCTCGCACTTGAGAGGCTAAATCTTCTGCACGCGCTGAACGTCACGTACCCCCGGCACCTTCCTGAGGTTCTGCACCAGCTTGTTCAAGTGTCGAACATCCACTGTCTCGACCACAAAGTCCACCATGACCTGGCCATCCGGCATCGGCTTTGTATCCACGCTGCGTATATTCGTTCCGTCGTCGGATATGATCGCAGTAAATTCTTTCAACATGCCCGCTCGATCATCGCACAGCACCGTCAGCTTCACGGGATACGTCTGGGCCTTTGTCGTTCCCGGTTCGTTTGGTGATGGCGACCACTCCACTTGGATCCTTCGGTCCGACTCGTAGAGCAAGTTCTGAACATTCGGACAGCTCCTTGCATGCACCGCGACGCCCTTGCCTCGTGTCACGTACCCCACAATCTCTTCCCCGCGAATTGGGTTACAACAACGTGCCCGATACACCAGCAGATCGTCCTGCCCCTCTACCTGCAGCGAGTCCGATCCCTTGCCGAAGAAGACTCGCTTCACCGCCTCCGACATCTGTCCAACGGTGTTGCCTACTCCACCCTCTGGCAGCGCAGGCTCTGCCGACATCGTCGATCCCGGCTCCAGTTTGTTCAACACCTGGCGCGCAGAGAATTTGCCAAATCCGACGCCAGCCAGCAGCTCAGCCTGTGTGCCCAGCCCATACTCGCTGGCTACCTTGTCATAGGCCTTCTCATCGAATTTGCCCAGCGCCAGCTTGTACTTTCTCGCCTCGCGATCCAGCAGCTTCTTGCCGATCTCGATCGCTCGCTCGCGCTGGTGCTCATTCAGCCAGTGTTTGATCTTGTTTCTGGCTCGCGAGCTCTTCGTAAAGCTAAGCCAGTCGCGGCTCGGCGCATGTCCTGCCTGCGTAGAGATCTCGACGATATCTCCATTACGCAGCTTGGTCCGAAGCGGAACGATGCGCCCGTTTACCTTTGCGCCGACGGTGGTGTTTCCAACCTCGGTGTGAATCGTATAGGCAAAATCGATCGGGCTCGCATCCTTCGGCAGCACCACTACCTTGCCCTTCGGCGTGAAGGTGTAGACCTCCTCGGGATATAGATCGATCTTCAGCGTCGACATGAACTCATTGGGATCGGTCATCTCCCGCTGCCATTCCATCAACTGCCGGACCCATGCGAGCCTCTGTTCATCTTTCGCACTTACATTGTCGGACGCCTTGTACTTCCAATGCGCCGCAATGCCCTCCTCGGCGACACGGTGCATATCCTCCGTACGAATCTGCACCTCGAACTGATGCCCACCGTCAGCAATCAAAGTCGTATGCAACGATTGGTAGAGATTCGGCCGTGGCATCGCGATGAAGTCTTTGATCCTTCCTGGGACCGGCCGCCAGATCGAGTGCAGCAGCCCCAGCAGCGCATAGCAGTCCTGCACCGAGTTACAGATCACGCGAATGGCGAGCAGGTCATAGACCTGATCGACCGGAATCTTCTGATCCACCAGCTTCTGCTGAATCGAGTACAGCCGCTTGATGCGCGACTCGACGCGCCCCTGGATCTTGAACTCCTTCAGCTTCGCCTCAAGCTGCGTCACGATCTTCTGCAGAAACTCTTCGCCCGCGCCGCGCAGCGCGTCTACCTCGGTCGATACCTGCTCATACGCATAAGGATCGGTGTATCGAAACGCCAGATCCTCGAGTTCGCCGCGCAGCTTACCCATGCCCAGACGATGCGCCAGCGGGGCATAGATATCCAGCGTCTCGCGGGCAATCTTCTGCTGCTTTTCAGGCTTCAGGTGCTCGAGCGTCCGCATATTATGCAGCCGGTCCGCGAGCTTGATAATCACCACGCGAACGTCGGTGACCATCGCCAGAAGCATCTTGCGAATGTTCTCCGCCTGGTGGTCTTCGCGATTGGCAAACTTGATCTTCTCAAGCTTGGTTACGCCTTCGACGATGTGTGCGACCTGATCACCGAATCGCTTCGCGATCTCAGCGGAGGTGACGTCTGTATCTTCTACCGCATCATGCAGCAGCCCCGCTGCAATCGCAGTCGAATCCATCTTCAACTCGGCGAGCACCTGCGCGACTTCAAGCGGATGAATGATGTAGGGCTCGCCGCTGGCCCGCTTCTGGCCCTCGTGCTGCTGCAGGCAAAACGTCCATGCCTTGCGAATGATCTCGAGATCATCGGCTGGCCGGTTCTCATGCACCGTCTCGAGCAGCGTATGAAACTTCGCGTCTACAGATTGAATGGCGGCTGCTGAACTACCTGTGAGGTGACTGGCCGACGACTCATCGACGCCAGCGATGACAAGGGCAGAAGTATCAGGTATCGCAGCCTGTTTCTTTCGCTTCGCGCGAGGGGACGCATCCGAGGCGACCGGTGGGTCCGCGACTGGAAGAGCTGCCTCCAGCTCAATCCCCGTATCGGTTTGTTCCACTTGCGGTTCGCTCTTCGGTTCGTTGTGCGGCGTCGTCTGCGGGCCAGCCTGCGAAGAGGCCGGAGGAGCGATTGCCATAGTTCATTATAGGCTGAACGGTCAACCCCTTTGCAGCCACAACGAAAGAAGGGATGGGCCATGATCCTGAAAGACCCGCATACGCGGAATCGCTATGCCAGCATCAACGTGTGCGCTGCGGGATCTGTCTGCCCATCTGGTCGTATCGACATAGAGACATAGAGGACAAGAGAAACGAAAGACAAATGCTGCGCGCAACCGAGACTCCACTATAGTACCGATCAGGATCAATCCCATCCAACTGGTGACCCGAACGTGCTCGATCGGAACGTAGTGAAGTCTTTTGCTTTCCTGCTGCTGTCTTTTTTCAGCCTTGCCTCCGTCGCTCAGACCGCCAAACCTGAACCGCAGCAAGCCGATGCCACGAACTCTGCCTTTGTGCGCGTCCAGCCCGCCCTCCTTGCGGATGACGACATCGCACACATCACCCTCGGCCAGTCCATCTACCCGCTTAACGGCCCGTGGAAGTTCACCGTCGGCGACTCGCCGCTTGATCCTGCCACGCACCAGCCTCTATGGGCCGAACCCAGCTTCGACGACTCGCACTGGGAGACCGTCGACCTCACCCCGCCGCCCGGCTCCTTCAACTCCTTGACCGGCGCACCCGGCTTCGTCCCCGGCTGGACGGCCAGGGGCCATCCCGGCTACTCCGGCTACGCCTGGTACCGCATCCGGGTCAGGCTCAACGCGTCACCTGGCGAGAAGCTCTCCCTTGCAGGACCCAACGATGTAGACGACGCCTTCCAGGTCTTCGCCAACGGGTCGCTGCTGGGCAGCTTTGGCGACTTCTTCAGGACCCATCCCGCAATCTACGAAAGCCAGCCGACACTCTTCCCCATTCCACCCTCAGCGCAGGGCACCGCAGCCGACGGCACCCAGGTGCTCGCCTTTCGCCTCTGGATGGATCCATCTACGCTCACACTGGAGGATGATCCAGGCGGCATCCACACCGCCCCGCTGCTCGGTCAGGCGGGCACCCTCTCCGCCAATTACCAGGTCCGTTGGCTGGAACGGACTCGCTCCTATACGTTAGTGTTTGTTGAGTTTCTTCTCTTCTCCCTGCTTGCGGTGCTGGCCTTCAGCCTGTCCATCTTCGATCGCTCCGACAAGATCTACTACTGGATCGCCGCAGTCTATGCGATTTCGGCATGTGCGGAAGGTACGTCGCTCGCCGGCAATTTCAGCCAGTCCATCAGCGGATCAACAGTAAGCATATTATTGGACGTTATTTTCATTCCTTCCGTCCTTGGTGGCTGGGTGATGGTCTGGTGGCTCTGGTTCCAGCGGAGGCGGCCCACCTGGCTGCCAAAGGCCGTCGTGGTCCTGACGCTGCTCTACATGGTCGGCAACTTTCTGGGCGAAGAGATCGTCTTCGGCCTCGTCCCCCACTCTGTCGCAGTAAAGTTTCATCTGCTCTCAGTCGCGGCCCGGCTGGCCTTCCTTGCGCTGCTGGTGTTGGTCGTCATCCTCGGAATCCGCTACAAGGGGCGCGAGGGTTGGATCGCCCTGCCCGCCGTTCTTATGCTCAGTATTGCAAGGTTCCAGAATGAACTCAGCACGCTTCACGTCCACCACAACTGGTTTGCCTTCGGGATACGACTCAGCCTTGGCACGGCTGCGAACTTGCTTCTAGTCCTCACCCTGTTCGTCCTCCTGCTGCGCCGCATGTTCGTCTCCCTGCGCGTCCAGCGCGAGCGGGCCCTCGACATCAAGCAGGCCGCCGAGGTCCAGCAGGTCATCCTCCCCGAGTCCCACTTCACCTTCCCCGGCCTCGCCATCGAAACCGAGTATCGCCCCGCCCGCGAAGTCGGCGGCGACTTCTTCCAGCTCATCCCTCATCCCACTGACGGCAGCCTGCTCATCGTCGCCGGAGACGTCACCGGCAAAGGCCTCCAAGCGGGCATGCTCGTCGCGCTGTTGGTCGGCGCCGCCCGCTCCACCGCCGAGATCAACCCCGATCCCCTCTTTCTCCTTCAGGCGCTAAACCGCCGTCTGCTCGGTCGCCGCTCCGCCCAGGCTACTTGCCTGGCCCTGCGTATCGCCGCCGACGGCTCCGCCACGCTCGCCAACGCGGGACATCTGCCGCCGTATGTCAACGGGAGACCACTCAACATGGAAGGTGCCCTCCCGCTCGGCATCATCGACGGAGCAGAGTTCTCCGTCATGCACTTCCAGCTAACCTCCAGCGATAAGCTCGTCGTCATCTCCGACGGCATCCTTGAAGCCACCGACGCGCACGGCGAGTTATTCGGCTTCGACCGCGTCGCCGAACTCCTGCGAAACTCCACCCCCGTCAAAGCCCTGGCCGACGCCGCCCAGCTCTTCGGCCAGAACGACGACATCAGCCTCGTTGCCCTCACCCGCACCACGTAACCGCGTCCAGGTTTCACAACGCTGGCCGCAGAAGTATCGGTCTCTCAGTTGCCAGATCGCCGGGTGCGCTAGTCGATCAGGAAACCCCGGGTGCCCCATATCTCGATTTTGAGATGTGGGTATTCGCGCAGAGCGCGAACCGTCGTCCCCAAGCCTATCCGCGACACCAACCTCTAGCAGCCAATCCAGATCCCAACCACCAAACATGTCAATCCCCAAAACCACGAATCCCCTCTCCAATCCAGCACATTCGCGTGGCGCATCGGTTATGTTCCCACCGTTATACTGAATGCAGAGAAACACAAGCCACCAGATCGAGCGGGGAGCCTCTCCTAGCAACCCGCAACTCATTCATTCTAAGTATTTTGCACTCAACCCCTTTATTCTGAATATTTTGCAGACGAGGGCTGTCTGTAAGCAATTCAAAGGAAAAGAGTTAGCCCCAAGATACCAAGGAAGGGGGGAGGGGGTACCCTCCCCCCTTCCTTAGAAAGAATTAACGGCGGTACACCTCTAAGCCGAGGCCGGAACCTTCCCCGCCAGTTGCCGAAGGACGTACTGCAGAATTCCGCCGTTCTGGTAGTAGAGAATCTCCTGCGGAGTATCGATGCGCACGGTAGCCGAAAACTCGATCGTCTTCCCCAGATCAGACTCCGCGAACACGGTGACCATCCTGCCCTCGGCGAACTTGCTGTCGAGCATGCTCTTCAACTGGCCCGCCGCATCCCCGATGGCAAACACCTCTTCGCCTGTCAGATGGAGCGACTCGGCGTTCTGCCCCGGCAAAAACTGCAGCGGCAAAATCCCCATTCCGACGAGGTTCGATCGGTGAATCCGCTCATAGCTCTCAGCGATCACAAACTTGATCCCCAGCAGCCGCGGACCCTTCGCCGCCCAGTCGCGCGACGATCCCGATCCATACTCCTTGCCTGCCAGAATCGCCAACGGCGTCCCGCGCTTCGCATACTCGACGCTCGCGTCATAGATCGACATCGGCACATCTTCAGGAAGAAGCCGGGTCACGCCGCCTTCGGTTCCGGGAGCCAGCTTGTTCCGGAGCCGCACATTGGCAAACGTCCCGCGCACCATCACCTCATGGTTGCCTCTGCGCGAGCCGTAGCTGTTGAAGTCCGAAGGCTTCACGCCGTTTTCGATCAGATACTTTCCTGCAGGCCCGTTGAGCTTGATCGATCCCGCCGGCGAGATGTGATCCGTCGTCACGGAATCTCCAAGCACCGCCAGCACTCTTGCCCCGTGAATATCCTCGACAGGAGCAGGCGTCGCCGGCATGCCGTCGAAGTAAGGAGCCTTACGAATGTAGGTCGAGTCCGCCTCCCACCCGTACGTCTCCCCATCAGGAAACTTCAGGCTCTTCCAATTATTGTCGCCGTCAGAGATCGTGCTGTACTGTCGCCGGAACATCTCCGAATCGATCGACGAGTTCACCGCCTCTGAAACCTCCGCCTGCGTCGGCCAGATATCTTTCAGAAAAACCGGCTTGCCATCGAGATCACGGCCGAGCGCTTCTTTGTCGAAGTCGTGTGCAATATGGCCAGCCAGCGCATAGGCCACCACCAGCGGCGGACTCATCAGGTAGTTCGCCCTTACCTCCGGCGAGATTCTTCCCTCAAAGTTCCTGTTGCCTGAGAGCACCGATACGGCTACCAGTCCATGGTCCTCAATCGACTTCGAAACATCCGTCGGCAGTGGTCCGGAGTTTCCGATGCAGGTGGTACAGCCATACCCCACTACCTGGAATCGCAGCTGGTCAAGATAAGGCATCAATCCCGCCTTCACGTAGTAGTCCGTGACGACTCGCGAGCCTGGAGCGAGCGAAGTCTTGACCCACGGCGGCGTGCTCAAACCCTTCTCGACAGCCTTCTTCGCAAGCAGACCCGCAGCCATCATCACGTAAGGATTCGAAGTGTTCGTGCAGGAGGTGATTGCCGCGATCACAATCGACCCATGGTCGAGATACTGATCCGGATCCACTCCAAACCTGCTCCGGATTGAAACATGCGGAGCCTCGAGATGCGGCACCGTCTCATCTTTGATCGTAATCACCGGCACCACCGGGGACTCCACCACCGGTGCAGAAGCCCCAACGCTGCTGCTGAGATCGCCCGATGCGGAAGCGGTCCCGCCCTCTCCCTCCCAACGGACCATCTGACGAATCACATGCTTGTTGCCATTCGGCCCCAGCAGTCCAGGCAGCTGCTCTTTGAAGCTGGCTGCTGCGCCCGACAGCGCAACCCGGTCCTGCGGACGCTTCGGCCCGGCAACGCTGGGTTCGACGGTAGCCAGATCAAGCGCGATCGTTGTCGAGTACACGGCCTCCTTCGCATCACCGGTGTGGAACATCCCCTGCTCGCGGTAGTAGGCCTCCACGAGTGCAATCTGTTCTTCGCTGCGCCCAGTCAGACGCATATAGCGAAGCGTCTCTACATCCACCGGAAAGATGCCGCAGGTCGCGCCATATTCGGGAGCCATATTCGCGATCGTCGCGCGATCAGCCAGCGGCAGCTCTGCTATCCCTGAGCCATAGAACTCGACAAACTTGCCTACGACGCCCAGTTTGCGCAGCATCTCCGTCACGGTCAGTACGAGATCGGTAGCGGTTGTTCCTTCCTTCAACTTGCCAGTCAACTTGAACCCGACCACCTGCGGTATCAGCATACTTACCGGTTGCCCCAGCATCGCAGCCTCTGCTTCGATGCCGCCCACGCCCCATCCCAGCACTCCCAACCCGTTGACCATCGTCGTATGCGAGTCTGTTCCCACCAGCGTATCGGGATAAGCAAAGACCTTACCCTGTGCATTCGGTGTCGTCGTAAACACCACTCGCGCCAGGTACTCCAGATTCACTTGGTGGCAGATACCCATGCCGGGCGGCACCGCCGAAAAATTATTGAAGGCTGTCTGTCCCCACTTCAAGAAGGCATACCGCTCGCGATTCCGTTGAAACTCCAACGCAGCATTCAGGTCATAGGCCCGCTGTGTTCCAAACTCATCTACTTGCACCGAGTGGTCGATCACCAGCTCCGCCGGTTGCAGCGGATTGATCTTCTCCGGATCGCCACCGAGCGCCTTCATCGCATCCCGCATCGCAGCCAGATCGACAATCGCAGGCACGCCGGTAAAGTCCTGCATCAGTACACGCGCCGGCATGTAAGCAATCTCACGCGAAGGCTCTGCGTTCGGATCCCAGCAAGCCAGAAACTGGATATCATCCGCGGTTACTGTGCGGCCATCCTCATGACGCAGCAGGTTCTCCAGCAGAATCCTCAGAGAGAAGGGAAGGCGGCTAAGATCAACGCCCGTTTCCTCCAGCGCCTTTAGTCGAAACAAGTCGTACGTAGTCTTTCCTACAGACAGGGTGGACGAGCTCTTAAACGAATCAGGATGCGATTGGGTCGGCATGGTATCTTCTCCGAGGCGCGCTCTTGGTAGCGCGATGGTTGGGGCCGTGGTCACATCTTCGAACCGCAGACAGCAACGGCTGAAGCCTATCAAGTTTTCAGGGGAGGGGTCGAACTAGCAGCGGCCGCGGTCAGGGCGACCGTGGCGAAAGCGCTTCGTGTTGGCAAGGCAGCCAGCCATCGAACCAATTTTACTGCTATCCGGTCCTCTGCGGTAAAGTCCATGTGGTAAGGCGCTAAGTCTATGCCAGGCCCTAGATGCCAAGGTCTTGGTACTCTCGAAAAGCAGCGAAAGCTGCGCCTTATCAGAGCGCTGCCTCAGCCCAAAAATAGCAGTCCATAAAAAAGGTGCATCTCAATTCAGAAGTTCGTGTTTATACCTGCAGCAGGTAAGAGGAGACTGGCAGTATGTACAAATCATTTCCCAAACTTTTTCTTGGTCTATCGCTTGGCTTGGCATCGTTCGCAGCAACAATGACCCTCTCCGGCTGCCATAAAGGCGTAGATCCTGCAGCCATCCCGGATAACTCCGGCCCCGATCCTGCTGATGCGAATACGGCCCCTGTGGACGGTAGCCAACCTCAGGCCGCTCCAGCCGCACAACCTGCTGCACCACGTAGAGTTCTCGGTGTCCGCTCGCAGGATACGCCGCAGCAAAGCTCCGAGCAGTACGCGCAGCAGACTGCGCCTCCGCCGCCAAATGAAGCTTACAGCGCCGCTCAGAATGCGCAACCCTCCGATCAAAACAACGACCAGAACTATAACTACAATGCCCCTCAAAGCTACGACGATTCGCAGGTAGACGCCGGCCAGCAGGCGCTCGAAGAAGCCAACGAGCCGCCCCCACCTCTGCCGGACTATGAGCAGCCCGAGGCCCCCGCGCCCAACTATCTCTGGACTCCCGGCTACTGGGGATACGCTCCCACCGGCTATTACTGGGTTCCTGGAGCCTGGTGCGCTCCGCCTTACTATGGCGCTCTGTGGACTCCTGGATACTGGGGCTTCTTTGGGGGCCGCTACCTCCTGCACCGCGGTTTCTGGGGCCCGCACATCGGCTTCTACGGTGGCGTTAACTACGGCTTCGGCTATACCGGCAGCGGATATCACGGCGGTTACTGGCAGGGGAACAACTTCTACTACAACCGTTCCGTAAACCGTATCAACACGACCCGAATCACCAACGTCTATAACCGGACGGTGATCAACAACACGGTCATCAACAATCGCGTGTCTTACAACGGCGGTCGCGGCGGCGTAAATGTCCGTCCACAGCCTGCCGAAATCGCAGCCAACCGTGGTCCGCGCACTCCGCCTATGGCTACTCAAATCCAGAACTCGCGCGAGGCCGCTCAGAATCGCCAGCAGTTCTATAACGTGAATAAAGGACGTCCTGCTGTGGTTGCCTCTCCGCGTCCCATCGCCGCAGTAGCCCGTCCTAATCCTGCCGTGCAGCCCAATCGCCCCGGGCAGCCCAATACGCGACCCGGCGAGGTCAACCGTCCGGCCGTTCAGCCTGAAAATCGCCCAGGTCAGCCCAATACACGGCCTGGTGAGATCAATCGTCCGGCGGTCCAGCCTGCAAACCGCCCCGCAGTCCAACCAGCGCGGCCTGTGCAACCGGAAAATCGTCCCGCCCAGCCTCAGGTCCGCCCCACGCAACCTGAGACTCGTCCTGTCCAGCCGCAGGTACGACCAACTCAACCAGAGGCCAGACCAGTTCAACCGCAGCAACCTCAGGTTCGACCAGCTCAACCGCAGGCTCGTCCAGTTCAACCTCAGGCGCGCCCTGAGCAACAGAACAGGCCAGCTCCCCGCCCGCAGGTTACAGCGCGTCCTCAACCTGCTCCACGTCCTGCACCCCAATCCAGGCCACAGGCCCAGGCAAGACCTGCTCCTGCACCACGCCCCCAACCTGCTCCGAGGGAAGAAGGGAAGCCTCGCTAACCTTCCATCCACTCACAGAAAAAGACCCGCCGTGTGCGGGTCTTTTCTTTTTCAGCAAAGAGCTTATCAAGCCTCCCGTGAAGGATCGTCCTCCAGCCAGTCATGGCCGCAGCTGTCGCATCGCCAGAGATTCGCTGGCTCGACGTCCTCCAGCAAGGTCTCGTGACTCCCGCACAATGGACATGTCGGCAGTTTGAACTCCTCCGATTCGGCATGTTCTACCTCAGTTCTAAACCTCTCTGCCAGCGGCTGGGACAGCAGTGTTGCGGCGTCCTCCGCGTCTTCGGGCGCCACCACCACGCGAGGACTCCGCACGTCCATCCTTATCCCATCGTCTGTCAGCACGACGCATTCAATCCCCGCCTCTCGAAGCGTCAGCGAAGCAGCCGAAGCGTCATGTAGTTCGGCATACTCGAAGACGCACTCTGCCGGTGCCAGCGCAGCAAACGCCCGCAGGTCGGTCAGATCGTCCTCACTCCGTACTCTTTGCTCTCGAAGTTCTTGGAGAGCCGTTACTTTCAATCCGCGTCGCGAGATCTCTCCACGTAAAGCATCCTGCGCCATCTCCGTCAGGTCATTCATTCCACCAGCCAGCACCAAAGTTCGTCATCGCCGTAGTCCGCATAGAGCGCCACCAGTCCCTGATACTGCGCCGCATCACCGATCATTCTCTTCTCCTGTTTCGCCCGGTTAACAGCCTACATCCCAAGAGCCGTCTGCCCCAGCAGCACCACGTTCAATATCACGATCACCCCCACAGCACACCACCCTGCGGCCCGCGTCAGCCGCGTGCTGACAAAACTTCTCATCACAGACTGCCTGTTGGTCAACAGAAGCAGCGGAATCAGCGCAAAGGGCAGCGTAAAACTCAGCACCACCTGAGACAGAATAAGAATCTTCAATGGGTCGAGCCCCACGGCGATCACTATCAGCGCGGGAATGATCGTGATCAGCCGCCGCAGAAAAATCGAGAATTTAATATCGAGAAACCCCTCGATAATCACCTGTCCTGCCATCACACCCACGGTCGAAGAGGAAAGCCCCGAACATAGCAACGCTACCGCAAACACCGTCGCCGCAAATGGCCCCAGTAGCGGTCCCAAGGTGCGATGCGCGTCCTCGATCGTCGTTACAGGATTTGCAAGATGCCCAAACGCCACCGCCGCCATCACGATCATGGCTGAGTTAATCAGCCACGCGCCGTTC
Source organism: Granulicella sp. S190 (assembly GCF_009766095.1). Classification (GTDB taxonomy): domain Bacteria; phylum Acidobacteriota; class Terriglobia; order Terriglobales; family Acidobacteriaceae; genus Edaphobacter. The sequence continues at coordinate 462,953 of NZ_LMUD01000009.1, forward strand.
ATCGCCACAAATACATCGATCAGCTCAAACCGAAGATAGTTCCGCCGCCGCGAAAACCCATCTCTCTTCGGCAGCTTGACCATCTCCTCTCGCCGCGGCTGCACCAGCGCCGAATGGAGATACACGACATGCGGCATCACCGTTGCTCCCAGCATAGCCACGGCCACATACAGGCTGCCGTGGAGATTCGCAGGATCGAGCGTGGGCACCAGCGTATGAAATGCTGCCAGTTTCCAGTCCGGATGCACAAGGAAGACCTCGAACCCGTAGCACAGCCCGATGATCCCCACGAACGCCATGATCCCGCGCTCCAGCCATTGGTATCCCGCAAGGTCGAGCGCCAGAATGAGAAACACCGCCACTGCAGATACCAGTGCCGAAGCAAAGAGTGTCTCAGTCCGCGTCCATCCGTGCGCCAGCATCGCCGGTCCAAACAAGAGATACAGACCCAGTGCTGCCCCCAGAAACTCAGCGAGATCAGTAGCGATCGCTGACACCTCTGCTGCTATCCACAAAAATACCGTCAGTCGCCGGGAAAAATGCTTTCTGCAATTTTGCGGCAGTGTCAGTCCGGTCACAATTCCCAGCTTCGCCGAAAGGTACTGGATCAAAATCGCCATCGCATTTGACCACAGCAGAACCCACAACAGCCGATAGCCGAACCTGCTCCCTCCTTCGATATTCGCCGCAAAATTTCCTGGGTCGATGTAAGCCACGGAGGCGACAAACGCAGGCCCGAAGTATGTCCACATCTCGTTTCGCCGAAACTTCGGCTGAAACGATGGCTTGTTTTCACTAATTTCAATATTAGCCATACCTAAATATTACTTTAATGCTAACCTAAGTCAACCGATAGCTATGGCCAAACTGCTTGCAAAGCAAAAACGAATGACCGACGCAGTACGAACCCAGGCCCCAGCCAGCGAAGCAGTCGACGATTACCTGAAGGCAATCTTTCAACTGAGCGGCCATCCCGAGCGCCAGGTAGCCAGTAACGAGATAGCCCTTCATCTCTCTATCACTCCCGCTTCTGTCACCAACATGCTGCAGAAACTTGCCGCACAAGAGCCGCCACTGGTGATCTACAAAAAACACCACGGCGTCAAGCTCGCAAAGGCCGGCAAGAGGCGTGCTCTCGAGATCATCCGCCATCATCGCCTCATCGAAACCTTCCTCCATCAAGTCCTTGACTACCCATGGGACGAGGTTCATCAAGAGGCCGAGCGTCTCGAGCACTTCATCTCCGAGCGCTTCGAAGAGCGCATCGCAGCGAAGCTTGGTCACCCTAAGTTCGACCCTCACGGACACGCCATTCCGGCGTTAGACGGCTCGCTCCCCAGCCAGGAGCCGCAGGCCTTCGCAATGCTCCGGCCAGGACAATCTGCAAATGTCTCCAGCGTCTCCGACAACGATCCCGAGATGCTCCGTTACCTTGCCGCGCAGGGGATCCGTCCCGGCGTCAGGCTCACTCTCAGCGAGCAACTCCCCTTCCAGGGCTCTTACCGGGTTCGCGTCGGCACCTCTTCGAAACTCGCTCTGCTCAGCCACTCTCTCGTTCAATCCATCTTTGTCACGATCAAGTAGCCGTTCCGGTTTGACTTCATCTCCTGGCATGCCTAGCCTCGAAGTTGCGAAACAATTCGCACTCCATGGAGCCTGTAAGAGATGAAGGTCAGCGAATGAAGATTCTGGTAATTGGTGGTGGTGGTCGCGAGCACGCACTTGTCTGGTCACTACGCAAATCGTCGCAAGTTACAGAGGTGATCTGCGCGCCCGGTAACGGCGGTATCGCCCAGTTCGCTCGCTGCCTTCCGGTCGATGTCGGAAACCTTCACGAGATGGTCAACCTCGTTGCCATTGAGCAGCCCGCCCTCACCGTCGTTGGACCCGAACTTCCTCTCTCCGTGGGTCTCGTCGACGAGCTTACCAAGCGCGGCCACCGTGTCTTCGGCCCAACCCGGGCGGCGGCTCAACTCGAAACCAGCAAGGCCTTCTCCAAAGAGTTCATGCGCCGCCACGATATCCCCACGGCCGAGTATGGCATCTGCACTAGTCTCGATCAGGTCCGCGAACAACTCCCCCGCTTCACGGCTCCCATCGTGGTCAAAGCCTCTGGCTTGGCCGCGGGCAAAGGCGTCGTCATCTGCGAGACCCATCTCCAGGCGGAGACCGCAGCCGCCGAGATGTTCAGCGGTTCGCTCCTTGGCTCTCCCGAAAACGTGGTTGTCCTCGAAGAGTTTCTTACCGGCGAAGAACTCTCCTTCTTCGCGCTCTGCGACGGCACCCACGCGATAGAGATTGCTTCTGCGCAGGACCACAAACGGGTCGGCGAAGGCGATACCGGCCCCAACACCGGCGGCATGGGCGCCTATTCCACTGATGGCATCGCCACCCCGGCCATGCGCGGCTGGCTCCTCCGTAACGTCGCACAGAAGGTTGTCGATGGCATGCGCTCCGAAGGCGAGCCCTTCAAGGGAATTCTCTTCTGCGGCATCATGATGAGCCCGCGCGGCCCCATGGTTCTCGAGTTCAACACTCGCTTCGGCGATCCCGAGACAGAGGCCATCCTTCTCCGCCTTGAGACCGACATCCTCGATCTCTTCAACGCCTCGATCGACGGCACAGCCAACCAGCTTGCCGTCACCATGCGTCCCGGAGCCAGCGTCTGCGTGATCGCAGCCAGCGGCGGCTATCCGGGCAAATACGCCTCAGGCAAACCGATCGCTGGTTTGTCTCAGCAAAAGGACTCAAATGAAGACGTAGTTGTCTTCCACTCCGGCACAGCCTTGAAAGACGGCCAGATTGTTACCGCAGGAGGCCGCGTCCTCGCTGTCTCCGCAGTCGCACTCGACCTCCAGACTGCACTCGATAAGGCCTATAACGAGTTGGGCAAAATCTCCTTTGAAGGCATGCAGTTCCGCCGCGACATTGGTCATCGCGCCGTACGACAAAAATAGACATAGGAGCAACCATGAGCGGACCGAACCTCACAGCCCAAGACCTGCTTGCATGGCTCGAAAAAACTTCGAGTGGCTGGCGTCAACTTCTCACGCGTCATCCCGAACTTCTTGCGACTCCCTGCGACATCATGGAAGTCGCGACCGCCGGTCAGCTCCTTCAGCACATCGTGGCGGTTGAACTTCGCTACGCAGAACGGCTCGCTGACCTTCCTCCCACCGACTACTCCTCAATCCCGTATGACTCCGCCGAATCCCTCTACGCCATCCACGACCGCGCCATCACCCTCCTGAAACAGCTCCTCGCCACCGATATCGACTGGGACGCTCCCATCGAGTTCGCAACCCGAACGATGGGTCCGGCCCGTTCTACCCGCAAGACGATCTTCTTCCACGCTCTCCTGCATGGCATCCGCCACTACGCCCAGCTTGCCACGCTGGCGCGACAACACGGCATCAAGCCTGACTGGCCGATGGATTATCTCCTCATGGATATCGAGCCCGTATGATCTGCTGTGCCTGCTTCGGGGAAAGCAGCTTTGACAAAGGTCGGACCACCAACTAAAGTTGTCTCCCATGCGAAGAATCAGGCCCTTTCTCCCGCTTGTAACCCTACTTAGCCTTCTTCTCTCTGTATCAGGTTTCGCGCGCTCGCAACAGCGCCCCGCCATCACCGGCATCGCCTTCGTTCGGATGTACACCGCTGATCCTGCGGCCTCTGCCGCCTTCTACGGCAAGACCCTCGGCTTCGGACATGCAGAGAGCAAGGGGATCACGCGTTATTCCGTCAACGATCTCCAGTGGCTCGAAGTAGAAGCTCTGCCAACTCCTGCTCCCGCCAGCCGCCTCGCCGCTGTTGCCTTCACCACGCGCGATGCAGCCGCTCTCGAGCGTTATCTCAAGGCTCACAACGTCACCATCGAGCAGCCTCTGGCTCACGGCGCCTTCGCCGTCCACGATCCCGAAGGAAACCTTGTCTACTTCGTACAGCAGGACGCCAAGGTTCCCGGCCTGCCGGTTACCTCGCCTGACGCGACCTCTCATCGCATCATCCACACCGGCTTCATGGTCAAGGATCCTGCCGCCGAAGACCACTTCTACAAAGATCTCCTCGGCTTCCACCCCAACTGGCACGGCGGCATGCACGAAGGCAAAACCGACTGGGTCAGCCTTCAGGTTCCCGAAGGCAGCGACTGGCTTGAGTACATGCTTGAAGCTGGCCCCAACCCCTCTGCCCACCAGCTAGGTGTCCTGAACCACTTTTCGCTGGGTACTACGCATATGAGCGATGTCGTTGCAGCGCTCGGCCGCAACCACTGCGAAGGTCCCAACTGCACGAAATCCCAGATGGGCAAAGACGGTAAGGTGCAGCTCAACCTGTTCGACCCCGACCTTACCCGGGTTGAATATATGGAGTTCCTGCCCACCAGCACGCCCTGCTGCTCCCCGATTCTCGGCAAGGCACCCACCGAGATCGAGGACCGCTAACACTCAGTAGTTGAAGAACAATGGAGAATATATGCCCACCCGACGCGACTTCCTTCGCCTGTCCGCCATGGCAACCGCCGCAGGCTGCACACTCGGCAGCGTCGGACCCGCCCTCGCTGCGGAAGCTCCTTTCGTATACGGCGTGCAACTCTACATGGTCCGCGAACAGGCACTGAAGGATCTCGTCGGCATCCTCCGCGAGATCAGGCAGATTGGCTACACGCAGATCGAGCTTTACCCAGTCGTCTACACCCATCCCGCGCCAGAGCTACGCCGTATTGTCGTTGACTCGGGCCTCGGAGTGGTCGCTGCTCACTTCGACTACGCCAGCGTCCCCTCAAAGATCGACTACGCCCACCAGCTCGGGCTCGAATACATGGTCTGTCCCATGATCCCGCACGACCAATGGACGCAGGATGGCTTCCACAAGGCGGCCGAAGACTTCAACACCTGGGGCCGCAGCATTCACGACGCCGGCATGCAGTTTGTCTTTCATAATCACTGCTACGAGTTTGCCCCCCAAGGCAGCTCCTCTGGTTTTGACGAGCTCATGAAGCAAACTGACCCAGCCTTCGTGAAGCTCGAGTTCGACATGTACTGGCTCGCGCAGGCAGGGCAGGATCCTCTCACCATGCTCACCCGTTACGCCGACCGTGTCCGTCTTCTCCACCTCAAGGACCGCACTGCCAACGCGCCTACCGGCTTTACGCTCGACGCCAACGCCTTTCACATCACGGAACTCGGCAAGGGAGTCATCAACTGGCCCGCGATCTTTGCCCAGGCCCACAAGCAGGGCATCCGCTACGCCTTCGTGGATCAGGATAAGACGGAGTTCCCAATCCTCGAAAGCCTCAAACAAAACTACGCTTATCTCCAGACCATCAAGGTCTGAGAAGTCCCTCTCCTTAGCAAACACCGGCATCGGAGTGGGAACACCGTCTGCAATCCCTGCAGAAGGTGTGATTCATCCGGTGCGCACAGATCATCAGCACGCTTCCCGTCATCGTCACAGCGACCTCATATCCATGCGAGGGCAATCGCGCGCTGAAGAATGCTCCGGCAAAGATACACCCTAGGCCAAGCCCCATAAGGCCAAGAATTAGCCTTCGGCCATGCGTCTGAAATCCACGTACCAGCGCAATGGCACCCAGCGCCGCGACTCCAACCGCCAACGTACGATGAGTCCTCTCCTCGCCAGGGAGAAAGCGTGCGAAGACTACAGACATCGAGACCAAGACAGGCGTCACCGCGCAGTGCACTACACAGAGAACAGAGGCCCATACGCCAAGGGCATCCGCTGAAAAAGCTGAAGTACGCAAAGTGGAGTTCATGAAGTTCAAGAAATCTTTCTGGAGAGGCAGGCTGGCATAAGTTGATCTATGCTATTGATATCCTATTATCAATTAAACCTTTTGTCTTTATCCCTCAGAGATTCTCCGGGAATTAATCGTTTAGGCGCCTCTCAACTGATTCCATGGCAATCGTTTATGCGGTAGTCACCGCAGGCAGGATCTCGGACACATCCACCCATTGCGTCGGATAGTCCCCCGTATAACAAGCTGTGCAGAAGCTCGCCGGCGATAATCCATCCGCAGGCTCGCCCTTCGTACAGGCGTGCGTTAGCCCCACCAGGCTCAGGTACGCTAGCGAATCCGCTTCGACAAACTCGCAGATTTCTGCAACCGACTTACTCGCCGCAATCAGGTCCTTCTTCGAAGGCGTATCCACTCCGTAGAAGCAGGGGGAGATCGTCGGCGGACACGAGATCCTCAGATGCACTTCGGTTGCCCCTGCCGCCCGCACCATCCGGACAATCTTTCGTGAGGTTGTCCCGCGAATGATCGAGTCATCGATCAACACCACGCGCTTGCCCTCCAGCAGATTGCGCATCGGGTTCAGCTTCATCCTCACTCCGAAGTCGCGCACCCTCTGTTCGGGCTGAATAAATGTGCGGCCCACATAGTGATTTCGGATCAGGCCGAAATTAAACGGAATCCCAGACTCCGCGGCATACCCAATCGCCGCGGTAACGCCCGAGTCCGGCACCGGCACGATGAGATCAGCCGGCACACCCGACTCTCTCGCCAGTTGCCGCCCCATCTCTTCGCGCGACTGCTGCACCCAACGTCCGTAAACCTTCGAGTCCGGCCGGGAAAAATACACATGCTCGAAGACACAGCTGGCCTGCTCCGTCGTCGTGTCAAAATAGCGGCTCGTCACGCCATCTTCCGACACCATCACCAGCTCACCCGGCTTCACATCGCGCTCATACTTTGCATGCAGCAGGTCGAACGCGCACGTCTCACTCGCAAAGACAAACGTATCTGGCGCCCCATCCTTACCTTCGATCCGCCCCATCGCTAACGGTCGAAATCCACGTGGATCCCTCGCTGCAAAGATCCGGTTTCGCGTCATCATCACAATCGAAAACGCACCCTCCACCTGCATCAGCGCATCGGCGATGCAGTCAATCAGGGTGTTCTTGGTGCAGTGCGCAATTAGCTGAATGATGATCTCTGAGTCGGACGTGGTCTGAAAGATAGCTCCATCACGCTCCAACCGCTCCTTCGCCGTTCCCAGGTTAATCAGATTGCCATTGTGCGCAATCGCAATCAGCCCCTTCGTGCTCTCGACCGAGATCGGCTGCGCATTCAGCAGTGCCGAATCTCCCGTAGTCGAGTAGCGAGTATGTCCAATCGCAATATGTCCCGGCAGCTTCGTCAGTACTTCATCGGTGAAGATCTCCGACACCAGGCCCATCCCCTTGATGTCGTTCACCTGCATCCCATCCGCGCTGGCAATTCCGGCTGACTCCTGGCCCCGATGCTGCAGGGAATAGAGCCCCCAATACGTCATCCGCGCCGCGTCAGGATGGTTATAGATCGCCATCACGCCACACTCTTCGCGCAACTTATCGAAGGGTGCCTCGTCTTCTTCATCCACCTCAGACATCGTCATCTCGACAGGAACGGTAGCGTGGAGAGATCCCCGCATCTTGTTCTGCACTGCTACAACTTTCTCAGGAAGATCGTTCATGCCGTCACCACCTCCGCGGCCAACTGCTCTTCCAGTGCGCCCGTCCATGATCCCTTGAGCGAAGCAATCGGTTCATCGATCACCTTCTGTCCATTGATCACCATCTCGAAGTTGCCTGCAGTCACCTCGCCCAGCGGGGCCAGCCACATCTCGGTATGATCGGCGAGTACCTTCCGAATCGCTTCAACCTGCTCACCGTCTGCCGTCACGATCACCGAAGAACCAATCTCGCTGAAGAATCGCTCCTTCAACGCAAACGGCTCCATCTCGGAGACGTTCATGGATATCTTCACTCCCAGGTCCCTGGGGAAGCAGGCCTTTGCCAGCGCGACCAGCGAACCGCCGTCTGAGATGTCCGTAGCTGATGCCAGCAAACCTGCGGCCGAAAGTGCTGCAAGCGCCTTATGCAAAGCTGCCTCTTCCTTCAGATCAAGCACCGGCGGCGCACCCCACAGCTCGTGCATCACTGTCTTCGCATACTCGGTCGAGCCGAACTCCTGTTCAATCTTGCGTCCTCGGCCCTGAAACGCGGAAAGAAAGAGCACCGCATCCCCAGCCGCGCGAAAGGCCGCAGGAACAGCCTTTGTCGAATCCTCGATAATGCCAACAATCCCAAGCACAGGCGTCGGATAGATCCCTTCGCCTTTGGTCTCGTTATAGAGCGAGACATTGCCTCCGGTCACCGGCGTGCCCAGCGCGATACAAGCCTCTGCAATTCCATCAATCGCCTGAGCAAGCTGAGCCATGATCTCCGGTTTCTCAGGATTCCCAAAGTTAAGGCAGTTCGTCGCAGACACCGGCGTCGCACCAGTACAAGCGACCTTTCGCGCCGCCTCAGCCACCGCATGCATCGCGCCAAGCTTCGGATCGAGATACGTCCATCGTCCATTTCCTGCCAGCGCCATCGCCAATCCTCGATCACCCTTCTCCGCATGCGCAAACTCATGCGAAGCATCTGGATCGACCACTGGATTCGTAGCATCCACGCTATCGGTTGCAAGCGTCGCCTCACCCTTCGGTGTCGACGAGGCCACCAGATCAGCCAGCTTTCCCAGCAGACCGCGATGATGCGCAGCACCCGAAGTCTTGCCGGTTCCCTTGATGCGAATCACGCCAGCCTCGCCGCCAGGACCCTGAACCGTATTTGTCTGCACCATCGAGTCATACTGCTCGAACACCCATCGCTTGTCGCAGATATTCGCGCTTGCCAGCAGCTTCTTCAGATCGGTCGTATAGTCTCGCGGCCTCTTCAGCTCTTCCAGCACATGCGCCGGAGGATCCAGCGGTACCGGTGCCTTCCACACTCCCACAGGCCGGTGGTATAGCGGAGCATCGTCGGTCAAACTCCTGTTCGGGATATCCGCCATCAGTTCGCCATGCTGGGTAATCACCATGTTTGGCTTCTCTGTCACCACCCCGACGATGGAAGCGTCCAGCCCCCACTTTGCGAACACATCCAGAACCTCTTGGGCGCGTGGCTTATCAGCCACCAGCAGCATGCGCTCCTGGCTCTCCGACAACATAATCTCGTAACTCGACATCCCCGTCTCGCGCTGCGGCACCAGATCCAGCTCTACCGTCAGGCCAAGATCTCCACGCCCACCCATCTCACACGTCGAGCAGGTCAAACCGGCCGCACCCATATCCTGAATCCCGAGCACCGCGCCTGTGGCCATCGCCTCGAGACACGCCTCCAGCAATAGCTTCTCCAGAAACGGATCGCCCATCTGCACATTCGGGCGCTTCTGTTCCGAGCCTTCGGTAAACTCTTCGGACGCCATCGTGGCTCCGTGAATCCCATCCCGCCCGGTCTTCGCGCCTACATAAATCACCGGATTGCCAACGCCTGTTGCCTTGGCATAGAAAATCTCATCGCTGCGCACCAGCCCCAGCGCAAACGCATTCAGCAGAGGATTACCCGAATAGCAAGTCTCAAACCGCGTCTCTCCGCCAACATTCGGAACACCAAAGCAGTTCCCATACCCAGCCACGCCATGCACCACGCCGGTCGCGATCTGGTGGTTTCTTCGCCGCAGCGTCTCGTCGGGCTCAGCTTCATCCAACGGGCCAAATCGCAGCGAATCCATCACCGCCAGCGGCCGCGCATTCATCGTAAAAATATCTCGTAGAATCCCGCCCACGCCCGTAGCCGCACCTTGATACGGCTCGATATAGCTCGGATGATTATGGCTCTCGATCTTGAAGGCGCAAGCCCACCCATCGCCCACATCGATGATTCCGGCATTCTCCCCTGGCCCCTGTACCACGCTGCCGGGTCCGGTCTTGCGCTCCCCCGTTGTCGGCAGTCGCTTCAGATGCACGCGCGAAGACTTGTAGGAGCAGTGCTCCGACCACATCACAGAAAAAATCCCTAACTCAGTCAGGGAAGGGGTGCGTCCAAGCGCAGCTTCAATGCGGCTGTACTCCTCCGGAGTGATACTGTGCTGCTTGAGCAGCGCCGGAGTAATGGTGGCTGGGGAGGGGGCTTTGGCTTGCTGGGCTTGCAGATTTGGCATGGCTCGCTATTAAGATTGTCGCACGCTAAGCCCCCTGCTGCACCTTACCGCCGCTCCAGCGTCGCCCGATCCCACTTCGCCACATCCGCAGCCGCCCCATATGCGCTCTCCAGAAACTCCATCAGAGCCTTTTCCGGAGCCGCCAGCGCCCGCACTGCGTCGTACTTAAACACAAACTCCCCCAAAGCCTTATCCCATCCCGCCTCATCAGGCCGAATCGTCGCCTCCGACAGCCCACCCGGTACCGGCGCCGCATAGCAGTAGAACGCCGCCGCGCCATAACCACCGTTCCCCGGCCAGAACCCCGCCGAGATTACTTCATGCGAGTAGGCCTCCCGTTGAATCATGTCCGCGCCCGGTCTCGACGGCGCAAGCCGTCCAGAAAACCGAGTCACCGCCAGATCGAAGCTTCCCCAGAAAAAGTGCACTGGGCTCACCTTCCCCAGGAATCCCGTTCCCCAGGCACGAAACACCTTCTCCGCCTGCACCAGCACCTGCCAGAACCGATGCACATACTTCGCGTCGTACGACTTGTGCTCCGTATCGATATCGAACCGCACCGGATTGGCCACCTCCACCGGCATCGGAATAATCTTCACCGAAACCCCAAGCGCCTCCAGGCAACCGAGATATTCCTTGTAAAAATCGGCTACCGTTCGCGGCTTCAGCTTCATCACCTGCGTTCCGCCCGTTCCCATCCGCAGGTGCAGCTGATGTGCCACAAAGTCGAACTCGATATCGAGCACATCGTCACCGTAATTCATCGCAGAGGTGCCCAGACCACGCGCCGTCACATACAAAGGCACATTCCACCAGTGGTTCTGCAGCGGAGTCAGCGCGAGCCGTGTCTTACCCACAATCTGCGTCCACATGTGCAGCGTATCCGCAGTCGCCGACCAATCACCCCACGCCAACTCAGGCCACTGCGAAGCTCCACCCATAACACCTCCCGCGGACTCAAAACCAGTAGCCGAAAGCATACGCCGCAAACCTAACTCCCCGTACTCCCAAACCCCTTTATTCCTCGAGGAGCTTCCCTCAGTTCCCGCACCTCTTCGAACTCCGCCTCGATCTTCCTCACAATCCTTAGCTGGGCAATGCGGTCCCCGGCCTTGATCTCTACCGCCGCAGTGCTCAGGTTAGTCATCACCACCTTGATCTCCCCGCGATACCCCGGATCGATTACTCCAGCCAGCGTTGTAATCCCACGCATCGCCAGCCCCGACCGGTCCTCCACCAATGCCCCATGCGTAGCCGGAAACTCCATCGCCACACCTGTAGCGACTGCCATCGTCGCTCCCGCATCGAGTGTTGCCGCCACCACCGCATAAAGATCCGCTGCCAGATCTCCAAACTCACCAACGTGTGCATACCGCGGCAACTGCGCCTCAGGGTGCAACTTCATCACGCGAACCCGCACCGAATCTTCCACTCCCAACGTCATCGCATCTCCATAAAATCTTTCTCACTCTTATTTTCACCTGCGCCGCAGTTACTGTCCTCTTATTCACATCCCTCACAACTATGCTTCGTTTTGTATCCCACCTTTGGGGGAGAACCCCGTGCTCATTTTCCGAGTTTTCCTCGCCTTCCCAGAGTCCAATCAATAGCGAGGGACGTCTTGATATGCAGTGCCCGAATCAACAGGAGAGTCGTATCGTGGCTATCAATGCCGAAAAGTTGACTGTAACTCCGTTGCGCCGCACCACAGACCCATCCCCCACCGTTTGGCTGAAGCGCCTCGTCGATAACGGTACCCTTTATGTCCCCCAGAACCTGACCCTCGCCCAGTTCGCGACCCTGCAGGCCATCACCCTGCTTCTGTCCTATCCTGGCTCCCACTATGCCGCCTCCCGCCTCGATGCCTGCCTCGCAACCAGCGCTGGCAACGCCGAACCGGACGCCCCTCCGCCCCCCATCGCCTTCGACTACCACCTCGGACTCGACGAGCTTGAAACTATCACCCGCACCCGCACCGGCTACTCCTTTGCGGAACTCACCTCGGATCTTCAGGACGCCATTCTCAGCCTCATCGCCACCCGCGACCTCACCACCCGCAAGCTGGACCTCGCGCTCTGGCTCGAACACCTGCACATTCAAACTCTGGCTCTCGCCGCCTGAACCAGAAGCGCCAGCGCCATCAGAGCAGCGCTGGCCACGCCAACCACTAACTCCGCGTCGTCGTCCGCAGCGAAAGCTCACGCATCTGCTGCTCGCTCACAGGCGTAGGAGCATCAACCATCAGGTCAATCGCCTTCGCGGTCTTCGGGAATGCGATCACCTCACGCAGGCTCGTCGCTCCAGCCAGAATCATCACGATGCGGTCCAGCCCTAGCGCAATGCCGCCATGCGGAGGCGTGCCGTACTCCAGCGCATCGAGGAAGAACCCAAACCGCTCCTTCGCCTCAGCATCGCTCATGCCCAGCGAGCGGAAGATCTCCGCCTGCACATCCTGCCGGTGAATACGAATCGACCCCGAACCCAGCTCCGTTCCGTTCAGCACGATGTCGTAGGCCAGAGCCCTTACGGCGCCCTTATCGTTGGTCAGCTTGCCCGACTTGATGTCCTCTTCGTGAGGAGAGGTAAACGGATGATGCGCCGCGTTCCAGACCTTCGTCTCTTCATCCCACTCATACATCGGAAAATCGGTCACCCACAGAAACTTGTAGTCAGCCTCGGTACCGGTCTTCGTAAACCGTCCATGCTTGTCGGCAAACTTCGCGGCAAGCTGCAACCGCAACGCACCTACCCGCTTATAAATCCACTGCGGATCATGGTTCCACTTCGCAGGCGTTCCAATCTTCGGAGTTACGACGATCACAAGATCGCCGGCATCGACCTGAGTCGGTGCACCTTCAAAGCGAGTCTGCTCCTCAGAGAGCTTCGCTTCAATCGCCAAAGCTAGCGGAGCAAACGCCTCGTTCGTTTTGAGCCGTGCCACATCCAGGAAGTCCAGACCGCAATCCCCAAACGTAGCGCGAATCTCATCCACCAGCGCACGCTTCTGCGTCCCGCTCAGCGTACCCCCCTTGGGAATCGCGAACCCAAGCACCGGCAGCTCCTTCTCAATCTTCAGTGACTCGCGCAGCTCGGGAGTCAGCACCTCAGTCAGCGACACCATCGCCGGCAGCCGCATATCCGGCTTGTCAATCCCATAGCTGCGAATCGCATCGTCGTAGGTCATCTGCACAAACGGGGTTGTCAGCGAGATCGAAGCCGTCTTGAACGCCGCCGTCAAAAATCCTTCGACCACGCGAAAGACCTTCTCCTGCTGGGGAAAGCTCATCTCAAGATCGATCTGGGTAAACTCTGGCTGACGGTCCGCCCGCAGATCTTCATCGCGGAAGCAGCGTGCAATCTGAAAGTACTTATCGAAACCCGAGATCATCAGGATCTGCTTGAAGATCTGCGGCGACTGCGGCAGCGCATAGAAGCTGCCCGCATGCACCCGGCTTGGAACCAGATAATCCCGCGCCCCTTCAGGCGTAGACCGCGTCATGAAGGGAGTTTCAATCTCAAGAAAGCCCTGGTCCACAAGGTAGTTGCGAATCGCCATCGCAACCTTGCTGCGCAGCTCGAAGTTATGCTGCATCGGAGGCCGTCGCAGATCGAGATAGCGATACTTCAGCCGTACCTCTTCATTCGCGATCGCATCTTCCGCAGGCGAAAACGGTGGCGTCTTCGACTCGTTCAGCAGTAGCAGCTCCTGCGCAACCACTTCAATCGCGCCCGTCGGCATATTGGGGTTGTCGAGCCCCGCACCGCGCCGCCGCACCTTCCCCTTCACCGCGACCACGTACTCCGACCGCGCAGCCTCAGCCTTCGCATGCGCCTCGCCGGAGATCTCTTTATCGAGCACAACCTGTGTAATCCCGCTCCGGTCACGCACGTCGAGAAAGATCAGATTGCCATGGTCCCGCCGACGGTTCACCCATCCCATCAGGATCACCGGTTGTCCGTCCTGCTCCACGCGAAGCTCGCCACACATGTGGGTCCGCTGCAAACTTCCTAAAAAATCCAGCATGATCTCATTCACTTTCAATTCGCAGTTGCACGACGCGCGGGCAGCAAGCTCAAGCTCGCAGAAAACCCACAAGCTCAGTTCGAGCAACCTTCGTCTGCTCGCCAGCACTAAAGTCTTTAACCGTCAGAATACCCGACGAAACCTCATCTTCGCCTACGATCACCATCCGCCGCGCCAGCTTATCCGCAGCTTCGAAAGACTTCTTCAGGCGGAAGCTTCCATCGCCGACCTCAACCGCCAGCCCCGCGCGGCGAAGCTCTTGCGCCAGTGCCAGCGCCGCGGCATTCTGTCCCATTCCCATCGGCGCAACAAACGCATCGAGTTTCTTCTCCACGGCAGCAGCTGCCTGCGCCTGCAAGGTCAGGATCAGCCGGTCTTCCCCGATCGCAAATCCAATCCCTGGAGCCTTCGGTCCGCTCAGCATCTCAGACAGTCCGTCATACCGGCCGCCACCAAGCAGAGCGTTCTGCGTCCCCAATCCGCTTCCATCCGGCACCGTAAACTCAAAAGTCGTGCGGGTGTAGTAGTCCAAACCACGCACCAGCCGAGGATTTACGGTGTAAGCCACACCACACGCATCGAGCGCCGCCAGCACCTGCGCAAAATGCTCCTTGCTCGCATCATCCAGAAAGTCCGCTATCTTCGGCAGGCCGTCGATGATCTCCTGATCGCCCGGCTCCTTCGAGTCCAGCACTCGCAAAGGATTCGTCTCCGCCCTGCGCTGGTTATCCGCGCTCATCCGGCTCTTCACCGGAGCCAAAGCCTCACGCAACGCAGCGATGTACCTGGGGCGATCGGTCGAGGAGCCAACCGAGTTCACCTCGAGCTTCCATCCCTTCACCCCAACCTCGTTCAGGAAGGTCGAAAGCATCTCCAACACCTCGGCATCGCGAAGCGAACTATCCGCGCCCGACCACGCCGGTCCAAGCACCTCTGCACCAATCTGCCAGAACTGGCGATACCTTCCGCGCTGCGGCCGCTCGCGCCGGAACTGTGGCCCGATGTAGAAAAGCTTCTGCAGCATGCCTGTATCCGCAAGCTTGTGTTCGATGTAAGCACGCACAACTCCAGCCGTATTCTCCGGCCGCAGCGTCAGGCTCTGCGCACTATCGCTATCGGCTCGTGTGCGGTCTTCCCACGTGTACATCTCCTTGGAGACGATGTCGGTCTCCTCCCCAACACCGCGCGCAAACAGCGCCGTATCCTCGAAGATCGGCGTACGAATCTCCCCAAACCCATAGCGCGCAAAGACGGCTCTAGCCGTTGCTTCCACATAGTTCCAAAGCGCTGTCTCCGGAGGTAACAGATCCCGGGTCCCACGTACTGCCTTCAAAGTAGCCATCATCACCAGTGTAGCGAAAACAAATCGCTTTACGCTCCCGCTGTCTCTGCGAGATAGATCGCCGTGTAGTCCAGATAGTTCTGCGCGTACTTCAAAATGAGCGCCCGGTCGTCATCCCCAAGCGTCCGCCGAATCTTGCCCGGTACACCCGCTACTAGGGAGTTCGGCGGAATCACCATCTGTTCAGGAATCACCGCACCCGCAGCGATGATCGAGCCCTCCCCGATCCGCGCATTGTTCAGGATGGTCGCGCCGATGCCGACCAGAACAGCATCTTCCAGCACGCACCCATGCACCGTCGCATTGTGGCCGATCGTCACCATCTCGCCGACGATCACCGGGTAAAGATGGCGCATGCCATGGAGCACAGCGCAATCCTGAATGTTGCTCCGCGCTCCAATGCGGATCGAGTTGACGTCGCCCCGCAGAACCGCGTTCATCCAGACGCTGGACTGCTCGCCCAGGCTGACATCGCCGATCACCTGCGCCGACGGATCGATGTAGCAACCGGAAAAAATTACCGGGTTTATTCCTTGAAAGGACCGAATCATAGAAGAGATTTTACGCTTGGCCTGCAAAAGCTTTCAGGTTGCAGATCTGGGCAATACTCGCCCCACAATTACCAACGATTTATGTGTTTTTCCTTGAAAAAGCGCGTATTCTGGAATGTATCCCCATTGGGACTGGTTGGAGGTGTATTTTTCTTGGCAGAGGTTCGAGTACAAGAAGGCGAACCCCTTGAGAATGCCCTGCGGCGCTTCAAGCGCAAGGTGCAGACAGAAGACATTATCAAGGAAGTCAAGCGTCACTCTTTTTATCTGAAACCGGGTGAAAAGAAGCGTGTGAAAGAAGCACTTGCTCGCAAGCGCAATCGCAAGAAGGTCCGTAAGGAGCAGGATTAGTCGGAGCTCCAAAACCATGGCTGGCCGTCTCCTCCTCTCTCGTAGAGTCTGAGAGAGACGGCCGCCATAATCGCTAGAGGTGGACTCCCGCCGCCCTCTAGCCCCGGCAGAGAGAGTCTGGTCAGCGACTCACATTGACCGGCACATCGAATCAAATTCCACGAAATCGCAGTTTCGGGCCCCTTCAAATCTTCAAAAGCAATGGTCATCAGTAAAGGTAAACTCCCTTGTGGTGTCGCCAGAATGAGGCCCCTTGGGTGTCTTCCTTTCCATCGGACGGGAGAAGCGGCATGGAATTTCTGGATCGGCTATTAACCTGCGCAGACTGTGGCGGCGAGTTTATCTTCACCGCCGGGGAACAACTCTTTTTCTTCGACAAGCAATTCAAGAACGACCCGAAGCGATGCAAGCCCTGCAAGTCGAAGCGCTCCGGCATCGGTCTCAAGACCGGCACGGGCCCTGCTGCGGCTGGCCTGTCACGTACAGAGACTCGTACTGAGTGCTCCGAGTGCGGGATTGAAACCACGGTGCCGTTCAAGCCCACCCAGGGGCGCCCGGTGCTCTGCAGGCAGTGCTTCCAGGCCAAGCGAGCGCCTACCACCGGCGCGCTGGTCACTGCGGCTGCCACTTCGGAGATGGTCTCCGGCTCACTCGGAGAGCACGTCGCGCCCAGCGTAGAGCTGCTCGCTGCTTCCAGAGTCTAGTCGGCGAACCCAGCCTCTAATCCCTCACTTGCGAAGGGTGGGACCTCTATGGACTTTGTTGGAAGAATCAGCAGATCTCTGGGTATTGAAACAAACACGTATACACGCCTCTCAACGCGAAAGACCCTGCCAAGGCAGGGTCTTTTAGCGTGAATCGGATATCTTTGTGCCGACTGTGAGGCTTAGACGGGTACTGAAGTCAGCTCGGCTGGGTCGACGTTGACGAAGCGGCCCTGCTGCCCTTTGTCCTGGAAGCGGACGATGCCGTTGACCTTCGCGAAGAGGGTGTCGTCCTTGCCGCGACCGACGTTGGCGCCGGGCTTCAGCGGAGTTCCACGCTGACGGACAATGATGCCGCCGCCGAGGATCGTCTGACCGCCGAATACCTTGACTCCAAGCCGCTGCGCGTTTGAGTCGCGGCCGTTTTTAGAAGAACCTAAACCTTTTTTATGTGCCATTCGATTGCCTCTTTCGCGCTGCCCTCTGGGCCTGTGCGCTCACTGAATCTTGAAAATCTAAAACCAAACTCTTTGCCGGGAAGTCTAGTCTTACGCTTCCTTGAAGCTCTTGCCGTTGACCAGGATCTCGTTGATCTTGACCTCAACGAAGTTCTGGCGGTGGCCCTGCATCTTCTTGTACTGCTTCTTGCGCTTCAGCTTGAAGACGAGAATCTTTTCGCCACGGCCTTCGCCGACGACAGACGCCAGAACCTTGGCGCCCGAAAGGTCGGACTCGAACTTGCCCGCTTCGCCGCTGACAGCAAGGACGTCGGAGAACTCGATGTTGCCGTTCTCGTGGGCGGTGGTTTCAATCTTCAACTTCTCGCCAGGAGAGACCAGATACTGTTTGCCGCCGGTGCGGATGACTGCGTACATGACTAGAACCTCAAGCGGTCTAAAGGAAGCCGACCGCTTTCTTCAAAGATAGATTGTGCTGCATGGGCGCATACAGGAGCACTACAGTAAGCCAACCGGTCAAGCCATCGCAGTCTGTTTCCACAGTGACCGCCGGGCCTAAGCCTGTCGTCCCTGCAACCCCTGACTTGATATCAGACACATGGGCTGCAGCGCCAAACTTAATGAGTGTATCGCGTTCCTTGAGGGGGGTCAACGAGAGAAGAGCGACTTTTTCTCGACGCCAGGGCCCGATCCTCTCCAAATCAGAGATTGGACCCATAAGTCCAATCATACGAGAACCCGCCAGTGCGATACCCTCGGAGGCATGAAAGTTGCGATTGTTACCGGGGCGGCACAGGGGATCGGACGTAAAACAGCAGAGATTCTCGCTGGAGCGGGATATGCTCTGCTGCTGATGGACCTGCAGGGTTGTTCGGAGACGCTGGCGGCGGTAACAGCGCAGGGCGTCGAAGCTGCAGAGATACTCGGTGATATCTCCCAGGAGACCGTCGTGGCCAGGGCGGCGGAGGCGGTCCGCTCGCGGTGGGGGCGCGCGGATGTGCTCGTGAACAACGCCGGCATCAGCTTCATCGCGCCGGCCGAGACGGTCGAAGGAGGAGCATTTCTGAGAGTTCTTGCCGTAAACCTGGTTGCTCCATTCCTGCTATCGAAGGCCTTTGGCGCAATGATGCTCGAGCAGGGAAGCGGAAGCATCGTCAATGTGGCATCCATCGCGGGTCTGGTCGGAATCAGTGACAGGTCCGCCTACAACGCCTCGAAGCATGGGCTCATCGGTCTCACCCGAACCCTTGCGGCGGAGTGGGGTGGTCGCGGCGTACGCTGCAACGCCGTATGTCCAGGCTGGGTGAAGACGGAGATGGACGTCGCCGACCAGGCGGGCGGCGGCTATACCGATGCCGACATTGAGGGCGTGAATCCGATGGGGCGGTTCGCGGCTCCGGAAGATATCGCGCGGGCGATTCTGTTTCTCGCCGACCCCGAGCAGAGCGGCTTCATCAATGGGCAGGCACTGGCCATCGATGGCGGATGGACCGTGGATGGAAGCTGGCAGAGTCTGCGCCTGCGAAAACGGTAGATTCAAGCTTCTGGCAGAACCGTTAGTTCATCCAGCGCTTGTCGTTAGGATTCTTCCGAAGTTCGTCTGGGTCAACATAACGCCCGTCCTTATCGAAGTGGACCTCGCGGTTCTGCTTGCGCATGTAGACCTCGAACTTGCGGGCGGCACGGCGTCGCTTCCATCGGTAGTAGCGGTTGCGGACGCCGAAGTACTGCTCAGAGGCAGCAAACGCAAGGCCGCGGCGCGGAGCGAACTTGACGAAGAGAAAGCCGCAGAGCGCGCCCGAGAGCTGGATGAGCGCGTTGAAGCTGTCGGCCTGTTTCAGCAGGATCGCGACCGCGATAAGGATGTAGATCGCGACCATGTACTTGGCCTTGATGCGAAGGACAAACCAGAGCAGAAACTCCTGGTCGCCGAAGATCATCGCAATGGCGATCATCATGCCGAAGATGCCCGACCACGCTCCTGCAGCGACGACATCGGGACGCAGGCCAAGGATGTGGGTAAAGGAGATCGCCGAGGCCACGATCGCGCCGCCGATCACCGAGGTCAGGTAGAGCTCCGTCAGCCAGCGCCCGCCAAACGACGGTTCAAGCAGCGAACCCGTGAACCACAGGGTCAGCATACCGAACAGAATGCCGAGGATGCCCTGTTCGACGAAGGAGTACGTAAGCAGCTGCCAGATCTCGCCATGTGCGACGGCCAGGGGCTCGAGGATCAGATGCGCTAGCAGGACTGCCTGGAACTGCGGAGCGAGCCAGCGCAGAAGCAACAGGCCGAAGAAGACGCCGACATTCGCAAGGATGAGCTTGCGGGTGGCGCCGCCGAAGGCTGGAAGGCTGAGCGAGATGGGGCCTGAACGGGGCATGGGTGCTTTCTCATTCCATCATAGGCTGTCTTCGAAGCGATAGGTTCTCCTCCCGTAAGTCGAGCATCATCGCCCACCAACGGGAGGAACCATACCCATCATTCCGCCGCAACAAGGTACACGCGCCACGAAGTGGCCGCTCCACGCGAAGTGGGCCCGTCCGGCAGGACAGCATTGCTAATTAGCAGGCTTACCCGGAGTCGGAGCAGCCTGCCGCGGCCCGCGCTCAGGCGTAGGAAGAACAGCCACGCTGCGATGCCCAGCAGGATCAACCGAGCGCACGCCGAAGACGACATTGTCCTTGGAGATAGCAAGCTTGAGGCTAAGCGCTGCCCCGGCACTGGCAGAGTCAGTCCACACCGGCTGGTCGGTCTCACGCCAGACCACCTCGTAGGTGGTGCTGGCAGGTGCACCGGCAGGTGCCTGCCAGGTGAGCTCCGAGTTGTTGTCCAGCGCGGCGGTAAGAATGCGGACGTTCTGCGGCTCGCCGGGCGCCGAGGCCAGTGTAGCGAGCGTTGCAGCGTTGAGCCGCGCAACATTCGCAACGTAGTTGAAGTCCACGTACTGCAGCATGTCGCCGAACTGAACGCCATTCTCAACCCGAATATCCTGGTGCTGGTGGTCGAAGTTCTCGGCCCACTCGGTAAATCGAACCGCAGCGAAGCCCTCCTGGTTGAAGCTCGTGTGATCCCCGCCACGCAGAAAGCGGTCGCGGCGGAAGATCAGCACCGGGTGGAACGCCGGGATCATCCGCATAGCCATGTTGTGTGGCCGATTGGCAGGCGTACCCGCCGAAAGGCGCTGCGAGCCGGGATGGAAATAGGTGGAGTCGACCTCGACAATCGTGCGGGCCAGTTCGCGGGAGGGGGAGTCGCCCTCCGCGCCGAGGCTCTGAATCGCGTGAATCTGCTCAGGCGTGGCGTTGGCCGGGATGCCCTCGGAGAAGACACGGACCGTGGTCTTGTCGGGGATATTCGGCGGGGTAGTATTGCCGGGAGTCGTATCTCCGCCGACGATATCGTTGTTGAGCACTGCTTCCAGCTGCCAGTGCTCTTCTTTCGCCACTTTAGCAAGATGAGCGCTCCCGTTGAGGCCTTGCTCCTCGCCCGCTACTGCGACAAAGACGATCGTGCTGGGGAACTTCAGCTTCGACAGGACGCGAGCCGATGCAAGCGAGACCGCGACTCCACTGGCATCGTCGTTGGCGCCGGGTGCTGCGTCGTGGGAGTTTTCGTTCTTCGAGTTGCGAGAGTCATAGTGACCCGTGACAAGGACCATGCGCGCAGCCTGGGCCGGGTCCGTCCCGCGAAGGATGGCGTAGACGTTGCTGATTCTGGTTGGCTTCGTGATCCGGGCGTAGGGTGCCGTACTGGCAGGCTCGATGAAGGTGTCGCGTTTGACCTCGAGGCAGTTGCCGCAGGCGGCGGAGATGGCTTTGAACTCGGATTCGATCCAGTCGGCGGCCGCGTTGACGCCGGTGTTCGGCGCAAGGTCGGTATCCATGCTGGAGAGCGTGCTGCGATTGTTGAACGAGACCAGCTTCGTGATGGTCGCTTTGATCTGGTCGGGTGAGACCTGCTGCAGCGCGGCGGCGATTGCAGGGTCTGCCGGTGCAGGTGTGATCGGTCTGCCGGTGGTAAGCGGCTGCTGGGCGTACAGCAGGCTGCAGGCGAGCAAGCTGGCCGCAGCAACCGTACGAGAAGGAAAGATCATCCGATGCAGTCGTGTAGGGACGAGAGAGACAGCGGTCACGAAAATATTCTCCTTGTGCAAAAAACCGAAGTGCTGCATAGATCGTATGCTTGACGAATGGGCGGGACGGTCGCTAAATAAATAGCAAGGGCGCCCGCGGGGATGTTCCCTGTAATCCTAATAGACGGGCGAGCGGACCCAAAGACCCTGGAGGCAAGATCATGGCTGTTGTTTGTCCTGAGTGCGATAACCCGATTGTCGTGGACCCGGATGAAGTGGAAGAGGGTGAGACCCTGCAGTGCGACGAGTGCGGCATCGACCTTGAAGTAGTTTCGGTCGATCCGCTGGAGCTGGCAGCCGTCGACGAGGCGGGCTATGACGACGAAGACACAACCCACGCCGGCGACGAGGAAGACGAGTAACGGCGGATCTGGATGGAGATAGCCGTATACTGAAAGCTATGAAGCGCACTGATCTTTTGTTCCGTTCATTTGCCGGGAAGGTCATTCTGGCCTCTTGCTCGATGCTGATACTCTCCGGAGCAGTATCGTCTGTCTCTGCGCTTGCGGAGCAGCGTGGCCCTGTCCAGCGCGTGGTTCAAGGCAAGGTCACCGATACCGGGGGGACGATTGTGAAGGGTGCCATCGTCTATCTCAAGGACGACCACAGCCTCTCCGTCAAGAGTTACTTCTCTGATGAGCAAGGCGAATATCGCTTCGGACAACTCGCGCAAAACACCGACTACGAGATCTGGGCTGAGAACAACGGGAAAAAGAGCGCGGTGAAGACGATCAGCTCATTCGACAACAAGAATCAATTTTTCATCGACCTGAAGCTCGGAAAATAAAGACTTCGTAATTCGCAAAAAGCAATGGCGCCGGATCAGACGATTCGGCGCCGTTGCTTTTGCGGTCAGAAGTTAGTCGGCAATGCCGGGATTGGGTGGGTCGATGCCCAGCGCCGTGGCAAGAGCGGTAAGGTGATCCTGCTCCTGCATCAGAATCTCGCGAATCGACTCGCCGATGGCGAACTCGTTCAGTTCGTCGCACTGCTTCACGCGGCGGCGGTAGTTGGCAATCGTCTCACGCTCATTTTCGAGATCGAAGCGAAGCATCTCCTCGGCCTTCTCGGAGGTCTTGACCGGCTTGGGAACAACTGAAGGCATGCCGCCGAGATAGTCCACATGATTTGCGATCGCGATGGCGTGGGCCAGCTCCTCGGCCGCGTGGACGGCGAGCTCGTCGGCGATGTTCATGTACTGCGCGCCCTTCAGTACCTGCGAGTAGTTCACATAGGCGATGATCGCCTGGTACTCGCGAGAGAGATCTTCGTTGAGTAGATCGATGAGCTTTTCGCGCGTGATGGCGGGTGATGCACTTGCTTTGTCGGACATGTCTTCTCCAGTAAATTTTCGTTTTTGTTGTCTGAGATGCACGAAGCCAGCCTCGAGTTTATGACGTCCTGATACTGTTTCCCAAAAGGGAAACTAAATATACTGACCCCAAAGACGGTTAAGGTAGGAGCAGGATGCGATGAAGCTGATCTTTCTCTATGGCATGCCGGCAACGGGCAAGCTGACCGTCGCGCAGGAGAGAACGCAACTAAAACCTCACGTCAAACTCCTGACGTGAGGCCGGCAGAATGCTGCGGCTTAGTTCTAGATCGGAAAAGCCTTCAGCCACTCGCGAAACGAAGGCCCAAGTTCCTTATTCTTAAGCGCAAACTCGACGGTAGCCCGCAGAAAGCCCTGTTTATCGCCGGCGTCGTGCCGCTTGCCCTCGTAGACGAAGCCGTAAACCTTCTCATATTGCAGCAGCGCCTTGATGCCGTCGGTAAGTTGCAGCTCGCCTCCCGCGCCGGGCGTAATGTGCTCCAGCATGTCGAAGATACGAGGCGTAAGGATGTAGCGGCCGATGATGGCGTTCTGCGAGGGCGCGTCTTCAGGTTTCGGCTTTTCGACCATGTTTTTCACGGCCAGCAGACGCGGATTCTTCGGATCAGGCGTGCAGTCGAGACAGCCATAGTTCTGGATAGCCGCGCCTTCGACAACCTCGGAGCCAAGAATGCTCGACATCTCTCCGTTTATCGCCTGCGTCTCGTTGAAGGCCTCCACCATCTGCCTCATGCACGGAATGGCGGCATCCACAATGTCGTCCGGAAGCAGAACGGCGAACGGCTCATCGCCAACGAGCTCCTTCGCCATTAGCACGGCATGGCCCAGTCCCAGCGGCGCAGGCTGCCGCGTATACGTGATCTTGGCCAGCTTCGAGACCGAACGCGCAACTTCCAGCAGCGCGGTCTTATTCTTCGCCGCAAGCGAGGCTTCAAGCTCTGGGCTGGAGTCGAAGTGGTCCTCCATCGTGGACTTGCCCCGTCCAGTCACGATGATGATCTCGGTGCATCCAGCCGCGACGGCCTCCTCCACGCCGTACTGAATCAAAGGCTTGTCGACGAGGCAGAGCATCTCTTTGGGGGTGGCCTTGGTGGCGGGAAGGAAGCGCGTGCCCATACCTGCGGCAGGAAAGACTGCTTTACGAATCTTCTGGCGAGTCATGGTTTCGGTCATCAACTCCTTTGATGCAAACACGGTTACTGGAAATGCTAGCAGGGCAGCATCAAAAATTGCATGACCCAATCGGGTCGGGTAAAACGGCTCAGCCTCTGCGGCGAACGATTAGGCTGACCATGTCGCCTGCCGCATATATTGAGCCGCTACAGCACCGGCGAGTCGTCATGAAGCATGGCCTTCCGTACAACCTTGATCGGGGCAAATCCCTGCCTCATAAAGTTGTCGTGGAAGGTCTGCAGATTGAAGGCTGCACCCTCTTTCTTCATCATATCGGCGCGCAGCTTCATGATCTCCAGCTTACCCAGCGTGTAGTACAGATACGTCGCATCGGCAGTGCCGCGCTTGGTCTCAACCAGGCCCACCGAGTGAGACTGGTACCCATCGGTGACGAAGAAGTTCACCGCCTGGTCGAAGGTGAACTGGCCCGTGTGAAGCTTGATGGAGTTGACGAAGCGCGCATCGCGCAGCAGCGCATCCTGAATCTGGCCCAGGCGAATCAGCTTCGCCTCGCGCTCATCCTTCGCGCCTGTGCCCGGTTGGCCGTAGCCCTGGTCCAGCATCATCTGCTCGGTGTAATGTGCCCAGCCTTCGATATTCGTGTTCGCTCCAAGAACCTTGCGAACGGTCGAAGGAAACTGCGGGGTCCACAGGAACTGAATGTAGTGGCCGGGGTAAGCCTCATGCACGCTCGTGCTGATGATCGTACCGACATTGAACTCCGCCATATGCTCGGCGATGTGCTCCGGCGTCCAGTCTTTTTCAGGCAGCGTCACATTGAAGTACGCCTTGGTGGAGTGGGTCTCGAACGGGCCCGGAGGGTCCATCGAGGCCGAGGTCGTAGCACGCTCAAACGGCGGTGTCTCTTCGAGCGTCGGCTCGACCTTCGAGGGGATCGTGATGATGTGGTGCGTGTTGATGAACTCGATCAGGCTTGCAAACGTATCGTTGAAGGTGCTCAGCAGCTTGTCGGGCGCAGGATGAATCGTCGCCAGCTCAGCCAGAACCTCCTGCGGAGTCTTGCTCGGGTCCACTTCCTTCGCCACCCGGGCAAACTCGGCCTGGTTCTTGTGCAGATCCGCATAGGCGATCTCAAGCAGGCGGTCGAGCGGTGTATCCACCATCTCGTCATAGCTCAGCTTCTTCGCAAACGTCTCAGCGCCGAACTTGAAGTCGCCGTTCGAGCGCGGCAGCAGGTCCGACTTGAGCCACGCCCCGTAGGACTGAAGCGCTTCGATCACGGCAGCGTTCGACTTCGCAAAGGCAGCCTTCGTGCCTGCATCCGTTGCGTCGGTGAACGCAGACGGAACGTCGTTCTGGAAGAAGCTGACGTCGCCGCCGATCTGCTCCAGCGCAATCTCGGTATAGATATGGGGAGGATTCTTCAGGTTCTTACGCGCCTCCTGCAGAGCCTGCGGCATCTGCTTCTCGCGCTCCACCAGAGCCTTCAGACGAACATCGGCAGGCGCGTAAGGCCGCTCCATAATCACGAACGCAGCGCTGGTGATGCCGGAGGAGTAGTTGTCC
Organism: Granulicella sp. S190; assembly: GCF_009766095.1. GTDB lineage: Bacteria > Acidobacteriota > Terriglobia > Terriglobales > Acidobacteriaceae > Edaphobacter. The sequence goes on from NZ_LMUD01000009.1 coordinate 488,549, forward strand.
GGGTTCTTCTCCCACGGGCGTATCACCTCAAGCGTCAGCAGCGTGCTGCGGATGCTGTTCAGCAGAATCTGCCGGTCGGCGGCAACCGAGGCATCCAGGGCCGACGGATCGATGCCCTCAACCTTCTTCTCATACGCATGAAGAGCGGCAACCTGTCTTTGGATGTTCCCTGCGGAGTAGTCCTCCAGCTGGGTGTCGTACTGGTGTAGACCGTTCGCGGTGCCGTTGGTCGGCCCGAAGTGAAAGTAAACATCGGAGAAGTACTGGTCCGCCACATAGTTGAACGTCTGGCCGCCGCCATCGGCAGAGACGCGCTGGCCGTGAGCCACAGGCCCCGGTGAGAGGAGGAACGTTACAAGCAGGAGAGTCGAAAGGAACGGGCGTCTCATTGACATTGCTAATGAGTCTACGGCAACCTGCAGCAAATTTGCTGTACGAAACTCGCCGCCCAGAGCCTGTTCGAATTACTTCCTCAAGCCGGCATCGACGAACTAGCTACTCGCGAAACGCAGCTCTCTTCGGCGGGCCAGAATATAGACTGCGACCAGCGCAGCGGTAAAGCCTGCCCCGGCACCCACAGCGAGCGACCAGCGCGGGCCAAAGTGGTTGGCAACCCAGCCAACGATCGGAGCGCCAATCGTCATTCCACCAAGTGCAATGCCGACTCGGAGAGCCATCACCCTGCCGCGCATCGAAGGTTCTGTCGAGAGCTGCATGATGCTGTTCGTGCCGTTGGTGAAGGTCAGTACAGCTGCGCCGCTGACCGCGAGAGCAGCCGCAAACCACCAGTATCCCGGCGCGAGTGCGGCAAGCGTACAGCCCAGCCCGAAGACACCGGCTCCTATCGACAGCGACGCTAAGCTTGGTCTCTTCCGGCCGGCAGCAAACAACGCTCCTGACAGAGTCCCCACTGCCATGATGGAGGAGAGCAAGCCGAAGCCACGCGCGTCGGAGTGAAAGACGTTCACGGCCATAGTCGCGATAAAGATTGGAGTATTCAGCCCGAAGGTGCCGATCAGAAACAGCATGATCAGGATCGCCCTGAGATCCGGCTCTCTCCACACGTAACGGAAACCCTTGAGAAATCCAGCCGTCGTGCGATGCGCTCTGGCGCTCGCATGCAGTTCGGTAAGGCGGAAGAAAGACATCGAGAGGAGGACCGCTCCGAACGAAAACCCATTCAGAAGAAAGGCCCATCCAATGCCGACCTTTGCGATAAGAAGGCCAGCAACTGCGGGACCGATCATCTGTGCAGCATTGAAGGAAGTTGAGTTCAATGCGACGGCATTAGAGAGATCCGCATCGCCCACCATCTCCGCAACGAAGGTCTGTCTCACAGGGGCATCCAGCGCGGCGGCAGAGCCGGACAGGAAGGCGAACACGTACACGTGCCACAGCCGGACGATTCCTGCAACCGTAAGAGCTCCCAGGGCAAGCGCAAGCACTCCCATGGAAGCCTGGGTCAGCATCAGGAGCTTGCGCTGATTCAGCCGGTCTGCTGCCGAGCCCGTCCAGGGCAGGAACAGAAGCTGCGGTGCGAACTGCAGGCCCATCACGATACCCAGCGCCGACGCGTCATGATGCGTCAACTGAGTCAGCACGAGCCAGTCTTGCGCGACGCGCTGCATCCACGTCCCGACGTTCGACACCAGAGAGCCTGCCGTCCACAAGCGGAAGTTGAAGCTTCTCAGGGAGCGAAAAGTACCGGCCACATGGTTCTTCATGTGCGTTCCGGCGCGTTGCCCCCATGAAACTGGCCGAAGTGACGCGCAGAAAAGATGCTGATAAGCAGCGCTCCCAGGCCAAACGCAAGAGTGTGGCTCGTAGCCCGCAAATCGAAAGCACCGACGCGCGCGACCAGCAGGTATCCAACCACCGCGTTGAAGAATCCCCAGACAACGTTGACCGTCGCGGAGGAGAGCCCTTCACCGGGCGGTTTTGCAAAGGGACTTTGAAAGGCGCGTCCCATCATGCCGGAGACAAAGTGAGGGATGGCGTTTACCGCAAAAACTGCCCCGAAAAAATACGACACAAGCCAAGGCCAATTCATAGTGTTGCGCTCTTTCTTCCCAACGAACTCTCCAGCAGCGCGATGATCTCCTGCGTAGATCCAGTCTCGCCGAGGCGAGGGAAGACGCTCCTGATGCTGTACTCGTGCGCCTCCTCCCGAAGATCGGTCATCGCATCGAGTGCAAGGGTCACATGGAATCCCTGCTCGTAGGCCTGGCGGGCGGTCGCCTCAACGCCAACCGATGTTGCCACTCCAGTCACAACAACCTGGGTAACGCCTAGCGCCTTCAGTTGGCGCTCAAGATCTGTCGTTGCGAATGCGCCCCAGCTTCGTTTCGTGATGACAATATCGCTCGGTTGCTGATCCAGCTGCGGCAGAAGGTCTGCCCATCCCTCGGAAAACGAGAGGTTGCCGCGCGGACCCTGTTCCGTGCGGCCCGGTGCACGCCCCGTCACATTCACCAGCACCACGGGAAGGTTCTTTGCGCGGAAGACATCCAGCAGCTCCCGCGTCCGGTCAACGATCTCGCCAATAGGATGAAGGAGCTTCTGATCGGCTATCCCCCTCTGCAGGTCAATGACAATCAACGCGGTGGTGGGATCAAGTGCAGTAAGCGGCATTGAATTCTTCTCCTTGTATAAAAATCAAAGTCGGTCACAAGCAGGGGCGAGCTAATCTTCAGCAAGCCGCCTCAGCAACTCCAGCGCTTCCACAAGCTTTTCCTGCTCGCCGGCAGAGAGCCTCTGCGAAATGGTTGTAGTGAGCCAGTCCTGTCTCGCGGCCCTGCCCTCCTCAAGCCACTTCAGGCATTTGGGCGTGAGAGACATCAGGGTTTGGCGCCCGTCGTCTGGGTCAGGCGCACCACGGACCAGGCCAGTCTCCTGCAGTGGCATCACCACAGCGCTCATGGACTGGGGGCGCATGCCTTCCACTCGCGCCAGGCTTGAAACCGTAGCCGGGCCATCCTTTTCCAGTCGAAGAACGACAGAGACTTGGGACTGTGTAAGATCGCTGCGCCCGCCATGCTCGCGTAAGCGCAGCTTCAGCTTGCGGGATGTCGCACGAATCTCGGCAGCAAGTGTCGAAGCGAGATTTCTCTGCGAAGATAACTTTCGATTGCTCACTCAATCAATATGTCATATATGCAGACAAACTGTAAAGTTTACCTGTCCTTTTACTGTCGTCCCATAGAGATCTACAGTTGCAGTTGCAGTTGCAGTTGCAGTTGCAGTTGCAGTTGCAGTTGCAGTTGCAGTTGCAGTTGCAGTTGCAGTTGCTGCGGCTGTTGCCGTTGCCTGTCCTTTTGTTGTCATCCCGTAGGGATCTGCGGTTGCGGTTGCAGTTATCGTTGCTGCGGCCGTTGCCGTTGCCCGTTCTTTTGTTGTCATCCCGTAGGGATCTGCAGTTGCAGTTGCAGTTGCCGTTGCATGTCCTTTGTTGTTATCCGTAGTGATCCGCAGTCGCTGCTACACCTGCAGTTGCCGTCTCCATCAGCCTACCCGGACGGAGTTACGCCATAGCGGGCCATCACCTGGCTGATGCCCACGATATCCGGAGGGCCCTCTGCATTGAGTGCGGTAGCCAGTTCGCGGAAGTACTCGGGCCCGACAAGACCCGGCGTGAGCAGGCACATCATGCGGGCGGCACCACTGTGTAGGTTCGTATAAGAGTGGACCGTGCCCCGCGGAATCTCGAGCTGTTGACCCGGATGCACCTGGACCTGCGTCCCGTCGATCGTCCACGTGGCGATGCCGTTGAGGCCGAAGATCGTCTCATCGTAGTCGCGGTGCAGGTGCGGCACATTGAGAAAGGCATTAGGCGGGACGATGAGCTCGAACAGGTCGAACGCTCCGCCGGTCTCGTGGCGGCTCTGCAGGAAGGTGATACTGATCTTTCCGATTTGAATGGGGTGATGCATGCGTGATCCCCTTTCTTCTTCCTCTGAGACGGGCCCGATCCTGCATTCTTCTGCTAAAACCCACAAAAAGACCAAAAGTTTGCATGCTGGAGACAAAACCTTATGGGATTGCCGGCAAGGGGGACTAACAGGCGTGTCTTACAGGCGCGGCAATTGACATTCTCTCTCCCGGGAAGCTCGACAAAAATCCGCCATCTCAAAATAAAGTTAGAAAGGATGTCACTTTTTTCAGGCCTCGAAAAGTGGTTGCTCCGGCACCACATCAGCCACGCAATCCACCACGTTTACACCAGCGAAAAACCATGGCGAAGCTACCTGATTTTGCAAAAAACCCCTGCAAAATCGCCATCCACCACACCCCAAAAATATCCTTCCAGGAAAACGAAAAGAGAAATTAGTTGGGGCGAGGAACATCGAGAGCGTCGAGCAGCGCGCGCGTCTCAGCCAGAACCTCCTCTGCCTTAGCCGAGGGCAGCGGCCAGCGGAGCGTTCCCTGCGGCGTAAACTGCGCGCCCCGCTTGGAGTTGCGGCTGACCAGCTTCATCAGTGTGCCAGGATCGATAGGAGCCTGTGCAAGCGTAACGGCATCAGCATTCACCGCGGCAAATTTGACATGCAGCATCTCGACGAAAGCCTTGATGGACTGCTTCTTATTCCCGTTGGGACTAGGCAGTTCCACCTGCGTACGTTTGCGGTCCAGCTGCGATATGCCAAGCTGTTCGCAATGCAGGCGTATCTCCCCCGCTGCCAACAAGTTAAGGACAGTCTCCGGTGGCGTGCCGTAGCGGTCCTGTAGTTCAGCGCGCACATCGGTAAGATCGGCCTGCGTCTCGGCGCCCGCAATGCGCTTGTACATGCGAAGACGTTGATTCTCTTCAGCAATGTAGTCCGAATCGATGCGGACGGAGATGCCGAGGTTGATAACGGTATTGGCATGCGCTGGCTTCTCTTCTTCGCCCTTCATCTTGCGCACAGCCTCTTCGAGCATGGTGGTGTACATCTCAAAGCCGATGGCTTCGATGTGACCGGACTGCTCACCGCCAAGCATGTTGCCTGCACCGCGTAGTTCCAGGTCGAGCGCGGCGATCTTGAAGCCTGCTCCGAGGTCGGAGAACTCCTTGAGCGCGGCCAGACGACGGCGGGCAATCTCGGTTAATTCCGTGTCGGGCGGAATAAGCAAATACGAATAGGCGCGGCGGTTGCTGCGGCCCACGCGGCCGCGTAGCTGGTAGAGCTCGCTGAGCCCGTGGCGGTCGGCGCGGTTGATGATGATGGTGTTGGCCAGCGGAATGTCGAGGCCGTTTTCGATGATGGAGGTGGCGACGAGGACGTCGTACTCGTGGTTCATGAAGGCGAGCATGACGCGCTCGAGCTCGGCCTCGGGAAGTTGGCCGTGGCCAATGACGATGCGCGCCTGCGGCACCAGCTCGCGAATCTTGGATGCGAGGTCGTAGATAGTTTCTACGCGGTTGTGGACGAAGTAAACTTGCCCGCCGCGCTCTAGCTCCATCTCGACTGCGGTGCGGATTAGTTTTTCATCGAACTTAGCCACGATGGTCTGGATAGCCATGCGGTCTTTGGGGGGAGTCTCAATGACTGACATATCGCGAAGGCCGATGAGCGACATATGCAGGGTGCGAGGGATAGGCGTGGCGGACATGGAGAGCACGTCAATGGCGGCGCGCATCTGCTTAAGGCGTTCTTTGTGGCGAACACCGAAGCGCTGCTCTTCGTCGACGATGAGCAAACCAAGGTCTTGGAACTTCAGGTCTTTGGAGAGAACCGCGTGGGTGCCAATGAGGATGTCGATCTTTCCGGCTTCGGCTTTTTCGAGGATGATCTTTTTCTCTTTAGCGGTGCGGAAGCGAGAGATCATCTCGATATTGACAGGGAAGTTGGCGAACCGTTTTTTAAAGGATTCATAGTGCTGGAAGCTGAGCACGGTTGTCGGCGTGAGCACCGCGACCTGTTTCCCGTCTTGTACGGCCTTGAAGGCGGCGCGCATGGCTACTTCAGTCTTTCCATAGCCGACGTCGCCGCAGAGGAGGCGATCCATGGGGCGAGTGGACTCCATGTCGGCCTTGATGTCGGCGATGGCGGTGAGCTGGTCATCGGTCTCGTTGAAGTCGAAGGCGTCTTCGAACTCATGCTGCATATTGGTGTCGGGCGAGAAGGGTGTGCCAACGGCGGCCTGACGTTGCGCATAGAGCTTGAGCAGCTCTGCGGTCATGTCGGCCATTGCCTTCTTTACACGGGCTTTGGTCTTTTGCCAGGCTTGGGAGCCGAGTTTGTTGAGCTCGGGCGCTGGGCCGCTTTCGCTGGAGCGGTACTTCTGGATGAGGTCGAGGCGAGTGAGCGGGACGTAGAGTTTCGCTTCGTCCGCGAACTCGAGGATCATTAGCTCGAGTGGCGGCTGATCGTTCTCCTCGATGACACGGAGGCCGCAATACTGCGCGATGCCGTGTTCGACGTGGACGACGTAATCGCCTACGGCGAGGTCCCGGAAGTCTGAGATGAAGGCAGCGGCTTTGGATTTGCCACGACGGACGGGCCGGGTTGTGACGTCAGCATCATCGGTGAGGTCCTGTGCCCCGAAGATGACCAGCTGGCTTGCGGTGGCTTTGGCTTGCGAATCGCGGAGGTCGAGGATTTGGACCCCGGCGGCGATGGGTGTCTTGACGATAACTGGGGTGCGTAGATCGATGGTATTGCCACCGAGGTAACTGGACTCGGTGTAGACGGTAGAGCTGCCAGGGGCTTCGTTGCGTGAGCCGAGGCGGTACGGGATCTGGTACTCCTGCAGGAGACCGGCGAGGCGCTCTACTTCGCCCTGATTAGGGGCCGTCAGGAAGATGCGAGCTTCCTGCTTGATGAGCGAGTTGAGATTGTCGATGAGCGCTGGAATGGAGCCGTGGAAGCGCATGGTCGGGCGAGTGGCGAAGTCGACTTCGGAGAGGTCGCTGCGGTCGGCGTCGAGGATATCGACTGCGCCGAGCTGGTCTAGCTCGATGCCGGAGAACTTGTGGAGGCGATCGTCGAGATCCCAGGGGGAGAGGTAGATATCCTCGGGTCTGACGAGGTTGCCGATGCCGGAACGCTCGTGACGCTGCTCAATCTTGTTCCACCAGCGCTCGCCTTGATTTTTTATCATGGCGGGCTCTTCGAGGAGAACCCGTGGTGCCGTGAGGCTTGATGCGCTAATGAGGTCGAGGAGAGTGAGGTTGGCTCCGGCCACGGGGGCGAAGAACTCCCAGCCGGGGAAGATGGTGGCCTCCCCGGTGCGGCTGCTGACGTGTGTGAGGAGCTCGGCTGGCTCCTCGCCGCCTTCAAGTGTTGCGCCTGCGGTGCCTGCACGGGTGAGACGGGCGTTGATCGCGGAGAGGATCTTTTCCGTAACTGGGGTTTCCGTAAGAGGCAGGAGCAAGGCGTTGTCAAGGGTAGAGGCGGAGCGCTGGGTGTCGGGATCGAAGCGGCGGATAGACTCGATCTCATCCCCGAAGAAGTCGATGCGGATGGGCCGATCCATCTCTGGCGAGTAGACGTCGAGGATGCCGCCGCGGAGGGTGACCTGCCCGGGCATCTCGACGACGTCGACTTTGGTGTAGCCGACGGATAGCAGATGCTCGACTAGCATGTCGGGCATGTACTCTTCGCCGACTTTGAGGTGGAGAGTGAGGGCGCGGTAGTAGTCGCGCGGGAACAGCTTCATGCACGCGGCTTCTACTGGTGCAATGACGAGTTTGGCTTGGCCGGTGGCTATCTTCCAGAGCGTGTCGGCGCGTGTCTCCTGAATCTCGGGATGGGGCGAGAGATTTTCGAAAGGAAGGACATCGTGAGCAGGGAGGCGAAGGACGGATTCGGACTGGAGGGCGCCGGTGAACTCGCAAGCACTGACGACTGCGGCATGAAGGGCTTCGGCTGCTTTGTTGTCGGCGACGACGATGACGCAAGGGGCCTGAGCGGCACGAACGAAAAAGGGAAGGTAGAGGGCGCGGGCGGTAAAGGTGAGTCCAGAGACACGTCTGCGCCCCGTGCCTCCGCTGAGGTGGCGGCGTACACGCTCAAAAGCTTCAGAATGCTCCAGGTCGGCGAGGAGCTCGCGGACGAAAGGAAGAACCATGCTGGATTAACTTTAGCAGCGTGGGCAGATCGGCAGGAGGATACCGTTCAAACAGTGAGGCTGCTTGTTCACGTGGCAGTTTGCTCACGGAGCGGCTCATAGTGTTGTTATGAGCCGTTCCGGCCTAGTTGGGCATTAGGTTCGTGCGGATGCTTGAAGGCGATCAGTAAGTGAGTTTCAGGAGGATCGTACTGTGCCCGGGCAGAGTGAACCTGGTGTTGTCGGTGATAGGGCCGAGATCTTTGGCGGACCAGATTTCGTGGGCCTTGGGTGAGCCTTTGATGCCAGCCTCGGCGAGGTGAAGGGTGATGCCGTGGAGGTCGGAGGTACTGTCGCTGAAGTTGAAGATGGCGAGAGCTGTGGCGCCTCCTTTGAGGGGTCTGGACCAGATTTCGATGGGGCCTTCCGCGAAGATGCGTTCAGCCTGATGGCCAAGCGGATCCTGATCGATGGCGAGAACCTCGGAGTTGGTGAGGATGGATTTGATATCGGGCGACATGAGGGTTAGATTATTGCCTGCGATGAGGGGCGCGGCAAGCATAGCCCACATGGACATATGAGTGACGTTCTCGTCGTGGGTAAGTTTGCCATTACCGACTTCGAGCATGTCGGGATCGTTCCAGTGGCCCGGGCCAGCGAATCTGGCGAGACCGGCCTGTTCACGACCGATGAGACTCATGCGGTCGAAGTTGGGGGATATGTCGCCAGTGGTGCGCCAGAGACTGGCGTTGACGGATGGTCCCCATGTCCAGACCGCGTCCCATCCATACTGGCAAAGGCTATAGACGATGGGCCGTCCAGCTTTGGCGAGCGCCTGATGCATGAGCTCGTAGGAGTCGCGCATCATCTTGTACTGCTTCGGGATGTCGTTGGGGGCTTCGGCAAGCATGTTCTGGCGATACGAGCAGAGGTCGTATTTGAGGTAGTCCATGCCCCATGAGGCGTAGAGGTCGGCGTCCTGTTGCTCGTGGCCAAGAGAGCCGCCAAAGTGGGCGCAGGTCTGGGCTCCGGGTGAGGAATAGATGCCGAGCTTAAGGCCCTTGGAGTGGACGTAATCGGCAAGAGCCTTCATGTCGGGGAATTTGCTGTTGGGGTGCATGACGCCCTGAGCATCGCGGTCTCCCTGCCATGTGTCGTCGATGTTGACATAAACGTAGCCGGCGTCGCGCATGCCGGTAGAGACGAGGAGATCTGCAGTATCGCGTATGTCCTTATCGGTGACCTTGCCTGCGAAGAAATTCCAACTGTTCCAGCCCATGGGGGGCGTGGCAGCGGTAAGGGGAACCTTGGTCTGTGCCTTGCTGTGGGACGGTGACAGCGAGGCTAGCAGAAGAGCGAGAGTGAGGGCATTGAGAAGGCGCATAGGGTCCTTGGCGGCGAGGATTTTAGAGAAGAACTGGACGACATCCCGATAATACTCAAAAGCGGACGCGGTAGTAATCAGCCGAAACCCGGCGGTAAGGTGACCCAATATGGTGGGAAGATTGGCTGGATTGATGGGCCTATCGTTTGTGATACGGAATAAGAAGTTTCGAATGACCTGACCACCAACGTTAGTGACACGCAATAGGCAAAGCCTAATCTCATATTTCAGCATTTCCGGTAAGGGATATTGATTTTTAAGCATCGGGATCGGAAGAGTTTACTGCGTAGAGTGATTTGGAGTACTATCTGGCTCCCGCAGGAAATATAGCCTGCGCCGCTGCCCGATTCCGACGTCTTTTCGGCTTCGGACAGAGATCTTGTCGGAGGATGAACATGGACTTATTGAGGAAGCGGTATCTTTTTGCGCTTTTGGCGATGTTCCTTCCACTGCTCGGCGGATGCACCCGACACAGTAAGAGTGAGCAGTACTACCTGATTGCTACGAACACGGCTGTGCCTTATTGGAAGGCTGCGGCGAATGGATTTGCGGCGGCAGGCGCGGAGTATGGGGTTTCGGTAGATACACGCGGCCCGGCTGGGTTGAATCCGCAGGCTGAGGTGGAAGAGTTCAAGGCAATGGTGGCGAGAAAACCTGCTGGAATTCTCGTCTCGGTAGCGAACTCGCAGCTGATGGCGCCCGAAATTGACGCTGCGATAGCGGCAGGCATTCCAGTGATCACAATCGACTCCGATTCTCCGGAGAGCAAGCGGCTGTATTTTATCGGGACCAACAACCTTGAGGCTGGGCGGCTGGGCGGAAGGCGCGTAGCGGCTGTGCTGAATGGTAAAGGGAACGTGGTGTTCTTCTCTAATCCAGGGCAGCCTAATCTCGACGAACGGCAGAAGGGTTATCTGGATATCTTTACTGGTTTTCCAGGGATCAAGGTTGTGGAGACCTTTGATATCAAGGCAGATCCAGGCAACGCGCTGGATAAAGCTGGTGAATATCTAGAGCGAAAAGGACCTGCGAAGATAGATGCGTTTATCTGCCTCGACTCCCGTTCGGGTGTAAATGTAGCGGAGGCTTTCAAGCGAAGAAATATCACGGACCGGTTGTTGATTGGGATGGATGTGGACTCCGACACGTTGAGGCTGGTAGGCGACGGGACGATTGATTCAACGATCTCTCAAAAGCCTTACACCATGGCGTATCTAGGTCTTAAGGCTCTGGACGATATCCATCACTATCCAGTCAAACCACTAGACTCCGACTTCGGGCTGGATCCTTATTCCCCCTTCCCGACCTTCGTAAATACAGGAGTTGCGCTGGTGGATAAGACTAACCTGGATGCAGTGATGAAGAAACAGAGGGAGTCGAATCAGTAGAGTTTGCAGCTCGGGCTAGTACTTTTTTGATCGTGGCCGGAAGTATTCGCCGGAGGGCTACATGAGTGTTTTTAGAAAGCGGTTTCTATCTACGCTTTTGGTGTCGTTGTTGCCTTTGTTAGCTGGTTGTACGCGTCATAGTAAGGACGAGCACTACTATCTCATCGCGACGAACATTAATCTGCCCTATTGGAAGGCCGCGAATGCTGGATTTCAGAAGGCCGCCATGCAATACGGGGTCACGGCAGAGATGCGAGGCACAACTTCATTTGATCCGCAGGGTGAAGTGGCTGAGTTCCGCACAGTGGCAGCCCGCAAACCGGCAGGGATTCTGGTTTCAGTAGCAAATGCGCAGCTAATGACACCGGAGATAAACGTGGCGATGGCGGCGGGGATTCCTGTGATCACGATGGACTCGGATGCGCCGGGAAGCGATCGGCTGTACTTTATCGGAACCAATAATCTGCAGGTAGGGCGGTTAGGTGGCCAGCGAGTAGCAGCAAAGCTGAATGGAAAGGGCAATGTGGCGTTCTTTTCCATTCCTGGACAGCCCAACATCGACGAGCGGTTGAAGGGATACAAAGATGCACTCTCAAACTATCCCGGTATCAAGATCGTAGATATCTTCGATATGAAGGGTGACTCCGGCGTCGCGATGGATCAGACGCGGGACTACCTTTCGCGAACAGGTGCGAACAGGGTCGATGCAATTGTGTGTCTTGAGGCTGCTTCGGGAAGGGATGTGTCCGAGGCGTTTCGGCGAGCAGGTGTGAAAGACAGGCTGCTGGTAGCGATGGATACAGATCAGCCAGTCCTACAGGGGGTAAAGGATGGAACTATCGATTCGACCATCGCACAAAAGCCGTTCACGATGGCTCTGGTGGGTTTGAAGGCGCTGGACGATGTTCATCACTATCCTGTGAAGCCGTTAGGACAGGACTACAGATTGGATTCTTTTGCTCATGTCCCCGTATTTCTGGACACAGGGGTTGCATTGATCGATAAAAGCAACGTGGATACATTGTTGAACATCGGCGAGGACAAAACGCCGCAGTAAGACAAGCTCACAGACCAGCGAGACGATTAGTTGCAGATGAGGGCTAGTCTGCTGATTCCTTATTAATCGACTCTTCCTTCGGGCGAGCGATGGCTTCGGCCTCCGCATCGCCTCCGTAGATCACCTGTCCGTATTCGAGCAGGGTGACCATGCCTACTCCGCCGCAGATATTGCCAGCTACAGCGGGAACGATCCAGGTGAGATAGCTGCTCCACCCGATTTTTCCAATGAGGATGGCGGTGAGAATCTCTCCGCTGGTGGCGATGCAGTGAGCAAAGTTTCCCAGGCCCACGACAAAGGTCAGCATCCAGATGATCATGACGGAACCGGTGATGGAGTGCGATCCGGAGACAAGCCAAGCTACAGTTGCGATGATCCAACCGCCCATGACACCGCTCCAGAAGATAGTGGCGGCGGGATTGTGGATGGCTTCAAGTCCGAGGTTGGCGAGAGCTTGCACGATCTCCGGCTTGAGAGCGTTGCTGAGGGCCACGATGGAGGCGAAGGCGAGGGCTCCGAGGATGTTGGCTGGAAGAACGGTGGCCCAGAGACGAAGGGTCTTCCAGAAGTGCTTTTTCTCAGCAAGGACTAGGGCTACGGGATAGAGTGTGTTTTCCGTGAAGAGCTGCGAGCGGCCTAGGATGACAACGATGAAGCCCAGAGGGTAGAACATCTTAGCGGCGAAGAGAATTTTGCTGGTGGGTGTGGTGCCGGGTGTGGTGAGGAGTGCGATAGCGATGGCATTGCCGAGTGCGGAGAGGCCCATGAAGATACCGCCCGCGAGACCCGAGATAGCGAGGGAGACGCCGGAGCGGCCAAGCTCCTGTCGGGCGTTGTTGGCGACCTGCTCGTAGATGTCCTGGGCGCTGGGGCGCTCGAGGTTCTTTTGAGCATCTTGGATGGCAGCAGGGGCCGGAGCTGGATATCGGCGAAGGCGATAGGGCATGACTGTGAGATGCACAATTGGCAGAAGTAGAGAGAGGGCCCTGGTGGTCGAGCCGAGGCTGCCCCAACGCTATGGCCTAACCAGCAGAACACGCGGCTCTCTCTATAATTCTGGCTATGGCTTCAGCCCTTTCACCTCACCAAGAGATACAGGAACTCCGCGACCAGCTTCGTCACCATGAATATCTGTATTACGTTGAAGACTCGCCAGAGCTAACCGACGCGCAGTACGACGCTCTGATGAACCGGCTGAAGAGGCTGGAAGAGAAGCATCCGGAGCTTGTGGCTGCGGACTCTCCTTCACAGCGCGTGGGAGGGAAACCGAAAGACGGATTTGTGAAGATGCCGCACTCGCGGCCGATGCTTTCGCTCGATAACGCCTACAACGAAGAGGAGCTAAGGGCATGGGACCAGAGAGTGCGAGACGCCCTCCCGAGTACAGAGTCGGTTCGGTATGTTTGTGAGCTGAAGTTGGATGGGTTGTCGCTGGCGCTGCAATATAGTCCGGGTGCGCATGGCACGGCACATCTGGAGCGGGGGCTTACGCGCGGAGATGGGTCAATCGGTGAGGATGTAACGAGCAATGTGCGGACGATCCGGTCGGTACCGCTGAGTATTTCGGTGGAGAAGTTGAAGGCGGCGGGATTGCCGCAGAGCTTTGAGGTGCGGGGTGAGGTGGTTCTGCCGCAATCGGCTTTTGTAAAGCTGAATGAAGAGAGAGAGGCTGCGGGCCAAGCCCCAGCGGCAAATCCTCGGAATGCGGCAGCCGGAACGATACGAACGCTTGAGCCGAATATCGTCGCTCAGAGGCGGCTGGATTTTTACGCCTACTTTTTACTGCGGGACGGAGAGTTTTTGCTACCGCAGCAATCGACGACGCTGGACGCTCTGAAGACCTCGGGCTTTCGTGTGAACAAGTATGCGAAGACGCTGAAGAGTATCGATGAAGTGGTGACGTTTATTGCTGATGCAGAGCCGTTGCGCGATACGCTGGGATATGAGATCGACGGTGTTGTGATCAAGGTGGATGCAACGGCGCAGCAGAGGCGACTCGGGTTTACAGGTAAAGCTCCCCGATGGGCGATTGCGTATAAGTTTGCAGCTCGCGCAGGCATCACTAAGTTGGAGGATGTGCTATTTCAAGTGGGGCGAACGGGAAAGGTAACCCCGGTCGCTGCGCTTGCCCCGGTCTCGATTGGAGGGACAACGGTCACGCGTGCCACCCTGCATAATGCGGATGAGATCGCGCGCCTGGGAGTCCGTCTTGGGGATTACGTCCAGGTGGAGCGGGGGGGTGACGTTATTCCAAAGATCGTGGAGGTTGTGGACGATAAGACTCATCCGCGAGGGACGACGGAGATTGTGTTTCCTAAGCTGTGTCCGGAGTGCGGAAGTGCATTGGTGCGGGCAGATGGCGAGGTCGACTGGCGATGCGTCAATGCAAGCTGTCCGGCGCGGGTACGAGAGGAGCTGTTGCACTTCGCGGCGCGGAGCGTGATGAACATCGAGGGATTAGGCGATGCGATGGTGGCGCAGCTGCTTGTAGCAGGATATGTGAAGGGGATCGCTGATCTTTATTGGCTAACAAAGCAGCAGCTGCTGAAATTGGAGAGGGTTGGAGATAAGTCGGCCCAGGCCCTGCTGGATGAGATCGAAGGGTCGAAGTCAGCCTCATTGGCACGAGTTCTACTTGGGCTTGGACTGCGCTTTGTGGGAGAGCGGACGGCGCAGCTTCTGGCAGCGCACTTTGGATCGATGGATGCCCTGATGGCTGCGAGCGCCGAGGAATTGGAGGCGGTGAATGAGGTGGGACCGCGAGTGTCACAGGCGATTCTGGAGTTCTTTGGCGAGGCGAAGAATAAGGAACTCGTTGAAAGGCTGAGGGCTGCCGGGCTGACTTTCACTGCGGAAAAGCGGACTACCACTACGACGTTGGATGGACTGACTTTTGTGCTGACCGGGACACTGCCAAATCTTACGCGAGAGTCGGCGAAGGAGAAGATTGAGTCTGCGGGAGGGCGCGTCTCGGGGAGTGTCAGTAAGAAGACGAGCTATGTGGTGGCCGGGGAGGAGGCGGGTTCGAAGCTGGATAGGGCGAATTCGCTGGGGGTGGCGGTGCTTGACGAGGCTGGGTTACTGAAGTTGCTGGAAAAAGAATCACCTACGGGCTAAGTTTTGGCAGGCTGCTGTGGCATCTGGTGTGTGGTAGCTTGCCTACTGCTGTGGAAGCCGCAGGCCTTCATGGCTGCCCCGGCTTCCGGATTCTGCATGAAGGTGTCCCATATGAAGGCACTGCGGAGATTTTCCGCCATGAGTACGCTGATGCCCAGATCGATACCGAGTACGTCTGGGTCATACCAGTGGAGTTCCGGGTGGAAGGAGTCACAGAAGCCGTAGCGACCCCATGCATCCTTGCCAAAGTTGTCCCGGAGCGCACGAAGGACGCGAACGCAGTCGCGGGGTAGGAAGGGAAGCGAACCGGCTGTGGCGCAGGGGACGACGGAACCATCGACCGGGCCCATCAGGGGGGGGCCTCCCCATGCGGTATAACCGTGCTCCCAGTCAGAGGCGGATACGCCCCAGTAGTCGTCGGTATAACCGCGCTTCAGGCCGAGGCAGAAGGCTTTATGAGCGCGAGTCGCGATGATTGAGTTGGCGAAGTAGTCCGCGTAGGTGTCGCGCTTTCCTGCGAAGTCGAACCAGGCGTGGGAGTATTGGTGGACGAAGAGAGGATCGCGCCCGCTGATGTAAGAGTAAGGGCTGAAAGTCACCGGAGGGCGGGTAAAGGCGCTCCAGGAGTCGGGGGAGATGGGGTGGGTGGGCGAGCCGATGGCGAGGAGGTAGAGCATCATCAGTTCGCTGTAGTGGTCCCAACGAGTCGAGATGAAGCCGATCTCCGGGTGCCATCCCATGGAGAAGGTCTTGCCTCCATTGAGCATCCAGGGCCAGTCGACGCGATTGTAAAGTTGCGTGGCGAGGGATGTGATCTTTGAGTCGTTGAAGTAGGCGCGAGCAGTAAGGACACCGCACAGAAGGATAGCCGTATCGATAGAAGAGACCTCGACGTTGATAAGAGGTTTGCCGGTTTTGACGTCGTTAAAGTGGTAGAAGAAGCCGTGTTCGTTCGGCATCTTGTTGAGATGGAAGTCGAGAGTAGCTATGACTTGTTTTTTGATGCGATCAGTTGTGAGATAGCCACGTTTGTCGGAGATGCAAAGAGCGCTGAGTCCAAATCCGGTAGCGGCGATGCTGGAGGCAAATTGAGTATCGAGTTCTCCCGTCGAAGTTTTGTTCTTCGCACGGTCGAGAACTTGCCCACTGGCAGGGTCGGCCTGCTCAGAGAAGTAGAGGCAGCCGGCACGCTCCATCTCTTCAAGGAAGAGGAGATCCTCATCACTCAGAAGTCTGGAATAGGCTGGCTGGGGAGGGGTTGCTTGTTGTGCCGTAAGCGTAGAGGTTGCGAAACCTGAAAGAATAGCTCCGCCAAGGAGCTTCGTCGCGCTGCGTCGAGTAATTTTAGGCGGAGTCGAGGCGCTTATGCTCATTCTCTCTATCGTACGTTTTTGCCAGAAGAGTAGACTCCCCGGGCGCTGTGAATCGTGTGAAAGTAACGCAAACGTTGTAGTTTCTGCCGAAATTTAGAGAAACTGAACATCCCAATCGTGTTGGTTAGATGCCGCAGTTGGTGATGTCGTTGCTGATATCTACCTTCTTCCAATGCCGGCCTGGGATTTCTTCCATGGAGAGTTCTCTAGCGAAAATACAGACAGGAAGCGGGACGCGGTTTGTGATAGCATCCCTGCTCCTCGAGATACCAGCCCTTGAAGGAGCTGAACTCGATGGCTTAAGATAGCCGCCCCTACTTTCGGGATGATGCGAGCGATAGCCAGTTTTCAGGAGATCATTTGTAACCGATGGAGATTTATCAATTCAGATCGTCAAGGAGAGTCTGATATGAAGGTCTACGTGGGAGAGAATATTCGCAATGTGGCGGTCGTGGGTCACGCGCATAGCGGGAAGACAACGTTGATCTGCGCGATGCTGCATGCCGCGAAGATGACGATGACGCGAGGCCGGGTCGAGGACGGATCGGCGGTGACGGCGTATGACGAAGAAGAGGTGGCGCGTCGGACGACGATGTCGAATGCGGTGGCATTTGCAGAGTGGAGCGGCATCAAGGTCAACCTGATCGATACTCCTGGGTTTCATATGTTTGTGCATGAGACGCGTGCGGCGATGCTGCCGGTGGAGGTGGCACTCGTGGTGGTGAATGCGCAGACGGGAGCTGAGGCTGTTACGGATCGAGTGTGGAAGTATGCTGCGGAGGTGAACCTGCCGCGTGTGCTGGTGATCAACCAAGTGGACCATCCCAAGGCAGATAGTAGATTGGGACGGCAACATATGATTGAACTGTTGCAGGAGAAGTGGGGACGGCAAGTGGTGCCGGTGCAGTTGCCTATCGTAGATCAACATGGATTTCATGGAGTGGTGGATCTGGTGACGATGAAAGCCTACTTCTATAAACCGGATGGGGATGGCAGGGGCGAGGTCGGTGTGATTCCTGAGATTCTAAAGGCAGACTCGAAGACCGCACACGAGGCTCTGGTGGAGCTTGTAGCTGAGGGGAAAGACGAGCTGCTTGAGGAGTTCTTTCGCGAAGGGACGATTCCGGAAGAGCATCTGATCGTGGCGCTCCATGAGGCTATTCGCGAGGACAGGATCTTTCCTGTGCTGTATGTGAGCGGGTTGAGGAATGTAGGGACAGATCACCTGCTGGACTTCCTCAAGGTTTATGCGCCGGCGCCGACAGAGAGAGAGCCGGTGGCGACGCGAGGGATTCTGCATACGACTGCATCGGAAGTGAATGGTGGGACGGTTGATCAGGACGAGATTGTGATGCGCAAGGTTGATGACAAGGAGCCGCTGGCGCTCTATGTCTATAAAACAATGACCGATCCATTCGCAGGCAGGATCTCGTTCTTCAAGGTAGTGAGCGGGATGATGACGACCGATAAGACGGTGCAGAACTTCACCCGCCATGAGCCGGAGCGGCTCTCGCACCTTTCGATCATGCAGGGCCGAAAGGCAGTGGAGGTGCAGGAGCTGCATGCAGGAGATATTGGCGCTGTAGCCAAACTACGCGTGACACTGACAGGCGACACGCTCGGTGACAAGGCGCACGAAGTTTACCTGGAGCCGGTTCCGATGCCTGAGCCGGCGATTACTTATGCTATCGAACCGAAGTCGCGCGCGGATGAAGACAAGCTTGGGCCTGCTCTGCATAAGGTGATGGAAGACGATCCAATGGTAAAGTTCTTTCGCGATAAGCAGACGAATGAATTCCTGGTGGCGGGTGCTGGACAACAGCATATCGAGGCTGTGGTATCGAAGCTGAAGCGGCGCTATCACACGGACGTGACGTTGAAGGCACCAAAGATCCCATATCGGGAGACGGTTTTGGGACGAGCGGAAGGACAGGGGCGGTACAAGAAACAGACCGGGGGCCATGGGCAATACGGAGACTGCACGGTTCGTATCGAAGCGATGCCACGGGGAAGTGGGGTTGTGTTTGGGAATGAGATCTTCGGAGGAGCGATACCGAGACAGTATGTGCCGGCGGTTGAGAAGGGCGTTCGGGAGTCGGCAGCGCGTGGGTTTCTGGCGGGATATCCGGTGGTGGATCTGAAGGTAACTGTGTTCGATGGTAGCTATCACGATGTTGACTCGAGCGAAATGTCGTTCAAGATGGCGGCGCGGCTGGCGTTTCGTAAGTGCATGGAGCAGGCGAAGCCGGTGCTGCTGGAGCCAGTGATGAAGGTAGAGATCGAAGCACCGGATGATTTTGCGGGGGCGCTCCTTGGCGATCTCAACGGGCGCCGCGGACGAGTGCAGGGCATGGAGAGTGGCGGCGCGGGGACTACGGTGAGAGCCGAGGTGCCCATGGCCGAGATGCTGAACTACGGGACGACGCTGACCTCGATCACGCAGGGGCGGGGGAGCTTTCGTATGGAGATGGATCACTATGAGGTGGTGCCCGCGATGCTGGCGCAGAAGATTTTGGCGAGCGCGAAGCAGCCTGCTGATGACGGTGCAGAGGATTCGTAAGCTGTCAGAGGGCTCGACGGGCTAGTATAAAAGCTCGGTGAATTTTTCGGATCAAGTTCTATGAGTTCCAGTATAGCAAGTGCATTGGATTTCGCCGGAGCAGTGGGCCACAGTCCTGCCGGCTGGCGACGCCGCGCGATGCTCGATTTGATCGTAGGCTATGCACTGATTCTGATAGTGATCTGGACGCCAGTGCCGCTGCGGACTTTTCTTTATTTCGTTACGCTTGGCTGGATCGCATACTCAACTTGGACTTCCTTTAGCAGCTGGGATGCAATGGGGGTGCGGCTCGGAGGGTTCTTTCGTTCGATCTGGGTCGTGGGGGTCACACTTTGTCTTGTGGCTGCTGCCGTGATCTTTGCCGCGCGGGAGCACACGTTGCATGCGCCTCACAGTGTATCGAGGCTGGTGCACGGATTCTGGGGCTATGCTGTCTGGTCGTTCTTTCAACAATTTTTGCTAAACGATTTTGTTTTGCAGCGATTATTGAGGCTGACCAAAGACCGTCGGGTTGCGGTGATGGGTTCTGCAGGACTGTTTGCGTTGGCGCATCTGCCGAATCCGGTGCTGACGGCAATGACTCTGGTGTGGGGTGTGGTGGGGTGTCTTATTTTTCTGCGTTATCGCAACCTGTTTACGCTGGGTATGTCTCATGCCATTCTTGGAATCTGCGTTGCGGTGACTTTGCCCGCATCGGTGCAGCACAACATGAGAGTGGGGCTGGGGTACCTGAGATACCAGCCTCATGTGCTGCGTCACCTGAACCAGATAAGCCATAGGGTGTCGACGGTTGCATTGGTGGTGGCTGATGCTCCGACGCAGACAGTTCTGCCCCGTGCTCTCCCGTAGAAGACGCCTGCAATGCCGGCGAGCAGAACATAGTGCCAGAGCATTGAAAGCGAACGAATGCCAATGGAGGGTAGTGTGGGCAAACTAACAAGAAGATAAAGAAAGATTAGGGTGCTGGTATCAGGAGGCGGATGAAGGTGGCAAAGATCGGACACGCTAACGAAGTGTTCAGCGAAGAAGGCAGCAGACAGAATGGAATTAGTGCGTGGGCAGTTGCTAAAAGGTTGGGTAAGGTGAACATCCGCTGCGCTTCAGTACAGGTGTTTTATGTGTGAGTAATGGCTTGATTGAGTCGGCTGCTGCGTCTTAGGGCTTGTATTCGCGGGCTTTCTAGTGATACAAGCATCTTCCGGGCCCTTGTTTGCTTCCAATCAGACTGGAGAATTCCCTTATGGCACGTCCGTATTGGTCAGGTCAGATACAGATTTCGCTCGTTTCTTTTGGCGTAAAACTCTTTACGGCGACAGAATCGAAGAGTGAGGTTCGCTTTCATCAGCTTAGCCGAAAGACCGGCGAGCGGATTAAACACCAGAAGGTCTCCGGCGATGAGGGTAAGGTGGAAAGCTCTGACATCGTGAAGGGGTACGAGTACCGCAAAGGCGAGTACATCACGATTGAACCGGAGGAGATTGAACAGATTCGAATTCCTTCCAAGCACACCCTCGAGGTGACACAGTTTGTCGATCTGGACGAGCTTGCCCCCGAGTTCTTCGAGAAACCTTACTTCGTTGTTCCTGAGAATGATGTGCAGGCAGAGGCGTTCGCGGTGGTTCGTAAGGCTTTACAAACGACAAAGAAGATTGCGCTGGGCAAGATCGCATTTAGCGGCCGCGAACACCTCGTTGCGGTATCTGCCGGAACTGACGACAAGTTGCCAGGCATGATGGCTTACACAATGCGATACAGCGAGGAGCTACGCAAGCCGAAGGAGTTCTTCGAAGATATTAAGAAAGTGGCTGTGGACGAGGATCAGCTTTCGCTGGCGAAGGAGTTGATCAAGCGCAAGGCATCGAAGTTTGATCCAGAGAAGTTCAAGGATGAGTACGAAACGGCGTTGCGCGAGATGATTGAGGCGAAGGTGAAGCATGCCCCGATCTCACAAGAGGAGCCAGCGCCGATGTCAGGCAAGGTTGTTAATTTGATGGATGCGCTGCGAAAGAGTGTACAGGGTGACGAGGCAGTTGCAGGTAAGAAGAAGGCGCCAGCAACCGCGGCAGCTCAAAAGGGGATTGAGTTGGTGAAGCCCGCGAAGGCACATAAGCCGCGCAAATCGGCGTAATCAGTCATGGCTGTGAAGAAGAGAGCTAAGTCGAAGTCTTCAACGTCGGCGGCAGATGCAGTCGACGAGCAGCTTGGTCTCTACCAGTCGATGCGGGATTTCGAAATTACCGGAGAGCCGAGCGGTTCGGCGAAGAAGAGATTCTTTAACGATCAACCACTTCCTTTTGTGATCCAGAAGCATGCAGCAACGCGGCTTCATTACGATTTCAGACTTGGGTGGAATGGGGTGTTGAAGAGCTGGGCAGTGGCGAAGGGGCCGAGCTACTTTACTGGAGACAAGCGGCTCGCGGTGCAGGTGGAGGATCATCCGATCGACTATGGCGGCTTCGAAGGAATTATCCCTAAAGGTCAATATGGCGGCGGTACTGTGATGGTGTGGGATCAGGGGACGTGGGAGCCGCAAGCGGGGCACACTGATGTGGATATGTGGCTAAGAACAGGCTCGCTGAAGTTCGTCCTGCATGGCACCAAGATGAAGGGCAAGTGGGCTCTGATTCGGATGGGTGGCAAGGCTGCGAATGAGAGTAAGCCGAACTGGCTGCTGATCAAGGAGCACGATGACTTTGAGCGGACGAAGGACGATGCAGCTGTAACGGATGAAGAGCCGAATAGCGTGGTTACGGGACGCAGTCTCGATGAAATTGCTCGTAATGAAGATCATGTATGGAATTCCAAGGAGACCGCGAAAGGGAACGCGTGGTATCGCAAAGACGCGGGAGCGGCGAGAGAGAACAAAGTAGTTGCGGAAAAAGTTTCGATCGATAAAACCACTAGAGCTCGCAAGACGAAGGGCGTAACGAACCGTTTGACGGTGCCAATAGATGTGCCCATGGAGAGCCTTCCTGAATTTATTAAGCCGGAGTTGGCGTTGCAGGCGACGGCGCCGCCGAGTGGTGCCGGATGGTTGCATGAGCTGAAGCTTGATGGTTATCGGATTCAAGCTCGCAAAGATGGAGAGAAGGTTCAGCTGCTGACAAGGACCGGGCTTGATTGGACACACCGAATGAAGACGATTGCGGCACTCGTTGACGCGCTACCAGTTGAAAGGGCAATTCTTGATGGCGAGGTTGTTGTGCTGGCTGAGAACGGGACGACGAGCTTTGCCGATTTGCAGGCGGCGTTTCAAGAGGGCGTGAAGAAACCACTCAGCTATTTTGTCTTCGATCTGCTGCACCTCAACGGTCATAACCTGCGTGGGCTTCCGCTCGTTGAGAGAAAGAGTCTGCTCGCGACCCTTCTTGAGGGTGGCGGCGAGTTTCTACACCTGAGCGAGCATCTTGAGTCGGACGGCGTGGCGATCTTTGAAAAGGCGTGTGACCTGCACGCGGAGGGAATTGTCTCCAAACGCGCTGCCAGCAGGTATTCGAGTGGAAGAGGCGGGAGCTGGCTAAAGGTGAAGTGCATCCATGAGCAGGAGTTTGTTATAGGTGGGTTTACTCTGCCATCGAATGGAACCCATGGAGTGGGGGCGTTGCTGCTGGGGTACTACGACGGTGAGAAACTGATCTATGCGGGGCGCACCGGAACTGGTTTTACGCAGAAGACCCATCGTGTTCTTCGGAACCAGCTTGAAGAGCTGCGGCAAAAGGAGATCCCGTTTGAGAGGCCACCCGCGGAGGCGCGAAGGGGGGCGATCTGGGTGAAACCGGATTTGGTAGCGCAAGTCAACTTTGCAACCTGGACTGCGGATGACCTGGTTCGACAGGCCTCCTTCAAAGGATTGCGGGAGGATAAACCTGCCCGCGAGGTTCGGAGAGAAGAGCTGACCGTTACAGTGCGGGCGCGTGAAGCCAAGAGTGCTTCACACTCCGCATCTGCAGCCCTTGCGGCGAAGACTACTGCCTCGAAAGCAGCCGTTAAACAAGCGAAGATCGTGAAGGCTGCAAAAAAAACAGTTTCGGACCATGCTCCGGCGCGGCTGACGCATCCTGGAAAAATTCTCGACACGGAGACGCAGCTTACGAAGCAGCAACTGGCCGATTATTACTGGGCGGTTGCATCGCAGATGTTGCCACACATTGAGGGTCGTCCCCTGTCTTTGGTACGCTGCCCAGAAGGAAGCGAGAAGCCATGCTTCTACCAAAAGCATGTGAATCACCTGCTACCGCCGGGGATCACCTCAGTCGATGTACCAGACAAGAAAACGGGAAAGATGGAACCGTACATTACACTTTCAACGGCCGAGGCGCTCGCTGGTTTGGCCCAGATAGGAGTTCTTGAAGTGCATCCGTGGGGATCGCGCAATGACGACCTCGAGCATCCGGACCGGATCATCATCGATCTTGATCCGGATGCCCCTATCTCGTGGCCGCGACTCGCAGAGAGTGCAGCAGAGGTCCGCAAGGCGTTCAAGGCTCTTGGACTGGAGAGTTTTTTGAAGAGTACAGGAGGGAAGGGACTGCACGTAGTCGTGCCATTTGTGCCGGAGTACGACTGGTCGGTGATCAAACAGTTTGCCCATGAGGTGGTATTGAAGATGGAAAAAATTCAGCCTGAGCTGTATCTGACAAAGATGAGCAAGGCGGCGCGAAAGGGGCGGATATTTCTCGATTATTTAAGGAATGAGAGGGGCGCGACGGCGGTGGCCGCCTTCTCTCCACGAGCCCGCACAGGTGCAGCGGTTTCGCTTCCGCTCGATTGGATCGATCTGAAGTTGACGGAGCGGCCGATGGCTCATGTTGCGGATTTTGAATATTGGAAGAGCAGGCTTACTCGCGATCCGTGGAAACAGCTTTTGAAATCGCGACAACGGATTACGCCGACGATTCTGGAAACCTTCAAGATAACGGCTTCAAAGTAGAAAAGGATGTCCAATAACGGACAGTTTGTTTCAATTACGGACGTGATGCTTTTTTGGGGCCATCTAACTCGCTGAAAACAGGTAGATAAAGTTGGCCTTGTGCTTGCAATACATAGGCTGCAATGGACATCTCTAGGCCGGATATAAAAAAGAATAAGATACGTCGGCAGTGGATTGCAGCTGGTGGCTCCCTCGTAGTGCTTGCAGGGATTGCATTTTTTGTGACTCGACTAAAGCCAGCTGCGCCCGAAGTGGATCGGGCGACTGTATGGACTGACGTGGTAAAGCGCGGCCCCTTGCTGCGCCAGGTACGAGGTCCGGGGTCTCTTGTCCCTCGAGAAGACAAGATTCGACTTATCCCATCTGAGACTGAGGCTACAGTTGTGCGGATTCGCGTGCTGCCCGGTGCGAAGGTTGAACCGGACACGATTTTGATGGACCTTGTCGATCCTCAGCTGCAGCAGGAGTTACTGGATGCGCAGCTGCAGATGAAAGGGGCACAGGCGGACTACATCAATACGCGTGCCAAGGTGCAGAGTGATCTGATGGATCAAAAAGCCGCGGCCGCTACTGTGGGTGCGGATCATAACCAGGCTCAGTTACAGGCGCAGACAGATAAGTCCCTGTTTGATCTGGGTGTGATCAGTGGGCTGACCTATAGCGCTTCGAAGGGGAAGGCCGATGAGCTGACGACACGCAACGATCTGGAGAAGCAGCGACTGACTCTGAACGAGAAGACGATCGAGACGCAGCTCGCCGTACAGCAGACTAAGGTGGATCAGGCAAAAGCTCTCCTGGGGTTGAAGCAAAGGCAGCTGGATGCGCTGAGTGTGAAGGCTGGGATCAGCGGAGTGTTGGCTGAGCTGCAGCATCAGGTAGGCGAACACGTTGCACCTGGAACTACGTTGGCAAAGGTCGTCCAGTTGGATCAGCTCAAGGCAAGCCTGAAGATTGCCGAGACGCAGGCACGGGATATTCAGATCGGACAGCCCGCCGAAGTTGATACTCATAACGGCGTGATCAACGGTAAGGTAATGCGCATTGACCCGGCGGTATTGAACGGAACGGTGACAGTTGACGTAGAGCTTGCAGGCGCCTTGCCGCAGGGGGCGCGACCGGACTTGAGTGTTGATGGAACGATCGATCTAGATCGAATGACAGATGTGTTGTATGTCGGCAGGCCAGCGTTCGGAAACGAGAACAGTACGATCAGTCTCTTCAAGGTCGCTCCTGAGGGGAAGACTGCGGTAAG
This sequence comes from Granulicella sp. S190, assembly GCF_009766095.1. GTDB lineage: Bacteria > Acidobacteriota > Terriglobia > Terriglobales > Acidobacteriaceae > Edaphobacter. Next base: position 513,638 of record NZ_LMUD01000009.1, read on the forward strand.
AGTTCCGGTGAAGGTAGGACGCGCCTCAGTAAACAGCATTCAGGTGCTGGAAGGGCTTCAAGAAGGAGATACGGTGATTCTCTCGGACATGAGTCGGTGGGATAATACGGATCGAATTCGGTTGAACTAGATACGGCCAGACGATAGTCAGACAAAGGAGAGCGAGAGATGGCAACAACGGAGACGATGATTCAGATCGAGGATTTGAAAAAGATCTTTTACACGGATGAGATTGAGACTCATGCTTTATCCGGTGTGCATTTGAACATCAACCGGGGAGAGTATGTTGCAATGTCAGGCCCGTCAGGGTGTGGGAAGTCCACGCTGTTGTCGATTATTGGTTTACTGGATACACCGACGGGCGGCCGGTACACGTTGAACGGTAAAGAGGTCGCGAATCTGAACTTCGCGGATCGCTCCAGAATTCGAAATCAGGAGATTGGGTTTATCTTTCAGAGCTTCAATCTGATCGGAGACCTGACGGTTGCGGAAAATGTGGAGCTGCCCCTGACCTATCGTGCGGGGATGCCAGCAACAGAGCGTAAGAAGCGAGTGCAGGAGTCCTTGGAGCGGGTCAATATGGCGCACAGGATGCGGCATTATCCAGCGCAGCTCTCAGGTGGGCAGCAGCAAAGGGTTGCAGTGGCACGGGCTCTGGCAGGTTCGCCTTCGATCCTGTTAGCCGATGAGCCGACCGGAAATCTTGACTCGAAGAATGGCGAGGCCGTGATGAAGTTGCTGCAGGAGTTGCACGCTGAGGGTGCGACGATTTGCATGGTGACGCACGATCCAAGATTTGCAGCGCACGCGGAGCGCCAAGTGCACTTGTTCGACGGGAAGGTTGTAGCGGAGGGCGAGCTGAATCGGTTGTTAGCGGAGGTAGAGGGATGATGACGCTGCTTGAGGACGTGAGATTGCTCTTGCGTCATTGGTGCGACGCGCTCGGATCTAGCACCGCGGGGAACGTTGTACCCGTAGTTGTACTGGGCATCTTGTTGAATGCGTTAGCCCTCAGTACGGTTGAGAGCATATGGACGACAAAAGAGCGGCCTGCCAGCCGTAAGACGGCGCTCCGCAGTGCAGCTCGGGCTGAATTGAAGGTCATGCGAAACGTAGTGTCTTCGGCGGTTAGGACGGTCAGCAGAGGTCAGCGCGGATGGTGTGTAGCGAGCACCTGGGTCGACGGCCTTTCTTCGGGATTGCGAAGTGCGGGCACCGCGGTAGAGCAGATAAAAGGGCTCAATGAGTTTTGGGTCTCGAAAAGCATGGGGCTGTCAGCTCTGATAGGAACCGAGAGATTGAGCAGATGAAATGGGGGATGCAAGTGTGCGGTACTGCGGCTAAAGATGAACAGAAAGATGCATTTGAAGACGGAGCGGAGAATGATTGAGTTAAAGAACCTGGAACGGAGCTACAAGACGGGTCACACTGAGACGTGGGTGCTACGGCGCATTCATCTCAATATTCGTGAAGGCGAATTTGTAACCGTCATGGGTCCTTCTGGAGCAGGCAAGTCTTCGCTTTTAAATGTGTTGGCTATGCTGGATGATCAGTGGAAGGGTGAGTTTTATTTTGCCGGTGAGGCAGTCCATTCGATGAATCGCAAGCAGAGGGCGGAGTTGGCTCGGCGACGAGTCGGAATGGTGTTTCAGAGCTATCACTTACTGGACGATCTCACGGTGGCGGAAAATATTGATCTCCCCTTGTCCTATAAAGATATTCCCAGGCCGGAGCGGCAGGCTTTAGTTGCGGATACGCTGGATCGGTTCAATATTGTTGGGAAGAAAGATCTGTTTCCCAATCAGCTATCGGGAGGACAACAGCAACTGGTAGGAATTGCCCGGGCCGTCATCCATAGGCCCGATCTGCTGCTTGCTGATGAGCCGACGGGAAACCTGCATTCGGAGCAGGCAAAAGAGATTATGCAACTGTTTCGCAAGTTAAATGAAGAGGGCACTACAGTGGTTCAAGTGACACACTCCGAGCAAAATGCGGAGTACGGAACGCGAACAATTGAACTGCGAGATGGGTGGTTTGCCCGTGACACGGCGGCCTTGGCGACGAGTGAAAGCGCGGGGGTGCGGGCATGAGGAGGAGTCTTTCTCTGCTTCGCAGCTTCGGCATGATGATATTGCTGGAGTTACCCTTAGTTGCTCAGGTGCAACAAGCTGTCGGGATTCAAGGTGTACCCGCGTCTCCACAGGCCGCATTGCGTCTCGATATACCGCACTCAGATAATCCCTTGAACACCTACCGGGCCTCGCTGGTGCCTCGTCCGAATCTGGCGAACTCGTCGCGGATCGATTCCTTGGTAAAGGATGGCATTCTCGAATTAAGTTTGAAGGATGCGATTTCACTGGCTCTTGAGAATAACCTCGATATTGCGATCGCTCGCTACAACATTCCGATCGCAGCGGCTGATGTTTTACGCACGCAGGCCGGCGGATCGTTTCGCGGAGTCAATACGGGTGTCGTGCAAAATACACCCGGGGGCGGCGTAGGAGGTTTCGGTTCGGGGTCAAGTGGGGCTGGCGCGGGAGGAACGTCAGGTGGTGCAGGAGGTGCGGGATCTGGAGCGTCTGGGCTCGTCTCATCCACGCTTGGTACGGGAACGAACGTCTCCTCGTATGATCCTGCGATATCGGGAACCTTCAGCATTGAACATTATGCGGAGCCGCTATCGAATACGATTGTCTATGGAGTGCCGACGTTGCAACAAAATACGACGACTGGAAATATAGGCTATTCGCAGGCATTTCCGACTGGAACCAGTATTTCGGCAGTTTTCGATAATAATCGCGGAACGACGAACAGCCCGGAAAGTTTTTTAAACCCTACTCTAAACACCTACTACCACTTTGCATTTCAACAGCAACTATTAGCCGGTTTCGGCCTTGGACCTAACCTGAGATTCTTGCGGATCGCCAAGAATAATCAGCGCATTTCTGACGTAGCTTTCAAGCTGCAGGTTGTGACGACTGTGACGCAGATTGCGAATATGTACTGGGATCTGGTAGCCGCCTACGAAGATGAGGGCGTCAAGAATAGGTCTCTTGAGTTTGCCCGCCAAGCACTCGAAAGCGGACGCAAACAGCTTGCACTTCAGGCGATTCCTGCAATGGACGTTATGAAAGACGAGGCAGAGGAAGCAAGCCGCGAACAAGATCTGACGATTGCAAAGACGACACTACAGTTTCAAGAGCTATTGATAAAAAATGCGCTTACCAAGAACCTCGACGATCCCATCCTTGAGGCGATGCCGGTACGACCGGTGGATCAAAGCACGATGACGGATGTTAGCTCACAAGGCCCTACGGAGGACATGGCCGCGCGAGCTTTGAAGGACAGGCTAGAGCTGGGTGAGTCGGACATTGATCTTGAAAACCGTCGCCTAAGTCGGGATGCAGCCCGCAATGCTCTTTTACCGACAGTTGCTTTGACGGCGTATTACGGCGGTTCGGGATTGGCCGGATTACAGAATCCCGCGTCGGGCACAATCTCGACCTCTCCTCTTGACTATGGAGGAGCGCTTAGAACTGCGTTCAACAATAGCGCTCCCGATTATTATGTTGGTTTGACCGTGAACGTGCCGCTGCGAAATAGGGTAGCGAAGTCCGATCAGTACCGCGCAGAGCTTGAGACGAGGCAGTCGGAGCTTAGGTTGCAGCAGTTGAAGAAGCAGATTCGTATTGAAGTACGAAACGCCCAATATGCGCTCGAACAAAGTGAGGCGCGGGTGCTTTCAGCTCGTAAAGGTCGCGATCTGGCGCAGAAGACGTTTGATATAACAGCTAAAGAGCAGGAGTTAGGGGCGGGATCAAACTACCAGACGCTCACTGCGCGCCGTGATCTAGCGGCCGCGGAATCCACTCTGGTTGCCGCTATGACTGCATATCAAAAGGCTAAGATCGAGGTAGATCGCGCAGTCGGGTCAACGCTGGAGGCAAATGATATTTCGATAGAATCAGCGAAGCTGGGTATTGTCCCGAGCGGGCAGTAGTGCGCAGAAGCAGGTCATAATGTTGGCGGAGCAGATTGGTAAGGACGCGTTGGGTATAGAAGAGAGAGAGTTGTCATACAAACTCCTGATCGCCGATGACCAGCCACATATTCTAGAGGCGCTACGCCTGCTGTTGAAGCCGGAGGGCTACCGGTTGGAGATGGTGCGGACTCCTGCGCTGGCGCTTGATGCACTTGCGCATGAGAGCTTCGATGGCGTACTCATTGATCTGAACTATACCCGAGATACGACCTCGGGACAGGAAGGGTTGGATCTTGTGGCTCGGGTTAGAGAGATTGACGCGCAGCTGCCGGTCGTGGTGATGACGGCGTGGGGAAATATCGATCTTGCAGTGGAGGCAATGCGCCGTGGTGCTGGAGACTTCATCCAGAAGCCTTGGGAGAACGCGCGGCTGCTAAGTGTTCTTCGGACACAGATGGAGCTGTATCGAAGCCAGAATAAGATGCGATGGTTGGAAGCCGAAAATCGCATCTTGCGGGCTTCGGGTACTCCGGATTTTATTGCTTCGGCGTCGTCTATGCGTCCAGTGCTGGAGATGATGGCGCGAGTAGGTCCGTCAGATGCTAACGTCTTGATTACAGGTGAACACGGTACGGGCAAGGAGGTTGTGGCGCAGACGCTGCATCGTTTATCGACGCGTGCGGAGCGAATATTGGTGGCGGTGAATACTGGAGCTTTGCCGGAGGGGACTTTCGAGAGCGAGCTGTTCGGGCATGTCAAAGGAGCTTTTACCGATGCTCGTGCGGACCGTATTGGCCGCTTCGAACTAGCGAGTGGAGGGACGCTTTTTCTGGATGAGATCGCGAATATTCCAGTGCGACAGCAAGCGAAATTGCTACGTGTCCTGGAAACCGGAGAACTGGAGCGCGTGGGGTCTTCAAAGACACAGAAGGTAGATGTGCGAATGCTCTCGGCGACCAATGCCGATCTGCGTGCGGAGTGTGCGGCCGGACGATTCCGAGAGGATCTGCTTTTTCGGCTCAACACTGTAGAGATCAGCCTCCCCCCATTGCGGGAACGACGTGAGGATATTCCCGCGCTGGCGGCCCACTTTATAGCGCGCTACGCTACCCGTTATCGCAGGCCCATTCAAGGACTGGAGTCGGCTGCGCTTCAAATGATGTTGCAATATGGTTGGCCGGGCAATGTACGCGAACTTGACCATACTACAGAACGAGCTGTCCTTATGGCGCGGGGAGAACGGATTGAGGCGGCAGATCTAGGTTTGAATACACATCGGGGTGCTGTGCAGAGCATGGACGATATGAGCCTGGAGGCTGTGGAGGCTATTCTGATTCGTAAGGCGCTTGCTCGTGCAGGTGGTAATGTGAGCCACGCTGCGGATGCTCTTGGGTTGAGCAGAGGAGCGCTCTACCGTCGCATCGAAAAATATGGTCTCTGAAGATCCATCAGATTCGCCCGCAGAGTCACCAAGTACTAGCCCAAAACGGACCCGCGTACCGCTGGGCAGGTCAGCGCGCCGGGTGAGTTTTGAAAAGAGGCTACGTTTGTGGCTTTACCTTCCCGGTTTGCCCATGGCGCTTCTTAGCTGGCTTGTGATGAGGCAACACTCGACAGAAGTCTTTTTTCAAGCGATCGTGCTGATCTGTCTAGTTCTCATTTGGGTCTTTGCGGTCTCTGTGGTGATGGAACAGATCATTCGTCCTTTGCAGACCCTCGCAAATGTTGTAGCGGCTTTAAGGGAGGACGATTTCTCTTTCAGAGCACGAGGCGGTAGGAGAAATGATGCGATGGGAGATCTAGCACTCGAGGTCAATCGACTTGCCGGAATGCTGCAGGGGCAGCGTGCAGGCGCCTTAGAAGCCGTGGCGTTAGCTGAGCGTGTGATGGAGTCTATGAAATCGCCGGTGTTGGCGTTTGATCCTGAAGGCCGATTGAAGTTATTGAACGCAGCCGGCGAGCGAGCTTTCGGATTACAGGTTCGGATGGGACCTGATCAGCCTGTTGCAGAGCTTAATCTAGAGCAGTTGCTTAGGGCGGCGGATGACGACGTAATTACGCTGGGCAATGGACAGAAGTCGGTTCGATGGGTGGTGAAGAGGACAAATTTTCGGCTGCGTGGTATTCCTCATATTCTGTTCGTACTATCGGACGTCAGTGTTGCATTACGCGAGGAGGAGCGGCTTGCATGGGAGAGATTGATTCGTGTCTTGGGGCACGAGATCAATAACTCTCTGACACCTATCAAATCAATTGCAGGAAGCTTGCGGGCCCGAGTTTCTGCGTTGAATGATAGGCTGGAGGAAATCGCCGATTTCGAGCGCGGTCTTGAGGTCATCGAAAATCGCTCCGAGTCACTCAATCGCTTTTTGCAAGCCTATCGTCAATTGATGGGACTACCAGCACCGAAACTGGCATCGGTGTCGATAGCAGCTTTAGCGCAGAGAGTTGCACAATTGGAGAGACGAGTCGCCGTGACATTAGAAGGAGCGGCAGATGTGATAGTGCAAGCAGATGCGGATCACATCGAACAAGCTTTAATCAACCTAGTACGCAATGCGGCGGATGCGACGTTGAGTCCCGATGTACTTGATGGGGAGGATCCTTACGTAGAGATTATGTGGGAGGTCACCGATACAGAGGTTGTTATCGCAATATTAGATAACGGCCCGGGATTGACTAACGCAGGTAATCTTTTTGTTCCGTTTTATACGACGAAACCTGGTGGAACTGGAGTGGGGTTGGTTCTGGCACAGCAAATAGCACAGGCTCATCGAGGTTCTGTCCAATTGGCTAATCGCACAGATGGTCATCATGGGTGCAAGGCTGATCTCCGATTGCCTCTTGCTGGATAGCTCCGATGTTTTTCGGTTCCGGAACCGCGAAATTCATCTGCTAAAACCAAGCAGAACCTCGTCTGCTCTTTTTTACTCTTTTAATGTTGAAGATCAAAGATGGCGTGCGAAACTCCTGTTCGCCGTGCAAAATAGCAGAGGATCAAGACGAGGTGAACCATGGCTTGTGAAGCGGAAGAACTGCGGCAGATACCGCTCTTTGCCCTACTCGACGATGAAGAGATTGCGGTTTTGGCTGCACAGGTGGAGATTAGAAAGTTCGCTCCGCGCCAACGGATCTACAAGCTGGGAGAACCAGGAAAACATGCCTATGTGATGATGTCAGGCATCGTCCGGGTGACGACTGTGGATCAAGATCATCAGGAGGTACTGGTAGACGAACCACGTGACGGCGAGTTTTTCGGTTTCGCCTCGATGCTTGAAGATACACCCCATCAAACTACCGCACTTGCCATGGAAGAGACGACCTGTGTCGAGGTAAGCCGAGACGATATCGTCGCTCTGGTACAACAGAAGCCAATGGCAGGAATGGATATGCTGACGGTTGTAAGCCGTCAATTTCACGCTTCCCAGCAACTAGTTCGGCTTCGAGCTAGCCGCAATTCAAACGATGTCATTGAAGAAGAGATGAGTTTTGGAGACCGGATCGCCGACTCCGTTGCGAGATTCGGAGGATCTTGGACGTTCATTATTCTGTTCGGAGCCGTACTCCTCGCCTATACCGCGGTGAACGTCATTTTGAGGGGTAGAGCATGGGACCCCTATCCCTTCATCTTGCTCAATTTATTTCTTTCCATGCTAGCCGCCATACAGGCGCCGGTCATTATGATGAGCCAAAATCGTCAGGACACAAAAGATCGGGTACGAGGCGAGCTGGACTACGATGTGAACCTTCGCGCCGAAGCGGAGATTCAAACCCTATCGAGCAAGTTGAATCTTCTTAACGAAAAAATCGGAGATGTCGATGATCTGTTGCGAGAGCAACTAAAGATGAGCGGAGATTCAAACCGGGTTTAGGGGAGAGCGGATAGGTCCACAGTTAACTATTCTCCTGCGTACGACCTCTCTTTCCATCTGACTGCGCCGCCCATGAGCTTACGTGCGAAGGAATGCCATTGCACAGCAAGAAGAAGTACCATGCCTGCTGGATGCAGCAAAGCGCTACGCCAATCCTGCCGAAACCGTCCGACAGCCAGAACGCGAGGTAGCCATGCACCAACTATGCCGATCAGGACGTAGACGAATACAGGAGTTGTGAAAGCGCGGGTTTGCCAAAGCCAGATGGCAACACCAAAGGGCAGTATCTGCCCCATGACGAAAAGAATGCTGATCGGTACAATTCTCACTGGAGCAGCCAGACCCTCAGTTGCATTTTTGGCCAATCCTTGCCATACCTGGCGAGCGTTTCGGTACATCCTGCATGTGGCGAGTTCTGTCAGATCGGCAAGATCCGTTTTGTAGCCGCACTGACGAAACCTCTTGGGAAGAAGGAGACCATCGTGCATGGTGCTACGAATCTTGGAGTGGCCGCAGGCTACGAAATACGCGTCGCGTCGCGCCAGGATGAATTGCCCGCAGCCCGCTGCGAAGGCAGGATCGGTCCCATTTCGCATCCGCATGATGGGAAGAAATCCGAGCAGTACGAAGTGAATCATAGGCAAAAGCATCCACTCGAGCCACGTCTCGGTGATCTGTCGTGGAAAACCGCTGACAAGCGCTGCATCCCCGCGGGTCAGGAATGCGGCCATTCGGCTGAGTGCATCTGCTTTGAGTTTTACATCGGCATCGATGAAACAGAGCAGCTCGCACTTTGCGCTCTTGGCCAGAGCCCAGCACGCATGCTGCTTTCCGTTCCATCCTGCCGGTAGTATTGGAGCTTGTTCGAGCCTTACACGAGGATCTTTCAGTGCTTGAGCAGAGACGATCTCTGACGTACGGTCGGTAGAACCGTCGTCCATCACAATCAATTCAAAGAGAACTTCTGTATTTGTCAGAATACTTTCTATGGCAGCCCCGATCGATTCCTCTTCGTTGCGCGCAGGGATCAGGACAGATATCGCTGGCAAAAGAAGGTCGTTTGCTGCCCCTGGCGGCAGATAGCGTCGTAGGTTTACGCAGAAAAGGACAGCAGGTGAGAGCGCGCACAGCATCATCGCTAGGGCAAAGGCTTCGAGTATCATTTGGTACCTTCCCGCATTCTGGTCCCTTCTTGAACTACCGTGTGCTCAGGGCGATAGGTCTGTGGCTGGAATCCAGCTCTCATTCTTCGCCACAGTGCATAGAAGCCTCCCGTCCCGGCAGTTCCACGGGCGAGTGTCGTGAAGGCGGTTGCTCTGCGGGTTATAGCCAGAGCCTGTAAGTGTCTCATCGCTGCTTCGAGCGCTGTGATCAGTCGCTCTTCAATTGCTGCTTCGCTGTCGCCAGGGACAACTGAAACTGCATCACCAAAATGGAGTAATGTTTCGGGCAGTCGCTCGTCCCAGAATGGATACTCGATTGCCAATGGAAGCAGATTGCATGATCCCGTCCGTACTGCTAACGCCGCAAGGCCAGGTTTGAACTGAAGAGGTCGCTCTCGTGGATCCGAAAACCGACCCTGCGGGGTAACCCAAAGCACACCACCGCTCGCCAACACGGCAAGACCTGTTCGTAGAAACTGCACCGCGCCACGTGCCGTCTTCATCTCGATGGGGAAGAGTCCCAAACGCTTAAGGATCGGATATCTTTCGAGAGCCTCTGCATCCATGGGCGCATAATGTTTTCTCTCAGCCATCAGCTCCTCGGCGAGAAGTATTGAGACCATTGGATCCCACCAAGAGGTGTGATTGGCATAGACGATTAGAGGTTTGCCATCGTGCGTGAATCTCGAAGCTCCGCTGATGCGTACTGCGTGGAAGTGCCGGCGAAAGTATCCGCTTACGATTCTCCGAAAGAATCTGAGCATCGGGAGCGAAATTGTGGGAGTGTTCATGAGGTTCGTGGCACAAGCCTACATTAAACTCGCGCATCCTGATCCAGGCAGTCGGCGGCGATCCATCCTGACATCATAACCATAGGCATACCCGGACCAGGATGGGCAGCTCCGCCTGCAAGATACATCCCTTTTACTTCTCTGCTGCGGTTCGCCGGTTTGAAAGCCCCTTGAAAGATTCCGTGGCTGGAGATCCCATAGATGGCTCCATTTAGTACACGGTAGCGCTCATGAATATCTTGCGGTGTTAGTGCGGATTCGAAGACGATTCGATCTTCGATATCTTCCATGCCGGCGGTACGCTTCAGCTTGTCCAGGATGACCTGTCGATAGGGGGGAAACATATTCTTCCAGTCGTGATGAGGTCGGAGGTAGGGGGTGTGCACTAGGACGTACAAAGCTTCCCCACCCGCAGGTGCGGAAGTTGGATCGGTGGATGCCGTTGCAGCGAGATAACAGGTTGGATCGGGTGCGGGCTCGCCAAGATCATAGATGTGATGAAATTCTTCGTGAGCATCTCTTGAAAAGACAAAGTCGTGATGGGCAAAATGTTCGTACCTCTTATTTAAACCGAGATAGAGCACGACCCCACTACATGCGGGTTCATAACTGCGTTTGTGATCGAAGGTTCGAGCTGCTGCTCCGCCAACGAGCTCACGATGGGTGCGGACAGCATCTGAGTTTGAGATGACTGCATCAAACCGATGCTCGATGCCACGCGTTGTGACGAGTCCTGTAACAACGCCGCCGGGAGCTCCTCCGTGGGTCGGATTGTTGGTGAGGATCTGTGAGATACCTGTATCTGTGTGGAAGATAACTCCGAGCTCTTTTGCCAGCTTGATGAGTGCCTCAGGTATAGCGCGAGTCCCCCCAATCGGATACCAGATTCCCTCCTCCATCTGCATATGACCAATGGCGCAAAGGATAGCGGGAGATGCGTCAGGCGAGCTGCCGACGTATTGGACGAAGTGATCCAGCATCTGTGCTGTGTTGGGGTCTGGGATGAACTCTCGAATTGTGCCGGCGACAGTCTTGCCAAGCCGCATTCGCATCACGTCTTTTAGCACGCTAATGTCGAAAGCTCCGCCTATATCCATGGTGTCTTTCATGGAGCCAATCGATCGCCAAAAAAAGAACCGGTCACTGATCGAGTGAAGTTGTTTCGAAGTCTCAAGAAATTTCAGATAGCCGGCACCCATCAAAGGCCAAAGGGCGTCCAATGACGCAGCCATCTCCTGTGGATCATCCTTTAGATCCATTCGTTTGCCATCATCGAAGAAGCATCTCCATTGTGGGTCGAGCCGCACCATAGTTATGTAATCACTTAGTTTGCGATTGGCTTCGTGGAAGATCTTTTCCACCACTGAAGGCTGAATCAAAATTGTCGGTCCCATGTCGAACCGGAAACCTTTTTCGCAGAGTTGGGCTGCCTTACCTCCTAGCCAGGGATTCTTCTCAAAGACTGAGACACTATGTCCACGTGCCGCCAGCGTGCAAGCTGCGGCCAGCCCAGCAAGGCCCGAACCCACGACGCCAACTTTTTTCTTAGACTCCGCCATCTCAATGATCCCCTTGACCCTTCAATTTCCGTGCTGTTGCGAGTGCTTGCCGTAGGCCATGAAGTCGATCCCGCCACTTGCCGCCGTAGGCTGCACGGATTGTGCCGGTGAATAAGCTTTGGTGCATTTCGGTGGTTGGCTCATAGTGACTATTGTTTGCACTTTTGCGCACCGCTAATGTCTTTATGGCTGTCATTTCCAGCAGACCTTCCGCACCTTGGGTTACACCAAATCCGCTTTGACGACGGCCGCCAAATGGGATGCGTGGATCTGCCGTAGGCACGATAAGGTCATTGATTAGGACTGTCCCGACGATCATCTTCGATGCGAGTGCTCTTGCTTCGCGCTCGTCACCGAAGATAGAAACGGTGAGAGCAAAACGGCAGCTTTCCTGTACGGCCAATACTCCTCCTTCGCCCTCGACCGGCAGCAACATCAGTACCGGGGCAAAGATGTCTGCGTTCGCGATCTCCATCGAAGGGTTGGCGCCGACTATGAGGATTGGCTGCAATCTTTCAGCGTGTAGCTCTCCCAATACTTTGCCCCCTAATGCCTTTGCTTCCTCTACCAGCGCTGTCAGTTGTTGTCTCGCATTTAGTGGAATTGTTATCCCAGGAGTGTCTAAAAATGCCTGTTGCAATTGAGAGACAAGCAGCGCACGTCTTTTTTCCTCTAGATTGACAAGCAGAATACGACGCGGGGCCATGCAGGTTGCTGATCCGTTGAGGCGCATTCCAAACGTGAGGGCTTTGATAACCTGTGACAAATTTGCCGATGGAAGGACCACTACTGCATCGCACCCTGACGACTCTATTACGCAGGGCGTCAGGGTCTCTGCAAGTTGATGGAGGAGTGCGCGTCCAGTATTCGTAGAGCCAGTGAAGAAGACCTTATCGACTCCTTCGACTATCTCATTCTTCGCTGCATCTACGGATTCATCGGTCACGCGCAGGAGGTTCTCCGGTAGTCCTGCTTCCTTCATGGTGTAGGCAAAGAGCTGAGCGATCGGAGCACCACCGATTCCCGGCTTCCAGATGACAGAGTTTCCCGCAGCGAGAGCTTGCAGCACCTGGACTCCGGGTAAGTAGAGAGGGTAGTTAGAGGGTGCGATTACGAGAATTTTTCCAAAAGGAACACGATGAACTTCGCTATGGATGCTGCCCAACCATAACGGAAGTCCTCGACGTCCAAGATGCCGAGCTCTCAGAATCTTCGCTGCTTGTCGCTCTAAAAAGCGTGCCGCCGCTAGGAGTGGCAGTAGTTCCGCAGCTAGAGTATCCGCATGATTTCGCGCAAGGTTAGACGTAACTGCCGTGCAAAATTGATCAGTCCTCTCTGCTATAGCGTGACGGGTAGCCTTAATGACTTTGAGGCGCTCCACGACCGGCGTGGCTGCCCAAGTTGTCTGCGTTTCGCTCAAGTGGATCCTCAAACCATCAGCATCATAACGTTCCCGATGGTGAGCGGATGTCGGGGATCCGATTGCCGTTGGGTTTGTGTTGCCTTTTATCGCCGCTCGCATTTCTAGGATGTGACTCCGACCAACTCGTCTTGCGATATTGGTCGAGATATTTCAACGTTGGTCTCCCAATGAGGCTCGATTCCGAGATCTTCTAGCAAAAGTCGGGAAGAAATCCTTGCCGACTCAAAGATTACAGGCAGCCCACTGCCGGGATGAGTGCCTCCGCCAACCAGATACATTTGCTCAATGTCAGTGAAACGGTTTTGTGGTCGAAGATGGAGCATCTGGTCGAGCGAATGAGCCATGCTGAAGGTAGCACCTTTGTAAAGGTTAAATTCGTCATGCCATCCAGTCGGCGTCATGATTCGCTCAGTCCGAATGCGACGTTCAACATTTGTGACGCCAATCTTCTCCAACTGCTTTAGCGCAAGGGCACGGTATCGCGGCGCTTCCGTAACCCAGTTCACCTTCGAAGTCTCGTGTGTGACCGGAAGAAGTACGTACAAAGTACTGTGGTGAGGCGGGGCAAGGGTGTTGTCCGTCACTCCTGCATTCTGCACGTAAAACGAGGGGTTATTTGAGAGTTGGTGCACGGTCTCGATGTCGCGTAGGTTTTCCTTGTAGTTCTCAGCTAAATAGATTGTGTGGTGAGAAAGATTCTCATAACTTCCTTCTATTCCGAGATACATCATGAAGGTGGAACAGGAGTATTTTTTGCTCGCGATGGTCTTATCGCTCCACCGCTTTCGCAGATGGTTGGGCACCATTTTGTTCATGGCTCCAGCAAAGTCTGCGTTGACGACGACAGCGTCGCATGGGAGGGTTCGAGTTGATGTTTTGACGCCGATTGCTCTGCCATTATCAACTATGATTCGGTCGACTGGCTCATTGAGAAGAATCTTGACGCCCATCTCAGTTGCTATCCTTGCCATCGCTCTGGTTACAGCTCCACAGCCACCGATTGGATGAAAGACACCATGCTCGTACTCGAGAAACGAAAGTATGGAGAATAGGCTTGGGCACCGGAACGGAGACATTCCGAGGTACTTTGACTGGAAGCTAAAGCCTAGCCGAATTCGTTCATCCTTGAAGTGAGACTGGAGATCCTGATCTAGAGATTTCCAGGGCGCCAGCAAGGGAAGAAGCTTCAACATCTCCGGCTTTGCCAGATCCTTCCAACTCTGAAAAGGAGACTGCAGGCAGGGGAGAAATTTTTTCAGTTTTGCCCTGTTGTGCACGATGAAGCTATTGAATTGCTTTGCATCTGCGGGGGAGATGGCGGCGATTGCCTGCTCCATCCGGGCAACATCCGGGGTAGCAAGAAGCTCTCCGCCAGCTCCGAAGACGAGTCGGTATTGGGGATCGAGTCGAGCCATTGGAACCTCGATATCTAGGTCATAGCCCGCAGCCGCAAAGATCTCTCTTAGAACCTTTGGATATAGAAAGAAGGTAGGGCCGATGTCAAAGTTGAAGCCATCCTGCGTGAGTGTCGAAGTTCGGCCGCCAACCTGACCGCGCGCTTCAACGATGGTAACTTTAACTCCGGATTTGGCTAACAACATGGCCGCTGCTAGTCCACCGGGACCTGCTCCAACGATTACTACGCTATGAGATTGTTTCTTCATTGAGTCATTTCGCCTATTGATGCGCTTCCTTGCCCCGCGACAATCGCTTATTTATCTTTGATGATTTATGAAGAGCCTTTCGAATCCTTTTTCCTTACATTCAGTACGATGAAGATTTAGGATTCGGATCTTTATGACACGACAAAGGGAGGGCATCGATCCGTGATTTAGCACGAGAAGGTGACAAGTGAATGTCAACTTGCTGCAGCTTAGGCGCGCTTTCGAATTAGACCCTCGTCGGCGGAGTCTGATCGGAGATTAGATCCAGTGCATGAGTTCGAAGAGATCTTTCCCTATTGGAAATTCTTTTCGCCTGCTGTCGGTGGCGGGATTCGAAATAGAATTGACACAGCTTCTCTGAAAAACTATGAGACCGACCCTCAAGCTGTCCTCTCCATTCCTCGCGGTGATACTATTCGTCGCCACTTCTGATGCTGATGCTCAGGCCAGCCTGAACGATACTTTCGCCAGAGACAGCCATCAAAGAGTTGATCAGTCCTATACCGACGCCATTCGTAAATACACAACCGACCTTCGTTTTTTGTCGCACTTAGTCGACTACCTTCCTGCTTCGGACAAGGTACCGACTCCGGCTAAGGCTCTGGGGGATATTGCGGGCGCCCCTGACATGCTGCCCTATGCTGAGGAGGTTTACAAGTACTTCCGTCAGCTCCAGGCAACTTCTCCACGGGTTCGAGTCGTATCCGTCGGCCAGTCAGAAGAGGGTAGGGAGATGATAGCTGTCGCGATTGCAGATGAATCCCTGCTAAAAACTCAGAAGGAAAATGATGCTCGGCTGGCGAAACTGGCCGATCCGCGAAGCCTGGGGCTCGATGATAGTAAAGCGCAGCCTCTTATCGACCAGTCTTATCCTGTGTACTACATTACGGGAACGATCCATTCGACGGAGACGGGGGCTCCGACAGCCCTGATGGAGTTGGCCTACCGCCTGGCGGTGGATGATGCTCCTTACATCAAATACATTCGTTCACACATGATTGTTCTCATCACGCCAGTAGTCGAGGTCGATGGCAGGGACCGCATGGTCGACACATACAGGTGGCATAAGGCTCATCCTGGACAAGACTGGCCGCGCCTTGCGTATTGGGGCCACTATGTGGCTCATGACAACAATCGAGATGCGATGGGCATGACGCTCAATCTCACCAAGAATGTGCTGAATACTTACCTCGGCTGGCATGCGCAGGTACTGCACGATCTTCATGAATCGGTCCCATTTCTTTATGACAACACAGTCGGCGACGGACCCTACAACGCCTGGATCGATCCCACGCTCGCCGACGAATGGGCCGAACTTGGTTGGAACAACGTTGCCCAGATGCAGTCCTTTGGTATGCCAGGCGTGTTTACTCACGGCGACTTCGACACCTGGAGCCCCGGCTACCTCATGTTTCTTGCGGGATTGCATAATGGCATCAGTCGTCTCTATGAGACCTTTGGCAACGGAGGCGCAGATACCGAAAAGCGGATTCTTCAGCCAGAAGAATACTCCAGGACTTGGTATCGTCAGAATCCGCCACTACCTACGGTCGTATGGTCACAGCGTGACAATAATAACTACGAAGAGAGTGCTCTCCTCTCCACGCTGGCGTACTTCTCACACAACACGCATCATTTTTTAGAGAACTATTACTTTAAGAGCAAGCGCGCCATCCAAAAGCCTATTCTGGACGGTCCTTCCGCGTATCTCTTGCCGGCTAATCCTGCCGAACTCAATCGTCAACTGCAGCTTCTTGCGGTCCTGAAGCTGCAGCATGTTGAAGTACAGCAGCTCACCTCGTCTGTTACTAGCTCTGTTCCGGCGGCGAAACGCGACGACAAACCCACGACCCAGACGTTCCCGGAGGGAAGCTATGTCATCCGACTCGATCAACCGTTCTCTAGAGTCGCCGATGCTCTGCTCGATAGGCAATACTGGGCGCCGGATGACCCGCAGAGACATCCTTACGACGATACTGGGTGGTCGTTCAGCCAACTCTTCAACGTGAAAGCTGTACGTCTCACAGATCCCGCCATCCTCCATGCGCCCATGACCTCGATGGAGAACCTTTCGGAGTCTACCGGAAAGATAACCGGGGCAGGCACGGTCTACGCTATCGCGAATACAGGCCAGACCTCAATCTTGCCCTTTATCTATAATTTGAAAGAAGCACGCATCGAAACAGCTGACAGATCCTTCGACGCGGAGGGAAGGCATTTTGCTGGTGGCACTCTTTTTATCACTAAAGTGGATGAGCAGCGTCTCGTTGCGTGCCTGCAAAGATTTTCATTAGACGCCGTTCGGCTGGGTTCGCTGCCTGATGTAGAAAAACACGTGGTACGTGTGCCCCGGATTGCTTTTATGCACACTTGGCTTGATACCCAAACGGAAGGCTGGTGGCGACTGGCATTTGATAAGGCGGGTATCCCTTACAGCTATATCAGCACTCAAGCCGCAGCCCAGAGCGACCTGCACGATAAGTACGATGTCATTGTCTTCGCCCCAGTAGGCCGCAGCTCCTCGCGAGAGATCATTGACGGGATGCCTCAGTGGGGAAATGCTCTTCCTTGGCAGAAAACTGAACTAACTCCAAATCTCGGCATGCTCGATTCAACTCCTGATATGCGTCCGGGACTTGGATATGAGGGACTTTCGCATCTCAGATCTTTTGTCGAGCATGGCGGCCTGCTCATCACTTGTGAAGACACTGCGCAGTTTGCGATCGATAGTGGCTTGGCGCCAGGGGTTAGTATGGCTTCACACGATGACGTTCGCGTTGTGGGAAGCGTCCTCAGCGGCGTCTTCGTCGCTCCTACAAGCCCGATTGCGAATGGCTATGGCTCGACGTTGCCTGTGATGAGCGCCAATGGTACGGCCTTCAATGTAAGCGATACGCTCGGTCATCAAGGTGGCCGTACGCTGATGGATCCTTACGAACACCGCCCTACAGGTCGTGGTGGTCCAGACGAAAACGATATTGTGCAGGGTCGCCAGCCAGCTGAGCCTGAAACTCTTCTAAAACAACAGCCATGGCAGCCTAAACCCTTGAATGAGGATCAGATACGTAATAATCTGCAGGTCATCCCCATTCCTTTGCGTCCCGAGGTAATTCTTCGGTTCGAAGATCAAAAAAACCTCCTGCTCTCCGGTCTGTTGGACAAAGCGGCCTCCATCGCAGAGCATGCCATCGTAGTCAACGCTCATCTTGGGTCGGGTAATGTTTTGCTTTTTGCGAATAATCCCGTTTATCGCGGTGAGACCATCGGAAGCTATGCCCTGGTCTTCAATGCGATCTTAAACTTCGATCATCTTCGGCAGCCTGTTGTCACAGCCGCTCCTAATCCTGTCTCAGAAAAGGCATCGCCGGCACCTGGTACGGAAAGACAGCACTAGAACTAGAAGTTCGAGGCTATCGTCGGTTTTAGTGTGCAGTCCTCAAACGGCTCTCTATTTCGAAATAGGAACTGATGCTGTCGATTCGCGTACTACTAGTTCAGGATCAACTTTGATAACTCCGGGTACCTTTTCTTGGGCAAGTTTTTTAATTAACGAACTCGCAGCCAAAGCGCCGATATATTGCAGGGGCTGTCTGATGGTCGTAAGGCTAGGAACGACATAGGACGCTGCCTGAATGTCGTCAAAGCCAAAGACCGAGACATCAGATGGAACTTTCAATCCTGCATCATGTAGGGCTCGGATGGTGCCGATTGCAGAGACATCATTGAAGCAGAGCACGGCGGTAAAGTCTCTGCGCCTCATCAGTAGCTGTTGGATTCCTGGATAGCCAAGCTCGGGAGAGTTCATATCTCTATTCAGGCGAATGACGAGGTCCTTAGGAATTGAAAGGCCAAGTGCTCTTGAAACCTGTACGGTTGATTCCCATCGTTTCTGTGAATCAGAGCTGAATGGCTGTCCGCGCATGTATGCGATCCGTCGATGCCCGAGACGGTACAGATGTCCTAAGGCAAGTTCTGCAGCACGATGATGGTCGAGAATCACATTTGTGATCCCCGGCAATTCGAAGTGGCCGGCGACAGAAACTGTGGGGGATGAGGGGGCTTCCTCAAGATGCGTATCGATCGCCAGAATTCCGTCCACTCCGCGGGCTTGCAATAACCTGGGGTACTCTGCAACTAGATCCTTTTTATGGCGATGATGTGCTGTGAAAAAGAAATAACCCTCCTGCATCAAAACCTCTGCGGCGCCGCTAAGCACCTGCGAATGATATCCCTCACCCAGTTCAGGAATGAGGATACCAATGGTATGTGTCTTCAAGCCCTGTAGCGATCGTGCGATGAAGCTAGGCTGATAGCCGAACTTCTTTGCCGCTATCTTCACCCTCTCCCGGGTGGCCGGCGGTATCGAGCGGCCCGGCGCATTGTTCAAGACAAATGAAACCGTAGCTGGACTCAAGTCCAAATGCTCCGCCAGCATCTTCAGGCTTACTCGGCGACCGTCAGGTGACAGGGGAGACTTCTCTCGTTGCATGGGCATTGATCCAGAACCAGTCTAGCCGAGAGCTCTGCCCCGTTTTCTCTTTATTTTGTAAGGCGCATAGGAGGTGAATGTAGGAGGCATCGCGTAATTACAGCATGCCCCTAGTGAGCGATTGAACTTTAGGACTTCATGGAAAAGCAGTCCGAAAGCCCATACAGAGGTGACACATATGACTTCTTTATGGTTTTTCTACAACTTCTTTATTTATCGGCTGCTTGAATGATTAGTAACGCAGTGAGCTCAAATTCAACCGCAATCTGCAATGAATTTGGACTTCGGCCGGAGGTCGAGCGATGTGGGATTTTGGATGCGTTAGCGCGAGCGTTTTGTTTTTCATGATCGCAATCGGCTATGCGATGGTATGCGAACGGTTGGGCATCAAGGAGAAACAAGGATGATCGAGACACTGTTGCTTGGTCTTACAACCGTGCTGCTACTGATTTATTTGGTGTATGCGCTGCTGCGCCCCGAAAAGTTCTAAGAGGAAGTAGTCATCATGACGGCGAATGGTTGGTTTCAGATTTTCTTCTTTTTTGCCTTGGTGCTCGTGTGCGCAAAACCAATGGGCGTTTACATGGCTCGCGTCTTCGAGCGGGAACGCACCTGGGCAGATAGTATTTTCAGGCCGATCGAGCGGCTCCTTTATCGACTAACTGGCATAGACGAGAAACACGAGATGGCATGGACCGAGTATGCCGTTGTAATGTTGATTTTCAGTGTGGTTTCTATGCTGGTGACCTATGCCATAGAGCGCCTGCAGAATGTGTTGCCGCTCAATCCGCAGCATCTCGCGGCGGTGGCTCCTGATCTTGCACTCAATACTGCCGCATCTTTTACGACAAACACTAACTGGCAGTCCTATGTGCCAGAGACAACGATGAGTTATCTGACCCAGATGCTCACACTTGCTTATCATAACTTCTTCTCAGCCGCAGTGGGCATGGCGCTAGCGGTTGCACTCATCCGAGGTATTGCCCGGCGAGAATCTAAGACACTCGGTAATTTTTGGGTAGATGCAACGCGAGCGTCCCTCTGGATACTGCTGCCTGGGTGCCTCATCTATGCTCTGTTACTTGTTTCGCAGGGTGTAGTTCAGAATTTTCGGCCTTACGACCAAGCGAAGCTCGTGCAGTCACAAGCGGTCACTGTGACAGGGACGGATGGAAAAGTATCGACGCAAGTTATGACTTCGCAGAGCATTGCGCAGGGCCCGGTTGCTTCACAAGAGGCAATCAAGATGCTTGGGACGAATGGAGGAGGGTTTTTCAACACGAACAGTGCTCATCCTTTCGAGAATCCGACACCACTTTCGAATTTGATGCAGATGTTTTCGATCTTTCTAATACCTGCTGGATTGACGGTGGCCCTGGGGAGGATGACTCGATCTCCGAGACATGGATGGGCCGTATTCGCAGCGATGGCAGCTCTTTTTTTTGTCGGGGTCTTCGTGGCGTACTACGCAGAGGCACAGGCAAATCCTCTCCTCCATTCGGTTGACCAGCATGTTTCGGCAACACAGGCTGGCGGCAACATGGAGGGTAAAGAAGTACGATTCGGGATTGCGAATTCTGCATTGTTTGCGACCGTGACGACCGACGCCAGTTGCGGCGCCGTCAATGGAATGCACGACTCCTTTATGCCTTTGGGGGGCCTTGTTCCAATGGTGAACATCATGCTGGGCGAGGTCATCTTCGGGGGAGTGGGAGCTGGACTCTACGGGATGTTGATCTTCGTTGTGTTGGCGGTCTTTATTGCAGGGCTAATGGTTGGGCGTACGCCCGAGTACTTGGGAAAGAAGATCGAGTCATATGACGTCAAGATGGCGATGCTGTATGTGCTTATCTTTCCCCTGTCAATTCTTGGGCTTTCAGCGGTGGCGCTGATGATGCCGCAACTAGGCCTATCCTCTCTGACGAACTCCGGGCCTCACGGACTTTCAGAGATCCTGTACGCGTACACCTCGGCAACAGGAAATAACGGGTCCGCTTTCGCGGGCCTCAATGCGAATACTCATTGGTACAACTTGTCTTTGGCTGCTGCGATGTTGATCGGGCGGTTCCTGATGATCGTTCCCATGCTTGCGATCGCAGGCAATTTGGCAAAGAAAAAGTTGGTACCTCCCTCTCCGGGAACTTTTCCTGTGCATACGCCTCTATTTACGGTGTTGCTCGTCGGCGTCGTCCTCATCGTCGGGGCACTTACTTTCTTCCCCGTACTCTCCCTTGGACCAATTCTTGAACACCTCATGATGCACGCTGGCAAGAGTTTCTAGTCCAGAAGAAAAGCAGACAAACTATGGCAAATACCGGCAAACGCTCCTTATGGGATAGCAAAATCGTACGGCGTGCTCTGATTGATGCACTTGCGAAACTGAGTCCACGCACGATGATGAAAAATCCAGTCATGTTCGTCGTTGAGATCGGCAGCGTCATTACAACAATCTATCTGCTTCGTGACACGGTATCTCATCATGGTTCGTTTCGCTTCGATCTGCAGATTACGCTGTGGCTCTGGTTCACCGTACTGTTCGCGAACTTCGCCGAAGCGATGGCTGAGGGTCGAGGCAAAGCTCAGGCTGATGCGCTGCGACGTGCGAAGTCGGAGACGACGGCGGTGCGGCTTCGCATGGACGGTACTACGGAAGAAGTCGCCAGTTCGGATCTGAGGGCGGGAGATCAGGTTCTCGTGATCTCCGGCAATATGATTCCAGGCGATGGTGAAGTGATTGAAGGTGTCGCTTCCGTGGACGAATCTGCGATTACGGGTGAGTCCGCTCCGGTGATTCGGGAGGCGGGGGGAGACCGGTCCGCGGTGACAGGCGGAACAAGGTGTTTATCAGATCAGATCAAGGTGAAGATTACTTCGAATCCTGGCGAGACATTTTTGGACCGAATGATTGCATTGGTGGAAGGAGCAGAGCGGCAGAAGACTCCGAACGAGATTGCTCTGAATATTCTGCTTGCGGGATTGACGATTATCTTCCTGCTAGCCGTAGTGACGCTACAGCCGATTGCGATCTATTCCACTGCGCCACAATCAGTTTTTGTATTAATCTCTCTGCTGGTTTGTCTTATTCCGACAACGATTGGCGGGCTGCTTTCAGCGATTGGGATTGCAGGAATGGATCGGCTTGTGCAGCATAACGTGCTGGCGATGTCAGGACGCGCTGTGGAAGCGGCTGGAGATGTCAATACTCTCCTGCTGGACAAGACGGGAACGATTACGCTGGGCAACCGTCAGGCTTCAGAGTTCATTCCTGCTCCTGGAGTAAGCAAGGATCAGCTTGCCGATGCAGCACAGTTGTCTTCGCTGCCTGATGAGACGCCAGAAGGTCGCAGCATTGTGGTGTTGGCGAAGGAGATGTATGGTCTTCGCGGGCGAGAGCTGAGTGAACTACAGGCCGAGTTTGTGCCGTTCAGCGCAGTGACAAGAATGTCGGGCGTGAATCTTGATGGGCGGATCATACGAAAAGGTTCGACCGATGCCATCGCTGCATTTTTGAAGGAGAATGGCGGAAGTTTACCGGATGAGGTTCGTGCGGCGGTGGAGACGGTTGCTCGCAGTGGAGGAACGCCGCTGGTGGTGGCCGAGAATCGGCAGGCGTTGGGTGTGATTCACCTGAAGGATATTGTGAAAGGTGGGATGAAAGAACGGTTTGCTCAGCTTCGATCGATGGGCATTCGGACCATCATGATTACAGGCGATAACCCGCTGACTGCTGCGGCGATTGCGCGAGAAGCGGGTGTCGACGACTTTCTGGCAGAGGCAAAGCCCAAAGACAAGATGGACCTGATCCGCCGCGAGCAAGCCGAGGGCAAGCTGGTCGCGATGACTGGCGATGGGACGAATGACGCTCCAGCGCTTGCGCAAGCAGATGTAGGCGTTGCGATGAATACAGGAACGCAGGCAGCGAAAGAGGCGGGGAATATGGTTGATCTTGACTCTAATCCGACGAAGCTGATCGAGATCGTGGAGATAGGAAAACAGTTGCTGATGACGCGTGGCGCGCTGACAACATTCTCGATTGCGAATGACGTTGCGAAGTATTTTGCCATTATTCCTGCCATGTTTGCGGCTACGTTTCCTGTGTTGAATGCACTGAACATCATGCATTTGCGGACGCCCGAGTCTGCGATTCTCTCTGCGGTGATATTCAATGCGTTGATTATTGTCGGATTGATTCCGCTTGCACTGCGTGGCGTTGGTTACAAAGCTATGTCTGCGGAATCGCTGCTGCGCCGCAACCTGCTTCTCTATGGTGTTGGCGGGCTGGTGGCTCCATTTCTAGGCATTAAGCTGATTGACATTCTCATTACTGCCATTCATCTGGCCTAAGGAACTTTTATGCGTCGCAATTTAGTTACCGCAGTGCTTTACACATTTATCACAACAGTTTTGTTTGGCCTGATCTATCCTTTTGTCGTGACTGGACTGGCACAGGCGTTGTTTCATGACAAGGCAAACGGACAGCTTCTCTACAAAAATGGACAACTGATGGGCTCACGGATTATCGGCCAACCCTTTACGGCTCCGCAATATTTTCACTCACGGCCCTCCGAAGCTGGCAACGGGTACGATGCTGCCAACTCGAGCGGCTCGAACCTTGGTCCAACTAACAAAAAGCTGATCGACCGGGTGGCTGGAGATGTGGCGTTGTTTCAGCTCGATCATCCAAACGCTGATGTACCAATCGACCTTGTTACCGCTTCAGGGTCAGGGCTAGATCCAGATATTACGCAGGCGGCTGCGGAGTTTCAGGTGGTCCGAATCGCTAAGGAACGTCACTTGAGCGAAGATGCGGTGCGTCGCATTGTGGCACAGCATACGGAAGGTCGGCAGTTTGGGTTTTTAGGAGAGCCGCGGGTGAACGTATTGTTATTGAATATGGATCTGGATCATCTTTCTCCTTTGCGATGAGGTCCGACTAGTTCGATCAACGCAAGGTGTCGTTCCATGAGACAAGATGACTCTCGATAAGCTCGAATTACATACGCAGCCATAATGTAGCTTCTGATCTGTCTCCTTGCAGTTGTCTCCAGAGCGTTCACCTAGTAAGTATCTTCGAAGATACTCACTACCGTTTAGTGATGGCCTCGCGTCAGCGAGTCGTTGATCGATATCTTTGATGGTAAAAAATGCTGAGCGCGGCCCTTGACAGCGGCTTCAGGCCGAAATTCCACAACCCATAATGTTGTAACTACAGTAAAGACTGCTCAGACACTCTTATCGTCGATCTGCGATAGTACGCCGCTATGCGGAGCATCGCGTCGGTGTCGGTGATGTTCGAGATGTTATACCGTGCCCTGAGGCTCACAAAGAACTGATTTCTCTATGCTTTCATTCCTCGACCACCGGGTCGGTCGGCATGCTCTGGATCAGCGTTGCATAATGTTTCTGTACGATTCGGAAGCTTTTGTAAAATCTAATCCCCACTCCTGTTGATTGAATGGAAGATATGAATAGACGACGATTCGGAAAGCTAGTTGCCGCTTTGGGCCTGTCGTGCCTTCCACTTAATGTTCCGCAACTGTTTGCGCAGGGCGCAAAGGCTCAAAGAGTCGGTGTGACTCTGCTTGACCATGTTACGGGGGCCGCAGCGTTGTCGAACGGAGTGGAACTCAAGGCTGGTAAAGCGAGTATGCAGATCACTGCATTGCGCGAAGATGTCCTTCGAATCCGAATTTCAAAGACAGAGAAGTTGCCTGAAGATGCCTCGTGGGCCGTGTTGCCCAGCGCTAGGACTAGCTCTGTCGCGACGACTTATGATGCCCAAGGCGGTACTGTGGGCTTTCACACTAAACTTCTCAAGGTTTTGATCGATCGATCGACCTTAAGTATGACGATCAGCGATCAAAGCGGCAGATTCTTGCTGCAGGATGCAGCGCCGATCGAGTTTTACGACGATAGATTCAGGGTCTACAAGCGGATGCCTGGGCAGGAACACTATTTTGGTTTGGGAGACAAGACGGGACCGCTCGACCGTAGAGGCGGAGCATACGAGATGTGGAACACAGATCAGTATCGCTTCCAGGAGAGCACTGATCCCTTATATAAAGCTATTCCATTTTTTCTCGCTGATAATGCCGGAAGATCTTACGGAGTATTTCTGGACAACACGTGGAGGACGAGCTTCGATTTCGGTAAGGAAGATTCGAAGGCTTACTCTTTCGGAGCCGATGGTGGACCAGTGGACTACTACTTTATTTATGGGCCAAAACCAAAACAGGTGGTTGAAGGGTATGCCTGGCTGACTGGTCTCCCGCCGCTTCCTCCACAATGGTCGCTCGGCTTTCAGCAGTCACGGTACTCCTATATGACCGAAGCGAAGGTGCGTGAGATAGCAGACCGTATGCGTGCCGATAGGATTCCATGCGATGCACTTTATCTGGATATCGACTACCAGGCTGGCAATGCTCCGTTCACCGTGAATCAGGAGACCTTTCCTAACTTTCCCAATTTTGTGCAGGAATTGAAAGCTAAGCAATTCAGCTTGGTGATGATTACGGATCTCCATATAGCGGATCGGCCTAATCAGGGGTATGCACCTTATGATACGGGGATCGCCGGCAATCATTTTGTTAAGAACCCTGATGGATCAGTGTTCGTCGGCAAGGTATGGCCGGGACCGTCTGTCTTCCCCGACTTCACCAGGAAAGAGTCTCGCGACTGGTGGGGTGGTCTCTACAAAGAGTTCTCTGAAGACGGAGCTGCTGGGTTCTGGAACGATATGAATGAGCCATCGGTTTTTGAAGTTCCGTCGAAGACCATGCCTCTTGGTCTGCTGCACCGTATTGAGGAACCTGGTTTTGTCTCTAGGTTTGCAAGTCATGAAGAGATTCACAATCTCTATGGGATGGAGAATTCGCGTGGAACCTATGAAGGGTTGCTTCGGCTGAAGCCGCAGCAGCGACCGTTTGTGTTGACTCGTGCGACCTACGCCGGTGGGCAGCGATACGCAGCGACGTGGACCGGGGATAATTCCAGCACCTGGAATCATCTTCGCATGAGTACTCCAATGCTTCTGAGTCTTGGCCTCAGTGGATTTTCCATGGCCGGTGATGACATCGGAGGGTATGCCGGTTCCACAACGTCCGATCTTTTGACGAAATGGTTGGAGGTTGGAGCATTTAATCCGATCTATCGCGACCACAGCGAGAAGTTTACGGCTGATCAAGAGCCGTGGGTTGGCACTCCCGAGGCAGAGGCGGTCCGACGCAAGTACATTGAAGACAGATATCGTCTGATGCCATATCTCTACACGCTCGCCGAGGAGAACTCGCGTACGGGCCTCCCCATGATGCGGCCACTATTTCTTGAGTTTCCGGATGCCACCGCCGACAAACACCCGCTTGATCTCGATGCTCCAAATCAGTTCATGCTGGGGCAAAGTCTGCTAGTCGCCCCGGCTCCGTATCCTGAGCAGCCTGACAGCTACCTTGTGACACTTCCACCTGTCAGTTGGTACGACTACTGGACTGGGAAAAAAATTACGGACGGACCTCACAAAGCGGTGGCGGTCAGCACAGGGGTGCCTCTCGGTATTGGAGAGCTTCAGTCAGTTAAGATCCTGCCACAATTAGAGGTGTTGCCTGTGTTTGTGCGTGGAGGTTCGATCCTGCCCTTTGCCCCGCTGGTACAGAGCACGAAAGAGAAGCCAAATGGTCCTCTTACGTTGAAGGTCTATCCAGGAGATCAATGTGAGGGCTCACTCTATCAGGATGATGGAATCAGCTTCGCGTACAGGGACAAAGATTATCTTCGAGTGAAGTACGATTGTGAATCTGGGAAAGATAGCCTACGTCTGCATATAGGAACGCGCGAAGGGCATTTTCAGCCGTGGTGGAGTGACATAGAAGTAACAATATTTAATTGGGACGCGACGCCGGGAAAGATTACTTATAGCGGCGCGCCAATTAGTAAATTCCATTTCGATGTATCTTCTCGCTCGCTCACGATCTCGTTACCTGAGAAGGCTGAAGGTGGTGAATTGGAGATTGTTGCGCGGTAAAGATAAGGTGATGCGGTACGTCTCCTGAGAACAAAGAGATGACTAAGAACTGCTTGCCAAAGATACGGAGGTGAAGAGGGCTGTTGTTGAATCTCAATGAAACCGGTAAGCAGCGCCGATCCCCAGTAGGCTGGGTGTCAGACCGTTTGGCGGAAAGCCGAACCATCGTTGAGATTCGTACTCCACCCTTACATTTACGGAGCGCAGCAAGCGGTAATCCACTCCTACCCCGACTGCGGCCAGGTTGTACGCCAAATTGGCCGCCGCTCCTCCTTTGGGATCGTCGAAGACGGGCGGATAGTTGAAGACTCCACGGCCATACATGACCTTGACGTAGGGATCGAGGCGGCCGTAGTGCCGGACATATCTGGGCCCAATCTCGTAGGTGCGTTCGTAAATGGCTACGGTCGGCTCTGGGTCATTGACCTGATGGAACTCTCCCTCGATTCCAAAGTGATACTTGAAGTCAAAGGTGGCGTAGAAGCCTCCGCCTTTGATCTTTTCCGGAGCATAGTCAGAGTCTGCGTAGTTGAACGTGCCGCCTATCTGCAAAACTCCAGCTGCGGTGGCCGTTGGGAGGGCTTGCGCATTTAAGCGGCATCCGGTGACTCCGATAACGAAGACCAAGAGAGCGAGCTTTAGTCGCCTCAAGCAGTCTCCTGCTACCTTCGGTACTTTTTTTGAGATCGAGTAATTCGGCATGCTTGTAGTCTCTCTTGAGGCTGCGATTTTTACTGTGGGGATTGATCGATGTGGAAGTCTACGGCCACGGAGTGTTGAATTCCGTTGCTGACCGCGGTAACAGTGATGGGATAAGTGCGGTCAAAGTAGCCGGCGCCGCAGCCGGTAAGAGTCCCGATAGCTCCCAGAGAAGAGAGGATAAGGAGCGAGTGAATGATGAGGCGGGTCAGCTTACGGCCTGAGCGGCGAGAGTAGCGTAGCCCGAGGAGCGGTAGCAGGAAGAGTCCGAAAGCAATGTGAGAGAGTCTGCTTGAACGATCCTGCGGTGACTCAAGGGATGCGAGCTTTCGCGTGGCCACCGTCAGGGTAATGTCGGTTGGTCCGCCGAACTTATCGATCTCAGAAGGGGAGAAGGTGTAGGTAGCCAGGATTGGACCGGTCGGACTGGCGGAGAGCTGAACGGTTCCTGGGTAGGTTCCTCCAATAGGAGTGATGTGGAACGTGTACTGTCGCGTGGTGCCATAGGTTCCTTCAACTGTTGCCTGGCTGGTGAGCTTGATGGTGAAATCCAGAGGCAGGATGGTGATCGTGTTGGCACCGGAGGCGGCCGATGCGGTGCTTGAGCTGAAGTTGAGATCTCCACTGTAGACGGCGGTAATAGTGTGTGTTCCCACTGGAAGTGAGGTAGTGGAATAAGTCGCAACACCATTTGTGACGGTCGCTGAATTGAGCAGGGTCCCGTTGTCGAAGAAGTTGACCGTTCCGGTCGGTATTCCACTGGTAGTCGAGGCGACGTTGGCGGTGAACGTCACCGGCAGATCATAAGCGATGGTGGTGGTGCTGAGAGTCAATGTTGTAAGAGCGGGTGCCTGCGTTATGGACAAAGTTCCGTTCTGCACGACCTGGGTGTAGTCCGAAAGATTTGCTCCACTTACAGAAGGGACAATCGGATACTGACCTACCTGGGAGAGCGTAACGGCAGAGTTAGAGAAGCTTTCGACAAAGGTGTCTCCGTCTTGTGCTCCGGTGACAGCTCCGGTGAAGGGGGGATTGACCGTGCCGTAAAGACGGGTGAAGTTGTTCGCCGAGACGGTGAGCGCAGCTTGAGTAACGAAGATTGAAACGGTTTTCGTTATACCGGTGAAGTCGGTGGTATCAGTCGGGATGAAGGTGACGGACAGATCCTGATGGCCGACGCTCAGGTAAGTTCCAGCAGCAGGGCTATATGCGAAGCTGCCGGGGATGGAAGTTCCATCGGTTTGGTTGGCGGTCGCATCTAGTTGGCTGCTCCCCAATGGGGTTCCGTATACCATGTTTGCCGGCGTCGGCCAGTTGAGCACAGGAGTCGCTTGTGCAACTGTCAGAGGCACTGATTTCGTAACGCTTGTATAGTCGGTCGCGTCGGTCGGAGTAAAGGTGACGGTCAGGGTATCGGTTCCTGCCGTGGGTACCGTACCCGCGGACGGAGTGTAGGCCAGGCTTCCGGGGATAGTGATCCCTGCGATGGTGGCGGTGGCGTCAAGCTGTGTGTTCGACAGAGGAGTTCCGTAGACGATCATGGTTGGAGCTGCCCATGAGATCTGGGGATTTGCCTGGGTGATAGTGAGGGTGCCGTTATTGTAGGTAGTCGTGTAGTCCGAGAGATTGGTGCCAGTTGCGATAGGGACAATGGCGTAGTTGCCTACTGGTGAGGATGTGGTTGCCGTGGTGCTCTCGGAGAGGGTGAAGGTGTCCCCATTCACCGCGCCATTGATGGTGGCGGAGAAGGTCGGGTTCACGGTGTTAAAGGAGCGAGCCGCATTGCTGGCTGTGACGGTAAGGGTCGCCTGACCGACGGTGAGCGTTCCGTTCATATAGACGACGTTGTAATCGGCGATGTTGGTTCCAGTGGCTGTGGGAACGATCGGATAGGTGCCAACAGCAGATGCCTGGGTTGCAGTGGTTGTTTCGCTGAAGCTGAAGCTGTCACCGTTTTGTGCGCCGGCTGCGGATGCGGAGAACGTGGGGTTTGGAGCGCCGTAAGTGCGGTTCGCATCGGCAGCGGTGACAGTGAGGGTGGCCTGGACGATGGTGAGAGTTCCGTTGTCATAGACGACGTTGTAGTCGCTGAGGTTGGTTCCGCTCGCTAGAGGGACGATCGCGTAGTTTCCTATAGGAGAGGTGACAGTGGCTGAGGTGCTTTCGGTGAAGGTGAAGGTATCGCCGTTGACTGCGCCGCTGGCATTAGCCGAGAAGGTTGGGTTCGCGGCGCCATATGTTCTGCTGGCGTTTGCGGCAGTGACCGTGAGAGTCACTTGATTGACGGTAAGAGTTCCGTTGTTATAGACGACGTTGTAATCGTTGATGTTGGTGCCTGTTGCAGTGGGAACGATAGCGTAAGACCCGACAGGAGAGGTCACGGTGGCCGAAGTGCTCGCGGTGAAGGTGAAGGAATCGCCGTTGGCAGCGCCGCTGGCGGATGCGGTGAAGATTGGATTCGCTGCACCGTAAGCGCGGCTGGCGTCTGCCGCGGTGACGGTCAGGGTTCCCTTGCCGATGGTGAGAGTTCCGTTGACGTAGGTCACGTTGTAGTCGGCGAGGTTGGTTCCTGTGGCTGTTGGGATGATGGCGTAGGTGCCAGGGGCTGACGCCTGGCTTGCTGGTGTGCTTTCAGTAAAGGTGAAGGAGTCGCCGTTTTGTGCGCCGGTTGCGGATGCGGAGAAGGTTGGATTTGGCGTTCCGTAAGTGCGGTTGGCGTCCGCTGCGGTGACGGTCAGGGTCGCTTTGCCGATTGTGAGAGTTCCATTGACGTAGGTCACGTTGTAGTCGGCGAGGTTGGTTCCTGTGGCTGTTGGGATGATGGCGTAGGTGCCAGGGGCTGACGCCTGGGTTGCTGGAGTGCTTTCAGTGAAGGTGAAGGAGTCGCCGTTCTGCGCTCCGGTGGCGGAAGCAGAGAAGGTTGGATTTGGCGTTCCGTAACTACGGTTGGCGTCAGCCGCGGTGACGGTCAGGGTTGCTTTGCTGATGGTGAGAGTTCCGTTGACGTATACGACGTTGTAGTTGCCGATATTGGCGCCGGTTGCAGTCGGGACGATTGAGTAGGTGCCTGCAGGAGAAGTCTGCGTGGCAGTCGTGCTTTCGGTGAAGGTGAACGAGTCACTGTTCTGTGCTCCGGTGGCGGATGCGGAGAAGGCCGGGTTAGGGGTTCCGTAAGCGCGGGTGGCATTGGCTGCGGTAACCGTCAGTGTCGCCTGGCCGATCGAGAGAGTTCCATTGACGTAGACGACGGTGTAGTTCGCGAGATTTGCTCCGGATGCAGAGGGAACAATGGCGTAGTTTCCGATTGGCGAGGATGTGGTAGCGGTGGTGCTCTCGGTGAAGGTGAAGGTGTCGCTATTCTGCTCACCGGTTGCGGATGCGGAGAAGGTCGGGTTTGCAGCGCCGTAGGCCCTGCTCGCATCCGCCGCGGTGACGGTAAGAGTGGCTTTGCCAATGGTGAGAGTTCCGTTGACGTATACGACGTTGTAGTCGTTGATATTGGCGCCAGAAGCGACAGGCACGATCGGATAGGTGCCGGGTGCGGAACTGGCAGTAGCTGTGGTGCTCTCGGTGAAGGTGAAGGTGTCGCTATTCTGCGCGCCGGTTGCAGAGGCAGAGAAGGTTGGGTTGGCTACACCATAGGCTCGGCTGGCGTCCGCCGCGGTGACGGTCAACGTTGCCTTGCCGATGGTGAGAGTGCCATTGTTGTAGACGACGGTGTAGTCGTTGATGTTGGCACCCGAGGCGACAGGCACAATCGGATAGGTGCCGGGTGCTGAATTTACGGTTGCTGAGGTGCTTTCAGTGAAGGTGAAAGAATCCCCGTTCTGCGCACCGGTTGCGGATGCGGAGAAGGCCGGGTTGGCTACTCCATAGGTGCGGTTGGCGTCGGCTGCGGTAACGGTCAGAGTTGCTTTACCGACGGTGAGGGTGCCGTTGACGTATACGACGGTATAGTTGCCGATGTTCGCGCCTGTGGCGGTGGGAACGATCGAGTACGTACCGGCAGGCGAAGCTGAGGTGGCAGAGGTTGTCTCAGTGAAGGTGAAGGAGTCGCTATTCTGCGCGCCGGTTGCTGAGGCAGAGAAGGTTGGGTTTGGAGCGCCGTACGCCCTGTTGGCGTCAGCCGCTGTGACGGTCAGCGTGGCCTTGCCAACGGTGAGGGTGCCGTTGTTGTAGACCACGGTGTAGTTCGAGAGGTTCGCTCCAGATGCGACCGGAATGATCGGATAAGTACCGATTGGTGATGACGTGAGGGCAGGAGTGCTTTCAGTGAAGGTGAAGGAGTCTCCGTTTTGTGCGCCGGTTGCGGAGGCCGAGAAAGTCGGGTTCGGGGCACCGAAGGCACGGCTGGCGTCCGCGGCTGTGACCGTGAGGGTGGCCTGGGTGACGGTCAGTGTCCCGTCTACATAGACGACGTTGTAGTCATTGATGTTTGCGCCTGTGGCGGTCGGAACGATCGAGTACGTACCGGCAGGCGAAGCTGAGGTGGCAGAGGTTGTCTCAGTGAAGGTGAAGGAGTCGCCGTTTTGCGCACCGGTTGCGGATGCGGAGAAAATTGGGTTCGGGGCTCCGTACGCCCTGCTTGTGTTAGCAGCCGTGACTGTGAGCGTTACTTTGCCTATGGTAAGAGTGCCATTGGTGGTTACAACGGTGTAGTTCGAAAGGGCGCTCCCGACTGCAGAGGGAACGATAGGGTAAGTGCCTGTAGGAGAGTTTGTCGCAGCGGTGGTTGAGAAGCTCTCCGTGAAGGTGTCGCTGTTGACGGCTCCGGTAATGGTTCCGGTGAAGGTTGGATCAGCCTGGCCGTAGGCGCGGGTGGCGTTGTTGGCGGTGACGGCGAGGACGGCGGGGGTGACGGTGATCTGGGCGGTGGCGG
>NZ_LMUD01000009.1:546353-546564 GCF_009766095.1 Granulicella sp. S190
AGGCCTTGATGCCGGTGCTGCCGCCGAGGGCGGTTCCGTAGACGATGCTCTGGTTGGGCCAGGTGATGGTGTAGCTGGAGGCGGAGGCCTGGGTGATGGTGAGGGTTCCGGGGGCGTAGGTGAAGGTGTAGTTCTTGGCGGCGAGGGTTCCGGGGGCGGCGGTGATGGGGTAGGAGCCGACGGGCGAGGTGGCGGTATCGGCGGAGGTGAG
>NZ_LMUD01000010.1 GCF_009766095.1 Granulicella sp. S190
GCCGGAGATGGAGGCGGAGGCCTTGATGCCGGTGCTGCCGCCGAGGGCGGTTCCGTAGACGATGCTCTGGTTGGGCCAGGTGATGGTGTAGCTGGAGGCGGAGGCCTGGGTGACGGTGAGGGTGCCGTTGGTGTAGGTGAAGGTGTAGTTCTTGGCGGCGAGGGTTCCGGGGGCGGCGGTGATGGGGTAGGAGCCGACGGGCGAGGTGGCGGTATCGGCGGAGGTGAG
>NZ_LMUD01000011.1 GCF_009766095.1 Granulicella sp. S190
GTCAAGCACACGAGTAACCCGCCGGCTCGCAAAACCTGTATCCACTTCAAGAGCAAGACACTCGCGGGTGAAGGCATCGATGATGCTTAGGACGCGTGTTCAGCGTCAACTACTCTTTCGCTTTGACGACAGTTATTTCTCCCTACGAACGACATCTACCGCCATCAACTGCTGACGACATCTTTGTGGAGCTCGGGTGAACCGGCTGGAGGCGGAGGGCGAAGCCCGGAGCCGGAAGCCGGTTCATCCGAAGGGTGTTCGGGGATGGGTTGGTCGCCTGCCTGGACGTTGTGGCGTGCCTGTTCCAGCCGATAGCTGGGGACGTTGAGCTCGACGATCACGCTGTGGTGCACCAGCCGATCGATGGCGGCCGCTGTTGTCATCGGGTCTTTGAAGATCCCCTCCCACTTGGAAAAAGGCAGGTTGCTCGTCAACAGCACGCTGCCTCGTTCATAGCGCTCGGCCAGAAGCGTGAAGACGACCTCCATCTCTTCCCGGGTCTGGCGTATGTAGCCGAGATCGTCGATCACCATCCCTTCATAACGCGAGTACCGCTTGATCAGACGGCTCAGCTTGAGATCGCGCTTGGCGATCAGCAGATCCTGCACCAGCATCTCGCAGGTGGCGAAGAGCATGCGGCGTCCCCCGCGGACCAGTTCCTGACTGATGGCTTGTAGCATGTGCGTCTTGCCCGAGCCCGGGTTGCCGAAGACGAGGACGTTATCGTTCCGATCCAGGAAGCCGCCATCGAGCAGCGAGCGCATCTGTCGTGCAGCCTTGGCCGGGAGCCGTTTCGTATCGAAGGCGTCCAGCGTCTTGTCCAGCGGTAGTTGCGACTCGCGCAGCATCTTGCCGATACGGTTTTCCTGGCGTTCCTCGCACTCGCGTTGGATCAACTCATGGAGATAGCGCTCATAGCTGAGCGACTCGCGCTCTGCCTGTCGGGCTACCTCTTCATAGCACTGCCGCACGGTGGGAAGATGAAGCTGTTTCAGGTTCTGGGTCAACTCCGCGGTGACGTTGCTCATTGCACACCGCCCTGAACGCCGCTGTGGCGCAACAACTGGTCGAAGCTGCTGAGCACGACCTCGGGGATAGGAACGTCGACGATCTCTGGGGCCTGCTCGCAGCGTTTCAGAAACTGCAAGAACGCATCCTTGTCGACGATCGTCTGATGGCCGCGTTCGCTTGCCAGAAGGAGCCTGAGTGCATCTTCCACCTGAGCCTCTCCCTGCTTTGCCGCAAGCTCCAGTATCTGGAGATAGCGGCGGTCACAGTGGCCAGGCATCGTCGCCCGCAACAAGTCGTACGCCATACGGAAGCGACTGCTCGGGAACAGGTGCTCGCGATAACGGTAGCTGGCGAACGCACCGGGCTTGCGCACCAGCCAGTCGATGATGTGACGATAGTCGATCCGATAGTTCGTGCGTCCGCGCAGGCGCGGCAACTGCTCCATCTTCTGGCCACCGTACCAGACCTCAAGATGATCAGCGAAGACACGCGCTTCCACGATCTCGCCGATCAGGCGACTGTTGACCGAGTAGCTGTTCCGCTCCACCACGATCAGGCTCCCGCTGTTGACCCGCGAGCGCACTCGCTTGGCCGTATCCAGACGCCGCTCCGGCAGAGGACGAAGCCGCTCCATCTCTTCGGCCAACCGTGCCTTGCGACCGCTGTTGATCTGCTCGAACAGCTTGCCAAGAAAAGCCCGGTACTCGTCGACCGCCGCGAAGTCGCGGCTGCCCCGCAGCAGCAACGCCTGATCCAGAGCACGGTGAAGACGGTAGTGGCGCTGCTCCACATCGCCGTTCTCGTTCGGCCGGCCAGTCTGGATACTGCGTCCTTCGAGACCATAGTGCCTGAGCAGCGTCTGGTAGTTCTTCTGAAAATCAGCCTGCTCGGTCAGGTTGTTCACCGCCGCCGTCATCCGGTCCGTGCGATGCAGCAACGGCACCCCGCCCAACTCCCAGAGAGCGTTCTGCAGTCCCTCGCTCAGGCTGGCGAAGCTCTCAGAAGCGCAGATCGTGCCCGTCTCCCAGTTCGAGTACGTCAACACAAAGTGGTACAGCATATGCGCGAACCGCTCGCCGCCGATCGTGATCCCAAGCTCCGTCAGGTGCGTGAAGTCCGACTCGCACAACTCGCCGGCACGATGCTCCTGGACGAAGTACACCTCCTGGGCAGGTCCCTCCGTCGCTCGCCACCGCTTGATGCGCCGCTGTAGCGTGCGCAATTGCCCGTCGGAAAACCGATCCGGATGTTTCCGTTGCAGCGACGCAAAGATCGTCTTCGCCTCCAGCCCTGGGTTCGTCCGGACCTGCTCTACGATCTCCGGCCAGACTTCGGCAAATCCGTCTGGCCGCGTTAGCCAGTACCGTTCCGCCTTCATCTCGCTCGGCAGCCGCCGAGCCCGGAGATACTTCCGCGCCGTCTTCACGTCCATCCCGGCCTTCGACGCCGCTATCGCCTGCGTGTCCTCTGTGTTCGACAATTTGTACAGCCTCCTTATCTGCTGGTCTGTCACCATGCGAAAGGCGCTCTCCAAGCGCTTCCCGCATCGTCTCAACTCACTTCCAACAAGGAGAAATAATTGTCGCCAGCAAGGAACTATAAGTGTCGCTGATCAGACGCGGATGGTTCGTCCCGCCGCAACTACATCGTGCGCAAAATCCAGTGCCCACTCCTGGTTGGCTGCCGTTAGTAGTACCCGTGGTGATCCGCT
>NZ_LMUD01000012.1:0-33262 GCF_009766095.1 Granulicella sp. S190
AAGAGCGCCGAAGAGGCTTCGGCCTCATTACCCACAACAACCGGTACTGAGGCTGAGGACTTTCCCGATGCCCCCCCTCAAGATGTGATTTCGAAGGGGACGCTCTCAGACGTAGACGAGGCAAAAGAGAGCGCGCCGGAGCCGCGTGGTGTTGAAGCCTTTCTCGAAGACAAGTATGACGGCATGCGAGCGCAGGTGCACTGTGGAGATGCAGGACAGCCCGGACGTGTCGCGATCTACTCGCGCAATAAAGAGGACGTGACCGAGAGCTTTCCCGAACTGGAAGAGGCCTTTGCATGCGTCCGTTCGGAGGCAGAGGTGGCGGTTGGGTCACTCATCTTTGACGGAGAGATCCTGGGATGGGACTTCGAGCAGGGGCGTGCACTGCCGTTCGCAGTGCTGGGGCAGAGGATCGGACGGAAGCGGGTCTCGAATGAGTGGCGGCAGCAGGTGCCCGTGGTCTTTATGGCCTTCGATCTGATGTACGCTGGCGGCGAACTGCTGTTGGAGTTGCCGCTCAGGGAGCGACGCAATCGACTGGAGACAGTGGTGGAACGGCTGGTTGAGAAGGTGGTGTCTCCGCTGCTGGTGGACGAACGCGCGCGAAACTCGCAAACGGTGCTGTTCGCCGGTGACGAGAGCATAGGTCTGGAGCGGCTCATGATCTCGCCATCGCGGCTGGTGGAGTCCGCCGAGGATATCGACCGGGCCTATGCCGACGCGAGAGCGCGAGCGAACGAGGGAGTGATGTTGAAGGCGGTAGGCTCTGTCTATCAGCCCGGCCGTCGCGGCCTCGCGTGGGTGAAGTTGAAGCGGGAGCTCGCAACGCTCGACGTCGTGGTGACGGGGGCCGAGTTTGGGCATGGCCGTCGTGCGGGCATCTTGAGCGATTACACATTCGCGGTGCGCGGCAGCAATGGCGAGCTGCTCAATGTGGGAAAGGCGTACTCGGGGCTTACCGATATTGAGATTGGCGAAATGAGCGCGTGGATGATGGAGCACACGCTCGAAGATCAGGGATTCTTTCGCACGGTCGAACCTCTGATGGTGCTGGAGATCGCGTTCAACAACATTATGCGCAGCGGTCGCCACGCTAGCGGATTTGCACTCCGATTTCCACGCATTTTGAAGATTCGCACAGACAAACCAGTAAGCGAGATTGATACCGTCGAGCGGGTCGAGGAGGTCTATCAATCCCAGGTGGATAAACCTACTGAATCGTAATAACTCGATTAGCAATGACGGAGAGTTACCGATGGTGACTCTGGTAATGAAATTGGAAATCGGCTTTATATCAATTGCGGCGTAAGCCATTCGCCTGCTAGGCTGCAACCCTGACTCTCTGGGCCCGGTACGAATAGGTTTGCGGATGAGACACCAAAGCAGCTACTTTCCTAGCGGTATAACTCGATTCCTCATTATTCTTTCGAGTTTCTGCGCCTTGGATCTTCTGTCGTGGCCGATCTTCTTTTCCTACTTCCTTTGGGTCTTCGCGGATAGAAGCAATTTTCTCAATCTCGACTACCTGATATCGCAGCATCTTCGCATAGGGGTCGACACCTTCTATTCGTACGGACTGCTTCCAGTGTTTCTACAGCATGTCCTGTTTGCCGTCTTCGGGCGGGGCTACTGGCCCATGATCGGATGCACCATCGTAGTCGCCATTCTGTTGGCGGTTTTCTGGTCCATGTTTGTGCGCTCTGTCTCCAATCGATGGATCTATCTCCTGGCGGTCGTGGCGATCTCGCCTCTTCTTCTGGGCGGAGTCAATCCCAACTTTCCTTACTCGCTGGTAGAGCTCTCCATGTTGTTCTCTCTGCTGTTTCTTCTGAGGGGACGTCCGGAGGTGGCTCTTGCGATCTCGATGATAGGGTGCGTGAGCGTTCCCTCGTTGCCACTCCTTCTTACTGGTCTTCTGGTGCTGTATCTCGTGGTGGACTGGTGGAGCGAAGGCGTACGCAGGCCGTCGGTTCTGCTGCGCCGGCTCGCTCCTGGCATAGCGACCTATGCAGTGCTTGCGGTTTTTCTAGGCACGTTTTTCAGCTTCAGATCGATGCTGGCAACCGCGCTGCCAGTGATGGGGATGAAGTACTACTACGTCGCCAGAAATACAGGCTTCAACGATCTGATCTCGTTTTTACATCCGCCGGGATACAGCTTCAAATACTATGCGGTGTACTCTTTTGTCACGCCGGTTGCATGGTGGGTCGTCAGCACGCTTGGGCTTGTCGTTCTCGCACTCTTCGCGGCGCGCACGATGATTCGCAACCGCAAGCCAGATCCCCGGCATGCCATCGTCGTCTTCTGTGCGGTCATCCAGGTCTTCTTCGCCTGTTTTGCTTATCGGAATGAAGGCGAGCACTTCATCTACGATCCTGTCACCGCAGCAGGCATGCTCGTGGCGATCTCGGTATTTCCGGTTCCACGCTATCGCAAACGACTTCTTATTCTGTTTGCCTGCATCGGACTCATGGCCCAGGCGAGTCAGATTCGTCATTCTCTTTCATCCTGGAAAGAGACTTCTCCTTCTTCGCTCACGGCGAGACTCTACGCCGAACCGGAGTACCCCTCGGAGATGGCGCATATCCTACAGATCGCCGCTACGCAGAAGGTGCTGCTGATGTCGAACGCAACAGGCGTGCATCACTTCTACCCTAAGCTCATGCCGGTGAACTCATGGTTTCTCGTCTCGGGGCTTATGGCTCCGCCAGACCGGGAACGTGTGCTTGCCAGCATGCGTAGCGCGGACGTGATCGTCGAGGATACCGTCAACCCGCCATGGTTTATCGACCGCGATCCTGAAGCGATAAAAGAGGTACGCGGTATGTGCCTCACCGAGGTGACGAAGCACTTCCAGATCTGGTGGAAGACTCCTCCGGATGGTGCAGTCTGCAAAGCGAATCCGCGTCAGACACCTGGCAATGCCGTTGCAAATCTCGAGAGATAAAGACTGGCGGAATAAGCGTTCTGCTCTGTGATCCAAGCAAGTTGTCTACATGCGAAGGGACAACGGTTCGACCCGTGTCACCGTCTCCGTGGTTAGCATGCTGCGCACGAGCGCCTTCCTGCGTCCACGCCACATGAGTGACAGATCTACCCATCGAGGCGGAGAATGCTAGGGTGAGCTTCAAGATATCCAGACGCGGATTGTTGCAGGGCGGAGCTGCTATCGTCGTAGGCGGAGCCTTGCAGCGCGCAGGGTTTGCTGCGGTTGGAGCGCCACTTGAAGAGGTGGGCTACGGGCAGGTAACGCTCAAGAGCGCGATGCACCTGGCACAGTACGAGAATGTCCGCTCCATCCTGATGGGTCTCAGCGACGATAGCCTGCTAATGCCGTTTCGAAAGATGGCTGGTCAGGATGCACCGGGTGAAGATATTGGCGGCTGGTATCAGTACCGCGCCGACTATGACTACAAGAAAGATGACGCCGGACTGGCTCCCAGCGCGACCTTTGGGCAGTGGGTTTCAGCCTTATCGCGGATGTATGCGATCTCCGGCGACCCCGCATTGCAGCAGCGAGCGTTAGGTTTGAATCATCTCTATGCGAAGACGATTGCGACGCAATACTATGCGAAGAATCGCTTTCCCGCTTACTGTTTCGATAAGCTTGTATGCGGTCTGATGGATGCACATCGCCTGGCAGGAGACGCGGACGCGCCTGCGATCCTCGAGCAGACGCATAAGGCCGCGCTGCCGGAGCTGCCTGGTCGCGCTATCGATCGAGAGGCGATCTGGCGGCAGGGCAAGGATGTCTCCTGGACCTGGGACGAGAGTTACACGCTGCCGGAAAATTTGTACCTTGTATCGGCACAGATGGGAGCGGAGGGCCACGTGTATCGCGAGATGGCCGACCACTATCTCGATGACGCTACGTACTTCGATCCACTGGCGCGCGGGGAGAATGTGCTGGGTGGGAAACATGCGTACAGCTATGTCAATGCGCTCTGCTCAGCGATGCAGGCTTACATAACTGGAGGCAGTGAGAAGCATCTGCAGGCAGCGAAGAATGGCTTTGACATGCTGCTTGCCCAGAGTTTTGCGACTGGAGGATGGGGGCCGGACGAGCTATTGCGAAAGCCCGGCTCGGGCGAAGTGTTTGCAAGCCTGGCCAAGAGCCGCAACAGCTTCGAGACGCCATGCGGATCTTATGCACACATGAAGCTGACGCGCTATCTGCTGCGCTGCACGCGAGATGGTCGCTACGGAGACAGCATGGAGCGGGTGATGTACAACACAGTCCTCGGAGCGATGCCTCTGCAGCCGGACGGGCACGCCTTCTACTACGCGGACTATCACTCACGCGCCCAAGTCGATCCTGCAGCAAACTCCCCGGAAGAAGCTCTGGGTTGCGGAGGCAAGCGTGCCTACTCCTCTCACCGCTGGCCTTGCTGTTCAGGTTCGCTGCCGCAGGTCGTCGCGGACTACTGGATCAATGGGTACTTTCACGAGCCCGGTGCTGTATGGGTGAATCTCTATCTGCCCTCCACTCTGCGATGGAGGGAAGGCTCGACAAGCATCGAGATGGAGCAGGAGGGGACATACCCAGAGACGCCCGAGGTTCGCCTTCGCATGAAGACCTCGCAGCCGATCTCATTCTCGCTGAAGCTACGCATTCCAGCCTGGGCCGAAGGCGCCACACTTCAGGTGAATGGCCGGCCGGTGCCACTCCGGGTCGTTTCGGGCTTTGCCACGGTTCAACGGAGATGGAAGACGGGAGATACCGTGAAGCTGCAACTGCCGATGAGGCCTCGGCTGGAGGTGCTGGACGAAGCGCATCCGGAGACCGCAGCGGTGATGGTAGGCCCCAGGGTTTTATTTGCGTTGGCTTCGGATCAGGTTGTGACAAGCAGGAATCACGCACTTAACCTCCAACAGTCTGGCTTAGGGGAGTGGATGCTGCAGAGCGCGAGTGGTCCCATCAGGATGGTGCCGTTCACCGCTGTAGGAAGCCAGGTCTACTCAACCTACCTTCAAGTGGTGGACTAGCGGTCGCATGGCTTCGCGAGTCGAAAAATTTACAGCGGA
The DNA here is from genome assembly GCF_009766095.1 of Granulicella sp. S190. GTDB lineage: Bacteria > Acidobacteriota > Terriglobia > Terriglobales > Acidobacteriaceae > Edaphobacter. The sequence continues at coordinate 5,026 of NZ_LMUD01000012.1, forward strand.
GCCATCATCGCTCGCATCTTAAGTTCCATGGAATACAGACAGCTTGGTAAATCGGGACTGAAGGTGCCGGAGCTATGCTTCGGTGCAGGGACGTTTGGCTCAGCCAACGAGTTTTTCAAGGCCTGGTCGGAGACGACTCAGGAAGAAGCGAACCGGATAGTCGATATCTGCCTGGACGCTGGAATGAACCTGTTCGATACGGCAGACGTGTATTCGGATGGAGAGAGCGAGAAGGCGCTAGGCAAGGCGCTGGCCAAGCACAACCGAAGCGATGTGATGATCTCGACCAAGGCAACCTTCCGCATTGGCAAGGGTCCGAACGACGTCGGCTCGTCGCGCTATCACTTGATTCAATCCGCAGAGCGCTCCTTGAAGCACTTGGGCACAGACTATATCGACATCTATCATCTGCATGCGTTCGACGCGACCTCGCCGGTGGAGGAGACGTTGCGTGCGCTCGATGATCTGGTGCGAGAAGGCAAGGTCCGATACATCGCCTGCTCGAACTTTTCGGGATGGCACCTGATGAAGTCGTTGAGCGTAAGCGAGCGTTATGGCTGGTCGCGCTACGTCGGCCACCAGGTTTATTACTCGCTGGTGGGCCGAGACTATGAGTGGGAGCTGATGCCACTTGCACTCGACCAGGGCGTAGGCGCCTTGGTTTGGTCGCCCTTGGGCTGGGGCCGTCTCACCGGAAAGATCCGTCGCGAGACAGGTATCCCGAAGGACAGCCGGTTGAACTCCAAGATGGTCAGCGACTCCGGTCCACAGGTACCGGACGAGTATCTCTACACGGTCGTCGAAGCGATCGACGAGATAGCCAAAGAAACCGGAAAGACCGTACCGCAGATCGCGCTCAACTGGCTGCTCCGAAGACCCACGGTCTCTACCCTGATCGTCGGTGCAAGAAACGAGGAGCAGTTGAAGCAAAATCTTGGCGCCATCGGCTGGGAGTTGACCAAAGAGCAGGTCGCCAAGCTTGATAAAGCGAGTGAGCTGCCGAAGACTTATCCCTACTGGCACCAGGCGCAGTTCAAAGAGCGCAACCCCTTACCAGTGTAGCGCCGGGATCGTGTCATGCCCTCGTTGTCGGCTGGCGGGCCGCAGAAGCCCGATCTCAGGATGGCCTGTGGCCTAAAAATTTGGGCAAAATTCGAAACGTTCGTCTACTCAAAGGATCAAACGAAGAAAGGAGCTTTAAAACATGACACTTGAGGACAAGTGCGTTCTCATCCTCGGCGGAACCTCTGGCATCGGCCTTGCTGTTGCCGAAGGCGCGAAGGCCGAAGGTTCAGATGTCATCGTGGTCTCGAGTAGACAAAGCCGGGTCGACTCGGCCTTGAAGCTGCTTGGCAAAAGAACTGAAGGCTTTGTTGCGGATCTCTCGGATGAGAGAGCAATCGAAGCGCTCTTTACCAAGGTTGGTCCATTCGATCACCTCGTCTACACGGCGGGAGACCCGGTGCTGCAGAGACCGCTTGGAGAGACCAGCCTGGAGGACGCGAAGAAGTCGTTTGACGTACGGTTCTGGGGAGCGGTGATGGCGGCGAAGTATGGCAGCAGATCGATCCGCCCAGGGGGTTCCATCGTCTTCACCTCCAGCACGCTGCCGAGGCGGCCTGTGGCCGGCTTCGCCATGGGAGCGAGCCTCAACGGGGCCATGGAAGGTTTTGCCGTCTCGCTCGCCGTCGAGCTCGCGCCGGTACGCGTGAATGTAGTGGCGCCCGGCATCGTGCGAACGCCGATTTGGGACCGGCTGCCGGAGGCGCAGCGAGAGGCTTACTTCGCATCGCGAGCCGCTACGTTGCCGGTTGGAAGGGTGGGCGAGGCTGTGGATGTCGCCGAGGCTTACCTCTCGTTTATGCGAAGCCGGTTCACGACCGGTCAGATCCTGGTCGTGGATGGAGGCAGGCAGCTGGTGTAACTGCAAGGGAAGGCTGAACTGTTTTTTCGCTCCGCATCTCATAGTCTTGGTTGTAAATTCTGAATATGAGGATGTCGCATGAAGATAAAAGATGCCTGCACTCTTTGATTTATCGGGCAGGGTCGCTATCGTGACCAGTGCAATATTCTTCGGCTCCGCTGCGGTCGCTGAAGCATCTAGGGACATATCTGTAGCCGCGGATTGGGTCATAACTAAACTTCATCAGACCATCCCGGTAATCGATACCGACTGTCATTTGAGCAAACGCCGTATAACCGACGAAGCCCGGCACCTACCTAGGTTTGCCTGCCTGCAGGCTTCGGCTAATTTTTGCGTTCGCGAGGATTGAGTGAGATTACGGATCTCTGCTTTCTTGTTGGCCACCTTTCTTCTTTGCGTCAGTGGATTTGCGAAGCCCGTAAAGGCGCATCGTTTCACCGTGGAAGGCGATCACTTCGCACTCGACGGCAAGCCCTTCCAGGTGATCTCCGGAGAGATGCACTATCCACGAACCCCGCGAGCCTACTGGCGGCAGCGGCTTCGCATGGCCAGGGCGATGGGGCTCAATACGATTACCACGTATGTCTTCTGGAATGTCCACGAGCCGCAGCCCGGCGTGTATGACTTCTCCGGCAATAACGACGTAGCGGAGTTCGTGCGCGAAGCGCAGCAGGAGGGTCTTTATGTCATTCTGCGTCCTGGTCCTTATGTGTGCGCAGAGTGGGAGTTTGGCGGATATCCGTCGTGGCTGTTAAAGGATCACGAGACGGTCGTGCGCGCCAGTGATCCAAAGTTCATGGTTCCTGCAGCGAAGTGGATTGCGCGCTTGGGCAAAGAACTGGCTCCGTTACAGATCGGCAATGGCGGGCCAATCATCCTGACGCAGGTTGAGAATGAGTACGGATCGTTCGGTAGCGATCATGCTTACATGGAGCAGATTCACAAGCTCCTCGTCGATGCAGGATTCACCCGCTCGCAACTCTACACTGCGGACGGTCCCGAGCAGGTCAGTAATGGTTCACTGCCAGAGCTTCCCGTGGGAATCAACTTTGGTGGTGAAGAAGAGGGAGCGGCAGAGCAAGCATTTACAAAGTTGAAGGAGGTCCGCCCCAACGGCCCGTTCATTAACAGCGAGTACTGGGCCGGCTGGTTCGATCATTGGGGAGCAGATCACGCGAACACCCATGCAGACAAGCAGGCCGGCAACCTTCAGTGGATGTTATCTCACGGTTACTCAGTCAGTTTTTATATGTTTCATGGCGGCACGAGCTTTGGCTTCATGAACGGAGCCAACAGCGATGGAAAAGGAAGCTACGAGCCGGACGTGACCAGCTATGACTACGACTCCGCTCTTGACGAGAGTGGACGGCCCACGCCGAAGTACTTCACCTTCCGAGACATCATTGCAAAATCTACGGGAGTCACTCCGCCGCCAGTTCCTGAGGTTGCCGCTGCCATCCAAACCCCCAAGACAAAGTTCGTTGAAGCGGCTTCTTTGTGGAAGAATCTACCCGCCCCCCTTCGTTCAGAGCATCCGTTGAGTATGGAAGATATCGACCAATCCTACGGCTACATTCTGTATCGCACCAAACTCAAGTCTGACGCGCAGGGAGAGTTGGTCATCGATCAGCTCCACAGTTATGCGCAGGTCTATCTGGATGGCAAGCTGATAGGAACGTTAGATCGCCGACTGAATCAAGATCGTCTCACATTGCCCCCGGTTGGCGGCGATGCGCAACTGGACATCCTTGTCGAAAACACAGGCCGCGTCAACTTTGGCAAAGCGATCGGCGGCGAACGCGCCGGTATTACCAATCAGGTGACGCTGGCGGGTAAGGAGCTTACAGGCTGGGAGATCTATTCTTTGCCGATGACCGATCCGTCAGCCTTGAAGTTTTCCAACGAGGCCTGTGAGGGAGCGTGTTTCTATCGCGGAAACTTTGAGCTCTCCGCTCTCGGCGACACCTTCCTCAACACCAGCGAATTCGCCAAGGGCCAGCTTTGGCTCAACGGTCATAATATGGGCCGGATCTGGAGTGTCGGCCCCCAGAAGACCCTCTACGCACCGGCACCGTGGCTTTTGAAGGGAAGAAACGACGTCGTTGTCTTTGACCTGCAGGGGAAGATGGGCGCCTCACTACGGGGATCGGACAAACCTGAACTCGGAGCACCCACGAAAGAGTCACCTGTAGCCCAATAAGACGTCCCTAAAAGAGAAGAGCCTCAGGCATGTCCCGAGGCTCTTATGGGTTGCATGAGTCGCAAGGTTTAGAACTTCATGAGAAATGCAATGGTTATGCGGTTCTCGCTGTTGCGCAGGTCCGGACTCCATCCTGGTACCAGAGAACCTGGCGCGCCGGTATTGCCGCCTGGTGGAGTAACGCCGCCGGGTCCGGCAAAGTAAGGGACGTTAGCCGCACGGTGGTTGTACTCCAGGCGATAGGTAAAGTACTGGCTTGGCATGTAGTCGGCTGTCACGGAAGCGTCCCACGCTTTGAACGGATCACCCGGGTTCTCCGTGAAATAGGGAGTTCCTGAAGCGGCTGTCGCCCCATTGATCGGCGGGAGAAGGACGAGGTAGCGGCCTGGGTTGTTGATGCGTCCTCCGCCAAGTGTCAGGCCAAATCGATCACGATCGAACCAGAGCCGGTTGTAGGCCATGAAGCCGAGAAAACTCTGCTTTGGCCCCGTCTTCCCGTTGCCAAAGCAGCTCACGCCGCCGCCGCTCTCGCAACCTGCGTCGCCAGTTAGAGTTGCGGCCGCCTTACTGATGAAGGAGTCGTGCCGCTCGTAGTACTTGTACTGAACACTATCGTCGGTATGGTAGCGGGTACGTGATTTTATGCCCAGCGCATCCTCTCCAAAGCCGTACTGATTGCCGACGATCGACCAATTCCCGTTTGGCCGATAAAGGATCGATCCGCCCAGCCCGGGCCTATTGTTGAACCGGCCGTAGGATTGCCAGCCGTTGATGAACCAGGGTTCGATCTTCAACTTGGCAGTAGGAAACCATTGCACGCGCACACCATTGAAGAACCAAGGCGTGTTTGACGATACATAGGACGGCTGATACGCCCAGTTATCGAACTGGTAAAACGAGAACAGACCTATGTAGGAGAGAAAGATGCCGGCATCCACGTTCAGACCGTGTTGCACGTTGAAATGGTAGCCAGCATTGGCTTCACTTACATAACGATAGGCGTCGGCGAGGTCCCACTGGCCGCGCGAGGGGCTGGCATCATTGCGGGGCGTTGCCGTGGCGTAAAGACCGATCTGGCTCAAAACGCGGGCGCGCACGTTGTCATAATGGAAGTCGCCGCCTACTCCGAGGTCCGTCAGGGTAACCTCGTTGGACCGAAAAACCTCGCTCGATCCGACGATGGTGTCGTCCTGCGGATGGCGGAAGTCGTAGGTATAGCTCACATCGGAACGTATATCCGGCGTGAAGAATTTGGTTGCATACGGTGTGTCCTTGGTCCGTGGGTTGCCGGTGAGCCACGTGAAGTCGGCAAAGGCGAACGGCTCCGAGTGCGGACTGGCTGGATCGGTCACCTCCGGTTCGGCCTCTGCAAGAACGGAAGAAGAGACAGAGGCTTTGGCTGTCGTGACATGATGGGTCTCCGGCGCAACGGCGCTGGCCTGCTTCAGTTCCATCAACTCGCGCTGAATCTCTTCGAGCTTCTCCTGGAGTTGTTGAATCTTCTGATCCTGAGCTGTCTGATGCTCCGGTGTGACCTGAGTATTTTCTACGGCCGACTGCAGATTCGGCTCTGTGGCCTGAGCCCGGAGATTGCTTGTGCAAAGAGCCATCCCAGCTGCAAAGGTGAAGGCAGCCAGACCGAATCGTCGACCACGTGACTTTATTATGTTTTTCACTGACGCTCCCCATTCCTTCCAGCCCTATGGCTGGCGCAAGAAACCTCCAGACCGCAAGACGCTGATATTCAGAGCCTAGCGAGCGCGCTATAACGAATTCGTTAAGAAGTCATAACGAATGCATAAAGGGAAGTTGAGTTTGGATGAAGAGCTGAAAAAGAGAAGGGCCGCATCCATTTGGACGCAGCCCTCTGTTGTCTTCTTTACTAGCGTGCAGGGTTAGTGCCCGGCTGAGGCGTTCGCATGTTTCGGCGGCCGCGGAATAAAAAACAGCAGCGGCAGCATGCAGGCGCAGAAGAGTGCCATGTACTGGATGATATCGAGATAAGCCAGCATCGCTGCCTGCCGGTGTAGCTCGTTGTAAAGGTAGGCTTGCGCAGTGTGGGAGCCAGTGCCGGTCATCGGGTTGCCGCTGCTGTGGCCGCCAAATATGCCTTTAAGCTTCGCCACCTGGTTCATGAAAGCTTGGTTGCCCGAGGTAAGGTTTCGCACCATATGGGTCTCATGGCTGGCCGTCCGGCGTGTCAACATCGTCGCGACGAAAGCCGTCCCCACAGAGCCGCCGATGTTGCGAGCCAGGTTGGTCAGGCCCGAGACATCGTTGTTCTCTGACTGCTTCACACCAATGTAAGCGATGGTGTTGATCGGGATAAACAGAAAGGCAAGACCGGATGCCTGGAAGCAGCGCACGAAGACCAGATAGCCGTAGCTCACGCCAAGGTTCAGCGTGTGCATCGTAATCAGCGACAGCGTCAGCATCACGAAGCCGTACCCGATCAGCTTGCGTGGATCCACCTTGCCGACCAGGATGCCCACGATAGGCATCATGCACATCATCATCAGGCCAGCAGGCGAGAGGACCAATCCAGCCAGCTCCGCAGTGTAGCCAAGCAGCGTCTGCACAAACTGCGGAATCAGAATCGTCGTGCCATAGAGAGAAAATCCCAGCACAAACATCAGCAGAAAGCTGATGGAGAAGTTGCGCCGCTTGAAGAGCGTGAGATTAAGGATCGGCCGATGACCCTCTCTTAGCTGCTTCAACTCCCACCAGATCATCGCCACAAACGCAATCACCATCGCAACCGCGAAGAACGTAATCAGATGAGAGGAGAACCAGTCATCCTCCTGCCCCTTATCCAGGATGAACTCGAGCGAGCCGAAGGTCAGGCCGAGAAGGCCGAAGCCGAGGAAGTCGAGCTTGATGCCGCCCTTTTGCGACAGCTCAACCTGTTTCTTCACATAAGGTGGATCTTCCACGATGCGCGAGGTGAGAAAGAGAGAGAGCAGGCAGATAGGAACATTCAGGAAGAAGATCCATCGCCAGTCGAAGTTGTCTGTGATGTAGCCACCAAGCGTCGGTCCAATTGCCGGCGCGCACACCACTGCCAGACCATACATCGCAAAGGCCTGCCCGCGCTTCTCCGGCGGAAAGGTATCGGCAAGAATCGCCTGCTCCGAAGGAGCGAGTCCGCCGCCGCCCACACCCTGCAGTATGCGGCAGAAGATCAGGATCGGTAGCGAAGGAGCAAAGCCGCAGAGCGCAGAGCTGATGCCGAACAGCGCCACGCAGATCATGTAGAACTTCTTGCGCCCGATGAAGGTCGTCATGTACGCGCCGGCCGGAAGAATAATGGCGTTGGCGACCAGGTATGCAGTAAGAACCCAGGTCGCTTCATCCTGCGTAGCGCCCAGCCCACCCGCGATGTGCGGCAGCGCGACGTTGGCAATGGAGGAGTCGAGCACCTCCATGAAGGTCGCCAGGGTTACCGTCATGGCGATGATCCACGGATTGATGCGCGGCTTCCATGGCCGCTCGACCGTCGGATGCTGTTCAGAACCATGCGCTTCGGAGAGTTGCCCCTCAGGGAGTTCGATTGCTGTGGCTGCCATGTATGGGTTATTCGATTGTAGAGGTGATGGCCGGGATTCAAAGAGTATCCGCTAAAAACAATCAATGTCATGAATAACTTACCAATCTTGCGTTGATGATACGTTCATAGCGAGGCCATTTCGGGAGGAGCGGACATGTACATTCCCCGTGCCAATCAGGAAACTCGCATTCCCGTCATTCACCAGTTGATGGACGAGCAACCCTTCGCCTCTCTCATCACCATGGGCGCCTCTGGCCTGTTCGCAACGCACATCCCGATGGTGCTCGAACGGCAAGGTGATACCCTTGGCCGTCTCAGATGCCACATCTCCCGCGCGAATCCGCAGTGGCGCGAGTTCTCTCCCGGCATCGAGGCGCTTGCGATCTTCTCTGGCCCGCAACACTACATCACGCCCAACTGGTACCCGGAGAAGCAGGAGAACGGCAAGGTCGTGCCCACCTGGAACTACGCGGTCGTCCATGCCCACGGACATCTCAATGTCATCCAAGACCTCAACTGGCTAAGGTCTCACCTCGAAAGTCTGACCACAGTTCATGAAGCCGGCTCCCCCGTTCCATGGAAGATCGAAGACGCTCCGGCCGACTATATCGCCTCGCAGATCAAGGGCATCGTCGGCCTGGAGATGGTCATCACTCGCCTCGAAGGCAAGTGGAAGGCCAGCCAGAACCGCTCGGAACCAGACCGCGAAGGCGTTGCGAACGGACTTGCTGAGCTGAACACATCCGAAAGCCTCGCGATGAAATCCCTGGTGGAGAGGCGCGATTGACTCCGTCCCCGCTCCTCTAAAAATCGCGATACGCTTAAAACAATGCTCTTATCCAGCCCGCGCACCCGGTTCGTTTGTGTCCTTTATCTCTTAGCCTTTTCCTCGCCTCTCCTTGCCCAGACGGCGAAGCCCGCGGCAAGCGTGCCGCCAGAGGTAAAAGAACCCACACACGCTGACCTGTTACGCGGAGCCTATGGCCCCTATCGCGCGAACAACGATCTCCTTTTCTACCACCTTGACCTCCGCGTTGACCCCGAAAAGAAGTTCATCAGCGGCACCAACACCATCCGTTTCAAGATGCTCGCCAACGGCACCCGCATCCAGCTCGAGCTCTTCCCTACCCTCCAGATCGATAAAATCTCCCTGGGCAAAACCCCGCTGAAGTATGTGCGTGACGGAGGCACTTTCTTCGTCGACTTCCCGAAGACCTTACGCTCCGGCCACACCTACTCCATCGACGTGCACTACTCCGGAAGCCCCGTCGAAACCGGCCGTTTCGGCTGCTTCACCTTCAAGCAGGACACGGCAGGCCATCCGTGGATCAACACCGCCTGCGAAGAGACCGGTGCCAGCGTCTGGTGGCCCAACAAAGACCAGTGGCGCGACGAGCCGCAGGAGGGAATGGAGATCGACGTCGCCGTTCCCAACGGCCTCATGGATGTCTCAAACGGAAGGTTCATGGGCAAGAAGGACCTCGGTGACGGGTACACCCGCTGGGACTGGAGGGTGCACTACCCTATCAACAACTACGACGTCGCCCTCAACATCGGCAACTACGTTCACTTCGCCGACAAGTACCTCGACCTGCCGCTCGACTACTACGTCCTGCCCGAAGATCTCGAAGGAGCCAAGCGCCAGTTCGCGCAGGTGCCTGGCATGATGAAGGCGTACTACCACTACTTCGGCGAGTACCCCTTCAAGAAGGACGGCTACAAACTCATCGAAGTTCCTTACGCGGGCATGGAGCACCAGAGCGCCGTCGCATACGGCAACCACTTCCACAACGGCTATCTCGACCGCGACTGGACCGGCGTCGGCATCAGCCCGCGCTTCGACTTCATCATCATTCATGAGAGCGGTCACGAGTGGTTCGGCAACGCCATCACCGCAGCCGACAAGTCTGATATGTGGATCCACGAGGGCTGGACCACCTACCTCGAGTGCCTCTACGTCGAGTACAACTACGGGCATGAAGATGAGGTGAAGTACGTCAACGCGCTGAAGAAAAAGGTGAAGAACGACCGCCCCATCATCACAGCTCGCGGCACCAACGCCGAGCCGCCCCAGGACCAATACTTCAAAGGCGCCCTGTTCATCAATACTCTGCGAAGCATCGTGAACGACGACACCCGCTGGTTCGCCTTGATCCACGACTTCTACCAGCACTTCAAATATCAAAACATCATGACCGAAGACGTCGAGCAGTACTTCAACCAGCAGACTGGCATGGATCTAACCCCGGCCTTCGATCAGTACCTTCGCCACACAGCGATTCCCACACTTGAGCTGAAGTTCGACGAGTCCGCGGGCACGGTCCAATACCGTTGGCAAGCCGACGAAAAGGCATTCGCCATGCCCGTTCGCGTAGGCTCGAAGGATCAGAAGGATCAGAAGGATCAGTGGCAGATCATTCATCCAACAACCGATTGGCAAACCATCAAGACTCCGTTTAAAAAGGATCAGTTCGACGTGGCCACCGATCTCTACTACATCAACGTAGAGAAACAAGCCACGCAGTAAGGTGCATACTAAAGTCTGAGACAGACTTCGTATCCTTTCGCTGGGGCGGCTTTCAGCGGTAAAACGAAGTGGAATGGGGGAGACGCGCAATGCATCCGGATCTTGAGAAGTTGATCGTATTGCAGGCGCATGACGTGGAAGCCAAACGTCTGCGCGATGAGATGGTAGCCCTGCCGAAGCAAGTTGCGGCACTCGAGACCAAGGCAAAGGCAACCCAGGGCCAGCGCGCGGTCGTCGTCGATCTGATCGCTAAAGAAGAAGTCCTGCGCCGCCGTCAGGAGTCCGACGTCAAGGACCAGAAAGCCAAGATCGACCGCACGCGCAAGCACATGGATCTCGCCACCACCACGGTGCAGGTCACCGCCTTCGAGCACGAGATCGCATTCGCTCAGGCGGAGATCGGCAAGCTTGAAGACGCTGAGATCGAAAGTATGGAACGCAGCGAAGCACTTGAGTCGCAGAAGATGCTAGCCGACGAAGCCGTCACCGATACCACCGCAACTCTGGAGCGCGAGCGCGTTCGAGCTGCCGAAACGACCGCACTCGACAAAACTCTTCTGGCGGCAGTAGAGGCGAAGCGCACCGCAGTCCGCGCCGAAATAGGCGAGGCCGCTCTCTCCACCTACGACCGCATCGCCAAGGGCAAGGGAACGGCAGTCGCAGAGGCGCTCAATCAAAAGTGCATGGCCTGCCAGATGATGGTGCGACCGCAGCGTTGGAACGACCTCCGTGACCGCAGCAACGACGAAACCATGATGACCTGCGAGAGCTGCGGCCGTCTGCTCTACTATGATCCCGCACGCGACGCCCCGCAGCGAAAGACGGTTCCCGTAGAAAGCATCGCAGCATCGATCATCCGGTCTCTATAACTCGGCACGGAAGAATGAGCTGCGATGGCTCAGGGTGAAACCTTGAAGAGAATTTGCATAGACATGGACGAGGTGATGGCGGATGCGCTCGGCGAGCATCTACTCCGCTATAACCGGCACTTCGGCGAGAAGATTACGCTCAAAGACCTCGAAGGCAAGTGGCTCTGGGACGTAGTCTCATCCGACCGCCACGCCGTGCTCGACGCTTACCTCCGCTCCGAGGACTTCTTCGAAGTGCTCGCCGTGATGCCCGAGTCGCAGCGTGTCCTGCAACGGCTGCACATGAACTATGAGGTCTTTATCGCGACCGCGGCCATGGAGGTCCCCACCTCGTTCCAGGCGAAGTATCGCTGGCTCGCAAAACACTTCCCGTTCATCCCTGCGTCCCACATCGTCTACTGCGGAGACAAGAGCATTCTGCGCGCGGACTACCTCATCGACGATAACCCGCGCCAGTTGCGGCGTTTCAAAGGTGAGGGAATCCTCTACAGCTCTCCGCACAACGCTGGCGTCACCACCTACAAGCGCGTCGACAACTGGCTCGATGTCGAGAAGCTGTTTCTGGGCTAGTCGAAAGACACGCCGCTCAAGCGTAGAGACTCGACTCGAACCTTTGCAGCGCAGCGTCAGACCACGCATGGCTCGACTTGCGCCACATGTCGCCCTGCTCCGACATAAAGTTCGGAAAGTCCATCCTGCAATATCCGCAACGGGCCTGAAAATCGAAGAGCGCCTGTGCCGTTCCGTCAAGATAGAGCACCGCCTGCAGCCCGTCGCGCGACCACTCTACTGACGCAATGCGCTGCGGCTCCGGACGTTGCAGCTCTGCATCGCTCTTGGCCAGCGCAGCCACGTTGTAGATCAGCATCGCGTCCATAATGCTGTGTTCATGCACCTCCTGCGAGCGGTCGCAGGCGTAAAAATATCCAGCGACTCCCTCATCTTCAAAGACCACGGTCCACGGAACGACCGTGGAGTTGACGGAGAGGAAGGCGCGGCCAGGGGTAAAAGAAAGCGACTGCATATCTCTCACGATACACTCGATGAGACGGCTGTTGAAGCGCCTCTGCCGCTACACCTTCCGCGACAGAAGGCACGTCAGCATCGCACAGCCAAATGCGAGAACGACTCAAACTCAGACGCAAGGAAGATAAAGGCCGGCCTACTTCAGAATGGGAATGAAGCTCCCTCGCATCAAATTCGGACGACCGCAGCAGTTGGCTGCGCTGCTGTTGCTGGTCTTTGTGGCGGAGTGCCTCTGGGTCATTGGCAGGCAGCAGCTTTCGCAGCAGGACTACCGCTACGCCGAGTGCGGCCGCGAGATGTGGGAGCGGCCCTCACCCCTGGCCGGCTACTTCACCACCTGCGGCAACCTCAACGGCGACGGCACCTTTGCCTACCGTGTCGCCGGGCTGCCCCTTACCGTGCAGCGACTGGTGATGCTCGGCGCAGACAGACTCCGTAAACCCGAGAACCGTCTCTACGCCCAGGGATCGTTGAACGGCTCCACGTGGGAGGCGCGGCACGAGCTCTTCAGCGTAAAGTACCTGCTCCATCTGCCGTTTCTCTTCTTCGCGGTCTGGCTCGGCGGCGGCCTGTGGTGGGTCTCGCGCAGGCTCTTTGGCAACGAGGGAGGATTCTTTGCGCTAGGCCTCTACTGTTTTTGTCCCGCGATTATCCGCTCCGCCGTGGCCCCGAATAACGAAGTGCTGGCCATGTGGGGGCTCTACGGTCTCATCTACACCGCAATGGGTGTGGCTCATGCCATGCAGGGCCCGCGCCGCAAATGGCGGCCCAGAATCGCGCTTCTTACCCTCTCACTCGGCCTTACCGCGGCGGCTCACCTGCTTGCCGCGATCGTCGGCTTCCTCATGGCTATCGTATGGATGATGTACCTGGCGCAGCGCCGGCGCAGCTTCGTCATGCAGATCCTGATCTTCGCCGCGGTCGGAGCGCTTGCGATTCTGTTCGCGTCTTACGCCTTCCGTCTCGCTCCTTTCAGCTACATCTTCACCGGCGGAGGCGCACGCTTCTGGTTCGCGCTCGACGGCGCAAAGCGATTCTTCCTGAACACAGAAAATGCTCCCATCGTCGTCGCAACTCTTGTGGCGCTTCTGCTCTATGCTTCGACCCGCCGTTGCCGCTACTTCGGCAACACAGCGCCTTTGGTCGTGGTTCTTCTCCTCTTTCCTCTGGTAACGACCCAGACGGTGTCTCAGCCATGGTTATGGGCGCTGCCATTCCTGTTCACCTTCATCGGGGGAGTCTTCGCCGACGTGCTCGAGATGCGTCAACGGAAGATGTTTCTGGCATTGTCAGGCGCCGTCCTTCTTATGCAGGCAGCTCTCTGCATGACTCTTCTTCCTCAGATCGCTCGATAGGCGGTTCCGAAGAGTTGAGCGAAAGTTGTATCTCGTTTGCCACCCATTCTCACGCTGATCTGCGCTCGATTCTCAAGAAATCCTGCATAATAAGTCCGCACCCTCATAAAGTTTGTGCGTCTTTGAAGGATGGTCTCGCCCGTAATGATCAAAGTCTCTCTCCGCTCAGCCTGCACCGCATCGGCACTCACAGTTTTGCTTCTGGTCGGCGGATGCCACCGCCACCGTAAATCGAAGTCTCAGCCGAACACAACGGCGTACGCGGACAAGCTGCACGAGATGGTTGCGAAGAAGGCGTTGCCGCCGGAAAAGGTCGATACGACGAAGGTTCCTAACCTCCGCTGGCCGAACTTCTCCGACTACGAATCCATCGTCACAACCTTCTACGACGACCGTAACTACGAAGTTGCGTGGACCCGTGACGGCGCACCAACCGCCACCGCGAAGGGGTTCATCCAGGCCTTTCAGGACGCAGCAGCGAAAGGCCTCATCCCCGAGGACTACGACGCCTCACGCTGGGCCGACCGCGTTCAGGCTCTCAACAGCAAGTCCGATGACGCAATCTCCCTCTTCGACGTCGCGATGACTGTCAACGTGATGCGCTACATCTCCGATCTTCGCGTCGGCCGCGTCAACCCATCGCACTTCAACTTCGAGATCCCCGTTCAGGACAAGAAATATGACCTAGCCGAGTTCGTCTCCGACAACGCCGTCGATGCCACCGACGTGCCGAAGCTCATTACCAGCGTCGAACCGGACTCCGACGAGTACCGCCAGACCGAAGCCGCCCTCGCGCACTATATCGAACTCGCAAAGCAGCAGGGCGAAGCGCATGCGGATCCGCTCCCGACCGTAACCAAATCCGTCGCGGAAGGCGGCACCTATCCCGCTGCCGCTGCCCTCCTCACCAGGCTCCAGTTGGAAGGAGACGCGGATGCCGCTGCTACGCTCGATCCAGCAAAGATCACGGCCTACGACGCCACGCTCTCCGACGCCGTCAAGCACTATCAGCATCGCCACGGCTTCACCGAAGACGGCAAGCTCGGTGCACAGACCATCAAGTCCCTCAACGTGCCGATGGACCTCCGCGTCGCTCAGCTGCAGGACTCCCTCGAGCGTTGGCGCTGGCTTCCGGAACCCTACCTCCACGCGCGGCTTATGGTGAACCTGCCGGAGTTCGTTCTGCGTGGTTACGACCCCGACCACAAGCTCGACTTCGCCATGCGCGTCGTCGTCGGTCAGGCAAAAGGCGGCCACGATACTCCCGTCTTCACCCACATGATGAAGTACCTCGTCTTCCGCCCTTACTGGAGCGTCCCGGTTGACATCGCCCGCAAGGAGCTGGTGCCTCACATCCAATCGAATCGCGGCTATCTCGCCAGCAAGAACTTCGAAGTCACTAACAACAAAGGCGTCGTGCAGACCGACTACACCGCGCACCAGGTCGCGCAGGGTGCCGTCATGGTCCGCGAGAAGCCCGGCCCGAAGAACTCGCTCGGCCTCGTCAAGTTCATCTTTCCCAATCAGTACGACATCTACCTCCACTCCACGCCCGCGGTCGCGCTCTTCGACCAGACCCGCCGCGACTTCAGCCACGGCTGTATCCGCGTGCAAAAACCCGCCGATCTAGCGGCCTGGGTCTTGCAGGGACAAGGCGACTGGGATCTCGACAAGGTGCAGGAAGCCATGAACACCGGTGCGGACAACAAAACCGTCAGCCTCAAAACTCCCCTGCCGATCGCAATCTTCTATCTCACAGCAATCGTGGAGGATGGCGACGAGGTCCACTTCTTCGACGACATCTACGGCTACGACTCCGAGATGCAGGAGGTCTTTTCCAAGGGGCCGCCGTACCCGGTCAAACCCGAACCCATCGTGCCCAAGACAAAGGTAGGGGAGACCGTTTAGAAGCATGTAAACTGCTGTCCTGATCTGGAGCCAAAGCGAAATCAGGAGCCGAAGCGTGCCCACTGCAAACTTCAATCCCAGGGTCGATGCATACCTCGCGAAGGTGCGTCCCTTCGCGCTGCCCATCATGGAGTATCTACGCGAGCTCATCCACAAAGGCTGCCCCGGCGTCGAAGAGTCCATCAAGTGGAGCCGTCCCTTCTTCGAGTACCGCGGAGCCATCCTCTGCAACCTCTCCGCCTTCAAAGAGCACTGCAGCTTCGGCTTCTGGGGTGAAGAGATCGGCGCCGTCCTGCGCGAGGCTGGAGTGGTCCAGGAGGGCGGCATGGGCTCGCTCGGCCGCATCACCAACATCAAGGATCTACCGTCCCGCAAGCAGATGCTCGGCCTAATCCGTCAGGCTGCAGCCTTCATCGACTCCGGCGAATACACCAGCCCCATTGCAGCCAGGCGCAAGGTCGTCAAGCCCCCAAAGCTCCCGGTCGAGGCCCCTTCAGAGCTCCTCGCGGCCCTCAAGAAGAGTAAAAAAGCCGCAGCCGTCTTTGCCGCCTTCAGTCCAAGCTGCAAGCGCGAGTACATTGACTGGATCGCCGACGCAAAACGACAGGAGACACGCGAGAAACGCATCGCCACCGCCGTCGAATGGATCGCCGAGGGCAAACAGCGCAACTGGAAATATCAGGTTTGCTGAAGCTCTTCGCCTTCGCGTCTGAAATCCTCACATAGCTCCAGGAAAGTTAGCATCATCGAAAGTATTTTCTGTCACTGCCAATTTGCGCAGGCTCCTCGCTTCACGGAAGCGATAGACTTGCAGCGATGTCTTCCTTACCCAGGCCTGCCATTACGGACCATGATCGGATGCTGTCGCCCGCTCCGAAAAATGCGCCACTCGACGCCGCTCTCTTCAGACGCAAACTCAGCACCTGGTATCGCGCCCATGCGCGAGTGCTTCCCTGGCGCAACGTCACCGACCCCTATCGCACCTGGCTCTCCGAGGTCATGCTGCAGCAGACCCGCGTCGCCGCCGTCATCGAGCACTACCAGCACTTTCTCCGCCGCTTCCCCACCATCCTCGCTCTTGCCCTCGCGCCCGAGGCTGAAGTCCTCGCGTCCTGGTCGGGCCTGGGCTACTATCGCCGCGCACGCATGCTCCACAAGGCCGCAAAGTTCGTCACCGAGGAGCTCGGCGGAGCACTCCCCAGCACCTCGGTAGAGCTCCGCACCCTCCCCGGTATCGGCGAGTACACCAGTGCCGCCATCGCCAGCATTGCCTTCGGAGAAAGCATCGCCGTGGTGGACGGCAACGTAGAGCGCGTGCTGCTGCGCCTCACCGGCAGGCCCGAGAAGAGAGACGCCTCCGGCCGCGCCTTCGTCCAGCAGCAGGCCTCCGCGCTTGTGCCCAACCGCCGCATCAGCAAGCGCGCCAACGCAGCAGGCGATCACAATCAGGCCATGATGGAGCTCGGCGCGACCATCTGCCTGCCCAAGGCGCCTCTCTGTCTCAACTGTCCCGTCTATTCCATGTGCAGAACGCGCGGCGAGCATCTTACTCCGCCACGCAAGGTTCAGCTCAGCCGTCCCGCCGCTTACCTGCTTAGCCTGCGAAAGCGCGGCACCAACACCGAGGTTCTGTTGCAGCTCCGTACCGAAGACGCGAGCCTCATGCCAGGCATGTACGAGCTGCCTCCTCTGCCGCAGGACTCCGTCCAGGGCCGCGAACCTATGCTCCGCCTCCGCCACGCCATCACCAACACAAACTACTATGTGCAGGTCTATGCGCCCAGTGGCCCCCAGGACCGAGGTCTGCGCCGCTCCGTTCCCGCGGCAAAAAACGATCTGCATTGGATCCAGACCAACCGTCTCGCCACCAGGCCGCTGACCGGATTGACCCGCAAGGTTCTTCAACGGCTCGGTGTGATGACAGTCCATCTGCCAAAGCTGCCGGCAACGAAAACCCCCTCGCATCCAGCATGAGGGAACAAACTTGAAGCGCAATCTTTAGAGCACAACCCTGAGCTCGCAATCCTTCGATCAATACGCAAAAGAGCAATGCCGCTAACGACCTAGTGCATCTGGGGTGAGACCTTTTTGCTGCTGGCCGCGTTAGGCAAAATTGCTCCCGGAACTCCGCGAACCTTCCCGTTCCCTGCATTTGCCGACCGTGTACCGCTCCCCAACTGCATCAGCAGAGGATGTTGCAGCGTTACGATCACCGCAGTGGCCGCTGTTTTGCTAGCGCACACGTAGCTATGGATCGTACTCGCGTCGAAGTAGATCGCGTCTCCAGCCTCTACGTGGTGGGTCATCTCGCCATGCCGAACGTCCAGCGCCCCCGATAGCAGGTACAAAAACTCACATCCCACATGTTGGTGCGCCCGCGGCGAGCGGCCCTCTTTCTCCGGAAGAAACTCCGCGAAGTAAGGGTCAAGCTGGCGGTCAGGAACCAGGTAGCCCAGACTTTCGAAGAAGTAGGCCGGGTCATCCGCGCCAGTCTGCGGCAGTCTTACCCGCTCACTCCGGCGATGTACGCGGAACAAGGTCTGCGGCTCCGGATCGAAGAAGTAGCTCAGATCCTTCGAGAACACCATTGCGATGCGCGCTAGGTTGCGCAGCGTCGGCACCACGCGGCCCGTCTCCAGCTGCGACAGAAAACTGGCCGACAACCCAGTATGACGCCCAAGCTCAACCAGACCCATCGACTTCTTCAGCCGAAGGTGCTTGATGCGTTCTCCAATTCGCTTCTCCGCAATAAAAGACTCCGCAGCTTCGCCATCTACCTGTAGATGTCGTACGTCAACTGCCGGATTGGCATCGCCACCCGGAATAAAACGTTCGGTTTGGTCGGAAATCTCTGCTGTGGCCAGTGTGGTGGGGGATAAGATAGTTTTGCTCATAAGTTTTATTCGCTACGCCAACAGACGTTGAAACCGGATCAAAAGATGTACGCATCCAGATAATTTTTGGATTGGGTAATGATTGTTTTGTCGCCATCTTTCAAAACACCGAAGACGGGGATGCCAAAATTCGGCACAGAACATAAGGTCGGGAACTCGCTGTCTTCCGCCTCTGCCCGAAACAGGAAGCCTGAACCTCTTGCCCTATGATGAACAAAGACCAATGAAGTTCCTGCTCATCCCCTGCCATCCGCAAATCCGGCGATGGCTGATCCTCGGCTCCGCTGCGTTGCCGGTCCTATTGGCCGCAGGGTGCGCCAGTCCCGGACCGCCTCGCCCTCCCTCCCTCAATCTCCCTGAACCCGTCAAAGACATCGCTGCAGAGCGGATCGGAGACCGGGTAGTGCTTCATTGGACGACACCCGAGAAGACCACCGACCGCGTCGCCATCAAAGGTGCTGTCACGGCAGAGATCTGTCGCGTTGCAGCCCCGCCTTCACCGCAGACACCCTCTGTAACTCCAACCTGTGCCGCGGTGAAGCGGCTCCCGGTACAGGCAGGACCAGGCCACGCAGAAGACGTTCTACCCTCATCGCTTACCGTCGATCCGCCTTCGCTCCTGGGGTACCGGGTGCAGCTCTTCAACGGAAGCGGCCGTTCGGCAGGACTCTCCAACGAGACCTATGTAGCCTCCGGCGCGGCCCCGCCGTCGGTCGAGCAGCTTCGCGCAACTGCCATCCGCAAGGGCATTCAGCTTGAGTGGCAGCGCAAGGACACCTCCTTCCCGGTGCAGCTTGACCGCCTTCTCGTGACCTCCGACGGCTCCCCGGCAAATCCTCAGAAAAACAAACCAGCCTCTCCGCCCGCTACAAAGCCATCCCCACACAGCAGATTCGGAAAGACCCCGCCTCCCTCCCCGGACCAATTGGCCAAGCCGAAGTCCAATTCGACGATCTCATCCCCACCCTCGGATGTGGTGAAGCTTGAGACCCCGACCCAGGCCTCCGACGCCGGCGGCACCATCGATCTCAGTACCCATAACGGCGAAAGCTACCGCTACACCGCGCGCCGGGTTCGCACAATCTCTCTTCAGGGCCACACTCTTCTGCTCCGCAGCGAAACCTCCCCGCCCATCACCGTCGCCATGCTCGATACCTTCCCGCCCGGCATCCCCACAGGACTTGAAGCTGTACCCGGCGGAGCAACCGCATCGGACCGATCCATCGATCTCTCCTGGAACCCGGACACAGACCCTGATCTCGAGGGGTATAGTGTGTATCGTCAGGAAATCTCCTCAACCGGCCAAGTCGCGGGACCAGCGATCCGCCTGAACTCCACCCCGATCGTCGGCCCTGCCTACCGCGATCAAACCGCAGCTCCCGGCCATCGCTACGCCTATCGCATCACCGCGGTCGATACCTCAGGGAACGAGAGCGCCCCAGGCGCCAGCGTGCAGGAAACTCTAAGGGAGCAATAAAGCATGCGTTACTGCAAGTATCTGTCGTCTGAGAACGACACCTTCCTGCCCCGCTATGCGCTGGTCGAGAAGCGTCAGGGAGCCCTCTGGGCCACACTCCCCATGCAGGCTCCGCAGGAAGACCTGAACACCCGTATTCTCGGTGGCGTCCCCATCCCTACCCTCGCAGTCGACTTCGAGCCCACCCTCCTCGACGACCTGCATCTTCTCCCGCCGGTCACGCCCTCGAAGATCGTCTGCGTCGGCCGCAACTACCGCGATCACGCTACAGAGCTGGGCAACGACGTCCCCACCGAGCCGCTTCTCTTCCTCAAGCCTCCCTCCTCCCTCCTCGGTCCCAGGGGTACCATCCGCATGCCCGCCATCTCCCACCGTGTTGATTACGAGGGGGAATTAGGCATCGTCATCGGTCGCCGCTGCTACAAGATCGGTCCCGACGAAGACGTAAGACCCTATATTCGCGGCTACGTCTGCGTCAACGACGTCACCGCTCGTGACATCCAGAAGTCCGACAGCCAGTGGACCCGTGGCAAAGGATTCGACACCTTCTGCCCCGTCGGCCCCTTCGTCTCCGACGAGATCGACCCCTGCGGATTCGAATCGAAGACGGCCGCCCCAGTCACCGTTACCACCCGTCTCAACGGTGTGATCAAGCAGCAGGGCAGCACCCGCGACTTCATCTTCTCCATCCCCGAACTCCTCCGTTACATCACCGGCACCATGACCCTCGAACCCGGCGACCTGATCCCTACAGGAACTCCTGCAGGAGTAGGAGCCGTTCAGCCCGGTGACAGCATCCAAGTTGAAATAGACGGTCTGGGCATCTTGGAAAATCAATTTGCCGCCGGTTAACATTCGCGGCCACAACGGGACAACGCAATCCCTCAGAGCTTGATAAAATCTGTACTAGCAGCCAAGGAGAAAGAATATGGCATCGTTACTCGAACAGCTTCGTGGATACACCACAGTCGTCTCTGATAGCGGAGACTTTAACGCCATCCAACAGTTCCGTCCGCAGGACGCCACCACGAATCCATCGCTGATCGCCGCTGCAGCAGAAATGCCCGGATACCAGACCGTCGTCGATGACGTGCTGAAGCAGGTGCGCAAAGACGCAGGCTCCGGCGCCTCCGACAAGGACATCGCCGCGCTGGCCTTCCGGCCTCTTGAAGTTGCCTTCGGCCTCAAGATCCTCAACATCATTCCTGGTCGCGTCTCCACCGAAGTCGACGCCCGCCTCTCCTACGACACGGAAAAGTCCGTCGAAGAAGCGCATGCCATCATCGCCCTCTACGACAAGGCCGGCATCTCGCGCGACCGCGTCCTCATCAAGCTCGCCTCCACTTGGGAGGGCATCCGCGCCGCCGAGATCCTCGAGAAGGAAGGTATCCACTGCAACATGACTCTGCTCTTCGGTCTTCATCAGGCCGTCGCCGCCGCAGAGGCTCATGCCACCCTCATCTCTCCCTTCGTCGGTCGCATTCTGGACTGGTACAAGAAAGACACCGGTAAGGACTACGCCCCCGCAGACGATCCCGGCGTTCACTCCGTCACCACCATCTACAACTACTACAAGAAATTCGGCTACAAGACCGTCGTCATGGGCGCAAGCTTCCGCAACATCGGTGAGATCACCGAGCTTGCCGGTTGCGATCTCCTCACCATCGCGCCGAAGCTGCTGACCGAGCTTGAGTCGACTCAGGGCGACCTGCCGCGCAAGCTCGACCCTGCCAACTCCCAGAAGCTGGATATAAAGAAGATCCCAATGGACAAAGCTACCTTCGAGAAGATGCATGCCGAGGACCGCATGGCCCACGACAAGCTGAAGGAAGGCATCGACGGCTTCTCCAAAGCCATCGTTGATCTTGAAGTGCTCCTCACCAAGCGCCTCAGCGAGATCACCGAGCCGGCAACCGCCGCTCACTAAACAACACCCTGAAACATGAGGAAAGGGCAGAGGCTAAATCAGCCTCTGCCCTTTTTCAATTCAATCGCTGCTCAATCAGCGAATCGCCGAAACATTACTTCGCCTGCCCGCGACCGCAGCCATGTGCGAGTCCACCACCGCAGCCGTCAGCCCGGACACACCCTTTGAAGCCTGCGCCCCCGGCCTGTGCTTCAGCGCATACATCCTCTGGTCGGCCACGCGCAGCAACCGAATCGAGTCCTCTGCATCATCCGGGTAAACCGCCATCCCAACGCTGGCTGTCACGACCATCATCTTTCCATCCATCACAATCGGTCGCTCCATCGCTCTCCGCACCGTATCCGCAAAGTGGTTCAGTGAGCGCTCCTGCTCCATATCCGTCGCCACGATGATGAACTCATCGCCGCCCAGCCGTGCCAGCGTATCCGACGCCCTTACGCCCTTGCGCAGGTTCGAGGAGATCTCCCGCAGCACCTGGTCGCCTGCCTGGTGGCCCATCGTATCGTTGATCCTCTTGAAGCCGTCCAAGTCAAGAATGATCAGCGCCACTCTGCTTCGCGTGCGATCCGCGCGTTCAATCGCCGTCGTCAGCCTATCGGCAAACAACCTCCGGTTCGGCAGCCCCGTCAGCTCGTCATGCAGCGCCAGCCACTCATTGCTCGAAATCTGCTCCTCTAGCATCACCAGGATCATGCCGATCGAGATCAACCACTTCTGCATATTCCATATGTGCGACGCGATATCCGCATACGCGCGATACTGCACGATCCACGGATGCAGCAGCAGGCACAGCGACCAGATCGTAAATCCAGTCACAATCGCCAGTCTGCCTGTGCTCCCTCTCGGCAGTCTTCGCTGAAAGTTCATCGCAGCCGTCGCATACACGCAGCATAGGCTCCAGTACACCGCAGACCTGAAGTCCGCGAGATGGATCAGATAGCCCATCGCCATCCACCCGCACACGTGCGCCAGCGCCAGCTGCCAGTTCCGGCGCAGATACAGCGACGTGCACACGCCAATCACCATCCCCGCAGCCATGCAGGGGAAGTACGCAAGCCCCGTATTCAGGTGCAGCCCATAGATCGTGCAGATTGCCATCAAAGGCAAAGTATTCAGAGAAAGAAAAAGAAGCCGCGAGCGCGTAGAGACCGGGTGAACTCCTGAAGCCCACACAAAGATCATGCCCGTCAGCAGATAGCAATCCATCACAATCACATGCAGAATCTTCTGTGGCGGTCCACCCTGCGCATAGAACGTATGCGCAACCGCCTCCACCAGGGTAAAGAAAAGACCCAGCAACCATAGATCGGCGCGCTCCTGCGGATGCCGCTGACGCAGCAGCATCAGAATGACGATCAGGATCATCAACGCTAAAAGATCAGGAAGGAAGGCAAAGTTCATCAGAACCCAGGCATCTTCGCAATTTGGATTGACCTCCATCAGAGGTCCCGCGAGATGCGTTTCTAACCAGTCGGTGACGCAACGCAAATGGTCACCGTGAAACCTGAAACAAAGCAAGAGATCCAACGAGCGGCATCAGCAGCGACGAACAGGGCCGATCGCAAAGCCAGCAATAAAGTAGGACAGTCAGCACGAGAACTCAGCGAACCTTCATGCTGTGGCGCGATGCCGTTGTCTCGCAAACTCTTCTCAAAGACAGCGGTAACGTTCAGAGCAAATCAGTGACCCTCCCGCAAGGGTCAAACGCTCATCCTTCGACTTCGCGGGGGCCGTGACAACTCATCGTTATCAAACGCATTTTGAAGCAAACCGTTGCACAATTATGCGGTAGTTCCTGGGAAATCAAACATAAAAATCTGTAACACCAAGGGGACATACTCCTGCACAATCACAGTGTTTTTCCTCCAATGACTCCTTAACTCAGCACAGCCACCGGATACGCGACATCGGCCGGCTATCTTTCACTAAGACCCCGGTTTGGCGCAACAGTTGCCACGCCACACAGTAGTGAAAGACGTCAGCCAACCGTTACAGGAAAAATCCTTTTGGAAGCATTGACTTCCAAAGAAATGGGGAGTCGATTCTCATCCCCGCAGGCTGGTCTCAAGGAAGTAGCCCGCAAAAAATAAAGGCTGGACGATCGTCTCCAATCATCCAGCCTGGCTCCTCTCACTTCAACGTTTACCGATGACCTCCGCCACCCCCGCCGTGGAATCCCCCTCCGCCGCCACCCTGGAATCCACCGCCGCCATGGAACCCACCGCCTGACACGGCAGCTCCGTGAAAGCCACCTCGGCCTACCGACCCGCCGCGCAAGCCATACCCTCCACGATAACCACCACCACGCCCATAGAAGCCCCGGCCATACACAAACCCGCCACCATATAGGTAATACGGCGAGTAGAAGCCAAATCCAAAGGGGCTGAAGAACGGGCCGCCGCCGGGAATCCAGTCGTACCCATAAAGATCCGCGTCCCACGCCCAGCCGGGAGCAAACCCGCCGTACCCATAACCTGGGCCATAGTCGGCGTACTGCGATGCGAGATCGACATTTGCCTCGCCCAGGTAACGCGAACGCAGCTCACTCCAGCGATACAGATCATCCTCAGAGCGGTCTTTGTTGAAACCCACAGGCTTCACCGCCTCGCCCACCAGCGTAATTTGCTTGCCGCCCTTCACCTCCACTGGCTTCACGTTGCTCTGCAGATTGCTTCCCGGATACACCGCAGCCTTCCCGTCAAACGTCCGCACCGTATTCGCATCGGCGTTGAACTCGTACAGGCCGTTCTTCAGAATCTGTGTCTGGCCGCCCTTCTGGCCGATCAGGATCATGTTCTGCGGATAGAGCTGGTCTGCCTCGACCTCGGCGCGACCCTGCTCAATGCTGACCTCGGTATGGGTCAGGTCCGGTTTGATCATCTTCACCGTGCTGTTCTTATCCAGCCGCAGAAACACGCCCGGAGTCAGCAGTATCTCCGCCTTGCCATCCGCAGTCGCCAGATACTGCCCAGCCTCTATCTCCGCCTGGCCAACGGAACGCACCGTAACCTGCCGGCCATCGATGGAAGCTTGGCCTTCTACATAATTGAGTGTTCCCGGGCGGGCTGGGTTCGCGCCTTGCTGCTGTGCAAAGGCAGGCGTAAACAGAGTCGCCAGGGAGAGGAGAAGAATCGGTTTGAGCCCTGACATGTTCATAAAACCTCTGCTCATTTAGATGAGACAGAAGCGGAAACGTCACATTACGCTCAAATTGTGCCTGACCATTGAACCCAAGCTGGCTCAATAAGTTGCTGTCTCTGACTGACCTATTGCAAGCGCGAGACACGGCAGAGGCAAATGTCGAGAAAATAGTCCCTGAAGGGTCGGCGATCCTCGAAAACGGCCTCGAAACCGTATTGTAAAAAGTTTGTCAGTCGATCAGAAACAGATCCAGAACGTGGTTCTGCCCTAAAGCGGTTTACGGCAAGCCATCGCCATACTCTTCCACATGTAGGGAACTCGCCCTGCGCCTTCGAATCGAAGATCACGGAACCCCGCATCTTCAATAGCCTTGCCTAAGGTCTTGGCCGACCAGAACTTGATGTGGCCGTGGTCCCAAAGAACGGTAAAGTGGGTGTCCATGCGCCCAGTAACCGCCATCGCCAGGTTCTTCAGATAGCCGTGATACGGCGTTGTAATCACCATCATGCCGCCAGGCTTCAATACGCTGTACGCGGTTCGAAGAAAACCCTTGGGATCATAGAGATGTTCAATCACCTCGGTGCTGATCACCAGATCCACCAGACCTACCTGCTTGGTAAGATCTTCAGCCGATGTCTGAGAGTCGCCAAGAATGAAGTCGATATCGGGATAGTTCTTCCTGGCAATCTCGATCCCTGTGGTCGAGAAATCGGTTCCGTGTAGAACCCAGCCCCGGTCTCTGTAGAGCGACAGAAAACTTCCATTGCCGCAGCCCATGTCCAAAACCACGCTCTTGGCAGGAACTTTTTCGACAAACCGATCCACGACAGGCTTTAGATAGGAGTGACTGACTTCATGATTTGCAGCCGTGTACTCATAGCTGATTCCCAACTGCTCTTCGGTCTTCACGTCTACCTCGGCCCGTCATATCGACGCTGTCTTCAAATAACTTCGCATGTTCCTTGCTGCAGGACCAGGTATGCCCTGCCGTAAGGATCATCCCTGACCTTCGTCTCACTCTCCCACAGATAACACACTGACGCAGCCCTTTGACTTCTTTGTTGCGGAGCCAGCACCAGAACCGGATGAGACATACCGTGATCACATCACCCTCCTGATACAGCATCAGGATATCAAACGGTTAGCCTTACGCTCTTCTGTCACAATCTTCCCGCAGACACGGCAGAACCGTTCCCTTGCTTTATGTGCTCGCCGGTGCCTCTTCTCCTGCAAGCCGGACTTCCTCAAATAAAACAAAAAAAGCTGGCGCATTTTTACGCCAGCTTTTTCGTGCACTTCCAGCCACACAAATCACCACAACTTCACCACGTCCTACCATCCAGAACACCACGTTTGGAAACCACAAAAACGCGAAACCCCCTGCAAACACACCACTCCACCACAACAGAAAAAAGCTACAAAATATACCGCGAAAGATCCTGATCCTTCACAATCGAAGCGACCTGCTGCCGCACATACTCAGGATCGACCACGATCACCTTCTCTACGCCCGTAGCAGTCTGCCGCTCGATTACAGGCAGTGGCGGCGACGGCATCTGTGGCTCCGACGTAAGCGACGCAGACACAGGTACTTCGCCCACCACGCCCTCCTCCGTAATCTCCGCGCGCGGACTCTTGAACAGATCCGGGGCCTGGAAGCTGATCTCATCCAGCACCCGCTCCAGAATTGTATGCAGTCTTCGAGCCCCAATGTTTTCGGTAGTTTCGTTCACACGGAAAGCAAACTGCGCCATCTCTGCAATTGCTTCCTTCGTAAACTCCAGCTTCAATCCCTCGGTCTCCAGCAACGCCGTAGACTGCTTCACCAGCGAAGACTTCGGCTCCGTCAGAATGCGAATAAAGTCATTCACTGTCAGCGACTGCAGCTCCACGCGAATAGGAAAACGCCCCTGCAACTCAGGTATCAGATCGCTCGGCTTCGACACATGGAAAGCCCCAGCCGCAATGAACAAAATGTGATCCGTCGAGACCATCCCATACTTCGTACTGACCGTAGTCCCTTCAACGATCGGCAGAATATCCCGCTGCACACCCTCACGCGACACATCCGGCCCATGCCCACCCTCGCGCCCCGCGATCTTGTCGATCTCATCCAGAAACACGATTCCAGAGTCTTCCACCCGCTCCACCGCAAGCCGATTCACCTGATCCATATCGAT
The DNA here is from genome assembly GCF_009766095.1 of Granulicella sp. S190. GTDB lineage: Bacteria > Acidobacteriota > Terriglobia > Terriglobales > Acidobacteriaceae > Edaphobacter. The sequence continues at coordinate 32,001 of NZ_LMUD01000012.1, forward strand.
CAACCGGCTCTCCTCCTCCTGCACCAGGTAGTCGAAAGCCTCTGCCACCTTCATCTTGCGCTTCTTCGTGCGCTGTCCAAACAGCCCCGGCAGCATGTCCTTCAGGTTGATGTCCATCTCCTCTGAACCTTGGTTGGAGATCACCTCGAAGCTTGGCTGATTGCGGTCGCGAACGTCCAACTCCACCATGCGTTCATCCAGCTTGCCCTCGCGAAACTGCTGCCGCAGCTTCTCTCTGGTCCTCTGTTCGCGATCCCCCGGCTTCTCCTCGGAATCATCCACAGCCACCGCCGCAGGAAGCTGAATCACATTGCTTCCTGGCTCCTGCGTGGCCGCTGCTGCGGTTGCAGCGGTCGTAGAAGCTGGCGACGGAGGCAGCAACAGATCGATCAGACGATCCTCCGCTGCGAGCTCCGCCTTGTCTTCCACCTCTTCCATCTTCTCCTCGCGAACCATGTCGATCGAGATCTCCACCAGATCACGCACAATCGACTCCACATCGCGCCCCACATAACCCACCTCGGTAAACTTCGAGGCCTCCACCTTCAGGAACGGCGAGTTCGTCAGCTTCGCCAGCCGCCGGGCAATCTCGGTCTTTCCCACCCCCGTAGGCCCGATCATGATGATGTTCTTCGGCATGATCTCATCGGCCAGCTCCGGAGGAAGCTTCTGCCTGCGCATTCGATTACGCAGCGCAATCGCCACGGCGCGCTTCGCTGCATGCTGTCCCACAACATACTTGTCCAACTCCGTCACGATCTCGCGCGGCGTCATCTCATCGAGCGCGAGCGCCTGATCTTCAGCGGTCCCAGGTAGAAAAATTGCCATCGTGCGGTACTCCTTATCGCATCTCGCTGCGACGAATCTTGTAGGTTCTACGAACGGTCGACGCTACTGGTTCTCTGGCGTCTCGGACTTCAGCTCTTCCACCGTCATCTGATCATTGGTGTAAATGCAGATCTGCCCGGCGATTCTTAGACTCTTCACCGCGATCTCACGGGCGCTTAAATCTGTATTCTCCATCAGCGCCCTCGCACTGGCTAGTGCGTAGCTGCCGCCAGACCCAATGGTCGCGATCCCTTCATCCGGATCGATCACGTCGCCCGTCCCTGACAGCAGAAACGTCTGCTTCGGATCTGCCACAATCAGCAGCGCCTCGAGCTGACGCAGCATCTTGTCCGTGCGCCAGTCTTTGGCCAGCTCTACCGCTGCACGGCCAAGATTTCCGGCATACTGCTCCAGCTTCACCTCAAACCGCGCAA
>NZ_LMUD01000012.1:33436-75725 GCF_009766095.1 Granulicella sp. S190
CCATCACCACAGAGTCGCCGCGACGCACGCAGATCACGGTTGTGGAGCGAATTCGCCTGCCGTCGCCCAGATCCAGTGGATGAGCAAGGTGAGACGAAGCATGAGAGACAGTTTTAACGAGAGCGGAGGGCTTGACGCTGGGAGAAGAAGGCGGCTTCATGGGCAATCTCCAGTATATCGCGCATTCAGGAGCGCCTTCATCAATTCAGGAGGAGCTTCCATAACCTGAAAGTTGTGTACTCCCGCAGCACCTCCACCCTCCCAACTCCCTCGCCATGGTCTATGCTTTTGGGCAGAGACCGTGTTTTCGCTGATTCCAACTCACCTGCACCTCGCCCTGCGCTCGCCGAGGGTTCTCATCGCAGTCGGAGCCACCACTGCGGCAGCCATCGGTGTTGCCAGTTACGTCCTTACCCGCCGCAAGCCCTCAGCCGAAGAGGTAGAGCGTGAACGTCGCGAGATGCTCGCCCGCGTCGGCCGCATCACCGACGGCACCATCATGGACACCATGATTGCCGAAGTCCGCAGCCCGGCATTAGATCTCCTGGACGAGACCGATCAGATTCGTACCGGTCCAGTCACGCCCGAGATGATCGTCTATAACTACCGCATCGCCGGCGTCACGTACGAGTGCGCGCAGGATGTCACTATGCTCCCTGAGTTGGTGCACGGCGTTCGCACAGACCTTCCCATTCAGGTGCGTTACGCCCCGCAAAACCCGGCCAACAGCATCGTCGTGGCCGAGACGTGGAGCGGACTGCGCCTGGGTACCCGACCGCAAATTCCTTATCCTGATCAGGAAGAGGAAGATCTAGGCAAACCGTTCTAATCGACTGAGCTCGCCACATCCGGGTAACCGTATCGAATGTCCGTGCCTATATTCGATATCCATTCATTGAACCTAATCGCTGCACAGACTACACTTATAGCAATGCACATGGTCGCCAGCCCGAATCGCAAGATGCAGCGGGTCTTGCAGCTCTCCATGGTGCTTACCTTGGCGTACGTCGGTGCCACCTTCTACTTTGGTCTGCGTGCCCACTCCCTCGCGCTCATCTCCGAGGCAGGGCATAACGTCAGCGACCTTCTGGCCATCGTGCTCTCCTTCGTAGCCGTTTACTTTCAGGCGCGTCCGGCTACCGATCAGAAGACCTTCGGTTATCAGCGCGCAGGTGTGCTGGCAGCCTTCGTCAACGCCGCCACCCTCATCATCCTCTCCATCTGGATCGGCTTTGCCGCCATCCATCGGTTCAGTATGCCCGTGGCGGTCCAGCCCAGGCTCATGATGGTCGTCGCCGCCGCTGGTGTGTTGATGAACGGCACCATTGCCACGCTCTTGTGGAAGTTCTCCGGCGACGTCAATATCCGCAGCGTCTTCCTGCACATGTTGGGTGATACCCTCTCCACCGCAGCCGTTATCGCAGGTGGCGCAGCCATCTACTTCACCGGCATGGCGTGGATCGACCCCGTTCTCTCTCTTCTTATTGCCGGCATGATCCTCTGGAGCTCCGCCGGCATCCTCCGCGAGACGCTGAACATCCTTCTCGAAGGCACTCCCCGCAATCTACAGCTCGGCGAGATCCGTCAGGTCATGGCCTCGATAGAAGGCGTCGTCAACGTCCACGATCTCCACGTCTGGAGCCTTGGTTCGCAGTCTCACGCGCTCGCCAGTCACGTTACGATCGCCGAGATGCCGATGTCCGAGTGCGGCAATATCCTGACCGGCATCAAACGCGCGTTGCACGACCGCTTCCACATCACCCACACCACCATCCAGTTCGAGACCATCGGCTGTGAGACTACTCACGGCTGTGCCGCTCCTCCCGAGTTGGAGGCTGTCGGCACCCACGGCCACAGCCACTAGCCACGAGCAACTGGACATACCCTTATTCAGGCGAATTCTTTGCACGAACAAGCAGATAGAGCACCGTCACGGCCTTCCGTCGGTCGCAGTTATCGTATCGCTGCCCTGCTCATAGTCGCGCGACTGGTGGCTAAGCTACCTCTAAGCCAATAAGCCAAAGATTCGCGACGAAACCAAAACAGAGAGGCACGGGATCATCGTCCCGTGCCTCTCTTTGGAAACCAGGCAATGCCGCTAATTAGAGAAGAGTTGCGTCCAGCGTAATTGTCGCTGCCTTCAGCACCTTCGACACCGGGCATCCAACCTCGGCGTTATGCGCCAGTTCGTCGAACTTTGCCTTATCGATACCCGGAACCTTGGCCTTGGTGGTCAGGTGAATCTTCGTAATCGTTGGCGCGCCATGCACGTCGAGCGTAAGCACGGCGGTGGTCTCGATCGACTCCGGAGTAAAACCCGCCTCGGTAAACTGGCCGCTTAGCGCCATCGTGTAGCAGCCCGCGTGCGCCGCTGCAATCAGCTCTTCAGGATTGGTCCCCACGCCATCGGCAAACCGCGCCTTGAAGCTGTATTGCGTGTCCTTCAACGTGCCGCTCTGGGTGGAGATGGTGCCGGTGCCGTCCATGATCTTGCCATGCCATACTGCGCTTGCGCTGCGATCCATCGGTGTTCTCCTTATTGTTCTTCAACTGTTATCTATCCACAGTACCTTCTTCGATGCTCCGCCCGAACCAAAGGACGTTGAAAATCCGCTCCTGCGATAGCATTTCGAGATGCCGCGAACTCCAGCTTCTCTAGCTGCAGCCGATCCAGCCCCACCCGCCTGCACCATCGCCACCGAGCATCACTCCCGCTTCTGCCCCACCTGCTCCTCCCGTCTGGAAGACAGCCGCTGCAAGCTGGTCTGCCGAATCTGCGGCTACTTTCTTAGCTGCGCCGACTTCTACTGAGGCCCGCAACCATCGTCATGCTCCTTCTCACGTTGCGAAATCTTACTTCGAGCCCAGGCTGGCCTTCCGCGCCGCCTCGAACTCATCGTTCGGCTTCCATTGGATCAGCGATGGCGCCGTCAGTGCCTGCCACCCCAGCTCCATGCCGAAGCGGTCGAGCTTCGCGTTCCCGCTGAAGTCCCAATCCTCATGGAAGTTGTCGCTGAAGTTGTGATAATCATGCGCGGTGAAGTCTTCATGCTGCTTGCGTCCCCAACCAGCGTCATGTCCCTCGTAAAGAACTCCCGTCTCAACCGAGAACGCCGGAATCCCCACCCGCGACAGACTGAAGTGATCCGACCGGTAGTAGCTCCCCGCTGAAGGCTTCGGGTCCGGCACAATCGCCAGCTTGAACCTCTTCGCCGTCTCTTCCACCGTCGGATAAAACGTAGTCCTCTGCGCGCCGTTCACATTCGTCTCCAGCGGCACGCCAATCGGCAGAATCATGTCGTAATTAATATCCAGCGCAATCTGCCCCGCAGGAATCGGCGGATGCTGCCCCAGATACTCCGACCCCAGCAGCCCCTGCTCCTCCGCCGTCACCGAAGCAAAGATGATCGAGTGCGGCAGCTTCACGTCCGACATCGCCCAAGCTCGCGCCATCTCCAGCAGCATCCCGCAGCCCGTGCCATTATCCGCCGCGCCGTTATAGATATTGTCGCCCGCCATCCCCGGAACAAACCCGAGATGATCGTAGTGAGCCGTGTACATCACCGCCTGATCTTTTCCCGACGCATTCGCCCCAGGCAAAATCCCCACCACATTCGGAGACTGGAAAGGCCGCACCGTGCTCTCGATGTGGGCCTTCAACTTCACAGGTAACTCCACCGCCTTAAATCCGCGCTTCCCCGCCGCAATAATCTCTGCGTCCGCATCCAGCCCACTCGAGGCGAAGATCTTCTTCGCTACATCCAGCTGAATCCAACTCGCCGCCTCTAGCTGCGGATTCTTATCATCCCGCAGATAGGTCTTCTCACTCGTATTCGAGTTCTTCACCACATCCCAGCCGTAGCTCGCCAGGTCCGTGCGATGGATAATCAGCGCGCCCACCGCGCCTCTCCGCGCTGCCTCTTCAAACTTGTACGTCCACCGCCCGTAGTAGGTCAGTGCATCGCCACCAAAGAACTTAGGATCGGTTGAAGGCGGATCCCCCACGATGCACAGAATCACCTTCCCCTTCACGTCCACACCCGCATAGTCATCCCACTGAAACTCCGGTGCAACCGCGCCATACCCGACAAACACAATCGGCGCATCGATATCGACACTCGGCGTCAGCGTGCGATTGCTCACCGTGTAGTCGTCCGCATACTTCAGGTCGATCGAGTAAAGATCAATCGAATTCCCCGCAGGCTTCTTCGGAATCAGAGACATCGTCGTCTTCTCAGGAATCGCCTTCATCCCAACGAAGTTGATCTGCTGAAGATAGGTGCCGTTATCCCCGCCCGGCTTCAGCCCATATAGCGCAAACTGGGTCGCCATGTACTTTGCGGCAATCTCGCTTCCGCGCAGCCCAGGTCCTCGGCCCTCGAGCAGGTCGTCCGACAGAAAGCGTACTTGCGCGCGAATCTTCTCGCCGTCAATCGACGCCTCCGCAGCCTTAATAGCTGGCGGAATCGACTGCGCCATCACGGTGGCAGAAAGAGAGAGAACAGCGAGTGCCATGGCGATGGCCGGACGAAGATTGTTCAAGGTCGTACTCCTAGGGTAAGCCTTCACGAATACGTCCAGTCTAATCATCATCATCGAGCCCGTCATCCTGAGCGAAGTTGCTCGCGGCACTTTGCGAGCAACTTCGCCGAAGGACCCCTGTCTTTGCCCTCTGCACCCGGCCGCACAAGATGGCCCAGCTCCTACTTTGATATGTTTATTCGCATGGTAATAAAGCGTATCTCTGCGGTTCTTGCGATTCTATTGATGATCTCTTCCGCAGGCGCAGAGGACAAGGCGCTCGCCCCGACCCCGCCCATGGGCTGGAACAGCTGGGATGCCTACGGCCTCACCGTGAACGAATCCCAGTTTCGCGCGAACATGGTCGTCCTCGCCGCACAACTCAAGGAGTTCGGCTGGCAGTATGTCGTTGTCGATGAGGGCTGGTACCTGCAGAACCCCGAAAACGCCTCCATGCCACAGGCTCTTCGCTACACCATCAACCTGCGCGGCCAGTACGAGCCTGCGCCTAACCGGTTTCCCTCCTCCGCCAGCGGTGGCGGCTTCAAACCAATCAGCGACGCAGTGCATGACGATGGACTCAAATTCGGGCTCCACATCATTCGCGGTATTCCCAAGAAGACCGTCTTCGCAAACTCGCACATCGGCACCACCAGGTACCGCGCCAGCGCAGCCGCAGACACCACCGACGTCTGCTCCTGGAACCCTGATAACTTCGGCGTCAAGGCCAACTTCGCCGGCCAGGCCTGGTACGACGCCCTCATCAAGCAATACGCGTCGTGGGGGGTCGACTATCTCAAAGTCGACTGCATCGCCAACCCCTACAAAAGCGCGGAAATCCGCATGATCCATAAGGCCATCGAGCGCTCAGGCCGCCCCATTGTGCTCAGCCTCTCCCCCGGCCCAACCTCGCTCGAGCACGCCACCGAGGTCGCAAAGAACGCGCAGCTCTGGCGCATCTCCAACGATGTCTGGGACCACTGGGAGAAGGATCCGCAGAAGGAGTGGTCGCAGAGCGTGAAGGGACAGTTCCCTGTTCTCGCGGATTGGGCTGAACACGTGCGGCCCGGCAGTTGGCCCGACGCCGACATGCTCCCCATCGGCCAGCTCCGGCCAAACCCCGGCGACGGCAAACCACGCGCTTCAAAGCTCACCGAAGACGAGCAGAGAACAATGATCTCTCTCTGGGCTGTCTCACGATCTCCGCTCTTCATCGGAGGAAATCTCACCCAGATGGACGACGCACTCAAGTCGTTGCTCACCAACCCGGCCATTCTTGAGATGGATCAGTCCTCGACCAACAGTAACCAGAACAACGCACAGGCAGACCTCGTCACCTGGACATCGCAGTCCGTCAAAGGCGACAAACGCTACCTCGCGGTCTTCAACCTCAGCGACGCGCCCATGCATATCGACAAAACCCTGGCCGAGTTCGGCTACATCGATCGCGCCCAGTACAAGGTCCGTGACCTGTGGCAGAGAAGAGAGCTGGGCCTGCTAAACTCCTTCCAGGTCGATCTCCCCCCTCACGGCTCCGTAGTCTACTGCCTCCACGACTAGAAGCCGCAATTGTCTTTGTTCGCCGTTGCAGTTGCCTGTTATTTTGTTGTCATCCCGTAGGGATCTGCGGTTGTCTTTGCAGTTGGTTGTCTTATCCGCTGCTCCAGCCCAGTTGCGGGTCCAATGAGCAACGGATCGAAGATCCACGCCATTCTCATGGCGACATCAGGCACACTCCCGCATACGAAAACAAGTTTGCGTCGCGCCCAGCTTCGCCTTACCATCGCCCTTAGTGGACTTTTTCAAAAACAAGCCGAAGGTTGATCTTAACCGCTCCGAAAAATCAGCAGAAGCCGAGCGCCTCGTCTCCGCCGGCAAAGCCGACGACGATGATGCCTTTGAGCTCAAGCTGCGCCCAACCCGCCTCGCCGAGTTCATCGGACAGGAAAAGGCCAAGGAACAGCTCGCCATCGCCCTAGAAGCAGCAAAATCGCGAGGCGAAGCCCTCGATCACGTCCTCCTCTTCGGCCCTCCCGGTCTTGGCAAAACCACGCTGGCCACCATCATCGCGAATGAGCTCGAAGTCGGCTACCAGCAGACCTCCGGCCCCGCCCTTCAGATACAAGGCGACCTCACGGCCATCCTCACCAACCTGCGCGAGAGGCAGGTTCTCTTCCTCGACGAGATCCACAGGCTGCAGCCTGTGCTTGAGGAAAAGCTGTATACAGCGCTCGAGGACTATAAGCTCGACATCATCATCGGCCAGGGGCCGGCAGCGCGTACGCATGTGATGGAGATTCGCCCCTTCACCTTCGTCGCTGCCACCACACGCCCGGGGCTCCTCTCCTCGCCGCTGCGCAGCCGCTTCGGCATCCTCCTTCGGCTGGAGTTCTACACCGACGACGAACTCCGCTTTGTCGTAGAGCGCAGTGCCGAGGTCATCGGCGTTCCCATCGACCGCGACGGCGCAGCCGAGATTGCCATGCGCTCCCGCGGCACACCACGCATCGCCAACCGCCTCCTGCGCCGCGTCCGCGACTATGCCCAGGTACGCGCCAAAGGCGTCATCGACCGGCCCACGGCACAGGCAGCCCTCTCACTCCTCGAAGTCGATGCCCACGGCTTCGACGAGCTCGACCGCCGTCTTCTCCGGACCATCATCGAGAAGTACGATGGTGGTCCGGTCGGTCTCAACACCCTCGCCGCTGCGTTGGCGGAAGAGCAGGACGCACTCGAAGAGGTCTATGAGCCCTTCCTCATCCAGATCGGCTTCCTCGACCGCACCCCGCGTGGCCGCGTAGCCACGCGTCTGGCCTATGAGCATCTAGGCATAGAGATGCCCCGCAAACTAAGCCTCTTTTAGACCCGGCCAACGGCCGGACCGAGGCATTTCCATCCACCAAAACCGATAGAAAAGTCACGAAGTGACCGCCGCCCGCGTAGGGCGCCCGTCCGGCAGGACAGCTCTTTCAGGTACTCAAAAATAAAGTTGAAAAACGTGGCGTATTTTTCGTCGCGAAATTTGTGGTGTTTCCAGCCACACATTCACCACGATCTACACCACGTTTCACCAGCCAAAACACCACGTTACGCAACCACAATTTCGCAAAAACCCCTGCAAAACACCACAACCACCACGCCAGAAAAAAATCCGGCGTGGTGGCCAGGATTTCTACTGACGCAAGGCGGCGGGAACGAAGTCAGTGCTCAGCATCTTCGGTGGCCCGGTGAGGTAGTAGGTTGGAATCTTCGGGAACTGCTCCTCGACAAGAATCAGGGTGCGGAAGTCGAAGCTCTGCACCTCGGCGCGCGACTCCATGTGGTTGCGGGTGATGGCTCCGCAGAGTGCCGTAACGAAGGTCTGCGGATCATAGGTGTGGTTGGTCTTAGGTTCGGTGTGCTCCGGCAGAGGCGGGGGCGGTTGCCCGGCGGCGTCTTCGGGGAAGGGCGTGATCTTGGTTTCGAGGTTGAAGCGGACGGTGCGGGCGTTGGCGGCGCGGGCAGCTGCATCCGGGTGCGATTTACCCGCACCGGAGCTGTAGTAGTCGGCGTAGAAGCGGGTGAAGCGGAAGAGCTGCTCCGCGTAGGTGGGGACGTAAGGACTGATCAAGTGCTCCTGCTTCGCAAAGGCGACAGCGACGGGGGATAGCGCGAGGTCGTTCTGCTGGTCGTCGAACTTCGCATTGCCGTAGGACGGACCCTGATGGAGCTTGTCGCAGATGAAGGTGCTTTGTGCCTCGGCGAGCGAGATGTCGCGGGTGTAGATGCGCCCTTCCCGGGTGTAGGGCTTGCCGTCGGCGCGGCGGCAGGACTCAGGGTTGAGGAACTGGTCGTGCCAGATGAGAGAGACATGGTCGGTGGTGACGCCGGTGTCGGTTTCGAGGGTGGTGGCGAGGTGATCGAGGCCTGACTCGAAGGATGGCAGAGTGTTTTCGGGGCGCAGACCGCGTCCTCCGCGATGAGCCGACACGTCGAAGGTCTTGAAGTAGGCGGCGGCTTCGGGGTGGGCGGCTTTCTGCTCGGCGACGACCTGTTGGAGGATGTTTGGGTAGTCGGAGATGATGCCGTCGACGCGGAGGTCGATTAGGGCGCGCATCTTTGCGGGGTCGTTCGTGGTCCAGGGAACGACCTTGAAGCCTGCCTTCTGGAGCTCGGCGACGTTGACGGGAGGATTAGCGCCGAGGAGGGTGGCATCGACAGGAGAGAGCACTGGAGTCTGCGCGTTGTGAGCCTTGGCGTGCTTATCGGCGGCGGTCATGAGTCCGAGGAAGGGATTTGGCATAGGGGCCTGCTGGGCGGAGAGGGTGGCGGCGGTGAGGAGGACGGCAGTGAGGAGTTGCGTTCGGAAGGAGGGTAGCATGGCGTTTCATGATAGCGGAACGGGGTTGATCCGGTGTGAATCGTTGAGGAGGTATTCGATATCCTAAACGTAGAATTCTTTCGCTGCGCTGCGGAGTGACGAGGCTGCGGCTCCTCGGATGAAGATACCTCTGGTCGGGGAGATGGCTACCTTCCCATCCATCGCAGAGTGCGCGATGGATGGGCACCCGATGATAGGCGGGGTATCGGAGAGAAGCAGATTCCTTCGCTGTGCTGCGGAATGACAACAAACCATGATGGAATGACCACGAACCGTGCACGGAATGACTACGAACCGCCTGTGAATGACAACGTATGTGGCGAGAAGAAGAGGACGCTTATGACACGACCGAGCATGCAGTCGATTTCACCGTTCTTCATCGTCAGCAATGTCGATCAAACCATCGCGTTCTATTGCGATAGACTTGGTTTTGAGACGAGATTCAAAGAGCCGGATCGAAATCCTTTTTTCGCTATTCTCGGGCGCGACGCAGCGCAACTCTTCGTCAAATCCGAAGATGGCGTGCTGCCGATGCCGAATGCCAAGCGGCATCCTTCGATGAGGTGGGACGCTTATGTCTATGCACCAAACCCCGATGCACTGGCCAGTGAATTTACCAATAAGGGCGTAGCATTCAGCGCACCGCTTAGAGATACACACGACGGCCTGCGCGGCTTCGAGGTTGGCGATCCTGACGGCTACGTTTTGTTCTTCGGGCGACCAAGAGAGTAGGACCTTCGCCTCGGTGGTGTCTCGGTTTGCGTACTGCTTCCCAAAAGCTTTACCGAGCTAAGACCTTGCGGAGTGCACTCAGTCGGCTGGACCGGCGAAGAGGATGTGATTTCCGTCTAGATCGAGGATGACGAAGGTTCTGGCACCCCATGGCTCCTTTTTGAGCGGCTGATGGAAACGCACCCCTTCCGACTGGCAGGCGAGAAATAGCTGCTTGATCTCCTCTACAGTGGCGACGGTGATGGCAGCGGAGAGCAGATGTTCGCGCTCGCGGATGTCACCAGCGAAGACAGGTTCGCCGACCTGCCGCAGTGCAAGCCGTGCCGTGTCGCGACTAACCTGTCCATAAAATGGCGGATCGCCATAGAGGAAGTCGACGACGAAGCCAAGTTTCGCGGTGAAGAAATCAGACGAGGCTTTGACGTCGGCAACGAATAGCTGTGCGGCGATGGAGGTGAGGATGGGACGCGGCGGGGCGTTCCTGGTTTCGTCGGTCATGGTGCAAGGTTAAACGCAGATCCCCTTCGGGGATGACAACAAAGACGCAACGGCAGAGAAGGAAGGAGATCGCAAAGTCACTGGCAAGGTTCGACCGGTCAGTTCGACGAGAACCGGCCCATGGACTGCGAAGCCTTTGCCTTGCGACGGTTATGTATCGCGAAGCTCAGGGATTGCGAAGGAGTGCCGAAAGATTTCCTTTGTGGGTAGCTAGTTTTGCTTCTGCGGTGGGGCGGTCGAGGGAGAGTTTTTGCATGACGATGGCTGTCTTGATGCTGCCGGACTTTTGCAGGAGACTGGCGGCAGTGGATTGATCTATGGGATCTTCTGGTCCGATGGCGGCCATGATGATGCGCTGGGCGCGGTCTACCAGCTTGGCGTTGGTGGGTTGCATGTTGACCATGAGGTTGCCGTAGACGGCGCCGGTCTTGATCATGACGCCGGTTGAGATCATGTTGAGGACGAGCTTGGTGGCGGTACCGGCCTTCATGCGGGTGCTCCCGGTGAGAACTTCGGGGCCGGTGAGCGGGGCGATGGAGATCTCTGCTGCTGCCGCGATGGGAGAGTTGGGCACGCAGGTGAGAGCGATGGTGAGGGCTCCGAGTTTGCGAGCGTGGGCGAGTGCGCCGAGGACGTAGGGGGTGCGTCCGCTGGCGGCTATGCCGATGAGGGCGTCTTGCTGGCGGAGATCTGCGGCTGCGAGGTCGGCTGCGCCTTGTTCGGGGGAGTCTTCGGATTGCTCGCTGGATCTGCGGAGGGCGCTGTCGCCACCTGCGATAAGGGCATGAAACAGGGCGGGCGGAACGGAGAAGGTGGGTGGGCACTCGCTGGCGTCGAGGACGCCGAGACGGCCGCTGGTGCCTGCTCCGGTGTAGAAGAGGCGTCCGCCTTCGTTGAAGCGATTTGCTATGGCGTCAACGGCTGTGGCGATCTGCGGAAGGACTGCGGCTACTGCGGCGGCAACCTTGGCGTCCTCCTGGTTGATGAGACGGAGCATATCCAGAGTGGGGAGCTCATCGATGTGCTCGGAGCGTGGGTTGCGGGCTTCGGTGAGGAGTGTGGCCAGGTTCGAGTTGGTTTCCATGCTTGAGCGGTTCACTTTCTTATGTGCAAGTATGCCTTACCGCGTGCAGGGGGAGTGGCTGCAGGTCGCGATGACTGCTGATTTTGAGGGTTGCCGGGCGTAGAATTTGTGCCGGACCGCGTTTTACGCCGGGCAGCGAAGGGGGGAGTTATGCGCAGGCACGTGTTGGTGGTGGTTGCTGTGAGCTTTCTAGCGGCAGCGTTTGTGGGTGCGAAGAACAAGCCGGAGAAGACCGTGCCGACGTACATTCTTCGTGCGAAGACGGTGGCGATTGTGATCGACCCGACGGCTGGAATCGATCTTGAGGATCCCAGGGCTAACCAAGTGGCGCAGAAGGATGTTGAGACGGCGCTGTTGAACTGGGGAAGATTTCTGCCGGTGATCAGCACGCAGGGTGCGGATCTGGTGATCGTGATTCGCAAAGGCCATAAGCAGGTGGTGGATACGACGATCAGCGATCCGCGGCAGAATAACCGCGCAGGAGTGATCGACCCGACGGCAAATGGAATGTCGGTTGGGGCACAACACGGCAGGCAGTCAAACGGGGCGGGGGCGGGAGTGCCCGATGCGAGCAGTGGTGAGCCGGCGCATCCGCAGACTGAGATTGGGACCGTGGAGGACTCGTTCAGGGTTTATGACGGAGACAGCGACCATCCGCTCGAAGCTTCGGCGGGATGGAGTTATGTCGCGAAGGATGGGCTTCGTTCGCATAACGTTCCGGCGGTGGAGGAGTTCAGGAAGGCGCTGGCGGTTGCGGATAAGGCTGCTGCGGCGAAGAATCCGTAGCGGCTTGGAGATGAGCCAGCGATGACTGGTCCGAGGCGAGAATCCTGAGATAGGATTAGCTCAATCTGCCTATGAATTTAGCAAAGGCCGCTTGTGCTTAATGAATTTGCGTCGGATCACGCCGAACGCTCCGACAAGTCCTGTGCCGAGGAGCGTAAAGGTGGACGGTTCTGGCACGGTCGACGTAGCAATTAACTCAGCGGATCCGGTAGGACTGATGGAGTCGAATGACACCATGCCACCGCTAGTATCAAAAGTATCAGGGCAGGTTTGATGTTCAATATTCGGGATGCAATCGCTTCCCAGCGGAGCAGTATCGATGCTTCCTGCCACAGGGCCGGTCGAAGGAGTTTGCTCAAAGGTAGGCCCGAGGGTGAGTGGCCCCCCGTAATCCAGATAGAGCTCATTGTTCACATCAGCGATAGCAAGACCGCCGTCGCCATCGATGTTGTATCCCACGATATAGTTGCTGGTTCCGGCAAAGGTACCTATACCCTGGATGCTGACTGTGGTGACGAGGCCAGCACTGCTGTCGTATTCGAAGTCGCCGGTGCCGTTGTAATAGCCCGGCTGATTTGCCAGATCATCAAGCGGTAGAGTGGCTGAGAGCGTGACGAGCTTGTCTGTGAAGGATTGCGACCCGATCATTCCGGTGGCGACATCCGAGATGACGAACGTGAGGCTATCGGCGTGAGCCGTAGGAATCGCAGCGGAGAAGAGCACGCTAAAGGCAAGTAGACGCAGAGTTCCGGACATGGGAAACCTCTTAGGAGACACGCCAGCAGTCTCTCCTGCTTCCAGAAATTAATCAAGGATGAAAATTTCAGCAGGAAAGCAAGAGGCTTTGCGACTCCGCGCCAGAACTCTACACCGGGTTACAAATCATAAGCATTGGCCTGGATCGTGGGCGGGCAGCAGAAAGTGAGCCGGAAGCAGTAAAAGTAAGCCGGAAGCCGTAAAATAGAGGATACGCAAAACGTAAAGGACGATTGAGGCAGATGGCGATGGGAACGCAAGAGGTATTGGCTGGACAGGTAGAAGCGGCGGCAAAGGCGGCCGGCTTGGAAGTGGTCTCGAGCACGATTGGGCAGGATTTTTCGGGGAACCCGACGACTCGGTTCATGCTGGCACTGACGGCGGATCACTCGAAGACACAAGTGCTGGAGCTAAGCGACAAGTTCGATTTCAGCCGTGCGGATATGCTGGCCGAGGTTGGGGTTTATCTAGGCGAGACGGCGAAGCGGCTGAGGAATCCGAACCAGGACTACTACCTGACGCTGCATGGGCTTCCCCTTAGTTTTGAGAAGTTTACCTGGCCGTTCCATGAGTCGACCTCGGGTGCGGATACGTTCCTGGTGCATGGCGAGGTTCATCTGCAGGATGGAGAGGGAAGCCCGCTGCATGCGAAGGTGTCGGCGTCGATGACGGTGACGTTTGCAGAGATCGTGAAAGCTCCGGAGCAACCGTTTTCGGAAGGGTTTATCTACAACGCGGTGCGGAAGACGATGGACCAGGGGCAGTTGGAGCTGGTGAAGAGCGGCAACCGTCAGCCGGTTCCGGTGACGACGCGGTTTTATAGCCCGTGGAAGAAACGGTTCAACTTCAACGACACCACGGAAGGACAGCGGCAGGAGTACCTGGCGGCGAAAGTGTTCTGGTTGTCGGGCGTGCTTGGCGGAGGAAAGCCGGTGTGGCTGCTGGATCCCCGGGATGCGCAGTATCTGAACTCGACGGTGGAGGAGCTGAAGAAGACGGTGGCGGCGCTGGCGGGTGAGGGGATCATCCACCTGGCGGCGGACACGGAGTACGCGACTGCTACGGAAGCGCTGATGGGCCATCGTGCGCAGTATGCAGCGGAACTGGCTCATGCGCTGGCGTTCATCAAGCCCACGTTCAACGAAGATATGCGCGGCGGCCATACGAATATGTAGTGTTTGCAGGGGTTAGCGGACTACGAGTGTGCAATTTGCCAGCAATTAACACGATATGATAGTGTCCCTTTGGCCTTGAGGTGCATCTATTGACCTGTAAGGAAAGAGGAAACACGATGAAGCTAATTCGAATTGCAACACCACTGATGGCAGTGGCACTGATGAGCGGTGCAACATTTTTCGCACACGCCCAAGAGAACCAGGCACCAACGACCGAGAGCCGGAGCTGGAATACGCCTCCTCCAGGTACGGAGCAGGCGCAGTCGGCCTACCGCGACGGAGTGGAAGCGGCACAGCTGGATATGACGGCAAAGCGGAAGATCGACGCGAAGTCGTCTCACCTGTATGTCCACCCACCGGTAAAGGGAGCGGCTCGCGATGAGTACCGCTCGGGCTTTACGGCTGGATATGAAGCTGCGGTGAAGCACACATCCGGCGTGTAACGCTGGGATGCTCTGGCGAGATTTGCTGGAGGTCGAGAAGAAAGAAAAGGGCTCCTTGAGGGAGCCCTTTTCGTTTGTGTGGTGAGCTTGGGGAGTGTTTAGATCGTGGTCTGGGTGCTGGGCTGGGTGGGAGCGATGGCAGCCCCACAGTGCACGCAGAAGACAGCCGCAGGGTCGATGGCGCTGTTACAGGATGGGCAGTGCGTGGCTGCCGTGACAGATGCGCCAGGGTGGCCTGAGTGGGCCAGAATGAGACCGGAGATGTAGATCGCCTGGGCGGTGTTGTACTCGCGAACGCGGCCTGGCATAAAGAAGCACTCGATCACACCCAGGATGGCAGTGATGCCGGTCCAGAAGAAGATCAGATAGAGGATGCCGGCGGTGTTTCGGCGGAGGTAGAAGTGGTGGACTCCGAAGCAGCCGAGGAAGAGTGCGAGAAGGAGGCCGACCATTTCGTCCTTGCGTGCGCGTTCGTATTCGGCGTAGAACCAGCCGCGCTGCTGATCGGTCATGTTGGAGGTGTAGAGAGGGTCGGTGATCTGCATGATTTTGCTCCTCTTGCTGAAGCGCTCGGACAAAGATACGCGGCTGGGTGAGCGATGGTTCCGATATGCGACCGATTGAGTGCTTATTTTATGAGCGGGTACGACTTGGATGGTCGTAATTTACACGCGATGTGATGCGGCGTAAAGTTGCGACAAATCACAGTGCGCGAGACAACGGAGCGCTGCGATCGAGAGTCAGACTTAGAGAAAGCAGGAGGTTGTTATGCAGGCAGTTCATAGCGGACAGTGCGGACTTTGTAACCATTTCGGCGAGCATCATGCGAAGAGTTCGGTGTTGGTCACGATTCTTAGCAGCAAAAAAGCTGACGCGGACCTGTTGGATGAGTGCGGCCATCCGAAGCATGCCGCACTGCACTTGAAGGTCTCCCCAATTAGCGGATGCGATGGGTTTGTGCCGGCGGCCTAGGCTTAGAGATACCCAAGCTTTAGAGACAAAAGACAAACGCGGCGCGGCTGAGTCTGTTGGGGCTTAGCCGCGCAGTCTTGTTTTAACGGTTCGCTATCGGCGATTCATGCCGAGCAGACTCAGGAAGAAGCTTCCGAAGATCGCCTCTACGCCAAGCATGAAGCAGGTTGCGGATGGCAGGGTGAGACGGAGCATGCGCTGCGGTGATAGGTCTCCGAAATCGGCACCGTGCCAGATATGGATAGCGTAGCCCAAGATTCCGAGGCCGACCAGGAGAAGTGCTCCTCCGAATAAGAGCCCAACCTCAAGATTGATGTATCGGAAGATCCGCTCGAACTTGGGATTGGGCGGAAGGAAGCCTTCCTGCGTCCCGAAGACGCGGGCGCTGACTGCGAAGACGGAGATGTGGGCTCCGATGAGGACCAGACCGAGGGCGTAGGTGAGCGTGTCGACATCGAAGGTCCAACGGCCTACGGTTTGAGGACCAGGAATGAGCCATAGCGACAGCAGGATGCCGACGAAGAAGGTAACGACGCCTGGAATCAGAAAGAGCCAGCGGGGGCTGAAGAGAAGAAGGAAGCGAAGGTGACGCCAGCCGTCGCGCCAGGAGCGAAGGTGCGGGGCGCGGCTGCGTCCATCGGGCGAGAGGGTGGTGGGAACCTCGGTCATGCGGAGGCCAGCCAGAGAGGATTTAACGACCATCTCCGAGGCGAACTCCATGCCGGTAGTGCGGAGCTGGAGGGCGAGGATGGGGTCGCGGCGGAAGGCGCGCAGTCCGCAGTGGAAGTCGCGGACGGGGATGCGGAAAAAGATACGGCCAATGGAGGAGAGAACAGGATTGCCGAGATAGCGATGGAGCGGAGGCATGGCTCCTGGTTCTATGGTGCCCGAGAAGCGGTTGCCCATAACGAGGTCGTAGCCTTCGTCGAGTTTTGGGAGGAAGCGGGGCAGGTGTTCGAAGTGGTAGCTGGCGTCGGCGTCGGCCATGAGGATGTACTTGCCGCGGGCGGCTTCGATACCTGCGATGAGAGCGGCGCCGTAGCCGCGAGTGGGCACATTGACGACGCGGGCGCCTTCATCAGTTGCGATTTTTTGAGAGCCATCGGTGCTGCCGTTGTCGGCGACAACGACTTCTCCGGCAACATTGTTGTCGCGGAGAGCGGTGACCGCCTGACGAACGCAGAAGGCTAATGTCTCTGCTTCGTTAAGGCATGGCATGAGAATGGTTACGGTCAGATCGCTCATTGTTTGCATGCTACCAAAGTGGTGCGTGAAGACTTGCAGGGTCAGGGTCAGGGTCAGGGTCAGGGTCAGGGTCAGGGTCAGGGTCAGGGTCAGGGTCAGGGTCAGGGTCAGGGTCAGGGGTGGGAGGCAGGAGGGAGGTTGAGTGGAAGTGCGTATAAGGAGGAGCTGCCCAGCTCCTGCCAGCCGGTTGCGATGGGATTGGTGGGATTCATTTGAGCCGGGGGAAAGTGTCCGACTAAGACCTTTGCTCCCTGGCGGCGGACGAGGTCGTAGGCTTCTTCGCGGTGAGGCATGGCGACGAATGATGGGTAGAGAACGTAGTCGGGCTCGTAGATCTCTGTGAGGATACGAACCCCTGCGATGCGAGCCCAGTAGTGATCGTTGAGGCAGGCTCTGGCACCGATGCAGGCGACGGTGTCGCCGGGGACGACGCCAAGGTCGTTGAGGGCATGGGCAGCGCCAAAGATCTCCGGGTCGTACCAGCCGGCGGGGAGTTGAGCAAAGATCTGGACGCGACGCAGTTCGCCAACGGTGCGAGCAGAGTCGCCAATTGCTATAAGGGCGAGGATCGCGACGGCAGCGGAGGCTGCAGTACGGGTTGCGGGCTGCACCGAGGAGGACAGACGCAAGGCAGCGAAGAGCGGGAGCAGGATGGCGAGAAAGCCGATGGTAATGTAGCGATCCTCGACGTTGACGATGCCGTAGATACCCAGGACGCCAAGTCCGAGCAGGAGAGGCGGGAGCCAGAAGGCGTTGGTGGAGGTTCCCCACTGCCGATGAAGACGGCCTCCCATGATGAGAAAAACAAAGAGGAGGAGCCATGCTTCGGGATGGTTGGCGACGTAGCGGCACATCCGCACGATGCACTGTCCTATGACGATGATCTCTGCGTGCGGGTTGATGTGTGCTTTGACCCGATCGTTCCAGAAGGAGTTGTCGAACCAGTCGGGATAGGTTCCGTAGGGGAGTTGGCTATAGCTGAAGACAGGCGGCGATTGAAGAAGCAGCTTCTCCGGGTGCTTGAGATGTACCTCCGAGGCTCCGAAGAGCGAGGTTTGATCTTGCTGGAGGTGCATCTTTTCTGTGCCGGCGACGAACCAGGCGTAGTTGAGAGTGCCGGAGTCGCCGAAGTCGAAGCGTCCTTTCTGCCTGGAGAGCGCGGCGATGTAAGGGCCCGCAACGATGGCGAAACAGAGGAGCGCCAAGAGTCCGGCTGCGGTGATGCTGGCGAAGGACTGTCGCTGCCAGAAGCGGCGGAAGAGTACCAGCGCGAGGATGCAGAGCAGGGTGAAGAGGAAGGCGAAGGACTTGGTGAGATAGGCGAGGCCGAGGGATATGCCCATCAGGGCGGTGTAGCGGAGGTGGCTGGTGGCGAGGTATCTCAACAATGCGGACAGGCCGAGGAGGAGAAAGGCCTGGAGAAGAGCATCGGGGCGCACCTTGCCCATGCTTAGCTCGCGCTGGGTGGAGAAGACCAAAAGGCCGAGGCCGAGGTAGCGGAGCGTGTAGCGATCGAGCAGGAAGGATGCAGGACCTATAGTTGCCGCTTCTAAGTGCTCGCGCAACCGAACGAGGGAGTCGGTGAAGGCGACGATGGCCAGCATCTCCATGAGGAAGATGACGAAGTTGACCATGTAGTAGGCGTGGAGCTCGGTGTAACGAGTGGAGTGGAAGAGAATGTGGCCGAGGGCGAGGGCAGCTGGATAGAGCGGATTCCAGTATCCGTTGATGATGCCGTGCCACTGGTGGGAGCGGATGAGATCGCCGATGTCCATGTAGGCCACCGCGTCGCCGTCAAGCTGATAGGGGTCGTAGTGGGCGTAGCCGAAGGTGACGAGAACAGCCAGAAAGCAGTAGACGGGCCACAGACGGCGCAGCCAGTAGGGGAGACGATTAGGCTCCGTTGCGGGGAGTGTCATGCGGGGGCGGTTTCCTCCGGAGTGATGCTTCCATCATCGCAGAAGCGGGGTGATGTCTGACTGGATATCTCGGCGCGTGCTGAAGGGAACAACAGAGGCAAAAAAATGGGCGGCAGCTTGCGCTGTCGCCCGTTTGTCTCACTAGTTTGGTAGGTACTACATGTCTTTTACGCCGTCGACGAAGGCCTTCAGCTTGCGGCTGCGGCTGGGGTGACGGAGCTTGCGGAGCGCCTTCGCCTCTATCTGGCGGATGCGCTCGCGAGTGACCTGGAACGATTGGCCCACCTCTTCGAGGGTGTGCTCAGAGCCGTCTTCGAGGCCGAAACGCATCTTGATCACACGCTCTTCGCGTGGGGTCAGGGTGCGGAGAACTTGCGAGGTGTACTCCTTCAGGTTGACGCTGATGACGGCGTCAGCCGGGGAGACGGCCATGCGGTCTTCGATGAAGTCTCCAAGGTGCGAGTCTTCCTCTTCTCCGATGGGGGTCTCGAGGGAGATGGGCTCCTGGGCGATCTTGAGGACCTTGCGGACCTTCGCGACCGGGATGTCCATGCGGCGGGCGATCTCTTCCGAGGAGGCTTCGCGGCCAAGCTCCTGCACTAGCTGACGGCTGGTGCGGATGAGCTTGTTGATGGTTTCGATCATGTGGACCGGGATGCGGATGGTGCGGGCCTGGTCCGCGATGGCGCGGGTGATGGCCTGACGGATCCACCAGGTGGCGTAGGTCGAGAATTTGTAACCGCGACGGTACTCGAACTTATCGACGGCCTTCATGAGGCCGATGTTGCCCTCCTGAATGAGGTCGAGGAACTGTAGGCCGCGGTTGGTGTACTTCTTCGCGATGGAGACGACGAGGCGAAGGTTGGCCTCGATGAGCTCGCGCTTCGCGCGCTCAGCGTCCATGTCGCCTTGGATCATCTCGCGCTGGGTGCGCTTGAGATCGACGAGGGAGATGCCGGCGTCGGCTTCGACGCGCTCGAGGTCGGTGCGACAGTTCTTCTGTTGACGGCGATACTCTTTGCGCAGCTCTTCGGACTTTGAGGCTTCGTGCTTGGTCTCGAGGGTCTTGATCTGGCGCTCGAGGGTGCGCATGGCATCGACGGTCTTGTTGACCTTGTCGAGGAGGCGCTTCTTCTCGCCGTTGGTGTACTTCAGCTCGCGGACGATGCGGTTGATGTAGACGTGCTCGCGGCCGATGAGCCAACGGGTTTTGCGGGTCTCCTTCGCCTTCGCCTTGGCATCTTTGCCGACGGGCGCTTCGAGCTTTTCTTCGAGGGCTGCGAGCTTCTTCTGGTGCTTGACGATGACATCGATGCGGCCTGCAGTGGCGCGAACGCGAGCCTGCAGGATCTCTTCGGTGAGCTCTTCTTCGTCGAAGGTGACGACTTCCTTGATGTTGCGGACGCCGCGGCGGAGGTCTTCGCCTAGGCCGACGATCTCGCGAATGACGATCGGCGAGCGGGAGATGGCCTTCATGACGCGGAGCTGACCGCGCTCGATACGCTTGGCGATCTCAACTTCGCCCTCACGAGTAAGCAGGGGAACGGTGCCCATCTCGCGGAGGTACATGCGGACGGGGTCGTTTGTCTTCTCAAGGGTTCCGGGAGAGAGGTCTAGTTCTACGTCGTCGGACTCTTCGCCTGCTTCGGGCTCGTACTTGTCGCGGCCATTCGCGCGATCGTCTCCAGCCAGGACGTCGATACCCTGGGTGTTGATGGTAGTGAGAAGATCATCGAGATCGTCGGGGGTGGTGATGTCACCAGGCAGGAGGTCGTTGACCTCGCCGTAGGTGAGATAACCCTTTTCTTTTCCTGTGTCGATGAGCTTATCTATATCGTCTTCGTACTTGTCAATTTCTTCAGCCACGGCTGTGCGCACTCCTGCGAAAGATTCTGAAAATTGGGATGCCGCTGATGGTGATTGTGATATTCAGGCGGACTGATCCCTTGGTGGTTGCGTAATGGGCAGGGAGCAGGTTGCGGTTTAGACCGCGATGGCAAGCCCGGTGACCCTTAAAGGGTCTGGGCATTCGAAGGCACACGTCCCCAGCGAATCACAGAATATCACATATGTTTAGACGCCAGGAGGGGAAAAAAGATTCGCTGGAGCAGCACGAAGCGGCTCCCCTTTTACGCCGTTCTGGTGGCTGGGACATCGTCGGAGATGGATATCTTTGCCAGCAGAACCGTAGTCATGATGGCAGTGGCTGCAGCGGAGGTGGTAGATGGTCTGGCCCGGGAAGGATTCTGAGGGGAATCCGGTTCGGGAGATGACGACCTGGCCGTGTTTGTTCTTGTATCCGGGGGTAGTGCTTTGAAAAGTGGTCATTTTTGCAAAGGCATAGCGTGCCTGGTGAACCAGGCGGTGAGTTCGTCCTCGCTGAGGGAGCCGTCAGCAAGGTGGAGGAAGGTGAAGTACTTTTCTTCTGGTGATGAGACGACTTTCAGGCCATTCAGGCGTAGAAAACCTTCGGAGACTACGAGTGCCGTTCGTTTGTTGCCATCAATGAATGCGTGATTTCGCGCAAGCCCAAACGCATAGGACGCGGCGAGCCTTGGAAGTGTGACGTCGTCACCGTATACAAAGACGTTACGGGGCTTTGCAAGGGCAGAGTCGAGTAGCGTTTCGTCACGCATGCCGTCAGAGCCACCATGCTCAGCCAACTGCATCGAGTGCGCGATGAGTACTTCTGGTTTGTCGATCCAGACCGGTTCATCCATCGTTACTCGGCAAGCTTTTTCAGGACATCACGGTTCTCGCGCATGACGTGTTCTAATGCGTCGAGTTTTTTGGCGAGCGTGGCGTCGTATGGAGAGAGCCGGATGCCGTCAGGAGACTCCGTGAGATAGAGAGTATCTCCTTTTTCAACATGGAGATGGCTCAGGACCTCTTTTGGCAGGACGATACCGACTGAGTTGCCGATTGTAGTGATTTTGACTGCAGTGGTCATGAGATTCCCCCCTTATCCATTATAACCCCTGTACTAACTACGAGGTTGTTTTCAGCTTTCGAAGCCGGGTTTGGAGCGTCGGATACGGGCCAGAAGGGAGACGGGGCGGAGCGACGGGGGGTAGTGGAGCATGCTGGCGAGGAAAGCAGGCAGGGTGTCGTGTGCGATGCGGAGGCATGCGGGGACGACGTAGAAGTTCATGACGATCTCTGAGATCAGGAGGGAAGCTGCGGCTCCGAATAGGCCATACGGGCGTGCCAAGACGTAGCAGAAGACACAGGCAGCCGCGGTGCCAAGGAGGTAGTAGGTCGCGAGGCGCTGGTGCTGGTTGGTGGAGGTCATCAGGGTGCCGCAGGTAGACCACAGCGAGTACAGGACGACAACGACCAGCAAGATGCTGAGGAGATCCCGGCTTGGAGGTACGTGACCGCCGGTCCAGTGGACGAGGAACCAGGGGCCAAAGGTGAGCATGACGATGACCAGGATGAGGGCAATAAGAAGGGCGAGCTGGCAGGCACGGCGGAGAAGGATGCGGGTGAGCTCGTAGTTTCCGGCTCCGTAGGCGATCGACATCTCCGGTTCGAAGGTGTTGTTGACCATCTGAACCATCTGGAGGGCGACCCGTGAGACGGTGCGTGCGGTGCTGAAGATGACGACCTGAGTAGGACCGAGAGCATATCCAACGGCGAGCAGGCTGCCCTGGAGGCTCAGGGCGTTGCCGAGGGGGAATCCCATGAAGGCGAAGGCGGGGCGGGCGAGCTTGCGAATCTCGGCGAAGCTGGCATGCTGCCAGCCATAGCGGATCCAGGGAATATCGCGACGCACAAGAATGCAGAAGATGAGGGTGATAGCGAGATTGGCGGATGCGAAGACCAGCGCCGTGATTCTTGCGCCTGCGCCGAGGATGACGGCGACGATCATGCAGCCAAAGGCGATCAGGGAGAACATGTTCTTGAGGAAGGTGCCATAGGGGTAGCGGCCGATGGCCCGGTAGGCGGACTGGAGAAGCTGCTCGAGCTGTCCGAGCAGGACGGAGACACCCAGATAGAAGATGATCCACTTGGTGTCGGACTCGCCAATTGTGGTGAGCTTGAGGAGATGAGCGGCGGGCAGGTAGTAGAGGGATCCGGAGAGCAGGACGATGGTTGCAGTGCAGATGATGGCGATGAGCCACCAGCAGCTTTGGAAGACGCGGAGGGCGGCGTCGCGTTCGTCGCGGGCGACCAGCATAGTCATCTCGTTGCCTGCGACCGAGCCGAAGCCGGCGTTGCTGAAGCTGAGGTAGGCGGGGATGGAGTTGACGATCATCCATTCGCCGTAGAGAGGGACGCTCCAATAGTGAAGGAAGACTGGGATCTGAACGAACTGGATGAGGGTCGAGGAGAGTTTCCCAATCCAGTTGATCAAGAAGCCGAGCATCAGCCTTCGCTTTGTGGAGGTGTCCATACTCATGAGTGAGCTTTGTTCTTGAGATACAGGGCAAGTCTACTGTCTAGAACCCGTTGGGTTGACGGATGTTCTGCATAAAAGGAGCGAAGCGTTAGTGCTCACGTAGTTTTCGATCGATTTGTAGTTTTTCTGCGGTGAGCTTAGTCAGCATCTCATGGTCGCCGCGGCGATCTGCTTCAGCGATGAGGGTACGAAGCTCGCGCTGACGGCGTTCGAACTGGCGATGTTCCAAGGTGTGAAGGGCATTTTCTACCTGTTCGACCATGGTTTGGGTACTGGGGGTGGCGGCGTCGGGATCTTCGGCGTCCTGGAGTGTGCGGGCAAGAAGGGCACGGCTTTGCTGGTCTGGCGCGGCGTCCAGAGGGTTGGGCGGGACGGGTGCGTTGACGAGGGCTTCGAGGAGAGCACCGGCTGGGAGGCTGTCGTACCACTCCGGATGCTGACTGAGCTGATCGACGGCGAGGATGCGGGCGGAGTCGCCCTCCGTAAGAACGAGGGCGCGGATGAGGACACGCTCGGTCTCGCTGGCGGGATCCTGATTGTGGGAGCGCACGCTTTCGACGCGCTGGGCTGCGGCCTGCTTGAGTTCCTGACGGAGGATGGCGGAGTCGATACCGAGTTTTTGTGCGGCGTCGGCGGCGAACTCGTCGCGCTGAATGCGGTTGGGCATGCGGCGGATGTGAGGGAGGAGAAAGTTGAGGGCTTTGACCTTCGCGTCGGAGGTGCGGCCGGGGAACTGCTCGCGGGCGCGGTCGATGAGGTAGTCGGAGTGACGCTTGGCGTTGCGAAGAGCGGCCATGTACTGTTGGACGCCTTGCTCGCGGATATAGCGGTCTGGGTCGAGTCCGCCTTCGAGGGTGACGATCTTTACTTCGAAGTCCTCTTCGGTGAGCAGGGCGATGGATTTTTCGGTGGCAGTGGTGCCGGCGGTGTCGGGATCGAAGTTGACGATGACGCGCTTGGTGAATCGGCTGAGGAGGCGGATCTGCATCTCGGTGAAGGCAGTGCCGGAGGTCGCGAGGACGCCTTTGATTCCGGCCATGTAGACGGAGATGCAGTCCATCTGGCCTTCGACGAGGAGGGCGAAGCCGAGGGTGCGGATCTCGGCTTTGGCTTTGTCGAGGTTGAAGAGTACCTGGCCTTTGCTGTAGAGGGCGGTCTCGGGGGAGTTGAGATACTTCGCGATGGGGCGGCCTTTTTCGTCTTCAGCGTCGAGGGCGCGCGCGGTGAACGCGATGGTCTTGCCTTGCTCGTTGGCGATGGGGAAGGTGATGCGCTTGCGGAAGCGGGCGTAGAGCTGGCCCTGGCCGCCGTCGGCTTGCTCTTTGGCGCTGAAGAGGCCGCTGGTGCGGAGGACTTCGTCGGAGAAGTGTTTTCCGAGTTGCTCGCGCATGTGGTTGAAGTCGTCGGGGGCGTAGCCGATGCGGAACTTTGCGATGGTGTCTGCGGTGACGCCGCGGCCAGTGAGATATTCGCGTGCGCGTGCGGCTTCGGGTGCTTTGAGTGCGGCTTCGAAGTACTGGGTGGCGGCCTCGTGAATGTCGATGAGCTGGCGGCGAATGCCGGCTTCGCGGGCCTCTTCGGGTGAGCTGAATTCGCGCTTGGGGAGCGGGATTCCGCACTTGGTGGCTACGACGCGGACGGCCTCTGGGAAGCTGATGTTTTCAAGCTTCATGACGAAGGTGAAGACGTCGCCTTTTTCGTGGCAGCCGAAGCAGTAGAAGTAGCTGTGGGTGGCGTTGACGGAGAAGGAGCCGGTCTTTTCTTTGTGAAAGGGGCAGAGGCCGGTGTAGTTCTGCGCGCCGGATTTGCGGAGCTTAAGGTAGTCGCCGATGATGCGGACGATGTCGGCCTGCTGCTTGACGAGTTGTGCGAAGTTGTCGGACATGGTGGCGAGGCGGGAAGGTTTTGGACGGACTTATACGAGTTTAGACGCAGAAAAAAAACGGAGCGGTGCGGGAGCTGAGGTTTGATGGTTTTGCTGTGTTTTTGAGGGGTGTTTTTCAAAAAGTGGTGTTCTGGAGGTGGTTTTTCGCTGGTGACAACGTGGTGGCTTGCGTGGCTGCGCGTGGTGTTTCGCTGCGTACTTTGAGGGCGTAAAAATGCGCCAACTTTTTGAGATTTATTTTTTTTGCCTTGTTAAGGGCTAAGGGTGAGGCCTGATCTGAATTTTCTCGGATGCTTCGAGTGATGGCGACGCGATGACAACAGTAGCTGCAAATACAACTGCAACTGCAAATACGGGGATCCTTCGACTGCGTGACTCACAAAGTGCCGTGAGTCACTTCGCTCAGGATGACGGCTCAATGGGTGGAACGCAGGATGACGGCGCAATGGGTAGCGCAGGATGACGGCGCAATGAGGAGAACGCAGGATGACGACGCAATGGGTAGCGCAGGATGACGGCGCGCGGCCATTTGTGTTTGTACAACCATTGAGGGATATCTGGGGTTATTTGCGGGGGCCTACGTTACATCGTGCGGAACTTCCTTCGGCAGAGCGTGTTTGCACGGAGGGTATGGAAGGAATGGCCGCTGAGAGGTTTGGCTATTCAACAACTTGAGTGCAGCGGGCTGGTGTCATAAAGGCAAGACCGGCGCCGTGGGCCAATAAAGGATGGATGTATGAAACTGACAAATTTAGTCCGCAAGTTTGTAGTGGGTGCGGCTCTCGCCCTTTTGCCGGCGGCGTCGTTTGCCGGAGTGTTTATCTCGGTCGGCTTTGCGCCTCCGGTGCTGCCGGTTTATACGCAGCCGCTCTGCCCGGGTGATGGCTATCTTTGGAACCCCGGCTATTGGGCGTATGGCGATGAGGGCTACTACTGGGTTCCTGGTGTGTGGGTTCGTCCGCCGCAGGTCGGATTGTTGTGGACGCCGGGATACTGGGGCTGGGGTGGTGGGGCGTATCTGTTCCACGCTGGGTATTGGGGGCCGCACGTTGGCTTCTACGGCGGCGTGAACTATGGCTTCGGCTACGGCGGCGTTGGTTTTGGCGGCGGACGCTGGGAGGGTGGCCACTTCGCGTACAACACCGCGGTGGTGAATGTGAACCGGACGGTGATTCGCAATACCTATGTGGATAACACGGTGATCAACCGTACGACGATCAACAACCGTACGAGCTTCAACGGCGGTACGGGCGGGATCCAGGCTCGTCCTTCGGCGCAGGAGAATGCGTTCGCGAGAGAGAACCATGTGGCTCCGACGGCAGAGCAGCAGAGCCATGTGCAGATGGCACATGCCGACCGCAGCAACTTTGCTTCGGTCAACGGCGGACGTCCGCAGAATGCAGCTTTCTCAAGGCCTGGTGTACGGGCGGCGAATCAGCAGCAGCGGATTGGCCAGGGAGTGCAGTCGGGCCAGCTGACGGCGCATGAGACGGGCAACCTGGAGAACCGTGAGGCGAGTATTCACAACCAGGCGGCGACCGATCGTGCGGCCAATGGAGGACGCCTGACTGGACAGGAGCATCAGCAGATCAACCAGCGGCAGAATAATGTCAGCCGGTCGATTAACCAGGATAAGCATAATGCGAATACACAGGCTCATCCTCATGCTGAGGCTCACGAACATAAGTAAGTTGTAAGAACTGATGCGAGCGGCCGGCGTAGATTTCGCCGGCCGTTTTTTTTGCCTGGAATGCTTGCGCCTAGAATTCATAGTATGGGTAGTGAAGTTCTGG
Source organism: Granulicella sp. S190 (assembly GCF_009766095.1). Taxonomy (GTDB): domain Bacteria; phylum Acidobacteriota; class Terriglobia; order Terriglobales; family Acidobacteriaceae; genus Edaphobacter. The sequence goes on from NZ_LMUD01000012.1 coordinate 60,008, forward strand.
ATCGAGTGGTGGTGGTGCTGGTGCGTGCGCGCAATCCGAATAATATCGGCGCGGTGGCGCGGGCGATGCATGACTTCGGGTTTCGACATCTTCGGATTGTGAACGAGTATGCGGTGCCGTTTGAGACGGCGCGGTCGGCGGTGGATGCTTCGGAGGTAGTGGCTGGGGCGAAGGTGTGCGCGAGTGTCGCGGAGGCGGTGGCGGATTGCACGTTGGTGGTGGGGACGACGGCGGTGGGTGAGCGGGCGTTGCAGCATCCGCTGTATGTGCTGGCGGATGGGGCGGAGAGGATTGGCGCGGAGCTGGCCGGGGAGGGACGGGTTGCGTTGCTATTTGGTTCGGAGAAGACGGGGCTGAGCAATGAGGAGTTGAGCCACTGCAAGTGGCTGCTGACTATTCCGATGCGGGTGCAGGAGGAGATTCGGCATCCTTCGATGAATCTTGGGCAGGCGGTGGCGGTTTGTTTGTATGAGTTGGTGCGGGGGGCGGGTTCGGTTGCTGCGGGTGCTTCGAGTGTTGCGGCGGGTGCGGGAGAGGTGGAGCGGCTGACGGGTTTGTTGACGGAGGTGCTGGAGGCGACCGGCTATACGAAGCGGCATCCTGCGAACTGCGAGGAGGGGCAGATTCGGCGGCTGGTGGTGAGGATGGGGGTGTCGGTGGCGGATGCGCCGGTTTGGATGGGGGTTTTGCGGCAGGTGTTGTGGAAGGTGCGTGGGTGACAGAGATGTTCTAAACGAGTGACTGATACTTCAATGGCTAGCAGGTTGAAAGACTGCGAAGGTGTGCCGAAGGTGGCATACTGGTTGGCACTATGGGGAGGCGTCTGGTACCTTCGCAGAGCTTTGGGTCTGGCTGGCTATGGCTAGGTTTACTGGGTATGGGCTGCGGGTGGGCGCAGCAGACTTCACCCGCGAACGACACATCGATAACGACGCTGCATGTGTATACGAACCTGGCGCAGGTTCCAACGCTGGTGTTGACGAAGAGGCACGAGGAGATGACGCCAGTGCCGCCTGCACAATTTCGGCTGAGCATCGACTCGGGACCGGCAGTTCCACCGACGCATGTGCGGGTAGAGGGTGACGACCCGATCTCGATGGCGATCCTGATCGACACGATGGTTCCGAAGAGCGAGTTGCTGCCTCAAGTGCAAGAAGCGGTGAGGGGATTGGCGCGTGGGTCCCTGGGCCCGCAAGACCGGGTATCGATCTATGCGATGGGCTGCGATCTGACCCTTGCAGCCGACCAGATTACGCCAGATGCGAAGTCTCTGGAGAATGCGATGAACACTGCGATGGCGACGTGGGCGATCCGACAGAGGAAGGCTTCACGCATTACGGTTTCAAATGCACATACCAGGGCTTGCAAGCCCCTTTGGGATGCGCTGTCGTATGTGACCGAGAAACTCCATCAACAGCCGGGGCGGAGAGTGCTCGTCACAATCTCTGATGGGGCAGACTCGGGAAGCAACAAGGCAACGTGGTGGACGGTGCAGGAGCGTGCGCAGATAGAGTCGGTGGCCATCTTCGGGGTGCTGACGACCGGGAACGCGGACCCAGAGGATCCGTTTGACTCTATTTGTGAACTTACGGGCGGCGTGGAATTGTTTGCGGCCAGACTGACACTGGACCAGACTCTCCAAGAGCTGGTAACCATGGTGCGCCACCGATACATCCTGGAGTTTCCGCGAAGCGACGATTTCAAGCCGGGACATCACAGTATCGGCGTGTCCATTTTGAAGAGTAATGCGTACATCCGAACGACGGGAGTGACCTTTCCGGTTGCGAACCCGAAGGTGCTTGCCGACCCGACCACACTGCACCCGGAGGTAGTGGCTCCAGAGCCGGGCTCGCGGAGGGTATTGTCGCCACCTCCGAACTAAGTGGCAGGCATGGAACAACCGGGCACCGTTGTCAGCATCGGCTTGTCGGAAGATCCCTGCGGGATGACAACAAAAGACAGACAACAGCAAGCGGCTGACGGAAAGTTGGGATTTCATATATCACCCTAGCGCGTTGGAACTGTAGACTAAGCGTCATTCGTACACTTTAGCGGTGGATGGTTCGGAGGGTTTGAGCATGTTGAAGAGGTATTTGTCGGTTGTGGCTGCCGGGGTGGTTGCGGGTTGTTTTGCTGTTAGCGGAGTGGCGCAGGGGCGGCAGCTTACGAACGAGGACTATGCGCGGGCGGAGAAGTTTATGGGGTACAACGTCAACTCGCTGGTGTATCACGGCGTGGCGCGGGTGACGTGGATGGCTGATGGACGGTTCTGGTATCGAGACTTTGGGCCCGACGGGTTGACGCTGATGGTGGTCGATCCTGCGAAGGGGACGAAGGCACCGGCGTTCGATCATGTGAAGCTGGCCAATGCGTTGACGGCGGCGGTGAAGGGGGCGGTGAAGGTCTCGCCGCAACATATGACGACGTTGACGGAGATGACGTTCTCTGACGGGGACAAGACCGTGGTGGTGGGGAATGGGTCACGGAAGTTTCGTTGTGATTTGAGCGGGGCCGGGGTTTGCACGGAGCTGGTTGCGGCGGGTGCGAAGGCGACGAGTGGGGAGGCCGCGAGCGCTGCTGCGCATGGAGATCTGTCGCCGGATAAGACGAAGGCTGCTTTTATTCGCGACTGGAATCTTTGGGTGCGTGATGTGGCGACGGGTAAAGAGACGCAGCTGACGACGGATGGCGTGAAGGACTTTGGGTACGCGACCGATAATGCCGGGTGGCAGACGAGCGATAACGCGATTCTGGTGTGGTCGCCGGATGGAAAGAAGATTGCGACGTTTCAGCAAGACCAGCGGAAGACGGGCGAGATGTACATGGTTCCGGTTACGAACGGGCATCCGGAGCTGAAGGCGTGGAAGTATCCGCTGGTGGGGGATAAGGATGTGACGATGATCGAGCGGGTGATCATCGATGTAGAGAAGGCAAAGGTGGTGCGGCTGAAGATGGCGCCGGATCAGCACCGGTCGACGCTGTGCGATGACGTGAGCTGCCGCGGCGGCAGCGGGTGGGACGATGTGCAGTGGAGCGCGGATGGGAAGACGCTGGCGTTTGTTTCGACGTCGCGGGATCACAAGCAGGAGTGGATGCGGATTGCCGATGCTTCGTCGGGCGATGTGCTGGATGTGATGGGCGAGAAGGCGGCAAAGTTTTTTGAGAGCGGCAACGGCAAGGTGAACTGGAAGTATCTTTCGAAGACGAACGAGTTGTTGTGGTTCAGCGAGCGGGACGGCTGGGGACAGATGTATCTGTACGACGCTGAGAACGGAAATCTGAAGCAGAAGATTACGCATGGCGAGGGAAATGTAACGCAGGTGCTGCATGTAGATGAGGCGGCGCGGAAGATTTACTTTTTGGGCGTGGGGAAGGAGGCGGGGCGCGATCCTTATTTTTCGCACTTCTACAGCATTGGGTTTAACGGGAAGGATATGAAGTTATTGACGCCGGAGAATGCGGATCATGCGGTGACGGTGTCGCAGGATGGGAGGTACTTTGTCGATGTGTATTCGACTGCGACAGAGCCGCAGACGACGGTGGTGAGGGATGACAGCGGCAGGGTGGTGGTGGAGGTGGCGAAGCAGGATATTACGAAGCTGGTTGCCTCCGGGTGGGTGCCTCCGGTGCCGATTACGGTGAAGGCGCGGGATGGGAAGACGGACTTGTACGGTTACATGTTCAAGCCGACGAACTTCGATGCGTCGAAGAAGTATCCGATTGTGAATAGTGTTTATCCGGGGCCGCAGACGGGGTCATGCGGCGGGCGCGGGTTCGCGGCGGCGCATCGGGATTGGCAGTCGCTGGCGGAGCTGGGATTTGTGGTGGTGTGTATTGACGGGATGGGGACGCCGTGGAGGTCGAAGGCGTTTCACGAGTTTTATTTCGGCAATCTTGGCGACAATACGATTCCGGACCAGGTGGCGGGGATGAAGGAGCTGGCGGCGATGTATCCGTGGATCGATATTGACAGGGTGGGGATGTATGGCCACTCGGGTGGCGGAAATGCCACGGCCGCGGCGATGTTTCATTTTCCGGATTTCTTCAAGGTGGGGATTGCGGAGAGTGGGAATCACGACCAGAGGGACTATGAGGATGATTGGGCGGAGAAGTGGAACGGACTGCTGACGACGAATGCGGATGGGACGACGAACTATGACAGCCAGGCGAACCAGTATGTGGCGAAGAATCTGAAGGGCAAGCTGCTGCTGGCACATGGGTCGATGGATAACAATGTGCCGATGAATAACACACTGCTGGTGGTGGATGCGCTGATCAAGGCGAATAAGGATTTCGATCTGTTGATTGTTCCGAACGTGGCTCATGGGTATGCGGAGGCTTCGCAGTACATGACGCGGCGGCGGTGGGATTATTTTGTGAAGAACCTGGCGGGAGATGTGCCGCCGCATGAGTATGAGATGAAGTCTTATACGGCGGTGACTGCGGCGATGCGGTCGGGGCCTGGGGATTTTGATCAGCAGCGATAAAGACTAAAAGTGCCCGCTGCGCACGGGGCGGTCACTTCGTGACTTGTATACTGGCTTCGCTTTGGGCCTCCCGTTGGTCGGCGGAAGATTCTTTGCGACCAACGGGATCGCCAACTGCGCATGGCGGCTTTAGATTTGCTTATTCGACGATCTTGCCGTCGTTGCTGGAGGTGCTGGTGGATTTGGCCGAGGTGACCTGCCAGCCGTTGCTGGTGTTGGTGAGGGTGGCCTGCGCGTTTTGCGGGGCAGCCAGATCTGTCTGGAGTTGCGGGTAAGCTGTCTGGGTTTCGGCTGCGGTGGCCCATGCGGCTGCGTCGGAGATGATGTAGTGGTAGTTGATCTGGGTGGTGGCGCCCACGGCGTCTGTGGTGGGGGTAGAGCTGTCGATGCTGGAGACCTTGCGATGGCCGTAGCAGAAGTTGCCGTAGCCCGGCTGTGTGGTGTCGGCGGTCCAGGCGGTGCGGCCCTTGTCGGAGAGGTCGTAGTTGTTGACCTGCTTGCTGGCGATGATGAGGACCTTCTTTTCGCCGGTGGTGCGGACGAGGAGACCCTGGTCGACGAGGGCGTCGTAGTTGGAGGTCTTGCTGTTGTCGGAGGTGTTGGCCTGGACGGGGAATTTGACGGGGTCGGACCAGAGGCAGGCGGGATGAGCGCTGTAGTAGGTGTTGATGGCGCTGGTGAAGTTGAGGGTGTTGTCGGCTTTTTTGTTGCAGCCGGTCGCGAGTGCGATGGCGGCGCTGCAGAGGGCGGCTGTGCGGAGGGTGGTGCGGATGGAAGGCTTCATTTAGATCTCCTGTTCAGTTGGTGGGATGCAGGACAGGGGTTTGGTGTCTCATGGGGGAAAGGTTGCCTGGAGGGTGGGATTTTGGGGTGGAAAGTGTAGAAGAAGCAGATGCCGTTTGGGGATGACAACAAGAACGGCAAGTGCAAGTACAACAGCAGATCCCTACGGGATGACAACCAAAAAGACAGACAACGGCAACGGCAAATGCAATGCAACGGCAAATGCAGATCCCCTTCGGGGATGACAACAAGAACGGTAAGTACAAGGACAACCGCAGATCCCTACGGGATGACAACCAAAAGGACAGACAAGGGCAACGGCAACCGCAAATGCAACGGCAACGGCAAAGACTTCGGTACGGCTAAAGGGGTTGCAACGGCTAAGGCATGGCCACGAGTCAGGGAGCTGTTAGAGCCAGCCCTTGGTGCGGGCTATGCGGGCGGCGTCGGTGCGGTTGGAGGCGCCAAGCTTGGCGATGGCCTCGGAGAGGTAGTTGCGGACGGTGCCCTCGGAGAGGTGGAGCTCGGTGGCGATCTCGGTGCTGCTGCGGCCGTCGCCAGCGCGTTGAAGGATCTGGCGCTCGCGGTCGGTGAGGGGGTCGAGCTCTGCGTTCCAGGCTTCGGCGGCGAGGGCGGGGTCTACGACGCGCATGCCGCGATGCACGCGGCGGACGGCGTCGGCAAGCTCTTTGGCGGGGCGGTCTTTGAGGAGATAGCCGCGGGCTCCGGCGTCGAGCGCGCGGCGGAGGTAGCCCGGGCGGGCGAAGGTGGTGAGGATGATGGTGCGGACGTTAGGGTGGCTGGTGCGGAGGTTGGCCGCGAGTTCGAGGCCTGTCATGTAAGGCATCTCGATGTCGGTGACGAGGACATCGGGCTTGAGGCGGCCTACCGCGTCGACTGCGTCGCGACCGTTGGCGGTGGTGGCGACGACGGCGATGTCGGACTCGAGCTCGAGGAGGGCTGAGAGCGCGCCGAGGACCATGGCCTGATCTTCGGCGAGGATGACTTTGATCGGTGTGGTCATAGAGTGGCGCTTTGAAGGCCGATGAGTCGACCGCGGATATTCGCGGAGGTACGCGGATAAAAGCTGAAAGGCAATTTAAGGACAGACAATTGCTTTAAGGCAGGCAGCTGCGCTTTGACGTGCGGGGTGGTGCGGGTCGTCTTCATAGGGCTGCTAGCGGTGCTTTGTCGAGTTGCGGCGTGGGCTGCGACGGCGTGTGGGGGAGTTCGATGAGGATGGTGACTCCTGGGCTGGTGGTGATGGAGAGTCGTCCCCCGAGGGATTGGACGCGCTCGCGCATGCCGCGGAGGCCGTTGCCTTCTCTGACTTTGGGCTGGGCCCCGTCGTCGGTGATGAGGAGAGAGTGATAGCCGTCTTCGGAGCGTGAGAAGCGGATGCGGCATTGCGTGGCCATGGCGTGGCGAACGATGTTGGTGACGGCTTCGCGGAGGGTGAGGCAGAGCACGGTCTCCTCGGATGCGCTGAGTTGAGGGACGGGAGATTCGCAGGAGAGGGCGACACCTGCGGATTGCAGGGTTTTTTGTGCCTTCTCCAACTCTAAGCTGAGGCCCTGGGAGCGATAGCCGCCGATGGCCTCACGAACTTCGCTGAGTGCGGTGCGGGCGGTTCTTTCTACGTCGGCCATCTCGTGAGCTGCGCGGTGCGGGTCGGTTTCGATGAGGCGGCCTGCGAGTTCTGCTTTGAGGACGATGACGGAGAGGGTGTGGCCGAGAACGTCGTGGAGGTCTCGGGCGATGCGTTCGCGTTCGGCGACGGCGGCGAGAGCGACGTTCTCTTCCTGGGCGAGGCGTAGTTTGCAGTCGGCGCGTTTCTGCTCGGCGAAGAAGATGTTGCCGCCACCGATGATGAGGAGGAGGAAGATGCCGATGATGGCGTTCGGCCAGCCGATTTGAAAGTGGCCGGGTGCGCGGAAGATATAGGCTTCGCCGAGAATGGCGAGGGCCTCAACGAAGAAGAGAGCGAGAACGCGGCGCTTCGATTCAATGCTGAAGGGAAGAAAACCGGCGACGTAGATGAAGAAGGTTATGCCACCGGAGTTCCATGGGAAGGTCGCAAGGCCGAGGAGGAAAGTTGCGCCGATCATCCAGAAGCGCAGGGGGCGTCCTTCGTCGGTGGCTCGGACATAGCCGAAGAAGAGAGCGAGGAAGGTGATGAAGACTGTGATGGTGGCGAGCCAGATGTGCCGGTTCGGCTCCAGGACGGGGTCGATGAAGAGGAAGCCGGTGTAGGCGAGCCAGATCCAGGGCCACTTGTTTTGGCGTGCGCTCGAGATGTTGTCGTTGCCGGTCATAGGTCGGGTCCCGGATTACTCCAGAGCAGTTTACGCCGTGAGGTTTGGACTGCTCGACTTCGATTATGCATTTTGCTCTTTGCGATGGAAGATGAGGCTGCTGATTCCGAGCATCAGGAGGGTGAAGCCGATGAGGGCGTTCCAGTGGGTGATGAGGGACATGGAGTCGCCGTAGTGGAAGATGCTGAGCATGAGCTGGGAGAGATGATAGGTGGGCAGAACGGGCGCGAAGTGCTGCAGCCAGCGTGGCATGAACTGGATGGGCACCCAGAGGCCGCTGAGGTAGGACATGGGGAGATAGATGAGGTTGATGATGCCGGGCGCGGCGTTGGCGGGGACGAGAAGCGCGATGAGGAGTCCCATGCTGGCGAAGCAGATGGAACCTACTATCGTGAGGCCGAGCATCTTGAACAACTCTGAAGGCGAGAGGTGTACGTCGCCGAAGCTGATGCCGATGAGGGTGAGGATGCTGACGATGATGAGGCCGAAGGCGACGGCGGCGGCGCACTTGGCGAAGAGGTAGGCAGCGACGGGCATGGGGCTTGAGCGTTTGAGTTCGAGCCATCCGGCGGCGAGGTCGGAGGAGAGGCCTACGCCGATGCCGAACAGAGCTGAGCCGATGAGACCGAAGCAGGCGTATCCGGCAAGCATGTACTTGGCGATGTGGACGCCGCCCTCGTAGGAGTGTTTATTGACGATGCCGAAGAGGACGTAGAACATGACAGGGAAGCCAATGGTGGCGAGAGAGAAGGATCGGGTGCGGAGGAGTTTGACGAACTCGTATCTGGCTTCTTTGCGATAGATGCGGACGGAGTTTGTGGTGGTCGGATGGAGGATGGCGGCAGTGGACATTAGCTTTCTCCTTGGGTCTGGATGTGTGCGAGTGAAACTGCAAATGCGGATGACGACCTTGCGGGGCACGTTAGGTTTTGGTGAGGGCGAGAAAGGCGTCTTCGAGGGCGGGGCTGGCGATCTCGAGGCCGCTGAGGGTTTCGTCGCGCAATAGCATCTCGCGAACGACCTTCTCTGCGTGGATGGCTGTGACGATGGTGGCTTCGCCGCTGCTTTCGACGCTAGTGACGGTGGGCAGGCTTTGCAGAAGTTCGTGCGAGAGCGCGGTGTGGCAGCGGATGCGGCGTCCTCCGCTGCTGCGCTTGATCTCGGCGGGCGTGCCTTCGCTGATGACGCGGCCTTTATTGATGACGATGATGCGGTCGGCGAGGGCGTCGGCCTCTTCGAGGTAGTGCGTGGTGAGGAGGACGGTTTTGCCGAGGGCGGAGAGGACGCGGATCTCTGCCCAGAGGCCGCGGCGGGCTTCGATGTCCATGCCGACGGTGGGCTCGTCGAGAAAGATGAGGTCGGGGTTGCCGCAGAGGGCGAGGGCGAAGAGGACGCGCTGCTTCTGGCCGCCGCTGAGCTGGCCGAAGAGGCGGTCTTCGATGCCCTGAAGCTGGGCGATGCGGACGATGTCGGAGACGGGCAGAGGTCGCGGATAGTAGCTGCGGAAGAGGTCGAGGTGCTCGCGGACTTTGATCATCTCGGTGATGCGGGAGACCTGAAGCATGGCCCCGACACGGGTGCGGGTGGCAGCGTTGCGCGGGTCGCTGCCGAAGACGCGGACGGATCCGGAGGTGGGGGAGCTGAGGCCGAGGAGGAGCTTGATGGCGGTGGATTTTCCTGCGCCGTTGGGGCCGAGGAGAGCGACGATCTCGCCGGGGCGGAGGGAGAGGTTGAGGCGGTCGAGAGCGAGGGCGCTGCCGTAGCGCTTGGTGACGCCGGTGAGGGTGGCGACAGGCTGGCGATGCTCGATCCGGGGGCCAGCGGTGGGTTGGATCTCGGTTTCGTAGGCTGTGGCGGTCAGGGGCATGATCGGTCTCCTGTGTGGATTACAGGACGATGATGCGATGGTTTGTCCGGGAGCAGTAGTGTTGGACGTAAGGATTGTGAGGTGACAGATGTCATGCGCCTTGGAAGACTGCTGACAGCTTTGGGTGGGACAGCGTGATAGAAATTGGCAATGGAAGCCGTGATCGATCGCCCGAAGTGGAAGACTCTGTTGGCGTTCGCGATTATTTACTTCGTGTGGGGATCGACTTTTCTCGCGATTCGGGTGGGTGTGCATGAGGTGCCGCCGTTTTTGTTTGCAGCGATGCGGTTTACGGTTGCGGGGCTGGTGCTGTTTGGATGGATGATTGCGAAGGGCGAACGGCTGCCGAACGGGAGGCAGTGGGGATCGGTGGTGCTGATCGCTTCGGTGATCTTCGTCTGCGACTACGGGCTGCTGTTCTGGGCCGAGCAGACGGTGCCCTCAGGGATTGCGGCGGTGATGCTGGCTACGATTCCAGCGTTTATGGCGCTGGCGGAGATTATTTTTCTGCGGACGCAGAAGCTTACGGTTCGGCTGGCGTTGGCGCTGCTGATTGGGATTGGCGGGGTGGGTGTGCTGATGAGTCACTCGCTGGATCTTGGCGGGGCAGCGATTGAGACGAAGGGCGCGGTGGCGTTGATCATAGGCTCGCTGAGCTGGGCGGTGGCTTCGGTGCTGTCGCGCGTGCTGCCGTTGCCTGAATCGAAGGTGATGAGCTCAGGGGCGCAGATGCTAACGGGAGGTTTGCTACTGGCTGTGGTTGCGGCTGTCGCTGGGGAGTTTCGTAACTTTCATCCCGTAGCGGTTTCGCGTGGGGCTTGGTTTGCTTTGGCGTACCTGATTGTTGCGGGTTCGATTATTGGATATACGGCTTACGTTTGGCTGATCCATCATGAATCGCCTACGAAGGTGGGGACCTATGCTTATGTGAATCCGGTGGTGGCGGTGGTGCTGGGGTATTTCCTGGGCGGTGAGACGCTGGGACTGCGGACTGTTGTGGGGACGGTGTGTGTGCTGGTGAGCGTGGTGGTGATTACTACTGCTAAGAAGGCGGTTGTTGTTCGTTGAGTTGCAAAAGACTAAAGGCGTGCTGCGCGCACGGCGCGATCTGCCATCGAGGCTGACGCGCCTTCGGCGCCATTTTTGTGACTAATTTGGTTACATGTAGTCGACGCCGTACTGGACGGGGATCTGCGTGAAGGCGATGCGGGTTGGCGCGGACTCGCGGGCGGGGAGCATGCCGCCGAAGTGCAGCGTGGTGTGGCCGTACTTCAGGTTGAGCTTGTCCATGGTGGCGGAGAGCTCGTTGCGGTTACCGGGTTCGGCGAAGAGGGTTTGCTGGAGCTCGTCGTCGGGGATGAGATTGTGGAGGGTGATGGCGAGAAAGAAGGGCTTCTGCTGGTCGGGGCCCTTGGGGCACTGCTTCCAGATGCCTTGCAGGGCTTCGAGCAGGGTAAGGGTGTCGTTGCAGGCGGCGAAGCGAGCTTCCATGCCCCAGGAGGCGTGTTCGATGCCGCTGTTGTGACGGCGCGATTTGGTTGCGCGGGCGACCTGCTCGCGGGTGAGGGCGAAGCGAATGTTGAAGGAGAGGGTGGTGGTGTGGAACTTCTCCATGCGAAGGCGCATGGCGGCCTTGTGGAGGAGCTTGTGGGCGACGGACCATGCCCCGGTGGTGGAACGAAATTCGGGTGCGAGGACGTGGGAGTGCCCGAGGGTCTTCTGGATGTCGGAGGTGGGAGGAGCGCCGTTGTCGCCGACATCGATACCGCGAAGCCAGTGGTAGAGGCGGTCGCCCCAGACGGAGTCCCAGAGCTGGTGCATGCCGTTGCGGTCGAGCGCGAGGAGCTGCTCCATGGTGGTGATGCCTTTTTTGTTGAGGCGGATCTCGGTGCGGGCGCCTACGCCGGGGAGGTCGCGGAGTTCTAGATGGGCGATGGCGCGGGGGAGCTGCGAGGGCAGGAGACCGATGAGGCCGTCGGGCTTCTGCATGTCGCTGGCGACCTTGGCGAGGTAGCGGTTGGGCGCCATACCGATGGAGCAGCGGATGGCTTCGCCGACGTTCTTGTAGATGGACTGCTTGATCTCGAGGGCGATCTTGCGTGCGTTGGGCGGCTCCTGTTCGCGGCCTATGAGCTCGCAGACGGTCTCGTCGATGGAGGGTATGGAGGTGACGTGGCAGGCTTGTTCGACCGCTTCTTTTACGGCGTGGGAGTACTTGGCGTACTCGGTGTGGCTGCCTTCGATGAGGATGATTCCCGGGCAAAGTTTTTTTGCGTCGCTGACGCGGGTTCCGGTTTTGACGCCGAAGTGTTTGGCTTCGTAGCTGGCGGCGATGCAACAGGTGGTGTCGGCCATGGTGGGGACGACGCCAAGAGGGCGGCCGCGATATTCGGGGTGGATTTGTTGTTCTACGGACGCGAAGAAGCTGTTGAGGTCGATGTGGAGGAAGCGGAAGCGGTCGGGTTGTAGCGCGGCGGCCACGGTGTCTCTCAGATTATATATTCGCTTTTTGTTCGTCTAGCTGTGGATCTCTGCTATTTTTGGATTATGTCGTAGGTGATGCCGAAGGGGTCGCGGAAGTAGAGGGAGTTCTGGTCCTCGCGGAGGATGGTGCAGCCGTTTTCCATGAGGGACTGCTTAGCGGCGCCGATGTCTTCCACAGTGAAGCTGGGAATGGGTGGAGCGGTGTTGAGGTCGCGGTTGACGTAGAGGCGGAAGTGCCCGGTGTCGTACTCGAGGTAGGCTTCGGAGCGGCTGAGGAGCTCGAACTTCATCACGTTGGTGTAGAAGTTTTCGGCGGCGGTGATGTCTTCGAGATGGATGGCGACGCAGTTGTTGGATTTGAACATTTCGGGTTGCTCCTACTTTGTTTGATGTTGATTGTAGGCGCGTACGCCGGACGAACAGCTGGAATGCTATGAAAGTGGCAGGACTGGTACGAGGATGCGCTGCTAGAATTCCGTTCTATGGCCGCAGCAGAACATCCTGTTCAACCCGAAGTCGCAGTCGCGAAGTCTTTGAATCATCAGCGCAAACTCGCCGAGCTTGCCGCACGCCACGCTATCGCCGAAGAGGGCGGGGGCGAAGAGCGGCGGGAGCGGGAGCGAAAGTCGGGCAAGCTGTCGGCGCGGGAGCGGATCGATTTTCTGCTGGATGAGGGAACGTTCGAGGAGACGGACAAGTTTGTCACGCATCGGGCGACTGACTTTGGCATGGCCGAGATGCGGGTACCTGGGGATGGATTTATTACCGGCTATGGGCGGGTGCATGGGCGGGTGGTGTTTGTTTTCGCGCAGGACTTTACCGTGTTTGGCGGGTCGCTGTCGGAGGCGAATGCGGCGAAGATCGTGAAGATTATGGACATGGCGATGCGGGTGGGCGCGCCGGTGATTGGGCTGAACGATTCGGGTGGGGCGCGGATCCAGGAGGGCGTGGTCTCGCTGGCCGGGTATACGGATATTTTTTTGCGGAACACGCTGGCGAGCGGGGTGGTGCCGCAGATCTCGGCGATCCTGGGGCCTTGCGCGGGTGGTGCGGTGTACTCGCCTGCGATTACGGACTTTACCGTGATGACGGAGGGGACGAGTTACATGTTTGTGACCGGGCCGGACGTGATCAAGACGGTGACGCATGAAGACGTGACGAAGGAGGCGCTGGGTGGTGCGGTGACGCACAACGAGATCTCCGGCGTGGCGCACTTTATGGCGCATGACGACCAGGAGTGCCTGGCGACGGTGCGGGAGCTGCTGAGTTTTCTGCCGTCGAACAATCTCGACGATGCACCGCGAAGAGAGATACAGGACGATCCGGCACGTGCGGATGCTGCGCTCGACACGATTATTCCTGAGGAGAGCAATCAGCCGTACGACATGGTGGATGTGATCTCGCGGGTGGTGGATGACGGATATTTCTTCCAGGTGCAGGAGCACTTTGCGCGAAATATTGTGGTTGGGTTTGCGCGGATGGCGGGGCGGCCGGTGGGGATCGTGGCGAATCAGCCGGCGTTTCTTGCGGGGGTGCTGGACATCAACGCGAGCGTGAAGGGGGCGCGGTTTGTGCGGTTCTGCGATGCGTTCAATATTCCGCTGATCACGTTTGAAGATGTGCCGGGATTTATGCCGGGGATTCAGCAGGAGCATGGCGGGATCATTCGTCATGGAGCGAAGCTGCTGTATGCGTTTGCGGAGGCTACAGTGCCGAAGCTGACGGTGATTACGCGCAAGGCGTATGGCGGCGCTTACTGCGTGATGAGCTCGAAGCATCTGCGGACGGATTTGAACCTTGCGTGGCCGACTGCGGAGATTGCGGTGATGGGGCCGGAGGGCGCGGTAAATATCGTGTACAAGCGCGAGCTGGAGACGACGGTCAAGCGCGCCGAGGCGATGTGGCCACAGGGGAAGGCGTTCACGGAAGAGGAGAAGCTGGCGGTTCTGGCCGAGGCGCGGAAGGATAAGGTGGAGGAGTTCCGCGAGCGGTTTGCGAATCCTTATGTTGCTGCGGAGCGGGGTTATATCGATGCGGTGGTGAGGCCGAGTGAGACGCGCAGACGATTGAACTCTGCGCTGGATATGCTGGCGACGAAGCGGGATAAAAATCCTGCCAAGAAGCATGGCAATATTCCGTTGTAAGGTTGAACTTCGCGGGGGCTAACTTTTTATCTTTGACCGACAAGGACGAGATCGGTGGGGAAGACGCGGCATTCGGCAGGTTCTGATGAGGTCCATTCTGCGCCGTCGGTGTAATGGACCGCGTTCAGGTCGACCCAGCGGAGGGCTCCTACCTGATGCATCCACACCTCTGCGTCAGTGAGAGTGTCGCTGCCGATGTTTCGTCTCAGGCTGAAGGATTTTGAGACTGTATCGGCCTTGTTCGTATCGGCGGTAAGAGCTGCGGCCGGAACGGCGCGTACGTTTGGAGTGACCCCATAAACAGTGATTTCAATGCTATCGATAGCCGGAGAGTTCTTATGGTCGAAGGTAAGATGCAGGCCGAGGGTTGGACTCATCTTTCCGCCATTGCTGGCGCTAAACATCTGGACGGGACCCTTACGGTTGGCGTGGAAGCCAACGGGACAGTTGACGCTTCCGGCGAGTTCTCTTAGTACAACGGCAGAGGGAGTCGGTCCCCTGTGAAAGGCGGAAGGAGAGTCTGGCTGAGACTGGGCGGTTGCAGGTGCCTGCGCGAGCGATGCGGTGCCGGCGAGAAGAGCAAGTGCGATGGAGAGACGGACCATGGGGATCTCCTGAGTTTCAAGAGCGCTGCTAAAAAGACTACTCCGCGTGGATAGCCTACTCAGACGTTAGACGGACAGAAAAAGGAAAACGCTACTGGGTGGTCCCGGTGAGGAAGATCTGCTCGGAGTGTGAGGCGATGACGCGATAGAGTCCGAACTGGCGGGCGTTCTGGCCGCGCAGCTCGAAGAGCAGGCTGGCGCGATTGCTGGCTTCCGCGTCGACGACATCGACAAAGCGCATGAGCGGAGTGCGGTCGAGGTGGGCTGCATCCGTGACGCTCTGGATGGCTGGTTTGAGCTCGCCGAGGCCGTTGTCCTGCGCGACGATGGTGACGTAGCGAAGGGCTGCTCCGGTGCCTGCGGTGTGGGCCGAGTAGACGTAAGTGGCGGCACCGCCGTAGCTGAGGGTGTAGGCCTTCAGCTCTTCGTCTGACAGAAGCATTGGCGGTGTTGTGGGCGTGGTGGTGCGGTGGGGGTGGGTGGCTGTCGTCGGTGTCTTCTTTATTGCTGGGGTGGCGGGCTTGGCGGCGGGTGTTGCGGAGTAGGCGGCGAGCTGGGCGCGGGCCATGGTCTGCATCTTTTCGAGGATGGCTGCGTGCTGGGCTGCGTCCTCCCAGTCGAGGATGAAGGCGTGGGGGTCGCGGTTGGCGGCGTCGGAGACCGCTACCATCTGGTGGAGGTTCTGGGGGATGCCGGTGAGCTTGGGCAGATCCTCCTCGGTCATGGCGCTGGTGGGTTTGCCGTGATGGAGGTTGGGGCGGTTGGGATCGTCGTTGAGGTTGCCGGTCCCCGCAACGGAGTTGGTGTCGTGTGCGCGCTTGGCGTCTTCGGCGGAGTGACGCTTCAGGGTGGGGCGGTCGGGATCGCTGGAGGGAGTAGAGGCGCTGGAGGCGGTGTCGGTGGTGGTGTTCTGCGTGTCGGTGGTGGAGGTTCGGCGCGTCATGGTGGGACGGTCGGGGTCGTCGGCGGGTGGGTTGGAGGCTGTGGTGTCGGCGCTGTCGGATTTGCGCTTCATGGTGGGACGATCGGGGTC
>NZ_LMUD01000012.1:75888-104933 GCF_009766095.1 Granulicella sp. S190
CAGTGGTGCTATCGGTGCCTGAGCTGCCGGTTGAGCTGTCGGATCTGCGTTTCATCGTTGGGCGATCGGGGTCGTCGGTGGATGCGGTGGAGGTGGGGCTTGTTGTCGAAGCTGGAGTCGTGCTGCTGGTTGTGGAGGCCGGGGCGGTGGTTGAGTTGGTGGTATCGGAGGTGTCGGAGGTTCGGCGCTTCATGGTGGGCCGGTCTGAGTCTTCGCTGCTTGCAGTGGTGGTGTCGGCTGCTTTAGTGTCGGCGTGATGGGAGGCATCGCCTCCGGAACTAGCGTTTCCGGAACTAACGTTTCCGGAGCTGACAAGGACGGGTAGGTTTTTGGATGGCTTGAGGGCGGTGGTTGTCTTCTTTGGCGCGGCCAGAGGCTTGACGCTGCCGTAGCCAAACCAGCCATCGTCGTAGGCGAGATCGCCGGTCGCTTCGACCGCCTGCATATGTCTCGCGTAGGCGAGGTCGAGGTAGCCCTTGTCGATACCTGCGGTCTGGAGCTCGTAGACGTTGCCGCTGAGCAAGGCAAAGGGCACGGGGCGGGCGATGTAGATGCCGGCGTCTTCGAGTTTGCCTTCGATGAAGAGGGAGACGGGGATAAGGCGGCTCGCGTTGGGCTTGGCGAAGTCGCCGGTCCACTCGTAGACGCCGATGGCGCGGACGACCTGCTCGGGTTTGGCGACCTTGTGCATCTGGGCCCAGGTGGCTGGGCCGGTGAGGAGTATGGCGACGAAGAGGAGGCGATTGGGGATGTATCTCATAGGCCTGTGATCGAGATTAGAAGCTATTGCGAGATTAGACGCTATCTGCCAGTCAAAGTCCTGCGCGGGTGGTGGAGATGTTCGCTAGTATGCGGTATGGGTTCGGAAGTGTTGCTTGAGGTGAAGGATTTGTCGGTTGGCTTTGGCGGGCAGGGGGTGGTCCATCATGCCGTCAGGGGAATCTCGTTCGAGATTCGTGCGGGCGAGACGCTGGGACTGGTGGGGGAGTCGGGGTCGGGCAAGTCGGCGACTTCGCTGGCGTTGCTGCGGCTGTTGCCGGAGGGTGCGCGGGTGGGTGGGACGATCCGGTTTGACGGGGAGGATCTGCTGGCGTTGCCCGAGGAGGCGATGCGTAGGCGCAGAGGGCGGGAGATTGCGATGATCTTTCAGGAGCCGATGACCGCGCTGAACCCGGTGATGAGGGTGGGGACACAGATTGCAGAGGCGGTGGAGGCGCACCATCCGGAGATGGGGAGGAAGGCAGTGTGGGCGCGGGTGCTGGAGGCGATGGAGGAGGTGGGGCTGCCGGAGGTGGAGCGCAGGGCGAAGGACTATCCGCACCAGTTCTCCGGGGGGCAGAGGCAGAGGATTTTGATTGCGATGGCGATTGTGAACCGGCCCAGGCTGCTGATCGCCGATGAGCCTACGACGGCGCTGGATGTGACGGTGCAGGCACAGATTCTGGAGCTGCTGCGGGAGCTGCGACGGGAGCATGGGCTGGCGATGCTGTTCATCTCGCACGACTTGGCGGTGGTGTCGCAGGTGGCCGACCGCGTGGCGGTGATGCAGCGTGGAGAGATTGTGGAGCAGGCGGAGGCGGGAACGTTGTTTCGGGAGCCGCAGCATGCGTATACGCGGCGGCTGCTGGCTTCGGCTCCCACGATGACGACGAACCGGGAGCTGCCGCTGGCTACGATCTAGACCGCTGACTGTGAGGTTCGCTGTTGGGTAGGCGGTGATCGCCTGATTTCCCTGAACCTGCGAATCCCTATAGACTTGGGAATTGTGCCTTGTGCCGTTTGGGCCCCTTCTTGACCGTATGCGCGCGCTTGTACTTTCAGACATCCACGGAAACCTCGAAGCATTGAACGCAGTTCTTGCCGCAGCAGAGCCGTATGATGTGCTGTGGAACCTGGGCGATGTGGTGGGGTATGGTGGAAGTCCCAATGAAGTCGTGGCTCTGATGCGGGCGAAGGCGCAGGTGAATGTGCGCGGGAACCATGACCGGGTGTGCTGCGGACTGACTTCGGCGGTAGGTTTCAACCCGGTGGCGCGGGCTGCCGCGGAGTGGACCAAGCACGAGTTGAGTGCAGAGAATCTGGCGTGGCTGAAGGCGATGCCGCAGGGTCCGGTGGTTCCTGAAGAGCCGGGCGTGACCTGTGTTCATGGGTCGCCATTGAATGAGGACCAGTACATCTTGAGTATGCGGGATGCGTGGGCTCCGCTGCAGCAGGCGGCGACGGCGATTACGTTCTTCGGGCATACGCATCTGCAAGGCGGGTTCTCGCAGAAGGAGCATGACTGGCACGAGATCAAGACGCAGTTTCGAACGAAGAATGCGGCGGAGAGCTGGAAGATGGCGATTCCAGAGGGTACGCGGCATCTGATCAATCCGGGGTCGGTGGGGCAGCCCCGGGATTGCGACTGGCGAGCGGCGTTTGTGATCTACGAGTCGGAGGCGCGGGAGGTTATTTACCATCGCGTGCCTTATGACCTGACGGCGGCGCAAGGGCGGATTCTGATGGCGGGGCTGCCGGAGCGGCTGGCTGCGAGGCTACGCGAAGGACGATAATTTTCCCGAGCTGGTTTTTGCGTGGGCTTTGCGAAAAAAATGGGTGCAAAAGCGTGGTTTTTGGATGGTGTGGGCGCGGTTTTCTGCTGGTAGAACGTGGTGAGTTGACGCATGTTTTTCGCTTCAGGAAAATGCGCCACGGGCTCTGACGTTATTTTTAGTCTCTCGTTTTGATCAGTCTTTGGCCCGCCTGCGGAGGAGCGTCAGGGCGCCGGTGAGGCCGGTTCCGAAGAGGACGAGGGTGCTGGGTTCCGGTACGACGGGTGGGGGTGGCGGCGGGTTGAGATCGGTGATGGTGATGGCTGAGGAGGAGGTTTGGATGGTGCCTGTGCCGTTGGTGTTGAGGTTGACTTGGCCGAGGATGCCGTTGGTGGTGAGGATGGGATCGAAGTAGGGGTCGAAGAGGCCGATGGAGAAGGTGCTGCCCGAGAGCGAGGTTCCGTTGGGCGTGTCCACGGCGGGACCGGAGATGCCGAAGCTGAAGGTGATGGGAGTGTTGGCCAGGACATCGAGCTGAATGTAGCCCTCGTTCAACGGCGATTGATTGTCGAAGCTGATGGAGGTGGGGCCGCCGCCGAAGCCGTCATTGGTGTCTCCGATGAGTCCTACGCCGTCGATGTTGCAGCAGGTGGGGATGTTTGCGCTCGCATAGGCGAGCTGAGTGCCCGGGAGCTGGCCGGGATTGAATTGAAGGTCTACGAAGTAGGAGTCGCCTGCGACGAGGGAAGAGGTGTCGATGGAGACGTTGTAGTTGAGGCCGTCTGCGTGCGCGGCGGAGACGAAGCCGAGAGTGAGGGCCAGAAGCGCGGTGGTGTGCGCGAGGAGGCGAAACAGGCAGGGTGGCGCGGTGATGGCCGGAGTAGATCTCATATTAGAAGGCTCCTGAGTAGACGACGAGGTTGTAGGTGATGCCGAGGAAGAGTGGGTTGTCGAAGCGGATTGGAATGGAGACGGATTTGCCCGCGGCGAGACCGGCGGGGATGGTGATGAAGCCCTCGTTCTTGCGGACGGTGGAGTTGGCCAAAGTGACGGTCGCGGGCAGATTGGTGAAGCCGACCTGAATTGGCCCAGTGATGGAGGTGGTGGCGTTGGTAAGGGTCAGGGTTGCGTCGAAGGTGTTGGCGGCGTGGTTGAAGATGAAGCCGGTGCTGGCGATGCGGAGTCTCGAGGTGATGTTTGGGAAGGTGATGAGGTCGAAGGGCGATGAAGTGCTGGGCTTGTAGTCAGTCACTCCGCCGTAGTGGGCTGTGAGGGCGTGGTCGGTGTCGGCGAGGAGCCCGAGATTGGTGATGGCCGCTGTCTTGGTGGGCTGAATAAGCCGCGTGACGAGGCCGGTTGCCGAGGCATTGGGGGTAAAGAACTGGGTGACGTCCGGGATTCCATCGCCGTTGAAGTCGCCCAGGGCGAAGGTCTGGTTGGACAGGGTTGGCCCGGACTGCGGTGCGGAGGAGAGGTTGCCTTCTCCGTTGCCCAGCAGAACCGTGAGAGTGGCGGGTCCGGGACTGCCGGTCGAGAGAACGAGCACATCCTGCTTGCCATCGCCGTTGAAGTCGCCTGCAGCGATCTGTGAGAGCGGAGAGCCGGGCAGAGTGATGGTGGGCTTCGCCGTGAAGGTACCGTCTTTGCCGCCGAGGAGCAGGCCGATGGTGTTGTCGGCGTTGGCCACGAGAAGATCCGGGATGCCGTCGCTGTTGAAGTCGGCCACGTCGAGCGAGTTGATGGTGTGAGGATAGGGGATGGGTGGCTGCGGAGTGAAAGTTCCGTCACCGTTTCCGATGAGGATCTGAATGGGGTTTGATCCGATGAAGAGGTCGGGGATGCCGTCGCCGTTGATGTCTTTGAGAACGGGAGAAGACCCGAGGGAGAGGTTTGCTGGAGGAGTGACTGCGGTAAAGGTTCCGTCACCTTTGCCTAAGAGAATTGCAGGGCCGCTGGCGCTGCCGTCGTCGTTGCCGACGGCGATCAGATCGAGGTTCCCGTCGCCGTTGATGTCGCCGACGAGGAAGGGGAAGCTGGCGCAGCTGGGGACTGGGACTGGGCTTTCGATAGTGAAAGAGCCATCTCCGTTGCCGAGCAAGGGGACGACGTTACAGTCGAAGCCGTCGGCGACTACGAGATCGAGGATGCCGTCTCCGTTGAAGTCGCCGGATGCACCGTAGGCAGGGGTGGAGGTGGAGAGAAGCTGGCTGGTGGACCGGAAGGTTCCGTCGCCGTTGCTGAGATAGGTGATCAGCATGGTGTCGCCGAGGTTCTGATCCTGGATGTAGTCGTAGTTGAGAGCGACGACATCGGTAAGACCGTCGCCGTTGAAGTCGCCGGTGAAGGTTTGGAGGATGGATTCGGGGTAGAGGTCGGAGACGAAGGGCGTTGAGAGTTGCGCGTTGGCGTAGGTGGTGGGGAGGATGGCTGAGCCGAGGGTGAGCGGGGTGCCATGGAGGACGGTGTCGGAGAAGCTGACTGTGCCGGTGAGAGGAGCGTTTCCGAAGCCTACTACCGTGGCGGAGAGTTTGTAGCGGCCGCTGGACTGGGATGCGGTGACGGGATCGACGGAAGACGGAGCGAGACCCGTCACGGTGAGGGTTTGAGCGGCGGAGATGCTGGGTTCGCGGGGTATCGCGCTGTGCGGAGTTCCTTTGAAGATGGCCTTGATGCTGTAGGTGTCGGGGCTGAGACGAAGAGGCAGGCTCGCGGTTCCGGCTGTGGTGAGCTGCGCGGAGCCGAGGATGGCGGAGTCCTCGCAGTGGGCGGCCTTGGCGTTGCAGAAGAGGACGATGCCGGGGTGGACCGGGGCACCGGCGGCGGTGACTCTCGCGATGAGCGTTGTCCGGGCCGTGTATGAGATGGATGCAGAGGGCGAGAGGGTGAGTGTGGTCTGAGTGGGGGTGAGTTGCGCGTGAAGAGTAGGCAAGAGAGCCAGTGTAAGGGCAGAGAGGCGAGAGATGAATCTCCAGGTTAGGGCCACGATGACTCCTCCGAGTAGAGACGGGAGATGGAAAGGAAGTGCCGCCGGCTACTCTGTGGAAGCCTGGTCTCGAATCAGGATTCGGGTGATCCTTGTCTTTGGATTCTTGTCTTCGGTTAGATCTCGTTTCGAAGGTGCAGACACAGTAGCACGGAACTGGTTCAGGTGAAAACGGTGGTCAGGAAGGCTTGTAGAATCCTGGCTGCGATTGGAGTGTCAGGCGAGTTGCTGTTCTTCGAGCGTGACGGAGAGCTCTTCCCATTCGACTAAAAGAGTGGTGCGGCGGCCGCGGAGAGTGTCCAGCTCTGCGGCGTCCTTTTGAGACTGGTCGGCGGAGGTGAAGTTGCCGAGGCGGGCTTCGGCGGCGGCGATGAGGGATTCGAGGTGAGGAATTTCAGACTCGGTGAAGGTGAGGCGATCCTGAAGCTGCTTGAGCTTGATGGGGTTGAGGCGTTTGATGGGGATTGCCGGTCCGGCGATTTCGGAGGGGAGGGCTTCGGCAGCGAAATTTGTAACTAAAGTTATCGCTGGAGTCTCAGGTCGAACTGGAGTCAGGGAGTTTGTGATGGTTTCGGTTACTTTTTCAGGACCGCCCTGTTTGCGCCAGAGATAGTCCTCGTAGTTGCCAGGGTAGATGTGGAGGCGGCGGTCTTCGACTTCGAAGACGCGGGTGGCGAGGCCGTCGATGAAGTAGCGGTCGTGTGAGACGAAGAGGACGGTGCCGGTGAAGTTGCGGATGGCGTCGAGGAGTACGTCTTTGGCGCGGAGGTCGAGGTGGTTGGTGGGCTCGTCGAGGAGGAGGAAGTTGGAGGGTGAGACGAGCATCTTGGCCATGGCGTAGCGGTTGCGTTCGCCGCCGGAGAGGACGCCGAGCTTTTTGAAGACGTCGTCGCCGGAGAACATGAAGCAGCCGAGGAGGGAGCGGAGTTCGACGACGGGGACCTTGGGTGCGGCTCCACTGATGTCGTCGAGCATGCCGGCGTTGGGGTCGAGGACTTTGTACTGGTCTTGCGCGAAGAAGTCGGAGAGGACGTTGTGGCCTTCGCGGATGGTTCCTGCGGTGGGTTCTTCCTGACGGCTGAGGAGGCGGATGAGAGTGGATTTACCTGCGCCGTTGGCACCTACGAGTGCGATGCGGTCGCCTCGCTCGATGGTGAAGCTGAGGTCGTCGAGGATTAGTTTTTCGCCGCCGGTGGGGGTGGGGTAGACCTTACGGAGGTTGGTGACCTCGACGACGGTGCGGCCGCTGGCCGGGGGCTGCGGGATCGAGAAGTGGATGGTGGACTCGTCTTCGGGGACTTCGATGCGTTCGATCTTTTCGAGCTCCTTGATGCGGGACTGAACCTGTTTGGCCTTGGTGGCCTGCGCGCGGAAGCGGTTGATGAAGGCTTCGAGGGCTTCAATGCGATCGCGCTGATTTTTATAGGCGGACATGAGCTGGGTGCGGCGCTCTTCTTTTTGCGCGACGTACTTCTCGTAGTTGCCGTGGTAGGTGTGCATGCGCTTGTTCCACAGCTCGACGGTTTTGTTGACGGTGACGTCGAGGAAGTAGCGGTCGTGCGAGATGAGGATGTAGGCGTTGGGATAGTCGTGGAGGTAGTTTTCGAGCCAGTTGCGGGACTCGATGTCGAGGTGGTTCGTTGGCTCGTCGAGCAGTAAGAGGCTGGGTTTTTGCAGGAGGAGTTTGGCTAGCGCGATGCGCATCTGCCAGCCTCCGGAGAACTCTTCGGTGTTGCGGTCCCAGTCTTCTTTGGAGAAGCCGAGGCCGCCGAGTACGGCGCCAACTTGGGAGTCTAGGTTGTAGATGTCGTGGACGTGGAGCTGGTCGGCGATATCAGAGTAGCGCTCAGCTGCGGTGGCGTACTCTTTCGATTTGGGGTTGGCTTCGGAGAGGACGGTGGTGAGTTCGATGGACTCGCGCTCCAGCTCGTGGAGGTGGTCGAAGACGGAGAGGCACTCGGCGAAGACGGTGCGGCCGCGGAGGGCGAGGCCGTCCTGCGGAAGATAGCCGAGGGTGACGCCTTTGTTGCGGGTGATGGTGCCGTAGTCGAGGGACTCGATGCCGCCGATGATCTTGAGGAGAGTGGATTTGCCGGTGCCGTTGCCGCCGACCAGGCCGGTGCGTTCGTCTGGATTGATGAGCCAGTTCGCGTCTTCAAAGAGGAGTTTTTGGCCGAAGCGTTTGCCGGCTGCTGAGAGTTGGAGCATGTGTTTCTATTTTCTCATTGTGGGGGAGGCGTGTGTCCTGCCGGACGGGCGCCCTGCGCGGGCGGCGGGCGTTCGCACGCCTTTTTGAAGCTTCGCGTGGTGCTCCCGTTGGTCGCAGGAGAGACGCTGTGCCGACCAACGGGAGGCCCACAAGCAGTAAAAACCAGCCAAGACCGGTATACCTATCACGAAGTGATCGCTGCCCGCGTAGGGCAATCTTCGGTAGAGTTTAGGAGAATCCGCCGGATGGCTGTGGTTCGTACCTGGAGTGACTATGCGAATCCGTTCGGCACTCTCTCTTTCCTTGATGGCTTTGACTCTCTGCTGCTCGGCTTCGACTGCGGCACCACCTGCGACGCTGCACTGGCAGCCGTGGTCGGATGCGGCGTTTGCGCAGGCTCGTGCAGAGCATAAGTTTGTGCTGCTGGATCTGGAGGCGGTGTGGTGCCACTGGTGCCATGTGATGGATGACGTGACGTATCGTGATCCGGCGGTGGTTCGGCTGCTGAATCAGAAGTATGTGCTGGTGAAGGTGGATCAGGACTCGCGGCCGGATATCTCGAATCGGTATCAGGACTATGGGTGGCCCGCTACGGTGGTGTTTGCGGCGGATGGCTCGGAGATTGTGAAGCGGCAGGGGTATCTGCCGCCGAAGCTGATGTCGTCTATGCTGCAGGCGATCATTGATGATCCCTCGCCGGGGCCGAGCATCGAGAGGGAGGCTGCGTTTCGGCCTGCGTCGGATTCGGCGATCAGGCCTGCGTTGCTGACGCGGATCGAGACGCAGTACGAGAAGCAGTATGACAAGCCGATTGGTGGGTGGGGGTTTGTTCACAAGTATCTGGATGAGGAGTCTGTAGAGTATGCGATGCGGCAGGGCGCGCGGGGCAACGCGGAGTATGCAAAGCGTGCGACGGATACGTTGCATGATGCGACGAACCTGCTCGACCCGGTGTGGGGAGGGATGTATCAGTACTCGGTGGGCAGGCATTGGACGGAGCCGCACTTTGAGAAGCTGATCTCGATTCAGGCGGATGCGCTGCGGGAGTACTCGCTGGCCTATGCGCAGATGCAGAATCCGGAAAATCTGAGTGCCGCGCAATCTGTGCATCGTTACGTTACAAATTTTCTGGCTGCGCCTTCGGCGGGAGTCTTCTTTGTATCCCAGGATGCGGATTTGCATGATGGGCAGGAGAATGAAGCTTACTTTAAGCTGACGGACGCGGGGCGGCGAGCGCAGGGGATACCGCGGGTGGATACGCATGTCTATGCCCGGGAAAACGGCTGGATGATCGCGTCGTTGTGCGACTATTATGCTGCGAGCGGCGATGCTTCAGCGTTGGCGCAGGCGCAGAAGGCTGCGGGATGGATTCTGATTCATCGTAATTTGCCCGATGGCGGCTTTCGGCATGACGATTTAGATCCTGCGGGACCTTATCTTGGCGATACGCTGGCGATGGGGCAGGCGTTTTTGGCTCTCTACAACGTAACCGGCGACCGGGGCGATCTGAAGGCGGCAGCTGCCGCAGCCCAGTATATTGCGACGCAGTTTGCGCCTGCTTCGGCAGGCAGCGGTTTTGTTACGGCGCATACGGCGACGGATGCTGCGTATAAGCCGCATCCCGATCGCGATGAGAATGTTGCGCTGGTCCGGTTTACGTCGGCGCTTGCGCTTGCGAGCGGAGACGAGCGTTTTCACGAGACGGCTACTGAGGCGATGCGGTACCTGGCGGCGGAGTCGGTAGCGTTGGCACCGTTGTCGGCTGGGGTTCTGCTGGCGAATGAGGATATGACGGAGTTGCCTATGCATGTGACGGTGGTGGGCGCGGCGTCGAGCCCGGAGGTGATTGCGCTGCATACGGCTGCTCTGCGCTCGATAACCTCGCATGAGTTGATCGAGATTCGCGACCCTGCGGATCCGGCTCCATTGCCTACGAGCGTGACCTATCCTCCGCTGAAGCGTGCCGCGCTTTTTCTGTGTACGGCGCAGGCTTGTTCGTCGCCGATCTTTCGTGGTGAGGATGTTCGCGGGAAGATTCAACGGGCGCAGTTGCAGGCACAGCGATAGAGCCTCCTGCGCGGAGGGCGGGCGTTTGCACGCCTTTTAGAGCTTCGCGTGGTCCTCCCGTTGGTCGGAGTCATTCTCCTTCGCGACCAACGGGAGCGTCTGCGAAGCGGTATACGAGTCACGAAGTGACCGCTGCCCGCGCAGGGCGCACTCAAACAGCAGTCCGAAAACGAACAGTGTTTTGTGAGATCGGACAGCACGGGTGCAGGGCTGTGCTGAATGAATCGTCGCTATATCTGTGCTGAGGCTGCGCTTACTCGCTCGGAGACAAGGTGGAGGTTTGGCAGTGCGATTGCACTTATCCCCCGTAAAGTACTCGTGTGCGGAGGCTGGTCATGGCTTATTTTGAACGGGTTCGCGATGTGATCTCGGGGCCATTCAGCCCGGAGATTATGAGGCAGCGTACGGCTGCGGGATGGCAGTTGATCTCAATGGAGTGGCGGCGGGAGCTGCCGGATCAGGAGGCTCCAACGGAGGGCGCGTTCGGCGGGGAGATTCCGTACGGACTGCGTATCTCCGAGGACTGCACGCGGCTGGAGGTCCATCCCAGGGAGAACCAGACGCTGATCCTGATGATGGAGTTGCTGGGGCAGGATTTTTCCTACTCGAGCATTGTGAGCGACCTGAACGAGAAGGGCTTCCGGATGCGCGATGGCGGTCCGTGGAACAGGATTGCGGTTTTCAAGATGATGCCGAGGCTGATCGAGGTAGGACCGAGGTTGTTCTCGTCGGAGGAGTGGAAGGTTCGGGAGAAGAGACTCTCGCAGGTTAAGGCTCCTTGAGGTCTTTCGGCGATTCTGGCAGCATCTGCTGGCGGATCTTACGTTGATTTCTTTTGGAAAAGAGGAAACAACGAGTTAGAGTGAAGCGCCAGAGGGGTGTTGCCCGTGAAAGAGCTGATGGAAAAGCTGATGGGAGCACTTCCGTTCTTCGCTCGAAGGTTTGTGGCGCTGTTGGGTGAGCCGAAGCGAACGGTTCTAGGGTTGGATCTTGAGTCTGATTCGGCGCTTGAAGAGGCGTTTACGTTTCTTGCCGTTTCGTTTGGCCTCTCGTTTCTGGCTCAGATGCCTGTGATTGCCGATATGCCTGTTGTGTTCGGGAAACAGGATCAGGCGACACTGTTTGCCATTATTGCTGTGCTGTCTGCCCTGGCTTTTGTGCTGAATGTGGTGCTGCTTGCGGTGGTTTGGAAGATGGTTGGCGCGAGCCTTGCGTGGAAGAAGATCGTCGCAGTCAGCTGCTATTTTTGCGGTTTTTCGACGATGCTGTTCGCTCTCTGTTTCCTGTTGGGGACTGGGTGTTTCAAAATGCTGAACCCGGTTGAGTACAAGGATATGTTTAGCGGGATTTATTCGATCGATCCAGAGAACACCCTGGGCTTCAAGTTGTTCCTCGCTTTTATGCTGTTGGGGGTTGTGGCGAGCTACGTTTGGATCGTATATGTCTGGGGGGCCTATCGCGAGGTGATGCAGGTTTCCAAAGGAAAGTCTGCGGTGGCTTTGACCCTGTTCACCCTGTTGAGTCCATTAGTGTTCGCTGCGCAGGTCGTGCTGTCGGAGAATCTCACACAATACAACCAAGGCCCCGGGATGACGAGGGATCTGTCAGGGCAATGGATGCTGGACCAGAGGCCGGATAGCGCGGCGTCAACTTCCAGCGTGCCGGCAACTTCGACTCATTCGATGCTGTATACCTTCACTGCTCCGGAGTCGCCGTCGGATCCGATTGGATTTTATGAGTTGAACGACACCCGGACCTCGATCGACGGCAAGTGTGTCATCACGGTCACGAAGCAGGAGTCGGGCACTGCGGAGGTACACGAGCCGATGATCGTTCTGGATCCTGTAAAACGGACGGAGTCGAGGACGGACCAGTGCACAGGCCGGACGACCGGCACGCCCTTGGAACTCAGCAAAGCTGAATATCGCTACAAGATCAATAAAGACGCGACTGGATGGACCCTGTGCCTGAATGATCGCTTTGGTGACATCTGTCTGACACCGAAGAGACAGTAGCCGCGGTCGATCGATCCCATTGTGCGGTCTTCGGACGCAGGAGATCCAATTCCCTCTGCTCGGGCCTTTCGTGGCGGGGTGCTCGTCTAACGGAGCAGGTGTAAGACGGGTAGCATGGAAGCTCCGGGAGTATTTATTGAGCGACGAGGCGGTAGAGACGGTGGAGTTGAAGGCGCGCCCTCGATGGTGGCAGAGGAGATGGCTGCTTTGGGTGGCGACGGGTTTTGTTGTGCTGGGGTTTGCCGGTGCGATGGCGGTGCAGTGGGGGCTGAGGCAGATGCAGCCTCTGCTGCGGAAGAAGGTGGTCGAGACGCTTTCGGCTCGGTTCCATAGTCCCGTGGAGCTGGACCGGCTGGAGCTTTCGATGAGCCGGGACGTTATTGTGACTGGTGGCGGGCTGCGGATTCTTTATCTTGCGGGGCCGACCAGGCCGGATGCGCGGCCGAATGCTCCGCCGATGCTGGTCGTCGATTGGTTTGAGTTCAGGACGGGATGGCGCGAGCTGCTGCGGCCCACGACACGGCTGGTGACGGTGAAGGTGCGAGGTTTGCAGTTGGATATTCCTCCGAAACAGGAGCGAGGACAGGGGCCGGACGACCCGAAGCGGCAGGGGCAGTCCGCGCTGGGGATTGTGGTGGACCGGATTGAGTGCACCGACGCGAAGGTGGTGTTGGAGACGAGCAAGCCGGGAAAGAAGCCGCTGGAGTTTGCCGTCAAGAGCCTGGTACTGACCGATGTAGGGACGAAGAAGCCGCTGAACTATACGGCGCTGCTGGTGAATCCGAAGCCGGTGGGAGAGGTGCGGTCGACGGGGCACTTTGGGCCGTGGCAGAACGACGAGCCGCGCGATACTCCGTTCGATGGGGATTATCAGTTTACGAATGCCGACCTTTCGTCGATTCATGGGCTGGGAGGGACGCTGTCTTCGACGGGGCGGTTTGGAGGGACGCTGGGGAATCTGACGGCGGACGGGACAACGGAGACGCCGGACTTCAGGCTGGATATCAGTGACCATGCGATGCCGCTGCATACGGAGTTTCATGCGGTGGTGGATGGGACGACCGGGGATACGTATCTTGATCCTGTGCGGGTGCGGATCGGGCGGTCGGAGCTGACGGCAAGGGGAGCGGTGACACGTGCCGTGGGAGTGCAAGGACACAATACGGACTTGAGCGTAGTGATGGATCGGGGGCGGATCGAAGACATGCTGGCGCTGTCGATGAAGGCGAGCCCGTCTCTGATGCGGGGGACGCTGGCGTTGAAGATGCACCTGGTGGATCCGGCAGGACCGGTGAGCATCTCGCGAAAGGTGAGGCTGGATGGGACGTTTGCGATTCATGAGGCGTTTTTGAACGACGCGAAGAAGCAACAGCAGCTGGATACGATGAGCGAGCGCGCGCAGGGGAAGCCGAAGCTGGCTAATGCACAGGATGCTCCGGTGGTGGGGTCTTCGATGTCGGGTAAGTTCTCCCAGGCGAATGCGGTGCTGCAGATTCCCGAGCTGAGCTACCAGATGCCGGGGGCGCAGGTGCTGATGAACGGACAAGTAGAGCTGGTGGGAAGCACGTTCGAGTTTCATGGCAAGGTGAGGACGGAGGCCACGGCGTCGCAGATGGTGACGGGGTGGAAGAGCCTGCTGCTGACGCCGTTCGACAAGCTGCTGAAGAAGAATGGCGCGGGGGTAGAGCTGCCGATCAAGGTGACTGGGGCGAGGTCGACCTATGATCTGCGGCTGGATCTTCCGCATGACACGAAGGCTCCTTCGGTGGTGAAGGGGCCAGGACCAGCCGTGGTGAAGTAAGAGACGGCTGCCGGCATTACGGTCGATAGAGTTGTAGAAGGGTGGCTTGAAGGCTCGTGGTTTGCCTTCGGGATCAAGGTCACTCTACCTTGGCCTATGACTTTTCCGGATGGCTGGGTCGATTGGACGCAGAGGTCTGTCTCTGGTGGTTTTCGATGGTCGTCAGGGTCTCCGGTTGCATGGTGTCGGTGTAGAGACGGCCTTGAAGGTGATCGATCTCGTGTTGGAGGATACGTGCATACCAGCCCTCGGCTTCAATCACACGCTGCTCTCCGTGCTCGTCGAGGCAGGTGACCCGAACCGAGCGCGACCTTGGAACCATGGCCATCAGCCGCGGGATGCTGAGACAGCCTTCATGGAAGGAGAGGTCAGCGGGTGCGAGGAGTTCTATCTGCGGGTTGATGATGACATGGAAGTCGACAGGCCCACGCTGACGCTCGCTGAGTTGCTCTGCCGTCAGGGTCTTTTGATAGTCGGCTTTATCCTCGATGACCGCAATCTGAAGAGATTCTCCGATCTGCGGCGCGGCCAGCCCGACGCCAGGTGCATCTCGCATCGTGTCGCGCATGTAACCAATCAGGTCTTGGATGTCTTTGCCGCGAATCTCATCGGTGGAGAGAGAACGTGCGACCTTGCGCAGTACAGGATTACCGACTTCACAGATCTTGAGAATCACTGAAACTAACCCGTCCCTTGTTCCATGGCCTCGCCGCCCGGATTTCTGGCTGCCAGCCGCATCTTCAAGTATAGCTATGCCATAAGAGGGCGGTCCACTATGCGTTCTTCAAGTAGTTTCGATCCGACAACTTGCACTCGTCGGTGTGCTCATCGGGGTACTGATGGATGCACCTGCCGCAGAGACAGAGGAAAGGGCCGTCTGCTACTGTCAAACGTAGGAGTTTGATGTCCGGACAGCCACAACTATTTCCTAACCCTGAACCGGCCTTACAAGAGAAGCCGGCGAACGAGGGTGAACCTACCAAGAGGTCTGCGCCGGTGTGGCTGCAGCGATTGTCTTTATTTGTGCTGGTGCTGTTCTGCGTGTACCTGGGCGTGCTGGTAATGGTGCTTCCCTGGTGGACGCGGATATGGGATCGGAATGAGTTTATTCTGGCGAGGCCGTGGCTTGCGATGGTGCTGCATAACGGCGCGGTGCGGGGTATGATCTCCGGGCTGGGGCTGCTGGATATATGGATCGGTATCTCCG
This sequence comes from Granulicella sp. S190, assembly GCF_009766095.1. Taxonomy (GTDB): domain Bacteria; phylum Acidobacteriota; class Terriglobia; order Terriglobales; family Acidobacteriaceae; genus Edaphobacter. The sequence continues at coordinate 90,702 of NZ_LMUD01000012.1, forward strand.
AGGCGGTGCACTATCGCGACTACCGGGGATGAGCGACGCCCAATGGATGACCGACGGGATAATGAGACGATGAACCCAAAGATGCCGGAGATGCTGGAGCAGGCTCCGCTGGCGTATGAGAATTCGGAGTTTTTGAACTCGCCCGATGGGCGGATGTTGCGAATCCTGGCCGAGTACCAGGAGCCGATGGCGCGGTTTCGTCGGGAGCGGATTCAGGACACGGTGGTGTTCTTCGGCTCGGCGCGCTTTCGTGCGCTGGATGTGGCGAACTCGGAGCTGGAGCTGCTGGAGAATACAGGTTCGGCGCAGCCTGCCCCCAGGGATGAGCAGCCAGCGAGGCCGGAGGAGATTGCCAGCGGCGAGGCGAGCGCACAGAAGCTGAAGCTGGCCGAGGCCGCAGTGGAGATGGCCCACTACTACGAAGATGCGCGGCGGCTGGCGGGGATGGTAGCTGCGTGGTCGAAGACGCTGCCCGGAAGGCGCCACCGGTTTGTAGTGACCTCTGGCGGTGGGCCGGGGATCATGGAGGCGGCTAATCGCGGGGCCTATGAGGCAGGCGCGAAGACGATCGGTCTGAACATCAAGCTACCGTTCGAGCAGCATCCGAACCCGTACATTACGCCGGCGCTGAGCTTCGACTTTCATTATTTCTTCATGCGGAAGTACTGGTTCGCCTATCTGGCAAAGGCGCTGGTGGTCTTTCCCGGCGGGTTTGGCACGCTGGACGAGATGTTCGAGCTGCTGACACTGGCGCAGACGAAGAAGCTGGCGAAGAAGATCACGGTTGTGATCTATGGCGCGAGCTACTGGAAGAACGTGATCAACCTCGAACTGCTGGCGGCGAAGGGTGCGATCGCGCAGGCGGATCTTGAGCTGTTCCAGTTTGCCGATACGCCGGAGGAGGCCTTCGCGCTGCTGAAGACAGGGTTGACCGAGAATCATCTCGACTCTGACTATGAGCGCGATCAGGCGCGGCTGGAGAAGGATGAGATCCCTGCCGAGCCTGCGCCCAACGTGCAGGAGATGATGGGGCCGGATATCGCGAAGACGCGATAATGCGGCCTGCGATTTTATTTACCCATCTGCCCTGCTACTTCTCCTCGACGATCGCCAGATCCCACGGTTTTAACTGCAGCGTTGCCGACTGCGGAACGGCAGTGCCGGTAGTTAGATCGACGCCCGCGGCGTAGGAATAAGAGACCGGCTGCTCGTCGCTGGAGTAGTTGAGATAGTAGTGAACCTTCTTCCCCATCGCGTTCACGCCATGCTTCACGCGTACGGGAGCAGGCAACGACTGATCGGCGCTCGTTAGGCCAGCCTCCTTCAACACTCCCAGCAGTACGCTCTTTTGCAGCGCCTCCGTGAGGTAGGTGCCTTCATAGGTAAGCGAGCCGGAGCCGAACTGGTTCTCCGTGATTGCAGGCCAGCGTCCGAAGAAGGGATGGTCGTAGAAGGCGAGCGGCTTCGCGTGATCCGGCATCAGAAACTCCGCCCAATAGCTTGCCTTGTTCTCTGCTCCGGCGTGGAAGGGATCGTCTTTGAGCGCGAGAGGCTTTTCGAGGTTGGAGAACTCCTGATAGCTGAATCCTGCTGCCTCGCGCAGTGGCCCTGGAGCGCGTACCGAACGGACAGCGTTGTTCTCGTTGGTGAACCCGCTCTTGAAGGTCATCAGGACGTGGCCGCCGCCCTTGACGAAGTCCGAGATCTTCTGCAGGAGAGCGTCATCGGCCACATACAGCGCGGGAACGATGAGCACCTTGTAGCGCGAGAAGTCGGGATCGTCAGCGAAGACGAAGTCGGTTCCGACGTTGAGCTGATAGAGCGAACGATGCAGCTGGTTGAGGAGGCTGGTGTACTCCGGGCCGGTCTTCTGCGCTGGCCATGGCTCACTGGCCTGCCGCACGATCGGCATGAAGTCCAGTCCGTTGGCGGAGTCTACGCTGTAGAGGATCGCTACCTGGTTGGTGATCTTCAGATTGACCAGGTGCGTGCCGATCTTGTTGAGTTCGTGGGCGGTCTTCGCAACCTCCGCGTAGGCGCGGTTCGGCTCCAGATCATGTCCAAGAACGCCCTTCCAGTAGACCTCCTGCCCCGACGGGATGGAGGCCCAGTGCCAGTACTCCACCATGTTGGCCCCGCTGGAGAGATGGGTGAAGACGTCGAGGCGGATCTGACCATCGTAGGGAGGATATTGGATCGTAGAGTCCCATCCGATCGTCTGCGCGTTGGTCTCGGTGACCAGATAGTTCGCGTGCTTGAGCGAACGCGCGAGATCGCCTTGAAAGGTCTGCGCGGCTCCGTCCATGTGGTCCTGAGCGCCGTGGTAGGGGTTGTCCGCGACGATATCGAGCGACTTAGCTACCTGAAACTCGTCGACGTCGCGCCGTCCGATGCCGCCGAAGTCCTGCGTGACGAACTGATCGGGACGCCGGTACTCGCGTACGATCGCGGCCTGCCAGCTGAGGAAGTCGGTGACGCGCATCTGCGACCAGCGCGACCACTCCAATTTGTAACCGGTACTGATCGTTCCATCGCGGGTGGGCAGATTCTCCCAGCCGTTCACGTCCTCGCCCCAGTAGTTCAATCCCCAGGCCTTGTTGAGGGCGTCTGTGGTGACGAACTTCTGCTTGAGGTGATTGGTGAAGCCTACAAAGACATCGTGGTTGGTCGCGCCGTAGGAGCTTGTCTCGTTATCGATCTGCCAGCCGATCACGGTGGGGTTGTCGCGATAGTGCTCGACCATGTGACGAATGAGCCGCTGCGCGTAGAAGCGATAGGCAGGGCTGTCGGTGTCCATGTTCTGGCGCATGCCGTAAGCGGTCTCCGCGCCGCCCATCGGCCGTGCGAGCACCTCAGGATGGGCGTGATACATCCACGTGGGGATGGAGTAAGTTGGCGTGCCCATGATGACCTTGATGCCCGCCTTGCCCATCGCGTCGACGACACGGTCCATCCAGGCATACTCGAACCTGCCGTCCTCCGGCTCCCACAGGCTCCAGGTGGACTCGCCCATACGGACGACGGTAAGCCCCGCATCCTTCATGAGGGCCACGTCTTTATCGAGGCGCTCGTACGGCATGTACTCGTGGTAGTAAGCGGCGCCGTAGAGGATGTTGGTGAAGGGAGCAATCGACGGAGTGATGTTGGAAGGTGTATTTACGATTGCTGGTGCTGGCTTGTCGGACACGGCCTGTGCGGAGGAGACTCCCGCTGCGATTCCCATCACGGCCAGCAGAGCTTTTCGAAGGTTTGAAGTCACAGTGCTTTCTTCCTCTCAACGTGGGGCAAACTGGATTTATCCAAGGATAAAACGTTTACTGTAGCCGCTCGATTTTACCGGACAGGGCCAAGGTTGACCGGAGAAGGGACGGCCCGTCGAGCCATAAAGCTTCGGGAGCAGCTGTTTCGGGTCAAGATCTGAGCGGATTTCAAGGGCTACAACCTTTGGGGAATCATTGTAGATACGGGGTTTAGGGATTTTGAAGCTGCATTGTTAGTGCAGTCACATCCTCGTCACACAAGGTGTGGACACTGCACTCGTAAGCAGCCTGAGAACCTGAGAGCCCTGGGGGTTAGCGAATGAGCCAGTCGAGCGTGTCGTATCTGTGGCGGGAACCGGAGGCGGCGAAGGGATTCGCTACGGGCGTGTCGCTGCACAGCCACACGAATCAGTCGAAGGAGACCCTGGATTTCATCTCGGAGCTGTCGAAGGACTGGAGCTTTTTGCAGCCGATTATGCGTTGGGGCGAACAGCGCAGCAGGCGACTGACGGGCATCGACCCTGACTATGCGAAGGCCTACTGGACGCCACCATTGACGCCTAGTCTCGCATTTGACCTGGAGCGGAGGCAGATCGAAGACAAACTGCAGATTCAGGGGTTGGTCTCGATTACCGATCACGACGACATCCAGGCACCGATGCTGCTGCGATCCGTGCCCTCGTCACGGCACATTCCGGTTTCAGTGGAGTGGACGGTACCCTTTGGCGCAACGGCATTTCATCTTGGGATACACAACCTGCCGAGCGCGACCGGGGCGGCGTGGATGGAGCGGATGGCTGCGTTCACGGCCATGCCCGTCGCAACCAGAGCGCCGAAGCTGCTGACGGAGATGTTGGCGGAACTCGATGAGCAGCCGGGAGTGTTAATCGTCTTCAACCATCCGCTGTGGGATCTCTATCGTGTAGGCAAGGAGAAGCACGAGGTGTTGGTGAACGAGTTTCTGGCGGTGAACGGCCAGTTCGTTCATGCGCTGGAGCTGAATGGGCTGCGCGACTGGAAAGAAAACCGCGAGACCTCGACGCTGGCCGGCAAGTGGAATCAGCTGGTGATCAGCGGCGGCGACCGGCATGGCGTGGAGCCGAACGCGAATGTAAACCTGACGCACGCCGAGAGCTTCAACGAGTTTGTGCACGAGGTAAGGCGCGAGCGTCAGAGCCATGTCTTGTTTATGCCGCAGTATGCGGAGCCGTGGAAGCACAGGATCCTGCAGTCCACGCTGGATGCGATAAGAAACTATCCGGAGTTTCCAGAGGGTTCAAGATTGTGGGATGAGCGGGTCTATCATCCTGATGCCGAGGGCGTGATGCAGCCGATGACACGGCTGTGGACGACGGGACGTGCTCCCGCGTTCTTTCGTGCTGTGCTGGTGATGGTGCGGATGATGGGGGCCGGGCCGGTCTCAAGCGGGCTGCGGATGGCGTGGACTGACACCGGGGAGATGCGGGCTGCGCTGGCCAAGCTGGATGCTTAGTAGTCCGCTGCGCTACACGTTGGCCACTTCGCGATAGAGCAGACGAGGGGTAGTCTAGAGCGATGCGGGAGCCGCGTGTTGCCTACTTTCCGGACTCGTTCCATGAGGTAAATGGGGTCGCGCATACGAGCCGCAACTTTGTTGCGTACGCCCAGCGGCATGGTCTGCCGTTTCTTTGCGTTCGTGCAGGCACGCGGGAGATCTCGTTCGAACAGGTGGGGGAGCTGAGGACGCTGGAGCTGGAGCGCAGTCGTACTTCGGTACGGATGGAGAAGGATCTCGAGTTCGACACGCTCTTCTGGCGGCATAGCGGCGCGATCCGGCGGGAGCTGGAACGGTTTCGCCCGGACGTCATTCACATTACAGGGCCGAGTGAGCTGGGAATGTTCGGCGCGTACTTCGCATGGGAGATGGGGATTCCGCTGGCGGCCTCGTGGCATACGAACGTGCATGAGTATGCGGCGCGAAGAATGGGATGGCTGACCGGAAAACTCTCGGAACATGCAGGCGCAACGACGGAGCGTGGCGTGGAGGCGGGGGCGCTGTGGGCCACCTCGCGTTTTTACCAGCTGGCGAAGGTTTTGTTCGCTCCGAATCAGGAGCTCTGCCGGATGCTGGAACAGACCACGGAGAGGCCCTGCTACCTGATGCAGCGCGGCGTGGATACGGAGTGGTTTTCACCTGCGCACCGGACCCGTGCGGCAGACGATGCGACGATAGTGCTGGGCTATGTGGGGCGGCTCTCGATTGAAAAGAATGTGACGCTGCTGACGAGGGTGCAGCGGGAGCTGGCGGCGATGGGAGTGGAGGGCGTGAAGTTTTTGATCGTTGGACATGGAAGCGACGAGGACGCGCTGCGGAGGGAGCTGGTGGGTGCGGAGTTCGCCGGGGTGTTGCGTGGAGCCGCGCTGGCGCAGGCTTATTCCAACATGGATGTACTGGTGTTCCCCTCGCATACCGATACCTTCGGCAACGTGGTGCTGGAGGCGCTGGCGAGCGGTGTGCCTGCCGTGGTGACCCCCGATGGTGGACCGAAGTTCATCGTGCAGGATGGCAAGACCGGATTTGTAACGGAAGATGATCACTTCGCAGCGTCGGTTGCGGAGCTGGTGCGGAACCGGGCGAGGCTGGGGGAGATGCGGCAGAGGGCGCGGGAGTATGCTCTGGGTTGTAGCTGGGATGCGGTCTTCGACCGCGTCTATGCAGGATACGAGACGGCGGTGCGAAGGGCTCCCGCAGAACAATAATGGAAGACTTAGAGCCGCATGAGGCCCCGGAACGGGTTAGCTGGTGGATCTGGTTATTCCACGCGGCAATTGGAAGATTTTCGGTTTTCGGGGAACCTGGGCACGAAGCCTTGCGTAACTCTCTCCGTCAACTTTGCAGACAGGAGATTTCTATGTCCTCTATAGCCCTTCGCTCCATAGGTTTCGCCGCCACCATCGCGGCGGCTCTCCTCTCCACTTCCACTCTTTCAGTGTTTGCCCAGAGCTCCGACCACGAGTGGCAGAAGAGCTATTCCCTGAACGGCGGATCTACCTCGTTCACGGTAGAGACCGGCGACAGCGGGCTTGAGATCCGCTCCTGTGGCGACTGCAAAGAGATCAAAGTCCATGTGGAGTCCACCAGAAACCTGAACGAGTACACCATCGAAGAGCATCAGGAAGGGGATCATGTCACCTTCAGACTCAAAGAGAAGCCGCACAACTTTCGCATTCAATGGAACGAAGGCCGAAGAACCAAAGTAAACGTAGAGATACCGGGAAAGATCGATCTGGATGCTACGGTAGCGGACGGAAATCTTTCCGCGCAGGATCTGACCGGCAAAGTGCAGGTTCATGCAGGCGATGGTGCGGTGAGCCTCGACAACATCAAGGGCGAGGTACACCTCAACGCCTCGGATGGCGCGATCAGCGTGCATAACGTAGTGGGTACGCTAGATGCGCGAGGCTCCGACGGGAGCATGAAGATCGATGGGCAGTTCACGGCGGTTCAGCTTGAAACCAGCGATGGCAACCTCGACTTCACGCTCGCTCCCGGGTCGCAGCTTACCGGAGCATCGCGGATCAAGGCCTCCGATGGGCGTATCACCATCCGTTTGCCGCAGACTCTCTCCGCAGATATGGATGTGACCACCGGCGACGGACATCTCCTCTGCACCTTGCCGCTAACGATGGACCACTACAACAGTGGAGACTCAGGCCGTCATCATCTCCACGGACATATGAATGCAGGCGGTGTTCCGTTCGACATTCACGCATCCGATGGAAATGTCAGCATCACGACGATCTAGTAGCGCAGCTCTCCGATGTAGGCGCCGTAGGGCGGCAGCGTCATGTCCTCGAGGTGCATGGTGCCTATGCCTTCGTACGAGCGCAGCACAGTGCGAAGGAAGCTGCCCCGCATTCCGAGGCTTGTGAAATCTGCTTTCAGCGAGAGCTGGGCCGGTTGCGCGGAGAGGTTGAACAGAAGCACTATCACCGGCGACGTGGGCGTGACGACCTTGGGTTTGCGGATGAGGACAAGAACGTTCTGGTCGTCGCGATTGATGGTGAGGGTTGTGCCAGTGGCGAGTGTGGCGTTGGCATGATGGATCGTGCTGAGCTGGCGATACCAGTTCAAAAGCGAGTCGGGGTCAGCGTCTTCCACGGCAGCGTTAGGTGTTGCGCCAGCCGCATAAGTGGCAACAGGTGTAGGCGCAAGGGGTGCGGCTACTGGAGTGGGGGGTGAAGCACTGGGCGGTTTATAGGGGACGTAGCTCTCGTTGGCAGACGCAGCGGTGGGCGGCTTGTACGGAACATAGGCCTCACTGACGGGCTCAGGCTTTGGAGGTGGCGGCGCATTCCACAGGATCAAAGGCGCGGCCGCGGTTGCGTCAGTGGAAGCTGGCGTGCGAACGCCTAGCTCCTGGCCGTAGTAGAGGAGCGATTCGGCGCGAGTAGTGAAGAGGAGCGTGGCGAGCATCTTGGCGATTGCCAGGTCGTGCTGCCCGTCGGCGTAGCGGCTCATGCTGCGGGGGAAGGAGGGTCCGTCGGTGGCGAGCAGCGGGACGCTATGGCCACTCTGCTGAACCGCCTGGAGACTCTCAATGACGGGCCGGATCGCCGCAGCGTGCAACGTGGTGATGGAACCAATGCGGTCGTTGAGCAGAAGTTGCGGCATCTGAGTGTCGAGCGCAGTGTGTACCTGGGTGTGTGTCGACTGAGAGCGAGTCGGCGTAGATCGTGAGGTGGTCGTTTGCGCTGGGGCTTGAGCGTCTGTCGCTGCGTTAGCTGGAGGGTTTGCTGGAGTTGTGACATGAGTGCGGGAGTGGTGCCGGGAGCGGCCATGCGCGTGATGGCGAAAGCGCGCGGTGGGCGCCTCAGCCTGCGGCTGGACAGGAACCGGCGGTTGAACGGACGTCAACGGAGGAGCTGCCGCCTCCGGCTCTGTCGACGCAACTGCCACGGGTTGAGACACGGCGGTCAGGGTAGGCGCAGGCTCCGAGGTTGCATCGGCAATGAGGATGCGTTGACCGAGGTAGCTTGTGGTCGTTGCGCGGAGAGTTGCAGCCTGGGCGTTGGCAGTATCGCCACTGCCGGAGAGGTGAAACCCGGCGATGCCGCGATTGAGCCAGAAGCGCGCCACATTCGGAAGGTCGGCCGCGGGGATAGCGGGATCGAGATCGAGCAGAACATGGAGGTGGCGGCTGCTGGCTTCGCGGAGCAGGTCGTCGAAGTCATCGAGCGTGCCTAAGGCCGGGGCGATCGTCTGAGCCTGCGTGGGATCGGGTTGAAGGTGAGTGAGCAGGATCGCGTCGGTGCCAAGCGAGTGGATGTAGTCGAGACGGTGGACGACGCCATGGAGGGGACTATCGCCCGCAGGGCTGAAGTCGATGGGATTGACCTCGTAGATCACGGCGCGCTTCCACCACGTATCAGTGGTGATGCCGGAACCCACCCAGCCGGGACGGGCAAGCGTCTGCGTTGTGGCGAAGGGAGTGGCTGCGGTGAGAATGCAGGCGAAGCAGAGAGAGAGGAGGCGGGGAGTTCGGTGATGGTTGATCATGCGCTCTTGATTGAGATGCTACGCGAGATCGCGGCGGCTTGTGAAAGAGTGCATCAGTGCGCGCTTCTGCAGGCTCGATCACGCATCTTCTTGTATTTGCTGGCGCAAGGTTTTATGGTCAAAGCATCCGTTCCGAAAAAAAGGAGATTCGCATGAGAGGTCTTGCCGCTTTAGGTGTGGGGTCTGCACTGCTGTTTGTTCAGACGGGATTGACCCAGATGGGTGCGCCAGGTACCTCGGGTGCGACCGGCTCGTCGCAACGCATCTCGCTGCCGGCGATTGCAGGGCCGCTGGCGACGAAGTACAAGACTGACGCGGATCGAATCCTGCAGGCTTCTGAGACCGACGACGATGGGTACGTGGCGCTGACGTATCTGTGCGACCACATCGGCAAGCGCCTGAGCGGCACGGCGCCTTTGAACACGGCGGTGACCTGGGGTGCGGAGTTGATGCGCAAGGCCGGGCTGCAGAACGTGACTGTGCAGCCGGTGATGGTGCCCCACTGGGTCAGAGGCGACGAGTCCGGCGCGATCTTCTACAAAGGTGAAGCCGGCCCGATGACGAAATCGCTGCACATGCTTGGTCTAGGCATGAGCGTGGGCACTCCGAAGGATGGGATTACCGCGGAGGTGATCTTTGCGCCAAGCTTCGCGGCATTCGATGCCATGTCGCCGGAGCAGGTGAAGGGGAAGATCGTAGTCTTCAACCCAGGCTGGCACGGCTATGGAGCGAACGTGATGTATCGCGCGCTGGGGCCGTCGAAGGCTGCGGCGAAGGGTGCGGTGGCAGTTCTGGTGCGCTCGGCGACCGGGCTTGCCATGCAGACGCCGCACACAGGCGCGCTCTTTTATGACCCGAAGGTGACCAAGATTCCAGCGGCCGCGATCTCTGTGGAGGATGCGGCGATGATCGAGCGGCTGTGCAAGGACGGGACGGTGAAGGCGCATCTGCAGATGGATGCGCACATGGAACCTGATGTTCAAGCCGGGAACGTGATGGGCGAGATTGTGGGCACCGAACACCCGGAGCAGGTAGTCTCCATCGGCGGACACATCGACTCGTGGGACGTAGGTCAGGGCGCGCAGGATGACGGTTCGGGAATCATGGCGGCCTATCAGGCGGTGACGCTGCTGCACAAGCTGGGCCTCAAGCCGAAGCGGACCATCCGGCTCGTCTTCTGGGTAAACGAAGAGAACGGTGAAGCGGGCGGCAAGGAGTATCGAAGAGTCATTGGCGATAAGATCGGCGATCAGGTGGCCGCCATCGAGATGGATGAAGGTGCGGAGAAGCCGCTGGGCATGGGCTTTGGAGGGTTCGGCTCCATGAGGCCCGGTGCCGCCGCGTTCGATCTCAGCAAGTTGCCGCCTGACCAGCAGCAGTCGTACGCTGCCCTGCAGGATATCGCTTCGCTGCTGGCGCCGATCGGGGCGGACAAGGTGCTGCCGGGTGGCGGCGGATCGGATATCGAGCCGCTGACCGATGACGGTGTGCCCGCTTTGGCTCCCCGGACTGACGACCAGCACTACTTCGACTGGCACCACACCGAGGCGGATACGCTGGATAAGGTCGATCCCGTGGAGTTCCGCAAAAATGCGGCGATGCTGTCGGTTGTCACCTTTGTGCTGGCCGATATGGATGGTCGGCTGACAGGACACAAGTCGGCGGCGCAGTAGTTTGAAGAAACGAAAGCGGCTATCGCGAAGAGCGGTAGCCGCTTTTTCTTTGTGCGACGCAAGTTTGTCGTCCGCGCAAAGCTACGCGATGTCGAAGCTCACGCCCTGGGCCAGCGGCAGGTCGGTGCCGTAGTTGATGGTATTGGTGGCGCGCCGCATGTACTGCTTCCACGCGTCGGAGCCGGACTCGCGCCCTCCTCCGGTCTCCTTCTCGCCACCGAAGGCTCCGCCGATCTCCGCACCCGAGGTGCCGATGTTGACGTTAGCGATGCCGCAGTCGGATCCGGTAACGGAGAGGAAGAGCTCAGCTTCGCGAAGGTTCATCGTGAAGATCGAAGACGAAAGACCCTGCGGCACGTCGTTGTGCAGACCGAGTGCGCCTGCAAAGTCGGAGTACTTGAGGACATAAAGAATGGGAGCGAAGGTCTCGCGCTTGACCGTCTCGGTCTGCGAAGAGACTTCGACCAGCGCGGGACGAACGTAAAACGCTTCAACATCCGCAGTCTCGATGCGTTCCCCGCCGGTGATGGTAGCGCCGGCGCTGCGTGCTTCTTCGAGCGCGCCCTGCATGGCCTTATAGGATCGCTCGTCGATAAGCGGGCCGACTAGGGTGCCCTGCGCTCCTGGATCGCCAATGACGACAGAAGAGTAGACCTTCTTGAGCTGCGGGATGAACTTGTCATAGATGCTCTCGTGGACAATCAACCGGCGCAGCGTGGTGCAGCGCTGTCCAGCGGTTCCCATCGCGGAGAAGGCGATGGCGCGCAGGGTCAGGTCGAGATCGGCGGAGGGTGCGACGATCGCGGCGTTGTTGCCGCCAAGCTCGAGGATCGCCTTGGCGAAGCGCGCTGCAAGCCTCGGTGCAACGGCGCGCCCCATCGCGGTCGATCCGGTAGCGGAGACCAGCGGAATCAGCGGACTGTCGACCAGCTGTTCGCCAACCTTGGCATCGCCGATCAGGAGAGTCGCGAGCCCCGCGGGGATGGCTCCAAACTTCTTTGCGGCGCGTTCGAAGATGGCCTGGGTCGCGAGCGCAGTCAGCGGTGTCTTTTCGCTAGGCTTCCAGACGACAGCGTCGCCGCAGACCAGAGCCAGCGCAGCATTCCAGCTCCACACCGCCACGGGAAAATTAAAGGCTGAGATCACGCCGACGACGCCGAGCGAGTGCCAGGTCTCCATCATGCGGTGCTTGGCGCGTTCGGAGGGAACGGTGAGGCCTGCCAACTGACGGGACAGGCCCGCAGCGAAGGTACAGATGTCGATCATCTCCTGCACCTCGCCCTGGCCTTCAGAGAGAAGCTTGCCGGACTCGATGGTGACCAGGCGGCCAAGCGGCTCGATGTTGGCCCGCAGCTCTTCGCCAAGCAGCCGGATGAGCTCCCCGCGCTTCGGCGCAGGGACGTTGCGCCACTCGAGGTAAGCAGCGTGGGCCTTGGCGATGGCTGCCTTGGCCGCTTCGGCTGTGATCGTCGAGACCTGCGCAATGATCTCGCCGGTGATCGGAGTCCGGACAGTCAGATCGCCGCTGGTGGTGAGAGAAGAGGGGACGCCGAGCGCGGCGAGGAGAGCTTCTACTTCTTGTCGAATCGTCATCATGTGTGTTGTTTGTTCTCGAGGTAAGCGTAGATGGTTAGTGTTAGGAGTGGCAAGTTGACGCGCTCTCGCAGTTGGGGGACTAGACAGGATTTTGGCGCTAGTCCGATCACGATCAGGCTCAATGCTTTGGGCTGAGCACCTTCCGATCGCCTTCCGTAGGCTCTCGCGAGGGGTCAGGTTGAATGGTGTTCGCGCCTCTTCGCTCTTCTTCGCTCGCAATTGGAACCGAAATTCCGGCGGACGCAATATAGAGATTGTTCCTCTTTCTGTAAGTCACCGCGAGTGTGTGAATCCCTGCTTCTTCGGTTGTCGCACGCGGGAACTCGAGGATGTAGCGCTCCCGGAGCATCTGCGTGAACTCCTTGAGCCGATACATAGTCGTGTGCTCGCTGGCCTGTAACTGGATTCCACCGCTGTTCACGCATATCTGTTCGAACTTGTCCTCGTGGTTGTTGAGGAAGGGAGAATGGAAGGGAAACATCTCCGACGTCTCGTGGGATTTCTCCACGATGATTGTTGGGTTTGGCAGAAGCCCAAAGACAGCCTCGGAGTGGAGCTGTGCATGGAGCATGACGTCTTTCCAGAGGCTCCTGCTGCCGGTATCTTCACCATCAGTGATGGCCAGGAGTACACGTCTGCCCGGCTGTTGGTCGAGGTCGTCGAGCACATCTGCCATGGAGTCCCAAAGTGGCAGGCGTACCCTGCAGGGTGGTAGAGGGGCCTTCTTCTGTTTCTTTAGCTCCGCGTTTTGGGTTTGACGGATCTGCCATGGCATCATGGCTCTCCGAACTCCATCAGCGAGTACAGTCGGATTTGCCGCCGCGTCGTAGGTCGTGCGGATCAGGGCGCAATCAATGGCATAGACCGATACGCGATCCTGCGGATGGAGGAAGTCGGGCGGGAGTGCAGCGATGGCTTGGATGAGCGGCGGCAGCAGCTCGTTATCGGGTTTGCTTGCGTCGATGAGGATTGCGAGGGAGATTGGGTCATCGCCCTCGCGGCGAACGTAGGTGGGGCGAAACCGTGGGCCGGAGTCGAGGCTCAAACGGAATCCCGAGGTGTCGATCGGCTTCATTCGCTCGTAGTCGTGAGCGAGGACGAGGACCGGCACCTGCTTGAGATTGGTGTAAACGTGAAGGGTGGGTGCTGAGGAAGTTGCAGTTGCTGGAGATTGTGCCGGGGCTGTTTCAATTTGCGATTGCGCATTGCTGCTGATCGCAGCGAGCATGAACAGGAGAGCGATAGCGGCGAACTTTTTGGGGTTCGAACCTGACAGTGCGTCTCTCTTCGGGATAGTTTGCGATAGTCTTTCGTCCACGGTCACTGAGACCTCGGTGTCACCACTCTACAGCGAAGAGTTTATTCGAAGAGATGTGGATTTGGCATCTTCGCGAGGTCAGGATCGCGGCGAAGGTGGCATTCCGGCACCTTCCATTCCCGGCCTTCCCATCCGAGTAGGCGCTGGATTTGCGGTGGGGTCTACGGCGGCGATGATCTCAGCCCGAAGACCAGCGATGAACTGTCCGGGCTGGATGGGCTGGAGCTTCGCGATCTGGAGTCCGCCGTGCTGGTCTTCGAAGACATGGTCTTCGGCCTGGGGGGTGCGATGGATTTGCCGGCGATTTGAGAGGAGTCCATCAGTCTGTGCAGATCCGGCTATTACTTTAGAGCGGGAGCGTGCACTTTTCAAACTCTTTTGAAACGACATCCGCAATCTGGTGTGGTAGCTTGAGTGACGCTATGCTCTGCCGATAGCTGCATTCGTGTATGAAAACGAAGCAACGCATAGAGGCGGAGAGCCGGTTCGTTGGCTTCGATGTCGTTTCGATGCCAACACTTCCACCTCCTGGGTTTGTCCCGTTGTCTGTATCTGATGATTCCAAGGAGACCCCAGTGAAACGTATCGTTCCTCTCGTCGCAACCCTCGCTCTGTATGGCGCGGTTCCGCTCCTCCTTCAGGCCCAAAGCTCCACCCCGGCCACGACCCTTCCCGCCAGCATCACAGAGATCCCCACCCCCTCGCCCGTCAGCCTTCCACAAGGTGTGGATATCGCCGGCGACGGCAGTATCTGGTACGCCGAGACCAGCGCCGGAAAGATCGCCGTGCTGCATCCCAACCTCAGCACGGCAGAGTTTGCCCTTCCCACCGGCGGTCAGCCCGTTA
>NZ_LMUD01000013.1 GCF_009766095.1 Granulicella sp. S190
GACGCGCATGGGCCACGTAGTTCCGGAATGGTATTGGCGCAGGAAGCTCTTCCCCTCTTCCCAGAAGATGCATCCGCACCTCTTCCAGCAGGAGCTCCAACGATACGTGATCCGTCGTCAGGTGGTGGATCAGCATCAGCAACAACCAGCGCTTCTGCCCGGCATCGTACGCGATGTGGAGCCGCAGCAGCGGAGCCTGTCGCAGATCGATCCGGCTGTGGCGAAGATCGAACCGCGCGTACAGTTGTTCAGCCGCATCGCCCTCACCCTCCAGCTCTACCTCTTCGATCGGCAGGATCACACGACGCAGCACCACCTGCACCGGTTCCGGTAAACCCTCCCAGAAGATCGCAGTGCGCAAAACGTCGTGACGATCCACCACTGCCTGCATCGCCCTCAGATAGCCATCCAAACGCTCCCGGCTATCAAAGGCCATCAGACCCGAGGACAGATATGGATCACCCTGGTCGGCCATCAGGTAGTGGAAGAAGATCCCCTCCTGCAAAGGCGCCAACGGATAGATATCCTGCACGTTTCCTGCTCCACCCGGAACCTGGGCTATGATCGCTGCAATCTGCTCCGCGTTCAACGTCACCAGCGGAAGCATCGACGGCGTGATCACCGAAGGAGTCGACCACCATTGATCGACGTCCCTACCTAACAGATCCAGTAAAGTCGACTTGTGAAGACGCACGAACTCTTTGAGACCAAGATCTAATACTTCACGGCTACCACGTATAAAAAGATCCGAGTTGAACTTCTTAAGCTCGACTCCTCGTTTATCAAGCTCTACAAGTAACTGATCAAATGTCATATGCTCATCTCGATTTGATCGGTGGAGATGTTTCTGTTATCCACTGACATTGGAATCAGGCTGGGGGGAACCTCCACCCGGGGCAAGGCATCCGCAATCGACGCGGCAAGGTCCCTTACCGTGGGTGTCTGAAAGAGGTTGCGGATATCGAGTTCGACTCCGTGATTGCGTAGCAGGCTGAGCAGCTTCACCATCAACAGGGAATGCCCACCGAGCTCGAAGAAGTTTTCATGCCGCCCGACCTGTTCCAGATCCAGCACCTCGGCGAAGGCCTGCGCCAGCAGCGTCTCCATCTCCCCAACCGGGATCTCGTAGCCTGCCGACTTATAGGCTTCGAGCTCCGGCGCGGGCAGCGCCTTGCGGTCCAGTTTGCCGTTCGGCGTCAGCGGCATCTCGTCCAGTCGCACATACGCGGCTGGCACCATATACTCCGGAAGCCGCTGCTGCAGATGAGAACGCAAATCCTCCGCAGCGCCTTCGTCCGACCCCACGTAGTACGCGACCAGCCGTTTGTCCCCTGGCTCGTCTTCCCGCGCCAAGACCACGGCTTCGCGGATCTCCGGACGTTCCAACAGATGTGTCTCGATCTCGCCCAGCTCGATGCGGAAGCCGCGGATCTTCACCTGGTCATCGTTCCGCCCAAGGAACTCGATCGTCCCATCAGGATGCCAGCGGCCCAGATCGCCCGTGCGATACATCCGTTCTGTTCCCTCCACAAAGGGGTTCCGGACAAAACGCTCAGCCGTCAGATCGGGACGGTTCAGATACCCGCGCGCAACTCCCGCGCCGCCAATGTAAATCTCCCCAGGAACACCAATCGCAACAGGCTCACGAGCACCGTCCAGAATGTAAATCTGCGTGTTCCCAATCGGTCGACCAATGGAAGACAGATTGGCTCTGTTGAAGACCGGTCCGGCTACTGAAGCAGTGATCGTAACTTCGGTTGGCCCGTAGGCATTGAGTAGCTGCACATGACGTGGTTTATCCAGCCATTGCCGTAATGCCGGAACCGACACTTCTTCCCCGCCGATAACTATCAACCGTACTGCATTTGGAATGACGACATCTGGAGCGGAAACGAATTGACTCCAGAATCGAGCGGGAAGCTCCAGCACTGTGATCTCTGCACTTCGACATAAATCCCAAAACAAATTGGGGTCGATCAATTGATCTTTAATACTCAAAACGAGAGCAGCTCCAACTATTAATGGAGGAAATATTTCCTCGGCAGCGGTATCAAAACTGAGCGATGCAAACTGAAGAAGACGATCGCGAGGCTCGAGATGGCAGTACTGCTGGGCATTGTGAATGCAATTGACGAGATTCCGATGTTCGACCATGACGCCTTTTGGGGTCCCTGTGGAGCCGGAGGTATAGATCACGTAGGCGAGGTGCACGGGGCTGAGGCCCAGCTTCGCGCGACCAGGATTCTCTTCCGGATACACTTGCCAGGGCGCGACGTCCTGATCGAGCAGCAGCATCGGTATCGCGGAGTGATCTCTGGGCTCGAGCACATCCGCAAGGTGACTCTGCGTCAGCAGCGCCACGGGTAGCGCGTCCTTCAGCATGAAGCGGAGGCGCTCGGCCGGGTAGGCGGGATCGAGTGGCACATAGCCGGCGCCAGACTTCAGGATCGCCAGCAGGCCCGTAATCATCGCGAAGCCGCGCTCCACACATAAACCTACCCGATCGTCCGGCTTCACCCCAAGCCCACGCAGATAGTGCGCCAGGCGGTTGGCCAGGCGGTTCAACTCCGCATAGCTCAGCGACTCCCCTTCGAAGATCAGCGCCGTCGACTCCGGCGCGCGGCGGACCTGCTCCTCAAACAGCTCATGCAGACACCGATCGCGAGGAATTGCCATCTCCGTCTCGTTCCACGTGTAGAGAACGCGCTGGCGTTCCGGCTCGGGCAGCACGGCCAGTTTTTGCAATGGGGTATCCGGAGCGGTCTCGAGCGCCGTGACCAGGGATTCGAGCGCCGTCTGCATGAACGCACAGATTCGCTCCGCCCCCACGGAGTCCAGCGTCTGCGTGGTCAGCCAGAAGCCGTCTCCCAGGTCATCGATCGAGAGTTCAAAGGGGTAGTTGGTGCGTTCTTCGAATCGAAGCCGGGTCATGCCCTGTAAAGCTTTCTGCGAAGATGCCGGCCCACCTTCCCGGCTGTGGCGATAGTTCAGCAGCGAGGAGAACAGCGGCGCGGGCGCGGGA
>NZ_LMUD01000014.1:0-21068 GCF_009766095.1 Granulicella sp. S190
CAGCGGCAGCTCGGCAACTCCGCCACCTTCTCCATCGGCTACGTCGGCCAGAAGACCGATCACCTCATGGCCATCTCGCTCATCAATCAGAAGGTCCTCGAGGCCAACGGCACCATCGCCCCCAGCCCCTACCTCAACCCCACCCTCCAGTCCCTCGTCGGACAGGCCCGTCTCACCTCCTCCGTCGGCTACTCCAACTACAACGCACTCCAGGCAAGCTTCCAGCAGCGACTCACCCACGGTCTCGAGTTCCAGGCCAACTACACCTTCGCCAAGTGCCTCGGCAACTCTTCCGGCTTCTTCGCTCAGTACGGCGACGGCAACGGAATCACCCAGGCTGGCAACAACCACTTCTTCTTCCAGAACACCTACAACCCCGCCGCCGACTACGGTCGTTGCGACCAGAACCTCACCAACTCCTTCAACGGCTTCGTCACCTACGACCTGCCCTTCGGCCGTGGTCGGCAGTTCGGCTCTAACATCCCCCGCGCCGCCGATCTCGTCATCGGTGGGTGGCAGGCAAACTCCATCCTTCAGTTCCACGATGGCTTCCCCTTCACCGCTCAGGCCACCGACAACTCCGGCACCACCTCCGGCTTCGCCCGCGCCAACTGCAACGGCCAGCCAATCGAGACCCCCGGCAAGCGATCCAGCGACCCCCTCCATCCCGGCGAGGTCTGGTTCGACTCCAGCTCTGTCTCTCAACCCACCAGCGGCTTCGGCAACTGTCAGGTTGGCAGCTTCACCGGCCCCGGTCTCCAGTCCGTCGACTTCAGCGTCTCTAAGAGCTTCCACATCGTTGAAAGCCAGAGCCTGCAGTTCCGTGCCGAAGCCATCAACGCCCTCAACCACCCCATCCTGAACGCCCCCAACTCCTCCATCGGGCCCACGTTCGGTCTTGTCAACGCCTCGCAGGGAGAACGCAACCTCCAGTTCGCCCTCAAATACATGTTCTAACCACTCACAAACCACTCACAACCAATTCGAGCGGGTAGCCTGACCAGCTACCCGCTTCCTTTTGCCTAATCCTTGAAGCAAACGCTCCCAATTCTCCCCAAAAACCAGCCTCTAGAAGAGATTTTGCGCCCTGCGCTTCCGGACGCTCCGCCCCCGCTACCTCGGACTGGCCGGTGGCATCGCAAAGCTTGGTAGGACCACCCTCGTTTACGGCCTTTTCTACCTATATTCGGTCTCTATTTGGTTACCTGGAGTGTAAAAACTTCCTTGACAACGCCTGTACCAATGCCCGAGAATCCTCAGCCGAGGAAGTTACAGACTTTTTCCTCTACTTAAACGTTTGAAACATATGCAGAACGAGCAAAATTTGCCGATATACGGCGATTCCACTACAAGAGGGGCTTCCAGGAATGGAGCGGCAGGAAGTAGAAACTCCCTGCCATCGTTCGTAAAGCAGCGTTCAAACCACTAAAACGTTTCACCAAACCTAGCATCGAGGGCACCAAATCATGAATCACGAAATCGCAAGGCACTTGAACCGCATAGGCCAGTGCGGACGCGCAATCTTCAAGGGATGGAGGAAGCCGGCTTCTCTTCTCGCAGTCTTAGTTCTCTTCACTGCCGCCTCCTTCGCCCAGCTCACGACAGCCGACATCCTCGGAACCGTCACCGACGCCACCGGCGCAGTCATCCCCAACGCAACCGTCGTCCTCACCAATAACGGGACAAACGAGAAGCGGACCTCCACCACCAACGGCTCCGGCGACTATAGCTTCAACATTCTTCCAGTCGGCCACTACACCATCTCCGTCAAAGCCGCCGGCTTTGCAGCGGCGATCACCAAGGACCTCTCCGTAGAGGCTGGTGACCGTGCCCGTAACGATGTGCACCTCCAGACCGGCCTCGAGAGCACCGTGGTCGAAGTCACCGCCAGCACCCCGCTCCTCCAGGCTGACAGCGCCACCGTCAGCTCCACCGTGACCGCCAAGGCAGTGCAGGATCTGCCCCTCAACGGACGTAACTTCGTTCAGCTCGTAGCTCTCGTCCCCGGTGCCAACCCCGGAGCAGGTAACTCGCTCTCGAGCGGTGGCCGTCCCGACGATCGTCGTACCAATGCCGCTGGCCTCTCCGTCAACGGACAGGACGAGTCGCTCAATAACTGGGTAGTAGACGGTATCGACGACAACGAGCGCGTCATCGGATCGATCGGTGTCAAGCCGAACGTCGAAGGCATTCAGGAGATCACGGTCGAGACCAACAGCTACGCGCCGGAAGCTGGCCGTACCGCTGGCGGCGTCATCAACGTCGTCACCCGCTCTGGTACCAACGCCTTCCACGGTTCGGTCTACGAGTACTTCCGCAACGACATCTTCGATGCCCGCAACTTCTTCCAGAGCACCGGTAGCAAGCCAGAGCTTCGTCAGAACCAGTACGGCGCCAGCATCGGCGGACCCATCTTCCGCGATAGGACTTTCTTCTACTTCGACTACGAAGGATTCCGTCAGGTATCAGGCGTCACCTACACCAAAACCGTCCCGACACTCGCTGAGTACAACGACATCCACAGCATCAACGGCGGATCGCCGCAGGCCCTCTTCTCTACCGAGAACGGCACAGCCCAGGCGTTCGCCACCGGAACTACTATCAATCCGATCGCGTTGAATTATCTACAGCTATTCCCCGCGCCGACCAATAGCAATCTAAGCAACAACTTCATCACTAGCCCTAGCAAGACTCAGAACTCGAACACCTACGACGCCCGTATCGATCACAAGCTCAACGATAAGAACTTGCTTTTCGCGCGCTTCTCGTATAACACCGTCAATACCTTCACCCCTCCCGGCCTGGGAACGCAAAATGGTATTCAGGTCAGTGGTGGAAGATACGACTTCGACGGCCCAGCCACCGATATTGCCCAGCAGTATGAGTTGGGTTACACCCACATCTTCACTCCTGGTCTTCTTATGGACCTTCGCGCAGGCTTCACTCGCATCAACAACCTGTCGCTGCCTCTCAACTACGGTAAAGGGGTCGATCAGACGGTTGGCTTTCCATCGAGCCAGACCAGCTTCAGCCCCTTCGCAGACTCGCTCACCCCGTTCGCTATCGGACCATTCTCTGATCTCGGCGATGGTGCCTATGTTCCTCTACAGGACATCGACAACAGCTTCCAGTACACCGGTACTGTTAGCTGGACCAAGGGCAACCACAACATCAAGTTTGGCGCAGGCTTGATCCGCAGGCAGGCTCGCAACGTTCAAAGCGCCTCTGCCGTCGGCGCTTACAACTTCGGCCTCCAATCGGACAACGACTCCAATCTGAACACCCAGCAGGACAATCAACTCGCTTCGACTCTGCTTGGTGCCTTCAACCAGCAGCAACGTGCCTTCAACTTCAGCCCGCCTGACTACCGCAGCTGGGAGCCGAGCGTCTTCGGGCAGGATAGCTGGAAGATCAGCCCCAAGCTCACCGTGATCTACGGTCTTCGGTACGATATCTTCACGCCGTTTACCGAAGCGCACAACCGCATCTCCAACTTCGACTACCTGCAGGCACTTTCAGACACCCCTGCAAACGTATCGAGCGCTCTGAAGATCGCTGGCGTCAATGGTGTCAGCGACACAGTAGACATCCCAACTCAGCACAACAACGTTGCTCCTCGGGTCGGCTTCGCTTACTCGGCCACCCCCAGCATCATCGTTCGTGGCGGATACGGTCTCAGCTACTTCCCAGGCAACTACACCTCGAACGGCGATCTGAAGAACGTTCCTTTCACCTCGTCTAACTCTCCGTCCTGCCAGGCCACGGTTGCGATTGAACTTCTGAAACTAGCGCCTAAAAACAATGGCGCCGTTCCAGTAGGTCAGAACGGCGACTGCGCGGCTCCGAGTCAGGGTCAGAACGGAAGCTTGAGCCAGGGAATCCTTCCGCCGACTCCCTTCACCGCAGCTCAACTGTCTAACCTCTCCTCAATCAACGGCCTGTCGTTTACTGCGGAGCAGACAAACTTCAAGAGCGCTCTCATTCAGCAGTTCAACCTCCAGGTTGAGCAGCAGATCGGCGCCAACGTCTTCATCATTGGATACGTCGGCAACATCGGTCAGCACCTGCCGGAGTCGATCAACAACATCAACCAGGCCCTGCCCTACAACCCGTTGGCTCCTCTCGGAAGTGCTGCAAATCCGGTAGGTGGTCTACGTCCTCTTGCTGCGAATGGCAACCTGACTAACCTTAACAACGTCAGCTACCTCGCCACCGAGGGCGTATCAAACTACAACGCTCTGCAAACATCCTTCCAGCGTCGCTTCACTAAGGGCCTCGCCTTCGATATTAATTACACCTGGGCTAAGGGTCTGTCTGATACCAGCACCTTCTCCCAGCAGGGCGATCAGGGTTGGAGCAACGCGCTTCCGACAAACATTCGCGCAACCGAGTACGGCAACACGGATACTGACATTCAAAACCGCTTTGCTCTCCAGATGAACTATGAACTGCAGTACGGTAAGAGCTTTACCGGTATCAAGAAGGCCTTCCTCGCTGGATGGGATGCAAACATCATCGCGGTATGGCAGAGTGGTAAGGTCTTCTCGATCGACCAAACTGGATCCGGCGTAGACAATCCAGTCGAAAGCGATGGCATTGCACATGGCTTCAACAATCGTGCGGTTCCCCAGAACAGCGGTGGAAACGATCGGCCTGACACCATCAAGGATCCTCGCTTGAGCCACAAGACCAACGCGGAGTTCTTCGACGTGACGGCCTTCGCTCCTCAACCCCTCGGAACCATCAGCAACACGCAACGCAACTCGTTGTTTGGACCTCACTACCGCGATGTTGATATGTCTATCTTCAAAAACTTCCCTGTCACGGAACGTGTAAACCTGCAGTTCCGCGCAGAGTCGTACAACATCTCCAACACGCCTAACTTCTTCATCGGTAACAACAACACCGGCAACCAGCAGTTCGGTAACTCTGCCTTCGGAAGCATCACGCAAACCGATCCTGGCTATACACCCCGCCAGTATCAGTTCGCACTCAAAGCGCAGTTCTAACCAACGCACCACAAACACCCGTCGGCGAAGAGAAACCCTCTCCGCCGGCGGGTAACTTTTGTCCGGCTCGAACACAAGCTCTGAATGAACCCAGCCGGACCGAAAATAAAACTAGAGAACCTAGCGTACTTTTAGACACCCAAAACAAGCCGTATAAAACACCACATCTACCATGCACCGCAACACAGCCAGACCACCCAGACACTGCGTTTCGCAAATCCCCTCGAAAAAAGTAGCTTTACCTTCGTATTTTTCACGGACCGCACCGCAATAACCCGCCTGGAGATCTCCTGACATGAACCGCCGCAACTTCCTCACCCAAACTTCAGCCTGGGCCGCCGCCGCCGCGCTCCCCAAGCTCTCCGGAGCCTCCATCCTCCCTACCCTCGAAGCCTCAGCCCCCGAGACTCCGACTGCCGGCAAGGCCACCTTCCCAAAAGACTTCCTCTGGGGCACCGCCACCGCCGCCTATCAGGTAGAAGGCGCCTGGAATGTTGATGGTAGAGGCGAAACCGTCTGGGACCGCTTCAGCCACGCCCTTGGCAACGTCAAAGGCGCCTACACGGGCGACACCGCCTGCGACGAATACCATCTCTACCCCAAAGACATCGCACTCATGAAGCAGATGAACATGCGCAGCTACCGCTACTCCATCGCCTGGTCGCGCATCCAGCCCACCGGCGAAGGGGCCGTCAATCAAAAGGGAATCGACTACTACAAGCGCCTCACCGACACCGTCCTCGCCGCCGGCCTCCGCCCTCTCGTCACCCTCTATCACTGGGATCTCCCTCAGCCCCTCGAAGACAAAGGCGGCTGGCCCAATCGCGACACCGCCGCCCGCTTCGCCGACTACGCAGAGATCGCCGTCAAAGCCCTCGGTGACCACATCAACACCTGGGCCATCTTCAACGAGCCCTGGGTCTTCACCTACCTCGGCTACGGCTCCGGCGTTCACGCACCCGGCAAAAAGGACTTCGACCTCTTCCTCAAAGCCTCCCACACCGTAAACCTCGCGCAGGGCGACGCCTTCCGCGCCATCAAGGCCATCGCTCCCAAATCCAAAGTCGGCACCGCCTTCAGCATGTCCCCCGCCGCACCCATGACCCCCTCTGCCGAGGACGCCGCCGCCGCCAAACGCTTCGACGCCTTCAACAATGTCTGGTTCCTCGAAACCGCCCTGCGCGGCCGCTATCCCGAAGCCTTCGTCAACGGCGTTCCTCACGAGGCGATGGGCTTCCAAAGCGGTGACGACAAGCGCATGATGGCTCCGCTCGACTACATTGGCGTCAACTACTACTTCCGCCAGATGGTCGCCGCACCGGCCGCTCCCATTCCCACCAACCCCTCCTACGCGGCCATGGGCTTCAACCTCTCCATGGGCAAAGAAGGTCCGCTCACCGAGATCGGCTGGGAGGTCTACCCCCGCGGCATGTACGACATCGTCCAGCGCATCTCGAAGGACTACAAGCTACCCATCGAGATTACCGAAAACGGCTGCTCCTACGGCGACTATCCCGACGCCACCGGCCGCGTCGCCGACGTCCGCCGCATCCACTACTACCGTGAGCATCTCCGCGAGCTCGCCCACGCCATGCAGGACGGCGCCGACGTACGCGGCTACCACTCCTGGTCCATCCTCGACAACTTCGAGTGGTCCGAGGGCTACACCCAACGCTTCGGCATGGTCTTCGTGGACTTCCCCACCCAGCGCCGCTTCATGAAGGACTCCGGAAAGTGGTACGCCCGCGTCGCCGCCACCAACACCGTCGAAGCTGCCCCCGCCACCACCTGACCCCACGCGGACAAGGCACAGAGGTAAGCGATAATACCTCTGTGCCTCCCTCCGATCTTTCCCCCTCCGAAGAGTACGGGCAGCGTCTGCAAGCCCGCAAGAGACAGGTAGCTCACTTCGAAAACCTGCATCTCCGCTGCGGAAACCTCCGTCTCCTCACAGTCGTCGCGACACTCCTCGCCGCCTGGTTCTCCTTGCACAACGATGCCTTCTCGCTCTGGTGGCTGTTCATCGGACTCGCAGCATTCCTCGCTATCGCTGTCATCCACGCAAAGGTTCTTCGCCATCGCGCCTGCGCCGCCCGCGCCGTAGACTTCTATCGCAAAGGTCTGGCCCGCATCGAAGACCGCTGGGCCGGCACCGGCCAAACCGACACCCGCAGCAATCTCCCCGACCATCAAGCCAGCCTCTACGCCACCGACCTCGACCTCTTCGGTCCCGGCAGCCTCTTCGAGCTCCTCTCTCAAGCCCGCACCCGCATCGGCGAAGACACCCTCGCCCATTGGCTCCTCTCTCCGTCGCCGCTGGCCGAGATAAAGGAGCGCCATGTAGCAGTCTCCGAGCTGCGCCCCTGCCTCGACCTCCGCGAAGACATAGCCGTACTGGGTGAAGCCAGAGAGGGTGCGGACGATCTCAAAGTCGGCCTCCACCCCGAAGCGCTCACGCAGTGGGCCGAAGCCCCCAATCGCCTCAAACACCACTTCCTCCGCTGGCTCGCCCTCGCCCTGTCCCTCTTATCCATCGCCTCCGTCATCCTCTGGGCCGAGCGCGGAGAAAAAATCCCCTTCTTCCTCCTCCTCGCCGCCGCCAGCATCCTCACCGCCTCTCTTCACAAACAGACCGCCGAAGTCCTCCACTCCACCGGGCACGCCCTCAAAGACCTCCGTCTCCTCGCCTCGCTCCTTAGCCGCCTCGAGCGCGAGCACTTCGAATCGCCACGCCTCCACTCCCTCCGGCAACAGCTCTCCTCCCATCATCTCCCCGCCTCGCAAGCCATCGCCCGCCTCCGCACCATCGGAGACTACATCGACGCACTCGACAGCCCCATCCTCCGCGCTCTTAACGTGTCCCTGCTCTACAGCGTCCAGGTCGCCTACGCCGCTGAATCCTGGCGTAGCGCCCACGGCACCGCCGTCCGCTCCTGGCTAGCCGCAACCGGCGAAGCCGAAGCGCTCCTCTCCCTCTCCGCCTACAGCTACGAGCATCCCGCCGACCCCTTCCCCGAATTCATCGAAGGCCCACCGTGCCTCATCGCCGAGCAACTCGGCCACCCGCTCATCCCCTCCGCGAAGTGCGTCCGCAATAGCGTCAGTCTCTGCGGCGAAACCCGCGTGCTGCTTATCAGCGGCTCCAACATGTCCGGCAAGAGCACGCTCATGCGCGCCGTCGGCATCAATACCGTCCTTGCCATGGCCGGCGCTCCCGTCCGCGCCCAACGCATGCAACTCACACCGCTACAAATAGGCGCAAGCATCCTCATCAACGACTCTCTTCAGGAAGGAAGCTCCCGCTTCTACGCCGAGATCACCCGCCTCCACCACATCTGCACCCTCGCCGAAAAAAATCCGCCAGTCCTCTTCCTGCTCGACGAGCTCCTCCAGGGCACAAACTCCAAAGACCGTCTCATCGGAGCAGAAGGCGTAGTCAACGCCTTGCTTGAAAGCGGCGCCATCGGCCTCATCAGCACCCACGACCTAGCCCTCACCAACATCGGAGAACAGCGCGATCCTCGCCTGCATAACGTGCATCTTCAGGACGAAATCGTCGACGGCAAAATGAAGTTCGACTTCAAACTGCAAGATGGCGTCGTCACCAAAAGCAACGGCATCGAGCTTATGCGCCTCATTGGCCTGAAGGTCTGACTCCAAATTCGCTAAATCCACAAAAAAGGTATAAAAGTCACGAAGTGACCGCATCCCGCGCAGGGATGCCCGTCCGGCAGGACACAAGCCTCAGACTCTTCCATGCAACGCGTTGACGAACTGAACGGCCATTCAGTATCCTTCTCCCGACAGAGCAGGAAACCCATTCCTTACTCGCCGCGAAGAGTCACACAACCATGCACCCCAATGAGGTAAAGATTAAATGCGTATCCTGACGTACATTCGGCAGGTCCTCGACGCCGAAGAGAGCGTGCACATCGCGAACCATGCCGTCGCGCTTGAAAACAGCAAGCTCGTCATGGACACCATGGACGAGTACGGCGTCGAAGAGGCGCTCCGCCTCCGCGAGAGCGGCATCGAAGCCGAGATCGTCGCAGTCGCCGTAGGCCCCGCCCGCGTGCAGGACGCCCTCCGAACCGCACTCGCCATGGGTGCCGATCGCGCCATTCACGTCGAAACCGACATCCGCCTCGACGCCATCGCCGTCAGCAAAGTTCTCTCCCAGCTCGCCACCCAGGAGCAGGCAACTCTCATCTTCTCCGGCGGTCAGCAAGCAGACTGGGACTCCCACGCCCTCGCCGCCGCCACCGCCGAGCGTCTCCAATGGCCGCAGGTTACCTGGACCAGCGCCCTCGAACTCAAAGGCACCACCCTCACCGGCAAGCACGACGCCGACGAAGGCAGCGAGTTCTTCACCCTCGAACTCCCCGCCGTTGTCACCACCCAGCAAGGGCTCAACGAGCCGCGCTACCCCACGCTCCCCAACATCATGAAGTCGAAGAAAAAAGAGATGCGCAAAGAGTCCCTCGATCAATTCGGCGTCACGCCCAAACTCAAATTTGTAACCGCCGAAGTTCAGGTCAAAGATCGCCTCAACAAGATCCTCGATGGCAAAGACGCTCCCGCCGCCGCCGCGCAGCTCGTAGATCTTCTCCGCAACGAAGCAAGGGTGATCGCATGATTCTCGTCGTCGTCGAATACGCCAACGGCAAAGTAAGCAAGAGTACCTGGGAGATGATCACTGCCGCCCAGGATTCAGCTAAAGACTCAGGCCGCGACGCCTCCATCACCGCGCTAGTGCTGGGCAGTAACGTCGCCGCCATCGCCGCCGAAGTCGCCAAAGCCGTAGATCAGGTCCTCGTCGCGGACCTCCCCGCGCTCACCCAGTACGACCCCGAGCTCTGGTCCGCCGCCGTCGCTCAGATCGCCACCGAAGGCGAAGCCTCGCTCGTCCTCATCGGCGGCAGTCGCAGCGGCCGCGAGTACAGCCCCCGAGTCGCCATTAAGCTTGACGCTCCCTTGCTCGAAGACGTCATCACCCTCAAAGCCGCCGGCGAGACACTCACCGCCCAGCGCTACACCTATCTCGCACGTGTCACCGAAACGATCGAGGCCGCCGCACCGATCGCAGTAGTCACCATCAAGCCCGGCGTCTTCAATCCCGCAACGCCAAAGGCCGAGTCAGCCGAACAGTTCGATGTCGACCTCAGCCTGCCAACACCGCGCCTCAAGATCACCGACAAGACCGTGGAGCGCACCTCTCGTGTCGGCCTCACCGAAGCCGAGATCGTCGTCTCCGGTGGCCGCGGCGTCGGCAGCGCCGAAGGCTTCACCCAATACGTTGAAGCCCTCGCCGACCAACTAGGCGCCGCCGTCGGTGCCACACGCGCCATCGTGGACGCAGGCTGGCGCCCTTACTCCGAGCAGGTTGGCCAGACCGGCAAGACCGTGCAACCCAAAACCTACATCGCCATCGGCATCTCCGGCGCAGTCCAGCATCTCTCCGGAATGAACAAGAGCAAGACCATCGTAGCTATCAACCGCGACGCCGAAGCCCCCATCTTCAAGATCGCCGACTACGGCATAGTAGGCGACGTCACCCAACTCATCCCCGCCATCCTCACCGAACTCAAAAAATAGTTCGCAGCATCTGTTTCCAGCGACCGTAAAAAAGTCATGCACTCTGTTCTGCCAATCGGAGAAAACACACGGCAGCATCCGGTCCGCCGCCCGCAAAAAATAGCACGTTGCATCTGTTCTATCGATCGCAAAAGTCACATAGCATCTGTTCCGAAGACCGCAAAAAGCACGTAGCACGTGTTCGACCGACCGCAAAAGCACGTAGCATGTGTTCGGCCGACCGCAAAAGAATCGTCATCTCGACCGAAGCGACAGACAGCATCACCGTCTGTCGCGCAGCGGAGAGACCCCCGCATTTGCTCTTGTCTCTTCCCGCTCCGTCGAATAGCTTTAGCTGGAGCAGAATCACGAACAAGCAACGCGAACAACGCCGGCCCCATGCTTCCATTTCCTCAGAAGATCGCCTTTCTCCTCTTCGCCGCCGTCACCCTCACGCTGGGCCTCTGGGGCTTCTATCGTCTCTACCTCCGCATCCGCCGAGGCACACGCGACCCGGAGCCGCGCCTAGACCATCTTCCCCGCCGCATCTTCTACGCCCTCACCACCACCCTCACGCAAAGCCGCACCTTCAAGAAACGCCCGGCCATCGGCCTCTTTCACTCCTTCATCTTCTACGGCTTCGTCTTCTATGGCCTCGTCAACCTGGTAGACGCACTCGAAGGCTTCGTCGATCTCAAGATCAACTCCGCTAACTCGATGCGCGGAATCTATCTCATCCTCTTCGTCGGCGAAACTTATCATCTCCTCGCCGACATCCTTAGCTTCCTCGTCCTCCTCGGC
Source organism: Granulicella sp. S190 (assembly GCF_009766095.1). Taxonomy (GTDB): domain Bacteria; phylum Acidobacteriota; class Terriglobia; order Terriglobales; family Acidobacteriaceae; genus Edaphobacter. The sequence continues at coordinate 11,385 of NZ_LMUD01000014.1, forward strand.
GTCGTCGCGCTGGTCATCCGCCGCTTCGCCCTCCCCAGCCGCACCGACTTCCGCTTCAACCCCCGCACCCTCCTCCACAAAGACGTCAAACAATCCAGAATCACCCGCGACTCCCTCATCGTCTCCGCCTTCATCCTCTTCCACGTCGGCAGCCGCGCCATCGGAGCCGGAGCCCGTATCGCAGCCGAAGGCTCTCTCTACCATGAGCCCTTCGCCACCCTGCTCTCCCATCTCTTCACCCCCGCCAACGCCGAAGCCTTCCGCATCTTCGGCTACTGGGGAGCACTCGGTTCTGTCCTGGCCTTCCTCGCCTACTTTCCCTACACCAAGCACATCCACATCTTCATGGCCCCGGTGAAGTACCTCGTCGCCCGCGAACCCACCTCCGGCGTTCTCCCGCCCGTCGCCCTCAACCTGGAAGCAGAAGACGAAGTGTCTCCTCAGATCATCGGCGCCGCAAAGCTCGAAGACCTCGCCTGGCCCCGCCTTCTCGACGCCTACTCCTGCATCCAGTGCAACCGCTGTCAGGACGTCTGCCCCGCCACCGCCACCGGCAAATCCCTCTCCCCCGCCGCGCTCGAGATCAACAAGCGTATGGAGCTCAACGATCTCACCAGCGAGAAGAACTTCTTCTCCTTCGCCACCGCCCCCTTCGAAAAAAACACCCCCAGCCCCCACCCTCTCCTGCAGTTCGCTCTCTCCCCGGAAGCAGCCTGGGCCTGCACCACCTGCGGAGCCTGCATGGAGGTCTGCCCCACTCAAAACGAGCAGATGCTCGACATCATCGACATCCGCCGCAACCAGGTCATGATCGAAGGCGAGTTTCCCAGCCAGCTCCAATCCGCCTTCCGCGGCATGGAGCGAGCGCAAAACCCCTGGGGCATCAACCACGAGCAGCGCCTCGCCTGGGCCGACGGCCTCAACGTCAAAACCACCGATGAAAACCCCACCCCCGACGTCCTCTACTGGGTAGGGTGCGCCGCCAGCTACGATCCCCAGGCCCAAAAAACCGCACGCGCCTTCGTCGAACTCCTCACCCACGCCGAGGTCAACTTCGCCGTCCTCGGCAAAAAAGAGTGCTGCACAGGAGACAGCGCCCGCCGCGCCGGCAACGAGTATCTCTACCGTCAGCTCGCCGACAAGAACGTCTCCACCCTCAACACCGTTAAGCCCAAACTCATCGTCGCCAGCTGCCCTCACTGCATGAACTCCATCGGCCACGAGTACAAGCAGATCGGCGGCGACTATAAGGTCCTCCACCACACCGAGTACCTCGAAACCCTCGTCGCCGAAAAGAAACTCACCGCCACACCCAGCGAAGCCACCATCACCTATCACGACCCCTGCTACCTCGGCCGCCACAACGGAGTCTACGAAGCCCCCCGCAACCTCCTCAACATCCTCTCCAACTCCACCCCCGAACTCCCCCGCAACCATGAAAACTCCTTCTGTTGCGGAGCCGGTGGAGCCCAGTTCTGGAAAGAGGAGGAAGAGGGCGACGAGCGCATCTCCGACAACCGCTTCCGCGAAGCCCAGCAAACCCTCGTCCCCGCCACCGGAGAAAAAGTCCTCGCCGTAGGCTGCCCGTTCTGCAAGAGCATGCTCGGCAGCACCCCCAGCAAAGCCGCCTCCGAGGACATCGTCATCAAAGACGTAGCCGAACTCCTCCTAGAAGGCGTCCGCCGCAGCAAAGGCCTCACCAACACACCGCCGCCCGCACCAGCACCGCAAGCCACACTCGAACCCGCGCCCGTCCAGGTCGTCACAGCCCCACCCGCAATCGAAGTCTCCACCGCGCCTCCGTCCCCCACCCCATCCGCCGATCCTCCAACTCCCGAACGAAAGAAGTGGCAACCCAAATCCCCCGCACCAACGGAATCCGACGAAACCTCTCCCGTAGCCGCGTCGCTTCCTGTGCAGTCTCCAACGCCAGCATCCGCTCCATCCCCCGAGCGCAAAAAGTGGCAACCCAAGCCAACCACGCCTCCGCCAAGCCAACAGATAAGCCAAGAGACAAGCCAAGAGACAAGCCAAGAGGTCAGCACTCAACCCTCAATCCCCGAAACCCCTCAACCCGAACCCACCACCCTCGCCCCGGAACCAACAAACACCGCGAATATTCCGACCGAACCGCCTGCACCCGAACGAAAGAAATGGCAGCCCAAGGCCGCCGCTCCCGTCCCCGCCACTCCCGTCCCCGCCACGGAAGTCTCAACCCCTACGCCCGAGGAACCCCCCGCATCCTCCGACACCGGCCCGACACGCAAAAAGTGGGTCCCGAAAAACCCCAGCTAACCTACCCGCCCGCCTTCACCCACTCCGCCACCCGTCGCAGCATCTCCTTCGCCTGCGGCAAAAACGGAAACTCATTCGCCGAAGCCGCGAACCCGTGGTTCATCCCCTCCACGAACACCTCGGTCACCTCCACTCCAGCCTCAGCCAGCCGCTTCGCATAGGCCTGTCCTTCATCCCGAAGCACGTCATACTCCGCCGTCACCACAAACGCCCTAGGCATCCCAGCCAGCGAATCCGCCAACAACGGAGCCGCCCGAAAATCCGCCCCCTCACTCCTCTCATTCAAATAATGATCCCAAAACCAAATCATCCCCAGCCGCGTCAGCCCGTACCCCTCGGCATTCTCCAGGTAAGAAGCTGTAGGTGGATCATAGTAAGCCGTAGCCGGATACAGCAGAATCTGCCCCGCCAGCCCATCCACGCCCTTATCCCGCAGCAACAAAGCCACCCCCGTCGCCAGCGTCGCCCCGGCACTATCTCCTCCCACCATCACCCTCGCTGCGTCCCCTCCAAACTCTCCGGCATGCGCCAGCACCCACTCCGTCGCGGCCACGCAATCCTCCAGCCCCGCCGGAAACTTATGCTCAGGAGCCAGCCGGAAGTCCACCGCAACCACCACCACTCCCGCCTCCTTCGCCAAAGCCCGGCAGTACGGATCATGCGTCTCCAGCGTTCCCGCCACCCATCCGCCTCCATGAAAGAAGACCACCACTGGCGCCACCCCATCCCCGCCAGCCGAATAGACCCGCAACCCGATCTTTCGCGCCTCCACGTCAATCGTCCCGTCCGCCGTCAGCACATCCGCATACTCCGGCATTGGCACAAACCGAGCCATCATCTCGGCTCTCTCCACCCGAGCTTCCTCTGGCGTCTGGTGCTCGACCGGCGGCCGACCCAACGCCTTTCCCGCATCCAGAATCGCCCTTACCTTCGCATCCAGTGGCATGGAACCATCCTATCGCCGCCTCGGCATGATGTAATCCTTACCTATGCACATCGCAGGGTCGTGGATTCTTCTCCTCTTCATCACCGCCGTCACCGCGATCATTCTGTTGGTGCTTCACCTCACCAAAGCCGGTGAGATCGTTCACCAGCAGATCCCCGACCGCCCCCAGCGCCGTCTCTTCCTCGCCTCGGTCAGCTTCTTCATCACCTTCCTGGCCGTCCGTCTTCTGGTCGCCTCCATCACCCATCACATCGGTCCCTTCGGATACGTCGAGATGGGTGGACGCCACATCCATCACCTCGTCTGGGGGATCCTCCTGCTCCTCATCTGCGGCTATGCCGAGATCGCCGACGCCGGCACCGGCGACTCCTCCATGTCGATCCTCGTCAGCCGCCTCATCGCCCTCTCTTACGGCATAGGCGCTGCTCTCACCCTCGACGAGTTCGCCCTCTGGCTCAACCTCGACGCAGCCGCCTACTGGTCCCGCCAGGGCCGCGAGAGCATCGACGCCGTCGTCCTCTTCGGGGCGCTGCTCGGAATCGGAGCCTGGGGCGCACCCATCTTCCGCTGGCTGGCCCACCCAGGCGCTAGAAAGAACTCCCGCTGAAACAGCATCGGCACCCCGAAGGGTGCCGGCACGTCAGATCTCTCAACAAAAAGCCTAGTTCTGGTAGGTCAGCAGCTCCAGCCTGACCGGGTCCACACCCATCCTGACCATCTTCAACTGCCGGGCAGCGCCAAGCGACAGGTCGATCACCCGGTCCGGGTACAGAACCCCGCGATCGGTAATCGTCACAATCACCGACAGGTGGTTCCTCAGATCGGTCACCTTCACCTTGCTGCCGAACGGCAGGGTACGGTGTGCCGCTGTCAGCTCGTTCTTATCGAAGATCCGTCCACTCGCAGTCCGGTGGCCCTGCAGCACCTCGCCATACCAGCTCGCCATGCCGCTCTTGATCCGGGTGAAGATCGTGGCCTTGGGCACAGATACGGTGTTGACGATCTCGGAAGTGGTGACCTCGTGGATCGCTGGAGCTGACTCCGTCGCTAGCGCGGATGCCGGAGTGGCGTTGTCCGTCGCAAAGGCAGACAGAACAACCATCGCCGCCAAAGTAAGCGCGGTTCTGGCCCTTCCTGTTGTAGTTGCGGTACGTTCGTTTCCGGGTCTCTGTTCCATCCCTTAAGTATAAGAAATTCAAGGCTTAAAGGGTGTTTTTTATCACTCAAAATGAGCCTCGGTTCACCACACTCAAAGCTCTCTGTCAACCCTTTTGGGGTTGCCTCGAAGCCTCAAAAAAGGTGCAAAAAAAGTGTGCCGCCCTCAACTCCACGTTACAAAGGAGTTACTCCGTCAAATCCGTCCAACCGTTAATCCGGCGGATACACACTTTTTGTTTTTTTATTTCGTCCAACGCGCTGGACGGGCTCATGTAACGATGAGCTTCAAAAGCAGGGAACTCCGCTCTTCTCCCAAAACAGCCTCCGTAGCCGAAAACAAGCGGCCCGAGCGCTCCTCCAGGAAAACCGGCAAACTCCCTCCTCGGGCCCCGATCCCTCCTTGAGGTTTCACCTCCATGTCGCCCCTCACCTCGGCGTACTTCGCCTTTGCCGCCATAGCCATCCTCCTTTATTGGCTCGCCTCCCGCTGGCAGAACGGCCGCCTCTCCGTCCTGCTCCTCGCTAATGTCTTCTTTCTCGCGCGCCTCGCCTGGTTCTACCCCGCGCTGCTTCTGGTCTCCGCCACCATCGACTTCCTCGTCGGCCTGGGCCTGCAAAACCTGCCCCGCGAACAGACCTCCCGCCGCCGAGCCCTCGTCTCCGTCAGCGTCGTCATGAACGTCGGCCTGCTCGCCGCCACCAAATGCCTCCCCGTGGCTCTCGGCGAACTCTACCGCTGGGTCTTTCCCCTCAGCCTCTCCTTCTACTGCTTCCAATCGATGACCTACACCATCGACCTCTTCCGCGGCACACGCGCAGGAACCCGCAGCTACCTCACCCACCTCACCTCTGCCTCGCTCTTCACGGTCATCATCGCCGGACCCATCAACCGCGTCTCCGACCTGGTCAAACAGCTCCAGCAGCCCTTCTCCCTCACCCAAACCCAGGGTGGCCGTGCCTTCCTCCTCCTCGCCTCCGGCCTCCTCAAAAAACTCCTCATCGCCGACTTCCTCTCCAACAACGTCGCCAACCGCATCTTCGACACCCCCACGCTCTACAGCGGAGCCGAAGTGTTGATAGGCGTCTACGCCTACGCCCTGCAGATCTACTTTGACTTCTCCGGCTACACCGACATCGCCATGGGCGTCAGTCTTCTCCTCGGCCTCACCCTGCCCGACAACTTCAATCGCCCCTACCAGTCCCTCAACATCGCCGACTTCTGGCGTCGCTGGCACATCACCTTCTCCAACTGGCTCCGCGACTACCTTTACTTCTCCCTCCCCAGCGCCCGCAAGTGGAAGGCCGCCAACTACGTCAACCCCATCATCGTCATGGTCATCGGCGGTCTCTGGCACGGCCTCGGCTGGACCTTTCTCCTGTGGGGGCTCATTCACGGTTTCGCCCTGACCACCCACCGCATCTTCCAGAACATCCGCGGTAAGCGGGCCGCCACCGCATGGGGAAGATACCTCAGCATCTTCGTCACCTTTCACTTCATCTGTTTCACGTGGATCTTCTTCCGCTCGCCTGACGTCGCCACCGCGTGGGCGATCCTCGGCCGTCTCGGCTCCTTCACCTTCTCGCTCGACAACATCACCCGCGCCATGGTCGGTGTCATGCTGGCCGGCATCGCCCTCCACGCCATCCCGGTCAAATGGTTCGACCGAACCGTAGAGATCTTCGGCCGCGCCCCCTTCGTCCTCCAGGGCGCAGGCCTCGCCGCCGCCGTTCTGCTCATCGAGTTCTTCGCCGGACGCGGTTCAACCTCCTTCGTCTACAGCAACTTCTAACCAAATGACATACACCGGTAACGCATCGCAAACGAGCCATCCCCTGAACAAAATGAACATGGCAACGCAGATAAAACCGTCATCTCGACCGAAGCAACGGACAGCATCATCATCCGTTGCGCAGTGGAGAGACCCCCGTATTTCGCTTTTGCCGCTACTCGCGCTTGAAGCCCGCACAAAACCTTCGTCGAGAGTGCCCACCTAACCACCATGCCCTCCAACTTCCCAACCCAGACCCTCCTCGCCACCGCCACCTTCGGCGTCATCCTCCTCGGCGTTCACTACGGCCTCGACCGCACCAAGGGCATCGACCCCGCCTCGACGCTCCGCCCCATCGGGCAGTTTCAGTTCACCCGCGCCTCCTTCGTCCCAGTGGTCAGGGTCCCCATCCCGCAGGTTCCGGCCACTCTCGCCGTCCCCGACCCCTTCGCCCACGGCCGCACCGCCGCCGACGCCGCCAACTCCACCCTCCAATCCGAATTCCTCATCGACGACAACGGCGCCCTCGACCACTTCTACGCCGCCCTCCGAAACCTGAGCACAGGCCCCAATAAGCGCGACGTCCGCATCGTCCACTACGGCGACTCCCCCACCACCGCCGACCTCATCACCGGCGACGCACGCGATCTCCTGCAGGAGCGCTTCGGCAACGCCGGCCCCGGCTTCATCCTCATCGCCAAGCCCTGGGCCTGGTACGGTCATCACGGCGTCGAGGTCTCCGGCGACGGCTGGAAGATCGACACTGCCGTCGGCTCCATGCGCGAAGCCGACTACGGACTCGGCGGAGCCATCTTCACCGGCCCCGTCGGCGCTACCAGCACCATCCACCTCTCCGCCCATGACTCCACCTCCATCGAGGTCGAGTACCTTGCCGAGCCCAACGGCGGCAACCTCGAAGTCATCGCCGACGGCGCACCGGCAGGCACAGTCCAGACCGCAGCCGAAACCAGGCAGAACGCCGCAGCCTCCGTGCCGCTTCCTCTCGGCACCAAGAAAGTCGAGCTCCACGTCACCGGCAGCACCGTACAGCTCTTCGGCGTCGCCTTCAGCCGCGACAACCCCGGCCTCACCTACGACAGCATCGGTCTCAACGGCGCCTCCACCACCGTCATGTCCCGCGCCTTCAACCCCGTCACCTTCGCCGTCTCCCTCGCCCACCGCAACCCCGACCTCGTCGTCATCAACTACGGCACCAACGAGTCCAGCTTTCCCGCCTACGTCGAAAAGCAGTACGAGCCCGAGCTCATCCGCGCCATCGGCCGCGTCCGCTCCGCCCTCCCCAACGCCTCCATCCTCATCATGAGCCCCATGGATCGCGGCGAACGCAGCGGCGACCAGATCTCCACCATGCGCGCCATCCCCGAGATCGTTGCCATCCAGCAGCGCGTCGCCCAGCAGACCGGCTGCGGCTTCTTCAACACCTACCAGGCCATGGGCGGCAGCGGCACTATGGCCCGCTGGTACGATCGCCATCCTGCCATGGTCGGAGCCGACCTCATTCATCCCTCCCCGCAAGGCGCCCGCATCATCGCCCAGCTGCTCACCGGCCAACTCCTGATAGGCTACGAACGATACATGCAAAATCACCAGCCCTCCCCAACCCTGGCCGCCTCTCCAACCCAACCCAGCAAGCCCATGGGAGTCCAGTAGATGATCCTTCGCCCCATCCCGGCGATCCTCCTCGCACTCTCCCTCGTATCCGGCCCCCTGACGTTCGGTCCCGCCCTGCACGCAGTCGAAACCTCGGCCTCTAGCAAATCCAAAGCCCACACCCCCGCGAAAGTAAAACGCGCCCCCGCCGCAAAACCACCCAAAGGCAAGAAGCGTTCCACCAGGTCGTCCGCTCACGCCACCCGCACCACCGCCGTCTCCCTCCACCCTCCGCACGTCTCGCTGAACACCCGCGAAGCCATCACCGGCCGCATCACCCAAACCCTCGCCAGCACTCGCCTCGGCATCGAAAACCCCCGCGCCCTGCGCCCCTTCTTTGACCAGCTCAGCGCCCTCCAGGCCGACCCCCACGCCACCCTCGTCCGCGTCATCCAGTTCGGCGACTCACACACCGCCGCCGACATGTTCACCGGAGCCCTCCGCACTCTCTTCCAGGACAAGTTCGGCAACGGCGGAGCCGGCTTTCAATACGCAGGCTATCCCTTCGCCGGATACCACATCCACGGAACCAAGCGCGCCCAGTCCACCGGATGGCTCGCCCTCGGCACCCATCTCCGCGATATCGGCGACGGCCTCGTCGGCATGGGCGGCGTCAGCCTCGCCACCGAAGCAGCTGGCAACTGGGTCTCGCTCGACGCCGACGCCACCTCCCTCGAAGTCCAGTACCTCATCCAGCCCAACGGCGGCTCCATCGACATCCGCGATAACGACCAGCTCCTCGCCACCGTATCCACCGCCGCGCAAGACGCATCCAGCCCCGGCACCGCAGGCCACTACGACGTCACCGTCCCCGCCGGTCCCCATCACTTCGAAATTCTCACCACCCAGGCCGCGCCAGTTCGCCTCCTCGGCCTCTCCACGGAAAACGCCTCAGGCGTCACCTACGAAGCCGCAGGCATCAACGGCGCAGAGGCATCGCTCTTCCTCCGCTGGAACGAAAATCTCCAGCAGACCCTCATGGCCGAGCAGAACCCGGCGCTCATCGTCCTCTCCTACGGAACCAACGAAGCAGGCGACCGCAACTGGACCGAAGAGTCCTACGCCTCGCTCTTCCGCCGCATCATCGAGCGTTGCCGCCGCCTCGCTCCCAACGCCTCCATCCTCGTCATCGGCCCGCCAGACCGCGCCATGCACAACGGACGCCACGGCTGGGCCGCCTTCACCGGCGTCGATCGCATCATCACCGCCCAGCGCGCCGTCTGCCGCCAGATGAACTGCGCCTACTGGGATCAGCGCAGCCGCATGGGTGGCTTCGGCTCCATGCGAGACTGGGTCGCCGTCAGCTGGGCGCAGCCCGATCACACTCATTTCACCGGCGAAGGCTATAACGAGCTGGCCAGTGCTCTCTTCTCCGACATCGTCCAGCAGTACGACACCTACCATCCACCTATCACCCGCGCTGAGGGCGAAACGAAATAGATCCTCGCACGTCAAAAGTTACGCAATCGGTTACAAATCACCCAGGCAGGCACAACATGAGCAAACAGGCAGGCATCCTCAAAGTCATCCACGCAGTCTCCGAGCTCTCCGGCGACCCCACCCCCGACGAGTCCCTCTTCGACTCAGGCACCCTCGACTCCTTCACCCTTCCCGATCTCGTCACCGGCCTCGAAAAAGAGTTCAACGTCACCATCCCCGACTCTGACCTCGTCCCCGAACGCTTCGACACCATCACAAAAATCGAAGCCTATCTCGACACCCGCAAAAACTAAACTCCTTGCTTGCAGGAAGCTGCAGAACCAAGAAAGCTGCAAAAACCGGCCCTTGTTGTTGCCGTTGCCGTTCGTCCTTGTCGTTGCTGTTGCCGTGAGTTGTTGCCGTTGT
>NZ_LMUD01000014.1:21246-139975 GCF_009766095.1 Granulicella sp. S190
GCAGCGCAGCGGAGGAATCTGCGGTTGTCGTTGTCGTTGCACTTGCCGTTGCTTGTCCTTTTGGTTGTCATTCCGCAGCGCAGCGGAGGAATCTGCTTCATCACCAAACCCGCACCACCCGTGCACCAGTCTTTTACAATCCCTGTCAGGACTCCACCATGCCTTCCCTCGTAGCCTTCGGTCACTATCTCCCCGAGCGCGTCATCACCAACGACGCACTGGAAGCCCGCACCGGCCGCGAATCCGCGACCATGGAAAAGACAAGCGGCATCCGGGAGCGTCGTTACGCCGCCGACGACATCACAGTCGCCGACCTCGGCCTCCTCGCCGCCCATTCCTGCCTCACCCGAGCTGGTCTCACCCCCCAGGACATCGGCCTCATCCTCTTCAGCAGCGGCTCTGCCGAACGCGCCTTCCCCGGCCCAGCCTCAGTCCTCGCCGCCAAACTCGGCCTCACCGCCACCCCAGCCATCGACATCCCCGTAGCCAGCGCCGGCTCTCTCATCGCTCTCGCCTTCGCCGCCGACCTCGCACCCCGCTACGGCAACATCCTCATCGTCGCCTCCGAGATCATGTCTCGCCGCATCTCCGACGCCGACCCCGACACTGCCATCCTCTTCGGCGACGGCGCAGGCGCCTGTATCGTCTCTCCACAATCGGACAAATGCTTCGCCAGGATCGCCGACGTCTCACTCTCCACCGACGGCAACTTCGCCGACGCCCTCCACCTCCAGCACGGCGGCTCCATCGAGATGAAAGGACTCGCTGTCATCCTGCAAGCCTCCCGCAAGATCCCCCGCTCCATTGAAGATCTCCTCGCAAAAAACAATCTCAAGCCCGCCGACGTGGGCACCTACCTCATGCACCAGGCCAACCTGAACCTCATCCGCAAGGTCGCCACTGCGCTCGCCGTCCCCGAGCAGACCTTCTTCTGCAACATCGACCGCTACGGCAACACCTCCTCGGCCTCGCTCCTCATCGCCGCCTCCGAGTGGCACGCCTCCAACCCAGCCCCACTCTCGAAGCCCGTCGTCTTCGCAGCCTTCGGAGCCGGCTTCAACTGGGGCAGCCTCCTCGCCCTCCCCGGCTGATTCGCATCGGTACCGCGGTCACAAAAACCGAGCGACCGCCGCTCTCCCTTTTCTGTCTGTCATGCCGCAGTCGGCGTAGAGTCGCTTTCGCTTCTTTTGTCTGTCATTCCCGAAGGGAACCTGCTTTTGCAGTCTTTGCACAGCATCTCCCGAATCGGCTGGCGGACATCCCGCCAACATCCTTAAGACAGATCAAGCCCGGTCAGGCCCTTCGTGGCGGGAACTTCCAGGCGTCTCGAGAGGCGCAGGCAAGCCCACAGCCACGCATAAAAGACAGCAACCAGCAACAGACGGTACCATCCCCGAACCGCCTCCGACAGCGTTACAAACGAACAGAAGACCACAAAGCTAAGAAGCCATTGCCAGACGCCCTGCTTCGGCTGCCTATCCTGAGGACGGGCGGGGAACAGGCGTAACCCGACCTTGTAGTGACTCAACGCCTCGTTCTGCTGTTCAGTGGATCCCTCTTCAAAGGTGACGCCGTATTGGTAGAGGGTCCATTCATCGAGGCTTCGGACTTGAACTTTATCCTTGCCAAAAAGAACGAGCCTGCGCGGCCGAGGTCGCTCATAAAGCGCATACGCGGTCCCTGCCAGAAGTGTGGACACGCCAGCCAGAGAAACTCCCCACTTTGTTGAAGCCCCGAAGATACTGCAGCACCATGCGGCAAGAAGAAGAACCAGGGCGATACATCCAGACAGATGCATAGCCTTCGGAGACCACCTCGGTCCGGAGTCGGACGGCATCAGGTTGAGAGAAGACATTCCAGCCTCCTCTTAAATAAGACGGCATAGAGGAAGGAATAGCCGCATTCACCCTTGCCGGTTTCCCACAGATTTTGCTTGTCAGCAACTTCGAACCAGTGCTTGAAGTGCATTTGTAGGGCATTCCTCGAAATACGCCCTCTGCCCCCAAACGCAAACCTCATCACAAAAAGCTGTCAAGCCCCAACGCCGCAAAACACCGCGTCAATCCAGCGGTTTCGCATGGCGCATCAGTTATAAGCGCAGCAATATAATGGAGGAGAGAAGCAGAAGGCCCTTAAGGGAGTGAAGCCTCCTTGGCGGCTAGGCGACTGTAGATCAACGTAGCGTTGAGGTCCAGTCGCTTTTTGCCTGTCATTCCCGAAGGGAGTCTGCGTTTGCAGCGTTAGCCACTGCCTGAATTTTCCGTAAGTGGTTGATTAGAAGTATATTAGCCGTAACCGATTTAGAATCTATATTTTGCAGGCATCGACCCTCTGTAGGCTACTCATTCGGAAAGAGTTACGCGCAAAATACCCCCCCGGGGGAGGGGGGTACCCTAAGCGAAGACAAGACACTGCGGCCTGGATAGAGGGAAGCTCTTTCCGCCCTCCGTCAGCTTGCCCGTTCTCACATCGCGAGCCATCACAGAGATGTTGTCCGATACCTGATTAGCAATCAGCAGCCATCGCCCGCTGGGATCCAACGCCAGATGTCGGGGAACTTTACCCCCGCACGGTGTCCGGTTCAGCAACGTCAGCGTTCCATCGGTTGGCGAGATCGAGAAGGTGACCACGATATCGTCAAAGCGATCCGTGGCGTAGGCAAACCGGCCCTCCCGGTCGATCACGATGTCGTCTCCACCCGTAACGCCCTTAAAGCTATCGGGCTTCATCTTTAACTCCTGCACCGTCTCCAGCGACCCGCGTTGCGCATCCCACCGCAACACCACCACGGAGGACGCCATCTCGGTGACGCAGTAGGCCACCTTGCCATTCGGATGAAACTGCAGCGCACGCGGTCCCGACCCGGGAGCAGACTTCCACGCCGCCGGCTCGCTCAGAGTCAGCTTGCCCGTAGCCGTATCCAGCCGGTAGATGTGGATCATATCGAGCCCCAGATCGTTCACCAGCAGATACCGGTTGTCCGGCGACACGGTCACGCGATGCGCATGCGGAGCCTCCTGCCGCTCCTTATCCGGTCCCGTCCCGGTGTACTGGAAGAAGGACACTGCGGGACTCAACACCCCACCCGCCCCCACGGCGAACGAAGCAGCGCTCCCTCCACCATAGTTCGCCGCAAACGCAACCTTGCCGGTGTGGTCAAACGAAACGTGGCAGGTCTCGATGCCCTGCGAAGCAACCTGGCTCACCTTGGTCAACCGGGCGGCGCTCCGATCAAGCGTAAAAGTAGAAACCGCCCCACTGCTCTTGCCTTCGTACTTCTCCAGCTCGTTGGCCACCAGGAGCGTCCTGCCATTCGGCGCCAACGCCAGAAACGTAGGGCTATCCGCCTCCGCCGCAAGTCCCAACTCCTTCAACTCTCCGGTAGCCGCCGAGAACGAGTAGGCGTAGATCCCCTTGCTGGTCCCGGAGGTCTGCGTCCCAACCAGCAGGAGCCGGCCCCCATCCTTCGCCTCTGCAAACCCAGGCTGCCCCACCAACGATAATGCCGCCGAGCCGAAAACAAATCCACGTCGAGTAAGCTGTTTCAATCTTCGCTCCTTCTTTCTCTCATCCACAATAGCGCGATTTGCAGATACTCTGTTTCTTACAGCGGTCGAGCGTGGGTTCAGTCCTGTAAGGCCGACAAGGAAGTAAACCAGGTGTCTCAAGGCTCGAAGACCTCAGATAACTCGCCCTTCTGTCTCCTTCGCGGACGCATCATCGTCTCATGTCAGGCCTCGGAGGGCGATCCGCTGGACGATCTCGACACGCTCACCCGCATAGCAACCTCGGTGCTGCGCGGCGGAGCAGGCGGCCTCCGCGCCGAGGGCATATCCCGCATCGCCGCCTTCCGTAACCTCACGAAACTCCCCATCATAGGGATCATCAAGGCGTTCGATACCAACGGAGAGGTCTACATCACACCCGACTTCCACTCCGCCCAAGCCATCAGCCATGCCGGAGCCGACATAATCGCCCTCGATTGCACTGCCCGGCGTCTGACCGAAGCCGAACCATGGCCCGAACTCATCCGACGCATACACGACGAGCTCCACCGGCCCGTCCTCGCTGACATCGCCTCCCTCGATGATGCTTTGGCGGCAGAGCGCGCCGGAGCCGATGCCGTCGCTACCACCCTGTACGGCTACACCGCTGAGACCGCCAACATCCGCACCCCCTCCTGGCCCCTCATCCAATCCCTCCTCACCCAACTCACCATCCCCGTGGTGGTAGAAGGCCACATCACTCACCCTTCCGAGGCCCGGCAGGCCCTGGACCGGGGTGCCACCTCCGTCGTGGTAGGCTCTGCCATCACCCGCCCCGAAACCATCACCCGTCGGTTCGTAGATACGACCGGGTAGGTACCTCTGATTATTTTCGATTCTGCAAGTGAACGAACCAGTATAGTCATCTAGACATATAAAACATAGAAATTTGAATAGAGGGACCGAATGGCAATAGGAGTAGCGGGAGAAAGCTCGATCACCAAGGCCGAGACTGGCAACAGGAATTACACCATTCCGCTGATGCTGATGGTTTCTCTCTACTTTGGCATCGGTTTCATCACAGCACTGAACGACATCCTGGTTCCTCACTTCAAGGATCTCTTTCACCTCACCAACGTCACTGCTCTGCTTGTCCAGTTCTGCTTCTTTGGCGCTTACTTTGTCATGTCAGTGCCATCGGGATGGATCGTAAGCAAGATTGGCTACAAATCAGGCATCGTCGTCGCCCTATCCGTGATGGGTATTGGCCTGCTGCTCTTTCTGCCAGCTTCGGTAGTTATCTTCTATCCCCTCTTTCTCTTTGCACTGTTCGTTGTCGGCAGCGGACTAGCGCTTCTCCAAGTCGCAATAAATCCTTATATCGGCGCACTGGGATCCCCAGAGACTGCTTCTTCTCGCCTCAATCTAGCAGGTGGCTTCAACTCCATAGCAACGACTATTGCACCCAGAGTCGGCGCCGCCTTCATCTTCATCACAGCTGGCGCTTCTGCAGCGCAGTTGGCTCATTCAGTACGAATGCCGTACGTCATTTTGGCTGCGTGCGCATTCACGATGGCGATCGTTACGGCCTTTGTGCAATTGCCTGACGTCATTGAGAAGAGTGGATCCAGGTCCAACGCCGGTGGAAGCGCCTGGAGTTTTTCTCACCTTCGTCTTGGCGCTCTCGCCATCTTCTTCTACGTCGGAGCTGAGGTAGCCATCGGTAGCATCATGATTGCCTATCTGGGCCAACCCTCGATGGGAGGGTTGAGTCACGAAGCAGCCGCTCGCTATGTCTCCCTTTATTGGGGGGGAGCCATGGTAGGCCGTTTCATAGGTTTTGTTGCTCTACGGAAAGTCAACGCTCAGCGTGCACTTGCATTCGTCTCGCTAGTTGCCGCTCTTCTGATTGCAGTCGCTATTGTTACCCATGGACACGTTGCGATGTGGGCAGTTGTCTCCTGCGGATTGTTCAACTCCGTGATGTGGCCTTGTATCTTTCCCCTATCGGTGAAGGGATTGGGACGCTTTACAAGCCAAGGTTCCGGAATACTCATCACTATGGTTGTGGGTGGCGCAGTCATTCCAGAGATTCAAGGTTTTCTTTCGGATACCCTCGGGTACCAACGCAGCTTCGCTGTTGTACTGCTCTGTTACATCTATATTTTCTTTTTCGCAGTGAGAGGGCATCGCAATCTTACTGTGTCCAGCACGGTGCCGCTGTAACCTAGGGCCCTACTACTCAATAGTTGTGGTGGGTACGCGGATCGAAGCCCGATAGCGGTCGCCGCGATAACGGGAGCAGGCGACCTCAATCGGAGTTTCTTCCGTAGTCATAATGGTCCGCGAGATGGAGAGGATGCTTGCCTTCTTGGGGATCGTAAGCAATTCGGACTCTTCTCGCGTCGCGGGTAATGCTTCGATCACTTCATCAGCCCACGCCACGCGTACTCCAAACGTTTCACGAAGCACGAAGTAGAGAGATTGTCTGCTGAAGTTGATTTTCTCCAGACCTGGAAATTGCGCCAGCGGAATATTCGATTCTTCGAGCGCCATTGGAATTCCATCAGCCAATCTCAGTCGTCGCAACCGCATGACAGAGTTTTCCGTATCGATTTTTAATTGTTCCGCCAGCTCTGCAGTTGCCTTTACAACGGTTTGCTCGAGCAGCTTTGAACTTGGCACCATGCCAAGATGCTTCATGTCTTCAGTGAAGCCGCGAAGATGCATGATATTTTTTTCCAGCTTTGGCCGCGTGACAAACGTGCCGCGTCCTTTTTGACTAATGGCAAAACCGCTAGTCTTTAGACCATGCAAGGCCTGACGCGCGGTCATTCGACTTACCTGATAGATGCGTGCCAGTTCCTCTTCAGAAGCTAGAGGATCTCCTGTCAATAGTTCGCCAGAATGAATTTTTTCCATTAGAGCCCGCTGAATCTGGTAATACAGCGGGATGAAGCCGCTTTTATCGAGAGGACGGTTAGTTGAACCAGGGTGAACTTGAGGCTTCGACACTCTATCTCCTGACACAGTTGCACATTAAATGCTCACCGGCCTGTAAAAACGGCAGATTCAGCCAGCATTTTTGGATTCGCAATACGGCGAACTAATTCTTGTCCCTTGCCTTTTTAGTCTTATCCCGGTTCAGTTGTCTATACATATATGCAAAAGCAAAGGGAGATACCAGTTGATTCTGGCACAAAAACGCTTCTACCTTATATGATCGTCGGTTTGCCCGCTAAGAATGTCTGTATAACTTTTGCAGAAGACGATAACACCGTAATGTTGGCGGCGCGACCCTCTTCGAGGTGACCCCATGTCTTATCAATTCCCATCAGTGCCGACGGATTTTGCGATGCCGCAGCCACAGCGGTACTCAGGCTTGCACCGGTAAACGTGATCAGGTTCTGTACGCCTCGGTCAAGAGTCAGCACACTACCCGCTAGAGTTCCATTGGAGGTGCAACGTCCTTCATGGACATCAACCTTCATATCTCCCAGCATGTAAGTACCATCGGGCATTCCGGTAGCGCTCATCCCGTCGGTCACTAGAATTATGTGGTTCCTGTCTTTAACCTTATGAAAGAGGCGGACGATGAGAGGATCTACATGAATGCCGTCACAGATTATCTCGGCAAAAAGAGAGGGTTTGTCCAGCACATAGGCGGCAAGACCTGGCTCGCGATGATCGATAGCCCGCATTGCATTGAACGTATGCGTAGCAGAACGTGCTCCAGCCGTAAAGCCCGCCTCAGCTTCACAGACCTTGGCATCGCTATGTCCCATGCTGCAACGAACCCCCAACGAGGTCGCATGGGCGATTAGTTCAGCTGCGCCAGACAACTCCGGGGCAATTGTCATGAGCTTGATCTGTCCTTCTGCCGCTTCCCAGAAACGATCGAAAAGTGAGGTAGACGGAGCTTCGAGTAGATTATCTCTGTGCACTCCACGCTTTAGGTGAGAGAGAAACGGTCCTTCAAGATGAATACCCAACGGAGTAGCACAAGAGTCCGCTGCGTTCGCCCTTCGATTGATCTCAGCAGCAAGTCCGGCCAAAGAGCGCAGAGTCTCATCCCTGGGTGATGTGACCGTAGTTGGAAAGTACGCTCCAACGCCACGACTGGAGAGATAAGAGCCTATTGCGTCCAATGCTTGCGGGTTTGCTTCCATAACGTCGTGTCCAGCGCAGCCATGAATGTGAATATCGACATAAGCTGGTACTAAAGTGGCTTCGCTGAAGCTATAAGTCGCCTGAACTTGTTCGTGCTCGATGGCGCTAAGGCTCTTGATCTGGCTAATGCGACCGTCTTCCACTTTGATTAGGGGATATTCTATCGTCAGATCCGAGCTTATGAGTCTCCGCGCCGTTATCGTACTAATCATTGCTTCCCTTTCGAAGACTCCAGACTGATTCAATCTTTAGTTTGACCATGTTCCAAATCTTCATGTGACTTGCGGAGATTGCCACCTGCCATCGAAATCTCTCGTAAAGATAGCCACCATTGAGATCGCAAAATCCAGTATAGTCGTACATACAGGTTTCGCGGTAGCGCGATTTTGTTTGTAGCCGCTGCTTATCTTTCAGGAATATCTGAATCAGCATAATCTGAATTCAAAGGCACCGCTTGCTATTGGTGCGGTGGTAGTAAATCTTTACCGCCCTTTAAGGGCAGCCGCTTACAACGCTATCTGTCAGAGGAAGTGGTAGAGGACTGAGTTAGATGCCAAAACAAATTACAGAACCGACGCCCATTTCGAGTGATGTTGTGAACTTTCCTCACGCCATGCTGCGTGAGATATATGAGCAGCCGCAGGCTCTTGCCGCAACCATCGACCGATATCTCCCTGGTGGTGCCTTAACTGCCGAGACGTTTCAACCTGTCGTCGATGCGCTTGGAGGACGGGAGCGACTCGTCATTGCTGCCAGCGGCTCCAGCCGCCATGCTGGTCTGGCGGGCGAAATTATGCTCGAAGATCTGGCGGGTATCTCTGTCGACGTCGAATACGCCAGTGAGTACACCTATCGATCGACGCACACTTTGCATAACCCTGGCGTTGTTGTCATCTCTCAATCTGGAGAGACCGCGGATACGCTCGCCGCTCTCAGAGAAGCCCATGCTCGTGGGCTTGCCACCGTCGCGATCACGAACAACGCCAGTTCCAGTATGGCAACCGAGGCAAGCGCTTCACTCCCAACCCTCGCCGGCATTGAGAAGGCTATACCTGCGACAAAAAGCTTTACGACCCAACTCGCGGTTCTCTATTCGTTTTCGCTTCACTTGGCGCGCGCCCGTGGCCGCATGACACTTCAGGCAGCTGAAGCCCATGGCCGTCAGTTGCAAGAGATTCCAGAACTCATCCAGGCTTCATTGCGCGGTTGGCAGAAACAGATCGAAGAGTTGACACCTCAGCTGGCAGACTCCCGCACGCTGCTTTACCTTGGTCGCGGCCCTCACTATGCGATCGCAAGGGAAGGGGCTCTCAAGCTTAAAGAATCTGCGTATTTGAACGCTGAAGGGTATCCCTCCGGTGAATTAAAACATGGTCCTAATGCTCTTGTCAGCAAAGACACTCCTCTGATCATGATTGCTACTGCCGATGCGGGTGATCCCGATTCGGTCCTGCGGTACTCAAAGGTCCTTCAGTTGATGAAGGACATGCGAGAGCAGGGCGCGCGGATTATTGCTTTAGCCTCGCAAGGAGATCAGGAAGTTCCACGGTACAGTGATTCCTGCCTCTTTATCCCCGCTAGCAATGACCTCCTCTCCACAATCCTGGAGGTTGTGCCGTTTCAATTGCTTGCCTATACGTTGGCGATCAGTCGCGGTATTGATGTCGATCGCCCAAGAAATCTAGTAAAAGCAGTTGTGGAGGAGTAACTCACGAGTATTCTTTTTTGCCCAATCCATCCCCAAAATCATGTCGGCGATTGGATGGACACATAGCTCGAGCCAAAGTTATTTCTAGGGGTTCAGCCTGTTCGGGCTTTGAGATAACGTAATGCGTACACAACAGAACCAGCCGCTAGGATCCACCCAGCCGTCCGCATCTCTCGCAGAAAATTTGGCCGCGAAAAAAGGATGAAGATAAAGCCTCCCAAAGCTAGCAAGACCGGTAGGGGGTAGAGTGGCATACGGAATCCTCTTGTTCTTCGCCCTCGGCGATGTTTAGGTAAGACTGTGGCAACCCCCTGGAGAAGAAATTGAAAGAGGATTCGAATTACGACGAGAGTTGTAATAACGTCTTGCAGCCTGAAGACGCAGCACAAGAGTGTGACGCCCCCCAGTGTTAGGAGAGAGTGCGTTGGGATTCGATGCTTCGGGTCTATCACTCCGAACCATGAAGGGAAGTTGCCATCCCGGGCTGCAGCAAAGGGAATTCGCGAGTATCCCAGCAGCAGGGCAAACACGGATGCAAGCGCTGCGAGAGCGATCAGGACGACTATCGTTCCAGCAGCGGCATGACCATATAGTTTCTCCATGAATACCGCTATGGTGAACATTCGGGCGTGACTATCAGTATTTTGTGCCATCTCGCGCCATGGCAGTACCCCCAGAACACTGATGTTCATCAGCAGGTATAGAGTCGCGACGATGCCGATAGAGCCGAGTACCGCTCGTGGGATTGTTTTTTGTGGATCGCGGACTTCTGCTCCCAGGAAACAGACACCGTAGTAGCCCCAGTAGTCGTAGGCTGAGATCAACATGCCACCCCCCAGGCCGGCGAAGAAGGCTGGGTTGAGGTGGAAGGCGCCGGGGGGGAAGTCGAAGGCGAGGTGGGGGTTGAAGTGGGTAAACCCTACGACGATGATCAGGACCAATGTCAGGCCGACTACCAGTCCCAGCCAGCGCACGATCCGGTCGATGGCGAAGATGCTGCGACGCAGGACGATCATCGCGACTCCGCAGGCGGCCATGGCGAGGAGGGTCTGCCCGCTCAGGACTACGGGTACCCCGAAGAGCGTAGTGGAGGCAAACGGATGGCTCGCTCTCGGGAGGAAGAAGGAGATGTATTGGGAGAAGCCGATACACCCCGAGGCGATCGAAAGTGGTGCGCTGATGAGGATCTGCCAGGCGTAGAGAAAGGAAAAGGCCCGGCCCCAGGTCTTCTCTCCGTAGAGGTGTTTCAGGTAGGCGTAGGAGCCACCGGCCTCCGGGTAGGCGGTGCCGAGTTCGCTCCAGATCATTCCGTCGCAGAGGGAGAGGAGGGCGCCCATGAGCCAGCCGAGCACGGCTTGGGGTCCCCCCATCACTCCCACGATCAGGGGCAGGGTGATGAAAGGACCGACTCCTACCATGTCGATGATGTTGAGGCCGAGCGCGGCCCTGGTGGAGAGACCGCGGCGGAGCTCGTTCTGGCTTGGCTCGGAGTTCATCCTGCAGTGGCCGTGACCCGTTTACCGAAGAGGGCGGTGCCGACGCGGACGCAGGTGCTTCCCTCCTCGATCGCCACACTGAAGTCGTTCGACATGCCCATGGAGAGCTGGGTCAGAGTAGGGAATCGAGCTATGGACTGGTCTCTGAGCCTGCGCAGGTCGCGGAAGTATGGCCGTGCCAACTCCGCATCCTCCGACCATGGGGGAACTGTCATCAAGCCTACTGCTTCGACCGATTCGAGCGGCTCGATTGCGGCGAGCAGCGCGGGCAGCTCCTCTGGCGCGAGGCCGTGCTTCGACTCTTCGTGGCTGAGCTTGACCTCGATCAAGAGGGGAAGCTTCTTCCCCAGAGTCTTTGCGGCTGCATCGAGCCGTTGGGCGATCTTGAGCGAGTCGACGGCGTCGATGGCGTGGAACAACTCAGCGGCTCGGGCGGTTTTGTTCGATTGCAGAGGGCCGATGAGGTGGAATTCGGCGTGGTGCAGAGCGGCGAGGTGCTGAGATTTTTCCTGAAACTCCTGCACCCGGTTCTCGCCGAAGAGGCGCTGGCCGGCGGCGTACGCCTCGAGGATGACCTCCACCGGGTGGACCTTGCTGACAGCCATCAGAGCTACTTCGCTGTCGGAGCGGTTGGCCCGGCGACAGGCCTGGTGGATTTGTTGTTGAAGCGAGGCTAGGTTTTCGGCGATGGACATGCTCTCTGCATCTTATCGCCTAGCTTCTTTATCGAATCGCCGGAGACAGAGACGACCATGTGGACCATCTTGTTGCTGATTGGCTCGAATATCTTTATGACCTTTGCCTGGTATGGGCACCTGAAGTTCAAGGAGGTGCCACTATGGAAGGTCATTTTGGTGAGTTGGAGTATTGCTTTCTTTGAGTATTGCCTGCAGGTGCCAGCGAATCGAATCGGGTCGAAGAGCTTCAGCCCTGACCAGCTGAAGGTGATGCAGGAGGTGATCACGCTGACCGTTTTTGGCGTGTTTTCGACCTTTTACTTCGGTGATAAGTTGCACTGGAACCACTTTGCGGCGTTTGGCTGCCTGATCGCTGGCGCGTTTTTCATGTTTCACAAGTTTTAGCTTGCGCCCACCCCCTCCCCCACCGGAGTATCTTGGGCATAAACCTTTTCGATGGAGTAGCTTACAGGGTACGGGTGTCTGTAAAATATTCCATCCAAAGGACTTGTGCGCAAAATACTTGTTTTGAGTAAGTTAGCTGCGCTTCGTGGCAGGTCCAGCGCGATTTTGGCTCTACAACCATTATAGGGAGCTGGATGTAATTGATGCGCCACGTGATTGTTCAAGGTTGACGGGGGTGTTTGCATCTTGTGGGCTTGACATGGTGATTTATTGGCGCTTCGGTGGTGTTGTGCCGCGAGGTTTTCTACGCTTTTGCGCGACGAGGTCTTCTTGTGCACTCAGGTTGGTTGATCTGGCTCTTCGATTCTTAGATCGGCGAGGTTGAAGAGGTCGCGCTTTGCGCGATGCCCACCTTAGCGACGATGGGGCCGTCGCGAAGATGGGTCACCCTGGCCGCAACGTCGCCATCACCAACAGCATTCGTGGCAGCAAGCCTGTGCACCGCGATCTTCGGGTCGGAAGAAGACGGTGCTTAGGGTTCTTAGCGGCCGTGTTCTTCGAGATACTTTTCGACTTCGAGGGCGGCCATGCAGCCTGAACCGGCGGCGGTGATGGCCTGGCGGTAGCGGCGGTCCTGGATGTCTCCGCAGGCAAAGACGCCGGGGATGATCTGGCCGTTGAGGGTGGTGAAGACGTTGTGCTGGGTGAGGATGTAGCCGTCGGGGTCGAGATCGAGGATGCCCTTGAAGGCGAGGGCGTTGGGGATGTGGCCGATGGCGAGGAACATGAAGCTGACAGGGAGGGTGTACTGTTCGCCGGAGACTTGGTTCTTAAGGCGGAGGCCCTTAACGTCTTTTTCTTCTACGCCGAGTACCTCTTCGACGGTGGTGCTGGAGAGGAACTTGATGTTGGGGTGAGCCATGGCGCGGTCGAGCATGATCTTGGAGGCGCGGAACTTCTCGCTGCGATTGATGATGGTGACCTTGGTGGCGAAGCGGGTGAGGAAGAGGGCCTCTTCCATGGCGGTGTCGCCACCGCCGATGACTGCGATCTCTTTGCCTTTGGCGAAGAAGCCGTCGCAGGTGGCGCAGGAGGTGACGCCGTGGCCGATGAGGGCCTGCTCGGAGGGGAGATTGAGCCAGCGCGCGCTGGCACCTGAGGCGATGATGAGGGTGCGGGTGTGGATGGTCTCGTCGCCGACGGTGAGGGCGAAGGGACGCTTGGTGAGATCGATGGAGCTGAGGTGGGCCAGACGCAGAGTGGCGCCGAAGCGGACGGCCTGCTTCTTCATGTTCTCGATGAGCTCGGGACCCTGAACGCCCTCGGGCCAGCCGGGGAAGTTTTCTACCAGGGTGGTGATGGAGAGCTGGCCGCCGGGCTCGTGGCCTTCGAGGACGAGGGGCTTGAGGTTGGAGCGGGCAGAGTAGATGGCGGCGGTGAGTCCGGCGCAGCCGGAGCCGAGGATTACAACGTCGTGCGTCATGTTTTCGGGCATAGTAGCTCTCTTAGTGTAAATGCGCGAGGAAGGAAAAAGATGCAAGCGGATGGTTTTGAGCGCGTTAGGTGAAAGAATTGATGTTATGGCAAATCTGACGTTGGTGTATGGAATGAGGCTGTTACCGGCTGATGAGATCGTATCGGTCGGCGAGGCTCCTGTAACCCTAAAGAATGGTAATGAGGCGCATGTGACGCTGCATGTGCTGGAGGGTAGTAGAGAGCAGATCGAGGCGCAGCTGCGGTTGAGCATCGATGCATTCTTCGATTTTTACCCGGAGATTTAGCTGCGGGAGCGCAGTGTCCTAAAACAAGACAACCGTTCGTAACGTGACTTTCCTGACGAAGAAGAGGGAGAGAGCGGAGGAACGGGATGGTCTGGTCAGTGTGGAGGGCTTGGCGGCGGGTTTCTGTCTGGCTGCGCTTGTGCGCCGGGGCTGGACTCGTGATGGCCTCGATGGCTTGGGGTCAGACTGCGGCTGCGGGGGCTGCTGCGGGGCCTGCTTCGGTGACCGATGTTTTGCGTGGGATGTCGGACCGTGCCGCGGTGATCTTTATGGGGCAGGTGCTGGCGGTGCGTCTTCCGGAGAGCGCAGATCCGGCTTCGGGAATCGTGGAGGTCGAGTTTCGCGTGGACCGGGCGATTCGCGGGTGCACGGCGGGGGAACCGTTTGTTCTGCGGGAGTGGGGCGGCCTGTGGGTTGGAGGCAACCGCCGGTATCGCGTGGGCCAGCGGCTGCTGATGCTTCTGCATGCCCCGGGGGCGGGCGGGATGAGCTCGCCGGTAGGTGGGCTTGAGGGAGCGATTCCTGTTCGGCAGGGCGATGCGGGAGCGGAACTGAAGGAGAGTGCTGGGCTGAGTTCGGGGCCTTATGTGGATCTACGCTGGCTGGGTGCGAGGGTGCCGCGTACGATTTCTTATCGCAGTGAGCCGGTGCGGGCTGCCGGTGCTTTGCCTCGGATAGCAGCGGCGGCGGGTTTGAGTGGGGAAGATGGTTCCGGCGTGATGCCGCTGGGCTCTATCGGTGCAGGTGAGGCGTCGAGTCCGGCACAGCAGGCTTCGGTGGATGCGGTGCTGGGACTGCTGGTTTCGTGGCAGAGGACGGGAAATGCTACTCCCTGAGCTAAGCGCGCGTGGTTGTTTCGTGGTGAGATTTCCGATCTTTCTTGGGTTCATGCTTGGGTTGATACTTGGGTGGTTTGCGAGTGCTGCTCCTGCGTGGGCCGGCGGCCCGCGGTGGGTGACGGGGGTGCCGTACTTTACGACGGAGGGTGTTCCCGTGGTCTGGTATACGAACCAGCCGCTCTACTTTACTGATCCCGGCGATCTGAGCTCTTCGGTTAACCATGCGGCGGCGGATGCAATGGTGGCTGCTGCGGCGGCGGTGTGGAATGTTCCGACGGCGAACCTGGTGCTCGCCAAGGGCGGTGCGCTGGAGGAGCATGTGAGCGGAGCCAATGCGTTTGCGGGGGCGAATGGGCCGATCTTTCCTGCGGATGTGCAGAGCGGCAACTATCTCGCGAAGCAGATTGCGGTGATCTACGACAGCGATGGCTCGGTTACAGATCTGCTGTTGGGCGATGGGGCGAGCGATCCCTCGGGATGCCTGCAGAGTGGGGTGACGGAGAGCGTCGATTCGATTGTGCCAGCGGGGTTTATTCAGCATGCGATCATCATCATCAACGGTCGCTGCAGCGGGCCTGCGCCCCAGCAACAGCTGCAGTATCAACTGATGCGGGCGTTTGGGCGTGTGCTCGGTCTGGGCTGGTCACAGACGAATGACAATGTGTTTACGGATAGTCCTCAGCCCACGGCCAACCAGGCGCTGCACTGGCCGGTGATGCACCCGATCGATATTCTTTGCAGCACGTATACCTATCAGTGCATGCCGCAGCCGTTTACTTTGCGGCCGGACGATCTGTCGGCGCTGGCGCAGCTCTACTTTATCGATCAGGGACAGGCTGGGCCGGGGCAGATGGATAGCCTGCTGAACGCGAGCCGGTTCCTGGGCCATGTTCAGTTCGCGACGGGACAGGGGATGGAGGGAGTCAATGTTCTTGTACGCCGCTGGGAGCAATTTACTGCGCCGTCGCAGATCGAAGACTGGTACACGGCGTCTTCGGTGTCGGGTTTTCTCTTTCGGCAGTCGAATGGAGACCCTATCACTGGACCAGACCTGTCGTTTGGTGGAAGCCAAGGTGCCGTAGATGGCGGGCTGGAGGGCTACTTCAATATTCAGCGGATACCGATGCTTCCGGGGAGCTGGCAGATTCTTGTCGTGGAGACGGAGGCGGTGAATCCACTTTACACGGGGGAGTATGCGGTGGGGCCGTATGTCGCGAACACGGTAGATCCTTCCGGCTCGGATCCTGTGCTGGAGGAAGGACTGTACAGCAGCTATACCCAGAGCGGCGTGGACTTCTCTCCGCTTAACTCTGCGGCTGTATGCGATACGGATGCCGATGGAACTGAGGCGTCTCCGGTTGCGGTCGCGGCGCAGGGCTGGTGGTCGAGTCTGCTGTGTGGGTATGGCCACTCTGCGTGGTCTTCGCTGTCGGTCAAGGCGAACCGCTCGCTTACGGTGGAGGTGACTGCGGAGGACGAGCAGGGATTCGCCACTACAGCGAAGGCGATGCCAGTGATCGGACTGTGGAACGCGACGGATGCGCTGGGCTCTTTGCCGGGTGTCTCGGGTGTGGGCGAGGCCTTCAACGGCGAGGGCACTGGCATGACGACCTTGTCGAGTTCCTTTACGCAACCAGATCAGTTACGAATAGGGATTGCAGATGAGCGGGGGGATGGGAGGCCTGACTACAACTACCAGGCACGGGTGCTGTATGCCGACTCGCTGAGTCCAGCTATAGTGAGTGCGGCCGGCGGTACGGTGACGATTACGGGGATGGGTTTCCGTACCGGAAATGAGGTTACGGTCAATGGTGTTGCCGCAACGGTTTTGAGCTGGACTGCCAATACGATTGTGGCGACGGTCCCTTCGATCAGCGCGCTGGACTCGAGCACCGGCCTGGTTGCGGATGTGGAGGTGACGGATCTATCTACGGGTGGTACGACGGTGATGACGCAGGCGCTGAGCTACTCCACCCCTGTGCCGATACTCAGCCTGGTGAGTGCGCCTTCCGGTCTGGTGCTGGTTGGGCAGGCTGCGGCTGTGCCGTTCGCCGTAAAGGTGATGAGTGGGGATGGGGTGACGCCGGTGGTTGGCGAGGCGGTGACTTTTACCGCGATTGCAGGTGCGGTGCAGTTCAGCTCCTGCGGAGGCGCGAGTTGCACCTTGAGTACAGATGGGAACGGCATTGCTTCGACGCTAGTGACTGCGTTGAGCGCGGGAGCGATTACGCTGCAGGCGATGGGAGTCGACGGCGCGGCGGGTGCCTCTTTCAACGCGGTTGTGCGGGTGCAGACGGCTGCGGCGGTGCAGGCAACAGAGTACGTTGCGGCAGGCGCGGTTGTTGCCTGGTCTCCGCAGTTGAGCGTGGTGGATAACTTCGCTTCGACGACAGGATTGATGGTGGGATGGCAGGCTGGTTCGGGTTTGGTTTCAGTGTCTCCATCGAACACCCAGGTGAACTCGCAGGGCGTGGCCGAGACTTCGGCAACGGTGGGTCCGTTAGCGGCGGGAGTGCAGGCGTTGGTCTCCGGTTGTGCCTGGACGAATACATGCAGCACGTTTACGACGATAGGTGTCGACCTTGCCGATCTGCGGATTGTGGCGGTCAACGGAGCGATCCAGACAGTAGCCGCGAATGGAAGCCTGACGCCGGTTGCTCTGCAGGTGACCGATACGGCAGGACATCCGGTTGCAGGCGCCCTGGTTGAGATCTACCAGGCGGTGGATGCATGGCAGGCCGCGTGTCCGGACCGAGGGCGCTGTCCGATTGCGCCGATCCTTGAGGCTTCGCAATCTTCGGCGGTGTCGGATGCGAATGGTCTTTTGACGGTAGTGCCGCAACAGATCTCCGGCAGTGCTGAGACTACTGATGTTGCGGTGGCAACGGGTACGCAGGGGTTCCTTTCCTTCAGCCTGCAGAAGCAGCCGTAGTTCTTTTGTAAAAAAAGAAGCTGCGTTTCCTGTAACTCCGGCAGGAGAAGCTCGTCGAACGCAGCAGGATAGGATCGACAGAACCGAACCGCTCCCTTTGGCATCACATAACAGACAATTACATTGAGGAGCTTGAGACGATGGCGGTAACAGCAGCAACCAGACCGGTACGGAAGCGAGTCGTGATCATTGGCGGAGGCTTTGGCGGTATCAATGCGGTGACGACTCTTGGGAAGTTTCCGGTTGACGTTACGCTGGTGGACCGTAGAAATCACCACTTATTTCAGCCTTTGCTTTATCAAGTGGCGCTTGCGGTTTTATCTCCGGCCGATATCGCACAGCCTATCCGATCACTGGTGCGCAATCATCCGAATGTGGATGTGCTGATGGATGAGGCGATCGGCTTCGATCTGGCGCAGCGACGGGTGAAGCTGAAGACGGAGGTGGAGCTGGAGTATGACTACCTGATTCTTGCGACAGGTTCGACGCACTCGTACTTTGGGCGGGATGAGTGGGCGAAGCTTGCGCCTGGGCTGAAGACGGTTGAGGATGCGACGGAGATTCGGCGACGGGTGCTGCTGGCGTTTGAGCTGGCGGAGCGACAGATGATGGAGACGGGCACGCACCCTGCGCTGAACTTCGTGATCATTGGCGGAGGGCCGACGGGGGTGGAGCTGGCTGGCGCCATCAGCGATATCGCGCGGCTGTATATGGCGAGCGACTTTCGGCACATCGATCCTTCGATGGCGAAGGTGCTTATTCTGGAGGGCTCGCCGAATGTGCTTGCGGCGTATCCGCTTGATTTGCAGAAGAAGGCGATCGAACAGCTCGCGGAGTTGGGCGTGAAGGTTCGGACGGGGGCGCATGTGACGGATGTGCAACCGGGATACGTGATGGTGGGGGAGGAACGTATCGATGCGGTGGTGACGCTATGGGCGGCGGGGGTCCAGGCATCGCCGCTGGGTAAACTGCTGGGGGTGCCGACGGATAAACGAGGCGCTGTGCTTGTCGATTGCTATCTGAACCCGCCGGGCCATCCGGAGATCTTTATCTGCGGCGACCTTGCGCACTTTGAGCAGGATGGGAAGCAGGTGCCGGGGGTGGCGCAGCCTGCGATGCAGATGGGCCGCTATGCGGCAAAGCGCGTTGGACGGCTGGTGGCTGCGAGCTTAGGCAGCGATGGCAGCGGCAAGGATGCACAGTTTCGCTACTTCGATAAAGGCGATATGGCGACGATTGGAAGGAAGGCGGCGGTGGCTAAGATCGAGTGGCCGTTCAAGGCTCACTGGAGCGGCTTTCCTGCGTGGATGACGTGGCTGGTGGTGCACATCTTCTTTCTTATCGGATTTCGCAACCGGCTTTCTGTGTTTCGCCAGTGGGCCTGGACCTATCTGACCTTCAGCGATGGAGCGCGACTGATCACGGGATCGCAGGAGCTGCCGGGTTGGGATACGCAGGGAGATCATTCTGGAGTGGTGACGACGAAGCCACTGGATATGAATTCGCCTAAGACTTAGCTGCGGGTTGGTGAACGCAAAGAGAAGAGCCGCTTGATGGCGGCTCTTTTCTTTGCGTGTGTAGAGGATTTATTTCGCGGAGTCTTCGATTTCTTTCCATTCCGCGTCGGAGAGCTTGACGTCGGATGCGGCAACATTCTCTTCGAGGTGTTCAATCGAGGTTGTTCCGGGGATGGGCAGCATGACGGGGGAGTGATGCAGAAGCCATGCCAGGGAGAGCTGCGAGACGGTTGCTCCGTGGGTCTTGGCTGCGGAGTCGAGCTTGCCACCCGGCTGAGCGAGCTTGCCGGCTGCTACGGGAAACCACGGGATAAAGGCGATTTTGTGTTTGGTGCAGTACTCGACGACGTCGTCGTGCTTGCGGTCTCCGATGTTGTACTGGTTCTGCACGCTTACGATGTCGATGACCTTGCGGGCCTGATCGATCTCGTGGGGTTTGACTTCGCTGAGACCGACGTGGCGGATCTTGCCTTGCTCCTGAAGCTTTTTGATCGCGCCGAGAGATTCCTCGACGGGGACCTTCGGGTCGATACGGTGGAGTTGCCAGAGGTCGATGCGCTCTACCTTGAGCCTGCGCAGACTCATCTCGACCTGCTGGGTGAGGTACTCGGGACGTCCTACGGGTAACCACTCATTCGGACCCTGGCGAGTCAGGCCACCCTTGGTCGCGATGACGACGCCCTTTGCGTAAGGGGCGAGGGCTTCGCCGATGAGTTGCTCGCTGACGTCAGGTCCGTAGGCGTCGGCGGTATCGATGAAATTGATACCGAGTTCGACTACGCGGCGAAGCACCTTCTTTGCGGCTTCGCTATCTTTGGGCGCGCCCCAGATTCCTTCGCCCGTGATACGCATCGCTCCGTATCCCATACGGTTGACAGGAAGATCGCCGCCAATCGCAAATGTTCCGCTTGTTTTCGCACTTACAGTGAGAGTAGCCATACGTTATCGGATGCTGATGGCAGGACAAAGGTGCATCGTCTCGCCTTCGGCGAGAATTTTTATTTGTCGTTTAATGCCGAGGCGTTCGGCTTCGGCGTTGAGGCGCTGGATGGGCTCTTCCATGGGCTCACGGCCTAAACGGAAGGTTCCGTAGTGCATTGGCACCATGCGTTGTGCACCGAGCTCAACGAAGCCTCTGAGTGCCTCTTCCGGGCTGGTGTGGACGGATCTATAACTATCGGGAAAGTAGGCGCCGATGGGGAGGAGAGCGACCTCGGGATGGAGCTTCGCGCCGATCTCGCGGAATCCATCGAAGTAGGCAGTGTCGCCGGAGTGGTAGACGGATTGGCCACCGCCTGCGATGACATAGCCGCCGTAGCCGCGATGAGTGTCGCGGAACATCCTGGCGCCCCAGTGTTTGCATGGGGTCATGGTGATGGTGAGTCCCTGCAGTTCGATCTGGTCCCACCATGCGAGTCCGTGGATGTGGGAGAAGCCGAGTTTTTCAACGAGATCTTCTACGCCGCGAGGCACAACGACCTCAGGCGTGCGGCCAGTGAGTTTGCGCGTGGCGCGGATGACGCGGCGAAGAGAGGCCATGTCGAGGTGATCCATGTGCGCGTGAGTGAGCAAGACTACGTCGATGGCGGGAAGCTCTTCGACCATGACACCGGGGTGGCGCTGGCGGCGGAGAAGGATAAGCCGTTTGGAGAAGACTGGGTCGACCAGTAACTTTCGTCCGTGAATCTGGAGGAGGAAGGAGGAGTGGCCGATGAAGGTGACGCCCAGCTCATTGGGTTTTACCAGCTCGACTGGCCTTGGAGCGCCGGACATTGGTTGTTCGTGGCTCTCGCGGACCAGCCGCCAGAGCTGTTCCATCTTTCTAATTGCGAAGGGTCTGCCCCGCCATGCTCTTTGCATTTCTGTCACCAATAAATAGATGCTCTCTTGTGGGTATACGCACCGAGATACAGCGAAAATCAGGAGCAGCGATGCTACCGGAGGATATCCAAGCCGCATCTACCTTGCGAGAACACCCGCCTGGACGGCTCAATTACGTGGTTTGAGAGGGATCAGGCGAAAGGTAGAACTGCTATCGCTTCCCTGGACCCCATTTTCGATTCCTCTCGCGGCGCGCATATCCAGAGGCGCATATGGGACATGGTTTCGCGATCGCCGCTCCGATCGTTGTGGAATCTGGAGGGAATTCCGGTTCGGGTGGTTGCGAAGCATACCTGGAACTCGTTTCTGGGAGACAACCTGGTGGGACGGGCTGCGGAGCTTGGCTTCTACTTTATCTTCGCGCTGTTTCCGAGCCTGGTGACGGCGACAGCGCTGCTTGGCCTTGCAGCCCGCTCGGCGTCGCATATCTATTACTCTTTGCTGGGATATCTCTCGATCGTGCTGCCGCATGATGCGATGGGGACGGTCCTGGAGACCTTCAACCAGACGACTGCGAACACTACGAGCGGGAAGCTGACCTTTGGCCTGGTAGCCGCTGTGTGGAGTGCGTCGGTAGGATTTTCGGCGATTCAGGACTCGCTGAACGTGGTCTACAAGGTGAAGGAGACGAGGTCTTACTTCGCTGCGCGGTTCTCTGCGATTGGCGTGACAATTCTTTTGATGGGGCTGGTGACGCTGATGCTGGCCTCGCTGTTGGGCGCGGATTTCTTTGCGCGCGTTGCGGAGGTGCGGATCTACCACCACTTTCTGGCTATGGTGGCGGCGGGTACGGCACGCGGTATCGGCTGGCTGTTTGCGGCGACGCTGTTGTCGCTATTTTTTGCGGTGATCTATTACTTCGCTCCGGATGTGAAGCGGAGCCAGTGGCACTGGCTGACACCGGGTGCGGCTATCGGCATCGTTGGATGGATGCTTACCTCGATCGGGCTGCGTGTTTATGTCCACTACTTCGATAACTATTCGGTGACCTATGGTTCTTTGGGTGCGGTCATTATTTTGCTGACGTGGTTTTATCTGACGGGGCTGATGTTGCTGTTGGGGGCGGAGATCAACAGCGAGATAGAAGCCGCCGCTGCTGCGAAGCGTCTGCTCGCACTTGAGCAAAACAGTTTCGCGGCAATGGCGGCCACGGTGGTGGTGCCGACTTCTGCCGCCTAAGCGAAGGCTACTTTGCCGCTGGTTTGAGGATGTCATCCAGACGATCGGGGACACCCGTTACTCTCTCTAACAGCGGGTAGCGTTCGCCTTCGTGGTAGTCCAGTTTGACTACTTTGTAGTAGCCCGTGTTGAGGACGATCAACTCTACGGCTTGGCCGGAGCCCTTCGAGTCGTGTACTGCAGCCTTGAGAACATCGGGGGTGTAGGCGCGACCGTTGACGGCCACGATCTTCATCCCTGGGCCGATGCCGCTCTTGTCAGAGACGCCACCCTTGAGGACGTCGAAGATGTTGCCGGCCTTGTTGACGTGCAGACCGACGGAGTACCAGAAGTCGAAGGTGCCGGACTGCTCGTCTGCCATGGCACTCCAGGAGTTCGGCTTCTCGGTATAGGTGAGCTTGTAGCCGCCGTTTTCGAGTCCGCCTAATGGAGCGTGATAGGAGTTGGAGTCGAGCCGGGTGCGCAGGAAGGTCGCCCAGTCGTTAGCGACGACGCTGTTGAGGCCCGCGACGACATCCTCGAAGGTGTAGGGAACGACCTTGGGTCCGGTGTCTCCGCCGAGCCCGTGAAATTTGGCGACGAAGTCATCGATGCTCTTCTTGTTGTTGGTCATCTTGCGGATGGTGGTGTCGACGTCGAGCCAGACGAGTTCGCCCTCGTCGTAGTAGTCGACGTTAAGGCGCCAGTTGTCCCATCCGTCGCCGGTGGAGTACAGGATCTGCGCGGCGGTTGCGGTGTCCTGAATGTCGCGCCAGGTGCGGCCTGGACGATTGTCATACTCGGCGGCGATGGTGGAGAGACGCTGCTTGTACTGCTCGGGGGACCAGATGCCGCAACGCGCGGCTAACACGTCGCCGAGGTACTCAGTGAGGCCCTCGTAGACCCACAGGAGGTCGCCTTCCATGGGCTTCTGATAGTTGCTGGTGGCGAGGCCGGCGGGGCGGCGATACTTGCCGTTCCAGCTATGGGTGAACTCGTGCGGCAGGAGCAGGCCGTCGAGGACGAACTCGCGGTCGTCGGTGAAGGTGGTAGCCATCACTCGGTCGTCGCTGGACTGATGATGCTCAAGGCCGAAGTGCGCGACCTCGTCGCTGAGGGTGACGAGAAAGTGATACGAGCCGTAGTGGCGGGACTTGTAGAGAGCTCCAGTCTCGCGGACGAGCTTGTCGAAGTCGGCGATGTGCTCTTTGGAGAGATTGACCTGCTCCGGTCCGTCGGCTGCCATGTCGAGGTAGTGCTTCGGGGAGATCTCAGGGGCGAGCGGGATCTCGCGGAAGTACCGGCCTGCGAGTACAGGCGAGTCGACGAGCTGCTCGAGGCTGACGGTCTTGAAGGTGGAGGTCTGTCCGGAGCCGCCATCTTTGTCGAGTGCGGTGCCGAGCTTCCAGCCTTCGGGCAGCCTGACGGAGGGAGTGAACATGACCTGGCTGGCGTCAGTGTTTTCGGGATAGACGAGAAGCGTGTTCCAACTGAGCAGGGCGAGATTTTCGCTGGTGGAGCCGCCTGCGGAGAACCCTGAGAGTGCGGAGGAGGCGAGGAAGTCGATCTTCATCTTAAGCTGGGTGACGCCCTGCGGAACGGTAATGTGATAGGCGAACATGTCTACCTTGTCGCGCTCCCACTTCACGGGCTGGCCGTTGGCAGTGATGAAGAAGCCGGCCATGTTCTCGATGGGGCCGGTGGGACCGTGTTCGCCGGGGATCCACTTGGGGTAGACCACGGTCATCGGTCCGGGGGTGACCGGCATGACTTCGGTGGCGTGGAGGATCTTGCGGGGAGCATCGGTGAGATCGACACTCAGGGTAATTGGCACGGTCTGCGCCCCAGCGACTAAACTGCCTACCGTTGCGGCCAGAGCTGCCCCGGCACACTTCTTCCACAAACCAATCATTCGTTTGCCTTCCACTGTTCGTCTATGTAGAACCGAGGTTAGTCTAACCTGCGGCCTGAGCACTTTGCCTTGAGGGCGGGGCAAATGTGGTGGCGGCTGCTGAATTTGAGGGTAGGATTATGCACACAGGAGAAACGCATGTCTCTAAAAGTTTCGGTCGCCCTGGCGGCCACAGCACTGTTGTTCGCCGCGATGCAGGTTTCTGCGCAGGAGAGCGCACAGCCACTGCAATCGATGCCATATTCGCCGTCGCTCGATCTTTCGAGCCTGGATCGATCGGTCGATCCTTGTACAGACTTTTACAAGTTTTCGTGCGGCGGATGGGAGAAGAAGAATCCGATTCCTGCGGACCAATCCGGCTGGAGCGTATATGCGAAGCTGGGCAATGATAACGAGCAGTTCCTGTGGGGCATTCTCGCCGACGATGCGAAGGCCGCGAATCGCAATGCGACCCAGCAGAAGGTAGGCGACTACTTTGCTTCGTGTATGAATACGTCCGCGATCGACGCGCTCGGGCTGAAGCCGGTGCAGGCGGAGCTGGCGAAGATTAATGCGTTGAAGACGCGGCCGGAGCTGATCGCGGCTATTAGCACGCTGCATCGTGACTCTTCGGGCAGTTTCCTGTTTGGTTCCGGGACGGATCAAGATGCGCTTGATTCATCCCTGGAGATCGTAGCGCTGGGTGCGGGCGGACTGGGGCTTCCCGACCGCGACTATTACATCAACAGCGATGAGAAGAGCGTGAAGCTGCGCGAGCAGTATGTTGCGTTTATTCAGAAGCTGCTGACGCTGGGTGGGGAGTCTGCGGCGCAGGCGAAGCTCGATGCGGATGCGACGCTTCGGATTGAGACTACGCTTGCAAAGGCGTCGCTGACGCGGGTGGAGCGGCGCGATCCGCACAACATTTATCACATGATGACGATTGAGGAGTTGGGCAAGATTGCGCCTGCGTTCGACTGGCCGCACTACTTTGAGACGCAGGGCGCGCCGGGTGTTGTGAAGGTGAACGTCTCGCAGCCGGCGTTTTTCAAGGCGGTGCAGGCTGAGATTTCTGCGGAGCCGGTGGAGGCATTGCGCGGGTATCTACGGTTTCACCTGCTGGCGGCGGCAGCGCCTGATCTTGCTCATCCAATAGCGCAGGCTCACTTCGACTTTTACTCGACGACTTTGCGCGGAGTTCCAGCGATGCCGCCGCGTTGGAAGACGTGTACGCGGGGAGTGGATGGCGATCTGGGAGAGGCACTGGGGCAGGAGTTTGTGAAGCGCACGTTTTCTGCAGATACCAAGGCGAAGACGCGGCTGATGACGGAGCAGGTTGAGACGGCGATGAAGCAGGAGATCGAAGGTCTCGACTGGATGAGCCCTGCGACCAAGCAGGAGGCGTTGCGCAAGCTGCATGTGATTCGCAACAAAATCGGATATCCGGACCAGTGGCGGGACTATTCGGCGCTTGAGATCAAGCCAGATGATTATTTTGGCAATGTGACGCGATCGTATCGCTTCGAGGATGCACGTCAGTGGCACAAGCTGGGCAAGCCGGTCGACCTGAATGAGTGGGGAATGACGCCGCCGACAGTGAATGCTTACTTCAATCCGCAGATGAACGATATCAATTTTCCGGCAGGTGTTCTGCAGCCGCCGCTGTATGACACGAAGCTCGATGATGCGCCGAACTATGGCAACACGGGAGCGACGATCGGGCACGAGCTGACGCATGCCTTTGACGATGAGGGGCGGCAGTTCGACGATAAGGGCAATCTTCGCGACTGGTGGACGGCGACGGATGCGAAGGGCTTCGAGGACCGCATCAACTGCGTTCGCGATCAGTATGCGAAGTATGTTGTGGTGGATGACATTCACATCAACTCCAAACTGACGAGCGGGGAGGATGTGGCGGACCTGGGCGGGACGCTGCTTGCGTATATTGCGTGGAAGAAGCAGACCGAGGGACAACAGTTGGCGACCGTAGACGGGTTTACGCCGGATCAGCGCTTCTTCGTCGGGATGGCGCAGTGGGCGTGTGAGAATGAGCGCCCGGAGGTGCTGCGGGTGCGCGCGATTACAGACCCCCACTCGCCGGGGTATGCGCGAATCAACGGGGTGGTTTCGAATCTGCCGGAGTTTCAGAAGGCGTTCAGTTGCAAGGCGGGTCAGCCGATGGTGCATGCGCCGACCTGCCGGGTCTGGTAGGAGCGATGGACTTTTCCCGATTCCGGCGGCTTCGTGATGGCAGATACGAGGCTGCCGGTGTTGGAATCGGCTCCAAGACAGTACACTTGACCCTAATCTAATGAATCTTTACGCGATTGTTCTATCGGTTATCGTGGTCACGCTGCTGACGGTCTCGTTGACCCGTCTGGGCAAGGTGAAGACCAAGGCGGACTACCTTGTGGCTGGCCGTTCGCTGCCGGCGTTTGTGCTGGTGTTCACGCTACTGTCGAGCTGGATTGGATCGGGCTCGTTGCTGGGGGGCGCGGAGAATGCGTACAGGCATGGGTTCGCGGCACTGTGGCAAGGAGGCGGCGGTTGGGCAGGGCTGCTGCTGATTTACTTTATTGCTCCGCGCGCGCGAAAGTTCGCGCAGTTTACGATTCCCGATCTGCTGGAGGCCCGATATAACCAGGCGGCGCGGGTGCTTGGCGTAATTGCGATTTTGTTTTGCTATACCGCGGTGACCAGCTACCAGTTTGTGGGGGGCGGCGATATTCTGCACCTCATCTTTCCTGACCTGATTACCCCCGATCTCGGAAAGTACATTATTGCGGCGTTTGTAATTGTCTTTACCGCGATTGCGGGCATGGCTTCGGTTGCGTACATGGATGTCGCGATTGGGCTGCTGGCTACGTTTACGATGATCGTCGCGCTGCCGATTCTGGCGCATCGCGCGGGCGGATGGGCGGCGATTCATGCGAGCCTTCCTGCGACGCACTTCCAGGTACTGGGGGACCTGAGCTTTGTTCAAGGACTGGAGCTGTTTCTTCCGACCTGTCTTCTGCTGCTAGGGAACCAGTCGATGTATCAGAAGTTTTTCTCGGCGAAGTCGGAGAAGGATGCGACGCGCGCGGTTGTCGGGTGGATCATCGGCACGGTTATTCTCGAGACCGTGATTGTCGCGCTTGCCGTTGTAGGATCGAGCCTTTTTCCGAGCGGCGAGGTGCATGCGCGGCCGCGGGAGATTCTGGCTTACCTTGGGCTTCATGGCTTCTCCGGATCGGGTCCACTTCGCCTGCTGGGCGCGCTGCTGATGGGCGCGATCTTTGCGAAGATTATCTCTACCGCGAATAACTGGCTTTTTTCTCCCTCTACGAATCTTGTCAATGACATCTACCTTCGTTACATCAATCCTGAGGCAACGAACAAGAAGACGCTTGCTATCTCGCGTTTGATGGTTGTTCTGCTTGGGTTGTGGGCGCTTTACCAGTCGTTGCATATCGAGTCGGTGCTGAAGAAGTCGCTGTATGCCTATACGATCTATGGCGCGGCGCTAACTCCGGTGATTCTTGCCACGTTTTACTGGCGGCGTGCGACTGCGGCGGGCGCCGTGGCCAGCATCGCGGTCGGAACCTTCGTTACCGTTTTCTGGGATTCGGGCTTTGTCCATGCGCATCTGCCCGCGGTGGTCAGCGAACGTGACGCTATTTTGCCGGCCCTGGTAGCGTCTCTTCTGTGCCTGGTGCTGGTGAGTCTCTTTACCGAACCGCCCACGGAAAAGCAGTTGCAGCCCTTCTCTGAAGGCTGAAGAGCCCTCTGTTTGCAGGCTGTTAACGATAATGTTCGATACTTAGTCTTCCACTTTCAGCGAACGCGCAGTTGGTTTGCCGCAGGCGCCATCGATAAGGCCGCATAAAGATAAATGAACTACCGACTAACGCCTGACCTCGCCGCGATGGCTACCCTTCTCGCGATCTTGTATTTCCTGCGCAAACGCCATCCTCAGGACAGGGTCGATCTCTGGATCAGCGGCCTTCTGTTCATCTTCCTCGAGTCGCTTGCACATGCTTTCTACACGCCAAAGGGCCGATGGCACCTGAGCTCGCATATCGTTGCTCTGGATGCCTACCTGGCGGCAGGGGTTATCTTTCTCTGGGCAGCCGCGAAGTCGCTGTTCCCGCGCAGGCCCACGCTCTACTACCTGTGGCTGAACTCGTTGCCGCTGTTGGCAGTACTGACGACGTATGGCTTCGACGTTCGAACGCCGGGGATCTTTCACGTCTTTATTGGCTGCGGTCTTGTGCTGGGGACGTTGAGTCCTTTTGTGCTGGCTCGCACGTGGAGGCTTGGCCGGGCCTGGTGGATCGTTGGCGCCCAGATCTGCGTCTGGAGCTCCGCGTGGCTTTTTGCTTCGAACGGGATGTATCGCGACGCAGCGTATCTCCCGCTCTTTGCTCTGTACGCGACGACAGCTATCCACTTCCAGTTGAGCTTGCCCAGCAAGAGCCTGGGGAAGGTGGCGATCGTGCTCGGCTTCACGATATGGGCGCTGGTGTTTCTTTTGCACTCCTGGGTGACCAACCGACCGCAGTACATCGACGTGGCGGCACAGATATGGGACATGCAGAAGTTTCTGGTTACGATCGGGATGCTGCTGGTGATGCTGGAACACCAGGTGACCAGTAACGAGTGGTACGCCTTCCACGACCACCTGACAGGCTTGCCAAACCGCCGACTGTTCGAGGACAGGCTCGGTAAGGCGTTGTGTCATGCGGAGCGGACCCATACCCGAACCGCGTTGCTTATGCTGGATCTGAACGGGTTCAAGCTGATCAACGACGTTCACGGACACGATACCGGTGACGAGGTGTTGCAGCACATCTCGCATCATCTCCGGGCAGCGCTCCGGGTCCCAGATACTCTTGCACGTCTTGGAGGGGACGAGTTTATTGTGATTGCCACGGATCTTCCCGTAGAAAGGCCGGCGGCCCGCATTGCCGATGACTACGTTGCCCGTATCTCTGAGGCGCTGCGCAAGCCTGTTCAGATCAATGGCAGCGAGCTTACCGTGAGTGGAAGCATCGGAGTGGCTATCTACCCTGACGACACTCTCGATGAGGTGCTTCTGCGTCGTCTGGCCGATCAGCGTATGTATGAACAGAAACGACAGACACTAGTCCATGTCTAATTAAAGTAAAAGTTATTTTTGCACTCACTTTTTTCGATCTGCTGCATCCTATCCCAGTACACAATTTCACCAGGAGAGATCTTTATGGCATTTGAAACCCTAACCTTCGACAACAACGCAACTTTCTTCCCGGTAGGTCTGGATTTCATTGCCCCCTTTGAAAACAGCTCCTCTGACCCTTTCTCACAGTACGCCGCATCCGAGTCTTTTCATGCCGCGAAGAAACCTCTCGACGACGATGAGGACGAGTTCGAGGATGAAGATGAGGAAGAGGACGACGAGGATGATGACGAGGAAGAGCTTGAGGACGATGATGACGAACTCGACGATGACGAGGAGGAAGAGGACGACGACGAGTACGAAGACGAAGACGATGACGAGGATGAGGACGACGACGAAGAGGAAGACGACGACGTCGATGAACTTCAGGTTGGCCGCAGGCGCTAGCCTCTTATTTTGGGCCTGTCACCTCTGAAAGGTGAGTGACAGGCCGCTCGTCTTGCCTCATCTTGTCCGTTCTTGTCCGCGAGGGGTTGAGCGGCGCTTTTCTGAGTGCTAGTAGCCTGCCTCTGTCACGATGTTTTGAAGATCTTTTCCGGCAAGGAATCGCTTTACCTGTTCGGCTCCGAAGCGGAAGGCGCGGTGGATGAACTCTGGTGTCGATCCGGCTACGTGTGGAGTGATCATGCAGTTTGGCGCAGACCAGAGAGGGTGGCCGGGTGGAAGCGGCTCGGGGTCGGTTACATCGAGTGCGGCCCTTATTCGATGATCCCGGAGTGCCTCTAGCAGCGCCTCGGTGACTACTACAGCTCCACGAGCTGCATTGACGAGAAGAGCTCCGCGCTTCATCAGGCGAATCTCCGTTGCTCCGATGAGTCCGTGGGTCTCGGGTGTAAGCGGAACGACAAGGACGACGACATCGGCTTTCGGCAGAAGATTATTCAGTTCGGCGACGGCAGAGACCTCCGGCTCTTTGCGAGGGCTACGCGCCACTCGAAGGATGTCGACACCAAACGGCTTGAGCCGAGTCTCAATGGCAGCGCCAATGGATCCGTAGCCGACGATGAGTACCGTCTTGCCAGCCAAGTCTTCTCCCAGAATCTGGTATTGGCCGACCTGGACGCCACCCTCGTTGAGGAAGCCGTCTGTTACGGAGGACTGGCCCTTCCACTCGCCGCGTAGCTGCAGGTCGCGATAGCGTGGGAACCTCTTGAAGGAGTTAAGGATTGCGGTCAGGACCCACTCGGAGGTCGAGATATCGTGAATGCCGCGTCCGTCGCAGAGGACAATATCCTTCGGCAGCCATGGCGCAATCCAATCCACGCCCGCCATCATGGACTGAACTACTTTGACGCCGCGCAGATGGTTGAAGATCTCCTGGGCTTCCTTGCGGGCGAAGGGCAGGATCCAGAAGTCGACGTCCAGGGTTGCCGATGGCTTTCGAGGGATACGTACAATCTCTGCCTCGGGTGGAAGATCTACCAGCAGTTCAGAGGAGAGAAGTTCATCGACACCGACACGCATCATTGTCTAAGTGTGCATGAATCTACGGGCAAAGACAAAATCGAGACTCTCCGGAGCAGATCAGTCCCGTCTCCTCGTTTGGTTCGAAGGTTGAGGACTCCGGTGCGCACGATCGCATCTGCGCGGGCTCCTTGATGGTGGTGAGCTACAGGAGTTGAGAGGTCCCTGCAGAAATATAGAGGTTTCTTCCTGTGGTATCTAAGATTCCAGGGAGCGATATGATCCCTGATAGTGATCTTTGTGAGGCACCGCGAACCGCGCCTTGGCTAAGGGTGCAGAGTAGATCCTCACCAAGGGGAACCGATCATGGAAACTCGCGTGCGTTCAGCTGCCCCGGAGACGCAGCTAGCTAGAAGCCTCATGCGTTCGGCCAATGGAGCCTATGATGCGCCCGACGAAACACGAATGATTGCGGTCATCCTGGAAGGACAGACCCACGTATACCACGATCTAGTACGACGTTATGAGCGAGCGGTGTATCGGATGGCATTCCTGATACTCAAGAATGAGGCGGATGCGGAGTGCGCGGCTCAACAGGCATTCGTGAACGCTTACCGAAGCCTGAAAAGCTTTCGAGGGCAACTGAGATTCAGTACCTGGCTGATAAACATTGCGTCCTGTGAGGCGGATGAGCATCTGCGTCAGCGGCAGGTTGCGGTCTAATTTCTACCTGAACTGCTTTGACCTTAAGATGCTCTCGCTTTCCTGACAGCTTGTGGCAGCGGAAGAGCTCGCGTGCATCGGGAAGAAAAGCTTTCGGCCAGCTGACTTGTGACGAAATAAGGGTTGCATTTGTTCAACCGACGTCATCAATTTTCGCTGTGATCGATATCTGGTTTGAAGAGTTGGGTGATCCAAGAGCGCAGGCCACGCATGGGATGCGTATAGATCACCTGACCTGGTACGACAAGGGTTACCGTCGTGCCAGCTTGCTGGGAACTAGAGATATTGAGGGTTCCGCCGAGGTACGCTGCCCGTTCCCGCATACCTGCCAGGCCAAGGTGTCCGGCGTTGCCGGATCGTAAAGTCTCTTCGTCGATGCCACGGCCATTGTCCCGGATTTCGAGGCGAAACCGTCTCTTGTACTGTAGTTCAATCCAGAGATTTCTTGATCCGGAGTGGGCGCAAGAGTTGCGAATGGCTTCATAGGCGATGCGATATACCTCGTCCCGAGTGATAGGATGCATCTCCCTGATGGTGCCCACGGTTGAGATGGTGGCATCCATTCTGGCTTCTGGAATGCAATCATCAGCTACCCGTTGAATAGCCACTACAAGGTCGTTCGCTTCGATGGAAGATCTTCGAAGAGCCTCCAGGGCAGCACGACCTTCGATGCTGGCGCGGTCGAGCCAGTCGGATAGTCGATCCAAGGCTCGGGCGGTCAAGCGCGCATCCTCCACGTGGTCGCGTGCGTCGTCGGCGACCATTTTGCTGCCTTGAATCGTTTGCAGGAGGGTGTCGTGTAGATCACGAGCCAAGCGGGTTCGTTCCTGCAGTCGCTCGTCTAAACGCTGTCTCAAGGAGTTGGCATAGACCCGCAGGCGATAGAAGTAGCTCAACGTTGCGATCGCAAGGAGCACGAGTCCAGCGAGGATATGAAAGGTAAGAGTCTGATACCAGGCCGGTGAAACTGTAGATGCTGTCTGGGTGCCATCACGTGCCGCAAAGAGGAGCCATGTGGAAGCACCGGGCAGAGATCTACCCGCGGGCGGACTCCATTTTGTAAAGCGTATTCCGTCGCTGTTCCAGAGGTAACCACCGCTGGTCTGTGCGAGACTCTGGGGGTGGGCCAGCAAAGCGTTCTCGTCGGTGCGCCAAGAACGGTGGGCGTATTGCATCAGTCTCGTGGGCGGTTCCGAAGACTGAGCTGCGGGATCCGCAAAAAAAACAAGCAGGATAGCTACAAAGACGATCCCATGCTGCGAATTAGAGGTGTTTTGAATTTGCATGCGTCGATGTTCAATCTGTCCGACTGAAAGATGCTCATATCTGGAGCAGACCTCGACGTAAGGCGATCGTAACGGCGTGTGTTCTGTCGTTAGCTTGAAGTTTGTCGACGATATTTTTGATATGAAAGTTGACCGTTGTTTCGGAGATGGAGAGCTGACTCGCGATCTGTTTATTTTTGTTACCCTCCCGGATCAAGTCAAGAACCTCGAGTTCACGAGGAGTAAGGTCTTCTTGTCCCATATGCTCTGCAACGCTGCTGGCGACGTCAGAGGGGATATGTTTCCGTCCGGTCGATACGGTGCGGATGATCTTCAGCAATTCATTTTTTGGCGTGCTTTTCAAGACGTAGGCAGAGGCTCCTGCGCGCATAGCACGCTGAATCTCAATGTCGCCGCTCGAGGTGGTGAGCATCATGATCCTGACGTGAGGGAACTCATTCCGAATTGAGATAAGGGCGTCGGTTCCGCTTGCACCTGGAAGCCGCTGGTCCATGAGGACTAAGTCCGGCTTTACCCGGCGATACTCCTGGAGCGCTTCCTCTGCAGTCGAAACCTGTGCCACCATCTCCATGTCTTCCTGAGCCTCAATGATCATGTTCAGACCCTCGCGGAAGATAGGATGATCCTCAACGATCATGATGCGAATTCGTTTTGCTGTTGGCATGTTCTCCTCTCGCGATGTAACTGTTATTGAGTATCGTCATCGGCGTATTTTCGAGAGATCTTAGTGCCCGATTACTGTCTTTGGCAGCTCCGTCGAGCCACTCTACAACCTGATTCAAGGCAACCACAGTCTTTGGGGCATTTGGAGAGCTGTGTCGGACTTGATCTACGACAGATTTGCTGCGCTGAATCGTCTGGGCTAAATTTTCGTGAAGTGACCTGGCGAGTATTGCTCTTTGCTCAAAACGTCCCGAGTAGGCTTCGTCCAGCGATTTTTGATAGTGGCGTACTCCTCGCCGGTACATGGTATACAGGCCCAAGTCGAAGAGGACAAAAGAAAAGATTCCCCACAGAAACGAAACGAAGGTCGAAGATCCCAGTGTTTCCATGGTTTAGGCCTCCTATCAGCACCGAGTGCTACTGGCGCAGGTAGATCAGTAGCCTTGCTTGCGGTCGATGAAGCTCCAAGATTGAAAACAACCACTACGAACTATCAAGGTTAACCTTATTAAGGTTAGAGATATGCAGCAAAGCCGCTTTCCACAGTCTTCAGCCTGTAGTTCTCCATAGTCCGTTCCGAGGTAACAATTTTAAGGTATTCATAAGCTTCCGCCGTCCGCATCACCAGAGGAAGTCGACAACAGGGAGATCGGTCGCAAGATCAGTGGAAGGCCGGGCTACGATAGTTTCCTTCCGCAACGTGACCGTGCTGGCTTGATTGGATGAGGTGGAGAGGTTGGCGAGAAA
Organism: Granulicella sp. S190; assembly: GCF_009766095.1. GTDB lineage: Bacteria > Acidobacteriota > Terriglobia > Terriglobales > Acidobacteriaceae > Edaphobacter. The sequence continues at coordinate 55,210 of NZ_LMUD01000014.1, forward strand.
GGCGTCGTTGAGTGGGAGGCCGGAGGGCTCGTCGGTAGAGAGCTTGTTGTCGATGAGGACGGGGTCTCGTTCTCGGGAAAAGTAACCTTCGGGACGAGCGATAAGAAGTTGACTGGTATGAGGCGGGACGGCGGCGGCTTGGCCTGCAGCCTTTGGTTCTGCTGGAACGGGTAGAAGGCGCAAGTTCAACAGAGTTGTGGAACGGGCGATGGGTGCTTTGTAAAAACGGATGTGACGGCCTTGAAACTCGAGATCGAAGTCGTACTCCTGGGTCGGCGAGGCGTGGAACGGGCCCCATCTTCCATCAGGGGCTGTAATGACTTCGTAGGCGGGCGTAGTGGATTCCGTTGCGTTGACCGGATAGATGCGGAGGTGTGCTCCGGCCAGTGGGAGGTTGGTGAAGGTACCATTCTCAAAGCCGGTGATGAGACCAGAGAGAGTGGGTGCGGCTTCTGGTACGACCTGAGTGGTTGCGGGGGCTACGCCAGTGATGAACTTGTACATCTCCGCGAAGGCAGACGGATAGAAGGCCAGTTCCCGGTGATCGAGATTGGGGAGGACGATGTTTGTTGCTCCGGCAAGCGCTGGGCCTTCAGCGGTGACGCCGGTGGGGCGTTGAGGCGCGCCAAAAGAGATGGCCGTTGGTTGAGCGTATTTGTCGAGCTTATCGCTACGGAGAGTCATCACCTTTACGCCAGATGATGGCACCTCGGAGCGGTCGCCATAGGCGTGATTGAGTGATTGCAGGTAGTGGCCTTTTCCATTGAACTCGCCGTCGAGATTGGTGTCCATCGCGAGCACTCCATGATTCGGCGTGCCGCAGGTAATGGCATAGGCGACGTTGTTACTGCCTCCGTGGAGGAGATAGTTGCGGATCGTCATCCCGCCTCTGCTGCTACCGATGAGGGCGACCTTGGAGCTGTGGGTTTCGATGAGTACACGGGTGACGAAGGCGCTGAGTTCGGCGGTAGCGTCGGTGGTGGACGAGCGGTTCACCTCATCGATGGTGTCATCGGCGCGGGAGTTAGGGTGGGAGAAGCGGACGGCGTAGAGTTTATCAGCGGGGTAGTTGTTCGACTCAAAGAGCCAGATGATACCGATCCACTTGGAAGCGTCGTCTCCGTTGCCGTGGACGAAGACAATGGGAAGAGAGGTGTTGGCTGGGGTCTGGGTAAACGAGGCGGACGATGACATCAGCAGAAGGGCAGCGAGAGCGAAGAGGGTGCGGACGATGCGATAGCTCATAGGGAAAGTACCTGTTTGGCAGACGGTATTGTGAGCAGCGAGAAGTTGGCGCGAAAAAAATATGGTGACCGATGTGAGAGATGATGCAGAACGATCTTTGACTCTGCGATGGCTTTCTTCTGCGCTCTCGTATTAAAGAACTTTGCGAGACATGGCCTCATCATCTTACTCAGAGCTTTGTCTTCTTAGCGAGTAGAGCAGCTCTTTCTGTGACGAGGTAGCCTAATGCCACTGGTTTTTAGTGCGAACCCTCAGAGAATAAGCTGTGGAACAGCTTGACTCGATGAATTTTCGTCGCTTGAGCCGAATTGGAGAATTAAGATGCCGCAACTAAGCAGAACCGGAGTTTCGCTCGAAGAAGATCTTTTGAAGGAGTTTGACCGGCTGATTAAGAAACGTGGCTATGCTAACCGCTCGGAGGCGTTCCGCGACCTTATTCGAGATGCTCTTCTGACCGAGACCATCGACTCGAATAAGCCCGTCGTAGGAACTCTGACACTGGTTTACGATCACCACGTTCCAAGTCTTTCGCAGAAGCTTACAGAGATTCAGCATGCCGCCGGCACAACGATTCTTGCAGCGACCCACATCCATCTCGACCATCACTATTGTCTGGAAGTGGTGATTATGAAGGGAAGGAGCAAAGATCTTCAGGGTATTGCTGATCGTATACTCGCCTTGCGCGGAGTGGATTTAGGCAAGTTGGTGTTGACCAATTCGGGCAAGGATCTGAAGGGCGGCAAGCACGATCATCCTCATGGCGCTTCCAGATAAGCGAGTTCTGAGGGTGAGGGTGCTTCGGCCCAGCACAGTCGGTAAGTGAAACGCTAACTGAGAGAGCCAACTCGTGTTGGCAGGTGCAGAGACGCCGATGCGGCTTTTGGTAACACGCATTTCTAATAAGTGCTACCATCGCCTGTAGGTTTTTGGCTCTTAGGCGAACTCAATGACAAGCTTTCTTCGGGCATTGCTCCATGACGAGCCGGGCAGCACAAAGACGAAAGTGGTGGGCATCTACGGAGTTCTGCTGGTCTTCAATTTGGCCGCGTGGGCATGGGCGCTTGTTGCCTTCCGCCAGTATCCCGTTCTTCTGGGCACTGCTTTCCTGGCTTATAGCTTCGGACTTCGTCACGCAGTAGATGCCGATCATATCGCCGCAATCGATAACGTGACCCGCAAGCTGATGCAGGGAGGCAAACGTCCCGTTGCGGTAGGGTTTATGTTTTCGCTCGGGCATTCCACTGTCGTGGTGCTGGGCTCGGTCGCCATCGCTGCCACCGCAATGGCTCTGCAACATCGCCTGGTAGCGTTCAAGGAGATAGGAGGGGTGATCGGCACTCTAGTGTCGACTCTCTTTCTGTTCGGAATTGCGGTCGCGAATCTTGTCGTCCTTCGATCTGTTTTTAAGGCATTCAGGAGGGTTCGACGAGGGGAACCTTATGTCGAAGAGGATTTTGACCTGTTGCTGGCCAATCGTGGATTTCTTTCCCGTTTGTTCCGTCCGATCTTCGATCTGATCCAGAGCAGCTGGCATATGTATCCGCTAGGCATTCTGTTCGGGCTTGGATTCGATACCGCGACCGAGATAGGGTTGCTGGGTATCTCAGCGGCTGAGGCTTCCAAAGGCCTATCTCTGTGGTCGATTCTTGTCTTTCCGACTTTATTTACTGCAGGGATGTCGTTGATTGATACGACTGACAACATCCTTATGCTGGGAGCGTATGGCTGGGCCTTCGTGAAGCCCATTCGCAAGCTCTACTACAACATCACCATCACTTCGATCTCCGTTCTGGTTGGATTTGCAGTCGGTGGAATTGAGGCTTTGGGGTTGCTGGCGGGGCAATTTCACTTGACCGGCGCGTTCTGGGAGTTTGTCGTCAAGCTGAACGATCACTTTGGAGTTCTGGGCTACTGCATTATCGCGCTCTTTGCTGCGAGTTGGCTCGTATCCATCGCAATCTACAAATGGCGGCGACTGGATGCCATGGAACTCAACGCAGAAGCTGGAGCTATCCCTGCAATCGGCAAACAACCGAAGCAGCCTGCGATGAGCGCATAGGTTTTTGTTTTCGTCGAGCAGCGTGAGAATCGCCAGTTTCTTCGTCTTCAATCTCCGAAAGAAATAGCTTGCCTCCTCGGGTATTTGATTACTTTTGGACACAAGAAGGCATCGTTGATGGAGTCGTGCATCTTGGCCTCGTGCGGCGAGAGCGAGTCACTTGTTGGCTGCACCTTGTAGAATCAACGTCGTGTATCCGCTGGAGACAGGCAGTTTGTGATGGGACGGCGACCACCTCGAAGCATATGCGCCGCCATTCTCGGGCTTGCGATCTGCTTGCTTCTGCGATGTCCCTTGTACGGAGCTGATGCTCCGCAGTCGCAGTATATGCGCAGCGTCTGGAGAGTGCAGGACGGCTTGCCCGAGGATACCGTGCAAGCGCTCGCCGAGACAGGAGATGGATATCTCTGGATCGGGACGACGGGAGGCCTGACGCGCTTCGATGGAATGCGCTTCGTGCTCAATGGTTCCAATACACTGCCTTCCCCTGGGGTGAACAGTATCTTCTGCCTCTCGCCATCGAGAGATGGAAGTTTATGGATTGGGACTGAGGGGGGCGGTCTGCTGCGCCTGCTGAACGGTTCTGTAAAACATTATGGCGAAGAGGAGGGCCTGACCGATGGGTTTGTACGCAGCGTCTTTGAGGATCACCGCGGCACGCTCTGGATAGGAACAGACAGCGGACTGTTTCGGGTTGAAGGGGATCGGGTAAAGCGCATCGGAAGAGCAGATGCGAAAGGTCCGCTGGCAGTGCACGAGATCTCAGAGGACAGTATAGGGAAGATATGGGTAGGTGGATCGCGGCTCCTTTCTATTGAAGGAGAGGAGATACACTTCTACGATCTTCCTGGCTCCTACAGCAGCAATCGCGTAAAGGCCGTACTGCAGACCACTGACGGAACGGTGTGGGTGGGGACTGTGAGCGGTCTGGAACGGCTCTCCCGAGGTAAGTTCGAAGCTGTCCCTGCGTTGAGGGGCACGGTGCGAGCGCTGATGCAGACAAGTGATGGAACGCTCTGGATTGGCACTATCGGCGATGGTGTCTGGACATACAGGGACGGGGTCTTTTCGCATCTGCGTGGTCTGCTGCCCGGTAACACCGTGCTCAGAATCTTCGAAGACAGTAGCCATCAGATATGGTTCGGTCTGGTGGGTGGGTTGGTTCGATTGAGTCGAACCCCGGTCCGCGTGGTGCCGTTGCCTGGTGGATCGGATTCGGATTACGAGACGATCTCGGGAGATGGTGACGGAAGCTTATGGGTCGTCGCGTCAGGCGTCTATCGAGTCGTCGATGGCATTGCGCTGCCTTATCGGTTCAGGAAGTTGCCAGAGGTACGAATAAGAAATATTTTTCGCGGCCGCGACGGCGACCTATGGATAGGGACCGATGGAACTGGAGCCTATCGCCTGACTCCCCACGGGATAGTGCACTACTCGGCTCCTTCCGAGCTGACAAACAACTTCATCCGGGCCTTCCTTGAAGGCCGGAATGGCGATATGTGGATTGCCACCGATGAGGGGGTGAGTCTTCTCACACGGCAGAGCGTGCGGAAGTTGACGATGGCGGATGGTCTCGTTCACTTCAGCACGCGCAGCTTGCTCGAGGATGACAAGGGAGATATCTGGATTGGAACTGATCAAGGGCTGAGCCGGTGGCATCAGAACGGCTTTGCGCATGATGCAGCTACTGAGGCTCTCCAAAATGAAAAGGTGTGGGCTATCTATGAAGACCCAACCCATACCATCTGGTTCGGCACTCGGGATCACGGTCTATTTCGCTATCAAAACGGTCGCATCGCGCAGTTCACCACGGTGCAGGGGCTGGCCAGTAACAGCATCTACCAGATACTCGAGGATCCGCAGCGTCGGCTCTGGCTGAGTGGACCGAATAGCATCTCCTCTTTGAGCGAGCCTCAGCTTAATGGAAGTTCAGAGGGTGGAGGACACCTGAGTGTGTCAGTCTACCCGATGCCTTACGGTGCAGAGGATGCGCAGATGTATGGGGGGCGCCAGCCATCGGGCTATCTTGATCCGAACGGCAGCGTTTGGTTTCCCAGCAGTAAAGGCGCTGTTCAAGTACTGCTGAATGATAAGTTCGTTCCGGGGCTACCCAGACTCCTCCTTGAGAATGTAACGCTCGATGGTCGAACGCTGCCGCTCACCGGTTTAGTCCAGCTGCCTTCGAGGATGACCCGGCTTGAGTTCAGCTATGCGCCCCTGTCGCTACGTCCGCAGACGGGAATCCGTTACCAGTACAAGCTCGAGGGCTTCGACAGGAACTGGGTCTATGCAGGAACAAATCTCTCGGCTTCGTATACAAACCTTCCAGCTGGGACCTATCGTTTTCGTGTACAGGCCTTCGAGGTAAACAACCCGACATTGTTAACGGAGGCCAGCATAGAGGTGCGCCGGTCGCCCTTCTTCTGGCAAAGATGGTGGTTCCTCTTGCTGTGTACGACCGCTTTGCTGTTGTTGACATGGGCGGTTTATCGGTTGCGTATGCATCAGGTGCGTCTGCGCTTCCGGGCTGTTTTTGAAGAGCGGGAACGGTTGGCTCGCGAGATGCACGACACCGTGATACAAGGGTGCACGAGCGTATCGGCACTGCTCGAAGCGGTGGCCAGTCTGCAGCCACAGACGAAAGATCCTAAAGACGATCTTTTGCACCACGCACGCGAGCAGGTGCGGACGACTATCGATGAAGCGCGCCATGCTGTCTGGAACCTTCGCCACGAGGACGGAGCAGCGGTAGATCTAAACGCGTCGATCGCCGCGATCTCAGCTCAAACGCTGAGAGACTTCGGAGTAACGGTAAGCCACCCAGTGAATGGCGAGGCATACTCCGTGCCGGGAGCGGTGTCTCGCGAACTTTTGATGGTGGTGCGAGAGGCTATCTACAATGCGATACTTCATGGACATCCGACTCAGATCACGGTAGCGATCCGGTACGAAACAAAGCAGCTCTGTCTTCTTGTGATCGATGATGGCGTGGGGTTCAAGCCGGGGGGTGTCCCGGTAGATCATCACTATGGTATTACGGGGATGCAGGAGCGCATGGAGCAGCTAGGGGGAACGTTTGCGATGGAGAGCGAGCCTGGTTCGGGGACGCAGGTTAAGCTGACCATTGAACGTTCCATCCTGTCATCGAAGGCGGAGCACGGAAGGCGATGGGCGATAAGCTGAGCGATCACCCTGTCGTTTCGATGGTGATCTGTGCTGAAGCAAGCGATGGAGCTGTTGAGGTGAGAGTGATTGTGCCTGGCCGGCCATTGGATTGGAGAAGAACGAGCGCGAGACCGCTGAAGGCTCTCCTCGTACTCGCTTTATAGGGCTCGTGGCTATCAGGTTGGCCGTTATCGACACCGATAATGCTCCCTTCGCCTTTTATCGTGAAGGCGATTCCGTTGTTTGCGGTTGGGACGATACGGTCTTGAGCATCCTGGACCTGCACGGTGATGTGAGCGATATCGTCGGGGCTGGTGCGGATGTGCTCTCGATCGGCGATGAGGGCGAGCTTTGCCGGTGTACCGGTAGTATGCACTTCGGTGGTCATCGTCACCTGACCATCCTTGATGCCTTTGGCAAGTAGGATGCCCGGTGCATAAGGGACATCCCATGTCAGGTGAAGGTCCGCAGTCGTCTGTAGAGCTTTGGCGCGAGGAGGATATGTGCCGTATTTGTGAACCATGCCAGGACGTGGGAAGGCATAGCCCTTACTGCCCAGGCTCTTGCCATTGAGAAAAAGTTCCACTGTGTCGCAGTTGGTATAGCAGATTACCGGAATGACTTCACCTTCTCTCCCTTCCCAGTTCCAGTGGGGAAGCAGATGGAGAACGGGCTCCTTACGCCAGAGACTTTGGTAGAAGTAGAAGCTGTCTTTTGGGAAGCCGCAGGTATCGAGCGCGCCAAAGGCCGCGACCTTATTCGGCCAGCGGGCTTCGCCGAGATAGTCGATGCCGGTCCAGAGAAAGTCGCCGCTGACATAGTCGTACGTCTGGACGAACTTCTGTTGCTGCTCTACCTGGAGGAGTGTGTTGGCAGGCCACTGGAAGAGGTTGCTGGGCTCGTCGAGGGCATAAACACCGCGACCGCCAAAGAGAGCTGTGCTCTCCGTGCCGATGAAACGGCGTTGCGGATAATCGTGACGGTCGATACTGTAAAACTTCTCGCGCCGGTCGCGCCAGCGGTCGACGTAGTTGTAACCGACCACATCCAACTTTTCAAGGAACTCAGGTAGCGCTGTCCTGGGCTCGGCTGCGATCTGATCGCAGCCGACGGTGACCAAACGGGTCGGATCGTGCGCGCGGATAATATCTATCAGGTGTTGCAGGGTGGCGGGACCACGGGGATCGGTCTGGTCGGGAACTTCGTTGCCTGCGCTCCAGATCACGATCGAGGGATGATTGCGATCACGTTCCAGCATGGCGGTAAGATCGCGCTCCGACCACTCGTCGAAGTATTTGTGATATCCAAACTCCGGGGTTCCCCCCTTTGGCTGCCTCCATTCGTCGAAGGCCTCAGCCATTACGAGGAAGCCCATGCGGTCGAGCAGATCAAGCAGCTCGGGCGCTGAAGGATTGTGGCTCAGCCTGATGGCGTTGCAACCCATCTGTTGAAGCAACTCGAGGCGGCGCTCCCAGAGACGCTCAGGAACCGAAGCGCCGACAGAGCCGCCATCAGCGTGGATGCAGACGCCATTCAGCTTAAGGTGTTCGCCGTTGAGAAAGAAGCCTCCATTGGCGTCGAAGCGAATCTCGCGTATGCCGAAAGAGGTTGTCTCGCTGTCAATCGGCTTGCCATGTAGAAGAACGGTAGAGCGTGCCTGGTATAGGTGCGGGGTGGTGTTAGACCATAGTGCCGGCGAAGCTACTTCGAGCTTCTGCTGAAGAATAACTTCGGAGCCTTTCGCGAGAGCGTGAGCGGTGATTGTCTGCTGGACCACCGTGCCGGCAGCATCGAGGATCACTGTCGCCAGTTCAAGGTCAGCATCCTGCATGCTCTCGTTTCGTATCCGGGTGGTGATATCGATCGTGGCGTTTGACGGGGTGATGGAAGGTGTACGAACGCAGATACCGCATGGAACGATATGAATGGGGTCCGTCATGCGGAGCCAGCTATGCCGATAGATGCCGGAGCCGGAGTACCATCGGCAGTTAGGTTGCAGGGAGTTGTCGACACGAACTGCGATCTGATTCGGTCGGCCATGAGGGACGAGATGCGGCGTGAGGTCGTAGGAGAATCCGATAAAGCCATAGGGCCTGAAACCCAGGGAGATGCCGTTGATCCAGACTTCGCTGCGCTGGTAAATCCCATCAAATTCGAGAGCGATCCGTCGGCCGCGACCGGAGGGAGGCACAACGAAGCTCTTGCGATACCAGCCGATACCAGTAGGAAGGCATGCACCATTTCCTTTTGCGGGCGCATTCTCGTCAAAGGAGCCTTCGATGCTCCAATCGTGAGGGAGGTCGAGCTGACGCCACGTGTTGTCATGGAAGGATGACGATTGAGCACCTTCGGGATCTCCCAGCAAGAAACGCCAGTTTTTGTCGAAGCATGTCCTGCGGTCGGCGGCAGACTGGTTGATGGCACTCTGTGCGTTGAGCGGATCGATTCGCAGCGCGGAGGCTGCTCCAACCAGAGCGGCATCGCCGAGGAAACCGCGACGAGTGAGGTGAAGGGTCATAGAGGAAGAGCCTTTCGTTCCGCTGTTCATTGGCGGCGTCGAGGATGAGCATAGTCTGCAGCGACCGCAGATGTATCCGACGAAAGTTGGATTCGCGGCATAGAGCGGAGGCGTAGGCTTGTCACGCACATAAGATCAGGTTTTGAGGTGATTCCATGGGAGCTCGCCCTCTTGCGATGCTTGTTAGTGCTGTTATCGCGGTTGCGGTTGGTGTTCCCCTCGCTGCGCAGAGTACAGGCGCACATAAGGCGGTTCCACTGTGGGCGAAGGACGCGGCGAAGTTACAGACAAGCGAGGGTCTCAGTACGATGCGCGTGACGCCAGAGGGCGACCATGTGATCATGCGGGTCGAGGTTCCATCGATTACACCCTATCTTCCGGAGGCGGGAACAGCGACGGGAGCGGCTGTGATTATCGCGCCGGGGGGAGGACATGCCGAGCTTTGGATCGATCACGAGGGGTATAGAGTGGCGGAGTGGCTCAGCAGCCACGGAGTCGCCGCTTTTGTTCTGCAATACCGGCTGGCGCGTGCGAAAGGCTCAACCTATACGGTGGAGGGAACCGAGCTTGGAGATATGCAGCGCGCCATTCGCGTCGTGCGCCAACGAAGCGGCGAATGGAATATCGATCCGGAGCGGGTTGGTGTCATGGGCTTCTCCGCAGGAGGAGAGTTGGCGGCGCTTGCCAGCACCCGGTACGATACCGGACAAGCAGACGCTTCGGATGCAGTCGCGGGAATGAGTTCGAAGCCAAACTTTCAGGCGCTTCTCTATCCTGCGATTCCTCAAGAGACACGCTTGACCGCAGACACTCCCCGGGCCTTTCTAGCCTGTGGAGCGCTCGATCGAGTCAGCATCTCGCAGGGGCTGCCGGAGTTTTATCTTGCGTTGGCAAAGCTGCATGTTTCGGCAGAGCTCCACGTCTTCGCGGGCGTGGGGCATGGCTTTGGGATACGCAGCAGCAACCCCATGCCGGTTGCACAGTGGCCTGAGCTGTTCCTGCAATGGATGGAGGGGCAGGGGCTTCTTCATCACAAATAGGAGCATCTACTGTAGCGTCAACTCGGGACTAGCCTACTATTTCAAAAGACAGATTCCACTGCCGTCTCTCGACTGGATACTATGACTGACACACAAAAGATCAGGGTGCTTATCGTAGATGACCATCCTCTTATGCGGGTTGGAGTTGCGGCGATTATTGATGGCCAGCCGGGCATGGTGACGGTGGCGCAAGCTGGCTCCGGGGAAGAGGCTTTGGAGTTATTCGAGACGCACCAGCCGGACATTACGCTGATGGATCTGCGGTTGCCGAAGATGAGTGGGGTCGAGACGATTCGAGCCATCCGGCAGGTCCACGCCCAGGCACGATTTGTCGTGCTGACGACGTATGAGGGCGACGAGGATATTCACCAGGCGCTCGAGGCAGGAGCGCAGGGATACATCATCAAGGGCATGCCCTATGAATCGTTAGTGCAGGCGCTTGAGCGAGTTCATGCTGGCGGACGCTTCCTGCCGCTTCCGGTAAAGAAGGCCTTGGCGACGCGTACGCCGGACTCCGAATTGAGTCATCGAGAGCGTCAGGTGTTGAAGCTGATGGCGACGGGCAACAGCAACAAGCGGATCGGCGAGCTGCTGGGAATTACGGAAGCGACGGTAAAGAGCCATGTGAGCACGATCCTGATGCGGCTGAACGTGGTGGATAGAACGCAGGCTGTCATCCTCGCACTGCAACGAGGGCTGGTGCACTTTTAGCGGTTCCCTTATGGCGTCGATCGAAGCGTCAACTGATATTGCGGAATAGCCCGAACAGAACGGAGTTGTACGGTCTGACCGGTTGCCGGTAGTGTTTTTCTGATGCGGTCTTCAAGAAAGATGGGGCTGTCGGCGCGGAGAGGGAGAATCTGAAGACGAAGGTCCTCCGTCTGTTTGTGCTCAAGAGATCGTCTCATCCCGATGTCCCACGGATCGCCATTGAAGAAGTTGTCATCGAGCAGATGTGTGCCGTTGCTGAGGCGTCCAATGTCCCCGGTGTAATCGACAAGGAGGAAGACGTTGCTGAGTCCTCGCGGCAGAGAGTTGCCAAGCGTGATCTTCCATAATCCCGCTTTATCGAAGGCTTCCTCTTCGGGAGCCTGGGCGACTCCCTGAGGCCGCCAAGACAGAGCCGGGCCTATCTTCACCGGAGGGGCATCACCCGGTTGTCGTAACAGGGTCACATTAAGAGCAGGTTGTACGGAGGGCAGATGCGAGGAGAGCTCAGTAAATCCGCCGGGGAGCTGCTTGAGCGCGAGTGAGTTGCTCCCAGAGGGCGTGGTCGTGAGGGCAGGGAAGAGACTCATACGAAATGCCGGGTCAGCATCAGAGCGCAGCGTGATGGTGTTGTCATCGGCGAAAAACTGCCGGGTGGTAAAGAGCAGATGTTCGCTTCCTCCGAGGCGCACCCTCCACGCATTCTCGGCATGTTCCTTAGTGAGCACAAGGATGCGTACTGCTTTATGCTCCGAGTTTTCCAGAGAGAGGATTGTGTCGGAGCTTTGAGAGAGACCGGTGACGATGATGGATCCGTCGGCGCGTTGAATCTGGCCGCTCGAGGTATGAACGGCAAGGCTGTGTTGATCGGCAAAAGAAAGCTCGCAGCGGATGTTGGGTACGCAGAAGAAGACATACGTTGGCTCGTCTTCAGCGGCAATCTTCGTGAAGAGCTGCGCTGTACCGTATCGCAGTTCAAAGCCGTTCATATCGAGGTGAAAGGGCCAGATAAAGTAGGAGCCGGATGGAATGTCGACAGGCTGCCTGGGCAGGGCAAGCTCACCGCCGGGAAGGGCGATCTTTACTTGAAACGCCATGCGAGCGGGCATGGCAGCATTGCGGACATAGTTGTTGACGAACAGAAATCCGTGGTCGCCCTGCGAACGCACGGCGAGACGCGGTACCGAGAGATCCGCGGGTGAGGTGGGGAGCAGGGCAGGAGCGTGCGGGTTCATGGGGGCCAGTCGATCCCCGAATGCGTTGAGAAAGTAGTTGACGAGTTTGAACTTGCGAAAGGACTCACGCTCCTGACCGAACTCGCTGAGCGGTGCTTGAAAGTCATAGGACTTTACCGGGACGTCCGTGGGGTATCCGGTGGCTTGCGACTCCTGCAAGGTAGAGAGTTGTCCATCGGGATTCTCGCCACCCTGAAACATGTAGGTGCCATAGAGATTGACTCCGGAGCCCAGCATCACGGGAAATATCGCAGCGACATCGTCGGCCTTGATGATAGGGCGGCGATGGTAGGTATCCTGAATGCCGCCGCCCATCTCGGCAGTGATGAAGGGAGTGTCTTGATAGGACCCCGCCGTGCTGGATCGGCCACCAATAGCCCCCATGTTGCCGGTCACCCGGTTCCCGAACCGGAAGGTGTAGACCTCATTGGGGGGCAGATCTTTCAGCGAGGCATCCCACGGGGCATCAGGGTAACCACCAAAGACAGGAAGAACTGCGCCAGCGGGGACGGCGGCACCATCCCAGCCCGTTACGCTATAGAAGGGAAGATCGAGTCCGCTTGCTACAGCAAGCTGCTTGAGTTTAAGGATGTGGGCTTCACCGCCGCCAGGCGCGCGACTCGAGTATTCATTCTCCAGTTGAGCTCCGATGACCGGGCCGCCATCCTTCCAGAGCATTCCCTGTAGCTGCTCTCCAATTGCAGCGTAAAACTTCGCGACCAAGGCCAGATAGACCGGATCGTTGACCCGTGTTGGCCCTTTGGCCAGAACCCAATCCGGTATCCCGCCATGCCGAACTTCGCCGTGAGCCCAGGGGCCGATGCGGACATAGAGGTCCATGTGATGCTTGGCGCAGAGTTGAGCGAAGCGTCGAAGATCGTGGTCGCCGCTCCAATCGAAGTGGCGTTCGATCTCCTCGTGATGCAGCCAGATGATGTAGGCGGCGATGATGTTGACGCCTCCAGCCTTCATCTTGAGAATCTCCTCCTCCCACTCGGAGGAAGGAACTCGTGAAAAGTGAAACTCGCCCATGACCGGGAGCCAGGGCTTTCCGTCTCGAGTCAGGTAGCGCTGGTTGAGGCCGAGAGTATGACCATCCGGACTGGTAGAGGCGCCGGGCTGGAACACTGTTGGTTGCGGTGAAGTGTAGGGGGCGCTGGCATCGATCTGAATCTGGGCAGATGCCATCGGCACCAGGCACGCCCATGCTGCAAGAGACAGAGTTGCGGCGCGTACGACGTTGAGAGCGATGTTCAACAAGTGATGACCTCGAAAGGATTGAACAGGAGATGGCGCCAGGACGCATCCGTCGAAGGGCGTACTTGAGCGCTTCCCGAGCCGTACGTTTATGAGGGAGCAGATCCAGCCTGGATTCTTTACCATTTCGATCCCCAATGAAATCACTCCGACTTTCGACGGATTCGCGTTGTTGCTTCACGGGAGTAGTGTTTTCCCCGTTGCTCAATATGAATCTCACGGGCGGCCGCATTGATCAAGCGGCAGGCGAACCGCATGCCCACTTCTCTTTAGAAGTTAGTTCTTGACGTATCGATCGAATCTTGTAGCTCGCAAGTAAAGGTTTACATAAGAAAGGCACAAAAGAATGAATTTGAACTTACACCTTCAGAGGCTGATGCATCTGCATTATCGATTTCTACTTCCAGTGGCGATGTTTCTTGCCCTGTCCCTGGGAGTACATCATGTGGAAGCGCAAACCGCTAACGCTTCTGTGAGTGGCACGGTTACTGATCCCACTGGCGCCTCCGTGGCAGGCGCTTCAGTGACCGCACAAAATACTGGAACAGGTCTGACTCAGACAGCAACTACTACCGATGCGGGCACCTTCACGCTCACCACGTTGCCTCCTGGAACCTACACCGTAACGACCTCGAGACAAGGGTTCACGACAAACGTGCAGACTGGGCTGTTGCTGACGGTTGGGCAGGCCGCAACTTTGAAGGCAGTACTCGCAGTGGGAGCAACGAACGAAACCGTCTCGGTGACTGCGGCAGGAAATGTGATCAACCAGAGTACGGCTGAGTTGAGCGAGGTCGTCAACGAGCGTTCGGTGAAGGAGTTGCCACTGAACGGCCGCGATCCCTCAAGCCTCGTTTTGCTGGCACCCGGTACGACTAACGTGCTCAACGGAGGAGGAGGGGTTCTTCAAACGACGAACGCCTTCCCGAGCGAGACAGGCGCATCCGCCAATGGTGGACGCCAGGGCAGCACGTACTATCTTTTGGATGGTGTCCAGAATATGGATACTTATCTTTTGCTGGCAGCTCCTTTTCCGAATGCTGATGCCACGCAGGAGTTCCGCGTCATCAGCAATAACTTCGACGCACGATACGGGTTTGCTCCCGGAGCTGTTGTCACGATTCAGACCAAATCGGGCGCTAACCAGTTTCATGGCGGCGTCTTCGAGTTTCTGCGCAACAACGATCTGAACGCAGGCAACTACTTCAGCCATGTTGTCGATCCACTCAAACGGAACCAGTTCGGCGGTTATTTCGGTGGTCCGATCAAGCGAGACAAGCTGTTCTTTTTCGCGAACTACCAGGAGACTAAAGCCAGCACCTCTACCGGAACCAACACCACCTTTACTCCTACAGCAGCGATGCTCGCCGGAGACTTCAGCGCAGTTCCACAGGATCTCTCCTCGACTGCCGGATCTCCTTTCACAACCGTAGGAGGAAAGCGAAACCAGGTGAACCCCGGGCTCTTTGCTCCTGCCGCAGTGGCACTCTCCGCGCTCGTGCCCGCCGGCGTGGTCCCCGCGACCGGTCAGGTTACCTACGCAGGCGCTCCACAGAAGTACACCTATAAAGAAGCGACCGGCAGGTTGGACTATGACATGAGCAAGAGCCAGCGCCTCACAGTCCGCAGCTTTCTCGATTTTCTTGACCAGCCGGAAGAGACGCTCAACGGCAATATCCTTAACAGCACGCTGGGGCTGCGCGGTCGACTCTACAACGAGCTCATTACGCATACCTGGACGGTCTCGCCGACATCTGTCAACGTCCTCTCCGGCGCATGGCTGCAAAATGATTTTTTCTCCGCGGCCCACGTAACCAATCAAAATGGTCAGCCTGTCTGCCTGTCGCAGTTCATCGCAGTGGCCGATCCTGCGGGCACCTGCTACTCCGAGGGCGGTATCCAAATCACCAACGGCTTCGCGCAACCCTACTCTGCTCCTAACCTTGAGGATCGTCGCACCTGGACAATCAACGACGACTTTTCGAAGATCGTCGGGGAGCACACCCTCAGCGTTGGTGGAAATGCACTGCACCAGTACGCAAACGAAGTTGCTGCATATCCGGCAAACGCTCGTATTTCCTTCAACGGGCAATATACAGGCTTCGGTCTGGCCGACTTCCTGCTTGGGCGTGCCAGCAGCTTCCTGCAGGGCGGCGGGGAGACGCAAAATCAGACAGGTACCGTGCTTGGTATCTATGCTCAGGATTCGTGGCGCATCCGTCCGAACCTGACACTCACTGCTGGCGTACGTTGGGAGCCGAATCTGCCGCCCACGGTGAAGAACGGCCGCGGCGCAGCTTTCATTCCCGGGGAGCAGAGCACGCGTTATCCCAATGCTCCGACCGGCCTGGTATTCCCTGGAGACAAGGGAGTCGACTCCTCTCTTCTTCCGCACGACTACTCTCAGTTTGGGCCACGTGTGGGCATTGCATGGCAGCCGAAGTCCCTACCGAATACTGCTGTTCGTGGAGCCTTCGGCATGTTCTACTCGCCGCTGGAGTACTCGATCTACAACCATACGGCCGATATCAGCCCCTTCAGCCCAACCTACAGCTTTAATGGCACTGCGACCCAGTTCATCTCTCTTCAGAACCCATATGCTTACGTCAACTCCGGCGTGGCAGGCGGCGTCAGTCCCTTTCCACCCTTCGCGTCTGCGGGTCAGAATCCGCCTTCCTCGGCAACCTTTCCGCCGGGTCTCGTCAGCGTTGGCGCTGTCTTTTCTCGCGACTTCAAACTCGGGACGACGCAAAGCTGGAATCTTTCCGTCGAGCAGCAGTTTGGGAACGACTTTGCGCTTCATCTTGCCTATGTTGGCAGCCAGTCCTATCACCAAGTGCTGCCTATCGATCTTAACCCGGGTATCTACAACGCTGCGAATCCAGCGATCAGCGGCTCCCGGGTAACCTATGGAGCCTTTGGGCAGATTCTCCAGTCCACCAGTGCAGGCACCGCGAACTACAACTCGCTTCAAGTTGGCGTAGAGAAGAGACTCTCCCACAACTTGCAGTTTCAGTCGAACTTCACATGGTCGCGGACGGAAGATACCTTCTCCGGAAACAGCGTGTCCTTTGGCAACCCTATCCCCAACCCCTTCGACCTCCGGTTCAACTACGGAAAGTCCGACCTGAACATTCCCATCATCTCCGTGACCAACTTCGTCTACACAACGCCTGATCTGGCGGGTCACAACTTCGCCCTGCGACAGGCTTTGGGAGGATGGGAGCTGAGCGGAATTTACACCATGCAGTCAGGGTTGCCCTTTGGCATCTACGGCGGCGACGGCGGCAACAACTCCGGCTCGCAACAGTACGGCGACCGTGCAGACTTTGCATCCGGTGGCGCGACGGGCTCCTTTGGTCTGCGCCAGGGTGGCAGATCGCAGCAACTGGCCAGATACTTCAATACGGCTGCCTTCACAACCAATGCGGCTGGAACCTTTGGCAATACTCCGAGAAACATATTTCAAGGCCCTGGAATCAATACTGCAGACCTTGGCCTGCTGAAGAACTGGGCTTACCGCGATCGTTACAGGATGCAATTTCGCTGGGAGATGTTCAATGCGTTCAATCGTCCAAGCTTTGCCAACCCCAATAACGATCCATCGAGCGGGAACTTTGGACAGATCACGACGATCGGTCCGATTGCGCCACGGCTGATGCAGGCAGCTCTAAAACTGACGTTCTAGTCGCCGTAGTTGCGAGTGAATTGGCTCCAGCGTAGCTTGGTTGGAGCCAGTTTTTTTGAGTGGCTCGGCATCCGACTGCGAGCGAGGAAAGATCGAGCGCAGGAATCAGAGTGGCAAAGCTAACCCTCTTCGGTTTGGAGAAGCACCTTATGCGGTTCGGCAGATCGTCTCACCGACTTCAATTAGCCTGTGGCACTGTAGTAGCTTCTGCGCTTTTCCTGCTGCCCAGGGCAATCAACGCGCAGGTGGATGTGCTGACGCAGCACAACAATAACGCGCGCACCGGCGCAAACCTGGACGAGACGATTCTCAATCCCTCGAACGTAAACCAGCAGCACTTTGGGATGCTCTTCAAGCGAGTCGTTGACGATCAGCTCTATACCCAGCCGTTGCTCGCAACACATATCCAGATTCGAGGCGGCTGGCATGATGTCGTCTACGTCACGACCGTCAATAACAGTGTCTATGCCTTCGACGCGAACGATGCGACAGCAACAGAACCTCTCTGGCATGTAAACTTTGGCACTCCTGCGAATCTGCACGATGCCGACTTTGGCTGTCTGGACATCAACGGCAGCATGGGCATCATCGGTACGCCGGTCATCAACGACGCCAAGGATACGTTGTATGTCATCGCGTTGACGAAGGTTGGTGGAAAGTTCGTTCAGCGGCTGCACGCACTCGATCTGACCACCGGCGCGGACCTGCCTCAGAGTCCCGTGCTTATCGAAGCTCCTGACTTTGATCCACTCATGCAAAACCAGCGACCGGCGCTGTTTCTTACAGGAGGGAATGTCTATGCAGGTTATGCTTCGCACTGCGATAAGGGGCCGTACCACGGCTTTCTCCTAGGTTACGATGCCACCACTCTCAAGCAGGTGGGTGTCTTCAACACTTCGCCTGATGGTGAAGGCGCAAGCATCTGGCAGTCGGGCCAGGCACCGGCAGTTGATGCGAACGGCAACATATACTTCGTAACCGGTAATGGAAGCTGGAACGGCACAACCCAGTTCAGCGAAAGCTTCATCAAGCTGGATCCGCACATGAAGCTGCTTGATTGGTTCACTCCGACCAATCACTTCAAACTAGACCAAGACGACAACGATCTGGACTCTGCCGGTGCGACCTTGATTCCGGGGACTCATCTGGTGCTCAGCGGAGGAAAAGAAGGCGTCCTGTATGCAATAGACACGGACAACTTTGGCCATCTGGGGGATGAGCATGCCGTGCAGCACTTCTCCGTGACCAGCTCTCACCTGCACAATCTTGTGTACTGGAAGAGTGCGAAGGGCGGAGAGTTCCTCTATCTTTGGGGGCAAAAAGACAAGGCTCGCGTATACAGGTTTGAAAAGGGGAAGCTTGACACAACACCCTACATGACTCGAGAGGAGAGGAACGAAGGGCATCCCGGTGCAATGCTAGCGCTGTCGGCGAATCATGGGAGTGACGGAATACTCTGGGCTGCGATTCATGCGACCGGGGATTCATGGCACGAATCGCGTCCAGGCATCTTGCATGCGTACGATGCGGATGACATCCATCGCGAGCTATGGAACTCCCTGCAGAATCCAGAGCGGGATGGTTGCGGAAACTACTCGAAGATGGCTCCTCCGACCGTTGCCAATGGCAAGGTCTATCTCTCCAGCTTCGGCACACAGAACATCGGGACAGGACAGATGTGCGTCTACGGCCTGTTGCCGAATGGGCCGGTGCCTGATGCTCCAGCCAATGTTCACGCTGAAATCAAGGGAAGGTTTGTTTCGGTGACCTGGGAAACTGTGCCCGGAGCAGTTACGTACTCCGTCGAAAGCTCGCAGGGTGGCCAGCCGCATGTAGCGGCATCAGGCTTGACAGCGCCCGGGTTCATTGAGCCCGCGGCTGATAAGGGCTCGACGACTTATACCGTAAGAGCGGTGAACGCGAACGGACAGAGCATGCGTTCGGCGGAGGCTGAGGTAACAATCACCAAGACTCCCGTAATGCGGGTCATGCATTGATATCAGTGGGGGAAGCGAAAGCCGACGGAATCGCGTTGGGCTACCTCCTTGTCTTCTAGTACCGTATTCAATCTCCTCGCCAGGTGCCATCGTATGAATGATCTCTCCTTGACCTCCACGCGGAACAGGAACTGCCGCAACGGGCTCCTGCTTGCTGCTCTCTGTCTGCCAACACTCATAGCGCATGCCCAGCAACCGCTGAAGACGCTGCTGGTGGGGGTCGACCGCCGCTCTGTCACCTCACTCAATGGCGACTGGCACTATCTTGTCGATCAACCGCCGGCGAGAAGTCTCTATACCTCGGACGGCAAGATCCGCGATAACGGCTACGCATTGAATACTCATCCCAATATTGATAGCGGGCCGCACAACGAGGAGTACGACTTCGCTACCGCTCCTACTCTCAAGGTTCCAGGAGATTGGAATACGCAAGATCCCACCCTCTTCCGTTTTGAGGGAGTCGTCTGGTACGAGCATGACTTTGACTTCCACGCCAAACCCAACAGCCGCACTTTCCTTCACTTTGGTGCGGCAAACTATAAATCCTTCGTTTGGGTGAACCAGAAGCGCATCTGCGACCACGAGGGTGGCTTCACCCCCTTCGACTGCGAGGTGACGGCAGCGCTCAAAGACGGCAGCAACTTCGTCGTCGTCGCTGTCGACTCCACCCGTGAGGTCGATGGGATTCCCTCCACCGGCATCGATTGGTTTAATTATGGCGGACTCACTCGTGACGTCTCTCTCGTTACACTCCCGACTCAGTTCATCGACGACTACGACGTCCACCTCAAGCGAGAGAGCACGTTCTCTGCGGTAAGCGCGGACAGACTCTCCGGGTACATCCATGTCGAAGGCGCCTCTGCCGGAACACCTGTCACCCTTCGTGTCCCAGAGGCTGGCGTTAACGCGACCCTCACGACAGATGCCGACGGCCGCGCCTCCTTCGATCTCAAGACCAATAAGCTTGAGCTCTGGTCACCGGCGACGCCCAAGCTGTACAAAGTAGAACTTGCTTCGGGGCAGGACAAACTCACGGACGACATTGGCTTCCGTGATATCCGCGTCGATGGAACCCGCATTCTGCTCAACGGCAAAGCCATCTTCCTGCAAGGCGCGAATATGCACGCAGAAGCTCCCTATCGCACCGGCCGCGCCTGCACCGACGAAGACGTCAAGAATATCTTCGGCTTCCTTCAGGACCTCAACGCCAACTTCGTCCGCCTCGCCCACTACCCTCATGACGAGCGGATGGAGCGTGCCGCCGATCGTGACGGAATCATGATCTGGTCTGAGATACCTCTTTGGCAGCACATCTCGTTCGAAAAGCCGGAGGTCTATGCCAAAGCTGCCTTTATGTTGAACGAGATGATTCGCCGCGATCGCAACAAGGCCTCCGTCATCTTGTGGTCTGTCTCGAACGAGACGCCGAACAACCCCGTTCGCACCCAGTTTCTGACCAACCTGGCCAACGAAGCCCGCAAGCTTGACTCCACCCGCCTCATTACCTCCGCTCTTCTGGGCCCTCATGCCAAGGGAGATGAGATGGTGCAGGACGACCCGTTCGCGAATGCTCTCGATGTCGTTGGTCAGAACGAGTACATCGGCTGGTACGACATGCGACCTGAAGATGCGGACAACATCAAGTGGGTGCTCCCGCAAAAACCCATCCTGATTTCTGAGTTCGGTGCCGAAGCCAAGCAAGGGGTTCACGGCGGAAAAGATCAACGTTGGGCGGAGGAGCAGCAGGTCAACGTCTACGAACATCAGTTCGTCATGATCAACAAGATCCCACAGGTGCGTGGTCTTGTTCCCTGGATCCTTATGGACTTCCGCTCGCCGACGCGCAACATCCCCAAACTTCAGGATGGCTTCAATCGAAAAGGTCTGCTTTCTGAGGATGGAAAAAAGAAACAGGCCTTCTATCTCTTCCAAAAGACTTACAAAGAACACTCTGTAGGGAAGCCGGAGTAACCTTCGCGTCAGTTTCAGAAAAGATTATGATCTAAGGAGAGTGAACTACAAGATTGCAGCTTTCTATCGATTTGTGCCCGTGTCTGCGCCCAAGGCTCTGCGCGAGCAGCTCCGCGCCACATTCAGTGATACCGATCTCCGCGGCACACTGCTGATAGCAGGTGAGGGAATCAACGGCACCATGTCGGGGTCGCCCGCATCTATAGACCGTCTCGTAGACCTGCTGGCAGAGAAGGTCGGTCTGGAGAGGACAGAGGTAAAGTTCTCTTTCTCCGACGAGCCGCCTTTCAAGAGGTTGAAGTTTCGAATTAAGTCCGAGATCATCGCGTTTCGCAAAGCCCAGGTAGATCCAACCCAGTCCGGAGAGTATGTCCAGCCCCAGGAGTGGAATGCGCTCATCGCAGACCCTGAGGTCTTGCTTCTGGATACGCGAAATCGGTACGAGACGGACCTCGGCACCTTCACCGGAGCAACTGCTCCTGGCATAGATACTTTCTCTGATTTCGTTACCTATGTTCAGGAGAATCTTGATCCTGCCAGGCACCGTAAGGTAGCGATGTTCTGTACCGGCGGCATACGCTGCGAGAAGGCATCGGCGTTCATGCTGCAAGAAGGTTTCGACGAGATCTACCATCTGAAGGGTGGGATCCTGAAGTATCTCGAGGAAATCCCAGAGCAGAGCAGTCAATGGCAGGGCGAATGCTATCTCTTCGATAATAGGACCTCGGTTGGGCATGCGGATTTGCAGAGGCACGTTCCTGAACCGGAGCGAAAACAACATGGCCGCATCTAATCGAGTATGAGCACCTCCGATGTTTCCGTGATGGCGTCGGCCATCGCTGCCTCCGACGACCGATCCGTCCGTTTCCACTTCGAAAACACCTATGCGCGGTTGCCAGAACGTTTCTATGCCAGGCTTAATCCGAGGCAAGTAACAGCTCCACGCCTGGTAAAGGTGAATGTGGAGTTGGCACAGAGTCTCGGCCTGGCCCCGGACGAGTTGGCAAGCACGCGTGGTGTGGAGATTCTGGCAGGCAATCGAGTGGCCGAGGGAGCCGAACCTCTGGCGATCGCCTATGCAGGGCATCAGTTTGGGCACTTCGTCCCCCAACTTGGCGATGGTCGTGCCAACCTGCTGGGAGAGGTAGTGGGGCGTGACGGCGTACGCTACGACATACAGCTCAAAGGTTCTGGTCCGACGCCGTTCTCTCGTCGAGGAGATGGCAGAGCCGCGCTTGGCCCGGTCTTGCGCGAGTACATCGTGAGCGAGGCCATGGGCGCACTGGGTGTGCCAACCACCCGAGCGCTTGCCGCTGTAACCACGGGAGAACTAGTCTTTCGTGAGACGGCGTTGCCGGGAGCAATACTGACGCGGGTCGCGGCGAGCCATCTTCGCGTGGGCACCTTCCAGTACTTTGCGGCGAAAGGTGACACAGAGGGGACGCGGATGTTGGCCGACTATGCCATCGCGCGGCACTATCCCGCAGTCGCGCACGAGAAACGGCTGTATCGCGTCTTTCTGGATAACGTGATCGCGCGTCATGCTCATCTGGTCGCGCAATGGATGCTCCTCGGCTTTATCCATGGCGTGATGAACACCGACAACACTTCTATCTCGGGCGAGACGCTAGACTACGGCCCCTGCGCCTTCATGGAGGCTTACGATCCGGCCAAGGTATTCAGCTCAATCGACAGCCAGGGCCGCTACGCCTATAGCAATCAACCCCACGCCGCTCGGTGGAATTTGATGCGTCTCGCCGAGGCGTTACTGCCGCTTCTGCTTCAGGAAGAGGGAAGCGAGGAGGCCGCGCTGGCCTCTGCCAATGAGGCAATCGCAGCCTTCGAACCACAGTTCGAGGCGGCTCGCCTCGTCGGCCTGCGCCGCAAGCTTGGCCTCTTTACGGATCAGGAAGGTGATGCAACGTTAGCTCAGGATCTGCTCGACCGCATGGCCGCCAATCAGGCTGACTTTACCCTGACCTTCCGCCGTCTTTGCACAGCCGCAACCGGACGCGAGGGTGGCGCAGAGATGCGTACGCTGTTCGCTGAACCAGGCGCGTATGACACGTGGGCTGTAGCGTGGCGCAGAAGGTTGGAGCAGGAGCCTGTCCCGGCACAAGACCGCGCGGCTGCGATGCGGTTGGTCAATCCAGCATTCATCCCGCGCAATCACATGGTGGAGGCAGCGCTCGAGGCTGCTGTTGAGCAGGAGGACTTCCAGCCGTTCGAGGAGCTACTCGAAGTGGTGTCCCGTCCCTATGAAGACAGACCCGACATGGAGCGATATACCGTGCCAGCCCGCCCGGAAGAGTGCGTCAGTCAGACCTTCTGCGGGACGTAAGTGGAAGATCGTATGAGGTTGGTCGACGTCACTACGAAACAAAACTCAGAGGCCACAAATCAGAGACGACAATCTCCCAAGTCTGACATACTTCACCCAGCGCGAAGGTATAACTGATTCAACTCGTGGATCAAGACAAATAAAGGTGATATGAGCAAGGTTTCAAAGACGATCCGAACCGGCCTTATCGGATATGGGTATGCAGGAAAGACCTTTCACGCCCCCTTGATCCGCGCAACGCCGGGGCTTGCGTTATCTTTGGTAGGTTCGAGCCGACCTGAGGCCGTACTGGCGGAGTTTGGCGAGATAACAGTGTGTTCTGCCGCGGAGGCAGCGATACATCCCGATGTCGATCTTGTCGTAATCGCAAGCCCTAATCACACCCACTATCCACTTGCTGCCTCGGCACTGCGCGCAGGAAAGGATGTCGTCGTCGATAAGCCCTTCACTGTTACGTTTGCGGAGGCGCGGTCTCTGGCAGAGATTGCGAAGGAGCACGGCAGGATGCTCTCAGTCTTTCACAACCGCCGATGGGAGAGTGAGGTGCAGGCCACGCGCGAAGTACTCTGGTCAGGCGTGCTGGGGGTGGTCTCGCACTACGAGTGTCACATGGATCGTTATCGGCCTCACGTTCGGCAGCGATGGCGAGAGGATGAAGGACCAGGTGCAGGTCTATGGTTCGACCTGGGGCCTCATCTTCTTGATCAGGCGATGTATCTCTTTGGTCTGCCGCAGTCGATCAGCGCGAGTATGGCAACTCTGCGCAAGGGCGGAAAGACCGATGACTGGGCTCATGTTCAGCTGAACTATGAGAGCATGCGGGTCATCCTTCATGCGTCGTTACTGGTCTCAGGAGGTGGCCCGCGGTCCATCGTTCATGGAACCCGGGCAAGTTGGGCGAAGTATGGCGCCGATGTTCAGGAGACGCAGTTGAAGGAAGGCATGACGCCCGGCGGTCCTGGCTTCGGCTATGATCCGGACCCAGGAGTCCTGTACGACGGCGAAACGGGCGAGCGCACGGAGATTCCGGTGCCGGTGGGAAACCAGCAGATGTACTACGCGCAGGTCAGGGACACGATATTGGGAGACCAGCAGTCTTCGATTCCGACCATCGATGCAATCGCAGTGATGGCAGCGCTGGAGACAACCTTCGATTCGGCGCAACAGGGGAGAGTGCTGCCGCTGCCGATGACCTCAAGCGAGGTTGCGCAGTGGCGTCGAGCCCATCCTGCTCTTTAGGTCATTCACGCAGAGGTTGGGCAACTGCTCGTGCCAAACTGGATTTGATTAAATCTGCCGCCGGTTTCATCCTCGCAACTCTGCAATTTATATCGCCGCTCACCCTCTGAACACCCCCGCAAACCATGTAGGTCATAAGTCCTAACGGCGAACGCTCAAAACATTGTTCAATAGGAGGTCAAGCATCTTGTCATAGTGAACTGCAAAGAGATCTGTCCCGGAACGTATCGCGGCAGGAGGAACACCGATGTATCTCGAGCGCTACACCCGAGTCAGATTTCTACTGGCCTTTTGGCTCTTCGTTCTCAGTGGCGTCGCATTTCTCGATCGCACAAACATCTCGATCGCCGGGATACAGATCAGTAGAGAGTATGGACTTGGGAATCAGCGTCTGGGTTGGATCTTCAGCGCGTTTCTCATTGGCTACGCGGGTTTTCAGCTTCCAGCTGGTTGGCTTGCGGCTCGCTTTGGCCCTCGCCGGGTTCTTACCCTCGGAGTTTTATGGTGGGGGATTGCGACAGCATTGACGGCGGTTCTGCCGTCAGGGATATCGCATGCCGTGGTTCTTTTGATCGCAATCCGCTTTGCACTCGGCGCGGGTGAAGCAGTGATCTATCCAGCGGCAAATCAATTCGTTGCCCGATGGGTTCCGGTTCACGAGCGAGGCTTCATCAACGGACTTATCTTTGCTGGTGTGGGCGCCGGCAGCGGCCTGACTCCGCCGCTACTGACGTGGCTCATCACCCATCACGGATGGCGTGCAGCCTTCTGGTTCAGTGCAATCGTGGGGTTGATCGCTGGATCGATCTGGTGGTACTACTCACGCGACACTCCGGAAGAGCACGCCGATGTCGGTCCCTTGGAGTTGAGCGAGATTCACGCCGGAATCAACGGAACCGTACAGGAGCAACGAGCCCTCAGCTCCGAGACAGTGGAGATCTCGTGGCGCGCAATCCTGCATCGCCGCGATCTTCCAGCACTGATGGTCGGCTACTTCAGCTTTGGCTATGTCGCCTGGATCTTCTTCAGCTGGTTCTTTCTTTACATGGCGCAGGTGCGGGGATTTGATCTGAAGTCCAGTGCTCGCTATTCGATGCTTCCATTCCTATCGATGACGATTTGTTGTTTGGCGGGTGGTGCAATCAGCGACAAACTGACGAATCTGTATGGGCTTCGTGTTGGTCGCGGTGTGCTGGCGGCAGTAGCTCTCTTTGCAACGGCCTGTTTTCTGGTGGTTGGATCGATGGTTCATAGCCCTCAGCTTGCAGGGGTTATCCTCGCAGGCGGGGCGGGAGCGCTCTACCTGTCACAGAGTTCGTTCTGGTCTGTTTCCATCGACATCGCAGGACGCAGCTCTGGCGTGTTTTCTAGCATAGTGAACATGGGAGGCCAAGTTGGAGGAGCCGTAACAGCGTCGCTCACCCCATGGATAGCGCAGCGGTTTGGCTGGACGACCTCTTTTGCCGTTGCTGCCATCCTGGCAGTCATTGGGGGGCTCTGCTGGCTGACGGTGCACCCAGAGCGCCCACTCGAAGCCAGCTAGTCGGCGTAGAACGGATTCTCTTGCAACATGGAGAAATATGTGTTCGCCTTGAAGAATCTAGACATTGATCAGGCGATTACATCCCGTTGGAGTGCAGCGTAATTCTTGCTCTGCCTCGGCAGCGTTGTCTCCATCCTCTGTAGCTGTGACTTCGTATGCCAGCGGGTTTCGTCGCGGCAGAAAACTGATTTTGCAGATTCTTCTTTGCCTCGCGGTATTCGCGAACGCTGCTTTGGCATCAGCTCCGTTCCGGCTCTCCGAGTATCAGAAGCAAGATTGGCAGATTGAAGACGGGCTGCCGGACAATAACGTTCGAATGATCGCGCAGCGGCCGGATGGTCTATTGTTGCTAGCGACTGGGTCAGGGCTCTCCACCTTTGACGGACAGCACTTTCACAATCTTCCAATCGTGGTTGGCGGCGTGGTTGATAACGAGGCCATCAATGCAGTGCTTCCAGAGGGCAATGACGATCTCTGGATCGGGACTGATGGCAGCGGGATACTGCACCGCACCGCATCCGGAACCGTTGCGATCAGCGAGCTCGCTGGCTTTCGCAACGAGCGCATCCGAACATTTCATCGGGACGCGCAAGGGGTACTGTGGATCGCGACTCAGAATGGGGTTGAGCGATATTTCAATAATCACCTCGAGGCGGTCTCAGGCGCTGGAATGATCTCGGGCGATATCACAACGCCCTTTGCCGAGGATGGTCACGGAGGCATGTTTTTCATTACCTCTTCAGGACTCTTCCATTGGCACGGCGGTACGGTGAAGCGATATCCCGTCACCACATCTGCCTCTGATACTGAGGTCGCAGTCTATCGCGATGCGGCACAGCACCTCTGGGTGGGGACGATGACCCATCTGGTGCAACTTGTTCCGCGCAAGTGTGCTTCATGCGACGCTGCTGAGTTCGATCCCGTCATACGTGCAACTCTTACGAGTCCAATCACAGACCTGCTCGGCGATGCTGCAGGAGATCTCTGGATGGGCACACGACACGATGGTGTGTGGCGATTCTCCGTTGATGGGCTCTCGCACTGGAACTCGCACAATGGACTACCTGACGATGCCATTCGAACGCTGTTTCTAGATGACGAGCAGAACCTTTGGGTAGGAATGCTCTCAGGAGGGCTGAGCCGTTGGCACAAAGGAGCGCTGGCGCCCTTCGGCGAACCCGAAGGTTTTCATGCATCCTACGCGGCCAGCGTTTTTTCCGACAGCCGAGGCGATCTGTGGCTGGGTTCATGGGGAAATGGACTGTTTCGTCGTCATAACGGACAGATCATTCCCGCAAATCCTCCAGGCATGCCAATCAGCGCTGCAATCCGTGCACTTGCCGAAGATAGAAAAGGACAAATCTGGATAGGGACATGGTTCAACGGTATCTACAGCTACGATGGCCACTCGTATCGTCATTACCTTCTAGGCAATGAGTCGCCAGGCAACGCTGTCAGCTCCATTCTTGCTGACAGCCATGGCGGTCTCTGGGTAGGCACCTATACCGGCGTGTTGTACTTTCCGCAAGGGCGGCCAGATCAACAAAAGCGCCAACAGTTTGTCGAGACAAAACTCATCACCTGCTTGATCGAGGATCGCGACGGCTCAGTTCTCGTGGGGACCAGCAACGGCCTCTATCGTGTACTCGACGGCACAGTATCGGAAGTTTCTGGCCTGCCCCATCCCTATGTGCTCTCGCTGGTGCTGGATAGCGGAGGATATCTCTGGGCAGGCACAAAGGCTGGCGGTATCGTCGCTATTCGGCAGGATCGCGCGATTGCCTTACCCCCCAGCGCCAACGCGCCATCCCTGCCGGTAAACACAGCAACAGAGGATCAGGACGGCCATCTGTGGCTCGGCACCTATCGAGGAATTGTCCGCCTCACGGTAGCTGAGCTGCATGCCACTATCGACGGCCGACAGCATCAGCTATCGGTCGTGACCCTGGGAAAGGCCGACGGAATGCGTTCGTCAGAGTGTGCCGGATCCTCAAAGCCTTCTTCCACACTGCAACCTGACGGAACCTTGTGGTTCGCAACGACGAAGAGCTTTGTGCATACGACAAATATTGCTGAAAAGCTCGGTGCGATAAGTCCGGCCGCAACCATCACAGGTTGGACACTATCAAATGACCCCGACGCCGCTGACTCTACTGCGAGAGCGGGCGATTCGCGGATCGAACTCGAAGCCGGCCAGCCAGACATTCTGTTTTTCTTCAATGCAAAGATGCTCTCAAATCCGTCACATGTAGAGTACCGATATCGGCTGTCAGGGTACGACGCAGAATGGACCAATACCGGCGCTCATGCTGCCCGCTATCGCCGCTTGCCACCAGGTTCATACCGATTTGAGGTGCAAGCCCGGGCTGGCGGAGAGGATTGGACCTCTGCGGTAAGTAGTATCGAAATAAAACAGAGACCGTACCTCTATCAAACGTGGTACTTTGCAGCCGGTCTGTCTCTCGCCGCCCTGGTTCTAGTGACACAATTGTTTCGCCGCAGGTTGCAGTTGATGAAGGGGAGGATGGGCATCGTGCTGGAAGAGAGGAACCGCATCTCGCGCGAGTGCCACGACACGCTGATGGCTGGGTTTGCTGCAATCTCATGGCAGTTGGAGGCGACCGCAAAGTTGTTTCGCGACAGCGATTCGAGTTCCACACCCGCTGCGCAGTCGTGCGAACTGGCCCGAAACATGGTGTCGCACTGCCAGGCGGAGGCGAGAAGAATTATCTGGGACTTGCGCGATGCAGATGAGGTCACCAATTTGCTGTCGCGAGCGTTTGGCCGCGTCCTCGAAGCAAATCCATTCGGGGAGACCATCAAGACCACTTTTGAAGTGGAGGGGGAGGAACAACCGCTTACTCCTGGCTGTGTTCATCATCTTGTATGTATCGGCCAGGAGGCGGTATCAAATGCAATTCGTCACGCAAATCCGTCCCGAATTCTTATTCTCTTGAAGTACGAAGCGGACTCACTAAGTCTGTCTATCTACGACGATGGTCGCGGTTTCCAGAACTCGGAGGCAAACGGTTCGCACCGTGGCCATTTTGGGATCCCAGTGATGGAAGAACGAGCTCGAAAGATCGGAGGAACCTTCCGATTGCAGACCTCAGCAGAGGCCGGCACAGAGGTCACAGTGAAAGTGTCCTTCAGTGCAGCTCGCCAGCCGCTAAGGCAGGAACAGCACGTTATAAGGTGGATAGGAATATGAAGCAGATCCGTGTGTTACTGATCGAAGATCATTTTCTCGCGCGTATGGCATTACACTCAGTGCTCGCCGGACACTCGCAGATCCAAGTCATAGGTGAGGCGAGTGACGGGGAGACGGGCGTTGAGCTGTACCGTAGCCTGCGTCCGGATGTAGTAGTGCTCGATCTACGGCTGCCACGACTGAGCGGCTTTGAGGTGATCGATCAGATTCGGAAGGAGTTTGCGTCCGCCCGAATTGTGGTGCTGTCGAACTATCAGGGGAGCGAAGATATATACCGCGCGGTCCGAAGTGGCGCAATGGCCTATCTCAACAAAGACGCAAGCGGAGAGCAGCTTTTCAACGCAATTCAGAATGTAGACCGAGGATTGAGATATCTTCCTCATCTTGCACTTGATCGTCTCGCGGAGCGTACGCCTGTTCTCGAACTCACCCCTCGCGAGCGTGAAGTGTTGGCGGGTATTACACGTGGACTGAGTAACCGGGAGATTGCAGAAGATCTCCACATTGCTGAGAAGACGGTGCGAATCCACGTCAGCTCATTGCTCGATAAAATGGGCGCCCGTGACCGGACTCAAGCGACGATCTACGCCTTTCAGCGTGGACTTGTCCACTTGAATTAGCTGGGGCTAGGGCATTTGTCCTAGCTAAAGACATGGCAACAGCCTAATGACAACCAGATGACTCCGTAATCAAATCCCTGTTAATCCTCAGCCTGGATTTGAGCCGTTTCCCCTGTCATGAGCGGGGCGCGGGATGCCGTAATTGCTCAGTGGGCCATTGCGGATGAAGTGATCAACTAACGGACATCTTTCGGAGGTCGTGCTGTGAACAAAGTTCTTCTATGGATTTGTTTGATATGTCTTGTTGACATATCGGGGGCATCAGCGCAGATCGCTAACAACACTGCACTGGTCGGGACGATCGTCGATGCAAGCGGAAGCTCTGTCGCCGGCGCACAGGTCACGGCCGTTGAAGAGGCAACCAAGGTCAAGTACGCGGCCACAACCAACGCTGAGGGCTACTACTCAATTACCTTCATCAAAAGCGGCGTATACGATCTCTCCGTCGAGAAGGGGGGATTCAAGAAGGAGCAGACAGTCGGTGTGCCTGTATCGGTTGACCTCGCTGTGCGCACAGACTTCAACTTGCACGTTGGATCTACTTCAGAGACCGTTACCATCACCGCCACGACCGCTCCGCTCTCTACGGACGACGCGAACCTTGGAGAGACATTTGCGACCAAACAGGTCGAGGATCTTCCCGTCCAGGGGCACAACGCGCTTGAGGTAGCCGCACTCGCTTCGAACGTGACGATCGGTTCGAAGACCAGCTACAGCGGAAACCCGCCCGGTGTCGATTTTATCGGGGCAGGTCAGCGTGAGACTCAAAACGATCTGACTCTCGATGGCGTCTCCATCATGAACAACCTTGGAAACGTCACACCTGCACGGCCCGGGACCGACATGATCTCAGAGGTGCAGATGCAGAGTGGTAACTATCCTGCACAGTACGGTGCCTATCTCGGCGTGCACATTAACCTGGTAAGCAAAGTCGGCACGAATGACTTTCATGGCGTCGTCTACGACTACATCAAGAATACGGCGTTAGACGCGCACAACTTTCTTGACTCTCCCACTCAGCCGAAGGCACCTTTGAACTACAACCAGTATGGATTCACACTTGGCGGCCCCGTCTGGATTCCAAAGCTCTACAACGGACGCAATAAGACTTTCTTTTTCGGCTCCTACGAGAAGCTTAATCAAAAAGCACAGAGCGCGGGCACCTCGACTGTAATGACGGCGGCGCAGGAGGCCGGAGACTTCTCGGCATTAGGCACTCTAAATTCTGATGGCACTTGTACGGGGATCTGTCTCAAAGATCCGTATAACAACAATGCTTACTACAAGAACAATCAAATTCCAATCAGTGAACTGTCGACTCCAGCTGCGTTGATTGCCAAAAAGTATGAGGCGTATATTCCGCTCCCGAATGCAGCAGGCATCAACAACAACCTGAACAATGCCTACTTCCCGAATAACCTGTTTATCGCGCAGACGCTGGAGCGTGTCGATGAAAATATCGGAGAGAAGGTGCGGATCTTCGTGCGCTATCACTGGCAGAACCTGACTTACGCCAATGGAAACCAGGTGCCGGTGGCCGGTGGATATGGGCCTGGGAATAGTCGAAACCTCGCTGTCGGCTATTCGCACGTCATTACCCCTCGACTCGTCAATGACTTTCACTTCGGTATCAACAAATTTCTCACAGACTCTCTCAACTACTGGTACGTGAATCACCTTCAGAGTGCAGGTACCGATCTTGGGATTCCTGGCTTCAACTTTGACACCCTAACGGGAAATCTTGGAGTTCCCAACGTTCAGCTAAGTAGTGCAAGCGGCATGAACATTGGCAACAATGGAACGAACTGGTTTCAGGACGATCGCACGCTCGATGGCTATGATCAGGTGAGCTACACTCGCGGCAGGCACAGCATCATGGCCGGTGTTGAGTTGCGCAAACTGACTCTTGGACGCGCAGCTACAAACGAATCCCTCGGCCTGTTCACGTTCAATGGCACTCTGACGGGCGACAGCCGCGCAGACTTTGCGCTGGGTCTGGCTGCAAGTGATCAGACGCCTGTAAATACCATCAAGGGTTCTGTCGCCGAGTGGCGTGACGGATTCTTTGTTCTCGATAACTGGCAAGCGACCTCCAAGTTGACCATCAACTATGGCCTGCGTTATGACTTGCCGACCGTCCC
The DNA here is from genome assembly GCF_009766095.1 of Granulicella sp. S190. Lineage (GTDB taxonomy): Bacteria > Acidobacteriota > Terriglobia > Terriglobales > Acidobacteriaceae > Edaphobacter. Next base: position 87,188 of record NZ_LMUD01000014.1, read on the forward strand.
TTATAGTTTGAACGGCTATGCCCGGCTGTTGAACGCCAACGAGACCGCGTTGATTCCAGCCTCCACGGCACTCACCCCAAACACCTTCGTTCCAAATCCTGGATTTAAGCTTGCGAGCGCGACACACGACAACTGGGGCCCGCGTCTTGGAATCGCCTATCGGGCGACCGACAAGACGGTCATAAGGGGAGGGGCAGGGTTTTACTACAATGCCAATCAACTTAACAGCTTTACGTTGCTCAGCGGCAACTATCCACTGGGCGCCTTCGTCGGATACAGCACAACTGCCGCCAATCTTCTATCCTTCACAAATCCAACTCCTGGGGCGGGGAATGCTTCCCCGGTTGCCGGTACTCCCGGTACCTTTCAGAGTGCGGTTCAATACGACCCAAATAACAAGACACAACGCAGCTACCAGTGGAATGTGAGCGTAGGCCAGGAGTTGTGGAATGGAGCTGCCTTCGAGCTTCAGTATCTCGGCTCTCATTCGCTGCATCTGGATATCAGCGACTATACAAACCTTCCCTCGAACCCGATGGGCTCAAGCGTTGCGTCCTATGCCGCCAAGCCGACCCTCAATTCTCTGCGTCCAAACCCGCTCTTTGGATCGATCCGCGACCTGAATAATATCGCGTACTCTCACTACAACGGGCTGACGACCATCCTCCGGCAGAGACTCTTTCACGGAATTTCAGGGCAGGCAAGTTACACATGGTCTCACGATCTTGATATCGGTTCGGACTCGAACGGAGGCGGTACAGCCTCGCAACCATTCAATATCCGAGCCGACTACGGCAATGCCAACTGGGATATCCGCCATCGATTTGTCGGGGTATTGACCTATGATCTACCAGCCTTCAAAGGCAGCAACCGATGGGTTCAGGGAACTCTTGGAGGGTGGCAGTTGAACGACATCGTCAATCTGCAGACAGGCATGCCCTTCAACGTTGTACTCGGCTACAACAGCGCGGGCTTCGATCAAGGTACGACGAGGCCGAGTTTCGTCCATCAGGCTAGTGCTCACTGCAGTTTGCACAACTACATCACAGGAAATAAAACTTCGTGCATCGATACAACAGCCTACACACTTCCGGTAGCCCCGCAAACGCTGGGTGCCTCCGGAACTCCGGTTGCTTACAACTACGCCTTCGGAAATACCTCGAGAAATACTCTTCACGGACCCGGCTTCTCGTATGACAATCTGTCACTCTTCAAAGACTTTGGAATTCGGGAGCGTATGAAGATTCAGTTTCGTGCAGAGGCTATCAACGTGTTCAATCATCCTAGTGCAGCAAATCCAAACTCTTCGAACGGAGGCGGAAATCCAACTCTCAACGCGGCATCTCAGTCGAGTACTGCGGTGAGCTCCAGCGGATTTGGTCAGGTTATCGGCGTCCAGACTCTTCCTGGCGAATTGAGTGGAGCTCGTTCGCTGCAACTCGCAGGCAAGTTCATCTTTTAGGAGCTTGTTCCATTCAACAGCAGCCGGTATATCCACCGGCTGCTGCTCTTCTCACTTTGAAGGGAGTTTTAGACTTGGAAATAATGGATCACGCTTATCTTTCGAGGACCTATTATTTCGAAGAGGAGAACTATTGATCATGACCTCAAAGGCTGTTAGCCGGATTCGCCCGACCGTTGGCGTTGTCGTTGCAATCGTTCTTTGTTGTGCAATGCTTACATTGGCGCAGAAAGTGAGCGCCAATACACCAACAACGGCAACGGAGTATTCCTCAGATCCGGCAGCCATGATCGAGGCGTATCGTCACGTTGAAGCCGCTTCTGTCTCGGATGCGATCGAACAAATTCTGCATGAAAAGCGGTATATGTCGCATCGTATGCAGTCGGTGTTTCCAACCAAGTTCGCCGGGACCGCTCTCACCGTCAAGCTGGTCAAGCAGGAAAACCACGATCCCGCGGCGTTGAATGGGATGCTTCAAGCCATCGACTCAGGTCAACCGGGCTCTGTTTATGTCATGCAGGTGGAAGATGGAGCCGACGTCGCCGGCATGGGTGGCCTTATGGGTACGGCGATGTTTGCCAGGGGGTTCGCGGGTGCGGTCATCGATGGTGGAGTTCGCGATCTGCCTCAGCTCAAGCGCATCGGCTTTCCAGTCTATTCGACAGGACCGGTACCCTCTACTTCGGTGAGCCACTATCGCTTCGCCGGAGCGAATATTCCCGTCGTCTGCGATGGGGTTGCAGTTGCTGCCAACGATATTATTGTCGCCGACCAGGATGGAGTGGTGGTGGTGCCGAGTGAACACGCTGCTGAAATTCTTGTTCTTGCGCAAAAACTGGATAACAGCGAACACTCCATGTATCCCTTTATTGAAAAGTTTCATTCCATCACAGAGGCTGTCCGGCAGTTTGGCAGGATCTGATCGCACCCTAACGCCTCAACATTACGCAATGTTTTCAATCCGCTAAACGAAGGGAATCAGTCATGGAAAATCAGTCCAGAAGAGGTCTTCTCAAGACTGCCGCGAAGGCGGCCGCCGTAGCAACTGGAGGCGCAGCGCTGGCAGGAACGGCGATGGCTCAGGCAACCGGCAAGCCCGAGAAAAAGTCTTATCCACCCAAACCAGCCTCAGACCCGGTTCCTCTGTTCTCGAGTGCTGTCTCCTATGGCAACCTTCTCTTTCTAGCGGGAGTCGGTGCCCACTTTCAAGGGACGATTGAAGAGCACACGAAACATGTTCTCGATGAGCTCGAGAAGAATCTGATTGCAGCGGGCTCTTCCATGGAGAAAGTTCTCAAGGTCAATGTGTACTTAAACGACATCAACGACTGGGCAAAGATGAATACCGTCTACGCCGGCCGCTGGGGGAAGATTCCCCCTGTACGCACTACGGTCGCTCCAGCTGGGGGCATCCCAGGAAATTCACTCGTAGAGATAGATCTCATCGCCTACATCTGAACGCCGGCCGGCCCGTCGACGCACCTCCACCTGCACGATTCACTTAAGAAAAGGAAATGAGCTCTAATGTCTCTCTTTCGCACTGCACGATGGTCACGACGGGAAGTTCTCAAACAGTCAGGCATGCTCTCTGCTTTTAGCGCTGTGACTTCGATCTCACCCCTGGCTGCGTCGGCGCAGCAAAAAAGGTCTGCTTCACGGTCGATCGCCCACGAAGGTACGGAGACTGATAATCTCTTTACCCGAATTGGCGTTCGCCCCATCGTGAACGGTCGCGGCACCTTTACTATCATCAGCGGCTCCCGGTCTTTGCCTCAAGTGAAACAGGCGATGTACGACGCATCGTTTTATTTCGTCAACCTCGACGAGCTTATGGATGCCGTCGGAAAAGAGCTCGGGACGCTGACGGGGGCAGAGTGGGGAGTTGCTACGACCGGCTGTGAGGCCGCAATCGCGCTCGCTACCGTCGCATGTATCGCAGGAACCAATCCGGAAAAATCTCAGGCACTCCCTTACATTAAGGCCCGGGACCAGGTCATCATTCCAAAGCACTCTCGAAATCCCTACGACTTCGGCGTGCGCATGACGGGAGCAGAGATCGTCGAAGTCGACTCCGAAGAAGAACTGCGCAGCAAAATATCAGAGCGTACCGCAATGATCTACATTCTCTCCGGACCAGAGGCTGAGAAAGGCCCCTTGAGTATTCCCAATATCTGTTCGATCGCTAAGGAGAAAGCTATCCCGGTCTTCGTGGATGCTGCCGCCGAAGAGCCGCTCGTTCCTAACATTCACATTCAGCATGGAGCTTCGCTGGTCGGATACTCGGGCGGCAAGTGCATGCGCGGGCCGCAATCTTCCGGAATGCTGATCGGACAGAAAGATCTCTGTCGTGCCGCTTATTTCCAGGCAGCGCCTCATCATAACTATGGTCGTGCATTCAAATGCAGTAAGGAAGAGATTATGGGCCTGCTGGCTGCGGTGCGCCAGTGGTACAAACGCGACCACTCCGCAGAGCAGCAGGAGTGGCTCTCCTGGCTCCAACATATCGAGAGCCGGGTGAAAGAACTGCCCTCGGTCAAGACTGAGTACCTGCAGCCGGAAGATCTCTCCAACCGCTCGCCGCGCCTCCGAATACACTGGGATGCAAACGCCTTGAAGATCACGGGTACCGAACTTGTCGCGCGTCTTGATGCAGGCACGCCACGAATTCTTGTCGATAGTGGCAACGGCACTCGTCCTGCTCACATGGAGAGTTCCATCACCATCATGCCGTACATGATGGATCAAGGCGAAGAGCGGATCATCGCGAACGCCATCTACGAGGGCCTCACTAAACCTGGTCACTATGAAGATCCTGTCATTCCAGCCGGTGCCCCCGCGCCTGTAAATGGAAGATGGGATGTTGAGATTAACTATTCGCGCGGAGTCGGAGAGCAGCACTTCATTCTGGAGCAGAGCGGTGGCGATCTCACAGGTCAACAACACGGCGAGCTCTACAAAGCTGAACTGAAAGGCACGATTCACGCCAACCAGCTCGAACTACACAGCAATATGGCTGTTAGCGGAAACACAATTCCTTGGACCTTCAGCGGCTCAGTTGAGGGCAACACCATCGTCGGAACCGTCAACATGGGCGAGTATGGAGACGCAAGCTGGAAGGCCACGCGCGTCTGATCCAGACTGCTCCTGTCACTGATGATCCGTAGTATTCACACCGCCTAGACTAGCTAACTTCACGCATTCAAACTTTTCCGCGTCGTCACACACCGATTGAGGGGTCATGAGTCTGTATTCCTGGAAACACGGTATAGCGCTTTCCTGTTTGGTAATTTTCCTGACAACAATCCCCAGCCGCTTATGGGCTCAGAATACTTTGCCGGCATACGATCTGCTTCTGAGTAACGGCCACGTGCTCGATGATAAAAATCACATCGACGCCATCATGGATGTGGCTATCAAAGATGGCCACGTTGCAAAGGTCGCCGCTCACATTCCTTCAACGGATGCCCTGAAGACCATCGATGTTAAAGGGTTGTATGTTACTCCCGGACTTATCGATCTTCATGTTCATGTCTACGCTGGAACAGGCGAACGTAACTCTTATGCCGGTGATAATAGTGTCCCGCCAGATGGCTTCACTTTCCGAGTCGGCGTAACGACTGTAGTTGACGCGGGATGTTCCGGCTGGCGTAACTTCGAAGACTTCAAAGACCGCATCATCGATCGTTCGAAGACCAGGGTCTTTGCGATGCTCAACATCGTAGGCGCAGGCATGCGCGGAGGAAAGTACGAGCAGAACACCGCGGACATGGATGGCGTTGCAACTGCCGGGATGGCGCTCAAGTATCCCAACACAATCGTTGGGATCAAGACGGCACACTTTGAAGGTCCCGAGTGGATCCCGGTCGAGCAGGCCGTGATCGCTGGGACCCGTGCAAACATTCCCGTCATGGTCGACTTCGGCACCGATCGTCCAACCCGGCCGATCTACGATCTAATGACACAGAAGCTTCGACCTGGCGATATATACACTCACATGTACTCGGGTCTCCGTCACGAGCAGGACCCTGTCACTCTCGGCCCAAGCAAAGCTCTCGTAGAGGGTCGCAAGCGCGGAATCTACTTTGACGTGGGCCAGGGAGGCGGCAGCTTTAAATGGTCGCTCGCAGTTCCAATGATCAAGGATGGATTTATCCCTGATTCCATCTCGACTGATCTTCACATCACCAGCATGAACGCGGCTATGAAAGACGAGTTGAACGTCGCCGATAAGATCATGGCCGCGGGCGTGCCGCTCAAGGAAATTGTTGCAGAGATGACCTCTCATCCTGCCCGGGAGATACGTCACGAAGAGCTTGGAAATCTCTCTGAAGGATCGATTGCGGACGTCGCAGTGCTTCGCCTGGAAAAGGGCAAGTTTGGGTTTACCGACATGGTGAACTCGCGCCTGGATGGCAATCAGAAGCTCATCTGCGAACTCACCATTAAAGACGGAAAGATCGTTTACGACCTAAACGGAATCAGTGCCAACCTGTGGACAGCCAAGCTCGACCCCAACGAAAAAGAAGCCTATCGATGGAGCACCTTCGCTCCTCGCCCCCACGCTGGAGCAGGTACAGATACTGAACACTAAATATTTTGATGGTCGGATAGCTTTTCTGCATGTTCTGCCTAGAGGCATCCACGACGGTCACGTTTTGAGTCCCCCCATGGATTGCGCATGACGATGCTCTGCGTCGTTCCGGACTCGATTGCCACGGTGGTCAACAGTCCACTTTCTATCTGCACATGAGCTTTGCTATTGCCGTGGATGTAGACCGTTCCAGAGACGTTCCAGTTGCTGGACGGCCATCCTGGGGCGATACGGAGCAGACCGTCATAATCCTGAACTAAGGCCTCTTGCAGGGCGTTAGCGACCATAGCATTGAACTCATCATAGAAGAGGCATTGGTTCTCCCAGCCACTACATCTCCGAGGCCGGACGGAAAGCTTTGGAAGCTGGATAGACGCTGCTGGCGTCACAATCTGTTTGTAAAGTGTTTGAAGCTCATAATGCGATTGAGCGTCCACAGCTTGAGTCGTATGGATAATCAGGGACGATTCTCGACTTTGTAGTGCTATCTCATCGCCACTTACCCTCATGTAATGCAAAACCTTTATAAGTTACCTTCTAATGACTTAAGTTACGTATTCATAAACTTAAGTGAAGTAGCTTTACTCGACTCTGCGTAATATCTAAAACATCACAAGCCAGCTCATCAGGACGCGAAAGTACAGATGCCCCTAAAGGCTGGCAAACCAAGGACCTGGAGAAATTAATGAACACGATGAGTGACGCGGATGTCTCAACACTTGCGCTTCAGCGACGACGTTTAATGCTCGCTTTTTCTGTTGCCGCCACCCTCGGAACCATTGGCCTTCCGCACGCGATGGTCGCACAACAATTCCCAACCACGACCTTCTTGCCGATGCCTGCACCCGCCGTACTTCGAATGCATGCCGGCGGCGCTGCAAGTGGTCTCTGGGCTGCTGAAACAGGACTGAATGGATCTGGCTCGTCCCCGGTCTCAACGGGCAATGCCATCACCACGACTCTTGATCCATTTCCAGCGCCACAGACGATTTACCAAACCGCACGCAGCGGCGTATTTACATACACAATCTCTTCTCTGACCCCGGGTGCAACCTATCCGGTCAAGCTCCATTTTGCGGAGATTCAGGATACGGCCGCAGGACAGCGCGAATTCAATGTCGCTTTGAATGGGGTTCAGGTGCTCTCCAATTTCGACATCTTCGCAGCAGCAGGCGGTGAATTTATGGCGGTCGAGCGCGCATTCACAACCACGGCCTCGAGCGGCGGAACGATCGCCATACAATTCGGAAGTGGAGCCGCAGGATCGCCTTTGGTGAGCGGCGTTGAGATACTGCCTCCATTGAGCTCCGGTACCACGTTGAATACGGGAGTCTATACGGTTATTTCGAAGGCAACGAGCCTCAGCCTGGATAACAACGACTCAGTGATCTCCGGGACGAACGTGATCCAGTACACCGGAAGCGTTGGCAACACTGGCCAGCAATGGCAGATCAACAAGCTTCCGGATGGAACCTATGACTTGGTGAATCTCTCCGGCGGCCTCGCACTGGACTCCAATAACGTCACGACTCCCGGTGCAGCCGCCGCTGAACTCACTTCTGCCCCGGCTGTTCCGACACTCAACCAGCACTGGCGAATTACACCTCAGACCGGTGGTGGATACACCGTCTCAGGTGCTGCTAATGGGCTCTATCTTGACAGCGGCTCAAGTGCGAGCAACGGTGCGCTCATCACGCAGAACAGCATCTCCCAAGTCACCTCTCAAATTTGGACAATCGCTCCGGTGCAGATCGGTGCCTCCACTCCCTTTGTAACGTACGAAGGCGAATGGGGAACCTTGCAGAACGGTGCCACGGTTACCTCCCAGCTCGTTCCACAGGCTACTCAATTTGTCACCGAAGCGATCGAAGCTTCAGGGCGCGCCTATGCTCACCTGGCAGGTGCTTCTTCCTCGGTACAGTGGCAGAACCAGACCGGCAAAGCAATCACTGCGGTCAACATTCGTTACTCCATTCCGGATGCTTCGACCGGCGGTGGTATCGATGCAACATTGAATCTGTACGTCAATGGTCAGTTGCGGCAGGCCGTACCGATGAACTCTCATCAGACGTGGACCTATGAAACAGCTTCGGACTACTTCGGCGCGATAGAAACACCAGCCGCAGGCGAATCTGCCTTCATGTACTGGGATGAAGTACACGTCTTTATCTCGGGCGCCGCGGTCCAGCCGGGAGACAGCATCGCACTTGAAGTCGATACACAGAAGAACACAGCCGCATATTACGACATTGACAGCATCGATCTGGAGGCCCCTCCGGCGCCTTTGTCGCAGCCGGCAAATTCCGTCTCTATCACCGACTACGGAGCCGTGGCGAATGACAGCACTCATGACTACAGCTCGCAGATCCAGAACGCAATCAACTATGCAAGCGCTAATGGACAGATTGTTTGGATCCCGCAGGGTACGTTCCACATTGTCAACCAATTGCTCGTCAACAATGTGATCATGCAGGGTGCGGGCGCCTGGTACTCCGTTCTCTACTGGGATACCTTGGACTATCCTGACCTGCCCGGCGCGAGTGTACCCAGTACCGATCAAATTACGGGCGAGAGTTCAACGCTTGAAAACTTCGCCATGGACAGCAACTCCAATCGGGAGGTGCACAAATATGGCGTAAACCTGCACGGAGCAAACTGGAAGATCGATAGCCTCTGGGTGCAGCACGCCGGTCCAAGCCTCTGGCTCCAGGGCACGGGGGGCCTTGTGCAGAACATGCGCATCAACAATTCCTTCGCTGACGGGATCAATCTCAATAATGGCAATGGTGATGCAGCACAGGGGACGAACGTCGGCAATAACCTGACAGCGCGTAACAACTTCGTGCGTGGCACTGGGGATGACGGAGTTGCGATTAATTCCGTCGCAGTCGGTGGCACGGGTGCTTCCTTTGTTCAGATGCAAAACCCGACGGTCATTCAGAACACCTCGGTTGCACCGTGGTGGGCGAATTGCTTCGGCGTATATGGAGCAGCAAATATCTACTTCGCGAACAACTTTGGCTCTGGCGGGTCACGCCAGAACGGCATCGACGGCGGCCCCTTCTATTCCATCGGTCAGCCATTCCAAAGTGGCAAGATCCAAGGTAATATCCTGTTTCAGTCTGGAGGCAGACACGGCAGCATTACACCGAACCCAGCTATCACCGGGGGAGCTGGCGGCAACTGGGGCTGGAACAAAACGCTGGTTACCAATCAGATCATTCGCGGCAATAGCATTGTGAACGCGACCTTTGACGGGCTTCAGGTTGTCGCAATGGAGAACGGTCAGATCGACAACAATACAATCAACTCACCAGGCATGAATGGAATCAACATCCAGTCAGGTGCTCAGGGTAATGCGGTTTTCAACAATAACCAGGTCTGGAACGTCCAGAGCGGCTATTCCCCGTTCATCGATTCGGCTTCGTCAACGTTCAACGCCACGGGAAGCGGCAACACCAACTTCACGCCACAATAGAAGTTGTAGATTTGCAGAAATTGGGCGTCCCTTCGGGACGCCCCAATTCATATCAGGTGAGCACGTATGTGTTGCTTTCACTATCTCGGTCATATCCTTTTCATGCCAAATGTCGTACCTATAGTTTGAGGTACATATAATCTGCTCCTAGCCGCGCTTGAGTCTACGGAGAGTGCTGCTAGACGTGGCGAGTTGACGGAAGCGCAGGTTCTGCTGAAGCAGATGGTGCTCGACTCTGTCACGTTACCGAATACACGACGGAGCTACGCCCTGACGCTGGATGAGCTGTTCACGTCTCTGCTGATCGGTCGTTGACCCTTGGATTGCGACAGAAGTGGAAAGCCTCGATGGATGCGTTGGCACCCTCGACTATCATTCTGAAATCGGCCGCCGATGGTTTCCTTCCAGCAGGAAAGTGTGGAATTGCTTCTCGATAGAGTCGAGCGGCAGGGTCGGCTTCCGTCCAGGTCGCGTGGCGAAGCCGTCCAGGTAGTACAAGAACATCTCGTTCACCGTGCGTCATCGATGGCTATCGTTAGCCAAAGTTTTCCGACAGATCCATCATCTCCGCAACAGTTTGATGTCGAGTTGAGCGTCATCGACCTGCCAAATGGCATTGGGCTTCAAAGCCTCGCGCCTATGCGCCAGATCGAATTGAGTAGTTCTGGACCAATAGTCGATAGTTTGGATAAGAGTAGCGAGCCGCATGCGGGTAGTGTTGGTGCTGACGGCAACCCCGTGATTCTTTTCTCCGCAGAAGAAGTTTTGCGAAAGCCCTTTGTCCTGTCAACGAGCAACACCCATTCGAACAACTTGCAAAAAAGATTTGCATCTGTCCTTGACATCCGCTCTTGTCTTTTACAAGCATGGCAAAGAAAACAAAGAGCCGTTATGAGTTGAAGGAAAAGCTGGGCGAAGGTGGCATGGGCGTAGTGTGGAGAGCGTATGATTCTGCCCTCAACATTGATGTTGCGCTCAAGATGCTGCTGGATGTTCACGATGCTGCGGCTCTTGAGCTGTTCTACGAAGAATGCCGGAAGCAATCAGCGCTTGCACACCCAAATATAGTAGAGATCCGTGATACCGGGAGCTTTGACGGGGACGGAGTCCGCAGTCCTTACCTCGTCATGCCGCTGTTGCACGGCAGAACTCTCTCTGCACTTATCCGGTCTTCAACCCAGCCATTGTCGAACGACCGGTGCATGGATATTATTGCGCAGGCTGGTCGAGGTCTGCAGGCGGCGCATGATGCCGGTCTTCTGCATCGTGATATCAAGCCTAGTAATCTGTTCGTGCTCGAAGACGATTCCGTCAAGCTTCTTGATTTCGGAGTCGCACTGCAAATGGATGTAAGTCGCACGGTCGGCCGCAAGGGGACATTGCTTTATATGTCCCCTGAGCAGCTTGCCATGAGGTCGCTTACGCGCTCCTCTGATGTATTCTCACTCGCCGTGGTTTGCTATGAGATGCTCACCCGTAAACAGCCCTTCATGGCGGCCTCTGAGGAAGGTGTTGTCGAAGCGATTCGAAAACACCATCCTCCTCTTGCCTCATCCCTCAACAGCAATGTAAGTGTCACGTTGAGCCAGGTGCTGTGCGTTGCGCTGGCGAAAGATCCTGCGCATCGTTTTTCCAGCGTGAAAGAGTTCAATGACGCTCTGCGGCGGGCACACTACGACCCCCTCTTCATGGTATTTGATCCGACGAAATTCAAGCCCCGGCTCGAGAAGGCCACTGCTGCTTATGAAGCTGGGAATTTCGAATTCGCACAGGAGTTGCTTGGAGAGTTACAGTCGGAGGGCTTTCTGACTGAAGAGTTCACCGCCCTCGCAGAGAAGGTGCAGAGCGCGACGAAGAAGCGTGATATCGAGCGACTGCTCGCTAGCGCCCGCGCCCGCGTGCAGGATGGCGAAGACAGGTTGGCGTTACAGCGGGTCAGCGAGGCTCTGGACCTAGATCCGCGACAGGAAGATGCCCTTGTCTTGCGGCATGATATCGAGGCGCGACGGGCTGAGGCAGATGTCGTGGACTGGTTGCGCATCGGTCATCAGCATCTGGAGAAGCTTTCGTTCGTCCATGCCCGTGAGGTCGCGCAGCGCATCCTCGAGGCGCATCCAGAGGAGGATCGCGCACTTCGTTTTATTTCGCTCGTGGAACGACGCGAATCCGAAGTGCAGCGCATCCTCGAGCAGAAGAAGGAAGCCTACGCAGAGGCGCTCGATGCAGAAAAGCATAACGAGATTACTGCCGCGCTCAGCAAGATGAAGATGGTGTTAGCGCTTGAGCAGCAGGCCCCGGACGGCAACAAGCCTAAGCAACTCGCTGTCTTCCAGAGTTTCTATAACAAGCTGCTCTCTGAGCATGAAGCTATTGCTGCAAGCTATACCGAAGCAACGCAGTCAATGGAGCGCGGCGACTACGCGATCACTGCAGAACTCTGCGACCGCTTTCTCGAGCGGTTCCCGCAACACACCCTGTTTAAGGCGCTCAAGTTCGATGTCGACCAGCGCCGACGGCGTTCCATTTCGGCCAGACTCATTAAAATAGAAGAGGCAGTTGAGAACGAGCCAGATCTGGACAGGCGTGTGGCGATGCTTGAAGAGGTTGTGCGTGAGTCGCCAACCGTGCTCGAGTTCAGCCGGTTGCTCGAGGCAACGCAACAGAAGAGCTCGCTGGTAAATGGGATTGTAAGCCGAGCACGTGAACTCGAGGCTCGCCAACTCCATGGGGAAGCACTGGTGCAGTGGGAGACGCTGCAGACAATCTACCCCGAATTTCCGGGCCTTTCTATTGAAGTAGAGAACCAGAGACTTCGATGGCATCTGAGTGAGCGCCTGACGCGTAAGAACCAGTTGTTAAGCGAGATCAGAGAAGCACCGGAAAACTGCGAATTTGATAATGGACTGCGCTTACTGGCCACTGCTATGGAAGAGTTCCCGCAGGACGTTGAGTTTGTTGAACTACATGCGTACTTACAGCAGAAGCAGGAATTGGCTGCGCATTTAGAAAATCTGCTTCAAGATGGCAGACGCAGCCTGGATGATGGAGACGTGTTGTCCGGTCTTGAGAAGCTGCGTACCGCCTACAATTCCGGTACGAAGACAAGGCGAGCTAAGACCGAGCTGATAGAAGGATTACTACGTGCGGCCAGAGCGAGCCAGGGTGATGAGCGCCAGGCAAGAGCTTACCTCTTGGAGATTCTGAACCTCGACCCGGGTAATCATGCGGCTAAGGGGATGTTGCAGTTTCTGGAGGATCAGTCGGAGTATCGCAGTGTGGATGAAGTACTCTCGCGGGCGTTACAGCTACGCAACGGCAACAATCTGAGGGGCTCTATCGGCTTACTTGAGAGTGCGTTGCGAGAATATCCTTGTAATACGCGCCTCCGCAAGGTCCTGAATGAGATGGATGCCGGCCCCGTGGAGATACGCACACGGGCTCTCGAGGCGGTCCGCAGAAAACGTCTGGAAGAAGATAGCCTGGTAAGCGCTCCTTCGATCCAAGAGCATGCGGCCTCCATCGAGCGCACTGCCGATCGTTATAAAGAAGACGAAGAGTTTCAAGTCGAATCGCGCATATTGAGGGCGCGATTACAAACTATTGCAACTACGGCGCCCGAGAACTCGGCTCCTTCCCGCGAGCAGCACTCCGTAGCCGTGCAACTTCCTAAAAAAGCAAACCGACGAAGCTCCACTCTTATCACCGGCTGCATTGCTGCAATGCTGCTTGCAGGAGTTGTACTGATCTGGCATAAGTCGCATAAAAGGGCACTGCCGGCTCAGCTTGCATCCGCCACTGTAAACCTCCGTACCGTGCCTGTGGGCGCGTCGATCTTCCTCGATGGTAAGGAACTTGGCAAAGCGTCCCCGCTTCTTGGCGTGCAATTGCCAGAAGGTAAAACCACCTTACAAGCGCAACTGCCCGGCTATGAGAGCGTGGAGCAGGTTGTGGATGTAGCCGCTGGTAAACAGAACGACTTCACATTGGCACTCGTTCCTGTCGCACAGCAATTACAAATTATCGGTGCCGGTCGACTGCGCATCGACGGCGGCAGGGGGGAGAGGGTACGCTCAGGTCAGATTACGGCCACGCTAAGCCCTGGTCCTCATACACTCTTGTGGAAGGGAGCAACCGGGTCTGTAACGGCTCTCCACGTTCAAGTAGAAGATGGGAAGCCTGCCTCGCTCTCCGCTCCTCTTGCCGCAGGCACAAGCGGTCCTGTGCTTGTAGTAAGTGTCGCTGGCGGGCAGGGTGCAATTTATACGAACCCCGGAGCGCCGGTCCAACTCGATGGCACCGCGAAAGGCATAGCGCGTCGAGAGGCAATGGCGTTCGATCTCCCAAGCGGGTTTCATGTGGCCACATCCGGGAGAGAACCGGACACCTTGGACGCGAAGTTCCAGACCGGCCCAGGTCGCCTGCTTCTCGTCGTATTTGACAAGCTCACCCGTTTCGGGTCGCTGACAGTACTCTCTAATATGGACGGAGCCGACTTGAAGCTTTTGCATGGCGCAACCATTGTGCGAGAAGGCAAGACAGAGCAGGGGCGATTCGACATACCCGATCTTCCTGCCGGCACTTACACACTCAAGGCCAGCATGTCCGGTGCAGATACTATCGCGCCGCAAAGCATAATCATCAAAAACGGTGACTCAGTAAGCGCCACGCTGCTGTTCAATAAGAACGCTATCACACATGCGCTCTGCATACACACAGTGCCTGATGTAGAGGTGTTGATGGATGGCCATACAGTGGGCAGAGCAGGATCGGACGGCACCCTGACGCTACCCGCTGTGGCAATCGGCACGCACCATCTTGAGGCTCGACACGGTGGAAAAGCTTCTGTGCAGGATGTAACGCTCTCCGAAGCGGATGGTGTTTTGAAGGAAGTTTCGCTGAAGCTGGATGATGAACCGGGCGCCGTCACCCTGCAGCTTGCTCCTGCGGAAACGGTAGTCACGGCTTTTAACCCGGATGGAAAGCAAGTTCCGCTCCCCTCTGCTGCTGTTGGAGGCGCGATCCTTAACCTCCCTGAAGGTAGATACCGCTTCGTAGCCACGGCTGATGGATATACGGATCGCACCGAAACTGTAGACGTGATTGCCGGGAAGAGCGCAACCGTAAATCTTACGCTTACACCTGTCGCTTTCATGGAAGCTGCTCCGACCATTGAAGGCTGGGATAAGGGCGAATGGAATTTAGATGCGAAGGCACACACGCTTACCCACAACGGGGGCGACATAGGTTTTTACTCCGTGCAACCGGAACGTGGCCGCTATACGTTTGGGGGCAGTCTCGGTCGCGGATTCTTGCTGAACAGGCCCCGGGTGGAATGGGTGGTCAACTATCGCGGGCCGGATGATTACCTGCTCTTCTCGCTGGATCACACCGGTCTGGAACTATTCTCGGTCGTAAAGGGAAAGAAGATCTCGCATGGAACGAAGATCGAGCTTAGCGTGCGTGGCCCGTACAAGATCATGGTTAACGTGGAGCCGCAGCGCATCAAGGTTTCGCTGCTCGAAAGCGGCGCATGGAAACTACTGCACGACTGGACAGATCTTCCGGCAGACGATAACCAAGGCAAGTTTGGTTTCAAGGGAGCAGTCACTCTCAGTAACTTCAACTTCAGCAAGTAGTGTTCAATAGAAGGAAATTACATGGCAGATATCGCACTTAGCATTCAGATAGACGGCGAAGAACTGGAGTCTGATTGGCTTGGCAGAAAGGGTATCGTTGGCCGTGTTGTCATCAAGAAGGCGCTGAACCAGCATTCTTGGTGCGAGATTGCACTCCGCCAAACCGCAGAGAATCGGCCTCTTATTGAAAAATGGATCGGGTGTGGGATCTCACTGCGGTCCACAGCCGGTACAAAGCTGTTTACAGGTTTTGTGCTTGATGTGCGCCTGAAGTATGAGAGTTCTGGAAGCTTTCAGGTCTTGATCAAATCAGTAGATGAAAGTTATAAGTTGGACCTCGCCCCCAGGCATTGCTATTACGGAGCCGTGTCGCTGAGCGAGGTGGCACAACAGATCGGAGCTCGAGCGGCGGTGACGGTCACGGTCGCGCAAGGAGGTGACACTAAGGCACCCCTTGACCTCGTTCAGTGGGGCGAGACGGATTGGCATTTTCTCTGGAGACTCTGCGACGACTTAGGACTTTACGTCATCGCGGCAGATGATGGAATCCACATCGCGCAGGGCTTTACCCAGGATGGGCCAGAGCTACAGTGGCGAAGCGATCAGGATGCGGGCATCGTCGAGTTCAGCATAGGCGGCTCGATCGGCGTGCCATCCACTGATGGCAGCCACTACGATTTCTCGTTGTCTAAGAGTAAAGCATTCCAGCAGGTGAAGAAGGATGCAGCGTTGAGCGGCGCCGCTCCGAGCTTCACCAGTGCGGTCGCGCGGCAGTCCAAGGCTACTCTGCAGGCGGGTTATAAGATGTGGCGCAACCGCAGTAAAACACTCGATGATTACAGGGCTTCGCTCGAGCAGGAATCGGAGTGGTCGTTGGGCAGCGGACTGTCCTGCGAAGGAGTAAGTCGCTGCGAGTCGTTGGCTCCAGGACAGAGTGTGCAGATCAACGGTATCGATGGCGGCTCTGGTAAATACAACATTACGGAAGTTGTGCACACCTGGGAGCCGGTCGGTTATACAAATCATTTTTACTGCACGCCATGGATGGGCTGGCGTTCTAATCCACACCCCGCACGACCGCAGGTGACCGGAGTTTACTCCGCCCGTGTGATCAATATCGATGATCCACACGGACAAGGCCAGGTGCAGGTGCAGTACTACTGGCAGGAACAGGGCCAGACTACATGGATACGCCATTTAACCCCCTATGCGGGCGCGGATCGCGGGATCTTCTTTCGGCCTGAGGTAGGCGACGAAGTGATGGTAGCGTTTGAGGAAGGTGATCCGGAGAGGCCAGTTATTTTGGGTTCGGCATGGAACATGTCGGATGTTATCCCGAATGAAGACTTCTGGGGCGGCGAGACTCACAACAACGATGTCAAACGTATAGTCACCAAAAGCGGACATCGCATCTCGCTCGTCGACAAAGAGGGTGCTGAGTCTATCGCGATCGCTACACCCACTCACGCAAAGCTGGTACTGCACGAGAGGTTCGACGAAACAGGTCGGCCCGCGATCATCATGAATGTCGACCATGGTGACCTGATCTTCAACGCGCCTAATGGACGGATTCACTTTCACGCGAAGTACTGGTCGCGTGAGGTAGGAGAGTGAGAGGACTTATGCAGGTATTTGATGGAAGCATCAAGACGAAACGTCGCGTCGCGGATCCAAAGACCGACACACGCTCAAGTGCACTAGCAAGCATTGCGCTGTCTGCTATTGATACGCCCGGGGCCATGCTGTATCCAGGCTCAGATGTCTCAGTCGTACATGGTCACCAGAACCTGTACGTGAGTCAAGACCGCAGCGTGCGGGTAGCGATGAACCATGATACCCAAATTGGCATGAGCGAAAATCATCTCGTAACGTTGAATCGGAGCGTCACAGTAATGGGAAGTTACACGCGCTCCGTACTGGCGAGTTCTCTCATAGGAGTGGCAGGAAATTACACCAAGACAGTCGCGTCAAACTACAGCAAGTCTGTGGTGGGTGTCTCCTCAAACGAGATTGGAGGGGACTACTTCAAATCTGTCCGATCAAATTATTCCAAGTCTGTTCAGGGCAATTCTGAGAATGCCATAGCTGGCAATTACGGGAAACATGTCACGGGCAACTCCAACCATCAGATTGCCGGAAATTATGACAAGCAGGTCGCGGCGAACTACACGAAACAGGTGACAGGTATCTCCACGAATCACATTACTGGAAATTACGTGAAGGCGGTGCAGTCAAACTACGTTAAGAGTGTGGCAGGCAACTCCGACAATCTCATTGTTGGCAACTACGGCAAGCAGGTTACGGGTAACGCCAGCCACGCTATCACAGGGAACTACACTAAGCAGGTAGCATCAAATTACATCAAGGCCATTGCGGGTGTTTCCGCAAATCACATTCAGGGTGACTATCTGAAGATGGTGCGGTCGAACTATGTTAAGACCGTGACCGGTGATTCCGATAATGCAATCAGCGGGAACTATGCCAAGATCGTTACCGGAAATGCCAGCCACCACATCACGGCCAATTACTCCAAGCAAGTGATGTCGGACTATTCGAAGATGATCACGGGGGTTTCAACAAACAGCATCATCGGCGATTATCACAAAAATGTGCAATCGAATTATACGAAGACCATTATTGGGAATTCGTCAAATGGCATCACTGGCAACTACGGGAAACAGGTGACCGGGAACGCAATTCACCAGATTACGGGAAACTACAGTAAACACGTCGCTTCGAATTACACCAAGGCCGTTACGGGCATCTCGGCCAATACAATCGGCGGGGACTACCTCAAGACGGTGCAGTCGAACTACGTCAAGACCGTAGTAGGGAACTCGAACAATGCCATCACGGGAAACTACGCGAAGCAGGTGACGAGCAATTACACGAAAGCTATTACGGGCGTCTCGACAAATACTATTACCGGGGACTACCTGAAGACCGTCCTGTCGAACTACGTGAAGAGTATTACAGGAAATTCGGAGAATGCAATCACCGGAAACTATAGCAAACAGGTGACCGGGAATGCGAACCATGCAATTACCGGGAACTACACCAAAATGGTCGCCTCGAACTACACCAAGGCAATTATCGGTGTCTCGACAAACAACATTACCGGAGACTACTTGAAGACTGTCCAGTCGAACTACGTGAAGAGTATTACAGGAAATTCGGAGAATGCAATCACCGGAAACTATGGCAAACAGGTGACCGGGAATGCGAACCATGCGATCACCGGGAACTACACGAAGTTAGTCGCGTCGAATTACACCAAGGCAATTACCGGTATCTCGACGAACAACATTACCGGGGACTACCTGAAGACTATTCAGTCGAACTACGTGAAGAGTATTACTGGCAATTCGACTAATGCCATCAGTGGTAACTACGGCAAGCAGGTGACGGGCGACGCCAACCACGCAATTACCGGAAACTACACGAAAAAAGTACAGTCAAAATACACCAAACAGGTGAGTGGAGACGCAGAGAACATCATTACAGGCAGCTACAAAAAAGCAGTTGCGGCAAACTATGTAAAAGCAATTACCGGCAGCGCAGCGAATACGATCACGGGTTCCTATTCAAAGAGAGTGCAGGCAAGTTACGAGAAGCAGGTTACCGGGACGTATGGAAAGACAGTTTCGGGGGACTATCAGAAGACGCTGCTTGCGAATCATAATGAGTCGGTAGGCGGCGAGTCCGCTTCGACAGTAACAGGTCCCTCTACAAAGACCTACACCGGCGAGCAGATTCGCATCTATGAAGGTAATCTCACAACGACGGTCACCGGAAATCATACCAGCACCACAAACGGCAATACTATTAGTACACGGATTGGTCCTAAGGTCGTGACACAGGTAGGTGCCCATGCGCTTGTACACGCAGACATATCCACGCACACGTATCCAGAGTGGGTGACGATCTCAAATCAGAAGGTTACTATACAAGGTTTTAAAAGTGACACCAGTGGTCTGGCCAACAGCATTGCTGGCTTGAGCGTGGGTATAAGCCTCAACAATATTGCATTTGCCCTGACTAAGCAGGACTGCTATATCCGGAAGGATGACTTCGGGATATGGAAAGCAGATAACCTCGTTGTAAAAACTGTTACAGCTGCCAAGAAGACGACAGTAGCGGCAGTTGTTAATGACGTGGCCGTGACAAGTGTCGATACCGCGGCAACCACCGTTGCTGCTGCACCGGTAAGTACTGAGGTGCATGAAGAAGTGTTGGATGTTGTTGCATGCGAGACCCTTATTGGCTTAGCGATGGCAGAGAATTTGGTGTCGATTACCCATGCGGGTGTCATTAACGAGGGATTAGGGCATGCACTTCCGTAGGGGCGAGGTCGATATAGTGATCTCTTCGGATACTAGTTCAGAAGAGGATCGGATGAGTCTCCTGCCGCTTCGAAGGGCGGAGTCTTTGCAGACATTTAGTCTGTTCTGGTTGCCTGCTCGCTTCTCAACAATGCCTGACGGACAGAAAGAGTGGCTCATTGTCTTTTTCAAACACCTTGATCAAAAGATCGCTGAGGACTTAGAACTGGCAAAGCTACTATTCCTCCACGAGCAAACGTTACGTGGAAACAACGAGCTGAAGGAGCACTTCTACAAACGCCTCCATCGTTATGCTCCGGTTCCCGGTCCCAGTCGCTCACTTACTCAGCCCCCCAGGGCGAAAATGGGGCCGGGTGATATGAAGAAGTTTGCCAACAACAGGAAGAATCCAAGTATTGATCCCTATATGACTGAAGTTGCATTTCGGTTCCTTCACGATGGAGCAGCAGATTTTACAAAGGTCTTCATGGGATATGGCGGTATGACGATAGTCTATTGTGGAGACGCCAGCGAAGAGATGATGCCTCCGATGCAAGTGCCAGCGATGCCGAAAGTTGCTGTCCCTAAGTTCCTACAGAAGCATACTTTGCTCAAGACGATGATCGAGGACTTCGAACCTGCTAGGCCATCGGCGATGCCTGGCTTTCTTCGGAATCATCCCGCCATGCAGGTGCTTTCGACGGGGCTCGGAGTTGATTTGAACTCAGGTAATTCGTCGATCCATCTGGACACCTTTGGGAAGAAGAGCAAAGATGTCTTCGGCAAGGCGATCGAGGATTCTGCTGGGTTCGAGGGACTACCTTTTATCTTGCCTCGCCTCAGTTCTTCCGACTTTCTCGCTCAGGCTGAGGAGGAGGTGCGCACTTGGTTCGGGGTCTTCGATATCTATATTAGGGAGTGCCCCGAGGATGAAGGAATCGTCATTGCTTCAAAACATAACCTGAGGCAAATGTTCAAAGAAATCATCGCCTCCATGCGCGTAGATGGCTACCAGTATTGGGAAGGCTGATCACAGTAATGACAACCAACACATCGACGCCACTTCGGGATGACATGCGGTTCTATATGCCCGTGAAGCAGCTTATTCTGCTCGGAAAGCCGGGTGGTCTCGAATATTGGATTGTGCCTTGCCCTCTGGGCGCGCGTCCCGACTCCTACGATGCACTCCGTCAGTTCTTGGAATCATTAGTCGCCTACATGAGTCGCGAACTCGGCTGTTCCCATGAGAGCTTTATAGCCCTCAGCCGGAAAGCTGATCCAAGCGCCAAGTTCCTCTTTGCTGAGAATGCCCGACACTGGAATCCAGAAACAGGACTAGGCGTCTTACCGCATCAGCCGCCTCCACGCATGATTCGTGCAGCCGACGTGTCGGACCTGGACCCGGAGAACCTGCCCCAGGTAATGCACACGCTGTTTCGAGTAAAGAAGGCTGGCAACGTACGGCTGAATGCCATGACGACGATGCTCGGTACGGGCAGCGGCCTGCAGATCTTGTCGCGGCTCGATGGCACGAAGCTATTAAACGCCCTAAAAGATGAGCACCTCGAGTTAATAGAGGATCCGCTGTATCGCATCTTCCCGTGGTATGTTCCGCTGCTCGATAAGGCTGCGCTCGACGAGCCACTTATTCCGAGAACCATTGAAGTGACGCGTAGAATCACGTTGTATATTCGGGAAAGTCCGGAAGATGGGGGCGTGTTGATCATCTCCTCAGAACCGCTTACCGGGCTCGTGGAGCAGTTCGGCTGCAAGCAGCTCGACTATGGAAAAAATCCGCAATGGACGCTTGAAGGAATTCCTAGTTGACCACTCCTGTAACGCAGATCTTCGTAGCAAGTGAGCAAGTCAGCAGGCTAGTCGTCGTGGCTCCCCCCTACACCTTATTGGCCGGCGTCTTCCTAGCGTGTGGTTTGTGTTGCGGGCTCGTCGGCTTAGTACTGGTAGTCGTGGGTTGCCTCGGAGCAATCCAAAGATCTCCAACTGCGACTGTCTCCGTCGGAGCTCTGCCTGTCCTGCTCTGTTTCGGAATCGGTATACCTTTTGTGGTCGTGGCGGTGCTAACCGGCTCGGCTACTCGGGTGACCGTATCGCCCGACCTGCTGAAGGTGCAGCGCACCTTCCTTACGTTTCCCGTCAAAACTCGCTCCTATACTCTGGATCAGGTGCGCTTTGTTCAGGTCGGTATGGGAAACACCTGTCTCTCGCTCCAGGCCGTCATGAACGATGGACGGGGCGAGACGCTGATTGGCTGCACCGACCTTACGGGCTACAACGAAGTTGCGGACGCGATCAACAGGTTTCTTATCGCTCACCGCTGACCATTGCGTTATTGGAGATGATCTCCACGGCTTCCTTCAGAGAAACTAGTACCCAAACGATCACTCCCTGCAGTCCGATGCTCAGCCCCAACGCAACATTCATAGGCCATTGACCTATTCAGTGGAAGATCGTTTTACAGCCAAGACAGGCATCGGTCACTACTGGTGCAGACACAAACCTGTAAAAACAAGGTCGCAGAATCTTCTGCAAGAAGTTCTATAGCGTCAGGGTTGGTGTCGTTCGGCTGCATCGTATCCATCCTATTTTCTCGAGACTTCAGAGCTTGTCGTAATCTGCGTTATCGGGACATGGCGCTCCGCCGATAAGCGCCAACGCTTTGTCTATTGCGCTTCGCGCAGAAGCCAGCTCACTTTTACGTTTATGAGGACGAGTGAACACGCGTAAGCGTTTACCATGACCCGCCGATTGTTACCGCACAGGCTACGGTGAAGCTGCGGATGCAATCAATACATTCCTGTGCGCAAACCCAGCTCTCGAGAAGCAGTAAGTCACTCCCCGGACGCGAGACGGAACGCGAGTTCTTTGGGCAGTTCCGCGGCCAGAATCTTATCTTGGACTGTTCGTATGTCATACTCGACGCGATGAAACTCGGCCACATATGAGGATGAATCGAAGATGCAGTAGGCTGCGCGCGGATCTCCATCGCGTGGCTGGCCTACAGCACCCGGGTTGAGCAGGTATCGCCGGTTCCAGTTCACCGCGAGCGTCACAGGCAGAGCATCAAGACGGCGGATGTCGAAACCCCTTCGGCAGGGCTCTGCGACAAAACAACCTTGCACGTGTGTGTGTCCGAAGAAGGTCACCTGCTCTCGAGCGTGATGCATGCCCGTGGCCGCTTCGTGCTCGTGAAACATATAACGATCCTCATCGTCAGGTGCGCCATGCACCAGGTCCAGATTTTCTACCTGCACCGGGCCGCGCGGCAGGTTACGCAACCATTCTTTATTTTCGTCAGTAAGCGCACCGAGCGTCCAGTATGAGGAGTATTGTGCGGCTGTACCAAACGTTTCGCAGGAAGTGAGGCCGCAACAGGCCTTGTCGTGATTGCCACGCACCACTACGTCAGCATGTGTGCGCACCCATGTAGTTACTTCATTCGGGCTGGGACCGTAGCCAACCACATCGCCCAGGCACAGGATTGCCTGATAATCGTGTCTTTTAGCGTCTCCGAGAACGGCGACGAGGGCTTCCCAGTTGGCGTGAAGATCACTCAGTATCAAGAATCGCAAGGCAAATCTCGGCTTTCATTCTTCCGGCAAAGTAGGGGTAATCCGAAGCCGGCGTCCGGATCGTGGTGCAGGCAGCGCGGGACTGCAGCAAGCGGGAATGATCATTGAAGGAATATCAAGCTCATATACAACGTAAGCCCCTGGCTGCATGCAGTGCGCAGGATCCTGATTGACGCACCTGTGCGCCATGATGGAACGTGTGATCTGTACTGCATCAATAATCGTCAGGCCAGGACGGTATTCGTGCCATAAACAGGCGAACCCATTCTCTTGGTCGACATTCGGATGGAACACGGGCCTCATGAAGTAGGCGTCTAGCGGCAGTGTTGGATAATAGCGTGGAAACACGTAGCGAAGCACGTGCTCTGCTCTCACATGAGGCTCGCCTGTTTCACGTATCCACGCAGGCGAGTTTGCAAACGTAACGTGAAACTCGCCTGGCACTCTTTCTATAGCAACGAAGATGCCAGGATTGGCAGCGGCAAGCGTCTGCAATTGTTCCCATTCCCCCTCGATCCTCCGTTCGCGAAGGTTCATCGGCTCTCTTCAACCATTGAGAACAATCGTGGATACGCGCAGGATGTCATTCGCCCTGACGCCTTGCTGCGTAAGCGAGAGGCTAAAGTCGAGCGATACACCATTCCAGACGACCTGGGGTTGACCTTCGCCCTTGAGGTAATCCCCTCGCTCGCGCAACTCGAAGAGAATTTCATCTAATGTTGCATCCAGTGTTTCCTGTTCATCAATGTCGACGTTGAACTTCTGTTCAGCGCGTACTGTGTCGAACAGCATCTGGTACTTGGGCATGCCAACCTTCCTTCTATAAGAGCAGTTGATTTTGATAAAGCGTTCTATTGAGGTCATCGGCGTTGTTCTGTGGCGCGTCATCATGTCAGCCGTATGGTAGCTCGGGGATAGTCCATCGACAACGACTGCACTGGCCGTTCAAGTCATCCCAGCAGGAGCGGCAGTGGCTGTGGCCACATGCACGGCAGGCCCATTGCGATACGCGGCCATCGGCCAAGTGAAGACACAACAGACAGCGACCTCCTCTAACTTGAGGGCCGAGGCGCTCTTGCCACCATTCTCCCTCGATAGGCAGCAGGAGGATCTGATTTGTCTCGCAGAGTCTGCACCTGTCCTTTTCGAACTCCCAGCAGTTCTCACAGGAGAGCATGTGGCAGCGCGGGCATGAAAAGGAGAGCAGAAGGCGTACAGACTTCCGGCAGATCTGACAGCGGTCACTGCGCACAGCTGCAAACAATGCCGGGCTCCCTGCAGGAAGGATTGCCAACACCGGTGCAAGCCAAACGACGTGCGGCAGAGCAGTCTCGCTTCCGGCTAGTCCGGATCCGAGACCAAGCAGGCTGGCGAAACCTGCGACGAGCGGCGAAAGCCCGATGCTAATTACCTGAAGCGAAAGAATCCGCTCTCCCAGGTAAATGAGTGTTCCTGCAAGGAGTGCCCCGACAAAACATCCTTCCACATGCCAGCGGATAGCCACTAACTGTAATGCGGCAGCGAGCAACCCAAGAGATATAAGCAGAACGTGCTTCCGTAACTCTGTCATACCGCGCTCTCCGCAAAATCGTGTCGACTCTCCTTGATTAGCAGCGAACCGGCGCCGCAGGCGGGACAACTTCCCCAGCGCCTGACCCACCCCACCCTTCGCTGTGGAAAGAACTGCGCCCCGCACGCTATGCACGCAGCGCGTGTGCAGACAGGGAATAATTCTCCCGATAACTCATCGTGTAACGGGCATACATCACTGCGGGAGTGGCGTATCTTCTCCGCGATCTCCTGGCGGTCTAAGTCAAGATGTATAGAGAAAGCATCACATTTGCTAGTGCTGGTTGAGACCGCCACGTCTATCTGCAAAGAGGATACGAGAGAAGTCATCCTGGCCGCGCTCGTCCAACTGCTTCGCTCCTCCGTTTCCTCAGACCAGCAGGCGTGTACATCCGATTCCCAGGCGCTCAATAAAGAAGCTCTTCGTCGGCTGCTAAGCAGGCACGCGAAGCAGGCTGCAGATCTCTCATGGGGAAACCAGGAGACCCTTCCCAGCTGTGTACTGGTACCGCCTACTCCAGCGTCACAGACTGGCAACACGTAGTGGCCGGCTATAGCTGCAATCTCTGTGCGGGCCAGATCAGTATCCACGCAGCTGAAGAGAATGTCAGACTCCGCAAAGCGCACGGGATCCACATCTGCGATCTCGACCGACGCTCCTTCCCACCTCGTCGCGGGGAAGCGAGCACGAAGACAGGGGAGGGCCGTAATCACCTTTGGCATGCCAGGAACAGTATCGGACCACAGTTCAGACCGGCAGATGTTCTTCTCTTCAAGTAAGTCTGCGTCAGCGATAAAAACCTGTTCACATCCCAGCAGACCAAGCTTGATCGCAAGCTCGGAACCGAGTGCGCCGATTCCCACAAGCATGACTCTTCGCATCAACAGGGATACTCCATGAACAACGAGACAGGCTCAGTATACAAAGTGTGCATCCTGCATCTGCCCTCACGTGAAGCGGGTCGCCCGAATTAACCTGCGACATCGCCAGAGCTATAACTTTGCCCGCAGATTGGGTCAGTAATCAGAGAAATGGACACATCGTTTCCGCCGGAACCGGAAACAATCAATTCATGGCCGCATGCTGATACTGCTCTATCACAGCGCTTTCTGATGAATATCAATCAACTCCTATATTTCATGTCGCTGGCGGGTGGATTAGCTGGGCTGTTCGCGTGGGCGAGCCAAGGGCTGATAGTCATGTTGCTCCCTGCGGGGATAGCTCCCTGGGCGTCTGTGGTGACTGCGGCTGCCTTACTCGGCGGTTCCATCGGCGGGTTCATCGTCGTCTTCGATGAGAAATGGGCCGGCAACCGCGTGCAGATTCGCTGGGTAGCGATGGGCGCGCTGGTAGGTTTCTGTGCCGGCACTGTATCGGGTGCTTTGCATTTGCCGCTTCGTGCGGCTCTGCCAGCCGCGTTGCCGTTGGGCGTTGTGATGGGTTGGATGGTAAGTGGTGCATTGATCGGCGCAGGGCTCGGCGCACGCTGGCTAGCAGTGAATCGTGCACGCGTTGCGCACGGCATGATAGGCGGCATGTGCGGTGGCTTTCTGGGCGGAGTAACCTTTGCTACTTTGAGCCAATGGCTGCCTGATATTTCGCAGGCTCTGGCCTTCGTGCTTACAGGAGCCGGCATCAGTTTTGGTATTGCTTTCGCGCCCGTATTCCTTCGCAGTGCCGCGCTCAGGTTTATAAATAGTGGCGATGCGCGTGCCATCGGGAAACTGGGCAAGAAAGAATGGACGGTCCAGGATGGCGACAGTTATATCGTCGGTAGCCAGAGCGCGGACCTCTCCAAGTCACGTTACGGACGCGAGGTAGATATCTACCTGCCTGATGCCTCGGTAGCTCCGCGGCATGCCCGTATCTACAGCAAAGATGGGCGGTTCTTCATCACGCGACATCCGGATGTGATGTCCGAGGCCGGCCTTCGACGCTTTGTGCTCAAGGTTCAAAATCGATCTATTACCACGCCACGTGAACTGCAGGATCAGAGTCTTATTGTGCTTGGGCGCACCACGCTGATGTTCCTCGCGAAGCAGAAGCCGGAGCGATCACAGTGAAGAGAATGTGCCGGTCACTCGCACTTATAGCAGTCGCAGGTCTCTCGTCCCTCTTAGGGGCACAGGGTCCGGCTGTCTCGCTTGACTTTCTCGCCAAGCCAGCGCTGGTTGAATGCGAACCTGCGGGTGCAGAGCTCTGCTTCCGCTTGAACTTCGGTTTCCTTGACGCCGGTAACAAGTCCTCTGCTGTGCCGCTTCCTCCTGCGCGGGAACTTGTGCAGAGGATTGAAGTTCAGGCCGATGGTCAATCCATTTATCCCTTCTATGCAGCGCCAACTGCAGGCGGCGTGCAGGTCCCCGCGCGCCGACCGCAGACAGCCATACTGCTTCTTGATGTGAGTGGGAGCATGCTGACTAAGGATATCGACGGGCAGACGCGCTTCGACGCGGCAAGAAGTGCGGCGGCCGCTTATCTGCAAGGATTTTCGGATGGTAAAGATCACGTAGCGGTTATTCCCTTCGCCAGTCGCAACCTGGAGGAGACTATCGCATCGGCCCATTTTGTGAGCACGCGCGCCGAAGCGCAGGCGCAACTGGATGCGTTGCCACGCCCGGAGCCGAACAACAATACTGCATTGTATTCAGCAGTAGCAGCCGCTGTCGGCGCGCTGGCACAACAGCGGCATGGCGGCGACCAGGCCCGTCTGATCGTACTTACCGACGGCACAAACGATGTGCATCCTCAAATTGGCGACGACACCGGTTTATTGACAGGGGTTGATGGCTTGAATGCGGCTGCGATTGCGGTAGAAAAATCTGGTGTCGATGTGCTTCCCATCGGGCTCGGGGACGAGCATTCTATCGACGAGGTGTCGATGGCCAGACTTGGCACGCAGCCGCCGTTGATCACCTTCGACATTAACTCGCTGCGCAAAGCTTTTCAACTGCCGCAGGCAGAGCAAGTAGGCGGAGTTACTGTCATGGTCAAGGCCCCGCGGTCGCTCGCTTCCCGTACCTTGCTTGCGGGTCGAGTGATTCGCTTTCGCATAAAGATGACGCTGGCGGACGAAGTGATACTGGTCGAGAACCGGCCTGCTCTCTGGATCGCTCCTCCAGTTGCTACGCCATCGTTCGACGGCGAGTCGACCGAGACTGAACAACGGGCGTATCTCGCGAGCGTCCATATAGGCGAAGATTCTGCGTGGCTCATTGCGCGACCCATTTTGGTCTTCTTAGGATTTGCCGCGCTACTGGCAGTCCTTTGGTTTGGTCTGCCGCGACTTATATGGCTGGATCGCTACGATCACCGCACGGCGAGGCCTTTGCGGCCAGAGTATTGGCCAGGATCAGAAATGACGTTGCAGCAGGAGAGCCCGCTCGCTTATCGAGCAGCGCCGCCAGGCTTTGAACCTGGCGGCCGTGGTGTACGTGCGCCGGTACGCGACCCCAGGGAGAACACCATTGTGCAACCGATGGCAGATTTTGAATCTACTAAGACACGCCTGAGCTGAGAACGAAACACGAGGAGATAGTTCTATGCCGATCATTGAAGTGAAGCGCCAGAATGTACGCCCGGCTGTTCGAAAGGTGCCAACAAGCACTTGTGCTGTCACCATGCCGATGACACGCGAGCGCGTGAACCGGGAAGTGCATAGCGAAACTGAAGAGCCAACGATGGTGGAATCACTTCAGGATGCGTTTACGAAGTTCAAGCCGCAGATCAAATTCAGTGGAAGGACTGAAGCGGATGGCATTCAATTCGAAGCGGACTTGCGCTTCGACAGCATCAAGGATTTCGAGCCGTCGAACATCATGACCCGCCAGGAAGTCCGCGCGGAAGATGGTTCGGTCACCTATCTGCGCAATGATCTGGCAGACCTGAAGAACAACATTGATCTGATGTACCGGCTCAAGGATCGCTGGAAGCTACCCGCTGTTCGTCGGGCATGGGGCAGCGAAGAGGAGCGCAAGCAGATTATCGCCGCATTGGGGCAGCTGCGCAGTGAACTCGAAAAGGTTGTAGAGGGGGACAAGTAATGGAAACGCTTACAAGAACCACCAGCGAAATTCTGGGTGAGTCACCGGCGCGCGACGTCATGCTCGAGATATTCGCAGACCTGCATCCCGGGCTTATCGATGAGAGCCGCTCGATGGAGTCCATTTTTTCCCCGAAGAGCGCGAATGAGTTTCTTCTTCAGATTTCTGACATTACCGCTATGTTGAGCGAGCAGGACAGCTTCGAGGAGACGCTGAAGAAGCTGCAGGCGCAGATCGATCGGGCAGAGGGCATGCGCGATGAATTGCTCGAGCAAGTCTTTGAACAGGTGCGACCGATCGAAAGAAGTTATCGCGAGCTCCAAATCTTCTTTGAAAACACCAAGGTATATGACGGCAAGCAGAGAAAGCCTATTGAACTGTTTGTCTGGAATGCGGACCCGCGCGAAATCAAGGGTGTATTCAGCATGACGATTGCGGCAGTCGAAAACTTCTGTAAGAAGCGCAATGACAATTTCAACTTCCGGGATGATATCTGCAACCTGGTCATACCGGGCATGATCAGTCAGACAGTACGCGAACGCCTCGAGAACATCGCGAATCAATGGGGCATACTGCTAATCACGGATATTGATGACGAGAAGTCTTTTCAGAATGTAGAACGCAACTTCCGGCCCGGCGGCAAGTACGAGTTTCTCAAGCGTCCAGAGGATCGTGCCGCTGCTGACGTAGTAGTGATGGGATATCTGCAGTTGAGACCCAAGTACTGGTTTGAGCGCACCCTTGACGGCGGAGACGATCTGTATGGTCCCCCCTCGCTTGCATTTGCCGGCGCAGTGGCGCGTACTGACGACAGTGCGGGCATGGCGCAGGGTCCCGTTGGTTCACGCTTCGGGCAGATTACAGGGTCTGAAAGGTCACGCATTGAACCGCTGATCAGCGAGATGGAACACATCAGCATGGAACGGCAGCTGATCCCGATTATCCGCGATGCAGATAACAAGCTGTGCTTCTTCGGCTGCAGAACTCTTGCCGACGATCCTTACGGCGTGTACAAGTTCTTTACTTCTTATCGCATCATCCGCTACATCGAGCGCTGCTGCAGGCATCATCTTTTGCAGGTTGCCGGTCAAGTGCTCACACGCGACTTTATCGATGAAGCTATCGAACGCCCGATTGCACGGATGCTGCAGGAGCAGGTGGATGCGGGTACACTCATTGATTTCAAACTGGAGATCGATCGCGATGCCTCTAAGCGAATGCAGGGTATCTGTGATCTCAAGTTAGAGATTGTTCCTACGGGACCAGGTGAGACATTCCGTCTCAAGATTGACACACCTGATTTCACTCCCGAGGGGGCAAAGCAGGAGAAGGAGATCGGGTAATGTGCACGCAGGAGAGATCCGGAAATCTGACATGTGGCTCGATCGCATTCTCAGGTTCATCAGGCGCTCGCTGCAAAGGCGTACGAGCATTCAACTAAACGCACCACAGCGAAAGGAAATAAAAAGGAGAGCGGTTCATATGTCTAGTCCACTACGCAGCACGATCACGATCAACGGTAATAAGTTTGATGCTCTGGCGAGCAGCGTACGCTTTGCAACATTAAAGGATCGCGCGGGTATGCCTGAGATGGGTACGCTTTCAACCGCGATCAAGGTCTACGCCGACTTTCACGATGATGTAAATATTTCGAACGGCATACTCCAGCAGCTCTTTACGCTTGCGAACGTGGTGACACGCGACAAAATCGTCGATATGAAGATTGAGTACTGGAAGGACGACGCCAAGAAGGACGCCCTTTGCAGCTATAAGTTCAAGGGTTGGATCAGCCGCTTTGAAACCGGCAATCCACTCCCCGCTTCGGCTCCGGATGGGAGTGTCGATTCGAGCCAGTATTCGACCGTGAACCATCTGCTGACGCTTGAACTTGAGCCGGCAATGAACCAGCAGAACTTCAAAGAGATCACCATGGGTAATTAATCTTTTCCGGACAAGCCCGGTGTCCAAACCAGTGCGCCGGGCGTGTCGCTTTCTGTTCGTAAAGGCCCATTGTCGTGTCAGTGGAATCGTTCTTCGCAGGTAAGGAGCATTATCCTTGATTACAAAGCCATCTCCAGATCATCTCTACAGCCTGCCGATTGCATTCCCTTTACGCCTGCAACAGGCACAATTGCAGAAGACAGATGCGCGAGAGTCATACCTTACGCTGCTCTGGATCATGGCGCGAACGCCATGTGGTTCCTGGCCTGGAGATCAACACTTCGGTTTCCGGGAGTTCTTTCACGATGTTCTCAAGGACGGACTGTCGGAAGAGCAGCGAACCCGCTTGATCGACACCACTGTGAAGAATATTAATACCGTTATGGTGGGGCTCGACCTGAGGGATTACTGTGTCGATTCGCTTGCCCTTGAAGGGCCGCCGAAAGAGTTGCAAGGCTTCGAGCGTGCTCGCTGGCTGAATCAGAGCATGGAAGCTTATGGCGTGACGCTCACGGTGCGTGAAAGAAGCAGCGACCGCGCATACGGATACAGCCTATGAACTCGAGCGCTGCTGAAATCGATCTGAAACTCCGGGATGACTTTCGCCGCTATCTACGTGAGTACGGGATCGAGTCCACGCTGATAGATCCTGTACTCGCAGTCTTGTTCCGGACTCTCTCCTCGCAGATTCACGCGATGTCCTCTGATACTGACAAGCTCAGGACCGCGCTGCTGCACGAGCTTCTCGAAGGGCTTGGATTCGATCGCCCCTACGCGCATCCTGCACAGGCTATCGTCCGCTACGCGTGCCTCGGCGAGCCTGCGTACATTGCAGCCGCCACGGAGCTTACCGGGGAGCCCGACAACGGCGGTCGTATGAGCTTTACAACGGACTACGGAATCTCTATTTCTTCCGCACGGGTTGCTGCCGTGTTTGTGTATGAGAGCGAGCAAGGGAACGGGCAACGTGGACCCCGGAGGCAGGGTTCTCTGCGACTGCTCAGCGGCATGCACCTCCCCGAAGAAACCTTACGCGCCGAGCCGACCTATGACGCAGTCTCTGTAGATCTGGGAGTTTATCCGGCCATCTATATAGCGCTTGAGAATCTCGGCCCTGCTTATCTTTCCGGACATGGCATCTTTCTGCAGACCAGCTTCGAAGCTACGCTGCTGAATGCGCAGCTGGAGCGTGACAACTGGTGTCTGGCCTCGAACGAAGGCAGGTTCGGCGCATGTGGTGTGCTCCGACCTTCCGCATCGCATGGCGGCCAGCAGAGCCTCAGGTGGTTGCAGGAAGCGGCCGATTTGATCACCGAGAAGGATTCGGAAGTTGAACGCCCCAGACTGGCTGGCGGCTTCTGGCGCGGCAAATGTTTTGTTCTCCCAAGTGTTCCTGCCGATCGCCGATTTCTATGTGAGTCTCCAGTAGGACTCGAGAAACCATTGCGCTCCATTTTTGAGCGGCCCGCACTTTTTATAAGGCCGCGCGCGTGGTTGCGTATACAGCTTGATGCGCGCGTCGAACCCCTTCACGCCGCACTCACCGCTGTGCACCTGCACGCGCAGAGCGCTTCCAATGTAGGGTGTTTGAACCAGACAGTTCGATTTGCGGAACACGGTACCACGATCCCGGTCAGCGTTGAGACAGGCGGTCATTCTCTTCTCGTTGCTCCCCTTGCGATTACAGGGGAGAGTGGGATTTCCTATCTTCCAGAGTTTCATCCGTCCTTTACGCCTGGGCAAGGGCGCTATCGTTTGAACCAAGGTTACCTGACGCTTCTCCCCGGCAAGATGGCGAATGGCAGCGATGAAACAGTCGCTAATGTGCGCCTGTGGATGACCGCAGGCAGGGCTGGAAACCAGATGAGTGCCACCCGTCTGCACAGCTTCGCGAAGGGAGCCCCAGCAAGGAATGTGACGGTTGAAAATATCACGACTGCAGCCGGTGGCTCAAATGGAGAGAGTGCAGATGCCGCCCAGCAGCGCTTCTCCGAGGCGCTCCTTTCTCGCCAGCGTCTTATTACACGCGCCGATCTTGAACTCGCGCTACGCTCTTTTGATCGCCGCATCACGGGCGTAGGTGTAGCGCCGACACTAGCTCGTGGTCCGCGCGGCCAGTTGCGCCGATTGCACCAGATTACCGTCACTGCATTGCGTGAACGCTTCGCCGATCCTGAAGAAGAGAAACGCATCCTGATCGTTGATCTGGAGAGCTATCTCGCTGACCGGGTGCCGTTGGACGTCGATGTACGGGTGGAGGTCGCATGGTCGTGAGCGAGGCGTCACCTACCCTGCAGACGATGAGCGAATCTGCTAAGGCACCCCTTATGCCGAACTTTGCGCAAAGCACCAGCACTTTCACGCACACTGTTGATTCGGCGATGCGCGTGCTTGATGCATTCGGCGTCTCGGAATCGCGCGTTACACTGCGAATGGCGGGTCTTGGACGGCCGAGTCTCGAGATTGTGAGTCAATCGCCACCGCCCGGCTCGCCGCTCATCTCGTCGGTGAGGATCGTTTTATTCATCGCCGGCTTTGGCTTCTTCTCCGCGTTGCCCCTGCCCATGCGTGAGTCGGGCGGTGAGGCCGAGATGGGCACACGCGAGATCTGCCAAGTCTTTGACGATCCCTTGCAGAAGGCGGCACAGTGGTTCCGTGCAGGTGCTCCTCTCTTCGCGATCGGGCCGGATAAGCCTGCAGCATGCCGCCGCTGGCTCTCGCTCTTTGGAATTGATCCAACATTGTGGCCCGAGGAACTGCTCTATCCCCTCGCGCTGCTTGCGCCAACGCTGGTCCGTTTTGCTGGGAGGCAAATCGGTGTAAAGCTCGCCTTTCTCATGCTCTTCGGTCTGCCTGTTTACGAAATATGCAACACCAGCAATTACAGATCCTTGCCAGCCAACCAGTGTTCGCTCTTTGGTGCGCAGGCGAGTCGGCTTGGTACCGATCTGCTGTTAGGCGATCGTCAAGCGGATGCGGATGCGATCACGGTCCGACTAGGGCCAGTCACACTTGTAACTTACGAGTCTTTTCAGACCCCTGACGGCAGGCGACTTTTAGAACTGGCAACCGATCTTTGCCTGAGTGCCTATCAACAACACCAGATTGGCTGGCTCGTCGAGAATGAGTCTGAAGTGCCTCGCCTTGGTGTCGCTGCCAGTAACAGCCGTATCGGTCTCAATTTTCACCTGGGCAGAGGAGCTTCAGTATGAACCCGCAAGATGTTCGACATAATGCAGTTAATTGGGAATTCGGGATGCTAGTCACTCCTGAACACTTCCTTCGGCAGGAGCGCTTCTACGATGCGACGATGCTGTGGATGCTGCGCTATGCACAGCATGATTTCGGGTTGATCGGCGGTGGCCCGCGGCTGTCGGAAAGTGAGTTCGGCGCGGTACGCCACGATCCGATAGTCACCCTCTTTGAAGATGAGCACACGCTTAGCATCACCATCACTCAATGCCGCGGGCTGACACAGGGTGGCACTCCAGTAGAGATCTCCCCCGACTTACCCCTCCACCGCAACTTCAAGAAGGCCGAATTGGAAGGTCTGCAGGAGGCGCGCATCTACGTGATAGCCGCGCCGCACCACTACACGGTGCTCGATGGTTCAGTGGATAAGCATAACCCTCAGATGCAGACAGAGCGTGTCCGCACCTGTCAGCTTAGCCTGCGGCCGTATGGAGAAGAGGCACAGCAGGCGATTGCAGTAGCCAAGCTGCGCCGGTCCCAGCGGGGCATCGCCTTCGAACTGGATCCTGCATTTATCCCGCCCTGTACCAATCTCACGGCCTTCAGCGAGCTGTCGGTGGCATGGCGTCGGATCGTCGAGCAACTCTCGTATCTGTCAGCACGCTTCGTTGAACTGCATCGCGCCATGCAGGAGTACATTGAACTCGCCCGCGAGCGTGGGATCGATGGTGCCATCGATCTAGACACGCTAGAGTTTGTCAAACGAGTCATCCCCGCGCTCGAGTCCTGCTTGTACGACTGCCTGAATCCTGTGCAGGTCCCGGCGCATTTCTTTGGTAGTATTCGCAAGTTTTTACAGGGGGCGGCTGTAAGTCTCGATCTGAATCCGCCGGTGCAGCAGTACTTTGATGCGCTGAAGAACGCGGGCGAGACGGAGTTTGTGCCGTTGGTCGAACAGCAGAAGCAGTTACTGAAAAGCTCGCGTCGCTGGAGAACTGAAGATGACCTCGGCGAAGAGGTACTCTTTATACAAAATTCGCTTCGCAGCCTGCAGACCCTTGAGCGCGCGCTGGAGGGCAAGTACATTGATTTTCGTGTTAGTTGCACGTTAGACACCATGAACTTTATCTTCGACCGCGGTGGGAGCGCCCTATACAAGCTCGCAGCGAAGCCGTCGCGCCTGCAGGGATTCGGCGACCAGATGACGTTCTACTTCGCCAACGTACGCCTTGAAGGTCGGGAGAAATACCGAATCATTCTCACCGCAGAGATGGAGCATGAGTATGCTGCGGACCTTCAAGTGCCCGTCGAGGTTCGTATCAATGAGGGCAGCGGCGCGCGACGGCCGCCGCTTCACGGGGTTGCACAGGCGCACTTCGGCGGACAGAGAAATGTGGAGTTCGACTTCGACGCGCCGGACATCGCGACGGTGACGGATCTGCGTGTTACCGTACCTGCACACTTCAGCGTGCGCATGGTACTGCTGTTCATTCGGCATCGCTTTTACGCGCAGGACATGCAGCATGGAAGCGAATCGCACGATCCGGAACGTAGACCGGCGCAGGCATCCGCTGCAGAGGAAATAGTCGAACCCGTGTCGACCGCGAAGGAGTCGGGTCAGCCAGCGTTCCGTCCTCCACTCCAGCCACAGGTCACGGGGCAACGCGGTTCATGGTCCTCGCGGCCGGACCACTCGACCCCGGAACCGAAGCAGGCGGATGAGCCTGTTGCTCCACCACGTAGAAGGCGTCTGGAATAAAGGATCGAAGATACATGGCCATGCAACTCGACAAACTTTCACCGGATCTGGAAACCTCGATCGATCATGCTCGTCTGCTCGCAGAGGAGCGCAAGCAAGCGAGCATCTCGCCCGAGCATCTTCTCTTCGTGCTGCTCGACGGAGAGACAGCAGAGGCAGCATACCTGACCCGTACTGGTGCTGCGCTCAGCCCATTGCTTTCCATGTTGGTGGAGCGCATAAACCGGTTGCCGCGTACCGGATTCGAAACAGGTCGTAGACCTATTGCATCGAAGACGCTGCGGGAGCTCATCGAACATTCGTTTACTGAGATGGAAGCACGCGGAGCGGAGACAGCAGAGCCGCTCGACTTCATGCAAGCTCTTGTTGCTCGCGGCGAGCGAGACTTGGTCGCCGGGCTGCGCATAGCGGGCATTACGCGTGAGACACTCGCCTCTTCGCAGGGGAGGGTTGAGGCAACACGCGGAGCTTTAGCCGACTGCGTATTAGACAGCTCCGCAAGCGCAACTGCAGCAAAGCCAACTCCTGCTGGCAAGGTGCTGGCGCAGTATTCCCGGGATCTGACAGCGATGGCCCGCGCCGGCGAGTTAATGCCGGTGGTGGGTCGTGATGAGGAGATTCGCCGCGTGGTGCAGACGCTGCTCCGCAAGACCAAGAGTAATCCGGTATGCGTGGGCGATCCTGGCACCGGTAAGACTTCGATCGCCGAGGGTCTGGCATTACGCATTGCGGCAGGCGATGTTCCTGAGTCACTCAAAGCCTGTAGCGTTCTAGCGCTTGATCTGGCTGCGCTGATTGCGGGGTCCAAGTACCGGGGCGAGTTTGAGGAACGGCTCAAGGCTGTGATCGACGAGTGCCGCAGACGCCGCGGCGAAATCATTCTCTTTCTTGATGAACTGCACACCCTGGTTGGTGCGGGTGGGAATGAAGGGGGCATGGACGCCGCGAATATACTGAAGCCCGCCCTGGCACGCGGTGAGTTGCGCTGCATCGGTGCCACGACGTTCGATGAATACCGCGAACGCATTGAGAAAGATGGGGCGCTGGCCAGACGGTTCGACATTGTGGTCGTGAAGGAGCCGACAGATGAAGCCATGCTCGTCATCCTGCGCGGTGTCCGGCCGCGCTATGAGGCGTATCACGGCGTTCGAATAGCAGATGAAGCGCTGCACGCGGCGGTAAAGCTCTCAAGGCGGTACATGCCTTCACGATTCCTGCCCGATAAAGCGATCGACATTATCGATGAAGCATCGGCAAGAATCCGTATGCAGAAAGAATCGAAACCGAAGCAGCTCGATAAACTGGAACGAAGCCTTGTGGACAGAGCGTTGCTGCTTGAGAGCACACCACCCGCTGCGAAGCAGCGTCCGGCTTTAGCCGAAGAGGTTGCCGGTCTGCAAATGCAGGTCGCAGAACTAAACGCTACGTGGGCCTCACAGAGCCAAGCTTCTATACAGTTGCAGGCCACCCGGAAAGCGATCGACGAACAGACCGCAAGGCTGGCAGCTGCGCAGGGGGAAGGCGATATGGCGCGTGCTGCGGAGATTCGTTATGGCGTGCTGCAGCATCTTGAGACACAGCGTCTTGATCTGGAGCAGCAATTAGCCGAGGCCGCGCGCAACCATCCTTTGATCTCTGAGGAAGTGCTTGCTGAGCATATTGCTGAAGTCATCGCGGATCGGGTGGGCATACCGATTCATCGCCTCATGGAAAGCGAACGTGAGCGCCTCATGCAATTAGAGGAGCGACTCTCAAGGCGCATCTTCGGTCAGCCCGAGGCGGTCCTCGCAGTAGCGGATGCAGTGCGTCGTATGCGCGCCGATCTACAGTCCAAGCGAAAGCCAAGCTCGTTTCTGTTTGTTGGACCGACCGGGACTGGCAAGACGGAGCTTGTCAAAGTACTCGCTGATGCTCTCTTCGATGACGAGACGGCGTTGATTCGCATTGACATGGGCGAGTACAAAGAGCGTGGCTCGGTAAGCGGGCTAATTGGTTCCCGCGCCGGGCTTATTGGCTCCGACGAAGGTGGCTATCTTACCGAGCGCGTGCGTCGCAGCCCATACTCCATC
The DNA here is from genome assembly GCF_009766095.1 of Granulicella sp. S190. Lineage (GTDB taxonomy): Bacteria > Acidobacteriota > Terriglobia > Terriglobales > Acidobacteriaceae > Edaphobacter. The sequence goes on from NZ_LMUD01000014.1 coordinate 124,838, forward strand.
GTGCTCTTTGATGAAGTAGAGAAGGCACATCCCGAAGTGTTGGACCTGCTACTCAGCGTACTCGATGAAGGACGATTAACCGATGCGAAGGGCCGGTTGTGTGACTTCTCGAATTCGATCATTATCTTCACTTCCAATCTCGGAGCACGTGAAGCGATGGCAGCTAGCGAAGATGCAGCAACACGTCGGACGGTAATTCTCGAGATGGTGCGCTCCGCGCTGCGGCCTGAGTTTCACAACCGGATCTCGCAGGTAGTCCCGTTTGATGCGCTTAATGAGGCTGAGTTGAACCGTATCGTAGGTGAATCCTTCGAGAGGCTTGGCAAGAAGCTTGCCGAAGATCGCGAGATCGAACTGACTGTGAGCGATGAAGCGCTGCAGTATGTGTCCATTCTCTCGTTCGATCCCGAATATGGCGCCAGACCTGTAGAACGCACCATGCAGCAGGTCGTTGTCTCTCCGCTCGCGGCAGCTTTAATCGCAGGAGATATTGAACAGGGACAGAAGCTGCTTATCCATTACACAGAAGAAGCAGGGCTCACGTTTGATGTCTCCCAAGTCGTTCTCGCAAGTCTGTAAACGTTCATTGTGTGCTGCCGTGTCTCTCTCGTTGGCGGCAGCTTCCCTGTCATTTGCATTCGGGGGGCCTTCTACTTCGAGCAATGCAAGTGAGGGATGGATCCAACTTTTTGACGGGAGCTCTCGTTTCGGCTGGACGCAAGAGGGAGGCAACTGGCAAATCGCAAATGGGGCGCTTATCTCAGATGCTGTACTGGATTCGCGCCTGCGCATGGATGCTGCTTTTTCTGATTTCGATCTCAAAATGGAAGCACGGGTGGTCGGAGGCCCGGCAACCCTGCTGCTACGAGCGGATCCACAAAGCGAGCCGTCCCAGCCCGGCTACGGCCTGTCACTCGCCGACGGCACACTTGATGGCGTGAATGGCGCCGGGGCAAGAGGCTCTGGTGCGAACCTAGCTGCCGGGGTGTGGCACACTTACGAGGTGCGCGCTGACGGAGCCCATCTCATCGCCAGCGTCGACGGAAATGTAACGGCTGACTGGACAAACAAGAAAAACCGCGTAGGCTACTTCGAACTTGACGCTCCGCATGGAACCCGTCTTGAGTTGCGCTCCGCTACGCTTAAGCCGCTTGACCTCCACCGTGTGTACAACGGCAGCAATCTTGATGGCTGGCGTGCGGTCGCGCGCCCTGCCCCGGAAAGCAAGCCCAAACTCAAGCTTCCGATCCCGGGCCTATCAAGTAAGCCAAATCCTCCAAAGAGCGTGCTCTGGTCGGGAGAGAACTCCATCTCCGGAGCAGGGGGTGAGGGGCAGCTCGAATCTACGCAGACCTATGACGACTTCATCCTGCAGTTCGCCGCGAAGTCCTCACCTGGCAGTAAGGAAGAGCAGGCGGCAAGTGGTTTTTTCTTTCGAGGGGCAGCAGGGAAGACAGATTCCGGCTATATGGTCAGCACGGAAATGGCTAAAGGGAACGAGCCACAAGACGCAAAGCATTTCGGACTGGGCAGCCTGGTGCAGCTCGATAAGGCACGGCCTGTCGCGGTTGCAGACGGACAGTATTTCAATGGAACAATCGATGTCCGCAATCATCGTCTCTGTATCTGGATTAACGGTAAGTTAGTCACGGATTATTACGACTCGCGACCAGATGGCGTCTACCAGTCTGCGGCAGGTACATTCGGGTTCCGCATATTGAATGAACACGCCACGCTGAATGTGCGTGAAGTCGAGGCACTCGCTCTGCCCAAGGGGCCCGAGCCACCGCCGCCACTCACTCCAGTCCCTGCGCCCACTGCAGCGGCAACTACTGCAGCAACTTCCGCCATCGCACCAGTCCCCCCGATGGGGCCTCCTGCCATGCCCGGGCAATCGCCTGAGGAGAAGGCTCGAGAGATTCAGGTGCGGACGTTGACGACAGAGGCGCTCAATACGTCAAGCCCTGAAGATTCGATTCGGATCAATAAACAGATTCTTGTCCTCGACCCTGCAGACATGCCCGCGCAGGAGCGCCTGGACAAGGCGCAAGCGGAGGTTGATACTTCAAACGCGCTCAAAGAGCACGGGATTGAATTGCGCCACGCTTCTGCAGCCAAGCTCGAGGAGAATGCGACCCGTCGCGATGCGCTGCTTCTCGAGACACAGGATGCGTTGCTACGTGGCAATACCAGCCGGGCACGAGACAAGCTCAACGATGCGCAGAGGCTGGGGGCTCGAGGGCAAGAGGTCGATCACCTGCAATCGATCATCGAGACTCGGACCCGGAATCGCATCATGCTCTGGGTCGGGCTGGGTGGAATCAGCGGTCTCTCAGTCATCTTCGCCGGTATCTTCTTCTGGCGGCGAAGACGGCAAGTGATCGTTGCCTACCTTGTAGCGCTCGACGGACCGGAGAAGGGCAAACGCTATCTGTTGAATCAGGAAATTACGCACCTCGGCGGTGTTGCCATGGATGGCAGCAAGAAGAACGAGGTAATCGTGCGCGACCCGGATCGACTTGTCTCACGCTTTCATTGTGAGGTGCATAAGCGTCGGAACGCGTGTTATGTCATTGACTTGGATAGTGCGAATGGAACGTTTCTGAAAAACCAGCGTCTCGCGCCTGGGGTTGCAGCGCGGTTGCGAGATGGCGACCGCCTAAGCCTGGCGCGTGCTGCTGCGTTCAAGTTACAGTTCGAACGAAGCAGCACGCGCTGAGGAAGGACTCGCCCGGTTGATGTGCGAGTCCTGTAATCTCCTTTCAGTGACGGGATCGGTATTCGCGCGGAGATACGCCGACGATTCGCCGGAAGATCCTGGAAAAATGCTGGTGCGTCCTGAAGCCGGACGAGAGCGCGACATCAAGAAGAGAGCGATTGGATCCGCCAAGCAGAGATTTTGCATGCGTGATACGTGACTCGAGCACAAAATAATGCGGGGTTCTGCCTGTTGACTTGCGGAAAAGGCTGCAGAAATGCGAGACGCTCAGGCCTACGCACTCAGCCAGATCCTTGAGGGTAATTGCACTGGTCAGGTTTGAAGACACGAAATCATTGACACGCTTCATCTGGTACGGTGTCATCCCACCTTTGTAGACCTGAACCCGGCGCCGCGCGATTCCCTCATAACTTACAACGATGGCAGCCAATGCTTGTTCGATAGCATCGGTGAACAGCGGACCACTCGGATAACCACAGAGCCGCTCATTTTCGAGCGCATACAGCAATGACGAGAGCCTGCTATCTTTCGCTGCGTCACTCACTGGCACGGATTCTTCTACCGGATGTCCACCCTCAGCGACTGCGTCAATTACTGAGTCCGCCAGTTCCACGCTGAGTGTGGAGGCAGAGGAGGACCACCTGAATCTCTGTTGGCTGTCACGCTTCTCGATAGTAACTGTTCCTTGTTTCCGAACGATGCACTGAGACTTGCCACACTCAAGCTCGCATTCCACCGTGCTGGTCTCTAATGAGAGAGTCATAACCTGGTGGGGGATCACGATGGTCTGCCACGATGTAGAAGGGAAGCTGTGACGCTCAATCAGCAGTGTGGGGGAAGGTGAAACTAAGCCCTCAGGGATTATGTCGTAAAGAGGCTTACTCTCTCCATCGCGCACCGCCATGATACGGACAGATGCTTCGGCTTGTGGGTAATGCGAGAGGTGAGTGCCCTGGCTCCCCTCGTTGGTTGTGTTACCAAAGTTACCAAGTCTTGAAGGGCTAGATTTAAATGTCAGCTGCGTAGATCCGGTCATGTTTATGCCGTCTTTAATGTTCGCCTAGTGTGATTCATACACAGTGAAAGGACCTCCAGCGGTAAATAAAAGGCCCCAAGACAGATAAATCTGCAAACGAAAAGGCGCAGGTACACAGTCATTCTTCCAATACCGCGAGATTACAGGGGTTAGACCCATATGAGATCAACAAAGGGTGAATGGTTGGTAACCATTTAACTCCTCGACACTCAAGGTGGAAAGGTTACCTGCGGGGGGTGATGTAAAAGTGGCGCAAGCACGCCAACTCCAGAACGACGCGGGATATTTACACCCGCGCTGTGTCACAACAGAAACGAGATGCCAATGCATAGGTCGTCTAGATGATGCTGCCGGAGAGCCAGAAAACGCCTCAGCACTTTTAGCACCTATCGTGACAGAGTCCGGCACAGAGGGCTGACAGTTAAACTATTGATATGGATGGGGGGTGTTTGGTGGACCTGATCGGGATCGAACCGATGACCTCTTCCATGCCATGGAACTGCCGATAAGCTAAGTTATTGACGGATAATCAGTTATAAACCGGAAAAACCGGCAAAACCGGCCTTCTGGGCAGTCTTTGACACCAATTTGACACCAAATCTCCGGGCCGTTGAGCTGGGTCGTGGCGGGCCAGCTCAACACTGTTTCGACCACCTCGGCAATTGGGCAACGACCTGTTGCGCAATTACCGAGGGACGGGAGAGGAGGGCATGATGTCCTCCTGTAGACCTCCATTTCCAGGTAGGGCGCCTTCGATCAAGGTTTGCAATATAGCCTTTATGTGCGTTCAAGGCGCACAATGATGGGATTTTATGAACTTGACATTGGGTTTATGTTTGTATGAATATGTGCGTCATGGACGCACATAGATCATCCCGGCTAAACCGCATGCTCCAAAGCCTCCCGGAGGGCTTCTTGACGGATAGTGCCTGGCTCCAAGCCCAGGGGATCTCTCGTTCATCGATAAGAGACTATGTGGACCGGGGTTGGCTCGAAAGAATAGGTTCCCGCGTCTACCGGCGGCCAAGCCAACTCACCAAGGCCTCGCTGCGGTGGGATGTTGTCGTGCTCTCCCTCCAGCAGGTCTTGCACAAGCCACTTCACGTAGGCGGTCGGACGGCAGTCGAGCTGTCTGGCTATGCTCATTACGTTGAAGCCGGCGAAACTCCGCGAGTTTACTTGTACGGGTCGGGCCTCCCATCCTGGATTGCCAAGCTGCCGATATCCGCTCAGTTTGAAGCCCGCTCATCGGGACTGTTTGCAAACTCCAATACCGGCGTTGAAGGGCGGCGTTACGATCTGCGTTCTGGTGAAGCATCAGGATCGATAAAGGATGCGGAATCCATGAGCCCCTGGGAATGGTCGTTGACCATGTCCGCTCCCGAACGAGCGATCCTGGAGATGATGGATGAACTCCCGCACCACGAAAGCTTTCATCAAGTCGATGTCGTCATGGAAGGTTTGGCCAATCTTCGTCCTCAGCTGCTGGCGAAGCTCCTGCGGGAATGCAAGAGTGTGAAGGTAAAGCGGCTCTTCCTCTGGTACGCGGACAGGCATGGACATGCCTGGTTCAAACATCTGGATCAGTCTTCCGTCGATCTCGGGAAAGGAAAGCGACAATTGGTTCCCCAAGGCCATTTCGACTCGCGCTATCAGATCACGCTACCAACAGAACTTTTCACTGGTGGAGGTAGTAGCAATGCCCAGTGAAGTTTTCGAGTCTCAGGTAGCCCTTCTCGTCCGTGTATTGCCACATGTGGCGACCGAGACTTGCTTTGCTCTCAAGGGCGGAACAGCAATCAATCTTTTCGTTCGAGATCTGCCCCGCCTCTCAGTGGACATTGACCTGGTTTATCTGCCGATTGAGGATCGAGACACCTCGCTTATCGGGATACGATCTGCGCTGGGTCGTATTGCCCATAAGATTCGCAAAGCGATCCCTGATAGCGTCGTCACCGACAGCGCCAACGCGGACGGAACCCTCATCCTTGTTCGTCAGAGAAGCGCCCAGATCAAGATCGAAGTCACTCCGGTTCTTCGGGGTACAGTCCATCCTGTCGAGTTGAAAACTGTCCGTCCCATCGTGGAGGAACGATTCGGCTTTGCCGAAATCCAGGTCGTTTCGTTTGCCGATCTTTATGCGGGGAAATTGGTTGCCGCTCTCGACCGCCAGCATCCTCGGGACCTATTCGACGTCCAATACCTGCTTGCGAACGAAGGGATCGACCAAACCCTCTTCCAAACATTCCTTATCTACATTCTCAGCCACAATCGTCCAGCGCACGAACTCCTGCAACCCCACTTGAAGGACATACGGCAAGCCTTCGACAGAGAGTTTGTCGGCATGACGGTTGACGAAACCTCCTTGGACGCTCTCCTCTCAACCCGACAACACTTGATCGCTAAGATTCGCTCCCACCTAGATGAAACTTCGGAGCTCTTTCTGCGCTCATTTCATGCACTCAAACCGGACTGGGATCTCATCAGCTCACCGAACATTCGCAATCTCCCGGCGATCCGATGGAAGTTGATGAATCTGGAACGACTGCATACCGAGAACCCAGAGAAATATCAGGCATTACTTCAAAGTATCGATGCGACGCTGTCTGGCTCCGAACCTCGTACTGAAGCAAGATAACTTCCATCGGTAAGGGTCTAAATATCCATCTCTCCGGCAACACCCGTTGTGACGGCTCTGGGTGTTAGCGTATTCTTTTATGCAGTGAAGTCTTTCCGCCAGTTCGGAGCTGTCCTGCTGCTGTTCGTGTCCTTTGTGGCACCAGCGATGGCGTGCATGGCTCCTGACGCGGAGATGACGACGGAAGAGCGCGCCTGCTGCCGCATGATGAAGAACGATTGCGGGCAGATGGAGATGCCTGCTTCGCACGACTGCTGCAAGAAGACTCCGGGGACAGTACACGACAGTGCTCTGAGGTCGGATTCGGTATCCGTCCATCCACTGGTAGCCGTTCCAGTCTGGGTTTCGTCTCTTGATCTTTTCCCGCCTCAAGACATAACAAACGGTTGGTTTCAACGCCGGGAGCACTCTCCTCCAAAGCTTCTCCCTTCGATCATTTCTACTCTCAGAGTCTAGTTCGCTCCTCTCTCGCTGAAGATTCGAGTCGCGTACCTGTGCGCGCTCATGTCTGAACTGCAATCGAGACAGGAGTTTCCCTATGAAGGTGGCCATATATTGGACCGCCGCATTGGTGATGGTTACGACCATCCCTGCGTATTCGCAGGAGATGACCGGGATGCCAACACCACTTGCTACGTTGATTTCAGAAGCACAGTCGAGCAACACCCAAATCTCGGCCGCAGACCACGCCTGGAAGGCGGCGACACACGTCGCTCAACAGGTAACGACTCTTCCCGACCCACAATTCACGGTTCAGTCTTATAGCGTCGGCAGCCCCAAGCCCTTCGCGGGTTTCAGCAACAGTGACTTCGCGTACATCGGATTTGGGGCCTCGCAAGAACTTCCCTACGCCGGGAAGCTCCGCCTCAAGGGCGAAGTCGCCAGCCGCGAGGCCGATATGCAGCAGACGCAAGCAGACCTGCTGCGGTCGTCGGTTACGGATCAAGTCAAAGCCCTCTATCTGCGGCTTGCCTATCTTGATGCAACGCTCTCGATTCTCGGTCGGAACGATGCCGTTCTGAAACCGATGATTGAGACGGGCTTGTCCCGATACAGCCTCGGACAAGGCAGCCAGGCTGAGGTGCTGAAAGCGCAGATCGAGCATACGAAGATCCTGCGTGAAGTGACCATGCACCATCAGGAGATGGGGCAGCTTCAGGCAAGTCTTAAACAACTACTGCACCGGTCGCAGTCTTCCCCCGACATCATGCCGGAATCACTTTCCCTGACTCTGCTGCAGCGGACCGCCGAGGAATTGCAAAGCCTCGTTGTTGCTCATAACCCGGCTGTCTCGGTTGACACGGCTGGTGTCCACAAACAGGACGCCCAACTGAAGTCGGCGCAGCGCGAGGGCAAGCCGGACTTCAACGTCGGCTATATGTTTCAGCAGACGGGCGGTGGCTATCGCGATTACTACATGCTGACCGTCAGTATGCGGCTGCCTCGGCGCAAGCGGGTCGAAGCGGGTGTTGCGGAGGCCGCAGAGTCTCTGGAGCGGTCCAAGCAGGAGCTCGACTCGCAGGTGCAACAACAACTCGCAGAGGTGCAGAAGCAATACATCGCCGTGACGAACACTGCCGAGCTAATGGCGGAGTATCAGGACGGCCTTCTTCCCCAGGCGCGGGCCGCCTTTCAGGCCGAACAGACGACCTATCAGGCCGGCAAACAAGCCTTCGCGCCGGTGCTGTCCTCTCTGCTCGATGTCCTGACCTTTGAGCATGACTATCAACAGGCGCTGCTCGATCACGAGACAGCGCTCGCACGTCTTGAAACTCTGACGGGAGCGCAACTCCGATGAACACAACTATTGTCCGTACATCCCTATTCTGGCTTGCCTTGTTCGCGGTTGTGGCAGGTTTCTATATCTACCGCACCAGGTTAATCGTCCATCCACCATCCGCTCCGACAGGCGTTCAGCCGATTGCGTCGGGACCAATGGCAGATATGAGCAAAGGTGGGACAAAAGATGTCGCCATACCAGCCGCCAAGATGGAAGCGCCGCTGGTGCCCGTGCAACTGACCGATGAGCAGATGCACAGCATAGGCGTGAAAACCGGAACAGTTGAGTACAAGCAACTGAGCGATGAGATTCGAGCGACCGGAACTGTCGATGTGGACGAGCGGCTTCAGTCGTCCGTGCAGGTTCGCTTCTCCGGCTACATCCGCAAAGTGTTTGCGAACGCTACCTATCAATATGTCCGCAAGGGTGACCCACTCTTCACGATTTACAGCCCTGATCTGGTAGCGACGCAGGAAGAGTATCTACTCGCCCGTCGAAACCAGACGGCTCTCACGGGAAGCTCCATTGACGGAGTTGCTGCGGGAGCTTCATCGCTGACCACGGCGGCGGAGCAACGGCTACGCCAGTGGGACATACCCAACAGCGAGATAGCCAAACTCCAGGAAACAGGTAAAGCGGTGACGGAGCTATCCATCAACTCCCCTTCCTCCGGCTACATCATGGAGCGCATGGCCCTCCCCAATATGTATGTCGAGCCCGCGAAGAAGCTCTACACGTTGGCCGATCTCTCCCGCGTTTGGGTTAGCGCACAGGTCTTTCAGAATGACGTAGGCAGGCTGAAACGTGGCGATAGCTCGGCTATCACGGTCGATGCGTATCCGGGACGCACGTTTCAGGGCCGTATCGAGGAGATACTGCCTCAAGTTGATATGACGACCCGCACCGTCAAGGTGCGGCTGGCGGTCAACAATCCCGGCGTCACCCTCAAGCCGGGGATGTTCGTAAACGTCGATCTCAAATCGGCTCTGGGGCGGCAGCTAGTTGTCCCGGCCTCAGCGGTCTTCCAGACGGGTCTACGCCAGCTCGTCTTTGTCGATCATGGAAGTGGCAGCATCGAGCCGAAGGATGTCAGCCTCGGGGCGAGAGTTGGAGATGACTTTATCGTTCTGAAGGGCCTGTCGGCTCATCAACAGATTGTGACCTCGGCGAATTTCCTGCTCGACTCAGAGAGCCAGTTACAGGCTGCGGCCGGTTCGTATACTCCCCCTGCCCCTGGAGCGGGGCAACAAACCACGACCCCATCAGCAGCGCCTCAGTCTGCGGTCGCGGTTGACTTCTCCACTGATCCCAACCCGGCGCACAAAGGATCGAACGTCTTCCACGTCAAGCTAACCGGAGCGAACGGACAGCCTATTGTCGGAGTGCAAGTGTCCGTCACTTTCTTCATGGCGGCGATGCCGACGATGGGCATGGGAGCGATGAACACGACTACACAGCTCATGGAGAAGAGTCCCGGCGTCTACGACGGTACAGGCGTGCTTGAGTCCGGGGGAACGTGGCAGGTCACGGTGACAGTGAAACAGAACGGCCAGACCATCGGCACAAAGCAGCTGCGCGTCAATGCCGAAGGGGGGATGTGACATGCTCTCCAGAATCATTGATCTCTGCGCTCGAAATCGTTTCCTCGTATTCGCGGGTGTCCTGTTTCTGACGCTCGCCGGGATCTGGTCGCTGCGTCATGTCCCGGTCGATGCACTCCCCGATATCTCCGACGTCCAGGTGATCGTGCATACGAGCTGGATGGGCCAGCCACCGGACATCATCGAAGATCAGGTCACATATCCCATCGTGACAAGCCTTCTGGCTGCGCCGCATGTGAAGGCCGTTCGCGCTCAGACCATGTTCGGTGACTCGTATGTATATGTCGTCTTTGAGGACGGCACAGACTTGTATTGGGCGCGTTCTCGCGTCGTCGAATACCTGCAACAAATCGGCGGGCGTCTCCCCGCCGAAGTTCATCCGGCTATCGGCCCAGATGCAACAGGCGCGGGCTGGGTCTTTGAATATGCCCTGGTCGATAAGAGCGGCAAGCATAGCCTTGCCGATCTTCGTACCCTTCAGGACTGGCATCTGCGGTATGAGTTGGAGACAGTTCCCGGCGTCTCGGAAGTTGCGAGCATCGGTGGCTATGTGAAGCAGTATCAGATACGTCTAGACCCAAACAAGTTGCTGGCTTACAACATCCCTCTCTCGATGGTCATCGACCGGGTGAAGGCGAGCACCAACGAAGTCGGTGGCAGGGTGCTCGATCTGAGCGGAGCACAGTATATGATTCGCGGCCTCGGCTACCTGAAGTCCCTCAACGATCTTGAGTCGATTGCCGTGGGCAGCAAGAACGGAACTCCAGTTCTGCTTCGTGACCTTGGCAGTGTGGCCTTCGGCCCGGATATCCGCGAAGGCGTCGCCGAGTGGAATGGACAAGGAGAGACGGTCGGCGGCATCGTCGTCATGCGGCAAGGCATGAATGCATTAAAGGTGATCGAAGGCGTAAAGCAAAGGTTCCGCGAGATTGCGCCATCGCTGCCAGCCGGGGTACAGATTGTCGCGGGTTACGACCGTTCGGGCCTCATCAACGATTCGATAGCCACCCTCCAGCGAGACTTGGCGGAAGAGGCCATCATCGTCAGCCTAGTCATCGTCATCTTCCTATTCCACTTCCGCTCTGCTTTGATCGCCATTGTTGCCTTGCCTATCGCTGTCCTCGTCTCATTCATCCCCATCTATTTCCTCGGCGTGACCTCGAACATCATGTCGCTCGGTGGCATCGCTCTGGCAGTTGGCGTTCTTGTCGATGCTGCGATTGTGATGGTGGAGAACGGCTACCGGCATCTCTCCGAGAGACAGGAGTCTGACCCAACTCCGGTCTCAGAAACAGAACGGCGGGAGATCCTCATCAACTCTGCGAAGCAGGTTGGTCCCGCGCTCTTCTTCTCTCTGCTCATCATTGTTGTCTCGTTCTTGCCTGTCTTTCTCCTGGAAGCGCAGGAGGGCAGGATGTTCCGGCCTCTTGCCTGGACGAAGACGCTCGCGGTAGGTTCTTCCTCAATCATTGCCATCACACTTGTTCCGGTTCTGATGGTGATGCTCATCCGGGGACGGCTCAAACCGGAGAGCGCCAATCCGATCTCGCGCTTCACGCAAGCCATCTATCTGCCAATCCTGCGGTTCTGCCTAAAGTATCGCAAGCTGACCATTGCAATCAACCTGCTCTTTTTGGCCGCAACGCTGCCCGTTGCGTTCAAGCTGGGGAGCCAGTTCATGCCTCCGCTCTTTGAAGGCTCCGTGCTGTATATGCCTACCTCGCTTCCCGGCATCGCAATCGAGCAAGCGAAGTCGCTGCTGCAAAAGCAGGATGCGATTCTCCGTACCATTCCCGAAGTTGAGAGCGTCTTTGGCACAGTGGGCCGCTCGGACAGTGCCACGGACAACGCGCCGCTCGATATGTACGATACGACCCTCATGCTGAAGCCGCGAGAGCAATGGCGGCCTGGGATGACGTACACCAAGCTCATTCAAGAGATGGATGAGAAAGTGCAGTTTCCGGGGCTGGCGAATACTTGGACGAGTCCAGTCGAAAACCGTCTGGACATGGAACTCACTGGGATCAAGACACCGCTTGGCCTCAAGGTGCAGGGGCCAAACGTAGACGGCATCGAGCAACTGGCAGCCAAGATGCAGGGCGTACTTTCATCTATGCCACAGGTAAGGTCGATCTTCGCTGAACGCATCTCGCAAGGCTTCTACGTCAACGTGGAAGTGAACCGCACTGAGGCCGCACGCTATGGCCTCAGCGTCGCCGATGTACAGACAGCGGTTTCGTCCGGCATCGGCGGACAGAACATAGCCGAGAACATCGAAGGTCGCGAAAGGTATCCCATCAACGTGCGCTACTCGCAGGATTTCCGCGACAGTGTCGAGCGGATGCGAAACGTCTTGATCGCTACACCCTCGGGAGAGCAGATCCCGCTAGGGCAAGTCGCTCAAGTGTCGTTTTCTCATGGCCCGGCGATGATCCGGGATGAGGACGGACAACTCACCGGATATGTCTACATCGATTTGAAAAGTACGAATTATGGCGGCTTCGTGGAGGAAGCCACTCGCAGACTGCAGAAGGAAGTCTCGATCCCAGCAAGCTATGGCTACAAGTGGTCGGGCGAGTACGAGTTTGAGTTGCGGGCGAAAGAGCGCCTCAAGATCATCCTGCCCATTGTCTTCTTCATGATCTTTCTGCTCCTCTATATGGTCTTCCATTCCGTGGCCGAAGCGGTGGTGCTCATAGTTCCAACCATCTATGCCATGACGGGTGGGCTGCTGCTGCAATGGCTGCTTGGCTATAACTTCAGCGTCGCCGTCTGGGTCGGCTACATCGCTCTGTTCGGGATTGCTGTGGAGACGGGCGTCGTGATGGTTGTCTATCTCCACGAATCCTTGGAACGTCGGTTACAGCAGGGGGAGATTCACAACAACGCTGATATTGAAGAAGCAGCCATCGAAGGGGCGGTGAAACGCCTCCGGCCCAAACTGATGACGGTCGTCGCTGTCCTTGCAAGCCTCGCGCCGATCTTGTGGGAGTCCGGCATCGGCTCCGATGTCATGAAACCAATTGCCGCTCCCATTGTGGGCGGCATGATTACCTCAACCATTCATGTCCTGATTCTTGTACCTGTCTTCTTTGTCATGATGAAGGAACGGGCGCTCAGACTTAGAAAACTGCAGGCTAGTCCTGCAACCAACTAAATGCATATGCCGGTCGGAGAGGATTGACTTTCAATGAATATGATCGTTTCAACAAATGTTGAAAACTAGCATTTTTGTGAAACTGTGCGACAAGAAACCGACTTGCGGGGATTCATCTGGGACCGGAACATGGCGTAGACAATCAAGAGCATTGATGAGGCTGCCTCCGCACCAATTGTGAGCGTACATCGCGTCGGCATGCTGCTTGCCTGAGGCATGACATAGTGCGCCAGCCCACCAAACCCTAGTAAACCATAGGCAACGAGGGCTGTCCGGGTGTCTATCCAATACGCCAGGCAAGTCGAAAGGAGGAGGAATACCCATGCCGCCAACACGACATCGTGCGTGAGCCAGGCAGGTCCAGGGTAGAGATCAAGGCGAAACGCGTTATCGGCAAAATGGACAGCGGAGGTGATCAGCGTTAAACCGATCAGTATTACCTCTTTCGGGTGCCACATCGCCGCATAGGCTGCTTTTCTTCCCATTTGCACCAGACTAGGCCAGCCCGCTCGCCCTCTGTGTACTACTTCTGTCACAAGACAAGGCATTAGACACCGACAGCTGAGATGCTGGGCAGAATTCACTGAAATTTCCCAAGGCGAGACAGACCATACGCAGGTTCGATCCATGGTTGATCAACGTAAGCCGACATGAACGAAGCCGCTGTGCGGCGGACGCATTCGCGTGCGCTGGGCGAGCGGTTGAGGTGATGATCTAGCGTTTGTCGCAGAGAAGGAGGATTCTCTGTGACCCATCTACGTCAGATCATGCTGGAAGAGTTGGAGCGCCGCAACTACGCTCCGTCCACGATTCGCGCCTACATCCGCACCGTCGAGCACTTTGCTCGTCATTTCCATTGTGCGCCGGACCAGCTTGGCCCGGATCACATCCGCCAGTATCAGGCTGCGATGTTCCGCACCTGGAAGCTGGCTCCCAACACGGTCACGCAACGGTTGGCAGCGTTGCGTTTCCTCTACATCCAGGTGTTGAAGCGAGGATGGAGCGTTGCCGAGACACCGTATCCGAAGAAGGTGTTCCACCTTCCCGAGATCCTCAGCCAGCAGGAAGTAGCGCGACTGATCGATGCGACCGAGACGCCGTTCCAACGCATCCTGCTTATGACGCTTTATGCCACGGGGCACGACGGGCAGAAGTGGCTCGGCTGAAGGTGACCGACATCGACAGCCAACGGATGGTGGTTCACATCCGCGGAGGCAAGGGACGCAAGGACCGGGATGTGATGCTGAGTCAGGCGCTGCTTGAAGCGCTGCGAACTTACTGGCGCGGGCTTCGGCACAAGCCCACCGAGTGGTTGTTTCCCGGCAACCGATGGCACACGTCGAGACGGCCGGTTACTACCAAGGTGCTGTGGACAGCCTGTCAGCAGGCCGCGCTCCGCGCCGGCCTGGAGCATAAGCACATCCATCCGCATACCCTGCGCCACTGCTTCGCGACGCATCTGCTTGAGGCAGGCGCCGACCTCCGCACGATCCAGATCCTGCTCGGCCATCGAGATCTTGAAGAGACCACGATCTATCTGCACCTCTCCAAGAAGCATCTGAGCGCAACAGCAAGTCCGCTCGACATGCTTCAGCTCGCGACATCGGGAGAAGCGATACGCAGCGTATAAGCCGGTCTCCGCTGGAGATGGCCGACATCGTTCGCTACGCAGGGCAAGGTTTCATCGAACGCAGTCGCAAGTGGATCAACGGCCAGCATGAGAAGGTACTGCTGGCGATCAGTGCTCCAGTTGCGGTCATACCGCCATCTCCTATAACTCGTGCCGTAACCGACACTGCCCGAAGTGCCAGGGCAACGCCCGCATCCGCTGGCCAATTTCAATGCATTGGCCTGTCATACCCAGTTGAAACTAGACGGGGTTTGACACCTGTTCTCGAAGAGTCTGGATTCGCGATAAGGCCTGTTCACAACAGTTTTGGCTTGCTGACCAGCTCATCAAAGCAAAACGAGCCGGCCATTTCCTGGCCGGCTCGCTGGGTTTACCTGAAAGCGCTTTAAAAAAGAATCTTCAGGGAGAGCTGCGTGTTGTATGGTTCACCCGAGCCGATGCCAGGTGCGCCGTACGAGAGGCCGATGGTGGAGGTGCTGTTACCGAACAGAGAACCGTCACCAAGGTTCGCAACCGGCTGTGCCAGATTGACACGGTTCAAGACGTTGAACATCTCTACGCGAAACTGGGCGCGGAC
>NZ_LMUD01000014.1:139985-168893 GCF_009766095.1 Granulicella sp. S190
GCTGTTGGGGTTGAGGTACTGCGCAGCGGAGTAATTCTGGACTGAGCGATTGCTGTTAAGGGCCTTGCCGATGATGCTGGCACGATCTTCGTTCTCGCCCGTACCGCTGTTGTCCTGGCCAGTGAGGATGTTGACCGGCTCACCGTCCTGAAACTTGAGAATACCGTTGATTTCCCAGCCATGTGTCAACAACCGCGGCCCGTGCGCCAGGCTCGGAATGTCGTAGCTGAGATAAGCTGCAAAATGGTTGCGGATGTCGTCGTTCGCGTTACCCCAGTCGCCAGCAAGATTGGCGGAGTTTTGCGGGATTGTGTTGAAGACGCTCGAGTCATCTAGGTTGTGGCTCCAAGCGTAGGCAAACTGGCTGGTGAGGCCATGCCATGAGGTGCTACGCAGCGTAACCTGTAGCGCGTTGTAGCTGGACGCGGCGGCGGAGTTTATCTGGTTGATGATGCCGAAGTTAGGATACTGACTGAAGTACGGACGCGAGGCCTGCTGTGCCGAGAACGAGTTGCCTATCACGGTGACGGTGCCAGGATTCTGATCCGATCCCAGGGCCGACTGGTTGATATCTTGCAGAACGAGGTTGTGGCGGCTGAGGGTGCCCACGTAGCCAACGTTGAGCTGCCAACTCCGGCCCAGGCTCTGCTCGACGTTCAGACCGAAGATCTGGGCGTAGGGCGTTTTGAAGTGACGGCTTACCGAGTAAATGGAGACCACGTTGCTGCCTGTGGGCTGACCTTGGCTCGCCGTGAAGATAGGCGTTGTCTGGTTGAACGTCCATATGGGTGCAGGCGTAGTGGGCGAGTTGAGAACGATGGACTCGTTCGGCTGGCTGCCGACCGGGTTATTATTGACGCCACCAGCGCCCCCGTTGGGAATGCCGATATTGCCAAAGAAAGCCTGACCGGCGGGCTGATCATAGTAGATGCCGTAGTTGGCGCGGATGACCGTGCCCGGGTTCGCCTGGTAGGCGAGGCCGACGCGCGGCGAGAGGTTGATTTTGTTGCTGTTATAGATGTAATCCGGCGTGCTCGCCCCCCCGCCTGCCTGCACCAGACCACCGTTGTTGGGGTCGAAGACGGAGAGGTTTGGATCGTTGGTGTAGAAGGGCTGCTGGTAGTCATATCGCAGACCGAGGTTGACGTTCAGCTTCGGCGTGATCTGCCAGGAATCCTCCGCGAAAGCTGTTCCGGTGTGGGTGTAGATGAAGCGCTCCTGCGTGCCGAGCGTGATGGTGGATTGATAAGAGTAGCCGGCAAGAAAGTCGGCCAGGTTCAGGACGTTCGAGTCTGCGACGGAGGCATCGTTTGCCCAGGGCCCGAGCACGCCGCCGGTGCCAAAGTTGAAGGCGCCGCGGCCACCCCAGTTGTAGTAGAGGTCGATGTAAGCGCGGCGATACTCAAGACCGAAGCGCAGCTGGTGCTTGCCGAGCGTCCAGGAGACCGTATCCGAGATATGTCCGGTGATGTCATTGCGGCCCGAGGTGGGCGTGATGCCGATCGAGTCGAAGCCGTTGATTGCGATCTGTGGAGCTCCGGAAAGAGAAGCGCCAGTGTTGAGGCCAGCCAAGGCCAGGGGATCCTGGTTGTGCACCGCATCGGAGAAACCCTGAGTAAAGTAGCTGACGCCGGCAGCAAGCTGGTTGCTCAAGTTAGGGTGAAGGCTGTAGTTCCAGACCACATCGTAGTTTTGGATGTGCGAAGGAACGGTCTGGAAGTATTCCGGCAGGTAGCTGCAGACGAATATGCAGTCAGGAGCTACTGCATAGCCTTGGCCGAAGTACCAGCGCGCGGAAAGGTGGCTTCGATCGCTAAAGTTATGGTCGATCTTGGCGACGATGTTGTGGCTGTAGCCACTCTGCGGCGCTGTGCTGGAGTAGTTGCCCGGGGTGCCCGGAAGGTTGGCAATGGCCGACGGGTCCCACAGAGTGCTGAGAACGTTTTGCGAGACCTGGCTGGGCTGTACACCGTATTTGGTCAGTTCCGCGAGCGCCAGCTTCTGGTAGGCAGGCGATGGTTCGGTGACAGTATTCGCTCCACCGATAACGAACTTCTGTTCTTCGTAGGTAAGAAACAAGAAGGTATGGTCGCGCCAGATAGGTCCACCGACTGAACCACCGTAGTTCTCGTTACGCAGCGGCGACGAGGGTGAACCGGGTGCCGTAAAGGGCGATCTAACGGCCAACGCCTCGTTACGGTTGTAGTAGTAGGCCGACCCGTGCAGCGTGTTGGTGCCGGACTTGGTGGTGATGTTCAGCGTACCGCCGGGGCTCCGACCGGATTCGCTATTGCCGTTAGTTTGCAGTGAATACTCGTCAAGTGCATCGACGGGGTATACCACGCCGGCGATGCCGCTGATGCCACCTTGGTTGACGGCGTCGACGTTCAGATACAGATCGTTATTGTCCGTACCGTCGATGGTGTAGTTGAGCTGATTGCCGCGTGTGCCGTTGACCGAGCCTGAGTTGTTGTACCCGGCGAAGGAGGCCGAGGTGCCTAGAAGTTGCGTGAAGTCGCGTCCGTTTAGAGGCACGTCCTGTAGTTGTTTGTTGCTGAGAACCGTGGTCTGCGTGGTGGTCGTTGTATCGAGCGAGAGGGCGCTGGCCGAGACCTCAACCGTGACAGCCTCCTGCAGGACGTTCAGCTTGATGGGGAGCGTGTGAACACTGCCAGCTGAAACCTGTACGCCGTTGATCACCTCGGTCTGGAAGCCGCTGGCTGTGATTGCCACCTTGTACTCGCCGAAGGGCAGATCGTTGAAAGAAAATTCTCCGGCACTCGAGGAGGTCGTGTTGTAAACGGTTGCTGTGGCGATGCTGGTGGCAACGATATGCGCCTGCGAAATGACTGCTCCCGAAGGATCGGTGACAGTGCCATTGATGCCGCCTCGGAAGGTCTGTGCCAGCAATGGCACAGAGAACTGTGGCAAGAAAGCAAGCAGGCTTGAAAAAGCCACTAACCACCTTCTAAATTGTTCCATTGTTCCTCCATAAAGTGATACAGGTCGTCCGCCGATACTGCTGAAAGAAGCTGCAGCAGTACCGCGGATGGTTGATGTATGTAGATGGATGAACCCGGAGGTTGCATGAGTCTGGCACTCACAGGTACAGCTCCACTACAGGGTGTCAGGGACTGCAACTATTGAATCTAACCATTCTCGGAGAACCGAAAAGAATGGCCGAAGAGTCAGCAATACTTTACTGCTTTACGCGCGCGCAGACGGAGGACAACAATAAGGGTGCTGAATCGAAGCCTGATTCATCATGGGATGAACAAGAGCATAACACAGCTTCAGCACGGGCTATTCCGACGACCTTTTGTCGGCGTACGAGCCCAGTAGACGCAATTGTGTGGGTGGGTGGCCCAGGTCTGAACGAAAAGAAAAGAAGTGCTATGGATTAGCGGTAAATCGCCGATTCACACAGCGAGGCTGAATGCAGATGAGTTGATGAGGTCTCACGACCTCGTCGGTTTTTGTGCAACCTGCTACACATTGAAACGTCAAGATGACGCATGTTTTGGCGGGTTACGAGAGCAAGTTTTACAGCGAGATGGATACTATTGCCGTGTCTGCGGAGCTTCAGGGCGAAGCAGACCTTCCATTGTGGTTCATCATCGCGTACCAGGAAAAATCTGTACTCCATCTTATGATTTTGCTTTCCCCTGGATGTCATGCGAAAGTCGGTAGGATGAAAGCGTTCTTTCCCATATGTCTTTGCTCCTGCTTGAGCTTTGGCGGGAATTGCATTCCGTTGGTCATGAGCAGACTGCATTAGACTTCGTGTCCATATGTATGCCTGCCTGATCCTCTCATCAGCTACACAGATCTGGTAAAAATGCTCTACGGTGAATTGGTGGCTGGTTCGTGTCCACCTCAGGAAAGAGTCCTGCGCCGTGCGCAAACATCGGCGCCGCGTCGATGTTGAGGCCGCCAAATGTGCGCAATTGTTTGTGCCGCCCCGCAATGACGTAAGAGGCGTCAACATTAGACAAACGCCGAATCAAACTATTCCGGTACTCTAGGCGCATGGTTAGCTCCGTCCGCTCTCTCATCAGCTCCGTGCTGTTCCTCGTGCTCCTCCCCGAGCTGTGCTTGGCCGTCGCTCAAGTCCAAGTCTCGGACCCGGCCGCAGATGTGAATCCATTTATTGGAACCACGAATGGTGGCAACGTATTCCCAAGAGCTACCGTTCCATTCGGCATGGTTCAGTTCTCGCCGGAAGCGGTCCCGTCTAAACCGAATCGCTTCATTGCGGCACCCGGTGGTTATGAGTTTGGTGCCTCTGCGATTCGCGGCTTTTCTCTTGCTAACGTCGAAGGTTGGGGATGCTGAATCGAGCTTGGATCCCGCGACAAGCACGGTCAACGGCTCAGTCACCAGTGGCAACTTTTGCGGCTACATCGGAAGCGCTGATAAGACATACGAGGATAGGCGGTTTTATTACACTCTTCACTTCACTGCTCACTTCGACGTCAAACCCATCGCTCATGGCGGTTGGCATGACACTACCCTCTATCCGGGAGGAACTACCGCCAAAGGAGGCACTGGCTTAGGCTCGAAAGGCTTCCCGGAAGCTGGCCACGGCTCTGGTATTTACCTGACCTTCGCACCCGGTTGTCCATGTCCGCATAGGCATCTCTTACGTTTCGGCACGCAATGCCGAAGAGAACCTACAGGCCGAAGCACCGGTTCTCTTACGGCCAACGATATGGCTTCCAGAGCTCGCGCGAATTGGAATCGCCGGCTCTCGCAGATCACCGTTGATGGCGGTACCTCTGAGCAGCGCGTCGTATTTCGCACTGCGCTTTATCACTCCTTACACCACATATAGCGACTCGAACGGCGACTACGAAGGTATGGATCACCAGATTCACCATCTTTCATCTGGCCAGCACACGCAGAATGCAAACTTCTCCGGATGGGACGTCTACCGCTCTCAATTGCAACTGCTCACCTGGCTCGACCCCGACATCGGCAGCGACATCGCTCAATCCCTTCTTAGTCAATCTCGGCAAGATAATGTCGGTGGGATCGATGGACACACTTATCCTATGCTACCCATGTTATGAATGGCGATCCTGCCGCACCTTCGATAGCGGATATTTACGCCTTTGGCGGTCACAACTTTTAAGCCAGGGCCGCCCTTGCTTCCCTCATGTACGCGGCTGACGTACCAACGAAAGAAGATCTCAGCCATGCAGGTTGTCCCGTAGAGTGCGTCGGGCAGCGTCCTGGTCTGGACCAGTGGCTCAAACTTCACTACATCCCAGTAGGCGCACCCGCATGGGGCGCCGCGGCCGATACCCTCGAAGACTCCACTTCCGATTTTGGCATCTCCGCACTTGCGGCCACCTTGGAGACCGTGGCACGGAAATACGCTTTCTGAAACGCGCCCAGAACTGGAAGAACATTTGGAACCCAAACGCTACCCCTGAAGGTAGCTACATGATGAGTCGAAACGCCGATGGCAGCTGGCCAGCTTTGCTACAGGATGACGACGACGATAATGATCCCACGCCTAAGCCTTCTCTCCGGCAACTGGTGCTGGGTTTGTCGAGGGTACTGCCGCCCAATACGGGAGTCTTCTATTCCCTCACATCGCCGTTCATCGAGCGGGTGGCGATCTCCATATCTCTGCCCTGCTGCTGCCGCCAACAGCCCGTATGTCCATCAACTCCTCGTCAACGGGAAGATCAGCACGAAGACTTTTCTCCCGGAGTCTTTCACTCTCTGCGGCGGTTCGCTTTCCTACGTCCTTTCTTCAATACTAGATAAGAAGTGGGGCACACACTTGGACGACGTGGCACCATCGTTCCACCCACACTAAAACTTAGGCGTTGTTGCTAGAAGAATCGTCCATGTTAAGAGTTTTTGTGAGCAAGCGTTACTTACTGTTGAGCAAGCGTTTACGGGTGCGAGCGTCTCCATCATCGTCTCAGTCCTTGAAGACGTTGGTAATTGGAGTAATATGATCCGTCTAGCACTCCCTAGCGGGTTGCATCGTGTTCATCGCCATACTTGAATCGGGCCTAAAAACTGCGGTCACACACGCCGATACGTCCCTACACGGCGTCTAGCGGACCGACTGCGACGTGGCGATCGGTTTTCGGAGGTTATGCAATGGCACTTGACAGAAATCTGCCTGGAATCCAAAGCCTCAAGCATGTAGTTGTATTGATGATGGAAAATCGTTCTTTTGACCATATGCTCGGCGCGCTCAAGGCTACGAACCCCGCAATCGACGGCCTTAGCGGCAATGAGTCCAACCCCGACACCACCGGTGCCGCGATTACGGTCCAGCCTCTCGCACAGTACCAGAGCCAGCTCGACCCAGATCCCAACCACCACTTCGCCGCGGTCAACCTTCAAATCTTCGGCGACCCGCAGCACGGGCCACCGCTCCCCGCCACCATGCAGGGCTTTATCAAGAGCTACTACAACCAGCAAAACAATGTTCAGCACTCGCACGATATCCTTTATTACTTCACCCCGGACAAGCTCCCTGTTCTAACCACCCTCGCCACTCAATACGCCGTCTTCAATCGCTGGTTCGCCTCCATCCCCGGCCCCACTATTTGCAACCGCGCTTTCGCGCACTACGGCACCGCCTTTGGCCAGGTCAGCATGGACATCTTTTACGAAGGCAAATCCATCAAGGCGATCTACGATCGCTTGCTCGCTGCCAACCACACGACCAAGTTGTTCTACTACGACGAAGCCAGTTCCACCATGGAGGTGGTCAATCTCCTCCAAAATGAGCCTTCGCTCTTCGGCACTTTTCCCGACTTCCTCGCCGCCTGCAAAGCTAACGCTTTGCCTGATTACTGTTTCATCGAGCCCAACTACACCGACCACCCCTCGCCCGACGGCAGCGGCGAAGCCATCGCCTGCGACCAGCACCCCGACCACGACGTCCGCGCTGGCGAGATGTTCATCGCACAGGTTTATAACGCGATCCGCACCAATCCCAACCTTTGGCCCAATACAGCCCTGCTCGTCGTCTACGATGAGCACGGCGGCATCTACGACCACGTTCCGCCGCCCTCTTGCCCACCCGACACACCCTTCATTGCGCAGCCTGCCGACACAGGGACCCTCGACGCATTCGTCTTTGATCGTCTCGGCGTCCGCGTTCCAGCCATCCTAGTCTCCCCTTGGGTACAGGCCGGAACGGTGATCGATGACGTCTTCGATCATGCCGCAATCCCCGCTACGGTCGCCGACTTCTTCCAACTTCCGGACACCCAACGCTCCCAGCGCGAACTCAACGCAGGCACTTTCCTCGGCCATCTTAACCTTCCCGCCATGCGTGCCGACAACGAATGCCCCAGCTTCGCCATTCAAACTAAACCCTAAACAGGAGGTTCTCGTGGATTCCATTCCCGTTCCTGCGCCGCCACCCTCCGCCTACAACCCTAACCGCCGAGTCTCCGACCTCATCCTCGGCCAGCTCAAACACTTCCAGCACGTCGAGCAGAAGCACGGCAATCTCGGCATCGATCCCGCTCTCGCGCGTGACATCTATACCGAGGCCGGCGCGGCGCGCTACATCACCGCCATCACCCGCGCCCTTCGCGGCAGAGCTGCAGCCCAACCCGTTGCAGCGACGTCACCCTCGACTCCGCCACCCCCCACGAACGTCGCCGTGCTGCTTATGCCCAAAGCGGTGAAGCAACCCTCCAAGGTCCGTTTGGCGATCGCTGCATCGGCCGCAAAGCCCCCAGCGAAGAAGGTCGCAAAGAAAACCGCTGCAAAAAAGCCTGCCCAATACTCTTTCAAGAGGAAGAAGTAATGCGTACGCTCTCAAACATCGTTCTCGTCGTTGTGCTCGCAGCTCAGGCGGCAGTCGCGCAGGACAACGGCAATGGCAACGAGAGCCGCATCCACTCCGACTTCCGCCGCGAGTGGCTTGACCTCCACCCCTGCCGCGAGCAGCTCGTCAAGCCCTGTTCCGAGTTCACCCCCGGCCATCTCGTCGGTATCGGGCAGGCCCTTGTTACGGATCAGCCTCTGCACCTCGCCCTCGGCAGCCTTGCTCCCCAGAACGGCTTCGCCCTTGGACTCGCCTTCGTTGAGCACAAGGATTTCGTCAGCGAGCGACGCCTCACCTTCGACACAGACGCCGTCGCGACCAAGAACGGCTCTTGGCGCGCGGGCTCCTGCCTCACCACCTACAAGCTCCCGCAATCAAACGATCAGATCGTGGTTGTCATGGGCACGCCTCCGCCCCGTCAACAGATTCCCTCTGTGAAGGTCGCCCCCGTCTTCAGTCTCTACGCCGAGGCTACCTCGCTCAACACCCTCTACTTCTATGGGCTCGGACCCAATACCGTCCCTGCCGGCAAAGCTGCCTTCGGTCTCACCGAGACCATCGCGGGCGCCAGCGCTCTCCTGCCGCTCAACAAAGCGGGCATCTCATTCACCGTAGAGTTCAACAGCCGCTTCCCGCAGCTTCGCCCCGACAGCAAGGATGGCATGCCAACTGTTAGCGCTCTCTACACCGAAGCCACCGCGCCCGGCCTCACTCACTCCGCTACTTTCCTCCAGCCGGGCGTCGGCATCCAGATCCAGCCCGGTCTCTTCGACAACCGCCTTCGCCTCCACTACTTCGCCAACTTCCAGGACTTCGCCAGCCTCGGCGGCACCGCTTACAGCTTCCGCCGCTGGACCGCCGACATCGGCCACGAGTTCGCACTCGACCGGCACGTGACTCTCACTGCCGCCGACCCTCACAACGGCCCCGACGCCTGCACCCCCGACGGCTCCCACTGCCCGCACATCTCCACCACCATCAACAACGAGGGCTCGGTCAACCTCCGCTTGCTTCTCAGCGGATCAGCCAGAAGCACCGGCAACGCCGTCCCCTTCTATTTCGACCCGACCACCGGCGGTTCCAACATCGACGGCAACCCTATCCTCGCCAGTTACCCCGACTACCGATTCCGTGCCGCAAATCTCGTTCTCATCCGAGGCACCGTCGAGCACGCCATCCCTAAACTCCCACTTGGGGCCTACTTCTCTGTCGACGCCGGCAAGTCCGCCCTCACCCGCAACGATATAGACTTCAGTAGCCTACGCCGCAGCTATTCAATCGGCCTAACCGTCCACGCTGGAGGTCTCCCCGTCGTCTACCTGCTTTTCGCATGGGGAGGCAACGAAGGCACCCACACCACCTTCTCTATTAGCAATACACTTCTTGGCGGCACAACGCGGCCTTCGCTCTTTTAGCCCGCTGCTCACTTGCCTCCCAACATTAGGGCTTGTCTCGCGCGACCTTCTAGGAACGGGTACTTCCTATAAGACGAATTGTCGATCACTCCTCAAACACAAGTTGACTCTCCTATCTCAACCAAGACTTTTCCTATTGCTCCTTCTTCCATTGCGGCAAACGCTTCGTAGATCTCTGCAGAGGGAAAGCGCCTATGGTTGAGTAATGGTGTTAGTCGGCCTGAATTGACAAGCGATGCGGGTTTATTTGACTCTCCCATAGTCCTACCCAATCAGCTTGTCGTATGAAAGTCGCTGAATTCCAGAATAGTGCCGCCACCGAATGCCGTGTTCGAAGTTGTTCTTGCTCGATAAATCTGCAAGTGCTTTCCAGCGCTGGTTATCACGAGGACGACCAACGCACGTACCGGCTGAAACAGGTTCACCGTGAAAAGATAGATTTTTTGTTTATAGAAGTGGCGATGCTCTGTGCTCTTTGCATGAGAGGTTCACTAAACTCGCGAAGACTTTCTTTTGAGTGACGATCCAGGAGATCAAGGCAATTGGCATAGCAAGCACAAACACATGCACAATCTGTTGCCTAATAGTCATGACCACAGCGCCTATGGATAGAATCGGATCATCATGGTTGAGGTGCGTAGCAAACGTGTCGCAATTACTCTCGTACTCGGCGCCGGCGTACTCGTTAACTATTTTGATCGCGTTAACCTGTCGATAGCGCACGACGCCCTTAGCCACAGCTTTGGTATCTCTGATGTCGTCTTCGGTTATCTCCTAAGCTCCTACAGCTGGACCTACGCCGTTACCCAGCTTCCAAGTGGAGCGCTCCTCGACCGGTTCGGCGTTCGACGAGTCATGCTGGTTTCGATTGTGATTTGGGCGATCGCCTCCGGTTTGGCGACCTTTGCTATCACCATCGCATTTTTATTCGCGGCCCGTTTTCTGCTTGGTATTGGGGAGGCTCCCACTTTTCCAGCTAATGCCAAGGCTATAGGCCTCTGGTTTGCTCCAGACGAACGTGGCGTGCCCACGGCCACCTTTGATGCTGCGGCGAAGCTCGCCATAGGCCTGGGCACGCCAATCTTGGGTCTCCTCCTCTTGCGGTTTGGCCTACGCGCTAGCTTCGGTGCAACAGCCCTTCTCAGCTTGCTCTTTGCCGCTGTATTCGCCAGTGTCTATCGAGATCCTGACTCGACAGAAGCGATACAGGACAAAAAGATCTCGATGAGTTCGTCCGGACAAATTCGTTTGGCCTCGTTGTTGCGACAACCCAAGATCTGGGGCGCTGCACTCGGCTCTGGGGCTTACAATTACTGCTTTTATCTGTTATTGACCTGGCTGCCGTTCTATCTCCAAAGCGGTTTGAAGATGACTTCCCGGAACGCCGTCCTTTGGTCTGCAGTGCCGTGGCTGTTTGCGGCCGCTGCTGGATTTGGCATAGGTGGTGTGCTCGTCGACGGGCTCTTACGCCGTGGCAGAGACGCGGATCTCGTCCGCAGAACTGTGCTTCTGGGTGGAACATCGTTCGGCTTGTTCGTGCTTGCGCCCGTGTTTCTCCATCAACCAAAGATCGTTCTGCTCTGCCTCACATTGGCCATCAGCGGATTGTCGGCAGCATCTCCGGTCGTATGGACGCTGCCTTCTCTACTGGCACCCGCTGGCGCTACGGGACGAGTCGGGTCATTGATGAACCTCTGCAATCAGATCGCAGCCATTACTGCACCCATCGTCACCGGCTACATCAGGGGTTGGACCCACTCGTTCTCCGGAGCATTCCTCATAGCAGGCGTCATCCTTCTACTGGGTATTGCGAGTTACGCCTGTCTGCTGGGACGCATCGACCGCGTTCAGATACCGGTTCACAATCGGTTTAGACTATGACAGATGAAGCAGTCGTCAAATCGAATACAACAAGCTCCTGTGAACAGGAGTGCAGCCAGCATCTATGACGGCTCTGTTAAGAACTGCATCTCTCCAGGCGCTTTTGCTGGAAGCACATCGAGCAACTAGAGATTCTTAGTTGAGGTCTGATCTGTAAGATGGAGAGATGAAAGCCCTCGTTCTTTCTGAATACAAGCAACTTGAGATTGTCGACATGGCGAGGCCTGAGCCTGCCGATGATGAGCTCCTCATTCGCATCCAGGCATGCGGCATATGCGGCAGCGATGTGCATGGGTACGATGGCAGCACCGGACGGCGTCTTCCACCCATCGTCATGGGACATGAGGCTGCTGGAATTGTAGAAGCGATCGGTTCTAAGATCACAGGATTTCGGCCGGGCGACCGTGCCACATTCGACTCGACTGTCTTCTGTGGAAGATGCTTCTTCTGTCTCAGGGGCCAAGTCAATCTTTGTGATGCGCGCGAGGTGATCGGCGTCTCAACGCCAGCCTTTCGACGCATGGGTGCATTTGCAGAGTACGTTACCGTGCCTGCGCGCATCGCATATCACCTTCCCGACAATATGCCCTTCACGCATGCAGCGCTGATTGAAGCGGTGTCTGTTGCCGTCCATGCTATCTCTATCACCCCGATCGTGCTCGAAGACACGGTCGTCGTCGTCGGAGCTGGAATGATTGGCCTTCTCACGTTGCAGGCAGCCCTGCGTGCCGGGGCCGGAAGAGTCTTCGTTCTTGATGTCGATGACACCCGCCTTGAACTGGCCCGCCGTCTCGGTGCAACCCATACCTTTAACTCCCGTAGCAGTGGCATGATCTCGGAGATCGTCCGACTCACCATGGGTCGCGGCGCAGATGTGGTCCTGGAGTGTGTCGGTACCTCCGTCACAGTGCAGCTCGCACTGGATGCTGTGCGCAAAGGTGGCACCGTAACGCTGGTTGGTAATATCGCGCCGACAATTGAGTTGGGACTACAGTCCGTCGTTACGCGCCAGATTCGTTTGCAGGGCTCCTGCGCTTCCTCCGGCGAATATCCCGCCTGCATCTCCTTGATGTCGCGCGGTGCCATTCAGGTAGAGCCTCTGCTCTCCGCCGTGGCGCCGCTCGAAGATGGAGCTGAGTGGTTTCGCCGCCTTTATGATCGGGAACCCGGTCTATTGAAGGTTGTCCTTCAACCCTAAGGATCTTATGAGTGATTCTCTGTTCTCTTTAGAAGGAAAGGTGGCTCTCGTCACAGGAACGAGCCGCGGTCTCGGCCAGTACTTTGCACGGGCGCTCGCTCGCGCAGGTGCCGACATCGCCATGACAAGCCGCGACAAACATTCGCTCTCTAATTTTGCCACCGAAATTCACATGCTCGGCCGCAAAAGCTTCTCTACCGATCTCGATGTCCGTGACTACACAAGCATCCAGAGTGCTGTCGCGGCCATGGAAGCGCACTTTGGCCACATCGACATCCTGGTCAACAACGCGGGCTGCAACATTCGCAAACCCGCGCTGGACGTAACCTGGGACGATTGGAACACGGTGCTCGACACAAACTTGCGCGGCTCGTTTTTTGTAGCGCAGGCAGTCGCTCGCGGCATGATGCATCGAGGCTATGGTCGCATCATCAATATTGGTTCTGTGACCAGCGTTGCCGGGTACGCTGGTCTTGGCCCTTATGGCGCAAGTCGAGGCGGTATACGGCAGCTCACCATGAGTCTCGCGGACGACTGGGGTGGTCACGGGATCACTGTCAATTGTCTCGCCCCGGGCTGGTTTCGCACGCAGCAGAATAAGGCACTCTACGAGAATGCCGCATGGGTGGAATACCTCACCGATCGCATTCCAGTCAAACGTCCTGGTCTTCCCGACGACCTCGACGGAGCCGTCGTCTTTCTCGCGTCGGAGTCGAGCCGCTACATCACGGGACAGACGCTTCTCGTCGACGGCGGTATCTCCACCGGAGCCACCAAGGCTACTGTCTAGCAAGACTTCATAGTCTGCGTGTAGTGGAAATTCGTCGCCAACGCGATAGATGCTCTTGCATGGGGCTGCTCGACGCGCGTTGCCGGGCAGCCTCGTGGCAGACAGCTCCAATCCGAGCGTGCTCCGAACTGACGATCAGCGTTGGCTTTAACTTGTTGATTCGGTGGTGGCCCGGGCAGGAGTCCAACCTGCGACCTTCGCGTTAGGAGTGCGATTTTGGCGCTTCATCCCTGTGCGATTCTGTGCGTCTCGGTGCGGCCTAAGTTATTGTTTACAAGCTGTTTGGGCTTCAATTAGTTAGCGCATTGATCTTGCACCGAAACGCATGGAATGACGCTGCGGTGTATCACATTCGTATCACACAAAGCTTTAGAATTGCCTTAGTGGAGACCGTCGCAGTGTCTCCAAGAGGGATTCTACATGGCTAAGGTTGCGGCACACGTCGAAGGCGTTTACGAGCGTATTCCCGGCTCAGGCATCTGGCACGCAAGGTACAGACAAGACGGAAAACTCGTGCGGAAGTCATTCGGCCGGAACCGCGCCGCCGCGATTGCTTACGTCGAGAAAGCTCGTACTCTGAAACGCAGCGGCGAGGGGTTCGTCCCCTCTACCGCCAAGGCAGCTCCCAAAACGAAAACAGAGTTGGAGGTCTCCGTCTCTACAACGACGGTCTCTGAACTCTGTGACGATCTCCTACGCCACATCAAGAGCAAGCCGGATGTTTATAAAGATCAACGGAATCCTCCCTTCCGTCTCGGCCTCATCAAGAAGCAGTTTGGCCATCGACCAGCATCAACGGTCAAGCCATTCGAGATCATGGATTGGCTGGAAGGTATGGATAGGGCGCCGGCGACCCTTAATCGCTACAAGGCCACATTTTCTGCCGTGTACCGGTACGGGAAGCAAAGAGACAAGGTCCAGGTAAACCCAGTAAGAGACGTCAGCCAACACCCGGTCAATAACGGCATCATCCGTTACTTGAAGCCGGAGGAAGAGAAACGACTGAGGGCGGTCCTTCAGGGAGCGGTTGATGCTTGCGGTCCTCAGAATGAAAGAAGACGGAAGAGACTGCTCCACCGGATTTACGAACTCGATATCGCGCTCGGTACGGGCATGCGCAAGGGAGAGCAGTATGGGCTGCGTTGGAGGGATATCGACTTCAAGCAGAAAAGCATTCTTCTGCGCGATACCAAGAACAAGTCGAGTCGCACGGTGCCAATGATCGACGACGTGGTGACCGCCTTTAAAGAACTTCGGAAGCTCTCGCTTGAACGTAAAGACAGAGCGATCGATAGGCCCAACTCTTCACCCGACGACGTAGTTTTCGGCATCGGCGACAATAAGAAATGGTGGGAAGCGGCCCTCAAAGACGCGAAGATCAAGCAGCTCCGTTGGCACGATCTGCGCCACACCTTTTGTTCCCGATTGGCTCAAGCTGGGGTCAGCCTGAAGGTGATTCAGGAAGCTGCTGGCCACAAGACAATCGCGATGTCGGCCAGATACGCCCATATGGATCACACGACGTTGCACAACGCGATGGCTATTCTCAACCGAGCGGATTGAGAAGTGGTTTCTCAGGGATTAGCCCACGCCAGCCAAGCCGCAGACCGTTCGGGTTATCTCAAGAGAAGCGCGTTTTCTATGAGCAGGTCACTGGTGTCAAGGGTTTGTTCTTTGTTTTTCCTTCATAGGGCTTTTGCTTTTGTTGTTGCTCTTGGTTTCGTTGCTCTCCACCGGGTTTCTATTCGCACTCTGGATGAGCTGTCTTGAGGCAAGCTCGGTGCCGGTTGGGGTTCGAAAGGAGAGTCGATGCTGCTATTTATCGGTCGGTCTTGGAAGACCAAAACGCGCACGCAGTCATCGGAACACGGTGTCGTCGCAACGGGTGAACAGGGTCATCTGCTAGGCCGCTTTTTCATAGAACGGTATGTACGGTTCTTGCGTGCTCCAGAGCCGATGGAGCAACACGGCTAGCTTGCGGGCTACTGCAACAACGGCCTTGCTCTTGGCCTGCTTGCCACCCCTTGCGGCTAAGTGCAGACCCCACTGTCGAAGCGCCGAGTCTCGTCCGTGCGGTCGAAGGATATGGTTGGAGCACTCGATCAGCAGACTTCGGAGGTATGCGTTGCCGGCATGGGTGATGCCAAGCTGAGGATCGTGGTCTCCGGACTGACTTCGACGAGGCCGTAGACCAAGATAGCAACCCACATCGCGACTTCGCCCGAACCGCTCCTTGCTGCCGAGCGTTAGCACGAAGGTCAGGGCGGTGAGGTGGCCGACGCCGTGAACCTTCAACAGCGCCTGCGTCTCCGGATACTCGGTCTGGCCGAGTTGCTGGATCTGCCGGTCGTACTGCTTGATTTTGACTGTTATCTCCGCAATCTGCTGGAGCACCGGACCGAGCGCCTGTGCCAGTCCAGGCGGCATGACCGCGAGGCTGCGCTGAGCGAAGCAGGTTGTGGCGGAGGCGGGCATACGGTATCCGGTTCTGTTCACGTTCCATTGCGTAACGGGCGACGAGTGTTTCCTGCTGGGCGACGTAAGCGGTTAGGGTTTCGTGCCAAGCCTCAGTCCCGAATGTCCGAAGGACCTTCAAAGCCCCGGGGTCAATTTGATATACAGCACTTGGACTGTTGACGGGACGATCCGGCTTGTCTGGGTTATAACAAGCTATACCGGCGTCAACGAACTGGTGCATCGTTTGCCGCCTGAAGGTCTCTCGCGTATTGGGAGCGTATTCCTTGCCATAGGTCTTTCGGACCCAATCCATCATTGGAGTGATTCCGAGAAGCGGGCTTTGTGCCTCTGACCAAGGCGCATCTGGCGCGAGGTTTAGAAGCGCTAGAAGACAAAATGCAGACCGTTCATTCTGCTGTGCTCTTGGCAGTCCGAGCGATACGATGGCCTGAAGCGCAGACTCTAGGATCTTTTCGTTGTTTGTCATACGGCGAGGAGTTCCAACCTTTCATCGATCATTTCCTGGGTTGGGCTCTCCTGCTTCATAGCCCATTCGCCAAGGCTCTGAAGCGCATGACGGCTAGGGTACTTCATCATCTTCAGGTCCGTTGCATTTATCCGCATCCTCGCTCCGATGATTGGGATTCGCCGGAAGAAGGACTCGGAAGCCGAGAAGGACATTCGCACCCAGAACCAGCCCGTCCTCGTCGGATTCCGTTCGGCCTATGTCTTCGACGTCAGTCAGACCGACGGCGCAGAGCTTCCCGAACTGTCCGAGCGCGTGAAGGGCAAGGTCGGAGAGTACCGCGAACGCCTGATTGATTTCGTGATTGCTCAGGGCATCGAGCTTGATTGGAAGGAGAGCATTTCTCCCGCGTTGGGTGTCAGCTACGGCGGGAAGATCGTTCTCTTTCCCGGTCAGGAAACCGCCGAGGAGTTTTCGACCCTCGTTCACGAACTCGCGCACGAGATGTTGCACAAGGCAGAACGCCGCACAGCAACCACCAAGACCGTCCGTGAGACGGAAGCCGAAGCAATCGCCTTTGTTGTCGGCAAGACCATCGGCCTCGATACCGGACGGGCATCCGCCGATTATGTTGTGTTCTCATTTATGTTGTGCTGCTCTCCAGGAGTCGCTCTGGGATAAGGTTCTCACGATGTGGAGACAACATAAATATTTGGCAGCATTTCTGGAGATGCAAGCTCAGCAGTACACGTGTCAAAAACGTACGGGGTCAATCTGTCTGGCCGAAAAACTGCATTACCAAGTGACCGCAACTCGCGGGCGAGAGCGATTGCATATGGAACACTCTGCCACTGTTTATGAATTCTCTCTGGGGCAAACAGATCTCAGTTCGAGCAAGGAGGCGAAGTCGAGGTTTTTTAACCTGCACCTAGTCAACAAAGGCTTGGGGCTCGTCGCGAGGCCTCTGATGGATACGGCAAATCTACCATGCATGATAAAGGACATTGTTCTGAGAAGAGGGCGCTCTACTCAGCCGCGAAGGTGTTGTAGCCGAGCTTCTTGAGACAGCGAATATGGTGCCGGGCGCGCTCCTCGTTCCGGCTGCTTTCAGGTGCCGGAGGATCTTCCCGATACGGAAGTCGTGCGGACACCCGATTCCGCTCCCTTGAACTCTCCCCGATTAGCTGTCGTCTACGTCGCGTGGATCTCTGAGTTCTCGGATTGCCAAGGGCGGAATAAAGCTGGGGCGGATCATCCCATGCCTGAGCAGATGGGCCAACCATCGACTGTCGTTCGGATCGGTCTTGTGTCCGCGCCTGTTCTGTACGTCTGCTGCATTTGCGAGGATCACACGAATGTGCGCCTCAAGCAGGTTAAAGACTGGCTTCCAGTAGCTGCCGGTACTCTCCATTACTGCGTGAATACATCCCTCGGCGACTAGCCATGAGGCGAGCCGCTGAAGCTCGCTCACGACCGTGCCGAATTTCTTGATTTGCGTATGGGGTTCGTCTTTGGGTCCGCCCGTCATGACGCAGACCACGACGAACTTCTTGCCGACATCGATGCCGGCACACCGCTCTAGAATCGCTTCGATCATCTGCACCTCCAATGCGGACAAGCAGCCGGCGGCGAGTTGGGCATATTGTTCTACGGGCTCAATCAGGTGTAGTGAGCCGCCGGCAGGTCAGATTATCCTTCGGGGTCAGACCACCAATAAGTCCGCGACCCTTTACCTGTTCGCACCCAAAGTCTCCACCGCCCTGAGGTTCCTGATCAAGAACCACGTTCTCATCCTCAGGTGCGGCCGCTCCGCGGCCATCGCTGATTATCATGCGTAGAACAATCTCTGAGCTTTTTCTTGTTGGTGTCGCGGCTGGAAAAAGTTCAGTTGCCACTCAGCTTCCTACGTCAAAATTTAGGTTGACAAGGTGGTTGCTCGCCTCTAGTATCCTTGGATCAATGAACAACTAAGATTCGTTTATTTTTTTAACACCTTGGCAGTTCGACTCCTCTCAGTGTTACCGTTTTGTGAGCGATTGAGTTACACACTTGCTTAACTTGGAGTCGGTGACATGCCTTGGTATTCAGTGCTTCGTACAGAAGCTCAAGATTTCTCTGTTTGCTTCCCGGGTCCCCAATTTAAATCAATCTCAAAGAGACTGATTTTCGCGTCTGCCCTGTTTCTGTTGATGGGCAATACTAGTTATGCCCAATATCCAGCAACACCTGACTCCGCTGTTGGTCTATCGCCTCTAGCTGTCTATCAAGTTGGCGACGTCGACAACGTCAATCCGGTTAATGGGAACCTTTTCTTAAATGTTCCACTTTTGAGCTACCCGCAACGAGGTCATTCTCTTAAGCTCGACTTTAGGATCTTCTACAACGAAAAGTCTTGGTTTATCTATCCCACTTCTTCTACGGCATATTCTCCTAGCGGCTCAAGGCAGGCAGGAATTTGGAGTTGGTATGCGCTAAGCGGGCCACAAACTAATAACATCGGCGTGTACGTGGCTCGAGATCAGCACCTCGACTTCGGCACAGATGTATATCAGTCGGCGACGAGCGGTGGCGGATCGTCATACAACGCTTATACAGTTACCACCGATCTTTATGGCTTCTACGTGCGAGGCTCGGACGGCGCCAAGCACTACTACGGAGACAGTCAATATCAAACCTGTACAAACCAGGGGAGTGGAAGCTGCCCCGAGGGCTATAGTGCATACGGGAGTTCTTATCCTAGTACAGACGCGACCGGCTATTCGCCCCAGAACTTCCACGACGCGTTGGGATCTACTTCTGTCACGGACGCCGCTGGCGTCAACTATGCTCTATCTTCTTCAAACTATGAGACTGTTTCTGATCCTGCGGGAAACGCGATCACGCAGAATGCTTCTGGATGGCAGGACACGCTCGGGAGAATGATCCCTGGAAGTTACGGATCGCCAGGAACAAGTGACAATGCAGATGCAGGAACCTATCTGGCAACGACGACAGACCCCGTTCCTGGAATTCCTGTCAGTCCAGGCCAGACGACTTGCCCGTCTGGGACTGTGTCTGCGCGAGAGTGGACCGTTCCATCCGTTGGCAGCGGGGCAACGCAACCCTACTATCTTTGCTACAAGCAGTTTTCCTTTCAGACAGCATTCGACCTACCGGGCTCATATGGTCCTTGGTTGGCAGTCAATGAAGCAAGCTCGAGCAATCAGGGAAATCAACCGGCTACGCTGCTTAGCAACATCATGCTACCGAACGGAACCTTCTATGGGTTCACTTACGACTCGTACTTGTCTCTAACGAACTTGACGCTGCCCACGGGCGCAACGATCGCGTATACCTGGCAGAATGTGAGCTTATTGTGGTCAGTAACGAGCCCGATCACTCGAGTGATTAAAACTCGCACCATTACTCCCGGGAATGGTCAACCGGTTCAGACGTGGAACTATCAATGGATAGTGGGGTCGCCAACCTGGAGTATCGTTACCGATCCTGGTGGGAACGACGTCGAATATCAAATCGGCGGCAATGATGACGCAGGGAACTCGGTAGGCAATAGCATCACTCGCCAGATGGCCTATACGGGGTGTGGCCCCCATGATACTTCATCGGGACGCACTTGCACTGCAGGTTCAACTCTCCTGAAGACAACCAGCTATGTCCTTAACGAGGTCTTCAGTGGAGGAGCAGATCCTGGCACTCCGTCTTCATCCGGCGTGTCTTATCAACCAACAACGACTACCGTGACCTGGCCGATCGGAGGAAATACCGCTGTTGCGAAGTCTGTCACGACCCTCAGCCCCAACTATGGAACTTGTTCTTTCTGGTCTGGATTTGGCGAAGTCGGGTATGCTCCTGCTCAGAACTCAACGAATAACTGCTACACGTTTCATCAGACGCAAAGCGTTACGCAATATGACTATGGCTCCGGCTCCGCCGGAGCGCTTCTGCAGACGGCCACGACGAACTACAAATGGGAGCAGGTGCCCTCTTATCTCACTGCGAATATGCTCACTTTGCCGAGCAGTGTCGTTATCACAGGAGGAGGAATCACAGGGGAGACCGACTATGGATACGACGAGAGCGGAAGTCCCCAGGGAGTCTACGGAAATCAAACCAGCGTCACCAGGGTAAATAATCTGGGCCCCTCGCCGAAGACTCAAACTTTTTATAACACACAGGGTATGCCAACGAGTACGGAGGATGCGAACGGGAATACTACTTCTCTTGCTTACGACGGTACAGGCGTATTTCTAACGCAGGTGACTTATCCCTCGACGAACGGCATACAGCACGTTGAGAAGTACGTGTTCGATGCTAATACCGGTCTGATGTTGTCGCATACTGATCAGAACTCCCAGCAGACGACGTACTCTTATTCCACTCAATCGGGTGTAGCCGATCCACTGAATCGTCTCATGCGAGTTACGTATCCAGCGACAAGTGATGGAAGTACGGGCGGCAGTGGCTCCGGATACAAACAATATTCATACAGTGACACTGTCGGGTCGCTCTCCGTGACCGAACAGGATTTGCAACACACATCCGGGATTGCAGAGACGCATCTCACAACCTTCGATGGGCTTGGGAGAACTTTGAATAGTCAATTGACTTCCGACCCATCCGGGGCAGTCACAGTGGCTACGAATTACGATGCGCTTGGACGCGTATATTCCGTTTCAAACCCATATCGCGGCACGAGTGCAGGGATAACCTATTTTGCATACGATGCCTTGGGGCGTAAGACTCTCGGAACTGAGCCTGACTCAAATACGCAGCACTGGTCGTATTCCGGAAACGAAATCATTTTTACCAACGAGACTGGACAATCGTGGCAACGTTATTCGGACGCTCTAGGGCGATTGAAGAGCGTAACGGAGCCGAATGGCGCCGCAACGACCTACGGCTACAACGGCCTTAACGATCTGACCGGAGTGACGCAGTCTGGTCTGTCCGGCGAGACGGCCCGCAATCGTAGCTTTGGTTACAACTCTCTGTCTCAACTCATTACTGCCTCAAACCCCGAGACAGGAACCGTTTGTTATGGACTGTGGAACGGAAGCACGTGCATCAACGGTTACGATGCGAATGGAAACCTCGTCGCGAAAACTGACGCACGCGGCATCACGGTCAACTATGGATATGATGCCCTCAACCGAATGACGACAAAGGTAGCGTCGGACGGCTCGTTCTACTACCAGTACATGTATGACCTGTCGTCCCAAACCAATTCGATAGGCAGGCTGGCGTACGAATCAAATGATGTGAACGCCTCTGGGGCCTACAACTACGATGCCATGGGGCGTGTGACGAGCCGGAGTTACTGCGTACCATCGAATTGCTCCCTTACTATTCAGGCTCAGGCGACCTATGATCTTGCGGGAAATATGACCTCACAGACCTATCCGGATGGGAGAACGATCTCGCAATCAAATGATGGTTCTGGACGAATATCCTCCATCACCTATACGGGCTGGAATGGCAATGGCCACTCCACGCCGTATCTGAGCGTTGCTGCGAGCGGAGGGTACGATCCTGCGGGTCATCTGATAAATGCGACGATGGGAGATGGCCTCGGGATATCGGCCGGATATGACTCGCGAGAAAGAGTCCAATCGCTTCTCTACGGAACATCAACCAATCTGCTTTGGGGTAAAGGCTATCAGTGGTACCCCAACAGCAACCTCCAGT
This sequence comes from Granulicella sp. S190, assembly GCF_009766095.1. Classification (GTDB taxonomy): domain Bacteria; phylum Acidobacteriota; class Terriglobia; order Terriglobales; family Acidobacteriaceae; genus Edaphobacter. The sequence goes on from NZ_LMUD01000014.1 coordinate 161,694, forward strand.
CCTATACGGATGCTTATACCGGGATTAGTCGACAGTTTACGTATGACAATCTGAATCGGCTCCAGAGTGCGCAGGATATTGTTGGACCATTCTCTGGGTCATGGTCAGTTCCGTCGGGGAGCAGTTCTATAGGAAGCTCCAGTGGAGCGACTCCCTCCGGGACAAATGGAAGCTCCGGTGGCGTACCTCCCTCCTGGACAGATCCCGACGATTCGAATCTGCTACAGAATCCAGATGTGCCTGGTTCCTTTGGATGGTCAGAAAACGCAATTACATTTCAGACTGGTATAACTGCGCCGGATGGGACTTCGTCCGCATATAACATAGTGGCCGCGACAGGAACATCGACTGACGGGTGGGTTGGGGATGGAACGTCAGCGGGAAGCTATAGCGGAGAGACCATGACCGCGTCGGTATGGCTGCGTTCCCCCAACGGACCTCACACGGTCAATCTCTATCTGGTCGAGTTCGGTAGTTCCGGCAACCCGGAGACTGCCGCTTCTAAGGCCGTACCCGTGACCACTGCTTGGCAACAATTTTCGTTGAGCGGACGGGTGGCACAAGACCTTGGAACTCTTTATCTGCAAATTGGTGGCTCCGGTTCGGTGTCTAATGGACAAGCCATCTCAATCTGGAATCCAATGATGGAAGACTCTGGCGTCTCGGGAACGACGATCACGAATTTCATGCCTTACTCCCAACGGTTTACGGCGTCGGAGTGGCTGCGCAACACTCCAGGAGTTTCTATTGTTGATAACTCTGCGGTCGCTCCGGCTCCGGATGGCACTAATACGGCTTCGTTGGTAACGGCCAGCGCTGGATCTTCCGAGAGTTATTTTGTGGGCGGTATTGTGAATCCTGCGCCCTACGCCGGCCTACCGGTCACGGCCTCGATCTGGCTTCGTTGCGTTAGCGGGACACAGAACATCTCGCTGGCTCTCCTCTCTGGAACGTCCCCGGTGGCGAACAGTATCGTTTCCCTGACAACAACGTGGCAGCGCTTCGCGATAACAGGACAGACTACCCTCAATCAGCTCTCGTTCTATGTAGGCGGAAACGTTACCTTTGTCAGTGGTGAGGCCATCCTTGCTTGGGGGGCTCAGATAGAACTGGCCTCGAACGCGGGTCCTTATGTTGCGACTGGAGGAAGTCAAGTAAGCGCCGGAACGAGTTTGACCAATGTCCTCCCCTACTCGCAGCTATCCAATGGCCCCAGTTGGAATATAACGGGAGCGCAGGTAACTCTCGCCGCAGTGATCGCCCCCGATGGTTCTGGAACAGGGACGCAGGTGACGGCTCAAGCCAATCAGAGCGACGCGTATATCCTCAACAACGTGCCGAATCCTGCACTCTATGATGGAGCCACGGTGACCGGGTCTGTCTTTTTGCGGGTCGCCAGCGGAACCCAGACTGTTAGCATCGGCTTCGGTGCCGACGCCCCAGGCCGTATCTATGTTGGGCTAGAGACGGTAACGTTAAATACGAGTTGGCAACGATTCGCAATATCCGGCCAACTTCCCAACGGACTCAATCGTCTCTTTCTTCAAGTTGGAGGAGGGGGTACTTTTAGTACTGGTCAGTCTTTCGATATTTGGGGAACGCAGGTGGAGGTCTCTCCAAATGCCGGACCTTATGTCATGACGAGTGCTCTCCCAGTCATCTCGGGCCAAGAACTGACTAACATATTGCCGAGTTCACAACAGCTGAATGGTCCGGGTTGGCAAACGCAGTTTGGTACGGTTGCGGTCAACGCTGCGACTGCTCCCGATGGATCCACGACAGCAGGCATATTCACTGCGGATTCCACTGCGACAGACAGCTATATCTCAGATTTTGTCGCGAATCCATCGCTCTATGACAACCAAACCGTTACTGCATCCGTGTATCTGCGGGTTGCAAGTGGCACCTTGAACACGACGCTGTTTCTCAACAATGTGGGAGACGCTGGCTGGCAAATTCAACAGTCAGCTCCGGTCACTCTAACCACTACCTGGCAGAGATTTTCCGTGACTGCTACGAATCAGAACGGTCTCACTCTGTTCTATCTGCAGATTGGGGGAGCAGACTCCATCCATTCGGGCCAGAGCTTCCAGATCTGGGGAGCGCAGATGGCGGTGGGAGACTCGCCTGCGCCCTATACGCCGACCATCAACGGGACAACAAACGTGGCCAACGGAGCATCCGCAACTCTCCTGCAAAATGGCCTTAATCAGACCTACAGCTACGATTCTTTCGGCAACATTCAACAGAACGGAAGCTTCAACGACAGCTACACCGCACAAAATCAGATGTTCGGGTACGCATACGACGCGGCTGGCAACCTGCTGTCGAACGGTCTCACTACCATGAGCTGGGATGCAGAGAGTAAGCTGATCTCGACTGGTGGAGCAACTTATATATATGATCCAGAGGGCAACCGCGTCGAAAAGCAGGGCGTCGGCGTCACCGACACGATCTTCTTCGGCGGGCGTCCTATCGCCCGGCTCAGTGCAGGCACTTGGACGGACTTGATCTACGGCCCGAATGGAATGTTTGCTGAAGTTGCAGGCACCGAGACTGCCCTCCCCAACTATCGGCTCCTCGATCATCTCGGAAATCAAGTCGGGACAGTAGGCAGCACCATATTGCTTACCAACCCCCTCGACTACACGCCCTTTGGCCAGGTCTTTGCAGGATCAACCAACGACCCCTACATGTTCACCGGCAAAGAAAGGGATAGCGAATCGGGACTGGATTACTTCGGGGCGAGGTACTACGCAAGTTCAATGGGACGATTCATGTCGCCTGACTGGGCTGCAAAGGTTACGCCTGTACCCTACGCCGTATTGCCCGATCCGCAATCTCTGAATCTGTACAGCTATGTCCGCAACAATCCCCTCAGCAGAGCTGATTCGGACGGACACTGTGATGCCCCATCAAATTTGAAGGCAGGTCAGGTAGGTGTTTGCGTAGCTTCGTACATTAGCAGCAGCCGTTTCGGACCTCTCGGAATAGGCAATGGCGATAATCGCGGCACAAACGGGAATGGTGGAAGTTCCCGCATCCAGACCACGTTCACGATTGATCCCACTACGGGCAGCACGGACAAGCCCAAGGATGGCGATGTAGTTGCAAAGAGTGGCATTTTGGGCCAGAGCGGAGGCTTGCAAGGGTCCGGCTCTAGTCAGATAAGCCCCACTGCGACAACTGACGCGAACGGAAACATGCACGTCAGCGTCGACCAGAGCGCTAAGAGTGCGTACGACGTGGGTGGTGCGCTGGGAGACATTAGCAACCATATCAACCTCACAGTGACTCCTGGAGGTCAAGTAGGGGTCGACGCAGGAAGCACCGCTCGACAATACCCCGCGCTGGAAATCTATCGATACACCACGGATGGGACGACAGTCACAACAACTCTCGTTCACAACTATCAGGAAACAACTCCGTCAGCCCTTAAACAACCGGAAAAGCCACTCACACCGCAGGCTCCCCAATGAAAAATACAAATCGCATCATTTTCGTCGTCACTGGAGCAATTTCTGGCGCTCTTCTCGTCGCGTTGTCGCGTGCCTTGCCTGTGCTTCTTGTGGCAGGCGTGGGTCCTATTTTCATATGTTGTGCCCTTGGGACTGCGTGGGCGCTTGGAATGAGAGTCTCTGGGTGGCGAGCCTTACTTGCGGCGCTCTTGAGCGTTCCAGCCTATCTTGCAGCCTTGGGCACGTTTGCGGTGACGGCGAGCTATGCTCAATCTCATGGGTTGCCTGCGTCTAGCCTTCTCTCAGACATGAAGCCTGATGTTCTGCTCGGGTTAATTGCTGCGGTGTTAGTAGCAAGTCTCTTGCTAGAAGTTTTGGCTTTCCTACTCTCGAAACATTGGAGCAACCTGGCCGCTTTCGGCTTATTGGCCGGTGGAATGGTTGCTGTCGTCTGTTCGTACGCAGTGCACGCTGCATACGTCCGCATTGCTGGGCATCCAGAAGGCCTGATGCAAATCCTTACACTCTTCGGGCCGCTGTTCATCATAGGGGGAGCCGTAACATCTGGCGTCATAGGTGAGCAAATGCAGAAATTCTCGAATCGTAGCGTTGCGGCAGCAGGGTGACGTATCACTACGATGCACCTGACTTCACATACGACTGCGCTCCACGTTGTGTGCAATCGTGCGCTTTAAAACCATCCCGTTATACCGGCAAAGAAAGAGACAACGAATCCGGACTCGACTACTTCGGGGCCAGATACTACTCGTCCAACCAGGGCCGATGGATGAGCCCGGACTGGGCTGACAAACCCGAGGCCGTGCCGTACTCAGACCTGATGAACCCACAGAGCTTAAATCTCTACGGATATGTGCTGAACAATCCGTTGAGCAAAGCGGACCCGGATGGACACTGCCCAGAGTGCATAACTGCCGAGGGCTTTTTCGGTGCAGAAGCAGGATCTATATTAGGCCCAGTTGGAGCCGTAGTGGGCGCTGGAGTAGCTATCCTCGTAGGAACTCATCCAGATGCTGTAGCAGACATCCTTTCCAACGCAAGACCACCATCTTATGTTCCAGGTGGAAGCCTGACCAACGAAGATGGCAGTTCAATATTTTCGATGTCTTCCAAAGGTGCAAATGCACCAGCAGCTCCCGCTAGTCCTTCAGGGCAAACTAGCAGCCCAAGTGGCCCGGAAGGAGGCGAGCAAGGTGGGAACAAGAGAACCAATATCGTCCAGCCTGATGGGAGCGCACAAGGCGACCACTCGGTAGCGAAACGAGATGCCAACGGAAAAGTGACCGGCTATACTACGTTTGATAAGAACGGTAATGAGAAGGCTGTCTTTAGGCCAGACGGAAAGACGCATGGCGGAGTCTCTCCACCACTGGTAAAGGAGCCTGCTCAAGGAAAGGGGCCGGGTTCTCCAGCTAACAGAGCAAGACCCGCGCGGCCAGAGGAGATTCCACAATGATTCAAACATTCGAAAGGGATCAGGATTTAGTCCGTCACCTAAAGGAGTATCACAATGACGCTGATACCCGGCTTTTTAGTGTTCTTGACTTCGCTTCAGCCTTCGGGAGCCCTTTATATGCGTTGGTCTACAGCAAGCTATTCTGGCCCGATTTCATAGAGCTAAAGGGCATGATCTTCCACGAATCCATCATGGAGTCCGAAGAGGATCGTTTTCGAGTCGAAAAAGCTCTTCTGGCGGGGCAGACCCGAAGAGAGATCGAACGCTCGTTCAATAGCTTTGAGATACCGTCGAGTTTTTTTTCGTCGAATCGCGGATCAACGACACTTGCAGAAGATGTCCTTCTGGCAAATCGACTAGGACACATGTGGAGACTGCGGCTCTTGGAAGTCTTTCCTGAGCGAACCTTCACTGTGGATGTTGAATGCCCCGTGGATGAACAGCCGACTATCATCGTGTCGCAGTGCAACCTGTAGCGAGTCTTGAAGGCTTCGCCCTCTTCACGCTGCTTCGCCTTGAAATAAGGACACACCACTACGATACAGCCCAAGTTCACTTACGACTGCACTCCACACTTTGTGCATTCGTGTGTGTTTTGGGCATCTCGTTATACCGGCAAAGAAAGAGACACCGAATCAGGGCTCGACTACTTCGGCGCTCGCTACTATGCGTCTACGATGGGCCGGTGGATGTCACCAGACTGGTCTGACAAACCGGAAGCCGTGCCGTACTCCAGCCTCGACAATCCTCAATCTCTAAACCTGTATGGGTACGTGCTCAACAATCCCCTCAGCAAGGCTGACCCAGATGGCCATGCGGGTTGCCCGCCAGATTGCGGTGATCCGACAGCGCCAACAAACGTCTCAGCCCCTACACCGTCATTGTTCAGTAGGTTTGTGGATGCCAATGTGTCCTTTCTCCACTCTGCTGCGGTCTTGTATTCAGACCTAATGAACCCTACGAAAAATTGCCCTCAATGTAGCATGCAGATGGTTCCGTTGGGAATGCCAGAGGAGGCTCCAGGTATCCTGCAGAACGCAGCGCAGGGGAGGGCCTTCCAGGAAGCTGTTGCAGCCCAAACGGCAGTCACGGATACGAATGTTGTGCAGAACGTAACAATAAAGACTGAGAGCGGAGTTAAGACTGTGATGGATGTCGTTAGTAAAGACGCTTCTGGAAAGGTAGCTCTTACGGAAGCGAAGTCCTCAGCGACGGCTAGGCTCACTCCCAACCAAGCGGCAGCACATCCAGAGATCGCTCAGACTGGTGGAACTGTGGTGGAGCAAGGTAAACCAGGTTTCCCCGGAGGCACGAAGATCCCTCCTACCGAAGTCAAGGTTGTGAGACCAAATCAACCACAATGAGCAGATGGAGAGGCATAGCGCATGTCTGTTGATCAATTCGATACTGTAGATGTGGCGAGCGTAAACGAAGCTGGCGAGATGGTCCTAACGATCAGTGACCATCTCGATTGGTCGGATACGATCGAACATCAGAGCACGCTCCAGAAGAAATTTAATGCCTACCTCGCTTTCGTCGAGGGAGGAGAAATGCTTCAGAAGTACCCCGATGCAAAGGCGCGACCAGTGGTTTTAAGTGTGGTTTTTAAGTTCAGGCCAGATCAGGAAGGTCTTCTATTTCTTACCCGAGCACGACAAGTTATCGAATCGGCTGGGTTCAGTTTGCGCCATGAAGTATTTGCCGAATCGTATGACAACTAAAGCAGATCAAAACCAAATCTTGGGCGAGAGTGATCCCTTCTCGGATCGTCAGCAATGTGTTTACGATGCCCACATGGTGTCATGATTTTAAGCAGACATACCTACGATGCAGTTCCGCGTTATGTGTTTGAGCAGTGTTTTTCAACACACTTCAATTTTACCGGCAAAGAACGCGATACAGAATCAGGGCTAGATTACTTCGGAGCCAGATACTACGCCTCCAACATGGGCCGCTTCATGAGTCCTGACTGGGCCGACAAACCCGAAGCCGTGCCGTACTCTACACTCGATAATCCGCAATCGCTAAACCTTTATGGTTACGTTCTGAACAATCCACTCTCCCGCGCAGATGCAGATGGACATTCTTGGGACGACATAAAGCATAGGGTTGACCTGCCCCCAAAACCCGCACGTTTGTGAATACGAATTTATCCCGTCGCCGGAGCAGAACTGACCTGCTCCCTTGGATCCGCACCTACGCAAGTATGATTTCGGATTCAGGGAGGAGAGCAGTATGAGCAAGAGCAAGCACAGCGAAGCGCAGATT
>NZ_LMUD01000014.1:168903-281687 GCF_009766095.1 Granulicella sp. S190
TGCCCGAAGTGCCAGGGCAACGCCCGCATCCGCTGGCTCCAGCAGCGCGAACGCGAGCTGCTGCCCACCCGCTACGTCCATGCGGTGTTCACGCTCCCGCGTGAACTGGCACCGCTCGCACTCCAGAACAAGCGGTTGATCTATGGACTGCTGTTCCGCGCCAGTGCCGCCACGTTGCTGGAGGTCGCTCGCGATCCGCGACACCTTGGAGCCGAGATCGGATTTTTCAGCGTGCTCCACACCTGGGACCAGAGGTTGGAGCATCATCCCCATGTCCACTGCGTCATCGCCTCCGGCGGTCTGGCACCGGATCACGGCAGCTGGATCTCGTCACGCCGCACCTTCTTCCTCCCGGTCAAGGTGCTTGGACGTGTCTTTCGCGGCAAGTTCATCGCTGGCCTCAAGGCCGCGTTTCATCAAGGCAAGCTTGAGTTCCATGGACACCTCGCATCGCTTGCCGAGCCACGCAGCTTCACCGCCTGGATCAGAGTGCTTTTCCGTCATGACTGGGTCGTCTACTCCAAGCCTCCTTTCGCTGGGCCGGAGCATGCCCTGCGCTATCTCGGCGCTTACACCCATCGCGCCGGCATCTCGAACAGCAGGCTGGTCGCCCTCTCCGACGGCCAGGTCAGCTTCCGCTGGCGAGACTCAGCTCATAACAACAAGAAGCGCGTCATGAGCCTACCGGTCGATGAGTTCCTGCGCCGTTTCCTGCTTCATCTGCTTCCGCGAGGCTTCGTCCGCATCCGCAACTTCGGCTTCCTCGCCAACCGGCAACGCGCCATGCTGCTGCCGCTCTGCTTCAGCCTGCTCCAGAGCGCACCCCATCTATCAACCCAGGGACCTCAAGTCACCCGACCACAGACGCTTCCGAAGTGCCCGCACTGCGGTGGAACCATGCAACTCATCGAACGGCTCACACCGGCACAACTGCTGAATCGATCTCCACCGTGCGCACAAGGGCGTGCCGCATGAACCAACACCTTGATCCCGTGCCTCGGCATGCATCCCCGGCCTGCGCCCGGAGCGACCTTTACTGCTCTTGTCTTCGTCTGTCTACACGCTTCGACAACGTTCCGAAGCTTATACGCCGCCATAAACACGTGACGCAGGTCCTCTCGACACACCCAAAACTCCGCCCACCTGCCCACCACAAACGCCTCAGGCATATTCAACGCCCATAGTCAGCGGCCCCGGATGAAGCGGCTTCCTTCAAGTCGCTGTATCTGAATCGCCCGCGCAGAGCTGCCCCGCTACCGGCTTCGAACCAGGGCGATCCAGATACAGCACTAAGACTTCTCGTTACTAATCACGTCAAGAGTGATTCGGCGATTTATCACTCGTCCAGAGTGAGTATCGGTAAAGTGAAGCGCGTTTTTGTTTCTCAATCGTGCGCGACAATCAAGGCAAGGGCATATCGACGGCTGGCCCGCTACACGATCAAGTGAGGAGGAAATCCGTCCAAAAAGACCCTTCGTGGAATTCCCTATAATGAGGGGTGCGAATCATTGCGCATAGCGTTTTCATCAACTACTGCATTACACGCGTAAATTCTGTGGCGGCGGAGTGTCGATGAAGAGATTGCAAATGCCCATCGGGTCCTTTGCAGGCGGATTGATCATCTTGCAGATGATCCTGGTTGCGATCATCGTTCATGGCGAGTCGCTCACCTTCGATGAGGGCGATCATATTTTCGCCGGCTACATGATGTGGCATAGCGGCGACTACGGCCTGAATCCCGAGCATCCGCCGCTGGTGAAGCTGGTGGCGACACTGCCTCTGCTGCAGGAGAAGCTTTGGGTGCCTCCGCTGCAACAGCGATGGTTCAAGTCGGAGGCCTATCGGGACGGCCGTGATTTTATGGAACGGAATGATGGCCCAGAGCATCGCCTGCTCTTTCGTATGCGTCTCGCAGCAGGCGTCTTTGCCGTGGGCCTCTCGGTGACGGTGTTCCTGATGGGGAGCGAGCTCTTTGGCGAGTCCGCTGGTTTGCTGGCTTTGCTCTTGGTGGTCTTCGAGCCCAATGTGTTGGCCAACAGTGATTTGGTCACGACCGATATGGGAGTCGCTTGCTTCTTTCTCGCCACAATCTATTGCTTCTACCGTTACGCAAGGCAGCCATCTGTGATTCGTCTGTTGCTGACCGGCTTGGCCGCTGGACTCACGCTGTCGGCCAAGCACAGCGGGATTTTGCTGGCTCCGATGCTGCTGGGATTGACGCTTGTAGAGATCGCCTGTGCCGAGCGGGGACGGCGCAAGCGGATGGCTGGGACACTGTTTGGCGGACTTGCATCCATCGTGGTCCTCGCGGTCGTAGTGCTTTGGGCTTTCTACGGTTTTCGTTATGCGGCCAGACCGGCAGGGTTGGTGATGAACCCGACGTTGAGCGAATACGCTGCCCCTCTTAAGGGAATCAATAGTTGGGTGATCGGGCATGCCGCCAATTGGCGACTGTTGCCAGAGTCTTACCTTATGGGGATGACTGACATCCACTATGCAGCGCAGCAGTATCCCATCTTCCTGCTGGGGCACGATTATGCGCATGGCGTTTGGTGGTACTTTCCAGTGGCGTTGTCCATCAAGACCACTCTGGGCTTGATCGGACTGGTAGCGCTGGCCGGTTTTGCGCTGCTCAGGAGGCGGCTCAGGCAGGGGCGAGAATTGGCGTACCTGGTTGTGCCTGGCGCTATCTATCTGAGTGTGGCGATCCTCAGCGGTATGAACATCGGCACGCGTCATGTTCTGTTCTTGTATCCACTGGCCGCGTTGCTGGCGGCAGCGGGTCTAGTGGCGCTCGCGCGGCATAGCCGACGCTGGATTTGGGTCGGCGGAGGGTTGGTCGTCTTCCACGTCATCTCTGCCATGGCGATATTCCCGGCAGAGATGGCGTACGCGAACGAAGCCTGGGGTGGCACGGCGGACACGCACAAATACCTCAGCGACTCCAGCGTGGATTGGGCGCAGCAACTGCCGCACATCAAGCAATGGGTTGACGCCCATCCCGGCGAGGAGTGCTGGTTGGCCTATTCCGCTTATCCGGATCTTCGTCCGCAAGCCTACGGCATTCCCTGCCATCCGCTGCCCACGGCCCATACCGGATGGGAGATATTGCCGACCGATGTGCCAGAAACCATCCATGGCAACCTCCTGTTAAGCGCAGACGATCTGGAAGCTTGTGACTGGCCCAGCGACCAGTTGAATGTCTTTGAGCGATTTCGGTGGATGCCGATGGCGGAGCAGATCGATCACAGCGTGTTTGTGTACCATGGCGATTTCGATGTGCATGAAGCGGCGGCGTTGGGAGCAGTCCAAAAGTCGAATATCTTGCTAAGGAAGAATAGGCTCGCAGAGGCTTTGGTTGCGGCACAGAGGGCTGTCGCTTTGCAGCCGGAGAATTTGCTGGCGCAGATGGCCTTAGGAGACGCCCAGACGGCGTTAGGCGACAAAAATAGTGCACGAGCCGCCTATGAACTGGCGCTGGCGGCGGCGCATCGATTGGAAGCCGACGCACAACCCCTCTATGTGCCGGATTTAGAGCAGAAGCTGCGTCCATGACAACGTCACAACATAAGCGGGAATAACGTGACGAGAGTCTTAAATCGTCCCTTGCTTCCCGGAGTCAGCACGAACGTCGTGGCCGTAAGTGGTCGAGTACGTGGACCTTTCGATGGGATAACAGTCACAGCTCACCGCGAAATCCAGACCCGGAATTGAAGCGCGCCCTATGCTGCCTTCAACGACAGACGTTGATTCGGGCAACTGTCACCTCGGCCTAACGGTAATCGAGATCGAATACAATCGAGAGATTGATCTATGCAGGAAGCAGCTCAAACGATACTCCTGGTTCTTGTGACGCTCTTCCCCATCGTGGATCCGCTCGGAGGCAGCCCTTTCTTTCTGGCACTGACCCGGGATTACTCACCTGAAGCGCGAAAAGTATTGTCCTGGCGCATTGCCGTCAACAGTTTTTTCCTGCTGGTTGCGACGTATTTTATCGGGACTTACGTGCTCGCTTTTTTTGGGATTTCGCTGCCTGTGGTCCAGGTCGGCGGGGGGCTGATCGTCGTTGCGACAGGATGGTCGCTGCTGAAGCAGCGGGACGACGAAAAACAGGATGTACAGGAAGCCGTACAGCCGCAGGACGCAATCCGCCGAGCATTCTATCCCTTGACATTGCCATTAACCGTAGGCCCTGGATCAATTGCAGCGGCGCTCACGCTGGGCGCGAACGCGGCTCACCATCACATGTACCATCCTGTGACAATCCTGGCGGCACTCGTTGGATTGGCTCTGATCGCGGTCAGCATCTTGCTCTGCTATGGATTTGCCGATCGGTTGGCACGGATCCTGGGGCCGACCGGGATGACGGTAATCACCCAATTGTCTTCCTTTTTGTTGGTTTGTATCGGTGTGCAGATCACCTGGAACGGGGTTAAAGCATTGATGGAGTCAGTGAGCCTGCATATTGGATGATCAAAGCCGTTGAGAGAACTCGTCTCCTGTCTCAAGTCTGGCTAGCTTAATGCCTTCGAGAGTCGAATGAGTCCTTGCCGTATGGCAAGCTCATCGAATCCACCAAAGCCGAGGAGCAACGCATTCGGATCAGGACGTCTCAGAGTGCAGCGATCGACGGCGAGAACCTCAACACCCTGGGCCGCCGCCAGCTTTTCCGCCTGTTGTGAAGTCATTCCATTCTTGAGGTATCCGATCGTGTAGAGGCCTGCCCTGACGTTAGAGATCTCAAGCAACCCACCCAGATATTGGTTGGCTCCTTCTATGAGTGTTGCGAGACGCTCCGCATACAGATTCCGCATCCTCCGCAGATGACGCGCCAAATGCCCATCGACGATGAAGTCGCAGAGTACCGCCTGGTCAAAGGATGAATTCCGGAAATCGGTTCGGTAACGGAAACTCAGGAAAGGATCTACTAACGGCGCAGGCAATACCACGTAGCCCACGCGCAAGGCGGGGAATAGCGTCTTGCTGAATGAGCCGATGAAGATAACGCTTGAGTGATTGTCGAGGCTTTGCAGTGCAGGTATAGGCGGCCCCTCAAATCTATACTCGCTGTCATAGTCGTCTTCGATAACAAAAGCGCCGGCGCGTGCGGCCCAGCTAAGAAGGGCCATCCGCCGCTCCAGCGACATCGTTACCCCCAGCGGGAATTGGTGAGCTGGTGTTACGTATGCCCCCTTCGCATCCGGACAGATTTTGATTCCGGCGGATACAGACAGCCCTTCATCATTCACTGGTACAGGGATCATCCTGGCTCCGACATTGTCGAACGCAATTCTGGCCCCGAAGTATCCAGGATCTTCCATCCATATCGGATCGCTCTTTTTCAAGAGCAGTCGTGCCAACAGGTCGAGCGCCTGTTGTATTCCGGAGACGAGGACGATTTGTTCCGCAGTGCATCGCACCCCACGGGACGTACGCAAGTACTCGGCGATTGCATCGCGCAATGGCCGATACCCACGCCGATCAGCCTCCTTCTTTAACCATGACCTGAAATTACGTGCTCGATCCGCGGCAATACGTCCCCAAACCTCGGACGGGAATTCGTTGATAGCTGGAACCCCGATGCGAAAGGGGCGGATGCCGTCTACAAAAGCCTGGTCGACCCAGGGTTGCGGCCGTTTATATGTCGAAACGACGCGACGAATGTATGCCGGTGTCGCGGTTGCCTGGCGCGTCGGACGAGGCGACTCGACACGATTGACCCACGTACCGAATCCCACACGAGCGGTGATGTAACCCTCGGCTTGTAGTCGCTCCAGAACGCTGACGACTGTACCTCGGGAGAGTTCATACTGGCTGGCGAAATCTCTGGATGCTGGCAGTCTGGCGCCCGGAGCGAGCCGTCCTTCCAGAATGGCAGAACGCAGTTCGCCATATAGCCAATTGGTCAGGGTCTGATGGCGCGGCTGGCTTTTGAGGGTGAGTTCGAAGGAACTAACGGCTTTGGTCATCTCAATGGTCCAAAATGTTTTACTAAAATGGCTCTATTCGATGTACCACTGCGGCCATACTATCAGGCCTGAGGTCGCGAAAAGGGCATCGATTGTCATTGAGTTCTTGATTCCCGCTAAGCGACTCATGGGAGATCAACAGATGAAAGCTGGACTTTGGTTCTATGGCTTAGGCACTGCTCTCACCGGCATTCTAAATATCGCCTGGGGTGCATTCGATGCCTCGCATCAGCCCATCCAAGCGCTGGGCATAAATTTTCCTGATCAACACCTACTGGCCTACGTCGCGGGCCTCTGGCTGGTCGCAGCGGGTCTTGCAATTTTGTGGCAGCGCAGCGCAAAGATTGGCGCCGCGGCATCCGCCACCGCCTACTTGATTTTTGCGGCATTTTGGCTGTTTCGGTACCAAGCCGGAGTTCATGCCCTTGGCTGGAGAATCGACGTTTTATTTGGCGTCACGTTCGGGCTCGCTCAACAGTTGATGCTGGTTGCTCCGGCAGCAATCGTTTATGTCTCCACCGCCTCACCGGATTCCCTGTTGCAAAAGAGAGGAGCTATCACTGCACGTTGGATGCTCGGATTGCCTCCTGTCATCTTCGGCTTATTTCACCTCATTGCCCTTCGCGTCTTCGCGACCATCGTCCCGCACTGGATGTCGTTTGGATATTTTTGGGCGGCGCTGACCGGAATCGCCTTCTTCCTGGCAGGAAGTGCAATTTGTTCAGGAATTATGGATGTCCAGGCCGCCAGGCTTCTTGCATTGATGCTGTTGCTGTTTGAAGGTTTTGTAGAAGCACCTCCTATTTTTATCCGATTGCACGATCAGGCAACATGGGGTGCCGCAGTCTACAATCTGGCTGCGATCGGAGCATGCTGGATATTCGCCGAGTTTCTCACAAGCCGCGCAGATCGAGAACGAATCGAACCCGCGGAGAATGTCGCCGCGTCACACCCCCAACCAGTGGTTGCGTGATTGACGACATACGCTACCATCCGCTTTGGGCGTTGGCTCTTTCGCTGATCCCGCTTTCTCTCGCCATCTATGGACGGTCATCGGGACCGCGATGATGAAAAGCTCAAGGGTAGAGCGTGCCAAGAAGTCCATTCGAGTTCTTCTTTCCATGAAGCGAGCGCACCGGTGGACTCGCGGTTTCCGGTGCGCCGTCATTCCGCTCAGGCTGTTGTGTAGTCCATCCCATCCAGGTCGGCGATCAAGCCGGGTCCGGTTGGCTTCCAGTTGAGCTTTTGTCTTGTGATCGCGCTCGAGGCGGGCATATCGTGGCCAGCAAAAGCACCGAGCCAGCCGAAGTGGGCCTGAGCCTCTTCAAGCTTGATGCTCGCCACAGGCACCTTCAGGCCGCGGCCCAGCGCCTCGGCTACAGCCTTCATCGACACGCCTTCTTCGTCGGAGGCGTGATAGATCGCGCCCCGCTCGGCCTTCTCGAATGCCAACCGATACAGCCGCGCCACGTCGGAGATATGCGCCGCCGCCCAGCGATTGCTGCCGTCTCCTACATAGACCGAGATGCGCTTCTCGCGCGCCACCGCTGTGATGTATGGCACCAGACCCTGCTTGCGCGTGTCGTGCACCTGCGGCAGCCGCACGACCGAGGTGTTGACGCCGCGTTTAGTCAGTTCGAGGGTCGCCGCCTCCGAAGCTGCGCGAGGGTTCCAGGATGATGTCGGGCCGTCTTCCGTTGCGGGCTTGCCGTCGTCGCTGTTTGCGATGGCGGTGCCGGAGGTCACGAGGAAGGGCCGGTTCGATCCCAACAGCACCTCGCCGATCGCCTCGATCGCCTTACGGTCGTCGTCACAGTTCTTCTGGAACTGCGAAAAATCATGGTTGAAGGCAAGGTGAATCACGCCATCCGAGTCAGCTGCACCCTGGCGCAGGCTGTCGAGATCGTCCAGGTTGCCGTGCTTTACCTCGGCTCCAGCCGCTCGCAGAGCCTGGGCTCCAGCCTCCGACCGCGTCAGCCCCAGCACGTGATGGCGAGCCTGGATCAGCTCCGACACAACCGCCGAAGCGATGAAACCTGTCGCCCCGGTCACAAAGATACGCATAATGTTTCTCCTTAGGATTCCATGAATAAGCGGCCAGTCTGCGCCGTCGAAGTACTAGATGGCTTGCGCCCACATACGATCTATACTGAAAGTCCTTATGGTCGGTCCATTCGTCCCGCAGCCACGGAATTACGAAGCGCAGAGCTCAGTTGCGGGTGAGCGGCAAGGTCCGCTCATGGATCCGCTCTCCGAGGTGCTCGCGCTGCTGAAGCCAAAAAGCTACTCCTCCGGCGGCTTTGCGGTGCCTGGCGATATTGCTATCAGCTTCCCCAAGCATCAGGGAATCAAGTGCTACTCCATGTTGGCCGGGCAGTGCTGGCTGGTTGTCGAAGGTCACGAGCCAGTACGGATCGACGCCGGGGACTGCTTCCTGCTGCCGCGTGGGCTGCCGTTTCGGCTCGCCACGGACCTGTCCCTCGAACCGGTGCACTACACAGTTGCGCGCGCCCGGCTGGGCATGGGCGGCGAGGCCTCGGATACAGAGTGTTTGTACTACATCGCCGGTGGCCACTTCGCCCTGACTGGCGGCCACGCTGAGATGCTGCTTCAGTCTCTGCCGCCTATCGTCCATATCCGTCGCGAGTCCGATAAGGCCGCGATGCGCTGGTCGCTGGAGCGCATGCGCGAGGAGCTTCGCGACCCGCAGCCCGGCGGTTCTCTGATCGCGCAGCAGCTCGCCTACATGATGCTGGTGCAGGCGCTTCGCCTGCATTTATCCGACGCCGCGAGCGCCGGTCCCGGCTGGCTCTCCGCGCTGTCGGATAAACACATGAGCCTCGCCATCGCCAGCATGCATGAAGCCCCGGGTCATCCCTGGACGCTGCAGTCGCTGGCAGAACGAGTCGGCCTGTCGCGCTCGGTCTTTGCCCTGCGCTTCCGCGGGATCGTGGGCGCTACCCCGATGGAGTACCTCACTCGCTGGCGCATGCTGCTCGCCGCCGACCGCCTGAAGAGCTCGTCCGATGGTCTTGCGAGCATCGCGCAGTCGCTCGGCTATGATTCTGAGAGCGCCTTCGGCAAGGCGTTCCGCCGCGTGATGGGCTGCTCTCCCAGGCGTTATGCCCGCAACGGAGCGTAATCCGCGCGCCGATGAAGCGAGACGCCAAAAAAGTTCAATGTGACTGCTGAACCCATTGGCTCCGCCAGGTTGGGGCCTCGAAGGGGTCTGCGAAATATTGTGTCTCGTGCACGACCTTACCGTTGCGGAACTCCATAATGCTGACTGTATATGCCGGCCGTCCCTGGTAGGTAATTGTGTATTCCGTGATCCAGAGATCCCCTGTTCCCAGAATTCGTTTGACGTTGAAGCCTGACGGCTTGCCGGGATGATGACTCCGCAGAGCCTGTAGGTTGCTTCGTCCGAGGATTCGCTCGCCCGACTGGGGATAATCACAGATGGCATCGTCATCGTAGATATCGTGTTCCGCATTTGCATCGCCGGCTGCCGACGCCTGCCAATGCGCGTTCAGGGCTTCGCGTATTTGTTCTTCTTTCATAAACCGCTCCAGTTACTGTTGGGTTTTCATTTTAGGCCTATTTCGTGGAGTGTGGTCAACGCAGGTCACACCTTCTCCTGGAAGAGTTTGCCATGATTGCAGGTCAGAGCGCTGACCCTATCCAAATGATCTCTCATCGCAGCTGGTGTAGAGAGTGAACGCGAGTGAGAATCTGCACTCTCACCCGCTTCGCTTTGGGATTTGCGGGTTAGGCAGGTTCGGCAATGTTCATGGTGCTGACCTCCACCATGACACCGCCGAGAGCATTGTAGTAGAAGCCGTACGTTGGCGGTCCGCCGCGCTGCAGCTGCGCAGGCTTTGGTGCCATATAGTTCCGAGCACTCAAACTATCGTGCAAAAGGTCAACAGCATGTTGCGTGGGCTGAAGAAAGCCGATGTGAAACATTCCGGGATATCCCTGCTCTGGAGTCATGTGCTTGTCGTACATCAGTGTCAGCAGAAAGCCTTCGGCATTCCGCAACACAGATAATTTGTCGCCGCGTTTCTCCAGGGGTTGAAAATCAAACACCGAGCAGAAGAGCTCCGTCAGTGCAGGCACGTTGTAGGTGGTGAGGTTGGTGTGATTTATCGTTGCCATCGCGATCTCCGTTTTACAGAAAGTTCCATCGCGTGGCTTGTCAGGGATTTAGACCGAAACGCACCACGCGACAGGCAGCAGTGCCGTAGCACTACTACTATCGCCGTGGGTCCCTTCTCCGCTGTGAAGCAGGAGCTGACTGGACTGCGGATTGGTATCCGCAGCGAGCCGTGCTTACCAATACGGCCCAGCGTTTTTCGGCAGCTATTTGATGTTGCCCATTCTTCCCCGGTTGCAGGATTTTTGCTCGCGTCTGTGGTCGACGCGGAGGGTAAATACCATACCGATGACTGGAGATGATGAGAGAGCTGTTAGCTCTCGCGCGCGGCGGCTTCCAACGCGGACAGGTCCATCTTGACCATCCCCATCATGGCTCCCATAGCTTTGGGATGGCTGACCAACTCGCCGATATTGCGCGGCACAATCTGCCAGCATAAGCCGAAGCGGTCTGTGAGCCAGCCGCAGGCCATGGGTTTGCCACCTTCGATCAGCTTGTCCCAATAGCTGTCGATCTCTTGCTGGGAGTCGCAGCGGACGAAGAACGAGAAGGCGGGGTTGAGCTGATGCCCAGGGCCGCCGTTGAGGAAGACCATCTCCTGGCCCTCAAGCTCGATCGTAATCGTACCAATCTTGCCCACGGGCCAGGGACCGACACCTTTGGAGCGCAACTCATCGAGCTTGCGTGCATGCGGAAAGACGCTTAGGTAAAACTCAGCGGCTTCTTCGGCGTTGTCATTGAACCAGAGGAACGGCGCTAGTTTATTCATGGTTGGCATGGTAGCAAAAAGAGGTCACTTCCTACAGGCGAACTCCCATTCCGGATTCTCTGCGGCCTTTGCCGGCTTAGCTGGGCCGTGGATTGAACTGAGAACAGAGTGCGAATGTCTTCTCCAGATGCTCCATGAAGACGCGAACTTTGGTGGACATGCGGCGGCTGGCGGGACGTACGGCGAGGATGGGCACCGTTCGCTCAAAAGGAGTGAGAAGGCGAACGACGGTGCCTTCGCGGAGCTCTGCGGCGAAGAGCCACGCGGGTGCCTGGGCTATGCCGAGATGTTCGAGGACCCCCATTCGCATCTGTTCGATGTCGCTGGTGCGAAAGACCCCTGTAGGGATGACGCGTTTGGCGTTTTGACCTGAGCCGAAGATCCACGGCTGCGCCACGCCTCGCTCCGTGAAGACAACGGCTCGATGGCGGGATAGATCTTCGGGCGATTCGGGGGCACCGTGGTGGGTGAGGTACTGCGGCGTGGTGACGAGGATGATCATCGTCTGCGCGAACTTTCGCGCGACGAGACTGGAGTCGGGTAGATCGCCCGAGTGGATGGCGAGATCGAAGCCGTCCTGGATGATGGTTGTGGGGCTCTCGGACGCTGCCATCTCAACTGCCATGTCGGGGTAAGCCGCGAAGAACGATGGCAGCTTCGACACCATGTGGAGGCGGGCAAACGTGGGAGGAACGGTGAGGCGGATGAGGCCCTTCGGCGTGGTCTGGCCGCGTCCGATGCGTGAGGTTGCACTCTCAAAGTCGTCGAGGATGCGCAGAGAGGACTCGTAAAAATCGCGGCCCGCTTCAGTGAGCGAGATGGAGCGGGAGGTGCGATGAATGAGCTCGGTGCCCAGCTCGTCTTCGAGGCCGGAGATCTGTTTGCTGATCGCTGGTTGGCCAATGCCGCGCTCTTTCGCGACCGCGGAGAAGCTTCCCTTTTCGATGACCCGGACGAAGACCTGCATAGCGTCGAACTTGTCCACACGACCTCCTCATTCCTTTTAGGGAATGGATTATATTTTGCCAGTTTATGATTCATCGGCTTTCAAAAAAGAACAATCGTTTTAGAAGAGGGGCTCTTTTTGGCCCTTCTCAAGGGGGTGCTTTCATAATCTCTTATGTATTCCTGTTTGGAATGGCTCGTATTCCCCAAAATGGCAAGTCTGTTTGGTTCGATGGCACATCAGATAGCTGTTCCAGAGGCGACCTGAGCAGAGAGCAGCTGGTTAAATCAGCGGCGCTCTGACACATTTTTAGAAATATCAAAGGAGAAGTCATGTCTAAGTTAATCGACAAAGTAGCTCTGGTCACTGGCGGTTCGCGCGGCATTGGCGCAGGAATCGCAAAGCGCCTGGCAGCGGACGGTGCGAACGTAGCGATCACCTATACCAAGGGGGCAGACGCAGCCGCGGCGGTCGTCAAAGAGATTGAAAGTACCGGTCGTAAAGCCATCGCGATCGAGGCGGATGCAGCGGATGCAGACGCGGTCAAGGCCGCGGTCGAGAAGACCGTTGCGACCTTCGGACGGCTTGATGTGCTTGTCAATAATGCCGGTACGGCTATTCCTAAGACATTCGAGGAGACCACGCTGGAGGAGTTGGACCGCGTGATCGACATCAATATTCGCGGAGTGTTCGTGGCGACGCAGGCGGCGTTGAAGCACATGAAAGAAGGCGGCCGCATCATCTCGATCGGCTCGTGCGTGGGAGAGCGCATGATGACACCTGGCCTGGTCCCCTACTCCGCTACGAAGGGCGCTGTGAAGATGTTTACGCAGGGTCTGTCTCGGGAGGTTGGCAGCCGTGGGATCACCGTCAACAATGTTCAGCCTGGTCCGATCGATACAGATCTGAACCCCGCTGCGGGCGACTGGGCAGAGCCGCAGGTGGCTGCGACGGCGCTGAAACGCTACGGACATGTGGACGAAGTGGCCGCGTTGGTCTCCTTCGTCGCCAGTCCCGAGGCGTCGTACATCACCGGAACGAACCTGACGGTAGATGGCGGAACCAACGCCTGATCGACGCTTACGTTCCTCCCTCAAGGAGAAAGATTTCTCCTTGAGGGAGGAGGGAGCGGCGCGTCCGCAAGGTCGAGCCTTCTTTGGCGGTAGCCGCCCCGACTAGTTTTTGTTAGCAAACATCTGACAGGAGGAATCATGTCGACGCTACAAGGTAAGACTGCGCTCGTCACGGGCGCATCCAGAGGCATAGGCCGGGCCACGGCGCTTGCTCTGGCGAGAGCCGGCGCACACGTGCTGGCCCACTATGGCCGCTCCACGCAGGAGGCAGAGTCGCTCGTCGCCGAGATACGGGCGAACGGCGGGCGTGCCGACGCGATCTCCGCTGATCTGGCAACACCACAAGGTGCTGCAACGCTGGCGAAAGAAGTACAAGCCATCATCGGCGAACGATTGGATGTGCTGGTGCTGAACGCCGGAATCAGCAAGGCGGCACGTCTCGCGGACTACACCGTTGAGGACTTCGACACACTCTTCGCAACCAACGTTCGCGGCCCGTTCTTCCTGGTGCAGCAACTTCTTCCGGTGTTGGGCGAAGGGTCGAACATTACGGTGATCTCTTCCGCCGTTGCTCGGACCGTCGTGGGCAAGCCGGGCGTGGACAACCCCTCAATTCTTGCGTACGCCTCTACGAAAGGAGCTATCGAAACGCTGGTCAAGAACTGGGCCGCGATTCTGGGGCCGCGTGGCATACGCGTAAACGCTGTTGCACCGGGCGTCATCGATACGGATATGTCGAACTTCACAAAGACAGAAGCCGGACGCGAGATCACACTGGGAATGCAGGCGTTGAAGCGGCTCGGCAAGGCTGAGGATGTTGCCGACGTGGTCGCTTTTATGGCATCCGAGGGTGCGCGCTGGATCACGGGAGCAAGCATCCCGGTTGATGGAGGTTCGAAGTTGTAACTGGAATAGCGACAATTCCATTGAGATGCAAAAAATGGCCCCGGAACAGGGATCTGCTCCAGGGCCATTTCTTGCGTTTCGTTCTCTACCGTGTCGCTGCGGCAAGAGGCTTGCTGGACAGGATCTCGTCTTCGATCCAGGCGTAGGTCTTTGCGAGACCGTCCCGCAGTCTGATGGACGGAGCCCAGTGGAGCTTCTCGTGGATGAGGGTGTTGTCGCTGTTGCGGCCGTTGACGCCCTTGGGAGCGCTGAGGTTGTAGTTGCGCTTCAGCTTGATGCCGGCGATGTCTTCGGCGATATCGACAAGCTGGTTGATGGTGACGAGTTCGTCGGAGCCGAGGTTCAGGGGCTCGTGAATGTCGCTCTCGGTGATCATCTGGACGCCCTTGGTGCAGTCGTCGATGTACATAAAGGAACGAGTCTGTTTGCCGTCGCCCCAGATCTCGATCTCGTGCTTGCCGGAGTGCTTGGCTTCGATGACCTTGCGGCAGACAGCGGCGGGAGCTTTTTCGCGGCCTCCGGTCCAGGTGCCCAGCGGGCCGTAGACGTTGTGGAAGCGGGCGACTCGGCTCTGCAGGCCATAGTCCTCTTCGAAGTGGCGGCACATGCGCTCGGAGAAGAGCTTCTCCCAGCCGTAGCCGTCTTCGGGCATCGCGGGGTAGGCATCCTCTTCTTTGAGGGCGACGACGTCCGGGTTGGTCTGCTTTTCGGCGTTGTAGACGCAGGCGGAGGAGGAGTAGAAGAAGCGCTCGACACCCTTTTCGCGTGCGGCCATCAGCATATGGGTGTTGGTGAGAACGGAGAGCATGCAGAGGGCTTTGTTATTTTCGATGAAGCCCATGCCTCCCATATCGGCGGCGAGCTGGAAGACTACCTCCGAGCCGGCGGCTGTCGTCAGGCAGTTGTCCTTGTCCTTGAGGTCGAGGGAGAGGCTTTCGACGCCCTTCGAGACCTGATACCACTCGTCGAGGGGCTTGATATCGACGGCTCGGATGACGTCAACGCCATTTTCGATCAGGCTTTGCACGAGGTGGCCGCCGATGAAACCACCGGCACCGCAGACGACTGCTTTCTTTCCTTTGAGCTTCATAGAGAGGGACTCCTTGGGGTCTTAGAGTTTGAAGCTATTGAAGTGGTTCAGTGATCCGGACAACCCGGCAGACATTCTCTGCTTTGCTTCTAAGTGCTAAGTATAGTCGGGAGGCATAGTGGCTTGCTATGAGAAATAACTCCTACCCGGAGGGATTGACTTTTCGGGATTGAGTTCGCGGCTAAACCTTCGCCAACTCTCGCTCCTCTACCTTCGATGGGCTTGAGGTGGGGTCGGGTGTGCCGGCGTGCTGATTCAGAAGGCCGATAACCGATTGGTAGAGGCGGTTGCGCGTGTCGAAACGGTCCCCTGCGCGGATGACATAGCGGACGACGATATCGACGCCCGAGGCTGCGGGGCGCATATCGACCGAGGGCGTGGCCTTGAACTGGCTGAGGCCGTTCTGGCGCGTGATGTTCTGCCACTCCTGCTCGGCGAGCTTGGCATCTTGTTCGGTCTGCTTGATGACGCTGTTGTGGATGGCTTCGATGGTCTTGTAGGAGTCGACGCTAGGCGGGATGTTGACGGTGATCTCGTCCCACATCCACTGGCCGGTGGTGGAGAAGTTGAAGTACTGACCGGAGATGGCGAAGTTGTTGATGAAGGTGACGCGGCGGCCGGTGGGATGGCCCTTGTCGGTCCAGTTTCCGGTTTCAAGCAGCGCGGTGCGGAAGAGGCCGATCTCAACCACCTCGCCGCCGACGCTGTTGATCTCGACCCAGTCGCCGACGCGGATGCCGTTCTTGCCCATGAGAATGAACCAGCCAAAGAAGGCGAGGATAAAGTCCTGGAAGACGACCGTGAGGCCGGCAGCCCCGAGGCCGAGGATGGTGGGAACCTGGCTGGGCGCGCCGAAGATCACAAGAAGAACAAGCAGTAGCGTGACGAGTTGAATGCCGAGGCCGGCGATGGTGCGAAGGGTGTGGAGGCGGCGCTGCTCCATATGCGAGCGGTCGAGGAGCTTGCCGGACAAGGTCGCGAGAATGACGCCACACAGAATGAGAAAGGCGATCACAGAGAACGACTGCAAGGCAAGGTGGGTGACGATGGAGTGCTGCAGCTCGACCTGGGCAAGCCACTTCGCATAGACAGCGGAGAGCTGCTGCTGAGTCTCAAGCTGGTCATCGACGATGCTGTGCATCTGCGAGAGTGCGTGAGCCTGGGCGAGGCGGGCGACATGGCTCTTGACTGCATCCTGCGGTGTAGTGGGGCTTGTCTGGGAGGATGCGGCATTGACATCCGCAACTGCCGCCGTGGCTTTGCTCTCAAAGTCGGCGTGCTTCGCGGTGAGGCTGGCGATGTTGGAGTCGGTCTCGACTTTGGCCTGGCGGATCAGATCCATGCGGCTGCGCTGGTCAAACCAGGCGGAGACGCGGCCGTAGAGGGTGCCGTAGCGGCGGGCGGAGAGGACAGCAATCTGGCCTCCGGTGTTGGCCTGAGCCGCGTCGTACTTCTTCATCGCAGCTTGCCGGGCGGTGAGCTCCTGCTGGATCTGGCCGCGCTTGTCGCCGCTGGCGCGCGAGAGCTGCTCGGTGGCGTCGCCAAGCTCATCGCTGTCGAGCTGGAGCTGCGCCTTGGCTACATCGAGATCGTCCGAGTCGGCGATGGATCCGTTGGGCTGCTTGAGCGGGGCGGTGAGCGCGTCTACTTTGCCCTGGTCTTCTTTGACGAGGGCCTGAAGCTGGGCGGCCTTCTGCTGGAGGATGAGGGCATCCCCGGTAGGGGTGCGGGTCTGAAGCGCAGCCTGGCGAAGGGCAAGGGCGAAGGCCTGGTCAACCTCGTGATCGGCGAGGCGTGCGGCCTCGTGCGCGAAGGATTGCTCCTCTGAGGAGACAGCCAGCGGGGCGAGCGACTCGATGGTCTGCCACGGGCGCTGGTCGACAAGCGTGTGGGTGCCGGCAGGTCCGCCGTTAGATTTAAGGAAGGGCATGTGAGCCATCGAGCCGCGTGTCGCCCACGCTGCCGCGAGGCAAAGGACGAGAAGGGCTGCGGGGACTGCGATGGCGAGACGACGGAGATCCTTCATCCTTTAACCCTACATGCTCCTTCAGTTACCTTCAAAGCCCCGTAAGGGCCATTGCACATGTAGGATTCAGGGGTGGAAACATCAGTTGCAAACGCTGGGGTTGCTCCTGGACGAACGGCTTTCGGCGCGGTGAGACGTCAGCCGCTGGCCGCCGTGGGAGTCGTGCTGCTGATTCTGTTCGTGTTATGCGCCGTGTTTGCGCCGTGGCTGGCTCCGCAGGATCCGGCGCGACTCGATCTGACGGGCAGGTTGATGGGGCCGTCGGCGACACACTGGTTTGGCACCGACGAGCTGGGGCGCGATATCCTTTCGCGAACTTTGTTTGGGGCGAGGATCTCGCTGCTTGTGGCGGTGAGCGTGGTGGGGCTCTCGCTGGCGATCGGCCTGGTTGCGGGTGGACTGGCCGGGTTCTATGGGGGGTGGACCGATACCGTCGTTAACATCTATGTGACCAACGCCTTTCTTGCGCTGCCGGGGATTCTACTCGCCATTGCGTTTGTCGCCTTCATGGGGCCGGGGTTGGGAAATGTGATCCTGGCACTGGCGATCTCAGGCTGGGTGGGCTATGCGCGACTGGTGCGGGCGCAGGTGATGGCGGTGAAGGAGCGCGAGTTTGTGGAAGCCGCGCGGGCACTGGGCGCGACGGATCTTCGCGTGATGACGCGGCATATCCTGCCGAATATTCTGCAGCCGCTGATCGTGCAGGCTGCGATAGGGATGGCGGGCGCAGTGTTGGCCGAGGCTACGCTGAGCTTCCTCGGGCTTGGAGTTCCGCCACCCTCTGCCAGTTGGGGATCGATGCTGAACGACGCGCGGTCGCATCTGTTCGACTCGCCGCACCTGGTCTTCTTTCCGGCGATGGCGGTAATGCTGTGTGTCCTCTCGTTCAACTTTATCGGGGATGCGCTGCGCGACTATCTCGATCCTCGGACTCGGATGAGCGCTGGGCTTTGATCGGGGAAGGCGTAACAGTGATCAAAATGATAAGAGTTGATTTAATTCTCGTTCTCGCTTCCTTCGTTCCATAGTTCTTCCCTGTTGAACAGCTCCTTCTTTGCTGAAAGCCTTTATTTCTCGTGGTGTTTTGTTGCTTCTATTGTTCTTTATCGTTTTGATCACCGTTACGCCTTTGCCATACAGAATGCTGGCGGCATGGGCGACGCCAATCAGATATGCTTGGCCTTGGAACTGAAAGGCAATATCAATGCGTAAGAGTATCGTTTCACCATCGTCCACAATGGCAAGTCCTATCGGCGATCTATGGCGCGATCTGGAGAGAATTGCGCGAGTGGAGATCAGCTCCGAAGATGAGCAGTTCCCCATTGAACATGCCCTGGGCAAGAAAGAGACGACAGGCTGGCGTGCAGCAGGCACCGGTCCTCAGTTGATCCGGCTGCACTTCGACGAGCCGCAGACGATCAAACGGATTCATCTGCAGTTTGTGGATCGAAGTTCCGAGCGGTCGCAGGAGTTCGCCGTGTTTGCAGGAGCGGGCAACGAGCTGAAGGAAGTGGTGAGACAGCAGTGGGCGTTCTCGCCGAACGGCTCTACGGAAGAGAACGAAGACTACCCGGTCGATCTGAAGGGCGTGACGACGTTTGAGCTTCGCATCGATCCGGATAGAAGCCACGACCCGAAGTTGAGCCAGGCGTATGCCTCGCTGCAGAGTCTGAAGCTGGCTTAGGGCGCTATGTTGATCGGAGTCATCTCGGATACGCATGGGTTGCTGCGGCCGGAGGCTTTGGCCGCGCTGCGCGGGGTGGAGCACATTCTGCATGCGGGCGATGTGGGGGATATTGCGATCCTAGATACGCTGCGTGAGATTGCTCCGGTGACGGCGATTCGCGGTAACGTAGATGTGCACGGGGCGTGTGCGGAGCTGCCTGCGACCGATGTGGTGGAGTTAGGCGGGCAGCTGTTTTATCTGGTGCACTCGGTCCACGATCTGGACATCAACCCTAAGGCGGCTGGCGTGGCGATGGTGGTTAGTGGCCACTCGCATAAGGCTAAGGTTGAAGTGAAGGATGGAGTGGTCTACTTCAATCCAGGGAGTGCGGGGCCGCGGAGGTTTTCGCTGCCGGTGACGGTGGGATTTGTGACCGTGCAGGATGGAGTGGAGGCTAGTGTGATGGAGTTGGTAGTTGGGTGAGAAGGGCCTTCGCGCTTTACTCGAATGCATTCGGCCATCCCCATGTGTCCGCATTGACACGACTCCGAAAGAAAGTGCAAGCTGAATGCGTTTCGAATACTGGGGAGGAAAAATGTGGACCAACTGGACACCATCTTCAAGTTCGCGGACCGATCACTCACGTAAGTTACTGTCAGTAATTGCGGCAGCAGTCGTTATCGTCATCTTCTCGACGTCCTCTACCTACTCTCAAACCTCGCCCGGAGTTAAGTACACCGTTCTTTTCAAGTTCAACGGCACTTCAAATGGAGCTCAGCCAGTCGGAAACCTGCTTGTTGATAGTCAAAGATTTGTGTATGGCGTCACGGTTGACGGTGGCGAAAACTATGGCGAGTGCAACCCGGGACCTGGTTGCGGCGTCCTTTACAAATTGGGCCATGCCCAGTTTGCCGATTTGCATAACTTTACGGGCCAAAACCCTAGCATCTACTTTCCTTCCTCAGGTTTGGTGCGTGATGCGCAGGGCAATTTATATGGTGAAACGGCCGGAAATGACGGTAGTCCTTATGGAAGTGTCTATCGGATTGATCCGACAGGGAACATCAATGTGCTGCATTCCTTCACTGAGTCGGAGTTTTTGCCGCGCGGTGGTCTGACCCAGGATGCGGAGGGAAACCTTTACGGCGTTACGAATGGATACTGTAACCCTGGCGTCGGCTGCGGAGAGGTGTTCAGGATAAATCCAGCTGGCTCTGAGACTGTTCTTTACACCTTCCCTACTGGCGGAAACGAAGGTTCTAATCCACAATCTGCGCTCGTTCAAGATGCGCAGGGAAATCTATATGGGACGACCGCCTTCGGCGGTACTCACAGGGTCAACAACGACAGTGAATACGGCGGTGGAGTGCTCTTCAAACTGAGCCCGAGCGGCCAGCTGACTGTGCTTCATGATTTCAATGGCACCACTGAGGGAGCCTATCCGACGAATCTTGTTCGTGACGCACAAGGCAATTTGTATGGCTACGCCGCACACGGAGGATGTACTTCAGCAGTTGGCTGCTACACACCCGGGGGCAGTACGGCGCAATGTACTACGTCAGGCGGCGGCTGCGGTGTCGTGTTTAAGTACGACACGACCGGCAAGTTTTCAGTCGTGTACACCTTCACGGGCGGACCAGACGGGGCAATCCCCGTCGGGATTCCACTCCTGATTGGAAACAGCATCTATGGTGCGACTCTGGAGGGAGGCTACGACGCAACCGCGATATGCTACAGCGGATGCGGCACGGTTTTCAAACTCGATCTCAACGGAACTGAGACCGTTCTCCACGCTTTCACGAGTTCTGGTGGCGACGGGGCGCAGCCATCCAGCGGACTCGTCATGGATGCGGAGGGATATTTCTATGGCGCGACCGCTCTAGGAGGCGATCTCCACGTTCCCCTTGAGAGCTGCGGACCAGGGTCAGGTTGTGGCACCGTTTACACCTTTACGCTCAGCAATCCGTGAAGAGAGCATAATCACTTGTCCGGTAAACCGCGGAACCGGACAAATGATTATGCAAATGGAAACCTTTGCGCGTGACGTCTCATCTGACCCTCAACCTTTGCTGCGGTCGGTGAAGCGGAAGAAGAGGGATTGCTCGGCTACGGGGGCGGCCAGTTCGTTGAGCGCGGCCATCTGGGAGTTCGAGAGCGGCGTAAAGTCGCGGGCGATCTTTACGTTCTCTTCAAGCTGCGCGATGTTGTCGCAGCCGATGATGACCGTGCTGACCGGATGCGTGAGCGTGAAGTGCATCGCGTCGCGCATGGTCATGACGCCGGGGCGGTGCGCGATGGCGGAACCCTCCCACGAGTGCTGTTGCGCTTCGAGCGAGGGCGGCGTCCATGAGGCGAGCAGGCGGCCACGCGAGGGGACCTTCATGCCGATGATGCCCATCTGCTTTTCGACGACGAGCGGAAGGAGTTTATCAGTGAAGCTGTGGATGTGGGTATCGGCGGCGTTCATGGCCATCAGGATGGTGTCGAAGTTGTGGCGGTTGACGGTGTCGATGAGCGCCTCGGGGCGGTAGTGGCCGGTAACGCCGAGATAGCGGACGACCTTCTGATCCTGCATCTCGAGGAGAGCCTCCATCGCGCCGCCCTTGGCGAAGATCGCATTGACGTCCTCGGGCAGGCCGACGTCGTGAAGCTGCCAGAGATCGACGTGGTCGGTGTTCAGAAGCTGAAGCGACTTTTCGATCATCCGCAGGGAGCCGTCGCGGGTGCGCTCCTTGGTCTTGGTGGCGAGGAAGGCCTCGTTGCGGCGGGTCTTCATGACGCGGCCAACGTACTGTTCGCTCCAGCGCGAGGGGCCGCCGTAGATAGAAGAGGTGTCGATGTAGTTGACGCCTAGGTCGAGTGCGCGCTCGAGGATGGGCACTGCGACGTCGAAGTTATCGGGCTTCTCGAGAGCAGCCTGACCGCCGAGCGAGAAGATGCCGACCTTGTAGCCCGTCTTACCGAGGTTGCGCGTGGGCATCGCGGCAACCGTCTTTGTGTTGTCGGGGAGAGGCGGCAGGCTGCGCGGGGTTTCAGCGGCGATTGCGCCTTTGGTCAAGAGAGCTGCGGCTGCGACGCCTCCGGTCTTCAGGAAGGTACGGCGGTCGGGGGCGGAAGACGTTGTGGGGGGCAGATTCTTTGGCTTCATTCGAGTCCTCGTAGACGGTCATACGCTTCTAGAAAGAGTGTAATCCTATCGAGAATTTTCCGGGATTTGTGTTCTCGGAGCGTTACTGCTTGAACTTCGTTTCAGCGGATTTCGTAGAATGCCGCATGCGAATCGCCTTCCTTTTGCTGTTGTGTCTTCCTGCGCTTTGCAAAGTGTCCGCACAGGATCTTGCCATCGTGGATGCAAAAGTCTATCCGTCGCCAGAGGCGCAAGCCGTCAATCATGCAACGATCCTGATTCGCGGCGGAAAGATTATGGCAGTTGGGGAGCATGTCGTTCTCCCACACGGGATCGCAACGCTGCCTTGCACCGGCTGCGTCGTGTTTGCAGGCTTCTGGAACACCCATGTTCACTTTATGGAGGCGAAATGGGTCGACGCGGCCCACCAGCCAGCAGAAAAGCTGGCGCAACAACTGCGAGAGATGCTCACCCTCTCGGGTTTTACAACGGTTGTGGATACTGCTTCGTTTCCAGATAACACGGTTGCTCTTCGTCGTCGCATCGAATCCGGAGAGGTGGTGGGGCCTCGTATCTATACAGCGGGCGTGGGGATTTTTCCGCCACACGCGCTTCCCTACTATGTGAAAGATCTGCCTCCGGAGGAGCTGGCTCAGCTGCCGCAGCCTGATACTCCGGCAGAAGCCGTCGCGGCTGTTCAGAAGAACATCGCAGCGGGCTCGGATATTGTGAAGCTCTTTACAGGTTCCATCGTGGCGCCCGGACATATCGTCCCCATGCCACTTGCTATCGCTACAGCGGCTGCGGCGGCTGGCCACGAGCACGGTCAGCTTGTCTTCGCTCACCCTTCGGATCTTGCAGGAACTCGCGTAGCGATGGAGAGCGGAGTAGATGTCTTAGCTCATTCGCCGGAGGCGCTTGAAGGAATCGACGACACTCTTCTTCGTCAGATGATTGCTCGTCACATGGCTATGATTCCAACCCTCAAACTTTTTTCCCAGGATTCGAATATCGCTGAGATACGGTCAGTTGTCTTCAAGTTTCATCAGTATGGAGGACAGCTTATGTTCGGCACCGATACCGGCTTTCTGACCGACTACAGCGTGACAGAGGAGTATCGGCAGCTTGCGCTTGCCGGGCTGACTTTTCGCGACGTTCTGGCCATGCTGACGACGAATCCGGCGGAAAGATTTCACGTCAACAAGGAAAAAGGCCGCGTGGCGCCAGGCATGGCGGGCGATTTGACGGTGCTGTCGAGCGATCCTGCAACAGACTCACTCGCATTCACGCAGGTTCGCTACACGATTCGCGGCGGCAAGGTGATCGCGAGCAAGCCCTGATCCCGCCACTTTGTGTAAGCCGCCCTTAGTTGGTGTCGAAGTGGACCGAGTCCAGGATCTTCTGCATGCGCTTGCGAACGGAGTCCAGCTCGCGCGGCGAGATGTCCTGCACGCCGCTGACATCGCCGCCGCAGAAGGTGTTGATGACGGCGTCGAAGCGATAGCAGCTATTGTTGTGAGCGGTGGTGTAGATCTCGTCGCGGGATTCCGTGCAGATACCGCCGTGCTCGTCGTAGCCGTGGGTGAAGGGGATGCCACCAATCTGCGCGGTGGAGGCAGTCCGTGGAGCCTGGATGGTGGCCTGGCTGCTGCACTCCGCAGGAGTAAGGTGCGGGGTGACGCTGAAGTAGAAGAGCGCTCCGCTGAAGGTGGAGTTAGGGTGGGGATTGAAGCTGATGCTGGCCACGGCGCGCAGCTGCGTGGTGCGAGCCACGGAGCGGGCATCGAGGTTGAAGGTGCTGACCTCGGCGTCTTTGCGATTTAGCTCCCAGGCTGCGGGAACGGTGAAGGTGATGCCATAGCGCCCGTCGTGGAAGGGGTGCGCGGGCGGCATGGTGGGTTCGACCACGGGAGGCTTGGGCCGCAGGAGAGGCGGGACCGGCTCGGAGCCCGAGGACTTCGTCTGCGCTGCGCAGGCGAGAGTGGTCAGGACAGCCATCAGGGCGACTGGGACGCAAAGTGTGATGGGGCGGAGGTTCATGCTTCCTTCTCTAAGCGGCTATTGGGCGCGCATGCGCGGATTGGCTACAGTGTAGGCGATGTCGGTCAGGAGATTCGCTCCCACATAAGTTAGCCCCACAGCCAGGATGCACCCCTGGACGAGAGCGTAGTCGCGGTTGGAGATGGCAGAGAGGGTCAGGCGTCCGATGCCGGGCCAGCTGAAGATCGTTTCAGTTACGATTGCGCCTGCAAGAAGGCTGCCAAATTGGAGACCAATCACTGTAAGAACGGGGATAAGGGCGTTGCGCAGAGCGTGACGGTAGACGACGGTGTTCTGGGTGAGCCCTTTGGCTCGAGCCGTTCGAATGTAATCCTGATTCAGCTCTTCGAGCATCGCGGTGCGGACCATGCGGGTGAGGATGGCCGCAAGGCTAAGTCCTAATGTAACGGCAGGCAGGATGAGATGCAGGACAAAACTGGTGATGTCGCCAGTACCCGCACCGGAGACCGGAAGCCAGCCAAGCTGAATGGAGAAGGCAAGGATGAGGATCGGCCCCAGGGCGAAGTTGGGGAAGGAGAGCCCGACAAGCGAGACGACGCCAAGCGTGCGGTCCTGCCAACGGTTGCGATGGAGCGCCGAGGCGATTCCCGCGGGTACGGAGAGCGCAATGCCGAGGAGCAGGGCGGCGGCGGTCAGGGCGAGGGTGTACGGATAGCGCTGGAGAACCAGGTGGACGACCGAGTCGTGAAGACGTAGCGACTGGCCCAGATCGGCATGGAAGACGCCATGCCAGTAGTGTGCGTACTGCTGACTGAGAGGCGCGTCCAGGCCGTAGGAGTGGCGAAGAGCATCGATGTCGGAGGCCGTGGCGCCTTCGCCGAGCATCTGGACGATCGGGTCGCCCGGCACGAGGTGGATGAGCAGGAAGACGACTGAGACTACCACCCAGAGAACCGGAAGCGTAAGCAGGATGCGGCGAAGAGGCCGCCAGATTGCCGCGCTGGAAAAACTCTGGGAAAGACTCACTGGATGGCTTCCCTGCTGTCGGCTTCATCTTCAAGCTGGCCCGGCGGCGGTGCGATATCTTCGACGATCACGCGACTGATGCGGCGTCCAGTCATCTCGGCAACTTCATAGCGGCGTCCGGCCTGCTCGACGCTCTCGCCGACGGCGGGGATATGGCCGAGGTTCGCAAGCAGGAAGCCTGCGAGAGTCTCTACGCCGGCCTCGCGGGGGAAGGTCCAGTGAAGCTGGTTGCCGAGATCGCGGAGCGTGGTGCTGCCGTCGAGCGACATAGCTCCAGTGGTGCTGAGTAGAGGAGATTTGCTGATGTCGAACTCATCCTCGAGCTCGCCGACAATCTGCTCGAGGACGTCTTCTGCTGTGACCAGGCCGACGGTGCTGCCGAACTCGTCGACGACGATAGCGATGTGGCGGCGGCGCTCCTGGAACTCCTGCAGAAGCTCGATGGCGAGTTTGGTCTCGGGGACGACGGTAAGCTCGCGCATGACCTGGCGAAGCGTGAG
Organism: Granulicella sp. S190; assembly: GCF_009766095.1. Lineage (GTDB taxonomy): Bacteria > Acidobacteriota > Terriglobia > Terriglobales > Acidobacteriaceae > Edaphobacter. The sequence goes on from NZ_LMUD01000014.1 coordinate 194,159, forward strand.
GCCGGATTCGCCCTTACCGCCGAGCGAGAGTGCCACCGTGCGGAAGTGCATAAGCCGCGAGATGTCCTTGGAGTAGACGATGCCGATGATGTGCTCGGGGCCGTTAGCCGGATCGTAGACGGGGACACGGGAGTGCTGCTCCTCGACGATGCGGGCGCTGGCCTGTTGAAGCGGAAGATCGGCGGAGAGCGAAAAGATGCTCCCGCGCGGCGTCATGATCTCGCGGACAGTGACGTGGTTCAGCTCAATGGCGCGGTGGATGATCTCTTCCTGGAAGACCGGCAGGAGGCCCATGCGGCGAGTCGCGGTGGCGATCAGCTTCAGCTCCTCCGGGGAGTGGACAGCTCCCTCACCCCGCAGAGGAGCACGAAAGAGCCTGAGCACGAGAGCTGCCGAGGTGTTCATCAGCTTCACAACGGGCCGGGTAAGACGGATGAAGACGTCCATCGGGCCAGCGACGGCGAGGGCGATACGCTCCGTTCGCTGTAGCGCGAGAGACTTGGGAACAAGTTCTCCAAGAAGAACTTCGAAGTAAGTGATCAACGAGAACGCGAAGATCACGGCGCCGGTATGAGCGTAGAGAACCGCATGCTCAGGCAGGCGGTGCAGAGTGCCAGCCAGCAGGTTGAGGATGATCTCGGCGACAGCCGGCTCGCCGATCCAGCCCAGGGCCAGCCCGGCTACGGTGACGCCAAGCTGCACGGCGGGAAGGAACTCATCAATGGAGTGTTTGAGCTTGAGGACTGTGCGAGCACCGGGACGGCCTAAGGCGATGAGCTGCTGGACGCGGGTCTCGCGGACGCTGACCAGGGCGAACTCGGCAGCCACGAAGAAGCTGCTGGCCAGAATGAAAAAGGCCACCATGATTATGCGAAAGAGCATCCACTCGAGCATCAATGCTTGAGTTTAGCAGGGGAGAACAGCGGAGAACTTCTCCCTCGCACCACATACGACAGACGAAACGGCCCGCGAGACCAACTCAGCGGGCCGTACGTTTTAGACCTGATCCGAAGCTTACGCCAGAACCTTGATCACGGACTTATCGATGGTGTCCTTGGGGACGAAGCCAACGATCTGCTCTGCGACCTTGCCATCCTTGAAGATGAGCAGGGCAGGGATTCCGCGGATGCCATAACGCATCGGGGTCGCAGTGTTGGAGTCGACGTCCATCTTCATAACCTTGAGCTTGCCGTGGTAGTGTGTGGCCACCTCATCAACAACCGGGGCGAGAGCGCGACACGGTCCGCACCAGGCGGCCCAAAAATCGACGAGAACAGGCTCGGTCGACTGGAGAACATCTTTTTCAAAGTTTGCATCGTTTACTTCGGTGACGTACTGTCCTGCCATTTATCTTCCTCCAGAATGCTCTGCGCATTTACACCCATCGGTGCAGTGCAGTCTTCTTCATAATAGATGCAATTATGAATGAAGAGTTTCAGACCCGTACTACCACTTAAAGAGCAAACGCCCGGACCTCTGTAAAGAGGTCAACGGGCGGCGTAGCAGCCCTCCCCAGAACTGCCCACTCGGCTAAAGTACGGGTCTTTTTACGATTCGTAAAGAACTCTTAGGTAACAAAATGTGGTATTACCAAATGTTACTTGTGTACCTAAACCCTTCTGAGAGAGTGGGATGCGCTCAATCCTCAAGCGCCCCAGCCGAAATGGAGGTCTGCAAAACCTCTAGGGTGGGATCGTTGGCTGCGGTACGCAGGGTGGCCGGAATGATGGATGACTCTGTCGCCTCGGTAATCACGAGCACCGAGGGGCCTGCTCCGCTGAGGGCTACTCCCATAATCGATGGGTTGTCGGCCAAGGGCAGCAGAAGCGGAAGCAGCGGGCAGGCTTCCATCCGGTAGGGCTGGTGAATGCGATCTTGCATGGCGGTGCGCAGAAGGTCTCCACGTCCCTGGCAAAAAGCGGCCACGAGGAGCGCAGTGGACTGGATGTTGGCTACTGCGTCTTCTCTGGAGTACGTTGCAGGAAGCAAAGCGCGTGCCTTCTCTGTGGCGAGGCTGGATGAGGGCAGAGCGATATTCAAGCCCCAGGTGAGCGTTTCTCCACAAGTCACTGTTACTACTCTATTTTGCTTGATGGAGGAGACCGTCATTCCCCCATGAAAACAGGCGGCAACATTATCTGGATGACCCTCTCGAAAGCAGGCCTCCTCGAGGATCTGCTGGCCCGTCCAGGCAAGATTGCCGAAGTGATTGGCGAGGAAGACTCCCGCAAGAAGCGCGGCGGCACTCGAACCACACCCCATACCCAAGGGTATTTCATTGTGTAGCTGAAGGTGGAGCTGTGGAGCAAGCACGCCTGCGGTCGCGAGCACATCGATGTACGTGGTGAGAATGAGATTGCCTTCGAGATTCGCGCAGAGGTCGGCGTTGCGGCCAGTGGCATCTATGTGGAAGGCATCGGAGACGGTCGCGTCAATGGTGAGATAGAGCGCCATGGCAAGACCCAGCGCATCGAAGCCGGGTCCGAGGTTGGCAGAGGTGGCAGGCAGACGCAGATGATAGGGCTTGCCGGCAGTCTTCTGGCTTGTCTCGGTCATGCAGGCTGGGGCTGACTCATATGAGATTCGAGGGTACGCAGAACTACGCTGGGGTCAGCATCCAACACGATGGGCCGCTTGCGCAGAGCTGCATGTTCGGATTGCTCCGAAGCGCTAAGCTGCTTTTTTTCAGCCTCTAAGAACAATTCGTTACGGTGATAGTCGATGGTATAAGCGGAGTCTTTAAGGGTGTGGCCGGTGAGAATAAGAACGACCCGCTCTTCGCGAGTGACCTTGCCCAGTGCGACCAGCTTCTTGAGGCCAGCAAGCGTGACTGCGGAAGCAGGTTCGCAGCCGATTCCTTCGGCTCCGATCTGGGCCTTCGCCAGAGCGATCTCCTGCTCCGAGACCTGTTCGCACCAGCCGCCAAGATTGTCGATCACCGAGGCTGCCTTGCGCCAAGAGGCCGGATTGCCGATCCTAATCGCGGTGGCGCGGGTGTCGGCCGTGACCGGAGTCATAACCCGATTCGAATCGATGAACCAGCGGTAGAGCGGGTTTGCGCCTTCAGCCTGAATGATGCTGATCTTCGGCCTCCGCGGGATGAGGCCGAGCTGAAACATCTCAGAGAAGCCCTTGCCAAGGGCGGCGGAGTTGGCGAGGTTTCCGCCAGGAACGATGATGTGCTCGGGAACCTGCCAGTCCATCTGCTCGACCATCTCGAAGGCGGGCGTCTTCTGGCCTTCCAGCCGATAAGGGTTGACGGAGTTGAGGAGGTAGATGGGAAACTGCTTGACCAGTTCGCCGAGGATCTTGACGCAGCCATCGAAGTCCGTCTTGAGCTGAATCGTGAGAGCCCCGTAGTCCATCGACTGCGAGAGCTTGCCCCAGGCGATCTTGCCCTCGGGGATGAAGACGATGCTGCGAAGGCCAGCGCGGGCAGCGTAGGCAGCCATTGCGGCGGAGGTGTTGCCCGTGGAGGCGCAGGCGACCCACTCGAATCCACGCTGGGCGGCGACCGAAAGAGCTGCGGTCATGCCCGTATCCTTGAAGGAGCCGGTAGGGTTCATCCCCTGGTGCTTGGCCAGAAGCCAGTCGATGCCTGCGGACTTGGCACAACGCGGAAGATCGTAGAGTGGAGTGTTGCCTTCGCGGAGCGTGACCACCTTTTCCATGTCATCGACGATGGGAAGCAGGTCACGGAACCGCCAGACGCCGGACTGGTCGATAGGCATGGTGGACGACCGGCGCTCCTGCCAGAGCCAGCGAAGAGCACTGGGATTGGGCAGGCGGCTGTCGGGACCTGCCGCTCCGTTGCTCCAGGAGTAGAGCACTTCATAGAGACCATTGCACAAAGGGCAGCGAAAGTTGCTGCTGACTTCGTCACTTCCGATGACGGTTGCGCACTCGGTGCATCTAAGATGATGTGTTGCTACTTTCATGGTTGGTACTAGCCTATCGTAAAGGCCGGAGCGCGTCTGCCGGCTTAGTGTGTCTCGGACTCTGCCTGGTCGGGATGTTTGGTATCCGGGCGGCCTCAGCTCAAAAAGAGGTTCGGGTGGCGGCGGCAGCCGATCTGCAACCCGTAATGCCCGTGCTGGCGCAGAGGTACGAGCACGAGACCGGAACGAAGCTGGTGGTCAGCTTCGGGTCGTCGGCGACATTGGTCACCCAGATCCTGAATGGTGCTCCTTTCGATATCTTCCTCGCTGCAGACTACGTCTTTCCAGAGAAGATCGTGGCAGCGGGGCTGGCGGATGGCTCCGCTCCCACGCCCTACGCCAAGGGCACCCTGGTGCTGTGGACCCGCAAGGACTCCGGCCTGTTGCCGCTGAGTCTGGAACTGTTGACCGATCCGCGCGTGAAGACCATTGCCATCGCGAACGAGCTCCATGCACCCTACGGGCGCGCTGCGGCTGCGGCCCTGAGGAACATGAAGATCTACGACCAGGTGTCGCCGCACTTTGTGGTGGGCGAGAACATCTCGCAGACGGCGCAGTTTGCGGAGTCCGGCAACGCGCAGTTAGGGCTGATCTCGCTGACGGCGGCCAGCTCCGAGCACTTCAAGGAGATTGGCACCTACGTGCTGGTGCCCACCTCGCAGTATCCGCCGATCCAACAGTGCGCGGTCATCCTAGCGAAGTCAGCCCGCAAGGCAGAGGCTCAGAGCTTCCTGACCTGGCTGCTCTCATCCCCTATTCAGAGCGAACTGCCAAAGGTAGGTCTGGGAGCTGTGCGCTAGCAGTGCTGTCGTAACGGTGGCTTGAGAGTGTCCTTCAGAGCGTTCCTCAGAATGTCATAGACTGGCGCTGTATGGATTTTGAGGCGCTGTGGTTGACCTTGCGGCTGGCGGGCGGTACGACGGCGATTCTGCTGGTGGCGGCGCTGCCGCTCGCATGGTGGATCGCCTCTGGACACGGACCATGGCGTGCTCTGGTGCAGGCCGTTGTGGCTCTGCCCCTGGTGCTGCCCCCGACGGTGCTTGGATTCTATCTACTGATTGCGATGGGACCGCTGACCGCTCCCGGGCGGCTGCTGATTCGCCTCTTCGGACATCCTCTGGCCTTCAGCTTTGGCGGGTTGCTGGTGGGGTCAATCCTCTATAGTCTGCCGTTCGCGGTGCAGCCGCTTGTGGCCGGCTTTCAGGCGGTGGATCGAGGATTTATTGAGGCGGCGGCAGGGCTTGGCGCCAGGCCGACAAAGATATTCTTCTCGGTGGTGCTGCCCATGGCGCGCGCTTCCCTGCTGACCAGCGCGGTGCTCGCATTCACTCACACCGTCGGCGAATTCGGCGTAGTACTGATGTTGGGCGGCAACATCCCCGGCGCCACGCGCACGCTGTCGATCTCGCTCTACGACCTGGTACAGGATGGAGACTATGCGGCGGCAAACCGCACGGCGTTGGTTCTTGTCAGCTTCGCGATGGTGGCGCTACTGGCGATCTATCTACTCCCAGGAATAAGGAAGACGGACGGAAGGCAGGCTGACCTTGTCCGCTGACCCGCTCACTAGTCCGCGGGCTAATCCGCCCGCCAGCCCGACAAATATCTTGCCCGAATACTTATCCCCTGGGCCGCCTGAGCGTCTTCTCACGGTGACGATGAAACATCGCGTAGGAGCCGTCTCGCTTGACGTGGACTTTGCCCTGAGCAAGCCGTGGACCGTTCTGTTCGGCTCCTCCGGCAGCGGCAAGACGACGGTGCTTCGGGCAATCGCAGGCTTTTTGCGGCCAGATGCCGGGTCAATCGTAATAGGCGAGAGAGTTCTGGTGGATCGAGCCTCCCGGGTTTTTGTACCTGCGGCTCTGCGCCCGATGCGGACGGCGGGGCAGACCGCGAGGCTCTTCCCTCACATGTCGGTGCGATCGAATGTGATCTACGGTATCGGTCCGCAAAGACACGAGGAGACAAACGCGATCGTCGCCGTGGTGATGGAGATGTTTCGTCTCAGTAGATTGCTGGACAGGATGCCTCACGAGTTGAGCGGCGGAGAGCGGCAGAGAGCCTCCGTGGCTCGCGCTGTTATCTCCGCCGCCACCTACACCGTTCCTGAGACTGTGCTGTTACTGCTCGACGAGCCGTTCTCCGGATTGGACTACGCCAGGCGCGACGACCTGGTGGCAGAGCTGCGCGAGTTCCTCAGGCAGCGGAAGATCCCGGTGCTCTCGGTGACCCACGATGTAGGCGAGGCGTTTCAGCTTGGAGCTGAGGTGATCAAGCTCGCAGAAGGTCGCGTGATGCAGCAGGGACCTGCAGTCGATGTATTGCAAAAGGAGCGGATGCGGCTGCGCGAGCACCTGGGCTGAGGCTGGCTACTCCCCCAGTTGTACGGGCTCCTGCTCCAGCTGAATACCGAAGCGTTGAGCCACTTCGCACTGTATGGTGTCGCGCAGACCTGCGATGTCAGCGAAGGAGGCATGGCCGCGATTAATCAGCGCCAGCGTGTGACGAGAGGAGATTCCAGCCTCGCCCCTCTGAAAGCCTTTGGGAAATCCGGCGCGTTCCAGCAGCCACGCGGCAGGCAGCTTGATGCGATCCTCTCCCGCTGGCCAGTGGGGAATCTTATCGACCGGAAGGGTCAAGGTAGCGGCGATGTTTTGTAAGACGGCAGCGGGGACGACCGGGTTCTTGAAGAAGGAGCCTGCGCTGCGGCAATCATCCTCGCCTTCGAGGATCAACATGCCCTTGCGGTGACGAATCTCTCGAACGGCATGGTAGATGTCGATGGGCTTTGGCGCAAAGCCACGGCCCGCGAAGTAATCTTTCAGATCCGCATAGCGGAGAGTCGGTGTTGCATCGAGGTCCAACCGGAAGGTGACTGAGATGACGATGTATCGGTTGCGGTGGGTGGTGTTGAAGATACTGCAGCGATAGGCGAAGCCACAGTCTTTGGCAGTCAGACTGACAAAATTGAGAGTTTCGAGATCGAGTACGTGAACCCAAAGAATGCTGGTGGAGACCTCCTGTCCATAAGCTCCGATGTTCTGAATGGGCGCACCCCCTGCGAAACCCGGGATACCTGCAAGACACTCGATACCGGTGACACCCGCCTTGGCAACTTTAAGAACGAAGGCGTCCCAATCCATTCCGCCGGGGACGTCGTAGGTCACGCTTGCCTGCCTGGGCCTATCTTCTCGGTAGCCGCCGCCGGTATTGATCGCCCCTTCGATCTTGACGCGGAGGACCAGTCCATCGAAACCTTGATCGGTCACCAGAAGGTTGCTGCCGCCACCGAGTACAAAGAGGGGTAGGCTGCATTCGCGCGCGAAGGTTACAGCCTCGAGAAGCTCCTGCGTGGTCGTGACTTCGCAGAAAAAACGTGCAGGACCTCCAATACGGAAGGTCGTGTAGGGAGCGAGCGGAACGTTCTCCTGGATGTAAACGGCGCGAGGGGGCACGGGTTAGAGAGTACAACACCGGCAGCCTCTCCACAGACCGAGCTAGCGCGACGGGGGGCGAAACCGTACAATCGAATCAAGCGCGGCTTTTACCCGCGAACAAAAGGGTTAAAGGGAGAGTGTTATGTATCCAGAGATTATGGTGATTCCGATGCGCGAGGAGCTGACGCGCGCCGGCTTGACAGAAGCCCGCAGTGCGGCAGACGTGGATGCGGCCATCGCGCAGCCCGGAACGACGATGGTAGTGGTGAACTCCATCTGTGGCTGTGCAGCTGGCAAGATGCGTCCGGGAGTTCGTCTCGCGATGCAGCACAGTGCCAAGCCCGACCACGCTGTAACCGTCTTCGCGGGACAGGATCGCGAGGCCACGGAGAAGGCCCGCGGCTACTTCGGCGGCCATCCCCCCACCTCGCCCGCAATTGCGATTCTGCGCGACGGCCAGCTCGTCTACCTGATGCAGCGTTCGGCGATCGAAACCTCGACCGCCCCGGCGATTGCGCAGGAGCTGCAGCGCGCATTCGACACCTACTGCGCGCCGACGACCGCCTAAACCGGCAAGCTAGCTGAAATAAAGGCCGGAGACCCCACCGCGATATGCGGAGGTTTCCGGTTTTTTTCGTCTGCCGCTGAACGGAAGACCGATGCTGCCGATGTAACAGACAGCCATGTCGATCACCCGGTCAGATTCTTCCATCTTATCCAGCGCTCTTTACGGGTCTCTTGAAGACGCTTCACCAGGTACAGATAGCTTCGAGGTCGTGGGCAGCAGCCCCGAGACTCAGCGTCTGCGGCTTCAGGTGCGCCGGATCGGTCCGCACTTTCGAACCGTGTTGATCAGCGGCGAGGCGGGAGCCGGGAAGAGACGTATAGCTCGTGCCCTGCATGCGCGCAGCCGGGCAGCCAACGGCCCGTTTGTGGCTTGCCACGGAGCGGCGCTCGAAGTGGCGGCTGCAGCATATGGCAGCCAGGGTCGTGGTGCAGACGCTCCCGATGCACTTGGATACCTCCACAGAGTGGCTCAGCAGGGAACGCTCTTTCTGGATGCCATCAACGAGATGCCGTTGCAGGATCGGTTGCGCCTGTTGCGTCTGCTGCGAAGACAGGACGCTGCAGACGCCACGCGGCTACAGCTTAGAATCATCGCGACAACCAGCGAGAGCCTGAAGATCCTGGCTGCTGCTGGACGGTTTCAACAGGAGCTCTACGAACGGCTGGCCATGGTGGAGATCTCCTTGCCGCCCCTGCGAAATCGAAAAGAGGATCTTCTCGCGTTGGCGGAGCAGCTTCTTTCTCAGTTTGCAGCTCTCCACGGCAGGCAGGCGCCTGCGATCTCAGAGCAGGCCATGGAGCAGATGCAAAGCTATTACTGGCCGGGCAATGTAACGGAGCTGAAGGATGTTCTGCAGAGCAGCCTGTTGCGGATTGAGGGTGGTGTGTTAGAGCCGCATCATCTGCCTGCCTTCCGCGAAGAGGCCGTTCCCGCACCCTATCTAAAGACGAACAGCGCACGCCTGCAGGATGTGGTGGAGCAGCATGTGCTGCGTGTGCTCCAGGATTGCAAAGGCAACAAGGTGCGAGCGGCAGAGGTGTTGGGAATCAGCCGGTCCACCCTCTACCGCATGCTGGACGCCACCTCTGCAGCGGTCATGCCCCGGGCTTCAACAAAACACTCTCCGCGATAGACTGAAGGCTGGAGTTTAGGGAGAATCATGACGAAATTGTGGCTGAGTCGTACGGGCGTATTGACACTTGTCTGCTGTCTGGGTGTAGCCCCGGAGAGAGGGCATGCGCAGTTGACACCCGCAGCCCAGGCAGCCACTTCGCCCGCAGCCCAGAGCAAAGCGTTGTCCACGCTCTTCACGCAGATCTGGGAAGATCGGCTAAAGCGCGCGCCCGAGTTCGCCTCCTCTATCGGCGACAAACGCTACAACGATCAGCTGACCGACTATTCCACCCAGGCGTTGAATGCGTCGCTGGCGCGTGGCCGCGATTACATTCAAAAGCTCTCGGAGATCGACACCACCGGGTTGACCGAACAGGAAAAGCTATCGGCGGACCTCATGTTGCGCCAGCTGATCGACGAGCAGGAGGGCGCGAAGTTCAAAGAGTGGGAGATGCCGGTCAACCAGTTCTACGGCTTCCACACCGACCTTCCGCAGCTTCCAGGCCGGCTGCAGTTTGACTCGGCCAAGGACTACGACGACTACATCGTGCGCCTCAAGAAAGTCCCTAACGCCTTCTCGCAGATCATGACGAACATGCAGCTCGGCGCAGACGAAGGCCGCGTGCAGGTGCAGTACCTCATGGAGAAGGTCTTGGTGCAGACTCTGGCGCTGGCGAATCAGAAGCCGGAGGAGAGTCCATTTGCTCAGCCGCTGAAAAAGTTCCCCAAAACAGTGACTGCTGCGGAACAGAAGCGCATCTCGGCCGATCTGCTGGATGCGATCTCCACTGACGTGCTGCCCTCGTATAAGCGCTTCGCGGGGTTTCTCAAGGCAGAGTACATTCCCAAGTCGCGTAAAGAGATCGGAGCCTCCGCGCTGCCCGACGGCGAGGCCTACTACGCCTTCCGCATTCGCCAGAGTACAACGCTGAACAAGACTGCCGCCGAGATTCACCAGATCGGACTCGATGAGGTGAAGCGCGACGAAGCCGAGATGCTCACGATTGTGAAGAGCCTGGGCTTCGCTGACATCAAAAGCTTCAGCGCTGCGCTCAAGACCAATCCAAAAGAGCATCCTGCATCCGCCGAAGCGTTGATCGACGACTACAAAGGCTATCTCGCGGGGATGAAGCCGAAGCTGCCCGAGCTCTTCGGGCGTCTGCCCAAGGCTCCGCTTGAAGTTGTCCCTGTGCCTGCGTACATGGAGAAGGATCAGGCAGCCGCATACTACGACAATGGCACGCCCGATGGAAGCAGACCCGGCCACGTCTACGTGAACGAGTACAACTTTGCCGAACGCTCGCTGGCTCCGGTCGAAGCCGTCTCGTATCACGAGGGGCTTCCCGGCCACCACTTGCAGATCTCCATCGCACAGGAGCTGACCGGTCTGCCGGAGTTCCGCAAGTTCACCTACTACACCGCCTACACCGAAGGCTGGGGCCTCTACAGCGAACGCCTGGGCAAGGATATCGGCTTCTACAAAGATCCTTACAGCGACTATGGTCGGCTGGAGGCCGATATCTGGCGCGCGATCCGGCTCGTGGTCGATACCGGCGTTCACTCGCAGCATTGGACGCGCCAGCAGATGGTCGACTACTTCCACGATCACTCCGCCATCGATGAGACCAACATTCAGGCTGAGACCGACCGCTACATCGCATGGCCCGCACAGGCTCTGGGATACAAGATGGGGCAGCTCAAGATTCTCGAGCTGCGGGAGCGCGCAAAGACCGCGCTTGGTCCGAAGTTCGATATCAAGGCGTTTCACGATGAGGTGCTCGACTCGGGCGCGCTTCCGATGGACGTACTGGAGCAGCGTGTTGACGCATGGATCGCCGCGCAGAAAAAGTAGGCTGCGTCGAAAGATAGCTGTCTGATAGCCTTTGAGGATGAGCGAGAGCTATGAGGTTGCACTTCCAGCTCCGGTAATGCCGGGGCTACGGGTAGCTGTACTGGGCGCAGGAAAGATGGGCGGCATTCTGCTGCAGGCCTTCCTCAAAAACAACCTGCTGGCACCGGAGCAGATCTCCGCCACGGTGCAACATGCCGAACGGGCGCAGGCGCTGTCGGCGCAGTTTGGCGTGGAGGTAACGACCGACAACCTGGCCGCCGCACAACAGGCAGACGTCATTCTGCTTGGAGTGAAGCCGACCCAGGTGCCCGCGCTGATCGAAGTAATCAAGCCTGCGCTGAACCCAAAGAAGATGGTGCTGTCGTTTGCGGCTTCAGTGAAGACGCGCAGCATCGAGGACGGCGCAGGATGCGAGCTGGCAGTGATCCGCGCGATGCCCAACACTCCGGCGATGCTTGCGGCAGGTATCACGGCGCTCTGCAGCGGACGTTTCGTCTCCGCAGAGCAGATGTCGGTTGCACAGAAGATCTTTCAGACCGTCGGTCGAACCGTCGTAGTCGATGAGAAGCACATGGATGCCGTCACAGGGCTCTCCGGCTCCGGACCCGCGTTTCTTTACATCATCATCGAAGCGCTCGCCGAAGCAGGGGTCAACGTCGGCTTGCCGCGCGACATCGCGACGCTATTGGCAGCACAGACCACGCTGGGATCGGCAAGGATGGTTCTCGAAACCGGATATCATCCAGCGCTTCTGAAGGACGCCGTAACCACTCCCGCCGGCTGTACCGTCGACGGAATTTTAGAGCTCGAAGAGGGTGGCCTGCGCGTCACTCTGATCAAAGCGGTCAAGCGTGCGACGCAACGTGCGAAGGAACTCGCTAACGGCTAGTATCGCTACTTTTTGGTGCGATGATCGGCCCCAAGCGTCTTCCAAAAAGCTGCGTAGAATAGCACTATGGCTACGGCTGGAGCGATAAAGATCCCCGTTGGTTCGACGACGCAGCCTCAAGTGTCTCAGGCACTCGTGCGGTTTGCGTGGGTCGTCGTGGGATATAACGTGCTCGTGATCCTCTGGGGAGCGCTTGTACGCGCCACAGGCTCCGGCGCAGGCTGCGGAAACCACTGGCCGCTGTGCAATGGACAAGTCATTCCGCTCTCTCCGCGAATCGACACGATCATCGAGTTCACGCACCGCTGTATGACTGGCGGTTCAACCTTCCTCGTGATCGGCCTGCTCGTTTGGACATTCCGTGGAACGGTAAAGGGGCAAGCGGCTCGCATGCTCGCTGCAGCGTCGATGTTGTTACTGCTGAACGAGGCGTTTCTCGGCGCGCTGTTGGTGAAGCTGGGATACGTTACGGGAAACCAGTCTGTCGGAAGAGTCGTTGTGCTCTCCATTCATCTCAGCAACACGCTCTTACTCCTCGCAGCCTTGACCCTGACCGCGACTCTGCTGGAAACAGGCCAGCGAACCGCCGGGCTCAGAGTCGGAGGAACAAAGAAGCTTTGGGCGCTCCTTGGCCTTGGCGCCACTCTGATCGTTGGTGTCAGCGGCTCGCTGGCCGCGCTTGGAGACACCCTCTTCCCCGCTTCTTCTCTTCGCGCAGCCTTCGCTCAGGACTTTGCCGCAGGCTCACCCTGGCTGCTGCGGTTACGCGGCATCCATCCGGTCAGCGCTCTGGTCGCAGCGGCATTCGTGTTATGGCTGGTAGCGCAGGCCAGGCGTGCCGGGGCCAATCGACTTGCGGGGATCGTCGTGGCTCTGCTCTGCTTCCAGTTCGCACTAGGGCTGGCTGACGTTCTGCTGCTCGCCCCTGTATGGATGCAGATTCTGCATCTTCTGGGAGCGGATCTCTATTGGGTCGCCCTCGTAGCGATCGCAGCAAAAGTGATGTGGCCACAGCAAAACCTAAACCACGCCAATTCGACCCACTAAGCAGCTGTCTCCGAGCCCCGCGGTCATCGCAGGGCTCCAGGAGAAAGCCCGATAAAAGAGGGACTACTGCGGGGTGGGCTTGCCAGCGATCTTATCGCCGACCTTTTCTGTCCCGTGCGCTGTATCCTTTGCCGCAACCTTGGTGCCGTGGCCGATGTCTTTGCCTACTGTCTTGGTTCCGTCGGCGGTCTTATCGGCCGCTGTCTTCGTCCCGCTTACGGACTTGTGGTAGACCTTCTTCGTACCAGTCGCGGTCTTCTTGGATCCGGTGGCAATTGCATGGCCCGTGTCTTTGGTCGCGTCCTTTGTATCGTGTCCCGCTGCCTTCACGTCCTGCTTGGCGCTGTCCTGCGCGAGCGCAAACGTGCCCGATGCAGATACAGCGAGAGCAGACGCAAGAACAATAAATCCTAGTTTTTTAGCGTACATATGGTCTCCTTGGAGGTTCGAAAAAACCTCTTTACAAAATAGAGTATCGACTTACGTGAAGCGATTCATAACTCTATCGAGTCTCTCCCTCGCGGCCCGAGCCTGTATGGCAGCCGAAGCGAGAGACCGATGTCGCATGGCCCGCTGAATAAGTCATTTCAGGTTACAAATCGTTGTTGTATAGTTGCTAACGTTCGAAAGTTGTCCTAGTTACGGTTCTGATTGCCGGCCGGCATGGCTGACACAGACCCGCTTCCTACTCAAACTATACATAGATTCGAACGAGAAGATGAGCGTCGAAACGAGCCGCTCAGATATCGTTTACTCTGGGGTACCTCATGCAGGGTTTGGCCGCGATCTTTCTGATGACCCACCAACTAACGCGCCTCGCGCCGGTCGACATCCTCATCCTTGTCCTTTACTTCGCCCTTGTCGTATTCATCGGCTTCTACGCCAAAGGCAAAGCGAACACCAGCGAAGACTTCTTCCTCGCAGGGCGGGAGATGACAGCCTGGATCGCCGGACTAAGCTTCGTCTCGGCCAATCTTGGGTCGCTCGAGTTGATGGGATGGGCTGGCGCAGCCTATCAGTACGGCATTCTGGCAGCGCACTGGTACTGGATCGGCGCCATTCCAGCGATGCTGTTCCTTGGCATCGTGATGATGCCGTTCTACTACATCTCAAAGACCCACTCCGTACCCGGATATCTGCAGCTTCGCTTTGGCGAGGGCGCGCGTGCCGTCTCGGCAGTTTCTTTCGCCATCATGACGATCCTGATGAGCGGCGTCAACATGTACGCCATGGCCCTGGTGATGAAGACGGTCCTCGGCTGGAACATCAGCTTCAGCATCTGGGTCGGCGCAGCAACTGTAGCCCTCTATGTCATGCTGGGTGGCCTGCGGTCGGCCATCATCAATGAGGTGCTTCAGTTCGTGCTCATCTGGGCCGGTGCAGCCATGATTCCGATCCTCGGACTCATCGAGGCTGGCGGATGGACCAAGTTAAAGGCGCAGATCGCCATCAACGTCGGAACCACCGACTACGGCCACATGTGGAGCACCCTCGGCAGCTTCAGGGATAACCCAATGGGCGTTCACTGGACCGGCATCGTCTTCGGTCTCGGCTTCGTGATCAGCTTCGGATACTGGACCACCGACTTCCTCGTGGTGCAGCGCGTGCTGAGCGCCAACAATCTGCGCGCCGCAAAGATGGCTCCCATCATCGGAGCAGCCTTCAAGATGGCGGTTCCTTTCATCGTCATCGTCCCCGGCTTGCTCGCCCTCGCCGTGTTGAAGAATCCCGACGGCAGCATGATGCACCTGGTTCCTGAGAGCGTGGCTGCAGCAACAGGGCAACACAGTTACAACGAAGTCCTGCCACTCATGCTGATTCGGTACTGCGGACCCGGGCTGCTAGGCCTGGGAATCACCGCTCTGGTCGCAGGCTTCATGAGCGGCATGGCCGGCAACGTCAGCGCCTTCTCCACCGTCTGGACCTACGATCTCTACGGCGCTTTCATGAACAAGAAAGCCAGCGATAAGCACTACGTCGCGATGGGCCGCTGGTCAACCGTGATCGGAATGCTGGTCTCCATCGGCACAGCCTATCTTGTGATGAACGCGGCCAGCATCATGGACTACGTCCAAGCCCTCTTCAGCTTCTTTATCGCGCCACTCTTCGGCACGGTGATACTCGGCATGCTGTGGAAGCGCGCAACCCATTGGGGCGGCTTTCTTGGGCTGCTCGCTGGAACCGTCTCCTCCGTTGGAATGTTCCTCTGGGTACAGGGCAATGCGGGAGCCCTCCGCTACATCGCCATGAGCCCCGACGCGAAGCCGATGGCCGAGAACCTCTACCGTGCCCTCTGGAGCTGGATCATCTGCGTCGTCGTCACGGTTGTCGTCAGCCTCGTCACAAAGCCAGTACCTACTGAGCAGCTCGCTGGACTGGTCTACGGTGTGACCCCAATTCCCGATGATGGCGCGACGAGCATCTGGCAGAAGCCGATCTTTTGGGCCATCATCGTCATCGTCGTCTTCTTCACTCTCAACTTGATCTTCTGGTAAAGGCGGAGCGTTATGGACGAAAAAGAAAGAAAAATTGAGTCTGCGGAGCTTTCCATCTGGTTCTTCTGCGGCATCCTGATGTTGGCCTACGGACTCGTGTTGGTGGTTACAGGGTTCGTGGAGTTCAACCATCCACCGGCTAACGAAGTACTGTTGCCGTGGCTTAAAGCGCTGCATCCAACCTTGTGGTGGGGCGTGGTGCTGACGGTCTTCGGTGGATTCTATTCAGTCCGCTTTCGCCCCGGCAGAGCCTGAGAACGATTAAAATGACGCCCCTCCAATCGTTCGCTAGATCAACGTCGAAAATCTAATCTATCCGGCGAAGCTTCTGGTTTTTGATCAAAAGCTCCGCCACCAGCCGGTGCAAGCGGGCGTTCTCCGTCTCAAGCTCGCCGAGCCGGTCATGGAATGAAGCCGCGGACAGCCTGCCGTGAATGGAGCTCGTCGCTCCGCTACTTTCTCTCTCTTCCCTGCTATTCAAGATGCTGCTGTCAGTCTCGTTCATATCTGGGTCTCCGCGGATTGAGCAAAGGGTCTGCGGCCGCAGCGCATACCGCTGCGAAACTTCTCACGCTCTTCGGGGGTCATATTCTCCCAGCGCTCTTTCATGCCTCGCCGCCAGCGGTTGCGTCCTCCGCCACTGTGACGATGAAAGCCTCCGAAGAGAACCTTGCTGAGCACGAACAGGCCGAGTCCCTGCCAGAACGTGATCATATGCCAGCCGAAGATCGGCGGCATCAGAATGTTCCACATAACCTTGACGAAAAAACCTATCGCAACGCCTCCAACCAAGGCGAACATTGCAAACTTTACTGCCCGATGGACTGGATGATGATTCATAGATATCTCCTATTTCTTTCCAAAATCTTCGTAGATCAGTTGCAGTCTTTGGCGCAGATGCGTCACCGCATAGTGCTTCCTCGACAGCAACGTGTTAACGCTGAGACCGGTCTCTTCCGCCATCTCTTTGAAGCTCTGGCCCATCACCTCATGGGCCACGAACACCTCCCGCTGAGCCTCTGGCAACTCTTCAAGAGCCTCCTCCAGAGCCTCAAGCAGCAGACCTCTTGCATAAACTGCCTCTGGTCCGGCATCGGGCGACGGTAAAAGATCTTCCAGCGTGTCGCCCTCCTCTTCCATCGAGACCGGGTTGTTGAGCGACGTCGGCTTCTTCCTGCGAAAGAGATCGATCATCCGGTTGCGTGCGACGCGAAACAGCCACGCCGTAACATGCTCTACCGGCTTCATCAGGCGATACGCTTCAACCAGTTCGTAGAAGACGTCCTGAAGAATATCCTCCGCCTCACCGGTGTCCGCGACATGCTTCCGGATAAAACTGCGCAGCCTGGGCTGATCTCTCTCTACTGCTTGAGAGAGGAGCTGGTCTTGCTCGATGATGGTCCAATTGCTTGGAATTTCGCTCATCTACTGGTAGAGACGGATGACTAACGGGAATATTGTATGGTGGCAAAGATTTTGTTTAGAGTCGCCAAAAGCACCGCACCCGCCACCAAAAGGGTTTCCAGCCGATATTTGTCGGTTCTTCATACTAAGGATTCATACAAGTACGGTAATCTTTTAGTCCTCTATGACTGCTACGAAGCGAACTGCCGGAAGATCTGCCAACACCAGAAAGACATCTGCAAAGGTTGTCGAAAATCTCTTCTTCAGCCGCGACGAATCCTGGATGCGGTTCAACCAGCGCGTTCTGGAAGAAGCGCAGGATGAGACCAACCCTCTGCTGGAAAGAGTGAAGTTTCTTGCGATCACCGCGAGCAATCTGGACGAGTTCGTCGAGATCAGGGTCGCCGGCTTCCTGCAGCGGATCGAAGATGGTTACAATCTCGCGCAACCGCCCGACGAGGGCGGACTCACTCCTCAGGAGCGGCTCGATGGATTGATGGAACGAATTCATCAGTTCGTCGCAGCTCAATATCAATGCTGGAACGACCAGCTCTTACCGGCCATGCAGGCTGAGAAGATTCGCGTCCTCCGCTGGAGCCAGCTTAGCGATACAGCGCGGAAGCAGGCCCTCAGCTTCTACGACAACGAAGTCGATCCTCTGCTGACCCCTGTCACCATCGATCCTTCCCACCCTTTTCCGCGTGTCCTGAACAAGGCCCTCTGCATCGGCTTGCTCTTGCGCCATAAGCGGCGCGGTCTGAAAGCGCCGACCGCCTTAGGAGTGGTCACCGTGCCGCGCGCCCTGCCAAGGCTGGTTCCCCTTCCAGGCGCCGGTGGCAACTACGACTTCATTCTCCTTCACGAGCTGGTCGAGTCGCAGGTCGAGCGAATGTTTCGAGGCTACGAGGTGCTGTCCCGCTCGGCATTTCGTGTTACCCGCAACAGTAACCTCTACATGCAGGAGGAAGAGTCGCGCTCCGTTCTCGAAAGTGTGCGCGCTGAGTTACATAATCGGCGCAAAGGCGACGCAGTCCGCATGGAGATTGAAAGTTCAGCCACGGAAGAGATCATCGAGCGGCTGCGAATCAACTTTGAGCTGGACCCCGAGCAGGTCTTTCGCACCGATGGCCCCGTAAATCTCTCGCGGCTCATGAACCTCTACTCCGAGGTAAAACGCCCGCTCCTGAAGTACCCCGCGTTTGTCGCGAAAGAGTTCAAACTAAGTACCAAATCCATCGATATCTTCGACGAGCTGCGGAAGCACGATGTCATGCTGCATCATCCCTTCGACTCGTACAAGACCGTAGAAGAGTTTATCGAGGCTGGAGCGCAGGACCCCAACGTCATCTCCATGAAGCAGACGCTCTATCGGACAAGCAAGGACTCTCCCATCTTCAAAGCTCTTACCGAGGCTGGTCAGAGCAAAGAGGTGACGGTAGTCGTTGAGCTGATGGCGCGCTTCGATGAGGACTCGAACATCCGCTGGGCCAGAGAGCTGGAAGACGCAGGCGTCGGAGTCTTTCATGGCATCTTCGGTCTGAAGACGCATTGCAAACTGTCTCTGTTAATTCGTCGCGATCCAGATGGCGTCGTTCGGCGCTACGCTCATCTGGGCACCGGAAACTACAACCCGGTCACCGCCCGCTTCTACACCGACATCAGCCTGCTTACCTCAAAGCCGGAGCTGACCGGCGAGGTGCAGAAGGTCTTCAACTACCTGACTGCGGAGACCGAATCAGACTCCTACAAGCCGCTGCTGGTCGCACCGCTCACCCTCGCCGACGGCCTCGTCTCTCTCATCGAAAGAGAAGCAGCTCATGCGAAGGCTGGCCGTCCTGCTTGCATCATCGCAAAGATGAACGGCCTCCTCGACCGCAGAACAGTAGAAGCTCTCTACGCAGCATCAAAAGCCGGCGTAGAGATAGACCTCATCATTCGCGGAATGTGCTCTCTGCGTCCAGGAGTCAAAGGCCTTAGCGAGCGCATTCGAGTGCGGAGCATCGTCGGACGATTTCTCGAGCACAGCCGCATCTTCAGCTTCGAGAACGGAGGCAAGGAGGAGGTCTTCTGCGGAAGCGCAGACTGGATGCCGCGAAATCTCATGGAGCGATGTGAGGTCGTGTTCCCTATAACGCAGCCAGAGCTTCATAAACGTCTTCGCGAAGAGATTCTCGCTGCTTATCTCGCGGACAACACCAAGGCCCGTCTGCTACAACCCGATGGCGACTACGTGCGGGCGCCAAAGACAGGGACTCCCTTCAGCTCGCAGAACTACCTCATGCGAGTGGCGGAGGGAGCAGACGACAAGCTTCCCGATGCCGCCAAGATTGAGAAGACGGCGGCTCACTGACGCAACTTCAATAACCCGACACGGAGCTACTGAATCGTAAAATTAATCGTAGTGGTTTGGATCGTCGATCCGCCGCTCGCTTTCACTGTCACCGCATAACTACCGGGCATGAGAGTACTCGCACCATTAGGATCGACCGCGCCTCTACCGCATCCGTTCAAGCCCCCTAGCGCCGCGAATGCAAGAAGCACCAGAAACACCTTCCAGTAACGAATCCCGAGCCTTGGCAGGAAGACGATCCCCAGCCCCGCACAAGCCACGCTCAGGATTGGCATAAAGCCACGAGGGTTCGGATTAACCTCTCGGCTCGCCAGTTCAGTCGACGAGATGCTGAGAACAGTCATCGCAGAACTCGAACCAGCGAGCGCAACCGAAGCTGGAGCGAAGAGGCAGCTCACTCCCGACGGCAGGCCGCCGCTGCAGGCGAACGCGACCGTCGAGTGAAACCCATCCACAGGCGTAACAGTTAGCGTCACTGCCCCGGAACTGCTCTTATCTTGGGTCATCGTGGCCGAAGTGGCAGAGGGCGACAAGGTAAAACTTCCCACCGGATCAACCACAGAGAGCATAGCCGGAGACGAGACGCTCGCTAAATGGCTCGTATCGCCAGAGTAGCTGACCTGTACGACATGCCCCCCTGGCTGGAGTGTATTCGTTAGAACGGAAAGGGTGATCGTAGCGCTGGTCAGCGGGGTGGGCTGTCCGTAAGCAACTCCATCGAGCACCAGCCGGACCGTTCCATTGGGAGTCGGAGACGCTGGCGAAATGGTAGTGCTGACGGCTACAGAAGCACCCTGCTCGACACTGGATGCCCCGAGTGCAATTGCAACCGTACTCGGCACAGTTTTCTCCCCAAGAGTAAGAGAAGTTGCTGACGATACCGACGCCTGGTAGTTCCCGTCGCCGGAATAAAGTGCAGTGATGAGATGTGCCCCCGGAGAGACCGTAAAGTTGTTGCTATACACAATCACTGACCCCGCGGAGAGTGCCAGGGGTTTGGTCACTGCTTGGCCGTCGCTGAGAAATACGATCGTACCGGAAGGCACCGGGTTGTTAGGCAAGACCTCTGCGAAGAAACTAAACAAATCTCCCATCGCCGCACTTGCATTCGAGAGCCGAAGCGTCGTAGCGCTCACACCAAGAGTCGAACTGCTGACGAGTACGCTGACAGGCGCGGAGGCCGAAGATTGATCGTTCCCATCGCCCGAGTAGCTGGCCGTAATGGTATTGCTGCCGATCGAAAGTTCATTGGCAGGAAAGGTAAAGCTGACCGTACCGTAATCGTTCGCAGAGGTAGGGAAAGTATTCTGTGTAACCGCTACGCTGCCAAGCACAACCGAACCCGTATTAAAAGTCACCGTGCCTCCGGGAGCTGCGATGCCGAAGCCCTCTAGTCCACTCTTTGCGAAACCCAACGCATTGATCTGGACATTAAGTGTCACCGTCGCGCCTGCGGACACACTGCTTACGCTCGATTGCAGCATGCTGCTCGTCTGCGCTTTGGTGATGGTCACTGTGAACGGAGCCGACTGACTCGCATTGAAGCTCGCATCGCCCGAATAGGATGCAGTCAATACGTGTACGCCCGGGCTCGGTGAACGCGTCTGATCCTCCGTATTCGCGGCAGAGTTAAGCCGAAATGGACCTCCGTCGAAGGGTATGCCTGCGTCCGTAAGAGTGATATTGCCCGTAGCCAACCCCTCTTGGGACACGCCCACAACATCGGCGCGAAGAAGAAAGAAGCCTCCATACGGCAGCGTCGAACCAGAGGGGACTGCCGTGACCGCCGCACTGGTTGGGTCGTAGAGAAGAGCACGCAGCCCTGTCGTGCTCGCCTCCGGGCTTACCGTTAGCGTCACTGCATTCGAATCACTCGACGCATAGACTCCATCCCCGCCATAATGCGCCTGCACGGAATAAGTGCCTCCTGGAAAACTACCAAGCGATGCGCCGTAGCTGCCGTTCTGCAAACTTCCACCTTGCAGAGAACCATTGGAAGTCAAGGCATTGATCGAGACACCGCCGGTCGGCGTCCCTGTGGTCGAGGTCACATTAACCTTGGCCGATACGGGGCTTCCGTGAGAAAACGTTGTGGGCGAGAGCGAAAGAGTCGTCGAACTCGCCGCAAAGGTAGCACTCGTCCAATCGTTGACAAGGTTCGCGGCATTGACGCTGCCCAGGCCCGTAGCCAGATCGTAGCCCGCCCCGCTGGGATAGCCGGAGAGCACGCCATAGTGGTCGGAAGAGTTGGACACCGTACAGTTAGGACTGCCTTTCAGGCAGGGCATCGCGATCGTGCCGGTAGTCATGTCGTTGAAGACGCGGCCAGCCGCTGGCGCTCCCGAGATGGAGTTACAACTTGTGCCGGCCCTGTGCTGCTGGGCGGCAAGATTGTAGAGAACGTAGTTGGCGTTCCCTTGGCGATCACCCGTCTTCTGGTTCACCAGCGAAAGAATACCCGCGAACGCTGGCGCAGCTACCGAAGTGCCACCGTAGCCGCCGAAGTCGTAGCTCGGGGCACCCAAGCTGCAGGGCTGTCCATCCTTGTTCAAACTCTGCTGGCATACAACATAGAACGCTCCAAAAAAAACCGCGCCCGCAAAGAGAGAGACATCGGGAGTATCTCGAACACCATCTGAAGGCACCCCGGCGCCGGTCTGCCACGAAGGCTTGCTGTAGCCAGCCTTGCAGCTCGAAGGAGAAATCCCGTTGGACTGGGTGCACGCGCTTGCGCCTCCTCCGCCTCCATCCACGGAGACGAGGCCTCCCGTAAAAGCTACGCTACTGTTACAAATCTGTTCGGCTGTCTGTCCCGCGTTGGCATAGGAGGCGGCGAAGACCGAATTCGTGCAACTCTCATTCCACGGAGTCTCCGGAATATAACCGTTCGCAGAGGCCTGCGTCGTGGAGTCGTTGATGCTGTTCCAAAACGCAGCGCCGCCCTGGGGCATGTAGAAGTCGGTCCCACCGACGGAGATGTTGTATGGCGTGCTGCCGAGCCCGTTGACACCGAGACCGCCGCTCGCTCCCACATCCCCTGCCGCATCGCAGCCCGCCGCGCCGGAGTCGCCGCTGGCGATCAAAACCGAGATACCCTGTGCCGCCGCCTGCTGCCACAGTGTCTTGTAAAAAGCATTGCCAGAGGTACCAAGGAAGAGCTCGCACTGTCCGTAGCTGTAGCTCATCACTGGCGCGAGATTGTTATCGACGATGTAAAGCGCCGAGAGGTCCGTGCCCTGCATCACCTCGGTCCCCTCAGAAACTACATAGTCGATCGTCGCCCCCTTTGCGACCGCAGCCGACCACTGCGTATCGATATCCGCCTCTCCTTCATCCGTCGTAACCCCTGGGTTCGGGCCGTTGTAGAAGATGTTCAGATACTCGGTGCCTGTAGGAGTCGCCGTGTTGCCCAGCGGAAGACCAAACAATCTACGAAAGTTAACGAAGTCCGCAGGATTGATGTCCGTCTGGCCGACGATCGCAATCGTCTGGCCGGTGCCGTCGATAGGTGTGCTCGCCTTCCATAGCGGAAGTATGTTGTAGATCGTGGCAAAGTCGTAAGGCGTCACGCCGTACATTGTTTGGCCCGCGATCGAAACGGTAAAGGCTGGTTGAACCTTGCTCGCGTCCTGATCCGGAAGACGAGTCGTAAGCTTCGTCGCAGCATCGTGGCGAAAGCTGCCAACACGATAACCCGCAGGCTTACGAGGAAAGTTATTCAGCGACGCGATACCCATGATGACCGGCGCGAGTGCAGTCGGAATCTGCGGATCAGATGCATTCGCGAAGCGCTGGACCCCTTGAATCGAGTACCGATGCATGCTGGTATGAAACGCAGACCGCACCATACCTGCGGTGCCGCTGAACTCAATCAACGTACGGCCTGCATTGATTTGAACGTTGCTGAAGCCGTGCCCGCCAAGCCACGTGGTCAACGAAGACAGATCGCGATCAGAGATACCAAACGCAGCGCCAAAGCTCTCCGGAGTGAGCCATCGGTGATATTCAGAAGAACTCTTATCCTGCTGCTGATCGATGAGCCGCTGCAGCTCCTCTTCCTGCTCTGGCGCATGCTGCAGAACCAGCACCATGCGCCGCAGAGGCGCGTCATCTAAAAGCGCACCCTGGTCGAACTCGGCGCGTGCCAGTGGATGCGTATTTCCAGGGAGTCGAGTGAGATGGCTGTCATCGACAGCCTGCACGATGCGGGATCGTGCTGCAGGAAGGCGTGTCTGAGCGATGCTGGCAAGCGAAGTGACAAACAGCGTGACGATAGTCAGGACGTGCAGTAGAGATCTGGGGATCCAAGGCATGAATCGATTCCTGCTGCTTCTATAAAAGTCGATAGCGTTCTTATGCAGCAAAGTGGATCAGTGCAACAGGCATAATTCTTTCGTGGTGCATGGGGGCAGTCAAGAAGGGTTTCGGGAATCATTGGTAATGGAAGAAGTGGTTCCCAAAAGAAAAAAGGCCGCGTCCAAAGGACGCGGCCTACATCGATTAGATGTTACTGACAGGTATTTGGATTGAAGTTCGTGGTGCCATCTAAGCAAGGTACGGTGTAAGAAATCTGCGCGCTGTGAACGAGAGTTCCACTGATGGCCGTAACAGTAAACGTGTAGATACCCGGGCCGGCATTTGTAGTGCCTGTGACTGGAGTAGTACCTCCGCCTGAGCCGCCAGTCGTTGAAGTATTCGATCCGCATCCCGTCACCGTCAGAGCAGAGACGGACAAGATCGCAAGCAACAGACCGGCCCACCGGCGCCGTCGTGGCAGCATCATCAAGCACAAACCAGCGAAGCCAACTCCGGATCCAGCGGCATACCACGGCATCTTGCCCGACGAGCCCCGGCCAAAAGGATTCAGCCCGGGCTTGATGGAATTTGCACTCGTAGTTGGTACTGAAGCTGTAAGAACAAATGAAGTAGTTACGCCGCTCGCAGAAGTAACGCTGACAGGCGACACGGAGAAGTTAGAGGTCGCAGCCATCTGATCGTTGTTGGTTACCGTCAAGCTGACTGAACCCGTAAACCCATTCGCCGGTGTCACGGTGAAGGTTACTCCCGTGGCCGTCGCGCCTCGCTTCACCGTCGTCGCAGCGCCGCATGGCGTAGGTGCGAAAGAGAAATCAGGTTTACCCGAAGCGGAGTTGACGATATCAACCGAGGCTATCGGGCCATTGGGATAGGCAAGAGTATTAATGTTGGGTCCAAGAAGTGTCCCCTTGGATCCAGCGTAGGTCCCGTCGCCGGAGTAAACCGCGCTGATGCTATGTCCGCCCGAAGACAAAGACGAAGTGACCAGGCTGTAGGTCGCCGTGCCAGAGCTCAACGTGGTTGTACTGCCGGTAACGAGAACATTATCGACAAAGAACTGAACTGAACCCGTTGGACTAGGTCCCGAAGCCGCCCCAGTCACAGTCACACTCAGCGCAAGCGTGCCGGAAGAAACAGCGCAGACAGAAGCGCTCGTCGTCAACGCTGTCGTGCTGATTGTCGTTCCAACGCCACTACCGCTCACACCAACTGGCGTCACTCCACTCCAACCCGTGACCAGTTGATTCACATCGAAGCTGCCCAGGCCGCTCGCCTGGTCATAGCCAGTACCTGCGGTATAGCCGATCGATCCGCCATTCGGACAGTTCGGTGTTCCCTGGGTGCAGGGAACGGAGTTGTTGCCTGTAATAGTGTCGTGGAAGACGCTGCTGTAAGTCGGACCGTTCAGGAAGCCATAGAGTGTCGGCCCCACATTGCCCAGTCCGCCAGTTGTCGTAGAAGTCTTCCCCACCTTCTGCTCGACAAGGGCCAGGATTCCTGCGAACGTCGGCGCAACGAAGGAGGTACCGCCAAACACATTCGCCCCCCCGGCGGAGTCGAGAAACCCGTTAGTACAGGGAGTCTCGCCTAGGCCGTCGTTAGAGCTGCATACAAGATAGCCGTCGTGTTCAGCCGCCGCATTCAAAGCGATATCAGGAACATCTCTGGACGAGTCGTCTGGAACGCCCGGACCAGTCTGCCATGCTGGCTTGGAGAAGAAGGCACTGGCGCCCCCGCCTCCCGCGCCACCGCCGGTCCCATCGTTATTGCCAAGCCCCGCAGTGGCAGTAGTCTCATTCCAGGGCTGCTCGGGAATATACGAGATAGCAGAACCACCGCTTGTTCCGTTGGCGCTATTCCAGTAGGTCGCTGGCGTATTCACATCCCCGCTGAACATCGTTCCGCCGGCAGAGGTAGCGTAAGGAGAGCTGGAGGGAAAGTCTACGCTGAGCCCCTCTGTCGCAAGCTCTGCCGAGTCGCAGTCGGTCGCACCATCATCCCCCGACGAACTGACCACTGTCTGACCTTGAGCATTCGCCTCCGCTAGAATCTGGTTGATGCTTGCCAACACCGCTGTCCCCAACTGAGTCTCGCATCCCCCGTAGCTGATCGTGATGATTGGAGCTACCTTATTGGTGACCGCGTATCCAAGGGCACTGCTGAAGATGTCCGCATCGTAGACATACAAAATAGCAGCTCCAGGAGCAGCGGCTCCGGACCACTCTACATCGAGATGCGCCTCATCTACATCCAGGTTCGTTGGCGTCGCGAATCCTGGATCAGTCTGGGCTAACTGCAGCTTCAAATTGATCGCGGGAAGTCCCGCCGCTGTGCGGAACTGTGTAACATCGCTGTCCGGCAGAGTATTCGCCGGGTTGAAATCGGTCTGCCCGAGCACTGCGATATCTCCGCATACCGTACCGGAGGGCTTCGCCGCGCACTGGCCAACCCCTGCACCTGTAAGACCTGCAGATGCCGGAGGAAAATCATAGATAGTGTAAAGATCGGACGGGGAGATATAGTGGCTCGTAACGCCGCCAACAGTCTGCGTATACAGTGGCTTCGAAGGATCAGCCACCGCAACACTTCGCGCCCGCAATCGGGGTTTAGGTCGAAAGTCGTTCAGGCCGGTAATCGCGGTGACCACATTCGCAACCGCTGACGGAAGCGTGGGGTCCGTCATATTCGAGATGTGCTGCTCCCCATCGACGGAAAGACTATGAATTGAGGTCCCGAAGGCCCGCTGTGCCTGCGCCACCGAACCGCTGAAGGTGATGTAGTTCGAGCTCCGCGCCGTGCCGGTAATCGTAAAGCCCTGACTGGTGAGCCACGCCGACACCTTCCCAAGGTCTGCACTGCTCAGGCCAAACCGCGCGCCGAACTGCTCCGGTGTCAGCCACTGGTGGTAGTTCGCGGAGGCGGGATTCAATTGGGCTGTCAGAAGCTGACTAAGGTCGGCCTGTTGCGCCGGCGTCATGCTGAACTGCAGCGACATCGACTCCAGCTTCTTGCCGGCTGGAGCAGCACCAAGATCCACGGCACGCTGTGCCCTTCTCATAATCGTGCCTGTCAAAGGCGTACGAGCGCCGGCGACGCTGGCAATCCGGTCTTGAACCACGGCATGGGCGAAAGGGGTAAACGAAGCGGCACAAAGGAGAGCGGCTGAGGCAACGAGAAAAGAGAGAAGGCGGCTACGCATGGATTCTTCTACCTTACTAATAGGTTACGGGGTGGCCTGCTGGTCCACACGCTAAAGTCGACTGGCCCGACGAGTTAAGACAAAGACGAGGTACATGCTTAGACAGACGATAAAACGAAATGTTGCGCCTACAGTTGTAAAAGGATTATTTCATCCATCCCAGCGTGTCATTTCAGGAAAAAGACCGCGCCTCCCCACCCGGACTCCCATAGGCCCTCGCCGCAGCCAGCGAAGCAGGAAAAAAGGACCAGCCCGAATCTCCCTCCGACTGGTTCCTTCCTTTCGGTATCATTCGGTTGTCTAAATACTGTACTTCCCAGACTTGATCACATGCTGAGCCACCTGCCGCCGCAGCTTGATCGTATCCGCCGAGTCGTGCTTCGAGAGCCGGCGAAGGATCGTTAGCTGGGTCCGCAGCATATCCCCCTCGGCCACCGCCGCAATCACCTTCCGCGCCGCAAGCTCAATCGTCGACATCGCCTTATCCGCATAGATCCCCGCCATCGCAACCGGTATTGCGGACGCCTCCCCAGGCACGTTCCCAGCCTGCTCCGCAATCTTCTCTGCCCGCAGAATCGCACTCTCCATCGCGAAGACCTCGATGATCATATCGGAGATCGCGCCCATCACCTCCTGCTCCTCCGCGATCTGCGCCATGTACCTCTGCGTCGCTGCCCCGGCAACAAACAGCGTCAGCTTCTTCGCGTTCGCCAACAGACCTCTCTCCTCCGCCAACGGTCCCTCGCGCTCCACCTTCTCGCTCGGTCCAGACATCACCTCATCCATCAGCTTTTTGATTGCAGGCATCAGCGCCAGCTTGCCGCTCATCGCCGACTTCATCAGCCACCCGGTAATAATCAGCCGATTGATCTCATTGGTCCCCTCGAAGATCCGGTTGATGCGCGCATCGCGATACGCCCGCTCCGCCGGATACTCCTCCACGTACCCATATCCAGCGAAGATTTGCAGCGTCTCATCCACCACCATGTCCAGCATCTCGCTCGCCCATACCTTCACAATCGAGCACTCCACCGCATAATCTTCAATGCGCTTCTGAATCTCCTTCGTATCGTTCTTATCCACTCCAGCAAGTGCCTTGTCGATCAGCCCCACCGTGCGATAACACACCGCCCCGCCCACAAAGATCCCCGTGGCACAGTTCGCAATCTTCTCCTGGATCAATCCAAACTCCGAGATCGACTTGCCGAACGCCTTCCGATCGATCGCATACCGTATCCCGTTGTTGAGCGCCATCCGCGCGCCACCGATAGCCGCATTCCCGAGCTTGTAACGCCCCACATTCAGAATATTGAACGCAATATGATGCCCCTTGCCCACCTCGCCCAGCAGATTCCCCGCAGGAATCACGCAGTCGGTCAGAATCAGCGGACAGGTCGAGCTGCCACGAATCCCCAGCTTGTGCTCCTCTTTGCCTTGCGTAAATCCAGGCGTCCCGCGTTCGATCAGAAACGCCGTCAGCTTCTCTTTCCCGGCGTCCGGACCCTCCGGAATCGCGCACTTGGCGAACACGGTAAACAGATCCGCAAACCCCGCATTCGAGATCCACATCTTCTCGCCGTTCAGCGTATAGCTCTTCCCATCTGCCGACAGCACCGCCTTTGTCTTCGCATTCACTGCATCCGAGCCACTGCTCGACTCCGACAGCGCATACGCCGACACAATCTCCCCCGACGCAATCTTCGGCAGGTACTTCTTCTTCTGCTCTGCTGTGCCATACCAGACCAGAGGCAACGTCCCGATGCCCGTATGCGCCGAAAACGCCACCGAGAAGCTCGCCTGCTTCGAGATGTTCTCCGCAACCAGGGCCGAGGTCACCTTATCCATCTCCAGCCCGCCATACTCTTCAGGAATATCGATCGCAGTCAGCCCCAACTCCGCGGCCTCCTTCAACAGGCGCTTGGTCACCGAGAAGTCCTTCGCCTCAATAGCCTCCGACGCCGGCATAATCTCGTTCACCGCAAAGTTCGCCGTCGTCTCCGCGATCTGCTTATGCTCGTCGGTAAAGTCTTCTGGAAAAAAGCAATCTGCAGGCGCAGGATCGCTGATAAGGAAGCTGCCTCCAGCGATACGGGGAGCAATGGTCGGTTCAGGGGTTGTCATCGTTGCCATGGTCTTACTCCTTCTGCAGTATCAAACTTCAAAAACTCGAACTCAATCCACTTCAGCAATCGGCTCATCCGGTGCTGTCCGCTTCCATCGGACAACACACTGCTGACCCTTCCAGCGAAACGTCTCCAGCTCAAACTCGGCGAGCGTTACCGGCGGTTGCTCCACGGTGATCCACTGCTCCTTGTAGGCGCCGTCCGAGACATACTTCGTAAGAATCGAAACCTCGTAGAGCACGACTCCGCCGCCCCTCGTGCTGGTCACCTGCTCCTTCACTCTCGACCGGACATCTTCAATCTTCGCGGTAGCGCACTTCCAGTTCTGCTCAAGCCCCGTATGGCGCCTCTGCCTGAAGAAGAACACCACCGCCGCCAGCGCCACAATCATTACGAGACATCCACCCGCCACGAGGACTCGATGCCAGCCACCACTCGCTGGACGCGACTTCGTCCAGGCAGCACCATCCGGCATGGAGTCTCGATTCATCGTTAGCTCATAGCCTCATAGATCCCCGCAGCACCCATCCCTCCGCCAACACACATCGTCACAATACCGTACTTCGCCTTGCGTCGAGGCATCTCCCGCAGCAGTGTCGCCGTCAGCTTCGCTCCCGTGCAACCCAGCGGATGCCCCAGCGCGATCGCGCCACCATTGACGTTCACCTTCGCGCCATCGATCCCCAGCACCTTCAACACTGCTAGCGACTGCGCCGCGAATGCCTCGTTCAACTCAAACAGATCGATATCTTCCAGCGACAACCCGGCCATCTTCAACACCTTCGGAATCGCATAAATCGGCCCGATCCCCATCTCCTCCGGATCGCATCCCGCATAGGCAAACGCCACAAACTTCGCCATCGGCGCAATCCCCAGCTGTGCCGCGCGCTCCGCCGACATCACCACCGCCGCCGCAGCCCCATCCGAGGTCTGGCTGGAGTTCCCCGCCGTCACCGTCCCCTTTGCATGAAACACCGGCCGCAACTTCGCCAGCGCCTCCAGCGAAGTATCGGCACGTGGCCCCTCATCCTGCTTGAAGGTCGCCTCCGTCGTCTTGGCCTTCTTCCCGTTCGGCACCGAATTCATAACCGTTATCGGTACAATCTCGTCCTCGAACTTCCCGGCAGCAATTGCCGCCAGCGCCTTCTGGTGGCTCTCATACGAGAACTGATCCATCTCCTCGCGCGTAATCCCATAATGATTCGCAACCCGCTCCGCAGTCAGACCCATCGACATATAAGACCCCGGATAGTTGTCTACCAGCCACGGGTTCACCGAGATCTTGTTCCCTCCAAATGGAACATACGACATGCTCTCCGTGCCGCCCGCCACGATCACATCCGCAGACCCGCCACGAATCCGGTCCGCCGCCAGCGCAATCGACTGCAGCCCCGACGCGCAGTAGCGATTGACAGTCATCCCCGCAGTCGTAATCGGCAGGCCCGCGCGGAAGCTCGCGATCTTGGCCACATTCATTCCCTGCTCTGCCTCGGGCATCGCACAACCGAGAATCACATCTTCAATCTCCGACTTGTCGAGCTGCGGAACCCGCTCCAACGCACCGGCTATCGCAAAAGCAGCAAGATCATCCGGACGCGTAGTCCTCAACGTCCCACGTGGAGCCTTCCCCACTGCCGTACGCACCGCCGATGCAATAATTACGTCCTTCATAACACCCCTCAATCCAACACGTTCAACTAACACCTGAAAACCGACAACTGACAACTGACAACTAATTCCTCAACGGCTTCCCCGTCTTCAACGTAAACGCAATCCGCTCCTGCGTCTTCTTCTCTCCGCACAGCGAAAGAAACGCCTCGCGCTCAAGATCCAGCAGATACTGCTCTGTCACCGGAGTCCCCGGCGTCACCTTCCCGCCGCACAGCGCATACGCCACCCAGTTCGCAATCTTCATATCGTGGTCGGAGATGTACTGCCCCTCCCGCATCGTCCACACCGCGAGCTTTAGCGTAGCCAGCACGCTCTCTCCCGGAGCAGCAATATCCGTCCGCAACGCCGGCGCACTATATCCCGCATCGGCAATCGCTCGAGCCTTCGTCTTCGCATCCGTCAGCAGCCGCTCGCGATTCATCGTCAAGCCATCCGAAGCTTTGAAGAACCCCATCGAACGAGCCTCTGCCGCACTCGTCGAGACCTTCGCCATCGCAATCGTCTCAAAGTTCTTCTTCAGCGCCTCGAAGATCTCCACCCCCTCGCCGCGAGCATCCGGCCGAATACTCGAACCCGCGTCCACCGAACGAATCGTCATCTCCTTGCATCCGCCGCCACCCGGAATCAGCCCAACCCCAGCCTCCACCAACCCCATGTACAACTCCGCGTGTGGCTGTCGCGCCGCCGCATGCAGCGCAATCTCCACGCCGCCGCCAAGGCACATCCCATACGGGGCCACCACCACCGGACGCGGACAGAACTTCACCGCCTGCGTCATATTCTGGAAGGCACGCACCGCCATCTCTACCTCGTCCCACTCCTCCTCCTGAACCCCCAGAAGAAGCTGCATCAGGTTCGCACCCACCGAGAAGTTCGCCGAATCCCCCGTTATCACAAACGCCTCAAAGTTCCCTACCATATCGCTCGAAGGCTTCAGCGTCTGCGTAATCAGGTTCACGATGTCGTCGCCCAACGCATTCATCTTCGAGTGCAGCTCAATCCCCGCAACCCCATCCCCCAGATCGATCACCGATGCGCCAGGATTCTTCTTCACCACCCCATTCGCCTTCTTGATCACCGCAAACGAAGTAACCCCATCCGCAGTCACAACCGGCTTGTATTCGCTGCTCACAGGATCGAAGAACATCCGCCCCGAAGCCACCGAAGCATCGTCTTTGTACCAGGTGGCCTTGGCCTCGCCATGCTTCTCCGCATAGGTCAGCAGCTTCTCCACATTCGCTGAGATAGGCGCACCCGCGGCACGCATCTTCTCCGTAGTCTCCCGCACTCCCGCCGCGTCGAACATCTCGAACGGCCCCAGCTCCCAGTTGAAGCCGGTCTTCATCGCCTGGTCAATCTCGACCAGATTGTCCGCAATCTCCGGTACGCGATTCGCGCTATACGTAAACAGCTCTGTCAGCAGCGGCCAGTAAAACGCAGCCGCCTTATCCTTCGTCGCATCTGCGTGCAGCAACTGTGCAATCCGCGCATGCGTCGACTCCACGTTCTTCGCCATCTCGATCGCCTGAAACTTCGGCCGCATACTCGGCTTGTAGTCCAGCGTCTGCCAGTCCAGAACGTGCCGCAGATCGCGCCCCTCTGCGTCCTTACCCTCTTTCTTGTAAAACCCCTGCTTCGTCTTATCGCCCAGCCACTTCTTCTCCAGCATCTTCGTAATGAATGGAGCCAGCGTCACCTCGGCGCGCTCATCTTTAATCTGCGCCGCCTGCGCAGAAAAGTTTGTCGCCACATGCGCCAGCACATCCACGCCCACCATATCGCCCAGCCGGAACGTTCCCGTCTTCGGCCATCCCAGTGCCGCCCCGGTCAACGTATCCACCTCTTCAATCGACAACCCCTGCTCCTGCATCAGCCGAATCGCATTCCCCATCGAGAACGTGCCGATCCGGTTCGCAATAAAGTTCGGCGTGTCGTGCGAGTGCACAATCGCCTTCCCCAACCGCAGATCGCAGAAGTGCTCCACCGCCGCAATATCCGCCGGGTCCGTATCCGGCGTAGGAATAATCTCAAGCAGCCGCATATATCGCGGCGGATTGAAGAAGTGCGTGCCAAACCAGTGGCGCCGCAGCTCCATTGGCATCCCTTCCACGATCTTGTGGATCGGCAGCCCACTCGTATTGCTCGTAAGGATCGAGTCCTTGCGGCGATGCTGCATCACCTTGTCCAGCAGCGCCCGCTTGATCTCAAGGTTCTCCGCCACCACCTCGATAATCCAGTCGCAATCCGCAATCAACGCCAGGTCATCGTCGAAGTTCCCGATCGTAATCAGCCGCGCACTCTCGGCGGCATAAAACGCTGCAGGCTTCGACTTCTTCAGTCCATCCATCGCCCCCAGGACAAACTTGTTGCGCTCCTGCTTCGACGCCCCGGCATCAATTCCAGGAGGAACGATATCCAGCAAAACCACCGGCAAACCGGCATTGGCAAGGTGCGCGGCAATGCGCGAGCCCATCGTCCCAGCCCCAAGAACGGCAACTTTATTGATCTGTCTCTGCTTGGTCGAAGGTGTTGCGGTGGTGCTGGAAGGCATGGTCGAAGGCTCCGGCGGGCAAAGTAGCCCGAACGATGCGAAGCATACTGAATGACCATTCATTTCGTCAAGTAAACAAGGGAACAACAGCCCAAACTCTTCATTTCACAGGAGAAAGCAAAAAGCCTCGATGACGCTCTAGACCATGCTTCCGTTCATCACCAGAGCCACCGCACTCCGCAGCCGAGCCGTATTACCTTCAAACGCAGGCCGCAGCCTCGGCACCTTCGAAAGAGCATTCTGCTTCAGCTCCGCCTCGACAATCGGACCAAACAGATACCACGCAGCCGTAATGTCGCCGACAATCACAATCTCACTCGGAGCCAGCGCACTCGCAATCATCCTCAGCCCGCGCCCAAGATACCCGGACATCCTCTCCAGCGCCTTCACCGCATGCCGATCGTTGTTCTGCGCCAGCTTCACCAGCGCAGCAAAGTTCACCGGAGACCCAGCGCCACCCAACTCCTCGTAGTAGCGCAGCCCCGCACGGTTCGAGCTCATCGTCTCCCAGCACCCGCGCCCACCGCAGCCGCACTGTGGCCCGTTCACCTCCATCTGCACATGGCCGAACTCACCCGCCATTCCGTTCGCCCCGCGCAGCAGCTGTCCGTTCGCAAAGATCCCCGTCCCAATTCCCTCCGAGACATTGACCACCACCAGGTCATGCAGCCCATCGCTGTCGCCAAACCACACCTCCGACAGCGCACACGCATTCGCCACGTTGTCCATCTCCACCCGCAAACCCGTAGCCTTCTGGATGCGAGACTTGATGCTCGCAATCGGCCAGTTCAGGTTCGGCGTAAAGATCGCCTCTTCGCGTAGCGGGTCCGCGCGTCCCGGCAGACTGATGCCGACGCCATCGAAAGACTTGTCGCTATGCGCCGCAACCAGCTTGCGAATCGCCGCAATAATCGGCTGAATCGCCTTCTTCGGATCGTCAGGCAGCTCCACTACATTCTGCGCCACAATCTTGCCGCCCAGATCCGTTACCGCCACCGTCGTCTGCGAAGGATGGATATCCAGCGCGATCACCGCACGCTGATGATTCAGCTCCAGAAACGTCGGCCTGCGGCCACGCGGCGGCCGGCCAGTCGACCCCTCAAGAATCCACCGCTCTTTAATCAAATCTTCCACAATCAGCGAAACCGTACTGCGTTGCAGGCCTGAGACTCGAGCAAGATCCGCACGCGACAGCGGCTGGCGCGTACGCACAAGGTTGAACACGAGATTGCGATTGATCTGGCGAGGCGTCTTATTCGATGCGCTCTGCCGGCGGGTAAACGTGAATCGAGACGATTGAGGAGTAGGCATCGTTAGCTTTCGTATCTCATAACATCACTGGTCCGAACCATAGCAAACCAAACATCGCATCCACGTTCAAGTACGTCTCGAAGCCGTTGCATTCTAATAGCTTCGCACGCGAGCCTTTATACCACCGCAATTCGGCATTTTGTAGATACTTTGAATTATTGCTGCTCAAAAAACATCTCTCATCTCGTAATGCAAAATCTTCTCCGGTGAGTTTCGTTATGTAATAACGCATGCTAGCCTTGAGCCGTGGCGACATACATAGAGCAATCGCTTACTAAATTGAAAGAGTTTGAAGGATGCGTACCGTGGATGTACTGCGACACGGTAGGCAAGGTAACCGTTGGCGTAGGCCTTATGCTACCCGACGTCAAAACCGCTCAATCTCTCCCCTTCCTCCACGGCACACGCCCCGCAACCCCGCAGGAGATCGCAGCCGAATACGCCCGCATCGACGCCATGCCGCTCGGTCGAGCCTGCGCCTTCTATCGATCTCCCACCTCCGTCGAGCTGCCGCAACAAGCCATCGACGCGAAGCTCACCTCGATCCTCCTAAGCTTCGAGGCCGATCTCCGCGCCCACCTCCCCGGCTACGACACCTATCCCGATAACGTAAGGATGGCGCTGCTCGACATGATCTACAACCTCGGCCCCACAGGCCTCTTCACCGGCTTCCCGCACCTCATCGCAGCCGTCGAAGCCGGCTCATGGTCTGAAGCAGCCATGTACTGCCTCCGTCGCGGTCCCAGCGAAGCCCGCAACGCCTGGACGCGCCAGCAGTTTCTCTCCGCTGTCGTCGTCACCATTCAGGCGGAAACAGACTCCTGGCTGAAGCGAATCCGCGATCTCGTACGTCATACAGGTGCAGTCCTGTTCGGCCCCCGGCTCTAAGCCCGGCCTCGGGCTTCGATATAGTGGAACTCTTGACTGATTTAGTCTGCGGAGGGCTTTGAGTGCAGGGAAAACGTAGAATCGCCGCGATGGCCATCTGTGCTATTGCGTTCATCGCGACAGCCGCAGAAGCGCAGGACCTCGCAAGCTTCGAAAAACGCACCACCGTCAAAGTCCTTCCCAATGGCCTCACCCTCATCGTCTGCGAGCGGCCCGAAGCCCCTGTCTTCAGCTTCTACACCCTCGTCGATGCAGGCTCAGCCGACGATCCCGATGGCGCCGGCGGCCTCGCCCACATGTTCGAGCACATGGCCTTCAAGGGCACCACCGAGATCGGCACCACCGACTACCCCGCAGAAAAAATCGCCCTCGCCAAAGTCGAAGCAACCTACGCAGCCTACGACGGCGAGTACCGCAAGCGCGTCGGTCAAAGCCCCGAAAAACTGGCGCAGCTCCATAAAGCCTTCGAGGACGCACAAGCCGAAGCGCAAAAATACGTCATTCCCAACCAGTTCTCTGAGATCGCCGAAGAGAACGGAGCCGTCGGCATCAACGCCAACACCACCGAAGACTCCACCCAATATTTTTGGAGCATGCCCTCCAACCGCCTCGAGCTCTGGGCCTACCTCGAAAGCCAGCGCATTGCCCATCCCGTCGAGCGCGAGTTCTACAAAGAGCGCAACGTCGTGCAGGAAGAGCGCCGCATGCGCGTCGACTCCTCTCCCACCGGCCGCATGGTCGAGCAGTTCCTCGCCACCGCCTACGTCGCCCATCCCTATCACCG
The DNA here is from genome assembly GCF_009766095.1 of Granulicella sp. S190. Classification (GTDB taxonomy): domain Bacteria; phylum Acidobacteriota; class Terriglobia; order Terriglobales; family Acidobacteriaceae; genus Edaphobacter. The sequence goes on from NZ_LMUD01000014.1 coordinate 230,096, forward strand.
CCCCGGTGTAGGCTGGGAGAGCGAGATCAGCCAGGTCTCCGCCACCGAAGCCACCGCCTTCCACGAGAAGTACTACGTCCCCGCCAATATCGTCATCGCCGTCGTAGGCGACCTCAAAGCCTCCGAGACTATGCCCGTCCTCGAGCGCTACTTCGCGCCCATCCCCGCCGCCCCGCGCCCCGAGCCCATGACCACCGTCGAGCCGCCGCAGGTCGCCGAAAAATCCGTCACCATTCGCGAAGCCACCCAGCCCTTCTATATCGAGGGTTACCACCGCCCCGACTACCTCGACCCGGACGACTCCGCCTACGACGCCATCTCCGATATCTTCTCGAACGGACGCACCGCCCGCCTCTACCGCTCCCTCGTTCGCGACCAGTCCATCGCAGCCGAGGCGCAGGGCTTCAGCGGCTTCCCCGGCGACAAGTACCCCGGCCTCTTCGCCGTCTACGCCGTCCCCATCCCCGGCCACTCCCCCGACGAGATGCGATCCGCCATTCACAAAGAACTAGACCGCCTCAAAAACGAAGACGTCACCGACGCCGAGCTCGAACGCTTCAAGACCCGCTCCCGCGCCGACCTCCTCCGCGGTCTGGCTGACAACGAAGGTCTCGCCCACGAGCTAGCCGAGTACCAAACCCGCTTCGGCGACTGGCGCGAGCTCTTCAATCAGCTCCACAAGATCGACGCCGTCAGCAAAGCCGACATCCGCCGCGTCGCCAACAAGATCTTCATCGACAGCAATCGAACCAGCGCACGAATCGAGTTCGTCCCCCCGCAACGCAAAGCCCCGCAAGCCTCTGAAGGCGCAGGAACAGGAACCCCAGGAACAGCCATGCTCACCGCACCCCCCGCGCAGACCACAGATAACGCCGGAGGTACGAAATGAACCACCTCTCAGAAGCTGCAAACAAACTTCGCGCCTCTTTGAACCACATTTTTTCGCCCCACCAAGAAATCGTCATTTCGACCGAAGCCGCGCAGCCTCATCGCATGCCATCGAAATCTTCTTCGTCGCCCCACCAAGAATTCGTCCTCTCGACCGAAGCCGCTCAGCCTCATCACACATCAGTGAAACTTCTGTCATCGCTTCAACAGAAATTCGTCATCTCGACCGAAGTCGCACAGCCGCATCACACGCCATTGAAATTTCTTTCGTCGCCCGACCAAGAAGTCGTCATCTCGATCGACGCACAGCCGCATCACACGCCATCGAAATTTCTTTCATCGCCCCACCAAGAAATCGTCATCTCGACCGAAGTGGCGCAGCCTCATCGCGCGACGCAGTGGAGAGACCCCCGCATTTCGTCTTTGCCTCTGCCTGTTCTAAATCTGCGTCATCCGCGAAGATCCGTGGTCAGCTGTCAGCCCTCACTCTCGAAGCTAGCCACACTCATCTTTTCATTCGCGTTAGCCAGCCTCAGCGCACACGCACAAACCCAGCCCTGGAAACAAATCCCCATCCCTCCCCTCCCGGCCTTCAAACCCGTACAGCCCCACCGCGTCGAGCTTCCTAACGGCGTAGTCCTTTTCCTGCAAGAGGACCACGAGCTCCCCTTCATCAACGGCACCATTCTAATCCGCGGCGGCAGCCGCGACGAGCCCAACGCCAAGCTCGGCCTCACCTCTCTCTACGGCGAAACCTGGCGCACCAGCGGCACCGCCACCATCGACGGCGACAAGCTCGACGACGTCCTCGAAGCCAAAGCCGCCTCCATCGAAACCAGCGGCGGCAGCGCCTCCACCTCGATGGCATGGAACAGCCTCAAAAGCGACTTCGACACCGTCTTCGCCTCCGCCATCGACCTCCTCCTTCACCCCACCTTCAAAGCCGATAAGCTTCAGCTCGCCAAGCAGCAGCTCGAAACCGGCATCGCCCGCCGCAACGACGACGCTGGCGGCATCGCCAACCGCGAAGCCATCCACATCGCCTATGGCCCGCACAACCCCTTCTCTCGCGAGCTCGAATACGCCACCGTCGACGCCGTCACCGTCGACGACCTCAACGCCTGGCACACCCGCACCATCGTCGGCAGCAACCTCATCGTCGCCCTCTCCGGCGACTTCGACTCCGCTGCCATGGAAGCCAAACTCCGCGCAGCCTTCGCGCCCATCCCTCGCGGCCAGCGCTTCCCGCCCTTCAAAGCCACCTTCACCGACCCCAAACCCACCGTCAACTTCGTCTCCAAAGATGACGTCAACCAGTCCAACGTCCTCATCGTCGGCCTCGGCACCGAGCGTAGCAACCCCGACTACTACGCCCTCTCCGTCATGAACCAGGTCTTCTCCGGCGGCTTCGGCTCGCGCGTCGTGCAGGATGTCCGTACCAAACTCGGCCTCGCCTACACCGTCGAAGGCAACTACGGCGCCTCCTACGATCACCCCGGCATCTTCGTCGTCGAAGCCGCAACCAAAAGCGCGACAACCGTAGCCGCAACCAAAGCTCTGCTCGCCGAAATCGACCGCCTCAAAACGGAACCACCCACTCCAGCCGAGCTCAGCAAAGCCAAAGACCAGGTCCTCAACTCCTTCGTCTTCCACTACGACTCGCCCGACAAAACCCTTAGCGAGCAGGTCACCCTCGCCTTCTACGGCTATCCAGCCGACACCCTCGAAAAATATAAGACCGGCATCGAACAGGTCACCTCCGCCGACGTCTCCCGCGTAGCCAACAAGTACATCGACACCAACAAGCTCGCCATCGTCGTAGTCGGCAACGAATCCCAGATCACCCCAGCACTCTCGACCCTGGGATTAGGCACCGTAAAAAACCTGGACATCACCATCCCACCCCCACCCGGCGGCAAACAACCAGCAGAGTAGTTCAAACGCACCATAAGCCTCCGCCATCCGCTGCGCTATCCTTGATAACGCAATCGTTCTGCGGAGGTTTGTCATTAGAAATTCGTCTGCGCTCCTGATCCTCGCTGCCTCTTCGCTCCTCACCGTTCTCCCCGCCTCAGCCCAGCAGCGGCCCCCGGCAACCCCGCTCATCACGCACGATCCCTACTTCAGCGTCTGGTCCACCACCGACAACCTCACCGACTCCGACACCACCCACTGGACCGGCACTCCGCAACCCATCACCGGCATCGTCCGCATCGACGGCAAGCCCTTCCGCTTCCTCGGCCACAACCCCGACACCATCCCGGCGATGCAGCAGACGGCCCACTCCGTCACGCCGACCCACACCATCTACGAGTTCCGCCAAAATGGCATCACTCTCCACTTCGTCTTCTTCACCCCCGCCATCCTCAGCGACCTCGACGTCCTCTCGCGCCCGGTAACCTACCTCACCTGGACCGCCGAATCAGCAGACGCCGCCCCGCATCAAGTCTCTGTCCTCCTCGACGTAGACCCAGTCATCGCCGTCAACGACCGCAGCCAGCAGATCAACTCCTTCCGCAATCAAACCGCAACCCTCAACGTCCTCTCCACCGGTTCGCAGGATCAAAAGCTCCTCAACCGCTCCGGCGACGATCTCCGCATCGACTGGGGCTACTTCCATCTAGCCGTCCCGAAGGACCCACACTACGCGACGTTCCTCGCGCCTCACGCAGCCAAAGCCTTTGCCGCGACCGGCCAGCTCCCCACCACCGACACCATGGACATGCCCGAGCGCGCCGACCACTCCGCCTCCGCGCTCTCCACCATCATCGACTTCGGCACCATCAACCCCCACGCCGTTACCCGCACCGAGCCAGTCACCCGCCACATCCTCCTCTCCTACACCGACGACTACGCAATCCAGTACCTCCAGCGAAACCTCCGACCCTACTGGCAGCGCAACAACATGCCCGTAGACCAGATGCTCGATCAAGCCGAACAGCAATACGCCACACTCGAAGCACGCGGCGAAGCACTCGACAAAGAGCTCACCGCCGACCTCATCAAGGTCGGAGGCGAACACTACGCCTACATCGCCATCCTCTCCTACCGTCAGGCCATCGCCGCGCACAAGCTCGTAGCCGACGCCAACGGCGACCCCATGCTCTTCGCCAAGGAGAACTTCTCCAACGGCTGCATCGCCACCGTCGACGTCCTCTATCCCTCCGCACCCATCTTCCTCTTCTTCAACCCAAAGCTCCTCGAAGCCCAGCTCCTCCCCGTCCTCGAATACTCCTCTCTCGCACGCTGGAAGTTCCCCTTCTCCCCCCACGATCTCGGCCAATATCCCCTCGCCAACGGACAGGTCTACGGCGGCGGCGAAAAGACTGAAGAAGACCAGATGCCCGTCGAAGAGAGCGGCAACATGATCATCCTCGTCGACGCCGTCGCCCGTGCCGAAGGCACGCCACAACTAGCCCAACGCTACTGGCCAACGCTCACCAAGTGGGCCGAGTATCTCAACCTCCACGGCCTCGATCCCGAGTTCCAACTCACCACCGACGACTTCGCCGGACACGTCGCCCACAACGCCAACCTCTCCATCAAGGCCATCGACGCCCTCGCCGCATACGCCGACCTCGCGCATCTCCTCAAACAGGAGACCGTCGCAAAGCAGTATCAGGCCTCCGCAAAAGAGAAAGCCGCAAAGTGGATCACCATGGCGAAGGAAGGCGACCACTACAAGATCGCCTTCAACAGCCCCAACACCTGGAGCCAGAAGTACAACCTCGTCTGGGACAAGATCCTCGACTACAACCTCTTCCCCAACAGCGTCCGCGACAGCGAAGTCGCCTTCTACCTCACCAGGCTCAACCTCTACGGCCTCCCCCTCGACAGCCGCGCCGACTACACCAAGCTCGACTGGTCCATCTGGACCGCCACCCTCGCCTCGAACCCCGTCCAGTTCAACGCCATCGTCGACCCCATCTACCGCTGGACCAACGAGACCCCAACCCGCGTCCCCCTCACCGACTGGTACGACACCAAAACCGGCAAACAAGTAGGCTTCCAGGCCCGCAGCGTAGTAGGCGGCGTCTTCATCAAAGCCCTCTCCGACAAACAGCTCACCGCAAAATGGCGCGCCAAATCCACCGCACCCGAAATAATCCAACTACCTGTAGTACGCTAAGCCCGATTTTGTTGTTGTGGCCCTTCTGTTGTTGCCTGTCCTTTGTTGTTGCCTGTCCTTTTGTCGTTGCCTGTCCTTTTGTTGTTGCCTGTCTTTTGTCGTTGCCTGTCCTTTTGTTGTCATCCCGTAGGGATCTGCGGTTGCATTTCTCTCGATGCACGAATGACCATCACCGCAAACCACCCTCATCCACAACCGCTATGAGACGATAGAACCCTATGAGCACCCCCGAATTCGCCATCGCCATCATGGCCGCCGGAAAAGGCACCCGCCTCAAGAGCAAGCGCCCCAAAGTCCTTCACGAGATCGGCGGCAGGGCTCTCCTCCTCCACGTCATCGCCGCCGCCGAGACCGTAGTCCCCGCCAACCACATCTTCTGCATCATCGGCCACGAAGGCGACCGTGTCCGCACCGCCGTCGCCTCCACCGGCGTCCAGTTCGTCCTCCAGCCAGAGCAGCGCGGCACCGGCCACGCCCTTCAGATGCTCAAAGCCGACTTCGAGCTCTCCGGCAGGCCAATCCCGCAGCACCTCCTCGTCCTCTCCGGCGACGTCCCCCTCATCCGTCCCGAAACCATCGCCGCCGTCCGCGACACCCACCTCCGCGAGCACGCCGCCATGACGATCCTCACCGCCGTCCCCGCCGACCCCACCGGCTACGGCCGCGTCCTCCGCGCATCCGCTGATAAACCCGAAGTCACCTCCATCGTCGAGCAGAAATCCCTCCGCCCCGACCAGCTCTCCGCACCCGAGATCAACTCCGGCATCTACTGCTTCGAAACCGCAGCCCTCTTCGCACGCCTTGACGCCCTCACCACCAACAACGCCCACGGCGAGTTCTACCTCACCGACGTCGCTGCCATGCTCGTCGCCGAAGGCAAACGCGTCGTCGCCGTCACAGCCGACTCAGTCGACGAGGTCCTCGGAGCCAACACCATCGCCGAGATGATGCATCTCGACGCAGCCATGCGCCTCGCCACCGCGCGCCGTCTCATGGCCTCGGGCGTCACCATCTTCCGCCCCGAAACCTGCGTCATCGACGCCCACGTCACCGTCGGCCCCGACACCACCATCGAGCCCTACGTCCAGCTCCTCGGCGACACGCACATCGGCTCCGAATCCCGCATCCGCTCCTACTCCGTCATCCAGAACTGCGCGATCGGCAACAACGTCACCGTCCTCAACGGCTGCATCTTCGACGACTCTGAGATCGCCGACAACGCCAACCTCGGCCCCTATGCACGCCTCCGTCCCGAGAGCCGCATCGGCGAAGGAGCCCACATCGGCAACTTCGTCGAAACAAAAAAAGCCACCGTAGGCAGAGGCACAAAAGCCGGACACCTCAGCTATCTTGGCGACGCCACCATCGGCGACGGCGTCAACATCGGCGCCGGAACCATCACCTGCAACTACGACGGCGTCCACAAGCACCTCACCACCATCGGCGACGGCGCCTTCATCGGCTCCGACTCCACCCTCGTCGCCCCCGTTACCATCGGAGCCGGTGCTTACATAGCCGCCGGCAGCAGCATCACCGAAGACGTCCCCGAAGGCGCACTCGCCTTAGGTCGCAGCCGCCAGACCACCAAGCCCGGCTGGGTAGCCGTACGCAAAGCCGCCGCCGAAGCCAAGAAGAGCTGCTGATCCGGACGAGATGTCATCGCTGAACGCAGCGAAGTATTCCTTCATTTGCCTCTGACGCGCTTGGCTTGCTGCCGCACTCAACAACGTCATCTCGACCGAAGCAGCTCACAGCTTTATCGTGAGCTGCGCAGTGGAGAGACCCCCGCATTTTGTCTTTGCCGTTGTCGTTCTCGCTTTAAAACAATCCGGCACCCGAAAATAAATCCGAAAGAGCTGGCACATTTTTATCATCAAATGAACGTCCACCAAGCGGCCATAATAACGACCCATTCCACCACAATCGCACCGCTCCTTCACCAACGAAAAAACACGAAACTCGCTACATACCCCTTCAACCCGCAAGCGCCCTCATGCAAACTCCACGGCTGCCGATAAACGGAAGAACCGCTCGAATCCTCCCGATGAGAGACCGCAGTTCCAAAGCCGAAAGCAGCCCATGCCGCAGCAAAGAATCCTGGTGGTCGATGACGAAGAGCCCGTCCGTGCAGTAGCAGAGGCTCTCCTTGAAAACCTCGGCTACTCCGTCGTCACCTCTTCCAGCGCCCAGGACGCCCTCACCCGTCTCCAGCAGGATCCCGACTACGACCTCATCCTCTCCGACATCATCATGCCGGGCACCGACGGCCTCACCCTCCTCGATCACCTCTGCGCCGATCACCCCGCCATCCCTGTCGTCATGTTCTCCGCCGTCAACGACGTCCACGTCGTCACCAGCGCCTTTCGCCGCGGCTCCATCGACTATCTCCTCAAGCCCTTCCAGCGCAGCGAACTCGAGAGCATCGTCCTCCGCGCCATCGAGCACGGCCGCCTGCGCAAGCAGAACGCCCTCTACCGTCACAACCTCGAAGCCATCGTCAACACCCGCACCGGTCGCCTGCGCTCCACCATGCAGGACCTCGAACGCAGCTACGACATCACCCTCGAAGCCATGGGCGACGCCCTCGATCTCCGCGACCAGGAGACCGAAGGCCACTCCCGCCGCGTCACCGCCTACACCAACGCCCTCGCTCAAGCCATGGGACTCGACTCCGAGCAACTCCGCATCATCTCCCGCGGCGCCTTCCTCCACGACATCGGCAAGATCGCCACCCCCGACGCCATCCTCCTCAAACCCGGCCGCCTCACCCCGGAGGAGACCGCCATCATGAAGCAGCACTGCGAGCGCGGCTACCGGATGGTTCGCAAGATTCCCTTCCTCCGCGACGCCGCCGAGATCGTCTACGCCCATCAGGAACAGTTCGACGGCTCCGGCTATCCCCGCGGCCTCCAGGGAGACGAGATCCCTCTCGGTGCCCGCGTCTTCGCCATCGCCGACACGCTCGACGCCATGACCTCGGACCGCCCTTATCGCAGAGGAACAACCTTCACCAAAGCCATAGAAGAGATCACGCAGCGAGCTGGAACCCAGTTCGACCCGCAGATCGTCGAGGTCTTTCTAGCCCTCCCGGTCGAAACCTGGCCACAGTTGCGCGCCGCAACTGAATCGCGCTCCCCCTCCCCGCCGTCTCCGGTTGCACAGACCCTACGAGGCAGCTAGGATCGCAAAGCGAGGAGATTCCCCCATGAAAAAGGCCATGACCGAGACTGAAATTAAGGACGCACTCAAGACCAACTCCGACTGGACCCTCAGGGGCGGCAAGCTCGTCCGCGAGTGGAGCTTTAAAGACTTTCTCGAAGCGATGGCCTTCGTCAACCGCGTAGCAGTCCTGGCCGAAACCGCCAATCACCACCCCGACATCGACATTCGTTACAACCAGGTCACCCTCGGCCTGGTCTCTCACGATGCCGGAGGAATCACGCAACGCGATCTATCCATGGCCGGCCAGCTCACCAAAGAGTTCCCACCCGCATAAATCGACACGGACTAACGCTGAACTCTTCGACTGCAACCTCTCCGGAAAAGATGGCGATGCGGCCCCGTTAGCTCATGCCAAGCGCCTGGGCAATCCTCTTTGAACTCAATGCTCGTGCCTCGGTCTGTGGCGCAGATTTCGACAGTCCATTGCGGGGTAATTGCCGTTTCGTTTTAGCCTTCAGGCTGTGGCCCGTAACTTATCCCTTTTTCCATAGTCGAATGACTACGCCATGTGGCAAAAGACGTACGTCTGCCGTAGGTTTGGGGATAGAGAGACGGCTGCTTATCCTTTATGGCAGTAGGTTTACATACAACGCACCGCGAACATAACGATCTACGTTTTAGGAGATGAATGAGCAGGATTCTTGTAGCAGTAACCCCTTTGGCTGGACATGTAAAACCAATGATGCCAGTGGCTCAGCAGCTGGTTAAAGAGGGACACCAGGTCTTCTTTCAGACAAGCGATATTTTTTCCGAGCAGATAAAGGCCGCTGGTCTGGAGTTCCTGCCGCTGATCGGCAACGCCAACTACGACTATCACCGTCTCGGGGAGTTCGTTCCCGAGTTGTTTACTGCGGCCTCCCCCATGGACCAGGCCATTCTCTATACCAAGCATCTCTTTGCGGACCGCATCGCCGACCAGTACCGTGGGCTCCAGCAAGTGATTGCGTCCAAAGATATCGATCTGGTCATGACAGATGTTCTTTTTCTAGGGGAGTTGCCCTTGCTGTTGAGCGGCGAACCTCGCCCCCCGGTCATAGCTTGCGGAGTCATCGCGCCATCGTGGATTGATTCCGCATCGTCCATCTTTTCCGGACCTGACAGTACCCCGGAGGGCCGGGTGCGCAACGTTGAGGAGAATGAGAGGTTCCTGTCCATGCGGCGCCCTGGACACAGGTATACAGACGCCGTTCTTGACGGATTGGGAGTAACGATCCCCGGCGGCTTCACCATAAACAGCATCTATCGTCTGCCTGACCTCTTCCTGCAGTTTGGCACGGAAGAGTTCGAATACCCGATGGAAGATCGGCCGTCCAATCTCGTCTATACCGGCCCGATCATCCACAAGGAATCCGGTGCGGAGGCGCCTCCGTGGATGGACCAGCTGGATCGTTCTCTGCCTATCGTCCTCGTGACTCAGGGAACGTTGGCTAACTTCGACTTCGATCAACTCATCAATCCCGCGATCAAAGGTCTTGCAGAGGAACCCGTACAGGTGGTAGTCACCGCCGGGGGCAGCAAGGAGGGAAAGACCCTGTCAGCCAAGAATGCCATCGTCGAACCCTACGTTCCTTATGAACGGATTCTGCCCATGACGAGCGTCTTCGTCACAAACGGCGGGTATAACGGGGTTCAGCAGGCGCTTAGCTATGGAGTACCCATTGTCTGCTACGGAGAGAGTGAAGATAAGCCACTCGTTTCGGCCCGTGTGCAGTGGAGTGGTACCGGGGTCTCCCTTAAAGCAGGAACTCCTATGCCGGAACAGATCCGTGATGCAGTGCGCAAGATTCTTCATGACTCCACCTACGCGGAACGCGCCAAGACCCTTGGCGCACAGATCGCAAAGAGCGACGCCTTGCAGACGATCAGTCAAGCTGTGGATGCCACGATCGAGAGACTCAGCCACCTGAAACATGAAGTCGGTACAAAAAGAGGATGATTCTTTCCTCCGCCTTCGATCAATCGGGTGAGTCAGCAACGACAAGCCTGCTGCTTCGTCAGATGAAGTTCGTATTTCGTATAAGCTGACACCTGCAAGTAGGTGCATGCAAATGCACCTGCTTGCAGGGTTGGCTGTCCTGGTCGATGCCCCGAGCTGTAGTCCCGCATTCACTAGCTGCGATCACGAGCGTCCGACAAAAGCTAACGCTTTCAGTAGAAGAAACTATTTTCCATAGACACTGAAAACCAACCTTATCTCCTGAACAAAAATTAAGTGGGAAAATAGCTTTATTTTTCAAATTACTGATAAATAAAGACTTGTATTGCTAATCCTCTACAACAAATGCTCCAAAAATCGCATTTCACCGTCAAACTTCTATGATGGAACATATTTCTGTTTCTTTTCCTCCATATTGTGGTATCTTCAATTCAACGCAAGCGTGAGTCTACCGCCCGTGAGATCTTTCAGCCCGCATCACCAACAGGCTGACACAAGTTGCGTCACTGGCCTCCCGGCACGAATCAAAACACCGTTCGTGCCGCATTTTTTTTGCCTGTTTCGCCCCATATTTTTGCCCCTTCTCGCCCCCACTCTTACTAGTTCCACGCCTAAATCCGTCATCTCGACCGAAGCAGCTCACAGCTTTATCGTGAGCTGCGCAGTGGAGAGACCCCTGTATAGCCTTTGCTCTTGCTGTGGCCTGTTCTCTTGTTTGTCATTCCGCAGCGGAGGAATCTGCGGTTGCAAATTCGTCTTCTACCGCTGTCAAGCATAGGAACACGCTAAGCCACTGCACCTACAAGAGATAACCACTGGCATATAAGCACCACCGACTCTCTATAATTAAGAGAGCGGCCACGAAAATTAAGAGAGCGGCCACGAAACTTCAAAGTCTCTTCGATCGCCGTGCAAACCATTCAAAACAAGTATTTTAGGCGTAACCCATTTAGACCTAATATTTTAGAGTGGGGCTCCGCATCCAAGCACAACAAAATAAACCATTTGCACCCAAAATACCCCACAAGGGGGAGGGGGGAGGGGTCAATACCGCTAAAACAATCGAAAAACAGCCGTAGTGATCTAAAATAGCGACATGAAGCGGATCCTCGGATGCATCGCGTTAGGCCTCGTCACCATGGTGGCCTCGGCTCAGTGGTCAAACCCAGCGGAGGATATCCCGGCCTACAACGCCTCTGCTCCGACAAAGCCTCTGCCCCCCGTACTGAGCGGAGATCAACTCACCGGAGTCTACTTCTCCCATCCTTACCAGGTCACTGCCTACAAGATGGCCGCAGCCATCCCCAAGGTCCTGCATCAACAGCCCTGTTACTGCCACTGCGACCGCGAGATGCGTCACAACAGCCTGCATAGCTGCTTCGAAGGCACCCACGGCGCCGCCTGTTCCACCTGCATGCGCGAAGCCGTCTACGCCTATCAGCAAACCAAAAAGGGGCAGACCCCAGCCCAGATTCGCGCAGGCATTGAGCACGGCGACTGGCAGCAAGTCGATCTCGTAAACGCAACCATGTAGCTTGGTGAGCGCAGTTCGCGGAAGACCTCTTCCCCGCGTATCCTGCATCTATGACTTGGCTCTTCTGGGCTGTCTTGTCGGCCATCTTCGCCGCAGCCACTGCGCTTCTGGCGAAGGTCGGCGTCTCGGGAATCGACTCCAACCTCGCCACCGCCATCCGCACCTCGGTCATCCTGATCTTCACATGGGCCATCGCCATAGCCTTCGAGAAGCACCACGCCCTCTCCCAGATCGGACGACGGAGCTGGGTCTTCCTCGTACTCTCGGGCATCTGCACCGGACTATCGTGGCTCTGCTACTTCCGCGCCCTGCAGATGGGGCCGGCCTCGAGCGTAGCACCGGTCGATAAGCTAAGCGTGGTGCTGGTTATCCTCGGCGCATGGCTCTTCCTCGGCGAACACCTCACTCCCCTCAAGATAGGCGGAGCGTCGCTGATCACCATCGGCGCCGTCATCCTCGCCTTCGCCTGACGCTGCACTTGCACTCGACGCTATAATGGAAGTAGTTCTTTGCAGCGCCCAATGCAATGTTGGTGCCAGCTCCAAGATGGGGGCGTCACGGCTTCGACGGGATTGCTTGTGGCAGAGAGGCATGCCGGGGTGTGAACACCCGTAATCGCTCACAAAACTATAAGTGCCGAACCTCAGTTCGCTCTTGCTGCTTAATTAAATAAGTAGCCGATCGCTCAAGCTTCGCCTACGGGCCTGTACCGATCGTCGCACAGTAGGCTGGTCAAAGCTGTTCCGTCTGGACGGCAATGACGAGATCAATCAGGCTGGTCGTCGTCGCATCTTCGTCCGTTCTAAGCGCCGATGACGAGACAAAGATGAACTGGAAAAAGCATGAATGCTCTCTGTTGGAAGTTTTTTCGGACGTGGGTTCGACTCCCACCGCCTCCACCATAGTTATCTTCTTCATTTACAACGACTCACGAACACCTTGAAAATGCCGCATACGAGACACGTGCTCGTGCGGATCAATACGAAAAATGATTGACTTGATTAGCGCTGATCTCTGGTAGAGGCTGCGCATGCCAGAACCTCTCGTGTGGGCGCTTCAAAGTCGCGGCGGCAGCAGCCCGCTCCCTATGGCAGGTGGGGCAGGAGTTGTTGCCCCCCATCGCAACTGAAGAGATGAGTGCATAAGTAAGCCCTTTGTTGTCCCACGTAGCTACGTGAAGTTCTCCGAGGTCCTTGGCATGGAAATTTAGCCCAGCTGAACGTGTAACCTTTCCCCCGGCGGCAGCGGCCAGCTTATCCGAGGAAACTAGCAGACTGATGCGATTGTTTGGCATTCGAAATTCTAGGAGAGCTGCGGGTTCGCCGCCAAATTTCACGAGGCGGCCGCCAGCAAGGGTGTAGTTCGCCCGGTCATCTGCGGCAACGCCCGCGTTGGGAATTCGAAACGGGAACGAGACGCGCTGCGCAAACCAGGTGGCGACCACATCTGGCGAATCGGATTGCACATCGAGCGGCCTGCCATCGCCAGCCCCACGGTGTTCGGCGACGGCTGCATCGACGAAGCTCTCTGCGCGCGCTTCACGTCGGAGATAGGAGATGGATAGAACGCCAGCAACCGTTACCAATACCATAGCGGCAGCAGCCAGCGGCCTCCAATAGGGTCGAACAGAATATCTTTTTTGTATCGGAGGGTACGAGGTCGCCTGTTGGGCGGGATTGCTCATGTGGCTCAGGATCTTTTCGCGCAGAGCTGGTGGCGCCTCGACTTGAGGACGCGCGCCTCTCACTCTCACGGAAAATGATTTCGCCTCTTCCAGCTCTTCCTGACAACGGGCGCAATCCTTGAGATGGGAGATCAGATCTTCCCGTTCCTGGCCTTTCAGTTCATCGTCAATGAAGAGTTGGATCATGATGCTGTAATCATCGTGATTTGTCATCAGCGCGAGGCCTTTCTGTAACTCAGAGGCTGACTCGACGTTTCGGCTAACAGAGTTCGCAATTTAGCGCGCGCTCTCCCCAGCCGCGACATAACAGTACCCGCTGGACAGTTCAGCACGACTGCGATCTCCTGATATGACAATTCCTCAAACTCCCGCAGCAAAATCACTTCGCGAAATTCTGCAGAGAGTCGGCCAATAGCGACCTGGACCTGTTCTGCATCTTCCTTGCCGATGAGAATCTCCTGCGAATTACGCGTATGTCCCGGTAGAAGATCAGCACCACCCTCCTCGCCGTCTACATCGACAAGGTGCGGTCCCGTCTTGCCCTTTCGAATTTCGTTAAGCCGGATATTTCGAAGAATAGTAAAAAACCAGCCTTTGATGTTGCTGTCTTCCCGGAGCCTGTGCTGAGCCTTCAAAGCTCGGACATAGGTCTCCTGCACCAGATCTTCCGCCTCAACACTATTACGAGTGAGCATAAGTGCATAGCCATAGAGCGAATCCAAGTATTCTATGCCGAAACCCTCGTTCTCACTATTTCGGCCGACTTTCTGAAACATCATTCTTGCATTCTCTACGGAATAAGATAATTAAACCAGTAGGCATATCGACCCGAGAAGGAACAATGAAATTTGACACAATGCGTCAATGACTGGCCTATCGTGACAAGACATAAAGTGCAAGCGCAACTGCTCTCGTGGTAGTTGATCGGGGAGCCCTAGTGAAAAGTTTGTGGAAGTAAGAAGGCTTTTTTGTGACGGACCTGGAGGGAACGGAATCCGGCTCATCCAAGATGTCTGAGTGCGGCGAATGGGGTGAGCTCTCTGGTGGGCATGACGATATGTTCTCGCGTCGTAGAAGCGCACTAATTATTTCGGGACCGATATAGGGAATCATGCTCTTCCTGCTTTTGCTCAAGATGGGTGCCGCAGTGCTGAAACACATCTGCTCATCTGTTGAACAAAACACGAAGCTGCTTAATTTATTCCTGGTCCGCCCGGTAGAAGGGCTATTCGAAGTCGCTGTCTCCAACAATTTAGATAAATCACTGATGCAAATGCCTTGCAGTTAGCTTTCGCAGCGCGCTGCACACTTACCGAATCGCGTGCGCCGCTCCTGTCGGTGAGAGAAGTTTAGCTGGGCGCATTCAGTGCCCTCGTCGGAAGACGATGCACTCCTTGTTGCCATAACGTTTGTCGCCTTGTGTTGCCAGAATATTCTTCTCAGAACTTTTCCCTAACAAGTCGAGCGTAGCCACGGAATAACTTAGCTATCCGCGTGTTTCTCATTGTGAGTGACCGCCGTAGCGGTCACTCACACCAATAAACCACAGACCTCCCCCTGTGGTTTATTACAGCCTTTGCCAACAACGTGTCGTTCAGAGAGGTAAAAAGCAATGGGGTTTTAGCAGTATGGAGATCTTGACATGAAGAACTTAATGCATCTTGTCGCCAGCATTTTGATGGCCTAGCTCTTGGCCCTGTCGCTCTGGGATATCTATAGAAGGCCTGTTCGCTGATCCCAACCTTCCGAATCACCTTACCACAGGCACTTCTAGCTCTGCCTACTACAACACAGCCACAATCTGCTCCACAGAAAAGCGCTTCTTCTTCATGAATCCTCCTTCATATTTTTGCCGAAGACTAACATTTGCTTTAGTTTAGTTTTACCGCAGCCCATCATGTATAAAAGGGTCACGAGCACTTCAGTGTGCCCGGATGATGTGTAGGTTGCGGTTTTAAAGGTTGTGGAAAAGTTCGACTCCCACGCCTCCGCCATTCTCCTCTTATCGACCGTAATCGACCTCGTTCGATATGGTCGAAGGGCTAAACGCACTCCCTTGCAAGCCACCTGTCCGGGTTTCTGGTAGAAGATAGAACACTCGTACGACTTAGAAAATAACACCGCAGTACTCGGGCCAGAACGGCAACCTCAAATCTCATTCAGTTCCTGATGACGAGCTAGGGAGACGCCAATGGCAGTCGGCCTCATTGCGTGGGGAAGATTCCTGCATGACGGGAATAAGGTCACAGTTCCTGCTCCACCCACAGATCCGGGCAAGCCCTGGTTGTGGGACTTTCTGCATACCGAGGCCGCCGCAATCGGCACGAGCTTCGACTTCGTGCAGCTCCCACCATGGTCGCTGGCCCAGGGCGGTGCAGCACCTGGTTGTGACGGCTACGGCGTCTTTCAGCGTCGCAATCTCAACGGAACTCGCTATGGTTCTCTCGAGAGTTTAATGGCTGCTATTGCCGCGCTCAATGTCAGCGGCTGTCTGACATATGGCGATCTCGTGTTGCACCAGATGAGCGGAGAAAATGGCGGTCCCGGCGTCTTCCGGTATCTGGGCGCAGATAACAAGACGATGAGTGGCCGCGGTCAAACCTCCCCGGGCTGGTTCCGTGGCGGCATGAAAGAAAATGACCCGATTCCTCCCTTCTGCCGGGAGGACGACGTGCCATCGCCTGCCGATGACTTTCCATTTGGCCGTGAGCTGAGTTATCAAAACTGCAATCCGCCTCACGTCACCGAGGCTGACGCCATCGACTATCTCATCTGGGCGCAGGCACACACCGGAGCAGTAGGGTTTCGCTTCGATGACACCAAAGGAACTCACGCCCCCTCTGTTCGTCGCATCATGGATGCGCTTCCTTCTGCCTCGTTCTACAGTGAGTACTTCGATGGAAATCCGGCGAATATCAACTCGTGGGCAACCTCTCCCCCAATGAGTGGACGATCGGCCGTGACCGACTTCCCACTTCACTGGCGCATTCAGGCGGCCTGCAATGGATTTGACGCAACGCAATTCGACGCAGGATCGGCAGGCTACTGGCAGTGGAACTCGGGACTCTCCGTAGGCTTCGTCGATAATCCAGACACCGATACCAGTCCGGGGCAGCAGGTTATTTCGAATAAGGGGTTGGCCTATGCTTACCTCTTATCGCTTCCTCTGCATTTGGCACTCATCTATGGAAAAGATTACTTCTCAGGCGCTGTATGGCCAGGATCTTACGGCCTCAAGCCACTCATCGACAATCTGTGCTGGATCAGCCGCACCTTTGCTATAGGTGCTTATCAGGTTCGATGGGTAGACCGGGATGTCCACGTTGCATCGCGTGACGGCAACGGTGGCCCGCTGGGCCAAAGTGGCGGGCTCCTGACCGCACTTAATTTCAATGTCTTGTCTCCACGAACTATCACCTGCTCTACGCCATTCGGACCGAACCGCTGGCTGCACGATTACACAGGCCATCATCCAGACATCTCGACCGATAGAAATGGAGACGTCACCTTCACCATCCCTTCGAATGCCTTTTCCAGCGGTCAATCGTACTTATGTTTTGCGCCAGGAGGGGTAGATCGTCCCTTTCCTCAGACTCCGCACCCCACAACTCAGACGTTCTTTGCGGCCTCTGATCTCGACATCATGCCAGCAACAAACATTTCACAGCAACTGTCTCAGCGAATCTTCTGCGCAAAAGATACAAAGATCTCTTTGAGATTATCGGCGAACCTTTCAGTAAAAGCATCACTCACTGCCTCTGTCAGTTCATCCGACAACAAACCAATCTCAAGACAGCGCATCGGCGCTAAACCCGAAGAAGCCTTTGGCATGGCTCCAGCCACAGGATGGTACACAATCTCCGTCGAGGGATCAGGCTTGCCAGAGAGCGGATCGGACTATGAGCTTGCAGTCACTTATTTAGGAGCAACCGCATGACGATTGTATGGAAGTGGATCACGCGCCGATGCATGATAGGAGCTTTGCTTAGCCTTACGCCCCTCACTCTAGCTGCGCAGACAATGGTTCCGTGGCTTACAAGATCAGTGGATAACTCAAGAAGCGGATGGAATCAGCATGAAACCCTACTAACGCAAGCCTCTGTTGCATCAAAGGGAATCCGGCGATTGACTATTATCCCCGTGACGGGCGATGCACGAGGAATGGAAGCGCAGCCCCTCATTCTGCCCGGTGTAAAAGTAGCCGACGGCACAACACACGATCTGATGGTCTTACCATCCATGGCAAATGTCGTGCGTGGCGTAGATGCTCATAGTGGCGCGGGCTTGTGGAGCGTTAGCTTAGGCGCGCCTATAAATGGCAACACGCCCACCGGCCCGAGGAAGATAAAACCTGATGGGTGCGTCGGTGACTTCCCGACGATCGATTGTCACGCCATCAATGACAAATGGGGTGTGTTGAGTACCGGTGTCATCGATGCTGAAACTCAACGTCTTTATCTCGTTGCATGGGTCTCACCCGATGGCACGCCGCAGAACGCAAAGCACTTTGTCTTTGTACTTAATGCCGCAGACGGAACTCGTGTTATCCCACCCGTCTTGGTTAGCGGTTCCAGCGGAACACAGTCCTACTCGAGTGCGATGCGCAAGCAGAGAAGTTCCCTGGTGCTAACTAATGTGAATGGTCGCAAAACCGTCTTTTGGGCTTCCGGCACTGTACAGGAGACAGGGCAAGGTGCTGCTGGTTGGGTCTTCGCTTTTGACTGCGCAACCAACTCGATCACCACACAGCTTGCACTGACACAGGGAGAGGGTGCTGGCATCTGGATGGGCGGACAAGGTCTTGCGGCAGACGAGCAAGGCTTTCTCTATGCAATCACCGGCAACGGCGACTTCGACGGTACATCTCAGTTCGGCGAGTCATTCGTTAAGATCAAATACACACCCACTTCGAGACAAACGCCTGCCACCTTGGTAGTCGTCGACCATTGGACTCCATGGGTCGACCTCGTCAGGTCCGGGCAGGCAAAGAAACCAGCAATGAAGATATCGGGCGTTAGTGCGCCCTCGGAAGCGCTTAAACCTGTTGGTGGCGGTATGAATATGTCCCTGAAAAAAGCCGCTCGGGTAACGAATGTTAATGAACGGGGAGAAAAAGTTGTTTTGGTCTTCCCGAAGATGGCCACCGGAAATTGGTCGGATGAGGATTGGGGATCGGCTGGCCCGGCATGCATCTTTGCTATAGGTGTCTGTGTTGCGGCCGGAAAGGATGGCATCGGTTACCCAATCAAGACCGCGAATCTTGGTGGAACAACTGTCGTTGATTTAGCCGACGCAAAATCCAACTGTGCAAAGCTCGCAGCGCCCCCGGTTTGGCTTACCATGAGTCCGGGCCCGGTAGATCCATGTCCGGCAAATCCACAGACGCTCAATTTTCTTCCAAATGGCGATACCGCTCACCTCCACATGACTCCCGTCCAATTCTTTGACCCTGTAATGAAGTCGTGGACTATCTTCGTTTGGGGGGAAAATTCGCAGCTGCACAAATGGGCAGTGAGTCAGACCGGAGCGTTGACCTACGTCGCGCAAGGCAACGAATTTGCAAGCGCAAACGTGCGAGGGAACAATCCCGGGGGAATGCCCGGCGGCTTCTGCTCCGGATCAAGCAATGGGACCGACCCCGACTCGGCCATACTTGTATGTACGATCTCGTACGGTGATGCCAATGCTCAAGTCGGAAACGGTCGCCTGCTCGTATACGATGCCGTGCACCTTGCCGCGGATAAATCATTGAAGGTTTTATGGGACTCGCAGAATGAAAACATTCAGTTTCTCTTCAACAAATTTGACCCTCCCGTGATTGATGGAGGGCAAATATATGTGCCTAACTACAATGGCGGAGTTGACGTCTACGAGCTCGCAATGTGAGGCCTTTTAGCTCTGCTCGTCTCTCCTAACGGAGCATTCTTGTCGAAGTTTGCAACCGTGTCACAGTAACTATTCAGACTGAACCGAAGACGCGAAGTCTTGTGAGACAACCGGCTGTCTCTGTGCAATGGCGGAATGTTATCATCCGAATACTTCCGATTTTCTAGCAGACGGTATGTGATCTCTGATGAAGCGACTTTACGTGCATCTTATCGCCACTTCGATTTTGCTAATTGCGGTGACGAGTTCCCCATCTCAGAGTGTGCCAGTCTCGCCAGAAAGGGCATGGGAGAGACCCCCTGGAACGCAGCTCGTCGTGCCGACAAGGTCGACTCCGGCTTTCGCTCCAGATCAATCGAAGATTTACACCCTCTCTGAACTGGTCAATCTAGCAGAGCAAAACAATCCCGAGACGCGTGTGGCCTGGGAAAATGCAAGGGCGCGCGCTGCCGAGCTGGGAATCTCCGAAGCAACTCTCTACCCGACTCTGGCCGCTGCCGCCGTAGCGCAAACTTCGCGCTACGATGTTCTTTTCTCCCCCCTCTTCTATCGACAGACGGTTGAGACCTTCTCCCCTACCTTTAGCCTTGATTACACAATCTTCGACTTTGGAAAACGCCTACAGGATGTAGCTATCAGTCGAAGCGATCTTTTAGCTGCAAATTTCCTCTTCAATGACACACATCGTAAGATCATCTTCCTAGTCATGCAGGCATACTACCGTCTGCTTAATAGCAAGGGACAGGAAAGCGCTGAAGAGGCAAACCTGAAAAATGCTCAAACGGTACAAGAATCTGCGGAGGCGCGCCTTCAAGAAGGTCTTTCTACTTTACCGGACGTCCTTGAGGCTCGCAGCGCCGCAGCGCAAGCGGACTATGATTTGCAGGCAGCGATAGGAGCAACGGAGATTGCGCATGGAGATCTTGCGACGGCTCTGGGTATCTCGCCGACAATCCAGTTTCAAGTGGAGAGCATTCAAGATCTGACTATTCCGGAGGAGCTTCCAAATACGGTGGAACAGTCTATTGATCGTGCGCTGGCTCAGCGACCCGACCTCATGCAACGAGTGGCGCAATTGCGCGCCGCAAGATCTGAGATCAAGGCGGCTAGAACTGACTACCTTCCCACTTTGAGCGTAAATGGAAGCGCAGGGTTAGCCCGCAGCTACGGAGAACAAGATCAATCTCATGGGGTTTACGCTCCTACTCAAGAAACATGGAGCGCAAAACTGAGTTTGAATTGGACCTTATTTGATGGGTTTGCACGCGAAAATCGTATTGCCAAAGCAAAAGCTGACCAAAAGCAGGCCGCAGCAGAGGTTGATGCAGCACGTGATCAGGTCGAGAATGATGTGTGGTCAGCATACTCGACGGCCAGGACCGCACTTCGCCAACAGAAGGCAGCTGCTGCACTGCTGGCTGCCGCATCTGAATCTTATAACGCAGCTTTGCAGTCCTATAACTATGGAGTCCGCAGTCAGATTGACGTGGTATCCGCACAGCGAGCACTTGCTGTTGCCCGTACTGCGGATGTAAGTGCACGCACTCAACTATTGACAGGGATCGCCGCTTTAGCCTTCCAGACGGGGGACTTGCTTCATGCGAAGAGACCTTGAGAGGACCACCATGACATCGCCTCATAAACGGTCCAGACTACCAGCGCCTGTAGTCGTATTTTTCTTTAGCCTAACGCTCCTGACTACTGGTTGCTCACGTGCACCGTCATTCAATATCCTCGGGTCATTTTTCCCCTCCTGGATACTATGTGGGATTATCGGCATCGTACTTGCCGTTGTCGTACGGCTAATCTTTGTACGCATCAAGCTGGAGGAGCGTCTTTCCCCTCTTATTCTTGTGTATCCCTGTTTAGCAGGATTCTTTACTTTCACGCTCTGGCTGCTGTTATTCCGCTGACTCCGAGAAGAGATACTATGCCTGAAAACGACACTGCACAGCAAAGCACGCGACTCGGCAGGATCGTGAGCATTTCGATCATCGCCGCTGCATTGATTACCGGTCTGATGGTGGTGTACGAGACAAATACAAATCCGCGCACCGATGATGCAGAAGTCTTCGCAAACTTTATCGGCATCGCTCCACAGGTAGACGGGCCTATTACGAATCTGCCGATACAGGACAATGCCTTTCTCAAACAAGGAGAGATCCTCTTTGAGATCGATCCACGGCCATACGAATATGCACTGCAAAAAGCGAAATCCGATCTTAATACACTGGAAGGCCAGATCGTAGACCAACGCAGGACTATAGCCTCCCAGGTGAGCGCAACAGGCGCTGCGCGCGCAAACACCGACAGCGCAGCCGCGAATGTTGACCGGGCCGCTGCCGCGGTTAACGAGGCAAAAGCCAACGTAGCGGCAGCCAAGGCTACCCTCGATAGCGCCAGCGCCGAACTTCTCTATCAAACAAACAACCTTCATCGCATTGAGCCGCTTTTGGCAAAACAGTTCGTCACCGTGGATCAGGTGGACCTTGCCAGAACCGCAGTAACGTCGCGGAAACAGACAGTTGATCAACAACGTGCGCAGGTAAGCCTCGCTGAGGCTCAGGTGCAATCAGCTCAGGCCCAATACGAGCAAGCAAAAGCAACGGTGGAGCAGAGTCACGCCCAGCTGGCTCAGTCGCAACATAGCGTTCTCACCATCGATCCACTAACTGCGCAACGGGAGGGACGCGCGTCAGCGATTCGGACTGCCGAATATAATCTGAATAACAGTAAGGTTTATGCCCCCTTTGACGCACGAGTGACCAACCTCACGATCTCACGTGGAGCATATGCGCACACGGGGCAGCAGGTATTCACTCTTATCGACACCCGCAGATGGTGGGTGGTGGCTAACTTCCGCGAGACTCAGCTCTGGCGTATACAGCCGGGGATGCATGCGGACGTCTACGTGCTCTCCAAGCCCTCGATAAAATATGACGGCATTGTCGACAGCGTCGGCTTCGGTGTCCAGCCTGATAGCACGCAGGTAGGAGCTTTTGCCACTGGCCTACCAGATGTTCAACGCTCTCTGAATTGGGTTCACCTTGCCACTCGATTCCCGGTGCGAATTCGTATTCTTGCACCTGAGTCAGAACCTTTTCGCCTCAGCGAGTCCGCGGTTGTTGTTATCCGTGGAAACGATGGGATGAAGTGACTATGGGTGTCCCAAGCGATACGTTGCCACGTCGCTCCACCCCGAGTGCCATCGATCAAGCTGGAACCTGGTTTTGGGATTTTCTCAAAAAAGAGCTGACACCTTATCCGGGAAGAGCTTTGGTAGTGAGCCGCGTCACCATCTCTGCGACTATCGTCATGCTTCTGGTGATGACCTTCCGTATCCCTGGCGGCTATCTGGGCGCGATCTTTACTTTCTTTCTGAGCAGAGAAAACCCAAGGGAAACGTTTCGCGCCGGACTTCGAACTATCATCGCGTTTTTGCTGGCTGCGGCCTATTTACTCGTCGGCGTCACGATGCTGATTGATGACCCGCTAACTCACTTCTTATGGGTTGCGATCAGCCTCTTTATCTCCTTCTATCTGATTCGTGTGTTCGCCGATTACGGTACCGCCGCTGCATTCGGATTCATGATTGCCGGCACGATCCCTCTATGGGACGAGGTGGCTCTCAACGTAAACGCCAGAGTTGAGAATACGTTATGGCTTGCGTATATCGTGGCGATAGGTGTGGCGGTGGCAACTTCCGTCGAGTTTATCTTCCGATGGATTCATCCAACCACCGATCTTACGGAGGGGATCGAGGATCGGATGCATACCGTGGAGAGCTTACTAAGAAGCGCAGCTGCAGACACCCCCCTTGATGATAAATCCGTAGAGATGCTTTCACTCTATGCGACTGTAGGGGTATCCAGACTCCGAAGGCTCATACTTCGATCTGAATATAATTCTCACTTCAAAGCTCAGATGAGTGCAGCAATCTCTCTTGTCGGCCGTTTAGTAGATATCGCAGACAGCTTCAGGCTTGCCCTTGATCAACGTATTGAGCCAACGGATTCAATTGATCGTGAACGGTGTCGGCTCCTCGCTGATGAAATAGCAGTGCTCGAAAAAAACTTAACATCCCGACAACTGCCTGGAGAGATCACACGGGCTTTACAGGCGGAGTCACCCCACTTCCCATTCCTCTCCACGATGGAAAAGACAGTAGCTCTTATTCCCAAAACGTTCACCGGATCTGAGTCCATACAGGAGTTCAGCTCAGCGCCTCTCGACGAAGATGCTCCAGCGCGACTATTTCTTCCCGACGCATTTTCCAATCCCGCGCACGCGCAATTCGCATTGCGGGGCACGCTTGCGGCAATGGTGTGCTACTTCACTTATACGGCGGTTGCGTGGCCTGGGATCAGTACGGCGATAGCCACCTGCTTCATTACAGCGCTTTCAACAATCGGCTCCTCACGGCAAAAGCAGATCCTTCGTCTCGGTGGAGCAATCGTCGGTGGCTTCATCTTCGGCATGGGAGCGCAAGTGTTTGTACTCCCTTACATCGACACAATTACTGGATTCACTCTCTTATTTGCGTTAGTGACGGTGATCTCAGCATGGATTGCAACTGCCTCTGCGAGACTTTCCTACTTGGGCGTTCAAATCGCGCTAGCTTTTTACCTCATCAACATGCAGGAGTTTACTATCCAGATTTCGCTCGCTACGGCGCGCGATCGCGTCGTTGGTGTTTTGCTTGGTCTCATCTCCATGTGGTTATTCTTCGACCGACTTTGGGTAAGAAATGCGCTCGATGAAATGCAGGCTCTCTTCGCACGCAACTTGGAGATGTTTGCGGAGATGGCGGAGCAGTTTCTAATAGAAGATCACCCTCAAGCAATCAAACAGATCCGACAGCTGCGAGATCAGATCAACGCTGGTTTTCAAGCCGTAAACGCGCAAGCTGATGCCGTTTTATTTGAGTTCGGCCCCTCCCGTCAACGAAAAATGGAGATTCGTGCAAACATTCGGCGGTGGCAGCCATCGATTCGCACTTTGCTTCAAGTGCAGATTACCTTTTCCCAATATCGTGCTCAGAGACCTACCAAGGATCTACCCGAAGCAATTGTGCGACCATACATTGCGTTCGAAAAAGATGTTGCCTTGGTCATGCGAGCAATGGCTACTGAAGTAAGCGGGAAACTTTCCGGCGAAGTACCAGACATTAAAAAGTCCGGGATGTCGTTCGAACAGGAAATACGAACTTATTATCGGGATCTCGGCACTCCCATACCTCCCGAGTCCTCCGATGTAATCCGGCTGACCGAAAGCCTTACATCGGTTCTTTCACCACTCTACCAAGATGTACACACCACGTTAGACGCTGCTAGAAGCAGTCACCAGTTTCAGCCCAACCTTCAAGCGAAAACTCAATTTGATTGAGTGGGATTTGCGTTCAACTGATAGTTAAATGCTACAGCTTGCAATAGTTAACCGTATAAAGCTGTATCCGTAGTCTACGGATACAGCTCTGACATTTAGTGCAAGATGAAGACCGGCGCGTTTGACGACTTCTAGTTCGAGTCACGAAACAGTGTCCTTACAGTTGCGTGATTCAATAGCTCCATGAGATTTCGCCGCGCCTTCCTCCTCTTGTTATTTTTTCCATTTTCGTTGGCTCTGGGCTGTAGTGCGCGGCCACCCTCTGCGGTAGAGACCAAAGTGGCCTACTGGACTAAACGTTATGTGACGGTTGGCGGCAAGAGAGATGTTAACCCAGAGCAAGCTTCGCCAGAAGTTATTGAAGATGGCAAGCAGATGTTCTCTTCTTATTGCATGGTGTGCCATGGTCTTGATGGGCAAAATACAGGTGTCCCCTTCGCTAAAGCCATGTCGCCGCCTATTCCATCGCTTGCCAGCCCTGAAGTTCAAGCCTACACAGACGGGCAACTAAAGTGGATCATCGAAAACGGGATCTATCCGTCGGGGATGCCGCCATCCAAAGGTGAGTTTTCAGACGACGACATGTGGAGCATGGTTGTGTATATCCGCCATCTGCCGAAAGCAGGCAGCCTGGGAGAGCCATCGATCTATGGCGGAAACGGAAGATAACTTACCCCTGAACATAGGTCTTTGGAATCTGTTCTAAACATAGTTCCGTGTAGGCAAGCTTCTCAAGCGGTAACCTTCACCGCTTTCGCCGGAGCCTAACCAGCAATGCCACTAATGGGTAATAGGGATATCAGATTTTTTCTATGGCGCATTTGAATTAGATGCGATACCTTCGTCGAGTAGTAAATGCATTGCCTGAACCGTTGGAAGCTGCAGGTCCGCTGAAATAGTGCGATGACGCTTCGTGAATCTCTTTCTCTAGAGCTCCGCCTCCAACCAAGTTTGTTTGCTGATGCTTGTAAATCAGGACCGCCTCTTCGGCGCTCTGGTGTGCAGGAACGTAGTCGCAGAGTAGTGCCTGTTCTAAGGAGAACTGAGGTTATGAAAAAAGCTTTGGCGTTGCAGCTAAGTGTAGGGCTGTTTTTCGCGACATTAGGGGGCCGCTCGGCCCTTGCAACCGATGCGACAGTCAGCGCGGATGCAACGATAAGCACCGCACATCCGACTCTGAACTTCGGGTCTCTCTCGAACCTATACGTCGGCAATGGAAGTACGACATTAGTTCAGTTCGACCTCTCCTCACTCCCAGCAGGAACCCCCGCAACGCAGATTGCTCACGCCGCTTTGAAACTCTACGTGAACCGCGTGAATACTGCGGGATCCATCAGCGTGCAGCCCGTAAGTTCGTCTTGGTCTGAACTAGCCGTGACAGGTGCGACGCTTCCTTCGCTTGGAACATCCATAACCTCGTTTACAGCGAATATCGCAAATCAATATGTGGTCATCGATATCACTGCGTTAGTACAGGCCTGGGTGACCGCTCCAGCCAGCAACTTCGGCGTGGCCCTCTCATCGGCCAATGCAAACGTGCTGTTCGATAGTAAAGAGAACGATGAGACCTCGCACGCAGCACACCTCGATATCACACTGTCTGGTCCGATAGGGCCTCAAGGTCCAATCGGGCCGGCTGGAGCACAAGGAACTCAAGGGTCCGCTGGACTGCAAGGCCCAATTGGTCCGCTTGGTGCCACCGGTCCAGTCGGAGTTACCGGCGCTCAAGGTCCCGCTGGACCGACTGGAGCAATCGGCATCACCTACAGACAACAATGGAACAACGCGACGGCGTATGTCACCAATGATTCAGTAACTTTTAACGGCACTACATATATCGCTCTTAACGCCAGCATAAACCAGCAACCTGATCTGAATCCATCGATTTGGGGCGTGATTGCCGCAGCAGGCGTAGCCGGAGCAACCGGGCCTCAGGGACCTATTGGCTTGACCGGGGCGACTGGATCTCAAGGCACGACCGGCCCTGCTGGGCCTATCGGGTCAACCGGACCCCAAGGGCCTATTGGCGTAACGGGGGCGACTGGGTCTCAAGGCCCGATTGGTCCCGCTGGCCCTACGGGAGCAACAGGCGCACAGGGCGCGACCGGCGTAGCGGGCCCAACTGGCACCTTTAACTTCGCGTCCAACTACGCGACTGCAACCACCTATACGCAAGGTCAAATTGTCTTCTGCGCAACCTGTACGACAAACGGTTCGACCTATATCTCGCTAGGCAACGGCAATCAGGGCTTCGACCCGCCAACCAACAGCAGCAGATGGGCGCTGATTGCGCAGGCTGGCGCAACCGGAGCAACTGGAGCAATTGGACCTCAAGGCGTAACTGGCACGATAGGTCCGGCAGGTCCTATTGGTCTCACAGGATCCACCGGCTCTCAGGGGCCGGCAGGAGCCACCGGAGCATCAGGTGCAACTGGTCCTGCAGGTCCGATAGGCTTAACCGGTCCCACAGGGGCGACAGGTGCGCAAGGTCTAATCGGGCCAACTGGCCCGACCGGAGCGACAGGAGCTACCGGCACCTTTAGCTTCGCCTCAAACTTCGCCACGGCTACGGTCTACGCGCAGGGGCAGGTGGTCTTCTGCGCCACGGCATGTTCGACAAACGGTTCAAGCTACATCTCACTCGTGAATGGCAACCAGGGCTTCGACCCTCCAACAAGTAATGTCAAATGGGCTTTGATAGCGCAAGCCGGCGCGAATGGAACTAACGGCGCAACCGGAGCGGCAGGTGCGACTGGTCCGGCGGGGCCGACAGGACCAACTGGCGCTACGGGAGCTACCGGTCCGGCGGGCACTGGATCGCACATCTTTATGGCGAACGTGTCGCTAGGCGAATCGAATACGACTACCGAGTATTTTTCTCCGAACAGTAGCGGTGATCCATCAGTTACCGGAACTTTTCTCAACTACAACCAGTTTGCAACCACATTACCGGTTGCCTGTACGTTCGACTCAATGTTTCTGACAAGTAGCCTATCGGCGTTTGGAAACTTCTCCTCCCCTATCACCATCACTTTATTTCATAACGGCGCGGCGACCGCTCTTTCGAAGGGTATCACCCCCACCTCAACAAATACTCTTGCGTCGGCTCAGATAACTGGTCAGTCAATCTCGATTGCAGCCGGTGACACGATTGCTCTTCAAGCGACAAGCGCGTCTTTTTCGACGAATGCTTCATTCGTGCCGTTCGCAAACGTGTCCGTCTCCCTGCATTGCCAGTGATCCGCCTTGAATCCTGAATCATTAACTTTCGAACTCATGTCTCACTGCAAGATTTTCTCCCAGTTTACGAACCACGATAAGACGGCGGGCACTCAGAGCAACGACCCTAAAAAACAATACGAAGTACAACGCAGTTAGCTAGGAGAATCAAGTGGCACAGCCATATCTCGGTCAGATCATTATGTTTGCAGGAAATTTTGCTCCTAACGGATGGGCGCTCTGCAACGGACAGCTGCTTCCCATCGCACAGAACTCCGCTCTGTTTTCCATTTTGGGTACGACCTATGGAGGAGACGGTATCTCAACCTTTGGTCTGCCAAATTTGCAGGGCCGTGTGCCCGTGCATGCAGGAAACGGACAGGGACTTAGTCCGGTCACGCTCGGTGAGTCAGCCGGAAACCAGAGTGTCAGCATTTTAGTCAACAATCTACCGCAGCACTCACATCCCGTTACGCCGCCGTGCTCCAATGTAGCCGGAACAGCCACGACGCCAGTGAACAACTATCTGGCCGTCGATGCTGCCACTGGTACGTTCACTCCTCCCACCGTTCATGGCACGATAGCAGTTAGCACCTACGCTTCAGGTGCCGTTTCCGGTCAAAACATGGCGACTTATCCGTCCGGCGTAGCGGGCGGAAATGTCCCACTCAATGTACAGTCTCCCTATCTTGCCGTGAACTTTATCATCGCACTGGTGGGTATCTTTCCATCGCGCGGCTAAACCACGTATGCCGGCGGAGCATCGCCGGCATACCTCTCTCCCGTCGAGCAAGTAGGAGATCCGGCACGTGATAGATATAGCTCAACCCGATATAACTGATCTGACCCTCCGTTCAGCTGTATCCGAAGATGAGGGCTTCCTGCTGCATCTCTATCTCGCGACTCGGACCACTGAGTCACAAGCTTGGAGCGTTGATGCCATCCAGCGGGATTTGCTGCTGCAAATGCAGTTTCGCGCACGCAAGCTAACATACGAGAGCGAATACGCTGATGCTGAAGACGCGATCATCTGTCTGGGCACCGGACCTGAAGCAGGCACCCCTGTCGGTCGTCATCTGGTCGCGCGCAGGCAGGCCGAGATCCTTGGTGTCGATCTTGCCATCCTGCCGAAGTATCAGGGGCGAGGAATCGGCACTCGCGTCCTCCAGGATATCCAACGGCAATGTGCCGCAGACCGGATTCCGTTCAGATTGCAGGTCCTTCAAACCAACCCTGCGAGCAGGCTTTATACAAGATTGGGCTTTAAGGTCGTGAGTCAAGACTCCGTGTATCTCCAGATGGAATGGAACAGCGATTGGGTTTAGAGGCGGCATTGCGAAGAAAAAAGGCGGTACAACGTACATGACGGTATGGAAACCTAAGGATCTGTTCTCCCGGTGTAATAGGCATGGTCGGTTGGCACCGGCGCTGCTCCTTTTTTTCTGTGCGTCGGTATATGCCCAGACGGCAGCACAGCGGATCGCCCTCCAGCATCTCAACAGGGCTACGCCGCTCGCCTCACCCGCCTCCCTTACTGAGGCAACCACCGCGCCTCTCTCTCTCCCTACAGGAGTGACCTACGATGCTGCAGGAAATCTGTACCTTGCGGACTCGAACGATCATATTATCCGTGAAGTGAATCTGGCAGGCGTCATCAGTACGGTGGCTGGCAGCGGTGAGCAAGGATATAGCGGTGATGGTGGCCCTGCGACCAGTGCAATGCTGGACTTTCCGACTGGCGTCGCGGTAGACGGATCAGGAACTATCTACATCACAGATACGCACAACCAACGCATTCGAAAGGTCGTCTCGGGCATCATCACGACGATCGCGGGGAACGGCTCCACCAGTTTCTCCGGCGACGGCGGCCCCGCAACAGCAGCTACTCTCAATCTACCTACCGCCGTTGCGGTCGATGCTGCGGGCAACGTATATTTTGCCGACACAGATAATCATCGCATCCGCAAGATCACCGGGACAACAATCAGCACAGTCGCTGGCAATGGCGAACAGCTCTATCTTGCTGATGGAGTTGCTGCCACGCAAACTGGGCTCGACTCTCCGGGCGGCTTGGCCTTGGATGCCAATGGCAACCTGTTTATCGCGGACACCCACAATCAGCGCGTTCGCCTCGTCACTGCTGCCACAGGCCTTATCTCTACCGTCGCCGGGAACGGTTCGAACGGCTTTGCGGGAGACGGCGGGGCGGGTGGCTCGGCTGCCCTATCACGTCCTCGTGGCGTTGCAGTCGCCGGAACGGGAAACCTCTATGTCGCCGACAGCGATAATAATCGTGTCCGCAACGTCAATCTCAATACCGATACGATCACGACTCTAGCTGGCAGCGGAAGCCAAGGCTTCTCAGGCGACACCGGACCAGCAACCTCAGCGATGTTTGATACGCCCCGCTCGGTTGCAGTAAGTGGGTTGGGTACCGTCGCGATCTCCGACACCCATAATCAACGCGTACGCGAGATTCTCGGGGCTGACATTGAAACGGTGGCTGGCCAGGGTGGATCCGGAGCAGCCTCACTTGTGCTTTCGGGTCCAGCTTCGATTGTCTTCGGCAGCGGCACGCTGATAGCAACCCTGACCAACGGAGCGCAGACCGCAAGCGGGAGTATCGCGTTCGTCGACGTAACCAATGGAGCGAATCCTTTGGGAACGGGATCACTGACTCATAACGTCGCAAGGATCAGTCTTGCTGATGTATCGGTGGGGACACATCTGTTTGCTGCGACTTATCCAGGCGACGCGAATACGCCAGCTGTTACCAGTGGCGTCTTCACTGTGGTCGTCACCTCCACACAGGGCTCCAATGACTTCGCCATTACGGCTACCCCATCGATACAAGCAGTTGCCCCCGGAGGAGTGGCAAATTATTCCATCTCCCTTACTGCGCAGGGAACTACCTTCGGCAGCGCAGTTTCATTGAGGATCGCTGGCGTGCCCAGTGGCTCAACAGCTATCTTCACTCCAGCTTCAATAGCGGCCGGCGCCGCACCGTCTGCCTCTTCTTTATTGTCGATTCAGACGAGCAAGCAGGCCACTCTTCGCAGCAGCATGACGAGGCCTTTCGCTCTGCCCTTTGCGTTGAGCCTATTTCTGCTTCCGCTGTTCTCTCAACGGCGGCTTAGAGATACGCTGCGGAAGCCCGGAGGTGGGGTGAGACTGTTGGCCTTTCTGCTCTTAATGCTGGGTACGTTGTCTCTGTCGGGCTGCGGCTCGGGGGGCTTTTTCACGCAGGCGCCGCAGACTTACACCATCACCGTAACGGCTGCAAGCGCAGCTGTTGGGCCGATGCCGGCGGTGTCCCACAGCACAACCGTAACGCTGACCATTCAGTAGGAGACGCCTTTGAGGAAGATGATATCGGTGGTTGCGGTACTCGTTGCTATGGCGCTGCCTGCGGTGGCGCAATCGCGGGTTGAGGCGGGAGTTGGCTATCAGCTGCAGCGCTCGAATGGACCGACAGGGGCCTGTGGTTGCTTCAACTTACAGGGTGCTCGCGGGGAGCTGGCTTATCAGATATTTCCGGAGTGGTCGGCTGTCTTTGAGGTTGGGGGTGGGCGGGCGGCAAATATCAATGGGCAAGGTCTTGATTTATCTCTCATTACTTACCTGGGAGGGCTGCGCTATTCGCATTCTTTGGGGCATAGGGTTCGACCGTTTGGGCAGTTTCTGGCTGGGAGGGTGCATGGCTTCGACTCGCTTTTTCCTGCTTCGCAAGGAACATTCTCATCCTCTAATTCCTTTGCTTTCAGTGCTGGGGGAGGCTTGGATTACAGGGTTTCGAAGCATGTGGGGATTCGTATCTTCCAGGTCGATTACCTGAGAACCAATCTTCCGAATAACGAGAACAGCAATCAGAACAGTCTGCGGGTGGGTGCTGGTCTGGTTTTTTGATCGTTCTTTTACGAATTTAAATTTGCGTGGTAGATGGGCTGTTTTGCAGGGGTTTTTGCGAATTTCTGCGTTTTCGACGTGGTGAAATGCTGGTCTGATCGTGGTGGATTGCGTGGCTAACATGGCGCGCTAACCGTCACTTTTTCGGGCGGCAAAGATACGCCAGATTTTTCAAGTTTATTTTGCGGCTCCCGGGCTGAAACTACTCCTGGCCAATGTGCTTCCTCACGACGATCTGAGTCCAGCCTGCGCGCTTCGCCCCGACTCTCTTATTCCACGTACCGCTTCCTGGTTAGAATGCTGCGCGGCAGTGACAGAAGATGGAAGAGAGAGATGGTTTCGCGAGCTACGGAATTACTTCCGTAGCGGTCGCGAAGCTTAGCTGGTGGATGGCCATCCAAGTCTGGGAGTAGGCGCTGAGAGCGTCGGTTTCGACTGAGCGGGACTCGCGCAGCGCGTCGAGGTAGTCGATCAGAGCGAGGCCACCGTGCTGATAGCTGAACTGGGAGATGTCGAGAACATCCTTCGCCTCGTCGAGGTAGTGGCCGTTGTAGCGATCGGAGAGAACCTTGGCGTTGGCATAGCCTGACCATGCCTGATCGACATCGGCGACGACCTGATTTCGCGTTGCCAGCTCCGTGAAGCGGCTGGCTTGAGCTGTATATTTCGCTGTCTCTTTGTTGCCCTGGTTGCGGTCGAAGATGCGAAGAGGAATGTCGATGGAAAATCCTACGGAGTTGTCCGGACCGTTGCGATCGTACTCGGCTCCGAGGGTGGGGTCGGTTGTTCCATTCGCGTAGGCTAGCTTCGTGTTGGCGTCCGCGATGGCAACTCCCAAGTGGGCTGCATGAAGATCGGGGCGCGCCGCGATCGCTTTCTGCTCGAGGCTTTCCATGGTGTCGGAGACTGCAGGCGGAACGACGTCTCCGATGACGTCGAAGTCCGTACGAGGCCTGTCGTAGCCAAGGAGAGCCTGGAGTTGAATGCTGGCTTGCTGGGCGTTAGTGACTGCGTTGGACTCGTCGGTCTCGAACTGGGCGAGCTGGAGGTCGAGACGCTCATAGTCGAGCTTTGCCAGATCGCCAGCCTTGAAGCGCTCATGGCCGATGTCGAGCTCGTGCTTGAAGTCGGCAAGATTGCCATCGGCAAGTTTCTTCGCCGCCTTGGCGATGACGAAGCTGGTGAACGCCTGACGAACTGCGAGTACGGTCTGTTGCTCCTGCAGATGATACTGGGCATCGGTCTGCGCCGTGGTGGAGCGTGCACTATCGAGACGCCAGCGGCGCTTCTGTCCTCGCTCAAAGAGACGGGAGACGCCGAAGTTATAGTCGTACGGGTTGTTGGCCTGCGCGCCTAAGGTGACGTTCGATCCAGAGATATCGAGGCTGGGATTGGCGCGAAGCCCGGCCTGAATCTCCTGGGCTTTGACCGAGAGGAGATTTTGCTGGGAGGAGAGCAGGGTCGGATTCTTCATGCGGGCGATATCCACAGCCTGTTGCATGGTGATGGCGAGAGAAGCCGAGGTAGATGGCGGAGCCTGCGAGAGTGCGGCACATGGCAGAAGCATAAGACAGGCGGCCACGAGGAGGGTCTGATGCTTTGGCTTGATCATCTTGTGCATCGTGTTTTCAGAACCTCCTTTGGTTGGATGGACGCCATTCGATCGATTGCCTGTGCAGGGAAACAGCATTAGTTCTCAAACTCCGTCTCGGGGCTGGGAAGGACATCGTCCGGTCTTGCGATCCAGACGTACAGGGTTGGCAGAAGAAAGACGCTGATGAGGAGTGCGCCGATGAGACCGCCTACGATGACCATGGCAAAGGGACGCTGCGAGTCGGAGCCGATGCCGTGCGAGGTAGCAGCGGGAAGCAGCCCGAGGGTTGCAACGAGCATCGTCATCATGATGGGACGAAGGCGGAGTACTGCTCCTTCGATAGCGGACTCTTCGATCGAGTGGCCGCGAACCCTCATCTGGTTAATGTATTCGAGCATGATGACGCCGGTTTGAACGGAGACGCCGAAGAGGGCCAGAAAGCCCACACCCGAGGAGACGCTGAAGTTCGTGTGAGTAAAGAGCAGAGCGAGCAGACCGCCGACGGGCGCCATGGAGACGTTGAGAAGAATAAGGCTGGCCCATTTGCCGGAGTGAAACATGGAATAAAGAATGATGAAGATGATGAGAATGGTGACGGGAAGCACGAGCATGAGACGACGCGAAGAGCGCTTCTGGCTCTCGTACTCGCCTGCCCAGTCGATCTTGTAGCCGGGCGGGAGCTTTACCTGCTGGTTGACTTTGGCGATTGCCTCTTCGACGGTGCTGCCGAGGTCACGGTTTCGGACGCTGTATTTGATGGCGACGAACCGCTGGCCGCCTTCGCGAGAGATGGTTTCAGCGCCATCTTCCATGGAGATGTTGGTAAGCTGCGCCAGCGAGACACGCTCGCCCGAGGGCGACAGGAGCCGAATATCATCGATCGCCTCCTGCGTATTGCGGTACCGCGGAAGATAGCGCACGACAAGATCGTAACGCGCCTCGCCCTGAAGGACCTGGCTGACTGCGTTGCCCCCAACGGCGGTCTGGATGGCATCCTGGATATCGGCGACATTGATTCCGAAGCGCGCCGCAGCCTGCCGGTTAACGGTGTAGTTCAGATTGGGCTGGCCGAGGACGCGGAAGAGTCCAAGATCGCTGACGCCTTGGATTTTGCTCATGATGGAGACGATCTGATCACCCTTCGCCTCGAGTGTCTTGAGATCGTCCCCGTAGATCTTGACAGCGAGTTCGCCTTTGACGCCGCTAACGGCTTCTTCGACGTTATCGGAGATGGGCTGTGAGAAGTTCCAAATGACACCTGGCATCTTCTCCAACTCGCGGTCCATTGCGCCGATCAGCTCATCCTTGTTTTTCTTGAAAACAGGACGCCATGCCTCCTTAGGTTTCAAATCAACGAAATATTCGGTGTTGAAAAAACCCGTTACGTCGGTTCCGTCATCGGGACGACCAGTTTGACTGACGACCTGGGTCACCTCAGGAAAAGAAGAGAGGAGGATACGTGCTTGATTCATCACGCGCAGGCTTTCCGTTGGTCCGGTGCTTGGAGCGAGCGTGCCACGTACCCAGATGGCGCCTTCGTCAAGATGGGGCAAAAACTCCGAACCGATGACGCCACTGAGGCCGAGAAAGAGTGCCAAAAGGAGCGCAAAACCCGCTCCGCTGAAGGTCACCCAGCGATGCTCGATGGCCCAGCGCACGGCGTGCCGATATCGGTCGGTGAGCCACTCCATAATCGGGTTACGCCATTCGGTAGCGCCACGAGGAAAGAGCAGGCTGGCCAGCACCGGGGCGATAACGATGGAGAAGATGAGTGCGCCGAGAAGAGCAAAAGCTACCGTCCAGGCCATGGGTTGGAAGAGACGACCTTCCACTGCCTGGAGGGTAAAGATGGGAAGGTATGCCGTGATGATGATTCCGATGGCGTAGAAGACAGGGCGCTGTACCTCGTGGGCGGCCTCTCGGATCTGCTCGGCGGCCGTCAAGGAGTCCTTACGCTGATGACTGAGGTGACGGACGATGTTTTCTACCATCACGACAGCTCCGTCGACGACCATGCCGAAGTCCAGCGCACCGAGCGAGAGGAGGTTTGCGGGGATGTGCCGAAGGTCGAGGCAGATGGAGGCGAAGAGCAGGGCGAATGGGATGGTGAGAGAGACGATGAGAGCGCCACGGACGTTTCCTAGAAACAGGAAGAGAATAATGACGACGAGGATGATGCCTTCGGTGAGGTTATGCAGCACCGTGTGAGTGGTGTAGTGAAGAAGGTCGCTGCGATCAAGAAACGGGACGATCTTGACGCCTGGCGGGAGGATATGATGATTGAGCTCATCAACCTTTTTGTGAATACCAGCCAGCGCGAACTCGGAATCGTCTCCCTTCTGCAGGGCAACAATGCCTTCCACGACGTCTCCATCATCGACGATCTTTCCATCTTCCCGCTGGATCGCCTTCGAACTGCCGGGCTTGTCCTGATGATCGACGCAAGGGTAGGTCGCGGTCCACGAACCTGGTGGGTCGGTTGGAGGCAGGGCCCCGGCACGACAGGCTTTGCCAATCTGACCGAGCCTGATCTTGGGCCCCTGAGCGACAGTCGCGATATCTTTGACACGAAGTGCTGTACCGGTTTGAGTCTTTAGAACTGTCTCTTCTATATCGTGGACACTTCGATAGAGGCCCACTTCGCGGATGTTGACCTGCTGCTGGCCTTGTTCGATGAAGCTGCCGCCAGCGTTGGTATTGTTGTTGGTGAGTTGCTGCTCGACCTGTCCAATGCTCAGCCCGTAGGCAATGAGTTTGTCGGGATCGACGCGAACCTGATATTCGCGTGTCATGCCGCCGAAGCTTGAGTCATCGACGACGCCCGGCACAGATTTAAATTGCTTCTCGATGGTCCAATCCTCGAGAGACTTGAGATCCATATTGTCGTAGAGCGGGTTGGTGCTGCGGAGGGTGTACCAGTAGATCTGGCCGACGGGGCTCCAGTCTGTGCCCATTTGCGGTTGAATGCCCGGGGGCAGAGTGATCTGGGAGAGGCGCTCAAGAACCTTTTCACGATTCCAGTCGTTGACCGAATCGTCGTCGAAGATGAGGCTGAGGCTGGAGATTCCGGCGAGCGAGGTCGATCGCAGATGGGTCATGTGGGGAATGCCCGCCATTCCGATCTCGAGTGGAATAGTGACCTGCTGCTCGATCTCTTCGGCGGCTCGCCCTGGCCACTGGGTGATGATCTGCACGTAGTTGTTGGCAACGTCCGGGTAGGCCTCTACCGGGAGGTTATGGAAGGAGACGATGCCCCACGCGAACAGCATGATCGCGAGGCCGAGTACCAGCCACCGATTGTCCAGTGCAAAATCGACGAGCTTGCGAATCATCTACTGGTCCGCCGTATTCTGCAGCGCGAGGGCATTGGAGATGACCTGCTGACCGGCTGTGAGACCAGAGAGGATCTCCTGCATATTGTTCGGCAACGAAGCGCCGCCCTGTACGGAGACTCGACGGAACTTTCCATCGCCTGCGGGAGTGTAGACCCAGTCGCGATCATGGAGATGCAACACGGCGGTCGCGGGAACCTGGAGGTGATTTTGGGGAGTGTTGCCGTGAATTGTAGCCGTTGCAAACATGCCGATACGCATCAGCGTGTTGGGATTTTCCACCTGGATGCGTATCTTGGCGGTGCGGATCTGGGGATCGAGAACGGCGCCGATGTCGCTGACGACGCCGGTGAGGACGCGGTCGGGGTAGGCGGTGAGGCGGATGTCCGCCTTCTGGCCGAGATGCACGGTGGGGAGATCGTTCTCGTAGACGTCACAGATGATCCAGACGTGCGAGAGATCGGCGATGGTGAAAGCGTTGGCCGAACCAGCGTAGGTGACTCCGGCAGCAGCGGCGTTGGTGACATTCTGCGCGATGATGTAACCAGAGGATGGCGCGTAGACTTTGACGGTTGCGGCAGGATGATTCTTGTCGACGCCGAGGACGCGGAGCTGCTCTTCAGAGGCTGAGAGCGCGGCCTTGGCGTCGTCCTCTGCGTTCTGTGCGATCTCAACCTGGCTGTTAGGGATTGCTCCCTTGTCGTTGAGAATTTTGGCGCGATCGAGCTGAATCTTTGCGAGACGCTCGTCGTTGACGGCTTTAAGGTAGGTATTGAAGGCTCCGGAGACGTCCGTGCTCTGGACGTCCATCAAGAGCTGACCCTTCTTCACGTAGTCGCCGATGCGGGCGTGCACTTCGACCACGCGGCCGGAGGCGATGGAGATCACGGGAATCGTGCGGGAGATATCGGGGTTGACCGTCCCGGTGACCTGAATAGTGGAGGTGGAGGTGTAGTTTGTCGCTGCTACCACGGTGAACTGGTCGGGGTGATCGACGTGAACCAGGTTCGGGTCGGCGTCAGGCTGGACTACGGCGGCTGGTGGAGCTTCACTCTTCGGATCGGACGGCTTGGCGTCGCAACCTGCCAGCAAAAAAGCTCCCAAGCAGAACGACATCGTGGCAGATAGCCTCAAACTGATTGGACTCATCGCGTAAACTCGTTATCCCCCATAGGATTAGACCCTGATTGTTTCATTCTAGAGATCATCCCTTACAAGCACGCGATTTAAGCAACGATCACGACCCGACTTTCTGAAAAACAGCATTCAAGAGATAGCATGCTCAGTGAAGACAAATCGTTCTGAATTCAGTTTACCGTCTGAGCGTTCTCCATGCGCGTATCTTTCGGCTAACCGATGGGCGTCTTCCGAATGTCCGCGTAGACTTGGATCAAAGTTCATCTCGTAACTGTAAAGAGGGTCTGCATGAAATGAGGGTAAATATTCCTCCTTTTCCTTTAGACACATGCCAGCTGGAGAGGTTCTTTTTTACTCTTTGAACTCTGGCCTTCCTGCTCTCGCGCCGCTAAAGCCCCCAATCCTTTATGCTCTCCGCTCTCTTTCAAGACAACTCTCGATCAGTCCTATGGCGCTCAGCTCTGCTAGTCGTTCTGATCGCAGTCGCAGACTGGCGGATTGACGCGGAGATTCCCCTCGGCTTCTTATATTTGCTGCCCATGCTTCTGCTGGGTCGAGTCCTGAGTCGATGGCAGATCGGCGCTGCCGCTGCTGTCTGCACGGTGCTCACCGAAGCCTTCAACAGTCTCAGGTGGACTCCGGCTGTCGGGCTTCCGCGAGACATTCTTACCTTCGCAGCGTTTTCGGGAATAGGTCTCTTCGTCTATGGCGTCGTTCGCAACCGGAGAGCCTCAAGCGAAAATCTGCTTCGCATCGAGAGAGAGATTGCAGCTCGTGAGGACGCCGAGGAACAACTGAAAGTCCTTATCGAAAGCAGTCCGGCTGCTATCTTTACGACAGACGCCCATGGGGTTGTCCTGCTTGCAAATGAAGCGGCTCACAAACTGTTCGGGGCTCAACCGGCGAGTCTTCCAGGAACATCCATCCATCGCTACTTCCCGTCTCTACTCAATCTTCCGTCAGCCCATCGCGAAGGCAGGACTTTTCGCACCGTGATGCAGTGTCGCGGGACTCGCCAAAACGGCGAGGTCTTTCTTGCCGATATCTGGTTTTCGACCTATCGAACAAGCGTTGGAGCCCGTCTCGCGGCAATGGTCGTGGACAACTCCGAGACGTTGAGAACGCATGAGGAGTCCAGCCTGCATCAACTGCTGACCGGCTCGCGCATCCTGGTGTCCGCCGTCTCGCACGAGATTCGCAATGTCTGTGCGGCGATCGCAGTGGTGCATCAAAATCTGAGTCGTGGATCTTCGCTCGAGAACAGCAAAGACTTTGAGGCCTTTGGCACGCTCATTCAGTCTCTTGAGAAGATCGCGGCGATGGATCTGCAGAGAAGTTCGAACCGGGCGACCAGCGTCGACTTGCACTCATTACTCGACGAGCTGCGGATCGTAGTGGAACCGGCGCTCGAGGAGAACGGCATCACCCTGAATATCTCCGTCGACACGGTTCTGCCGGAGGTTCTGGCTGACAGGCCGAGTCTGATGCAGGTCTTTCTGAACCTGATCAAGAACAGTGAGCGGGCGATGCTTCGAAGCGCGACGAAGAACCTTCACATTGTCGTTAGAACTTCCAATGGGCGTGTGCTTGTGCAGTTTGTGGATAGCGGATCGGGAGTTCAACATCCGGCTGAGCTGTTCAAGCCTTTTCAACAACGGGCGGAATCAACGGGCCTGGGGCTCTACCTCTCGCGTGCCTTCATGCGATCCTTTCAAGGCGATCTGCATTTTGAGCCAACATCAAGCGGTGCCTGCTTTGTCGTAGAACTATCTGCCTGGCAGAGAGAGGAGGCACCGGAATATGAATCCGTCCGTTCGAATTTTGATCGTTGATGACCATACGTTGTTCCGCGAGAGTCTGAGCCGGCTGCTCGAGGCCGACACGGAGTGCACCGTCGTTGGAACCTCCGCGACGGTAGAAGATGCACTTGCGCTGGTAGCCGAAGAGAAGATCGACCTTATTTTGCTTGATTATGATCTCGGCGTTGAGCCGGGTACGCGCCTGCTCAGCGAACTGAGGAAGGCCAGCTTTCAGGGTCATGTGCTGATGGTTACAGCGGGCATGAGTGATGAAACCATGCTGCGGGCTCTCGACAGCGGCGCCTCCGGCCTGTTTCTTAAAAGCAGTCCACTTGCGGAACTGACACTGGCCATTCGACGGGTCATGATGGGCGAGATATGGGTCGACTCGGGGATGGTGAAGTCGCTCATCGCAGGCGCGCGGCAGTACAACGCGGAGGCTATCCAGGGAACGCTGACCATAAGAGAGCGCAAGGTGCTTCGCTGTGTGTTTGAAGGCTTGAGCAATAAAGAGATAGGCCAGCAACTCAACATCTCCGAAGGATCCGTGAAGGCATCGCTTCAGCAACTGTTCGCGCGCACGGGTGTTCGCACAAGAAGCCAGCTGGTACGCATTGCGGTGGAGCAGCACTCGAACGACTGGCTTAACGACGAATAAAGTGAGCGCTAGAGATCCAGAAAACCGCGCTTTAGAGCGATCATCACCGCGTGGGTACGATCGCTTGCATCGAGCTTGGAGAGAATGCTCTTAAGATGCCCCTTGACCGTGTGCTCGGAGATGGCAAGGCGCATCGCAATCACTTTATTCGAACTTCCCTTGGCTACATCTCGCAGCACTTCGATCTCTCTTATGGTGAGAACATCTTCTCCCGCGTGTACTGCCATCTCCTGGGCGATCTCTGGCGGTATTCGTTTCATGCCTGCATGAGCGAGCCGTACGGTGTCGATCAGTTCGGTGCGCAACATGCTCTTCAGGAGGTAACCGACTGCTCCCGCCTTGAATGCCCTAAGCGCCTGAATATCGCCTCCGTAGGTTGTGAGAACGACGATCCGGGCGGAGGGAAACTCTTTGCGGATGGCAGAGATTGCTTCGATGCCATTGGTCTTGGGCATACGTATATCCATCAGTGTGACGTCGGGACGATGCAGTCGAAAGGAAGCGATCGCCTCGTCTCCGTCTGCCGCTTCAGCCACGACGGACATATCCGGCTGCGCATTGATCGCGCCCGAGATGCCTCCTCTGAGGAGAGGATGGTCGTCTACCGTAAGCACCTTGATGGTTGGTCTCTCAGTCATCTTGCACTCTCTTGCTTATCGTGAAGATTGCACGATCAGATGGAACGTCAGCTTCGGGGTAGGCTGCGAGTGCTACTCATTCTATCTCTGCCTACCCGTGAAAGAGAAAACTTTGCTGACAAAGCTGCGCAGGATCTCCAC
Source organism: Granulicella sp. S190 (assembly GCF_009766095.1). Classification (GTDB taxonomy): domain Bacteria; phylum Acidobacteriota; class Terriglobia; order Terriglobales; family Acidobacteriaceae; genus Edaphobacter. Next base: position 271,184 of record NZ_LMUD01000014.1, read on the forward strand.
AGGGCAGCGGATGATTCCCGCAGGGCAGCCCCCCGAAAGGATTGCTTTTCGCACCCTCTCTTCGGGTTTGTTAGGTTGGGGCAAAGCTACTAGCCTCGCGTCTGTGCAGAGACTCTATTCGATGTTCCCGACGGGAGCGGCGGGCGTTGCATTGATTCTATTGCGGGTCTCTGTCGCGACCACCCTTATTACCAGAATTATGTCCCGTGAAGATCTAACGGGGCATACGTGGGAGTTCCTGGGTTTGAGTATGCTGGGTATCGTTATCTGTATTGGGCTCTTCACCCCTGTGGCATCCATAGGATGCTGCCTGATTGAAATTGCGATGCTGCTGAATCAGACAAGCTCCTCTGCCATTCCACTGCTCTGCTCTATGCTTGTCGCGGTTTCGCTGGCGTTGCTGGGCCCTGGCGCGTACTCGCTGGACGCGCGAATGTTTGGGAGGCGACTGGTTGTCTCCTCTTCGGACAAACGATGAATACAGATTGAATCGGCAGCTTTTGCGTCTCGGGCGAGCTAGAGATTCTGCAGTATTTTTCCCCCTCGAAAGGATGTTTCTACGGGGATACGATTTGGGCTATCTTGAGATTGGTTTTGGACTTTAGCTTAATGATAGTGATGGCCGTTCCCGAAACTCACGCTTCCAAGGCAGGATCAAGAAGGAATTTATGCCGCAGACATCCGACAACGGATTAGTTCATCTCGTTAGTCATCACTCTTTTGCAGAGACTATGGCAAGATTGATGTCGATCCTTGAGGCAAAGGCGCTGTCGGTTGCGGCGATCGTCGACCATAGCGGCGATGCGGCCAAGGTGGGGCTCTCGATGCCGCCTACGAAGTTAGTGATCTTTCAAAATCCGAAGGCGGGGACTCCGCTCATGCTTGCCGCACCCAGCATCGCCATCGATCTGCCACTCAAGGTGCTCCTCTCTGAGGGCGATGACAGCAAAGTGTGGGTTACGTACAACAGCCCGGAGTACCTGCAGGCCAGGCACAACTTTCCGCCTGATCTGCTGAAGAATATTGCGGCCATCAAAGCGATATGCGAAGAGACAGTTCGCTAGTACTTCTCTTTCGAAGTGATCCGAAATTAAGAGCGGACCACCTAGAGTGTTAGATTCTCTGCCCGACTAGGTCCCATCGTAATCGATCTGCGATCCGGTCAAAATCATAACGATCTTACGATTATCGAAATCATGTTACTGAATTTTCCAAGAAGCAGAGGCCCTCTTTAGTTCAAAGCTTCACCGAATTCATTTTAAAAAACCTCTTCGAGAAAGGATCTTCTTATGGACTCCTATTTTTCAACGGGCACCATCAGCGTACAGGCTATCCTCGAGGCTTCGAATGACGAGATGCTTGTGGCTGCAGCCAAGACCGGAGAGGATCTGGCCTTCTCTGAACTATGGAGCCGTCACTCCAAGGTCATCTTCAACACGATGTACCGTATTACGAGGAACCGGCAGGATGCGGAAGATGCGGTGCAGGACGCTTTTCTGAAGGCCTACGTCCACCTCAAGAGCTTCGACGGCAGATCGAGCTTCTCTACATGGCTCACGCGCATCGCCATCAACTCGGCACTCATGATTTTGCGCAAGAAACGCGCGCATCCGGAGGTCTCGATGGACGGTGGGTCAGAGAGCGAGAGTTGGCAGCACTGGGAGGTTCCGGACCGGCGCGCCAATACGGAAGAACACTATGCCAGAACGGAGAGAGAGCACCATCTGAAGCGAGCCATTCACCGTCTTCGGCCAGCTCTACGGTCGATCGTCGAGATTCAGCAGAAGCATGACAGCTCCATCAAAGAGATCGCTGAAATCGCGGGCATCTCGGTAGCTGCGACCAAATCGCGCCTGCTGCGTGCGAGAACGGTGTTGCGCCGATCCATGGCGTGATGAAGGAACGATCTCGCTCCTACGTGTCATCACGTTAGCCTCGGCTGGGGCTCTTTCCCAGCAGCTCGCGAGCGATGACCATTCTCTGGATCTCGCTTGTGCCTTCGCCAATCGGGCATAGCCTTACATCCCGGTAGAACTTTTCTGCGGGATAGTCCTTGATGAAGCCGTAGCCTCCGTGAATCTGCACGCCTTCATCGCAGATCCTGCAGGCAGCCTCGCTGGCATAGAGCTTTGCCATCGCGGACTCGAGCGTCACCTTCTTGCCAGCGTCCTTCATGTGCGCCGCGCGCATGGTCAATAACCACGCCGCATCGAGCTGGGTTGCCATGTCGGCGAGTTTGAACTGAATCGCCTGAAACTCACTGATGGCTTTGCCGAACTGCCGCCTCTCCTGCGCATATTTCATGGCTGCGTCGAGCGCTCCTTGCGCCATCCCCAGGCTGAGGGCAGCGATCGAGATTCTTCCTCCATCGAGCACGCGCATGGCGTCCTTGAAACCGTCTCCCTCTTTGCCTACCAGGTTTTCTGCCGGCACTTCGCAGTCTTCGAAGATCAACTCCGCCGTATCGCTCGCACGCAAGCCGAGCTTGTTCTCTTTGCGGCCAGACCGAAACCCTTTCGTTCCCCGCTCCACCACAAATGCCGAGATTCCGCCGCGAGTTCCCTTCTCCTTATCCGTGACGGCCAGCACCACCGCGCAGTTCGCATAGGTGCCATTGGTGATGAAGGTCTTGCTCCCATTCAGCACCCACTTGTCGCCCTGCTTCACCGCCGTCGTGCGCGCGCCGCCGGCATCGGAGCCCGAACCCGGCTCCGTTAGTCCCCAGGCTCCGAGCCACTGTCCGCTCGCCAGCTTTGGAATCCACCGCTGCCTCTGCTCGTCATTGCCGCCCAACATGATGTGATTGGTGCACAGCGAGTTGTGCGCTGCGACGATGATGCCGACGCTTCCATCCACACGCGACAACTCCTCAATCGCCAACACATACTCCACGTAGCCCATGCCTGCCCCGCCGAGCGACTCAGGGAAGATGACCCCTAACAGGCCCATCTCACCGAGCTTCTTCACAACCTCGTGCGGAAACTCGCTCTTCTCATCCCACTCGGAGACGTGGGGCGCAATTTCACCCTCTGCAAAGGCCCGAACCGCGCTCTGCAACTGCTTCTGCTCATCGGTCAATCCGAACATGCAACCTCCAAAACTTCATAACCAACGCTAATACATGTATCACATCCATGCATACTCTGGCTCGATCGGTTAGTCGGTAAACGAACAGAGGCGCGGGAAGTAATTCCCGCGCCTCTGAAGTGGAGTTCATCTCGAATTAAATGTGGTCCAGCGCCTGCTCCAGATCAGCGATGATATCTTCCACCTCTTCGATTCCGACAGAGACCCGCATCAACCCATCGGTAATTCCCAGGCGCGCGCGTCCCTCTGCGCCTACGGCCGCATGAGTCATGCTCGCCGGATGGCAGATCAATGTCTCCACTCCACCGAGCGACTCCGCGAGAAGTCCAAGCCGCAGCGACTTCGCGAACCTGTTCGCGAAGTCCAGCGATCCCAGCTCCATCGAGATCATTGAACCGAAGCCGTGCTGTTGCCGCTTGGCTAACTCATGCTGCGGGTGCTCGACCAACCCTGGATAAAACACCTGTTGCACCTTCGCATGGCTCTTAAGAAAGTCGGCAACGACTCGACCGTTGGCGTCGTGCTGCTTCATCCGTACCGCGAGCGTCTTAACTCCTCGCAGCAGCAGGTAGCTCTCGAAGGGAGACAGAATGCCTCCCGTGCACTTTTGTACGAATCGAAAGGTCTCTGCGTGCTCCGGTTTGGTGCAGACGAGCACACCACCCAGCCCATCGGAGTGGCCGTTCAAAAACTTTGTGGTCGAGTGCATGACGATATCTGCGCCCAGCGCGATCGGCTGCTGGAGATAAGGCGACAGGAAGGTGTTATCGACGCTCAACTCAACACCCCTGGCATGACAGATGCGAGCCACCGCGCCGATATCGGTGAGCGACATCATTGGATTCGTCGGCGTTTCGATATGTACGAGCTTGGTGGCGGGCGTGATCGCGCCAGCAACATTCTCGGCGACGCTCGTGTCGACATAGGTAAAAGTGAGCCCATAGTTCGTCAGCACCTTATCGAACAGCCGCCCTGTGCCGCCGTATACATTGTCCGAGCAGACCACATGGTCGCCCGACTTCATCATGGTACAGAGAGCTGTAATCGCAGCCATTCCGCTGCCGAAGACGTGGGCGCTTGTACCGCCTTCAAGCGAACACAGGCTCTCCTCCAGCGCGTCTCGCGTCGGGTTGGTAAGGCGGGCATACTCGTGTCCCTTGTTCTTGCCTATCTCCTCCTGCTGATAGGTGGAGGTCAGATAGATCGGCACGTTCACCGCTCCGGTAAGCTCATCCGGGGCCTGTCCGTCGTGGATCGCCCGCGTTGCAAATCCCAACTTCTTCTTCGAGTCTGCCATTTGTAACCTCTATACTCACAATCTTTTTTTGAAATGAACTTAGTTCAACAGACCCTTGGAAAGATATCGCTCCGCCGAGTCTGGAATGACGGTGATGACCCGCTTGCCTGCTCCAAGCTCCCGTGCGATCTCTATCGCCGCGCACAACATGGCTCCGGCGCTTGATCCAGCGAAGACACCTTCTTCCGCGGCAAGCCGCTTTACCATCTCCAGCGCTGGATCATCCATCACCTTGATCACGCGATCGCAGACTGTGCGGTCGAACGTAGCCGGAATAAACGAGACGCCGATTCCTTCCACCTTGTGCGGACCCGGCTCTCCACCCTCCAGCACGCTTCCCTGCGGCTCTACCGCGACGGTCAGAATTTCAGGCCGCTTCTTTTTGAGGAATCGCGCTACTCCAGTAAAGGTTCCCGCCGAACCTACACCGGAGACCCAGGCATCCACGCGGCCTTCCATCTGCTCCCATATCTCTGCGGCGGTTGTCTGCTCGTGAAAGTCGGGGTTCGCTGGGTTCTCAAACTGCAGTGCAGCAAACGCTCCCGGCGTCTCTTTCTCAAACTGCAGAGCGCGCCGAATTGCTCCCGCCATGCCTTCAACTTCAGGCGTCCGCACCACGGTGGCGCCGAGCCCGCGCATCAGCTTGCACTTCTCCTCCGCAAACTGCTCCGGCACGTACAACATCACCTTGTACCCGCGGTTGACGCCGATAAGCGCCAGCCCAACACCTGTGTTTCCGGCTGTCGCTTCGACGATTGTTCCGCCAGGCTGCAAGACGCCGCGACGCTCAGCATCCAAGACGATGCCCAACGCTGCCCTGTCCTTGATGCTTCCACCGGGATTTAAAAACTCCAGCTTCGCCCAGATCTCTGCGCAGTTCTCACTTCCGCTTCCCCGTTCGAGCCGGCGCAGACGCACCATCGACGTATTGCCCACCAGCTCCAAAACACTCTCTACAACCTTCATTACCAATCCTCATCTTTCCAACGGTTTCATGCAGACCTTCGACATCCTCTGCTTCAAACCGCGCCTCTTCCCGTTTTGAGATCTCTCTCAGGTGCAGGGTTGAGCGCAATCGCATTCGAACCCAGGCTATTCTACGTAGCGGACCATATCAGTTCGGCGAAGGGACGGGCAAACGGCGCCGGGTACGGCCCACACTCCAGCATGATCCAGAGAGGGGAGTGGCTTCTGAGATAGTTTAACCAGTCTAAAGGATTATTACCTCGGGATTATTGCTTCATGGTTTGCTGCCGGAGCTAAAACCGGCGTTGCCGTCTTTGCTTGCACCCGCTACCACTCTCGGATAGTACCCAGTCCTCGTCCGCACAGATAAACGTCCGAAGCTCTTCGACTTCGCCTCGACGTGCACCTCACGATAACCGCCGAGGGTTGGCGACTTCGTGGAGTGATACGAGATCGTGTACTGCGTGCGGATGTCCTGCGCGACCTCAGCGGCGATAGCGTCAACATCTTTCACAGACTTGGGGAAGTAGGCGGCTCCGCCTGTCTGCTCGGATAGCGTCTCCAATACCCTGCGAGCATGGCGCGACTCGCGCTTGTCAGTGTCATCGCCGAACAGCAGGCCTACACAGTAGATAACAGGTCCATCGAGATCCTGAATCCTTCGAATCGTCTGCTCCAGCGTGGCGCTTGAAGCGTTGTCTTCGCCGTCGGTGATCACCAGCAGCACCTGCTTGGGGTGCTTCGCGTTCTTGCTCAGGTAGTCGGCTGAGGCGACCAACGCATCGTAGATTGCCGGACCGCCGCTCGACTTGATGTAACCCAAGCCTTGCTGCAGCTTGTCGATGTTGTTGGTAAAGTCCTGATCGATGAACGCCTCCCAGGAGAAGTCCACCAGGAACTCTTCATCCTCAGGATTCGATAGCTTCACAAAGTCCAGCGAGGCCTTGTCCACCGCGACCCGCTTGTCGTACATTGAGCCGGAGCTGTCGATCAGAAGTCCGATTGATACCGGCAGATCTTCGTGCCGAAACGAAGCGATGGTCTGCGGCACTCCGTCCTCATAGACATGAAAGTCGTCCTTGCCCAGCGTCTGGATAGAACGGCCGCTTCCGTCGAGAACTGTCGCGTTCAGGCGGACCTCGTACGCATCCTGGCGCAGCGTGTACTTGCCGCCCTCGCGCTCAATCGTTCCCGGGCTGACGCCTTGGGGTGTGCCGGTCTGAGCCTGTGGCGACGGATCGGGGTCGGGAGACGCCACCGGATCGCGATCGATCGTGAGAGAGGGCTGTTGCGAAGCGGGCGGTTTCGACGGTGCATGCGGAGGAGCGGCCTGCTGGGCCCATCCGCCTACCCCACCGGCCATCAACATCAACCATCCTGCGGCGGCCATCCCCGGCCGAAAGCTTTTACTGCGAAGGTGCATAGTACCCCTGGCGATTGTGTACCGTCAGGCTCGGAAGCCCCGGTGGTGGAACGAGTCGTATCTTCAATTTACGCCAGTTCCCATCCTGCTTCACCTCGGAAGGCCTATATCCGATCACATATTCATTGCGCAGCTCCGCGCTGATCCTCGAGGCGATATCGCTGAGGTCCCCAAGCTCGGAGACCCGGAACAACCGTCCGCCGGTCATATCGCAGATGTCGTTCAGCAGAACCGGCCCTAACTGCTCCTCGGTCGTCGGCGCATATTGATCGAAGATTCCGATGGAGTAGATCTGCAGATCGCTCTCTCGGACGACCCGGCGCAACTCGCCCTCGGTGTAGCGGCTGCGGTTGTCGCCGCCGTCGGAGATGATGAGCAACGCCTTGCGCTCATACTTTGCCTGCTTCAACTTATCCACGCCGAGGTAAATCGCATCGATCAGAGCGGTTCGATTCTCCGGCTTCAACATCACCATGCGCGCCTCCACGTCATCGACATCCGAGGTGTAGTCGACGATGACGGCAGGACGATCGTTGAAGCCCACTACAAAAAATTCGTCCTGGGGATTTGATGTGCGCAAAAACTCGCTGAGCGCCTTGCGAGCGCGTACAAACTTGGACGACATGCTGCCGCTCAGGTCGAAGATGATGCCGATCGTCACGGGTGCGTCCTGGGTGGAGAAGCTCTTGATAACCTGGCCGATGTTGTTGTCGTAGACCTCGAAGTTTTCGCGCTCCAGTCCCGTCACCAGGCGATTCATGGGATCAGTAACGGTTGCAGGGATCAGCACAAGATTCACGTCCACGCGAATGCGTGCATCTCGTCTTGAGGTCGCCAATTTTGCTGCATTCGCCGCTCCTTCGATGACAGGCTTCTTCTCCTCTGTAGTCTTCGGCGGCGGCGGGGGCGTAGGGGTATGCACTACATCCAGGGGATTCTCCTGCTCCTGCGCGTAGCAGACTCCACTCGCTGACGAAAACATCGCAGCGCAGAGCAGCAGCGCAACGCCGCACATCCCCCTGCGCGTCATCTGCCACACCAGACAATTCCCTCGCCTTCCCTGACCAGCCAGCCTGACCCGCGTGTTGAACTCCATCTCGGCACCTATGCGCTACTCGCAACAACCGCCGTTGCAACCTTCAGCGGAGGTCTTTCAGCATCTCCACTACCGGCCATTCGATCACAACCCGCAAAGTCCCTCGGATGCTGTGTTCTGAAGATAATAGACCCCGTGTCAGATGCTTTTGTCACCATTTCGTTACAAAGGAGCTACCCCTGTCTCCTCAACGTTCTTCGTGCTCTTCCGGATTCGCCGCAGCCCTTCTAACCCTGCGGGGATGCCCCAACCCGTACAATCACTTCATATTTCACGTCTGGAGAAACCTCACAGCATGGCCCGTCTCTACCCCTTCCGCGCCTTCCGTTACGATCCCTCCCGCGTTCACATGGAAGACGTCGTCACCCAGCCCTACGACAAGATCACCCCGGCCATGCAGCAGCTCTACTACGAGGCCAGCCCCTATAACCTGATCCGCGTCATTCTGGGCAAACACGAGCCAGGCGATACCGATCCGCAGGAGTTCCTGCCCGCAGGCGAGCAGGCGCACAATGTCTATACCCGGGCCGCCGAGACCCTTCGTGACTGGCGCAAGGAGCGCGTCCTGGTCGAAGAGGCCGAGCCGGCCGTCTATGGCTACTCCCAGACCTATACTGTCCCCGGGACGACCGAAACCCGCGAACGCCGAGGTTTTATCGCCCTCGGCCACCTCTACGACTACGCCGACAAGGTCGTCTACCGGCACGAGCAGACCTTCCCCAAGCACAAGTCCGACCGCCTCGCGCTCTTCAAAGCGACTCGCGCCTACTGTGAGCAGATCTACATGCTCTACTCCGATCCTGCCTTCACAGCCGAAAAGCTGATCTTCGGTGCCAGCGGGCCCGGGCAGGCTGTCAGCGGCATGATCGGACCCGACACCACCCCGGCCGACCTGGCCATCACCGACGAGTACGACGTTGTTCACCGCCTGTGGAAGATCACCGATCCTCACATCATCAACCTTCTCCTCACCGCCATGGCCGATAAGAAACTGATCATCGCCGACGGCCACCACCGCTACGAGACCTCCGTCGCCTACGCCAAGGAGCGGTCCGCCCAGCTCAAACTCCCCTTCAAGCAGCCTATCCCCGGCGACGAACACGGTTCTCCGTCCGTCATCGCCGACGGCGACACCCGCACCACCCTGCCGACGCCGGCCTTTCCCGAAGCGGCGATGATGATGACCTTCGTCAATATGGACGCCCCAGGCATCACCATCCTGCCTACCCATCGCGTTGTCCACGGGCTACCGGCCTTCAGTTCGCCAGACTTCATCACCAAGGCGAGCGCTTACTTCAACGTCAAGGAGCTGTCCAGCCCGGATCTCGCCGTGCTCACTGCTACTCCAGGCACTGCCTTTCTCGCGGCGACCGGCGACGGCAACTACCTGCTTACCCCAAAGACTGACGTCATCGCAGCGGCGCTCGAGGGGATCTCTCCCCGGCAGGCGCAGCTCGATGTCGTGCAGCTTCACTCAATCATCCTCGACAAGCTCCTCGGCCTCGATCAGGAGACCATCACCCGCCTCGGCAACGTCCGCTACCTCCGCGAAGCCTCCGAGGCCACCGCTCTGGTCTCCAATGGACAAGCCGATATCGCCTTTCTCATCAAACCAATCACCCTCGACCAGCTCCGCGACATCAGTCTTTCAGGCGATGTGATGCCCCAGAAGTCCACTGATTTCTACCCCAAACTCCTCAGCGGCCTGGCTATTTACGCCCTCGACTAACTCTGCAAAATAGATATGAAGCCGACTGATATCAAAGTTGAAATCGATGCCAATGGTTTTGCCATTCAAGAGGCCGTCCTCTCGTCTAAGGACGTTAGCAACCTACTGCTTTCGCTCGAAAGAATCGGAAAAGATGGACCTGTAAGAAAGCGGGGGGGAGTTTTTGCCATCCGGAATCTTTTGGACGCATCCTCGGAAGTCCGGGACGTCGCTTACTCCCCCTCTGTCCGCAAGTTGGTAGAACCCATCTTAGGATCTAAGTTCTTTCCAGTCAGAGGCATCCTCTTCGATAAAATCCCCGATGCCAACTGGAAGGTACCGTGGCATCAAGATGTAACAATTGCTGTCCAGGATAAAGTTGAAGCCGAAGGGTTCGGACCATGGTCAGTTAAGGCCGATGTACTTCACGTTCAACCACCGGCCTCAATCCTAGAAAGCATGGTCTCTGTCCGGCTTCATCTCGACAATTGTGGCGAAGAAAATGGAGCATTGCGAGTCATCCCCGGTTCACATAAACGAGGTCGGATTCCCGAGGACCAGATCCAATCAATTCGAGATCTCTCCGATGAAGCAGTCTGCAGCGTGAAGACCGGCGGAGCTTTGCTCATGAGGCCTCTTTTGTTACATGCTTCTTCTCCATCTCAATTTCCAGGGCATCGTCGCGTCGTTCACCTGGATTTTGCGGCCGCTTCCCTGCCATCTGGAATGCGATGGTTTTCCGAAGCGGTGCCAGCTGAAATGAGCATTTTAACGGGCGAAACCACTAGCTGATTTATCCATTTACAATCAAACGCGCGACCACTCACTTGCTTTGACTCTCCCCCATAAATCCATCGCCGCGCGTCTTCTCCTCGTCCTGCTGACGGGCTTGCTCTCTGCGGCCGCAACCGCCCAGCAGGCTATTCC
>NZ_LMUD01000014.1:281731-302725 GCF_009766095.1 Granulicella sp. S190
CAGCACATGGCGGCGCTGACTCCGGCGCCAGGCTCTCCGACAATCTCCCCGAAAAGTCCTTCACCCTCGCCTTCGCCGCCAGGCTGCGCACCGTTCTGTCCTCCAGCGGCTTCTCCGTCATCGCCACCCGCGACTCCGATCCAACTGTTCCCTTCACTACCGACCAGCGCGCCGAGATCGCCAACCACCTGCATCCGACCGCCTGTGTCATTCTTCACGCCACGGCCAGCGGCAATGGCATTCACCTCATCACCTCCGATGTAGCGCAACCCGATGAGTCCCTCGATGCAGACTCCCACCACGCCGTAGCCTGGGATACCGCTCAATCCGCGTTCGTGCCACAGAGTCTTGGCTTGGCCAACGCCCTTGGCGTGGCTCTGCTCCACGCCAGGCTTCCGGTGCTGCTCACCCGCGCCTCGCTTCGCCCACTCGACAACGTCACCTGTCCCGCCGTCGCCATTGAGATCGCACCGCTTACCCCCGCAGACGGTGACGCCACTCCGGTCAGCGATAACAACTACCAGCAGCAGGTCGCCCAGGCCATCGCCACCGGCCTTACCAGTTGGCGCAGAAACCAGAGCACGGCAGGCGGAGCGCCGCGATGATTCCACGTTACCAGCGCATCCTCTTCTGGAGCCTCCTCGGCGGCATCTTCCTCATGTCTGCGTTCCTGTTGCATGGCTGTCAGCAGGCTCACAAGCGTCTGGCCTCTCTGAACGACGCCACTCCCATCTCCGCACCCACGGCCACCAGCAGCGAAGACGTCACGTTCTATCTCGCCAACGACTCCGACGCCTCTATTACTCCAACCACTGAATCTCTCGCGCTGCCGCAGGCTCCGACCCTGCGGGCCCGCACGCTGCTGGAGCACCTTCTGGCCGCCTACGCTCTGCCGAACTCCAACCATCCACTGCAGAGTGGCCCGTCGATCGACGACCTCTTCCTCCTCGACACCCCGGCCGACTCGAACTCTCAGGGAGGCCAGCTGGCCGTCGTCAACCTGCACGGCTCCTTCGTCGATAACCATCCCTCCGGCATCCAGGTGGAGGCGTTGACTTTGCAATCGCTCATCGGGACGCTGCACGCCGCGCTCCCTCAAGTCACCGGCATTCGCTTTCTGGTCGACGGACAGCCGCACGATACCCTGGCCGGCCACGCCGATCTGCTTCGCACCTACCCCGCCACCGATACCACCTCGCACCCAGCCCCACCAACCGAAGCTCCTCCGCTATAACCGAAAGAGTCATGACCGAAAGACCGACCGCAAAAGAACACAGCGCCCCCGCCCCCACCATCGGCGTCTTCGACTCCGGTTTTGGCGGGCTCACCGTCCTCCGCGCCCTGCTGCCCCTGATCCCCGGTGCGCACTACGTCTACCTCGGAGACACCGCGCGTCTTCCCTACGGCTCCAAATCCCGCGAGACCATCGCCCGCTACGCCGTCTCCAGCGCCAGGTTTCTCCACGAACAAGGCGCCGAGATCCTCGTCGTCGCCTGCAACACCGCTACGGCCCTCGCTCTCGAAGACATTCAGCAGGCTCTGCCCATCCCCGTCATTGGAGTAGTCCAACCCGGCGCACAGGCCGCGCTCGCAGCCTCCAACCAACCCAGCCTCTCCTCTAAGGTTAGCGACCCGCACCATGTTCTGGTCCTCGCTACTCCCGCTACCGTGCAATCCCACGCCTACACCCACGCGCTCAACGCCCTTGGTCTCGAAGCCTGCGAGAAGGCCTGCCCGCTCCTGGTCCCGCTCGTTGAAGAGGGCTGGACCGACCACGCCGTCACCGACGATGTCCTGAAGATCTACCTCACCGAAGCCCTGGCCGCCGCACCCGCCACGCAAACCCTTCTACTCGGCTGTACTCACTACCCGTTGCTCGAACCAGCGATTCATCGCACTCTTGACGCCATCGGCCACCCACTCACCGTCATCGACTCCGCCGACGCCGCGGCCCGTGCCGCCGCGAAGCTTGTCGCAGAACACTTTCCGAACCTGACCGGCACTGCCAAACCCACGTGCCTCTTCTATGCCACCGACTCTATCGAAAAGTTCCAGCGCCTCGGCTCCAACTTCCTCGGCCAACCCGTAGCTGAAGTGAACCTCGTCGATCTTGGGGGCTGAAACGACATGCCCTGAACTCTGAAGTGGAATAAAAGACTAACTCCATTGTTATCTCAAGTAGAAAAGGAGTTGTCCCACATGATCCTGAATGAAGAGAGACAGGCGCTTGAAGATATCTCGGTAGAACAAGCAAAAGAGATTCGCACGCAACGTATCGTAAATCGAAGAAACTTTATGGCTGGCCTCGGCCTGGCAGGCGCAACTGCAGGAATCAGTCTCCTGAGCGGATGCAGTGGAAACGGGTCTCCCACCGTCATGGCGGCAAGCCCCTCGGAGACAGACGTTCTAAACTTCGCGCTCAACCTGGAATATCTCGAAGCCACCTTTTATTCCTTTGCTACCCAGGGCATCGATCTGCCATCCACTCTCACTAACGGCAGCGGAGCAATCACCGGCAACCCAACCAGCAAGATCGCCTTTTCCAATCAGCAGACGACCGACATCTTCAACGAGATTTTCTTCAACGAAATGTCTCACGTCGCCGACCTGCAAAGCCTAATTGGGCCGAATCACGTTGCCCGGCCTGCGCTGAATTTGGCGGCAGCGGGGCCTGTCACCTCCGCGAATGTGCTGACCATATCCCGTCAGTTTGAGGACGTCGGCACCACCGCCTATGCGGGGGCAACCGCTTTGCTGACCGCACAGAATCTTGCTTACGCCACTCAGATCTTAGCCGTCGAAGGATTTCAGGCAGGAGCCTTACGGCTGCTCTCAATTCAGCAATCCGCTCCGTTTGCCGCGGCAGACTCCCTCGATGTCCCCACCTCAGATCCCGGTGCGGCGGTCCTCGCAGCCCAGGGACCCACCGCCGCCGGAGGATTCTTTGCCACTTCCGGTACCTTCAATGCAAGCTCTACCGTACCTCTTGCTCTCGCTTTTACCCGTAGCACCTCTCAAATATTGCAGATCGTGTACGGAGCGGCTGGGCAAACGGGAGTTTCCAAGGGTGGATTCTTCCCCAACGGGCTAAACGGCAACATCACCACATCGTAAATATCATTTCAAAATGGAAGAGGGGCACGTTTATCGATGTGCCCCTCTCTCTGCAGGAACAACCCGTCATCGATAGCGCCTCTTCCTTTTGGCTAAGAGGATGCTGAGACAAACTATACTGATCGAGAGTCGCCCTCACGCGAACAATCCAATCCGCAATTGGAGCCTCAAAAATGCCCTTCCTGCTGAAGACCGAACCGAACAAATACTCCTTCGAGGATCTCGAGCGCGACGGCGAGACCACGTGGGACGGCATCTCCAACAACCAGGCACTCCTCTATCTTCGCGGCATGAAGAAGGGCGAGAAGCTCGTCATCTATCACTCCAACATCGGCAAAGCGGCTATTGGCACCGCCAAGGTCGTCTCTGTCGAAGCGACTGATCCCAAGAACCCGCAAGTCCGCATCAAGCCCGTGAAGCGCCTCAAAGCAGAAAAACCACTGGACGAGATTCGCAACGCGCCAGTCTTCAAGGACTCCATCATGTTCCGCCAGTTTCGTCTCTCGGTCGTCCCGCTCACGGACGCGCAGTACGACTGGCTGACCCTTTAGGCCTTCCTTTCGATCACCTTCTTCTCGAAGTACGAAGCATTCGCCATGTGGCAGGCTGCGGCTGCGTGATGACCGAAGACTACATCCTCCGCCACAGGCTTTCGCGAACGAACCGCATCGAAGAAGGTCGCCAGGTGCGGCCTCAACTCATCCCACGACGGCCCCTTCCACATCATCGTGTCATCCAGCGGATGCTGCTCCAGAAACGCATCGTGCTCCGCATGCCACTGCTTCTCGTAGGCCGCATGCATCGCCGCTGGAAATCCGTTGATCCCATACGCAGGCGAGCGGTCCACACCAAGCTGTGGAATCAGCGTCACCGTATTGGTATTTGAAATCTCGATCACGCCCTTCGGCCCCATGATTCGCGTCACCTCGGGCGTCTCTGTTCCCAGCGTCAGCCGCACGGTTACCGCGACGTTGCTGTAGTCAAAGGAGGTCACCATCAGATCTGGCATATTTCGCCCATCCTTCCAGCGATAGATCCCGCCGATCGAAAAAGCTTTATCCGGAATTGCATTGATGCCGGTTACAAATTGCATTCCGCTCAGCAGATGCACCATCAGGTCGCCGGCCATTCCGGTGCCGTACTCACGAAAGGCCCGCCACCGCGCAAACGCGATCGGATCGAATGCCTTCTTCGGCGCGGTTCCCTCCCAGGTCACCCAGTCCAGCGTCTCCGGCGACAGATCCAGCGGCGGCGGATACACCCACGCGCCCCCCGGTGAGTTTCTGCCAAGCTGCAGCTCCACCTGATGCACCTCGCCGATCGACCCGGCGTCGTACAACTCCTTCGCCTTGGCGAACACCTTCGAGCTCACCCGCTGCGAACCCACCTGCACGAAGTTCTTGCTGGCCTTCACCGCCGCGACCATCTCCTCGCCCTCAGCGATGGTGTGCGCCATCGGCTTCTCGCAGTGAACGTCTTTTCCGGCGCGAATCGCATCCACCGTGATCTGCTTATGCCAGTGATCCGGCACCGCGACGATCACGGCTTCGATATTCTTGTCCTCCAGAATCTCCTGATAGCGGCGCGTCGTCTTGATGCCGCTTCCGGCAATCTCCTTCGCCAGCGTATGCCGCCCGTCGTACAGATCGCACGCCGCAACGCACTGCGCCTGCGGCAGCGTCACGGCAGCCCTCAGCAGCGACGATCCCTGAATTCCCACCCCGATGCTCGCAAACCGCACCCGGTCCCCACTCCCCTCCACCTGGGTCTGCTCTTCTCCCAGCATCGCCGCGCCAGGCAACACCGACGCCATCGCCAACCCGCTGCCAGTCTGCAAAAACCGTCTCCGTGAAAACTCCGACATCAGAACTCCTCCTCAACCAGCGCCCTCCACTATAGAGGAAGTCATTGGGTACTCGCCTGCGCCCTCTCCCTGCTATCCTTTCTGCTGGGCCATGCCTTCGCTGCCCAAGCCGTTTCGAAAGGACCCTTCGCATCATGATCGACCTCAAAGGCAAAGTAGCCGTCGTCTTCGGCCTCGCCAACAAACGCAGCATCGCTTGGGGCATCGCCCAGAAGCTCTCCGAAGCCGGCGCTACCCTCGCCATCTGCTACCAGAACGAGCGCCTCCAGCGCGAGGCCGACGAGCTTGCAGCTGACCTGCCCGGCACCAAGACCTTTCGCTGCGATGTCGCCGTCGATGCGGACATTGACGCTGTGTTTGAACAACTCAAATCCGCCTACGGCAAGATCGACATTCTCGTGCACTCCATAGGCTTCGCCCCCAACATCAAGAATGACGTGCTCCACACCGCGCGCGAAGACTTCCGCATCGCCCACGACATCAGCGTCTATTCGCTGATCGCGCTCGCACGCGGCGCAGAGCCGCTGATGGCCGAAGGCAGCTCGATCCTCACCCTCACCTACTACGGCGCGGAGAAGGTCTTCCCCAACTACAACATCATGGGCGTCGCCAAGGCGGGCCTTGAGGCTGCCGTGCGCTACCTCGCCTCTGATCTCGGCGCCAGGAAGATTCGCGTCAACGCGATCTCCGCCGGCCCCATCAAGACCCTTGCCGCACGTGGCATCGGAGACTTCACCAAGATCCTCACCGCCGTCGAAGAGCGCGGGCCACTTCACCGCAACGTCGACCAGCTTGAAGTCGGCAACACCGCCGCCTTCCTGTGTAGCGATCTCGCCAGCGGCATAACCGGAGAAATCACCTTCGTAGACTGCGGCTACAACACTACCGGCCTCTAACTCATCGCTCTCTAACCCGATCCGCCAACTACTTCTCTCGTAATCGCATCGTAGAGACGCAGTTGGCGGATCTTTTTTCGCCTTCGCCATTGTTCTTTCTCACAACCCCTTCCTATATCCTGCTGTCGACATCAAAGGAGCCAATATGACCGTCTCTGAAATTCTCCTCCAGGACTACAACATCGAGATCTCCAACACTCGCCGCACACTGGAGCGTGTTCCCGAAGGCAAGAACGATTGGAAGTGTCACGACAAGTCCACGCCCCTCGGCAAGCTCGCCATGCACTGCGCCACCATCCTCATGTTCGGCCACTACATCCTCGAAGACGACGGCATGGACATGGCCAACTCCAAGCGTCCTCACATGTCCCTCGAGTTCACCACTCGAGAGAACGCTCTCAAGCAGCTCGACGAAGCATCCGCCAAATGCCGCGCCTCCCTTGCAGCAGCCAGCGACGAACACCTCGCCGCGCCTTGGAAGTTCAGCTTCGGCGACCAGATCATCTCGCACAGCCCACGCTCCCTCACCTTTCGCAGCATGTGCTTCGACCACCTCATCCATCACACCGCGCAGCTCGGCGTCTACCTTCGTCTCAACGACATTCCTGTCCCTGCACTCTACGGCCCATCCGCCGACGAGCAGTGGGCTCCTCCCGCCAAATAGAAGCGTCTATGCAGCAGATGCCCACCGTGAGCGCAGTCTTATCGCGCCAGGGTGGGCATCGTGTTTTCAGCTTCACGATTCCGCAAAATCTAGGGCCGCTTGTAGACGACGCCATTCTTCATCACAAACACGACCTTCGTCGTCGCCGAGATATCTTCCGCCGGATTTCCCGGCACGGCGATCACATCGGCATAATATCCGGCCTTCAACTCTCCAATCTTCCCCGCCCAGCCCAACAGCCTTGCTCCGTTAAGCAGATCCGCCTGCAGCACCGCCATCGGCTTCATGCCAAACTCCGCCATCAACTCTAGCTCGCGCGCCTGCGTTCCATGCGGAAATGGCCCCACGTCGCTTCCCACCGCCATCGGCACGCCAGCAGCCAACTGCTTCTTGAACTCCGCTGCGTGGTAGATCTGCTCCTTGCGATCCCACTCCGCCCTCGCGGGCGTAGACGCATGTTCGGCGAAGTACTCCGCAATCGCAAAGGTAGGCACCGCGTAGATCTGCTTCTCCTTCATCCCCTTCATCGTGGCATCGCTCAACTGATAAGCGTGATCCACCGAAGCCACGCCCGCCGCGACCGCATAGCCCGTCCCCGGCTCGCCTGTCGCATGCACGGCCACGCCGCGCCCTGAACCGGCAACTCCACCAGTCCGTTCGGCCTCCTTCACCGCCGCCGTCAACTCCTCTTCGGTGTATTGATACGGCGTCTGAAACGCTGCATCGTGAAACAAATCCGGCCCTGTCTCATAGATCTTCGTGAAGTCCGCGCCGCCTTTACGCTGCTTGCGCATCACCTTCACAATCTCCTCGGCGGAGTCCGCGTAGTCCGCATTCGAGAGCACCTTCTGCGCCGGGTTGTACCCGATCGCGTCCTCGTGCCCGCCGGTCAGATCCACGGCATTGCAGCTCATCCGCATCCGCGGTCCAGGGATCAACCCCGAGTTGATCGCATTGCGCACTGCAACATCCGCGCAGCCCGCACCTTCGCTCCCCATATCGCGTTCAGCGGTAAACCCCGCCATCAGATCCGCCTTAGCAGCCCCTGCTGCGATCAACGTTCTCTCCGGTACGCTCTCCTGCACCGTCTGCAGATCCTCCGCACCCGGATGCAGAAACAGATGCACATGCGCATCGATCAGACCCGGCATCAGCGTCGTATCGCCGAGGTCAATCACCTCAGTCCCGGCTGGCATCTTCGCCTCCGCCCCCACCAGGACGATTCGCTCTCCCTCCACCAGCACTATTCCGGGCGACACCACCTTGCCCGCCGCCACATCCAGCATCCGCGCCGCCCGCACCACCACCGCATGCTTCGCCAGCCCCGCATCCTGCGCCGCGCAGGAGGCCGCAGCGACCCCTAGGATTATTCCGCCAAAAAGTTTTCTCATCGTTCCAGCAGCATACCGTGAAACGTGCCACGCGCAGAAGTTGGTCACTCAACTTTTATAGACGGGCTACCCGACTTTTTCGGTCAGCTCGGCCCATCGCGCGTAGAGGCCATCCGCAGCCTCCTGCGCTGCCTCCATCTCCGCAAGCGCAGCCGTCAGCCGCGCCGCATCTACCGCCACCGCCGGATCTTCAATCAGCTCCCGCGCCGTCTGCAGACGATCTTCCGCCGCCTCCACCGCCGCCTCAATCCCCGCATACTCGCGAGCCTCCAGGTAAGAAAGCTTCTTCTTCCCCGATGCTCCGTTCGACGCGACAGAAGCAGCAGGCGAAACCGCAATCCCCGCAGTCCCCGGAGCGATCGCCTCCTCTACCTTCACGCCTCTCCACTGCTCCCACTGCGAGTAGTCGGCAAACATCTCCGACCCGCCACGCCCATCCAGCCCCAGCACAATCGTCGAAACCCTGTCCAACATGTAACGATCGTGGGTCACTAATACCAGTGCGCCCGTGTACTCCAGCAGGCTCTCCTCCAGAATCTCGAGCGTCGCAATATCCAGATCGTTCGTCGGTTCGTCAAGCAGCAACAGATCCGCCGGCTCCAACATCAGCTTCGCGATTAACACCCGCGCCCGCTCTCCTCCGCTCAGCCGCTCCACAGGCTGATTCAGCTGTTCGCTGGTAAAGAGAAACTTCGTGGCATAGCTCGCCACATGCACCACCCTGCCCTGATACACCACCGAGTCAGAATCGGGAGCCAGCGCACGCCGCAGCGTCACCCCCTCCTCCAGTTCGCGCATCTGGCTGAAGTAGACGATCTTCAGCGAAGCCGCCTTCTTGATCGTCCCCTTCGAAGGCTCCAACTCGCTCGTCAGCAAACGCAGCAGCGTCGTCTTGCCACTTCCATTCGGCCCGACCAATCCCACGCGCATCCCCGAAGTCACCAGGAAATTCAACCCCTCAACGATCTTCCGGTCTCCCAGCACCACCGCAACATCTTCCAACTCCACCAGCCGCTTCGTCTGCCGGTCCGTCGCCGAAAAATCGATCCCCGCACTCGAGGTCTGCACCCGCGAGTTGACCTCCTTCAACTGCCCGATCAGATCCTGCGCGTTATCAATCCGCGCCTTCGCCTTCGTGCTCCGAGCCTTCGGACCGCGCCGCAGCCAGTCCACCTCGATCTTCACGCGGTTCTTCAGTGCATCCTGCAGCTTGCTCTGCGCCTCCATGTACGCCTGTTTGCCTTCGATGAACTTCGAGTAAGTCCCCTTCACCCGCAGCAGCCCTTCGGCATACACGCGGTTCAGTTCGACTATCTCTGTCGCAACATTCTCAAGAAAATAACGATCATGGCTGATAAGCACACAAGCAAAACTACCCTCATTCAGCAGCTCCTCCAGCCAGGCAATCCCGGCCAAATCCAGATGGTTCGTCGGCTCATCCAGCAGCAGCACATCGGGATGCGTCACCACGGCCTCGGCAATCGCCAGCCGCTTCCGCCAGCCTCCGCTCAGCCTCGCCGCCTCCGCACTCAGATCAGGAAATCCCGTCCGCCCACTCGTCTCCCGTAGCCGGCCTTCATGCTCGCCCTCGGCCACCTTGGCCCGCACCAGCGCAGCCTCCAGCACTTCGCGCACGGTCACGCCCGGCGCAAACACCGACTCCTGCGCCACATATCCCACCCGAGAACGCTTCCGCACGGCTACATCCCCGGCATCAGCATCTTCATCGCCAGCCAAAACCTTCAGCAGCGTGGATTTCCCCGCGCCATTGGGCCCGATCAGCCCAATACGATCTCCATCACTCACAGTAAAACTTATCTCACGAAACAACGGCGTCGCGCCAAAGGCCTTGGTCAAACCCTGCGCATTTAAGATTGGTGGCATTTCTTCAGTCTACCGTTTCAGCCAAACCATTCCTAATCCACCCCAGCAAGATGTTGTATAACCTCTGGAATGAATAAAGACGCTTCTCAAACGGAGGGATGTCATGGATAGTCGTCGTTCGAAACTGCACACGCTTTTGGTCATACTTCTGACGAGCGCACTCTGCTATGTGGCGTCAGCTCAACAGCCCGAGCCGCAGCAACCACCAGACAACATCGCCGGCAGCTGGACGATCTACGCCAACAACATCAACAAGGCGGGAAGCTCTTTGAAGACCGTCCAAATCACGCAGAACGGCAACATCCTCACCGGCCGGTTCAAAGGCCCACATCAATCAGGAAAACTCCAAGGCTGGGTGAACGTGCATCACGTCGAATTCAGTACCGACACCCGCGAGGTGCTGACCTTCCGAGGACAGATCCAGGGAAATATTATGTCTGGCCTCTACGGAATTCAAGGCAGGCATGCTCAATGGCGTGCTGAGCGAACCGATTCACCCCAGTAGGGTCATCGACCCTACTGCTTAGTCCAGATCAAAGTCTCGCAGCGGCCTATCGGTCAGCGGGGTCTCCTTCGCCTTCTTCACCGCCTCGGCAAACTTCTTTGCCATCACATCATCTTTGTTCTTCTGCGCATCCACACTCTGCGCAAAGATCGAATCCCTGCGAGCATCCGCCTCGCGCAGCGCCCTCGCCGCCTCGCCGAAGTCCTCGAACATCTTCTTCTTCGGAGCAGACTTATGCGCAATAATCGCCCGCGTCACCGGGTCTATCTTCAACATCCCGCCACAATCCGGACACATCACCTCAAACGGCTGATCGCTCAATCCCATCGAACACACCTCACCCACCCATTCTAAAACCGCGGATGAAAACCGCATACCGCAACCGCACGGCCGCCCCCTCAACTGACAACCAGCCTACAGCCGCACCACCACATGCCCAGGACACTGGTTCCCGGCAACCTCCACCAACCTCTCCACCAAACCATCCCCATACCGCGCCATAAACCAAACCCCGGCCACCACGCGCTCCTGCGGATGACCCCCCGGAAACACGTGCAGCACAATCGCCTCCGCATGCTTCTTCAGGCTTGCCTCCTTCTGCAGCTCGAACGTCGCCGCCATCCGCCGCAGCCGGTTCATCTGGTATCGCATCTTCGAGCCCGACACCTCCGCAGCGCGCCCCAGCGACTCATCCATCCCCGCCAGATACTCCGTCAGCGCACCCAGCTCAGTCTCCACCGCGTTGCCCACGGCAGCCAGCTTGCGCTTCGCCTCGATCGGCATCGCTCTCGCGCCCAGCCGCTGCGCCAAAGCCTCCGCCGTCGTCATCGCATCCGGCAGCTGCACCTCGTCCTTATCCATCACCGCGGCAATCGCAGGCTCCAGTAGCGTCGCGCTCAAACGCGGCAACACCGGAGTAATCCGGCCAAGTATCGCCTCGTACAAGACCGCACTCTGCGCAAAATAAGCGATCTCCGCAGGGCCGCCTACATAAGCCGCCGTCGGCAGAACCGTATCCTGAAACACCGGTCTTAGCAGGGCATTCGGACTCAGCCGCTCTGGTGTCGTCTCCAGAATCGCGATCAATTCCTCTGTCGAATAACTCCGCCCCCCGGCCTTCCAAACTCCATCTGGGCCGCGCCGCAGAGCCACCCGCTCCCCGCTCACCTCATCCAGCAGAAACAGCATTGAGCCACCCTCGGCCACCAGCACCTGCGCATGATATCCACGATCCACCAGGTCTTTGCTCCGGGCGACTAAGGCGTCCTGTAGCTCCGCCGCATGCTCCACCGCGTATCGCAGCGTACTCGCCCCCAGCGCATGAAACTCCCGCGAAGACGCATCCATCACCACCAGACCCTGCTCTGCGAAGATCTTCGCAATCAGCCGCCCGAACGCCAGCGCCAGTGTAGGCCGCTCGCCATCAGCAGGCAGATAACACTCCCGCAGCCACTCGCTGACCGGCGCAAACTCCAACAACTCGCTCGCCTGCTCCAACACTGCTTCAAGCTCGGAACCGACGACCACCCCGCCCACAGGCACCGCGTGCGCTACCTTCAGTCCAGCCTTCAAAGTCTCCACTGAAGTCTTCGTCAGAAACGAGACGTGGCTCACCTCTTCGAGATCATGATCCTCGGTCGCCATCCAGAACACCGGCACATGCTCTACACCAGTAGCTTTGGTCGCCTCTTTCGCCCGAGCCACAGTCGTGGCAGCCTTCAAAATCGTCAGCAGCGGCCCACCGAATAGCACTACCTGCTGGCCCGTCACCACCGCGCGTGCACCCGCGCGAAGCTTCGTAATATTTGCTTTCGCTGCGTCCCCCGCACCAAACTCGACCGCCTGCCGTTCCAGGATATCTGCCAGCGTCCCGGAATCTTGCACCGGCGCTACCTTCCCTATCCACCCGCCCGCAAAGGGCTCCGCTCCGTACCACTTCCGAACCGACGACTCACCGGCGCTCTCCGCCATCGCAAGATAGTCGCGATACAGCTGCGAAACGTGCGGCAATATCGTCATCGGATAACACTCAACGCTCATGCAGATCTATCCTCAGTCTCTTACGCCGCGACAACCCGCAGCCAGGCAATAAAATTTTCCGCGCATTCCGTTGGATGCCCGTCACCCAAGTCTAGATGCAGGATGATACTTTAGCCTCATGGCCTCCCAAATAAAGAAGATCAAGAAGCCCAGCTCCCCAAAGGCCACACAGCCTGCAAACACCCCGCAAAACAAGAAGGCCGTCACAAAGAACAGGTCCAAACTGATCTCCTCCAAGCTGTCCTACAAAGGCAAAGTCTTCTCCGTCTTCACCGATAAGGTCGAAGAGCCTGGCGGCGGCATCAACACCCGCGATGTCATTCGCCACAACGGCTCCGTCGTCATCCTTGCCGTAGACGAATCGAGGAATCCAGCCGACCCCGACATCATCCTCGAACGCCAATATCGCCACGCCGCCGGTCAGTTTCTCATCGAGCTCCCCGCCGGCCGCGTCGAGCCAGGAGAGGCCATCCTCGCCGCCGCCAAGCGCGAGATGATCGAAGAGACCGGCTACCGCGCCAAACGCTGGACACTCCTCACCAAGTACTTCGCCAGCCCCGGCTTCCTCGGCGAGTGGATGCAGATCTACCTCGCCCGCGACATCCGCGAAGGCACCGCTACCCCGGAGCCAGATGAGCACATCGAGGTCTTCCGCATGCCTCTCTCCGAAGCTCTCGAGTTGGTCGCTGCAAACAAGATCCACGATGGCAAGACACTCCTCGGCCTCATGCTCTATGACGCGGCACGTCGCGCCGGTCGCCTGTAATCGCGCGCGAAAGTTCTGAGCGAAAGTCAACCCTCTACCCGACGCAAGGAACAAGAATTTGCGCTCGTTTTCGCGTCATCGAAAAGTTGCACGGAGATGCAAAAAAAACACCCATGCGCATCCATAAGCCCAATGGATGAGCATTCGCTCTGACGGATCTGCTAAAAAATTGCCCTGCACCGCTACCTGTAGAAAACTCCCGCAACGCTGTTTGCGTCACATCTTGCTAGTGGCGCTACCGTTGAAACGCTTTCACTTCCCGGTACACCATCAACGGTTAGAAGACGAATGAAAGGGAGTAGCTCCAGTGGCACAATATAAGGGCACAGTGAAATGGTTTAACAACGCGAAAGGTTACGGTTTCCTGGGTCGAGATGGCGGGGCCGATGTCTTCGTCCACTACAGTTCCATCCAACGCGAGGGCTACAAAAGTCTCAAAGAGGGCGACGAAGTAGAGTTCGATATCATTCAGGGTTCCAAAGGGCCGCAGGCTGATCAGGTAGCGCGCCTCAAAGAAGCAACGCAGACTCAGTAGCAAACGGTATCTCCCCGGTCGGTGCAGCGGCTCGTACGGCCAGCCCTGCTCGACCTGCAGCACCCTCTTCCACTTGCAAATGTTGCATACTGACTCAGTGGCCGCTTCGGCCCTGAAGCCAACCCATGGACAATATCTCGATCGCACGCCTCCTCGACGAAACTGCATCGCTCCTCGAGATCGACTCAGCAGATCCCTTCCGGATCCGCTCTTACCGCCGCGCCGCAGAGGCCGTTGAGCAGCAAACCACCCAGCTCTCCACCCTCACCGACGATCCCAAAGCACTCCTCGCCATCCCTGGCATCGGCAAAGGCATGGCCGCGAACATCTGCTTTCTCCTCACCACCGGCACCATGCCCCTGCGCGAAGAGCTGCTGCAAAAATACAAGGCCACCATGCTCGACCTGCTCCGCCTGCCGGGCATGGGCCCAAAGACGGTAGCGCTCGTCTGGTCCTCCTGCCAGGTCTGCGACATCGACGGTCTTGAAGCCGCCGCAAAGGCCGGCCACCTCACCAAGCTTCCGCGCATGGGCGAAAAGTTTGTCGCCAAGCTCCTCAAGGGCATCGAAGACCATCGCAAAAACTCCAGCCGCTTCCGCATCGATAAGGCCCAACAGTACGCCGACACGATCTCTAACCTCATCCGCGCCTTCCCCGGCATCGACGAGATCACCCCCGCAGGCTCCCTCCGCCGTGGCCGCGAGACCGTAGGCGACCTCGATCTTCTCGTCACCGGCCCCGCCTGCGAGCCCGACGTCGTCAGCGCTGCCGTCGAGCACGTCGCAGCGCTCCCGCTCATCGACAAGCTCATCGCCAAAGGACAGAACAAGGTCTCCTTTACCCTGCGCAACAACCTCCAGGTTGACGTCCGCCTTCTTCCACGCGCAAGCTACGGAGCGGCCCTGCAATATTTCACCGGCTCGAAGATGCACAACGTCGCTCTTCGTCAGCGCGCCATCAAACGCGGCCTCACGCTCAGCGAGTACGCTCTCCTTCGCCTCGAAGACAACGTCATCGTAGCCGCCGCCACCGAAGCGGATATCTACAACGCCCTCGACCTCGACTACATTCCGCCTGAGCTCCGCGAGAACGGAGGCGAGCTTGAAGCTGCTGCGAACCACACTCTCCCGCAGCTCATCACCATCGCCGACATTCACGGCGACCTTCACATGCACACCGAGGCCACCGACGGCCGCGACACCATCCGCCAGATGGCCGAAGCTGCACTCGCCCGCGGCCTCTCTTACATTGCCATCACTGACCACAGCAAAAATCTCGCCATGACCAACGGTCTCGACGACACGCGAGCCCTCGCTCACATCAAGCGCATCCGCGAGGTCGATGCCGAACTCCAACAAGACCTCCTGGCACTCAACGAAGCATTAGCCCGCGACACCCCACCAAAAGACCAGCACCTCTCCGATCTGTGGATGCTTCTCAAAACCTCGTCATCTCGACCGGAGCGCAGCGTAGTGGAGAGACCCCCGCATTTCGCCGGCTCCAGCGCACATCTCGCCTTCCGCATCCTCCCAGGCATCGAAGTCGACATCCTCGCCGACGGCTCCTTGGATCTCGCTGACGAAACTCTCGCCCAGATGGACATCGTCGTAGCCAGCGTCCACTCCCACTTCGCGCAGCCCGTCGAAGAGATGACCGCCCGGGTCCTGCACGCCCTCGAAAACCCATACGTTCGTATTCTCGGCCACCCCACTGGCCGCAAGGTTCTGGGACGCGAACCCTACGCCATCAACATCGACGCCATCCTGAAATCCGCCTCACAAAAAGGTGTAGCCGCAGAGCACAACGCCAGCCCCGCCCGCGCCGACCTCAACGACCTGCACCTTCGCCTGGCCAAACAACACGGCTGCAAAATCGTAGTCAACACCGACGCCCACGCCACCGAAGAGCTCGACCAGATGCGCTACGGCATCACCCAGCTCCGCCGCGCCTGGCTCAGCCCCACCGACATCCTCAACACCCAACCCACCGCCGAAGACCTCCTCAAAAACCTCCGCCCTAAGCCCTGACGCAGTCTCGAATTTACGGAACTCCCAACAAGTTCCCGACGTACTCCAGTCAGCACTACAGGAGAGCCTCGTGCCCAAACCACTTTGCTATGCCCTCACGTTGATCCTTGCGACCACCCTCACCGTGCGCGCAGGCCAGTCGCAATCAAAATCTCAGCCCGACCCGAACTCCCAATCCGACGCCATGGACTGCGGTGAATTCGACAAGCCCCTTACCACGCACAACTACATCACCAACCCCGACGACATCCTTCAGCCCCATCACCTCCAGCTCACACGTCCCTTTGCCTCCAGTGGCAAGCTGAAGCTCCACATCTGCCGCGCCGACCTGCGCATAAAAATTCAGCCCGATGCGAAGGAGATCAGCCTCGCCGTAACTCTTGATCCCCAATCAGGCACGCACACAGTCGTTGACTCCATCAAGACCATCCGCATCCAGCCCGACAAAGGCGTCATCAATCTCAACTTTTCCAAAGCAGCCCACGCGACCGTCACCGTTACGCTACCCATGGGCCTGAACTCCGAAAACGAGATCAATCTGGGCTACGGAAATCTCGACTTCAACGCCGCAGGAAGCGCCGGAAACCGCGAGTTCAACGTCGGCATGGGCCACATGCAGCTTCTCCTCGACAGCAACAAGAGCTATTCCAAAATGGAAGTCAACGTCGCCCTCGGCACCCTCCACGACCACCGCTCGGGCGGCTCCGACGGCCACTTCACCACCAGCAAGGACTACGCAGGAACCGGTTCCGGATCTCTCGAGATCAACGTAGGCATGGGCTCGCTCGACATCCGCAACGACTAACCATCGGCTCTCGACTCGGCAGCGTGAATCAGACTTCAGGCTCGGTCTTTCGAGTCACATTATGCCGCTGTCAAAAAATAAATCCACTATTCACCCTGGCCAATTGACAACGGGAAAATCCGCAACCTATAGTCCTCGTCGCAGTCCAAGAGCGCTAAAACGTTACAGGAGACTCCCCAATGTCCAGGATCAAAATAGAAGTGCGCCTCAAACGCCGGACCCTCTCCGGCCTTATACTCGGCACACTTCTTGCATGCCTCGCCTCCATCCCGTCGTCCCTCGCCCAAACCAGTGCAAGCTCTCCCAACCTCGGCGCCAACGTCCTCGTCTTCGATCCCAGCATGCCCACCAGCCAGATTCAGGCAGCGGTCGATGCCATCTCCACTCAGCAGGTCAGCAACCAGTTCGGCACTCAGCGCTACGCTCTGCTCTTCAAGCCCGGCATCTACGGCAGCGCCGCCGAGCCGCTCACCTTTCAGGTCGGCTACTACACCGATGTAGCCGGCCTCGGCGCCTCGCCCACCGACGTCACCATCAACGGCCACGTCGATGTCTACAACCAGTGCTTCGCCGCCGACAACTGCAGTACGCAAGCGGCGGCTTCATCGCCGACTCGCAAACCACCTTCGTCATCAACGGCTCGCAGCAGCAGTTTTATGTGCGCGACAGCAGCCTCGGAGGATGGTCAAACGCCGTCTGGAACCAGGTCTTCTCCGGCGTCGCCAACGCTCCCACGCAGAGCTATCCGAACCCAACCTACACCACCCTCGCAACCACCCCAATCAGTCGCGAAAAGCCCTTCCTCTACCTCGACGCCAAAGGCAACTACAACGTCTTCGTCCCCGCCGTGCAGAAGAACTCGTCCGGCGTCATCTGGGCAAACGGCACCGCTCCAGGCACATCGAAGTCCATCGAAAACTTCTTCATTGCCAACCCCAACACCAGCGTTGCTGAGATCAACCTCGCCCTGCTCTTCGGTAAGAGCCTCATCCTCACGCCCGGCGTCTACAAACTCAACCAGTCCATCAACGTCCTCTATCCCAACACCGTCGTGCTGGGCCTCGGATTCGCCACACTCGTCCCCCAGACCGGCAAGCCCGCGATCACCGTAACCGATGTCGATGGCGTCCAGATCGCCGGGCTGATCCTCGATGCCGGTCCCGTCAACTCACCCACGCTGATACAGCTTGGCAGCACCAGGCTACGAAGCCTCGACAATCGCTTCGGGATTAACCTCTTCCGCAATCACTCCGCAAATCCGTCCTCTCTCAGCGACATCTTCATCCGCATCGGCGGAGCCACCGCAGGCAGCGCCACCACCAGCATCGAAGTCAACAGCAACGACGTCCTGCTCGATGACATCTGGGCCTGGCGAGCAGATCACGGCGCCGGAGTCGGTTGGACCCTCAACACCGCGGACCACGGCCTCGTCGTCAATGGAGACAGAGTCACAGCGCTTGGCCTCGCCGTAGAGCACTACCAGAAGGAACAGGTATTGTGGAACGGCAACGCAGGCGAGAACATCTTCTACCAAAGCGAGCTGCCCTACGATCCACCCAGCCAGACCGCATGGATGGACGGCTCTGCAAATGGCTATCCCTCCTACGTCGTCTCCAAGGGAGTCACCTCGCACCAGGCATACGGTCTCGGCATCTACTCCTTCTTTGACCTCGGCGTTAACATCGTCGAAGACAACGCCATGACCGTCCCCAACGCTGCTGGCGTTAGCGTCAATGACATCGGAACCGTCTTCCTCAACGGCAGCGGCTCCATCACTCACGTCATCAACGACACCGGCGGCTCGGTTAGCAGCGCGAACGGCGGCACCGTCAGCCCGGTCATCACCTACCCCTAACGCAACACTAGCCCAAAGCGGAGAGGCGGCGGATTCACTCGTCGCCCTCTCTCTGCTTTTACGCTTTCACTAACCAACCCTCGCCGCCAAAATGCATGGCGCTGTGAACCCCACGGCTGCTATGCTTCCCGGCTATGACTCCCAGCATCACAAAGCCCGAGCGAAACTTCTGGCAGATCTGGAACATGAGCTTCGGCTTCCTCGGCATTCAGTTCGGCTGGGGACTGCAGATGGCCAACATGAGCGCCATCTACGAGTATCTCGGTGCCCGCGCCGACCAGATCCCCATCCTGTGGCTCGCCGCGCCGCTCACCGGCCTGCTCATCCAGCCCATCATCGGCAACGCCAGCGACCACACCTGGGGCCCGCTCGGCCGCCGCCGTCCCTACTTCCTCGTCGGCGCCATTCTCAGCTCCCTCATGCTCCTTCTCATGCCCAACTGCTCCAGCCTCTGGATGGCCGCCGGCATGCTCTGGATCCTAGACGCCTCCATCAACGTCAGCATGGAGCCCTTTCGCGCCTTCGTCGCCGACATCCTCCCCGAAGGCCAACGCACCCGTGGCTTCGCCATGCAAAGCCTCTTCATCGGTCTCGGAGCCGTCATCGCGTCCGCGCTACCCTGGCTGCTCACCAACGTCTTTCACATGACTCAAGTAGTCGGCGACACCCGGGCCGTCCCCAATACCGTCCGCATCTCGTTCTACATCGGCGCCGCAGCCTATCTCGGCTCTGTCCTCTGGACCATCTTCACCACACCCGAATATCCCCCCGAGAACATGGAAGCATTTCGCCGCGCCAAAAAAGAAAAAACAGGCCTGCTCGCCGGCGCGAAGGAGATCCTCTCAGCAATCGCCGACACACCCGAAACCATGCGCAGACTAGGCCCGGTCCAGCTCTTCACCTGGCTCGGCCTCTTCTGTATGTGGCTCTACTTCCCCGTAGCCGTCGCTCACAACGTCTTCGGCGCAAACGACCCCGCCTCCCCCGCCTACAAAGAGGGCATCGAATGGGGAGGCATCTGTTTCGCTGCCTACTCCGCGGTCTGCTTCGCCTTCTCCTTCGCTCTGCCCACCCTCGCCAAAAAGATCGGCAGAAAGAAGACCCACACCGCCTGCCTGCTCTGCGGCGCCATCGGCCTCATCTCCGTCGTCGTTATGCATAACAAGTACATGCTGCTCTTCACTATGCTCGGTGTCGGCATCGCGTGGGCCAGCACGCTCTCCATGCCCTACGCCATGCTCGCGGCCACGCTGCCGCCCGAGCGCACCGGTGTCTACATGGGCATCTTCAACTTCTTCGTCGTCACGCCGGAGATTCTCGCCTCGCTCTTCTTCGGTTGGATCATGACCCATTTCCTCCACAACAACCGCATCTACGCCATCCTTGCAGGAGGCATCTGCATGCTGATCGCCGCAGCCTTCATGCAGCGAGTCACGGATCCGCGAACCCTCAGCATTCAGGACATCTAAACCACGGCAAACGCAGCAAAGCCCTGATTCTCACCAGGGCCTGCTCACTGTCAAGAGATCGACTATCGCACGCGGAAGATCTACTTCTTCTTCATCCGCTTCACCACCCCAGCCAGCGTGTGCTCATTCATCGCGGCCACCGCATCGGCGCGAACCTTCTTGATCCATGCGCTCACGGCCTTATCGTCCAGACTCAACCAATCGCCGGCCGTAGCCTCGAACACATCCCCAAGCCCAATCTGCTTCGCCGGAATCTTGAGCTTCGCCCCGCCATGCGGCCCCTTCTTCTGCTCAATCAATCCAGCTTTGTGCAGCAGCAGGAACGCCCTCCGCACCATCACAGCGCTCTCCTTCAGCGCCTCTGCAATCGCCGACGACGTATGCATCGCCTCCGGCTCACTCGCCAACACCGCCAACACCCGAACGCTTAACTGGAACCGCCCACTCTGTGCCATGCAAAAAAGCTACCACACCCAGCCAAGGATTCGATGACTCATCGCTCGCGCATTCAACGATTTCTCTCCGCCTGCCATGTAAACTTCTTAAGTGAACATTCTCTTTGTCGGCGATGTCTTTGGCTCCGCCGGCCGCCACATCGTCCGCGAACACCTTCCCCACGTCCTTGAAACCAATGCCGTCGACCTCCTCGTCATCAACGGAGAGAACGCCGCCGGAGGCTTCGGCATCACCCCCTCCATCGCGGAAGAGCTCTTCGACCTCGGCGCCCACGTCATCACCACCGGCAATCACATCTGGGACAAGCGCGAGATCTTCGAGTACATGACCGTCCCCGCCGACTCCCACGTTCGCGGCCGCCGCGTCCTGCGCCCCGCCAACTATGCCGTCGGCACCCCGGGCTTCGGCGTCTACCAGGGCGAGCTCCCCACCGGCCAAAGCTACGCCGTCATGAACCTGCAGTGCCGCGTCTTCATGTCCTCCTGCGACGACCCCTTCCGTAAGGCCGACGA
The DNA here is from genome assembly GCF_009766095.1 of Granulicella sp. S190. Classification (GTDB taxonomy): domain Bacteria; phylum Acidobacteriota; class Terriglobia; order Terriglobales; family Acidobacteriaceae; genus Edaphobacter. Next base: position 302,515 of record NZ_LMUD01000014.1, read on the forward strand.
GCTCCTCAGCAAGATCACCGCCAAGGTCATCCTCCTCGACCTGCACGGCGAAGCCACCAGCGAAAAAGTTGCCTTGGGCTGGTATCTCGATGGCCGCATCACCGCCCTGCTCGGCACCCACACCCACATCCCCACCGCCGACGAGCGGATCCTCCCCAACGGCACCGCCTATCAAACTGACGTAGGCATGTCAGGCCCCTACGACTCCGTC
>NZ_LMUD01000014.1:302839-329193 GCF_009766095.1 Granulicella sp. S190
ACGGATCCACAGGCCGCGCCCATCACATCCAACGAATCATGCTGGGAGAGTAAAAATCCGTCTCAATCGTCCAAGTCTGAAACTAAAACAATGCCGCAGTTGGTATAGAGTCGCTTTTGCTCTTGTGCTTGTCATTCCCGAAGGGAATCTGCGTTTGCAGTCTCTACACCATCCGGCAAACTACCGTCTCTAAGCCCTGTGCTCTACTGCCGAAGCGCATTGCGAAACCACTCCCGCTCATCCCGCGTGATGCGCGAGAAGTATTTCGGCTCCGCTTTGGGAAAACGTACCTGCGGAAGCTCGCACGCCATAGGATGCGCAAACAGAAATCCCTGCATGAACCGAATCCCAAACCCCCGCAGCGTCAGGTACTCTTCCACCGTCTCCACGCCCTCTGCAATCAGCTTCACCCGAAGTTTGCGGCACACCTTGCTGAACGCTTCGACGATCGTCTTCTTCGCGCGATTCGACTCAATCCCTTTAATCAGCTCCCGGTCGATCTTCACCACATCCGGAGCGCATCGCGCCAGCACATTCAAGCCCGCGTAGCCCGCACCAAAGTCGTCGATTGCAATAATGATCCCGGCCTTGCGATGAAGGTCCACGATACGCGCAAGTTCAATACCGTCCATCCTCACGCCCTCGGAGAGCTCCAGCATCACGGCATCCGGCCGCAGTCCATAGTGCTTCGCCAGGCGGACCACATAGCAGGCATCCTTGTTCCGCAACTCCATCAGGGGCCCAAGATTGATGGCGACCTTCGCGCCCCTCTGCTCCAGGCGCATCGTCGAGGCAAGTTTCAAAGACTTCGCCATCGCAAGCTTGTCGAAGGAGGGAATCTGCCACGGCTCGAAGTCCGCAATCAGGTCGGAGTAACTCTCCCCGTGCATCCCTCGGCACAATGCCTCGTAGGCATACACGGTCTCAGTCTCTAAATCCACGATCGGCTGCAAAAGGATCTGGAACGCAGGAAAGGTTCTCAGAATCCTACGAGCCGTCGGGTCACTACCTTCCGCGGAATAAAACATTAGGCTGCCTCCACTTCTCTGCTCAGGCAACGCAAAATGGGAACGTGCGGTGGTCCTACCCATAAACTTCCGGAACGCTTCATGCCAAGCTAATCCCTCAGCACACCGGCGAGTTGTATCTCAGATAACGAAAATATCATCGGCTTGGATGTAACTTTCTTCAACTTATTTACCCCAAAATCATGATTTTTTCTCGAAGTTTTGATACGTGATGTCACCCGGGATATCCGGAACAGCGGGAGCGTCGCCAGGCTGGCACAACGTTTCGCCTTGAGCCACCAAACACTAAGAGCGGCCCGCAAAGGCCGCTCTTAGTGTTCTCCATACCTTTAAAGACTCACCGCAGACCCTACTTCCTGCTGGCTGGCGGCACAATCCCATTCATCCGCAGATACTCCACCAGCTGCCCATAGTGGTCGAAGCCATGGGCCACCAGACCGCCCGCCAGGCTCGCCCGAGTCTCGGCTCCGTGCACGCTCTCGAAGGCATTCTTCTCCGTCAGCGTCGCCATTGCCTTGTGCGCGAAGACAAACGAAGCCATTAACGCCTCGATCGCCTTATCTTTCCCTTTGATATTCGCCAGCGCCTTCACGTCCACATCCGGCTTCATCCCGCTCGCCGCGGAAGCGTAAAAGTAGTTCGCCGAAGCGACATGCAGCACCATCGCCCGGAACGTGCTCACTCCGGTATATTCGCTCCCCTGCCCAGCCACGAAGATCGCAGCGCTCGGCGCAAAGTCGAACTTCTCCGCAGGCATCGCCTTGGCCAACGGCACAAAGTCATCCTCAAATCCCTTCAGCATCGCATCGAAGCTCTTCGATGGCTCAATCATCGTCCCCGGAGCAATCTTCGGTTCCTTCGCATCCATCTGCGCCTGCATCACTGTCGCCTGCATCCCGGACACACAACAACCCATCAGCGCCAGCGCCACAACCATCCGTTTCATCATCGTTTGTTCTCCACTATCTTCCTGAATTCGCTGCGATTGTTAACCGCAGAGCCGCGCTAACTCTACCAGATTCCATATCCCATTGTGTCAATCCCGTAGAACCTTCAGCCGATCAAAACCTCATCACCACAGCCTCAACCCGCGTCGTCGAAACCAAAGTCCTCGGCAATGGCCACCTACGCTGACGGCTGCCTCACCGCAGCAGGATCTGGTTCAGCTCCGCATCCGCGCAGCCGAAGCCATCTCCCACCTGCAAAGCTTCAAACATCCCACCTACGAATAAAGCATCGCAGACCGCTCCGAACAGACAGGAAATCTTGTATCAGCTTTGACCTGCTCGATCTGAAACGCATGCCGCATAGCGTGTTGGCCCAACACCACCAGCCACTGGTAACAGTCAAGGTCGCCAAGCGCAGTATGCGGAAAGAAGTGATCGCGCAGACTCGCCTCTGTCTCTGTGGCGAAGGCAACTGTCTCCGCTCTGGTCTTTTGCAACTCGAGAACCAGCTCGGCCCTGTCCGGCCACCTTCCCGTCGGATAAACCGGCTCTGGACAAACCAGCGTGTTACTCCGGCCATTCGCCACACCGAAAACGAACGCTTCCTTGGCCCCAGCCTGCATCTTCTTCTCAGGCTCCGCGGCCTCCACCAGAGTCTTCGCAATCGTTGACCGGATGTATCCCTCAAGCACGACCACGTGTTCGATATTGTCTGCAATCGACCATCGCGCCGGTGACTCTTTGAAGCTCCACTGCTCAGCTGTTAGACCATCCACCAACTCCAGCAACCGCGCTTCACTCGAAGCCAGTTGATCCAGCACTACCTGTCGCTCTTGCAAGTCCATCTTTCGCATCCTTATTGCATCGGTAAGGATCCAGCCAGAGCTTAAGATCTTCCTCTCAACCGAAACCCGTTTCAAGTCTATATCGCATACTCAAACATCTTTTCAGGGCCTCGCAAATTCAGTATCCCTGCTTACGATTTTTTTGAGCACAATAGGACTACGCTCTCGGAAGAGGTAGGTATGCTTCGTCTTTGGCGACTCTCGCTTAGCCTGTGGTTCATCGTTCCGTTGTCGTCGGCGCAGGAGAGGCACGACCACGGCATCCCCGAGAAACTCGGAAAAGTATCCTTCCCCATCTCCTGCGCACCCTCCGTGCAGCAGCAGTTCAACAGCGGCGTAGCCCTGCTGCACTCCTTCGCCTACGCCGCCGCGGAACAGACATTCCAGGCCGTCGCCAAAGCCGATCCGCAGTGTGGAATGGCGCACTGGGGAGTTGCCATGACCTACTTCCATCAGGTCTGGTCTCCAAACCTCCCTCCCCCTGCATTTCCCGTCGGACAAAACGAGATCCTCCAGGCAGCTCGTCTCGGCGCAAACTCCGACCGTGAGCGGCAGTTCATCCACGCCCTCGGCACGCTCTACCAGCAGTCCATCACAATCATGCCCGACATGCGCACCCTCGCCTACGAGCAGGCGATGGCAGACCTCGCTCAAAAGAACATCCACGATGTCGAATCACAGGTCTTCTACGCGTTGGCGCTCCTGGCCAACGCCTCACCCGCCGATAAGACGCACGCCCTGCAAGAGCAGGCAATCGATATCCTGGAACCGCTCAATCGCGAGTACCCTAATCATCCCGGAATCGCTCACTATCTCATCCATGCCTGCGACAGTCAGGAGCTCGCAGAACGCGGCCTCCCTGCGGCCAGGACTTACGCGCAGATCGCTCCATCGTCGCCTCACGCGCTGCACATGCCATCCCACATCTTCACCCGGCTCGGTCTATGGGACGACTCCATTGCGTCCAATCTCGCCTCGCGCCAGGCCGCGCACCAGCATGGCGACACCATGGGAGAACTTCACGCCATGGACTATCTCGTCTACGCCTATCTGCAGACGGGACGCGAAAAAGAGGCGAGCCAGGTCGTAAAGGATCTCAACGCCATGCCGAAGCTCAACATGAGCAACTTCGGAACGGCCTATGCCGCGACCGCAATTCCCATCCGCGACGCCGTCGAACGAGGCCGATGGTCTGACGCTGCAAGCATCGCTCTTCCCTCGGGAGCGCCACCCTCCGTCGTCGCCATCGCTGTCTGGTCCAGAGGGATAGGCCTCGCGCGCACAGGACACGTTCAGGACGCCCGCGTCGAGGCGGATCAACTTCGGCAGATCGAAACTCAGCTTCGCACCTCGGGCGATATCTATTGGTCCATCCAGACTGGTATCTTGGCGAGCGAAGTCATGGCGTGGTCCGCTCAGGCAAGCGGCGACCCACATCAAGCCCTCATGCTATTGCGCGCCGCAGCCGACCAGGAAGACGCCATCGAAAAACAGCCGGTGACACCTGGCCCAATCCTGCCCGCCCGCGAACAACTCGGCGACCTGCTCCTGCAGCAGAAGCAACCAGCCATCGCTCTGAAGGAATTTCAAGCCGCTCTAGCAGAGGCGCCCGGACGTCGCGGAGCCTTGCAGGGTATCGCCCAGGCTTCGCAACATAACAATCAAGCCGAAATCCACTGATGCTCCTGGCACCTGATGCTAAGCCTCTTACTCCTTCTCACCCTCTGCCCGCAGAACGAGCGCCACCCCTAAGCAGTAAAATAGAGACATGCGCCGAATCTACATGGACGCGAACGCGACCACGCCTCTCCTGCCCGAGGTCTTCGAGGTCATGCGTCCCTTCTTCCTGGAGCACTACGGCAACGCCAGCTCCATCCATCAGCAGGGACAGTTCGCCCGCGCCGCCGTCGACCACGCTCGCGACCAGATCGCCCATCTCCTCCACTGCCGCACCTCCGAGATCGTCTTCACCTCCGGAGGCACCGAGAGCGACAACCTCGCCCTCTTCGGCATACTCAACTCAATCAGCACATTAAAAAACGAGCCCGCCCACCTCATCACCACCAGCATCGAGCACGACGCCATCCTCCGCGCCGCCGAATCCCTCGCAAAAAATAACATCGAGGTCACCTTCCTCCCCTGCACTCCGCAAGGACTCATCGAACCCGCCGCCTTAATCGCCGCCATTCGTCCCAACACAAAATTAGTCAGCGTCATGTTCGCCAACAACGAGACCGGCGTCATCCAGCCCATCGCCGCCCTGGCTGCCATAGCCCACGCTGCTGGCGCTCTCTTCCACACCGACGCCGTACAGGTTGTCGGCCGCCTCCCACTCGACCTCAGCCCGAAAGGCGCTCTCAAGGACGTAGATCTCCTCACCCTCTCCGGCCACAAGATCTACGCACCCAAAGGCATCGGCGCACTCTTCGTCCGCCGCAATGTCCGTCTCGCCCCCATGCTCCACGGAGGCTCTCACGAGCGGCAGCGCCGCGCAGGAACCGAAAACGTAGCCGGCATCGTCGGCCTTGGCAAAGCCGCAGAGCTCGCCCACGTCTGGCTGTCCCAAACACCCGCAACCAATCTGAGCCTTACGACAACTCCGAGCGCAGCCACGAATCAGGGTGCCCCATCTCTCGACCCTGAGATGGGGGCATCGGGCGCATGCCCGACCGCTCTCTCCCACCAGGCCGACAGCCCCATCCACCTCGCAGCCCTCCGCGACCGCCTCGAACAAGGCATCCTCTCTCAAGTCGAGGAGTGCGGCGTCAACGGAGCCGGAGCCCCGCGCGTCTCCAACACCACCAGCCTCTACTTCGATCACGTCGAAGCTGAAGCCCTCGTCATCGCGCTCGACCTTAAGGGCCTCTCCGTCAGCGGAGGCTCCGCCTGCCAGTCCGGTGCCACCGAGCCCTCCCACGTCCTCACCGCCATGGGTCTCTCCCCGGCCCGCGCCCGAGCCAGCATCCGCTTCTCCCTCTCCCGCCTCACCACCATGGAAGAAGTAGACGAAGCCCTGAAGCTCATCCCCACCGCCGTAGCCCGCCTGCGCGACCTCAGCCCCACCTGGCGCCGCCCCGAGCCGCTAGTCGTCTGAGAAACCTGTCCGGGACTCGACAGCGGTACACCCTAAAGCCTCTCCTAGCACATCATCTCGGCTGTGCACTCTCGTCTCTCGACCCCACCCCACCTCATCTCGACCGAAGCAACGGACAGTCTCATCGTCTGTTGCGCAGTGGAGAGATCCCCGTATTCGCCCTGTTCTTGTCTCTCATCGGTGTCATCCATGCAATCGGCGTAACCCTTACACTTCTTAGGACAGACTCCGAGACCCACCCAAAATAAATCGCAAAAAGTTGGCGCATCTTTCGTCATGTAAAAATGCGCGGCGAAACACCACCATCCACCGCGCATCTCACCACGACCACACCATCAAATCACCACATCGAAACGGTCTTTTTCGCAAAACTCCCAGCAAAAACGGCACTCGGCCGCCTCACAGGTACCAGGGAATATTTACCACCACAATTCTCTGATTCCCCCTCACCAGCAGCAGCAGCTTCAGCAGCTGAACCCGCTGATTATGCAGCGCATTCTCCCACCAGTGCCGCACCACCAGCTCCGGCAACAGTACCGCCACCTTCCGCCCGGGATTCTTCTCTTCAAGCTCCAGAATGTAATCCATCAGCGGCGTAATGATGAACCGATAAGTCGAAGGAATTGTCACCAGCTCCGGCTCCTGCAACCCCTCTTTCCTAATCGGCGCCATCACGAAGTCATCCCAGATCTCATCCAGGCTGCCCTCTTCATCATCGGAGTGCACATGCACCACCTTGATCTCCTTCGACAGCAGCAGCCCAAACCGCATCGCCTTCTCGGTAATACGGTCCCACCGCGCCATCGGAATCACCACGATCGGCTCCTGCAGATTCACCAGGTTCAGCGGCGTCATATCCGCCATCTCCCGCTTTACCCGCGAGTAGTGCCGCTTCACTACCCACATAATCGCGATCAGCACCGGCACCAGCAGCGCCGTGACCCACGCCCCTGTCTTGAACTTCGCCAGCAGCACAATAATCGTGGTGATTCCAGTAGCGACAGCGCCGGTGCCATTCACGAACATGTGCCATCCGCGGCCTGGGTGCTTTTCCATCTTCATCCAGTGCACAACCATGCCGGCCTGCGACAGCGTAAACGCCAGGAAAGCGCCGATCGCATACAGCGGAATCAGCCGGTCCGTCACGCCACCGAACAGGATCAGGATCACCGCCGTAAATCCGGTCAGCGCATAGATACCGTGCGAGTACAGCAGCCGCCGGCCCCGCAGAATGAATACATGCGGAAGATAGTCATGCAGCGCAATCGCCCGTGTCAGCCGCGGAAAGTCTGCGAACGCCGTGTTGGCGCTCAACGCCAGCGCCAGCAACACGCTTCCCATGGTCAGAAAATAAAACCAGCCGCGCCCAAACACCGCCGTCACCAGCAAGCTCAGCAAGCTCTGAAAGTGCGCCGCATCGGGATCCATTGGCATAATCTGATATGTCTTCGCCAGATAGGCGATGCCGAATAGCAGCACCATCAGAATCCCAATGATGATAGTCAATGTCCTCTGAGCCCGCTGCACCCTCGGTTCGCCGAACGCCATCACCCCGTTCGACACCGCCTCCACACCGGTCATCGCGGCGCATCCACTGGCGAATGCCTTCAACAGCATCCACGTTCCCAGCGTACCCACAGTCGCCGGTAAAGCAGCAGGAATCGGTGCCATCGGCAGCGGGTGCCCGCCCGCGTGCACCGTCTTCCACATTCCAACGGCGATCAGCGCAAGAAGAGTACCGACAAACAGAAAAGTCGGAATGATAAACGCCGTGCCCGTGTCCTTCACCCCACGCATATTCACGATCGCGAGAATCGTCAGAATTACCAGGCAGATCAGCAACGTATGCGGCTGCAGACTGGGAGCAGCCGAAGTCAACGCCGTCACGCCCGCCGAAATTCCTACCGCCGCCGTCAGGATGTAGTCGATCATCAGCGCCGCTGCCGCCAGCAGTCCCGGACCCTCGCCCAGGTTCTCCGTCGCGACCGTATAGCTTCCCCCGCCACCCGGATACGCCGCAATCGTCTGCCTGTAGCTGAAGTAAACAATGGCCAATAGAATCAGGATCGCCCCGATGATCCGCCATCCATACTCCACCCCGCCGATCCCCAGCGGGATCAGCAGCGTCATCGCAGCCTCGGGCCCGTACGCTGCGCTCGTCAGCCCATCCAGGCCAAAGATGGGTATTCCGGCTGCGACACCAATGTGTTCAGCCCGCTCTTCACTCGTTGCTAACGGCCTACCAATAATCGAATCTGTTAGTGACATACGATTTAGATCCTACCGCCTCTATCGGCTCAACTCCCTCAATCTGTGTATTTAACCTTGCGGCTCTTCAAAAAAGTCGTAAAGATCTTATAAAAGACCTGCCTGAAAGTTCGCTATCGCAAATCGTTCCAACCCACCGATCACCCTATAATCTTCTCAATCTAAGGTTTCAGGAGTGTTCCATGTCCCCCGCAGCTCTCTACGACATCCCCGTCCACAAAATCACCGGCGAAGGTACCTCGCTCGCTGGCTATCGCGGCAAAGTCCTCCTCATCGTCAACGTCGCCTCCAAATGCGGTCTTACCCCTCAATACGACGCCCTCGAAAAGGTCTACTCCCGCTTTAAAGAGTCCGGACTCGTCGTCTGCGGCTTTCCTGCCAACGACTTCGCCGGTCAGGAGCCAGGCTCCAACGAAGACATCCAGACCTTCTGCCGATCCACCTTCGGCGTCGAGTTCCCCATGTACTCGAAGATCGCCGTCACCGGCTCCGACACCCACCCCCTCTATCAGTCGCTCATCGCCCAGCAACCGGAGGCCACCAGCCCTGCCCCCGGCCGCCAGGCATTCCGCGAAAACCTCGATGGCTACCTCCAGCAGCACGGCGCCACCACCAACCCGGAACCGGGCATCCTCTGGAACTTTGAAAAGTTCCTCGTCGACCGCAACGGCAAAGTCGTCGCGCGCTTCTCCCCCGAAGTCCTGCCCGACGATCCTGCCGTCATCGCCGCCATCGAATCAGCACTCAACTCCTGATACCAGGACGCAGTCTGATCTCTCTCCTTCAGGCTGCGTCCTTCCCGTTCCTCAGTTCGTCTAATCCCCTAATATCTAAAATTTGACGCTTAGCTCGAGAGGACACCACCCGCTCATGTTCAGTCGCACCTCTGCCCTGTCTCTAGCCTTCCTGGTTCTCTCACCTTCCGCTTTCCTCTCTGCCCAGAAGAAGTTGGCAGCAAACAGCCACGCCAGCCAGATCCCGCACCTGGGCGAAGCCATCCAGATCACCGCCGACCTCTCCGAGGCTCCCCGCAAGATCTACCACGCCGAAGTCGACATCCCAGTCCAGCCTGGTCCCGTCTCTCTCACCACACCCCAGTGGATCCCCGGCAACCACCGCCCTACCGGTCCCGTCGATGACATCACCGGCGTCGTCTTCACCGCCAACGGCAAGGTTCTCCCCTGGCGCCGCGACGATGAAGACCTCTACGAATTCCATGTCACCGTTCCCGCCGGCGTCACCACCCTCCACGCCCACCTCGACTGCATCGTCACCGCCCGCGTCAGCGACAAGCTCGCCGTCCTCGAATGGGAAAAGCTCCTCCTCTACCCCGCGAAGACGCCCGTAAAAAACATCGCTATCCAGCCCTCGGTCAAAGTCCCTGCAGGCTGGGGCATCGGCACAGCTCTGACCCCCACTGACGGCTACGATCCTCAAAATCCAAAGGGCGGTCTCACCCGCTACGCCCCCACCACCGTCGAGCAGCTTGAAGACTCCCCCGTCATCACCGGCCAGTACTTCCACGAGTTCGCCCTCGCTCCCGAGGTCACGCCCAAGCACTACATCGACGTAGTCTCCGACTCGCCCGAAGACTCCAAGCTCCGCCCCGCGCTCCTCACCGAACTCAACAACCTCGTCCGCGAGACAGGCGCAGCCTACGACTCACGCCACTACAACGTCTACCACTTTCTCCTCACGCTCTCTGACGTAGCCGGCGGCGAAGGCCTCGAGCACGGTCAATCCTCTGACAATGGCGTAGGCGAAAAAGGCTTCTCCAACCCGATGCATCAGCTAGCCGAATCCGACCTCCTCTCCCACGAGTTCACCCACTCCTGGAACGGCAAGTACCGCCGCCCCTTCAACCTCTATCAGGACGACTTCGAAAAGATGCAGCAGGGCTCGCTCCTCTGGGTCTATGAAGGCATGACCCAATACCTCGGCAACGTCCTCGCAGCCCGCTCCGGCCTCAAATCGCAGGAGCAGTACCGTGAGATACTCGCCCTCTCCGCCGCCAACCTCGACTACAAACCAGGCCGCGAGTGGCGCAGCACTGAAGACACCGCCATCGCTGCCAGCATTCTGCGCGGCGGAAATCCCGCCTGGTCCAACTGGAAGCGCGGTCAGGACTACTACCAGGAGGGCGAACTCTTCTGGCTCGACGCCGACACCCTCATCCGTCAAAAGACCGACAACAAAAAATCCCTCACCGACTTCCTGCACATCTTCCTCGGCAAAGGCGGCAACACCGGCCCGCTCATCGTTACCTATAACCGTGACGAGCTAGTCGCCGATCTCAACCAGGTCATGCCGTATGACTGGGCCACCTTCATCCACGAGCGCATCGATAATCTCAATCCACGCGCCGACCTCACCGGCATCGAACGCGGCGGATACAAGCTCGTCTACACCGACAAGCCCTCGAAGTCCGAGCGCACCATGGCTGAATCCGGCAGCCGCCGCGGTAGCTCCGTCAATGTCTGGTACTCCCTCGGCTTCCGCGTCAGCAGCGAAGGCAGCATCGCCGACGTTCGCTGGAACGGCCCCGCAGACAAGGCCAAGCTCTTCCCCGGCCAGAAGATCGTCGCCGTCAACGGCAACGTGTACTCCGGCGACGCCCTCAAAACAGCGGTTAAACAGGCAAAGGGAACCTCCGAGCCCATCCACTTCATCGTGCAAAGCGATGCCTTCGTCACCACTGCCGACATCGACTATCACGAGGGAGAACGCTATCCCTCGCTCGTCCGCGTAGACGGCACGCCCGCCTACCTCGACGACATCACCAAGCCTCTCGCAACACCCGAACCCATCCCAGCGGAGCCGGCAAAAGACTAACCTGCGAGGGATCTCAAAGAGAGAAGGCGCGAGCTATAAACTCGCGCCTTTCTCTATTTACGTCGCCTTCGCAAGCTACTCTTTAGGCTGTAGAACCCCTGCCCGTGGAACATACAGAAACTGAGGTTTGATCTGGGGGGTAGACGGGTTTGCATAAAAGGCCGCCTCCTCCGGAACACTCAGTATTCGGCTCTGCATGGGGTACGCCGCACCAGCAGCAGCCGTAACCTCTCCCAGGTAGTCCTGCTCTTCGGGAAACATGGTGCTCGGAGAGCGGTCGCAGAGAATCCCGTCATACTCCTTGTTTTGGAACGAGGCGATAAGCTCCGCCTTCAGCCTCTGCCCGGCCTCCCCATGATCGGCCCGCAGAACATCCCAGATGGCCATACTCCCGGCGAATCCTTCTTTTCCGGCAGAGCCTGCATCGATCACATGATGCATGACAAAGATCTTTCCCGGTAACGCAGACACCCGGTTCAGCGCATCGGTCGCATCGGCTCGCTGCGCCGCCGTCGGAACGAAGCTTCCCGGCGAGTAGATCAAATGTGAAAATTGCAGGAGGCACGCAACCAGTGCGGCTAGTTGCAGCGGGACAGAAAGATTCGCCGGAGCCTGCTTCGCACTCGACAGAATCTTGTGTAGGCTGAGCCCAAACAAAACGCACAGCCACGCATAAAGCGGCAGCGTCACATTATTCGATCCGCCTAGGTGCAACCTCGATGACAGCGAGGACACCGTTAGTCCCACCGTGGTGAAGAGAAAGAAATACATCCGCCTTCGATCTTCCGTGCCCCTGGATGACTTGGAAAAGTAAAGAGCAGTACCCAACGCTGTAACCAGCAGAAGAACCCCAAGAGGATCGATGAGATCCCGCAGCCAGAACAAGGCAAACTTCTCCCGCAGCCAGGCCTGTCGTGAAGGCAGAAAAGCGGTGTAATAGCGATACCATCCATGGTTCTGCCGGTCGATCAACCACGACGACAACCCCACCGCCAATCCAAATGTACCCAGCCCCGCAATCAGCTTTCGCGGCCGGCCAATCTCATGCGCCAGCACAAGCACCGCAACCGCGAGGGCAGTCTGTTTGGTCTGAAACGCAACGGCGAAGACGATGGCCGCCCAGACCGGAAGTCCTCTCTCCGCTAACCCAATCGCCAGCAGTAAGAAAAAGAGATACAGCATATCCACGCGCGCCAGATCGAACCACGCATTCGTCTGCGCATACAACGCCGCGAAGACTCCGCAAGCCATCCATGCCGAAAACCGGTCCCCCGTATCGCGTCTCACCAGGTGGAAGATCACCACGAAACATCCCGTCGTCGCCACAATGCTGAGCACCCTGAGAGGAACAAGCCCCACCCCGGTGAAATGGCTCAACACCGCGCCCAGGTAGTAGTAAATCGGCGTGTACATAAACGGCACGAAGTCCTTCGACGGCGCTACGTAGAGCTGCTGATGATGCACGATGCGCCGCATCATATCCAGCACTCCACCCTCCGACCACTCCAGCATGTAGGGGAACGTAACTCGCTTCAACGCGATGGCATAAAACAATCCGACAAACCCCAAAGCAAGCAGAGAGAGCAGAAAGATCAGACCACGTTTGGCAAGTTCAGCCAACTCGGGCAATTTGGATTCAGGCATTGCTGCAATTTACACCCTGGCAGACTCTCCCAGCTTGCTTTTTGTAGATAATCCTTCCGATCTTCAGTAATCTTCAAGACCAACCGGAGACCTGGCTACCCATGCTCACTCGCGCCGAAAACGTCGTCGTCCTCATCGTCACGATGACCTGCTCCATGCTCTTCATGCTCGCTCTCAATCGTCTTTGGCCACAGGAAAAACGCACCCTGCACAATGACCTCATCGGTTGGCAGATCGGCATCCTTGGCACCACCTACGCCGTCATCCTCGGCTTCATGCTCTACACCGTATGGACCAACTTCGGAGATGCAACCCTCAACGCAGACCTCGAAGCCAATGCCCTCCGTAACGTCTACCGTCTGGCAGAAGGACTCCCAGCCCCACAGCGCAATCTGCTCGAACAGCAGACCCGCGCCTACGCCGATGCGGTCATCAAGAGGGACTGGGATGAGATGTATCGCAGCCAGATCCCCGAAGAGAGCCACCTCATCAACCGCGACATGTGGAAGACGCTAATGTCCGTCAAAGCCGCCGCGCCCTCTGAGCTCACTGCCGAGGACCACGCCCTTTCCGAACTGAGCTCCCTCACAGAGCACCGCCGCACCCGTATCCTTCAGAGCGCATATCATCTCCCCACCATCTTCTGGGCTGTCCTCCTGGTCGGAGGGCTCGTTACGATCCTCTCAGCCTCCCTCTTCGGCTCCGCCAACCCCGCCCTACACGCCTTCCAGGTCTTCTGCTTCACCCTGCTCATTACCCTCGTGTTGCTCGCCATCGCCGACGTCAACCTCCCCTTCCGCGGCTGGGTGCACGTCAGCGTCTATCCCTTCCAACGCGCCCAGCAAAATATGAGCGATTAGAGACTCCGCCCCGTGATATCCGATATATCTTAGAGTCACTGCGCGAAACCATCGCCGCCGGGAGTCCACGTTGACCTCGCTCACTAGCCGCCTTCGCCTCATCGCTGTCTTCTGCTCGCTCGGCGTTGCAGCCGCTACAGCCCAAACCGCGCACACCAACTGGCCCACCCAGGACGGCACCTACGTCGTCAAAAACTTCCACTTCGGCTCCGGCGAAACCCTCCCCGAGCTGAAGCTTCACTACCTCACCCTCGGGCAGCCCCATCACGGCGCCGATGGCCACACCGACAACGCCGTTCTTCTCCTCCACGGCACCGGCGGTGACGCGCACTCTCTTCTCAATCCGGCCTTCTCCGACGTTCTCTTCGGCCCCGGCCAGCCTCTGGACATCACAAAATTCTTTATCATCCTCCCGGACGACATCGGCCACGGCCAATCCTCCAAACCCTCCGACGGCCTCCACATGCACTTCCCCCAATATGACTACGACGACATGGTCGCCTCCCAGCACACCATGCTCCTCGAAGGTCTGCACGTCGATCACCTCCGCCTCATCCTCGGTACCTCCATGGGCTGCATGCAGTCCTTCGTCTGGGGCGAAACCTTCCCGCACTTTAGCGACGCCCTCGCGCCCTTCGCCTGCCTTCCCGTCGAACTCGCCGGACGTAATCGCATGTGGCGCTACATGGCCATGGAGTCCATCAAGCACGATCCCGCATGGAATAACGGCGAGTACACCGCCGAGCCCGTCGAAGGTCTCCGCGGAGCCAACGACCTCATCGTCATCGCCGGCAGCGCGCCTCTGCAGATGCAGAAGAACTACCCCACCCGCAAGCAGGCCGAAGCCTACATCGACCGCGTTCTCCCCGCCAGCATCGCCCACACCGACGCCAACAACTTCCTCTACTACGTCAACGCCTCGCGCAACTACAACCCCCAGCCCAAACTCTCCACCATCACCGCTCCGGTTCTCTGGATCAACTCCGCCGACGACTTCATCAATCCGCCGGAGTTGGGCATCGCAGAAAAACTCGCCCCCACCCTACCGAATGCGAAGTTCATCCTCATCCCCATCTCCGACGCCACGCGCGGCCACGGCACCCATACGCAAGCCGCTGTCTGGAAACAGTACCTGATCGACTTCCTGGCCCAGACGGCGAAAAAATAATCATTCCCACCAAATACAAAGAGCGGAGAGTTATCTCTCCGCTCTTTCTGTCTTCCCTTCCAAATAAACTTACCGCCGATAGTTCTGCGCGTAGCTGTCATGCGGCAGCCCTTGTCCACGCTCCTTTTTTACCAGAGCAAACGCATCCTCCCGGCTCATCGTTCCGCCGACAGTGACCAGATAAGGCGCACGCCCATTGGGCGTAAACACCTCGGGCTTCCAGTCGGAGTGCTTCGCTGCGAGACTCGCAGCCTTCTCCTGAGCCTGCGCCTCATGGCTATAGGTAAACGCCACCACCCGCCACAACCCGGCACTGTTATTCGTAGCAACCGGCGCTGCGGAAGCAGCTACATCCGGCACTGCAGCAGCGCCGGGCTCAACAGCCGGAACCTCCGGCGCAGGTCCTGCAGCCGCATCGCTTGCCTCTGTCGGAATCGCCGGCACGGTAGCATTTGCCTGCACAGCGCCCGACTTCGACGCCCGCCCCCGTACAAAGAACACAACCAGCAACAGCAGCAGCATCGCGCCAAGCCCGATGGCAAGCCGCCGCCCGTCAATCCCACCCGACGCCTCCTCCGCCGGCAACCGAACCCGCTCTGTCGGATACGACGGAAGCTCCACCGCCGCTGCAGCCAGCCCCTCGCTCGCAGCCATCCTCTCGCTCACAGCCATCCTCTCGCTCACAGCCACGGGCCGAGCCTCTACCCGCACCTCACTCTCCGAGCGCAGCGCCTTTGCAATCTCCGCCAGCCCCCACTCCCCGCTGATTCCCTTCGCAACGATCTCGTCGTACGGCTCCTCCAGCGGCAGATCCCGTCGTGCCTCCTCCAGCGTCTTCTTCTGCGTCAGGGACTGCAGCAGCACCACGGCAAAATCATGCACGTCCTTGCTCTTCAGCTCGCGCCCCTCGCGCCCCTCGGGAGTCTCCCGAATGCAGTCGCTGCGCAGCTTGATCGCCTCGCCCACCGCAAGCACATTGGCCGGCTCGATATGCTCATGCACAAATCCGTTCGAGTGCAGCGCCTCCAAAGCGGTCAGCAGACTCGTCGCAATCTGCTTCGTCTCCTGCATCGTCAGGCGCCGCTCCGCCAGAATCTCCGCGAGATTCGCATCCACCGACTCCATCACCGCATACACCAGCGAGGTCTCGTCCAGAGTCACCTGGCCAAACTGAATCAGCTTCACCAGGTTGGGATGGTTCAACACCTGAATCCCGCGCCACCGCACCAGGATCTCTTCATCATCGAAGTGCGACTCGATCAGCCGGATCACCGTCGGTCCGCCGACACTATTCGAGGTCGAAAAGAATGCGCTTCTTCCCTCCGGCCGTATCAGCTTTGTGAGTGGAAACGCTCCATCGATCGTTCTTCCTTCATACTCCGTCCAAAGTTCCATGTCTGATCTACCGTCCTAAGTATTGGTTCAAGGAGAAGGCCACAAAGGGCAAGTAAAACAAAGAGGGACGACGAAAAGCACTTCAGGTGCAACCATACGCCTCGCACACAGCCCTATTATCCTTTATTGCGCCACGACCCTCAACGCATACTAGCTCCCCGAGGGGATTACCAGGTACTGCTCTAGCTTCCCGTCCGGCTCCTCGTACGTCGTCACCCGCAACTGCCGGTCTGGAAAGCTCACACTAAACACCCGAAACGTCATCCCGCCTCGTAGCTCCTCGTCCGCCTGCTTGAAGCTGGTCGGCGCGCCCAGCGGCTTCAAACTACCGGCAAAGTCCGCCACCGCCTCCGCCGTAAAGTACGCATCGCAAAACGCCGTCAGCTGCGACCGGTCCAGCCTCCCATCCTGCAACCCGGTAAACATCGCAAGCGCGCGCCTCTCAGCCGCCGTAGTCGCGTCTGCGCCACTCCCCGCCGAACTCACTCCTAACATCAACGCCAGGATCTTGCGTCCCAGCGCACCCGCAGCGCTCGAAGCATCCTCGTTCGTCAACACCGTCACCGCAAGCTTATCGTCCGGATACACCGTATTCTGCGACACAAACCCCGACACCTCGCCGCTATGCGAGATCACCTTACGCCCCAGACGCTCCGCCACCTGCACCCCCAGGCCATAGTGAGTGCCGCTCCCATCCTTCAGCTTCACCTCGGTGAACATCTCGTCGTAAGACGCCTGCGACAGCAACGTCCTATCCATCAAACTGATATTCCACAGCGCCAGATCGCTGGCAGGCATGGCCAGCTCACCCGCCGCAAACATCCACCCAGTACCCTCCTGCGGTGCAGGACGCAGCGGCCCCAGCGCGTGCTGGTAGTAACCAGTAGGGTCGTTCGGCGGCAGTCTGCTCGCATCCGAGTTCAACACCCCGGTCATCTTCAACGGCCTGAAGATCCGCTCCTGCAACTGCTCGATCAGCGGCTTGCCCGCAACGATCTCCGCAATCCGCCCGGCAATCACATAGTTCGTATTCGAGTACTGCCACTTCGTCCCCGGCTCAAAGTCCAGCGGCTTCTTCCCCCACACCTCCAGAATGTGCTGCGGCGTCGCCGGTTGCATCATCGAGGTCATCACGTAGTCCTCCGGCCAGAAGTCCTGGTACCCCGACGTCATCGACAACACCTGCCTTACCGTCACCTCGTTCGCCCGCGTCAGCTCCGGCAGATACTTCCCCACCGGATCCTCCAGCTTCACCTTGCCATCCTGCACCAGCAGCAGAATCACCGCCGCCGTAAACTGCTTGCTCACCGATCCGATCGAGTACTGCATCCCCGGCTCCGCCAGCATCACCGGCTCGAGCCGCGCCTTCCCATAGGCCTTCACATAGGCAACCTTCCCGCGCTGCACCACCGCCACCGAAGCGCTCGGCACGCCTGTAGATTTCAGCACCTCAGCCGCCGCAACATCGATCCCCGTCGCCGCAGCCGCAGGCAGCGAACTCTGCCCCCAGGCCACACCCACCGTTGCAAAACCCAATGCCAATACAGTCGCCGCGCCCACTCGTACATTCATCATGTTCGAAAGACTATCAGCGCCCGCATCCGACCGTCAGCCCACCGCGTTATTTCTTCGAACATCCTTATTTCAGGCCCCGAAACACCAGCTACAATCCTTGCCAGTAAATCCAAAGTCTCTTGCGAAAGTCTCAAAAGCCCCATTCCTAAGGAGAATTCATGTCAGGCACCTTCGAAATCAAAAAAGCGAAAGACGGCGAGTTCTACTTCCACCTCAAGGCCAGCAACGGCCAGATCATCCTCGCCCGCGAGATGTACGTCGCCAAGTCCTCGGCCGAAAATGGCATCGAGTCGGTCAAGAAGAACGCCGCCAACGATGCCCACTACGAGCGCAAAGAGACCAGGAACGGTCAGCACATGTTCAACCTCAAAGCCCCCAACCATCAGGTCATCGGCACCAGCGAAACCTACACCACCACCTCTGCCCGCGACGGGGGCATCGAGTCCGTCAAAACCAACGCACCCGGAGCCGCAATCCACGACCTGACCACATAAGCCCCACTCGATCATCCACGCTGAACAAAGGCCGCCTGAAGGAGGCGTCGCAAAACCCTTCGAAGCGACGCCCGCCTACTCCGGGATCATCCCAATCGTTCCCAGCCATGTCTCCACGAGCTGCGGCCATGCCGTCGCGGGATACTTCGTCCTGCGCAACCCAAAAGCATGGCCGCCCTCAGCATAGGAGTGGAACTCAACCGGAACCCCAGCCTTCTTCAGTCCCGCATAGTAAGTCAGCGAGTCCCACACGCTATCAACTTTATCGTTTTCATTTTGAAGCAGAAACGTCGGCGGTGTCTTCGCGGTAATGTGAGTTGCGATATCGGGGTTCAGCGCAAGCGAGCCTTCCTTCATTGAAAGATGCCCGGGATAGAGAGCCACGGCAAAATCCGGACGGCAACTCTCTTTATCGGCAGCGTCCACTTCGGGATACAGTCGTCGGTCAAAGTGAACACTGGTCGCAGCGACAAGATGCCCACCCGCTGAGAATCCAAGCACTCCTATCTTGTGCGGATCGATGTGCCACTCCGCAGCGTGAAGACGAACCAACCCTATCGTCCTCTGGGCATCTTCAAGCGCCATCGGAGACTGAGGGTAAGCACCCCAATACGGAGCCGATCTCGGAGCGGGAACTCGATACTTCAGAAGCACGCACGTAATGCCCTTCGATACGAGCCAATCGCAAACCTCTGTCCCTTCAAGATCGATGGCGAGAATCTCATATCCCCCACCAGGAAACACGATCACAGCGGCTCCGGTGTTCTCTCCAGTCGGGGAATAAACGGTCATCGTAGGCTGCGAAACCCTCTCCACGGAGAGCCAGGGCTTACCCGCCACGAGCGACTCTGTCCCTGTGCTCTTCATATCCTCTGGCCCCTTCATAGGCCGAGCATCGGGCACGGTACTCGGCCAGATCCGCATCTGCGTATGTCCAGGCGATGGCTGCCAGACAACCTGTTGCGCGCCCATTTGGCCAACCGCAAGAACCGCAATCGCACTCACCATCAAAGCCCTCATCCAAACTCCCATGACCAACCACCCTCCGTCGCCTGTGTAAGTCTTTCTTCGTCCGTCTTCACAGAAGGAGGGCTGACGCTCGGCACGCAGCGCCCCCGCGCAGCATGCGCTCCATCAAGATCGATCTTTGTTTAATGACCTTCCAGCGGTCTGCCATTGGCATCGCGCGAAGTCGCACAGAGCCTTCCTACAATGCACGAGTTTTCCAATCCTGGATATTTACAAGGTTGGTTCGAGTCCTAGGAAACTCGCCTCGTTGTGAGTTACCCCTTGCATTTGCTACTCTTGCCCCCATGCGCCTTCGTCTGCTTTCGCTCACCCTCCTCGCCTCCTGCACCACCCTCCTCGCACAATCCTTCACTCCAGTCCGCGAGCAGAAGAACCTCTCCCCCGCCGCCATCGCCAAGCTCCACACCCTTGAAACCCTCAACGCCCTCCCTGGCGGCGAGTGGCACTTCCACGTCGGCGACATCCCCCACGGCGAATCCACCACCCTCGACGACTCCTCCTGGACCCTCGTCGCTCCCAAATCCAAAGCCCCCCACGAAGCCGTCTGGTACCGCCGCGAGATCGAAGTCCCCAAGACCCTCAATGGCTACGACATCACCGGCTCCCGTATCTCCTTCCAGTTCCGCTCCGACGCCAACGGTGCCGTCCCCGAGATCATCTACTTCAACGGCAAGCGCGTCGCCCTCGGCGAGGACCTCGAACCCATCGTCCTCTTCGATCCAGCCAAGCCCGGCGACAAGATCCTCGTAGCCGTCAAGCTCCTCCAGACCGTCGACGACAAGACCTTCTCCGGCGTCCGCCTCACCATCGAGCCAAACCCCAACGCCACCGGCGCAACCGTCCGCCCCTCACCAGACGACATCCGCATCCAGTGCATCACCGCTGCCAATCTCCTTCCCGCGCTCCCCACCCCGCGCAAAGACCTCCTGCCCAAAGTCGAAGAAGCCGTAGCCGCCATCGACACCAACGCCCTGGCCTCCGCCGACCAGGCTGCCTTCGACAAATCCCTCCGCCACGCCCAGGAGATCCTCACTACCGTCCACCCTGTTCTCGCCGAAGCCAGGATCGACCTCGCCGGAAACTCCCACATCGACGCCGCCTGGCTCTGGCCCAAGAGCGAGACCGTCGACGTCGTCAAGCGCACCTTCACCACCGCCCTCCAGCTCATGAACGAGTACCCCGACTACACCTTCTCCCAATCCGCCGCGCAGTACACCGAGTGGATGGCCGACAAGTACCCCGCCCTCAACGAACAAATCCGTCAGCGCGTCAAAGAAGGCCGTTGGGAGATCGTCGGCGGCATGTGGGTCGAGCCTGACCTCAACCTCCCCGGCGGCGAATCCCTCGTCCGCCAGCTCCTCGTAGGCCAGCGCTACTTCCAGAAGGAGTACGGCGTCACCGCCCGCATCGGCTGGAACCCAGACTCCTTCGGCTACAACTGGCAGCTCCCCCAGATCTACAAACGCTCCGGCCTCGACTACTTCGTCACGCAGAAGATGCACTGGAACGACACCAACCAGCTCCCCTTCCGCCTCTTCTGGTGGGAGTCGCCCGACGGCAGCAAAGTCCTCACCTACTTCCCCACCGACTACGTTCACGACAACGTCCTCCCCTCCCGCATCTCCGCCGACTTCTCCGAGTCCGCCGACCGCAACCCCGGCACCACCGAGATGCTTGACCTCTACGGCATCGGCGACCACGGCGGCGGCCCCACCCGCGCCATGCTCGACCAGGCGGACCACTGGATCGCCGCCGGCTCGAAAGACCACGACGCCGTCCCCACCATGCGCTACCACACCGCGCAGCAGTACTTCTCCAGCGTAGAGAAAAACCTCAACCCCACCTCCCCCACCTGGGACTATGACAGCATCGCCAAGGGCTACACCGCCCCGCCAGCCGCCAACGGCGCACTAGGAATCCCCACCTGGAAAGACGAGCTCTACTTCGAGTACCACCGCGGCGTCTACACCACGCAGGCCGCGCACAAACGCAACATGCGCACCAGCGAAGTAGCCACCCTCGACGCCGAAAAGCTAGCCTCTCTCGCCTGGCTTGACGGCCAACCCTACCCCAACGACGAGCTCACCGACAACTGGAAAAAAATCACCTTCAACCAGTTCCACGACCTAGCCGCCGGCTCAGGCATAGCCGTCATCTACCGCGACGCTCAAAAGGACTACACCGAAGTCTTCCATAACGACACACTCATCACCGATGCCTCCCTCAACACCCTCGCCGCAGCTATTGACACACAGGAAAAGGGCGGGAAAGGTTCGCCTGAAACTCCTACCATCGTCTTCAATACAATGGCTTGGCCACGAACCGAAACTGTGGAAATGAACGTTCAGCTTCCTGAAAATGCTTCCAATATCGGTATCGAAAATTCACACCACGAGAGACTCCAGACACAGGTCATCGCCCACGACGCCACAACAAATAGTTTCAAAGTGCTTGCACATGTAGATCACGTTCCTGCGCTGGGCTACGAAGTATTGCACGCCTTTGCTGCCTTCAACGGCGTAATTTTAGATGACACGCCACAACTCGACGAGACTTCTAGCTCGTACAAGCTTTCAAATGACAAAGTCAAGATGGCTATAGATCGAAAGACAGGATGTATTACCTCGCTCGTTTCACTTCCCGGCAATGTAGAAACTCTCGCACCCAACGCCTGCGGCAACCAACTCCAGACCTTCAAAGATCTCCCCAAGAATTACGACGCATGGAACATCGACCCCGGCACCCTCGACGGCACCATGACTCCCATCTCCAATGTCGACTCCATCGCCGTTACAGACAACGGTCCACTCCGTAAAACCATCCGCATCACCCGCACCTGGCAGTCCTCGAAATTCGTACAGGACATCTCTCTCGACGCAGGAGCCGACACCGTCCGCATCTCCAACGACATCGAATGGCACGAGAACCACGTCCTCCTAAAGGCCGCCTTCCCGCTAGCCGCCACCAGCGGCAAAGCCACCTACGAGATCCCCTACGGATCCATCGAACGCACCACCACCCGCAACAACTCCTGGGAGCAAGCCCAGTTCGAAGTCCCCGCCATGCGCTGGGCAGACCTCGGCGACGACAAGCAAGGCGTCTCCATCCTCAACGACTCCAAGTACGGCTACGACGCCGTCGGCAACACCCTTCGCATCACTCTCCTCCGCTCCCCCACATGGCCCGACGCCGACGCCGACCGCGGCCACCAGCACTTCGTCTATTCCATCTACCCACACACCGGCACCTGGAAACAAGCCCAGACCGTCCGCCGCGGCTACGAACTAAACGACCCACTTAAAGCGCAACAAGTCTTCGCCCACACCGGCACCCTCCCAGCTGAGCACTCCTGGGCCAGCATCGAAAACCCCAACGTAACCCTCACCGCCGTCAAAAAAGCCGAAGACTCCGACGCTCTCGTCTTCCGCATGTACGAGTGGGCCGGAACCCCCACCGAAGTCAAACTCCACATCCCCCACGGCGCCACCTACGCCATCGAATCCAACATGATGGAAAAGCCCGAAGGCGACCACCTCAACCTCACCAACGACGTAGTCACCGTCCCCATCAAACCCTACGAGATCCTCACCCTCCAGGCCATCTACCCAACCCCCGCCACAAAATAGTAAGCAAACCATACCCTGCGCTTCCCCACTGGAAGCGCAGGCCGTCCCTTCCGCCAACCCCGATCACGCAAGCGCCGAAGTCTATCTATAGGTCTTCCGCCACCACCTCAGACTGATCCAAAACCTCGTCAAGCCCCCAAATCAACAAAACCCGCGCCAATCCAGCACGTCCGCGTGGCACATCAGTTCCCTCGACATTGATATACTGGCTAGAGGAAGTAGAGCCCAGGCACACCGCCCGCGCCTAACTCCCACAAAACAAGTATTTTGCGCATAACCCCTTTCGATGGAATATTTTACAGGCACATGCCCCCTGTAAGCGACACATACGAAACAACTTCCGCGCAAGATACCCCTAAGGGGGAGGGGGTACCCCCAATGCACCCCAGTTCAGAAAAGAGTCACAGATGTCTCATGAGCCTGACAACACCATAGCGGTCGCCATGTCCGGAGGAGTCGACTCCTCCGCCGTCGCCGCCCTCCTGCGCGCTCAGGGGCACGAACTCGTCGGCCTTACCCTCCAGCTCTGGAACCAGCGCCGCCTCGCCGGACACGAGGGCATGCCCGAGGCCGTCCAGGGACGCTGCTGCTCCATCGATGACGTCTACGACGCCCGCCACGTCGCCGAGCAGCTTGGTATCCCCTACTACGTCGTCAACCAGCAGGACCGCTTCGAGGCCGATGTCGTCAAGCCCTTCGTCTCGGAGTACCTCGCAGGCCGAACCCCTATCCCCTGCACCCTCTGCAACAATCACCTCAAGTTCGACCAGCTCCTCACCACCGCCCGCCAGATCGGCGCCGACCGCATCGCCACCGGTCATTACGCCCGCAACCACTTCGACGATTCCCGCCAGCGTTGGATCCTCTCCCGCCCCGAAGACAAGTCCAAGGACCAGACCTATTTCCTCTTCGGCCTCACGCAAGAACAGCTAAGCCGCACCCTCTTCCCCCTAGGCGAGATGCAGAAGCCCGCCGTCCGCCAGATGGCCGCCGACGCTGGCCTCGCCGTAGCCCAGAAGTCAGACTCGCAGGAGATCTGCTTCATCCCCGGCGGCGACTACAACACCTTTCTCAAAGCCTACCTCGACGAACAGGGCGAAGATCTCCCCAACACAGCCGGAGAACTCGTCACCACCACGGGCGAGGTGCTCGGTCAGCACGAAGGCATCCAGAGTTTCACCGTTGGCCAGCGCAAGGGTCTAGGACTCACCAGCGTAAACCCGCTCTACGTCCTCGCGATCCACCCCGACTCGCACCAGGTAACCGTCGGCTCAGACGAGGATCTCTACTCCCGCCACCTCACCGCCGACCGCCTCAACTGGATCTCCATCCCCGAACTCATCGAGCCGATCCGCGTCAGCATCAAGGTTCGCCACCGCCACACTCCAGCCATGGCCACGCTCACCCGCATCGACTCCGAAACCGTCCGAGCCCTCTTCGACGAGCCGCAACGTGCAATCACCCCCGGCCAGTCCGCCGTCTTCTATCAGGAAGACGAGGTAGTCGGGGGTGGTTGGATCACTAGCAACAACTAAAAAAGAGAGCTACCAGCCCTGGTCCGAGTCACGCCGGCTGCTTGGCCGCTCACTGCCGAACTCCTTCGCCCGGCCTACCAGAACGTCCAGCCCCGCCTTCAATCCATTCAGCAGGCCAGAGACCTCACGCAGCGGAACTTTGATCCCCCGCTGAACAGTCTCGGAGATATCGGCCGTAGTGTTTAGGACCGAAGTCACAATCCCGTCCACCCGGGCTACCTGGGCACGTGTCTTAAAGTTCAGATCGCTCACGGTCGAATCGAAATCCTGAGCCTTGGCACGAACAACGTGGCTCGTCTCGACAAAGTTCTCAGTAATGATCTTTATCTTTGGAGCAGAGTCCTGGATCAGGCCATGCGTCCCATCGATAATCGGCATCACCTTCAACCGCAGCTCCTCCGCGATCTCAAGCCCACGTTTTCTCGCCTTAGCCGCACCAACTGCCATCGCAATCAGAGCGCAGGCCTGCACCACCAGCGCAACAGCAACCATTCCAACGAAGACCATCAACAACTTCGAATTTCCCGAAGAGAGCGAACCAGGGTCTTCCAGCCACATTCCGGACATCACGATCCGCATCGCTTCCATAACGTCCCTCATCCCTCAAGTTACGAGATAACAATCATAAGGCCCGGCCGCCAGCGAGGGTCGACCGGGCCCAGACTAACAGAAACCGTTCTAGGAGTTGGGCTCGCTCGTCGTACTCGCATAAGCTTCTTTGCCCGCGTCGATCGCAGCAGACACCTTATCGGTGTGTTCCTGCACTAGTCCCTTGCCTTTTTCAACATACTGCGCCCACTGAGTACGTCCGCGATCGTAGTACTCCTTACCGCGATCTACATATTCGCCTACCTGCTGTTTCCCTTGAGTGGCCAGCACCGCCGCACGGTCCTGCGCCTGTTGCGCCAGTACCGCCGCCTTATCCTTCGCATCGAGAGCACTGGCAACCAGATCCTCTCTTATCTCTTTTCCAGCCTTGGGGGCATACAGCACCCCGACTAGGGCACCAATGCCCAAACCCGCCAGGAACCATCCCAATCCACTTACTCCACTCTCGTTGTCGTTATCTGACATGTCATTCTCCTGTTCAGGTTTTTCGAGTGCGAAATCTGCCTCTTCGCTTTTATAACTCAACTTGTAGATTTACATTCGCAATAGTCTTTAATCTGATCCAGCCTACTCTGAGTCTCAAGTTAGCAGCAGATCTCAATTCCTTTCTAAGGAAGATGCCCTGTCTAAAGATTAGGTTGCGCGCCCACCTGTTTCCAGGGGCTCCTTGGCATAAACTCGATCTCAAACGTAGCCCTGATTAGACGACTTTCATAAGCAGCTTCGTCTAAAGCCTCAAGTCTGGCTCTCATCGTGACGCAGGGCGCGGTTCACCTGAAACTTCGAGCTGATACGCCGCATCGGATAGTCAATCAGTCATTTACAGTGTTCGCAGTGATGATCACGGAACGCACGAAAGAGGGTTCTATGCACGCCGCTCGTTATCTCTCTGCCACACGCGCTCTTCTGGCAGTCACAGCTTTGGCCCTTACTTTGGGATTCTACGGATGCAAAAGCTCTCCTACAACGCCTGTCGACGACGCCAGTCTGACTGCAGCCGTGCAAAGCCGCATCTTCGGCGACGACGCCCTCAAATCCGAGCCCATCAACTCGTCAGTCCAAGGCGGCGTCGCCACCCTCAACGGCAACGTCAGCAGCGAAGCAGCGCGTTCCCTCGCCGCAGCCGACGCAGCTCAGGTCGCTGGCATCAAGACCGTAGTCAACAACCTCTCTGTCCAAGCCCCTGCGCCTGCTATGACTGCCGCTGCCGTTCCACCGCCCGCGCCTTTGCCGTTCCCAGCCACCCCAAAGAAGACTCCCGCGCCCAAAGCGATACCTAAGCCAAAGCCGGCACCGGTCGTCCACGAGTCTGCCCCTATCGAATCCCCAGCCCCCCAAGCGGCTGCCGCTCCACCTCCTCCACCCCAGGAACTCCCTGCGCCCCCACCCCCACCGCCGCCACCTC
>NZ_LMUD01000014.1:329327-367395 GCF_009766095.1 Granulicella sp. S190
GAGATAGCTTCACCGGTACCGTTGCTACCGACGTCATCGTCGACGGCCTTGTTGTTATTCGTCAAGGAACTCCAATCTCCGGTCGCGTCTCTGCAGTCCAGGAGGCAGCCCACTATAAAGGCAATTCCTTACTCACCGTTGAACTCACCAGCATTAATCGACGTGGCGAAAGACTCGCAGTCACCACGGAGCCATACAGCGTACAAGGCAAGGGCCGCGGTAAGAACACCGCAGAAAAGGTTGGAGGAGGAGCTGCCGTCGGTGCGATCCTTGGAGGCATCCTCGGCGGTGGCAAAGGAGCCGCCATCGGCGCAGCAGCAGGCGGAGGCGTCGGAGCTGGAGCTAACACCATCACTCGCGGAGAACAGGTTCAAATCCCGTCGGAAAGTCTTATCCGCTTCCGCCTCACCAACACCCTCTCTCTCAAGATCTCAACCAAAACTTCCGAAGGCGCTGCTAACCCAGACCTGCAATCACGACCTGAACGACAGCCACCTCAATAGTTAAAAGCCTGCATCTAACTATTGAGCACAGGCGAAGCCATCTTTTGCGTAGGCTTTTGTGCCTGAAATACATCGCCAAAGACGAAGTCCAGCACGATTCGCAGCATCGGCGTAAACCGCCGCGCCGCTGTCCTAACCTCAAGTTGCTTGAATAGGTGTTTCGTTGAAGAAGACCGCCGACAATGCGTCTCGCCCCGCAGGATACCTTACCTTCACCCTGCATGCGCATCTGCCCTATGTCGTCAATCATGGCACGTGGCCTCATGGTCTGGAGTGGCTCCACGAAGCGGCCGCTGAAACTTATCTTCCCTTTCTTCGCATGCTCAAAAATCTTGAACGAGACAAAATTCGCTTCAACTGTAACCTCAATCTTTCGCCAATCCTACTGGAACAGCTCTCTCACCCCGTATTCCTCGCCGAGTTTCCAAACTATCTCACTCGCAAGATCGTCGCGGCGCGCGAGGATGAAGCTTATTTCCTGCAATCAGGAGATGACCATTTCGCCGAAACTGCCAGGTTCTGGCAGCGCTTCTTTACGCAGGCCTTGGAAGACTTCAATCGCTTCGATCGCGACCTCATAGCCGCCTTCCGGCACTTCAACGATATCGGTCTTATTGACATCATCACCTGCGGAGCCACCCACGGATATCTGCCGCTTCTTGGTACCGACGAAAGCGTTCGAGCTCAGGTCCGCACTGCTGTCAACACACACCTTCGCCACTTCGGCAAAGCACCGCGCGGCATCTGGGCACCCGAGTGCGGCTATCGTCCCGCTGGCCTTTGGAGCTATCCCGTTCCCAACGCCGATGGAAGCCACACGCCTTCTCCATTCCACCGCATCGGTGTCGAACAAGCCCTCTCCGAGTCCGGTCTGGAATTCTTCTTCGTCGACACTCATCTCGTCGAAGAATCCAGCCGCTCTCCATCGCCTTATCAACTCCTCAGCGGAAACACACCGAGCGATCCCGAGTTCGAGCGTCTGGCCCACGAGCCGCATCGCTCGCTCTATCAGCCGTACTATGTCGAAGGCCCCTACGACAAGAGTCTCGCCACCACCATCTTTCCCCGCGATCCGCGCACCGGCATTCAAGTCTGGTCTGGAGACTCCGGCTATCCCGGCGACAGCGTCTACCTCGACTTTCATAAGAAACGCTGGCCCGGTGGTCATCGCTACTGGCGTGTCACCGGCTCCAGGGTCGACATGGGCGACAAACAGCCCTACTATCCCCACGAAGCCTCTGAACGGACCAAAGCTCACGCCAGCCACTTCGTCCATCTCGTCTACGACGCGCTGAAGTCGGGCTTCAACGACAGCATCCCTCCCATCCTTTGCTCGCCCTTTGATGCCGAACTCTTCGGCCACTGGTGGTTCGAAGGCGCACTCTGGCTGGAAGCCGTCGCCCGCAATCTTCATGAATTCGAGTCGGGAATCCAACTCATCAGTTGCGCCGAATACCTCGACCAGTACCCGCGGGCCGGCTTCATCTCCATGCACGAAGGCTCTTGGGGGGCTGAAGGTACCAATCAGGTCTGGCTCAACCCGGAGACCAGTTGGACGTATACCCACATCTATCCGGCTGAACTTTATACGCGAGACGTCTGCACCGGTGGCCTTTGGCGCAGATCGGGGCTAGGCAAGAGAATCCTGCAACAAATCTGCCGCGAACTTCTCCTCCTTGAATCCTCCGATTGGCAGTTCCTCATCACTACCGGCGCCGCGCGCGACTACGCCGAGATCCGCTTTCTCACCCATAACGACCAGTTCAATGAAGTGAAGTCCCTCTGGCAAAACTTCGAATCGACCGGCGCAATCACCAAAGCCGAGGAAGCTCGCCTCACAGAGATTGAACTCCGCGACAGCGTCTTTCCTGACATTGATCCCGGCCTGTGGGCCGCCGGAGCATCGGAAGTCCGACCTGAACCACCCATCCCTTATCCCGTCGAAACCACAGCGTGACGCAGCGAAACCATCATGATTCAAACGTCTTCGTCAACAACGCTCTCGTGGAATCTTTACTCGTCAAAACTTTCCAAAGACTGTCTTCAATAGCGGCGTCACCTGGGTAAACCATACTCCTGCCCCACGAATTGTGAAGATGTATCGCATCATAGATACATGGCGGTCATGTCTCCAGTTTCACGGGATCAACGAAATTACTCCCCAGCCTCATTGCTCGCTCTCTGGCATCTCCTGTCGCTCGATGCCCCTACTGTCGCCTCGCTCTGGATCTGGTTCATCGCCTCTGCCAACCACCTCCGGCTTTCCTTCCTCAGTGTCATCGCAATGTTCCTGGCCGTCTGGATGCTTTATGCCGCCGACCGCCTCTTGGACGCCCGTCTGATCGGAACACCGGAGAGCAGCGAACTCGAGGCACGTCACTACTTCCACAGTCGCCATCGACGTGCTTTCCTTATCGCGATCCTCGTTACCTCTGCCGCCCTTGCGCTCCTTCTTCCTCACCTTGAAGCAGAAGCTATACATCTCTATCTCGTCCTCGGCGTTCTGCTCTTTGGGTACTTCATCCTCATCCACGTCACTCGTAGCGCTCACCGTCTGCCAAAGGAGATTGCAGTAGGCCTCTTCTTCGCAGCAGCCACCTTCATCCCTACCGTCGCTCGCCGGCCCGGCCTCCGCATCGAACTCCTCCCTCTGGCAATTCTCTTCGCTGCTCTATGCAGTCTCAACTGCCTCTTCATCTATGACTGGGAGCACAGCACTCTGTCTCATTCCGACCATCCTGCACACGCCGCCACCCGTATCGCACTTCGGCACCTAAGGATAATCGCCGTTGCTCTCATTCTGCTTAGCTCCTCGGTCGCAGTCTTTGATCATCAAGCTCCATGGCCGATCTCGGTCGCGATCGTTGTCGCTGCAATACTGCTTCTCCTCCTGCATGAAGCTCGCCATCGCATGGCACGCCTCACCCTCCGAAGTCTCGCCGACCTCGCTCTCATCTCACCCCTCCTGGTAACACCGTGGCTCCGCCGATAATGCCTGATCAACCTAACTTCGACTTCATCGCACGCCCCTATCGCTCGCTTGAATACTTGACTCTCGGTCGCGCCCTCGAACGCTGCCGCCTGCACTTTCTTCCGAATCTCATCCAACAGAGACGAGCCTTGGTGCTTGGAGACGGAGACGGACGTTTCCTAGCTGAGCTCTTCGTCCAAAATCCACAACTCGTCGCCGATGCGATCGACACCAGCGCCACCATGTTGCAACTCCTCCGTCAACGCTGCGAAGCACGGGCCCCCGAATCATCCAGTCGTCTGACTACCTGCCAAACCAGCGCTCTCCTCTGTCCTCTCGGCAAATCGTATGACCTGGTCATCACTCACTTCTTCCTGGATTGCCTCAACCAGTCCGATCTCGAAAATCTAGTCAACCGCATCACCCCTCGCTTATCCACCGGCGCCCTCTGGCTGATCTCGGACTTCCATATTCCCCAGGGCCTCATGCATCTTCCAGCCAAACTCATGGTACGGAGCCTCTACCTGGCGTTCCGAATCCTCGCCGGCCTCCGCACCACGCAACTCCCCGATCACGTCACACCCATCCGGCAAGCAGGCTTCAACAGGGTCGCTCAACAGAATCGGCTGTTCGGTCTACTCACTACCGAACTCTGGCAGTTCAACCCGGCCTCGTAAATTCACTCGTAGACATGAAAAACTTTTCCGCCTCAAACTCCAAACCACACCTACAATCCCTCTATGCCGCGCAACCACTCACTGACCGTTGCTGCACTCTTCCTCTTTCCGCTTGCCACCACCGCTCAGACAACTCAACAAACCAGCATCGCAACCAACAGCCCTGACGGGAAGCCCCTTTCAACACGAGTCGTCGCCTACGACATCAATGCAAAGCTGGACACCGGCAAAAAGACCCTCGACGCCACCGAGACTCTCACCTACAAAAACCTTACCGGCCAACCCATCTCTGCAATTCCCTTTCACCTCTACCTCAATGCCTTTCGCCCCGAGTCTACCTTCACCAGTGAAACGCACTTCATTGGTGGCCCGCGCGGCTCCGACGACGAAGACAACTACCCTTCAGAAAAACTTGGCAGTATCACCATCTCTCACATCGATGGCGACGGATACGGTGACCTCACCTCCGCAATGCACTTCATCGCTCCTGACGACGGCAACTCCGAAGACCACACCGTAGCCGAGCTCACCCTTCCTCACCCCCTCAACCCCAACGAATCCATCACCCTCCATCTCGCATTCCACGATGTCTTTCCCCTCTCCGTTGCGCGCAACGGCTATAAACGCGACTTCATCATGGGAGGCCAATGGTATCCAAAGCCCGGAGTCTTCTGGCGCGGAGCCTGGAACTGCCACCAGTATCACGCGGCCACCGAGTTCTTCTCCGACTTCGCCACATTCAACGTATCGCTCACCTTGCCCCGTCGCTATCTGGTAGGCGCCAGCGGAGTCCCCACCGGCGAAGTCATCAATACCGACAACACGAAAACCCTCACCTTCTACGGAGAAGACATAGGCGACTTTGCATGGGCGGCCAGCCCCAACTTCACCACGACTGACGGCATCTACCTCTCTTCTCTCGGACCCGTAAAGATCCACGTCCTCGCGCTCGCCGCCCATCCTAAAGCCGGTGCTCGCTACCTCGACATCATGCAGAAGACGCTGGCGGACTACGACCATCGATACGGTCCTTACCCGTACAAAATCATTACCGTCATCGATCCTGAGCCCGATTCGGAGATGGGAGGCATGGAATACCCAACCCTTTTCACCGGCGAAACCTCGTGGTACGAGCCCACCTATCTCACAGAGCAAGCCACCGAACATGAGTTCGGTCACCAATACTGGTACGGCATGGTCGCCACCAATGAGTTTGAAGACGCCTGGCTCGACGAAGGGATTAACTCTTACACCGAAGTCACCGTCATGAACGATATCCTCGGTCACAACACATCCATATTCGGCCGCTCCTACGCCAGCGTTGGCGACACTACGCTGCGCCGTTTCAACTACGTCTCCCGACCCGACTTCGATCCAGTCACTCGATGGGCCTTCAAGTTCCGCGACTTCAACTCCTATGGCGCAATCACATACGGCAAATCCGCAACTTTGCTGGCCACACTCGAAGGCATCATTGGCCGCGACACCATGGAAGAAGCCATGCGCACGTACTTCCTGCGCTATCGCTTTACCCATCCCACCACTGAAGACTTCCTTCGCACCATCGAAGAGGTCGCCATCAAAAACGGCCGTGCTACTGCCATCGGCGGCACAGTTCTAAACCGCTCTCTTCAGACTGTCTCCCACATCGAGCCATCTCAACCCACCCACCAGACCAGTCTCGCCGCAGTCTTCAACTCCGCGGCAACTCCCCAGGTTGTTCCGGTCTCCAGCCTTCGGCCCTTCTTCGATCAGGCCGTCTACGGAACTCAACTGCTTGATTACTCCGTAAGCACTGTCTCTTCAGACCCGGTCAAATGGTGGCTCCCACAGCCCAAAAATACAAAGCAGATCCAATATCTTTCCACCGTATATCTGCGACGCAAGGGCGACTTTATCTTTCCCGTCACCGCAGAAGTCATCTTTGACGACGGAACTCGTCTACGCGAGCACTGGGACGGCGTCGATCGATGGACCAAACTCACCTACATCCGCAACGCGAAGATTCGCTCCGTAGAGATCGACCCCGATCACATCATCCTGCTCGATAAAGATCTGTTCAACAACAGCTACGTCACGACGGCAAACAATATCCCGGCACGCAAAATCTCGAACCTCTGGTTGAGCTTCCAGCAACTTCTGGCACAACTTTCCTCTTGGATCGTCTGATCACCCTCGATACAGCAACCTCTCGTAAAGGTCCTCAGCATGCTTGAACGCCGAAACATCTTTCTCCATGGGCTTCTCCTCACCCTCCGACGATTTCCCGCAGTACTTTGGAGCTACGTCTTCAACCTTGGACTAGCCTTGCTCTTCTCCATTCGTCTTCACAGCCAGTTCAGTTCGATCATGGACCACTCCATCGAAGCGCAACGCCTCACAGGCGGTTTTGATCTGGGCACTGCCGCCAATTCTCTCCTCCGTCTCCAGGACGGTCCGTCCGGCGGAAGCGCTGGCGCTTTCTCCTCCATACCGCTTTACCTCCTCCTCTACTTCCTGCTCGTTCCTGGCACTCTCTTCTGCTACCAGACCAAAAGCCCCGCCCGTCTCAGCACCCTCTTCCATCAGGGCCTCCTCTTTTTCTGGCGCTTCGTTCGCATCACTATCCTCACGATCCTCGTCTCTGCTCTCATCCTCGGCCCACTGGCATTTCTACAAACCAAATGGGCCGAGCATGTCGACGAGCACGCGGTGGGTCGTCACGCCTTCTTCGCGACCCTGGCCGGCTACATCATCCTCTTCCTCGTCGCTTCCATCCTTCGTCTCTACTTCGATCTCGTCGAGGTCTACACTGTCCAACTCGGCCTACATCTGCGCCGCAGCGGCAAACCCGACCGCCGCGTCCGCCGAGCCCTCGGTCCCGCCTGGCGAACCCTGCGCACTCACTTCTCTCAGGCGTGGCCCATCTTCCTCTTTCTAACCCTCCTTGGAGCCGCCGCCGTCATCCTCACCGCGCGCACCTCCATGCACATGCTTGCGCAGCCTCGAGTCTGGCCCACCTTCCTGCTCGCCCAACTCGGTCTGTTCGTCCTTCTCTTCACCCGCTTCTGGCAGCGCGCAGCCGAGACCTCTCTCGCTCTCCAGAACCCCATCTTTACTTCATCCCCTCTACCGATTCTTCCCATCGTAGGTAAAGTCAACCCGGCAGACCCCCTGCATCCCAGCCGCTTGAGCTCTAAAGATCAACCATGGCACAATCCCATCGACCCGATCCCGAACCCCGAACCCGCATCCCCCTCCCTCGACGAGCCCGACCCCGGAGTGTTCCATCACGACCCAGCCAAACCGCCACAGTAGCCGCACATCTCACCTCTCATCAACCACCGGCTACACTCCACATGTGGGCCTGCGGTAAAATGTGAATAGATTATGAATTTGTATATTCTTCGCCACGCCAGCGCTGGTCTTCGCCGAGCAAACCCCCTCCTGGACGTGAAGCGTCCCCTCGACAAGGAAGGGAAAAAGCACAGCCTTCAACTCGCCTACGTCCTGAATGCATTGAACATACAGTTCGACCTGATCGTCTCGAGCCCGCTCAAGCGCAGCCTCCAGACCGCCTCCATGATCGGGACAGAGACCGGCTACGAGGCTCAGATTCTGCAATCCAACGCGCTAGCCCCGTCAGCCACGATCAAAGACTTCCAAAAACTCCTCCGCGAGTGCTCCGACCGCGAAAACGTCCTCGTAGTAGGTCATAACCCCAACCTCTCCAGCTTTTTAGGCTCGCTTCTCGTACCGGCAGCCAGCCCTGAAGCCAGAATCCGCCTCCGCAAAGGCTCAATCGCTCGTGTCGTCCTCACCCGCGGCCCTGCCGTCCTGCAAACGCTTCTGGACCCACGCACCGTTCGCGCGCTCTATGCTACCTCGACGAAGAGCTCCCGCCGAAAGACCTCGCGGAAGTAGGCCGCCTCTTTCTTTAGTGACCAAGCCTCCAACTCTGCCCCGCCGCGGCCCGGCACCAGCTCCAGCAGCACTCGCTTCGGATACACATGTGTCTTCATCTGGAGCACGGCACTCGCTCTGTCCTGGTTCAGCGCCACCGCAAGTCGTAGTAGCACCACCGCCCTCGACACATTCCCATGCTCTTCCACAGGAATCCACCGCATCGGTCGATCCAGCGGGTCCGGTCTGCTCTTGCCCATGTATCTGGCAACTGCACTGACAATCATGCGCTGCTCCGGAGAAAATCCAAAGATCTCCGAGTTCGCAATGATGTACTGGGTGTGCCGGTAGTGTCCCTGGTGATTCATAAACTTGCCGACATCCTGCATCATCGCCGCAGCCTCGAGCCACAGCCGATACTCTTCCGGAAGCTCATGCACGCGAGCCAGCGCATCGAACAGCTCCACCACGTGCTGTCTTACCGGCTCCACCTTTCGCTGCTCGATCCCATACCTCTCGCAAACCTCAAGAACACCAGCCCACCGCTCGCTCTCAATCTTCTGGTGCACCGACGTCCGTAGATCTACCTCAGCCAGCATCTGCGCCAGCATTCCGTCCCGAAGCCCCAGCGGCGAGTAGCGAAATCCCTTCAGCCCCATCCGCTCCAGCAGGCTCGCATACACCTGCGAACCGCCGACGATGATCTCTGACCGGCGCGGCCCGATCCCCGGCACCGCCTCTCGATCCGCATTGTTCATCTTCGCCAGACGATCCGCCAGCCTTCGCACATCGGGAGTATCTGCGGTAAGCGCCCCCACCCGCTCCAGCCGCTTCTTCGCCAGCGTCTTCTTCACCGCTCGGCCCTTCCGAACATGTCCGCTGGCCTCCGCCAAAGCGGCCGCGGTGCCCGAAGTCGCAATCACCAGCCCCACCCGCGGCGTACCCAGCTTCTTCTCAGCCCGCTTCAGCTCGCGATCGATAAACTGCTTCAACCGCGCAATATCGTCCTTCGCCGGCGGGTCGCTCCGCAGAAACTCCTCCTGCAGCCGCACCGCCCCCAATGGCATACTCACCATCGACTTGATCCGTCCGCCATCCGAAACCGTCACCTCGCAGCTTCCGCCGCCCAGGTCGATCAGCAGGCACCGCCCCCGCGCTCCAACCTCATGCGTCACCACCCCCAGGTGGATTAGCCGCCCCTCCTCTAACCCCGAGATCACCTCGACGTTCCATCCCGTCGTCGACTTCACCCACTCCGTAAACGCAGCCGCATTCCGGGCGTCCCGCATCGCACTCGTCGCGACCACGCGCACCTTATCCACCACATGCACCTGAACCGCTTTGTGAAAGCGCTTCAGCGCACGAATCGTCGCCGCCATCGCCTCCGGCGAGATAACCCCCGTCTGAAAGACACTCTCTCCCAGCCGCGTCACCTCGCGGTCTTCGTGCAGCGTCTTCAAACGGTGCATCTGAACCGTTGAAATCTTCAGACGGCACGAGTTCGACCCAATATCGATCGCGGCAAACGTAGGCATAGTTCTCGGGTCACCTCAGGGAGCAGAAATCCCACCATCAGCAGATTACATCCCACCGCTGAATCTCGGGCTCCTTCAGCTTTGACAGTTATTTACCCTCTATCCCATTTATGCTTAGAGAGCACCCGAAATCATGACTAACGACACCCTATTTGAACCAATCGCCCAACCCAAAGCAACGCTTGACACCTGTACCCCCCGACGCCCCACCGCTCTCCTCGTTCTTACCGGTCTCTGGCTCATCATCTTCTTCGCCGCGCTCTTCTCGCCACCGCTACTCGACGACGCCGACGCGACCCACGCGAACGCAGCTCGTCACATGGCCCTCTCCGGCGATCTCGTCACCCTCCGCGTCGACGGCATCCGCTATCTCGAAAAAGCGCCACTCCCTTACTGGCTGGGTGCGCTCAGCTTCCGCATCTTCGGCTTCAACACCTTCGCCGCCCATCTTCCCGAGGCCATCGGCGTACTCCTTCTCGCGTTCCTCGGCTACTTCTGGGCTCTCCGCGCCTTCAACGCCAGGGCTGCCTTCTACACCGGCCTCACAACTCTTACTACTGTCGGTGTCTTCCTCTTCACTCGCTACTACATTCCCGAGGTTCTGCTCACTCTCTTTCTCTGCGTCGCGCTTTACTGTCTTCTCACTTGTCTAAAGCCACTCGCAAAGGAGCAAACAGGAGCAAGTAAAGCCGTCTTCTCTGCCTCGATCTATGCGTGGCTTATGTGGTGCGCTCTCGCCCTCGCCGTCCTCACCAAGGGCCTCGTAGCTCTCATCTTTTTCTTCGGCGCAGCGATCTTCTATCTCGCACTCAGCGGCGAATATAAACATTGGCGCAGACTAAAACCCTTCACCGGCATCGTTCTCTTCCTGGCAATCGCCGCCCCCTGGCACGTCCTCGCTGGCCTTCGTAACACCGGCGGCATGAACGGCCATGGCTTCTTCTGGTTCTACTTCATCAACGAGCACGTCCTGCGCTTCCTTGGCCGTCGCTACCCCCGCGACTACAACAAGCTTCCCGGCTACCTCTTCTGGAGCCTCCATCTCGTCTGGCTCTTTCCCTGGTCGCTCTTCGGCGGAGCGCTCATCCACCAGGCCTACACCGCCTTCCAGCGCTATCGAAAAAACAACCCTCCACTGGTTGATGAAGCCAGAACCTTCTACTGGCAGCCCTACGCTGTTGTCGTCGTCGGACTCATCCTGCAGAATGCCCTCAAAATCCCTTACCTCTTCACGCTCTTCGTCGCATTGATTCTCTTTCTGCTCCACGGCCTGCGTCGTCGTCAGGCCAACTCTCCATCGGGCACCCCACTCCTTCTGGTCAATACCCTCGCCCAGCGCACTACCCTTCTCCTCAGCCTCTTCGCCTCTCTCGTCCTCGTCTTCTTCTCTCTCTCCACCAACCAGGAGTACTACACCTTCCCCTCGTATCTCGCGATCCTGATCCTCCTCGCCGCAGCTCTCACCCGCGCCGAACAGAGCTTCTCCTCTGACCGAGCCCTGCGTCGTTGGATCACCATCGCTCACGCCACCTTCACGATCCTCGGCGTAGCCATCGCCGTCACTCTTCTCTACGGCCTCTGGACCTCACGTCACCTTCCCTTCGTTCCTGACATTGGCGACCTCCTCGCTCACCGTGGCGTCGGCAACTACACCCTCTCCATGTCAGGCATCTTCGACCTCACCGGTCCAAGCTTTGCCGCCCTGCGCCTCCCTGCAACCCTCGCCGCCATCGCCTTCCTGGTAGGCCCCGCCACTGCCTGGTTTCTTCGCTCACAACGGCGTCACCTCTCCGCAACCTTAGCTCTCGCCCTTACCTCGTCAGTCTTCTTTATCGCCGCACACATCGCCTTTGCCCGCTTCGCACCGATGCTCTCTTCCAGAAGCTTCGCCGACACCATTCAGCAACTTGAAGCCGACCATTCCATCTCCACCAACAACAGGGTCATCCTCTTCGGCGACCAATCCTACGGATCTTCGATCGCCTTCTACCTCGGGCATCAGGTCTCCCTCGTCGATGGACGCCGCTCGTCCATGCTCTTTGGCGGAACCTTCCCCGATGCTCCGCCCATCTTTCTTACCTCGCAGGATCTCCTCGCCGTCTGGGGTCACGGCGAACGCAAACTCCTCTTCGTTCCCATGGAAAAGCGCGACGTGGTCGATCAGCTTCTCGGTGATCACAAAATCCTTCTCTTTCAGAGCTCCGGAAAAGCACTCTACACCGACCGCCCTCTAGACACGACGGTCAAGACGAGCAGCAATACTCTTTCCTTCAATCAACGCACGACGATGCGGCAGACTCCCTGATCCGAAGATTTGTAGACCGATTCTTAAAGTATCCGAATCGCAGCAGCGGGTTATCTGGCAAATAGATCTCCTGCACCAACCCAAACCATCGACTCAGAACCAACTAACTCTCTACGAAGAAACCTAGTGCACGAGACCTCTCCCCAAAACGCCACGCCGCGCCGTCTCTGGAGTCCAGTCTCTCTCGTCATCATCTTTTTTCTATGGTTCATCCTCCAGGTCGGAGGCCTCTTCAGCCCCGGTCTCCTCGACGATGTCGACTCCATCTACATCGAAATCGCCCGAGAGATGCTCCAGCGTCACGACTTCGTCACCCCATACATCGACGGCGTTCGCTTCTTCGATAAGCCTCCCCTGATGTATTGGATGGCTGCTGGCTCCATGCACCTCTTCGGCATCCATGACTGGGCTGCCCGGCTCCCTCTCGCCATTGCCGTCCTCGCTCTCCTCCTCGCGGTCTATGCTCTCGGCATTCGCCTGTTCGCCATAAACTCTCCCGTGGACAAACCCGATCGCGGCGGATTCTACGCAGCAATCGCGATGGCCACCAGCATCGGTCCCTACCTCTACACGCGCTTCTACATCCCGGACATCCTCATCGCTCTCTGGATGACCCTCGCCGTCCACCTCTTCCTCATCGCACTGGACCGCCTTCAGCCAGACCGCAACGCAACCTCATCCCGGCCATATCGATCTGCGCTTCTACCTTGCCTAGCGTTTGCCGCCGTCATGGCAGCAAACGTTCTCACCAAAGGTCTTATCGGCCTCGTCTTTCCCATTGGCTTCGTCCTTCTGTACCTGACCTTCACAAAACAACTCGGCCTGCTTCTGAAACTTCATCTCCTCCCCGGCACTGCGGTCTTCCTTGCTCTTGCAGCGCCGTGGCACATCCTCGCTGCTCTACGTTCTCCTGCCATCCCTCTCCCTGCCAGCCTCGGACTACCGGCAACCGGAGGCTGGGCATGGTTCTATCTCTACAACGAGCACATCGCTCGCTTCCTCTCAAAGCGCATCCCCCACGACTACGGTCAAACTCCCGTCTGGCTCTTCTGGCTCTACCTCGCCATATGGATCATGCCCTGGACCATCTTCCTGCCGGGCGCCATTGCAGAACACCTCCGCACCCTTCGCCACCGCACATCCGTTCTCACCACAAACGCTCTCACGCTGTCACGCGAGCACGAAGCCGCTCTCTCCCTCATTCTCTGGTGCCTCCTCGTCATGGGATTCTTCTCCCTCTCCAGCAGGCAGGAGTACTACTCCATTCCAGCCATCCCCTCCCTTTGCCTTATGGCCGGAGGTCTCCTCGCCCAGGCAGACAAAACTCCGCGATCCTCGCCCCTCGGAGCAATTGCTGGCAAGAGCGCCCTTGTCTGGCATCTCTCCCTACTTCTGCCTTTGGCTACGATCCTCACCATCGTCTGCGGGTACTTCGCCATCACCGCGCCACACCTCGCACCCGGAGCCGACCTCGCTTCGCTCCTCAACTCCAATCCGGACTTTTACAACCTCTCACTCGGCCATCTCTTCGACCTCACCGGAGACGCCATGGGACTCTTCCGTGGTCCACTCATCGCCGTCGCTCTCAGCATGCTTGGCATCGGTCCTGTCAGCTACCTTCTACGTCGTCGCTCGCTTACCTACGCCGCCAATCTCGTCTTGGCCACAGCCATGACCATCTGTCTCCTCGCAGCTCACGAAGGCCTCGTCCGCTTCTATCCCGTCCTCGGCTCCAAAGGGCTTGCTCTTACCGTCAAAAAAGAGCTTCGCCCCGGAGATCGCGTCATCATCGATGGCTGGCTCTCCTCCGGCTCCTCCATCCTCTTCTACACCGGCCAGCAGGCAGGCCTCGTCAACGGAAGAATCTATGGCCCCTGGTATGGCTCCTTCTGGCCCGACGCTCCCCCTATCTTCGGCACCGAGGATGGCCTGCGGCAAGCGTGGCCCGGCCCGCAAAGAATCTTCCTCCTCACCTTCAGCAAGCAGCGCGCCGACGACCTGACACGCTTCGCTCCCGTCCATCTGCTTGCTTCAGAAGGAGGTAAGTTCATCCTCTCCAACCGCTAACCCCCTTTTTAGCCGAGATTTCAAACCACCAGCCTTGACCTTCAAACTTCGGCAGTTTGGCACAACAGAACCCCAGCCGATATCCTTGTACGAGTTATGTCTGCCACCCTGCTCCTGATCGGTCGAGCTGCTCTGATAGTCGGTTTCCTCGGCACGCTCACCGCTGGAGTCTCTTTCCTGCTGGCGGTGATAGGGGGGCGTTATCTTCTCACACACCGCAACACCAGCGGCAGCTACGCTCCTCCGGTAAGCATTCTCAAGCCTCTCCACGGCAAGGAAATGGGCCTTGAGGAGAATCTCGAAAGCTTCTTTACCCAGAACTATCCTGACTTTGAGCTCATCTTCTGCGCCAGATCGCTCTCCGATCCTGGAATGGTCTGCGCCCAGGAGATCGCCCGCAGATTCCCCTCAATCTCCACCCGCTTCATCGCATCGGGGGAGCCCCTCTGGCAGAATCCCAAGATCTTCTCCATGTCGCTTCTTCTCGAAGCAGCGAAGCACGAGATCATCCTCTTCTCTGACAGCGACGTTCGCGTCAGCCCCACTTACCTCCACGATATTCTGCAGCCTCTTGCGGACCCGGCTGTCGGACTGGTCACCTGCACCTTCCGCGGCAAGCCATCGGCAAACACCTCACTCCTTACCGCTCTCACCCAGACCGTCGAATTCTCCAGCGGTGTTCTCACCGCAAATCTCCTCGAAGACATTAAATTCGGCCTTGGCCCCACTCTTCTCACCCGAAAAACCGCCGTCGAGCAGATCGGTGGATTTAAAAATATGGAAGATCTGTTAGCCGATGACTTCTGGCTCGGCAACCGCATCGCCGAAAAGGGCTACAAGGTCATCCTCTCCACAGCCATCGTCGATCACTGCATTAACTACGGAACCATCCTCGCCGGTCTCCATCATCAGATCGACTGGATGAAGAACACTCGCTGCTCCCGTCCCGCAGGCCACCTCGGCACCGGCCTTACTTACGCCATGCCCTTCGGCATCCTCGGTTGTCTCGCAGCATTCGCTATCGGACGCCCAACGGTAGGCCTTTGGCTTCTCTTCGCAGCGCTCGTAAACCGCTGGCTGCAAGCCCTGCTCATCGGCTTCGTTGTCATGCGAGACCGTCTCTCTCTCGTCTACTTCTGGCTCTATCCCCTCTGCGATCTGCTCGGCTTCTACAGTTGGGCCGCAAGCTACTTCGGTCGGGAGATCATCTATCGTGGCGAACGCTACCGCATCAATCCCGGCGGCGTCCTCGTACGGCTGGAACCCAGATAAAACGTCCAAGAGCCATCTTCGCATTCACCCGCAAGCCAGGCACTCCTCACCCGTTCTTCTTATCCTTCCGCCCCGGGATCACCACCTGCCGCCGTGTAGGAACAAGACCAACACCCGGTTGCGTCTGTTGCTGCATCCTCGTCAACATCTCCGTCCGAACATAGTCCACAAAACCCTGCATCTGCCGGTTCATCTCCTCCATCCTCTCCCGCATCTGCAGCACAATCGCGATCCCGGCGATGTTCACCCCCAGATCGCGAGCCAGGTTCAAAATAAACTCCAGCCGCTCCAGGTCCTCATCTGTATAAAGCCGCGTATTCCCTTCACTCCGCGACGGCCGCAGCAGCCCCTCCCGCTCGTACAGACGCAGTGTCTGCGGATGAATCTCGTACATCTCCGCCACCGACGAAATCATGTACGCGCCTTTACTCTTCCGCTTTGTCGCCATAGATCCCAACCCCTGCCATCTCAACCCGGATCAACTGCTTTATCGAAGTCTAGCTCTTCAGCACATACGCAAGTCAAACAAACTCCGCTATGCTCAGCATTAGCATCACAGGATCAGCATCTCACCTATAACTATGAAGACCTCAAGAGCCGCCCTTCATGCTACTCAGATTCTTACCGGAATCGCCGCCATAGCCGCAGCCAAAGCCCTTATGCCCCGGCAAGAAAAACGTCGCCTCCGCGGACGGGTCGTGCTCATCACAGGCGGCTCCCGCGGCCTCGGTCTTGCTCTCGCACATCGCTTCGGTCGCTCTGGAGCGAAGCTTATCCTCGTCTCCCGCAACTCCGACGAGCTCACCCAGGCCCGAGAAACTCTCCTGACGCAAAACTCCGTCCAGCATCCCGACGATATCCTCCTCCTTCCCGCCGACCTCACCGACGAAGCCCAGGCCACTACGCTCGTCGACTACGCCGTCGGTTACTTTGGCCACATCGACATTCTCATCAACAACGCCGGCATCATCGAAGTTGGTCCCGTCGAAGACCAGCCCATCTCCGCCTACCACCGCGCTATGGCCACAAACTTCTTCGCCGCGCTCTACACCACCAGGGCAGCGCTCCCGCACCTGCTCCATCGCAGTCCAATCTATGACGGCGCCTCCATCGTCAACATCGCTAGCATCGGCGGCAAGTTCGCGATGCCTCATATGCTGCCCTACGTCGCCAGCAAATTCGCTCTCGTAGGCTTCTCACAAGGCCTCCACGCCGAACTACGCCACAAAGGGATCCGCGTCACCACCGTCTGTCCCGGTCTTATGCGCACCGGTGGCGAAGTCCACGCCCACTACACCGGTCAAATCAAGAAAGAAGAACGCTGGTTCACCCTCGCCGCAAAAACGCCTCTCATCGCATCCTCCGTTACCCATGCTGCCAATAAGATCTACAACGCCGTCACCGCTGGCCGCGCCGAGATTACCATCACGCCACAAGCGTGGCTTGCTGCCCGCGTAGTCGGTCTCGCCCCCGAAACCACCCAACTCCTCGCCAGCCTCGTCAATGAGTTCATCCTGCCCGCCCCGGCCGCCGAGCAGCTTTCACCCGGCTTCATCTCGGAAGTCTCCGCTCAAATGCAACAGGGCTGATCGCATCCGCGACCAACCCCGCTCCGTAAAAGCTTTTTCGGCATTCATCACACTGCCGTGAATAAATCTTCGCGCGGATCCTCCGGGTTCAACTTCGCCAGCTCCCGTAGAATCTCCTTACTCCGCTCATCCTGCACCTTCGGCACCGCGATCTTCACCTCCACAATCTGATCGCCGCGCATACCCTCGCGCGAGGCCGATGGCACTCCCTTCTCACGTAGCCTCAGCTTCTGCCCCGTCTGCGTCCCTGGCGGAATCTTCAACTGCGTCCTTGCCCCGCCTTCATGGGTGTCGATCGTAGGCACATCGATCTTCGCTCCCAGCGCAGCCTCTGTCATTGTAACCGGAACGGTTACATAAATATCATCCGCGCTTCGCGTGAACACCGGATGCGTTCCCGCCTTGATAATCAAAAACAGATCCCCTGCCGAACCGCCGCTCGTTCCGGCATTGCCTTTTCCAGCCAGCCGAATCCTCTGCCCATCCCGTGTCCCCGCCTTGATGCGGAACTCCAGCGGCTCTCGCTTCGTCACTACTCCCTCGCCATCGCACGTCGGGCATGAGTTCTGCACCTTCCCTGACCCGCCGCACCGCGGGCATTGGATATTGAACTTCATCCGCCCGCCCATCTGCGTCACCTGGCCCGATCCATGGCACTCCGGGCACTCCACGCTTCCGCCTGTCGTCGACTTGCCCTTACACGTAGGGCAAACCTCCTGCCGCTGAATCTCCAGCCGCGCCACGCCGCCCCGCACAGCCGTCCAGAAATCAACACTCACCTGGTACTCAAGATCGGTACCCGGCTGCGGCCCACGCGCAGCCTGCTTCCCCCCGTTGAACATCCCGCCAAAGATATCCTTGAAGCTCCCGCCAAAGCCGCCACCACCAGTCTCCTGCTGCGAAGCCCGTCCACCCTGAAAGTCCGAAAAGTCAAAACCACCAAAGTCGAAGGGAACCTCCTGCCCGCCGCGCGGCCCTCGCTGCGCACCGCCATACCCTGCGGCCGCACCTCCGCCATAGCCTCCTCGAGCGGCAGCCTCCGCCGCAGCCGGATCGATGTTGTCCGAGTAAAAGCCGAACTGGTCGTAGACCTTCCGCTTCTTCTCGTCGCTCAAAACATCGTTCGCCTCGGAGATCTCTTTGAACTTCTCCTCAGCCTTCTTGTCATTCGGGTTTACGTCCGGGTGATACTTTCGCGCAGCCTTCCGAAACGCCTTGCGAATCTCCTCCGTCGTCGCCGTCTTCTTTATGCCTAGCGTGCCGTAATAGTCTTTCGTCTGTGTCGCCATAGTCTTCTTCCATTCTCTTACCAATGCGCCTCGAGCGCATCTCTAAACCTTACTCAACTTGTGAATCCGACCCCGCCTGGCACACCGGGCACCAGAAAAGATTCCGCCCCGCCATCA
The DNA here is from genome assembly GCF_009766095.1 of Granulicella sp. S190. GTDB lineage: Bacteria > Acidobacteriota > Terriglobia > Terriglobales > Acidobacteriaceae > Edaphobacter. The sequence continues at coordinate 347,535 of NZ_LMUD01000014.1, forward strand.
CCTTGGTCAAAATCTTCGTGCCGCTGATCCAGCAAGGTCTTCCCTGCCGCCGATACACATAGTGTGCTTCTTCCTTCAGCACGGGCCCACTCTTATGCGGCCGGTCCTTTGGCTTCGTCGTCACAATCCTGCGGTCAATCATCCCCGCCTTCATCAACACACTCGCCTCCTTCCATATCGACCGTAGCGTACTCTCCTCTACCTCTCTCCCAGGCGTAAACGGGCTCAGCCGAGCCCGAAACAACAACTCCGCTCGATAGATATTTCCAATCCCAGCCGCCACCGACTGGTCCATTAACAGCTCCCCAATCGTCTTCTTGCTCTTCGCAATCCGCGCAATCATCTTCTCCGGCCCATCCCCATTCAACGGATCAGGCCCCAGCCTCTCCAGCAGCGCATCCCACTTCGCCTGCGAGTAGACCGAACAGTCCATCGGTCCACGCAGCTCCACCCACGCCACCTTCTCCGACGCAATATGCCCGCTCCCATCGTCATCCGAATACCATGCATGCCGCTTGCTCACACCCGGAACCACCGGCTTCTTCACCGCCGCTTCATTCCACATCCGCAGCCGCAGCGCGCCCCGCACATCCGGCAGTGGTCCAGAGCCCTCAGTAAAATCCCCCTGCAATCCAAGATGCACATGCAGAATCAAGTCTTCGCCAAAGTCATACCCAAGGTGCTTCCCTACAGCCAGCACCCGCCGCAGCTTTCTTCCATCAATCATCCCCGAATCGACAAACCGCCCCTGCGGTCCATCCACCCGAACCACCTTCCCGGCAAACGCCGCAGCGTGTCGGTCGGCCCATCGATGAATCTCATTTCCCTCTGGCATCTTCTCTCAACCTCGTCGCAGTCACTTGCATCTCACGCCATCGCCTAATCCGTCGCGGCCTTCCGCTTGCCTTCAACTCATACTGATAATGCTCAATAATGCGCTCGGGAGTCCACAAAGCCCAGTGCTCTCCTTTTTGCGTCTGCATTCTGTCCATCTGGATCTCGTCCATCTGCCGCATCATTCGTTGCAGATCTTTGTAGTGCTCCTGATAAGCGCTCTCTTCATTCTCAATCAGCGGTTGCATGTCCACATACACCGGCTGCGCCCACTCATAAAACGTGTGCCACACGTCATACACATCCAGGTGGCCTTTCTTCACCAGCAGCGACAGGTGCTCATAAAAGTCCAGCACTTCAAACGCATTCACCGGCGGATCCTCAACCGTCCATGCCTTCAATCCGGTAGCGTCCAGACGCGCCTCGGCCAGCCTCCGTCTCACCTCCACAAACTTCTCCGACAAAAAGAAGCTCAACTGCTTCTCAAGATTCTCGACAGCGCGATAGGCTCGCTCATGCCGCAGTTGAAGCCCGGCATAAGAGATAGCCCCGGCACTCGTTACCACGAGAGCTACTGTAGCCACTGCCTGAACCGCCTCCCAATTCACCACCAGATGCCCTCCAGCCTGCTTTGATGCACCTATCAAACGCCAAAAGCCTCGCGAACGCCTGCCCGCGCACCTCCGGGTCGAACAAATCTCCCCGAATCTCCAAGCCACAAACGACGAGGACGAGGCCGACGCACCTGGAGTCGCGCCTGCCTTCGTCCTCTTCTTCCTGCTAATCTCGATTCCTATCCAACCAGGAAGCGTCCCACCTCGTTCAGGCCCGCTTCATCAAAGCACTAATTCCAGATCTGCCGCGCTTCAATCGCCTCAATCGAAAACATCTGGTCCGGCTCCATCTGCTGCATCCGTTGCGCAAACTGCACCGCTTCTTCCTTCGTGTCGAACATCATCCGGTTGTACAGCCGGCCTGCGCGAACCTGGTCGCACTTCCACATCGTCTCGGTCATTGTCTTCCCTCCAAGCAATCGATTGAGTTCCAGGTTCTCCATCCAAAACGTCTCTGCGTATCTATCGTCCCTTTTTCGTTTATTGAACACAACACACCTTTCTGGTGATAGACGCACTCTACGCGTCAACCTCCCCAAACAGGACTGATAAAAAGGAGGGGCACCCCATCAGGAACGCCCCTCACCTTTTCTTACGTGCAATCAGTCCTTACGGATTACACTTATTTCTTTTCATCGACGTCGACGTACTCAGCATCGATCACGCCTTCGTCCTTCTTCGGCTCTTCGTGCGCCTCGGCCGCACCTGTAGCACCATCGGTCGGTGCTGAAGCCGCAGACGCCTTATACATCGCCTCAGCCAGCTTATGGCTCACTGTCGTTAGACGATCCTTTGCAGCATTCAGCTCCGTAGCACTCGGTGTTCCAGCCAAAGTCGTCTTCGCCTCAGCCAGCGCTGTCTCAACCTCAGTCTTGTCCGAGTCCTGAACCTTATCGCCAGCATCTTTCAACATCTTCTCGATGTTGTAGACCAACGAATCCAGCCCATTCCGAGCCTCTACCGCATCGCGCTGCTCCTTATCCTCAGAAGCGTGAGCCTCGGCATCCTTCGCCATCCGCTCAACCTCTTCTTTGCTCAGGCCCGACGAGCTGGTAATCGTAATCTTCTGATCCTTGCCCGTCGCATTATCCTTCGCCGTCACATTTAGGATGCCGTTTGCGTCGATGTCGAACGTAACCTCGATCTGCGGCACTCCACGCGGAGCCGGAGGAATCCCGGCAAGCTTGAACTTGCCCAGCGTCCGGTTCTGCGCCGCCATCGGCCTTTCGCCCTGCAGTACATGCACCTCAACCTCGGTCTGCGAGTCCGCCGCCGTCGAGAACGTCTCCGTCTTCTTCGTCGGAATCGTCGTATTCCGGTTGATCATCGCCGTCGCCACGCCGCCCATCGTCTCAATCGACAACGTCAGCGGAGTCACGTCGAGCAGCAACAGGTCCTTCACCTCACCGGCCAACACGCCAGCCTGAACCGCCGCGCCAATCGCCACAACCTCATCCGGGTTCACACCCTTATGCGGCTCCTTGCCGAACAGCTCCTTCACAAGCTGCTGAATCTTAGGCATACGAGTCTGACCACCGACGAGAACTACCTCGTCGATCTTGCTCGCATCCACACCGGCATCCTTCATCGCCTGCTTCGACGGCCCAATCGACCGCTGCAGCAGATCGTCCACCAGCGACTCCAGCTTCGCCCGGGTCAGGTTGCGAACAAGATGCTTCGGTCCGCTTGCATCCGCAGTAATGAAGGGAAGATTGATCTCCGACTCCTGCGCCGTCGACAGCTCGATCTTCGCCTTCTCCGCAGCATCCTTCAACCGCTGCAGCGCCATCTCATTACCCTTTGCATGCAGGTCAAGCCCGGTATCGGACTTGAACTCGCCGATCAGCCAATCCACAATGCGCTGGTCGAGATTATCGCCGCCAAGATGAGTATCGCCATTGGTCGACTTCACCTCGATCACGCCTTCGCCAACCTCAAGGATCGAGATATCGAACGTACCGCCGCCGAAGTCGTACACGGCAATGGTCTCGTCCTTCTTCTTATCCAATCCATAGGCAAGCGCAGCCGCGGTAGGCTCGTTCACAATACGCTTCACTTCGAGACCAGCAATCTTCCCGGCGTCTTTTGTCGCCTGCCGCTGAGCATCGTTGAAGTAAGCAGGAACCGTAATCACAGCCTCGCTCACCGACGTTCCGAGATAGTCCTCAGCCGCCTTCTTTAACTTCTGCAGAATCATCGCCGAGATCTCAGGCGGCGTAAACTCCTTACCCTGCGCCACCACGACAATGTTGTCGCCCTTCGCCACCACCTTGTACGGCACCATCTTCAGCTCATCGCCAACCTCGTTCATGCGACGGCCCATGAAACGCTTGATCGAGTAAACCGTATTCTCCGGGTTCGTAATCGCCTGACGCTTGGCCACCTGGCCCACCAGACGCTCCCCGCTCTTGGTAAACGCAACCACCGAAGGAGTCGTACGGCCACCCTCTTCGTTTGGGATCACCTTCGGCTCGCCGCCTTCCATTACGGCCACGCAGGAGTTCGTTGTTCCCAAGTCAATTCCAATAATCTTTGCCATTCCTGGTCCTCATTCCGGGCTCGCAGCCCTTCAAATTACGACTTCTCAAGAATCGCATCTTGAGTCACTTACTGTCAACTATTCTGATGCGATCTATCACCTTAAGATTCATCGCCTCAACCCCTTTCTTTTGCGCCTGCCAAAACACCTTCCTCTTGAAAAAGCCGCCATCCAAATCCATAAGAAATCAAGCGAAAATATCCTCTCGTTCAGCCCGAAACCCACCGATAAACCAAACACGCATGTTGCCAAAGTGCTTTGGTGGCATCACTTTGTGGCTAACCCGAAGGTGTCATTGTCGCTCTGGATGCTCCCCGGATACGCTTCGTTCATTCATGCATCACTTGGAGCGTTGCTCATGTCCTTCTTACCTGCACACCGTACCAAACGCCGTCTCCTGAAAGTCGCCTCCCTCGGCCTCGCTGGCCTCCTCGCCGGTCTGCTCTCCGGCTGCAACAGCACCCAGGACCTGGCCTCCCCCACCAACATCTCCAGCTATACCTGGTCTACCCATCTCCCTAAGAGCCTCGACGCCGTCCAGGTCCCCGCTCTCCGCCATCCCCCGTCTACCCGGCGTCTTCAGGTCGACTCCTTTCACACGGTCTCTCAGTCGATGGTCCAGATGGGCCGCAACCCCTCCTAAGCCCTCGACACCAAACCGGCTGCCCCTGGCCGGAAAAACCACAACCCAACCAAGGCGACAGGCTCCATACAACGGGCTTGTCGCCTTTTTGCGTCGCTAACCGCACCGCGCAAACCCCAAATGCATCCATTACCTCCATTCTTGCCTCTATTTAGAAAACGACACTCTACCGCGCAAGGGACCTCCATAGACCATGGCCTCGGCTGCGACCGCACCACCCGACCAATCCGCCTCCGTCACCCAAGGGGTGAATCCGTGGCTCATCGCCGCCTCGGTCATGCTCGCCACCTTTATGGAGGTGCTCGACACCGCCATTGCCTCGGTTGCCCTGCCCTACATCGCCGGCTCCCTCTCCGCCTCCAACGACGAAGCCACTTGGGTCCTCACCAGCTACCTTGTCGCCAACGCAATCGTCCTCCCAGCCAGCAACTGGTTCTCCCTCAAATTCGGCCGCAAGCGCTTTCTGATGTCCTGTATAACGATCTTCACCATAGCGAGCTTCGCCTGCGGAGCCGCACCAACCCTCGGCATCATGCTGCTGGCCCGCGTCGTTCAAGGCGCTGGTGGCGGCGCTCTCCAGCCGCTCTCCCAGGCCATCCTCCTCGAATCTTTCCCACCGGCCAAGCGCGGCGCTGCAATGGCGGTCTTCGCCTTCGGAGTTGTTGTCGCTCCTGTCCTCGGCCCCACCCTGGGCGGCTGGCTCACCGACACCTACTCCTGGCGCTACGCCTTCTACATCAACATCCCTATCGGGATCCTCGCCCTGCTCATGATCAACCGTTTCATCCACGACCCGCCTTACATCAGCAAAGCCAAGGTCCCCGCCTTCGACCGCTACGGCTTTGCCGCCCTGGTCGTCTGGACCGGCTGCCTTCAGGTTGTTCTCGACAAGGGCCAGGAAGACGATTGGTTCGGAGCGGTCTGGATTCGCTGGGCCGTCTTCTTCCTCATCATCAGCTTCGTCTACTTCATCTGGCACTGCTGGAACGACAAAGACACGCTCGTTGACCTCAAGGTCTTCAAGGATCGAAACTTCGTTCTCGGCACCATTTTGATCTTCTTCTTCGGCGTCGGCATCTACTCCACCGTCACCGTCCTGCCGCTCTTCTACCAGGAACTCCTTGGCTACACCGCCTTCACCGCTGGAATCGTCGTAGCCCCACGAGGCATCGGAGCCGTCATGGGTATGCCTATCATCGGCTATCTCTCCAACAAGCTCGATCCTCGCTGGCTTCTTACCTTCGGCTTCCTTACCTTCGGCTTCACCACGCTCTACTTTGGCAACGTCACCCTCGAAATATCGCCTACCACCCTGCTTCTGCCCATCCTCATCACGGGCTTCGGTCTCAGCTTCATCTTCGTCCCCATCAGCACGGCCGCCTACGGCACCCTCGACAACAAGCAAATCGGCAACGCCAGCGGGCTCTTCAACCTCTTCCGCAACGTCGGCGGCTCCATCGGCATCTCCATCGCCTCCACCCTCCTCACCCGCCGTAGTGCCGTACACCAGAACGAGATCCTCAACTCCGTGCCGCGCACCGGACAGCAGTACCAAAATGCGCTCGGCAGCATGACTCAGGCCATGACCGGCTACTTCGGCAAATCCAACGCTGCCGATCCCGCCCAGACAATGCTCTACCAGCAGCTCGGACAGCAAGCCTCCCTCTGGTCCTTCGTCGACGTCTTCCGCTGGCTCTCGCTTCTTTGTTTCTTCTGCGTAGGTATCGTTTGGCTCTTCAAAAAAGTAAAGCCCGGCACCCCCCCCGCAGGCGCCCACTAGTTCTTCATAGGGCATAAGCCGTTATGTAAAATAGGTCGACGCAAGGAGGCTCCGTGAGACCACTCATTCTAACCAGCGTAATTAGTTTCTTCTTGAGTGTTCTGTTGCTCGTCGCTGTATACACAACACGAAGGAAATACTTCGCCTACGCAAGCCATGCATTTATGATCCTGTCTTACTTTCTCGTATCGGTGATGAATATTCAAAGACACAACTACGCCTTATCCATCGTCTTTGCAGCTCTTGAGATCGTCTGGTTATACAAACTCTCGGTCGGCGAGATCGTCGCCAAATCTCTGCTCTAATCTCAAAGCCCGACCGAATCCAGCCCCATCCTGCGATACCCTCAACACATGCAGCGCGACCGGCTATCTTATCTCCTGATCCCTCTCATCGCGCTCGTAGCCGTCCTGCCCCTCATCTTTCAAGGCTGCTCCTGCGGCCATGACTTCGACTTCCACATCCTCAGTTGGCTCGAAGCCGCTCGCCAGTTCACCCACGGCAACCTTCATCCCCACTGGGCCTACACTCCTGCCTATAACGCCGGCGAACCGCGCTTCGTCTTCTACCCTCCACTCTCCTGGACGCTCGGCGCGATCCTCACCCTCCTCTTCCCCATCACGGCAACGCCAATCCTCTACACCTGGCTAGCCCTCACCGCCAGCGGCCTTGCGCTCCACCGTCTCGCCCGAGACTTCGCACCACCCACCGCCGCTCTCATCGCCGCCGTCCTCTACACGGTGAACCCCTATATGCTCTTCACCGCCTACGAGCGCACCGCCTACGCCGAGCTCCTCGCCGCCGCCATCATCCCCCTGCTCCTTCACGCCATTCTGAGCCAACAAGTCACCATCCCCCGCATCGCCCTCCCCGTCGCACTCCTCTGGCTCACCAACGCACCCGCCGCCGTCATGAGCTGCTACGCCCTGGCCCTTCTCACTCTCATCCGCACCGCCACTAACTCCCCAGACCGATCCATATCAACAGCGTCGAATACCCGAACCGACACAAATCTGGGTGCCCCATATCTCGATTCTGAGATGTGGGCATCGCGCGAAAGCGCGACCGCTCCCGCCAACTCCCAACCCACCAAAGCCCCACCTCAAAGCCGCCTGCAAGTCATCATTAACACCATCGCCGGAACAGCCCTCGGCCTCGCCCTCGCCGCCTTCTACATCCTCCCCGCTGCCTACGAGCGCCGCTACGTCCAGATCGCCATGGCAATCATCCCCAACATGCGCATCCAGGACAACTTCCTCTTCCATCACACCGGCGACGCACCCCACGACCAGGTCCTCCACACCGCCTCCCTCCTCGCCATCACTCTCATAGCGACAACCATCCTCGCTATCGTCACCGGCTACCTCCACCCCCCCGCGCAGCACTCCACGATCTCAGAAACGCAAATAAAGTTGTCGGACACGCGAGAGAGCCAACACGAATTAACAAAAGAAGCGTCATCTCGACCGAAGCGCAGCGTAGTCGAGAGACCCCCGCATTTTGCCGAAGCCGCCGTCGCCTCCAACCATTCGCACAGCAACTCCCCCTTCGCGTCTCTCGCTACCCTCGCCATCGCTATCACCCTCCTCCTCACCCCCATCACCGCTTTCATCTGGAAATACGCCCCCGAGTTAGCCTTCCTCCAATTCCCGTGGCGTCTCCTCGCCGTCCTTGCCGCAGTCAGCGCCCTCACCATCGCACTCGCACTCACCACGGTCATCTTCAAACCCGCAACCCGCACCGTCATCGCAATCACGATCGCCGCAGCCCTCACCTACCCCGCTTACACTGCCTTTCACCAAACCTGCGATGACCCAGATACGCCTACAGCTCGTGAAGCCCTCTTCCACTCCAACCAGGGCACCGAACCCACCGACGAGTACACCCCCACCACCGCCGACAACGACTCCCTCCTCCAAACCGACCCCGCCTTCTGGCTCGCAACCGACCCCAACGCGAAAGCCCCAGCCAACACCCAGCCCGGCCCCGCACCCGAGCACCTCACCATCAACGCCCCCATAGCCGAAGACCTGATCCTCAACCTTCGCGACTACCCCAGCTGGCACATCACCCTCAACGGTTCGCCCATCACCACGCGCGACCAGCGCGATCAAAGAGATGACGGCCTCATCGTCCTGCCCGTCCCCGCCGGGCCCTCCACCATCGCAATCACCTACGCCCATACCCTCGATCAAACTCTCGGCGATGCGATCTCTCTCTTAGCTCTCGCCGCTCTCCTCTTTCTCTTGCGCCGCAAACCCCAACCAGCCACGGCCTGAACACCCGCATCCTCCCATTCAAATCCATCGACACCAGCCCACATCGTTCCAGCTGATTTATCATCGAAGCCGATGCACTCCACCGTTAAAGATCTGCTTCTCTCCGGCGCCCAGCTCACCGACTCCGCCCTCGAACGCCTCCTGCCCGCAACCGACACGCTCCCTCACTCCATCCACCGGGCCATGCGGCACAGCACCTTCGCCGGCGGCAAGCGTCTCCGCCCCATCCTCTGCATGGAAGCCGCAAAGATGGTTAACGGCACAGAAAGCTACCCCGAAGGCATCGCCGACCTTGGCGCGGCGTTGGAGATGATCCACACCTACTCCCTCATCCACGACGACCTTCCTGCACTCGACAACGACGACCTACGCCGCGGCCAGCCCACCTGTCACGTCGTCTTCGGCGAAGCCACCGCCATCCTCGCCGGTGACGCCCTCCAGACCCTCGCCTTTCAAACCATCGCCTCTCTTTCCACACCCTCTCCCACCACCGTCGCCATCCTTCGCGAGATCTCCCTCGCCATCGGCACCGGCGTAGGCCGCGTCGGCGACCTCGATACCAAGCTCCCCCCTGGTATGATCGGCGGTCAGGTCATGGACATCGAAGCCGAAGGCGTCACACCCACAGCACCTCTCGTCGAAGCCATCCACCGCTCCAAGACTGGCGCCCTCATCACCACCAGCATCGTCTCCGGAGGCCTCTTCGGCCTCGGTCTGCGCGGTCGCTCCTCAGGCAGTGGATCGAGCCACGGCTCCGGCGATGGCGAACACGAGCCCGAATCAAAATCCCGCTTTGACCCGGCACGCCCCGCCTACGCCCGTTACGCCGACACCATCACGCGCCTTCGCACCTTCGGCGAAAAAGCCGGCCTCGCCTTTCAAATCATCGACGACATCCTCGACATGACGCAAAGCTCTGAAGAACTCGGAAAGACCGCAGGCAAAGATACCGCAAGCACCAAGGCCACCTGGCCCGCCGTCTTCGGCATCGACCAGTCGCTCCACGACGCCAAAGAACTCATCGCCGACGCCTTCGCAGCACTCGAGCCCTTCGGCGAGGCAGCAGTCCCCCTCAAATCTCTCGCGCAGTACCTCGTCGAACGAAAGAACTAGCCGAGCAAAGGAACTAGCCCTTCACTCCACGAGCCCACGCCTCACGTTCAAGTCGGTAGAGAACATGCAGCCGCAAATCATCACCTTCAGAAACATTCGGGTGTACAAAATCCTCCGTCGGATCACGAGACATCCCCAATCTCTCCATCACCGCCCGCGACCGCGCATTCGCAGGAACGGTAAAGGACACGACATCACTCAGACCTATCTCGTCGAATCCATAGCAAAGAACCTCGCGCGCTCCCTCCGTCGCTAGCCCCTTACCCCAGTGTTCGGCCGCCAGCCGCCAGCCGATCTCCACCGCCGGAGTAAACGCAGCCGCAAAATCCGCCACCGACAGCCCAATAAATCCCGCGAACTCCCCGCTCTCGCGCACCTCCACCGCAAACAAGCCGAAGCCATTCCGCTCAAAGTGCCTCTCAATCCGCTCCACCATCGCGTCCGAGGCCACCGCATCCAGAGGGCCGCGCAAAAACGCAGCTACCCGGGCATCGGCGTTCAGCTTGCGAAAAGGAGCTTTGTCTGACTCCCTCCATCGCCGCAGCACCAGCCTTTCGGTCACGAGACTCTTCTCTGCATCACCCCGCCACACGACGCCCTCCGCATCCACTCACCGCTATCATCTTGCCGCCACTCTACACTCTTATCCGTCTCCATCTCACGGTGACGCTATCATCAACATAGATGCTCACCGAGCCCGACATCCTCCAGGCCCTCCGCGACTGCTACGACCCTGTCCTCCCCTGCAACATCGTCGATCTCGGCCTCATCCGCTCCATCACCATCTCCCTCGACCCGGACGCCCCGGGCGCAACCATCCCCGGCGTCCCGCAAAAGTATCTCGTCGAAATCGCCATCATCCCCACGCAAACTGAAGAAGCCGCCAACTCCCAGCTCAGCGCCCAGATCGTAAATCGTCTCGCCGGACTCGAAACCATCAGCCGCTCCACCGTCACCCTGCTCGACTCCCCCACGTGGACGCCATCGAACATCACATCCGCGGGCCGCAAAACCTTGGGCCTCGACGGCAACCCGCACCTGGTCCAGATCCGCTAATCCAATGCCCTCCCGAAAATCAAAGTCCACGCTGGTCATGCCTCCGCCACCGCCGCCCCAGCACCCCTTCGACCAGATCCACGGCGTCGAAACCAGCGGACTCATCGCCGCCGGTAACCTCACCACTGGCCATCCCAACGACGCTCACGTCACCGCCTACTACGGCGTCGCTCCCAGCATCCTCCGAACCCTCATCGACCTCTGGCGCGCCACAAACCCGCCCCACCCCATCCATCGCTACACCTTCATCGACATCGGTGCCGGCAAAGGCCGCGCCATGCTCGTCGCCAGCCAGCTTCCCTTCCACCAGGTCATCGGCATCGAGCTCAACCCCACTCTCGCCGACATCGCCCAAACCAACCTCGAACACTGGCGCGTCGCCCACGCCGCCGACGCAACCGCTCCAACCCTCGCCCCCATCCGCCTCCTCGAGCAGGACGCCCTCACCTTCGACTTCCCCCGCACCCCCACCCTCGCCTTCCTCTTCCATCCCTTCGAAGCTCCGGTCCTCAAGCTCCTCCTCCGCCGCATCGAAGCGCAGTTCGTCAAACGCCCGGGCTCCCCACTCCCAGCCTTCGACCTCCTCTACGTCAACTCCGAGTGCCGCGCCGTCCTCGACGCCCACCCCGCCTTCACCCGTCTCTTCCTCGGCCCCGTAGCCATGTCCCCCGAAGACCACGCCGCAGATCTGGCCGCAATCGCCCAGCAAAAAGAGTACGGCTCTACCGGCGACGAGGAGTGCGCCATCTATCGCCTCACTGGCCGCAGCAAATAGCATCGCTCGCAGCCGGCTGAATCATCCACGACGCTCAACAGCTGCGAATCCACTACTTGATGTAATACCCCGCCACCCGCCACACCTTATCCTTCTCCCGGCTCATGATTACGGTCTCCTGCGCCACCTGCTTCTGTTCGAAGCTGCTCGAATACAGGATCATCACATAATCGCCCGGAGGAACTCCCGGCAGCAGCGTCGTGTACGTCGCGCTCTGCAGTTTTCTGCTTTCCAGCTTCCCCATCGGCCCCCGCACAGCTTCAATCGAAGACGCAAACTTCTGCGCCGTCACCGCGCTCCTCAAAACCTCCGCCGCAGCCTTCCAGCTCTCCGCATACTTGCCGGCATCCATCATCGCCAGCCAACCCTCGGCCTCGCGCGCCGCAATCTGTTCCGCTGTCTGTTGCACCAGCGGCGAGCGCTCTTGAGCAACAAGCCGCCCCAATCCACCCACCGCTCCCACCATCACACCCATCCCCAAAACGCACCGCAAGACTCTACGCATAACGGCCTCCTCTGTCTCCCTCAACAAAATCAAACACGTTCATACTAAGAGCTGCACGACTCCGCATCCACACGATCTTGCGCAAACAAAGCAAACCTAAACCTTCACTCGCACATAAAACATCCGCTCATCCCCACCCGCCTCTTCAATCACAATCTCGCCGTCCGCCCGCTCCACGATGCTCGGAAACTTCTCTCCCCACTCCACCAGCACCAACGCATCAGGCTCCGCCGCCATCTCTTCCAACCCCAGCGTCATCAGCTCCCGCTCCGTCTCCAGACGATACAAATCCAGATGAAACAGCCGCACCTTCCTCCCCGCATACTCATGCACCAGCGTAAAGGTAGGACTCGTCACATCCTCAGCTTCGGCTGCTCCCAGCGCCGCAGCAATCCCCTTCACCAGCGTCGTCTTTCCTGCGCCTAGATCCCCGCGCAGTACAAACATCTTCGGAGCAGGCAGCAACATCTCCGCCACTCTCTCCCCCATCGCCAGCGTCCCCGCCTCACTCCGTGTCTTGAACCGCTTCTTCTCCCGTAACTCCACTCATCGCTCCTTAGCCATCTGCATCTCTCCTTTCATCTTCTCATCGGACGTAAGCCTCCTGCCTATCAAGCGCACCAGAGCACCGCCACCCCAATCACTACTTTCAGCCACGTCCACCGGGTCATGACCATGTCCGAAAAGCGCGAGTCTTTTCTCTCTCAGAGTGAGAAACTCAAGCAATGGAACTGCTGGACAAAGACGCCTGCTACCGTGCCCTTCAGAGCCGCGATCCGCGCTTCGACGGCTCGTTTTTTGTCGGCGTCAAATCCACTGGCATCTACTGCCGCACCGTCTGCCCCGCCCGGACCGCCAAGTACGAGAACTGCACCTTTTACTCCTCCGCCGCAGCCGCACAGGAAGCGGGTTATCGTCCCTGCCTCCGTTGCCGCCCCGAGACCGCACCCGAACTCGCCTCATGGCGCGGAACCTCCAACACCGTCTCACGCGCCCTCGCGCTCATCAACGATGGTGCCCTCGACGGCGAAGGCCGAAGCGTCGATGCGCTCGCAGAGCGGCTCGGCGTCGGCGAGCGTCAGCTCCGCAGGCTCTTCCTCCAGCACCTCGGAGCCTCGCCCATCGCAGTTGCCCAAACCCGCCGCGTCCTCTTCGCCAAGCATCTCCTCCACGAAACCCACATGCCCATGACGGAGGTCGCAATGGCTGCGGGCTTCAGCAGCCTCCGCCGCTTCAACGAAGTCTTCCAGAATCTCTTCCGTCGTCCACCCAGCGCCCTCAGAAGAAAATCCTCCGTCAGCCGTCCCAGCGCGGAAGCAGGCATCACCCTCCGCCTGCGTTACAAGCCACCCTACGACTGGCAATCCATGCTCAGCTTCCTCGAAGCACGCGCCATCCCAGGCGTCGAAGTAGTCGAGAAAAACTGCTACCGCCGCACCATTGAGATCGGCGCCTCCATGGGACACATCACCGTCGCCCACCTGCCGCAGCGGCAGAGCCTTAGCGTCACCATCCAGTTCCCAACCGTTCAGTCTTTGCCCGCCATCGTCACCCGCGTTCGTCGCCTCTTTGACCTCGGCGCAGACATCGAGACCATTGACGCCCACCTCTCGCTCGACCCGCAACTCGCGCCCTGGGTCGCACTCCGCCCTGGCCTTCGCGCGCCCGGTAGTTGGGACGGCTTCGAGCTCGCCATCCGCGCCATCCTCGGCCAGCAGATCACCGTCGCTGCAGCTCGCCAGCTCGCAGGCCAGCTCGTCGCACTCCACGGCGAGCCGCTCCCCGCAAGCCCCGGCATCCCTCATGGCTTGACGCACGCCTTCCCCACTGCCGAACGTCTCGCCTCCGCCGCATCCATCGGCTTGGGCATGCCCGCCGCTCGCGCTGAGGCTTTGAAAGCCATGGCAAAGGCAACGGTAAAAGATCCGAATCTCTTCCGCCCCCTCGGAACCATCGATGAAGCTCTCGCGCGTCTGCGCTCCATACCCGGCATCGGCGAGTGGACCGCCCAGTATATCGCCCTGCGCGCCATCCGCGAGATGGACGCCTTTCCCGCCTCCGACGTCGGCCTCCTCCGCGGAGCAGCGAAGATAGACGGAGCCCCAACAACTCCCAAAGATCTTCTCCACCGCGCCGAATCATGGAGACCCTGGCGAGCCTACGCCGCGCAACATCTATGGGCAGCCAGCGCGGCCATCACTCCACCAGCCGGCGCAACCCTCGCTGCAACCGCAGCCACCGAAGAGGCCTATGCCTGAAACTCTAAAATTTCTCATCGATCGGTTGGACACGCCGATAGGCGAGATGGTCATCGTCGCAGACCACGACGGCAACCTGCGCGCCGTCGACTGGACCGAACACATCGACCGCATGCAGAAGCTTCTTCAGCGTTACTACGGCAAGAACGGCTTCACTCTGGAGCCGGCAAAAAATCCCGGCGGCCTCACCGACAAGATGAAGAGCTACTTCGCCGGAGAACTCGCCTCCATCGACGACCTGCCTGTGAAGACCGCAGGCACACCCTTCCAGCGCGAGGTCTGGCGCGCCCTGCGTAATATCCCATCCGGCAAAACCATCTCCTATGCCAGGCTCGCCGAGCAGATCGGTCGCCCCACCGCCATAAGAGCAGTCGGACACGCCAACGGCTCAAACCCCATAGGAGTTGTAGTCCCCTGTCACCGCGTCATCGGCTCCGACGGCTCACTTACCGGCTACGGCGGCGGCAGCGAACGCAAACGCTGGCTCCTCGACCATGAAAATGAAACAGTCGGCACGGCCGCGGAGAAGACTCCCTCAGATACCGAAACCAATTCAAGGTATTTGTAACAATAAAAGTTTCAAAATTCCACATGGGCTCACTTCAAACAAAGACGGATGCCCACAAGGGAGCATCCGTCGTTGTTCACCTGGCACAAATTGCTACTGCAACGGTACCGCCGGAAGAACGCCCGTCCCTTCGATGCGAACAGCATCGAGTGCCTTGGGATCGAGGCCTAGCGCCTTCAGGATAGTAGGCGCAACCTGTGCCGTTCCTACCTCAGCGCGAACCGTACGCGGTCGGAACGAAGAGTGCGACACCAACAGTACAACGTTCGTATCGTCGTGTGAAAACCCACCATGTTCAGATAGCTTTGACTTGCTGCCCGAGTAGGTAACGCCAACATTTGGAGTCACGATAATATCCGGCGTGCGCGGATCCTCAGTCGGATTGTTGAAGTTAAGTGCGAGCGAAGGACCGTAGTAAATCTGGCCAAGCGCGATGCCGGTTGCGGAGGCATTCTGCTCCAGAATCTTGACGCTGGCATCCGTATCTGCCGAGCTCTTCAGCCAGATCAGCGAAACATCATCCTCCGTCGGGCCGATTCCCGTCGGGTTATTGGTCGACTCTGAGTTCGGAATAAAATTCGCATTCGAGAGCAGCGTAACCGGCGACGTTCCGTTGATCAGCTGAGAGACATACCGGCTCGGATCGATCGGCGACTGACCATGCTTGGCCGTGATCACAATCATCGTCGAGTCATAGAGACCCTGTTCCTTCAGCTCTCTCACAAACTCCCCAATCGACGCATCGACGAACTTGATCTCGCCAAGGAGTGCTTCGGTCGGTGTCCCGGCAGCATCGAGATACCCGCCCGTCACTCCGTTACTCTTCTCAATCAGCTTCTGACCCACGCTGACCGCCTGAAAGTTCATCCCAAAGATCGTAGGAACCTTAGTCTTCTTCGTGCCAAGGTGATTCTTGCCTTCAATCTCGTTCACGATCGCATTCACCTTCAGCGTGTCGTAGCACTGGATGTTATCGAAGCTGTTCGTCCAGGCCGTAAGGTCCGAGCCGGAGTCGCGAATCGCCGCGCAGGAATCACCCGTCGGCGTCTTTACATTCGGCAGAGCGATTACGCTGGAATTGATCTCCGGAGCGTAAAAGTCATCGAGCGCAATTGGTCCAAGACCCGACGAAACGGAAGCATAGGCCGGATGTTTATCGGACCACGCTGCATAGCCGCCCGCCGCGTGAATCACGCTAAAGATACTGTTAGTACGTACAAAATCCCACGGAAAGACCGGATTGCAGCCGTTATTGGGATCGCGAACAAGCCTGTTCGAATCGATCGACGCAAGGCCACCATCGGTCAGCGACGCTCCCGGTGCCCCACCGTTCAGCTTTGTCTGATCGATGTCGATCCCTTCTTCATACTCGGTGGTCGTTCCCGTAGGCTTCGCATAGGGGGTGCAGGGACCAGCCGCAAGGCCATTACCTGTTGTCTTCGCGGGGGCGTCATAGTTCCGCGAGTAGGCGACGTCGTAATAGATGCCGGTCAGCGCCGGGCTTCCGCCTGTAACGATCGCCGTCAGACCAGGAAAGGAATCCGAAGGTTTTGAAGTGCTCGCAGCAACATAGTTCACTCCAGTCGCGCCAAGCGCAGCCAGCGCAGGGCAATACGGTTCGCCTGCGTTGACACCGCTCACGCCGTTTGCGCAGTTCGCAAAATCGACGGCATGCATGCCATCCACACTGATGAGGAGTACGCGCTTGATGGGTGCGTCGTGATCTTCCGCAACTGCCAAACCGGCCGAACCCACAAGTGCAGCTAGAGACAGAGCAACTAACTTTTTCATGAAACCTCCAGCAAAGAGAGTTGCAGGGTTACATCACCCTGTCATTGCAGAATCATGAAAATTAGTTAATAACTGCAGACCCGCTTTCCCTTTCTTTTGTCATTCACGAAAGGAATCTGCGTTTGCAGCCCTACACCACCAGGCAAATTGCCATAGAGATTGAGGCCCCTCAAGATCAAGACGATCGACCCCGCGCGAAGCTGAACCCGCCTCTCCCTCAGCTCCGCAGCCCACACACCCACACCAACCCATCCTCGTCCATTACCCGATATCGAAACGCATCCGAAAGATGTGTAACCGTATCGGTTGCAAGTACAGTGTGCTCATCCATTGCGTGAGCGGCAAAGTCCGCCGCCAGCCCATGAAGATACACCGCCGTCTCCACCGCGCGCGCCACATCCTCGGGAAACTGTGCCAGCATAGCCGCCACAATCCCGGTTAGAATGTCTCCGCTCCCGCCCTTTGCCATCGCCGGGTTCCCACTCGTATTCACCGCAATCGAGCCATCCGGATGCGCAATAAGGGTCCGCCATCCCTTCAGCACCAGCGTAAGCTTGTGCTTGGTCGCAAACCTCCGCGCCAGCCCCACACGGTCAGCCTCCACCTCCTTCACCGTCAGCCCCGCCAGCCGCGCCATCTCCCCCGGATGCGGTGTCAATACCATCACACGTTCATTACCGTTCAACAGACTCGTCTTCCCCACAAACGCATTCAAAGCATCCGCATCGATCACCACCGGCACCGACGTCTTCTCCACCATCTGCCGCGCAAACGCTGAAGCATCACCCTCCGTCGACAGGCCCGGCCCCACAGCCACCACGCTGATCTTCTTCACCAACGCATCCAGCTTCGCCCCATCCAGATTTTTAAAGGACACCGCACCTTTGGTCCCCTCCGCCAACGGAGCCATCATCAGCTCCGGAGCAATGCGAGTCACAGTATCCAGAATGCTCTTGGGCACCGCCGCCGTCACCAGCCCCGCACCCGCGCGAAGGCAAGCCAGCGAAGCCATAGCCGGAGCCCCAGCCTTCCCATAACTCCCTCCCACCACCAGCACATGTCCAAACTTGCCTTTGTTCGAGTTCACATCGCGAGGCCTCTCCGCCAACGCCTTCGAACTACCCGCCCAGGTAAACCCGCTCGTAGAAACCACCGCCTTCTCGGGCGACCCGATCCCGGCCACCACTACCGGACCGAACGTCCCTCCGGTCTTCTCATTCCGTGTCAGGTGTCCGAAGACATGCGCCATCTTCGGAGCAGTAAAGGTCACCACCGCATCGGCGCGAAACGATCCCGCCGCCGTCTGCTCCATCGAGTCCGCATCCCAGCCCGACGGCAGATCGACCGCCACCACCGGCGTGTTGAGCGCTTCCACCCGGTCACGCAGCGACACCGCAATCCCACGCAGCGGCGGCTTGAACCCCGTCCCCACCAGCGCATCCAGCAGCAGCTCCGCCTCAGCCAGTCCCTGCGAGCAAGCTGCCAACCCAGCCTCGTCCACCACCTCATGCACCGCCACCGTTGGCGCCTCTTCACGCAGCCGTTTCAACGCTGCAGCGGCCTCACCCTTCACCTCATCCATCCGTCCCAGCAGGATCACTCCAACCGAACGCCCCGCTCCCGCCAGCACCCGTGCCGCAACAAAACCATCCCCTCCGTTATTCCCTTTCCCACACAGCACCACCACCCGCATCGCAGACGGATACCTCCGCAGACAGAACCTCCCCACCGCACCACCCGCCGCCTCCATCAACCTCTCCAGCAAAACCCCAAACTCCTCCGCCGTCGCTTTATCCACTGCCTGCATCTCTGTCGCCGTAAGAATCTTCATCTTTCCCTTCTACGCGATTCCTCCGCCGAAGCCAAGATGCACCAGCTACCCAGTACTTTCATCCCGCGACCGGACAACCTGAGACCCGAGAACTGGGAACTGGGAACTGGGAACTGGGAACTGGGAACTGGGAACTGGGAACTGGGAACTGGGAACTGGGAACTGGGAACTGGGAACTTAAACACAAAAACGTGGCGCATTTGTAGCCGCTCAAAAAGACGCTGCTATGCACCACGTTTCCACCACCGAAACTCCACGCTGCCACCACACCCTTACCAGCGTTTTTTACAACGAAAAGCTATAACCCTACTTAGTGCCGCCCACGACACCGCTGGTTTCCATCACAGGCTTCTGCAAAAAATAATCCTTGTCCCACAGGGCCCGATAAAACTCCCCGGTCAGCTCAGCTGCCTTCGGCCCGAACGTAGGACGCCCGCCCTCCAGGAAGAAAACAGTAACTATTTGTCCCTTGGGAGTATCCGCAAATGACCCAAACCACCCAAATCTGGTCCCATTATTCGAGCAGGTTCCGGTCTTACCCATCACCGGAAACTGACTGAAATTAGCCCGCAAAGACCGCGCCGTACCGTACTGCACCGCCCCCTGCATCCCAACCGAAATCTCTGGAATCAAAGGGGCTATATCCAACACCCGCTTCACTTTAGGCTGAAAAGCAGCAACATCGATCGCGCTCTCTGGATGCTGCAAATAGTAAAGTGTCCCACCATTCGCAATCGCGGAAACCAAAGCCCCCAACTGAAGCGGAGTCATCGAAACGCTTTCGCCAAACGAGCACATCCGGCCAACCCCACCCAGCGACGCAGGCAAAACCTCATCCGGATACGTTCCCAGCTGCTCCCCCTGAATGTGGTATCCAGCCAACTCCCCCAACCCAAACTCATTCGCGTAGTGTTTGACTCGCTCAAATCCCAACTGCCGACCAAGTGTCTCAAAATAAAGGTTATTTGAGTGAGCCAGAGCCTCCGTCATGGTCAGGTGGTAATGCCCGCCCAGGTTCACCTCGGTGTCCTTACGAACGATCCCCTCTTCCAGAGCCGCCAGGGCCACCGTCAATTTGATGGTCGAGCAAGGCTCAGCCCCACGCGACAGCGCCAGCTTCTGGTTCACCATCGCCAAAATTCGCCCAGTCGAAGGGTCGATTGCGATCGCTGTGCCGTTCATATTTCCCAGCGCCTCAATCGCAGCCGCCCGAACCACCGGATCTTCACCCTCAATCACATCGCCAAGCGTCAGATTATCCGCAAACGAGCTGGC
>NZ_LMUD01000014.1:367460-408085 GCF_009766095.1 Granulicella sp. S190
TGTCCGTCGCACTGCCAACGTCGGTCGAGCCCCATGGCGATGACCCGCAACTCGTGCCCCTGCAACAGCATGAGATGTCGCACCCGCAGATCTAGCATGGGAGACCCCGGCACGCGCTTTCACCGATGTCGACACCCGGGCCGTCCCGGCTGAGTGTCGCTTCGTCTTAGCCACTGCCGTCGTTGTTGCGTTCGCTCTCCCCCCAGCTCCAAGAACAAGGCCGAAGAGAAGTGCGCCTAAAACCTTCAATGATCTCGACACAGGCGATCCCTCTTATTGATTTGACTGCAATCGAACTGCCATCGATCCAGAATTCATCTAATAGAACACTCATTTAACAGCATATGTCGCGGCAGCACAGTTCCCCATTTGTGCTACTCCACCCGAAATCAGTTGTACCACTAGTTCCCGCGACGCAGAAACGCTGGTATATCAAGCTCATCCGACTCCGCTTGCCCAGTAGGCACCACCGTTGCGCTTCCCGACGCCGGAACACGTGCCGACGACTCCGCGCCATCTCCCGCCGCAGCACGGACATGTTCCTGTTGGACGTGCAATAACGCAGAAAAGTGAGTCGCCTCTCGCGCCCGATCCGTCGGCTCAGCCTCCGCGCGATCTGCTTCAGCGGCTCTCTCAGCGCGCCCCGCGGGTGTTCGGAAAAAGTCGTCATCGAAGACCGAAGCCGGTACCGGAATCAACTCCGCGCTGCCACCCTCTCTCTTCACCACCGGCTCTTTTATCTCATGAGACTCGCGCTCCGGCTTCGCAGCCTCAGGCCTCGTCTCCATCTCGCTCGCAAACCGCGTCGTACCCGCCCGCGGAGTCACGACACGCGGCTGAATCGGCACGTCATACCGCATCGTTGGCAGCGTCGCCTCAGCCAGCATCCGCTCCCGCCGCTGCGGCATCTCCTGCTGCTTGAATCCCGTCGCAATGACGGTGATCTTTACCTCATCACCCATCGACTCGTCCTGCACCGCACCGAAGATGATATTCGCATCCTCATGCGCCGCATTCTGAATGATGCTCGAAGCCTCATTCACCTCGCTCAGCTTCAAACTGCTCGAACCCGTAATGTTGATCAGAATTCCCCGCGCCCCATCGATCGCTCCGGCCTCCAGCAGAGGCGAAGCCATCGCGGCCATCGCAGCCTCAACCGCACGATTCGCGCCCGACCGCACGCCCGTTCCCATCACCGCATAGCCCATCCCCGCCATCGTCGTCTTCACGTCGGCGAAGTCACGGTTGATCACGCCAGGAATCGTAATAATGTCCGAGATCCCCTGCACACCCTGCCGCAATACATCGTCTGCAATCCGGAAGCTCTCAAAGAATCCCGCGTCCTTCGCCACTGCCAGCAGCTTCTCATTCGGAATCACGATCACAGTATCGACCGACTCCAGCAGCTCCTGCATACCGCGCTCCGCCTGCTGCATCCGTCGCTTGCCCTCGAACGCAAACGGCCGCGTCACCACCGCCACCGTCAACGCTCCCATCTCGCTCGCGAGGCTCGCAATCACCGGAGCAGCGCCAGTCCCCGTACCTCCGCCCAGCCCAGCCGTAACGAACACCATGTCCGCGCCCTCGAGCGCCTCGATGATCTTGTCCGAATCCTCCAGCGCCGCCCGCCGACCCACATCCGGATTCGCGCCCGCACCCAGTCCGCTCGTCAGCTTCACCCCAAGCTGCAGCTTCACCGGCGCATTCGACACCTGCAGCGCCTGCACATCTGTATTCGCCGCAATAAACTCCACGCCGACCACATTCGCCGCAATCATGCGATTCACCGCATTGTTGCCACCGCCACCCACGCCGATGACTTTAATCCGCGCACCGTGCGGTATCTCATCGTGATAGTGGATACGAAGATCGTCTGGCAGATTGGACATAGCGGCAGTACTCCTTAAGGTGTTTCAATTCTCCCATCTCCGCGCCAAACGCACGACCCTCGTTTTCCACCGCCCGTACCACGCATGGTTCCAAATCCCGCATAGCTGCACCACTTTTGGTGTGATGAGTCTTCGCCCTTCGTTACACTTTCGTTTCCCTGCAGTCAGTACGACTTTCTCCTTGCAAAGATCTTCTTCGCACCCCACACTAAAACAGTCCCTCACAATTCAAAGTCCATCGGAGCCATCGCAATGAGCCTGACCCGACGTGTCTTCCTCCAACGCATCGCCCAGATAGGCGGATACTCCGCCGCATTCGCCACCATGCAGGCACTAGGCCTCATGCCCGCCGTCGGCCAGTCTCCGATTCCAACTCTTGCCGCCGACTTCGGCAAAGGCAAGAAAGTCATCATCCTCGGCGGAGGCATCGCCGGCATGACCGCCGCCTACGAACTACGCAAAGCAGGCTTCGACTGCACCATCCTCGAAGCCCGAAACCGCCCCGGCGGACGCAACTGGACCGTCCGCGACGGCACCAAAGTCGAATTCACCGACGGCACCATCCAAAACTGCGAGTGGCAGGACGGCGGCTATCTCAACGCCGGCCCCGCGCGCATCCCCTCCATTCACACCCACATTCTTGGCTACTGTCAGGAGCTCGGCGTTCGCCTCGAAGTTGAAGTCAACAGCTCCCGCTCCGCTCTCATGCAGTCTCCCAAGCTCAACCATGGCGACCCCGTCCAGCAGCGCCAGGTCGTCCACGACACCCGCGGCTATCTCGCCGAACTCCTCTCCAAAGCCATCAACAAACACACCCTCGACGACGAGCTCTCCAAAGAAGAAACTGCCCGTCTCCTCGAATTCCTTCGGAACTTCGGCGACCTGAACAAAGAGGGACGTTACACCGGCACACCTCGCGCAGGTTTCATCACTGGCCCCGGTGCAGGCCCCGTCAACTCCGTTCTACACAAACCGCTCAACTTCTCCGAACTCCTCGCCGCCGACATGACCACCGGCGAGTTCTACGAGGAACAGATCGACTGGCAGGCCACCATGTTCCAGCCCGTCGGCGGCATGGATCGCATCGCCTACGGCTTCGCAAAATCACTCGGCGACATGATCCACTACGAGTGTCCCGTCACCGAGATCACCACCTCCGCCCAAAGCGTCACCGTCGCCTACACCAAATCCGGCACCACCCAAACCATCACTGCCGACTTCTGCATCTGCACCCTACCCCTACCAATCCTCGCCAAAACCAAAAACAACTTCTCTCCCGAAGCACAGCAGGCATTCACAGGCATGCCCATGGTCCCGCTCTATAAAATCGCCTGGGAGTCTCCACGCTTCTGGGAGAAAGAGAACAACATCTACGGCGGCATCTCCTTCCTCAAAGACAAGGTCGACCTCGTCTGGTACCCCACCGACAAACTCTTCTCCCCCACTGGCGTCCTCGTCGCTGGCTTCAACTCCGAGCAGAAGATCGTAGGCGGCGTAGGCGGCACTACAACCGGCGAGCTCTCTGCTTTCGGCGCACTCCCCACCATCGAAGCAAAGTTCGAAGCCTCCCGTCAGGCCGTAGAACTCCTTCACCCGGGCCGCTCGCACCTGCTCACCAAACCAATCTACGTCGCATGGGCAAAAATCCCATACTCACTCGGCTGCCTTGCAAACAACTTTGTCGCCAGCAGTGACCCGGCCTACAAACAGCTTGAAAAACCGGAGGGCAAGACCTACTTCGCCGGCGACTACCTCTCTCATCTCGTCGCCTGGCAGGAAGGCGCAGTCCTCTCCGCCCACCACGCCATCGAGCGCATCGCAAAGCAGGTTAAGAGCTAACTTCGCTCTACAACAAACCATGATCCTGATTCAACAAATCGAGCTGCCCATAGCAGGCCTGGAAGAACTCCACGCGGAAGCGAAACAAAGTGGCTACGACTTCATCGACACTCTGGTCGAAGAGTGGGCCAGCGGAGCCAATCGCTTCGAAGCTCCCGGCGAAATCCTCTGCGGTCATCTCCACCACGATCAACTCGTCGCAGTCGGCGGACTCACCCTCGACCCCTTCACCGCCGAATCACACACAGGCCGTATCCGCCGCGTCTACGTCCGCTCCGCATGGCGCAACCAGGGAGTCGGCCGCGCGCTTGTCTCCGCCCTCATCGAAGAAGCTCGAAAGAACTTCCGCCACGTACGCCTGCGCGCAGAGAATGCCAATGCCGCTCGTCTCTACGAAAGACTCGGCTTCACTCCCATCGACGACCCTGACGCAACCCACACTCTCTCTTTCATCAACCTTGCCGCACCCAACTAAAGCCACGCCAGCTGATCAGTCAGCCGGTCGAGGCTCTGACACCACCCCTCTGTCATTCCCGAAAGGTAAGGCGGCGCTGCAGGCGTCGTCTTGATCACTCGCGCAACCAGCGAGATCTCCGTTCCGCCACGTGCTTCCGTAAAAATCACCGTATTCAGTACTTCGAACATCGGCGTCCCCGCACCGTCAATCGCCGCCGTCACAAAGACCAGCCTGTGCGGCCGATCGATCGTCACAAATCGACCGGTCATCGGACAAACCACTCCATCCGGCGAACACATCTCGATCATCATTGCACCGCCGATACGAGCATCGACCTCGCACATCAGGGTAGTGAAGCCCTTCGGCCCCCACCACTTCGCAAGGTGCTCCTTCTTGATCCACGCCGCGAACACCACATCCGGCGAGGCCGCCACTCTTCGTGTCAGACAGACCTCCAGCAGCCCCGCCTCCATCACGCCAGCTCCAAACACCATAGTTCACCTCGCCAAAAAATCCTCCAGCTTATCGAAGCTGCTGTTCCATCCCTTCCCATGCCCGTCCCGGTCTTCTTCAGTTACGAAGAAAGTCTGGTGGAAGTTCATCGTCGTCTTTCCATCGCTCTCCGCCAGCGTGATCGTAATCACGGTGTCATGCTCTGGAAGTCCGCTGCCCTCTTCCCAATGAAACGTGAAGACAAGCCTCTCAGGCTCAACCAGTTCCAGATACTCGCCACCCTGCCACAGGTCTGCCGTCCGCCACTGACCAGCGGTATCGGTGAATCCGTCACTGTGCAAACAGTTTCGCCACTTACCGCCCGGCCGAACGTCTGCGGTCAGATTTCGGGCCTCAAACAGGCGGGGTCCGAACCACTGCGCCATATGTTCAGGGTCGGTCCATGCTTTCCACACCAACTCTCGTGGCGCATCGAACACCCGCGTAATCCAAAGCTCGTTCTGAGTCCTCGCCTTCGGAGATACAGTTACAGTACTCATCGCACTCCTCCTTGTTTGTTCGCCGCGAGCCGCTCCGACAGATAACCCGCCAGCCGCTCCAGCGTCTGCTTCCCGCCCTCAATCGATCCGTAGTCACGCACATTCTCGTCACGCGCCTCAGCCGAAGCAAACACATGACGCATCGTCACCCGCGTACCGCCCGCCACCTCTTCAAAGGTCGCGGTCTTTACAATGTTCACCACTGGCCCGCCTGCTCTACCGCCGGTCAACGTGTACACCAGCAACTCGCGCGGCACTACCTCTAAAAACACGCTCTCGTTCGGATAATCGGTGCCATCGGGCCCATGCATCACGTGCTTCCACACACCGCCCGGCCTCACATCCATCACTTCAATCGTCGTCGTAAAGCCCTTCGGCCCCCACCACAACGCAACCTGTTTCGGATCGGTCCACGCCTCCCAGACCATAGCGCGCGGCGCATCGAACACTCTCGTCAGAACGATCTCCCGCTCTGCGGTGCTCCCTTTCATCTCTACTTTCGTATCAACCGTCATCCCGCATCTCCTCGTCTTTAGTTTTGTCGTTCAATCTGTTGTGAAATCTATCGTCAGCCTTCCTTCTCACGTCGCCTCGTAGGTAACCAGAATCTTTCCGTTCTTGAAGACTCTCGTCTTCACCAGCTTCAATGTCAGCTTCTCTGTCATCCCCTCGAACATCGTTCGCCCTTTACCCAGCGCTACCGGATCGATCATCATCTGGTACTCATCGATCAGCTTCTCCGGCGCCAGCTGCGACACGATACTGCCGCTGCCAAGAATCACCATGTCCGGCCCCTGCTGCTCCTTCATCTTGCAAACCTCGGAGACAAGCTCGCCCCTCACCAACGTCGTGTCGCTCCACGCAGCCTCTGCAAGACTCCTGGAAAACACGACCTTTGCCATGCGATTCATCCCCTTGGCAACCGCAGGATTATGCTGATCGGCCATAGGCGATGGCCAATACCTCGCCATCAGTTCGTAGGTCACTCTACCGAACAACATCTGACCGGCACCACCCGCATTCCCCGCAACAAACTCCGCATACTCCGGATCGTCATTGCCGTTATGAGCCCAACTGAAGTCGCCGTTCGCTCCGACAAAATATCCGTCCAGCGACACATGATTGAACACGCTCAATCTCCGCATATCTGGTCCCTCTCCTCATCTCATCTCGTCTGCGCGGGCCCGATAATCCTCATCTCAACTTCGTCTTCGCCTTAGCCCTCTTACCGTTCTTCGGCGCCTGCTTCTTCTCTTTCGCCTGCAACGTCTTCAGGTACTCATCCAGCCGATCGAAGCTCTGCTCCCAGAACCGCCGGTACTCATCCAGCCAGTCCGCCGCCTGCCTCAGCGGCTCAACCTCCAGCTTGCACGGCCGCCACTGCGCCTCGCGCCCTCGCGAGATCAAACCCGCCTTCTCCAGAACCTTCAAGTGCCGCGAGATCGCCGGCATGCTCATCTCGAACGGGGCGGCAATCTCGGTAACCGAAGTCTCCCCAAGAGCAAGCCGCGCAAGAATCGCCCGCCTCGTGGGATCGGCCAGTGCAGCAAACGTCGATGTCATCTCGTCTGTCATAACCTATTTAACCATCAAGTTAATTAACCATAACGTTAAATACAAAATCTGGCTAGAGGAAAATCGAAATAATTATTTTTTTTTGAAGAGCCCTGCGACCTGCCCGAAAAAAGCTGGCCCCGTCCTAGAAGCTTCCAGCGAAGATCGCCTTCAACTTCGCTCGCAGCCCCTGCTCTTCGCTCGCTCGCCGAACCTGCGTGCGGTGCGTATAAAGCAGCATTCCAATCGCCGCCGCATACTCCGGCACAGCCAGCTCAGGCGGCATCCTCGACAGCGGAACAGGATAGCCAATCCGTGCCGGAACCCGCAGCAGACTCTCCGCGTTATCCAGCAGCCCCGCCATATTCGCGCCGCCTCCTGTCACCACGCAGCCCGCGCCCAGAGCCTCCAGCACTCCACCCTGCCGCAGGTTATCCCGCAGCATCGTAAACAACTCACGCGCACGCGGCTCCAGTATCTCTGCAAGAAATCTCTGGCGCACCATACGCGCCGGCTGGCCTCCGGAGAATGCCAGATTCCCGCCCACTTCAATCTCATTCAACTGCGGCACAGCCGTCACCACGCAATGCCCGTACAGCTTCTTCAGATACTCCGCTTCCTCCACCGTCACATGCAGACCAACCGCAAGGTCGTTCGTAAAGTGGTCTCCGCCAATCGGCAGTACGGCGGTATGCGCAATCGATCCTTCAAAGAATACCGCCAGCTCCGTCGTGCTCGAGCCGATATCGGCGATGCACACGCCCAGCTCCCGCTCATCTGCGCTCAACACCGCCTCAGCCGCGGCTATGCCTTCGTACACCGTATCCTGCACCTCTAAGCCCGCGCGGTTCGCACACGTAATCACGCTCTGCGCCACACCGCCCGAGCAAGTCGAAAGATGCAGATTCACCTCAAGCCTGTTCCCCACCATCCCCACCGGATCATGAATCCCCGGCTGGTCGTCGAGAATGAACTCCTGCGGCAGCAGGTGCAGCACCTCACGGTCGGGCGGCAACGCCACTGAACGCGCCCTGTCCACCGCCGCGCGAACCTCCTCCCGCGTAATCTCCCGCATCCGGCTGCCCATGCTGATGCCGCCGCGAGAGTTCACCCCGCGTACATGTGTCCCGCCAATCCCCACAATCGCTGTTTCAATTCCGGCCTTCGCGACTCGCTCCGCAGTCAACGCCGCGCGGTTGATCGCCTCCGCCGCCGGCCCCAGCTCCGCAATCAAACCCTTGCGCATCCCACGCGAAGGCTCTACGCCATGTCCGCGATAGCGCAACACGCCGTCCAGCAGCTCCGCCACCAGCACACAACTCTTCGTGCTTCCCGCGTCGAGCACGGTAATCAGATTGTCCTGCTTCTGATTCATGGTTGAACCGCCTGCGAAGGATGATACTGCGTCGAGCTGGCCGACGGCTTACCAACCACCGGATGGGGCTTCACAACGACAACATGCTTGGCCTTCGGAGCCGCCTTCTTCGCTTTCATCGCCGCACTCTTGGTGCTTCCACGAGCAGGAGTCTTCGTCGCGGGTCTCCCCTTCACCGTCGCCCCATGTCTCGCTCCAGGCTTCACAGGAGTCTTCGCCACAGGCTTTACTGCAGGCTTGGCCTCGTCGCCCCCCGCATCCACAGCCGCTTGCGCAGTAACCTTCGAATCTGCTGCCATCACCGCAGCGCCGTTCGTAGAAGAAGTGACAGGAACGCCTGAGCCAGCCTGCATCTCCAGCACAACCTGTCGCTCATACCTCATATCCACCGACGATAGCTTCGGATAAATTGTCCGCCACTCCGGCAGATGCTCTTCAAATCGTTTATACCGATCGAGAAAATCCACGTCGCCAAAGTGAACCTGGATCTCGGTTGACTTATCCGGAATCAACGCCTTCACATCTTCTGGATTCGATAGATCGACCTCGCTCAATTCCTGCGAGATCTTCTCTCCCGAACCATCCAACTCCGTCGTAAAACGCTCATAGATCTTCATCCGCGCAGCACGTGTCGAAAGCGGCTCATCCGCGGAGATCCCCGTCACCACCGGAAACGAATACTGTCCGTTCGGCTTCGTCTCCACCGGCATATCCAGCAAGACCCCGTTGGCGTCCACCAGCCCGATACGATTTCCCTGCCGCACAAAAGCGACCGGGGTTCTCTCCACAATCGAAACCCGCATCCGGTTCGGCAGCAGCCGCATCACCGTCGCATGCCCGACCCACGGCAGGCTCTCCAACTCCGCACGCCTCTGCGCCAGCGACACCGTAAAAATATTCCGCTCCACATCCTCGCCAAAGACGCTCAGCAACTGCGCCCGCGTCACATGCGCATTGCCCTCGAACTCAATCGAAGAAGACGATGGAATCACAAACCGCTCGTCATGCAACAGAAAACTCCTCACCATCAGGAACGCTCCGGCGAGTATTCCCAGCAGCACAACCAGCCCACATCCCGCGGCAACCCTGCCCCACTTCGTCGCAGGTACTCCGCGAAACCGTACCCTCACCCCCGCCTTACGCCTCCCTACGGGAGCGTCATCCTCCCACGGCAGATCTGCGAAGTCTTCGCTCAAATCGCGACGCAGCTTTCGATCAGGGACAGTCGTCACTCGTTGAGGCCCCCTCGAACGTCGGGTCTCTGAGGCATAGTTCTTCTCAGGCGCTTCTAGCACCGTTGTTCCACCCCTCGAAACCGCATCGCTTTGTCGCACGCCTGAGCAAGGCCGCGAGAATCGCCACCCTGAGCATAACCCGCGCACCCTCCGTTAAAATCCACCATCTTAGGCACGTACCCTTTCAGGAACTCACCCATTGGTCCCCAGCGCCTCCAGCAGCGCCGCGCCTGCCTGGGAGACACTCCCGGCCCCCAGCGTCAAAATCACATCCCCCGCCTTCGCCTCACGCGCCACTGCCCTAACACCCTCCGCCACCGAAGCCGCATACTCCACCCCCGGCCCACCGCTGGCGCGAATCGCCTTCACCAGCACCTGCGCATCGATCCCCTCAATCGGCGCCTCGCTCGCTGCATAGATATCCAGCACCTCGACCGTATCCGCATCATGAAACGCCCCGGCAAACTCCGCCATCAGATCCCGCGTCCGCGAGTACCGGTGCGGCTGAAACAGCACATGCACCCGCGAGTATCCACAATCCTTCGCCGTCCGCAGCGTAGCTAGAATCTCCGTCGGATGATGCCCATAGTCATCCACCACCGTCACGCCGCGCACCTCACCCTTAATCTGAAACCGCCGATCCACCCCGCGAAACGTCTCCAGCCCTGCAGCAATCTGGTCCGGGGCCACACCCAATTGCACCCCAACCGCCACCGCCGCCGCCGCATTCAGCACATTATGCCTCCCCGGAACATGCAACCGAAACTTCCCCAGCACCAGTCCCTTGTAGTTCACCGCAAAGCACGAGTGGCAAGCCTCATCCTTCGGCAGCATCTCCACGCGAAAGTCCGCATCCGCACTCTCTCCATACGTGTAGACCTTCCGCCTCACCCGGGGCAGCACCGTCCGCAGCAGCGCATTATCGACACACGCCGTAGTCGCTCCATAAAACGGCAGCTTATCCATAAACTCGACAAACGCTCCCTCAACATCCTCCATATCGCGATAGCAATCCATATGCTCGCGATCGAGATTCGTCACCACCGCCAGCACCGGCGACAGCTTCAAAAAGCTTCGGTCGCTCTCATCCGCCTCAGCCACCAAATACTGCGAGTTCCCCAGCCGCGCATTCGACCCCAGCGCATTCACCCTCCCACCCACCACCACCGTAGGATCCAACCCACCCCCAGCCAGCACCGCTGCAATCATCGAGGTCGTCGTCGTCTTCCCATGCATCCCGGCCACGGCTATCCCGTACTTCAGCCGCATCAACTCCGCCAGCATCTCCGCCCGCTGAATCACCGGAATCTTCCGCTCCCTCGCCTCCACCACCTCAGGATTGTCCTTCGCCACAGCCGAACTCGTCACCACCACATCGCTCGCTGCGGCATTGCTCGCCGTATGCCCTTCAAAGATCCGCGCGCCCATCCCCAGCAGCCGATCCGTCACCGCACTCCGCTTCAGATCGCTCCCCGAAACCGAGTACCCCATCGTCAGCAGAATCTCTGCGATCCCGCTCATCCCGATGCCGCCGATCCCGATAAAGTGAATCCGCTGCGACGGCGCAAACAAAAAGTGTCCAGGCACAAACATGCTTCGTAATCTCAACTTTCAAAATCGAGCGCTGATTCTTCAGATTACCAGCGTTCCCACCTCCCATCCGACCAACGGAAGGAGCACATCAATAGCATCACGAACACAAGGTACAAAAGTCACGAAGTGACCGCGCGAATCGGGGTCCCCACAAACAGGTCTTCGTTTGTGGGGTGGCAAGCGCAGTGGGCCCGTCCGGCAGGACATCATCTCTAAAAAATCGTGATATATAAAAGATCATGCCCACCAACCTCACCCGCTCCGCCGCCCTCTGCGCCGCTGCACTCCTCACCCTCCCTGCAATCGCGCAGCAAAACCACACCCTCCTCGCCACCCCCACCACCGTCGCCTGGGGCTTCTACTCCGCCAAAGCCACTCCAGCCCTCACCGTCCACTCCGGCGACACCGTCACCATCCAGACCCTCTCCACCTGTGGCTCGCCCGACCGCCTCAAATCCCTCGGCGTCGCCGCATCCGACATCCCAGCCTACGTCGACGACATCTACACCAAGGTCCCCGCCAGCGAAAAAGGTCCCGGCGGCCACATTCTCACCGGCCCCGTCGCCATCACCGAAGCCGAGCCCGGCGACGTCCTCGAAGTCCGCATCCAAAAGATCACCATCGACGTCCCCTGGGCCTGCAATGGCTTCGGCGCCGGCCGCGGCTTCCTCCCCAACGACTTCCCCTACAGCCGCACCCGCATCATCCCCCTCGACCGCGAAAAGATGATCGGCCACTTTGCCCCCGGCATCGACATCCATCTCCACCCCTTCTTCGGCAGCATGGGCATCGCCCCACCCGAGTCCGCCGGCAAGTACAACTCCGCCCCACCCTGGATGCACGCCGGCAACATCGACAACAAGGAGATGGTCGCCGGCACAACCCTCTACATCCCTGTCAACTCCAAAGGCGCCAACTTCGAAGCTGGTGACGGCCACGCCGGTCAAGGCAACGGCGAAGTCGACATCACCGCCCTCGAAACCCAGCTCACCGGCACCTTCCAGTTCATCGTGCATAAAGATCAACACCTGCTCTGGCCTCGCGGCGAAACCCCTACTCACTACATCGCCATGGGCTTCGACGAAGACCTCAAGACCGCCACCGAGATGGCCGTTCGGAACATGATCACCTTCCTCTCCGAACAAAATCCGGATCACCCCCATCTCACCCGCGACGAAGCCTACGCCCTCATCTCCACCTCGTGCGACGTCGACATCACCCAGCTCGTCGACACCAAGAGCGGCGTCCACGTTATGTGCCCCAAAAGCCTCTTCGTCAACACTCCAGGCACCCACTAAACAACCAAAAATCGCCCAAACTGGTACAACCATTGGCATCAAACCAAACGAATCGCGCCCATCAATCATTTAGCAACAAAGGGAATAAATTCGTGTCTAATCAACTGAGCACTTGACCCGGGACCGCTCCGCCGGGCTGGAACTCGTCCTTGCTCTCCGCGAAGTCCGCCGCACGTATGCACCACCGGATAAACGAAGGCTGAGCAGGAAGGTAACGCCATGACGTTCGCCCGCCTCTTCAGAAACTCCGTCGGTGCCATCACTCTCGCTGGCTTCGCTCTGTCTGTGCCTCTTATGGCCCAGGTTCAGATCCAGCCCTACAACCCCAACGACCAATACGGTGCGCCCGCAGCACTGCAGGCCCAGCAGGATCCCCAGTACATGGCCCAGCAGCAGGACAACACCGCTCCCCCGCAACAGTACGGCCAGCAGTACGGCGCTCCCGACCAGAACGGTGCTCCGCAACAATACGGTGGTCAGCAGCAGTACGGCGCACCTCAGCCCGGCCAGCCGCAGGGCATTGAACAGGCCCCCCCCGCTATCCCTGACTACGCGCAGCCCCCGGCTCCAGCAGACGGCGATATATGGACCCCCGGCTACTGGGCCTGGACCGCTGATGGCTACCAGTGGGTTCAAGGCGCATGGGTTCAGGCTCCTTACACGGGAGCCCTTTGGACCCCCGGCTACTGGGGCGACAACGACGATGGCTACTACTGGAACGCCGGATACTGGGGTCCCTACGTCGGCTACTACGGCGGCATTAACTACGGCTTCGGCTACTTCGGCATAGGCTTCTACGGCGGATACTGGGGCGGCGGTCGCTTCTTCTACAACCGCGCCTACTGCAACATCGGCCGCGGCTTTCGCGGAGGCAACTTCTACAACCGCTCCTATAACGGATACTCCGGTCGCCCCGGTGGAGCGAGCTTCAGCCGCGTCAACGGCGGCGGCTATCGCGGTAACAGCTTCTCCGGCGCCCGTGGATCCAACATCAACGGTCGCAGCTTCGCTCAGTCCAACGTTGGCCGCACCAACGGAGGCTACGGTAACTCCAACGCTGGCCGCACCAACACCGGCGGCTTCGGCAACTCCAACGTAGCCCGCGCCAACTACGGTGGCAACAACGCAGCTCGCTCCTACAACGGCGGTAGCTACAACGCCAACGCAGGTCGCGCCTACAGCGGAGGAGCAGCCAACTACAACGCGAATGCAGGTCGCTCTTTCAGTGGAGGCAGCGCCTACAGCGGAGCGTCCCGTAGCTACGCGCAACCCGCACAAAGCCACGGCAGCTACGCCAGTGCCCCACGCGCCTCCTCAGGCGGAGGCAACTACGGCGGATCACACGGCGGTGGCAGCTACAGCGGCGGAGGAGGCGGAGGCTTCCACGGTGGTGGTGGCGGAGGAGGCGGCTCACACGGAGGCGGCGGAGGCGGTCACCGCTAAACCGAAACAATCGACCAGAAAAGAAAAGGGCTGAGGAGCAATCCTCAGCCCTTTCTCTCTCCCAAACCCAAAGAATCGTCATCTCGACCGAAGCAGCTCACAGCCCCATCGTGAGCTGCGCAGCGGAGAGACCCCCGTATTTCGCCGTTGTCTGTTTTGGTTTGTGATCTCGCAGCGTAGTGCATGAGTCTGCGACGGTCTGCTCGGCTGCTTTTTCTGCTGCTTTTGCTGCTGCTTTGCTTTCGCTTTTATCGTTTCCCCAGCCCCCAAATAATCGTCATGTTTCCCCCAGCCCCAAAGAATCGTCATCTCGACCGAAGCAGCTCACAGTCCCATCGTGAGTTGCGCAGTGGAGAGACCCCCGTATTTCACCGTTGTCTGTTTTGGTTTGTGTTGTCGTTGCGCCGCTGAAAAATCTCCAGCTATCGTTGCATTTCTCTCGCAAGTTGCCGAAAAGCTGTCAAGACTCGGAAGCCCGAAAACCCTCGCCAATCCTGCACAATCGCATGGCGCACCAATTACAAGCTGCCCTCTATAATTAATGCAGAACTCCCTCATCGACCCTGGCAAGCAGCCGGGGTTTGTCGTTTAAACCCATAACCCACCTGTTTTGAATATTTTGCAGCTAAGTCTTTTGAATGCAATATTTTGGCGGCAACCACCCCCGCTAAATCAAACAAAATAATAGACTTCGGCACAAAATACTCCAGAGGGGGGAGGGGGTATCTCCAGAAAGGAGAGGACGAAATAACAATCACATCATCGAAGTAAAGCAGCCATTCAGCGCTGCTTCCCAGCAATCCCGGCAACCATCTGCCCAATCTTCTCGAGCGCACCCGGCTTACCCATCGCACGCGCCGCAGCACTCATCGTCCGCAACCGCTCTCCGTCCGTCAGCAGTCCGGTCAAACGCTCCAGCAGAACCTCCGGCGTCAGTTCAGCCTGCAACAGCATCTCCGCACCACCACCCTTCACCACCAGTTCAGCATTCTTCCGCTGGTGGTCGTCGGCTGCAGTCGGCAGAGGCACCAGCAGCGCAGGCTTGCCCGCTGCAGCCAGTTCGGCCACCGTGCTGCCTGCCCGCGCCAGCACCAGGTCGGCAGCAGCATACTGCTCCGGCATATCACTCAGAAAGGCAGTCACCTTGACTCGACCCTCATCGACGCCCGCGTTCCTGTACGCCTCTGCAGTCGCCGGCAAAGCCTTCTCGCCCGACTGGTGCACGATCGTCAGCCCCGGCACCCGTTCCAGCAGGCGCGCCGCAATCTGCGGCATCGTCTCGTTGAAGATCTTCGCCCCATTGCTCCCCGCCGTAATCAACAGGCGAGGCTCCGCGCCCAGTGCCCTATCCGGCACAGCAAAGATCGCCTCGCGTACCGGCACCCCCGTCACCACCGCGTTGCGAAAGTACCCGGCAGTCTCCGGAAAGTTCACCGCAGCTGCCTTGACATGCTTGCCAACGAGCCGATTCGCCAGCCCCGGAGCCGCATTCGGCTCATACGCCACCGTAGGCACTCTCAACAAAATCGCCGCCATCATCGCTGGCCCGGAGGCGTACCCACCAACACCAACCACCACATCCGGCCTGAAGCTCCGCACCAACTCCACGCACCGCACCATACCCAGCGGCAGGTCCGCCACCGTACGCAGCTTGGTCATGACGCTGACATTCTTCAGCTGCCCCACCCGAATCAGCTCCAGGGGAAACCCAGCCTCCGGGACCAGTCGAGTCTCCAGGCCGCGCGCAGTCCCCACAAACCGCACCTCCGCCCCATGCGCATCGCGCAACTCTCGCCCGATCGCCAATGCCGGAATCACATGCCCCCCGGTCCCACCACCAGCAATCAAAACCCGCATCGCCACTCAATCAATCTCGCGCGTAATATTCAGCAGCACACCCATGCTGGCCAGCGTAATAAAGATCGAAGTTCCACCAGAAGAGATGAAAGGTAAAGGGATCCCCTTCGTAGGAAGCAGCGCCAGCACCACGCTCATGTTGAAAAAAGCTTGGATCAAGATAGCCGTCGTCAGCCCGAACGCAAGGAACCGCGCAAACGGATCGGTCGAGAGGAACGCCGCTCGCAGCCCCCGGTACCCCAGCGCCACAAACAACCCCACCACCAAAAGCGCACCAATCAGCCCCAACTCCTCACAGATGTTCGCAAAGATGAAGTCGGTCTGAACCTCCGGCAGGTAGAACAACTTCTGCCGCCCTTCCATCAACCCCAACCCTCGGATCCCCCCGGTCCCCACCGCGATCAAAGACTGAAGAATGTGAAACCCAGTCCCGCGAGGATCGGCCTCGGGATTCACAAACGCCAGCATCCGCGCCCGTCGGAACGCAACGTGAAACAGCATGAAGTAAAGCACCGGAGCAGCAAACGCAGCCCCTACCGCAAAGTACTTGGTCTTCGCCCCCGCCAGGTACAGCATCAACGCCGTCACCGCCATGCAAACCATGCCGGTCCCAAGGTCGGGCTCCTTCAAAATCAAAGCCGTGAACGCCAGGGGTACCGCCACCGCCCGCAGAATCGTCCCCTTCCAGTCATCCATCTGATGGATTCGAGTCTGCAAAAAGTAAGCGAGGAACAACACCAGCACAGGCTTCGCTAACTCCGAAGGCTGAAACGTAAACAGGTTTCCAAACCGGACCCAGCGATGCGTCGCATGCGAGTCCTTCATCGCAAACACGCCAACCAACATCAACATCGTCACCGCAACCGCAGGAAACACGACCTTCGGATTGTTATAGGTCCGATAGTCCACCTGCATCAAGACAACCAGCGCGATCAACCCCAGCACTGCCCAGATCGCCTGCTTCATCACATAAGGATAAGGAGAACCCAGACTCGACTGAGCCATCACCGCAGACGCCGAAAACACCATCACCAGCCCAAACAGCACCAGAAGCAGCACCACTCCGAAGAGCCACTTGTCCACCCCAACTCTCTTCGCCATGCCTCACATCCACTTCTTCGCTAAATTAGTTCGTTCACCAACTGCCGAAACACGCGGCCGCGATGTTCATAGTTCTCAAACTGGTCAAAGCTCGAGCAAGCCGGCGAAAGCAACACCACATCGCCAGCCACAGCAGCCTTCGCCGCCTCCGCCACCGCAGTTTGCATCGTTCCCGCTGCCACCATCTTCACGACTCCGTGCAACTGCCGCTCAATCTTTTCTGCAGCCGAACCAATCGTGTAAACAGCCTTCACCCTCTCCTTCAGCAACTCGGCCATCAACCCATAGTCCGAATCCTTATCTTTCCCCCCAAGGATCAGGTGAATTCCCTTGCTGAACGAAGACACAGCCTTCATCGTCGCGTCCACGTTCGTAGCCTTCGAGTCGTTGTAGAACTCGACGCCATTTAGTTCCCGTACCAGTTCCAACCGATGCTCGACTGCCGTAAAGCTCGCCACAGAAGCCCTAATACTCTCCGCCGAAACCTTCGCTAACCGCGTCGCACATACCGCTGCCAGCGCGTTCTCGATATTGTGCGCACCCTTTAGATGCACCTCCGAAACCGGCATAATCGGCTCCGTTGCTCCACCCTCCTTCTCCACCCAAACAATCACGCCATCCCGCACAAACGCACCGCGCCTAGTAGCCTTAGTCCCACTAAACCAGAACACCTCGCTCTTAGCCTGTGCCGCACACATCTGCGTCACTCGGTCATCGCCGTTCAACACGAGAGCGTCTCCAGATCCCTGCTTCTCGAAGATCCGCTCCTTTGCCGCTACATACTTCTCAAAGCTCCCATGTCGGTCAAGATGGTCCGGTGTGATGTTGAGGATCACAGCAATCTGTGGATGAAACTCCTCGACAGTCTCCAGTTGAAAGCTCGAAACTTCGAGTACGTTCACAGTCTCCGGCGTGCTCTTCGCTACCAAATCGATCACTGGCAGACCAATATTCCCCCCGACTTGAGTCGATACACCCGCATCACTCAGAATCTTCCCCACGAGAGTCGTGGTCGTAGTCTTGCCGTTAGACCCGGTGATCGCCACCACCTGCCCCTTCAGATAGCGACTCGCCAGTTCCAACTCTCCGATCACCGTCAAACCGAACGCCACCACCTGCTTCACTTCAGGAGTATCCATTGGTACGCCAGGCGAAACCACAATCAGATCCTGCCTCCGAAACGTCAGAAGCCCATGCCCGCCGGATTCGACCATGATACCCGCTTCAAGTAATGCAGGAATTTCCTTCGCCAGCGCTACGGCACTTCGCGTATCGCTCACGGTCACGCGCGCCCCCTGCGCACGCAGAAACATTGCCGCCGACAAACCGGATTTCCCTAGCCCCACCACCAACACCCGTTTGTTCTTCAAATCCATCATGCCTACACACTCTCACCGCAGCTTCAAAGTAGTCAACGCAAACAATGCAAAAACAAGTGCCAGAATCCAGAATCGCGCAATCACCTTTGACTCAGACCAGCCCATCAACTCGAAATGGTGATGAAGCGGTGCCATCTTGAAGATTCGTTTTCCGTTTCTCAGCTTATAGCTTCCCACCTGCAGCATGACGCTCAGCGCCTCAAGAATAAACACGCCACCAATAAACGGTAGTAACAGCTCTTGCTTGATGACAACCGCCACCGTACCGATAGCTCCACCCAACGCAAGACTTCCTACATCCCCCATGAAGATCTCAGCCGGATGGGCGTTGTACCAAAGGAACCCTATGCTCGCACCGACCATGGACCCGCAAAAGACGGTAACCTCACTGACCATTGGCATCCTCTGTAGTTCCAGGTAGTCCGAAAACACCACATGCCCGCTTACGTATGTCAGCACCGTAAGTGCAGCGGCCGCAATGATCGTGCATCCGATTGCAAGTCCGTCAAGTCCATCGGTCAGATTCACCGCATTGCTCGCACCCGCGATCACAATCATCACAAATACTGCAAACGGCACAAAGACCAGCCAGTGCATATGTGGAATATGCCCCATCCACTCCCAGACCAGATCGGGCCGAAACCGCTTTGCAAATGGCACCATCAACCGAGTGGAATATCCGCCGCGCGTCTCCATCACAATCAGCGCCGCTGCTACCCCACCGCTCGCAACGAACTGGAATCCCAGCTTTGCTCGTGCCGTCAGTCCCTGATTTCGGCGATGCACCACCTTGATATAGTCATCCGCAAATCCGATCGCACCAAATGCCAGGGTGGAAAGCATCACCAACCAAACATATGGATTCGAAAGATCTGACCATAGGAGCGTGGGCACTAAAATCGAGATACAGATCAGAACCCCACCCATCGTTGGGGTTCCACTCTTCTTCTGATGCGATTGCGGCCCTTCCTCCCGAATATATTGGCCAATCTGAAACTCGCGCAGCTTTTCGATGACATACGGCCCGATCAATAAACCAATCAAAAGCGCCGTAAGGCTGGCAAACACCGTACGAAACGTGAGGTATCTAAAAATACGAAACAGCCGGAAATAAGGAAACAGCTTCTGATAGAGCAACCAATAGAGCAAAATGCCTCCGTCTTTTACCCGCAGCTTATGCCCGTTTTGTTGCGAGTCACGGCTATCTTAACAGCACCGTGCCCTGAGACCTTCGGTTATCTCATGTGTGAACCAAGCCGAATCCCACTTGGTCTGGGAGCCATCGCAATCAAAGCCCATTCTCAAGAGCAAAGCAGAGTGCATCCGCGGCCATGGCAAGCTCAAACGCCAGATGAGCATCGTGATCCGAATCCTCGGCTTGTCGCAGTAACTCAACGGTCACCGGAAAGAGATCTGCTCCCTTACCCCGCTCTGCGTGCTCTATCTTCTCCAATCTGTGATCTGTTCCCGCAATAAACTTCTCCAGCCAAGCCGGTGGTGGCGACGCAACCTTCTGCCTGTGCTTATCCCTTGCCGCATAAAGACCGGCCAGCGAAAGATGCTCCGCGGCACGCAAAACCCCGATCGCCCGCAGCACAAACTTATTGCCGTCTTCACCCTCCGTGGCTTTGCGATACAGCTTCACGCCTCGATTCAGTAAGTCGCGCAGATCTTCTCCGGTACCTTTTTCCATCAGCGAAATCACTACAGAAGCTCGTTGCATGTGGTGAAACGCCGTCATAAGGCCATGGTCCGCGGCATAAATAACCGTCGTCGCGACAGCTTTTCCCCCAATATGTTTCGTAGTCTTTTTTATGCGCTTTTTTGTCGAGTTTTTAACTAATTTCTTTGCGTGCTTCTTCAGCGCAGATCCAGATTCTTTCCTGACACGTGTACTTCCCTTATCTGCCATAGTTGCGCTCCGTAGGGTCTCATTAGGCTTCCTCACTCCGATGCTTGATCTTCTGGGCCGTTCACTCCGACACTCCCGAAAGAACCGTCAAAGCTTTCTCTAATCGCACACCGCGAGATGCCTTCAACAACACTACGTCTCCTGCACGTACATTCGCAACCAGCCACTCGCCTGCCTCTTCGGGACTCGCTACAAATACCCCGTCAACGCCTGCCGCTCTTGCAGCATCCACAAGAGCTTCGGCCATCCCGCGGACTCCGAGCACAAAGTCCACCCCTCTCATTGCCATCCGCGAACCGCAGGCACCATGAAACACG
The DNA here is from genome assembly GCF_009766095.1 of Granulicella sp. S190. GTDB lineage: Bacteria > Acidobacteriota > Terriglobia > Terriglobales > Acidobacteriaceae > Edaphobacter. Next base: position 387,702 of record NZ_LMUD01000014.1, read on the forward strand.
GCTGCGTCTGAACCAAGCTCCAACATCTCGCCTGAAATTACAACGTGTCGTTCAGCCGGAATCGCCATCAGCGCATCCACCATAGCATCTAACGCTGTGGGATTGGAGTTGTAGCAGTCGTTGATCAGCAGCGCCCCGCGCCACGCCAGCACCTCACCCCGTTTGTCGCTGGCGCGCATCTCACTCACCGCCGCAGCACATTCGTCGAGCCCCATCCCGCTCTGCAGCCCTGCAGCAATGGCAGCGAGTGCGTTCGGTACATTGTGCCGGCCGAGCATCCGCATCTGGACACTTGCCCGCATGCCTTGAGCCTCTACCGTAAACACCACGCCTTCTGCGCCCACCTCCGTCACGTTGATGGCTCTGACTCCGGCACCCTCGCCTAATCCATAGAACACTGCTCGGCTCCCAAGTCCGCGGCCAAATGCAGCTACATAAGCATCATCAAAGTTTAAGATAGCCAAACCGTCCTGCGGCAGCGCTTCAATTAACTCATATTTAGCGCGTGCAATTCCGACTATTCCTTCTGGGAAAAATTCAAGGTGCACCGGTGCCACATTCGAAACAATCGCCCAATCTGGTTCAGCGATCTTCGCTAGAGCAGAGATCTCACCTGCATGATTCATCCCCATCTCGATGACCGCGACTTCGTGTTCTCTTTCCAGTTTCAAAAGCTGCAATGGCACACCAAATTCGTTATTCAGATTCCCAGCTGACTTCAGAACTTTGAACTTTGAACCCAAAACCTGAGCGATAGCCTCTTTGGTGGTCGTCTTGCCAGCCGATCCGGTAACTCCAATCACTCTTCCGCCCCATAGTCGACGTACAGCATGTGCTAGTTGTTGGAGAGCCCGAAGGACACAGCCTTCGCAGTCTGCCACCTGCAATAGACGTCTCTCATCTACATCAGAAGGCACGAGCCAACTATTGCTCACCACCGCAGCTACAGCGCCATTCGCGAGAGCCCTAGACACATAGTCGTGACCATCCAACCGCTCGCCACGAACTGCAAAAAACAACTCACCCGAACCAATCGTTCGCGAGTCGATTCCGTACCCCAATGCCTCCACTGATGTATCGAATTCTCCATCCGCATGAATCCAATCTGCTACCTGCCCCAATGTAAGCTTCACGCAGTCCCCCTTAGAACATCAGCAGCTATAGCCACATCGTCAAACGGAATAGACCCGCCCTTGAGAATCTGCACCTTTTCATGTCCTTTGCCTGCGATCAAAACAATGTCTCCAATGCGAGCTGCGCGAATCGCAATCTCGATCGCACCAGCTCGATCTTCCTCAACAATGAAGGTCGTTGCGGTCTCTCGTACTCCAATCAAGGCATCTTGAATGATCACCATCGGGTCTTCGCTTCGAGGATTATCGCTCGTGAGAACCACTAGGTCGCTGCCCTCGCCAGCTGCCTTGCCCATCCGCGGTCGCTTCGTTTTATCCCTATCGCCACCACAACCAAACAAAGTAATTACCCTACCGCCGTGCTTTTTGACCAAATCCCTCGCCAATGAAATCAGGTTTCGCAGAGCGTCATCCGTGTGCGCGTAGTCCACCACCACCGTAAAACCAAGCGACGACGGCACAACCTCGAAACGTCCCGGCACCTGACTCCCCGAAGCAGCCCCCGCAACAACCTCTTCCAGCGTCAATCCTCTCGCCAATGCCGCGCAGGACGCCGCTAACAGGTTGTACACATTCACCCTTCCCGTCAACGGCGACCGAATCGGCACATCTCCGTTTGGAGTCTTAAAAACAAATGTCGTCTCACCTGCACGCAGCACCACATCCTCAGACCGATAATCGCCACCGTCCATACCATAGCGCATCACTTCCGACTGCAACGAACTATGCGCTAATCGTTTGCCACCCCAAAAATCATCATCATTAATCACCGCGACTCTCGGAGGAGGACTCCCGACTCCACTAAACAATCTCGCCTTCGCCGCAAAATACTTCTCCATCGTGCCGTGATAGTCCAGATGGTCCTGAGTCAGATTCGTGAACATCGCCACATCAACCGACAATCCCCATACTCGCTCCTGCTCCAACGCATGACTGGACATCTCCATCACTGCTTCGGTAGCTCCAACCTTCACACCCGCTGCAAATATCTCCAAGATGTCTCTAGATTCAGGAGTCGTATGGGGTGAGACACGCACCTCAAGTCCCACGTGCGTTTCAATCGTCCCAATTAGCACGCACGTCCGATGAACACTCCGAAGTATCGTCTCAAGCAGGAAAGCTGTTGTCGTCTTACCGTTGGTTCCGGTTACTGCACTTAGCGCAAGTTCGCGGTCCGGATGTCCCATCACTGCCGAACTCACCTCCGCTAAAGCACGCCGACCTCGCTCCACCAAAGCGGCACCAACTTTGGCATGCTCATGACGCAACTTCGCATAAGCTTCGCGAGAGTCCGTCACTACTGCAGTCGCACCCTTTGTAACGGCCGTCTCTATGTACTGATTACCATCAGTTGACTCGCCCCGCATGGCAACAAATACATCGCCAGATTCCACACGTCGCGAATCATACTCGACCCCGGAGACCTCGATTGGAGCACAAAAGCGATCCTCCGAACTCAGGCTGTTACAAATCGTCTCCCAATTCATAAAAAGATGCTAGCCGAGAACCCAACCATCTCGCAGCACAAATCGCTCATCGACTGAACCGTACCACGATCTCCGTCCCAGCAGGCACCATCATACCCGCTGCTGGCACCTGATCTCGAGCTAGTCCACTCCCCACCGCTTGCACACGTAAACCAACGGAATCCGCCCGTTCTACTACACCTCGCAGGCCCGTTCCCTCAAACGAAGGCACCGGAACCCGCAGTCCGGCATCCACCACGACGGCCCCCTTCTCCTTCGTATTGGCCATTGGTGAAACTTTCTGTGCTGTCGACTGTGTGGAAGTTTCTGAGACAGAACTGGGAACGCCGTTTGCGTGGAATGCCGTAAGCACCTTCGCCGGGAGCAGATTCAAGATTCCTGGTGTGCTCACGGAAGCCTTAGCTGTCATCGGAGCAGGCCTCTCGTTTACTGTCGCTACCTCATTGGTAGCAGGAGCAGAAGGCCCCGGTGCTCGCAGCGGATCGTCTGCAGGCAAACTGTTCACATCGTCGAACATCGCGTTCAGGTCCGCCGTGCTGTCAGTAGGCGAGTCGTCAATAATATCCTTCTGCGCTACCTGCAACTCTTTTTTTGTCTTCAAAGGCTGGTCATGCGGCACTCCCAGATACTCCAGCACTTGCTGCGCCACATCCGCAAACACCGGTGCGCTCGCCGCTCCGCCGTAGTGCGCTGCTTCACCGCCAGCCGTAGGCGTATCGATTACCACGGCGATCGAGATCGCCGGATTGCTCACGGGAGCAAAACCCGCAAAGCTTGCCACCAGTTTCGTGTGCGAATAAGTATGAGTCGCCACATCAATCTTCTGCGCAGTCCCGGTCTTGCCGGCGGAGCTATAACCGTTCAACGTCGCCAGCTTGCCCGTGCCCTCAGTCACAATGCCCTGCATCATCATGCGCATCTTGGCCGAAGTCATCTCCGAGATCACCCGATGAGCTCCATCAGGCAATGACAATGGTAGCTGATTCGATGGTCGAAACGCAGCCGGCTTCAACCTCGCATCACCCTTCATCTCATCGGTTGATTGCAACAGTACATGTGGAGGCATGTAAACTCCGCCATTCGCCAGCGCACTTACCATCGTCACGAGTTGCACCGGCGTGACGCCGACCTCCTGTCCGATCGCCATCGATAGGATGCTTGTCGATCCCCACTTCTTCGGCGCCCGCAGCAGACCACGTGTCTCGCTCGGCAGCTCAATCCCAGAACGGTCGCCAAAGCCAAATCCGCGCATGTAGCCATAGAATTTATTCGGCCCCAGCTTTAGAGCCATCTTCGCCGCGCCCACATCGCTTGAATGCTCCAGCGCATATTGCACCGTTACCACACCGAAGTGATCGCTGTGGTCGTCATGCAGGGTGCGACCGTACATCGTCATCGCGCCGCCTTGGCAGTCCACCAGATCTGTGGGCTGCACACCCGCGCCGTCCAGCGCCGCCGAATACGTCACCAGCTTAAAGGTCGATCCCGGTTCATACACATCGCTTACCGCCAGGTTCTGCAACACACTCGAATCCATGTGCTTCTGGTCATTTGGGTTGAACCGCGGCGCGATCGCCAGCGCCAGAATCTGTCCAGAGTGCGGATCCTGTACCACTACCGTCCCATGCAGCGCTCTTGTCTTAAGCATCTGCGCATCCAGGGCCCGCTCTGCCATGTATTGAATATTCGCGTCGATCGATAGAACGAGGTTCTCGCCCGGCATCGGTTGGCTCTCTTCGCTGCCCAGCACATGCCGTCTCGCGTCGAGTGCAGTCAGCATATGCCCAGGCTCACCATGCATATCCTGGTCAAACTGCCGCTCCAAGCCACCTAATCCGATGTCGTCCGTCCCCACATACCCCAGCACCTGAGCAGCCAGGTCATTGTTCGGATAAAAGCGCTTGAACTCTTTTTGAAAATAGACACCTTTCAAATTCAACTCACGCAGACGATCCGCAATACTGGGATCGACCTTCCTCGCGACCCAGGCAAAGTTCCTCGAAGCGTTGAATCGCGCCAACATCTGCTGTTGCGAAGTGAAGTTATCCCGCGGATCGGCATGCACAATCTCAGCCAGTATCTCCGCCGCGCTGACGCGATTATCTCCAAGTTCGGAAGGCACGGCATACACGCTATCTACCTGCACCGTTACTGCAAGCTCACGCAGGTTGCGGTCGTACAGCATTCCTCGGCGAGGCGCAACCTCGAACGTTCTCTGTTGTTGCATTGCCGCGCGATGCACAAAATCCGGATGGCGGACTACCTGCAGCCACCCTAGCCGCACGGCAATCATTACAGTCCACGCGAAAAAAAACAGCGCCACATAGGCGAAACGGATCCTCCGTATCGGAGCGGTCAACGTCTGCCGTGGCGCCTTGTTCATCTCATCCCTGCTTTATCGTTGTTGTACTTCCGATCCCTCATTCGTCAGAACTTCTCCGCTAAGTCGAACCACCTCGACCGCCTTCCGTCCAACACCCCTACTGAGCAATCTGCATTGAGGGAATACTTGCCTGTGCAAGCGCAGGAGCATTCGGATCTCCGCCCTCCGGCCGCACCACTTGTCCCGGCTCCGGCTCGCTCAACCCAAGCTGTTTGGCGATCCGATCAATTCTGCCCGGATCCGTCAACTGCGCCTCACTCAACCGCAGCTGCCGATTCTCCTCCCGCAGCTGTTCCACCTGTTGCTTCTGCGCCTCGACGTGATAACCAATCTCAATCGCCGAAAAGTGCTGCCACACATAAACCATCACCAGCACAAACAGCACGCTCATCACACCAGTAAACGTGCGCATCTCGCGCCGTCTCTCCGGATCATCCGCTTTCACAATGCGGCTGTTGTCGATATGCTTCGTGAAGAAAACCTCAGGCGTCGGTCCACGGCGCGCACGCCGCTGCGTCTCATACAGCTCACGATTCCGCGCTGTCAGCGACTCCGCACGGCTCTGCGCCCGCGAGCCCAGCATCTCTAACTGTTGTCCTGCCATCGCCGAAGCTGCCATCGTGCACCTCTCTGAATCTGCGTCGAAAACCCTGAGCCCAAATTTGCCACTCTCCAACGTACGAACCGGGCCGGGATCGCTATTGGAGGAAGGGACTTTTTGTTACAGAGTTGTCTTTCGCCTGAAAGAAGGTGGGACAACCCCGGCCCGATCACATGTTTTCTCTATATATAGACTGCACCATTTTCAGTGCAACAGAGAATCTCTTACCTAAATTTTTTCGGCCGCCCTCATCTTGGCACTGCGCGACCGCGGATTTCTCATCTGCTCTTGCTCTGCCGCCACAACCGGCTTCTTCGTCAAAACCTCAAATACCTTCGCGTCCTTCGCCGCCTTGAACGCATCCTTCACCAGCCGGTCCTCCAAAGAGTGGAAGCTGATCAACACCAGCCTTCCTCCCGGCTTCAACAGAGACCCCGCGCTCTTCAGCAGCGATTGAATCTCTCCCAACTCGTTATTCACGCGAATCCGAAGTGCCTGAAAGGTTCTTGTAGCGGGATGAATCTTCTCGCCTTTCATTGGTGGGGCCTCGGCCGATACGATTCGAGCCAATTCTGCTGTAGTCGTAATCGGCCGGGCCCTAACAATGGCTCTGGCGATTCTCCGCGACCTCCTTTCCTCTCCGAATTCGTAAATCAGGTCGGCGAGTTCGTTTTCGTCTTCCTGATTTACCACTTGCTCGGCCGTCTCCCCGCTGCGCGTATCCATCCGCATATCTAACGGGCCATCCGTCCGAAAACTAAATCCTCTGTGCGCCTCGTCCAGCTGCAGGCTGCTCACGCCAAAATCAGCAAGCAATCCATCCAGGCTCCCCGGCTCAAGCAGGCTCGAAGCCTCCGAAAACGCCCGCGGCTCAAACACCACCTCCGGCATCTGGTCTCCCAGCTCAGCCCGCAAGACCTCAAGCCTTGCTTTAGCCTTTTCCATCGCCTCCGGGTCGCGGTCAAAGCCAATCAACTTGCCTTTGCCGCCCAGCCTCTTCGCTATCTCCGAAGAGTGCCCCGCCAGACCCAGCGTCGCGTCAACCACCACGCCGCCCGGCCGCACATTCAAATACTCCAAAACTTCTTCTAAAAGAACCGGCACATGTTGCGGACTCTTCATAGTTCACCCGCCTTCTGTGCTGCCCCTGGGGGCCATCTTGCACTTGCTAAGCAACTGCCTTGGTCTTATCCGCGAACGCCATCAAATCCACATCCGTCAGCTCAACGGCTCCACTTGCCTTCTTCATCTCGGCATCGAACAGCTCTGCATTCACAACTTCCAACAACGTCTGCGATCCCAGAACATTGACCTCGCCCGTCACCTTCGCCAGCTCCCGCAGCTTCTGCGGAATCAGCACCCGGCCCTGTGCGTCCATCTCAGCCATCTGGCCGTAAAAATTCGTTACGTCCTGAAACTTCTTCCGAACCGGATCCATCGGGGACATCTTCGACAGCGACGCCTCGATCTGCTCCCACTCCTTCAGCGGATAAACCTGCGCCCGCTTCCCATCCATGCTCGTTATGTAGAACTGGGGTCCGTACAGCTCATCCACACGACGCTTGAACTCGGCAGGGAGTTTTAATCTCCCTTTCTCGTCAACGCGTGTTGGGTGATTTCCCCGAAACATAACGACCTCGATACCTTGTCCAACTCAAATTCCGTTCAAAATCACTTCACGTCGTAGAATTTTGTATGTCAGGAACCTAGTTTGATCCACTAGACTCCAAAATCTTCTACTTCGTTCCACCAGCATCGCCGAGCGCCTCCCCCCTGTAAAGAGTTAATTTGTGCAACTTCTGTGCAATTCCCATATTGAATTGTGGAAAACTCAGCACGTAGGGCGATCTAAGTTGAGGACCCCTACAGGTAGTGTTTACGCTTACGGTTCATACTCACTCAGTCACTTGCGGGCCTTGAATCGATCTGATAAGCGAAATAAAAGCGAAACTGCTAGCTTTCGCCAAGCATCTTCTTACGGCGCAGCAACCAGATCAGGTAAGCCAGTACCCCTAAGTTAATGACTAACAGGCTAAGACGAAACCAATCAGGCCGCCGAATCAACTCATACAGCTCCCATGGCAAAAATGAGATCGTCAGAATCAACGTCAGATACTCAGCCCAGACCTTCTCCATCAGCAGGCCGATCCCTTCCGTCAATGCCAGCGCCGAGTAAGCAAATGTCGCCACGCTGATCTGTCTCAACCGGTGTGCATCAATCAGGTCGACTTTATCGAGCAGAAGCGCAACCAGCCGGCTCTCAGGATCGAATCTCAGCTTCAAGGCAAGTCGCATCACCTCATCGCCGATGTCTTTATGCAGCAGATGAATCGCGCCAGCACCGATACAGAAGAAGAAGATCGCCTTCCCCAGCTTGAAGAGCCCGATCAACAACAATCCACGGTCATGCACACCGGCAGGGTGAGCCCCCTTGTCCTGTGTCGGCATCAACTCATGGCTGCTGATCGACTCTTTTAACATAAGCTCCGACCTTCAGTTGACGAGGACTGCGTGGAATTGTCAACGCCCCCTTGGTAGTAGTCGTCGCTTCACATCATCAACATCTTTCCGCTAACAGTTGCGCTCCACAATCAACATCGCGACGCACGGTCCAATCGGGAGCATCGCGGGCGTGGTGTGGTCAATCCACTCCACTCAAGTGGACGTAGATGATTATGAGTGCCCCTGCAGGGAACGAGCTTCTGAAAATCAAGAACACAAAAGGACATTGAAAATGAAGAAGACCTTCCTATCCACCCTTGCAGTAGCCGCTCTGGCAATCTCCTCTCTCGCCGCAAATGCACAGAAGGACCCTGATGTTGGCGGCGCAGCCATGTACGCCAACAAGACCATCGTTGAGAACGCGGTCAACTCACCGATCCACAAGACCCTTGTCGCCGCAGTCAAGGCTGGCGGCCTGGTGGACACACTCAACAGCGCTGGTCCCTTCACTGTCTTCGCTCCGACCGATGATGCGTTCGCGAAGCTTCCCGCTGGCACCGTCGATACGCTCGTGAAGCCAGAGAATAAGGCCACCCTCGATAAGATCCTCACCTATCACGTCGTAGCCGGCAAGATCTCTTCCAAAGAACTTATGAAGATGATCAAGAAGGGTGGCGGCAAGGCCACTCTGAAAACAGTTCAGGGCGAAGACCTCACCGCAACTATGTCAGACGGCAAGATAATGCTGACGGATGCTAAGGGCGGCATGGCCACCATCACCACGGCCGATGTCTTCCAGTCCAATGGCGTCATTCACGTCATCGATACCGTCCTTATGCCCAACTAAGAGTTTCCTCCGGCAGTTCCTTTAGGCGCCTCATAGGAGGCGCCTCTTTTTCTGATCACACAAAAGCGCATCCATCTCTTGGTTTCAACCCCTCGCGCTTTCGCTCGTGGCACGTTATAACCAACTCAGCTATGCGCCACACCTTTCACACCGAGCAGTGGCTTCCCTACCCAATCGATCTCGTCTTCGCCTTCTTCGCCAATCCCGAAAATCTGCCTCGGCTCATGCCTCTATGGCAGAAAGCTCGCATAGAAGAAATGACCGTTGCGCCGCCGCCATTGCGTCCCTCATCTTCCTCTGCGTCGCAACTCAGGAGCATCGCAGCCGGTGTAGGTACCAAACTCACCATCAGCTTTCGCCCCTTCCCTTACTCTCCTCTACGAGTTCCTTGGGAGGCCGAGATCGACGAGTTTATCTGGAACGATCATTTTTGCGACCGCCAACTCCGTGGCCCTTTCGCCTTCTGGCATCACTGTCACAGTACGTTTGCGAAGAGTTCTCCCAATGACTCTGGAGTCCACATCGAGGGTACGTTGCTCCGCGACAAACTCGAGTATGAGCTACCACTTGGCCGACTAGGCGAAATTGCAAACAGCCTTCTCATCGCTCGCCAACTTCGTAGCACCTTCGACTATCGGCACGCTCGCCTAAACGAACTTCTGTCTCTCTTATCCCGCACTGATATCGAGCCAAAGCCTCTACGTGCAAGAAGCAGTTATCCACCGATAAGATGAGCTCTAAAGCGGTCCGCTGATCGTCGTCGATAAGCCCACCTACGAATGCTTTGCCAGTACCTGCTCTATCATCTTGCTGAGGTAAGGCCTTGCCTTCTCCAGCGCAGCCTCTGCCGTCAGCCCATATCTCGCACGTAGCGACTCAACCTTGCCATGCTCAATAAACGCATCCGGCCACCCTACTCTCACAACCGGAACCTGAAGCTCCAGCTCATTCAACGTCTCCATCACGGCTGAGCCAAATCCACCAGCCAGCACATGATCCTCCAACGTCACCACAAGCCCACAGCGGCTACCGAACTCATTCACACAATCACGATCCACCGGCTTCGCGAATCGAGGATTGATCACCGCCGCAGAAAAACCTTCCTGTTTCAGCATCTCAGCCAGTCGCTCTGCCTCCGGTAGCATCGCACCAAGGCCAAATATCGCAACATCAGCTCCATGGCGAATCACATCTGCCTTGCCAATCGAAAGCGCGACAGGTTGCGCCTTCACCGCAACTCCAGGCCCTGTACCGCGTGGATAACGGATCGCACTAGGTCCATCATGCAGCATCGCCGTGTACATCATGTCGGCAAGCTCATCCTCATCTTTCGGTACCATGTGAATCAAATTCGGTACGCTCCTCAGATAGCTGATATCGAACAGCCCATGATGAGTAGGCCCATCATCGCCGCTCAAGCCGCCGCGATCCATGCAAAACACTACCGGCAGATTCTGCAGGCAAACGTCATGGACAACCTGGTCGAAGGCGCGTTGCAAAAACGTTGAGTAGATTGCGCAAAATGGCTTATACCCCTTCGTCGCCATACCGGCAGCAAAGATCACTGCGTGCTCTTCAGCAATCCCCACGTCAAAGTATCGCTTAGGGTGGTGGGGCCTGAAGAGATCGAGGGCCGTGCCGTTTGGCATCGCCGCCGTAATCGCGACTACCTTGTCGTTTGCCGTGGCAAGCTTCGTTAGAGACTCTGCAAAGATCTCGGAGTAAGTCTTCTGTCCTGTCGGCTTAGTCTCACCGGTTTGAGCGTCGTACGGTCCCAGCCCATGAAACTTTTTCTGCTTTTCTATCGCAGGCTGAAATCCTTTGCCCTTCTGCGTAATGGCATGCAGCACTACCGGCTTATTCTGCTGCTTCAAAAATTGAAAAGTCTCAATCAGCAGTGGCAGATTGTGTCCATCGATGGGCCCAAAATAGCTTAGGCCAAACTCTTCAAAGAGTGTACCGGGACCGATCAACCCCTTCGCTGCTTCCTCTGCTTTCCTGGCGACATGACGCACAGTCTTGCCGCCAAAACGCTCTAACAAATCTGCAGCACGGTCATGCAGACTCGAGATCGTCGGATTCGTCACTATCTTGTGGAAGTACTCCGCGATCGCTCCAACATTCTTATCGATTGACCACGCGTTATCGTTTAGCACCACAATCAGCCGCTTCGTCTGAACAGCAATATTATTCAGAGCTTCAAACGAGATTCCATTTGTAAACGCTGCATCCCCGGCCAGCGCGACAATATGTTCCTTCCCACCCGACATATCTCTGCCGACAGCCATTCCCAGTGCAGCGCTCAACGCTGTCCCTGCGTGCCCCGCACCATAGCTGTCGTGTTCGCTTTCTGTACGCAGCATAAAACCGTTCAACCCACCCGGCTGCCGAATCGTATGAAATAGCTTCTCTCGCCCTGTCAGCAACTTGTGCACATAGGCCTGATGACTCACATCAAAGACAAAGCTATCCGTCGGGGTATCGAACACATAGTGCATCGCTAGCGTCAGTTCAACGACGCCAAGATTCGGACCGATATGTCCGCCCGTCTTTGCAACCCCCACAATCAATCGCGCCCGTATCTCCTCCGCTAGCTGAGTCAGCTCCGGAATCGACAGCTTTTTTACATCTGCGGGAGAGTTAATCGTCTCAAGAATGTTGCTCATTAAAACCTGTTCTGCAGGTCTCGCTCACCGAGCGTCGCGTCCTGCCCCAAACACGTACCACATTCTCAACTCGGCTGAATGAGGTAGCCCTTAAGTATATCAACCCACGCGCCTCTTCCTTGTTGCTTTTTATCCACCTTTTAGACATCCTGCTCGACATCTGCTAGCTGAGGGATCTATTCACAGGAAAGAGGCAGGGCAACGCAGCATCTTCAAAACCACAAAATGCCGCACTAGACCATTCAATAGCTAAGGTATCCTTCCTTCACATGATCCCAGCCGTCACCACCACTGGCCTGACCCGCCGTTTCGGCGAGTTCACCGCAGTTCAGGACGTCAATCTTTCCGTGGCGCCCGGTCAGTTTTTTGGCTTTCTAGGCCCTAATGGAGCCGGCAAATCCACTACCATCAAGATGCTCACCGGTCTGCTCGCGCCCACCTCTGGCAGCATTCAAATTCTCGGCCTCGATGCCCTTTCCAACCCCACCGAGGTCAAGCGTCAGATTGGAGTTGTTCCCGAGGGCCTTGCCCTCTTTGGCCGTCTCACCGCAGCAGAGTACCTCCGCTTTGTAGGCCGCATGTACGGCCTGGACCAGGCAACCACCGCCTCCCGCACCATCGAACTTCTCGAGTTCATGAGCCTCGCCGGGGAAACAAAAAAACTCATCACCGACTTCTCCCACGGCATGCAGAAAAAGCTCGCCCTCGCCGCCGCCGTCATCCATGGTCCTCGCATCCTCTTTCTCGATGAACCCTTCGAGGGAGTCGATGCCATCGCCTCCGGCACCCTCAAAGCCATGCTTCAGGGCATGATTGCCCGTGGAGCTACCATCTTTCTCACCTCACACGTCCTGGAAATCGTCGAGCGTCTCTGCACTCACATCGCCATCATCGACCGTGGCCACCTTATCGCCAGTGGGTCCCTCGAAGAGTTGCGCGCAGGCGTACAAGCTCGCATCCCCGAAGGCACCGTCGACAGCAGTCAGACTCTCACCCTCGAGCAGATCTTTCTCAACATAGTCGGCAGCGGTTCAAACGCCGTGCATCCTGAGCAGGAGCTCTCATGGCTGGGCTAACTTCTACTCCGCCCCCGCCCCTCGCCACACTGACAGCCGATACCGCCCCATGGACCTCTGCTCAAAGCCGAGCTCAGCTCGCTGCCCTCGCTCAACTCCGTTGGTGTATCTTCCGCAACGCCTTCCGGCGAAAAGGAGGAATAGGTGAGCTGGTCGCTCGCATCGTCTTTCTCCCCATTCTTGGCATCATCGCCATCGGTCCCATCGCAGGCGCAGGCTTCGCCGGCTACTACCTCGTCACATCGGGCAAGCTAAGCCTGCTGCCAGCCCTAACCTGGGCCGTTTTTGCTCTGTGGCAGCTCGTCGTCCTCAATATCTCTGCGCCTGGTCTCAGCTTCGATATCAACACCATCATCCGATTCCCCATCAGTTTTCCGCGCTTCCTCATCGCGCGTCTCTTCTTCGGACTTCTCTCTGCAGCGAACGTAATCGGAACGCTGGCTCTGATAGCTGCCGACATCGGCATAGGCATCGCCCGCCCATCCCTTATTCCCTGGACGACTCTCGTTCTCATCCTCTACGCCCTCTCAAATATCTTTTTCACTCGCATGGTCCTTACCTGGGTCGACCGCTGGCTCTCAACCCGCCGCGCCCGAGAGCTTCTGACCGCATTCGTCCTCTTCGCCTCGCTCGGCTTCCAATACCTCAATCTCAACTTCAACCCCGGTCTTCAGAATGGTCGTCACCACGCCAACCATCTTCCTTTCCTCATCAAACTCTTTCATCACGTCGAACCTGTCGCCGCGTTCCTTCCTCCAGGACTCACCGCAACCTCAATTACCAGCTCCGCCAGGGGACAGGAACTCAACTCTATCGCCGCACTAGTCGGTCTCATCTCGTTCGGAGCTCTTTTTCTTGCCGTCTACGCCGTACGTATGCATCGCGAATTCTCCGGAGAAAATCTCAGTGAACTCACAAAGCAGCCACAGATCCTCCGCGCTCCACACACCTCCACAATCGCCTCGCATCCTTCCTCCTCTTTCGTAAGCGCCAGAACGCTTGGCCTGAGCCCCACCGTCGCCGCCTGCCTGCAAAAAGAGCTCCTCTACCTTCGCCGCAATACTAACCAGCTCTACGGATTCATCGCGCCCATCTTCATGGTCTTTCTCTTCGCCAGCCGCATCGGCAGCAGTGGACGCTTCGGCAGCTTCGTATTCCCTGCGGCGGTAGCCTACTCCATCCTTGGCGTCTCCATCCTCTCCTACAACCTCCTTGGCATGGATGGCGCCGGCATCCAGTTCTACTTCCTCGCGCCCGCCCGTCTGCGAGACGTCTTTCTCGCAAAAAACATAATCGGCTTTCTACTGGGCCTCATAGAGTTCTTCTTGATCTTTGTCGTTGTCAGCTTCGTCGCCCAAGCTCCTTCATCTCTTCTCGCTTTCTCCACGTTCTGCTGGCTTCTCTTTGCCGCCTTCACCAACGGGGCCGTCGGCAATCTACGCTCTTTAGCCGCCCCAAAGAAAGTTGATCTCTCGAAGATCAGTCGCAAGCAAACCTCTCAACTCAGCGCTCTCATAGCCCTCGGTATCGTAGGAGCCTGCTTCGCTGTCGGCTATGGGGGCGTCGTTCTAGCCAACTTAGTCAATCGCCCATGGATCATGATTCCCTTCTTCCTGGCACTAGCCGTCGTTTCCTTTCTCTTCTACCTCGGGGTTCTCAGCCGCATCGATAGAATCGCACTTGATCACCGCGAACAGCTTGCCGAGGAGCTCTGCAAGACCTAAATCGCCTCTGACAAAACTGCAGCAAACCTGCGCTACACTAACCACCTTCACCAACCAACTACTCCAACTGGCCTCAAAGCAAGCGGAATAAGACATGAAGGGAAAAACAAGATGCAGCTTCGGAGCCGTAAGACAGCACTTCTCATCGCATACGCTCTAGTTACCGCTTGGGGAAGCATCTACTCAAAGGCACAAGGCCCCACGGAGCAGCCAGACAAATATCAATGGCTTGAAGATGTCTCCGGCGAGAAACCCATGGCCTGGGTCAACGAAGAAAATGCTCGATCCGCCAAGGTTCTTCAGGCCGACCCACGCTATGGAAGCCTCGCCGAAACCGCCCTCAAAGTGCTCGAATCGCCAACCAGGCTGCCCTCTCCTGACTTCCGTGTTGGCGAGATCTATAACACTTGGCAGGACGCCCAGCACGTCCGCGGTATTCTTCGCAAAGCCTCTCTCGCGAGTTACCTCACAGACCAACCCGACTGGCACACCGTCATCGACTACGACTCCTTGGCCGCGAAGGATAACGAGAAATGGGTGGAGAAGGGTCTGCACTGCCTCTATCCAGGCAACGGCCTCTGCCTTGTCTCTCTCTCAGCCGGTGGAGAAGACGCGGAGACACTTCGTGAGTTCGACCTGAAGACAGAAGAATTCGTCGAAGATGGCTTCGTCCTTCCAAAGTCAAAGCAGGAAGTCACCTGGGTCGACAAGGACTCCCTGCTGGTCGCCCGTGATTGGGGTCCTGGCACCATGACCACATCCGGTTATCCCTTCGTCGTGAAACTCTGCAAGCGCGGCCAGATGCTCGATCAGGCAAAGGAGGTCTACCGCGGTACGGAAGCCGACGTATCTGCGGACGCGACGTCTCTTCACGACAGCCAAGGCAATACAGCGGTTATTCTCTCTCACGGCATCAACTTCTTTGAACGCGAGATCTCCCTCTATACTCCGGAGGGTCCAAAAAAGATCTCGGTTCCCGGAAAATCTGAACTGCAGGGTATGCTCGATGGCCAACTTATCATTGAGCTCAACGAAGACTGGAAGCCCGAGGGTCTCTCGAACACCTATCCCCAAGGCTCAGTCGTTGCGCTTGATCTAGAGGCCGTCAGCAAAGATCCCATCCATCTCAAACCCGCCGTCATCTTCACTCCCACCGCCCGGGAGTTCTTCCAGCAGTCCGCCATAACCAAAAACCATCTCCTCCTCACTACGCTCGACAACGTGCAAGGACGCGCCTATATCTACACCCGGGACGCAAATAAAAACTGGACCCGCAAAAAACTCGACGTTCCCGACAATCTCAGCGTAGAGATTGCAACCACCAATATCTCCGACGACAAGTTCTTCCTCGAAACTACTGGCTTTCTCACGCCCTCTTCACTCCTACTGGGCGACGCCTCCTCAACGACTCTTAAAACGGCGAAAACACTTCCTGCTCAGTTCGACACCTCTAACCTCGTTGTAGAGCAACTTCAGGCCACCTCTAAAGATGGAACCAAAGTCCCATACTTCCTCGTCCGTCACAAAGACATCAAGTATGACGGCTCAAATCCAACGCTTATGAACGCCTACGGCGGCTTTCAGGTCTCGTTGACGCCCGTTTACAATCCAATCCTCGGCAAACTGTGGCTCGAACGCGGAGGCACCTTTGTCCTTGCCAACATCCGTGGAGGCGGCGAGTTTGGTCCTGCCTGGCACGACGCGGGACTTAAGACCAGCCGCCAACGCATCTACGACGACTTCGCCGCAGTGGGCCAGGACCTCTTCGCTCGGAAGATCACCTCTCCACGCCGCATGGGTATCGTCGGCGGCTCTAACGGTGGTCTGCTCATGGGTGTCGAGTTCACGCAACACCCGG
Organism: Granulicella sp. S190; assembly: GCF_009766095.1. Classification (GTDB taxonomy): domain Bacteria; phylum Acidobacteriota; class Terriglobia; order Terriglobales; family Acidobacteriaceae; genus Edaphobacter. Next base: position 403,919 of record NZ_LMUD01000014.1, read on the forward strand.
AGATGTGGAACGCCGTCGTGATTCAGGTGCCTCTACTTGATATGCTCAACTTCGAGCACATCGCCGCTGGTGCCTCCTGGGTCGGAGAGTACGGCACCGTCACCATTCCCAAACAGCGGAAATTTCTCGCTTCGATATCACCCTATAACCAGCTCAACCCCAGCACAACCTATCCGGAACCGCTTATCTTTACCACCACCAAGGATGATCGCGTAGGCCCCGTCCACGCGAGGAAATTCGCTGCTCGTCTCGAAGAGTTTCACAAGCCCTTCTTCTATGACGAGATCGTCGAAGGCGGCCACGCAGCCGGAGCAAACCTCAAGGAGCAAGCCAATACCCGAGCCGAACAGTACACCTATCTCTCCCGAAAGCTGATGGACTGACCCTCTCTCCACTTGCACAAACGCCGTCCAGACGAATCAAGCTCTCCGTCTGGACGGCGAAGCTCATCCAGCCACACCCACTACGCTCAACATCCTCCCGGTAATTCCCTGTTCCCCGCGATGTGAAAAATACTTCAACCTCCCATTCGCATCGACCCCGCACGCCGTACAATCTCCCACCACGGTAATTCGTTCTTCCGCCACTCCCGCGTTGAGCAGTTGTCGCCGGTTTGCCTCCCAGAGATCCAGGTACATCTCCGCTTCTTCTTCATCGACTCCGATGCGGAATAGTTCCTCGGCATAGTCAAACCTTCTGCCAAACCCCTCTCTCACCTCCAAGCCCACGGCGTAGCAGCAATCCCCAATGCTCGGTCCCACTGCCGCCGCAAGGTCTTCCACATGCGAACCATACTCCTCTACCATCATCGCGACTCCCTGCTCTATAATTCCCGCCACCGTTCCTCGCCACCCTGCATGAAAAGCGCCAACCGCTCTGGTCCTCTCATCCACTAACAGCACAGGCACACAGTCTGCGGTCCCCACTCCCAGCAACACTCCCGGCATGTTTGTGATGAGCCCGTCCCCCTCCAGAACCGCCCTCCCATCAGCAGTCTGCAACTTGCCCTCCGATGCCCCTTCTCCCTCTCGGATCACATGAATGGTGTTCGAGTGAATTTGCCGTACAGTCACCAGCGAAGAACCACTTTTTGTTCCAAAATCAGGATCGACGCACTGCGCAAAATGGACCCGATTTTCCTTCACCGAGACTGCGTCGTCCTCCTTCGTCCACCCTAGATTCAGCGAATTTCCTCCATAAATCGCAGAAGCGCCTCCATGACGCGTACTAAACCCATGCCGCAGCCAGCCGTACCTCTTCCAGGCATCAATCCGCACTATCTCCAGCTCGTTATCCAAGCTAACCCTTTCAATTTAGAACACTTACGTCTAGGCACGGCTCATGCAACTGAAGGTATTTCACGAGTTCCCAGGCTACCGGTTACCTTCTTCGATGGCCGGAGTCTACTTTTAGTACCATAACTAAGCTTCCCGCATCCAAAGAGATGAAAACCATTGACGATGCAAGACAAGGTTAACCCCCTTATACTTCAACAAAAATTTGCATCCTTCCCCGTGGGTCTGTAATATACCGCGATTGTAGACATGAGAGTGAATGTGCCCAGTTTAGCCCCCCAACTTCTTCGTTCCCGTATCGGCAAAGTTTGCGTCGCCATCATCGGCGCCACTCCTGCCGAGATGCTTGAAAAAGCCACTGCCGTCGTCAAAGAGACGCCCTTCCTTGAGTTTCGCCTCGACTATCTCGAGAAACCTCTCCTCGCGCTGCCGAAGTTTAAGCAGTTTCTCAACGACAATACCGCAGTCACAGCTATCGCTACCTGCCGCCGTGCCGCCAATGGAGGCAAATTCACAGGGAACCTCGCCACCGAGATGGAGATCCTCTCTAAGGCAGGGACCTCCGGCTTCCACCTTATCGATCTCGAGCTCGAGTCTGCTGAGAGCTTAAAGAAAGGTGAACTTCAGAAGCTGCGTGACACTGGGGTCGCCCTCATCATCAGCCACCACGACTTCACAGCAACCAAAGATCTCGACGGCATCTTCAAACGTATCGAGCCCTTCAAACCCGACTTCATCAAGATTGTGCCCACGGCCAAAACACTGACTGACAACGTTACTCTTATGCGTTTCATCGAGCGCATGGATGACCACTCGAACATCGTCGGCGTATGCATGGGAGACGCAGGAATCATATCGCGCGTACTCGGTGTCCGTGCTGGGAGTGCCTTCACCTTTGCCGCGGCTACGGCGGGCGAGGAGACCGCTCCTGGTCAGATTGCTGCCCGCACGCTGATCGAAACCTATCGCATCGATCAGGTCGATGCGGCCACCAAGGTCTACGGCGTCGCCGGCAATCCCATCCGCAGTTCGCTCTCTCCCATCATGATGAACACTGCGTTCCGCCGAGAGACGGTCAACGCAGTCTATCTTGCTCTACAGGCCAATAAGCTCGCAGATCTGCTCAAGCTTGTTCACGAGATTCCCATTCAGGGTCTCAGTGTTACCATGCCTCTCAAGCAGGAGATCATGGCGCACCTGGAGAAGACTGATCCTCTTTCGGCCAAGATTGGCGCCTGCAACACGGTTCTTCGCCAGGACGGCAAGCTCTACGGCTTCAACACCGACGTCGCTGGCATTACTGGTCCCATCGAGAAGCGCATGTCACTGCGTGGTGCGAAAGCCCTTGTTCTTGGTGCCGGCGGGGCTGCTCGCGCCGCTGTCTTTGGGATGCGCGATAAGGGTGCTGATGTCTTCATCCTCAACAGAACCGCGGAGACCGCGCAGAAGCTGGCGAAGCAGTCCGGCTCGAAGGCCATCAAGAAGGATGCCCTCACCAAGACTACGTTCGACATCATCGTCAATGCGACTTCGGTCGGCATGACTGGTGTTAAAGGAGCGCCGATCCTCGACGCTGGGGACCTCAACACCAAGCTGGTGTTTGATCTTGTCTACAACCCGTTGGAGACGCCGCTCCTGCGGTTGGCGCGCCAGCAGAGCATCCCAATCATCACTGGAATTGAGATGTTCGTGCAGCAGGGCGCACGCCAGTTCGAGATCTTCACTGGTAAGCCTGCTCCTGAAGAGGAGATGCTACGGGTTGTCATTCACGCTCTTCGACAGCAGGCCGAGGCCGCCACAGAGACCCCGGTACCTCCCTCTAAGACTAAAAAAGCGTCCTGACGGCGAGTTGCCCGGCAGAAAAAATTGGAACCCCGGTGCGAACCGGGGTTTCGACGTTTTACTGGGTTTTTGAGGGGTGTTTTGAGAAAAACGGGTGTTTTCGCGTGGTGATTTTGTGGTGTGATCGTGGTGAAATGCGTGGTCGACGTGGTGCCCTGACAACGTGTTCGCAGTGGTCGAAAAATACGCCACAGGTTTGAACTTTTTTTTGCGAGATAAGAAAGCCGCCTCAACCGAGGCGGCTTTTCAGTTCTCAAAGAAAGAAACGTTAGCTGCTCTTGCCGTCGGCTGAGGCAATCTTCTCTTCAGCCTCGCGGGTGATGGCGTTGGCTTCGTCGTACTTTGCGCCATCGTCGCCAGCCGCATGCCAGAGCTTATCACCCTCCTGAAGCTCCTTCTGAGCCTCAGCACGGTCAATCTCGTTCGGATGCAGCGCGGTCTCGGCCAGAATGGTCACACGCTCCGGCAGCACCTCTACAAATCCCCAGGCGACGAAGAACTTCTGATCTCCCGAGCTTCCTCCATGGAGGCGTACCTCTCCTGCACCCAGCTCAGCGAGCAGAGGAGCAGCGCCGTAGAGTGCCTCAAGGTACCCCGACATCGACGGCAGCTCTATTGACTCCGCCGTCGCGTCCAGCAGAACGCGGTCCGGCGTAACCAGCCGAACCGCTAACAACCCCGAATTGCCAGTCGTCTCTGCCATGAGTTATACCGTCTGCTTCATCTTCTCAGCGGCTGCAATCACGTCTTCGATTCCACCCTTCAAGTAGAAGGCCTGCTCTGGAATGTCGTCGTGCTTGCCTTCGATGATCTCCTTGAAGCTGCGAACCGTGTCCGCGACCTTGACGTAGGCGCCGGGGATGCCGGTGAAGATCTCAGCCACGTGGAAGGGCTGCGAGAGGAAGCGCTGTACCTTGCGGGCACGAGCCACGGTGATCTTGTCTTCTTCCGACAGTTCGTCGATACCGAGAATCGCGATTATGTCCTGCAGATCCTTGTAGCGCTGCAGAATCTTCTTCACGCCCTGCGC
>NZ_LMUD01000014.1:408197-428242 GCF_009766095.1 Granulicella sp. S190
AGCACCGTGGTTGCATCCAGGTGAGCAAAGGTCGTCGCCGGAGCCGGGTCGGTCAAGTCGTCGGCAGGGACGTACACAGCCTGCACCGAGGTAATAGAGCCCTTCTTGGTGGACGTGATGCGCTCCTGGAGCTCACCCATCTCGGTTGCGAGGTTGGGCTGATAGCCTACGGCCGACGGCATACGTCCGAGCAGAGTGGAGACCTCGGAGCCTGCCTGCGTGAAGCGGAAGATGTTGTCGATGAAGAGCAGCGTGTCCGCACCCTCTTCGTCGCGGAAGTGCTCCGCAACGGTGAGGCCGGTGAGCGCCACGCGCAGACGCGCCCCTGGCGGCTCGGTCATCTGTCCATAGACCAGCGTCGCTTTGCTCTTGGGCAAATCCTTCAGGTCAATAACGCCCGACTCCTGGAACTCCATCCACAGGTCGTTACCTTCACGGGTGCGCTCGCCAACACCGGCGAAGACCGAGAAGCCGCCGTGCTGGCTGGCAACGTTGTTGATCAGTTCCTGAATGATGACGGTCTTGCCGACACCGGCTCCGCCGAAGAGGCCGATCTTACCGCCCTTCAAGAAGGGCTGAATGAGATCGATGACCTTGATGCCGGTCTCGAACATCTCTTCGCTGGTCGACTGCTCATCGAACGCGGGCGCCTGGCGGTGAATCGGCAGATGTACCTTGGCGTTGACCGGGCCGAGCTCGTCTACGGGCTCGCCGAGTACGTTCAGCACGCGGCCGAGTGTCTCGCGACCCACGGGAACCATGATGCCTGCGCCAGTATCGATCGCCTTCATACCGCGAACCATACCCTCGGTCGCAACCATGGCGATGCAGCGCACGCGGCCTTCGCCAAGGTGCTGCTGCACTTCGACGATCACGTCGAGCGGGGTGGGGACATCGAAGCCTTCGCTTACGATGCGCAGCGCCTGAAAGATGGCGGGCATGTGCGACTCTTCGAATTGAACGTCAACGGCCGGTCCGCTGATCGAAATTACTTTTCCAATATTCTCTGCCATAGGTCTCTTTCGTTATCGCAGCCGCCTGGATTACAGGGCAGCCGCGCCACTCACAATCTCGATAATTTCCTTGGTAATTGCTGCCTGACGTACGCGATTCATGGTGAGGCTCAGGCTGTCGATCAAATCGCCTGCGTTCTTGGTCGCGGCATCGGTTGCTGTCATGCGCGCTGCATGCTCCGCAGCGGTGGACTCCAGCAGAGCATGAAAGATCTGCGTGGTGACATACCGCGGCATCAGGTGGCTGAAGAGCTCTTCCGGCGACTGATCGAAGATGTAGTCGACATCCGCCGTGCCAAACTTCTTGGCCTCTTCTTCCATCTCACTTTGCTCGGGGACGTGGACGCTGATGCCCTCAGACTGTGCGGCCTTGACCGCTGCATCGCGCTCTTCTTCCGTCGGCTCCTGCGCAGACTCGACGCTGGGTGCTCCGAGCTTCTCGATCGGCAGAAGCTTCTCCACTACGATTCTTTGCTGCAGCACCGATTTGAACTCGTTGTACACGATGTAGACCGAATCGATCTCCGAACGCTCGTAGCGCTGGATGATCGAGTGCGCGAGATCGGAGACAGCAGAGAACGCCGTCTTCAACAGAAGATCGGGGTACTCGGCTGCAACCTCAATCTGAGCGGCTCGGTGCCGGATCGTCTCATAGTGTGTTGAGAGATCGTTGTCGTAGTGCTCTTCGGTCTTCTCGTACTTCGCCGCCGGAAACTTCCGCTTGTAAAAGCCGATCGCTTTCTTGCCGATGGGCTCAAGGTCGATGTTCTGACCCTTGGCTGTGCGGCGGTCGATAAACTTCTGCGCAGCCTTGCCGACGTTCGAGTTGAAGCCGCCAGCAAAACCCTTGTCGCCTGCGATAACGAGAACGAGAACATTCTTCTCGTCTCGCTCAATCAGCAGCGGATGAAGGATCTCGCCGGTCTCCTCGTTGTAGATATCGGTGCGGCGCACCAGCGATTCCAAAACATTGATCAACATCTGGGCGTAGGGCCGCGCCTGCATCGCACGCTCCTGCGCCCGGCGCAGCTTAGCCGCCGAGACCATCTTCATGGCCTTGGTGATCTGCCGCGTGTTCTTCACACTGCGAATGCGGCGCCGTAAATCGAGAACATTTGCCATGGTTTACTTGGCCGCAGCCGTCTCTTTCTTGTCCTTGAGGTCCGCGAGGAAGTTGCCCTTGTACTCTTTGATCGCAGCGGTGAGGCGAGCCTTCAGATCATCATCAAGAGCTTTCTTGGTGGCGATATCGGTGAGGATGGCGGGCTGCGCCGACTCAAGGTAGGGATAGTAGCCGTCCTCAAACGCACGCAGATCGCTTACTTCTACATCGTCCAGAAGGCCGTTGACGCCGGCGAAGAGAATCGCTACCTGCTTTTCTGCAGACAACGGCTGAAACTGGGGCTGCTTCAGAAGCTCGGTGAGGCGCTGGCCGCGATTGAGCTGCTGCTGCGTCACCTTGTCGAGGTCCGAACCGAACTGCGAGAAGGCGGCGAGCTCGCGATACTGCGCGAGATCGAGCTTCAAGGTTGCGCCGACCTGCTTGGTCGCTTTGATGGCAGCGGAGAATCCTACACGCGATACCGAAAGTCCAACGTTGACGGCAGGACGCACGCCCGAGTTGAAGAGGTCGGTCTCGAGGAAGATCTGGCCGTCGGTGATAGAGATCACGTTGGTCGGGATGTAGGCCGAGACATCGCCGGCCTGGGTCTCGATGATCGGGAGCGCCGTGAGCGAACCGCCGCCGAGCTTGTCGGAGACTTTGGACGAGCGCTCGAGAAGACGAGAGTGGAGATAGAAGACGTCTCCGGGGTACGCCTCGCGGCCTGGAGGACGGCGGAGAAGCAGCGAGATTTCGCGGTAGCTGGCGGCGTGCTTGGAGAGATCGTCGTAGATCACCAGCGCATGCTTGCCGCTGTCGCGGAAGTACTCACCCATCGCGGTTGCAGCGAACGGTGCGAGATACTGCATCGGTGCGGGCTCAGAGGCAGTTGCAGCCACGACGATGGTGTAGGCCATGGCGCCGTGCTCTTCGAGGGTCTGAACGACCTGAGCTACGGAGGAGCGCTTCTGTCCGACCGCGCAGTAGATGCAGATCAGGTTGTTCTTCGCCGAGTTGATGATGGTGTCGAGCGCGATGGCGGTCTTGCCGGTCTGGCGGTCGCCGATGAGGAGTTCGCGCTGCCCGCGGCCGATCGGAATCATGGTGTCGATCGCCTTGATTCCGGTGGCCATCGGCTCACGCACGGACTGACGGTCGATAACGCCGGGAGCGAGCCGCTCGACGGGGAGATACTTGTCGGTGTTGATGGGTCCCTTGTCGTCGATGGGCTGGCCGAGCGCGTTGACGACGCGGCCGATCAAGGCTTCCCCGACGGGCACGGACATGATCTTGCCGGTGCGTTTGACGGTGTCGCCTTCGCTGATCTCGGTGTAGTCGCCGAGCAGCACTGCGCCGACCTGATCCTCGTCGAGGTTCATCGCGAGGCCTGCGACGCCGTGTGGGAATTCGATCAGTTCGCCGGCCATGACCTTGTCGAGGCCGTGAACGCGCGCGATACCGTCGCCCAGCGAGATGACTGTTCCAACCTCATCCACCTGGATGCGTTGTTCGAAGTTCTCAATCTGCTGGCGAAGCAGCTCTGTTATCTCATCCGCCTTGATCTGTGCCATGTCTTCCTTCTACTCGATTCGTATCAAATCTGAAAAAACTTAGCGCCGTCTCCGGCGAAGAACTCTACGCGTTCACAAGCTTCTGTTTCAACTGCTGCAACTGAGCCCGGATCGATCCGTCATAGACCGTAGAACCAAGTCGCACGACTGCTCCACCCAACAACGTTGCATCCTGGAGATAGGTGGTCCGGACGCGGCCACCGGCGAGCTTCGCTACCTGAGCTTCGAGTTCGGCGCGATCCTGATCGTTCAGCGGACGAGCGCTGGTAATCTCCGCCTCGGCGACGTTGGACTGCTCGTCGGCAACGATGTGGTACTCGTTGAGGATCTCATCCAACTCATCCAGACGCTGGTGGTCCATGATGACTGCGAGAAAGTTCCGAACCTGGGGAAACATGCCAATTCGCGCGGCAATCGCATCGAGTACCTTCAACTTCTGCTCGTTGGCGATCGAAGGATTCATCAAAACTTCACGCAGATCGTGGCTTCCAGCGAAGGTTCCGCTGAAGTCGCTCAACTGCTGCTGGGCGGCGGCGACATCCAGATGTGCAGAAGAGGCAACCGAAGCGAATGCATGGGCGTAGCGCAAAGAAAGGACGGACATTAGTTTTGCCCTTTCTTGGAATCGTCGCCGGTCAGCCGCTGGGCAAAGCTCTGAACCAGCAGGCGGTCGGTTTCGGCAGAGACTACCAGCTTGCGTGCTGCCTGCTCGATGGCGAGCTCTGCAGCGTACTGCTGAATCTGACGTTGTGCCAGAGCAGTCGCGGCGGTGATCTCCTGCTCCGCGGCTGCGAGAATCTTATTCTTCTCTTCTTCCACACCGGCTGCGATGCGCTGTTCGTCAAGCGCGGAGTCCTTCTCGGCTTGGGCCTTCATCGCGGCGATCTGGCTGTCCAGCTTGCTGAGGCGGCTCTCTACACTATTCAACCTCGCATTGGCATCTTCGGTCGCCGTGCGCGCATCCACCAACTGCTTCTGAATCACCGTGCTTCGATTGCGAAAGGTCTTGGGCAGCGTTTTGGTGAGGAACCATCCGATGAGCGCGGCAAGAACTACGAAGTTCGCAACGGTAAAGGCCGTCGCGGCCTGTTCAGCATTCAAGCCGATCTTCGATCCAAAGGCACGGACCGTAGCGGAGTGAAGATACTTGTCGTTCTCGTCTTCTTCGGGCTTGCTGTCTTCCTGCTTGCCCTTCTCGAACGATTGCGAATCAGCTGTAGCCTGCTGTGCGGCGCCTGCATTGGGAGCGGCGGCTTCCTGCGCCTTTGCATGTCCGACTGGGGCAAACAACAAACCCATCAGAATTGCGACGGGCAGAATTCTTTTGATCAAGGAGCTCTTCACTGCGCAACCTCCGTCGCACGAACGCCGGCGGGTAGCACTGCATTGAGAATCCGAGAGCTGAGTTCTTCGCTCATGCCAGCGATCTGGAGGCGCGCTTCATGGGCGCTCTGCTCGATCTCCTGCCGTGCTGCACTCACTCGATCATGCGTCAGCTGACGGGCCTGTGCGAGCGCCGCTTCGCGCTCTGCATTCCACTGCTTCAGCTTCTTATCGCGCAACTGAAAGATCTCGGCCTTGGCGAGACGAAGCTTTTCTTCGTAGGCAGCAGTCTCTGCTTCAGCTGCGGCGATGGCGCGATGCGCCTGCTCGATGGCTCCCGAGGTGCGGGCACGTCGCTCCGCCAACACACGATCCAGAGGACGGCGGACAAGAAGCCCGTAAGCCGCTACCAGCAAGATAAACAGGACCATCGTCGGCACAGAGCCGAGCACAAGTCCACCGAGTTGATTCAGTATCTGATCCATGAATGGGGTCGGCCTAAGCCGCTTGGGAGTCCTGTCGTCAGCTGTCTCTCACACCGCTAGCCTGCGCCAGGAGATACTGGCTCAAGCGCTGCATGATAGTTCGAGGTACACCTAGTTTTAGCAAAGCGAATCTAACAGTGTCAACCTAAGCATGGTTGAATACCGGCCGTTACGAACGATATTCGCACGAGTGATCGCGGCTTAGAATATTGCAACAAATTGCACGATCTACTTTGACTTCCTTGTCTGAAGGACTAGACTTGGTAATACCACCTGGACCCTAAGATCTGGGTCACATAGGTCGCGTGATTGGGGACACCACCTCCGCTCCCCGTCAGGCGGCCTATGCTAGTTAAGACCTTCTTTATTTTTACGTCGGCTAGTCGACACGGTCGCGAAATCTTCTGTATCGGTTCAACAAAGAGGCTGGCCCTTTTGCCGTGAGATAGGCCAGATTTCCTTCGAAGCGTTTCCCGTTCACAACTGCGCCCGCCTCCAGCGCTGCCAGCACTGCTCCCTCGGACTGTGGCAGACGAAACTGCATCTCGATGAGCGGATCCACCACCAGCGCATCATCGATCGCGGCCAACAGGTGGTCGAGTCCAAGCTTCTTCAGTCCGGAGACGGCGATGCTTCCCGGTGCGCCCATGGGCATTCCCTCGTGATCGTGCACCAGATCGATCTTGTTCAGCACCTCGATCACCGGCTTCTTCGAGACGTCGAGCTCTGCCAGCACCTTTTCCACCTGCGCCTTCTGCTCGTCCACCATCGGGCTTGAGGCATCGCGAACATGCAGCAGCAGCTCGGCACGCTCTACCTCTTCCAAGGTCGCACGAAAGCTGGTGACCAGAGTGTGCGGCAGATTGCGAATGAATCCTACGGTGTCCGACAGCAGAATCTTCCTGCGCGATGGTAGCGTCAGTTGGCGAAGCTTGGGATCGAGCGTGGCAAACATGCGCGAAGACTCCAGCACTCCAGCTTCGGTCAGCGCGTTGAAGAGCGTACTCTTCCCTGCGTTGGTGTAGCCGACCAGAGCGACTACAGGCACCGGGACAGCCTCTCTTCGCTGCCGCTGCTGACGGCGAATCCGTCGTACCGACTCCAACTGCTCCTTCACGTGGTCGATGCGAAGGTTGATCTTGCGACGGTCCGTCTCAAGCTGCGTCTCACCTGGCCCACGTGTTCCGATTCCGCCGCCAAGCTGCGACATCGCCTTGCCACGGCCTGCCAGCCGGGGCAGCTGATACTCGAGCTGTGCCAGCTCCACCTGCAGTTGGCCCTCCCGTGTCCGCGCATGTCTTGCGAAGATATCCAGAATCAGCTGCGTTCTGTCGATGACGCGGCAGGGAAGCCTGGCTTCGAGATTTCTCAACTGGGACGGCGTGAGATCATGATCGAAGAGCACCAGATCAGCGCCGGTAGACGCGATCACGCCTTCAATCTCCTCGAGTTTGCCCTGTCCTATCAGAGTTGCAGGATCAGGCCTCGGACGCCGTTGGATCAGGGTTGCCGCTACCTCTGCGCCGGCGCTTCTCGCAAGCTCCTCAAACTCCGCCAGCGAAGCATCGAAGTCGAGGTCTGCTGCTGCCTTCGGCGCGACTAGATCGTCACCTTCAAAGGCAGTGCCTGCGGAGACAGCCGCAGCTGTCTTCGCCAGCCTGGCTGCCGCAGTCAGCTTGCGCCGTTCGCCTGTGAACTCCACCGCGACCAGAACTGCCCGCTCTGCTTGCGGCAGACCGCCGCCTCGGACATGACGTAGAGCGGCCTCCTGCGCCTCCACCAGGCTGCGCCTCGCGGGCTTGAGTCCAACTAACTTCACATCTTTTGCTGTCAATGGCTAACGGCCTTGCGTCCCAGTCGCCTCTTGCACCGGCCCACCAAGAGACGGGGCAGAGCCTACAGCGGCCCTCACCTCTGGCTTTGCATCGCTTCGCACATCGCCATGCGCCCCGGCCCGCCCACTCACCACCGTGGAGATCGCATGTTTGAAGATCAACTGTTCCTGGCTGTTGTTCTCGAGCAGGACTGAGTACTTGTCGAACGACCGGATCTTGCCTGTCAGCTTGACGCCGCTGACGAGGTAGATTGTGATCGGACTCTTATCTTTTCGCACTGTATTGAGAAAAGTATCCTGAATGTTCTGTGCCGGCTTTGATTCCATGGGGCCGATCTCCTTTGTTCAAGTGTTCGAACTGCGATAGGGGTTTTGCCGTGACCCATCGGCTTCAGAACAAAACTCAGTCCATCGAAGGACCAAGTCTGAAGCCAAGACTGTCAACGATACGAGCATCCACGGCAATAATCAACTTGACCCGTCATAATCTACAGACGAGCGCAATACTCCCTTAGACGCATTGCAAGGCGGAATGAAAGACCGGACGGGTTGGGTGCCTGTATTCCCAGCGATATACCATGTCTTCTGTGACTACTCGTTCCTCGCAACCCGTTCCTATGCTTGACTTCTCCCGCCAGTTCGCTGTTTTGCGGCAGGAGATTCTGGACACCATCGAATCCGTCTGCACCTCCCAGCACTTCATCCTCGGCCCCCAGGTCACCAGTTTTGAGAATGCGGCAGCAGCAGCTTGCGCCGCGCCCCACGCCATCGGTTGCGCCAGCGGCACCGACGCCATCTGGCTCGCCCTGGCCGCGGCAAATATCGGGCCGGGCGACGCGGTCATTACTACTCCCTTCAGCTTCTTCGCGACCGTGAGCGCCATTCTGCGCTGTGGCGCAACGCCTCTGCTGGCGGATATCGACCCCGCTACCTTCAATCTCTCCGCTGCCGCGGTTGAGAGCCTTCTGCACAGTCCCGCTGGTCGCAATGCAAAAGCTGTCCTTCCGGTTCACCTTTATGGTCAGTGCGCCGACTGGGATGCCTTCGCTGCTCTGAAGCATGCCCACAATCTCCTTCTCGTTGAAGATGCCGCGCAGGCCTTTGGAGCGACGTGGAACGGCACTCCCGCAGGGGCACTCGGCGATGCCGCGGCGTTCAGCTTCTACCCCACAAAAAATCTCAGCGCGATGGGAGATGCAGGCCTGGTCACGACCATCTCTGCTGCCATCGACGACCACGCTCGCGTGTTACGCGCGCATGGCATGCGGCGGCGCTACTATCACGAAGAGATCGGCTGGAACTCGCGACTGGACTCGATCCAAGCGGCTGTGCTCGAGCTGAAGCTCCGTTATCTGCCGGAGTGGAACCAGCAGCGCCGCAATCACGCCGCGCTGTACGATCTGCTCTTTCGCAAGGCGAATCTGACTGCGGCCAATATTGATGCGGGTATCGTTCTACCTATTACGGACCCACGCGCTGGTCACGTTTTTCATCAGTACGTCTTGCGTGTCCCACGCCGCGACGAGCTTCGCCAATACCTTACCGACCGTAAGATTGGCAGCGAGATCTACTACCCCGTCCCGCTGCATCTGCAGACCAGCCTGGCGAATCTCGGCTATAAGCAGGGAGACTTCCCTGTCAGCGAAGCTGCAGCCCGCGAAGTTCTCGCACTGCCCATGTACCCCGAGCTTCGCGAGGATGAGCAGCAGACCGTCGTCGACGCGATTGCCGCTTTCTATGCCTGATCGCGAAGATCGTCAGCCATTGAAGTCTGCAAGGAGAGCGTTGTGCCAGATCTTGAGATGACACTCAACGTAGTCGGCTGACTCCCTCCAGTGACGACTGGAATCTCCTTCCGCGTGGAGTCGAGCCCAGGGTTGCTCCCCGGTTATCGACGCTCGCTGGCCTAACTCAAACATTGCTCTTGTTCGTTTAACTATGAGCTCAGGCAGCTTCTCACGTTGCGACCGATCAAGCCCGTACCCGTCAACGAGGCAGCGCAGCCGTAAGGCGTCGAAGGCAGGTTCTCCGCTAGCGATCAACGGCACGAAAGTTTGCGCCGCATACGCCACATCCCACAGAACGGACCCTGGCCCGCTTCCATCCCAATCGATAAAGACCCACCGCTCTCCGCTGCGCACCAGATTCCAGGGGGCAAGATCATGGTGGCAGATCAACTCCTCCGAGTCCGGACTGATGACAACGTTCCAGTGCGCGTTTGTGGGAGGGACAAAACTCTTCGCTCTATTATGGAACTCTCGGACGAGTCGACCGACGCGCGCCAGCTCCTCACTGGTGTAGGAGAAGGGCTCCTGAGTTGCGCCCGGCACATACTCCAGCACATGACGGCCCTTCTCATCGCGCCCTAGTGTTTGCGGAGATCCTTGGAAGCCGACTTCGGAGAGATGCTCTAGAAGCGCTTCGACGCTACTCGTCGCAGAGGTCGCTGGCTTGCGCACGGTCGCTCCGACTCGGACCACCGAATCCGCCACATTGCCACCGTGAAGGCGTTCCTCAAAGTCGCTCATCGCCACTCCGATCCGCTTACGTCTAGACCTTGCCTACCGTCTCTTCCTGCCTCTGCTACCCTTTGCCGCCGCGGCCTTCTTCTTCTCCGACACAGGCTCAGGATGCGCCTCACCGGGCGCCGTCGTTCCCGGCTGAAGCAGCCGCCGCACCAGGTTGCTCTCCAGGCGATAGGTCTTCAGCACTGTCTTGCCGGGCACGATCGCTCCGGTTACAGGATCGGGAATGACCGGCCCCGCCTCATCCGACAACACCCGGTACGAGAAGGTCGGAGCAGGCGTGGTAGCCGTCGGCGACTTCCCATAAGGATCGGTCGCCGTGGTCACTTTAACCGGCAGATAGCCTTCGATATTTCTGTCGCGAAAGCCGGTCTCGTAGCGATGCTTCTTAATATTCCAGGTGAACACGCGAACCTGATCGAAGTCGTAGGTCAGACCCGCTTTGTACGGGCTCAGCACCGTGACGTAGATCGGAATGTTCTTGTCGTCCTGCTCTGCCTCAGGATCGTTCACCGTAGTGAGAACATACGATCCGACGATCCTTTGACCCTCGGAGTACCGTGTAATAGCGTCGGGAGCGTCGACGTCCATCATCCTGCTGAAGAGCCAACCAGTGTCGCCCTTGGAGTCGCGCACCAGCCACCAGTCCTCCATCATCGGCGGGGCTGGCTCGTCCGGTGCTGGGGCCTTCGCGACTACAGCGGCCTTCGCGTTCTTCCCGGAGGCAATGGAGGCGGCAACAACCGGAGCGGGAGCAGCCTTCGCCACTCGGGTTCCGGGCGGTAAGGGCTTAGCCAATGTAGCCCGCGCCAGGAGCTTCAGCTTCTCGCCCTCTGACAGGCGAAAGAACCGCTCCGTATCGCGGCCGGGTTTCGCATGCATATAAACTTCATCGCGGACCACCGCAGAGGCGACTACCGGATCGGCCTTATGGTCCTGCTTCAGCTTTTCAAACTGGTCGAAGATCTCCTGAGTCGCGACGACCTTCTCGTCGATCCAACCCTGTTCGCCCTTGGCCGTCTGCACCTTTACAAAGCGCCGCCCATGATCGAGCACCTCGAGCCGCTCGCCGTTCTCCACCGTAGCCGTGCGGTTCGACACCGCCGCCACCCGGTCGCGCAGAAAGGTCTGCTTTGCCGTTACGTACACATACTGTGCCGATGGCTTAGGACGTAGCCGCGAACACCCGCTCCCTGCCACCAGAAGCACAGAGACCGCCACGAAGCTGGAGAGTCGCGAAAGGTACTGCACCAAACCGAGTTGTCGAGAAGAAGAAACGATAGTCCTGAGGCTCCGCGTCACAGCACACCACACCTTCATACTAATGGCGGCCATGCCAAATCCAAATCTCTCGGCATCAACTCCAGCACCTGCTTCGTGTCAGGAGTGATGCCAAATCACTTATCTAGTGCGTCAGGGCAACCGCGATGGCGCCCGCAGGATCGGTGTCGGAAGCAATACTGGTCGACGGATCGAGCTTGCCCGGCGTGGTGATGTCGAAGCTGTACATCGTCAGGTCAGCCTTTCCACCAGACGCCGCCGCCAGCAGATACTTTCCCGTGCTATCGATTCCAAGCGACTGTACCGACGTCCCGCTCGCATAGGGCGATCCACTTAGCGGGACCAGCTTCAAGGCCGCCGGTGTCGTTCCCGGTGTGATCGTGTACCCGGAGATCGTGCTGTCGGTACGGTTGGAGGCATAGGCATAGGTGCCGGTGCTGTCCAGTACGACGGACACAGTTCCGCTGCCTGCTGCAAAGGGCGAACCTGTAACCGAGTTCAACGTTCCTCCTGAACCAATCGTGTACACCCCAATCCCGCCATTGCTTCCGCTTCGTGCGATGTACAGATAAGCCGTCTTGGGATCCACTGCCAGCCCATAGTCCCCCGTGCTTGCATTCACATTGACCAGGCTTTGAACCTGCGCGGCAAGACCTGTTGTGGTGTCGAACGAGAAGACAGCATCGCCGGCCGTACCAAGCGCAGCAAAGATTAAAGTCCCATCCGGAGACACGCGTACCGTCGACGGCTGCCAGGCTCCAGCCCCATTCGCCAGCGAATAGACTGCAGGCGACTGCGCCTGAGCCGTCAACGCGCCCGTCGACGCATTAATCTGGTAGATGTCCAACTGCTGGGTAAAACTATCCAGCGCAATCAGCCACTGGCCGTCCGGAGAGACCGTCAGCGAGGCCGCAGTGACCGCCAGCTGTTGTGCTCCTGCGCTTGGCGCCGACAGCGATCCATCGGAGTTGATCAGATACAAACTGATCGCTCCCTGGCCTGCAACGTAGAGAAAAGCATCGCTCGGAGTCACGACCTCTGCCAATGGCTGAAACCCCAGAGAAACAGGAGAGCTATTTACTGCCGTCAACGTTGCCGTTCCCACGGTAAAGCCGCTCACAGACTTCGTTGTCTGGTTCAACACATATACCTGGTTGCCGTTCGCCCCGGTCCCGCCGCCGCCAGAGTTATTAACCGGAGGGAAAAATCCCGTACACCCCGTAAGCACCGGCAACATCATCGCAGCGCTTGCCACCGCCAAACGCCGCAAGCTTCCCCTTCGTTCCATCTTCACCAGACCCTCATCTCTATCTTCGCAGCACCTGCAGCAAATGCAGAAAGAATACAATCGCCTTCCTCTATAATTTTCACAATGCATCCGCCGAAGTCTCTGCCTTCCCTGCTTCTTGCCATCATCCTGCCGACTCTCCCAATCTCCTCTACCTCCCTGGCGTCGCAGTCTCATTCTTTCGACGCAGCAGCTCGGCAAACAGCATCTCTGTCTTCGACCTTGCAGCAGGAAGTTCATGCAGATATGAACTTCCTCGCCGACGATGAACTTCATGGCCGCGGCTCCGCCACGCGCGACGAACACATCGCAGCACTCTTCGTGGCCTCTCAGCTTCAATCCCTCGGCCTCGAACCCGGCGGAGACAACGGCACCTTCCTCCAGAAGTCCCCCCTCCCCGACCCGCTGCCCGAAAGAACGCGGCAACGCCTCGCTAAGTTCCAGGATGTGCCCCGCAAAGAGACCTGGAACGCCATCGCCATCCTGCGCGGAACCACCTCGCCCGATCAGGTTCTCCTTCTCACCGCGCACCTCGACCACCTCGGAATCGGACCCGCGAACGCCTCCGGCGACACCAACTACAACGGGGCCGACGATGATGCCTCCGGTACAACTGCGGTCCTCACCCTCGCGCACATTCTCGCTTCAGGCCCCCGTCCGAAGCGCACTATTGTCTTCGCGCTCTTTGGCTCGGAAGAGCTCGGCGGCTTCGGCAATCGCGCCTTCCTCGCTCACCCTCCCGTCCCGCTCTCGAGCATCGTCACCAACCTGGAGTTCGAGATGATAGGCCGCCCTGACCCCGCGGTGCCGGCAGGAACGCTTTGGCTTACCGGCTTCGACCGCTCGAACCTGGGTCCTGAGCTGGCAAAGCATGGAGCTAACCTCGTCGGCGATCCGCATCCCAAAGAAAACTTCTTCCGCCGCTCCGACAACTACGCACTGGCGCTGCAAGGCATCGTCGCCCAAACCGTCTCCAGCTATGGTCTCCACAAGGACTACCACCAGCCAAGCGACGAGATCCGCACCATCGACTTCGTTCACATGACCAACGCCATCGCTTCCATGGTCAATCCCATTCGCTGGCTCGCCGACTCTAACTGGAAGCCCGCGTGGAATCCAGGACGGCAGCCCGAAGCCAACAAACCAGGGTCTTAAACAAACGACCTTCCACCATCAACGATCACTATGCGGCCAAGTGCAGAGCCAGTCGCACAGTTTCCTCCCCAAACAAGAAATGAGTAAGATGCACACACGTTACGTGAAGCAAGCAATCGCAGGCGCCATCCTGATGGCCTCCATTAACACCGCCTATACCCAGACCGCAGTCGACAGTCTTCAGCCTCTCGTTGAACTTTCAGCACGCAGACTGACGGTCGCACAACAGGTCGCCCTCTCGAAGTGGGACAGTGGCACACCTGTTCAGGATTCACCTCGCGAGGCAAAGGTTATAGCTGACGCCGTACGCGACGGCGCTGCGAAGGGTCTCGACCAGACGTTCCTCTCCAACTTCTTCAAGGACCAGATCGAAGCCAACAAGACCGTTCAATACTCTCTTCTGGCAACCTGGCATCGTGCCGGAGACGCTCCGACCCACAGCCGCATCGACCTCGTAGCTACCATTCGCCCGGAACTTGATCAGATTCAGACGTCTCTCCTCAAAGAACTCGCCGATACAGAAAAGACGCGCTCCAGTCCGTCCTGCAAAACCGATCTGGCGAATGCGGTCGGCAGATACCTCTCCGCCCACAAGATCGCCCCAGTGTCTCTCCAGGCGATCACCCTGGACCGATCTGTGGCCGAAGTCTGCAAACCCTGAGCACCTCTTACAAAGACACTCTCAAGGGATCTTTCAAGAAGCAACGAAGAGCGGCTCCACGAAGGAGCCGCTTCTTTTGTAGCAAATTTTGTTACTTATGCTCTAGCCGTCTTCTTGGTTTCACACAAAATTATCGTTGGATAAATTGAGTTGCCGCGGATACCGCCTAAGCCTGCGCGGTCACGGGAATCGACGCCATCGACTTCAGCATGGGCAGAGCCGCCGGAGAGCAGGCCCGGAAGTTTGCATGATCGTCTGCGATAAAGTCGTACTCGAACGTCCAGCCATGATCGCGAAAGATCGCTTCCATGATCGACGAGTTGACCTCGAAGCTGTGCAGCTCGCCGACGATATACACCGCCCTGCGCTCGTTTGGGACAAACTGCTGCAACACCTCGATCTCCATCCCCTCGATATCCAGCTTGATCAGGATTCGCCCGGCCGCGGAGCTTCCAATCGCGTCAGACAGAAGATAGACAGGGACATCCAGCACGCTCAGGTAAGGCTTCTCCGGATCGAAGCTGCTGTCGATCGCCTCGCGACAGTAGAAGGGGACAGTGCGGTGCGTACCGCCCAGGCATCCAGCCATCATCCTTGCGGTGACATGATTTAGAGCCAGGTGCTTCTCGATCTGCGCAACATTCCGCGGCAGGGGCTCGAAGATCACGAACTCAGCGGGAGTGTTGCTCACAGAGGCGGTCGCCGCGATAGCCCGCAGAGTGAACAGGCCGATATTTCCTCCAGCATCAATCACCAGATCTGGGCGGAAGCCAAGATCGAGATCATAGGCATTCCTTACACCCAGCTCAAACACGCTCAGGAGGTCGCTCTGTAGATCCGATAGGCGAATGAAACACTTCATCTCGCGGCCGAAGCACCGATACTGCAACAATACCTCGCCGTTTCTCACAAAGGGCTTCAAGAGAAAGAGACACAGTGGACGCAGCTTTGGCCTGGAGGAGTAAGCCGCGATCAGCAGCAATTTAAAGCTGCTCAACGGAGATCCCATTCTCAAGATGCTGCCAACATTTTCAAAGGCCATGGATGGACTACCGCCGGGGAGGATGATTACTGCATGAAGCATACCGCGAGTCCTGCAGGAACGCTAAGTCCCTCTTTGCATCTCGCTTCTCTTTAGTTCAGCCGCTCCGGCTTACCAAAACGCGCATCGAGCGGCTTGCGTCCCGCGAAGCCCTCCTCCTCGGTATGCCAGTGGGTGATCCCCGCCTCGCCCAGCTTCCAACAGAGCAACACGGTCCTGCCATCCATCACGTAAGGAAAATCGAGAAGCCCTTCCTCCAGGTCCTTCACCTGGACGCCGATCGAATCAATCTCCGCCAGCGTGTCCCTGGCCTCCTGCACAGCCTTCTCGCGCTCTGCACGGCGGCGAGCAGCGACGCTTACCTCCACGTGCAGGCCACCGTATAAGAAGATCCTGTGACTCAACTGCTGCATCTCGTACTCAAGCTGCGCGGCTCGGGACTGCGCCTCCTGAGCTCTTCTAAGCAGCGCCTCCACCACCGGCAACAACGTCTGTGCCTCGCCTAACGTAAACGTCTTACTCAAATCTTGATCTCCAGCATCCTGTCGAGCGCTACGCGCGCCCACTGCTTCACATCTTCGTCCACCTTGATGCGATTCACAACCCGGCCCTCGACGAGATTTTCCAGAGCCCACGCCAAATGCTGCGGCGAGATCCGGTACATCGTCGTGCACAGGCACCCTGAGTCATCGAGCGTAATCACGCGCTTGCCTAGCGGAGCAAACCGCTTCGCCAGCCGGTTGACCAAGTGAATCTCCGTGCCGACCGCAAAGCTCGATCCCTCGGGAGCGCGCTCGATCGCTTGAATAATGTGCTCGGTGGAACCGACATCGTCCGCCTTCTGGCAGACCTCCCATCGGCACTCTGGATGCACGATCACCTGCATCCCCAGCTCCTCGCGGCGCACGCGGTCGACGTGCTCCGGCAGAAATCGCTGGTGCACCGAGCAGTGGCCCTTCCACAGAATCACCTTCGCCGCCTTCAAACGATCGGGGCTCAGTCCGCCGTTGATCTGGTAAGGATCCCAAACCACCATCTCGCTCAACGGAATTCCCATCGCAGATGCAGTGTTGCGTCCAAGATGCTGGTCCGGTAAAAACAGAATCTTCTCAGCGCGCGCAAACGCCCACTCAAAGGCTCCGCGAGCGTTCGACGAGGTGCACACCAGCCCGCCACGCTCTCCGCAAAAAGCCTTGATCGCAGCCGCCGAGTTCATATAGGTCAGCGGGATCAGGTCGTCTGACAAACCCGCGCGCTCCAGCGCGTCCCAGCAGTCTTCAACCTGCCCGATCTCCGCCATGTCGGCCATGGAGCAGCCTGCATTCAGATCCGGCAGGATCACCTGCTGCCAGGCTCGTCCCAGAACATCTGCCGTCTCCGCCATGAAGTGCACGCCGCAGAACAGCATGTACTTCGCATTCGTCTCCGCTGCAACCTTGGAGAGCTTATAGCTGTCTCCGGTAAAGTCGGCGAACCGAATCACTTCGTCCCGCTGGTAGTGGTGCCCCAGCAGAACGACGTCGGTGCCGAGCTTCTCGCGAGCCGCAGCAATTCGCGCGTCCATCGTATGGTCCGGCTGCGCAAGGTAGTTATTGAGGGAACATGAGTCTGCAACGTTCTCCGCCACGGCCAAAGCCGGTGCGATCTCCAATAGTCCGTTCAAAGTACTCCGCCTTCAGTCTCACAAGGTCGTCTGGCAGCGGCTGAGCCGGTACCGTCTTTTCGCCTCTGAGACGGGGATGTTGAAAGCATGCATTGCTTGAGTTGCAGTGGATTCACTATGACGCCTCCTTCAAGACGTCACCCAATCCACGGGGGTGTTGCAACTCCTACCACTTCATCGCGGGCGATCCGTAAGATCTCCCGTTCGTATCATTAGACGCACTCTCCATTCAGAAGATGCGTTTTCCTGAGACGATCCTGCTGGCTACACCAAGAATCTTACAACAGCGTCAACGTCCGCCATCCATTTGTTCCGTCCACTCGTAAGCCGTATCATGGGACGAACTTATGCCTAGCTTTCAGGACAGCGCCGTCATCTTCTTTCTCGCCCTTCTCCTCTTCGGGCCGAAGAAGCTGCCCGAACTCGCCCGCCAACTCGGCAAACTCATGGCCGAGTTTCGCCGCGCCTCCAATGAATTCCGCATGCAGATGGAAGATGAGCTCCGCGTAGCCGATCAGGAGGAGCAGCGCAAGAAGATCGCCGCGATGGAAGCTGCCGCGCCCGTTACGCCGGCCATCACTGACGGCAGCGAAAACACTGTTGCCAACGAAATCGGCACCACCTCGGATATCTCCGACGTAACCCCGGAGCGGATCGCCCATCTCACCCAGGAGCTGGTCGAAGACCATCTGCAGATGCCCACTAGCCTCCCCGAACCACTTCCTATCGCCACCTCTGGCGAACTCAATCTCATGCCACCGTCCACTGGTCTTCCCGTCAGTAACTCGGCGCTCTCGCCCGTGCTCGACTCCATCCCTCACGCCCCCGAGCCGTCAGCTGAAGTAACGGCCAGCGAGGCGACCCACCATGCCTGATATCGTCGACAGCGTTCGGGCAGCCGTTTCCGATCGCGCCGAACTCCCCGGCATGAGCCTGATGGAGCACCTTACCGAGCTCCGCAAGCGCCTCATCAACGCCACCGTCTATCTGCTGATCGGCTTCTGCGTCGCCTACGCCTTCCACGTGCGGCTCTACGGCATCATCCAGAAGCCACTGAACGATCTCCACATCGCCCTCAACTACACCCACCCGACCGATCCGCTCAACCTCTACCTCAAGACCGCGCTCTACGGCGGAATAATCCTCGCCTCGCCGTTCATCCTCTATCAGCTCTGGTTGTTTATCGCGCCGGGCATGTACTCGCACGAGAAGCGCTACGTCGTTCCCTTCATGACCGCTACCATCGTGCTCTTCCTTTCGGGAGCGTACTTCGGCTACCACTGGGTCTTCCCCGGCGCGCTCAAGGTCCTGATCGGTGGCTTCGGCAAGAACTTCAACCCCGTTCTCACCATCGAGGACTACACCAACTTCTTCCTCGCGGTCATCCTCGGCCTCGGCGTCACCTTTGAGCTGCCCATCCTCATCTTCTTCCTCGCGCTCTTCGGCATCGTCGACGCAAAGTTCCTCGTCCAGCACATCCGCTACGCCATCCTTGCCATCTTCATCATCGCCGCTATCATCTGCCCTACGCCCGACCCCATCGGCATGTGTCTCTTCGCCAGCCCCATGCTGGTGCTCTACCTGATCGGCGTAGGCATCGCCTTCCTAGTCCACCCCGCTCGCCGTAAAGCCAGAGAGGCAAAGAAGGCCGCATGACGTTTCCAAGCTTTCCCAAACACCCTTTCATTATGAGCAGATCAAAGACACTCCTTCTGTCGGTTTTGCTCTTATCTGCCCTTGTTGCGACGTTCACTCTTCCAAGCCATGCTCAAAAGGCCTCCAGTCCGTTCAGTGGACAGGCAGCCTATTCCCTCACCAGGCAGCTCCTCGAGGTTGCGCCCAAGCGCTTCAACGGCTCTCCCGGCCACGCTAAAGCCGAGGAGTTCCTGAAGCAGCACTTCGCCCCCGAAGCCGCCAAGGGCAACTTCATCGCCGACACCTTTACCGCGACCACTCCCGCCGGCCTCCAGACGATGACCAACTACATCGTCAAGTATCCCGGCAAAAAAGACGGCATCATCGTCCTGGCCAGCCACTACGAGACCAACTACCCTCTGCGCGATATCGAGTTCTACGGAGCCAACGACGGGGCCGCCACCAGTGCCCTGCTCATAGAGATCGGCACCATCCTCCGCACTCATCCGCCAGAGGGCTACTCCATCTGGCTGGTCTTCGATGATGGCGAAGAGGCCGTCAAAAGCTGGGGACCCTCCGACTCTCTCTACGGCACCCGCCACCTCGCCGCGAAGTGGGCCAACGACGGCACCCTCGGCAAGATCAAAGCGCTTCTGGTCGCCGACATGATCGCCGACAAAGACCTCAACATCGACTACGTTGGAAACTCGACTCCGTGGCTGCTCGACCTGCTAAAGGTCGCCGCCAAAAATACCGGCCATTCAACTTCCATCTACAAATATCGTGAGGAGGAGGAGGACGATCATCTCCCCTTTGCCCGTCGCGGGGTGCCTGTCCTGGACGTGATCGACGCCCACTACGGCCCCATCACCGACGCTGCGCCGGACGGCTACCACCATACTGATCAGGACACCCTCGATAAGATCAGCGCCCACTCCCTGCAGATCTCGGGCGACCTGTTCCTCGAGATGGTCCGCTTAATCAACCAGCGCCCCTAAGCGTTGTCCTGATACAGGTCCAAGGCTTCAGGAGCGCGGTTCACCAGCCATCCCGGCACAACTTCTCTACTGACTGCAGGCCTTTCCGTGGTCCGCATGTGCGCCTTTGGCCTTCGCATCCGCCTCGGACATATAGGATCCAGCCTTGGTCTTGCCATAAAAGTCCGACCCATAGCAGTGGTAGACGTTGCTCGAAGTGTTAACCCACACCAGGCCCGGACCGCCGCCTGCAGCCAGAGGACGAGCCGCCGCCTTCTGCGCCGGAGACTGCTTCCCTGACGAAGCTGGAGCAGAGGTCGCTGCAGGTGTCGGAGCGGGAGCAGGTGTCGGAGCGGGCGCTGCTTTCGGAGCCGCTGTCATGGCAGGCGCGGTAGCCGCAGGAGCCGTTGCAGCCGCTGCGGGTGCTGCCGCATACCACTCCTTCACTCCCTGGTGTCCCCGGCACGCGCCTTGCTTACTGGCCGCAGTT
>NZ_LMUD01000014.1:428295-481940 GCF_009766095.1 Granulicella sp. S190
GTTCCGTCCTTGCACATCCCCGTAGACCCTGCTGGCGGTGCTGCCTGGGCCACAGCCAACTGTGTTCCAACAAGCCCCGCCGCAACCGCCATCAAACAGATCGCAATCTTCATAAACGCTCCCGAATCATTGAATTTAGTAGGCCCGAATACCGCCAAATCCTACCCCATCCCGCTTGCACTGTCATCAAAATCCGCGATAAAACCCACCACTGCCAACAAAAAAAGCCTATATTTGTGACCCAAACGAGTTACAAACTACTGCATTCGAGGGATAGTAACTGGTTAATGCCCGCCATACTCTTGGCCGATAGGAGGTAGACCATGCAAACACCATCGTACGCAGACATCCACAACCGATACAGAGAACTAACCACCCGCACCGCTCGTCAAAACAATGCAGATGGCTTCCTCGAGACCCATCACATAGCCGATATTGCGCGCAGCCTGTTCCTCTCCTCCCTCCTGTGGATGGCGCTCGCAATCATCGTTTATACGGTCTATTCCATGGTCGCCGGCGCTCACTTATAGGGCCTCAGCTTCTCTGGATCCTGCAATCAGTTGCTCTGTCGAACCTCCCCCGACGAGTCTCCTGACCACTCCCACCCCCGCCCTGCAGAGCCCCAAATATCTATCCCATTCCACCCTGTAGCATCAAAGGGAGATGCTTGCCGCGACTCCCATCAGCCACTGGATAGGTTTTCACCTCTTCATCCTCATCCTGCTCGGGATCGAACTCCTCTACGTACGCCACCAGGGCCCCTCCAAGACAAGATCCACCTCCGTCGCCGCGACCATCCTCTGGGTCGCCGCCGCCCTCGCCTTTGCTCTCTTCCTCCTCCGCTCCATGGGCAGTCAGTCTGCCACCCAGTACCTCGCCGGCTACGCCATCGAAGAGTCGCTCTCCATCGACAATCTCTTCCTCTTTCTCCTTCTCTTCCGCGTCTTCAAAATCGAGCCTGCCCACCAGCCCAAAGCTCTCTTCTGGGGCGTGCTCGGCGCCATCCTTATGCGCGGAGCCTTCATCGCCGCTGGCCTCGGCCTCCTCGCCCGCTTTGAGTGGGTCAGTTACGTCTTCGCCGCCATCCTGCTCCTCGCTGCCATCCGCCTAGTACTTCCCAGCTCGAAGAAGGAGGAGATCCACACTCCTCGCTGGATTGCCTGGCTCTCTCGTCTACACCCCGTCAGCCTGCGCCAGGACAAGTTCTTCGTCATTGAAGAGGGCCAACGCATGATCACAGTCCTCTTCCTGGCTCTCATCGCCATCGAACTCACCGACGTCGTCTTCGCGCTCGACTCCATCCCCGCCGTCCTCTCCATCACCCGACAACCCTTCCTGGCCTATACCTCGAACATCATGGCCGTCATGGGCCTCCGTTCGCTCTACTTCCTTCTGGCTCACCTGCTGGCCAAGCTCCGCTTCCTCCACTACGGGCTCGCCGCGGTGCTCGCGTTCGCCGCCGTCAAGATGCTGGCCGCCCACTGGCTGGAGATTGGCCCATTACTCTCGCTTGGAACCATCATCGTTATCCTTGGCATCACCATCGCGCTCTCACTCCTGCTCAGTAACAAGGAAGCGACACCGGCGAACAGGTAACGATCCCCGCGAACAGCAGTAACCATCACCCTCTTTTGCAAAGACGCAGACGGAGAACATTTTCCGCCCGCTAGTGGAAAGTGTTTTCCTCTCTCTTCCTCCGCAAAAAAAACGTGCGCTCCCTCAGGCAAAAGTTGCAATCCAGTTTTGATATCACTTCGTCATGCGAAATCTTGAAGCTGACCGAAAACGTTACAGAAAACCTTATTTCTCGAAGAAATCCAACGAAAAGCGCTCTTTGGCCCGGCACTTGCATTACTCCTCGGCATAAGGAGTTCAACCTATGAAACTGCACGCTGCATTTCTCGCCCTGGTAACTCTCGCCCTTCTCCCATCTGCCTCACATGCCGACACTATCTCTGCCTCGATCGACACCGGATCCGGCGCTCAGATCATCACCCCGGTTCTCAAAGGAGGAGCAGAGGTCTTCAACTTCGACGCCTTCAGCACCGATCTCTTCAGCACCAGCCTCGAGACCTTCACCGCTACTTACACCAATCTCTCCGGCAGCCTCGGCGTCCTCAACGTCACCGAGTCCTGCGTCGCAGTCACCGTCGTATTCAAGATTGTCGCGCCCTGTAAAAGTCTCGCGTTCTCCTTTACCGATGCAAGCCTCGGCAATGTCAGCATCGAATCGATGCTTGGCCTCGGCGCAAGCGCGAAGGGCGATGTAGCTTCGATCAACTTTGACGGCAGCATTGGTGCGGGGTCCGCCTCCTTCGACTTCGCTCCCACCAACAGCCCAGTCCCAGAGCCAGGCACACTCAGCCTCATGGCCACCGGACTGCTTGGCGCAGCGGGTCTGCTCCGCCGCAGATTCGCCACAGCTTCCTAAGAAGGCTCAGACACGAAAGAGTCATCCTGTACTGCAAATTGTGGGTCGGCGCGAAGCCGCCGGCCCGCCCTTTTCCCCTTTGAATCAATCTACGACCAAACTTGTCCTAATTCGTTTTCTTCTGTAAAAAAGACCTAATGTCTTCTTCGCATACCTTTCTGAAGTACACCCGCCTGGTCCATCTCTATCTCGGCGTCTTCATCGCGCCAGCCTTGCTCTTCTTTGCCTTCACCGGAGCGCTCCAGACCTTCAGCCTGCACGAGACCACGCGAGGCAGCAGCTACAAGCCCCCTGCCTGGGCTGTCGTCCTCGGCCAGATCCACAAGAAACAGACCCCGATCGTCCCGGTCAGAAAAACCCCACCGCTCGACAAGCCAGCAGACAAATCTGGAAGATCTTCTGACAAGTCCGCTGACAAACCCCAGTCAGTCCCCTCGGACACGACACAAAATCCGTTGCCCAAACCAGCCGACGCCCAAGCGCCTAAACCTCACCACGCGCTGCCTCTGAAGATCTTCTTTCTGCTCGTCTCCATAGGGCTTTTCGTCTCGACCATCTCTGGCATCTACATGTCTTACAAATACATTCGCAACCGGATTCTCGTCACAGCGCTGCTTCTTGCCGGTGTCATTCTTCCCGTGGTGCTGACGATCGCGTAATCGGCGGTACGCAACTCATCGAGCCGAGCGCCGTCCTGTCACGGCTCTTGCTCGCGGCCGGTGTTGCTCTTTCCCCGTCGAAGAAGCAGCACCAGCAGCACCACCACTGCGACGATTCCGCCGCCAAACAGTCCCGCCATTGCGGCAGCCAGCGTTACAGGTCCGCCGTGGAAGGGACCATTCATCCTCACATCTGCGATCTTGTAGTAAATCCCTGTCGCCACAGCGAAGAAGCTGACAGCCGCTCCTGCCAGAGAGACAACGAAGCGCTGGGCGCCGCGATTAGAAGACACGACGAACCCCCTCAGGCCACAAACTCAAGCCTCCCGCGCTGCATCACCGAGTGCTTCGCAATCTCATTTCTGAGCGGAAAATCATTGCGAAAGTGTGCCCCCCGGCTCTCTTCCCGTCCCAGCGCCGAAGCCACGATCAGCTCTGCCACCACGTGCAGGTTGCGCGCCTCCACTGCTCTGCGGGTCAACCCCTTGGGCATCGCCGCTGCCAGAGCATCCAACCCCCGCTTCGCCAGGTTCAGGCCATCCGCATCCCGCAACAACCCGGCGTACTTCCACATCAGCTCCCGCAGCTCTTTGATCCACTTCTCTGTAGCCGCCTCCGAAGTTGGCCTCGCGCTCGCAACCGGAGCCACCACACACGCTCCAGCCTCATCCCTCCGAGCCTCTGCGATCATCGTCTCTGCCGCCATCGCCCCAAACACCAGCCCTTCCAGCAGCGAGTTGCTCGCCAGCCGGTTCGCGCCATGCACACCCGTACAGGCGGCCTCACCAGCCGCATATAGCCCCGGCAGCGAACTTCGCCCCTGCACGTCAGTCTTCACTCCACCCATCAGGTAGTGTGCCGCAGGACGAACCGGAATCAGATCCCGTCCCAGCTCCAGCCGGTACTTCGCGAGAAATCTCGAGATCCCCGGAAACCGCGCCTGCAGATCTTTCTTCACATGCCGCATATCGAGATACACCGGTCCATCCATCCCCTCGCGCGTAATCGCCCGCGCCACCACATCCCGAGGCGCCAACTCGAGCAGCGGATGATACCGCTCCATGAACCGCTCCCCCTTCTCATTTACCAGATATGCTCCCTCGCCGCGCAATGCCTCGCTCAACAAAAATCGCGGAGCCCCCACAGCAGAGAACGCCGTCGGATGAAACTGGTAGAACTCCATATCGCTCACCGCTGCGCCCGCTCGATAAGCCATCGCAATCCCATCCCCCGTAGCCACCGCCGGATTCGTCGTATCGCTGTAAACCTGCCCAGCCCCACCGCTGGCCAGCAGCACGGCTCCAGCCTGCACCACTCGCAGCCCGCCCTCGCCATCGAGCAGCGTAGCCCCCACGACGCGCCCATTCTCAACAATCAAATCCACACTCGTAGTCCACTCCATCAACTCGATTGCAGGAATCTCCCGCACATGACGCAGCAGCGACACAGCGATCTCCTTCCCCGTCGCATCTCCATTCGCATGCAGAATCCGCGACAGGCTATGCGCCCCTTCGCGCGTCCGCATCAGCCCGCCACCCTCGCCCGCAGGATACCGATCGAACGCCGTTCCCCACTCCAGCAACTCCGCCACGCGCCTCGGCCCTTCAGACACCAGCACCGCAGCCGCCTCACGGTTCACCAGCCCATCCCCGGCCGCTACCGTGTCCTCCAGATGTAGCGCCACGTCTTCGTCGCCACCCATCGCCACTGCGATCCCGCCCTGCGCGTAAGCCGTATTCGACTCCGCCAGCTCTTCCTTGGTCACTACCAATACCGTGCCTGTCTTCGCCAATCGAATCGCCGCACTCAGCCCTGCAATCCCTGCCCCAATCACCAGAAAATCAAACCGTTCCATACCTCGATGCTACTCCTCTGAAACCGTCGTAGAATGCCTGCGATACGATGGAGAGACCGTGCCTGTGATCCCTGTCAAAACGCCCTCGGCAAACTACGACGTCACCATCGCCTCAGGTCTCCTCCGTACCCTCTCGCCACGCCTTCGCAAGCTGAATCCCAACAGACCCTTTCGCCCCTTCGTAATCACCTCGCCCAACATCTGGGCGCTCTGGTCCAAGCCCTTCCTCGCGTCCTTCAAAGAGTCTCCAACCGTCCTCTTCCATCCCCCAGGCGAATCGCACAAACGTATGAGCAGCGTCGAAGCGCTCGCGCAGCAGCTCGCCACCGCCGGAGCCGACCGCGACTCGCTCCTCCTCGCCTTCGGCGGCGGTGTCATCGGCGACATCACCGGCTTCCTCGCCGCCATCTACATGCGTGGCATCCGCTACGTCCAGGTACCCACCACGCTCCTCGCCCAGGTCGACTCCTCCCTCGGCGGCAAGACCGGCGTCAACCTCGCCGCAGGCAAGAACCTCATCGGCAGCTTCTATCACCCGCAAGCCGTCTTCGCCGACACCGACCTCCTCCGCACCCTCCCCCCCGCCGAGCTCCGCGCCGGCCTCCAGGAGTCCATCAAGGCCGGCATCATCTACGACGCAAAACTCTTCCGCGCCATGGAGCAGAACGCCGAAGCCATCCTCAGCACCAAGCAAAACGCCGACCCGGCAGCCCTGACGCGCGCAGTAGCTGCCTCCGTCCACGTCAAAGCCGACGTCGTCAGCAAAGATGAAAAAGAGTCCGGCCTGCGCATGATCCTGAACTTCGGCCATACCATCGGCCACGCTATCGAGGCCGCCACCAACTACAAACAACTCCTCCACGGCGAAGCCGTTGCCTGGGGCTCCATCGCCGCCCTCAACGTAGCCATCGCACGCAAAACCATCAAGCCGAAGGAAGCCGAGCGCATCACAAAACTCATCCTCCGTTACGGCCCGCTGCCCGCCTTCAAAGCCACCGCCGAAAAACTTGTCGCCCTCACCGCCCGCGACAAGAAGAACCGCAGCGGCATCCGCTCCTTCGTCCTGCCCACAGCCATCGGCAAAGTAGAGATCGTCCGCAACGTCACCGAAGCCGAACTTCTCGCCGCCACCGAATCCATGCTCACCCTCATGCGCGAACACACGTCTACTCCGCTTGCAAAAAAGAGCAGTAAGCGGTGAACACACAGCCAACAAAACCCGAACACGAACGCTCCACCGGAGCCCGTCCCGCCGGCATCACCACCGAGCAGGCCGCCGCCGCGAACGTGCAGCAGATGTTCGACACCATCGCTCCCACCTACGACCGCGCCAACCACCTCCTCTCCGCCGGCATCGACCGCTACTGGTGGACCCGCACCGCGCGCCTCTTCCAGCCGATCCTGCAACACCCCGAAGCCGTCATCCTCGATCTCTGCTGCGGCACCGGCGACATGACCATGGCTCTCTACGAACACCGCCCTCACACGCCAGAAGCCGCACCCATCCTCGCCGTAGACTTCTCCCACCAGATGCTCTCCCGCGGCGCAGAAAAATTCGCCCCTTACAACATCACTCCCATCGAAGCTGACGCCCTTAACCTTCCCATCGCCGACGCCTCCGTCGATCTCGTCACCTCCGCGTTCGGCTTTCGCAACCTCGCCAACTACGAAGAAGGCCTTGCGGAGCTTTACCGCATCCTCCGCCCTGGCGGGCAGATCGGCATCCTCGACTGCAACCAGCCCGAGGGCTTCGTCGGCGCACTCTACAACCTCTACTTCAGAGCCATCCTCCCTAAACTCGGTGGCCTCATCTCCGGCAAGCCCGCAGCTTACAGCTACCTTCCCGCCTCGGTCGAACGCTTCCCTCGCTCTCCCCGCATGCTGCAACTCATCCGGGCCGCGGGCTTCACCAACGCCACCTGGACCAGCTACACCTTCGGCACCGCCGGCCTCTACCACGCCACCAAACCCTAGTGCCCTCTAGCGCGTAGCGACGCTCGAAGCAGGCGGAGCAGAAGGCACACGGGTACTATGCATAAACTCAACTCTCCAGACACCACCCCGCCTCTCAAGAAACCCCGACTCAAGCCACGTCTGGGCTACAGTCCCCGAAGCATCCGTCACACCGCCTTTATTCACATAGGCAATCCAAGCCGCGTCCCCAATAATGTGCACATCAGGCTCCGTCACATTCCACTCGTAGTTCCTCCCCTTCGCATGTTCCGCCTTGATCAACGTCATGATGGCGTCCCCATCAAATCGCGCCCCAGCGTCGTAGAGGTAAAACCCCGGCGCAACCACCGCATGAAACTTCGCAAGGTTGTCGTGAGCAGCCGCATCGAAGATGGCGCTCACTGCACTCACAACCTGAATCCCATCCGCACTTAGCACTTTCTGTTGACCCGTAGCAGGACGAACATTCGCAGCGATCAGAATCACCACCGCAGTCACTGCAATTGCAATACGAACTCTCCATGTCATAGAACACCTCCTCAAAAACGAGTTGCAGCGTCACAATCCGCCACTCCCTCACGAAGAATAACTCCTGCAAAGCAGGCGCTCAAAACTGCTGTTCCCCATCAAGCGTGAGTCTCTCAAAAAGATCGCACAAACACTAACGTTGCTCTTTGCCATCATCTCCTGACTCGCAGTCAAACCTCCTTCAATCCGAACCATGTACCATTCCTCAATGAGTACTACGGCCCAGCCCGAAGAAGCCGCGACCCAGCACAACGCCAAGCGTTCTGCCGCGCTCTTCTCCGTCCTCGCCGCATTCGCCGTCACTCTCCTCAAGCTCCTCACCGGCATCCTCACCGGCTCCCTCGGCATGCTCTCCGAAGCCGCGCACTCCGGCATCGATCTCATCGCCGCTGCTATCACCTTCTTCTCCGTCCAGGTCTCCGACCGCCCCGCCGACGACGACCACACCTACGGCCACGGCAAGATCGAAAGCCTCTCCGCAGGCATCGAGTCCGTCCTCATGCTCGGCTCCTGCATCTGGATCCTCACCGAGGCCATTCGCCGCATCGCTCATCGCGAACACCTCACCCTCAAATTCTCCATCTGGCCCTTCGCCGTTCTTCTCCTCTCCATCACGGTCGACTACACCCGCTCCCGCAAGCTCCGCCGCATCGCCTCCGAGACCAAGAGCGAAGCCCTTGAGGCCGACGCCATCCACTTCGGTACCGACATCTGGTCCTCCCTCGCAGTTCTATTCGGTCTCGCTGCAACCTACATAGGTCAGCGCTACAAAATACCGCAACTAGAGCTCGCCGACCCCATCGCCGCCATCATCGTCTCCGCCATCATCCTCAAGGTCACCTGGAGCCTGGCCCGCCGCACCATCGACGCCCTCACCGACGCCACTCCCATCGAAACCCGCGCCCAGGCCCGCAGCATGATGCGCGATGTCGCTGCGATCGATGGCGTCCTCTCCGTCGATCGCATCCGCACCCGCCGCGCCGGTCCCAACTACTTCGCCGATCTCACCCTCGGCCTTCCCCGCAACCTCACCTTCCAGCGCTCCGAGCAGATCACCATGGCCGCCACCGCCGCCATCCGCCGTCATCTCCCCGGTGCCGACGTCGTCGTTCACTCCATCCCCACTGCCTCCGTCGCCGAAAGCATTCACGACCGGATCCGCGCCGTCGCTGCCCGCTCCAACCTGGCCATCCACGACGTAGCCGTGCAGGAGTACAACCACACCCTCCACGTCGAACAGCACCTTGAGGTCGACGAGAAGATGTCCCTCAGCGCCGCCCACGCCCTCGTCACCCAGCTCGAGTCCGATATCTGCCGCGAGATTCCTGAGATCTCCACCATCCTCACCCACATCGAAAGCGAGCCCGCCACCATCGAGCGCCCCGCCTCCCTCGAACGAGACCGCCAACTCGAAGTCCGTCTGCGCCGCGCCGCCGCTGCCTTCCCCGAGATCCTCGACATCCACGAAGTCTTCGTCACCCGCGCCCACAACAACGGAGCCGATCGCATCCAGGTCAACTGCCACTGCACCCTGCCCGACGACCTGCCCATGTCGAAGGTTCACGAGATCATCACCGCGCTCGAAAACGCATTCAAGCTCGACTGCCCCGAGGTCTCACGTCTCCTCATCCACCCTGAGCCCGCGACCGACAACCGCCGCTGACCCACCTTCAACGACAGCTGTTACTTCTCCTCACTTATCGACAAGGGAAGCTCAGAGTTCCCCGCGTAGAAGACAACGAGCACCACTCCCGCCTCGCCCGTAACGCCTCGATGCGCACTGTCGACCATCTCCGCAACCGCCTCACCTGTTGCGAAGTGCTTTGATGTCCCGTCTCTCTTCTCAACCGTCAGGTCGCCGGAGAGAATATACGCGGCATTTGGAAAGGGATGCTCATGCCACTTCATCTTCGTCCGCGGAGGAATCGTAATCTTCAAAACGCTAAGCTTAGGTTGTCCCGCGGGATAGGCTTTGTAGGGTGTGCCGTCCCACGAAGACGTGGTTTGAAGCACCGTTTCAATCTGAATCTTCGAGGGCGAGTCTTGCGCGTGTGCAAAGCACGCAAGAACAAAGGGCAACAAAACAGTGGCAACTTTCAAATGTCTTCTCATCCTCTACAGGATAATCGTCCTTCGAAAGCCTGATCAAACTTCGACTCACGCTAAGAAGCCGATTGCAATCATGTCAGTTTGACAACCCTTCGATGCCACTCCGCTACAATAAAACCGTGCGACGCATAATCGGCATCACGCTACTGCTTCTCTTCAGCTCGCCGCTGATCTCGCCTCTGCTGGCTCTCACCGCCAGCGGCGCAGCGAATCTCCCGGCCTGTTGCAGACGGAACGGCGCACATCATTGCATGAGGAACATGCAGCAGGCAGAGTCCTCCAGCTCGGGTATCAACGTATCTACGATCCCGCAGACGTGCCCCTCGTATCCCGCGGCGGTCACCTCAATCCAGCATGGAGATCTGTCGCTCCACACTGCCTCGCTCATCTTTGCAGAGATCGTCAGCCATCCCTCCGTCAAGACCCAGACTCACGCCCGCGCCCGCGTGGCCCTCGATCGATCCCGCCAGAAGCGCGGCCCTCCCTCCTACTCCCTCTAAGCGACCCGACCAGCAACCGACGCCTCGACCCTGAAACCAGAGTCCGTCGATATGCCGTCCCGTACCGCAGCTCCAACTCCGTCAGCCCACTGACGAGGAAGATCCCATGCGCAAGCTTGCTCTACTCTGTCTCCTATCGTTCCTTTCTATCTTCGGCGCCATCACTGCCCGAGCCAGCATCTTCAGCCAGCTTCACGGCGTCGTCCACGACCCGCAGCATCGCCCCATCGCCAACGCGCATATCGAACTCCACGCAACAAACTCCGCCTTCAGCAAATCCACCACCACCGCACCTGATGGCTCCTTCACCATCCCCTCTCTGCCGCTGGGCGACTACATCCTCACCATCTCGCAGCCAGGCTTCGATACCGCAAAGCAATCCCTCACGCTAGCCTCCGACACCGCACCCGTCCTCCACATCGAGCTCCATCTCGGCACCGTCCAGCAGACCACCTCCGTCACCACCGACGCGAACACCTCCAACGTGAACACGGTCACCCCAACCACGCTCATCAGCCGCGAAGACATCGCGCAAACCCCAGGCGCCGACCGCACCAACTCCCTCGCCATGATCACCGACTACGTTCCCGGCGCCTACATCACCCACGACATGCTTCACATGCGCGGCGGCCACCAGGTCTCCTGGCTCCTCGACGGCGTTCAAATCCCCAACACCAACATCGCCAGCAACCTCGGCGCGCAGATCGACCCCAAGGACATCGACTACATCGAAACCCAGCGCGGCAGCTACACCTCCGACGTCGGCGACCGCACCTACGGCGTCTTCAACGTCGTCCCCCGCACCGGCTTCGAGCGCAACCGTCAGGCAGAGCTCATCCTCAGCGCAGGCAGCTTCCTCCAGACCAACTCGCAGATCAACTTCGGCGACCACACTGAAAAGTTCGCCTACTACGCCAGCCTCAACGGCAACCGCAGCGACTACGGCCTCTCCCCACCCACAGGAGTCGTCATCCACGACGCCAGCAACGGCTACGGCGGCTTCGCCTCCCTGCTCTACAACCGCACTCCTAAAGACCAGCTCCGTCTCATCACCCAGCTACGCGCCGACTACTTCCAAATCCCATTCGACCCTGATCCCAACAGCATCGGCAACCAGCAGTTTCAATCCAGCGGCCTTCGCGACGGTCAGCACGAACTCGATGGCACGGTCGCCTTCTCCTGGCTGCACACCTTCAACCCATCAACCGTCCTCCAGATCTCACCCTTCTTCCACTACAACCGCGCCGACTATGAATCCAACCCCAACGACACTCCCGTAGCCACCACCTCCGACCGCAGCTCCACCTACGCCGGCGCACAAGCCAACATTACCGCCGACCTCTTTCCGACTAAGCCCGGCCGCAACACCATCCAGGCCGGCTTCTACTCCTTCGGCCAGCACGACAACTACCTCTTCGGCGCAACATTCAACGACGGCAGCGGCACCGCCCCGTTCTCCACTCCAGATTCAGCCAGTGGCGGCGTCATCGAAGAGTACGTCTCCGACAACTACAAACCCACCTCCTGGCTCACTTTCATTGCAGGTCTGCGGCTCACGCACTTTCAAGGCTCGTTCACAGAAAACGAAGCCGATCCACGCTTTGGCACAGCCCTCCGCATTCCCAAACTCAACTGGGTCTTCCGCGGCTTCTACGGCCGTTTCTATCAACCGCCACCTCTGCTCACCTTCGGCTGTACCGCTGCAGCCATCGCCAACGGCACCTGCAGCATCCAGAACTTCGCCCTCAGCACCGGCACCAGCTTCGCCCCACTCCACGGCGAGCGCGATGAAGAGCATCAGTTCGGTGTTCAAATTCCCCTCCGCGGTTGGCTCCTAGACGCCGACACCTTCAAAACCCGCGTCAACAACTTCCTCGACCACTCCAACATCGGCGACTCCAGCATCTACTTCCCCGTCACCGTCGACGGCGCACTCATCCGCGCCTGGGAGCTGAGCCTCCGCAGCCCGCGCCTCTGGAACTTCGGCCAGGCTCATCTCGCCTACTCCAACCAGATCGCCGAGCAACGCGGAGCCATCACCGGCGGCCTCATCTGCTCTCCTCCCAACTCAGCCGAGTGCGACGTCGACCCTAACTACACCCCGGTCGATCACGATCAGCGCAACACCCTCAACATCGGCTTCAACGCAACCCTCCCCTGGCGCACCACCGCCTCCACAAACGTCTACTACGGCTCCGGCTTCACCAACGGCGGCTTCGATCCCGACGGGCCACCTGCCGACCCTCGCTATCCAAACCCCTACCTGCCGCAGCACACCACCTTCGATCTCTCCCTCGGCAAAACCTTCAGCGAAAAACTCACCGCATCCATCACCGCAACCAACGTAGCCAACCGCCGCGTCCTACTCGACAACAGCCTCACCTTCGGCGGCTTTCACTTCAACGACCCGCGCGAGATCTTCGGCGAACTGCGTTACCGCTTCAGGTACTGATGAACGACCCGCTAGGCGCGGAGCGGTCACTTCGTGACGTGTATACCTTGTGTCGACAGATCAGCAGCATGGGGCCTCGCGATGCTCGTCGCGAGCATCGCGAGCGCCAATGAATCACGATCCATTACGACCAGTACACAAGTCACGAAGTGACCGCACCACGCGGAGTGGGCCCGTCCGGCAGGACACCTCCGCTATACTCTGAAAACACATGAAGGTCCGCCTCTCAAGAAGCGTCTCTCGCGGCATCAACCGCATCAATCGCATCTTCAACATCGTCCTCGGTGCTCTTGCGATGCTTATCGTCGCGCTGGTCTCCGCCTTCATCACCATGCGCCTCGCCATCCACGGCCACGAGGTCAAAGTCCCCGACCTCACCAACCTCACGCTCTCCGAGGCCAGCAAAAAAACAACATCACTCGGCCTTAGCCTCAGCCTCGAAAACCGCTTCTACTCCCCCAACACGCAGCCCGGCCGCGTCCTCGCGCAATCACCCGCCCCCGGCCTCACCGTCCGTCGCGAGTGGCCCGTCCGCGTCACCGAAAGCCTCGGCGCACAACAAGTCGCCATCCCGGATCTCCTCGGCCAGACCGAGCGCACCGCCTCTATCAACATTCGCCGCCTCGGCCTCGAACTAGGCACCGTCTCCCACATCGCCTCTCCCGGCGAACCCGGCACCGTCATCGCGCAAACCCCCACCCCGAACGCCAGCGGAGTCGACCGCCCCCGCGTCAGCCTCCTGCTCAGCGATCCCGAAACCGGCAGCTCTCCCCAGGCCTTCGTCATGCCCTCGCTCGCCGGCCTTACCCTCACCGGAGCAGCAGCCCGCGCCGCATCCGCAGGCCTCCACATCGCCAGCGCTGAAGACCTCAACCTCAATGCAACATCAGCCACCGCTCCGCTCTCCGCACAATGGTCACCCGCTGCGACCACACCGTCCTACACCGAACCCATAGCGCGCACGGTCTCCTCCATCGGCACCGTCATCGCACAGACCCCACCCGCCGGCCACCGCGTCGTCAAAGGCGATGCCGTCCACATCACCCTCACTGATTGATCCTTCTGTATCAAACCTGCATCACATCTATGCCGTGCGACAAACCGGATGGAGCCGCCTGATGTCGAACTTCGCCACCTACCCCAGCCTGAAAGATCGCGTTGTACTCATCACCGGCGGCGGCTCTGGTATCGGCGCCTCTCTCGTCGAACACTTCGCGTCGCAACAAGCCAGGGTAGCCTTCCTCGACATCGCGGAGCAGCACTCCGTAGATCTTGTCGAGCGCATCGCACCCCTCAGCACGCATCGCCCACTCTTCCTGCGCTGCGACCTCACCGACATCGCCGCCCTGCAATCTGCAATCACGCAGATCTCCCGCGATCTCGGCACCCCTCAGGTCCTCGTCAACAATGCGGGAAGCGACGACCGGCACGACTTCGCCGACGTAACACCCGAGTATTGGGACCAGAGAATCGCGGTCAATCTTCGCCATCAGTTCTTCGCTTCACAAGCAGTGGCAGAAGGAATGAAGGCAACCGGAAGAGGCTCCATCATCAACATGAGTTCAATCTCGTGGATGATTCCTGCTCGCCGTCTTCCCGTCTACAACATGGCCAAGGCCGCTATCGTAGGCATGACGCGCTCTCTCGCGCACGAGCTGGGACCCGCGGGAATCCGCGTCAACTGCGTTCTTCCGGGAGCAATCTTAACCAAGCGCCAGCGCCGACTATGGCTGTCCAAAGAGTACGAGCAAGAAGTCCTCGGCTTGCAGTGCCTCAAGCGTCTTCTCCTTCCCGACGATGTGGCCCGGCTGGTCCTCTTCCTCGCAGCCGACGACAGCGAAGCGATCACCAATCAAAGTCACATCATCGACGGCGGCTGGATCTAGCTGGCATTTTTACGACACAGCTTCTACGCCCGCTCCAGAATCACAGCAAAAAAACCATCCCCATCATGCACCCCCGGCAGCGTTCTTAACGCCCCACCCCGCACTGCCGACCTCATCTCACCACTCAGAACCCCACTCTCCGCAAGCTCCGTCATCACTCCATCCACGGGCACACGCACGATACCGCCCCCGGCGACCACAGCATCCACCACGCCCTCACACTCTTCTGCCTCCAGCGAGCAAGTCGAATACACCAGCCTCCCGCCCGGAGTCAGCCGCTTCAACGCCCCCTTCAGAATCGCCCTCTGCCTCTCCGCCTGCCGCGCGAACTCCTCCACCTTCAGTCGATGCCGAATCTCCGGATTGCTCGCCATCGTGCCGGTCCCCGAGCAGGGCACATCGCACAAGATCAAATCGAACTCGCCCGCTACTCCTTTAGCATCCGCTGCATCAGCAACCGCAAACCCAACGCGCTCCGCATACGCGTATCGCCGCAGCCGCCCCTCGGTCTGCGCAAGCCGCTTCGCACTCACATCACTCGCAACTAACGATGCACCGCCCAGCCGCTTCGCCAACACCAAAGTCTTCCCCCCGGGAGCGGCACAACAATCCCAAACCCGTTTCGCCTCAGGCATCGCCGCAGCCGCAATCTCCGCCACCAGACGTGATCCATCATCCATCACCGGCCAATCGTCGCCGCGTTCCACAAACATCCCACCCTCAGCCGGCTCCTGCTGATCCGCCTCGCAGATCTTCAACGCCGCATCACGCCCATACGCCGCCACCCATCGCTCCACCAGCCATCGCGGATGGCCCAGCCGCTCCGCAAACGCAGCCACAGACTCATGAATCCGCACCCCCGGCTTCTGCGCCGCAGCCAGCTTCCGCAGCACCGCATTCACCATACCCGTAGCATGTGGCTCCCCCGCTGCTCGACACAACTCCACACTCTCACTCAACGCGGCATGCGCCGGAATCCTCTCCAGATGCAGCAACTGAAACGCCCCCATCCGCAGCGCAATCGCCACCGGCTCCGCCAGCCTCTGCTCCGGCCTCTGCAGCAACCCGCGAACCCGTGCATCCAGCGCAATCTGCCATCGCAGCACACCCATCACCAGAGCCGTCGTCAGGTTCCGGTCCTCCGGCGACAGAGCATCTACCCGCGCCGAGTGCAGCAGCTCATCGCTGTGCCCTTTGTTCTCTCCCACCAGCTTCAAAATCTCAAACGCAGCCAGCCGCGCCGAGGTTATCTTAGCTACCGCAGCCTCCACCGAAGCCGTAGGCCCGGCAGACACAGGCCTCTTTCGCGCCACTGTCCGCGTCCGCTCTACTCCCTGATCCCTGTTTCCTGCACCCTGCTTCTTCATATCCCCAACCGTTCGCCGCTCTTCACCTGGTACCCACGCAAAAACTCCGCCGCACTCATCCGCTTCTTCCCTTCCATCTGAACCTCAAGGAGCTCCGCCACCGTCCCACCCCCACAACCAACCAGCATCAACTCACCATCCACCAACAACTCGCCCGCAGCAATCGATGCACCTTTACAAATCTTCATCTTCGAAACAATCAACTTCTTTCCCCGCAACGTAGTATGTGCGCCCGGCCACGGCTGAAACCCTCTCCACCTGTCGTAGATCTGCTGAGCCGTCCGCGAAAAATCGACCAGCCCATCCTCGCGCTTCAAAATCGGAGCCAGCGTAGCCAGCGCATGATCCTGCACCTGCGCAAAGATCGTCCCTGCCTCCAAACCCTTCAGCGTATCCACCATCAAGTTCGCTCCCAACGGCGCCAGGCACCCGTATACATCCACCGCCGTCTCCTCCTGCCCCACCGGACACACCGCTGCCAGCAGCATGTCGCCCGTGTCCAGCCCGGCATCCAACCGCATCGTCGTCACGCCCGTCACCACCTCGCCGCAAGCCACCGCCCACTGAATCGGCGCGGCCCCGCGATACTTCGGCAGCAGCGACCCATGCAGATTGATATTCCCAAACCGCGGCAACTCCAGCATCCACTGCGGAATAATCCGCCCATACGCGACCACAAGAATCGCATCCGGCGCGATCGCTTCCAGCCTCTCCCGCAGCTCCAGATTGCTCTTGATCTTCTCCGGCTGCATCACCGGCAAGCCATGCTTCAGCGCCGCCTCCTTCACCGGAGGCACATGCACCTCCAGGCCGCGTCCCGCCGCACGATCCGGCTGCGTCACCACCAGCGCCACTTCATGCCCTGCCGCAATCACTGCTTCCAGCGTCGGCACAGCAAACTCCGGCGTCCCACAAAAAACCAGCTTCATCGTCTTACCTCATGTCCTGCCGGACGGGCTCCCTGCGCGGGAGGCGATCGCTTCGTGACCCGTATACCTTGTCTTGGGACGTGAACAACCAAGGCCCTCGCGATACTCGGGAAGAAAAATCTTACGCCGACCAACGGGAGGCCGCTACTCCACTCATCGCGCCGTAACAACACCGCGAGCGGTCGAGAACGGCACGAAGTGCCTACCACTCGCCGTTCTTAATCAGCTTCTTGATCTTCCGAATCACCAGGTCCCGCTTCAACCGGCTCAGCCGATCGATAAACAGAACCCCATCCAGATGATCGATCTCATGCTGCATCGCTCTTGCCAGCAGCTCATCACCTTCAATCTCAAACCACTCGCCCTTCACATCCTGCGCCCGCACCTTCACCCACTCCGCGCGCGAAACCTTCTCGCGAATCTCCGGTAGACTCAGGCACCCCTCCTCCTCCACCTGCTTGCCCTCGCGCTCAATGATCTCCGGATTGATCAACACAATCTTCTCCTCCGGATTCTTCTTGAAGCTCACATCGATCACCGTAATCCGCTGCGAGATCGCAATCTGCGGCGCCGCCAGCCCAATTCCCTGCGCCGCATACATGCTCTCGAACATCTCCTCGGTCAGCTTCTTCAGCTTCGCGTCAAACACCGTCACCGTCTCTCCGCGCTTTGCCAGCACCGGATCCGGCCACTTCACCACCTCATGAATCTTGCCCTTCACACTCGCCTTAATCGTCACTCAATACGCTCGTATCTGCTCACAATAGCCATTGAAATTTCGCTGCATCTCACGCAGCGAGTCACCGCCAAACTTCTCTATCACCAGCCGCGCCACCGTCAGCGCAACCATCGCCTCCGCCGCTACCCCAGCCGCCGGAACCACGCACACATCGCTCCGCTCATACGCAGCCTTCACCGGCTCCCGTGTCTCAAAGCTCACCGACCCCAGCGGCCTCCGCAACGTAGAGATCGGCTTCAGATACCCACGCACCACCACATCCTCGCCATTCGAGATGCCGCCCTCCACCCCACCGGCGTTATTCTGCTCGCGCGAGAACTTCGTGAAGTGACCATCCCCCTCATACCCAATCGCATCATGCACCGCCGACCCCACCGACTCAGCCGCCGTCACCCCGCGCCCCAGCTCCACCGCCTTCACCGCCTGCAGACTCATCACCGCCTGCGCCAACAGCCCATCCAACCGCTCATCCCAATTCGCATGCGTCCCCACACCCGGCGGCAGCCCATGCACCACCACCTCGAACACCCCGCCTACCGTATCGCCGGTCCGCAACACCGCATCCACCTCGGCCTTCATTGCAGCCTCAGCCTCTCCGTCCACACAGTTCAACAAAACCTCATCCTTCAACTGAAGCGCCGCAATCTCCTCCCACGTCGCCGCTCGTCCAAGCTGCGCCTTCCCCACGCGAATCACATGGCTCGCAACCTCCACGCCGACGGCCCTCAGCAGCAACTTCGCCACCGCACCAGCCGCCACCCGCGCCGCACTCTCACGCGCGCTCGCCCTCTCCAGCACATACCGCGCGTCCGGAAAGTCGTACTTCAAACTCCCCGCCAGATCCGCATGCCCCGGTCGCGGCGAAGCAACAGCCTTATGCTTCGTCGCATCGCCCGTCTCTACCGGAAGAATCTCCGTCCAGTTCTTCCAATCGTTATTCGCGATCACCATCGCAATCGGCGACCCGATCGTCTTCCCATGACGAACCCCGCTCAAAATATGCGCCGAGTCCCGCTCGATCCGCATCCGTCCGCCACGGCCATAGCCCTTCTGCCGCCGCCACATCTCGCGGTCGATAAACTCCTGCTCCACGGCCACACCTGCGGGCATCCCACTCACCATTGCCACCAGGCTCTCGCCATGGCTCTCTCCCGCCGTAGAAAATCGCAACATCGTGTATCAAGCCCTCAAGGAATCCGCGCCAAACCTAAATTGTAACAACCAGTTCCCGTCTGAACCACCGCAGCGAAAACGCTGCAACAAACCCAAGCCTGTACCTCATAAAGAGGACATAGACGAACCGCAAACATTAAGACTGCCGGCGAATGACATCACCGACGCGCGAATCGTTCAAGCTAAACGCACAAAAACCATGCGGAGCGACAACCCGCAAGCAACTTGGCTTTTGAGTCGCGAATCAAATAGATGCACTTCGGAGAACGACATGTCCCTATCCAAATCGCTTGTCTTCGCTGCTCTCGTCGCTGGTTCCGTGAGTAGTGTCTCAGTAGCTCCTGCCCAGATCTCAGTCAACATCGGGGCAGCTCCTGTATGCCCGTACGGATACTTCGACTACGCTCCCTACCCCTGCGCCCCCTATGGTTACTATGGGCCCGACTGGTTCACAGGCGGCCTCTTCATCGGAGCCGGTCCCTGGTATCACGGCCGCGGTGGCTTCTACGGTCACGTAGACAACCGTTACGATCCGCGTCATGGCTACGCCGGACCGATGCCCGAGCACGGTGAGCAGGCCTTCAACCACTTCCATGGCAACGAAGCACGTGACCCACAGGGCCACGTAGGCAACGCCGGCCACGGCCCCGAAGGCGAACACAGCGCCGGATTCCAGGGCGGCGGCCATCCCGGAGGCGGCGGTAGCCATGGCGGCGGCGGTCACCACTAGACCCACGATAAAAGGAAGACCAAGGGGCGTCACTCTTGCATTGAGAGTGGCGCCTTTCCTTTTGTAGCCGCAGAGCACATCAGGCAAATCAAAACACGTCAAACGAAAAGCGATTGCCGCAAAAAACGAGCAGGCTCACAAACTCTCATACAATCGATCTCAACCTCATGAGCCCCAGTCGACTCACTCTCCTCGCAACGCTGACTCTTCTCGTCTCCGCGCTACCTCCCGCCGCCCACGCCCAGTCAAGCAATACTTCGATCGATCCTTCGATTGCCGCGCAGATCGCGACCATCCCCGCCATCGACAATCACGCTCACCCCATGCTCTCGCCCCCGGCCTATGCTACCGACCGCAACTTCGACGCCCTTCCAGTCGACTCGATGGAACCATATACCGACCCCGTCGGCATGCGCCCCACGCTCTCAACCCTTCACGAGGCATGGCAGGCCCTCTTCAACTTCAACGGACAGCCTCCGCTCGACCCATCCGGCATCAGCCAGCTCGAAGCCGCGCGAGAAAAAGTCCGCCAGCAACAAGCAAGCAACTACTCCACCTACGTCCTCGACAAATCCAACATCGGCACCATGCTCGCCAACCGCGTTGCGATGGGCACTGGCGTCCAGCCGCCACGCTTCCGCTGGGTTCCCTACGTCGACGCTCTCCTCTTCCCGCTCGACAACTCCGCCCTCGCCGCCGCCACCCCCGACCGCAAACTGTTCTTCCCTCTCGAAGACAAGCTCCGCGCCCAATATCTGCAACAGGTAGGCCTGAAGGTTCTCCCACCCACGCTCGACGCCTACCTCAAGCAGCTCGTAACGCCCATCCTCGAGCAACAAAAAGCCAACGGAGCCGTAGCCGAAAAATTCGAGATTGCCTACCTTCGCTCCTTCGGCTTCGACGACGTCCCCCATGCCGAAGCAGCGCGCCTCTACGCCTCGCTCCTTCACACTCAGCACCCGAACGAGCTCCAGTACAAACGCCTTCAGGACTTCCTCTTTCGCTACATCGCCGCAGAGTGTGGTCGCCTCAACATGCCCGTTCACCTTCACACCATCTCAGGCGGAGGAGGCTACTTCTCCATAGCAGGCGACAACCCTCTCCTGCTCGAGCCTCT
This sequence comes from Granulicella sp. S190, assembly GCF_009766095.1. Taxonomy (GTDB): domain Bacteria; phylum Acidobacteriota; class Terriglobia; order Terriglobales; family Acidobacteriaceae; genus Edaphobacter. The sequence goes on from NZ_LMUD01000014.1 coordinate 448,724, forward strand.
CTTCAACGATCTGCGCCTGCGCAAGACCAACTTCGTCCTCCTCCACGGTGGCTGGCCCTTCGTCCACGAGATCGGCGCGCTCCTGCAAAAACCAAACGTCTACCTCGACCTCTCGCAACAATCCCTCATGATCCCCCCGCGTACCATGTCCTCCTGGCTCCGCGAGTGGCTCGAGCTCTATCCCGAGAAGGTCCTCTACGCCACCGACGCCTACCCCTACTCCTCCTCGATGGGCTGGGAAGAGGCCGCCTACATCGCCAACCGGAACGTCCGCGAGTCTCTCGGCATAGCTCTCACCGGAATGCTCCGCGACAACGAGATCACGCCCACCCGCGCCACCGAACTAGCCAACATGGTCCTCCACAAAAACGCCCAGTCCCTCTACAAATTCTAAGACGACGAGCAATAGCGGCACCCTTGCCTTTGCTTGTTGCCGCTGCATTTGCGGTTGTTGTTGCACTTGCGGTTGTTGTTGCACTTGCCGTTGCCTGTCCCTTTGTTGTCATCCCGCAGGATCTGCTGTTGCATGCCCCTTGCTTGCACTTGTGCCACCCCGCAAGAATGCTTCACTTGCGAAGGCCATCCTCAAGCGAAAATAAATCCCAAAAACCATGTCACATTTTTCAACGCCGAAAAATCGACTGTTAAAACTCCACATCACACCAGCGAAAAACCACGATGCCACCACAGATTTACCATCACAAAAATGCCAAGACCCTGCAAAAACCCCATAAAAACGCTCTCCCACCACCCAAAATATTTAACGCCCAAAAAGCTACTCGTCCTTCAAATAACGCTCCGTATTAAGCAACGCCCGGTCCATGCTCCTCACCCACTCGGTCACCTCGTCGCCGCTCTTCCCGATCGCGACCGCCGCTGCAAACTCATTCCGCATCGCCTGCATCTTCGCCTCGAGATCATCCAACGCGCTCAAAAGAATAGCCTCCGGCGTCATCGGCAACTTCGGCGAACCGAACTCATACTTCCCGTGATGGCTCAAGATCATATGCTCCACCAGCACCCGCAGCTTCTCCGGAAACGGCGCCAACTCCCGCACTTTTTCCAGCAGCATCCCCTGCGCAATGCTGATATGCCCAATCATCTGGCCCTCCAGCGTGTAGCTGAAGCTCGAACCCCACGAAAGCTCCCGAATCTTCCCGATATCATGCAGAATCGCCCCTGTAACCAGTAGATCCGCATTCACCTCCGGGTAAAACGGAGCCGTCGCCACGCACACCCGCACCAGCGTCAGCACATGCTCCAGTAGCCCACCCAGCCACGCATGATGCAGCCTCTTCGCTGCAGGAGCAGCCTTGAAGGCAGGCCCTATCTGCTCATCGTCAAGGAACGCAAACACCAACCGCCGCAGCTCCGCATCCTTGAAGGCCGAGACATATCCACGCAATTCTGCCCACATCTCTTCCACATCGAACTTCGTCGAAGGCTGAAAGTCTTTCGGATCGATCTCCGACTCCGCCGCCATCCGCAGCTTCTTGAGAGTGATCTGAAACTTCCCCTGGTACTTGGAGATATCCCCCTGCACCTTCACGTAGCAGCCCTCAGAGCAGCTGGCGATCGCCTCGGTGACGTCGTCCCACATCCGCGCCTCAAGCGAGCCAGTCTTATCGCTTACTGTCAACGCAAGGAACTGCCCACCCTGCTTCTTCTCCCTCACCTGCATCGACGTCAGAACAAAGTAAGTCGTCACTGTCGCGTTATCGAACCGCGCCGCATCTTCAATAAAAAAGTCTTTCATCGCATCCAGAATACCGCGCACTACCCGCGAGCAACGCTCCCCGCAAACAGAAACGCGAGAACCGAAGCCCTCGCGCTGCGAAACACATCACCTACTGTTGTGGTGGTGGAGTTGGAATGGGAGCTCCCGGTGTAGCCGGAGGCTGACCTGCATCCGGAGGATTGCTGGCTGGAGGCGCACTAGCCGGAGGCAGCGTCGTCTTATCACTCGTCTTGGGTGCCGGTGTCCCGGTTCCATGAACCCCCTCAAGTGCAGTTCCACGGTCAGGAGCTTTTGATGGCGTCTCCTCCAGCGGAGCCTTGGGAACAGGAGTCTTCTCCTGCAGCCGCTCCTTCTTCGCCCCCTTCAGCTTCTTCTTCTTTTTCTTCTTTACTGTGTCGCCGTTCAGTCCCAGGGGTGCGGCCTGAGTCTGCTGTGTCGCCTTCTCTTCAGAATCGGCCGGAGCAGGCGCAGCTGCCGCCTTCTCCTTCACCTTCTTTACCTTCGCCGCCTTCTTGGTCGCGTTATAGGTCTTCGCGCGATCGCTGAAGCGGCTCTTCCCGGCCACTGGCGTCGCAGCAGCCAGTGGATTCTGTCCGGTATCAGAGCTCGATTGCTGCACAGATGCGTCGAGCGGCGCAATCGCAGTTCCAGGCGCAGAGGAGGCAGATCCTGCTCCAACCCCCACATCGCTCCCCGAAGCAGTCTCCTCCGGTCCCGCCGGCAAGGAGTTTTGTGGAGCCTGTCCAAACCGAACCTTCTCTCGCTTGATCTTCTTCGGTTTCGCAGGCTTCCCGTTCTTAGTCGTCGTAGACGCGACGGCCGGAACCGCAGCAGCCGCAGGCGTCGCAGAGGTCTTCGCAACGGTCGAGAACTTCGTGCCGCGATCAAATCTCTTCTTCTGATGGGCAGCCTTCTTCTTCACGGCCGGTGGTGCATACGCGGTAAACACTGGCTTGGTCTGCTTCGCGCTGGCTCCCGAATCCACATACCCGGCGCGAATATCGATGTACGCCTCTTCCCGCAGCTTCGTCAGGTAGGCGCGCAGCGCTGGCTGCATCTGATCCGTATAGATCGCCTCTTGAATCTGCGGCTCAATCTCTTTGATCGGCGGCACGCCAGCAGCTACATGGTCGGTTACCTTCAAAATCACAAACCCCTGCCGCGTTCGGATTGGTGCCGTCCACTCTCCCTTCTTCAGGTCGAACGTCTGGTCCTCCAGAACCTTTGCCAGTGCCCCGCGCTTGTAAAGTCCCAGGTCCCCACCCTTGTCCGCCGTCGGTCCACCAGAGTTGGCCTTCGCCAAATCCTCGAAGCTGCCACCGTCCTTCAGCTTCGCCTCAACTCCCTCCGCTTTGGCCTTCGCCTGGGCCACAGTCGCATCATCGGCATCGGCGGCGGTCGGGATCAGGATCTCGCTCAGTTTGATCTGCTCCGGCTGGGCAAACTCCTGCTTATGGGCCTCGTAGTACGCCTGTTCCTGGCCTTGCGTCATCTGCAACCGACGCCCTACCTCATCCCGCACTACCTGCTGGGTAATCACGTTATCGCGAATGCCGGCTTTGAAATCCTCAAAAGAGACGCCCTGTTGCCGCGCCGCCTTCTCCAGGTCCTCTAGCGTATCCATGTGGTTCTGCTTGCGAATCTCGTCCAGCCGGCGAATCACATCGGCGTCCGCGTTGATTCCAAGCTCTTTCCCTCGGGAAAGCAGCAGCTGCTTGTCGATCATGTCGCGCAGCAGATTCTTTTGTCTCTCTGCCGCATCCGCAGCGCTCGCCCCCGTCTGCCTGTTCTCCTCGACCAGCTGCTGTTCGGCCCGCTCGACGTCACTCCGGCTGATGATCTGGTCGTTCACATGTACGACCACATCCTCCACCACCGTTCCATTCGGAGTAATCGGCTGGGTGACAGGCAGCGTCAGCACCGGTTGCGGTGCATTCGGAACGCTCAAAGGGCTCTGGTACCGCGGCGCCTGTGCTTGCACCACTCCCGGCAGTGCCAGCAAACCTAGCCCGCACACCACCGCAAACTGCGAAATTCTCAAGGTCATCTTCACTCGTATCTTTATCAACATCCCCGGTAAACTCCGGGTCCGAACGTCATCGCCCAACACGCCTGCCCTGTGTTTTTTAGACTCAACCCAGGATGAGACGGTATCCGTACCCAATTCTAACTGCCACACCCGGAACAAGCGAATCCCTCTTTCGCTCGCAGCCCGGGCTCACCCTAGGATGCTATACTCCGTCCAAGATAGGACGTCTGTCCCAGCGCATCTTTAAGCGCCGTCTCCACCCTTTTTGAGGTAACCCAGCCCATGGCTCCCCGCACCCGCCGCGCACTCTTCTCCGCTACTGTTTTTCTCGCAACCTGTGCCGTCGTCGGCTCCTTCATCAACCAGAAGGTCGCCGCTCAGTCCGCTAGCGATGAGTCCACCCTGCGCGACTCGCTTCACTCGTTCACCAACGTCTACTCTCTGGTCGAACAGAACTACGCCGAGCCCCTCAACACCGACAAAACCGACAAAGCGATCTACGACGGCGCCATCCCCGGCATGCTTCACGTCCTCGATCCCCACTCCAACTTCTACGATCCCAAAGCCTACGCCCAGATGCGCGAGGATCAGCACGGTAAGTACTACGGCGTAGGTATGACGATCCAGCCCCAGCCCACCGCTTCTGGAAAGACCAAGATCGTCGTTCTCTATCCGTTCGAGGGGACGCCTTCCTTCAAAGCCGGCATCCGTCCCGGCGACGAGATCCTGACTGTCGATGGCAAGTCCACCGAGGGGATGGACTCCACCGCCGTAGCGACGCTCCTCAAGGGAGCACGTGGTACCCATGTCTCGGTCACTATGATCCGGGAAGGCTCCGCCCGTCCCCTGGTCTTTGACCTCGTCCGCGATGAGATCCCACGTCCTTCAGTCGACCTGGCCTTCCTCCTGAGCCCTGGCGTCGGCTATATCCACGTCTCCAGCTTCATCGAAACCACCAGTCATGAAGTGGGCGATGCCCTCGACAAGTTCGGCGACATCCACGGCCTCGTTCTTGATCTGCGCGGCAACCCCGGCGGCCTGCTCAACGAAGCCGTCAACATGTCCGACAAGTTCCTGCAAAAGGGTCAGATCGTCGTCTCTCAGCGCGGACGAGCCTTCCCCGATCAGGTCTACCGTGCCACTCGCGGCGAAGAAGGATCGAAGTTCCCCATCGTCGTTCTCGTAAACCGTAATACCGCATCTGCCGCAGAGATCGTCTCCGGCGCTCTTCAGGATCACGACCGCGCGCTCATCGTCGGCGAGACCACCTTCGGCAAGGGCCTCGTTCAGACCGTCTTTCAGATCACCGAGAACACCGGCCTTGCCCTCACCACCTATCACTACTACACGCCCTCGGGTCGCCTCATTCAGCGCAGCTATGACCACGTCTCGCTCTACGACTACTACTACGTCCGCAACGACGACGCCAAGGCGAAAGACAAGAGCAACCTCGAGGTCAAACTCACCGACTCTGGCCGCACCGTATACGGTGGGGGCGGCATCACTCCCGACGAGAAGATCGACAACCTGAAGTCCAACCACTTCCAGGACAGCCTTCTCATCCACTACGCCTTCTTCAACTTCAGCAAGCACTACCTCGCCAATCACACCGTCACCAAAGACTTCCAGGTCGACGATTCTGTCCTGCAGCAATTCAAAGCCTTTCTGAAAGACAACCAGATCGACTACACCGACGCTGACATCGCCGGGGTCAACGACTGGATCAGGGAGAGCATCAAGAGCGAGCTCTTCACCTCGCAGTTCGGTCAACTCGAAGGCCTCAAAGTCCGCGCCGAATGGGACCCGCAGATCGCCAAGGCAGTCACCTTCCTGCCCGAGGCCCAAACCCTCGAAGACCACTCCAAGCTGGCTCAGAAGAACACGGCAAGCCGCTAGTCTCGAACACCAGAAAACTAAAAGAAATATGGCGTTCAAGCTTTTGCTTGAGCGCCATATTTCTTGGCTCTGATTCTGGAGCGGGAGACCGGGATCGAACCGGCGACATTCAGCTTGGGAAGCTGACGTTCTGCCACTGAACTACTCCCGCCTTCGAATCTCATTATACGCAAAAAAGATACGCGCTCAGCCTGCCCAACCTTCCTACCCGTCCATGCATCGCTCGCACAATATACCGCCAAAACCTGAGGCCTATCATGGAGCTGGATCATGATTCGCAAAATCGTTCACGTCGATATGGATGCGTTCTACGCCTCGGTTGAGCAGCGCTACGATCCCGGGCTGCGCGGCAAACCTGTGGTCGTCGCATGGCGTGGCAACCGGTCGGTCGTCTGCGCAGCATCCTACGAGGCCAGGCGCTTCGGGGTACACTCCGCCATGCCTGCCGTACACGCAGAACGGCTGTGTCCCCACGCCATCTTCGTCCCTCCCGACTTCATCCGCTACCGCGCCGTCTCTCGCGCCGTGCGAGAGATCTTTCAAAGGCACACCGATTTGATCGAGCCGCTCTCGCTCGATGAAGCCTATCTCGATGTCACCGAAAACAAGACCGGACTCCCCACAGCAACCCGAGTCGCGATTGCCATTCGACATCAGATCTTCGACGAGTTACAGCTGACAGCCTCGGCAGGCGTTGCACAAAATAAATTCCTCGCCAAGATCGCCTCAGACTGGCGCAAACCGAATGGGATCTTCGTCATTCCACCTGACGAGGTACAAACCTTCCTGCCGCCTCTTCCTGTCGCACGCATCCCCGGCGTTGGTAAAGTCACCGAAGAGCGACTGAAGCAGATGGGAGTAATTACCGTCGCGAACCTGCAGGCGTTGGAGTTGAGCCTCCTCGAGCAGACCTTCGGCCGTTACGGAACACGCCTCCATCAGCTCGCCCGCGGCATCGATCATAATCCTGTCGTGCCCAACAGACCCACCAAATCCATCTCCGCCGAAGATACCTTCGCGCGCGATATTCCACTCTCCGAAACAGAAGAGCTGATCCGTCGCCTCGCAGAAAAAGTGTGGTCCGCCTCCCGTAAAGAGGAGCGCGTAGCCCGCACCGTCGTTCTAAAGCTGAAGACGAGCGAGTTCACCATTCTTACGCGCAGTTACACTCCCATTGCACCGCCCGGCTCCTGTGAAGAACTCACCGCGATTGCACTCTCTCTGCGCGAACGAATCACCCTCGAGCCCTCCCAGCGCTTTCGACTCGTTGGCGTAGGCCTTAGCAACTTCCGCGAAGAAGAAAGCCTTCAATCGCCCCTCTTCGAATAAAGCCTCTCTCGAAATAAATATGTTTCGCGTAAAAACTAAAGCGCCCGGCTAACTTTACCGCGCTCACACTTATCCTCATAACCAAATTCACCAAGCTTTAAATTGCAATCTACCAATCTTTTTTCTTGCCTCCCTTTACGCATCCTTTTCATCTAACGCGGTAAAGTCATACCAAGGCGAAAATTGTTTCGCAGGTTTATTCAACATTGACTGGATTGGGTTTAGCATCTTTTAAGACCCGTGGCTCCCATGCTCCTTCACTTGTTGTGCATTCGAGGTCATACCACCTTGTCTTTTTTTGCCAGATACACGCCAGCAGACACCGCCCGGACCAGGCCCGGGGCTGCGCGCATCCTGCGGAATGCAGTTTTTGGCACGAGCTTCGCTGCCGTTACCGCCTGTGCACAGTCTCCTACCAACATCTTTGATCCAGCAGGCACCCCTGCCCGCTCCGCCTTCGGGCTATCCATGCTGGTGCTCTCCATAACGCTGGTCATCTTTCTTATCGTTGCCGGCCTGTTGCTCTACGCATTGATCCGCTTCCGGCACAGGGAGACAGACTCCAATCGCGAACCCGCCCAGATCTACGGCAGCAACCAGATCGAGCTCTCCTGGACGGTCATCCCCATTCTGATCGTCGTCACGCTCTTCCTCACCACTACGCGCGTCATCCTTGTGACAGAAGCTATTCCCAAGCCCGCGAGCGCCATGGACGTCACCGTCATCGGCCATCAGTTCTGGTGGGAGTACAGTTACCCCAAACTCGGCGTCGTCACCGCCAACGAGCTCCACGTTCCCATCAGCGAGCCCGAATCGCCGACTCCAACCTACCTGACCATGTCCTCAGCCGATGTCTCCCACAGCTTCTGGGTGCCGCGTCTCGCAGGGAAGATGGACCTGATTCCAAACCGCGTCAACACCATGTGGATCGATCCCCATGAGACCGGCCTCTACCTCGGCCAGTGCGCCCAGTACTGCGGAACGCAACACGCAAAGATGCTCCTCCGAGTCTACGCTCAGTCCCCGCAGGACTTCGCCGCCTGGATCGAGCAGCAGAGCAAACCCGCCCAGCAAAACTTTCCCGGCAACCCCGCCGCCACCGAAGGCCAGGCAGTCTTTATGAAGAATGCCTGTATCAACTGTCACACCGTCAAAGGCAGCGTCGCTACTGGCCGCTTCGGCCCTGACCTCACCCATCTCGCTACCCGCGACACCATCGCCTCCGGCCCCGTCCCAAATACTCCCGAAAATCTAAGAAAGTGGATTGAGGATCCGAACTCCCTCAAACCCGGTTCCTTGATGCCGGCCATGCACCTGAACGATCACGATCTCGACGTCATCACGGCGTATCTCTCTCAGCTTCACTAACCCTTTACCGGAAAGAAGCGCAGCATGACTACAACTCCTGTATTGGAAGCCATCGACGAGACACTGGAGACTCAAGGCCAGCCACCGGTCAATGTCATCTACGAGTGGCTGACGACAGTCGATCATAAAAAAATCGGGCTGATGTACATCGTCTACGCCCTGCTCTTTCTCGTCGTCGGCGGCTTCGAAGCGATCCTGATGCGCATTCAGCTGGCCATCCCCAACAACCACTTCGTCTCGCCCCAGGTCTTCAATCAGCTCTTCACCATGCACGGCACCACCATGGTCTTCTTCATGGGAATGCCCATCCTCTTCGGCATGGGAAACTATCTCGTCCCGCTGATGATCGGCGCGCGAGACATGGCCTTCCCCCGTCTGAACGCCTTCAGCTTTTGGATCTCAGCCTTCGCCGGCATTCTCCTCTACTACAGCTACATCGGTGGCAGCGGCCTCTATGCCGCAGGCTCTGCGCCTGATGTCGGCTGGTTCGCCTACGCTCCGCTCACCTCAAAGGTCTTCTCGCCCGGACACAGCACCGACTACTGGACCCTCGCCGTCCTTCTCAGCGGCGTAGGCAGCATCGGCACCGCGCTCAACATCGTTACCACCATCCTCTGCATGCGATGCAAAGGCATGAAGATGAGCCGCATGCCTCTGCTCCCCTGGCTCTATCTCGTCATGTCCGGCCTTGTCTTTGTTGCTGTAAGCCCACTCACCGCAGCACAGGTCATGCTAACCCTCGACCGCTACCTCGGCTCGCACTTCTTCGATACGCAAGCCGGAGGCTCCGCGATTCTGTGGATGCACTTCTTCTGGATCTTCGGCCATCCGGAAGTCTACGTCCTGGTCCTCCCCGCCTTTGCCTTTGCGAACGAGATCATCCCCGTCTTCTCCCGCAAAGCCATGTTCGGCTATCCGGCGATGGTCGCGGCCTCAGTCTCCATCGGCTTCATCAGCCTCAGCGTGTGGGCCCACCACATGTTCACCGCGGGCCTTGGCCCGGCTGGCAACACCTTCTTCGTCTTCGCGACCATGGTCATCTCGGTGCCGACCGGCATCAAGATCTTTAACTGGCTAGCCACCATATGGGGCGGCAAGATCATCTTCGCTCCTCCCATGATGTTCATGGTCGCCTTCCTCTTCCAGTTCCTCATTGCTGGCCTTACCGGAATCATGCTGTCGGCTGCACCGTTCAACTGGCAGCTCAGCGCGTCTTACTTTGTCGTCGCTCACTTCCACTACGTCCTGGTCGGAGCCATCGTCTTCTCTCTCTTTGGCGCCTTCTACTACTGGTACCCCAAAGTCACTGGCAAGATGATGGATGAGACGCTCGCCAAGTGGCACTTCTGGCTCTTCCTCATCGGCTTCCACCTCACCTTCGACTTCATGCACGTCCCCGGCATCCTCGGCATGCCGCGACGTATCTACACTTACGAAGCCGGCCGTGGCTGGGACACCCTGAACTTCATCGTCGGGATCGGCGCCATCTTCCAGGCCGTAGGCACCCTCATCCTCGTCTACAACATGATCCACTCCTACTACAAAGGCAAAGAAGCCGGCCACGATCCGTGGGATGCCTGGACGCTCGAGTGGTCCGTACCCTCGCCGCCCCCGTCCTACAACTTCGCCATCGAGCCCACCGTGAACAGCCGTCGGCCCCTATGGGATCTGAAACACCCTGAAGATCCAGACTCGGACTACGAATAATGACAACCATCACAACTGCAAGCAGAATCCCCATCGATGGGCCGGTCGAAACTCCCTGGAAGCTGCCCTATCGCGGCACCATCGGCATGGCCTGTCTCATCATCGCCGAGTCTGCGATCTTCATCATCTTCGTTGTCGCCTACATCTACTACATCGGCAAGAGTCTCAGCGGGCCCACCCCCGCGCAGGTTCTCGAGCTTCCCATCTTCGGCACCATCTGTCTGCTCTCCAGCAGCATCTTCGTTCACTTCGCCGTCAGCTCTCTGCGCAAAGAGAACTATCGCGGCTGCACCCTCAACCTCGCGGCCACTGTTCTTCTGGGCACCATCTTTCTCGCTACCACCGCACGCGAGTGGTATCACCTCATCCACGACGAAGGCCTCACCATCAAGACCAACCTCTTCGGAACAACCTACTACTCGCTGGTTGGTCTGCATGCGACCCACGTAGTCGTTGGTCTCATCATGCTCTCTCTCGTTCTATGCTTCTCTCTAGCTGGCCTCGTCAAAGAAGAGCACTCCGAAAAACTCGAAGTCCTCTCGCTCTACTGGCACTTCGTCGACGCAGTCTGGGTCGTCGTATTTCTCGTCGTCTACGTTCTAGGCAGATAACTTCAGCAAAGGAGGAGCAGTATGCAGGAAGGTCAGTTCATGCCGGGCCACGAACACGAGCACCGGTCCCACACCATCATCCTCCCGGCCCCCACGCCGTGGCCCATGGTGCTCGCACTCGGCCTCTCGCTGTCAATCGCCGGCATGGTCACCCACTGGATCATCAGCGTACTGGGAGTTATTCTTGTGCTGCGATCCATGTTCGGTTGGTTCTTCGACATCTTCCCGCATGAGCTTCACATCGCCGTTCCGGTCCAGACCGGCGTCATGGAGATCTCGAGCACCCGCACCACCCGCGAACAGCTTCCTATCGGCGCCGATCACCGCCAGATGTTACCGGTCGAAACCTTCAGCGTCACCTCGGGCATCAAGGGCGGCATCGTCGGCGGCATCGCGATGATCGTACCCGCTGCAATCTTTGGCCTCCTCAAATATCACAGCATCTGGTATGCCGTGAACCTCCTCGCTGCTGGCGGCTTCATCAGCTGGGCCAGCGAGTCTACCGCCTTCCTCTGCCAGTTCCACCTCGAAGGCCTTCTCGCCGCTACTGGAATTCACGCCTTCACATCGATCCTCATCGGCCTTCTCTACGGAGCCATGCTGCCGATGTTCCCGCGCAAGCCGATCCTCACTGCCGGCTTCGTCGCTCCCCTGCTTTGGACCGGCCTCCTCTACTCGGCGCTCGGAATCATCAGCCCCGTCCTCAACGCCCGCATCAACTGGCTATGGTTCGTCGTCTCCCAGGTCGCCTTCGGCCTCGTCTGCGGCTTCATCGTCAACCTGCAGGTCAAGGTTCGCACTCCGCAGTTCCGTTCCCTGCCCTTCGCCGTTCGCGCTGGCATTCACAGCGATCTACCTCTCACGAAAGACGAAGAACTATGAGCCAACCCCAATGAGAACAGCCCCTCACAGACTCGCAGTGTTCGGCGCCCTCATGCTAATCGCCATCACCGGTTGCAGCCGCATCCACGGCCGCCCCGGACCGGGCCCCGAAGTCATACGTCCTGACGAGGTCCTTACCTTCGCTACTCTCTACAAAGAGAACTGCGCAGCCTGCCACGGAACGAACGGCAAGAACGGTGCAGCCCTCTCGCTTGCCAATCCCGTCTACCTGGCAGTAGCCGGAGAGCAGATCCTCCAACAGACCATCACCAAAGGCGTACCCGGTGGCCTCATGCCTGCCTTCGCCAAGAGCTCCGGAGGGACACTCACCGATCGCCAGGTCGCCATCCTCACTCAGGGCATTCTCCAGCAGTGGGGCTCACCAGCCGCGCTCGCAGGAGCGACTCCACTACCCTACCTCGCCACTCTTCCAGCTGATGCGGACCGCGGCCAGCAAGCCTACGCCACCGCCTGCGCGCGCTGCCACGGTGCGACAGGCGAAGGCTCCACGGATGCCACCAGTAAGACCGGCGCAGGCAAACTCGGCTCCATCGTCAACCCGTCCTATCTTGCACTCATCAGCAATCAGGACCTTCGCAGCATCGTCATCGCAGGCCGGCCCGACGAGGGTATGCCCGACTGGCGCTCCGACGCCGCACAACCTCTCACCGACCAGCAGATCACGGACATCGTCGCATGGCTTGCGTCCAAGCGAATCGCAGAACCAGGCCAGCCGTACCACTCTCACTAATCACGAAAGATACGCAGAATTGAAAGACGAACAGCATCGCAGGAGCAGGAAGCAATGACACCGAGTGAGCAGCTCCCACCACCCGATCAAACCTCAACCGAGCCGCAACCCGACTCAGTCAAAGACCCCAGCATCGCCGCGGGCCACTCGCGCCGCGTCTTTCTCTTCAAGCTCGCCCTGGCAGTCAACGGTGTCGTCGGTTTCGTCCTCGCCATCCCGATCATCGGTTATCTCCTCGGCCCCGCGCTCAAAAAAACCGCTGCCGACAACTCCTGGATCAACCTCGGCCCGCTCTCTGACTTTCCCGAAGGCGAGACCCGCCTCGTCAACTACCGCAACCCCATCACCACCGAGTGGGACGGTCAGACCGGCGACATCCCCTGCTGGGTCCGCCGCGTCTCCGGCGAAACCTTCCAGGTCTTTGCCATCAACTGCGCACACCTCGGCTGCCCAGTCCGTTGGTTCGCGCAGTCCAAACTCTTCCTCTGCCCTTGCCACGGCGGAGCCTACTACGCCGACGGAGCACGCGCCTCTGGCCCCCCAGAGCGCGGCCTCTTCGAGTACACCCACAAAATCTCAAGCGGCGCTCTCCTCATCAGCGCTGGCAGAATGCCGACCCTGGCGAATGAAGCCAAGAACGTAACGCCCCTCATCCAGATTGAAACTCGAATCGAAGGCAGCCCAGCAGCAAGGCTCTCCGCGACCGACCAACCCCAGCCGAGGTGCAGCTCATGCCAGACCTAAAACAACGCGGCCTCGAGGTCTACAACTGGTTCGAAGCTCGCCTCGGTCTCGGTGCCCCGCTCATCGAAGTAGCCGAACACGAGGTTCCCTCAAACACCGCAAGTTGGTGGTACGTCTTCGGCAGCGCCGCTACCGTCATCTTCGTTCTTCAGATCATGACCGGCATCCTGCTCGCGCTCGTCTACGCCCCCACCGCCAGCAATGCCTGGAACAGTCTCCAGTTCCTCGACCACAACGTCCGCCTCGGCTGGTTCTTGCGCGCCATGCATGGATGGGGCTCGGACTTCATGGTCGCCATCGTCCTCATCCACATGGTGCAGGTCTTCCTCTTCGGCGCCTACAAGTTCCCCCGTGAGCTTACCTGGATCATCGGTGTCTTTCTTCTCCTCCTCACCCTCGGCATGGCCTTCACCGGACAGGTCCTGCGCTTCGACCAGGACGCCTATTGGGGCCTCGGCATCGGCGCCTCCATCCTCAGCCGCGTTCCGCTCATCGGCGGCCCGCTCGTCGGCCTCATGCTCGGCGGGCCCATCATCGCCGGCAACACGCTCTCCCGCTTCTTCGCGCTGCACGTCTTCGTCATTCCGGGCACGCTCATCGCCATGGTCGGCATGCACGTCTGGATGGTCCTCCGTCTCGGCATCAACGACTATCCCATGCCAGGTCGCCTCGTAAAAAAATCAACCTACCAGCAGGAGTATCACGAGCTCGAAAAGAAGACCGGCATCCCCTTCGTCCCCGACGCCGCCTGGAAGGACGCCGCCTTCGCCGCCGCCATCATGCTCGCCGTCATCGGCTGCGCGCTTTGGTTCGGCCCCTTCGGCCCCTCCGGCCAGCCCGACCCCACCATCATCCAGACCGCGCCCAAGCCTGACTACTTCTTCCTCTGGCTCTATGCCGTCCTCGCCTATCTGCCACCCTCTCTCGAAACTCCGGTCCTCTTCATCATGCCGGTCATCGGCATCGCCGCTCTCATCCTCCTCCCGCTCCTCTCAGGAGAGGGTGAAAAGCACGTATCCCGCCGCCCCGCCGCCGTCCTCATCGTCACCGTCCTCGCTGTCTCCCTCGGCATCTTCACGCACCTCGGTACCTACACGCCGTGGAGCCCCATCATGAACGCCTGGACCAGCGATCCTATCCCCGTCTCCTACCTACACAACCGCACCCCACTCGAACGCGAAGGCGCGCTTGTCCTCCAGAACAAGCAATGCCGCAACTGCCACTCCATCGGCGGCGAAGGTGGTCTTCGCGGCCCCGCACTCGACGCCGTAGCTGGACACATGACCGAAGACCAGATCATCCGCCAGGTCCTGCAAGGCGGCGGCAACATGCCCGCGTACGGCAATGCGCTCAACCCCTCCGAGACTACCGCCCTCGTCAAGTTCCTCACCACCCTCCGCGGTAACGAACTCCAACCCGCCATCGACGCCTCACGCCACGTAGTTTCCGCCTCAGCTAACGCTCCCCAGCCAACCGATAGCCAGCAAACAAAGGAAACTCGATAACCAAAGCACCATCTGAATCAAGCGAACCCGTTTCGCCTTTGTCCTTAGATTTATCCTTCTTCTAATGCAGCCTGAATACAGGGCCATCTTCGACGACTGGTCCCCTCCGCTCTTCCTCACCACGGCGCTGCTCATCACCGCCGCACTCTACACGCGTGGCTGGTTTGCCATCCGCAAAACCAGACCCGCGCTCTTCCCCACCTGGCGCCTCGTCTCGTTCAACCTCGGCATCGTCACCATCTGGATCGCCATCGGCTCTCCCATGGACGGCTTCGCCGACGCGCTCCTCAGCGCCCACATGGTCGAGCATCTTCTTCTGATGTCCTTCGTCCCTCCGTTTCTTCTCCTCGGCTATCCCCAAGTCCCACTCCTCCGCGGCTTACCCCACGCCTTCACGGTGAGCATCCTCTCGCCCTTCTTGCGCATGCAGTGGCTCCGCACCCTCGGCCACTTCCTCACCAAACCCGTTATCGCGTGGCTAGCGATGAACCTAACCTTCCTCCTCTGGCACATTCCCGGGGCCTACGACTTCGCCCTCGAGCACGAGCACTGGCACGAGTTCGAGCACCTCTGCTTCCTCACCACGTCGATCCTCTTCTGGTGGCCGCTCATCCGACCCTGGCCCACCCTCGCCCACTACCCCGGCTGGATCATGCTGCCTTACCTGGTCATGGCAGACATCGTCAACACGGCACTCTCCGCGTTCCTCGCCTTCTGCGACCGCCCCGTCTACACCTACTACCTCGAGCACCCAAACCCATTCCACATCGACCCCATCGCCGACCAGCGCGCAGGAGCCGTCATCATGTGGGTCATCGGTTCGCTCGTCTTCCTCGTCCCGGTCATCTTCGTGACCATCCGCCTCCTCCAACAAGAGAAAACCCGCCACCTTTAGGATGGGCACTCAAACTCTACCTCCGACAAACGGGAGGACCACAAAGCTCATCCAGCCAAAACAAGGTATACAACTCACGAAGTGACCGCCCTCCGCGCAGGAGGCCCGTCTGGCAGGACATCTGCCTCTAAAGATAAAAGGTGTCTGGAGAAATCATTTCTATGGTGGAGCTGAGCGGGATCGAACCGCTGACCTCCTCGTTGCGAACGAGGCGCTCTCCCAACTGAGCTACAGCCCCCCACCAAACCCGCATCGCGCACCGCTTTCGCAGGCCCAACACAGTCGAAACAACATCTCCGAGTGTACCAGCAACCTCCTTGCCTTTCAACCGCAAGCGATGACGCAGTTCACTCCACCGAAACACCCACCTGCCCCGTCACCGCAGTCCCCGCACCCAGTGGCTTCTCCACCACATGCCACACCTCGCCGGCATCCATCACTACCTCAAGCACGGGCACCACCAGCCGCGCCCCACTCCGAGCCACCGCCTCCAACACCCCCACATCACCAGCCGCAAACTCCGTGCGATCCAGCAGCATCTGCCATCGCTGGCGCCCCGCCACGCGCGACTCCTCGCGAATATCAATCACCTCGGCAGTAAACTCACTCACTTGGCACGCACCGAAGCCCCCACCGGACTCAATGCCGCCACCAACGCCTCCATCTCCCGTTTACTCCCCACGCAAAACGGCGTCCGCTGATGAATCCCCTCCGGCTTGATATCCAGAATCCGCCCAGCACCATACGTCGCCATCCCTCCGGCCTGCTCCGCGATAAACGCCAGCGGATTCGCCTCATACAGCAGCCGCAGCTTCCCCTTCGGCTGCTTCAGCGTCGGCGGATACAGAAACACTCCCCCCTTCAGCAGTGTCCGATGAAAGTCCGCCACCAGGCTCCCGATATACCGCGAGCTGTATTCTTTTTGCAACCCACCCGTCCGCAGCATCTCCACATACCCGCGATACTCCTCCGGCCATCCCGCCGCATTCGCCTCGTTCACCGAGTAGTAGCTCCCCTGCTCCGGCATCGTCATCTTTTCATTGCTCAATACAAACGCTCCAATCGTCGGATCGAGCGTAAACCCATGAACCCCATTCCCCGTCGTATACACCAGAACCGTCGACGGCCCATACACCACATACCCCGCCGCCACCTGCCGAAACCCCGGCTGTAGAATCGACTCCTCCAGCGTCCCCAACTCCGCCGGCATCCTGCGTAGCACGCTGAAGATCGTCCCCACATTCACATTCACATCGATGTTGCTCGACCCATCCAACGGATCGAACACGATGATGTACTTCCCCGTCTCCGCATCCCGGTTGAACGTCACCGGCTCCTCATCCTCTTCACTCACCAGCGCAGCCACGCTATCCCGCAGCCCGAGGCAGTGCAGCAGCGCCTGATTCGCATAAACGTCCAGCTTCTGCTGCTGCTCTCCCTGCACATTCTCCGCGCCAAACGCCCCCAGCACATCGCTCAACCCCGCCGAGCGAATCTTCGCCTCCACCATCTTCGCGGCCAGCGTAATCCCACTCAGCAGCCAGCTGAACGTCCCCGTTGCCTCACGCCCCGTCGACTTCAGCATCTCCTGCTGCTGTTGCAAAATGTGCTGCTGCACCGTCGTAATCATCGCCATTTCCACTCTCCATCCGATCCATTAATCATATCCCTTGCCCAGCAGGATTCATTCGCTGACCTCCATTGCCTCTACTTTTTTGCTGCTGCCTGTTTTGCTGTTGCCTGTTTTTTGTTGTCATCCCGTAGGGATCTGCTTCTTCTTTGCAGTTGTTCTTTTCTCAGTCAAGTCCAAGCCCCTCATGCTTAGCATGAAAACCACATACCCGGAGGGTTTATCTCTGAACCCACATCACGCCAAGTTACAATCATCCCACTCATGCCGACACGCCGACGCTTTCTCCTCTCCTCTGCCGCCGCCGCAGCCGCCGCTCCCGCACTTTCGCTCTCCGCACAATCAGCGCAGCAGGAAAAACTCCCACCCGCCATCGCCGCGCTCTCCAATCGCCGCTCCCAAGCCGTCCCCATCACCCTCGCCGAACGCGAGCAGCGTCTCGACCGCGCCCGCGCCCTCATGCACCAGAACAAGATCGATGCCATCGTCATCACTACCGGCACGTCCCTGACCTACTTCACAGGCCTCCGCTGGGGCCAGTCCGAGCGCTTCTTCGCATGGACCCTTCCCGCCACCGGCGCGCCCTTCATCGTCTGCCCCGTCTTCGAAGAGGGCCGCGTGCGCGAGCGCATGGAAGCCAAACCCACCACGCTTCCCTCAGCCTCCACCACACGCGTCTATACCTGGAACGAAGACGAAGATCCCTACCAGCTCCTCGCCAAAGCACACAAAGAATCCGGCATGGCCACAGGAAGAATCGGCATCGAAGAGCGCACCCAGTTCGTCTTCGCCGACGGCATCTCAAACGCCAGCCCAGCCCTCACCACCACCAGCGCCACTCCCATCACCTTCGGCTGCCGCGGCATCAAGACCGCCGCCGAACTCGCCCTCATGCAGCTCGCCAACAACATCACCCTCTCCGTCTACAAGGCTTGCTACGAATCCGCGAAACCCGGGATGACCAACCGCCAGTTTTCGCAACTAGTCGACCTTGCCTATACCCACTGTGGAGTCACCGGCGATGCCAGCTGTCAGGTAGGCGAGTACTCCGCCCTTCCCCACGGCTCCCTCCAACCGCAGACTATCCGCGAGGGAGAGATCATCCTCATCGACGACGGCTGCACCGTCGAAGGCTACCAGTCCGACATCTCCCGCACCTTCGTCCTCGGCGATCCCTCCATCCCCAAACTCGACAAAGCCCGAAAGGTCTTCGACATCGTTCTCAAAGCGCAATCCGCCGCGCTCGCCGCCGCTCATCCCGGCGCTCCCTGCCACACCATCGACGCCGCCGCCCGCGATCTCATCACCGCGGCAGGATACGGCCCAGACTACAAACACTTCACCCATCGCGTAGGCCACGGCATCGGCATGGACGGACACGAGTGGCCTTATCTCGTCCGCGGCAACACAACACCACTCGCCGCAGGCATGTGCTTCTCCGACGAACCCGGCATCTACCTCCCCGGCGAGTTCGGCATCCGCCTCGAAGACGATTGGCACGTCACCGAAGACGGCGGCAAGATGTTCACCCCCCAGAGCCCCAGCCTCGAACATCCCTTCGCTGACAAGTAAGCGATAATTAAACGGTCGGCCCGTACCTAACCACCGACCGGAGCTTCTCGTACGATGATCAGTTTCACCCGCAGCATCCTCCCCCTTGTCCTCTGCTCAGTCACACTGTCACTCCCCGCACAGTCACCCGACACCGGCATCTCTATCTCCAATATGGATCCCGCCGTCCGTCCCGGCGACAACTTCTATCTCTACGCTAACGGCGGATTCATCAACCGCACTCAACTCACAGCCGATCGCTCTTCCGTCTCCGTCTACAGCGACCTCATAGACCATAGCTTTCAGCAGGTAGCAGACATTATCCGGGACGCCGAAAAATCCAACGCCCCCGCCGGTTCCGATCAGCGAAAGATCGCCGACCTCTACCACTCCTACATGGATGAGTCCGCCATCGAAACCCATGGACTCGCCGCTCTCAAGCCACACCTCGACGACATCGCCGCCATTCGCAACAGTCGCCAGCTCGCCCACGCCCTCGGCCTCACCCTCCGTGCCGACGTCGATGCGATCAACAACACCAACTTCCACACAGACAACCTCTTCGGCCTCTGGGTCGCCCCCGGCTTCAACGATCCCGACCACTATGCGCCCTACCTCCTTCAAGGCGGCCTCCAGCTCCCCAACCGCGACTACTACCTCGACAACTCCGACAACATGAAGAACATCCGCGCGAAATATCAGACCCACATCGCCGCCATGTTCCGGCTCGTCGGCCTCTCGGATCCGGATACCCGCGCCACTCGCGTCCTTGCCCTGGAGACCGCCATCGCGCAGAAGCAGATCTCCCTCGCCGACAGCGCAGACATCCACAACGCCAACAATCCCTGGCATCTCGCCGACTTCATCGCCAAAGCCCCCGGACTCGACTGGCCCGAGTACCTTCGCGCCGCCGGACTCGACACACGGGACACCTTCATCGTCTGGCAGCCCATCGCCTTCACCGGCGAAGCCTCTCTCGTAGCCTCCCAGCCTCTCGACGCATGGAAGGATCTCCTCGCCTACCACCTCCTCGAGCAGTATGCTGACGCTAGCTCCAAGGCCCTCGCCGACGAGAGCTTCGCCTTCTCAGGCCCCACCCTCTCCGGAGCCACGGAGCAGCGTCCCCGTGACTTCCGCGGTGACAACTTCGTCTCCGCCACCCTCGGCGATGCTGTCGGTCAGATCTACGTCCAGCGCTTCTTCTCTCCCCAGGCCAAGGCCCAGGCCGAAGCAATCGTCGCCAACCTGCTCGCAACCTATCACTCTCGCCTCGAAGGCATCACCTGGATGGCCCCCGCCACCAAGCAGGAGGCCCTCGCCAAACTCAAGACCCTTCAAATCGGCATCGGCTACCCCGAACACTGGCGCAGCTACACCGCCTTGAACATCTCGCCCGACAACCTCTTCGCCAACACCTGGAACGCAAACCTCTTCGACTACCACTACTCCCTCAGCCGCATCGGCAAGCCAGTCGATCGCAAGGAGTGGTGCACGACCCCGCAGACCGTCAACGCCTTCAACCTTCCCTTGGACAATGGCCTCAACTTTCCCGCCGCCATCCTCCAGCCGCCCCTCTTTGACCCCAACGCCCCCGCGGCCCACAACTACGGCTCCATCGGAACTATCATCGGCCACGAGATAAGCCATACCTTCGACTCCCAGGGTGCCGCCTTCGACTCCAAAGGTCAGGTCCGCAACTGGTGGACCGCCGAAGATCTCGCTCACTTCGACGCCGTCACAAAAAAACTCGCCGACCAGTACGACACCTATGCGCCCTTTCCCGACCTCCAAGTCAACGGACGCCTGACCTTGGCGGAAAACATAGCCGACGACGCAGGTGTCGCCGCCGCCTACGCTGCCTTCCACGCCTCCCTCCACGGCGCCGAAACTCCAAAAGTCGCCACCTTCACCGGCGATCAGCAGTTCTTCATCGCCTATGCGCAGAACTGGGGAGGCGTCACCCGCGACGCAGAACTCCGCGAAGAGATGCTCTCCGACGGCCACTCACCAGGCCAATACCGTGCCTTCACCGTTCGCAATCAGGACAGCTGGTACACCACCTTCGACATCAAACCAACCGACAAGCTCTACCTCGCCCCACAGGACCGCATCCGCATCTGGTAGCTCTCATCCAAAAAACTCCCCTTGCAAGGTTCATCTTGCAAGGGGAGTTCTCTCTTCTGTCACAGAAAGCTGAGCAACCGCTCAGTGCTGCGGCACAACCAGAACCTCCACTCCACTCGCTGCGCCGGCACTCCGGTAAACACTCTCCGTAGCCTTTACAAACTGCTCCGGCTTCGCGAACGGTATATCCACGAACGTCTGCGGATTCCTATCCACCAGCGGGAACCAAGAGCTCTGCACCTGCACCATAATCTTGTGGCCGGTCCGGAACGTGTGGTTGATATCGGGCATCTCCGCATCCACCTCCACCATCTTCCCCGGCGTCAACGGACTCGGCTTCTCCCAGCTATCGCGAAACTTCGCCCGCATCGGCTCGCCGCGCACCAGCTGCTCATAGCCGCCCATCAAAATCGGCGCAGCGCCTAACACCCGCTTCCCTACCGCATCGCTCGGAGGATCAGGAAAATCGTTCGGATAGACATCGATCAGCTTCACCACAAAGTCCGCATCGGTCCCGGTCGAAGCCACCTTCAACTTCGGCTTCACCGGCCCCGCAATCGTCACGTCCTCCGTCAGCGTCTCGGTCTCATACGTCAACACATCCGGCCGCCGCGAAGCAAACCGCTGATCGTCATCCATATACCGCTGCGGCACCGTATCCGTCGTGTAGTTTACGAACGGCACCGGATGCGCCGGGTCGCTCACATACTCATCCACACCGGCCTTCTCTGCTGGCGCATCGAAGCTCAGCCTCCCACCCTCACGAAAGTAAAGTGTCTTGGCAGCTGCCGACTTCGGAGGCCAGGCATCATACTTCTTCCAAACATTGCTACCGGTCTCGAACACATACGCCTTCGGCAACACACCACCATCGTGCCCCTTCAGATAGTGCTCGAAGAACGGAAACTGAATCTCCGAACGAAAGAAGACCCCGGTCTTCGAGCCGAAGTTAACATCCCCCAGCTTGTCTCCATCCCATATCGACCAGCCACCATGCGTCCACGGCCCAACCACCAGCGTATTCACGGCACCGGGGTTGAACTCATCGATCGCATGAAACGTCTTGAACGGTCCCGACAGATCCTCCGCGTCAAACCATCCGCCCACCGTCATCACCGCCGCATGAACATTTTTCATATGCAGAGACAGATCGCGCTTCTTCCAGTACTCGTCATAGGTCGTATGCACCAGCTGGTCATGAAACAAAAAGTTTGACCCGTGGAAGTCTTTATCCAGGTTCTCCGTCGGCCCCGCCTTCAAATAAAATTTGTAACTATCAGGGGTACCAAAGTCGAACGGCTCATGCTTCTCCGGCAGCGTGGGATTCTTCAGCGGCTTGAAGAATACATAGAACCCGTAGTTAGCCGACAGCATAAACGCGCCGCCATGATACCCATCGTCATTGAAGAACAGGTTCGTCATCGGAGCCTGTGGACTCGCAGCCTTGATCGCCGGATGCGAATCGATAATGCTTGCCGACGTATAGAAACCAGGATAGCTGATCCCCGTAATCCCCACCTTGCCGTTATTGTTCTCCACATGCTTCAGCAGAAACTCCACGGTGTCGTACATATCCGTCGACTCGTCCACATCCTTGTTCGACTTTTTATCCTCGATATGCGGGCTCATCTCCTGAAACACGCCCTCGCTCTCGTACCGTCCGCGAGCATCGCCGCACACAAAGATGTAGCCCGACTCCAGCAGCTCCTGGCTCACTCCCAGCCGCGTCGGCATCTTGTCCTCGCCATACGGCCCGCAGCTATAGGGCGTCCGCGTCATCAGAAACGGATACGGCCCCGCGTCCTTGAAGGCCCCCGCCTGCGGTGTATACACCGACACAAACAGCTTCGCCCCATCCCGCATCGGAATCCGATACTCAAACTTCGCATAGTGCGTCTTGATGAACTCTTCCTGGCTCGCCGCTGGAGCCTGCGCCAGCAACCCTCGACCAAATCCCATCAGCAAACACACCATCACCGCGATCTTGCTTTTCATCGAACCCTCGAAGGAGAAATAGATTAGTCGCAGTCTATCGCGTGCGGGCAAGTCCTGACATACGATATTTCACGCAGCTAGTTAAAATCGGATCGAAAGCCACGACGAAAGCCGCAGCTTAGCCTGCCAAATCACTGCATCTTGTTCGCCGCCGCCAGCGCCTGAATCGGCGTCCCGCCAGCGATCGTCGCCGCAGCATCACTATCAGCCGACTTGCTCGCAGCCACAGCCGCCGTCTTGCGAAAGATCGTCGTCTCGGCCTCCGACTTGAACCACCTCGCGCCGCCGAAACCCACAATAATCGCCGTGCTCAACTCCGACAGCCTTAACGTGACCGACGGCGACGGCACCATATTTCCGCTCAGCGCCGAAGTCTGCGTCGCAAGCCACGCCCCCATCGCCGCAACCAGCCCGACAAACACCACGCCGATGTATCCCGGGCGAAAGACGCCCTGTTCGATCGTGGGCAGATGAAGTCCGGAGTCCCCAATGAATACGTTCACGAAGCCACCCAGCCCTCCGCAAACCCCAACAGCGATAAGATCCACGACAAGATCGTGCATAGCTCACCTCGCAGGTCATCATAGACCAACAGGCCCCCCCGAACTTACAACTCAGCGCGCCACTGGCACTCCATCTAAACTAAGCAACCGCCCCACCGGATACTGCCCCACCCGGTTCGCCGCATACCACGGAGTCCGTTCATAAAAAAACTCCAGCCGCGCATACGAGTTCCCCGCGAACGCCGGATCGCTCGCCACCTTCTTCTCAAACTCCGCCTTCAGCTTCGGGTCCTTCGCCATCATCTCCCGCGCCAGCGACTCCAGCACATACGCCTCGCCATACTCCTTCTGTTCAAAGATCGAATCGAAGAATCCCCACTGCAGCGCCGAGTCAGGCGCCGCAGGCTCCAGCCACTCCAGCGCTACCTTCGACAGCCGCTGATTCAGCCGCACCACCGCCGACCCCGCAGGAAAACTCATCTTCTCCTTCACCAGCACGCAGCTCCCAAACTTTCCGGGATCGTGCATCGCCTCTCCGTTGAACGTCGGATGCCGCCCCTCAAACGGTGGCCCCTGCCACGTCATCCCACCACACTGATACGTCTCCACCTCTCCCGTCCACGCAGCCGTCGTCCGTTCCATCTCCACCTGGTGCGCCGCCAGTACATCGATCACCTTCGTCCACTGCGCCGGAACAATATAAGCAGCCGGCACCTTCGTCTCCGCCTTCACCTTGAACCCGGTCTGAAACGGCAGCGACACATTCCACGGTTCATGCGAGTACTCCACCCGCATCGCCCCCGAAATCGCGCTCAGCTCCCGCGTGTACTTGTACCCACGAAACAAAAAGGGTGTCGTCTCCCCGCTCCAGCCCAGCGCCAGCGGATACATTACGTTCCCCAGCGGATGCGCCCCCAACTCCTCCGCCTCTTTATCCGCAGCAGCATTCAGCGCGATCACCTTCTCTGCATCACGATTCATCAGCTCCATCAATCCTGCAAGAATCTCGTAGTTCCCCGTCACGCGAGTCTTATAGTCCTTCAGCATATGCAGCTCGACCAGCATTCCCGGCCGGCCTTCGAGAATCACATACCCCGTCGAAAACCGCGGCGGATCGTCATTGAACCCAAGCCCCTCCGCCGGATCGTTGTCATTCACAAAGTTGATATAGGTAGGCGAAGCCAGGTGCCCATGCGCATCCACATACTTCTCAAGCGTTGGCGTCGCCACCTCGTCCACCCACTTCGCCGTGGCTCTCGGAACATTCGGCCCATCGTCGATCGTAAACGTCACGTCGTACTGATAGTCCGCGCCATCGGTCACATGGTCATCCACAAAAAAATCCGGCAGCCACCGGTGAAACATCGTATTGAACGCCCGAGCCTCAGGCGTATCCAGCTTCAAATAGTCGCGGTTCAAATTCAGATTCGTCCCGTTACCACGCCACCCCATCTCTGCCGGGCCATCCTGGTTGATGCGGTTATACGCACTCCGCCGCTCATGCCCATCCGCGTTGTAGATCGGGATAAACACGAACACCGCCCGCTCCAGCAGGTTCGCCTTCGTCTTCGAGATCACCATATCCCGCAGCAGCGCCAGGCAGGCATCCTTCCCATCCATCTCTCCCGCATGAATCGAGTTCTGCACTAGGACAATCGGCCTCTTCGCCGCATGGATCGCCGCCGGATCGAATACTCCATCCCGCGAAACGATCACGACATCGAGATCTCGCCCCTCACCCGTCTTCCCAAACTGCTCAATCTTCACCTGCCCAGGTGCAGCGCTCTGCACTCGCGCAAGATAAGATATCGTCTCAGCGTAGTCCGGAGTCGTCGCATAACAACTCTTCTCCGCCGGCGTCAGCCAGCTCGCATCGCCACCCGGAACACAAGGGGCACTACTCGCCGCACGTGGTTGCAAACTAGCCTCACTAACCGTCTGGGCCGAAGCCACGCTCAACCCACCCAACCCAAGTACTACAAGCAGAAGACCACCATTCATACACACCGTCCCTTGAACCTATTGAATGAGACTTGTCATCTCGACTGTAATGAGATTTACCATCTCGACTAAATGAATCTGCCATCTCGACCGTAATTAGATTTGAATCTGACTCTAATAAGATTTGTCATCTCGACCGGAGCTACTCACAGCTTCATCGTGAGTAGCGCAGTGGAGAGACCCCCGCATTTCGCTTTTGCGATTGTCCTTAAATCGCCTTGGCATTTGTCTCTAATCCGCGTCTGTCCGTGAAAATCCGTGGTCGACCGCCTTACAGTCTCTTCAATCAACAAGAGTGACGGAACTAAACTCCCGTCACTCTTATCAGCCTTTATCTTTGCTATCACCGTTACGCCTTCTACGATCAACCAATCGCAGGCTAAGTCAGATCATCCGTATCGAACGGCGTCACCTTCCGCCCCAGCGCCGACACATCCCGCGAATCTCCCACCAGCGTCTTCACCACCACATCGATCTCATCATCGACATCCGCCGAAGCCACCATCGCACCAACCGGCTCCGGAATCCCCAGGCTCTCAAGCAGCACCGTCGCATGCGCCACCGCGACATGGTCCTGGTTCAAACCCTCCGGCGTCTTTGCCTTGATCCCCACCTCGCCCGGCTTCACGCCCAGCAACGCAGCCACGCTCTCGCGCAGCTCTCCGGCAATCGGCACAATCTTCGGCTTCGCCATCACCAGTACCGTGTCGATATTCACGATCTTGTATCCCGCCGTCGCCACCTCTTCGAGCGCCGTCTGCAAAAACAGGCTCGAAGCCGCGCCCTTCCATCTCGGATCGCTCGGCGGAAAGAACGTCCCTATATCCCCCGCGCTCACCGCGCCCAGCAGCGCATCCGTAATTGCATGCAGCAACACATCCCCATCCGAGTGCCCAGCCAGCCCCTCGGAGTGCTCAATCGCAAGTCCGCCAATCACCAGCGGCACACCCGCCTTGAACGCATGCGAGTCAAACCCGTAACCAATCCTCATACCCATCAAAAGTTCCTCAGAAGCTCGACCACGGATTCACGTGGAATCACGCGGATCTTTTTCTTCTCTGCTTCCAGTATGAACCGTCTGAACTGCGGTCTCGGACCAAAGTTCAAAAGAAGTCCCACTTCAAATCGTGTCGCTCGAAGATAGTGTAAAACCTGCCCATCATGCGAGTTGGCAAACGCCGCCACAGCCTTCAACTCAACCAACACACAATCATCGACCACGATATCTGCTCGAAAGTTACCAACCACATGCCCACGAAACGAAACTGGCACAGGCACCTCCACTGCCACGCGATGCCCAGCCTGCACAAGAGCAATCTTCATCGTCTCTCGATAAACGCTCTCCAGAAACCCGCCACCAAGCTCGTTGTAAACCTCGAAGAAGACCCTAAGCACACCTTCGGTGACCTCTGAGTGCAAACCACGAAACTTATCCCGAGATACCGGCTTCTGTCTTTCATCCGTCTTTTGTCTTTCATCCGTCTTTTGCCTTTCATCCGCGTTCATCCGCGAGAATCCGCGGTCGCCTTACCCAGATAGAACTCCGCCAGCTCAATATCTCCCGGCTGCGTAATCTTGAAGTTCCTGGCCGATCCCTGCACCACAGCCACCTCCACCCCGGCCCGCTCCAGCAGACTAGCCTCATCGGTCCCTGAAAAACCATCCGCCTCAGCCTCCACAAACGCCCGTCGCATCAATCCGAACCGCGCTCCCTGCGGTGTCTGCGCATGCACAATCCGCTCCCGCGGAATCGTAGCCGTCACAATTGCTCCATCCGCCGTCCGCTCCACCTGTTTGATGGTATCCACCGCCGGCAACCCAACGATCGCCGCGCCATGCTTCACCACCGCATCAATCGTCCGCTCAATCGTCGCCGGATCGATCAGCGGCCGAACCGCATCATGCACCAGCACCACATCGTCCGCATCGCACTCCAGCGCCGCCAGTGCATTACCCACCGAGTGCTGCCGGTCGTCTCCGCCCTCCACCATGTGCACCCGCGGCCCCAGCTTGTACTCAAGCATCTGAGCCTCCACCCGCTCCCTCTCATGCGCCCTCACCGCCACGCACACCGCGTCCACTCGCGGCACTGCAAGAAACGCCCGCACCGACCGCACCAGCACAGGAACCCCGCCAATCGCAAGAAACTGTTTCGGCGCCGGCGTCGACGCACCCCCCGCGGCCATCCGCGTCCCTATACCTGCTGCTGGAAGAATCACAAATACTCGCATAACCTGCGAAGTATACAAGATGCTCGCGAACTTCTACGCCTCCTGCTCCAGCCGCAGCATCATCTCCGTCGACTGCTCAAATCCATTCCGCTCATAGATCGGTCTACCGAACTTCGAAGCGTGCAGCGAGACCACCTTCACCCCGCGCCCACTAGCCTCCGCCACCGACAGCTTCAGCAGCCGATAAGCCACCCCATGCCCACGAAACGCCGGGTCGACATAAAAGTTCAGCAGGTAAGCCCGCAGCGGCTGCGCGTCCATCCAGTGCGGAGGAAAATCCATCATCCACATCCCGGCCCCGCCCACCACCCGGCCATCCACCTCCACGATCCACCCAACATAACTTCCATCGGCCAGCCGCGGCCGAACCCACGCAATAAAGTTCTCCATCATCGGCTGCAGCGCCGCGTCCTCGGCCTGCCCCGCATCCACAAACATCTGCCGCCGATGCCGAGCAATCAACTCCGCATCCCCCACCGTCGCCAATCTCGTCTCAAACATCCAAGCAGTATATAAAGCCCATCCCTTCCGACCGAAGGGAGGACCACATCTCTTAGCCGGCCCCCTCAAATAACAGAAGTCACGAAGTGACCGCCCCACGCGCAGTGGGCCCGTCCGGCAGGACATGATTCTTCAAGCCAACTAACATAGACAAGATGCCCGCCCCAACCCTCCCCTTCGACCGCACCCAAATCCAACCCGGCGACCGCCTCTGCGTAGCCCTCTCCGGTGGAGCGGACTCCGTAGCCCTCCTCCTGACCATCCACTCCCAACGAGAATCCATAGGCGTAGGCCTCTCCGCAGTCCACGTCCATCACGGCCTTCGCGGAGCCGAAGCCGACGCCGACCAGCGCTTCGTCGAAGATCTCTGCATCGCCCACGACATCCCCATCCATCTCCACCACGCCAGCGTGCCCAACCGCGTAGCCCAAACCCGCGCCGCCGGCGAAGCCGAGACCATCGAAGAAGCCGCCCGCAATCTCCGCTACGAGATCTTCACTAACCTCCTCGCCTCAGGCCACGCCGACACAGTCCTCACCGCCCACACCCTCGACGACCAGGCCGAGACAGTCCTCATGAAGATCCTCCGCGGAGCCTGGACCGAAGGCCTCAGCGCCATCCATCCCACCCTCACCCTGCAAAAAGGAAAGATCCTCCGCCCCTTCTTGCAAACCCGCCGCTCCGGCATCGAAGCCTATCTCACCCACCTCAACCAGCCCTGGCGCACCGACTCCACCAACGCCGACACCGCCTACACCCGCAACAAAATCCGCCACGAGCTCCTCCCTCAACTCCGCACCTACAACCCCAGCCTCGATCAGGCCCTTGCCAATATGGCCGAGCTCGCCCGCGAAGAAGAGGCCCGCTGGCAGACCGAGCTCAACCGTCTCCTCCCCCAGCTCCTCCTCCCCGGCAAGCCCGTCCGCGGAGGAGGCCGCGCCGTCAGCACCACCCCAGGCCAATCCGCCGTCTCCATCGAACTCGACCGCCTCCGCGCTCTCGATCCAGCCCTCCGCCGCCGCGTCCTCCGCGCCGCAGCCCGCCAGCTCGGCGCTCGCCTCACCTTCGACGAGACCGCTCGCCTCCTCGCCCTCTGCGGCTTTCGTCACGACCCCACCGTGGCCGCCCGCACCGGCTCCATCCTCCACCTCCCCAGCGGCCTCCGCGCCGACCGCTCCCCCCGCGAGCTCCGCCTCTATCGCCATGACTAGCAGTCACATCCCGTTGCCCTCTCCCGGAATAAGCCACAGCCACCTCCCGTTGTCGTCTACCGGTATGAGAACCTGTGAGAAACGCTATCAAGGCGTCATCTCAGCATTGACAAGGCGTCATCTGAACATTGACACGGCGTCATCTCGACCGAAGGCGCGCAGCCTTATCGCGCGACGTAGTGGAGAGACCCCCGCATTTAGCTTTTGCAGTTGCTTGTTTTTACGCCTTTGCCGTTGGACTTCTCTTTGGCGTTGTCATCATTTGGCCTCCAGGTACCCCAGGGCTTTAGCCTTGGGTCTCTCTAGTTATCACAGAAAAAGGGCTTTAACCCCAGGGGTATGCGTTTTGCCCTCCACAGGGTCGGGTTAGCCTACATTCAGCCACAACCACCATCACCCTAAAGTCCCATCAATATTTCACTCCTCAAACCCCCGAATCCTCAGACCAAGAGTAGAATCTAACTACTTGACTGAGGCAGGGCTTTTGCTGACAATCAGGACTACCCCACAGCACAGACCTTACCTCACCTCCGACGTCTAAACGTAGTACGTCTTCGCATGCGAAGACTGGGTCTGACAAGCGCCAGTGGAATAACGAGGCCGCTGCAGACTAGAAAAATGAGGAAATTCGCTTGAACTCGACCGTCAAACAAATTCTGATCTGGGTCTTTATGATCACCTGCTTAGTCTTCCTCTGGCAGGTCGTCGTCAAAACGACTGGGGGCACTCAGGAGAAGAACATCAGCCTCACCCAGTTGCTCAACGACGCCGACCAGGGCAAGATCCAGGACGTCGTGGTCAACGGCGCTGAAGTCACCGGCCACTACCGTGACGACAAGAACCAGTTCCACACGACCATCCCGGGCAACTATCCCGACATGTACAAGACGCTCCGCGATCACGGCGTCAACATCACCATCAAGGATCAGAGCCCCAACCAATGGCTCAGCCTGTTGATCTCCATCGCGCCGTTCGCTCTGCTCCTCGGCCTCTGGTTCTTCCTCCTCCGCCAGATGCAGTCCGGTGGAAATAAGGCCATGAGCTTCGGCAAGTCGCGCGCCCGTCTGCTCTCCATGCAGCAGAAGAAGATCACCTTCAAGGATGTCGCTGGTGTCGATGAAGCCAAGGAAGAGCTCAAGGAGATCATTGAGTTCCTCCGCGAAGCGCAGAAGTTCCAGCGCCTCGGTGGCCGCATCCCCAAGGGCGTTCTCCTCGTCGGACCTCCTGGAACCGGCAAGACCCTCCTCGCCCGCGCAGTAGCTGGTGAAGCCAACGTCCCCTTCTTCTCCATCTCCGGCTCGGACTTCGTTGAGATGTTCGTCGGCGTCGGCGCATCCCGCGTCCGCGACCTCTTCGAGCAGGGCAAAAAGAACGCTCCCTGCATCATCTTCATCGACGAAATCGACGCAGTCGGTCGTCATCGCGGCGCAGGCCTCGGCGGCGGACACGATGAGCGCGAACAGACCCTCAACCAGCTCCTCGTCGAGATGGACGGCTTCGAGTCTAACGACGGTGTCATCCTCGTCGCCGCGACCAACCGCCCCGATGTTCTCGACCCCGCTCTTCTCCGTCCCGGCCGCTTTGATCGTCGCGTCATCGTCGATCGTCCCGACATCCGTGGCCGCGAGGAAGTCCTCAAGGTCCACTCCAAGAAGGTCCCCATGGCCGAAGATGTGAACCTCAACATCCTCGCTCGTGGAACCCCGGGCTTCTCCGGCGCCGACCTTGCCAACATGGTCAACGAGGCCGCTCTCACCGCAGCTCGCTTCAACCGCAAGGCCGTCCACATGTACGACTTTGAAGTCGCCAAGGACAAGGTCATGATGGGCGCGGAGCGCAAATCAATGCTCCTCACCGATGACGAGAAGCGCGTCACCGCCTACCACGAGGCTGGTCACACCCTCGTCTCAGCGCTGCGCGAGCACTCGGATCCCCTCCACAAGGTCACCATCATCCCTCGCGGCATGGCTCTCGGCGTCACCGTCTACCTCCCAGAGGAAGATCAGCACACCGTCACCAAGGACTATCTCGAAACCCGCATGGCCACCCTCATGGGCGGACGCTGCGCCGAAGAGATCTTCCTCAAGCAGATGACCACCGGTGCCGGTAATGACATCGAGCGCGCCACCGACCTCGCCCGCAAGATGGTCTGCGAGTTCGGCATGTCGAAGCTCGGTCCTATGACCTTCGGCAAGAAAGAGCAGGAGGTCTTCCTCGGCCGCGAGATCGGCCAGTCCCGCGACTTCTCCGACGACACCGCAAAGCAGATCGACGCTGAGGTTCGCAGCTTCGTGGACGCTGGCTACAAATCGGCCTACACCATCCTCGAGTCCAATCAGGACATCATGCATCGCATGGCAGCAGCCCTGTTGGAGCGCGAGACCCTGGACGCCGCCGAGATCAAGCTGATCATCGAAGGCAAGGAGCTCCCCGCAGCCAAGTCCGCGCTCTCCGGCGTAGACCCAGGCCCCGGCGGAGAAACTCAGAAGATCCTCAAACCCGAAGGCGGCCGCAAGCCCGGCTTCGGCGAAGGCCAACCAAGCCCCGCGTAACCAACAAGCAATCAAGCAGCAAAGAGATGGCAGCCGCAAAGGCTGCCATTTTCTTTGCCACAAGCATTGGAGAAAAAGGCGCCAAAGGCGCGTCAGCCTCGATGGCAGATCGCGCCGTGCGCGCAGCACGCCGTTGCGGTTGCTTTTCTAGCTGTCGACCCAGAAGGGGATCTGCGGTTCCCTTTCTTGCCGACTCCTTCGAACATCTCCCCAGGAACAACGTATAAAAATCACATGCTCACACGTCCTGCCGTCCTGCTTCGCTCGGAAGAGGCCGCACTCCTGGCCACCATCGTAGTCATCTACCAGCACCTGCACTACAGCTGGCTCCTCTTCGCCATCCTCTTCTTCATCCCCGACCTCTTCATGCTCGGCTACGCTCTCAACGTCCGCCTCGGCGCTGCAATGTACAACCTCGTCCACACTCTCACCCTTCCCTTCGTCCTCCTTCTCGCCAGTTATCTAAAGGACTGGCCTCTCTCATCAGAGATCGCCCTCGTCTGGACAGCCCACATCGCAGCCGACCGCCTCCTCGGATACGGCCTCAAATACCCGACCTTCTTCAAAGACACCCACCTCCAGCACATCCCGGAAAATAAAGTTGAAAGCCTTGTCACATAGTTCGACCTTCACAATTCACCATCCCCAGCACCACACTCACCACGCATCCCACCACGTTCGCACCATCAAAACACCGCGCCCAAACACCGCTATCTTCACAAAACCCCCAATAAAAACGAGCTTTTCCACCGCCCCACTTTTTTCCTCAGAAAACCCTCGCCCACCCGCCAATGCGACAATAGAAGACAGACGCATGCGCCGACTCCTCACGATCCTTCTCCTTACGCTCACAGGCTGCGGCTACCACCAGGCCGGCTCCGCGACCAACATCCCCGCCAGCGTCCGCACCCTCGCCGTTCCTGTCTTCGCCACCAACGCCCAGGCCTTCCACACCGAGATGGCCTTCACCCAAGCCACCATCCGCGAGCTCAACACCCGCACCAAGTACCGCATCCTCACCTCCGACTCCGACTCTGCCGACGCCACCCTCCACGGCACCATCCTCGCCCAGACCGTAGCCCCGCTCACCTACGACGGCTCCACCGGCCAGTCCTCCAGCTATCTCATCACCATCACCGCCAAAGTCCTCCTCATCGCCCACGACGGCCACGTCCTCTACCGCAACGATGCCTTCGTTTATCACGAGCAGTACCAGTCCACCCAGGACCTCAGCGGCTTCATCCAGGAAGATAACCACGCCGTCAACCGCGTCGCAAAAGACTTCGCCCAGGCCGTCGTAAGCGATATGCTGGAGTCCTTCTAATGGCCTCTCTCAAGTCCTTCGCCAGCGTCGACCGCTTCGTCACAGAGATCGCCTCCCCAGCCACCCTCCGCCCCGCCTACGTCCTCCTCGGCGACGAGGTCTTCCTCTACGACCGCTGCCGCAAGGCCGTCCTCGCCAC
>NZ_LMUD01000014.1:481990-573587 GCF_009766095.1 Granulicella sp. S190
CCCGCCTACGTCCTCCTCGGCGACGAGGTCTTCCTCTACGACCGCTGCCGCAAGGCCGTCCTCGCCACACTCGCCCCTGAAGAAACCCGCGACTTCTGCCTCCACGATCTCGACCTCGCCGAGACCAGCATCTTCGAGGTCCTCGACCGCGCCCAGACCCCCTCCCTCATGGCGCCCTTCCAGGTCCTCTTCGTACGCAATCTCAAAACCCTCTACGGACGCGGCAGCAAGAAGGAAGAGTTCGCCGCTATCGACGCATACTTCCGCTCGCCAAATCCCTCCGCCCTCATCGTCTTCGTTGCCGATCATCTCCGCATCCCCACCGACCTCCGCAAGATGGACTATCAGGACAAAGAGCGCTTCGAAAAGATCCGCGAAACCCTCGGCGACTGGTGCGGCTTCGTAGAACTGGCCCGCGTCGATGAAAACGACGCCATCAAGTGGGTCACCACCTCCGCCGAATCCCGCAGCGTCCGCTTCGACCCCGACGCCGCCCACGAGCTAGTCGACTCCCTCGGTGCCGACATGATGCTCATCGCCAGCGAGTTCGAAAAGCTCCTCCTCTACGTCTCCGCCCGGGGCACCGAAGTCGCCAAAAATCGCGTCACCCTCGGCGACGTCGAAACCATGGTCCTCGCCGCCAAGCAGCGCTCCCTCTACGAGCTCACCGACGCCATCTCCGCCAAGGACCGCCCCCGAGCCCTGCTCCTGCTCCACGGCCTCCTCAACGCCTCCGACGGTGGCGAAGACGCCGCCATCGGCCACCTCTACATGCTCGCCCGCACCTTCCGCCAGATGCTCATCATCTCCGAGAAAAACGTCCGCGACTCCCGCGCCATCTGGCAAGTTCTCTGGCAAGGCTTCCGCATGCCCCCCTTCGCCGCCGAAGATCTCATCAAGCAAGCCCGCCGCTACAAATCCCGCCGCGAACTCACCCGCGCCATCCGCCTCGTAGCCCGCGCCGACCTCGAACTCCGCAGCTCCCCCGCCAACAAACTCCTCGTCCTCGAGCGCCTCATCCTCGACCTCTCCACCGAACCCAAACCCAGCCTCTACGAGCCCACCCACCAATTCGCCATGGAACTCTAATAGCTCCATAAATCCCCTAAATACCTGTCACAATCAGAACCTCCGATGCGCTGTTTCGGAGATCGAGGCCTATGATGCCACACGATCTGCAACAGACCATATCGTTGCTCAGCCACACCCCCGCTACCCTCAACGCTCTCCTCCGCAATCAGCCCGAGATATGGACCCTACGCGATGAAGGTCCCGGCACCTGGAGCGCATTCGACGTTGTAGGGCACCTCATTCACTGTGAACAAGCAGACTGGATCACCCGCGCAACAACAATCCTGCAATTCGGCGAAGACCAGGCATTCGAGCCTCTTAACCGGCAGACACGCGCAGGTCAGGGTCAGTCGCTCGATCACTTACTCGACGAATTTACCCACCTTCGAAAAAGAAATCTCGACGAGCTGCGCGAACTGAATCTTCAGCCATCGGATCTCAATCGGCGTGGACGCCATCCAGCCTTCGGCCCAGTGACGCTCTCGCAGCTTCTCGCTGCATGGGCAGTTCATGACCTCACTCACCTCCACCAGATCGCGAGAACCATGGCTCACCAGTACCGCGACGCCGTAGGCCCATGGAGCGCCTACCTCGGCGTTCTTCAATGCAACGGCCACAGCGCTCCCCCATAGCCCTCTGGCGTAACCGACAATCCGCCCACGCACTAAGTAATAGCAACGCCGCTTCACCGCCACCGCGGCACCTTCATCTCTGGATTAGACCTCCTCAACACCGTTGTCATGCCGTTGTCGTTTTTGTTGCTGGTGCTATTGCCGCTGCTGTTGCCGTTGTTGTTGTCGTTGCCGCTGCCTGTCGTTTTGTTGTCATTCCGCAGTAAAGCGGAGGAATCTGCTGTTTCCATCCCCACTTCAAACCCGCATCAAAGAACCGACCACGTATTCTAATCTCAGCCAACAACAGGACATTCGCATCTAACCCAACCATCGGAGCATTCAATCCATGCAGGAAGGCAGAAAAGTCCTGGAAGACACACCTTGGAGACAGATCACCCTCTTCCTGCTCACCCTTGCCGTACTCATCCTCTGCGCCTTCATCCTTCAGCCCTTCTTCTCCGCCATCGTCGGAGCCATCGTCCTCGCAGTCGTCACTGAAATCCCGCATAACCACCTCTCGAAGCACATTCGAAACCGCACCACCTGCGCCACCGTCGCTGTCTTTCTCGTCATCCTCGCCGTCATCGTCCCCGGCTTCTTCCTCGCGCAGGAGCTAGGCGAACAGGCCCTCAGCGCCATCGTCTCCCTCCGCAATCCCAACACCCAGAACCTCGTCACCGACTACATCGGCAACCATCCCGCCCTCGCCAACCGCATCGAGGCCTTCTCCGCCTCCATCGACGTCAACAATGCCGCCCGCTCCACCGCCGCCTACGTCGGCAGCAAAGCAGCGATGATCCTCGGCAACTCGGTCCACTTCATCACCGAAGTCGTCGTCATGCTCTTCCTGCTCTTCTTTCTCTTTCGCGACCGCGCTCTCGCCCTAGCCGCCCTTCGCTCCATCATCCCCCTTCGCGACGACGAGACCACAGAGCTCCTCGATCGCATCGACGACACCATCTACGCCACCTTCCTGGGCCGCCTCGCCATAGCGCTCGTACAGGGAGTCCTCGCCGGCCTAGCCTTCTGGGTTCTTGGCGTCCCCGGCATCATCCTCTGGGCGATCACCCTCACGGCCTTCGCCATGATCCCCGCGTTCGGTGCCTTCCTCGTCTGGGGACCTATCGCCATCTACCTCGGCCTCAACGGTCACTGGGGCAAGGCTGCACTCCTCGCCATCTGGGGCGGACTCATCGTCAGCACCATCGACAACATCCTCTACCCCATCCTCATCGGCAGCCACCTGCGCGCCCACACAGCCGTCATCCTCATCACCATCCTCGGCGGCATCGCAGTCTTCGGCCCTCTAGGCATCATCCTCGGCCCGGTCATCTTCACCATAGGTTCTACCCTGCTTGACATCTGGCACGCCCGCACCACCCAAATCCTCTCGCCCTAGACTCAATCCACCACTTGCGCTGTTGTAGCTGGATTTGCTGCAGTTACCTGTTCCTTGTTGTCATTCCGCAGCGAAGCGGAGGAATCTGACATTCCTGTCTCTTGTTGTCATCCCCGAAGGGGATCTGCAATTGCCGTTGCTTTTGTCATTGCCCTTGTCGCGGTTCTTGCCGTTGCTTGTTCTCTTGTTGTCATCCCCGAAGGGGATCTGCGGCTGCCGTTGCTTTTGTTATTGCCCTTGTTGCGGTTCTTGCCGTTGCTTGTTCTCTTGTTGTCATCCCCGAAGGGGATCTGCGGTTGCACGTTTTTTTGTTTGGCTTCCGCAGCGAAGCGGAGGAATCTGCGGTTGCTTTCGTCATTCCGGAACCGCTTATTCTGTCGATCATTTAGATCGAAGAGTAGCAATTCGCCTTATCCGACCACGAAGAAAAAACATCTTCAAACACTGTCAAGCCCACGAAACATCAAAACCCGCGTCAATCAAGGAGAATCGTGTGGCACATAACCTGTGCCTGATCGGTTAAACTGGACACAGACAGAAAAGCCTCGGCCAGCGCCGAGGCTTCGTGTTTAACAGAACAAAACCGTCATAAGATGATTCTTATCTATATTTTGCAGGCAAGTCTTTTGCTATCAATATTTTGCAGCCACCTATCGCCCGCAAACCTATGATTATAAGCGCCTTACCCCCAAGATACCCCTGGAGGGGAGGGGGGAGGGTACCTCGACAACTACGTAGCTCCGGCAACTACCGCCCTTTCCATTTGGAGGACAGCATCGCCAACTTGTCATCGAACGAAACCGGAGCCGGAGCCTGCGTCTTCACCTGCACCTGCGTCTTGACCACCGGCCTCCCCTGCCCCTTCGCCGCAGGTTGCGAAGGCAGAGCCTGCCTCTGCCCTCGCGGCCCACTCTCGTACAGCGCCTTGATCGAAAGCGCAATCCGCTTCGTCTTCGCATCGGCAGACAGCACCTTCACCTTTACGATCTGCCCTGCCTTTACCGCCTCAGAGGGATCCTTGATGAACTTCACCGACAACTCGCTGATGTGCACCAGCCCATCCTGGTGCACCCCAATGTCCACGAACGCACCAAACTTTGTCACATTCGTCACCACACCCTCAAGCACCATATCCGGCATCACATCCGCCAGCTCTCGCACGCTCTCGTTGAAGCTCGGTGCAACAAACTTGTCTCTTGGATCCCGCCCCGGCTTCTTTAGCTCTTCCAGAATGTCGTTCAAAGTAAAACTGCCCGCCGAAACCGCGCTCTTATCCACTCTCTCCAGCAATTGGGGACTCTTGATCAGCTCCTCCACCGGAGCCTTCAGCGAAGCCGCAATCTGCTCCACCACCGGATACGACTCAGGATGCACCGCAGTCATATCCAACGGATTCTCCCCATCCCGTATCCGTAGAAATCCCGCAGCCTGCTCAAACGTCTTCGCACCGATCCCCGGCACCTTCATCAACTGGGTCCGCGAGCGAAACCGTCCATGCTCGTTGCGATAACTCACAATGTTCAACGCAGTCCGCTCCGTAACACCGGAGACATACCGCAGCAAAGTCCACGATGAGGTATTCAGGTCAACCCCAACCCGGTTCACGCAGCTCTCAATCACCGTCTCCAGCGACTGCTGCAACTGTCGCTGATCCACATCATGCTGATATTGCCCCACGCCAATCGACTTGGGATCGACCTTCACCAGCTCAGACAAAGGATCCTGCAACCGCCGCGCAATCGAGATCGCACCACGCACCGTAAGATCCAGGTCCGGAAACTCCTGGCGTGCCACATCCGAAGCCGAATAGATGCTCGCACCAGACTCACTCACCGTCACCGAGAAGATGTTTTCCAGCCCGCGCTCCCGCAGAAACTCGCGAACAAAGGCATCTGTCTCTCGCGAGGCCGTCCCGTTCCCGATGGCGATCGCACGAACCTGATGCTTGATGACGAGCGCTTCCAGGGTCTTTCCTGCAGCCTCGGCAGCTCCCTTCGACGTATGCAGATACAGCACATCGTTGGCCAGGAACTTCCCGGTCTCGTCCACCACCGCCACCTTGCATCCAGTCCTCTGCCCTGGATCGATCCCCAACACGGAGATAGGTCCAGCCGGTGGCGCGAGCAACAAGTGATGCAGATTATCGCGGAACACTTGAATCGCATCGAGATCAGAACGCTTCTTCAACTCCAGCCGCAGCTCCCCCTGGATGGACGAGTTCAGCAGCCGCGACCAGCAATCCTCGATCGCCAGCTCCAGATGAGTCGTCCAGTCTCCCTGCTCCCGCAGCACTCCACGTCGTAGCACCCCCGCCGCCCGGGCCGGTTCCAACTCAATCAAAAAGTAAAGAACGTTCTCACTCTCGCCCCGGCGGATCGCCAGCATTCGATGCGACGGAATCGTCTTCACTGGCTCGCGATACTCGTAGTACATCTTGAACTTCTCTTGCTCATCCACCGCATCCATCGCCCTCCGGCTGACGACAATGCCTTCCTCAAACATGAGCATCCGCGCAGCCTTCCGCAGATCCGCGCTCTCGCTGATCATCTCCGCGACAATGTGCCTCGCGCCCTCAAGCGCCTCCTCGACCGAAGCAACGCCCTTCTCTGCATCGACGAATCGAGGAGACATCACACTCAACGACTCCTCCGCGATCTTCTGCTCCCACAGATACAGAGCAAGGGGTTCCAATCCCTTCTCCCGCGCAATCGTCGCCTTCGTCCTCCGCTTAGGCCGGTACGGCAGATACAAATCCTCAAGTTCACTCTTATCCAAAGTCGCTTCGATCCTCGACTTCAGCTCATCGCTCAACTTGCCCTGCTCCGCAATCGAAGCCAGAATCGTCGCCCTCCGCGCAGCCAGATCGCGAAAGTAGGCGAGCTTCTCCCCGATGTCGCGAATCTGCACCTCATCGAGATTGCCTGTAGCCTCCTTGCGATATCGAGCGATGAAGGGCACGGTGCCCCCTTCGTCCAGCAGCGCTATAACAGCGACCAGGCCATTCATCGGCAGGTTGAGAGTTTGAGCAATATGCAGCAGAATCGGGGGGGACAGTACAGTTGCGTCAGTCATATCTTGTCTAACCATGCTACTGCCAACCACGTCGGAAAACTCGGACGCTACCCCTCATGACATCCGTACCTTTTTAACTAAGTCAGATAGCAAAACAAAATGTCAATGATCACTTGATATCGCGCCAGTTCTGACCGATTCCTATCTCTGCAACAATTGGTATTGAAAACTCTGCGACGTTTTCCATCTCCTGTTTAACCAACTGCTGCAACTCATCTGCCTCTTCCGGAACAACATCGAAGAGAAGTTCGTCATGAACCTGAAGAGTCATCTGCGACCTAAGCTTGCGGTCACGAATGAGCTGATCGATCTTTAGCATAGCCAGCTTGATGAGGTCCGCAGCGGTCCCTTGCAGAGGAGTATTAATGGCGGTCCGCTCTGCAAAGCCGCGCATGTTGGGGTTGCGAGATTGAATATCCGGGATTGGGCGGATGCGACCAAAATAGGTTTTAACAGACTGATCGCGGCGGACCGCTTCAAGGGTCTCCACGATGAAACGTTGAACACCTTGGTAGCGCTCGAAGTAAGTCTCGATATAAATCTTCGCGGTCTTCTGGTCTATATTGAGCTGCGCTGCAAGCCCGAAGGGGCTGATGCCGTAAACAATCCCGAAGTTGACGGCCTTGGCGCGCGCGCGCGTCTCCTTATCCATCGTGGCAGCATCGACACCGAAGACCTCACTTGCAGTGAGAGTATGTATATCTTTGCCGGTGCGATACGCGTCGAGCAGCAACGGATCCTGCGAGAAGTGCGCCATCAAGCGCAATTCAATCTGCGAGTAATCAGCAGACATCAGAACATTTCCAGGCGCAGGAATGAATGCGGCGCGAATCTCCCGGCCAAGCACCGTGCGAATCGGAATATTTTGAAGATTGGGATTTGTACTCGAAAGACGACCAGTTGCGGTGCCGACCTGGTTGAAGGTCGTATGGACTCGACCCTGGCCATCGGTAAGCTGTGGCAGCGAGTCCAGATAGGTGGACTTCAACTTTGAGAGCTGCCGGTATTCAAGTACCAATGCAGGAACCGGGTGATGCTCGGCAAGCTCCTCCAGTACATCCTGTGCCGTGCTAACCACCTTTCCTTTGCCATACTTCATCGGTTTGGGAAGAAGCATCTTATTGAAAAGGACCTCGCCAAGCTGCTTAGGTGAATTGATGTTAAAGCGATGGCCGGAGTCTGAGTAGATTCGCTCGGCGAGGTTATCCATCTCGACAGAAAGACGAGTGGACATCGCACTAAGGACGTTCGAATCAATCCGTACGCCGGCCTGCTCCATGCGTAAAAGCACAGGCACGAGAGGGAGGTCCATACTCTCGTAGATATGAGTCAGATGAGCGGATTCGATTTGAGTTCGAAGAGTACCCGTGAGACGATGGACTGCGTTTGCTGCCTCAGGGAGAAGGTTCGCAATCTCAGATGCGCTGGGAGTCTTCGAGGCATGGGGAAGAGCACGGTCTGTAAAACGGGCCGTGACGTCGGGAAGAATGTGCGACCCATGCGTCGGGTTGATCAGATAGCTGTACAACATGACATCGTCGCTGACGCCTGCTAGCTTAATGCCGTGAGGTTCGAGTGCGCGAAGGACAGCTTTAAGGTCGTGAACGTGTTTTGGTAAACCCTCATCTTCAAGCGCCTCTCGAAGACCAGAAGCGTCGAATGTAACAACCATCGCTGAATCAGCCGAGGTGGTAATGCCGATCTGGAGTGAGGTTGGAACGGCTGGCCTTTGCATCTCCGATACTGCTAGTTCGGGGACCCCAAAGAGGGACATAGAACCGGACGGTGGTGGTTCGGGCTCCACTTCTTCTTCCGTAAACGTATCGGAACTGCTCTCTTCAGAGAGCGCTCTGGCATCTTCAAAGACAGCTAGCGTTAGGCCTGCAATCTCACCAGATGAGCCGATAGAGCGAGCGTCGGACAGAAGATCCGATATTTGCTCTAGTTTCGGTGACAGATTAAAAACAATGGGCGTGTTATCAACAGATGGCGCAAGTTCCTTCAGCAGAGTGGTGAATTCAAGCTCGGAAAAAAGTTCGCGGCAAGCAGCGTTATCGGGCGACTGAGTGAGCATGTCGTCCAGATCGTAGTCAATTGGCACGCTGGTATGTATAGTTACCAACTCCTTGGAGAGCAGAATATTCGCACGGTTGTTTTGCAGCGATTCCCTATAAGTCTTACGCTTCACCTCGTCGGCATGATCGAGCGCTGCTTCGACGCTGCCAAACTGCTGAATGAGTTCAACGGATCCCTTATCACCGATGCCGGGAGCGCCTGGGATGTTGTCGATGGCGTCGCCGCGAAGCGCCATAACGTCTATGACGCGCTCCGGAGCAACCCCGAGAGACGCTTCTACTCCAGCGCGATCAAGAATGAGGTTGTCTTTTGTCGGATTGAGGATAACCACATCCTCGTTGACAAGCTGCATCATGTCCTTGTCGGAGGAGACGACATAGACTTTATGGCCAAGCGCTGAAAGCTTACAGGAGAGGGTGCCTATTACGTCGTCCGCCTCGAATCCCTCGTAGCTGAGGATTGGAATGCGGAAGGCCTCAAGGGCGCGGCGGATAAAGGGAAGCTGCTGAGTAAGGTCAGCAGGCATTTCGGTGCGGTTGGCCTTGTAACCGAGGTAGTCAATCTCTTCAAACTGCTGGGTCTTGATATTGAACTTCTTCACTGCTTTCATCTCGCGTGCGCGTTCATCGCGGAAGACTGGACCGGAAAGGTCGTAAACGGCGGCGAGATAGTGGGGGGAAAAGTCTTTGCGGAGCTTATTAATCATGTTCACA
Organism: Granulicella sp. S190; assembly: GCF_009766095.1. GTDB lineage: Bacteria > Acidobacteriota > Terriglobia > Terriglobales > Acidobacteriaceae > Edaphobacter. The sequence goes on from NZ_LMUD01000014.1 coordinate 490,936, forward strand.
AAGACATAGGTTGCCGCCGTGGGGATGCCGGTCCGGGTGGACATCGGGCGCTGGCGCTGCATTGCATGATAGGCACGGAAGATGAAGGCCATGCTATCCAGAAGATAGATAGGGGGCTTCGTTTGGGATGTTTCGGGTTTTGCTTGATTTGCAGAGTTCGCCATGACTTTTAGATGGTAGCGCGGGAGGGGTAGTGGTGTCGGTATTGGGATGGTTCGTTAGCGTTTAGAGAAGAAGCATGCAGTCGCCGTAGCTGAAGAATCGATACTTTTCCCGGACAGCATGTCCGTAGGCGGCGAGGACTGACTCTCTTCCCGCCCCCCCTCCCGCAAACGCGCTGACAAGCATAAGCAACGTGGATTGAGGAAGATGAAAGTTGGTTAGAAGGCCGCTTACGATTTTAAATTGATGGCCGGGACTGAGGAAGATGCTCGTTTTTCCTGAGTGGGCAATGAGCGGCTTGCTTCCAGATACCTGTGCGCAGTGTTCGAGGGTGCGGGTGGTGGTGGTGCCCGCGGCAACGATACGGCGGCCCTCCCTAAGGGCGTTGTTGATGGCCTCAGCGGTGGCGGGGGCTAGGGTGTAGTGCTCGGCGTGGAGACGGATATCTTCGAGCTTTTCAGCTCGGACCGGCTGGAAGGTGCCAAGGCCTACGTGGAGGGTGATGGTCTCGATTTGGACTTTGTTTTGTTTGAGTTGAGCGAGGATTTCAGGGGTGAAGTGCAGGCCTGCCGTGGGGGCTGCTGCGCTTCCTGGCTGTTGTGAGAATACGGTCTGGTAGCGGTCTCGGTCGGCGTCGCTGTCCTCGCGGTGGATGTAGGGGGGTAGCGGCATGTGGCCTATTTTGTTGAGGATGGGGTGGAAGTCCGCTGTTGCCGAGAAGCGGAGGGTACGTTCTCCAAACTCGCCTACGGTGAGGATTTCTGCTGCGAGAATGGGTTCGATTTCGTTCGGGGCGTGGAAGAGGAGGCGTTCTCCGGCTTGGATCTTGCGACTTGGACGAACTAATGCACTCCATTCATGTTCTGCAAGTTGTTGTGTTAGAAGCACTTCTATGTGGCCTGTTGGATCGGGAGAGCTATGTTGCGTTTGCCGGCTGCGAGCCCTTGTGGCATAGAGGCGAGCGGGTAAGACACGGCTGTCATTAAGGATCAGGAGGTCGCCGGGCTGGAGGATCTGGGGTAAATTGCGAAAAAAATTGTCGTGGTATCGGCCTGTCGCGCGCTCGAAGACGAGCATACGGCTGGAGCCGCGAATCGCCGGTGGGGACTGGGCAATCAGCTCTTCGGGAAGGTCGAAATGGAAGTCGGATACGAGCAAATCTATGTCAATTTTAGTGGTGAAAACGTGGTGCGATGTGTGGTGAATGATGGTGTCGTTGTGGTGTTTTGCGTGGCTAATTTTCGAGCCAAAAAATGCGCCAACTTTTTCAACTTTATTTTCGGGGTTACGTTCTCAAGGTTTGGTTCTTGGAGACCTGCTCTTTCGAAGCTCGGCGAGCTCGACGGAACGGTCAAGGGCTGCCTGTACGGCTGGCTGGTTTGCTGTGGTTAGCAGGGGCCAGCCGATGAAGACTTTTGAAAATGGTTTGGGAATGAGGAACCGGTCCCAGGAGCGGAGCTGCCAGGCACGTTCGGGCAGGACGTAGAAGGTGCCGACGGGACTGTCGACAAGCTGGGCGAGCTGGGTGACCCCGGGTTTTGCGACCATGGCGGGCCCACGTGGACCGTCGGCAGTGATGGCGCAGTAGTGCCCCGCAAGATAGGCGCGGTGCATGTTGCGCAGTCCAAGAGAGCCCTCGCGAGAGCTGGAGCCGCGGATGGCGATGTAGCCGAGGCGCTCTACGGTACGGGCGATGAGCTCGCCGTCGAAGCTGGGGCTGATGAGGATGGCGATATCGTGGTTGCGGAAGTGCCAGGCACTGGTAAGGAGACACCGGTGCCAGAAGGCATAGACGGCAGGCGGCGGAGCGTCGAAGCCGAGAGGAGCGCCGGGGTCACGGACATCCTCGAAGCGGAGGGTCATGCCAAGGAGGCAGATGGCCGCACTCGCGATGCGCGGGACGATAGCCAGGATGAGCCGCTGCTTGAGGGTGTAGTTGGAGGCCACTTGATTCCAGTTTACCTGTGGAGGCCCAGCCCCAGCATTCCGGTGGAGGAGAAAAGCTCTGACGTTTACGGCCAATTTACTTTGGACGTGATTAGCTAATCCTTGTAATCGTTTGCGAGAGGCCTGCCTATGCGTTACTTCCATTCCTTTCTGTTTTTTTCATCGTTCGCCGTGCTGTTCACCGGGTTGGCTGCGAGCGCGCAGACAGCCGTCGCCGCGCCCACGAGTGCGGAGGTCGAAGAGTTGCGTCAGACCGTACGAGATCTGGCATCGCGAGTCAGCGCCCTGGAGGCCGAGGTGCATAAGGAACACTCCGTTGCCGCGACAGAGATGGCCACGCTGAGGCCCGCAGTGCTGACTACACCGAGTGCGGAGATGCGGGCGAGCGTCGCGAGTATAGAAGGAGTATCGAGCAGCGGCGTGGCACCTGTGCCGGTCGCGGTAGCGGTAGCGGCAAGCACTCAAGCTCCGGCAACACAGAGTGCGCCCTCGCCTGCTCTGCTGCCGACGCAACTGCCAGGAGGAGCGACGTTGAACTACACCTTCGACGGCTACTACGACTACGACTTCAACCATCCGATCGGCCGGGTGCAGTATCTTCGGGCGTATGACGTGTTGAGTAATGCCTTCAGCATCAATCAGGCTGATATCGTGTTTGCTCTGGACCCTGACGTTGCAGCGGGGCGGAGGTATGGGGTTCGATTAGATCTGCAGTTCGGTCAGGCCACGGAGACGCTGCAGGGAAGCCCGCAGAATGAACCGCGACCGGATATCTACCGGAATATCTTCCAGGTTTATGGAACCTACGTTGTTCCGCTGGGTAAGGGACTTACGGTTGACGTGGGCAAGTGGGCGAGTTCGCTAGGGATCGAAGGCAACTATACGAAGGACCAGGTGAACTATTCGCGGTCGTTCTTCTTTGACTATCTGCCGTTCTACCATGCCGGTGTTCGCGCAACTTACAAGGTGAGCGACAAGCTGACGGCGAACTACTGGCTGGTGAATGGAACTGACCAGTCGGAGCCAACCAACTCGTTCAAGGATGAGTTGTTCGGATTTACGGCACAACCTGCGAAGAGTGTTCTTTGGAACTTCAACTACTACCTGGGGCAGGACCATCCGGACACTGCGCCAGCCACGAACTGCACGGCTCCGGTGCAGCCTGGGCTGTGCCTACAGGCTATCAACCCCGCGCCAGATGGCAAACAGCACATCTTCGACAGCTACGTGACGTGGAACGCTACGCCCAAGCTTTCACTTTCGCTTGAGGGAGACTATCTGATCTCGCGTCAGTGGGCTAATGCTTTGCCGGGTGAGTCTTCGGCACCATCGCATGTGGATGGGGGCGCGGCTTATGCGCGGTATCAGTTGACTCCGAAGATGGCGCTGGGAGGACGAACGGAATATCTGTCGGATCGCGGCGGCCTGTTCAGCGGGACGACGCAGGCGTTGAAGGAGTTTACCGGGACCTATGAGTATAAGTTTGGCGAGGGTTTTCTGACGCGGGTGGAGTATCGCAGGGACTGGAGCAATGTTCCGTTCTTCCTGACGAATAAGCCAGGAGTTCTTTCTGCGGATCAGCCTACGCTGACGGTGGGGATGGTCTGGTGGGTGGGCGGAAAGCAGGGGCCGTGGTAGTGAGGCGAGAAGAGTTGTCCTGCCGGACTGGCCCGGTACGCGCGGAGCGGTCACTTCGTACCTTGTGTAACTTTCTCGGCGAGGCTAACTGTACTTTAGCCAGCGGAGGATCTCGGGGAGGTTGGGCTTCTTGCCGTACATGAGAATTCCGACGCGATAGATGCGGCTCGCCACCCAGAGGATCGCGAGGATGGTCAGGCTCATGAGCACGAACGAGAGGCCGATCTGCCAGGGGGGAACGGAGGTGAGGGAGATGCGGAAGTTCATCAGCAGAGGGCTGCAGAAGGGGATGAGGGAGACGACCTGCGCGAGGGTGGAGTTGGGTGCATGCACGATGACGAAGATCATGAGAAAGCAGAACGCCAAGGGGATGACAAGAAACATATTGAGCTGCTGGAGCTCCTGCTCAGAGTTCGTCATAGCTCCGAGAGCAGCGGCGATGCTGGAGTAGACCAGAAAGCCGAAGATGAAGTACGCGATAAAGAAGAAGATCTGCGTGAAGCTGATGAGCGCGTGGCCGGTGCCGATGAGGCTGGTTGCGAGAGAGGTGGAACCGAGGATGGCTGCGGCCAGCATCCAAACGCCTACCTGCGTGATGCCCACTGCACCGACGCCGAGGATCTTTCCGGCGAGCATCTCTTCGGGCTTGATGGTAGAGAGCATGACCTCGAAGACGCGGCTCGTCTTCTCTTCGATGATGGAACGTGCAGTGTTCATGCCATAGAGCATGATGACCATGTACATGAGAAAGAAGAGAAGATAGGCAGCACCGAAGGCGGCGCGACTGTCTCCAGTTTTGCTGGTGTCTATCTTGACTGGGGTCATGAGCGCTGCGATGTCGGCGGAGCCCATCCCCTGATGAGTGAGGCCTTCACGGGTTAGTACGTTTTGAATGGCGGTGGAGAGAGTGTCCTCGGTGGAGATGTCGCCCGCTGAACGGGGAACATAGGTGAAGAGGGGGCGGCCGCTGGAAGGAACAGGAGGCGTAACGACGAGATATCCGGTGAGGTCTCCCGAGTTGTCATGCAGATTGTGATCAAGACTGGCGCGGATTTCGTCGCTGCTCGACGGGGAATCGGGAGCCAGCAGGTCGACTCTCATGCTGCTATTTTTTCCACTTTGAAGCTCCTGCTTCAGATCTGTTGCGAAGGATGCATCGGTCGAGACGATCGCAATTTTGGCGGAGGATTTGGTGCGCGTCGCGAGGTAGCCGCTGCCGAAGACGAAGACTCCCATAAAGAGCGGGATGAGGATGGTGGCGATGAGGAAGGCCTTGGTGCGGATGCGCTCGAGGTACTCACGCTTGGCAATGAGCCAGATGTTATGCATTTACTTTTTCTCCAGCGGGGATACCGGCAGATCCTTCGGTTACCTTCTCGATGAAGATCTCTTCGAGCGTGGGCTCCATGACTTCGAAGCGAGTGATGCGGGCTCCGGTGCGGACCGCGTCGGCGAGGAGGGATTGAGCGTCGGCACCGTCGTTGAGACGGATTTCGACGTGGCCACCGTAGTTTTTCGCGGAGTGAATGGCTGGGTGACTAAGGAAAGAGTCGTCGCCAGTGAAGTTGATGAGGACACGGTTGACGGGGTAGCGGGATTTGATCTCGCGCATGGAGCCGGAGAGAACGAGATGGCTATTGTGAATGAGGCAGATGTTGTCGCAGATCTTTTCGACCTGATCCATGCGATGAGTAGAGAAGAGAATCGTGCGGCCTTGTTTGCGGAGGTCGACGAGGGTGTCCATGAGGAGGACGGCGTTGACGGGATCGAGGCCACTGAAGGGCTCGTCCATGATGATGAGATCGGGTTCGTGCAGGAGGGTGGAGATGAACTGGATCTTCTGCTGCATCCCCTTCGAGAGCTCTTCAGTTTTCTTAGCGATGGATGGGATGATGCCGAGGCGGTCGCACCAGTGATGTGCGCGTTTTGATGCGGTGATTGCGTCGAGGCCGTGGAGCTGGCCAAGAAAGATGAGCTGGTCCATGACCTTCATCTTTTTGTAGAGGCCGCGCTCTTCGGGGAGGTATCCGACGCGCTTGAGAAGGTCGCGATTGAAGGGCTGGCCGAAGAGTTCGACGGTGCCGGAGTCGGGGACCGTGATCCCGATCATCATGCGGATGGAGGAGGTTTTGCCGGAGCCGTTGGGGCCAAGGAGGCCGAACATGCTGCCGGGTTCGATGGTGAAGCTGAGGTCGGCTACGGCGATCTTAGTGTCGTAGGCCTTGCGGACATGTTGCAGTTCTACGATGGGCATGGGTTCTCGCGCTGATGCGTCAAGGCCAGTTTATCAGGGGGTTTCGACCGCATGGATTCGCTAAAGGACAGAGAGATGCTCGGCGATGCGGGCTGCGCGGTGTTTGCGGTCGAGGTGAGCGGAGAGGATGGCGAGGACGAGAGTGATGACAGTGACGGCGATGCTGGCTAGGGGAAGTTGGCGGTAGGTGTAACCGGCGGTGAGCATCATGCCGCCGAGAGAGGCTCCGGTGGCGTTGCCGAAGTTGAAGGCTCCCTGGTTGAGCGTGGAGGCCAGGTTTGGCGCGGCGGCAGCCTGATCGACGATGCGGGATTGTAGTGGGGCTCCGGCAGCGAATTGGATGGCTCCCCAGACGAGGATGGTGGCGATGGCGGGGACGAGGTGAGGCTCGGCGAAGTAGAGGACGATGAGCGAGGCTACGAGGGTGAGCAGAGAGCCGACGAGGAAGGCCATGGGACGCCAGTCGCTGAGGGTGCCACCTAGAAAGTTGCCGATTGTGATGCCGACGCCAAAGAGCAGAAGGGTGAGGGTGACGGTGTGCGGGGAGACGTGAGTGACGGCTTCGAGGGTGGGAGCGATGTAGGTGAAGACGCAGAAGAGCGAGGCAGAGGTGAGGACGCTCATGGCGAGGACGAGCAGGACCTGCGGTTTGCGGAGAACTCGGAACTCATGGAGGAGACCGCCGGAGCCCGGGGATTGTTTGGGGACCATGAAGAAGACCGCTGTTGCGGCGAGGAGGCCGATGGGAACGATAGCCCAGAAGGCGAATCTCCAGCCATAGGCCTGCCCTAATGCGGTTCCCGCTGGAACGCCTAAGACGTTGGCCAGTGTAAGGCCGGAGAACATCAGGGCGATCGCCTGGGCGCGCTGGTTGCGGGGGACGAGGTTTGCTGCAACAACGCTTCCGATACCGAAGAAGGCTCCGTGACAGAGTGCGGTGAGGACGCGGGAGGCGAAGAGAAGGTTGTAGGTGGGGGCGACAGCGCAGGCGAGATTGCCGAGGGTGAAGACGCCCATAAGGAGCAGCAGGGCCAGTTTGCGTTCGAGGCGAGCTGTGGCGATGGCTACAATGGGCGCACCGATGGTGACGGAGAGCGCGTAGCCGGTGACGAGTACGCCGGCCTTGGGAATGCTGACGTGGAAGTCGTCGGAGAGATTGGGCAACAGGCCCATGATGATGAACTCGGAGGTGCCGATGCCGAAGGCTGCTACGGCGAGCGCCATGAGGGGCGTATGCAGCAGGATATTTTTACGCTCGACTATGGTCTCTGAGCTGTCTTCAAAGGCTGGCATTCTTTTATTGCAACATATCTTCTGGCTATCCAGAAATAACGCGCGGGCGAGAGTGCTTCGATGTGGCGGGTTCTTGGTAGCATCGGTCTGTGCTGGAACTTTCTACACCGATCAAGTTTGTAAAGCTCGTGGGGGAGCGCATTGCCGTCGAACTTTCCAAACGCGGCGTTGAGACGGTTGAGGATCTGCTGTATCACCTGCCGTTTCGGTATGAAGATCGCCTGAACCCTGTTCCTATGAGCGAGCTTAAGGCGGGCACGATGGCCTCTGTGATCGGCGAGGTGAGAGGGTCGGCGCTGCTGCAAACTCGGAGTATGCCCCTGTTTGAGATGACGGTTGGGCAGGGGCTCAGCACCGTGAAGTGCATGTGGTTTCGCGGAACTTATCTCAGGGATAAGTTTCATGTTGGGCAGATGGTGGCGCTTTACGGCAAGCTGGAGCCCTCGCGAAGTAACGCGGGCAAGTTCAAGATGATTCAGCCGCAGTTTGAAGTGCTGCCCTCGGGTGGCGGCACGGATGCGGAGTTTTCCATGCTTGAGGTAGGCCGGATTGTGCCGGTGTATGAGTCATTAGGAGGCACCACGGCCTGGGGAGCGAAGCTCGGCTCAAAGTGGTTGAGACGAGTGGTCTGGGCTCTGTTCGAAGAACTGGAAAAGCAGCAAGTCAGCGAGTCAGCAAGTCAGGCTGAGACCTTACCTGGCGCTATGCGAGCCAGCCTCTCGTTGCCTGAGCGGCTGAAGGCTCTGAAGGCTGTCCATTTCCCTGAAGCTGGAACGCCGATGGTGGAGTTAGTCTCTGCGACGACGCCAGGACATCGCCGGTTGATCTTCGAGGAGTTCTTTTACCTTGAGCTTGGGTTAGAACTCAAGCGGCGCAGGATGCGGGAACGTGAAGGAACGGCGTTTGCGACCAACGTCAGGGTGCGGGAGGCAATCAAGCAGATACTTCCCTTTCATCCGACTGCTGCGCAGAAGCGGGTGTTGGGCGAGATTGCCGGCGACATGCGCAGACCTCAGCCGATGCGGCGGCTGCTGCAGGGAGACGTGGGATCGGGCAAGACAATAGTGGCGATGCAGGCTGCTTTGGTCGCCATCGAGAATGGGTACCAGACGGCTCTGATGGCACCGACAGAGATTCTGGCGACGCAACACTATCTCTCCGCGAGAAAACTACTCGGCGATGTGCTTTCGCCACGCACGGGCAAACCGTATCGGATTACATTGCTCACCGGCTCGCTCGACGACGCAACCAAACGAGAGGCGCGAGGAAAGATCTTTCGCGGGGAGACGGATCTAGCAATCGGAACACACGCGCTGATCGAAGACAAGGTGGACTTCGACAAGCTGGGACTGGTGATCGTCGACGAACAGCATCGGTTTGGAGTGCAGCAGCGGTTTCGGTTGATGAAGAAGCCAGGAGCACTTGACCCTGACGTGCTGGTGATGACGGCTACCCCGATTCCGCGAACGCTTGCGCTGACTTTGTATGGCGATCTCGACGCAAGTGTGATCGACGAGCTGCCACCGGGGCGGACTCCAGTTGTGACCAGAAGAACAACAGAAGAGCGTGCAGAGGATGTGTGGAGCTTTGTTCGCAAGCAGGTCGAATCGGGGAGGCAGGCTTACATTGTTTATCCGGTGATTGAAGGGGCAAGAGACGATCAGCCGGAACTGGATTTTCCGCAGGATGTCGAAGAGGATGCTGGTGAGGCAAGTGTAAAAGCTAAAGCAGATTCCTCCGCTGCGCTGCGGAATAACAACAAAACAGCAATGGGCAAAAAGGTGAAGTCCTCCAACGACGGCGGGGCAAAGGCCAAACGTACGAAGTCTGCCATGAAGACGGAAAAGCTATTTGAGCCGAAGAAGGCGCTACGAGCGGCGACGGATATGCATGAGGAATTACGGCTGGGTCCGCTGAAGGGACTTCGTCTCGGCCTGTTGCACGGGCGTTTGAGCGCGGACGATAAAGAGGTCACCATGCGACGGTTTCAGCGGGGCGATCTCGATGTGCTGATTGCGACGACAGTGATCGAAGTGGGTGTGGACGTTCCTAATGCTTCTGTGATGGTGATTGAACATGCGGAGCGGTTTGGGTTGGCGCAGATGCATCAACTACGTGGCCGCGTTGGACGTGGAGCGGCGAAGAGTTTTTGTGTGCTGATGACTGGCGGTAGGGTGAGTGAGCAAGCAGAGGCTCGGTTAGATGCGATGGTGAGGACTCAAAATGGGTTCGAGCTGGCGGAGCTTGATCTGCAACAACGGGGACCGGGGGAGTTCTTTGGTACGAGGCAGGCCGGGATGCCGGAGTTTCGTGTTGCCAACCTGATACGTGATCGTGCACTGCTTGAGCTAGCTAAGATTGAGGCCGCTCGATTTGTTGCGGAGCCCGACCCTAAGATTTCGCGCGAGGAAAAGGACGTGGTGTGGGAGCGCCTGAAGATGCAGTGGCAGAGGAAGTATGGGCTTGTCGAGGCCTGAAGTCTTCAGGCCCCAGCCTTAGTAGATTGCTATTTCGTCCACACGAAAAGAATGCTTGTGATCTGAGTTCCGAGAAGGTCTGTCAGCTTGCTGTTGCGTGTCTGTAGCCGCCGAGGTGTGCGGATTGCGAAGGCGAGGCAAGGATAGCTTTTTTGGGACCGCGCTTACGGGCCACGAGAACTCGGATTCGTTCGATCATCTCTGCCGGGGAAGATGCTCCCTTGGGAAGGAAGACGTCGGCATGGACGGCGCGGTCGAAGGCATTGACGGTGCCGGAGACAATCATCGCGGGCAGGCCGGGATGAAGCTGCTTGGCGCGCCGCACCAGCTCGTTACCATCCATCTGCGGCATGATGAGATCGCAGAGGATGAGATCCAGCGTTCCGGGAAGAGACTGGTCGAGCACCGCGAGAGCTTCTTGCGCGCTCTGTGTCGCAATGACGCGGTAGCCACGGGTTTCGAGAAGGAAGGTGCGTACGGAGAGAACTTGTTCGTTGTCATCTACGCAAAGGATCGTTTTCTTGGGGCGCATACAGTCTCGCTTCTGCCGGACGCCACCTTGTGGTGACTCGCGGCCGATGGGCCAGTCTGACGCGGCTGCTGGTTTGCAGACGTGCCGGTCTGGTGAGGTTCAAAACTGCCCCGTGGTTCGGCCGAATGCGGCCTTCGGCGCGTAGCGGGTCGGCTGCTCCCGCAGGAAGAAGACGGAATGAGCAAAACTCTCCTGTCTGCTCCACGAAGGATCAGGGCCAACTGTCCAGCGAGCATAAGCTGCCGAACCGCGGGGTGCGAGAGAGGCTTTGTGCCCGTGCAGGTTGCCACGCGGCTCCAGGAACGCAAGAGATCCTTCTGCTGCGAGTACAAGTGAGTGTCGATGCCAGGGATGCTGGCATCGACCTCACTGCGTGTGCAGACAGCGAGATTGCGCTGGGGAGTCGCGACTGCGGGGCAGTCGAGCTTCTCTCAACTCAAATTGTCAGAAAACAGGCGAAAGCAATCATCTCCAACGGCGAGGCATATTGCATGCAACGTCGTCGTCAACGCTTCCCAACATTACGAACGAGCAGGTGAGTTGGCAAGCGGCGAAGTTAGGGCGAAGATAGCGAAACTTAGAGCTTGCACATCCACCGACGTGGAGAAAATGCCCATATTCATTGACGATTCATGATGTGCTCCTGTTGAAATCGAGTGCATCACGGCAGGAAAAGGCGTCCGCTTGCAACAGGAATGGTGCGGCCGCCGACGAACACTTTTGTGACGATGCCCTCTTCGATGGCCGCACTGACATGAATGCGGCTGGGTCGAAGCATCTCGATTCCCTGTTCGAGGATGATCTTCTGACCGCTGGCAACGAGGCCATGACGAACAAGATAAGCGATGGTGCAGCCGGAGGCAGATCCGGTCGCAGGATCTTCGCCGGAGTCGAACTGCATGCGTGCGTGCCATTGCGCTCCTGAGTTCTTTTCTGCCGGTGTGATGCAGTGAAAGAATTTTGCGCCGACGCTTTCTAGAAAGGGACTAGTGTTTTGTGTAGTGGTACGGAGGCGAGCTGCGACCTCCAGTGATCGCAGAGGGACTATGCAGAAAGACATGCCGGTTGAGATGACCTGCGCGGGGAGATGAGGATCGAGATCTTCGAGAGACAGACTAAGCGCGTGAGCCAGGGCTGCGCGGATGTCTGAGCTGTTGAGGGCTTCGCCGAAGGTCGGATCGTTTTGCCGCATGGTTCCGAAGACTCCAACCTCGTGAGGCTGTGGCGCCTGGAAGCGAACTGAGATGGGACCGACGCCAAGATCGAGAGTGATCTTCTCTGCGCCACGCAGAGTTGGATGATTCAGGTAGAGCCAGCTCGCTGTGCCCAGAGTTGGATGACCAGCGAAGGGTACCTCTTCGGTGGTGAGGAAGATGCGAACCTGGATGCCTCGCTCCCGTTCGATCTCCTTAGAACGCGGGAGGATGAAGGTGGTCTCGCTAAGGTTAGTCTCACGAGCCAGAGCCTGCATCTCATCGGAGGAGAGTCCACGGGCGTCGGTAAAGATGGCGAGCGCATTACCTTCGAGGGCACGTTCGGCGAAGACGTCGACCTGAGCGAAATCGAAGGCGCGTAGGACCGGAACGGCTGCTCTTGCAGGCGCAGTAGCGGAATCGTCATTTGACATGGAGGCTCCTCAGAAGTATGGTTTGAAAAGACCGCGATGGGGCGAACCGGCCTCGTGTCAGTTTAGCTGGCAGCGGTACAAAACATTTAGCCATGACGATGACGCCAAACACGATGCCCACTCTCTGCTGCTGCTGTTGCTGTAGCCCAGTGTGGGTGTGTGGATGAGCTAATCGAAGCAAAATCTTCGAGCAGCACAGAAACCCACCCAGAGCGAATATGCCGGGTGGGTTTTCTACGTTGAGCCTGTAGTCCAACCAAGCAAGTTTAGCTGCTAGTTATTTTGAATAAAGGATTGGGTAAACCCCAAAGAAGGCGAATCGAATATGTCACTCCGCATCAACGATCTTGCTCCTGACTTCACTGCAGATACCACACAAGGCACCATTCACTTCCATGAGTGGATTGGTGACAGCTGGGCTGTTCTTTTTTCACATCCGAAGGACTTCACCCCAGTGTGTACTACCGAGTTGGGTGCTGTAGCCAACCTGGAGAGCGACTTCGCGAAGCGTGGAGCAAAGGTCATCGGGCTTAGCGTGGATCCGGTCGCTAACCACGAGAAGTGGGTAGTCGATATTGAAGACGTCGGTGGGTCGAAGGTGAACTATCCGATGATCGGTGATCCTGAGCTGAAGATTGCGAAGCTCTACGGCATGCTCGCCGCAGATGCGGGCGAGACATCCGAGGGGCGCACGCCAGCCAATAATGCTCCCGTACGCACTGTTTTTGTTATCGGGCCGGACAAGCGGATCAAACTAACGCTCGCTTATCCCATGACGACAGGGCGCAACTTCGATGAGATCATTCGCGTGATTGACTCGATGCAACTGACGACCAAGCACAAGGTAGCGACGCCAGCAAACTGGAAGCAGGGCGACGACGTGATCATCACCGGTGCCGTCTCCAACGAAGATGCGAATAAGATCTTTCCCGGGTACAAAACGGTAAAGCCCTATCTACGAACAGTGGCTCAACCGGAGTAGAGTGAGAGCTGCACCCGCTACGCATCATAAAGTGGGGGAACAAGGCACCGATGGCGAAGTGGCTAACGCGCTGGTCTGCAAAACCAGTATTCATGGGTTCAAATCCCATTCGGTGCTCCAATAAAATCAACGACTTAGCTGCCATATACCTGTTGGGCGTCGTTCAAATGTAGTGATAACTGTAGTGCCCACCCGCCAAGGTTCGAATTTGAACAAAGTCACTGAATAGCCTGCGAGACAGCCGCTGCGTTGCGTTCGGCGAATGCGATTCTCTGCTCTGCGACATACTGTTCCATTCTGTTCATCGCCTTCGTTTGGTGTTCCTGTGTCGGGTGAGCATATCGCATGACCATATTAATTTTTGAGTGACCCAGCATCGCTGCGAGTGTCACAAGATCAATGCCCGACTCGATTCCTCGGGTCGCAAAAGTATGGCGGCAGCAGTACGGGCGGAACGGCTTCACTTTGCTTTCGCGCAATGCTCGTGCGTGTGGGCTTTGGATACCTGGAAGCGGACGCGTTGGGTCTGCTTCGCACGGAAAGAGGTATGCCCCTTCTGCTTTATTTTTCGGAACTCTCGTCGTGACCTCAGTCATGCGACGTTCGAGAATAGCTTTGACCGCGGCTGTGAGTTTGATACGACGCCTCGCGGCCTTTGTCTTTCCATAGGGGTTGAATAGATAGTCCTCGGCTAGATGAACATTCTCTGGCTGGATTCTGTAGACCTCTTCTGGTCGCATACCTGTTTCGAGCATGATCGTGGCAACATCCCAGAGTGTCGGAGTCGCCTTGGCCAGATATTTATCTTGCTCTTCGTAAGTTAGTACGCGGGTTTGTTCGTTATCTTCCCGTAAGGCCTTCGCCGCCGTCATGCTGATCGGATTTCTTAGAGGCAGATCGCCCTTGATTGCGTGATTGAACATCGCACGCAGGCAAGCCAACTCGCGGTTGACCGTGGCTGGCCTTAGACGCTCCTTGGTCTGAACGCGCTTCTTATCTTTGCCCCGTACCGTCTTGAACTCAGATGAACGTGAGGTCTTATATCGCTCCACTTCTTCTGGCGTGATCTTGTCGAGCGGCTTATCTCCGAAGAATTTCAGTAAAGCGAAGCTGCTGTAGCGGTAGCGTTCCGCGCTGCTAGAAGCCATCTGGTGCTCCTGCATCGCCCACTCAAGGAAATTCTTCATTGCGGTCTTGAACCCCGGAACTTTCTTACGCTTCACGATGCCGACTTCACCCTTGGCGAGGGTCCGCCTTGTGAATCGACTCCATATTACGGGCTACTTGAAGATTGTCCTGTTTCGTGCTCCGTTGGATGTACTCGCCCTCACGTTTGAAGTTGTACCAATAGACGTTTCCTCTTTTGAAGACAGTCAATTCTTTTCCTCCCCTTTTTTATTTGCGAATTTAAACGTCACGCGAACGCTTTTGGCTTGCTGTAGAGCTTCAATCTCTGGTGGAAGTTTCAGACCTGTACCGGGTTCGGCTTTCTCATCATTGATCCAGTGCGATAAAGATTTTTCTGTCCTGGTGTGCCCCTTCCCTCTCAAGTGGGCAAGAACCCACTCTTGCCAACTTGTAGCCACGGGCCTCTCTTCGACGTACTGGGACAACGCCTCCTTTGCTAGTGCGAGAAGTTCGTCGTGTAATTCCTTGTTTCGCAAACCGATCGCCGTTTTCGCTATGAGATCGGACCCGCACTTTCGTGAGCAGTATTTTGTTCCAGCGCGTCTCGTCTTCGTTATGAAATATTTGCGACATGTCGCGCAGGGACCAGAAAGAAGTTCGCAATCTGAGTGGGTCACGAATTGCCTAAAGGTGGCTAACGCGATCTCATCCGGAGTGCTGCTTTCGAAAGCGAAGAAAGGTTGCGCCAACATTCGGCCTCCATTAGTCGCCACGAGCAGGCAGTAGTTTTTGGTTAGCAATTTCTGCAACCTGTCGGGGTCTAGGCTGCCCAACATGAAGCGGGTGTTTGGTCCCGATCTCAACCAGTCATCTACCCAAATGCGTAACTCCGCACGAAGGTCTTGGTCGAACTTGGTGTCCTGCTCCGAGCCGCCGTTTAGCAGATCAACGACGTGCTGGGGAGCGTTGAACAGATCGCCATCGCCTTCGTGAGCGGTCGCCTGGACAGGCATCGTGTTCTGTTCTGGTCTGAGTGGTTCAGTACGCTTCTTTTTCATCGAGAAAAGTTTATCGCACATTTCTATTATTGCGAAATGTTTATTGATCTACCCCGAAAACTCTGCTACTGTGTGCCGCAGTGAAGCAGATAAAAGGGCTTAGGGGGTCGAAACAGTGAGCACAGCACCAGCAATAACGCGCAATGCGACGAAAGCAAAGGTCTTAGAGGGGCGCAAATATGCCTCCCCAACCGAACTGGAAGGCCCTTACCCGTACAGCAAACACTCATGGAGAGCTTGGTACTACGCGGGGAAGTTACGAGGCTGTCTGAAACCCGCAGGCAAGCGGGGACGACTTCTGATCCCGCTCGATGAAGCCGAGCGAGTGATGCGCGAGGGCGTGAAGTAAATCATGCCGCGATGCGGCGGACGACACCAACGAGAGGCGACACCCCACAAGTCGCCCAAGGCAACCCAGATCGAGGACCGTGATGGCAACGAAGAAGAAATCGACGACCGAACCAACTCTCGATGAGTTGTTCGACGCAGACCTCGCAGAGCGCGGGCTTACTCGCCAAGACGCTACTGATCGAGGCATAACTGTAGCCGACGCAAATGTGGTGAGGCAGATGCGGATTCACCCAGCGAAACCCGCCATCGTTATTCCCTACTTTGATGCGCTGTCTGATAGACGGCTTGAAATCTTCCGTGGGCGCTACTTCGACCCGCCGCTAACCAAGGGAAAACTCCAACGCTATTCTCAACCGCCCGGAACTGGCACCGAGGCTTACTTCGATCCCACACGAGATTGGCCGAAGATTTTCAAGGATCACAAGATAGATATCTACATCACTGAAGGAGAGTTCAAAGCCATCGTGATGAACAAACACGGCCTTGTCACGATTGGGCTGGGTGGGGTGGACTCCTACGGCGGCGAGACTCTGACTCCGCTGCTTCAAAAGATCAAATGGAAAGGCCGTAACGTTTTCATCGTCTATGACTCGGACGCAGCTACGAATGAGAATGTGCGACGTGCGGCAGAGAAGTTGGCCGAGGTGCTCTCATGAAGAGACGCGGCGCACGTGTAAGAGTCGCCTTTGCTCCCAGCCTTAGTACGACTAAAAAGACTGGCCCGGATGACTTCATAAATATCTTAGGGGCGGAGGTCCTCAAGGCTATTTGCGGCGGTTCGCCAATTCAGAGTTCCATACCCGCATCGGGCAGTATGCCAGACATCGAATGCCTTGCGGACATTCAAACAACGGAGATCGAATATCTTTCGGCGCTTCGCTTGCCACTCGGGATGCTGGTTGGGATCGAAGGCAACCCCGGTGAAGGCAAGACATGGGTGCAGCTATACATCGCAGCGGCTCTCTCAAATGGGCGAGATCCATTTACGAAGGCACCATGCAAGCCTGTCGCTTCGATCATCGTGTCCTGCGAAAACCACCCCAATGTTCTCGTGGCCCGACTAACGGCAATGGGCGCGAACATGAAACGCATTCACCTTCTCAATGGAGTCATCAACAAAGACAAGTCGAAACGATCACTAACACTTTCAGACACCACCACGATCAGAGCCGCGATTATAGGGACTAACGCTCGTTATATCGTCTTCGACCCACTGCAAAGTTACATGGGTGCGAACGTTGACAGCCACAAAGCCAACGAGACGCGGCCTCTACTGGATGCTCTAGCGAAGCTCGCCGCCGAGATGAACGTTTGCATCGTCATCGTTCGGCACCTCGCTAAGAGCAACACCGGAAGAAACATACACGCAGGTCTTGGAAGCACCGATATCTCCGGTGCCATGCGAATAATTCTCAGGGTCGGCACAGCATCCGACGACCCTCTAAACCGTGCCATTTTTCACACGAAAAGCAACATCGGGGTTTGCGCCGAGCCTCTCGGCTTTGTTATCGAGGGGAAAGATGACGCAGCCCGTCTTGTGTGGAAGGGGAAGTCATCGCTGACTCTCGCTGACCTGAACGCTCCCGAAAGCTCGAAGCGTCGCACCCAGGTCGATGACGCGGAGGATTATCTGCGCGAGGCATTAGCGGACGGTCCTAAGTTCATCAACGATCTTGTGAAGAATAGTGGGTTCAACAAAAACGCTCTCGACCGCGCCTCTGTTCGTGGCGGCATAAAGAAAACGCGGAAGGGAGAGAGTGGTCCGTGGCTCTGGGAATTGAACCCACCTTCAAAGTTTTCACGGAGGGCGGGCGAATGATTATGGGAACCAAAACTCTCTATACACACTTTGATGTCTATCTTCTCTATCCTTTCTCCCCTCCGTGAGCATACAGACCATAGACATCATAGGCATAACTGTGTGGGACACCCCACACGACCACCGCAACCAACCGAAGAAAGGAACACCATGAGCGACAAAGAAACTCTTTCTCAATACGGCTACCGCCCTCAAGACTCCAACGACCTCCCCGTCTCTGCGCCACTCACCACGAAGATTCCCGCTTTGCCGAAGGAGTGGTCCGCACCCGAGACTTTTGGCATTGCAGATACAAACTACCCCGTCAGCGGCCCACCTCAGATCGTTGGCGAATCCGACGAAGAGATGTAAGCCGCGACGACAACTTCAACGCACCACCCAACCCAATTGAAAGGAAGTGAGAGCCATGAGCACCAACACCATCATTGACCGGGACCTTGTACTCGACGAAATCATCGCTTCAGCACAGGCTGAAAAAGCACAGCGGAATTTGGCAGCCGAGAAGGCTACCCGCCAGCGAATAGAAGACCAGTTTTTTCTTGGCCTCGAACAAGGCGTGCAGAACGCACAGAAACTTGCTGATACATTCCCAGCCCTGAAAAAAAGTGCTTACGAGAACCTCGAGACGGAAATTGCGAATCGTCATGATGCGTGGCGCGGGCGTTTTCATTTGCCTCAGGCTAACGCTGGTGTTCATCGCGCCGTGTCCCAACTGACCTTGATGATGAACGGCCATCTGGAGGCCCTTATGTCGCTCGAACAGGTAAAGACGAAGTACGAGGATGCCAAAAGGCTCCGGGACCGGGACCGCGTCGCTGCGCAACGGAAGCCCGAACAAGATTGATTTTTTGAGTGTGGATCGCGGTGTGTTCTCGTCTTGTCAACGGCACCGCGATTCCCGTAGAAGGCGGTTGAGGTGGCTCCTCTCTGGTGCCGTCTTCTACAAACCGAGAGCGCGAAGCCTCTTCACCTTCGCGTTCTCGAATCGAAAGCGAGTACGGCCTCGTCCTCCGTACTCGCTCTCACTCCTAAGTTTGAGTTGACACTCGATGTTTGCTTGCAGCTTTCCATCGGGTGTCCCGTAGAGCGCAGCGTGGTGACTAGTCCTCGCTCACGCTTGTCGCTCTACCGTCTGAGGATGCAGGTTTCCGCTGAGAGGACTTGCACCCTCGGACGAATTTTTATCGGAGGTAAGTGCGTTGGTGAAGCAGAGCTTGAAACAAAAGAAAGTGAGACTCGTGGCATTCACACTAAATTACGTGTGGACCGCTGGACTCGTTGACCCGATGAAACAGAAAGCGTATTTCAAGTTGGCTTCAGACCTACTGCACGATATTCAATTTCGAACCCGCAAGCCCAAGGAGGCGCGTGATGCAAACCCCAGAGGATAAGTTGATCAGATTCGTAGAGTCCATTGAAGCCGATCTGTTTCCACCAGAGCCGAATGAGTCGCCCCTTCGTACCCAGTGGCGTCGATGCGCCTCAATCACTCAGAGGCTCGCGCTCTATGATGCCGCCTTTGAGGATAATCGCCCTGTGGACCCCGAAGCCTTCTGGCGGCTGATCTGCGTCGCCGAAGAGCGAGAAAGAAAGAGCCGCGAAGCACTGCAAGAAGAAGAGCGCAGCGCCAAGGCCCTCAGAGGTGAGCGGTAGGCGCGATTCGGAATTGCTGCATTCAGCGGCGTAGACGCACCGTAATCAGCCACAAAGGAACGACTATATGGCGAAGCAAAAGAAGGTCGCAGTCGCGGTCAAGATAGAGGCACCGTTACCCACGAAGAAACGAAGAGGCACGCCTCTTGCTAAGGAGGCTGGCGAGCGACTCGCAAAATGGGCATTCAAGAAAGGACAGAGCGGCAACCCATCGGGGCGTCCAAAAGACGAGAACAGATTGTTTTCGAAGGCACTCCGAGCGAGGCTATCTCACCCAGCACCTCTCGAAGTTTGCGAGGCCGTTGGATTAGGGCGCAACACGACCTGGGCTGAGATTCTTGCCCTGAGTACGATCAAGCGGGCCGTGAGAGGAGATTCAGCATGTCTCAACGCCATCATCGCGGTAACGGAACCGAACACCTCACGGCGAGGTGAACTAGACCTGATGGACCTAGACGGAGAGCCTATTGGCGCAGCACCCGAGTTGCACGTCCACTTGGTAGCTCCGAGGATAGGGGGAGGGAGCGACAATTTGCCGACAATCGAAGCTCTGCCCCGCTAGGAAGGTAGGTTAGCAAGGTAATTTGCAGCTTGATGGCAACGGTTCATAAGCTGATAATGTCCTTGAATTACGACAAGACAAAGACAGTTGGGTGGAACCCAGTTCATGAGAAAGCTTGTGGCTTCCCTGGCCCTTTGTAAGCAATACCCTTCAAGGAGGGTCTTCGATGACTTTTCGTTCGATGATTGTCGCCATTATCGGGATTGCGTTGACTGGGGCAAATGGTCTCGGCCAAAGTCAAAATGCATCGAGCTCGGACTCGGGGGCGAAGACGACAGCACTTCCTCCTCCAGCGAAGCAAGTTCCTGAAAAAATTGGGCTCGTCGCTTTCGAGCAAGGGGTCTTCGCAACTAACGAAGGTCAGCGTGCCGTTCAAGAAGTTCAAGCCAAGTACAAACGTAAGAAGGATCAACTCGCCGCTCTCTCTGAACAAATCGATTCGCTCAAAGCACAGTTGAATAGCGCATCCACTACCCTATCCACAGAAGAGCGCGCTGCTCAGGTTAAAAATATCGAAGTCAAGGAGAGAGAACTGAACCACGAGTCTGCAGATGCTCAGAACGCCTACAATGCAGATCTCCAAGCGGCTTACGGCGAGGTTGCAAAAAAGTTCTCCGCCACGCTGAAGGACTACGTTAGTAAGAATGGGTACACGCTGCTACTAGACGTTAGCGGACAGCAGAACGACATAATGTGGGCCAACCAAAGTGCTGATGTTACCGAGCAGGTAGTAGAAGCCTACAACGCTTCGTCGGGAGTTCCACCACCCTCACTATCACCTTCTGCACCTAGCACGGCACGCCCCCGAAGCAACGGTGACAGCTTTCAAATTCCCCAACCCGACGATGGCTCTGCGAATGCGAACCCCCCGGTGGTTGGTCGTCGCTCCCCTCCCAAGACGCCAAAGACTGACAAGCCGAATCAGTAAATCAGCATGAGTTCGATCGAGGAACAATGAAAAAATTGAAGGAGACCGAGCCAAGTTCAAATTTGGCGACTTTGAAACTCTGGATCGAAATCGTACAAGGGGTGGCGACAATTTTGGCAATCGCCGCTGGAGCTTACTGGTTTTTGTTGCAAAGATCTATCAAACCTCAAATTAAACTAGAACAAACAGTCACTCACAGACTTGTGGAAGGCGACCCTGGACTGACCTTGGTCACGGTTGACGTCCGCGCAACGAACATTGGGAAGGTGAAGGTAGAACTCGAACCTGGGCGAATGGAACTAAGGCAAATAAATCCCAAAGCTGAAGCCGCCTCAACGCCCACAAGCGCTTCCGTAGTTCCTGAGCCGCTGATAAAGCTAGAACTTAAGGCGATGACACTTGAACCGGGAGAAAGCGATCAAGCCCTGTTCAGAGCTGTGCAGGTTGTAAGCGAGATCAAGACGATCCAGGTCTTTTCGGTCTACCCGGTTTCTCGGGCAGGTAATAAGTACTGGAATTTGTTAAGCGTTGCTGACATCGCCGAGAAGAGCAATAAAACTGATTCGGCTGCCTCGACGCCTTGAATCAAGGCACACAATGCGCCTAATTGAAACCTCCGTTACAATAGAGCGCAGGGGTACTTAGAATGACGAAAAAGAAGCAGTTTGTTGCCTACTACAGGGTCTCTACAGACCGTCAGGGTGAGTCTGGGCTGGGCCTAGAGGCGCAGAAGGCCGCTGTGGGTAGGTTCATAGGGTCTGGCAGCCTTCTAGCCGAATTTCAAGAAGTAGAGAGTGGCAAACGTCATGCCAACAGACCCCAGTTAGCAGCGGCCCTAGAACACGCTCGTAAGCATGGCGCGGTCTTGGTCATCGCGAAACTAGACCGTCTCGCCCGTAACGTCGCCTTCGTTGCGAACCTGATGGAGAGTGGCGTCGAATTTCAGGCTGTCGATATGCCTTACGCGAACAAGCTCACCATTCATATTCTCGCCGCTGTCGCAGAGCATGAGCGCGAGGCCATCTCCGAACGCACCAAGGCCGCACTCGAAGCAGCGAAGGCGCGTGGCACGAAGCTCGGCAATCCTCGCTGGAAGGCTTCCCTATCAAAGGCAAGGGCAGTTCGAAGCCAGAACAAGCCTCCGCATGAAGTGATCGAGACGATAAAGAAGAAGCGCGACGCTAGGCTGACCTGGAGGCGGATCGCTGCGGACCTAAATGGGATGGGCATCAAGTCGCTGCGTGGTGGACCGTGGCACGACACCACCGCGAAGAGGGCTGTCGATAGTTCAAGGGTAGCTTAAAGAAACTTCTAGGCCGCAAAGTCGAACGGGAGTCCAACGGAGCTAGTGGTACGATTATCCGACTCGAACACTTCTCCTCAGCGGAGCTTTATGAGATCTTCCTGCCTTTCCGTTCTCCTGTGCGAAAGCATTCCGCACCGCGTTCTCTATCGCTCAAAGCAAAACATTAGTTCCGACGTGTGCGACGAGAGCACGTTGAGCGACCTTCGCGCATTATAGATATCTTCGAGGTGATACGGTGCCCCAAGAGCCAGCAGAACACGTGGCGCAAGCCGATGCGCAAAAGTTGTCTTCCCTGATGAAATTGAAGGTATTTCGGGACGAGCCACTGTTTGATAACGATTCTTCATTCGATACAAAATCTGACGCGTTTTACCACGCGGCGTTCGCCGATACGTTTATTAACTCTCATCAACAACAATGATCCGCCACTTTCGATCGGCCTTTTTGGTTCATGGGGAATCGGAAAGTCTACGATCGTCAACATTTTGTTTAGGAGAATCGATGGACGGTCAGATAACACTCTGAAGCCGATCTATTTTAACGCCTGGAAGTATTCGGGAGATTCGTTTCGACGTCAATTTCTTCTCGAAGTAGCAAAGCAAATTTATGATCCCGGTGATGACAACATCACACGACTTGAACAACTTAATTACACCGATGTTTTAAAGCAGACGCACGATAACACCGTCGCGGCTTTGACCCAGGTTCTTCGGGATGCACTGAAGGTAAAGTTTGCTTTTCGCTCAAGCGCAGTCGCAAGATTCCTAGTTGGCTGTCTGACACTCCTTTTGGCAGAGGGTTTGGCGGCATGGGCTAAGAATCCAATCGTCTCCTCTTTGCTGCTTGTAACGATTGGTCCAGCAGTATTCGTCTGGTTTTCCCAACTTAAATTCGAAGATGTTTTCTTTTTTCAGGAGGCCCCTCTACACGATCCAAAACTAATTTTCCCGGAACAGTTTGAACGAGAGTTTGGGAAGCTGATCGACAGTAAAGCGCTCAACGGGAAAAGGGCAGTGATAGTAATCGACGACCTCGATCGCTGTGAACCCAAGGTCGTTCAGGACATACTAATCTCGACAAAAAACTTTATCGGCCAAAAGAATTGCTTTTTCATTGTTCCGTGCGACGACAAAACTATTGTTCAGGTGTTTAGTGAGCCAAACCAGAAGCGTGGCTATCAAGACGAGTCGCTTCGGAAATATTTCAATATCAGTCTGAGGATACCTCCGATCAGAAATACAGATTTGGTGGATTTTGCGAATACAACCGCCAGAGAAAACAAGATCCCCGAAGAAGTGGTGCAGATCGCCGTAATAGCAAACTGTCGCGATGTTAGGAAAATGAAGCATTTTCTCAACAGTTTTGCGATGAAGTATCAAATTGCGAAGGCTCGCGAATCTGCAGGATTGATGCCTAAGATAGTTGACACGACCCTACCCGAATTAGCGAAAGCCGTTCTCATTGAAGACTCCTATCCTGATCTTTTTGCAAGTATCGTTGAAACCCCTCGCATTTATAGCGTGCTAGAAAAAGCTGCACTTGAATCTTCAGTTGACTCCGTGGACGAGAAAGACGAACTGAAGGCGATGGGACTCGAAACGTGGGAATCCGACTATCCCGGTCTAAGACAGATCTTCGAACGTACCCGAGACATTAAGATGCTTCACGCCGACGTTTTCTTTTCACTGAAAAGTACAAATACAGAGATCAAAATACCGCGCGGATCGGAGCTTGGGACAGCCCTAATTGAGGGTCAGCCAGCGCTAATCGATGAGATAGCCGCTGGGATAGTTGACCCTACGGAGAGAGTAGCGACCGCCGATTTAGTAGTAGATCAATTGAACCGCACTACCAGAAGGTTTCTGCAGCGCACGATAATGGGAACCCTCAGACTTTACTGTGTCGCGAAGGTCTTCTCGGCTTCCGATTCCAAACGCGTAGCAAGCGCTGTCACGAACGCATTGCTGCATCGAGACACCATGGGAGTGCTTACTCAAGAGACGAACCAACTGCTAACGTGCGCACAGGAAGCGGGTCAGGATCAATTCACCAACATCATGAAAATGTACGAGACAGCGATCAAACTGCTTCAACTCCCTTCGCCCCCCGACTACTTTGTCGCGCTGGTAACGGCTATTTATCGATTCCCTGAATATCGGATCCAGTTCGCTGATCTTTTTAACGATAAATTTGCATCGTGGAGTGGAACAAAAGAAGGACTAAACGCAATTGAGCAGCTGAGACTTGACCCCGATCTCGACACTCGCGTCACTATCCCGTCACAGAGCCTCCTTCAGAAAATACTTACTGGCACAGTTCCCGGACTTTTTGACGTGGATAACAACACGGTCAGACGGAGCATTCTGTTTGCTAATTGGAATCCCACGACCTACACTGAACCTTTCGTACAAACTCTAAATGAATATTTGAAGGAAATCGTACCTGGTGCTGGGTTCAGCCCTGAACTCACTTTCGTAGTTGAGTCGATAGAGCTTAAACACGATTTGGCCGCAGCTGCAGGTGCTCCTCAAGTTTGGCTTGCTTTGCAACCCTTATATAAGAGTCTTTCTGACGAAGAGAGTAAGAGGCGTCTGTGTGATGTCGCCATCATTTTTGCGGCGATTTCACTAGAGCCAAGCGTTCGCATCTCATCGAAGGAATTTTTGTTGGGAGTTTGGCGAAGTCTGACAGATGTAGCGCCGTTACGGAAGAACCTAGAGTTTGTGATGGCCATCCAGTCACCGCGAACTTCTGAGGTACTGAAAGCCGCTGTAGAACAAGAGCTGACTTCTCTAAAAAACGAAATTCCAGCCCCGACGGAACACACGATGCAACGCATTTCGCTTTGCCTCGATTATTCGGAGTATCTCCCGCCCGACTCGATAGACGAAGTCTTTCTCGACGCGATTAGTGTCAATGATGACGTGGCGTTAGAAAAATGGCTCGAATACACAGATCTATATATGGAGAGACTCAACGCTGATTTTCCGAATAATTTCCAACATCGGTGTCTTGAACTCATCAGATCAAACGCAGCACGCTCGTATCGGCAGGAAATTTTATTGAATGCTTTTGCGAAGATGCTGACGAAGTCATCCCCAGATAGAGAACGAGAATTCGTGCGCGAGTACTTCGAATTATTGCGGGGTTCAGACGTTTCCACTCGAGACCTAGCCGCAGCTGCCCTTCAACCACTTAAAGAGTCGCTCTCTGGCCCTCAAGAGCTGAAAAACCTGCTCGGGAGTCTTCTTGGAGATTGGAGAAAAGAGCTAAAAACAGAAGATTTATTGCGATATGGTCCCGTTTTTTATGCCATTGTCGCCCAGCCTGAGCTGTTGGGGGAATATCAGTGGCGAGACATAGCGGAACTCAGCACTCGCTTATTGTCACATAGCGACGCTGCACTTCAGAAGATGGGATTGACCCTCGCAGAGGCCATGCTTGTGGTTCCTTCGGCTGAACAAGAAGCCTTATTGCACGCTCTGATAAGTATCGAAGCATCGCCAACGCCATTGGCAGAAAGAGCTAAGAGACGAGTTGACGTGCTAGCGGCGGGTGAGCTAACAGGTGCCGCTAGAGAACTGCTGGAAAACAGACAACAGGCTTAACCGTCTGAAGGAAGAACTCCAGTGCACGATAAAGGCCCTACGCTAATTACCAAAGAGTTTCGCCTTAAAGATTTGTCGAGCAAGAATAACTTCGAGCATGGCATCCGCAACGGGGGTGGTGGCGTCATCTTAGAACTCAGCGATTTTCAATACGACAAGTTGGTCGGCAAAGACTATGGGCGACGTGGGTAACACCTTTCGCGAGGACCGATCAACGTCTATAGTTCCACCAATGGCGAAACTCAAATACCTCGCGTGCATCATCATGGTCAGTGCCGCCCTCTACAGACCCGCAATGGTACAGGCTGCGCAAATAACACTAGGAAACTTATACGAATTCTGCACGTCCACCGACGAGGCTGCTAAGAATGCGTGCACTTTTTATATTCTTGGCGTGTTCGAGGGAGCACAGATCGGCGGCGCTACGGTTCAAGGTAAAACTGGCAGCTTTGAAGAGGCAAAGGACAAGAGGTTCTGCGTGCCACCCGGTCTCAAAAGCTCGGCGATGGAGTTGACCGTCAAAATGAAGATGGGCTCAGACCTTGCCGTGTTTCCCCAGGATCGCGATATGCCTGCTGTCTCTTTTATAACGGCAGTAATTGCGCAGCAATTTCCCTGTCACAAGCCAAAATGACTCAATGCTTTTTGTCGCGATCTAGTAGCGTCCGAAGCACCCTTTCTTCTACTGCGATGTATCGAATTGTGGAGTGGACCAATAGCTCTGAGATGTCATAGCAATTCTTGCCCGCCTGAGCGAGGTCTTGAAAATCCTGCATGCCATGATTGGAACGGACGCTTCGATCTTCTCGCATAGCAACGAGCATCACCTGAGCGGACGCCTTCTGCGCATTTAGGCTCATGTCGTCGAGAATAGTTATCAGGCTAACCAGCGCAACAGCGGTCGAGCCATTCTTTTTGATCGTAGCAATCACTTCAGACGCTTGATCGGATAAAGTCACGGCGGATTGATCGAAACCGACCGTTGCCGCTTTATCGAGTGACGCTTTGGCGTTCGCGAAAGTACGCCGATACGTTTCGACGTACTCGCTAGCCTTGTTGACCAACTCACCAATCTCCGCCTCTGACGGCATGCTCGACACTTCTGAGACGGCGACAGCCTGATTACGCGGTTCCGCCTTTGGTGAGGCGGTTTGAGCATAAAGGACGGCAGGCAATAGAAGGGCTAGAACAGCAAGAGTGCGCTTGAGCATGCGCCGATCTTACCTTCTTTGGACGCTGTGGGTTAACAGAGTTCTTATAGTGGATAATCTAGCTAAATATCATGTCTCTCATAACAAACAAAACGTACCAAATCACAATGCACGACAGCGTGGAGCTAGGGCGAGCCCTGCAACGCCTTCTATGGTCTAGACCGATAAAAACCGGTTCCTTCGGATTTGAATTCGCAGTCTCATATGTCCTCTTTCTACGCGCCGAGAGAAGTTTAGCCTCCATACGTACTCTGGTTCGTTCCGGTCTCGGGGATGACGCTATGGCTCTCGTCAGGGTGATGGTTGAGAAGATTATCACCGCAGAATACATATTGTTGGTCGGTTGGGAAGCAGCATCGGACTATATCCAGTACCTCCCCTTCAGCGAATGGAGGAACTACGAAGACCTCCGCTTGAGAAATCCCAAATTGTGCCACCCATATACGCCAGATCAGCTTAAGCAGCTACAATCCGCGCACGATACAGCCAAAACAAAGATCTTGCCCAATGGCACATCTAAGCCGCGCTATGGTCGAGGTAACGATTGGACCGAAATAAGCCTTTCCAAGCGTGCGAAGAAAGTTGACCAATTACTAAAGGAAAGGCATTTCACAGGTTCGACTGAGACATTGTTCGACGCTACCTACAAAAAGAGTGCAGCGTACCTTCATGGATCGTTTGCATCAATTGGACGGAGTATAGAAACGCGGGAAAACGAAGATCAGCCTCCGTCCGACGCGGAATTACAAAAGATAGAAGTAGGGCTCCGTATCCGAGAGAAAGCTCCCCAAATCGGTCTTGATGCCCTTAAAGCAGCGAATCTTGCGGCGTTTCAGGTGCTCGCTTTCCTATCCCAGGTTCTAGAGGATAAAAAGTCACGTGATTGGGCCTCTTCCTACGCACGTAAGAAAATGAAGCGGTCTAAAACAAAAACTGAGACAAAGCCCGAGCAAAAGGCAAAAACACTGTAGTGAGAAATGTAGTGATGTAGTGAAATTTGTAGTGGGTCGAGTGACTTTCAATCGTTCATAGACATTCACAAAACACCTTGATTTCATTGAGTGTTTGCAAATCTCTGTGAATGTCTATGAACTGATTGATAGGTCTGCAAAACCAGTATTCATGGGTTCAAATCCCATTCGGTGCTCCAACACTTTTGGACTTCAGTAGATTTGTTTGCAGTATTTCTTTCGATTCAAATAGACTCCGATGTACCGTCGGGAGCTTTCCGTAGCCGCCAACCTCCGTATTTTGCCGAGTTATCGTTAGCAGGTAAGCAATACGAAATTTAAATGCGGCTTGTGCAAGAGATACTATCGGCCCGATACTAAGCGGCACTTTTGCTACAACAGGAGCTTTAATGATCGTTATTTTGCCTGCATTTTTATTAGGTGTCGTTTGCGGGCTTCGGGCGATCACTGCGCCTGCAGCGGTAAGCTGGGCAGCCCGTCTTGGTTTGCTGCAGCTTCAAGGCACTCCACTTGCATTTCTGGGTTATGCGGCGACTCCGTATATCCTCACCCTCTTCGCAGTTGGTGAACTCATCAACGACAAGCTGCCTAAGACACCCAGTCGCAAGACACCTCCTCAATTTATTACCCGTGTCGTCACCGGCCTTCTTGTGGGAGCTGCGATAGGAGCAGCACATCAGTATCTTGTTCTTGGCCTGATTGGCGGCGCTATTGGGGCAGTCCTAGGGACGTTCGGCGGCTCCGCTCTACGCGCGAAACTCTCCGAGAGCATTGGAAGAGATCTTCCCGGCGCTTTGCTTGAAGATGCCGCAGCGATTATTCTTGCTGTCATAGTCGTCATAAAACTGAGATGAAACAAGACTTCGACGCCATCATTGTGGGTGCAGGACAGGCGGGACCGGCACTCGCAGGCCGTCTTACACAAGCCGGTTGGAGCGTCGCCTTTGTCGAACGCAAGCTGTTTGGCGGCACCTGCGTGAACAACGGCTGCACTCCAACCAAGGCGATGGTCGCAAGCGCACATGCTGCCCACATCGCACGTCGCGGCAGCGACTTCGGTGTAGTCCGCAATGAGCCAGTCACAATTGATATGAGACAAGTGATGGCCCGCAAGAATGCAATTGTTATGAAGTCTCGAACCGGCATTGAATCCTGGCTTCGAAGCATGGAGCGATGCACTGTCTTCACAGGAACAGCTCGCTTCCAATCTGCAAACGAGATGAGGATCGGCGACACGGTTCTCGGGGCCAAGCATATCTTTCTGAATGTTGGAGCAAGACCAGCAGTGCCGGATATGCCCGGAGTTGGCGATGTTCCATTTTTAACCAGCACGACCATTCTTGACCTTGAAGAACTGCCAAAGCATCTCATCGTCGTAGGCGGTAGTTATGTCGGACTAGAGTTCGCACAGATATTTCGGCGCTTCGGATCTGAGGTTACGGTCATCGAGCGCAAGTCGAGACTTATTCCCAATGAGGATGCAGATCTCTCCTCTGCAGTTCAGGAGATCCTACACTCCGAAGGTATCCAGTTTCGTCTTGACGCGAACTGTATTCGACTTGAGAAGCAACGCGAAGACGTAGCCGTCGGCCTCGACTGTCTGGAAGGGCATCCACAGGTAGTAGGATCGCGTATTCTTCTTGCGGCCGGAAGGAAGCCTAACACGAACGATCTGGGGCTAGACGTTGCTGGCGTCAAGACTGACGAGCGGGGGTATATCACCGTAGATGACCAACTCCAGACGTCTGTGCCGGGGATTTGGGCGCTCGGAGATTGCAATGGAAGAGGAGCTTTCACCCATACTGCTTACAACGACTTTGAAATCGTGGCGGACAACCTGCTAGACAAAGGCTCGAGGCGTGTGAGCGACCGCATTCCCGCCAGTGCGCTCTATATTGACCCTCCTCTGGCGCAGGTGGGCCTTACCGAGACGGAAGTGCGTCAGAGCGGCCGTGCTGCTTTAATTGGAACTCGCCCCATGGCGAAAGTTTCGCGCGCCGTCGAAAAGGGCGAATCGCAGGGCTTCATGAAGGTGCTGGTAGACGCCGAAAGCAAAAAGATACTGGGTGCTGCCATCCTTGGCACAGATGGTGACGAAGCCATTCATTGCATCTTGAGTACGATGTACGCGGGCGCACCCTACACCACACTCTCTCACGCGGTTCACATACACCCCACGGTTTCAGAGCTTATTCCTACCATGCTGCAGTCGATGACACCTCTTGCCGACGCGAAGTAGTCATCGCTGTTAACAGAGACGACGGGCGTACGCAAGGCACCATCCGTTTGAGGTGCTTTCAATCGCCAAAACTATAGACGATACCGACTTCAAGTCAAATGCTGACGTCTCGTAAAACATCTCGCATGCTACGCATGAGTTACGCGACAATTAAACTGTGGATCCTGAGCGGCAAGCTTAAGACCGTTCAGACTCCGGGCGGACATCATCGATTGTCTGCTACGGATTAAAGCCTTTCCTCGAAAAGGCAAAGAGAAGACAACTGCCGAGATGTGACAGCGTTATCGACGGGTCAGCGATAGAAATCAGCTTGCGTCCCGGTACAGGGTCTCTTCGCCAAAGTTGTTCTTGCAGTGGGAGACACGCACGTGCATCTGCTAAAGACTATTTGGGGTTTTGAAGGGTTTCTGCGCTCTTATACTCCCGCGTCGCATCTTCCTTACGCCCCAAAGCACGATAGGCCTGCCCCAAAAAGAGGTGGGTCAGATGATTGCCTGAGTCCATATGCTCGGCACGTAAGAGATAATTGAGCGCCGTCAAGGCATCGTCCCGTTTCAAGAGCACTTGGCCAAGCAGGATATAGGGCCCAGTTGAGTTCGGCTCCAAAAGGAGCGCGCAGTTCAAAGCTTGCTGAGCATCTTCGTATCGTTGCGCGCGGAGGTAGGAGTCGCCAAGACGCTCATAAACCTCCCCCTCCATCGGGTTGATCTTACGTTCCAATTCAAACTCTATGACTGCTTCCGCTGCCTGAGATCTTGAAAGAGCTATCTCACCCAGGAGTAAATGCGCTAAAGGCAAGCCCGGTGCGAGTGCGAGTGCTTTACGTGTCATCTGTTCGGACTCCGCAGGGTAGTTGCGGCGAAGCAGCATCCGGCCCATAAAGAGATACGCTGCGGCTGAATCCTCCGGCAGCTTGTACTGCCTGGCAAAGATGCGGCGTGCGTCATCATAACGATGTACATCGAGATAACACACAGCCAGAACATAGGTACCATCCGCGTTAACACTGGCAATGGTGGTATTCGCCTTTTCGAGAAAGGGGATGGCTACAGATGGCTGGCCCATACGATAGAGCGTTACACCACGCATTTGCATCGCCTGCAGATCATTGCTGTCTTGAGCCAGAGCCTTCTCAAAAGCGAGATTCGCTGCGGCGAACTCGTTTCGCAGGTAGTGGACCATACCGCGTAAGCGCTCTACTCCCCCCAGCTCGGGCTGTTGATTAGCGAGAGAGTTCAGTTGGATCTCCGCTTCGTTCAACTGACCGCGAGAGATCAATTGCTGGACTTGGTTGACTGGACTAACTTGCGCAGCATTGGTAGATGGCGGCGCGGCGACAGGGCCTGCGCTTGACTGGGCGTTTGCGCAAATGGCGAGAGCTAATCCGGAACAGCAGCAAACAAGACCATGTGTTATCAGTCTGTTCTTTTTGTTTACAGAACAAGCAGTAAGCAACATATCTAAAAGAGCGCTCCAGCTACCTGCTCGGCAAGGTTTCTCGCTTCGTCACTTAAGCCACCAGAGGCTGAGTGTCCAGCTGGATTTCTCCTAAGGTCAATAACAAATGCTCTATCCCGGACCCGCCCAATAATTTGCTCTGCTCCGGCGTCGACCTTACGGGTAAGAACACACTGAATCGCCTCATTGCCGATTGCCTTCAAAGGCGATGCGGTGCCATTGCACCGAGCGAGGTAGGCGGCGAAATCTTTTGTGGGAAGATGCATGGTATTCACTTCGATCCGCAAGGAGGAAAGATACGTTCCCTGCGCGCGCGTAAAGCCGCAGGTAGTATCTCCTTGTGGTGTCGGAGCGACTACAGTTGCTATAACCTCGCCGCCTAAAACTCCTGCAGCGGTCGATGCATTAAGCCACGGACATTGGGTTTCAGCGCGGCAACGCGCAGGGGCTATTACTACCCCGGCAATTACGATGAGCAGTATCATCCAAAAGTTATTCTTCACTGCTGTTCCATTCGTTTCAAAGTCTCTCGGTAAATGAATCTTCTTGCGAAGTAGCTTGGTGGCTTGCCTAGTTCTCTCCGCCTCCGCTGATGACTGCCGGAGGCTGCGCTTCCTTGTGTATGTGCCACGGCACACTTTCAATCGAGATCTCTGGATGCTTGCGGAGAAAGTCCAGAGAGTAAGTAGGGGCTCCAGGGTCAATTTTCTTGGTGACAAACAGCGCGGATTGCTCTTTCGCTTTATCCTTCATCCCCATGCGGCGGTAAAGAAGCGCGAGATTATAGTGGGCGGTCAGGTCGTCGGGATCGATCGCTTGCAGCGCCTCAAACTGCTCCATCGCCTCCTGAGAACGGCGTTGCTGATAGTAGGAAATTCCCAGCTCGCGACGAGCGTCTCGCGATTGAGGGTACTGCGCCAACACCTTTTTGAGGTCTTCTACTTCAGCATCGGAGTGCCCAGCGCGACGCTCCACTAACGCCAGGTAATAAAGAGCACGCGCGTTGTTCGGGCTGAGTTCCAGTGCCTTCTCCAGGCCACCTCGGGCTGAGGCATACTTTTCCCACTCGATATTAGTCAGGCCGATGTTGGTGTATCCATCTGCGTAGTCGGGCCGTAATCTAATGACCTGTGAGAAAGCTTGAATCGCATCGCTGTACTGCAACTGGTCGAGGTAAGCGATGCCAAGATTGTTCCAGCGCATCCAGTCACCATTGTCGTGTGGATCAGGTGCAGTTACGGAATTCTCGCCAAGGTTGAGTATCCGGCTGCGCGAAGCCAGTTCAACGATGGGGTATGCGGCATGGTCTTTGCCGAAGACATTGTTGAGGTAACTTTGGCGAAGATGCCGGTAGTTAACTCGCGCCGTAATTGTGAGCGCACCCGTCGCTTCAGCGGGAATGCGAAACTCGTAACGGACGAGGGAAGACCGCCCTGCTTGAAGTCCGTTGTCATAAGCGACAGAATGGATCGTCCAAACCTTGTGGTTATCCACGAACTGTCCGTCTGTGTCGACCGGGCGGTTGGTGAAGCTATGTGCCCTCTCATCCAGCATCCCATCCGGTTTGATGAAGCCGCTGTGATAGATCTCTTTACCGGTCGAGTCCGTGACGACAAACTCCACCCAGCCTTCATAGAGATCACGCACCTCGGGAATAAGGGAATGTCCAATATTCTTATTTTGAATTACCACCATGGCCTGCACTGTCTCGCCGGGTTCTAGGTTAAACGGGGTTGAACCTAAAGGCGCAATCAATTTATCGTCATTTGCCTTACGAATCGCGAACAGATCGACATTCAAATAGTTCCCTGTCTTCAAGAATTCGACAGTCTTTGCGAGCTGCTCGTCAAAGCCATAGTAGAAAGGAACTGCGGTATTGCCGGCAGTCCAGCGGTGTGAAGCGAACGTGCCGTTCTTTGCGCCCGGCTCTGGCAATACGTTCGACGCGCGCTTCATATGACAACCCTGGCAACTGGTGAAGTCGGCCTGATAGAAGGTGAGCGGATTTCTCTGAGAAAACTTTGAGTTCTGCCACTCATCGTAAGCAGTGAACGCGCGAATCCACTTGTAGTCGTTCAGTGGGTTTGGCAAGTTGGCTTTGTGGCAGGCCGAGCAAAACTCCGGCGTCCTATAGAAAGTCTGCATCACCGCTTTGGAGTGGCGATCCAGGTGAGTCAGGATCTCAGAGTCGGGCACCATTCCAGGAATGCGCTCTCCCTTTTCATCAACAAGCACAGCGGGTACTCCCATCACGTAGCTACCATTGCCGAGGGTCGACTGCAGCTTTTGCACGGAGTGGCATGTCGTGCAGGTCAAACCGTCCTGGTCAAACTTGCGGTCGACGATGGAGCTCTGCGTCAAGCCACCACCCAAAACCGCGATCGGATTGTGACAGCTGTCGCAGTGGCGCGAGAACTCAATTCCTTTGGTTCGTATAAGAATGTTGACGCTTGTTCGGTAGAACGGAGTGCGAAAGGAATTCGAGTGTAGCGATTGTCGCCACTGGTGGTAAGCCTCTTTATGGCAGTGGCCGCAGTAGTCGGCTGTGGGAAATGCGTCTGGTTCGAGGAAAGTATTTCCCTCAACGGCAGCATTTCCCGGTGTCGAGATGTTTCCTTTGCCGAAGGCGAAGTTATAGCTCTTACCGACTCGATTTGCGTATTCCTTACGAACTGCCATTTCGTCGGTAATTTTCTGCTGCGTCTGGCTTTGGTCCGAGTGAGCCTGAATTCCTGGAAGGAAAGCAAAGACGCTGGCAAGAGAGAGAACTCCAACCAGAAGGACGTACGCTGCTCTTATGGCAGAGATACGTCGGCTGCCGATCGCCCACTTCACCCGCATTTTGGCCGATCCGGAAAACACTTATATGCTCCCAACTCTTTCCTTCGCAGCTTACTGACGAATCAGATGAGAAAGGATGAACCGAATTCTACTCATCTAGTGTGGCTTTTGTCTGCTTATTTCCGCGTTCGATTTCCCTTTCGCAGGGGGGTCGAGGAGACCGGAAATAATTCCCTTTCCCTCCTGAATCGTGAAGAATCGATCCACGGACGACAGCATCACCTGTTCTACAACTCCGCTGGGCCAACGAATTTCTAATGCGTCTATGGAAGTTGCGTCGCCGATTCCAAAGTGTGGCCGCTGATCATTGGAGGACTCATAACTGCCGCCGCTCAACACATCCGCTCGCTGACGCACTCCCCCAACCGTGAGATATACCGTGGCACCTATGGCATCCCGGGGACTCTTCGGCCCTCCGATCAGCTTCAACCCAACCCAATGATGATGGTCGGGATTGACATCCCGCATCAACGAAGGCACGTGGTCCATGGAATTGATGACCACATCTGTCTTCCCATCATTGAATAAATCTCCAAAGGCCGCTCCCCTGCCGGGAATCACCTCAGCCAGTCCAGTTCCCGTAACCGCCGGCATGACCTCGAATTTCTTTCCCTTATCGACGTTATGGAATAACAGCGGACGTTGCGCGTAAGAAGTCCCCCAGTCGTACTTATCAACCTGGGGATAGACATGTCCGTTGACCAGGAAGATGTCCTTCCAACCGTCGTTGTCATAATCGATGAACTCAGTCGCCCAAGTCAGAAAGGGGTATGTGACCTCAGCGATCCCCATCTCAGGACTTATCTCAGTAAACCCCTGCTCTCCGCCATTTCTAAAGAGCGGTTTGTAGTCGTCGGAGAATGTTCCCGTGTATAGGTCAACTAATCCGTTATTGAGATAGTCTCCTACTGCTAATCCCATGCCAGCCTGATCACGTCCCTGTTGGTTTAACGCGAACCCTGAGTAGTAGCTGGCATCTTCAAATGTTCCATCTCCATTGTTCATGTAGAGATAGTTAGGGGATGAATCATTTGTAACTACGAGATCGACCTTTCCGTCATTATTGATATCGACAAACGTTGCGGTGAAACCATAGTAGTGGGCCTTGTCGGAAACACCCGCTTTTTCACTCACGTCGGTAAATGTGCCGTCGCCGTTGTTGTGAAAGAGATGATCCCCCTCCCCTTGCAGACCGCGCGGGCCGCATAGCGTGTTTACTCCACGAAACTGGCAGTAGAGCAACCCCACTGCCTCCGAGCCAGGATCGGGCGGGTGATTTACATCGTAGTGGACATAGCCTGGAACGAAGAGATCGAGTCGCCCATCCCCGTCGTAGTCTCCAAACGTAGCGCCGGTAGACCAGTTCCCCAGGGTTACACCTGCTTTTTCCGCGACGTCGGTAAACGTTCCATCATGATTGTTGTGATACAGGCGGTTTTTGCCGAAGTTTGAGACATAGATGTCAGGCCAACCGTCGTTATCGTAATCTCCTATCGCGACACCATAGCCCCAACGATCGTTTACGACTCCAGCCCTGGCTGCAATATCTGTGAATGTTCCGTCGTGATTGTTATGAAACAGAGCCGCATGGGGGGCTGGCGCGGTTCCTCGCAAGGCATCGTAGGTGGAGCCGTTCACCATATAGATATCCAGCCAGCCGTCGTTGTCATAGTCCAATAAAGCGACTCCAGAGCCGGTCGTCTCCAGAATGTACTTTTTTTCAGGCGTTCCCATCACGTGATGCCAAACCGTTAATCCGGCTTGTTGGGCAATATCTTTGTAGATAATCGGCCCGTCTTTCACGAACCCGCCGGCAGTGATCGGGCGCATCTCAGAGTCTTTGACAGCAGCAAATACACCAGCAGTCGAGGATCCTCCTCGCGGAGTTGCCGGGACAGCCTGATCCTGGGCGGATAGCGGCACGGGCTTATTCGCCTCCTGGGCCGTCCCAAGAACACCTGAAATAAACATGGGAAAAAGGATTGTTCTTAAAAGATATTTCATAGCCTCTCAGCAAGTCGATTCGGATAGACCACGGCTAACCTTCACGTTCAAAAAAAATATTCATCGGCATAAGCTTCGATTTCATAGAATCATCGGCTTTATAGTTGTGAGTGTCCATCACTATTTATTCTGCGGATTACACGATGAAGGAGCCGGTTTGAATTCCTGCCAGAGGTTGATACTAAGCCAAGATGGTTAGAATGCATTGGGTCGAACGCAAATCCACCACAAGACCATCGCCAGGGGAGACTGGCTCGAAGTTTACGCCCGTACAAGATCGTTTTTTCCAGCCCTCACCGTCGCGATTGAGAAGGAGAAAGCCGCCACGCACACATACGACACCAGCGGAACAATATATGCCATCGCAACACTATGACCCCACTCAGAAATCAATCCCATCAGCGGAGTCAGCACTGCACCACCAACAATGGCCATCACCAGCAGTGATCCGCCGATTTTTGTATTTGAGCCAAGTCCCTTCAACCCCAATGCAAAGATCGTGGGGAACATGATCGACATAAAAAAGCTGGTAAAGAACATCGCAAACAACCCGACCCATCCCGGAAAAAATATTGCAACCGCGACAAGCACAATATTGGCTACGCTGTAGTAGCCCATCAACGTCTGCGGTGCTATCCTTTGCATCAACCAAGCCGAACTAAACCGCCCCAACGCAAACGCGACCAGAGTTCCTGTCAAAAAGAATCCAGCCAACTTCTCGGTCTGATGCGCATAGGTTTCGACATATTGAATGAAGTAACTCCAGGTACCGACCTGCGCCCCCACATACAAAAATTGGACAGCCACCGAGATCATGAAACGCGGGTTGTGCAGCAAATCAGAGAGCCGCCCACGATTCTCGCTCGAAGTTTCTGCCTCGTGCTCATTCGAGATCGCGGGAAATTTTGTACACATCAGAATCATAGCCAGAGCGAACGCGATTCCGCCGAGCGCCAGATAAGGCTTAACGACACGTAAAGTCTCGTAACGCAGGTAAGCCTCATACGTATGCTGTGCTTTGCTTAAAGCAACTGCCGCTGGAGACATCTCTACTCCGGAGAAGATAAAGATAGTCCCGATGAGAACTCCGGTGATCGCGCCAAGAGGGTTGAACGCCTGGGCCAGATTGAGTCGCCGCTCCGAGCTTGAAGGGTCGCCCAACTGCGTAATAAATGGGTTAGACGCGGTCTCTAGAAAAGCTAGCCCACTTGCGATCACAAACAGGGCAAACAGAAAAAACGAATACTGACCCACAGCTGCTGCCGGCCAGAAGAGGAAAGTGCCAATGCCAAAGAGCAATAGCCCGACGATCATCCCTATCTTGTATCCGACCCTTCGCATCAGCATGGCTGCCGGGATGGCCAGCAGAAAATACCCCATATAAAATGCCGACTGCACCAGACCAGCCTCGAAGCGAGTAATCGTAAACGACTTCATAAACTGCCGAATCAGAACATCGTTCAGATTATTAGGTATGCCCCACAGGAAAAACAGAGAGCTAACCAGAACGAAAGGAGTCGTATTGCCGGCTCGAATGAGTGGCAGGGAGGAACCCGACGTCTGCCCTTCTACGGACTGTGTATCGGAATATTTAGCGGATTGGGTAGGAACAGGAAGCATTTAGTGTTCTCGCAGGCGCCAATACAATTAGTCGAGACGGATCATAATCTTTGAGAAGCGGCACGGATCGATACTCCACTTTGCAAACAACTCCGCCGCTTCAGCTAAAGGCACAACGATACTAACTGTTTCGTCTACTGGAAAACGACCCTGCTCCAGCATCTGAATTACAGCGCGAAAGTCCTCCGGAAGAGCGTTTCTTGAACCAAGAATATCCAGCTCTTTTTGCACGAATAGCTTCGTCTCATAGGCCACAGGATCCTTTGCGTAGCCGATATACACTACGCGCCCAGTAAAGGCGACCTCTTCGACTGCTGCACGAAACGTCTCTGAATGACCAATGGCTTCGATCACCACATCTGGACCTCGACCAGCGGTTATCTTTGCAAGACGCTCATGCAAACCCTCACACTTGGTATTGATCGTATCCGTCGCGCCAGCCTTCCGCGCGATGTTCAACTTTCCATCATCGACATCAACCGCAATAGTCCTGGCCCCTCTGAAGCCCGAAGCTGCAACGGCACCAAGACCAACGCCTCCGCAACCAAGGATAGCCACGATATCTGTCTCCGTAACGCGTCCGCGCGCCACTGCGTGGAAGCCAATCGTCAGCGGCTCGACCAGGCAAAGCTCCTTTAATGAAAGATGAGCCGGATATAATTTTTCGGGCGGCAGCGATATGTACTCGGTCAAAGCGCCATCGCGTTGAACCCCCAGCGTCTGGTTGAACTGGCACGCATTGGGTCTGCCGCGCTTGCAGGATGCGCAATGCCCACAGCTTGTATAAGGCGACAAAGTAACGTTCGTCCCAGCGGACAGAGCAGGGTATCCTGGCATATCCTCCAACACCGTAGCCGCAACTTCATGTCCGATGATTCGAGGAAACGAAACCATCGGATTTTTGCCACGGTAGCTATTTAGATCGCTGCCGCACAATCCTACTCTCTTTACCTGCAGTCGAACTTCACCCTCCGGGCATACAAGCGGTGGCACCTCTTCAATCGCAACCTCTCCTGGTTCCTTCAATACCAACGCCTGCATAGCAATCCCCTTACTCGAAGTGCTTCTCTTAGTACTTCGCGTCAGAATCCGACACTGCGTCTAACTGGTATACCTTTGCTGCAACGATTCCAAAGATAAGTTCCTTCTCCGTAACTGTAAGCTTTGAAAGCAGCTGGTCCAGTGTTGCAAACCATCGCTCATACCCTGAAGCCAACGTGCACACAGGCCAATCTGAACCAGCCAGCAAACGTTTAGGGCCGAACGTCTCCAGACCCAGATCAACATACGGTCTCAAGTTCTCAACGGTCCATGTCTGCCAGTCGGCTTCGGTTACCAGGCCGGAGATTTTACAGTAGACGTGCTCCCGCTTCGCCAGCTCACGTATTTGGTTGTTCCATGGCTCCAGGACTCCTGCTGCAATACGGGGCTTCGCCATATGGTCCAGCACAAAGATCTGATTGGGATGACGATCCACCATCTCAATGACCTGCCGCAGCATGTGGGGTACCACGAGAATGTCATATACCAGTCCTGCTTGACCCATCGCGGCGATTCCTTCGTTGAAGTCCGTTCGCACCATATAGTCATCCGGCTCTGCCTGGAGAACATGGCGAAGTCCTTTCAACAGACGATGTTGTCGAAGCTCTTCCAGAACTTCTGGAAAGTCAGGACTGACGAGAGGAGCCCAGCCAACCACCCCGCAGATCCAACGTGCGCGCTCTGGTTGTGCTTCTGCTAACTTCAGCAGCCATCGCGTCTCCTCCAGGCTTTGACGCGCCTGGACGCTCACCACACCATCCATCTTTACAGATTTCAACTTTGAGATCAGATCTCCGGGAAGATAGTCCCGTCGTAGCGTTGCCATCGACTCGTCGATCCATTCATATTCTTCTGGGGAGTAGCGCCAAAAGTGGTGATGGGCATCAATGCGAATTGTCGTACGAGCTTTAGCGCTCTCCAAATCGGCGTGGATTCGATTGACCATAGTTCTCTTTCCGTCTGGACGATCACACTACATTATGGTCTGGCACAATGGCTGCTTATCTCGACGACCATGTCCCTATCTTCTACAGCGTAGCGCGCTTTCAGACTAATCCACTTGTTCTCACATACAGATCAGTGGGTTCGACATATAGCGATGGGCAACACAGAAACCAAAGAGCAACCTTCGGCAAACCCACGCCATACGCTCTGCATATAGTCTACTAAGGACGGTACGCTACGACTCGGCAGGGGCTAGATGTCAGAACCGGATATGTTCTCAAAACATGACATCCTTTGCAGACTGTCTTTCCCTAGCATCCCAACCGCCTTCTAGAATGACATAAGCAAACCAAGAAGAGAGTGGCATGCGAAAATTGCACTGGCGGTTAGGGCATGAAAAAAGCCTCCTGGGCTGAGAGGCTTTGGCCTTTGTTACCAATTCATTTGTGTAGCTTATCTTGGTGCCGGGAGGGGGGGTCGAACCCCCACGACCTTGCGGTCGGCGGATTTTGAGTCCGCTGCGTCTGCCAGTTCCGCCATCCCGGCTTTGCTCTGTAAATCTTGATGAGCGTTGCTGATAAACCTGCGCGCCGTCATCAAAAATTTAGGCAACTATTACTACCAGTTACTACAGGTTGAAGCCGCTTGAGCTTTTTAAGTATCGCATACTCGTTGGACCGCCGTCAGACCGCGTCACATGCCTATAGTTGCGGTCAGAAAAGGACAACTGGATCGATCCGTTTCAAAGTTGGGTATCGCATGAATTTTTCTCACCTCAGCTCAGAAAGCACATCATTTAGTTAAGTTAAAGTTGGGATTTTCTCTGTAGATCGATGTTCTCCTGCGCCCACTGTCGGAGTATGGTCGAGATAGTGTCATCTCACTGTTCCGATGTATGCGTCCGTCGTAAAACCTACTGTAAAAGTCAGCTGCTGAGGCACCATGGCACGAAGCGAACTTGGCGAATTCCCACGAGCGAGTCGTGGAAACTCCTATCTCACACAGCAGGCCTTCCTTCCAACTACGGAGCGTGTAAAAGATCTTCGCCGTGAAGAGGTTTCCGGGTTTGATAGTGGCGCAGTTTGCGCGCAGGCACCGCGATATAAAAGCGAAGTTAACTTCGCTTTAGCGGCCAAAGCCAGGCGGCACCACGGACACCACTGGAGTCTCCAAACTTGGCGGGAAAGACAGGCGTAGACGCCTCTCCTCCAAACACGTAGGCAGGGAGTAACTTTGGTAGAGCTTCATAGATGTGACTGAGCCGGGATACGCCGCCACCGATCACAATTACGTCCGGATCGAGTATGTTGATCACGTTGGAAAGTCCGCGTGCCAGACGATCCTCAAATCGCCCGATTGCTGCTAGCGCCGCAGAATCTCCTGCTTCAAAATCTGCAACAATCTCTCGTGTGGTGAGAGCGTTGCCTGTGGTTTTTTTGTAGTCCAAAGCGATTCCCGTACCTGAGACCCACATTTCCATGCATCCGAACTTACCGCAGTAGCATTCGGGCCCGGGGGACTCCTCAGGCTTTGGCCAAGGCAGAGGGTTGTGGCCCCACTCACCGGCCACACCATTAGGACCTTCGTGAACGCAGCCTTCGAGGGCGACTCCACCACCGCATCCGGTCCCAAGAATTACGCCGTAGACAATTCTCACTCCAGCCGCAGCGCCGTCAGTAGCCTCGGAGACCGCGAGGCAGTTTGCGTCGTTCGCCACTCTAACTTCGCGGCCTAATGCAGAGATTAGATCTTTGTGAAATGGCCGGCCATTCAGCCAGGTAGAATTAGAGTTTTTTACAAGACCAGTAACCCGCGAAACGGTGCCTGGAATTCCCGCTCCGACTGTACCAGCCTGGCCGGTCTCAGCCTCCATTTGGTGAACCAACGCAACGATTGCCCTGACCGTCCCTTCATAGTCCTCTCGCGGAGTATCGACGCGCTGACGAGCCAATTCCAATCCATGTTTATCAATAGCAAGTGCTTCAATCTTTGTCCCGCCGAGATCAATACCGATCCGCATCCCCGTGTCAGTCATCCAAACCCTTCCCATCTTTGTAAATAAATAAAAACAAAATTTTTGGCGTTACTGTACTTTGCCATAGGGACGTAATCTTCGCAGCTCGGTGCCGCACGCGATTGCATTCAGAGCCGCAAACTTCAGGTTATCCGCAGCCAGCCAAAGCCAGAAACGCTTTCCCTGACCTCCATCGCCAGTACACACTCGCACCATAAGGTTCTCCTGCCCTGCGGCACTTAGATTGCTCGGCGGATCGGACTCCTCATTGACTACGTCTATATGCTCCCCGCCTAGCGCCGTCTCCAAATCTTTCAACGTAGCTTCTTCTGTGAGTTCGATCAACATCGAAACAACATATCCATGGAACACTGGGGCTTGCACAACCTGTAACGCGAGACTGGGTAACCTCGAATCAGCCAACCCGGCGTAATGTTTATGGATGCGTTGTTCTGTAATATTCAGCCTCACCTTCGCAGCATCGCCCAAGGAAGGCAATAGGTTGAAGGCCACCTGCGCATCGTACTGCTCTCGAGGCAACGTCTGAAACGAAAGCAGCGTAACCGTCTGCTGATGCAACTCATCCATGGCAGCGCGTCCATATTCGGACGCTGGCTCTAGTACAGTTGCAGCAACGCTCCTCAAAGGCAACTTCGCCTGCACCCTTCCTGCGATCAGAGCAAGCATTACAGCAACCGGATGCGCACTTACTACGGCAGGCGTCTTCAAATCTGGCTGTAAATGATCCGCCAGACCATGACCTGTAAGCGCTTCAGACACCCACGGCGCCCGCACGAGAACATCCTTCTCGCCGTCTAAGG
This sequence comes from Granulicella sp. S190, assembly GCF_009766095.1. Taxonomy (GTDB): domain Bacteria; phylum Acidobacteriota; class Terriglobia; order Terriglobales; family Acidobacteriaceae; genus Edaphobacter. The sequence goes on from NZ_LMUD01000014.1 coordinate 533,426, forward strand.
CATAAGTCAAGTCGACAATGCTTGCGCCGGCTCGTCGCGCGACTTGCCAATGCTTCTTCGTCACAGCCGCATCCCCTGCAAAGAAGACGAAGTCCATTCGATCAAACGAAGATGGGTCCAGCCGCTGGATAAACGCAACCTCGTCCCCCGCTGCCGTCACTTGTCCGACTGCCTTTTCTTCATCGAGTAGCACGAAGTCCGAAGCTCCCAGCGACGATTCACCCAGTTCCTCGCTCAACTCCTTGCCGGCAAGCGAGGAGGCCCCTACGATTCCAATTCGATACACTCGGTCCGTCATATACTCCTGAAAGTCGCCTAAAAATAACCACTAAACGGCAGACTATTATTTCATCCGGCGGACTGGCATCAATGACCGATGCCAGTGGAATGTCTCCGTTCTCTACCCCACGAATAAGCCAACCGAGCCACCACGCCGGACACCAGATAAGCCATTGCCAGAATGATCAGCATGTACTCGGAATAAAGAATAATCAGGGCACCAATAAACGCGATTACGGCTACAAGCTGGAAGGGATGGCGTTTGCCAAGCGTTATCTCCTTCGCACTCCAAAACCGCCAGTTGCTGACCATCAAAAAACTCGTGAACACAAGGAGGCACAACCACACCACCGAAATCCACGGATTATCAATAGGGGACCCGTGCTGGAAGTGGATCACAGAACTGATTACACCCGCACCAGCGGGGATTGGCATACCTACAAAATATTTCTTGCCTGGCCTGCCCGGGTTGCGTGGTTGCGGGTTAATGCTGATATTGAATCTGGCAAGCCTGCTCGCTCCGCAGATAAGGAAGATGAAGCACACAAAGACACCGATGTGTACGATCTGCTCTCTCGCGTGGGGATGCGCCATGAGAGGCAGCATCCGAAATCCCCATATATAGGCCAAGAGACTGGGAGCCACGCCAAAGGTAATAACGTCGGCCAAAGAGTCCAACTCTTTCCCGAAGTCGCTCGTCGTGTTCGTCATTCGGGCGATAATACCGTCAAGGCCGTCGAACAAAACCGCAATTCCCAGTGCAAGAGCAGCTCGATCAAAGTAACTTTGGTCAGCAGCTGATCCCTGGATACTTTGCGTGATCGCATAGTAGCCGGCAGCCATGTTGCCGGCGGTGAATAACGACGGCAGCACATACATTCCTCGGCTTGGCTGTCGCCTCATCTTAGCGTCAGTATCGATCTGCGCATCTTCCATCAGACCACCACAGCCGATTCACTCAGCGCCTGCTCTGGAAGCACCGCAAGCACGGTAGAGCCGCCTTTTACACGTGCCCCAGTCTTTACCTTCAGATTCGCCGCAGCGGGCATCAATACATCGACACGCGATCCAAATTTGATGAGCCCGATTCTCTGTCCACGCTCTACCCGGTCGCCTACCTTCAGATTGCAAACAATGCGGCGCGCAAGCAATCCAGCGATCTGTTTGAAGCTGACCTCGTAGCTACCGGCATCGATCGTAATCAGAGTCTGCTCGTTATTAAGCACAGACTCTGGCTTCATCGCATTCATGAACTCGCCCTTGCGAAACTCGCATACTTTCACCACTCCGCCCACGGGCGAACGGTTCACATGCACATCGAAAACATTCAGGAAGATGCTCAGCCGCAAACGGCTTCCGCTGATCGTCTCGATCCACTCCGCTTCAGTAACAACACCATCGCCGGGAGACACAATCTGGCCAGGAGCTTGAGGAATCGTCCTATTAGGATCGCGAAAAAACCAAAGAAAAAATGCCGCCAACACCACTGGCAAAGCCACCAGCGCAATAGGCATATTTAGATACCAGAGCGCTGCAGCAACAACCCCTAGCCCTAAGGCATAGAAAAATCCGTCTCGCACCATAAGTGACTCAATTATAGGGCCACGGACACCTAAAGCCTGCGAGCGTTCCCACCCGAGCCATGGTCCGCGTACAAGAAGCCTTGTTCCTGAATCTTAGGATACTCCGAGACGCCGAAGCCGCTCAATCTCGTCCTTGAGGCTGAGTTTCAGCTTCTTGAGTCTTACTTCTTCAAGCTGTTCAGAGTCCGTCAGGAACAGTTTGGAACGTAGCGTATCCAGCCTGCGATCGTACAGGCTGTGCTCTTGCGCTAATTGTTGAATGGAAGGAAACGACGCAGGATGGGGAAGCTCGGTGAACTTGCCAGTTTGCACGTGAGAGTACCTCCAGCAACAGACGACATCGCACTGATGGCCGACAACCTATCACAGCACAACCAGGACCAGCAATGTGGATTACTCGTCGCCCGCTAACTTCAACTGCATCAGCAACGCATCCTCTACCGGATCCCGGTAGTATCCAGCCCGCTTGCCGACGGCGAGAAATCCTAATCCCAGATAAAAAGCGATAACTCCAGCACTCCCGGCCCTGACCTCAAGTTCCATCTCCGCTGCTCCCTGCTGTTTGCACCATGCAATGACAGCCTGACAGAGTGCTCTGCCCAAGCCCCCACGCCGCACCGAAGTATTCACTACAACACTTTCAAGCTCTGCCAGCTTTACTGCTCCGGAGATAAGGGTGTTCCCCACTGCAAACCCCAGTAAACCTCGGTCTCTTTCGGCAAGGAACAAGCACCGTTTCGCCGCTCCATCAGAGCCAGGGTCGACAATTGCCAGATACTCCGCATCAGTCCAATGCGGGGCCTCCGTCGTCGCTCGCTCAAGCCGCATCACCTCTTCAATATCCCCAATGCTGCCGGGACGAATATGGAACTCGGCTCTCTTCATAGAGAGGCTTTCGGCGCAGGTTTCGCAAAGATCTCTGCATCTGTCCTTCTTAGATAATTGGCATCCAGAGTAGCTGCATCTTCAAACATTCCCGACGCCACGCGCTCCACTGCAAAGGGCAAAGCAGCTCCAGCCGATGGCTCATCTACCAACTTCGGATGCAACTCCTCAAACTCATCTGCTACTGAGGTCTCACATACCGCTACCACTTCGCCTTTAGCAGCCGCGAGCACATCCTGGGCACCTATCAAACCCTCCCGCACACACCTTTTCCCCGCGTACTTTCCGTAGTAGAACTCTCCTCGGCCCGCATCCAGAACTGCGTGAACTGTCTGATCTCCGTTGGGAATAGCCGCGGCAAGTAAAGCCAACCGTGAGACCGCAATCAGCGGCACCCCACACGCGTCGCTAAACCCCTTCGCTGCACTGACTCCTACTCGCACTCCGGTAAACGAACCCGGCCCATGCACGACTACCACTGCTGTCAATTCCCCTAGCGTCCATTCACTCTCCATCATGAGCCGCCTCACCGCAGGAACCAGGCGCTCTGAAGACGTTCTCCCAGGCAACGCCTCCGTCGCGACGATTGGAGGTGACATCGCGGTATCCCCTAACGCGATACTTCCCTCGCCACCAGCGGTGTGAATCATCAAAAAGCGCATCACTCCCCACTCTCATGCGAGGCGGCTGCATCTCCGACTATCTCTACGAGCACTCCGCCTGTACTCGCGGGATGCACAAAGAAATACCTGTGGCCCCCGGCCCCCACTTTTATCGAGTCACCTACCAGCTTTACCCCTTGCTTCATCAGCTGCGCAAACATGGCATCGATCTCTTCTACATGCACCGCAATATGATGCAGTCCCTCGCCGCGCTTCGCCAAGAATCTACCGATCGTGGAGTCTTGTTCCGTCGCTTCCAGCAGTTCGATCCGGCTTTCACCAAGCGGCAGCATCGCAGTCTTCACTTGCTCATGTTGCACCGTCTCTTCGTGAGTCACCACCAGCCCCAGCGCCTCGTAGAACCCCCGCGCTGCCGCGATGCTCTTGACCGCGATACCCAGATGGTCCAACAGCAGTCCATTGGGCGCCAAGACATTCTGTACGGTCGCTCTATCGACTCTTACCCTGCGCTCGCCTTTGTCCAAGGCACATTGCCTCACCACCGCCAGCAACTCCGGCACACCCTCGCCTGTAGTTGCAACCGTCCGTACAACGGGGGGCATCCAGCCACTTCGATTCGCCACCAAACCCTGCATCGCTACGATCTCCTGCTCTACCAGATCTGCCCCGCCGCGATCACTTTTATTCACAACAAAGATGTCCGCTATTTCCATAACCCCGGCCTTCAGGCTTTGCACCTCGTCGCCCATTCCCGGCATCAAGACCAACACGGTTACGTCGGCGAGCCCGATCACATCTACCTCATCCTGCCCTACGCCCACTGTTTCAACCAAAATAGCCTGGCGTCCCGCCGCTTCCATAATGGTGCAGACGTCAGCAGCCCCACGAGCCAAACCGCCCATAGCGCCTCGAGAAGCCATACTCCGGATAAATACACCATCGTCTTTAGCGAAACCCTGCATCCGAATCCGGTCCCCAAGTAACGCTCCACCGGTATAAGGACTTGACGGATCGACTGCTACGACTCCAACGCTCTGACCTTCGTGCCGGAGAGCTTTTACTAGCTGGTCTACCAGCGTGCTCTTCCCTGCTCCCGGGGGCCCGGTTACTCCTACCCTCAATGATCTCCCCGCAAATTCACTGCAAGCATCGACCAGCGCTTCAGCATCGGCTGTCGAATCTTCGACCAATGAAACCGCCCGAGCAAGCGTCCTAATATCACCAGTACGCAGTCGCGCTACCATCTGCGCGATGTCGACTCCATCCGTCCTGTAACCGTTAGCCACGTCAGCGATGATACCGTGCTCTGAGCACACCTACCTCATCCCGTGCCTGCAGCCGTAGCTACGCTTGACACCTACTGGCCAGCACAGACTATCCTCATCGTCGATACGATTACGCTGAAAAATGCGTCGCCTGACAAACTCCGGGCACACATCAGACTAATATTTACGCTGGAGCTGCAACTAATGTCGATTAACACTGCCAGCCTGCCTGATTCGGGCTTTACCGTTGCCGCTCCAGAGAAGTCGAACATTCGTTGGGTGATCTGTGGTCTTCTCTTCCTTGCCACAACGATTAACTACATGGACCGCTCGGTCTTCTCCCTCATCGAGCCGCTCCTGCACCTCGACTTTATGGGCTGGGTCCCGGGCGTCGATGCCGCCCATCAGACCGCATATAACCTCAACTACGGTCGAATCCTTATCTGCTTTCAGATTGCATACGGCGTCGGGTTTCTCTTCGCTGGCCGCCTTATCGATAAGCTGGGCACCAAGACCGGCTATGCCATCGCCATCCTCCTCTGGGGGTGTGCCTCGATCAGTCACTCCATCGTGGCAAGCGTTGCGGGCTTCTGCATCGCACGTGTCTTCCTGGGTCTTGGCGAGTCCGGCAACTTCCCCGCGGCTATTAAGGCCACTACGGAGTGGTTTCCCTCTGAAGAACGCGCGCTCGCCACCGGTCTCTTCAACTCAGGCTCAAACGCCTCGGCGTTTATTGCTCCGGTCCTCATCGCAGCCGTTACCGCGCGTTGGGGATGGCACGCTGCCTTTCTCTGCACCGGCTCGATGGGGCTTCTATGGGCAGTCGTATGGCTCGTATTTCCCTACAACAAGTTACGCCGAGGAGCCACCCAAACCCAGGTAAATCTAGTTCCGGTCACCCAAGGGGGGGCCATTTATTCCATCCTCCTTCGCCACCGGGGTTTCTGGGCTTTTTGTATTGCCAAAGGCATTACAGATCCCATCTGGTGGTTCTATCTCTTCTATCTTCCCAAGTTCCTCAACGATAACTATGGTCTCAACCTAAGCCATGTGAAATACCCGCTCATCGTCATCTATACGGCTGCGAGCATTGGGTCTATCGCAGGCGGCTGGCTCTCCGGCTTCCTCATGAAACGCGGCCACAGCGTCAACTCCGGGCGCAAGTTTGCCCTTCTGTTGTGCGCTTTGTGCGTGCTTCCCATCATGCTGGTGCCTCACATGCATACGCTCTTCCCCGGCAACGCATGGCCCGCGATCGGACTCTTCTGCCTGGCCACTGCCGCCCACCAGGGGTGGTCCGCCAACCTCTTTTCGACTCCGACGGACATGTTTCCTTCTACCAGCGTCAGCACTGTCGTCGGTATCGGCGGGGCTGCGGGAGCGTTGGGTGGAGCGTGCTTTACGTGGCTGGTCTCACACTTCTTCTCTCTCCATCCTTTGCTGATCTTTACGATGGGAGGATTTGCGTACATCACGGCTCTGCTGATCTTTCAGCTGCTTGTGCCGCGTCTGGGCATGCGTCAAGCTGTGTAGGCTTTTGCTCGCCGATCCGTCGTCCGGCGCGTCTAAGCCTCGTGTTACCCTTCATCAAACTTCATGCTCAAGGGAGCTTCACGCGACGTGAAAAGAGAAGCAAAAGAGCAGGTGGATGAGATCGCTGGTCACAGCCAGTTGACGATGCAGGTGGTGGAGCACATTCGTGCCCTGATCAGTTCTGGCGAGGTGCGGCCTGGGGATCGGCTGCCTCCTGAGCGTGACCTTGCTCGGCAACTGAAGATCAGTCGCTCCAGTCTGCGCTCCGGCATTGGTTTTCTGGCTGCTATGGGGGTATTGAAGAGCCGCCATGGGGCAGGCACGTTTGTCGCCTCCGGTCCGCCGTCGTTCAACTCCAGCTCGTTTTCTGTGCTGGGCGCGCTGCATGGATTCGCGCCCTGGCAGATGTTTGAAGCGCGGCTGGTGATCGAGTCCAGCGTGGCGGGTTTGGCTGCGGAACGCGCTACGGATGAGCATATTGCCGAGCTGGCGGAGGAGGTGACGGAGATGTATGCGTCGCTTGAGGATCCGCAGGAGTACCTGATTCACGATGTGCGGTTTCATCGAACGGTCGCACGGGCTGCGGGGAATCCTATTCTTGGGGCGCTGATGGAGACAATTACTGCGAATCTCTATGAGCGGCGCAGCAAGACGGTGCAGAACGCCATTGATATCAAGGAGTCGGCGGAGATGCATCGCGAGATCTTCCGGGCGATTCGCTCGCATAATCCTCTGCAGGCTCGGCGCTCGATGGAGCAGCACCTCAACATGGCGCGCGTGGCGCAGGACTCCGAGCAGGAGGCTGCTGGGACTCTTGCGGGCGGAGCTGTTCCGCCGGCCACGGATGAGACCGAGGTGATTCGGTAGGTTTTTTGCCCGGAGTTTTTTTCTTTCGTGGTGGAGTGGTGTTTTTGCAGGGTTTTTTGAGAAAAAGCGTGTTTTGAGGGTGGTTTTTCGGTGGTGTAAGCGTGGTGGTTTGCGTGGTGGACGTGGTGTTTTAGCAGCCACTTTTCCGGCTCCAAAAAATACGCCAACTTTTTGAGATTTATTTTCGGGATGGCTCCCTCTCGGAAGCTACCGCTGACAGACAGTCGCCGCTATGCTGCTAAACTTGGCTCTGGCCCATGCCCGAACAAAAGTTCTATCTCACTACCCCTATCTACTATGTCAACGCACGCCCCCACATCGGCCATGCGTACTCGACTATTGCGGCTGATGTGATTGCACGCCGTCACCGGCTGCTGGGCGATGACACGTTTTTTCTGACCGGCACGGATGAGCATGGGCAGAAGGTGGAGCGCTCTGCCGCTACTGCCGGGATTCCGCCGCAGCAGTTCGCCGACGAGGTGTCCAAGAGCTTCAAAGACCTCTGGGACCGGATGGGCATCACCTACGACGACTACATCCGGACGACGGAGCCTCGGCATACGGAAGCGGTGCAGAAGCTGTTTCAGCATCTGCTGGATCGCGACAAGATCTACCTGAGCACCTACACGGGGCAATACTCGATTGGGGAGGAGATGTTTGTTGATGGCCCTCCGGGGACGATTGGACCTGACGGCAAGCCCACGGAGACGGTAACGGAGGAAAACTACTTCTTTCGTCTCTCTGAGTACCAGCTTCCCCTGATCGACCTCATCGAGAGCGATGATCCGGAGAAGCGGCTGTTGATTCAGCCGGAGTCGAGCAGAAACGAGGTTCTCAGCTTTCTGCGTGGGAATGTGGCAGAGGCCACGGAACGTGGCGAGATTCTGGAGGTTTCGGCCAGCGGCAAGGCCTATGTCCCTGGAGCGCTGAAGGATCTTTCCATCTCGCGAACCAGCTTCAAGTGGGGGATTCCGGTTCCCGGCAATGAGAAGCACGTCATCTATGTGTGGCTGGATGCGCTGGCGAACTACATGACGGCGATTGGGTATGGCTCGGATGACCCTGTGCAGCAGGAGAAGTTTGCGCGTTACTGGCCCGCCGATCTGCATCTCGTGGGCAAGGAGATTACGCGCTTTCACTGCGTCTACTGGCCTGCGTTTCTGCTGGCCGCAGAGATACCAACGCCAAAGTCGGTGGTGGCGAATGGCTGGCTGCTGTTTGATGACAGCAAGATGTCGAAGTCGAAGGGGAACGTCGTGCGTACTGAGACGATCCTCGATGCCTTCGGGACTGAGGTGTATGCGAAGCAGTTTCCTGAGAGCACGAAGAAGGAGCAGGATCTCTTTGGTGCGGATGTGCTGCGGTATTTCCTGCTGCGTGAGATTCCGTTTGGACACGATGGAAGTTTCAGTTTTGATGCGATGATCACGCGGTATAACGCGGATCTGGCGAACGGCTATGGGAATCTTGTTAGCCGGACGCTTGCAATGATTGAAAGATATTGCGATGGAACTATTCCTTCTCACTCTAAATGGAGTTCGGAACAGATTGTCTTGATTGATCCCAATGATGGAAGCCACAAATTCTTTCTTGTCAAAGGTCCGCAACTGGCTCAAGCTTCGTTAGCTGTTCAGAACTTTTATGAGGACGCCTTCAAAAAATATCGCTTCGCGCTGCCACTAGATGCTGAACTTGCTAAAGCTTCGAAAGCCGGAATAACTGATTCAGCTATGTTTCTCGTGGGTCAAGTTGATAGTTTTATAACCTCTAATGCGCCATGGAAACTTGCAAAGGGAGCCACTTCAGGGTCAGCTACCGAGCTTAATAATGTTCTGTATTCTGCCGCAGCGAGCATCAGCGTCATCACGGCGCTTTTGTATCCAATTCTCCCCTACGCAACCGCGAATGTTTGGGCGCAGCTTGGGCTTGGTGATATTGAAGTTGCTGCGAAGAATGGCGAACTGAAGAATCTTGAGTGGGGTGGTTTGAAGCCTGGCACTAAACTTGGGACTCTTGCCCCTATCTTTCCCCGAGCGGATAAAGGACTTGCGCAGATCATGGTCGACATCGAAAACCCCAACGCTCCACAAAAGTCCGAGGCACCCAAGCCCTCGCGGTTCATTGACGAGCAGACGACGCATACCTCTCCGGTGCCTGTGGACCCGACGCATCCCGGCGCTGCTCCTCGCACCCTTGTGTCGACTGGAGTTCCGGGATTGAGCGTTGCAGGCAGCCATGCGATCAGCACGGAGCGGACGGGTACGCCTTCGCATCTGGAGGCTCCTGCTTCGGGGCCGTTCGCCAATTCGGCGGCGCTGTCCACCATTCCCGACACGCCGCAGATCGCGGTTGATGATTTTGTGAAGATCGATCTTCGGGTGGCGCAGATCGTGGTGGCAGAGCGCATTCCCAAGGCCGATAAGCTGCTTCGACTGGAGGTTGATCTTGGATACGAGAGGCGACAGATCCTCTCCGGTATCGCGGAGTGGTATACGCCGGAGGAGCTGGTGGGCAGGAAGATCGTGGTGATCGCGAACCTTGCGCCACGGAAGATGCGTGGGCTGGAGTCGCACGGGATGCTGCTGGCTGCTTCGCATGGAGAAGACGGCAAGCCGGTGCTGGCTACGTTCGGGGAAGAGATCGCTTTGGGGTCGCGGTTGCGGTAAGTGCCTCCGCTTGTCCTGCCGGACGGGCCCACTCCGCGTGGGGCGGTCACTTCGTGACTTTTATACCTTTAGCGACTTGATTAGGTGATTGCTTTTTGGACGCCTACGGCTACTACGAAGTAGTTGGCCATGACATCTCCTATGTTCTTGAGGCCGTGCAGGACGCCTGATGCGGTGAAGATGACTCCGCCGGGTTCGACGATGCCGGTCTTGCCGTCGCTGGTGACCTCGAGCTTGCCTTCGCGGATCATGAGGAACTCGGAGTGGGTGTGGCGGTGGGGCGGGTGAGGCATCTGGCCTGGCGGCAGAGCGGTTTCGTGGACTTCGACGAACTCTCCCGTGGCGAGGCGGCCCTGGATAACGGCGCGGCTGGCTCCGCCGTTGGCCGAGGCATGGACGGGGAGCTTGTCGAAGGGGAAGATCTGGGAGTGGGCAAGCACCGGCTCGCCGCCTACACTGCCGGATTGGGCTGCGGCTGTTTCACCAGCTATTCCGCTGCCGATGGCCGCAAAGGCGGAGAGGGCGACACAGAGATCACGACGGTTCAGGTTGTTCATGCGGAGATACTACGCGGTACGAACTAAGTTCGTCATCCGTTTCTTTCCGGGTGGACTGGGGGTTCGAGAGTCGCTTCCGATGCGATAACCTGATGAGAATGGCTCTGATCGATTCGCACGCACACCTGGATTTTTATAACGAGACTCCTACGGAACGCGAGGAGGTGCTGCGCCGCGCCTATGCTGCGGGGGTGCAGACGATCCTTGCGATTGGCATTGGCGATGGCCCGGCGACGATGCACCAGGCGCTCGATATTGCGGCAGCGACTGCAGGGCCGGGGTTGCCGAAGGTGTACGCCAGCGTGGGGATTCATCCGCAGGAGGCGGCTCATGCGACGGCTGAGGCGCTGGAGCGGCTAGCCGAGCTGGCGGCGCGGGAGAGATGCGTTGCGGTGGGGGAGATTGGGCTCGACTACTACCATGTGGAGAATCCTGATATCGACGTGCAGCAGGAGGCTTTTGTGGCGCAGATGCGGGTTGCGGCGGAGGCGCGCAAGCCGATCCTGATTCACTGCCGAACGAGCGAGCTGGCTACGGCGCAGGCGAAGGAGCGGTTTGGGGCGGCGGATGCGTGGGAGGATCTGCTGGCGCTGATTGAGGAGCACTGGACTAAGCCGGGATATCGGCCGGGATATGGGCATGGGCTGGGCGGGATTATGCATTGCTTTTCGGGGAGCGTGGAGCAGGCGGAGCGGTCGCTGGCGGCGGGATTTCATCTTTCGTTCGCGGGGAACCTGACGTATCCGAAGGCGCAGGGGATTCGCGATGCGGCGGCGATGGCTCCTGGGGGGCGGATCCTGGTGGAGACGGATGCTCCGTTTCTTGCGCCGATACCGCTGCGGGGGCAGCGGAATGAGCCAGCGCTGATGACGCATACGGCGGCGGCCCTGGCGGCGGTTCGCGGTATCTCAGCAGAGGAGCTGGCGGAGTTGACGACGGAGAACTTCAAAAAACTCTTTCCCTCGGCCCGCTAGGGTGCCGACGCTGAGATAATAGAGATCGATAACGTTACAGACTATAAAGTTTCAGACGAAGGAAGATTCCCATGGCATCCGATAACAGCTTCGATGTAGTGAGCAAGGTAGAGCTTCAGGAAGTGAAGAATGCGATTGACCAGGCCTCGAAGGAGGTCCATGCCCGCTTCGATTTGAAGGATTCGAAGTCGAAGATTGAGTTGGAGGGGACGGATACGATTCAGCTGGCGTCGCAGGACGAGTACAAGCTGCAGGCGGTGACGGAGATTCTGTCGCAGAAGCTGGTGAAGCGCGGCGTGTCGCTGAAGAACCTTGAGTTCGAGAAGATTGAGCCGGCGGCGAACTCGAGCGTGCGGCAGAAGATCAAGCTGGTGCAGGGGATTCCGTCGGAGAAGGCGAAGATTATCGTGGCGGCGATCAAGGACTCGAAGAAGAAGGCGCAGGCGAGTATTCAGGGCGATACGGTGCGGGTGGTGAGCAAGGATCGCGATGTGCTGCAAGAGGTGATGGCGCTGCTGAAGGGGAAGGATATCGGCGTCGAGCTGCAGTTCACCAACTTCCGCTCCAACTAGAGGGACGGTGTTCGGGAGGCGGCAGGGCGCTTGGCCTGGGCTGTCTCGCCGGATTTCAGGACGATTGTTGCGATCAACATTTTGAGTTACTTTTTCGAGCCTATTCTGAAGCCAAATCCACATCCTGATACTCTGACTATCAAGTGAGTACGCTCTCCATCGCGACCGCAGCCGAGGTGTTTGAGCTCCTCCGTGAGGATCTCGCCGCTATCGAGCACGAGTTCGGGCGGCAGTCGGCCTCGAACGTCGAAGTGATTACCGACATTGCGCGGTATCTTATCGCGGGCGGCGGGAAGCGTATTCGGCCACTGCTGCTGCTGCTTTCGGCGAAGGCTTTGGGTTGCACCAGCGAGAGCCGCATTCGGCTGGGCGCGGTGGTGGAGATGCTGCATACCGCGACGCTGGTTCACGACGACATTATCGATGAGGCCGATACGCGGCGAGGGAGACCCTCTTCAAACACTACGTGGGGCAATGCGAAGTGCGTGCTGGCCGGTGACTGGCTATACATGCAGTCGTTCTCGACGGCGCTTGAGGAGCGGAACTTCCGGGTGCTGGACCTGCTGATCTCGCTGACTCAACAGATGGTGGAGGGTGAGCTTCTGCAGATCGAGAAGCTGGGGCACCTGATTAATGAAGAAGAGTACTTCGACCTGATCTTCCGCAAGACGGCGTGCCTATTCAAGGTCTCGATGCAGCTTGGGGCGGCTATCACGCCGGGCCACGGCATCGGCGACCCGGAGGAGCTGGAGGCGCAGCTTGGCGAGTACGGCCGCAACCTGGGGCTGGCGTTCCAGATCGTCGACGATGTGCTGGACCTTACGGCTGCCGAAGATGTGCTGGGCAAGCCGGTGGCGTCGGATCTTCGCGAGGGGAAAGCAACTCTTGCTGTGATCCACGCACTGGAGCGCGGGACGGGAGCCGACCGCGAGGCTATTCGAACGGTTCTGGCCGATCGCAGCTTTGACCGCGTCTCGCATCCGCAGATTCTGGAGATCCTGCAGCGTCATGGATCGATCGACTACGCCATGGATACAGCGTGTGCGTATGCTGAGGCCGCGCGGATGACCATCGCCGATCTGCCTGAGACCGAGGCCAAGCGCGCTCTGCTATGGGTTCCGGGCTTTGTGACGTCGCGGGACCGGTAGAAGAGACTACCTCCTTTGCTCGCTCGGCGAAGTCTGCCCAGAAAAGCTCCCTAGTCCCTTATATATTCCATGGTGTTGTTGACGTAGCCTGCCGAGCCACCTTCGGAGACGATCTTGCCGGGATTTCCGAGCACGATCGATAAAGGCGGGACATCGAAGTTGACGTAGGCTCCGGGTGCGATGAGCGCTTCGCGGCCGATGGTAATACTGCCGACGATGACTGCGTTCGCTCCGACCCACACGCGATCTTCGAGAACCGGAGCTCCGGGGTTAGGCCCGCGGCTGGTGGCGCCGATGGTTACGCCCTGGGCGATGTTGACGTTTGCTCCCAGTACGGCGTCAGGGCTGATGACAACCCCGCCAAAGTGACCCAGATAAAGTCCAGGCCCGATGCCAGCCCTGGGAGAGATATCGAATCCGTAACGGAAGTAGTAGTGCTGGAAGAGGATTCGGTTATAGATATAGGCGATGATCCACGGGGAGTGCTTGCGTTCGCGATAGAAGGCGACTTTGCGAAGGTAGAAGGTAAACCGAAAGCCCGGACAGCGAACGTAACATGATACGAAAGAGCGCCAGTCTGTCTTACCACAGTAGCGGTAAAGATCTGCTTGTACGACCCGCCACAGTGAAGAGAACACGTGCCTTCGCTTCCTTTCAGACTTGCAGATTTTAGACTTGGTGATTCTACGCTTCACCTTGGTTGACGCCGTCAAGCTCGTCAAGGTCTACGGTCTTCATTCCTTTTCTTCCCTGATCTACCAGTACCTGAATCTTACCCTCTGCGGCCTCCAACTCTTTTTTGCAGTCATTTGAGAGCTTTATTCCGTCCTCAAAGAGACGCACCGAGTCTTCGAGAGAGAGATCTCCACGTTCGAGCTTCTCAACCACTGTCTCGAGCGCCTTCAAGTGTTCTTCAAAGTCAGCCATTATGCAACCTCAACTTCTGCCAGTCCGAGGACATCGGCGGCGACGCTATATCGTCCGAAGGGTGCGCTGACCTGGACCCCCTGCACCATGGGTCTGGCCTCGGCGAGCATCTCCTGCGCGATCCTGACGCCTTCCATCCGGCCAGCTTCGGGCGAGGCTGCGGCAGCCATGCGCGCGATGATCTCGTCCGGCATGCTGACCCGCAGATCGTTCTTCATAAACTCGGCGTTGCGCAGGCTGGTGAGGGGCCAGATGCCGGCGACGACCGGAATGCGAAACTGTTCGATGCGGCGCAGGAACTCCTCGAGAACGCGCATATCGAAGACCGGCTGGGTGATGGCGAACTCCGCGCCTGCCTCTACCTTGAAGGCAAATCGGCGCACCTCCTGGTCCATATCCTGAACGCCAGGGTTGGCCGCCACCGAGATAGTGAAGCCGGTGGACTCTCCGATGGAGTTCTTTCCGATATCGAGGCCGTAGTTCAGGTTATGCACGACGTTGACCAGGCCGATGGCGTCGACATCGAAGACCGCCGTGGCGTTGGGGTAGTTACCCAGCTTGGGTGGATCGCCGGTGAGGCAAAGGATGTTCTTGAGCCCGATCGAGGAGGCGCCGAGCAGATCGCTCTGAATGCTGAGGACGTTTCGGTCGCGGCAGGTGTAGTGCAGAATCGTCTCGATACCGACATGCTGCTGGATCTGGACGCAGAGGCTCTGCGCGCTCATTCTTGCGCTGGCTCGCGGGGAGTCCGGCACGTTGATAGCGTCTACGCCGAGCCGATGCAGTTGCGCGGCGCCGTCGAGCTCTTTGCTGCAGTCGATTCCCTTCGGTGGGACGATCTCCACCATGGTGACAAAGTCGCCTGCGGCGATCATGCCACCGATCTTCGAGCGCTCTGCCAGGGGCGGCGGCGCGACCTTGCTCTCTGCTGAGATAGCAGCCTTGCCTGCGCCGGATCGTTGCATGATCTCGACGCCGCCCTCCATGGCATCGAGGGCACGCAGCGAACTCTTCATCGCGCGGGTATAGCTCGGCGTGGTTCCACAACATCCGCCGACGATGCTTGCTCCAGCTTTGACCAGCTTTCGGGTGAAGCTGGCCATATATTCGGGCGAGGTCAGGTAGATGGTTCTGCCCTCTACGGCGCGGGGGATGCCGGCGTTCGGCATGGCGGCGAGCGGCAGGGGAGTAAGCGGGCGCATGCGTTCGATCACGCTCAGAACAGTGGCAGGCCCTGCGCTGCAGTTACAGCCCACGGCATCGGCCCCCCAGGAAGTGAGCTTCAGCGCTGCTGTCTCGGCAGAGGCTCCATCGAGGCAGTTCCCTTCTTCGTCCACAGTCATCATGACAACGACGGGCGTTCCCGGAGCTACCTGGTGCGCGGCGAGGATGACCTGTTCCGCTTCAGCGAGCGAGGTCATGGTTTCGACGATCAGCAGATCGGCGCCCACGCCGGGTCCACCTTCTACCAAGGCCTGGATCTGTTCCGCGAAGGCGGCGCGCGCCTCGTCCAGACCGACTTTCCCCAGCGGCTCCAGCCTGACGCCCAATGGCCCGATGGATCCGGCGACGAATGCCTCGCTGGCCTGCTTGTCGCGGATCTGGTTCACGGACTCGCGCGCGAGCTTTACCCCGGCTGCGTTGATGGCGTGGACCTGATCCTGCAGGCCGTGAAGGCCGAGACGAAATCTGTTACCGCCGAAGGTATTGGTTTCGATGACCTCTGCGCCTGCCTGAAGATACTCGGCGTGAATCTCCCGGACCATCTCCGGTTGGGAGAGGTTCAGCTCGTCGTAGCAGCGGTTGATGAAGACACCCCGCGCGTACAACATGGTGCCCATGGCGCCGTCGCACAGCACGGTTTCGCCGGCGAACAGCCGGTCTACTGCGGAAGACCCCGCGCCAGACACCACCTTCGTACCGCCAACAACATCCGCCATCGTTCTCTCCCAAAGTAGTTCTTATCCTAAGCCAATGGCGGGAGGTGCTCCAAACCCACGGAGATGGTTGGTTCCGCCGGTCGCTTCCAAACGGTCTGCTGGCGCGTCCTTTGTTATACTCGGCATATAGCCGTGGCCGCCAAAATCATGCCGCAGCGCTCAGGTTGGAGTTAGTTACCGTTGACGAATCGAAGTCTTTTCACCAAGTCTCTCCGTGCCCAGATTCTCTGCGGGCTCCTGATCGCCCTTGCGACCTCCGTGCTCAGCTCCTGTCATAGCGACAACTTTCTTGCTTACAAGTTTCCCCAGTTCCCCTTCGCCAACCGGCCGGTTCCGCCGAGCCTGCTGGCGAATCGCGTGATGGTTGGGATAACGGCGAACGGCGGAACCTCGGGCAACCTGGAGATCCTCGACGCACTACGCGACATTCGCAGCAATATTGAGAACACCAAGATGTCGTTCTCGATCAGCGGCTTCTCGTCCGGCTACCCTAGCATGATCCTCAGCTTCCCCTCCGAGATCGTCGGGTATGTGTACTCCAATACTAACGGTGACGTGCAGATCATCAACTACGGGAAAGAGTCCGATACCGGCTCGGCCGGCACTTTTCCTGGGGCTACTAGCATAGCGATTCCTCCGACCTTCGGCCATTTTTACGCCGCATTGGGGAGCAGCGGCCTGCTCGAAGTCGTCGATAACACCACGGGCAAGAGCTATGGGATGAATGTGCCGAATGTCTTCCAGGTGGTCGTCAACCAGGGCGACTCCGTCGTACTGGCGATGGTGCGGAACTCCAACACGGTCTATCGCCTGATCAAGCTGAACGCCAACCAATATGTCACGGCAACGGCCGCAATCGCAGCAATCGGCGCGGTGGACTGCGAGCCTCTGAACCTTCCTATCTACTGCGTCGTGCCGGTGAATACGGGATCCACGACAACGGCGTTCGACCGTCCGGTGGGGGCTTACTTCTCGCTCGACGGCAATACGGTTTATGTACTGAACTGCGGCGCGGAGTGCGGTGGAACCGCCTCAAGCGTAACCAACCTTCTTCCGGGCGCGCTGTTGGTGAACAGCTACATCAACTCGACCGACCCGGCCCAGCAGAATCCGAACTCGTATTCGTCGACAACTCCCGTCCCGGGGGGAGTGACGACTGCAGTCGCTGATACGACAACTCTTTACGTGGCAGGCCAGCAGCAACAGCCGGACGGGCTCTTCGCGGGTAATCTCTCCACGATCAACCTTGCGAGCAATACCGTGACCAGTGTCACCTCGATCTCTGACGGAACACACAACAAGATTCTTCTCGCGGACGACAATACGCTTTGGATCGGCTCGCATCTGTGTGCTACCGGCGAGCGTGCGGCGCGTGCGGCGCAACAGCTCGCAGCTGGTCAGGTCACCGACCAGACGGCGAACTATAACTGCCTCACCCGGGTCGCGCTGCCTTCAGGGTCGACGCCTATCAGCGCGTCGATCGTTCCTGCCGTCACCCAAGTTCCAAAAGGTAGCACTACTTCACCGGTGATTGTGCCTTTTCCGAATACGAATCAGAATGAGGCCTACTATGGCGACCTCACCGGTCTCTGCTGGGTTCAAGGCCTGCACAAGATGTACACGGCCTATGGCGGCCAGATTCACGCCTTCAATACCGCGGATGGCTCTGAGATCAACAACGTGAACATCATCGTTCAGGGTACAGCGCTCGACGTGGCGTATATGGATGCGGTTACCGACGCCGCCAACTAAGCTGTCCGCTGGTATCCCAAGAGAGCGGCTGGGGGAATCGTTGCGAGTCAGGAGCTGCCCTTGATCGATATTCTTGCCATCGCAGCTCACCGCGACGACGTCGAACAGACCTGCGGCGGTACCCTGCTGGCGATGAATGCGCGTGGCTGGGCGACGGGCATTCTCGACCTGACCCAGGGGGAGTCGGGTACCAGGGGCACGGCTGCCGACCGCGAGGCCGAAGCAAACGCTGCAGCGCGCATTCTGAAGGTCGCCCATCGCGAGGCGCTGGACCTGCCCGACGGGAATGTGGAGAATACGCTGGCTAACCGGCTGAAGCTGGCCGCAGTGATTCGCCGACTGCGCCCGCGAGTCGTGATCCTTCCCTACTGGCAGGGACGCCACCCGGACCACTATACTTCGGCGACTTTAGGCTATGAGGCCTGCTTCGTAAGCGGGCTCGCGAAGGTGGCGACGCCTGGCGAGTCTCATCCGCCGCATCGTCCCTATAAGATCCTGTACGCCAGCCTGTATGCCGATGTGCGCCCAAGCTTTGTGGTGGACATCACCCCGTTTGCCGAGCAGCGTCTACAAGCGCTGCTGGCTTATCGCTCCCAATATGGCGCACAGACGGAGGGGACAGGCCTCTTCGTACCTGAAGAAGAGATTCGGGAGAGGACGTTTGCCACGGCGCGCCACTATGGCCTGCTTGCCGGCGTCCGCTATGCCGAACCTTTTGTTCAAAAAGAGGTCGGCCTTGTTGATGACATTGTGATCCTTCCCGTGCAATCAATTTAGTTACAAATATTATTGCCTCCGCAATCCGTTGACTCCCGCATCTCGTCATCACAACGAAGGTGCAGTCAGCAACGTGCACTGAGGAGAGGTTCATCGTGGAAAAAAAGCTTAACGATCTCATAGATAAAGCTCTGTCCCGCCGGAAGTTTCTGGCTGGAGCAGGGACGGCGGCTGCGGGTGCAATGATTATCGGTTGCAACGACAGCACTCCGGCGCCTACTACAACACCCACACCGACGCCCACCCCGCTTGACATCCCCGATAACGACATTCTGAACTTCGCGCTCAACCTCGAGTATCTTGAGGCTGAGTTTTATCTCTATGCCGCTACCGGATCTGGTCTTTCCACCGCCGATGCACTCTCCGGCGCCGGCACCACGATCGTTCCGCAAGGCATCGTTGCTGTTCCGTGGACCAACGCCTCGTTTGCCCAGTATGCCAATGAGATCGCACAAGACGAGTTGGATCACGTCCGCGCAATCCAGGCTGCCATCACCGCCAACAAAGGCACCCCCGTTCCGCGTCCTGCCCTTGACCTGACCTTCTTCGCCCCGCTTGCTGTAGCTGCCGGCATCACCAACCCCTCTCCTTTCAATCCGTTCCTCAGCACGAACGCCTTCCTTGTCGGCGCCTTCGTGTTCGAAGACGTTGGAGTGACGGCCTATACAGGCGCTGCACCGCTGATCTCCAATAACGCTATCCTGTCTGCCGCTGCCGGCATCCAGGCCACGGAAGCCTACCACGCTGCCGAGATCCGCACACTGCTCGTTGCCGGGGCTGCGCAGACGGGTGACCAGACTTACGTCAATCTGGCCAACCAGGTCTCTACGCTCCGCGGCAACATCAGTGCTGCCAGCGGCAACAAGTTAGCCGCTGAAACCGCACTCGGCACGATGAGCATCGTCGCAGCAGACGGCAATGCCATTGCGTTCGCTCGGACCACAGACCAGGTGCTCCACATCGTTTACGGTGGCGCTTCTGGCGTTGGCGTATCCAAGGGCGGCTTCTTCCCGAATGGCCTCAACGGCAACATCAGCGTAACTGCTTCCTAAGGACGGAGACATCATGGCAACTTTAGAGACACAACAGCTTGACGAGATCATCGTAAACACACGCCGAAAGATGCTCACGATGGGAGGAGCCGCGCTTGCCGCGCTCGCCTTCGGCTCAACCAAAAAGGCAGAGGCACAGGCAGCCGCCATCAACGACTTCGACATCCTGAACTTCGCCCTGAACCTCGAATACCTGGAAGCTCAGTTCTACAACCTGGCCGTCTACGGCGTCACCATCGATAAGCTGCCGACTCCGATTCCTGTCGCAGTTAATGGTGGCACCGCCGGAACCGTCACCCTCAGCCCGACGTTCGCTGCAGTTCCTTTCGCGCTCCCGCTCGTAAAGGCATACGCAACCGAGACCGCCGGCGAAGAGGGGAAGCATGTCCTCTTTCTTCAGCAGGCGCTCACGACGAATGCAGTCTCGATGCCAAACATCGACCTGTTCAACTCGTTCAATGCTCTTGCAGTGGCGGCAGGGCTCGGTACCTCCTTCAACCCATTTATGGATGACGCTCACTTCCTAATTGGCGCGTACATCTTCGAAGACGTCGGCGTATCGGCCTACCATGGAGCAGCGCCTCTAATCGCAGACAAGGTCAACATCCTTCCTGCGGCAGTTGGCATCCACGCGGTCGAGGCCTATCACGCCGGCCTCATCCGCACCACCATTGCTGGTCTCGATGCCGCTGGCTCACCTTTGCCGACCGGAACCCTTACCAGCTATACCCAGAAGATCTCTGCGGCTCGGTCTGCGCTTGCAAATCCCGATCCTACGAATCCGATCACCGTTCCCTTCACCACGTTTACAGGATCGGGTGCTGATGACATCGGCGTGCAGACTACGCCGGTTGCCATCAACGCCTCCTCGTCGATCTACACCGCTGCAACGATCGTCGACAGCGATCTGAACGCCATGGGCTGGTCCCGTACCACCTCCCAGATCCTGGCGATCGTCACCGGGACTGCACCAACCGCAGCCTCACCTCACGAGGGAGTCTTCTTCCCCAATGGAATGAACGGTAACATCAACTAACAAGCAGGAAGCAATAGAACAACGACGAGCCGCCGGCAGATCAGCCGGCGGTTCTTTTTTTCGCCGCTAAATCAACTTATGGTCGGTCGTCAGTCGTCTTCGAACAAACTCTGTAACCTCATCGGTGACATATACCGGCGGCCGTATCGGCAACACCGGCGTTCCCTCTACCAGCTTCAGCGAAACCCCCTTCCACTCGGGCCTTCCGAGTACGCCCTCCGGCACCAGCACCGCATCTGCGCGATCCAGAAAATACTTTGCCGAATCTTTGAAGTCCGCTGTCTCCGGATCGAGCACGCTCAGGTAGAGATCGGGCCGCAGAAACCGCAAAATGCTGTTCGACTCGATCACCACGTTCTCTGCGCGCTCGATCTCCTTGCGAATCCTGGGCATCGCCTCCGACAGATCCCCCTGGCGTGTTCTGACCCAGAACGACCGCATCGCGCCGGCCGCAAGATAACGTCCTGAGTCGGTGGTGGCGTCCCCCCCTGCGCGCTCTTCGCTCACCGCCACGGTGTGCTCTGCAGTCTCGCAGTCGCAGGGTTCCCCGTTCGCCGAACACATGCCATGTCCAAACTGAGTGATCTTAAAGGCTGTCCAGTGCTTCTCGGGCATCGCGGCGATCAGTCCCGCGACCACGCTCGTCTTGCCGATGTTTCTTGTGTGTCCGCCTACTACTACGATCGCCATCATTCACCACATCACTTCTAAGATCTTACCGGTGCTTCAACCTTGCGAGATCCCGCAGATACTCCTTCAGGGGCCGTGCCGGGCGGCCCCAGAAGACTTCGCCTGGCCCGCGCATCTTCTTTCCGCTGAGCACGCCCGCGCCGCCGCCAAGAATTACTCCAGCGCCTACTGTCGCGTGCTCTCCGATTCCTACCTGCCCGCCCAGGATCGCTCCGTCTTCCACAACGCTTGATCCTGAGATGCCCGTCTGCGCTGCGATGATCACATTCTTACCGATGACGCAGTTGTGACCGATGTGCACGAGATTGTCGATCTTCGTTCCTCGCCCGATTCGCGTCTCGCCCAACGCGCCGCGATCGATCGTTGTGTTCGCTCCGATTTCGACGTCGTCCTCCACTACGAGACGTCCCTGCTGGGGAAAGATGAGGTACTCTCCGGTCTCGCCGTTGCGGGCATAGCCAAAGCCTGTGGACCCCAGCACCGCTCCCGCCTGTACGACAACGTGATCTCCCAACACGGTTCCTGCATAGATCGTCACCCGCGCTCCGATCATGCATCCGCTCCCGATCACCGCATTCTCTCCGATCACCGCACCCGGCCCGATCGCAGTGCCCGCGCCGATGGTTGCGCTCGAGTTCACCACCGCTAAAGCGTGCACTCCCGACTGGACGCCAGTGCCTGCGAGCTTTTTTGCGATCACAGCGAACGTGTACCTTGCATCTGCCACCCATAACACCCTTGGGTCGAGCGACTGCCCGGCATACGCCAGCTTTGTGCTCGCCAGGATGACACCGGCGTTCGAGCGCTTCGCTCTGTTCAACGCCTCGGCGTCTGTGGCGAAGATCACCGAACTCTCCTTCGCGGCTTCAATACTCGAGACCTCCGTGACCAGAACTTCTAACGGCGGTGCGTTTACGCCAGCCCAACCTGCAACCTGACTCATCGTTGCCATCAATAGATTCCCTCTTCCCCGGAAGGCCGTGTCTTCCATCGACGGTGCATCCAGAGCCACTGCTCAGGGTGCAGTCGAATGGTTGCTTCAATCGCTGCGGTAAACGCCGCCGTATTTGTAACTGCGTCTGTTTCAGGATCGCCGGTGTGGATTACTTCGAGCTCCTGGCCAAAGTGTAGAACGTACTTTTGTTCAGTCTCATCCCACAGAAGAAACCCCGGCACGACCGCAGCTCCGGTCTTCAGCGCGATCCGCGCCATGCCCGAGGCAGTGCAGGCTTCCACTCCAAAGAAAGGCACAAAGACGCCCTGTGGCGGGGTCATATTTGTATCCATCAGAATCCCCACCGTCTCTCCTGCCCGCATCGATGCAATCAGGCCCCGGGCGAAGTCGTCCTTGTGGATCACCCGATTGCCGTGCAGACAGCGGACACGATTTACGAAGGCATCCACGAGAGGATTATCTAACCGCCGGATCACCATGCCCATCGGCATGCCCATCAGAGAGTGATAGAAGCTTGAGAGCTCCCACGCCCCAAGGTGCCCTGTTAACACAAGTACTCCCTTTCCGCGTTTGCGAGCGTTCAGGTAGTTGTCCAGCCCCTCGTAATGGATAAAACGGCTCGCACTCTCCGGCGTGTATCCGGGCATCAGACAGAACTCGGCGAGCTGCCATCCGAGATTTCGATATAAGAGCCGGAGAGTTTTGTATCGTTCGAGCTCAGACATCTCTGGAAATGCGAGCTTCAGGTTGCGCTCCCCTACGCCGCGCAGCCTTCCCAAGAGCCGAAGTGCAAGCGCTCCAATGGCTGCGCCTGCTGCTCGCGCCCACGCCCTGGGTAATAAGCGCATGAAGCTGATAGCGAGCCATACGATGGCAAACTCAAATCGTTCGCGGAGACTCACCTCCACGTCCTTACCCTCTTTTTGTGGGACTTTGCTCAAGCTCTTAGTCTACCGACTTCGGGCTCTTGAGGCCCGAAGGTTTCTTCTGCCGGATGCGGGACGGCACTGCATGTAAGACGGATGGACCCTATAATGAGACGCTGCCTTGGATGTGACGAGGCAAATAAGGCAAGTGGGAACGGCCGGCGACATACGGACTCCTTGCTGTAAGGGAAGAGCATCATGCTACGAACGTCCAGCGTCCGGCAGGAGAACTTGAGCGGGCAGAAGTTTTTGTCGTCAGAGGAGTCTACCGCGCGGACCCACAGAGTACGGGGCCTTTCGATCTTTCTCTTTTTCTGCGGAGTCTTTTCTTTCCTCTACCTGAATCTTTTCCGCTGGCCGGGTGTGCCGATCTTTCGTTTTGGGGATGAGAACTTTTTCTGGGTGTATGCGTCCCGCATGCGATCGGGAGAGCAGTTTTTGAGGGACTTTCACCAGTTCACACCGCCTGGGGTGAACCTCTGCTACCTGGCGTTCTTTCGCCTGTTTGGGGAGAGTGTTCGCAGCACAAGCTGGTCTGTCCTTTGCCTGGGCTTTGCGCTTACGCTGGTCTGTTTTCTGGTCGCGCGTCAGTTGATGCGGTTGGCGATGGCTATGCTGACCGCGCTGGCATGTGCCGTGCTTCTCTATGGAGACAGGTTTGACGCGACTCATCATTGGTTCAGTTCGCTGGCAGCGGTGCTTGCTGTCTGGAGCCTGTTTCCCTCTCGTTCGAAGACGCGCATCGTGCTTGCCGGGTCACTACTTGCTCTCTCTGCATTTTGCACGCAGACGGCAGGTGCAATGGCGACGCTGGCCTGCTGTCTGGCGTTGATGCTGGAGCATCGTCTCGGCGATGTCTCCTGGCGGCTTGTCGCTCGTCGTATCACGCTGCTATTGATCAGCGAGATCTCAGTGTGGACCTTGTTGAGCTGGCGATACCTGCTTGCAGCGGGAGCTGGCAGGTATTGGTACTTTCAGGTTCTTTATCCGTCTCGATATGTTCATTTTCCGGATGGGTTTTTGTTTCCACGTTTCGGGCCCCCTCATCATCTGCGCTCATGGATCAGCTTTACCGATCATCTGTTTGTGTACTTCTTAATTCTTCTGATCCTTCCGGCGGTCGTGTTGTTCGTGCGCCGCCGTCCCGCTTCGCCGAAACATACGATGCCGGTGGCGCTGCTTACCTCGCTGAGCGTCTTTCTGACGCTTGAGATCATCACGAGACTCAATTGGAACCGCATGCATGCGATTGCCATGCCCGCGCTTATTCTGCTTGCGTGGATGGTCAGTCAAAGGGTGAAGACCGAGCGAGTCCTTATGCCGCTGGGCTGGGGCCTCTTAGGCGTACTGGCGCTGGCGATCGTGGTTACAACCCAGCTTCATCCCTATCAGCAGATCACGTTGCCCACGGGGCAGGCCATGATGGAGCCGGAGGATTTGGTGGAAGCCGATTGGCTGATGCGGCACACTGCTGCAGGCGATCGTTTTTTGGAGGTCGCTCATATGCGTTTCTATCTGCCTCTGCAACTGCGGGAGGTGGGTGCAAGCGATGTTCTGCTTCCCTACGAGGTTACGCTGCCAGAGTGGGTCACCGAGACTGTCAAAGATTTGAGAGAACAGAAGGTGGAGTACATCCTCTGGGCGCCGAGGATGGGGATCTTTCACGTAGGAGATCCGCCCGCTTCACAGATCGATACTCTAGGACCATTACGCACCTACATGCGGAGTGCCTATGTTCGCGTGAAGTTGTTCGACAACGGCGACGAGATCTGGGAGCGAGTTGCGGAGGCACGGACGGCCGTCCCGCTTCGAGATACCAGCAGATGAAGTTGAAGTGAGAGCCTGAGAAGAAAGATTTTCTAACGTCGAACCTGACCATCTTCCTTGCTTTTAGAAATGACAATCAAACGACAAAATTGAGACGCGCGACCGACACCTCTCCGAAGAGCGCTCACTAGCATGTCTCTATGCCGCACCCGATACTGAAATCAGATATCCCCCAAACGGGCCGCTACAGGAAGGCGATGGTGTTCGCGCTCGCTCTTCTCTGCGCTACGAAGATCGTAGCGGCACAAGATACACCGCTCCTATCCGGCGGCGTTGCGTTCTTTCACAGCACCAGCGGAGGCAGCACGGACTTCACCCCTGTCATCGAGCCGTTGCTGGCAGCACCCATCGGCCAGCATCTGTTTATCGAGTCTCGAGCGACCCTGCTGGAGACGTGGCTCCCGAAAGGGAATGGTCAGAGCGGCGACGATCACATTCACTTCATCGGTCTGAACTATCTCTCTGGAGACTTTCTCATCAACCGTCACCTGACGCTGGTTGCCGGAAGCTACCTGGTTCCCTTTGCCTCGTACAACGAGCGCCTGTCTCCCATCTGGATCAATAACTTTCAGGACACGCCTTTGATCGCCAGCCTGGGCGTGAATACCGGCACTGGCCTGGGTGGGATGGCGCGCGGCTCTGTTGTCTCCCACGAGAAGTACTCCGTCGACTACACAGCCTTCTACTCCACTCGAAGCAACAACCTGCAGTTTCCTGCGGATCGCGAGTTTGGCGGACGAGTCAATCTCTATCTGCCTGTACAACGGCTGGAGGTTGGGTTTTCTTATGATCGTGTTCTGCAGGGTGTCCATGAAAACTTCTATGGAGTCCATGTGTGGTGGGAGCCGAAGGACACTGCACTCCGGCTGCGCTCTGAGTTTACCAGCGGACAGCACGCAGATGGGTATTGGGTTGAGGCCGACTATCGACTACAACGCTTCGGCGGTCCGGATAGCGTGATCGGGCGATTCGAGCCGGTCTTTCGCATGCAGCAGACCTTTCGTCGCGACAACGTGGCAAGCGATGGACTGTTGCCGGTGGATGTTCAGAGGGCAGACTTCGCGATCGACTACAACCTGCCTCACAACACAAGAATTCTTACCAGCTACGGACGGCAGTTTGCTTCCACTGGAGATCACAACGTATGGGAGACAGGTATCGTTTATCGCTTCCTCTTTCCAGCGTGGAGGGCAAAAGACAAATGACACCGACAAGGCTGTTTTCCATGACTCTGGCGGCTGTGCTCGTATCCGCTTCACTTCCGACCCTCGCCAAGCCAGTTCCACAGGCTGCTTCTTCAACGCCGCAGAGCGGCTCTACCGCTGGTAGTTCAGGCATGCACGCGACAGCAGGAAAGCCGCAGGCGAAAAAGCAGTTGGACCAGGCGGATGAGGGCAACAGAATCTTTGAGCAGAACTGCTCTCGCTGCCACAATGCGCCGGACGGCTTCTCTTCTCACATCTCCGGCACTGTCGTTCGTCATATGCGCGTACGAGCGAACCTTAGCGACCATGACGAGCAGGAGCTACTTCGCTTCTTCAATCCATAGAAAAGCCAACAGAAAAGCAAAAGGGACGGCTCAATGAGCCGTCCCTTTTAGCAGGCAAACGAAAGTTACTTACTGGTTTTTAGCTACGACAAAGTACTTCGCCACGGTGCGTACGAAGGGGCGAGCTTCCACAGGGGTAATCTGCTTACCGCCAAGGATCTGGTCGAAAGAGATATCCGAACCGTAGAGCGCACGGGTATCGTCCTGGTTCTGCGAGAGGACCGTACCATCGAGGTTGATGCCGGCAAATAGTCCCTTGCTACGTGAGTAGCTTAGGAACTCGGCATTCAGCTTCCAATCGGTTCCAGCCTGAGCATTGCGTCCAACCGGACCCGCCGCTGCAGCAGCATCCGCACCCAGCTTGAACTTGTTCTTCAACATGTCCTGCAGGCCCTGCTGGTTCATCGCAACGAGTACGAGGTCTGTCGCCTGTCCACCAATCTGGAAACCGAAGCTTCCGCCAGCGAGCTGAACACAGACTGGAGCGCTCCACTTGCCACCTGGCGTGCGGCAGGTAGCGACACCCTGGCCGTACTGGGCTCCAACTACGAATGCGCCCTTTTTGTAGCTGGGGATGACTACTACGCAAGACGCACCCGAGAGAATTCCTCCAGGGATTGCCTTGTCAGGGGTAGCCATAATCTCGTGGAGAACCTGGGTGGCAGACGTAAGGCGGTCTGCAACCTTCGCCTTATCGCCCTCCGCGTGCGCCGACAGAGAACCGGCAATCATTGCCAAACCACACAGAGTTACTGAAATCTTCTTCAATATCATCGATATTCCTTTCACATTCCCGTTCTGAATTTGGAGGGGACCCAACAAACTGTCTATTTCCAACACTATGTAGGATGGGCGAAAAACGCACCAAGTTGCCCAGCCACGCCAACGGGACTAGCATACGCCGAGAAGAAGGCCATACACGCGAAAAAATGGGGGTTGTAGAGATAATGTCGGTAGAACTCCGACGCTATCTCTACAACCCCTCTCCCAGGTCTGTGTTGCTTGGTAGTACTTTGCCTCACATTACCTTTGCCCACAACGGTACGAAGGTGGGTAGACCTTTGAGCAGTTTTTGTTAATCAAATAGTTAACAAATTTGCCAGTAAAAAACAGACTTAACTCTATCCTGGGTAGGGTTTATGGCGATGTGGCTCCGCGAAACCGCCTTGAGTGCCCTAATTCTTCGATGAATCGCCAATTACCTTACTTCAGGATGAGTTGCTGGCCGACGACATGCACAGAGAGCGCAATCCGGTTTTCTACTCCGACCTTTCGCATCAGTTTGCCCACGTGCTTCTTGACTGTGGCGACGTCGATTCCAAGTTCTTCAGCAATCATGCGGTTTGGATGTCCAGCGACCAGCAAACGTAGAACCTGGAGCTCGCGCTCGGTGAATCTGGGTTCTTTGGCTGGTTTCGCGGCTGCTGCTGCCTCCGCTCGGGTCGATTCGAGTAATCGGGCCAATACTTTGCGCGGAGCCCACACAGAGCCGTCCTGGACGATCTCGATCGCCATACGGATCTCGCTCTCCTTCGAGGTCTGGGCCAGGTAACCTTTCGCCCCGGCGCCGATGATGCGCTCGATATGGTCGTGGTCCTCCTCCAGACCGAGCACGATAAGCCGGAAACGAGGCCGCGTCCTGCGAAAGCTTGCCAGCAGCTCAAAGATATGTTCTGTACAGGCCGAATCTACGAGAATCAACGAGACTCCGGAGGCATCGAGAGCCCCTGGAACCGAGAGGGGAACGATCTCGACCGGTCCACCACTTGGAAAGATGGTCTGCAACCCCAAAACCCGCAATGGATCTGCCGCCACCAAACCCACCCGCAACGGTCCACGGGCCTTCTTGTTCTTCCTGTCTTTCATTTTGCGGCACAGCCCCTTTACTCAGCATCGTGCAATTAGTAGGCCGTCTTTAGCGCTTTTAGAAAATCATGCCCCCTGCCATCTCTACAGCTTCGGCAGAACGATTCCCTGCTGGTTCTGGTACTTCCCTTTACGGTCCGCATAACTGACCTCACAGACCTCGTCGGACTGGAAGAACAGGATCTGGCAGAGCCCTTCATTCGCATAGATGCGAGCCGGCAGCGGGGTCGTGTTCGAGATCTCGAGGGTGACAAAACCTTCCCACTCGGGCTCGAACGGGGTGACATTTACGATGATGCCGCAACGGGCGTAGGTCGATTTCCCGACGCAGATTGTGAGCACATCGCGAGGGATCTTGAAGTATTCAATCGATCGCGCGAGTGCGAAAGAGTTAGGCGGAACGATGACGCTGTCGGCCTGCACCGTTACGAAAGAGCGCTCGTCGAACGCTTTTGGATCGATGATGGCGCTATTGACGTTGGTGAAGATCTTGAACTCGTCCGAGACGCGGAGATCATAGCCGTAGGAGGAGAGTCCATAGGAGATGACTCCCTCTCGAACCTGTTTCTCGCTGAAAGGAGCGATCATTCCATGTTTGGTTGCCTGTTCGCGAATCCAACGGTCGCTTTTGATTGCCACTCTGGTGTGCCCCTTCGGTTCTACGATTTGAATTTTCGCAGAAGGTAATATCACTAATTGTCGCAGAAGGGTGTAAATTGGGTGCGGTAGTGCCCAGGCCCTCTTGCCTCATTAGATTCTTCATCTTACGGTAGCGTTCTTTCGTTGACAATCTGAGTTCGAGTTTCTACCATCACCGTACTACCAGGTCAGCATCAGTTTCTAAAAAATTACAGCCCAAGGACGGCGGCCCAGATGATTAAGCAGGATCTCATACAGAGGGTGGTGGAAAGAACCGGCCTTCCCAGGACAAAAGCAGAGTCGGCTGTCGATGCGATCTTCGAGAGCATGAAGGCGACTCTTATCGCGGGCGACCGCATTGAACTCCGCGGATTCGGTGTTTTTACCGTCAAACCGCGCAAAACCGGAATCGGCCGCAACCCAAGGACCGGAGCCGAGGTCACCATTGCACCAGGCAAGGCGGTTCGTTTCAAGCCCGGCAAAGAACTGCACCTTCTCGACTAAGCACCGGACGAAATCTCTGTCCAAACCCTACCTCCCCTACAATCTGTTGCTGCGAGGCACCGTTACATCAGGTGAACCGCATCCACGTCGACCACTAGGTTCCGGCGGGCGATCCCTTGCGTCTCCGCGTAGGCCAGCATCGCCCGCAACGCCTCGCCCAGTGACTGCCGCCGCTCCGCCTTCAGCACAAAGTGATAACGATAGATTCGCTTGAGCTTTACGATGGGAGCCGCTGCCGGACCCAGAACCCGTATCTTGTCCAACGTAGCTTTCTGGAACCATCGTCCCAGTGTTGCCGCCCACCCGGTCGCCTCTTCCAGCTTCTCGCTCTGTATCACGACATTGGCCAGCACGGAAAACGGCGGATAGTGCATCCATCGCCGATACTGCATCTCTTTTGCTACGAAGCCGGGGTAGTCATGGGTCGCAGCAAACTGAATCGCATAGTGATCCGGATGGTAGGTCTGCACCAGCACTTTCCCAATCAGATCGCCCCGCCCTGCTCTGCCTGAAACCTGCGTCAGTAGCTGAAAGACACGCTCCGCGGCGCGGAAGTCCGGCAGGCCGAGAGCGAAGTCCGCTCCGATCACTCCTACCAGCGTTACGCCGTGAATATCATGCCCCTTCGCGATCATCTGCGTGCCGACCAGCAGGTTGATCTCTCCTCCATGCAGGCGCGCGAGCAGACGTTCCATATCACTGCGCCCGCGAACGGTATCGCGATCCATTCGACCTATCCGCGCTGTAGGAAACAGCTCTTGCAATCTTTCTTCACCCTGCTGCGATCCCGCGCCTAGAAAGTAGAGGTGCTCACTGGCACACTTGGGACAGACCTTGGGCACCGACCGCCGTGACCCGCAGTAGTGGCACTCCAGACGCTGGCCGGGCTGCGCGATTGCATCGTTGCCACTCACGGGTTTGTGATACGTCATCGACACCGCGCAGTTCTCGCACTCGATCTTCTCGCCGCAGCTTCTGCACATCACGGTCGACGAATAACCTCGTCGGTTCAGCAGCAGGATGACCTGCTCTCCGCGGTCGAGCGTAGCCTGTGTCTCTTCGATGAGTTTGCGAGAGAAGATCTGCTCCTGGCCGGTCTCGCGAAACTCCTGGCGCATATCCACCAGCTCAACCAGCGGCAGGGGACGGTCCATCACCCTCTGCCGCATCTCGATCCGCGCATACCTGCCCTTGTCCGCGTTCGCCCAGCTCTCAAGCGAAGGCGTTGCCGACCCCAGCACGACGACCGTACCGTTGCCATCGCCGGTCAACTTGGCGCGCATCACCGCGACGTCTCTGCCGTGATAGCGCGGTGTCTCCTCCTGCTTGTAGCTCGAGTCGTGCTCCTCGTCGACGATGATCAATCCCAGCTCGACCATCGGTGCAAAGACAGCCGAGCGCGTGCCCACCACGATCCTCGCTTCGCCCCGGCGGATCCTGTGCCACTGCTCTGCCCGCTCGTCCGGCGTTAGCTGCGAGTGCAGCAGCGCCACCTCCCCGCCGAACGCCGCCACCATCTGCCCTGCCATCGCCGGCGTCAAACCGATCTCCGGCACAAGCAGCAGCGCGGACTTGCCAGCATCGAGTGCCCGCTGCATCGCAGCAAAGTAAACCGAGGTCTTTCCGCTTCCTGTCACGCCGTACAGCAGATGAGGCCGAAACCCACCCTTCTCCATCGCGGCGGCAATCGTACTCAGCGCCTCCATCTGCGCCTCATTCAGGGCATGCTCATGCGCGTGTTTCTTTCCCTCCGCGCCGACGCCGCCAAGATGAAACTCCTCCGCGACCTCTTCCATCGTCACCAGGCCACGCTTCACCAACGTGCCGAGCGTGGAGTCTGGAACACCCGCGCGACTCAGGCTCAACCGCAGATCTTTCAGCTTCATCCGTCCGCCCACTGCGGCCAGCTCCGCCAGAATCGCCGTCTGATTCTCATTGAGCCTGGGCAGCCGCGCCTCTGCCACGAGCACCGCGACCTTCTCCAACCGCCTAGCATCGCGTTCCTCCGCTACCACCTCGCGCACGAGCCACTTCTTCCGAACCATCCCCTCGAGCAGCGTTTTGTTAGCACCCGTAGCTGATCGCAGAGCCGACATCTTCGCCTGCTCCCCGCCCTCCAGGTAGTTCAACACCGAGTACTCTCGGTTTTGCTCCTCCGGCGTCAGCTTCGACCGGCGCGAGGAGCCCTTCAGTGCTCCCTCGTAGAGAACCTTTCGGCCAGCTTCCGCAATCCTGTAAGAAAAATGCCGTTTCACCTCGGCCGCCAGCGGCAACATCCCACGCAGTACCTCACCCAGCGGTGCGACATAATACTGCGCTATCCACGCAGCCAGCTTCATCAGTTCATCCGGCAGCAGCGCGGCTTCGTCGAGCACCTGCTGCACCGGCTTGATTTCGAAGCCCTCAACAGGCGCGTCCTCATGCACTCGCACGACGACCCCCATCAGCCTCTGCCCGCTGAACGGCACAAGCACCCGCGCCCCCACTACCGGAACCGCGCCATTCACCGCATAGGTGAACATCTGGTCGAGCGGCACAGGCAGAGCAACGTCACAAAACAGAGGCATCTCTCCAGCTTATCCGCTCTCTGCGACTCTTGCAGTGGAGGAGTTGGATGAGAGTACGCGCCAGCAGATCCTGATCAATTAATGGGCGGGGATACTGTCGTACGCGTTGCTCCACTCGCTCGCCATCTGGGCCTTCGGCGTAGGCCCCGGAGACCTTCCCGCTCTGTGGCGCCGTTCGCCAATCCATACTCGGCTTCCATGCTCATTCGTTATCCTGAAGGCCTTCCTGCTATGCTCCTGTAGCTAGCCAACCGCACTCCCGGCTCTTATGAAAACCACACTTCTTCTCCTTCTTCTGGCCGCCATCGGCTGCCAACGGCAGTTGCAGCCAGGGCCAGGCGCAGGACCAGTCGACCGCGCGGAGGTGCCCGCTGCAAGCCAACCTTTTGACTACTACCTTCTCAATCTCTCCTGGTCTCCAGAGTTCTGCCACTCGCATCCCAACGCGACGGAGTGTGCGCAGCGCCCTGCCTTTGTCTTGCATGGCCTATGGCCCCAGAACATGAGTGGCAGCTATCCGCAGAACTGCTCAATCGACGACGGCCCACGCAATGCCTCTGCATACGGCGACATCTATCCCGATGCCGGCCTGCTCCGCCACGAGTGGCGCACACATGGCACCTGCTCCGGACTCTCGCCCGACGCCTTCTTCACCCTTGCACGCAAGGCCTTCCAGTCAATCGCTATCCCGCCTACCCTGGCTCAGCTCGATCATCAGATCTCGCTGACACCAGGTCAGCTTATCGACCTCTTCAAGACCGCGAACCCACGCATCCCAGCCGCCAGCCTCGCGATCAGCTGCGGAAACAACTACCTCACTGCAGTGGAGGTCTGTCTCGACAAACGCGCACAGCCTACTCCGTGCGGCCCCATCCGTTCCTGTCGTGCCAACGCGGTCCGCATCACACCACCGTAACGCTGACACTACAACGTGGCTCCGATCAGCCTCGAGACGCGCCCTTCAATCCCATCTCCGCCATCACCATCTGCAGATCCTTCCAGGCCTCACCCTTCATTCGCGGGTCCCGCAGCAAAAACGCCGGATGGTAGGTCACCGCGAGCTTCGCGCCACGGCAGCTATGCCACCGCCCACGCAATCCGCTCAGAGACTGTTTCACTCCGAGCAGATACATCGCCGCGGTAGACCCCAGCGCCACGATTACCTGAGGCTGAACGACGTCGATCTGTTGCAGCAAGAACGGGTCGCAGGTATTCGCCTCGACCGGCTCAGGAACGCGATTGGCAGGCGGCCTGCACTTTACTATATTGGCGATATAGACCTCTTCGCGCTTGAGGCCCATCGCCTGGATCATATTGTTCAGCAGTTGCCCAGCCTTGCCCACGAAAGGAACTCCTGAGGCATCCTCATCCGCGCCTGGCCCTTCGCCGACAAACAGCAACCGAGCGTTAGCATCACCGTCACCGAAGACGATAGAACGCCGGCCCGCATAGGCCAGCGGGCAGCGGGTACAGTCGCCGATCTCCTCCCGAATTGCAGTGAGCGCATCCGCTTTATGCGCCGCTTCCACCCGGATCGCGGGCACGGGAAGAAGATCATCGAAACTCACAAGCTTGGCGATGAGAGACTCCGGAGATTCAGGTCTGCCTGGAACTGGCGCTACTCTAAACTTCTGCTCCGACGCAGGTGCGCTTACGTGCACAGGGCGGGGCGCATCCACGATACCAACAGCATCGACCACAGGCGTGCCAGCAGACGCAACAACAGAGTTTAGAGCCGGGCTAGAATCTGCTTCGACGTACACCGGTTCGCCCTGACGGTAGAAGTCATGGACGCCCATGTCACGAAGGTATTCCACGTAAGCCCGCAGCTGTTCTGCTTCACCTGCCATGGCTCTATGGTATCGCGCTTAGTGCAGAGGAGTATCGAGGACCGGTTCTACCACGCGCTCCGGCAGAACGAACTTGACGTGTCCCTGCTTGATCTCATCCTGCGCCACGCGACAAGCCTTCATCGACTTGGCCACGATCAGAGGAGCGGCGCCAGACTGGAGCTGCCGCGCACGACGCGCCGCACCCTTTACCAAACTGTATTTGTTGTGGAAAGCATTCTCAATCGTCATGCGTTTCACCCCGATGTCTGAAGTTATAACTCACCGCGGCGAAAAGCCATACACAATTCGTAGTGGATAAGTAGTCCTTAATCCCGAAACGAATTCAGCGCGGCTTTCAAGCGTGGGGAAGCCGCGTCCGTTCTACAGCTCGACGCCAACGCCTGCACTCCATCGCGCTCTCCCCGTTCGCACAAAACAATCGCGCGCATCTCCGCCACAGCCTGATCAAGCACATCGTTCACCAGCGCGTACTTGTAGTCCCACATCTGCTTCAACTCATTGCGTGCTTCTGCGAGCCTGCTTTGAATTACCTGCTCGGAGGTCACATGCTCTGCTTCGCTGCGGTTGCGCAGCCGCCTCTCGAGGACCTGCGGGCTCGGCGGCAGAATGAAGATCGACACCGCAGGCGGCAGTTTCTTCATCACCTGCACCGCACCCTGCACATCGATATCCAGCAGGAGATCTTTTCCTGCGTCCTTCGCATGCCGAAGTGCCGACATCGCCGTCCCGTAGTAGTTTCCAAAGACCTGTGCCCACTCCAGAAAGTCTCCGGCGGCAATCATCCGCTCAAACTCTTCTCGCGTCGTGAAGTGGTACTCCCGGCCGTCCGTCTCCGATCCGCGAGGGGCCCGCGTCGTATAGGAGATTGAAAAATCCAACCCCTCCACCAGCGATCTTAGCTGGCTTACCAGCGTTGACTTCCCTGAACCCGAAGGCGCCGAGATAATAAAAAGTATTCCTGCCATGCGCCTCAATGATCCGTTCTATGCGTCTCTGTCAGTCTACCAATGCCCGTCTAACAATCGCGCCCGAACTCTATTCGAGATTCTGAACCTGCTCCCGCGCCTTCTCGATTTCTGCCTTCATCTCAAGCCCCAGCTCTGTAATCCGCAGACTGTTCTCGCCTGCTGCCCCGCTGGTCTTCGACAACATCGTATTCGCCTCGCGGTTCAACTCCTGCAACAGAAAATCCAGGCGCTTGCCTAGCTCTCCGCCCTCTGTCAGCATCGTTACAAAGCGCTCCACGTGGGTACGCAGACGAACGATCTCCTCTTCGATGTCGCTCTTCTCCGCCAGCACTGCAGCCTCGGACAACAGCCGCTCCTCGCTTACGGGAACACCCTGGGTCAGCTCCATCAACCTGCTTCGCAGCCGCTCGAACTGTGCCTCCCGCACCCCATTCCTCAGCGCGGCCATCTCTTCGCCAAATGCCTGCAACCGCAGCATTGATGCCTTCAACTCCGAGGCCAGGGAAGCACCCTCCTGCGCGCGTCCCTCGTTCAGCTTCTTCACCAGCGGCACAATCTGTGCGAGCACAGCCTCATCGAGCCCCTCCACCTCGGCGGCGCCGACAGTGCTCTCCGTGCTCATTACGCCGGGAATGCGAAGCATCGCATTCAAGTCAGGGTCGCTCGACATGCCATGCATCGTTGCAGCCTCGCGGAACGCCTTCACATAAGCCTCAAGCAACCCTGCGTTCAACTGGATCTCTACGCTGGCCTTTCGCTCCACCTGCAGCGTCACCTCGATATGCCCGCGCCGCAGATTCTCCTTCAACACTCGGCGCATCTGCACCTCCAGCGCGTCGCAGAAAGAAGGGAGCCGAAGATGTAAGTCGAGAAACCGGTGGTTGACACTCTTCATCGTCAACGTAAACGCAACGCTGTCCCGCACTGAGCCACGCAGACTGGCGTAACCCGTCATCGAATAGATCTGAGTCACGCCATCCCCTCCAACTCCACTGGCAACACGTTTTCGCTCCCATCAACCGGCGCGAGGTCGTCTTCGCTGAACTGCATGTTATACAGCCGCCGGTAGGTGCCGGACTGCCGCATCAGTTCATCATGCGTTCCTATCTCTGTAATCTGTCCGCCTTCAATCACCGCGATGCGAGAAGCCCTCCGCACCGTCGATAGCCGATGTGCGATAACAAACACGGTGCGCCCCTGCATCAAGTTCGCCAGTGCGGCCTGCACAAACTGTTCACTCTCCATATCGAGAGCGGAGGTCGCCTCATCCAGAATCAGGATCGGAGCATTCTTTAAAATCGCCCGCGCAATGGCCAGCCGTTGGCGCTCGCCCCCGCTCAGCCGCGTCCCCTTCTCCCCAATCTTCGTGTCGTAGCCCTCCGGCATATTGAGAATGAACTCGTGTGCCAGCGCCATTCTTGCAGCTTCTTCCACCCTGCTCATCGGAACGTCAGGCTGCCCATACGCGATGTTGTTCCGCACCGTATCGTTGAACAGCACCGTCTCCTGCGTCACCTTGCCGATCTGCTGGCGCAGCGACGCGATCGTCACATCGCGAAGATCATGGCCATCCAGCATGATCTTTCCTTCGTTGACATCGAAGAAGCGAGGAATCAGATTCACCAGAGAAGACTTCCCTGCCCCACTGGGGCCTACGAACGCAATCACCTCGCCAGGCCGCACCTTCAGATTGATTCCATGAAGCACCTGCTTTACCTCGCCGTCGCTCTCATAGGCGAAGCCGACATTCTCAAACTGAATCTCCTCCCTAAATCCCTTCAGCACAAACGCGCGCTTCTTCTCCTGCACATCATCCTGCGCATCCATAAACTTGAAGATCTCTTCGCTCGCGCCCAGCGCCTGCTGAAAGCTGTTGTAGAAGAGAGCAAACTTGCGCACCGGGTCGTAGAGCGTAAAGACGGCAATCAGGAACGAGATAAACGAGCCGATCGTCATCGATCCGCTCTTGATGCGGTCGCGGCCCAGCAGCAACAGTAGCGCGATCGCGACCGAGCCCAGGCCATCCATCAGCGGCGAGCTGATCGCCTGAACGCTCACCGACCGCAGGTTCGCGCTGAAGAGCCTGCGCGCCGCGCGACGAAAGCGGTTCATCTCCCACAGTTCCATCCCGAACGCTTTGACGATTCGATTTCCCGTGATCGTCTCGTGAAGGATGTTCTGAATCTCGGCCAGCTTGTCCTGCCCCTTGCGCGTCGTCTGCCGCACGCGCCGCCCGATGCGTCGAGCCGATGAGATCACCACAGGAACAAACAGCAGCAGCACCCAGGCCAGCTTCCCGCCGTAGAAGATCGCTACACCCGTCATGAAGATGAGCGTAAAGACCTGTTGCAGGAACTCCCCCAACACACTCGACATCGCGGTCTGTACGCGCTCGATGTCGTTGATGAGCGTCGAGAGCAACGTTCCCGTCGTATGCTTTTGGAAGAAGCCCACCGAGCGCCGCAACACCGCGTTGTACAGGTCATTCCGCAGATCGGTAATCATTCCGAAGCCCGCGTAGTTCACCAGGTACGTGCCGATGTAGTCGCACACTGACTTCACCAGTGCGGAGACCACCAGCGCGTAGGCCACCACCGTCCAGGCATTATGCAGGCCAGTCGGTACAAGAAAATGCAGGTTCAGAGGTCTGCCGAGCACCGGCACATGTGGAAACACCAGCACGTCATGCGTATACGCATCAGGGCTCAGCACGTTGTCGAAGATCGGCTTTACCAGCAGCACGCGAAACGCCGCCATCGCGCCGACCACCGCCATCAACACCACCGAGGCCAGGGAATAGAGCGAATACGGCCGAACGTATAGCAGCAATCGCCAGATGCGCTTCAAGCCGTCACTCTCCCGATTGTCGTCACGCTGCGCATCTTACTATTCTAGTGCGCCACACGGTTCCCAGTGGTCACGTCGGCATATCCCGGTGGGTCGTGTTGACACGATAGCCCTCTTGCTCCAGCCGCTTTCTCATCTCTTCCGCGATAAAGACAGAGCGGTGCTGCCCGCCGGTGCACCCAAACGCGACCGTCAGATAGCTCTTTCCCTCCTTGATGTAGTGCGGGAGAAGAAACTTCAGCATCTCTGCAGTCTTGTCCAGAAACTCTTTGGTCTGCGGAAATCCCATGACGTACTTGGCCACCTTCGGGTGCTTCCCCGTCAGCTTGCGAAACTCCGGTATGAAATGAGGATTCGGCAGGAAGCGCACATCGAAGACCAGATCCGCCTCCGTCGGCACGCCATTCTTGAAGCCGAAGCTGTTGGACGAGATCATCAGCCCTCGCCCGGTCTCTTCTCGCTCGAACTGCGAGTTGATGTGGGCCCGAAGATCGTGCACATTGAATTTCGTCGTATCCAGCACAATGTCGGCGACGTTGCGAATCGGATCCAGACGTTTGCGCTCGGCTCGAATCGACTTCACCACAGTATCGCTTCGTCCCATGGGGTGCGGCCGGCGCGTCTCTGAAAAGCGACGAATCAGGGCATTTTCACTCGCCTCAAGGAACAACACCCGGGTCGGCAGCACCTTGCGCACCTTCTTCAGGATCGCAGGAAACTCATCCAACCTCATCCCCTCGCGCACATCGACCACCAGCGCCGCCCGTTCGATCTCCACCGACTGCCGCACCAGATCCGCAAAACGCGGGACCAACTCCAACGGAAGATTATCGACAGAGTAGTATCCGAGGTCTTCGAACGCCTTCAGCGCCGATAGCTTCCCCGAGCCCGAAAGTCCAGTGAGAATGACCAACTCGCGGCGAAGCTCTGGAGTCACGGCCTCAACGACCTTCTTCCTGCTTTTCTTCGCGGATGACTTCACAGAGCTCTTCTTGACCTGCTTCCTCGTCATGCTCAAAATCCTAGCACCCCAGCCTAAGGAACTTCTATCAACTCCATCTTTCCGTCACGCTTGCGATAGAGAACCATTGCCTGACCCCCATGATCGCGAAAGACAAACACCTCGCGGTCCCGAAACGCAGCCTCTTTCACCGCCTCCTCAAGGGACATCGGCCGCAGCGCCACCGATTCGTTCGAACGCACCAAATGCGGCTCTGACAGCGGGGACTGTGACGGGAAAGAATGAACCAGCATCGGCACAGCCTTGCGGCCAACGCTGCTCTTGGCAGCCACCTTCACCACGGTCGTCTTCCCCCCAACGGGTGCCTCAGCCGCAGCTGCGCCCTTCAGATCCGACTTCGGATGCCGCTTGATCGTTCCGTACTTCTTCTTATGCCGGATCGCCTGTTGCTCGATCTTCGCCAGCGCATCGTGCAGCGCGACCACCATATCCGTATCTTCGCATCGCGCCACCAGCTTCTGATGCTTGGTCTGCACCGTCACCTCGGCGATCTGTCTGTACTTGTCCGTGGATAAAATCACATGCACGCTGCCAGAGTTGCCGACGATCTTTGCAATCGCCGCAATACCTTCCTCAGCCTGCAACTTCAGCTTCTTTGTGATGGTTGTCTGTCTACCGGTGTACTCCACGTCCATACGTTCACCTCGTTCTGCGATCGATTCGGATCTTTCGCAGACGATCAGCGTACACGACGTTGGTGAGTACTTGGAATCTGCATATCTTCCCTGTACTTCGCAACCGTTCTGCGAGTCACCTGGATCCCCTGCCGTTGCAGCTCCGCCGCGAGCTGATCGTCCGTCAAAGGCTTCCGTTCATCCTCTTCCTCGATCAGCTTCTTCACCTTGCGTTTCAGCAGAACCAGCGGCAGATCGCCGCCCTCCGGCCCGTTCACCCCCTCGGAGAAGAAGAACCGCAGCTCGAAGACGCCCTGCGAGGTATGCACATACTTATTCGCCACCGCGCGGCTAACCGTCGAAGGATGCACCCCGATCTCCTCCGCAACCTCTTTAATCATCATCGGCTTCAGCGCGTTGACGCCGTGCTCCAGAAACTCCTGTTGCCGGCGGACGATCACCTCGCAGGTGCGCACAATCGTGTTCTTCCTCTGCTCGATGTTCCGCAGCAGCTGAATCGCCGACTTGTACCGTTCCTTCACATACTCTTTGACTTCTTTCTCGGTCTGCTTCTGTTGCAGCATCTTGCGATAACCCTGATTCAGCCGCAGGGTCGGCATATCCTCTTCGTTCATCAGCACGACATAGACATCGTCCCGCTTCACAAACGCAACATCCGGCTCAATCAAACGGGTCTCGCTCTGGTTGTAGCGTTGACCAGGCCTTGGGTCGAGCGTACGAATAAACTCCACCGCCGCATTCACCTCGTCCGCCGTGCGTCCGCAGCTTCGGGTCAGCTCGCGCATGTCCTTCTTCTGCAACAGAGCCAGGCAGTTCGTCACAATGTGCGTTGCGATGCTGAAGATGTCTTCGCGCCCCGGACTTTCAGCGGCGCTCAGC
>NZ_LMUD01000014.1:573714-641054 GCF_009766095.1 Granulicella sp. S190
CACCCTGCTGCGCGCAGATCTGAATGAGCAGGCACTCCCGCAGATCTCTCGACCCCACTCCCACCGGATCGAGATAGTTCACTACCCTTCGCGCCTCGCGAACAGCCGTTAGAAGCGGCCCCATCGTCTCATCCGCTGCTGCCGCAATATCCAGCTCAACGCTCTCCCCAGCCTCTTTCCCGCCGGGCGCCTCCCATAGGTGCGCCAGCCTGCCCTTGGTTCCGCGCTCGAAGGGAATCGGCTCAGACCGGGCAGGCTCGCGCATCTGCATCAGAGCTTCGACCAACTCCTCGTCGCTCGCCGTCAGGTAGCCATTCTCATCGAGATTTCCGATTACCAACTCAGCCGCTGCACGAACCTCCGGGCTCAGGGTCAACGAACCCAGCTGCCACGTCAGATGGTCGCTCAACGTGCCCGGTTGAGACAGGAAATTTTCAAACGAAGGCTTGTCGTACTCCTCAAAGTTCGAGGCCGTACGAAAACCCGGGTCAAGATAGTCCTGAAAATAACTTCCGAAGTCGATCTCATCGAAGGGGTCTTTTTCTACCCGCTCGCTCTCCGCCGCAACGTCTTCCGCAGAGCGCTCCCGATCTCCTTCAAGCCCGGCTCTCTCATCCAGCGAGACGACCGACTCCTCCAACTCTTCCAGCACCGGATTCTCCACCATCTCGGTGTTAATCATCTCCCTCAGCTCAAGCTTGTTCAGCGCCAGCACGCTGACCATCTGCACCAGTCCAGGCGTCAATACCTGTCGTTGTGAGACTTTCAAGTTCAGCTTCGGTTGCAGCAGCAAGTTAAACCCCTCATCGACCAACAACTAAATTTGCTGTAGAAGCGCCGCTTTGGCACCTCTCGTGCTCATTGTGCAATTAACTACAAACAGAGCGCCATTTTCTGACTTTGCCTCAGTCTACACGCCCCGTCTTCAACTGGCTGTAAGTCTAACCCTATCAAAGGCTGCGCGTGCTGCATCAATAGCATCTTGGTCTTACAACAGAAGTTGTAAACTTGCGGCCAGCTAATCCATGGAGAAGTTTTCACCAAGATAAATCCGCCGCACCTCGGGATCACGCCCCAGTTCCCCCGGTGTTCCCGTCTTAAAAATCTTCCCCTCGGCGATGATG
Organism: Granulicella sp. S190; assembly: GCF_009766095.1. Classification (GTDB taxonomy): domain Bacteria; phylum Acidobacteriota; class Terriglobia; order Terriglobales; family Acidobacteriaceae; genus Edaphobacter. The sequence goes on from NZ_LMUD01000014.1 coordinate 574,839, forward strand.
TACGCGCGATCGGTCACCGATAAAGTCTCCCGCACGTTGTGATCTGTGATCAATACGCCGATCCCACTCTTCTTCAATCCGAAGATGATCTCCTGGAGATCCAGCACGGCGATCGGATCGATCCCGGAGAAGGGTTCATCCAGCAGAATGAATGCCGGTTCGATCGCCAGGCAACGCGCGATCTCCACTCGCCTGCGCTCTCCTCCGCTCAGCGCATACCCTCGCGTCTTTCGCACATGCCCAAGGTTCAGCTGTTCAATCAGCTTCTCTGTACGTGTGCGACGGCTCTCCCAGCTCAACTGCTGGGCCTCCAGCACCGCCAGAATATTGTCCTGCACCGTCAACTTGCGAAAGACCGAAGGCTCCTGTGGTAGATAACTGATGCCGTAGTTCCTTGCCCGTAGATACATTGGCAACCGGCTGATGTCGTGGCCATCGGCCAAAACGCGCCCCGTATCCGGCCGCACCAGACCCACGATCATGTAAAAGCTCGTCGTCTTTCCCGCACCATTCGGCCCCAGCAGCCCCACGACCTCGCCCTGCTCGATCTCAAGACTGACACCCTTTACCACCTGGCGGCCGCCATACGACTTGCCGATCTCCTCCGTCGATAACGTCTTCATTGCTTGTTCTTCACCCGCGTCTCCGTGCGCACTCTCTGCCCTGCGCCACTCTCTCCTTCATTAGAAACTACGACGTTCTCATCGCCCGCATGGAATCGCAACGACGTACCGGTCACGGTCCCTTGCTGGTCGTCCACAACTTTGGGCAGAGCCGCCGCCGTCCCGGTCAACACGAACATGCCATCGCTCGCCGTGTACACCACCTGCTCACCACTCGCGCGGCGTCCGGGCTGCTGTATCTCGATATGTCCGCTCGCCACCACCCGCTCCACGCTGCCGCCCATAAATCCTCCGGCAGCGACAGCCTTCTTCGCTCCATTCGTCACGGCTGCCTGCAGATAAACTACCGCCTGCTGCCCGCGCATGCTGCCCTCAGCACTATCGACCTGAATCCCGCCCGTAAAGTCAGCCCTGCGCACCTCGTCGGAGTAGACCAGATCCCGGCTGATCACCCGCACCACGCTGGCCTTCCCGCCCGCGATCTGCTTCCCTGTCTTAGCCGGACTCGCAGCATCCGCCTTCGGATTCAAGCCACTGACCAGCACCGTATGCACCGCACCCGGAGCGCCCTGCCCTTCGCCATGCGCCAGCAGTCTCTTCTGCTTCTGCTCAAACTCGATCACCGGAGCATCCACCTGGGATGCACCCTGCCACAACCGGGCCGGGCTGCTTCCTGAGCCATAAAACTTCGCTACCTGTGAATCATGTTTCAACTCTGCCCGCGACGCCAGAACATGCACCGGCTCGTCCGTACTGCCCGGCTGACGAAAACTCGCCTTCACCGAGCCGTCTGCCGTAGCGTCACCCGTCTGCTGCTCGCTGATCACGCGATCTGCCCACAGCACATTGCTCCCATCGCTCGCCTGCACATTGCCGGTCAGCGTCGTACGCTCCAGCTCCCCATCGTAGACGGCGCGTTCCGCGGTCACCCGTTCTTCCGTCGGCGCTGCAGAATCTCCAGGCTTCTTCACCGGCAGCTCCGTCATCACCACGTGTCCCCGTTCGGTAGCGTTCGCAATCTCATCGGCACCCTGGCCCTTATGCGTGACACCTGCCGTCACGGGCCGGAAATGTGCCAGCAGAGAGTCTCCAGAGCTCGTCTCAACCACTCCTTTCGCATTAACCCTGCGCATCGACGTATGTCCATCGCCATGCAGCTCTGACAGATGATCCGCGTTCCCGACTCGTACAAAGTGTGCGGTCAAAACATCTCCACCCAACGCGCTGCTGGTCGCACCGCCCCCCTTCAACGCGGGGTCCATTACCTTCAGCCGAGCATCTCCCGTAGCCTTCGCGTCTCGAATCTGCGCCTTCTCTGCCCCCTCTGCTGCAAGCGACAACTCTACCTGCCCCGCATTCAACTCACGCTCCGACCACGCCTCGCCCGCTGCCTCACTCGCCCGAACCTTCTCGTGCAGATGCACCGCCCCGATCATCACCACATGCTCCGGACGGCCAACCTTGTCGAACGCCGCCCGCCCCTCCTTGGCCTCACCCTTCGCCTGTCGCAAGGGTTCATCCGTCGAATACCTCACCCCGCCCAGCATCACCGCCGACTGCGGTTGACTCTGCGCATTCAACGTCATCTCGCCACGCGGCGCCACCATGGTTCCGCTCGTTCCATTGGTCAGGGTCACGTCGCCCTCAGCCTCCAGCCGCTGCACCGTTCCATCAGGCCTCAGATGCACTACAACGTTCTTGCCCTGCACCGTCTCTCCAGCGCCGCTCTTCCCACCTACGGCCACGTACTTCGCCTGGGTCAGCAAAGCTCTCTCGTTCTGCCGGTCCAGCTCTGCCCGCGACGCCGTCAACACCACCGGCCTGTCACGCTCCAACCCATTCACCTTCACGGCCGAGTGCAACACCACCACGCCCGTATCCGAGTTGTAGTCCGCCCCCACCGCATGCCCCGTCAACCCGCCCGACTCAAACTCGATCTCATTATCCGTCGCAGCAATCCCCAGCTTCTGCAAAAACACCAGCCCGCTGGTCGTCACATGGATCAGCCGCACATCCTTCTTCTCCTCGGCCTTCCCGCCATGCAGATCCTTCCCTGCCGCATAGTCCATCTTCGCGTTCGCATCGCTGGCCTCGGGCGCCTGCAGATCGATGTGTACCTCCCCCTCCGCACGAATCACCCCGTTCTTCTGGTCGTACTCAAACTCTTTCCCGTAGATGCGGTCCGCCCGATCTTCCTTCCGTCCATACAACACGATCCCCACATCGTGCAGCGTCACCTTGCCGTCGGCACGCTCCACCGCCTTCGCAGCATGAACTGTGTAGATTGTCCGCCCCTGCACCGACTGCGAGTACGTAAACCCGTTCGTCTCCCGTCGAACGTTCACCCCCAGCTTCTTCGGCAGATTCGTCAGAAACCGGTGCGCCCGGTAGTGGGCATACCCCAGAAAAGCCGCGATCACCATCACGAGCAGGCCCGCACCCACCAGCAACCACACTCGCAGCCGTTCTACCGAAACGTTCATTCCCTACTATCTTCTCATTCCGGTCACTTCGTGACGTGTATACCGCTTCGCTCGGCGCTCCCGTTGGTCGCGAACTAGAATTCCGAGCAACGAGCACCACGCGAAGCAATCACGCGCCACGAAGTGGCCACCCTCCGCGCAGGAGGCCCGTCCGGCAGGACACGTCTTCAACCATCTAAAAGGTCTAAACTAGAGATATGGCCGATCAGCTTTACCTTAGTCTCTGGTTTCCCAACTTCCGCTTCGACACCCTCCCTGCGACCATGGTCTCGGTGATGCGCCAGTTCGCCCTCATCAGCGGAGAAAAGCGCGTAGTGGCAGCCAGCGTCTACCCCATCAGCTTCACCGAAGCCCCGACCTACCAGCGGATCTACGTTAATGACGACCGTGCCGAAGAAAATCTGGATACCTCCGGCTCCATCATTGAAAACGCCGTCGCCGAGGCCACCGAGCAGCTCCACGACGACATGGCCTATGAGTTCGAAATGCGCTGGAAGCTCTGGTCGCCCGAACTCAACCCAACCCCGATCAACCTGGACATCGATTCCGACAACGACATCGACCCCGAGTACGAGTCCGCTGCGCTTGATACGCTCTGGAAGCTCCAACCCGCCACCGTCCGCATCCTGGGCTTCGGCCCCCAATTTGACGACTCCAGCTTCGATCAGAACGGCCACATTCGCATCGACTTCGGCCTCGATACGCCATGGCTCGCCGAAACTCTCGAAGACGAGCAGCTCGACGAAGACGCCACCAAACACATTCAGCAAAATGTCGAGATGCTCTTGGCCTTTACCCTCTCGGTAGAAAAAAACTGCGGCATCAGCAGCCGCCTGCTCTGGACCGAGTCCGGCGAACCCCTCGCTCAGAAGCTGATCGACCGCCTCCAGCGCGTCAACTAGCGCCATCTAGTAGTTGGCGTAGAGTCTGCCATGCCCCTTTGTCTGTCACTCCCGAAGAGTCTGCGGGTTGCCTTCAACCCAGACAAATCTGCGCTAGCTCTCAGCCGTCGCAGACTCACTCTGCGCAATCTTTGCCACCGCCGCAGCCTTCGCCTCTTTTCGCAGCCTCGTCTCGCGTAGTGCCACCCACATCAACCCCGCAAAGGTCAGCATCAAGACCCCGTAAGCCCGCGTTCCATGCAGCTGCGAAGCATCTTCATACAGCAGCGTCAGCCCCACAAACACAAAGAACACATGCGCGCAGAACACCTGCAGCGAAGCCTTCCCCAGCGTCAGAAACGGCTCCACCGAGATCAGCCGTATCAGATATCGCCGAAACCAGTAACAAATGATCAAAAACGCCGCTAGATTGACCACCCGCATCGGCCCGATCTGCCACTTGTCCAGCCCTATTCCCAACGACTCCTGGGTCAGCATCGGCCCCAGCCAGTTATGCCGCACCCCAAGAAAAAAAAGACACACCGCCCCGCAACCAGCCACGGCATATCCCGGAATCCGCTTCAGTGGCATCTCTCCCTGCGCGCTCTTCGCGCTAAGCCATAGCCCCGCAATCCACACCCCCTGCCATGCGAACAGGTTGAACGCGCCTGTCTGCTGCAGCGGAATCGGCAGGTGCGTCACGCGCACCACCCAGGCGTGCACCAGCTCTCTCAGCCCGAACTGCGCTCCGACCCACAGCGCCGCGCTTCCGCCAAGCACCCACCGCCAGCCGTAGCGCACACCCACCGCCAGCGCAATCGGCGACAAAAACAGGAACAGGACATACATCGGCAGAATATCCAGCAGCGGAGGGCAGTAGATCAGCAGCACGCCACCTAGAATCGCGACCTTCGGATGAGCAAGATAAAAGTTGATCAGGTTGTAGATCGCCGGCCTGTGCGTCTTCGCCGCAAACTCGGCCGCAATGGTAAACGCGAACGCCAGCATCAGCAGGTGGTAGCCATAGATCTTCAGCGTCCGCCGCCATAGCTTCACAATCACGCCCCGCACGCCTGCCATCGCGTCTCGCAGATACACCTGGCTCACCAGCATCGCGGACAGGAAGACAAACCCCTCCGCTGACGACACAAACCCGGCCGGCTGATTCACAAAGTCGCTGAAGTGTGTTGGCATGTGGGTGAACGTCATCCACACCAGGAACAGCCCGCGCAGCGCATCCAGCTCCGGTCTCCTCTGCATCTTTGGGCTGCTAAGCGTCACCAGACCCCCATCCCTTAGAGCGCCCCTTCAGTGTATCGGCACTCCAAACGACTCTCGTCACGCCACACCGTCTCTGAGTTCGCCAGACCGAGACTCGTGCGCAGTGCGTTCCTTTTATCATCCTGTTCTTCCACTTCAAATGAGACGCGCAAATAGCGCATTCGCACCCTTCTCCTCCGCACTCAAAGTAAATTTCCTTATCCGTTGCAAGAAATACGAAATGACAAAAATGAGACATCAAAGAGACTTGAAGGAGGAAAAGGAGGGAATTTTCACTCAAAAACTGTGTTCTATCTGCAGGAGAAATTTGTAATGCGATCAACACTCAAGAATCTCGTACTGGCATTTGCCGCTCTTACAACCGCCACTTCGTTTGCCGAGAATGTGCGTGCGTATGTTCCATTCAGCTTCAACGTCAAAGCACAGGTGTTTCCAGCCGGCTACTACGACGTCACGTTGGACCCGCCCCACAGCTTTATCAGCCTGGTCAGCGAAAAAGACTCAACTAAATTCTTCACCATGGCCACTGGATCGGCAGAAAAACGCACCGCTGAAACCGTACTGCACTTCACCGTCACCGGCACAGACCATTGCCTGAATACCATTCAAATGGGACAGCGACTCACTCTTAATGTCGCCTGTCGCACGCCCAGCCGCGACATCATCACCGTGCAGGGCCACTAAGAAGACACCAACAAGAAGCACGTGGCGGCCTCATTGCGGAAGCAGCAATGAGGCCGCTTCTCTTTACGAACTTCATCGAAATCTCTTATGCCTTCTTTACGAAGGCGGTGCTGAAATAGGACAAGTCGGCAAGAACAAAGGCCGACAGGAGAGAGTTCGATGAACACCTTTCGCACCCGCAGACCGCTTCTCGTAAACGCCACGCAGTGCCTCCACCCCACGCTTATCCTCACCGACTCTGGCCAGCGCAAAGCCTATCCCGGCGACTGGATCATCGAAGGCGAAAACCGCGAGCGCTACATCGTCGACAACACGTTCTTCCAGCGCACCTTCGCCCCCATCCCGTGGGAGTCCTCCAGCGAAGGCCGCCACTACGGCAGCTAAACGCCGCCAGCCCCGCCACAACCCTGAACCTAAACTCAACCAACAGCCCGGTCTTCGCGACTAACCAAAGAGAAAAGCGCAGTGTCCTATGGCATTGTCCCAGATACTAGAACCCCCCTCATCTCCGTTCCCACCCTCGCTGACACACTCACTAACAGCCTCATTTCTTCACTCTGACTCGCCAGCGCGGCCTCTCCCCGCAACTCCCCGCAGCAACCTCAAAACCATCTTCCTGCGAACGCGCAAGGCGCAGTTGCAGGACACCCACGCGATCCATCAACTCATTAACAGCCTCTCGCACGATGGAACGCTCCTGCCCCGCTCCCACGCCGAGATCTGCGCCAACATCAACACCTTCACCATCGTCGAAACCCATACCCACCAGTTCCTCGGCTGCGCCGCACTCCACGTCTACGGCCAGCACCTCGCCGAGATTCGCTCTATCGTCGTACGCCCCGACATCAAAGGCCACGGAGCCGGTGGTCTGCTCGTCAAGGCCCTCATGCACCAGGCCAAATCACGCGGCATCCAGTGCGTCTCCCTCTTCACCCGCATCCCCGGCTTCTTCGAGCACTTCCACTTTCGCGTTGCCGGCCGCCAGGCCTTCCCCGACAAGGTGTTCAAAGACTGCAGGCACTGCGCTCGCCGCCACGCCTGCGACGAGACCGCCATGGCCTTTGGCCAGCTTCCCACCGCACGAGATCTGCAGCAGGTCGAACACTTCCTGCCTCCCCAGGAATCAGGGCTGGTACAACTTCAGCTCTGAAACATGACCAGGAAGTGTCATCCAAGGCACCACCTTCGCACGTTACTCTTGCTGCCAACGGTTTCGCCATGCATGATGACGAACACGTAGCAGCAACGAATCAGCGTCTCACATCACCATAGTAGGTTGAAGGCGCATCTCCATTGCAGTTGAAGGAGCAATTTGCCCTAAAGTCCCCGGAAGCCAGCGACACCTCGCCCAGGAAAACATGATGAACTACATCGAATCGAAACAGATCGCACCGACCTTTCAATCCAACTTTCGCGCAGAAGATGGCCTGCATTCCCGCAGCCGCTGGAGCAGCTTCTGCGAAGGAGTCCTCATCCCGCTGGGCTCCCTCTTCGCCGTGTTCCTCTTCATGCTCGGCGCAATGCTGATCCTGTCCTAGCCCGCGACCACGATCTCCGAGAAGTCCGCGATCCTCGAAAACTCCCCGAAGACATTGTTGACAAGAGAGAGACGGCTCGCACGAACGTCAATCTGATCCGTAAGCACCATCACGGTATCAAAGAACTCCCGAAGCAGTGGCCCGAACTTCGCTATATCGATAAGCGCACCCTCATAATCCCCTCCCGCCGCCAAATTCTCGATTTCAGGCGCTCGAAGTCGTAACTCCTCATAAAGCGCAATCTCTGAAGAATCGAATAATTTTCCAGGTGCCGAAGGTATTTCATATCCCTTCTCCTTTGCCTGCGCAAGGATGTTCTTCATCCGCTTGAATGCCGAAGCAACTTCTGCAAAGCCCTCGCCGCGACGAACCGCCGTCACCGCCTCTGCACGCGCCACGGCATCCCGCACATCGTCAGAGCCTGTCGCGAGCACTGCCTTGACCACGTCATAAGCCTGTCCCCGCGCTTCGCGCAGATAGAAGTCGAGTCGCTCCGCAAAAAAATCTCGTACCTTTGCAACCACCGCAGGATCGAAGCTCCCGCTCTCCGCAACTTCGCTCAGCTTCAACGGAAGCGCCATCTCCGTCTCCGCCAGAATCTTCACAATCCCATTCGCCGCCCTGCGTAGCGCGAACGGATCCTTCGAGCCGGTTGGCTCCAGTCCCAACCCAAACATCCCCGCGATCGTATCCGCCTTATCCGCAATCGCGAGCAGCGCGCCCTCCACCGTCCGCGGTACAGAGTCATCCATCGACTCCGGCTTGTACTGGTCATAGATAGCATCGCCGACAGCGGCAGGGAATCCCTGCGAACGCGCGTACAGTCCGCCCACCACACCCTGCAGCTCCGTAAACTCCTTCACTAACTCGGCAGTCAAATCCGCCTTCGCAAGTAAAGCCGCTTGATCCAAGGCCGCCACATCGACCGCCACGCCATGCTTTGCAACAATCCCGGCAAGTCCGGCCGCTACCTTCCGCACCCGCTCCGTCTTCTTTTCATAACTCCCAAGATCCTTCTGGAACGTCACGTTCTCCAGCAGCTTTACCCGCTCCACCAGCGGCACTCGCTGATCGAACTCCCAGAAGAACCTCGCATCATTAAACCGCGCTCTCAGCACCCGTTCATTGCCATGCCGAATCACCGCCACACCCGCCTCATCGGCCTCGGTATTCAACACCGCCAAAAAATGAGGAGCCAGCTTGCCTTCCTTATCCTCCACCGCAAAGTAGCTCTGGTGATCCCGCATCACCGTCACCAGAACCTCCTCAGGCAACGCCAGGTACTCGCTCTCGAACCCGCCCAGCAACACCGAAGGCCACTCCGTCAACTGCGTCAGCTTGTCCACCAGCGCATGATCCTCGCGCCATCGCAGCCCCGACCCCGTGGGATCACCAGCCCGCGTCACCTTGTCCAAAGCCTTGCGAATCCTCTGCCGCCGCACCTCCACATCCGCGACCACAAACCCACCCAGCAGCGCATCTTCATAGTCAGCGGGAGCGTTCAGAGCGATCTCCTGCTCCCCAAACAACACCCGATGTCCATGCGTAACACTTCCAGCTACATATCCACCAAACTCCACCTGCACCGTCTCGGCGCCCAGCATCGCCACCATCCAACGCACCGGCCTTACAAACCTCTCCGGCCGCCCCTCACGCCAGTACATATTTTTCGCCCAGTAGATCCCCGCAAGCTCCTTAGGCATCTCCGCCGCGATCACCTCCGCAGCACCACGCCCTACCTTCACCGAAGTCGCCGCAAGATACTCTCCCTTTGCGTTCGTAATCGTCTTCAGCGCCGCAACTTCAACTCCAGCCTTCTTCGCAAACGCCACCGCCGCAGGTGTAGCCACACCATCCTTGTAAGCTACCTTCACCGAAGGCCCCACCAGCTCCTCGGCCACATCCTGCTGCTGCTCCGCAACACCCGCGACCCAAACCGCCAACCTCCTCGGCGTCGCAAAGCTCTTAGACACAGCACCCGACTCCACCAGCCGCTCGCGCTCGAGCATCTTCACCACGCGCTGCTCCAACTCCGCCTGCGCGCCTGCAATCATTCGTGCCGGAACCTCTTCCAACCCAATCTCAAACAAAAAATCAGCCATGTCTTCTACCGAACCTCTACTTCCGCTGCACTCGTTGTCTGTCGCAGCTGCAACGCCTCACCCTGCGCCGCATACGCCTTCGCCAGTCCCACCACCAGTGTCCGAATCCGCGCCATCACACCGACGCGCTCCGTCACGGAGATCGCTCCCCGCGCATCGAGCAGGTTAAACATATGCGAGCACTTCAACGCCAGCTCATAGGCCCCCAGCACCGGAAACCGCTTCACTGTTAGCTCATCCATCTTCGCGAACTCCTTGAAGTCGTCACGAAATCCAGCCTTCTCCAAAAGAGCCTTGCACTCGGCCTCATACAAATTCAAATGCTCCCAAAGCTTCCCCACATCCGCATAGTCGAAGCTGTAAGCCGAAAACTGCTCCTCCTCGGCCAGACGCATCTCCCCATACGTCACTTCGCGCCCGGTGTCAGGCTCGACCGCCCAGACGATGTCATAGATCGAATCGACATCCTGCAAAAACCCGGCGATCCGCTCCAGCCCATACGTAATCTCTCCGCAGATCGGATCCAGATCCATCCCGCCGCACTGCTGAAAGTAAGTGAACTGCGTAATCTCCAGCCCATCCAGCATCACCTGCCAGCCAACGCCCCACGCGCCGCCCACCGGCCACTCCCAGTTGTCCTCTTCAAACTTGATGTCATGTTCCTTCAGGTCGATCCCAATCGCCACCAGCGACTCGAGATACATCTCTTGAATCCGCACCGGTGGCGGCTTCAGAATCACCTGCAGCTGCGTATGCCGAAACAGCCGGTTCGGATTCTCTCCATACCGTCCATCCGCCGGCCTGCGCGAGGGCTGCGCATACGCGATCCTCACCGGCTTCGGCCCCAGCACGCGCAAAAACGTATCCGGCGACATCGTTCCCGCGCCTACCTCAACATCGTAAGACTGCTGCAACACGCAACCCCTATCCGCCCAAAACCGCTGTAGCGTAAACAACAGCTCCTGAAACGTCAGCGCGCGCTTCTTCCCAGCAACCTCAGAAACCGATCCAGTCATATCTCTCTCTTCAATCCGGCAATCCCTCGATTCTAACCGTTCACCCCCATAACTCCCACGACACAGCCCAGCGCCCACTTAATTGACATACGCGCGGAACACTCTGTCTTTCACTGAGGCGTCGTAAGTAGGTGGCGGCTTCCCACCTCCGGAGCCAGTGAAGGATCCGTGTGCACCGTCGTAGGATCTCCCATCACCTTCGCATCAGCGATCGGAACCGAGATCCCGGTAGGTCGGATAAACGCGTTGCTCTTGTCGATTGTGACCGTCAACTCATGCCTTCCCTGGGTCGAGTTATACGGACGGGGAAACTCAACAATGTAGCGACCACGAACCAAAGACACAAACTGCGGCAGCTTTTTTTCAACACTCGCTCTATTCACCGTTAGCACCATGCCCCCGCTAAGTTCACATATCGAATCGAATGCGCTCACAGAGTCTCTGCCTTGCGAAAAAACGTGCATAGGATCATTCGGGACATAGTTCATGCCAAAGATCGCCACCCCCGAGCTCTGCGCAAACACCCTCACGTCGTTCCATCGATGAGTACTCCCTTTATCGCTCCCGTCCGTTATCGCCAGAATCACGCGTCTCCCCGGCACGCCGGATAGCTGGTCAGTGAGAAACGCCAGAGCATCCCAAAGAGGCACCTCCTGCTTACACTTCGTGCCGTGTCTGTCCTCTCCTCGATCTGTCCACGGCTTCAAAGCCCCTGCCACTTGCAGCTTCAGCCTCTCAGGCGTGGCCGGACTATCGACCGTGGATCGAGTGAAGTTACAGTCCAGCGCATACACGGTCACATGGTCCTGCGGACGCAAAGACGTCGGCGCCAGCGCAGCAATGGCGCGCTTCAACTGCGGCATCAGCTCCTCTTCCGGCCCGCTCGTATCCAGCAGGATCGCCAGCGAAATCGGATCATCCCCCTCTACCCGTACATGCGAAGCCTTGAACGGAGGCCCTCCATCGAAGGTGACGCTAAATCTGCTGCTCGCAATCGGCCCGATCGTCTGGCGTCGGGAACCCAGCACCAACACCGGGATCTGGACCGTATTCGCATAGACGTGCAGCGTCGGAATCCCTTGATCCTGTGCCGCCATCAACCGTCCGCCCGATCCATCCACCATGCCGGTACCAAGTAGGCATGCAAAGACCAGTCGATAAATATTCTTCCAACACCACGCAAAGAAGCTCTGCTGCATCATCCCCGCAGTATGCCAGAACTCTGCCACGACGGCTATCCATCACATCACGCTGCTATCTTCACGCCTCTCTCAAATGCCGTCCGCTCCTGTTCGATCTCCTCCTCGTGCACTTCGCCTTATCTTTCACCTCCGGCTTCTTAGCTGTACTCCAGGCCGAACTCACTATTTTTTTCCATGAAATTTTCACTCTCTTCTGCCTAAGTGTAGATATTTCAGGCACCTACTTCCCCAGGCCGCCCAAAAACCCTACTATCAATTAGGAGAATTCATCACCCATGAACACCACTGGCAATACCATTCTCATCACCGGCGGCGGCTCCGGCATCGGCCGCGGCCTCGCAGAGGCCTTCCACAAACTCGGCAACCACGTCATCATCGCCGGCCGTCGCAAACAACTCCTCGACGAGACCGTCGCCGCCAATCCCGGCATGTCATCCGCCGTACTCGACATCGACAACGCCGCAAGCATCCGCGCCTTCGCCGCCAAGCTCATAACCGACTTTCCCACCCTCAACGCCGTCATCCACAGCGCCGGCATCATGCGCTTCGAGAACCTCCTCGCCCAACCCGAAGATCTCGTCGACGCCGAGGCCATCGTCACCACCAATCTCCTCGGCACCATCCGCCTCACCGCGGCCCTGCTCCCTCACTTCCAAAAGCAGCCCCACGCCGCCATCCTTACCGTCACCTCTATCCTTGCCTTCTTGCCCCTCGCCATGGCGCCCACCTACAACGCCACCAAGGCCGCCATCCACTCCTACACCGAATCCCTGCGCCACCAACTCAAATCCACCAACATACAGGTCCTCGAAATCATCCCTCCCTACGTCCAGACCGAGCTCACAGGCAGTCACCAGGTATCAGACCCGCGCGCCATGCCCCTCGCCGACTACCTCAACGAAACCATGCAAATCTTCAAAACCCAACCCAACGCCACCGAGATCCTGGTCGAACGCGGCAAGCCCATGCGCTTCGCCCAACAAAACGGCCCGGAAAAATACGCCGCCTTCTTCATCCAGTTCAACGACGCCATGTCGTCGCATTAAACCCAAAAGCCAGTCCTACGCCGTACACGCATAGGACTGGCTCTTTCAAATCTGCAGAGCGAGCTAAGAGACAGGCAACCGCATCATCACAAATCCGGCCGCGCATCCCAGCAGCGCAACCGCACCTGCAAGCTGCGCACTGGTCTTCCACCCCAGCTGCTTTCCCAAAGCCGTAAGCGAATAGAGACTCACCGGACCCAGCGTGCACAGCAGCGCCGCGACATAAGGCAGCGGCACACCGGCGTGGTAGAGCACATACGCAATGCCGACATCGAGCGCCATCGGCACCGGTAGCAGCGTACCCAGAATCGCCACCCCAATCACACCCAGCACCGATACCGGAACATGCGTCCCATAGGCCGGAATCAGCTCAGCCGCCATCGCACCCGTCACTGCGGCCAGCAGCATCCACGGCAACGTCAACAGCGTCAGCCGCAACAGATTCCGCAGGTACGTCCCACAAAACGCAATCAGCCTCGGTCCCAGCTCCTGCGCCGCAACCGGAACCCCAATACTCTTCACCACCAGCTTGTTCTCCGCGACCAGCCACGGCAGTGCAATCAGCAACAGCACCGGCACCACCACGCGCATCGCAGCCAGCGGGAGCGGAAACAGAACAAAAGCCATCGCCACCACGACAGGATTGAAGCTGGGAGAGCTGATCATCGCAGCTACCGTCAGTCGCGTGCTCGCCCCACCCACCAGCAGACTCTGACCCACAGGAGTCGCGCAGTTCGTACACACTCCCAGCGGCGCACCCGCCACCGCCCCGCACAGCACATTTCCCGCAGCGGACGAGAACCGCTTCGGTGTACCCACCCCAACCAGCAGCGTCATCATCGCCGCGCCAAACGGCAGCGCAAAGTACATCCCAAACCGATTCGTGTAGAGCCAGTTCACACTCGTCCGCAAAACTCTCGTCGGTGCCGGCATCGCGGGCGTCACCTTCAGCAACGTGTCGAACGAGATCGGCCCCGCAACCTTAATCGCCGTTCCTGCATGCATCTTTTTCAGCAGCGCCGGATACCTCTGCTGGCTCCAGAAGATCATCACAGCACCAACCGCGATCAGCAGAGCCAGCGATATCTCAAGCGACCGCGGTGACGAAGCGGGACCCGCGAACTTGGGACGTACCATCCTGGTTGTGCTCATAAGAGGCCCAAGTCTACTTCACACTCGGTGCCATCGAACATCCATCAATAGGTTGAGGCACAAAACGTCAGCCTAAGCTCTGCCGAGCGCCCTCGCGCTCACCAATCGCCGCTCCAGATGCCGCTCCAGCGTCTCCACGGCAAACCTCCGCAAATCCGCCGCCCGCCCCTTCGGCCACTCCTCCTTCGCCAGCTCCCCCACCGTCCCGCGAAACATCCTCACCGCCTCGCCAACGGACTCCGCCGGCAACGCCACGCTCCCGCTTCGCCTGTCATCCACGCAGGTCACCCCATCGCTCGTACCCGAATACCAAACCGTTTCACTCCGCAAATCCAGCCCACACACCACGCAGTGGCCAAGCTCCGGCATCCACCCCATCAGCCTGCTCATCCACAGCGAAAAATAAGTCACCGGCATCCACACCCGGCCCACCTGTATCTGATCCAACACCGCCAGCACCAGCCGAAACACCGCGTCCTCCGGAGCCTGCTCCGGCAGCGCTTCCTCCACAACCTCGGCTAAAAACTGCAGCGCTGCCGTCCGCGCATAATCGATCGGCCTTGAGAGCGGCGAACTCAAAATCTCAAATGCATCCAGCCGCACCAGCTCCTGCTTCGGTCTCTCCGCATAGGTCGCCCGCACATACGTCATCGGCTCCAGCGCCCCGCCAAATCTACGCCGCGAACGCATCGCATGACGAGCCACCCCCTTCACTCGTCCCTGCTCCCGCGTAAACAGGCTCACCAGCAGGTCCGCCTCCTGGAACGGCCACACCCGCAACACGATCGCCTCTCCCTGCCGCTCTGTCATCTCTCCCAGACTAATCCACCTAAAGCATCCAGGCCGAGCCGCTCATTTAGGCTTGAACCCCAAAAGAAAAACGCGCAGCCCTTAGGCCACGCGCGTCTCTCGAACCACTGAAAAAATTACCGCCCGAAGTGAGCCGCATTCTTCGTCTGATACTCCGCCCACTTCTCCGGCAGGTCATCACCGGCATAGATCGCCGACACCGGGCAAACCGGCACGCACGCGCCGCAGTCAATGCACTCCACAGGATCGATGAACAGCTGAACCGCATCGCTATATCCGTTCTCGTCCTTCTTCGGGTGGATACAATCTACCGGGCAGGCATCCACGCAAGCCGAATCCTTCGTTCCGATGCATGGTTCCGCAATCACATAGGCCATCTCAAAAATCTCCCTTATCCACGTCTAAAGTCGTCGCCTAAATTCGCCGCGCAAAACTAAGCTTGTGACTCGATTTTAGCAGCACAACCGCACTCCTTCGCAACTCGCGGGGTTGTGTCATGAAGACCACTTAGGCCTCATTCCGCCGCAATCTCTCGCTCTGCTCCCGCATTCTTGCTGTAAGAATTGCGGAATATCCTCCCCTACTTCGCAGCCGCCCGCCGCGCCGCAAACTCCGCCGGAGAAGGAATCGCCCCCAGCTCCCTGCCCGCAAACATCTCCGTAAACAGGTGCACCATCTCGCCGTGGATCAATCCATTCGTCCCCAGCGTCTCTCGGCTGTCCAGCGTAAACTTCCCGCCATCGAAGTGGCTCATCGTCCCACCGGCCTCTTCCACCATCAGGTAGCCCGCCGAGGTATCCCAGGGATTCAGATTGAACTCCCAGAACCCATCCAGCCGCCCTGCAGCCACATACGCCAGGTCCAGCGCCGCGCTCCCGGCACGTCTCACCCCATGCGACCGCAGCGTGATCTCGTTATAGAAGTGGACGTTCGGACTCTCGTGCCGCTTCTTGCTCGGAAACCCAGTAGCCGTCAGCGACTCCTGCAGCGTCGCAATCTTCGACACCGCGATCTTCCGTTGATTCAGCCACGCGCCCTTACCCCGCTCCGCCGAAAACATCTCATCCCGCAGCGGATCGTAGATCACCCCGGCAACCATCTCTCCATCCGCATCCGCCGCCAGCCCCGCCGCACGTCTCTCCAGACCCAGCACCACGCAGAACGCCGGAAACCCGTGCGCAAAATTAGTCGTTCCATCCAACGGATCCACATACCACCGGTACTCGCTGTCCAACCCGCTCCGCGTTCCCTCTTCGCCATACACTCCATGCGAAGGAAACGCAGCCTTCAGCTTCTCCACAATCAACTGCTCGCTGGCACGGTCCGCCTCGGTCACCAGGTCCACATCGCCCTTGTACTCGGTCGCCACGCCCTTGGCATAAAACCCACGCAGCAGCGCCCCCGCCTGCCGCGCAATTCCCTCAGCCACGTGCGCAAAATCGAACTTCTTCACCATCCCCATCACAACACCTCATCTTCCACCCTAGCACCAGCCGCCACTTCGAACCGCCGCCAGTGCTATCGTTGTCCTCCAGAGTATCCTTGTGTCCCGCTGAGCCTGCTCAAACTCCATCTCCCCAGAGGTCCGTCTTGCCAAAGTTTTTGATCGAACGCGACATCCCCGGCGCGGGTCACTTCACGCGCGAGCAGCTCATCGCCATCTCTGAAAGCTCCTGCCGAACCCTCCGCGGCATCGACCCCGAAGTGCAATGGCTCACCTCCTTCGTCACCGCCGACAAGATCTTCTGCATTTACATCGCGCCTGACGAAGAGATCATCCGCCGCCACGCCTTCGAAGGCGGCTTCCCCGCCAACGTCATCACCCTCATCCACAACGTAGTCGATCCAAGCTATGCCGATGCGTGACCCTCATTTTTGTGATTCATATGCCTTCAGTTGCATAAGCTGCGAGGCCTGCGAAGGCACGGCCAGTTGCCCCCGCAAAGCATCCGACACTAACTCGCGGTCATAAGGCTCCTGCGTCCACTCATGTTTTGCATCACCTGAGTATTGCGTCCCAAACACTTGCTTTTGACCGACCTTCCAGAGATACCGATCCAGAGTAGCCGCGGCGATCCAAGTAGCGGTCGTTTCTCCCTTGGACACCGCCGCGACCGCCAGGGTATGAGCCAGGAGATAATCGTCCGGCGTATCTCCGTGCTGAAACACGACAGCCGCCTCTTCGAAGTCCTTGCCCGTATGTAGCGAACCGACGGCCAGCAGCTTCCGTGTCTGCTCTCGCCGCTCTGCGTCAGTCTTATTCACCATCTCCCAATCGACCTTCGCCACCGTCCGAACGCGTTGATCCTCCTTCGAGATCGCCTCCATTTCGGCGTTCGAAACATCCGAGTCGCGTGCGGTATAAAGCCGGTTGGGCTCCCAATCCAACGCCACCGTCGCTCCAACTCCGACTCGTTCAAACAAATCAGGCTCCTCTATATCTTCCGCAGGAAGACCATCAGACATCACCGTCGCCCGAGCCCCATCCAGCCGCATCACATAGGCGTCCACGTCCTTCGGGTCGTCGACGTTCTGAACGGTAAAGTGCAAAGCCCCATCAACCATCCGAAGCTGAGACACCCTGTCCTTCCGCACGCCCCCCGCGCATATTCGCAAACCCATAACCATTGCTTGAAAATTGCGCCGGTCGATCCCTGCTGCCGCGCAAACTCTCGCCATCCTGCACCAAACGCAGAACGAATATATTGCGCGCTCCCAACCGCAACGCCCACGTCCCGGCAAAGTCCTTCATCTCAGTCGCATGGGCGACGGACGGCACAAAGAGGAATACCGCAATCAAAAACTGCATCCCACATCTAAGCATTGTCTTTACCTCGCATCCGCGTAGTACCCCGCCCTGTACCGCAGGTCATACTTCCCCTTCAGCTCCGGATCCGTCATCCTCACCTTGATCTGCCGGTAGGAAGTATCCGTACCCCGCCGCGGCGCGTAGTACCCCAGCAGATACTGCGTCCTCAGGTCATCCGACACATGCGCAAACGCGGGCTCCAGATCCTTCGGGTCCACCACGTAGTAGTACTTCCCCCCCGTATCCTCGGCCATCTGGATCAGAGCATGCTCCCCGCCCGTATTCCTCCCCGCATCCGCATAGATCGGCACAATAATGATCGAGTACACCATCGCGCCCGCCCTCTGCGCCTGCTCCAGCGCCTGCGTGTATCGCGACCCCTTCACCGTATCCCCGCCATCGGTGATCAGCACAATCACCCGCCTCCGCCCATTCGCCGCCGAGGTCGCCGCCAGCCGGTCCGACGCCAGGTAGATCGCGTCATACAACGCCGTCGCATCACCACGCTGAATCTCATTCAGACCACTCTGAATCCGTCGCTTGTCATTCGTAAACGGCACCAGCTCCCGCACCAGGTCGGAGAACTCCATCAGATCAAGCTCATCCTGCTCCCGCAGCAGCGCCTGCACAAAGTGCTTCGCCGCCTCCTTCTCCAGCCTCTCGTTGGTCAACACGCTCTCGCTCGCATCCACGGCCAGCACGATCGACAGCGGCGACGTAGCCTCCTTCTCGAAGATCGCGATCTTCTGCACCTTCCCATCTTCAAGAATCTGAAAATCGTCCCGCCCCAGCCCCCCCACTGGAGACCCCTTCGCGTCCACCACGTTCAACGCGATATTCACCAGCCGCGTCTCCACCTTGATCGTAGGAAACCCGCCCGTAGGAGAGCCACCCGCAGCAGAACCCGCCTTGTTCCCACCCGTCTGCGGATTCACCGCCGGGGGATTCTGCACATCATCCGGACCCTTCGGAGCCTGCGCGCCCACCGTCGGAGGAGGCTCTCGCACCACCGGAGCCTGCGCAAGCAGATCCCCCAGCGCCAGTACCAACCCAACCATGACCCCGACCAGCACTCTCACCGACCGCCTCCACCCTCGACCTTCGCCACAGAACCGGGTGCCCCAGCTCTCGATTTTGAGATGTGGGCCTCGTCCGAACCGGGGTCCCCGACGAGCGCCTTTGCTCGTGGGGGTGGAGAAGGACGACCGCTCTCCTCCCCCAATCCGCCCTTCAGTTCAAAGGCAACACCGCGAGAAGAGTTCTCCGTCTCGCTAACTCGCTGCTCACTCGATCCGCCAACCCGCTGCTCTTCAGGAAACGGCTCCCCATCCGCCCAGATCGCCCCATCCACAAACTGCTCCTTCTTCCAGATCGGCACCGTCTTCTTCAACGTATCGATCAACCATCTGCAAGCCTCGAACCCCGCCCCCCGATGCGCCGAAGCCACCACGATCAACACACTCGTCTCGCCCACCACCAGCCGTCCCAGCCGATGCACCATCGCAACATCTCGCACCCCAAACCGCTCCACCGCCTCACCCGCAAGCCCCTGCATCTTCTCCAGCGCCATCTCACGATACGCCTCATAGTCCAGATACAGCGTCTTCCGCCCCCGCGTATTGTTCCGCACAATCCCGTCGAAGACACACACGGCGCCATCCTCGCCGGCCTTGATCTCCGCAACAATCTCCGCCGCCGGAATCACCTCATCTGTAATCTCAACCCGCATCCTAGCCCTCAACCCCGCCACTCACCGGCGGCAACAAAGCCACCTCGTCCCCATCCTTCAGCAGATCACCCGCCCGTGAGTATTCCTGATTGACCGCCACCGCCAAAGCGTCCCAGACCGAAGTCGCGATCAACCCACGGTGAAGCGTCAGCAGATCAGCCACGGACGAACCCTCAGCCAGTTCCATCTCTACATGGTCATGCCCGAACAGGTCCTTCAAAACGCCAAAATAAAGCACACGAACCCGCATCAAGACAGAATACGCGACCCTGAGCCTTTGACTCCTTCCGGCTCAAACCGGTAGTCACTCCGATAGCGATCCACACCAACCGGGAAAACAAGCTCCCGTAAGAATCAACCTGGACCTCTTCCTCCCTGAACAAACGGCCAATTCCATACTTTACGGCCGTACTCATCTTGCTAAGATCTCTCCTTAAAAACACTCTGGCCCGGTAATCCGGGCCAGAGTATCGTTTCCAGGACAATAGCGTTTAGGAAACCTTATTGACGGCACGCTTCGCCACAAAAGCCCGTGCATATACGACCTCAGGGCGCTTTGTCCGATCCCCTCCCTTGGTCACCTTCAAAAGCAGCGTGTAATCACTCAGAGCTTCCTCTGGTTTACCTGCTGCCTCAGCCGCTCGACCCGCATGATAGAGCGCATTGAACCGGTTAGGGCTCAATTTCAGCGCAGTGCGGTATTGAATCAGTGCTTCCGCGGGACGGTTTTCAGCCATCAGCATATCCCCATACATCTCACGTGCCGGGATGTCGACCTCAGCCTGGCCGACGCGGTCCTGACTATCCGCAGCCGCGCTCAGTTCCTGCAACGCCTGCGCGTCCTGTTTGTGAGCAAAACTCTGCCACGCCTTGATGGTCCCCTGCGCCACAATAATTTCTGCACCAATTGGACTGCCTTCTTTTGCCGTCGCATCTGCTATCTGTGCGGCTGCTGTTGCTGCACGATCGGCGGCCGCAGCGTCGTGAAGATGGCCAGCGGCGATGGCCTGCGCCCAATAGCGGAAATATTTGGCCGAAACGACCGCATGGGCCGGCTCTGGAATGGAGAGAACAGCCTTCCAGTCGTGCATCTCCAGGAAGTAGATGCTCGGGAACTCTACCTCAAAGTACGTCGCATACATCGCCATCCCGTCGTTCTCGATTCCAGGCAGAGTGTGAAGATGCTCGACCGTCGGCTCGATAACATCCAGCGTGCGCTTCGCCTCCGCATCATCACCTTGCTGCAGATACGCATACAGGAGAAACTCTTGTGCGTGCATCTGATGTCCGATGCCGTCCTGATGGTTCTTCTCAGCCAACTCTGAGGCCCGTACCGAAGCCACATTCGAGTCGATATCCTCCTGCCACATTCCAAGCCGTGCAAAGATATGCCCCGGCATGTGCAGAGCATGGGCCGACGACGGTGCAATGGCAGCATACTTCTCTGCCGCCGGCAGGCCTTCGAGAGCAAACTGCGGGCTGTCGCAGGTATGAATGATGTAGTGTGCAAACCCAGGATGATCCGGATGCGCCTCAAACTCCGGTTCGAGGATCGCAAGGGCCTTCCGCGAATCCCCTGCAGGATCCTGTCTTCCGACGCTGGCAGCCAGCCCTAGCCCATAGAAAGCCGCTGCCTCCACATCGTCAGGATAGGCCGTATGCAAAGCGCCCATCGCGTCGTCATACGCATGCAGCGCCCTTTCATTCTCTGATGGATCGGCGTGCAGATACCCGCTCAGGGCAGCAATATACCGTCGCTCCCGGTCTGTCTTCACGTTCAAAGCCGTGGCCTTATCAATCTCCACGATGCCAGCCTTGCGCCGCTCCTCCGGCATCCCATCCCAGAACGGACGCCACTCCGTCATCGCCAGCCCCCACTGCGCCATCGCACACTGCGGATCGGTCGTCGCGACTGCCTGAAACTGCTTCCGAGCCTCTTCGTACCAAAACGAGTGCATCAGTGCGATGCCCCGCTCAAAAGGAGCCTGCGTTGAAGCCGCGCAGGAGATCGGCATATGGATCGAACCGAACTTCTCGATAGCGGCATTCGCGTCGCCACCCTCAGCTCCGTGATGCTGATGTTGACCCATAAGGGCAGTAGAGCTAGCCATCAGACTCAAAAGCGAAAGCTTAGTGAAGAACTTCATCGGCAAGCTGACAAGCGAAACCGGAATATTGCTAGGGATTCTGCGTCGCCGAGCGACAGACCAGAAATTAGTGAAACACTCGACAAACATCTTCTCTCCAACTGGGAATTCCAAATCTCATGCCGTTTGACTTCTGCGCCAGGAAAACAACAACCGCGACAAAAGTTTCTCTATCTAGTCATCTTTATTAAGAAACACTCAAGAATAGCTTTTATTCCCTATGCTTTTGCATCGAGATATTACATATCATACTAGGTTTACCCAAACCCCTACCGCAATCGGAACAACACCAGGAACCGCTGACGCATACCCTCGAACTTCATAGACGTTCAGCACACCATAGATAAGCAAGCGACGCGATGCACCTTCTCCCGCATCCTCGGCATCACCCCCGCCGAATACATCCACCGCTTCAAACGCCCCATTAAAACCTAGCGCATCTCTATTAAACCTTCGCTGTCTTCTCCTTCGCCGCATGGTACTTCTCCAACAGCTTCCGTCCCTTCGCAGCCAGCTTCTTGGCCGCAGCCTCAGTCTTCGGCACCGCCTCACCCCAGGCATGAGCGCTCAACGCTAACCGCGTCGGCTCTCCATCCTTCACCATCGGCCCTCGCGGATGCGTAAAGTGCCTCGTCAAAAACGAGCCCTTCCTCCGCATCTTCTCCGGAGTATCCGCCTTCCCCTTCACTCCGGGCTTCAAATTCGCCCCCTCGGTCGTCTTGTAAAACTCCCGCCCAGCAGCCGTAAGCCCTCCCTCAGGATCCTTACCCTTTGCAGGCATCGACTTAGCCCCAGTCTTCTTCCCCGTCATTTTCTTCGCAGTGGCCATCTCCTCCACCTCCCATCCCTAGGATCCATGCCGCCCACGGCAAGGTAGTACAGCCCAACTCTCGAATTCCCCCCTTCCTTCATCCGCTCAAAGACAAGCCCTTGACAATTCACCCAGCGCAATCGGTTACGATTTCCGCAGCAATCAGGCTCCGAAACAAAATGCACTTCGCGCACAAGAAACTCTCTGAAGTGCTTTTCTATTTCTCCAATAGCTGATATATAAAGTTCAGTCCTTTCCTCATTCAACAAAAATTCACAAGCGACAGCTCCTGAGCTCCCGTCGCTTGGCTGCTGTCTCTTCAGCACCATCGGCACCAAAACCGATTCGCGAACGCACATACATTAGTCGATCAGTCGCTTCAGAAACTTTTTTGGAGGCAGCTATGAGCAGACGTATCTATGCAACCGCTCTCATCGTGTTGTTGGCAGTTCTTACCGCCACCGCATTCGCGCAAAACGCCACCACCTCACTCCGCGGAGTCGTAAAAGATCCCTCCGGAGCAGTCATGGCCAACGCCACCATCACCCTGCTTGACAACGCCACCGCACAAAGCTTCTCCACAACCTCCAAATCAAGCGGCGAGTACCAGCTGCTGCAGATTCCTCCCGCCAAGTACACCATCTCGGTCTCAGCTGCCGGGTTCGGTAATCAAACCAAGGTCGCCGAGCTTCTCGTCAACCAGCCTGCCACCGTCAACTTTGTACTCTCACTGCAATCCTCCAACGAGATCGTCAACGTCTCCGCAGAGGCCCAGACCCTCAATATCACCGATGCCTCCCTCGGAAACTCCACTAGCAACGCCACCATTCAGGCCCTGCCCAGTGAAACCCGCAACGTCCCCGACTTGCTCAGCCTCCAGCCCGGCGTCTTCTTCCTGCCTCCGCCGTCCAACCCCCAGCTTCAGGACAGCCGCAGCGGCGCAGTCAACGGCGGCCGCTCCGACCAGGGCAACATCACCCTCGACGGCGTCGACGACAACGACCAGGTCAACGGCTTCGCCTTCTTCGGCGTCCTCCGCCAGACCCAGGACTCCATCGAAGAGTTCCGCGTAACCACCGGTATCGCCAACGCAGACTCTGGCCGCTCCTCCGGCGCTCAGGTCTCCCTCGTCACCAAATCCGGCACCAACAAATTCCACGGTGCGGCCTACGAGTACAACCGCCCCACCATCACCGTTGCCAACGACTTCTTCAACAAGCAGGCTCAACTCAACGCAGGCGAACCCAACCGCCCCGGCAAGCTCATCCGCAACATCTTCGGTGGCGACCTCGGCGGCCCCATCATCAAAGACAAGCTCTTCTTCTTCGCCAACTATGAGGGTCAGCGCCAGGCCGAAAGCGCACAGGTTGTCCGCACCGTTCCCACGGCACTCTATCAGCAGGGCATCCTGCAATATACCGGCTCGGGCGGCGAGACCGTCGCACTCACGCCAGCCCAGGTCGCAACTCTCGATGCAGGCTGCACGGTCTGCAACACCGCCGCCTATGCCCCTGGGCCGGGACCAAACCCCAACGCCCTCGGCTACTTCAACTCCGAGCCCGCGGCGAACGGCTTCAACGCCGGCGACGGCCTCAACACCGGCTCCTTCTCGTTCGCCTCACCCAACCCCAAGACACTCAACACAACCATCGTCCGCTTCGACTATCTGCCGTCTCAAAAACATCGGCTCTTCGTCCGCGGAAACCTGCAAAAAGATACGACGGGTGGAGAAGAACAGTTTCCCGGTCAGGGCCCCTCTTTTTCGCTCATAGATAACAGCAAGGGAATCACCGTTGGCGACACCTGGTCCATCTCTGCCACCATGGTCAACGACATCCGCTACGGGTACATCCGGCAGGGCTCCGGCAACTCAGGCGTCGGCACCGGAGACTACGTAGACTTCCGCTATCTCGACTTCGCGACCTCCGAGGCGCGCAGCATCATCGTCAGCGTTCCCGTCAACAACATCATCGACAACTTCAACTGGACCAAAGGCAAACACAGTATCCAGATCGGCGGAAACTGGCGCTTGGTCCATCAAAATCGCTCCTCCAACGTCAACTCCTTCAACTCCGGAACATCGAATCCCTCCTGGCTTGGAGGCTCTCCGCCGGATCCCTCCACTCTGGGCCTGGATACCGTCAGCGACGGCTTCTCTTCTTCCTTCGTCCAAGCCTATGCCAACCTCGTCGGCGTCATCCCCGAGGTCACCAATCTCTACAACTACGCCGTCAGCAGTCCAACCACAGGTACCCTCCTCGCCGATGGCGCTCCCATCGACAGACACTTCAAAGCCAACGAATACGAGTACTACGTACAGGACGCCTGGCGTCCCGCCCCAAACCTGACTCTCACCTTCGGTCTGCGTCACACCATCCTTCAAACACCTTGGGAGACCAAAGGCCAGCAGGTCGCCCCAACCATCGATACTCACGCCTGGTTTACGCAGCGCGAAGTTGCCGCGCTCCAGGGACAAATCTCTGAGCCTGATCTCACCTTCGCCCCCAGCGGACCCTTCTACAACCAGCCCGGCCTCTGGGCAAAGTCGAAGAACAACATCGCACCCCGCTTTGCACTCGCCTACTCGCCCAATGCCAGGACCTCCATCCGCGCTGGCGTTGGCATCTACTACGACCACTACGGCCAGGGCCTGATCAACACCTTCGACCAGAACGGAGCCTACGGACTCTCATCCTCCGTCTCCAATCCCGCCAGCACCTACAACGTCGAGAACTCGCCACGCTTCACCGACCGTCGCACCCTTCCCTTCACCAACGGAACCGCACCGCCCACCCAGACCTTTCCCTTCACTCCTGCAGAAGGCAACTTCGCCATCACCTGGGGCCTCGACAGCAAGCTCAAGACGCCTTACTCCGAGGCATTCGACTTCTCTGTTCAGCGAGAGCTCCCCGGCGGCTTCACAATCGAAACCGCCTACGTCGGCAGGCTCGGCCGCCATCTGCTGCAAAGCCAGGACCTCACCCAACCCGTAGACTTCGTCGATCCGCAAGGTGGAGGTGACTACTACACCGCTGGCGGCCAGCTTTCAGCGTTGGTCGATCAGAACGGTGGAAACCCCGCTGCCACCGTCCAGCCCATTGCGTACTTCGAACATCTCTTCCCCTACTTGGCTGGCAACGACTATCCAGGCGAAAGCGCGACCCAGGCCATCTATACCAACGAGTGGGCTCCCTTCCGCACCAATCTCGGAGCGACCTCTGCTCTCGCAGATATCGACTTCTTCTGCTTCAACGGGACCCTCGGCGTTCCCTACAACTGTCCCGCCGACCATCAGTCCCGCTTCTGGCAGGATCAGTTCTCCTCCCTCTATGCCCTCACCACCATCGGCATGAGCTACTACAACGCCGGCCAGATCACCCTTCGCCATCCCATGAGCCACGGTCTTCAGGCTGACATCAGTTACACCTACTCCCGCTCCATCGACTTCGGCTCTGATACAGAACGCAGCACGGAGTTCTCCAACGGAGTCGCCTTCGGCAACAGCAGCATCATCAACACCTGGAAGCCCTCGCTCAACCGAGGCGTCTCCGACTTCGACACCACCCATCTCCTCACCGTGGACTACGTCTACCTGCTCCCCTTCGGAAAGGGTGCATCCTTTCTCTCCAGTGCGGGAAACCTGGTCAACGCCTTCATCGGCGGCTGGCAGCTCTCCGGGATTCTCCGCGCCACCAGCGGCCTGCCCTTCACCCTCGGCGAACCCGGGTGGACCACCGACTGGCAGCAGGGCGGCTACGGCATCGTCACCGGAAAGGTCAAAGTACACAAACACTTTGATCAGAACGGAAACCCACAGTTCTTCGCCGACCCTGACGCCATCAACAGCGGTATCAGCACAGGAGGACCAATCCGCCTGCCCTATCCGGGCGAGGTGGGTCAGCGCAACAACTTTCGTGGCGACGGCGTCTTCGATCTCGACTCGGGCCTATCGAAGCGCTGGTCTCTCGGCGACTATGGTGGCCTCAAATTCGCCTGGGAGGTCTACAACGCCACCAACACAGTGCGCTTCGATGTCCCCATGAATCTCCAGTCTCAGTTGACCAGCGGAACTCTCGGAGTCTCTAACACTCTGCTAGGCACTCCCCGTCGTATGCAGTTCTCCTTGCGTTACGACTTCTAACCAACAAGCGGCGCAGGCAGAATCAAATCCGCCTGCGCCGCTTCACAACCCAACGCCTCAACGCGCCGTCAAGCTGTAGAAGGCATAAGCGTCGGTGCTTCCAGCACGGTTGTCGACTCCACTCCGCTGGCCAGGCGAGTGATCGTCAGCACAGTTACATTGTCATCCTGACCGAAGACTACAGCCGCTTCCGTGGCCTGCTTCGCATCGGGCCTCGTTGCGACCAGTCGCTGCAGACGTTCGAAGCCGAAGAGTTCCCCGGTGGAGTTACGCGGACGGAGACGGGAAGATTACTGACGTGGCAGCAAGGGAAACACCCATCCACAGAGCCCACTATCGAACGTCAGCTTCGCTGGTACTTCAAAGTATCCTTCGCCAGACGCGATCGTCATCGACGCGGTCGCCCAGCCTGAAGGTGCAGCGCCCAACCTCAGAAAAACCATGTCGGCTGTAAAAGCGCTTCGCCCGTGCGTTGTGGTCAAACACCGTCAGATAGATCTCGGACGCACCGTCAGCACGCGCTGTGTCGAGCGCCCAGTTCATAAGTCTTTCAGCGACGCCTTGCCCTTGCCAGCGACTGAGGACGTAGATCTGCTGCAGCTCGACCGCCCCCGGCTGCGGCTCGGGCGCTGAAGCCCTCAGAGGGGAAAGCTTCACGTAGCCGATGAGCTGATCTCCAATCGCGGCAACCTGCCAGCGAACCGAAGGATCGCAGAGATCACTCTCCATCGCGCCCCCGGGTCCGTAAGCTTCATCGAGAAATTGCTCAAACGGAACCGGATCATACAGAGGAGCAAACGTGTCCGAAAACGCCCTTCGCGCCATCGCGCCAAGAGCAGAAGCGGCATCTTTCGTCGGCGTGAAGTAATGAAGGATCTCGTTCATCGTCTGCTCCTCAACATACTAAAGACCAACTCGTTTACTTCACGACTCACGAAACAGGCGTGCACCAACTAATACGAGAACAAATGCCGGCCGCACGAGAAATAATGCAGGGTGCCCCATATCTCGATTTTGAGATGTGGGTATTCGTGCGAAGCACGAGCCGCCGTCCATTCCATAAGAGAAAGATAAACGCAACTCTCAATCCCAGAATCAGCTAACCTCAACGCCCCCACAAAAACACTTCACTCAAACAACCGCCCAACCTCTGCACCTCCGGGATACCACACCCTCCCGTCCTCCACCCTCGCAAACTCCGTCATCTGATGCTCCCGCCGCGAGCTCCCACCCGCCGCAGTAACAAAGACATCCTCCACCATCCCGCCACGAGCCAGCACCGCATCGCCAATCAGCGAACGGTGACAGCGCCACGGCACCGCCTCCGCGCACATCACCACCGTCGCCTCCAGATCCGGCAGCCCCATCAACCAATCGATCTCTCGCGCAAACTCCGGCATCTGCATGTAGTCCGCATATCCGCGAAAGCTCTCGTTCCGCCACCCGGTATTCACACTGTCCCTCTGCGCCTTCCTGCGTCCACCCAGCCCAACCCGCCACACCCCGCCGATTCCAACCCCGTCCAGCGAACGAAACAGACTCTCCTGCCCAAACTGCGGATACCTCTTCGACCCCGGATATCGCCTCACGTCAACCAGCCTCGAGCACCCGTTGTCGTTCAGAGTCTGCAGAAACACCTCGAGGCTCAACGTCGAGTGCCCAATCGTCATCATCGCCCGCACCGCCAAAATAAAGTTCAAAACCCTGTCACTTTTTTAGAAGCCCAAAACATCGTTGCTTAGCCACCACATCAGCCACGCAAACCACCACGCCTACACCACCAAAACACCACGTCAAAACACGAACATTTCGCAAAAACCCCAACAAAAACACCACTCCACCACAACAGAAAAAACTCTACTCATAAAACGAAAAAACGGGCGGCCCGGCAACCGCCGAACCGCCCGCCTGAACTCCATCAACCTACACGACAGCCTGCAGAACCTCTTCCCGAACCGCTTCGTCCTGGACCTTCTCACGCTGCGTCTTCGGCAGCGCAACCGCCAGCACGTCTTCAATTCGGGTAGCGTAGTGAAGCGTCACACCTTCAATCTGATCCGGCGTTAAGTCCTCATCTACCTGCTGCTTACAGTCTCGCGGCAGAATCACGTCCCGCACGCCGGCACGCTTCGCCGCAAGGAACTTCTCCTTTATTCCGCCCACCGGCAACACGTTGCCGCTCAGCGTAATCTCGCCCGTCATCGCCGTCAGCGGATGCACCGGCGTATCCGTCAACAGACTCACCAGCGCAGTCGCCATCGTCACACCGGCCGATGGACCATCCTTCGGAATCGCCCCTGCAGGCACATGAATATGCAGGTCCATCTCCTTGGTAAAGTCTTCATCGAGCCCTAACGACGCGGCATTCGAGCGCACCCACGTCAACGCGGCCTGCATGCTCTCCTTCATCACATCACCGATCTGACCAGTGATCGTGAAGCCGCCTTTGCCCTTCATGCGGTTCGCTTCGATGAACAAAACATCGCCGCCCGCCGGCGTCCACGCTAGTCCTACTGCAACGCCAGACCGCTTCGTACGCTCCGCAATCTCAGTATCCACGCGGACTTTAATGCCACCAAGGAACTCGTGAACGACCTCAGGAGTAATCACAACCTTCTCCGTCTGCCCCTCAGCCATCTTGCGCGCAACCTTGCGGCAAACAGTACCGATCTGCTGTTCAAGCTTACGAACACCAGCCTCACGCGTGTAGTGCCGCGCGATCAGATGAACGCTCTCCTTCGGAAACTCAATCTGCTCTTCCGTAATGCCGTTCTCTTTGATCTGCCGCGGAATAAGGTATTTGATGGCGATATTCACCTTCTCCTCTTCCGTATAACCCGTCAGTTCAATGATCTCCATACGATCCAGCAACGGCCCGGGGATCGTATCCAGCTGGTTCGCCGTGCAGATAAACAGCACCTTGCTCAAGTCAAACGGCTGATCGAGATAGTTGTCGCGGAACGTATTGTTCTGCTCCGGATCAAGCGTCTCCAGCAGCGCACTCGCAGGATCGCCTCTGAAATCGCGGCCCAGCTTGTCGATCTCATCCAGCATGAACACCGGGTCCTTCACCTCAACCCGCTTCAGATGCTGAATGATCTGCCCTGGCAGTGCACCGATATACGTTCTTCGATGCCCGCGAATCTCCGCCTCGTCATGCATGCCACCCAGCGAGATGCGCGAGAACTTGCGATCCAGCGCCTTCGCAATCGACCTCCCGAGCGAGGTCTTGCCCACGCCGGGAGGCCCAACGAAGCAAAGGATCGGCCCCTTCATATCCGGTTTCAAACGCCTCACCGAAAGGTAGTCGAGAATGCGATCCTTCACCTTCTTCAAGCCATAGTGATCCTCATCGAGAATCCCCTTCGCCTTCAGAATATCCACCTCGCCCGAAGAGGTCTTCCCCCACGGCAGAACCGCCAGCCACTCCACATAGTTTCGCGTCAGCGAATAGTCCGCAGCAGCAGGATTCATTCGGCTCAGACGCCCCAGTTCCTTCAGTGCATCCTTCTTCACATCCTCCGGCATGCCAGCGGTCTCGATCTTCTCCTTCAGCTCCGCGATGTCTTTCTGGGTATCGTCCTGGTCGCCAAGCTCCTTCTGAATCGCCTTCAACTGCTCGCGCAGGTAGTAGTCCCGCTGCGATGACTGAACCGAATCCTGAACCTCGGTTTGGATCTTGTTGCGCAGTTGCTGTACCTCAAGCTCCTTCGCAAGGTGCTTGTTGATGCGCTCCAGTCGAGCCGATACATCCGGCGTCTCCAGCAGCTCCTGCTTATCGCTGGTCGTCAGGAAAGGGAGAGAAGAAGCAATGAAGTCCGCCAATCTGCCCGGCTCGTCAATATTGATCGCAATCGTCTGCAGGTCATCGCTCAAAGTCGGAGAGGAGGTCACAATCTGCTGAAACTGACTCACCACATTTCGCTGCAACGCCTCAGCCTCAGGGCTCTGCTGCGGCTCTACATCAGGAATCGCCACATACTCCGCCATCATAAACGGCGTCAGCTGGGCAAACTCGCCAACGTGCACCCGTTCATTGCCCTCGGTAAACACAAACAGGCTCTGGTTCGGCATCTTGACGACCTTGTGCACGGTCGCCCGCGTACCCGTAGCGAACAGGTCCGCGGCCACGGGAGAGTCCTGCCGAGCATCCCGCTGGGCCACCACCAGGATGGTCTTTTCTTCACCCAGCGATTGGATCAGCTGGATCGAACTCTCACGCCCTACCGTCAAAGGCAGCACCGCATGAGGAAATAGAACCGTATCCCGCACAGGCAAAACGGGGATTGGCCGGCGGTCCGAAGCTTCAGCACCACCCTCTTCAGTATTTTTTGAGGCTGTCGGTTGAATCACACTTACAAAATCATTCGGCATTGAGTGTACCTCTATCAGATTATCCACTATTCGATGCAGCAAGTCCTGCTTCGGTCGCAAATCCACCCTCCCCTCTCAAATCACCCGTTCGTTCTTTCCTGTCATCGGCCATAACTCCTTTTCCATCAGTAAATAGCCCGCTAGGATTCGCTGGATGAGGTCACACTGGAAGAGATCAGCTTCCTTCGGCTCACTGACCACTTTCCGCAAGGTCGCGTAAACACAAGTACCGTACCGGGCATCCTACGCCTTCATCCGTGAGCTTGCCACTTCCCGCTCGAATCTCCAGCAAGACATCAACAGCCCATTCCCGGCTGCCTATGCAGCCCGATAGTGTCCCAGCACCTTCACCATTCGGCAATGTCCGCGCAGGGCACTGAGAGCGGCCTCAGGCTTCTCCACCGTATCGAAGCGCACATCAACGTAAAAGACGTACTCCCAGGGACTCCCTGGCACCGGTCTGGATTCGATCTTGGTCAGATCAACCCCGGCGTCTGCCAACCGCTGCAGCGCCGCCACCAGGGTGCCCGGACGATGATCAATGGCAAATGCCAGGCTCATCTTGTTCGCATCCCTTATATCCAGCACCTGCGAAGCGTCGCCATCGCGCCGCACGAGGTGAAATCTCGTGTAGTTCTCCGCATGATCTTCCACGCCTGCCACCAGAACCTCAGCCCCATACTGTGTTGCAGCAAGCACAGGAGCGATCCCGGCTACATCCCGTAAACCCGCTTCCATCAGGTGCTTCACGCTACCCGCAGTGTCATAAAAAGGAACAACCTCAAACGCGGGATGCGCAGCCAGATATCTCCGGCACTGGGACAACGCCACCGGATGGGACATCACCCTCCGCACCTCACCGAGCTTCACCCCAGGCATCGCAATCACATTGTGCCGAATCCGTAGCAGACTCTCGCGCTCGATGTGCACCGGCAGATCAAGCAACAGATCGTAGTGTTCCGCCACTGACCCATGCAGGCTGTTTTCAATCGGCAATACTGCCCCATCGACTTCATAGGCAATCACTTTGGCAAGAACCTGAGCCGAAACTGTACACGCGATGATCTCCAGATCGTGATGGTTGCCTAGCATCTCGACAGTCGCCATATGACTGTTTGAACCCAACTCCCCCTGAATCGCGACCTTCAATCGACACCCCTTATCCAGATCCCATATTTTATTCCCATTGGCAACCTCCCTGGCGAACCTGGCAACTTATCTCAAGAAGGGCCACAGTCGTTGAATGCCATCACAGCGAACCGGGGAAATTAAATCCGGCAATCGTTTTAGGAGAACGAAATGCTTTGGACGATCACCATTATTCTCTTCATCCTCTGGGTCGTTGGACTCGTGAGCAGCTACACCCTCGGTGGATGGATTCACATTCTTTTGGTCCTTGCCATCATCGTGCTCATCTTCAACTTGCTCTCCGGTAGACGAGCACTCTAACAACGACGTACTCAACCGCAGCCCTCCCGTTTTACCCATGGAAGGAGCAATATGAACACCGAAAAAGTAGAAGGAAAGTTCGACCAGGTCGCAGGCAAGATTAAACAAAGCGTTGGCGAAGCTGTCGGCAATCAGAAGCTCGCTAACTCAGGAGTAGCTGATCAGGTAAAAGGTGCAGCTAAGGAGACATGGGGCCACGCCAAAGACGCAGCCTCTGCAGCTAATGACGATGCAAGAGCACGTGCTGATGTCAGAAGCGAAGACTATAAGGTCCGCGCCGAAGACACCGCACACAATATGCGCGAGAAGATTGCAAACACAGCGCAAAACGTAAAAGACAGTGTGAACGAGAAGCTGGATAACTTCAAGCGCGAGCATAAGAGCTAAACCGAAGTAGCGCGCTCTACAGAAAAGCCCGCCTCGAGGCGGGCTTTTCTACGGATGCAGCAGCACATCAGCCGCAACGAACCCGAAGAACACTACCGAGATCACTCCATTCAGAGTAAAAAACGCCGCATTCATCCGCGACAGATCCTTCGGCGAGATAATCGAGTGTTCATATAGCAGCAGAATCGCGACCAATCCGACGCCCAATCCGGCGATTCTTCCTAGCCCAAATAACTCCATCAACCAGCAGAGCAGAAGCAACATCCCCAGGTGCATCGCGCGAGCAATCCAGAAAGCCGTTGCAATGCCGAAGGCCTGCGGCACGCTATTCAGTCCAGCCTTGCGGTCATGTTCGAAGTCCTGACACGCATACAGCACATCAAAGCCTCCCACCCACAACAGCACCGCTGCCGTCAGCACCACAATCCTTAGATCGAGCGACCCTCTCACCGCGATCCACGCAGCAGACGGAGCAATCCCCAACGCCAGCCCCAGAACCAGGTGCGACCACCGCGTCACGCGCTTCATATAGCTGTAGGCCAACACCACCACCAGCGCAACGGGAGCAAGCTCCAGCGTCAGCCGGTTCAGCATCGCTGCGCCCACCACAAACAGCGCCATTGCCGCCACGACAAACGCAGCAACAAAGCCGCTGCTCAGCGTACCCACCGGCAAAGCCCGCATCGCTGTTCTAGGATTCGCCGCATCCAACCTGGCATCTGCGAGCCGATTGAAAGCCATCGCCGCAGACCGCGCCGCCACCATGCAGACGATGATCCATCCCAACACCCGCAGCTTCGGCCAGCCCCCCGCAGCCAATACCGCGCCCGTCAGCGCAAACGGCAGCGCAAACACCGAATGCTCCCACTTAATCATCTCAAGTGTTACAACCGTACTCTTCCACAACGATGCCATCTCTCTATCGTAAAAGAGTTGGGCTGCGCCGACCTCCCCACCAAAGCACAAATCTGAAAAAGCAGCTTTATTTGTCCGATTTCTCCGCCGTACCACCAACGACCTCAAGGTTATTCACTACCTTGAAGACCCCCGAAACAGTATTCGCCCGAATATTCGCTACATCTTTATCCGATTGGCTGTCCACGACCCCCGACAGCGTCACATTGCCGTTTACCACGGTAATCCGAATAGGTTTCGCCGGATCGATCGCATATTTATTCAACTGCGGAAACCCATAGATCGACCGCGCCTCCGCCAGCCGAATCCGGTCATCCATCGGCGACACCGGAGCCACCTCCACATTGTCGATCACGTCCTTGACGCCTGCATAATTCTCCACCAGGCTAAGTGCGGAATCCTTATCTGTCGGTCCGTATGCCGCTCCACCAAGAGTGACGACTCCCTTCTCCACGCCAATCGTAAACGCATTGAACGCCGTCGTTCCATACCCCACGCGGTCGTAAGCCAGCTTCTCCGCCAGCTTGTTCCGCAACGTCACATCGTCGACCTCGGGTCCCGCCACCTCAATCTGATTCTCGACGCCCTTCACATTCTTTCGGTGATGCGCGCGATCATCCGCATCCAGCTTCGCGCTGTACAGATCCACCGTTCCCGTCAGCGTCACCACACCACCCTGCACAGAACTCTTCACGTCCTTGAATCTCTTGTTATCCAGCGCCTTCGTCACATCCGTCTGGATCTGCGCATCGTTCGGCCCTGATCCCACATTCGCCGCCGCTGCCTGCGCCAGACCACTCGCTGTCCCGCCCAACATTACCAGCCCGGAAAACCCCAATAGACCAACGCACACCAGATTCCTAGCTCTGTTCATACTCTTCCTCCGAAGATGTAAGCATCACTGCAATCAGCCCTGTTGTCATCGAGTACGATGCACTTCCGCCTGGGCACGCTATCGATATCTCTTCCGCAGCTTATACACAATGCTGAAGACGCCCGATTCGTCGCGTCCGATCACAATCGAATTATCGTGGTTCAAGTCATACTGCACCTGGATCAGTTGCTGTGCCGACGTATTCACGTTCGTCGCAAACGTAGCCGTAATCTGCCGCGACAGCTGCTGCTGCACTGTAATTCTGGCCGACGACCCGCCCAGCGTACCTACGAACGCCGGGTCGATCTTCACGCTGCCCACGCCAAACAGCTTCTCCACCCGGTTGCTCACCGTAGCGTTCAACGCGCCGCCAA
This sequence comes from Granulicella sp. S190, assembly GCF_009766095.1. Taxonomy (GTDB): domain Bacteria; phylum Acidobacteriota; class Terriglobia; order Terriglobales; family Acidobacteriaceae; genus Edaphobacter. Next base: position 609,667 of record NZ_LMUD01000014.1, read on the forward strand.
GTAATGCGCTCGTCGTTGGATCGGTCCCCTGTTGCACCTGCCGTTCCTGATACAGCTGCGCCTCTTCCTGCGTCCGCCCCAGCGCCAGCAGCGCAAACACGTCCGACTCACTCAGCGGCGGCTCCGACCGGTACGTCGGCTTCAGATTCGTCGAAGTTCCATGCAAGCCAATCGTAATGTCGTAGTTCTCCACCTGCGCCGTAGCGTCCAGATCAATGATCGGATCGATCCGCACCGGATTCGTAAAGTAGATCTCCCCACGCTGCAGTTGATACTTCGTCCCGGCAAACGTCGCGCTTCCCTCATTGATCTCGATGCGCCCAAGCACCGAAGGCACCGCCGCCGAACCGCGAATCTGCAGATCCACCGTCCCCGCAAGCTTCGCGTACGAGTTCTGAAAATCTAGCTGCGGCGCGCTCGTCACATGCACATCCAACCGGATCTTATTCGCCGGCGAGTTCGGGTCAGGTGGTGGACTTACCCCACCCGCGGAGCCGAACGCCGCAAAGTCGACATCCGCCCCCACGCCAAACCGCGTGATCAAAATCGTCCCGCTCAACAGTGCGCTATCCGGTCCGCCCTGCAACTTCAGATTCGCATTCGCCGTCGCACTCAGCCCATACAACCGCACCCGCACCACGTCGCCCGTAGCCGACAAATCCGCATACAAACCATTCTTATAACGAATGAATCCGCCAATCTTAAGCGTGCCTCCGCCGGTCGTCGCCGTCACGTTCTGCACCTGCAGTCGATCGCCGTTGAAGACCAGTGTCCCGTTCATATTGCTCAACCCATTCGGCACACCATCTACTGCGACATTCACCTTTTCAAACTGCACCTTTCCCGTCAGCTCAGGGTTCGTCACATGGCCGCCGGCGCCGACGGTGAAATCCACCTTGCCGGTCGAAATAATATCGGAGTCAAACGTGTGCAGCAGGGTCATGCTCACGCTTCCGTTCGCGGAGACATCCAGCTTGCCGCCCTTCGGATCCGTCGCTCCAAACAGCTGCGCCGTCCCACTCGCCCGCATATCCGTATCCTGACCGGTGATATGGACCTGTTCAAGCGTCGCCAACCCGTCGCGCAACCCTACACGCAGCGGCTCGGCTGCCTTCAACTCCACTCCCTGCAGCTTCACATCAACCTGACTAAACTCAGCCTCGCCGCTCAACGCCTTCGGAGTCTTCAGCGGTCCGCTCACCGTCGCCATGCCGTTGATCAGGGACTGCGCCTTCACCGTTCCCGGCCCGAACATCGCCATCGGCTTGCCGATATCCAACCCCGCTACTGTCATCTTCGCCTGCATCTGGTACTCGCCGGTCAACCGCGTCTGCCCTGAAGCCTCCAGCTTCGCCCCCACCACCGTTGAACTCGCTGTAAAGTACATCACCTCGCCCTGGCTATGCGCCTCCATCATCGCCTCGCCAATCCCCTGCCCCCGATACGACACGCCACTCAACGCAATGTTCGCCTTCAGCCCCGGCTGCGTCAGCGTTCCATTCGCATCCGCAACCAGGTTCACCGTCCCATCCACATCGTTCTTGGCCTTCTTCACCGTCTCGAACTTCGACAGCAAGATATCGTGCCCTTCGATATGACCATGTAACTTATCGCTGCCCATGTCATATCCGCCGTTCCCGGCAATCTGCATTCCATGCAGCCTCAGCACGACGTTGCTTGCCTCCACATCCTTTCCCTGCACCGTCAAATCCGCTACAGCCGACTCGTAAGGCTCCCCATAAGCCACGCCGTTCATCAGTGAAAGATGTCCGCCCCCACTCAAACTCCGCAACGTCCCCACCGCATGTCCATTCAGTGCGACAGCTCCCGTCAAAGAAACCTTCTCCTGCTGTCCTGCAATCTGCAACACATCCACCACCTGCGCATTCGCTAGCTGAACCTTCGCATCCAGGGCCATCCCGTCATCCCACACATAAGTCGCTACGCCACGCCGGGACACCACCTTCCGCGGCGCAATCTTACCCACTAGATTCAGTACCGCCGTCCCGCGTTTGATCGTCGAACTCGCCACCACAACCCCGGTGTTCGGCGAATACTCTGCATCCGTCACCACCGAATCGATCAGAACATCCGTAGTCCCCAGCGCAAACTCCGCATTCGTCGCCTGCAGATGTCCCTTCACATCCAGATCCGCAATCTTTCCCTTCGCCATTCCATTGAACTGCATCGCCCCATGCAGTACCACTGGAATCGCAGCCGTCCCCTTCTTTCCATTCCCCTCCAGATCCAGCGTCGTCAGCAACTGGTTGTACTCCGACAGATCCCGCACTGTCATATCCACCCGCAGGTCCGTCAGCGGATCGCCCTCGTTCACGCCCAGCACTCCCGAAGCCTCGAAGTTAGTCGCTGGCATCTGCAGCGAAATCTGCTGAATCCGCACCGTCTCATTGCGCCCCGTGTAATGTGCCAGCGTCTGACCCGTCACTGGCACATCATTCAACGCCCCGCGTCGTTTCACTCCAGTCGGCGCAAACGTCAGATTGCCATCGACCTCCACGGTATCGGAAATATCCTTCGCCGGGCCGCCCCACTCCACCTTCACCGGTCCGCTCACAGCCGTATCGAACCCCAGGTCGCCATAGTCCACCGGCGCCGTCACATCCATAATCGTTCGTAACGGAATCTTCGAAACCGTTGCAGTCAGGTAAGCATGCGCCACCTGCACCTGCGGCACCTTCACCGACTCTGTAATCGGCTCCTTTGCTCCAATCGCCTTGGCGGTCGTATTCGTCGTTGCCACTGCGGCCCTCGTCGTCGACGAGCTTAGCGCCACGTCCTGCGACGGTACTTCGCCCAGCCAGTTCGCAATTCGAAGCTCTCCTGCAGCGCTCCCGCCACCAGGCAGATATCCCGTCAGCGCCGTCAATAAAAGTTCCGTCGGCGTCACATGCAGCGTCGCTCCACCATCCACATCATGCAGCCGCACATGCTCGTCTCTGTACGCAGCCTTATGGATCTTCGCCGTTCCCGCCAGCAGATATCCGGCCACACAATCCGGATCCGGTGGCAGAGGTTTCAGTGGCACCGTCGTTTCTTTAGGATGACTCCGCCGCCAGAACGGCGGATGCTTCTGCGCAACCGCAGGCGACGTCGCACAGTTGTGACCGTTCAAATCCAGGTCCACCGTCCCCGCGTTCAAACCATCCACATCCGCAAGCACCGAAACCTGCTTTACATCGAGCGTCCCATTCACCTTTGCCTGCCACTCCGGCTTGGCAAAGTGACGGAAGCTCCCGGTAGCATCCAGCTTGGAACTTTTACCGCTGGTGAACTCAAATTTCTTCAACTCCACCGCATCCCGCCCCAGATCCACACCCAAACTCAGAGACGACTGGGCCTCTACCTGCTTCCCCATCTTCGTTCGCAGATCCTTCAGGTCCACCGTCGCGCCATACTGATCCGTCGCAGCAAGATAGTGCACCTGCGCATCGAGATCCCGCGCTGCCAAGTTGAAAGGAATCGCCCGATTATTCAGGAGCGCCACGCCATTCGAAAGCACCACCTCCTGCGCCTTCAGATCCAGCAGTGTATCCGTAACCGAAGTCTTGCTCGTGCTCGGATGCTTCGGCACGGGCTGGTTCGTCTTCCCGTCTTTATCTACGATCAAGTGGAACTGCGGACGCTCTACTCCCAGGTAGTTCAACCGCACATGCGACGAGATTCCACTTCCAGTCACGTGCGTGAAGAAATCGAAGATCTGCACGCGAAGCAGAACCTTGTCCACGGCGATGTAAGGTGCCTCACCGGGACCCTCTAGTCCGTGAATCATCAGTCCATCTGCCTCAACCGCGAGGTGCCACAGGTCGAAGCTGATCTTCGCCAACTCCACCCGCCCGCCCGTCGCATCCTCCAGAACTTTCACGACCTCCTTCCCCACCCTCCGATTGAAGTCGTTCGTCTTCGAGTACCATGCAAACGCGCCGAACAACACAAGCACCAACACCAGCAGCACAAGCACGGTCCAGCCAATCCAGATCATCATCTGCTTGGCCAGCGACCGCTTCACCTTTGCGATCTCGCCCGCGACCTTCGCCTCTAACTCATCCTTCTTCTCGTGAAGTCTCTTCTCCAGGTCGCTCATGGCGCCACCTCACCCGGAGTCATGACCTTCACGCTTCCCTGCACCCGCAGCGACTTCAGCCAGTCCACCAGCAGCGCTCCCACCTGCTGCTGCAACAGCACCTCTTCAATCCTCTTCGAGATCGTATCCAGCTTTGGCGGAGCCACATTCTTCTTCGTGTACTCCGGCAGCATCTTCGTCTCGTAGAACTCCTTGATCTCAGCATCCGAGATCTTTATCCCATTCCTGAAACGCACCTCGATAAACTTCAGCAACACCATCCGCTGCCGCCACCGCTCGCGAAACTCCTCCTCCGTAAACCCGTGGCTCGCCAGAAACTTCGTCCATCCCTCATCGGTCGCACATTGAAACTGCTGCTTGCAATCCGGGATATCTTTTCGCAGCATCGCCAACTGATCATCCAGCTCCTTATCCGAGACCGCATCCTCCGGCTCGAGCGCTGACTGCTGCAGAATTAAAGCCCGATCGATCAACCGTTCAATCGTCTTATCTCGCGAGCGATCGGCCGCCGTCCGACGGTAAGGTTGAATCTCTTCAAACCGCCTCTCCTCATCGACGTCGCTCTCCAGAATCACATCGCCATTCACCACTGCAACCAATCGATCCAGTTCCACCCCTTGCCGCGAAGTGGTATCGATGGAAGAATTCGCGCTCCCAGCCTGTGGAGCCGCGATCTGCTGAGCAGCCGCCCCCACAGGCCCCCACGCGAGCACCAACACAGCCGCACCTGGCAACAACCACCGCGTCATCGAGTTGTGCGTCATCCAGCGCATCTAGAAGCTCTCACCGATACTGAAGAAGAAGTTGAAGTGCGAAGCCTGACCCTCATGCGGAGGGTTGTTGTTGAAGTCGTAAATAATCGGATACACCGGAGGATTCAGGTTATAGCTGAAGTCCACGCGAATCGGCCCAACCGGCGTCTTGTAGCGCGCGCCCAATCCCACAGCATGCGAAAAATAATTGAAGTTGCAAGTCCCGATACTCCCCGACACATTCGCGCAGGTTGATTTATTCGGCTGATTGAATCGCGTAAAGCTGGGAAACATATCCTTCGCATTCTGAAACACGTTCCCCATATCGTGAAAGATCACGAAGCTCACGCTGTTGCCCACAAGCGGCAGCGTCTGCGCCGGCAGCCTCAGCTCGAACGTATTTACGAACGCCGCAGACCCGCCTACCGGAAAGCCCGTCTGCAAATCCCGCGGCCCGGCCCCGTTGATCGGAAATCCGCGATGCGAGTTCGCCCCGCCCGCATACAGCCGCTCCGGCAGTGGAATAGCACTGCAACTTGGGTTAGTTGTCAGTAGGCCCCCAACGCAAGCAGCATTACCAATATTCGGATTCGACCCCGAAGCCCTCTCATATCCAATCCGCGTCTCTCTCGCAAACACGTACTTCTGCTTGCCAAACTGGTAGTACGTCGAATTCGTCCCATCCAGCTTCCAGAAGTCCGTCTGCGATCCAAACCTCGATGACGCCACAAACGTCTGCAGCGTCGAGTAAGACCCCTTCACCGCATCCAGCGGCCCCGGCGACCGCGTATCGTGAAACCACGTCACCCCCGGCCCACCCACGCGCACCGGCTGAGACAACAGCGGAATCAAATCCGCAGACACCTGCAGGCTGTTCGGATCCACCTTCACCCGGCGATAGAGAAAGTCATAAATAAACGTGTCCCTGCGTCGAAACTTCTCCGTAACCCGAAAGTCCCCTTGCAGCGTCGAAGCTTCGAACGTCGTAATGTCCTGCACATTGGAGTAGCCGCCCGAGATCGCCGCGCTGAAGTTCTTACTCCCGCGCAGATGCGGATTCTGCAGCGTCAAAATCGCAACCTGCTCCAGCAAACCGTACGTCGTGTGCAGCGTCAGCGAATCCTCACTTCCCCTCAGGTTGATCCTCGACACATCCAGCGATACTCGTGGGCTCACGCCCGGTTTGCCCTCCGGAGACAGTTGGTTGCAGGGAAAGGTCAGTCCAAGCTGAATACACGACGCCTCGGAGATCGTGCCTGCCTGCGGTGTCCCCAGCGCCGCTTCGAACCCAAACCCGTACGTCACATTCCACCGTTTAGCCTCCGTCACCTGCAACACCACGTTCTTCTGCGGAGCGTCGCCCACCGGATTCTGCACCGCCGCCACCACCTCGTTGAACAGCGCAATGTTGTAAAGATTTCTCTGCGTCTGCAGCAGCGCCGTCTGGTCCAGCGGATCACCCGCATGCACCAGAATCTGCGACTCCACCACGCTGGGCCTCGTCTTCTCCACCCCGGACAGCAGCACCCGGTTGACGAACACCTGCTGCCCCTCCGTCACATTCAGCGACACATCCGTCTTATCCGCGTCCGCCGCCTCCTTCGTCTGCTTCAGCTCAACCTTCACCTGGTCAAACCCATGGGCAAGGTAGTACTGCAGCACCGTATCGCGATCACCCGAAACCGTCACCAGCGAAAACGGCTGCCCTGGCTGCGCATTCATCAACCCGCGCACATCCTGCGTCCGGCTCGCATCCACACCCTCCAGATCCACCTTGCCAAACTTCTGCTGTGGCCCTTCGACAATGGTGTAGGTCACGGCGATCTCACCCGCCTTCAGCGGCTTTCCGTTCTTCGCGGTCGTAACATCCTTCACATCGGTGGTCACCTTCGCCTCATCGAAGCCATTCGCCCGATAAAGCGCCTGGATCGCACCCACATCTGCCGACACCAGCGCCGGGCTATACCGGCCGCTTCGTTGATAGGCATTCGCCTTCTGTACTCTCATCCGCTCAAACAGCAGATCATTCGAGAAGTACTTATTGCCCTTCAAGTCCACATCAATCACCTTGTGCTTCAGCCCACGATCCACCGTGAACACCACCTGCTCCGCCGTCGTCCCGCTGCCCACCACCCTCACATCCACCTTCGAGTCGAAGAACCCCTGTTGCTGCTCGAAATCGCGTATGTTGAACACGCCCTCGTTCAAAAGATCGTTATCGATCGTTCCCTCTTCGAAGATCGGAACCAGCAGGTGCAGGCGGCTGGTTCCAATCTTCGCCCCCTCCACCGACACCTTCACCTCAGGTCCCTGGTTCGCGTGGAACTCATAGTCCACCTTGTCACGTGCATCGTCATACGTCTGCTTCTGCAGCGTAACGGTCGCCTCTAACCGGTTCTTCTTCTGATAAAGCTTGCGCAGTCGGTCCAGCGCATTGCTCGTCGTATCCCGCCGGATCTTGCTGTTCTCCTTCAGCTTCGACCTCTTGCGAAACTCCTCAGGCGTCAGCCCCGTATCGTCGCCTACCAGCTTGATCTCGCCAACTCGTGCCTGCGGCCCAATGGAAACCGTATAGGTTACATTCACCTGGTCGCCCGCCGTGTCGACCTCGGACTTCACCGACACCTTCGGCTCGTAGTACCCCTGCTGCTGCAGAATCTCCTTGATCCCGGCCGTTCCCGCGGCAATCTGAGCATCGGCAAACGCGGTTCCCGGCGAAAGCTTCGTCGCAAACTCCAGCAAGGAAGTCAGCCTCTCAATCTTGACTCCGGCAATCGTCACTCGCCCTACATAGAACCGCGCCGCCCCAGCGAAGATCAGCGTCACCTGGTCGCCCTGCCGAATTCCACGAACCGAGATATCCCGGTATCGTCCGCTCGCGTAGAGCCGCCGCAAGCTCGACCGCACCTGCTCAGGATCCAGTGGCGCTCCCGCCTTCTGCGTCAACTCCTTCGGCAGCGTGTCCGTCGCATCAAATGTCACGCCCTCGAATAAGATCTTCTCGACGATTAGCCCCTTCCACTGCCACACACTGTTCGTCAGACCAGCGTTCTTCTCAACAGACGCGTCCGTCGCACTCTCACCCTTCTCAGTCTGCTGGCCTTCTGCCGAAGCTGCGGTAGCCGCCGAAGCAGCTGCGGTGGGCGGCGGCGCCGAAGGGACTGCAGGCGTGGAAGCCGCCGGCACCCCTTGCCCCAAAACCAATGGTCCCCACACCAGGAGTCCTAGCCACAGCGCCGCGCAACAACCGCACCTCATCCAGCGTGGTATCCGCGCGCGACCTCGAAGCACCTGACCCAAAAAACCACCCATCATTCCTTATCTAATTTGAGGAGCCCAGCAAGTCTTTCACGACACACCACGAATCCGCATCCAGGCCGAACCACGCCGCCAGTTAGTCTCCGTAAGATGCCGAAAACCCCTGATTCGTCAACCCGTTCCCTACGCATCCGTCCTTCCCTATACTACGAAATAGCCGCTTCTTTAGACGGCACGATCTTCATCATGTCAAAGCCTCCCGCATCCCCCTCCGAAGAACCGGCGACACGCACCCGCCTCGGCACCCCCGGCGAGCAATCCCCGATCTCCGCCCCGGCAGCTTCAACCGCTCCAGATCCCATCCCCGATCAAGAACGATACTCCCGCCAGATCCTCTTCCCCGGCATCGGAGCCACCGGCCAGCATCTCCTCGCCTCCGCTCACGTCGCCATCATCGGCGTCGGAGCCACCGGAGCCGCCACCGCCTCCCTCCTCGCACGCGCCGGAGTCGGCACCCTCACCCTCATCGACCGCGACTTCGTCGAACACTCCAACCTCCAGCGCCAGATCCTCTTCGACGAAGCCGACGCCCGCGATGCCCTCCCTAAAGCCGAAGCCGCCCGCCGCAAGATCGCCCTCTTCAACTCCGCCATCACGGTACACTCTCACATCGCGGATCTCGTCCCCGCCAACATCCACGAGCTCCTCGCAGCCGCTCACCTCGTCCTCGACGCCACCGACAACTTCGAAACCCGCTACCTCCTCAACGACTACTGCGTCCAGCACTCCAAACCCTGGATCTACGCTGCCGCCATCGGCGCCTACGCCGCCACTATGAACATCCTCCCCCGCCACACCAAGGCCAGTACCGACAACTGGCATCCGACCGCCTGTCTCGCCTGCATCTTCCCCAAGCCGCCCACCGGCCCTGTAGAGACCTGTGACACCGCCGGCATCCTCTCCACCGCCGTCAACCTCGCAGCCTCGCTCCAGGCCACCGAAGCCCTCAAGTTCCTCACCCGCCAATCTCACCTCATGCGCCGAACCCTCCTCTCTTTCGATCTCTGGTCTCTCGAAGGCAACGGCAACTTAGCACGCAGCGAGATCAGCACCGCCAAACCCGACCCATCCTGCACCGTCTGCGGTCAGCGAATCTTCACTCACCTCGCCGGCGAGGGCCGCCCCCACATCACCCTCTGCGGCCGTAACTCCGTCCAGATCCACGAGCACCACCGCCCCGTCGACTTCGCCGCCATGCGAGACCGCCTCACCCCCCACGCCGACATTCACGACGTCCGCTTCAACGATCTCCTCCTCCGCTTCAAACGCGGCCCCCACACCTTCACCCTCTTCCCAGATGGCCGCGCGCTCATCCAGGGCACCACCGACATCACCCTTGCGCGCTCTCTCTACGCCCGCTTCATAGGCTCATAAACGAGGTCAAGGCCGACAAATCCATACAGATCGCAGCCCGTCCACACAAACAACCCTTTCCACCTGTGATCCATCTGATTGATCTACGACCATTTCTTCCGTTTGCGGTAGGCTCGAAGCAGGCGAAAACTTAACGGTGACCCATTAATTTAGTCCGGAGTCTAGCTATGGACGTCCAAGGCCAACAAATGACCCAATCAGCACCGACCCCAGGCGTCTTCAAACGCAACCCCCCCATCGCGGGAGAAGCAGAAGCCATTGAAGCGGCAAAGAACGGAGACGCAGAGGCTTTTTCCAAGCTCTACGCACTCCACAAACGCCGCGTTTACACCCTATGCCTCCGCATGCTCGGCAACGTCTCTGAAGCCGAAGACATGACCCAGGAGGCTTTCCTCCACCTCTTCCGCAAGATCGGCAGCTTCCGCGGAGAGTCCGCTTTCTCCACCTGGCTTCACCGTCTCACTGTCAATCTGGTCCTTATGCACCTTCGCAAGAAGGGACTCAACCTCGTCTCCCTAGAAGAGACCATCAACCCTTCAGAAGAAGACGCGCCAAAACGCGACTTCGGCAGCCGCGACCTTGCGCTCACCGGCTCGGTCGACCGCGTAGCTCTCGAGCGCGCCGTCGCCTCTTTACCTCCCGGCTATCGCATGGTCTTCGTCCTCCACGATGTCGAAGGCTTCGAACACAACGAGATCGCCACCATGCTCGAGTGCTCCACCGGCAACAGCAAGTCGCAGCTTCACAAGGCCCGGCTCAAGCTCCGCGAACTCCTCCGCCAGCCTGACCCAATCGCCCAGCCAAATGGCCTCAAGGAGGTGGCGGTATGACTGAATTTCAATCGCTCGACTTCGACAAGATGACCCCAGCCGACTTCGAGCAATATCTGCCTGAGTTCTTCTCCAACGGCGACGGCCACGTCAGCAACGATCCGCGCCTCCAAACCTTCCTCAGGAACAACCCCGACTGCGCCGCTCTCGTCCGCGACCTCGAAGCCATCGCTGACCAGGCCCGCAGCCTCTTCGAACCCACCGAAGATCAGGATCCAAGCGACGCCGTCTGGAGCAACATCCAGAACAAGCTGAAACAGGATTTAGGCGGCGAAGACGAACTTCCCATCCCCCAAACTGTATAACAAACCTACGAATGCAAATAGCCCAGCCTTCGCACTCTCATCGTGAAGGCTGGACTGTTTCGAGTCACCGATCTAACCGCCACCGAAGGCTACCTTACCCTCCATAAAAGCATCTCGAACACCCCAACACCGTCATTTAGAACACCCATAAAGAATTCGTCATCTCGACCGAAGCGACGGACAGTCTCATCGTCCGTCGCGCAGTGGAGAGACCCCCGCATTCAGTCTTTGTTCTTGCCAACCGTCCGTTCGTCAACCCCTCCCAACCCTCTATTCGTCAATCCGTCCCAACCCCTTGCAATACCCCAAACACGCGTGTATCGTCTTACCAGCATGTCGAGCCGCTTCCAGTTCGCTTTTTTTACCTACTCCTATTGGCGCCACCCAGCGGCCAGTGGAGTCCTCGCATGCATCTCTGAAAACACCTAACAACCTTCAGAGACTTCGATCTTCCCGAGCCGCAACCCACACCAGGTTGCGGCTCTTTCATTTCTGCAGTTCTCAAGGAGAGGCAATGACCACCATCGAACCCAAGACTGAATCCGGCAAAGAGACCCGGAAAGAAACCAAGACCGCACCGACCATAGCACTCCCTGTCGGGCTCAAACGCATCGTCCTCACCGGCTTCATGGGCGCGGGCAAATCCACCATCGGCCGTCTCCTCGCCGCACGCCTCGGCTGGAACTTCCTCGACCTCGATACTCACCTCGAAGCCCGCACCAACGCCACCATCCCCCAGCTCTTCGAGCAGCACGGCGAAGCCCGCTTCCGCCGCTTGGAGTCCACCGCCCTCGCCTCTGCCCTCGGCTACAGCAACATCGTCCTCGCCCTCGGCGGCGGAACCCCCGAGGACCTCACCAACCGCCTCCTCCTCGAACAAACCCCCGCCACCTTCACCATCTTCCTCGACGCACCGTTCCCCACGCTCTTCGACCGCTGCATGTTGCAGGACATCGCTCGTCCCGTCCTCACCGATCCCGATGCCGCCCAGCTCCGCTTTGAGCGACGCCACCCCCTCTACCGCCGCCTCGCTGGTCTCACCATCGAGACCGCCGACCAGACCCCAGATCAGACCGCAGATCAGGCCATCGAGGCGCTCCTCGCAGCCGGCCTACTCAAATCGTGACCACTCCCCGCCAATCTGTAACCAAAGAGGGAACGAATAAAGGGTTCACGAGCACCGAGTAGAACCAAACTCCGCACTTTCGCTCCTAGGCAGTGGAAGCGCACACTATCTGCATCTCAACGTCAGCACCCAGGAGAACCCGGCTGACCAACCCCGCGCCCGACGACCTCACTCCCTACGAGAAAAAAAGCCGCGCGCAGTTCCGCGGCAATATTCTCTTCTTCTTCGCCGTCATTCTCCTGCTCGCCCTCGCCTGGACCCTCCAAAAAGAGCTTCTGATCCTCTACGTCAGTGCTCTCTTCGCAGTTGTCCTCATGCCTGCGGTCACCCGCATCCGGCAGTTGAAGCTTCGCGGCTACCACCCCTCTCGCGGCGTGGCCATCGTCATCCTCATCGCAGCCGTAGCGTTAGTTCTCGGAGTATTCTTCACCACCGGCCTCCCACCTGTTCTACGCGATCTCCGCAACTTCTCCGCCGACCTCCCCCAGCGAATTCCCGAGGTCGTCGCCCGCATCAAGAAGTTGCCCCTAGCCGACAAGTTCGGCATCGACTCCCTCGCCCAGCGCGCCGCTGGAGCCTTCGACGCCACCGCTGGATATCTCTTCACCTCGCTCCCCCTCTGGCTCTCCCACATCTTCGACATCCTCACCGCCACCTTCCTCTGTATCTACTTCATGCTCGAAGGCGAGCACGCCTACCAGTTCTTCCTCTCTCTCTTCCCCAGTTCCGAACGCCACCGTCTCGACTCGACCCTGAAAAAAGCCGAGCGCAAGGTCAGCAAGTGGCTCCTCGGTCAGGGCCTCCTCATGCTTGTCCTCGGCGTCTCGAGCACCATCGTCTTCGGTCTCCTCCACGTCCGCTACTTTCTCCTCCTGGGCTTCCTCATGGGCCTCTTCAACATCATCCCCATCGCTGGCGGAGTCATCACTATCGTCATCGCTGCCGGGGTCGCCGCACTCGACTCCTGGACCAAGATGGCCGGCGTCCTCATCTTCTACGCCATCTACATCAACGTCGAAAACGCCGTCCTCACTCCGCGCATCATGCGCTCCAGCGTCAACCTCATGGGCCTCACCGTCCTCGTAGCCCTGCTTTTAGGAACAGCTCTCGCCGGCATCGTCGGCGCCCTCGTCTCGGTCCCCACCGCCGCCCTCATCACCGTCCTTCTGGAGGAGTACGCTGTACAGAAAGACTGAACGAGCCATCGGCCGTGACTGGAGACACTTACCATCGCCGCCACGCATCCCCACCTCCATCAACGCTTACGAACCCGACCCTCACAGCACCTCGCTAAATTCAGCTTTTTAACCTTCTGAAAATCAATCACCCTTTGCTATCCTCATGCCAGTGTCCGATCTAAAGTTTGCACAACCCGCTCGACGTAACCTGCTGGCACCGGTCCTACTGGCGTTTCTGATCCTTGGCATCACTCTTGCCCTCGTCATGCGCTTCACCCCGCGCAGAACAGCGGAGATGGATATCCTCCACACCACCGTCTACCCCGCCCACACCGTCTTCAAAGGCGAATCCATCCTCGTCGGCCACGACCAGGCCCAGGACGATCTCTACGTCCTCACCACCCTCCGCGTCACCGACGGCCTTCACCTCCCGCTCTTCCTCAAAGACTTCACCGCCACCCTCACCACCGGCGACGGCCAGGAGTTCACCACCAGCGCCGTCGAAAAAGACGACTTCACCAATCTCTACACCTCCTTCCCCGCCCTCAAGCCCCTCGCCTCCGACCCTCTCCTCCGCGAGACCATGATTAACCCCGGCCAATCCGCTCAGGGCATGATTCTCCTCCACTTCCCCGTCTCCCAAACCGTCTGGGATCACCGCCGCACCGCCGTCCTCAACGTCGACCTCTACCACCAGGGCCAACAGGGCGTCATGATCAGCCGCGCCAGCGAAGCCATCCCCTCACACTCCTCAAAGCTCGCCAACTAGCTCAGAGCGCTCCCACACCGAACTCAAACTAAACCGTAAACTGAAGTTATGACCCGCCGCCGCTGGATCGCCGACACCTGGACCGACACCACCGCCACCCTTACCGGAGACCAGGCCGCCCACCTCGCCCGCGTCCTCCGAGCCGAAGCCGGCCAGGTCTACGACGTCGTCTCCAACGGCTTCCTCCACCGGGCCGAGATCACCCGCGTCACCGCCGGAGCCGGCGATCAAGATTACGAAGTCCTCTTCACCCTCCACGAAGAGCTCGAATCCGACGCCGCCCTTCCCCTCCATCTCCTCCTAGCCGTCTTCAAGTTTGACCACATGGAGTGGGCCATCGAAAAAGCCACCGAACTAGGCATCGCAAAGATCACACCCATCCTCGCCCGTCGCACCGAAAAACACCTCGCCCAATCCGCTCTCAAGCGCTCCGAACGCTGGCGACGCATCGCCCTCGAAGCCTCCAAGCAATCCCGCCGCACCGATATCCCCGACATCGCCGATCCCATCCCTCTCAAACAAGCTCTCGAACAGGAACACTCCCTAATCCGCATCCTGCTAAGCGAAACCGAGCAATCCCTCACCCTCGCCTCAGCGCTCGACAACTCAAACCCAAGCGCAAACGATTGGAAGACATGCCGGGTACCCCATCCATCGCAGCCTTATCGCGATGAGTGGGAGGAACAATCTTCCATCACCAGCATCACCCACGCTATCGCCATCGGCCCCGAAGGCGGCTGGACTCCCGAAGAGATGTCTCTCTTCACTCAACATCAATGGCAGCCCGTAACCCTCGGCCCCCGCATCCTCCGCGCCGAAACCGCCGCCATCGCCGCCATCGCCATCGCTTCCACGCATCTCCACTAGCGCAACAGGCTGCCCGAAAAGAGAAGTTACTTCGGGCAGCCTCTCACTTTTATTTGAAGAGGTTAAACGTAATCCCAGCCTTGGCGACAAAGCTGTTATTCCAGTTGCCATTGTCCTGATTCGTCGCCATATACTCTCCCGGTACCAACTGCAACGCCAACCTCCGCGAGATCTTATAGTCCAACCCGATCCCACCGATCGCCGCCGGATTCCAGTCCGCTACTCCACCGCCCTGTTGTGTCGTCCGAATCTCTCCACCCTCAAGAAACACGAACGGCGTCACCTTCGATCTCGGTGCAAACGTAAACCGTGGTCCCGCAGCCATCAGTACCTGGTTCGTCCCATCAGCAATCGAACGCGTATACAGACCCGAGAACTCCGCCTGCAGCCCAACATACTTGGTGAAGTTCACCTCCGGAACCGCCGACCACCCCATCTGACTTCGACTGGCGCCCTGCAGATCCTGCGCGTACCGGTATACGTAGCTCACGGTAAACGAACCAACCGGCGTGTCCTTCCGCGGCTTCGCAAACAGTCCGCGGCTAAAGAAACCATCCTTACCCTCCGAGGTCTGCGGAGAGCTCTGAATCGAAGCTGCCGGCGCTGCAACCTCTCCGACCGTGCTGGACACTGACGAACTGGCGATCTCTGGACTCTGGGAATAAAGCGCAGCAGGAAAGACGATTAGGGCGATAAAACAGATTTTAAGCATGGTTCTCCTAAGGCCGCCAAAGGCGGAGTTTGCTGTAAACGTTGGTACATATTGATTTAGAGACTATTCCCTCTAGCTGAATAGATGTCGTTAGCACCCGCAACGTTGCGCGAAAACCAACCCGGTCTCAGCAGAAATCTCTAAATCCGGACACTCGTCGCAAAGAAAATGCCTGGGCTATAGCCCAGGCATCTCCCCATCGCACACTAGCTCGCTCACCGGCTGCGTCGCTGACTAGCTGAAAATATCCTTCACCTTCTCAAACAGCCCACGCGACGTCGGCGTATTCTCCACCACCATCGTCTCGCTCAACTGCTTCAGTAACTCTCGCTGTTGCTTATTCAGCTTGCCCGGCGTCTGCACTCGAATCTCCACAATCAAATCGCCCTTGCCATGCAAGTTCAGATGCGGCACACCCTTACCCTTCAGCTTAAAGGCCTTCCCGCTCTGCGTTCCTTCGGGCACCTTGATCGTAGCCGCACCCTCAAGCGTCTGAATCTCCAGCTCTGTTCCCAACGCCGCCTGCGGAAACGAGATCGGCATCACGCAGTGCAGATCATCCCCATCACGCTCGAAGAACTTATGCGCCTTCACGCTCAGCACCACGTACAGATCCCCGGCAGGTCCGGCAAACTTGCCCGCCTCGCCCTCGCCCGAGTAACGAATCCGCGTATCCTGCTCCACGCCCGCCGGCACCTTCACCATAATCGTGTGCTCTCTCGTCACCCGCGTCTCACCCTTGCACGTCTGGCACGGATCAACAATCAACGTCCCCGTCCCTCCGCACACCGAGCAGGTACGCGCCACCGAAAAGAACCCCTGCTGAAATCTCTGCTGTCCGCGGCCGCCGCACTGCGTACAGGTCACCGGAGCCTTACCCTTAGCCGCGCCTGAGCCCCTGCAATCGATGCAGGTCTCCATGCGCCGAATGGTAATCTCCTTCTCCTTGCCGAAGACCGCCTCCTCGAACTCAAGCTTCATGTCGTACCGCAGATCGCGCCCGCGCTGCACCCGCGAACTCTGCTGCCGGCCATTGCCGCCCATGTTGAACATCTCACCGAAAAGATCGCCGAAGATGTCCCCCAGGTCTTGCGCATTGCCGCTGAACCCGCCGCCGCCAAACGGACCACCCGCCCCGCCGCCGTTCTGAAACGCAGCATGTCCATACCGGTCATACGCCGCGCGCTTCTCCGCGTCGCTCAACACCGAGTAGGCCTCGCCGCACTCCTTGAACTTCTCCTCCGCAGAGGGATCGTCCGGGTTCCGGTCCGGGTGATACTGCATCGCAAGCTTGCGATAAGCGGTCTTCAACTCCTGGTCGCTCGCATCCCGCGAAACACTCAATACTTCGTAGTAGTCAACCTTCGTCACGTTTGCCGTCGCCATGTTCTTAAAAATCGCTTTCTAATCTCTCTTGCTTTTGTACTTGCTGCTGCACTCGCACTTGCTGTTGCCTGTTCTTTTGTTGTCATCCCGTAGGGATCTGCGGTTGCACTTGCTGTTGCACTCGCACTTGTCTGCTCTTTTGTTGTCATCCTGTAGGGATCTGCTTCAGTCGTCCAAAAAACAAGACAGGCCTGCCAGCCAACAGCAAGCCCGCCCTTCAATCCCTAATCCGTAACCTGATCCGGATTCGCCGCAATCCTCACCAGCGCCGGCCGCAACAGCTTCTCGCGGATCTTGTATCCGCGCCGAATCTCCTCCAGAACCTGATGGTCCGGGAACTCCTTCGTTTCGATGCTTCCCAACGCCTCGTGGATTCGAGGGTCGAACTGCGCCCCAACGGTCTCAACCGCCTGCACATTCAACCCCTTCAGCGCGTCTTCCATCTGCTTCAGGATTAACTCCACACCGCCGCGAAGCTGCTCCGCCGTCCCATTCGCCTTCAGCGCAAGCTGAAAGTTATCCATCACGCCCAGAAACGGCTCCACGGTACTCGAAACCGTGTAATCCCGCGAATCCGCCCGCTCCTTCGCCTCGCGCTTCCGCGCATTGTCGAACTCGGCCTGCAGCCGTGCCAACCGGTCCAGCAGCTGATCCCGTTCGCCCTTCACCTGCTCCAGCTCAGCCTGTACGGGACTCATCTCGCTAATCGGCTCAACCTCAGAACCCACAGCCACCTCCGGGTCAACAACTCCCTGCCCGTTCATCTCATCCTGCATCTCTTTAGAACTCCTCATAGTGCTACCTCTTCTATTGTTGCCCATCCGGGCCCATCGCGCGAACTGCTCCTTCGCGTTCACCTCGAAAATCCTCTGCCTGCTCTTCCGGCCCCGAGCGTCCTCTCAACAAACTTCAAAATCCCACCTCAATCACAGCCGCAAAAATAAATCCTCAAATGGTGGCGCATCTTTAGTGGCTCGAAAAATGACGTCCAAAACACCACATCCACCACACAAAGCACCACGCTTACACCACCAAAACACCACGTCCAAACACCGCACTTTCTCAAAAACCCCAGCAAAAACCGCACTCCACCACGTCCAGAAAAAAACTCCACAAATTCAATCCACGGGATGCAGCATCCGGTCGAAGACCTGCGCGATATAACTCACAGCGTTCATCGTGTTCTCATAATGCATCCGCTTCGGCCCAATCACTCCCACCGTCCCGCGACTCTCCCCGCCCATCCGCGCCGGCGCTGCAATCAGCACAAGCCCTGCCATCTCAGGCGCTTGCTCCTCTAAATCAAACACCACGCGAACGCTCTCCTGTCGCGCATCGATGTACGCATTTAACAGCTCCACCAGCCGCTGCTTCGCCTCGAGCGCCGTCAAAACCTCGCGTAGCCGTTCGCTATCCTCTTGAGAACCAACAAGATTCGCCACCCCATCCACATAAACCGTCTGCACCGGCACCCCGCTCTCCGGCACCGTCTTCACCCAAAGCTGCTGCACAGAGTTCAGCAATCGCTGATACTCGCTCTTCTCCCTCTCCACCAGCCGGGCGATCTCTGCCCGTACCCGCTCCACGCTCCATCCACGAAAGTTCTCATTCAGGAAGTTCGCCGCAACTTCTAACTCCCTCAGTGTCAGGTCTTTATCAAGCGCCAGTACCCGGTCCCGCACCAGCCCGCTCCGCGTCACCACCACCGCCAGCACGCGAGCCGGAGCCAGCCGCGAAAAGTGCACATGCTCCAGCATGTCCCCATCCGCCGCAGCCGCAATCGCCACGCCCACACCGCTCGAAAGCGTAGCCAGCACATGCGAAGTACGCTCCAGCACCGCTTGAGTCCCCGCAACTCCAACAAAACTAAGATCGATCTGTGATCTTGACCGCGCCGACAACCGGGCGGCATCGACCCGCGGATTCACCCCGCCGCTCAACTGCTCCACGAACATTCGAAAAGCTCGCGCCGTCGGCACTCGCCCCGCCGAAGTATGTGGCTGCTCCAAGAGCCCCGCATCGGCTAGCTCCGCCATCTCATTCCGCACCGTAGCTGGACTAAGCCCAGAGCTTTCACCAGTTTGCAGACGCGCTATCGTACCCGAACCTACTGGCTCGCCTGTCTCAATGTAGCTTTCAATTATGGCCGTCAGAATAGCTCTCTGCCGCGCCGTGACCCGCTCCGCATCCGCCATTCGTTCCTCCACACCTTAACTCTACGCCAGCCGTCAATAACCCCATCACGCTAACACTTCAACCCCCAAAGAAGGGCATTCTGCCCTCAGGAGATCTCCAAGACATCCTCGCTCTTTGCACCAATCTCCTTCGCCTTTTCCGCCACCTTCGCCGCTATCTCATAGAAACTCCTGGCCAACTTGGAGTCCGGCCCTGCCAGCGACACGGGCAAACCCTTGTCTCCTCCTTCGCGAATCTGCGGATCCAGCTCCACCCCACCCAGAAACTCCAGCCCGAACTGCGCCGCAGTCCGCTCCGTCCCTCCAGCACCAAATACATCAATCACTTGGCCATCGGGCAGAGTCATCTGCGACATGTTCTCTACCATGCCGATAATCTCCACCTTCACCTGGTGAAACATCTCCAGCGCCTTCCGAGCGTCCTGCAACGCCACACCCGAACCGGTAGAAACCACAACCGCCCCAGTCAAAGGCACCGTCTGCACCAGCGAGATCACCACATCCCCTGTCCCTGGAGGTAGATCGATAATCAGAAAATCCAGCTCTCCCCACTCCACTTGCTGCAGAAATTGTCGGATAATCTGGTGCAACATCGGCCCACGCATCACCATAGGCTTATCGCCCGGAGAGATCAGCCCCACCGAAATAAACTTCACGCCATGCGACAGGATCGGCTCAATCCTGTTCTCCCCCACAATATTCGGCTGCCGCGAAACACCGAGCATCATCGGCACGTTCGGACCATAGATATCCGCATCGATCAGACCCACCCTGTATCCCAGCTTCCCCAGCGAAACCGCCAGATTCACCGCAACCGTCGTCTTCCCTACCCCGCCCTTACCACTACCAACCGCCACAACGTGCGCCACTCCCGGCAGCGCCTGCGGCCCCTGCGGTGCTCCTGCTCCCATATGTCCCATGACTTTCTCCTGTCGATTCCGTATCGTTTCGTATGCAGCGAAGAGGCGGGCTACAAGTTAGACATGCCAGCCAGCGCCCAAAGCAAGCCGCATCTCTTTCTTTCTTTGCGTCTCTCCTCCGCGCATCTCCCGCCGTCGCCCCGCATCCTCAAACCTGCGCTTTTGATGCTCTGTTTCCGGCACTACCTGCGGGACCACCAACCTGTTTCCCTCCCGATCGACCGCTACAAAGGTGAGGTAAGCAGAAGAAACATGCCGCAGATGCTGCTCGCGTACATCCTCCACCATCACGCGAACCCCAACTTCCATAGACGTCCGGAACGCCCGATTCACACTGGCTTTCAAGATCAGCAGCTCCCCAACCTTGACCGGGGCCACAAAATCCAGGTGATCCATCGAGGCCGTTACAGTGATCGCCCGGGCATGTCGGCTAGCGGCCATCGCGCCCACCAGGTCGATATACTGCATCAAGCGGCCGCCAAACAAATTTCCCAACGCATTCGAGTCCGTCGGAAATACAATCTCACTGCGCTCCGACTGCGACTCAGCCACTGTCCGTTCCGAAACCAAATCGCTCATTCCTACAAGTCTAAATCGGCGCAAAGCTGCGTGCCGAAGACCAGCCGCCGCACCCCCAAGCCAACAGCACCTCACTCAATAGAATCAACCCGCCATACGCGAATCAACCTCTCAAACTTGCCAATCCAGCCCTAAACACCGCACCATCGATCTATGGACAAGATCGCCGCCCTTACCGAAATCCTTACCGCCGACCCTACCAACGCCTTCGCCCGCTACGGTCTTGCGATGGAGCACATTAGCCAGGGGCGAATCGACACCGCACTCGCTGAGTTCACCACGCTTATCCAGCACAGTCCCGATTACGTTCCCGCTTACCAGATGTCGGCTCAGACTCTGGCCAAGCTAGGTCGCACCCAAGAGGCTCTTGACCGCCTACATCAGGGCATCGCCACTGCCAACCGCACCAACAATCAGCACGCCCTCGCCGAAATGGAAGCGCTTCGCGACGACCTTTCTACTTAAAACCTAGCCACAATCGCGATGCACTGTTCACACTGAAAATTCAAGGCCCTTTGTTTCAACTGCACTTCCATCCGAACCCTTCATCGCCGCCAAACATCTATACTTAGACATGGCGACCACACTCCCGACCACCTTAGGTTCTCTTCGCGCCAGCGAATTCACTCCAGCACGCCTCGCCCGGAGCGTCAAAGATGAGCTACGTGAAAATCTTATCGCCAAGCTGCGCAGCTCTGCGAAGACCAAGGCTCCGCTCTTCCCTGGCATCGTTGGGTATGAGGATACGGTCGTGCCTCAGATCGTTAACGCCGTCCTCTCGAAACACAACTTCATTCTTCTAGGACTACGCGGTCAAGCTAAATCCCGCATCCTACGCTCGCTTACCACGTTGCTTGACCCTCACTGCCCTTATATTGCTGGCTCCGAGATCCGGGATAATCCCTATGCCCCCATCTCCAAGTTCAGCCGGGATCTGATCACGAAGATGGGTGACGAAACGCCCATCGCATGGATGACACCCGACGACCGCTTCGTTGAAAAACTCGCCACTCCCGATGTCACCGTGGCCGATCTCGTCGGGGACATCGACCCCATCAAGGCCGCGCGCAGCAACCAGGATCTGGGCAGCGAGCTTACCATGCACTATGGTCTGCTGCCTCGTGCAAACCGCGGTATCTTCGCTATCAACGAGGTTCCCGACCTCGCCGGAAAGATTCAAGTTGCTCTTTTCAACATCATGCAGGAAGGCGACGTCCAGATTAAAGGCTACCCTGTTCGCCTGCCGCTTGATGTAGCCATCGTCTTCTCTGCCAATCCCGAGGACTATACCGCGCGCGGCAAGATCGTCACTCCTCTTAAAGACCGCATCGGAAGCGAGATCCGCACGCACTATCCCGAAGAAGTAGAAGAAGGCATCACCATCACCGCTCAGGAAGCATGGTCCAACCGCCCATCCTCCAAGATCGAAATCCCCCACTACATTCGCCAGATCGTGGAACAAATCGCCTTCACCGCGCGCGAAGATAAAAAAGTAGACAAGCGCAGCGGCGTCTCCCAGCGCCTCCCAATCAGCACCATGGAGCTAGTTGTCTCGAACGCGGAGCGCCGTGCCCTTCTTCACGACGAAGCCGTCGCCGTCCCACGTGTGGGCGACATCTACACCGCTTTGCCGGGCATCAGCGGCAAAATCGAACTCGAGTACGAAGGCGAAATGCGCGGAGCCGACACGGTTATTCGCGAGATTATTCGCCAGTCTGTCGCCACTGTCTTCGACAAATACTTTGCCGCTACCAACACCCAGCAGATCGAGCAATGGTTCAACCTCGGCGGTACCGTGCAGCTCAACGATGCCCAACCTTCCATCGGTTCGCTGGAAGAGTTAAAGCAGATTCAAGGTCTCATTGAAAAGCTCTCGCCTCTCGAAATTAACTCCAAGTCCAAACCAGAGATAGCCGTGAGCGCTGCAGAGTTTCTCCTCGAGGGAATGTACGCTCACAAACGCCTCAGCCGCACAGAAGAGCGCGCCTTCAGTGCAGCTGAGAAGAAATCCCGCAACGACCAGGCATCGCAGTACGCAGAAAAGCTGCGGGAACGAGAGAGCGAACGCGACGACTATGCAAAAAATCGAACGCGACGAGGCTTTAACTAAAAGGCGATGATGCAATCATCTTGAAAGAGTGCCTAAGAGGCACTCTCCTTACGTCAAAACACTATGCTATTGACCTCCACCCTCGCGCTTCTAACACTTGCGGTCCCACCGGAAAAGCCACGCCCTCATCTACCTGCCGAGCAACTCAACGATATCGCCACGATCCTGGCCCATGACGAAGGCTGGCCACTCGGCAATCCCGACTACACTCTTGATCCTATGAAGCCTGACACCGATGACGGCTTCGACAGCATCGGCATCTATAAAAAAGCGCATCTCGTCCGCATGTACTCAGTCGACCGCACCACTGGGGAGGTCGTCGACTTCCTACGCGGCTGCCAAATCTTTCGGTTCGACGATATCAAGGGCTTCCAGGCAAAAATCAAAGAGCAATCGCATATGCCCGCTCTCACTGACAAACAGCTGGCAGCGAAGGCTGGCTGCCGCCAACTCACTGTCGTTAATACCCGCTGGGTCCACTAGGTCGATACTATGAAGCGCATTCGATACACAAAATTCACCGGAGATCTTGCCTCCTCCTTCGGACTCGAAGACCTCATGCAGGCGCTCTCGGACTTCCTGCTCGACTCCGGCTTTCAGGACCCTCTGTCGCGCTTCCAGGAGTTCGATGGCGACCAAACCATGGACAACCTCCGCGAGGCTATCAAGCAAGCACTCGAATCTGGCGAGCTCTTCGATGACGAAGCGCAAGAAAAATTTGAAGCGCTCTCCGAGGATCAAGTCGAAGAGCTCATCGATCAGATCATCCAGAAGATGCAGGAGCAGAACTTCATCAATGCGGAGCTGCCCGAGCAAGGCCAAGGCCAACAAGGCGATGGCAACGGAGAAGCGCGCTTCGAAGTTACCGATAAGGGCATGGACTTCCTCGGATATAAAGCCCTCCGCGAACTTCTCGGGCCTTTGGGAAAATCCAACCTCGGCCGCCATGACACCCGCCATGAGGCTTCAGGCGTCGAAACCAACGGCAGCAGCAAACTCTACGAGTTCGGCGACACCCTCAATCTCGACATCACTGCCACGCTCTCCAGTGTCTTCGCTCGCGAAGGACTCGCGACCGCTATCGAAGGTGAAGAGCATGCGCCGCTCAACATCTACCACTCCGATATCCACGTCCATCAATCCGACTATCAATCCTCGTGCGCAACCGTAGTCCTGCTCGACTGCTCTCACTCGATGATTCTTTATGGCGAAGACCGCTTCACGCCAGCGAAACGCGTCGCAATGGCCCTCTCGCATCTCATTCGCACCCAGTTCCCCGGCGACACCCTCAACCTCGTTCTCTTCCACGATACCGCCGAAGAGATACCGATCTCGCAACTCCCTCGCGTCAAGGTAGGTCCGCACTACACCAACACCCGCGAAGGCCTCCGCATGGCGCAGCGAATTCTCGCTCGTCAAAATAAAGATATGAAGCAGATCGTTATGATCACAGACGGCAAACCCTCGGCGCTCACTCTGCCTGATGGCCGTATCTATAAGAACGCCTTCGGCCTCGACCCACTCGTTATCTCCGAGACGCTCGAAGAGGTCAGTCGCTGCAAGCGATCGAACATCATGATTAACACCTTTATGCTCGCCAGCGACTTCTCTCTGATGCAATTCGTGCAGAAGATCAGCGCTATGTGCCGCGGCAAAGCTTACTTCACCACGCCGGAGAATCTCGGCAACTACCTTTTAATGGACTTCATGTCTCGCCGCATGAAGACTGTTCACTAGGTTCAGCGAATCATTCCCGCAAAACTGGGAGTGTGGCAGATCTAATTCTTCCCGCCGCTCTTGTCTGCTACGTCTTTCTCCCCTGAGTGCCGAAGATCAAGCCCGAACTTCGGAGCCGACTTCGTTCCGCTTATCTTCACCGGAATCTCTGCGCCTGCGCCATTTTTCTTGAAGAACGGGTCCACCGGTTTCAGCAAGATCGACTTCCAGCGCGATGCCACCATCTGCGAGATCTTCGCATCCGTTCGCACCTTGCCCGCGAACTCAAACCGCTCTCCGTCGAGCGAGTACTCTCCGGCCAACGCTACGGTCGCTCCGGGAAGTGAATAATCCAATTTACTAAAATTCAGCTTCCCTTCTTCCATGACAAACTGTCCCACCATCCGCGACTGCACATCGGCGGCGCCTGGCTTTGCAGCCTTAGGATCACCCTGAGCGCGGAGGCTCAACATATCCACCTTGTCCTCCACCGCAGGATTAGTGAAATGAATCTGTGTCAAGGTAAATCCACTCTTCAATCCAATCTTCTTGGACACACTCTCGGGGCCCGGACGAATGTGCAACTTCGTCTTTATCTGAATGCGCCCGGTCATCACAACGGGTGTTGTCTTCACCGCGAGTTGTAAAAAGTCTTGAATCTGGCCCGAGGACACGTTCACATCAAGATCGATGATGTGCCCCTTCCCCTTCACGTTGATCACGGCCCCGCTGCACGTGAACTTCGATCCACCTAACCGCGCCTCTACCGGCTGCAAATAAGTATCACCGCTCGTCCCGTCGACAATTGCGTGAAACTTCGTATGCAGAGGTACGCCATAGTTAGCTGTATCCAACGAGAAATTTGGCGTCTCGGTCGTCCCATCCACAATGATCTTATTCAGCTGTCCGCTAAACTCACCGACAGAAGATAGTATCCCGCCAATTCCATTGATCGTATTTAGATCCACGTGATCGAACGTATACTTTCCTGTCACAGTCGAGTCGCCTGGACTCTCGTTATTCCAAGGCCCGAAGGTCCCCGTCGCATGGATATCGCCCCTTGGGATAGCGTTCACTAGCGTCGCGTCGTATTTCCACGATGCATCCGGCCCGACGTTTCGCATCACGATATGGCTTAACTCAAAATCTTTCGGATCTTTATCCGGCTTGCTCGTCCCGATAATCAGCTTCGAATCATCGAACACAATCTCATCCACCAACATTTTGATTTTGCCAAGATGGCGCTGCCCTTTTGGTACCTGCTGCCGCATCTCCCGAGGTGGGATATGAATCGCCATTCCTTGTACATGTACCGTGCCCACATGCATCGGCTTTACAAATAGTCCCAATAGATTCGCACGAAACGAAAATCGTCCCAGCGATATCAGGGGATCTGTATCTCCAGCCTCGACTACTTCGTCTACAGGATAGATTCGAAGTCCTTCGCCAGAGACTTCAAGTCCCTTCAGAACCGAAACGGAGAGCTTATCCAGTTCAACCTTGCTATCAAAGCGGGTACTGAGTGTCTCAATGACGCGACCTTTTAAAATAGGCACAGCTCGATGCACCGTCACCTCACCGATCACGGCAAGAATCACAACAGCCAGCAGCAACGAGACAGAGATCCAGCCCCACACTCCCCGCCTCCTCGATCTTCCTGAACCTGTCGTCCGTTCTTGTATCTCTTCGGTCACAATCTTTCACTGATTTGTTGGATGCTAATAACACCGCACGCGTTCCCTAGAACAACCAGATGCAAAAGTTTTGTTGAATGCCTTTGACTGATTTGCTACAAACTGGGCTTTCTTCCGCCGCGTTCTCGCCAAAGCCGATACAGTCCCCAAGCGGCGATAGAACAATTGTCCACAATCGTCCCATTAAGGATCATTCCTTCAAACTCCTCGACTCGCACACGCCGCACTACAAGATCGCTCTCCTCTACGTCCGGATCGGCCACCCCCACTGTCAATCCCTCCGCAAGAAAAACATGCTGCTTCTGATTCATCACGCCATATGCAATCTGTAGAGTTGACAGGTGTGTCATCTTCTCTGCGGTCAGCCCTGTCTCTTCCTTCAACTCTCCCCGGGCAAGATCCTCCGGCACCACCTCAGCCACCTCCCACCCGCCCTGGGGGAACTCCGGGTACCGCCCTCCGACGGTATACCGAAACTGCTCGACCAGATACACAAACTCACCCTCAGCCCCCGTCTCGAGAGGGATCACAATACACGCTGGATCTTTATCGACCACTCCATAGATCCCTCGCTTACCATTCGCCCGCTCGATCACATCTTCCCGCACACTCGTCCACGGATTTCTATAGACCTCACGGCTGCTGATCGTCTTGATCGTCACAATCCCTCCATCGCCGTCACTACTCAGGAACTGAAAACTCCAGGTGCGAGGGATACTTCTCCGAACCATAGATCGAAATGGTCTGCTCCTGATAAGCCCCTGCGGGAGCGCTCATAATGTTCGGAACAAATGTCTGTGGATTCCTGTCATACAGCGGGAACCAGCTCGACTGAACCTCAACCATAATCTTGTGTCCCTTCAAAAAAGTGTGATCCGCTCCGTGCAAGCTCCACTTGTATTCGGCTACCTTGTTCGGAGCCAACGCCTCTGGATTCTCAAAGCTCTTCCCATATCTTCCGCGAAAGATCTCATCCACAATCATCAGCTGATACCCTGCCATCGGCGCCGGCGCATCGTCGGGATAAACATCGATCAGCTTGATGATAAAATCACCATCAGTGCCCGTCGTCGCAGCAAACAGATCCGCAACCACATCACCCGTGACGGTGACATCCTTCTCCAGCACCGGCGTTGAAAAATTAGCTAAATCCTTCCGCCCGCTGACAAACCGCTGATCTTCCACCAGCCACGTTCGCCATTTGGATCCGTCCCCATACGTCGCCTGTATAGGACGGTTGCGATAGGGCACAGGATTCTCAGGGTCCGCTACATAAGACCCCGCTACAGCCTGTTGACTCTGCGCAGGCGGCGCAAAGCTCAACGCCTTATCCTTGTTCAGATATAAACTTGCC
Source organism: Granulicella sp. S190 (assembly GCF_009766095.1). Lineage (GTDB taxonomy): Bacteria > Acidobacteriota > Terriglobia > Terriglobales > Acidobacteriaceae > Edaphobacter. Next base: position 636,954 of record NZ_LMUD01000014.1, read on the forward strand.
GGCTTGAATCCCACCTTGGGAGGCCACGAGTCGTATCGCTTCCACTCGTTCACGCCCGTTCGAAAGCTTGCTGTATCCTTCAGCTCAAAGCCCGGCTTGTCCTTGAGATACTTTTCAAAGAAGGGAGCCTCAATCGTCTTCCGATACTCTTCGCCCGTGGCCTGTCCGAAGTCTACTTGGCCGAGCGTGCGTCCGTAACCACCCCACCCACCGTGATTCCATGGCCCCAATACCAGGAATACCTCGTGCGTCGTATCATGCGGTTTCAGTGCAGCGTACTCCGCCTGTGTCCCCCACATATCCTCTTGATCCCACCATCCGCCAACTTCCAGCGTCGGAACCTCCACCTTCGTCAGATGTTTTTGTACCGCCATGTCCTGCCAGAACTTTGTGTACGAAGGCTGCGTCAAAAACACCTTCGCAGTCGGGAGATTCTCCATCTTCGCCGCGGCTGCCGCCCCTGCAAAGTTCCGGTTGTGCAGAAAGAAATCAAACGTGTCCTCTTTGCTCTGCACCCGTGCATCGGTCTTCTGCCCCTCTAGCTGCTGGACGTAGTCAAACCCATATGTCTCGCGGAACGCCCCATTGTGGAAGAAGTCATCCCCCATCCACACATCGGTCATCGGAGCCTGCGGACTTACTGCCTTCACCGCCGGATGCGCATCGATTCCCGCGCTCATCGCGAGGAACCCTGGATACGACACCCCGAAAACTCCTATCTTGCCATCGTTATTCGGAACATTCTTAAGCAGCCAGTCGATGGTGTCATGCGTATCCGTCGTCTCGTCCACATCGTTACTGGTGTTGTGCGCGACGATGGCGCGGTTCATCACAAACTGGCCCTCGCTCTTATATCGCCCGCGAATATCAGCATAGACAAAGATGTATCCACTCGCCGCCAACTCAGGCTTCGTCGCGTTCACTGCATTCGACGTCATTGAGTCCACACCATATGGGGTCCGCTGCATTAGAAACGGCAGTTTCTCGCCCGTCGCAGAACCCTCCGGCCTCAGGATGACCGCGTGCAGTTTGACGCCATCGCGCATCGGCATCATCACCTCTTGCCGCGTGTAAGAGCGGAAGTGATTCAGTTTTGCGCCAACCTCGTTGAAGCGTGAAAAGTGAGTTTCACCCGGATTCCGCCCCGAGTTGGCCACAAACCTTAGCCCAGAGATCTTACCCCGCGCATCGCGTACAAAGCTCACATCGAAGCGGCCGCCTTCTATTGCGAAGTGGTCCGGCCCCACCGCCGTCAGCGTCGCTGGAGCGTTCTTCTCACCCTCAATCGTCAGGGTGGTCCCATTGAGGTTCACCGCCATCACGAGGTCAGGATCTTCCTGCTCGCGGTATTGCCCTACATACTCCCCGATTTTGTCGATAGGCTGCAAAGCAGTATGCGTCTTAGCTGCCTTCTCTATCCCTTGCGCACCAGGCGAAGCTACCAAACAGGAGAAAATAAACGCAGCGCAGCAGCCATAGATCTTCATCAAGCAAAAACCTCCAAATGAATTGAATTCTTTGAACTCGAGAATGGGACAGACAGAAGTAAATCGCTCCAGCCGAATCACCGCGATCCACTCAGTTTCTACAGGCGAAACAATACAAATAACTCCTACCGTGAACACATGCCCAATTAAATTAGTACGTTCGGCCAGCTACCGACGCTTAGTAAGTTCTGGTTCGAGACTCGCGCCGAGCCAAATGGCCGCGACCCATCCGGCGATTCTTTTCGCAAACGAATGGGGTCACGGTCAATGAAACTTGTTAGGTCAGAATTCCTTCAGGGCTCGCTGCGCATTGGAAGCCTACGCGGTTGTGAGCGCCGTCGCAGAAAGGACGCTTCTCGCTGGCCCCGCAGCGGCATAACGAAATCGCCGGTTTGCCAGTTAGATCCCACTCTTTGCCGTCTGCGTCTTTCAAAATGATGTGCCCCTCGACCCGCAGTGGGCCGTTGGGTCGAACTGTGATCTTTACCGCTTCTTCTGACATCGTTCAGTACTCTCTCTCTTGCTAAGGATGGGTTCAGCATAGCAAAATCGCAGCGAGCAAAGCGCGAGCTGTTTCGATGGAGAGACCATCCCTTCAACGAAACCCATCAGACGACATCCACTTCCATCTCATCTACATAACACCAGCCCCAGCTCTCACCCGGCTCAATCGACCGCATAATCGCATGCTGTGTCTTATGAAAGTGTTTGGTCGCATGCTTATGAAGAGACGAATCGCAGCAGCCTACATGGCCGCACTCCAGGCACATCCGCAGATGCACCCAGGTACTGCCAATCTTCAGACACTCCTCACAACCTTTAGCCGATGGCTTGACTTTACGAATCTGATTCAGATGAGTACATTCCATGGAGCACCTGCCTTCGCCCCGATTCTATCCTCAGTAGCTCAGCCAGCGCATGCCCCACCCATCAATCTCCCAATCCCTCTGTGATCCCATACTCCTTCAACTTCCGGTAGAGGGTCGTCTTGCCAATCCCGAGCAGCTTTGCCGCCATCAGCTTATCGCCCTTCAACTGCCGGATCGTCCCAAGAATTGCGCGCTTCTCCATCTCCGCAATCGACAGCACAGCGCTATCTTGCGATACTCCTGTTAATTCATTTTTTTCTGCCCCATTCTCCTCCGCAGCGTGTACCGTCGCTCCTCGCTGCAGGCGAAAGTTTTGCAACTGAGTCGGCAGATCTCCCATATGGAGCACAGGTCCCGACGAAAGTGCACAGGCCCGTTCAATCGCGTTCTCCAGCTCTCGCACATTGCCGGGCCAGTCATATTCGGCCATCACCCGCAGCGTAGTATCAGAGAAGGTTCTTACCGTCCCGCTCTCCTTCTCCATCTGCTGCAGAAAATGCGTTGCCAGTACGGCAATATCCTCTCGCCGATCCCGCAGTGGCGGAATCCGCAGGTTCACCACATTCAAACGGAAATAGAGATCCTTCCGAAATCGGCCATGCTCGACCATGGCCGCGAGATCACGGTTGGTCGCTGCCAGCACGCGCGCCGAGATTGGCCTCGCCTGCGTCGCCCCCACAGGTCGAACCTCCTTCTCCTGGAGTGCGCGCAGAAGCTTCGCCTGCAGATCCAACGGCAGCTCGCCCACCTCGTCCAGAAATACTGTCCCACCTTCCGCAGACGCCAACAGTCCTTCCTTCGCTCTATCTGCTCCGGTAAACGCCCCCTTGACGTGTCCGAAGAGCTCACTCTCAATCAACGTCGGCACCAATGATCCGCAGTCTACCGGCACAAACGGCTTCGCTGCATTGGGCCCATTAAAGTGAATGGACCGCGCCACCAGCTCCTTCCCTGTTCCACTCTCTCCGAGGATCAAAACCGGATGGGTCGAATAAGCTACCTTCGACAAAATCCGGTAGAGCTTCTCCATCTCAGGAGATCGGCCCACTAACCCGCCCATTCCTTGCTGCGTCCTCAGCCTCTCCCTCAGCTGCCGGCTCTGCACGTCCATATGGAGTTGCTGTCCCGTCCGTTCCAGCACTGCCGTCAACTCCTCCAACGCAAACGGCTTCGTCAGGTAATCCCCTGCACCAATCCGCATCGCCTCTACCGCGGATGATACCGTCGCAAACGCAGTCATCACGATGACCGCCATATCCGGATGCAGCGCCTTAACCTGTTCCAACAGGGGCAACCCGCCGCCGCCCGGCAACTTCAGATCGAGCAATAGCAGATCGATCCGCCGTTGCTTCAAGATCGCCCGCGCCGCTGTTGCACTCTCAGCGCCTGCTACTTCAAATCCCATACCCACGGCAATATGGCAGCAGGCTGTCCGCACGGCATCATCATCGTCGACCACCAGCACATGGAGCAGACCAAAGTTCTCCGCAGAGCCATTCTGCGTCTCCGTACCCGAACCACCCACTGACGACACACCTACCAACACTCCTGATGGGTCATCCGTCTTCTCGTCGCCGCCCATCTTAATCCCGTCGCTCAACATTGGCATCTCTCCGCACCTGCAGCTCTTCCATCTGCCACTCCCAAACTCATCTCTCTCAACACGCGACCCACCCTGCCTCTGCCCTTAGCACTGTCTGCACTCTCACCTCACTTTCAATCAACCCGTCTCTTGACATGGCTTC
>NZ_LMUD01000015.1 GCF_009766095.1 Granulicella sp. S190
GGAAAAGACGCAGGCTACGCCTGCTTGGAAAACGCCTTCAGCGTTTCCCACTTTGCCACAGCTCCGACGACGGGATAAATTCGTATTCACAAACGTACAGATCTTGGGGGCAGGTCAACTCCCGATGCCGTAGGCAGCGTTGCTTTTCTCCGGGGCGGAACAGAGGCCAGAGGATCAGGTTTGGGACTGTGCAGCCGCTCGTTTTTGGTTGAGCAGGAGGAGCAGTTTCCAGAGGGGCTGTTGAGATTCTTCGAACGAGACAGGCACTCCGTAGTAGGCCGAGCATCGCTCCAGCATCTCGTCCACGTCACCCATCCACACGCCCCAGAGGGTAGCCTCGTCGCTCACGAACAGCGGTTCCTCGTCGTACAGAACCTTCTCGAAGAACTCTTCGGCTTCGCTGGACACCCTCTGTATTTCAACGTCCGGGCTGAACTCCATGAGTGCTCCGCTACTTCTTCGGCGTCTCAGCCAAGGTCAGCCAGTCGTGCGTCGGCTCCACCACGCGGAAGAACTCCGGGTCGTGGAGATGGTAGAGGATGTGCCGGAACTCCTCCCGAACGTCCAAGATCAGGTCCTCCAGCGCCTCGCCCTGAACGGTTGGATCGGCCAGCTTCGGCAACTGCTCGTCTAGGAACACGCGCATCGCCCCCTCCAGATCGGACAGAGAGTAGGCGATAGACTGCCCCTCCTCGGTCGGATTTGGGAAGCGTTTCAGGGCCGGGGAAGCCGCTAGCCTTTGGGCCAATGACTCCATGGCTGATGGTTCCTTTAGCAGTCCGTTCATAGGTTGGCCGCTTCGCGCGAGACCTCAGTCCATGTTTCGGGAAGCTTCCGCTTCGGATGTTTGGTATCGACGAAGAGCACGTATATTTCCTGAAGTCGGCCCTTGAACTGAGATAACTGGACGTTGATGACGCTTCCGTCATCGTTGTTTATCCAGAGATTCCCGACAGACTCCCTCTCCGATTTTGGGTTGGGGTTCTCCGGTTCGGGCGCTTGCAGGATCGAACTCCAACTGACGCCATTCTCGCCGCACCAACCTTCGGCGACCACTTGAGTCCTGCTGATGTCGGCATCGCGCCATTCATCATTGACCTGCAAGAGGTCTCGTATCCAGCCTGTCTCACGCTCATTAAGCGGGCGAGGTTCGATGCTATGAACCTCATCTATCGAACGATCACCACGTTGCCCCAAGAGGCTACGAACATTCTCCCATCTCATATACGCCTCACTTCTGAAGGGCCGCGCCCATCACGTTCGAGATGATTGTTTGTCCAGCCGGAGTTGTCGCACCTGTGAACCGGATGAACGTCCCCGCCACCTGCACCACCCCCTGGAACGCATTGCCTCCCATGCTCGTGATGGCTCCGGTGGCAACTGCCGTAGCAATCGCATTCTTGATTTCGCCGATCTCAGCGATTGGAACGTTATGCCCCAACCTCAAGAGATTCGCTAGGCCGACTCCGTGCTTTTCCAACTGGAAGATTAGGTTACTCCGAGCAGCAGCAGTACCCGCTGCGACCTCGCCTCCGATGATGGCTCCCCCGATTGCGCCATAAACCCCCGCGTAAACAGCCGTGACTTGATTCGTGGCGCGGGACGCGGTAGCCAACTGCTGATAGCCGTTCGCGTTCGCATAGTAGTCGGCACCACCATTTGAGACATACGTGGCGCTTCCAACGGTGTTGCCGTTTGAGTCTGTGATCGCCGTGGAGTTGAACCGACCGCTGCCATTACCGTTCGATCCGACCTGATCGAGCGTCGGCACATTCAGGCCACCGTTGTTGCCTTGCTGGGCCACTCGATACTGATCGTTACTAATCGATTCGCACTGCTGATATTCCAAGTTGACGGAGCAGACATTTACGTCATGCCCATCAGAATCGGTGTTCGTCAGCGGATTATTCAGCACATAGGAATAGAGATTGAGAGTCTGAGGATTAGTGAAGTCCGCGCTCGGCACGGGCGATGGCCCCCAGCCATCGTCGTAGTCAGGCGACATGAACCGTCCCATCGACGATCCGAAGTAGCGAGCGCCGAAATAATCTAAGCCGCTTTCTGTGTCTCTTTCTTTGCCGGTGAACTTGTAATGGTTGTTGGTAGCCGATGGATTTGCCTCAGCCCCGAAGGGGTAATAGAGGGTGGAGGAGACGGGCCAGCCGCCATAGTCGGTCAGCAGTTGGGTGGAACCGATCTGGTCGCTGGAGTAGAAGGTGGTGACATACGGATTGGGAACCGTCGCGACCTTTTCGGTAATGGCGTTGAAGTTGCTTACCGCTGGATTTGTGGACAGGTTGAACGTCGTCATGGAGCGGTTGTAGATCGGGATCGAGGTGCCGTCCGTGCTGGTCAGGACGATATCGCCATAATAAATATCCCAGTTTCCCGTAGGCGCGCTGGTCCACTGAAACGGATCGATCAGCCCGATCACATTGCCGGCATACGGGCTCAGATCGACGGTTCGCATATGCCAGGTGTTTATCGTCGTGTCCTGATCGATCGGCTGGCCATCGGTGTCCTGCGCTGCAATGAGGCCAGTGTAAGGAGTGAAGGCGAGAAGAAGCCCTCCTGTCGTGGAACCGTCCTGATATTGACGCCAGCTGAGAACATCTCCAGAGCGGATCTTATATCCATTAGCCGCGGTCAGCGCGGTGATTCCAGCAAACGTGTTCGGATTACTGCTGCAGCTGGGGCAATTGGTCCCGCTCATGTGGATGCGGATATCGTAGTTGTCGGCCCGTGCAATACGTTGACCGTTGGCAAAGATGTAGTCGCTCCAGGTTCCGTCGGAGGCCTTCTCGGCCAGAGGTGATCCGTTGAAGCTTAGATACTCTGTCCAGTCTGGACTGACATCTTTACGGATACGGGCGCCATCAGCAGCGTAGGTGTAAGTGGCAGAGCCATTATTTGCACTAGCCAGTTTGTTCTCGGCATCGTAGCTGTAGGGGACTGTCGATATACCATTGTAGGCTTGGGTCAAATTGCCTGCGGCATCATAGCCGTAGTTAGCGGAATTGATCCGGTTGTTCGTCGCAAAGCTCAATCCTGAGCTGAGAGTTCCCGATTGATTCATGTTTCCGAACGAATCGTATTGGAAGGTCTGGTTTGAGGCTCCACCAAGTGTGTAGCTGGTAATCCTATTAAGGGAGTCGTAGGTAAATCCCTGCGTATTGGCGGGGTTTAGCGCATCCAAAATCTCCCAAATATTGCCATCGTTACCCGCCCCAGCAGCTCCCGAGAGAATCGCCGGACACCTTGGAATAGTCGAGGCGAGTGGTGGAGTCGCAGGTCCAAAACAGTATGCTTTGATCGACAGACTCGTGTTACCGGTGTAGCTGCCGGGTGCGCTTGACCCTATACGAACATGGCCGATCTCGTTGGTCTGCTGCCGATTGTTCATGTCGTAACCATTAGCCACTCCATTGCCGTAGGAGATTCCTTGAGGGGCCCCGTTGGGCCAATAGGAGGCACTTGTCAAATAATTGTATCCCCCGCCATCGGAAACCTGGATCAGGTGTCCTCCTCCGTCCCAGGACTGGTTTACAGTGCGGCCATCGGGGTAAGTAACGGAACTGACGTTTCCCGCAAGATCGTAGGTCGCAGCTATGCTTACGACTGGAGCTCCAGCAAAAGAACTGGGTGTCCCAGTAAATTGGGTTGCCAACCGCCCCATCGGATCGTAGCTATAAGCGTTCATGCTCTGACAGTTGTTATTCACGAACACGCAGTCCCAAGCCAACCTGCCGACCACGTTCTTGATATTCGGAGTCTCTCGTGTCGAGCCGATGGTAATCCCTTGAGGGTCGTAACCAAACAGAGACGGTGGTGTTCCATCAGAGTACGATTTCTGTGTTAGCCGGTTCAGAGCATCGTAAGAATAGGTCGTTGAAATGCTCCGTGCATCTGTTTTGGTGTGAAGATTCCCGTTGGCATCGTAGCTGTAGCCGATTGTTCCCGTCTCAGGGTTCGTGGAAGAGGTCAGGCGCGACAAGCTGTCATAGACAAAGCTGCGCGAACGGGGTGTCTCGCCGGCAGCTCCTCTCTGGTTGACAGTAAGCACATTGCCGAGCGCGTCATAACTGTAATCCGTCTCCAGCGCAGGAAGATTGTTGACCGGCTCCATCACCGCAGTCAATCTCCCCAGAGCATCGCTAACCCTCTGGTAGTGCCGGTTTGTTTCATCGGAATCATCCACCCAAGTCGCAGAGGTTTTCGAACTCGCATTGGGGGAGCAGGCAAAACTGGATTGGCCGCTCAATACCCCGTCGTAACACCATTGGTGCATGCTTCCATCCGGCTGAGTCTGAACAGTTTTACGCCCCAAAGCATCGTAAGCGAACGTGGTCGTTCCGTCGGAAGACGATGGAGAGGAGAAATGCGGATTGGAAACCGTGTGAATGCGCCCCAGGCCGTCATAGGTTGTGTCAACAATAGCTCCGCTCGGATCTGTTTGTTGAATCGTCCGACCTAACCCGTCATACACAGTCTTTTGGACCATTGGTCCACTGGGTTCCCCAGTTGCGGTCGTTTGCGTCAGGGCAGGCGGATTTTGAGCCGAGATCGCCCCCGCATCTGAAGAATAGGCAAACTGCACGCTGCCGCCATCGGGGTACTGTATGCACTTGAGCCAGCCGTAGGGATAGTAAGTTGTTATCGTTGTGTTGTTGTTTGAATCAATCACACTTGTGACTTGCCCGGTGTTGAAATCGTATCCGTAGGTGGTCGCCTGGTCCAAGGCATTCTTAATCGTGGTCGGATAAAGGCCGCTAAACTGCGAACCGTAAGTGTACTGTGCGGAAACGTATCCTCTCCCATCGGTGGTGTGATCCACCATCCCGTTGGCATTCCACGCGGTGTGGGTGACGATGGCGGCGCCCATATTATTGGCCATCGTCACGGTCGTTGGGTGCCCATATACGCCGGGATTGGCTACAAACGCTGTGTCATCGAAGGATGTGGTGGTTTGACTCATCTGATGACCGTTTCCATCAAATATTGTCGAAAGGTCTACGGAATTCAGGATGTTATTGCTGAGATAGCGGGAGTCGTCTTGCCATTTATAGCGAGTCGTCACATCGCGCAAAAGCTGTCCGTTGTAATCAGTGACGCGTTCATCCGTTTTCAACCCCAACGGTAAAACCGTTGCAGGACCCGCTGCACATGAAGAGTAGCAAGCAAGTTGTGTGGAACTAAATCCAGGATCATAAGCATTACTGGTTGTGGTTGAAAGACCGTTTACAACAGTTGTTTTGTCTTTGGGAAAAACGCTATATGCGACTGGAGGAGATGCCGCTGATGTCGCAATAATGGAATAATCTGTGTTGATCCGGCTCGCCACAACCCCGCCAGCCTTAGAACCTTTGTAGTGGATATCCGCATTCTCATAGATCTGACACGTTTGCTGCTGAGCAATCGTGTAGTCGATCTCTTCATCATTATTGGCTGGATCGGTAATGAGCGAGTAGGTTGGCCCGCTGGGAAAGTTTGTATTTGAATAAAAATAATGCCAAGTGGCGCTCCCACCTCTACCGTCGGTTATAGTTTTGGATTGCACTCCGAATATGTCAACATCTCCACTAGGAGCTGAACAGGGAACGATTGCCTGATACGCATAAGTTGCTGTCGCACCTGCCGGATTTGTGATCATCGTAATGTTCCCCGCCGAAGTGGTTGAAAACGATGAATCAGTCGAATCATATTCAAATGCCCAATAGGTTTTATTGGGCAATACCACGCTCTGAATTACATATTGCGTTCCAGAACTGGCTATAGCATTGCTAAATTCAAAATATATCTGGGCGTAACAGATAAGAAACTGTTCGGTTCCCGAATTGGCGCCCGGTATTTGCCACACGGCACTTCCGACCAACGCCTGATTGCGGTATCCAAGAACTGGGCAACCAGCGGTTGAAGACGTTGCTGCAGCGGGAAGCTCATAACCACCGTTTAGCGTTCCGATCACCGGAATGGACCGCCCCACGCTATCACTGATCGCAAGATTCGGATTAGTAGGTGGTGAAAAAATGTTGGAGATGCCATTCCCGTCCGAATCCCGAATTGTGCTGCCAGAAATTAGGGTGCCGTCCGACGTAAGCAGCCCTTGGGAATTTAGTAGGTATCCACTTCCGTCATAGGTACGTGAGATGTTCAAGGGGTCAGTCGCGTCAGAGAGAAACGGGTGCGTTCCCTGTTCTGGATCAACCAAAGCCACTTGAGGAGAATATTCGATCCCATTGGGATCGTAACTGGGGTACGCATATGAATAGGAAAATGTATAGTTGGTCGTTATGACTGGGCCAAAAGCATTCATCGGAGTCCAAAAAACTCTTTGGAAATCACCACTTGCATCGGGGTCTTCTTCAAGTAGTTGCCACGCGTTACCGCCGGCAAAGTGCAAAAAGAATTGCAGTTGAAGAGAACCTTTCTGTGGAAATGAAACCAGAGGAATATCACCGGAGAGCACGCCGTTCAACTGGTTTATAGATCCGAAGGAATCGCTGCTGTAAGACTGATAAGGGTTTATTCCCATAGCCTGCGTTGTATCTATCTGAGCAACCGCCCTGTAGTTCATCAGGCAGAAAATCGCAAAACCCAAAATCAGAAGTCGCTTCAACATAACAAATCTCTCATTTCTGTTTCAAAGAAAGGGGGAGAACGCGCTAAGTTTTTATGTCAGAGGTGTGCAGTGCATATCAGTTATTGTTCTCTCTTTGGAGAGACTAGATCCTGTCCTGATGATGTCCTGCGTTGGCGACTTGATTTCTCCGAACTGCTTAAACCCAACATATTCGATCGATCTCTGTAAGAAGAAGCTGTTGTGCTTGGGATTTACGAGGGAGTATTCAACTCTGATGGGAAGTTGGTCTCCGGGAGAAAAGTACCAGGTCTGACTCGCAGGAGGGATCGGTTTGCCAGCTCTTGTTTCAGTAGCAACCAGTTGAATGCGACCATCCGATAGCTTGTGCAATTCAAGAGCGAAGGATGGATCTTGCAGAAGACGGTTCAGAGCAAAATTAGGATGATGAAGCCACGCTTCCAGCCTGGCGTTACGAATTCGAAGCTGCTGGTTTTCGATAGTATCCGATTTCGATCCGCTTTGAAGTGAAGTGGGGGAAGGCATCAGGCTCGTATAAAGGCTTTCGCTCCACTCCCTCGCGGCAGAGCCCCCGGATTGATTCGAGAGTTCTCCTGTGACGCTACAACTTAGATTGGAGACAGAAGCGTCGACGGCTCCGATCACATGCAAGCTGCTCTGGAGAAATGTAATTGCTTCGTCACTGCGTAAAGCATTGGGGCCAGCAGTCTGGCCGTATGCAATCCGTCCACTAAAGCTTTGTAGGACGATAAGGACGAGCCCAAAGAATAAGATAAAATTTCGCGAGGTTCGCTGTCGAACTTTGATCTGGAAGGAATTTGGGAGTGGCGCGATACAGATGGACGGGCAAAAAAGATACAGCAAGCGATTGGCAAATCTCACGTTCGAAATACCTCAGGGAACCGGAAGTTGCAGCTCAACACATCAAAAGGCAAGCCACGGACAAAATGAATACAACTTTGGAGGGAGTTTCAAAGTACGCAACTCAAAGAAAATGCAAAATATTTTGTGAGCTATTTGAACTATTTTCACGCATGATAATGTCCTTTATCATGCAGGGTAATTTAGCCGTGTTCATCGGAGGCCTCGCGACGAGCCCTAAGCCTTTGTTGACTAGGTGCAGGTTAAAAACCTCGACTTGGCCTCCTTGCTCGAACTGAGATCTGTTTGCCCAGAGAGAATTCATAAACAGTGGCAGAGTGTTGCATATGCATCGCTCTCGCCCGCGAGTTGCGGTCGCTTGGTGAGGAAGTTTTGTCGGCCAGACAGATTGACCCCGTACGTTTTTGACCACGAGTACTGCTGAGCTTGCATCTCCAGAAATGCTGCCCAATATTTATGTTGTCTCCACATCGTGAGAACCTTATCCCAGAGCGACTCCTGGAGAGCAGCACAACATAAATGAGAACACAACATAATCCACATTATGTTGGGCACAACATAACGCCGATTACATCCACCTGTATCACGGCAACGCCGCACTTCTGGCCGAGAGCTTGGAAGTGATTCAGAAGACCGCCGCCGTCATTCTCTCCGCGCTGGAAACGCCAGCAGCGGAAGACACCACCGAAGCCGAAACAGAGCCCGAACTGGCGCAAGCCAGCTAAACGCCTTTCTTTTATGGCGGGTGGCTTCGCGCCGTCCGCATAACGCCACCGCACGCCCAAACGCAGAAGGAGAACACCATGAACACGCAAACTGCTACCGAGTACCGCAACCTTCCTCTTTCCGTCCTCACCGAATCGAAAACCAACCCCCGCCGCATCTTCGAGGATGATGCGTTGCGCGAACTGGCCGAGAGTATCCGCACCAGTGGAGTCGTCCAACCCTTGCTTGTTCGTCCCATCACCGAGCAGGATTTCGAGGTTGTTGTTGGAGCCAGGCGTTTCCGCGCTTCCAAGCTGGCCGAGAAGCAGGATGCCCCTTGCCGCATCGCCAATCTCACCGACGTGGAAGTTCTCGAAATCCAGCTTGTCGAGAACCTTCAACGCCGCGACGTTCACCCGCTAGAAGAGGCGCAGGGTTTCCGTGCGCTTCTCAATTTGGAGGAGCCGAAGTACAGTGTTGAGCAGATCGCGGCCCGGACGGGCAAATCGCCCGTCTACGTTGCCCAACGCCTGAAGCTCACCGACCTATGCGCGTCCGTGGTCGAGGCGTTTTATGCCGAGGAGATCGGCGTCGGACATGCCTTGCTTCTGGCGAAGCTGCAGCCCGACCAGCAGGAGAAGGCATTGAACGAATGCTTCCGTGAGGAATGGGCGGGAACAGGCAAGAAACCTAAGCGCATCCTGCTGCCCGTTCGCCACTTGCAGCACTGGATTGAGCATCAACTCATGCTCATTTTGAAGCTGGCACCGTTCAGCAGAAAGGACGCGACCCTCGTTCCCGCCGCTGGTAGCTGTCTCGATTGCCCCAAGAGGACAGGCCAAAACAGGCTCTTGTTTGCCGACGTGCAGCAAGACGCTTGCACCGACCCGACCTGCTACGCGGCGAAGGTCGAGGCACACGTTCAGGCCACACTCGCCAACAAGCCGAAACTCGTTCAAATCAGTACGAGCTACGGCACGATGCCCGAAGGTGTCGCAGCCATTCCACGCAACAAGTATGTCGAACTTCGAGCGGACAAGCCGAAGACCCCGGAGATGGCGAAGCTGCCCGAGTTCAAGACGTGTCGCTTTATGAGTGAGGCCATTGTGACGGTTGGACTTGAGAAGGGCGAGGTTCGCAAGGTCTGCATAAATCCCGAATGTCCCATCCACCATCCCAAGAAGCAGCCGAACAGAGCCAACACCAACGCGAAAGCAGAACGGGAGAAGGAACGCCGCGAAGAGGCGCTTGCTAATGCAACCGGGTTGCGCGTCCTCAGTTCCATCGTCGCCGCCGTTCCCGTTCGTCTGATGAAGCGAGACTTGCTCTTCATCACCGAGAACCTGATGCCTCTACTAGACGAGCGCAGATTGCAGACACTCGCCCGGAGCCGGAGTATCAGGACGCAGGACGGAGATGCCATTGGGAAGATGATGCTCGCCTTCGCCCGGAAAGCGGACGAGTCAGCACTCGGACGCTTGATTGTCGAGGGAATTATTCTCCTTTCGGCAAGACACCAGACCGACGCCGGAAAGGTTTTGAGGAATGCAGCACTAGCCTATAAGGTGGACACCGACGCAATCGCCCTCAAAGTGAAGCAGGAGTTCGCCGCGAAGGACAAGGCAAAGAAGGCGGTCAAGCCAACGCCTCCCAAGCCGCAAGCCAAGAAAGCAGCCTAGCGTTGTCCCAGCGGGGCGGCGAACCTGCCGCCTCGTTTCTTTCTTGCCAATAATTCGCGCAGGGAGAACCCGCTTCGGTTTCTCCCTGCACCCTCATCCCGCTTCTTGTCCGGCCTTCACTCGCCGGCTGCGCGGCAGGAGTCTAGTTCCTCCTCCTGCACCTTCCCCCAATAGCGCCTGCGGCTCTTCTCCGACGAGGGTCTCAATTGCTTCTCGATTTTGATTGACCCACTTCGGGCGGATAAACCGCGTCTTTCCGAAGACCTTATTGACTCTGTCCGCGACCCAAGCTGCACGGTCTGTCCGACGCCCGCGGCTGCCCCAGTCCTGCCAGGCTTGCCCTGCCACCTTAAGCATCTCTAGCTTTGCCCGTTCGCGGCTCAGCCGAGTCCTTTCCGCTCCGCCAACAAGCTTGCAATTTCCACAATAGCTCCCGCGCTTAACTGCCGTCTTTCTCTGGCGTTTGCGAAAGAAGTATCGTTTGCAATTTGGATTGACGCACTTGCCGATGCAACTCCAAAACGGTGATGCGAGAAGTTCTTGGAAGAAGTAAGTTGCCATATCCCGTGCATATAGCTCGGCGTCTTGGCTCTCCCACCGGGGCTGATTCACGCCTACCGCCGTCGTACCGTCACCGTTCAACAATGGTCGCGGCTGGTTTCGTCGCCACGACTCATGAATCTCGTCAAAGATAACCACTGGACTCTCGTCCGCCGATACCGTCATGATGGGAGACTCATCCACCGAAGCACGAACTCTGCGGCTGGACGGTGTCTCGACGCCATTGCTGTCGATTCCAGTCTGGATGAAACCGTCCACGAACGCGCGAAGCCGGTTGATGAAGGCGGAGTTGGCGGCTCTACGCCGTGATGCGCTGGGGAGCTTCAGGCCCGGAATCGGCGGCCAGTTCAGGACGCCCCACCTTGTCTCCTGACCATTGAGGAGGTCGAGGATCATATCTCGTATGAAACGCTCGTATTGGCCTCCGGCGTGATTTTTGCCGTCATAAATTTGCATAAAAAGATGATGCGCGTAACAAACGGGGCGTGCAACCAGTTCTACAACTTCTCGATTCCCGGTAGGGAGAACATTAGCTGTGTGAATGTGGTCGAGCGACGCTCAACCGCCACGGAGGTTTTGATGATGACTTTGACTGTAATTGGGCTGCTTTTGTCTTTTGTCCAGGTGATGATTTCACTACGTCGCAAATAGCTGAACCTGAGTTCTGAGAACATTGTTCTGGAACTCGTTAGGAAACTATGCGATCTGCGGCAGGGCACTACATCCCGGAGTTTTACTTGAAGGGCTTTACAGAGAAGAAAGGATTGCTTTGGGTCCACGAGAAGTACGCAGCCCCTCGCGCGTCCACTCCTAAGCGGGAAGCCAACAAGCCGGACTACTACGCGCTTTCACATGAGGCGCTCGACTCGGATGCGTTGGAAAAGATGTATTCCCGGACGGAGAGTATCGTCGCTCCGGCCATTCTGAAATCCAGAAATCCGCTGTTTCTTATGACCGACGAGGACGCTGGCAATATTCGCGCGTTCATCGCACTATCGTTTACCCGAGTACCGCACTTCATCGACTTTGTGAAAGAGAGTCAGATCGAACTGGCAAAAAAGCTTGCTGCGGATATCGCGCGCAAAGACACGAAATTCGAAGAGACGGTCGCTAAGGTCAATGAGCGTTTTGGCACGCGGATAGACACCGACGAGGCGCGGGAAACCTTCGTTAAAGGTGATTATGAACTGTCTCACAAGAATAATGACTTTGCCCTTGCATCCGTGATGCGGGTTACGCAGAAGATCATTCGAATTCTGGTGGAAGAGTTTGAGCACGATCTCCTGTACGCCCCCGAAGGTTCCAGCTTCATCACCACGGACACCCCTGTAATGACCCTCATCAACCAGAGAGATGGCTCAGCACTTTTTGGGCCTGGATTCGCTCATCAGCAGACCGAAGTTTTCTTTCCTTTGAACAAGCGCGCCGCAATGCATCTCCGTCGAGGCGCTACGCGACAAAAGCTGCACGTGAGCGCTTCACGGGTTGATGAAATCAATCGTGCGCTAATGGGCTGGGGCCAATCCTTCATGTATGCGTCCAGTGGGAATCGCCGAATAGGCCGCCTCTTCACGCAGTACGCAGGTGCCATCAAGTTTGGCAAGACTGCTTTGTTGCATTCAATGCCTACGAGCCAATGAGCTTCATAGTGGGAGGGTGCCAGACCCAGCCGCCTCCAGCGTTTTCTTCAACATCTCCGGACGATTGTTGCGGACGTTGCCTACGCGAACTCTTTTCGTAGCCTGCGCCAGGCTCTCATTCTTGGACTTCAACCTCGACCTCTGTCTCGACTTCAAGTCCACTTTCTGCCTCAAGTGCTTCCAAAGCAACTTTCAGATCTTCATAAATCGGGAGTTCTTGGCCTAGCACTTCAAAGGTGACGGCTAGCGCGTAACGAGCTCTAGAGTCGGGGTCTTTGCTCCATCCTTCGTGTCCCACGACTGCGATGCAGAAGTGATCCGGAAGTGTGTTGGACTTAACTACGGCCCAATCCTTCTGTACTGTCCCGCTGTTCGATTTGGCCTCTCGAATGAATCCATGGTCGGGATTCTTATGTAGTGTCCAAGGCAGAACCGATCCTGTGATTCCTTCGGCTGCTTCTTCAGGATGCTTAAGTGCTCGGGCGCAGAAGTCTTTGAGACCCTCGCCAAGCTTGCTACTTTTCCAGTCAACCCAGGTGGAGAGATATCGGCGAAGCTTCCGCCGTGTACGACGAGGCTGTGCTACCCACGAAAGGCAAACGTCGACACGAACATCAAATTCCTGCCCTTGCGCCCGGAGCTGCTCGGGGATCGGGATTTGATAGATATGGCACTCTCCCGCGTGGATCGCGACCGCATCGTCAGTGATGGCCGTAACTCTGTAGTCAGTATTCGTGCTCGCTCTTGCTTCGTCCGGTATGCCGTACCCGATTGACCTAATGAGGTCAGACACCTCAATCATCAACGCTTGCTTCGTAGCGTCGTCTTCGCCCGGAGGGAGAGCGCGTATCCGGTCAATCTTTGCCTCAGCCCAATCGGGCCATCGAGCCGATTGAATAATCAATGCGCGGTAGAGTAATGCGGGTTGATCCGGAAGTAGGAGGTTTAATATTGCGGCTATTCGTGTGACTTTCGGAGCCGCATATGAGGTGCCCGACACCTCGCGGTTGAATGCAGGTCCTGGCGGAAACGCCGTCGAACGGATCAATTCCGGACACGCCCCGACAATTTGCGCGCCGGTGTTCACATCCGTTCCTTCATGGCTTCGAACGTCATCGCCACCATACTCGACTACTTCCGGCTTGATTACGTTCCAGAGGCTTGGACCGGTTCTAGAGAACGCAGATGGAGCGCCCTTCTGAGTAGCGAAGGTCTTCCAAGAATCAGTCTGAAGATCACCGTACGCAACAGAACCCACGGTCAGTGCCTGTAGGCTTTGCCCTGGATTCGCGATTCTCGCAGATTTTTCTAGGAGGTAAGCAGGGTAGTCCCTGCCGGCCAGAAGGTGATCGTGAATCCCGGGCTGTGTAGTGGGGCCGCGGAACGGCAAGTTTCCCGCGCTTTGAATGAAAAGTATGTCGTACTTTTCGCTGAGAAGATCAATCTCCGCAGCCCAAGCTGACATCCGGTTCAGGCGACAGCCCGCAGACGCGTTGATTGACTGATTAAAAATTCGTGTCTCACGAGGACCTTCGGCGTACCGCCGTATCACGGCGCGAACGGCCTCCGGGGGGTAAAGGTCGAGTGGCATGCGCGCATTCTCATCCAGCACTCGGGCGTTTTGCACCCAAAACAAATGCTTTGCTTGAGGTTGGATCGCCTCTCCATAAAGCACGGCACCCGCCACACGAGTTCCATGTCCACTCGGAGCCACTAGGTCACTGACTTGATCTGGAGGCAAACCTGGAAGGAAACAATGTGATTCGTCGGTGGCTATCGCAGTCTGAAGAAAAACATGACCTTCTTGAATGCCGCTGTCGATTACGCACACCGCAGGAGCTTCGCTATCTGGTGCTGCGGGGACTTCTCCATAAGGTGGTGTCGAATCATCAACGTGATCTCTCTGGGGAAGGATTATGTCGTCGGGCTCGACGACCTCGAAAATATAGGCGTATGTCAGAACCAAATCTCTGAATCCGACACCTGAAATCCTTATACGGACGCTGAAGCTGTCGGGAAGAGACGCAGTAGCGTCCGCTCCTTCCTCCACGATATGCAAAATCTCTGCGTCATATCCCTGAGAAAAATTCTCAATGTCAGTCTCTCGGGCCATCTTGAGCTCATCCCAAGTCGTATATGCTGCAGATCTTGCTCCGGCCCACTCCTCTTGCTTTTTCGCCCATGTGGCGTCCGTATCCCTTTTGCCTCGGGCGGGTTCTTTTGGGATTTCAATTGATCCAGCGCAAGCAATGCCGACATCAACGATATAAGTCTGATCGTCTCTAATCTGGGGCCACGCCGCATACAACTCTTCAGAGAGGATTCGACGAAGTCTTGAGTTTTGGTCGTCTGGTTGGTCACCTAGTTGGTGCACCTGTGCCACTGTCGCCGTGCCGTGAACTTCCACGGCAAATCCCCGCACAGCCTCTTCAAATACACGCAAGTCCAAGTCTTCGGAGGCGACTATGACAAACCCCTCTTCTTCTTCGGAGACGATCTCGAATTTGAAGAAGTGACGAAGCTTATCTAAATCCAACCCAGGGTCTACTTGCAAAAGCAAAGGTATACCTGACGGTAGTACGGGTCTGCCCTGTGCCTGTCTATCGTCGCGCAGTTGCTTATAACCCTCTACAGCCGAGCCGGTCGCACTCGCCAAAGCGGCACTGTGCCTAGCTGCTGATTGGCGATTTGCAATTGTCTGAGGGGTTGGCGTCGGCCCGCGTCCAGGGCGGGCCGGTCCCTGTTGACGCAACAGGAGCGGAAGGTGTTCGAAGTTGTGAGTTTCAGGCATCAGCCATGGTCCTAAGCCGTTAAATTGGAACTTCTGATCTCCGCGACTGCTTCTTCGAGTAGCGTGTCATTGATTCCCTTAGCTCCAGACATCACGGCGGCTTTGGCAGCGTTTTGAGCAGCGCGTACAACCATCGCTGCCGAAGATCCTTCGAGCTTTTCTACGAGCCGATCCCAATTGATCATTTCGGCGAAAGGCACAGCTGAAAGTGTCCACCGCAGCAGCCGTTGAATCTCTGCAGCTCCGGGAAGCGGGACGGGAATGACATCATCAAATCTACGGAACAAAGCCGGGTCGAGCGATTCACCAATGTTCGTTGTGGCCACTAGCAGACCGGGGGCATCATACTCGTCCATCAGTTGAAGCAAAGCGTTAACGATGCGTGACGCCTCGCCGATATCCTTACTTCCATTCCGAGCCCGTGCGATAGCATCGCATTCGTCGAGTAGGAGAACGCAAGGGTGTTCGCGCACCGCTGCGAAAATGGCGCCAAGGTTTGAACTCGATTCGCCCAAATACGATGAAATGAGCGAGTCTAGACGGACTTTCATAAGGGGAAGTCCGGTGTTCCATGCAAGGCGCTTCGCCCCTAGGGATTTGCCGCAACCAGGAGGGCCATAAAGAAGCACCGTTCGGCGCGGCGACAGGCCAAATTTTCCGAGGCGCTCGCGTGCGGCATATTCTTTCTCAAGCCGGGCGAAGCGAGCCTCGGTCGCGGGTTCAAGCACCATCTCATGTTCGAGCTGCTCTGGAGAGTGCAGCGTAACCAATGATTCGCCATGACGGCGGCTCACGGGAAGCTCTGTTAGCTTTTTTGAAAGGTCTAGGACTCTCCTACCTGTTGGAGTTTCAGAAGTCTTGGCCGTTCGCATGATGGCAGAGAGTTCGTCGGCGAGTTTGACGTGACCGGTCTTTCTTTCCGCTTCGACAATCTTCGTTGCGAGGGCCTGAAGATCCTTTTTCGAACCGTCAGCGATCGCGCGCACAACCCGCTTTAGCATTTCGGCTTTCATTAGATCTCCTCTCTATCAATACACAACCCTAGGGAAGTCACGTCAACGCAATTCTTGAGCCGTAGGCTGTGGGGAACTGGACATCTAAACAGCGCCAACCACTCAACCACGGAAGGCGTTCATCAACTGCCCAATTATAAGTCGGCGCGAACACGGCTCAGGTTCAAGACGCTCTCTCCGCTAGAGTGTTCCGCCCTTGATGCCAAGCGAGACAGCCGACGCAGAGGCGGCGGCGGCACCGCTGATGCAAGGCCGTGCGTGCCTGTGCATCAAAGTGCGCTAATAAAATTCGCCTGTATCACTTTTGTATCACACGGTCATTTTTCGCGCCCATCCTCTTTAAATGGTGGGTTCGCAAATCACCTTTATTTATAAGGGTTTTGTGTGGTGGCCCGGGCAGGAGTCCAACCTGCGACCTTCGCGTTAGGAGTGCGCTGCTCTATGCAACTGAGCTACCGGGCCACATTCCGGTAGTGTATCGCGTAGGTTGTTGGTGGCGCGGTGGTAAACTTGAGGGTGGAGAGTTTATGCCTGAGATACAGCGTCGACGTGCGGTTACGGTGAATATTGGTGGAATTCGGGTTGGGTCGGATTCACCGGTTGTGGTGCAGTCGATGACCAATACGGATACGGCCGATGTTGAGAGCTCGGTGCAGCAGATTGCGGCGCTGGCGCGTGCCGGCTCCGAGATGGTGCGCGTGACCGTCAACAACGACGAGGCGGCGAAGGCTGTCCCGGCGATCGTCGAAGAGTTGGCGAAGAAGGGCTGGTCTACTCCCATCATCGGGGACTTTCACTACAACGGCCACCTGCTGCTGAGGAAGTATCCCGAGACGGCGAAGGCGCTGGCGAAGTACAGGATCAATCCGGGCAATGTGTCGATCGGGCGGAAGGATGATGATAACTTCCGGACGATGGTTGAGGTTGCGGTAGAGCATCAGAAGCCAGTGCGGATCGGGGTGAACTGGGGCTCGCTCGACCAGGCGTTGTTGACGAAGATGATGGATGAGAATTCGAAGTCCTCCACCCCGCTGCCTGCCCGCGATGTGATGATGGAGGCGATGGTGGTGTCGGCGCTGGATAATGCTGCTGCGGCAGAGCGTTACGGGTTGCGGCGGGACCAGATTATTTTGTCGGCGAAGGTTTCGGGGGTACGGGATCTGATCGATGTTTATACCGAGCTGGCGAAGCGTTGCGACTATGCGCTGCATCTTGGTTTGACCGAGGCCGGGATGGGGATGAAGGGCGTCGTGGCTTCGGCTGCGGGTCTGGCTCCTTTGCTGCTTTCCGGGATCGGGGATACGATTCGGGTTAGCTTGACTCCGACTCCGGGTGGGGACCGGTCGGAGGAGGTGCGCTGCGGACAACAGATTCTGCAGTCGCTCGGGATTCGCAGCTTCATGCCCCAGGTGACGAGTTGCCCTGGATGCGGCCGGACGACTTCTACCTACTTCCAGGAGCTGGCTGAGCGGATTCAGGGCTATCTTGTGGCCTCGATGTCGGAGTGGAAGAAGCAGTATCCGGGAGTCGAGGAACTGAAGTTGGCCGTGATGGGCTGCATCGTCAACGGACCTGGTGAGTCGAAGCACGCCAACATTGGGATCTCGCTGCCGGGTACGTTTGAGGAGCCTAAGGCTCCGGTTTATGTGGACGGCAAGCTGTTCACCACGTTGAAGGGTGATCGGATCGTCGAGGAGTTTCAGGTGATCCTCGATGAATACGTCGAGAAGCGTTATGGCCGCGTTCTGATCGAGGTCTAAGCTCTTTTTCTTATTGATAGCTGCTTGCGATGACGTGCATCTCGAAGCTCTTGCCGTATCTTGCTGGTACCCCCTCCCCCTCAGGGATATTTTGGGCGTAAAATACTTGTATTCAATAGTTTACAGGGTAGGTGTGCCTGCAAAATATTCATAACAAATGAGTTGCGCCTAAAATACTTGTTATCAATAAATTAGCCCCGGATAATCTCCGGGGTTAATTGGGTTTGGTCTTCATAACAAGTATAGCTTTTGGGGCGGAACTAATATGCCACGTGGAAGTCCTTGTTTTGCAGGGTTTGCTTCGGTTCAGGGCTTGACAGATTTTGACGGCCGATCAGAACGGAAGCGTAAAAGATCGTACTCCAAGCGTTTGGGTGCCGAGCTGACACGTTCACTTGCCCCGAAATGCGTCTTCTCGTCCAGGTGCAGAGAAGCGCGTTTCTGGAGACTAAAGTCAAACTTGCTGCTGTTGCCCTTTTTGTTGTCATTCCCGAAGAGAATCTGCGTCTCTACCCGTCTTCCGATAACGGCGTTTATGAGGACCTATAGCTCTTATTCATTTCCGGCGCAAAAGAGTAACTCGCCGTCGGCCCAATTTTAGACTGCTACGCAGCCATTGGGGTGCCCCAGCACCCACAGCACAGCAAGCTGAGAAGCCTGTCAACTAGAACGGTATGCCGCCGAAATTCTCAGGGTGCTCGAGCAGCCTGAACTCGTGCTCATCCACCGGGTATTTGTTTCCGCGCAAATCGACAAAGGTGAGTTTTGCTTTCAACGGCACGTCGTCTTTGGGCTTCATACCCTTGAACTTCACGCTGATGCCGGTGAAATACGGTTCGCTTGGCTTCAATGTGAACCCGTCGAAAACATCAGATACGTCAGCGCCTTCTACCTTCACTCCGGTGAACATTATGTCCTCTTTGACGTTGTCGAGGACGAGCGTACCGTCACCCGTAATCATGACTTCATCCACGTCAGTCCAGCACCAGCCGACGAAACGCCAAGCGAGATGCAGCTTCGGTTCGTCAGTCGGCACAGGAAATTGTTGCTGTCCAGCAGTTGAATGAAAAGCCTGATGAGGGAGTTCGTACTTGCGATTGAACTGGTCCTCGACGACGATTGTCGTCTCAAGTGGTTCACCATTTTTCACCTCAAGAGGCGGCCAGAAAAACAGGAACACTTGGGACTTATTGACGAAACCAGGTTTGATGGTGAGGTTACTGAAAATTTTCGCGCGTCTCCCGTTTATGTATCCAGCGAGCAGGATGATGTTCTCTTTGGTATTCGAGCTGGTCAAGTCCATCCAGCCGACGACCTGAGTTGCGGGTTGATTCCCATGCCCACCCAATGCCCAATAAGTTTGTGTCGGAATCCAGACGCCGTGAAGTTTAGGTTCTTTACTTTTCAGTGCAGTGAGCTCGGTCTGATGGTCACGTAGTATGCGCTTGATTTGGTCCTGAACGATTCCTGCTTCGTCTCGAAGCAGTGCAACATGCGCCTTCTCTTCTTCAGCTCTGGCGAGTGCATTTCGATAGAGGAAGGCTACGAACCCGACAGCCAGAATCGCAAACACCACCGTCCAAGCGCTGACCGGGGCGAACCACAGGTTCTTAAGGCCAGCGAACGTCAGGACTGACCGCATGGGCTGATTCAGCGCCCACGCCGTAATGGGTATACCGGCAAGCATGATAATGGTGCCGAGAATCCCCGGTTTCACCCACTCGTTCACGAACTTTTGATTCACGCGCCAATTGTAATCCGGTTGGGGGTAACCCAAACGAAGACCGCCTGCAAGGGGAAAAAGCGGAGAGTATTTTCATGGATTTTGGAGAAAACTGCGAGCGCCCAACCTTGAGGTCATCATTTCGAAGTATCAGGACTCTTCACCCGGAGCGGTTCCTTAGCGCGTTGCGTCCAGCCGTCAGGGAAGTTAATTTGATAACGAGCGTTGTCATCCATCAGCACCAGCCCGTCAATGTTCGAAAGGTTCTCAACGATGTATTTTGCAAGCTTGGTTTCGTTGTCATGTCTCACATCTACCGGAGCGTCCGAATCGTCCTTCACTGGTATTGGATACCCCAAGAGGACCGGGAACCGGACGCGACTATGCGCCGGAACGTAAATCGGATAATCGGTCTTCAGCCGACCTGAATCATCGAAGCTCAGAGCATTCGAACGACGTAGATGTGCAGCTATATGAACCCCGGTTGCATCGGTCAGGTGATAGTCATGGTCCGTGTTGTTGACGAGGGTGTAGTCGAACGCCAGTGTATTGTTGTCCCCTTGAGTTCGCACATCCTCATACTGAGCAGTGATTGCACCGGTATTCCAAGGCTTTGGCTTTGGCGGCCGTGATGACCACCAGACACACACGCCAAGGATGATTGCCCCGACTAGGGCCAATCCCCCACCGAACCCGGCAGCCTTCAAAACAATTCTCTTCCAATTTTCCATTCAGCAAAACGCTAACACATGCAATAAATGCAACCAGACACAAAATACCGCGTCGGGTCTAAATCCCCTCGCGAGCCGACGGTGCAGGGCATCCAACCAAGAGCCGAACCTACGACCGAACAACTACCGCTTCTAGGCGTTGGTCGATGACCTCAACTCAATCAACCTCGAGTTGGTCCAGAGCGCGATCCCTAGAAAATGGTCTGAAGCCACCATGTGGGTTATCGAGAATGGTTACTACTGATAATGTATGGTCCGCCGCAGGACTGCAAGGGAGAAGCTACGTGCGATAGACAAGTCTGCGGCAATGTATCCGGCCTTTGAGTGGAGATCGTCTCTCCTGGCCACGATGAGTTCCGCTGCGTGCCTGTCCTTATAAGTCGGTCGGTCGTGGAAGACCAATATCGGTATCAGGTTGAAGGCGCGCCGTTGTGACTGTTCTTTCGTCGTTGCTGTTCCTGTGCAGACTTCGGTGGGTAAATTGAAATCCGTGAATGTGGTGGCTGTACTGGCGCTTCTATTTCACGCTGCTGAGATGATCGGTGAGGGTCGGTAGTCTTGTCCGCTCGACAGCACGGCCCATGCGATGCGTGCCAGCTTGTTCGCCATGGCGACTACGACGACGTTCTTGGGTGCTCTGGCATCGAGTCGATCCAGCCAGGCTCCGATGGCCGCTCGATCTCGCTTGATGCGCAACACGGCAGCTCGTGCGCCATGAATCAGCACCTTGCGCAGATAGATGTTCCCCCGCTTGCTGATGCCGAGCAGCTTCGCCTTGCCTCCGGTGGAGTACTGGCGTGGCACGACTCCAAGCCATGCTGCGAAGTCTCGCCCCTTGCGGAATGCCGCGCCGTTGCCGATCGCGGCAACGATGGCGGTCGCGACGATGGGTCCGATGCCCGGGATCTGACGGATGCGAGTGCACCCCGCGTCTGCATCGGAGATGCGTTCCAACTGTTCGGTAAGCTCCTTGATCTGCTGCTCCACTGTCTTCCACTCACTCCACAGAATGTCGATGAGGTTGCGGATCTGCGGTGTCAGGTTGGCATCGGCGTTCT
>NZ_LMUD01000016.1:0-15227 GCF_009766095.1 Granulicella sp. S190
CCCCAGTGGCGATGGAGAAGGGTCTGCGCTTCGCGATCCGCGAAGGCGGACGCACCGTCGGCGCCGGAACCATCAGCGAGATCATCAAGTAAAGAAAGTGCTTCACGAAGAAGTCTTTCAGTTTTAGTTGTTTGAAAATCGAGGGCTGCCGGTACGTGTAGAAGTTCATGGCAGGCAGCTACTCCAAACGATCTTTGAGTAGCGCGAAAGAGATAAACCATGGCTGGACAGAGAATCAGAATTCGTTTGAAGGCATATGACTACCGCGTGCTGGACACGTCGACCGGCGAGATCGTCGAGACTGCCAAGCGTACCGGAGCCCAGGTTGCGGGTCCCATTCCGCTGCCGACCATAAAGAACAAGTACTGCGTTCTTCGTTCGCCCCACGTCGATAAGAAGTCGCGTGAGGCCTTCGAGATTCGCACGCACAAGCGTCTGATCGACATCCTCGAGCCAACACAGCAGACTGTGGATGCGCTGATGAAGCTCGATCTGCCAGCGGGTGTGGACGTAGAAATCAAGACGGTTCAGAAGTAAGAATTTTTTTGGTGAGATGTTTCAGGTCTCGCTTACGAAGTACTAACCCGGCAGTGCTGAGCTAAGTTTGGCCAGCATGATGAGGAAAGGAAGCTCCAATGTCAGTAGTAGGAATTCTCGGAAAAAAAGTCGGCATGACCCAGATCTTCGATGAGCGCGGTGATATTCATCCCGTGACCGTCCTGAAGGCTGGCCCATGCGTGATCACCCAGTTGAAGACGCTTGCCAAGGATGGCTACGAAGCCGCCCAGATCGGCTATGTCGACTTCGTGAAGGCTTCGAAGATCAACAAGGCAATGACGGGTCACTTCGCCAAGTCGAATGTTCCCCCGGTCAAGATGATCAAGGAAGTGGCGCTCGAGGCAGTGAAGACTGTCGAAGGTGAAGAGAAGGTCGTGGCCAAGGCCGGCGATCGTATCCTGGTCGACATCTTCAACGACGAACGCTTCGTCGATGTGATCGGAACCTCCAAGGGTCGCGGTTTTGCTGGCGTTATTCGCCGCCACGGCTTCGGCGGCGGTCCCAAGTCGCACGGTCACATGTTCCAAGTGCAGGGTTCGATCGGAGCTTCTTCGTTCCCGTCGCGCGTATTTCCTGGTCAGCGTATGCCCGGTCACATGGGCCACGCTCAGATCACGGTTCGTAACCTGCGTATCCGCGGTATCGATCTTGAAGACAACCTTCTGCTGGTCGAAGGTGCAGTACCTGGCCCGCGTGAGGGCTTCGTGCTGATCTCGAAGGCCAAGGCTCCGCCGCGTGAGCGTCGTGGGTTTGCCGGAGCGGCGACGAAGGACGCACTGAAGGCTTCGAAGAAGGCAGCTCCATCCAAGAAGAAGTAAAGAAGATCTAAACAAAGAGCATTTGGTTTCGTGCTCGTAAATAAAGTTTTTGCTCGCCGCATCGATGGCGGGCGCAGAGAGAGAAGAACGATGGCAAACATCAACGTAGTCAATCTAGCTGGAACCAAGGTCGGAGAGTTCGAACTCGTCGACGAGGTGTTCGCGGCAGATATCAATGACGGCCTGCTTTGGGAGGCAGTCAAGCACTATCGTGCCGCTCTTCGGCAGGGAACGGCCGCGACCAAGACCCGTAACAAGGTTTCGGGCGCTGGCAAGAAGCTGTGGAAGCAGAAGGGAACCGGACGCGCTCGCGTCGGTTCGATCCGCACCCCGCTCTGGCGTGGTGGTGGTACGGTTCATGGACCGAAGCCACGCAGCTACGAGTACGCCTTCCCGCAGAAGAAGCTGATGGGCGCGCTGCGCTCTGCAATCTCCGCGAAGATCAACGATGGCAAGTTCACCATCGTCGACTCGTTCGAAGTTGCCGAGGCGAAGACCAAGCTCTTCCGCACAGCGCTGAACAAGCTCGAAGCGGGCAAGACGACTCTGCTGGTTGAGAGCAGCCGCAAGCTCGACGAGAAGCTTTATCTCGGTTCGCGCAACCTGGCCGGTGTAGAGCTGGTGCTCAGCTCCGAGGTGCACCCTTACGACCTGCTCCGCTATGAGCATGCTGTGTTCTCGAAGGATGCGATCGAAGCTCTTCAAGACACTCTCAAGAAGTTTGTATCGAAGCGCAGCAAAGCAGCAGCGCAGAAGGAGGTTGCGTAATGCCAACTCTCTATACCGTCATTCGCCGCCCCCTCATCACCGAGAAGGGCATGACCGTCAAGGAGACTCAAAACACCCTGGTGTTCGAAGTCGCCCTGAAGGCTACCAAGACCGAAGTTAAGCAAGCTGTGGAAACTCTCTTCAAGGTCAAAGTTACCGGTGTCCGCACCGCGACCGTTGAGGGCAAGGAGCGCCGCCGGGGCAAGTTTGCCGGCTACCGCCCCGACTGGAAGAAGGCTTACGTTCGCCTGAAGGATGGCGAGAAGATGCCGGAGTATCTCAACAGTCTCTAAGCGCGAGTTTGTTTCGCAGCAACAGAATTCAGGACCGAAGCGCCGCTAAGCGATTAGCGGCGCGGGCAAGGGAATAAAGACGATGCCGATCAAATCATTTCGACCGATTACCCCATCACTCCGCTTCGCGACGAAGCTTGTCAACGATGACATCACGACGGACAAGCCCCATAAGCCGTTGCTCGGAGTCAAGCCGCGCACCGGTGGCCGCAACTCGACCGGCTGGATGACGACACGCCACCAAGGCGGTGGTCACAAGCAGAAGCTGCGCCTGATCGACTTCAAGCGCGACAAGTACGGGATCCCCGGTACGGTGGCGACGGTTGAGTACGATCCCAACCGCAGCTCCCGCATCGCGCTGATCCACTACGCGGACGGCGAGAAGCGCTACATCATTCAGCCGATCGGTCTTACGGTTGGCCAGTCCATTATGAGCGGCCCCGAGGCAGACATCCTCGTCGGCAACGCGCTGCCGTTGAAGTTCATCCCGACCGGAACGATTGTGCATAACATCGAGCTTCGTCCGGGCAAGGGCGCACAGATGGCCCGTTCGGCCGGAGCCCAGGTGAACCTGATTGCCAAGGAGGGTGACTACGCCCTGCTGAAGCTGCCTTCGGGCGAGACTCGCAAGGTGCTCGTCGAGTGCATGGCGACCATCGGACAGGTTGGCAATACCGACCATGAGAACGTCACGATCGGTAAGGCAGGACGCAACCGCTGGAAGGGAATTCGTCCCTCCAATCGCGGTGTTTCGATGAACCCTGTCGATCACCCGCACGGTGGTGGTGAAGGTAAGACCTCGGGAGGCCGTCACCCGGTAACTCCATGGGGCCAGCCGACCCGCGGATACAAGACCCGCAATAACAAGCGGACTGATGTGTTTATCGTGAAGCGCAGGACCAAATAAGAATTAGCAGTTCCGTAGTAAAGGGCAACACCAAGTCTCGCAAGCAAGAGATTCGTCGTATCCAGCATCGCAACAAGAAAGTCGGAGCTTAGCAAAATGTCACGTTCAGCGAAAAAAGGTCCTTTCATCGACGATCACCTCATGAAGAAGATTGTGGGGATGAACCAGGTCAACGACAAGAAGGTGCTGCGCACCTGGTCGCGCCGGTCCACGATTCACCCGGACTTCGTCGGTCACACCATTGCCGTTCACAACGGCCGCAAGTTCATCCCGGTCTACGTGACGGAGAACATGGTGGGTCACAAGCTCGGCGAGTTTTCGGCGACCCGCACCTTCAAGGGCCACTCCGCGCGCGCTGCTGAGACCTCCGCGAAACCCAAATAACTCGGGCTGACGGTTTGCAGTTAGGCAGGACCGCGAGCCCGCAGCAATGGATAACGGGCAGCGAAGCTAAGTTTTGAAGGACGAAGATTATGGCTAAGGCAGCAGAAAAGATCAGAGAGTTTCGCGCAGAGGCAAAATTTCAGCGCACCAGTCCGCAGAAGGCGAAGCTTGTCCTTGATTTGATCAAGGGGCTTCGCGTCGAGCAGGCGCTCAATACCGTTCACTTCAGCACCAAGCGCATGGCGCCTGTGGTGGAGAAGGTTCTGCGTTCGGCGATTCAGAACGCGACGTACGTCTCGCAGGAGCAGGGTCTGGATGTCGATGTGGATAACCTCTACGTCCGCACGGCGATTGCGAACGAAGGTCCGCGTATGAAGCGTATCCGCCCTGCCCCCATGGGCCGTGCGTTCCGCTACCAGCGCAGACTCGCTCACATCATCGTGACCGTTGCTGAGAAGAAGTCGTCTACTGCGATCAGCGCAGCCTCTGACTCCACCCCAGCCCCGGCAGCGAAAAAGGGCGCCAAAAAGGCAGCCACCAAGACTGCGGCAAAGCCCGCAGCCAAGAAGGCAGCCGCCAAGAAGCCCGCAGCGAAAAAGGCCGCGAAGTAAGCAGTTTCTTGTACACTTAAAGTTTTGCACTACCGCCCCCCGGCTCAACCGGAGAGGGCACGGAGTAAAGGGAAGCTATGGGACAGAAAGTCCATCCGTATGGGTTGCGCCTCGGCATCAACAAGCCGTGGAAGTCACGCTGGTTCGTGGAACGCGGCTATGACAAGTTGCTGGTCGAAGACGTCAAGCTGAAGGCCGAGCTGCGCGAGAAGCTGAAGGCTGCCGGTGTCAGCTCGGTTGAAGTCGAGCGCCCAGGTAACAAGCTGCGCCTGATCATCCGCACTGCGCGTCCGGGCATCATCATCGGCCGCAAGGGCGCCGAGATCGACAAGCTCAAAGCCGATATCCAGAAGCGCACCAGCCGCGAGGTTTTCATCGACATTCTCGAGGTCAACAAGCCAGAGCTTGATGCTCAGCTGGTTGCCGAGAACATCGCGTTGCAGCTCGAGAAGCGCGTCAGCTTCCGTCGTGCGATGCGCAAGTCGGTTGACTCGGCGCTCCGCTTCGGCTGTAAGGGCATCAAGGTCCGCGTCTCCGGTCGACTGAACGGAAACGAGATCGCCCGCTCCGAGTGGTATCTCCAGGGACGTCTGCCGCTGCACACGCTGCGCGCCGATATCGACTACGGTTTTGCCGAGGCACACACCACCTACGGCATCATCGGCGTGAAGACCTGGGTCTACCGCGGCGATATCTACGAGCAGAAGAAGCGTCGCGACCAGGGCGTTACAACTGGCGCGTTCGCAAGCTAAGTTTTTCCCGGCACTGCCGGAGTTTCCGGGGAGCGTGTTGAACGTATCCCTGAAAGAGTGAAGAGGGTTTTCTTATGTTGATGCCAAAGAAGGTCAAGTTCCGCAAGCAGCAGCGCGGACGAATGAAGGGCAAAGCGTGGCGCGGCTCCGATCTCTCCTTCGGCGACTTCGGCCTGAAGGTGATGGAGTGCGGTTACATTACCGACCGCCAGATCGAAGCTAGCCGTATCGCGATGACACGTTTCATCAAACGTGGCGGCAAGGTGTGGCTCCGTCTGTTTCCGGATAAGCCGATCACCAAGAAGCCAGCCGAAACCCGTATGGGTAAGGGTAAGGGCGCTCCGGATCACTGGGTCTGCGTCGTTCGTCCGGGCCGCATCCTGTTCGAGATGGAAGGCGTGACCCCGGAGCTTGCCAAAGAGGCAATGCGTCTCGCGGCACACAAGCTTCCGCTCAAGACGAGCTTCGTACAGCGTCACGATGTCAAGGCGACGGTCGCAGCGAAGTAGCGACCGGGCCAAGTTAGCTTTCGCAATCTTTAGTAGTCAGGAAAAAGACAATGGAATTCGAAAAGATCAGTAATCTCAGTGACGAAGAGCTCAAGAGCGAGCAGGCCAAGGCTGGCGAGCAGCTCTTCCGCATCCGCTTCCAGAAGAGCCTCGGCAACGTGGAGGGCATCAAGAAGCTGCGGACGCTCAAGCTGGACATCGCCCGCATCAAGACCGTCGAACGGCAGCGCACTCTGGCCGCCGAGAAGGCCGCCAACCCCGTCGTCGCCAACGTTGCGCCGGCCAAGAGCACTCGCACCGCCCGCAAGAAAGCGAAGAAGGACTAATCATGGCAGATACAACCAACACCGCAGCAGCCGCAACCTCCGAAGCTCAGACCTCGCGTCGCAATGAGAAGGTCGGCCTGGTCGTCTCGACCAAGATGCAGAAGACGATCGTCGTCGAGATCGAGATGCGTAAGGCTCACCCGAAGTACAAGCGCGTGATGAAGTCGAACAAGAAGTTCTACGCGCACGACGAGCAGAACTCCGCCCGCGTTGGCGATGTGGTTCGCATCCGCGAGGCGCGTCCCCTGTCGAAGCTGAAGCGCTGGTCGCTCGAGGAGATCGTTCGCCGCTCGTCGCTCGCCCTGGCGGAAGAGAAGTCCGCAGCCGCTCTCGCTGCTGAAGCCAAGTAGCTTCGAAGCGTCTACCAAGTTCAAGCATGGGGCATGGGCCCCGACCGCATCACCGCAGTAGTTTGCCAGGAGAAGAACGATGTCAGTACAAATGAGAACAATGCTTGACGTGGCCGATAACTCTGGCGCGCGCAAGTTGCAGGTGATCCTGCCCCTCGGTGGTGGTCTCGGCAGGAAGGCAGGCCTCGGCGACGTGGTCACCGCAGCTGTCAAGGAAGCCTCTCCCGATGGCACCGTCAAGAAGGGCAAGGTCGTGAAGGCTGTGATCGTCCGCACGCGCAAAGAGTACCGTCGCCGCGATGGCACATATATCCGCTTCGACCAGAACGCCGCTGTCGTCATCAACGATGCCAACGAGCCAGTCGGAACGCGCGTGTTTGGACCTGTTGCCCGTGAGCTTCGCGAGAAGAAGTTTTTGAAGATTGTCTCGCTTGCACCTGAGGTTATTTAGGTAGAAGCAAAGCAATTCTTTTATTTTTTATACCGGAGTCCGGCTCCGCGGTTTCAAGATGGTCGAGGAAGAGAGAGAGAGCAATGGCAGGCATCAAGATCAAGCGCAACGACAAGATCGAAGTAATCGCAGGCAAGGACAAAGGCAAGCAGGGCCGCGTTCTTCGCGTCATCGCGGAAAAGAATCGCATTCTCGTTGAGGGCGTGATGATGGTGAAGAAGCACATGAAGCCGAACCCCCAGAAGAATATTCAGGGCGGCATCGCGGAGCAAGAGTCGACCATTCATATCTCGAATGTGATGTTGCTGGATAGCGATGGCAAGAAGACCCGTGTTGGCTCGCGTCTCGAAGGCGACACCAAGGTTCGCTTCTCGAAGACGAGCGGCACCACGATCGCCGAGAAGAAGAAGTAAAGAAGATTTAGTCGAGTTTGTTTTGTAGTTGAAGTTAAAATCCTGTATCAGCGGTTCACCCCACGCATCGGTAGACGGGCTCAAACCCAACCCGGCAACCGTGGAGAAAGCGAAGAAATATCATGGCAGCAAGACTGAAAGCAAAGTACGAGACAGAGATCAAACAGGCGCTGGGCAAAGAGCTCAACATCACCAACGCGATGGCGATTCCGAAGCTCGAGAAGATCGTTATCAACATGGGTTTGGGCGAAGCCACCCAGAACGTCAAGATCATGGACCCGCTGGTGGCTGACCTTGCCTCCATCGCCGGCCAGAAGCCTGTGACCACCAAGGCCAAGAAGTCCATCGCGGCCTTCAAGGTACGCGAGGGCATGCCGATCGGCGCGATGGTCACTCTGCGCGGCGATACGATGTACGAGTTTCTTGACCGGCTCATCTCGATCGCTCTTCCTCGCGTCCGCGACTTCCGCGGCGTTTCGTCGAAGAGCTTCGATGGCCGCGGCAACTACACGCTTGGCCTGCGCGATCAACTGATCTTCGCTGAGATCGACTACGCCAAGGTGGACAAGCTCAAGGGTATGAACGTCACCATCGTCACAACGGCGAAGGATGATAACGGCGCCCGCGCTCTGCTGAAGAGCTTTGGTATGCCCTTCCGCGTTGGTGCATAAAGAAAGATCAACCAGGAGTTCTCCGGAACTTTGAATCAAAGATAGAGAGCAAAACACATGGCAACCACTGCAAAGCGCGTCAAAGACGCAAGGAAACCGAAGTTCAAGTCTCGCCAGCACAACCGCTGCCAGATCTGCGGTCGTCCCCGTGCCTTCCTGCGGAAGTTCGGCGTATGCCGTCTCTGCTTCCGTTCGCTCGCTCTCAAGGGAGAGATTCCGGGCGTTGTGAAGTCCAGCTGGTAGAATAAAAGAACACGTGCGCGGCATCTGTCGCGCGCCTACTCCAGAGACCTCATCAGGGCGTCAGCTTATGGTGCAGAAGTCTGGACGTACTACCCGAAACAGACATCCCCGCTGGTTCTTGCGAGAGACACTCGCGAGCGAACGGGGGATGAAGGAGAATGAATGAACCTCACTGATCCAGTAGCAGACTTTTTGACCCGCATCCGTAATTCCATCCGTGCGCGTCACCAGAAGCTCGACGTCCCCGCATCCAAGCTCAAGGCCGAGATTGCCCGCATCCTCAAAGAAGAGGGCTATATCGCGAACTACAAGCCGACCGAAGAGAACGGCATGAAGGTCATCCGCGTGTATCTGAAGTATGGCCCGAACAATGAGGCTGTCATCCGCGATCTGCAGCGCGTCTCCCGTCCCGGTTGCCGTGTGTACCTCGGCCGCGACGAGATCCGCCGCGTTCAGGGTGGTCTTGGTATCTCGATCATGACGACCCCCAAGGGTGTCATGACAGGCCGCCAAGCACGTCGCGAAGGTGTTGGCGGCGAGATCCTCTGCGAAGTCTGGTAGTTCGGAGCTAAGCTTCGTCGTCTCGCGATGACGAACCAAGAAGAGTTTTATCGGCTGCAGTGGAACGATCGGCATAAATTGCTCTCGCGACTCGCAAGCCACTTAAAGGAATTTGTTATGTCACGTATCGGTAAGAAGCCAATTCCCATGCCCGCCGGCGTCAAGTACACGGTGAGCGAGAACGGCAATACCGTCCTGGTCGAAGGACCCAAGGGCAAGGTCACCGCGATGTTGCCTGGCGGCATCACACTGGTGCAGAAGGATGGTCAGCTGCTGGCTGAGCGTCAGACCGACAAGCAGGCGGCCTTCCACGGCCTCGCCCGCGCACTGGTCTTCAACGCTGTCACCGGCGTCACCACGGGCTGGACCAAGGATATCGACATCGTCGGTATCGGATACCGCGCTGAGCTGAAGGGTAAGAACATGGTGGTCTTCACCCTGGGCTACTCTCATCCCATCGAGTTTCCTCTGCCCACCGGCATCTCGGTTGAGATTGACGCCAAGCAGACGCACCTCACCGTCTCCGGCATCGACCGGCAGAAGGTGGGCCAGATTGCCGCCGATATGCGCTCTCTCCGCAAGCCCGACCCTTACAAGAACAAGGGCGTCCGCTACACCGGCGAGAAGCTGAAGAAGAAGGTCGGCAAGACCGGAGCGAAATAAGGCGGTGGTTAGTGGCTCATGTTTTGAACGAGCCACTAACCACTCATCACCGTTTCAACAACCGAACGTCCTCAGCACTCTGGGTACGCCACTAGGAAGGAAAGTCAATCATGATCAATCCCCGTCAACGCAATGTGATCCGCCAGCGTGTTCACACCCGCATCCGCGAGAAGATGTCCGGCACCGCCGAGCGTCCACGCCTCAACGTATACCGTTCGCTCAACCACATCTACACACAGCTCATCGACGATCTCAACGGAGTCACCATCGCCTCTGCCTCCTCCATGGGCAAGAAGACCGAAGAGAAGAAGTATGGCGGCAACATCGTCGCCGCGGCTGAGGTCGGCAAGCTGATCGCCGAGCGCGCGAAAGAAAAGGGCATCAAGAAGATTGTGTTCGATCGCGGCGGCTACCTGTATCACGGTCGCGTAAAAGCTCTCGCCGATGCAGCCCGTGAAGCGGGTCTTGATTTCTAAGGGTTTCAGGTTTTGAGGTTCAAGGCGCGCCCTGATTGGCCGCCAGAAAGCTGGATAAGAGATTATGGCAATGAAGAAAAAAATCGATGCGAACCGCCTCAACCTGAAGGACGAGGTCGTTTCGATCAACCGCGTCACCAAGGTCGTCAAGGGCGGTAAGAACATGTCCTTTGCCGCACTCGTCGTCATCGGAGATCCAGGGGAAGGTGTTGTGGGCTACGGCTCCGGCAAGGCCAAGGAAGTTCCCCAGGCGATCCGCAAGGGGATCGAGTCGGCCAAGAAGAATCTGCATAAGGTGAACCTGACCGAGAGCACGATTCCTCACCAGGTTCTCGGCCACTTCGGCGCAGGCCAGGTGATGCTGAAGCCGGCTCCTGAAGGTACAGGGATCATCGCCGGCAAGACGGTTCGCGCAGTCATGACCGCCGCCGGCGTGCAGAATGTGCTGACCAAGAGCCTCGGTTCGGCGAACCCGCACAACGTCATCAAGGCTACGTTCGATGCTCTCATCCAGCTTCGCAACAAGGCCGAAGTCGCCGCCTTGCGCGGCAAGTCAGTGGAAGAGCTCTAAGCTCAACCTCTGCACCAACAAGATTCAAGGAGCTCTCTCATGGCTGATACCAACGCAATTGCCAAAATCAAGCTGCAGTACTTCCGTTCCAAGATCTGTACGCCGGTCAAGCACAAGCTCGTCATCAAGGGTCTCGGCTTTACCCGCCTGAATCAGATCGTCGAGCGCGAAGACACCCCATCCATCCGTGGCATGGTCGCAAAGGTTCCGCATCTGGTCCGCGTCGTCGACTAGTCGCGATCCGGCATAACCGCACTATCCCGCAAGGGCAAATTCATAAGCGAGTCGACGAAGAGCAGAAGCTGCTTCGCCGGCGTTAAGCGAGGAAACAAATGGCAATCCGTAATCTCTCCAATCTCCGCGCCCCCAAGAAGGCGAACGAAAACAAGAAGCGTGTCGGCCGCGGTATGGGTTCGGGCATGGGTAAGACCTCGACCCGAGGACACAAGGGTCAGGGCTCCCGCTCGGGTTCGTCCCTGATGCGTGGCTTTGAAGGCGGCCAGATGCCCCTTCACCGCCGTCTGCCTAAGCGCGGCTTCACCAACATCTTCCGCGTCGAGTACCAGGTGCTTGGCCTGGACCGCGTCGCCGAGATCGTTGCCGCCGAGAACGTGAGCGAGTTCACACTCGAAAAGATCATCGACCTTGGCCTGCTGCGCAAGAAGGGTGCCCTGCTCAAGGTGCTGAATAATGGGGAGATAAAAACTGCCGTGACGATTCATGCGCACAAGTTCTCCAAGACTGCCCAGGAAGCGATCGAAAAGGCCGGCGGCAAAGCCATCCTCATCGGCTAGGCAGCAGTTAGAATGATGGCAGGCGAGGGCAACCGCCCTCGCATTGCCGTTTGACCAGAACGCCAGTCTCACCCCCGAGGTTTCAGCTCCCGATGTTCGAGAAAATCGCAAACATCTTCAAAATCCCCGACCTCCGCAAACGTGTGCTCTTTACGCTGGGCATGCTGGCCGTCTACCGCCTCGGCTCGCACATTCCGACCCCCGGTATTAATGCCGATATGCTTGCCCAGTTCTTCAATCAGAACTCCGGTTCCGCGCTTGGCCTGGTCGATCTGTTCTCGGGTGGAAACCTCCGGAAGCTCACCGTCTTCGCTCTCGGCATCATGCCGTACATTACGGCATCGATCATCTTTCAGCTGTTGACGGTCATCTACGAGCCGCTGGCAAAACTGCAGAAGGAAGGCGAACTCGGACGCCGTAAGATTACTCAGTGGACGCGTTATGTGACGGTTCTGCTGGGCATCGTGCAGTCGTTCGCGATCGCGCTGACGCTGACCAACACCAGCACCGGCCAGACGATGGTTACGATCTCCCGTGGCGCCTTCATCCCGCTCTGCGTCATTACCCTTACCGCAGGCACTGCGTTTATCATGTGGCTGGGTGAGCAGATCACCGAGCGTGGTATCGGAAACGGTATGAGCTTGCTCATCTTCGCCGGCATCGTCGTCGGCCTGCCGAAGGGTATCGAGGATCTTTACGAGAAGGTTCGCGACAATGCATGGGGAGCTCTCACGCCTATCGCAGTCGCTATCCTGATAATCGGAATGATCGCGGTGGTCGCCTTCATCGTCTTCGTGGAGCGCTCCGAGCGTCGCATTCCGGTGCAGTACGCCAAGCGGATCGTTGGCCGCAAGATGATGGGCGGACAGTCCACGCATCTTCCGCTCAAGGTCAACTCCGGCGGCGTGATGCCGGTCATCTTTGCCAGCTCGATCCTGTCAGCGCCTCTGCTCTTCTCCGGCGCTCACGTCTTCGGGTACTCGTTGCAGGACTCGTCCTTCTTCGGCCCGATCCTGCGCGCTCTCGCTCCCGGCGAGCCCTGGTATGAGCTGCTGCAGATGGTCGCGATCATCTTCTTCGCCTACTTCTATATCTCGATTGTCTTCCGTCCCGATGACATCGCCGACAACATGCGGAAGTACGGTGGATTTATTCCCGGGATT
This sequence comes from Granulicella sp. S190, assembly GCF_009766095.1. Lineage (GTDB taxonomy): Bacteria > Acidobacteriota > Terriglobia > Terriglobales > Acidobacteriaceae > Edaphobacter. The sequence continues at coordinate 12,283 of NZ_LMUD01000016.1, forward strand.
CGTCCAGGCAAGCGCACTGCCGACTTCATCAATGACGTGCTTACCCGCATCACCCTGGTAGGCGCTCTGTATCTCATTATCATCACGATCATTCCGCAGCTGCTTATCAGCGGAATCCACTTCAACCATCTCTGGCTGATTGGCTCGGTCTTCGACCGACTGCCAACCTGGATGACAAACGGCCTTGGCGTCAACTTCTACTTCGGCGGCACCTCGCTGCTGATCGTCGTCGGCGTAGCCATGGACACAGTTCAGCAGATCGAATCGCAGCTCATCATGCGCCACTACGACGGCTTCACTCCCAAGAGTGGCCGCATCCGTGGGCGCAAGAGCTGGTAGGAAGTTAGCCCGTTGACGACAAGCATCGTATCTGAACACGAGACGGCCCCGGCAGAGAAGAACTTCCTGCCTGGGCCGGTACTTCTTTTAGGCGCGCCAGGCGTTGGTAAGGGGACACAGGCCAAGGCGCTGATGGCAGCCTATGGTATCCCGCAGATATCTACCGGGGATATCCTTCGCGCCAACATCAAAAACGGCACTGAGCTAGGCAAAGCAGCCAAGGCCCTCGTCGATCAGGGAACGCTGGTCTCCGACGAGCTTGTGAATCAGATGGTTGCGGACAGACTGAAACAGCCGGATACCTCTCGTGGTTTCATCCTCGATGGCTTTCCCCGTACCTTGAATCAGGCGGCTTGGCTCGATGCGTTTCTCTCGGGCGTGGCTGGTGCTTTGCCTGTGGTTGGGATCAGCATCGTTGTAGAGTACGAGCAACTCCTTCACCGGATCACCGGTCGTCGTATCTGCGCGTCCGGCCATGACTACAATACCTATTCGAAACCTTCTAGGGTTCCCGGCATCTGTGATGTAGACGGCTCCCCCCTCGTGCAGCGGCCCGATGACTCCGAGGCTGTCTTTGTGGAGCGCATGAAGACCTTCGAAGCGCAGACGGCGCCAGTGATTGAACACTACCGCAAGCAGGGCCGTTTTGAAGAGATCGACGGAGACCGTCCGGTCGAAGAGGTAACGACCGGAATCGTATCCTCACTCAAGCGCCTTCGTCGCGACTCGAAACAGTAGCATAGAGATAAAGCTGCCTATGGCCATCATGATCAAAACGCCGCAAGAGATCGAGAAGATGCGGATCTCCGGAAAGGCTCTCCGCCAGGTCCACAATGCGATTGCGCCTCATGTCGTTCCAGGCGCTTCGACGATGGATCTGGAAGAGATCGCCGTCAAGAAGATCACCGAGCTGGGAGCGACTGCAGCTTTCAAGGGTTATCACGGGTATCCCTCTGCGCTGTGCACCTCGGTCAATAATGAGGTTGTCCATGGCATGCCGAACGCCAAGCGCATTCTGGCCGAGGGCGATATTCTTTCGATCGACTGCGGGGTCATCATCGACGGCTACTACTCGGACGCGGCTGTGACGTACCCGGTGGGCAAGGTCAGCGCAGAGGCTACCAAGCTGCTCCAAGTGACCAAGGCGTCACTTGAAAAGGCGATCGAGAAGTGCCAGGTTGGCGGTCGTCTGGGCGACATCTCCTCGGCGGTGCAGGAGTTGTGCGAGGCGGAGGGTTTTGGCGTCGTGCGTGAGTTTGTTGGTCATGGGATTGGCCGCGCGATGCACGAGGATCCCCAGGTTCCGAACTTTGGGGCTGCGGGGAAGGGACCACGGCTGAAGGCAGGGATGGTTCTGGCGATTGAGCCAATGATCAATGTTGGCGGGCCTGAAGTACGGGTTTTGAAGGACGGCTGGACGGCTGTGACCATCGATGGCAGTTACAGCGCCCACTTCGAACATACAGTAGCCATCACAAAAGATGGCCCCCAAGTACTTACCCGCTAGGAAAATTGACCCGTTTTGGGGTACTATAAGAGATGCTGTGTGTGCAAGTAGCGCGCATGGTCACCCTGGCTGAGGCAAAACGTTTCAGCTACCAGAAGAAGTTGTGGAAACAAAGAGGTTCAGGCCTCTTTCACTTTCCAAAGGAGATCGTTTGTCGAAGGAAGATGCAATTGAAGTGATGGCGGTGGTTGTCGAGACCCTGCCGAATGCGATGTTCAAGGTCGAGCTTGAGAACAAGCACCAAGCCCTTGCACACGTTTCAGGACGTATGCGCAAAAACTTCATTCGTATCCTCCCCGGCGACCGCGTCGCGATTGAGCTCAGCCCTTACGATCTCAACCGCGGCCGCATTGTCTACCGCTACAAGTAGACACGGCTACGGGAGCCCATCCCGTCTCCATTATGGGTTGCTCAAGCGCAATTGCACTTGGGATAGGTCAGGGCTTCGGCTCTGGCATTCAGGTCGTCTGTCGAATGGGTTTTCCCTGAAACGCGTCCTCAGGTTCACTGGTTTTACGTTGCAAGAAGGAAAGGGAATCACAATGAAGGTCCGTGCCTCTGTAAAGAAGATGTGTGACAAGTGCAAGGTGATCCACCGCCGTGGTGTGGTGCGTGTTATCTGCGAGAACGCGAAGCATAAGCAGCGTCAGGGCTAAGTCTCTGAAGTGAGTTGTCCCGGCCCGGTTGGGCTAGTTAGCCGAAGTCAAGGCTTGCGTTGAACCCAACGGACTCGCCGCAATCAAATAATCCGCTCTCGTGGCGAAGCTACGAAGCTCAACCGAAAAGGAACCCCATGGCACGTATTGCTGGAGTCGATGTCCCTAATAACAAACAGGCGCGCATCGGTCTCACCTACATCTTCGGAATCGGCGACTCTCGCGCCGCCAAGATCCTCGCGAAGGCGGATGTCGATCCTCTTGCGAAGTTTGGCACGCTCGACGAAGACGCGCTGAACCGCATCCGTCAGGTTATTGAAGCCGAGGGTCAGATCGAAGGCGATCTCCGCAAGGACATCTCGCTGAACATCAAGCGCCTCATTGAAATTCAGTCCTACCGTGGCCTCCGCCATCGCCGCAGCCTTCCTGTCCGTGGCCAACGC
>NZ_LMUD01000016.1:15283-111116 GCF_009766095.1 Granulicella sp. S190
GAAAGCGACGAAATAAGACATGGCGAAGACACAGAACACCAAGGGCGCAGCAAAGCCCGGCAAGAACAAGAAGTTCAAGAAGCGCGAACGTAAGAACGTTCCATTCGGCCTCGTCTTTATTCAGGCTTCGTTCAACAATACCATCGTCACCATCACCGACCAGACGGGCAACACGCTCAGCTGGAAGTCGTCCGGCTCGCTTGGCTTCCGCGGCTCCCGTAAGGGAACTCCGTTTGCGGCGCAGCAGGCCGCTGTGGGTGCAGCCAACGCAGCTCGCGACCACGGCGTCCGTTCGGTCGATGTGCGCGTCTCCGGTCCGGGCTCTGGCCGCGAGTCCGCGATCCGTGCTCTCGCCACCACCGGCATCGAGGTGCGCAGCATCCGTGACGTTACGCCGATGCCGCACAATGGTTGCCGTCCGCCGAAGCGCCGCCGCGTTTGAGAAACAGTTCCCTGTTTTCCGTTCTCAGTTGTCAGCATCTTTGCACTATCGATAACTGAGAACGGTCAACTGACAACTTTCACCGGATCGTGAAGAAGCGCTGCCCGCGCGTAAAGCGATCGTCACCCGAAGTCAGGAGTTCAAAAAATGGCACGTTATACAGGACCCGTCTGTCGCCTCTGCCGCCGCGACGGCACCAAGCTCTTCCTCAAGGGAACCAAGTGCTTCTCTGAGAAGTGCCCCGTAGAAAAGCGCAACTTCCCCCCAGGCCAGCACGGCCAGTCCCGCAAAGTGAAGAAGGTCGTCGGCTACGGTCTGCAGCTCCGCGAAAAGCAGAAGGCCAAGCGCATCTACTTCACTCTCGAGACCCAGTTCCGCGCCTACTACCAGAAGGCTTCCGTTAAGAAGGGGGTCACCGGCGCCTACCTGCTCCAGCAACTTGAGACCCGCCTCGACAACGTCGCCTACCGTCTCGGTTTCGCGATGAGCCGCCGCCAGGCCCGTCAGGTTGTCCGCCATGGGCACCTCCAGGTGAATGGCCGCAAGGTCAACATCCCATCCTTCCAGGTGAAGGTTGGTGACGAGATTGCGATCCGCGAGGGCTCCAAGGCCTTGGTCATCCTCGAAGAGGCGAAAAACTTCGCCGCCGGACAAAACCAGGTTCAATGGCTCGACATCAATCGCGACAATTTCTCCGGCAAGGTCATCGCTCTGCCTAAGCGCGAAGATATTAACCTGCCGGTCAACGAGCAGCTGATCGTCGAACTCTACAGCAAGTAACCGCTGTAGTTACATATAAGATTCGTCATCTTGCAGCGCAGCAAAGAACAATCGTATTTGTTCCTTGCTGCGCTACAAATGCGAAAGCAACACAAAACCTAACCCGCACCGCAACAATCCGCCATCTCGCAGAATGCATCGCGAGTGAGCCGGAAGAGGAGAAACAGTATGCTTTGGAGAGGTTTTCAAAAGCCCAAGCGTCTCGCAGTCGAAACTGAAACCCTGACCGAAAAGTATGGCAAGTTCTCCGCGCAGCCTTTTGAGCGCGGCTTCGGTACCACCATCGGTAACGCGCTCCGCCGCACCCTTCTGTCCTCGATCGAAGGCGCTGCAGTCACCGCTGTTCGCATCGAAGGCGTCCTGCACGAGTTCCAGTCCATCACCGGCATTGTCGAAGATGCGACCGACATCATCCTGAACCTCAAGCAGATCCCATTCAAGCTTGCCGGTGAAGGTCCCAAGGCTCTCTACCTCCGCGCCGACCAGGCTGGCGTCATTACCTCCGGCATGATCGAAGCCGACGGCGATGTTGAGATCCTCGACAAGAACGTCTACATCTGCACCGTCTCCGAAGGCGGCAAGATCGACATGGAGATGCGCCTGAAGCGCGGCCGTGGTTACATCTCGGCCGACAAGAACTTCGATGGCGACCTCGGACTAGGCTTCATTCCGGTCGACTCGGTCCACTCGCCTGTTCGCAAGGTGAACTACCTCGTCGAGGCCGCACGTCTCGGTCAGATCACCGACTACGACAAGCTTACTGTCGAGATCTGGACGAACGGCACTGTGCTTCCTGCCGATGCTCTCGGTCTCTCCGCCAAGCTGCTGAAGGATCACATGACCATCTTCATCAACTTTGAAGAGGAGATGGAGGCCGGTCACGACGGTCTGCACGACGGTCCTGCCCTGCGCAACGAGAACCTCAACCGCTCGGTCGAAGAGCTTGAGCTCTCTGTCCGCAGCTATAACTGCCTCAAGAACGCCAACATTGCCACCATCGGCGAACTCATTCAAAAGACCGAAGCCGAGATGCTGAAGACCAAGAACTTTGGCCGCAAGTCTTTGAACGAGATCAAAGAGATCCTCGCGCAGATGGGCCTGTCGCTCGGCATGAAGATCGATGAGAACGGCAACCCGCAGCCCGGACCCACCTCTGTTCTGCCTGCAGCCACTCTTGCCGCCAGCTTCGGTAACTTTGATGACGATGATGAAGACGAAGATGAGGATGAAGACCTCGACCTCGTCGGCAGTGAGCCAGAGAACTTCTAACCGGATATGCGGTGGCGGGGTAATCTCCGTCACCGCAGTCCAGCTTGAAACGCAGCGCAAGCAGCGTAGCAGCAAGCCTCCTAAGTGGTTCGAGGCAGTTTTACCCGCGCCAGGCTTAGGCCGAACGCACACATTCCAAGCAGTACCGACTCACGGCTAGAAGCCGAGTCGAAGGAGATCTCCGATGCGTCACCGTAATGCAGGATACAAACTAGGCCGCAACACCAGCCATCGCCGCGCCATGCTGCGCAACCTCGTCACCTCGGTCATCCTGATGGATCGCGTCGAGACCACCATCACCAAGTGCAAGGCTACCCGCCCTTTGATCGAGAAGATGATTACTCTCGGCAAGCGCGGCACGGTTCATGCTCGCCGCCAGGCTGCTGCTTACCTGATGACGCCGGAGTCGGTCGACCGCCTCTTCGCCACTGTAGCCCCGCGTTACGCTGCACGTCAGGGCGGCTACCTCCGCATCACACGCCTCGGAGCCCGCAAGGGTGATGCTGCCGAGATGGCCTATATCGAACTGCTCGGCGCCGAGCACGAGCTCAACGAGAAGGCTCAGAAGCGCGCTGAAGCCCGCACCAAGAAGCGTGAAGAGCTAGCTAAGCAGATGGAAGAGCGCGGTGAAGGCGAAGCCGGCGATCCAAACGCAGAAGTATAACTTTCAACATCGATCAACACGAGAGAGGCGCACCTTCAAGGTGCGCCTCTTTTGCTTATCGGCACGAACGAGCTTATGGCAATTTTCCTGATTGTGTGAAAAAGGGCAACCGAAGATTTTCTTCGGAAATGATAAACAAAAAGCGGAGGCGACTCTAAACCAACGGCGGCGTTGGTCTAACCGCTGTAAACCATCACCCGATTTTTTCCGGCGCGCTTGGCGGCGTACAACGCCTCATCCGCAAGTTCCACAAGTTGGAATCCGTTCTCGAGCGACTCGTTCATTGAAGCCATGCCGACGCTGATCGTCAGCGGCTCATTCTCCCAGTCTTCCGCTGCGACCCGCTGCATGACACGTCGCGCTAATCCCATAGCGCTCTCTTCGCCGCTCTCAGGAAGCAGGACAACAAACTCTTCGCCTCCGTACCGGGCAGGCAGATCGGGCAGACGTACCGTCGTTCGCAGAATCGTACCCAGCCGCCGGAGAACTTCGTCGCCTGCCGCATGACCCCATCTGTCGTTGATGGTCTTGAAGTTGTCGACGTCGATCAGCAGCACAGAGAGCTCACGCTTCCTGCGCCGGGCCAACGAGAACTCCATTACCATGCGCTCTTCAAAGGATCTGCGATTTCGCAGTCCGGTCAACTCGTCCGTGACTGCGAGCTTCCGCAGCTGGTCGTTGGCGTCTTCGAGTTCGCGATGGTAGCGCTCCAGCTCCGCCTTATGGGCGACATCTTCCGACACATCCACGGCCACGCCTGCAAGAAGCACGTTGCCCGCAGAGTCATGACATGGAAACTTGAAAGATCGCAGCGAGCTGACCGTACCGTCGGCGTTGCGAATATGTTCTTCAGTCTCGACCATCTTTCCGCCGGCCATGACTTCGAGATCGTGAGTTCGTACGGATTTGGTGAGCTTTCTGGACCATAGTTGCTCGTCTGTCCGGCCTAGCCATGCATACTCGCTAACGCCAAACCGCTGTGCAAAACTGCGGTTGTAAAACAGAAGCCGACCGGCAGCATCTTTGATATAGCTCAGAAAGGGGCTCGCATTCATGAAGGCGCGAAACAGTTCCTCGCTTGCCCGTAGGCCTGCGCTTGCTCTCTCTTTTTCCGCCAGTGCCTGTTCGAGCGCGCGGCGCTGCACCACTGCTTCCAGGCGAAGACTTATCTGCCGTGCCAGAATCTCAAGGGCGGCAACCTGATCTTCACTCAAGATGTGGGGAGCCATATCGATGACGCAGAACGTTCCCATCGGCTCATCGTCGGAGGTATAGAGTGCTACGCCGGCGAAGAAGCGTATGGGCGGATCGCCGATGACCAATGGATTGCTATTGAAACGCGCATCCAACATCGCATCTTTGACCAGAAACATCTCCGACTGGCGTATGGCGTGAGCGCAGAAGGCGATCTCCCGTGGAGTATCGCCGAGCTTCAGCACGTTGGACGCACGAAACCATTGGTGCCGCTCGTCGAGCAGCGTCACCAAACCAAGTGGAGTTCCGCAGAGAGAGGCAGCAAGCCGTACCAGTTCGTCACATTCGAGCTCTGGCTGGGAGTCCAACAAATCACGTGTCCAAATCGCCCTTAAACTAGCAGCTTCAACTTCTGTTCGACGCACGCTGTATCACCGTAAATCAAGATCAGGATATCTGCGGCACCCTGCATAAGCCAGAAGCAATTTCAAGTGCTTACGAAAGTAACCTCAACTTTATTCCAATGGGTAGAGCAACTTGAACTGCACCTCTGGAAGGCGACAGAGGCCAGAGCCAGTCTGGTTGTCCCCGGACTCCTTGCTGATCCGTCCACCCTGCACTAAGCTAAAGACAATCATGTATGAAGACTTCAAAGTAACCGACCGTTGGACCGGGGAAGCGCTCCACTGCCAGTGGAAGGGAACCATAGTGGCCATTGCGACGCGGCATGCCGATGCTACCGACATCCGCTTTGCTGTCAATGGCAAACCGGTCTGGATCGCCATGCCGAACCTGGCCTGGGTCGAGCAGAAGCGTCGTACGGGGCATGTCATCACCGATTATCTTGCCGCTCAGACTGCCGGAAGGTATCTGCAGCATGCTGTCCAGTCCGGTTACGACAACGGGAGGGAGATGTACACGATGACGGTGGATGAGGTTCTCGAGCACGCCAGCGCCGTCGTCAAAGAAGCTGGCCGTACTGACAATCTACCCAGTCTTCCCGTCATCAACGAGAATGTCCAGGCAGAAGACGAGATGGGCATTCACCTTCCCGGCGAACCGGCATAATCTTCGAGGGGTTTGGCCATGTTTACGCGCCGTAGATTCCTTGTCTTGTTTCCAGCCTTCGCTGCCTCTGCGCGCGCCTTCGCGATCTGGCCTACACGCAAGAAGAAGGTCGCGCCGCCGATCCCCGTTCATGTCTTCTTTGGAACGGATACGAACAAAGGGGTCAGCAAAGGCATCTATCGGTCGACTTTTGACCCGTTGAAGGGGCTGCTGACTCCGCCTGCGCTCGCGGTTGCAACGGCCAGGCCTTCCTTTCTGGCGATCACGCCGCCTGGTTCAGGCAAGCGCTCTCTTTACGCGGTGAATGCGATCAACGATCCTGCTGCAACTGTGACGAGCTTTATGCTGGATACAGGGGGCGGCACTCTTCATCAGACGTGCCAGGTTCCCTCCGGCGGAGCTGGCCCTGCTTATATCTCGGTCGACTCGACTGGCCATGCGGCTTTTGTTGCGAATTACATCGGTGCTTCCGTATCGTCCTATTGCATCCAGCCAGATGGCACGCTGAGCCAGCCGGTATCGCGCCTCGACTATAAAGACCGTCAGAAGTTTGCCGCGCTTGGGTCTAACTCCGCTCGACAGGAGGCCTCCCATCCGCATTGCGCCACCATCTCGCCGGATGACCGCTTCCTGCTGGTCTGCGATCTGGGAACCGACCACATCTCGGTGTTTTATATTCATCCAGAGACGGGGCAGCTCTCTGATCCTCATCTCTTCACCAACGATCGGCCCGGCTCGGGTCCGCGCCATGTGATCTTTCATCCGAACGGTCGCTGGGTCTATGCGATCAACGAGATCGACTCCAGCATCGATCGTTGCCTGTGGACTGCGACTCGCTTCAGCAAAACACCTCAAGGTCTTTTGGTGAACACCACATTCTCGATCAAGACGATTGCGCCGGAGTTTCCCGCCGGGAAGAATACGGCTGCAGAGCTCGCGATCTCTCAGGATGGATGCTTTCTGTACGCCAGCAATCGCGGAGAAGATTCCCTGGTGGTCTATTCCATCGAGAAGCAAGAAGGAGATCTGACGCTGGTTCAGCGGATCTCCTGCGGTGGCAAGACGCCGCGCCACTTCACGCTCGACCCGACCGGAAGTTGGCTGCTGTGTGGTAACCAGGACTCGGCCAGTGTCACCATCTTCCGCCGCGACCCCACTACCGGAAAGCTTTCAGGACCTACGCAGACGGTTGCGTTGGACTCTCCGCTGTTTACGCTATTCGCCTAGAAAATGTAGAGAACGCATCACTCCCCGCGACTGTCTATGTGAAGACGCAGTCGCGGGGCGTGATGCCGCAAGATTAGCTCTTGGGCAGGGTCGCCATATCGATCACGAACCTGTACTTCACATCCGACTTCAGTACGCGCTCGTAGGCTTCATTCAGCTTGTCGACTGAGGTCAGTTCAATGTCGGAGACGATGTTGTGTTCGGCACAGTAGTCCAACATCTCCTGGGTCTGATTCATTCCGCCGATTCCCGATCCGGCGAGGGAGCGTCGATTAGCCACGACGGAGAACGGCGCGACCGACAACGGCGTCTCAGGCAGACCAACAAGACACAGCGTGCCATTCAAGCGAAGCAAATTCAGATACTGATTGATGTCGTGCGGCGCGGAGACACAGTCGAGAATAAAGTCGAAGCTTCCCGCATGCTTAGCTAGTGCTGCGGCATCTTTCGTCACAACGACTTCATCCGCGCCCAGCTTCTTCGCATCCTCGATTTTGTTTTCGGAGGTGGTGAACTGCACCACGTGCGCTCCGAACGAGTGGGCGAACTTGAGCCCCATGTGACCCAGGCCGCCCAGGCCAACCACGCCCACCTTGCTGTTTTTTCCAACCTTCCAGTGACGCAGCGGCGAGTAGGTTGTGATGCCAGCGCACAGCAGCGGAGCCACCGCAGCCAGATCTAGCTTCGGCGAGACGGTGTGGACGTAGTACTCGTGAACGACGATGTTGTTAGCGTAGCCGCCATAGGTGACTACGCCGGCATAGTCGCGCTTGTTGTAAGTTTCGACCGCACCCTTCAGGCAGTACTGCTGCTCGTCCGCCTTGCAGTTCTCGCACTCTCGGCAGGAGTCGACGATGACGCCGACAGCGGCGCGATCGCCGACCTTGAACTTCTTCACCGCTCCGCCGACCGCCGTTACGTAGCCGACGATCTCGTGGCCCGGCACCATGGGATAGATGGAACCGCCCCATTCATCGCGGGCCTGGTGAATATCCGAGTGACAGATTCCTGAGTAAGCAATCTCGACGACGACATCATGCGCGCCTGGCTCACGTCGCTCAAAGCTGAAAGGAACCAAGGATGACTTCTTATCGTGTACGGCATATCCACTTGACTTCATTGTTGCCCCCTTTGTCTTCTGATCTGAGAACCAGCAGCTCTCTGAGATGCTGGTCGTTGATGTTGAGAACTGCCGAGAGAGTTGCGAAGACTATTCGTCGTAGTGCAACAGGCTGAGCACGTCGTACTCCTGAAACTTCTCGCGGCCCTTCAGAAAGTCGAGTTCGATGGCAAATCCGAGTCCGGCGATCTCCCCGCCGAGCTGCCGTACTAACTGCACGGTCGCCTGCATGGTGCCGCCGGTGGCCAGCAGATCGTCCACGATGATCACCCGTTGTCCGGGCTGAATCGCATCGAGATGAATCTCCAGAGAGTCGGTTCCGTACTCGAGGTCGTAGTTCACCCGGGCGGTGGGGGCGGGCAGTTTCTTCGGCTTGCGGACCGGCACAAATCCCGCGTTCAGGCGATAGGCCAGCGCAGGTCCGAAGATGAATCCACGCGCCTCTATGCCGAGGACCAGGTCGATCTCTTTTCCGATGTAGTACTGCGCGAAGGCGTCGATCAGCGTGGCGAACCCCGCCTTATCCTTCAAAACTGTCGTGATGTCGTAGAACAGGATGCCCGGCTTTGGAAAGTCCGGCACGGTGCGGATCAGAGTCTTCAGTGGTTCACAATTAATAGGCAGTGTCATCAGTTCTTACCAAGCTCCTTCAATCTCAAATGGTCCAAGCTTCGCGCCTTCGCTTTCGACCAGTTCCTGTTCCTCAACGGCGTCGACGCGGCTGCCGCGCGAACCCTTTCGCAGCGCATCTTTCAACTCGGCAAGTTCTTCGGGTTTCCCCGCTGCAACGATTTCAACGTGGCCCTGATCCGTGTTACGAACCCATCCGCGGAGACCGATCTCGGCTGCTTCCTGATGCACGAACCAGCGAAACCCTACTCCCTGCACGCGACCTTTTACGAGGTAATGGCACACCATGGAGCCTCCAGTGTCGCAGAGCAGCTAACCCCCATGCAAGGCGAGGGAGGCGAAAGAAAAGGCGGAGCCAGTGACTCCGCCCTCTCTAAGAATGCATTCTGTTACGCCCGGCTCATGTAGGCGCCTTCTGCAGTATCCACTCGAATTTTTTCGCCTTCGTTAATGAAAGCAGGCACCTGCACGACGAGCCCTGTTTCGAGCTTTGCTGGCTTGGACACTGAGGAAGCTGTCGCCGACTTGATCCCCGGCTCAGTCTCCATCACGGTCATCTCGACTACTCCCGGAAGCTCGATGCCGACAGCTTTCCCATCGTGGAAGCTCACGGCGATCGAGAGATTCGGCAAGAGATAATCCACGGCATCGCCCAGGGTTTCACGCTTCAGCATGGTCTGCTCAAACTTGTCATCCATGAAGTAGTACTCGTCGCCGTCGTTGTAAAGAAACTCCATCTTCACCTCGTCCACGTAGACGCGTTCAATCGGGTCAGGCGAGCGAAAGCGCTCCGTGAACATCGCGCCCGTGCGCACATTGCGAAGCTTTGCCTGGATGAACGCGCGGAGGTTGCCTGGGGTGCGATGCTCAACCGAGAACACCAGGTGAAGATCGTCTCTGTACTTGATAATCATGCCCGGGCGCATCTGTGTTGCGGGAATCGACATAAAAGAAAGCCCCTGATCTGTGCTGAATTCAGCTGTAATGAGATTTTTTGTGAGGCCAGCGGCATCCCTGCCGGATAGCCTGCAACCCTATAATTGTAGCGCAGCAAGCCCTCTCCTGCTCCTTCCGCCGCCGCTGACTATAGCCTACGCTCCGCCGAAGATCTTGCGGAAGAATCGGCCAAGGGTATGTCCGAAACCTCGCTTTTGCGGCTCGGCTGGCGGCGGAGTTGGCGGTGGGGCGCTCTGGGTGGCCGAGCTGGTGGCCGCTGGCTTCGCATCAGACGCTGCTGCTGGCGCGAGGCTGTCCGCTCCATCACCAGAGGCAAGGGTTGCCGAGACCTGCTCATGCAAATCCCCAACCGGAGCCTGCGGGATTGCCACCGGGGCTAGTCCAGCGCTTACCGCAGCAGGGAAGGGATGCAGCTCCGCAGCAGTCTTTGCGTTTTTTGATGCATCGTCCGGTGTCTCCGTCTTGCCGCCGTTCAGCAGAGCATCGGCTACCGTCATCGCGGGCTCGGCCGGGCATCCGCAGGAGGAGGTCTCATGATCGACGACCTCTTTCAGGCTGCCATGCTCGAACAACACATGCTGGCCCGGGCGCAGCTCGTAGGTCGCCTCGCCAAACTGGTCCGCGATCTGTAGCGTTGGAGCCTGGGCTCCGCGATTTTCCACGCAGGTATCGCCATTCCTGGTGACGCGGAGCTGAAGATCGAGCGGGCCATCCCCGTGCAACGTGAATCGCAGGTCCGGCGTCATCACCATGTCGTGCGTCGTCGCGGGCATCTGCACTTCGATTGCGCCGCGATCCAGCGCCAGCGTTAGAGGAGGCGACCCGGAGGTTCCTTGTCCAGAGGTCACATGCAATCCGCTGGTCGCGCACACGCGAACGGTGCCGCCGCGGTTCAACTGAATCTCAGCGGTGCGATCTCTTGCCGTTACCGTAGTGTTTCCGACGAGGATCGCGCGTCCATTGCTCACCTCGAGCGCACCGGCGATGTTGGCGTTCTGCACCCCTACCGAGCCGATAGCCTGCTGTGCTCGCGCCCCTCCGCATCCGATCGCGAACACCAGAATCAGCCGACGCACCATTGCTGCTCCAACTACATCTTCAGAAAGTTTTGAATGATCTGTTTGCCATGCACCGTCAACACGCTCTCGGGATGAAACTGCACGCCTTCGATCGGCAGCTCGCGATGCCGGAGAGCCATGATCGTCTCTCCATCCTCGGTTCGTGCTGAAACCTCCAGCTCTTCAGGAAGGCCGTTCTCCGCGACGATCAGCGAGTGGTAGCGCGTGCAGGTCATCGACGACGGGATGCCCTCGAAGATGGTCTTGCCATCGTGCTTCACCTCGCTGGTCTTGCCGTGCATCAGCTTCGGAGCGCGTACGACGTTGCCGCCAAAGGCCGCGCCGATCGCCTGATGGCCGAGGCACACTCCCAGAATCGGAACCTTTGGACCGCCTGTCGTGCCCAGAGTGGCGAAGCGCTTGATTAAATCCATACTGATGCCTGCGTCCTGCGGCGTACAGGGCCCCGGCGAGATGAGGATCCGATCAGGACGCAGCGCTTCGACTTCAGCGGGGGTCAGTTCGTCGTTGCGCCGAATCACCATCTCGGCGCCAAGCTCGCCCATGTACTGCACCAGGTTGTAAGTAAACGAATCGTAGTTATCCAGAACAAAGACCATAGCAATGTTTAAATTCTACGCCCCAGGCAGATCGCTATTGTCGATTGCTTAGTGGGAACTCACCGATAAGCGGACTTTCAAGGAAGTTGAGTCCATCTATTGACTTCATGGCAATGGAGCAACGGTAATGCACCTACTTACCTGTCGGTGATCGTACAATTAGGAACAGGTGTCGAGGGATTATTCCGGGCGGCATGCTTCGCAACTCTTTATTGTGGGCGATTCTCTGCTCCGCAGGTATGGCTACATCACTTTCTCAGCCACCCTCCCCTCCCCTCAACGTCTACGATGGTTTTGAAGGCCCGTCCCTAAGTAACCTCTGGGACACAATCGTACTCGTCCCTACCTAAGTCACGATCCAATCCAGCATTGTTCGCGCAGGCCATGGCGCCCTTCGCATCGATCTTCATTCGCACGATATTTTCCTCCCCGGTCTTGGCGGCGACGCCGACAGCGAACGAGATGAACTTCTGGAGGCTCGGCCACTCACAACTCGCCAGAATAAGCTCTATGAGTTTTCTTGGAGTATGTACCTGCCGTCAGACTTTCCGATCGTTCCGGTTCGCCTCGTAGTAGCACAGTGGTGGGAATACTGCCCTCGCCGCGATTCGCCGTGTGGGAACGACAGCCCCGTGCTTGCTGTGCGCTATATCGGCGGGGTCCTCAGCATCACTCAGGATCTCACCACCAGTTCATCGTCCTCTACCAAGAGAAACGCGATCTCCGCGAGGCTCGACCTACGCTTCGAGGTACGGTTCACTCCACATCCAGACGGGCTGGTCCGCGCATGGTTGGACGATAAGCAGGTTGTCGATTACAGCGGCATCACTGCGAATGTTCCAAATGCTGCGACCAATTATCCCGATCCCAGCTACTTTCCATTCAAAATGGGTCTCTACCGTAACGTTATGCCCCAATCGATGACGATTTATCTCGACGAATATCGCAAACGTCAACTCCCCTAGTGCGGAAAAGGTGACTTATATAAAGCGGCGTTTTCAGTGACGAACTTCGATTACAGTTCTCACTCATTGAGTGGACTAACGACTCACGCCACTGCTACTAAACACCCCGCGCCCTCTCAATCGCCCTCACCACTGCTCTCGCCTTATTCCCGCACTCCTCAAATTCTTTCTCGGGAACGGAGTCGGCCACGATTCCGGCTCCTGCTTGAAAGTGACCCTGCTTGCCGTTCATATAGAGCGTGCGGATTGCGATGCAGGAGTCGAGGTTGCCGCTGAAGTCCGCGTAGAGTACGCTACCGCCGTAGACGCCGCGCCGGGCCGGTTCCATCTCTTCGATGATCTCCATCGCGCGGATCTTCGGTGCGCCGCTCAGTGTTCCGGCAGGGAAGCAGGCGCGAAAGGCATCAAGCGCACCCAGCCCCGAGCGCAGCTTGCCTTCGAGCGAACTGACCAGGTGCATCACGTGGCTGTACCGCTCCACGAACATCAGATCCTTTACCTTCACGGAGCCGAACTCACTGACGCGGCCCACATCGTTTCGTCCGAGATCTACGAGCATGATGTGCTCGGCGACCTCCTTCTCGTCGGCGCGCAGATCCGCTTCAATGGCGCGATCTTCCACCTCATCCGCGCTTCGCGGCCTGGTGCCTGCGATGGGCCGATACTCCACGTCGCGGCCGTGCACCCGCACCAGAAGCTCCGGAGAGGAGCCTACGATGTGCGCGACGCTCGACTTCTTCGCAGACTTATCCTCAAGGCCGAATCGCAGAAAGTACATGTAGGGCGAAGGGTTCACGATGCGCAACGCCCGGTAGATCTCAAAAGCCTCTACTTCGGGGACGCAGTCGAACCGCTGCGACAGCACGCACTGAAAGACGTCTCCAGAGGCGATGTACTCCTTGGTCTTCTGCACGGCCTTCAAAAAAGCAGCCTTGGGTGTGCGCGAGGTTATTTTGAGCTTGCCTTCGGGCCGCTTCTTCTTTCGCACGGGCAGCGCGCTCGCCAGCCTCTTCTCCATCTTGTTCAGCCTACGGACAGCCCGCTCATAGGCGCCTTCGCGAGGCTCTCGCTTCAGGTCGGCCGTCACCATCAGGTGAATCTCTTTTTTCACATGATCGAAGGCCAGCACCTGGTCGAAGAACATCAGGCAGGCATCCGGAACCCCTAGTTCATCCTTGGCAAGGGACGGCAGCTTTTCGATCTGCCGCACTACGTCGTAGGCAAAGAATCCCACGGCGCCTGCGGTGAAGGGGGGCAATCCTGGCAGCCGAGCTGGGGTGTGGCCGCTGAGCGCCCGCTTCAGCTGCTCGAAGATGTCTCCGTCGAACACCCGCTCCCGCCGCCCTTCTCGAACGGTAATCTGCGTTCCATGCGCCGTCATCTTTTTGTATGGCTGGATGCCGATGAAGGTATAGCGGCCGACATGTTCTCCGCCTTCGACTGACTCCAGTAGAAAGGCCTCTGGCTCCTCCGACGCGATACGCAGAAACGCCGAAACCGGAGTCTCAAGATCTGCGGTGACTGTGCGATAAACGGGCACCAGAGAGTGTTTCTGGCCTAATTTCAAAAAATCACGGGCGGAGGGGAGAGAGTTCGAGTCGTAAGAAGGCATGGCTTCATCCATCATAAATGCGTCTTTACATGCTTTTTATGCGCTGCCGACGACACTTGATCGCAACGGTCCCTCCCCCATCCGTTCGATTGCACATCGTCGTTCGGCGAGCCTATACTCCTCGAGTTTGGCCACAGACCGGTCTGGCACAAGCTGTATCCTGCTTCCAGTGAGGCAAATACGATGGCCGGAGAATCGCTGATACCAGCAACAGTACAAAGGAACGTAAAAATGCAGACCCTCACCCTCGAGCAGGAGACTAATCCCTGGGAAGCGCAGGCCGCTCGATTCGACTTCGCCGCACGAAAACTTAATCTCGACCAAGGCATCTGGAAGGTTCTCCGCTATCCCTCTCGCGAAATCATCGTTCACATCCCCGTCGGCATGGACGACGGCTCTATCGAAGTGTTCACCGGCTACCGCGTCCAGCACTCCGTAGCCCGCGGTCCCGCCAAGGGCGGCATCCGCTACTCTCCTGACGTCTCCCTCGATGAAGTTCGCGCCCTGGCCTCCTGGATGACCTGGAAGTGCGCCGTCGTCAACATTCCCTTCGGCGGAGCCAAGGGCGGTGTCATCTGCGACCCGAAGAAGATGTCTCAGGGGGAACTCGAGCGCATGACGCGCCGCTACACTGCGGAACTCATCGAATTCATCGGACCGGAAAAAGACGTTCCCGCCCCCGACATGGGCACCGACGAGCAGACGATGGCCTGGATCATGGACACCTACTCCATGCACATGCGCCAGACTGTCAACGCCGTCGTCACCGGCAAACCCGTCAATCTCGGCGGTTCGCGCGGACGCAAAGAAGCTACCGGTCGCGGCGTCTCCGTCGTCTGCGATGAGGCGATGAAGCACCTGGGCATGTCGATTGATGGCTGCCGCGTCATCGTTCAAGGCTTCGGCAATGTGGGCTCCAACTCGGCAAAGCTGTTGGCGCAGAAGGGCTACACCGTTATCGGGATCGCCGAGCACGACGGCGGCCTCTACAACGCCAAAGGCATCGATATTCACGCCCTCCTCGAGCACCGCAAGAGCGCTGGCACGATCGTCGGCTTCAGCGAGGCGGAGGCTGCAGACAAGAACGAACTGCTCACCTACAACTGCGAGATCCTCATCCCCGCAGCGACGGAGAACGTAATCACCAGCCTCAACGCTGACCGCCTACGGTGCAGGATTCTTTGCGAAGGCGCCAACGGCCCCACCACCACCGTGGCCGATGAGATCCTAGCCGATAAGCGCGTCTTCATCATCCCGGATATCCTGGCCAACGCCGGCGGCGTCACCACCAGCTACTTCGAGTGGGTGCAGGACCGCATGGGCTACTTCTGGACCGAGGCCGAGGTCAACCAGCGCCTCGATAACATCATGACCGAGAGCTTCAAGGATGTCGTGACCTATGCCCAGAACCACGGAGTCAACAACCGTATCGCAGCGTATATGCTCGCCATCGACCGCGTGGCCTACACCACCAAACAGCGCGGCATCTACGCCTGATCCGTCTGCATCGTGAACGGAAAGAGGCCGCCTTCGGGCCGCCTCTTCCTGCTTGCTTCCAACTGTAGCGAATCAGTGTGAGAAACGAGCAGCTCGTGAAGGCAAAGGGGTTACAAGGCGATTGCTGCCGCTGCAATCCGGCATGACCCTTCAAGGAAGATCTTAGCGGTTTCGACGTCCGGGCCGCCTTTCCTCCTTTCGCGCGTCTTACTATGGCAGAATGCTATTGTCGGGGCTGAGTATCTGCCACATCCCGCGCACGCTGAAATCTCTCGATGAACCTGCCCAACTCCATCACGATGAGCCGCATCGCCTGCCTGCCTCTGCTCATATGGATCCTCTCGCCTGCGTTTCCCTTTACCGGCGGTCACGGCGCCACGGGGCTGCGCGGCGGCGAGCAGGAGATCATCGCCAGCGTGATCTTTATCCTTGCAGCCATCACGGATGGGCTCGACGGCTACCTCGCTCGCCGCCGTAAACAGATCACCACCATGGGCATCCTCCTCGACCCTCTGGCCGATAAGCTCATGATCACGGCGGCTTACATCATCCTCGTCGCCTACACCCCTGCCATCGTCAAACCGTGGATCGCCATCCTCGTTATAGGCCGTGAATTTCTAGTCTCCGGCCTGCGCTCCATCGCCGCCACCGAAGGCTTCACCATCGAGGCCAGCGAGATCGGCAAGCTCAAAACCGTCATTCAGATCGTCTCAGTCGTCGCAGCGATTCTGGCTCACCGCTGGAAGTATTGGCTCTGGTTCCCAAGCGTGGGCGGCGGATACGTCGTCGGCGTTCACTTCATCGCGGTGACTGCTATCTACTGGATGACGATTGTGTCGATCATCTCGGCGATCGACTACTTCATCGGCTTCTGGAGGAAGATCGACCACGCCTCCGACAAACGCCGCAAGCGCCGCAGCTTTGTCCTGAGCCGCAAGCCCAAGCCATCGCCCGCCGCAGAGCACCCGTCCCGCATCTCCTGATAGGGCTTTTTCGAACGATCTTATTGATGTTTTCAGAACCGGCCGAACTCTTATCGTCCGATGTTGAAATTTATAACTATCAGAGTTTGTTGCGAGATCGCAGTGGATTCGACGACGAGAGGTTCGTACTGCCACTCCTTGACGGCTGTTATGGCAGCATCTCGCAGAATTTCTGGACCACTCACCATAGTGATTTTGCCGACCCGTCCGTCGCTCTCAATCTGCGCGATCATCTTCACAGAACCGCTAATGCGCGCATTCCTCGCTTGATCTGGATATGTGGGAGCTTTAGTTTTGATCTTCTTGCGATAAAACTGATCAGCAGCCATGTCCTGATTGGGCATCTTATTTAGCAAGTATCGTGCAGCATCTTCGTTTTAAACTTAAGACAAGGTTGGTCTGACTGCTTCCGAGAAGTAAGACTAACCATTCGCAGGAGATCTTCGTATCGGACACACGGTACAAAACCTGTACGCACGGATCTGTAGTCTTCGGACACAGATCGGGTCTTTCATTCCCGATCGACCATTTACCATCTGCTGCCAGCGGTTTCTTTGTTGCAGGGACCATATTCGTGGAATCAAGTTTGAATCTGCTGAGTATTACCTGAACTGCTTGCTGGCCCAGGGATGGCGGATTCGAAGCCTGCGCGTTGGGCTCCTCCTGGGCTTTCATTGAAGATGCAACGCAAGCAAAAAAAATCAAAACGGCAGCAAAAGAGCGCGATACTCCACTTAGCATCATCCGTGTTTCAATCTCCTTAAGTTCATCACTGCAAAATCGGTATCCCCGCGATCCTACGCGACCACTCTTCAGGGCCAGTCGTGTGTACGCTGGTGCCCTTGGTATCGACGGCCACAGTGACCGGCATATCCTGCACCTCAAACTCGTAGATCGCCTCCATGCCGAGGTCAGCGAAGGCCAGCACCTTCGAGCTCTTGATCGCCTTCGAGACCAGATAAGCTGCGCCGCCGATTGCGATCAGGTATACCGCCTCAAACTCGCGAATGGCATCGATTCCCGCCGGCCCCCGCTCCGCCTTGCCGATCATTCCGAGTAGACCCGTCTCCGCCAGCATCTGCCTGGTGAACTTATCCATGCGAGTTGCGGTCGTTGGCCCTGCAGGCCCGACGGCTTCATCGCGCACCGCCTCCACCGGCCCCACGTAGTAGATAAAACGATTCTTGAAGTCGACCGGAAGCTTCTCTCCGCGTGTCAGCATGTCGGTCATGCGTTTGTGCGCCGCGTCGCGTCCGGTCAGCAGCTTGCCGGAGAGCAGAATCACCTCGCCCGGTTTCCATGTCTTCACGTCCGCGTGCGTTACGGTATCTAGATTCACCTTCCGCGCAGTATGAACGTCATACTCCAGCTTCGGCCACGCATCCAGCTTCGGAGGATCGACCATCACCGGCCCGCTCCCATCCAGTTTGAAGTGCAGATGCCGGGTCGCCGCACAATTCGGAATCATGGCGATCGGCAGGTTGGCCGCATGCGTCGGGAAGTCCATGATCTTCACATCCAGCACCGTCGTCAGCCCACCCAGACCCTGTGCGCCGATACCAAGCCGGTTCACTTTTTCGTACAGCTCAATCCGCAGCGCTTCGATCTTCGTCTTTGCCCCGCGTGCGATCAGCTCCTGCATGTCGATCGGGTCCATCAACGACTCCTTCGCCATCACCATCGCCTTTTCGGCGGTGCCTCCTATGCCGATCCCCAGCATCCCTGGGGGGCACCAGCCTGCGCCCATCCCCGGCACCGTCTTCAGCACCCAGTCGACTACGGAGTCAGAGGGATTGAGCATTGCAAACCGGCTCTTCGCCTCCGAGCCTCCGCCCTTTGAGGCGACCGTCACATCGACATCTCCACCCTCCACCAGTTCGACGACCACCATCGCAGGGGTGTTGTCCCCCGTATTTCTGCGCGTAAAGGCTGGGTCTTCGAGGATGCTAGGCCGCAGAACGTTATCGGCGTTCCGCCATGCCTCGCGCACGCCCTCATCCACCATCTCCTGCATAGTCATCATGCCGCCGATGCCCGGCTCCCACCGCGTCTCCATCCCCACTTTTACAAAGGCTGTGACGATTCCGGTGTCCTGGCAGATCGGCCGATGGCCCTCCGCGCACATGCGCGAGTTGATCAGGATCTGCGCCATCGCATCCTTTGCGGCGTGGCTCTTCTCCATCTCGTAGGCCCGCGCGAGGTTCGTAATGTAGTCCACCGGGTGGTAGAAGCTGATGTACTGCAGCGCATCCGCTACGCTCCGGATAAAGTCGTCCTGCTTGATCGTCGCCATGACGAGAGTGCCTCCACAGATAGTTTCGCTAGAGCATTTTACTTACGCCGCAGCATCCCTGGCTCGACGCGGCTCAACGTAGAGCCCCGCCACTAACGCTCAACGGATTATCCAGCGCAAAAACGAAACGGGTGCAGCGAAATCTCTCGCAGCACCCGTCATGAATCGATCGAAACTTATCGAATCTTTCCGAACCTGTACACCACGCCTACATTGACGCCAAAGTTATTCTGAATGGTGCTCTGCGGCCCATGCGTCAGATCGGTAGGATCAAGCCGGAAGAACGTGGCGATATAGGTCGGCGAGACCCTAAACGCCAGGTTTGGATAGAAGTTGTAGTCGAAGTTGGCGCCCACGGCGAAAGCAGGCTTCGTCGCATCCTGCCACACGCCGATATCGCTCGACCGGAATCCCTTGGCGTCGCCGTCAAACTTGCCCAGCGCCGCGCCGCCCTCGCCCGTCACCGTCACCGCGTACTTCTCCTTCGCATATACCCGGTATGCGATTCCGCCCAGGAAGGGGTACTCGGAGATCTGCGGATTAAAAGGCAGCGTTACCGGAGAGCCAAGATTGTTGGCAATCTTTGCATTCCCATAGGCTCCGCGAACCTCGCCGATGATGCCGAGCTTCTGATTCAGGAAGTAGGTGCCAGACATCCAGAAGGTTACTTCATTATTCTTCTGCAGCAACGAGCCTGACTTGAACCGCATGTACCCGCCGCCGCCGGCGACTTCGAAGCGATGGCTGTAGGTCTCCGCAGTCGTTCTCGCGATGCGCGCCTTGCGGTTAGCGCTCGACTCCCGCCGGGTTCTGTGCGTCACCTGCGCCTGTACGGCAACCGCTCCACTGACCATTAAACCTGCCAGCAACACTCCTGCTACCTGCTTCACACTCGATCTGAAACCGAACATCAACGATTACTCCTGCACAAGCTTCGCTTTGCTATGGTGGAACTCGGGACCGACGACTGGAAGATCCAACGGCGGCCTTCTCTTATTAGAACATCCGCCGCCCCTCAAAGCGGCCCTCACCCCAAAGGAGTTCCTCAAGATGGCGAAAAAAAGCAGTAGCGGCGGCGGTTTCGGCAAGGTCTTTCTGGGTTTCCTTCTCGGGATCGCCGCCGTCGTGGTGGGACTCTTCGCTTACCTCAAGTTTGGCCCTCTACCGGTCGCGGTGGCCGATGCGCCTCTGCCCTTCGAAAGACAAATCGTTCATCTTCCTCTAGATGCTCGTATTGAGCGCGAAACAAAGACCGCTCCCTTTGGCATCAGCGAGGATGTCTTCGAATCCGGAGCGCACATCTATCGCGCCCAGTGTGCAAGCTGTCACGGCACGCCAGGCCACGACGTTGCCTACGCCAAACACATGTTTCCTTCGGCTCCACAACTCTGGAAGAAGCACGGCGGCAATGGTGTCGTAGGCGTCAGCGATGACGAGCCCGGCGAGACATACTGGAAGGTGGCCAATGGCATCCGTCTCTCCGGCATGCCTGCCTACGGCCACGTTCTCTCCGACACTCAGATGTGGCAGGTCAGCCTGCTTCTCAAGAGCGCCGACAAGGAATTGCCCGGCCCGGTCACCCAGATTCTGGACTCGCCGACACCTTAGCCTCGAAGCTTTAAAAAGAAAGCGGTCTCGACGCGAAGGCATCGAGACCGCTTCGAGTTTTAGACCACCCTATTTCAGGGTGTAGGTGATTCCTGTCAAGAACTGGAAGCTATTGTCTTTGAATCCAATTGCAGGATTACTGAGATAGTTATCCTGCAGATTCAGGTTGAGGCTAAAGCGTTTGTACGTAGGCAACTGCAAGCCGGCCTCAAAGATCGCGGAGTAGATGCTCGGATCGTTCCACGAGGGGATGAACGTGCCACTCTCCGTGAACAGGATCTTGCGTGGCAAGGTGCGGTGATACAGCTCCGTGAAGCTCGATCCGATCAGGTCCGTACTGGCGGTGGGAGGCACGAAGTTCTGTCTTTCGTAGTGCACATCCGCTTTTACATCGAACTCCTGAACAGGTGTTTGAATCACGGTGTAGCCGATGCCGGCGCCATAGATCTGCTGCAGGTTCAGGCCCTGTGAGAAGTTGTGATCGTAAGAGACTCCGACCAGTCCGTACAGTCTCGGAGTGAGGTACTTGTCATGCTCTGCGTCTGCATGGAAGATATTCGTCTTCGCAACGGAGTCCGGAGTTGCTGGGGTCGTCTGCGGAATGACAGGCTGGGTCAGTTTGCCATAGGTCTCGAGCACATTGACGGTATCGCGTGTTCGCGCCGGCAGAAATGTGACCGAAGGAACGAGCCGAATCAGGTTGACCGCCGCGGAGTATGTCTGCCCCGTCTGTGTCGATTCGACCAGGCTCACGCCGCCCGATACTCCGCCGGTCCAATCCTGGAAGATCCCTGGATTGCCCGTTACCTCTTTGCCGTAGGTCGCGCTATCGATCAGCGCAGCAAGATCCTTCACCGGAACCGTCTCAACAGTGCTGGAGGAGGATTCGTCCGCCAGTGAGATCGCATTGTCCTGGTAGGTGATCGTTCCTGGAGTCTTGGAGGTGCGCGTCACCTTCTCGCCGTTCTTCAGTGCGACGAACTTACCCGCGGTGTGCAGCTCCTTGATCTTGTCCGCGGTCACAGTAATCTCGCCGACCACATCACTCTTGAAGACGAAGGAGTCACCAGTCGCTCGTTCCAGCGTCCCTGTCAATTGATCGCCATTGGTAAACACAATCACATCGGGCGCAGGCTTGGCCCCTTGGGCCCATCCGCTCGCTGCCGGTTGAGTCATCACACCTGCGATCAGGCTCAAGACGAACAGGCTGTGCCACTTACCTTGCCTGCTGCCAGGGTTCGTTGCGTCGTTTGATCTCATCCGTTAAAAATAGCGTAGCCTGAGGCATGTCAAAGCAGTTTCGAGGTTAAATATGCGACCGGTTGTTCGTATGATTGGAAAGGTGTTGCGTCTGGTCGGCATATCCAGCCCCGAAGATTCGGCTCCAAGAGCCATAACTGCTGCGGATCCACCTTCTTGGCGTACTCAGGCATCGGCTTCGGTCGAACCAAAGAGGGCACCGACTGAAAAGTAGAAGGCAAATCTTAGACTTTGCGATGCTCTCTCTCTATCTTTTATTCTTTGGTACGACCACCTGGCATACGGCCTAGACGTATAGCCTGATTCGCAGTTTCTTCAAGCGCCTTAGCCTGCCCAGAAAATAGTGCATTTGCAGGTGAAGAAAGTGTTGCCAATCGTACTTCAATAGGCATACTATCCGTTTCGGCTCGGCGGAGTTTGCGATACATTGCATGCTTCTCAGAGACGAAAACCCTATTGAAATGAAGAGTTCCTCCAAAATTTCCGTATCGGTTTAGGTTACATAACCAACTTCCTGATGGGGCGGTTAGACCCCTCAGCGCGCTCGGAAGGATAAAAATTATGGCATGGTACGCGTATTGCGTCGCAGAGAGACAAGCATTCCCAGAACTTTGCCGCCACCGCCGTCCGATGCCCCTTGCGGGCGTCTCGGGGCTCTTCGGTAATCAGACCTTTCTCTTTCCCGCCAGCGATCTGGCCGTCATCGTCTCAGAGCACAGCCCGGAAGACACAGACCGTCTCGACCAGCAGGCCGCCAAAGATCATGCTCGCGTCGTCGCGGACTGCTTCAAGCTCTCCACTGTTTTACCTTTTCGCTTCGGCACCACCTTCCAGGATGATGACGCCCTGCGTCGCTCCGTTCGCTCCAATCAGCGCCACTTCCAGGCCAACGTCGAGCGTCTTCGCGGCAAGGCAGAGATGCATCTCAAGGTCCTCGTCGACGACATCTGCCCCGGCAATGCAGCCCGCGATATGACAGTCGGTCAGCAGTATTTGACCAGCCTGCGCGAGAGCGCGAGCCGGCAACGCGAGCGTCAGTCCAAGGCCCGTGCGCTCTCCATCCAGATGCATCGCATGTTCCTGCCGCTGGCGGAAGAGATCACCTGCAAGCGTATGGACACCGGCAAGATGCTCCTCGATATCGCCCATCTCATCGACAACAAGACGGTGGAGCGGTACCAGAACAAGTACACCTCGGCCACGCTCGAGCTCAAAGACTGCCGCATGCAGCTCTCCGGTCCCTGGCCTCCATACCACTTCGTGCACAAGACCACCCCGCAGCATCAGCACAGCGCCTAACCGTAAGTACCAGCCCCTGCGGCCCTCAGGCTTCGGGGGCCGCGCGGTTCTCCCCAAGACCGCAAGCCCTTTATTCCCTTCCTTTTTCTTCTCTAGAGGGTATCGTTACCGAAGAGAACCCGCCTTCTCTGGACACCCTTTAAACCACCCCCTGCATCGCAATGTATAGCCGCCAGACGAAGGAAAAGTTCTGCGTCTGCGCCACCAGTTCGAGATCGCAAGGAGATCGTGAATGAACCGTAACAAGATCGTCTTTACTGCCCTGATGTTTTCTGTTGGTTTCTCTGGATTTGCCAAATCGCTCGACGCGCAGGAACCGAATCCTACCGCCCAGATGAATCCCCCTCAGGACTCTGACCAGATTAAAAAGCAGGATAATGGAATCTATCTCTATCGGGTGAAGGTCGTCCAGCGCGACCTGGACGCCGTGAACTATCTTCATCGCAGCGGCTCCACCAACATCGGCTTCAAGGGAACTGCACTTCTGCCCTTCGCTAAGGGAGAAGCCAAGGTAACCAGTGAGCGCGGCGGAATCCATATCTCAGCCAGGTTCCAGGGACTTACGCCTGCCAATGGATTTGGGCCCGAATACCTGACCTACGTCCTGTGGGCGATCACACCTGACGGCCGTCCGAACAACCTCGGCGAGGTTCTTCCCTCGAACAATAAGAACAACATTGAAGTGACGACCGCTCTCCAGTCCTTCGGCATGATCGTTACTGCTGAGCCCTATTTCTCGGTCACCCAGCCGAGCGACGTCGTTGTGCTCCAGAACGTGATCATTAATGACAAGACCAATGGCGTGCTCGAAAAGGTAAACGCGCACTACTCGCTTCTGCCACGCGGTGCCTATGCTCAGACCGATGGCTCGAAGTCGAACCTGAACCCGATTACCCGGAATGAGAAGTCTCCTCTCGAGCTGTACCAGGCCAACAACGCGATCCGTATCGCGCAGGTAGCAGGAGCAGATAAGTATGCTCCTGAGATTATGGCCGAAGCGATGCAGGATCTTCGCAACGCCACCGACATCGACCAGAATAAAAAAGGCAATCGCAATCTAGAGATCACCTTCGCCCGTCAGGCTGTACAGCGCGCCGAGGATGCTCGCCTCGTCACGCTGCGTAAGCAGGCAGCTGAGCGTCAGCAGAACGCAGACAACGCGAAACGCGATGCCGAGGCTCAGGCGCAGCAGTCTCAACTGCAGGCGCAACAGTCTCAGCTTGAGGCTGAGCGGGCAAGAGCCGCTCAAGCAGAAGCTGACGCCGACCGAGCCCGGGCAGAAGCCGCCGCTGCGGAAGCCCAGGCTCGTGCAGCGAGCGCCAATAAGAGCGCCTCCGATGCCAACGCAGTCCGCGAAAGATTGCGTGCGCAGCTCAACAGTGTTCTGGCCACGAGCGAGTCAGCTCGCGGTCTTATCGTGAACATGTCGGATGTTCTGTTTGACACCGGACGTTACACGCTCAAACCCAATACTCAGATCAGTCTGGCCAAGGTGGCCGGAATTCTTCAGGCTTATCCTGGCCTAAAGCTTCAGGTGGAAGGCTACACCGACAGCGTTGGAAGCGATCAGTACAACCAGAAGCTCTCTGAAAATCGTGCCGATGCGGTTCGCGACTTCCTCGTTACCCAGGGCGTCCAGACCGATAACATCAGCGCGACAGGATACGGCAAAGCCAAGCCAGTGGCGGATAATGCTACCGCTTCGGGCCGCGCCCAGAATCGTCGCGTCAATCTTGTGGTCTCGGGAGATGCTATCGGAGTTGAACAAAGCAGTCCTGACTCCGCTCCTCCACAGTAGGGTTCTGCGTGCAAACACCACGAAGGGCCGCCTCCGGGCGGTCTCTTCTTTTATCCAGCCTGCGAAATCTGTGAAAGGCGGCTGCGCACCAGAGAGCCCGTACTCTACCAGCCGGTACAGCTCGCGGACGATCAGATCGGCTTAACACTCAAACGCGAGTCGGCGATTGAACCGCGATTAGCTGTGCCTCGACCAGAGCCAGAGAAAACCTAGAGGTGAATCGACCACCCAAGCTCCGAGAGCTTCTCTTCGATATCGGCAAGCGCAATCGTAAGCGCGGACCGCCGATGCGGACTCGATGTCCGCTCCGACAGAATCCGTTCCCGTTGCAACTCCAGCGCTTGTCTCTTTCTTTTGCGTTCTGCCACCTCGGCGTTGTCATTAGTGGTGACAGGTTTCGGAGCGGCAGCCTGATTTTGCTGTTCTTCCACGGATTTACTCTCCCAACCTCGCGACATGTAGTTCATTCTACGCCGCGAGATATCAATGTATAACTAGTTTCGCTGCTTTCAGTTCGCGGCACATCGCGAGTTAATCGCCATCTCACATGTTTTGAGGTCCTATGCACGCCTATCCCATCCAGAGCTTTGGCATCGATCAACTCCGCGAAGTTGATCTGCCAACACCGCAGACAGCGCCCGGAACGGTTCTAATTAAAGTCCGCGCCGTCTCTCTCAACTACCGCGATCTGATGATGGTCAAGGGACTCTATAACCCAAAGATGGCCCTCCCCCGCATCCCCTGTTCGGACGGAGCCGGCGAGGTCGTTGCCGTGGGTGAAGGCGTCTCGCGTGTCCACGTGGGCGACCGTGTCTGTGGCATCTTCATGCAGCAGTGGCTTGACGGTTCGCTCACTGCCGAAAAATCGAAGGCTGCGCTCGGCGGTGATATAGATGGCATGCTTACGGAGTACGCTCTCCTTTCTCAAGAAGGCGTCATTCACTTTCCTGATCACCTGACCTACGAAGAGGCCGCCACGCTACCCTGCGCGGCCGTTACAGCGTGGAACGCCCTGCATCATGCCGGAGATCCCGCCACTCCTGCTCAACCCGGCGACACCGTTGTTATTCAAGGCACTGGCGGAGTCTCTCTCTTCGCGCTTCAGTTCACGAAGCTGCTCGGAGCCCGCGTCCTGGGCACCTCCTCCAGCGAAGAGAAGTTGACGCGCGCCAAAGATCTTGGCCTCGACGAAGGGTGCAACTACAAGCAGCGTCCCGACTGGTCCAAGTGGGTGCTTGAATCCACGGCGAACAAAGGAGCAGACCGCATTATCGAAGTAGGTGGCGCCGGAACCTTCAGTCAGTCTCTGCGGGCAGCCCGGGTTGGTGGCACCATCACGCAGATAGGCGTGCTCTCTGGCGCATCCACTTCAGACCCTGTTGGCCTCACGCCGATCCTTCACAAGCAACTCCGCGTGCAGGGCATCTACGTCGGCTCCCGCGCCATGTTCGAGCAGATGAATGCAGCCATCACCACGGCGAGTCTGCATCCTGTCATCGATAGAGTCTTCGAATACCATCAGGCCGCGGAGGCCCTCGCTCACATGGAGTCTGCCTCGCACTTCGGCAAGATCGTAGTTCGCGTCAGCCAGTAACGGGACACCGCTTGTATCTTGTTGACGCCGCAAAACTGTAGACCTTACCTGGCGAAGACCGCTCGTCACATTGCATATAATCGCAGTGAGCGCATGATGGGAGGGAAGATCAATGATCGTCGAAATCGAAAGCCTCCAGAAGATCTACGACGGCAAGCAGCGGGTCGTCGCCGTCGACGGCATCGATCTCAGTGTGCGCGAGGGCGAGCTCTTCGGCCTGCTCGGCCCTAACGGAGCTGGCAAAACTACCACCATCAGCATCTGCACCACTCGCGCCCTGCCCACCGCCGGGCAGGTCCTCATCGCAGGCATCGACGTCGTCAAAGCTCCTGCGGTGGCGCGTCGGTTCATCGGCGTCGTGCCTCAGTACAACACGCTCGACCGCGCCTGCACCATCTACGAAAACATCAACTTCCACTGCCTCTACTTCGGCTTCTCGCGCGCCGAAGCAGCCGAGCGCACGGATCAACTCCTCGCGCAGTTTCATCTCACCGAGCGCGCCGGAACCTATCCCGCGCAACTCTCGGGCGGTCTCGCCCAGCGCGTCCAGATCGCCCGCGCCATCGCCCACCGTCCCAAGGTTCTGTTTCTCGACGAGCCCAGTGCCGGCCTCGACCCGCAGAGCCGCATCGCCATGTGGGACGCCGTCCGCAAGCTGCGCGAAGAGGGAATCACCGTCGTTCTCACCACACATTACATGGAAGAGGCCGATGAGCTCTGCGACCGCGTCGCCATCATCGACCACGGCAAGATCCTCGTGCAGGACACTCCCACCGCCCTCAAAGGCTCTGTCGGCGCACAGAAGGTCTACGAGCTCTTTCTTCGCAGCCACGACAACATCCCCACGCTTGTTCAACAACTGCAGCAGCTCACCGGCGTAGCCAGTGCTGAACCTACACCCAAAGGCGTTCGCGTCCTGGCCCACGGCGCCGAAGGCCTGCTCTCCGATGTCGTCCGCGAGGCGAACCCCTACGGCCTGCGCGATCTCACCATCACCGAAACCAGCCTTGAGACGGTCTTCATCCGCCTCACTGGCCGCGACCTCCGCGAGTAGCCCGAGCATCCTGAGAACCCGAAATCTATGACCCAACTGGCCGAAGCCGCAACCACCAGCACGCCGCCAACCCGATCCGCTCCGCGCGGCGCACAGGGCTCGAGGTCCGTGCAGTACACCCGCGCCTTCTTCGGACTCTTTCGCCGCGACCTTCATGTGCTTCGCCGCGAACTCTTTCCCTTCGTCATCCGCGTCTGCATGAACCCTCTGCTCTTCCTCTTCGTCTTCACCTACGTCATCCCCAATATGAGTGGCGCAGGGTCCTCCTCGATGAAGCTGAATCCTACGGGAGCCATGGCGGGCAGCGCCTTTTCGACCGTGCTTCTCCCCGGCCTCATGGCCGTCGCAATCATGTTCTCCGGCATCGCGGCAGTCGCTCTCCCGCTCGCGCAGGAGTTCGGCATCACGCGCGAGATCGACGACCGCGTGATGTGTCCGTTACCGGTCCCGTTCGTCGCCATAGAAAAGATTGTCTTCTCGGCGTTGCAGAGCATCATCGCTGCCTGCATCGTCTATCCGCTGGCCTACTACGTTCCCGCGGTGCATCCCGTCACCCACGTCAGCAACTGGCCCTTCCTGCTCCTGGTTGTGGCGCTGGCAAGCCTTACTGCTGGTGCGCTTGGCCTCACCATCGGCACCAGTGTCAAACCGCAGCAGATCGGCCTCATCTTCGGCGTGGTCGTTATCCCAATTACTTTTCTAGGCTGCGTCTACTATCCCTGGGCCGCGCTGACTCACATTCGCTGGCTCCAGATCGGCGTCCTGATCAACCCTATCGTCTACATGAGCGAAGGCCTTCGCGCAGCCCTCACTCCGACGCTCCCCCACATGAACCCGTTCCTCATCGTGGGCATGCTCATAGCGTCTCTCTGCCTTCTCACCTGGCTGGGCATCAAGGGCTTTCTCCGCCGCGTTATCGGATGAGGCGGAGCTGCCGAGATTAGGCTGTCGCAGCTCGTTTCCTACGCAGATCTTCCGCGATCAACTTGCCGTGGAAGCGTCCGTTCTCGATAAAGATCTCACTCGTCCGCTCGCCGGCCACAATCACACCCGCCGCATAGATCCCCGGAACATTGCTCTCAAGCGTAGCCGGATTACATACCGGGCAGCGGTCATTCGCCTTATCCAGCTTCACTCCCAGCCGCTCGATAAACTCGAAGTCGGGGTGATATCCGGTCAGCGCAAAGACAAAATGATTCGGAATCGTGATCTTTCCTCGCCGCGTCGCGAGCGTCACGTCATCCTCGGTGATGTTCGTCACGACACTGTCGAAGTGCGCCTCTACCTCACGGTTCTTGATCCGATTATTGATGTCCGGAAGAATCCAGTACTTGACGCTCTTCTGCATCTCTTTCCCTCGATGCACCAGGGTCACCTTGGCTCCATGTCGCCAAAGGTCGAGTGCGGCGATCGCCGCGGAGTTCTTGCCTCCGATCACCAAAACCTCAAGCCCATAGTAGGGGTGAGGTTCATGGTAGTAATGCTTGACCTTACTTAGGTTTTCGCCTGGAATATCAAGGTAGTTCGGAAGATCGTAGTAGCCGGTGGCGATCACAAGCTTTCTAGCGCGCTGCTGCTTCAGCCGCCCAAACTGGTCTGTCGTATGGATGGTGAAGTTTCCGTCGGACCCCTCGACACGCTCCACATTTTCGTACTGGCGAACGTTCAGCCGGTAGTGCTCGGCCACCTTGCGGTAGTATTCCAGCGCCTCATTGCGATTCGGTTTCTGGTTGGGGCTGGAGAAGGGCATATCCCCGATCTCCAGCAGCTCCGGCGTCGTAAAAAACGTCATGTGCGCCGGGTAGTGGAACAGCGAGTTGCAAAGGCAGCCCTTATCGACCAGAAGCGCCGTAAAGCCCGCGCGTTGCGCCTCAATCGCACAGGCCAGGCCCGTCGGCCCTGCGCCAATCACCAGCAAATCCACAATCTCTAACGATGCACCCTCACTCATTCCTTCATTCTACTGAAGGCCACGAGCGGAGAGAGTCCGGCCTAGTTATCGAGGACGACAAGCTTGTGCGCGATGGCAAAGAGGGCCAACTCCAGCCGCGTCGAGACGCCCGTCTTGTCGAAGATATTCGAAAGATGCCGCTTCACTGTCTCCTCACTGATCGTGAACTGCTTGGCCACATCCTTGTTGCTGCAGCCTTCCACGATGCAGGTGACCACCTCCAGCTCTCTCGGCGTCAAACCATAGGTCTTCCGCTCCGGCACCGCTGCGGCCTTCTTCATCAGCTCGTTCAGTGCCGTCACCAGGTTAGCGACGCGCTCCCCGCCGATCCAGTAGTCGCCCGAGAGCACCGCTCGCAACGAACGCGAGAGATCGCCCGCAACCGCATCCTTCAATACAATTCCGCGTGCGCCGATCTGCAGCGCTTCGATGATCTGCTGCGTCGAGATCGTACTGGTCAGCATGATGATCTTCACCCGCGGCGACTTGCTCATGATGGCGCGCAGAGCCTCAAGCCCAGGCAGCCGCGGCATCTGCAGGTCGAGCAGAAGAATATCCGGCTCCAGCTCCAGCGTCTGTGTAATCGCCACGTCGCCGTCTTCGGCCTCGCCTACCACCTCGAAGCCGGCTTCGTTCTCCAGCATGTTCTTCACGCCGAAGCGCACCACAGGATGATCGTCGGCAACTACGATCCGAATCGGTGTCGCCGCGACAACTGCATCGTCAAATTTCTTTATCGATTCCTTCATCGTGCATCATCTCCCGACAACTCGTTGAGCCGGCTATAGTTGTTTCCGCGTGCGATCAGAATACGCCGCAGTCGTTCCCACGCGACCATGAATTCATCCAATGTAGCTACATCGTCATCACACAAACCCCGCTCCTCCATTGACGTTGCAAGACTTTGCAACTCGACAGCGCCAACCATTCCACATCCACCCTTCACCGCGTGAGCCTCTCTCCTATACGCAGCAGAGTCGCCGTCAGATGCAGCCTTCCGCATCCTTCGAATCCTGTCCTCCACGTCCTTCAGGCAGAGAGTAAAAAGTTGATCCAGCTGCGAAGCTCGCATGGATCCCGCAAGCTTGGCATAGGTATCTTCATTCAATACAGTCGGCGGTGTCGCTCTGTCCGGCAACAGACTAAGGCTCGTGGCCTTCTGCCCGCGCGTAGATTCCCCTCGACCATTCACCAGCGTACCCGTCAGCATGTCCATCGTAAACGGCTTCAGCAGAAAACCGTCGAACTCCGATCCTACGCCCTCTTCCAGTTCGCTTCCGCTCATAGCCAGCAGCAACGTCTCCACCCCGCACAACCCACGCAGCTGCCGCGCAAGCTCATCCCCCGCAGTTCCAGGCATCTGCAGATCGGTCAACACCACTTCCGGCACCTGCCTTGCCTGCCTAAGATGCAAAAGAGCCGCATCGCCGGAGTCGACCGCCTCCACCTCGTACCCTTCACCCTCTGTCAGCAGGGTAAGCACCTCCCGGCTCAACTCATCGTCATCCACAATCAAGATTCGAACCGGCATGCGTCTCCCTTATCCTTAGCGCAAAGACTATCAACTGAGAGTCTTCTGTACCACTCCGGTGCGTGATAGCGGTAAAGTAGTTGCCATGGCTTCGGAGGATGTGCAGGACGACCAGAATCAGGATGACCAGAATCAAGTCCGGCCGAAGCAGCCCAACCAGCAAGCCCAGGTGGCCGCCACCCTCGCCGCCCTCTCTGCTCGCGTCGAAACCCTCGAGCAGCAGCTAGCCGAGCTGCGCTCCACGCCATCGTTCAGAGCGCGTAGACTTTCGTCTCCTCCTCCACCTCGACCTGAAGCCAGCTCCACCGGCCTTCCCGCCCCAGACCCCGCCCGAAAACTCCTTAAGCCTAATGGCTCGCTCGAAGACCGCATAGGCTCCCAGCTCTTCAGCCGCATCGGCATCATCGCATTGCTCATCGCCGTCACACTCTTTCTCAAATGGGCCATCGACAACCACTGGATAGGCCCAATGGGGCGCATCCTCGCTGGCCTCATCGCAGGCGCAGCTATCGTCGTCTGGTCCGAGCACTTCCGCCGCCAGGGATTCAACGCCTTCTCTTACTCCCTGAAGGCTATCGGCAGCGGAGCCCTCTACCTCTCGCTCTGGGCGGCCTTTCAGGTCTACCATCTGCTTCCCGCCGGCATCGCTCTTCCGGCCATGATCCTTGTCACGGCATGGAACGCCTACATGGCGTGGTCGCAGAACAGCCAGATCCTCGCCGCGTATGCCCTCGCAGGTGCCTTCGCTACGCCTCTGCTTCTCTCCACCGGCGGCAACCACGAGATCTTTCTCTTCACCTACCTCCTTGCCATCGACGTAGCCACCGTCATCCTCGTCCGCCTCAAGCCATGGCCGCGCCTGCTCCTCGGCGCTTTTCCCGCCACCGTAGCCTTCTTCATCGTTTGGTATGTCGAGTGGTTCGATGTCTCTAACGTGTCGAAGCCGCTGGCCATCACCGCGATCTTCCTGGTGCTCTACTTCATCACGTTTCTTCTTCCTTCTCTTCGCGCTCCAAAAACCGAAGGACAGCCCTCCGCCCCAATCACGGAGATACTTCTCCCACTAGCCAACGCGGCCTTCGCGGCGCTCGCGTTTTATTCAATCCTCGAGGACACCCGCAACCATGACCTTCTCCCATGGTTAGCGGTCTTTTTTGCTGCACTGTACTTGTGCTTGATGCGCTTGCCCCAGCCGCGCGTCACCTCCGCCGTCCATCTCGCGTTGGCCATCGTCTTCCTTACCATCGCCATCCCTCTCAAGGCCAGCGGCCGCTGGATCATCGTCGGATGGCTAGCCGAGGGCGCAGCTCTTCTCTGGGTCGCAATTCGCGTATCTACTCCTATGCCAGAGAAGAAGCCAGAAAAGAGGGACGACGCCTCTCCGATCATCCTGCGCCGTCTGGCCGTGGCCGCCCTCGTACTCGGAGTCTGCGGACTCCTGGTCGAACCCTTCTGGCTCAACGAGCGGGTCGACACTGTCTTTCTCAATCTTCGCTTTGCGACTGCTCTCTTCGGACTCGTCGCTCTGGGTCTCTCGGCCTTCCTCGCTCACGGCCCGCTTCATCATGGAGACGCCGAGGACAAGTCTTTCCCCAGCTGGCTTCTCATCGCAGGCTCGTCCATCGTGGCCTTTAACTTCATCGCCATCCTCGCCTGCCTCCGCGAGTTAGACTCCGCATGGAGCGTCTCCGCAGGCAATCCCGAAGCCGATCTGCAAAAGGCCCTCGCCATCTCAGCCTTTCTCATGCTCTACGGAGCGGCCTTGCTCGCCGTGGGCTTCTGGAAGCGCTCCGCCTTCATCCGTTGGCAGGCACTCCTCCTACTCGTCTTCACCATCGGCAAGACCTTCGTCTATGACTTGCGCAACCTCAGCCAGGGCTATCGCGTCCTGAGCTTTCTCGGTCTCGGAGCGCTCCTGATGACTGTAAGCTTCGCCTATCAGAAAGACTGGCTCGCACTCCGCGTCCCCGAACCGGTGCCAGAACCTCCTCTGCCTGCGCACGAAGGAGCCGACCAGTGAAGTCTGCGATCCTCCTGTCCCTTCTCCTCTGGCAAGCCGCTGCAACACCCGTCGCTCTCGACCCGCACTACCTCCGCTATCAACGGACCATCACCCTCCCTGCGGGAGCAGGCCCCAGCTGCGCCGTCCTCGATCCCGCCCTCTTTCCCCACGCCGCTGCTTCGCTGAAAGATCTTCGCCTCTTCCAGGCAGATCACGAGATCCCCTACGCCATTACGTTGAGCGAGCCTCAGCAACCCGACAGCGACACCGCCACTCTCCGCAACCTCGGCCTACGCGGTCGCAACATCGTCTTCGACCTCGAGATGCCGAATCGCCCTTACACCGAGCTGGCCCTCAACCTCGCCGGACAGGACTTTCTTGCCACCGCCACCGTCTCCGGCACGCGCGATCCCAACTACGCAAATCAAATCAGCCTCGGCGAGTTCACCCTCTTC
Source organism: Granulicella sp. S190 (assembly GCF_009766095.1). GTDB lineage: Bacteria > Acidobacteriota > Terriglobia > Terriglobales > Acidobacteriaceae > Edaphobacter. The sequence goes on from NZ_LMUD01000016.1 coordinate 48,215, forward strand.
GACCTCACCTCGCAGCATCTCTCCCGTAACACCACCATTCATTTGCAGGAGACCAGCCTCCCCTATCTCCACGTCGAACTAGCCGTCTCTCCCGTGGCGGGCACTCACACCTTCGACACCTCTCCGCAGGCTCTTCAGAAGATGGTGCAATCCGTCACCGTTCCGCCCAGCCGCGAGGCGCAATCTCTCTACACTGTGGCCGAGGAGGTCTTCATCCTCACCCAGCGAAACCGGCAAAGCGTCGCCGTCTTCTCTCTGCCGCAGCGCATCCCTGTCGAACGCGTCTCCTTCGTCCTCGCTCCCGCCTTCAAGGCGAACTTCAGCCGCGACGTGAGCATCACCGACCGCCCAACCACTCCCAACCAGGCCGACTCGCTCAGCGAAACCCTCGCTGGCACCATCCTTCGCGTCCATCTCACGCAGTCAGGCCGCGAGATTCGGCAAGAGCAGCTCTATGTCCCCGCAACCCTCGGCAGCAACCTGCAAAGTGCTGCGGCGGTAGAAGTGGCAATCAACAACGGCGACGACACCCCGCTCCCCATCACCGCCGTACGGCTGGAGATGCGCCAGCGCAAGATCTGCTTCGACGCCCCAGCGGCTCAACCTCTCACCCTCTTCTATGGAGATCCGGCTCTCACCGCACCGCAGTATGACTACACCCGCCTCTTCTCCGCATCGAATAAGTTCCGCGCGGCAAAGCTGGACGCAGAGCAGTTCAATCCTGCCTACCGAGACCGCCCCGATGCGCGCCCACTCACCGATCGCCATCCTCACCTGCTTTGGATCGCTCTGCTGATCGTGATCTGCATCCTCGCGATCATAGCCATCCGCTCTTCGAAGATAGTTCACCACTAGACGAGCGAGCCGTAAGCTCCCAGCCGTTAGCTTTTCACTGGCTAAACAGAGAGCTGAGAACTAACGAATCGCCGCATCCACCTCGTTGATCCAGTTGGCCGACTTAAGAATCTCTCGCGGCTTCGATCCATCCGCCGGTCCCACCAGTCCATCGTTGTACATCATGTCGATCAGATGAGCTGCGCGCCCATATCCAATGCGCAGCCTGCGCTGCAGCAGGGAAGTGCTCGCCTTTCCAAACTCAAAGACCAGCCGTACCGCATCATCGTACAACTCGTCGTTATTATCCCCGTCGTTTCCACCATCGCCATCTTTGCCGGTGCCGGTGTCTTCCTTCGGTCCTTCCAGGAAGCCATGGACATACTCCGCCTCGCCCTGCGCTCTCCAGAACGCTGTCACCGCGGAGATCTCCTTCTCCGTCACAAACGGCGCATGCACCCTCTGCACGCGACTCGTTCCCGGCGGCAGGTAAAGCATGTCGCCCCGTCCCAGCAGGCTCTCCGCGCCGTTCGAATCGATAATTGTTCGCGAGTCTACCTTCGTCGCCAGCCGGAAGCTCATGCGAGTAGGCACGTTCGCCTTGATCAACCCAGTAATCACATCTACCGAAGGTCGCTGCGTCGCCAGCACCAGGTGAATCCCAACCGCGCGCGCCATCTGCGCCAGCCGCGTAATCGACTCCTCCACATTTGCCCGGTCCAGCATCATCAGGTCGGCCAACTCGTCGATGATGATGATGATGTACGGCAGCGGCTCCTGGTTTACGTCTTCGAACAGGTACTCGCTGCCGTGGTCGAACAGCTTGTTGAACTGGTCGATGTTTCGCACATGGTTCGCGGCCAGCAGCTTCAGCCTTCGCTCCATCTCACGCACGGCATTTCGCAACGCATTTGCCGCCAGCTTTGCCTCCGTGATGATCGGCGTAAAGAGATGCGGAATCCCCTCATACATCCCAAGCTCCACCCGCTTCGGATCCACCAGGATCATGCGAACCTGCTCCGGCGTGCTCTTGAACAGCACGCTCATGATCATCGCGTTAATCGCCACCGACTTACCTGAACCTGTAGAGCCTGCGATCAGCACGTGCGGCATGCTCGCCAGATCCGCCGTCACAATGCGCCCATTGATATCCTTGCCCAGCGCGATTGCCAGCTTGCTCTTGCTCTGCGCGAAGCTCTCACACTCCACCACATCCCGCAGCCAGATCGTCTCCCGCTCATGATTCGGCACCTGAATCCCGACCGTGCTCTTGCCCGGCATACGTTCAATCAGGATCGACTCTGCGGCCATCGCAAGGCAGAGATCATCCGCCAGCCCGGTGATGCGTGCCACCTTCACGCCAGCCTCCGGCTTGAACTCGAACGTCGTCACCACCGGCCCTGGATTGATCTGCGTCACCTGCCCATCGACACCGAACTCGGCGGACTTTTCCACCAGCACCCGCGCCTCTTCACGCAGCGCATCCTCGCGAACCACCGCATGCTCTTCACTGCGATACAGCAGCGAAGACGGTGGCAGTTTGTACCCGCGCACACTCTTCGGAACAATCGTTACCGGCTTGATATCCGCATCCGCGCGTCTGCCAAACGAGATGCTATCGGGCATCGTCTGCAACGGAGCCGCAGCCGCATGCGGAACGGCAAACGGAGCCATCGGCTCTTCGACGACCTTCTTCACCGCGCGCATCGGAGTCGGCGCCTTCATCGGAATCGGCTCACGCCAGTCCGCGGCACCATCCGCACCACTGAAGTTCGATACATCGTCCAGCGCATGCATCGGCGCAGCCGCCTTCGCCAGCACCTCAGCAAACGGAGCCGCAGCAGCAGTCGCAGTTCCAAATGCCGTCATAGGAGGAGCATCCACCAGCGTCCTTGGCATCGTCTCGAAGATCGAAGGAGTATGGCCCACCGCGACCTCCTCCGGGGCAATCGATATCGGTTGAACCTTCTTCTTCCTGCTCAACCAGCCAAACAGCCCACCCAGCAGCGTCGTGGGCTCCGGCTCGGGTTCCAGTCTCCTTAGCTCTGCAGCCTCTGCGAGCTCTCTCGCCCGGCGGGCTCGCGCATCCGCCTGCTCCCGCTTGCTCCCATACGATTCGTCAAGATCAACCTCTGCCCCAGCCCTTCGACTCCGCCGCTCGATCCACCACTCCCACAGCCGCTGCAGAAAGCCAAACCGGATCGTCGCCCACTCCCGCGCCGTGTTGAACGTAAACGTCGTCGCAAGATACAGCGACACAGCCACCATCAGCGTCAGCACAATCGCCGCGCCCGGCAGGTTCAGGTAATGCACCAGGAGATCGGCAAGCAGTCTGCCGCTCGTCCCCTCAACAGGCAGCGAGCCCCGCCACAGCATCGCCCCAGGTAGCAACCCAATCGCAGCCGGCCCAAACACCACCCACATCGCCAGCCCAATCGTCTTCGCCAGCGGAGAGCCAGCGGGCCGCGAGCGCATCCAGCAGAGCCCCAGCCGCCCCAGCACCAGAGGCAGAAAAAACGCAGCAACCCCAATCAGCTGCAGCATCGCATCGGCGAGATAAGCCCCCACCATCCCCGTCCAATTATGCGCAGGCCGCCCTTTGACATACTGCCCCACGGTGTCGAACGAGGGATCGGTCGGCGTATAACTCGCCAGCGCCAGCAGCAGCAGACCCGCGCTCACCAGCACGACCATCCCGAGAATCTCGTTCAGGCGGCGGTTACGCGTCGGGGTCGAAACAAGTCTCAGAGTTTTCATTGGGGAGCCTTCATGTGAGGGGGACGCGCGGACTCATCGACGCAGCGCACACACCTCTGTACGCCATCCGATCCAAACCGAGTCCGCAAATCACCAGAGCACTTTCGATTATCCCAGACCACCCCCCAGAGCCTGCACAAATAGAGGAAAACCTCACTTTGGGGTACCCACATACAAACCTATAGCCCATCGCCGCATCTATCTTTCCATATCCACCGCCGAGCCAAATTTCACTCGGCGGTCCTTAGAACCGGTTGGCAGGGGAGCGGGATTTTCGCGATTTCTCTTGCTTGCCGTCGGCGGAGGAGAATCGCGCACAGCCGACGGACCCTGCCCCAGCCGCACTCAGTACTCGAACTGCTACTTACCACTACTTACCCAAGATTCGAGGTCTCATGTCCACAGATTCAGGCAGACAGCACGAGATGCAACTCGCCCTCAACTCCCTCATCAGCACTCTGCTCGATAGTCAAAAAGGCTTTGCCGACATCGGCGAACACCTCAAAGATGACACCCTCAAGCGCTACTTTTTGGCCGAATCCCTCAAGCGAGCAAGCTTCCGCGGCGACCTCGAAGAAGTTCTCCATCAAAACGGCGTCCACGATATCAAGGAGTCCGGCACCACGGTGGGAGCCCTTCATCGCGTATGGGGAGATCTCAAAGCCAAGCTAGGCGGCGGCGATCACACACTTCTCGAAACCGCAGAGCAGGGTGAAGACGAAGCCAAGAAAGCCTATGCCGACGTTCTCAATCAGGATCTGCCGCTGCCCGTTCGCCAGCTAATCGCCGAGCAGCAGGCTCACGTCCTAACCTCCCACGACTACGTGAAGAGCCACCGCGATTCACTCGTAACAAAGTAACTGACCGCAAGAATTCAACAGTGACGCAGACCACTCGACTCGGGCAGCAGAGATCACCCTGCTGCCCGTTATATCTTTAAACCCATCAGCAGTAAGCTTCAGCGGGAGTGGTCGCAGACAGAAGGAAGACAACAGCATGATCGGGCGTGTCCTTCTCTCTCTTCTCTTCCTCGTCGCGGGTAGTCTTCACTTCATCGCGCCGCAACGCTACCTTGCCATCATGCCGCCTTACCTGCCGGCACACCTTGCCATGGTCTACCTCAGCGGAGCCGCAGAGATTCTTGGCGGCCTCGGACTCTTTCTACCTACAACCCGCCATGCGGCCGCATGGGGCTTGGCCGCGCTGCTGATCGCGGTTCTTCCGGCAAACATCTACATGGCCATGATTTACCTGCCTCTTCCCGGCGTCATGGGACAAAGCTGGGCGCAATGGCTACGCATCCCCCTGCAGATTCCTCTGATCTATTGGGCATGGCTCTACACCCGTTCCCGTTAGAGTTACGACCGTCTCAATACCCCGCGTGATACAGCCCAAACACCACCACCGAAGCCACCAGGCAGTAGATTCCAAACAGGTACCAGCGACCCTCTTCCAGCCAGCTGCTCAACCACCTCAGTGCCACCAGCCCTGCAAGGAAAGCGAACACGGCGCCAAGCAGCCCCATGACCATACTTCCATGCAGATCGATCGGCACCCCTGCCGCCTTTGCTTCGTGCGAAGCCTTCAACAGCCGCAGCACCTCGCGACCCACAGCAGGCGGCGTCAACACCACGGCCAGCGCAAAGCTAAACCGCTCTGCTCGCTCCTTACTGGCTCCCGCCAGCATGCCCGTTGAGATCGTAGCTCCCGACCGCGAGAACCCGCGGAACGGCAGACACAGACCCTGAATCGCTCCGATCCATCCTGCCTGCCGCATCGTCACGCTATCGCCGTACACCTGCTCATGAGCGCCCATGCGTCTCTTCTCCATCAGCCCGGCCAGCAGAATCAACAATCCCGCAGCCGCCAGCGCAGGAGCGATCAGATCCAATCGTCCAAACAGCAGCTCAATCTCACCCTTCGAAGCGCCTTTGAACGCGGTCTTCTCAATCGTCTTCACAATCGCTTCGCCGATCACAGCCGTCAGCGCCGAAGCCCAGATCAACCGGATCAGAAATCGCTTGAACGCATCGCTGCTCGAAAAATACGTCTTCTTCCATTGGTTCCAGAAGTACACAATCACGGCAAACATCGTGCCCGTATGCAGCATCACCAGCAGCAGCGTCATCTGCGGTGTCGTCGGGTCCAGGCCCAACAGCTTTTCGGCAACCACCACATGAGCGGAACTGGAGACAGGCAATAACTCGGCAAGCCCCTGCACAATGGCAAGGATAATGACATGAAAGATCGACATATCTCTATCCTAAAGGCTCAGCATGTTTAAGCGGTAAATCGATCCCGCCCGGAGACTCGCAAAAGATACCGCCCGCTAATCCCGGTCGCTTCCATAAACCGCGATCCCCTGCGACACCCGAAACGCAATGCTCGCACCGCGAGCCGCAAACTCCGACTTGGGATATCTAGCCTTCAAGTCCATAGCCAGGGCCTGCGTCCTCTTCGCCGCCTCATCCGCTCGCTTCTTATCCTCTTGCACCAGGTACATCGTCACCACAACACCCTGCCGATACACCGCGTTATAGAGCGCCTCCGCAGCCTTAGGCCCATCCGGAAACTGCTGCGCATACTTCACGTACAACCCCGTCTCCATCTCCGGACACTTCGGCAGCCCCTGCCAGTCCCCGCACAGCTTGTTATCCAGCAGGTCGAATGCCGCCCGTGCCGCAAACTCGCTGCCCGGATAAGTCTTCATCACCTTCTTCAGCTCGCCCTCATAGATCTGCGGGCGCAGATAAGCCTCCTGCTCCTTCGCGCTCGGCAGCGTGCTGATGTCCACCTTATCCAGCTGCCATCGAATATCCGCCGCCCGCCACGCAGCCTCAGCCGCCAGCGGCGAGTCCGGAAAGTACTCCGCCACCCGCTTGTACAGCAGATGAGCTTCTCCAGCCGCGCCCTTCGCCGCATGCGGGCGCTCCGCGTCATCCTCAAAGTTCGCCGCCGACCCAAACAGAATCACATCCCCACCCGCCGTCGACGGCCCCAGGATCCCCTTATCTCGAATCCATCCCGATGCCGGAGTCACATTCGCATCCTCGCCGAACTCAGGCTTATTGCGATCGTCTTCGTTCGCATCGTCGTTGATGTCGGTATTCGCAAACACCTTCACCCACGGCCCGCTCCGCTCCACGATCTGTATCTCATGTCCCGGCGTTACCAGCGAAAGCTTCTGCGAGTCCGCATCGGAAGCGACATAAACATTCGCATCATGCAGCACCGTCGCAATGGCCGTCCTGTCGTAGTCTTTCCCCTTCTTCTGCCCCATCGCAGAGAAGCCAGCCAGCAGCACTATAGCCCCGCTTACCCTCAAAAATCGCCCGAAAGAAGTTATCCGCATAGCCCTCATTAGACGCCTCCGCCGCTTGCCGGAGAGCGAATCACGGTCCAGTCTAAACTTTCTCCCTTCAGCGGCCACTTCCTGCTCTCCTCCTTACGAGACTACGTCCCCGTCTTCAATCGCATCCAAACAAGTAGACTAACTAAAGAGAGAATGTCTCGAACGAAGCGCCGACCCCTCTATGACCCTGCAGACAGAACAGTATCCGAGCATGAAGCGGAAGCTAATCCTTCGCGACTCCCTTAACCTGCTCGTTCTTTTGCTCATCACCATAGCTTTGTCTCTCGTCACTCTCTTCCTCTTTAGCTCCTTTGCCTCCCATCGCGAAGACCTGGCCCAGCGCTGGGCCGCACGTGGTCAGGCCACGATCAAGGCGGGCCATCCCGAGCAGGCTATCGTCGCCCTTCGCACCGCTCTCTCCTACGCTCCCGGTGTGCGCAGCAACGAGCTGCTCCTCGCGCAGGCCCTCGGCGATGCAGGCCACACCGAAGAGTCCTACAACTACTTCCTCGGCCTCTGGGAGACTGAGCCCGGCAACGGCTTCATCAACCTCAGCCTCGCCCGCCTTGCCGCGAAGAAAAAAGAGGTCCAAGCCGCCATCAACTACTATCACGCTTCCATCTACGGCACATGGGAGGGTGACGGCGTCCTCCGCAGACGCGACGTTCGCCTCGAGCTCTCCCAGTTCCTCATCTCCCATCAAGACCTCAGCGCCGCCCGAACCGAGCTGCTCATAGCCGGCGGCAACGCCCCTGAAGACGTACCCCTCGCGCTCACCCTCGCCCAGCTTCTTGAGCAGGCCAGTGCCCCCCGCGACGCTCTCACCTACTACCAGAAGGTGCTGGCGCAGGAGCCGAAGAATCAGCAGGCACTCGAATCCGCCGCGCGCCTCGAGTACCAGTCCGGCCACTTTGACGAAGCCCACCGCCTGATGGAGCAAGCCGCAAGCGAACATGAGACAGCCTCCAGCCCTGAGGCAATCTCTCCCGACGACAAAATCATGCTGGAAGACTCCGCACGCATCCTCGCCCTCGCTCCGCTCAAAAAACTTCCCAACAACGAGCGCACCGCCCGCATCCTCAAAGCTCGCGACCTCGCAAAGAAGCGCTTCGATGCCTGCAGCACTCAGGTCTCGGCAGCCAGCGGCCTCTCTTCTCCGCTGCAAACTCTTTCCGCAAAATGGGCCGGCAAAGAGGCCACCGAAGGCCGTGCCGCTCTCCTCAACGATCCAGCACAACAGGATGCCACCATGGAGCTCGTCTTCGATACCGAGATCCAGACCAGCAAGATCTGCGGCGCACCTACCGGCGACGACGCGCTCCTCCTACAGTTCGCCAGATTCCCCAAAGCAATGGAGCCATAAGGTAAATGGAAGAGAAGACCATCCTCGCCGGAGCAGAACCAGAGATCGACCCCGCCGCCGAAAGCAACCTCGACGAGGACATGATCGCCCGTATTGCCCCGGCGCGAGAAGAGCGCATCTTCTTGCTTCTCTCCATCTTCATCGGCGTCGTCTCCGGTCTGCTCGTAGTCTCCTTTCGCATGGCCATCGAGTGGCTCAGCGTCCTCCTTCTGGGCTCTTCTCCCAATCCGCATCAACCGCGCCTTCTCTTCGTCCCCGCCGCCGCTGGTCTCGTCATCGCGATCCTCACCCGCTACGTCTTCCCCAAGGTCCGCGGCAGCGGCATCAACCAGACCAAGGCCGCCCTCTACATCAGCAACGGCTACATCTCCTTCCGCACCGTCATCGGTAAATTCCTTCTCTCCGCGCTCGCCATCGGCAGCGGCCACTCCCTCGGCCCCGAAGACCCATCGCTACAGATCGGAGCAGGCGTCGCCTCCCTCATCAGCCGCCGCTTCGGCATGTCCAAAGAGAAGCTCCGCATCTTCGCGCCCATCGGAGCCGCCGCCGGCCTCGCCGCAGCCTTCAACGCTCCCATCTCTGCCATCCTCTTCGTCATCGAAGAGGTCATCGGCCAGTGGAGCGCCGCTGTCCTCGGCTCTATCGTCCTCTCTGCCGTCGCCAGCGTCGTCGTCGCCCGCTCCTTCTGGGGATCGCAGCCGATGTTCCGTATCCCCACCATCAACCTCCGCGACTCCCGCGAACTCCTCGCCTATGCGGCCCTCGGCGTCGTTGGTGGCTTCGCCTCTCTTATCTTCGCGAAGGCCCTCAGCTATCTCCGCCCTAAACTCCGTAGCCAGCCGCAGTGGACGCAACTTTTCCAGCCCGCCGCCGCAGGCCTTCTCGTCGGAGCCATCGGCTACTTCGGCCTCGTGCAGGTCATGGGCGCGGGATACGAAGCCATCGACCAGGCCATGCACGCCCAGTTCGCCTGGAAGATGCTTCTTCTCCTCGCGCTCTTCAAGATCATCGCCACCACGCTGTCTTTTTCAAGCGGCACCCCCGGTGGTATGTTCGCCCCTACTCTCTTCATCGGAGCCATGCTTGGTGCAGCCGTAGGCACAGTCGAAAAGATCTACTTCCCCCACTTCACCGGCTCTGTCGGCTCCTACGCGCTGGTCGGCATGGGAGTCCTCTTCGCCGCCTTTCTCCGCGCCCCGCTCACCTCCGTCTTCATGGTGCTCGAGGTCAGCGGCAACTACTCCATCGTCCTGCCCGTCATCCTCGCGAACACCATCGCCTATCTCATCTCACGAGTTCTCCAGCCCGTCCCCATCCTCGAGCAGTTCACCCATCAGGATGGCCTCGACCTTCCCTCCATGGAAGAACTTCGCGAAGAGAGTAACCTCCATCTCGAAGATGCCATCCGGCCAGTCACCGTTCCCATCCTGCAGGGCACCGACACCATCGCCAATACTCTCCAGTCCGTGGCCCAATACGAAGACCTCAAATCCATTCCGGTCTTCCTCATCCAATGCGGCGACGGTCTCTGGTACGCCGCTAGAAGGGAAGAGCTCGAAGCTCTCACCTCTCTGATCGAGAACGCATCAGCAGACGAAGAGCGAAGTCCTGAAAGACAAGCTTCCCTCAGTGCCTCGTCTGATGGCCTCAGTGCGATCACCCTCGCCCAGCATCTAGGCTCCGAACGGACCCCAGTCCTCTTTCCGGATCTCCCTCTCTCAAGCGCACTCCCGCACTTCGAGCGCTGGCCTCTCTTACCCATCACCAACCGGGCTCTCCGAGGCTCTCTCGAAGGCGTCGTCTCCCTGCAAAACGTCCTGGCCCGCTACCAGAAGCGCTAAAGTAAAAGGGGAGCACCGTGCCCGTCCTTTGTTGTCATTCCGCAGTGAAGCGAAAGAATCTGCTTTTACACGCTCCGCCATTGCCGATAAGGATTAGCTAAGCCCCAGCCAGCTCCCCCATCAACTGCTCCCGCAGCGCGGGCTCCAGATTCCCGCCACTCAAAATTACAGCCACCTTCTTGACCTTCGGCAACTCCGCCGCGTGAAACAACGCCGCCGCCAGCGTTACCGCGCCACTAGGCTCAGGCACCAGGTTCGTCGCGCCCAGCATCACCCGCATCGCCGCCACTATCTCGTCCTCAGACACCGTCACAATCCCATCCGCGAATCGCATGACATGCGCGAAGTTCAGTACCCCCATGCTCTGCGTCCTCAGCCCATCTCCAATCGTCCGCGTCGTCTTCGCCGCAGGCCACTCCACCAGCGTCTTCGAGTAAAAACTCTCCTTCGCATCCGCTGCCAGCTCGGGCTCCGCACCCCACACCTGCACCCCGGCACTCGCCATCCCGGCCTGCGCCGCCAGCTTCACAGAAGTCGCCGTCCCACTCAACAATCCACCGCCGCTCACCGGCGAGATCACCAGCTCAACCCCCGGCAGCTGCTCCACAATCTCTAACCCGCAGGTAGCCTGCCCCGCGATAATCTGCGGCGCGTCATAGGGCGGAATCATCGCATAGCCAAACTCCGCCACCAGCTCCTCCGCCTTCATCCTCCGCTCCGACGAAGCCGGACCCACCTCCACAATCTCCGCACCCAGCGTCCTCGTAGCGGCCTTCTTTACCTCAGGAGCATTGCTCGGCATCACGATCACCGCCTTCGCGCCCAGCGCCCGAGCCGCATACGCCACACCCTGCGCATGGTTCCCACTCGAATAGGTAATTACTCCACGCTGCAGCGCCTCAGGCGATAACTGCGCCACCATGTTGTAAGCCCCACGCAGCTTGAAGCTCCCAATCGGCTGCTCGCTCTCTGCCTTGATGTAGAGATCGAACTCAGGCTCCGCAAACCGTCCCATCCGCAACCGCGCTCGTTCCACGCGATACAGCGGCGTCCTCACCGCAACCCCGGCGATGCGCCTCTGCGCCGCCCGTATCTCCTCCAACGTCACAAACTCGCTCATCTACTTCCATCTCCTCAAGCGCATCCGCCGCAGAGATAATAGTATCTGCCTCAACGAAACAACAGCACTCAGTGGCCGACAGCTAGAACACTCGCCCCAACCCGAAGAACCACTTGCGATGCCCACTGTCGCCGATGCTGCCCCCGCCATAAAACGGCCCCAGCAGCGTCTTCACCACCACAGCTCCTGCGATATCGTTCGGCAGGTTCGGCGTCCCCGCCGCTCCATTCCACACCTTGCCAACCTCATAGAACCCCGCCGCGTAGATCGAATCCCCAATCACCGGATTCAGCTTCGTCAACCGGTAGAGATAGCCACCCTGCGCCAAAAAGTAATCGCTCCCCAGCAGCTCCCCGCGATCATAAGCGCTCAGCCGCAGAGCTCCACCCAGCGAAAACCCGGCAAGCCCCAGGTTCGTCGCCCCAAAACTCGTCCCACCCGCAACCGTGCCGAAGGCAATTCCTTTCTGCCCAATCGGAAGAAAGTGCGCAGCCCTCGAGTTCCACTGCGAGTACCCGCCCTCACCAAAGGGCCTTTGCGTCGAATACGTGTACTTCGTCAACAGCTCCGACCCCCGCGTCGGCACCTGCACGTTATCCTGCCCCAGGTATTGAAACCTCACGTTGCTTACAAACGGAGTCAGGTGGAAGAGCTGCTCAATCGGCTGTCCCACTCGCAGCGTCTCCCCGTACCACTGGTAGTCTTCGCCTGCCCTCAGCTCAGCCTTCGAACTAAATCGGTATCCCAGGTCCGCCCCAAAACCATTTCTCTCCTCGGTATACTGCGACAGCTCTTGGCTCCCCGAGAAAAATGAATTGATCGTATGCGTGTAGTACCCTCGAGGCGCGACGAAATACCGCTTACCCGCAACCAGTGGCTGATACAGCTCTCCCGTAACTCCCGCTACCTCACCCACCGAAGCATCAACCCGCACCTCACTGCCCGGCCCCGTCAAGCCGAAAAATGTGGCGCGCCCACCCAGCCCAAGCTGAATGTCGTTCGAATCATTCGAGTCCAGCGTCAATCCCACGTTCAAAAACGGTGGCCCATAGTCCTTGATGCGCGGCCGCACCATCAGCCCGGTCTTGTTCTTCTCATCCACCAGGTTGTAGCTGATGCTCGAGTAGGTCCCCGTCCCCTGCAGATCTGCGATCGTATCTTCAATCTTCGTCGGGTCCACCGGCTTGCCCACATACTTCGTAAACTCATTCGCAATCTCGGCTCGCTGCGCGCCCTTGATCCCATACACATCCACAAACTGCGGCACGGGAATCCGCGTCCTTCGTCGAGCATCCCGCCGCGCCACATAAGCCCGCCAGTCCGCATCGTTCAGCGCATACTTCTTCAACTCGGCGGCATGCTCCTCCGCAATTTTCACGCCCTGCGGAATAATCTCCGCGCTCTTCTCAAACTCGCTGGCGCTGAACTTGCTTACATCCGCCTTCAATAAAATATTCGCGTTCTTCATGCTCTGCAGCTCATTCGCCGCAACCATGATCGCGACATTCCGCCCCGCCACGCCCACCAGCGAATTCAAACTTGCCTTATCCACCGGCCCCGTATCCAGGTAAACCGCAATCACGATATCCGCGCCCATCGCCCGCGCCACATCCACCGGCAGATTATTCACCGCGCCGCCATCGGAGTAGATCTGGTCTCCATGCGCCACCGGCGCAAACACACCAGGAATCGACATCGTCGACCGCATCGCCTGCGCCAGCGAGCCATCCTTGAAGATATGTTCCTTGCCTGAGGTGATGTCCGTCGCGACGCAGCGAAACGGAATCGGCAGATCGTCAAAGCTCTTCAGGTCATAGTACGGAAGCATCTCGCGATCCAACAAAAGCCCCACCGCCGATCCTGAGTTCAATCCGTTCGGCAGGCTCAATCCATGCTTCAATCCAAACTCCAGCCGGTTCGGAAACGCCAGCTTGTCCTCTTTGCGGCGATAGCTCAACGCCGGAAACGGAACCTGCCCGCTCAACACCACCGGCCAGTTGATCCCGCCTACAAACGTCTCAATGTCCTGTGGACTGTTGCCCGAAGCATACAGCCCGCCGATCAGCCCGCCCATGCTGGTCCCGGCCACATAGTCCACCGGAATGTGATTCACCTCCAGCCACTCGATCACGCCCACATGTGCAAACCCCAGTGCCCCGCCACCCTCCAGCACCAGCGCGACCTTAGGCCGCGACGGCGGCTCGACCACCGGTTTCTGCGCGCTCGCTACTTCGGCCGACACCATCGCTGCGATCGAGATCGTTGCAACCATACGGCAAAAAACATTCATCAACATAACCCACCTAACCTGCAAAACCGCATCATCGCGAGGCTCGCGCAAACTATGGGTTCCGCGCTGATCCTACTATCCCATCACCCTTGCACGGCCTCTAACCTCACAGGGGTAATCACCGCGCTAACCGCATCGCGACGCAAAAAAAGCGCCCCGGCAGGAGCGCTTCTTTCAACACCATAAAAACTCGTCAGATCTCCAGAATCACCGGCATGATCAAAGGCCGACGGCTCGTGCTCTTCTGGATATACCGCTTCAGGTCATTCCGAATCTTCTCTTTGATCACGCCATAGTCGGCCTTCTCTTCCGCCGAAGATCCTTCCAGCGTCCGTTGAACCACCTGCCGCGCCTCACTGATCAAACCCTCTTCTGTCGCAATCGCCATACCGCGGATCACAATCTCCGGAGGATTCTCCAGAAGGCCCGTTCGCTTGTTAATCGCAATGATCGGCAGCACAATTCCATCCTCGCTCAAGTGCTTCCGGTCGCGAATGACAATGTCCTCCACCACATCGGTCGAGGTCCCGCCAGAGTCGATGCACACCCGGCCAACCGTAACCTTCCCGGTCTTCGTAGCCGAACCCTTATCCAACTCCAGAACGTCGCCGTCCTCCATCAGAATCGTCTTCTCCACGACGCCCATCGACGCCGCCAGCTCCGCGTGTCGCTTCAAGTGGCGATAGTCGCCATGCACCGGAATAAAGAACTTCGGACGAACGAGATTGATCATCAACCTCAGCTCCTCTTGGCTCCCATGTCCGCTCACGTGGATCAACCCCGACTGTCCATCGTCGTGAATCACCTTCGCATCGCGCCGCTCCAGGTGATCGATCATCCGATAGATCGACTTCTCATTCCCTGGAATCACCCGCGAGCTCAGCAACACCGTATCGCCTGCGTCGATATGCGCGAACTTGTGATTGTTCACCGCAGCCCGGCTCAGCGCGCTCATGGGCTCGCCCTGCGTCCCGCTGATCATGATCAAAACCTTATTCGCGGGCATATCGCGAATCTGCCCCGGATTGATAATCAACCCCTGCGGCAGATCCAGATACCCAAGGTCCTGCGCAATCTCGGTCGAGTTATCCAGCGACCGCCCAATCACCGCAACCTTGCGCCCATGCTGATGCGCCAGCTCCATCGCCAGCCGAATCCGGTGAATCGAAGAAGAGAAGCAGCTGAAGAACAACTTCTTCTTCGTCTGCGAAAAAATCTCATCCAGCTTCGGCCGCACAGCCCGCTCGCTCGGCGTATACCCATTGCGATCCACGTTGGTCGAGTCCTGCAGCAGCGCGAGAACGCCCTGCTTGCCCAGCTCCGCAAACGCATGCAGATCGAACGGCTTGTTATCCGGCGGCGACAGGTCGATCTTGAAGTCGCCCGTGTGCAAAATCACGCCCACAGGCGTATGGATCGCCAGTGCCACGCAGTCCACCAGTGAGTGCGTCACCCGGATCGGCATGATCGAAAAAGGTCCCAGCGTCAGCCGCTTGCCGGGAATCAACTCGTTCAGATCGGCGTCGTCCAGCAGCCGGTGCTCTTCCAGCTTGCCTTCTACATACGCCAGCGTAAACTCGGTCCCGTACACCGGAACATTCAGCTCAGACAGAATCCACGGCAGCCCGCCAATGTGGTCTTCATGTCCATGCGTCAAAAGGATCGCGCGAACCTTCTCGCGGTTTTCAGTCAAATAGCTGATGTCCGGGACAACAATGTCCACACCCAGCAACTCTTCTTCAGGAAACATCAGACCGGCGTCGATGACAATAATGTCATCCTGCCAGCGGATCGCCATGCAGTTCATACCGAACTCACCAAGGCCACCCAGCGGAATAATCTTCAATTTATCTTGTGCCATCAATGCTTAAGCTTACCACCGCAAGCTCAACAGCCTGTCAACATGCCAATTACAGCGCCTTTGTGCACAAATGCCGCTACTTTCGTAGCCACCCACTCCATGGACCCCTCTTCATAGCTACCCCCGCAGTCATCCTGACCCTGAGCGTAGTCGAATGAGAAAGGACCCCTTTATTTCGTCTTTGTCTTCGCCGCTGCTTCGTCGGAGCAGCGCCACAAAGCTACTTCGCCTCCAGCACCTGAATCCCGTCAGGGCCGCCAATCACCACCTTGTTCGCCATCCCCAGAAACAATCCATGCTCCACCACACCCAGCGTAGCCTTCAATTGCTCGGCGGCCTCCCTCGCATCAAACCCAACCTGCGGCAGCTTGCAATGAGCGATATAGTGCTGCCCATCCGTGATGTAGGGTGTGCCATTGTCCTTCATCCTCAGCTCCGCCTCATACCCCAGCTCCTTCAGCCGCCTCATCGTGGTCTCAAACCCAAACGGCACAATCTCCACCGGCAGCGTAAACACAGCCCCCAGCGTCTTCACCAGCTTCCGCGGATCCACCGCGATCACAAGCTTTTTACTCGCCGTAGCCACAATCTTCTCCCGCAACAGCGCCCCGCCATGCCCCTTGATCAGGTACAGCGTACCCTCCTGCACCTCGTCTGCCCCATCAATGGTCAGGTCGAGCTGTGGCAGATGCGCGAAGTCGCTCATGGGAATCTTCAAACTCAGCGCCAGCCGCTGCGAATCCTCTGAGGTAGCAATCGCCTCGATGCGCAACCCATCCGCCACCCGCCGCCCTACCTCTTCAATCACCAGCGCCGAAGTAGAGCCCGAACCCAGCCCCACCGCCATCCCATCTTCAACCTGCGACGCGGCCCACACCGCAGCTCTACGTTTGTCTGTTTCGGCCGAATTAGCTTGCTCAGAAGAACTCATGCCTTCCTTGATATCACGGGAAGCAAAAATCTGCACTACAGCGCCAATGGGTGAGAAATAAGCGAGTTGGAGGAACGTATCGCCCAGCTTTTTACCAATGCGGGTCCCAGGATCTAACCAGCATCCCCGTGATACCGTGAGAGAACGAAAATATGTCCGGCGCGGTGGCAAGATTGAGATTCAACTCTATTGGTTGCGGCCACGAGTCGCGAACGCGGACTACCTCCGCCACATCGTTCTGGGGACGGCTTGCAATGGCCGTGCTTTGCGGCTTATCCATCAGTCCGAGTCGTGCTCAGCAGACTAACCCCGCTCCTGTCGTGGTCCAGCCGGGCGCGCCGGGATCCCCGAGCAAGCGGCTGCCGTCCTCTACAACGGCACAGGCCCCGCAACGGTCGCAGGCTGACATCGAGTTTATGCAAGGCATGATCATGCATCACGGCCAGGCGGTTGAGATGACTGCGCTGATTCCGTCGCACACCGAGAACTCAGAGATTCGCTCCTTGGGCGCACGTATCGGCCTCTCGCAGTCGGACGAGATGAAGTTCATGAAGCGCTGGCTGACGGCGCGGGGCGAGTCCGTGTCGATGACCATGCCGGGAATGCCGGATATGGATATGAGCGGCCACCCGATGCAGGCCATGCCGGGGATGTTGACGTCAAAGCAGATGGATGCGCTACGGCAAGCCAAAGGCGCGGAGTTCGACAGGCTGTTTTTAACCGGAATGATTCAGCACCACAACGGGGCGCTGGTGATGGTCAAACAGCTCTTCGATACCCCCGGCGCAGGGCAGGATGCCGACCTGTTCGACTTTGCTACCGACGCAGACAACACGCAACGAGCCGAGATTGGAATCATGCAGAACATGTTGAAGGAGAAACGATGAACCGTACGCAGTCTCTCGCTTTCCGTTTAGCCGCTATTGCCTTTGGCGCGGCTGTGGTGTGCTCCAGTTGGGGAGCTTTGCAGGCGCAGGCTCCTGCTGCTCCGGCTGCGCAGGCGGCTCCAGAAGACGACAATCCGTTTACGCCGAAGCCACCTACGCCGTTGCCGCCTGGCATGACGGGTTCGACGACGAACGATCCGCGTGTCGGCCTGAAGGCAGGACTCTACGACGCGGGTGAGGCTGCGATGGGGATGGAACACCTCGCGTTTGTGAAGAAGCCCAATGCGTTTCAACTGTCATCGACCAACCCGGACGATCCCGCCGTTCAGAAGAGTCTGGATCTGATAGGTGTGGGTAACAGGGAGAAGATACCGAAGCCCATGCAGCTCGTGATTGCGCAGCTCGCCTTCGCAAACTCGGACTTCGCCTTTCAGGGAACGCATCTGTTCCAGGGCAACTTCTATGGCGTGAACTTCTACGACATCTCGAACCCCGCCAAGATCTCATTGATTACCTCGCTGGTGTGCCCAGGCGGCCAGGGCGACGTTTCGGTCTATGGAAACCTGCTGTTCATGTCGGTGGAGATGCCGAACGGACGGCTCGACTGCGGAGTGCAGGGATTTCCGCCACTGCCACCGCCGGCTCCAGGACATGAGAAGGACCACAGAATCCCGACGGCCAGTCCGGATCGCTTTCGTGGCGTCAGAGTCTTCGATATCTCGGACATCAAAAACCCGAAGCAGGTAGCTGCTGTGCAGACCTGCCGTGGCTCCCACACGCATACCCTGGTGGTGGACCCCAACGATAAGGACAATGTCTACCTCTACGTCTCGGGCACGTCGTTTGTGCGCCAAAGTGAGGAGCTCGCCGGCTGTTCAGGCGAGGAGAAACCAGAGAAAGACCCGAACACTTCGCTCTTCCGCATCGACGTAATCAAGGTGCCGCTCGCCGCTCCGCAGCAGGCCAAGGTGGTTTCCAGTCCGCGAGTCTTCATCGATCCGCGCACCGGCGCTCTCAACGGCCTGAACAATGGCGGAAGCCACGACAAGAAAGAAGAGATGCCCAAGGACACAAACCAGTGCCATGACATCACGGTCTATTCGGCCCTGGGACTCGCAGCTGGAGCGTGCTCCGGCAATGGCATCCTGCTCGATATCAAGGACCCCGTGCACCCGAAGCGAGTAGATGCTGTGAATGATCCGAACTACTCCTATTGGCACTCGGCGTCTTTCTCGAATGATGGGACCAAGGTCGTCTTTACCGATGAGTGGGGCGGCGGTCTGCAGCCACGCTGCCGTCCAACTGATCCCAACAAGTGGGGCGCGGACGCCATCTTCAACCTGAAGGACGACAAGTTGTCTTTCGCAAGCTACTACAAGATGCCAGCCGCTCAGACCGAGACGGAAAACTGCGTGGCTCACAACGGTTCGCTGGTACCTGTGCCCGGACGCGATATCGAAGTGCAGGCCTGGTACCAAGGCGGCATCTCGGTGATGGACTTCACAGACGCGGCTCATCCGTTCGAGATCGCCTACTTCGATCGTGGTCCCGTCGATGCCAAGGCACTCGTCTTGGGCGGCGACTGGTCTGCGTATTGGTACAACGGCTACATCTATGGGTCGGAGATCGCGCGCGGCCTGGACGTGTTCAAGCTGGTCCCTAGCAAATTCCTGACACAGAATGAGATCGATGCGGCCAGCCTCGTGAAGGTCAGCGAACTCAACGTGCAGAACCAGCAGAAGACTGCATGGCCCTCTCAACTGACAGTGGCAAAGGCGTATCTGGATCAACTAGGGCGCTCGCAGGCGCTGTCCTCGGCGCGAATCGCTGATTTGAACAAAGCGATCACGCACACGCAGAAGTCGCATCTTGACACAAAGGATTTGGCGAAACTGCATGCGATGGCCGCATCTGTTGAAACAAGTGCCTCCGACGCGAAGAACGCAGAGGATGCCAGCCGGCTGCATGCCTTGGCGAAGATATTGGAGAACCCAACGGCCTAAGCACACGGCAAAAAAACTCACCCGCCAGCCACGCTCCCAAATAGTGGCTAAAACCAGGCCGGGTGTAACCCGGCGAACTTTCCAAGTCACATATCTACGGGCAGATAACGATCTGCCCGTCGGTGTGACGATTACGTGAGCCATCGCGATCATCGGAGCATCTGAGAGATGCCTCGATTCCAACGTCGATCCCAAGGAGATCTTATGTCCACCCCAGAGCAGTACGACGCAATCGTTATAGGCAGCGGAGAAGGCGGAAAGTACCTCGCCTGGCATCTTGCCTCACAGGGAAAAAAGGTCGCCAATGTGGAAGACAAGCGCATCGGCGGAGCCTGTCCCAACATAGCCTGTCTCCCCAGCAAAAACGTCATCCACTCCGCCAAAGTCGCCTCCTTCTTTCAGCGCGGCAAAGAGTTCGGCATCGTCCACGGAAAATGGCACGTCGACATGGCCGCAGTTAGCGCTCGCCGCGAACGAATGGTCGACGGCCTCCGCGAAATACACCTCGCCAACTACGCTAAGTCCCACGCAGAGATCGTCATGGGCTTCGGCCGCTTCATTGCCGACAAGACCATCGAAGTCGCTCTCAACGCCGGGGGCACCCGTACCCTTTGCTCCGACTACATCTTCCTCGACACCGGCTCTCGTGCCACCATCGATCCCATCCCCGGACTCGCCGAATCCGCGCCCCTCACCCACATCGAAATCCTGGAGCTCACCACCCTCCCCGAGCATCTCCTCATCCTCGGCGGCGGCTTCATCGGGCTCGAGTTCGCCCAGGCCATGCGTCGCTTCGGAGCCAACGTCACCATCATCGAGCGCAACCCCACCCTCGTCCACCGCGAAGACGCCGACGTAGTTGAACTCGTCCAGCAGCTCTTTCATGACGAAGGCATCGATACCGTCTCCAATGCCAATGTCACCCGTGTCGAAGGCACCTCCGGCAAGTCCGTCATCGTCCACCTCAGCGACGGCGCCCGCCTCGAAGGCTCGCACCTCCTCGCCGCCACCGGACGCATTCCTAACACGCAAAACATGGGCCTCGAAACCGTCGGCATCAAGACCACACCTGCAGGCCACTTCCAGGTAAACGATCGCCTTGAAACCACCGCCCCGGGCGTCTGGGCCATAGGCGACTGCGCCGGAACCCCCTACTTCACCCACGCCTCCTACGACGACTTCCGCATCGTCCGCGACAACCTGGAGGGTGCCAACCGCACCATCACGGGCCGGCACATGCCCTCCGTCACCTTCCTTGATCCTGAGCTGGCCCATGTCGGCCTCACGGAAAACGAAGCGAAGAAGCAGGGAACAGCCTATCGCCTCGGCAAGATCCCCATGGCTGCCGTTCTCCGCACCCGCACCCTCGACGAAACCCGTGGCTTCATGAAAGTCCTCATCGCCCCTGACGATCGGATCCTTGGCTTCACTGCCATCGGCCCAGGCACAGGCGAACTCCTTCCCGTCATCCAGCTAGCTATGTCCGCCGACATGCCGTACACCGCCGTTCACAACCTGATCCTCACTCACCCCACCATCTCCGAGGGATTCCTCAGCCTCTTCAACTCCGTCCCAAAGAAACCCGCATAGACAAGACCACAGCGGTAGCCCGTCCCCGACCAACGGGAGGGGCTACCGCAGATGGTTGTCATGCAAAAGGTATACAAGCCACGAAGTGGCCGCTCCACGCGCAGTGGGCCCGTCCGGCAGGACAAGCTACCGCAAAATCTCCTCCAGCACCAAGGAAAGCTCAGTCTTTTCATCCCGATATTTAACAATCACCGGAGCCGCCAGACTCAACCCCCACTCCGCGCCCTTACCCTTCGAAACCGCCCGCGATCCCGGCACCACCACCGCCCCCTCAGGAATCACCAGCGGCATCTCAGCTGTTGCCTTATAGATCTCGCCCTTTACCAGGTCATACACCGGCGTCCCCCGGGTCAATACCGTCCCGGCCGCCAGCACCGCGCGTCTGCGCACCACGGTCCCCTCATAAACCCCGGTATTCCCGCCGATCAGGCAGTCATCTTCAATAATCACCGGCGAAGCATTCACCGGCTCCAGCACTCCGCCA
Organism: Granulicella sp. S190; assembly: GCF_009766095.1. Taxonomy (GTDB): domain Bacteria; phylum Acidobacteriota; class Terriglobia; order Terriglobales; family Acidobacteriaceae; genus Edaphobacter. Next base: position 69,528 of record NZ_LMUD01000016.1, read on the forward strand.
ATCTGCGCTGCGGCACTCAGATGCACTCGCCGCCCAACCTGCGCGCAGCTCCCCACCAGCGCATGCGAGTCCACCATCGTCCCCTCATCCACATACGCGCCAACGTTAACATACGAGGGCGGAATCACTGCAACCCCCTTCGCCACATAAGCACCCGTCCGCACGCTCACGCCACCCGGCACCACGCGCACCCCATCTGCCACGACAAACTTCCGCACCGGGTACGTATGCTTGTCGATAAACCGCAGCGTCTCCCCACCCATCTCCATCATCGTGCCAATGCGGAACCCCAATAAGATCCCGCGCTTTACCCAGCCATTCACACGCCACCCCAGAGGCACAGAAGCATCCGGCTCAGCCGCACGCAGCTCTCCCGCCTCCAACTTTCCACGCAGCTCAAGAAACGCCGCCTCTGCCTCTGCGTTCCCAATCGCCTCTGCACCCTGCGCAAACCAATGTTCAATCCGCTCCTGTAACCCGATCACGTTCTTAGTTCCTCTCCAGCATCTTGTTAAACTTCCAGCTTCTTAGTGATGGCAACCAGTCCTGATGCCTAAACCCTAACCTCCTAGAACATCCTCAGATCATCACCGCTCGCAGGAGCCTCCACCAGCATCCCCAGCTCACCCACCATCCGCTCCAGCCTCCTCCGCGTAGCATCTGAAACCGGCACCATCGGCAGCCGCAGCACATCCTCCCCACGTCCCAGCATATGCAGTACCGCCTTCACCGGGGCAGGGCTCGCCTCCCAGAAGTGTGCCTGCATCAACCGGAAGAACTGCCGGTTGATCCGTCTCGCATCCACCCAGTCATTCTCGAGAGCCGCTCGCACCATCTGCGACATCTGCCCAGGAATCACATTCGAAGCCACCGAAATCAGCCCCGCCCCACCCAGCGCCAGCACCGGCAGCGCCAGCCCATCGTCTCCGCAGAATACCTTGAAGCTTCGCGGAGCCGTCGTCAGCAACTCGGTAATCTGTGCAATATTCCCACTCGACTCCTTCACCCCAATCACGTTCTTCAGCTCAGCCAGCCGCAGCACCGTCGCCGGCTCCAGGTTCGCGCCCGTCCGCGAAGGAATGTTGTACAGCAGCACCGGCAGCTCAGTCGCCTCTGCGATTGCGTGAAAGTGCTGGTACTGCCCCTCCTGTCCCGGCCGGTTGTAGTAAGGATTTGCCGTCAGCACGCCCGTCAACCCATGCACGTGCGACAGCTTCCGTACCCTCGCCACCGCCTCATGCGTCGAGTTATGCGTGCACCCCGCAATCACCGGCACCCGCCCCGCCGCCGCGGCAATCACCACTTCAATCGTCCGCAGCCACTCGACCTCACTCAGGGTCGAGGCCTCTCCCGTCGTCCCGCACGGCACAAGAAAATCGATCCCACTCTCGATCTGCCACATCACCAACGCATGCAGCGCCGGTTCATCTACACTGCCGTCCCTGCGAAAGGGAGTCACCAGCGCCGTTCCACAACCCATCAATTCCATAATGACTGCAAGTTTACCGCGTCGGCAGTATTGATTTCCTCAGAGCAGCGCTTCCGTCCCTACAAACAGAAAAAAGGCCCCGGCGATCTGCCGCCAGAGCCTTATCCTGTTCCGAATCTCTACCCTCGAGCAAACTCCGACGGTACATGAAATCTCGGCATCTCCAAAGCCGCAGCCCCATTTGCAGAGCCCGGCGCAGTGTCCATGCACTTCACAAAGGCCGTCTGAAACTTTGCCATCTCAGACTTGGTCCCAACCGTCACGCGCACGTAGTTCGGCATCGCAGGCCACGTTCGCCCAATCGCAACACTCTCGCCCAGCATCGCCCGCTGAAACTCCTTGCCCGGACGCTTCACATCCACCATAAACATATTCGCCTGCGAGCCAGGAACGATCTTGTAGCCATGCTTGGTCAAAAACTCCAACGTCTCCGACCGCACATCCGCATTGATCTTCTTCCGCAGCGAAACCAGGTCCTTATCCTGCAGACTCGCCCGCGCAGCCGCGGCGCTGGTAATGGAGATACTCGCCAAACTTTGGCTGGGACCTCCAACATTGTTGAACCGGTCGATCAGGTCCGGCCTCGCCACCGCAAATCCAGCGCGCAGACCGGCCATCCCGTAGATCTTCGAGAACGTCCGCATCACAATCACGTCCTTATCCTGCGCCACCAGATCGATGCACGATTCATTATCGGAAAAGTGAGTGTAGGCCTCGTCAATGATCACCACCGAACCCTTCGGCTTGTTATTCACCAGCCACACGATGTCTTCCTTGGGCGTCACCGTTCCCGTCGGATTATTCGGATTCACAATGTAGTAAGCACCCGGCGAAGGATGCACCTTCAGCATCGCCTTCACGTCATACGCATAGGTCGAAGTCAGCGGCACCGGATACTTCGGAGCCTTCATCGCATCGGCCGCACGTGGCCCCTGTTCGTAGCTCGGATCGCCATAGACCAGCGGCTTATCCGGTCCAATATTCGACATCAGCGCCAGGTCCAGCGGCCCGCTCGAGCCAGGAAACAGCGCCGAATAATCGTTCTTCAGGCCATACTGCTCGTTGAAGACGGCAAGCGTCTTCATGTACTCGTCTTCATGATAGCGGCCACCCGTCGCGGCAGTGCTACATATCGCGGTCAACGCGGACTGCGCCGGCCCTAGTGGGTTTTCGTTCGCGCTGATAATCACCGTATCCGGCGATAGCGCCTGCATCCCGCGTCGGCCGCGTCGCGCAGGCTGTGCCGTTGCTGGCGCCGCCTGCTGCATCGCAGCAAACGCCGGGAAAGAGGTAGCAGCCGCGGAGGCCGCGCCAACGATGCGCAGAAACGATCGGCGGGAAACGCCTGTCGTCCTATCGGAGTTCACAGAATCAGAGTGCATAGAAGTGCTCCTCGAAGAGTTTGATTTGTAGAGATGCGACACCGCGGCAACAGAAGGAAGACACCAACTGAAGATCCTGATGAGCTAGAGGACCAGCTATCTATGTGCTGCAAAAAAACCGATCGCTTTGCAGGTACTATTCTTTGGGAACGTTGGAATGAAGGCGGACCACAGTCCGATTGAGCTTCAATTTACAGCGAATTTCCCACAAATACCAGAGAAATTATCGCCCGCGCAGTGGAAAATCCCGTACTGGCGCAGCTTTATCGCACTCTCAGCGCGGCCTGAATCATTCCTGACCTAACACCCAGGCCGCGCGATCGTTCTCCCGCGCGAAGCTAAACCCACTCGCCCTTGCGCATCAACGGCTCCGCACTCCCATCGGCAGCCACACCATCCACATCCATCTCGCCCGACCCGATCATCCAGTCCACATGGATCAGACTCGCATTCGCACCCAACGCCGCCAACTGCTCCGCGTCCATCTTCTCGCCGCCAATCAGGCACGTCGAGTAAGCCTGTCCCAGCGCGATATGACTCGCCGCATTCTCATCGAACAGCGTGCTCCAGAACAGCACTCCACTCTGCGCAATCGGCGAAGAGTGCGGCACCAGCGCCACCTCGCCCAGCCGCCTTGCCCCGTCATCCGTGCTGATCAGCCGGTTCAAAACATCCTCACCCGCCGTCGCCGTGGCCTCAACGATCTTGCCGCCTTCAAACCGCACCGCAATATTCTCAATCAACGTTCCCTGGTGCGACAGCGGCTTCGAAGCCTTCACCGTCCCATCCACGCGGTCCTTATGCGGAGTCGTAAAGCACTCCTCCGTCGGAATATTCGGCTGACAATAAACGCCATTCCCCGCAGTCGTTCCACCGCCGGCCCACAGGTGATCGTCTGCCAGGCCAACCGTCAGATCCGTTCCCGGCCCGGTAAAGTGCAGCGCCGAAAACCGCTTCGCATTCAGCATCTCCACGCGGCTCTTCAACCTCGCGCCATGCTCCTGCCACTCCGCCACCGGGTCGTCCACCGCAATCCGCGACGCCACAAAGATCGCCTCCCAAAGCTTCGCGACCGCAATCTCCTCGGGCTCTCCCGGATACACCAGCTTCGCCCACTCCGGCGTCGCACACGCAACGATCGTCCAGTTGATCTCATGTCGCGTAATCAGCTCCATCGCCGGCTTCCCCGCCTTCGATGCCGCAACGTTGGCCCGCGCCACCTTTGCCGGATCCTGCTTCGCCAGCAGCGCAGGATTAGACCCGGCAATCGCCAGCCGCGCCGCCCCGCTGCGGAACCCCTCCGCAATCCCGTCCTGCAGCCACTTCGGCGCATAGTCGAAGCTTGCATCTGACGCATACTCATATCTCGCCAGCACGCTCGGATCATCCGCATAGAACGTCGTCACCAGCAGCGCTCCGGCCTTATACGCATGCTCGGTAATCCGGCGCACCAGCGGCAGCGCCTCCATCGGAGCGGACATGATCAGCTCCTGCCCCGCGCGCAACCCCAGCCCAACCTTCACCGCAACCTCTGCCAGCCGGTCCAGCTTCTCTTCAAAAGTCAGGTCCGCAAACTTCGTCTTTTCCGCCACTACTGCAACGCTCATAATCAATCCTCCAAACGCATCGACATCTTAAGAAAATTATCGCCCACCCAAACTATCGTCATCTCGACCGGAGAGGCGGACAGTATTATCGTCCGTCTCGCAGTGGAGAGATCCCTGCATTTCGCCTTTGTTTTTCGTTGTTTGTATCGTTGTTTGTCATCCCGTACGGATCTGCTTTTTCCGTTGTCTGTTCTTAAATCGATGCCATCGGTGCCAATCCGTGTTAAGCCTTCAATAGCGCTCTTCAACGGTTACCGATAGCCAACTAAACCTCGGTATAAACATCCTGGAAGTCGAAGCTTCCCGTCCGCGTCGACAGCCACTCCGCCGCCCTCACCGCGCCCTCCGCAAACCCCCGCCGCGAAAACGCCTCATGCGTCAGCACCAGCCGATCCGCATCGCTCGTAGCTATCAGCGTGTGCAGTCCCATCACATCGCCCTCGCGCTTCGCTTCCACTGGCACCTCAGCCCCGCCAGCCGCAGTCTCAACCACCCTCTTCAGACTGATCGCAGTACCCGAAGGCGAATCCAGCTTGCTGGAATGATGCGTCTCTTCAATCGAAAACGCATACCCAGCTTTCTTCAACTCGCTGCCCATCACCGCAGCCATCTTGAGCATCACCTGCACGCTGACAGAAAAGTTCGTCCCATACAACAGCCCCGCCTGCTTCCGCTCCGTCAGCCCGCGCATATCGTTCAGCTTGTCATACCAGCCCGTTGTCCCAATCACCATCTTCGCGCCAGTCGCCAGGCAAGCCCGCATGTTTTGAATCGTAGCCTCCGGCGTAGTGAAATCGATCACCACATCGAACCCCGCAACAAACGGCGGCGTCAGTGCAGCCGCTCCCGCGTTCTCCTTCGCATCCAGCACATGCACGCTATGTCCGCGCTCCGCCGCCACCGATGCCACCAGCTTGCCTGTCTTTCCCATCCCCAGAACCAGAACCCGCATGTGTGCCTTCCCTAAGCTTTGCCCTGTAGCTGAACCCTGTTCGCAACATCGAACACCGTCTCATCCGGGTTCGCAAAAAAGTGGTTGTGCAGACTCCGCACCGCCTCTTCCACATCCTCTTCATCGATCATGAAGCTCATATTGATCTCACTCGCCCCCTGCGAGATCATCCGCACATTCACATGGCTGATCGCCGAAAACACCTGCCCCGCAATGCCGTTATGGCCGCGAATATCCTCGCCCACCAGGCACACCAGCGCCTTGTGCCCCTCCATCTTTACGTCGGCGATCTTCGCCAGTTCCGCACAGATCTCCGGCAGCTGCTGGTTGCTGTCCACCGTCAGCGAGATACTCACCTCGCTCGTCGACACCATATCAATCGCGCACTTGTACTTATCGAAGACATCGAACACCGCCTTCAGGTACCCATGCGACATCAGCATCCGGCTCGCAACTACATCGATGATCGTCAGCCGCTTCTTCGCCGCGATGCTCTTGAACGGGCTCGCACACTTCGCCGCCATCGCGGTAATCTTCGTGCCTTCATTCTCCGCGTTGCGCGAGTTCAACACCCACACCGGTATGCTCTTCTGCACTGCCGGCAGAATCGTAGCCGGATGCAGCACCTTCGCGCCAAAGTAAGCCAGCTCAGCCGCCTCTTCAAAGCTGATCGTCTTCACCCGCAGCGCATCCGGACAGATCCGCGGATCTGTAGTCATGATCCCATTCACATCCGTCCAGATCTCGATCGCTCCAGCGTGCATCCCGCCACCCACCAGCGCAGCGGTAAAATCGCTGCCGCCGCGACCCAGCGTCGTCGTCACGCCCTCAGCAGTCGAGCCGATAAATCCGCCCATCACCGGCGTCTTTCCCGCTTCAATCAGAGGCAGCACAATCGCAGCCAGCTTCGCCTCAATGGCCGCGTTCTGCGGCACCGCCTTGCCGTAGCTCGCGTCTGTAATGATGCAGCTCCGGGCATCGACATGCACACCCTGCAGCTCCTGTTGCTCCAGCGCCTCAGCCATCATCCTGCTCGACAGCCTCTCGCCAAAGCTCACCACCAGATCGTTCGTGCGCGGCGTCAACTCACCCACCGCTGCAATCCCGCGCAGCAGGTCATCCAGCGCGTCGAACTCTGTATGCAACGCCTGCTGCACCCGCACACAACGCTCGCCCTGCAGCAGCGCACTCGAAGTATCGATATGCCGATGCCGCAACCGTGCGCCAATCGCCAGCGCTCCTGCCTTGTCCCCACGCCCCGCGGCACTCGCAGCCGACAGCAGCAGATCGGTTACCTTCGCCATCGCCGACACCACAACGACAGCCTCCAGCCCCTTCTCCCTGCGGCTGCGTACGATCGCCGTCGTCCGCCCCATGGCCTGCGCGTCCTCCACCGACGTGCCGCCAAACTTCATCACCACCAACTTCTCTCGCGCTACGCTCAAGCCGTCACCGCCGCAGCCTTCAGCTGACTCCCAGTCTTCGCCGAACCACCCACAGTCAACGGAACGCCCATCTTATCCAGCTTGCCCAACAGGGCCAGCACCTCCGCATTCAACACCGCCGCCCCAGCCGCCCCGCGAATCGTGTTGTGCGACAACACCACAAACTTCCAGTCCAGCAACGGGCACTCGCGCAGCCGTCCCACCGTCGCTGCCATACCACCCCCGCGCATCCTGTCCAGCCGGGGCTGCGGCCGGTCTACGCCTTCGTCATACTCCACGGGCTGCTCAGGCGCAGTCGGCAGAGGCTGCCCATGCAGCGGTAGAAACTCGCTCCACGCCGCCAGAATCTCCTCGCGCGTCGCCTTCTTCTTCAGCTTGATGCTCACGCACTCGGTATGCCCGTCCTCCACCGCAACCCGGTTGCAATGCGCGCTCACCTTCGCGTCCAGCAACTCAATCTTCGTGCCCTTCCGTTCGCCCAGAAGCTTGCCGACCTCCTCCTGCAGCTTCTCCTCTTCATTCTTAATAAACGGCACCACGTTCCCCAGAATATCCAGCGAAGCCACCCCCGGATATCCCGCACCGCTCACCGCTTGCATCGTCGACACAAACAAACTCTCAATCCCAAACCGCTCTTCCAGCGGCTTCAATGCCATCACCAGGCCAATCGCACTGCAGTTCGGATTCGTCACGATGTAGCCGCCGCGTCCGCCATGCCCCTTGCGGTAGCTTTGCGTCTCGATCAGCGCCAGGTGATCTGCATTCACCTCTGGCACCACCAGCGGAACATCTGCCGTCATCCGAAACGCGCTCGAGTTCGAGATCACCGCGCACCCGGCCTCGGCAAACTTCGGCTCCAGCTCGCGCGCAATCTCCGCATCCAGCGCCGCGAAGATGATCTTCGGCAGCTCGATCGCCGAGCCTTCAGGAACGTTTGGCTGTAGCGTCATCGCCGCAATTCGCTTCGGCAGCGGAGTATCGAGCTTCCACTTGCAGGCCTCGGCATACGTCTTCCCGGCGCTGCGATCGCTTGCCGCCAGCCACGCAATCTCGAACCACGGATGATTGCTCAAAAGTTGAATGAATCGCTGCCCGACCATCCCGGTCGCGCCAAGAATGCCAACCCTGCGTCGTTCCATCCACTAAGAATAACGCGCCGGCCCAACACCGTCACTTATGACAAGCCGACCAGCGGGAGGCCCAGATCACCTGACCCAAAATAAAAAAGGTAAAAAGTCACGAAGTGACCGCCGCCCGCGCAGGGCGCCCGTCCGGCAGGACATATCTAGTCGGACCTAACTATCCCGCCGTCGCCGAGTCATCCGGTGCCCACCGCCCGCCCATACCAGCAGCGCAACCAGCAGATGCAGCAAAAACCAGAAGTGAATCCCCTGATCCTGGTAGATCAGATAAAGCACCAGCGCCCGCGGCAGCAGCAGCCAGAACAGCAGCGGCAACAAACCCTGAAAGTGCGGTGGCGTCAGATCGAAGCGAAACGGCCCCAGCAGCCCCTGAAACCAAGCCACCACCATTGCCAGGCGAGGCAGAAACAGGGCAAACACCAAAAACCAAAGCGGCAGCGCATGCACCACGAAAGCCAGGTCCACCGTGAACTGTGCCGTATGCTGCATCGCCGCTAACAACGCCAATCCTGCGCTCATCCTGCCTCCACCATGCTGTCGTCTCTAGTTCGATGCGGTAAAGCTGAAGTCCGCCTTCGTCGTCCCCTTAGGCTCAACCGTCACGGTCATCGTCCGCTCGCCCATCTTCTCGTGCACCGCCGCCAAAGTATACGTCCCCGCTGGCAATCCGCTAATCCCAAAGTGTCCATCCGCATCCGTCACCGCAAAAAACGGCGTAGCCGACACATTGATAAACGCATTCATCCACGGATGGTTGTTGCACCGCACCGGAATCATCGCCTCCGGCTGGTTGAACTGCTTCACCTGCGGCGCACCCTTCGGCCCCTGCGAGATGTCGATCGGCTGGCTCCCCACCACCGTCGGCATCGTGTGAATGTTATGCATCGTCGAGTCAGAGTTTCTGAACTCCACTGACCCGCCGCGCACCAGCGCAATCACATGCGGCACGTACTTGCATCCCACCTGGTCCAGCACCACCGGTGCAGGCGTCGGCCCGCCAGAGAGCATCGCCGCAGGCGGCCCGCTCTTGATGTACACATACACATTCGCGAGCTTGCCATCTTTCACCGCATACTGCTCGGCAAAGTTATCCCCAGCCGTCATTGAACACACCGGATCCATCGACATATCGATCTTCACCCGCGCCTGTGCCTTCCCCGTCAGATGGATCGTCCCCGTCACCATCCCCAGCGTCGCCTTATCGAGCTGGACCGTAGGCGCCGGAGCAGCAGCCGGTTCCGTCGCCGCGACTCCATCGCCGCTATGCTTCACCGCATCGCTCGGCTTGCATCCGCTCAACACCCCACCAGCAACCACCGTCGCCATCAACCAGCCACAAATCCGCCTCATACCGCCTCCACACCTTTGCAAATCGTCATCTCGACCGAAGCTCCTCACAGTTTCATCGTGAGTAGCGAAGTGGAGAGATCCCCGTATTTCGTCTTTGTCTTTGCTTTCGCTTTTGTCTCTTCGTAGATTCGCACCATTGAGGTGATCCGTGAAGCAACTAAGCCGTCACCGGAGCTTCCATCGCCGCGATCACCGCATCGGCAAACGCCTTCGTCCCGCTGGTTCCTCCAACGTCCTTCGTCAGCGTCTTCCCCTCGCGATACACTTGCTCCAACCCGGCCTGCACCCGCTCTGCCGCCACCGGCTCATCGATATGGTGCAGCATCAGCACTGCGCTCTGCAGCAGAGCCGTTGGGTTTGCCATATCCTTCCCCGCAATATCAGGAGCCGATCCATGCACCGCCTCGAAGATCGCGCACTCCGTCCCCAGGTTCGCCCCAGGAACCAATCCCAAGCCACCCACAAACGCGCTGCAAAGGTCGCTCAAAATATCCCCGTACAGATTCTCAGTCAGCAAAATATCGTACTGGTAAGGATTCATCACCAGCTGCATGCAAGTGTTATCCACGATGTGTTCGTGATACGCGATCTCAGGAAAACCCTCGCCTACCGTACGGCAGCACTTTAGAAACAGGCCATCCGACAGCTTCATGATGTTCGCTTTATGGATCGCATGAATCTTCTTCCGGCCATGCTTCCGCGCATAGTCAAACGCAAACTTCGCAATCCGCGTCGACCCCTTCTCGGTGATAATCTTCAATGCCTGCACCACCCCAGGCACCACCTCGTGCTCCAGCCCGGCGTACAGATCCTCCATGTTCTCGCGCACAATCACCAGATCGATGTTCGGATAGTTCGTTTTCAGCCCCGGCAGGCTCTTCACCGGCCTGAAGTTCGCAAACAGCTCGAAGTTCTTCCTCAACGTCACATTGATCGAAGCAAACCCGCCGCCAATCGGTGTCGTCACCGGTCCCTTCAGCGCCACCTTGTTTTTCTCGATCGAGTCGTACAGCGCCTTCGGAATATACTCGCCCGTCTTCTCGAACGCGGTCGCGCCAGCATCGTACGGATGCCAGTCAAACGCCACGCCCGTCGCCGCACCCGCGTTCTCCAGAATCTTCACTACTGCGCCAGAGACCTCCGGGCCAATCCCATCCCCCGGAATCAAAGTAATTCTGTGCGTCTTCTTTGCTGCCGTCATCCACTACCGCCTTTTCTGTAAAGTTAAACTCATTCCAAAATCCCCCGCCTGAAGTGCGTCATCTGACATTCCCCAATCGGAAGAGTGTGTCATCTCGACCGGAGCGACAGACAGTCTCATCGTCTGTTGCGCAGTGGAGAGACCCCGTATTTCGCCTTTGTCGTTGCTCCTTGTTTCATATCCGCGCTATCCGCGACGATCCGCGGTCAGCCTCACCTCTTCGACAATCTCTTAGGGTCTTTTCCGTTCAGCAACTCTTCCAGCTCTTCTTTGAACTCGCGCACATCCTTGAAGTCCCGATACACGCTCGCGAACCGGATATACGCCACCGTATCGATATCCTTCAACCGCGACATAATCAGCTCGCCGACCTCATTCGTCGTCCGTTCGCGTTCCGGCGAATCCACCACATACGCCTCGGTCTCATCCACAATGCGCTCCAGATTCACCGCGGCCACTGGCCGCTTCTCGCACGCATGCAACAGCCCGCTCAGCACCTTCTGCCGGTCGAACTTCTCCCGACGTCCATCCTTCTTCACCACCATGTACGGGATCTCGTCGATCCGCTCATACGTCGTAAATCGCTTGTTACAGCCTTCGCACTCCCGTCGCCGGCGTATCGAGTCCGCGTCTTTACTCTCGCGGGAATCGACAACACGGTCCTGGGCAAAACCACAGTAGGGACACTTCATCGGAATAGATAGATTCTACAGCGCACAAGCGCGATAATCACGCCGAGCAAAGCGAGGCCCGAAACGAACCCCCAAGCAAGATGAGGTATACAAGTCACGAAGTGACCGCTCCACGCGCAGTGGGCCCGTCCGGCAGGACAAAGCACTCACAAAAAACTAACCAGCGACCCCGGCAGCCTCGCTCTCCTCGGCCACCCTCTTCAAGCTCACATGCTCCACCCGCGAATAGATCAACCCGGCAGGAATAATGCAGAGGGACGTGACCACCAGCAACACAGCACCGCAAGCCGTAGCCGCCTCAATCGGCGCACCATAAAACGAATGCATCGCCGCCGCCGTAATCGCAATCTGCGTAAACCAGCCAATGATGGGAGGCTGCAGCGCCGACCCGCCGATGCTGACCGCCATCAGGAGCATCGTCCGCGAAAATGTCACTCCAGCCAGCTCAGGCGTATGAATAAAGGCGTGTGCTGTCTGTAGGTAAGCAGACCCAATCATCACCCACATGGTCAGCGAGAGCAGGGTCACAATTCCAAAGTCCCGCGCCGACGACAACGCATTCAACCCATCGCGAAACCCAAGGATCTTCGTAGCGATGCTCTCGCCCGCAGGCTTTGAAACAAGTCCCACGGTCCTCCGTGCAAAGGCTGCTACCACGGCGCCCGCCGCCCGCACGACGCCCGCGAAGATCGCAATCGTAAGCGTCAAACCCATGCTCACAGCGCCTGCTCGAACAAAGACCTCATGGTGTGGCAGATCTCGCGGAGTAAACGCCAGCGCACTCGAAAAAATCAACGCTGCCGCGCCAAGATCGAACATCCGCTCAATCGTGTACACCGCCACCTGCGAACTCAAGGACAGGCTAATCCGCCGCGCTACCAGGAAAGGCCGCGTTAGATCCGCCAGCCGTCCAAACAAAGCCACCGCCGTAAACCCGATGAACTGCGAGCCCAGCAGGGAAGTAGCCGGAACCTTCTTCGTCGGCGACAGAAACACCGACCATCGCAGCGCCCGCAGATAATACGTAACGTAAATCAGCACAATCCCAGCCAGGATATGCCCCAGGCTCACATAGCGAAGCTGCTGCCAGAAGGTAGCCCAGTCGAAGTGGACCTTCGTCCGAAATAACCAAACCAGCACCACCAGCGCAACCGCGCCCACTCCCCACACGACTGCATTACGCTTCGTCATCAAATCTCTCTCTTGGTCTGTAGCTGGTGCTGTCTTACCTGGCCTGTGCGACCATCGCCGTCTGCTTCCGCCGATTGAACTCGCGAATCACCCGCGCCACATACTCCCGCGTCTCGCGATACGGAGGCACCCCACGGTACTTATCTACCGCGCCCGGCCCGGCGTTATAGGCCGCCAACGCTAGCGCCACATTGTCGTGATACCGCGTCAGCAGCATATCCAGGTAAGCCGTCCCGCCTGCAATATTCTGCTCCGGACGAAACGAATCTTCTACGCCCATCGCACTCGCCGTGCCCGGCATCAGCTGCATCAGCCCCTGCGCCCCGGTGCGCGAAACCGCCCGCACATGACCGCCGCTCTCTGCCCTCACCACGCTCGCCAGCAGATCCTCATCGATATGGTGCGCCGCCCCCGCATGCGCCAGCATCTCGTGCATCTCTTCCTTCGTCGGCGCGGTCATCAGCACCATCGCAGTCGGTGCCTTCTCCTCGGCCGCCGGCTCTGGCACATCCGCAACCGTCTCCACCCGAACCACCGAGTCCGAAGCTACATCCATGTAGTTCGACTCCGAGGCCGGCACGCCCTTCTCCGCAAAGTACAGCCGGATCTTATCTCCAACCGCCTCGCGCCGAACGCAATCCACCTCAAATCCGTTCTTCAGCGTCACGTGCTCGGCTGCATTGGCCAGCGGGCACGCCGCAGCCATCATTGCAGCCAGCATCGCAGCGCTCAACACGAACGTTCTAAAACCCATAGCCACCTTCAAAGCCTACCACCCCAAGCCCATCCTCCATCCCGCTAAAACTCCCACTATCGTGTCACTGGCAGACCGTTCAACACCGCTTCAATCGCCTCCGCCACTCCATCCTCGTCATGCCGCCGGCCCAATATCCACCCTCTCGCCGCCCTCTCCGCCTTCAAATCCTCCGGCGCATTCCCCATCAGCACTGCCTGCCCCGCAACCTCAAGCATCGAAACGTCGTTCCAGTTGTCCCCAATCGCCACAATCTCCTCCGCCCCCACCCCAAGGGTCTCCGCCAGCCGCAGCAGCGCCGAACCCTTGCTGCACCCCGCCGGCAAAATGTCCACAATACTTAAATCCCGCTCCGGATACTCCGTCCGATGCAACGAAACCTTCGCGCTCTCCACAGCTGCCACCCCCACAGCCGACACCCCCGAATGATCCAGCAGTAGCGCCTCCGCCCTCCGCATCCGCTCCACCGTCCCGCACAGCATCATCTGGATCGGCGCTTCACCCTCCAGCGCTCTCTCAATTGGCACCACCCTCTCGATATATGGCTCATTCGCCGTCATCCACCTGCCAATGCTCGCGTGCAGCTCCTCCAGGTGCTCCACCACCAACGCCCCGCGCACATCCTCCCCGTCCGTCCCCACCTTGTCGAACGTCACCACCAGCGCGTTGCGAAACTCCTCCAGATGCCCACACAACCACCGCGCTGTCTCCACCGGCAGCAACGTCCTCTCCAGCAGCTTCGCCCCAATCGTCCTTGTCACAGTTCCATTCGAGCTGATCAGCGCATCCTCCTCCCGCAGACCCAGCCCGCGCAGCACCCTCATCGCGTAGCAATGTCGCCGCCCGGTAGCGACCACCACCCGCACCCCGGCCTGCTCTGCCGCCTTCATCGCGGCAAGGTTCCGTACGCTCACCTGCCCATCAGGCCCCACCAGCGTCCCATCCATATCCACCGCGATTAAACGCATTCCTACCTCAATCTCTCTGCATATTCTCTCATCCGCACTGCATAAATATTCATAACCCAAGCTATGTCTTACATTTACGGGAAATTTACTCGACATTCACCCTGGCCGGAGGCAGACTAACAGCAGGCACCACAAAGGCTTGTTTATGTTTCACAAAAATCTACTAACCTCCTTCGGAGGAGTTCTACCGCAGCAACCCTCAGATTCTTCTCCCCAGCCCATCCATCGCATCACGCTGGTTCCTCCCGGAGGCGAAGCTCCGCCTCAAAAGAAGACATCCCCACTCTTCGACCTGCTCGCCGCCGCTGCTCCACGCTGCTCGTCCTTCTTTGCGGAGGCGGCGGTCCTGGTCCTGGTCCTGACCCTGCTCGACAGGTTCATGCTCAAAGGACGCATGGAGCTCAACTGGGTGGTCAGCGCCTTCAGCATCAGCCTCACCCTCCTGGCCGCCAGCATCGCAACGGACTTCTCCGTTCGCCGCTGGCTCCAGCGCCACTAGCAGCCACGAGCACCATCTTAATGAGGTTGTTTTCCAAAGTGGGAAACAACCCTCACATCGCCTCGTCGCACTTTTGCGCCGCTTAAGCAATCTCTTCGTAACCCAAATCCGTTAGCATCTAATATATGGCCGTTATTACGTCGCTCGAATGTTCTCGATGTCATCACCACCTCTCTGCCGAAACTCCTCAAACCCTCTGCCCCCTCTGCGCCGGGTCTCTCTACGTCCGCTACGACATGGACAAGCTCAAGCACACCGCGAAGCGTGAAGACATCGCCGCCCGCGCTGCGGCATCTCCTTCAAGCCTCGGCATGTGGCGCTACGCCAGCGTCCTTCCTGACGTAACTCCCGTCACCCTCGGCGAAGGCTGGACGCCGATGCTCCACAGCAAGCGCTACCCCGGCCTCTACGTCAAAGAAGAAGGAGCCAACCCCACCGGCACCTTCAAAGCCCGCGGCCTCGGCCTCGCTGTTACCATGGCCAAACACTACGGCCTCCGTCACCTCGCCGTCCCCTCCGCAGGCAACGCCGCCGGAGCCCTCGCAGCCTACGCCGCTGCCGCCGATATCAAGGCCCACATCTTCATGCCTCAGGACGTCCCCTTCGCCAACTATCTCGAAGGCATCGTCTACGGCGCCGACGTCACCATGGTCGACGGCCTCATCTCCGACTGCGCCCGCATGGTTGGTGAAAACATCAAGGCCCAGCGCGACGCCAACCTCCCCGCCAGCGAAGTCTGGTTCGACATCTCCACCCTCAAAGAGCCCTACCGCGTCGAAGGCAAAAAGACCATGGGCTACGAGCTCGTCGAGCAGCTCGGCTGGCAGTATCCCGACGCCGTCTTCTACCCCACGGGCGGCGGTGTAGGCCTCATCGGCATGTGGAAGGCCTTCGAAGAGATGGAGCAGCTAGGCTGGGTGACCGGCAAGCGCCCAAAGATGTACGCCCTTCAGGCCAGCGGCTGCGCCCCCGTAGCCAAGGCCTTCGAAGAGGGCAAGCCCGCCAGCGAATTCTTCCAGAACGCCGCCACCTTCGCCGCCGGCCTCCGCGTCCCCAAGCCCTACGGCGACGCCATCATTCTCGACATCGTCCGCCAATCCGGCGGCGCAGCCCTGGCCTTCTCCGATGAAGAGATCCTAGCCAGCATCCTCGACTGGGCCAAGCACGAGGGCATCTTCCTCTCCCCCGAAGGAGCCGCCGCTACCGCAGCCTACGACGCTCTCATCGCCAACGGAGAACTCAAACCTACCGACAAGGTCGTCCTCTTCAACACCGGTGCAGGCCTCAAATACACCGACATGACCGCCGAAGCCATGCACCTCAAGCGCCCCGGCAGCCTCCCCAAAAGCATGCCCGTAGGAGGCATCATCACCCCGCAATAAAGCCCAACTCGACCAAAGGGAGGACCAGGCAGTTGGTCCTCCCAAACCGGTATAAAAGTCACGAAGTGATCGCTGCCCGCGCAGGGCGCCCGTCCGGCAGGACACTATCTCTAGCCTTTACAAAGAACTCTCAGCCGCCTCAACACTGGGAAAGCTCTTCAGAATCGTCTGCACCTTCGTCATCTCCAGCAGCGATTCGATCCGCTCATTCACCCCCGCCAGCAGCAGCTTTCGTCCGTGGCTCTCTGCCGACACGTAGTAGTTCATCAGCAGCCCCAGCCCAGCCGAATCCATATACGGCGACTCGCTTAGATCGACGATCATCACCTGCGGCGTCTTGCTGCGAAACTCGTTCTGAAACCCAAACATCGTAGACAAAGTCAGCGGTCCAACGAGCTTTAGAATCGTCGTCCCTTCGCTCTTTCCATTCGTAAAACCATGAGTCAAAAGTTGATCAAGCATAGCTGAAAGTGTAGGCAAGCCCATGCTCCCCGGAGATTACAAACATGTGAATCTTGCGCCTCGCAACCGCCGCACCGGGAAGTAGAAATCCGCACTTCGTACACCCTTGCTCCTCCGCACAAACAGCCGCACTCCTCAGATAAGCGTTAGTCTCAAATAATTTGATTGACAAACTAATCTTTCCTCCGTAACTTTCCCCAACAGATTGAAAGTTGTGAATTAAGGTTTAGAAAGTCCCTTGCTCTCCGTAGCAACTGAAACTCTCCAGGTCCGTTAGCGATCTCGATGGCCTCACCGTCAGAACCTGCTACTCCAAGGAGAATTTCATGCACGCATTACCTTCCCGGCATCTCCTTCTGAACCCTCGCGATCCCGCGGACCACTCCACTCAACCCTCCAGACGAGCGTCATCCTCACGCTTCTTCTTCCTTCTCTTCGTCGCGCTCTTCGCGTCTCTCACATCTCTGCAAGCGCAAACGGTCTATGAATCGAATGCCAGCAGCAACGCATTAGAGGGCACAGCCGTGGCTGAAAGCTGTTCGGGATGTCTCAACGGTTTTCGCGTCGGCAATATCGGCAACGGCAACGCCAACTATCTCCGCATCAAAAACATCAGCGTCCCCACCACTGGCACCTACACGGTCACGCTCTACTACACCGAAGGCACGGACGGCGGCGCTCGCTCCTTCACCATCCAGGTCAACGATGGAGCAGGTCCAACCCTCAACAACCTCACCGGCAGCAGTTGGACAGCGCCCGCAGCGCCCGTCACCTTCCAGGCTAACTTCACCGCCGGCAGCACTAACTCCATCGGATTCTTCAACGCCAGTGGCTCGGCTCCCGACGTCGACCACATCGTCGTAAGCGCCCCCTCTGGCGGCGGTACGCCCACCAAAATCGTCGCTCCCTACGTCAATATGGGAAATGGCTACCCCTACAACAATCTACCCGCCATGGCCTCAGCCGCAGGGCTGAAGTATGTAACCCTCGCGTTCATCATCGCCGACTACTCCGCCTGCGAAGCCGCCTGGGACGACTACAGCCCCATCACCTCGGACTCCACCTATGCGGGCTACCTCCAAACCCTGCGTAACGCCGGTGGCGATGGCATCATCTCCTTCGGCGGAGCAGCTGGCTACGAGCTCGCCGACAAGTGCACCACGCAAAGCAGCCTCCAGGCCCAGTATCAGGCGGTCATTACAAAGTACAACGCCACTCGCATCGACTTTGACATCGAGAACAACTACGCCGACACGATCGACAATGAAGCCACGGTCGACCTGCGCAACAAGACCATCGCAGCCCTGCAGGCGGCCAATCCCGGCCTCATCGTCAGCTTCACCATTCCCGTCGATACCACTGGCCTCGACCCCAACGCCCTCTACGTCCTCACCAGCGCCCAAAAATACGGAGTCAAGCTCTCCACCGTCAACATCATGACGATGGACTACGACGACAGCTCCGAAGAGGAAGGAAGCATCGCCGTCAATTCGGCAACCGGCACCCTCGCACAGCTCAAGCAGATCGGTTCCAGCTCCACTCTCGGCATCACGTCGCAGGTTGGATATCAGGACCCTAACCCCGATGGCTACGTCGAAATCTTCTCTCTCGCTGACGCTCAGAAAGTGGCCACATTCGCAAACAGTACCCCGAACGTCAGCCTGCTCTCATTCTGGGCGCTCGAGAGAGATCAAAAGTGCCCCAGCGGAGAGACCGGAAGTCAAAACCTCTGCAGCGGTGTCTCGCAAAGCTCCTACCAGTTCTCCAACATCTTTGAGCAGTTCTGAATCCCGAAGCAGTTCGGAATTCCAGAACAGTTCTAAACCTAATAACCGGCGGAGTGAGCAAGCTCTTCTGCTCACTCCCCGGTAGCCTTCACCGATTGAACGATCCAACGTAATCAACCCACATCAAACAAGATCAATCACCACCTTGCCCAAAGCTCCGGACTCCACCAGGGCATGTGCTGCTCCGATCTCGGCCACGCCAAAGCGCTCTCTATTCATCAGCGGCCTCAATTTGCCTTCGTCAGCCAGCACCGCCGCCTGCCGAAGAATCTCCCCATGATGGGGCTGCCCTACGCCCGTCAGCAGAGGCATCAGCGTAAACACGCCAGAGTACGTCGCCCCACGAAACGAGAGCGGAGCCAGCGAGTGCGTACTCCATCCCAGGCAGCTCACCACGTGGCCCGTATATCGCTTCACCGCAACGAACGACGCATCGATCGTCGCACCGCCCACCGTGTCATACACCACGTCGAAGCCTTGCCCATCGGTATGCAGATCCACATACTGCTCCGTTGAAAGTCTGCGGTAATCGATCGGGGTCGCTCCGAACTCCTCCGCCACGCTTCGCTTCTCCGCAGACACCGTCGCGAAAACCTCCGCGCCATACGCCCTCGCAAGTTGCACCGCAACATGCCCTACTCCGCCCGCGCCCGCGTGAACCAGCACCTTCTGTCCCGCATGCACGCCGGCGCGATCCACAATCCCCTCCCAGGCAGTGATCGTAATCAACGGCAGAGCCGCAGCCTCGCGCATCGAGAGTGCCTTCGGCTTCAGCGCAAGCAGATCGGCGTTCCCCAGAACAAACTCCGCGAGCGTCCCCTGCAACCCGCCCACACCGCCAACCATCCCATACACCTCATCGCCTGGACGAAACGACGTCACGCCGTCGCCAATCTCCTCTACAACACCGGCCATATCCAGTCCCAGCACCGCAGGCAGCGGCTGCTTCGCATGGGGCGCCTTCCCCGCTCGGATCTTGGTATCCAGAGGATTCACCCCACTCGCATGGACTCGCACCAACACCTGACCCGACAAAGGAACAGGGCGGGGAAGATCGACCACCGAAAATTCTGCATCAGGACGTTCGACAACGTAGGCGCGCATACCGATCCTTTCAAACTTTGAAAATCTCTAAGCAACTGCTAAAAGCTCATGCGCCGTTGAAATAAACTCCAGGCTCCATCGAAATCGCGTTTCATTACAGCCACAAAGAATCGTCATCTCGACCGACGTCGCGCGGTACTATCGCGCGACGTAGTGGAGAGACGCCCGTATCTGTCGTTGTCTGTTCTTTCTTATTTGCAATGACTACTTCAAATATTTTTTGCTCAAGTTCTAAGCTCTCAGCCATGCAATGAGCGTAAAGGTTCGATTCCTCGCTACTCGAAAAAGTATTAACTTGCAGTCTTCGAAAAGCTGTCAATCCCCGAACACGCGATTCACCGCGTCAGTTCAGCAGATTCGCGTGGCGCATCAGTTTCCTGCAACCAGCTATACTGGAGCCACACGTCAAAAGACCCCGGGCTAAACCGGGGTTTCCGTTTTTAGGTCCTGTAAACTGTACAAAACAAGTATTTTAGGCCTAAACCATCTGTAATGAATATTTTGCAGACGGGGGCCACCTCTATCTCTAAGAAAGCGGATAACTTCCGTACAAGATACCCCATAGAAGGGAGGGGGGAGGGGGTACCGCAAAATCTATGTCCATTCGTCAACAAATCCGGCCGGTCCTCACGCTTGCCCTCCCCCTCATCCTCGCCGAACTCGGCTGGATGTCCATGGGCATTGTCGACACCATCATGGTCGGTCACATGGCCAACCCCGCACTCGCCATCTCCGCCGCTGCTCTCGGCCAGGTCCTCTACAACACCATCGCCTTCGGCATCGCCGGCGTCCTCCTCGGCCTCGACACTTACCTCTCCCAATCTCACGGGGCAGGCCGCTTCGACGAGGCCAACCGCTGGCTCCTCCACGGTCTTATCCTCGCTGCCGGACTCGCGCTCACTCTCATCCTCATCATCCTCTGCGCCCCGTTCCTCATGCTTCGCCTGCCTATTGACCGCGCCGTCCTCACCGGCTCGGTCGCCTTCCTGGGCTCACTCAACTACGGCACCCCCGCACTCTTCCTCTACTTCACACTCCGCCGCTACCTCCAGGCCTTCAACCACGTCCGTCCCATCGCCGTCGCACTCGTCACGGCCAACCTCATCAACGTCTTCGGCAACTGGTTCCTCATCTACGGTCACTCCTTCGGCCCCATCCACATCCCGGCGCTCGGAGTCACAGGCGCAGGCCTCGCCACCTCCTTCTCCCGCTGTTACCTCGCCCTCTTCATGGTCATCGCCCTCTGGCGTATCGAGCGTCGCCACCACTATGGGCTTATCAGCATGGCCCGCCACTTCGAGCCCAATCGCCTCCGCCGCCTCGCCCTCCTTGGAGCCCCGGCAGGCGGTCAGATCTTCGTCGAAATCTCCATCTTCGGCATGGTCACCTTCCTCATTGGAGTCATGGGGCGCCTTCCCCTCGCAGGCCACGAGATCGCGCTCAACTGCGCTAGCTTCACCTTCATGGTTCCCTTCGCCATCTCCGCTGCCGCAGCGGTCCGCGTAGGCCAGGCCATAGGCCGCAAAGCTCCCTCTGAAGCAGCCTCGGCGGGTTGGGCTGCTATCCTCCTCGGCGCCGGAGTCATGGCCTGCTTCTCCGCGGTCCTGTTGCTCATCCCCCATGCCATCGCTGCCAGCTTCACCGCCGACAAAGACGTCATCGCCGCCACCATCCCTCTACTCTTCGTCGCGGCTATCTTCCAGTTCTTCGACGGGCTCCAGATCACCGCCACCGGCTCCCTCCGCGGAGCAGGAAACACCCACGCAGGCCTCGTCGTCCAGATCGTCGGCTATTGGATCATCGGCCTGCCTGTCGGCTATCTCTTCGGCTTTCGCCTCCAATACGGAGCTGTCGGCCTATGGCTGGGACTCTGCACCGGCCTCATCGTAGCCGGCACCACCCTTGCCCTTATCTGGCACCGCACCACAAAAAAACTCCAAACCGTTACCTGATACCGGAGAACTGACACCTGAGAACTGACACCTAAGTAACCGGCATCGTCTCCCGCACCGTCGTCTTTGACCGCGTCGTCAAAGTGACAGCCGAAGCCAAAATCAGCCCACCACCAACCCACGCGCTAGGCCCAAGCCGCTCTCCCAGAACGATCACCCCCAGCAAGCTCCCAATCAATGGCTCCATATTCAAAAGCACCCCAGCCTGTGAGGCCGGAACCTGCGTCATCCCCCAGTTCCAAAGCAGGGTCGTAGTCGCCGTGCACAACACCCCACTCGCCGCCAGCGCCAGCCACGCCTTCACCGACACCCCCGCCACCGGCGGCAACCCATAACGCACCGGAACCCACACCATCAACATCACCGTACCGAGCAGCACCCCATACGCCGTCACCACAACATGCGAGTGCCGCCCCATCAGCTGCTTATTCAAAAGTATCCAGAACAGCGCGATCAGCAGCGAAACCACGACCAGCGCATCCCCAGCCAGCGTCGCCCCGCCCTTCGCATGCACGCCCCCACCGAGCGCAATCAGCCCCGCCCCGCACGTCGATCCCGCCAGAGCCACCCACCCCACCCGGTCCATCCGCTCATGGGCATACCCCGCCGCCCCCACAGCAAGAATTACCGGCATCGTCCCCACCATCAGCGAAGCATGGCTCACCGTGGTAATCGACAACGCATAGAACTGGATCAGAAACTGCAGAGGCACGCCAAGAAACGAAGCCACCAGCAGCAATCCCCACTCCCGCCGGTTCAACCCCGGACGATGCGTCACCAGCAGCGGCAGTAGCACCACCATGGCAAACAGAAACCGGTACAGCACCATATGTGCGAAGCTCATCTCCGCCAATGCAATCTTGCCGAAGAAGAACCCACACCCCCACAACGAACTAGCCAGCGCACAAGCTCCAAACCCCAGTGCCCGTCTCTTCTCTAAAACCGCCATCCCTCCACTTTCGCACACTCAATCCCACAAAAACGGAAGAGAGCCGAAAGGCTCTCTTCCGTCACACCACAGAACTAACAACTGAAACCTGACAACTACTACCAGACGCGGCAACTCTTCACCGGCACCATAGGCGCGCCCTTCTTGCAACCAAACGCCGCCGCAAACCCAGGCTGATTCACAATTGCACCATTCGCACGAAAGTGATCGGGCGAATGGGGGTCGGTCAACACCTGTGTCCGCACCTGCTCCGGCCTTGAGTTCTCGCACCAGTTCTGCGCGAAGCCGATATAGAACCGCTGCGGTGCAGTGTATCCATCCTTCTTCGCCGCCAGATCCACACCTTCTTTCTTCGCGCGATCTAGATAAGCCATATACGCCAGCAGCAAACCACCATTGTCCGCAGTATTCTCGCCCAACGTCAGCTTGCCATTCACCTTCACATCGTCAACCGCGACGAAGCTGCCATACTCGTTCTGCAGGCAGTCTGTCCGAGCAACGAAGTTCTTCGTATCCTCCGCCGTCCACCAATCGCTCAGATTGCCCTTGCCGTCGAACTTCTTCCCCTCATCGTCGAAGCCATGCGTCAGCTCATGCCCAATCACCGCGCCGATATGCCCGTAGTTCGTCGCATCATCCTGCTTCGGATCGTAAAACGATGGCTGCAGAATCCCGGCAGGGAAGTTGATCGTATTCTGGCTATCGTCGTAGTCCGCATTCACCGTCGGCGGCGTCATGTCCCATTCAAAAATGTTGACAGGCTGCCCGATCTTTGCCAGTTGCCTGTCATTCTCGAATGCATCCGCACGTCGTGCGTTCCCCAGCGCATCGTCCGGCTTGATCTCCAGCTTGGAGTAATCTCTCCACTTGTCCGGATAGCCGATCTTATTCGTAACTTCGCGCAGCTTCTCCTTCGCCCGCGTCTTCGTCGCGGCCGACATCCAGTCGAGTTGATCGATGTCTCGTCCCATCGCGGCCTCGATGTCTGCAACCATCTTCATCATCTTCGCCTTACTATCCCCAGCAAAGTACAGCTCCACATACACCTTGCCCAGAGCCTCGCCCAACGCGCCATTCACCGAGTTCGAACAGCGCTTCCAACGCGCCGCTTGCTCCGGCTGTCCATTTAGCTTACGTCCGTAGAAATCAAAGTTCTCCGCATCGAATCGCTTCGGCAATCTGCCCGCATAAGTCGTCAGCACCTGGTGTCGCAGGTAGGCCTTCAGCGTCTCCAGATTCGTCGCATCAATCTCCTTCATCAGTGCGGGAAAGAAATCCGGCGTCGAGTTGTTAATCTCCGTGACCTTCGGCGAGTGCACCTCACTTTGGAAATCTTCGAACTTAAAACCCGGCATCGTGGCCTCGAAGGTTGCGATCGGCTGCAGATGGTACGTCTTTTCCGGATCCCGCATATCGGTCACACCCATCGATGCCTTGGCCAGCGCCGTTTCGAACGTCATGATGGCCTGCGCATCCTTCTTTGCTTTCTCGGGCGAGCTCCCCGCCAGCTCCAGCATCTTCGCCACATGCGCCACATACTGCTCTCGCAGTTCAACGTCCTTCGCTCCTGCGCGCAGGTAATAATCCTTCTCCGGTAACCCGAGGCCGTTCTGCTGCACAAACGCAATCTGTTTCGTGGCGTCCTTGAAGTCCTGCTGCTCTCCATAACCGAAGAACGCGTTCACGCTTATGCGCTGCAGCTTCCCAATCAACGCTGGCAGCTCAGCCTTGCTCTTCACGGCGTCAATCTCACTAAGCAGAGGTTCAATCGGCGTAACTCCCTTGGCTTCGATCGCGTCCGTATCCATGCACGCCTTGTAGTAGTCCCCGATCTTCTGCTCATCCGGCGACCGTCCCGCTCCACCAGCAGCCGCTTTATTCAAAATCCCATTAAGCGATTGGGTGTTCACGTTATACAGCGCATAAAACTGATCCACGCCCGCTTGATCTGCAGGAATCGGATGGTTCGCCGCAAACTTCCCGCAGGCAAACTTGTAGAAGTCATTGCAGGGGTCCGCTGAAGTATCCAGCGACGTCGCATCGAACCCGGGAATCGGCAGATAGATTTCGGTAGGCTTGCTGCTATCACTTACCAACTTGATTTGCTGGGCAATTGCAGTATTCCACGCGCCAACGGCAGCTAATGTGATCGCTGCACCCAATCCAACCCGTCGTTTCTGCAGGACCGGTATCTCCAACATCCATCCGTTCAACATTCGATTGTCCTTTACGTACGAAATCTCTGCAGCCTTTGTATCACCAACTCGATGCTGACTATTATTTGCTTCCGTTGTCTGCATACGTTGGCGTCATTCGCGCGTCTGTGAAAGCATTACCCCATGCGCTCTCTGATGAGCAGAGATACGTGCTGACTCCCATGAAGGTTCCCAGATATCTCATTTCGGTGTTACACCGTCTCCCACTCGCGGGAGTCCTCCTTTTATCCATTTCGACAGTCGCTTTTGCGGCTCGCGGCTCCGATGCTCCGCTTCGTCTTCCCCTGGAAGGCTTTGGTTTTCAACCTCTTTCCGCACAATTTCTTCTAGCTGGCAGCTCCATGCTGACGCTCCATTACGTCGATGATCAGCATCTTCTGCTTACCTTCAGCGCCCGTCACCTTCTCAAGCGCCTTCCCGACGAGCCCGAGGATGATATGGATCGAACGATCGATGCCGTCCTGCTTGAACTTACCTCCGGCCACATCCTCGCCCGCACAACCTGGCGCACACACGACCATGGGCAATACCTATGGAGCCTGGGCCACGGTCACTTTTTACTACGCATCCGCGACACACTTACCACCTTTGCTCCGCTTGCCAATCTCTCCACCGGCCAGCCTTTCGCGGAGCACCCTTTCTTATCCACGGACAATCGCCGCATAGCCGCCGTCATTCTCTCTCCTGATGCTGATCTGCTGACCGTCGAGACCATTCGGCGTACTCCCGCGCCTCCCAGGCCGAAAACTCCTCTCTTCGTCCTCACTCCGATCGATCCCGCTCCTGAACCACCTGTCGTTCAAATCAACTTTTATCGCCTTCACCCCCCAATCGAATCTGGTGGCGCAGTTAGATCCAACTTTGCCGGGGTCATCCACTCTAAAGGCACTGGTGGGGTACCCGTTACGGTAGCGGGCTACCTTTCCACTGTCGACCAAGGCCATCAACACTACGCCTTCGACTTTCACTCCTACGCCGGCAAGATTGACGAACTTTCTCCCTTCGACTCCACCTGCCGCCCATTTCCACTCTTCGTCAGCCATAGCGAGTTCGTAGTCTTCGGCTGCCGGAACGGCCAAACCATCGGCGCTGTCGGCGGCTTCAACATGCGTGGTCAGGAGATGTGGGAGCAGGGTCTCTTCGGCGACTTCATCGCTCCATCTCTTGTCTACGCACCGTCAAGCGGGCGATTTGCCTTGAGTCGAGTCCTTCTTCATTCCTCTGCTGTGGCCGATCAGCCTGTCAGCGCAGACGAGATCTCCTCTCAAACGGTGGTCGTCTATCAGACTGAAAGTGGTAAGCAGATTCTCCACGTTGACTGCACTCCCATAGAGCGTGCGGGTCAAAACTTCGCTCTTTCTCCAGATGGTCTCTCCCTCGCGGTAGTCCACGCAGAAGCCATCGAGATCTACCGTCTTCCCCCTCTTTCGTCGAAAGAAGAAGCTGCAGTTAAACTTGCCCAGAGCTCTGCGCCGCCCGAGAACGATCTTCCGGTTCACCTCGTCAATCAACTTCATCCAGAGGCGGAAGAGGCCGATTCTACCGTCCAACCCGAAGCTCAACCAGCCAACGCCGTTACCCCGGTGAACGTTTCCCCCCAAGCGAGTGGTGTCGCTGTAGACGCCACCCAAGCGCCTCCACCGACAAGTGCAGTCCCGGCCGTCGAGCCCTCAGGCGATACTGTCCAATCGTCTGGCGACCCAGCCCCTGAAGAGCACCGCAAACCGCCTACCCTCTACACCCTGCCCACAGACAAACCCAAAAACTCGCCGCAATAACATGCAACGGCCGGTTTCAGGTTAGATACAAAAAGGCTGGCCACGGTATTCCGTAAGCCAGCCTTTTGACACTCTATACCCCGATGCTTCTGTCGTTCGGGAATAACCTAAAAAGTTAAGCAGCCTTCTTCGGCGCCACAGCCTTTACACGCGCGTTCAACCGACTCTTGTAACGGCTTGCAGTGTTCTTGTGCAGGATTCCCTTCTGCACGCTCTTGTCGAGGATCGAAGCAGTCTCGCGGTATTGGGTGGTTGCAGCCGTGTGGTCGCCCTTAGCGAGGGACTCGCGCAACTGGCGCAGGGTTCCGCGCAGCTTGCTCTTGTTCGAGCGGTTCACCGCAGTTTTAGCTACGGTCTGACGTGCGCGCTTCAAAGACGAAACATGATTTGCCATAAACTCTCTTCTCTCAACCCGTACATTTGTAGGGGAAAATGGGATGCAGGCTCAAGGCCAGCCGACTCTGTATTCAGACACGGCCCACCGCACTCCCTGCAATATCTAAGTCTACGGAAACCCGGGCCTTCGGTCAACCCTTCTTGCAGCCGAAAATAGGCCTCAAACCCCATCAAAAGCATCTGATATGTAGAAAACATGGTGTACCTCGACTCCACATCGGTTCTGCACCAAAATCAATTCATCATTTGCCCCTTGACGCCACCTCTCCGACGTTCTACTCTTTGCCCATCTTCGACACTAGATTGGCACCTTCCGCCATCCCGGTCGCAGTCAAAGGGCGCAGCCAATGCGCCACCAGCCAGTGTCCGCTCTTCCCTCAAAAACTCCCAAGTCAACCGGTCATGCACCCAACCCAGCTCCCCCTGACGGAGGTCAGCACACTACTTGATTAAAAAATCCCTGGAAATCACACCTGGCATTGAGCCCCTGTACGGGACCCACGACGAAAACCTCCGCCTCCTCGAGGACAAACTCAACGTCACGATCGATCTCCGCTCCGACGCTATCCACGTTACCGGCGAAGCCACCAACGTTGCCCGCGTCGAACAACTCTTCACTGACTTCGACACTCTCCGCAAGTCAGGCGTCAACCTTCATAACGGCGAACTCAACGGCATGCTAAAACTCTTCGTCGCCGACCCCGCCGCCACCCTCAAGTCCATCGTCGACACCGGCAAACAGCGCTCAGCCGGCGTCAAGCGCATGGTTCAGCCCCGCTCGCCCAACCAGCGCAAATATGTCGAAGCCATCGAACAGTCAGACATGACCTTTGGCCTCGGTCCAGCCGGCACCGGTAAAACCTATCTCGCCGTCGCCATGGCAGTCAGCGCCCTCATGGCCAAGAAAGTCAGCCGTATCATCCTGGTCCGTCCCGCAGTTGAAGCCGGCGAACGTCTCGGCTTCCTCCCCGGCTCGCTCCAGGAAAAAGTTGACCCATACCTCCGTCCCCTTTACGACGCCCTCTACGATCTTCTCGACCCCATGAAGGTCGACAAGCTCCTTGAGTCCAACGTCATCGAGGTCGCACCTCTCGCTTTCATGCGTGGCCGCACGCTCTCCGACGCCTTCATCATCATGGACGAAGCCCAGAACACCACCATGGAGCAGATGAAGATGTTCGTCACTCGCCTCGGCAACAACTCCAAGGCCGTCATCACCGGCGACCTCACCCAAACTGACCTTCCTAACCCCAAGAAGTCCGGCCTCCTCGAAGCACTCCACGTCCTCGACGGCGTAGAAGGCATTCGTTTCTGCCACTTCGAAGACGTTGATGTCGTCCGTCACCAGCTCGTCCAGCGCATCGTGCGAGCCTACGACAGCTACGGCAAGGCTCAGCAGCAGCTTCCGCTCCCAATCGGCGAAGCCGCGCTGCCTGATCCAAACCTCGCTCCTACGGCCAAACCCATACCCAAACCCCAATAAATTCAACGAATCTGCGATAATCAATCACAGGGGGCGAATCCAGCCCCCTGTGACATTTAGTACCAACTGCTCCCCAAGCGATGATCAACATCGAACCTCCAAGTACTTTCTCCATTCCCGCGCTTCGCCGGCCCGGCCCTAAGTGCACATTTACAAGTGCCTGCCTTGCGCTCGCTCTCGTAGTCGGACTCCAACCCAGCCTCAAAGCCCAGTCGCCACCGCCCGGTTGGACTTTAGCGTGGAGTGATGAGTTCAACGGCCCCGATGGCTCCTCCCCCGACCCTGCCAAATGGACCTACGACATCGGTGGCGGCGGCTACGGCAATCACGAGCTTGAGTCCTACACCAACCGTCCCGTTAATGCCGATCTGCAGCACGGCCACCTCGTCATCACCGCCCTCAAAGAGACTCACACCGGCCCAGACGGTATCACGCAGCCCTACACCTCCGCCCGCATCCTCACCAAAGGCCTGTTCTCCCAGGCTTACGGACTCTTCGAAGCCCGCATGAAGCTCCCAACCGGTAAAGGCATCTGGCCTGCCTTGTGGCTCCTCGGCGGCAACATCGACTCCGATCCCTGGCCTAAATCCGGAGAGATCGACATCATGGAGAACATCGGCAATCCAACCGAGGTTCACAGCACCCTCCACGGTCCCGGATACAGCGGCGCGCACCCCATCACCGCAAAGTTCACCCTCCCGTCGGGCGAGGCCGTCAACACTGCTTTTCACCTCTACTCCGTTGAGTGGAGCCCTAACGATATAAAATTCTTCATCGACGATCACCTCATCACCCACCGCACCCCTGCCGACCTGCCACCAGGTGCCCATTGGGTCTTCGATCATCCCTTCTTTATCATCTTGAATCTGGCCACAGGCGGCGATTGGCCCGGCAATCCCGACCAGACCACGACCTTCCCGCAGCAGATGCTGGTTGACTACGTCCGTGTCTACAAGCCAAGCCATACAACGGCTGCAGCGAAGCCCCTTCCATGATCACAATCGAACCACCGATAAGTCTCAAAGAAACTCTCTCGCGCTCCGGTATGACGAGCTTTCTCAACCGTGCCCGCGCAGCCGTTGGTCTCCGCGGCGAAGTCGAGGTTCTTCTTGCTGACGACCCGACTCTTCGTAGTCTCAACAAATCTTTTCGGGGTAAGAATAAAGCTACCGACGTCCTCAGTTTTCCCGCTCCTGCTGAGATTGCCGACTCCCACGCTGGAGATCTCGCTATCTCCCTCGAAACCGCCGCCCGACAAGCTGCCACGTACGGACACTCCCTGCGCGACGAGGTGCGAATTCTCCTCCTGCATGGCCTCCTTCATCTCTCAGGCCTCGACCACGAGACCGATAATGGCGAGATGGCTATCCGCGAGGCTGAGCTTCGTAGCAAGCTCAAGCTTTCTAACACGCTTATCGAGCGAACTACAGCATTCCCGGGAAAACCCCTGTCCCGTGCTGCAAAAAAACTGTCGCCGCGTGTGAAGAAGAGCTCTACAGTTTCGCCGAAGACCGTTCGAAGAGTGACAAAGATCGAGAAAACTAAAGATAAGCGAGGCGCTAGATGACCCCCGCCTATAGCTACTCGCTTGCTCTCATGGTGCTGCTAGCGATCTTGGCGCTGTCCTCTTACGTCGACCGCATCTACTCGGAGATGGGGAAGTTCCTCGCGCGGGAGTACCAGGACAATGTCGATTCCTGGGAGCGGGTCGTCGAGCCCCGGCTTCGCATTGGTCGCGAGTCAATTGCTCTTTCCGCATCGGTGCTTCGTCAGCTTAGCCTTGCGGCGCTTGCACTTCTCTCCGGTCTTCGTCTCTACACCCAGTCCACACTGATCCCAGCCCTTGCGCGCACACCTACCCTCAGCGAGATCCTCCGCGCATGCTTTGAGCTCATTCTTCTGATTCTGATCTTCGACCGCCTGCTCCCGCAGCTTCTGTTCAGCCGGACCCGTGGCCTCTGGATCGCGCGGATTTCGCCTATTCTTCAAGCCCTCTTCTATCTCATCCTTCCGGTAACGCTTCTGCTGGGCCTTCTGCTCTCCATCGCCGCGCTGGCGGAGCCTGAAGATACGGAAGAAGAGGATCACCCCTCTGAGGCGATGGACGCTCTCCTGGAAGCAGGGGAAGAAGAAGGGATTCTTGAAGAGTCGGATCGCGAACTGGTGCGTTCCGCTGTGGAGTTCGGGGACAAGGTGGTTCTCGAGGTGATGACTCCCCGTCCCGAGATCTTTGCTGTGCCCGGCACGTTGACTCTTCATGAGTTCACGGCTGCGATCAATGAACATGCCTTCTCCCGCGTTCCTGTCTACTCGGGTTCGCTCGATCATGTCACCGGAATCGCCTTTGCGCATGACCTTCTCAAGGTTTTGGATGCGGAGGCGAACACTCGCACTGTGCTCCAGATCCAGCGGCCTGCAGCCTTCGTTCCGGAGACTAAAAAAGTAGCCGAACTGCTGCGCGAGATGCAGCGCGAGAAGCAGCATATGCGCCTCGTGATCGACGAGTACGGAAGCGTCGCAGGCCTTGTCACCATTGAGGATTTGCTTGAGGCTATCGTGGGAAACATTGCCGATGAGCATGATGAGCCGGAGGCGGATGATGCGCCGATTCGAGAGGCGAATGGAGCGTATGTTGTCTCGGGTTCTTTCGAGCTTTCGCGGCTTCGCGACCTCTTTGCGGATCAGTTTGAGCATGGGCAGCGGAGTCTGCGGCCTGCTGAAGACGGCGAGCCGCATGATGGGGAAGAGGACGCCGAGTTGCGCAGGAGAGACAGCGACGAGGGGGTTGAGGATCGCGATACGCGTGACGATCCGACGGCGCTTCGTCTACCGGAACACTATGAATCTACTACACTTGGCGGCCTGGTCTCGGAGATTGCGGGCCACATTCCACTGCCGGGCGAGGTGGTGGAAGAGGATGGGCTTCGACTTGAGGTGCTGGCCAGTACCGATCGTCGCATCGACCGGATCCGGGTAAGCCTGACTCATTCTCCGGAGTCTGCTTAGAGGGTTGGCGTTTAATGTTTTGCATGTTTTTTTCTGGCGTGGTGGAGCGGCGAAAAATAAGGGGATTTTGCGAAAAACGGCTGTTTCGTGATGGTTTTTTGCTGGTGTAACTGTGGTGGATTGCGTGGCTGACGTGGTGTTTTAGCCGTCAGTTTTCGGGTGTCTAAAAACATGCCACGTTTTTCAACTTTATTTTTGACCTGCTCAGAGGCTGTCCTGCCGGACGGGCCCACTTTGCGTGGGGCAGTCACTTCGTGACTTGTGATTGCTTCGCTTTGTCCTCCCGTTGGTCGGAGGGAAGATGATACTGCTGCTGTGTCTTGCCTGGACCGCTGCCCAAGAAAGAAAGGTCCCAGACTGAGTCTGGAACCTTTTCTATAACCAGAGTGAAGCCACTGCGACAGGGAAGAGCTAGTCGATGGAGATCTTTCGCAGGAGCTTGAAGTCAGAAAGCATCTTGCCTGTGCCCAAGACGACCGAGGCCAGAGGGTCATCGGCGATGGAGACCGGGAGGCCAGTTTCTTCGCGGATGCGCTTGTCGAGGTTCTTGATGAGCGCGCCGCCACCCGTGAGCACGATGCCACGGTCGGAGATGTCGGCGGAGAGCTCGGGTGGGGTGCGCTCGAGGGCTACGCGGATGGCATTGATGATGGTCGCGATGCACTCGCTGAGCGCCTCGCGGATCTCGGAGTCTTCGATGGTGATGGTCTTCGGCACGCCCTCGATGAGGTTGCGTCCCTTGACCTCCATCTGAATGGGCTTATCCAGCGGATAAGCGGAGCCAAGCACAATCTTGATCTGCTCGGCGGTGCGTTCGCCGATCAGCAGGTTGTATTTGCGCTTGAGGTAGGTCATGACGGCTTCGTCCATCTGGTTTCCTGCCATGCGGACCGAGCGCGAGTAGACGATGCCAGCGAGCGAGATGACAGCGATGTCGGTGGTGCCGCCGCCGATGTCGACGACCATGTTTCCGCCAGGCTCGGTGATGGGCAGACCTGCGCCGATGGCGGCGACCATGGCCTGCTCGACCAGGTGAACCTCGGAGGCTTTGGCGCGATAGGCAGAGTCCATGACAGCGCGTTTTTCGACCTGGGTGATCTCAGACGGGACGCCGATGACGATGCGCGGATGAACCATCATCTTGCGGTTATGGGCCTTCTGGATGAAGTAGTTCAGCATCTTTTCGGTGTGCCGGAAGTCGGCGATGACGCCGTCTTTCATGGGCTTGATGGCGACGATGTTTCCCGGCGTGCGGCCAAGCATCTCCTTGGCCTCTTTGCCTACGGCCTCTACCTCGTTGGTGATTTTATTCACCGCGATGATGGAGGGCTCGTTGACGATGATGCCCTTTCCGTGCGCGAAGACAAGCGTATTCGCCGTGCCCAGGTCGATCGCCAAGTCGCTGGAGAAAAGGCTAAAGAGAGACCGCATGTTGTGAATGCGGGAGTAACGCATCTGAAAGGTGTTCGAAGACATAGATGTTTGGATCGTTTCCTGAAAAGAGACTCCCACTAGTGTATCCCTTTAGCAAGCGCTATTTCAGTACCTAACCTAACCAGTAAGCATGGCTCTTCCGTGTTAGTCCCGTTCTGGCTCGCATAGCAGGCGGCAGCAGAAGAGGGCGGATGGGTAGATGAGGATGCTGACGTGGCGGGTGTAGGCGAATCCGGCCAGGTAGGGGAGCGCACACGCGGCGACGATTGCCAGATAGGCTGCTGCGGCGAAGCGCAGGGAGGGGCTCTCCTGATGCCGATGGCGAAAGAGCAGGTAGGCCGAAGCTGCGAGTGCAGTCCAGAGGATCAGGCGGAAGAGCAGGATGCCTACGATTTCCATCACCCATCGAAGACCGTGGTTCGCGTTCGATCCGTACTTCTCCAGCGAGAAGAAGAGAATCTTCAGTTTGCGCCGATCTCCCTGTAGGGTCTCCTTAGGGTGGGTCCGGAGATAGTCCAGGGCGGCTCGCTGGTGATAGTCGTTGAAGCTCCACTCGTCGGGGAAGCGAAGGCCGTGGTTGAGGACGACGTCATACCAGTCGAGGGAGTCTCCGCGGACCGGTGGATAGTTCTGGAGGAACGCGGCGTTGTTGCCTTTGTGCAGATTGAGCCCGTCGAGGCTGGTTCCGACGCTGTATCGCCCGCTGGCGTGATGCTGATGGATGGCCCACCCTATTGGAGCTGCGGCTACCAGCAGAACCACTAGCCATCGCAGCTTTGAGGTACGTTCGTCCCCCACGAACGCAACGAGAAGTACCAGGACTGCCAGCAGCATTCCACTCTTGGAGAGATAGAGGCCGTCCAGTGCAGCTGCGAAGAGGAGTGCCGTTGCGACGGCTGGCAGACCGGAGCGACGGAAGAGCAGAAGAGCGACAGACAGCGCCAGGAAGCTGTACGAGTAGCCCTCGTCGACCTGGAGGTTGACGACGTCGGCAAGGAACGGCGTCATGAAGAAAGGTGCCAGAAGCAGGAACGCAACCAGGAGGGCGCGGGGTCGCCTTTGCGGTAGACAACGCCACACGAGGTAGATGGCAAGCTCAAGCGGGAGAAGCAGCAGGAGGGTCTTGAAGAAGGCGACCGTCAGATAGTGGTCGCCGAAGAGACGAATGCCTGCGGCGACCACAACAGCGGTGGCGGGCATGCGGGCTGCGTGGAAGCAGATGGGATTGCCGATGGTTCCCATCTGCTCGGTGCAGATGGTGATTCCTCCGCCGTTGAGCAGGCTTTGGGTGGTGGGGCCTACGAGATTGGTGATCGAAAAGATCGACTTGTTTGCCCTGGAGTGATCGAGGCCCCAGACGGCAGCCAGAGACACCAGCACCGGGATGATGAGCAGAGCACATAGAAGGCGACGGTTCGGCGTGGCCCGATCTGTGGTGGCTGGGGTGAATCGTGGCATCTGCCCAATCTAATGCAAGACGGGGTAGTGGGTAAGTGTAAGGTCTGTGGTGCCGATGGACTATTGATCGCGCCGGTACCAATTTAGAGTCCCTGATTTGTGGAGTCTCTCAGGTTCGTACGATGGTGAGATGACATCAGGCACGCTACCTGCGGCTGCACCACGCTTCGACACCGTTGACGTTCTTCGCGGCCTTTCCATTCTGGCAGTCGTGTTACTGCACACGTGGTTGCGCTTCTATCTGGCAGGCTATGACATTCGCCCCTACATGCCCCGCATGATGGCGCACCTAATCTTCTTGAACGGAGGAAACGGAGTCACTGTCTTCTTCGCTGTTTCCGGGTTTCTGATCACGCTCACCTCACTGCGTCGATTCGGTTCGCTTTCTGCCATGAGGGCGGCGACTTTTTACCGGATCAGGTTTGCACGAATCGCTCCGTTACTTCTGCTGGTTATCACCATTCTGTCTTTGCTCGCTCTGAAGCATGCAGAGGGTTTTCAGTTTTCGGGGAAAGGTGTTCCTCTATGGCGCGCAGTCGCGGCGGCTCTGACTTTTCATCTGAACTGGCTTGAGGGCAGGCATGGCTTCTTACCCGCGAATTGGAATGTGATGTGGTCTCTGTCTGTTGAAGAGATGTTTTATCTCGTCTTCCCCATTGCCTGCATCTGCCTTGCGCGCCTGCGGTGGGGCATGGCCCTGTTCATCGCTCTGCTGCTGGCCTTGGTGACGATTGGGCCGTTTGCACGGACGGTTTGGTCGAGTAATCCGATTTGGCAAGAGGAGAGCTACTTTGGGGGGATGGATGGGATTGCTCTTGGTTGCATGACCGCCCTGTTGACAGAGTTTCTAGCAAAGCGGCGAGTCGAAGCGTGGTCCAGAGCCTACAGGAGCTTTTTTCTTTTTCTGCAGGTTGCCGGAGCTATCCTTTTCGCGGTGATCGCCTGCGGTCCTGACTGGCTTTGGAAGCTATTCCCTACGAAGGCAGATTTCTATGGCACTTTGCTGGCAGTGGCCGCCTGCCTCGTGATGCTGGCCAGCGTTCTGCGGCAGACGGGAGGTCGCTTGAGTGGGCCGAATCGATTGACTGCTCCTCTGCGCTGGTATGGGCGGCACAGCTATGAAGTTTATCTAACGCATGAGTTCATCGTGGTGTGGGGCGTTCTGCTATTCCTTCACTGGCATCCGAACACGAGTGCAAGGCCGGGCGGCCCCGCTCCTCATCAAGTGGATCTACTTTCTATGGTTGTATGGTTTTCCGGCATCCTGCTGCTCACTGCGCCCCTGGGATGGTTTGTCTCACGCTACTTCTCTGAACCGCTCAACCGTCGACTGCGAGGCGCCAGGCCTGCGCGGTAGGTTGTTCTGGGGATTTGCGACATCGTTTGGTTGTGGGTGGATACAATGAGAAGGAGCTTCGGCGATGGGGAGACAGACGAATGATTATTGGTGTGCCCAAGGAAGTTAAGGATCACGAGAGCCGCGTAGGGGTGACCCCTGCGGGCGTGAAGGCGCTGGTCGAGGCAGGACATAAGGTCCTGGTGGAGCATGATGCGGGAGCGCTTTCGGCGATGCCTGATGACGAGTACCAGGCTGCGGGAGCCGAGATCGTCGGCTCGGCCTACGATGTATGGCGGCTCGCCGAGATGGTGGTCAAGGTGAAGGAGCCGGTCGAGAAGGAGTACAAGCACTTTCGCGAGGGGCTGGTTCTGTTTACGTATCTGCACCTGGCTCCGCTGACCGATTTGACCGATGCGCTGCTGCAGTCGAAGGTGACGGGGATTGCGTATGAGACGGTGCGGGATAAGGCGGGCACGTTGCCGCTGCTGACTCCTATGAGCGAAGTTGCTGGGCGTATGAGCGTGCAGGTGGGCGCTGCTTATCTCGAGAAAGAGCATGGTGGGCGTGGGGTGCTGCTGGGAGGGGTTCCAGGGGTTGCTCCGGGAAATGTGTGCATTATCGGTGGAGGGATTGTTGGCACCAACGCTGCGAAGATTGCGCTGGGGATGGGCGCGAAGGTGACGTTGATCGATCTGAATCTGAATCGGCTGCGGGAGCTGGATGATATTTTTGGCGGGCGTCTGTATACGGTGGCTTCGAACAGCTACAACATCGAGCATGCGGTTCGCGAGGCGGACCTGGTGATTGGCGGAGTGCTGATTCCGGGTGCGGCGGCTCCGAAGATTGTGACCAAGGCGATGGTGGCGAAGATGAAGAAGGGCGCGGTGATTGTGGATGTGGCGAT
Source organism: Granulicella sp. S190 (assembly GCF_009766095.1). Lineage (GTDB taxonomy): Bacteria > Acidobacteriota > Terriglobia > Terriglobales > Acidobacteriaceae > Edaphobacter. The sequence goes on from NZ_LMUD01000016.1 coordinate 105,850, forward strand.
CGACCAGGGAGGATGCATTGAGACGGCGCATCCGACGACGCACTCGAATCCTTCGTACGAGGTGAACGGGGTGGTTCATTACTGCGTGACGAATATGCCGGCCGCGGTGCCGAATACGTCGACGCTGGCATTGACGAATGCGACGTTTCCTTACGTGTTGAAGCTGGCGCGGCTGGGGGCTAATGCGGCGATCAGCGAAGATAAGGGGATTGCCGAGGGAGTCAATACGTTCAACGGCGTTCTGACCTATGGCGCGGTTGCGCAGGCGCAGAAGCGGGAATGGCAGGCTGTGGCGAAGCTGGTTTAGCCGCAGTTGGTCTGCGGTTAGCTGCATATAATCTGGAGGATCGAGGAGAACAGGCATGGGCACTACTACGAGCCGGCGAAAGGTTTGGATCGTGGCCCTAGGTGTGTGCCTGCTGATTCTTTTTGTGGCTCTTGCCACGTTGAACGCTTTCAACACGCAGCTGCCTAAACCTGCAAGCACGCAGCAGACTGTGATCTTCACAGGGCTGTCGGTTGTGGCGTTTCTTCTGTTTGTCGCGGTGCTGCTGCTGCTGGTTCGCAACGTGTTGAAGCTGTATGCGGACCAACGCAGCCGGGTGATGGGGACACGCCTGCGAACGCGGATGCTGTGGGGTGCGGTGCTGGTCAGTCTGGTTCCCATTGCGTCGATGTTTGCGTTCAGCTATCAGCTGATGAACCGCGCGGTCGATCGCTGGTTTACACAGCCCGTGACGGACATGCGCGAGGACAGCAACAACATGGCGCTAGAGCTGGCGCACTATACGACGGCAAACGCTCGCGCGGAGGCGGACTCGATAGCCGCGGGCCTTCCTGCGGTGTCGATGGTGCCTAGCGTGGTGAAGGCGGCGGCTGGTTCGCGCGAGCCTGCGTCGGGTCACCGTCCTTCTCGTGGTCCGATGCATTCCGGGGCACTTGCTGGGTCTCATTTGAATCGCGAGGAGATCTACCAGGTCTTGCGACAGCACGAGATTACTCTGCAGAACGGCTTTGCGATCGTCTATCGCGAGGGTCGTGTCGCCGCTTCGTTCCATATGCCGGCGAGAGCGGGTGCTACAGCCGAGGTGAAGGCATGGCTGCCGGATCAGACGGCGGGGGTGGACACGGGGGATTCGAGTGCGTCTACCAACACGACCGACGATTCGATCCTTGCGGCGGCGCAGCGGGTCGATCAGCCAGTGTTTTCGCTGGGAAGTACGGACTATGCGCTGGGCGCGGCTACGCTGAAGGGGGGCAATACCGTTGTGGTGGGTTTGCCGATGCCTTTCGGAATGGCGGCGACCATGACGAACCTGCGTAAGGCGGCGGATGCGTACTGGGTGCTGTATAGTGAGCGGCGGCAGATTCGCGATCTTTACATGCTCCTGCTGCTGATGATGACGAGCCTGGCTTTGTTTGCCTCATGTTGGCTGGCGCTGCATCTGTCCAAACAGGTGACGAAGCCGGTGGAGGCGCTCGCCGATGCGATGGAGGCGATTGCGCAGGGAGACTATGGCCACCGAGTGCAGGAGAGTGCGACGGAGGAGCTTGGGGAACTGGTGCGCAGCTTCAACCACATGGCGGCGGATCTTGAGGGGAGCCGGCGGGCGGTAGAGGATTCGACGGTGCAGCTGAGCGCGGCGAATACTGCGTTGGAGGCTCGGCGCGGCGAACTTGAGACGATGCTTGAGACGATTCCGAACGGGGTTGCGACGCTTGATACGGAGCGCCGAATCGTGCTGGCCAACCGTGCATTGAGCGAGATGATGGACCCGGGCGGGCAGACGCCCTTTTACGGTCTGACGATGGAGGAGGTCTTTCCGCCGGAGGTCGCTGAGGTGTTGGACCGGCTGATCAAGCGCAGCCACAGGATGGGTTCGGCTTCGAGCGAGATTGAGATTACTGGCTTTCCGCAGAGCTCCGGTGACAGGTTTGGCGGCACGATGAATTTGCTTGCCACGGTTGCGCTGCTGGAGATGCCGGGGGCAACGGACCGGATGCGCAGAGAGCACCAAGGGTACGTGATTGTGTTGGAGAATGCGACGGAGCTGCTTCGAGCGCAGAAGCAGTCTGCGTGGAAGGAGGTGGCGAGGCGCGTGGCGCATGAGATTAAAAATCCGCTTACACCGATTGGGCTGAGCGCGGAGCAGATTCGGCGTCACATCGACCGCGTGGCTCGTGCTGTTGCAGATGCGGCACCCGACAGCGCGACTGAGTCGCCTTCTATCGCCGTGATTCGCCGCTGTTCGGAGGTGATTACTTCTTCGGTGGAGAGCATGCGTTCGCTCGTCGACCAGTTTGCTGCGCTGGCGGAGTTTCCGACGGCGCGACCGAAGCCTGCGGACCTGAACACGATCGTCGAGAATTCTCTGGCGCTCTTTGCCGGCCGCATGCAGACGATACGGATCGTGCGCAAGATGAACACGGATCTACCGCTGGTGATGGCGGACCCGGAGGCTCTGAAGCGGGCCCTCGGTAACCTGATCGACAACGCCGCAGAGGCGATGCAGCAGAGCCTCTATCGTGAACTGCGAATCAGCACGGGCCTTCTGGAGAACGGAATGGTGGAGCTGACAATTGCCGATAGCGGGTCGGGACTTACCGATGACATGCGGGAGCGGCTTTTTCTGCCTTACTTTTCTACAAAGCAGCGTGGGACCGGGCTGGGCCTTGCGATTGCGGCGAAGATTATTCAGGAGCATCAAGGCACGATCCGCGCGGAGAAGAACGAGCCTGCGGGCGCGAAGTTCATCGTTGAACTTCGACCAGCGAGTTCCGGAGAGAACGATCCCGAGGCGGCTGTGTTCAGCAGCTTCGGGGCTCCGCAGAATGGCCATCACGCGGTGGAAGTTGCAACGCCTCCAGTTCCAAGCAGCAAAGCGGCAGAGGATGACTTTGCCACCACCCTCCCCAAAGGCCCCCAATGAACCATGTACTTATAGTCGACGACGAAGCCGAGATTCGCGAGTCGCTCGAAGGCATTCTTCGTGAAGAGGATTATGTCGTCACTACAGCCGCTACTGCGGGCGAAGCGCTGGAGCTTCTTCGCGACGCGGCCTATGACGTCGTGCTGCTCGACATCTGGCTGCCTGATCGTGATGGTCTCGACACGCTTACCGAGATTCGGCAGATGGAGTCCGCGAACGTTCCCGAGGTGATTATCATCAGCGGACACGGCACGATCGAAGCCGCGGTGCGCGCTACGAAGCTTGGCGCCTACGACTTTCTGGAGAAGCCGCTCTCGCTCGATCGCACCCTGATCGTGCTGAAGAACGCGATGAAGGCGCGGCAGATGCGCGAGGATAACCAGGAGTTCTCGCGTCAGCTAACGAAGGGGACAGTTACGGGGAACTCCGTTCCGATGAAGGCGCTGCGGCAGCAGATCAAGTTGATGGCTCCTACGAATGGGCGGGTTTTGATCTACGGCGAGTCGGGTGCGGGAAAGGAGTTGGTGGGTCGCGCGATGCACGCGGAGAGTCTGCGTAAAGATCGTCCGTTTGTTGAGCTGAACTGCGCAGCGATTCCTGAGGACTACATCGAGAGCGAGTTGTTCGGCTATCGCCACGGCGCCGTGCCGGGAGGACCGACCGAGAAGCGCGGGACCTTTGAGAGGGCTGATGGCGGTACGCTTTTTCTGGATGAGGTTGGCGACATGAGCCTGAAGACGCAGGCCAAGGTGCTGCGGGCGCTGGATGAGCAGCGCTTTCTTCCTGTTGGGGCTTCGCATCCTGTTCACGTGGATGTGCGGGTGATTGCCGCGACGAATAAAGACCTTGAAGAAGAGATTGCGCGGGGTAACTTTCGCGAGGATCTCTTCTATCGCCTGAATGTAATTCCGTTTTTTGTGCCGCCGCTGCGCGATCGGAAGGAAGATATTCCTTTGCTGGTGAAGGAGTTTTTGCAGCAGTTTGGCGCGGAGTATGGCCGACCCCACGTGGATATGACCGAGGATGCGCTGGCCGCGCTGAAACAGTATCACTGGCCGGGCAATGTTCGTGAGCTGCGTAATCTTGTGGAGCGGGTTTTGATCTTGAATCCGAAGACGCAGAGGATCGAGAAGAAGCATCTGCCGATGCTGGTTTATCGCGACTCTGCGCGGGATGCGAGTAAAAGTAATGGTCGCGGCGAAGAGTTCACGAGTCTGCTGCAGGCGCGGGAGGCTTACGAACGCGACTATATTTTGAAGAAGTTAGATGAGTTTCATGGCAACGTCAGCCGTGCTGCCGAGGGGCTGGGGCTGGAGCGGAGTCATCTGTATCGCAAGATGAAGGCGCTGGGCGTGAGCGTGAAGGAGTAGGCAAGCGAACGGTGCAGGCTATTTTTCTTCAGCTGCTTGTTTGGCTGCGATCTCTTCGAGCTGGCGTCGCCAATCGAGGTCTTCGACGAAGCCGCGGCTGGATCGCCACTCCTCCTGCACCTTGACGAAGAGCTCGAGAAAGACACGGGTGCCGAGGAGGGATTCGATGTCCTTGCGCGCTGAGGTGCCGATCTTCTTTAGCATCTCGCCCTGCTTGCCGATGAGGATTGCCTTCTGGCCGGTTCGCTCGCAGAAGATGGCTGCGGAGATCTTGGTGACCGGGAGCTTGCCGTCCTTCATCTTCTTCATCGAGGCGGGTTCTTCGAACTTTTCGATTACGACCGCCGTTGCGTATGGAACCTCTTCGCCGGTAAGCATGAGGATCTTTTCGCGGATCAGCTCTGCTACAAGGAAACGCTCGGGTTGATCGGTGAGTTGATGTTTCGGGAAGTAGCGCTGGCCTTCTTTGAGTTGGCCGACGATCTTATGCAGCAGCAGTTCGAGGCCTTCTTTCTTTCGCGCGGAGATGGGGATGACGTCGGCGAAGTTGTGGAGGGTGGACCAGTGGGCCATGAGGGGCAGCAGATCTTTCTTGGGGATCGCGTCCATCTTGTTGAGGACGAGGATTACGGGGCACTCGAGTTTTTTGATGAGCGAGAGGGCGAAGTCGTCTTCTGCTGCGGACATGCCCATGCGTCCTGTGGCTTTGCCGCTGTCAGTTGCACCGGGAGCCTTGGGGAGGCGGTGGGTTACGTCGACGATGAAGAGGACGGCGTCGCGTGACTCGAGCGCGTCGTGTACCTCCTGCATCATGCGGCGGTCGAGCTGAGTGTCGGGCTTGTGAATGCCTGGGGTGTCGACCAGTACGACCTGCGCGGCGGGATGGCCGGGCTCGTTTTTTGCCTTCTTCTTAAGCGGGACTTCGAGTACGCCATGGATTCGCGTGCGCGTGGTTTGCGGCTTGTGC
>NZ_LMUD01000016.1:111196-154753 GCF_009766095.1 Granulicella sp. S190
TGCCCGAGCAGGGCGTTGAGCAGGGTGGACTTGCCCGCGTTGGGGCGACCGATGATAGAGACGAAACCAGAGCGAAAGGCCATTGTCTTTATTATGCGCTGTTGTCAGGGTCTGGAGCGGGATCGTCGGCTAAACTGGCTGCTATGAATTTCAAGCAACTGCGGATTGCGTATAGATCCGCTCGAGGTCTGGCCCTGCTATCTCTTGTTACTGCCCCACTCTTCCTCACTGCCCAGGCGATCTCTCCCTTTCATTCGACGGAGATTCATCCCGACCGCAGCGTTACGTTTCGTTACAGAGACGCTGCCGCGACGAAGGTCGATCTGGTGCTGGAGGGGCAGGCGCAGAAGCTGCCCATGGAAAAAGATGCCGCCGGTGTCTGGACGGCAACGAGTCCAGTGCTTCCGCCGGAGATTTATAACTACACGTTTGAGGCAGATGGCGATCTGAGGATCGATCCGGCGAATCCGTACACTACGGCGAACCTGGTCGATATCTCCAACCTGCTGACGGTGCCTGGCGAGAGACCGCAGCCCTGGGAGGAGACCAATGTTCCGCATGGCACGCTGCATCGCCACACGTATACCAGCGGGATAGTGGTCGGGCTTCCGCAGAATCAGAGCCGATACTACGTTTACACGCCGCCTGGGTACGATGCGAAGGCGAAGAAGCCCTATCCGGTGCTGTACCTGCTGCACGGCTGGAGCGATTCGGAGGAAGGCTGGACGGCGGTGGGGCAGGCTGATCTGATCTTCGACAATCTGCTGGCCGATGGGAAGATTAAGCCGATGGTAGTGGTGATGCCACTTGCGTATGGCGATATGTCTTTTCTGAATAGCTTCAGTGTGTGGGAGGATTCGGCGGCGATTGATCGCAATACGGATCTGTTTGGAGAGGCGCTGTTGAAGGAGATTTTGCCGCGCGTGGAGTCGGAGTACCACGTCTCGAAGGACAGGAACGACCGGGCGATTGCGGGTCTTTCGATGGGCGGGCTGGAGAGCGTTGAGGTTGGGCTTAGCCATCCGGGTGAGTTTGGGTGGATTGGTGGGTTCAGCTCGGCGGTGCATAACCTTGATTACAAGCGGAAGCTGGCTGGAGTTGAGCCGAAGACGGCGAATCTTCACCTGTTGTGGATTGCGTGCGGAACCGAGGATTCGCTGATCGACCCGAACCGCAAGCTGGTGAAGTTTTTGAAGAGCAGAGATATGCCAGTGACGCAGATCGAGACTCCGGGGTTTCATGCGTGGATGGTTTGGCGCGATAACCTGGTGCACTTTGCTCCGCTGCTGTTTCAGCAGAGGTAGAGGCCGGTTACTTCTACTGAGTCGGAGTGCTGATGTCTTTAAGGTAGGCCGGGCTTAGGGTGCCTTTGGACTTGGCCAGTGCGAGCAAGGTTGGGTAGAACTGGACGAAGGTAGTGTCGACGGCGGCGTGGCTTTCATGGCATTGATAGCAGGAGGCCGGGCGCTTCACGATCTTCGCGGTGGGCGATCCGTCGAACTCGTAGAATCCCCAGCCGCCTTCGAGTTTGGCGTCCTTGACGTGGACTTCCAAGGCCATGATCTCCGGTGACTGGGTGTGGCCATTCTTGTTGATGGAGCTGGCGCCCTGTGCCCCACGTTGCTCGAGGACGAGTGTGGTCTTGTCAGGCCAGGTGCCGGTTTGTTGAAAGACGCGGTAGGATGACGGGTTTACGAAGACGTTATCGAACATGGAGTGGCCGGCCATGGAGGTTTTGGGGCTGTAGCTCATGTCCAGGCCTGAGCTGAGAAAGATCCATTCGCGGTACTTCTCCGGCATCTTGAACTGACCGTCTGCGGTGTAGCTGAGGCCGTCGCCGTTGGCCATGTCTCCGTATGACCGGACCGTCTCCTGTTGGGGAAGGACGGCGAGAGAGAGTAGAAGAAGCGCGGAACGGAGCATGGGAACCTCGCGAAAGTCAGGATCAGGGTCTCATGGCAGTACGGGGTGCCGGCAGAGTTCGTTCCGAGGTTCTGAGCAAAAAGTTGTACTGCGCATCCAGCACGCCACCTCCGCACGCGCGTCACTTCGCAGATAATCAATGCCAGAGCATGGAATCTTTCTTTACACGCTTCAAGAATGTTCTGGTGCTGGTCGCGATTCTGCTCGCGCAGACGATAGGGCTTGCCGTGCAGGTTCGCCGGCCAGTGGAGTCGGGCGCGCCGGATAGCAGCAAGGTCACGTTAATCCGCTATTGGGCGGTCTCCGTGGTAAGTCCGTTTGAGCGGTTCTTCCATGGGATTGGGTATACGTTTCGGCATGGGTGGTCTAACTATGTCGATCTTCGGCACACCAGGCAGGAGAACCACGATCTGCAGGATCAGATTGCGCGGTTGCGGTTGGAACAGGCGTCCTTTGCCGAAGATGCCATGCAGGGTCACCGGCTGCAGGCGATGCTGGACTTTCAACAGCATTATGTTTCGACTACGGTTGCGGCGCAGGTGATCGGAACGAGCGGGAACGATCTTTCGCGGGTGATCTATATCGACAAAGGCTCGAAGGATGGGTTGAAGACGGATCAGGCGGTCATCACTCCGGATGGCATCGTCGGCAAGATTCGCGATGTCTTTCCGCATACGTCCCAGGTGCTGCTTATCAATGACCAGACCTCGGGTGCGGGGGTATTGCTTGCTACGACTAGAATTCGGGCGATTCTTCGGGGGAGTACGACTGGGCAGATTTTGATCAACAATTTGACTCCCGACAACCGCATCAAGCCAGGCGAGCAGGTTCTGAGCTCGGGAGGCGACCAGGTTTATCCGAGGGGTCTTGCGGTGGGAACGATCGAATCGATCAAGATCGACCCTGACCATCAGCCTTACACCCTGATCCAGCTTCGGCCGGCGGCGAACCTGAACCAGTTGGAGGAGGTCCTGGTCATTACGGGCACCCAGACTACGCTTTCGGCTCAGGCCCAGAAGGATCTGGCGGCAGGGGTTACCACAGCCGAGGCGCAGGCTGCGGCGAAACAGATTGCAGACCAGCAGGCTGCCGAGGCTGCAGCTCGCTCTGCCGCCCAGATTGTCGCCGACCGGCTGCCAAGTATTCACGAGGGCGAGGACGAAGCGAAGCCAGGAACTGCCGCTCCGCCCGCGACCACTCCGCCGGTCAGCGTGGTCCCGAAGCCGCTTCCGACGATTCACTCGGACCGCTACTCGCCGGGTGCAACTCCCTCGGCTTCGGATCTGAAGCCCGGAGCAGCAGAGCCGCCCAACGAGAAGGATCTGAACTGAGTCGAGATCTTTGAAGAGCGGGTGGTTCTCAAGAGCCATCCTTGCGACAGATTGGATTGAACTACGAGTAAGTTTGCTTTAGAGGAGAAGAGTTAAGTGGAGCATTCACCAGGGTTTCTCAATATTGCCGAAAAAGCGAAGAAGAACATTAGTCAAGTGACCATTGATGAGGTGGTCGCGAAGCGAAGCCACGGTGAGATATTTCATTTTGTCGATGTCCGTGAAGACGATGAGTTTCGCGCGGGACGTGCCGTAGGAGCCGTTCACCTAGGAAAAGGCGTGATCGAACGCGATATCGAGACAACAATTCCCGACAAAAAAGCGCCGATTATCTTGTATTGCGGAGGCGGTTTTAGATCGGCACTTGCCGCTGACAGCCTACAGAAGATGGGTTACGTAAACGTCGCTTCGATGGATGGAGGCTACCGTGAGTGGCTCGAGAAAGGTTTGCCGACAGAGAAATAGAGTTTGTATGACGTGAAGCTAACCCCGCGCCAAAGTAAGAGCAAAAGTTCTACAGCAATGGGCGAGATAAGCTAGCGGTTTCGAAGCCTGAGCAGTCAAAGCCGCGCAAAGCCCAACCCTTCACCGGACACGACCCAGTCCCCTAACCCTCAGCTGTAGCAGACCGCTAGAGAGACCATGGCTACCCGCAGCTTTACATCCCGTCGAGAGCTTGAGCAGCACAGCTTTCCCCCTGCCGTTGCGCTGCTGGTGCCGCTGGGCGCGATTCTGCTGCAGGCGCTGCTCCCGAGGCCGTTTCCGCGCCTGGCGATTCTCGATCTTCCTTTGATCGTCACCGTTTTTTTTGCTGTCTCGCGGCGCAATCCGGTGGCCGGGACTCTGACCGGAGCGGCGATCGGGCTGCTTCAGGACGCCCTGACGGCCCAGCCTATCGGGGTCAACGGCATGGCGAAGTCGGTGATCGGGTATATCGCGGCGAGTATCGGCATTCAGATCGATGTTGAGAACCTTACGACTCGCATTTTGATCAACTTCGGGTTCTTTCTTATGAATAGCTTTCTGCTCTTCCTGATTAATCGCCGGCTGCTTGGCTTGACCAACTTTCACATTTATTGGGGACATGAGCTGATTCGTGCTGCGATCAATACCGCGGTTGCGCTTCCCATCTTTTTTCTGCTCGATAACGCCAAACGCAGGGAGTAGAAGCGGAGATGCAATCGTCTAACAGGGACTCACGCCCCAACAGTGGTAGATCGAAACAGGTTCCAGCAGAAGTAAACTGAGATAAGCATGCAACTAAGCCACCATATTGATCCCGAGGATCTCGGCCCTAACGGGAAGGCCGAGAAGGTGTCCGCAGGCAAACTGCACGCGGCGCAGTACGGGGTTGCGATCATTCTGATCGTGCTGCTGACGGGTCTGTGGCGTCTGCAGGTGCTTGGTGCCGATAACTTTCGTGCGCTGGCGGAGGCCAACCGGATCCGCAAGGTTCCGATCCTCGCTCCTCGCGGACGGCTGTTCGATCGTGAAGGCCGTTTGCTGGTTGATAACTATCCTTCGGTCTCCTGCTATCTGCTGCGGGAGCAGGTGAAAGATCTTGACGCGGACCTGCCGCTGATCGCGCAGGGGCTTCACATTCCTATTGAGCAGATTCAGTCGACGCTGCGCCGGTACCAGATCGCTCCGAAGTATCAGCCGATTCCGCTGAAGCAGGATATTTCGCCTGACGAGCAGGCCTTTATTGCGGCGCATCGCGATGAGCTTCCAGAGCTTGAGACGCTGGATGAGCAGAGGCGGCTCTATCCCCGGGATGGGTTTGCCGCGCATTTGATCGGGTATGTCGGCGAGGTTTCGGAGCAGATGCTCGATGACCCGCGCTATGCGTTTTATTCTCCGGGTGACGTGGTGGGGCGCTCTGGTGTGGAGCAGACCTATGACGCGCTGCTTCGCGGCAAGGATGGCAGCCGCGACGTGATCGTCAACAGCCACGGCAAGGAGCTTGGCCACCTTGGGCAGGAGCTGGCTACGCCCGGTAAAGATCTGAAGCTGACGATCGATCTCGATCTGCAGATCGCGGCAGAGAAGGCTCTTGATGGGAAGAACGGCGCGATTGTCGCGATGGATCCGCATACGGGCGAGATTCTTGCGATGGTGTCGCGGCCTACTTATGATCCGAACCAGTTTTCTGTGCGGCTGACCAAGAGCTACTGGAACGAGATTCTGAATAACCCGGATCATCCGCTGTTGAACAAGAGCCTGCAGGCACAGCTTGCGCCGGGTAGCACGTTCAAGATCATTATGTCGGTGGCAGGGCTGCAGGAGAATGTCGCCCAGACGATGCATGTGAGCTGCAATGGCGGGGCGGAGTTTTACGGTCACTTCTACGCCTGCGACAAACACCATGGCGCGGTGGATATCAATAACGCGATTCCGTACTCCTGCGACACGTTCTACTACACGCTGGCGAACAGGCTCGGCATCGATACGATTGCGAAGTATGCGACTTCAGTTGGGCTCGGCCAGAAGACCGGAATCGACTTGCCGGATGAAGTAGCGGGCACGATGCCTTCGACGGCATGGAAGCTGAAGACTCAGCATGATAAGTGGTTCGCCGGTGAGACGATCTCGGTGGGGATCGGTCAGGGTGCGGTGACTGCGACTCCGATGCAGCTTGCCCGCGCGCTGAGCGGTATTGCTTCAGGTGGAGTGCTGCGGCGTCCGCATGTTGTGTTTGCCGATGAGGTTCCTTCGGACATGCAGCAGGCGATTCAGGAGTCTTTTCCCGGTTCTGGCGATGCGACGATTCCGCTGACGACGGAGAACTGGCAGTTGATCACCGATGCCATGGCCAATGTTACGAGTAGCCCCATCGGGACGGCTTACGCTGCGCACCTTGAAGGCGTGGACTTCGCGGGGAAGACGGGCACAGCCCAGGTTATCGGCCATGACGCGCTGGCAAAGACCAGCAAAGGACACAACACCGAACCTAACGCATGGTTTGTCGGGATGGCTCCGCGGCGCAATCCAGATATCGTGGTTGCGGTGCTGTGGGAGCACGGGAACTGGGGGAATAACTCCGCTAAGCTCGCCTCACAGATTATTGATGCGTTCGTGAACAAACAACGCAAGCGCGAGAACAACATTCGCATTGCTACTACGCCCGAGCCAGCCAAGCCCGAGACCACCGCCAACGCAACTCCTACCGTACCCAGCGCAGAATAGGACCGATCAGCCACTATGCCCCGACTCTCGTCCTATCGCGACTTCGACTGGGTTCTCCTGGGATTCGTTCTGCTGCTGTCGCTGATCTCTGTGCTTGAGATCAAGTCGGCCACGCTCCAAACAAAGTTCCACGGGTTCGATCACAAGCAGATTCAGTTTCTAGCCGGCGGGCTGTTCCTGATGTTCGTTATCTCGTTGATCGACTATCACCGGTTGCTCGATATCATCCACTGGGCTTATGGGATCAGTGTGCTCTCGCTGGTTGCCGTTCTGATTGTCGGGACGAAGGTGCTGGGCGGGCGGCGCTGGATCAAGTTTCCCGGTGGCATCCACTTTCAGCCTTCGGAGTGGGTCAAGCTTGTTCTGATCCTCGCTGTGGCCCGCTATTTCTGGGGGTTGGCCGGGAAGGAGCTTACGTGGGCCGATATCGGCGAAGGGGCTGCGATGGTCATCATCCCCATGGCGCTAGTTTTGAAGCAGCCTGATCTGGGGACGGCGCTCACCTATCTTCCTATTCTGCTGATTGGGTTGTTCCTCGGCGGCATCCGGGTGAAGCAGGTTGGATTGATTGTGCTTGCCATTGCGCTTATCGGCGGCGTGGCGTGGAAGAGCGGCAAGCACCTGAAGCCGTATCAGCAGGCTCGTATCAATGCGTTTATCAATCCTGATTCCGACCCACGCGGGTCCGGCTATCAAATTCGCCAGTCACTGATTGCGGTGGGTTCGGGTGGTATCTGGGGCAAGGGCGCGAATAAGGGGACACAGACCCAGGGCGACTTTCTACCGATTCCTTATACCGATTTCATCTTTGCGGCGTTCTGCGAGGAGCATGGCTTTGTGGGCGCCGTCGGTGTGCTGCTGTTGTATTTCCTGATTTTGATGCGGCTGATTCAAAATGCTCAGACGGCTTCGGACCTGCCCGGCAGCTTCATCATTATGGGGGTGGTCGCAGTGATCGTCTTCCAGATTGCGGTGAATGTGGGGATGGTGGTGGGCCTGATGCCAGTGACGGGGATACCTTTGCCGCTGCTGAGCTACGGCGGGTCGTCGGTTCTGTTTACCTTTTTGTCGCTTGGCATTGTGATGAATATTCGTATGCGCCGCTTCGTCAACTAGCGTTCCCGGGCCGGGTTGGTGAGCGTAATCCGATTTATCGCAAGGGGTTATGGTTGGACAATAAAGGATTGTTAATACTGTGTGGCTTTTGCAGCAGCTTTAGTGCAATACTGTTAGCAACACCTGTTCGGCTGTAGATGCCGCTCAGTGTACCCGCTATATTTCGGCGCACGGTCGCCAATCAGCGGCAACAAAGACTTTTTAGAAGAAAAGGCCGGCCAGCCAGAGACATCGATCCGTTGGCCGGACAGGTTTTAGGGAATGATTGCATCCGGATGGCGAACGGCCCCGCCTCAAGTTGTTGATTTTGAGGTTGTTTTGGTCACAAACTCCGCATGTTTCGAATTGCTTGAAGCATCCCCCCGTGTCCCCGATTTATCCGGTATCGCCCTAGCCGCGCTCCCATTGAGCGCAGCAGTTGCATTTAGGGCAGAGCTGTACTCCTATCTCACACCGGTCGTCGAGTTTTGTTCACGCGCTTCCGCAGCCCGTAATCTGTCCGCTCCACGGTGAGCCAAACCTGGCCCCTCCGGGTCAGGCTAACTCCCGATTGTTCTCTGTCGCGTCTGCCGCTCGCACCCTCTCAATAGAGGCCGGGCAGAAAGAGCACAGCGAATGTCGAAAGAAATTTACATCTCCAGTACCCCCCACGAGACTCGTCTCGCCATTGTCGAAGACGACGCCCTCACTGAGATCTACTACGAGCGAGAGAACGAATACACTCTCGCTGGATCTATTTATAACGGTAAGGTCACTCGCGTCCTGCCGGGCATGCAGTCCTCCTTCGTGGATATTGGCCTCGAACGGGATGCGTTCCTTTACATCACCGATTTCATGGAGGAGGCCGGGGACTCGGCTGACTTCGATACGAGCGACTCCGGACGTCGTCCCGAGGGACGCCGCAACGGGAGCGCTCCTACCCTGGAAGGCACTGTTGCCAGTCCTCCGGACCGGCTCGACCAGACTACTGACTCCGGCAATAGCTCTTCCGAACGTACGGACCGCGGCGAACGCAGTGGCCGTGGCGACCGTAGCCGGGGTGGACGAGGACGACGTGACCGCGGCGGCAACCGTGATCGTCAGCCCATCGCCGATCCGCTTGCGCCTACCTCGCCCAACGACACTTACAACGCACCGGTTGCTGAGTTTCTTTCTGCCGATCCTTCGACGGAGAACATTGTCACCGACAGCAACGATGGGGGCGAGATTGGCGAAGGTGCTCCAGGTGCCGATGGCAGCCGCCGCTGGCGTGGCCGTCGCGGCCGCCGCCGTGGCCGTGGTCCAGGTCAGCGGGACGAGACGCCAAGCGCCGTAGGAGCAACCCCGGCTACGGCCTCGGGCGAGGCGGGCTATGAAGAAGAGTCGTTCGAGATTGACGGGGCTGCGGCACCGACCATCACCGCGAGCAGCACGGCTCCAATCGCCTCCGCTTATGTTTCGACCGAGTCCACGAATGTTGCGCCGGAGAATACTGATCGCGGCGAGCGGCCCAGAGGGAATGACCGTGGAGATCGCAACGGACGAGGCGATCGCAATCGTGGCGGCCGCGACCGTGAACCACGGGTTCCGCGCGGATTTGCACCGAAGACTTCACTCTATGGAGTAGACGACGCTCCTGCTTACAATCAGGCGCCTGAACTTGATGCGAATGCTCCTGAACCCATCGTTCTGCCAGGCGAGTCACTCTCCAAGTACCGCAAGGGTGGAGAAGAGACAGTTGCAGCGACCCCGAAGGCAGCCGACGCAAACATCATTCTTCCGGCAGCGCCGGAGTACGCGATTCCTGCCGGTTGGGATGGAGGCGCTACCCTTCCTGGAGAGTCTCTGTCACGCCATCGCCGCCAAGAGAGCCGTAATGAGCCGCGTGCGGAGCATCGTCAGGAGGCTCGCGCCGATTATCGCAATGCGAGTCCGGTGGCTCCCGAGCCACGTGCGGAGGTCATTCGCGAGGCGGAAGGATTCAGTGTCGCCGAGACCATCGAGGAGCAGCCCGAGGTTCTACTTGCGACGCATCCCGAACTCATCTCTTCGGAGCAGCTCCAACATGAGGCTCCGTCTGAGCAGGTCGAATACGAGCCGACCGATGCCTCTGCTTCTTACCGCATCGATCCTGCTGCTCCGAGTGAGTACCGCCAGAGCGCACCGGTTCTGGACGCGCCAGATCAGACCGCGCCGCATCAGGATGCGCCAGAGAAAGTTCAGTCAGAGGCTTTCGTCGAATCGCAGCTGCACGATCAAAGCGCGGCTCACAGCATCACGCCTGGCCCTGGTGAGCCGGTAGCGCCGCTGCATGCACAATCCGAGCAGACTGAGTTCGAGAGATTCGACTGGCAGACTCCAACGTCAGCGCACGCAGAGTCGATCTCTGAGGCCAACGCCGAGACAGCTCCCGCAGCGCATGAGCTGACGACGCTCCATGCGACCGGCGAGATGCACTCGGAAGCTCCGGTTGCCACCTTTACTCCAGAACATGCGACCGAGACCGTTTCGCCGATCGAGCATGAGACGGCGATCGCAAACCCTGTTGAGAACGTCATTGCAGATGAGGCCGTTTCGCAGCACTTTGCGCCGGGCCAAGGCTTACTCGAAGAAGAGACTTTCGAAGAAGAGGATTTCAACACGACTCTCCACGCCAGCTCTATTGAAGAGATGGATGACTTCGACGAGGAGGAGACGCTTGAGGGCGCTGCCGATCTGGGCACCATGCTTCGCGAGATGTCCATCGATCAGATTACTCGTGGCAACGTCGAGGACGAGGATGAGGACGATCTCGAAGAAGAGGATGCGATTCACGACCCTTTGAGCGAAAGTCTTGAGGAGGCGGACGAGGAGGATCTCGACGAGTCGGACACAGAGGAAGACGTTCTCCACGAAGGGTTCACCGAAGGTGATGAGTTCGCAGCTGCCAACGGCTCCGATCAGAAGCAGGCTGGTGCGGCAGCGCCGTCGCCCGATCGCAATCGCGACCAAGACCGGAGCCGAGGGCGCCGCGATGGGCGTCGAGATGGCCGTCGAGGCGAACGTTATGGTCGCAGCAGCAGTGGCGACCGTGGAGATCGTCCCCGCAACACGGGGGGAGCAGGAGATCGCGAGCGCGCAAGCAGCAGTGGTGGCGGCCGTGATCGCCGAGGCGGCCGGAGTTCCATGCAGTCCACAAACCTTCCGGCGATCAGCGAACTGCTCAAGCCTGGTCAGGAGATTCTCGTCCAGATTGCGAAGGAGCCAATCGCGAAGAAGGGCGCCCGCATCACGTCCCACATTGCGCTTCCCGGCCGTTTCCTGGTCTTTATGCCGACGGTCAACCACACCGGTGTGTCGCGCAAGATCGAATCCGATGGGGAGCGTCGGCGTCTGAAGGAGATTCTGTTGAGTGAGAAGGGTGAGGCCGCTGGCGGCTTTATCGTTCGTACTGCAGCCTCGGGAGCCAGTGAAGAGGAGCTTCGCTCTGACCTCCGCTTCCTTTTGAATCTGTGGGCCGATATCAAGCAGCGTTCGGAGTCGTCCAAGTCACCGGCGCTGATCTACCACGATCTGAATCTCGTCGAACGCATCCTTCGCGACCAAGTGACGGACAACTTCTCTGCTATCTGGGTAGACAGCGAGAGCGAGTACGAACGCGTGCTGCGCTTCCTGCAACGCTTTCAGCCGTCCCTTATTCGCCGCGTGAAGCTTTACACCAAGGAGACTCCGCTCTTCGAGCAGTTCGGTATCACCGAAGAGATCAACAAGGCCCTGCGCAGTAAGGTATGGCTGAAGTCCGGCGGCTCCATCGTCATCAACCAGACCGAAGCCCTGGTCGCGATCGACATCAACACAGGAAAGTTCGTCGGCAAGACGGCTCGTCTTGAAGATACGATCGTGAAGACAAACCTCGACGCGATCCCTGAGATCGTGCGGCAGATTCGCCTGCGCGATCTTGGCGGCATTATTATCATCGACTTCATCGATATGGATGAGCGCAAGAATCGCAACAAGGTGATGGCCGCGCTCGAAGAAGAGTTGAAGAGTGATCGTGCTCCGTCGAAGGTTCTTCAGTTCAACGACTTCGGTCTCGTCGCCATCACCCGCAAGCGCGTCAAACAGTCGCTTGAGCGGACTCTGTCGACTACATGTAACGTCTGCACCGGTACCGGCATGGTGAAGTCGCCAGTCACCGTGTGTAACGATATCTACATCGAGATGCGCAAGATGCAGAAGCATCTCGACCGTGGCGACGTGATGCTTCGCGTCAACCCTGAAGTTGTCAAACAGCTCAAGGCTCCGGGGACGAAGTGGCTTCAGGAGATGGAAGAGATGGTCGGAAAGACGATTCTCGTCAAGTCCGATCCCAGCCTCCATCCCGAGCAGTTTGACATTCACTAGACCGCTTTGAGGAGAGGGTTACGGGCGTAGACTCGTGACCCATTCTCTCAAAACTACCGGTCTGCACATGCAAACCTTACGGGCGTCCTTTACGAGGCCGCCCGTAACTATTCCCGGTTCAACGTCTTGCCGTGGACGCAGAATGTAAAAACCGTCGCAAGGATGTCATCCTAAACGACATTTCCTGCGTCTTACACAACAAGCGTGTTGCAGTCGGGTTCAAGCCATTGAAGAACCTCAAAAGCACCAAGGGAGCCACACAAAGATGCACACCAACACTGGGAATCGCCTTAACCGTATCCTGGGCCGTACCGCAGCCGTCACCTTTCTTGCGGCAGCGGGGACCCTGGGCCTTCACGCGCAGCAGTCCGCCGGCACGGCTCTATCGCTTCCGCCGGTAAATCTAAAGACGAGTTTGTCGGCGCCACTCAATCTGTCTATCCCGGACGATCTTGGCTACAGCAGCAGCACGGGCAGCGTCGAGACCGCCAACGCGGTGGACTTTAATCTCAGCAGCGACGCGAACCAACCGCCGCCACGCCGTCGCTACAGCCGTCCCAATTATGGGGACAGCCACACCAATCCTGATGGTTCGTCAAAGTACACCTTCGTCGTGGGTGGAGGCTTTACGTTGCCAGTAGGCACAACGCATAGCGTCCTTGATACAAGCTGGAAGATCCAAGGCGGTGTCGGGCGCAACTTCAATAAGACTTTTGGCGTTATCGCCCAGTTCGACTACGATAACTTCGGCATCAACACCTCTACCCTGAATAATCTGTTGGCGATCTACAACGGTCCGCCTATCTTTGCTACGGATCAGAACGGTAACCCACTGTCGCAGATCGGTGGAAGCAGCCACGACTGGTCTTTTACCCTGAATCCGATCTTCAACTACTACACGTCGGATACCAAGGGCGCATATGTCGTAGTTGGCGCAGGTTTTTATCACAAGACCGCTAACATCACAACGCCGGCTATCGAAGAGGAAGACACCTTCTTTGGTCCGGTTGAGTTTCAAGCCAATCAAACGATCGACAAATACACAAGCAATGCTTTTGGTGTAAACGGTGGTCTCGGCTTTACCTACAAGCTGTCGCGCTTTGCTTCCACGCGCTTCTTTGTCGAGGGACGATACGTCTACACGTTCAATTCGGCGCGGACCTTCTCTTATGGAGATGCCAATGGAAACGGCTTCAACGTGTTCCCGCAGAATAGCGCGAAGACGAGCTATATTCCGATTACCTTTGGTCTCCGCTTCTAAAACTTCCCTGCGGTTAATTGCAAAGAAGAGAGGCTTTATGCCTCTCTTCTTTTTTAACGTTTGTGTGCCACCGTTTTTCTCGCAGGGGCCTATTTCAAACGAAGAAAAAATCCAGCGCCAACACCCAGAATCGTGGCGAAGCTCATCACGATCTGATGACCTACCCCACGCTGACGCATCTCCCAGGCATTCCTCCACAGTACGCCGACAAGCACTACGATCAAGGTGGTTCCGCCCAGCCACGGGGAGTGATCTTTGCCGAGAACGAGGGCTGTCATGTAGGCGCCTACAATCGTGCAGATAAACCAGACCCCATCCTGAATGAACTTGTATCTTCGGGTGATTCGGTAGTTTTCTGTAACGAGACTGGGCGAAGCCGCAGTGATGCCGAAGGTGGCAGCCATCCACAGGCCGACTACCACCAGATATCCAAGAACGAGTGCAAGTATAAGAAAAGTGCCAGTAATCATGAGCCTATCTTGGGTGTCCTGTGCCGCGATCTTTTCGGCAGCTTCTTTGGAGATCTAGAAAGCCAGTCTAGCAGGACAAGCCCTTAGACCCCCACTGGATAGGGCTTTTCGTGCATCTCTTCGTCAGGGTCGCGGCTGCGCTCAAAGCGTCCCTGGAGCAGACTTAGAAGGCCCGTGTACCAATAGCCGAAGACGAACAGCACAAGAAAGGGGACGGTGAAGAAGTTCTCCGTCGAGATCGCATAATAGACCGTCCAGGCAAAGTAGGATCCGATCGCCAACTCAATCCATGGGATCACACCGAGCCGTTTGCGGTAGACCTTCGCCTGGCTCTTCTCCCCCTTTTTCTTCACGCTGTACTTTGGTGTCCTGGCAAATGCGCTCTTCACTCCGAACAGCGCTTCCAACACGGCCTTGGTATTGGTGATCGTCAGTCCTACTCCGCCCAGAGCCATCACGAAGGGGACGTAGATGATCGACTTGTACCAGCTCTTGGGGTAGAGCTCCTTCTGGCTGACCATGTAGAACGTCGAGACCGACATGGTGCTTGCGATGAAGAGAGGAAAGTCGATCAGGAGCATCTGGATATACCCCTGCCAGCTACGGATGATCATCGCAGGCATGAGCAGTACGCTCAGGACTATCATCAGCGGATAACTAATGTTCGCGGTAAGGTGATACCACGCCTCGAGCTTGGTATGCCACGGCGCGTCGCTCTTCAATATGCGAGGCAGGATTTTTTTCCCGGTCTGGATAAGGCCCTTCGCCCATCGTGCCTGCTGGGTTTTGAAGGCGGTCATCTCGATGGGCAACTCTGCGGGGCACTCGACGTCCTGGAGATATTTGAACTGCCAACCAACGAGCTGCGCCCGGTAGCTCAGGTCGGTGTCCTCGGTGAGCGTGTCATGTTGCCAGCCGCCGGCGGCTGAGATCGTTTCGCGCCGCCACATTCCCGCCGTGCCGTTGAAGTTGAAGAACACTCCGGCGCGACTTCTGCCTCCATGCTCGAGTACGAAGTGACCATCGAGCAGGATAGCTTCCACTTGCGTCAGGAAGCTGTAGTTGCGGTTCAAGTGAGTCCACCGTGTCTGCACCATGCCGATGCCGGGTTCGGCAAAGTGGTGAATGACCTGCATCACCCATTGGCGCGGGGGTACGAAGTCTGCATCGAAGATCGCTACAAACTCACCGCGAGCTACATCGAGCCCTTTGTCGAGAGCTCCAGCCTTGTAACCATGCCGGTTGGTGCGATGGAGATAGACGATGGGCTGCGGAGCCACTCCGGCAAATCCGCGCGCGTATCGTTCGACGATATCCCGTGCTACTTCGGTCGTCTCGTCGGTTGAGTCGTCGAGCACCTGGACCTCGAAGCGGTCTCTCGGATAGTCAAGTCTGCAGACGGCCTCAATCAATCGTTCGATCACAAACTGCTCGTTGAAGATGGGCAGTTGAATGGTTACGAATGGCAGTTGCCCTTCGGCAAACCGCATCGGCGGCTCGCTCCACTTAGCGGCATTCTTTTTATTTCGGAAGTAGAGCCATACCAACTGATAACGGTGAACCCCGTAGAACGCCAGAATAATCATGACGATGAAGTAGGGAATCAGCATCGCCGTATCGAACGCATTCCAGCGGTACAGATGCTCGAACGTCTTGTCCGCGTAGTGCGTCTTCCAATAGTGGCCAAGGCCCTTTGGAGCGAGCAGCAACGCGAGTTGAGACGTCAATGTTTGAAGATAAAGTTGCAGGATCGTTGCTCCGCTGGAAGGTAGCGTACCGATCCGATTCTACGCGAATTGACGCTTGAAATCTGTTTCAAACGTCTGCGAGAGTTCGATCAGCGGAGCTACCTGCTTAGTTCAGGAACATCGTTCGGTAGACGGTATCGCGCTGTACGGGCTTGAATCCCGCATCGCGGATTACCTGCCGGAGTTGCTCTTCGGTCGCGGCGTTCGACCCTTCGGCGAGCATGACGCTGCCTACATCGTTGCCGCCAAAGCGTAAGCCTACCTGAAGGACCTTGAGCCCCTGGGTTTCGAGGTTCGATTGCACGTTCTCGATGTTGTCGAGATACATGCGTGAGATGGCCAGCGTCTTGAGATACTCCACCACGGTTGCCTCTTCAAACCCCTGTAGGGATGAGGCTTTTGGCTCGAAGCTCCAAGGGGTGAAGGAGGCAAAGCCGCCTGTCTCTTCCTGGAGGGTTCTTACTGTTTCAAGGTGATTGAGGCGGTGCTCCATCGTCTCGCCGCAGCCAAAGGTCATGGTTGCGGTGGTCTGCATGCCGAGTGCGTGGGCGGCGCGGTGGACTGCCAGCCAGTCTGCTGTCTTCCATTTGGTGCGGGTGCCTTGCTGGACGGCATCGTCGAGAATACCCGCGTCATCACCGGGGATTGAGTCCAGACCGGCATCGTGCAGGAGGGCGATGGTGTCGTGCAGGGTTGCGCCGGACTGCTCCGCGATCGACAGGATCTCAGTGGCTGAGAGAGAGTGCAGCCAGATTGCGGGAAATCGCTGCTTGATGCTGCGAAAGAGGCCGTCAAACCAGGAGATGGTGAGTGCGGGGGTAACTTCGCCTTGCAGCATCACGCCATTACCGCCCATGGCTACGATGTGGGAGATCTTCTCGCAAAGCGGATCAAAACCCGCGCCAGTTGCGGATTCTGTGTAGGTTACTCTGCCGTCGATGGCATAACTTACTACTCCTTCGGGATGCAGGCGGCGGCGAACGGCGTCGGCCTCCATTCCGATTCCAATCAGATCATCGCTGCGAAAGCAGTCCAGAGCTTCGTTCCGGGTAATTCCCATGGCTCTATTCTACGGTTTCCGGAGGAAAAATTCTGGGGAGGCAAAAAGGCTGTTTTGCAAGGGAATTTTGCGTTTTTCCGTGTTTTTGGCGTGGTGGAATGGTGGTGTAAGCGTGGTGGGATGCGTGGCTGATGTGGTGTTTTAACCGTCACTTTTTCGACGACAAAAAAAAGCGCCACCTTTTTGAAGTTTATTTTGGGGCGGATTGGCTTACCGCTGGAGCAGTCGCACCAGGAGGACGACGACCATGGAGACGAGAGCGATCAGGATGGGAACTCCGGCTTTGAGCCACAAGCCAAAGGCCGCCACCTGCTTCTCGATGGCCTCCATGCGGTGATCGTGCTGCTCCACTGCGAGGCGTAAGAGCTTAAGTTCTTCACTTACTTCGGTGATCTGCGCGCTTTGGTCCTGAAGCTGACGATACAGACCCAGGTGCGCCTTGGTAACCTGTCCGAGGTCGCCGCGGACTCCTTCGGCCATGGCTACCATTGCGGCTTCATTAGCCTTCTCGGCGGAGGCTTTGGAGGAGAAGTACTTGTCTGCCATTGGCACCAGGCGGGACACGTGCGGAAGCAACTCCACTAACTGCGCAAATACCTTTGACCACATACGCTACTCCGGGTTTTTATCTTCTGTGCTTCTCGTTCAGGGCGGCTACGGTCTGGTGATTCTTCATCGTAGTCCAGCGTTGCAAGTTGCCGTTCGGATTGGATTTATGGGTTGAGTGCGGTGCGGTTCTGTTGCCACCTGACGATGAGCGCTATGACTGTGGTGAGCAGTATGGCGGTCACGATGCCTTGCGACCACAGGCAGTAGATGCACCACTTCTGCAGGACGTAGGCTTCGATGTAGCTGAGAAATGCGGCGAAGAGGCAGCCAACCTGGGCGAACTCGAAGACCAGCCACCAGCGGCCCATCAGAGCAAGAACGCCGATCGTTGCATAGCCGATGATGCCGAGGATTGCGACGGGGATGTGCGAACCTGCCTTTGGATCCTCGTCGAAGGTGCGCGGGGGGAAGACGGCGAAGCGGCTGTGATTGACAGCGCCACAGTCGAACTTCTCGGTGACGGCGCAGGGAGGAGCGAGTGCGGGGTCCATGTAATGAACGTGAAGCGCCATGGTTGAGACCACGATTCCCGCGATGGCCAGTAGAGCAATCAGATACTTCATAGCTTTGATTTTACTGTGCCCTTCGCCTGCTGTACTTCGCGGCGTTTGGCGCGCCAAAGTTTTTTGGTTCTTTCTTCGTTCACCAAATGTTGCGATTGCCTGGACTATCATGAGTTCGTGATGACCTCTACCAGCCGCAGACGTTTTCTCGCTCTCCTGGGCGCCACGGGCGTCTCCGCTGCTGTTACTCCGTCGCTGGTGGCCGCAGCCGTGCCGCCTGCCACAGTGCGGGAGCCGTTTACCTTTCTCTTTGTCACGGATGCTCATCTTCAGCCAGAGTTGAATGGAGTTGTTGGAACCGATATGGCGTTCAAGAGGGCGCGGACGATCAAAGCGGACTTCGCGATCAATGGAGGCGATCATGTCTTCGATGCGCTTGCTGTTCCGAAGCAACGTGCGCTGACGCTCTTCGATCTGTACGACAAGACCGAGCAGGACCTGGGGCTGAAGGTGTATCACACGGTCGGCAACCACGACGTGCTTGGGATTTATCCTGCGAGCGGGATCGCTCAGGATGATCCGCTGTATGGGAAGAAGCTGTTCGAGCAGCGCTTCGGCAAGCTGTACTACTCGTTCGATCACAAAGGACATCACTTCGTTGTGCTGGACTCGATTGGGATTACGCCGGATCGGTCGTATGAGGGACGCATTGACGCGGCGCAGTTACACTGGCTGGCTGCCGACCTGAGCGCTCTGCCGCCTGGAATGCCGATCATCGTTTCAGTGCATATCCCGCTGGTTACGGCGTTTGAAGCTTACCTGCCTGAGGCTGTGGTTGCACCGGCTCATCACAGCCTGAGCATTGCTAATGCTAAAGAGGTTCTCGATGTTTTTGCCGGGCACAATGTGCTGGGCGTGTTGCAGGGCCATACCCATGTCAACGAGACGGTGATGTGGAAGGGTGTTCCGTATGTGACCAGCGGAGCGGTGTGCGGCAACTGGTGGCATGGCACGCGGCTGGGAACGTCTGAAGGATTTACCGTGGTCACCGTGGCGAATAACAAATTGACTACACGTTACGAGCCTTCGGGCTTTCAGTCGGTTGCGCCGCAGAACACCTAAAGGCAGCTTTTAGTAAAGATGCGCCGCTTCGCGAGGGGCGGTCGCTTCATGACTTGTATACCCCTTCGGGTGGCGCTCCCGTTGGTCGCGAGGGGAATTTTCTTTTGGTGATGCGCTTCGGTAACCATGTGGGGGTGCCTCTCTTTTGGGGATAAAATGTGCAGCACCCCGCGAAAAGATGGGTTTGCGGCGTGAGTTCCGGGGTATGCTTGGTAGCACTTCAGACGAGGTCGAATATGCCGAGCTGGCTCGAACTGACTTGTCTTCCGCACGTGGGCCCTAATTCCATCTTCCAGGAGTGATGCCATGCTGTGTCCCGTCTGCCAAAAAGAAGTTTCGCCCCAGAATGCATTTTGTAACAGTTGCGGTTCGCCGCTTGCAGGAGCTGGTGGGTCTGCAGCGTCAAGCGTGCCTCCTCCCCCGGACTATACGAATGTTCCGCCGGCCTACTCAACGGTTCCACCCGCTTACAGTGCGGTTCCGCCTGCGTACGTTGCGGCTCCTCCGGCTGTTACGAGCTCTGGCCTCTCGGAGACGGCTGCGGCTGCGATTGCCTACCTCACGATTATTCCCGCGATCATCTTCCTGGTACTGGAGCCGTATAACAAGATGCCGCTGGTTCGATTTCACTCGTGGCAGTCGATCGGGCTATGCGTGGCGGCGTTTGTGCTGCAGGTGATTATCACCTTCGCGGAGATCTTCACCCACTTCGTTCCAGGGATCATTCTGCTATTTTCGCTGATCCACCTGGTGATTGGACTGGGCCTGTTCCTGGTGTGGCTGTTCCTTATTTTGAAGGCAAGCAAGGGCGAGTGGTACAAGCTTCCGGTTATCGGCGACTTTGCCGAGAAGCAGGCGCGGTCGTAGCTTTTCTGCGTCGCGGGGCCGGTTGCTTCTCTTTGCTGGGGCTGTAGGGCGCGAGCCGTTTTTGCATGACGGCGATGGCTGATACGCTCTCATCGACCATGACGAAGGTGCGGCCGTGCTTTGCGGCGGCTGCGCCTGTGGTTCCGCTCCCGGCGAAGAAGTCGAGCACAGTCTCTCCGGGGTTGGAGTGGACGCGCACGATTCTCTCCAGAATTCCAATTGGTTTCTGCGTCGCGTATCCGGTTTTCTCCTTGCCGGTGGGCGAGACGATGGTGTGCCACCAGACGTCGGTGGGCGTCTTGCCGCGAGCGGCTTTGGTGGCGCCGACGAGGCCGGGGGCCATGTAGGGGATGCGGTCGCTCGCGTTGAGGTTGAAGGTGAATCGTTTGGGATCGCGGGTGTACCAGAGGATGTTGTCGTGCTTGGCGGGCCAGCGTTTGGTGGCGCGGGCGCCGTAGTCGTAGGCCCAGATGATCTCGTTCTGGAAGCAGTCGCGACCGAAGATCTCGTCGAGCATGATCTTGCAGTAGTGGACTTCGCGATAGTCGATGTGGAAGAAGAGCGAGCCGGTGGGGGAGAGGATGCGATGCGCTTCGACGAGGCGCGGACGGAGAAAGCCGAGGAAGTCGTCGAAGGCGTCATGGTAGCCAGAGCCTCCGTTCTGTTGTTGAAGAACTTCGGTGCGATAGCGGTGTCCGCCGAATCCGACGCGGTCGCCTGCCTCATCGCGGATGGTCTTCATCTGCCTGCGGGCCTGGCGTTTGCCCGTGTTGAAGGGTGGATCGACGTAGATCAAGTCCGCGGAGGATGCGGCCATCGACTGTAAAACGCTGAGATTGTCTCCGTGCACGATCCGGTTCATACCAAACGTCTCCGCTCCTAACACTAACGTACCCTTGGACTCAACGGCGGCAACGTGTATTGTTCTCTTCGGATGGCTCTACCACATCGATCAGGAACGACTATGTCAGGCAGTTACCTTACGTACGCGATGCTTACGCACCGCGGCCGCGTTCGACAGGGAAACGAAGATACTTGCGCTGCTGCTCCGGAGGTTGGGGCTTTTGTAGTCTGTGACGGTATGGGAGGAGCAGCGGCGGGTGAGGTTGCGAGCACGCTTGCTGCCGATACCTTTCTGGCCAGCCTGACGACTGCGCCTACAGGCAGGGAAGAACCGCAGAAGCCGCAGGCGCGTATGAATGCTGCGATTCAGGCGGCGAATCATGCGGTGTATCAACAGTCACGGCAGTTGAAGCAGTATCGCGGCATGGGGACGACGCTGGTTGCGCTGCTGCATGCGCCGCTGGCTGGTGAAGCGGGGGGCAAGGCTCAGGTCGTGCATCGCTCGCTTACAGGTCATATTCACTCCCGGGTTACGGATCCGCCGACGCTGTGGCTGGGCCATGTTGGGGACAGCCGATGCTATCGCCAGCGACGCGGCAAGCTGGAGCAGCTGACGCTCGATCACTCGCTGGTGGAGGAGCAGCTTCGCGCGGGAGAGATTACGATGGCGCAGGCTGCGGAGTCGCCCATGCGGAACCTGATTACGCGGGCTATCGGCTCGCAGGCCACGGTGGAGGCGGAGATCCAGAGCCATCGTCCGCAGGCGAACGATGTGTACATGCTGGCGTCGGATGGGCTGACGCACGAGGTGAGCGATGAGGAGATCGCGGATATCCTGTCTGCGATTCCTAAGCCGCAGACGAAGGCGGGACTGACTACTGCGTGCGAGGAGCTGATCACGATTGCGAATCGCAATGGCGGAAACGACAACATCACGGTGCTTCTGGTGGCGGTCACTCCGCAAGCCTGACCACTCCGCGCCTTCCTCTCGCGCAAACTGCTACACTGCAAAGTCGTCTGAAGCTTCCTTATGGCTGAATTGAAAACTATTGCAATCCTCGGCGCCGGAACCATGGGCAACGGCATCGCGCACGTCTGCGCCCGCGCAGGCTTTCCTGTATTGCTCTACGATCTGCAGCAGACTTTTCTCGATCGCGGAGTTGCGACGATTGAGAAGAATCTGGCTCGCGAGGTGGCGAAGAACAAGCTGACCCAGCAGCAGGCCGATGAGGCGAGAGCGAGGATTACGCCTACGCTCGATCGCGAGGCGCTCGGCGGGTGTGGCTTTGCGATTGAGGCTGCGACGGAGAAGTTTGCGATCAAGGCGGAGATCTTCAGGGATCTGGATCGGATTCTCCCGGCGGATGCGATTCTTGCTACGAATACGAGTTCTATCTCCATCACGAAGCTTGCAGGGGTAACAAAGCGGCCGGGGCAGGTGATCGGGATGCACTTCTTTAACCCGGTGCCGGTGATGAAGCTGGTGGAGGTGATTCGGGGCCTTGCGACCTCGCAGGCGACCTTCGATGCGGTTCATGCGCTCTCGCTGGAGCTGGGCAAGACGCCGGTGGAGGTGAACGATGCGGCGGGATTTATCTCCAACCGCGTTCTGATGCCGCTGATCAATGAGGCTATCTACGCGGTGATGGAGGGAGTGGCTACGGCTGAGGCGGTCGATCAGGTCTTTGTGCTGGGCATGGCGCACCCCATGGGGCCGCTGACACTGGCTGACTTCATCGGGCTGGATGTGTGCGCGGACATTATGCGCGTGCTGGCTGAGGGGCTGGGGAGCACGAAGTACAACCCATGTCCGTTGCTGGTCCGCATGGTGGACGCGGGCTGGCTGGGACGGAAGTCGGGCCGGGGGTTCTACACTTACCCTGCGGGTTGATAAGGCAGTCGCGGCAAGCCGATTTGTGCGGCTCTACACTAATGGAAGCAATAGAGCCTGATGCAGCATCCAAGGAAACAGGAGAGACAATGCCCAAGGAGTTTTACTTCGAAGATTTTTATGTAGGCCAGAAGTTTCATTCCATCGGTCAAGCCAAGGTGACCGCTGAAGAGATCAAAGAGTTTGGCAGCAAGTATGACCCGCAGCCCTTTCACCTGGATGAGGCGGCAGGGGAGAACTCCTTCTTCAAAGGGCTGGCGGCGTCGGGCTGGCTAACGGCTGCGATCGTGATGCGCCTTCGGGTGCAGTCGATTACGGTAGCGGGAGGCATGATCGGGGCGGGGGTCGAGGAGATGCGCTGGACCCAGCCGGTGCGTCCGGGCGACTCGCTTCGCACCGAGATTGAAGTGGTGGGAGTTCGGCACTCGAACTCACGCAAGGAGTTTGGCGTGGTTCGGACGCGGACGCTCGCCTTCAATCAGAAGGACGAGGTGGTGATGCGTTCGACGGTGAACTTTCTCGCGCCCGTGAAGCCGACTGCCTGATAAGGAGGGCAGAAACATGACCGAGGAGCACCTGGCGCTTCTGAAGGCCAGCATCGACGAGATCGTCGTACTGGAGACTACGGATGGCGAAGAGGTGGTTGCGCAGATTCTCTTCGTCTTCGATGAGGGAGAGACTCCCGACCTGTTTTATCTGAAGGTCGTTCCTAAGGAAGATGGGACCTTTGTTGCGCAGGGAAGCGGCGGCCATTCGCTGCTTCTCTCCGAGGTGGCTGCGGTCCACCGGCTCGATTCCTGAACTGGTTCTTGATGGGTCCGGACGCGAACCAAGGTAGTTACTCTTTCGATATACCCACAGCCAATCGGCGTATTCTTAACTGATGATGCGTATGACAGTGCTCGCCTCCGGGTCCAAAGGCAATAGCACCGTCATCTCCAGCTCGCGGACGCGGGTGCTGGTGGACGCAGGGATGTCGTGCCGCGAACTTCTGAAGCGGATGGCGATTGCCGGGGAGGATGCGTCCAGGCTCGACGCCATCTTGATAACCCATGAGCATCAGGATCACATCGCAGGGCTTTCGGTTCTTGCGCGCCGCCTCAAGATCCCAGTCTTCTTCACCGAGCCGACTCACCGGGCCTGGGTCCGGATGCTGACCCCGCGCACCACGATGACCTACGCGAAGTGGCTGGACCATGTGCAGAGCGAGAAGGAGGCACGTGCGGCAGTGGCCGCTGCGAGCCTCTCTACTGTCGGGTTGGCGCCCCAGATGGTGGCGCAGTCGGAGGCTATCGCAAGCGTCTCTGCCGAAGCTGCCGCGCTCAACCGCTCGGACGATCCGAACGCCAGCCTGGAGCTGCCCATCGACCCCGATGAAGAGGAGCTTTGCGGCGCGGAGGCGGAGGGGATAACCGCGCAAAAGCCTGAGAAGGGGGATCCGACGCAGCTTCCTGCTGTGGAGTACTTCCACTCCGGCACGCAGTTTTCGATTGGCGACATCGATATCACCCCTTTTACGATCCCTCACGACGCCGCCGATCCCTGCGGCTTCGTCTTCGAGTCGGAGGGGATCCGGATGGCGCTGGCTACCGATCTGGGTTATATGCCGCCGAACGTCAAGGCCGCTCTGAGGCGTATCGATGTGCTGCTGCTGGAGTCCAATCACGACCTGGAGATGCTGCGCGATGGCCCGTACCCCTGGTCGGTGAAGCAGCGTGTTCTCTCCCGGGTGGGGCATCTGTCGAACGATGCGACGGCGGAGTTTCTACAGAAGGACTACGACGGAGGAGCTGTCTGGATTGTGCTCGGGCATCTTTCGGAGTCGAACAATGCGCCGGAGCTGGCTCGGCTTTCGGCGGAGCAGGCACTGAGTAACCATCCCACGCTGCTTGGTAACCGGATTGTTCTGGCGGGACAGGCTGCTCCGATGGAACCGATCACTCTCTAAGTCTATAAATTTCTATAGTTTACCGGGCGTCCATCGGCCGTTACTAAACGATGAATCCTTTCCTTTCTTCCGGTTATCAAACAAGGTACAATGGTGACTATAAACTGATGAAAAAAACAGCGTTAGCATTCCCGCAGAACCGCAGAACCCACCCCTCTACCTGCATCGACCAGGTTGTGGGAGATATCCTCTCCGGTTGGCGCTATGACATCTCAGGGCTCTCCCCAGCGATGCGAACGGACTACGACCAGCATCTCTCCGATTGCGGCCATTGCCGGCGCCGTCAGCGCATCGCCCGTACTATCGATGTGCTTCTGATCAGCGTGAGCACACTTTCTATCGTTGCCTTCCTTCTGGCGGCGGTGGTTATTCACCGGGTTGAGGTAGCCACCCATATCGATACGGTCCGTGTTCATCTGAACCAGGCCCATTCTGTAGCCATCTCGCTCGAGGCAGTTGCTGTGGTCGGGTTGGTCTTCTCAACGCTGCTCTGGGTGCTGGTCGCTATCGCGACTCCGCTCCCCGGCTTCATCGGCGGGATCGTCGTGGAGCGTATACCTGCAGATCTTCGGGACCGGTTCACCAAGAACGCTGCCTGAAACAAGGGTTAGTCTTTCGTTTTCTGTGTTCATCTGTTTTCATTTGGGGTTCTGAAGGGCGGCTCGATCTGTCGGGCCGCTTTTCTTGGTCTCCGCACCTGCGAAACTTACCACTTCCTCCCGGCATTTGATAGCGTAGAGAAACAGCTATGTCCTCCCCCACTCCCGAAGGCGAAGTTCTTCAGCCACACCCTGATTCCGTCGCAGGACAGCAGATACCCGACTATGAGCGAGAGGCTTCGCGTCCGAACTCGCGTGAGCGCGGCTGGAATATTTTGGCTACGCCGGGCACCTATATTCTGCTTGGCATCAACATCGCTGTCTTCTGCTACATGATCTTTCGTGGCGTTTCGCCGAGCAGCCCAACTTCGAACCAGCTACTGTACTTTGGCGCAACGAATGCGGAGTTCATCCTGCATGGGCAGTGGTATCGCCTGCTTACGGCGACCTTCGTTCATGTGGGCCTGCTGCATATCGCGACGAATATGTGGTGTCTGTGGAACCTGGGCCTTCTGGGGGAGCCGCTGCTGGGGCCGTTCGGCCTGATTGCCGTGTACGTGATTACGGGCGTTGCCGGAAATCTGCTGGGCCTGTGCTCGAGCGTGATCTTTCGCGACTATGGATCGGTGGGAGCTGGAGCTTCGGGCGCGGTGTTTGGGATCGCGGGGATTCTGATTGTTCTGCTGTCGAACAAGAAGCTTCCGATACCGGCGTTTGAGTTGAAGCGGCTGCGACGGTCGGTGATTCAGTTTGCGGTTTTGAACCTGATTATTGGGATTGGCGCCAACTTTACCAGCATCGTGCGGATTGATAACCATGCGCACATCGGCGGGTTTCTTACCGGGCTGGCACTGGGCGTGCCCCTGGTACCGCGAATGACCTCGGGCCGTACCCGCTACCTCGCGCGACAGAAGCTGACCTTCGCTGCCGCTGCGTTTCTGCTGTTTCTGTTTGCTTACTTTATTACCAGGTTGGGGTAGGGCATTTAGCGAGTCAGCAAGTCAGGACGAATGAGGGCTTCGGCAGCTGGCTTTATTTATCTCCGGTCCAGAATGGTTCCAGGACCCGGGCACACTCTTCCAGTAGCGCCTGAGAGTCAGTATCGAAGGCGTTCAGGCGTTCGCTTTCTACGTCAAGGGTGCCGAGCACGCGTTCGTGGAGGTCGAGAACGGGCACAATAATCTCTGCGCGGGTACTGTCGAAGGTGGTCATGTAGCCTGCGTCATCGGCCACGTTTCCCGCGTTGATGGTTCTTCTGCCCGCGATCGCTCTTGCGGTAAGGCCCTGTGTGATTGGAAAGGCGGGATGAGAGGGCGCGGAGTATCCGCTCCACGCGATATTGACTACCAGACCACGCTGAAAGTCGACATCGTAGATCCCTACCCAGCGATATGGCCCTTCCACCTGAATCGCGTCCGCGATGCGCTTTGCCTTGGCGGAACGGCTGAGATCTTCCGCGAGAAGGTTCTTGAGTTGACCAAGGAGCTTGCTATCCGGCACCAGTCGTTCCTCCGGTTTGAGTGTGGAAGCAGATCTGGCCCGTATCCGTGCAGCTTTGCGTTACGAGGCCAGAAGCGTTGTTTTAGCTGAGAGTCGTCTGGGCAAACTTCCGCACCATGGCCAGCAGCAGTCTTCGATCACTGTCGGAGAGGTGGGCGGAGTAGCGCTGCACCTGGGTCAGAAACCTGATCTCGTCTTCGCCCAGATTCAGCCCCGACATCTCCTTGGCCATTGTCTCTTCGGCGAAAAACTCGGAGAGCTGGAGGTCGAGCGCCCGTGCAATCTTCTGCAGCGTCTCCAGCGAGGGCACGGTATGGCCATTTTCGACGCGCGACAGGTAACAGCGCAGTAACCCGGTGCGCTTCTCGATGTCGCCTTGCGACATGCCCTTTTGCAGCCGGTATCCGCGGATGGTAGTACCAATGTTCATCGAGATTGAAAGAGCCTCAATAGGCTCGTTCGCCACATCAACAGGAATAGTTTGCATGTCAGCCATTAGCCACAAAGTAAACACCCGCAACGACTTGGTCAATGGGTATCTTGGGGTACCAGTGAAAACCTGTACCATCGCAGGTTCATGGAGAGGCATTTACCCAAGAAACCTTGAAGCCTTACTTGAACCCCATCCCCGACGTGAACCGTCTCAGGCATTACTAAAGCAGTTACTAGCCCAGAAGGAAACCCAAGACGGTAGAGCCCGGTCCTAGAGGCCTACCCATCGAAAGATGCTGCAGAGATCGTCGGGGGAGGCGACGTGATCGGCTGCCGCGTCCTCGTCCGACAGCTCCACCGTTCCACTCCACAGTAATTTGAAGCCTGGATGGGATTCGAACAGCTCGCCTGACTCCGGGTTGAAGTAGATGACATCCAGCGACCCGGGCCGGTTCGCAAACTCCGTCTCAAGCCGCTCGATGAGACGCTTCACGACCGGAGCCGCGAAGGGGTTGAAGAGATAGAGCAGGCAAGGGCCGTCTGGAAAGGCGAACTCCGTTGCGTCCTGACAAAGAACGGTCACCGGGCAGACGGCTCGTCCGGCAGCGGTCCATAAGGCGAGATTCGACTCGGCGGTTTTAGTAAGGGATGGATTCAACTCCACGCCGATCGCCTGGCGAAAGACAAACTCCGAGGCCATCAGGACGGCGCGTCCCTTGCCGCAGCCGAGATCGATAAAGCTGGTCTCGGAGAGGGGGGCGTGACCAGAAGAGGAGATCCAATCTTCGACGACTCGCCGAAAGCGCGACGGGGCCATTCCGTAGTATGCGGTGTTGAAGACGTCGTTCTTGTGGCCGGAGCGAAGCTCTCCACCGCCGATGAGGCCGCTGGTGTCGACGCCATAGCGTTTGTCGAAGGGATGCAGAAGCGGTTTCCCGGAGGCTGTGGCGTCCTCATGGCGCTGCACGCGGCCTAACGCGGTGCGAACTGTTCCCGCTACGCCGCGCTGTGCCAGTGACCATCGCAGCTTGGACCATGCTGTACTAAGTCTTGTCATCGCCTCTCTTATTTGTCGGCTGGTTTCTCAGGGGGAGCCTACTTCCGACCGGCTCTTTTGAAAGAGTTAGTGAAGCTCCCACCGAAGCGCTGGATCAACGAGTGTCTGCATCAGAAAGTTCTTTCTGGGGATCGACCAATGAGCTACGCGGCGCAGCAGAGAGACGAACAGGGACCGGTTTGTGACCACGATATCGACAGCCTTTTCTGAGATGAAGGCGTGGCGCATGGAGTGCGGCGTTCCCCCTTCGAAGAAGAGTCTTTCCGTACCGATCTCAATCTCATGCTCGATGAGGTAAGAGCGGATGACTGTTCCGACCGAATATTTCTCGAGGCCGCCGCGGTTCATCTGCCAATCGATCTCCGAGACGCCATGATGTCTTCTGCCGCCCAGCAGGCTGATCCATTGTCCCTCAGGCGACTTAACCCCAACACAGAAGAGACCTTCGAGTGCCTTCATCGTGTTGTATCGCCGGTCGATCACCACATCGCTAACCGGATGCGTCGACGCCTGATTCAGCTCGGTCAGCTCGGATTTGCTGAGTGTATTTTTTATGTCGCCTTCAAAGATGCACTGCAGCTCTGCTTCAGCCTTCCGGCGGTAGTACCTCAGGTTGCGACGTGTATGTTTCCCCATCGCGGCCAAGGTCTCGTCGACGTCCTTTTCGAGCACGATGGTCGCGCCGACCTCGCGCGTCTGGGTTGTCCACCAAAGCTTTTTATCTTCCTCGACGGCTCTAATGAAGCACTCCTGGCAGATCTTCTCTTCACTGCCGGCATAGCTGAGCATGACGACCTGAGCGCCGCGCTCCATCAGATAGTGGCCGACTTCTGCAGTGATCTTCGTGCGTTGCGCAAGCGGCGCGATGACGGCCCTGCTGCCGTTGAAATCATTTGTGCTGAAGACTCGAAACGGCATTCCCAGCACTTTGTACTCATAAAGCAACACTGCGCCCTTCAAATCCTGGGCACGCAATCCGGCAAGTTTTACATCGCTGCTGTTAGTGACCAGGATGAGGTGGGGTATTTTCTTCAGGTTATCGGTGCTGGTAAGAAAGTATTCCAGGTAGTCCATTGCGCCGGTCTGCTCGCAGAGTGCGCTTAGAGCAACGAGAACAGACTGAACACGCAGAATCGCTATTCGTCCGCGCAGAACTAAAAAGTGAGCGGTATCGAGATCACTACTTAGGGGACTCTTTGTTTCATGACTGGTCGACAGCATAGGTTACGTGTTGAAACGAAGATCTTTAAAAGCAGATACCGTTGTTCTCGCGATCAGTTGAGACAACCTCTGAAAAGATGAAGGCACGATAACTGAGAGCTTTACGCCTAATGCATCCTATTGGATTTTGTGATGCAAATGATTGCAGTGTTGCTGGAAGGCTGTTTCCCAATCCTTGCTCGTACCGCTTTACGAAGGATGCCCAAACAGCTCAGCAGGGCGAAGAAGGTCTATCTCGATATCTCGAATAGAGGAATATCAAACCTATATCGAACTCTAGAAAGAATTTACAGTAACTACGATGATCCTCCCTGAATTAAAAAGTTTCATCCAGGGGGATCAATAAAAATTACCCCATGTACATTCCGCCGTTTACATCCAGGGTGTGCCCGGTAATGTAACTTGCCTCCTCCGATGCGAGAAACGCGACGGCGTGGGCGACCTCGATGTCGGTCCCGACTCGCCCAAGGGGAATGAACTGGGCATTTGCGGCCTTCTGCTCGGCGGTCAAAACTTCGGTCATGGCTGTTTCTATGAACCCTGGAGCTACTGCATTGACGGTGATGGTGCGACTTGCCAGCTCCCGAGCCAAGGACTTGGTCATTCCGATCAGTCCGGCCTTTGAAGCGGCATAGTTTACCTGTCCTGCCTGTCCGGTCTCGCCCACGACGGAGGTAACGTTGATAATCCGTCCCCACCGGCTTTTTACCATTTGAGACATTACGGCCTGGGTCATCAGGAAAGCGCCCGTCAGGTTGGTGGTCAGCACATCGTCCCAGTCCTTGCGCTTCATCCGCATCGACAGGATGTCGCGGGTGATACCGGCGTTGTTGACCAGGATGTTTACCCCGCCGAAGTGGGTGATTACGGCCTTGGCGCACTCCTTGATCGACTCCTCACTGGCCACGTCCAGAGCGAACGTGTGAGCTTGCCCGCCTGCAGCGGTAATTTCAGCAGCAACGGCGGCCAACTTGTCGAGATTTCTTGCGGCCAGGGCCACGGTTGCTCCTGCGCGCGCGAGTTCCAGCGCACAAGCGCGGCCAATTCCCTGGGACGAACCTGTTACCAACGCAATACGACCTGCCGAAATGCTCATGTCTCTCCTTGACTCAAACCTAGTTATTATACGAATTCATTTCCATGAGTCAGGTATCCGACGCAACTAGCGGTCTTCGCGCAGTGACCAGATATACACGTGCAGCTCCCGCGCGAAGTGAAGCAGTGGGGCACGATCCGGTAACGCGATTCCATGCGCCGCGGGCAGCTCATTGATCCGAATCTCGGCCTCGGCCGGCTCGAGCGGCCATGGCAGGTGATGAATATGGCCTACAAGCACGCGCCCGCCATGGGGCGTATAGAGGCAATACCGCTCCGTCAGAAAGTGTTCCAGGGTTCCGGTCACGCTCGGCTCGGCGACCGTACCCAGCCCGCGATAGCTTGCTTCGAAGCGTACGCTGCGCGCGGTCAGCAGCCGCCTGCTGGTGTATTCGATGGCTCCGTTCTGCGCGATTCGCCGCTGCATGCTGGCCAGAAAGTACGGCAGATGAAAGAGCGTCCGCGCTCCCAGAACAGCCAGCGCACTGGCCGCGTCCAGCGAGAAGAAGTACACTCCGCGCAGACCTGTTACTCGCGACCGCACGTAAGTTCGCAGATTTAGCTCACAGAAGGAAGCGGTTCCCGGAACCGTGACGCATCCTTCGCCAACGGCGCGTGTCCGCACCTGATCCATCCAAAAAGGGACGACCCCGACCCAGGCAAAGCCGTCGAAGCTATCGACCTCGAGGCCAGGAGGAAGCAGTCTTGCCATTGCGTCGACGGAGATCGGCCAGTGCGCAAAGAGCAGGTCGTTCCATCGCTGCGCCATTCTCCATCGCCCAGCTGGCAGCTCATAGGGGCGATGACTCACGGCGCTCAGGACATTCAACATGATGCAAGCATAGATGCGTCCACAGCCGAAGCCGCCCGGATCAAGTATTCTGAGCATCACCATGTCAGCGAGCCAGAAGCCCGATAGCCAGAAGAGTTCGATTCCCGTGACTGCTCCAAGCGAAGAGCAGCCATCCTCCCCTGAGACCGATGTCTACGCTATTCACGGGGCCGACCCCGAGGTTCTTGCCTACGCGATGGCCAAGTACTCCCGCTCGGCTCTCACCATGAAGGAGTCGCTTGCCGAGATCAGCTCTCAGCGCGCCGAGCAGTTCCTCAACACGTTCTACTTTGCCTACGGCCACCGCTCTATCGCCGACCTGGCCCACATCCCCTTCGCCATTGAGCGCTTGTCGCTTCTCGCGGCCATTGAACTGGTCGACGAGCAGCGCTGGGATGGGCAGGAGCGGTCCACCCGCTACCAGAACTTTCGCCTCTCCGGCTGGTTTACGCCCCAGCTAGGGGCCGAGACCACGATCTTTACCGCCGCTGTGGAGACCCTCTTCACCACGTATGACAAGATCAGCGCAGGAATGCTCGCCGCGCTCAAGGGGGCCATCCCACAGCCTGAGACCATGAAGCCCGAGGCTTACGAACGCACGCTGAAGGCGCGCGCTTTCGATGTGGCACGGTACCTCTTACCGCTTGCCACTAATACTTCGTTGGGGCAGATCGTCAACGCGCGGACCCTTGAGACCCAGGTCTCCCGTCTGCTTACCAGCGAGTTCGCCGAGGTTCGACAGCTTGGTGAAAGGCTCCGCATTGCCGCGTCAGAGCCTGCGTGGAACGTGCAGCACGCTACCGCCGAAGTTCTTTGCGAAGAGATTAGTTCAATCGATCCTGCCTGCGGCGAGCGCGCTCATGAAGCTTTTCTTCGACCGGTAAAGACTGCGCCAACACTGGTTAAATATGCTGCGTCGAATGACTACCAGAGGCAGACGCGCAGTGAACTCGCCCATGCTGCGGCGGAGCTGATGCGCAACCAGCACATCGCCGACGCGCCGGTAGTCGACCTGCTTGATGGAGACGAGCCACTGGAGATCGAGCTTGCTACGTCGCTTTTGTACCCGCACTGCCACTACCCTTACCGTCAGCTCCGGCATCAGGTTGCCGCACTGAGCGCCAATCAGCTCGGGGAGATTACAAGCCTGGGTACGAAACATCGAGGCCGCCACGATGAGCTGCTCCGCAGCTTCTCCTCCGGGCATAGCTTCCGCTTCGACATCCTGATGGATATCGGCGGCTTCCGCGATATGCACCGCCACCGCCGCTGCGTTCAGCTGTTGCAGCCGTACACCGATCTCCATGGCTATGACGAGCCGCTTTGCCCCGGTCAGCCGACCCTTGCCGAAGCAGGCCTCGAAACGCTTTACAAAGAGACGTTGAGCGCTACCTATGCCACCTATCGAAGTCTGCGCGATAGTGGCGCCCCCGAGGCGGCGCAGTCGGCACAGTACTGCCTGCCGTTGGCCACCCGCTGCCGGTCTCTGTTCAAGATGGACTTCGCCGAAGCTCTCTACATCTCTGAGCTGCGTTCCGGGGTCGCCGGGCACTTCAGCTATCGCCGAGTCGCGTGGGAGATGTATCGGGCTGTTGCTAAGAAGCATCCGGCGCTGGCGCAGTACTTCCGTATCGAAGACGTCAACGAGCCGGTGGATCTACTGCGACGCTAAAAAGTGTTACATCCCTACAACAAAGAGGCCCCGGAGTGAGGGGGCCTCTTTGGATCACGCGATGATGGTGTTGTGTTCAGGTTTAGTGAATGGTCGATGCAATTACAACTGTTGAGATGATGCCAGTCGCCGCAGCTGCGAGAACGTAATTTCCATCTACCTGACGCCACTCATAGCCTCTTGGCGGTTCCTGAAGGTGATAGTGCTTGTAGTCCACTCGTTCTCCACGATTCCAGTCCTCATTCCTGATGTGGGCTCCTTGCTTCCACTCGTCGTGACGGACATAGTGCCCGTGGTCTTCTGCAAGTGCGAGGCCGGTGCTAAGGACAACGGCCAGAGTCGAAAAGGCAAAAGCTTTGCGAAGTAGTCTCATTTAAGCTCCTGCAGTGTCTGATTCCTTCCCCAAATATCCCGTTGCTCGCCGGATGGCGTATGACGGGCTTACGGGGAAAAATATCTCAACTTTTATTCGCCTTTTATTTGCTTTTTCAGGTTTGAATGCTAGAATCCCAAATTGAACCATCAACCTCCCTTTCACACCCCTTCAGGAGAGAAATATCGTGGCAGATGACCGCAGCAAGGCAATTGAACTAGCCCTTTCCGGGCTGGAAAAGCAGTTTGGCAAGGGTTCCATCATGCGGCTCGGCTCGAAGGATGTCGTGCCGATCGCGGTCATCTCTACCGGTTCCATCTCCTTCGACGCAGCCCTTGGAGTAGGGGGCGTGCCGCGCGGCCGCGTCATCGAGATCTTTGGCCCGGAGTCCTCGGGTAAGACCACCATCACGCTTCAGATCATCGCCGAGGCGCAGAAGTCCGGCGGCCTCGCAGCCTTCGTGGACGCGGAGCATGCACTCGACCCTGCCTATGCAGCCAAGCTGGGGGTAGACATCGACAACCTGCTCGTCAGCCAGCCTGACTACGGGGAACAGGCTCTAGAGATCGTCGAAGCGCTTGTCCGCTCGAACGCCATTGATGTGCTCGTGGTCGACTCGGTCGCGGCGCTCGTTCCCAAGGCCGAACTCGACGGTGAGATGGGCGACTCTCACATGGGCTTGCAGGCTCGTCTCATGTCGCAGGCCCTGCGCAAACTCACCGGAACGGTCTCGAAGTCTCGCACCTGCCTCATCTTCATCAACCAGATTCGCGAGAAGATCGGCGTTATGTTCGGCAATCCGGAGACGACGACGGGCGGTAAGGCGCTCAAGTTCTACTCGTCCGTGCGTATCGACATTCGCCGCATCGGCGCGGTGAAGGACGGCGATTCGGTGGTGGGCTCTCGCACCAAGGTCAAGATCGTGAAGAACAAGGTCGCCGCTCCCTTCCGCGATGCCGAGTTCGACATACTCTATGGCGAAGGAATCTCCCGCGAGGGCGACGTGCTCGATCTCGCTGTGCTGCACAACATCGTCGACAAGAGCGGCGCCTGGTACAGCTACCAGGGCGAGCGTATTGGCCAGGGACGCGAGAACGTTCGTGCGTTCCTCAAGGAAAACAAGGATGTCTTTGCGCGCGTCGATACCGAACTTCGGAAGAAGCTCGGCATCTCCGGTGTCGCCTCTACCGATGTTCCACCGGTTCCTTCGGACGGCCCGGTGCAGGCGAAGGAAGCAGTTCGAGCCAAGAAGTAGGCTGGTGATGATTAACCAAGAAGCGCCGGCAATCTGATTGCCGGCGCTTCTTGGTTTTGCACCTTACCGAGCAAAACCTCTGACATCGAGTGATCTAGATCCGGGAGACTGAAGGCGTAGCCTTAGTCCATCCCCTCACCGCCTCCGCTGGGAGCCGGTGGACCGCCTTGTCCCCCGCGGCCGTCAAGCCCTTCCGGGCCGCCCCGCATCCTCATACCTCGATGCTCGCGGCGCTCGGCCTGCAGCTTGGCCCACTGGTCCGGGGTGAGTACATTGCGAATACCCAGAAGCATCTTGGCGTTCGCCTTTTCCAGCTCCGCCCGGGCCTGGGCGGTGTGGTCGATCTGAGCGAGGATCTTGTTCGTATCCGGAGGGTTGGCTGCGAGCATCGGCTCCATCAGAACCTCCTGCTTCTCGACATTCGCGCGCAGGTCGATCAGTTGCAGCTTGCTCTGCTGCAGAATGTCATCCATCTTCTTCTGCTGGTCTGGTGTGAGCGTCAGCTTCTGAATGAGGTCAGCGTTGTGCCACCAGATTCCGGGGGGCCCAATGCGAAGCCCACCGCGCATGCCCTCGCCTCCGCCCCATGCGCCGCGGCTGTGCTCCATTCCTCCGCCCGGTTGCGGCGGACCAGCCGAGCCAGGTTGCTGCGCTGCCAGAAAGCTGCCAGAGAGCGTTGCGAATAAAACGGCCGAAAGTAGAGGTTTCGCGTGCATGTCAGTTCGTCCTTTTATCTGAGGTAGATGTTGTCGAGTTGGTCGCGTCGGTCGGATCGTCCAAAGCCTCCATCGGCGAAGGCACATCGGCAGAGACCTTCTGGTCGATATCTGCCAGCAGCGCCTCGTCCGACTCTCGGGTCTGCAAGGTCGCCGCGGCGGTCTTCATCGCAGAGCGAGCGGCAGACTGCTGCTGATGCAGCGTGATCGGAAAGAGAGCAGCGACGAAGACTACCGCCGCTGCTGCCCAGTAAAGTGGCTGCGAGAGAAGGCTGTGCGGAGGAGCGATCGAGGATCGGCTGGCGTAGCTCTGCGCAAACTCCTGACGAGAGTAAGCAACGGAGGCATCGCGGAAGTGAGAGAGCGAATCGCGCAGGCTCTTCAGCTCCGCCGCGCAGTTCAGGCAAGCCTGAAGATGCTGATCGACAACATCGGTGTCGCGATAGACACCCACAGGCTGTGAAGACGAGTCGGCGAGAAGCACATCGCAGAGTTGCTCGTGAGTGAGGTGGAGGTTCATAGAGTGTCCTTGAGAGTGTCGTTATGGCGAGCCCGAATGATGGCGAGGGCACGATAAAGGTGTGTTTTGACGGTGCTGACGGGCAAGCCTGTGATGGTTGCGATCTCGGACAGCTCAAGCTCTTCGAGAAACCGCAAGAGGAAGACGCTCCGCTGACGCTCTGAGAGCTCCGCAACGCTCTGCCATACCAGCGTCATCTGTTCGCTTGCGATCAGGCGCGATTCGAGCGAGCTGTCGCGATGCGGAACGAACGAAGAGATGTCAGACACATCGATGGCTGTATCCGAGACCCGCTTCCAAAAGCGGAAGCGATCGGTGCGGGTGTGATCGCGAACCAGGTTCAGCGCAATCCGCATGAGCCAGGTTGAGATGGAGCAATCGCCGCGGAAGCTGCTACGTGCCGACCAGGCTCGAAGAAAGGTGTCCTGGGTCAGCGTCTGGGCCACGTCCCGGTCGCGGATCGAGACCAGGTGGAAGCGGAAGATTCGCTGCTCATACGTGGCGACGATCGAATCCATATCGTCGAGGGCCGTAGCCGATGTCTGCGGCGCGGCGGCCGTCTGATGCGTCATCGAGAGTCTGTCATGACTGAGAACTTCGGAGCTGAGAGCTTGTGCTGGCATGTGGTATCCGCTTTTGAGCTTGCCGCCGCATGTTCTGGCTACTGGGAGAGACGCCCGAGTATGTCCGCAAGACTACAGAAGTTAGCGTTTTTATTTTTTCAGGGTAAAGCGCGGTATGCTGCTCATGCATGCATACCGTAAAAGCGATCTACCCCGGAACCTTCGATCCACTGACCAATGGACATCTTGACCTGATTGCTCGTGGAGCAAAGATTGTAGATGAATTAGTCGTCGCGATTCTGCGCAACTCCGAGAAGGGTACGCCCCTGTTCACGGTTCCTGAGCGAGAGGAGATGATTTTTGAGGCGACCCGCAGCTTTGGGAACGTCTCGGTGACGACGTTCGACGGTCTTTTGGTGGATTTTGCCCGGCAACAAGGCGCCAAGGCCGTCCTGCGAGGCATCAGGGCGATCAGTGACTATGAGTACGAGTTTCAGATGGCAATGATGAACC
This sequence comes from Granulicella sp. S190, assembly GCF_009766095.1. Classification (GTDB taxonomy): domain Bacteria; phylum Acidobacteriota; class Terriglobia; order Terriglobales; family Acidobacteriaceae; genus Edaphobacter. The sequence continues at coordinate 147,785 of NZ_LMUD01000016.1, forward strand.
GGAAGCTGGATCCAGAGCTGGAGACGCTCTTCATGATGCCCGCAGAGAAGTACACCTATGTCAGTTCGAGACTGATAAAAGGGGTCTTCCAGCTCGGCGGCGACGTCACGGCTCTGGTGCCTCCGTTGGTCGTGGAGCGACTGAAAGCAAAGGTTCCCAGCCGGCCATGACCGCATGAGAAGACTTGCTCCTTTATCTCGCTGGCTAAATCTGCCAAACTAGAGATATGACCACAGCCACAGCGACGAAGATATTTGCGGACCGCATCGGCCGCATTGAAGTTTCTGCAACCATGGCGATCACAGCCGCTGCGTTGAAGCTCAAGTCTGAAGGGGTAAACCTGGCGGACTTTGGCGCTGGCGAGCCGCACTTCTCCACTCCCCGCCACATCAAGGATGCGGCGATCGAGGCGATCGAGAAGAACTTTACCCGCTACACCAACGTGGCCGGTATTCCCGAGGTGCGCAAGGCTATTGTGGATCGCCACGCCTGCGACTTCGGCTCGAACTATACCCCCGACGAGTGCGTCTTTACCACCGGTGGCAAGCTGGCCCTGTTCAATGCGATACAGGTTCTGGTTGACCATGGCGACGAGGTGATTCTTCCCGTTCCTTATTGGGTCTCCTTCAAGGACATCATCCAGTACGCCGGCGGCAAGGCCGTTCTGGTTGAGAGCAAAGAGGAAGAGAACTTCCGCATCACGGCGAAGATGATCGACGCGGCGATTACGCCTAAGACCAAGGCGATCATCCTCAACACGCCGTCGAACCCGTCAGGTGCGGTGGTTGCTCCTGAAGATCTGGAAGCCATCGTCCGGCTGGCCCATAAGCACGGCATCTACATGCTGCTCGATGAGTGCTATGTCTATCTCACGTTTACCGGCGAGGTCGTCAGCGGAGGTTCTTTCACCGACTGCAAAGAACACATCATCATCCTGGGATCGCTCTCGAAGACCTACGCGATGACGGGTTGGAGAGCGGGCTTCGCGCTCGGTCCGAAGCCGATTATCGCGGCTATGAGCAAGCTTCAGTCGCAAAGTACCTCGAATACTGCCAGCATGGTGCAGCGGGCGTCGATCGCTGCTCTGACCGGATCGCAGGAGTGTGTTTCGGAGATGCGGGCGGATTACATCAAGCTGCGCGATCAGACCTTGGCGGGCTTCAAGACCATCCCGGGGCTAACCTGTACGGTGCCGCAGGGAGCCTTCTACGTGTATCCGAATGTGAGCAAGTTCTTCGGCAAGGGCGGGGTCAAGTCCGCGTCCGACCTGGCGGCGAAGCTGCTGAGCGAAGCGCACGTTGTCGTCGTTCCTGGCGAGGCCTTTGGGACATCAGAGCACATTCGACTTTCGTATGCTGTATCGCACGATGTTGTGGATGAAGGTGTAAAGCGAATGCGAGACTACTTCGCAGCGTTGAGTTAGCTGTTGATCTTACGTCTGGACCGCACTGCTTCTTTACAGTGCGGTCTTTTCACTAAGACGGAGGCTTATGCCAATTGAAGGCGGTAAGACGGAGCAAAAGTTCGCTCCGGTAATTCTTGCAGGTGGCAGCGGGACACGGTTCTGGCCTAGAAGCCGGAAGGCGCGGGCTAAGCAGGTGCTGGCTCTGGATGGTGAGCGCACCATGATTCAGCAGACGGTAGAGCGTCTGCTGCCGGTGGTCGATCCCTCCGAGATATGGGTGATCACGAACAGCCTTCTCGACGAACTTATTGCCGAGCAGCTTCCAGAAGTATCTCGCGCACATATCCTGAGCGAACCGGCAGCTAGAAATACTGCGCCTGCGTGCGCTCTAGCTGCTTTCCTTCTTGAGCCGACTGCTCCGGAGACAGTGATTGGCATCTTTCCGTCGGATCATGTGGTGAAGAATAAAGCGAGATTTGCAGAGGTGATTCGAGCTGGGATCGCGTTGGCTGCGAGTGGGGAGAAGATCGTTGTACTGGGTGTTCCTCCTACGCGGGCAGAGACAGGCTACGGCTACATCGAACTGGGCGAGGTCGTCGATAGCTCGCAGAGTGGTCATGAAGGCGTTGCGGTTCGACGTGTGAAGCGCTTCACGGAAAAGCCGAACCTTGAGCTAGCGGAGCAGTTTGTCGCTTCGGGAAACTACGCATGGAACGGAGGGATCTTCCTCTGGAGTGCGCGGACTCTGGCAAACGCGATCCGGGAGCATTGTCCCGCCATGGCGCCTCTGCTCGAGAGAATCGCTGTGGCGCATCGCACCTCGAAGGAGGAGTTCGAGCGAGTCTTTGCCGAGGTCTACTCGCAGTGCGACAACATCAGCATCGACTATGCGGTGCTAGAGCCTCGCTCTGCCAAGGGCGAAAAGGGCGCGGAGATCTATAGCCTGCCCGGTGACTTCGAATGGAACGATCTTGGCTGCTGGTCGGCGTTGCATGAACATGCTGCGGGATGTCCTCCGGAGAGTGTTTCGGTTGCGAATGTCTTTGAGGGGGAAGATCCGCTCTGTATCTCCATCGATTCGAGCGGGAACTACATTCATGCGCCGGGTAAGGTCATTGCTCTTGTCGGAGTTACGAATCTCGTCGTCGTCCAGACGAAGGACGCTCTGTTGATTACAACTCGCGACCGATCGCAGGATGTTGGGAAAGTCGTCGCCCAGCTGAAGAGTGCGGGGCGAGAAGACCTCATCTAAGTCCCTCGTGGACATTGCTCTCATTTACTCAGGAAAATTGAATAACTATGGCAGAGACAGTAGTAAAGTTTGGCACTGATGGCTGGCGCGGGATTATTGCAGATGACTTCACGTATGCGAATGTGCGGGTCGCAGCAGCGGCGATTGCGAACTATGTTTTAGCTCACGAAGACGCGGCGGCGGGGGTGTGTCTGGCTTACGACACGCGGTTCGGCTCGCACTCCTTCGCGAAGGTTGTTGCCGAAGTACTTGCGGGTGCGGGCATCCCGGTAGCTATGGCCGTGGAGATCACGCCGACACCGGCACTCTCGTACGCAGTGCGCGAGCGCAAGGCCGCGGGCGGAGTGATGATCACGTCGAGCCATAATCCAGCGGAGTGGAATGGGGTGAAGTACAAGGCCAGCTACGGCGGTTCGGGTAAGCCTTCGATCATGTCTGCGATTGAAGGCTATCTGGATAAGCCGCTGGTGAAAGCCGCGAAGCCTGCACCGATCGAGACGGTTGATTTCAATCCGGATTACATCGCTGCGATTACTCGCTTTGTCGATCTCGATGCCATCCGCGCGTCGGGCTATAAGTTCCTGCTCGATTGCATGTATGGCGCTGGCCGTGGCGTGGTCGCGGGAGTCTTTACGCGCGCGCATATTCCCTTTGTGGAGATTCGTAGCGAGATCAATCCTGCGTTTCCTGGGATCAACCCTGAGCCGATTCTGCCGCACATCAAGGCTTCGCAGGTGGCCGTAGTGGCGGAGAGGTGTGATGCGGGCCTGGTCGTGGATGGGGATGCGGACCGGATCGGCGCGGTGGATGAGCACGGCAACGTGGTCGATGCGCACAAGATCTTCGCCGTGATCCTGAAGTGGCTGCTGGAGCGGAAGAAGTGGCCGGGCGATGTGACTCGCGCGTTCAACACAACCAAGATGCTCGACCGGATCTGCGCGAAGTATGGGCGGCGGCTCCACGAGCACGGGATCGGCTTTAAGTACGTCTGCGACCTGATGCTTGAAGAGGAGATTCTGATCGGCGGCGAGGAGTCGGGCGGGATCGGCATCAGCCGGCATCTGCCGGAGCGGGACGGGATGCTGAACTCGCTTCTTTTGGCGAACGTGATGGCCGATGAGAAGAAGACGCTGGGACAACTGGTTGCGGCGCTGCAGGAGGAGTTCGGCGAACACCAGTATGGCCGTATCGATATGCATATCGATGAGGAGTTGAAGCAGTCCGCGATTGCACGGGCAAGCGCTCTCAAAGACAAAGCTGGGGTAGCTGATTTTGCAGGGCTGAAGGTGCTTCGGGTGGAGACGTTGGATGGGATTAAGTTCTTTCTCGAGGAGCCTGCCTGCGCAGACAAACTAAACGCTGCGGAGACCTGGGTGTTGCTTCGCGCCTCCGGTACAGAACCATTGCTACGGGTGTACTGCGAGAGCTGTTCGGTGCAATCGGTAGGACGTGTGCTGGCAGCGGCTGAGGCATTTGTTCTGCAAGGACGTGCCGTTTGAGCAAAGAAATTTGCGTGACCGCCAAAGGCATTCTGTTCGATATGGATGGAGTGCTGGTCAGCTCTATCGGGTCTGTCATCCGCTGCTGGCGACAGTGGGCCGAGCACTACGAGATTCCCAACGCTGAGATATACGAAGTGCCGCATGGGATGCGGGCGATCGAGATCGTAATGTCGCTACGACCGGATATCGATCCTCAGGAGGGCCTGCGGTATATCGAAGATCTGGAGATGGACGATGTCGCAGACCTTGTTGTGCTGCCGGGTGTGAAGGCGTTGTTGGAGAGTCTTCCGGTCGAGCGCTGGGCCATCGTAACCTCGGCGACCAGCCGGCTGCTGGTGGGGCGTCTGAAGGCAGCTGGGCTGCCTGTTCCCGATCGTATTATCAGTGCGGATATGGTGGAGCGGGGCAAGCCAGATCCTGAACCCTACCGGCGCGGTGCGGAGTTACTCGGCCTGCTGCCGTCAGAGTGCCTGGTGGTGGAGGATGCGCCCTCTGGTGTGGGAGCTGGTGTGGCTGCTGGTTGTCGTGTGCTGGGCGTGCTGGGGACGCACTCGGCGCAGGATTTGCACGCGGCAAACTGGGTGGTTGGATCACTTGAGAGCGTCCGGGTTGCGACGACAGCGGACGGCCTGGAAGTACGATTTACTCCCTCCATCTAAAGGCGCCCAATGGGTGCAGAACTCACCAGTGAATCGATGGGCTGAAGATGTAGTGCGTCTCCAGAAACCAGGCAAGAAAGAAAAGAACAAGCATGATGCTGGTGGCCCAATAGAAGATCTGCAGCGGCAGGGTTGTGGAGAGAGAAGGCGGCGGAAGAGGCTCGGACTCGCGGAAGATGAGCCCACCCACTAGTGAAATTCCGGCTGAGAGTATGAGGAGCAGAAGCGAGTCGAAGATTCGGTCGCGAATCGCCTGGTGCGGCTGGAGGAGTAGATGAGGGTCTTCCATGGTTAGAAACACGGTGTGGAAGAGCGCTAATAGGGAGAGCAGGCAAAGCAGGAGGGCGACGGGTTTGGCGAGTTCGAGCAGCATGTGCCGACTCCTCTGGTATCGAAGCTCAGTTTACCGTCTCTGCGCGTCTGCTCCAGCTAGAAGGGATTCGACGCGCTGGAGATCCTCCTCCGTATCGACGCCGATGGTGTCGAACTCCGTGGGTTCGACGTGGACGCTGATGCCGTTCTCAAGGAAGCGAAGTTGCTCGAGCCGTTCGGTTTGTTCCAGAAGGCTGGTGGGGAGGGTGGGGAAGCGTTCGAGCGTTGCTTTGCGGTAGGCGTACAGGCCTATGTGCTTCCAATACTTCGGGGTAGCTCCATCGCGGTCGTAAGGAATGGTGGCGCGAGAGAAGTAAATCGCGCGACCGTCGGCGGCGGTAACGACCTTGACGGCGTTGGGGTTAGTGATGTTTTCGGCAGAGCAGAGGACCTTAAGGGTGGAGACTTCGACGTGTCTCTGGGCAAAAGGCCGCAGAAGAGCCGTCAGGTGCTGGGGCTTGAGCAGCGGCTCATCGCCCTGGATGTTGATGTAGATATCCGCGTGAACATTGCGGGCGACGGCGTGAACGCGGTCGGTGCCGCTGGGAAGATCGGGTGAGGTAAGTTGTACAGGCCACTGATTGCGGTCGCAGAGCTCGGCGACCTCGTCTGAGTCCGTGGCGACCAGGACGCGGTCAAGCTGGGGGCAGGCGCTGGCCGCCTCGTAGACCCACGCCAGCATGGGCCGGCCGGCAAGGTTGCGTAAGACTTTGCGGGGCAGGCGCGTGGAGGCGAGCCGAGCAGGAATAACGCCCAGGACGGACGGCTTTTCGATGAGTCCGGAATCAAGTATGATTGGAGATGGCTGTGCCGTGGCGATCGTCTCTCTCGTAACAGAGAAGTTTTGTGCCGGCATGCCCCTTACACACATTGGCGGTGTAGCTCAGATGGTTAGAGCGACGGACTCATAACCCGTAGGTCGGCAGTTCGATTCTGCCCACCGCCACCAAAGTGTTATAGCGACTGCTGGCGCACTCTCTACGGTTCGAGAGTATCATTTTGTCTAGATTGTCTGATCTGCGGGATGATTTCCCGTGGGATGCGTCTAAACGATATTGCGCTGGGAACACCCCATGGAGTCGCTCTGAACTATGCCTAAGATCTCGAAGATTCTATTGCTCGCCGTGTCGGTTGCTCTAGTCGTTACTGTTTTTCTGGGCGTGAACTCGAACCCCGTGAGTGCTGCCAGCGAGCCTCAGGATGGCGCTTACCGCCAGATCAACGTCTACAGCGAAGTACTAAGGCACATCCAGACGGACTACGTCGAAGAGCCGAATATCAACGCCGTCACCAACGGCGCTCTGCGTGGGCTGCTCGAGTCCCTCGACGCTGACTCCAGCTATCTGACTCCTGAGGACTACAAGGCTTTCAAGGCAGACAAAGGCGGCAAGGCGCAGGTGGGGATCAATGTTTCAAAGCGGTTTGGCTACGCCACCGTGGTCTCTGTAGTGCCGGGCAGTCCGGCTGATAAGGCAAACCTAGCGGATGGGGACATCATCGAGGCCATCGGGCCGCAGGATACGCGCGATATCTCGCTGGCAATGATCCAGTTGTTGCTCGAAGGACAGTCCGGAAGCGAACTGACGGTCTCCGTAGTGCGGCCGCGGAAGGCTGCGCCGGACAAGATTGTGATGACTCGTGTTTCGACTGCCCCTGCTCCGGTTGCAGAGACGATGTACGAGAACTCGTCGATCCTTTATCTGAAGCCTGGGGTACTCGATCACGATCATGTGCAGCAGATTGAAGCCAAACTGAAGGCGATGCCGAAGGCTGGGAACA
>NZ_LMUD01000016.1:154881-191933 GCF_009766095.1 Granulicella sp. S190
GTTGCGAAGCAGACGTTCACTGCTGAGGCCTCGAAGGCGATCAATCCGACTGCTCCGGTGGTGGTATTGGTGAATCGTGGTACTGCAGGCCCGGCGGAGTTGGTCGCAGCGGCGCTGCTGGATAACAAGCGTGCAGACCTGGTGGGGGAGAAGACCTTCGGTGAAGGAGCTCAGCAGAAGACGTTCGAGCTGCCGGATGGCGCGGCCTTGATTCTGTCGATTGCCAAGTACGAGTCTCCCTCGGGGAAGAAGCTGCAGGATGACGGCGTGACTCCTGGATTGCTGGTTGCTTCGAACACGGATGACGCAGTAGCCGAAGAGGATACGGCGACTCCGGCAGAGAAGCAGCCACCGCTGCAGAAGCCCGCGGTGACGGTAGATGAGCAGCTCACCAAGGCTCTCGATCTGCTCAAGAGCAAAGCCGCATAGGCTGGTCATTTGGCCCTTTTGTGGGAGAGAAACTCTCAGTTTGCCGTGCTATGGTGAGACTTCGTGCAGAGTCTACACAGCCGCGAAACAAGGCCGCCAACGCCTGATGAGGTTCCCGATTGGCAACGAGCGCTTCGCCGCGCCACGCTGAATGGGCCTGACTTCCCGAGCCGTCGTATCGCCCGGCGAGTCACGTTTTATGCGCTGCTGGGACTCTCGGCGGTCTTTGGTGCGCTCTGCGGTCTGATGCTGGTGTACTCCATCGATCTGCCGCAGATGGACGATCTGGCGAGATATCGCCCCAACACTACAACCGAGTTGCTCGATGTTCATGGAAAGGTGTTCGGCTCCTTTGCCTTAGAGCGCCGTGTGGTTCTGCCTTACTCCGAGTTCCCAACGGTTTTGAGGCAGGCGATCATCTCGATTGAAGACAAGAGCTTTGAACGGAACTGGGGAGTGAATCTGGTACGCGCTGTGGGCGCTGCGTATCGTGATCTGCATTCGAGCGGCAAGGCGCAGGGCGCGTCGACACTCACCATGCAGTTGGCCCGCAACTTGTTTCTCTCCTCCGAGAAGACCTATGGCCGCAAACTGCAGGAGGTGTTCCTGTCGGTACAGATTGAGCGGCGATTTACGAAGCAACAGATCTTCGAGCTGTATGCGAACCAGATCTACCTGGGACACGGAACCTACGGATTCGAGGCAGGATCGGAGTACTTCTTCAACAAGCATGTCCACGATCTGACGCTGCCTGAGGCAGCTCTGCTGGCCGCGCTGCCGAAAGGTCCCGAAGCCTATTCGCCGATCAAATATCCCGACCGCGCCCTGAAGCGGAGAAATCTTGTCCTGAGCGAGATGCTTGCCGACGGCAAGATCACGCAGCAGCAGGCCGATGCGGCGAAGGCTGCGCCATTGGGGCTGCATCTCGAGCCGCCGGCGAATAGTGTTGCTCCTTATTTTGTGGAAGAGGTGCGGAGGCAACTTGAGAAGCAGTTCGGTGTTGAGGAGGTGCATGGCGCCGGGTTGCGGGTCTATACGACGCTCGATCTCGATCTGCAGCAGTTAGCGAATAAGGCAATTCTAGATGGCACTGCCGCCTATGAGCGGAGGCACGGTTGGAAGGGGCATCTCCCTAACGTTGTGCTCGATGGAGCAGATGTAGAGAGCTACCGTCATCCGGATTGGGTGCAGCCGCCGACGCAGGGAAGCTATCTTCATGGCGTGGTAACAGTGGTCTCCCCAAAGAAGGTGACCGTGAAACTCGGCACGCAGACGACTGTGCTGACGCCTGAAGATTGGAGATGGACGCAGAATCTTGATGCCGATAGCTTCCTGCGCACGGGCGATGTCGTTTATGTGAAGGTGGAGAGCGTTTCGGCGGATGGAACTCTGAGGGCGTCGTTGCAGCAGGACTCGGGGGCACAGGCCTCGATGATGGCTGTGGACAACTCGACCGGCGAAGTGCTGGCGATGGTCGGGGGCAGAGACTTCGCGCTATCGCAGTTCAATCGCGCCACTCAGGCTCAGAGGCAAGTGGGGTCATCTTTCAAGCCATATGTTTACACGACAGCGATTGAAGGAGGTGCGAAGCCAACGGACATCATTGTCGATGGCCCTGTCAGCTTTCCTACGCCGAACGGTCCGTACACACCGCATAACTATGAGGCGGACTACAAGGGCGCGATGACACTGACCAATGCATTCGCCGAATCGCGAAATATCCCTGCGCTGAAGCTGGCGGATCGATATGGCATTCGCAAGGTGATCGAGACTGCACATCGCTTTGGGATCACGAGCAATATTCCGGCGTTCCTTCCTATTGCGATCGGTTCCGCGGATATCACCCTCGCCGAGCAGGTGAGCGCGTACAGCGTCTTTCCCAATGATGGAATCCGTATCGAGCCACGCTACATTCGCCGGGTGACGCAGGCAGATGGTCTGCCGCTCGATGCCGCACCCTCCCAGGTGTCTGAGGTCATCTCTGTAGACACCGCACGGACGATGATGCAGCTACTGCAGGCAGTCGTTCGATATGGGACCGCGGCTTCGGCCTCTCAGTTGAAACATCCTCTGGGCGGCAAGACCGGAACTACGAACGACTACACGGATGCGTGGTTCGTTGGATTTTCTCCGTCGATCACGTGTGGCACATGGATTGGGTTTGACGACCGGGAGTCGTTGGGAGAGAAGGAGACAGGTGCGAGAGCAGCACTGCCGATGTGGATGGACTTCATGAGGGCTGCGATCGCGACCAAGCCGGACGAAGTATTTCCCACCGCGGCCGCACCGAAGAAGAAGATGGAGCTGCCGCTGAGTAGTCCCGCGGACGCGGCCAGATCTGTGCAGCCGCTAGTGCCAAGGCGCGAGGAGAGCCCGGCTGCTTCAGCAACGGAGATGCCGAGACAGAGTGCTCCTTCTACGCCTCCACTCGTGGAGGAGAAGCCGAAGGCGAGTGATCATCCAGCGCCGCAGACAGCCTCTGTTCGTCCGAGAACGGTTACGTCGTCTGTGAAGCCTGGCGAGGAGCGGAGTGGAGTTTCGAACCCGCCGCCCGACATCTATTGAAGTAACGTTTCGCCCTGGTGACGTCGCGGCCAATCTGCTCTTTGAGCGCCTCAGGGTTCGGCCAGCGCATCTCCTGGCGAAGACGATGCAGAAACGTCAGAGTCAACGGCGTGGATTCGTTCAATTCAATCGGATGAAAGTTCAACAGATGTGTTTCAACGGTGAAGGAGTCGGCCCCGAAGGTGGGACGATTGCCCACGTTTGTGACTCCTTCAAAGGTCTCGCTTGATGAGCCCGAGCCAACCGTCAGCGAAGTCACGTAGACGCCATTTGCGGGGAGAAGTTCAGAATAAGAAGCGAGATTGATGGTGGGTACGGTATAGCGGGTCCCGTAGCCGCGTCCAGAGGCGGGAGTGCTGCAGATGGCGAAGCTGCGACCAAGCAGGGCGCGAGCATGACTAAGGTCTCCGTCCGCGATCATCTGACGTATCCGGCTCGAGGAGATCGCACCCCCGCGCAGATGCCGCGGGGCATAGACGCGCACGCCAAAACCGAGTTCGCGGCCCAGGGCTTCGAGGCTTTCGATACCAGCCTCGGCCTGGTAGCCGAAGCGAAAGTTTTCCCCCTCATGAAGCTCCGTGACATGCAGAGTTTGCTGGAGCACCTCTGTCGCGAAGGTGCGGGCGGTCATGCGTGAGAGCTCGCTGGTGAAAGGCAGTACGAGAACCGCGTCGATGCCCGTCGCTGCAAGCAGCTCCAATTTCTGCGGCAGCGGGGTAATCAGTGGTTGGGCCGATTCAGGCCGTATCAGCCGAGCCGGATGGGGATCGAAGGTGATCGCTACAGATCGTATGCCGAGGGAGCGTGCCTGGGCTACAACCTCCGCGATCACCCACCGATGTCCGAAATGGACTCCATCGAAGTTACCGATGGTGGCGATAGACGGCCCGAAGTCAGCTGGAACGTCGGCGAGTTGGCGAAATATCTGCATCAGGCGATCTCGAAGGTGATCTTAAGACCGTCGTAGGCCAGGCGAATGTGCGGTGGCAGTTCGGTTTCGGTAGCCTCGTGATCGAGGTCGTGGCTCATATGAGTGAAGAAGGCGCGTCGAGGTTTTAGCTGCTCCACCAGGGCTACCGACTTGTCGAGATGCGAGTGGCTGGGATGAGGTTCGCGACGCAGCGCATCCAGTATGAGCACGTCGAGATCCTGAAGCAGAGGAATGCTCTCCGCTGGAATGTCGCTCATGTCGGTAAGGTAGGCGGCATTGCCGAAGCGATAGCCCGTGATCTCCTGGCGTCCGTGCGTCACCGGAATTCTCCGAAAGCATGCTCCGTAGAGATCGAATCCCGCGCCGGGAGTTGGATCGATGCGATGAATCTCCACTCGCGCGCTGGTCGGATAGCGATCTTCCTTGCGAAAGGTGTACTCGAAGATGCGCTCAAGGTTCTTCGCGGTGTCGTCGTCAGCATAGATAGGAAGGTTCCCGCTGACACGAAAGCTGAGTGGGCGAAGGTCGTCGAAGCCAAGAACGTGATCGGCGTGGCCATGGGTGTAGAGCACCGCATCGACATGGCGAATGCTTTCGCGAATGGCCTGCGCGTGAAAGTCCGGCCCTGTATCGACGAGCACGGTATGGCTGTTGTACTCCAGACGGATCGACGGACGCGTGCGGCGGTTACGCGCGTCTCCCTCTGGCGAGACAGCCGAGATGCAGACGGCGCACTCGCAGCCAAGTGTTGGCACTCCCATGGAGGTGCCGGTGCCAAGGAAGGTAAGAGTCGCCTCCATGATTAGCGGACGATGCTGGGTCCTGCGGGTCCCGGACGCCCCACCCCACCAGGTGCTTTAGAGGCCGCAGACCGCGCAAGCGCCTGAGTGACTTCAAGGAAAGCCATGCGCAGCTCAAACAATGCGCTTTCAAGCAGCCTGGTCTCTTCGGTGGAAAGATTGCCCTTCGTCTTTCCCTCAAGCACGGTGAGCATATCGATGCTCTGACGAGCGCCGAGGATGTCGACCTGTGGCTGCTGTCCCTCCTGCGTCGTGCCGCCAAGCTGCATAATGGAGCTCATATAGACCGACTGCACCAGCTGCTCAAAGCTCATAGTCGGGGGATGATCCATGCCCGGATTGGCCGAGCGGATTGCGACGTCCAGTCGTTCGGCGGTCATCTCGTAGGCACGTTTTGCCTGCTCACTCTGTTCGGCGGTAGGAGCAGGTGGAAGCTCCGGCTCTTGCGAGCCTTCGGCCGAGACATCGGCTGGGGCAGGCGTTGCAGCCGCAGGTTCGGCAACCGTGACGGCGCGCTCTTCTCTCTCTGGCGAGGGATCGGCATCGGGACGAGGCTCGCCGTCCATGGTGAATTTGCGGCGATCTGTAACGACGAAGGGCTTGTTCTGTTCAGGCATGGTCACACTCTTTCAGAGATTTCAGATGCAGGCTGCGCGCTGGAAGCTGCAGGAAGGGAAAAGGGAAGCGAAACTGGAAGTGCGACGCCGCCGGGATAGACGATTGCAGAACCACGGTCCAGAGCCTCGCGGCGGACGTATCCCAGTCCGAAGTATCGCGTGGCCGTCTCACCTGGAAGCGGGATCGCAGCGACGCTGGTGAGTTCGCCTACCTGCTTGCCGTCTGCCTCGAGCAGTGCGCCGGCGACAGGCAGTTCGCCCTCGAGGCGAAAGCCGCTGAAGGTGCGATGAACGTTGCCGCGGGAACGTATCCGCTCCACGATCTCCTGGCCGAGGTAGCAGCCCTTTGCGAAGTGGAGTGCCCGGGTCTGCCCCGTCTCCTGGGCAAGCTCGCGGTCGCGAATGTCTCTGCCGAACTGCGGAGTTCCTTCGAGGATGCGGAGCCACTCAACGCTTTGCTCTTCGCAGGCAACAGCCCCGGCAGCTTGCAGGGCATTGGTCAGTTTTGCGGAGGTCGAAGCATCAGCCGACAGCTCATAACGCGAGACAAGGGGACTATGCGCGAGATAGATGCTGACCTCGGCATCGTTCCACATGAATTTATGAAGCGTGAGCGGCTCCAGATCAGCAATTGCGAGGCCAACACGCTGCAAAAGAGAGGCAGCCTGCGGTCCGGCAACCAGGATGTCTGACCAGGTGCCACTGATATCGGCAAGCTCTACGTCGTCCATGATGATGAAGCGGTCAAGCAGCGCCATCAGAACCGGAATCTGCGCTGAACTTGTCTTCATGATGAGATCGTCCACGCGAGCGAAGATAGTGGCGTCGCCCTGAATGCGGCCCTGGACGCTGAGGAGGAAGTTATAGTTGCCTTCGCCTGCCTTCAACTGCTGGATGGAGTTGGTGACCATCCCGTTCAGCCAGCGGATGCGATCCTCGCCTGTAACCCGAATCCAGCCACTATCCTTCTCCTGGGACAGACCTGTGCCCTGAAGCAGAGCCGCGAGCTGCAAGGCTGCGGTCGAGGTTGGAGAAACGGCAATTTCGGATTGTGCGGATGTGCTCATGACGGGACGGTGCCAAAAACTTGCGTACACTTGATTATAGCTGTGGATTGAGAGGGTTATGTTGCTGGGCGTACTTTGGGTGAGGAGCACGAGTTTGAGTAGGCTGACCGCGGTTCTTGCGCTAACGTCGGTCTGTTATTTTGCAAACGCAGCCCAGTCATCGACTCCCAATGCACCTACAGTTCCAGCCGCTGCCGCGACCCAGAAAGCCATGACGAAACAGCAGGCCAAGGAGCTCTTCCACTCCGTGGATGAGATTCTCAGCTTCGTCAGCTCTGATACCAAACTTCCGATTGAGCACACGGTAAAGCGAAAACTTATCTCGCGCGATCAGGTCAATCGCTACCTCAAGGAGAAGTTCGACGAAGATGAAGGCGCCAAACGCATGGAGCGATCAGAGGTCGTGCTCAAAAAGTTTGGGTTGCTCGACCGCGACTTTCACCTGCGAACATTTCTACTTTCTTTGTTGACGGAGCAGATTGCGGGCTTCTACGACAACAAGACGAAGACCGTGAACCTGCTTGACTGGATAGAGCCCGAGGAACAAAAACCAGTGCTCGCGCATGAGTTGACGCATGCTCTCCAGGACCAAAAAATTGATCTGACAAAGTGGTCTGACGTGAGTCTGCCTGATACCTCGCACAACGTGCAGGAGGACAATCATCATCTGCAGGTGGATGAGGCTGACACCGCGCGCACCGCTGTGGCGGAGGGACAGGCGATGGCCGTCTTTATCGACTACACCCTGCGTTCTTCGGGCAAAACGATTGCGGACGCTCCGGATCTCGCCAACCGACTGAAGGATCAAGCCACGGACACGAGCGGTTCTCCCGTGATGGCACGAGCGCCTCTGCTCCTTCAGGAGTCCCTGCTCTTTCCCTATAGCGAAGGGCTGAGCTTCGAACAGGCCATTCTCGTAAAGGCCGGCAAGGAAGCCGCGTTTAGCGGAGTGCTCGCCAATCCGCCAACTTCAACCTTCGAGATCATGCATCCCGAGGCCTACATCGCGCACGCCCCGGTGCCGGTGATTCGCTTACCCGATATCCACCCTCTACTCGATCCCGAGTACACACCCTACGACATCGGCGTGATGGGAGAGCTCGACGTTCGCATTCTTGCGGAGTTGTTCGGCGGACGAGAGCAGGCGACCGCGCTGGCGCCGGAGTGGAACGGCGGTGTGTACTACGCAGCGCAACGCAAATCAGCGGTGACCGAGGCTGAGAAGGAGTCAACGGCATCCATCGGTCTGCTGTACTACTCGCGCTGGAAGAATGTCGATTCTGCCCGTTCGTTTCTTCGCATCTACGCGGCGCAGATCCCGAGAAAATACTCCAACGTTGTGGAGCGAAAGAAAGACGAGACTGACGAGTCAGAGCTAATCTACTCCACGAACGAGGGCGACGTTTTAATCTCGCGTTCAGGAGACAGCGTGTTCATCGGAGAAGGTTTCAACCTCTCCCTGGCGCGAAAGCTGCGCGACACCATCGCGAGCGTACAACCTGAAGGGCCTATGCAACAGGCCATCTCGCCGGTTACAGAGCCCACTTTGTCGATGTCGCGCGTTCTAGCGTCGTTCGGTGACATCAGCAAGAACAGCCTGCAACGGTATACTTCTAGAGGGGCAAAGTAGTCAGCCGGACCATGTCCGTAAAGGGAGCACCTGTATTTTGAAGAAGGCGGAGATTGGAATCATCGGGGGCAGCGGCTTGTACGCCATGCCTGGACTTACCAACGTGCGCGAGCAGCGCCTGACAACACCATTTGGCGATCCGTCCGATGCCTTCGTCCTGGGAGAGCTCGAAGGCAGAAGCGTTGCATTTCTTGCTCGGCATGGACGCGGTCATCGTATCCTGCCCAGCGAGTTGAACTTCCGCGCCAATATCTATGCGATGAAGATGTTGGGCGTAGACACGATCCTTTCGGTCTCGGCCGTAGGCTCGCTCAAAGAGGAACATAAGCCGACAGACTTTGTGATTCCAGATCAGTTCATCGACCGGACTTTTGCCCGAGCTTCGACATTTTTCGGTGAAGGCATCGTCGCCCACGTCGCCTTTGGCGATCCCATCTGTGCGTCCTTGGCCAAGGTGCTGAAGCAGGCGTGCGACACCGTGGGCGTCGTCGGCAAGCAGGGTGGAACGTATATCTGCATGGAAGGGCCGCAGTTTTCAACGCGCGCAGAGTCGAACCTCTACCGCAGCTGGGGAGCGGACATTATCGGGATGACTAATCTGCAGGAGGCTAAGCTCGCCCGCGAGGCCGAGATCTGCTACGCCACCGTGGCGATGGTGACCGACTACGACTGCTGGCGCGAAGGTCACGACGACGTCACCGTGGATCAGATCGTCGCCGTGATGCACCAGAACGCAGAGAATGCATCCAAGGTAGTGCGCGCAGCCGTTGCCGCAATACCCTTGGATATGACAAAGGGATGCGCCTGTGTCGATGCGTTGAAGTACGCCATCCTCACCGATCGCAAAGTAATTCCAGCAGAGACAAAACAGAAGTTGTCGTTGCTCCTGGATAAATATCTGTAGACGGAAGCATCCGTCAGGTCCATCTGTAACTAAATAAGTTCATAATCGGAAAAACCGCTGTGTGAAGGAGTTTATGGCAATTCTGGTAGTAGGTTCGGTCGCTTTCGACAACATTGAAACTCCCCACGGAGCTGTGCAGAACTGCCTGGGTGGCGCGGCAACGCACTTCTCGCTTGCCGCAAGCTACTTCACTCCAGTCCGCGTGATTGCGGTCGTAGGAAGAGATTTCACCGCCGAGCACGAGGCGATCTTTGCCCGTCGCGGCATCGACACCAAAGGCATCGAGCGCTCGGAAGGACTCAGTTTTCACTGGACTGGTTCTTACTCGGGCAACATGGATGAGGCGAAGACTCTTGGAACCGATCTGAACGTCTTCGAGACCTTCGAACCCAAGATTCCCGATGCATACAAAGACAGCGAATATCTCTTTCTCGCCAACATTGACCCGGTATTGCAGTCGCGCGTTCGCAGCCAGATGCCTCATGTCAAGATGGTGTGCGGCGACACGATGAACTACTGGATCGCCGATCACTCTGCAAATCTTGCCAAGGTTCTGCGAGAGCTCGATGTCCTGCTGATCAACGATGGCGAGGCGCGCATGTTGGCCGGCGAGCGAAATATCGTTCTTGCCGCTGAAAAAGTTCTTGCCATGGGACCGAAGACATTGGTGGTCAAACACGGCGAGTATGGCGCAACTGCCTTTTTCGGCAGTCGATCATTTCCTGACGTGAACAAGACTTTACGCCCCTTCCGGGCTCCGGCACTTCCCCTTGCCGAGGTTGTGGATCCGACTGGAGCGGGGGACTCGTTCGCTGGTGGCTTCTACGGCTACCTTGCCTCGCAGCCTGTCTTGACCCCGTCAGTTCTTCGCACCGCGATGTTCTATGGTGGCGTCATGGGTTCCTTCGCGGTAGAGCGTTTCGGAACCGAACGCCTGCAGAACGTCACTCGCGAAGAAATCGAAGAGCGCTTCAAGCTCTTCCTGGAGATCTCGCACCTTGAACATGCGGGCGTCTAGGCTCTCACGAACTCGCCCCAACAAGCCTGCGGCACCGGCTCTGCGGGGCCGCGGCGTCGACGCTGACGAGGTGAAGTTCGACCCGGAAGAGGTGCGGCCAGCGACGCGGCAGGAGACCTTCCCCGTCGCGTTAGGTGCCGTACTCCTCTCCTTCATCGCGCTGCTTCTGTCCTACTCGCGCGGTTACCTGCTGTTGTACGGTGACGCCGTTGCGCATCTTGGCATCGCTCGCCGTATTCTCGATTCGCGCAATCCCGGCCTCGTCCAGCTTGGTGGAGTGTGGCTGCCTCTGCCGCATCTGCTGATGCTTCCCTTTGTTCAGAAGATGGAGTGGTGGCAGAACGGGCTCGCGGGCGCATGGCCTTCGCTGATCTGCTATATCGCCAGCGTGGCCGGCATCTACAGGCTGACGCGGCGGATGATGATTCCTCGCTGGGCGCTTGCGGCGACTGCTCTCTACGCCCTCAACCCCAACCTGCTTTATCTCTCGACGACCGCGATGACGGAGCCGCTCTTCCTGATGCTCCTCATCTGGACGACTCTGTTCACGATTGAGTGCGTCGCCGCGATCAAGAGTTCACGCCAAAGTGTCGTACGCAGCCGTCTTCTCTTGCTTGCGATCTTTATCCTGGCCGCTGTGTTCACCCGATACGACGGGTGGATACTAGGTGCCGCCGTGTGGTGCGTCATCACCTTCTGCCTGGCGCGAGATCGCAAGATGTGGCGCAGCGTGGCTCCCACGTTTGCGGTCTTCACTCTTCTGGTGGTCGCTGGGCCGGTTAGCTGGCTGGCCTACAATCAGCACTTCTTTCACGATCCTCTGGACTTCATGCGCGGACCGTACTCCGCGGCGGCTATCGAAAAGAAGACCATGCCGCCCAACGGCCATCATCATCGCGGATGGCACAATCCAGCCTGGGCGCTACTGTTCTACACCCGTACTGCGCAGGTCGACGCTGTCTTCTGGGAGACCGGTTTCGCGCTGATGGCAGCAGCCATAGCTGGATTAGTCCTCACGATCCGCCGTCGTCTTGCACTGTCGTCGTTACTGCTCTGGATGCCGCTGCCGTTCTACATCTACTCCGTTGCCTACGGCTCTGTCCCTATCTTCATACCGCAGCTTTGGCCGCACTCCTACTACAACTCACGATATGGAATGGAGTTGTTGCCCGCTCTTGCAGTCTTTGCTTTTCTCGCGGTGCAAGCCGCAGAGCGCCGATGGAGCGAGACGCAGCCACTCGTCAAAAGATTAATGCAGCCGATCGCTCTTCTTCTGATCGCGCTCAACACCGTCGGCATGATGTATAGCAAGCCGCTGGTGCTCAAAGAGGCACTGGTCAACGCGACAACTAGAGTCGCCTTCGAGACGGCGTTGGCTCGTCAACTAGGCGAGTTTCCCTACGGATCGACGATCATGATGTACAACTCCGATCACATCGGCGCGCTACAGGATGCTGCGATTCCTCTTCGCCAGACGGTCAACGAAGGAGACTACGATAGCTTCCAGGCCGCACTGGCCGCGCCCGCGCAGCACGCGAACTATGTTGTCTCCATCGCCGGAGATCCAGTCGCTGCTGCTGTCGCGGCTCACCCCGAAGGGCTTACCGAGCTGACGATCCTCTGCACCAGCGGCCAGCCGTGCGCTCGTCTCTACAGGTCGGATCGATCGACTCCAATAACATCGAAGTGACATCGACCCACACGTACAGCTTTCAGGCACAATAAAAGCACATGATTCCCTTCGTCAAAGCTCATGCCTGCGGCAACGACTTCCTCATCATCGAGGAGCCGCTCGCGCAACGCCGGCACGCCGAACTCGCTCGCAAGCTGTGTGCGCGGAATACCAGCGTAGGCGCTGACGGTATCGAATTTCTTGATCGAAAGCCCAGCGGTGAGTTCTTCCTGAGGCTCTTCAACGCGGATGGAAGCGAAGCAGAGCTCTCCGGTAATGGCACCCGATGCGTCGCCGCGTGGCTGGCGAGCAGCGAAGGACGGCAGGAGGTCGCGCTCGGAACTCATGGTGGCCTGCGAACCTGCCATGTGATCGAGTCGAACGATCCGCTCTATCTCATCGAGAGCGAGATGGGAGTCCCGCGCGTGATGCAGCGAACTATCGTACTGCCAGGTGTTGGCAACGTCGCTGGAGCGATGGTCAATGTCGGAAATCCGCACTTTGTTCTCTTCGTCGACTCTGACGACTTTAGCGCGCATGGATTGAGTTGGCAGGAGCTTGGAGCGCAGATCAGCGGAAGTCCATTATTTCCTCATGGCACCAACGTCGAGTTCGTTCGCATCCTTTCCCCGTCACAGATTGCCTTTCGCATCTTTGAGCGCGGCTGCGGGCCTACCACCTCCTCCGGCACCGGCACCTGCGCCTCGTCTGCTGCAGCGATGTCGCTTCGTGATGTGGATCGTGAGTTGACTGCGATCGCCGAAGGCGGCCCGCAACGTACCGTGTGGCCTGCGAGCGATGCGGTGATGCGGCTGAGAGGCCCAGCGGAGATCATCTGTCGTGGCGAGGTCCCCGCGCTGTGACACCCTCACATAAACCTCGTCCATTGCTTCCAGGTGCGACCCTCGCGGTCGTGTCGCCGGCGAGTACGCCAAAACCGGAGCTGGTGGAACGCGGGATGGCCCACCTGCGGACGCTCGGCTACAAACCCGTCCTCAGTCCGCATGCGCTCGACAGCGGCCCGCTCTACTATGCCGGCAAACTACACGATCGCCTGCATGACCTGCACGCCGCCTTTGCCGATCCGGCAATCGACGCAATCGTCTGCACGCGCGGCGGTTGGGGTTCGGCGGAGCTGCTTCCACACCTTAATGCTGCGCTGATCCGTTCAAACCCTAAGCCCTTCATCGGTTACAGCGACCATACCTCGCTCCACTGCTGGCTCCACAACGAAGCCAATCTCGTCACCTTTTATGGACCCATGGTCGCTGCCGATCTCTCCCGCGAAGATGGCGCAGACCTGCCAAGCTGGCAGCATAGCCTGCGAGGCGATGCTGCCTGGTCGCTCGGCAAAGCGGAAGGCTTGCGGGTACTTCGTCCGGGCCTCGCAGAGGGCACGGTCGCGGGCGGATGTCTCTCCATCTTTGCCGAGGCTATCGGCACTCCGTACGCGCCGCGCATCGAACAGGAAAGCATCCTGTTTCTAGAGGACATCGGCACCAAGCCGTATCAATGGGACCGCATGCTGCTTCATCTTCGCTATGCCGGGCTTCTCGAAAAAGTAACAGGCATCGTCTTTGGAGAAATGCGGCAGTGCGTCGCGCAAGAAGAAGAGAACTATCTCGAGCGTGCGATTCTTCACGCGCTCCGTGACTTCAACGGACCCATCGCTATCGGTCTGCGGTGTGGGCACGTCAGTACGTATAACGTTACGCTGCCGCTGGGCGTCTCCGCGAAGCTTGACCTGACGGACGAGAGGAATCCGCTGATGCACCTTCTCGAAGCGGCTGTGAACGGGTAGGCTGGAGTCTCGCGACATGCAAAACTCCAAACATATTCACCTCATCGGAATCTGCGGAACGGCGATGGCTTCGCTCGCCGGAATGCTACAGCTCCAGGGGCACCGCGTCACCGGTTCGGACACCGCCGCCTATCCCCCGATGAGTGATCTTCTTGCCTCGCTCAAGATCCCGATTCGCGAGCCTTTTTCCGTGAGCAATCTCAAGCCGGCTCCGGATCTGGTTGTCGTTGGAAATGCCATCTCCCGGGGCAACGTCGAGCTGGAGCATGTTCTCGATGCCCGGATTCCTTTCTGCTCGATGGCCGCGATTCTGCATGATGAGTTTCTGCCAGGGCGGGAGTCGCTCGTCGTCGCCGGAACCCACGGCAAGACCACGACGACCAGCATGCTCGCCTGGATCTACGAGGTCGCATCGCGACAGAACCCGGTACTGGCGCCATCGTTTTTGATTGGCGGCGTCGCTGAAAACTTCGGAACCAGCTTCATGGTTCGTCAAACCCGGCCGTTTCTCCTCGAAGGCGATGAGTACGATACCGCCTTCTTCGATAAAGGACCGAAGTTTCTTCACTACTTTCCCGACGCTCTCATCCTGACTCACGTCGAGTTCGATCATGCGGATATCTACGCCGATCTTGCTGCCGTTAAAACTGCCTTCAAGCGGTTGGTCAATCTCGTTCCGGGTCGCGGACGGATCGTCGCATTCGACGGTAGCGAGAACGTCAGCGAGTGCGTCGAAAAGGCGTTCTGCTCCGTGGAACGCTACGGCTTCGACCCCTTATCGCACTGGCGGCTCACCGACCTGCGCCACGAAGGTTCGTTGACTCGATGGACGGTAACCCGCGCCGGCGCCCCCTTCGCCGACTTGAGGCTGCCGATGGCGGGAGCGCATAACGCGCTCAATGCTACTGCGGCAGCGGCACTTGCGGCAGGGCAGGGTGTTCCGACCGAAGCGATCATTGACGCGCTGGCAACATTCAAGAGCGTAAAGCGCAGACTTGAGGTTCGCTCTGTCGTCGGGGGCGTCACCGTGATCGATGACTTCGCGCACCATCCAACGGCGATTCGCGAGACCCTTCGTGCACTGCGCGAGTCCTACCCCGATCGACGTCTTTGGGCAGTCCTGGAGCCAAGATCCAACACGCTGCGGCGAAACGTCTTCGAGCTGGATCTGGTGGACAGTCTCGCACTTGCAGACCGCGTCGTGCTGGCCTCTGTCTTCAAGTCTGAAAGCATTCCCGCTGACGAGCGGCTTCATCCCGAGCATGTTGTGACCGCACTCAACGCACGTGGAATCCCTTCACTTCTCCTGGCGGACGCCGATGCTATCGTCGAAGCCATCGCTCCGCAGCTTCACGAGGGAGACGTTGTCGCCATCCTCTCAAACGGAGGCTTCGGGAATATCTACCAGAAGCTTCCGACGGCGATTGCAGCCCGAACTTCGACCGCCTGACAGGCTTTGAGCAGGCAAAGTCGCCAATAAGATATTCTTCAAGGTGGAATGTTCTCGACCCTGAAGCTCGTCTTTGTCTATCTCGCGCTCGGCCCCATCGCCGGGATCCTCGGCATTCCCTACACGCTTCTGGTAGGAGACGTCAGTCGTCTCTACCGCGTTGCCATGTGGATCACCGACGCAGGCGTACGCGCGGCTGGGATCAAGGTGGAGCTCAGCGGCTTCGAAAATATCCCCGCCGGACGAAGCTGCATCTTCATGAGCAATCATGTCTCAAACCTCGACCCTCCGGTGACCATCCCTCACCTCCCGGGACGAAGCTCCGTGCTTCTCAAGAAGCAGCTTATGGATATCCCAATTCTTGGCCGCGCCATGCGCCTAGCGAAGTTTGTGCCGGTAGAGCGAGGCAGCCGTCGTGACGCCGCGCAGGCCAGCGTAGCGGCTGCAGGCGATGCACTAAGGTCTGGCCTGCATATGCTCGTGTATCCAGAGGGCACCCGTTCGCTCGATGGCAGACTGTCGACCTTCAAGAAAGGTCCCTTCTTCCTCGCGATGGAGACCGGCGCACCAATCATCCCGGTCGTAGTGTCGGGAACGCAGACGATGATGCGCAAGGGAAGTAATGCGATTATCCCTGGTGTGGCAAGGGTCCAGCTGTTGCCGGTTATCGATCCAGCGGACTACACCACGCGCGACGAGTTGTTGCAGGCGGTCAGAAGCGCGATTGCAGAGGCGCTGCCGCCGGAGATGAAGCCCGCTGACTACTTGACGATGGCGTTGTAGCCGTCTGTCTGAAGTCGTTGCCGCATGGCGTCCGCATCTTTTTTCGTGGTGAAAGGTCCGATCTGAACGTGCAGCAGCTTATCCTGCGGCACTTTATGGATCGCGACGCTATACCCTCGACGCTTCAACGCACTGACGAGCACATCGGCATCTTCCTGGTGCGACACTGCAGCTACCTGGACAACAGCCACTCCCGGCCCAACCAGAGGCATTGGAGCAGCCGCAGCCACCTTGGCGACTGGCTTGACCGTCGGCTCTACGCGAGCATCGGGGTGAAAGCTGGAGGCAACCGCTCTAACCTGAGCCGTAACCGGCGGATTCTCATCTACCGAGGGGGCAGGAGTATCAGAAGCTGCCAGAGCCTCGTTCGTATCGGCCTGCGTCACAGGCGACGTAGCTGCTGCGCGCTGCGCCGGGCTGCCGGGAGCAGGTTTTGAGCTGCCAGGCTCTCCGCCCGGCGTAGTGGTCTCCGCAGCGTTCAAGACAGGCGGCGCCGAACGCCTGCCCAGCGAGTACCCAAAGCCGAAGAAGACGGCGCAAAGCAGCGCCAGCGCAAAAAAGATGCCAAGGATAGTGGTGGTGCCAAGCGAGATCTCACGATCCTCTCCGCGAGAGTCGCGCAGGTCATGCAGATCGTCTTCTGTTTGGTAGCGGCTGTTCACGGTCAGACCTTCTTCTCCAGCGCCGTGTCGGGCGTGAATGTCTTATTGAACAGGTTCATCAGCTCCATTGGAAGCGGAAATACAATGGTGGTATTTTTCTCGACACCTATCTCCGTAAGCGTCTGCAGGTATCGCAGCTGAAGCGTCATCGGCTGAGTCGCCATCAGTTGAGCGGCTTCCACCAGCTTCGCTGCAGCGTTGAACTCGCCCTCCGCATGGATGATCTTCGCCCTTCGTTCGCGCTCAGCCTCGGCCTGCTTGGCCATGGCGCGCAGCATGGATTCGGGCATATCCACCTGTTTCACCTCGACCGAAACCACCTTCACCCCAAACGGCGCGGTGTGGCCGTCGATGATGGTCTGGATGCGGATATTCAGCGCCTCGCGATGCGCAAGAAGCCCATCAAGGTCGACCTCCCCAAGCACCGAACGCAGCGTCGTCTGCGCGAACTGCGAGGTCTGGTAGATGTAGTTCGCCACCTCGATCACCGCCTTGGTCGGATCGACCACGCGCAAGGTGATCACCGCGTTGACCTTCAAGGTGACGTTATCGCGTGTAATGACGTCCTGAGGGGGAACCTCCATCGCCTCCTGGCGAAGGCTGACGCGCACGATCTGGTCGAGCGGACGAAAGATCCAGACGAGACCCGGCCCAGCCGCCGCCTGTTTCACCCTTCCCAGGCGAAAGATAACGCCTCGTTCATACTCTTTCAGAATGTTAAGGCAGTTGACGAGGTAGAGAACGACGATGACGACAGCGAATAGGAGCGGAAGAGACATCATGGGTAAGACCTCTGACGGCCTGACCACTGCCGCCGCTGCGATTGTAAAGCAGATGCTGCAGCGGCCCGGAATTGCTGGCTAGAAGCGCACGAAGAATCCGAATCCAGGCTGGAGCTCTGTCGTACGCTTTTGGATGGTGAGATAGTTCGTTTCGAAGTCCGGAGCCTTAAAGAACTGCTGCCGAAACTGGGCGCGAGCTCCAAAGTACTTGTTCAGCATGTAATCGCCGCCCACCGTGTAGTAGTAGGTCGCGCGCGCCTGCGGCAGAAGGCCTTCGCCGCCGCCGGGCGTGGGCCGGAAGTCAAGCGTTCCGAGGCCCGCCCCCAGGAACGGAGAGATGCCATGGAACTCACGTTTGGGGTGGGCGACATAGCCGAAGGTGTACTCCGCCGTATTCTGCTGCACGCCGGCTACAGGAATCGCGCCGAACGGAGTGAAGGTCTGGGTATAGCGAGCGTACCCGTAGTTGAACTCAAATCCAATGTAGGCGGACTTCGTATAACGGATCGTCACCAGCGGGCCAACCGTATTGCCGGGATGAAGATTGATCGGCGTATCGACCGCATCGACGACCGCCGTGCCGTTGGAGTCCTTGTTCAGGATGGCGGACGCAACCACGCTAAGGTCGAGGCGGGAGAGCTGACGGTCCAGAGCGGTCTGGGGCTGGGTAGCCTGTGCTTTGGCGATTGATCCGGCCGCAGTCAGCAGCAGGCAAATTGCAACGTTCCGAACCCACGACGGGCGAGACACATTCAACATCAAGACAAAACTCCCTTAATCGAAAACTACTATCTTTCAGTCTACTCTGGCATAGGGGCGGATGGGGCCGTCAGCGCGTCAAACGGCCTTCTGAGCGGGCTCGATGACCTCAACGACCAGGACCAAACCCTGCAGCTCCCGCACGGAAACCAGCGAACCAACCGCCAGCGACTCTTGCCCGCGCAGCGAAGCCTGCCACAGTTCCCCGCGAATCTCCACCTGTCCTTCCGGGCAGAGCGGGGTGCGAACGATCGCCGTCCCTCCGATCATGGCTTGCGGCCCGGTCAGAATCTTGCCACGGCGGGCACGTAGCGCGATCCAGGCGAGGCCGAACGAGATGGTGCCGAACCCGATGCCCGCTCCCAGGGCCGTCGCAGTATGCACACGAAGCTCCGGAATGGGCCCGTCCACCAGCGTGGCGAGACCGAAGACGAGCGCAACGATCCCAGCCATCGCCAAAACACCGTGGCTGGCAAACTTCGTCTCCAGCGCCATCATCACGGCTGCTGCCAGAAGCAGAACGATCGCCGTATGCCGCACCGGAAGAAGATTCAGGCCAAAGAGACCGAGAAGGACCAGAAGCGTCCCAATGGAGCCAGGCACCACCGTGCCGGGAACGTTGAACTCAAGATAGATCAGCAGACCGCCGAGAACGAGCAGCAAAACCGCAATATCAGGATTGGTGAGCTTGCTCAGCAGGCGCTCGCGCGGCGAAGGAGCAGTAGTGACGATCGTTGCGCCCTGCAGATGCAGAGTTTGAGTAGTGCCATCGAAGCGATGCAGCTCGTGGCCATCGAGCGCCTTCAGCAATGCGGCGTCATCAGGTTCGATCAGGTCGATCAGCTTCAGCTTCAAAGCTTCTTCATCGCTATAGGACTTCGAATTGCGAACCGCATCCTCGGCAGCCACAACATTGCGTCCCCGGCGCGCGGTGTAGGAGCGCAGAAAAGCAGCCGCATCATTCTCAATCTTCTCCTTCAAAATGGGGTCGAGCTGTCTCCCCTCGACGATAGGATGAGCCGCGCCTGCGTTGGTGCCTGGCGCCATCGCTGCAACGTCGGCAGCTTCAAGCAGAAAGAAGCCTGCTGACCCGGCCCTGCTGCCCGTAGGCGAGACGAAGATAATGACTGGGATGGGAGAGTTTTCAATCGCCTCCACCATCACCCGAGTGGATTCAAGCAGGCCACCGGGTGTGCCCATGGAGACTAGGACCGCCTGCGCGTGCAGCCGTGCCGCCTCGCGGAGACCGCGCTGGAGATAGTCCGCAGAGATAGGCTGGATAGTGTCGTGGATTGTAAGTTTCACGACGACAGGAGCGTCAGACTCAGCAAAGAGCTTCGAAGGTAGAACGCAGGAGATCGCCATCAACAGGAGAAAGACGACTCTTGCGAACCGGGTCATGGCAGGCTCTGTCCGCGGGCCTGCAGGGCCTGACGCATACCCTGCGCGGCTCCGTCCTTCGGCTCCAGTTGCAGCGCTTTGCTAACGTTGACCGCTGAGGCGGCGGTGTCGTTCGCACCCAGATCGAGCCGGGCAAGGATAAGGTAAGCAGCGACGTTCGGATGCAGCTTCAGAGAGTATTGAGCCTCGTTGCGCGCATCCGCTGCGTTTCCACTGCGCTCCCGTACCTCGGCCAGACCCGCATGAGCCTCCGCACTGGAGGCGTCAGCGGCGATCGCGGTCTGGAACTCCTGCTCGGCCTCTGGAACCAGCCCTTGGGAGAGGTACTCGTGTCCCTGCCGCGTGTACTCGGCTGCCTGTTCTCCTGGAGGTAAAGTCCCAAGACGCAGAGCACGCATCTGATCAAGTTCAAACGCAGCCTGACGAAACGAGGCCTCTGAATACGTGCGGCGAATGCGTTCCAGCGGATCGAAGTCGGATGATGCTGAGGTGGAGGCAGAAGGGGCAGCGGACGCTGGAGAAGAGATCGTTCGGCCAGCGCTGATGCTGGTCTTCAACTGCGCCGCCTCTCCATCTGCCGGCCGCAGCTTCAGGGTCAGATCGACCTCGCGCTTGGCTCCTGCAAAGTCGCCCTGGCGATACAACGCGACCGCAAGGTTGTAGTGATAGTCCGGATCGTTCGGGTCGGCTGTCGAGGCCCGCTGAAAGAGCGGGACCGCATTATGGCCCTGACGGCTGGAGGCGACCGCTTGATTATTGACCACTTCAGGCAGAGGAAGGCGGCTGGCAACGAAAGCAAAGGCCGATTCAGCCTCGGCGTACTTCGCCGTGTTGAAACGCGCAAGGCCGATGTAGAAGTTGGCCTCGAGCGAGCGACGATCTGTTGGGGCGATCTTCGCAAACGTTGCCGCTGCCTGCTCGTAGTCCCGGTCGGCGTACTGCGCCTTGCCTAGCGCAAGCAGCGCGGCAGGGTAGTTGGGATTTACCAGTACCGCTGCCTGCAACCGCTTGATCCTCTCCTGGGAGGTGGGCGCGTCGGTTCCGCGAATGTAGTTCTCAAAGGCACTCAGCTGAACTCCGCCCGATGCCGCAAGAAAGGTCTGTTGCGCCACGTTGAAGTGGGGATCCATCTGCCGCGCGACCTTCCAGGCAACTGCGTTTTCAACGTCGAAGAGCCGATTAAGCTCACTCGAATCCTCCAATGGAGCAGACAGTCTCAGATTCTTCACCTCGAGCACCTGGGCCTGCACTGCGATGTGGCCGTTCGTCACGTTGTAGCTGCCGACGATCACGAAGTCAGCATCAAGATTCTGCGCGATCCGAATCGTGGTCGCACGCGAGGGCCTGAAGTCGATCGGCAGCCCAAGATGGTCGAGCGCGTACTGCCGGTCTTCGCGGGTGATCGTCAGAAAGCCTGCCGAGGCGAGCCGCTGATTCAGCGTGTCTGGAAAAGAGTCGCCCACCCACGCAAGCGCAGCCTGTCCGGACCGGTTATCGAAGGGAAGAACCAGGACAACCCGCCCGCCCGCTTCAGGTGTCTCCGAAGACTGCGCAAGACCTGGAAGGCCGCAAGCCAGAAGCAGCAAGCACAAAGAGTACCGCCGAAAGATCGAGCGAACTGGAAGGCGCTTCGTCACAGATAAGAGTATAGAGCGTTAGGGCCCTCGAGAAGGGATAAGCGCAGCTTCGACGATACGGGGAAAGTGCAGCACCGCGGCCCACTCACCCTTACGATGCGCCTGCCATACCACCTCGCCACGCAGCAGAGTCGCGACCTCGGAAGGCGAAAGATCGCGATGAAAGTCGAAGTACTTCGTATCCGCGGATTCGTTTCGCCGGCCAAGATCCACGCGATCCACCCGGGGCGCCCACTTCGTCGAGAAGATCAGCGCCACGTCATAGCTTCCAGGATCAGCCGCTGCCTTCTGAATCTGCTCAAACGAAAAGTTCTGAATCGGTGTCGTCTTCACAGGATGATTCGTATAACCAAGCTCCGGGCGGTTCAGCTCCGACGTGGCTGGCCACGCGGTGAGCACCGTCGCTTGCGGATACGTCAGGTCGATGTACCGCACCGCCGCCTGGTGCAGCACAATAAAGTCGCGGTACGTAAGGTTGTCCTCAGGCGCAAACGCATAGGGCGGATTGATCCAGATCCCCGCCAGAAACGCCGCTGCACTCAGCAGTGCAATCAGTGTCCACTGCTGCGGAAGCCGCCGCCTCCACGTATTGACGCACACCAGCAAAATCAGCGGATACATCGGCAGTAGGTACCGCGTCAGCAGCGCACCTCCAAGGATCGAGAACGCAACCCAGTTCGCAAGCAGAACGACGCCGATAGCCTTCAGTGCAGGGCGAGAGATCGGCAGGCGCGTATTGGTCGCTGCGACCGGCACAAGCATCGCAGCAATCATGCACACCACCGGCACAAACATGTTCATGTGCACGAAAAGATGCAGCAGTCGATGCCACAGGCACAGAGCTATCCGATAAGCATCAAGATTCGCCGTAGCGTTGTAGCGTAGAAACTCAGGGTTGCCGAAGACAAACCCCGTACGGTGATAGTGGAAGCCATACCACCCGGTCAGCGGAAGCACCGGCACAAGCAACGCGATCATCCACCGCGCATGAACCCCACGCGGCGAAGCCTCGCTGCGCCCCTGTATCCACAGCACCGCCTCCCACACCGCCAGAGCCGCCGGAGTCACAATGGCCGTCTCCTTCGAAAGCGCAGCCAGCGAAAACATTAGCGCAGCGACAACAGCACTTTGCGCAACCCCGGAAGACGCCTCCACAGAGCCATCCCGGTCGAAGTAAAACGCCAGCCCCCAAAGCGTAAACGCCGCAGCGAAGATGTCCGCGTGAGCCAGTGTGCTCTGCGCGAACCACACAGGATAAAGCGCAGTCAAAACCACAGTGACGGCGGCCACCCCAGGGCTAGTCAGATCTCTTGCAAGTTTGAAGAGTCCCAGCAGGGCCGCAGCAGCGACTAGGCACACCAGCGCACGGGTACCGCTGACCACATACCCCGAGAGGTGCCACCACCCCGCCAGCAGAATCGAAGGCAGCGGCGGGTGCGCATTTGTAACCGTGCTCTGCGGAATCAGGCTACCCGTGCGAAAGAAGTCCCACGCCGCCGGAATATAGTAGCCTCCCTCGTCCCAGAAATAAGGAAGCCGAAGGAGGCGAAAGTGTGAGAGGTAGACCGCGACGAAGAACAGCGGATAGAGCATCCAGAGAGAAATGTTCCCAGCTTGCTGACCGTCTTCGCCGCTGCTCCTTCGCGCTCGCACGCCTTAGTTGACGGGGCCTTGAGAAGGAGGAAGCTGTTCGAGCGTAATCGCCCCAAACGTCTGCTCGTACTGCGAAAGGTTATGCCCCAGCACGTTCCACAGCGCCTTGGCCTGCTGCGGGCTCAGGTAGACGCCCTGAAAATTCTTGACGTTCAGCTCCTCGGGATTGTCCTGGCTCATCGTTCCGAAGACGAGGAAAAAATCCCACACGCTCATGCGGACCTGCACGCTGTTGGCGTATCCGTCGCGATAGTCTTCGGTGTTGGTGAGCTTGAGCTGGGGCTGTTTATCCTGCTGCTGATTGGGGTTCTGCTGGCTCATCGAATCTCTTTCGGGGTTGGGTTGCTATCAAATTTTGGTGCGGGAGAAGGGACTCGAACCCCCACGGATTGCTCCGCTTGGACCTAAACCAAGTGCGTCTGCCATTTCGCCACTCCCGCGTCTTTTCAGCACTAACTGGCGTGCAAGAAGAACTTCAGTGCCACGACTAGCCTATGGCAAAGAACCGTCGATTGCAACGTTGGCGCCAGTGCGGGCTCGCAAAGCAATCAATGAAAGCTCAGTGCTTGATCAGCCACATCACCCAGCTCGCCGCGATCGTGCCGCCAACAAACAGCACGAAGCAGAAAGCTCCAAAGCGAATCATCATGCGCGGCTCAGAGCGCTGCGTAATCCCGAACACAATCGACGTGAAGAGGGCGAAGAGCAACACTGCCCCAAAGTGAGAGATGGTCACGAGCGCTTCCTTCCCGTGGCCAGCGAGTGAGCGTCCACAGCGGAGATGATATTCAGCAAACCGGCCACCACCATAAACTTCGTGCCGTAGTCTGCCGTCGCTACCTGCACCGGCATCTGGCCCAGATCGAAGAGCCGCGCCAGCACATAAAGCAATCCGCTACCGAGATCCCCCGCGAAGTTGAGAATATCGAGCAGGTCGCCCGTATTCGGAGAGTAGATCTTGCCCTTCAACGCAAGGCCAATCGTGAACATCGTGATGATCGAAACCATCAGCAGGCCGCCGCGAATCCATTTGCGCTGCAGCATGTGCCCAGCGCCAGGGATAAGCCAACCGGCAAGGAGCGCCATCATGGGCAGGGAAGAGGATTGCGCGGTGCGCGCCGTTGCGGAGACATTCGTAGCCATCGTCACCTGTGATGATACCAGCTACCCCAGCTCGTTGCAGCGCGCCGGCAACCTCAAATGCGAAGGAAGATTCGCCTCCGATAGAACGGATAAATAAGCGCAAGGTTGATCGCAACGATCACCAACCCATAAGCGAGCGACGCGTGAATAGGGCTGAACCACGCTGTCATCATCTGAAATCCCCACTTGTGCAGCGTCAGCGTCTCTGCACCAACCTGGATTCGGTCGCTCAGCGTGGTGATGACGGTCGAAATAGCAAACGCGAGGATGGCATTGCTCCCAAAGACCAGTACAGGAACCGCCCAGCGTCTCCACTGCCTCATATCGAGGAGGTAATACAGGCAGCAGAAGACGAGCAGCACGACGCCTCCACTCAACACCGCAAAGGTCGGAGTCCATATCTTCTTGGTAAGCGGCATCACCGGGCTTAGAGCTAGCCCGAGGCAGACAAGACCGGCTCCCGCAACAGCAAGCACCGTGATCTTTCGCACAGCAGACGCTGCGGTAAGCAGCCACTGACCCGCGAGCACTCCGACCAGAAGCGTGGCAAGCGCTCCAAGCGTAGACACCACTCCCTCTGGATCGAACGTCACCCCATGGCCTGCCGTCGTTCCGTATGGCCATAGGTGCGGGATGCCAAAGACGGCGCGGTCAACATACGCAGGCAGACTCATAAAGGAGTCGAGATGGCCTGCTCCGAAGCCGGGAACAGGGTATAGCTTGAGCAACGCCCAGTAGGCGACGAGTAGAGCAAGAGTCGTCAGAGCCAGCACAAGAAACACCTTTCGTTCCCGTCGTTCCCCCTCTCCAGGTGGCGTGTATACCGAAAGGTAAAGCGTAGAACCGAAGAGATAGCAGACGGCAATCCTCTGCAAAATCCCCGAAAAGCGCAGCGTAGCCAGATGGTAGTCTGGAAACCCGTTGAGG
Source organism: Granulicella sp. S190 (assembly GCF_009766095.1). Taxonomy (GTDB): domain Bacteria; phylum Acidobacteriota; class Terriglobia; order Terriglobales; family Acidobacteriaceae; genus Edaphobacter. The sequence goes on from NZ_LMUD01000016.1 coordinate 179,513, forward strand.
ATCAGGCCGAGAAGGATCATCACCACGGTACGTTGCACCACATGTCTAAAGAGTTCCCCTCGCGTCGATCCACGGCGAATGCGCGACGCAAACGAGAGCGCGATCGAGATGCCGACGGCAACCAGAAACGACGGAAAGATCATGTCGGTTGTAGTCGGGCTCTCCCACTCCGCATGACGCAGTGGAGCATAAACGAAGCTGTAGCTGCCCGGATCCGTGACCAGGATCATCCCCGCGATAGTCAGACCGCGCAGCACATCGAGCGAAACAAGTCTCGTACTTTGAGCCAAAGAAGCGGAGGGCATAAAATCTCCGAGGCGTCGAATAGTGTCTAGACAAACGTTTAAACACCATACACGAAGCTATACCGCGTGGCCGTTCTGACAACAATTAAATAATGTTGGGAATCCACGTAAGGTCAGGGCTGGAGCTCAATCTTCTGTTTCGCCGCCTCCACCAGAGCTGCTTCAAGCGCAGGCAGGCGATCATGAGCCGGACCATTTTTCGCAAGGCCGGCCACGGTGAACCCCTTGGGTTCCAGGTCTTCCCCATAGATGATCATCAGCTCGCGGCGCTTTTCCGCGTCGAGCAAGTGCACCAATCGAACGTAGATCATCCCGGCAGGCATCTTGTAGCCCTTTGCCCGGATGAGCGATTCGATATGTTCAAGATCAGAGCCGGGATCGGCTCTCTTTCCTTCAGTCGATACCCAGGTATCGACATAGAAGTCCAGTCCGCCAATCTCCGCATGACCCGGCGAGTCGTAGGTGTGGTGCATGTCAGGTTTGCTCGAAAGATACCCCTCGAACTGTATCCAGTAAAGTTCATGGACGTTGCGCTTGCGGTCGGCCTGAACAAAAGCGTGCAGCTCACAGTCGGCAATGCCGTAGAGATCCCACCGGTCCGCGCCGACATACTGTGCCGACACTGGAAGATCGATCTGAATGTGCGGGTCATGCTGAGAGACAAGCGTGGCGCCCCGAACCGTCCGCTCCGGAGCTTTCGCTGGAGCTCCAAAGAGGCCATACAGCAAAAACGAAAGCGCGAGCGATCTCAGCATAGAGTTCTCCCGGACCGTCATTACGTGGTCTGACCTGCCGCGGTTCCCCGCATGCTAAATTACTCAGACGCGGACCAGCTCCGTCTGAATACGTCCCGTGACCTCTGCCTTGCCTTTGCGCGCGATCATATCGACCTCGCTGCGTATGCCAAACTCTCCAGAAAAATAAAGCCCCGGTTCGACCGAAAAACAAGTATTAGGTAGGATCAAGCGTTCGTCATGGGTCTCGAGATTGTCGAGATGCGCCCCGTTGCCATGCAGGACGGTACCGATGTTGTGCCCGGTGCGATGCGTGAACCATTCGCCAAACCCGGCAGCGCTGATCACCCCGCGGGAGGCATCGTCGGCCTGCCATCCGGCAATGGGCTGGTTGGCCGCGAAGGCGTCCTGCACCACCTTGATGGAGGCATCTCGCGCATCACGAACAGTAGAGAAGATCAGGTGTTCGCGCTCACTGGGCTCGCGGCCCACAACGCCCGTCCAGGTAATGTCGTACCAGACGGCGGTCGGATCATCTTTGAGCTTGGCCCATATGTCGATCAGGACAAAATCGCCGTTGCGAATGGACCGCGAGTTGGTTGCAGTCGGTTCATAGTGCGAGTCGGCAGAGTTCGGCCCAGCGCTGACGTTCGGTCCATGCTCCCAAAGCAGGCCTGCCCCGGCCATAGCCTGTTGCAGGTACTGCACCATGGCATACTCGTCCGTGCCGCCGGAGCGGGTGCGGCTGCCAATCTCCTGCCACGCAGCAGCAAGAATCTCGTCTATGTGCTTCTGAGCAACGTAGTGTGTTGCAAGCTGCGCGTCGGTAAGTACAGCTTCGAAGTGGCTCACCAGATCGGCGGAACTGACAATCTGCTTACCCATCCCGCGAAGGAGTTCGATCGTGCCCGCGTCGACCATCGAGACGTACATGATCGCGTTCCGCGGCGAGTACTGCATCGCGAGTTTGGTCTGGCCGTCAAGCAGGGTCTCGACCTGCGCCTCCAGCTCCTGCCAAGAGGAGTAGACGGCCTTCGCCCCGGGAAGCGTGTCAAGACGACCAGCTTCGATGCGGTGTACAAGCTTCTTCGGCTCGCCCTTCGCCGGAATGAGGTAAAACCAACGGCGGGTGACATGCGCCTCCGGATCAAGCCCCAGAATGCTGTAGGCGAGCGGGTCGCGGTGATGATGATCGTAGAAGAGCCAGCCGTCGAGGTTGGCGTCGCTCAGGGCCGATTGAATGGCAGCAAGGTTCATGCCTCAATCCTAATCGGTTCAGCAACAGGTTGTAGACCCCGCGTTTTGGACCCACCGGAGGAGGGGCAGGACCCCAAAAAATAAAGTTGAAAAAAGTGGCGTATTTTTCGGCGCTTAAAGAGACGTTTCTAAAGCACCATCTCAGCCACACAATCCACCACGATCACACCATCAAAAAACCACGTTTCTGCACCACGTTTTGCAAAAAACCCCTGTAAAAAGACCAATTCACCAGCGCGGAAAAATATGCAAAAAAAAGTGCCTTCTCTGTCACGCAAATAGCAAAGAGCCGGATCGCTCCGGCTCTTTGTCTTCCAGCAATGATTGCAATTAGGCGTTGACGGAGTTATCAGCGTTGGCCGCCGCTGCGGCTGCTGCAGCCTCGCGTTCCTTCTCGGCCTTCTCCGCTTTTCTAGCCGCGGCGGAGTTCTGACCAAGTTCAGCTGCAAGTGTCTCAGTAGTAAAGGATTCGATGACGTCTCCGACACGAATGTCCTTATGCCCAGCGAGATCGATACCGCACTCAACGCCTTGACGGACTTCACTAACGTCGTCCTTGAAGCGTTTGAGCGTAGCAATCTTGCCCTTCCACACCTCGGCTCCTTCGCGAATCAAGCGTACCTGCTGATCGCGCCTGATAAGGCCGTCTGTAACACGGCAACCGGCGATTTGACCGACCTTCGTGATCTTGAAGACGTTGAGAACCTCCGCACGACCAGCGTAGTTCTCCTTGAACACAGGCTCAAGAAGACCGTACATGGCCTTGGTGATCTCATCCTGTAACTCGTAGATGATCGAGTGCAGACGAATCTCCACGTTCTCGCGCTCGGCAACTTCTGCAGCCTTACGATCAGGCCGCACGTTGAAGCCGATGATGACGGCATTGGAGGCAGAGGCAAGCAGCACATCCGACTCGGTGATAGCGCCGACGCCGGAGTGGAGAACGCGAACGCGAACCTTCTCGGTGGACATGCGTTGCAGAGAGTCGGCAAGCACTTCGACCGAACCCTGCACGTCGCCCTTCAGGATAAGGTTCAGGTCCTTCATGCCAGCCTGCTTGATCTGCTCGGCCAGACCTTCGAGCGAGACGCGGGAGCTCTTGGCGAGTTGAGCCTCGCGCTCCTTCATCTTGCGGTACTGAGCAATTCCCTTGGCCTTGTCGCGATCTGCCATGACGAGGAAGGTGTCGCCTGCATCCGGCATACCTTCAAGTCCAAGGATCTCGACAGGTGTAGAAGGACCAGCTTCGGTAATGGGCCGCCCACGATCATCGAACATGGCGCGAATCTTGCCGAAGGTATTGCCGACGATGTAGCTGTCGCCGGTGCGAAGTGTACCGTTCTGTACGAGGATGGAAGCGACTGCACCGCGACCACGATCGAGCTTGGCTTCGATGACGGTACCGACAGCAGGACGCTCGGGCTGAGCCTTTTGTGCGTTGATGTCGGCGACATAGCAAATCATCTCTTCGAGGCCGTCGAGATTGAGTCGCTGCTTGGCCGAAACTTCGACAAACTCTGTATCGCCACCGAGACTTGTAGCCTGAACGCCCCGTGCGGCGAGTTGCTGCATGACCTTGCTGGGGTTGGCATCGGGCTTGTCAATCTTGTTGACGGCAACAATGATCGGCACCTTGGCTGCGCGTGCGTGATCGATAGCCTCGATGGTCTGAGGCATGACACCGTCATCGGCTGCGACGACGATAACGACGATGTCGGTGATCTTGGCTCCGCGGGCACGCATGCGGGTGAAGGCTTCGTGACCGGGGGTGTCGAGGAAGACGATCTCGCGACCGAATGCAGGCGAGTCGGGCTTGGTGACGTGAACCTTGTAGGCGCCGATGTGCTGGGTAATACCGCCAGCTTCGCCGCCTGCGACGTCGGTGGAGCGGATAGCGTCAAGCAGCGACGTCTTACCGTGGTCGACGTGACCCATGATGGTGACAACTGGCGCACGAACGACTTCGACCATGCCAGTGGTGTCTTCGAGGAAGCCCTCGATGGCCTCGTTTTCGAGCTGCTCTTCAACCGAGATGACGGTTGCGTCCGCGCCGAACTGACGGGCGACATCCTTAACCAGTTCTCCTTCGAGCGACTGGTTGACGGTAACGAAGACGCCCTTCATCAGAAGGGTTGCGATAAGGTCCTTGCCTCGAACATCAAGCTTTTCGGCGAGATCCTTGACGCTGATGCCTTCGGTGACCGTAATGGTGCGCGTGATCGGCACCGGCTCGCGAGAGATCTGCTGGCCGCCGTAACGCGGTGGCGGCTGGAAGCCCTTCATCGGGCCTTCTTTGGTCTTCTCGTAACGCTGTCCGCCACGGCGCGATGCTGGCCGTGCTGCAGGACGCATTCCTGGCTTTTCGCCAGGGCCAGGCATTACACCTGGAGCGCCACCCGGAGCTCCGCCAGGGCGTGCTCCGAATCCGGGACGGGCAGGAAAGCCTGGACGTGCGCCGGGGGTAAACCCAGGACGGCCTGGAGCTCCACCGGGGCCTCCAGGGCCACCAGGGAAGGTTCGGGTCGGATGCATCGGACGGCGCGCTCCTGGGGCAGAAGAGGACATAGGGCGCGAGCCCGGAGCTCCGGGAGACTGTGGACGCGGACGCTCGAAGATGGGGCGGCTTCGTTGCGGGGTGCCGGGGGCGACTGGAGGTGCGGTGTAGATGGGGCGCGGTCCCGTCTGCGGCATGATGACGCGACGAGCCGGAGGTCCCGGAGGGGTGGCCGGCGGAGCTGCCACGGCAGCTTCGGGCTCTACCACGGGAGTGGATGCCTCGGCGACTGGTACCGGCGGCGCGGCTTCGGCGGCTACAGGGGTCTCTGACTTCGGGGCTGATTCGACTGCTGGAGCTGCCGCAGGCTTAGCGGCAGGCGCAACAGTGGGAACAGGGGCTGCAACGACGCTAGGACGCTCCACGGAGGGTGGAACGTGTGCTGGAGCGGTCGCCATTGGCGGACGAGCGATGACCGGACCGACCGGGGTCTTGCTTGCAATAGCTGGTGAGGGTGCTGGGGCCACGATATTGGCGCCCTGGCGTGGTAGGGGAACGATGCGGCGAGGCGCTACGGTTGCCGTAGCGGATGACGCAGGTGCTACCGTCGAGGAGACCGGTATTGCGGGAGGCGCTGCGACAACGCGTGGTGGTGCTGCCGCCACAACAGCAGAGGCAGGAGGCGGCGCAACGACCGGTGTGGGACGCGGGGGGGGCGCGGCTTTGGCTGTGGCTTCGGCCTGTTTGCGCTCGAGGATCGCCTTCAGGGCATCGCCCGGTTTAGAGACCTTGGAGAGATCGAACTTCGGCTTGGCGTCGACCGCCTGCTTATTCGCGCCGCTGCTTCTGCCGCCATTTTTGAAGTAATCCCGAACTCTTTCGGCCTGATCGGATTCAATCGAGCTGGAGTGGGTCTTACCAGACACGCCAATCGCTTCGAGCGCGTCCAGAATAGGCCTGCTCTTTACTTCCAGTTCTCGTGCCAGATCGTTAATTCGAACTTTGCTCATCCGTCCCTTTTCGCTTGCCCTGCGCGGTTAGCTGTTCATAGCAGCCTCTTCGTTGCAGGAATCTTTATTGTAAGTGCTCTCACTGGATTTGCAGAGTTCTCGATCCAGGGAGTGCTGTGGCGCGTGGTTGAACTGGCTAACCACGATCGTTTCCGTCGTCGATACCTTCATCGGAGTTCTCCTGGGCTTCGTCAACCAGGGTGTCTACGGTGTCGTTATCCAACTCAATCTGTTCTTCGCGTGCATCGTTGTCGCTGAAGGCATCGCTGGCCGATTCAACATCTTCGGCGTCTGCGATGTCCTCGGTGGAGAGGTCGTTGACCTCTTTTGCGGTACCGATGCCCGCCTCTTCGGCGAGAATCGCCTCGGGTGTCTTGTCCATGGAACCCTCTTCTGACGCTGCAGCTTCCGTCTCAGATGCGGCGGAAACCGCAGGGGCTGGGCGCTCTTCACCCTCTTCGTATTGGCCGAAGTAGTGGCGAACGGCGATGGATATCTTTTCAACGGTCTTTTCGCCGATGCCAGGCACCTCTTCAAGCTGCTCGGGGGTCATGTCGGCGAGCGCCTCGACAGTGGTAATACCAGCGGCGATGAGCTTTTCGAGGATGGCTTCGCCAAGTTCTGAGACCTGCTCGATCGGGGTCGTGGGACCGCCGCTCATAGCCTGCATCTGGTTCTCGACCTCTTGACGCTTCTCCTCTTCACTCTTGATGTCGATCTTCCATTGCAGAAGCTTGGCGGCAAGGCGGACGTTTTGACCCTTTTTGCCGATGGCGAGTGAGAGCTGGGTGTCGTCAACGATGACTTCGATCTGCTTGTCAGCGAGGTCGGTGATGGAGACGCGGCTGACCTTCGCGGGCTGCAGAGCTTTTTCAGCGAAGGTGGTGATCTCCTCAGAGAACTCGATGATGTCGATCTTTTCGCCGCGCAGTTCGCGGATGATGGACTGAACACGCATACCCTTCATGCCGACGCAGGCACCCACCGGATCAACATCCTTGTCGCGTGACATGACGGCGATCTTGGTGCGTTCCCCGGCTTCACGGGCGATTGCACGGATGGTCACGGTTCCGTCGTAAATCTCGGGAACCTCGGACTGGAAGAGGTTTTGGACGAGGGCCGGAGCAGCACGGGAGACGATGACCTGCGGGCCTTTGGCGGCCCGGTCGACGCGGAGTAGGACGACGCGGACACGCTCACCGACGGCAAACTGCTCTAGACGCGACTGCTCGCGCTTGGGCATGCGGGCTTCGGCTTTGCCGAGATCGAAGATGACGTCCATGGGCTCGAGGCGCTTGACGGTGGCGGTGAGAACCTCTCCTGCGCGGTGGTTGTACTCGTTGAAGACTGTGTCGCGCTCGGCTTCGCGAACCTTCTGGAAGATGACCTGCTTGGCCATCTGGGCGGCGATGCGGCCCAGTGGGGTAGTGTCCTTGTAGAAGCGGAGTTCGCCGCCTACTTCGACTTCGGGGGCGAGTTCGCGAGCCTGCTCGAGGGTCATCTGGTTGATCTCATCCTCGACCTGCTCTGGTGTCTCGACGACGGTCTTGAAGACATAGGCCCGAATCTCGCCGGTCTCGCGGTCCATCTCGGCGCGCATGTTCTCCTGGGTCTTGTAGTACTTGCGTGTGGCGAGCGCAATGGCATCTTCCACAGCGCCTACGACAACCGCGGGTTCGATTCCTTTATCGCGGCTTAACGTCTCAATCGATTGATACAGAACACTTGCCATCGCTTCACTCTTCCTTGCTCATGTCCGGAGATACCGGTTTGTTTCTGTTGTTTTTTCTGATTTAGAGGGCGCTCCTAGGAGCAGTTCTAAATCTCCGCAACCAGATTCGCTTTTTCGAGGTTCGCCAGAGCGATGTCGACGGTCGATTCGGTCACGGCCTTCTTGGCCTTCCCCTTCTGTTTGACGGCAGAAAGGTCGATCGTGAGTACACCCTCTGAAAACTTGGCCAGACGGCCTTGCCACTGCCTGTTCTTGTTGACCGGGGTAAAGGTCTGGAGTTTGACCAGGCTGCCTTGAAACCGGGTGAAGTCTTCGGGGCGGAAAAGCTTTCGCTCTAGGCCTGGCGATGAGACCTCCAGGGTGTACTCGGCCCCTGGAATGAGGTCTTCTACGTCAAGCATCGTGCCAAAATCCTGTGCAAAGACAGCACAATCCTCGTGAGTAACGCCGGAAAGCCTCTCTACCGGCACTCCCTTGGGAAGATCTGTTGCGTCCTCACTTGCTGCCAGTTCTGCGAGTTTGGCCCGTTCTGCAGCATTCTTCTCTACAAAAACGCGTAACGTACGAAATTTGACGCCGCCCTGAAACTCCAAGTCAACGAGCTCCAGGTTGTGGGAGGTTGCGACACGCTCCGCGGTTGCCCGAATTTGGTCTAACTGGACTGCCATAAGCGTTTATTTCCGGTTCAGTGGTCCCGCGTGCACAAACGTTTTTAGAGCAAATAAAAAGTGGGCTTTAGCCCACTCATCTCTTCCGTCAAATCACCGGTGCGGTCACGGCTCTCATTCTTACGACGGAACAAAATCGTCTGCACTTCAGATGATACATCTACTTTTGCTGTAATTCAATGGCACCTGCTCGAAGGGACTGCGGAGCTGAACTTTGTCCTGATCGGCTGAGAAACTTTCGTGAAATCGGACCATCCAATTTGCTATGGGTCGTAGACGAATCTACAATCGATGAAATCCCGCGAAATACAGGCTTGCTGCTGCATGGCCCATCGCTTTTAAACCTTTACAACTGGAACCATAGAAAAATTATGATTAGCTCCCCCGTACCCGAAGCTCTTACTTTTGATGACGTTCTTCTTGTGCCTGCCTATAGCGACGTTGTTCCGACCCAGGTAAGCACCCAAACACAGCTGACACGCAATATCACGCTGAGCACGCCGCTGATGTCGGCTGCGATGGATACGGTGACTGAGGCACGGCTGGCGATCGCGATGGCGCAGCAGGGTGGACTGGGGGTGGTGCATCGCAATCTATCCATCGAGCAGCAGGCGGGGGAGATCGACAAGGTGAAGCGGTCGGAGAGTGGGATGATCGTGGACCCGGTGACGATCACGCCCGAGCAGACGATCGCTGATGCGCTCGAGGTGATGCGGCGTTACAAAATTTCAGGCGTCCCGGTTACGAAAAACAAAAAATTGGTGGGGATTCTGACAAACCGCGATTTGCGTTTTGTCTCACGGACAGACCTGACCATCGATTCCGTAATGACGAAGACTGACCTGATCACAGTCCCGGTGGGGACGACACTGGAGCAGGCGGAGCAGATTCTGCATCAGCATCGCGTGGAGAAACTGCTGGTGGTCAATGATGACTATGAGCTGAAGGGCCTGATTACGGTCAAGGACATTCAGAAGAAGTTGAAGTATCCAAATGCTTCGAAGGATTCGCAGGGGCGGTTGCGTGTGGCAGGGGCCATTGGAGCTACGGGAGATTTTCTGGAGCGGGCGGCGGCGCTGGTTGCTGCGCGGGTAGATGCACTGGCGATTGACTCGGCACATGGACACTCGTCGCGAGTTCTGGAGGCGGTAGCCGCAGTGAAGAAGGCGTTCCCGCAGATTGATCTGCTGGCGGGAAATATCGCAACCTATGAAGGAGCAATTGCGCTGATGGATGCGGGAGCCGATGCGGTGAAGGTGGGAATCGGGCCAGGGTCGATATGCACAACGCGCATGGTGACAGGTGCCGGCATGCCGCAGATTACGGCTATCTCAGAGGCTTATCGGGCAGGACAGGAGCGAGGAATTCCGATTATTGCGGATGGTGGGATCAAGTATTCGGGCGATGTGACCAAGGCGATTGCTGCCGGAGCGAGCGTGGTGATGATGGGTTCTTTGTTTGCAGGGGTGGATGAAAGCCCAGGCGAGACAATTCTTTACCAGGGCAGATCGTTCAAGGCCTATCGCGGAATGGGTTCGCTTTCGGCAATGGCGCAAGGCTCGGGGGAGCGATATTTTCAGGGCAAGAGCGATATGGAAGACGCGGCGAGTACAGAGCGTCCGTCACTGACGGCCCGGGAGGGTAGCGCGCAGAATCGGCTGGCTAAGTTTGTGCCTGAGGGGATCGAAGGTCGAGTGCCGCATCGTGGACCTCTCGAGGGAATGGTGTATCAGCTGGTGGGAGGGTTGAAATCGGGTATGGGATACCTCGGATGCGGGACCATCGCGGAGCTGCAGACCAACGCACGGTTTATTCGAATCTCGAATGCCGGGCTGCGAGAGAGCCATGTACATGACGTAATCATTACGCGTGAGGCGCCGAACTATCACGTGGAATAAGATTTCAAGGTGAAGGTGCCTATACCTTGAGGTGAGAGTCAATGTGCCGGAATATCAAAACGCTCTTCAACTTCGATCCACCTGTGACCGATGAAGAGATTCGAGATGCTGCCCTTCAGTTTGTGAGAAAGATCAGCGGTTTCACTAAACCATCGAAAGCGAATGAAGCTATTTTCCAGTCTGCGGTGAATGAGATCTCGCTGGCGTCCAGCCGCCTCCTCGCTTCCCTCGAGACCAATGCAGCTCCGAAAGATCGAGACGAAGAAGCGGCTAAGAAGAAGGCTCGCTCCGCGGAAAGATTTGCGGTTTGATCTCAGGTTTGGGAGTTGGTCTTATCGAAAACCATGGCGTCAAAGCGGTGGCGTGAAAAGAATCCACGGCTCTCGTATAGCTTGACGGCCTGATTGTTCGATTCTGTGACCGTTAGGGTGATCGCTGAGAACCCAGCGCGGGCGAGACGGTGGGAGCAATGATTCAGAAGGGCACGGCCAAGCCCATGTCCACGCCAGGCGGGGGTAATACAGAGCTGGGTGATGTGGGCGACGTCTGCAGCCACGCGCGAACACAGCAGCATTCCCAGGATGGATCCAGTGTGGCGATCGCGAAGCACCCATGAGGCATTGGGCTCGAAGACTCCGCAGCCGGGGAATCGGACGATGTTATGAAGAAAGCGAAGCGACCCGTGCAGGGAGCAGTACTGATCATTGATTTGGGCGTCGATGTGGCCCAGATAGCATTCATGTATCAACTCGGCAGCAGGTTGATAGTGATCGGCCGACCAGCGGAGAAGTTCCACCTCTGAAGGGAGATTCGTCACGTCCGCCGGTTGAGGTGAATTGGTCGGGGCGGCGAGGTCGTACTCCATAAAGAGGCGGGGATACATGACGAAGCCAGCTGAAAGAAAGGGCTCATTGATGGAACCGGCGTCGTAAAGGAGAAGCTGTGACTCGATGCGCTGAATGCCTGGTGAGTTCAGCAGGAGTTGCAGAAGCTGGTGAAGAAGAATCTGTGTGGTTTGAAGCATCTGCGCGCTATCGTTCGCGATGGCAAAGGCGTCCCCGACGACAGCCTTCTGACCTTCATAGACGCAGAAGGCGAAGCCGCAGATCCTACCGCGATCTAGTGCAACGAAGCCTGGCAGGATACGCGAATCCAAGTATTGGAGGAGGAGTTCGGTAGAGCTCTGATAGTTCCAGCGAAGGCGCTGCTCCCAGACGCGCGACTCGGTTTCGAGCAGAGGACGGAGCTGGCGCGCCGAGAAGTGGCGCAGATCCAGAATCTCGAGTTGGGTAGCGACGGCCATACCTATAGGAGGTTCTTCGTCGAGCTTATAGGAATTTTGATGGATGGGTGAGTGTTAGAACATGCACACCCTGTTGCGAGGTAGGATTCACTACTGCTGGGGATAGACGCGATAGACTTCGATGCCCTGCGATTCATAGAGAAATAGCGGTTCGTAGACTCTGCCTGCGAGCCATTGGTCCAGCTTGTTGGTATCGCTGGCCCGGATGACGAGGATGTGTTCAGCAGCGGGGACGCCGTCGGTGCTGTAGTGGATCATCGGCTGGTTGCGATAGAAGGCGAGGCCATAATCCATGTCACGCTTGATGTCGGTAGCGACAAGGTTGACGTTGGGAGCCTTTTGCTGGATCTCGCGGGCGAGAGGGCGGGCCGAGTAGTTCACGTCCAGTTCCTTGCCATAGAAGCCAAGAAGAAAGACGAGAGTCGCGAGGATGGGCAGCAGGGTTACGTTGCATACCTGCGGGATTCCCCAGCGACGAATGGTCAAGAAGACAATGGCTCCGAACGAGAGAGCTGCGGCACCAGCTATCAGAAGCCACTGCGCGGAGGGTACGAGTGTTTCGTACTTCATGTGCTGCGGTGCGAGGGCGAGGACGAAGACGAGTAAACCGCATGTGGCGGCGTGAGCCCATATGAGCCATTGCGGCAGGCCGTCACGACGGCAACGGTTGAGATAGTCGGCCGTGAGGATGGTGAGCGGCGGGATAGAAGGAAGGATGTAGCCGGGGAGTTTGGAGCCGGAGAAAGAGAAGAAGACGATAGGGAAAAGAGTCCAGAGAACGAGGAACTCGGGGAAGGCGTCGCCGGCGCGGGTGTGCCCCAGATAGCGCTGGGGATTGTGGCGGACCTTCCATTCGGCGATCGAAACTTCGATAGAGTCGACCAAAGCTCGAACGGCTATGACCGTCCAGGGCATAAGCCCTAGGAGTAAAACTGCGAGATAGTACCAGACGGGTTGATGGTGTTGGTATCGGTTGGTCGCAAAACGTTCAAGATTGTGTTCAAGGAAGAAGAGTCGATA
>NZ_LMUD01000016.1:192028-237418 GCF_009766095.1 Granulicella sp. S190
ACCATGACGAGGTAAAGGATGATGCCGGGGATCCAGATAGTACGTCGGAGAACGGACCACTCACGGCGTAAACCAGCAAAAAGAAGGATGATTGCCAGGGCAAGAAATGGAGCAACGGGGCCCTTCGCGAGGGTGGCGGCTGCACCGAAGAAGTAGAGATCAAAGAGCCAGAACTTTCTGCCTGTCTCATACCACGCATACCAGCCGAGCATGCCGATGCAGAAAGGAGCGGCAAGCTGCATATCGGTGGAAGCGCCGCGAGCGAAGCTGACGATGGCGACGCATGATGCTGTGATGAGGGCGGCATCGAGGTGTCCGCCAGGGCGGAAGCGTCGCATGTGTAAAAAGATCAAGACGACGAGGGCTAAGGCACCGGAGGAAGACGGGAGACGGGCGGTCCAGTCAGATACGCCGAACTCCTTGAAGAAGCTCATGGCTCGCCAGTAGTAGAGGGCGGGCTTTTCGAGCCAGGGCTTGCCGTAGAGGATGGGGGTAACCGTGCCGCCGACGATGCAGTGGAAGGAGTTGCGAATATCTTCCAGGTGAAGGCTGCGGGGGACCATCTTGGCATCGACCTGATGGCACGCTTCAGAGTGCGCGGTGAGCATCTCGCGGGCGATCTGAGCGTAGCGTGGCTCATCTGCGCCGACGAGCCCGAGTTGATCGCCGCCAAAGACAGGAACGAGACCGTAGAGTAAAAGAAAGATGGTAACTACAAAGAGGATGACAAATTCACGAACTGTTACGGCAGAGGGCAGCTTCAGATACCGCTGGAGCCATATCACAGTTGCGCTGCCATTCCTAGCGCCGGCGAGGGCGGGATGTTGAATATCGTTCATTTTCTATGAGGAAAAAGACAAGGCTATCAGAGTCCCGTCCGGAGCTGGGTGAGGATTCTCTCTAAAGCGATTGGAAGGGGGCCATCGACGGTACATCCACTGGCGTTGCGATGACCGCCTCCGCCGAAGTGTTCGGCGATCTGGGCGACGTCAGTTTTGCCTTTGCTACGGATGCTGAGACGAAACTGGTCAGCATTGGCGACCTCGCGGAGGAAGACAGCCGATTCGACGCCAGCGATACTGATGAGGTAGTTGACTACCCCCTCGCAGTCCTCAGGGATGGCACCGATGCGGTCCATGTCTTTGCTGGTGACCCAGGTCCAGGCGAGGTTGTCGTCGCACTGCAAGTTGGAGAGGGCGATACCCAGCAGGCGAATCTTACTGGCAGGATTGGAGAGGTAGATGTCGCGAGCTATCTTGCTGGGGCTGGCTCCGCAAGCAGCAAGATGGTGGACCATGGCGAAGGTATCGGCGGTTGTGCTGGAGTAGGTAAAAGTGCCAGTGTCGGACAGGATGCCAGCGTACAGGCAGGTAGCCATGGAGGGAGTAATCTCGACATTCGCGGCGACTGCGATGTGATAGACCATGGCGGCAACGGCACAGGCGTGCTCGTCGATCCAGTTGACGGAGCCGAAGGGGCGGCCGCTGGCGTGGTGGTCAATGTTGATGAGGGTACGCCCCTCCAGTCCGAGGAGGCCGGTGCGGGCGATACCGTCGCACTCGAGGAGGATGGCGGGGGTGGTTTGAGTGGGGTCTACGTCGTTGGCGGAGGGGGTGTGGTGGATGCGGCTGATGTTAGGAAGAGTGCTATAGGTCGAGGGGATGGGGTCGGCGAAGACGATGTCCGCCTGACAACCAAGCTGATCGAGTACTTCGGCAAGAGCCAGGACCGAGCCGATGGCGTCGCCGTCCGGCCGGGTGTGAGAGGCAAGGAGGAAGCGAGGATGGGCCCTGAAGGCCGCAAGGAGATCGTCAATCTGCGCTACGTGAGGTTTGACCTCAAGGAGCTGGGCTTGTGGGGTCATGACTTGGCCGCTGCCTCCGAAGCAGGTTGGGCTGCTGCGGCGCGCTTCTGCTCCCGCTTGCGGGTGCGGGCGAGAAGCTCGTCCATGCGTCCGGTCATCTTCTCGGAGCGGTCGATGGCGAAGGTGAGCTCGGGGACGTGGCGTACCCCCATGCGGTCCCGGAGCTGAGAGCGGATGTAGGCGCGGGCTGTGGTGAGTCCTTCGAGAGTGGAGGTCTCCTCCTCCTCGTTCCCATGGACGGCTACGAAGATGCGGGCGGATTTGCCGCCGGGAGCGAGGACTACCTCGGTGACATAGCTGGGGGCGATGCGCGGGTCGGAGAGTTCCCCTTCGAGCATGGCTCCAATCTCTTCGGAGAAGGTGTTGGCTACACGGTTGCGGTGGTAGGTTCTGGCGCGCTGCTCGGGCATAGGGTTTTGACTGGGTGGAACGGTTGAGGATATCAAAGTTGGGGCGATCTACCTAGCGACGAACGACGGTTTGTGACGGATTTCCTGTGGATTGCGACGATATGGTGTCTATTCGGTCAGGATTTCGGCATACGAGTCGGTGATTTCTGCGCTCAGTGCGGCTGCAATGCGGTGAGCAGCCTGGTCGATCAGGTGGAGTTGGCCGGTGAGATAGCTGTTTGACGAGGAGATGGCTGCGATGCCTAGAGTGGCGCGGTTCCAGACGAGGCCTTCATCGAGCTCGGCTATAGCTAAGTTGAAGCTGTGGCGAAGCTTATCCTTCATGGAGCGGACGACCTGACGGCGATCTTTGAGGGATTGGGCATGGGCAATTTCGAGTTCGATGGTGAGTTTGGCAATGGGCATGATGTTTGTACCTCCCCCCTCCCCTTGAGGGTATTTTGCGTGTAAGTCTTTTATTTCGTTTAGCTTGGCGGTGGTTTATCGCTGTAAAATATTCCATCTAAATGACTTAGTTGCAAAATATTGAAAAGAGGAAGCTTAGCTTAGCAATTACAGGGACTGGCCTTTCTGGTTCTAATTCTTTGATGTTTCTGGGTGCTTGTTTTGTCAAGTGCATGTTGTTTTTTTGATTAGCAGACTTTGATCAACGAACAAGCAGAAGGTAGATCGCCATGGCTACTCCGGCGGCGGCAAGGAGCAGGCCGAGAATGACGGCGTCGCGGGATACCCGGCCGGGACGCCAGGTGCCGGAGGTGAGTTCCTGAATGAGTTGGAAGTGACGGTAGACTGCGCCGAGGTTGACCACCACCCCGAGGGCGACCAGTGAAACTCCTGACCAGAGGGAGAGGCCAGTGGTGGGAGTTGAAGGGTGGGATTGGGTGAGGGTGATCTGGCGGAGGAAGAGACCGAAGCGGCTGACGGCGAAGCCGATGCCCATGAGGCCGAGGCCGGTGCGGATCCATGCG
Source organism: Granulicella sp. S190 (assembly GCF_009766095.1). Taxonomy (GTDB): domain Bacteria; phylum Acidobacteriota; class Terriglobia; order Terriglobales; family Acidobacteriaceae; genus Edaphobacter. The sequence continues at coordinate 195,271 of NZ_LMUD01000016.1, forward strand.
AGGAAGGTTCGTTCGGCGGCGAAGTAGACGCGGGGGTCTTGCTCGGCGGGTGGGGTCTGATTGGGCATGGTGGGATTGTATGGGTAATGATTTTTGGTGTGTCGACGGTGTGGTTTTTGGGTGGTGGGTTGTGGTGGGGTGGTGGTGGTTTGCTACAGGGAAGATGTTGGAAGTTCAACCGCAGATTCCTCCGCTTCGCTGCGGAATGACAACAAAAGGGCATGCAACTGCAACCGCAACCGGCAAGTTCAAGTGCAGATCCCCTTGGGGGGATGACAACAAAAGGCATGAGCGACGGCAAATGCGCGGTAGTTGGGGAATCTTTTACAATTTGGGATTGGGAGATCCCATTGAAAGAGACTGAGCGTTTTGTGACTGCGCTGGCTTCGGTACGGCGTGCGAGTTTAGTGATGGTACTGGTAGCGTTTGCGGGGTGAGTGTGAGTAGTGCGCTGGGTGCTGCGGTGCAGGGGAAGAGTGCGGCGTTTGGGCCGGCGAATCCGTTTTATGCGAAGAGTACGCTGCCTTTTGAGGCTCCCCCCTTCGACAAGATCAAGGACGGCGACTATGAGCCGGCGATCGAGGCCGGAATGGCTGAGGAGTTGAAGGAGATTGAGGCGATTGCAAATAACTCCGCTGCTCCTACGTTTGAGAATACGGTTGTGGCGATGGAGAAGACCGGGGCGCTGTTTCAGCGGGCGATGGCGGCGTTCAGCGGAGTTACGGGAGCGAATACGAATCCTGAGTTGGAGAGAGTGCAGGAGGATCTGGCTCCCAAGCTGGCGGCGCACCGGGATGCGATCTATCTGAATGAGAAGCTGTTTCGTCGTGTGGCCGCAGTGTATGAGGCGCGCGCGTCGCTGAAGCTGAGCCCGGAGGGTCTGCGGCTGGTAGAGGTGAGGTACAGGGATTTTGTGCATGCAGGGGCGAACCTCTCGGATGCGGATAAAGAGAAGCTGAAGAAGCTCAACTCAGAGGAGTCGACGCTTTCGAACGGGTTCCGCAGCAAGGTGCTGGCGGCGACGAAGGATGGGGCGTATGTGACGACCGATAAAGCTGCGCTGGCGGGTTTGACGGCGGCGGATCTGAGCGGTGCGGAGCAGGCGGCCAAGGACCGAAAGATGGATGGGTATGTGCTGCCGCTGCAGAATACGACGCAGCAGCCGGTGCTTTCGTCTTTGAGTGTGAGGGCGACGCGGCAGGCTGTGTTTGAAAAGTCGTGGATGCGGACTGAGCTTGGCGATGCGAACGATACCCGGGCGACGATTGCAAGGTTGGCGCAATTGCGCGCGGAGAAGGGTAAGCTGCTGGGGCATGACAGCTATGCGGGTTGGAAGCTGGAAGACCAGATGGCAAAGACTCCTGAGAATGCGCTGAAGTTTATGGATGCGCTGGTCGCTCCTGCTGTGGCTAATGCGGCGGATGAGGCGAAGGATATTCAGGATGTGATTGATTCCCAGAAGGGCGGGTTTTCAGTTGAGCCGTGGGATTGGGAGTTTTATTCCGAGCAGGTGAGGAAGGCGAAGTTCGATATCGATGAAGCCCAGGAGCGGCCTTACTTCGAGCTGAATAACGTGCTGGAGAATGGCGTGTTCTATGCCGCGGGCCAGTTGTACGGTTTGAGTTTTAAGGAGCGGAAGGATATTCCTGTCTGGAATCCTGATGTGCGGGTGTTCGAGGTCTTCGACGCGGATGGCAAGCCGTTGGCGCTGTTTTATTGCGACTACTATAAGCGCGATAACAAGAGCGGCGGCGCGTGGATGAGCAACTTCGTCGACCAGTCGAAGCTGATGGGAACGCTGCCGGTTATCTATAACGTTGCGAATCTGCCGAAGCCAGCGGCGGGCGAGCCGGCTCTGATCAGCTTCAGCGACGTGATTACGATGTTCCACGAGTTTGGCCATGCGCTGCATGGGATGCTGGCGGATAGTGAGTATCCGAGCTTGTCGGGGACGTCGGTGGCGCGGGACTTTGTGGAGTTTCCGTCGCAGTTCAATGAGCATTGGGCAACGTATCCGGCGGTGTTTGCGCACTATGCGAAGCACTACAAGACGGGCGCGGCGATGCCAGAGGAGTTGGCGACAAAGATCAAGAAGGCCGCGGACTTCAACCAGGGCTATCTGCTGACGGAGCTGGTGGCCGCGGCGGAGCTGGATATGCAGTGGCACTCGCTGCCGGTGAGCGAGGGACTGCAGGAGCCGGATGCGTTTGAGAAGGCCGCGCTGGCGAAGAAGGGATTCACGCTGAGCTATGTTCCACCACGGTACCGGTCGAGCTACTTTTCGCACATCTGGGGTGGTGGATATGCGGCGGGATATTACGCGTATCTGTGGAGCGAGATGCTGGATGATGATGCGTTCCAGTGGTTCCAGGATCATGGCGGTTTGACGCGAGCGAATGGCGACCGGTTCCGGAAGATGGTGCTGTCGCGCGGGAACACGGAGGATCTGGCGAAGATGTATGAGGCGTGGCTGGGCAGTGCGCCGAATGTCGAGCCGATGCTGAAGTATCGCGGGTTGGAGAAGGGTGCGGCGAAGTAGAGCGGCGCGCTGCGATAAAAACGAAAGAGATGAGCCGCTTGCGATGATGTCGCAGGCGGTTTTTCTTGTTTGACGGTGTGGTTCCGGGATGGGATTGGGGCCGCGTCGTGCGCGCTATCCGGCTCCGAATTTTCTTCGCAATTTTGACAGTTTCAGATATGCTGATTTTCATTCCAAGTTCACACAGCAAACTGAATTTCACCTGTTCCGAAGCTTGAGTTCACAGTGCCAGGGCATCGTCACCGCGGTTCTGCCGTGTTGCATCGCTGCATTTGTGTCTTTTCTGATCGACCAGTTCAGAGAGAAAGCCTCGTTTTGGGTTCACGTTGCAGCACTTCAGGAGCCAGAGATCATGACCAAGCGTTTCCGACTTTCCTTCCTCGTCTTTGTTTGCCAGATGGCGGCTTTTCTTCTGGTGTGTCCCGCGTTCGGGCAGCAGACGCTCGGTGGCCTGACGGGTGTGGTGACCGATGGCCAGGGCGGGATTTTGCCCGGCACCGTGGTGACGGTGGTGGGGGACCAGACGGGGTTGACGCGGACGCAGACTGCGGGTGGCAACGGGTTTTATGACTTCAACAATCTGCCGATCGGGACGTATACGCTTTCGTTTACGAAGGAAGGTTTTCAGACGCAGAAGATGAATGCGATACCGGTGCAGGGCGATCGCACGGGGACGGTGAATGCGCAGTTGAACGTGGGTGCGGTGAATACGGTGGTGAGCGTGGATGCGAGCCCGTTGATGAACGCGGTGGATACGACGAATGGATATGTGCTGGACAAGGCACAGATCGAGTCGATTCCGCAGCCGACGGGGAGCTTTACGGGGTTGGCGATTCTGTCGCCGGGTGTGAACGCGGAGCTGCCGGGCGGCACCGGAGCGCAGTCGGGACTGGGGAATCTGCCGATTTGGGCGAACGGACAGCGTGACACCAGCAACAGCTTCACGATCAACGGTGTGGATGCGAGCAGCCTGTTCAACGGCAAGAGTACGAGCCAGGTTGGGTCACAGCGGGTGGTCAACAGCACGGGCGCTTCGACGACCCAGGGGGGAGCGGGGGTGATTCAGACGGTGGCCTCGGTGTATCTGTCGATCGGGAACGCGATTCCTACGCCTGCGCCGGAGACGATTCAAGAGGTACGAGTGAACGCCTCGATGTATGACGCTCAGCAGGGGTCTACTTCAGGGGCACACATCGATGTGAGTACAGCGTCGGGAACGAATGCTTATCACGGGACAGCGTATGGGCGCCGCGGAACGAACTGGATTAATGCAGCGCCGTTCTTCTTCAAGAATAATCCGCTGCTTGCGAATGATCCGAAGGATGAGAATCCTGAGTTGCATCGCTATATTGCGGGGGGTACGTTCGGCGGTCCGATTATCAAGAACAAGCTGTTTGGCTTTGTGTCGTACCAGCATTTGCAGGTATCGGACCAGGAGATCGGCGATAACTTTCTCAACGTGCCGGTTGGGCTGTCCGATAATAATCGCGATGCTGCGGGTTTCGCAGCCCTGATCAACGGGCCGTTTGGTACGAGTCTTACCGGTGGCAATATTGACCGGACGGCGCTGGCTTTGTTCAACTCGCCGTCGCTGCCGGGCGAGCCGGGCAAGTGGCTGGTTCCGAATGATGCCGGGTCGTCGGCTCTGTCTGCTGCGCACCCTTACAACGCGTTCCTTCCTGGCACTGGCCGGTTCAAGGCCGATATGGCGGTGGCGAATCTCGACTACAACATCTCGAATAAAGACACGCTGTCGCTGAAGTATTTTTACCAGCACGATCCGACGATTGCTCCCTACGCTTACTCGAGCGTCCCAGGATTTACCGAACATCTGGACTCGGGCGCGCAGGTGTTCTCCATCATCAATACGTACCTGGTGAAGTCGAACCTAAGCACGACGGAGAGCTTAGGTTTTTTGCGCGAGAAGACGTACGTGAATAATGAGCAGCCGTTCGGGCCGGACGCGATTCCTGGCGGCTCGCAGGGGACGGTTTCGATCAATGAGTTTGGATCGAATTATTTTCCTGGCGTGTCGATTGTGAATGTGCTTGGCAGCGCCGCAGGCCAGTACGGGCTGGTTAGCTCCGGCATTTTGAATATCGGGCCTAACGCGGAGGGGCAGGCTCCGAATACCGGGGCGTTCCAGAATCGCTGGCAGCCCGCGGGGAACGCTATCTGGACGCTGGGCAAGCACACGATCACGTTCGGTACCAACTACAGCTATACGCAGCTGAATACGATCGACAAGCGTACGGGCACGGGTACCGTCGCGACAGACGATTTGAGCGCTTATGCGCAGGGTTATGTGACGCCGGGCAGCTCTTCGACTTCGTTTTATGTCAGCTCGTTCCTGCAGGGCGATGCGAGCCGCTACTACCGCGCGAACCAAGTGGGCAGCTATGTTCAGGATAAGTTTCAGATCACGCCGACACTCTCGCTGACGGCGGGGGTGCGTTACGACTGGGATGGCGCGCTGACGGAGAAGAACGGACGCATCTTCAACTTCGATCCGAACCTTTATAACTACAATGCGACGTCGGATACGATCGTCAATCCCGGTTTCATCATCGCGGGCAACAACAAGAACGGGACCAGCGGTGTGAGCCCAACGACACTTACCGGTCGGCAGTGGGGGATTGGACCACGACTGGGAGCGGCGTGGCAGCCTGAGTTCTTCAAGAGCAAGGTGGTAGTGCGTTCGGGCTTCGGAATGTACTACGACCGCGGGGAGCTCTTCAGCTACTTCTCGCCCGGATACGCGATCGGTACGGTGACCGGCGGACCATTTGGGGCCAATCAACAGCTGCCGTTTGTGACGGCGCAGAGCTGCCCGGTGCAGAGCCTTTACAGCTACTACATTCCTACCTGCGGCGGCGGTGGTGGGACGGCACCGCCTATCAGCGCTCCGACGGCTGCTACTGGAAATCTTGCCAATCCCTATACGGATGTAAAGAGTGCTGCTCCCAGCAACCCGAAGTCGTCCGACCTGAGCAACTACCTGCCGAATATCGCCAGCATCAACGACGGTGGGCAGCCGATTTCGCTTGGCGTGTATGACCGTGGAAACAAGCTGCCGTATACCTTCAACTACACGCTGGATATTCAGTGGCAGCCACGTAACGATATTGCAATCGAGATCGGCTATGTGGGCAACCTGGGCAGACATCAAGTGATTCCGGTTCCGTTCAACCAGCCGGGAATCGCATCACCTTCGGCTGCGATTCACGGTGAAAAGTATTCGTACGGATATAACGTCGGGGGCGCTACGCTGCCGGATGGAACGGGCTACGACTTCGACTACGAGGGCGGCAACATCGATCATCGCGTACCTTATGTCGGATACGCTGCGGAGTCGATCGATTACAAGGCAGCCGGTGTGGATGCGTACAACGCACTGACGGCGCACATCGAAAAGCGGATGAGTCATGGGGTGCAGTTGGCTGCGTCGTATACGTACTCGCATGCGCTGGATGAACAGAGCGGACTTGGCTTGTTCTATAACGGCAACAATCCGCTGAACCTGCGCGACGGGTATGCTTCGGCTGACTTCGACCGGACGCACGTGATCAACTTTACCTACGTCTATCGTCTGCCTGATTTTGTTCATAGCCATAACGTCGAGAGCTACTTTACGAATGGCTGGTCGCTGGTGGGTCTTACGATTCTGCAGAGTGGACAACCGTATAGCGTGATCGACTTCAGCGGTGCAGTGGGCAGCATCTATTACGGGGTGAGCAACGGAATTACAAATCCCATTGTTCCTCTTGCTCCGGGCTGTACGGCGAAGAATGCGTATACGGGTCACTCGGGCGCGTTCAATCCGAACGGCGATCCGAATCTGAATGCATTGAAGGCATCGTGCTTTACGATCCCGTTGCTGCAGGCGGGTGGGCTGAGTGGTGGGGTTCCAACTTCGGATCCTTATGAGACCGACTTTACGACCGGTCAGCGGAACATCTTCCGGCAGGCCTTCCAGAAGCGAGCGGATGCCTCGCTGATGAAGACGACGAAGTTCACCGAGCGGTACAGTCTTACCTACACGTTCGATGTTTATAACCTGACGAATACGAGCAGCTTCGACATACCTGGTAACGAGGTGGCTCAGAATGTAAACTATAACGGTTTCCCGGAGGCGGGAACACCGGTTCTACCTACGGGGTGCGGCACCAGTAATCCTGGTACGGGTAGCTTCTATAACTGTCCGAGTGGGCTGGGTACTGTGCAGCACACTATCGGGAGCCCTCGGCAGATACAGATGGCGTTGCGGTTCCTGTTCTAGGGTTTGCAGTAGTTCGTGAGTCGATGAGGTGGCCTGCGTTATGAGCGTGGGCCACCTTTTTTGTTGCGCTTACGTGTTCAGGAGAGGCTGAGTAGTCTCTTTGAGCGCGGTGCCGGTGAGCTGGAGGCGGAGTGCTTCGCGGCAGTAGAAGGCGATGCGGGTGGCGGCGGTGACGTAGTCGAGACCTGCGCTGCGGATGTTGGAGATGCAGTTGCGGTCGGCGTCGGTACGTCCTGGGCTTGGGTTCCAGGTGATGTAGGCGCCAAGCGAGTCGGGGGAGCTGAGACCGGGGCGCTCGCCGATGAGGATGAGAGAGAGGCGGGCGCGGAGGAGGGAGCCTATCTGATCGGCGATAGCTACGCGGGCCTGGGTGACGATGCAGAGGGGGCCAAGCGCTGCGGGGAGTTGGGGGAGGAGTGCGCTGAGGAGAGGGACGGCATGGTGCTCGATGGCGGTGGCAGAGAGGCCGTCGGCGATGACGATGACGATCTCGCATGGGGATGGTTGCAGGAGAGCGGCGGGGGATAGGGTGCGGCCGAGGTCGGGGCGGCGGAGGTAGGTGGCGCGGTCGGGTGCGGCGCTGGCGAGAGTGAGGATCGGCACGGTGAGGGTGGGGATTTCGGTACGCAGACGATGGGCGAGGAGGTTTGTGTCGAGTGCGGCGTGGACGGCGTCGCGTGCCTGGGCGTGGGCTAGCTGGAAGTCGAGGATCTCCGAGGTGCAAAGGCTTACGCCGGTGCGGCGGAGGGAGACCCGAGCAGGGGTGTAGGTGCGCAGAGAGGGAACGGGGATTGTGGCCTGTATCTCGGGGCGGATTGTCTCGGTTTCTTCGGGTTCGCGGTTGGGCATTGTGGTCGTGAGTTGCCGGGGATTTGAGTAACGATGAATGCCAGTGTACGTAAAGATGGCGTGCGCTGGTCGGTTTGGAGGTTCGGGTAGGATGATGGTCTACATGAGGCTTGATGAAACAGGGCTTGTTGAGGAGATGCGCTTGATTTCTACTGGTTCTGCTTGGAGGGGCTTGTGATGTTGTACGGCAACTGTACTAGTAGTGGATGACAACAAGAACAAGAACGGTTGCCGCAGTGGGTGCGGCAACCGCAAAGCAACCGCAGATCCCTACGGGATGACAACAAAAGGACAGGCAACAGCAACAGCAAGAGCAACGGCAAGAGCAACGGCAAGAGCAACGGCAAGAGCAACGGCAAGAGCAACGGCAAGAGCAACGGCAGATCCACTTCGGGGATGACAACAAGAATGACAAAAGCGGATTCTTCCGCCTCGACAAGTTCAAGGTCAGGATGACGACTTCAGGAGTGGCCGCACAGTAGTGGAATGGGTATTTCTAGTTTAGTACTCGCGTTGATGTTGGCTTTGAACGGAAACTTCTCATGTTGCGATTTATTGGAAGTCTAATTCGTCCTTATCGCGGCACGCTGGTAGGTATTTTTCTGGCGATGCTTGTCGAGACGGTGATGAGCCTGGCGACGCCGTGGCCGCTGAAGGTGATCCTGGATAATGTGGTGGGCGACCACAAGATGGCGCCGTGGCTGCATCGTTTGATTGGGCCATTGCTCGAGAACGGGGCGAGGCTGCATGAGTCAAGGCTGCACGTGGCGGGGTTGGCTGCGCTGGCGTTTGTGGTGATTTCGCTGCTAGGCGCGGTGGCTTCGTATATCGACAACTACTACACGGAGAGTGTGGGGCAGTGGGTGGCGCATGATCTGCGCATGAAGATGTACGAGCATCTGCAGCGGCTTTCGCTGGGGTACTACAACACGCATGCGACGGGAACGATTCTGAGTACGATTACTTCCGATATTCAGACGATCGAGGGGTTTGCTTCGTCTTCGACGCTGAATATCGTGGTGGATTTGCTGACGATCGTCTGCATGCTGGGGCTGATGTTCTGGCTGAACTGGGACTTTACGCTGATTGCGGTGGGGGTGACGCCGTTTCTGCTGCTGTTTGTTTCGCGGTTCAAGAAGGCGGTGAAGAAGGCGACACGTGAGGTGCGCCGGGAGCAGAGCGAGATTGTCGCCGTGGTGCAACAGGGGTTGGAGTCGATTCAGGCGGTGATGGCGTTTGGACAGGAGGAGACGGAGCAGGCGCAGTTGGAGTTGGTGAGCCAGGCGACGGTAAGCGCGGCGTTGAAGGCGAGAAGCGTTAAGGCGCTGCTGTCGCCGGTGGTGACGATTACGGTGGCGCTGTGTACCGCGGTGGTGCTGTGGCGCGGGGCTGCGCTGATTCTGGCGAAGACGATGACGGTGGGCGAGCTAACGGTGTATCTCGCTTACCTTGCGAAGTTCTTCAAGCCGGTGAAGGATCTGGCGACGACGACCAATGCAGTGGCGCAGGCGGCGGTGGGAGCGGAGCGGGTTCGCGAGATTCTAGAGACGGATACGATTATTCCGGAGAGGGCAGATGGGCTTGCGCCGGAGACAGTTGCGGGGGAGATCGAGTTTGAGCATGCGGCGTTTGGGTACGATTCGGCGTCTCCGATTTTGACGGATGTGAGCTTCAAGATTGGGGCGGGCCAGTTTGTGGGGATCGTGGGGCCGACGGGGAGTGGGAAGTCGACGGTGGTGAGTCTGATTCCGCGGTTCTACGATGTTCAGTCGGGTGTGGTGAAGATCGATGGCGAAGATGTGCGCGGCTACAAGTTGAAGTCGTTGCGCGATAAGATCGGGTACGTGCTGCAGGATACAGTGCTGTTTCGCGGGACGATCCTGGAGAATATTGCGTTTGGACGGCCGGAGGCTACGAAGGAAGAGGTGGTGGCGGCGGCGAAGCTGGCGAATGCGGATGAGTTCATTATGAAGATGCCGCTGGGATACGAGACGATGGTGGGGGAGCGGGGATCGACGCTGTCCGGCGGGCAGAGGCAGAGGATCGGGATTGCGCGGGTGATGGTGCGGAACAGTCCGATTCTGCTGCTGGATGAGCCTACGGCAGCGCTCGATAGCGAGTCGGAGAAGCTGGTGATCGATGCGCTGGAGAAGTTGATGGAGGGGCGGACGGTGATCGCGATTGCGCATCGATTGAGTACGATTCGGGATGCGAACAAGATTCTTGTGATCAACGGGGGCGTGGTGGCGGAGAATGGAACGCATGACGAGTTGATGACGTTGAATGGAATCTATGCGGCTCTGCACAGGACGCAGTTCGATGCCGGGTTGGATAAGGTAATGGCGTGAGGTACAGCACGGGTGCGGAAATTCTGGTTGAAGGAAGAGATTATGTCGCGGTCGATTATTGTTTTGCCTGATGATTCTGCTCAACCGATTCTGAACGCCATCCATGGGGCGAAGGATTCGATCCGGGTGAAGATGTTTGTGTTTTCTGATCCGAGCCTGCTGCAGGCGGTGGTGGCGGCGCATCAGCGCGGGGTGAAGGTGCGGGTGATGCTGAACCCGGAGAGACGGGATGGCGAGAAGGAGAATGACGAGTCCCGGATTACATTGACAGAGGCGGGGGTTGAGGTTCTGGACAGCAATCCCTGCTTCGACCTGACGCATGAGAAGTCGATGGTGATCGATGACAGGATGGCGTTTGTCGAGTCGCTGAACTGGGAGACGAAGAACCTTACGGAGACTCGGGACTATGCGATCGTGACGACGCATAAGCATGAGGTCGAGGAGGTGATGGCGTGCTTCGATGCGGATTGGAAGAGGGAGCACTTCGACGCGGGAGAGCACTCGCACCTGATCTGGTGTATCGGCAATGGGCGGCAGCGGCTGGGGCAGCTGATCGATGAGGCGAAGCATTCGCTGTGGCTGCAGAATGAGCGGTACCAGGATCCGACGATCATCGAGCACCTGGTGAGGGCGAATCAGCGTGGGGTGAAGATTCATCTGATGGCGCGGCCTCCGCACAAGCTGAAGAAGGACAAACTGATTGAGGGTGTTAGCGGGTTGAGGGTGCTTGAAGACATCGGGGTGAAGATTCACAAGCTAAAGCACATCAAGCTGCATGCGAAGCTGCTGCTAGCCGATGACGAGCGCGCCATTATTGGATCGATCAATCTTGCTCCGGGGAGCTTCGACAGTAGGAGGGAACTGGCGATCGAGGTGAGGGATGAGCATATTATCGAGCGACTGTGCGCGACCGTACGGCATGACTGGGAGAACTCGAAGAAGCTGGATTTGAGCGATGAGGGGTTGATGGCGGAGTTGGAGGGGTACGATCCCAATGTTGCGGAGGATCTGGCGCTGGAGACGCGGAAGAGTGGGAAGAAGTGCTGAGGTTATCTCAGGACTGGTGGCGAGGTTGCGATTTGCTTTGGGATTTTTTTGCGGTGGCGGCGAAATGCGGGGGTCTCTCCACTGCGCTATTCACGATGAGGCTGTGAACAGCTTCGGTCGAGATGACGATTCTTTGTAGCGGGTGGGATTAAAACAAACAACAGCAAGGGCAACAGCAGATTCCTCCGCTTCGCTGCGGAATGACAAACAAGAGGGCAAGCAACGGCAACAGCAACCGCAACTGCAGTTGGTTCGAGCGGAAGTTAGGGACGGTTAGGGAGCATGGCGGGTAGGGTAAGGCAGTGGGGAGCGTTGGTGTTGAGCCAGGCTTCAAACTCCGGGGCGGGGCGGAGGTTGAGGAGGCGGCGCAGGTAGAGGGCGTCGTGGAAGGAGGTGCTCTGGTAGTTGAGCATGATGTCGTCTGCGCCGGGGACGCCCATGATGTAGTTGACGCCGGCGGTGCCTAACATGGTGAGAAGCGCGTCCATATCGTCCTGGTCGGCTTCGGCGTGGTTGGTGTAGCAGATATCGCAGCCCATGGGGAGACCGAGGAGCTTGCCGCAGAGGTGATCTTCGAGGCCTGCGCGGAGGATCTGCTTGCCGTCGTAGAGATATTCAGGGCCGATGAAGCCGACGACGGTGTTGACGAGCATGGGGTTGAAATGACGCGCTACGGCGTAGGCTCGGGCTTCGAGGGTTTGCTGGTCTACACCTTGACCTCCGGTTCCATGATGGGCGTTGGCGCTTAGGCTGCTGCCCTGGCCGGTTTCAAAGTACATGATGTTTGGCGATGGGTTTTCTGGTGTGCGGTTGAGGCTGCGGGCTTGTTGGTGGGCTTCTTCGATAAGAGCGAGGTTGATGCCGAAGCTGGTGTTAGTGGCTTCGGTGCCGCCGATGGATTGGAAGAGGAGGTCGAGCGGGGCGCCTTGTTGCATGGCCTGCATCTGCGTGGTGAGATGAGCGAGGACGCAGGACTGGGTGGGGATCTCGTAGCGGCGGCGGATGTGATCGACGAGATGAAGGAGCGTGGTGAGAGAGGCTACGTTGTCTGAGGCGGGATTGATGCCGATAACGGCGTCGCCGGAGCCAAGGAGGAGACCGTCGAGGATAGAGGCGGCGATGCCTGCGGGGTCGTCCGTGGGGTGGTTGGGTTGGAGGCGGGTGGAGAGGCGGCCGGGAAGGCCTACGGTGGTGCGGAACTTTGTGACGACGCTGATTTTGCGTGCGACGAGGATGAGGTCCTGAAGGCGCATGAGCTTGGAGACAGCGGCGACCATCTCCGGGGTGAGGCCGGGGGCCAAGGCGGCGAGGCTGGCTGGCGTGGCATCGTCCGAGAGGAGATGGTCGCGCAGCTCTCCTACGGTGAGGCTGGCGATGGGGGCGGAGGCTGCGATGGCTGCGGGAGCGCGGCTGGTGTCGACGATGAGGCGCGTGACCTCGTCTGTTTCGTAGGGGACAATGGCTTCGTTGTGGAAGTGGGCGAGCGGGAGATCGGCGAGGGCGCTTTGCGCTGCGACACGTTGCTGGGCGCTGGAGGCGGCGATGCCTGCGAGCTCGTCGCCGGAGCGGGCCGGGGTGGCTTTGGCGAGGAGATCGCTAAGGGTGTTGAAGGTGTAGCGGACGCTCGCTACGGTGTGGGCGTGGGCCATTGGCTACTACGCTAGCAGGTTGCCGGAGGGGATGGGGAGCGATCGAGGCCAGTTCTATCGATGGGTCTGAAGTTTCATGTTGAGGACCGAGTTGAGATCGGAGAGGGTTTGCATCTTGCGCTTTTCTTCGTCGATGTCCTGAATGGTGACGATGCCTCCAGAGACCTTGCCGTCGTCATCGAAGACCGGGACGGCGGTGATGCTGATCCACGTGCTGGTTCCATCGCTGTGATGGCAGAGGTGCTCCCTGGGTCCGGTGCTCTGCCCACTGAGGATGGCGTCGGCGAGTGGATACCCACTCTCTCCGTAGGCTGGGTTGCCATGAGCATAGGAGTCCGGCGGGCGGCAGTAGTCATCGATGAGCGAGGAGGGAACGATGACGCTGCGGAGGATGTACTCGGCCCGGGGGTTGCTCATGACGACGTTGCCGTTGGGAGCTTCTATGATGACCAAGCCGACGGGGACAGCATCGAAGACGGCCTGGAGGCGAGCTTCGCTGCGGCGGAGGGCCTCCTCTGCCCGCTTACGGTCGTCGATATCCTCGACGTTGCCATACCAGCGAATGACCTTTCCTTGCGCGTCGATGCGTGGGGTGGCGCGTGATCTCATCCAGCGCCAGACGCCATCCCGGCGCAGGATGCGGTACTCCGAGTCATAGAACCTTCCGGTTCGAACGGAACGGGTCCACCTATGGATTGCGGCGGGGAGATCGTCGGGATGAACGATCTTCGGCCAGCCTCCATGGATCATCTCGTGCTTTGAGATTCCTGTGATCTCTTCACATCGCGCGCTGACGTCGAGGATGGTGCCGTGGTGGTCGGCTGTCCAAGGGACCTGAGGGTTGAGCTCGACGGTGTGACGGAAGTGGTCCTCGCTCTCGATGAGGGCTTGCTCAGCCTGCTTGCGACGGGTGATATCGACGACGGAGACCGAGATACCGATGACCTCGTCGACCTCGTCGCATGCAGGGTGGAAGGAGATGAGATGAGTGCGTTTGTCGTTGAGAGGATTGGGGTCTGGATAGCAGATTTCGAGGTCGGTGCTGGCAATGCCTTTGAGGGCGCGCAAGAGGTAAGGCTGGCAGAGCGGGAAGACCGCGGGCATGACCTCAGAGATGTAGCGGCCGAGGTGAGCGGCGACGGGAATGTGGTGCATCTCGGCGAGGCGCTTGTTGACGCTGACGTAGCGGAGGTTGCAGTCGACGAAGCAGAGGCCGACGGGGACACCGTCATATATGGCGTTGAGTTGAGCGAGGCGTTGGGTGGGGAGCGCTTCGAGACGCAGTGGGAGGGTGGAGCTGGCAGCAGGCGATCGGGGCTCCGACGGCGGCTGGGGCGACGGATCGAGCCTGGTGGCGAGAACCTCGGGGAGTTGCTCTGGCGGGACGGCGCGGCCGTAGAGCCAGCCTTGACCGAGATCGCAGCCGAGCCAGAGGAGCATGTCGGCTATGGATTGGTTTTCGACGCCCTCTGCGACCGTGGTGAGGCTGAGACTGTTGCCCAGACCGACGATGGCGGCGGCGATTTTGCGGCTCTCGCGGGTGTGGCTCATGGAGCGGACGAAGCTGGCGTCGATTTTGAGCTCGTCGAAGGGGAGCGACTGGAGGTGACGGAGGCTGGAGTAGCCGGTGCCGAAGTCGTCGAGGGCGAGGCGGGAGCCTTGCTCTTTGAGCTCGGTGGCGATGCGGTAGGCATGCTCCGTGTTGCTGACGAGGGCACTTTCGGTGATCTCGAGGATGAGACGGCTTAGGGGAAAGCAGGCCTGCTCGGCGGCGACGCGGATGTGTTTTGGAAGGGAGAAGTCAGTGAGCTGGGTGAGGGAGATGTTGACTGAGAGGGTGAGGTGGCAGGGGATGTTTTTTGCAGCGGCGAAGACGGCGCGAAGGAGGTTGCCGGTGAGCTGGCCGTTGAGTCCGGTCTCTTCGGCTAAGGGGATGAACTCGTTGGGAGGGATGAGACCGCGGAGGGGATGCTGCCAGCGGGCGAGAACCTCGAAACCACTGAGCAGGCCGGTGCGCAGTTCAACCAGAGGTTGAAAGTATGGAATGATTTCGTTCTGGTCGAGCGCTCTGCGCAGATCGTTCGCTTCTTCCGCAGCCATGGCAACGAAGATACTACGGAGGGAAGACATGTCCTACATAGAATTTGACAGGTAGGCGGAGATAAATAGGGGGCTTGGTTTTTAGAAGGTCATGCCGGTTCGAGGGTGAGGGCAAGAAGTTATTTTCCGGATTTCACGCTAACTAATCGATTAGTTGATCGTCTCTTCGATAGTAGTTTTCTGGCTTCTGATTCTAAGGAGGCCGGGACATTGAGAGGATATGCCGCCAAAGAAGTCCATCACGTTGACAGAGGCTGAGTTACGGCTGATGAAGATACTGTGGGTGCGCGGCGAGTCAGCAGTGGGCGAGCTGGTGGCGGCGATGCCGGAGGGTTCTGCACTGGCTTATAACTCTGTGCTGACGACGATCAGGATTCTGGAGCAGAAGGGCTATGTCGAGCATCGGCAGGAGGGCAGGGCATTTCTTTATAGCCCTTGCGTTGCCGAGCAGGAGGCAAGCCGGTCCGAGATTCGACATATGATGCAACGGTTTTTCGGCAACTCACGGGAGAGGCTATTGCTCTCGTTGCTGGGCGACGATGAGGTGACGGCAGAGGAGTTGCAGCGATTGAAAGAGGCGATTGCAGCAGCCGAAGACGACCGAGCAGGAGATGAACTGTGATGGATCTGAGCCTGCTGCATGGCGTTGAAGGACTGTCGCGAGTAGCGGCGGGAGCGGTGGTGTCGGGTTTGTGGCAGGGACTGGTGCTGGCGGCTGCGGTGGGGGTGTGTCTGCGGCTGGTTCCGAAGACGACGGCGGCGATTCGGTTTGCGGTGTGGACGGTGGTGTTTGCAGTGTTGGCGTTCATGCCGCTGTGGCATGGATACGGGATTCCTGCGAGTGGGGCCCCTGGGCATCGCGCCCTGGTGCTGGTGGATGTGCGATGGAGCTTTGCGGTTGCGGCGCTGTGGCTGATGGCGTCGATAGTGCGCGGGGTGAGGCTGGCGAGGAGCGCGGTCGAACTGCATGGGATCTGGAGGCGCGCGACGCCGATTGATGCGCATGCAGGTTGCGAGATTGCGTTGGCTGCGGCAGGCTGGCGTGAGGTCACGATTTGCACGTCAGCGGATGTGGACCGGCCCAGCGTGATTGGATTTTTTTCGCCACGGATTTTGATTCCGCAGGAGATGTTGGAGACGCTCTCTGCGGTGGAGTTGGAACAGATTGTTCTGCATGAGATGGGGCATCTGCGTCGTGGCGATGACTGGATGAATCTGTTGCAGAAGATCAGCCTGGTGCTGGTGCCGTTGAATCCTGCGCTGCTATGGATCGAGCGACGGCTGTGTTTTGAGCGGGAGCTGGCGTGTGACGATGCGGTGCTTCGCTTGACGAAGGCTCCGAAGGCCTACGCGATCTGCCTGACGAGCCTGGCAGAGCAGCGGCTTGGGCGGAGAGTGGCTGCGCTTTCGCTGGGTGCATGGGAGAGGCGATCGGAGCTCGCGCGGCGGGTGCATAGCATTTTGCGCCGCAGCGAAGGTATGGGTCGAGGGCAGGCTCGGGTGGTGATGGGTGTGCTGGTGCTCGGGCTGGTGGGCGGAGCGACGGAGTTGGCGCGTTGCCCACAGATGATTTCGTTCTCTGGCGGTGCGCCTCCTTCGCGTGTCGAGGCGCAGAGTTTCGCTACGACGAGTGCAGAGTATCAGGCGGTTGCGTTTAATCCTTCTTCTGTCGATGGCACTGCAGGGATTCCGCATGAGACTTTGTTGAAGGCGTCCATGCCCTCGAGAACAGATGATCTGGTTAGCCGGTCTGTGAAGACGAGTGCAGCTAAGAGACATCGTTCGGTGCAGGGAGCTACGCTGATGCGCACGAAGCAGAGTCGTGCGGCGATGCAACAGGCGCAACCGATGCAGAGGTGGGTGGTGCTGACCTCGTTTGAGGAGTCAGCGACGCCAAGGATGGTGCTCACGGTTTCGAGTGAGCGTGGATTTTCTTCTTCGTATGCAGCCGTGCCTACCGAGGGCGGCTGGCTGGTCATTCAACTTTAAACAAGCTGTATCAACCGTTGCTGAGGATCGATCATGTCGTTTGAAACTAATAAATTAGTAGGTAAGGCGGGGCGGATTGCCGTTCCTGCAGGCGTTGCCGCGGCTGTAGTGCTGGCGACTGGAATGTTTGTTCATCACAATGGCGTGCATGCGGCGATGATCTCGTCGCCTATCTCTTCGCCTGCGCCGATGGATGACAACAGCGTTTCGTCTTTGGTGGCTTTGGATAATGCGGTGGAGGCGGTTGCGGCGCGGGTTACGCCTGCTGTGGTGAACGTCGCGGTGACTTCACGTGGGTCAGCCGAGCAACAAGCTGGCGAGGAGGAAGATAGCCAGGGGCAAGGGCAGCAGGGGCAGGGATTGCCGCCGGGACTGCAGCAGTTCTTCGGACAGCTTCCTCCGGGGATGATGCAGCAGCAGCGTCCGCAGCAGCCGCAGCTGGAGCATGGGATCGGCAGTGGCATCATCATCTCGCCTGATGGTTACATCGTGACGAACAACCACGTGGTGGATGGCGCGGTGGAGATGCGCGTGACCCTGCATGATCGTCGCGTGCTGAAGGCGAAGCTGGTGGGACGTGATCCACTGACTGACCTAGCGGTGATCAAGGTGGATGCGCATGATCTGCCGAGCATCGCGTGGGGCGATTCGACAAAGCTGAAGCCAGGACAGACGGTGCTGGCGTTCGGCAGTCCGTTCGGATACTTTCAGTTTTCGGTGACGCGCGGAATTGTGAGCGCGGTGGATCGGCAGAATCCTTATCGCGATGATGCGCGGAAGCCGGGGGGATATATTCAGACCGATGCTGCGATCAATCCAGGCAACTCGGGTGGTCCGCTGGTGAATGCGCGTGGTGAGCTGGTGGGCATCAATACATTCATCATCTCGAACGGCGGCTCGTTTGCGGGCGCGGGATTTGCGATTCCTTCGCAGATTGTGCGGACGACGGCGGAGCAGTTGATCAAGACCGGTGCCGTGCATCACGGCTATCTCGGCATCAGCATGAACGATGTGACACCCGAGAATGCGAGCTTCTTCAATCTGAAAGAGGCGACAGGCGCGATTGTGACGCAGGTTACGCCTGACTCTCCTGCGGCGCGTTCCGGGCTGAAAAATGGCGACGTGATCGATGAGCTGAATGGGCAGAAGGTGATCAACGGAGGGGCGCTGCAGGTTGCGGTGAGCGAGGATACTCCGGGGACTTCGATTGCTTTGGGGATTATTCGCAATGGCTCTGCGCAGACGTTGAACGTGAAGGTCGGGGAGTACCACAAGGACAGCGAGGTAGCGAGCGGAGGCGATGATGCCAGCCCGCAGAAGGGGAAGCTCGGGCTGGCAGTCGCTGAGTTGACACCTGATGTACGGCAGCAGTTACATATTCCTTCGGAGGTGCAGGGGGTTGCGATTCGCAGCGTTCGCCCGGGAAGCCCGGCAGATGATGCGAGCCTTGCTCCGGGGGATGTGATCCTTGAAGTGGACCGTCATCCGGTGACTTCGGCGGAGCAGTTTGTGAGTGCCGCCCATGCGAACACAGCAGGGAAGGATCTGCTGTTGCTGGTGTGGTCGCAGGGAGGAGCCAGCTATCGCGTGGTTCATGATGATGCGGGGAACCAGAGCGGCATGTAAAGGCTAAGTTTTGCCGGGCCGTCGCGGAGCTTTGCGGCGGCCCATTTTTTATTTGCCGGGACTACGTGCTTGCAGCTCTCAGGATGTGTTCTGCGCCGTGGTAGATGTTGAAGTGATTGTCGCGCAGGAAGCCGATGAGGGTGATGTCGAAGTCTTTCGCGACCTGTACAGCGAGGCTGGAGGGTGCTCCGACGGAGGCGACCAGAGAGACTCCGCCCATAAGCGCTTTCTGCAGGAGCTCAAAGCTGGCGCGGCCTGAGAGCAGAAGCAGCGTGTCGCGGAGGGGAGTGAGGTCGGCGAGAAACTGTGCTCCGAGAAGCTTGTCGACGGCATTGTGGCGGCCAACGTCTTCGCGGACGGCCAGGAGGTTTCCTGTGGCGTGGAAGAGCGCCGCGCCGTGAATTCCGCCTGTGAGGCTGAAGAGATGTTGGGCTTCGCGCAGGCGATGTGGTAGCTGATAGAGAATTGTCGAGTCGATGCGAAAGGTATTTTTTCGGCGCGGAGGACAGACGGTCTGGAGTGCCAGCAAAGAGGCCTTCCCGCAGATGCCGCAGCTCGAGGTGGTGTAGAAGTTGCGCTCCAGATTAGCGAGACTGACGACGACGTGGGGCGCGAGATCAACACGTACTATATTTTTTCCGGGCTGATAGGGGAGCGCGGATTGTGACAGGGCAGAGTCTCGCGGGATCTCTCCGATGCTGCCTGCGGCGTAGGCGATCCGGTCGATGTCGTTGGGGTCGCTGACGACGCCTTCGGTCATGAGGAAGCCGGCGGCCAGGTCGAAGTCGTGGCCGGGGGTGCGCATGGTGACGGAGATGGACTTTAGCGATCTCGCATGAGAGGGGCCGTGGGCGAGCTGAATCTCGAGAGGCTCTTCGACGGCTACGGTGTCGTGGGCGAAGCGCGAGTTCAGGCCTGTGATCTTCTCAATCGAGAGGTCGAGCGTGGCTCGATCTGTTTCTTGATCTGGCTGAGTGGGGATGGCGGGTTTCTGACTCTTCATGAGCGTGCAGTGCCTCTGGAGAAGGATAGCGCTACGCAGCGGCGAGCCTGATGTAGCGAATTGGATTCTTCACTGGCGTCGAGGACGGGCGGCTATTACGGTCGGTCTCGAATTCCGGGACGATCAATCGCGACAGCATGAACGATTGGGCGATCTGGTCTGTGGTTGAACAGTCATCGAAGCAAATCGGGATCGAGCACTTCGGAGCCCATGACCTCCGTCGAACCTGCGCGAACCGCATGGCGGCCTCGCTGCTTCCGGTCGTCAATAGCCGAGAGCACCGCTCCCTTGACAAAGAAAAACGTGTTTGCTAATTTACTCGCAAAGAGTGCGTGCGTTCGAGTACACAGAGATTAGCGCGGCATTACTGAAGTTGCATCACCTCATTTCCTCATGAACTTCTCCCGCGGGTTTTGTTAGCTAGAACGTTTTGTTAGCTAGAACAACAAGGTGATGTTATGACCCCAAGCGATAAGTGTTCTTTTCATGGTGTGTAGAACGTTCCTTAATTTGCAGCCTCGCCATTAACTAGCCCCACTCTTGTTGGCTCGAATATTAGAAATCCATTGGCCGTCGCTATCGCGACAAGTAGCGGATTTGTCTTTCTGCCGCCTGTTCCGTGCACGACGAACGACTTACCCGAGGTGTGTCTCTTCGACATTCGTCCATCGGTAAGCGGACATTCAGCTGACTCAAGAGACGCCACGTTAGACGGCAACGCGCTGCGTAGATACCGGAGATGTGAAGTGGAAATCTGAGAATCCTTTTGAGGAGAACGAGCAATGAACGAGTACGGGAATAGTTCTTTTCCACTAACCGTTGCACAGCGCGGTCTCTGGATCACACAGAAGATAACGTCGGGCGCCATATTGAACATCGCCGAGGCGGTCGAGATCTGTGGCCCCATCAAGCCGGAGCTCTTCCGATTGGCACTTCAACAAGTGGTGGCAGAGGCGGAACAGCTGCGAGTGTGTGTGGTCGAGCAGGATGGCAAGCCCCAGCAACTTCTGCGGCCAGACTACCCGGGCGACTTCCCATATGTTGACATGAGTGGGGAAGCCGATCCGCGAGCTGCAATCCAGGCCTGGATGTCACATGAAGTGACCCAGCCGGTAGATCTGCGAAGAGATCCTCTGTGGGTGTCTACGACTGGAGGGCAACGTCGATACCGAGCGGGTCAGGCTGGCGCTTGGACGAGTGCAACGAAAGCATCCTGCATTGCGCACACTCATCCGTGAGGAGCGAGATGGCCTGTACTACGAAGAGGATTGTGCGCCAGAGGTTCCGCTGCGAATCCTTCCACGGATAGAGGAGGATGACTTCCGGCGTGAGAGCCAGTTTGAGCTGACAACCGTATTCCCATTTGATCAACCGCAACTTCGTGCGGTGTTGCTGCAATCGGAGCGGGAGAGCGACCTTCTGCTGGTGACCTCGCACCGTATTTGCGATGGCATGAGCATGCTTACCGTTGTCAAAGAGGTACTGGGCGCTCTTCACAACGATGAGGAGTTGATTCCGTACCGGCCGATCACAAACAAGACATGATCGGCGATTACCGGCCTCCGCAGCCGTGGAAGCGCAGTTTGAAGGCGATGCTTGTGAATGGACTCACGCGCCTCATTCCACATTCGCGTCGCGCCCCTGAGAACAGAGAAGGCTGCCTGGAATGGGCCACAGACCGAGCATTGTCGGATACGCTAAAGCAGCGGTGCAAGGCGGAAGGAGTCTCGATCCATGCGGCGCTGGTAGTGGCACTCGACCGTGCTCTGTTGAAAGTATTGGGGGAACAAAAAGCGCCTGCTTTGATCGAAAGCCCAATGGACGCACGACGAGGGCGCCTCACCGCCTTAAAAAGCGACATGATCTTCTTCGGGGGCGGTAGCCTCAAAATACCTTCGGGACAGGAACGGACGTTGGGTTTCTGGGCACGGACTCGCGAGATGCACGAACAAATCCGCAGAGATATCGAGAGGGAGATGGTCAATATACCCGGCCGATACCACTTCTTTGAGATGCTTCGGCCATTACCTGCCGCGCAGATTCAGTCGATGGTACGTCTGGGAGACAGGCTCAAGATCAACGGCAGCTGGAACCGTTTCGCGCTCTCTAATCTGGGCAATGTTGTGGTCAGCGATAGCGATGCCCCGTTTCGGGTTAAGGATCTGCGCATCTACGTGCATTCCTTCAACATCAGATTGCTCGGACTGGTCGCTTATGCGTTGAACGGCGAAATGCGCTTCTATCTTGTAAGCGACGAGAAGTGTCTCAGCTCTAAGCAGGCTGAAGCTCTAAAGCATGAGTTTATGTCCCTGCTCCGAGAGCAACTTATTTCGGTGGAGTAGGAGATTAGCGTAGCTCATCTTGTTTTCGAGCCATCAGCTGGATGAGTCCAATCCCAGGACGGCGAAGTCACCACTTTGGTTATACGCAGCAGCGTTCCGTAGTCCTTTGTCTATCGACATTCTCCGAAACGCACTAGAGACAGACTTTGCCTGAGGAGGGCTCATGATTCGGGTACGCAATCTTACGAAGACTTTCAAGTCACTCACCGCAGTGAAAGGAATTTCATTCGATGTGGAGCAGGGGGAGATATTTGCCTTTCTGGGACCGAATGGCGCAGGCAAGACGACCACCATCAAAATGTTGACGACGATGCTTCGTCCGACCAGCGGCACGATCCAGTTGGATGGAATAGATACCGTCCTCCGGCAGATGGCGGCGAGAAAGAAGTTCGGAGTCGTGTTTCAGGATCCCAGCCTCGACGAACAGCAAACTGCATACGAAAACATGGAGTTGCATGGGGTTCTCTATGGCATGACAAAGAAACTTCGAGCCGAGCGAATCGAGAAGCTACTCCGCCTCTTCGAACTGTGGGAGAGGCGTAAGGATTTTGTTAAGCAGTTCTCCGGCGGTATGAAGCGTCGACTCGAGATTGCCCGTGGATTGCTCCACATGCCGAAGATCTTCTTTCTCGACGAACCCACACTGGGTCTCGATCCGCAGAGCCGAAGCCAGCTTTGGGCCCACGTGAAGTATTTGAATGAGACGGAGAACACCACGATCTTCCTGACCACACATTACATGGACGAGGCCGAGCGGGTTGCGCACAGGATTGCGATCATGGATCACGGAGAGTTGATAGCACAAGGCACGGCATCCTCTTTGAAAGGAAGGACGGACACCGATTCATTGGAAGATGCATTTCTGGCGCTTACCGGGACATCCGTTCGCGATGGAAGCGCAAGCTCCACAGAGCAGGTTCGAGAAATTGCACGGATGATAGGGAGTAGCCGATGAACGTGATTTACATTCTATGGCTGCGCGAAGTCAAACGCTACGTGCGATCGCGCGTACAGATTATCTTCTCGCTGGCACAACCGACATTTTACTTATTAGCTTTCGGTCTCGGCTTCGGCCCTGTCTTCGAAAAGGCCGGCGAAGGAAGTTATCTGCAGTTCCTGGCGCCAGGTATTGTGGGTATGACCGTGCTTCTTAGCTCGATGTTTTCCGGGATCGCCGTATTATGGGATCGCCAATTTGGATTCCTCAAGGAGACCCTGGTTGCGCCGGTACCTCGAATCTATCTCATGATAGGTCGTACTCTCGGTGGCGCAACGATAGGCATGATCCAAGGAGCATTGATTCTTCTGGTATGTCTTATCGCGGGGTTCCGGCCGCAGCACTGGGTCAACCTGGTATCTGCATTCAGCTTTGTCACCATGATCGCCATCCCTTTCGCGGCGCTTGGAATGACGCTAGGTTCGATGATTCAAAGCATGGAGGGTCTTAACCTCGCTTCAAACTTCCTCCGTGATGCCCATGTTCTTTCTGTCCGGCGCTCTTTATCCATTGAGCAATCTGTCCAGGGTCCTCAGTATGATCACGCACATCGATCCGCTCTCTTACGGCGTGGATGGTCTGCGGGGAGCACTGGTAGGTGTCTGGCACTTCAACTACTTTCTGGACAGCATTCTGTTATGTACTCTGGCGGCAATATTTCTTATGACAGGCGCCTATTTCTTCTCGCAAATCGAAGTTTGAAACTTCTCCAACGGTTCGCGATCAGACTTCCTAACTAAGCTGTCGCATTAAGCGGGTTACTCGAAACGTAGCGCTTCCACTGCGTTCACTCTTGCGGCACGTGCCGCGGGCACCGCTGAAGCAATTACGGCCGCAATCAGAATGACCACAGCGGAACCGACAAACGCGAACGGGCCCGGCTGATGGATATCCGTTACATACTTGGCGATTGCTCGTGCCAGAGTAAGGCCCACCAGGACGCCCGAGCCCACTCCAATGCTGGCCATGACCACACCCTCTACGAGAACGGTGGAGAGAATGTTGCGAGGTAGAGCGCCGAGGGCCATGCGGATTCCAAACTCCCGCGTACGCCCGCTGACAGAAAAGGCGAGGACGCCTGCCACGCCTACCACAGAGATCAGGAGCGCCACGGCGGCGAATCCGCCAAACACAATCGCGTTGAGCCGGTCGGGCGACAGCACCTCAGCGCGAACGTCGCCGAGGGTGCTGGCCTTCTCCACGGGTTGATCTGCCGATATCCCGCGAATGGTTTGTGTGATGGCGGGGACGAGCGCGTAAGCATCCTGATGTGCGCGCACGAACAGGCGGCCGTTCCATCCTTGCTCTTGTTCGCTCGGCTCATAGATCGTCATGGCCGGTGACGGGATGATATTTTCATCGTCGAAGTCGGGTACGACGGCAATGATTCGCCTTGGTTCGGTGCTGATGCCGACAAATTTCATCACCCCGTCCGTCCACTGCAGGGTATGGTTCACCGCGCCCTGCCCTGGGTAAAGCATCTTTGCCAGGCTCTGAGTGATGATGACCACACGCTCGGAACCATCATCGTCGCCCTCGTTGAAGTCGCGGCCCTCCTGAATTGGCACACCGAACGTGTCGAAGTATCCCGGCGATACCACCCGGAACTTTCCGCGGAAGTCTTGGCCGTCGACCCGTCGGGCGCCTTGCGCGGCAAATTGAAAGCTGATGTTCAGTCCCCGATCATCACGCCAGGGAGCGGTAAAGCCCGAAGACACGTGCTCCACTCCTGGCAGCGCTCCGATCCGACGTTGCACCTCGCGATAGAACTCGTCCACCTGCTGGGGTGTCCGCCCATACGACATCTTCGGAAGATTCAATGCAAGAACATTGGCCGAATCGAACGGCGGTCGCATCTGCTCCAGCACAAACAGAGTCTTCATCAGAACACAGGCTCCGGCGAGCAGCAGAAATGAGGCTGCGATCTGCGTAACAGCAAAGATGCGGAGACGCCGGCTACTCCCACCGGCCACACGTGCTCCACGGCCGGTAAGGCCGCCTTGCGGCGAGTCCGCCGAGGGAAGCCGTGGAATGAATGCGAGGAAGACAGCCGCGATCAACGCGAGCCCGATCCCAAACCATACGAGGCTGAAGTCGAGCGTGAGTTCTTCGGCGCGCACGGAGAAGCGCGATGCATAACGACCCAGCACGGCCACCATCGGGATCGCGAGCGCCACTGCCGCGACGGCCCCGCTCCCGCATAGGATCAGGCTTTCAGCGAGCAGAGAACGACGCAGCACCGAAGCGCTTGCGCCGAGCGCTGAACGTATTGCCAGCTCCGGTTCGCGGCGCACCGTTCTCGCCAGCACCAGATTGGCGACGTTCGAACTCGCAATCACGAAGAGCAGCGCCGAAGCCGCGAATAGTATCCACAAGATCGTGTTGGCGCGCGAGTTGATCTGCGCGTGTATGCGCGTTACGTCGATCTTGTAATGGTCTCCAGGTTTGTACACTTCCGGGTGCGCAGCCACCATGGCGCCGTGTATGCTGCGCAGCTCCGCTCGCGCACTGTCGATACTCGCGCCGGGAGCCAGCCGCCCGAAGACCTCCGTCATGCGATGCTCGCGCCCAGTCACCATGGTGGCAGAGAGGTGATGCGGGCTGGTAACAATATTGGCGATGATCTCCGTTGCGACCGGATAGGGAACGGATGGTTCCAGAACGCCAACCACTGTCGCGGGGCGCGCGCCGCAGCAGCTTTCCAGCCGCACAGACTTTCCAATCACGCTGGGATCGGAGTGCAGCGATGTTCTCCAGAAGTGGTAGGTCAGCACCACAGCTCCGGCGGCGTTCTGTCCGTCATCGGCGGGAGTCAGCAGGCGACCAAGCACCGGGTGTAGACCCATCACCTCGAAGTAGTTTCCATCCACCACGCCCGCTGGGATCTCGCGCGGCGTGCCTAGACCCACGACGGTAAAATCGATCTCTGAAAATGTGCCCAGTTCCTTAATTGACTTCAGGCCGCTGCCGATGTCCTGAATCTCGGGGACCGAAAACGCAGCGTTTTCTTCGCCGATGCCCTGGGCGCTCTGGCGCAGGTAAAGCAACCGATCTTCATCGCGATTTGCGAGCGGACGCAGCAGCACGGCACGCACTACGCTGAAGATTGCGGCGTTGGCTCCAATACCCAATGCCAGCGTGAGGGCGACGGTAATCCACAGCGCAGGAACTCGCGCCAGAGAACGCACGGCAATTTTCAAATCGTGAAAGAACGACATATCAAACCTCCGTTCAAGCGGTTTCGTCTGTTTGCACACAAGCCAGGGTCACGCCAGCGGAAAACATGCTTGCCGCCACGCCAGCCCCGGCGGTGACACTGTTCCTTCTTCCCTTCGTGCCCGCCATCATCGCGCAGTGACTTTTCGCCGTCGCTGCTCGCTCTGCTTGATGATTTCGCTCATGTCCCCCGCAGGCCGAATCTCGAAGCTGTTGCCATACGTCAGCGCCGGATGCTGCGCGATGAGCTGTACAGCATGATTCATATCCCGCGCCTCAAGGACGAGAATGCCGCCGAGTTGTTCCTTGGTTTCCGCATAGGGACCGTCGGTAGTTGCCACTTTGCCGTTTTTCCAATGCAGGGTCAGGGCGGTTTCCGAAGGCTGAAGCGCTTCTCCACCTGCCCAGTGCCCGTTGGCGCGAAGATGGTCGTCGTACTCAAAGCATAGGTCGAACATGGCGTTTCGCTGGTCCTCAGTCATACCATCGAATTTGCCTTTATCGTAGTATCCCAGACAGATGTATTTGATGGTTCCTCCATATTGTGTTGGTAATGCCTGCAAGATTAAAAGCCCCGGCCAGCGGCAGGAAGTTTACAGACTTCCGGCTGGGATTGCGTTTGCGCGCTCGTAATTCACGAAAATGACGCTTTTCGAGGTAACTGCGCTTTCCGTCACCTTGAACGCCGCCGGGACCCTGCCATCGGCAAACAATCGTTTCCCACTGCCCAACGTTATCGGAAATATCTTCAGCCACTTGCCTCAGTCGGGCCTCCAAACCGCGCGCACCTCGACCGGCGCGCGACAGGCGATGGCAGCCTTGCGCGCCCACGCGAGTGCATCATTCAGATTGGCAGCTTCCAGTACCCAGAAACCGCCTATATGCTCCTTGGTCTCCAGGTACGGCCCGTCGGTGATGAGCACCTTGCCATCGGGCTGTGCCCGCAGCGACCTAGCGCTGCTCGCGGGGGAGAGACCGCCAACGAAAACCCTGACACCGGCAGCCTCCATCTCGTCGTTGAGCACGTCGATATCGCGGTGCATCGCTTCATCCTCGAGCGACTCGTCGTAGCCGTCGGGGTGGTGAATCGCAACCAGATACTGCGGCATGATTTCTCCTTTATCCTGTAACGTTGGAGCAGCCCGGTCTGACCTGCCTTGCATCCGTGGATGCAAGAGCGGCTATTTCTTGAAGGTCTGATTCGGCAGCTCAGCCCGCTTCGCTACTTTGTACTGAATCTCCTCTTTGGACAGGATGGGTGCGAAGTCTTCCATCTCAAAGACTTGTCGGATTTCGACTTCGCCTTTGCCGGACCGGTTGCCAAAAGGGGCACGCTTGATCCACTCGATGGCCTCTTCGAGGGACTTGACCTGCCAGAGCCAGAAGCCGGCGACGAGCTCCTTGGCCTCAGTGAAGGGGCCGTCGACAACGGTAATAGAATCGCCGGAGAATTTGACGCGTGCGCCTTTGGAGCTGGGATGGAGGCCATCCATGGCGAGCACGACGCCAGCCTTGATGAGCTCTTCGTTGTACTTGCCCATGTCGGCGAGGAGCTGCGGATCGGGGCGGTGGCCTTCTTTTTCTGACTCTGGGGATGCTTTGACGATGACCATAAATCGCATTGCGATATCTCCTTTGGGTTGAACGATGGTGGGGTGGCTTGTTTTTGGTTTAGCTATTTGTTGGCTAATCGGTGAACTCAGATTGAGCGTCGTTGGATCGCTTCGCCCTGTGGACGGCCGTAGTTGTCGGGAAGTTAATTCGCAAGCAAATATTGCGGCATGATCTCTCCTTTTATCCTGGTTTGATCTTCGGGCGGGCCGGTTCCTCGTCTTCACTACATAGTCGAATGGCCAGACTGGAATTCGACAAAGCGTTCAAGAAATTTTGCGTCTTCTGCGTTTTTTATTTCAACTGCCGAATCCGCTCTTGCAGGAATCGCCGCTCTGGTTCCTGTTGGGTCAGCTCCAGAGCTTTCCCATAAGAGGACCGGGCCTCAGTTGTCCTGCCGAGCCTGCGGTACATCTCTGCACGGGCGGAATGCGCCAGGTAGTAATTTGCCAGTTCGCCATGTGCCAACACCGCGTCGATATGCGCCAGACCGGCTTCAGGGCCATCGCGCATGGCAATGGCCACGGCACGATTGAGACGTACAACCGGCGAAGGCTGAATTTGCAGCAATCGATCATAGAGCGCAACAATCTGCCGCCAGTCAGTCATCGCGACGGATTCCGCCTCCGCATGAACGGCCGCAATCGCAGCCTGCAATGTGTAGGAGCCGAAGCGGTGGGACTTCAGGGCTTTCTCCAGCAATGCCACTCCCTCCGCGATCTGCTCCTGATTCCAGAGGGAACGGACTTGATTCTCCAGCAATATCAGCTCTCCGGTCTGCGATGTTCTCGCGACACGACGGGATTCCTGTAGCAACATCAGGGAGAGCAGCCCAAGAACCTCCGGCTCTGGAAGGAGTTCGCTCACCAACCGACCCAGCCGGATCGCCTCGCCGGTTAGCTCGGCCCGCGTCACCTTCGCCCCCGCCGCAGCAGAGTAGCCCTCGTTAAAGACGAGATAGATCACCTGAAGTACCGCATCCAGTCGCTCTGGCAACTGCTGCGGAGACGGCACCTCGTACCGAATCGATGAGTCTCGAATCTTTGCCTTTGCACGCACAATGCGCTGCGCCAGCGTAGACGGAGTGGTGAGGAAGGCCTTCGCAATCTCCTCGGTCGCCAGCCGGCACACCTCACGCAAGGTGAGCGCAACGCGCGCCTCCAGCGGTAGAGACGGATGACAGCAGGTAAAGATCAGGCGCAGCCGATCATCCTCAATGGTGTCTTCTTCCTCGGACCCTTCCACCGAACTCCCTCGCGCTTCGAGATATCGCACAAGCTCGTCTTGAGACGCATCGAATCGCGCCCTTCGACGCAGAGTATCAATGGCTTTGAATCGAGCTGTTGAAATCAACCACGGTCGCGGGTTATCGGGAACTCCACTCGTCGGCCACACGCTCAGCGCAGCCGCAAAGGCCTCGTGCATGGCCTCTTCGGCGATTTCAAGATCTCCGAGCAGGCGCGCCAACGTAGCAAGAATCCTGCCCGATTCGGACCGGTAAAGCGTCTCTATGATTCTGCTGAGCTCTTCGGGAACATTCTGCGGCATGCAGGTCAAACTAACAAACGAACATACTCCACACAACTATGCCATGCTTACTGCGCCATCTTGAGATCCCTCCCCTGACAATGGATGGGCGGTCCGCGGTAGTTCTCAAAGATGTGGAGCGTGCGTACTTTCTAGCGACTACCGTTCCAACTACACCTCCTGCGTTCGTGTCGTGCTGTCCATCATAGAGCCCGTCCATCGACCGCACCGAATCGTGATGGTCGAAAAATAGAAGTAGTGGAGAGCCATGGATCTCGCTCTCCACGCTCATCAATTGTGTGAGGAAATAGTCAATCGTAAGTCCCTATCCACTCAAGCTACTCCCTCAAAAATAGTTTTCGTGCTCAGCTTTTCGCGGTGCAAATCCGATGATCCTTTCGACACTCTGGAGGGGTCATAGCGAACAACGGGATGCTATTGTAGGATTTCTTCTAGCGGAAAATAACTCAGCCCTGAGTGCCTTGCGATGATGATGCAACTGGCGAACGAAGCAGTTTCCCTTGAGCCGGAGCTCTGCACACACGTCATCATCGATAGGTCAGCAGTATTCGATTCTGAGAACCGTGTTGAGCTTATTCGAAATCTGTGGAGGTGATCGGAAATGAGTGAATGTGCAGCCCAGGTGTTTACCGAGTTCAGTCCTGAAAAGTTCACGTGCCTGCAAGAGAAGGTCGCCGACCAGGGGATCGCGATAGATGGCCATCAAGGGAGTGCGTCGAAGGATGGCATCACTATCGCATGGGATTATGAGGCCGATAGCCAAACGCTTACGATCCAGTGCACAGCTGCGCCTTTCTATTTGAGCTGCGGAACAATTAACGTCACTATTCATAATTGGGTGGACAGTTGTTCATAAGTTTTCTGAGGGTCGGCCAGGTTATATCGATATATACCCCGACACTTCCAGCAGCGAGAAGCTGCCAATTCGTGGCCCAACAACATCGTCGGCCCAAAAGGGAAGCGCGCCAGCTCGAGCTGTTGTCGCTTTAGACGCCAGGCATTGCTGTGATCATGAACGAAGGAAACCTCGCTCAGAGCTACTTGTCCGCCCTTGATTTCCCCACACTGCGTGCTGCTATATAGTAATGAGACATCACAGCTTGATTATGCCGATTGTTAAACCCGGGTCGTGGATCAAACAGATGAGGTCGTCGAATCCGGGGGCTACTGTTCGCTTGTGTTTGTTTCCCTGTGCAGGAGGCAGCGCGAGCAGCTACCAGGAGTGGACTGCGGACGTTCCATCGTTTCTTGACACGTTTGCGATTCAATTGCCTGGGCGGGCCAATCGGTTTTTGGAAGAGCCTCTCAAGACATTAGCGCCTATATGCGAAGCACTCTGCGATGAGTTGGAACAATTCGCCACTATGCCGGTTGCTTTCTTTGGGCATAGTTTGGGCGCATTGATCGCTTTTGAGGTGTGCCGTGAGTTGCGGCGTCGCAGGCAAAGACTGCCTATACACCTTTTTGTTGCTGGTCGGGCTGCGCCTCAGGTCATGGCGAGAACGCGGCCGATTCGTGATCTCCCCGATGCGGAGTTTCTGGTGGAACTGAATCGAATGGGAGGCATTCCGCCGGAGATCCAGGAGAATACGGAACTCATGGAGTTGCTTACGCCGATCCTGAAGGCGGATATCACTCTTCATGAAACGTATTCGCTTGCTCCGGAGACGCGGCTTGCTTGTCCTATTACTGCCTTTGGTGGAGTGAGCGATGCAGATGTGACACTCGATGACGTAAGGGGCTGGCAGGAGCAGACAGAGGCAGGCTTCTTCTTCCGCGAATTTGAAGGTGGGCATTTCTTCGTGAATGCGGAAAGAAAGAAGCTTATCCAGATCATCGCGGCGAGGCTGACTGGTGTTGGGCGCGCCGGTTGTTGATCGATTGAACTGTCGTTCTCCGCGTTGAGCGGCACTCCTGTCTTCCACCTCATCGAGCAAATAACACTTCGCCCGCGACACCGGAACCTTCGGCTACTCTGAGGCTCAATATCTACCAAAACCTCCGGCTGATACAACTAGCGCCGTCGGCTTTTAGAGACAGTCTTATGGTTTGTCCAGGTGCTTAAAACAATCGCTTTGCAGACGATGAGCTTCTGTTCGGTGAACGTACCTCTAAGCATTTTAATTGCAAAAGAGAGTGCTATACTCATCCAACAATGAACGCGAGGAAGCCGCAACTTCCTAAGCTACGCTTAGTGTCTTCGATCACGGGGCGAGAGCGTTGGAAGTTTGATCAAATCTACCGTCACCCTCGCATGGCTCAGGAAATTCAGGCCATCGTCTCGGGTAATTCCGGAATTCTTAGCGTTGAAGCGAATCCGCTGACCGGCGGGATATTGGTCTTCTATGACCCCAAGATTTTCGTGGGGCAGGTTGAGACGCTTCTACAGTTGGCGCACGCTGACCTGAGCAAAGGGAAGGTCCTTCCGTCCGAGCCCGCACAATCTCTGCTTTCGAATCCAATTCTCCGGCTTCTGGTACGTACGGACGCGGCGGATCGCGAACTAACGACGAAGGCCGTGGTGGTGACTGCGGGATGCGCGATCCTGTTCTTCTTTCCGGGCTGGGGATTGTCATTCATCCTTAATATCGTTACTCGCAGGCGAGGTTATCCCTTGTTATCGCGGGTTGGAATCAGAGGGCCAGGAACTCAGATCTGGCTTCTCGGATTCGCAACGATTGTATCGAGCTGTGCTTGGGCTTTTCTCAAGCACATTCAAAAGAAACTCTGGACGAGGTTGGCGGCGAGGGCGGAGGCAAGGATTCGTTCCCGCGCGTTCGAGCATGTTCAGCAACTGGACATGGTTTTCTTTGATAACCGGAGCACCGGTGGCCTGATGCACGCGCTATCGGGAGATGCGTCCAGCGTCGGGAGGTTTCTTGAGCAAGCACCCGGGCCGGCGATTGAAGCGGCGACCTCCAGTGTCGTGGTTCTTGGGAGCGTTCTCTTTGCGGCTCCGCTTCTGGCTTTGCCGGTATGCATCCCCCTGCTTCTCTTCCTCTTGATCAACCGTTATGTCCAGAAGAAGATCGCTCCTCTTTATGGTGAGGCGGCTATGAAGTCAGGGGAGTTGAGCGCGTTGCTCAACAATAATCTGGCGGGCATCGCCACCATCAAGAGCTTCACTGCGGAGGAGCGGGAGGCGCGCCGGGTTCGCGAAATGGGCGAAGGGGTTCGGACCAGCTACGAGAGGGCCACACTGGCGGGATCGGTTTATACCAGCGTCCAGATGGGCCTGTTTATGGGAGTGGGCAACCTCTCTTTAACCGTAGGCGCTGCATCGGTGCTGCGCGGGAATCTCTCGATGGGAAGTTTGATGACGCTGGCCCAGATGATTCCTATTCTGTTTTCGGGAGTGTCGCAGATCGACGCTTTGTTCGACATGTATCAGAATGCCTCAATATCTGCTGAATCCGTTTTGAATCTGCTGGAGACGAAGCCGACGATCCTCGATGGGAAGGCGCTTCTCTCTCGCGACAAGCTTCATGGGGAGATCACGTACAAGGATGTCTTTTTCGGATATCAGCCTGAACTGGAGACCTTGCGGGCGCTGAGCCTTCGGGTTCCAGCAGGCCGGACGGTAGGAATCGTCGGCGCTACGGGCGCCGGTAAATCCAGCCTGGTCAAATTGCTGCTCCGCTTTTACGATCTGAACTCCGGAAGCATTTCCATTGACGGTCAGTCGACCAGAGATCTCCAGATTCAAAATCTCAGGAGCAATATCGGGTTTGTGAGCCAGGACATCTACCTGTTCGACGGCACGGTTCATGACAACATTGCGTACGGGCGTCCGGGTGCATCCAGGGAAGAAGTCGAAGAGGCTGCGCGAGCTGCCGAGGCACACGTATTCATCACTCAGTTGCCAAATGGCTACGATACGGTCACAGGGGAGCGCGGACAGCGGCTTTCCGCGGGCCAGCGGCAGCGAATTTCGATCGCTCGAGCAGTGATCAAAGACGCGCCGATTTTAATTCTCGACGAGGCGACAGCTTCCGTGGATAACGAGACGGAAGCGGGGATTCTCCGTTCTATCGAGCGTCTGGGTGCCGACCGCAGCATGATTATCATTGCGCACAGGTTATCGACGGTCCGTAACGCGGATGTCATTTATGTGTTGGACAACAAAACAGTACGCGAGCAGGGAACCCACGAGGAGTTGGTTGAGCTCAATGGGTTATATGCATCCCTGTGGCGGGTGCAGACAGGTTCCAGGTCGGAATAGTTCGTGGCCTTTCGGCGGCTTTGCACAAGATGCCTTATGACATTTATTTTTATCCAGTAATTTATACATAGCAGGAGTGGGACATGACATTTTTGATATTGGCTCTCGGTGCTGTGGGGGGATATTTCGTCGGCAGCAATCCGCAAACGGCGCTGAAGTATGCCGTGCGTGGGGGAATGGTGATGGGACAGAAGATTCGCGAAATTAAAGCAGAGATTGCAGAGACGGTAGAGGATCAGATCCAGGAAGAAAATCTTCGAACCTCGGCGAGCAGTGTTACTAAATCCAATGTAAATTAGGGCTAGCTATGACAAATCCATTTGAAGACGACAACGGTGAGTTTTTAATACTCGTCAATCATGAGGAGCAGTATTCACTTTGGCCTGGGTTTCGCGAGGTTCCGGAGGGGTGGCGTGTAACCGGCCCTAAGGGCAAACGCAAGGAATGCCTGGCGTGGATCGAAGAGAATTGGACTGACATGCGGCCCAAGAGCCTTCGGGACGCCATGGCCGCGGATCAGGGGATGCGCAGTTAGCGGTTGCCGAATCATCTGAGTTGTGAAAGGCAGGCACCGCATGTCCTCTGTCGCGCAGGCATCAGGTGTAGTGAATTCGTCTGATGATTCCGTTCCAACTATCAGCATCTCCCACCTGAACTCTGAGTTCTTTCATAAAAACTTCGTCATCCCGGGAAGACCGGTTTTGATCGACAAGGTTTTTGACGAAGAATGGACGCTTCCCTGGCTAGAGGACAAGCTAGGGGAGTATCCGGTAGGGGCAAGGTACTACGGGGCAGAGCGATTCCATCTGCCCAAGACACAGTGGAAGCGCTACTGTGAAACCCGTACTTTGCCATTTCCTGAGTTCGTCAAACTTCTGAGGGATGGGACTGCCGCGCGCGAGAGAATCTACGTCGCCAATTGCGATGTGAGCTCCACACCGGTTGTGACTGCGATTCAAAGCCAGCTTTCTAATCTAGAGACGAGAACCGGTCTGAAGCCAAATGGGGTTTCAAACTACAGTATGTGGTTGGGCGCTCCAGGGCATACGGAGCCTCTCCATTTCGATCTCGCGGATGGCCTGCTCATGAACCTGCGGGGCACGAAACATATTACGCTTGTACCACCTTCCGAGGCGCACAATGTGTATCCGTTTGGTTTTTTTGATGGTGGGCTTTCTCCGGGTTTCAGCAAAGTCTATCTTAATCAACCGGACCTGAAGATGTATCCGCGGATGGCTTCCGCACTGAAGGCGCGGCAAGAGGTGATTCTCGGCCCCAGCCAAGCGTTGTTTCTCCCCATTGGCTGGTGGCATGAAGTGACTACGACCGGCACGGACTATGTGTGTTCTCTGAATCGCTTCTGGAAGGTTGAGCCCTTCCGCAGAAATTTCGTTAATCGCTATGTGGCGAACATTTATCTGGTGACACAAATGGCCAAGCCATTGGCTGCCTTCTCCGGCAAGGAGCAGAAGAAGCCGGTAGTTCACAAGGCTTCGTAGCGCCCGGCTTCAATCCACTCCAGCGCATGATTGAGTTCGGAGGGATCTTCAAATCGCTCGGCCATCTTTGCCAGATTCGACTTGAAATCTTCGCGGGTAAGGCATTGGCGAATCCCGTCGCTAAGCTCTGACGCGGATACGGACGAAATTCGATGACGCAGGCCGAGCCCATGAAAGACGACGCGGGCTGCGTTTCCCTCCTGATCGAAGGCGCACGGTACCACCAGCATGGGGACCCGGTTGAGAATGCATTCCTTGATCGTTCCCAGCCCACCATTGGTGACCATGACAGAGCTCTGACACAACATGCCGATTTGCGGGACGAAATCTGTCAGCAGGACGTTATCGGGTACGGGAGCAGGCAGTTTGGCGCGAAAGGCTTCGAGCTTGCGACCTTTTCCTACGGCAATGACGAAAAACAAATCCGGATTGGCTGATGCCGCTGCCAGCGCGGTTCCGAGGAAGGTCTCTGCTGCCGAGTAGTAAAAGACGTGAGTGCCCAGAGAGACGTAGACCACCTTGCGTCCCCTGGAAAGAGGATCGAGGGGGAAGGAATCTTCGTTGCGATGGAGATCGACGCATGGACCGGCGTGGATCCACTTTTCGCCCGCGGCCGGGTAATCGAATACCGCTGGGCAGAGGATGATTTCGGGTAAACGGAAGAAATAGCCGCGTCCCCGCAGATGCCTTTTCAGGCCGATGTACTTTGCATCCCGGTCTCCCGTCAGGTCTGCGGTGTCGATCAACATTCTTGCTTCGACGGGTACAGCACGCTTTAGTGCTGCCCGACCAAGAGCCCGGCTGAGAGGGTTATCCATGAGGAAGTGATGGAGCTGCGTCCCGAGCCATGCTGTCCGGGTGCGGAGGAACGAATTCGCGGAGTGGCCGCTGGGGATGTATCCGCTGGTGATAGGGGGAATCGATTTGTTCGTACCAATCAGAGAAGTCTGAATCTGAACGACCTGAAAGCCATCTTTGCGGAGTTTGGGTGCCCAGGCGCGATTCAGGAGCGCATCGAGCATCACCAAATCGATGGAGTCCTGACGCAAACACTTCAGCAGACCTCCATCGCTCAACATACGAAGCGATTCCCGGAAGGCGGTGCTCGAGTAGTACTGGCGCAATTCTTCTTTTGCCTGTGAGGATCCTATGGCGACGGTTTCCGTGGGATCGATGATAGGGACTTCTTCCGTCATGACGGTGATGTAAGAGAGTCCCTGTGCCCGCACTTCTTTTTCAAACTCGCGAAGGCCGAAGTAGATGACTCGGTGGCCCCGGCGAATCAGCTCTTTCGCCAGGTGGAACGTCGGGTAGACTCCCCCTCGTTCTGGATACATCAGAAAGGCAATATTCATGAATTCGATACACGGACCGTCAGGGAGTGAATTTCGCCGAATACAGGGTAAAGCTCAGGGGTAAGCCCGCACTGCATGCGGTCGGCTCTGAGTTTAAGGACCGTGTCTTCTTCCGCAGTGAGTTTGGGCCAGCCGATCCGTAACCAATTTTGTCCAACATTCAGGACATCTGCCGGTATGGAAATAGTGCATGTGCGCCAGGACGTTGAGGGCGGGAGACAGGCTTGCTTGTCTTGGTTGATGGAGACTTCAACCCACGTATCTCCCGGTGCAGTGTGCGGCGTTCTGTAGGTAAGGGAAAGACACAGCGGCTTGCTGCCGGCAAAGGCGAAGGGAGATTCCGGCTTGTAGGAGCGATAGAAGTTGCTGGAGGGAAGTAACAGGTTCCGCACGGGCTCCGGCATTGTCCAGAGAAACTCGCGCTCCTGAAGCGAGAGGAAGCTGTAGCGCGAGGAAAGTAGATCCAGCGGCTGGTCGCGTGGCTCATGATTGCGATGCAGAAGCATCGTGGCTGTTCCGGTAGCCTCCTGGTTGTCTGGACCGAGAATTTGTTTGGCTACGCCAATCAGGTTTTGCGATAAGGCGATGTTCCAGTCGCTGCCGTAGGCAAAGTTGCGCAGATAGCTGAATGCTTTTTCCTGTTCGAAGAGGCAGCGTAGCTTCCGATTCATCCAAAGCGGGCCGGAGGCTGCTGCGAGCTCCAGAAATAAAGGGATCCATTCCGGGGAATCGTCGGCCAGAACTCTCAGGTGTCGCGCAAGAATCTCGTCCGGCAGGGCGGAGTTTTGCAGGGCTAATCCAAAGCTGTTGGCGATTTCGACCGCGTGTGGAGGAGCACTCACGGGAGTGCAATCGCGACCTGGCTTCGCAAGCGTTTTTGCTACGGCGGACATGGCGAGGCGAATGCCTTCCACGCTCAGATGGCAGTAGTCCGCAAATAAGGGAGATTGGCTTTCTGCTTGATCGAAGACGTCACGCAGATCGATGCATTGGCAACCTGAGGCCGCCGCTACGGAAGCGATGGCTTCCCGGTTCGATGGCAGGCAGCGGGCGAGAGGGATGGAGCTGTTAAGGAAGATGGCATCCCATGATCTCTCGAAGAGCTCTCTGGCTTCGCGAAGGTTGCTCTTCGCTCTGCTGCATCGTGCAAGGAGATCATAGGCGGCCCCGCCCAGGGCCCCGCCATCCAACACGAGCATATCGTTCGCGAGACCGATGCATCGATGCAGGTCGCCAGCTTCGAATGCAGCTTCCGCGGCGGTGCGTTTTTCATACCATTGGCTGGTCTTTCCCGCGCCGAGCCATGGTCCGTACCAGGTGTCTTTCCATTCGCCGAAGTTGAACTCCGGGATGACGAACAGCAGGGGAACGTTTTTTGCCTTTGCGGTGGCGGCGATGTTTTCAAGAAGCGTACGAATGAGGGTGGAGAGCTCGGCTTTGCGACTCTCTACCAGCTTTTCGAGGGTGAACTCTACGTAGTCCTCACGGCTGAGGCTCTGAATCAGGCCGAGCGGTCCCCAATTGTTTCCGGAGAAATGAACGATGACGTCCGGGGCGAGATGCTCGAGCGCCAGCGAGTTGAGCTGCATCGCCTGCGGGAGAGCCATGTTGATGCGGCTCAGGTCGAGGACTTCCGTATCTTCTCCAAGCATCTGCGCGAGCACCTTGCAGGGGGTGAAGGCTGGGGCCAAGAACCATCCGTGAGCGACCGATTCCCCGATGACAACTACGCGCCGTTTGCCGGACTTCGGATGGAACTCTTCGATATCTGCCCATCCAGACCACTCGTGCCGGAGTTTTTGCGAGCGCACGAAGTGAACTCCATCGGGACGTTGTTGTGCCTCCCAGATGCCGATGGTGGGCTGGCTCTCGGGTAGAGTGTGTATCGCCTGGGTCGTATCGACATCGAGCAACTTCAGGTCGAACATGAGACTAAGGATCTGCTTGCCTTCACCCTTGGCGAGTAGTGTTGCCAGTTGAGCTGCTTTCTGTTTCGAATCCATTCCAGATCTCCGCATTAAAAAAACGTGTAAGCATATTCGCCTACACCGCGCACCGAAGGCGCGGTGACTTCCCGGATACAGAACCAGTCTGTGGGAATACTTTCTCGATCCAACAGAAAATCTTCTAGTACGAGGGAATCAATTTCAGTGCGGATAAGGCAGCGCAGGGCCTCCATGAATGTACTGACGATGGGCTCTCCGCGAACATTAAAGGAGGTGTTGAGCAGAACCGGGCAACCTGTCCGGCGACCGAATGCT
Organism: Granulicella sp. S190; assembly: GCF_009766095.1. GTDB lineage: Bacteria > Acidobacteriota > Terriglobia > Terriglobales > Acidobacteriaceae > Edaphobacter. The sequence goes on from NZ_LMUD01000016.1 coordinate 233,751, forward strand.
TCCAGCAGTGCGTGGAAGCGCGGGGATATTTGCGGGTCGACCGTCTGGACGCGAGCTGAACCATCGACGTGTGTGATGGCTGGCATGCTGAGTGAGGAGGTTACCTGGCAGGTCTCCAACATGAAGCGTGAGGGATGATCGATGTCGAAATGATCGGCAGCGCTGGACTCGGGAACCGCCGGTGCGAAGGGACGGAATCCTTCGCGCAGCTTCACCAAGGCGTTTACGTGATCGCGCATGTGCTCGGGGCGTGGATCGGCGAGAATCGATCGCGAGCCAAGAGCGCGAGGACCGAATTCATCGCGTCCCTGAAACCATCCGATGACTTTTCCGGCGGCGAGCCGGTCAACGACGGCCTCGATCAACTCGGTGGTTTTTCCTTCGAAGTTGAGATAGGGTATTGCTGATTCGCTCAGTGCGTTGTGGATTTCCGCAACCGGCGAAGAGCGTCCGAGATAGACGTGGGGAAGGGATTGGACAGGCATCGTTCCACCATTGGCGATGTGGGCGAGCGCCGCGGCTCCGAGAGCTCCGCCCGCGTCGCTGGATGCGGGTTGGACGAAGAGACGTTGGAAGGGACCTTCCTTCAGCAGACGCGAGTTTGCGACGCAGTTCAGCGCCACTCCACCTGCCATGCAAAGGTTCTCGGAGGGGGAGCGCTCGAAGAGATATTGGACCTTCTGCAGCAGAATTTCTTCCAGGGTCTTTTGCAAGCTGGCCGCAACGTCATAGTGGAATGAATCGATTTCCGAGTCGCGGAGACGCGCCGGTTGGCCGAACAGTTCGTCCATTGCATCGGAATGCATGCGATCGCCACGCAGGAAGTCGAAGTACTTCATATCCAGCTGGAAGGAACCGTCTTTTCCGTTGGCGATGAGGCTGCTGATTTTGTCCATGTAACGAGGCTGTCCGTAGGGCGCGAGTCCCATAACTTTGTACTCGCCTTCGTTGACTTCGAAGCCGAGATAACCCGTGACAGCGCTATAGAGCAGGCCGAGAGAGTCGGGAAAATCGACTTCTTCCAGGAGTGACATCGTGCTGCCGCCCCCCTTCCAGTAAGCCGTGGTGCTCCATTCTCCTACTCCGTCTACCGTCATGATGGCAGCTTCGGGAAAGCCTGAGAAGAAAAAGGCACTGGCTGCGTGAGACGCGTGGTGTCCGAAAAAGTGGAGCGGGCACTCGATCCCAAGTTGGTTGATGATCTCGCGCTCAGGACGGTGAACATCGAACCAGGAGGTGTCGTGTAACCGCGATGCGGGGATGCCGGGAAGGCCCATCCATAACTGACGGCCCAGCTTCTTCACCGGCTCCTCGTAGTATCCGATGCAGGAAAGATCGTTGATGTTGATGTCTCCTTCGCGTAGGCAATAGCGGAAGGCATTCACCGGTAGCGAGCCGTCATGCTTGATGCGAGTGAAGCGTTCTTCGGAGGCGGCAGCCACGAGTACGCCGTCGCGCAGAAGACAACAGGAGGAATCGTGAAAGAAAGCGGAGATGCCAATTACATAACTGCTGCCACGCATGTTGCTGATCCTTTCAGTGATTGTAGACGCCGTTCCAGGATGCGGCCGATCGTGCGGAGTGGGATCGGTTGGTCCATGCATTCGTGGCGGCATTGGATGGGATGGCTTTCAATATGTCCGGTGATATAAGGTTCCCACTCTTCGGGGAATGGCGGACCGTCGCCACGGCCCTCTGCCGCGACGAACAGCAACAGGTCGCCATCGAATGGTGATGGCCGAAAACGGCTGCACAATATGCCGTGATGTTTCATCAGCTTTAACATGCGCTCAGCCTGATCCACCTCTAGCGCCGTGATGACGTGTCCTGAACCGCGCATGGCTTCATAGACTATGGACATGGTCAACGGACGTGGAAGAGTTGTGTCGTCGATGCCGTTCTGTTCGACGAGGCGTTCCAGAACTTCTTCGTCGCTGGGCAGAGTCATGTCGGACGTTTTTGTAAAGGGGAAGCTGTCCAGGATAGCCAGCATATCGACACACTCTCCTTCCTCACGGAGCATGGTGGCTATACAGTGTGCGAGCTGTCCGCCGAGCGACCAACCCAGTAAGTGATATGGGCCATGCGGCTGAATCTCGCGAATAGAGGCGAGGAATCCCTGGGCGAGTTGCTCGATGCTGTTGGATAACGGGATATCGTCCACAATGCCGGGCGTCTGCAGGCCGTAGATGGGACGCTCAGGGTCGAGCTCGAACATGAGTCCCGCATAGGGCCAACTGAGGCCTCCTCCTGGAGGTAGACAGAAGAGAGGCGGCAGGCTGCCTTGCGATCGCAACGGAAGTACCTGCTCAAAGCCGGTGGTTGCGGGGCGTTCCGTGGAAAGGTGATGAATCAGCTCTGCCACGGTGGGAGCTTCGAAGACCGTGCGGATCGTCAGCTTGATGCCGAAGGTTTTTCTCACGCGCGCGCATAGTTGCATGACCAGGAGCGAATGACCGCCCAACTCGAAAAAGTTGTCATCAATGCCGACACGGGGAAGGGAGAGGACTTCTGCAAACAGCCTGCAAAGGAGACTTTCATCCAGATTGCGCGGCCCAGCGGCTGAGGAAGAAGGGCCGCCTGCCTTGCCAGGCAGCGGGAGGGCCCGACGGTCTATCTTTCCATTGGCTGTGAGCGGCCACACAGGTAGAGGCAGGATCATGGCGGGCAGCATGTACTTCGGCAGCATGCTCTGCAGGTGATCCAGAAGCTCGGAGGCCAATCCTGAGTCACGCGACCCGAGTGCAGGATTATTAGCGAAACGGGCCAGGGAAGTCGGTGTAGGTACCGGGAGAGGCGCAGAGGGAATCCACTTAGGATTAAAGATCGCTTGATAGAGACCATCCGGGCCGAAGCCTCTCCATTGGAAGGTGGCACCTGCCTTCTGCGCCAGGGCTACGACGGTGTCAGTATCTTCCCCTTCCTGTTGGCTCGCGGCCCAAAGGTCCGCTGTGCTTTCCAGACCGGAGTCGACTTGATGCAACCGTTCGACCGCGGTCACGGCGTGTGCAGTTCTCCGATCGCGAATGCGGGTTACGGCGACGGATGAGCCCGGTCGAGTTTCCAGAATTTCCAGCAAGGTATGACGCCAGGAGCCTTCGGCATCCCAGACGACATGATGGTTAGGAGAGGCCAGTGTTTCCTTCTGATCTACGAGGATGGTAACGTCATACCGGAAGCGGCTCAGCTCGTTGTCATACGAACCTTCCTTCAGCCAGAGCTCCACGCGACCGAGATCCAGTTGCTCGAACAAGGCTGCATCGAGCAACAATTCTTTTTCGTGCTGCATGGCCAGCGAGATTTTTTCGCGGAGCTCAGAGAGGCTCATCGACTCTGTTGCCCGGTGCAGCTCGACGGATAGATGAAAGGCTTCGAGCAGAGGCTTGCTGCGTAAATCTCCCAGGAAGATGTGGCCGCCGGGCCTGACGATACGGGCCGCCTCTTTCAGGACGCTTACGAGATAGGCAACATCCGGGAAGTACTGGACGACGGAGTTCAGGATGACCAGATCCGCACTGTTATCCGGACGGAACTGTAGTTCGTGAGCGAAACCTTGACGAAGTTGTACTCGTGCGAGCTCCGCTTTCTTTGCCGCCAGCGCGCTAAGCTGCGCGACGACCTGCTCTGAAAAGTCCAGGCCCAGGTAGCTGTCGCATTCGGGAGCGAGG
>NZ_LMUD01000016.1:237514-324947 GCF_009766095.1 Granulicella sp. S190
CAGGTGGAATCGCCTGACCGGTGTAGCTGCTGTTCCAACCTGTGATATTGAAATCCTCGGGCGAGTTTGTCCCTTCGGCATAGGTAGACTCGTAGAGCTGCTTCCATGTATCGATATGCGAAGTGTTGGAGGTGCTTTGTTCTTCCTCGTCCGGTGTACGGATGACGTAGGCTACCAATTGTTTCTGGCCGTTGCGTTCGTCCACCAGTACCAGGGAGTCCTGAACTCGAGGGTGAGAGCGGAGGGCTGTTTCGATCTCTCCAGGCTCAATGCGGAAGCCGCGCAGTTTGACCTGATGGTCGGTTCTGCCGCGGAATTCCAGGGTGCCGTCGGCGCGCCAGCATGCCAGATCGCCGGTGCGATACATGCGGCCTCCGGCGTGGGTATCGTAAGGATCCGCCACAAATCTTTCAGCAGTGAAGTCGGGCAGATTGTGGTAACCGCGCGCCAATCCGGTTCCCGCGGCGTAGAGCTCGCCGGTAACGCCTACTGGCACGAGATTCAAGGCCTGATCCAGGACATAGACGGAAGTGCCGTGAATCGGCGAGCCTATGGGGATGGCTTCGTTGAGACTGTTGTCCCGTGGAACCTGATAACAGCAGGTGAAGGTGGTGTTTTCCGTGGGACCGTAACCATTGATCACGGTGCAGCCCGGATGAGCTTGCTGTACCTTGCGCACATGCTCCGGAGAAAGCACGTCCCCGCCGGCAAGCAGTTGTTGAACCCCACCCAATGCGGGGAGAATGCTGTCGGCTACCTGGTTGAAGAGGCCTGCGGTCATCCACAACGTGTTCACTTGATTTGCTACGATCCTGTCCCCGATTTCTTCGAGCGATGGAGTTCCAGGGAGCATGATCGTCAAGGTGCCTCCGTTAAGCAGGGGACCCCAGAGTTCAAGGGTAGCCGCGTCAAAGCTGAGTGGTGCTAACTGCAGCACGCAGGAAGATTCATAGAGTGAGACGAAATCCGGCTCGATCACCAGGCGGACGACGGCTGCGTGGGGAACCATGACTGCTTTGGGACGACCGGTGGATCCGGAGGTGTAATTCACGTAGGCGAGATGTTGCGGCGTGAGCGGAAGATTGGGGTTTTCCGTGCAGGACGCGCCTTCGGTAAGAATGTGTTCCACCGAGCCGGCGAAGAGGGCGCGATGCTTCTCCGTTGTGACGACGTGCCGAATTTCTTGCAGGAGATCCTGCCGTCTGCGGTCAGGGAGATCCGCATCGATTGGCAGATAGGCTCCGCCTGCTTTCAGGATTCCGAGCAGGCCGGCGATCATCTCCAGGGATCTCTCGATGCAGATTCCGACGAGGCGATCGGGGGTTACGCCGTGCTCGATAAGCTTATGGGCAATCTGGTTTGCCCGAGCATTCACCTGTTGGTAGGAGAGAGAGTTGCCTTCATAACGGATGGCCGTTTTCGAGGGGCAACGTGCCACTTGTGCTTCGAAGAGGCTGGTGATCGTCGCGCCTGATATTTGGGAAGATAGGGTGGAATGATGGGCGAGATTCAGGATGAACTCTTGCTCGACGGCGGAGACGAAAGGCAGTTCATAAAGTGGCGCCTCTGCATTGCGTGCAGCAGCCATGAGGAGCCGCACCAGCCGGTCTCCCAGGCGATGCACAGCCTCCGCGCTGAAGAAAGCGGGCGCGTAATCGATCCGAAGCAGAAGTTGCTCCCCTGGCATCACCATCATGATCAATGGATAGTGGGTTGAATCATGGCCCTCAAAGGCGGTGATTTTCAGATCCCCCGTGGTGGCGGCCAGCGCAGCGCGATCTACCGGGTAGTTCTGAAAGCCCAGCAGGGTGTCAAATAATTCTGGTGTGGCGGCTTCACGCTGAATCTCCGCCAGCCCCAGGTAATGGTAGGGCAGCATCTGGGTTTGCTGGTCCTGTACTTCGTGAAGCAAGGAGGCTACAGACCTTGCCGGATGCAGCTGCGCTCGCAGCGGGATCGTATTGATGAAAAGACCAACGGTATTTTCGATACCGGCAAGTTCGGCGGGACGTCCAGAGACGGTCACTCCGAAGACGACATCTTCGCGGCCTGTGAGCCGTCCCAGCAGGCAGGCCCACATGGCCTGAACGACGGTATTTACCGTGAGACCCTGTTGGCGAGCAAACGCTTTGAACTGCGTGGTCTCTTCCGTGGATAACGATGCCCAATGGGTTTTGGGCATCCCCAGAATGACGTTCGCGCCTCGGGAGGGAACCAGCAAGGTCGGCCCTTCGAGAGCGTCGAGGTATTCGCGCCATCGCGTGAGCGCTTCTGTCTTGTCCTGCGCAGCGAGCCATTCCAGGTAATCGGCATAGGGACGAACAGGAGGCAGCAAATTGTTGTTGCCGTCGTGACGGTATAACGAAAAGAGATCCCCGAAGAACACGGGCATCGACCAGCCATCCATCAGAAGGTGATGTCCGGTAAAGACCAGAATGTGCCGCGACCTGCTGATCCTTGCCAAGGCAAAACGCAATAACGGCGGTGTGGTGGGTACAAAGAGGGTCGATCTCTCGCGGGACAACAGCTCGGCCCGTTGCTGTTCCAACGAAGCCTCATCGAGTCCTGAGAGATCCAGTTCTCGCCAGGGAAGCTGCACGTCGTGTGAGATCACCTGCACCGGCAGTCCAAAGCCTTCTGTGTGGAATCCGACTCGCAAGCTGGCGTGGCGATTCATGAGGGCCTGGACGGCTCTTCTCATGCGGGAGGGTTCAAGCTCTCCATCAACTTCCAGAGCGATCTGCACGGTATAGACGTCGGGAGTGTCGTCATCGTACAGAGAGTGGAAGCGCAAGCCTTGTTGCAAGGGGGTGAGGGGAAGAACATCTTCGAGGCCAGGAGAGGCTTTCTCCAGCCGTTCAAGCTCGGACTGAGTGAGGTTCACCAGGGGGAAGTCGAAAGGAGTATGCCCACCAGCGGCAAAGTGCTCGACCTGTTCCGCGAGAATCTCGATACCGTGCTGCCATGCCGCAGCCAGTTCTTTTGCATCGGACTCGGGCACACATCGCGAAGCCCATGAAAGGATTGCCGAAAAACGTGGTCCATCCGGCCCATCCAGGGTGCGCGCGTTGACGTCGAGGAGGTGAAAGAGTGGGCTATCTTTTTCCAGACCGTTCTGCAGGCCTGGAGCGTCGGGGGCCATCGACCAGTCACCGCCTGTATCGCCACCGGTAAAGCGCCCCAGATAATTGAAACCAATCTGTGGTTGAGGCAGACCTGCCAGCTCATGCTCTGTCTCCGCGTTGATATAGCGAAGCAGACCATAGCCGAGACCTTTGCGGGGGATCGTGCGCAACTGTTCCTTGATCCGCTTGACCACTTCCGGGATATTGGAATCGCCGGCTTCGGAGCCGACCTCAAGGGCAACCGGATGCATGCTGGTAAACCAGCCCACGGTACGAGAGAGGTCCAGATCCTCGCCGATGGGTTCGCGTCCATGGCCTTCGAGGTCGATCAATATCGAAGCGGCTCGCCCGCGCATCTTCGCGATGGCCAGGGCGAAGGTGGCCAGCAGAATGTCGTTGAGTCCAGCATGGAACGCTGCGGGGATGGAGGTGAGCAGGCGCGACGTTAGATCGGTGGGCAATTCCAGATGCAGGTGACCGACAGTCGCGAAAGTGTCCTGCGCTGGATCGAGAGAGATCCCTTCAAATACCCGTTCGCTGTTTTTGAGCAGAGCTTTCCACAAGGGCAACTCGGAGGTGACAGTCTTCGTCTCCGCATGTTGCGCGAGATGCAGTGCCCACACGCGGAAGGGTGTACCGGAGTCGAGAACGATGGGCTCACCTTGTTCGATTGCATGGCAAGCGGATTGAAGATCCTCTGTAAGGATGCGCCATGAGACGCCGTCAACGCAGAGGTGATGGAGGATCAGAAGTAATCGTCCGGGAGCAAAGACTGCCTGGAAGACGCTTCCTGTCCACGGATCTAGGCGCTCCTCTGCTTCTCGTGCAGCTCGATCGAGTTCGCCAGCGGGAACGCAGGTCAGGCAGTGGGCTGCATCTCTGGAACCTTTGGGCGAGATGCGGAGGTTCTTGTCCTCTGTGAGTTGCAGCCGCAACGCATCGTGCGAATCCAGCAGCAACTGGAGTGCGGATTGCAGTGTTTTTGGGTTCAAGTCAGCAGGCACCCGTAGGAAGAGTGATTGGCTGAACCGCTTGAGCATGGCGTCGCGTTCAAAGAACCAGCGAAGAATGGGTGTGGCTATTACTTGACCTATGGCGCTGGCGGGATCAAAGGATTTCCGATGGTTGGTCTGAAGGCGCGCGATGGCCGCGATGCCTTCCACGGTTTGTCTCTGGAAGACATCGCGCGCTGTAAATTCCAGACCTGCATTGCGGCCTCGGCTTACCAACTGGATGGACATGATGCTGTCCCCGCCGAGCGAGAAGAAGCTTTCATGGATACCCACTCGATCAAGAGAGAGAATCGCGGCGAAGAGATCACAAAGTGTCTGTTCGGCCTGAGTGCGTGGTTTGCGGAGATCTTCGACCGGCCGTTCGACAGCTTCTTCGGGAGCTGGCAGGGATCGCGTATCCACCTTTCCGTTAGGGGTGAGGGGAAGAGAATCCAGGACAACAAACGCTGAGGGCACCATGTGGGCGGGCAGACGCTCGCTGAGAGTGTCGCGAAGAACTCTCGTGTCCAAGCCGTATGGGCCGGCTGGTGTTACGTAGGCGGCCAGGCGTGGGGTGCGGGTTTCTTTGCCGAAAACCACCACGGCTGCCTGGCTAATATTTCCGAGCGACAGGAGAGCGGACTCGATCTCTCCCGGTTCTACGCGCAAGCCTCTGATCTTGATCTGCTGGTCTGTTCTGCCGAGAAAATCCAGCGTGCCATCCGCGCGCCACTTTGCCAGGTCTCCAGTGCGATACATGCGTTCAGAGGAAGGGCCATAAGGGCTCGCAACAAAGCGTTCCGCTGTTGCGGAAGGACGTCCTAGATATCCGCGCGCCAGGCTGGTACCGGCGATGTACAGTTCGCCTGCAACGCCGACTGGTACCGGCTCGAGATTTTTGTCGAGAACGTAGACTCTTGTATTCAGAATGGGGCTGCCGATGGGCGGCGGTGCATCTCCTGACAGCGGGGCGCTCATGGTGGCACAGACCGTAGTTTCTGTGGGACCGTATGCATCGATGACGCGGCGGCTGGCGGACCACTCTTCAGCTAACTTGCCGGGGCAGGCTTCACCGGCAACTGTCAATGCCTGCAACGTCAGGCTGGGTGTGATCTCTAATGTCGCCAGCACCGCGGGCGTGAGGGTGGCGTGGGTGACCTGCTGTTCAACAAGTACTTCTTGAAGAGCCTGTCCAATCCGGTCGTCTTCGCCGAGAAGAATCAGCGTTGCACCGGTCAGCAACGCCATCACGATTTCATAGACGGAGGCATCGAAGCTGAGCGAAGAGAACTGAAGGACGCGCGATTGTGGCGTCACGCCGAGCCGTTCGATTTGCGCTTGCACGAGGCTGGCGATTCCGGCATGAGTAACCGCCACCCCTTTGGGCATGCCCGTCGACCCGGAGGTGTAGATCACATAGGCGAGGTCCTGGGTAGAAAGCGAGGGAGCGGGATTGCTTTCAGGAAGGCCCTCAAGTGTCAGAGGAGCATCCAGGATCAAAGCCGGGTGTGCGTCGGAACGCATGTAGGCGCGCCTTGCTTCCGGATAACCTGGATCCAGCGGCAGCCATGCTCCGCCTGCCTTTACGATTCCCAGCAGCATCACGATCATTTCGATCGAGCGCTCCCGCTCGACGCCGACGATCGTTCCAGGGCGGATGCCGCAAGCGTTCAGATGATGGGCAAGCTGATTTGCTCGCCGGTTTAACTCGCCGTAAGTCAGGCTGTCTTTGCCAAAGCGGACCGCACACGCATCCGGAGTCTTTGTCACCTGTTCTTCGAACAGCCGGGGCAGGGTGGCTTCCGGAATTGCTCGATCCGTTTGGTTGAATTTTTCCAGCAGCAGGCTGCGCTCTTCCGGAGATAGGAAGTTGAGGCGGTGGATGGGGATGTCGGGATTCTCGACCGCGGCTTCCAAGAGAGCCGTGAGCCACGAAACAAGGGATTCAGCGGTGGTGTGCTGAAAGAGATCGAGACTATATTCGAGTGAGCCTTCCATCCCTGCGGGTTGCCCGTCACTGGAATAGGCTTCCTGAAGGCCCAGCAGAAGATCGAACTTCGCGACATGGGAGATGACCGGTTCTACCGTGACACTTAGATCAGGCAGTGGGGAAGATCCAGAAACGGGGAGATTCTGTAGCGTCAGCGCGACCTGAAATAGCGGGTGGCGCGCCATGGATCGTTGCGGATGCAGGGCGTCTACGACACGCTCAAAGGGGACATCCTGATGGGCATAGGCTTCAAGATTGAAGCGGCGAACGCGGCCGATCAGTTCGCGAAAACCTGGGTTCCCGGAGAGGTCCGTGCGTAGAACCAGCGTGTTGAGGAACAGGCCAACCAGGTTTTCAAGCGACTCTTCACCACGGCCTGCAACCACCGTTCCGATGGGAATGTCATCCCCGGATCCCAGGCGTGACAACAACGCGGCAAAGCCTGCCTGCAGCACCATGAAAAGGCTCGCCGCACAGCGATGGCCGAGTTCCAGCAGATGCTTGTGCAGACCGGCACTGAAGCGTACTGGAACCATGGAACCCTGGTAGCTCGCAATGGCAGGCCTGGCACGATCCGTAGGCAAGCTGATTTCGTGTGGTGCGTGCTCCAGGGCAGAGCGCCAGAACGCGATCTGGCGGCTTAGAACGCTTTCTGCATCGGACTCCTCGCCGAGCGATGCCCGTTGCCAAAGCACATAGTCGGCGTACTGCACCGGCAGTTCGCCCCAGGAGATGGCGGAGCCACGGCTGTGCGCTGCATAGGCCATGCTGATTTCATTGGTGAGCACGTTCAGTGACCACCCGTCTCCCGCAATGTGATGCAATACCAGGAGCAACACGTGGCGATCTGTCGAGAGGCGGAAGAGACAGGCTTGAAATGGAATGTGCCGGGCTATATCAATGCTGATTCCTGCCGCCTGGGTGAGGCTCGACTGCAGATCTGCTTCCCGCAGATTCTCTACGGTGAGATCGAAGGTGATCTCATCCGGGGAAAGAACGAGCTGGAAGGGCACACCATTTTCATCCGGAAAGAGGGTGCGAAGGGTTTCATGACGTGCGATCACATCGCGCAAGGCTGACTGCATCGCGGCGATGTGGAGGTTGCCCTCAAAGCGCACGGCAAAAGGAATGTTGTAGGTTGCGGCGGCACCTTCCATCCGGTGCAGGAACCATAGCCTTTGCTGTGCATACGATAAAGGAAGGCGAGCGGGACGGGGGTGCCGTGTGAGTGGAAGCGTTGGGAAATCCACGCTGCGCAGGCGCGTCGCCAGCTCGGCAACCGTGGGCGATTCGAAGAGGGTTCTGATTCCAAGTTCTATTTGCAACGCAGCCCGGATACGGCTGACCAGACGAGTCGCCAGAAGTGAGTGCCCTCCAGCGACGAAAAAATTATCGTCGATGCCGATGCGATCAACTTTCAGGACCTCGGCGAAAAGGCGGCAGAGAATTTCTTCAGCAGGTGTTCTTGGGGTGCGGTAGTTGTGTGAGTGTAGTTCTGGTTCTGGGAGAGCGGTGCGGTCGATTTTTCCATTTGGGGAGAGGGGGAAGTGTTCGATGGCGACGAAGGCTGCAGGGACCATGTAGTCGGGGAGGCTCTCTGCGAGCGCCTTGCGGAGTGAGGTTGTGTCGATCTGTGTTCCTGTTGCAGGGATGACATAGGCGACCAGGCGAGGCTGCTGCTGGCCGCCCTCGCGTACAACGGCCACCGCCTGGCTGATTCCTGGCTGATCTGCCAGCGCAGCTTCGATCTCACCCAGCTCGATGCGGAAGCCACGTATCTTTACCTGCTGGTCTGTTCTGCCTTCGAACTCCAGTGTTCCATCCTGACGACGCCTTACCCAGTCTCCGGTCCTGTACATCCGGGTGCCGGATCCTGTCCAGCGGTCGGCGAGGAAGCGCTCGGCTGTAAGCGCCTTGCGGTTCAGATAGCCAACTCCTACCTGTGGGCCTCCGATATAGAGCTCCCCCCAGACTCCGAGGGGAACCGGTTCCAGCCAGCGGTCCAGCACATAGAGCCGTGTGCCTGGGGTGGCGAAGCCGATCGGCACATCGCCGGAGACCTGTTCTCCGGGCTCCAGGATGTGGACGCAGCATCCGACCACCGTTTCGGTAGGACCGTATTCGTTGACGAGATGCAGGCCTGGGACATGGCGGCTCCAGAAGTTGGCTACTGTTGCCTTCAGGGCTTCTCCGCCTACGACGAACCTGCGAGAGCGCACTTCGGTGGCCCGGTCCCCGAGGTAATCGGCAAGAGCGGTCAGGTGGGCAGGTGTGAGCTTGACCAGGGTGAAGTCCTGGCCGCTGGTCAGCAGGTCCCCGAGTGCCGGGATGAACTCCTGGTCGGGCAGCAGGAAGACGGTCTTTCCGGCCAGCAAGGGCAGCCAGAGGCTGGTGATGGTGGCATCGAAGGCGAGCGGGGTGTTGACGGGAGCGCCGCAGCCTTCGCTGCTCTCATAGAGAGCGCCAGCCCAGGCAAGATAGCGGGCGAGCTCGGCGTGGCGGATGAGCACACCCTTGGGGGTCCCGGTGGATCCGGAGGTGTAAAGCACGTAGGCGGGGTGGTCCGGCGTGAGGTGGACCGCAGGGTTATGGTCCGGATAGAGGCTGGTATCAGTGAGTGGCGAGTCCAGGAGTGGCGAGTCCAGCACGAGAGCCGGTTGGGCATCGGCGATCATGGCCTGCAGGCGTGCCTGTGGGTAGGAGGGATCAAGGGGAAGATAGGCGGCCCCTGCCTTGAGCGTGGCCAGCAGGGCGACCAGCATGTCGAAGGAGCGGGGCAGGGAGATGCCGACGATGGCTCCGGGGAGAACTCCCTGCCGGATCAGGAGATGGGCCAGGCGGTTGGCGCGGGAGTTGAGCTCCGCGTAGCTGAGGGACTCCCCTGCAAAGATGGCCGCGGTTGCGCCGGGATCAAGCGCCGCCATGGCTTCGAATTGAGTGGGTGCCGGAACAGCAACTGTATCCGCCCCACACACCCCACGGGAAGACGTCAAGATCCCCCGCTCCGAAATGCTCAGAAGACTCACATCATGAACCGCAATATCAGAATGAGAAGAAATTGTTTCCAGCAGCCTGACAAAACGAGTTGCGATGTCTTCCGCAATCTGCCGATCGAACAAGTCAGAGGCGTATTCCAGGAAGCCGCTGAGCCCTGCGGGCTCTCGCTCGGAGTCATGACGCTCCTGCAGACTGAGCGTCAGATCGAATTTCGCGGATTCCCATTGAAACGGCTCAGGCTTTGCTGCAAGGCCTGCCAAGACCAGTTCTGCCGCAGGCACATTCTGAAGCAACAGCATCACCTGGAAAAGGGGTTGCCGGGAGAGAGAACGTTCCGGTCGCGCGGCTTGGACGACACGTTCGAAAGGGACGTCCTGGTGGCTATAGGCATCCTGATCGAACTTACGCACGCGCTGAACCAGCTCGCGAAATGTGGGATCGCCCGATAGATCGGTACGTAGAACGATGGTGTTTACAAAGAAGCCGGCAAGGTCATCGAGCGCCATGTCACTGCGTCCGGCGACGGCTGTGCCAATGCAGATGTCATCTCCCGCACCAAGCTTGGATAACAACGCAGCGAATCCGGCCTGGAGGACCATGAATAGGCTTGCGCTTTCGGACCTTGCCAAAGCGAGCAAACGCGCGTGTACCTGCGGACTGATCGTGAGGGAAACCTGGGCTCCCTGATAACTCGGCTTCGCAGGACGCCTTCGGACGGCGGGCAATTTCAATTCGGCCGGAACTCCGGCGAGAGCCTCACGCCAGAAGGTAAGCTGGCTTGACATCAGGCTGCCGGCATCGCTTTCGTCTCCGAGCATGATGCGCTGCCAGATGGCGTAATCCGGATATTGGACGGATAGGTCCGAAAACGCTGGACGTTCCGAGCGAATTCGTGCCGCATAGGCCGTCATCAGATCGCGGGTGATCGGGGCGAACGACCACGCATCTCCCGCAATGTGGTGTACGAGTAGTAGCAGGACATGGCTGCGCGCGGCAAGCTGGAAGAGCCATGCGCGGATAGGAATTTCGCGAGAGATGTCGAGTGTCGTACTGGCGGCTCGCGCCATGCTTGCGGGCAGTGCAGCCTCACTTAGCCGCTCGATCTGGAAATCCAGATGCGCGGCAGCGGGCGGCAGGACGAGCTGGTAAGGAACTCCACCGTCATCGGGGAATATGGTGCGGAGTGCCTCGTGGCGTTCGAGAACATCGTTGAGGGCCATCTCCAGCGCCTCGATGTTTAGCTCCCCTTCCAGACGAACTGCCGCCGGTAGATTGTAGGTTGAGCTGCGTTCTTCTAGTTGATCCAGAAACCACAGGCGGTTCTGCGCATAAGAAAGAGGCAGGCGTTCTGTGCGCGATTGCCGAACCAGCGGGGAACGGCTTGAGCCGGCTGTGCGGACGTGTCCCACGAGTTGCGCGACCGTGGGTGCTTCAAAGAGGGTACGGATCGTGAACTCAACTCCAAGTGTGGTGCGGGCTCGGCTGACGAGCCGCGCGGCAAGCAGGGAATGACCGCCGAGCGCGAAGAAATCGTCGTCGATTCCGATATGCTCTTCATTCAGCACAGACGAGAACAGGTTGCAGAGGCTTTTCTCCGTTGGCGTGCGAGGAGCCTGACTGATCTTTACCTGACGGTCTGGACTCGGCAGTGCTCTGCGGTCCAGCTTGCCGTTTGGAGTCAATGGCCACTCCGGCAGGACGAGAATGGCGGAAGGAGTCATGTACTCCGGCAGAGACTGCCGCATGTGTTCACGCAGGATGCGCGACAGCTCTGCGTGGGTAGAACGCAGCGACGGGGTGTTGGCATATCGGCGGAGATCGATTGCCCGCAGTTCCGTATCCTCGGCTTCACACCAGAGCGGATTGAAAATGACCTCCGTTCCCCCCGTCCTCCAGAAGGGCGTTGCACCCAGGCGCTCCGCTATTTGAATTACGGTTGCGGAATCTTCTCCAACTGCATCCGCGCACGCTGCGGTCAAATCGTCTACATGCCATGCGCTTGTCTCTTCGTTTAGCTCCGACAGCCGTAGGGCAGCCTCTACAAAAGGCGCGGCATACTTGTGCCGGATACCACGCACTCCCAGAGACGTCCCGGGGTTGTACTTCAAGCCCTTTTCAAGCTCCGCGATCCAGGTTCCGTTTTTGTCCCACTCGATCCAGTCCGCGGGTTCTCGGAGATGCTGACGCGGGCCGATCGCTAATTTCACGTCGTACCGAAAACGGCTGAGCTCGTTATCGTAGGTTGTCGATTTTGGAACAGTCTCGGCGTGTCCAATTTTCTGCCGCGGATCGCGAAAATGGTTGAACAGAGCAGGATCGATCAGAAGCTCTTCCTCATCGCGAACCGCCATGGCGATCTGTTCGCGGAGCTCGGTGAGCGGCATTTCGCCTGCGGCCCGATGCAGGTGTACCGAGGCATGATAGGCCTCCAGCAAGGGCAGGCTGCGCAAGTCGCCGAGGAAGATATAGCCGCCCGGAGCGATGACCCGGGCCGCTTCGGAGAGCACCTCCAGCAGGTAGTCCAGGGAGGGGAAGTATTGCGCAACTGAATTCACAATGACGAGGTCGATGCTGTCATCGGCAAGGAAGCTCAACTCATGCGCTTGTCCCTGCTGTAACTTTACGTGGTGAAGATCGGCTCGGGTCTTGATATAAGCGCCGAGATCCTCCAGTGCCCTGGCGGACACATCCAGGCCGATATAGCTTTCGCAGTCTCGAGCAATTCGTGTGAGCAACAGACCTGTTCCACAACCGGCGTCGAGGACACGCCGTGGCCGGAGTGCCCTGATGCTCGCCACCGTTTCATCGACCCAGGTCCGCATCTCCTGCGGAGGAATCGGTTGGCCGGTATAGCTACTGTTCCAGCCTTCGATGTTGAAGTCGCCGGACCACTGTGAATTCGGCACGTACGCCGCGTCCCACACCTCCTGCCAGTACGACAGTTGTGATTCCTGAGACTGCGCCGCACCGCGGGCGATGACATAACCTATCAGGTTTTCATCGCCGTTATTTTTCCGCACGACCACCGCGGCATCCTCTACACGGTCATGCGTCTTTAGTACGGCTTCAATCTCTCCGGGTTCAATCCGGAAGCCGCGTATTTTCACCTGCTGATCCGCGCGGCCAAGGAACTCGAGTGTGCCGTCCTTCCGCCAGCGCGCCAGATCGCCGGTGCGATACATGCGAGCCCCAGTGTTGGCGATGCCGGCTAACGGATCTGCGATGAAACGCTCGGCTGTGAGGTCGGGTCTGTTCAGATAGCCACGTGCGAGGCCAGAGCCGCTTAGATAGAGCTCGCCGGCAATACCTGCCGGAACGGGTTCCAGCCAGGGGTCCAGTACATAAGCGCGATAATTCGCGAACGGAGTTCCTATGGGAATGACTGCGGGCCCGTCGGCATCGCTCTGGTTCAACTTGTAGATCGTCGCCCAGACTGTTGCTTCGGTGGGGCCGTATTCGTTATGAACGGACCGTGCGAGTTGAACGAGCATCTGGCCCAGGTCTCGCGGCAGGGCCTCTCCTCCGACCAGAACTCGAAGCCCTTGTGCGCATGTATGGTCCGCCTCCAGCAGCATCCGCCAGTGACTCGGTGTGGCCTGAAGAGACGTCGCTGCAGAGGAGCGGATGAGCGCAGCCAACTGTACGGGATCGCGGGCGGTATCCTTTGCCGCCAGTACAACCTCGGCTCCATGACAAAGCGGGAGGAACAGCTCCAGCGTCGAGATATCAAAGCCTATCGTGGTGATGGCGAGGTGTCGGTCGCCCGGTTTGAAGGGAAGATGGAACGAGATGCTGTGCAGGAACTCGGTAAAGGCGCCATGCTCCACCACCACGCCTTTCGGCTTTCCCGTCGATCCTGAGGTGTAAATCATATACGCAGGACTTCCTGCCCAAATGGGGCAGTCCGGATTCCGGTCTGAGGTTTGCAAGAGCTCCAGGGGGAGCGGAGGGGTATCGATCACGAGATGACTGCCTTCCGGCAGCCGGGCCAGCAAAGCCGTCGACGTGAGCACAAGCGCTGGGCAGGCATCTTCCAGCATCGTGCGAATCCGCCCCTGTGGGTACTCGAGGTCAAGGGGCAAATAAGCCGCGCCGGTCTTGAGGATTCCGAGAAGAACGGCTAGCAGATCCGTAGAACGCTCCAGTGCAACTGCAACAAGTTTTCCGGGGCCGATTCCTCGTGCGATAAGGGAATGGGCCCAACGATTGGCGCGAGCGTTGAGTTGGGCGTAGCTCAGGGCTTCGTTCGCAAACTGCAATGCGGGCGCGTCGCCATAATGCGCTGCCTGCCACTCAAACATGGCGGGCATAAACGGCCTTTGCGGTCCTATGCCTGCAGGGTTGAATTTCTCAATGCTCTGCCGTTCGCCTTCGTCGAGAATGGAAAGATAGCCGGAGGCCCGGTTCCCGACCTGCGGTATCGAGTCCACCAATGTTCTGAAATGTGCTGCCATCCGCTCTATGCGCCATGGGTCGAAGAGATTGCTGTTATAGAGCCAATAAAGATCGACTCCGCCATCGCGCTCGAACGCATGGAGTTCAAGATCGAACCGAACGCGCAGCTCAGTCGACGCCACGGATACAATTTCCAGCCCGCTCAACTGTGTTTCGCCCATCGGAGCGTTCTGAAGCGCGAACATTACCTGGAACAACGGAGAGGCGTCCAGGCGCCGTTCCACCCCTAGCTCTTCGACGATCCGCTCGAACGGCGTGTTTTGATGCTCATAGGCTTCGAGCGTTGTATCCCGCACCTGATGGAGAAGCTCGCCGAAGGTTTCGCCCCGGTTCACGCGTACGCGCAGGACGAGCGCGTTCACGAAGAAGCCGATCAGGTCTTCCAGATGCACGTCTTGGCGATTCGCTACAGGGCTGCCGATGACGATGTCGTCCTGGCCGGTATAGCGCTCCAGCAAAACGCCGAAGGCCGTAAGCAGGGTCATGTACAGGCTGGCTTGATGGTTCTCACCCAACCGCGCTAATGCTCTGGTTCGGTCGGGAGAGATTCTGTCCTGTACTACCTTGGCTGAAAAGGTCTGAACCGCCGGGCGCGGACGGTCTGTCGGCAGATCCAGACGGCCGGTAATACCGGCCAACTGGCGCTTCCAATACGCGATGCCGGTATCTTCCCGCTTCCGTTGCCAAAGTGCGAAGTCTGCATACTGCACCTTGAGCGGAGAAAGCGGATTCTCACGGCCTTGGGAGAACGCTTCGTATAGCAGGCGAAATTCACGGTTGAACACCCCGATCGACCAGCCATCCGAGGCGATGTGATGGAACGTGCGCAGGAAGATATGTTCCTCTTCACCCAGCTTCAACAATTTGGCGCGAAGCAACGGTGCACGCTCCAGATGGAAGGGCGTCTCCCATTCATGGCGTATCTCCGAGGTGATCTGCGATTCATCCGTGCCTGTCATGTCGCGAAACTCGACGTCTACTTTGCACTCAAGTTCGATTCTCTGTACGGGAGATTCATCCTCTTCGATGAAGCTTGTGCGTAACATTTCGTGACGTGCAACGATTGCCTGGACGGCTCTCTGGAAGGCCTCCCTATCGAGATGTCCGCGCAGCCGGAGTGCGTCCGGCATGTTGTATTCCGTGCTTGCGGGGTCCATCTGGTGCAGGAACCATAACCTCTGTTGCGAGTACGACAAGGGCAGGCGTTCCGGTCTCTCCTGCTTGCGCAATACGTCTGAACTTTCGATGGCCTGGGGTATGCGAGCCGCGAGGTCTGCCGCAATCGGCGTCTCGAAGAGCCAGCGTATAGGGAACTCCACACCGAGACGGCGGCGCACGCGACTGACGACACGGGTAGCTTGTAAGGAATGGCCGCCGAGCGTGAAGAAGTTGTCGTCGACGCTGATCCGTGGAAGATTCAGCACCTCTGCATAGATCTCGCAGATCGCGGTCTCCGCTTCGGTGGAAGGTGGAAGATAGGTTGCGGTACGCCGCTCAGGCTCGGGGAGCGCTTGCCGGTCGAGCTTTCCGTTGGTGGTCAGGGGCAGGGCGGGCAGCAACGTGAAGCTGCTAGGCGTCATGTAATCGGGGAGTACACGCTGCAGATGTTGCCGAGCTCTCTCGATGAGCTTCTGTGGGCCTTGGCTGGCAAGGATTCTTTGAGGAGCTGCGAGAGCAGTGTACTCGGGACGGCGGCCATAGATGGAATAGATAGCCGTGCCCCGCAGAACTTCATCCTGCTCTACATGCAGCGTGAAGCCGGCCATCGTGAGTGTTTCCACGATGAGCTCCATCCGGCCTTCCAGGTCGTGGACTTCGACCACGACCTGCTGAATTTTATGCCAGTCCTCCGCAGAGATTCCCTGAAGTACGTCCAGTTCGCTCTTCTCGACATCCACCTTCAGCAGATCGATCGTTTCGATCTGCTCTTTCGCGATGATCTCGGAGAGGGTTCGCAGCTCGCAGGTGAATTGCTCCGATTCCAGGCGATCTTTCACCAGCTCCTCAATGGCTGCGCCGGGCATTTCCAGATGGGCCGTTTCATTGCTCAGGTATGTTGCAAGTGTCTGTTGATCGTCACGGCTGTCGGCAAAGCGACCGGACATCACCGAATTGTGTTTGTACCAGACAAACTCAGCGGTTCCACTTTGGCTGGACAGCCCGCAGTTGAATACGGTCGGAGTGGTGGTGGAGTGGATCGCGGCATTGGTTCGTAAGGCATCGAATAAAGGTGGAATCGGTTCGAAGGCATAGATCTTCGTTGCCGGAGCGTATTGGCTGACGAAGACGGTAAACAGGCCGATGTTGGCGCCGACATCGAAAACACACCCGGCTTCGGGAAGCGTGATGCCGTGTTTAAGGTAGATCTGGTCTTCGAAGATCTCGCGGTAAAGAAAATCGGCTTCACTGTGGTTGCGGCACTTGATGGCCAGACCGCTGGGGAGTTCATAGCAATCGTCTGGTTTCAACTCTCCGGACTGCTCCAGATGCAAAACACGGGTAAGGGCGTTGAGCGAGCGATCCGGCACGATGTACGCGGCTAACTGCTTTTCTCCAGCGACGTCGGCTCGGGTAATCACGGCAGCCTGGGCTATTCCTTCACAAGTCATCAACGCGGCTTCGATCTCACCCAGCTCAATCCGGAAGCCACGGACCTTGACCTGCTCATCCGCCCTGCCTAAATACTCGAGAACTCCATCGGTGCGCCACCGCGCGCGATCGCCGGAGCGATACATCCGGGCTCCGGATATTGGGGAGTAAGGATTCGCAACAAAGCGACCTGCGGTCAGCCCGGGACGGTTCAAATAGCCGCGCGCCAATCCCGCACCGGCTACGTACATCTCGCCCGGCACACCCACAGGAACCGGTTCAAGAGCGTCATCGAGGACATAGACGCGCAGGTCCGGAATGCTGCGTCCCACGATGCTCGCTGTTTCACAGGCCATGTCACGGCTCAAGGGCTGATAGGTGACGTGTACGGTCGTTTCCGTGATGCCGTACATGTTGATCAGCGCTGGCTTGCCGTCCCCGTGCTGTTCAAACCAGGGAGCGAGGCGGCGCGGATCCAGCGCTTCGCCGCCGAAGATCACGAACTTCAGGCTCAAACCGTCGGATGGGCCAAGAAGAAATTGATAAAACGCGGAGGGGGTCTGATTCAGTACCGTCACGTTCTCACGCTGTAACAGCATGAGAAAATCCTCCGGGGATCGCGTCATCCAGCGTGGAACAATGACCAGCCGGCCACCGGTCGTCAGGGAGCCCCACATCTCCCAAACGGAGAAATCAAAAGAAAACGAGTGGAAGAGTGTCCATACATCTTCGGTGCCGAAGTCAAACCATGGCCGTGTGGAAGAGAACAGCCGCGACACGTTTTCATGCGTGACAACGACGCCTTTGGGTTTCCCGCTCGATCCAGAGGTATAGATCACATAGGCGCCGCTCCTTCCATCCAGGAAGATGGAGGGGTTGCGTTCGGGAGTGCCATCAACGATGGATTCGAGCTCCCGCAGGGTGGGCGCATCCAGTACCAGCGTCGGTTTCGCATCTTCCAGCATGAATGCGATTCGCGCTGCGGGGTACTCGGGGTCGAGCGGAAGGCAAGCTGCGCCTGCTTTGAGAACAGCGAGGGCCGCAACCACCATCTCGATAGACCGCTCAATTTGGATGGCGACCAGTGGTTGTTGTCCGGAAACACTCTGAATACGTGCGATAAACCGGTGGGCTAGGCGGTTCGCGCGTTCGTTCAGCTCGGCATAGGTTATCTTTTCAGAGCCCGATACCAGCGCAATCGCATGAGGAGTTCGCGCTGCCTGCGCCTCAAAAAGCTCCTGTAGCTGAAGCTCAGGTTTAGGAGATAGCAGATCCACCGGCTCCGTTCCTTGAAATCCTTCGATCAGATGTTGACGCTCTTCGGCGGTCAGAATCTCGAGCTCATGCAGGCCGGCATCGGGTGACGCGACCGCCGCGCGCAACAGGCGTATAAAGCGTTCTCCGGCCGACTCGATCGTCTTCCTGTCGAATAAATCCACGCTGTACTCAAAGACGCCTTCCATTCCGAGCGGATCGCGGTGGGAGCCATAGCGTTCGTGAAGGCTCAGCATCAGGTCGAACCGCGCAATATCCCATGGCAGGGGTTCGGGCCGAATCACGACACCGTCAAGATGCAGGTCGGCATCGGGCGTGTTCTGCAGTGCGAGCATGACCTGAAACAGGGGCTGTCGCGCGAGGGAACGTTCGGGCTGCAGAACTTCGACCACGCGCTCGAAGGGCAGGTCCTGGTTGGCGTAGGCTCCCAGATCGAACTCACGAACACGGCTAATCAATTCGCGGAACGAAGGCCGCCCTGAAACATCTGTGCGCAGCACCAGCGTGTTAACGAAGAATCCGATCAGATCTTCCGTCGCCGCTTCGCCACGTCCCGCGACGGCAGTACCTAATGGAATATCTTCGCCCGCACCAAGGCGCGATAGCAGGGCCGCAAAGCCTGCCTGAATAATCATGAACAAGCTTGCGTTGGTGGCTCGTGCCAGTTGGAGGAGATCGCGATGTAACTGTGCGTCCAAACGAACGGAAACCAAGTCGCCACGGAAACTTGGCCGGGCAGGACGAGCTCGGTTCAATGGGAGATTCAGTTCCGTTGGAATACCTGTCAGCGCCTGTTTCCAGAACCTAAGCTGCTTTGCGGCTTCGCCTTCTGGATTGTCTTCATCCCCGAGCATCCTCTGCCGCCATAGGGTGTAGTCCGCATATTGAATGGGCAGTTCTCTGAAGGAAGGCCTGATTTGCCGCAGACGAGCCTGGTACGCGAAGCTCAAATCCCGCAGCAGAGGCTGTAACGACCAGCCGTCACCGGCGCTATGGTGAAGCAGGATTAGCCAGACGTGCTCGTTTTCGCTCAGTCGGTATAGCCATGACCGCACCGGCATCTCGTGGGTGAGGTCGAAGCCCGTGAGGGCTGCGCCAAGAAGGCGATCAATGACCTCAGCCTCCGTGATCGCCTCGACCCGCAGTGACAAATGCGCCTGCTCGGCCGGGAGGATCTGCTGGTACGGTTCTCCTTCGGCATCTGGGAGGTTTGTCCGGAGCGACTCATGACGTGCAATTACATCGTTCAATGCAGCTTCCAGCGCAACCGGATCCACCGGTCCTTCCATGCGAAAGGTGATGGGCAGGTTATAGATCGCACGATCCTGTTCGAGCCTCTCCAGGAACCACAGTCGTCGTTGTGCGTGCGACAGGGGTAGCCGCTGAGGGCGTTGCTGGGGAACCAGTGGCAAATCCGCAGTTCCCACGTTCTTTTTTAGACGCGCAGCAAGATCGATGACAGAGGGAGCTTCGAATAGCGTACGGATTGTAATGTCGGCTCCCAGGCTCGTTCGCACGCGGCTTACGAGCCGGGTCGCTAACAGCGAATGGCCGCCCAGTGCGAAGAAGTCATCGTCCAGCCCTACGCGCTCCAGACCCAGCACGTCAGCATATAGATTGCACAGGATCTCTTCTTCGGGGGTTCGGGGGGCACGGAAGCCGTCACTTCGAAACACTGGTTCCGGCAGTGCTGCGCGATCCAGTTTTCCATTGATCGTGAGGGGGAGAGCATCCATCGCGACGAAAGCGGAGGGAACCATGTAATCAGGGAGCTTTTCGCTCAACCGTGATTTCATGTTTTCCATACTGCTCGGATCGGCTGCGAAATAGGCCACCAACTGGCTGCTGCCGTCGTGGGTACCGCGCACCATGACGGCTACCTGCCTGACTCCAGGGCATTCCAGTAAGGCTGCTTCGATCTCGCCTAACTCAATCCGGAACCCGCGGATTTTCACTTGGGCATCGCCTCGGCCCAGGTATTCAAGCGTGCCGTCCTTGCGCCAGCGAGCCAGATCTCCGGAACGATACATACGGTCGCCGGGGGCTTCTCCATAGGGATTGGCGACAAATCGGGTGGAGGTCAGAGCCGGCTGATTCAGGTATCCGCGCGCGAGTCCGTCGCCGGCTACATAGAGTTCGCCGGCCACTCCTGGCGGCAGAGGTTCCAGCGCTGCGTCGAGCACGTAAACGCGCAGGTCCGGAATGCTCCCGCCGATGGGACTGCCGGCCATCTGGGTGTTCTGTGGAGACAGTGCATGGTGGGTCACATGGACTGTGGTCTCCGTGATGCCGTACATGTTGATCAACCGACTGGTCTCGCCGTGCGTGCGATACCAAGGCTCAAGCCGGCGCGGGTCCAGAGCCTCTCCCCCAAAGATGACTACACGCGGGGTGAATGCCTGATTTTCAAGGGGAAGGAGCTGATAGAAGGCGGACGGAGTCTGGTTCAGAACGGTGACACGATGCTGTATGAGCAGCTTGAGAAATTCTTCAGGTGACCGAGTTATGACACGCGGTACGATGACCAGCCGTCCACCGGTGAGAAGTGGTCCCCAGATCTCCCACACGGAGAAGTCAAATGAAAACGAGTGGAACAGCGTCCACACATCTGTGGGGCCGAATTCGAACCACGGGTCGGTGAATTCGAGCAGCCGTGAGACGTTCCGGTGCGAGACGACAACACCTTTCGGCTTGCCTGTAGAGCCGGAAGTATAAATGACGTACGCCGCATTCGCCGGTCGAACTGGACGGACAGGAGGATGATCCGGAGCTTGCGCAGAAAATTGCGCCAGCGTTTCGTCGCGAAGTACCATCACGGGACGCGCATCCGAGATCATGTATTCGAGCCGCTCTTGCGGATACTCGGGATCCAGCGGCAGGTATGCGGCTCCCGCCTTCAACGTTCCGAGCGCAGCCACGATGAGGTTGAGCGACCGCTCCATGCAGATGCCTACGAGATCGTCCGGCCCTGTCCCGGCTTCGATGAGACCGTTCGCAATGCGGTTCGACCGTGTGTCCAGTTCGCCATAGCTGATGGAGTCCTCTCCGAAGACGAGCGCGATGGCGTGAGGGTCTCGCGTAACCTGTAACGCGAACAATTCCGGAATAGTTCGCTGCGAACGAGACGAGGGCCGGGGCTCGGAGCTGTGCAGTAGCTCCTCACGCTCCAGAGGTGCGAGGAGCGTGAGCTTGCTGAGAGCAACGCTGGGTCTTTCCATCGCGTACGTCAAAAGGCGGATCAATCGGCTGCCCAGCATCTCTACCGTGTCTTGGTCAAAGAGGTCGGAGCTGTATTCGAAGAATCCTTCGATGCCTGCAGGCTCTTTTGCCGGTCCTGATTTTTCTTCGAGACTCAAGGTGAGGTCGAACTTGGCTGCGTGCCAGGGCAGGGGCTCCGATTTTACCTCCAGGCTGTCCAGCCATGTCTCTCCGCCAGGTGAGTTTTGGAGCGCCAGCATGACCTGGAAAAGAGGCTGACGTGCGAGAGAGCGCTCGGGCTGCAGCGCATGGACTACCATGTCGAACGGTACATCCCGGTTCACAAATGCTTCGAAATTGAAATCCCGCACTCTCGCTACCAATTCGCGAAAAGATGGATCTCCGGATACATCGGTCCTCAGAACCAGGGTGTTCACGAAAAACCCGATCAATTCTTCGAGAGCCTCTTCGTCGCGCCCGGCGACTGGCGTTCCCAGTGGAATATCTTCCCCTGCGCCGAGCCGTGAGAGCAGTGCTGCGAATCCTGCCTGCAGAACCATAAAAAGGCTGGCTCCCGTCTCCTGGGCAAAGGCGGCCAAAGCTCTGTGCAGGCTTGCGTTGAGCTTCAAGGTCGCCAACCCGCCACGAAAGCTGGCACTGGCCGGGCGAGGACGATCTGTCGGCAGTGCTAACTCCTCGGGCATGCCGGAGAGAGCGCGCCGCCAGAACTCGAGCTGTCGAGCGAGAATACTGGTGGGCTGATTCTCGTCGCCCAGCATCTCTTTCTGCCAGAGCGTGTAATCGGCGTATTGGATTTCGAGCTCACGGAACCCAGGTGCGTGACCGCTGCGGCGGGCCGTGTAAGCTTCGCCGAGGTCCCGCTTGAGAACGCCGAGAGACCAGCCATCACCTGCTATGTGATGCAGAAGCAGGAACAGCACGTGGTGCTCGCCGTCCAGGCGGTAGAGCCATGCACGGAAGGGCAATTCTTTCGTGATATCAACCGGGGTCGAAGCAAACTCGGCGCAGAGTGCCGGGAGTTGCTCTTCCGTGATGTCGGCGGTCGCGATTCGCAGCTCGTGGGTTTCAGGGGCGAGGATGTGCTGGTAGGGTGTTTCATCCTCCGAGTCCCGTAATACGGTGCGCAAACTTTCGTGGCGAGCTACGACGTCGCGCAGCGCGGTCAATAGAGCAGAGGTGTTCAACGCGCCGGTGATCCTCAAAGCGATCGGTAGATTGAAGACCGCGTTGGGTCCTTCCATGCTCTGAAGGAACCAAAGCCGCTGCTGGGCATAGGAAAGTGGGAATGTCTCGGTGCTCGTCGTCACTGACCTTCTCCCAGCACAGCGGTAGTTCCGCTATGCATCTGCGCGGGTCTGCGCCGCAGTAAAGGCACACGTGTTTCTGTGCGTTGGGGCAAGCGCTCCGCAAGATTCGCCACCTCCGGTGTTTCGAAGAGAAGACGGATTGGCATGTCCACGCCCAGAGCAGCCCTGAGCCGACTGCTAACGCGGGCGGCATTCAGGGAATGGCCTCCCAAGGCAAAGAAGCTATCGTCGATCCCGACCTTCTCCACCCCCAACACTTGCGAGTAAATCTGGCAGAGGGTTGCTTCCACGGAAGTGCGGGGAGCACGATAGAGTGCACTCGCTATTTGCGGCTTCGGCAATGCACTGACATCCAGCTTTCCGTTGGTGGTCAGCGGTAGGCTGGTGAGCAGGGTGAAGCTGCCCGGCATCATATAGTCCGGCAAGATGCGCTGGAGGTGTTGCCGCGTTTTCTCGATAAGCTGCCGCGATCCCTGGGTGGGAATGCTTCTGGCAGAGGCTGCAGGTGCGGCATACTCCGGACGGCGTGCGTAGATGGAATGAAGAGCGGTGCCCCGCAGAGCGACGTCCTGTTCTACATGCACAATAAAACCGGCTATTTTCAGAGTTTTCGCGATTCGTTCCAACCGGCCGTCCATATCGTGGACTTCGACCACGACCTGTTGGATCTTGGGCCAATCCTCCGCGGAGATTCCCTGGAGCACATCCCACTCACTCTTCTCAACATCCACCTTCAGAAGGTCGATCGTTTCGATCTTCTCTTCGGCAAGGATCTCTGAGATTGTCCGCAGTTCGCAGAGGAACCGCTCTGATTCCATGCGATTCTCTGTCAGCTCTTCGAGAGCTGCGCTGGACACGGCAAGATGTGCCATCTCGTTGCGCAAATAGACGCCGAGGGTCTGTTTATCGGAGTAGCTATCGGAAAAGCGTCCGGACATTACCGAGTTGTACTTGTACCAGACAAACTCTGCGGTTCCATGCTGGCTCGACAGACCGCAGTTGAATACTTTGGGCATTACAGTGGAATGGATCGCAGCATTTGTGCGCAGGTCGTCAAACAACGGCGGAATCGGTTCGAAGGCGTAGATCTTCGTCGCGGGGGACCGCTGGCTGACGAAAGTGGTAAACATTCCTATGTTCGCGCCCACATCGAAGACGCACCCGGCTTCGGGAAGCGTGATGCCGTGTTTCAGGTACGTTTGCTCTTCGAAAATTTCGCGACACAGAAAATCGGCTTCGCTGTGGTTGCGACACTTGACGGTCAGGCCACTGGACAGCTCGTAGCAGTCGTTCGGTTTAAGCTCTCCGGAATGTTCCAGATGTAGAACACGCGTAAGCGCGCTGAGCGAGTGTTCCGGCACGATGTATGCCGCCAACTGCTCCTCTCCGTTGGCGTCAGCGCGGGTGATTACCGAGGCCTGGGCTATGTCCTCACAGTCCATCAACGCCGCTTCGATTTCGCCCGCTTCAATACGGAAGCCGCGTATCTTGACCTGGGTATCAGCCCGGCCAGCATACTCCAGAGTCCCATTCGAGCTCCGCCGCGCCAAATCACCGGACCGGTACATGCGCTCACCGGGCTTGTGGGCGTAGACATCCGGGAGAAATCGTTCTGCGGTGATCCTCGGCTGGTTCAGATAGCCCCGGGCAAGTCCCGCTCCGGCTACATAGAGTTCCCCAGTCACGCCTGGGGGAACCGGTTCGAGGAAAGAATCCAAAACGTAGACGCGAAGATCAGGAATATTCACGCCAATCGGGCTTCGACTCGTCATCCTGGACATCTCGGCGGTTATGCATTCGTAGGTCACATGGACGGTTGTCTCCGTAATACCGTACATGTTTACAAAAGAGACTTCGTCTCCATAGACACCAAACCACGATTCCAGCCATGTCGGATTCAGTGCTTCGCCACCGAAGAGGATCAGGCGCAGGCTGGACCCTTTGCATTGCTCCGCCGAGAGACGGCGAAACGCTGAGGGAGTTTGATTCAGAACCGTTACCTTTCGCTTTTTTATAAGCGCGACGAATTCTTCAGGCGATCGGGTGATCGCGCGAGGTACGATAACGAGTTTTCCGCCGGTTGTCAGCGGGCCCCAGATCTCCCAAACGGAGAAGTCGAAAGAGAATGAATGGAACAGTGTCCAGGTATCCTCAGAACCAAATTCAAACCAGTGGTTTGTCGCCGAAAAGAGCCGTGTGATATTGCCATGGGTGACGACAACACCTTTCGGCTTCCCGGTCGAACCGGAGGTATAAATTACGTAAGCCGGAACGGATGGGTGAATGGCTATAGCAGGATCATGTATCGGTGAATCTGGCCCCTCTTGCAACTCTGGACTATCGGAGGTGAGAACGAGGGATGGTCTCGCGTCCGAAATCATGTAGGTCAGTCTCGTTTCCGGGTACTGTGGATCCAGCGGCAGATAGGCGGCGCCTGTCTTGAGCACGGCCAGAGCGGTCACGATCATGTGGATCGACGGAGCCATACGAATGCCGACGATGCTCTCAGGTCCTATGGCTTGCGTGATTAGGCGGTGAGCGATCCTGTTGGCACGTGTGTTCAGCTCGGCGTAGGTGACTTCCTCATCCTGAAATACAAGGGCGGTTGCGTGAGGAGTTCGCGCTGCCTGCGCAGCGACCAATCCTGACAATGTGTCCACGGAGAACGCACTCGTTGGGCCGTTGTATCCCAACAAGCGTGCCTTTTCGCGCGGGCTGAGAATGCGCAATGTCCGCAGGGGAACCTTCGGCCTTTCGGTGATGTCACTCAACAGCGTCTCGAAGTGGCGGGACATCGCCTTCATCCTGGCGCGCTCGAAGAGACCGCGGTTGTACATCCAATAGATCTTCAGTTGGCCGGCTTCTTCCACCGCATACACTTCCAGATCGAAACGTACGCGGAGTTCTGTTCCTGTCACCGGCTCCACAATCAATCCCGCTAATCGTCTTTCGCGGATGGGGGCGTTCATCATGGAGAACGTAATCTGGAAGATCGGGGGAATGTTCCGAACGCGTTCCGGCGCCAGCTCTTCCACCAGCCGCTCAAAGGGAACATCCTGATGTTGATAAGCAGCCAGCGTTGTCGTTCGAATTTCATCAAGCAGGTTCTGGAAGCTCTGTCCCGGCCGTATCTTCAGGCGTATTGGCAGAGAATTTACGAAGAAGCCGATCATCCGCTCTAGTTGCGATTCCTGACGATTGGCGACAGGCGTTCCCACGACGAAATCGTCTTGTCTCGTATAGCGTTCCAGCAGAATCCCGAGCGCTGCCAGCAAGGTCATGTAGAGCGTCGCGCCATTTTCTTCCGCGAGCATTTTCAATCGGAGAAAGGTCGGTTTCTCCACATGCGTGATGCAAACGCCGGCCAGATGTTCGTCGTGAACCTCGCGCGGTCGATCCATTGGCAGTTCCAGGCGCGGTGGCATACCTGCTAATTGTTTCTTCCAGTATGCAAGCCCCGGAGCCAGCGCTTTCTCTGTCAGCAAACTCCGTTGCCATAGAGCGAAGTCGGCATACTGCACGGGCAGGGGCAGCATCACGTTCGAGCGTCCCTCGAGAAATCCCTGGTAGAAGGCTTCAAACTCCTGATTGAATAAGCTCATCGACCAGCCGTCGGAGACTATGTGGTGACAGGTTCTCAACAGGATGTGTTCCTGATCTGCCAACTTCAGCAGGCGTGCTCGGAACAGCGGTCCATTCTGCAGATCGAAGGGCTCCGCCCATTCCCTGCGTAGCGCGTCTTTGAGTGCGCGCCGCTTCTCGGATGGGTCAAGATGGCTGAAGTCTTCCATCCTCAGTTCCGTCCACTTTGGTGGAAGGATCATCTGCGTGGGAGTTCCATCGACTTCGACAAAGCAGGTGCGAAGGCTTTCGTGGCGATCAAGGATCTGGTTGATCGTGTGCTCTAGCGCCTCGCGATCCAGCTCGCCCCGGAGGCGCAATGCCTCCGGAACGTTATATTGGGGGCTTCCACCTTCCATTCGGTCGATGAACCAGAGTCGCTGCTGCGGCCATGAGGCCGGTATCAGATTGGGCCTTGTCTGAGCGGTCAGGGCGGGCCTGGAGAGAGAGCGGCCTTTCATTGCTTCCTCGACTGCCTGGGCGAGGTCCATCAGTTTCGGGGCATCGAAGAGGGCACGAACAGTGAGCTCCACTCCAAAGGTATCGCGCACTCGGCTCATAACCTGTGTCGCCATCAAGGAATGTCCGCCGAGAGCGAAGAAGTCATCGTTTTCGCCGACGCGGTCGATGCCCAGCACCGTCTCCCACTGCTTGGCCAGCAGACGGGAAATCTTACTTTGCGGTGCCTGGTACGCCTCATCGAGACGCTGTGCGCGGCCGGCAACAGGGAGGGCTTTCAGGTCCACCTTCCCGTTAGGATTCAGTGGCCATGCGGGAAGCACCGTAACGGCCACGGGAATCATGTATTCAGGCAGGGACGTCTTGAGGTGCCGCATCAGCTCCTGGCTCAGCGTCGCGTTGGCGGCAGTGCTCGCGGGCTTATTGGCGAACTGCTTGTAATCGCTTCTGGATTCGTGAAGGTACCTATCGTTGTTCTTCTTCCACTGCGGGGCGAAGATTCCGTCGTACACGCCTTCCGCACTGAAGTTACGCCATTGGAACTCCACCCCCAGCGACTCCGCCAGTCGCATGAGCTGATCGGGATCTTCGCCCGCGGGAACGCAGAGCTGCTTCAGTTCTCCACGGTTTTTCATGGCGGTGTCGTGAAGCACGCGAGCGGCGATCACGGACGACGAAACACGCCGGTCAGGAATTCCCCTGATTCCGGCAGCCTCTCCCGGGCGCTGAGCGAGAGCGCTTTCAAGACGGCTCCGCCATTCGCCTCTTTCATCCCAGGTCAGCCATTCTGCCGGTTCCGCAATCTGTTTCTTCTCTCCGATCTGCAGCAGAACGTCATACCGGAAGCGGCTCAACTCGTTGTCATAGGCTCCGCGCTTGAGGTTGATCTCTGCCCGGCCGATCTTGTCTGCATGCTTCGCCAATTCTTCGAAGAACGCGGGAGAGAGGATCAGCTCCTGCTCATCAAATTTTGCCTTCGATACCCGGTGCTCCAAATAGCTGACGGCTGTGTCCTCTTCGGCCTGATCCATTTGCACCGAGGCATGAAAGGCGTCGAGCAGAAGCAGATTGCGGACATCGCCGACGAAGATATGGCCGCCGGGTCTGGTCACCCGCGCCGCTTCAGAGAGAACTTTCAGAAGATATGAGACATCCGGGAAGTACTGGACGACCGAATTCAGGATCACCAAATCTATGCTGTGGTCTTCCAGAAAGGTGAGATGGTGCGCTTCACCGGCATGCAGTTCCAGTGACGCAAGATCGCTCCGGCTGGCAGCGTAAGTACTCAGGCGCGCCAATGCCTGGGAAGAAAAATCCAAACCGATATATCGCTCGCACGAACCCGCGAGCCGCGTTGCGAGCAAACCAGTTCCGCAGCCGATCTCCGCGATGCGAGCGGGGTTGAGCCTGCGCAGACGCTCAACCGTCTCTTCGATCCAGATGATCATTTCCTGTGGGGGAATGGGCCGGCCTGTGTAGCTACTCATCCAGCCGGTGATGTCGAAGTTGCCTCGATCTTCCTCTCGGTTCCCATAGGTGCTTTCATAGAGCTCGCGCCAGTGCTCGACGAAGGCTGCCTGGGCCTGCCCATCGCCGCTCTCGCGCGTGATGGCGTATGCCAGTAGATGCTTTTGAGAACCGGTGCCGTCCACTCTGACCAGAGCTTCCTTTACCAGGGGGTGCGTCCGTAGCGTGGCTTCGATTTCGCCCAACTCGATGCGGTACCCACGGATCTTGGCTTGTCGATCGGCGCGTCCCAGGCACTCGATGGCCCCCGCTTCCGTCCATCGAGCCAGATCGCCGGTGCGATACATCCTGGCTCCCGGTTGTCCATAGGGATCGGCAACAAAACGCTCCGCACTCAGTGTTGGCTTGTTCCAATAGCCCCAAGCAAGTCCGGCGCCCGCTACGTACAATTCACCCGTAACACCGGCCGGTACCGGCTCGAGTCCGCTGTCGAGGACGTACGCACGGCTGTTATCAATGGCCCGGCCGATGGGAATAGCGGTTGTGGATGGGGAAACCTGATCCACCTGGTGCCAGGTGCTAAATGTGGTGTTTTCCGTCGGGCCGTAGCCATTGAGGAAACGTTTCGGAGCTCCCGCCGTGAAAACGGCTTGGACCGAGCGCGGGTCGACGGCGTCTCCTCCCACCAGCAGATCGCGCATTCCGGAAAATGCAGCCGGCGATTCCTGGGCCATCTGATTGAACAGTGCCGAGGTCAGAAACATCGTCGTCATGCGCTCTTCCTGGAGCGCAGCTGCAAGTTTTCCTGGAGATAGCACGACATCCCGCGGCAGGATGGATAGGGTCGCCCCATTCAGCAAGGCTCCCCAGATTTCGAAGGTCGCGGCATCGAACGAGGCATTCGAGACCTGGGCCATGCGGTCTCCGGGCCCCAGGATGACGTAGTCCGTATTGCGAACAAGCCTGATGATGGCACTCTGCGGAATCGCGCTGCCCTTGGGTTCTCCGGTGGAACCGGATGTAAACATGACGTAGGCCAAGGAATCTATCCGGGGGAGGCCATGTGGAGAAACCGTGGCGGGTGTGATGGACACACGGTCGAGAAGCAGGACCTCTGTCTCGTAAAGAGTTCTTTCGGTGGGTAAATTCGAACCGGTAATCAGCAGTTGAGGCTGTGTTGCCGCAATCATCGCCTGAACGCGATGGCTGGGATAGGCAGGATCTATCGGAATGTAGGCCGCACCGGCTTTTAGTATTGCGAGCAGCGCGATAACGAAATCAGGTCCACGCTCAAGGTGGACTGCTACCAGAGACCCGGGACGGACGCCATGTTCTTTGAGAAGCCACGCCAGGCCATTCGCCTGCGCATCTAATTCTCCATACGAGATCGTGCTGCCTGCGCTAACGAGCGCTGCGGCTTCGGGACACCTAGCTGCCTGCTGCTCGAATAACTCCGGAATGGTTCCGGGAGGCAAAGCCCGAGGCGCCGGGTTGAATTGCTGCAGATGCTGATCTCGGGTTGCGGCGTCGACTAGGGAAACCTTATATAACTTTGTGTCTGCGGATTCCAGCGCGAGCTCTTCGAACAGGCTCAGGAACCTGTCTCGATGAGCTTCGAGTGACTGCGGTGTGTAGTGATCGGCGTTGGCGTAGAACTCCATTTGCAGGTCGCCGTTCAGGCGGTGGTCGTAAATCGCGATCTGTAGATCGTCCTCTCGCCAGTTGCCTACGTTTCGCACCATGGCTGCGCATCCGGCGAAGCGCACGCTGTAATCGAAAGAGACGACGTTGAGAGTCGTTCCGTATAAACCTGGATCGTTGGGCCGGACACCCAGATCTCTGCGCAGGTCTTCCAGTGAATAGCGCTGGTGCCGTACCATCTGCTGTATTCGCTTGGAAGTGAGAGCGAAGAGATCTTGCAGACAGTCTTCCGGGGCCAAGGTCAACCGGAGAGGTAAGACCTTCGACATCATTCCACAGGCAAGGCGAGTCGGTTTCCCGATTCGTCCCGTCAATCCCATGCCAATTACAAGATCACGGGTACCCGTAAACCGGTACAGAGAGAGCGCCACTGCGGAGAGTGCGTGCCCGGGCAGGTTCTTTATCGAAGCCGCGACGTGACGGGGAATAGCACCCCTGCTGCGAAGAAACCTGGTTGGATGTGTCGGCAACTTGCCACAGAGAGTGGCGGGCTCGGGGCGTTCTGCCAACTGGCGAACCCAGTACTCCCGATCCAATTCGAAATTCGAAGACTGGCGATAGATCTCTTCCGTGGCTAGAAGGTCGGACCAGCTGCCAAACGGTTGCTGCTCGGGCTGCCGGCCCTCGGCAAGGTCGGAATAGGCCTGAGCTACACGCCGCACGAGCAGTGCGACGCTGAATCCGTCCATAGAAAGATGGTGATAGCGCGCATACCAGAAGTAGCGGTCAGCTGCGACCCGGAAAAGTGCATATTGAAACAGTGGACCTTGAGCCAGATCCGCAGCCTGCTGCATATCGCGATACATCCACGATTCCGCGGCGGTTTGTGGACCCGCTTCGTGGCTTACATCGATAACGGCAAGCGTCCAATCCGACTCGGCTTCCCGATGCTGTCTGGGTTCGCCATCGACTTCGATGAAACGAAGATGAAGGGAATCGGTCCGACGGACGACGCTGCGCAACGCGGCCTCAAAGAGGGTTACGTCGATACGGCCATCGATATCGAGGTATTCGCCAATGTTGTAGAGGGGACTGGACGGATCCAGAGCCTGCGCGAACCAAATACTTCGTTGCGCGATGGTAAGCGGACTGCGAGTTGTATCGGACCAAGCCATGTATGGAGTGTTCTCAGAAAGCGAGCATCTGGAAACAAACCATGGAAGAGTGGATGAAAACAATTTAGAACAGCGACGCACTTCGACTCTCGTGACGGTCGATTCGGCGTTCTGAGATGCTATTTATGAGGTATGAGGGCCGCTATTTCTGGGGGCTCTGAGCTTCGGCTTCGGCGACCTGATCTTCTATGGTTGCTGCAATTTCATCTTGCAGCTCCCGCAATTTGTTACCGAAAGATAGTCCACCTTTAACGGCTCCCCGAAAGATTTCCCGTTGATATTTTGCAACGAAAAATCCGACGGTTCCCGCGGCCGCGAGCTGGAATAAAGTCCCGCTCCACGACCGCTTGGAATGATTCTGACCGTTTATGGGAGTGATGGAAGAAGCTTGATCCGGAAGAAAAGTGCTCACCGCTGAGAGGCTCTTTTCCCAGGTGTTCTTTTGACGACCGGCTCAGAGTGCTCTTCATCCTCTTCAGCACGAGCACGTTCGAAGGCTTCTACACGTTCCTTACCTAACTGCCAAAGGTGCTTGCCGGAGTTGGCACGCGCAATGGAGTTCGCCGAAACAAGCAGCAACCCGGGGACACCGAAAGCAGCGCCGGCCGCAACGCCAAGTAGGCTGTGAATCAGGCCCTGTTTAAGTTCTTTGTCGACGTAAAGGCTGAAACCGGGAAGACCCAAATCAAGGGTCGCCTTTGCAATCTTTCCTGCCGTTGAATCACTTACAAACTGAGTCTGTTCCATACGTGCCTTTCCTCCATGAGTCTCTGCGTAGACTGAAATTAACTATATGGTGCAACTATTTTTCATGCGCGCCGATGAATTGTCAATGAATAGCGGAAACAAGAAACACAAACTGGAATTTCCGGCGATCCTTGGAATTCAGCGGCTTACCTACAAGTTACTATGCACAACTATACTCCAAGTTTGGACTGAGAAGTATGTCCATCCGAAAAATTCGATCTGCATTCCGTGAGGGGAAACGCACGCGAATGCGGAGAACGCTAACCCTTGGAAAAATGCCAGGCACGATCATTCGCCCCGGCTGCCCAAGCGGCTGCAGAAACGGTCACGTACTTTCCTGAGAGCTGGAGCCCACTTACGGAGAAACCGGAGGTCTCGATCAATCCGCAATCCCGAGATCCAACCAATTTCTGAGAGTGCTTCCAATAGCAGCACGATGTTTTGAGATCAACTACCGAAGACCCCACCATATCTTGCCAGCCTAAGTTTGTGCTCCCCCAATGTTCCTGTTCCTCGGCCGTTCGCTTCGCTCTTTACCGCCGGTGACAGCAAGCATGTTGAAGTCGCTTATCAGGTAGCACCCTAATTGTGGGTCTTTTGCGAGAAGAGTGAAGGAGGGATGAATTCAACGATCAACAAACTGCCCGTTCAGCGGAGTTACCGGGGCAGTTCTTGAGAATCGTGATTGCTTCTGTGTCCCGACGCCAGTGCAGAACGTGTTTGGCGCCAAAGTCGAAACAACGCTGAAGAGCACGCTGCCGGCACTGTACAAACACGCTATCCGACATGAGTGGCTCACTTAAATCCGATCAGCCGTGTGAGGACCTCGCAGAAGCGTCTTCGTGACAAACACGTTCTTACGCCCGAAGAGTTCCAGCGTCTGGTAGAACAGCTCTCTATAGGTGATCGAGCCATAGTATTGCTCGTTGGGAGCGCGGGATTACGCCGATCGGAAATGATTGCACTCACCTGGTCGGAACTAGACGTCAGAACGATTGAGGGCCATGTTCTGCGTTCCTGTGTGCGCAACAGACCGACGAATGCTTTCGGAATATCAAAGCACGCTAGGAGTTGGGTGGTCTCGAGATGACGGTTTCGGAGCTTCCGTACGATGCATTCCAGTTTGATGCTGCGGACGGGAGCAAGGCCGGAAGTCATCCGTGAGAATATGGGGCACGCCCATATTGACGTTACGCAGAACGTCTATGGGCGCAGTTGGTGGGAGGAACGGTGGAGGCGGTCACGCGGACCATCGACGCGGTGTTTCTCGCGCAATTGGAGGCCCCTGATATAAGTGGTTCTCTAAGTGGTTTATTTAAGTGGTCGGGGCGAGAGGATTCGAACCTCCGACCCCCTGGTCCCGAACCAGGTGCGCTACCAGACTGCGCTACGCCCCGAATGTGTTGCGGTAAGATGCCGATGAGAGGTGCGTTCCGTGAGGCTCAAGCGCGCGGGTGGGCTTGCTGGATCGCTGTACCGACTCAGTTAGTTTAGCAGAGATTGTGGCGTGGGGTGAAGGGTGCGGGTTTCGCCGTGACGCTTCTTTGCGGAAGACGAAAGGGGAGGAGATTGCTCTCCTCCCCTTTCGTGATGTAGCGCTGGTCTGCAACGCTACGGTTAGTGGTTCGGGGTGGGTCTAACTTTTGGATACGGCTGGCCTTGACGTTTTACCGAGGACGAGTCGAAGGTGGCGGTGTCGCCGGGGATGAAGGTGGCTCCGTCGGGGACGAGGGTGCTATCGAGGACGCGGCCCGGTTGACCGCTGGTGCGCATGGAGATGCGCGCGGAGTCGATGCCTTTTTCTTCGGTGAGGTACTGCTCGACGTTGAGGTCTCGCTGGGCTGCGGCGTCGGAGGTTTCGTCGTCGGAGTGTCTGCCGACGATGACGAGCTTCGAGGTGGTGTCGCGGTTGAGAGTGAGGGCGATCTCGTCGAGGCATGCTTTGCCCTCATTGTCGACGCGGACGGGACGCTTTGGATCGCGCTCGAACGAGATGCTGCAGAGCGGACGCACCTGCGGGACTGGCGGAGGCGGTGGCGTGACGATGGTGACAGTTGTGGTGGCTGAGGCGTGTTTACCGAGGTCGTCGACTACGTTGCAGGTGACGTTGACTGTACCCGAGGGAGCGCCGGTGGTAACGAGCGTGGCGGTTGGCGTGGCTCCGGAGATCAGGCCTGCGGTGGTGGAGTAGGAGTAGCTGAGGGTGAGGCCCTCGAGGCTGCTGGCGGCGGCGGTGATGGTGGAGGGATCGCCCGGCATGACGGTGCTCGGATTTGCGGAGCAAGAGAGGGTAGGGGGCGCCGGGTTGTGGATGCGGAAACCAGCGGTGCAGTCGGCGCTCTCGCCGGGGCGTTTGCCCTCGCTGACGTGGCCGGCGACGGTGTAGTCGCCGGGAGCGAGGCCGGCGGTGTTGATAGCGGCGGTGGCGTCGTTATTGGTGAGCTCGCCGCCGCTTGCGGACCATCGGTAGTTGAGCTTCTTTTTGGGTTCGAGGTTGGTGGCGGTGGCGGTAGCGGTGACTGGGTCGCCGGGGAAGATGTTCGTCGGCTGGACAGTGCAGCCGAGCTGGACTGGCGGAGGAGGAGTGAGCTGGCCGAGGCGGAAGACGACTCCCGCGGAGAGGCGGTAGGCTGTGATGTCTCCGACTCCTCCAGTGACTTGGGCGGGATCGATGGGGCCGTAGTCGACGTGCGAGTAGTTGAAGTCGGCCTGGATGGGACGGAGTGCGATGTGATTATTGAAGATGGGAAGGATGAAGTCCAGACCTGCGCCTGCGGTGACGCCCCAGCCCCAGGTGCAGGGTTGGAAGGCAGGGCCGCCGACTCTAGCTCCACCGCCAAGGGCGTGGACGAAAGGGACGAAGCGACCTTTTTGATAACGGAAGACAGGGCCTGCCTGGGCGGTGAAGTAGCAATCATTGGGCCCGTGAGGGAAGAAGCTGCCTTCGGCTTGAACGCCAAAATAGCGGTTGAAGTAGGCGGAGGCGCTGGCTACTGCGCCGGCGTTGATGGGCTGATAGACGAAAGGGGTGATTTCACTGTCGTAAGGGTGGAAGTCAGCGTAGCCACCGTAGAGGTCGAGTCGAGAGAAGTCCGGCGGGGGGGGGGATGCGGTCTTGAGGGCCTGCGCGACGGCGGGCAGAGGCGAAGCGGCGATGCAGAGTGCTGCAATACACAGGACGGCGATACACGGGGCGGCGAGCCTGCTCCCGAAGTCACGAAGAGTACCGGCAAAGGGCACGGTGTGGGAGCTCGATTTAACGGGGCTCACGGTGCGGAGATGCATAAGGATGAAACCTCCAACTGCGATACTTCTGAGTTCCTTTTGCCTGTGCGCCCTGCGGGATCAGCTGGACAGGCGGATAGCGCTGCTACGGTTTACCGACAGAGAGAAAGACCGAGGTGGACTGAGCCGGCGTCGTGAAGCCGACGCTGGTGCCGGTGACGTTGACGGTGTAGGTCTGGAAGGTGGTGTTGAAGCAGCAACCCGCCAAGCCAAGGATACCGAAGGAGAGCAGGATCACTGCGAGAAGACGAATCTTCTGAGTACCTAGTGTTTTGCGACGGCGCAGGCCCGCGAAGAAGATTCCGATGCCGGTAAGTTCAACTGGGAAGACAGCGGCAGCAGTGATGGGCGCGAGATCGGCTGGGTTGAAGTTTGGCGTTGCCGGGTTGTGAAGGCTGGCGTCGGCTGCTGTGGTGGTGATGGTGAGGGCAACGGTGGCGGTGCCTCCGGCGGTGAGCGTCGGATTGCTGGCGAAGCTGCAGGTGGCGTCGGTGGGGAGGCCTGTGCAGGCGAGGTTGACCTGGCCGGTGAAAGCTCCGACGGAGGTGAGGATGATCTGATAGTTTGTGGCACCGGGGCCGCGGATGATCTGCGTGGCAGGGGTAGCGGCGATGGTGAAGCTCCCTGCGGGAGTATTCACAATCTGAGTGAGCATGGCGGAGCTGGTGGTGAAGCTGGTACTCGCCTGGAAGGTTGCGGTGATCGTGTGGGTGCCCGAGGTGAGTGTTGTGGTGGAGAAGGTAGCGATGCCGCTGCTGTTGAGGGTTGCGGTGCCTAGGACTGTGGCGCCGTCAGAAAAGGTGACGGAGCCGGAAGGCGTGCCGTTGGTGCTGGTGACCGTAGCCGTGAAGGTGACTGCGGCGGCTGCGGCGGAAGGCGAGGCGGAGCTGGCGACGGTGATGCTGGTGGCGACAGGTGTGATGTCGAGTGTGCCGGGGTTGATGGTTGCGATGTAGTTGCCGGCGGAGGTTCCGGAGATCGTGGCTGTGATTGGATATTGCCCTGCGGGCGAGGCTGCTGTGGCGGTCGTGGTATAGGCGACGACTACGTTATCGCCGGGGACGATGCCTGTGACTGTACCCGTAAAAGTCGGGTTCGGTGAGCCGAAGAGTCGTGTGGCATTGTTGACGGTGATCACCAGCGACTTTTGATTCGGGGTGATGGTGAGCGCGCCGTTGACGGCGTTGACGGAGTAGTTGGAGAGGGCAGCGCCTGAGGCAGAGGGCACGATCGGATAGCTGCCTACGGGAGAGTTGAGTACGGCGGTTGTGTTGTAGGCGGTGACGACTGTGTCCCCGTTGACGAGGCCGGTGGTTGTGCCGGTAAGGGTGGGGTTCGCCGTGTCATAGACGCGAGTTGCGTTATTTGCCGCGACGGTGAGTGTAGCCGGGGTGACGGTGAGGATTCCGTTGGCGGTGGTGATGTTGCTGTAGTTGGCGGCGACTGGGCCAGAGACGATGGGGGTGAGGGTGTACGGGCCGATGGGTGAGGTTGCGGTTGCAGTGGTGGAGTACGTGACGTTGAAGGTGTCGCCATTGATTGTGCCGCTGACGGTGTCGGTGAAGGAGGGATTAGCCGCGCCATAAGCCCGGGTGGCGTTGTTTGCGGTGACGGTCACTAAGACAGAGGTCGGCGTGATGGTGAGGGTTCCGGGTGTGACCTGGATGGTGTAGCTGGAGGCTGCGGGACCGCCTAACGAGTCATTAATTATGTAACTGCCGACCGGTGATGCGATGGTGGCGGAGGTGGAGTAGGAGTCGGTGAAGGTATCGCCGTTGAGCGCTCCGGTGACGGTCTTAGTGAAGGTCGGGTTGGCTGTGCCGTAGATGCGGTTTGCGTTGTTGACGGTTACGGTGAGGGTGGCCTGCGTGATGGTGAGGATTCCGGGAGAGACGGTGATGGCGTAGTTACTCGCGTTGGTTCCTGAAACGATCGCGTTGATGGGGTAGCTTCCGGCGAATGTGGTGGCGATTGCGGATGTGGAGTAGGCGATGGAGAGTACGTCTCCATTGACGGTGCCAGCGCTGACGGTGTTGCCGTTGAGAACGCCCAGGGTGGTGCTGTTGAAAGCAGGGTTTGGCTGGCCGTACTGACGGGCTGCGTTTTGAACGATGACGGAGATGGGTGCTGCCGTGACGGTCAGTGATCCAGAATTGTTGGTGATGGTGTAGTTGGAGAGGCTCGTGCTACCGGCAGTAGTGAGGGTTGCAGTGATGGGGTATGGGCCGACGGGCGAGGTCGCGACCGCGGTGGTGGCGTATGCGACTAGAACGGTGTCTCCGGTGACTACGCCAGTGAGCGTACCGGTGAGCGTTGGGTTCGCTGCTCCATATAAGCGTGAGAGGTTGTTGACGGTAACGGTAAGAGGAGCGGGAGTAACGGAGAGATTTACACTGCCGGTGGCGGGAGAGTAGTTGGTGTCGCCGGAGTAGGCGAAGGTGACGCTGTAGCTGCCGACGGTGAGGCCGCTGGCGGCAGCGCTGCAGGGGGTGGTGGGGCCGAGGGTAGCGGTGAGAGTGCACAACGTTTGCGCACCCAGGGTGAAGGTGACAGTACCTGTTGGAGCAGGAGTGTTGCTGGTGACATTCACGACTTCGGAGAAGGGCTGACCGTAGACTTCGGTCTGCGCTGGCAGCGTGAATTGAAGCGGGACAACGACTCTTCCGGTGCCAGTGAGTTGAATGGTCTTTGGGCTGTTGTAGGAGTTTGTCGCGATAATGACGGAGGCAGCGAGCGCGCCTTTGACGGTGGGGGTGAATACGAGTCCGATGTTGCAGGTGGAGCCGGGGATGATGGTGGTACCGCAGGTGGTGGTGCCGGGATCGATGGTGAAGTGAGAGTCGGAGGTGGTGATGGCACTGGTCAGGGTGAGGGGGTCAGAGCCGAAGTTGCTGAAGGACTGCACGATGACGGGCGAGCTCTGACCAACCAACACGGTGCCGAAGGCAACGGTGGGGGTGGGGTAGGTGACCTCACGTACGGAGCTGTTGCCGTTATCGACTACGAAGAGATTGATATTGCCATCGACGGCGATGCCGAGAGGGTTGCTGATCTGCGCGAGGTTGGCGAAGCCGCCATCGCCTGTGTTGCCTGCGGTACCGGTGCCGAGCATGGTGGCGATGTTGCTGCCGTTGCTGAAGGTGGAGACGAAGACGGTGTAGACGCGGTTGGCGGTGGCGTCCGCGATGTACAGATCGCCAGCGTTATCGATCGCAAGCGAAGAGGGTGCGATGAGGGCGGTGCCGGTGGCCTGGCCTGGGACCATGTCGACGGTAGTGCCGTTGCCGGCGATCTGGTGGATGATGCCGAACTTATCGACCTCATAGACGAGGTGCCCGCCCGTATCGGCGATGTAGAGGATGCCTGTGGTATCGAGGAAGAGCCCGCCGGGCGAGACGAAGCTGGCGGTGGTGGCGAGGACGCCATCCGCAGAGGTGTTGTTGCCGCTTCCGGCGATGGTGCGGCTGCCGCCACCGGCGAAGACCTCGATGACATTGTGCGTGGAGCCGGTTTGAGCGATGAAGAGATTGTCGAAGCCGTCGACGGAGATCGCAGTCGGGGTATCGAGTCCAGTGACGTAGCTGGTGTTGAGGCTGCCATCGACACCAAAGCGAGCGACGGTGCCGTGAATGGCGTCGGTGATGAAGTAATTGCCGGTGGAGTCGATAGCGATGGCGGAGGAGATTTGGAGACCTGAGCCACCTGGAATGACGGGGGATGGTGCTCCGCCGCTGACGGGTAATTTCAGGAGATTGCCAGATCCAGCTGAGGCACCCGTTTCGAGGATGTAGGCATTGCCTGCAGGGTCTACCGTGACGGCCGAGGGCGCGTCGAGAGCGCTGACTACGGTGTTGATGGTTCCGGGCGTGAAGATGCCCAGGGAGCCGGTTGCCTTGGCTTCGAGGCCTTGGGTGATGATGCTTCCAGAGATGTTGTCGGTGATTCGGATGGGAGCGCTGCGCAGGCCGAGCTGAGCCGGCGTGAAGAGAATGAAGACCTGGCATGTAACAGGCGGGGCTCCGGATGCGGCTGGATTAATAATGCCGTTGCAGGTGTTGGTTGTGATGTTGAAGTCGGGACCGGAGGAAGCAATGAGATTGACTCTCTGGTTGACGACGAAGGTGACGGGGAGACCTGCGCTGACACTGCCCACGGGGGTAGAGGGGAAGATGAGATTGCTGCTTAGCTTGCGGGCGATGCTATTGCCTGAGTCGGCGAGGGAGAAGTTGCCGAGGCTGTCCACTGCGATGCCACGGGGAGAGCTGAGTGGAGAGTTGAGGGCGGAGGTTCCATCCTGGGTGGGGCTGTAAGGACCGGACGCGCCGTTGGGAAGTCCTGCGGCGATGGTGAGGCTGACGGAGCCGAGGACGTAGCTGACGACGTTGTCGGGCGTGGTTTCGGAGATGTACAGGGATTGGGTTGGAGAGAAGGCGAGACCGTAGGGTTTGTTGAGGGCGGTGTTGGACGAACCAGAGTTGTCGTTGGAGCACCGACCGACCACGGTCTGATAACTCGTGAGGCCGACGACCTGGCGGACGCAGTTGTTGCCGGTGTCCGCGATAAAGAGATCGCCTGCTCCATTAAGTGCCAGACCAGAGGGCGCATTGAGGGTGATGCTGCCAGTGAGGCCTGTGCAGGCCGTGGGCACGAGAGCAGAGGGTGCACCGGCTATGACGCAGAGGCTTGAACTGGGAGCCTGGAGCAGAACCTGGTAGTTGCTGGGGATGGGAGAGATCTCAGTGTCTTGAATGGAGATGTAGAGGTTGTTGCTGGCATCGACTACGAGTCCGTTGGGGTTGGGCGTGGCTGATGCCGATGCTAGTGATCCGCAGGTGCCGGAGACGGTGGTGAGAGAGGTGACTCCGGTGGCACCGGCTGCGAGCTTACGGACACAGTTATGACTGCTGTCAGCGATATAGAGGTTGTTGGAGCTGTCGACCGCCAGGCCAGTGGGTTGATAGAGCCCCTGAGCGGCGGTTGGGGTGCTGTTGGTCGCCGTGGAGCAGGTGTCGCCCTTGCCTGCGACGGCGAGTCCGACGAGGGTGCTCATGGACCCTGTGGTGTCGATCTTACGTACGCAGTTGTTTTGCGTATCAGAGAGATATTGATTGCCGTTGGAGTCGAAGACGATATAGGAGGGAGTGTTGAGGCTAACCGTCGTAGCGGGTCCAAAGTCTCCGTTGAAGCCTGGCGTGATGGTTCCGGCATATCGGGTACCGCTCTGCACCAGCGTCAAAACCTGGGCCTGTGCGAGAGACGGCACTATGGCAGATACGACGAGAGCGGCCAGGGCAGAGAGAGACTGGACTGCGGAGAAGCGGTTGAAGCGCATGGACGAAGCTCCTAGATGGCACTGCAAGGTGAATCAGGCCGGCTATGCAAAGAGTGGTGGATCAGAAATCTGTTCATTGGAGGTTTAGCTTCCGTTGAAGGTCGAAATCCGGTCTTCTACGCAGGACTGCCAAAGTATGGCACGGTAGGGATTTAGGGGAACTACCTAAAAAGTGGCAGCAGCAAGAGCAGAAAAGTGGCATAGGGGAGTGCTAGAGAGCTTCAAAAATCAGCGTTGTTGATCGGTTGACGGGGTTAGGTTGTGCGTCGACACTAGCTGGGACTCGAGCGATAAGCCAGACTGGGGCTGCAGTGCGTGGTGGAGGCGTCCGGGCGGACAAAATTTATTTGATTGGAGACAGACACTATGTACGACATGGAGAATTTGAAGAAGCTGGGTGCGCTGGGAGAGGGTGCCTCGGAGGCGGTAAAGGCCTTTTGGGCGTTCGATAAGGCGGCAATGGCCGAGGGAGCTATTCCGAAGAAGTACAAAGAGCTGATTGCTGTGGCGGTGGCGTTAACGACGCAGTGTCCGTATTGCCTGGAGATTCACCGTTCCGGGGCGGAGGCTGCCGGTGCAAGCCAAGAGGAGTTGGCGGAGACTGCGCTGGTAGCGGCTGCGCTTCGTGCGGGTGCGGCGATTACGCATGCTACGCATGTGGTGGGTGGGCCGAAGGGTTAGTGCGAGAGCGATACGGTCTTAGGAGATCGGTGCTGTTTGGGTTCACGGCGACGTGAGGGTGCGATTTCGGCGTTGGCTGAGACTGCGATCCCTCGTCTGTGCCGCAGAATGCCGAGAAGGCGGCATCCGTACAGGCAAACAGCGCAAAACGAAATACAGGGGATCCTTGGCTGGGCTCAGGAGACTACCAAGGGCTTGATTGAGGACAAGCAACTACAGAAGCAGATCCCTAACGGGATGACAACCAAAAAGACAGGACAAGACAAGATAGGACAGGATAAGCAGGCTAACAGGAACAAGCGCTCAGTTTTCTTTGCGCTGATGAGAATGATTGTTGAGTTAGTGGAAGATGACGGTGGCGTGGGCTTGGT
Organism: Granulicella sp. S190; assembly: GCF_009766095.1. GTDB lineage: Bacteria > Acidobacteriota > Terriglobia > Terriglobales > Acidobacteriaceae > Edaphobacter. Next base: position 278,243 of record NZ_LMUD01000016.1, read on the forward strand.
GGGTGAAGTGGTCATAGAAGAGGGTGTAGCCGGCGTGGTTGCCGCTTTCGACTTGGAAGAGGAGCTCGGAGTGGCCCTCGTGGGCGAAGTCGGCTGTGCCGGCGAGGTGCATGAGGAGGCCGAGATGCTGGACCTGGCCGGTGGGGGAGATGGCAAACCAGTGATCAACCCAGGCGTCGTCGGGTGGGCCGTCGCAGAGATAGCCCCTGAGTGTAATTTGAAGGATGCGCCAGTTTTTGTTTGAGATGTAGGATGCGCCTGATTCAAGCTTTGTGTCTTCGATGGTGGTGTCGTGGTAGTTCGATGGTGAGTTGCTGGTGGTTTGCGTGCAGTTCTTTGGGTGGGGGTAGAGCTTGTGAAAGGCCTGAAGGACGTGAGTGACATCGAGGGGAAAGGGAGCGGCGGGCTGCCAGTTGTCGGGGTCTTGAAGGGTGGGTAGGGTGGTGGCAAGGATGGCGTGGGGTATGGCGGGGCGGTACGGAGCGGGGCTCGGTTCGAGCTTGGATATGGTCCCGGGGTTAGTGATGGCCTGAAGGCCGATCTCCGAATAGAAGTGATAGGCCGCGGGTATGGTCGCGGTGACGTTCGCGACGGGTTTGCGTTCCTTGATGAGAGTCCAGGTAGTGACGGGAGGAAAGACGTGAGGGATGGTCTTGAGGCAGACTTCGTCCTGGCAGGTGGCGTTATAGGAGCGCCATTGCTGGCCGGACTGGTAGAAGAGGACGCGGATGCCGGGTGCAGAGAGATCGCTTCCGTTGCCAAAGGCGTTGGATTCGAAGATGCCGATAAGGGGCTTCTGCGCTGAGGCTGCGAGGGGGAAGAGAAGAAGCAGGAGGGTGAGGACTCGTGGCTTCATGGTGGGGGTAGTGTACTCATTGCAGTAGCGATCAAGGATTTCAATTTTCGTAGTTGCTGAATGCTGTTCCTTGGCACTCAATTTTATGAGTGCAACATGACTCCCGGAGGGTTGACGATCGGGGAGCTGAACTCAATCGGTGACGAGAGGCGCGTTTCTAATGGAATGCTCGGTGAGCGCAGATTTTTCGGTGACGAAAGGCGAGATTGTGATCCTCTGAGCGCTGGTCAATGATTAGCAGGCGTCCCGTCGGACCAGTGGTCAACCTTGACGAGAAAAACGGTCATCCTGTCTTCCGGTACATACCCAGCCATTGTCGGCACGTTCGGCAGATTGGCTCCCCAACTTTTTGCCGCGTCACCCGGCACGTACCACATCATGTGCGGATGCCAGTGCATGTCATCGTCGCTGAGATACTGCTGCCTGGACATCATGTAGCACATCGCATTCGGCTCCAGTGCGGGCAGTTCTTGTTTGTCCATTGCCGCTTTGAGGGCCTGCGCGATTTCCATCTTCGACTTTCCGGCGAGCACCAGTTTGGTTTTCATCAGGACAATGGGTAGATAGGTCTTCGCGGCTTGGGCATTCAAGCAGTGCGGGGCGCTCACTTTGGGGTTCCAGAACTCCGGGTCGTCAGTGGACTTGGCCCAAGCTCGCTCTACCAGACAGACAAACCCATTTCCGCCTTTGAGTGCTGTCACATATCCGTCCTTCGTCAGGACCAACACCTCGGCTCCGTCCGAAATCGATGCGGGAGCGGCACTGCGAGCGAGCTCGATCTCTGACGCCTTCTCCGGGATGAGGTACTGAGAGAGAGGAGCTGCGACCGGATATGGAGCCGACGGCGCCTGCGCTCGGATCTGTTTGTTTGCGCCGGCTACGACAGCCCCCACAAAGAATACGAGAGTGACAAGACTGATCAATGGCTTCGGCATGGAGTTCTCCAGTACACGTATTTTCCGCTTCCTGTCCGCGTCATCCGGCCCAGGTCTCGCCAACACGCTGCGCTGCGGATAGCTTACTTGCGAGACTTTGAGTGCCTGGCTCTTTTAGCAGGGGCTCTTTTTGCTGCGCGCTTCCTGATTGGTTTCTTTTTGCTGCCTTTGGAGTTGGTGTTGGAGGTAGAGGGGTTGACTACGGCGATGAGTTTGGTGCCGATGGGGGAGCCGAGGCCGGTGCAGGGATCCCAGCCGGGGCCGGCCTTGAAGCCTATCGGAGTGCCGGTGAAGTTGGTGCCGGAGGTGATGTCGTTGAAGGCGGCTTTGCCTTTGGCGGCGTAGATGGCGGGTTGGATGAAACCTGCGGAGGTTCCGTTCTGTGCGTTGGCGACGGCGATGAGGCCGGCCCAGAGAGGCGCGACGGCGCTGGTGCCGCCGATGACCATGTCTTTGCCGTCGACGCGAATGGCGTAGCCGGTGGAAGGGTCAGCGTCGCCGGAGACGTCGGGGACACCGCGGCCACCTGCCGGGTTGGTGGGTTTGGGAACGCCTGCGTTGGCTTGCCAGGAGGGCAGCGGAAAGACGTTGCTGACGCCGCCGCCGGTTGCGCCTTCGTTGTTGGTGAGCTCGTTCCAGACGACCTCGGAGGAGATGGAGGAGCCGCTGCCCTGAAGCGCGGTTCCACCGCACGCGAGGACGTGAGGGCTGGAGGCGGGGAAGTCGACGTGGTTCTGGCTGTCGGTGACGCCGTCAGTGGAGCCGTCGTCTCCGGCAGCGACGGTGATGGTGATGCCGAGGGCGGCGGCGGACTGGCAGGCGGCATCGAGCGCGGTGATGGCCTGTGAGGTCCAGGTGGACTCGGGGCCGCCCCAACTTATGGAGATGACGCTGGGCTTGTTGGTGGTGTCGTGGACGGCGGTGGCGATGGCGTCGATGAAGCCCTGATCGGTGTTGGGGGTGAAGTAGACGACGATCTTTGCGCCTGGGGCTACGGCAGCGGCGACCTCGATGTCGAGCATGACTTCGCCGTCGGCGCTGCTGGCCGTGGTGGGGGTGTTTTTGCCGCCGTCGACCAGGACGGCTGTGACTGAGGGGGCCTTCTGGCCGAGGGATTTGAAGTAGGTCTTGAGGTCAGCTGGCTTGTAACCTCCGCCTAGCTCGATGATGCCGATGGTTTGGCCTGCGGCCGAGGCGTTTGGCGGGAACTGGTAGAGCGCGGCGATCTGAACGGGGGTGAAGGAGGTGTTGGCTCCGGCGGCGTGGGGATGGGCGAAACCTGCGCCCTGGGCGGTCTTTGCGCCGATGTCGCCGGCCTGGCCTGCGATGCGAAAGTGGGGGTGGGCCTGGGGGCGGTTGTCGAGGCCGAGGACGGCTTCTACTGGGCCGACGAGTTCGGTGGGGAGAGTGATGCTGCCCTCGCGGACGCGATAGGTGGCTCCGTCGTGGGTCTTGTGTACGAGCGTGACACCGAAGGCCTTTTGCATGGCGGCGATGGTGCCGTTGAGCTTGATGGTGCGGCGCTCAGGGCCGGGGGTGTCGGGCGCAACGGTGAGGCCGTACTCTTTGGCGAAGGCGCGGACGAGCTTGACGGCGGCGGGGTCGGCACCGTGGTTCTTCTTGTACTGGGCGTGGGTCAGACGCTGCTTGCCAGTGCGGTTGGCGGCCTTGAGCGCGGTCTTGCGACGGACGACGACGGAGACGGTGATTCTTGTGGCTGCGGGTGCAGGCTTTTCACCGACGGTTTGGGCGGTGTGGGCGAAGGCGGCTTTTTCGCTGCCGGGAAGGACGGTGCGCGGAGAGGCTGAGATGTGGGGGGTGGATTTTTTCTTCGTGGCCATGAGGTGATCCTCCAGAGTTGGGGATGGGATTGCGTGGGCCGATGCTTAGCGAGATTTGCGAACACCCATACTATGCCTGCTTCGGGGAGGAAGGAAGTCAGAGTCGGGTGAATCTTTTAGACGCCAAGAGGATAGTGCACGAAGGTGCGGGATCGTATCGCAGCTCTGCGAGAGAGCGTCGAGATGGTCCTGATTGAACGTGAGTGGTGCTGGTTAGAAGTGGCGCAAGGGTTCTGTGGGGGTGGCGGATTTGTAGTCGGGATCGCCGGGGATGGGGTCGAGGTTAGAGCGGAGGTCGGCGCTGCGCTCGAGGGATCGGCTGACGATGTCGCGGGAGCCGAGGCCGACGGCGAGGGAGAGGGTGAGGACGATGCCACCGAAGAGGATTCCAAAGGCGAGCTCGACGACGGCGCCACCGATTTGCAGGTGGTCGAGGACCATGGCGGCGGTGAGGACGAGGACGAGCCATTTGATGCCGAGAGAGAGGAAGCGGGCGTACTGGAGCTTGGCGTTGACGGCGCCGATGAGGACGGAGCGCTCGAGGAAGCGGGCGATGAGGGTGCCGCAGATGAGGAGGAGAACGGCTCCGATCGAGTGGGTGAGGTAAGGGAGGACGAAGAGGGATATCTGGGATTCGCCCGGGAAGGCGGCGTCGAAGGCGGAGATACCGATGAAGCAGCCGATGGCGACGCATGCCCAGAAGACGGCGCGGGCGATGAGGGCGGTGGGGCTATGCGCGGGAGACCAGTCGGAGATCGTGGCGGAGGAGTTGCGGGCGAGGCGCTCATCGAACTTGGCGGCGGTGAGACTGCGACGAAGAAGTGCGGCCAGGCCCATGCCAATGGCGGTCATAACGACGAGCGCGAGCAGAAGCGCGATGAGGGCGGGGAGAAAGCTGGCCAGTTTGAAGAGAACCTGGTGAGCGGATTGGCGGAGCGCTTGTTCGACTTGTTGCCACATGAGTTGTCCCTCTAGTTCTTTGTTGTCAATTCTCAGTTGCCGGTTCTCAGATGCCAGGCTCAGTGCCGGTTGTCAGTTTTCTGTTCAGCGTGTTTCCGTGATGGCTTTGCCGTTTCTTTTTTTGAGGTGCTTTTCTAAGGGTTGAAGCGGTCGGGCCAGCGCCAGCGCGATACGAGATAGGGTTTGTCGGCTTCAAATGCGAGGGCTAGATCCTGAATGTGTTTTTCCGGTGCGGTGCCTGTGCTGATGAGGGTGAGATGAGAGGCGACCCAAGCGAGATAGAGAGGGGTGAGCGCGCCGAGCAGGTGACCGCGGTTGATGGTCCGGAGACGATAGGCGAGGACGAAATCGTAGACGATGCGAGCCCAGAGGTTGTCGGGCATGCGAAAGCTTTCCGGCTGCATGATGGAGAGCTTCTTGAGGCCGAGGAGCGAGTTGGGCGGCAGGACGAGAGACCAGATCTCGTGAAGGTTGGAGTAGGCGAGGCGGAAGGCCTCGAGCATGGATGCGGTTTCTGGCGGCTCGGCGACGGAGGAGGTTTGGGGCAGGAGGGGGGCTGGTTGGGTGCCGCGAGCCCGCTGCCAGAAGGAGGCCTTCGCATCAACGTCGGCGAAGAGAGAGCCGGCGATCTGGGCGAGGAGGCTGTTGAGATCGCGTGCGGCCGGCTGCGGGAGGGTGCGGGGGTTGATTTCTACCTCGGCGACGGTGAAGTTGGCGGTGGCGGCTTCGGCGAGCGGCCAGATGAGGGAGTCGTCCTGTGAGGTCGCGGTGTAGCGTTGTGCGGTGGCTGCGAGACGGTTGGCCATACGGAGGGAGAGGCCGAGGTCGATGGCGAGGGGAAAGCGCGGGCGGGTGCCGAAGAGCGCTCGGGTGACGGGGTAGAGTATTGCGGAGTTAACGAGGCCTTCGCGAGGGCCGAGGTCGTAGTGGGCGATGGAGAGATCGGCAGTGAGGGTGGATTTTGCGAGAGCGCGGACAGCCTCAGGTTGAAGAGACTGGCACTCGGAGCCGAGGAGGAGGCAACTGGTGGCGTGGTTCTCCTGTGCGAGCTTGTAGGTGTTGACGTAGTCCGCTGCGGTGAGTACCCATGGGGTAGCGGAGACTGCGGTGGGCGTGTAGGGGATGAGGCGGAGCGGACTGCCGGAGGAGAGTTGCGGGGCGGCGTCGGGGGTGGCGACGAGGACAGTGTCATTGGGGAAGGCAAGGGCGAGATTGGCGAGGGTGATCTCGAAGGCCTCTTGCGGGAGAGAAACCAGGCTGATTAGGAGACTGGCCGCTTCGTGCAACGGCTGAGGGTGCGGCGTGTTGGTCGCGTTCGAGGCGAGGTCGGTATTTGTCTGCGCGGAGGCCATCGTGCGATGTGGACTTTCTCGATTCGTTTAGTGGTGGCTCAGATGATTGGGGTCAGCCGGTTTTTTCTTAAGGCCGGAGGTGGGTTCCTGCCGTGAGTGTACTGCCGATTTTGAAGCTGCGCGAGAGAGGGGTGACAGGTCAAGAGGATTCGTATTCGAACGTTGTCTCAAAAATTTCCCTTCTTATATTGATCGGCATGTTTCTTTGCTGCACCTTAATCTTTCCTTTTGCGCATCTTACGGATTGGAACTGCTCTTTAGAGAGATGCGCGGTGCACCGTATGTGGTTGCTGACAAGGTGAATACGTTTGTGGAAGCGGGAGATTATGGCAGAGCTGAAGAAGAAGAGTACGGGACCGCTGCATGGTTCGCGGATTGAAGACTATTGCATGATCGGGGACTGCGAGACGGCGGCTCTGGTGTCGAAAGGTGGGTCGATCGACTGGCTGTGCTGGCCTACTTTTCCGTCAGCGGCTTGTTTCGCCGCGCTGCTAGGGACACGCGACCATGGGTTCTGGCAGATTGCGCCCAAGGGGAAGATGAAGGCGGTGAAGCGCGAGTATGAAGCTCATACGCTGATCGTCCAGACGACGTTCGAGACCAGGGAGGGTGAGGTCTGCATGATTGATTTTATGCCTCAGCGAGAGAAGCACTCGCGCGTGGTGCGGATGGTGCGTGGAGTTCGCGGCAGAGTGAAGATGCAGATGGATCTGGCGATTCGATTCGACTATGGGAGGACGGTTCCGTGGGTAACCGGAACCGAAGATGGGTTGCGAGCGATTGCCGGCGCCGACATGATCTCTTTGCGAACGGAGGTGCCGTTGCGCGGCGAAGGACTGACTACGCGAGGCGAGTTCACGGTACGCGAGGGCGAGACGATTAGTTTTACGCTGACCAACTCGTCGTCGCTCGAGAAGGTTCCACCTCGGCTTGATGTTGAGAAGGCGCTGGCGGAGACACAGAGATACTGGACGAGGTGGGCACGAAAGAGCCAGTATAAGGGACCGTACGCCGATGCCGTCGAGCGGTCGCTGATTACTTTGAAGGCGATGACGTATAAGCCTTCCGGAGGGATTGTGGCGGCGGTGACGACGTCGCTGCCGGAGAGGATAGGCGGCCCGCGCAACTGGGACTATCGCTACTGCTGGCTGCGCGATACGGCATTTACGCTGCTGATTTTGATGCAGGCGGGATTTGTGGACGAAGCTGTGGAGTGGCGCAAGTGGCTGCTTCGCGCCATTGCCGGAGCGCCGGACCAGGTGCAAACGATCTATGGAGTGTGCGGCGAGCGGCAGATGGTGGAGTGGGAGGCAGACTGGCTGCCGGGATACGAAGGATCCAAGCCGGTGCGGATAGGCAATGCGGCGGTGGACCAGTTTCAACTGGATGTGTTCGGCGAGGTGGCGGCGGCGCTGTCGAGGATCCCGGAGGAGGATGACGAGATTCGCGTTTCGTCGAACTCGGTGCAGGCAGCCTTCATCAATCACCTGTGCGAGGTGTGGCCTGAACCGGATGAGGGGATATGGGAGACACGCGGTGGCGCAAAGCACTTTACGCACTCTAAGGTGATGGCATGGGTGGCGCTGGACAGGGCAATCAGACACCATGAGCAGCACGGCGGGAAAGGGAACGTGAAGCGATGGAAGAAGAATCGCGAGATGCTGCACCGGGAGGTTTGCCGGAAGGGGTTCGATAAGAAGTTGAATTGCTTTGTGCAGTCTTACGGCTCGAAGCAACTGGATGCGTCGTGCCTGCGGATTGGGCTGGTGGGATTTTTGCCGATGGAGGATCCGCGAGTGATCGGCACGATTGAGGCGATCGAGAAGGGATTGATGAAGGATGGTTTTGTGGAGCGGTATGACACGAAGAAGACGAAGGATGGACTTGCAGGAAGCGAGGGTGCATTTCTGGCATGCAGCTTCTGGCTGGTGACGAACCTGTGGCTGATCGGGAGGCAGTCGGATGCAAAGTTGATGTTTGAACGGCTACTGAAGTTGCGCAATGATGTGGGGCTCTTGTCGGAGGAGTACGATCCGGTGGGAAGGCGCATGGTGGGAAATTTTCCTCAGGCACTGTCGCATATTGCGCTGCTCCACTCGGCTTTTGCCATGTCCGGGCTCTGGGTTCCGGAGAAGAAGACTGCGAAGAAAACTTCGTCGCAAGGAAGATCAAGCGTGTGAAGTAGGTTCGTTTGTGCAGATCTGAGAGTGCGTTCGAGAGGTGGGGAGCGCTCGGAAGTTTCCTGAATTCAGCGGCTGGCGATTGGGATGCAACCAACGAGAGCCTCTGTGTCTCTAACGAGTTACCTGGATTATTTTGATGGAATTTTGTGTGCGACTCTCTGCCTTGCCTCCTGAACGGTACTTTGATTGGTTGATGAATGTTACGGATTCCAGGCTCTACTTACAGACTGCAACTCCATAAGGATTTTACGTTCGATGATGCGGCGAAGATCGCTGCCTATCTGCGTGCTCTTGGTGTCTCGCACGTGTATAGCTCTCCATATCTGCAGGCTGCTCCGGGAAGCATGCACGGGTACGATGTTGTCGACCATCAGAAGGTGAATGAAGAGCTGGGCGGCGCGGAGGCGCATGACCGATTCTGCAAGTCGCTGGGCGAGGCGGGGCTGGGGCAGGTGCTGGATATTGTGCCGAACCATATGTCGCTCGGCAAAGAGAATAGATTCTGGTGGGATGTGCTGGAGAATGGGACGTCTAGCCGGTATGCGTCGTTTTTCGATATCGACTGGCAGCCGCAGGAGGAGCGGCTGAGGGATAAAGTGCTGGTGCCGATTCTTGGCGACCAGTACGGACGCGTGCTGCGGTCGGGTGGCATCAAGGTGGTGCGACGCGGGGTGAAGTTCCAGGTGGAGTGCTCGGGGCAGTCGCTGCCGGTGTCGCCACCGTCATTGCCGGTGATTTTAACGCGCGCGGCGGAGTATGCGAAGTCGGATACGCTGAGTTTTCTTGCGGCTTCGTTTGGACGGTTGCCGGCGCCGGAGTATGTGGACCGGCGAACGATTCTGGCGCGGCATCGGGATAAGGTGGTGTTGTTTACGCTGCTGGAAAGGCTGTGCGCGGAGGAGCCTGGAATCTTCGAGGCGATGGACAAGGCGTTGGTGGAGATGAATGAAGATCTGGATGCCGTGGATGATTTTCTGAACCAGCAGAACTATCGGCTGGCTTACTGGAAGACGGCGGATCAGCAGCTGAGCTACCGGCGCTTCTTCGATGTGAATACGCTGATAGGGTTGCGGGTGGAGCGGGAGTACGTGTTTGAAGAGACGCATGCGCTGGTGCTGGACTGGTTGCGACGGGGAGTACTGGACGGGGTGAGGGTGGATCATCCGGACGGGTTGCGTGATCCGAGAGAGTACTTCAAACGGCTGCGCGAGCGAGCACCGGATGCGTGGGTGATTGGCGAGAAGATTTTGGAGCCAGGGGAGTTTCTGCGCGAGGACTGGCCAATTGAAGGGACCAGCGGGTATGACTTTTTGAATGTCGCAGCGGGTGTGCTGGTTGCGCCTGAGGGGATGATGGAGCTGAGCACGATCTATGCGGATTTTACTGGACAGCCTACGGACTTTCACGCGATTGCGCATGAGAAGAAGATCAATGTTTCGCAGGAGGCTTTGGGCAGCGATGTAAATCGGCTGACGTCGATCTTTGTGGAGATCTGCGAGGCGAATCGAGATGAGCGCGACTACACGCGGGCTGAGGTGAGGCGAGCGATTCGCGAGGTGGCGGCTTGCTTCGGTATCTATCGGACCTACGTGGTACCGGAGCGCGATGAGATTACCGATGAAGACCGCGTGTACATTATGCAGGCCACGGATTGCGCGAAGGAGACGCGCCAGGATATCGATGGGGGGTTGTTCGATTTTCTTTGCGACGTGTTGACGATGAAGGTCAAGGGGAGGCTGGAGAGCGAGTTTCTGCTGCGCTTCCAGCAGTTCACGGGACCGGTGATGGCGAAGGGCGTGGAGGATACGGCGTTCTATTGCTACAACCGGTTGACGGGCATGAATGAGGTTGGGAGCGATCCAGGGCGCGGGGGATTGAGTGTCGAGGAGTTTCATATCTACTGCGCGAAGATGCAGGAGACGCATCCTTGCACGATGACGACGCTGTCGACGCATGACACCAAGCGCAGCGATGATGTGAGGGCACGGCTGGCGGTACTGTCGGAGATACCGGGGAAGTTTGGTGCGGCGATTCAGCGCTGGTCGCGAATGAACAATGCATTTCGCGCGCGGAAGCCGGGTGTGGAACCTCTGCCGGACCGGAACACGGAGTACTTTCTTTACCAGACGCTGATTGGTGCGTGGCCGCTGCCGATGGACCGTGCGCAGGCTTACATGATGAAGGCGGTGCGTGAGGCGAAGCAACAGACAAGCTGGGTGGCGAACAATAAGGAGTTTGAAGACGCTCTGAATCTGTTTCTGGAGTTTACGTATAACTACGCGCCGTTTCAGCGGGAGCTGCAGCAGTTTGTGGAGAGAATTCTTGAGCCTGGGCGAGTGAACTCGCTGGCACAGACGCTGTTGAAGTACACCGCGCCGGGTGTGCCGGATCTGTACCAGGGGACGGAGTTGTGGGATTTGAGCCTTGTCGATCCCGATAACAGGCGCCCGGTGGACTATGCGCTGCGGCAGCGACTGTTGAAGGAGCTGCTGGAGATGACCGGGCAGGAAGCGGCAGCGCAGGTGATGGCCAGGGTGGATGAGGGTCTCCCGAAGATGTGGACGATTCACAAGGCGCTGCAGCTGAGGCGCGAACGGCCGCGGTCGTTTGGCGCAGAGGCGGACTATGTTCCGCTGATGGTGGATGGAGCGAAACATGATCACGTGATTGCGTATCTGCGTGGCGAGAATGTGGTAACGGTGGTGCCAAGGCTGACGGTGAAGCTGGCTGGGGTGTGGAAGGATACGTCGGTAACGCTGCCTGAGGGACGGTGGCGGAATCGTATGACGGGGGAGATGGTTGAAGGCGGCGAGGTTGGAGTGAAGGGATTGTTGAAGGAGTTTCCGGTGGCGTTGCTGGCGCGTGAGGATGTGGGGGAGATGGCAGATGCATGAGTTCAGGGTGTGGGCGCCGAAGGTGGAGAAGGTGGGCGTCAAAGTTGGCGACACTACGTTTGCGATGAATGGGCCAGACGAGTATGGATGGTGGAGCGCGCCGGTGCAGCAGGCGAGACCGGGGACCGATTATGGGTTCGTGCTGGGGAATGACCCGAAGGCGTGGCCCGATCCGAGGTCGGAGTGGCAGCCCGAGGGAGTGCATGGCTTGTCGCGAGTGTATGACCAGAGCGCTTTTGCGTGGAGCGATAACAGATGGGATGCGCCTCCTCTGGAGAAGGCTGTGATCTATGAGCTGCATGTAGGGACGTTTACCGTGCAGGGAACGTTCGATGCAGCGATTGAGAGGCTGGCGTATTTGTGGGAGCTTGGCATTACGCATGTCGAGTTGATGCCGGTGGCGGCGTTTCCTGGAGGACATGGCTGGGGCTATGACGGGGCTGCGCTGTTTGCGGTGACGCAGCAGTATGGCGGACCGGATGGGTTGAAGCGGCTGGTGGATGCGTGCCATGCGCGCGGTCTGGCAGTGCTGCTGGATGTGGTTTACAACCACTTTGGGCCGGTGGGGAACTACTCAGGCAAGTACGGACCTTACATCACGGAGAAGCACCACACTCCGTGGGGCGGGGCGGTGAACTTTGAAGACGCCGGTAGTGACGAGGTGCGGCGTTTCTTCGTCGACAATGCGTTGATGTGGATGAGGGAGTACCACATCGATGGACTACGGCTGGATGCGGTGCATGAGTATGTCGACCGATCGGCGGTTCATTTTATGGAGCAGCTCTCGGCAGAGATTGCTGACCTGTCTGCGGAGTTGGGACGGCGATTGGTGTTGATTGCCGAGAGCGATTTGAACGATCCGAGGGTGGTGACTCCCGCGGAAGCGGGCGGGTACGGAATGGACGCGCAGTGGAGCGATGATTTTCATCATGCGCTGTTTACGGTGCTGACGGCGGAGGGTAACGAGAAGGGATACTACGGCGACTTTGGAAGCTTCGAGAAGCTGGCGAAGTCTTTGACGAAGAACTTTGTGCAGGATGGAACGTATTCGACCTATCGACGGCGCACGCACGGGCGGCCTGCGGATTCTTTGTCGCCGCATCGTTTCTTGGGATATATCCAGAATCACGATCAGGTGGGGAACCGTGCTGTAGGAGACAGACTGGACCAGACGGTGGGGATGAATCGGGCGAAGGTGGCTGCAGCGCTGGTGCTGACAGCTCCTTTTATTCCGATGATCTTTCAGGGGGAGGAGTATGCGGCGTCGACGCCCTTTCAGTACTTCGCGGATCATGAAGATCCGGAGATGGCGAAGTCGGTGAAGGCAGGTCGGCAGGGCGAGTTTGCGGCATTTGGATGGAACCCTGAAGACATTCCCGATCCGGAGAAGGTGGAAACGTTTCTGCGTTCGAAGCTGAACTGGACGGAGGTGCATGAAGGACGACATGAGGAGATGCTGGAGTGGTATCGCCGATTGATTGCACTGCGGCGAGGGTCGGCGGCTTTGAACGATGGAACTCCCGGGCATGTGAAGGCGAGCTTCGATGAGGAAGGGCGATGGTTGGTGATGGAACGCGGACGAGTGGCGATGATGTGCAACCTGGGGCAGAAGCAGCTCGAATTGCCTGCCTCTGAAAGGCTGTCATTGCTGTTGGGTTCTCAATCCGGAGTTGAGATCAAGGGTGGGAAGGTGATTCTGCCCGCAGATAGTGTTGCGATTCTGTCCGGCGAGTAGAGGCTTTGGGATTTTGATGTGGTCCTGCTCTTTCGGACATGCAGTGGGCGCAGGAACGCAAAGCAGTTAGCATGGAAAGGTGGGTCGGAGTTGTCGGTTTGACTTCGATTTCTTCAAGCCAATGCTTTCGCTGCCCAGGGAAACTTTTGCGTTGCTTACTCGTCTTCTTTAGTGGATGGCGACTTGGAGGGAGTAAATCTTCAAGCGACCGGCGAGAATGTGACCGGACTGCACTTGAGGAAGAAGATCATGTTGAAAAAATCTGGAATCTTCCAGGCAGCGATATGGTGCGCTGGTTTGCTGCTTCCGGTTGCTGCGTTTTCAGCCGGCGATCTGATGGCAATGGCGCAGAGTCCGGCTGCTGTTTCTTCACCTGCGGCTGTGCGTCAGATCGGTACGGTAAAGACGATTGCCGGGAGCATCCTGACGCTGAAGACCGATGCGGGGCAGGAGGTTGCTGTGAGCGTTGCCGATGGGGCGCGCGTTCTGCAACTGGCACCGGGCAGCACTGATTTGAAGACCGCACAGACGATTACTCTTGCGAACATTGCGGTGGGCGACCGGGTGCTGGTGAGCGGTAAGGCCGGAGATACTGCTGGTGGCTTGACGGCTTCGCGCGTGATCCTGATGAAGTCTTCTGACATTGCGCAGAAGCACGAGGCGGAGCAGGCGGACTGGCAGAAGCGTGGGACCGGCGGGATTGTGAACGCAGTGGATGCCGCGAGTGGAACGATGACGGTTTCGGTAGGTGCGAAGAAGCTCACGGTGAAGACGTCGAGTGCGACGATGTTTCGTCGCTATGCGGGTGACTCGGTGAAGTTTGAAGATGCGAAGCCAGGGACGCTGCCCCAGATACAGATGGGCGATCAGCTTCGCGTGCGCGGGGCGAAGTCCGAGGATGGCTCCTCGATCCAGGCGGAGGAGGTGGTTAGCGGCTCGTTCAAGAACCTGGCGGGGCTGATTGCGACGATTGACGCGGCCAAGGGTACGGTGACGTTGAAGGACCTGGCGACAAAGAAGACTGTGACGGTGACGCTGACGGCGAACTCGAACCTGCGGGCGCTGCCGCCACAGGCTGCAGCGCGGTTTGCGGCTCGGGCGAAGGGTGCGACAGGCGGTGAGTCACAGGCTGCTGCGCAGGTTGGAGGCCAAGGCAGTGGAGGCGCGGGCGGGGAGCATGCGGGTGGCTCGGAGCACTCTGCAGTGATGGATCTTTCTCAGATGGTGAGCCGGTTGCCGAACCAGACGGTTGCCGATTTGAAGGTGGGAGATGCCGTGATGATCGTCGCGTCGCAGCCAGACCCGACGAGCAGTACGGTGACGTGCGTGACTTTGCTGTCGGGAGTGGAGCCAATTCTGGCGGCGACACCGAGCGGCGGCCCGGTGTTGACTCTTTCTCCCTGGAGCCTAGGCGGGGGCGCTGACAGCGGAGCACAGTAATTTTTTGACTTGCGAGAACGAAAATATTTAGGAGCAGTAATGTCATTTCGCGCAGCCTTGAAGATCTCTTTTCTTTTTTTTATCGCACTGATGCCGAAGGTTACGCGCGCCCAACAGACGGGTGCGACGGTGCATGGAGTTGTAGCTGATCCCGAGAGTGCTGTGATTCCCGGTGCGACGGTGACGTTGAGTCCGACTGCAGGCAAGGCGTTGATTACGCAGTCGCAGAGCGATGGGACGTATGTGCTGCATGGAGTTTCTGCGGGGACTTATTCGCTGACGGTGACGATGAAGGGGTTTGCGTCGTATGTGAAGCTTGGCGTCAGGATTGCGACGGGACAGGATGCGGCGCTCGATGCAAAAATGGCGATTCAAGAGCAGCAGCAAGAGGTGAACGTCAGTGCGCAAGGTGCGCAGGTGAGCGTGGACTCCGATAGCAATGCAAGTAGCACGGTGATCAAAGGGAAGGATCTCGATGCGCTTTCGGATGATCCGGACGAGCTGTCTTCTGAACTGACAGCTTTGGCTGGACCCGCGGCGGGACCAAATGGGGGGCAGATTTACGTGGATGGTTTTACCGGAGGGCAGCTGCCGCCGAAGTCTTCGATTCGCGAGATTCGCATCAATCAGAATCCATTTTCGGCGCAGTATGACAAGCTGGGCTATGGACGAGTCGAGGTGTTTACGAAGCCGGGCACGGATAAGTATCACGGGAATCTGAGCGTGCAGGGTGGGGATAACGCGTTCAATACTTCGAATCCGTTTTTGGGAGCTTCAAATACGCAGCCTCCGTATCACACGATCTTTGTGCTGGGAAGCGTGAGCGGTCCGATCAACCGGATTGCATCGTTCACGGTGGGCGGGTCGCATCGGACGATTCAGGACAACAACATCGTCAACCCCAGCGGATTTTATGCCAGCTCGGCTACGTCGTTGACGCCGTGCGCCCCGGGGGATCTGAGTTGCTCGTACTTTTCGTCGTATCCGGAGGCGGCTCGTGCGTTCTCGCATCCGCAGACGCGAAGCGATGTGAGCCCGCGCATCGACCTCGCTCTGGGCGAGAAGAACACGCTGACGGTGCGATACCAGTACAACGTGAACGGCCAGCAAAATAACGGTATCGGAAATACGAACCTCCCTGACGCCGGATACAACACCGAGACGACCGAGAATACGGTACAGATCAGCGACACGCAGATTCTAAGCCCGAAGGTGATCAATGAGACGCGGTTCGAGTACCAGCGAGACTACTCCACACAGAACCCGCTGAGCACGACGCCTACGCTGTCGGTCCAGGGAATCTTTACCTCTGGAGGATCGAGTCTGGGAACGCAGGCGAGCACGAGCACTCACCTTGAGGTGCAGAACTACAGCTCGATTGCGCTGGCGAAGAACTTCATTCGATTTGGTGGACGGCTGCGGACTACGAATGAGTCGCTCTCGTCGAACGAGGGATCGAATGGAACGTTTACTTATTCTTATTTGCTAGACCCTTGCTTTGACACAAATCCCGGCATCAAGAGACCGACTAACTGCAACGCTGCGGCGACGAAGCCTTGCGATGTTTTGAATGCGGGGATCTCGTCGTATCAGTGCGGACTGCCGGGGCAGTATGCGGTGACGGCGATCAACAAGTTGGAGGTTGGCGGCCGGCTAACCGATGTGGGTCTCTATGCGGAGGATGACTGGAAGCCGAAGGGGAACCTTACGATCACCTATGGGATTCGTCTGGAGGCGCAGAACGTGATCAATAGCGGGCATGACTTTGCGCCGCGGGCCTCGTTTGCTTATGGAATTCCGCGAGGCGGCGGCAAGTCCCCGGTGACGGTGGTTCGCGGGGGCTATGGGATCTTCTACGACCGTTTTACGCTGGCGAACTATCTGACGACGCTACAGGAGAACGGCGCTAACCAGGTGGCCTCTACGGTTATCAACCCCGGGAGCGGGTGTACGCCAGCGAATCCTTTGGCGTGCGGAGGTGCGTCTTCGAGCCGGCCGCAGACTTATTCGTTAGGAGATGGGATTCGCAGCTCGTACACGATGCAGGCGGCGATTGGGGTCGATCAGCAGCTGGGGCGAGCGGCGACGATGTCGGTGAACTATCTCAATGCTCGCGGGAATCATCAGTATCTGAGCCGGAACTTCTTCGATGCGGACACTCCGGGGACGCCTTATGACTTTCAGTTTCAGTCCGGTGGCGTTTACAAAGAGAATCAACTGTTGATCAACGGGAATGCACGCTTGAAGAAGGTGACGCTGTTCGGTTTCTACTCGTTGAACCTTGCGGATGCGAATACCTCGGGCTCGGGATTCTTTCCGACGAGCAATACCAATACAAAGGTGGATTACGGGCGCGCTTCGTTTACGCATGCGAGCTTTGCGGTGGTCGGCGGGAGTTGGCAGCTGCCGTATGCCTTCAGTGCCAGCCCCTTCATTATCGCGCAGTCGGGCACGCCATATAACCTGACGAGCGGACTCGATCCTACGGGGTCGACGATTTATAACGCGCGGCCGTTTTTCGCGAACGGTGACAGTGGGCGCTGCACGGTTTCGTCTGACTTCAGCGCAACGCAGACCGGAAGCCTGACGGCGGTGCCCATCAACTACTGCAACGGCCCGGCCAACTTTACGTTCAATCTTCGAGCTTCCCGGGTCTTTGGGTTTGGAGAGAAGACGGGCGGGAAGGGCGACTCGGCTCAAGACGGCAGGGGCGGGGGACGCGGCGGACCTGGTGGTGGTGGTCCGGGTGGTGGTGCTCGTGCTGGCGGTCCGGGTGGAGTTCGTGGAGGGTTTGGACCTCAAGGCTCCAGCTCCGGCCATCGTTATACCTTCACGCTGGGAGCGCAGGCCTTCAACCTGTTCAACGTGATTCCTTATGGGACGCCGACGAGTAGTTTGAGCTCGCCGCGATTTGGACAGTTCACTACGCTGGCGGCTGGCCCATTCAGCTCTGCAACTGCTGTTCGCCGGATTACGCTGCAGGCTACGTTCAACTTCTAAGGGCCCGAAGAGAGGGTGTCCTGCCGGACGCCCCACTGCGCGTGGGGCGGTCACTTCGTGGCTTGTATACCTTGTTTTTGGCGGACAAGAACTTCGCGTCTTCCCGTTGGTCGGAGTCCGGAGGCGGCTTTCGACCAACGGGTGCTATGGTTTGAAGTTTTTCTTCAGGGTCTGCCAGCAGGTGTAGTACTCGTGCTGGCGGGCAGCGGTATCCATGGCGAACTTGGTGGGACGGCAGACGAAGCGGGTTTCGAACATGAAGGCGAGCGTGCCTTCGAGTT
Organism: Granulicella sp. S190; assembly: GCF_009766095.1. Classification (GTDB taxonomy): domain Bacteria; phylum Acidobacteriota; class Terriglobia; order Terriglobales; family Acidobacteriaceae; genus Edaphobacter. The sequence goes on from NZ_LMUD01000016.1 coordinate 295,720, forward strand.
TGACCGGCTTCAGGTCGGCTTTGCTGGCGCGGTCAAACGTCTCGGCGTCGGGACCGTGGCCGCTCATGCAGTTGTGCAGGCTGGCGCCGCCGGGAACGAAGCCCTCGGCCTTGGCGTCGTACTCTCCGGTGACGAGGCCCATGAACTCGTTCATGAAGTTGCGGTGGAACCAGGGCGGTCGGAAGGTGTGCTCGGCGACGATCCAGCGCGGAGGGAAGATGGCGAAGTCGACATTGGCTGTGCCCGGGAGCTCGCTGGGCGAGGTGAGGACGGTGTAGATGGATGGGTCGGGGTGATCGAAGCTGACGGAGTTGATGCAGTTGAAGCGGGCGAGGTCGTACTTGCAGGGGGCGTAGTTGCCGTGCCAGGCGACGACGTCGAGAGGCGAGTGGTCGAAGTCGGAGGCCCAGAGGTTGCCTTGGAATTTGGCGACGACCTGGAAGGTTGCGTTGTCGCGGTCGTCGTAGGCGGCGTGCGGGGTGTGGAAGTCGCGACTGTTGGCGAGGCCGTTAGCTCCGATGGGACCTAGTTCGGGCAGGCGGAAGGTCTGGCCGTAGTTTTCGAGGAGGTAGCCGCGTGCTTGTGGGTCGAGCAGCTCGACGCGGAACTTGATGCCGCGAGGGATGAGGGCGATCTCGCCGGGGGTGACTTCAAGGATGCCGAGTTCGGTGTGAAGCATGATGCGGCCTAGCTGGGGGACGAAGAGAAGCTCGCCGTCTGCGGAGTAGAAGAAGCGGTCGGTCATGCTCTTGGTCGCGGCGTAGATGTGGATGGCGACGCCGGAGTGCATGGTGAGGTCGCCGTTGCCGGCTAGGGTGGTAAGGCCGTCTACAAAATCAACTGGCGTCGTTGGTAGTGGTAGTGGATCCCAGCGGAGTTGGCTTGGTGTGGTTTCGACTTCGTTGAAAGGGGTTGAGCGGACCATGCCGTTGGCGATGCGCTCGTACGGTTTGTGCATAACGGAAGGGCGGATACGGTAGGTCCAGGTGCGCCGGTTCAGATGACGGGGCGCGGTGAAGGGACTGCCGCTGAGCTGCTCGGTGTAGAGGCCCAGGGGGGCTTTTTGCGGGGCGTTTTGACCGACGGGGAGAGCGCCGGAGTGAGCCTCGGTGGCGAACTCATTACCGAAGCCGCTGAAGTACTTGAGATTGGGCATGTTGATCCTCTTGGGTGTATCTGGTCTCGCTTGTATCAGTCTCGGGTCGACGCTTCCCGACGAACGGAGGAGGCTTCTCGACGACACAGAAGCTTAACCGAAAACTCGGGTCTTGTGTTGCGCTGCGGGGAAGTGCGTTAGTTGCTGTGGGAAGGTTCTGCGGCGGAGACCATGTACGGCTTTGTGGCGGGGTCACTGGGGGAGACTGCGGAGGAGATGACGACGGTCTTTGCGTTGAGGAACTCACGCATGCCTGCTGCGGAGAGCTCGTGGCCGTAGCCGGAGTGTTTGATGCCACCGAAGGGCAGGCGTGGATCGCTGGCGACCATGGCGTTGAGGAAGACGCCGCCGCACTGCAGCTCGGAGATGAAGCGCTGCTGCTCGGCAGGTTCGCGGGTCCAGGCGGAGGCGCTGAGGCCGAAGGGTGTGTCGTTGGCGATCTCGATGGCCTCGTTAATGTCCTGAACACGGAAGAGCATGGCGACGGGGCCGAAGAGCTCTTCGCGATAGACGGTAGAGGTGCGCGGAACGCCGGTGAGGACGGTGGGCTCGAAGTAGTTGCCTGCGCCGAGCATGCGTTCGCCACCGGTGAGGACGCGAGCGCCAACTCGTGTGGCAGCCTGGATCTGCTGCTCAAGGAGTTCGATGCCGTGGACAGTTGCGAGCGGGCCGATGTCGGTGTCCTGCTTCATGGGATCGCCGACGCGCATGGCTTCCATGCCGGCGACGAAGCGCGATTCGAAGACATCGTAGATTTCGTCGGCGATGAGGAAGCGTTTTGCGGCGATGCAGGACTGGCCGCTGTTGACACACCGGGCGCGGATGGCGGTGTCGATGGCGAGATCGAGGTCAGCGGAGGGCATAACGATGAAGGGATCGCTGCCGCCAAGTTCAAGAACGGATTTTTTGATGAGCCATCCAGCCTGAGCGCCGATGGCGCGACCGGCGGTTTCGCTACCGGTGACGGTGACGGCTACAACGCGTTCGTCGCCGAGGACGGTTTCGACCTGGTGGATCTCGAGGAGAAGGCTTTGGAAGGCACCGCGTGGAAAGCCTGCGCGGCGCACGAGAGATTCGATGGCGAGGGCGCACTGGGGGACATTGCCTGCGTGCTTCAACAGGGCGACATTGCCTGCCATGAGCGCGGGCGCGAGGAAGCGGAAGACCTGCCAAAAAGGAAAATTCCACGGCATGACGGCAAGGACAACGCCGAGTGGCTCCCAGCGGACGTAGCTGTAGTTATCGCCCGTGGGAATGGACTCCGCTGCGAGGATGCGTGCGGCGTGCTCGGCGTAGTAGCGGCAGACGTCGGCGCATTTGAGAATCTCGAGGCGGGCGGCGGCGAGCGGCTTGCCCATCTCCTCGGTGATGAGCGTGGAGAGGTCGTCGATCTCGTGCTCGAGGATGGAGGCAAGCTTGCGCATCCAGAGTGCGCGATGTTCGAGGGGGATGAGGGAGTAGGTGCGGAAGGATTCGGCAGCGAGTGCGATCTTCTGGCGCGCGGCATTGTCGGTGAGCGGCTCAAAGCTGCGTAACAGTTTGCCAGTAGCGGGATTGATGGATTCGATGGCCATGCCGAAAACGGAGTTACTCTGAGGCTAGTTTAGCAAGGACCGAGGCAAGGACACGTACCCCGAGAGTGGTATCTGCGGGAGTGGCATACTCGTCGGGCCTGTGGCTGACACCGTTGCGGCAGGGGATGAAGATCATGGCGATGGGTGCGATGCGGGCCATGAAGAGCGAGTCGTGATACGCGCGGCTGACCATTTTCTTATAAGGGATGTGTTGGGCGGCGCAGACCTCTTCGAGGAGTTCGACGATGTGCGGGGAAGACTGCGCCGGCGCGTCAGCGTTGACCAGCTCCTCGGTAATCTCAACCTTACGGCGGTGGCGTAGCTCTTCGCAGTCGCGGCGCACGGCTTGCATGACCGATTCGCGGCGGTCCGGATCAGTGTCGCGGATATCCAGCTGGAGGACGACGCGGCTGGGGACACTGTTGACCGCGCCTGGATGAACATCGCATGTGCCGACGGTGGCCACGGTGTCGATGGCTCCTGTGGCGAGGGCATGTTTCTCTATGGCGAGGATGAGCTCGGCGGCGGCGCAGAGGGCGTCTTTCCGGTCGGGCATGAGGAGCGCGCCTGCATGGCCGCCGAGACCCGTGATGGTGAAGCGATAGCCGGCGGGTGCGGCGATGCTGGTGACTATGCCGAGGGGGATGCCTTCGCGTTCGAGCAGAGGGCCTTGCTCGATGTGGAGCTCGATCCAGGCGTGGTAGTGGTTGGGGGGAAGCTGCGCGGACGAGAGTGATCCGGCGAAGCCTGCCGCGGTGCGCACGGTGGCGAGGGTGGCTTCGTCTTTGTCCTGCAGTGCGTCGGCGCGGATGGGGTCGAGGATTCCCGAAATCAAACGGCTGCCGAGACATCCTATGCCGAAGCGGGTGGGCTCTTCGGAGGTGAACATGATGAGCTCGATGGATCGGCGAGGGCGGAGGCCGCTTCGTTTGAGGGCTCGCATGGCTTCAAGGCCGCCGAGCACGCCGACCGTGCCGTCGTACATTCCGGCGTGGGGGATGGCGTCGGTGTGTGAGCCGGTGGCGACGGCGGGTAGCTGAGGCTCAGTTCCAGCCCAGCGGATAAAGATGTTGCCTACGGCGTCGACTCGAACTTGAAAGCCTTCTGTGGCCGCTAGTTCTTTCAGCCAGGCGCGGGCGCGGAGGTCGTCGAAGGAGAAGACAATGCGAGTGACGGCGGTGCCGTCGGTGACGGGCTCTGCGCCGGTGAAGGTGGCGAGGGTTTGAAGCTCGCTCATCAGCTGCGGCTGATTGATCTGGATTTGCTCTGCCAAACTTGTGTGCCTCCGGTTCCATGCGGGTTCGCTGCGGATCTTAAACCAATGGGTGGCGGTTCCAGTCTTTGTAGATGAGGTACTTCGCGGGGCGCTTGCCGATGGCGCCAAACCATTGAGGGCAGAAGGGGCCCATCCAGATGAAGTCGCCTGAGGTGACGGGATACCAGTTATCGCCGAGGCGGTAGATGCCTCCGCCTTCGAGCATGATCAGGCCGTGTTCCATGATGTGGACTTCGACCATGCTGAGAGCGGCTCCGGGTTGGTAGGTCATGGTGTTGACGGCGAAATCGAAGGAGGGAGAGTTGGGCAGGAGGCTGCGGACCTGAAGGCCGGGGTCGTCGTTGAGCGGGACGGAGAGGGTCTTGTCTTCGTGGCCTACGAGGGTCTCTGGTGCTGAGGCGGAGGCGATTGCTTCGTAGGGTTTTTCGATGACGACGAGTCGCGTGGCCTGCTGCGCGGTGAGGGTGTGCGATGTGTCTTCGGGGATATAGGCGTAGCCGCCTGGTATGAGGGTTTGGAAGGCTGTGTCGGTTGCGAGATCGGCTGCGCCTTCGATGGTGTAGAGGAAGCGCTGGTTGGTGGTGGGGCCGAGGGTGCCGCCAGGTTCGAGCTCTGCGGTGTATTGAGTGAACGCCGCGCCGGCTGCGGGTGAGATGTGGACGATGGCGGTGGCGCGCTCCATGCCGGGCAGCACGGTGCGGACGAAGGTGTCCGGGGTGTGAAGGAGATGGTCGCGCTGGTTGGTGCTGCGGGTGTGTCCGAGGTTATGCATGGCCATCCTTGGTTCTATCATCCCTCAACTGCGCGAGGAACTCCATTGCGGTGGCGAGTGCGGCCTCTACATCCTGCGGCAGGACGGCTTCGTTGGGATGATGGCTGAAACCGCCGGGGCTGCGGAGGAAGAGCATCGCGGAGGGGACGGTGGGGGCGAGGATCATGGCGTCGTGGCCGGCTCCGCTGGTCATTCTGCGGCTCGGAAATCCGGCCTTGGCGGCGGCGTTTTGAAGCAGAGTGGTGAGATGGGCGTCGAGCGGGACGGCGGGTTGTTCCATCTCAGTGTGCGTTGTGAGTCTGACTCCGCGTTTGGTAACGGCTGACCGGGCGTTGTCGATCATTGCAGCTACTGCAGTGTTTCGCATCGCATCGCTTGCGTGGCGCAGATCGAGCGATGCCTTGACTTGTCCGGCGATGACGTTTCCTGCGCCGGGTGAGGCTTCAAGCTTGCCTACGGTTGCGACTAGTCCGGTGTGCGTGGTGGCGTACTCTTCGACGGCTACGATCCACTCGGCTGCTGCAGTCATGGCGTCGTGCCTTAGATGCATGGGCGTAGTCCCAGCGTGATTCGCCTGGCCTTCGAACAGGAAGTGCATGCGGGTCTGTCCGACGAGCGTTTCGACGATGCCGAGGGATGCACCCTCGTTCTCGAGCACAGGGCCTTGTTCGATGTGACACTCGAGGTAGGCGAAGACGTTTGGGGAGAGCACCGCGTCGGAGAGATCTGCGAGGTCGAGGCCGTAATGAGTGATCGCTTCCGCTAGAGTAATGCCTTCTCTGTCTTTGCGTCGCAGGGCATACTCGTCAAGACCTCCGACGGCGGCGAGGCTGCCCAGGAATGGCTTACTGAAACGAACGCCTTCTTCTTCTGAGAATCCGATGACTTCGATAGAGAACGGCAGAGGGTAGTCTTGCAGCTCTTCGACGACGGCGATGCCGAGAACTACGCCGAGGATGCCGTCGAAGGCTCCGGCGTTGGGGACGGTGTCGAGGTGAGAACCAATAAGGAGGCACGGGGCGTCCGGGACGGACGCAGTTGAGATACCGCGGATATTGCCGATGGCGTCCACTCGCACGGTCATTCCGGCTGACTCCATCCACCTGCGCAGCAGCGCATGGACTGCTTGCATGGGAGGGGTGAGGAAGCGCCTGGTGATCTCGCCGGAGACTTCGGTATGGCCGGCAATCTCGCGGCAGCGATCGATGATCCTCGTGGCGTGGTCTGTATTTGTTCCTGTCATGGTTTCTTTTTAGCGATGAGTTATGGCTTGCGGCGGACGCGCGCTTCTATGTAGCCGTGGGGCTCGTCGGTGGGGACGAAGATCTCGTTTGGATTGTCCTGTCCGAAGCGCGAGAGGTCGACGAGAAGGCAGTGCTTGTTGGGCATCGTGATCTTGATCTCGTCGATCTCCGGCACGTCTTCGAGTGCGCTCTCGGCCATGGCGTACAGGGTTTGCTGCACGGATTTGCTGTCGTGGTTGGCGAAGGTTCGCAGCATGGTTTCGCAAAGTTTTGCGCGTACTGTTTCGAAGTCCGGAGTGCTTGAGAGATAAGACCATTCGGCGGTGACTGCGGTTCCGAAAAGGCGGTCTTTGGTCTCAGTCAGGGTGGTGAGGGAGTCCTTGATGTAGCCCTCGAAGGCGGAGTTTGCCGTCTTGAGTAGAACCAGGTTGTCGAAGCCAGAGAGAATGCGGAAGGCTTTGCCCTGTGCGCGTTCGACGGTGGTGGTTTGAAGCTCGCCACTGCCTTTGACGAAGGTGCTTGGGTGCGGCTCGCCATCGATGGTGAGCCGTTTCCACGGAGTGCTTTCGATATGGACCGAGGTGGAGGAGGCCTGCGGATTGCGACCTAGCAGGAAGTCGATTAGCTCTTTGGCATAGTCCTCCATCGAGGCTGCCTTCGAGGTTCGGGCCAGAGAGTAGACGGTGTTCTTCATCGTGTCCGTCGGGAGAATCCTGCTGTTGTCACCGTCCTTGTGGGTAGCCTCGAAGTCACCCTGGAGCAGAACCTGAACGGTCCATTCGCGCAGATCGTGGCCATGCGCGTGGCGCGTCACCTTCATGAGACGGACGCGAGATTTTCCATAACGATTTTCAACCAGCTCAATCATCGGATCAGCTTCCTCGGTAGGTGGTGTAGCCGTTAGCGGTCAGGAGCAGAGGGATGTGGTAGTGTTGATCGGCTTCGGTGACGGTGAAGATGATTTCAACATACGGATAGAGGCCGTGCAGTTGATGCTGTTGGTAGTAGGCTTCGGTCGCGAAGTGGACACGATAGATCCCCGGAAGCAGCAGCTCGGCGGCGGGTAGAAGGTGTTTGCAGCGGCCGTCGGTGTCGGTAGTTGCTTCGTTGATGACAGACCATGCTCCGTCGCTCATCCGTGCGAGAGTGATGGGAACGCCTGTTGCTGGGCGTCCGAACGCGATGTCGAGAATATGTGTCGAGATGCCCATCGTTACTCTGACTCCAGCCAGCGGTGAAGGCGCAGCTTTGTGATCTGGCGTTGTTGTTCGGCGGCTTCGCGAAGCTCTTGCGCAGGGTCGTTGTTCATTCTTGACTCCAGGATGGTGAGAATTTCAGCAGATGTTTTGCCTGATGCGCAGACGATGAAGATTCTGCCGAACTTCTGCTCGTAGCTGTGGTTTGCTTCTTCGAGTGCGAGTTTCGCTGCTTCGTCTTTGGTCAGTACTGTGAGTTGCTCCTGCGCGGACCAGAGAAGAGATTTGTCGGTGGCATGAGCTTGGGCGTGTCGTTCTCCGATGCGTGGATGGCTGTCGAATGCTTCGCGCCAGGCTTGCTCGGGAAGGTCGAGCCAGATGGACGAGGAGGCTTTGAGGAGGGATGCTTCGTCCGGGAAGGGCCGACTGGAGGCTAACGCCGTGGCCCACGCGTGCGATCCACAGCAGGGAAGTATCTCGCGGGCGGCGGTGGTGGGGTCGAGCGAGTTCCATTGGGAGAGGACATGGTTCATGCGTGTGTGCCTACTATAACTTGACCTCGCGGCCTGACGGGGTCTGGGCAAAGTGACCCTCGTGGTAGACGGGTTCTCCACGCAGGTAGGTGGCTTTCACCGCGCCGCGCAGGGTTTCGCCTGCATATGGGGAGATGGCGTGGCGATAGTGCAGCTTGTCCAGTGTGACGGTGAACTTTGCTTCGGTGTCGAAGCGAATGAAGTTTGCTTCGCGGCCACGCTGGAGTGCGCCCGCTTGAGAGGCGAGGCCTGCGAGGGCAGCGGGGGCACTGCTCATCCAGCGTGTTATGTCGTCGAGAGTGTGGCTGCGGTGGAGACAGTCTGTATGGATGACCGATAGCGCGAGCGAGAGGCTGGCGATGCCGCCCCAGGCCTGGTCGAAGCGGCCGGTCTCTTCGCGCTTCATCGCAGGAGGGCAGGGGGAGTGATCGGTGACGATCATGTCGATGGTCCCGTCGACGAGTCCGCGCCAAAGGCCGCACTGGTTCTCTTTGCTGCGGATGGGAGGAGCGCACTTCAGCAGGGTGGCTCCGTCGGGAATCTCTTCCGCAGCGAAGTGGAGATAGTGAGGACAGGTTTCGACGGTGATGGGAAGGCCCTCTTTGCGGGCGGCCTTCAGTTGGGATAGTGCGAGCGCGGTGGAGAGGTGAACGATGTGCAGACGGAAGCTGTACTGACGGCAGAGCCGGATCATGAGGCGGACGGCCTGGAGTTCGGCTTCGTCGGGGCGTGAGGCCAGGTAGGTTTCGTAGCGTCGCCAGTCTGCCTGGGTGAGAGATTGGGTTGCGGCATCAATAGGGCCGGCGAGTTCTGCGTGTACGAGTAGCGGGAGTCCTGATTGAGAGATGGAGGGGAGTGCGGCTTCGAGCTGCTGCTGATCGATCATGGTGAAGCCGTCGCAGCCGGGGTAGATGAGGAAGCATTTGAAGCCGAGGACTCCGGCTTGAGCGAGTGGCAGGATGTGCTGTTGATTGTCGGCGACAGCTCCGCCCCACGGGGCCCAGTCAACGAAGCATTCGCCGGCCGCGGAGTGGCGCTTCTCTTCGAGCGCAGCGACGGTGGTAGTCTCGGGCAGGCAGTTGAGCGGCATGTCGATGAGGGTGGTGTAGCCTCCGGCTGCGGCGGCGCGGGTTGCGGTGCGAAAGCCCTCCCACTCGGTACGGCCTGGTTGATTGATGTGCACGTGCGTGTCTACGAGGCCTGGTAAAAGAGCGTCGCCTCCGCAGTCGTGGAGGACGGCATCGACGGGCACCTCGGACGGCTGGCAGATGCCGAGGATCTTTCCCTCTTCGACGAGAAGCGCGCCGGGTTGCGTGCCGTGCGGGGTAACGATGCGTTTGGAGAGAAAAGCATGTGCCATAATTTGATTATTCCGTTACTTCTGCCGCATACATTGTGACGCAAGGATATCGAGCCGAATGCAGGGCAACCCCATCTTTATGCAGAGAGCGATCGCACTGGCGACGGACAATGTGACGTCGGGCCGCGGAGGGCCATTTGGCGCGGTTATTGTGCGCGATGGCGAGATCGTTGCGACCGGCGCGAATCTTGTCACGGCGACGAACGATCCGACTGCGCATGGCGAGATTGTAGCAATCCGCAACGCGTGTACGACGCTTGCGAGCTTTCAGCTTACGGGTTGCCACATCTACACCAGCTGCGAGCCGTGCCCGATGTGCCTGGCGGCGATCTACTGGGCGCGGTGCGAGGCGATCTTTTATGGAAGCTGTGCGGCGGATGCTGCGGCTGCTGGATTTGATGATGCGTTTCTCTATGGAGAGATGAAGTTACCTATCGACCTGCGGCAAATTCCTGCGATCAATCTGCTGCCGGAAGAGGCGATCTTGAGCTTTGTAGCCTGGCGCAAGCATGCCGGCAGAATCGACTACTAACGACATGGCTACGAGACAGAAGAGAACAGCGATCAAAAAAGAGAAGACGGAAGCGGTGGTGAAGGTTGCGCTGCTGGGCTTCGGTACGGTGGGGAGCTCAGTGGCGCGGGTGCTGGCTGCGTCGAAGTTTCCGGGTGTGCAGCTGACGCATATCTTCAACCGCAATGTCGAGCGGAAGCGGACCTCTGAGGCGGCGAAGGCTGTGCCGGCCTCGGTGGTGTGGACCGATAGCATCGATGCGATTCTGCGGTCAGATGTAGATGTGATTGTCGAGCTGATGGGCGGCCTGAGCCCGGTAGAGAGCTGGCTGCGCAAGGCGATCGCTGCGGGCAAGTCGGTAGTGACGGCGAATAAGCAGCTGATTGCGTATCGAGGCTCGGGGCTGGCGAAGCTGGCGGCGCAGCATGATGTTCACTTGATGCACGGAGCTGCGGTGGCTGGAGGCGTGCCGGTGATTCCTGGGATGCTGCAGGGGCTGTGCGGTGACCAGGTGACGAGGCTGAGCGGCATCGTCAACGGAACGTGCAACTATATTTTGAGCCGCATGGAGCGTGGCGCGGACTATGCGACGGTGCTGGCGGATGCGCAGCAGCTTGGCTACGCCGAGGTGGATCCTTCAGCGGATGTCGACGGGTACGATGCGCGGGCGAAGCTGTGCATTCTTTCGCGGATTGCGATGCACGCAGAGCTCGACCCCGATGCGGTAGCGATTCAGAGCATCTCTGCGATTGAAGCAATCGATTTTTCTTATGCGAAGGAGCTGAACTGCACGATTCGGCAGGTCTCGCGCGCGGAGCTTGATGGCAGACTCGTGCATGCGCGGGTGGCTCCGATGCTGGTGCCGCTGGCCTCGCCGATGGCGTGGTCGCACGGCACGCAGAATATGGTGATCGTGAGCGGGAAGTTTGGCGGGGATGTTGTGTTCTCCGGACATGGCGCGGGCGGAGATCCTACTGCGGTGGCGGTTGTCTCCGACCTGCTGGCGGTGGCGCAGGACTGCGACACGGTGACGCTGCCGATACGCAAGCGCGAGGTGACAGGGGATTTTCTGGCGCCGCATTACCTACGATTTGTGGTGGATGACAAGCCGGGCATCGTCTCGGCTATCTCTGGTGCGCTCTCGAAGGTGGGCGCGAATATCGATTCGCTGCTGCAGCGGCGGGGGTATCCAAAGCATCGACTACCATTTGTGGTGACCACGGAGCCCTGTCTGACGACGATCATAGAGCGCGCCCTGGCCTCGATTGCGCGAATGGACTGCATGCTGGAGAAACCGCTGTGTTTGCAGATGCTTGAGGTAGAAGACGAGGCGGAGTAGAGGTACAATCTTCGCGTCGATGACCTTCGCCTGGAGGAGCCGCGATGCCAACTGTAGCCAACGGAAAGATCTGCTACGTGGAGATTCCATCTACCGACGTCCCGCGTTCGGCTAAGTTTTACAGCCGAGTCTTTGGATGGGAGATTCGAAAGCGAGGAGATGGCGCTACCGCCTTCGATGACGCAGGTGGCGGGGTGAGCGGTGCGTTTGTAACGGGACGGCCAGTAACGTCCATCGCCGGCGTCCTGGTTTACGTCATGGTGGATAGCGTGGCGGCAGCCCTGGAGACGGTGGTTGCGGCGGGAGGCAAGATCGCTGAGCCCATTGGGGCTGATGCGCCGGAGGTTACAGCCAGGTTTCTGGATCCGGACGGGAATGTATTTGGGCTTTACCAGGAGCCGGTGTGATCAGACGATAAAGACAAACGAAAGGCCGTGAGCTGATGACTCACGGCCTTTATCTTTGAGAATGTAGCTAGTACTTGGGCAGGGAGGGGTCGATCTTGTCTGCCCAGGCGAGGATGCCGCCGGTGAGGTTCGATACATTCGTGAAGCCAGCCTGCTTGAGAGCTACTGCAGCCCTCTGGCTGCGTGCGCCGGACTTGCAGTGGACCACGATCGGGCTGTGCTTCTTATCGGCGAGTTCGGCGCTGCGGAGTGCGATCTCTCCAACGGGGATGAGAGGCGCTCCGAGGTTCACGATCTGGTACTCGTGCGGCTCACGGACGTCGAGGACGAAGACATCTTCCCTGGCGTCGAGCTTGCGCTTGAGCTCCTGAACGGAGATCTGCGAGATACCGTCGACTACGGGGAGATCGCCGACTGCCTTATCGCGTGCGACTTCGAGGGGACCGACCTCGCTGGGTGGAGCGATGCCGCAAAACTGGTCGTAGTCGATCAGCTCCGTGACGGTGGGGTTGGGTCCGCAGACGGGGCACTCTGGGTTCTTACGCAGCTTAAGGGTACGAAAGCTCATGCCGAGGGCGTCGACTAAGAGGAGCCTGCCGATGAGTGGCTCGCCTATGCCAAGGATCAGTTTGATGGTTTCAGTGGCCTGGATAACGCCGACGAGACCGGGAAGTATGCCGAGCACGCCACCTTCGGCGCAGGAGGGAACGAGGCCTGGCGGTGGCGGCTCAGGATAGAGGCAGCGATAGCAAGGGCCTTCCTTGGTGCCGAAGACAGAGGCCTGGCCCTCGAAGCGGAAGATGGAGCCGTAGGCGTTGGGCTTGCCGAGCAGGACGCAGGCGTCGTTGACAAGGTAGCGGGTCTGGAAGTTGTCGGTGCCGTCGGCGATGACGTCGTATTCCTTCAGGATCTCCATCGCGTTGGCGCTGGTGAGCATAGTGTTGTGCTTGACGACGTTGACGGTGGGGTTGAGGCCCTTGAGCATGATCTCGGCTGAGTCGACCTTGAGCTTGCCGACGGTCGCGGTGGAGTGGATGATTTGGCGCTGCAGGTTGCTGGCGTCGACGGTATCGAAGTCGACAAGGCCGATGGTGCCTACGCCCGCGGCTGCGAGGTAGAGTGCGAGCGGCGCGCCGAGACCGCCGGTGCCAACGCAGAGCACCTTCGCGGCTTTGAGCTTCTGCTGGCCCTCCATCCCAACTTCGGGCAGGATCAGGTGCCGAGAGTAGCGGGCGATCTCGTCATTAGAGAGCTTGGGGAGTTCTACGGTCTCTTCGATTGCGGTTGGCATCTGGTTTTCCTCTGCCTCTCGGAGGGAGGCGTCAAAATCTTTCGCTTTCGTAAAACCGTCCTTTGACGGTTACAAATAAAAAAGTTTTGCGGTCAACAGCTCTTTCCGCCGGCGATGGAGGGAATGATGGTGAGCTCGTCGAACTCGGTCACGGCGGTCTCTTCTTTGTTAGGGAGATAGCGAAGATCGTCGTCGTTCAGGTAGACGTTGACGAACGACCGGAGCTTGCCCTCGGGGGTGAACAGGTGCTGCTTGATGTCGGGGTACTGCACGGTGAGCTGCTGGAAGACCGCGTTGACCGTTGCTCCCGCGACGCTGACGGTCTCAAGTCCGCCTGTGTAGGCGCGCAGCGGAGTGGGGATGTGAATGTTCATTCCTGACCTTTCTGGTTGTGCGCCTCGGCTTCGGCGACGTGAGTGGCAATGTCGATCTGAATGGGTTCGTCCTCGAAGTTCTTGTCGTCTTCTCCGGTTCCGGTGAGTAGGAAGGAGTTGGTCAGGACGGCCTTGCCTTGGTCGACGCTGGTGATGATGTAGGAGCAGCCCAGCCAGTGGGCTTCGGCGAAGTCGGTCTTCGACCACTGGGCCGGATGGTCGGGATGGGAGTGGTAGAAGCCGACGATATCGAGGCCGAGACCGCGCGCCTGCCGCTGAATCTTGACGAGCTCCTGCGGGGCGATGTGGTAGCGGTTATGAGCTGAGTCAGTGCGTGTATTGCCGGCGCGAACGATCTGCCGAACGTGATTGCCTTCGCCGGCGATGTTCTTTCCAAGCAGGACGCCGCAGCACTCATTGGGGTAGGTCTCTTCGCCGTGGGTGCGCAGGGATTCATAGTCATCGTAGTGAATGCGGAGCATCTGGTTACTCCTCCTGCCAGAAGCGTTCGCTCATGTATTTTTCTGCAGAGTCGCAGAGGATGGTGACTATGACAGCTTCGCGGTCCGCGTTAGCTTCACGTACGGCGATCTGGAGCGAGGCTGCGACGGCAGCCGCAGCGGAAATTCCGACCAGGAGGCCCTGATGACGCGCCAGATCCTTCACCATCTTGTAGGCGGTCTCTGTGGGCATCTCAATGTTCTCGTCAGCAAGGGTCGCGTCATAGATGCGCGGCACGATGGCGGTGGCCATGTGCTTGAGGCCTTCGAGACCGTTGAAGGGTGAGTCCGGCTGCATCGAGATGCACCGAATGGAAGGGTTCAACTCCTTGAGGCGGCGGGTGGTGCCCATGAAGGTGCCGCTGGTGCCGAGGCCGGCGACGAAGTGGGTCACCTGCGCTTCGGTCTGCTCCCAGATCTCGTTGGCGGTGGTGCGATAGTGTGCTCGCCAGTTCTCGTCGTTCGAGTACTGGTCGGCGTAGTAATACTTATCCGGCTCGGCGGCGGAGAGCTCACGCGCCTTGCGGATGGCGCCGTCGGAGCCGTTGGCGGGGTCTGTCCAAATGACGTCTGCCCCGTAGGCGGCGAGGTAGCGTTTGCGCTCGGGCGAGACGTTTGACGGCATGCAGAGGGTTACGGGAAAGCCGAGTGCTGCGCCCAGCATGGCGTAGGCGATGCCTGTGTTGCCGCTGGTGGCGTCGAGCAGGCCACGACCGTCGCGGAGAAGACCTCTGCGCTGCGCATCGGCGACGATGGCGGAGGCGGCGCGGTCTTTGACGGAGCCGCCCGGGTTGGCCCATTCGGCCTTGCCCAGAATCTGAACGCCGGGAAGATGGGAGGTGAGTCGCTCCAGTCGGACGAGTGGAGTGTGGCCTACACGTTCAAGAAGGCTCGTTCCAAGCGGTTTGACGGTGGTGATCATGCAGATTTCATCTTCTTTGAGGTCATTTGAGTGGTTTTGCACGGTGCCGATTGAAGGACCCCGGCGGATGTGCGACAGTTAATCAAGTCTAACGTATTGCACCTATGGCAAAAAAGATCGCACACCGAAGCTTCAACGATGTTCTCGCACTCCTCGGCGGCCAGAGATTCGATGTTGCCCCTGCTCAGGAGGGTGCAAAGCGTACGCCAAATGCTGTCCAGGTAAGGAAATACGGCTGCGCGGCGGAGATTGCCACGGCGCCGGACGGCACGGTCGAGATTCTGGCACGACCGGGCTGGCTTCTGAATGGTGAGATTGCGCGCGTGCTCGACCGCGGCTACCAGAAGTTTCTGAAGACCGGCAAGCTGGAGATCCCTGCGACGGCCGATCATCTGCGGGCGATTCACGAGTTTACTCAGGAACTGAACGAAGCTGCCGGGGCGACGAGCCTCTATAACCAGGCGCTGGGCACGACCAGCAACGTCTACCACTACGATCGGGTTAAGGGCAGGGATTAGGCGGTATCGGTTTAGCGTAGCCGGTTCTGTTCGCGCTGTAGCTCGCGGTAGGCTTCGCTTTTGCCGATGCCGCGCTCGCGGGCGACTCGCTTGAGAGCGTCCATCTCGCTGATTCCTTCTGATTTTCTCAAGGCTGCGACTTCGGCGGCGAGGGTAGCCTTCGTCTCCGGGGCAGTCTCGGCGGCTGCGGGCGCGAGCATCAGCACGATCTCTCCTCGAACGCTGGCGCGGGCGTTGAGCTGTGAGCGAAGATCGGCGACCGTACCTCTCAGAAACTCTTCGTGAAGCTTGGTCAGCTCGCGTGCGATGACGACGTGCTGAGCTGGTCCGAAGACGGACTCGACATCCGCGAGTGTGTCGAGGATACGATGGGGTGCTTCGTAAAAGATGTGCGTCGCATCGCTTCGGTCCAGATCTTCGAGCGCTGTCTTTCGCTGACCTGCCTTAGCGGGAAGGAAACCGTGGAAGGTGAAGTGTTCGGTAGGGAGGCCGCTGGCGATGAGTCCGCTGATGGCGGCATTGGCGCCGGGGATGGGAAAGACATCGACTCCGGCGGCGAGGGCTGCGGCGACGATCTGCCCTCCGGGATCGGCGATGCCGGGTGTGCCGGCGTCACTGACGACAGCGATGCGCGCGCCCTGCCTTAACTCCGCAATAAGCTCTTCGGTGCGCGAGCCCTCGTTGTGCATGTGATAGCTGACGGTGGGGGTGCGGATCTCGAAGTGGTTGAGCAGCTTCTGCGTCTGGCGCGTATCTTCGCAGGCGATGCGGTCTGCCTGACGGAGCACACGCAGCGCGCGTAGGGTGATGTCTTCGAGGTTGCCGATGGGAGTGGCGACAAGGTAGAGCCCTGGAGCGAGCGGTCGGTCGTCGCGGCTCTGAAGATTGTTTTGGTCGCTGATCTGATTCGGGGACATTATTCCGGTTGCTTCAGCTTGCGGCGTTGATTCAGCATGCCCATGGAGAGAGAGAGATTCTGCGGCGTAATGATGCCGACGATGCGGTCGCCTTCAAGGACCGGCACCATCTGCGCGCCCTGGCCAGCCATGATGCGGCGCAGCGTCTTGACCAACGAGTCATCGGGCTGGGCGGTTTGGAAGGAGCGCGTCATGACGCCCTGCACGTAGCCATTGCCGTCGCTTTGCAGCGCGTCGACGATGCTCTGACGCGAAACTGCGCCAACGAGGTTCGATCCGCGCACGACGGGGAAGACATCCTGCAGAGTGTGGACGGAGCGCTGCAGCGCATCCTCGAGCGTGTCGGACGCGGAGAGCATGCTGAACTGCGTGAGCATGACGTCGCGCATTCGGACCGTATCTACGTCAGTCTGGAGGAGCAAGCCCTGATCTTCCATGTGCGAGCCGATCATGAGAAAGGCGCCGATCATGACCAGCCACATATTCGGTACCAGCAGGCCGGCGACGATAAGTGCGATGGAGATGAACTGACCCAGTCCTGCGGCGGCGCGAGAGGTCTTTATGACGCCCCGGGTCTTGGCGAACTCTCCGCGAAAGACGCGGCCGCCATCGAGCGGTGAGGCTGGCAGCAGGTTTACGACGCCCAGCAGGAGGTTCATCCATACTGCGGCTCGGAGAAGATGCATCGGGGACATCCAGGGCCGGTCGACGAGATTGACTTCAGGCGCGATGGTCAGCGTGATCGCGGCCAGCAGGAGGCCGAAGGCGATGTTTGCGGTGGGTCCGATGACGGCCATGCGCTTCTGCATCTCGGGAGTAGAGGCTCTCTCGGTGGCTTCGTTGGAGGTGTAGCTCATCAGGCCACCGACCGGTAGCAGAAGGATGCTGCGCAGCTCCAGCCCGAACCATGCCGCACCGATGGCGCGAGCCACCTCACGGACGACGACTGCGAGGAGAAGCAGCAGCCAGAGCGCAAAACCTCGCCCTCCGGTTCCGCCTGTCATGGAGGCGTAGCTGATCGACAACCCAAGGATGAGGAGGAAGAAGGTGTGGATGCGAATATCCACGCCGAGAAATCTGCCGATCGGAAAAGACCACCCACGCATATCCTCCATTGTATGCGCTGCGGTTTCGCGTTCGAGGCGCTGGCGGCTTACCATAGAGAAGATGCGCGTCATTGCAGGTACTTACCGTTCCCGTCAGCTCTCTGCCCCGCCGGGTTTGAAGACGCGCCCCACCAGCGACCGGCTACGCGAGACACTCTTCAACATCCTTGCGCCGCGACTTGAGGGTTGCCGGTTCGTTGACCTCTACGCCGGTACTGGTGCGGTTGGGATCGAGGCCATTAGCCGAGGCGCATCACATGTCTGGTTTGCCGAGAACGCGGAGCCGGCGCTCGCTTCGCTGCGACAGAATCTTGCAGCGCTGAAGATCAGCCGGGGGTTCACGTTGGAGGATCGCGGGGTCGGCGCAATGCTGCAACGGCTTGCCAAGCTGCCACAGCCCATCGACCTGGTTTATCTCGATCCTCCGTATGAGGCGGAGGACGAGTACTCCGGAACATTGAACTTCTTTGGCAGTGTGAGAGGGCGCGCGATCCTTGGCCCGGATGCTCTGGTGGTGGCGGAACATGGCAGCAAGGCGAAGCTTGCCACGCGCTACGGGGTGCTGGAGCACACTCGCCTGTTGAAGCAGGGCGATGCTGCTCTCAGCTTCTTTGTGCCTGCGGCGGCTGAACGAAGCCTCCACCCTGATGGCGGCCAGTAAGCAGATCGACAGAGAAGGGGACTTCGCGGTCGGTGAGGAGATTCCATCCCATGCCATTTAGGGTGTTTGCTTCGACGCTGGTGACGCGGACTCCCTCCCAACTGAGCCGGGCCGTCTCCCACGCCATGCCGGTTGCGCCCCAGGCGATGAGGGAGTGGAAGCCGATGAAGAGCAAGAGCTCTTGTTCAATGAGTGCGCGTACTTCGACTACGGGCTTCATCGCGAGGTGAACGCAATGCTCTGGTTGTGCCGTGTCGATGATGTACGCGTAGCCGCCGGCGACTGCGCACATCTCCTGCTGGTTCGGACAGGCGAAGACACCGGTAGGCATGGTGGGGTTGGTGAATCCGAGGGCGCAGGTTGCGAGGAAGGTGCCTCCGCTGCCGGAATGGACCATTAGCTGCAGTGCTCCTCGCGCGAGCGCATCTTCTTCGCCAGCGATCTGCTGCGGATAGATAAACTGCCGAGCGGGTGCGATCAGGGGAGGCGTCTTCAGAGTCTCGGCGCTCCAGCTCTGAGCGAATCCGGCTGCATCTTCTGTGAATGAACTTGGCATCAGCGAATCGTATCCAGCGCCTGAGCGATGTCTTCGAGGAGATCCTCGATGGCCTCGCAGCCTGCGCTCAGACGGATGAAGCCGTCCGGGACTGCGTCTCCTCCCCACTTCGCACGACGTTCCGCCGTGGTGGTGATACCGCCGAAGCTGGTGGCATCGGTGATCAGCTTCGCATTGGTGAGGAAGGTGTCGGCGGAGATTTTATCGCGCAGGGTGAAGCTCAGGACAGGGCCGAAGTAGCGCATCTGACGCTTTGCGATCGCGTGTCCGGGATGTGTGAGCAGCCCTGGATACATCACGCTTGCTACCTCTGATCTTGTTGCCAGAAGCTCTGCGATGCGCTGGGCGTTCTCGCAGGAGCGTTCGAGCCGCAAGGGCAGGGTCGCGATAGAGCGCAGCGCGAGCCATGCTTCCATGGGGCCGAGAGCGGCTCCGGTGAGAGTGCGCCATTGATCGATCTTTGCGTGCAGCTCCGGGTCACGCACGGCGACGTGGCCCACGAGAAGGTCGCTGTGTCCGGTCATCGCCTTGGCGTCGGAGGCGACGGAGAAGTCTGCGCCGAGGGCGAGCGGAATCTGGCCCAGTGGGGTGGGTGTGGTGTTGTCGACGGCGACCAGAGCGCCTGCGCGGTGGGCTGCTTCACTAAGCAGAGCGATGTCGGAGATCTCCATTCCGGGGTTGCTGGGCGACTCCAGCCAGAGGAGCCGCGCCCCCTGCAGCAACTCGGCCTGCGCGTCTCCCGCGCCGGCCAGGCGGAGAGTGACGCCCATCGGCGCGAAGTACTGCTGCAAGAGCACGCGGGCGGTGTAGTAGGCGTTAGAGGGAAGGACGACGACGTCGCCGGGCCGCAGCACCGCTCCAAAAACTGCAGTGCACGCGGCCATGCCCGAGGCGAAGACCAGAGCTGTGGCGCAGTAGCTCTCTCCCGTGCCCAGCTGGCCTGACTCCATCTGTCCGATGGCGTCTTCAAGCGCGGTCCAGGTGGGGTTGTGAGAGCGGGCGTACGTGTAGGGAGTACTGGAGGGGTCACCCGGCGTGTGATAGGGCGCGGCGAACACCGGGCCGGGGTGAAGGGGCTCTCCGGGGACGGTCGGGCTCAACGTGGAGCGGATGATTCTGGTGGCTTCGCGCATAGATTTCGGGTGCAGATTCGGAGTTGAACCGATTGATGGTAGCAGGGTCAGCGGGGTCTTTTCCTGGGTGGTGCGGGGGAGGAGATGAAGTGTTCCCAGCCACCGGCCTTTAGCTCGGTGGTGCTTCCGTTGAGCGCGATTAGCTTCATCAAGGGTTGTCCTTTGCGTTGAGGCTTGAGCATTCCAATGCGCGTGATCGGAACTCCTGCGAGGGACGACGGCATCTTGACGGAGGTGGGCGCGGCAAAGAGTAGTTCGTAGTCTTCGCCTCCGTGCAAGGCCGCGTGCAGAGCTGACGGTGCGTCGAGTTTTGCGGCGAGTGGGTGGAAGGGGAGTGCCTCCTGTTCGATCTCAGCGCTTACTTTGGAGGCTTGGCAGAGATGCGCGAGGTCGGTCGAGAGGCCGTCGCTGAGGTCCAGAGCTGCAGTTGCGAGAGATCGTCGCAGAAGAGCTTCGCCAACATCGAGGCGGGGCTCGGGAAACATCTGCGGATGGTCGGCGGTGGAGTTGATGCGGAGGGTCAGTTTTTTACGCTTCAACATGGAGGCCAGCTCTGCGCTTGCGCCGCCAAGTCTGCCGGAGATATAGAGAACTTCGCCGGGCGAGGCGCCTGCGCGTCGCAGGGCCTTCCCCTTGGGCGCTGAGCCGACCAGGACGATATCGGCGAGCAAGAGCGCATTCCTGCCGCCCGGCGACTCTGAGGTGTCCCCGCCTGCGAGGGAGACGCTGTGGAGCTCGGCCAGGGCTCTCAGACCGTTGAAGAAGCGAGCCGTCCAAGCTCTGCCTGCGGAGGTGGAGAGTAACGACGCGGGCAAGGCAAGGGAGAGGAAGGCGGCGAGCGGAGTTGCGCCCATGGCTGCCAAGTCGCTCAACCCGCGAGCAAGACAGCGATGGCCAACCGACTCTGGTGGGTGGGTGTCGCGGCGGAAGTGGCGGCCTTCGAGAGTAAAGTCTGTGGTGACAAGCACTTCGCAGCCAGAGGGTGGACGGAGGATGGCGCAGTCGTCGCCGATGCCGAGTTTGACGGCTTTCCCGGTGGAGGCAAAGTCGCGGCGGATCTGCTTGATCAGGCTCAGCTCCCCGAAGGGGGTCAGCTTGCCGGGATATGGCGACGGCTTATTCATGCTGATGGAAGCATAAACGGTACGCACAATGTGACTCTTTTGTGGTAGTTACGGGATGAAAATCTGGTCTATGCTCGTTTGCACAGCGGGTAACTGGTTTGGTACCCTCTAAGAGGACGCTCACAGAGAGAACTGCAATCAAGAATGGCGATTGATGAATTCGATTTGCCGCATCTGATTCTTTTGACTGTAACCTCTCCGAGCCGCGGGACGCTTCGCGGTCAAATCTGGGCTAGGGATTCCGATTGAAGCTGAAAAAACGCTACTACATCATGTTCGTCAGCCGCGACGAAGAAGGCAATCTGAACAAGGTTCCCGTGCCTCTGCACTATGCCTATATGTTTGTGGCTGCCGCGGTGATCGGCATGTTCACGATCACCGGACTGGCCGGCTCCTACTCCAGGATGCTGATCAAGACTGCGCGATTTAACCAGTTACGGCAGGACCATAACTCACTTCAGAAGGACTACGCGCACTTGGAGAGGGCTGCGCATGAGAAGGATATTCAGGCGGCTTCGCTGGGCTCCCTGGCGAGCGAAGTCTCCGTTTTGTATGGCCTGACGGCCAGCAAGTTGGCATCGCCCATGGGCAAGCTCACCGAAAAGCACGTCAAATCCGTAGGAGTGGTTGAAGCGATTGCAACGACTCCCCTGACGGGTTCGCCGGATGCTTCAGATAACTCTGAGGCGGGTTACTACAAGTCGATTGACGCTTTCTATGCGCTCCGCAGTTCGGCGATGAGCGGCACGGCGACGCGTGCGATCTCGAGTCTGAATGGTCCTGGCTATATCTCCACCGATCTCTTCGGGGCGGCCAGCCTCGAGTCTGCGTCGTATGTTCCGACGCTCTGGCCGATCATGGGGCCGATCACGAGCAGCTTCGGCCAGCGCGAAGATCCGATCCTGGGTAATGGCGAAGGCGAGTTCCACACCGGTATCGACATTAGCGCTCCGAACGGGATTCCGATCCGTGCAACAGGCGATGGGGTAGTGAGTCGGGCTGAGATTTCCAATGGCTACGGCCGCGAGGTGGTGATCGACCACGGACACGGGGTAGAGACGGTCTACGGACATATGTCGGGCTTTGCCTGTATTGCGGGGCAGACGGTGGTTCGCGGCCAGGTGATCGGCTATGTTGGCCACAGCGGTCGCACGACTGGCTCGCACCTGCACTACGAGGTTCGCATCAGAAACACGCCGGTGAATCCGCATAAGTATCTACGGACGACGTTGGCCGACCTGGGCACGGAGATCGCAAAGGGTCAGTAATCTTCGGACGATTCACGATGGCAGGGCCTGAGTTAATTGGCCCTGCTTTTTTTGCGCCTAATCAATGATCCTCAAAGAAGCTCAAGCAGTCGGCGGTCCATTCCCGAAATGGATCTATTTTTTTTGCCCTCTTTTTGTGCACCCTTTGTGTAATACCTGCATGGGTGCCCCGCCGATATAGTCACGATGGAACTACTGGAGTCTTGTAGTAAATCGCGTCGGTCAGCCTTGGAAACGAACGATTTGAATCCAACTCTGGCTATTAGAGGGAATGAGACATACATGGTGCAGACCTCGGCTGCTTTTCGACGTGACACACAGGGCCTCGACGGATCGATTTCGTTGTCGGAGATTATCTCTGCGCTTTCTTATGCGCTGGATCTAACGGAGGGCGCGGTGCATGGGCACGCGCTGCGAAGCTGCCTGCTGGGAATGCGCATCGCGGCAGAGGCGAAGCTTCCGTCCGAACAGACCAGCAGCCTTTACTTTGCTCTTCTGCTGAAAGACATCGGAGGCAGCCGCAGCGCACGTCGCGCCAGCCAGATTATCGCCGGCGACGACCGGGCCGCGAAGGCAGCGGTGAACCTTGAAGACTGGACCAAACCCCATAAGCCTGGTCTTTCGACACTGAAGCTGCTCTGGAGCCAGGTCCTTCCGGAGTCTGGCCGCGTGGTCAAGGCCGCCCGGTTCCTCAGGAATGGAATTGCAAATCCGCAGAGCGTCTCTGCGATCTTTGGCCCTCGTTACGACCGGGGCGCGAGTATTCTCAACGAACTTGGAATGGGATCGATCGCTGCTGACGCTGTACGCAGTCTGGACGAGCGCTGGGATGGAAGCGGTTATCCTGACAGCCTGAAGGGTGAACAGATTCCTCTGCTGGCTCGCATCTGCGCCGTAGCACAGCATCTGGACTTCGCGTCGGCTGGACTAGGGGTGCAGAGGGCAATCGAGACACTCGACGAGCTTAGCGGCACCTGGTTCGATCCGCAGCTGGTCCGCATCGCCCGTTCTTTGCACCGTCGCGGGGCGCTCTGGAACCAATGCTCCCCTGCAGATGCCGAAGAGGATACCCGTCAGGCGGTTCTCGATCTCGACTCCGGTAGACGGCATCAGTTGGAGTCACGCCAGATCGACCGAATCTGCGAGGCCTTCGCGGATGTGGTCGATGCCAAGTCCCACTTTACCTTTCGCCACTCCCAAGGAGTCGCAGATGCCGCGTATGGCATCGCGCAGGCGATGGGGCTGCCAGCGGACCGCGCGCAACTGGTTCGCCGGGCTGCGTTGTTGCACGATATCGGCAAGTTGGGTGTTCCCAATGCAATCCTCGACAAGAAGAGCCAGTTGAATCCGGAGGAATGGCAGTCCGTGTACGAGCATCCGCGGATGACGCGCATGATTCTGGAGCGGGTCGCTCCCTTCCGCGAGATGGCTGTGATCGCAGGCGAGCATCACGAGAAGCTGGACGGCTCGGGATATCCCGATCACCTGAAGGGCTCCGATCTTTCCATGGAGTCTAGGATTGTTGCGGTTGCCGATGTCTACGCGGCGCTCTCAGAGGATCGCCCGTATCGCGTGGGAATTCATCTTGAGGAGACTCTGTCGATCATGTCGAAGTTAATTCCGACCCAGCTCGATGAGAGCTGCTTCGAGGCGCTGGTCTCGGTGGTCTCGGCAAAGCGGGGCGTCGCCTCAGCGCCGGTGCCACAGCTTGCGGGGGCGCGCGGTTACGCCTTCAAACACGTCGCCTTTGAGAGTGCTCTCTGACACAACGGCTCAGATAGCCCTACAAATACAAAGAACGGCCGAGACTCTCGGCCGTTCTTTGTATTTGGCAACAGGGATTATTTACCGGTGTAGGTGACGTGCCAGACCGTCTTCGATCCATCGTCGGTGACGAAGAGCGAACCATCCTTGGCAACGGTGACGCCGACGGGACGACCCCAGACCTTCCCGTCGGGAGTTACAAAGCCAGTCAGGAAGTCTTCGTACTCGCCGGTTGCGTGGCCATCGTGCATGGGGATGCGAATGACTTCATACCCGGCACGATGGGCACGATTCCAGGAGCCGTGCTCCGCAGCAAAGCCATCCCCGCTATAGGAGGTGGGAAACTGCTTGCCGGTATAAAAAGCCAGCTCAAGTGAGGCAAAGTGTGGCTGCAGGATGACGTCCGGGGTGATGACCTTGCCGTTCAACTCCGGATGCGTCCCTTTCAGGCGCGGGTCCTGATGATTGCCCATGTAGTACCAGGGCCAGCCGTAGAAGCCATCCTCTTTGACGCTGGTGATGTAGTCGGGCACAAGGTTGTCGCCGAGGCGGTCGCGCTCGTTGGTGGAGCACCAGAGCTGGCCGGTGGTCGGGTTGATGGCTTCGCCAACGCAGTTGCGGATGCCACTGGCGTAGATCTTGAGGAATTTTCCTTCCGGGGTGAACTCGAGCACGTCGGCGCGATGGAACTCGTTGGGGTGGGTGTCGGGGTCGTCCACGTTGGAGGCGGAGCCGACGGAGACGAGCATCTTGCTGCCGTCGGGAGAGAAGACTACGTCGCGGGTCCAGTGGCCGCCGCCGCGAAGCTGGGCGAAGCCGGGGAGCTGGGCGACGATGGTCTCGGGCTTTCCGGTGGCGACCAGGTCGCCGGACTTGTAGGGGAAGCGGACGACGGTCTTGGTGTTGCCGACGTAGACCCACTTGGGGTTCGGACCGCTCGGGTAGAAGGCGATGCCGAAGGGAAGGTCGAGGTCGGAGGCGAAGGTTGACACGGTCGCTGCCTTGCCGTCCGGGCCTACGCCGCGGAGGATCATGATCTTGTCGCCGTGAGAGTCGGCGAGGAAGATGTCGCCGTTGGGAGCGGTGCGCATCAGGCGCGGCTCCTTGAAGCCCTGCGCGTACATCTCTACCTTGAAGCCTGCGGGCGCGACAGGCCATGCGCCTTCGGGACGCGGAACGACGCTGGGGCCGTTATCGACCGACTCGTCCTCCTTGGGTTCGGGGAGGTCGGCTACCGTTATCTTGCGGCGTACGCCGGGATGCTCCTGCGTGTAGTCGGTGAAGGCAGATGGGCCGGTGATGACCGCGCCGGACTGCGCGAATCCAGAGGCCGGTAGGACAGACACCAGGGACGCCAGAGCCAGGACTCGAAGAACGAAGGGAGTAGAGCTATGCATGGGAGGATTCTCCTTGAAGCGTAAAAGTGGTTAGATGCTGCTGCCCAACCATGTGAAGTTGACCGTTGACGACCTCGAGTTCGACGGTTTCGAGGTTCGGTATGAAGTTGACGGAATGAAAGCGCCGAAAGTTTGACATGATCTGTTGATCGGTCGCGTGGGGGAAGAGTAAGAGAAGGCGAATGGCCTGCATGAAGAAGCCGTGGGTGAAGACGACGATGCAGCCGTCGAATTTCAAGCGGGCAAGCCGCTGAAGTGCGGTGCGGCTGCGAGCGAGAAAAGCAGTAAAAGATTCGGCGTCAGGACCGTCGGCATAGGCCGGGTCGTTTCGCTCCCAGAACTGCAGAATTTGAGGCATCTGCTGCTCTTCGCTGGTGCCTTTATGCTCCATCGGGTTCAGGTAGCTGAACTCCTGGATGGGCCACTCTTCAACCGGCACCTCAGGATACCGTTGGCGGGAAGGCAGGGAGGTCTCCTGCGCCCGCTGATAGGGCGAGACGAGGAAGAGGTTCGGGCGGCAGGAGAGTCTGTCGGCAAAGGCCTTCGCCTGTGCGTGGCCCAGCTCCGTCAGCGGGTTGGTGATGTGATCGGGCGGGATGCCGCCGGCATTTGCAACGCTCTGGCCATGGCGAACGAGCAAGATCCTCGTTGCCGGGGGAGTGGTGGCGTCGGTCGCAATGCTGGTCATCGCGTCAGGAGAAGCGTCAATCGGGGCGTCAGTCATGGCTGAAGATCGGTTGCGGGGGCTGCAAGTTGCTTGACGAGCTCAAGCGGGATATTCGCGGTTAGAACCGCGCGATCTTTATGCTGCTCCACCTTGGTGGAGTCGGTCAGCTCGCGGAAAGCCGTGTCGGTGGCGGGATGGGGCTGCATCTGAGCCTGTGCCAGCTGCACGGACTTCATCAGGCTCAGCAGGGAGATGAGGGTCTCGGTGGCGTGGGCCGCGTCCGCGTCATTGGGAGCGATCTGCTCGATGCGCAGATGTAGGGTGCCGAGATAACGCAGGCTGGCGACGAAAGTGGTGTCCTCCGGCAGAGAAAGCTGCAGGCCGAAGATGCTGATGGAGCCTCGCTCGGAGAAGGGAAGCCCGATGTGGCCGATGGCCCAGGCGCTTGAAAATGCAGGAACATCCCGATAGCGCGCCGACAATAGCGACGAACCGGAGAAGGGAGAGGCCGAGGCGCCGTGGCGGTCGAGGATCGAGTGGATCTGCTCCGCGGTGGGCATGTTGGAGGCGGCGATTGTGTCGTAGCCGAGTTGCGCGATGCGGAGGGGCCGCGTGAGCTTGTCGTCGCCGACGCGGATGGTGAAGATATCGTGGCCGGCGTAGGTCTCCTTCGCCGTAGCGATCGAGGCGAGATAGCGTGCGAGGCGATTTCCATCGAACCGGCCTTCGAAGACCTCGGAGTAGCCTACGGGGCCGTTCGGTCCCTTGGGATCGTCCATGCGGTGCAGTGCGAAGGCAACGGAGTCGAGATCGCGCTCGGGCACGATGCCGGTGGCATCGATGAACTGCTGATATTCAGGGCTGCGGTTTACCGGGGAGCGGTCGAAGTGGGTGGCGGCACGAAGCGGCTTCAGGTTGGCGTAGACGATGGCGTCGGACTCCGGCAGCAGGCGCGCAGCCTCCGGCGGGGCAGTCTTGCGCAGCACCAGAGCGAACACCAACGCGGCAATCAGCCCCAGCACCAGCAGCAGGGAGTAGCGCGTGCGCTTATGCATTCGCCTATACATCAAGGACATGGCCGGTAGGGCAAAGTGTCTGCATAGTTAGTACGAAGTTACGACAAGAGCGCTTCTAGATAAGCATAGCCCATTCACGGCGGGTGTTATGAACTGTGTTCGCCATGCAGACGGCGAAGCGATTCTTGGGGGGTTATTCCACGATGGCGAAGGTGTAGATCTTTCCTCCGTTGGTGACGTTTCCGGTGCCGGGGGGCAGGATGCCGAACTCTCCGCCGGCGACCGTGTTATCGACGGTGAACTGGTAGGTACGCGGCGCCGTCTTCGCCGGCTTAAAGGGAACCTCATCGCGGTCGGCGCCGCCAGTGGAATGAAAGACTCCGCCTGTGAGGATGCGGAACTCGCGGTTACTGGAGTTGAGACGAAAACGAACGAAGGTGTACTCGGTGGCAGCGACGCCCTCTGGGGTGTAGAGGAGGATCTCGATAGGCCGTTTGAGCGCCAGTGCAGACTCTCGTCCGTTCACGCGCCCGTTGCGGTCCTGCTTGATGATGCCGTGGGTAGCGGTCGACTTGATGAATCCGCCGGATTTGATGTGCACAATCTCCGGATCGATAGCGGTCCAGCGTCCCGCGCGATCCTTGTAGTAGACGCCGATCTCGTTAACGTCCGAGAGCTCAATGGGTTTTTCGGTCTCGGGCACATTGGTGAGCTGGCGGCGGCTTTTGTTCATCATCGCGGAGACGACGCGGTCGGAGAGGCCCGCGTTTTTCAGTGCGACGAGCGAGTCGGCGTCCGTGAGGTACTTGCCGGGTTGCGTGTTGATGGTTTGAAGGATGAGATCTTCGCCGAGCCCGGCTTTTGCCATGCGGAGGACAGAATCGTTGTTCATCACTGCGGTTTTTGGCGGGGGTGAAGTCTGCGGGCCTTCGATCAACTGCGGAGCATCGCCCGTACTCTGTGCCACAACAGGCAAGGTGATGAAGAGAAGAGAGAGCAGCAGAAGAAAGCGCATGAATTTGATCCGGCCCGGTCCCTGAATTTCAAACAGATTGAAACAAAATGCTGGCATAGGCTAGCACGGCGGCGGAGCTTGGATGGTCTCTGCGCGAGCCCGTTGAGCTGAGGAAAACCGTCGTTCACGGGCCATTGCTCCAAGATTCCTGCTATGCTAAAGTTACGTCTGCGGCGCACTCTGCGCAGGGCAATGCTGCGCGTTGAGCGGCTGAGCTTACAGAGGGCAAGTTGTTGTTTGGGCTGGCGTAGCTCAGCTGGTAGAGCATCTGATTTGTAATCAGAGGGTCGGGGGTTCAAGTCCCTTCGCCAGCTCCAGTCTCAAGCAGCAGAGAAAAGAAAGATGGTTTTGGTTGTACTGCTTGCCGTTCTGGCTTTGCAGGCCTCCTGGTCATTCCTTCAAGGGTACGTAACCGTCCGATTCGCGGTTTAGAATCGAAGTGCGGCTTGAACGATTGAGATGAGGGCTGCGCGTTGGATTTCAAGCAGGATGTGCACAGGTGGCCGAGTGGTTAATGGCAGCAGACTGTAAATCTGCCACTCTTCGAGTTACGGAGGTTCGAATCCTCCCCTGTGCACCATTTATTTTGTTCGACGTAGTGGTTGCAGGAGTTGGTGAGTGTTGTGGATCTAAGCCCGGCAGGCAGCGGAAGGATGGCAATTGCGCTGGTTGTGCTGGGATTGTTGGCGGTTGCAGTCTGGCGAACGATGGAGCCGGGCAAGTACCAGCAACTTACTTGGATCCTGTTAGGTTTTTTTGCCTTTCGTGTCATACTCGGACGGATGCGTTCGCGGTAAGATTGTCAGGTAGAGAAGATTTTCAGCAGGTTGTATCTGTAACAGGCTGGCGTAGCTCAGTGGTAGAGCACTCCCTTGGTAAGGGAGAGGTCGAGAGTTCAAGCCTCTCCGTCAGCTCCAGACATTTGTTGCATGGGCCTTCGCTTCAACTGTGCCCCGTAGAAGGCAGTATAGGGGCTCGGTCCCTGCAGGTAAGCGGGAGTAACTCAGTGGTAGAGTCACAGCCTTCCAAGCTGTTGGTCGCGGGTCCGATTCCCGTCTCCCGCTCCAAAGATTTTTGAACGCGGTCAAGGCAAGAGCGGCCGCAGGAGAGTGTGTTGAGCAGTCTGTATCAGCAACCCGTACTAACCGTCTCTGATCCGGAGACCTTTCAGGCGGTGAAGACAGCCGTCGAAACCTCCTTCTCGTCCGGTCGTGTAGCAGATTTCCTGAAGTCGCTGGAGCGTTCGAAGCTGCGTATTCGCGACTTCGAGATAGTTCTGGGTAAAGGAAATCTTGGAGCCGCCACCCAGGCGGAGTACAACAAGCTGGGCAACTCCGACCAGGGCCAGATTCGCGAACTTTATCTCGCCAGCCTGGAGCAGGTAGCGCCTGAGCTGCGAGAGAAGTTTTTCAAGTTGTACGCATACTACTGAGACACAGCTTCCATCCACAGAGTTTAGTTTCGCGCTTTTAGTTTTCGTTTGAAGTATTCACCTGAACCCCGGTGCACGCGCCGGCCAACACGAGGAGACGAGCAGTCATGGGCAAGGAAAAGTTTGACCGGTCAAAGCCGCACGTAAACATCGGGACGATTGGGCACATCGATCATGGCAAGACGACGCTGACGGCGGC
>NZ_LMUD01000016.1:324957-326042 GCF_009766095.1 Granulicella sp. S190
CGAGGCCAGCGGGAAGGCTGCCGGAGGTGATCGACCAGGTGTAGGGTGCGGTGCCGCCGGTTGCTGCGAGAGTGGCGCTGTAGGCTTTGTTCGCGGTGCCGGAGGAGAGCGAGGAGGAGGTAATGGTGAGCGTGGGGATTGCTGCGGCGATGGTGAGCGAGAGGGTTGCGTTTGCTGTCTGTTGCGTGGTGCTGGAGTCTTTGACCGCGATAGTGACGGAGAAGCTGCCGCTGGCGGTGGGGGTACCGGCGAGGGTTCCAGTGGCCGGGTTCAGGGTGAGGCCTGCGGGCAGGTTGCCGGAGACGATGGACCAGCTATAGGGTGCGGTGCCCCCGATTGCGATGAGGGTCTGGGAGTAGCCGGAGTTCTGGGTTCCCGAGGGGAGGGAGGAGGTGGTGAGGTGCAGGGCAGGAGGCGCTATGACCAGAGAAAGAGCTACGGATTTTGATTGAGACGGGCTCGATGAGTCGGTGACGGTTACGGTGATAGCGAAGGTGCCGTTGGCTGTGGGCGTACCGGAGAGGGTGCCGCTGCCGGAAGCGAGGGTGAGGCCTGCGGGAAGATTGCCGGAGGTGACGGACCACGTGTAGGGTGCGGTGCCACCGGTTGCGGAGAGAGCGCTCGAGTAGGCGGAGCCCTGCGTGCCTGGGGCGAGGGAAGACGAGTTGATGATCAGAGTGGGAGCTGCGATGACGAGCAAGACGGCGACCGACTTGGTCTGCGCGGGAGTCTCTGCGTCGGCGACTGTGGCGGTGATGTGGAAGGTTCCGCTGGCGGTTGGCGTACCGGAGATGAGGCCGGTGGCGGGGGAGAGGCTGAGACCTGCCGGCAGGCTGCCGGAGGTGATGGACCAGGTGTAGGGGGTGGTGCCGCCGGTTGCAAGTAGAGCGGTCGAGTAGATGATTCCCTGGGTCCCTGAGGGGAGAGACGCCGTGGTGATGGCGAGGGTGGGAGGCGCGATGGACAGGGAGACTGGCGCGGATTTGGATTGGATGGGGTTTGAGGCGTCCGAGACGGTGACGGTGAGGTTGAAGGTTCCGTTAGCCGTGGGTGTGCCGGAGATGAGTCCGGTGGTGGCGGAGAGG
>NZ_LMUD01000016.1:326145-354637 GCF_009766095.1 Granulicella sp. S190
TGCCTGCGCTGATGGACCAGGTGTAGGGTGCGGTGCCGCCGGTTGCGGAGAGGGTGCTCGTATAGGCGGAGCCCTGCGTGCCGGAGGGGAGGGCGGGCGAGTTGAAGGCTAGGGCTGGAGCTGCGATGACGAGCGAGAGGGCGACAGACTTAGTCTGCGCGGGGCTCTCGGCGTCGGCGACAGTGGCGGTGAAGTTGAAGGTTCCGTTGGCCGTCGGGATACCGGAGATGATGCCGGTGCCAGGGGAGAGGCTAAGACCTGCCGGGAGGCTGCCTGCGCTGATGGACCAGATGTAGGGAGCAGTACCGCCGGTTACGAGCAGGGAGGCGGAGTAGGCGACTGCTTGAGTGCCTGGCGCAAAGGAGGCGGTGGTAATGGAGAGTGCGGGAGGAGCGATCACGAGGACGAATGAGGCCGATTTGGTCTGTATGGGACTCGAGGCGTCGGTGATGGTGGCGGTGAGGCTGAAGGTTCCGTTGACCGCAGGCGTGCCGGAGACAACACCGTTAGAGCCCAGGGTGAGACCTGAGGGAAGAGTGCCTCCAGTGACGGACCAGGTGTAGGGGGCGGTGCCGCCGGTTGCCTGCAGGCCGCTGGTGTAGGAGAAGCCCTGAGTGCCGGAGGGCAGCGATGAGGTGATGATTGCAAGTGGCGGAGGCGCGATGGTGAAGGAGATGGTTGCTGATTTGGTCTGCGAGGGGCTGGAAGAGTCTGTGACGGTGGCGGTGAAGCTGACGTTTGCACTGGTGGTCGGTGTGCCTGAGAGCGAGCCGTTGGAGGCGAGAGTGAATCCGGCAGGGAGGGTGCCTCCGGTGACGGACCAGGTGTAGGGGGCGGTGCCTCCGGTGGCGTTGAGAGTTGCGGTGTAGGGCGTGTTTGTCGTGCCGCTGTGCAGGGCGCCCGAGATGATGGCGAGCGGCGATCCCGCAGCAACTATGGAGAGGGGCAGCGTTGCGGTTGCCGTCTGTGCCGAGGTCGCCGAGTCTTTGACTGCGAGGGTGACGGTGAAGTTGCCGCTGACCGCAGGTGTGCCGGTGATCAGGCCAGTGGTTGCGCCGAGGCTGAGGCCGGTGGGGAGTGCGCCGGAGGTGATCGACCAAGTGTAGGGTGCGGTGCCACCGCTGGTCCGCAGCGTGCCCGTGTAGCTTTCTCCTTGCGTTCCGGAGGGAAGAGTTGTGGTGGTGATGGTGAGGGTTGCGGGGGCGATGACGAGAGAGACCTGAGCCGTTTTGGTCTGGGCGGGGCTGCCTGCGTCGGAGACGGAGGCGGTGAAGGTGAAGGTTCCGCTGGCGGTGGGAGTTCCGGAGACTACGCCGGTGGATGTGCCGAGGGTGAGTCCGGCTGGGAGGCTGCCGGTGGTGACAGACCAGGTATAGGGAGCGGAGCCTCCTGCAGCTTCGAGTGAATTTGAGTAGGCGGAGCCGTTGGTTCCCGAGGGCAGGGTGGAAGAGGTGATGGTGAGGGTGGCAGGAGTGATGGTGAGCGAGTAGGGGACGGACTTGCTTTGTGCGGGGGTGCCTGCGTCGGTGACGGCGATGGTGAAGTTGAAGGTTCCGGTGACGGTCGGGATGCCGGAGACGATGCCAGTCGAGGAGACGAAGATGAGTCCTGTGGGGAGGCTGCCGGAGGTAATCGACCAGCTGTAGGGGGTGGTACCACCGGTTGCCTGAAGCGCGACAGAGTAGCCTGTGTTGACGGTTCCGGAGGGAAGGCTTGCCGTGTTGAGCGAGAGACCTGCCGGAACGATTACGAGCGTGACCTGGACCGACTTTGTCTGCTGCGGAGTGGCATCGTCGGTGACGGTGGCGGTGAAGGGGAAGGTTCCGCTGGCGGTGGGAGTGCCCAAGACCGAGCCGCTAGTAGTCAGGGTAAGACCTGCGGGCATGGCACCAGAGGTGAGCGACCAGGCGTAAGGCGAGGTGCCTCCCGCGGCTTGTAGGGCGTGGGAGTAGGCGGAGCCGATGGTTCCAGAGGGCAGGGTTGCGTTGGTGATCGTCAGCAGGGTGGGTGCGACGACGAGCGTGACTGCACCATTGGCTGTCTGGGCTGGGTTGGAGGCATCGGTGACGGTGACATTGAAGGAGAAGGTTCCGCTGATTCCGGGTGTGCCTGTGATGGAGCCGTTGGATGCGAGGGTGAGTCCGTTTGGCAGCGAGCTTGTAGCCGACCAGGTGTAGGGTGCGGTGCCTCCTGCTGCATTGAGGCTGGCACTGTAGGGCTGGGTCGCAGTGGCTTGAGGTAGTGTAAAGGCCGCGATCGAGAGTGGTGCTCCGGCGGCTACGATCGAGAACGACACGGCTGCTGTAGCGGTCTGTGGGGTGGTGGAGGAGTCCTGGACCAGAACTGTGATGGAGAAGCTGCCGCTTAGTGTTGGGATGCCTGCGAGCAGACCACTCTTTGTGTTGAGGGTGAGTCCTGGGGGGAGGCTTCCTGCGGTGATGGACCAGGTGTAGGGGGCGGTGCCTCCGGTGGCTTGCAGAAGTCCTGAATAGGGCGAACCGCTGGTGCCGGTGGGCAAGACGGACGAGGTGATTGCGAGTGGGGCGGTCGGAACCGGCGGAAGAGCCGGAGGGGGAGTAGCGGCGGCTACCGACAGAGATACCTGAGCGGTGGTGGATTGCGCGGGGGAGCTGGAGTCGGTGGCTGAAAGGACAAAGGAGTAGTTACCACTGGTCGTGGGGGTTCCCGAGAGGATGCCAGACGTGGAGAGGGTGAGTCCGGCGGGGATCTGTCCTGAGGTCAGGGTCCACGCGTAGGGGCTTGTTCCGCCAGCCGCTGAAATCGTTGTCGAGTATGCTGTGCCGGCAGTCGCTTGCGGGAGTGAGGCGGTTGTGATGGCGAGAGGGGGGAGAGAGCTGTTGGAGGTGGTGGTGGGCACAACGGCAACGGGGAGGGCCTGCGACTCCGCCATCGTTACCTCGTTTTGCACCTGCAACTGAGCGGTGGAGGGGGTGGCGAGATTGCCGCTACCTATGGTCCCAGTGAGAGTGGTAGAGCTTACTACTTTGGTGACGAGAGGGGCGCCGTTCCAGAGGATGACCGCAGAGTTGTCGAAGTTTGTGCCTGTGACGCTGAGGGTCTGAGCCTGAGAGCCTGCAGGGATGGTCTGCGGAGTGACCTTGCTGATGCTAGGAGCGGGAAGCTCGTGCAGACCTGATCCGCAGCCGAGGCCAAAGATCAGTAGAAAGAGGCTAAAACTTGCGGCGATCGTTTTGATTCTCTGTCTCAAAGTACACCCCGAAAAAATCAAACGTTTATCCGTATAACGGCATCGCAGAGGGTCTAGTTGAGGCCTCTCTGAAAAACGTTACAGGCTAAAAGTGGTGACTACAGTTACCCAATGGGTGATCTGAGCTGCCACTTCCGTGTGAGAGAGGCTTTAGGCCTTAAGTCGCTCACGCAGACTTGCTTGCAGAAGAGTTGCAATTTAGTGCAGGAGTTCAGGGGTGGTGTTATGGCTACGATTACGCGCAACAGTAACCATTGAGAAAGTATGGTTGTCCCGCTAGCAGGGGAGTATCCCACTTCCGTTGTAGTCCTGGGCCTAACGCAAACGGCGCGTCTCTTCGTGAGAAGAGACGCGCCGGGTGACGAGCCAGAAAGGATGCGTTACGAGTTACTTTTCGTAAGCTCCGATACTGGGCGGGTTAGCTCGAGTCGCACCGGTGTAGTCGGTTGTGAGGCCAGAGATTGCTACACCCAAGTGGAGGGCGGGGCTTCCTGTGGTCAGCTGGAAGTTGAAGTTATCCAGGCTGGATTCGCTAGTGAAGGTGGGCTGGCTCGTGAAGAGAGGATCAGCGCAGAGCTCGTTGGAGAATCCAGTCGGGCAGGCAAAGTTGTGTCCGATGCCGTAGAAGAGGTTATTGGTGCGGGTTACGTGTCCGATGGGCTCGTCGAAGTAGATAGCGGCTGGTCCGCCGGCCTGTCCGCCGAGGTCGTAGGTGGCGGAGTTGTCATATCCCATCACGATGTTGTTCTTGAAGATGAAGTTGCTGTTGTTGCAGGTGCCGGTGCCCTGGGCATCGGTGCCGGTGCCCCAGCAGCTTGCATCCACGGTGACTGGAGCGTAGCTGACGATGGTGTTGTTCTCGACAGTTGTGGTGCCGCCGTCGCGGAAGCCGATGGCGATGGTGTTGTTGGCGCGGCAGAAGTCCTCGAGGTTTTTGTTGTAGGTGCTGGGCTGGCCTGTCATTGGCTGTGAGAGTCGGAGACAGTTGCCCAGAACGGTGTTGTTGGTGAAGACCATTGGGTTGTCGTTGGGGCCCCACTTGAACTGGGCGCCGTTGTTGCCGTAGGCCGTGGAGTCGGTGATGGACATGGAGCAACTGCCCGTGTCGTTGTGGAGCATGTCGTATCCATCCTGCGTGTTGTAGCGGAAGGTAGAGTGATCGACGTGCGCGGTGAGGCAGGTTCCAGCGGGGGTTCCGATGCCGTCGCCGTAGCCTCCGGTGCTCTGGCTGTAGCAGGAGACTGCTCCGGTGCCGGGGTAGGCCTGGTTGCATCCATTCCACTCGACGGTGACGTAGCTAAGGTTGATAACTCCGTTTATGTTGGGGGTCTGCTGACCGTCGTCGAAGTCCCATCCGGCGCCGCCGTTATAGGCGATGTCGACCCTGGTGGCGTTGATGGTGCCTCCGATCGGTCCGAGGATACCGCGCGAGGGGAAGCCGTGGATCCACATGTCGGTCAAGGTGACGTCGTGAGTGCTGGTGTTGGTGACGAGGCCCTGAACCGCATAGTCATCGATGGGGTAGTTATTACTGCAATCGCCAGGAGAAGCAGGCGAGCCGTAGATGATGCACTGCGAGTGGCGGGTGAGGTTGAGGCACTGTATGGTAACGTACTTGGCTCCGCGGAGGTCGATGTCAGCCCAGACAGCATGGCCGCCGTAGAGCTGGGTCATGTTGGCCTGGGTGCAGCTGGCGTAGTTCTCGCCCAGGATGCGGGTAGGCTGAGTTGCTGTTCCGGAAGGGATGACAGGATTCATGCAGTCGTAGGGATCGCCGGTGCCGTTGCACCAGACATCGCTCGAACTTGTGCCCTGGTTGTAGCCAACGCGGTACGGGCCGTTGCGGATGATAACGGTGTCGCCGCCAGCGATGACCCAGGCGAAGCTGTGGTAGCTCTGGTCGTCGTAGAGGAAGCGGTAGTCATTGAAGGCGCAGTGCTGGTCGGTGCCGCTGCCGGGGTAGCCGACGTCGGCCTTCCCATCGCATTGTCCGGTCGGCACCTTGGAGGAGTAGCGTGTGCCGCCGTCTCCTCGGATGTACCAGGTGGTGCCGGAGCCGGTCTGTTGCGGCGCTTCGGTGCCAACGGTGATGGAGGTTGCCGCGGATTTGCTCTGATCCGGATTGCTGTTATCGGTGACGGCAGCGGTAAAGGCGGAGGTGCCGGTTACAGTTGGCTTTCCTGAGATGATTCCTGTGGTTGCAGCCAAGGTGAGGCCTGCGGGGAGTTTACCGGCGGTGATGGACCAGGTGTAGGCCGGAGTGCCGCCCGCGGCTTTCATCTGCGCGGAGTAAGCAGTGCCGTCAACGCCGCTGGGCAGCGTCGCGGAGGTGATGGAGAGCGGCGTTTTGCTTGTGGTACCGACGGCGATGGAAAGTGTAGCGGATTTAGCGACAGCGGGGCTCGATGAGTCTTTGACGGCTGCGGTGATGCTAAAGGTGCCGGTGACCGTGGGTTTGCCGGAGATGGTCCCCGTGGCGTCTGCGAGGGTAAGACCAGCGGGAAGTTTGCCGGCAGTGATGCTCCACGCATAAGACGGCGTTCCTCCGGTTGCCACGAGGGCGGTGGAGTAGGCCGCGCTCTCCGTGGCGGCCGGTAAGGCGGTGGTGGTGATGGCAAGGGCTGGAGTTGCGACCACAAAGGTAATTTTGACGGTCTTGGTCTGAGCGGGCTTCGAGGAATCGGTTACTGAAAAGGTCAGCGGGTAGCTTCCTCCCTTCTCCGGGGTGCAGTAGAAGAGTCCTGTACCCGAATTGAGAGCGCACCCCGAGGGATGAGCGCCAGCAGCCACTTTCCAGTCATAGGGCAGAGTGCCGCCCGTCGCTTTGAGAGTGGCGCTATAGGTCTTTTTATAAGTCGCCTGGGGCAGGGTCGTGGTGGAGATGGCAAGTGCGGTAGCGGCATTCGCAGTCTGTGATGGCGAGGCCGAATCCAGACAGAAGAAGATGAGGGTGAGGGCGATGCCCGCTACGATGGTCCTGAGTACTTTTCCCAAAATATGCTCCGTACAAGAATAGAAATTTGGTTGGTCAAATCGCGCTGCCTGAACAGAAGGTAAATCTGGCCCAGAACATCCGGACGACTATTTTGTCTTGAAATGGTTACTACGGTTACCCATTTTGGGGCCGTAATATTCATTTCGTTTCCGCGAGGCAAAGGCTTTCATCTGCATGTATAGCTTGAGTTGCACGCAGTGAGTCGACAAGTGATACAAAAACCAGATGTTGGAGAACCAGGCGTTTAATTACTAAAGTAACTTTCTGAGTCCGAGTAGAGGCTACTTGGACCGTTAAGGACTATCCCACGTTTGGGGTACACACGATCTGAGGCTCGACGAGGCAGAGGTACTGTGTCCATGGAGAAGCTTGCGGGCAATGGACCAAGTCCAGCGCGATGCATGGTGGTGGGGTGCAGCAAGGATGCGGATTGATGCGTTGCGTGTCGAATGATCCTTGCCGCCTGAGTGAGATGCTCTTGGAAGAGAGCGAATCTCCTAACTCATTAGAACCGGCAGAGGAAAGAGCGACGACGTACACGACGAACGCTTCAGAAGGGGTGACTTAATTTTTATACCATACGAGGCAACGCTGGACCAATTTGTAACAGTCAATTGTTTTTTCTTTGTGATGGCCTTATCGGATGCTCCGAGAAAGCTCCTTTTTCAGGCACATACTTCGTAAGTTGTTGTCCTGGAAGAGCTATCTTTCGAGGCTTAAATGGAAAGAATGCGGGTTCGCCGATTATTTACGGAGTAAGAGAAAGACTGCAGTTTTCGGCTAAAAAGCAATTTTTTTTGAAGCGATCTCTTGATACACATGGAGATAGTCCGCTGTCATGCGCTCTGCAGAAAATTTTTCTTCGATGAGTTTTTTTGCGGAGGTTCCGAGTTGATTTTGTTTTTCGGGATCGTTTAATAGAGCGACGATCTCCGAGGCGAGGGTGTCGATATCCTGCGGAGGGACGAGCACACCCGTGCTGCCATGGTGAATCACTTTAGGTACGTCTCCCACGGTGGTTGCGATCATCGCGCGCCGACTTGCCATCCCTTCGAGGATCGCCATCGGTAGACCTTCCTGCCGCGATGCGGAGACCATGATGTTGAGCGAGGCATAGACCGAAGGCATGTCGTCACGTTGCCCAAGCATGGTGACGTTGTCTCTGATGTTCAGTTCGTCGATCAGGGATTCGAGTTGTGCGCGGTCGGGACCTTCTCCGATGATGACAAACTTTGTGGACGGAAGCTGAAGCAGCACGAGCGATGCTGCGCGCAAAAAGATGTCTACGCCTTTTTCCGTTGCCAGTCTGCCGACGAGACCGACGAGCTGCTGGCTGGGGACGAGGTCTTCGCGCAGAGAGGGATAGGCGCTGTTGAAGGGGCGCAGATCGATGCCGTTCTGAATGAGATGGATTCTGTCTTCGCGAACGCCAGCCTTCAGGAGGCGTTGTTTTACTTCGTCCGAGACCGAGACGATTGCGGCGTAACTTCTCAGCACGAAGCGGTCAGCCGCTCCGTAGAGGGTGACGGTCAGATCATTGTCGTACCAGGTGTGACAAGTGGAGACGAGAGGAATGCCTGATTTGCGCAAAGCGAAGTAGCCGTAGATGTCGGCTTTGTAGCCGTGAGCGTGAACGATATCTGCTTCGGTACCAGTTACAAGCTTACGAATGCTTGCGATGACGGTGCGGTCGATCTGCCCGCTGCAGGGAATCAGGTGCGACTCGATGCCTTCGCGGGTAGCGGCCTGGTGGAGCTGGAGATTCGGGTTTGCGGAGTTTGAAAAGACGCCGAGTACGCTTGAGTGGCCGTTCTGGTTCAAGGTGCGCGACATGTTCAGGATTACGGCCTCTGCGCCATACATGCCTCCGCTGCTGATGATGTGCAGGATTTTCACTGGCCGTAGCTCTCTCCTGCGTCGTTGTCAGGTTCCTGTCGATTGAGAAGAGCCCAGAGCTTTGCGTAGATGCGATCTCCGAGCATGGTTTTGGCGGCGGCTTTTATCCTGTGTTGCCGCTCCATGCCGGAGAGTGCTTTGCTGCCGGGTTGAAAGAGATCTGCGATTCCTTCGAGGGTCATGTCGCCGCGGATGTTGAGGCGACCGATGGTCGACGCTGCTGGATCAGGCTCTGGCTTGGGTACAGAGGTAAAGACCTGCTCGTATCCGGCTTTGCGGCAGGCTGCGAGGATGCGCTGGTTGGAGCGTCCTCCGGGCAGAGACATGGTCGTGATCGAAGTGCCCAACTTCTCTTCGAGAGTGAGACGAGCTTCGACGAGCTCGCGGTGCAGTCCGGCGTCGTTGCAGTGGGTGAGAAGCGTGTGAGTCCATCCGTGTGCGCCGATCTGCTGGCCCGCCTGATGGAGGGACCGTAGCTCGGACCAATCCATGTAGCCCGGTTTTTGCCCTGTCCAGCCTACGGTGATGAAGAACCATGCCTTGATGGCGCGTGACTGAAGGATCGGTAGAGCAAGCTCGAAGTTTGAGATATGCCCGTCGTCAAAGGTGATTTCAGGCCGTAGCCCTGGCGCATCTGCTTTCTGTAGCTGGTGAAAAAGATCCATCTGCTTTTCGAACGCTGCCGTTTCAACGACGTAGGAGTAGTCGCTTGGGGTGGTTCGCAGCTCGTGGTAAAGAAGGTAGAGTCTGTTTATCGGCTGGGTCACCGGGCTGGTCTCGATTCGATGAATGTTTGCTGAACAGATTCTGACTGGTGGAGGTGGAATGCTGAAGCTAGACTGCGGCCTCAACCAACTCGAAGAGCTGGCGGGAACGGGTGTAGATCCAGGCGATCCTGCGGCCATCGAAGGCAACCGCAGGGACCGGCGGACTCACGATGATGCAGCCGTTGTTTTTAGCGTGAACCAAAGCCTGCTCGATGTCGGTTGTTTCGAAGCAGAGATGGTAAGCCGCACCGCCGCCCTTTGCGAGTATGGACTTGATCGGGGAGTCTTCGCTCAGGGGAGCGATCAACTCAATCTCGGCTACGTCGGTGTCCGACTTGGAGAGGAAGTTGACGCTCACCTTTTGAATGGGGTCGTTGAATGGGCCGGAGACAACTTTGTAGCCGAAGAGGGTCGATAAGGTCTCGGTCGTGGGATCGAGGGAGGGTACTGCGACTCCTACATGGCGAAGTTTGAAGCCGAGATCCTCAGCGGTCAAAGCGCCGCTCCCTTCGCTGCCAGTTCTGCTTGAATCAGCGAGACTGTTGTCAGTTCGGCGATGCGCGAGGGATCGAACTGAACACCGTACTCGCCTTCGATAGCAAGGATGGCTTGAAGATGCCGGAAGGAGTCCCAGTTTTCGATGGTTCCTACTCCGGTCTCGGGAGTGACTTCTTCGGGCGAGATTTCCAGGATGTCAGCGAGAATGTCACGAAGTGACGACGGCACTTGCTGAGAGCTCATTCGGTTCATTCCCTTCCAAGGTTAGCCATCTGGGACTCGTGAGAGCAGCGGCGGTCAGATCAAGTTGGTAAAAGAGTGATTCAGGAGAAGCCTCGCGGGCCGGACCTCGAACAAATCCATGATCAGGGTAAAAGTCCGCGCATGGAGCATTTTTCTTTGTGGGGATGAACTCCCCTCTAAGGTACCTGGCCCCCGTCTTGATTGCGTTCTCCGCGAGGTGCGCCAGGAGTGCGGTCTCGATGCCACGACCGATCACTCGACACGATAATAGCAGTGAATCGATGATGCAAGAATCCCCCAGATTGCGGGCGAGGGCTAATCCTACGACTCCGGCATCGCCGAAGCGGTCGCGCACACGGATAGCGACTGCCTGACCTCCCCTTGAGGAGGCGAACTGCTGAACCTCGGAGGCGGAGTGGCGGCGGGTGGTGAGATTGAACTGGTTGGTCTTGGCGAGGAGCTGGACCGAACGTGCCAAGGGGGCATCGAGAGCACTGACAAAGGTGCAGACGATGTCGAGTGAGGCGAGAAACTCGTCGCGACTGCCGGCGCTGTTGGCTAGTTCGGTTCGCTGGGCCTGTGCCTTGTACTCGTTAAGGCGATTGACGTCATCGTCGGTGACGACGGCTGCGTCGAAGAACGATTGTGCGGAGAGGAGGTCAACGAGTCTCCAGGGCTCCTGATGAGGAACCTCGATGACGGCTATCTCCGGAAGCTGCTGGCGGACTGCTTCGCACTCCACAGGGCTGTCATCGACGAAGACGAAGGAGTCCAGGCCTAAAGACAGCTCCTCGGCGAGCTCGCGAAGAGAGGACGATTTTTCGTTCCAGTTGATTTTGGTTGCGACGAAGTTGTCGAGGGTTAGTCCCAAGTCTGCGGCGCGTGTCTGAAATGCCTCACGAACGTCCGCCTCGTTATTTTTGGAGACGATAGCGAGCAGGATGCCTCGGGAGGATAGCTGCCTCAGGTATTTTTGATAATCGAGGAAGCAGTTGCCGGGAAATGCGCTTCCGGTGGCAATTCCCTCTGGCCCTTCTTCTCCCAGGACACCACCCCAGAGCGTGTTGTCGAGATCGGTGCAGAGGACCTTGCGGGGGGCGCGGAAGAGGGTTGAGTAAGAGCGGACCAGGCCGCGAGCGAAGAGACTGAATACATTTGCCGCGACGGGCAGGCGAGAGGCGAGAAACATTCGGTTGTCGCGCCAGTGTGCTCGGCCATGGCGGGCGGCGAGGTGGTCTACGTCAAAGAAGACGCAGTCGGAGATGGTGTTGCAGAGGGCCGCAAGTTTCTGGTTCAACCGGTGCAAAGCGTTGGTCAGACTGCGGGGCATATTCGCTTCGCCGATGTCTCCGAGAGAAGTCAGATCGGGGACGAGGCATCCCTGAAAGAGGATGCGTGCTGAGTTGCCAGAGCGGAAGCTTCTCAGCAACTGGGCCGTGCGGGCGAGAGCTTCTTCGATCTCGGCGTCGACCGAGTCTCCGATGCCGTCTGCGCAAAGATCGGGCAGACGACCGGCGATGTCCTCGAGATTGAGAAGGACGAAGATGAGATCGGGGTTGAACTTTGCGAGGGCGCTCTGCGGGTTCAACATCTCGTCGACGTAAGAGCCGTAGCCGCCTACGTGGAGATCGAGCACGTAGTTCGAGAGGACCGATTCGGTAGTGAGGAAGGGAAGGATCGGCTCTATGGTGATGGAGCGAACGATGTACGTCTTGAGCCGTTTGGCTCTAAGCTGATTGGTCAGAGAGTCGTCGATGCTGGTGAAGGCTGAGGCGCAGAAGACGACATCGGAGGGTTTGCTCGAGGCTGCCAAGAGACTTCGACCATGCTGCACGGCTGCGCTTGCATTCTGTGCGGCGACGGCTTCTTTGATCTTGCGTCGAAGCTCCTGCCGTTCTGACTCATTCTGCATCGGTCATCTCCGCCGCAGAGAGTTCAGGCGATGGACTGACGGGAGCTCGCATGATGATGCGGCCAGGAACACCCATGACCGTGGCGCCTTCGGGAATGTTGCTCATAACCAGCGTATTGGCGGCGATCTTTGCGCCACTGCCCACCTTGATTTTGCCAACCAGGGTAGCGCCGGTACCGATGTAGACGCGGTCGCCGAGTACGGGCGCACCTCCGCGACCCATGGCGGAGGCGCCGATGGTTACTCGATGAGCGATGTCGCAGTTGCTTCCGATGATGGCCTGTGGGTTGATGTGGACTCCGCCGATGTGGGCGATGTAGAGGCCGCCGCCGATGGTGGCCTGCGGGTCGAGACACATCTCCATGACGACCTCGGAGAACATATACGCGAAGAGGTGGATGATTTTGTACGGAATACGAAGCAAGTAGGGAGGGTTCTCCACGTAGAGCCAATGTCCGAAGCGATAGATCGCGACCGCCCATACCGCCGGGCTGAACCAGAGTTGCTTGCCGCTGTGGCCCATGGATCTGTAGCGCGCGATATCTTCTGAAAATTTAGACATGCTCAATGCCCGAAGACTCCTGGCTCATCGCGGTAATATCTCGTTACAGCTGAATCTTATCAGCCAGTAATGTCGTTGTAGTAAGTGAGAGTGCATTATCAGGCATGCACTTTTTTGCGAATACTCTGCTGCCATGCAACGCCATTGCCACAGTCTGCCACAGTCTGCTCCGGTCTGCTCCGGTCGCGGATTGAATCAGATCGAACTTGCCAAGTCATAGAGGTAGAGTTAGGTTAGGTTTGGTTGGGTTGCCAGATTGCTTGGTGAATCCTAAGAATTGCATTCGTTGCAGGCCCAGGAAGGTTTCTTAGTCATCGTGAGGACGAAAGTTACAATTGTCGTTCCCGCCTACAATGCTGAGCTTTGGCTACGCGATGCCCTGGACAGTGCAGTGGCTCAGACCTATCCGGCCCACGAAATTATCGTGGTGGACGATGGTTCCAAGGATCGCACGGGGGAGATAGCGTGCAGCTTTGGCGATAGGGTTCGCTACCTTAAGCAGGCGAATCAGGGCGTGTCCGCGGCGCGGAATACAGCTCTTCGGGCGGCGACTGGCGATTGGATTGCCTTTCTGGACAGCGATGACCTGATCGTTCCGGAGAAGCTGGCGACGCAGGTTGCTGTGATCGAGGCCAATCCGGAGCTGGTGGTGGTCTATTCTGCGTTCCAGTTTCTGTTTCCTGACGGCAATACGCTTCATATGGCTCCTTTTCCTGCTGCGAAGCTGTGGCCGGGGCTTCGTTACCGTACCCCGATCCTTCCTTCGACCGCCATGATTCGCCGGTCGGCCTTGGAAGAAGTTGGTGGATTTAGTACGCAGTATCACTATGGAGAGGATTGGGAGCTTTGGGTTCGTCTTATACGACGCTACTCGGCAAAGGCGTTTCAAGACACGCCTGAGAACCTGACGACGTACAGGCACTGGGAGAATAACGTTACCAAGAACTTTTCGGCTACGGCTGGTGCTGCCTTGCAGTTATTGGATAGCGTTTTGCTTGCCGATCTGAGCGGTATGAAGAGAGATCTATGGAAGCGCAAGATCGAGGCGAGGATCTTCTATAACGTCTCTCTCAGCTATAGAGATGTGGGGAGCGAGCGCTACTGGGAGTATGCGATCGAGTCCTTTCTGAAGTGGCCATTCTGGGGGGCGGTGGTCCCGAGTTACCGGTATCGGGTCCTGGCGATCATGTTGTATACCAAGTTGCGGAACTTTCGCTGGAGCGCAGCCTATTGGTGGCCAGAGCGCAGATGTCGAGAGGATCTTACCCGGGACGTCGAAGTTCCAAGAGAGGTCTCCGTTCCCTAGAGGGTTGCTAAGCGATACCCTGGACGACCGGACGACGCGAAGCCTGCCACCTTCTAAAGAGGTTCAGGAGCGGCTGGTGGAAGACTGCCAGGACCACAGCAGCATATACGGGCAGCGTGAGTAGAACCTGTCCAAAGAAGGTGACCAGCGAAGCAGGGTGATAGTGATGGTCCACGAGGAAGGACGCGACTCCGAACGGGATCGAGCACAGGAGAACCTTGCCCCATCCCTGCC
The DNA here is from genome assembly GCF_009766095.1 of Granulicella sp. S190. Taxonomy (GTDB): domain Bacteria; phylum Acidobacteriota; class Terriglobia; order Terriglobales; family Acidobacteriaceae; genus Edaphobacter. The sequence continues at coordinate 339,788 of NZ_LMUD01000016.1, forward strand.
ACAGGTAGGTTCCCGCAGAGATGCCCAACTCCTTCTGCACGAATCGCGGCCAGAAGAAGAGATGAATGGCTGCCATAGAGAGAGAGGTTCCCCAGGCGACCCCGTATATTCCGATTGTCTTGACCAGGATAAGGCTAAGGGTAAGGTTGAAGACGGCTTCAATGGCCGCCCAGTTCGCGACCGATTTGTGTTTGTCGACTCCGTAGGCTATCTGTCCGGCGGTCGAGTTCGCGATAGTGAAGAACTGGCTGATCATCAAAATTTGAAGGATTGTGCCGGAGATCTCACTGAACTGCGGGCCCATCCATAGGCCGATGAAGGTCTTTCCGCGCAGCACCAGGGTGAGGCCCACAGGAAGCATGAGCCCGAGGAGCGCCTGCGTTCCCCGCAGAAGCAGCTTTTGCAGAGTATCTGCCCGACCTGACGCATCCAGGCTGCTGGCCATGGGAATAAAGGTTGAACCCATCGAGGTGGATACCTGGCCGGAGTACATGGCCAGACTTCCGGCGATCGAGTAGAAGGTGACTACCCCAATCGAGAGGAAGGCACCTACTACGATGTTATCGGTGTAGAAGACGATCTGCACAGCCACGATGATGATGAAGGTCTTGAAGCTGTAGGACCAGATACTCTTCAGGGTCTCCATATCCGGCCTGAGGGCGAGGACCCGGCAGGGAGGGTACTTTTTCATCGCGAGGACCACAAGGGCAACGCTTGCGAAGAAGATGACCGCGAACTCCCACAGGGCGAGGGCCACGAGGCCGTAGCCGCTGCGTAGAATCAGAATGACTCCGATGGCCCGGCCAAGCGTCTGGACGACGATGATTGAGCTCAAGATGTCGAAGCGGTTGATCGCTGTGAGCACGCCACTGTAGACGCCGGACAGCAGAGAGACCGCAACTCCCAGCGCGCAGAGCAGAACGGTGATCTGTGCGGGGCGTTGTAGGTTCTGCGGAATTTTAAAGATGTGAGGAAACCAGAGGGCCAGGGCGATGCTGATGATGGCGACAGCTGTGGCTATCAGCATACGAAACCAGAGCGTTGCACCGATGGATTTCTGGGCGCTTTCGACGTTGCCCTCTGCCGCGCTCTTGGAGACGAACCGTATGATGGCGCTTCGCAGTCCGAGGTCCAGCATATTCAAGTAAGCAACCGTGGAGCAGGCGAGGATCCAGATGCCGTAGACGGTTGCCCCTAAATGACGTACGACGAACGGAGCCAAAAAGAATGGAACGACCATGCCGGTCGCCATGGCTATCCAGTTCATTCCTACATTGATCGCAAATCGCTTTTTGCTAGCCATTGGTCCTGAGTGTGCAACACTGCGGTGCGGAAATCTTCATGGAATCGGTTCGGCCGAATCGCTGCGGCTTGTCGTGCTTCACTCGGTGTAGCGATGCCTTTGTGACGACAAAGGCGCTTTACCAGTGTAGTCGAGGAGGTTGGATTTGAAAGCTGCGATCGATACTTTCGATCCCCTGAAAGGGTTAGATAACCAGGCGTGGTTCAGACGTATCATCCCCAAGAGCGCGGGCATGGGGTCAAGATAACTACGAACTGCATCCATGTTTCGGTTTAGCCGTTTTAGTAAGATGAGGGGCATCGAGGTCTTGTGAAATCTAACGCAACTGCCAGGAAGTGTGCGGAGCACGGCTTCGAGAGGAGTCGACGGTGAGGCTTGTTTTCTGGGTGTGCCTGGCACTGATCGGTTACGCCTACTTTGGCTATGCCGTCTGGCTCTGGATCTCTGTCCGCATTCGCAGAAGGCCGATCCGGAAGGGGACGCTTACGCCGACGGTCTCAGTGATCATGGCTGCGCGCAATGAAGCGGCTAATCTTCCTGCAAAGCTAGAGAATCTTGGCCTGTTGAAGTACCCGAAGGAGCTGCTCGAGATCGTGGTCGCGTCGGACGGATCGACTGACCGAACTGCAGAGATTTTGCGGGAGCAGGTTCCTGCTGTGGTTGCAGTGATTCTGGATGAGTCGGGTGGCAAGGCGCAAGCGCTGAACGAGGCAGTACAGAGAGCCAAGGGCGAGGTTCTGGTCTTTCTGGATGCGCGGCAGTATGTCGATCCGGACGCCGTTTTGGAGCTAGTCTCCTGCTTCGCGGATCTGGAAGTAGGTGCAGTCAGCGGCGAGTTGCTGCTTGAAAGCTCTTCAAGTCAATCGCAGGAGGGGCTGGGCATCTACTGGAAGATTGAGAAGATGGTGCGGAAGCTCGAGTCTGCGTCGGGTTCAGTAGTTGGAGTGACTGGGGCCATCTACGCCATTCGCCGCGAGCTGTATACGCCTATTCCTGCCGGCACGATTCTGGATGACGTTTTTGTGCCGATGAATGTGGCGAGGATGGGGAAGCGGGTGGTCTTTGAACCTCTGGCAATCGCGCGGGACCGGCTCTTCAGCGAAAAGGGGAAGGAGTTCTCGCGGAAGGTGCGGACGTTGACTGGAAACTACCAGCTGCTTCGCCTGGCGCCCTGGCTGATTTCGCCTGCGAATCCACTTCTATTTCGTTTCGTCAGCCACAAACTGTTGCGGCTGGTGGTCCCGTTGTTGCTGCTGTTGATGCTTGTGGCGTCTGGCGTGTCGGGGGGGGCTTTCTATCGGGGAATCTTCTGGATTCAAGTGCTATTCTACGTTTCAGCCCTGTGTGGGACCTTGAGTCCATCGGCCAAGAAGTTCAAGCCGGTTGGGATAGCCAGCACTTTTGTGATGTTGAATGCGGCGGCAGCACTTGCGTTTTACAACTTTGCTGCCGGGCGGAAAAAAGTATGGCTCTAGGGAGTCCAAGGACTAACGCAGACCGGTGGCGGCGAGTCTGCATGGTTAGGGTTAGCCGCAGCATGGAGAGGGAAACTTGGGACTAGGACTCGCACATTTTGTTCCGATGATTGCCTATCTGGGATTCTGGGTGATGTGCATCGTCTCCCTGACGGGGCGGCCTCTGCTGGGTTTTTATTATGTGATTCCATTTCTCCCCTACAGGACCATGCGGGATCACTTCCTGGATTATCCGCTGGGCAGCAATGTGCTGACGATCCTTGTTCTTGCAGTCATCATCGGGGCTTTGATTCATGGCAAGCGCCTGCCCAAGACGAAGCTTTATGTGATCTGGCTAGTCTTCTCGGTCTATCTGTACTTTTCGATGTGGTTGGGTGTGATGCTCGGGAATGCTACTGCTCCCCTTTGGCTCAACGATGCGAACTTCGTGACTTGGAAGGACTACATGATGATGCCGCTGACGTTTGTTGCGGCGGGGCTGGTGGTGGACAATCGGAAGGCTGTGAGAACGGTCATCATGATCGCCGCGTTTACGTTGCTGGCGATTGATCGAAGCTGTTTAATGGATAGCATGTCCAGAACATGGACGACATTTGATGAGAACAAACGCAACGGCGGCCCGCTGGGATTCAATTCGAATGAGACGGCGGCGTTTCTTGCCCAGTTTGGAATGTTTTTCTGGGGATTCGGCCAGTATCTGAAGAGGAAGAAGATTCGGCTGATCGCTTACGGCCTTGCCGGGATTACTCTCTTTGCCTGCATGTACACCTTCTCTCGCGGAGCCTATCTGGCGATCATCCTGAGCATGTTCGTGCTGGGCTTGTTGAAGGATCGCAAGCTTTTGATCATCGGGACGGTCTTTCTCCTGACGTGGCAGACGGTTGTTCCTACAGCGGTTCGACAACGAGTCCAGATGACGCACTCGGCGAATGGGCAACTTGAATCTTCAGCAAATGAGCGCGTGGAGTTGTGGGAGGCCGCAGAGGCATCGATCCTTAGCAATCCCGTCTTCGGAACTGGATTCGCCAGCTACCAGATGAAGGCGCATGTGGATGGATTGAGAGACACGCATAACTGGTACGTGAAGGTAATGGTGGAGACCGGGGTCATCGGGATGATCATTGTGATCATCATGATTCAACAGATGATGTCGATAGCGTACCGGGCCTTCAGGAGGGCAGAGGATCCGCTCTATAAGGGGCTGGGGCTCGGAGTTTTTATTGCGATCTGCTCGTGCGTGGTCGCCAACTGCTTTGGGGATCGGTGGACCTATCTGGAGATCAACGGGATGCTCTGGGTGTTGATTGCGGCTGCGGCGCGCACGCTGGAGCTCTCCGAGACTGCACCTGCGACGGAACCGGTAGTTGCTGCAGTTTCTGTATCGAACAATCCCTATCTGGCCTACCGATAGGATAGGTGATCCCAAGCATGAGCATGATTAGGGCGCTGCACCTTGCGCAGCCGAGTGGCGATGGAGAGTCTGCGGCGCTGCCTCACATCCTGTTGGTGCTTGACCAGTTTCCCAGGACGCTTGGTGGAGGCGAACGTATCGTGCTTCGGCTAGCTGCTCTTTTGCCACGGTACGGATACCGTGTTTCGATCCTGACATTTTCGGCTGATCCTGCAAGCGCGGGTCTGGACTCGCCACCGTGTTCCATATACCTATTGCCATTGCAGCGCACGTATGACCTGACGGCGATCCGAGCCGGCTTCGAGCTGGGATTGTTTTTGAGACGACAGCGCGTTCAGATTGTGCAGACCTTCTTTGAAAGCTCTGACCTGTGGGGCGGCTTTGTGACGAAAGCTTTGTCCGATGCGAAGCTGATATGGAGCCGGAGGGATATGGGGATTCTTCGGACGGGGAAGCATCATGCGGCTTATCGCATGATGTCCAGCGTGCCGGATAAGGTGTTTGCTGTCTCCGAGCTGGTGCGCCAGCACAGTATTGAGGTGGACGGCGTCGAGCCGTCCCGCGTTATGACCATCTACAACGGGCTGGATCTCGCGGATTGGGGTGCGATCTCCCGACCGGCGAAGCGATCCGGCGAAAGGCTGATTGTCACGGTTGGAAATATTCGCCGAGTGAAGGGGCACGATGTCTTCGTGCGAGCTGCTGCGCTGATCGCGAAGCAGTTTCCCGAAGCTACGTTCAGCATTGCGGGCGATGTGCTGGAGCCGGAGTATTTCACAGAGCTGCAGACGCTGGTCAGTGATCTGAAGTTATCGGATCGATTTCACTTCGCCGGCGGAGTGAAGAATCTTCAGCTGTATCTGGCTGAGGCTGAGATTTTTGTTCTCCCTTCACGCAGCGAGGGCTTTTCGAACGCAATTGTCGAGGCGATGGCTGCCTCGCTTCCGGTGATTGCCACGGATGTTGGAGGAAATGCAGAGGCGGTTGCGGACGGTGTCAGCGGGATCATTGTTCCGCCGGGAGATCCTGAGGCGCTGGCTTTTGCGATGATGCGGCTGCTTGCCGATCCGGGAGAGGGCAAGCGGATGGGAGCGGAGGGGAAGAGGTTTGCCGCAGAGAAGTTCACTACGGACGCCATGATGAGACAGGTCACCAGCGTTTATGCAAATCTGCTGAAACGTGGATGACCTGTCTTGCGTTAATTTGCCTAACAGAGTGTTGCGCGGAATTTAGCTAAGATGCGCTAGTTCTTTGTCGGCGTCTTTTGCGGTTTGCGTATTCGGCGCCAAGGCTACAGCTTTCTTCAAGTGAGCGACGGCGTCGGCACTGTTGGAGAGCTTGGTGTAGGTCATGCCGAGGTGGTAGTGGATGGACGCGCTGTTGGGATCGGTCTTGACAGCATCTTCGAGAAGATCGCGTGCTGAGCCGAAGTTACCCTTCTGGTAGAAGATCCAAGCGAGGGTGTCCGCCGTGTTCGGCGAGGACGGCATGGCGCGGCGGGCTACCTGGGCGAGAGACAGAGCGACGTCGAGATTCTGCCCGGTCTCCACCATGAGGTAAGCGAGATTGTTTGCGGCGATGGGCTGCTCAGGCTGAAGTGCGAGAGCTTTTTTGTAGCTGACCATGGCTCCGTTGCGATCGCCTTCGGACTCCTGCATGGTGCCGAGCATGACAAGTCCCTGGACGTCGGTGGGGTGATCGGTATTCCATTGCTGCCACTTGGCGACTGCCTTGCCGGGGTCGCCTGCGATGACTTCGGCGCGAGTATAGGTGATCACCGATCCGCTGTCATTGGGGTTCAGCTGCATTGCTTTTTCGGCGGAGGCGAGCGCGCTCTTAGAGTCGCCGGTGCCTAGCTGCAACTCAGCGAGCAGGTCATACATGTCGGCGTTCTGCGGCGATTTTGCGATCTGGTCCTGCACCCGGCTGATAGCTTTGGCCGGCTGCTTTTCAAACATGAGAGTAGAGGCCAGCAGACGCAGGGCGCGGGAGGAGTTGGGGTTCAACTCGAGTGCCTGTTCGAGCAGGGTTTTGGCCTCGGGGGTCTTCTGTTGCACCATGCGGAGCTGGGCGAGTTCGAGGTAGCCTGCGGAGTTTTTAGGATCTAGCTTGAGAGCCTGATGGAAGTCCGCGTCGGCCTTGTCGTACTCCTTCTGGTTCGCCTCGGCTATGCCCCGCCATAGGAAGGGCGTCGCTATCTCTGGATTGATAGCGATAGCGGTGTCGGCGACCTGGTGGAGTGTGCTGAAGTCGTGACTGTCGATGGAGATTTCGGCGAGGCCAGCCTGTGCCTCCAGGCTGTTGGGGCTCAGCTTGGCAGCGTCGCGGAAGGCCTGCTGGGCTACGGTGGTGTCGCCCTTTGCTCGCGCTGCGCGACCAAGCCAGAGTTTAACCACCAGATTGTCTGGATTCGCTTTAGCTGCCTTCTGCATGGTGGTGAAGGCTTCCGCCGTCTTGCCGTCGTTGAGCAGAAGCATTCCGTTGAGAACAGCGACCTCTGGAATGTTGCTGTCGGTCTTGGCCAGGTCTGCGCCGACGGTTCGAGCCTTGGGGAGATCCTTATTCAAGATAAGAAGGCGGAGGTAGGCGATCTTGAGCGGAGCGCTCTTTGGATGCTTGGCGACTAGATCGGCATAGGCGGTTTCGCCCGCAGCGAGCTGGTTGGTGCGGATGTAGTAGGTGGCCAGCAAGCCTGCAGCGCTCTCGGAGTCAGAGAGATCCTCGGATGCCTGACGGAGGGTCTGTTCGGTCTTTGCGGTGTCCTTCTGGCGCATGTAGAGATCGGCCAGGCTGGCGCGCGCCATGACACTCTTGGGATCGGCGGCGATGGCTGCCTTCATCTGATCTTCCGCACCCTGGAGGTCGCCTTTCTTCTGCAGGAGCGAGGCGAGGACGACGTGGGCAGATACATTTTTTTCGTCGAGAGCGACTGCCTTGCGGAGTTGGTCTTCGCCGGCTGTTGCCGTGGTGGGATCGCTGCTCTGCAGCAAGCCGAGGGAGGCATGGAAGTTGGCGCGATTGGGATCGGCAGCGAGGGCTTGCTGAATCTGGGCGAGAGCCTCGATGCGATCACCCTTGGCTGCGGCCACGCTGGAGAGAAGGGCATGAGCGTCGGCGTTGTTGTTGTCGATGGCGAGCACGGCGGTGGCCTGTGCATAGGCACGATCGATCTGTTTGCCGGCGAGCAGAATATTCCCGAGATCGATGCGCGCTGGGAGGTTGTTGGGCTGCAGATCGACGGTCCGCATCAGTTCTCCATACGCAGGCATGACTGACCCCTGCTTGAGGAAGACCTTGGAGAGCTGATAGTGTGCGTCGGCGAAGTTGCGGTCGACCTTGAGGGCGTTGGCGAACTGGATGGTCGCTTCCTTGTACTTGCCCTGGTCTGCGTACCGCTTGCCGCTCTCCAGATAGCGCTGCTTCTGCTTGTTGGGATCGCGATGGCAGCCCGCGGTGAGACCAAGGGCAAGCGAGATAGCGAGCATGGCTGAGATTCGACGTGCTGCGGGGGGGAGAGTAGTTCTCATCGCGCATTTCCTCAAAGGTTATTCAACCGATCTTGTCATTCTCGCACTGTAATAGATACTGTCGAGGCCGGACGTGACGAGGGATATACAACTTAGGTGAAAGTTTGGTTCCTCGACCCTTCAATCAGGGATGAACCGGGGCAGATTCGGAGCCATTTGCTGGGTAAAGCGGGTGGCCCTCGCCTGAGCGCTGTCTAACGACTCCGAAGGCAGAACCTGGGTGATGACACGAACCAGAGCACCGTCGGTGCGGTTCATGCGGATGGCGTCGGCGACCATGTACAGCTTGGCCTTGTACTCGTTGGGAATACTGCGGCCATGGGCCTGATACCAGTAGATAACGAACTGCTTGACCTCTCCGTTGCTGATGACGTACTCCCCAACCTTGTAGTTCTTTCCGTTAATGTCCTGGAGGCTGGTGTATCTCTGCGAATCGAAGGTCCAGCCGGCGCCGGGCAGGCAGTTTTGCGGGGAGTGCATGGTTTGTCCGGTGCGCTGGCTGGCAAAGTATCCGATGAAGAGGCTGATAGGAGCGGATCGCAGGCCTGGATCGGCTGCCACCGTTTGCTGTCCGGTGTAGATGCGGTTGAGGAAGTCTCCCTTGCCGAGTACGGCCAACGTGTCGTCGGTGAGCGGAACATCCTGGGCGGTCCAGTCACCGAAGCGATCGGGCATCTGGCTGAGAGGCTGGCTGATGGGCACACGGTCCGCATCGCCCCGGCTTTGGAGAACGAAGGTGGTTGCGGTCAGGAGAAGGATGACGACCCAGAAACGAGGGGATTTCATGTGGTTTGCGCCTTTACGGGGGAGATCAGCCGCATGGCCCGGTGGACCAGATAAAGGCAGGCGAGAGAGACAACAAACATGACCCAACCAGAGAACTCGTGGAAGAAGCCAAGTGCCTTATCCGGATCCCAGTATTGGACGCAGAGACCGGTTCCGACGATGCGGGCGACGTTGGCGGTAACGGCGATGGGGATACTTGCCAGGGCGAGGATGATACGGCGTCTGGTGGTGCGTTCGAGGAAGTATCCGTAGAAGACCGCGAGGGTGAAGAGGCTCATGAGGGAGCGAATGCCACTGCAGGCCTCCGCGACTTCGAGTTTCATGACGGGGAGTTCGATGATATTGCCCTCGTGGAGGGTAGGTACTCCGAGCAGCGGCAGGATGTCACTTGCGATACGCGAGGCGAGCAGTTGTAGCGGGAAGGTGATCTGGTTGAAGATAATTGCTGGAAACGGAATAGCCAGGACGAGGACCAGAAGGGGGAAGCGCAATGCGCGGACCATTGCCCAGCCGAAGAATGTCCAGATCAGGCCGATCATCATAAAGATGAAGGACATACGCGAGGTAAACAGCTCTACACCGTAGACCCCCAGAATCAATACCGCGGTGGAAAATACGATCAGGGGTACTCCGAGCCAGCTTTGCCGGACCGGGGTGGCGAGGAGCACTTTGCGTTTGTCCCAGATGAGAAAGGCGGCGAAAAGGGGAACCAGGAAACCGTGAGAGTAATCCGGAATCGTCGACCAGTCGTATACCAGTTTGACGCCGACGCGGTAGTACAGAAGAACGAGCAGGAGGGCAATCAGAGTGTAAGGCAGCCAGGGAAGACGGCCCACAGCGCCCGACGAGGTGGAACGATGGAGTGCCGGATTGGCCTCCTTCGCGGCTGAATCCACTGCGTAAGGCATGGTGTGAGATGTCCCCGGTGTCGCTCGTATGACGTTATACTTCACCTGATCTTTGTAAGCAATTCAGAGGCCTCTTGAAGGCTCGCTTTTTTCACCTGATTTACGACATATCGACACAAAAGTGGTAGCCAAGATAACTACGAAGAGAAAAAGTTTTCATAGTTGCACTGATAATCTGCATACCAGTGAGAGCAATTGGAGAGTATCGCATAGGGTTTCGATGAGATCTTTTATATTTTTCAGTTTTGTCGAGAAAAGTCGACTGGTGGGCGAACTTTGGCACTCGTGTTGCTTGAAGTCTGATATTTGCCGATAGAAGACTGAGAATCTTTAATCAGTATTAGGACGACGATGCGTAAGAATGGATGAGTCAAGTCCGGGCAAATGAAGGATGAGGGCTATTCGATGAAGCAGTTTTGTTTCATGGGTGTGATGTTGTTGCTGTTACCGGTTGTGGCCAGGCCACTTGCAGCGCAAGGGACGTCAACTCCTAGTGCAACCACGGGCACAGCAGTGGATACGACGTCGGGGGGGCAGGCGACGGCTCCTGCTGCGCCTCAAGCTCCTGCGGCGGCGGGGGCGAAGTATGCAGGTCCGATGGACGCAGCGCGTTACGTCATTGGCCCCGAAGACTCTTTACAGATAACCGTGTGGAAGGAGCCCACGCTCTCCGGAACGATTCCTGTGCGTCCAGACGGAATGATCTCCATGGTTCTGGTGGGGGATATTCCTGCGGCGGGTCTGACGCCTACCGGTTTGTCCACCGATATCAGCCAGCGACTGAAGAAGTACATTCAGGACCCGGTAGTGACGGTGGTGGTCCTTGGAGTCAACAGCCAGCGCATCTTCCTAGTTGGTGAGGTGGGAAAGGTCGGTCCTGTTGTGATGAGTCCGGGGATGACACCGCTGCAGGCGATTGTTACCGGGGGTGGGCTGACGCAGTTTGCCAGTCCGAAGCGGATTTACATCCTGAGGACGGTAGCGGGCAAGCAGCAGAAGATTCCATACAACTACAAGCAGGCGCTTAAAGGCGATAACTCCGGGGTACTATTGCTTCCCGGAGATACGATCGTCGTCCCATGAAGGAAGGTATGAAGATTCGAATAACAATTTCGGCGCTTCTGCTGGCAGGATGTTCCCTGTGCCATGGCCAGGCTGTGCCTGCGGGCGATTCGTCGATGAGTTCTACGCTTGGTCCCAATCTACCTACGCTCGATGGAGTTGTGCATTACTCCCTGAGCGCGTCCGAGGTCTTTCAGTTTGGCTACTACGGCAGTGGGACGACTACACACGCGACGGATCTCACTGGGAACCTTGCCTACACCTCCCGAAGCCTTGCGCTACCATTTAGCGCTCTATTCTCAGGAGGGGTAGTTTTAGGAGATCAACAGGGACAGGGGAATACTAGCTTCTGGAATGCCTCTGTCTCGCAGGGTTATGTGACGCGGCAGTGGATCTTCAACGTAACGGACTCGTTCAGCTTTCTGCCGCAGTCTCCTGAGACCGGACTGTCGGGGATTCCTGGGGTGGGTGATCTTGGCGCCGCGCCCGTGCTGGGTCCAACCTCGGGACCTGCAGGAGGCGTACTGACTACCTCGGGGGATCGCATCAGCAACAGCCTGAGCGGAAGCGTGGAGCGGCAGCTTGTTCCCAATACCTCTCTCAGCGGCACCGGTTCCTGGGGAGTTCTTCACTATCTGGGAAACCCGGGCGTGGAGAGCGAGAGCGCCGAGAATGGTCTTGCGGAGGGTCTGGATAGTACTTCGATCTCAGGGACGGTGGCGTTGAACCATCGACTCGATGCCCGCAGCTCGGTGAGCCTTGACGCGATGTACTCGACTTACTCTTACTCTGGCATCGAATCTGGTCCGCAAGAGCCAAACTTTCAGACCCGCGGACTTAATCTTTCCTATCAGCGGGTTTTGAGCCGTACCCTTAGTGTCAATGCTTCCGTAGGTCCTCAGTGGGTCTCCAGTTCCAATAGCGCACTCATCCCGTCGGCGCTGAATGTTGCGATTAATGCCGGGGTCTCGTATGGCTACAGAAATACTCATGCATTCGTGGGTTATACACGTGGGGCAAACGGTGGAGGCGGAGTGTTTCCAGGAGCTCGCTCGGACAGCATTTCGGGCTCAGTGGGGCGCTCCTTCGGTCGTGACTGGGTAGGCTCCCTGAACGGCGCCTATACCCATACGACGGGCCTGACAGTCTTTGAGAGCGGATCCTCGACGGTCCCTACGAATGACTCGTATCACACGACGTATGGCGGGGCGCAGGTGACTCGTCGCTTCAGCCCTCATTTTTCCGGTTACGCGAGTTACACAGTTCAAAACCAGTCCAACAACGGTCTGACGAATGTCGTGGTGCAGAATGTTTTGAGCGGCGCCTCGCAGACGCTTGGCTTTGGAGTTACGTTCGCTCCCCGGTCCACCAGTCTGGGCCAATTCTAAGGAGTCTTTATGCTTGGTCATCGCGCATTGACGGTGCAGGACTACACGAATATTTTGAAGCGGCGATGGTGGATGATCGCGATTCCAGCAATCATCTTCCCGATCGTCGGTTTTGCCCTCACCTTTCTGGTGCAGCCGCAGTACATCTCTCAGACGCTGGTCCTGGTCGAACAACAGAAGGTTCCCGATACCTATGTGAAAGCTGTGGTTACCGAGGATCTGAGCGGCCGATTAGCCACCATGAGGGAGCAGATTTTAAGCCGCTCACGGCTACAGCCGATCATCGAGCGATTCAATCTGTTTGCGAATGGAAAGCTGTCGATGGATGAGCGGATCGACTTGACCAGAAAGAACATCGTGATTACGCCGATTCAGTCGGATATCGCGCGAACCAACGGGTTGCCGGGTTTCTTTATCTCCTTTCAGGCAAATGATGCGAGGACGGCGCAGCTGGTCTGTGGAGAGATTCAATCCTTGTTTGTCAGTGAAAATCTGAGTGACAGGGCGGCCTCAGCAGCAGGAACAACGGACTTCCTGAAGGGACAACTTGCAGACGCGAAGGCCAAGTTGGATGAACAGGACGCAAAGCTTGCCAAGTTTCAGCAAACCTATATGGGCAAGCTGCCGGGAGCAGAGTCGTCCAACGTTAATATGCTGACGACGCTCAATACGCAACTGGATGCCGCGACCCAGGCGCTGAACCGCATGGAGCAGGACAAGAGCTACGCGGAGTCGATGCTGGCGATGCAGCAGGCGCAACAGCCACAGACAGCTGAGCATGGTGGATTAGCGCCCCAGGCGGAGCAGCTTGAGCTGCAGCAGCTTCAGTCGCAGCTGGCCGACCTGAATGCAAGGTACACGGACGATTATCCGGATGTCGTCAGTACGAGGAGAAAGGTCAAGGAGCTGCAGCAGAAGTTGGCGCAAGCGCCGCCTCCATCAGCCGCCAGTGTCTCTCCTTCGGTGCCGAAGCCTACTGACTCCCTGAGCGTGCAGCAGATGCGTGCGCAGCTCCGTGCGATGGATCAGGCCATTGCTCAGAAGAAGCGTGATGAAGCCTCGATCCAAGGTCAACTCAGGACCTATCAGGATCGCGTCTCCTCCAGCCCAGCAGTGGAAGAGGAGTACAAGAGCATCACCAGAGATAACCAGACCGCGCAGACGTTCTACGACGACCTGCTGGCGAAGATACAACAATCCAAGATGGCGACTGACCTCGAGAAGCGGCAGCAAGGAGAGCAGTTTCGAGTGATGGATGAGCCCAACCTTCCTGAATCGCCTGCCTTCCCGAAGCGTCCAGTCTTCGTGATGGGCGGCGTCGTTGCCGGACTGGCCCTGGGTTTGTTCATCGTTGCGCTGCTGGAGTATATGGATACTGCCGTTCGGAACGAACGCGATATATGGGCCTTTACGAAGCTGCCTACTCTCGGTGTTATCGGACTTGCGGGTGAGCAAGAGCAGCCTGCCTCCCCGCGGAGATGGTTTGGTCGAGGTAGTCCGAAGATAACTGCGGGCGGTAAGCCGCTGATGAATGCGGGGGGCTGAGGTGTATAACACTTTTTTCAAACTGCAGAGCAGCCCGTTCGGAACCAGCCCCGATCCCCGATTTCTTTACATGATGCCGCATACTCGTGAGGCACTTGCTTGCCTGGAGTATGGAATCTCCGCGCGAAAGGGTTTCACGGTACTGACGGGTGAGGTGGGCACCGGAAAGACGACCTTGTTGCGCCGGGCGCTCAGCTCGTTTAGTGGTCGTAAAGTCTCGACATCCTTTGTGTTCAACCCGCGTCTCGATGTTCTGGATTTTTTAGAGTTTGTGTTGACCGACTTCGGGATTGTGCCGGCGACGAGAACGAAGTCTGGGATGCTGCTGCAGTTGAACCGCTGGCTGATCGAACGGTTCCGCATGGAAGAGACTTGCGTGGTGGTGGTGGATGAGGCGCAGAATCTGTCGTGGGAGTTGCTGGAGGAGATACGGCTGCTTACCAATCTCGAGACCTCATCGGAAAAGTTGCTGCAGATCGTGCTCTCCGGGCAGCCAGAGTTGGAAGAGAAGCTTCGCCATCCGAGCGTGCGGCAGCTCAGGCAGCGAGTCTCGCTGTGGTGCCGGACCCAGGCTTTGAGCGAGAGCCAGACCCACGCCTACGTCGCGGAGCGGTTGAGAATCGCCGGTGCGAGCTGGCCACTCTTTTCTCTGGAGGCACTAGACCTGATTCACCGGGCCAGCCGAGGAATTCCGCGCATCATCAACCTGCTATGCGAGCACTCGCTGATTGTTGCCTATGTAGAACAGGTGCAACAGGTGACCGCGACGATCGTTGAAGGGGTGGCAGCGGAGCTTGAGTTGGATGTGCTGCCATTCATGCTCTCTTCGGCTGTGATTGGCAACGGCGACAAGCAATCGACGCTGGACGCGAAAGAAGACAAGTTTATGGCAGCTTTCAATAGAGAGCCGGGAAGGCATGACCTATGAGCCGTATCTACGAAGCACTCCAGAAGGCGGAGTCTGAGCGGAAGTTGGAGAGGCGTGAGCCGGAGCTACGGACGCCGGAGCCATCAACGCTCTATACGGCAGCCGTGGCCGTCGCCGACGAGGAGCAGGCTGGAGCACCTGTGGTTGTAGCTCGTTATGCTGATCCAAGTGCCAGGCCGATAGATGGGAGTGCGCTTGATCTGAGCAAAGTTCCCGTTCATCCATGGGCGTTGTCGCTTGAGCGCCTACCGTCGCTGCTTGAGCGCGGACCTGCGGTCGAACAGTTTCGCAGTCTGCGATCACGAATCTTTGAACTTCGCGATATCAGTCCGCTAAAAACCATTATGGTGACGAGCGGCCTGCCGCAAGAGGGCAAGAGCTTCGTCTCGACGAATCTGGCCATGAGTCTTGCACGCCATAAAAACAGCAAGGTTCTACTGATTGACGGAGACATGCGGCGATACACCTTGCATCAACTTCTGGGCTGCGAATCGCATCCTGGGCTGGCCGAGTATCT
>NZ_LMUD01000016.1:354812-408089 GCF_009766095.1 Granulicella sp. S190
GCAATGGCGGGGATAAGGCGGCCGATCTTTCTGGAAGTTCGCGGTTCGGGGAGCTCATTCGACTGGCATCACCGCACTTCGACTGGATCATCGTTGACTCGTCTCCTGTGCTTCCCGTCTCCGATGCCGTCAATCTGGCACGTTCCTGCGACGGCGTTCTCCTGGTGGCGCGGGGTGGAGTGACTAAATTCCCGGTGGCACAGCGCGCGCAGAGTGAGCTGAAAGCCTCAAATATTCTTGGGTTTGTATTAAATGCAGTGCAGGAGACACCCCAGGTCGGCAGCTACTATGGATACGACGCCGCCAAACCGTAAGAGGGAGCGATTGATCAGATGATCCGGCTTTTTAACGTGTACTACCCTACGCGTACCATCGTTCTTCTGCTGTGTGAAGCGCTGATTGTAAGTGGTAGCTTCCTGCTGGCGACGGTGCTGCTGCTGGGGCCGGACACCTATCTTGTTCTGAACTATGAGAACGGGGCTCTGAAGATCGCCGCCCTGACGATTCTGACTCTTCTCTGCTCCTATTACTTCGATTTGTACGAACCGCAACGTATCTCCGCAGGCTGGGAGATCTATTTTCGGCTTCTACTGGTTCTCGGGTTTTTATCGTTTCTGCTCTCGGCTATCATCTACCTCTTTCCCGCTGCAGATATAGCTCACTATGTTTTGTTGCTTGGTCTCATCTTTCTCACCCTTGCCTTGGTGGCGTGGCGAAGTGCTTATGAATGGATCATCGGAAGGGAGATGTTCCGGGAGCGCGTCTATGTCTTGGGTGCGGGGGAGCGTGCGCAGACGATCGTAAATCTGCTTGAGACGCGCAAGGATGCTGGGATGGAGGTCCAGGGGTGGGATGGCGTGGTGGCTGATAGAGATCAGCGTAAAGAGGCCATTCACGCTGCTTTGGAGAGATTCTCCGGGGTAAAGCCGCCCGTCGATCGCGTGATCGTTGCGATCGAAGACCGTCGAGGTGAGTTTCCGGTTCGCGAGTTGCTCAAACTGCGGTTTAACGGAGTGGTCATTGAAGATGCCGGAGCTTTGCTGGAGCGACTTACAGGCAAGCTTCATCTGGACGGGCTTCACCCCAGCAGTTTTATCTACAGCGAAGGATTTCGAGTAAAGCCATCCCAACAGATCGCGCGACGGATCGTATCGACATTGACCGCCGCGGTTGGTTTGCTTTTGTTCCTGCCGTTTTTCCCGATCGTGGTGCTGCTGGTTCGCCTGTCGTCGCCGGGGCCGATCTTCTTTCGGCAGACGCGGGTAGGTCTTGCGGGGAAAAATTTTACAGTCTACAAATTTCGCACGATGCGGACTGACGCAGAGGTCTCGGGAGCAAAGTGGGCGACCAAGAATGATCCTCGCGTGACCCGCGTGGGCATGTTCATGCGCAAGACGCGTCTGGACGAGGTGCCTCAGCTCTGGAACGTGCTGCGTGGCGATATGGGGTTTGTAGGACCTCGTCCTGAGCGGCCCGAGTTTGTGCCGTGGCTTACAGAACAGATACCGTACTTCAACCTTCGCCACATGATTCGTCCCGGTCTTACGGGCTGGGCGCAGGTGCGATACGGTTACGGAGCGACGTTGGCCGAGAGCCGCGAGAAGCTGGAGTTCGATCTCTACTACATCAAGCACATGACGCTTGGACTCGATCTGCTGATCATGTTCGAGACGGTCAAGACGATCATTCGGCGGCAGGGTGCGCAGTAAGTTCCCGTTGTTGACTTTTATCTACGAGACTATAAGCGACCGCATCGTAGGAGAACAGCTTCGTGTGCTTCCACGATTCATCGAGCCTGATACCTACAAAAATTCAGTAGATTCGCGTGCGCGAGGAAAGAGCCGGCTTCAGGGTTCGCTCTTCCTTCTTGACCAAGTGGGGCATGCGCAGAGGCCGGGGTGGCACCTCAGGCATGCCGACCTCGCTTAGCTTATAGAGGAGCGATCTGTAGCTAATCTGAAGCCACTTTGCCGTCTTCTGGCGATTCCAACTGTTCTCCTGAAGCACCTTGAGTATGATCTGCCGCTCGAGATCCTGAGTGGCCTTCTTGGTGATGTTTTTCAAGGAAACTGGTTCGCTGAGATCGATGTCGGTTGTGATTCCGCCACGAGGAGTTTCCGGCATAAGCTCCGCAACGAGAGCTTCCTCGCTTCCAATCAGCACATAGCTGCGGATGAGATTCTCCAACTGACGAATGTTTCCCGGCCAATGGTAGTTCTGCATCAGGCGGACAGCGCTCTTGGAGAGTAACTCCGGTGTGTTATGGAAGATCTTTGCGTAGTGATCGATGAAGTAATCGATCAGGATGGGCAGGTCGGCGATGCGTTGACGAAGTGGTGGCAGGTTGATCGTGACGGCATTGATGCGGAAGAGGAAGTCCAACCTGAAGGTTCCGTCCTCAACCTGATTGCGAAGATCTGTGTTGGAAGCCGATACGAGCCTGGTAACGATGCTCCTGGGTTCATGACCGCCTACCCGAACGAAAGTTCCATCCTGCAGTACCTGAAGGAGCTTGGATTGGACTCCGAGGTCGAGACTTCCAACCTCATCCAGAAACAGGGTGCCGTGGTGCGATTGTTCTACGCGCCCAAGCTTGGTGGACATGGCTCCGGTAAAGGCGCCTTTTTCATAACCAAAAAGCTCCGTTTCGAGGAGGGAGTGAGGAATGGCCGGACAGCTTACCTTGACCAGGGAGCCTTTGGCCCGCAGGGAAAAAGCGTGCAGCAGTCGGACACAGATCTCTTTGCCAGTTCCACTTTCGCCCTGGATTAGAACCGGGACGTCGGTTTCGGCCACTCTTTCCAGTTTGTTTCGCACAGCCTGCATGATGGCTGTCTTGCCAAAAAAGATCTCAAGAGGCGGCAGATTCAGAGAGGCGGCGGATTCGGCGTGATGATCCAAGGTCATTTTTTCCTATCGGCGTTGGGCGGAAACCGCAAACTTGCAATACTGTTCACACTGCACGTCAAGCGCCATCTTTAGGCAAAAGGGAAAAAATGCTGGCAATTTGGAGAGGGCCATAGCAAAGACTGATATACGACATGCAGCTCAAATTGGACTGAAATGATGGTTTTACCTTGGATTTTGAGGTCACCACGCTTTGTTTCACCAAAGTAACCTGCAAAAAAAAGTTTACTTTTTTTTCGTTTCACCAGTGTTCGGACAATGTAAGCTAGGCCTACTTGGTAGAAGAGTGGTAAACCTTTATCTCTTTTGTCAGCAAAGTTCGTAACATTTTGTGCAAACGTTTGGAAAAGAGAACTGAAATTGCTTGTCATGGATGGATTGGGTTGACGTCCATACAGCAATTGTTTGGATGGAGTACAGCCTGATTCGGGAGTAACCGGTTCAGGATCACCGCGGGGTTGGGCAGAAGGGCTCAAACTCGTACTTTGAGGTACTTTGTATGTCAGCTGCGCTTTCGTATCCCGTCTCTGCCTTGAAGTCGAATGCTCGCTCCCGTGCTCAAATCCTTATTCTGGAGCCGGATCTTGCTGTTCTCGACTATCTAAGGTCGACGCTGGGCTCTCAGTATTCGCTTAGCCTGTTTTCGGATGAGCAGACCCTACTGGACCGACTGGAGAAGGCAGAACAGCCGGACCTTCTCCTACTGGCGCTTCATACCAATCGCGATCCGCTGCCACTGCTGACCCACATTCGGTGCTCAAAGCCCAATCTTGCAGTGATCGTCCTATCCTGCTCGGCTGAACTGCGTGATCTTGAGATGGTGATTCGGCTTGGCGTTCGAGCCATCGTTATGAAGCCGTTTACCGGAAGTGACGTAGAACAGGCCATCGAGGAGCACCTCGCGTCTGCGGAGAAGAAGGTTCCAGTTGCCGACGCATTGAAGGAGATTCCACTGAACGAGACACACTCCTTCGTGCGGTCAAGCAAAAGGATGCGCGACTTGGAGGCCCAGGCTGCCCTGGTAGCTCGTGCGGATATCCCTCTGCTGATTCTTGGCGAGAGCGGCACAGGGAAAGAGATTCTGGCTCTTTACACCCATAAGATGTCGGCTCGTAGCCAGAACATCTTTCTAAAGGTCAATTGTGCTGCGGTTCCAGCCGACCTGCTGGAAAGTGAACTGTTCGGATATGAGCAGGGCGCGTTTACCGGGGCAGTGAAGACCAAGCCCGGAAAGTTCGAGGTGTGCACTGGCGGGACGATCTTCCTCGATGAGATCGGCGAGATGCCTGCCATTCTTCAGGCCAAGCTGTTGCAGGTATTGCAGGATGGGACGTTCTCACGCCTTGGAAGCAGGTCTCCGATGAAGGTGGATGTACGCGTCATTGCCGCCACTAACATCAATATGAAAGAGGCGATGGCCAACAAGACCTTCCGTGAGGATTTGTATTACCGGCTTAACGGTTTTACCCTCAGCATCCCCCCGTTACGGGAGCGTCGCGAGGAGATTCCTGTATTGTCCGAGTACTTTATGCGGAAGGGTGCCAAGAGATATGGCCGTGAGGCGCTGCCCTTTTCGCAAAACCTACTGAACGCACTGGCTGAACACTCCTGGCCGGGGAATTTGCGTGAGCTGGAGAATGTAATCAACCGCTATCTAGTGCTTGGCGAAGAGAAGTCTATCGTCGATGAGCTATCTCCTTCCACGGTTTATCAGGGGGGGGCAGCAATAACGGTAGCCCAGGAGGCTCCGAATGGAGCCGGGCTCAAGGCGATGGTCCGCAATCTCAAGGGAGATGCGGAGTCGACGGCAATTGCACAGGTACTGGAGGGAACTGGATGGAATCGGAAGGCCGCGGCAAACGATCTACAAATCAGCTACAAGGCGCTTCTGTACAAGATCAAGCAGTACGACCTGTCGCCGCGGAACAACCACGCATCGTAAGGTCAAAAGCTGCCGAAAAAGAGCAGCCTGAGGCATATCGAGTTGTCGTCCGTTATGAGCATCATGCAGTCCGCGGGCTTGCTGAGGCCCGGGAACTGGGCTCTATTGAACAGTTGCTGCGTAATGACCCCGTCTACCCGCTGGATTCCATACGTTTGAAGCTGTTGGACTCAGACGCTGTTGAGGATGTTCCGACTAAAGACGCGAAAGCCGTTTTTTTCGTCAAGACCTTCGATGGCGATCTCCGCCACAGGGCTCTTCATTTTCATGAGCATGCGCCAATCGTGCAGGGTTTGTGGGTGCGTGTGTATTTCTATGATGGAGAGATGATCGAAGGAATTATCAGTAATACGAGGGACTTTGTGCTCGAGTCGGGCTTCTTCCTGAGGCCGACCGACCCGAATGGAAACAATGCGCTGGTTTACGTTCTCAAAGGCGGCCTTAAGGACTTCCATGTCCTTGGCATGAGGAATGTACCCAAAACCTCCGTTTGATCTTTCAATAAAAATATTGCGTGGTGGAACTGGTGAGGGTGCCAGTTTTGCCTTGTTTTTTGACCCCTTTTTAGAAAAGAGGTCTCTTTTGGCGTGGTTTTTTGGTGGTGAGTTCGTGGTGGAATGCGTGGCTGGCGTGGTCGTTCGACCGTCGCTAATTCAAGGAGCAAAAGTACGCCACAAATTTGAGATTTATTTTTGAGCTAAAAGCACTCTATTGAAAAATTGAACGAGATCCGGAAGAGCTGCCACGCAATCTGAAGGAGACTGAGAACATCATCTTGCTAGTTGGTGGCCTGGATGTGAGTTGGGGTGCTTGGCGATCCCAATTCGGTACTCACATCAATCTTCAGGTTGAGGTTTGTATCGTCAAGGGTGTGTAGCATAACCATGTTTGACCGATGTTTATCCTATCGCGTATCTTTTCGTGGCATAGCAAATTGTTGATATCTAAGATGTGCACCCGAAGCCAGGAGAATATGAACTTGAAATTTGCATGTGGGGACAGTAGTCAACGGGTTCGGTCGTTCGTTTGCAATGTAATGGTTGGCGGCAAGGCAAAGATGTTGACCTATGTGTTGCTTATGGCGGGGGCATCGATTGGATGGCAAGCCCAGGCGCAGGAGACGGCGACACACTACATCGAGTACCCACAGCTTCAGGGCAAGGTACAACCATTGAAGTTGAGCGCCGTGCCGAAGTGGGCCACGATCGATTTTCAGCTTCGTGGACGATTTGAGAATCAGTCCTCGGATAATTACATCTCAGGCAACGGGCAGTCCTATCTTCTAACTCGCGTTTACGGCGGATTGGAGATACGGCCTACCAAGTGGCTCACCGGATATATCCAGTTCATAGACACTCATGCTCTCGGACTGCCGTTGAAGTACGTTGCAGCTAATCAGAGGGATGTCTTCGATGACCGGCTGGCGTATCTTGAATTCCACCTAAAGCAGGCAAAGATCTTCGCCGGGCGGCAGGAGTTGAAGTACGGTGGCGAGCGGCTGGTAGGTATCAGCGACTGGACCAACAACAGCCGCACCTGGGATGGGTTTCTTGGGCGATATGGAGATAAGAACCGTATCGATATCTTCAGCACCTCGGTAGTCGCGGTTCATGCCTCTTCGCTTGATAAGCATGGCGCTGGGCTGACCTTCCACGGAGCGGTCGGGACGATTGGGACGTGGGTGCCCCACGCGGTGATCCAGCCGTTCGTTTACGTCAAGGCTTTTCCGCGTGTGCAGGGAGCGCAGGGAGTTTTCGGGTCCCAGACGACGGTGACACCAGGTGTCGAGGTTGCCGGCGACTTCGGGGGATTCGACTTCGACGCTCTTGGTGCGCTGCAGAGGGGTAGCTATTCGAACGAGTCAATCGATGCGGGGGCAGCCTATGTGAAAGCTGGCTATAGTACGACGCACATTCCATGGAAGCCTCGTCTGCGGGCGGAGTATGACTACGCCTCTGGCAATCCGCATACAAATCCGTTTCGCATGGGCACCTTCGACCAGCAATACCCAAGCAACCACAACGCCTTCGGCTTGACCGACCTGTTTGGATTTCAGAATATCAAGCAGGAGCGGCTCAATCTTGATCTGACTCCGGTGAAGCATCTGTCGCTGCTATTCCAGGAGGAGTCGCTGCAGGTAGCTACGAGATTCGACAATGTATACAGTGGAAGCGCAGGCACAACGATCAAGGCGCCGACGGCTGGATTTCGCAGTGGGGATCTCGGTCACGAGTTCGACGCCTCGGGCAAGTATGTCATTCACGATAACCTGGTTGTGAATGTTGGCGTCGGGCATCTGTCTTCTGGGACGCTCTTGCGTGAGAACTCCCATGGAGCGCCGCTGACTCTTGCGTACTTTGGACTTACCTACCGATTCAAGGTCGATCACAAGAGCACTACGCCTTAGCGGGGGCGACAAAAAGAGTTGGAAGATCTAATGTTTTCGTAAACTTTTGGAGCTTCGACCGCGACTCGTTCCAAGTCGCTAAGATGAACTAGCAGCAGAGAGGAAGTGTAAAATGCAAGAGGAAAAAGATCAATCCAAGGTGAGCCGGCGCAGATTTCTTGAGGCCAGTTCGGCGATGTTTGTGGCTGCAGCGGGGATGCAGGTCGCCCAAGGGCAGCAGAGCAAGATCTATCCGACCGACACGCATACTGGCATCAATGAGAGCCAGCCCGGTCCTCCGCCGAATACTGTGCTCGATGAACAGAACCCCGATTCAGCATGGCCGCCGACGACGGATGCCGGTGGACAACAGCCCTTCAAATACTCCTTCTCCCTAGCGCATAAACGGATTGAAGCTGGTGGGTGGACGCGACAGGTGACGGTTCGCGATCTGCCGATTTCGAAGACGATGGCTGGCGTGGAGATGCGTTTGATCTCTGGCGGCATACGCGAACTGCACTGGCATGTGGCCTCCGAGTGGGCGTTGATGTTGTATGGCTCTGCCCGCATTACGGCGGTCGATCAGCAAGGGCGAGGCTATGTGAACGACGTCAAGGAGGGCGACCTGTGGCTGTTTCCAGGAGGCATTCCTCACTCGATCCAGGGGCTTGGGCCAGATGGGTGCAAGTTTCTCCTCGTGTTCAAAGACGGAAACTTCAACGAGTTCGGAACCTTTCTTTTGACGGAGTGGATGCACCATACGCCGAAGGAGGTTTTGGCAAAAAATTTCGACGTGCCGGAGTCGACCTTCGACCAGGTGCCAAAGAAGGAGTTGTTCATCTTTCCGCGTGAGTTGCCGCGTCCGCTGGCAGAAGAGAAAAAGCAGGTAGAGGCCGTGAATGGGCCGGTGCCGCATCCGTTCGACTTCGAACCAAGCAAGATGCAGCCAACCAAAGTCTCCAAGGGCGGTGAGGTAAAGATCATCGACCGTAAGAACTTTCCCGCGACCGATATTGCGTCTGCGATTGTCACACTGAAGCCTGGCGGCCTTCGCGAACTGCACTGGCATCCGAATGCGGACGAATGGCAGTACTACGTGAAAGGGAAGGGCCGCATGACGGTGTTTGCTGCCGGCGGACTTGCTCGCACGATGGATTTTCAAGGCGGAGATGTGGGCTACATCGATATTTCGATGCCGCACTACATTGAGAACACCGGCGACGAAGACCTGGTATTTGTCGAGGTGTTTCCGACGCCGTTCTACGAGGATATTTCGTTGGCTGAGTGGCTTGCTCACACGCCGCTGCGACTTGTCGATGAGCATATTCAGGTAGGGGAAGACTTTCTGTCGAAGATTCAGAAGAAAGAGATGGTTATCACTCCGGAGTAATGGAGTTGTTCTCGGTCTAAAGAAAAGAGGCAGCCATCGCGGCTGCCTCTTTTCTTATTGGTAACTTTTTTAGTTCCTTATACGCCGACAGGCTCTGCGACTTTCACGTTGACCGGTGTGAGCCAGTTGTGACGATCGGGGAGGGTGCCGTTGACGATGCCGAAGAACTCATCGTGCAGTGCCTTGGTGATCGGGCCCATGGTGCCGTCTCCGACCATGATGCGATCGACCGAGCGGAGGTGGGTGACCTCTGCGGCGGTACCGGTGAAGAAGGCTTCATCGCAGATGTAGAGCATCTCGCGGGGAAGCGCCTGCTCGACAACTTCAATGCCGAGCTGCTTCGCCAAGGTGAGGATGGAGCTGCGGGTGATGCCGTTGAGCACGGAGTTCGCGAGCGGCGTGGTGTAGAGGACTCCGCCGCGGACGAGGAAG
This sequence comes from Granulicella sp. S190, assembly GCF_009766095.1. Taxonomy (GTDB): domain Bacteria; phylum Acidobacteriota; class Terriglobia; order Terriglobales; family Acidobacteriaceae; genus Edaphobacter. The sequence continues at coordinate 363,870 of NZ_LMUD01000016.1, forward strand.
AGGTTCTCGCCCGAACCTTCGGAGAGATAGCCGTTGGTGTCGAGGCCGATACCCTCGGAGTAGCCGTTGATCTCGGCCTCCATGCGGATGAGCTGCGAGTTCATGTAGTTGGCGCCGGCTTTGGCGAGCGTGGGCATCGTGTTCGGAGCAAGGCGGGCCCAGCTTGAGACGCAGACGTCTGCACCAGAGGTTCCGGGGACGTACTTGCCCCAGGGGTAGTTTGCGACGTAGACCTCGACAGGCGACTTGAGGGGATTGACGCCGAGTTCGCCATAGCCGCGAAAGGCGATTGGGCGAATGTAGCAGGGGGCGACGCCGTTGGCTTCGACGACGTCGATGACCGCGGTTGAGAGCTGCTCGACGGTGTAGGGGAGCGGCATGCGGTAGATTTTGGCGGAGTCGACCAGACGCGCCATGTGCTCTGGAAGGCGGAAGATGCCGGCTGCGTTGGGCTGGGCGTAGCAGCGGATGCCCTCGAAGACGGAGGAGCCGTAGTGGACGACGTGCGACATGACGTGGATCTGGGCTTTGTCCCAGGGGATGAGGCTGCCGTTGTGCCAGATGTTTGTGGTGGTTTGTATGGGCATTCGTACGCTCCTGAAGGCTGAGGCACCATTATAACGGCTGCCCGGCATGGGAGAATAGAGAGTGATGTTCAATCCCCATGTCGTTAGTCTCGCGGGGCTGGAGCACTCGGCGTACGTGCAGTTCTCTGTGCTGGCGCTCAGCTCCATCTTCTTCCTCGTCGATCCGTTCGCTGCGCTGCCCACCTTTCTTGCGGTGACAGCGGGAGCGGATGAGCAGCGTCGGCGAAAGATGGCGTGGAAGGCCTCGGTTACGGCGATGGTGGTGCTGAGCGGGTTCGCCATTGCGGGACAGTACATCTTCAGGATGTTCGGCATTACCCTTCCGGCCTTCGAGATTGCGGGCGGCGTCATTCTTCTTTTGATCGGGCTGGATATGCTTGAGGCCAAACGCTCTCCGACCCAGGAGTCTACTGAGGAGACTACGGAGGCAGCGCAGAAAGAGGATGCCGGGATTGTTCCTCTTGGCATTCCCATGCTGGCGGGTCCGGGTTCCATTACCAGTGTTATGGTGCTGGTGGGACAGGCACAGTCGAGCTGGCAGAAGGTCGCGATTATTTTGCTGGCGATCTTTATTACGGCAGCGATTTGCTACCTGGTTCTCGGCAATTCGGACCGAGTAGCCCGCGCTCTGGGGGATACCGGCGTTCGCATTCTGGTTCGCATTATGGGGCTTCTTCTGGTAGCGCTTGCAGTGCAATATTTCATAAACGGCATGATCGATCTGGGTGTCATCAACAAGCTCTGAACGGATTTTGATGCTGTTTCTATATGGGTATTTGTGCCTGAGCTGATCTCAGGCTGGTAACTTTTCAGCAACTTTGATGTCAAACGAAGCATCACATTTCTGTTCGCCATCTCTTCACCAAGCGAGAAGATTATGCCCTCCACCGCAGAAGCCACCGCCGTCGCCGCTTCGCTGCTGGTCCGTTACAAGACGGTCCGCCAGGCGAGCCGTAGCCTTTGCAGTCCCTTATCTCCTGAAGACATGATGGTTCAATCCTCTTCCGAGACCAGTCCCGTGAAGTGGCATCTGGCTCATACGAGCTGGTTCTTTGAGACCTTTGTTCTGCGAGAGTTTGCCGCAGGCTATCAGAGCTTCCATCCCGACTTTCACTGGCTGTTCAATAGTTATTACAACTCTCTTGGGGATATGCCGGAGAAGAAGCTGCGCGCGTCTTTCTCTAGACCTCCCCTTGACGCGATCCTGGCTTACCGAACGCATGTTGACGATGCCATGGTGGCATTGATGCAGCATCCGCTTGAGGATGAAGCGGCGCGGCGCATTGCGCTTGGTCTTGAGCATGAGCAGCAGCACCAGGAGCTTATCGCGACCGATGTGAAGCATGCGCTTTTCACGAATCCGCTGCATCCGCCGTATCTTGAGTCTTCGGCGCGGCAGAAGTTCGACACCATTGCGCCGCCTTTAGACTGGATCGACTATGCAGGTGGTCTCAGCGAAGTTGGCTTCCAGCTGGACAAGACGGACCCGCTTCAATCAGTCTCCGCGTTTGCGTTCGATAACGAGACGCCGCGGCATCCGGTTTATCTTGCACCCTACCGACTTGCGAATCGCCTGGTTACGTGTGCCGAATATCTCGCCTTTATCGACCAGAATGCTTACAACCGTCCGGAGCTGTGGCTCTCTGAGGGGTGGACTACGAATCGCTCGGAGGGCTGGCAGGCTCCTCTTTACTGGCGCCGTGATGAAGCTACGAATTCGGGTTGGTCAATCTACACGATGAATGGCTTTCGTTCGCTGGACGATCTGAGCGAGACCCCGGTGTGCCACCTCAGCTTCTTCGAGGCCGATGCCTATGCGCGCTGGGCGGGATATCGTCTGCCCACGGAGTTTGAGTGGGAGCACGCTGCCAGTCAGCTTGGTCTGCTCAAAAAAGAGGTCGATTCGCAGCCTGCGCTTTTGACGTATCCGAATCAAGGGTCGGAGGAACTCGCTACTGTCCCGGAGGTTCAGGCGAACCTTCTTGAGACCGGCAATCTTCACCCTACGCCAGCCCCTGCGCTCAGCGGTCTTCAGCAGATGTTTGGTGACGTATGGGAGTGGACTGCGAGTGGCTATACGGGTTACCCCGGCTACAAGCCTTTGCCGGGCGCGCTCGGCGAGTATAACGGCAAGTTCATGTCTTCGCAGGTCATACTTCGGGGAGGCTCCTGCGTTACGCCGGCGACTCACATCCGTGCGACGTATCGTAACTTCTTCTCGCCCTCGACTCGCTGGCAGTTCTCAGGGCTCCGTCTCGCTCAAGATGCGCTGAAGTAGTTACTTCCTACAGGGTTATTCGCTGAGGCCCTCCGTCAAGCTACTTTGGCGGAGGCTTTCCCGCTGGTGGAGCCCGAAAGCATCGCGTCCCTACCTGCGACAAGGAAGGTGCTGAGAAACATTCAACGATCCATGAGGCCTCCTAAGATCGCCGCGATGATACCGACCAGAGATCATCATGAGATTTTCTGGAGTAGAGGTTTGACGGCTCAGGGCTTCTTTGCGGCTGGGCCATGTTTAGGGTTCCAGAGTGGCTGACCAGCTTTGATGTGGTCGACCCGCATACCGGGAAACAGTTCTCGCAACTCCTTGGCGCATTGCTCCATTCCTGGTTCTTCGGAGACCTCATGACCGAGCAGTATGAGCGCTTTATGCCTGCCCTGAGCGACTGCATCGCGAACGTACTCGACTGTCTCCCATTCGCTGGCCTCGCCTGCGACCAGGACTTCGACGTCCGGCTGCCGCAGGGCGAAGACCTGTTTTTCCAGGCCAGAAGATCCCGGAAGAAACGCGACGTGAGTGATGGAAAGATTTGGATCACCCTCGACTCTGAGTGTCTGGATCTGAAATTTTGTCTGCAGGGTTTTGATGAGGTCGGCGAGGGTCGTCCGGGGGATGGTAACGAAGTATTGGCCGCGGGGGCGATCCGGATGTGGATACGACTGCCAGCCGAGTGCTTCATAGATGCCGGCCAGAATGTGATCGGTTTTGTCAGCATGAATCTCATCGTGCAGTCGAAAGACTACGAGGTGATTCTGCACGATGAACGCCAGCTTTTCTTTGTAGACGGGATCGTCGGTAAAGAATTTTGTCTCGTCCAGGTGGTTATAGAAGGTGGGTTCGTGGGTGATGATGAGGTTGTCGCCACGTCGGACTGCCTCCCGCAAAACATCCATCGTGTCCAAAAAAGTTGTAACGATGCCGGTTACAGGAGTATTTGGATCGCCGACTTTAATCGTATCGACGGTGTTAGCAGGGGGTTGTGCAGCGTAGCGATGCTGAATGCGAGTGATGGTCTCGCCTGCACGAAGCGTCTGGGCGAATGAAGGCTTTGTGAGGACTAGAAGCATGATCAGCAGGGTCTGTTTGACGGTCATCGGGGCCTGACTCAGTGAGATTGAAGTTCAGTTATGACTTTAGCCGGGAGCTGCCCGCGAGGGCACACTTTTCAGGTTTGACGGCGGTAAAAGAGTCCTGCGGTGAAGAAGACGATGGCGACCATGAGGGCGAGGCGGGCGTGAAGCAGGTTGTGGGAGCGCAGGCTGAGGAGTGCGTCGGCCAGCCACGCGACGAAACCGAGAAACCATATCCACGCTGTCTTTTGGAAGATCCGCATGCGTCCGTGCTCCAGAAAGAAGTAGCGGCCAGGGTGAAAGGCGCGATTTGCTGGCCTTGTTCTACACTAAGTATTAGAGACTCACCTAGGAGAAATATGTTGTCACAGCGCACATTCAGCATCATCAAGCCGGACGCGGTTCGTAAGGGCTACTCCGCAGCTATCCTCGCCGAGATTGAAAAGGCAGGCTTTAAGATTGTCTCGATCAAACGGCTTTCGATTTCGAAGGCTCAGGCCGAGGGTTTCTACTACGTTCACGCAGCACGTCCGTTCTTTGGCGAGCTCACGGAGTTCATGTCGAGTGGTCCCATCTTCCCGATGGTGCTCGAGAAGGATAATGCGATCGCCGATCTGCGTAAGCTGATGGGCGCGACCAACCCGGCGCAGGCTGAAGAAGGGACCATCCGCAAGAAGTTCGCGTCCTCGATTGGGGAGAATGCGATTCACGGATCGGATGCCGAAGACACTGCGGCGTTTGAGATCGGATACTTCTTTGCAGGTCACGAACTCAAGTAGTTTGTTTGGTCGTGAGGAACATGGGCGGCCGGTTCGATCGGAGTTTCTGGTCGGCCGGCCGCCTCTTTTTTGAATTGCAAGAGTGGTTCGGGGCACAGCGAAAAAGGAGATGTCATGGGAGTTGCAGAGCCAGGGTTGAAGCTGCCTGAGGGCCCGTTCAAGGCTTATCTGTTCGATTGCGATGGGACGATTGTGGACTCGATGCCACTGCACTACGTGGCGTGGAAGAGGGTTTTGGCGGAGTGGAACTGTGAGTTTGAGGAGCAGACGTTTTATGCTTGGGGAGGCATGCCGGTAGCGGAGATTATCTCCACGCTGAATGTGCGGGAGGGCTTGTCGATGCCTGTAGACGAGGTGGAGAGGCGGAAAGAGGCACTTTACTTCGAGATTCTTCCGGAGTTGAAGGCGGTGCCGGAGGTGTTGGAGCATATCGACTTCAGCCATGGACACATCCCGTTTGCAGTGGTTTCGGGAAGTACGCGGGATTCGGTGACGGCTTCGCTGGAGGTGCTGGGACTTCTGGGTAAGTTCGAAACGTTGGTGTGTGCGGGAGATTATGTGCGGAGCAAACCTGATCCTGAGCCGTTTCTAGTGGCTGCGCAACGGCTGGGAGTGAAGCCGGAAGAGTGCCTCGTTTTTGAGGATACGGAGATGGGGATTCAGGCAGCTACGGCGGCGGGGATGGCGTCTGTGAAGATCCTTCAACCGTGGGAGCGGCTGGCGGTGAAGTAACGAGGGGGATGGAAGGGGCGAGAGCTTTCGCTCTCGCCTCTTCGATGGCCGGTTATTTGGTAAAGAGATTCAGATCGATGGATTCGCCCATCGCTTTATAGCCCGCGTCGCCTGGGTGGAGGTGGTCGCCGGAGTCGTCCAGGGGTAAGAACATTCCCGGATGGGTTGGGTCGGTCGTCAGCTTATCGAAGTCGATGACCCCGTCGAGTTGGTTGGTGGTTCGGATCCACTGATTGATGGCCTGGCGCATGGCTTCGCCGTCTGCGGATTGATATTTGGCGCCGACGAAGGGGGTAAGGGTCGCGCCGATCACCTTGATGCCGTGGGTGTGGGCGCGGGTGGCTAGTTGGCTGAGGCCTGCGATGAGGTCCGCAGCGGTGACGACGTCGTAGGGTTTGACGGGGTCGGTTGCGTGGCCGATGTCGTTGATGCTCTCGAGGATGACGAGATATTTCACGGAAGCCTGAGCGAGCACATCGCGGTCAAAGCGGGCCAAGGCTGAGGGGCCGGTGGTGTCGTGGAGGATGCGGTTGCCGCCGATGCCTTCGTTGAGAACGCCGAGGTTTGCGGTCTTTTTGTTGGCTTGCAGGCGACGAGCGAGGACGTCGGGCCACCGCGCATTGGCGTCTTGAGTGCCGCGGGCTCCGTCGGTGATGCTGTCGCCAAAGGTAACGATGGAGGCGCCTTTGCTGTCGGTGAGGACGTCCACGCCTTTGAGGAAGTCCCAGCTGAAGAACTTTTGCGGGTTGTCCAAAGACGTGGCTGCGACGAGATTTCCGGAGACGAGGTAGTTGGTCTGATTCGCAAAAGAATGAAAAGTCAGTTGATTGACTGGCTGATCGGGAAGAAAGAGGCTTACTGCCAGATCGGAGGTGGCGGCGACCTTGAGGGAGATCGGATCGCTGACGATCAAAGCACCGGGCGGAATGATGACGGAGGGGCGTCCTGAGAAGGTGAGTGGGGTTCCTGTGCCTGCGGCGATGGTGCCGGAGCCTGAGCTCAGTGCGAGTTGCGCAGCGTCGATGGTAAGCGCATCAAGGCCGAACTCGTTGGTGAGGGTGACACGTACCGAGCTTCCGCCGAGCGATATGTGGACGATCTCCCGCAGGGTTGTGCCTGCGGTTCCTTCTGCTCCGAACTTCGCTCCCGGATTTGGGGCTGCCATGGGTGAGGCTGCCCATGTCCCAACCCAGTGGTCGGATGGTGTTGCTGCGGCGGCTGAATTTTTGTGGAGTATGCCAAGGCAGAGGAGTGTAAGCGAGGTGAGGAGGAGGGTTCGGTTTTGCCTGGTCATGATCTTCTTTCTTCCGATTGCTTTGACGGGTCTATCTTACCCCGCGTTTCGCGGAGGAGGAAGGGTTCACGTATAGTGGCGAGGGCTGCTGGAGCGAAGGATCATCTCCAGCAAAGCATGCTGCAAAAGGTATGTCCGGCAGAAAAATGATCAGGGAGAATGACGATGAGATGGCTAAAGATTATGCTGCTTAGCATGACAACTGCGATGGCAGCACACGGCTCTGTAACGAAGACTCCATTTGGGACAACACCAGATGGTGCGGCGGTGGATCTTTACACCTTGAAGGGCGAAGGAATTGAAGCCAGTGTCATGACCTTCGGCGCTCGCGTGGTCTCGATCAAGACGCCGGACCGTGATGGCAAGATGGCCGATGTAGTGCTTGGCTACAGCGCCCTGGATGGCTACGTTGCGGACAAGTCTACTTACTTCGGCGCGATCGTGGGGCGGTATGGGAACCGGATTGCGTTGGGAAAGTTTTCCCTTGACGGACATGAGTATCAGATTCCGACCAATAATGGCGCCAACTCGCTGCATGGCGGCACGGTGGGCTTTGACCGGCTGGTATGGCAGGCGCGCGCTATCGCGGAGGGCGTGGAGATGACACTGGTAAGCAAAGACGGCGACCAAGGATATCCAGGAACGCTGACGGTACATGTTCGATATACCGTGCATCATGGGGCGCTGCGCATCGACTATAGTTCCTCGACTGATAAAGACACGGTGCTTAATCTCACGAATCACTCGTACTTCAACCTTTCAGGCGATCCGAAGAAGACCATTCTCGATGAGCAGATTATGATTCCGGCGGACCAGTACACGCCGGTGAATGCGGGCCAGATACCTACGGGGGAGCTGGCTTCCGTAGAGGGCACACCGTTTGATTTTCGTAAGTCTACGGTTATTGGCGAGCGGATCAATGAAGACAATGAACAGCTGAAGATTGGTGGCGGCTATGACCACAACTGGGTACTACGCGGCAAGAATGGTGAAGTAAAGACTGCGGCTCGAGTCTACGATCCTGCGAGCGGCCGCGTCCTGACCGTAACGACCACTGAGCCGGGAGTCCAGTTTTACACCGGCAATTCACTGAATGGTGCGGCATATGGCAATGCGCAGCAGAGCAATGCGAAGAACACCGGATTGTGTCTCGAGACGCAGCACTTTCCCGATTCGCCGAATCATCCTGCCTTTCCGACGACCGAGTTGAAGCCAGGCGAGGTGCGTCATAGCACTACAAGCTTTACCTTCTCAACGCACGCAAAGTAAATCTGCAACGAAACGGCGCGGCGTGTCCTGTTCCGCCGCGCAGGGATCTTCTTCCATGAACAAAGTAGCTAAGACTGCAGAGGAAGCGGTTGCAGATATCCGCTCCGGTTCGACAGTGATGCTTGGGGGCTTTGGCCTCTGTGGTATTCCAGAGAACCTGATAGCTGCCCTGGTAAAGCTTCGCGTGACGGGGTTGCATACGATCAGCAACAACATGGGCGTCGACGGCTTTGGTATGGGTCTGATGCTTGAGGCGGAGATGATCGCTTCGCACGTAGGAAGTTACGTGGGGGAGAACAGGCGGCTGGAGGCTTTGGTGTTGAAGAAGGAGCTCGACCTTACGCTGATTCCGCAGGGAACGCTGGCGGAGCGAATCCGCGCCGGTGGCGCTGGAATTCCAGCGTTCTATGTGCCGACGGGGCTGGGGACGGTGGTGGCAGAGGGTAAGGAAACGCGCAAGATCGACGATAGGACTTATGTGCTGGAACATGCCTTGCATGCAGACGTCGCCTTGATCAAGGCGTGGAAGGGAGACCGGCTGGGGAATCTCGTGTATCGGAAGACGGCGCGGAACTTTAATCCGGCGATGGCGACCGCGGCGAAGCTTACGATTGCAGAGGTTGAGGAGTTAGTCGAACCTGGTGAGCTTGATCCGGATCACATTATTACGCCCGGGATCTATGTGAATCGTGTCGTGGTGGGCGCGGTGTACCGCAAGCCGATCGAGTCGAAGTTCATCCAGTCCGGAGGTGCGGCGTGACAGGCAAAGAGCGGATAGCACGAAGGATTGCGCGGGAGTTTCGCGACGGATTTTATGTGAATCTTGGTATTGGGCTTCCGACGATGATCGCAGGGTATGTCCCTGCGGGGATTGATGTGATGTTTCAGTCGGAGAATGGAATGCTCGGCGTGGGTGGGCCGCCGACAGATGAGTGTGCCGATCCGGACCTGATCAACGCGGGCAAGCAGCCGGTGACGGAGCTTCCGGGGTGTTCGTTTTTTGCAAGCGAGGAGTCGTTTGCCATGATCCGAGGCGGCCATATGGATATGAGCATCCTCGGGGCGATGCAGGTGGATGAGCATGGCAATCTTGCGAACTGGACGATTCCTGGGAAGATGGTGAAGGGGATGGGGGGCGCGATGGACCTGGTTGCGGGAGCGCGTCGAGTCATCGTCGCTATGGAGCATCAGACGAAAGAGGGAGCTTCCCGGATTCTGAAAGAGTGTTCTCTGCCGTTGACTGGGCGCAGCGTTGTGCATGATATTGTGACGGAGCTTTGCTGGATTCGTGTGACCGCTGACGGATTAATGTTGACCGAGGTAGCCGAAGGGCTGGATGCGGCAGAGGTGCAGGCGCGGACTGAGGCAAAGCTGCTGGTTTCACCAGATCTGCGTGTGATGACGGTCGGTGTGTCCGCGTAAGACAGCACTTGGCTGCATGGAGCTACCTGCGTGACGGCTGGGAGGGCGAGATTCCGACGATTTTATTGTGATATAACGAAATCTGTCTCGGGTGCCCATCAGGGCATAACAGGGAAGTCCGGTGAAACACCGGCGCGGTTCCGCCACTGTAAGTGAGGAAAGCTGCTTTGACGTACCACTCGGCGATTGCCGGGGAAGGTAAAGCGGCGTGCAGGGATACCCTGCAACCTCCAAGCCAGGAGACCTACCCGAGAGCAACCGGCAGACTTCTGCGGAGAACAGGAAGATGCATGACCGCTATTTTTTTAACGATTTCATTTAGGGTTCGCTTTCTTCGACCGACTGCTTCGACGTCAGGAAGAGAGAGTGGCCTTTGAGTGAAATGCATCGTCAACGAGTAGTGCGGGCAGATGGCCGACCGGTGAATATCGTGCAGCGGCGCGCCCACCTCTCCTATTGTTTCAGCGGATGCTGCTGCGGCAGGACAGAACGCGGTTATGCCCAGGTCCCAGTCGAAACGTACAAGGAAGAGTGGACGCGCCGCAAGATGCGCAATACAGTCCATCTGACCAAGGCGGGATGTCTCGGGCCGTGCGTGCTATCGAATGTTGCGAGCCTGGTGTTTGACGGGCGGGCGGTGTGGTTTCATTCAGTCAACAGCCCCTGGCAGGTGATACAGATATTCGCGTATATCGATGCGATGCTGGAGGCGGATCGCTTTCTGCAGCCGCCTGAAGAGCTGCTGGAGTATGTCTTCAACTTCTACGACTGGGATGCGAGACCCGCAGCTCCGGCGTTGATTGCAGCCGAGAGCTTGCCTGCGAAGAAGATCCAGGGAATCGCTTTATTGACGCACGCCGACACGGATCTGGTGACCTTGCAGCATGCTCGCGCGCAACTGCCCGCAGATATCGATGTGTTCCCCTACTCGCTGAATGGGCTGAGGAGCGAGGAGCAGATGACTGCATTGATGGAAGGAGCTTTGGCGCGTGCCCGCGTAGTTGTGCTGCGATTGCATGGGCCGCTGAAGTCAGTGGCGGGGTTTGCCCTCCTTCGCGCCATGTGCGTCACGCAGAACCGATCTCTGATCGTGGTGAGCGGTACGGGCGAGATGGATCCCGAGTTCCTGAGTGCGGGCACGGTCGATGCGGACGTAGTTGCGTCAGTGACGACTTATCTTCAGAGTGGCGGCACGCAAAATATCGCGGAGTGTTTAAAGTTTCTGTCCGATCGGCTGCTGCTTACCGGACACGGCTACGAGAAGCCTGCTGCTCCGGCTGAACATGGAATCTACATGCAGGATTTGGAGCATGCAGAGTATGAGGACTGGTTACAGCGCGCTGATTCAAAGAAACCGACCGCTGCTGTTCTCTTCTATCGTGCTCATCTTCTGAGCGGGAATACCGCGTTCGTTGACGCGCTTGCCGAGGCCTTGGAGTCTCGTGGGCTGAACGCGCTCTGCATCTTTACCTCAAGCATGAAGGCGCTCGAGGGTGGTTTCCCCGCAGTGCTACGCCTTGTGGAAGGCCGGGCCAACGTTATTGTGACCACGTTGTCTTTTGCGATGGGGGAGATCAATACCGGAGAGGTGACACTGGCCGGCGAAAACATTTCGGTGATGGAGCGATTGGGAGTTCCAGTGGTTCAGGCGATCTCCAGTGGGATGCCAAGAGGAAACTGGGAGGTGTCGCGGCGGGGATTGAATGCACTGGAGACTGCGATCAACGTTGCGCTGCCGGAGTTTGACGGACGAATCATCTCGGTTCCTGTTTCGTTCAAGGAGCGAGGAAATGCTCAGAGTGGAGATCTCTACGTGCCGCATCATGAGCGCGTGGATCGTGTTGCTGGGATTGCGGCTCGGCTTGCGAAGCTGCAGACTCTGCCCAATGCTTACAAGCGGGTTGCTTTTGTTCTAACGAATTCGTCGACTAAAGCGGCACAGGTCGGAAACGCTGTTGGTCTTGATTCGCCAGCAAGTCTGCTAAATCTGCTGCGCGCCATGAAGGGGCGCCGGTATTCGATAGGGGCTTTGCCGGAGTCGGCTGATGATCTGATTCATGAGCTTCTATCGCGTGGAACCTATGACGAGGCCCATCCTCTCGATGAAGAGCGAGCACACCGTTACTCACGCGCGGTTTACCGGGGGCGGTTCGAACGCTTTCCCGAAGCACCACAGAAGCGAATGAAAGATATGTGGGGGCAACCGGGCGACCGTGGTTACACCCTGCGATCGTCTTCTCCGAAGATAGATAAAAAACTGATGAGTGAGGTGGCAACGAAGATTGCTTCGATGGACTTTGAGCCGTGGAGCGCGGAGAGCGATTATCTGTTTGCCGCGATGCATCTGGAGAACGCTTTGATTGCGATTCAGCCGCCGCGAGGCTATGGGCTCAATCCAGACGCTATCTACCACACTCCAGATCTTCCGCCGACGCATCACTACACTGCGTTTTACCAATGGCTGGCGACGTCGGTCGAAGATGGGGGATGGGGTGCCGATGCGATCGTGCATGTTGGGAAGCACGGCACGCTGGAGTGGCTGCCTGGAAAATCTGTGGGACTATCTGGAGAGTGTTTTCCGGATCTGCTGTTGGAAGACATGCCGCTTATTTATCCCTTCATCATTAATGATCCAGGAGAAGGGAGTCAGTCCAAGCGCAGAGGCCATGCGGTGATTGTGGATCACCTGACGCCTCCTATGACGAGCGCAGAGACTTATGGGCCGCTTGCGGCGCTCAATCAACTGGTGAATGAGTACTACGCGGTTGAGAAACTGGACCCGTCGAAGCTGCCTTTTATTCAACAGCAGATATGGGAGTTGATTCAGGATGCAAACCTGAAGACGGATCTCGATCTGAAGAACATGCTGTCGCGCGATCATGGGGACCATAAACATGATTGGGAGGATGAGCTTACTCCGGAAGGAGTGCCGGGAACGCTGGCGGAGATGAGCGGCAGTGAGGTTGCGCACCTGATCGAAGACATCGATGGATATCTCTGCGAGCTAGGCATGGCCCAGATTCGTGACGGCTTGCACATTCTGGGAAATATGCCTCCATTGCCTGAGATGCTGCGCTCCATGACGCGCCTGGTGAATGTTGACTCGCCAAGCCTGTTGGACGCACTCGCTCGCAATCTCGGATTTGATTATCAAGAGCTTCTGAATGCGCCTGGGAAGAAATTTGATGAAGCGATTCTGCTTTTGGAGACGATTTGCTACACCCACGCTGATGTGCTCGAGGTGCTTGATCGTGCGGCGTTGAGCCTTTATGCGAGGCTTGAAGAGCTTGGCTTCAGGGTTAGTTTGTTGGAGGATCTGCAGAACTCTCTTGTTGGCTCTGCTTCGAAGGAGGTGTCCGAGGCATTGACGTTTGCCTGCCAGCAGATTGTTCCAAATCTGGAGCGCGCCGGTGATGAGGTGGAGCATGTTCTCGATGCGCTCGAAGGCCGCTACATTCCTGCAGGCCCCGCTGGGGCGCCGACCCGAGGGATGGCACATATTCTTCCTACAGGGCGAAACTTTTATGCGGTCGATCCGAGGGCGTTGCCATCGGAGGCTGCTTGGCGTGTAGGGCAACAACTTGCGCGCGAGGCAATTGAGCGATATCGCACGGAGGAGAAGCAGTATCCCGAAACCGTCGGATTGAGTGCGTGGGGCACCTCGCAGATGAGAACTCACGGAGACGATGTGAGTGAGGTGCTTGCGCTTTTAGGGGTGCAGCCGGTGTGGAATAAGCAGTCGCGGCGACCCGAGGGCATCACTCTGATTCCTCTCGAGAAGCTTGGGCGGCCGCGCATCGATGTCACACTTCGAATCAGCGGGTTCTTTCGCGATGCGTTTCCTCACTTGATCGACATGATTGATGATGCTGTCGCGCTTGTCATCCAACAGGATGAACCGCTCGAGATGAACTTTCCGAGGAAGCACTATCTGAGCGATCTAGAAAAGAATCGTGATCAAGGGGCAGAAGAGGCAGAAGCGTCCGCACGGTTCAGAATCTTTGGCGCGAAGCCCGGCACCTATGGCGCGGGTATTCAGGCTTTGATGGAGACCCAACACTGGAAGAGTGACGGAGATATCGCGCAGGTCTTTCTTGAATGGGGAGGATACGCCTATGGCAGAGATGCTAATGGAGTCGATGCGAGGGGAATCTTTGGGGAGCGACTGAAGAGTGTGCAGGTCGCGTTGCATAACCAGGATAATCGTGAGCACGACATCTTTGATTCGGACGATTACTTTCAGTTCCATGGGGGGATGGTGGCGACGATACGGGCTCTTACGGGGGTGCAGCCCAAAGCCTACTTTGGTGATAGCTCCCGGCCGGATGCTGTTCGCGTGCGCGATCTGCGTGAGGAGGCGTTACGCGTCTATCGCTCTCGTGTGATCAATCCGAAGTGGATCGAGAGTATCAAGCGGCATGGCTACAAAGGTGGACTGGAGTTGACCTCGACTGTCGACTATATCTTTGGCTTTGATGCGACGGCGCATATCGCTCCGGATTTTGTCTATGAAGGGCTGGCGCAGGAGTATGCGCTTGATGCCAATACTCAGGAGTTCCTGAAGCAATCCAATCCCTGGGCGTTGAATGCGATTGCTGAACGGCTGCTTGAAGCGAATGAGCGCGGGCTGTGGGAGGATCCGAAGCAGGAGACGCTCGAAGCGTTGCGCGGGGTTTTGCTCGAAAGTGAAAGTCTGTTGGAAGCTCGTGGTGAGGCTAGAAGGAGCGCGGTATGAGTCGACCAGCTTATCCGTTTGCTGCCATCGTTGGTCAAGAGCAGTTGAAGATGGCGCTGCTGCTAGCGGCTGTGGACTGGCGGCTGGGAGTTCTTTTGCGTGGGGATAAGGGTGCCGGAAAGACTACGACCGCGCGAGCACTTGCCGAGTTGTTGCCGAAGCCGAGCCGCTTTATCAATATGCCCATCGGAGTGACGGAAGATCGTCTCCTTGGGGGAATGGATCTAGGTAGTACGTTGAAGGGCGAGCCGGCGCTCAAGCCGGGATTGTTAGCAGAGGCCAATAACGGTGTTCTGTACGTCGATGAAGTTAATCTCTTGCCCGATCATCTTGCGGATGCGTTGCTGGACGCGGCTGCTACCGGCGTCTCGACTGTGGAGCGTGAGGGTTTTAGCTCCGTACAGGAAGCTCGCTTTGTGTTGATGGGAAGCATGAATCCTGAAGAAGGATCGCTGCGGCCACAGTTGCTGGATCGCTTTGCGCTTATGGTGGATATCACTGCCCCCGGCATCGTGACGGAGCGGCGGGAGGTGGTTGAGAGGCGTATGGCCTACGACACCGATGCCGCTGGTTTTGCCGCCAAGTGGACGGAGGAGCAGCAGTATCTGCGGTCGCGAGTTATCGCTGCCAGGGAGATGCTTCCGTCGGTGCAGTGTTCTACGGAGATGCTGGACCTTATCAGCACGATCGTCTGTGAGCGTGCAGTCGTCTCCCTTCGAGCAGATCTGGCGATTGCTCGTGCCAGCTGTGCGCAAGCCGCACTCCTTGGTTGTAGAGAGGTCACAAAAGATCACGTTGATGCGGTGTTGGCGCTTGCGCTTGGTCATCGTGCGAGCCGGCCACCCCAGTCTCCCCGTTCTCAGCAGCAGACCTCTCCTCCTTCGCTGCCTGACTTGGCGAAGCGTGGGGAGAGCAAAGCGCCCGGGGAGGGGGGTGAGCAGCGATTCTCCGCAGTGTCCCTCAAGACGCCAGAGCTGCGTTGGACGGTTGAGGATGGTAGAAGCGGAGCGAACGAGGCGCGCAAAGGGCAGGCTCCGGGGCCAGTAGTCAGGAGCAGAAGGAGTGAGCAACCGATGGAGTTGGACTCGCGTGCTTCCGTGCTGGAGGCGGTTGCGCGGACGGGTCAGCCGAGGCCGCGTCTTCAGGACCTGTATGAGAAGGTACGGGAGCCGCTGGTTGGGTCGCGGTACCTGTTCGTCGTGGACTCGAGCGGATCGCATGCTACGCGGGAGAGGATGCGGGCAGTCAAGGGGGCTGTGGCGGGTCTGATGGAGGGCTCATTGCGGCGGCGCGACGAGGTGGCGGTGATCGTATTCCGTGGCGAATCCGCCGAGATTCTAGTGGAGCCCACGAGCGATGTTGCTGCGGTCACGGCTGCCATGGAGTATCTGCCTACAGGCGGACGGACCCCGCTTGCTCATGCTCTTGAGCTGGCAAATCATCTGGTGACTCCTGAGACTCTTCTGTTGTTGATCACCGATGGGCGGGCGAATGTTCCGGTTTACAGCGAGGATGCGTGGGGCGATGCGTTACAGGCTGCCAGGAGGATCTCCTGCGCGGCGCTGGTTGTCGATACGGAGTCGAGCGATAACGCGCTTGGAAGAGCTAAGGAGCTTGCCGAGGTAATGCAGGCTGAATGTATAAGCCTGGCGACTCTTGAGGCGGGGTATGACTTTCCTCTTCTGATCAGGAACGGCGCAAGACAGCCCTGATTCCAGGCCTCGAATGCGGGCTAAGATCAGGGCTGTAGTGTTCCTTCTTTTACAGATCCAGGAACATCTTGAATGCTAGTAGACGTCGCGCTGGTAGCGCTTCTGTTTTTTCATGCCTGCCAGATATTCGGCGGCGTGGTCGAGGGTGCCGTTGGAGCCCCTGGCGATGGCGTCGAGAAGGGCTGTCTCGACGTCCTTGGCCATGCGGGTGGCATCGCCGCAGACGTAGAAGTAGGCACCCCGCTCCAGCCACTCGTAGAGCTCTTTGGCGCGCTCCTGCATGCGGTCCTGAACGTAGATCTTACGGGCCTGGTCGCGGGAGAAGGCTGTGTCGAGACGGGTGAGTACCCCATCCTTATGCATAGCCTGAAACTGGTCCTTGTAGAGGTAGTCCATGGCTTCGCGCTGCTCGCCGAAGAAGAGCCAGTTGTCGCCTTTTTGGCCGGTGGCTTGACGCTCTTCGAGGAAGGCGCGGAAGGGTGCGATCCCGGTGCCGGGGCCGATCATGATGACGGGCATGGTGGTGTCTTCCGGGAGGCGGAAGTTGTTGTTGGAGTGAAGGAAGATTGGCATCTTCGTGCCTTCGCCGGCGCGGTCGCCGAGATGTCCGGAGGCCACCCCCTGGCGGTCACGGCTGTGGGCCTCGTAGCGGACGACGCGGACCGTGGTCTGGACGTTGTCGGGGTGCATGGCCTGACTGGAGGCGATGGAGTACATGCGGGGGGTGAGGCGCTGGAGGACGTTGAAGAGCTGCTGCGGCTCGGTGACTACTTTGGGGAAGTCGGTGGCGAGGTCGACGAACTCGCGTCCCCAGCAGTACTCCTCGGCGCGAGCCTTGTTGTCTGGTCCGACGAGGACCTTGAGGCCTTCGATGGTGGGAGCGAGCTTGGCGTACTGGCCTACGGAGCCACGGGAGAGCTTTCCGATGCCGAGACGGCTGCGGAGTGCCTCTTCGAGGCTGATCTCGACCTTGTAGTGGTCGAGGACGCGCTCGCGGCCGGTGAAGTGGAGGGCTTCGAGGACCTCGGCTACGGCGATGGCGCGGTTTTCGGGGATGATTCCGACGGCGTCACCCGGGGTGTAGGTCATGCCCTCTTCGATGGTGAGCTCGACGTGGCGGGTCTCCTTCTCGGAGCCTTCGCCGGTGAGCAGGCGGTTGTAGGTCACGGTGGAGAAGTAGGGGTTGTTGCGGGTGTACTTGGACGCGTGTCCGGTCGTCTGCTGGTCTTTTTGATCTTCCACTTCGGTCATTTTTCTATGGTAAAACGCATCGGCTCAAAATGGAGTGAGTTTGGGCGAAAAGTGGCGCCGGGGGAGTTCTTTTTGCGGGCAATCGGTGGCGATTGGCTGCAGTTCTGTGGTGGAGATGTGGTGCTTTGCCGCACGGTTTTTGAGTGCAAGCTCCCTCCCCCCTCCCCCCTGCCGGGTATTTTGGGGCTAAGCCTCTTATTTCTATGGGTTTAGGGGTGGGGTGCGTCTGTAAAATATTGATTGCAGATGATTTGTGCGCAAAATACTTGTTTTGTGTGATTTGTGGCTGTTTGGGTTTTGTGAGGGAAGGTTTCCCCTGGATTCCATTGTTTCCCCTGGATTCCATTATAGAAGGGCTGGGGGAACTGATGCGCCCTGCTTATTCCTTTTAGAATGAGGTGCTTATTGGGGTTTGGGCCTTGACAGCCTGGATTTCGGGCAGTGTTGGTTTTGTGATTAGTGTGAGGATTGGACCGTGATCCCTACGGGATGATGACCGAGTGGGCATGCAACGGGAATACTAAAGAAAGACAAAGACAACCGCAGATCCCTCCGGGATGACAACCAAAAGGACAAGCAACTGCCAGGCAACCAAAGGACAAGCAACTGCAAGGGCAACTGCAACAGCAACGGCAACCGCAGATCCCTACGGGATGACAGCCAAAAAGGACAGGCAACTGCAAGGGCAACTGCAACAGCAACAGCAACGGCAACCGCAACCGCAACGCAACCGCCACGGCGAGTCCAACTACAATCGCAGGTCCCCTTCGGGGATGACAACCAAAAGGACAAGCAACGGCAGTGGCGGCAGAGGCAGCTGAGCTGTTGCTGGCCGGCTGCAGTGACGTTTAGTGAAGCGGGGTGGGGGCGACTAAGGCGAGGATTGGGGAGATCAGGGTGACTACGGTTTCGACGATTTCGCTGGAGGGGCGGCGGTTGGGGGTTTGAGCCCACTCTTTGGCGGCGCCGTAGATGGCCCAGCTGGCGGTAGTGGCGATCATCCGGGGGGAGATGGGGGCAGGAGAGGAGGGGTGATTCGCGAGGCCATCAAGGAGCATGCGGCGGACTACGGCGATGATGGCTGACTCCGTGTGAGGCTCCATCTGGCCGGCTTTCGTGGAGCAGGGGGGCTCTGAGAACGCGATGAAGTCGCATACGCCGAGGACGATGGCCTTGAGCGCGGAGGTGCAGGTGCCGTTGAAGGTGACGCCACGCTCGGCGAGGAGATGGTTGAAGCGGGTGCCAATGGTGCACTCGAGCAGGGCGAACTTGTCGGGGTAGTGGTCGTAGAAGGTGGCGCGGTTTATGGTGGCAGACTCGGCGATGTCCTGGACGGAGATGGCGTCGAACTCTTTCTCTTTCATGAGCTTGACGAGGGCTTGCTGGAGGAGGTTGCGAGTTCGCAGGATACGCGGGTCTACCGACTTCTCCGGGAGGAACTCCGGGATTTCGGCCAGGTTGGCTGCGGACTCTGACATGACAGGTGGCTCCACTTTACTAGAGATTGGATGAGATCTTCGATCTAAACGACGCATGTCGTATTTTATGAATCGACAGTAGTGGTTTAGACGTCATATGTCGTATAGGAGATCTTGCTATGCCCACTTTACTTGTTTTGAACTCCAGCCCCTTTGTTGAAACCTCCGTCTCTCGCGGGTTGACCAGTGAATATGTTGAGAGCTGGAAGACGGCGAATCCGAGCGGTACGGTAGTGTTTCGCGACCTGACAGCCAGCAGTTTAAAGACGATCGATGCAGCGTGGGTCGGTGCTGCGTATACCTCGAAGGATGCCCGTACGGCGGAGCAGAAGGAGGCGCTTGCAACTTCGGAGACGCTGCTTGCGGAGCTGAGGGCGGCGGATGAGTATGTTCTGGGCGTGCCGATGCATAACTTCTCGGTGCCTGCGGTGCTGAAACTTTGGATCGACCAGATTGCGCGAGTCAATGAGACGTTCAGTTATGCCGACGGCTCGCCGAAGGGCTTGCTGGCAGGGAAGAAGGCTACGTTCCTGGTGGCTTCGGGCGGAGCTTATGACGCTGGAACGGTGATGGCTTCGTACAACTTTGTGGAGCCTTACCTGCGGACGGTGTTCGGGTTTCTTGGCGTGACGGATACGAACTTCCTGTCAGCTGGCGGCGCATCGGCGTTGATGTATGGAAAGATCGATCGCGCGACGTTCCTGCAGCCGCACTTCGAGACGATTCGTTCGCAGTTTGTGACGGCTTAGGCGGATTCGTTTGTGGATAAATATTGATTGATTGAAGGTGCTGGTGGGAAGAGGCGGCTTATCTGGCCGCCTCTTTTCTTTTGGTGTGGGCTAGACGCGGTGGTGGTCGGGGCGCCAGGTGACGATGGCTTCTTTGATGGCCTTGGGCGCCATGTTTTTGGTGAGGGCGCGGTGGGCGAGGTCGGGGAGCTCGGCGTCGGAGGCGAAGCGGAGGGCGATGAGCTGGGGGACGGTGAACTCGTCGATGTGGGCGCGGTCGGCGGCGGGGAGGAGGGCGGCGAGACGAAGGCGCTCTTCGAGGCGGATGACGCGGTCCTGGGCTTTGATGGCGGATCCGCGGGCGACACCGGCGATCATGAAGAGGACGAGGGCCATGACGATTCCCCAGAGATGAGTGTGTTGCCAACCGGGCCAGCTGTGGATGGTGATGTAGATGGAGAAGATGAAGTTGAGCAGAAGAAGCGGAACGATGATGAAGTGGAAGAGAGGGTAGTAGCGGGTGTGGCTCTTGAAGGTCTGCGTGGCAGGCATGGGGCGTCCTCGTTGGTGCGAAATGATGGCGGGGTCAGCATAGCACCGAAGGAGGCGTGTCCTGCCGGACGGGTCCGCTACGCGCGGCGCGGTCACTTCGTGACTTTTATACCTTTCTTACATACGAGGAAAGGGTGAGGTAGCCTTGAGGGATGGCAAAGACAGCGACGAAGCGGATTGGCGTGCATGTAGGGACGGCGGGGGGAACCTGGACTGCGGTGGAACGGGCTGTGGCGGCGGGGGCGAATACGTTTCAGATTTTTTCTTCCAGTCCGCGGCAGTGGAAGGCGGCGGCGGTGAAGCCGGAGGACGCGAAGAAGATGACGGAGCTGAGGGCGAAGCATGATGTGGGGCCGGTGTCGGTGCATGCGAGTTATCTGATTAATCTGTGCAGCCAGACGGAGAGCGTGCGGGTGAATGGTGTGGCGGCGTTTCGCGGAGAGGTGGAGAGGGCGCTGGCGTTGGGGGCGGAGTACCTGGTGCTGCATCCGGGAAGTTGGAAGGGGCTAACGCGGGAGGAGGGGTTGCGGCTGGCGGCGGAGTCGATTGAGAAGGCAATTGATGGGGTGCCGTGGCAGGGGAAGAATTTTAAAATTTTGATTGAGAATACGGCGGGGGCGGAGTTTTCGCTGGGTGGGAAGCTGGAGCAGGTGGCGGAGCTGGTGGAGACGCTGAAGCCTTGTGCTCCGGTAGGGGTGTGTCTGGATACTTGCCATGTGCATGTGGCGGGGTATGACATTGTGTCTCCGGATGGATATGTGGAGACGATGAAGCTGGTGGGGGATACGGTGGGGTTCGATGCGGTGAAGGTGTGGCACTGCAACGATGCGAAGGCGGCGATGGGGTCGAAGCTGGACCGGCATGAGCATATCGGCGAGGGGACGATTGGGGCTGAGGTGTTTCGGCGGCTGCTGCATGATGAGCGGTTTGCGCATGCGGCGTTTATCGCGGAGACGCCGGTGGATGCGCCGGGGGATGAGGCGAGGAATGTTGGCGTGTTGCGGACGCTGGCTGCGGGGTAGATCGGTGCTTATGGTCAGGCGCTGAAGAGGGTGGTGTCGAGGAACTGGTTGCGGAATTTTCCTTGTGGGTCGTGGTGGTTGAGGAGGGTTTTGTAGTCGGGCATTTTGGCGTAGCTGGCCTGGATGGTTGCCGGTGGGATGGTGAAGACTTTGGCCCAGTGGGGGCGGGGATTGAAGGGCGCGAGCCTGGCTTCGATGAGGGGTAGGATCTGTTGGACGGCGTCCCACTCGGGCTTCCAGGTGAAGTGGATGGCGAGGGAGGGGCGCTGGTAGGCCATGCTGAGCCAGAGGTTGTCGGCGGCGATGGTGCGGAGCTCGGTGATGAAGAGGTGCGGGGTGATCTTGTCGTGGAGCTCTTCGACGGCGAGGATGGCCTCGTAGGCGTGCTCGCGGGGGACGAAGTACTCGGTTTGGATTTCGGCGCCGCTGCTGGGGACGAAGTTGAGTTTGAAGTGGGGAAGGCGCTCGTACCAGGGGCCTGGGACTCCGAGCTGTTCGGTGCAGGCTTCGGCGACGTGACCGGGGACGGGGTGGAGTTTTTGCGTGGCTTGTTTTGCGCCGAAGAACTCTGGCGCGAAGGCGACGGAGGTGATGCCGGGTTCGAGGCGGCGCTTGATCCAGACCTGGTTGGCGCGATGGTTCTCCCATGTGGTGAAGAGGCTGACGCTGTAGCCGCTGAGGAAGATTTCGTCGAGGTGCTTTTCCAGTTGCGAGAAGGAGAGGTTCTCGTAGACGACCTGCGCGACCTGGAAGGTGGGAATGATATCGAGCGTGGTTTTGGTGACTATGCCGAGGCCGCCGAGGTTGACGACTGCGCCT
The DNA here is from genome assembly GCF_009766095.1 of Granulicella sp. S190. GTDB lineage: Bacteria > Acidobacteriota > Terriglobia > Terriglobales > Acidobacteriaceae > Edaphobacter. Next base: position 385,601 of record NZ_LMUD01000016.1, read on the forward strand.
AGAAAGCGGTCGCCGTCTTTGGCGCGGGAGAGGGTGTGGAGGGAGCCGTCGGCGGTGACGAACTCGAGGGCAGAGACGATGGTTGCGAGGTTGCCGTTGTTGCTGCCGGAGCCGTGGGTGGCGGTGGCGCATGCTCCGATGACGGAGACGTGAGGGAGCGAGGCGAGGTTGTGGACGGCGAAGCCCTGCGCGTCGAGGATGGGGGCGAGCTTGCCGTAGGTGACGCCTGCGCCGACGGTGACGGTGCGGGCCTTGGCGTCGATGTCGATAGAGTCGAGTTGCTTGAGGGAGATCTGCGCGTGGGTGCTGTCGGCGATGGCGTTGAAGGAGTGGCCGCGGCCGAGGGCGCGAAGCTTGTCGCAGCTCTTGACGATGTGCTGAACCTCTTCGGTGGTCTTGGGCTGGTAGAGGGTGTCGGTGTGGAAGGTGAGGTTACCGGCCCAGTTAGTGCGGGGGGCGGTCTGGTGGGCTGCTTGTTCGAGAGTCTGCTGGGCGGTTTCGGCGGAGACGAAGCGGGAGAGCATGGTTCCGGTAAGGATAGAGCAGGAGCCCTTGAGGAATTGTCTTTTGTCCATTGTGTACGCTCGCTTCGGTTTCGGTTCGTGAATCATATTAGAGATCCGGCATGCGCGACACAATTACGAATCTTTGGGCGAGCACTGTGATTACTTTCAGGTGGATGAGCTGCGAGTGGCCCATTCCCTCAATAGATTCCCGGTAGAAGACGGCTCGTCTTGCTGCTGTACTCCACATACGTCGCGCCGAATGCCTTCGTCAACGCTATTTCTTCAACATGGATCCGATAGATCAGGGCGGCGGTGGGAAAGACCAACATGATCGCGAGGCTTATCCAGTTGCGCTCAAAGATTCCAATTGCGGCGAAGATCAGCAGCATGCCTGTGTACGAAGGATGCCGTGCCCATCGAAACAAGCCCGTCGTGCGCAGGGTCTGTGTCGAGTGGATGGCGACGTTTGTACTGAAGGAAAGCCCGAGGGTCAAGACTGCGGTCCAACGAATCGCCAGTCCCGCCAGCATCAATACCAACGCGGCCACCCTGGACCAATGCGCCCCATCCGGCATCGCGTACGTTTGTAAACTGCTGCACCACATTGCCGCCCAGATGGAGCCGAAGATTGCGATCAGCAAGAGCGGCAACGAGCCGCGATCCTGAACCGTGCCGCTGCGACGACTGGTACGTGTCACGACCTGAAGCAGAAGCTCGGACGAGACCCATATCCAATAAAGTACGACGTACAGTTTCGATAGGCTCATGGCGTCCTCAGAGATCTGTCGATGGCGTGACTTTACCTGACCGTGCTCTCTTATGCACTATGCTGTTCGATTGTTGCCGTCTGATTCCTCGCGATAGGGTATGGCCGGGTTGGTTTGGGGCGGCTGTTGTTGATGGAGCTCTGACACTATTGTGCGGTGGATTTGGGGTTTGTCCAGGCCTGGTTGAGGAAGAGGAAGCGGTCGCGATGATCGTCGGGGCGGGCTTGGGAGTTTGCGTCGAGGTGCATGACCTGCCAGTTTCCGGGTGCGTTGTAGGTGGGCCAGACGGGGAGGCCCGGGCCGTTGGGGTCGCCAGTGCGTGCGAAGTTGGTCCAGTAGGCGCCGATCTGGTCGGAGAGCTTGCGGTCTTCGGGGCGCCAGACGGCTACGTTGCGGGAGTCGAGGGTGCTGAAGACGTACTCGATATCGTCGGAGTGGAAGGCCCCGAGTGCGGCGGCGTGGTACTTGTCGCCGGGGGAGCCGAGGTCGAGAGAGTAGCGATAGACGGGGGATTTTCCGGTATCGACGTGGGCTTCGAGCCAGCGCCAGGTGGAGAAGGTGATGAAGCGCGCGCCAGCGTAGTCGCCTGCGGAGCGCTGGGCCTCTTCGTCGGTGGTGGCGGGGTAGACGGAGAGAAACTTCTCGGCGTCGGGGCCAAACTCGAGCTTTGCCAGAGAGGTGAAGGATGCGGCGGTCGGTTTGGTGTGAGCGAAGATGACGGTGCCGCGGTCTTCGTCGGCATTCCAACCCGCGAGGAGCGGGATGTGGGCCTGCTTGCCAGCGGCGAAGATGTTGGGCACGGAGTCGGGCAGGAAGTAGCCGTCTACGTCGGGCTCGAAGTGCGGCGGGGGAGGATCGCTTTTGGCGGTGGCGCCTTTGAGGATATCGTCGACGGAGAGCTTGCGGAGGGCGGCGAGGCTGGTGGTGCCGTAGGCAGACTGAGCGAATTGGGAGTCGGTTGTTTCGCGGGCCTCGCGGGTCTGATAGCCGAGACCGCGGAAGGCTCCGCCGCTCTCGCCGATGGCTTTGGAGATGAGGTCTTTAGTGAGGGGAGAGGCCATCTGAGAGCTGACGGAGAAGGAGCCTGCGGACTCGCCGAAGATGGTGATGTTATTTGGGTCACCTCCGAAGGCTTTGATGTTTTGTTTGACCCAGGCGATGGCGGCGGCCTGGTCGAGGAGGCCGTAGTTACCGGAGGCGTGGTGGGGCGACTCAGCAGTGAGCTCGGGATGCACGAAGAAGCCGAAGATGCCGAGGCGATAGTTCATGGAGACGACTATGACGTTGCGGTGGGCGAGGAACTGCCCGTCCTGACGGTTCTCGGAGGTACTGCCTGCGCGGTAGCCGCCGCCGTAGATCCAGACCATGACGGGCAGGGTGCCGGGGCGGGCGTTGGCGGGGGTCCAGACGTTGAGGGTGAGGCAGTCTTCGCTGGGGCCGGGGTCGTGAAAGGTCATGTCGTCGTAGCCCGAGGACTGGATGCAGTGAGGACCGAAGTCTTTTGCGGAGCGAGTGCCGCTCCATTTGGCGGCGGGTTGCGGCGACTGCCAGCGGAGGCCGCCGATGGGAGGTGCGGCGAAGGGGATTCCTTTGAAGGCGATCACCTTCTGGTCGGTGGTGAGGGCTCCTTGTACTTTGCCCTTGTCGGTTTTGACGCGCAGCGGGTTTGCAGCGTGTGCTGCGGCGGAAGATAACAGGATTGCAGCAGACAGAAAGACCTTCGAGGGGCACCAGGGCATGAAACTTCTCCGCTGCCAAATTATCACGGGCTTTGGAGTGGGTGTTGGCGCGCTGGTGGGTGCGAGGTTGGGCGGGGTGCGGACGGGTACAATGAGAGGAGTATGCCAGAGACACGAACGAGCGAAATGAGCGGGAAAACCGCGAGTATTGACGAAAATTCTTCTGCTGCGGAGTTGAACCAGCCGCAGCGGTACAGCCCGGCTGAGATTGAGCCGAAGTGGCAGGCCTTGTGGGATGCGGATGCGTCGTTGTATGCGGCGGAGGGGCATGACTCGGGGAAGCCAAAGTACTACTGCCTGGAGATGTTGCCGTATCCGAGCGGGAAGCTGCACATGGGGCATGTGCGGAACTATGCGATTGGTGATGCGCTGGCGCGGCATATGTGGATGCGCGGGTTCAACGTGCTGCACCCGATGGGATGGGATGCGTTTGGGTTGCCGGCTGAGAATGCGGCGCTGAAGAATGGCGTGCCGCCGCGGGAGTGGACGCTCTCGAACATTGCGGCGATGCGGAAGCAGATGCAGCGGATGGGCTATAGCTACGACTGGGCGACCGAGGTGACGACTTGTCTGCCGGACTATTACCGGTGGAACCAGTGGTTCTTTTTGAAGATGTTCGAGAAGGGGCTGGCGTACCGGAAGAAGAGCAAGGTGAACTGGTGTCCGGATTGCCAGACTGTGCTGGCCAATGAGCAGGTGATTGGCGGGCGCTGCTGGAGGCATGAGGATACAGTTGTTGAACAGCGAGATCTGACGCAGTGGTTTTTGCGGATTACGAAGTATGCGGATGAGCTGCTGGACGGGCTGGAGAAGCTGCAGGGTTGGCCGGAGAAGGTCCGGACCATGCAGCGGAACTGGATTGGGCGAAGCGAAGGGGCGCATGTTGATTTCGCTGTTGTCAGTTCTCAAGGTTCAGATGCGACGCCTTTGAAGATCACCGTGTTTACGACGCGGGTGGATACGATCTTTGGGGCGACGTCGGTGCAGCTTGCGCCGGAGCATGCGGTGTCGAAGGCGTTTGCGCTGGAGGACGATGCGCTGCGGGTGCAGATCGAGGAGTTGCTGGAGCAGCAGAAGAAGGCTCGCGAGACCGATGCGCTGGGTGCGATTGAAAAGCACGGGGTGTTTACGGGGCGGTTTGCGGTGAATCCGTTCAACGGGGAGCGAGTGCCGATCTGGGTGGCGAATTATATTCTGGCGGACTATGGGACGGGCGCGATTATGAGCGTGCCGGCGCATGATGAGCGAGACTTCGAGTTTGCGCAGAAGTATGGGCTGCCGGTGCGGCGGGTCATTGCTCCTGTGGTTGATACAAAAAGCGCCGCGGGCTCTGATGCAAATGATCTGGTGCTGCCCTATCTCGCGGAAAAAGAGGCGGTACTGATTGATTCCGGCGAGTGGACCGGACTGGGATGCGTGGCGGCGCAGGAGGAGATGGCTGCGTTTGCGAAGGCGAAGGGATTTGGTACTCCTACGGTTACGTATCGGTTGAAGGACTGGGGCGTCAGCCGGCAGAGGTATTGGGGGACGCCAATTCCGATGGTGTATTGCGATAAGTGCTCGCCGGGAGAGCCGTTGCCGGTGGCTGAGAGCGAGCTGCCGATTTTGCTGCCGGAGCAGATCGATATTACGCAGACGAACGGGTCGCCGCTGGGGCGGGTGCCGGAGTTTGTGAATGCGAAGTGCCCGAAGTGCGGTGGCGTGGCGCGACGAGAGACGGACACGATGGATACGTTCGTCGATTCGAGCTGGTACTTCTACCGGTATACGGATGCGAAGAACTCTGCTGCTCCGTTTGACAGCGACAAGGCGAACTACTGGTTTCCGATCGATCAGTACATCGGCGGGGTGGAGCATGCGATTCTGCATTTGATCTACTCGCGGTTCTGGACGAAGGTGATGCGGGATCTTGGTTTGGTCAAGAACGATGAGCCTGCGGAGCGGCTGTTTACGCAAGGGATGGTGATCAAAGACGGGGCGAAGATGTCGAAGTCGAAGGGCAATGTGGTGAGCCCGGACTTGATGATCGAGCGGTATGGGGCGGATGCGACGAGGATGTATTCGCTGTTTGCAGCTCCGCCGGATCGTGACCTGGAGTGGCAGGAAGAGGGTGTTGCGGGGATCTCGCGGTTTTTGAGTAAGGTCTACCGGTTGACGATGAAGTTTTCCAGTGTTGCTCGCGCGAAGGGAGTTGCGACGGGGCCGAAGGATCAGGCTTTGCTGCGGCGGTTGCATCAGACGATTGCGAAGATCACGCAGGACTTCGATGGTCGGTGGCACTTCAATACTTCGATCTCTTCGATCATGATTCTGGTGAATGAGATTACGGCGAACGAGGCGGCGATGGATGCGGGAGAGGTATCTCCTGCGGCTGTGGCAGAGGTGTTTCGCGGGTTGATCTTGATGCTGGCTCCGTTTGCGCCGTTCTTTGCGGCGGAGATGTGGGAGCAGCTTGGCGGCGAGGGCGTGGTGTTTCGCACGGCATGGCCGGTGGTGGATGAGGAGCTTGCGCGCGAGGCGGAGGCTGAGATTCCAGTGCAGGTGAACGGCAAGCTGGTGACGGTGGTGAAGGTGCCGGTGGGGAGCGATGAGGCTACGGTGAAGGCCGCGGCTTTGGCTGATCCTAAGGTGATCGCGCGGATTGAAGGCAAGATGGTGGTGAAGGTGATCGTGGTGCCGGGTAAGCTTGTGAATCTCGTGGTGAAGTAGTGGAGCAGATTCCGCAGGATGGAGTGGTGGTTGCGGCTGGGACGGTGCGGGGGACGCAGTCGTTTGTGCATACGCTGACGGAGTGCTGGCGGCGGCCTTTGCTGACGGCGCTGGAGGTGCTTTGGCGTTGGGCTTACGGGGTGCCTGCGCTGCTGTTGCTGCGGTATGAGGGGCTGAGGATTCTGCAGGCTACTCCGCTGGACTATGGGGCGCTGAAGAGTATGACGGTGCTGGATCCGATGGCTTCCACTCAGACGCTGGCGAAGGCGATGGCGTTGCTGGTGCCGGAGGTGTTGAATGTGGCGCTGTGGCTGGCTCCACTGCTGGTGGTGGCGTGGGTGGTGGTGTCGTCGGTTGGGCGGACGCTGGTGCTGCGGCGTGCGGATGGGCGGCTGCAGTCGCGGGTGGGGACGCTGATCGTGCTGCAGGCGGTGCGCGTGGTGGCGCTGCTGGGGAGTTTTGCGGTGTGGTTCTGGTGCATGGAGCGGGTGGCGGAGTGGACGGTGACCGGGCCGATGGCGGGGGGCGGAGAGCCGAACCTGGTGGGATATTTTTCGCTGGTGATTGTGGGGACGCTGGGGTTGTTTACACTGTGGGCGGTGCTGAGCTGGGCGCTGTCGGTGGCTCCGCTATTGGCGATGCTGCGTGGGTTAGGCGTGAGGGGAAGCTTTGTGGCTGCGTTTCGGCTGGGGCCGTTGAAGTCGAAGCTGGTGGAGATCAACCTGGTGATGGGGATTGTAAAGATCGCGCTGATTGTGCTGGCGATGGTGTTTTCTGCGACTCCGCTGCCGTTTGAGAGTGTGACGACGCCTGAGTTTCTGTTCTGGTGGTGGACGGGCGTGACGATCCTTTATTTTCTTGGATCTGACTTCTTCCATGTGGCCCGGCAGGTGGCTTATCTGCAACTGTGGCGGGCGTATGAGGACGGCAAAGATTTCTCTCGCGGTTAGGAGCTGATTCTGCATCCCATTGGAATCAGCTATTTTGCGGGAGGGTGATTATGTCGTTTGGGATCTATGCGATTGGGTATTTGATTCTGATTGCGGGTGTGGCGTATCTGGCTCACCTGATGCATATTCCGCAGCATTACATTGTGGCGATTGCGGTGATCATGCTTGGGGTTGGGATCGTGACGGGTGTGCAGAGTACGCGGCACAAGGATCCGAGTTAGAGCAGGAAAGACGGGCCGATGAAACTAAGAGGGTACTAAAGTTTTTTGTCTGGCTGGTGAAGATTGGGCATCCTACTTTTACGGGCCCACTTCATTTCCCCCACTGGAGAGAGACAATGTCTTCCGTCCTCTATGTTGCCGGATACCTCGTGCTGATCGCCGGTGTTTCTTACCTGGCCTATTTGAGTCATATTCCTGAGTCGTACATCGTCGCCATTGCGGCCATCCTGCTGGGTATCGGCGTGGTGAGCGGGATGGAGAGCGTGCGACTGAAGAACTCTCACTATCGTCGGCGGCCTGGGGTTTACTGAGACATCGGCTTTCCTTTTTATATACAAGATTGGTCTTGCCCTGCGCGGGCGGCGGTCACTTCGTGACTTGTATACCGGCTTCGCCGTGGGCCTCCCGATGGTCGACGGATTCCTGACGCGACCAACGTTTACACTTGGTAGGTGGATACCTCAACGATCGTCATTCTGGATTTTGGGTCGCAGTATACGCAGCTGATTGCGCGGCGTATTCGCGAGTTCAATGTTTTTTCTGTCGTGCTGCCGTGTACGACTCCGCCGGAGAAGGTAAAGGCGCTGAACCCAAAGGGCGTGATTCTTTCGGGGGGGCCTTGCTCCGTGTATGACGCGGACGCTCCTGAGGCCGATGCGGGTGTGTTGGCGATGGGCGTGCCAGTGCTCGGGATCTGCTACGGGCTGCAATATATCGTGCATCACCTGGGGGGTAAGGTAGTCGGTGCAGCGGCGCGTGAGTACGGCCATGCCGAGGTGACAGTCGTGGCGGAGACGCCGTTGTTCCGTGGACTGCCGGGAACGATGGATGTGTGGATGTCGCATGCCGACCATGCGGAAGAGCTGCCGGAGGGGTTTGAGCTGACGGCGAAGACGTCCAATGCGGTGGCGGGGATTGCGGACGAGGCGAGGAAGATCTGGGCGGTGCAGTTTCATCCAGAGGTTGCGCATACCAGGCAGGGGATGGAGCTGCTGAAGAACTTCTGCCTGGATATCTGTGGGGCGGAGCAGGACTGGACGCCGGAGCATTTTATTCAGTCGACGGTGGAGCGGGTGCGGGCGCAGGTGGGGACGGGACATGCGATCTGCGGATTGAGTGGCGGTGTGGATTCGAGCGTGGCCGCAGTGCTGGTGGCGAAGGCGATTGGCGAGCGGCTGACGTGCATTTTTGTGAACAACGGCGTGCTGCGCAAGGACGAGTTTCTGAAGGTGCAGACGACGATGCGCGAGCAGCTGGGGCTGAACGTGGTGGCTGTGGATTCGAGTGAAAGATTCCTGGCGAAGCTTGCGGGCGTCACTGATCCGGAGCAGAAGCGGAAGGTGATTGGGAACGAGTTTATTGCGGTGTTCGATGATGAGGCGAAGAAGATCTTCGAGGCCGAAAAAAGTTCAGGGGAGGAGATCGCCTGGCTGGTGCAGGGGACGCTGTATCCGGATGTGATCGAGTCGAGCAGCGTGCATGGGCCGAGTCATACGATCAAGAGCCATCACAATGTGGGCGGGCTGCCTGCGGATATGAAGTTGAAGCTGATTGAGCCGCTGCGGGATCTGTTCAAGGACGAGGTTCGGCGGATTGGGCGGGACCTGGGGATGCCTGACGACATTATTGAGCGGCAGCCGTTTCCGGGACCGGGGCTTGCAGTGAGGATTCTGGGCGAGGTGACGGCGGAGCGGGTGGCGATTCTGCAGGAGGCCGACCAGATTGTGGTGGATGAGATCAAGAAGGCTGGGCTGTATCGGAAGGTTTGGCAGAGCTTTGCGGTGCTGCTGCCGGTGAAGTCTGTTGGTGTGATGGGGGATCAGCGGACTTACGCGAATACTTGCGCGGTGCGGGCGGTGGAGAGCGAGGATGGGATGACGGCGGATTGGGCTCCACTGCCTTATGAGGTGCTACGGACCATTTCGAGCAGGATTGTGAGCGAGGTGCGGGGGATCAACCGGGTGGTGTACGACATTACGTCGAAGCCGCCGGGGACGATTGAGTGGGAGTAGGGCTGTCCTGCCGGACGGGCGCCCTGCGCGGGCAGCGGTCACTTCGTGACTTGTATACCTTTTTCTAGCCTACGTAGGCTGAGGCTTCGGTGACGTCGGTTCCTGGGTCTAGCTTGATTGCGCGGAATAGTACCGTTAGCACGGCGGAGACGGCCAGATTCAGAAGCAGCGCGGGCACTGCTGCGTACATGGGATAGGTGCTTCCGAAGAGGTGCAGCGGGTAGACCGAACTCTTGAGGCCTAACGCTACTGCCATTGCCGTGCCGCTGGACATGCCTGCTGCCCAACCGATGAGAAGAGCCCAGGGGTTGAACCAGCGGGCGAAGACGCCTACTACGACCGATGGGAAGAGCTGGGCCATCCAGATGCCGCCGAGGAGCTGCATCTCGATGGCGTAGGGTGCGGGGAGCTTGAGGACGAAGAGCAGTGCGCCGAACTTCACGACGAGGGAGACGAGCTTGGCCATGCGCGACTCTTCTTCGGGGAGCATCTTGCGGCGGAGGAGCGCGCCGTAGAGGTTGCGGGTGAAGAGGTTGGAGGCGGCGATGGACATGATGGCTGCCGGAACCAGCGCGCCGATGGCGATGGCGGCGAGACAGAAGCCGGCGAACCACTCGGGGAACATCTTAAGGAAGAGCAGCGGGACGGCCTGGTTGGGGTCCTTGGTGACGACGCCTGCGGCCAGTGCGAGGTAGCCGAGCAGGGCGATGAGGCCGAGAAGGAAGCTATAGGCAGGCAGCATGGCTGCGTTGCGACGGACTACGTTGGCAGATTGCGCGCTGAGGACCGCGGTGGCGGTGTGGGGGTAGAGCATTAGCGCGATGGCTGAGCCGACGGCGAGGGTGGAGTAGCCGAGGAACTGGCCCTGCTTGAGATGGATGGTGGCGGTGGGCGTGTGGTGGGCGAGGAGCTGATTGGCGAGCTCGAAGACGCGCGCGTAGCCGCCGAGTTTGTGAGGGATGTAGATGAGGGCGGCGAGGACCATGATGTAGAGCATCACGTCCTTGACGATGGCGATGACGGCGGGGGCGCGGAGTCCGCTGGAGTAGGTGTAGGCGGCGAGGATAACGAAGGCTGCGGCCAGGGGCCACTCGCCGTGAATACCCATGGCACCGATGACGACGCGGATGCCGACGAGCTGGAGGGCGATGTAGGGCATGAGGGCGAGGACGCCGGTGAGGGCGATGGCAATGGTGAGCCAGCGGTTGCCGTAGCGGCCGCCAACGAAGTCCGCGAAGGTTATGTAACCGTGGCGGTGGCATACGGTCCAGAGCCGGGGCAGGACGAGCATCATGTAAGGGTAGGCGATGACGGCGTAGGGTACGGCGAAGAATCCGATGGCGCCGGCGCCGTAGAGCGCTGCCGGGACAGCGATGACGGTATAGGCGGTGTAGAGGTCGCCGCCGATGAGGAACCAGGTGATCCAGGTGCCGAAGCTGCGGCCTGCGAGACCCCACTCCTCGAGGGAGGCCATGCCTGCTTTGGGCCTTCGCCAGCGCGCGGCCCAGAATCCGGCCAGGGTTACGAGCAGAAAGAAGAAGCAGAAGACCACTAATGCCGTCGTATGCAGTTGCAATCGATTCCCCAGTTCTGAAGATTTGCAGCGCTCAGAGGTAGGAGCATCTTAGCGCAGTTGGAGTGTGCGAGATGGGTTGTGGCGATGAGGAGGCAGGGACTAGCTTCGTCCGTTTTCGGTCCACTCGTAGACGACGACGCCGAGGTCGTTGAGGGTTTTGATCACGGTCTCCATGTTTCTGCGGACCTCGGGGCGTGCGCTGACGGGGATCTCGTGCGCCTCTTCTACTGCGATGACGCGACCGTAGGGCCAGGAGCTCTCGGGGATGGAGTTGAGCGCGGTGGGGAGGTCGGCTACGCGGACGTTGAGGTCGCGACGGCGCGCGCCGATGGGACGCAGCATTCCGCCGAGGCCCATATCGCTCTTGTTGGCGTCGGCGACGACGACGTGCAGGGTTGCCATGCCGCCCTGGACGGTGAGGTAGGGATTCTCCCAGAGGTTGAGGCTTTTGACGGCCATGTAGCGGGTCTTCGAGGGTGGGGGGATGAGCTCCATCTGCTCGCGGGCGAGGTTGGTCTCCTGCTGCTGCTCGGCGGCGAGGGCCTTGGTTTCGGCGAGGTTGGGTGCGGCGGGGCGGGAGCAGCCAGAGAGGGCTAACGCAAGCAGGAGGGCGGGACAGAGCGGCGAAGACTTAGGCACGATCACCAGCATACCAAGGTGAGGCATCGATCAAAAGACCAAAGTTCCCTGTGATTACCTGCAAAGACCGAGGATCTCGATACCAGTCTTCCAAGACAGGGTGGCTATCGGCCTGTCCAGACGGGGGGGCGTTTCTCGAGAAAGGCCCGGGTGCCCTCTTGCTTGTCCTCGGTTCCAGAGAGCCGGCCGAAGATCTTTGCCTCGAGCTCGATGGACTCTTCGAGGCGGATCTCGCTGCCCTCGCGAACGGCCTGGAGGCAGGCAGCGACTGCGAGCGGAGCCATGCCTGCGATGGTCTTAGCGAGGGCGTGGGCTCGCTCCATGAGCTTGCCAGTTGGAAGAACCTCGTCGACCAGGCCGATGCGGAGGGCTTCGGCGGCGTTGATCATGTCTCCTGTGAGCAGGAGTTTGAGCGCCATGGGCTGGCCTACGAGACGTGGGAGGCGCTGGGAGCCGCCGTAGCCGGGGATGAGGCCCAGTTTGACCTCGGGCTGGCCGAGGCGGGCGGTCTCGCTGGCGAGGCGAAGGGTGCAGGCCATGGCGAGCTCACAGCCGCCGCCGAGCGCGAAGCCGTTGATGCAGGCGATGACGGGCTTGCCGCAGGTTTCGATGAGGCGGAAGACGCCCTGGCCGCGGCGCGCCTTGGCTTCTCCTGCAGCGGCGTCGGTGTTGGCGAGCTCGTTGATGTCTGCGCCAGCGGCGAAGGCTTTTTCGCCGGAGCCGGTGAGGAGGATGACGCGGACGGCGGGGTCGACGGCGAGCGCGGAGAAGACGGCTTCGAGCTCATTGAAGACCTGAGTGTTGAGGGCGTGGAGGACCTGGGGCCGGTTCAGGGTCACTTGCGCGACCTGATCGTTGACCTCGCACAGCAGCGTCTCGTAGTTCACTGACATCCTCCAGTTCGATCAAGCTTGCATCGCACTCCAGACGATACAATCGAATCTATGATTAAGGGAATTACGCTAGTCAGCGCGGTTGGTTCTGGCGTTGAGTACGACCGCATGAGCAGCCTGTTTTCCGCCCTGGGCTTTGAAGCGGGGAAGGGCTGGGAGGATGCACAGGGCCGCGGTGCGGCATTTCTTGCGCCGATCGGCAACATCGAGTTTGTCACGGGGAGGGCACCTGCTGTGCCTCCTGTGCTGGTGGAGGTGACGCAGCTCGATCACATTCGGACACTGGTGGAGAAGTGGCTGCTGGCGAGCTACCGGACGGAGGAGATTGCTACCTTGCTGTCGGAGGTTGAGCTGACGCACTGGAACAGCCGCCTGTTTACGGTGCAGCTGACTACCGAGTTGAAGCTGGGATTCTGGCAGTCGGAGAATCCGCTGCATGGGCAGGTGGAGGCGATCGAGGGCGACCTGAGTGCGGCGAATATGCGGTTTGCGGTGGTGACGACGCGCTGGAATACGGTGATTACCGATCGGCTGCTGCAGGGTTCGCTGGATGCATTGCATCGCAGCGGCGCAGCGCGGTCCGATGTTGAGGTGGTTCGGGTTCCTGGCGCGTGGGAGGTTCCTTCGGCGGCGCGAACGCTGGCAGAGTCGAAGAAGTTCGACGCGATTATTACGCTGGGATGCCTGCTGCGCGGAGAGACGGCTCACTATGAGGCGATTTATAACGAGGTGGCGCGAGGGATCGGCCAGTCGCAACAGGAGACCGGGATTCCGCATGCGTTTGGCGTGCTGACCTGCGAGACGTTGGAGCAGGCGCTGGATCGCGCGGGTCTGAAGGCAGGGAACAAGGGATTTGAAGCGGCGAGTGCCGCGATTGAGATGGTGTCGATTCAGCGCAAGCTGGCCGCACAGAATGGCCAGGTGAAGAAATAATGGGAACTCGCAGAAAGTCTCGCGAACTAACCATGCAGATGCTGTTCCAGGGAGACCTGGGCAAACAGACACCAGATCAGGTACAGAAGCTCTTCTGGGCTTCGGTGGAGGATGTCGACAGCGAGACGCGTGGATTCGCCGAGGATCTCTACCGGATTGCGACGACGCGCGATGAAGAGATCGACAAGCTGATTGAGGCGCATGCGCAGAACTGGCGGCTGGAGCGGATGCCGGTGGTGGATCGAAATCTGCTGCGCGCGTCGGTGGCTGAGATGCTGGGATTTCCGAAGACGCCTGCTGCGATCATCATCAACGAGACGCTTGAGATTGGCAGGCGGTATGCTGCGCCGGAGTCGATTCATTTCCTCAACGGCGTTCTGGATGCGATTGCGCGTGATTTGCTGAAGAAGCGGCTGGCGTAGGGTGGCTGCGGTTGGAGCGGGCTAGACGGTTATGGCAGTTTGCCTAATGGGTGGAATGGCAAACTGCATTTTCCCTTTGGGAATGACAACTAGCGGGATTGCAGTTGCGAAGTCGGCAATGAAGAGTGCCGAGTATCAGGAGAAGCTATAGGGATGTTTTCGCCAGCTTTGCAAGCATCGTTGCTTTTCCTTTTAGGAATTTGCGTGATGGCAGAAATACGGGGGTCTCTCCACTTCGCTGCGCTTCGGTCGAGATGACGAATTTTGGTAACAGTAAGAAGCAGATTCCCTTCGGGAATGACAAGCAAAGGGAGTGACAGGCAAAGCTTCCTTCGGGCAAAGAAAGCCCTCTCGGAGTGAGAGGGCTTTCTTGTTGATGCTGAGGGGGGAGTTTAGGAGGTGGCCACGCGCGGCTTCTGCACGAGGAGGTTCGGCGTGACGATGTTTCCGTTCACGTCTGGAAGCTTCGGTGCGATGGGCGTGGTGGTGTCCTTGTAGGTGCCGTCAGTCTGTTTGGTGATGAGGTGGACGGCGTTGTCGCCTGAGGTTCCGGCGAAGAAGGTTTGGTTATCGGCGCTGACTACCCCGGCGACGGGTGCGATGGGGGTTCCCAGCGCGGTGGACAGAGCGATGCTGCCAAGAGTCCCAGGGCCAGCGGCCTGCGGGGTGTAAGTTGGGAGGACTCCGCCGGAGCCGAGATAGGTGACGAAGGCGATCTTCGAGTCCGAGGTGGGCAGGACGCCAGTGATGGCAGTTGCCGTGACGCCGGGAAGAGCGCCGGTGAAGACGGGGGTGGCGCCGAATTTTTGAGTTTGTCCATCAGCCAGGGGACACGCGACGTGAGGCAGGCCTGGGGTCCCAGTGGGCGGCGTAGAGATGGCCAGATCGATGAATGCCGGAGCGGGATTTACGGTCGCGCCCAGGAGGTGAAGGCCGTCGTTGGTAGTAGCGACCCTGTCGGTCTGTGGAGCGAGGACACCGGCATCGGGATAGAAGATGTTGCTGGTGGTGGACGCGGTGGTGGCAGGCACACCAACGGTGGTGGTCTCAGAGCAGTAGGAGCGGGCGGTGGTGGGGTTGCCGCCGAAGAAGGCTCCTACGCTGGGGACGCCGATGGCGACGTCGGTGGTGGGCTGAGAAGAGGTTGTCTGGTACCAGCCGATGAAGGTGGAGTTGACCAGGAGCTGGTTGTTCGGAGTGGTGACTCCGGTGGAGGAGTTGTAGTCGCCCAGGGTTACGTAGACGGTCGAGCTGTCCGGGGAGAAGACAGCGTGGGTGCCTACGCCGCCGTACTGGGTCTGGATGACGCCCGTCGCCGGGAGATAGAGGTAGACGAACTGGCGAACGGGATCGGTGACGACGAGCTTGGTGCCGTCGGGCGAGACGGCAAGTACAGGACCGGTGATGGCTACGTTGGGAGTCCCTACGGAGTTGGAAGTGGCGCTATAGGTCATGAGCCCCGAGGAGCTGCCCATGTAGACGGTGCTGCCGTCGATGCTGATAACCATCGAGTTGGGCTGATAGGGCAGGCGGACCGGACTTCCAAGCTGGGGCTGGGTAAAGTCCACGGGCACGAGGTAGAGCGAGTTTGTACTCGCGATATAGAGATTGGTGCTGTTGGTTCCCGGTGCGATGACGGAGACAGGATTGGAGGCGATTGCCTTTCCGTTGCCGAAGAGGCCGATCTGGTTGAACGGCGATGGGTTACAGGTAGGGGGGCGGCAGACAGCGGTGATAGCGGCGGCGCCTGGTAGGGTCGGTGTGACCGAAGCCGCGGAGTTGCCGGGAATGGTGGTCGGGGTAGTGGACTCGTAGTTGAGAGTAAGGCCGGTGAGGATCGTCCCGTTGATATCGGTCGCGACCGTGGTGATGGGCTGCACGTTGTTCGGGTTGACGACGATGCTGTTAGTAGGGACGCCACCTCCGCCGACGGCGCTAAGCTGAATCGAGACCGGGGGGCAGGTGGAGAAGAAGCCGGCGGAGCTTCCCGCGTTCGCAATGTTCGCGGTGATGACGGTGGAACCTGAGTGTTGTGCGGTAGCGACACCGTTCTCGTCGATGGTGACGACGGAGGCGGTCTGCGGAGCGTAGGAGAGATGGCCTACCTGGCAGCTGACGTTGGTCTGTGAGGTTCCGGTACCTGCGATGACCCTGGCGGCGAGCTGGCTGGTGACTCCCTGAGAGACACAGGCGGTATCTGCGAGTGCCGTTGCGGTAGTGGCCACGGGCGCAGTGCAGCAGCCGTTGCCGTTGGTGGTCTGTGCGCAGGTGTTGGTCTGGGTATCGAATGCCGCAGGGCTGCAGTTGGTCGCCGGATCGTTGACGCAATCGGTCGATAACGGCCCGAGAGTGACGTTGGTCACGACGGCGTGGACGAAGATGGGGAGGGGATTGCTGCTGACTCCGCCGCCGTTCGCCACGACATACACGGTGCCTGTCTTATTTGTGGGGTTGCAGGTGGTGAAGTCGGCGATGCCGCCGCCGGTGTTCCTGTTCCAGGTGCCGGCGCACAACTTGCCTGTCGTCGGCTGGACGTCGGCGATGGTCATATCGGGTTGACCATTGGGGAGAAAGGTGGCGTAGGTGTAGCTCGATACCGTTGCGGTGGTGCCTTTGCAGTCAACCGCGGTGGGCGTGGTGACCTGACCGATCTGCGCGAAGTTCATCGAGATGCCGAAGATCTTTGGTTGCAGGGTGATGTTCGACACCTGACCGACGACCGGGCCGGTATCTCCCGCGCAAAAGACTGCCGGTGACTTCTTCGAACAACCTGAGATTGAGACTCCGAAGGGAATCGTAAAAAGAAGCAAGAATACTAACGTGGCAAACCGACGCATTGAACCTCCCCGTCCAACCAGAACTCAAGCTGAACGGTTACCCGCAACCGCTGAATAGCTGAACCCATAGTGTAAAAGCTGCGCAGACCGGAAGCAAATCTCCGGGCGTAATACTGTTCGAACGTTGGTTGGACGATCCAACCAATCGTTTCGCATCGTGCCGGTCTCGCTCCCTTTCTAAAAAAATGTAGGGGGAGCGAGACTGGAATTGCGGTCCTTACTTTGCGGGCATCTCCGTCTCAAACCAGTCGAAGGCCCGCTCGAGAACGTCTCTGCGATGCGCGGGATCACGGAATCCATGTCCCTCGTTCGGGTATATCACCAACTGCGTCTTTACGCCTTCTGCGCGGAGAGCGTGCCAGAACTCAAAGCTCTGCGGAGCGGGGCACTCGCCGTCGCGGTCTCCGACAACGACGAGGGTGGGCGTCTTCACGTTTTTGATGTACTCGATGGCGGAGCTTTTGGCGTAGACGGCGGCATCGTCGTAGACGGTCTTTCCGAAGAAGGGGACCATCCATTGATCGATGGAGTTTTCGCCGTAGTAGCTCTTCCAGTCGCTGATACCGGCTCCGGCGACTGCGGCCCGGAAGCGCGTGGTTTGGGTAACGCCGAACATGGTCATGAAGCCACCGTAGCTCCAGCCGGTGAGGCCTTCACGGTTTTTGTCGATGGGGAAGCGCTTTTCGAGGACGTCCATGCCGGCGAGGATGTCGTGCAGATCGCCGTAGCCGAAGTCCTTGACGTTGGCTTGTGTGAACTTCTCACCCTGGCCGTAGCTACCGCGCGGATTGGGCATGAAGACGAAGTAGCCGAGCGCGGAGAAGGGCACACCGCCATAGCCGGCGCCGGGCCAGCGTGGAGTGACGGCGCTCGATGGGCCGCCGTGAACCATGACGAGGAGAGGATATTTTTTTGCGGGATCGTAGTTCGCGGGGTAGAGGAGCCATCCCTGAACTTGGAAGCCGTCGTTGGTCCATTCGAGATTTTCGGACTTGCCCCATGCGGGTTTGAGACTGTCGTTGAGATGGGTGATCTGCTTGAGGTCGTGGATGTGGCCGGCCCAGACTTCGGGGGCGCGCTCGAAGGAGGTGCGAATGATCGCGATGGTGTGCTCCTGCGAGAGCGAGACGCTCATCTCGAGATCGCCTGCGCCGATGGTCTCGGGAAAGGTGACGCTGGCCTGAGGGATGTCCTTGCCGGTGGCGAGATCGATGGCGGTGAGGTGGCTGCTGCCGCCTACCTGCTCGGCGATGGCGATAATGTCGGGGCCGACCCAGCCGAGGAAGGCGACTGATGCGGCGCGGCCGGGGGTTACGTCTTTTGGCTCGCCGCCGGTGGAGGGGATGAGATAGAGATCGCCGCCGGTGGATCCCTGGTCGCTCATGATGCCGCCGATGAAGGCGATTTGCTTGCCGTTGGGGGACCAGCGGGGAACGGCGATCTGGAGATCGTGGAGGGAGCCGGTGATCTTTGTGGTGTCGAGGATCGACCTGGGCTGAGCGGTGGCGAGGTCTTCAGTGTAGAGCTGGGCGACCCACCAGTTATTCTCGCCCGGGGGATTGGCCGCAACGAAGGCGAGACTCTTCGAGTCGGGGGACCAGTTGAACTCGTAGACATGCAGCGTCGCGGGTGTGACCTGGGAGAAGGCTCCGCTGGCGAGCTGCACGACGCCGACGCGCTGAATCTCTACGCCGTCTTCGCCGATGACGCCGGACCAGGGCTTCATGGCAGCGAGGGCTCCAGCGCTGCGGGTGGCGTTCTCGACGAAGAGGAAGGCGACGGACTTGCCGTCGGGCGACCAGGCAAGGGAGTCGATGCCGCCGGTGAGATGGGTGAGCTGCTTCGATTCGCCGGTGGTTTTGGAGTAGAGGAAGACCTGGTCCTGTCCGGGCTGATCGGTCTTTGCGGTACAGCTGGAGACGAAGGCCAGGGACTCGCCGTCCAGGGACCACTTGGGGTCGGAGCTGCTGCAGTCTGTGGCACCTGAGCCGGTGCTGACGATCTTTTCTTTGGCGGGATCGGGATTTTCTACGTTGGAGAGGTGGATCTGCGTCTGCGCGTGGGTTCGTACGGACCAGGCGACGGTAGAGCCGTCAGGGGAGATGGCTACGGAGGTTGGGGTTCTGGTCTGGCCAAGGGTCTCGATGAGGGAGCCGATGCGTGCGTTTTTGATGGGGGTAGTGCTGGTTTCGGTCTCCGCGTGTGCTCGCGCGGCAGTTCCAAGGGTCGAGAGGGCGGTGAGGGCGATGAAACCAAAGGAGAGCGGGGACGTACGGAGATCTGCCAAAGCCATGCGAAAAGCCTAGCATGGGAGGCGATGCGCTTTTGTCATGGAGCGTCACCGGGTGTCGTGGGATGTCATGGAGTCCATGAGTAGAGTGCGTGTGCCTCCCGGGTTGTGCAATTTGCCGTTTTTTGAGGAGAAAGCGGGCGAAAAATTTGACGTTTTGCCGACACATTGATATTGTTAGAAGGTTCCGCGAGTATCCGGACCGTGTCGTAGGGGAAGCTCGACGCACGGAGGGGTGGAGAAAAACCCCCGTGATCATTAGATTCGCCGCCTGTCGCAAGACGGTGCCGAGAGATTGCGCTATACTGGATACAAGAGATTCACCGCAGGACATTCTCGATCAGTGATTCGTTTGACTCATGGGATCTGAATGTCGTTGGTCTGCGGCCTTTCGCAATCGTGCCTGCGACACCCTCCACCCTGGATGGGCTATGCGGGCCGGGACAGCGAAACGGAGTCGGCTCATCCTTGAAGTCAGGGAAAGACGCTCGACCACCGTCGACTGTTTACGTCTGGTTTGTTGTATCGGTTTACAGACGCAGCAGGGAAGATCTTCGTCAGAGACGCTTCAGCGTTCTCAATTTTTTGCGTGTACGAAGCATGTACCACAAAAGGCGAGGTTCAATCCTACCTGTGCGTCTCACATAAGTTTGGTTTTGCGCGCATTAACAAGGAGTTCTAGTGCCTACGTTCCATCAGCTCGTCAAGCAGGGCCGCACGCCCACTCGTTATAAGACCGCCAGCCCCGCGCTCCAGGGTTCGCCCCAGCGCCGTGGTGTTTGCACCCGCGTGTACACCCAGACCCCGAAGAAGCCGAACTCGGCTCTCCGTAAGGTTGCGCGTGTTCGCCTCACCAACGGGATCGAGGTCACGACCTATATCCCGGGCATCGGCCACAACCTGCAGGAGCACTCGATTGTGCTGATCCGCGGCGGCCGTGTGAAGGATCTGCCGGGCGTTCGGTACCACGTGGTTCGCGGCACGCTCGACTCGGTCGGCGTGGCCAACCGCAAGCAGAGCCGCTCCAAGTACGGCGCGAAGCGTCCGAAGGCAGCAGCTAAATAAGTTTTTGAACCTATTTTTTTCGAATCCGGAAGATCGGGTTGCAAGTCGAAATTAACCAAGTCCAGCTCTTGAGAAGTCCGGCGCTGGAGGAAGACGAGAAAGAAGAAGAGAATGCCAAGAAAAGGCTACATCGCAAAGCGTGAAGTTGCTGCAGACCCGGTCTATAACTCCACCCTGGTCACGAAGTTTGTTAACTCGATGATGTGGGGCGGCAAGAAGTCGACCGCGCAGGGCATCTTCTACACCGCCATGACGAACCTTGAGCAGAAGGGTGGCGACGAGGCCCTGAAGCTGTTCAAGAAGGCGATTGAGAACTGCAAGCCGCTTCTGGAAGTAAAGAGCCGCCGTGTCGGTGGTGCGAACTACCAGGTGCCGATCGAAGTTCTGCCGGAGCGCCGCACGTCGCTTGCGATCCGCTGGCTTGTGACCTATGGCCGCGCGCGTGGCGAGAAGGGCATGGTGGAGAAGTTGACCGCCGAGCTGCTCGATGCTGCCAATGGCCGTGGCGCCGCGATGAAGAAGAAGGAAGACGTTCACCGTATGGCCGAGGCCAACAAGGCCTTCGCGCACTACCGCTGGTAGTTAGTTTCCAGCAGCGTCCATAAGAGTTTAGGTACAGATTTTAGGTTCAACGCAGTTTTTACCGCGAGCAGACGCTCGCAGATGAGAGATAGACCGTGGCACGCACTACACCTCTGAATCGTTGCCGGAACATCGGAATCATGGCGCACATCGACGCCGGCAAGACGACGACGACCGAGCGCATTCTCTTCTATACGGGCATTACGCACCGTATCGGTGAAGTGCACGAGGGGACTGCGACCATGGACTGGATGGAGCAGGAGCAGGAGCGCGGCATTACGATTACCTCCGCTGCGACGACCTGCACGTGGAAGAACATCCGCATCAACATCATCGACACGCCCGGCCACGTAGACTTTACTGCCGAGGTGGAGCGTTCGCTCCGCGTGCTCGACGGCGCGGTTGCCTGCTTCGACGCGGTTGCCGGTGTGCAGCCCCAGTCCGAGACGGTATGGCGGCAGGCTGACAAGTACAAGGTTCCCCGGATCTGCTTCATCAACAAGATGGACAAGGCCGGTGCCGATGCGGTGTACGCGACTTCGACGATTGTCGATCGTCTGGGTGCGCGCGCGATTCCGATCAATATTCAGATTGGCGCTGAGGCGAAGTTTCTCGGTGTAGTCGACCTCGTCACGATGAAGGCTATCTACTGGCACGACGAGACCATGGGCGCTGAGTACTCGGTGGAAGAGATTCCGGCTGACCTCCTCGAGACGGCCAAGGCTGCTCGCGCTATTTTGATCGAAGCGGTTTCGGACTCCGATGATGAGATCATGCACCTCTATCTTGAGGGGCAAGAGCCTACCGAAGCTCAGCTTAAGGCTGGTATCCGCAAGGCGACCATCGCGATGAACATCTTCCCGGTTCTCTGCGGCTCGTCATTCAAGAACAAGGGCGTGCAGACTCTGCTCGATGCGGTTGTCGATTATCTGCCCAGCCCGCTGGATATTCCTCCCATGATCGGGCACAACCCCGACAACATGGAAGAAGAGGTAATCCGCAAGGCTGACGATAACGAGCCGTTCTCGGCGCTTGGCTTCAAGATCATGACCGACCCGTTTGTTGGCCAGTTGATCTTTATCCGTGTCTACTCGGGACAGTTGAAGACCGGCGACTCGGTGCTGAACCCGCGTACCGGCAAGACGGAGCGTATCGGCCGCCTGCTTAAAATGCACGCCAACAAGCGCGAAGAGATCACCGAGATTCTTGCGGGCGACATCTGCGCAGCGGTTGGGTTGAAGAACCTGGTTACGGGCGACACCATCACGACGGATAAGTATCCCGTGGTGCTTGAGTCGATCGACTTTCCGGCGCCGGTTATCGAAGTTGCCGTGGAGCCGAAGACCAAGGCTGACCAGGAGAAGATGGGCATGGCGCTGGCCAAGCTCGCGCAGGAAGATCCTACGTTCCGCGTGCGCACCGATATCGATTCGGGCCAGACCATCATCGCCGGAATGGGCGAGCTGCATCTTGAGATCATCGTTGACCGCATGATGCGCGAGTACAAGGTTGAGGCCAACGTCGGTAAGCCGCAGGTGAACTACCGCGAGACCATCCGCACGAACTCCGATGCTGAGGGTAAGTACATCCGTCAGACCGGTGGATCGGGTAACTACGGCCACTGCAAGATCCGTATCTCACCGAATGAACCAGGCAAGGGATACGAGTTCACCAACGATACGAAGGGTGGCGCGATTCCCAAGGAGTACGTCAAGCCGATCGATCAGGGGATTCAGGATGCGATGCAGCGCGGCGTTCTGGCCGGTTACGAGATGGTGGACGTCAAGGTTTCGCTTTATGACGGCAGCTATCATGATGTCGACTCGAACGAAATGGCCTTCAAGATCGCCGGATCGATGGCGTTCAAGGAAGCTGCCCGCAAGGCCAAGCCGGTTCTGCTGGAGCCGGTGATGTCGGTCGAAGTGACTGTTCCCGAAGAGTACATGGGAACGATCATCGGCGACCTGAACAGCCGCCGCGGCCGTATCGAAGGCATGGAGATGGTTGGTGGCACGCAGGCGATCAAGGCCACTGTTCCTCTGAGTACCATGTTCGGTTACGCCACTCATATGCGGTCGTCCACGCAGGGTCGCGCGAACTACTCGATGCAGTTCAAGCAGTACGAAGAAGCGCCCCGCTCGGTCTCGGAAGAGATCATTGCCAAGGTGCAGGGCAAAGAAGCGAAGTAGTCCGGTGCCGCAAGGCGAAGTTCAAGTTTGAAGCAGGATCACAAGTTACTGAAACACGGAGAGAGTCATGGGCAAGGAAAAGTTTGACCGGTCAAAGCCGCACGTAAACATCGGGACGATTGGGCACATCGATCATGGCAAGACGACGCTGACGGCGGC
>NZ_LMUD01000016.1:408099-408292 GCF_009766095.1 Granulicella sp. S190
CGACTGCCCGGGTCACGCGGACTACATCAAGAACATGATCACCGGCGCAGCGCAGATGGACGGCGCGATTCTGGTGGTTGCAGCGACCGACGGCCCCATGCCTCAGACCAAGGAGCACGTTCTGTTGGCGCGCCAGGTTGGCGTTCCCTTCATCGTGGTGTTTTTGAACAAGTGCGATGCGGTTGAGGACGAA
>NZ_LMUD01000016.1:408302-469019 GCF_009766095.1 Granulicella sp. S190
GATTACGAAGGTATTGTCGAAGCACAACCCGAAGAACACGTTTCGTTCATTCGACACGATCGACAACGCTCCTGAGGAGCGCGAGCGCGGTATTACGATTGCGACCTCGCACGTAGAGTACGAGACCCCGAACCGGCACTATGCGCACGTTGACTGCCCGGGTCACGCGGACTACATCAAGAACATGATCACCGGCGCAGCGCAGATGGACGGCGCGATCCTGGTGGTTGCAGCGACCGACGGCCCGATGCCTCAGACCAAGGAGCACGTTCTGTTGGCGCGCCAGGTTGGCGTTCCCTTCATCGTGGTGTTTTTGAACAAGTGCGATGCGGTTGAGGACGAAGAGCTGATCGAGCTGGTTGAGATGGAAGTTCGCGAGCTGTTGTCGAAGTATGACTACCCTGGCGACGACACTCCGATCATCCGCGGCTCTGCGTTGGGCGCGCTCAATGGCGAAGCCCAGTGGGAAGCGAAGATCGACGAGCTGATGGCAGCGGTGGACAAGTACATTCCGCAGCCAGAGCGTGCGGTGGATCTGCCGTTCCTGATGCCGATCGAAGATATCTTCTCGATCTCGGGTCGCGGTACCGTGGTGACGGGCCGTATCGAGCGCGGCAAGGTGAAGGTTGGCGAAGCCTGCGAGATCGTTGGATTTGGCGATACGCAAGCGACGGTCTGCACCGGCGTGGAGATGTTCAAGAAGCAGCTGGACGAAGGTCTGGCAGGCGACAATGCTGGTCTTCTTCTGCGCGGTATCGCGAAGGAAGCGGTTCAGCGCGGGATGGTTCTGGCCAAGCCTGGTTCGATCAAGCCGCACACCGAGTTCAAGGGCGAGGTCTACGTTCTGAGCAAGGAAGAGGGCGGACGTCACACTCCGTTCTTCAACGGCTACCGCCCCCAGTTCTACTTCCGTACCACGGACGTGACGGGATCGGCGAAGCTTCCTGCAGGCACGGAGATGTGCATGCCGGGCGACAACATCCAGCTGGAGATCACGCTGCACACCCCAGTGGCGATGGAGAAGGGTCTGCGCTTCGCGATCCGCGAAGGCGGACGCACCGTCGGCGCCGGAACCATCAGCGAGATCATCAAGTAAAGAACTTTCGGCATGGCGACAGGTTTCGGCCTGTCGCCATAGCATTTCAGGCGATTCGATGGAAGCGACTTTCCCGAAACGTTGTTTTAAGAGATAATCTCAAAGGATGAGCGTGGCCTGACCGCTTGTCTTTCCGTCTTACAATCAGGATTTGGTTGCAGGGGCCATTACCCTGTGTCGCGGCGTGTTACACGCTGCTTGCCAGCCGAAGTGGCTGGCCACGTTAGAAGGAGATTTATTATGCGCGAGATCATTACTCTTCAGTGTCCGGATTGCAAAAACAGGAACTACTCCACCACGAAGAACAAGAAGACGACGACTGGCCGCCTCGAGTTCTCGAAGTTCTGCAATACGTGCCGCAAGCACACGGATCACAAGGAAACCAAGTAATCTCCAGCCAGATCCGGGAGTGAGGCGAACGGTCTCACTCCGCACCACTGGGGGAGTAAGCTCAACGGTTAAACTGTCGGTCTCCAAAACCGAACTTCTCGGTTCGAATCCGAGCTCCCCCGCCAGTTTGCCCGGTCCCTCAAGTCCGGGAACAGACAACACAAAGCACTACGAAGATTGAGGCAGTACTATGGCCAAGACAATAGCGGTAACCGAACAGCCCAGCACCGGAATGCAGCAGTTGAAGGCGCAGCCAGCACGTCTCGGCGAGTTCCTGAAGGACGTTCGCAGCGAGATGCGCAAGGTGATCTCGCCCTCGCGCGCCGAAGTTCAGTCGACCACGATCGTTGTTCTTGTGACTGTCTTCATCTTCGCCGCGTATTTCTGGCTGGTGGATAACATCATCGGACGGGCGATCGAAGCTCTGCTGCACCGTCTGACCCAGCACTAACAAGATCTGGCACCCGAGCAGGACCCGGTAGAGAGAAGTAAAACGATGCGCGAAAAAGGCACAACGATGGCGGCAGAAGAGCAGAATCCGGAAGAGCAGAACCCCGAGGCGAACGTCGCCGCTGGCGACCCATCCTCGGAGCAGCTTGCCCCGCCGGTCAACGAAAACTTCAAGTGGTACATCATCCACGCTTACTCTGGCTTTGAGCGAAAGGTGCGTGAGTCCCTCGAGAGCCGCATCACTGCCTTCGGTCTGCAGAATCGCATCGGTCGCATTATGATTCCGACCGAGCCGGTTACCGAGCTGCGCAACGGCAAGAAGTACACCATCGAGCGCGTCTTCCTGCCTGGCTACGTGCTGGTCGAGATGGAGCTCGATAACGACCTCTGGCACGTCATCAAGAACACGCCGCGCGTCACCGGATTTCTGGGTACAGGCGATAACCCTGTTGCCCTCTCCGAGCAGGAGGTCAGTTCGATCCTCTTCCGTTCCGAGACCGCAGGCAACAAGCCGACCATGAAGGTCAAGTTCGACAAGGGCGAGCAGGTTCGCATCAACGAAGGCCCCTTCGCCAACTTTACCGGCGCGGTTGACGATATCAACGAAGACAAGCAGACCCTCAAGGTGATGGTCAGCATCTTCGGTCGCTCGACTCCGGTCGAGATCGAGTTTTCCAAGGTCGATAAGGTTGTCGACGAGTAGTTCTCCCCTGGCGGGAGTTTGAGTTTAGCAACAACATTTAAGCAGCAGGCGTTTCGATCTTAGCAACGTCCGCCGCTGGAAGCGTAAAGAGGATCTACCGCAATGGCACCAAAGAAAATTACTGGATACGTCAAGCTTCAGATTATGGCTGGCAAGGCTACCCCTGCACCTCCCGTCGGGCCCGCGCTCGGCCAGGCTCAGGTCAACATCATGGAGTTCTGCAAGCAGTTCAACGAGCGTACGAGCAAGGAACCAGCCCTCGCCGGACTCACCATCCCCGTCGTCATCAGCGTCTACGCGGACCGCACCTTCAGCTTCATTACCAAGACGCCTCCGGCTCCGGTGCTCCTGCTCAAGGCAGCTGGTATTGAAAAGGGCTCTGGTACTCCGAACAAGGAGAAGAAGGGCAAGGTGACCGAAAAGCAGATCATCGCCATCGCCACGCAGAAGATGCCGGACATGAACGCGAACACCATCGAGGCTGCAGCGAAGACCATCCGCGGCACCGCCCGCTCCATGGGCATCGACGTCGTAGCCTAGCTTTCGAACTATCCGCTTAACTTCGCTTCAGCGAAGGAGGACGCAGGAGACCATCCTCGACATTGTCCGTCGACGATTGCCTCAGGCGTCCTCTTCCGTTGTTAATCTCAATAGCCTGACGTATCTTTTTTGAGTTCGTTGCTAACTCTCAAATCCTACGCAAACAAGCTCTGCTGGATGGCCACAGACGTTGCGCTCCGTGATGGTCTCTTGTCTCCGCCACTCTCGTTTCTAGTCAGAAGCGCATCGCTCGAGCGCTTTCCCAGGCCGTGCTTTCTACATGCGTCGTCTACCATCTTTGCCAGGCGTTCGCGATAGGCCTTTCCTGCAAAGTCAGCCGTGGCGAAGCGTTCGGCATAGTCCGCCTCAAGAGCCGGGAAGTGCTCACGAACGAAGCTCAGATAAGTAGGACGTGAGCACGGCTTGAGAAAGAGTGGGTGAGCGGCAAAGAAGCTTGCGCCTACTGCGGCAGCGCGTCGAGCCATGCCGTCCAGCGCCCCTTCGTTATCGGTAATGCCTGGCAGCAGCGGCGAGCCGAAGACGCCCGCGACGATTCCTGCCTGTCGCATGCGCCCGACAGCCTGGAAACGCAGATCTGGCCTGGGCGCGCGTGGCTCCAACAACCGCGCCAGTGCCGCGTCCGGCGTAGTGATCGTCATATGCACCACCAGTGTGTTGCGCCGCGAGATCTCGGCCAGCAGATCGATATCCCGCTCGATCAGACGCGACTTCGTAACGATGCCGAGCCGATATCCACACTTCCGCGCGAAGACTTCGAGGATACTGCGTGTGATCCTCGCACGCCGTTCGATCGGTTGATACGGGTCGGTCGCGGTGCCCAGTGCAATCTCATCGAGCGGATTGATCTTCTTCAACTCCTGCTCCAGCAGCCATGAGGCGTTCTGCTTTAGAAAGATCATTCGCTCGAAGGCCATCGGATCGCGAAAGTCAATCGCTGTTCTGTCGGGATTACCCGGCGCCTCAACCACTGCTGATGTGGGAGGTCTCGGCGCCATAAATTCATGGGTGTAGCGCGCATAGCAGTACTTGCAGCCGAACTCGCACCCACGATAGGGATTGATGCTGTAGGCCAGCGAGAGCCTGCGCTTTGAGATCGACTTATTCAAGATACTGCGTACCTCCAATGCCTTGAACTCGATTAGGTGGCCGTCGTCGGCGTGCGCTGCCTGGGCTGCCAGACGAGCAATTCCTACGGGAGTTTGAGAGAGGATCGGGAAGAGCGTTGCACTATTTGATTTCGCCATTTGTTCGCCTTATGATGTCGAGAGTAGGCGAGCACTTCGAATCCGTCAAGGGCCGATTTAGTACACTTTTCACATGAACACCGCCCTGGCGGGAAAGCGACCGCCGTTTCGCTTCCGGCCCGAAACCCCGATGAGCGATGAAGACCTGATGAGCTTCTGTGTTGCGAACGACATCGCGCGTGTAGAACGCGAGGTAGATGGGGAGATTCTTGTCATGTCGCCCGCAGGGAACCGTACAGGCAGGCGGAACGCAGCTATTATCAGTGCACTCGACACATGGGCCCAGGCAGACGGACGCGGCTATGTCTTCGACTCGAGCACCGGTTTTACGCTGCCCGATGGATCGATGCGCAGCCCAGATGCAGCATGGATTGAAGCTTCGCGATGGGATGCGCTTAGCAGATTGGATCAAAATCGTTTCTCCCCGATCTGCCCGGATTTCGTGATTGAATTACGCTCACAATCCGACGAACTGGCAGTACTCGAAGGCAAGATGATGAGATGGGTCGCAAACGGCGCGAAGCTGGCATGGCTAATCGATCCAGATCGCGAAGTGGTTTCTCTCTATAGTCCTGACAAACAACCCGAGAACCTGCAGCAGCCGCTGTCAGTTCTGGGAAGTGGACCGATAGACGGATTTGCCTTGGATCTTACAAGGATCTGGGAGTAATTGAGGTCCCTTCCGCAAGCTGATCGAGTTATTCATTGACGTTTTTAGGATCTGCGGGCATACTTATAAGAGTGCCTCAACGTCCAGTTGAGGCCAGTCGAGAACCACGCCCAGAGAGAATAGCTCTAGAGGGGTGGGAGACGAGGGAAAATGGCAAGGAAGCTCTCTAAGAATTTGGTGAAGGCGCGTGCGCTCGTAGAGCCCCGTCCGTACCTGTTAGTGGACGCAGTTCCACTTCTGCAAAAAGCAAAGTATGCGAAGTTCGACGAGACCGTCGACCTGACCATGCGTCTCGGAGTTGACCCCAAGCATGCGGACCAGATGGTTCGCGGCACCGTGGTTCTTCCGCACGGTCTGGGCAAGTCGAAGATCGTTGCCGTCATCGCTTCGGGCGACCGCATCAAGGATGCGGAGGCTGCAGGCGCTGAGTTCTTCGGCGGCGAAGAACTGGTCGAAAAGATTCAGAAAGAAGGCTGGACCGCCTTCGACGCCCTCATCGCGACCCCCGACATGATGAAGTCTGTCGGCCGTCTCGGTAAGGTTCTCGGACCTCGCGGACTGATGCCGAACCCGAAGACGGGCACGGTCACCACCGATGTTGCCGCTGCGGTCAAGGAGATCAAGGCTGGTAAGATCGAGTTTCGCACCGACAAGACTGCACTCGTCCACGTTCCGGTTGGCAAGCTCTCGTTCGATCCGCAGAAGCTGGTCGACAACGCGATGACGGTCATTTCGAGCGTGGTCAAAGCTAAGCCGTCGGCAGCCAAGGGCAAGTATATCAAGGGTGTCACGCTGAGCTCGACGATGGGCCCTGGTATCCAGCTCGACTACGCCGCTGCTGAGGCAGCCGGCAAAGCCTAACAGTCACTAGCTATTAGCTCTAGTAGCTTCTAGCTGGATTGGTTACGGATTTCAGTCGCGAAAGCGGCGCAATTTCAAGCTAGCAGCTAAAGGCTAGCAGCTAAAGGCTAGGTTTTTTATGGCATTGTCCAGAGCGTCAAAGACGGAGAAGGTGAAGCAGCTCGCGACCGAGCTCGAACACTCTACCTCCGCTATTATCGGTACTTTCAAGGGTCTTACCGCCTCGAAGGACTTCGAGCTGCGCAAGGCGGTTCGCGCCGCCGGCGGAAACTATCACGTCGTCAAGAACAAGCTCGCTGCACGCGCCAGCGAAGGCACCAAGATCGAGTCGGCGCTGCAGGGTCTCAAGGGTGTTTCGGCCGTTGCATACACCTCGGGCGATCCCGTTGCTTTGGCCAAGGCTCTTTCGACTTGGGTTAAAGACAACGCGGAGTTCACCTTCAAGCTGGGCATCATCGACGGCAAGGTGATCGACGTTCGTGAGATCGGCGAGCTCGCCACCATGCCGGGCAAGGAAGAGCTCTTCTCGAAGCTTCTCTTCCTGATTCAGTCGCCGGCACAGCGTTTGGCTACCGTAATCAACGCCACTGGCCGCGATCTCGCGGTTGTCATCAACCAAGGCGTCGAGAAGGGCAAGTTTGCCGGTTCAGCCGCTCCGGCAGCAGAGGCACCGAAGGCAGAAGCTGCTGTTGCAGAAGCTCCGGCAGCAGAGGGGCAGCTGGTTGCCGAGGCTCACGCCGTCGAAGCACCGGCAGCTGATGCCGATGCCGCTCAACCCGAGAACGGAACCGCATCGCAGGCCGGAGAGGCCGCGACGACTGATCCGGTCGAAGGCTAACCCAAGTTTCGCCTGGTCTCTTCGGGTGCGCTGGTCTGGGCGCAACGGAAACCCTGAGGGGCATAGGCAGCCGAAGCGCAGTCGGGCTTTGGAGATGTAAGAAGCACCACAAAGTTCAGTTCTAATTGGAGAAATAACATGGCAGACATCCAGCAGTTGGAAGATTCAATCGTTAGCCTCAGCCTCCTCGAGGCGTCGGCTTTGGTCAAGAAGCTCGAAGAGCGTCTCGGCGTTTCGGCAGCAGCAGCAGTTGCAGCCCCGGCAGCAGGCGGCGGCGCAGCAGCAGCAGCTCCAGCCGAAGAGAAGACTGAGTTCACCGTCATCCTCAAGGATGCCGGCGCGAACAAGATCAACACCATCAAGGCTGTACGCGAAGTCACCGCTCTTGGCTTGAAGGAAGCCAAGGATCTGGTCGACGGAGCTCCCAAGCCCTTGAAGGAGAACATTTCGAAGGACGACGCAGCTGCCATCGCGAAGAAGTTCGAAGGCGTTGCCACCGTAGAAATCAAATAATTAACTGCCAGCTTGCACGTTGGGGCGGAACGCGATATTCTTGACGTTAGAGAAGATTCGTTCCGCCTTGGCGTGCTCTTTGGCGGACAGTGGTATTTAGCAGACAAAAAACTTGGTTGTACCCCGGATCATCCTGTCTTCACAGGCTAAGGAACCGGCCACTATACGCTTCGAGCGGCGGATGCGCATAGTGCAATAAGAATCATGCAAGCGGCACAACTTTGGGGTAGGCGAACCTCAATGGCGGCAGGCATTCATACCATCTATATAGCAACAGTGCACAAGTCGACCTTTGCGCTCATGGGACACGCTGTCCCTTCGAGCGCTTTGCCGTGTTTGCAAGCTTCCCCGTTCTTATAGGAGCCCAAAGTACGCTGCACGCGTTCTTTATAGCAGCTTCGAACGCCGGCAGATAGTAAAAGTTTCAGGTTTTATCCGAGCCGCGGACCATTACGGCAAAGACATTCTGCGCACGGGGCTGGCTGCCATCGAGGACAGCAAGACCCGAAGATCTTCAACACTGCGCGATCAGAACCAAACCCGGAGGGCCTGACCGATGCCCTCCCCAACCGAGTGAAGCCAGCAGTATGATGCCGGCGAACCTGCTCGGGAGGCCTCGAAGGTTAGTTATTCAGGAGAGAGCATGTCCAGCGAAATGCGCGCGATCCGTAGCCGTCTCGATTTTTCGAAGATTCCCACATCCATTCAGATTCCCAACCTCATCGAGGTCCAGCGCCGCAGCTATGAGCGCTTCCTGCAGATGGACAAGCTGCCGCAGGAGCGCGAGGACAACGGCCTGCAGTCGGTCTTTACCTCGGTCTTCCCTATCACTGACTTCCGCAACGTCTCCGAGCTCGAGTTCGTCGACTTCTCCATCGGCAACTGGGAGTGCAAGTGCGGCTACCTCAAGGGTCTCAACCACCTGCGCACCGCCTGCACCAACTGCGGTCACATGGTCATCACCGACCCCTTCCACCCGGGCGATGTGCTCTGCAACTTCTGCGGAACCTACAACAAAAACACCCCTGACTTCTGCACCAAGTGCGGCGACCCCGTCGGCCTCCAGCTGAAGTATGACCAGGCAGAGTGCGAAGAGCGCGGCATGACCTACTCTGCTCCCCTCAAGGTCACCATTCGTCTGAAGATCTATGACAAGGACCCCGAGACCGGCGTCAAGAGCCTCCGCGACATGAAGGAGCAGGAAGTCTTCTTCGGCGACATTCCGCTCATGTCACAGAACGGCACCTTCATCGTCAACGGCACCGAGCGCGTCATCGTCTCACAGCTTCATCGTTCGCCAGGCGTCTTCTTTGAGACGGCGAACAACCGTACCTACTTCCTCGGCAAGATCATTCCGTACCGCGGCAGCTGGGTCGAGTTCGAGTATGACCAGAAGAACACCCTCTACGTCCGCATCGACCGCAAGCGCAAGTTCCTCGGCACCATCTTCCTGCGCGCCCTCGGCCTGCGTACCGACGAGGAGATCCTCAAGACCTTCTACACCGTCGACACTATTAACGTAGCCGACGGCAAGCTGCACTGGAAGGTTGTTCCCGAAGGTCAGCTCAGCAACCTGCAGGGCACCCGCCCGGCGCATGCCATCACCGTCAAGGGTGAAGAGATCGCTCCAGCCACACGCAAGATCTCTGCTCACACCGTGAAGGGTCTGCGCACCCACAAGATCGACTCGGTCGAAGTTGAGACCAGCGAGTTCGACGGCGCGATGACTGCCTCCGACGTGGTCGATCTCACCACCGGCGAGCTGCTCTACGAAGCCAACCAGGAGCTCACCGCCGACAAGCTGCACAAGATCATCCAGTCCGGCGTCACCAGCATCGAGGTCTTCTTCCCCGAGCGCGACGATGTGGGCAACATCATCACCAACACGCTCCGCCGCGACTCCGTGCGCAAGCCCGAGGAAGCGCTGATCGAAATCTACCGCAAGCTGCGTCCCGGCGACCCACCGACGCTCGACACCGCGACTGCGCTCTTCGAAGGCATGTTCTTCGATCCGCGCAAGTACGACTTCTCGCGCGTCGGCCGCCTTAAGTTCAACATCAAGCTCTACGAGAACCAGGATCCCTCCGGCCTCGACCACCGCACGCTTACGCCTGAGGACTTCTACGGCACCATCCGTTATCTGCTCAAGCTGCGTAAGAACATCGGCACAGTCGACGACATCGATCACCTTGGCAATCGCCGCGTCCGCGCCGTCGGTGAGCTGATGGAGAACCAGTTCCGCATCGGTCTCGTCCGTATGGAGCGCGCCATCAAGGAGAAGATGTCGGTCTATCAGGAGATGTCGACCGCGATGCCGCACGACCTCATCAACGCCAAGCCAGTGATGGCCGCGATTCGTGAGTTCTTCGGCTCCTCGCAGCTCTCGCAGTTCATGGACCAGACCAACCCGCTCTCGGAGATCACGCACAAGCGTCGCCTCTCCGCGCTTGGGCCCGGTGGTCTATCGCGTGAGCGCGCTGGCTTCGAAGTCCGCGACGTGCATCCCACTCACTACGGTCGTATCTGCCCGATCGAGACGCCGGAAGGTCCGAACATCGGTCTCATCTCGTCGCTCGCCTCCTTTGCGCGCATCAACGAGTACGGCTTCATCGAGTCGCCCTACCGTCGCGTCAAAGATGGCCGTGCGCTCGACTACGTCTCCGTTTCGAACGCAGGCGAATCCGGTCTGCGCCAGGGCGATTACCTCGAGGTCGAAGAGGCCCGCAAGCAGAATGAGCAGTTGAAGAAGGACAAGAAGCGCACCATGGATCTTGCTCCCTTCAGCTTCTACCTCTCCGCCTGGGAAGAAGATCGCCACACGATTGCGCAGGCCAACGTCGAACTCGATGAGCATCTCAACATCGTGCAGGATGTGGTCGACGCCCGTCGTCAGGGCAACTTCGTCCTCGTCAACAAGTCCGAAGTGGACTACGTCGACGTCTCGCCGAAGCAGCTGGTCTCGGTTGCCGCCTCACTCGTGCCGTTCCTCGAGCACGACGACGCCAACCGCGCTCTGATGGGCGCCAACATGCAGCGGCAGTCGGTTCCTCTGCTCGTTGCCGAAGCCCCCTTCGTCGGTACCGGCATGGAGGGCGTCACCGCCCGCGACTCCGGCGCCGTCATCCTAGCCAAGCGCAACGGCATCATCGACTCGGTCGACTCCGAGCGCATCATCGTGCGCGTAGAAGGCGAGCATCACCCCACGCAGCTCTCGCGTGAGGTTGGTTCGGACATCTATCAGCTCACGAAGTTCAAGCGCTCCAACCAGAACACCTGCATCAACCAGAAGCCGATCGTCCGCAAGGGAGATCGCGTCATCAAGGGTCAGGTCATCGCCGACGGTCCTTGCACCGAGCAAGGCGAACTCGGCCTCGGCCGTAACGTTCTGGTCGCGTTCATGCCATGGCGCGGTTACAACTTCGAGGATGCGATCCTCATCTCGGAGAAGCTGGTCCGCGAGGACTACTACACCTCGATCCACATCGAGGAGTTCGAGATCGAAGCCCGCGACACGAAGCTTGGGCCGGAAGAGATCACGCGCGATATCCCCAACGTCAGCGAGCACGCACTCCGCGATCTCGATGACTCGGGCATCATCCGTATCGGCGCGAAGATCGGTCACAACGACATCCTCGTCGGCAAGGTAACGCCGAAGGGTGAAACCCAGCTGACGCCGGAAGAGAAGCTTCTCCGCGCCATCTTCGGCGAAAAGGCCGGCGATGTTCGCGACGCTTCGCTCACGTGCCCTCCGGGTATCGAAGGCACCGTCGTCGACGTCCGCATCTTCTCCCGCAAGGGTCAGGAGAAGGACGAGCGCGCCAAGCAGATCGAGCAGGAGATGATCGAGAAGCTCGAGCGCAACCTCGCCGATGAGATTCGTATTCTCACCGACGAGCGCCTCAAGCGCCTCGAGGCGATCCTCGGAGCGAAGGAAGTTCTCGCCGACCTGCATGACGAGCGCACCAACAAGAAGCTGCTCAACAAGGGCGACCTGCTGGATCGCGACACCATCGAGCTCATCAGCACTCGTAACCTCAAGCGCATCCGCTACGCCGACAAGGACCCCCGCGTCAATGAGCAGATCGATGAGATCGAGGAGATGACCTCACGCCAGATCGATGTTCTCCGCAAGATCACCAACGAGAAGATCGGCAAGATGCAGAAGGGCGACGAGCTCTCGCCCGGCGTCATCAAGATGGTCAAGGTCTACATCGCCATGAAGCGCAAGCTCTCTGTCGGTGACAAGATGGCCGGACGCCACGGCAACAAGGGTGTTATCGCACGTATCCTCCCTGAGGAAGACATGCCGTACCTCCCCGATGGAACGCCCGTCGAGATCGTCCTCAATCCCCTCGGCGTGCCTTCGCGTATGAACGTCGGTCAGATCCTCGAGACGCACCTTGGGTGGGCTGCACATACCCTGGGCGCGCAGATTGCCGAGCTTGCTGCCACGATGGAGTCGGCCAACGAAGTCCGCGAGCTCTTCAAGGCGCGCTTCGCTGGTACCGCCGCACTCAACCAGCTTCTTGACCTCGACGACGAGCAGACTTTGCGCGTTGCCGCTGGCATGAAGCGTGGTATCTGGTTCGGTACGGCGGTCTTCGACGGCGCACGCGAGACCGAGATCAAGGCGCTCCTCAAGGCCGCTGGCCTTCCCAGCTCGGGCAAGTCGCAGCTCTACGATGGCATGCTCGGCGATCCATTCGAGCAGCCCGCCACCGTCGGCTACATCTACATGCTCAAGCTGTCGCACCTTGTCGACGACAAGATCCACGCTCGCTCCATCGGACCGTACTCGCTCATCACTCAGCAGCCGCTGGGCGGTAAGGCGCAGTTCGGCGGACAGCGCTTCGGTGAGATGGAGGTCTGGGCCCTTGAAGCTTACGGCGCCGCCTACATCCTGCAGGAGCTGCTCACCGCCAAGTCCGACGACGTCTTCGGTCGTACCAAGATCTACGAAGCCATCGTCAAGGGCGAAGCTGCCATCGAGCCGGGTGTTCCCGAGTCGTTCAACGTTCTTATCCGCGAACTGCAGTCCCTCTGCCTGGATGTCGAGCTGATCAAGCTCGCCGACCAGAAAAAGCCGGCACTGCCAGCCATCGCCGCAGCAGATTAGTCGATACCGCTCCACTCCAGGCACGGTTCTTCTGAATGAGGCTCACGCTCAACATTCACGAAGGACCGGCCAAGGGGAAGAGCAACAAAGAGAAGCAGGCGACGGACCTAACCACCCACCGCCCAGCAGATGTAAAGCAGCAGTAACCAGCAGCAAGGCGCAAAAAACGCCAGACACTGCACACGGAGACGCCAAATATGTTTCGCTCCAGCCCCTTTGAACTGACCGGACCCATCGCCGACTTCGACGCCATCAAGATCCAGCTCGCCAGCCCCGAGAAGATCCGCAGCTGGTCGCACGGTGAGGTCACCAAGCCGGAAACCATCAACTACCGTACCTTCAAGCCCGAGCGCGACGGCCTCTTCTGCGCCCGCATCTTCGGACCCATCACCGACTGGGAGTGCCTCTGCGGCAAGTACAAGCGCATGAAACACCGCGGCGTCATCTGCGACAAGTGCGGCGTCGAAGTCACCCTCTCGAAGGTTCGCCGCGAGCGCCTCGGACACATCGAACTCGCCAGCCCCTGCTCGCATGTCTGGTTCTTCAAGGGCCTGCCCTCGCGCATCGGCCACCTGCTCGACATCAGCCTGCGTGAGCTCGAGGCCGTCCTCTACTTCGAGTCCTACGTCGTCGTCGATCCAGGCGACGCACCAGTCAAAGAGCGCGAAGTCATCAAGGACGAGACCAAGTTCCGTGAGCTCGATGCCCAGTACCGCCCCACCGGCTTCAAGGCCATGATGGGCGCAGAGGCCATCAAGGAACTCCTCAAGCGCGTTGAAATCGCCGAGCTCTCTATCGAGCTGCGCGAGCGCATGAAGACCGAAACCTCGCTCCAGAAGAAGCTCAAGTACTCCAAGCGTCTCAAGATCGTGGAGGCCTTCCGCAAGTCCGACAACCTGCCGCAGTGGATGATCCTCGACGTGATCCCCGTGATCCCGCCAGAGCTTCGCCCCCTTGTTCCGCTCGACGGCGGCCGCTTCGCTACGTCTGACCTCAACGACCTCTATCGTCGCGTCATCAACCGCAACAACCGCCTCAAGAAGCTGATGGACCTGCACGCTCCCGAAGTCATCGTCCGCAACGAGAAGCGCATGCTGCAGGAGGCCGTCGATGCTCTCTTCGACAACGGCCGCCGTGGCCGCGTCCTCCGTGGCGCGAACAACCGTCCGCTGAAGTCGCTCTCCGACACCCTCAAGGGCAAGCAGGGCCGCTTCCGTCAGAACCTCCTCGGCAAGCGCGTCGACTACTCCGGCCGTTCGGTCATCGTGGTCGGTCCCGAGCTGAAGCTGCACCAGTGCGGTCTTCC
Source organism: Granulicella sp. S190 (assembly GCF_009766095.1). Lineage (GTDB taxonomy): Bacteria > Acidobacteriota > Terriglobia > Terriglobales > Acidobacteriaceae > Edaphobacter. The sequence continues at coordinate 422,051 of NZ_LMUD01000016.1, forward strand.
CAAGAAGATGGCGCTCGAGCTCTTCAAGCCCTTCATCTATCACCGCCTCGAGCAGACCGGTCACTGTACAACCATCAAGCAGGCTAAAGAGATGGTCGAGATGCAGGAGCCAATCGTCTGGGACATCCTCGAAGAAGTCATCAAGGATCACCCGGTTCTGTTGAACCGCGCTCCGACGCTTCACCGTCTCGGCATCCAGGCCTTCGAGCCAGTGCTTGTGGAAGGTAAGGCGATCAAGATCCATCCGCTCGTCTGCACTGCCTTCAACGCGGACTTCGACGGCGACCAGATGGCCGTTCACATCCCGCTCTCGCCTGAGGCTCAGATCGAAGCCAGCGTGCTCATGCTCGCTTCGCACAACATCCTCTCGCCCGCCAGCGGTCAACCCATCACCGTCCCGACGCAGGACCTCGTCCTCGGCCTCTACTACCTCACCAAGGCGAAGGTTAACGCCAAGGGTGAAGGCCGCGTCTTCGCCAACATCGAAGAGGTCTTCATGGCCCTCGAAGCGAAGCAGGTCGAGACCCTCACCCCGATCCGTCTGCGCTACACCGGCCCTGTCCTCGACATGACCACCGCGTACGACGATCAGGACCTCACCCACACCGAGCCGGTCGAGTTCAACAAGCAGTACATCAACACGACCGTCGGCCGCGCCATCCTCAACGATGCGCTCCCCGAGGGCATGCCCTACGTCAATGGCCTGCTCAAGAAGAAGGGTATCGGCCAGCTCATCAACTACTGCTACCTGAACCTCGGCCTCGAAGTCACCGTCAAGACCCTCGACCGCGTCAAGGATCTCGGCTTCACCTATGCCACCCGCTCCGGCCTCTCGGTCGGTCTCGACGACATGGTGATCCCCGACTCCAAGTACACGCTCGTCGGCGATGCCGAAAAGACCGTCCTCACCATGCAGCAGCAGTACCTCGACGGAGCCATCACCAACGGTGAGCGCTCCAACAAGGTCATCCAGATGTGGTCGGGAGTCACCGAGCGCGTCGCCGATGAGATGTTCAACAACATGAAGCGTGCCGACAAGGAAGGAGCCATGAACCCGATCTACATCATGGCCGACTCCGGTGCTCGTGGATCCAAACAGCAGATCCGCCAGCTCTCCGGCATGCGTGGTTTGATGGCAAAGCCCTCGGGCGAAATCATCGAAACCCCCATCACGGCGAACTTCCGCGAAGGTCTCACCGTTCTCCAGTACTTCATCTCGACGCACGGCGCACGTAAGGGCCTCGCCGATACCGCACTCAAGACCGCCGACTCGGGTTACCTCACCCGCCGTCTGGTCGACGTTGCGCAGGATGTCATCATCTCGCACAACGACTGCGGCACCGTCGAAGGCATCTACGTCACCCCCATCATCGAAGCCGGCGAGACCATCGAGCCCCTGCGCGACCGCATCATCGGCCGCGTCTCGCTCGAGAAACTCAAAGACTTCGAGGGCAAGACCATCGTCGACATCAACCAGGAGATCGACGAAGATCTCGCCAACGCCGTTCAGGCCGCGGGTATCGAGCGCGTCAAGATCCGCTCGGTTCTCACCTGCGAGTCCAAGCGCGGCGTCTGCATCCTCTGCTACGGCCGTAACCTCGGCTCCGGCAAGATGGTGGAGATGGGCGAAGCCGTCGGCGTCATCGCGGCGCAGTCCATCGGCGAGCCTGGTACTCAGCTCACCATGCGTACCTTCCACATCGGCGGTACGGCATCGCGCGTATCCGACGCTTCGCACCTCGAGGCCAAGAACCACGGCACCGTCCGCTTCATCAACCTTGTCACCGTTCGCTCCAAGGACGGCGGCCTGGTCGCCTTCAACCGCAACGGTTCGCTCGCCATTGTTGACGAGAAGGGCCGCGAGAAGGAGCGTTACGCTGTCGTCTACGGTGCCAAGCTCAAGGTCGAAGAGGGAACTCAGGTACAGCAGGGCACGCGCCTCGGCGAGTGGGATCCCTACACCTTCTCCCTCCTCACCGAGATCGCTGGAACCGTCCAGTTCAAGGACCTCCAGGAAGGCGTCACCCTCAACGAAGAAGTCGACGAAGTCACCGGCCTCAGCAGGTTGGTGGTTGCGGATTCTTCAGACGAGAAGCGTCAGCCCGCCATCATCATCAAGTCCGCATCCGGCAATAAGCGTTACCTCATGCCTTCACGCGCTCACCTCATGGTGGCCGACGGCGACGAGATCTTCCCCGGCGACATCCTTGCCAAGATCCCACGCGAAACAACGCGTACCAAGGACATCACCGGCGGTCTCCCACGCGTCGTCGAACTCTTCGAGGCCCGCAAGCCACGCGACCCCGCGATCATCTCCAAGATCGATGGTGTCGTTCGCTTCGGCGAAGTTTCGAAGGGCCAGCGTAAGGTCTACGTCACCGCGGACAACGGTCAGGAAGAGGAGTACAGCGTTCCCCGCGGTACTTATGTCAACGTGCAGGAAGGCGAACGCCTCCGTGCCGGTGATGCTCTGATCGACGGTCCCCGCAACCCGCACGACATTCTGGAAGTTCTCGGCGAGCGCGCACTTCAGCAGTACCTCGTCAACGAAATCCAGGAAGTCTACCGGCTCCAGGGCGTCACCATCTCCGACAAGCACATCGAAACCATCGTTCGTCAGATGCTTCGCTGGGTCAAGATCGAAGAAGTCGGTGACACCACCTTCCTCGTCGATCAGCAGACCGACCGCTTCCGCTTCAACGCCGAGAACCAGCGCGTGTTGATGTCCGGCGGCAAGCCTGCCATCGGCCGTTCGCTTCTGCTCGGCATCACCAAGGCGTCGCTCTCGACCGACAGCTTCATCTCGGCCGCCAGCTTCCAGGAGACCACCCGCGTACTCACTGAAGCCAGCATCAACGGCTCCATCGACACGCTTCGTGGCCTCAAGGAAAACGTCATCGTAGGCCGCCTCATCCCCGCCGGAACCGGCATGGAGTACTACCGCAACGTCCAGCTCTCCCCAGAGCTCGAAGAAGCGGCAGCCCAGGTCCAGCAGGAAGTGGCATCCGCCATCGAAGCCGAAGAGCGCGAACTAGAACAGATGCGCATGGAAGGCGAACAAGAAGAACTAGCCGCCGAGTAAGTACTTCGTACCGTTCTCGAACGCTTCGCGTGAAACCTTAAACTACAGCTACAAGAAATGGGCGGACTCGAGAGAGTCCGCCTTTTCTTCTTTGACGCTAAGTAGACCGTCCGCTAGTCTCTGCATATGAGGTAATGTCGAATGCATCAAAAGCAGTACAGTGACTGTCCCAAACTTCTTCAAATCATTATTCTGCTTTTGGTGTTTTGTGTCGCCGCAACAGCACAGCAAGCTACTGATAAAGTGCCGCCATCCCCGGCTACCACTCAGCCCGTCCCAACAACCCACATCGATCCACTTAGTGTTCAGTCTCTACTGGTGCAAATCTATTCGAGGGGCGAGTCTTTGGGCTCTGGGACAGGGTTTGTGGTGAAGAAAAACGAAAAGGCTTACTTAGTCACAAATTGGCATGTAGTGAGTGCTCGTCGTCCCGATACGGGAGCTGCAATGGATCCCCAAGGAAGGTACCCTGATGAAATTCAGATTTTGCAAAATGTTAAAGGTCATCTTGGTACCTGGACTTATAAGTCAGAAAAACTAGTGAATGAGAAAAACGAAGCTCTCTGGATTGAACATCCACTAGGGAAAGCAGTGGATGTCGTTTTTGTCCCATTGTCCAACCTTTCGGATGTTGACCTGTACCCAGTAAATTTGGAACTTAGGAAAATTCCAATTAGGCTAGCTCCAGCTGGCAATGTATCCATAATCGGATTTCCATTCGGACATAGCCAAACTGCTGGTCTGCCAATCTGGAAAACTGGAACCATCGCGAGTGATCCAGACATTGACTATGACAAATCGCCGCAAATACTAGTGGACTGTACAGGTCGTCCAGGCATGTCTGGATCCCCTGTTTACGCTCGAAGGAGTGGCATGTATCAGGACGAAAACACCGGGGTCAACATGGTCAGCGGACAAACGGATCGATTTATTGGGATATACGCCGGTTCAATCGATCAGACAAGCGAGATAGGGCGAGTCTGGAAGGCCTCAGCAATCATGACTATTTATGATGCTCTGCCTTAGTCTGTCGGGCGGGCGGGTGGCCCATACATAAAACTTATCAACACATTGGGTGCCCACTCATGAGGTCTTATCGGCGGGTGGCCCACCCTAAGTTTTACTGTTTCAACAACCACAAATGATCGGGTGCCCCATCCTTCGCGCACTTTGCGAAAGGTGGGATGTAGATCGTCCGAACCAGAGCGTATAGGGTCGCCCGCGCTTTCCCAAAACGGGAAAGCCCAAAAATAAATCTAAAAAAGTGGCGTATTTTTCGTAGCCGATTTGAGGTCGTTTTCTGGCCATCTTTCACCAGCATTCCACTACGATCTCACCATCAAAAAACCACGTTCTGCACCTCGTTTTTCGCGAAACCCCCTGCAAAACACAAACTCCACCACGCCAGAAAAAAAGGGAAAACTTACTCGCCGGGTGGCTCATATCTCGACTTTGAGATGTGGGCCACCCGAACCCTCCCCGCTCAGCGCCAGGCCCTCACATCACCAGAACCACGATCATCTTTGATTCTCAGCCATGATCGCTTTTCGGCCATAGTAGCTGATCAGATAGAACGCAACTCCGAAAGAGATAATGTCCTTGAAGAGAAACAGTCCGAGATTGTTCATGTAGTGGATGCCGTTCACCACGACGGTGTCATCCGGAGTCGTGATCAACATAGTGCTTGTGGTGAAAAACATGCCGACGAGAATGATCCCGCCCACAATGCCTGCTTTCGGTTTGAAGTAGCCAATGATCAGCAGAATTGCTGCTGTCCATTCCGTGAGCCCGATCATATCCCCCAGACGATATGGTCCAAGGGCCTTCAACTGCAAGCTGGTCAGTGGGCTGTTACTTTCCAGCGGAACGATGCCCTCTGCACCGGGTACTGTCATCTTGAATTTCCCCGCCCACAGCAACATCACGATCATTCCAATGCTGCAAATAAGGAAAGGAATATTTCGATCTGCGACGAACGCCGCGATCTTCGTTAGCACACTCTTCGCCTGCATTTCGTTACCGCCGCGTGTCCCGACGGATGTGGTTTCAGCCATAAAAAGACTCCTTCATGTAATGTCATCATCGAGCAGATGACCCTATCTAAAAGTCTTGATATATCTGGCCTTATATCTAGATTTTTGAAGCGCCACTCACGCTTACGCGCAAACTGATTTTATAAGTAGAACCTGAATCTTCGCCAGCCCGCTCTGCGTATCAAGCGATTCGCGAGCCACCGGTCGCGAGTGTTCGCGCAGTTCCCGGAGCAGCTCCAGCTATGAAGCTCTACGAGCAGCCCGCATGCGGCTGAAACCAAATTGCATGAGACCGGTGAGGCCAGTACCGAGCAGGACAAGGGTTGAGGGCTCAGGCGTGGTCGCATCTCCCGTCACCACGAAGTCGAGCGAGGTAATTCCCTCCACCGTCGCAAAGGGGTCCCCGCCGCCGATACCATCGTAAACGCCGCTAACCTGGTTGCAGGTCATAGTTGTAAAGGTAGGCACCGCCCCGGTGCCAGCGACAGGAGGAATGTCCTGGCAAGTACCGTCGATCTCGAAAACGTACTGAAAATTTGGTCCAAAGTTAGTGAACGCGAGCGAGCCGCCAAAGAAATCTACTGTGTCGAAGCTGCTTCCCCCATCTGGAAACTCGGGCGCCTGCACTAAGGGATACAGGAAATCGCTGTAGTAATACGGTTCGGGATAGAAGAACAACTGCGCGGGATCGAACGAGAAGGTGGTCGAGCCTGTGTCGTCATCATTATGGTAGACGTAGTTGACGGTAACCGTCACGAGAGAATCGGCTCGGGCCGCAAGGCAACTGCCAAAGATCAATAGACACAGAAGACAAAGGGAACGACGCATGAACGCCTCCTAAATTCCTCTTCTAGGGCACGTCTACAGTAGACCGAAACGACCCCTGGGTCAATCTATGAGTTCAGGATACCGAACCAAGTGCCACCGTCATAACAACCAAAAGTATGGGAGTGCTCCAGCCCGGAATAGGTTATGGCGAAAGTGCACTCCGCGAAAACACAAAGCGCAGACTCGCAAGAGTCCTCTCTTTGGCTGGCTTCGACAAACACTCAAACTCCAGATATAAGTCAGTGTGTGTCGGTCGTATAAGGATTTGCAGTACTCGCCCTCCTGCACCGGGCGATCATCTTGAACCACGCAAAAGGCAGGCCTCCGAGAGTGAGAAAACAATCCGCCTTACTTGTCTCCCAGCTTTGTTTGTTTTGCCTCGGTTGCTTACCTCATTCAATCCAGACAACATCGAAGTATTCTCTCGAAAAGACCTCTGAATACGCTCTGCTTGTGCCTTCCATCGTTCCTGTGAAAACAGGGGAAGACTTTCAAACCACTCGAATTGTCTTATCAGGCAACGACAAACCGCGAGCCTCCGCTACGAAACAGTGTTCGATTCAGGGTCCGGTCTTCTCTCTCAGCCCGGATGCCGCATCAACCTCAGACCGCTGGCTAATCACGAGCCCCAGCATCCAGGGCTGGCAAAAGCGCGGCGGCGACATCGACGTAACTGCAGAGTGGAACAGCTTCACATCTGCCTTGCTGGGCCGAAAAGAACTAGGTTGTTTTCCCAAAGAAGTCAGCCTGTCCTCGATCACCAACGCGATCATTGAACACATTCCGCTCCCGGCAAACGAGTCTCTTCTCTTCTTCTACTCGTTCAACGGCAGCAGCGGCTTTGCAGATCTTTCACCAGGCATGCAGATTAAAATCGAGCAGATCTCCATAGAAAGCCGCAACGGCAAAGCTACCGGCGGCAAGCCAATCTCATTAGAAGCTCAATACGAAGTTGTCCCCTCCTCTGCATCAGGAGTTTCTCTTCAACCTTCGAAGGCTTCCAGGCGACCTTCGACCAGATCATCCGGCCAGGAAGAAAGTTTTTTCAATCTCTCTTCTCGCTTTCAAGCCACTCCGCTGCTTCGGCTCTTCCTTGAGACAGCGAAGGACGGCAACACCAAGCAACCTGCTCTCATCGGTGCGAGCAACATGGCCGATATCGAGTCCGCGACCAAGCTGATAGAGCAGAGCAACACCGGCAATTGTCCTGCTTCGCTCACAAACGTCGTCTGTACTCCCTTTGCCCAGGGCACTGGCGTGAGCTTGCTCTTTCCAATCTGGGTTAATGGAAAATTGTCTTATCGCCCGATCGGGACAACGTTGGAGTATATGATCGCTATTCTCCAGGCGAACAAAAAAAGCCGTGCAATCGAAACCATCTCACTGAAACGTCCTCTCGCAACGGGTGGTTATGCTGAGGTTGTCTTTCCAAGAACGATGGAAGATGCAGGTCAGATACTTTTACTCAGTGGAGATCGCCTGACTTGGGACCACTAGCTCACGACACAAGGGATTAGTGCGGTGCCGTATCTCGATTGTGAGACGTACGTCGAGCACGTCACAGGCGAAGAACCTTATATCCTTGAGTCATGGCGACGAAGACCAAAGGCCGCATCGCTCCGCAGATAGACGAGGAGTTTCTCACGGAGACCTTCGCCGAACAGCTCGCCTCAGGCCAGGTGAGCGATGCGTCTTCCTCCAACACGATCTTGCCGCAGCTCGTCAGCCCACGCGGCCAGCCTGCGCGTATCAATCGGTGCGTATGGAAATCCATCACGCTCGCCGACCCTAACGCCCAGGGCCTGCAACTTCAAGACGCCCACATCGAAGACTCCGACCTCGCAAACATTAGCCTGAATGGCAGCTTGCTGGAGCGCGTAGAGATCCTTACAACCCGCCTCACTGGCGCAATCTGTGTGGAGGCTCAACTCAAGAGCGTCCTCTTTCGAGAGTGCAAGCTCGACTTCGCGCTCCTGCGTATGGCTCGTCTACAGCAGTGCGTCTTCGAGAGATGCAATCTCACCGACGCCGACTTCTACGGTGCCGATCTCTCAGGCACAATCTTTCGCGACTGCGATCTCAGTCGTGCCGACCTCTCCCAGTCAAAGCTCTTCCGCGCCGACATACGCGGCTGCCGGCTTGACGGAGTTCGTGGAACTCCCATCACCACCGACGGTCTCCTCATTAGCCCGGATCAAGCCGCGCTACTTATAACGCTCTTCGGCATTCGCGTCGAATGGTAATCGGTTTCTCTGTTTCATTCACGCCTCTGGCTACAGAATGTCGAAGACCAGCTCAACTGCTGCCCTGAGTGTGATTCGCCAGATCACATCTACAATCCAACTGTTTTGGATGGACGATTAGAGTCGCATATAATCGACAGATGATATCTGATCTTTCACAAGCCTTTCCCTCAGAGACTCAAATGCTTAGGTGGCCAGCCTTATTGCTTTGCACTCTTGTCCTAACGTTTTCTACTCCGCTGCACGCTCAGCAGGACGCAGTAACCACTTCAAGCTCCGAGGCTCCGGCAGCCGCCGCTGCCTTGCCTGAATCTGTAACTGTCTCCAGCACAGAGAACATCCAGCCTGCTGAGGCAAACCAGGCAAGCACCTCCAGCAATCAGCAGCAGTCTGCACAGCCGGCCCCTCCAACCACCTTCATCGGTCGCTGGCAGGCAAGAGCTACTAAAACTCAGAACGAGCAGCCTCACTGGATAACTCCGCTCGTCACCGTCACGCCACGGCTCGAGCAGGAGTTTCGTACTGACTTTGTGCATCAATACAACCCAAGCGGCTTCGCTGTCTGGAACTACGGCAACAGCAAAGGTCTGGAGCTGATTCCCGAGAAGCACACCGAACTCATCTTCAATCTGCCGCCCTTCTTCAACCGCACCAACGGCGAGTCCGATGGCTTCGGAGACTTCTCCTTCCTTGCGAAGGAGCGACTCTACTCCAGGAATGAAGAGAACGGAAATGCAATCGTGACCGTCTTCCTGGCCGCAACGATTCCGACTGGGAAGAACGACAACGGAAGCTGCTGCGCAGTCATCACACCGACGCTGGCAGTCGGCAAAGGGTTTGGTCAACTCGCGCTGACCTCAACTGCGGGAGGTTCGCTGCCGGTGACAAACTCTCAGGGGCTCGGCCACTCGATCGTCTGGAACAATGTGGCTCAGTATAAGTTGGCAAAGACCGGCGTCGCACGGCTCTTCTGGCCCGAGGTGGAATCCAACACTACCTTCTTCAAAGGCGGCGCGAATGATGGAAAGACAACCACCTTTATTACGCCGGGCGCCATCATTGGAAGAATTCCTCTCTCTCACGACACCACCGGAAAGCCCGGCCGTCTCGGACTAACCTTCGGAGCCGGAGAACAGATTGCAGTCACGAGCTTTCACACTGCTAATCACGCTCTGGTGCTGACCGCGCGTATCCCGTTTTAGTCGAAGTCATCAAAGATGTTCTTCGCCCGCCACTCCGAAAGCCAGGAGTGGCGGTTCTTTTTGCGCATGCCACTTATCACCCTAAGGATCGCAGACCACGAACTACGCAGCGGTGTTCGCAACCTCTGTCACCGCAGTCGTCGCGCGAATCCGCATCGGTTGCCGCTTCCAGTACGTCAACGATCGCCACACCCACTCCATCGGACCAAACTCAAAGTACCGCAGCCAGATAGAGCTGAACGTCATATTGAAGATCCACATTCCCAGTACGGCATAGTAGATCTTGTAGTACTCCACGTAGCCGTACCAGTGCCACGATCCCCATACGAAGATCGTCTTCATCGTGAGACTTGTCAGCAGGTAGTTTGAGAGCGCCATCTGACCCACTGCAGCAATCCGCGCCAGCAGCCACTTGAAGACTCCAGCCTTCACCAGGATCAGAAGCAGCGCGGCATTTCCCAGCGCACCCGCAATCCTCCCAATGTCATACGGCGCCTGCAACCACACCAACGTCCGGAACATGTCGAAGTGTCCAGCCCATGCTCTCCACGCTCCTACGCCCGTTACTGTCCAGCCAACGGATAGACCAATCACCGCAGTCCACGCATACGTCTTCATACTCAACCGGCCCGGTAGAAATCCGTTTTTGAACAGCGCCATGCCCAGCAGCATCAACCCAACCCAGTCGCCAAACCCAAAGTACGCACCCTTCAGCTCCCCCATCAACACATTTCCCGCTACGTGTCCTTGAGCCTTCCAATATCCCTGCTGCATGGCGGAAATATCTTCGAACTTTTTCTTGTCAGGGGCCCGCCATCTATCCTGGGTGCTCTGCCACTTCTTCAGATCACTGATCTCGTCTTCGGTAAGTGTCTGGTGCTGTGCCAGCCGTGCATTCGCCTTTGCCGCTGCTTGCTTCGCGCTATACGAGCTGCCATACTGGCCGCCCATAATCAGGATGGAGTTGATCGCCAGGATGATTCCTGCAGTCCACATCAACCTCTTCACGCGAACGTTGCGGAATGGAAACAGAAACAGCAGCGCCGCCGTGCCGTAGTAGAACAGGATGTCTCCATCCCAGATCAGGTATCCGTGCAGCATCCCGATCAGCACCAGCCACATATTCCGCCGCGTAAAGATGTCCGCTGCCTTGACTCCCGCGCCCCGAGCCAGCGCCCGCTCCGTCAGCAGAATCACACCCGCTCCAAACAGCAGGGAGAACAGTGCCCGCATCTTGCCCTCGGCGAAGATCCAGCGCAGAAACCAGACCGCGGTGTTGATCTTCCAGTGCGGCCCATCGAACACCGGCTTCACCGTACTCAGCGGATAGAGGTAGTTCCTGTATCCGTAGGCAAAGTCACAGATGTTCATGATCAGGATGCCCATCAGCGAGAAGCCCCGCAGCACATCCATGCTGCTGATACGCTCCCCGCGAGCCACCGGTCTCGTCGCGCTTAGCTCTGCATGAGCGGGCCCGGCCAGTTCTTCGGCAGCCCCAGGTGCAATCACGCCCTCATCGAGACCCACTCCAGCCACACTCGCCATGAAACCTCCAGGAGCACCCGCAAGTCCATCTAGCCCATGTCGTACGCGGTCGTTCACACGATTTTCACCGAAGTATCCCACCCGAACCCTCTGCAATCAAGCGAAATCGTGCCATCTCCCGCGAACGAACATGCTTCGCTGCGCGCCGTGGGTTCTCCGCGCGCGATATTCTCTCTAGCCGGCAGGTGACTTTCTATCAGAGGGAATAGCCGTCGAAATCGCTCAACATCAGCAAGAGCCCTTGGGTAAATTTTTTTACCCGGACGGCGGGATGAAAATAAACCTGAAAAAGCTGGCGTATTTTTTCAGCGGAGATTCTGTGGTGTTTCCTCGCCACAATTACCACGCACACCACCACGTTCACACCACCGAAAAACCATGTCCATGCACCACGTTTTCGCAAAAAATCCCCGAAAAACACATCTTCACCACGCTGAAAAAAATACGCAGCTCAGTCGTTCTGCATCCAACGAGCATGGAATCCCCCATCCCCCCAGACAAAAAGCCAGCCATCTCTAACCCCGTTCTGTTTATCGTGATCGTCTGCATCGTAGTCGCAGCCATAGCGCTCTTCGCAACCCTCCGTCCCAATCCCAGCGGCAAAGGTGCACCAAGCCCCGCCGCACCAGCCGCGCAGCAGTAGCCTTTCATATTGCTCAAACAAAAAGGCAGACTCCGAAGAGTCTGCCTTTAGGCCTGACCAAATCTACGCCACCAAACTCTGCTGAGGGGAGGGCGAGTCAGTCAGAGCAAGGGAACTACTGGGCCGGCTTCAAAACAACTGCCAGATTTACCGGAACCGCAGTCGGCTGGTCATCCAGAGTGCCGGGGGTAAAGCGATACTGGCTCACTGCCGTCAGAACGTTGCGGTCCATCACGGGATTGACCGACTGAACGATCTTCAACTCTGTCGGCTTGCCGGTCGAGTCCACCGTCATGGCAACAACAGCGGTCCTGTCGAACTGGATCGTCGGAGCAAAGTCGGAGTCTGACTGCACTGCGACGGTGTAAACCAGCTTAGGAGCATTGACTCCGGTAGAGATGCGGAGCGGCGCTGCGGATGCAGTAGTATTGCGATCCGCTTCGGAGTGGAATGCCGGGGAGACCAGCTCGGAGCGCAGTGTTGTGGCCTGAGAGGTCTGGGTTTTTGCAGGCGAATTTGCCTGAGCGTGAAGTAACATGGGAGACAGGGCGAGGGTAGCCACAATGATTCGACGCATAGTATTGATCTCTAGGGCAAGCGTGCCCAACACCACAATAGCCTATTCAAAATACCACTGTCAATAAAATAGTTTTTTAAAAATTAGATCTAAATTTATCAATGGCTTACGCAGAGATCCCCTCACTTCATTCGTGTTCTCCATAAAACCTTGGTTTTTCGTCAACCGCTAAAGGCGAAACATTTCAACCTTGTTCTTCCGTGCCCGGAGCCATTTCGGCATGCTTTCGCGGCTCGTGAGAAGACCGTCTTGGCGGTACTTTTAGTTAGTTCCTGCCAGCACCCTCGCAACGCTGCTACCATGCAGGAAATGAAAGTTTTAGTGATCGACATCGGAGGCACCAACGTAAAGGTCGCCTCGACAGACAACCTCGTCCCCATCAAGATCCCCTCCGGTCCAACGATGACCGCCGAACAGATGACCACAGACGTCCTCGCAGCGACGAAAGGCTGGGCGTATGACTGCGTTTCGATCGGCTATCCCGGTCCCGTCGTCCACCACCGCCCCATCGCTGAACCCCATAACCTCGGCGGCGGATGGGTCGACTTCCCTTACGAGAAAGCCTTCGGCAAACCCCTCCGATTCATCAATGACGCAGCGATGCAGGCTCTTGGAGGCTACAAAAGCGGCCGCATGCTCTTCCTTGGCACCGGCACCGGCCTGGGTTCCGCGATGATCGTCGACGGTCTCGTCATATCGCTCGAACTCGCTCATCTGCCTTACAAAAAAGGTCTCACCTACGAGGAGTACATCGGTCTTGCAGGGCTCGAACGCCGTGGTGTGAAGCGCTGGAGAAAGTCGGTGCTCGACATCATCAGTCGCCTCAAGGCAGCCATGGTCTGCGAAACCGTCCTCCTCGGTGGCGGCAACGCGAAGATGATGAAGGACCTCCCCGATCATGTGATCCTCGGAGCGAACACCAACGCGATCGATGGAGGCATCAAGCTCTGGCAAGATGGCTCAACCTCGCCCAAACAAAAAAATCCTGCCAAGAAGGCTTCGAAGTCCTGAGTGGATGTAGTGCAGGCGACGAATCGGCAAATCGCCACTCCGCTTTCGGCGAAGTCCTTTGATCGCGAGAGATCACTCTCACGGAGGCGGAATCGCGTCGTCTGGCAGAATCTGAAACAATCTTCACAGGAGACATCATGGCGAACAAGTACGGAGAAGCCGCTCTCATCGCGGCCCGCACGGAGATTTATGGCAAGGCCATCACCCCTGCTGCACGCTGGGAACAGGCGACAGCAAAGCTTTATCCCACCAGCCCTTCAGCCCAGCGCAAGGGAGGCCCACGCTTCGCCTTTCTAAGTCTCTGCGAAGCAGGTCTAGTCAAAGGAATTCCTGCTGGACAATATGCTCCATCCAACAAGGCCAAGGCTTACGCCCTCCGTGCCGTGTCTCTTCTCAACGCGGGCACCCATAAGACCGTTACGACACTTTGGGCTGAAGTCACCGATGGTGAAGACATTCCGCACAACAGCCAGATGGACGTAGTGCTGGCACTATGGAAGAACGACCTGATTGTGCGGGGTGTCTAAACTCTCGTCTGCTGCCGCCAACAGCCCGCGCAGATCCAGTGCTCGCGTATACATCGTCAACCTGCCTTGTGCATCTTTGGGCCACTCATTCTTTGGACGGTCCCAGTAGAGCTCTACTCCGTTTCCGTCGGGATCGCGCAGGTAAAGCGCTTCGCTCACCCCGTGGTCGGACGCGCCATCCAGTGGCACCTTTGCACGCAGCAGCCGTTGCAAGGCATCCGCCAGAGTAGCTCGCGTCGGATATACCAGTGCCAGGTGATAGAGACCGGTTGTCCCGGGTGTTGGAGGTGCTCCCCCCTTACTCTCCCAGGTGTTCAGGCCTATATGGTGATGGTATCCGCCTGCCGAGAGAAATGCAGCTGAGTCGCCGAACCGCAGCGTCACCTCAAACCCGAGCACACCGCAATAAAATCCAAGCGCTCTCTCCAAATCCGCCACCTTTAGGTGGACATGGCCCATCCTGACTCCTGCGTCGATCACCTTATCACTCATAGTTGGATTGGATGAATCTCTTTCCCTCAATGCACTATTCTGCGCAGAAAAATCTCATTCCAAAGCAAAATCAGGCGCTTGCGTAGAAGCAAAGTAGGAGTATTCTTCTCCCATCAATCGAGACATCTCCGGCCGCCCCGGAAAAACTAACACGGAGGAACAGCTATGTTTCATCTTCTTTGGACGGCTCTCATCGGTCTCATCGTCGGCGCGCTCGCCAAGTTCATCATTCCTGGCAAGGAGCCTGGTGGGATCTTCATCACCATGTTGATTGGTATCGCGGGTTCCTTCCTCGGAACCTTCCTCGGCCGTGCGATCGGCCACTATCAACCTGATCAGTCAGCCGGCTTCATCATGTCGCTCGTAGGGGCGCTGATTTTGCTGGGCATCTACCACCTGATCAGACGCAGCCAGGCAACTACCTAAGAACTCACACTCGATTTATATTTAGCAACGGTCGCGACCGGAACATTCTGGTTGCGACCGTTATGCATGCCCGGAGTGATCTAGCGAACCAAGCCGGCGACCGGCTCTGGTATGCGCGCCGAAGGATGATCTTCATAGCTTCGCACTACGCCACTAAACTCCGCCTTCGCCACTGGCCTCGATATGAAGTTTCCTTGAGCCTCATCGCATCTCCTTCGCAGCAGGAACCGCATCTGTTCGTCTGTCTCAACACCTTCCGCAACTACCTTGATGTTGAGTCCATGCGACATGGCGATGATGGTTCGAACCACGGCAGCTGCATTGGCATCGGCAACTGCTTTCCTCACGAAGCTTTGATCGATCTTCAAACGGTCCACCTGATATTCCAGTAGGTAAGAGAAGCTGCAGAAGCCGGTGCCGAAGTCGTCAATTGAGATACGGACTCCCAGCTCGCGCATTCTCTGAAGCTTATCCAAAACATGTTCAGAGCTGACCATCAACATGTTCTCCGTGATCTCGATCTGCAGGCACTCCGCCGACAGGCCGCTCTTCAACAGCGCGCTCTCAACCATGGGAACCAGATTCTTCTGCTGAAACTGACGGGGGGACAAATTGATCGATACCGTAAGATCTACGCCAAGCTCGACCTGCAGCGCCCTGCCTTCGCAACACGCCGTAAGGAAAGCCCACTCGCCTATCGGTACAATCAGACCTGTCTCCTCTGCCAGCGGAATAAACTGCGACGGAGAGACGCTGCCCAGCTTCGGGTGCGTCCAGCGAAGTAACGCCTCCATGCCCGTTACCGCGCCAGTGGTCAGCGAGATCTGCGGCTGGTAGTGCATGCTGAGCTCTTTGTTCACCAGGGCATGACGCAGAGCATGCTCCATCGTCAGTCGCTCTGCGGTCTCTTTCAGCATGCTCTCGCTGAAGATCTGAAATTGATTGCGGCCATTCTCTTTCGCGGCATACATAGCGGAATCAGCCCGTTTTAACAGATGCTTCGCGTCGCTCGCAAAATCCGGGTAGATGCAGATTCCTACGCTCGCTGTCACATGCATCAGGTGTTCATCAATCGAAATCTCCGGCGCCAGCCTTGCCACCAGATTGGCCGCGCACTGCTCTACGTCGTTCACGCTGGTGATATCCGGCATCACCACAACGAACTCATCTCCGCCCACTCGCGCTACCACGTCCGTGCTGCGCACCGAGCGAGTGAGTCTTCGTGCGGCTTCGATCAGGAGCTGGTCTCCTGCGGAGTGCCCCAGCGAGTCGTTAATACGCTTGAAGTGATCCAGATCGATGACAAAGACCGCGACTTTTGTTCCGTAGCGGCGGGCTTGCTCCACCGCCTCCACGGTCTTGTCCTGCAACAGCGCTCGTCCGGTTAATCCGGTCAGTTGGTCATGCGTCGCCAGATGAGTTACATACTCCATCATCTGCCGCCGATCCGTGATGTCGAACGCGATGCTCACAAAGCCGCTTACCTCACCGCCCTCTGTCGTCACCGCTCTCACGGCGAGATTGATCGGAGTTCGAGAGCCATCGCGCCGAATCAGCGTCCACTCCCGCTCCTCCATCTCCCCGTCTGCTGCCCCTGCCGTCAGAACTTCGAACCCATACTTCTCCACCGTCGCAGCTGTGTCGATGGCAATAGCTCTCGCCAGGAGTTCGCGCTCATCATGCAGCGCCGTTAGAGAGGCCTTTTCCACCAGCTCTTCGCAGCGATACCCCGTCAGCTTTTCTGCTTGCGCGTTCATCGCCGTGATCGTTCCTTCAAGATCGGTGGCGATGATGCTGAAGGGTGCATTCTGGAAGACCGAATCGGTGAACTCCGCAAGCTGCGCATATCGCTCCTGGGCGCTCTTTGCTTCACTGATGTCTTTAAACGTGATCGCCAGGCCATCGCCGAGTTTCACTACCTGCGTCTGCAGCCACGATGCCTTGACACTCTCGTAGCTGACAGGAAACTCTTCATTCAGCGATTCGCCAGTCTCGATCACCCTGCAAAACCTGCCGAACATCGGCACTGTTGGCTTCATCGGGGTGACGGAGCAAAGAGTCTGTCCCAGCAGCTCGGACCGTGATTGTCCCAACAGCCGCTCGACGTTGGCATTGATGTATAAGATCTGGAAATCAACGATCTTGCCTGCTTCGTCACGGACAGACTCGAAAAGCCCAAAGGCATCCAGACTGGTCTCTGCCGCTGCCAGAAACTGCGAATGAGCAAGCTCGGCACCACGAATCTTTTCTCCACGGCCATATTCACGCCATAGAGCCCAAACCGCCACTGCCGTACCCGACAGCGCAATCAGAACAGTGCTCATTCTTCCAAGTTCAGCTCCGTGATTAAGCCGCCAGAGCTGTACCACCGCCAGCGAGATCGGGATCGCCGAAAGAATCGTCTTCCAAACCCAGGATCGGTGAGAGTCGAGCGCGGAAGCCTTCAAGAAATACCTCGAGGTACAAGCCAGGATAGTGCCAGCATCGTGATGCTCCCCGTCTGCCGGCGTAACCGAACGAAGCGACTTCTCCTTGCGATCAAAGCAAGTGGAACAGGCGGCCCTAACAGGATCTGCTCAACCGTTTAACCCTTAGGGGATGACAAATGAAGTCTATTCGTTTCGCAGCCGGGAAGCATTATTTTTTATGTACCCCTGACTTCGAGCTTCGCGGAATCCCTACTCCTGCGTCATCCATCCATGCATCTCCATCCAGTTGGCCAGCAGAGTGGGATAGATCGCCAGTTCGGGCATCCCCTTCACGTTCTGCGCCATTCCCACCCCATGCTGTCCTCGCTCGAAGATGTGCAACTCGACCGGCACTCCCTCCTGCTTCAGCGCATCGTAAAGGGCAGTTGCGTTGACTGGACTGACTGTCTGGTCGGCGGTCGTCGCAAAGATAAAGCAGGGCGGGGTATTCTTCGTCACAAGCTTTACTACCGAGACGGAGTCCAGCATCGCCTTCGTCGGATGGTCGCCCAGCAACCCTTCCATATTTGTCTTTCTGGGTATCGCATTGTCCATGCTGAATCGTCCATACGACACGATGGCAAAGTCTGGCCGGTCACTCACGCGATCAATTGGATCATCGGCGCCCGCAGCCCCGTTATCATTGACGGCAGCCAGATAGCCGGCCAGATGGCCGCCTGCCGAGAATCCCCAGAGCCCGATCCTGTCCTTTGCCACTCCAAGCTCCGCCGCGTGACTGCGCACATAACGCATCGCTCGTGCTCCATCCAGCATGGGAGAAGGGAAGTGATATCTGGGCCCCAGTCGATACTCCAGCACAAAGGCCGTCACCCCATGTTCGTTCAGCCAGCGCGCTTCTTCGCCGCCCTCTTTTTCGATCGCCAGGTGGTAATAGCCACCTCCCGGCATCACAATCACCGCCGAATGCACTCCCGCCCCAGGCGCAGGAAATACATACATCTTCGGCACATCTCCATCGCCGCTACCCAGGGCTCCAGGCGCTCCATTTGGCCATAACACCACGGTCCTTGCAAATCCACTGGGAGGTTTCGTCGCGGTCCCTGGTGCTACGGCTGCCGGGTGCGCAGGTGTCGCCGCCGTAGCCGAGCTCGAGGCACACCCCAAAGCGAAGCAGGCGCAGAAACAACCAGCCGTCAGCCAATAAAGTGGTCTCATCGTTTTGTCAAAATGCATTCGTCTCAAATCCATCGCCGCCGCAAAAAAATGAGCGATCAAACTTCTAGTCTAGGCTGTCGAATCCGCAGTGGACATTCCGTCGCTTGCCATGACTGCCATCGTCGACTCCACTCGATTCCGTCCAAGGTACTTCGCGCGATACAACGCATGGTCGGAGGCCGTCAGCAACGAGATCAGCGCAGCATTCCTATCCGGCACACCAGCCGCGACCCCAATGCTGATCGTCTGAATCCCCAATTGATTCCCAGAGTGCGGCATCTTCATCGCGGCTACAGCCTGGCGAACATCTTCCGCGATATGTACGGCAGACTCCATCGTCGTGTTCGGCAGAATGACAGCAAACTCTTCGCCACCAAACCGCGCGGCCATCTCCGCTTTATCCTGCAACGCGCTCGCAATCACCTTCGCGATACAGCGAAGGCAATCGTCTCCGCCGACGTGTCCATAAAGATCGTTGTAGGCCTTGAAGAGATCCACATCGACTAGCAGCAGAGCCAGCGACTGCTCATGGCGCATCGCCCGATCCCAGGCCTGCTCAAGCCTCTCATCGAACGCTCGCCGGTTTGCCAGTCCCGTCAACGAGTCTGCGTTGGCTAACTCCCGGTAGCGCAGTTCGCTCTTCTGCAGGGAAGTCTCGAGGGCCTTTCGCTCCTCGAGCAGCGCCGCCACCGGAAAAAAGGTAAACAAAGCTACTGCGACAAAGATCTGCTCGATCACAATCTTGTGGAGCAGATTTGCCCCCGTGATCAGCATCAACGGGCCATGTCCCGTAACGGTAAAACAGATCGAGATCAACGCGATGACAAACACGGAGAGTACCGTGCCGGGAAAGCCCAGTCGAAAGACTACGAGCAGAAGCGCAGGAAAGATAAAGAAGATAAGCGGATCTTTGCTGTGGCTGAATACCAGCGCCGTCGCGGCTGCCGGGATCATCAGGAACAGGAGGGTCTTCGGCAGTTGCTCTCGATGCAGCATGGAAAAGAATCCCGGCCGCTGCAAAATGAAGACCAGCGGCGCGATGATCGCCATGCCCAGCACATCGCCGAGGTACCAGGTCCGAAACAGCATCCACCACGGTCCCGCATTCACAAACAGCATCGTCCACGAAGCACCCAGCGCACTCGTCACCGCTGTCGCTCCCACCACGGCTACTCCAAGGAAGCCCAGCAGAGGAATGCGTTTTGTAAGTTGCAGGGGATTGCCAAACCATCGCGTCAACAGGATGGCGGAGGTGATCACCTCTACAGAATTAGCAACGGATACACCGACGGCCAGCTTCAGCGGATCGCCATAGACGACATCGGCCAGCACGTCAGCCAGAAATCCTGCGACAAAATAAGGCAGCCAGGTCTTCTTGGGTCGCGTCACGATCAACGCAAATAAAAGTCCATTGGTAAACCAGATCGTCGCAACTCCATCCGACTGCCGCGAAAGCACGATTCCCAGCCACGAAAAAAGCAGCAGGACAAAGAACGTCGCGGTCAGGTGGCCCCACCGAACCGACTCTGGACGAGTACTAGCAGACGTGGTCTCAGGCACAGCGCCAGCCATCAGCCCGACCTCGAGCGATGCGTCACCGGTGCTCTTGCTTATCTCCATGTCACGCTCGTTCCAGCATCTCCCAACGTTGTCAGCATACTGCAAGAGGCACCGTCTAACAGGCTATCGCGCAGAGTAACCCCACTTCCCGCCCATCTGCTCCGGGGAGTGCGGCTTTGATCCCGGAGATTCGGTGATTCGCCATGGCTCGCACGCTCGACGGCATACATCGACCTGAAAGCCGAGAAAGTACCGTCTGCAACCACTTTCCCTGTATCGGAAAGGCCAGAATGCAAAAATCATTTGAGATCAATCGATAGTAGCAAGCCAGCGATCTTCCGTCAGCAAAAACGTCCGACAGGAGATCCAGCAGTTTGAAACCCCACCCGGCCGGCACCGTCTAAACTCACATGACTGCCCCCCTCTCACTTCGGCCCCTTTTGCTGGCCGTCGTCCTGATCGTCCCCAGCCTCCATGTCTCCAACCTCATCGCCCAGCAAAAAACTCCCACGCCAGAGCAAACTCCCGCCTCCACCGCCCAGACCATCGCAGTCGATGCCCGCCTCGTCAATCTCCCCGTCGTCGTCCGCGACAAGAAGGGCGCCCTTGTTCAAACCCTCACCAAGGAGGACTTCACCCTTCAGGTGGACGGGAAGCCCCAAACCGTCCGCTACTTCGACAAGGACACCAACCTTCCACTCACCCTGGGCCTGCTCGTCGATACCAGCCAATCCCAGCGCACTGTCCTCGACGAGGAGCGTACGGCCAGCAGCACCTTTCTCGACCAGATGCTCACCAATCCTAAGGATCAGGCCTTCGTCTTGCAGTTTGCCCGAGAAGTCGAGCTGCTCCAGGACCTCACCACCTCCCGCCCGCTTCTCCAGAAGGCGCTCAAAGAGATTGACACTCCCAGTCCCGGCTCCTCCGACGATGACAGCTCGACACGCAGCCGCAGCCGTGGCGGCACCGTCCTTTATGACGCGCTCTTTCTCGCCTCGGACGAGCTGATGAGCAAACAACATGGCCGCAAAGCCCTCATCATCCTCTCTGATGGCGTCGACCGAAACAGCAAGGAAAATCTCGTCCGATCCATCGAAGCCGCTCAGCGCGCCGACACCATCATCTACGCCATCTACTTCAAAGGCGAAGAGTCTCATCCCCAGAACAACAATCCTCAACGTGGCCGCGGCGGCTATCCTGGTGGCGGCTACCCCGGTGGAGGTTATCCCGGAGGCGGATACCCGGGTGGGCGTGGTGGCTACCCGGGTGGTGGCAACGGGCCAGGGAATGGCGGCAACTATCCCAGCCAGAGCCACGTCGACGGCAAGAAAATCCTTGAACGGATGACCCACGAGACCGGCGGCCGCCTCTTCGAGGTTAAGAAGAATCAGGACGTCGCTCAGATCTACAACCAGATCGCTGAAGAGTTGCGCGCCCAGTACCGCCTCGGCTACACCCCCACCGAGGACGCCTCGTCCAGCGGCTATCACCAGATCGATCTCTCGCTCCATCAGAAAGGTCTGGTCGTCCAGACCAGGGACGGCTACTACGCTGGAAAGTAGGCTAACTCCCGCAATTTCAGTTGCGCCGCTCCTCGACCCTCAAGCATCATCGATAAAGCACCCACGTCTCACCAGCCCCACTAAGTAAGATTTTCGACGAACTCGAACAAGGTCTCTCATGAACGTGAAACTCCGCTCCACGACTCTCTCGACAGTAGCCATGTTGCTGATACTCACGTTTGTTCCCCTGGCTTCGGCAGCTGCGCAGTCGGTCTTCATGGTCAATAGACATCTGTACTCCGAAACCGCCAACGCAAACGCCGACATCGCCGCCGCCATGGTTACCGCCCGCCGCGAACACAAACGTATCCTCCTCGACTTCGGAGCTAACTGGTGCGGCGATTGCCAGGTCCTCGACTTCTACTACCGCCAAAGCCCCAACGTGGAGCTTCTCGCCAAGCACTTCCTTGTTGTGCACATCGATACCGGCCACGTCGACCACAACGTCGATGTGGCAAAGAAGTATCATGTTCCCATCGCTCATGGCATCCCTTCTCTCGCCGTCATCGACGCCCACGGCAACCTCCTCTACGCGGAACGCGAGAAGGAGTTCGAGCACACCAGCGTTGAGGCCGTCACTGCCTTTCTCAATCGATGGAAGGGCTAGCCTGCCCGCTTTCACTCGGGAATCCCTCCCATGAGAAGACTCCTGCGTCTTCCCCTGGTCCTTCACGGAACCTTGCTCCGCGCGATGAGGCATGACAGCCTCAACCTGGCTCAGTCCACCGCCTACTCCGCGATGGTCGCACTCTTTCCTGCACTTATAGTCGCCGCCGCGATCATCAGCCTGGTACCCGATACCACGCCACTACGCTTCCAGTTCGCTCTCTTCTTCGACCGCATCCTCCCTCCGGACGTCAGCCCCCTGCTGCAAAGCTACTTCGTCGCATCGCCTCAGACCATTCATTCCACTCATGCCCTGAGCCTAGCTGCCTTCGTTAGCCTCCTCGGAGCCTCCAGCGTCATAGCAACGATCATGGAAGGCCTTCGCCGGGCGAACGATCTGCCTGTCGACTGCTGGACGTTCTGGCAACGTCGCCTTCGTGCTCTCCTTCTGGTTCCGCTCTCGCTCATCCCCTTTGCTTTGGCCAGTGTCCTCGTGGTCTTCGGTCACTACATCACCATGTGGCTCGCGCTCCACATCACTCCCTCCGTCCGCACCTCGGTCTTTCTCTTCGCGCTGCTCCTGCGCTGGGGCGTCGCGCTCACCGGCAGTATCGGCCTCACCGCCCTCATCTATCACATGGGAACCCCCATGAGGCAGTCCTGGAAGCGCACCCTCCCCGGCGCCTTTGTCTCCACGGCCATGTGGTTCCTCGCAACCGTGGTCTTCGGCTGGTATGTCACTCGTTTCGCCAACTACTCCCAGGTCTATGGATCGCTTGGCGCAGGCATCGCGCTCCTCTTTTGGCTCTACATCATCTCGCTCTGCGTGCTCTGCGGAGCCGAATTCAATGCTGAGTTCCACGCTCGGTTTTTCCCCTCGCATCGCACTCATTCCACGTCTGCGCCCCCAAATACCCTTCCACCCGGTTAGAATTGCCACGGCAGTTAAACTCACTGGTCATACCATCCGTACTTTGCGGTGGTGAGAAAGTTTTCGCAAGCGACCCATGAAGAAATCTTCGAATGCAATACCCAACGTTGCCCCCTTTGCCGCAATGGAACGTGGTCGCCGCGCCAAGATCGTCGCAACGCTCGGCCCCGCCTCAAGCACCCCTGAGATCTTCCGCCAGCTCGTTCGCGCCGGTCTCGATGTTGCACGCCTCAACTTCTCGCATGGCAGCCACGAGCAGAAAGCACAGCTTATTCGCATGGTCCGCACCATCTCCAAAGAGGAGCGCAAGCCCATCTGCATCCTCGCCGACCTGCAAGGCCCCAAGATCCGTACCGGCAAGCTCAAAGGTCATAAGCCGGTCCTGCTGACGGCCGGTAAACGCCTCACCATCACGCCGCGCGAGATCGAAGGCAACGCCGCCATCGTCGGCACTACCTTCAAGACCCTCGCCGAAAATCTTGAGCACGGCTCTCGCATCCTGCTCTCCGACGGCCTCATCGAACTGCGCGTCGAGACCGTCAAAGGCGTCGACGTCATCTGCGAGATCGTAAACGGAGGCATGCTCGGCGAAAACAAGGGCATCAACCTCCCCGGCATCGCCGTCAACGTTCCGTCACTCACCGAAAAAGACGAAGAAGACCTCATCTTCGCCATCGGCCAGGGCGTGGACACGGTCGCCGTCTCCTTCGTTCGCACCGCAGACGACGTGCGCCACGTAAAAAATCGTCTCGCAGCTCTCAAGTCCGATGCCTGGGTCATCGCCAAGCTCGAAAAGCCTCAGGCCATCGAGCATCTGGACAGCATCCTAGAGGTTACAGACGCCATCATGGTCGCTCGCGGAGACCTCGGCGTAGAGGTCCCTCCGGAAAAAGTCCCCGCCATTCAGAAGCACATCATCCGTCGCGCAGCCGAGTTCCGCAAACCCGTCATCACCGCCACCCAGATGCTGGAGTCGATGATCGACAATCCGCGTCCAACCCGCGCCGAAGCCTCAGACGTCGCCAACGCCATCTACGACGGCACCGACTCCGTCATGCTCTCCGCCGAGAGCGCCGCAGGCAAATACCCTGTCGAAGCCGTAGCCATGATGGCCAAGATCATTACTGAAACCGAGCACCAGATCCGCCTCGATCCCCGTCCAGCCCTCGGCCATCATCCCAGCGTCCGGCTCTCCATCGCCGAGACCATCTGCGAGTGCATGTCGCACGCCGCCGACGATCTCGACGTAGCCGCTATCGCCATCTTCACCGAGTCAGGCATGACGGCAAGGCTGCTCTCCAAGTACCATCCCGACCCGCCCATCTTTGCACTCTCGCCCTTCGAGAAGGTCATCAACCGCAGCATGCTTCTCTGGGGAACCTATCCCATCCTCTGCGCCCGCTTCCGCGACACCGACAAGCTCGTCAACATGGCGGAACAGATCCTGGAGACTCAGGGCCACGTTCATCAGCGTCAGATCGTCGGCATCGTCGCCGGTACCCGCACCAAATCCGGCGCAACCAACTTCATGCGTCTCCACATGGTAGGCGACCGCGACTCCGAAACCCACAAATCGAAGACCGGGTCCAAACCCGCCGCAAAGAAAAAAGCGAAATAACCGGCAGTCCGGAAGCATCAATACTCAGCAAAGACAAAAGAGCCGCTTCGGGTCACGAAGCGGCTCTTTCTAACCAAGGAAAGCAGTACATCAGCCAAAGCGTAACTTGAGGCGCACCGCACCTGCGATGCCAAGAATACCGGTACCGAACAGCGCGAGGCTGTTGGGCTCAGGGACCGGAGAGTTCTTGCTCAAGGAGATTGTGTCGAATTCAGCGGCAGTGTCTCCCTTCGTGCCTTCCAGGGACGCGGTGTTGAGCGCCACGAGGTTGTTAAGGTTGACCGAACTCCCATTCGCAAGCCCGAACGAAACTCCATCGAAGTCAAAAAACTTGGTTCCGAAGAGGATACCGGGATAGATAAGCTTATTGTCATTGCTCTCGAACTGACCAAGTCCGATCAGTGAGGTGATGCTGGAGCTTGCAGACCCTGTGCTCACCGAGCCGGTAACGCCAGTCACGTCGTAGACGTCAGAAAGTCCTACTTCAGTCGCAGTGAACGTGCCTGCGCCGGAGAAGAGTGGGCCGGAATTCAGAATCGGAATCCCCGAAAAGCTGAAATCGAATGTATCTGCATGTGCAACAGAAGAGGTAGAGAGAGCGGCCAAGGCCAAAACAAAGAGTCCCAGTATTCGGTGTTTCATAAAACTCCTAAGGGATCGCTGACGTTCACTTACCCAGGTACATAGCACTCAGAGGGCCAATCGCGAAAACTAGAAACCCCCCTAAAAGTGGGTAACAAAAATGACCTGAAAAGACTCATGTGGGTAAATGTGCAGAAACATGCACCCTAAAGTGGTATTGAATTTCTTATTCACGAGGTTTATGGAGAACTATTTACCATCCTGTCCCAGAATTGCGCAGTTGTTTTTGCTGAATGGCGGATGGCAGCAAGGCCGCACCTGTCAGTGCGGCCTTGCCCCATAATCTGTCTTCAGTCAATGAAACGTCTAAGCGCTCAGCCTGCGACGAACGACTTCAGCCAGGCCAAGGGCGCCCGTCCCCAGCAGCGTCAGTGATCCCGGCTCAGGCACCGGAGACGCTTCCACCGAGATTGAGCCCAACTCCTCGTCCTGCTTGCCGCCAGTCAGCTTCAGAACTTCTCCTTCTGACAAAAAGAGGTTCACCTTACCCGCACCGTTCGCTAACGTGAAAGACACACCAGACGCATCGAAGGCGCCGAATGGAGCAGGCAGCTCCGGAAAATAGAGCAGGTTGTCATTCGGGCCATCAGCCGGGAATACGCCCGCTGCAAGCAGACCGGAGATCGCATCAGTCGTCTTACCGATGACGATGTCTCCGGACACGCCGACGATGTCATACACACCAGCAATATTGGTTGAGTCCGCCGTCAGCACGCCCGACCCGGAAAAGTCTGCGTTGCTGAAGCTGAAGTTGAAGCTGACCGAGTCAGCCAGGGCAGCAGTGGTGGGCAAGGCAGCCATAACGAGAGTGCACAATGCTAGCGAGAGCCGAGTCATAAATCTCCTGTTAATACTATGGTTTTGTTGCGTCCTCCCTCTTGCACTTCAATGCCCAAGACTTACTCTGCCAAAACCGCCTGAATCAAGCCAAATATCAACTTCGCTCGGCAAGACTCAGTCGCGTGTGTCTTCTACTTTGCACTCTCCACTCCAGCAAAATGCCAAGTTGGTTACTGCCCCGTGAACCACTCTTCGCGTCTCCATACGGCCATCTTCTGATCCTCGTACAATCGATCCTATGGGCCGCATCCATATCCTCTCCGACCTCGTGGCGAACCAGATCGCCGCAGGGGAAGTCGTCGAACGCCCCGCCTCCGTCGTCAAAGAGCTGCTCGAAAACTCCCTCGACGCCCACGCTACCCGCATCCGCATCGAGGTCGAAGCCGGCGGCCGCAAGCTCATCCGCATCACCGACAACGGACACGGCATGGTCCGCGATGACGCCCTCCTCGCCTTCGAGCGGCACGCCACCTCCAAGCTCCGCACCGCCGACGACCTCCTCTCCATCGCCACCCTCGGCTTCCGTGGCGAAGCTCTCCCCTCCATCGCCAGCGTCTCCCGCCTCCAGCTCGAGACCCGCGTCGCGGAAGAGCCATCAGGAACCCTCATCGAGATCGCCGGCGGCAACATCCTTCGCGTCGAAGACGCCGGCCTTCCCATCGGCACCACCATCACCCTTCGCGATCTCTTCTTCAATACCCCTGCCCGCCGGAAATTCCTCAAGACCGAGCAGACCGAGCTCTCCCACATCGCCGCGCTCGTCACCCACTACGCTCTCGTCCATCCCACCAAACACTTCGAGCTGCACTCCTCCACCCAGGCGCTCCTCGTCGCACCAGCCGTAGCCAACGCCGCCGAGCGCCTCTTCCAGATCTTCGGCAAAGACACCAGCAACTACATGCTCCCCACCACCGCCGAGCTCGACTTCGCCCGCGCCGGTCTCCCCGAGCCCCCACCCTGGAAGCGCGACTTGGACTACACCCCGCCCGACCCC
Organism: Granulicella sp. S190; assembly: GCF_009766095.1. GTDB lineage: Bacteria > Acidobacteriota > Terriglobia > Terriglobales > Acidobacteriaceae > Edaphobacter. Next base: position 449,057 of record NZ_LMUD01000016.1, read on the forward strand.
GGCTACCTGCGTCTCACCGGCTTCGTCTCTAAGCCCGAGCTGCAAAAGCTCAATCGCAACTCCATCTACGTCTTCGTCAACCAGCGCCTCATCCGCGACAAGCTCATCCTCCACGCGCTCTCCGAGGCCTATCGCAACATCCTCCCTCCCACGTCGTACCCGGTCGTCCTGCTCTACCTCGAGATGCCGCCGCAGGAGGTCGATGTCAATGTGCACCCGGCCAAGACCGAAGTCCGCTTCCGCCAGCCCAGCTTCGTCCACGACTTCGTCCGCGACACCATCCGCACCACGCTCATCCAGGCCCGTCCCGCAGCCAGCTTCGCTACCGCACTCGAAAACGGCCCGCATGGCATCTCAAGCTCTCTCCTGATCGACGTCAGCCCGCTCCCCGGCCCACCCGACGAAGTCAGTCCACTCAATCACAGCTCAACAGATAGCGGACACAGCGAAGGATCCCTGTACTTCTCCGGTACCGGCACAAATCAATTGGCGGAGCCCCTCTTCCATCCTGGCCAGCCAACGACATTCCCTCACTCCGAACCCTACAACCCCGCCGACATCGCAGCCTTCAGCTCCGAACCCGTAAAATCTTCGACCTTCCAGCTTGCCGCCCCCATCGTCCCTCCATCGCCCGGACGCTTCGCCTTCTCCGGCCACTCCATCCCTGTCGGCTATGAGTCCATCGGCTCCGAATCAGCCGACGAAGCAGCCCCGCAGCAAGCCGACACCCTCACCGCCCTCTCCACTCTCAAGCCCCTCGGCCAGCTGCGCGACTCCTTCATCCTCGCCACAAACGAGGAAGGCCTCTGGATCATCGACCAGCACGTAGCCCACGAGCGCATCCTCTTCGAGAAAGTCCTGCGCGAACGCGACACCGAACAGATTCAGCGCCAGCGGCTCCTCATGCCGCTCCTGATCGACCTTCTGCCCGCCCAGATGATCACCTTCTCCGAGATCGCCGACGAACTCGACCGCAACGGCTTCGAAGCCGAACCCTTCGGCCCCCGCACCCTCGCCGTCAAAGCCGCCCCTGTCGGCCTCGAAGGCCGCGAGCTCGAGCATCTCCTCGAAGAAATCCTCGACATCCCCGACCGCAACCGCCAGACCGAAAACTCCGAAGCTCGCCGCCGCCGCATCGCTGCCTCCATCGCCTGCCACGCGGCCATCAAGATCAACCAGCCCCTCGAGCCTTCAAAGATCGAGTGGCTCCTCGACGCCCTCAGCAAGACCGAGCACCCCACCGCCTGCCCTCATGGCCGGCCCATCGCTCTCCGCTACTCGCATAAGGACATAGCCAAAGCCTTTCAGCGAATCTGAAGCATATGAACTCGCTACTTCTGCGGAATCACACGAAGAATCAGCTTCGTCCCTGAATCAAGCGAAATATTCTGGTTCGCCGCGTCCAGCACGCCTGCATTGTTCGTGCCATCCGCACTGGTAAGTACTACTCCGGGCATATTAGTCACCGGAACACGATCGTTTGGCCCGCGAGCCACCGGACCAAGGTCTCCATCATGATGCATGCCATCGCTGATGGCGCCCTGTGTCACATAAGCTCCACTGGGATTGCTCGGACTCTTGATCGCTGCATTAGGATTTTGCGCCGTGCTTGCGCCGCCCCGCGAGCCTCCAGCAATCGCGGACGTATCGGGCGGCGTATCTGCCTCAGCCGTTACGGAGATTACCATCGCCTTAAAAGAAAGCTCGTGTCCGTCTTTAGTTACCGCCTGATTCAGATTGAACGCGAGATGAGAGCTTCCGTCCGCCTTTGATTTCGCCCTTGCATCGGTCACCTTCCCCACCACCTTCGTCCCCTTGGGAAGCTCCGCGCCGTCCGCAAACTTCACCACGGCCGTAGTCCTGGCTTCGACCACGTCACCCACCTTTGCTTTCTTCACGTCGATCCGCTTGGTCAGCTCCACATCGACTCGAGTACCGGTCACTCCCTGCGTGTTCGCAGTCTGCGCCTGAATCGCCAAAGAAAATACTGCAAGAGGGATAACAAAAAGATATTTCACGTTTCCTCCGGTCTTGATGCGCTGTGCCTGCCTGCTGAATAAACTTCTATGCCCGACGGCTACATTCTAACGGCACCCTCCGCCATCGCCACTCGCCCCGATTCCCGGAGACGCTCCTTGCAAATGACTTGCAGGCAATTCTTTCGAGCGCAACACCCGGCGGGCTAACCGACTTTACGGTATCCTTGTAGTAGCGCGCAGCAGACATTTGGACCGAATCTTAGTCGCGCGCCGCTCCTATGAAACAAAGACCGTCCTTCGGCCCAGGCCGAAGTTTGCTGGGGTGCGTAGCATCGCCCAGCAGGAAGGCAATACCTTGAGTAATCTAAGCACTCCCTCGGCTGATCAGCTCGCCGCCGCCCGTCTCGCCCATTGGCACCATAACGCCGATCCCATCCTCACCATCAACATGCTGCGCGACTGGCTCAACACCTCCGGCCTGGTCTTCTTCACTCCCCGCGCCTCGCAGCTTCCCGCGCCTGCGCCCTCCTTCGTCGAAGCGATCCTTGGCGAGCCCAACGCCGCGCCCACCCTCGCTGACACCGATCAGTCCCGCAGCCTGCTCTCCCGTCTCATCCTCGATGGCGGCGCCATCCCCCTCAATCTCCTGGGTTCGCCCACAGGCACCGGCAGCGAGACCCCTGACTTCATCGTCTCCCCTCTTGCCTTCCCCTATATCTTTACCCTTCGCGGTGACAAGGCCTGGAAGCAACCCCCCACCACGAGTGGCGCAACCAAGGTCTCTCCGCTTGCGCTCAACACATATACCCTTCTTACCGAGCGCGCCAAAGACCACGCCACCGGCATGAGCTCCTACGACCTCACCACTCAGCTTGGCAAAGAGGTCACCGAGACCGCCGTCCTCCGCTCCCTCACCGAGCTCTGGCAGCACCTTCGCGTGATCCCGGTCCCGCAGCCCGATGGAGCCGCCACCCTCTGGGAACTCATCACCACCCGCTTCACCAAGCAGATCAAAGCCGGAGCCAACGCCGGGCAGCCCACCGCGCTCTCGGCTCTCATCTCCCTCTATCTCGGCCAGGCCATCGTAGCCTCAGAGGAAGACATCGAAACCTTCCTCTCCCCGGTCGCCGCCCGCTCGCGCATCCGCGATGTCGTCCACGCACTCATCTCTGCACGCCAGCTTGAGACCATCGCCGTAGAAGGCCGTACTGTGGTCCATGTCACCGGCGAGCTCCCCGCCTTCCTCGCTGCGGAAGTACCCGCCTCCGATGAGACCGGCTCTGTCGCCATCGGGGACGAAGGCGCCGAAGCCGCAGAAGGTTCGGGCCGCATCACCAAGTTCATTCCAAAGCCGCGCAAGGTTGGAACCGGATTTGTAACCAAACCAGGTCGCAGCTCCGAATCAGCTCCTTCGCCGCGCGAACGCCGCCCCTTCACCCGCGAATCCAACCGCCCCGATCGTCCCAGCTTCACCAAGCCCTGGGAAGAAGAGAAGGCCGACCGCCTCGCCGCCGCGAAATCCTCCTCCGATCCATCGGGAGAAGGTGATACCGCATCCGCCCCGCGCGCCTACGACCGCAAGCCCAGCTTCGACCGGGCAGGGAAGCGCCCCTCTTTCGGCTCCAGGCCTTCCTTTGGATCGAAGCCCTCCTTCGGCTCCAAACCCTCCTTCGGCAGCAAACCCCGCTTCGGCGGTGACCGTCCCTCCTTCGGCAGGGATCGGCCCACCTTCCGCCGCAACGAAGACTCATCCGACAGCCGTCCACCCCGCCGCACCTTTAGCGACGCGCCCTCAGGAGATTCTGACCGTCCACGCAAGACCTTCTCCCAACCCGGCACCTTCGGCCGCAAGCGCGAAGGCTTCGCCGGCAAGCCCAGCTTTGGCCGCGACAGCAACGACAGCCGCCCGCCGCGCCGCGACTTCGGCGACTCCCGCCCTCCACGCCGTGAGTTCACCCCGCGTCCCGACGGTGACTCCGGTGACGCTCGTCCGCCCCGCCGCACCTTCAGCGATCGCCCCGCCAAACCCAGCTTCGGCGGTCCGCGCAAACCCGGCAGCTTCTCCGCCCGTCCGCAGCGTAGCTTCGACGGCGGCGACCGCACCAACGGCTTCGCTCCACGCAAAACCTTCTCCCGCGACACCGAAGACCGCCCTGCCCGCGCAGAAGGACGTGCCCGTCCCGACGGCCCACCCTTCCGCAAGTTCGACGCCCCGCGCACCCCGCGTCCCAAGGCTGGCTTCGAGGGCAAACCGGCCGGCAGCTTCGGCGAGAAGAAGCCCTACAACAAGACTGGCAGCAGCTTCGGAGCAAAGAGCAGCAGCTTCGGAGCCAAGAAGCCCTTTACCAAATCCAGCGGAGGCTATGCAGGCAAATCCTCCGGCGGCTCTTATGCAGACAAGTCCAGCAGCTACGCCGGCAAAAAGCCCTACAGCAAATCCGCCGCAGGTGGCACAGGCAAACCCGCCAGCACCTTCGACAAGTTCAAGGGCAACAAGAAGCCCTTCGGCAACCGGCCTCCCGCTCGCAAGTTCAAACGTGAGGAAGGGGAATAATCCGGATGGCCGAGCCGCACGCAGACTCCGCATCGCAGCCTGAAACAAAAAAGCGCCAGCGCCCCGTCATCGCCATCGACGGGCCTGCTGGTGCAGGCAAAAGCACACTCGCCGCTCATCTCGCCCGCCGCTTTGGTTTTCTCAATCTTGAAACCGGAGCCATGTATCGCGCCTTGGCCCTTAAGGCCATCGAAAACGACTACTCCTTCGACGAAGAGCCTCCGCTCATGAACCTCGCTGCCGACACCCGCATCACCCTCGAGCCGCAACTCGAAGGCAACCGTGTCTTGCTCGATGGCATGGACGTCTCCCGCCGCATCCGAGAGACCGATGTCACCTCTGCCGCCTCGAAGATCTCCATCCATCCCCATCTGCGCGCTTGGATGGTCCAACAGCAGCGCGCTCTGGGCGAGGCGGGAGGAGTCGTCATGGAAGGCCGCGACATCGGCACCGCCGTCTTCCCCGACGCCGAAGTAAAGATCTTCCTCGATGCAGCCCCCGAGGTTCGCGGCAATCGCCGTTATCGCCAGGCCACCCCGGGCTCCGCCCGCGCTCAGCCCACCTACGGCCAGAACTCCGCCCGTCAGTCGCCCGACCCCGTCACCGCAGAGCAGCAGCGTCTCTCCGAGGAAGCCATCCTTCGCGATCTCAAAGACCGCGACTACCGCGACCGCAACCGCGCCGAATCACCCCTCAAAGCTGCCGCAGACGCAGTCATCCTCGATTCCACCGCCATGACCCTCGAAGAGGTGCTCACTCGCGCCGAAGAGATCGTTCGCGCTCATCTCAAAGCGTGAGGTTGCGTGATATCTAACATCGTTGAAGTACGTTTGTCGAATCCGACAAACCCAAAAATCCTCTTTTGCACCATAATTTCCACAAATTCTGCACCATAAATAGTGCAGTGCTAACTATTTAGGCGAATAAATAAAAAAAACTTGCCAACTGTGCTAACCTTCTCACATCGTTTGAAACAGATTGGTTTTCTGCAAAGCTCGTACTGTACGAACCCCGATTTGGATCTAGCGGCAAATTCAATAGCAATAAGGAAATAGCGAACATGGAACAGGGAACAGTGAAGTGGTTTAACGATGCCAAGGGGTTTGGCTTTATCAGCCGTCAGAACGGCGAGGATGTATTCGTACACTACTCGGCGATCAATTCGAACGGTTTCAAGAGCCTTCAAGAGGGCCAGGCTGTACAGTTCAACGTGGTAAAGGGACCCAAGGGTTGGCAGGCGTCTGACGTTCAGCCTCTCTAGTCTTTAGCACTAAGACTGCAGCAACAACCAAGTTTTGCGAGAGGGATGGCCACGGCTATCCCTTTGCGCGTTTAAGCCTCCCGCCACTTCATCTGCTATCGTGAGGACGCTGAACCCAATCATCAGGAGAGGCACAATGGCGCGGAGGTCAAAGCTCAGGCAGACCTGTCTCCTTCTGCTATCCCTCCTCACATGGCTCGCCGCCCTGGTGCAGATCGCGTTCGCGGCCAAAACCGTCATCGCCCAGGGAGGCTCCCCACTCCTCAGCGTCATCAACACCCTCAGCTACTTCACCATCCTCACCAACCTCCTCGTCGCCATCGTCTCCACCGCCTCCGCTCTTCGCGGAGAAGCCGATACCCTCCTTACCCGTCCCTCCACCCAATCCGCCGTCGCCGTATACATCTTCGTCGTCGGCCTCACCTACTCCTTTCTCCTCCGAGCAATCTGGAGTCCCACCGGGCTCAACGCCTTTCTCAACTCAGCCCTGCACGACATAGTCCCCATCCTCTACATCCTCTACTGGTTCGTCTTCGTCCCCAAGGGAACCCTCCGCTGGAGCCAGCCCGCCGGATGGCTCATCTATCCGGTGCTTTACGTCATCTACTGCATCGCGCGCGGCGCCCTCACAGGCCTCTATCCCTACCACTTCGTCGATGTCACCCTCCTCGGCTATCCCCGAGCGCTTCTCAACACGGCAGGCCTGCTCTTCGGCTTCTGGATCGTAGGCCTCGTCATAGTCGCCATCGACGGCCTTCTCAGCAGACGCCGAACCCGCATCCACGCCTAAGCATCACTGCGGAGGAGCCTCCGGCGTATTTGTGACATCCACAGGCACAATCGTCGAAGTCGCCTTGAACTTCCTGTAATCCGACTCCACCGCCTGCACCCTCCCATTAAATCCAAAGAACAACAACGCCCGCGCCGACCCCTGTCCTTCCAACTTCGCAGGCAGCCACACCTCGTTGTTGACCAGCCGTTGCTCCATCGAAAAGTTCGTGCCCTTCTGGATGTTCGCGATCAGTCCAATGCCAATCTTGAAGTTGTTCACGAAGTGCCCCTCAGCCTTCACCAGCACGCGATCATGCTCATCGATCCAAACCGTCCCCATCAGGTCGCGAACCACCTCTTCGAACTTCGTCCGTGTCTTCGCCTTCGGATCGCCCGCATAGTCCACCACAATGGTGTCTCTGCCGCCTAACTGGATACGTCGCGGATTCGTAAAGCTGCCCAGCTCCAGCGTTCGCGAGGCTGTCATCAACTCGTCTCCGCGCGCGTCCGACTCTTTGCCCTGCTCATCTGCCTTCTCGCGCCTCTCCCTGGACTTGGCGGAGTCTTTATCGATCCGTTCGCTCTCCTTCTTCTGCTCCTCCGCCGTCAACTCCTTGCCGTCTTTCTTCACCAGCCGTCGCACCGGCACTCCATTCACCCAGAAGACCTCAAACTCCATCGTCTCGCTCTTCTTCAATCCGCCATGACTGTCCAGCTGCTGCTCGGTCACCACTGACCGGTACAAATACTCCTTCTCAATGGCCTCCGCCGCTCGCTGGTTCGTCTCCACAGAGTGCATCAAGCCAGCGATATCCGGCAGCGACCGCTCGTCCGCCTTTGCGTCCTTCGGCGCAGTGACTGAAGGGGAAGCGGCGCTCTGCGCAGAAGCACCAACGGATTCCTGCGGAGCAGATGCCGCCTGATCCCTAAAGGCAAGACCAAACCCCGCCGGCACACCCATCCAACCCAGTACGACAACCAAAACCAGAACCCTGCGAGCAACTACCACCATAACTTCAACTATAGCGGCCAGCTTCCTTCACGCCACCACCCCGGACCCGCAAAAAGCCAGCCGCAGCGTGTGTGTCTATCCCATAACTATCTTCAATGGAGCAAGTTACAGTAAACCGTCTTTCCGAGCTTTCGCAGCGTCGCAGAGCAGATCGGTGCCCACCCTGAACCCCTCGACAAGGGTGCAACTTTATAGTCATACCCCTCTGCCAGCCCACTAACGGAGATGCGCCAGCCCGTCGAAAGGTCTAGCATAGAAGAGCACGCGATTTACTCGCGAATAGATCAGAAGTGAGGAAGCAATGGCCACAAAGGCAGGGACCCTGGCTGCAACAACACCCGCAGTAGAACAACACGAACGCGAGACTATCTTCGACATCTTCCGCCGCTGGGGCTATCTCCAGGCCTCCCTCGATCCACTCGGCCAATACCTTCCTCCCGAGCCATTTCCCACGCCCGCACCCGAAGGCGATCTCGCCAAAGAGGCGCGCAGCTACTACTGTGGCACCATCGCCGCGGAGTTCATGCACCTCCCCAGTAACGAGCAGCGCCAATGGCTGCAGGAGCGCATCGAGCAACCAACGCCAACGCCCGACCAGTCACTCATCCTCACGCAGCTCATCCGCGCCGACCTCTTCGAGCAGGTCATTCAATCGCGCTACCTCGGTACCAAGCGGTTCTCCCTTGAAGGTCTCACCGTTCTCATTCCCTTTCTCGATCGCATCCTCGCCGTCAGTGCTGGAACCGGTGTCACCACGGCCATGATTGCGATGAGCCATCGCGGTCGCCTCAACGTGATGACCAACACCATCGGTCGCTCTCCGTCGGAGATCTTCACAAAGTTTGAGGATGTAGATCCGCGCAGCACCATGGGCGGCGGCGATGTGAAATATCACGTCGGTGCAACTGGCGAATACCACTCGCCCGACGGCAAGGTCATCTCGCTTCACCTCGCCTCCAATCCCAGCCATCTTGAAGCTGTCGATCCCGTCGTCCTCGGCCGCACCCGCGCCAAGCAGGAGCGCATCGGCAAAGACGGCAACGACCACGTCCTTCCGCTCATCATCCACGGCGACGCTGCATTCGCAGGCCAGGGCATTCTCGCCGAAACCCTGAACATGGCGACCCTGCATGGCTACAACGTCGGCGGCACCATCCACATCATCGTCAACAATCTCCTCGGCTTCACCGCAGTCCCGGAGGAGTCCAACTCCTCACGCTTCGCCACCGATATCGCAAAGCGTCTTCCCATTCCCATCTTCCATGTCAATGCAGAAGATCCTGACGCCGTCATACGTGTGGCCGCCCTCGCCGCCGAGTATCGCGACCGCTTCCACTCCGACATCGTGGTCGACCTCGTCGGCTATCGCAAGCATGGCCACAGCGAAGTAGACGATCCCACCGTCACCCAGCCCCGCCGTTACGCCATCATCAAGGACCGTGCCCCGCTCTACCAGACCTACGCGAAGCAGATCGGTGTAGACCCGGCAGCCGAGGTGCAGAAGATTCAGCAGGAGCTGCTCGACGATCAAAAGACAGCGACCCAGGCCGATCACAAGCCGCAGCTCGCCTACCTCCCGGCCTACTGGGACAACTACAAGGGCGGCGAACTCAACCCCGCAGACGATGTCTCCACCGGCCTTGCCGCCGCGCGTATCAATGAGCTTGTCACCTCGCTGACCACGTACCCAGCCGGCTTCCACATCCACCCTAAGGTCAAGAAGCTCTTCGAGCAGCGCCAGGAGATGGGCGCAGGTTCGCGGCTCTTCGACTACGGCATGGCTGAGCTCGTGGCCTTCGCCTCTCTGCTCGAAGCCGGGGTTCCAGTTCGCCTCAGCGGACAGGACTCGCAGCGCGGCACCTTCAACCAGCGCCACGCCGTGATGGTCGATACCGAAACCGAGGTCCGCTACACTCCACTCGCCCATCTCAAAGAGAAGCAGGGCAAGTTCGAGGTCTACAACTCGCTCCTTTCTGAGGCCGCCGTCCTCGGCTTCGAGTACGGCTTCTCCCGCGACTATCCCGAAGCGCTCGTCCTCTGGGAGGCGCAGTTCGGCGACTTCGCCAACGGCGCGCAGATCATCATGGATCAGTTCATCGCAGCCAGCGAAGCCAAGTGGGGTCTGCTCTCAGGCCTCGTCATGCTCCTTCCGCACGGCTACGAGGGCCAGGGCCCAGAGCACTCCAGCGCCCGCATCGAGCGCTATCTGCAGCTCGCCGCCAACGACAACATCCAGATATGCCAGCCCTCAAACGCGGCGCAGTACTTCCACCTCCTCCGTCGTCAGGCACTCCGTTTCTGGCGCAAGCCGCTGGTCGTCTTCACGCCAAAGAGCATGCTCCGCCATCCCGACGCCTCCTCCACTCTCGCGGACTTCGCCATCGACCGCTTCCAGAACGTCCTGCCCGATAACGACGTAAAGAATCCGCGTCGTCTGCTAGTCTGCAGCGGCAAGATCGGCCACAACCTCCGCGTCGAACGCGAAAAACGCAAAGACTTCAGCGTAGGCATCATCTTCCTTGAGCAGATGTACCCTTGGCCCGAAGAAGAGTTGCAGGCCGCCCTCGACCAGCACCCCGAAGCCCAGGAGATCGTCTGGGTCCAGGAGGAGCCCGCCAATATGGGAGCCTTCTCTTACGTCATGCCGCTTTTGCGCCGCATGTCCAGCGACCGCCCCGTGCTCAGCGTCAAACGCAGCGCCAGCGCCACCCCTGCCACCGGCTCTGCCAAGGCCCACGAGATCGAAGAGAAGACCCTCATCGACCTCGCACTCGGCTCCGCAGTCTAGCCTCGGCCTCGACGAGCACTGTCATCCTCAATGCCGGTGCTCGTCGAAGCGTAGGCCTTCGTGCACAAAAAAGCCCGAACCGGAAACAAACCAGGTCGGGCTCGTGAACAAAATCTCACACCACAGAAAAGTTAGGCACTCTTCCTACGGCGAACAAACCCCGCAGCCGTAAGCAGCCCACTCCCTAGCAGCACGAAGTTCCGGGTCTCGGGAGCGGCAGGAGGCCCAGCCCTCCGAAGAACCACAGCATCGTCGTACTTGTGGGACGACGGGAGAGACAGATCCTCTGCCTCCACATAGCTGCTAACCGCGCCATAAGCCGACGAGCAGCCCGAAGCGGAGTAAGTCATAATCGTGCTGCCGCACAGCGGGGGCAGTCTGGACGCGCTGATTCGTGTATCGGAAAACGAACTGGGAATAGCATCGGCAGAAGCGAAAACACTGGTAGAACAAATCGCAACCGCCAACGAGGACGTAGCGCAAAAGAAACGTAACGTGAACCTCACGGCGAAAACCTCAGGATGAAAATTTGTGGGAAACAGGGCCTGCCACGGTATATGCACGTCGCGGGCCAACGCCCCATTTCGCCACAGGCACGAGACCACCCTCCCGCATATCTTTTATTCCCAACGTTTTCTTGAAGATGCCGTTGCGCAACGCTTTGCAGATCCGCGTCACCCCGCCTCATCACTCGCAAAAACCTGCAGAATTAGGGAAAATGCCAGGAACCGGTCGAGTATCCCGCCGCCCGCCGCCCGCCTCAGCTCTTGCTCTCAGGCACTCTCTCCGACACCGCCGGATGCGCAGGCACCGGGTTCGCGACCTCTCTCGCGTAGATCTGATAAGTCGTCTTCGGAGGATCTTCATCCTGGTGCAACGCCCTCACATGCGCACGAATCATCTCATCCGCCGCTGTGATCCGCTCTCGCGACCTCAGGTAGTCCAGCCACGACTCCATCACAAACGTCTCGTTCAAATGTTGCGGATCGATCGCATCGCGATAGATCCCCCAGCGCATCGCCCCATCGCGCATTCGCACGCCCCGCAGCAGATGGATCGCCGACGTAAACTCCGCGTAGTTCTCGAGCGGAATGCGGTACACAATCGAGATGCGCACCGGCCCGTCGGTAGGCTCCGTATCCAGCGCAAGCTGCGGCGCCGGATGCTTCCACTGATACGGCGTGTGATCCGGCAGCGGGCCCTGCAAAATGTGAAACCGCCGCGCGAACGGAAACGTAATCAGCAGACCGCAAGCCGCCGTCGTCAACGCAATCGGCGTCGAGGTATGTTCCGCGATATAGCCCCACAAAATCGCGCCGAGCGCCATTCCTCCCTGGAACGTCATCTGGTAAGTTCCCAGCGAGCGAGCCTGCACCCACGCCGGTACTGAAAGCTGCACCGACACATTGATCGTCGACATCGTGCTCGTCCACGCAGCGCCCGAAAAAATCAACGTCCCAATGATGATCGAGGGACTCCGCACAAACGCCAGGACCAGTAGCACCGCCACGTTATAGAGCGTCGACGCAGCCAGAATCTGATCCGCGGTAAATCTCTGTCGAATCCTGTGCAGCGTAGTAGCTGCAATTAGAGCCCCTATCCCCAGCGAACCATTCAAAATACCGTAACCCAGCGGCCCCTGCTTCAGATCTCTCTTGGCCACTACCGCCAGCAGTGACCAGATCGCCGAGATAAAAAACGTGTAGATAAACGCGCGCACCAGCGACGACTGCAGATCCGGCGCATACCGCACATAGCGCAGCCCCGAGCGAATCGACCCCGCAATGCGCTCCGAAGGCAGAGCCGACTTGAACAGCGGAATCCGCTTCCAGTTCACCAGCACCCAGATCACGCCTGCAAACGAAAGCGCATTCAGCGCAAACACCGAACCCGCGCCGGTATGTACCCTCTGAAAACCAGCAACCATCAAGCCACCTAGCGCCGGACCCACCGCACGCGCAAGATTGTTGCTCGCCGCATTCAACGACACCGTATCCGGAATCAGCTCACGTGGCACCAGCTCCGGCACAATCGCCTGCCACGCCGGGTTGTTCATCGCCGAGCCGATGTTCAACAAAAACGTGAACGCCAGCAGCGCCCACGGTGATATGTAACCGATAAAGGTCAAAATCGCCAGGATGCCGACAGACGCCAGCATCCATGCCTGCCAGAAGATCAGCAGCTTGCGCCGGTCGAAGATATCCGCCGTCGCCCCGGCCAGCAGCCCCAGCAGCAACACCGGCAGGCTGGCCGCCGTCTGCATCAGTGCGATCAGCAACGGCGAAGCCGTCAGCGATGTCATCAGCCACGTGCCCGCCGTGTCCTGCATCCACGTCCCCACCGACGAGATCGTGCTCGCGATCCAGCGGTCGCGAAACAGCGGAATCTTCAACGGTGCGAAGCCGTTGGAGCTCTCTGCAATCGTTACGGGGGCGGTGTTGGAAGATTCAAAAGGCATCGCTCCCATTAGTTTACGGGGTCGAGCCGCAGCGGCAAGGTACAGGGTCTTCGCAAGGGATTGTCATCGGATCGTCAATTGTCTGTCAGGGCTTCGTCAGTTACATCCCGCAGGCCAAAAACCATCGCTCCACCCTGTAAACTCGGCTCGAAACAGCATGATCGTCGAGAAAGTTACAGCCGCAAACGAAGAATCGCGGAGCGCATACCGCTCTCCCGACCGCGAGACCACCTCGCCATCGCGGAGGACCATGGCCTTGCTCGCAGCAGTCACCTTCGTCGTCTGTTGCCTGCGCTCCTTCGTCCCTCCTCACACCCCGCTCCTGCTATGGGGAGACCAGCTCGGCTACGCCACCAAAGGCGTCAGAATCCTCGGCGGCGAGCTGCCCTACCGCGACTTCTTCGAGTTCCTCACCCCAGGCACCGACCTCGTCTACGCTCTCCTCTTTCGCTGCTTCGGCATCACGATGTGGGTGCCCAACCTCACCATGGCTGCCTTGGCTGCCGTCGCAACGCTAGGCATCACCTGGTCTGCAAGGCGAATCATGCAGGGCTGGTTTGCCGTGCTGCCCGCGCTCCTGTTGCTTGGCTTCGTTCTCTTCGGCTCTCTCGATGCCACGCATCACTGGTTCAGCACCATCGCTGTAATGGCCGCCGTGTCGCTCCTCTGCCAGCGCACCACGCTCGTCCGCGTAGCTGCCGCAGGTGCACTCTGCGGCATAGCCGCCAGCTTCACCCAAAGCAAAGGAGCCGCCATCGTCGCAGGCCTCTTCGTCTATCTGCTTTGGAGCTCGCGGCTCGAACCCTCCAGGGCAGGGAACCACCTCCGCAGGGCTCTAACCCTGTGCCTCGTCCTCCTGCTCGCAGCCACGCTGGTCTTTGCCGCCATCAATGGACGCTTCATCCTCGCCGCAGGCATCCGTCCATGGGCACATGACGTCATCGTCTACCCCCTTCGTTACTTCGGCCGTGTCGACACCAACAACTGGCGAGGCGCAGGCCTCGAGTGGAGAGAGCGCAGCGGCGTCCTCAAGTGGATTTGCTCTCCCTTCCTCTATCTCTCAGTGCCTCTCACCTATCTCTGGTTCTTCGCGGAATGGTCTTTCAGCAAAGACCGCTCGCGGTCCACACAAACGCCAATCGCCTTCAACCCCCAGCGTCGTCAGTTGCTGCTGCTGGCCATCGCTGGCAGCGCCATGCTCGCAGCAGTCTCGCCGGCACTCTCCATCCGCAGAATCTCCTGCGTCAGTCCCCCGGCGATGGTGCTTCTCGCCTGGCTGCTCAGCCGCCGCGGACCTTCAGGTCTCACCTGTGCCAAGCTCCTCGGAGCAGTCTCGGTCGTCATCGCCGCCGGTCAGGTCGTCGCCGTTCAGACCCACCCGAAGCACCTCGTCACCCTCCCTGTCGGAACCGTTGCCATCCCTAGCGCGGACAACGCCGAACTCTACCGTTGGATGGCAGAGAACACCCATCCCGGGCAGTGGTACTTTGGCCTCCCGCCGCTCACCCTGCCTCTGGAGCTGCGGAATCCAACCCCGATCGAATCCCCCGGCCCCGCAGGTTACTCGCGGCCCGATCAGATCGCTGCGGTCGTCCAGGGTCTGGAGCGAACGCAGACTCCTATGCTCATCCTCCGTCGCTCCCCGCGCACCCAGGCAGACAAGGACGACAATCTCCAACCCTTCTTCGACTACGTGGACGCCCACTACCAAAAGACAAGACGCTTCGCCCCCGGGGACGAAGTCTGGCAGCGAGTGCGGTAAGAGGGGTTGACGAACGAATAACAGGTTAAAAAGGAAACCCACGCAGCGCGGTGGGGGCTGTTGCGTGGGTATTCCGGTAAAGCAACGAAGTGGGTGGACTTCGTTATGACTGACTCAACCCGAAGGGAGTCTTGCCATTCGTTTAAGATAAAGGGAAAGGCAAGGTGAGTCAATAGGCATTTGCGGCCGGCGCACTGCTCTGACGTGCCTCTTTCACCATCTCTACCAGAATGGAACGGGTGTCCCCAGGCGTCGCCGCCTCCCGCAAAAATGCGATCCGGGCACCTTTCATACCTCCTGGCGTCACCGCACGTACATGGAAGCCCAGCCGGTCAACCGAAGTCATGGTCACGCTCTCCGCCTCAAGCCCCGCGTGAGCCCTTGTAAGCAACACCAGGGCGTCCGCATGGTCGGCATTCATGTGATCCAGAATGCCCTGTGCTGCCCCGGCAAGGGGGTCAGGAGAGGCCGCTGCGTAGTCAGTGTTACTCACCCACCCCATCACTCCAAACCCGCCCACGTAGTACACGTCTACCGGCTCCAGCCGGAAGAAGGCAAAGTCGTTGAAATCCACCCAGTAGTGGCTGTTCGGATGCTCCTTCAGGTAAACCTCACGCACCTCAGCCTTCTCCGCATCGCCTACGTGCTCTACATTGCCCACCAGGGTCACGCGGGACGCGCCCAGCACGTCCCCATCCGCCGCAGGCTGGCTCACAAAGAGGCTGGCTCGCGGGTCCGCCTTCAGGTTCTGCGTGTGCATCGCCATCGTACTGATCAAAAACAGTGGACGCCCCCCGGCATCGAGCGCATACGGCATCAGCGAACCAAAGGGAAAACCGGCCTGCTTACGCGAGACGGTCGAAAGCGTAGCCACGTTACTTAGATGAAGCAGGGTACGCGCACGCTCTGCGTAGCTCGGTTCAGGAATCGGTGGCTGAGGATTCGGATTGTAGGGCGCTGCATGCTGATTCGACATAAAGTCTGCTGTACCTTTTGGGAAACATGGACTAACCCATGAAAATGAAACGTGAAGTTGAAGTTTCGGTAGTGAGTCAGTTTGAAATCTTCTCGTACGCAACGAGAATTATGTTCTTGGGATCGTCCCTCGTAGGAGTAGGGCGGCATCGTACCTTGGCCCCGGTGTCGAAGGCCCATCTCGTATCTTCGGGATCGGCATTTACCTCGACAATCTGATAAACATCCCCTTGAATATGAATTGCCTCAACGGGACACCAAACCGCCACCGCCTCATCCGGCAGATCTACATAAATTCTCATCAGGGCTATGCTCTCACGCCTTGAACAGCCCCTACAATCTCCTTGGTCGTCCACGTAAGACCGACAACGACCTAAGTCTCCGGGCCACAAAAAAGCCTGCCGAAAATAAATGCAAAAACGTGGCGCATTTTTAAGAGCTGAAAACTATGGTGTTTCCAGCCACACTTTCACCATCATCTCACCACGTTCTACCATCCAAAAAACCACGTTACGCAACCACTTTTTTGCAAAAACATCTGTAAAACGGCCAATCCACCACAGCCAGAAAAAAGCTGCAGCCGCCTTACGCTAAAGTCGGCAGATCAGCAGCTCGCGCTCATAGATCATCTCCGGCGGAAGGTGGTCGTGGAGAGCGAGGAACAGCTCTTCGTGCCCCATCACCTCCTGCTTCCACTGCGCCCTGTCTACAGTCTGCAGAACATCGAACGTCTCCCGCGAAAACTCCAACCCCTTCCACTGAATATCGTCAAAGTGGGGAGTCCAGCCAATCGGAGTCTCCTTGCCCAGCGCCCGCCCACGAACCCTGTCGATAATCCACTTCAAAACCCGCATATTCTCGCTATAGCCAGGCCACAGGAACTCGCCATCCGGTCCCTTGCGGAACCAGTTCACGTGGAACACCCGCGGCGTAGCCGACAAATTCCGTTGCATCTTCAACCAGTGCCGGAAGTAGTCCCCCATGTGGTATCCGCAGAACGGCAGCATTGCCATTGGGTCGCGCCGAACCTTACCGATCGTTCCAGCAGAAGCCGCCGTCGTCTCCGACCCCATCGTAGCGCCAATGTAGACGCCAGCGGACCAGTTGAAAGCCTGGTACACCAGAGGCATCGTTGTAGGTCTGCGGCCACCGAAGATAAACGCGGAGATAGGAACGCCTTTCGGATTCTCCCAATCAGGATCGATCGTAGGACACTGCGATGCCGGAGCCGTAAAGCGTCCGTTGGGATGAGCCGCTGGTTGGCCTGTCTCCTTTGCGATGGCTGGAGTCCAGCGATTGCCACGCCAATCAATCAGTTCAGCGGGCGGAGTGTCCGTCATGCCCTCCCACCACACGCCGCCTTCAGGGGTCAGCGCGACGTTGGTGAAGATGGTGTTCTTCGCGAGTGTAGCCATTGCATTAGGGTTGGTCTTGGCGCTGGTGCCGGGCGCGACGCCAAAGAAGCCCGCCTCCGGGTTGATCGCGCGAAGCTGCCCGGTCTGATCGGGCTTGATCCAGGCGATATCGTCACCGACTGTCCACACCTTCCAGCCGTCGAAGCCCGCAGGTGGGATCATCATGGCAAAGTTGGTCTTCCCGCACGCGCTCGGAAAGGCAGCGGCTACGTAGGTCTTCTCCGTACTGCCGTCCGCGCGCTTGGGAGATTCAACGCCGACGATCAACATATGCTCGGCCATCCAGCCCTCGTCGCGGGCGATGTTGGAGGCAATACGCAGAGCAAAACACTTCTTCCCCAGTAATGCGTTTCCACCGTATCCGCTACCGTAAGACCAGATCTCGCGGGTTTCGGGAAAATGGACGATGTACTTCTCGTCATTACAGGGCCACGGAACGTCCTTTTGGCCAGCAGCAAGTGGTGCGCCTACCGTATGCATGCACGGGACAACGCGCTTCTCGTCCTTGTCGATTTCTGCGAATACTTGCGTCCCGATACGCGCCATAATGCGCATGTTGACCACCGCATAGGCACTGTCGGTCAGCTGAACGCCTATCTGCGACATAGGCGAGCCGACCGGACCCATGGAGTAGGGAAGCACATACATCGTGCGTCCGCGCATCGCGCCACGGAAGAGCTGCTTGAGCTTCTTGCGCATGACAAAGGGGTCTTCCCAGTTGTTGGTGGGGCCGGCAGTGTCCTTTGAGAGAGAGCAGATAAAGGTGCGATCTTCCACGCGGGCAACGTCGTTAGGCGCGGAGCGGGCGAGGTAGCATCCCGGCCAGAGCTTCTCATTCAGTTTGGTAAACGTTCCCGCATGCACGAGCTGATCGCAAAGAAAATCATACTCAGCCGGCGACCCGTCGATCCAGTGGATGCGATCAGGCTGGCACAGATCAGCCATCTTCTCGACCCAGCGGATCAGATGTTTGTTGGAGGTGGGGGGCGCTGCTATGGCTGTTTCGACGGCTACGGTCTTCATAAGTTGGCGCAGTTCCTTCGGTACAAGTCTTCGCCTCCTCGTAACGGCTGTCAACCCTTAGAGTTCACGCGAGCGGAGTAAAGTTCTTGGATCGAGCATTTACCTCTAGCCACTCATTTGGCGGGGTTTGTTCTCATGATCGCTAGATTGGCCCGATGCGAACTACCCTCTAGTTTCCCGCACTGATAGACTTGAAGCTCTGCGCTGTGACTTCGCGCAATCAGTTCTCTCAATGCGGCAAAACCGCAAAGAGCAAAAAGGAAGAACAAGACAAAGTGGACCAGCAGACCAAGCAAGCTCTGAAGCATGACCAGTTCGTCGACACCACCAACCATGGCCTTGAGTGGGCCAGCGAAAATCGCCGCTCCGTCATCGTTACCAGCGCTATTGTGCTCGCCGCGATTTTGGTGGTGGTTGCCGGTGCGCTGATCTACAACAGCCGTGCGGGACAGGCCTCAACCGCCTTCGGCGCGGCGATGCAGGCCTATCAGACACCGCTCGCGACGCCGGGACAGCCAGTGCCTCCCGGCGTGAAGACCTACGCCTCTGTGGCAGAGCGTGCCAAGGCCGCAAACGACCTGTTTACGGGCGTTGCGGATAAGTACGGCATGACGCCTGATGGTAAGGTGTCGCGCTACTTCGCCGGCTTGACATATATGGAAGCGGGGCAGAATGGGCCAGCAGAGAGCACGCTTAAGCAGGTAGCGGATGGTTGGAATGGTGATCTCGCTGCCCTTGCCAAGCTGTCGCTCGCGCAGCTTTACCGCCAGACAAATCGGGATTCGCAGGCTGTCGAACTCTACAACGAGCTCACATCCAAGCCGACAACGACGGTGCCTGCAGGGCTTGCGCAGTTGCAGCTTGCGGAGTTGTACGAGAACCAGGGAAAGCCGGAGTTGGCAAAGAAGATCTACGCGCAGCTGAAAGATAAGGACGCTAAAGGGGCTGCTGGAGCACTGGCTGCTCAGAAGCTGAACCCTGCACCTACGGGACCGGCTGGTCAGTAAGTAGCGGTTAACGCAGACTAAAGTCGACTCGGGATGCAAGGAATTCTACCTTGCATCCCGAATCTTTTTGGTGTGTCGATTAGCCGTGGTCTTCGTCATGAAAGTAAGAAGAGCGACTGGCTTCCGCCTTCAATGCACTGGCCGCGTCTGTTCTCATCCTGGTAAGAATGCTCCATTGGTCGTTCAACTTTGGAGGAGCGACCCATACGGGGAGTTGCAGACGCAGGTATTCGGCGAGGCCCTGCGCGTGAGGTTCGTAGAGAGCACGTAGGGTGTGGAGACGTTTTGCCGCAGCGGGATCGCCGCAGAGAAGTATCTGATTTTCACCTAGCGCTTCGCAGAGATGGTAGAAGTCTTTGGACGGAAGACGGTCTATGTCGGTTCGCGTGGCCCCTCCAGGGAGTTCCAGTACCTCGAAGACTTCACCGATGTCGATGAGGGCGTGTCGGGACATGACAAATGTGAGTTGAGCCTGGCGTGAGTGATTACCTTCGATGACGGAGATGAGAAGGGCGCAGGTGTCCAGGATCGCCACAAGCGCTGCGAGCCAGCTTTGGGTGTCGTGCTGCGAGCGATAGAAGCAAAGAATGGGATACGAGATATGCGATTCGAGAATCTCCGCGGACCAGCGCTCCCATTCTTCGAGCAGGTCGATAAGCGCCTCTTCGCGCCCTTCGAAGGCATGGCGGCGAAGAAGTTCAGCTGCGGTGGGTGGTGAACCGGCGCGAGAGTCGAGTAAGGCCACACTGAGCTCACGATGCGAAAATGCCTGGTACAGCACCGGGAGATAGCCGATGACGAGCGCTACAAAACCAAGACCTACACCCGACTCGAAGATGATAAAGGCCCGTGCCAGACGACTGTGAGGCACGACATCGCCGAGACCCAGGGTGAAGAGAGTGGTGCCACTTACGTAAAGGTCTGTACCGAACTGCGTCCAGGCGCTGGCACTGTGCGC
>NZ_LMUD01000016.1:469062-544194 GCF_009766095.1 Granulicella sp. S190
AAAGTAAAACATGGCAAAGCCAAAGATGAGAAGAACTGCCCATAGAAGGAGTAGCAAAAGAAGAGAGAGTGGGCCGTAAATGCTGTAGAACTGACTGCGAAGCTTTTTGTTGGTGACATGCTCCGCCATGATGACCCATGGGGCCCAGGTAGCAATGAAGAAGATACGGGTGATTCGAAATCGTCCTGTGGGACGACGAGGGAGGATGATGGTCTGGAAGGCGTCGAGGGCCACTCCCAGGCAAAAGAGCAAACCGGCAATGAATGCGGATAAGTGCAATAGAAATCCTATCGAATGAAGCTGGTACGGGCTTTGAGACCTGTTATCAGTAGTGAAACTTACGGTTTCTGCAGAGAACGTACAAATCTCTAATCTTGCACTGATCTTTGGCTCGTTTTTTTTGCAACATTGGCTGAAGAGTGAAGTCTAAATCTTCAGTAGAAAAAACATCGAATTTTGATTCGACAATGTACTTTTTGTGGCCTAATCTGGACCCATCAGAGACAAGTTGGCGCTCAATCAAAGTGATCCTCACGGAGGGCAACCATGCAGAGAGTTTTAGTGGTTGATGATGACCGTCTGGTGGCCGATACGCTGACTCTCATCTTCGAAAAGAGTGGGTTTAATGCGAGAGCAGCATACTCCGCCGAACATGGGTTGGAGTGTTCCCGTGAGTTTGTGCCGAATCTGCTTCTGTGTGATATTACGATGCCGGGACGGGACGGACTTTCCCTGGTTAGCGACGTGACACGAGAGTTACCCGCGTGCCGAATTCTTGTTCTTACCGGGTTTTACTCCAATCTGAAGAGTGTACGGGAGAAGTCCAGCAGCTTATTGCGACCGGTAGGTATTCTCACAAAGCCCTGCCAGCCATCGGAACTTCTACGCGAGGCTGCCGCCCTGCTGGCGATTGCTTAATGAGGCGGTGAAGATGCCCGAACTAGGACGCACTCTTCTCTGTCTTGGTCTTCTGCTAATGGTGGCTGGTGGGCTCATCCTTGGACTGAATCGTCTCGACTTACCGCTTGGTCGGCTTCCGGGCGACTTTAGCTGGCGCGGAAAGGGTTGGTCGGTCTCATTTCCAATTGTTACTTCTATTTTGCTCAGTACCCTGTTGAGCTTGATTCTTTGGGCTGTGGGGCGCCTACGCCGCTGACCTCGAAGAGGCGTCGTCGCGATGCTAGACTCAGGCAAGATGTCTGAAAGGGAAGACAATCCGCCGACTCTGGCTAGCTTGCGAACCCGGCGAGGGAAGGCCCGGACCAGAAGACAGCTAACTTCAATAGCGCCTACGCCTGACTCGCTCTTTCAAGCGGGTCTATTTCCTCTCTCTGAAGAGGATGCAGCACTCTCGGCTGCAGAGTCGAGTGATCAGGCTATTCTGAGTGACGAGTTGTCTAAGACGGTAGCGAAAACTAAGCCAGGAAAAATTGCGCCTGACCTGATGCCTGAACGTCGCATCTGGAGTGTTCGCTCACTCGTCACGAACGTCCGTCAACAAATTGAAACGACTTATAACGATCTTTGGGTCGAAGGCGAGATCTCCAACTGCCGCCCAGCACCATCCGGCCATATTTACTTCACGTTGAAAGGCGGCGAGTCGCAGTTGCCCGTTGTGCTCTTCCGTCGCCAGGCGGTGTTGCTGCGGTTTCGCCCTGTGGATGGTCTTGTTGTTTTGGTTTGTGGTCGAATATCCGTATATGAGAGCCGAGGTCAACTCCAGCTGATCGCGGAGACCATGGAGTCTCGCGGGGCTGGCGCTCTGCAGCTTGCATTTGAGCAGCTTCGTGCCCGACTGCTCGCCGAAGGACTCTTCGATGCGGCGCGTAAACGACCATTGCCAGCATTCCCGAAGTGCATTGGAGTCGTTACTTCTCTTACAGGCTCAGTCATTCGCGATATCGTCACCGTAGTTCGCCGTCGTCATACACGGCTCAATCTTCTGATATATCCTGCAACGATGCAGGGAGGCTCTAGCCCTGGCTCTGTTGCCGCTGGAATCCTCTGGTTCAATGCGAATCGGGCACTCGTGGATGTTGTCGTGCTCGCAAGAGGAGGCGGCTCCGTCGAAGATCTTGCGGGCTTCAACGACGAAGCGTTGGCACGAACGATTGCCGCATCGGAACTTCCAGTTGTTTCGGCAATTGGCCATGAGACTGACTTTACGATCGCCGACTTCGCCGCCGACCTTCGCGCTCCTACTCCTTCAGCTGCCGCCGAGCTAGTCACTGCAGCACAGCATCGTATTGGAGAGCGTATTGCTGCTCTAGAGGCCAGGGTGCAGCGTGCCGGTAGATTCCACATCGTGCAGGCAAGGCAGAGCTATACAAGGTTATCTGCGGAGGCAGTGTTGAACCGTCTGCGAGATGCAGTTAGCCGCAGGGACCAGCGACTCGATGAGTTCAGACTTCGTCTTGACCTGGCAGTCCAACGCCAGCTTCGCACTCCGGCTCAACGGCTGAATACGGCACAAGACCGCCTTCGCCGCCAGGATTTCTCTATTCGCGTCACCGCAACGTTGCATCGTCTTCAGGCTGCCGTCTTGCGATTGGAGCGCGCCATTGTTCAGTCGGTAGCTAATCGGGAGACACGTCTAGAAAGAACGTCCGTGAAGCTCGAAGCTTTGTCGCCACTTGCGGTTTTGTCGCGTGGTTATGCTCTCGCGTACTTGCACGGAGGCGCCACTGACGGCAGACTGCTTCGTTCAGTCGCAGGCGTCGTTGCGGGGCAAAGCATACGCGTCCGTCTTGCTCAGGGAACACTTGATGCTGAAGTCACTCATACCCACTTAGAAAAAACTAAAGCATTGGAGACCAGTAACTGATGAAGAAGCTTTTTGGAACTGATGGCATTCGAGGAGTCGCCGGTCAATCGCCACTGGATTCGACCACCGTATATGCTATTGGGCTTGCACTTGCACATACTCTTGAGGCGAAGGGAGCCTCCCCTCGAGTGTTGCTCGGCATGGACACTCGCGAGTCCAGTCAATGGATTGCGGCGACGTTGACCGCCGGGTTAGTTGCTGGCGGAGCTTCTGTAGAAAGCGCGGGTGTCATTACAACCCCTGCTGTTGCTTTTCTTGCCCATACCCACGGATTCGCTACAGGAATCGTTATCTCGGCCTCACATAATCCCTGGCAAGATAACGGCATCAAGCTTTTCGGTCCCGATGGTTATAAGTTGCCGGATGCTGTCGAACTCGCGATCGAAGAGGAAATCTTCCACAAGCTGGCCAACTCTACAAGAGCACCCGAGCAGGTCCAGCCACCTGCCGTGAATGAAGCAGATCGTGCGGAGTATGTTCGATTTTTGCTCGCCGCGGCTCCCGGTCTTTCGCTTGACGGAAAACGAATCGTGATCGACTGCGCTAATGGAGCCGCTTCCTCGGTCGCTCCTCAACTCTTCTCCGATCTTGGCGGGGAGGTGGTTATTACCCACGCCAGTCCAGACGGTCGAAATATCAATGAAGCTTGCGGAGCATTGCACCCAGAGATCGTTGCAGGCCAAGTTATAAGTTCTGGCGCGGCGATGGGGATTACTTTCGATGGGGACGCAGACCGTGCTCTTTTTGCTGATGAGAACGGGAGGGTGGTCAATGGCGATGCGGTGCTACTGCTTGCAGCCCGAGATCTGCAGAGCCGGGGGCTTTTGACAAACTCAACGGTCGTTGCGACTACTATGTCGAATATGGGGCTCGAAGCTGCGCTGAAGCGAAGCGGAATCAAAATGCTTCGCGCTGCTGTCGGCGATAAGTACGTTCTTGAACAGATGCTTGCAACCGGCGCGGCGCTGGGTGGAGAGCAATCAGGCCATATTATTTTTACCGGTCGTAGTACGACAGGGGATGGACTCCTTACCGCGCTGCTTCTGCTGGATGTCGTCCACCGAAGCGGGAAATCTCTAGCTAGTCTCGTTGCGGACCTTAAAGTCTTCCCGCAAGTAATTGTCAACGTCAAGGTGCGAGAAAAGAAGCCATTTGAGATGATTCCAACAGTGGTCGCTGCAATTCGCGATGCCGAGGTCGAGCTGGCCGACTCCGGAAGAGTAGTCATTCGCTACAGTGGCACAGAAGCGCTGGCGCGGGTGATGATTGAAGCCGAATCGGAGAAGCTCATGCGGCATCATGCGGACGCCATCTCAGCCGCAATCCGAACTGAAATAGGTATTTGAGAAGAATCTCAGTTAATCTTTTACTCGGCCCGTAACTTTATGCCACCCGTTCTCTTCTCATAGTCGGCGGGAATTAGCTCCCCAATATTTTCAGGAATATCTAATCGTCTTTTCGTCATCTATAGCAAAGAGGTCGGAAAGAAGAGTGGGGAGATCATTTGGAGAGTTAATTGTGCGAGTATTTTTTTATTAAAATTGCGGGAATGTTCGGGGTTTCTCCGGCTTCCAAACTCCGTCACGGTGCGTGTATCGCGAAGGAATAGTAGTCTGGTCTGGCGAAGATAAAAGAGATGCGAGGAATAGTAGATGACAACGAAATTGACGCCACTCAGTGAGCGTTCAGCATGGAAAGCGCTGGGAGCGCACTATCAGCAGATTCACGATATGCAGCTTCGCCAACTATTTGCGGACGATCCCGCACGTGGAGAGCGGTTTACCCTTGAGGCGAAGGGGATTTTTCTCGACTACTCAAAGAATCGAATCACAGAGGAGACTCTGAAGCTTCTGATTCAGCTTGCTGAAGAGTCAGGCTTGAAAGCACGTATTGATGCGATGTTCAGTGGGGAGAAGATCAATATCACTGAAAATCGGGCTGTGCTGCATGTTGCTTTGCGCGCGCCGAAAAGTGAAAAGATACTTGTCGATGGTGAAGATGTTGTTCCCGCTGTTCATGCTGTGTTGGACAAAATGGCGGGTTTCGCGGAACGTGTGCGGAGCGGGGCCTGGAAAGGTCACACCGGTAAGCGAATCAAAAATGTCATCAATATCGGCATCGGCGGTTCGGATCTTGGCCCAGTAATGGCGTATGAAGCGCTCAAACACTACAGCCAGCGCGATATCACCTTCCGTTTTGTCTCAAACGTCGATGGTACGGACTTTGCGGAGGCAGTGCAGGATCTGAATGCTGACGAAACGCTTTTTCTCGTCGCCTCGAAGACCTTCACTACGCTTGAGACGATGACGAATGCTCATTCGGCGCGCGACTGGTCGCTTGCGGGGCTGGGTGGTGACGAGAAGGCCGTGGCAAAGCACTTTGTAGCGATCTCGACGAACGCCAAAGAGGTTGCGAAGTTCGGCATCGATACGGCGAACATGTTCGAGTTCTGGGACTGGGTTGGTGGACGCTATTCCATGGATTCTGCGATCGGGTTGTCGACGATGCTTGCAATCGGGCCAGATAACTTCCGTGCCATGCTGGATGGTTTCCACCAGATGGACGAACACTTCCGTACTGCCCCTTTCGCGAACAATCTACCAGTCCTCATGGGCCTGCTTACAGTCTGGTACACCGATTTCTTCGATGCGCAGACGGTTGCGGTTCTTCCTTATGAACAGTATCTGAAGCGTTTTCCGGCCTATCTGCAGCAGTTGACGATGGAAAGCAACGGCAAGCATGTAACTCTGGATGGAACGCATGTGAAGACCGAGACCGGGCCGATCTATTGGGGAGAGCCGGGCACGAACGGGCAGCATTCCTTTTACCAGCTGATCCACCAGGGAACTCGGCTGATCCCTTGCGATTTCATTGGGTTTTACAAAACACTGAATCCGCTGGGGCAGCATCACGATATGTTGATGGCGAATGTCTTTGCACAGGCTGAAGCGTTGGCATTCGGTAAGACGGCGGAGCAGGTGAAGGCGGAGGGAACTCCCGATTGGCTCGTTCCTCACCGAGTGTTCGAAGGTAACCGTCCGTCGAATACGATTCTCACCGATCATCTGAGTCCTGAGGTGCTGGGCAAGCTGATCGCTCTCTATGAGCACGCTGTGTTCACGCAAGGTACCATTTGGGGCATCGACTCCTTTGATCAGTGGGGTGTTGAGCTTGGGAAGATTTTGGCGCAGAAGATTATCGGCGAGTTAGAGAGCAAAGCAGAACCTGCACTTTCGCACGATACTTCCACGACGAATCTGATTCGCAGATATAGGAAGAACAAATAGTCTAGCGGCTACGGCTGCGAGAAGACTTTGCGCCGTTTTGGATGTTCAGTGAATTAGCAACTATTGAGAGGGAGCGATCAATGCAACTTGGAATGATAGGGCTGGGTAGGATGGGTGCCAACATGGTGAAGCGGTTGGCCAAGGATGGGCACGAATGCGTTGTCTTCGATAGGTCGCAGCAGGTAGTGGGTGATCTTGCGAAGGAGAAGGGGATAACCGGCGGTTCGTCGCTTGAAGATTTTGTCAGCAAGTTGTCCAAGCCGCGCGCGATCTGGCTGATGATTCCTGCAGGAGTTGTGGAACAGACGATCGCTGAACTAGTGCCTCATCTGGAGAAAGATGACATCCTGATTGATGGTGGAAACTCCTATTACATCGATGATATTCGCCGGTCCAAGGAGCTTGAACCCAAGGGAATTCGCTATGTGGATGTTGGCACAAGCGGCGGCGTCTGGGGACTGGAACGTGGCTACTGCATGATGATCGGCGGTCCGAAGTCCGTCGTGGAACATCTGGACCCGATCTTCAAGACGATTGCCCCAGGCATTGGCGACATTCCCAAAACTCCTGGGCGCGAGAAGGTTGGCGGCACAGCGGAGCTGGGTTATCTGCATTGCGGCGAGAGCGGTGGTGGCCACTTTGTGAAGATGGTGCATAACGGAATCGAATACGGAATGATGGCGGCCTATGCTGAAGGCCTTGGTGTGTTGAAGGCAGCCAATATAGGCAAGCACACCGCAGAGATCGACGCTGAGACGACACCACTCCGTGATCCGGAACACTATCTCTATGATTTCAACCTGCCTGATGTTGCCGAGGTCTGGCGTCGCGGAAGTGTGATTGCTTCCTGGCTGCTCGACCTGACTGCATCTGCCCTCATTGGCGATCCTGAATTGACGAAGTTCGGTGGTCGAGTTTCGGACTCGGGCGAAGGTCGTTGGACGATCAAGGCTGCAATTGATGAAGGAGTTCCGACTCCAGTGTTGACTACGGCACTCTATACCCGGTTCAGTTCGAGAGGGGAAGCTGACTTCTCGAATAAGCTGCTGTCTGCGATGCGCTTTGCGTTTGGTGGGCATCTTGAGAAACCGGAAGCAAAATAGCCGTTGGAATTCGAAGGAGAAAACTCGTGAGTCAATCTCATTCTGATGCTCTGGTCTTCTTTGGGGCGACAGGCGATCTTGCCTATAAGAAGATCTTTCCTGCACTTCAATCGATGGTCAAACGGGGTACTCTGAATGTCCCTGTGATTGGCGTAGCAAAAGCTGGTTGGACCCTCGATCAGTTCAAGGCGCGTGCCCAGGACAGTCTCGAGAAGCATGGTGGTCTTGACGCGGATGCGTGGGCCAAGATGAGCTCTCTGCTGCGGTATGTCGACGGCGACTATGTCGACCCGGCGACGTTTGTAGCGGTGCGGAATGCGCTGGGTTCGGCGGAGAGGCCAGCTCACTATCTGGCCATTCCTCCCTCGCTGTTTGAGGAGGTCGTCGAGCAGTTAGTGAAGTCTGGTTCAGCCAAAGGCGCTCGCATGATTGTGGAGAAGCCGTTCGGGCACGATCTGGCTTCGGCACAGGAGCTGAACCGGATTTTGCTGTCGGCGTTTCCGGAGTCGTCCATATTCCGGATTGATCATTATCTGGCTAAAGGCCCCGTTCACAACATGGTGTCCTTTCGCTTTTCAAATACGTTCCTGGAGCCGATCTGGAATCGCGATTATGTTGAGAGCGTTCAAATTACGATGGCGGAAGACTTCGGGGTGCAGGGCCGCGGAGCTTTCTACGATCAGACCGGCGCGATCCGCGATGTGATTCAGAATCACATCTTCCAGGTGATGTGCAATCTCGCAATGGAGTGTCCTGCACGAGGCGATGCAGAGTCCATGCGAGATGAGAAGGTAAAGGTGTTGAAGGCAATTCCGCCGCTAGAGGCAAAGAATCTCGTCCGCGGACAGTTTCATGGATACCTTGATGAAAAGGGAGTTGCGCCAAACTCGAAGGTCGAGACATTTGCATGTCTTAAGCTCGAGATCAAATCCTGGCGGTGGGACGGTGTCCCTTTCTATATCCGCGCTGGCAAGAATCTTCCGGTGACATGCATGGAAGTGATGGCCCGGTTCCGCAAGCCGCCGACTACCAACATTACGGAGCCGGATGTGCAACAAAATTACATGCGCTTCCGGATTAGCCCCGAAATGACCGTGGCGATGTCCGTCTCGATTGCGAATGAACTGGAAGGCTCTGGTCGCGAATCTGTAGAACTGATCGCCAGCCGCCACCCTAGCCCAGAGGAGATGGAGGCTTACGAGCGGGTTTTGACAGACGCGATGGCTGGCGACGCCACACTCTTCGCGCGACAGGACTACGTGGAAGAAGCATGGCGTATTGTCGATCCTGTCCTCAAAGAAAACACGCCAGTTTATGTCTACGAACCTCATACGTGGGGGCCACCAGAGGCTGGAGACAATATTGTTCCATGTTGTGGGTGGGATACTCCTCGTGCCCAGGAGCCCGATGATTTTAGAGTCGTAGGTCGAAAGTAAAGAAAGCCCGGCGGCTGCCGGGCTTTCTTAGGTCAGGACTCGCGCAAGAGCGATCGAAGGGTCGATGATCCCTCCAGCATCAGTCTGCCTTTCACATGTTTCTTGAAAAGAGAGATTATGATGCTTTTTCGTTCTGTGCTGTGACAGATTCTGCGGGAGAGGAATACAATTTCGAGCGCGGTGAAGGTAATGATCTCCAGGGAGTGGATTTTATGGCTACGATGACTGCGCTTCAGCCGGGGACCTATGGGTTTCCTGTGTCGATCAAAAAACGGTACGAGAACTTCATTGGCGGAGAATGGGTCGCACCGCTGTCGGGCCAGTATTTTGAGAATGTGACACCTGTGACAGGGCGGGTCCTGTGCGAGATTGCGCGCTCGAATGCAGCAGATGTAGAAAGGGCTCTCGATGCGGCACACGCGGCGAAGAAGGATTGGGGAAAGACTTCGACGACTGAACGCGGGAGGATGTTGGAGAAGATTGCTCAGCGCATTGAAGACAATCTCGAGATGCTGGCGACGGTGGAGACGTGGGATAACGGCAAGCCGATTCGCGAGACGATGGCGGCCGACCTACCACTTGCCGCAGATCACTTTCGCTATTTCGCTGGTGTGATCCGGGCACAGGAGGGATCGATCTCGGAGATCGACAAGGACACGATTGCGTACCATTACCATGAGCCGCTGGGTGTCATTGGTCTGATTATCCCCTGGAACTTCCCGATTCTGATGGCGACGTGGAAATTGGCGCCGGCGCTGGCTGCAGGGAACTGCGTGGTGCTGAAGCCGGCGGAGCAGACTCCGATGTCGATACTGGTTTTGATGGAGCTAATTCAGGATATCTTGCCTCCGGGTGTGGTGAATATTGTCAATGGGTTCGGGCTGGAGGCAGGCAAGCCGCTAGCTTCGAGCAAGCGCATCAACAAGATCGCGTTTACAGGAGAGACGACGACCGGCCGATTGATTATGCAGTATGCGTCCCAAAATATTATTCCCGTGACCCTGGAGTTGGGGGGCAAGAGCCCGAATATCTTTTTCCAGGACGTGGCCAGCGCGGACGATGCATTTTTTGATAAGGCGCTCGAAGGTTTTACGATGTTCGCTTTGAATCAGGGCGAGGTGTGTACTTGCCCTTCGCGCGCATTGATTCAGGACACGCTCTACGACCAGTTCATGGAGCGTGCCCTGAAGCGCGTGCAGGCGATCAAGCAGGGGAATCCACTCGATAAAACGACGATGATCGGCGCGCAGGCCTCGAGTGAGCAGATGGAGAAGATCCTCTCTTACTTCGACATCGGCAAACAGGAGGGTGCACAGGTACTGGCTGGTGGTAAGCGTGCAACCCAAGCTGGCGATCTTTCTGAGGGTTTTTACATTGAGCCCACAGTCTTTAAGGGAAATAACAAGATGCGAATCTTCCAGGAGGAGATCTTTGGTCCAGTAGTTTCAGTGACAACTTTCCATGATGAGGAAGAAGCTCTGGAGCTGGCTAATGACACTCTTTATGGGTTAGGAGCAGGCGTTTGGACACGCGACATGAACCGGGCTTATCACTTTGGCCGGGCGATCGAAGCGGGAAGAGTTTGGACAAACTGCTATCACCTGTATCCAGCTCATGCAGCTTTTGGCGGTTATAAGCAGTCGGGCGTCGGACGAGAGAATCATAAGATGATGCTGGAGCACTACCAGCAGACCAAGAACCAGTTGGTGAGCTATAGCCCTAATGCGATGGGATTTTTCTAGATGGCGGATTTGCCGAAACAGGTTGTGACGACGCCCGCTGCTGAGGAGTTGATGGATAGGCTGTCTGCTAAACATGGGGAGCTAATGTTTCATCAGTCGGGAGGTTGCTGTGACGGCAGCTCGCCCATGTGTTATTCACGCGGAGAGTTTTTAGTGGGGGATGGAGATGTTCTGCTTGCGACACTGGGAGACACGCCCTTTTACATGAGCGGAAGTCAGTTTCAATACTGGAAGCACACACAGCTGATTCTGGATGTCGTGCCGGGGCGTGGAGGGATGTTTTCGTTAGAGAACGGAGAAGGCGTGCGGTTTCTGATCCGGTCGAGGGTGTTCACGAATCCAGAGATTGAAATATTAAGATCTGCCGGGCGGATCTAAAAAGACCGGTTGAGAACTATTTCTTTGCAAAACACTTCGCCATGATAGCGGAGTGAAGCCGTTCACGTAGTCCGGGGGAGACTTCGTATATTTCGGTCCCCTTATACACCTCGATGGTCTGATGGGTGGTGTTGAGAACCACTCGGCAATGTTGGCATCCGGAGGTATGTTCGCTGATTTCCTCACGTAGCTCTACGGTGAGCTGATCGTCGAAGTAGTCAGAAAGATGGCTTAGTAGATCCGTGCAGTTCATGCTGGCTGGCCCTCCTGCTTCTGCCGGAAGTATCGGCTGAGACGCTCGCGGAGTTGAAGTCGCGCTCGTAACAATCTGGATTTCACCGCTGGGACGCTCAAGCCGAGTGCCTCCGCAGTCTCTTCCGTGGAGAGGTTCTCAACATCTCGAAGAGTAAAGACTGTCCGGAAGCCTGGAGGAAGGCCCTGAATGGTTTTGCGAAGGATGTCGGCGAGCTCAGCCTGGTTGTACTGCTGTTCTGGGTTTGGCCGCCATTCCGCGAAATCACGTGGGATGGATCCTTCCTCAGTCTGGACGTCCTCATCCATAGAGACAGTTTTGCTGGTCTTGCGCTTACGAAGCCGCATAAGACTCTCGTTGACCGCGATACGGACGAGCCAGGTAGAGAATTTCGAGTTTCCCTGGAATTGGTCCAGCTTCTCGTAGGCCTTGAGGAATGCATCTTGCGTAATGTCTTCAGCGTCTTCACGGTTTTGAGTAATATGCTGCGCCACCCGGAAGATCTGGCGCTCGTACTGACGAACCAGCTGCTCAAATGCTGCAGTATCCCCTTCTTTGGCGCGTGCTACAAGCGCTACGTCGGGGTGGACTTCTTCCGTTACTGGTGATTGGATGGCGGGCATGAGTGAAAAGGTGCGGAAAACAAATGCTGAATCAGCCGATTCCGACCGTTCAACAATTAGCTGTCTACAGCATAGTAAATGTCGCGGCGTCAGAGAGCAAAGATTCGCTGTGCAGGCGAATCGTTTGAAACCTATTTAACGGAATGAGACTGATCAATGAAGAGCGCACAATCAGGGGTTAGTTGGGTCACTGTCTTTGCTGAACGTTGATGGATAGTTGTTAGTTGGATGAATCTGCGGTGAGTCTTCTTCGGACGAGCCTTGCGACGGTTTCTAGGGCGCCGAGATCCATGACGCCATGAAAACTTGTATCTTATTGCATAATTGAGCCTTGTGCCGAGTAGCTGACCGATGCCGCTTCTTATATGAAATCATTTGCAATGAATATTTCCTCGATGCAGGTTTAAGTACAAATGTTGAGGGTGAGTTAGAGCACACTCAGTCAGAGGTCATTAGTGTGACTTTGAAGTATCTGCGTTGGTTCGCGGTCGATTGCTGGTGCGTGGCTCAAGCCGGGCAGCTAGAGTGGAGTGGTGGGTCGGAAAAATAAAGGCACAATGTTGAGCATCAGGGGTAAGGTTCGGTTGGCGATAGTTGCGGCCACTTTGATCGGTATAGCCGTACCGTATGCTGCGGGCGGGGTAGTCGTGCAGGAGCAAGCCGCGCCCCAGGCTGTTACCCAGACGAAGAAGTCCGCTCCCCCAAAGAGAGCTGGTTCGCCGGGCGCGCGGAGAGCCTCTGCCGCGAAGGCTAAGAGCTCGAACAGTAAAGCAAAAACTGGAGCCTCCAGCAGGACTGCAAAGAAAAAAGCCTCGGCTGGCGGAAAGAGCCAGACTGCTTCGCGTAAGCCAACAGCTCAGACTATTCGGCTGACAAGTGCGTTCAAAGCTTCGGAGCAGCTACGACCCATGGCGCAACAGCTGGCGGCAACGCGCTCCGTAGCTGCTTATTCCGGAGTCGAAGCGTACGCGCATCAGCATCCAGGAGAAGGTGCGGCTGCAGCTTATCTGGCTTTAGGTCACGCCGCGATGCTCGATCATCGCTTTGATGACGCAGTGCGCAGCTATCGTCAGGCCAATGCGAGCGGTACTGCTTTGGATGATTATGCGGACTATCTAGGCGCTCAAGCAGCGGTGCAGGCTGGACAGGGTGCGGATGCCTATGGGCTGCTGGACCACTTCACCGACCGGCATCCTGAGAGTATCTTCAACGCGAATGCGCCGGTTCTACTGGCAAACGCTCATCTGCAGCAAAACGATCCGCAGGGCGCGCTGAAGGTTCTGCTTCCGCTGGCTGATTCCTCACAGGCATCGCACGTGGACTTTCGGTACACGCTGGGAAGGGCTTACCAGACCTCGGGCGACATAACGCAGGCTGCCTCTGTCTACAGAAGCTTATATGTTGGTTTCCCTTTGAGTGTCGAAGCTGGGCAGGCCCGGACACAACTACAGGCGATGAATACGCCGCCGACCGCAGCGGAGCGTAAAGTTCATGCCGATCAACTGTTCAACGCGAAACGATATGCAGAAGCTGGCGAAGAGTATCACTCAATAGAAAAAGGTGGATCGGGACTGAGCTCGGCCGATCATGACGCGCTGCTGATCTACGCGGCGGCCTGCGATATGAAGTTAAAACGAATCAGTCGACGAGAGGTAGAGAAGCTACCCGAAACGAAGGACGATAGCGCAGCCCTCAAAATTTATATGCTGGCAGAGCTGTCGAGAAATGAAAACGATCAGGTCGGGCATGACGCCTTGATAACGCAGATGGTAAGAGATTTTCCTGCGAGCAGGTGGCTGGAAGAGGCTCTGTACTCAGGCGGCAACATGTATCTGTTAAAACATGATCCTCAGCAGGCCACCTACCACTACTCTCTGCTGGTGAAGTTGTTCCCGAAGAGTACGTATGCGGCTTCTGCGCATTGGAGGGCAGCGTGGATGAACTATCGCCTGCACAACTTTGCAGAAGCTGGGCGCCTGATGGATGAGCAGATCCAGATGTATTCGACCGGGGTCGAAGCTCCGGGAGCACTCTACTGGCGAGGACGGATCTACGAGGATGAAGAGAAGAACTTTGGCCAGGCTGCGAATTACTACCGTGCCTTAACGACCTCTTTTATCAACTCCTACTATGCGGGTCTTGCCAGGCAAAGACTCAATGTACTAAAGACGCAAGCGACATCGGTTGC
The DNA here is from genome assembly GCF_009766095.1 of Granulicella sp. S190. Lineage (GTDB taxonomy): Bacteria > Acidobacteriota > Terriglobia > Terriglobales > Acidobacteriaceae > Edaphobacter. The sequence continues at coordinate 482,897 of NZ_LMUD01000016.1, forward strand.
TTCGGCTGTGGCTTTGAGCTCAGTGCATGTGCCGGTGGTTCCAGAGTTGACCGGAGAGCTACCTGAGAACGAACCTCATCTGATTAAGGCTCGGCTGTTGGCGAATGCATCGCTGAACGAATATATAGGTCCGGAGATACAGGCGAGCGCAACGTCGAATGAATGGGGCGCTCTGGCTCAGGCAGAGATCTACTCCTCTTATGGTGAGACAACACGGGCGATTCAATCGATGAAACATAGTGGGATCTCTTTCTTCGCGCTGCCACTCGATCAGGTTCCGACGGTTTACTGGAAATTGCTCTTCCCTCAACCGTACTGGGCAGATCTTACAGCGGATGCGCAGAAAAATGGCCTGGACCCGTACCTTGTAGCATCGCTGATTCGACAGGAATCAGAGTTCAACGCGGGGGTTGTAAGTCATGCAAATGCCTGGGGGTTGATGCAACTGCTGCCCTCCGTGGGGAAAGCAGCGGCAAAGAAGCAGGGGATCAAAGGCTTCAATGCGAATATGCTGCTCAATCCTGCGGTGAACCTGCAGTTGGGGACGTTCAATCTGCGGCAGGTGATGGACAGATTTGGTGGTCAGGCTGAGTATGCGCTGGCAGCTTACAACGCAGGGGATGTTCCTGTACGGCAGTGGATGTCGATCGGGGATTACAAAGACATCGCCGAGTTCGTTGAGTCGATTCCGTATACCGAAACACGGGAGTATGTGCAGGCGATCTTGCGCAACCGCGAAATCTATCGCGCTTTATATGCCTCGCAATAGTTGAGAACCACACTCGCGTCTCCTGTGCAAAATGCGGGATTGACAGCAGCGGTAAATCCGTTATTCTTTGCACCAGAAGTAGTGCATGCCTCCATCAGGCACAATACCTTCCAGGAGGTCTCTTCCGCAGCCGGACAAGCAGTATAGGCGCTAGAACGTGAGTCATGAACCGCAGACAACCGTTGGAAGAAGAGGCAAGCATGGTAGCGGAATTAAACCTACTTGAAGTGTGGATCCCGGAGCAGATGCAGCCGGGTACGTTATTTCTGTTGGAGCAGGCCGGCGAGCTAGGTAAGGCGGAGAACCCTTACTGGGCAGTACTTGCGTGTCCATCCTGTGGATCTCTGGGGTTGATCACTAAGCAGCAGTGCGCAGGCTTGGAGGCAATGATCTGCGGTGCTGCGGATTGCTCGGCGGAGTATTTTCTGGAGGATCAGTCGATCCGATATCGAATCGCTAACTAAAGCTCAGGCTTGTAGAGGCTACTCGTGTCTTAGGGCTACCACGGGGTCCATACGTGATGCCCGAACTGCGGGGAGAAGCCCGGAGATGACACCAACAGCGGCTAGGATTGCGAACGAAATCAACATGATTGCAGGCGAGGCGCGAAGCAGAATATCGCCCTCATGGTTCGCAGTCTTGTAGATGTCGGAGTAGAGGGGCATGGGCGGAATCAGGTAAGCGACAATGACTGCCACAAACATCCCAACTACCCCTGCGAGGAAGGTGAGAGTCAGGCTCTCCAACAGGAACTGTGTGAGTATGTCTTTGCGGCGTGCTCCCAGCGCCTTGAGAAGACCAATCTCTCGTGTACGCTCAGTAACCGAGACCAGCATGATGTTCATGACACCCACTCCGCCGACGCCAAGAGTCATAGCCCCGATTATTCCTAGGAGGAGATCGAGCGCAGTACTAAACTGAAGGATCTCGGCAGAGTCCGCGACAGTATCCCAACTGGGCACTGCCTTATCGTCTTTGGGGTCAAAGTGGTGCCGCTGCGCGAGCACGGCACGTACGGCTTGCAATGCCTTGAGATGGAGCTCTGGCGCGCTTGGCTGGAAGACAATGCTATCGGGATCGCGCTGGTTGCGAAGAAGACGCATCATGCCGAATGGAACAAAAGCGTTTTCGTTGTCTGGGCCATTGTTAGACGAGTCCTGAATCTTGTTCTTCAGTACTCCGATTACTTGGAAAACATGACCTTCGATCTCCACTGATTCGCCGACGGGAGGATAGCCGTTGAACAGCTTTTGCGCGGCGTGTGGTCCGAAGATGACCACCTGGCGATGATCGGTGAAGTCCGCTCCTTCAAAGTAGCGTCCCTGACCCACATTCAGCCTGCGCATTCCACCATAAGGAAAGTCGACCGCCTTGCTCTGAATGTTCACAACCTTCGAACCATACTTAAAGCTGAAGCCATCGTCGGTCTCTGAGCTGACCGCTTTGAGGAAGGGAACCGCGTCCCTTACTGCTTCCGTGTCTCCATCGAGAAACTTTACTTTTTTACCGGATCGCTCTCCACCAGCCTGCATGCTCGTCTGACCACCCCATACCATGATGACGTTGTCGCCCAGACCCATGAAGCCATTCAGTACCCCTTCGCCAAGGCTTTTGCCATAACTTAGCAGAAGCACGACAGTCACCAGACCCCAGATTATGCCAAGCATCGTAAGCCCTGAACGCAGACGGTTACGAAGGAGCGACTCTATGCTTTGACGAATGATCTCGCGTAGGTTCATCGCTATTCTGTCCTCAGGCATTCCATGGGGCTTAGGTTGGCTGCTCGCAGTGCGGGATACATTCCAGCAAAGACGGTGATGGCTGCCAGAGTGGTTAGTGATGCGGCGATGGCGATCGGCGAAATGACGGGATGTGGCACAAAATCAGGTAGTGGAATGAAGCGCATTGCGACGCAAACGCCGACGCCGAGAACCAGTCCTCCCAGACCGCTGACCAGCGTAATAATGGCGGACTCGACTAGAAACTGTCGTTTAATATCGATAGCTGTGGCGCCGAGAGCTTTTCGAACCCCAATCTCTCGCGTACGCTCTGTGACCGCAACCAGCATGATATTCATGACGCCGATTCCGCCTAGCGCAAGCGTGAGAAGCGCTACGGCCCCGAAGAAAAATGTCATCACGCTAAAGATGCGCTCGGTGAACTTCGAGCCTTCTAGCGTATCCCAGATCCACAAGGCCTCTTTATCGTTGGGGTCGTAGTGATGTCGCTCCGCAATGATCTTCGAGACTTGCACCAATGCTTTTTCATGTAAATCTGGGGAGATAGGTTCAACGACGATGTTATTAACATATCCGCGAATGACTCCGGGACCCTCAGTGGGAGGGAAGTCGCGCGACATGGCCGAGTATGTGGTGAAAAGTTGAGTGTTGTCGGGTCCGCTGCCGTAGCTGCCATTTTGCTTCTTTTTTGCAAGGACTCCGATGACTGTATATTGATAGCCATTCACCATCAATGGTTGTCCAATCACTGCTTTACCAGGAAAGAGCTGCCTGTTCGCCTCGGCTCCTAGAAGAACAACCCGTGCGCCTTCAGCCTCATCTTGGTCCGTCATCAGTCGTCCCTGTTCGACGGTGAGAGATCGGAATTTTTGATATTCGGGCCATACTCCGCGCACGGCACGGTTGGCCGCATTCCATTGGCTTACCTCGGCGACGCTTCGTCTTAGTTCGGGGCTCACAGTTTTTACCAGCGTAGCCTGTTGCTGTATCGCGATGGCGTCATCGATAGTAAGGTGAATATCACGGCCAGCAGCGTATCCGCCCGCTTGGGCTCCCGTTTTGCCGCCAAAAATAATGGCGATATCGGTTCCGATTGTGCGTAGATGTTCTTTCTGATCCACATTAAAACCGATACCGAGCCCTACCAGCAGGATCACCGAAGTGATGCCCCAGACGATGCCGAACATCGTCAGGAAGCTGCGGAGCTTGGTGTCCCACAGTGCCGAGAGTGTTTGGATCAAAATTTCGTGGAAAGGCATAGCTGGTACCGACCCGGACATGGAATGCTAACTTCGTTTTTGGAGATACGCAGAAATACCCTTGGCGGTTCCTTGCCTGGAAGCTTTTCAAGAATGCGTTAAGATAGTTCAGGCGAGTTATCTCTCCAAAGCCCGGATGGTGAAATCGGCAGACACAGCGGACTTAAAATCCGCAGGGAGCAATCCCATGGGGGTTCAAGTCCCCCTCCGGGCACCAGATCTAAAAGAGCTACAAGTTATTTGGGCAGCATTTAGGCAGGAAAATAAATTTCATCCGATTCCGAATGCGAACTTAACAGCGTTGTCATTTATATCTCTCATGCGATCGAACTCGACCTCGCCATGGTTTGTGTCGTCATGTGTACGTTTGAATGATGCATTAGATCGCGCTGCACATACCTATCGTCTCGCCTGACCTATGCTCTAGTTTCGATCATTAGGAGGTCCAGATGTCGGCGTGGGAGTCGATGGATCAGGTTTAGGGGCGGGCGCAGCTGATGGATGAGGTGTTATTGTCTCCAGCGCCGGTGGTTTTGTATCAGATGCCGGAGCCGCAGTCTGATTAGCTGACGCGGCAGGAGATGTCACCTTTTGTACCGGGGTAGGTAGCGTTACAGTTGCGGCCGCGTTCGGATCATCGCGTAATTTGAGGTATAGCGTTGCTCCGTCTGCCGGGGTCGGTACGGTGAAGTTGTTTTCAGCAAACCCTGTTGGAACCTCGGTCGGTTTGACAAAATCTTTTGCTGCACCGAACGACTGCACGAGGAACAAATTATTACCATCAATGGTACAGGTAGGAGCATCCGCTGTAGTGCAGTGAATCGCAGTGATCTGCGGCGTGCGGACGAGAACGCCAAGTGGAGTCCAGTTCCCTGGCGTACCGTCCGCCGCAACTGGGCGCATCTGCAATTTGCCAAATGCCGATTGACCAAACGCTTTCAAAGGATCCAAGGTAGAAACTGCCGTGTGGTCGTCTTGAAGTACGAGGTTATTTTCTGTGAGCGAGAGCGTGGTGTGGACTGAGCCGTCGGCGGTGGCTACTTCAATAGTCTGTGTGCGCGGGAACGCGTCCTTTGTTTGCACCACGAAGGTAAGCCTACCCTCAAGCAGGATGTCGTCCTTCGCGCCGACGCTGACGGGCAATACGCCATCCTTCTGAACCGGTGTGGCCCTCAGTGAAAGCAACGTCAGCTCCGGGCGCGCCGCTTCAGCGGATATTTTGACGACCATCGTGCGACCGTCTTTCAGCTTCGCCGTCGCATTAGAGCCATCATCGGGCGAAACGCCAGTATCAGCCTGAAGGTGGATCGTCTTATCGTCGTTGCCTTTGGCACTTGGGGTGAAGGTTTGTTTATTGATCTCGACAGAGACGACATCCTTCAAGCCTTCGCCAGTGAGTACTGCTGTCTTATCGCCATTGTGCATCTTGACGGAATCGAGATGAACGCCGGCCGTGTATGCGGTGAGTGGAACCTTGTCTCTATCCGAATCGCCATACTGTTGAATCGCAAGTGAATAACCGCCGGGTTGGACGGTTTTGAGAGAAACATCCAAAGCCAGTGTGTCTCTTGCATCCTTGTCTGCCGATTTGAAGGACACGTTCAGATCTTTCGTATTATTGCTTACCAGGGCAATGTGCTCAACGCACGCACTCCCATCACCTTTAAGTGCGAGGTGATTATCCTGTCCGGCAAGCAGAGGGTGACCGTCTACGATCTTCCAATTCTTGCCCTTGACCTGCTGGATCGTAATGGTGGGTCCTTCGAAGGAATCGAAGCCCCAATATCCACGAACAGTCCCCGTGATGGTCAAATCAGTTGTCGCGCCGATCTTAACGCCAGACTTCGCTGGTTGCGCGTTATCGCCTTCAGGCGTGGGGCCCTGCAGCGGCCCATCTTTTTCCTTCTTTTTTACTGCAACAAGTCCGCCCTCGAACGCGTCAGGTGTCAGTGGTATATCCGTCGGTGATCCAGTTCGATTGAGATGCAAAATCAGATTGTGCGCAAAGCCGGTGGAGAAGACAAGTGGCGCGCCTTCCAGAGGAATGGTCACCGTCGGCTGCAACAAGCACGCAACTTGATCAATATCGTGTGGATGTAACGGCGGCAGCTTTGCCTTCTGAATAGCGGGCAAACCGATGACGATCACAGATTCGGGTTTGTGAAAGGATGGCGGTGCGTTCAACCTCAGGCTAAGCGAAGGCCCCTGCGGGAAGCTGAGTCCCGGAATGTACTGATACTGCGCCGTGCGCAGCATGCCAACAAGATGAACGAGATCAACAACTGCACCGACATACGCAGAGTAAAGACCCGCGCCGACAGGCTGTGTGTAGGAAGCAGCATTGATAAAGTCAGAGGATGGACCGGTAGATATCGCTTCCGCGATACTCTGCCCATGTCCGTCATCGAGGAGAACGGGGGCGCTGGACTGGGTTAGGCAGATTACCTGTTGATCGACAGGCTGCTTGAAGCAATCGGCGTTCGGCTTGAGGGCGAGTGTGGTAGCTAGCTTCTCGGAGTGTTCCTGAATGGCCTTGGAGTCGTCATGCGCGACCGTTTTCATGGCGGCGAGATAGCGTTCGATCCGTTGCTGCTCAAAGGACGCTTCATTGAGGTCGGAGTCGGCGCGAATGAATAGACCGGGCCTACCCTTGACAGCGGAGCGGAGTGTCTTGAAGTCTCCACCGGTTTCGGGCGCGACAAAAAGCAATGCCTCTTCAGCTCCACCAGGAACAGTGACTGTTGTTCCCTCAACAGTTTTTTTGTCCCAGGTATCAATCTCCGTGAACCAGTTGTCAGGAGGTTCATTTGTCGTACCGCGAAGAAAGGCAACGATCAATATCAGATGATTTGATTGGCTCGGCGGAAGATCAGCCTTGATCCATATCTTGTCTCCAGGCTCAAGGTTGGGGACTTCTGCGATGGGGAGTGTCGAGCTTCCTCGCGTCACGCGGATATCGATAGTAGGGCCGACGAGGTCGAAACGTGCTTTGTCATCTGCTCGAAGAGATGCCGTCAACGAAACGACAAGCAGACAGGCTACAACTCTCAGAATCTTCATCTACATCTAGGATGCGAAAGGGGTGAGAAGGGGTTGCGGAGCCAATTGCGTGAAATCGAATACATGCCCTCGCTGACAGCCGTCGGAAAGGCTGCCGCTTTGCTGCGTATCTGCTTCGTACGAGGCGGGTTCTGCGCTATCTGACAACGAATTCACCAAATGATGGTCCGTCCTCGGCTGCTAGGGATTAAGAAATCCATAGACTTAGCCGATCGTGGGAGTTCAAGTCCCTCCGGGCGCCAAAAACAAAAGACTTACGATCTAACGATACAAGACGCTTTCAACCTTATCTTCAGGGAATCAAATTGCGCTATTCCCGGATGAATCTGCGGCCATTCGTTGAGAGGATAGATGGTATGGCAGCGCCTGGCACTCTACACTGGAAGCATGAGCCAGTTGACTGTGCCGCTTGGAATAACATTTTCAGACATTGCCGCTAAGGTCACCAATGGTTCCCGGATTGGATCCGCTGAAGCTCGGTGGCTTTGGATCAACGCCTCCGACTCTGAATTATGTTCGCTTGCTGCTGAAGTACGTGGCCGATTTCACGCATCGACTGCCTGCACATATATGGTGATGCGAATCATCAACTATACAAATGTCTGCGTGGCGCAATGCGACTACTGTGCGTTCTACAAGCTGCCGAGCCAAGACGGTGGGTATGTGTTGAGCCATGAAGAAGTGTTTGTGAAGCTGGATGAACTGCTTGCGTTGGGAGGAGATCTCGCGGCATTCAACGGAGGATTCAATCCCCATCTGCCGCTAAGTTATTACTGCGATTTGTTCGCCTCGATTCGCGCACGGTATGGGGATAGCCTGGAATTCTATGCTCTGACGATTGCGGAGTTCGTGTACCTGGCCGACCACGCGAAGCTGAGCTATACTGCGGCTGCGGCGCGACTCAAGGACGCTGGGGTAAGGTGGATTACTGGCGGCGGTTCGGAGATCCTGACCGAAGAATTCCGCGCTCGTCACTCCAAATTCAAATACACCGTAGCGCAGTACTTCGAGGCGCAACGAGCTATCGTCGATGCCGGCTTAAAGACGACGGCGACGATGGTTATAGGGTTCGATGAGAGCTTCGAAGAGAGACTCGAGCATCTTGAGCGCACTCGGCAGTTCCAAGATGAAACGAATGGGCTGGCAAGTTTTCTCTGTTGGACATTTAAACCTTACTTCACACAGATTGGCGGCATCGAGATCACCGCTGCGGAATATCTACGCCATCTGGCTCTATGCCGGATCTACCTTGATAATGTTCCGCGAATTCGCACCTCTGTACTCACTCAGAATCAACAGGCGCTCATCGGGTTAAACTACGGCGCGGACGACTTTGACCTGCCAATTGAAGATGAAGTGACGCAGAAGGCGGGCGCAACTATCAGCCTGGACTTTGACCGAATCTTGAACTATGCGCGAGAACTCGGATATTCACCGGAGTATCGGCATGTGTCTTTGGGAAATCCACCTTGGCCAACAGGATCCAAACTTGGGTAGCAGAAAATCGAAGCCACACCTCATCATTGCTTGAGGCACGGCTTTTTACTATCGTCCGACAATAATCACAGAGAATGTATCGGGGATCGGAGTCGGCCGAAACTGCAACTCCTCCGAGACCGGACCGGTATTCTTACCGAACTGGGACGTGACCAGATAGGCTTTGGCATCCTTCTGACTTACGGCCATAGTCCTGGCGCCAGGCTGCGTCTTTACCTGCTGGATCCGCAAATACTTCAGCAATGATTCGCGACGAAAGATGGAGACCGTTCCACTAGCATCCGCGACGAAGAGCAGATTGTGCTGAACATCGAAGTCGATGTCACCGGCGTTTGGCGGTGCATCTGCAATCGCGGTGGCATGCCCCGTCTCCAAGTTGATTGTGACTAGCTTATGGTCTTCACACGCAGTGAAGAGTTGATGGTGGACGCTGTCAATGGCCAATCCAGTGGGTCCTGTGCACGGTGCTAGTTGCCAGGTGACCGAAACCTTTTTCGCAACGACATCAATGCGTACGATCTCGCCGTTCGAGGGCAACGTCGCGAAGACTGCACCGTTTCCATCGGCGACTGCCGACCCTGGACGGCTGCTAAGCGGGATGGTGGCTGTGACTTGATTTGTCGCAGTGTCGATGACGGTCGCGCTGTGGCTATGAGAGTTGAAGGCAATGATCGACTTTGAATAGGGGTCGAAAGCGATAGCGTTAGGAACAGCTCCTGTCGGGACAGATGCAATTACGTTAAAACTGGAACGGTCAAAGACGTGGACGAAACCGGCGGACCCGTCAGTAGGGTCGGTAATAAACCCATACTTGCCGGAGTCATCGAGGGCAATCTCGCGAATGTTCTTCATGCCTTGGACTTCGCCGAGGAGTTTGCCCGTGTCGGTATCGACAACCATCACGCGATTGGTGCGGGGGATGTAGAGACGATGCGCGGCAGGATCCAGAGCGAGAAAGCCCCATCCGCCTTTCCCGCCGAGCTTCCATTGGTCTTGCACATGGAACTGCGGCAACGCAGTCGGGCTTGCATTTCGGAGAGTTGCGGCGGAGCAGATAGTTGGCGCGAGAGCGAGGAGGAGCGTTGAGGGAAAAGCCATTGAAGCTAGGCTGCTGAGTTTTTTGGGAAAAATAGTCATCATCTTCATCAGAGGTACCTCTTCAAAACTAACTTCGACGGCCAGCACGGCTGGCCGTCGAAGGGTGAATCAATTTAGGGCTTACTGTTATTTGGAAGAGAATTGGAAGTCATCCGTTAGATCGCCGATTGCTGGGCTATTCGTCGGGACGTAGGGGCTGCTTGCTTTCTGGATCGGGTTCGGCAGGTTGTCGCGGCTGCGGTCGGAGATCGTCGGAAGTTCCCAGTTCTTCTCGATGAACTTCATCAGCGAGACGTGATCGCCGTACTCGTGAGAGACGTGGCCGCCGGTCGAGTACTTCGATACAACGATGAGAGGAATACGGGTACCGTCGCCGAAGAAATCGACGGGCTGGATGTAACCAGAGTCATAGTATCCGCCGCCCTCGTCAAAGGTGACGAAGATGGCAGTATCAGCCCAAAGAGCTGGGTTAGCTTTCACGCCATCGATGATCTTCTTGGTGAAGCCTTCGAAGAGATCGAGTTTGGAGGACGCCGGGTGACCATCGTTGAAGCCGCTGGGCTTGACGATAGAGACTGGCGGCAAGTTGCCGGTGTCGATGTCTTCATAGAGCTCAGTCGTATCCGCAATGTAGGTCTGACGGGCCGCCTGAGTTCCCATGAACTGTGTTTGGTACTGGAACGGATTGCAGATGTTGCAATATTCATCGAACGAGTTCGACTCGGTAGGATCGGTTACGTACAGATCCCAGTTCTCGCCGAAGTACTTGAAGGGAACATTGTGAGCGACGAGGTCGTCACCGATGCTCTTCTGGCTGGTCGGAGGAATGGTGAAGGGCGAGTACTGCGAAGCGAGGGTGCCGTCGCCGTTGTAGCCGGGGTTGTAGTTGTTGACGAGGTAGTAGTCGCCCTTGACGCAGTTAGATTTCACAGGCCGCTTGAGGGACTGAAGGTAGTTGGTGACCGCCGGAACGCCAGGCTGGCTGATGTCACCGCAGTTGACGTAGCTGCCGCCGCTGTAGCCGTCCTGATCCCACCAGTCGTTGGTGTTGGGCTGTGGGTTGGGGTTTTCTACCTGATTGATGGCAGGCGTTGCAGCGGCGCCCTTGCTGTTGGTGTAGAAGATGGCATCGCCGAAGCCAAACATGATGTGGTTGGCGCCGGTGCCGCCCATGACGGACTGGTGGAAGTTATCGCTGATGGTGTAGTCATCCGCAAGCTTCTTGAAGTAAGGAGCGTCGCCCTGTGCCATGTTGTAGAAGCCCATGGAGGTAGCACCTTCGCCAGTGGTTGTTTCGTTGAAGTTGGCTGGCTGCTTGGCTCCATTGCCGCCGGTGCCGACCGAAACTTCAACCCACGGGAAGAGATCGTTCAAGCAACCGCTGGCATTGTCTTCGGTGGCATAGTCGACGTTGCAGTCGGTCTGCTGCCACATCTGGAAGAAGCGGTGAACAGGGCTGTTGGTGTAAGCATCGTAAGGCATCTTGGGTCCGCTGAGTTGGAAGACGCCTTCGCGCAGATTGGTGTCGTTCGTAATGCGAGTGTCGGGCTTGCCGCCGGCGATACCGGTCGCGCCAGTGAGCAAGTACTTGTTATACGCGGGAGCAAGACCGGCATCGGCAAGTTCGGCGACCTTAAGAGTCGTGAAAGGAGTGCTGGTTTGGCTGGTCTTTTCAGGACCTCCAGCCAGAGCCGCTGGAAGGGTGCTGTAGATGCTCTTTTCCTGAGGGCTGTTGGAGTACTTTCCGTTATCAGCGGTGGTGCTATCGACGGCCGAGAATTGAGCGGAGAGGGAGTAGTTCGGGCCCGGCTTACCGTTGGCGTTGACGATGCCCTTGGAGAGGAGGTTCGAGACAGTCTCGCCTTCCTTCGGCTTATAGGTCGCGTAGACGTGATCGAAGGTGCGGTTTTCACCGATGATAATGATGACGTGCTTGATGGGGGTCTTTGTTTCGGGGACGGCAGTTTGGGCGTAGGCGGATTGTGGCAGTCCCGCAAACACTTGCAGCGCAATCAACATCATCGCGCCGCACTTCAAAGTCCCGTTAGGGGCATTGACAGTACGTTTCAAAGTGATACCTCCAGAAAACTGAGAGAACGAGATGACTCGTTGGGGAATACAACCTCAGTGGGATAACCCTAGAGGCAGTAACATGCTAGTTGTGTCACTCTAAAATGAAATGACCAATAATTACGGTTACATTATCGGCGGAACGTCGTCGCACAAAGATAAGTCTAGGAATTAACAGACTAGTATTCCGCACTTAACATTTCTGCTATAAGCTCAGCAAACTTATACGATAACTTTGTAAGGTCTCATCATCTCGTTATCTTCGTGTTCGAGAATGTGGCAATGCCACACGTAGAGCAGCTCGTCACCAGGAGACACCTTGGCTCCCTGCGGTAGATCGAAGCGCATAATGACGCGGGTAACATACCCAGGGTAGGACTTAATCGTATCCTTTCGCGCGGGGCGCTCATTGCTCTCAGGTGCCATAGGTCTTCCAGTGAAGACGAGCTTCCCGGTCTGCTGATATGTGAGCACGTCGAACGACTGACGATTCAAAACCTGGAATTGCACAAGGTGGACGTGCAGAGGATGAACGTCGCTGGTGATATTGACGAAGGACCAGATCTCGGTCGAACCAGCTTTGGGATCCTCGGTAATAGGCTCATGCCAGCGCGCGTTTCCCAGAAGACCCGTGATCACATAGCCATCGGAGGGACGCTCCTTTTCGGAGACAAGCAAAAGCCGCTCCCGGGTCGTGTACGTTGGAGTCAACGTCTCAAACGGGACGAGCGTTTCCGGCACAACACTGGTGTCTCTGCCGGAGAGGGGTTTTGTCACCTTGAAGAGCATGACATCTTCCGCAAGGTATTGGCCGCCCATCGTGTATGGCGCGGGAGCGTCATTGATAAGAGAGAAGGATTTACCTTCGCAGCCGGAGAAGTCGATGACGACATCAAAGCGTTCAGCGGGCCCGATGAGAAGGTAGTGAATTTCGATGGGCGCTGGCAGCAGGCCACCGTCAGTACCGATCTGCTGAAACGACGGAACATCAAAAGAGTCGTTCTGAATTCTGCCGGTTGCGTCGGAAAGAAACAGTCGCAGATGATAGAAGCGTGAGTTGGCAGCGTTGACGATGCGAAATCTGTACTTGCGCGGCTCGACCTCCAGGAATGGCGCAACCTTCCCGTTAACGCAGTTGTAGTCGCCGTAGAACTCCTGAATCCAGATAGGGTGTTCTTTAGGTCCGTTGACGACCTTGGGATAGTAGAGCGAGCCGTTACGATGGAAAAGACGATCCTGCAGCATAAGCGGGATCTCAAACTCGCCTTGCGGTAGGTTGAACGCTCTCTCTGCCTCGTCGCGAATAAGATAAAAACCCGCTAGCCCTGTGTACACATTCAGCCGTGTGATGCCCAGACAGTGATCGTGATACCAGAGTGTAGTGGCGGGTTGGCAGTTAGGGTATTGCGAGGGGCGAGGATTGAACTTCGCCCCATGTGGTCCTTGTTCTCCTTGCGCTGTGAACCAGGCTTCGGGGTAGCCATCGTCGTCAGGCATTGCGCAGGCGCCGTGGAGATGAGCAACGTTGCGCACAGCGGGAAGAGACGCCTCGGCGCCATGAATAGAGTGGTCAATGGGAAGTAGATGCGTGGTGGGGAGCTTGCTCACCCAATTGATGCCGAGCGGTCGGCCGCCTTGGGCTTCGATGGTAGGGCCGGGCCACGTCCCGTTATATCCCCAGAGAGTCGTCGGCGGCAGGTCCCGGTGCACCTTATGTTGAAACTGGCGCATCTCGATGTCTATGATCTCGCCAGGGCTTCCCGTCGCACGAATAACCGGCGGAATGGGCAAAGGATCGACGTAGCGGGGAAGCCTCACGCCACTACGAACCGGCGCAGGTGAGGCCATGGCCTGCTGCATCGCCGGCACTGTCTTGCTCAGGGTGAGACCGGCAGCGGTAGTAATACCGCTTTGGAGAAGGCGTCGCCTGCTCAGCATCGTATGCTGCCAGGGCCAAAGAGAGTTTTTGCCAGGGGACCTCGTACTATCTCACGTTTTATCTGCTTGTTTCCAACCCGGAGCACACAAAAAGACTAGTCCGACTCTGTTACGGCACGATGAAGGACCAGATATTAGCCCACGCAAATAGAATGAAGACGCATGCCGAGATCGACACTTTCGATAGCTATCATCACCCTCAACGAAGAGGCCAATCTCGCGCGAACACTTGCCAGCGCCAAGTTCGCCGATGAGTTGATCGTGGTCGACTCCGGGTCCAATGATCGTACCGTTGAGATTGCACATTCGTTCGGCGCGAAGGTCTTTACCGAGCCGTGGAGAGGATTCGCGGGACAAAAAAACTTCGCCATCGAAAAGTGCACAGGAACTTGGATCCTTTCACTCGACGCGGACGAAGAGCTATCGATCGAGCTTCAAAACGAGATGAAGGAGATGTTAAAGACCCACACCGAGACGTCGCCGCAGATTGAAGGTTATAGGCTTCGGCGGCGCAATATCTTCTTGGGCCGTTGGATGCGTCATGGCGGCTATTATCCGGATCTCAAGCTACGATTGGTTCGCAATCTGAACGGCGCCGGTGCGCCTCGTTTCACCGAACGGCTGGTGCATGAGTCCATGCAAATCGCAGGAAGAGTCGAAACCTTAAAGCAAGATTATCTGCACTACGGCTACCCCGACCTGAACACCTACCTCGAGCACATGAACCAATACAGCATGCTCGGAGGACGCATCGCTGCAGCGAAGGGAAAGAACAGCCGTTCTTGGCCGGCGTTCTGCTGGGATATTGTTCTGGCTCCAATCTTCACGTTCCTGTGGAACTATCTCTTTCGCTTAGGATTTTTAGACGGTCGCGAAGGTCTTCTACTCCATCTCTATCACTCAGCCTACGTCAGCTGGAAGTATGCGAAGGCCTGGCAGATCGGAAGAAGCGAGCGATCGTAATCAGGGAGACAGTTCGAAAAGAAGAGCTAAGAGAACCATTTAAGCATCCGGATCACTCCCATCGATGCAGGTCGCGAGTGGGCTGAGACATCGGTGCGAGCATGAATCGCACTGCGATGTGCTGAATAGTATTGGTAGGCGCGAATCATCATCTCTTCGTTCGTGACAGTAGGGGTCCAGCCCAGCTCCGCGCGAATACGAGTCGTGTCGAAGACGAAGCTCTCTGCGATCATGCGGTAGTGGTATGGACCAAGCGGCGAAAGATTCAGCTTGTGGGCCAGTTGCATTGCGGCGATGGTAGGCCCCTTAGGCAACGAAGCGACGCGAGACCCGCTGCCGGCGGCATGAATGACAGCTTCGTAGACGTTGCGCAGAGAGACGACGTTCTCTGAGCCGATGTGAAAGAGATTGGATCCTCTGTACGCAAGAGCCTGGAGGCAAGCCGTGGCAAGATCCTGCGCATAAATAAACTGATAGCGGTTGCTGCCGTCACCGACGACCCAAACCTTCTTTCCGTCATCGATGAACTCGAAGAGAATGGCGAGAAGACCCAGGCGTCCGCTATCAATGATCGTCGGGCAACGAATCGTAACGACGTCGAGGTCGTTTGCGTAACTGTCGAGAACCTGCTCTCCTGCCAACTTGGAACGGCCATAGAGTTCGATGGGATTCGGCTTTTCGTCTTCTTTAACATCATGGCCGAGGTCGCTGGCCCAAAGACAGTTACTTGAGATAAAAACAAACTTTTTGACGCCAAATTGTTTTGCTGTTTCGGCGAGATTACGCGTGCCATCCACGTTTGAGGTCCACAGTAATTTGTCATCGACAGCGTCGTGGGCCAGCTGTGCGGCGCAGTGGAAGACCGCTGCAAAAGCTTGCTCTGCGAAGATCTTTCCCAGAAGAGAAGTATCGCGGATATCTCCCTGAATGCTGGTGAGGTTTGGATGAGCATCGGGATCGGCGACGAGATCGATGTTGGTGCAGGCATAGCCCTCTGCGAGCAGTCTGCGCTTGAGAATACCGCCGAAGAAGCCGGATGCGCCGGTCACGAGAACATGGATCATATTACTTCGATACTACGGCTTTTGCCCGAAGCTCCGCAGATTGGAAGAGAAAAACGGCAAGGATCGTCATAACCGGCTCCAGTGGGTGCCGAAAGCGAGCCTGTACCGTAAGGAAGTAATAGGTAAGGGGCACAAGCAGGAACGCCCATGCAAACAGTGTCGCTCCTGGGATGCGCTGCCTCAGTGCAAGCCCCAGACCGAGAAGGCTTGCCAGGCTTAGGAAGAAATAATTTGCCTCTCGAGCAGCTTCAACAAGGACTCCCTTTTCTGCAGGCTTAGGAACGCTGACCCAGAAAAAATAAAAACGCTTGAGGCTGTACTGCACAAAGCGCAGCTTGTGGGTACGAATCTCCTCTTTCGCAAGTGCACTTTCCTGTTTGACATAAGCAGGCTCACCCATCTGGCGATATTGCTGAAAGACAGGGCAGACCTCGCAGACAGGGATCGTCGCACCCCAAGGGAAGCCCATATGCTCTTCCAGCACGGATTGATGCAGCTCTGCGCCAAAGTTGCCGCGCATCGGAATAGAAGCATGAAAGACCGTATAGTTGCGGATCATCCACGGAGCAATAACGGCGAGAACAAGAACGCAGGACAAGCCGGCTCCACCGAGAGCAGGAAGAAACGACGATCTGGTCCTACGCGCCCCCGCAAGTATCCATAGGCCGCATATTGGCAGGAAGAGCAGCAACGTAGAGTTCAAAAGCACGACCAATCCGGAGAGCAACCCAAATGCCGCCCAGCGAAACGTCGTCTGAGTTTGAAGCCCAGGATGGGAGAGCGAATCTTCTTCCCCAATGCCTCGCATACGAAGAGAAAGAACGAGGATGGCAGTGAAAAGGAAGGCAGTGATTGCCATATCCCAAACCCAGTGAACTGCGTATTGCAATGCAGCGGGGTATAGAGCCCATAGCCACGCCGACCAAAGCGCGATTTTGCGGGCTCTCCCGGTCTTTTGAAAACATCTTGCAGCAATCTCAAAGACAAGAGCAGCTGTCGCAGCGGAGAAGACGCTGTTGGTAGTCAGAATGACCCACGCGGACTTTGCGGTATAAACGCCGAAGATCTTAAAGACGCCGGCAAGCAGCAGAGGATACAGAGGTGGCATCCACGCTGTCGGACCGGAGTGCCCCGTGAAAGGGTCCGCGTAGCCGAAGCCGGTGACCATCGCGCGCGCTACGCGGCCCATCTCCCAGCCGAACTGAAGATGGTCCTCAGAGGGACGGATGCGGTAGGTATGTGCAAACGAAAGGTACAGAACGCGAAGCAGAAATCCAGCCCAAAAGAGAGAGGCTGGTGCGCGAAAAGAGCTCTCCGTCGATTGCTGGTGGCTTGGCATTCGCAGGTTCCTGTGCCTAGCTACGGCCAGCGCGTGGCTGCGCGACTACAAGGCCGCGCGGCGTAGGAAGAAAAACAACAGAAAGCAATCCTTGTGTCTCCATGGAACGCGCCGCATCGCGAACAACTTTATGGTGCGAGCTGGCGTCGTGCATCAGGATGATCCCGTTCGGATTGATCTGCGGAAGAAAGCGTTTCACCTCCTCTTCACGGATGGGCATATCAGAATCGGAGAAGAAGAGATCAATAGTTCCATCGATCTTCATCTCCAGGCTGGACTCGTTGCGCAACTCGATCCAGGGTTTGAGAGGCGAAGATTCAAGGCGCTCTTTAGCTCGCGCATAGACAACCGGGTCGAACTCGCAGCTGACGACTTTGCCGAAGCCATTACGCTGCAGGCCTCGTGCAATCCATTCGCTCGACACGCCCAGGAATGAACCCGTCTCAACCACGAGACGAGGCTTGATCGTCGTGACCAGCGTAGCCAGAAACTCGAGAACCTCAACTTCCGCGGTCATGGAGTCGATCATGCTCCAACGTTGAGGCTCCGGGCACTCCGGCGTGGCTCGATGAAACTCAGGTTGGAGAGTTCCTGCCGCTCGATCATGTTGCAGCATGATCTTGTGTTCCTGTTTCATCTTCTTGCTGAATAGACCCATGCAAAACTCCCGATCCTCCATTATGCGGGATTGAAGCCACGACGTGCAGTCGACGAAGGACTTCCACACAAGAAGGCTTGAAGTTTGCGGGCAGACGGGCAGCCTCGCAGAGAAGCCCGGCATAGAATCAGATTTTTATGCCTGTTTCAACGAGTGACCCACGAAATGGCGAAAATGTAGATAATGGCGAGCGAGTGCTTCGCCCCAATCCCACAGTTCTCTGGATTCGAGTGAGGTAGATCTAACAGTCATGCAGGAGAAAGCCGTCAATGAGTAAGACATTTTTAGGCCAGCTGATCTCCGAGGCAATGGCGGTGTTTATCGTGATTGCGTTCGGTGACTCTGTAGCTGCAATGTACACGCTTTATACTCCAAGCCCGTACCAGCAGGCGTATTGGGGAGTGTGCATTGCATGGGGTTTGGCGGTCACAATCTCAATCTATACCACCGCCTCTGTCAGTGGTTGCCACGGTAACCCGGCCGTCACCCTGGCACTCGCGATCTATCGTGGATTCTCTTGGCGCAAGGTGATCCCATATTGTTTAGCGCAGGTAACCGGAGCCTTTCTAGGCGCTGCAATTGTCTATGTTCTTTTTTCCCCCGTGATCGACAACTTCAATCTCACCAACCATCTCACCCGCGCCGGTGGCGGAGCTGCGGGTGTCTTTTTCACTCATCCAGGCCTGGCGATTACGCCGATGCATGCCTTTGGCGACGAGATCATCCTCACCGCATTTCTGATCTTCGGCATCTTCGCCATCACCGAGCAGTATAACGAGATGGCTCCCGGCGCGAACGCAGGCGCGCTGATGATCGGCTTCTTGGTCGCGCTAATCGGCGCGTCAATGGGCTACTTAGAGGCGTGGGCGCTCAACCCCGCACGCGATTTTGGACCGCGGCTCTTCTGCTTCTTTATGGGATGGGGACCATCCGCCCTGCCCTCTCCACAAAGTTACTGGTGGATCCCCATCGTCGCACCATTGATCGGCGCCCTGGTCGGTGGTGGGATCTACCAACTTCTCATCCGGCCGTTCCTTCCCGCTCGTCAAAAGGCGCTCTTGGACGCACTGAAAGCCTAACGCTCAACCTGAAGCAGCTCTCGCAGAGTTACAAATAGCAAAGGAGACAAGATGCAGTATGTACTCTCGCTCGACCAGGGAACGACGAGCTCCCGAGCCATTCTCTTCGACCACGACGGACAGATCGCCGGGACTGCTGCGCATGAGTTTCCGCAAATCTACCCCAGCAGCGGCTGGGTAGAGCACGATCCCTTCGACATCCTCACCTCGCAGCTTAGTGTTGCGGTTGAAGTTCTGGGAAAAGCACGTGTGCGTCCGAGAGATGTCGTCGCGCTTGGAATTACCAACCAGCGGGAGACGACAATTCTATGGGATCGCGAGACAGGAAAACCGGTCTACAACGCGATCGTCTGGCAGGATAGCCGCACCGCCGCACTAACGAAGAGACTGGCCGAAGAGGGAGCAGAGGAGATGGTCCGCAAAAAGACCGGTCTCCTGTTGAGTCCCTACTTCTCTGCCAGTAAAATCGCTTGGGTTTTGGAAAATTTAGACGGAGTCCGAGCGCGTGCAGAGGCAGGAAAACTTGCCTTCGGCACCGTCGATAGTTGGTTAGTCTGGAATCTGACCAGCGGGAAGCGCCACATCACGGATCGAACCAACGCTTCGCGCACCCTCCTCTACAACATCGTCGAAGACAAGTGGGACGATGATCTGCTGAAGCTCTTCAACATCCCAAAGAGCCTTCTGCCTGAGGTCGTCTGGTCAAATGAAAAGGTCGGCCAGGTCACTACCTCGCTTGGACTCGGAGAGGTGGCGATCGCGGGCATTGCAGGAGACCAGCAGTCAGCTCTCTTCGGACAGCTCTGTGTCTCTCCAGGAGACGCAAAAAACACCTACGGAACCGGCTGTTTCCTGCTGCAGCACATTGGCAGCAACTTTACCCTCTCAAGCCATCGCCTCATCACAACCCTGGCATGCAGCCCGGACCACAAACTTGCTTATGCGATGGAAGGCAGCATCTTCATCGGTGGAGCAGTGGTGCAATGGCTGCGCGACAACATGAAGTTCTTCCGCGAGTCCTCAGAGGTTGAAGCAATCGCTGCCTCAGTGCCGAACTCGGACGGCGTAGTCTTTGTGCCTGCCTTCACCGGGCTCGGCGCGCCGTACTGGGATGCGCAGGCAAGAGGCCTCATCATTGGTCTGCAACGCGGCACTGAGATCGCACACATCGCACGTGCAGCAATCGAAAGCATTGCGTTTCAAGTTGCGGATGTTCTCGGTGTCATGGATAGCGATACAAAAAATCCCTTCACCAAGCTTCGCGTGGATGGAGGCGCCGCAGCCAACGACACGCTCATGCAGTTTCAGGCCGACCTTCTCGGTGTACCGGTCCACCGTCCTGCCATTCTGGAGACGACCGCCGTTGGCGCTGCCTATCTCGCCGGCCTCTCTAGCGGATTCTGGAACGACATCAAAGAGCTCGAGCAGCACCGCAAGGCTGACACCGTCTTCGAACCTAAGACAGACAAAAAGCAGATGCAAACGCTGCAGAACAACTGGAGAGAAGCCGTCGAGCGCTCTCGCCACTGGAACAAGGAGAGCAAATGAATCGCGATGAGATGCTAACCCGTGTACGCAACCGAAAAGAGCCGTGGGATATAGTAGTCATCGGTGGAGGAGCAACAGGAGCCGGAGTAGCTGTCGATGCGGCCTCACGCGGCTACGACGTATTGCTGCTCGAGCGGGAAGACTTTGGCAAAGGAACCTCCAGCCGCGCTACCAAGCTCGTTCATGGTGGGGTGCGCTACCTCGAACAGGGCAATGTATCGCTCGTCATGGAGGCACTGAAGGAGCGCGGCATTCTGCTGCGAAACGCTCCGCACATCGTGAAGGACCTGAAGTTCATCGTTCCGAACTATTCCTGGTGGGAGGCACCCTTCTACGGAATTGGCATGAAGATCTACGACTTTCTGGCAGGCAAATACAGCTTTGGTTCGTCGAAGGTGCTTTCGCTCGAAGAAACATTAGCGCTGCTTCCAACCATTCGTCAGGATGGTCTCCGCGGCGGCGTGATGTATCACGATGGACAGTTCGACGACACACGTCTGTTGATCAATCTGATGACGACCGCCGCCGAACATGGCGCGACGCTCTTGAACTACGCAGGTGTCGTCGAACTCAAAAAAGATGAGGCCGGCTTCGTTCAAGGTGTCGTCGCAATCGATAGCGAAAATGGAGAGCGTTTCGAGATTGCCGCGCGTTCTGTGGTCAATGCCACCGGCATCTTTACCGATGAAACCCGTCGGCTGGCTGAGCCGGGCGTACAACCGATGATGGTTCCCAGCCAGGGAATTCATCTCATCTTCGACCACTCGTTTCTCACCGGCGACACAGCCCTGATGGTGCCCCAGACCGACGATGGCCGCGTGCTCTTCGCCGTCCCATGGCATGGTCGCACCCTCGTCGGCACAACAGACACCCCTATCCCATCGGTCTCGTACGAGCCGCTGCCTTTTGAAGAAGAGATCGACTTCGTCCTCGAAACCGCCGGTCGCTATCTAACGCACAAACCCACGCGAGAAGATATCCTGAGCGTCTTTGTCGGCATCCGGCCGCTGGTAAAGGCCGCAGGAGCCAGCGACGGAAAAACGTCCTCTCTCTCACGCGACTATACGATCCACATCGATCACTCGGGCCTGCTCACTATCGTCGGCGGAAAGTGGACCACGTACCGGCACATGGCCGAAGACTCTGTCGATCACGCTACGACTCTTGGACGTCTCGAAGAAAAACCCTGTGTCACGGCAACCCTGCACATTCACGGTTACCATCAGCACCCAGAGGAGTTCGGAGTTCTCTCCGTCTACGGCACCGATGCGCTGGCGATCCTGGAACTGGCAAAAGAAAATCCTGATCTTCTAAGGCCTCTGCACCCTGATCTCCCCTACATCGCCGCAGAAGTCGTCTGGTCTGCACGAAACGAAATGTCTCGAACGTTGGACGACGCGCTGGCGCGAAGAACACGAGCTCTTCTGTTGAACGCGCGAGCTGCAGTAGAGATCGCGCCAGCGGTAGCCTCGCTCCTCGCAAAGGAACTCGGCAAGGATGCGACATGGGTCGACGAACAGGTGAAATCATTTAAAGCAATGGCAGCCCAATACATTCCGCAAGGAACAAAGTATCCTGCCAGTCCAGCCTCAAGTTGAGAAGCCTTCAGCATCCATCGAGTCACACGACGAGGTTAGTGCCCCTCAGGAGCCTTTCCTCCAGGTTTAAAGCCCTTGCTCAGCAGAACCAAAGGCGCTGCCACCAGCGTGACTACACCAATAATGTGAAAACAATCCATGAATGCGAGGAGCTGAGTCTGGGCGTGGAGCTGATCGTAGACCCGTCCATAGGCTGCGGTGACAGCGTCAGCAGGAGAAAATCCGTGAGATTGCAAGTACGCTGCGGTCTGATGAATATTCTGCTGAAGCGCCCCATTAGAGGAAGCGATATTAGAGCCGACACGCTCCTGGTGAAAGTTCTGTCTGCGTTCGGACATAGTAGTAATAAAAGCGATGCCGAAGCTCCCGCCCCAGTTGCGAAAGAAGTTGGTCAGCGAAGACGCCTTATTATTCTGCGCCGGGCTCAGTTGCGAGTACGCGATCACCGAGAGCGGCACGAAAAAGAATCCGTAGCCCAACCCTTGCAGCGCACGAGCCAGGGCGTAGTGCTTATAGTCCGTGTCAAGGTTGAAGTGGCTGTAGTGAAGGAACGACATCCCCACGATCATTACTGCTCCAAAGAGCAGAATGCGCGGCTTGACGATCCCGCGCTGCACGAGTTGCGCGCCTACAGGAGCTAGAAAAGTAATCACCAGCGCACCCGGCCCAAGCACCAGCCCAGCATCGATAGCGCGATACCCGTAGAGCGACTGCAGCAGCTGCGGGATCATCGTCGTCGAGGCAAAGAGACCGAATCCAAAGACGAAGTAAAAGACATTAGCGAGTGCAAAGTTGCGGATCTTGAGCAACCGAAAGTCGATGATCGGATCCGGAACGTGGAGCTCCCAGAACACCGCAGCCGTCAGGCAGGTGATACCGATGACAAAGCACCAGATGATGAAAGGAGAACCAAACCAGTCGTCGATTTGACCGCGATCGAGCAGCACCTCCAGGGCCGCCGAACCAAGACCGACAAGTGCGATGCCAATTCCGTCGACGTGCAGCTTACCGTTCACGCGAACAGTCTTCCGCTCCTCCGCATAGGCGGGCGGGTCGTGGACGAAGCGGTTAGTAAGGAACAAGGACAGCAGGCCAACCGGGATATTAATGAAGAACACCCAGCGCCAGTTGTAGTTGTCGGTGATCCAGCCGCCGAGCACAGGCCCAATAGCCGGAGCGGTGACAATCGCAACGGTGTAAAGGGCGAACGCGGAGGCACGTTTGGCAGGAGGAAAAGCGTCTACAAGGATGGCCTGTTCGACTGGGGCGAGGCCGCCGCCCCCAATGCCCTGCAGGACGCGCGACAAAAGCATGATGCCCAGGGTCGGAGCGATTCCGCAGAAGAAAGATGTAATGGTGAAGAGCGTTACGCAGGCCATATAGTACGTCTTGCGTCCGAACACTCGAGAAAGCCACGCGGACATCGGCAGTACAACAGCATTGGCGACCAGGTAGGTCGTCAGAATCCAGGTGACCTCATCGTAAGAACGCCCAAGCCCTCCTGCGATATAAGGCAGCGATACGTTGGCGATCGAGGTGTCCAACAGCTCCATAAACGTGGCAAGCGTGACAGTTAGAGCAACCACCCAGGGATTGATCAACCGATGGGGCGCCCCCTTGGTAGTCTGTTTTGAGACCGCTTGGACCGGCGAAGCAAGGGTGGCAGTGGCCATAACTCGTCAATCTCCCGCGAACCGTATTGATAATCTCGAAAAAGAGACTGAACGGTTTCTTTTATCATCTGATTCTTGAAGAGCATCGCTCGATTCGTTTTTTAGCGATAACAACGGCCTGGCTTCTCCAGGAAAGGACTTATTCATGAGCAAAGGCGAGTTGACACGGCAGAGAATCATCGAAGAGGCTGCTCCAATCTTCAATCAAAGGGGCTTCGCCGGCTGCTCCATGCAGGACGTGCTTGAGGCAACAGGCCTGGAGAAAGGTGGAGTCTACCGTCACTTCGCCAGCAAAGAGGATCTTGCGGCGGAGGCTTTTCGCTATGCCTGGGCGCGTGTGGCCAAGGCGAGGCGAGAGGGGCAGGATGCGATCCCTGGCGCGGTGGAGAAGCTGAAGTATTCGGTGAGGCGGTTTGCGGAAACCCCTGGGATCTTTCCTGGTGGTTGCCCACTAATGAATACGGCGATTGATTCCGATGATGGGAATCCGTTGCTGCGGAGTTTGGTGTGTGCCGCGATGAAGGAGTGGAAGGCGCGGCTTGTGAGCATCGTGGAGGACGGAATCGCAGCCGGCGAGATCCGTAAAGAGGTTGAGCCCCGGCGCATCGCCAATTCGATGATTGCGACTCTGGAGGGAGCCTTGATGATCAGCCGTCTGGAAGGCAATCGGACAGCAGTTGAAGATGCGCGGAAGACGCTGGAGTCGATGCTCGACGGGATTGCTATCGCCGAAAGTCGCTGAACAGGAATGTCTCAAAGGATTCCGATAAGGCGAATCTGCCGTAGAAACGTCTAAGATGAACGAGTAACTTCATGCGGAACAGGTGCCGTAGAGTCTATGACTGAGTTTGTGATCAAGCTGGCGGATGAGCGCGGACGGGTGATGGAGCAGAACCACGCGGCCGCTACGGCTGAGGAGCTAAAAGCCCGCTTCACCCAGGCAGGATACTTCGTCTATTCGGTAAAGGCGAAGAGTGTACTCGGGGCGAGCAAGAAGAAGGTAAAGCTTGAAACCTTTCTGGTCTTCAATCAACAGTTCCTGACTCTCATCAAGGCCGGCCTCCCGATCCTCGGCTCATTGGAGCTTCTAAGCAAACGACAGAAGATTCCCCACTTCCGTGCGCAGCTGGAAGATGTGGCCGCACGAGTCAAAACGGGAGAGTCGATCTCGCAGGCGTTCGAGGCCCAGGGCGGCTTTCCCATCGTCTACACCACAACCCTGCTGGCAGGTGAGCGGTCAGGAAATCTGGAAGAGGTCCTGCAACGCTTTCTGGACTTTCAACGAGTGTCACTGACCTTTCGCAAGAAGCTGAAAGCCAGCTTGATCTATCCTGCGCTGTTGGTCGTGATGGTGATTGCGCTGTTCATCTTTCTTATCACGTTCGTCGTCCCACGCTTCGCGCAGCTCTACGATCAGCTCGGAACAAAACTTCCCGCATTAACTGTCTTTCTATTGGATCTAGGACGTGAAGCCCAATCCTACGGAATCTATGTCGCGGTGGTAGTGGGAATCGTCGGCTTCTTGCTCTACCGCTGGTCAAAGACGGATGCGGGCGCAAACTTCATCGACAAGGTTCGCATCAAGCTGCCGGTCTTCGGCAGTGTGTGGCTCAAGTATCAGGTAGGCTTGTTTTCAAGAACGCTTTCGACCCTCCTCACGGGCGGTCTCCCTCTCGTACCTTCGCTCGAAACAGCAGCAAAGTCGATCGACTCTCGTCAGATCGCCGGGGCGGTGCATAGATCGGTTGAGACAGTTCGCGAGGGCAAAGGTCTCTCTGTCAGTCTACAGGCAACAAAGGTCTTTCCCGAACTGGCGATTGAAATGGTCGAGGTGGGCGAATCCACCGGCGCGCTACCCCAGATGTTGAACTCGGTCGCAGAATTCTTCGAAGAAGATGTGCAGACCAACCTGACCGCCGCAATGAGTCTGATCGAGCCCCTAATCCTCATCATGATGGGACTGGTAGTGACTACCATTCTGATCGCGTTGTATCTGCCCATCTTCAGTTTGAGCGCGGGGAGTGGCGGCGGCCGGTGATCATCGGACTTCACCGATGACGAGGACTTTGTCACTCGAGGTTACAATTCTCCAACGGAGGTGAGCCTTTGGTGAATTCTTTGGAGATCCGGCGATATTCGCGAAGAAGAGTCTTAGCGCTTGGAATTTTGGTAGCTTCGCTGGCGGGCTGCACCAGCTCCTACTACAAGGCGATGAAGACCTTCGGTAAGGAGAAGCGCGACATCCTGGTCTCGAGGGTCAAGGACTCAAAAAAAGATCAGCAGCTGGCGAAGGAGCAGATCAAGACGACGATGGAGTCGTTTCAGGAGCTCACTGGCTTTCAAGGCGGCTCGCTCGAAAAGAACTACAAGAAGTTGAACGGCGAGTACGAAAAAGCTGCGGATAGCGCACAAAAGTTGCATAACCGAATCGACTCGATCGACCAGGTCTCCTCCGATCTCTTCAAAGAATGGCAGAAGGAGATCGACGGGATGGAGAACAAAAAGCTGAAGGCGCAATCGGCCGTGATGCTACGGCAGGCACGTTTGAATGAAGCCGGATACATCAAGTCGATGCGGCAGACCGAGTCAAGAATGACCCCCGTAATCACGGCCTTTCACGACCAGGTAACCTTCCTGAAGCACAACCTCAACGCACGCGCTATCGGATCGTTGAAAGGAACCTCGGTAAAGATGTCGACTGACGTGGATGTGTTGATGGTTAGCCTCGACGGCTCGATGGCGCAAGCCGATTCGCTCATCGCCTCGCTGAACGCGGACCAGCCCTAGCTTTCGATCAAACCGATCCTGCTCACAGCCTCAAAAACCGCTTGGAAGTCAGGCAAAATCAGAGTTTGCGATGCCGTCGAAGTGTCCTCCAAAAGACGTAGGTCTCTGAGCCCAAACGTGGTTGCGCGGAGGGTACCATAAGAGCTGATTCTGCTGAATAATAGAAGATTGGACGGAACTTCCGTCCTCGATAAAATCCGGCGGCCGGTCAAGCTGAGTTTCGCACGAAGAAAACCGTTTGAACACACCGTGAATGACGCAAAGGTGTGAGTGACGGTTGGTTAGTAGAGGAGTCTTACGAGTATGGCGATGGCACCGTTGGCAATACCGATCAATGAGGCAGGAATGGGCGAGACCGAGCGCGCGCAGCTTCTCGCGCGACGCTACCACGCCGACTTCGTGGACCTCAAAAACTTCAAGATCTCGCACGAGCTCTTCAAGAGCGTGCCTGTCGACATGATGTTCCGCTACAACTTCGTTCCGCTCGAGCAGATGGAGGGACGGCTGGCCATCGCCGTATCCGACCCCTCGAAGCTCATGGTACTCGACGAAATCTCCGGTCTACTCGGGCAGCGGCTCGTGACGCGCGTGGCGACACTCAGTCAGATCACCGAGCTGCTCAAGAAGACCGAGCAGAGTCAGCGCGTCCTCGATGAAGCCAGCGAAGGCTTGGCGTTCGATGTGCTATCGGGCGACGACAATCAGGACTCGAATATCTCCATCGAGCGGCTGACCAGCGAAGACGATATCTCGCCCATCATCCGGCTCGTCGACACCACCATCTTCACCGCGCTCGAACGCCGCGCTTCGGATATTCACTTGGAGACCTTCGACGATTCGTTGCTTGTAAAGTACCGCATCGACGGCGTACTCCAGCAGGCCATGGCGCCCATCGCTCGTGAGCACCATCAGACCATCTTGTCACGCATCAAAGTCATGTCCGAGCTCGATATCGCTGAGCGCCGCGTCCCTCAGGACGGACGCTTCCGCGTTCGTTACAAGGGCCGGCTCATCGACTTCCGCGTCTCGATCATGCCCACCGTGCACGGCGAAAACGCTGTGCTCCGCGTCCTTGATAAAGAGTCGATGTCCGAGAAATTCAAATCACTCTCCCTCGATGTCGTAGGCTTTGCCGCAAAAGATCTGGAACGCTTTCGGCGTTACATCAAAGAGCCCTACGGCATGGTGCTTGTCACCGGCCCCACCGGCTCCGGTAAGACGACCACTCTTTACGCGGCGTTGAACGAGATCAAATCCGAAGAAGATAAGATCATCACCATTGAAGATCCGGTCGAGTATCAAATTAGAGGAATCACGCAGATTCCAGTCAACGAGAAGAAGGGACTGACGTTCGCACGCGGTCTCCGGTCGATCCTGCGCCACGACCCCGACAAGATTCTCGTCGGAGAGATCCGCGACGCCGAGACCGCGCAGATCGCAATCAACTCCGCGCTCACTGGACATCTCGTCTTCACCACCGTCCACGCGAACAACGTCGTCGACGTCCTCGGACGCTTCCTCAACATGGGCGTCGAGCCCTATAACTTCGTCTCTGCGCTGAACTGCATTCTCGCGCAGCGGCTGGTACGGCAGGTCTGTGAATTTTGCGTCAAAGACGTGCACTACAACGACGCCGAACTACTCGCAAGCGGACTGCCGCTCGACGAGTGGCGCGGCTTCACCTTCCGAGAAGGGCCAGGATGCATCGAATGCGGTGGAACAGGCTATCGCGGCCGGTCAGCGATCCATGAACTGCTCGAGCTCGACGACGAGATTCGCGAGATGCTCCTGGCGAAGAAGCCGGGAAGCGAGATTCGCAAGAAAGCAAAAGAGAAGGGCATGGCCTTCCTGCGTGACTCTGCGTTGGAGCGGGTCAGGGATGGCATCACAACATTGCGCGAGATCAACAAGGTCACCTTTATCGAGGCGGGACGGTAACTCAGGCCCAACAACACGATCTGCCTCCGTGTGCACCATGTTGGTGACGTGGTGACAATCGATAGAGCAAGGTAATCTAGGACGGAATGGAAATTTTACCGAAGACATTGGGCACGCGGCCGCGGCTGGCGGTTGAGGTTCGCGCAGAGGGCGTCATCGCAGCGCGAGCCGAAGATGCCGCCGCTCTGCTGACGAGCGTGGCCCGTGTGGATCTGGCCACAGGAGCGCTCGCTCCCGGACTGAAGCCCGGCAATCTCGTCGACAAAACCTGCGTCTCCCTGGCGGTGCGGAAGGCTCTCGATGCCGTCTCCGGACGTGGATCCGACCGGGCGGAGCGCGGCACTGGGCGGCTGCGGGATGTAACTCTGGTAGTCCCCGACTCGGCGGTCCGCGTATTGTTTCTGGACTTCGATCAGCTCCCCGCCAAAGTCGCCGAGGCGTTGCCGCTGGTGCGGTTCCGGCTCAAAAAGCTTCTGCCCTTCGACGCGGACGACGCAATGGTCAGCTATCAGGTGATGTCGAGCGAGAAGGGAACGGTCAGGCTCCTGGCCGTAGCCATGCCAAAGGCCGTCTTGGAAGAGTATGAGGCCATGGTGCTCGCTGCCGGATATCTCCCGGGAGCCGTGCTGCCCAGCACTCTCGCCACGTTGGCAGGACTCGACGAGTCGCCATCCCCTGCGCTGGTAGTCAATGCCGGACTCGGTTCGGTGACCACCGCAATTGTGCAGGCGGGAGTTCTCCTTTTACACCGCTCCGTCGATATGGGGGTCGGGGCAAACGGCAGCGCACACGTCGAACTGGTAGATTCGGCGATACCCCTGGTGGATCGCGAGAGTTCGGTACAGGAGTGGGCACAGCAGGAGCCGCTCGGAGCCGCAGGCTGGGGTGAGTTCGACGCCTCACCTGCCATGCAACCCTCCTCTGCGATGGAGTCTGCAGCGGTAAGGGAGATGGAAGCGCACGCGGCGGCACGCGAGGTCGCGCAGGCGGTCAGCGTGGCCGCAGCCTACTTTGAAGATTCGCTCCAGTCATCGCCCGATCAGTTGCTGGTCGCCGGAACACTCGGTGCTGAAACGCTGTCTGCCGTGATCGAAGAGAACGGGCTGGAGGGTCTGCGGGTGAGAGAGATCGTGGATGCGGGAATGATGGAGGCTGGCGCGGTCTCGGCGTCCGTCCCACGGGGCTGGCTGGCCGGCGTCCGGGGAGCGCTAAGGAACTGATGCGGATCTCTGTCAATCTAGCCAATCGCCCCTTTATTGAACTCAGGCCGCTCTTCGCGAAGCTGCGCCTCGCGATGGTCGTGCTGGCGCTGCTGGCCGTGGCCTTCTCCTATGCTCTGCACTCGCTGAACGCGAAAGCCGCCGTGGCGCAGGCCCAGATGGACGCCTTGAAGGCGAAGACGCAGCGCTACCAGCACGAGCAGACCGTAAACGAAGCCAGGATGCGCCAGCCGCAGAACATGGCGGTCCTCGAGCGCTCGCGGTTTCTCAACGACGCATTTGCAGAGAAGAGTTTCAGCTGGACTGCGGTGATGATGGACCTCGAAAGAGTGCTGCCGGTCGGGGTTCAAGTCACCAGCATCGATCCCGTGATCACCAAAGAAGGCGATGTAAACATTCGCCTTCGCGTCAGTGGAGACCGCGACAAGGCAGTGCAGTTAGTTAGAAACCTGGAGACCTCCCAGCGCTTCCTCTCGCCGAGACTCGCGTCCGAGCAGGCGCAAACGCAGGAAGGAAATCGCAGCGCCAGCACAGTGCAACTCACGGCACCCGGTGCTGTTCAGTTCGACGTACTCAGTGGCTACAACCCGCTGCCGGAAAAATCGGCAAAGTCCGCCGCGAAGGAGAAAGAAGCAGCCGCAGGTGAGAACTCTGCAAACGGTGTAGTCAGGAAAAAGCGATCCAATACTCCCAAGAGCGGACTCATCGGGACAGGCGCAGCCAAGGCTCCAGCGCAGAAGGGAGCTGCACGATGACCACTCTCGCTGAGAAGAAGCGCACAGCCGTCGCCGCCAGGCAATGGGCCGACAAGGCACGCAGACTGGGCACCCTGTTGAACTTCCACTACGCAGGCGTCGCCGTGCTGGGTCTCGTGAATCTTTATCTGCTGGCGCATATGGCGTTCGCCTGGCGTGCCGCAACCAGCGATAACGCCACTGCCATCGCCGACCAGACCATCGCCATGAAGACTGCGGAGATAGCAAGACAGCCGCTTGAAGGGCTCGACGCAAAGATCGCGCAAGCCACCAAGGACTCCGACAAGTTCTACAAGCAGCGCCTCCCCTTTGCCAACTCCGAGGTACTCGGTGAACTGGGATCGTTAGCGAAGAAGCAAGGGGTAAAGCTGACTCGTGGACAATATGTCTACTCGCCGGTGATGGATGGAACTGCCGGCGCCCTCACCGAAGCCCGAATGGACTACAGCCTGAGCGGCGACTACCGTCCTCTGGTGCTCTTCATCAACTCAGTCGAACGCGACAAGTTATTCTTCATGATCAGCGGACTCACGCTGACCGGGCAGCAGAGCGGGACAGTAGGTCTGCGGCTCCGGCTCATCACCTATCTGCGGTCGCCGGTTGGGACGGAAGGCTCGGACAAGAGCGTAGGCGAAGCAGGCGAGGACGCACCGAAGGATACCGCAGATCATGCCGCCGATGCTCCTGCCGCGGGAGGCCAGCGATGATACGGCTCTCTGCGGATCAACAGAAGAAGGGCGCGATCATCGGCGGCTTCGTCCTGCTCGCTGCGGGCATCCTGTACTACGAGCTTCGCGACGACAGCCCTGCACCCGTTGCAGCGCCGGTAGTCGTCTCTGCTCCTGCAAGGCCTGCTCCCGCAGCGGGAGCGGTGAATGCCGTTCCGGCAGGAAACATCGCAGGTACCGCGGCAAAGAAGCTTGGGACAACCTCCGCTCAACTCGACCCCACCCTGCGGATGGATGCGATGCTCGTAACCGAGTCGCTCGTCTACTCCGGCAGCGGACGAAACATCTTCTCTGCAAACTCGGCGCCCATCGATATTCCAAAGCCTATCGTGCCGGTACGCACGGCGAAGGCTCCGCCGCCCGGACCGCCGCCACCTCCTCCAGGCCCGCCACCACCTCCGCCCATTGATCTCAAGTTCTTTGGCACGGCGACAGCGGCCAACGGAACCCGCAGAGCGTTTCTCCTCCACGGCGACGATGTCTTCCTCGCCTCCGACGGCGACATCGTACAGAGAAAGTACAGGGTCGTGACAATATCGGCCAACTCCGTTCTGGTCGAGGATCTGGCGAACAATAACAAGCAGTCCCTGCCCCTGCTGGCGCGATAAAATGGTAGCGCCTGAAGGAAACGCGATGCGAAGACTCTGCTCCCGCCTTCAACTCGGACGTCACAATGCAGGCGTAGTCGCCGACACGAACGAGCGCCAGTCAGAGCAGGGCTTCATGCTGGTAGGACTCATCGTTGCCATCTTCATCATCCTTCTGGTGCTCAGTATCGCTGCGCCGAAGGTCGCGATGGAACTGAGGCGTGAGCGCGAGGTAGAAGCCGTGCATCGCGGCAACCAGTACGTCCGCGCCATCCAGCTCTACTACCGCAAAAACAACACCTACCCCGCCACCATCGACGCACTCGCAAAAGGTACACCCGTAAAGTATCTCCGTCAGGACTATGTGGATCCCCTCACCGGCAAGGCGGACTGGCGTCTGATCCACGTAGGCGAGGCCAAGACCACCGTAAAGGGATTCTTCGGTCAGCCGCTCGCAGGCCTCGCGCCGGGCTTGGGAGCCGCAGCATCGCAGGTTTCGTCCGGAGGCACCGGCAACGGCGCGGCAGGTTCAAACTCCGCCTTCGGATCTTCCAACAGCGGTGCCTCCGGTTCAAGCCCTGGATACGGATCTTCGAGCAGCAGCTCCTTCGGTTCTTCCGGTTCAGGATCAAGTGCGTTTGGGTCGTCCTCCTCCTCAGGTGCGGGAGGATTTAGCAGTAGCACTCCATCAGGAACCACTTCGGGCAGCTCCACAACCGGCACAGGCTCCTCCGGCTCGGGCTCGAACGGCATAGCAGGCACCAGCACGCCCGGCTCACCCATCAGTGGTCAGTCGGCTAGCAGCTTCTCCGGCAGCGGAGCCCCCTTCGTCGGAGTAGGAATCCCCAAAGAGGCCACTTCGATCGTCGTCTTGAACGAGCAGACCACCTACAACACCTGGGAGTTCATCTATGACCCGCGCATCGAGCAGCTCAAGGCGAAGGCTGGTTTGCTTGGGGGAGGAGCCCAGGGCATAGGGGGCAGCACCCCAGGCTCAAGCATCGGCGGTGGAACCTCCAGCTTCGGCTCCTCCGGATCCAGCTTTGGCTCTGGCTCCTCTGGCTCATCCAGCTTCGGGTCATCTTCCGGCTCCAGTTTCGGCTCCGGTTCCTCAGGCTCCAGCTTCGGATCGAGTCCCTCCTCAGGAGCGCAGGGTTCAGGAACGTCCTCGCCAACCACCCCACAGCAGCCCCAATAATCACCCGGCAGCGAAGCGCCGCTAAGGCTTCTTCGCAGTCTGATCGACAGTGCGAAGCCGCCCAATCCGCCCATGCGGACCCACCACAAACGGAAGCGACAGCGCATTCCAGCTCTGATCCGCATCCCGCGGATCAGTCGCCGAAGGCTTTAGCGGCCGCCAGTTCTTTCCACCATCCAAGGAGAGATCAGTACCATTCGGCCCGACAGCAATCCACAACCTTGCGCCAGCATCATAAGCCACTGAAGAACGATACCCCGCAGGCAAGCTCTGTGCAGCCTGCCAGTTCTTTCCGCCATCCGAAGAGACAGCCGCAGTCCCCGAAGATTGATTAGCACTTTGATAGTCGCCACCGACCGCAACCCCATGCACGCCATCTGGAAAGCTAAGCGAGAACACGCCCGAACTCGAGTTCGCTCCCGCCAGCGGCACCGGTACTCTCTCCCAACTCGCAATCACTGCCCCCGCAGCACCACGGCCGTTGTTTGAGATCAGGCGATAGACAGAGGCTCCCCCAGGGCCGCCGGTTCCAAACCACAAAAGAGGTCGCGAGTTTGGACTATCCTTCGGTGCCATCGCCAGGGCCGAATTACTCGGCCGCAAACCCACCGACTCCCGGCAGCGACTTAAGCCCCTCTTGATTGCCCGGTGACGACCACGAGTTATCGCTTCGCGGAAATCCAACGAGGAACCTCCCCTTCACCGGATCTCCCAGGATCAATCCGTGATCCCGGCTGCGATACTGAACTGCATCCCAAAATCCATCCTTATCCGGATTCGTGACCAGCAGCTTCCACGTCTGACACCCATCCGTCGTCTTATACAGTCGCGACTGATCACCCGGCCCGCTCGACATCACCACAGCGTTTTTTTCATCGAAGCCCTGCACTCCGCGAAAGTCCAACTTCTCCGCCCCCGGCGGAACATTACACGTCTGCCACAGATAGCCGCCATCCTCTGTCCGCAGCACCGTGCCGTTGGTCCCGCTGGCCCACGCCACACCGCCGCCCACATTGTGAATCCCGCGCAGGCTCGCGGTCGTATGAGAATCTTCCAGATCCCACTGCGCATGAGCGCAAGCAGAACCTCGGATCACTGCAAAGGTCAGCATCAGGAGAAAGAAAAAGGGTCGCATCTGCTGATTAGTGTATGACGGGACTGCTCACACCTTCTGTTGCCACAATCCACTACCTGCACGAGGATTTACCCGGAAACGATTAAGCAAGTTGCGACACCATTCTTTACACGGTGCCAGCCACACCCCGGAGGGATTCCATGAGACACCTTCAATGGGCCCGAACTCTTAGCCTCGCCTGTGCTGCCTTCTGTGCCGCCCCGTCGACTACCGCGCAGAACGGCAATCACAGAAACAACTCCGCGCCGGCCTACACACGCCAGCAGCAATCTCAAGCACCAAGGCCAACTCGCCCCACAGCCGCCCCGCAACTGCCAGCGCCGCAGAGGCAATCCCCGCCCAGACCGAAGGCCCAGTCTGCACTAGGCGCAACTGGCCAGCCGTCATCCGCCCAGACTGCGACGCCTGGCATGTTTCAGTACACGAATAACTCAGGGCGGCGACCGAACCAACCAAACGCGACTGGATCAAATACTCCACCAACAAACTCCACTCCTTCGCGTGGAAACTCGGATAGCCCAACGTACGGATCGAACTCTCCGAACAAGGGCTCCCAGGGTCCTTCGACGTCTTCGAGTGGCAACTACATGTCGACGGGCATGACGGAGCAAACTCCACAATCAAGCTCTTCCAATAACAACGACCAAAAGCCTTCGGATTCAAACCCGTATGGTTCGCGAACAGGTCCAAACTCCAAGAGCCCTCAAAATCCAAACAAGCCGAAACCGGCTCCAAATCCACCGATCCGTGGGCATGGACAGGGAAGAGGACAACCCAATCCCCCGCCAAACCCTCTGCGGCCCAGTCCACAAGCCCCGTCCTATGGGATGCTTCCACCGCAGCCACATCAACCCTCGCTGCAGCTCACCTCGCCGCCTCCGGCTGCGCCTTCCTCCTCGACCACCCAACCGCAGTCCAGGGACCCATCCAGCCAACAACAAGCTCCCTCTCCGGCCACTCCTCCGGCGTCGCCCGCTTCGACCACGGCCGCTTCAACGGAACCAACGTCGAACACGCAAAGCTCCCGACAGTCTCAGCCACCGCCAAGTCAGGACGACACAACATCCACTACCGCAACCAAACCGCCGCATAATCCCCCATCACCTGCCGTTTTAACCCTGAGGGCATCAACCAAAACCCCAGTGGTAGGCAGAAAGGTGGTCGTCACGCCTACGCTGACTCCATCCCAGCCTGGGACGAGTTATCAGCTCAACTGGGGTGACGGGTCGGCGATAGAAACAGTAACTGGCGCGGGCACACATCACTACGCGAAAGCGAAGCTATACAAGGTCTCAGCCAGAACCAAGGTCGAAAATCGTGTGTTGAACCACGAGATTCTGCTTCAGGTCGGACCCGTGCTCTGGCCTCGAATCATCATCTCTCTGGCCGCACTGTCTGGGTTGGGTTTCTGGCTCCTCCACCCGGTCCTGAAGGTGACGGCGAGCTATCGCTGGGGCGCGCCCGGCGTGCCGGAGATGAAGCTCTTGAGCAGAAAACCTTATTTCTCGTTGAGCTTTGAACCTGGTTACGGGCCCGCTGAAGAGCGCATTACCTTTCTCAAAAAATGACGCAGACCCCGATAGGAGGAGCCATGACGAAGGCCGCAGAAAGCAACGGAGAAAAAGGAAAGACTGCTGTTCTCACCGAAAATATGAGCGTAGGAGATCTCTTCTCGCTCGTCACAGGCGGCGAGACCGAGAGCGATATAAAAGCAGGACTCGGCGCGGAGGAGTTGACCGAACTCCGCAAAAAAGTGCCGAAGATGGTCTCGTGGACCAGCGTGCAGGAGGGCGTCAGCGACTCCCTGGCTGAAGCGATGCACATCAGTGTGCTCGCAACCCTCGCTAACGGATGGAAGCACTACAAAGTGTTCATGGAAGACGTGAAGCGCAGCCGCAGCAACCCGGAGGTGGAGATCGTCTCCGCCATCGCCGACCACGCCATCCACTCCACCCTGCATCCCTATGTCGACGTAAAACTTGGAGGCAAGACCGTGCATGAGATCGCCTTCGATGTAGGTCTCGTCACGACCATTCGAGGCTTACTGCTCGGACTCAAGAATGGTGAGATCGTCTCGGTCGAGCTCGGCGAGTGCGAGTGGGCAGGAAAGATTGCAGTCGCCGAGGTGGAGGTTCTGGAGCGAAAGCTGAAGAAGCTCACCCTCCCTGGTCATCTCCGTCTCAAGCGTGGCATCCCGATTCCAATCAACTGAGCCCCATCTATTTGGGCGCAAGCGTCAGCGTGTGCGTGGTCACAGCATCCACCGCCGCATGGCTGAAGGGCAGAGGAAAGGTCGTGCCGTGATACCACGCAGGCCACTGATCCAGAAACCATGGACTGACCGGATCGGAGGACTCGCCAAGCACCAGGTTCAGCGTGCTGTGGTCGAACTCCGAGAAGTCGACAGTAAGACGCTCCGACGGCCCAAAGCTGCGGCCAACCTGCTTCACCGTAGTGTCGTCCCCGCTCTGGGGATTAAGCCCCGGGCCGGTAGCTAACCCAAGGATGCGCTGAAGAAGCGGAGATTGGCCGTAGATCGGATGTTCAATCTCGCTGGGCCGGAACTGGCCATAGCGCCACTGCGCGAGGTCGCCAGGGGCGTGATTGTCGGCGAGCGCCTTCGAGACCGCAGCCGTAAGCAGGTCGTCCCACGTCGGATACGAAGGCGGAAGCCAGCGCCCGGGCGTATGCATGATCAGCCACTCCTCGGCGTAGGCCTTGTTCCCCCACGTGTACAGCGCCGCCCCGGTAAGGCGATGTTCGCCCGGCTGGAG
This sequence comes from Granulicella sp. S190, assembly GCF_009766095.1. Lineage (GTDB taxonomy): Bacteria > Acidobacteriota > Terriglobia > Terriglobales > Acidobacteriaceae > Edaphobacter. Next base: position 519,371 of record NZ_LMUD01000016.1, read on the forward strand.
ATCCGATCTGATCTCAGGCTGAGTCTTCATCTGTGGGTCGAGCAGCAACGGCCACAGGGACGCCCGCGTCGCAACGACGATCGCTGGCGCGGCAATATCGGCGTCGACACTGCCGTTCCAATCCCTCAACAAATCGGCAGCCTGGTGAAGCCGCTTCGCAGCGCTCTTGTCTGTCGTAAACTTAGGCTCCGTCGCGTGGTCGATGGCATACGCCAGTCGCTGCGCAATCGCATGGTCCACATCCGAGTACACATCGGTCTGGAGCGCCAGCATATCGGCAGCGGTAAGGTGATCTTTCGTCTCCTTCGCGCGTGCGGTCAGCACCCTCCAGATGCGCTCATTACGGTAGGGAGCGGCCCAGTTCAACGTGACAGGGTAAGGATAGTCATCGCTCGTCACGCGAGCGTTGGCCGTGGCCAGAATCCCATTCGGCGGATCGATAGCCTGCGGAAGCTTCTCATAGGGAATCGTCCCCACCCACTCCTGCGTAGCGTCAAGCGCATCGCTGGGAACGGGGCTTATTGGGCTCGGCGTCGCCACGTTGCCTCTAATCGGAATCCTGCCGACCGCGTGATACCCGATATGCCCCTGGTCGTCCGCGTACACAAGGTTCTGCGCAGGGCCGCCGAAACTGGAGAAGGCAGCGACAAGGCTCGTTCCGTCGGCAGCAGTATTCATCGCAAAAAACGACGGAGTCACATTCGCCGGATCGTAGATCGTCCATCGCAGCGAAAGGCTGCGCCTCTCGCTGGGCAGGATCCCCGAAATCAGGGGAGTCGTCACCCCGCCATGCTGTGTCGCGGGAACGTCCAGCAGCACGTCCTTCGCTCCCTTCACATGCAGCACCTCCTGCTGGTGAATCACCGCATGCCAGCCGCCATCCGCCGACTGATACTCCATCCCACTGTCGTTGCCGCGTGTGTGCTCCACGTAAACGTCCTGCACCTCCGCGCCAAGATTCGTAAACCCCCACGCCACATGCGCGTTATGCCCTACGATGATGAACGGCACCCCGGGCAGAGACACTCCGGCAACATGAAGATCCCCGCCAGGCATCGGCGCTTCAAGATCCGCCTGATACCAGATCCCAGGAACACCGTGCGCCAGGTGCATATCGTTCGAGAGCAGCGGCTTGCCCGTAGCCGTATGTGCGCCCGAGACCACCCAGTCATTCGACCCCGCAAAGCACCCTTCGCAGACCGGGTTCTTCAGCGCCCCCTGCAAGGCGAGCAGATCCTCCGCGCTCGTCGCCTGCATCGCCGGCCTTCGCAGCTTCGTCTGTGACTCATCCAGCGGAATATCGGGAATATCCTGCTGCGGCGCCGTCAGGTCCACCGTCGGAAGAGCAGGCGGATGATCCCGCCACGAGCCCACCGGGTAAAGATCCGCCACCAGGTTCATCGGCAGTCGCGCCGTCAGCGCCTCGCGGTTCAGCTCCTGCGGAAAGCTGTTCGTCAGATCCTGAAACATCACCAGCCCCACCAGCAGCGAATCCCGCGGAGTCCACGGAGCAGGCTCATACCGTAGCAGTCGAAACTCCAGCGGCAGATGCGCGCTTTGCGTAGCAATCGAGGCATTCACCCCCGCCGCGTATCGCTCCAGCAGGTGTAGCTGATCCGCTGGCAACACAGCCAGCGCGCGATCAGCCGCAGCACGGATCTGCAGCGTCCTCTGCACCCGGTCATGCGGAATCAGCGAAGCCCCCAGAATCTCCGCAAGACTCCCTGCCGCATGACGTCGCAGCGCATCCATCTGCCACAGCCGGTCCTGTGCCGTCACATACCCCTGTGCCATCACCAGGTCGTCCAGCGAACCCGCCCGAAGATGTGGAACCCCGTGTCCATCGCGCTGCACCGTCACCGGACCAGACAATCCCGCCACATAAATCGCGCCATCCACCTGCGGCAGCGCATCCTGCATCGCCTGCCTCGTCCAGTGGCGGGCATAATAAAAGCCGATCACCCCGCAGATCAGCACCAGGCAGGTAAAAATCGCTACCAGTCGAAAAAACATGCGCCTGCGTCGAACCTGCACGGCGGTACGGGCTTCTTCAGGGGAGGCTGCGGCGGCGATCGATTCGTACGGATTCATAGCTTCCTCGAAGTGTAAATGGAGAGCAGTCGCCCATGCATACCGCCGCTGTCCGCGTCGATAAATCCCCTTCTATATCCTCTAATTTGTTCTACTGGAGACTCGGGGGTGTCATGGAATCTGGATCCAGTCTGCATGCTGTCGAGACCGTCATTCTGCTCTTGCTCGTCATGGTCGCTGCGTTTGCCGCGATGGCGCGCCGTCTCAAGGTGCCCTATCCCATCGTCCTTGTCTTGGCCGGCCTGCTCATCAGCTTTCTGCCGCATATCCCGCGTGTCCCGCTTGACCCCAACGTCGTCTTCGTCGTCTTTCTCCCGCCCCTCCTCTACGCCTCTGCGTGGACCATGTCATGGCGCGAATTCCGCCGCAACGCCGTCGTCATCGGCCTCCTCGCCGTCGGCCTGGTCGGCTTCACCGTCTGGGGCGTCGCCTTCTTCTCCGACCACTTCATCACCGCGCTCGACTGGAAGGCCGGCTTCCTCCTCGGCGCCGTCGTCGCCACCACAGACGCCATCGCCGCCACCTCCATCGCGAAGACCCTCGGCCTGCCCCGCCGAATCGTTGACATCCTCGAAGGCGAAAGCCTCTTCAACGACGCCACCGGCCTGCTCGCCCTCGAGATCGGCGTAGGTATCATCCTCGGCGGCCAAACCCCCACACTGGGCGGAGGCCTCGTGAGGCTCGGCTACCTCGTCGTAGGCGGCATCCTCATAGGGCTGCTAATCGGCTTCATCGTCAGCTGGCTGGAGAAGTTCATCGACGACGGCCCCGTCGAGCTCGTCGTCAGCCTCGTCGTCCCCTACGCCGCCTATCTCGCAGGCGAGCGCGCCCACGCCTCCGGAGTCCTCGCCGTGGTCGCCTGCGGCGTCTTCATGAGCCGCAAGAGCACCCAGTTCTTCTCCCCCGCCGTACGCCTGCAGGTACAGGGCGCATGGGACGCCCTCACCTTCATGCTCAACGGCCTCGTCTTCGTCCTCATCGGCCTGCAACTCCCCTACGTCCTCACCGGAATCCACGGCAGATACACCACCGGAACACTCATCCTGTACGGGGTTGTCTTCAGCATCGTGCTCATCACGCTGCGTCTGGTCTGGGTCTTTCCCGCCATCAAAACCGCGTCGTTCGTAGAGCGCCGTCTCATGAAGCACGCAGAAGATCCCCTTCAGCCCCGCGAGGTCTTCGTCGTCGGCTGGACCGGCATGCGCGGTGTGCTGGCGCTGGCCGCAGCCATCTCCGTCCCGGAGGTGCTCGGCGACGGCCGTTCCTTCGAAGCGCGGAATCTGATCGTCTTCCTCGCCTTCTGCGTCATCCTCGTCACTCTCGTCCTCCAGGGCCTCACCCTCCCGGCTCTCATTCGCGTCCTCGGCCTCGCCGGTGTCTCAGGAATGGACCCAGAAGAAAAAGAGGCGCGCCGAATCGTCCTCAAGGCCGCAGTTCGCCACCTCGAAGAAGGGCGCAAACGCGACGGACACGACACCGAGCATGTGTACGACGATATCCTTCACCGCTACCGGCACAAACTCGCGGCTATCGGCGTCGGCAAAGAAGGAGAGCTGCACGAGGTCGATACCGAGGCCATCTCCCGCATGCAGGCCATCCTCGAAGAGGCGCTTCAGGCGGAGCGCCGAACCCTGATCGGTCTGCGCGACAAAGGAAAGATCGGTGACGACGTTCTGCGCACCATCGAACGCGAGTTGGATCTCGCCGAAACCCGCTATCAGGGAACCCCAATCGCCTGATCACGTAGCAGCCGGCATCGCATCAACTCATTCAGTTATCGCCCCTCTGGCAGCCCGGCGAGGCTGGTGTAGCCGGCGTTCGTACGTGGCAGCGTGAAGATAATAACCAGAACGATCATGACCATGATCGGCAGAATCAGGATGCTGCCTTCAGGTCCGGTGGTCCCTCCGCTCAACAGAGGCTTGCCCACCGGGTGCGTTGCCATCAGATGGTGCTGAACCATAATCCCACTGTCAGCCACACCGTAAAGAAAGGATTGCCCCCAGTCCCACGTCGTGTGGAAGCCGATAGCCCACCACAGAGAGCCGGTACGCCACAAAACCAGGCAGAACATCATGGAAGCAAGGCCTGCAGTCAGTAATCCGATGGGCGACTCGCCGGGGTTGGTGCCGTGTACAAGACCAAACAACGTCGAAAAGAAGAGTGCCGAAGTCCAGAACGCAAAAACATTGCTGTGAGGGGTTTTGAAAGCCCAGCGGAAGAAGCCGTTCAGCCCGCGAGTTAGGGTGTACTGCAGGTAGCCGCGAGTCAGATACTCCTCCAGTAATCCGACAACCAGAAAAAGACCTAGCCATTGCAGCCCATAACGAGCAATGTCGCTGCCAAAGAGAAGACGGCTATCGAAGACGAGGAAGCCGGTCTTCCAAAGCATAAAAATGAAGGGTGTGAGGCAGAGGACGCCGAAAGCAAGCCCCGCGGCGAAGTGTCTTAATTTGCTTATGCCGCCAAGCCCGTAGACGCCGACAGCACGCCGCTCAATCTTCGACATCACCCACGTCACCAGGACAACTCCCAGCAAGGGGACACTTTCGTTCAGAAGCATCCAATAAAACGGGATCGTGTGGTCAGCCGTCTCGTGATGAGTCGGTGGATGCAACTTGTGCGTGATCAAATTTGCGCCATAGAGGAAGGCTGCCATCATTGCGATGAAGAGCAATAGACTCCACCCCGCACGAAGCCCATCAGCTCCAAAGAAGACCCTTCGCAGCGTGGAGTCGGGCTCTATCGGATGCAGATCAGTAGGCGAGTGCGTTGTTTCGCTGGAACCTTCGTTGATGTTTGTCTGCAAAGGAGAATCCTCTTATCAGAACGATATACGAGCCAACCGGCCAGAAGTTCCGTTCCTGCTTCATCTAATCGATTACCGCCGCACTGATTTGTCACCCTCGTGAAGACGCCGCCCTTTGGGTTCAGAACCCAAAGGGTCAATCTCTGGTCATTCTGAACGGCGGGGATAAGAGACATTATCATGCTCAAAAATTGAGCAGCAGATACTTTAGCGTTCCTGGGGTAATTTTTCTGAGACTACTTGGATTGGGTTATACCCTAGCGAGACAGCCACACATAAAATGTGGTCGAGGAGATATACCTTGATGGAATCTAGCCCCCCTGAAACTTCACCACCGTTCAAGATTTCCTGTCCGCAAAGCAATGTACGCCGTATATTCATCGGCACTCGCGGGCTTAGGGCAGGATGGGGTGCACTTAGCTTCGTGGCCCTGTTGATCCTTCTTGGAGCGACAACTTACGGCTTAGTCCGCATTCTCCCACTTCCAGCCTTCGAAAGCGGTGGCTCTGTCACGATGACACCCTTCAATAAGGGAATCGTCGATGCGGTACTCCTTGTGATCGTTGTGATTGCAACCTCGATCATGGCACGGCTCGAAAAAAGACGATTGGCAGACTATGGTTTCGGACGAAGTAAGGAACTGGGACGATTCTTTTCCGGCGTAGGTTGGGGCTTTTTCTTTATCAGTCTCCTCGTCTTTGTATTGTTTGAAACGCACAATTTGGTCTTTGAAAATTACACGATCCGTCTCGGCACTGCATTTCTCTATGGGGTTGAGTGGTTTATCAGTATGTTTTTCGTTGGAGCTTTCGAAGAGACAATCTTTCGCGGCTATCTACAATGGACGCTCGCACGCGGCATAACATTTTGGGGTGCATCCGCCGTTCTAGCAGTCATCTTTGGCTCAGCCCATGGTTCGAATCCTGGGGAATCGCATATTGGATTGTTTTCCGCCGCCGCGATCTCACTCGCTCTCAGCCTGAGTATTTGGTATACGCGCTCCCTATGGTGGGCTGTCGGCTTTCATACTGCATGGAACTGGGGAGAGACGTTCTTCTATGGAACACCAAACAGCGGTTTGCTTGCCGAGGGACATCTTCTGTCCATTCGAGCTGAGGGTGCTTCTATCACAAGTGGAGGCTCGACTGGCCCAGAGGGAAGTGTTTTTGTGTTGCCGATAGTCCTGCTCGTGGGAGCAGCTATTTACCTGACCTGCCGTCCCCAAATGTCGGCTGTACAACCTCGAAAGGGCCAATGATAGGGACCTCTGGGCTCAGAACCCAAAGGGTCAATTTCTGGTCATTCTGAACGTAAACTCAAACTGACCCGACACCCACACTTCCAAAGTGCGACGTTGATCGATGCCAGTTGCGTTATGCTGAACTCTTCGCACCTTTAGAAAAGGCGCTGAGCACGGGAGACGCTGACTTGGATTGCAGGATTTTTTACCACGATAAGTGCTTCGACGGAGCCTGTTCGGCTTCGCTCTTCACGCGATTTCATCGCGAACGCGTGAAGACGGCGGACTCCTACTCGTATCACGGTCTGGTGCACCGGGCTGGCGCGCTCTTCGACGAAGGCGACTTCAGCAGCGGCGAAAACGCTATCGTGGACTTCAAATACTCCGCCTCGCCCAGGGTCACCTGGTGGTTCGATCATCATCAGAGCGCCTTCCTCACCCCCGAAGACCAGAAGCACTTCGAAGCAGGTCAGGCCGACGGGTCGCAGCGCATGCGAAAGTTCTTCAATCCCAACTACATCTCCTGCACCAGCCTCATCGCCGACATCGCGCAGGTCAACTTCGGATTCGACACCGCCCCTCTCCTCGATTTGATCAAGTGGGCCGACATCGTCGACGGAGCACGCTACGAGAGCGCGAAGGCCGCAGTCGAGATGGCTGAGCCCGCCATGAAGCTCACCATGGTCATCGAAAGCTCTCCGGACCCCACCCTGGTCAAAAGGCTGATTCCCATCCTCACCGAGATGAGCCTGCAACAAGTCCTGGACCTGGAGTTCGTGCAGACCCTGCTGGGCCCGCTGATGGACCGGCACTGGGCCGCACTCGAGCTCATCAGGCAACGCGCGACGGTGGAGCAGGGAGTCATCACCTTCGATATCACCGACCAGCCCACCGAAGGCTACAACAAGTTCATCCCCTACTACCTCCATCCCGACGCCACCTACAACGTGGGCCTCAGCAAGTCGAGCTTTCGCACCAAGGTCTCGGTAGGAACCAATCCCTGGACCAAACGCATGCCCTCTGAACTGATCAACCTGGCCGCCATCTGCGAGCGATACGGCGGCGGCGGCCATGCCCGAGTAGGCGCCATCAGCTTCCCACCCGACCGCGAAGACGAAGCCAGGAAAGCTGTCGGAGAGATTCTGACCGAGCTGAGAGCACCTTCCTCCGCCAGCGAAAAAAATAGTTGAAAAAGTTGGCGCATCTTTCAGTAGCGAAAAAGTGAATGCTCCAGCTCCACGTCAGCCACGCATTCCACCACGCTCTCACCAGCAAAAAACCATCACCAAACACGCCCTTTTCTAAAACACCCCCGAAAAACCCCAGCAAAAACAACAAAACCCCGGTCCGAAACCATCTCGAACCGGGGCTGATTTTTTTTACAAATCTTCTAAGGTTTAAGCTTCGTAAAAAGGTTCAGCTTGGTCAGGTCGTTGAAGATAACAAACGCGAAGAAAGCCAGCAGGCAAACGAACGCCACCTGGTACACCCGCTCCTTGATCTGCTGATTCACATCCCGCCGCATGATTGTCTCAATCAGTAGAAATAGGATCATCCCACCGTCGAGAATAGGAATCGGCAGCAGGTTGAAGATCCCAAGATTCAACGAGATATAGCTCATCAACCCAATCAGCGGCATCCATCCCGGCATCTGCGCCGCCTGGTGAATCTGCTGCCCAATTCCAATAGGGCTCTGCAGACTCTTCACCGAAACCTGCCGCGTAAACAGCCGCTTCAACACCTCAACAATCAGCAACGACCCCTTCTTGTTGAACTGCCACGAAGCCACTATCGCCTTGCCCAGCGGCAACCGCTCCACCTTCACCGGTGGCTGCACCGCAACAAACCCCAGCCTATAATCCTTCTGCTTCGGCCCACCAGGAGTATCCGCCAGTTCGGGAGTCACTTGGATCGGCACGGTCTGCGTTGTGCCGTTCGACGCAACCCGTTGAATCACAAGGGATGCAGGCTTGCCAGCTTGATCCTGAAGATAGGACAGCAACGCCGGAACCGAGTGCAGTTGAAGCCCATCGATACTCAAAATCTTGTCGTGCGGCATCAACCCGGCACGAGCCGCAGGCATATTGGCTTCGAGCGAATCAACCTGAACAGGCGTGTTCTGCATCTTCGGTATAAGGCCCAGATTGTCCAGAGAGAAGTCGTCGGGAACTCCCTTGTTTTCAACGAAAAGCTTCGTATTGACTCGCTGTCCATCGTGCACAAATGAGAAAGGAACCGTCTGATTGAGATTCAACAAAGAGCGGATTCCAACCTGATCCCACGTCGGATTCTCAATGGAATCGTACTGGACGATCGTGTCGCCGCTATGAATTCCAGTCCGGCTGGCAGGCGTGTTTGGCGCGATATAGTCCGTGGAAGCAGGACCATCGATGAACTCCTGCACCTCGTTATGCAGCATCGAGACGCCCGTCATCAGCCCAAGCGCAAGGATGAAGTTGGCAAAGGGTCCAGCTAATGCAACAAGAATGCGCTGCCAGCGGGGATGAGCGTTGAAGTCGCCGGGATCTGTGGTGCGCCCCTCCTCCGTCTCCACGGTTTGAAACGACATCTCGCCGGCCATCTTGACGTATCCGCCAAGCGGCACAGCCGCGATCTGGTACTCCGTGTCGCCACGGCGAAAGCCTACCAGGCGTTTACCAAAGCCGATTGAAAAGACCTCGACACGGATTCCGCAGAGCTTGGCGACCGCGAAGTGGCCGAACTCGTGGACCAGAACCATGATGCCGAGAACGATGAGAAGCTGAACGATTGTTGCCATGAAGTTGGAGAAGACCTCTTACCTTGGTTGATTACAGGCTACCGTCGGGCACCGGCGTATTGTCGGGCAATCACTTCGCGAGCAGTGTCACGCGCGGCAAGATCTGCATCGAGCACATCGAGGATAGACGCCGGAGGGTTACCGGAGGTTAGCTGCAGCACAGCCTCTATTGTACGCGGGATGCCAAGGAAGGGGATACGTCCTTCGAGGAAGGCCGCGACGGCGATCTCATCCGTGGCATTGAGTGCAATGCAAGCATTGCCGCCGGCCTCAGCCGCCTCGTAGGCGATACGAAGGCAAGGGAAGCGGGTCAGGTCGGGCTGGGAGAAGTCCAACTGCGAGAGCATTGTGAGATCGAAGCTGAGGGCCTCTTTTGCGGTCACGGCAACCCGTTCAGGATAAGCAAGAGCATAGAGGATTGGAAGGCGCATATCAGTAACCGATATCTGCGCAAGGATGCTTCCGTCAACGAACTCAACCAGAGAGTGGACTGTCGATTGGGGGTGGATGGTCGTTCGGACCTGTCTGGCGGGCAGATTGAAGAGGCGGCACGCTTCGATAACCTCGAACCCCTTGTTCATCATCGTAGCGGAATCGATAGTGATTCGTTGACCCATCACCCAGGTGGGGTGCTTGAGGGCCTGTTGTGGGCTGATGTGCTCGAAGTCGGCAAGAGGCGTATTCCTGAAAGGGCCGCCGGAGGCTGTAAGCCAAATCTGCTTAACTTCCTTAGGAGTTCCGCCGCGCATGCACTGGTGAACCGCATTGTGCTCTGAGTCGATAGGCAGAAGAGCTGCCCCATGTTGCTTCGCGGCCGCGATGATCAACTCGCCTGCTGCTACCAGACACTCTTTGTTAGCGAGGCCAATGGTCTTGCCGGCGCAGACTGCCGCGTAGGTGGCTTCAAGACCAGCGACGCCTACTATGGCAGAGACCACAAAGTTGACATCAGGAAGCGTGGCGGCATAAACGCTGCCCGCAGTTCCATGAACCACCTCGATATCGCTGATGCCCTCAGCCTTTAGGCGCGCAAGGAGGTTCGTCGCAAGGGCTTCCGAGGCAAGGGAGATGACTTTAGGCCGCCAACGAAGGCACTGGGCAAAAGCATCTTCGACATTTTTGCCGGCGGCAAGAGAGACGACTTGGTAGCGGTCGGGGAAGGATTCGCAGATGGAGAGTGTGCTGTGGCCGATAGAGCCGGTCGAGCCAAGAATAGCTAACTTTTTCACGTTCTTTATTTTCTCAGATTTAGGGACGAATGAACTCTACGAATGCTTTTCAGGTCAGAAGCGTCCCAGGCCAAAATAGTCCTTGAGGAGCAGGACATACCAGAGAACGGGAGCAGCCAGAAGAAGGGCGTCGATGCGATCGAGTATGCCGCCGTGACCAGGAAGCATGGTGCCAGAGTCCTTGACCCCCGCGCCGCGTTTGATTGCCGATTCAAGGAGATCACCCAGCTGGGCCGCGATATTAAGAATTGCAGCAAGAAAAAGTGACTGCCAGAGCGGTTCGGAGATATGCAGGAGCGTATTTCCGTGAGCGGTAAGAGTATAGGAGATTGCTATGACGATGCCTGCGGCGATCATGCTGCCAACAATGGAGGCGATGGAGCCTGCCCATGTTTTACCAGGGCTCAGTCGAGGAGCGAGTTTACGTTTGCCAAAGGCGCGGCCAATGTAGAGAGCCGCGATGTCGCCAGCCCAGACGCAGACCATCAGGAATAGCAAGAGAGCGGGGCCATCTTCCTGCTTCCATAGCAGAGGAACGAGAGTAAGCGGGTAGGCAATGTAAATGAGGCCAAAGAGACCTTGGGCGGTATCCGGCAGAACTTGCATGAGCGGAGCGCGGAAACCGTTCCAGGCGAAGAGGATCAGGGTCAGGCCGCTGAGTACTGGAAGTTGCGATTCGACTGGAACGTTGGGGAGTGTGACAACGAAAGCGAGGGCAGTACCAACGGCCATCCACCAACTAGGAATACGGAGGGTCGCGCCATGTGCCTCTGCACCGACAGAGGCCAACTTGAGGTACTCATAGGCCGCGAGCTCGGCAACGATGGCAGAGAAGAGCGTAATCATCCAGAGCTGGCCGAAGAAGATGAGGGCGAAGACGACGAGGATGAGAACTAAGGCAGTGAGGATGCGTTTCATGAAGGCTCTAAACAGGATACAGGCCAGAGGCCCAGTATTTGGAAGAAAGGGAGGGCTCTTTGCCACGTCTGACGGCCTTGGATAATGCTATATCCCCATCGCTTTAGCGGCGCGATAAGACAGGGTCTGGTTTGGGGTCAGACTTGGCTTCCACTTTAGAGACAAGATGATCTTGAATCTCGGCGGCCACCTCATCGGCAGGCTGGAGGTTGTCGAGATCTTCGTCAGTAAAGCTCTCCCCGAGGCCGCCGAAGCGGCGTTCGCGGTGCTGATAGGCGTTGATCGCTTCGAGAAGATGGAGACCATTGAAGTCGGGCCAGAGCCGGTCAGTAACAAAGATCTCTGAGTAGGCGATCTGCCAGAGGAGGAAGTTAGAGATACGTTGCTCACCTGAGGTACGTATGACAAGGTCCGGGTCAGGCATGTGGGCGGTGTACAGAGAACGGCTGATGCTTGACTCGTCAAGGGCTTCGAGAGCCCCTGCTCCGAGCAGATCATCGACGGAACAACCTCGAGTGTGAGCCTCGGTCGTTAGGTCAGTCAGAAGGGATCGGACGGCATCGACGATTTCAGAGCGAGCCCCATAGTTGAGCGCAAGAGTAAGGGTCGTGCCGGTGTTTTTTGCAGTTGCTTCAGAGGCCCACTGCATCGTGTCCTGTACCTCTTGGGGCAGGTCGTGGGTGCGGCCAATGTAGGCCATCCGAACGTTGTTGTCGTTCATCCTCTTAACATTGCCAACGAGGTAATTCTTGAGCAGCTTCATCAGGAAGCTGACCTCGGATTTCGGACGGCGCAGGTTATTTTCCAGCGAAAAGGCGTAAAGAGTGAGCCATGGCAAGTTGATGCGAGAGGCGGTCTCTACGACAAACTGGACGGACTCAGCCCCTTTTTGGTGACCGAGGAAGCGCTTCAAAGCACGTTTTCCTGCCCAACGACCATTGCCGTCCATGATGATAGCGACGTGCTGTGGAATTTTTGAGGGATCCAGTTGCCGATAGATGCTCTGCTCGTCGGCCGAAAGTTCATGGCTGCGATTAGGGACGCGGCTGGAGTCCGATAGGGGAGTTGATGCGCGCAAAGCGACCTCGCAGATATTGACGCTAGCACACCGATAGAGGCCGCGCAACGAAGGCCACTATTTTGAGAAATCGAAATAGGCTACTGTCCTGTGGAGAATTTGCCATCCCACGTTTCTCGCCCAGGAAATTACCTACGCATCTTACGATTGTAGAAGGCTTAGCGACCGTTTGAATTTGACGCGCGTGCGTTGGCACGCCCGATCTCGGCATCCACATCCGTATGCGCAAGGCAAGCGGAAAGGAGAGCATCACTCTGGTAGTGATGCTCTCCCAGGAGGAAGTGGTAAGTATCGCGGCAGCGTGATTTAGGCAGTACGACGACGACCCGCAGCTAGCTCGCGTACATGATTAAGGAAGATTGACCGTTGAAGATCATCGAGCTGCGAGGTGTACATGGCGATCTCTGCTAGAAAAGGATCGGTCATGAGGACGGCCGTCTCGTCACGATGGCGTGTGTTGGAGTCGCGCAGCAGGGCAGAGATATCAACCTGAAGAGCACGCGCGAGGCGATCGAGCGAAGACAGAGTTGGCATCGCCTTACCGTTCTCAATCTTTGAGATGTAAGTGCGAGGTACTCCCATGCGCGCTGCTAGCTGTCTTTGTGAAAGATTGCGCACATGTCGCAGATCGCGAACGGCGTGGGCTACCTGCAAGCCGCCTTCTTGAGTAGCGGGGGGCGGTACCAAGGCGAGTGGTGCGGGAGCCGGTTCAGGCTCTTCGACCTCTAGGCATTTGTGGCAGCGGCGGCACAGCGCATTGGCTGTCCGGAACTGCACCAAACTACAGTGATCGCAACGTAGTACCTCACGTTGTTCGACAGGTGCCATCATGGTTGCCATAAGTTGTGTGTAGCGAAGGGACCCAGAGCAAGGACCCAGCACATGTCCGATAACGGAACGTATGATGTGCCTAGATTGACACTGGTACACTTTGGAGTCAAGGGGAAACCCGTTGATATTGCCAGAAAGACCTAAAAAAACCAGATTGGAACCAAGTTGGTAACTTGCAGCACGAACGGTTCATGATTGATGGATCGTGAGTTCGTTAGAACAGGGGTATTGATGCCGGATGAGTTTGGACCCGTGCAAGCGTTGGCGTTGCTGGAAGAGTGGACGAAAGGTGAGAGTCTACGCAAACATGGGCTGGCGGTTGCGGTATGCACAGAAGCATATGGCGTGACGGAAGCGGCGCGGCTTGGGCTTACGGAGGAGAGTGCCTCTTCGTTCGTAGAGAAGTATGCAAGCGCTGGTCTATTGCATGACATGGACTACGAGCGACATCCGAGCGTGGCGGAACATCCGTTTGTTGGTGTAAACCATCTACGGAAACTAGGATGGCCGGAGAATGTACTGCATGCAATTCTGGCGCACGCGGATTATTCGGGAACTCCTCGCGAGTCGCATCTTGATAAGGCTCTATTCGCGTGCGATGAGCTTGCAGGTTTTTTGACTGCTTGCGCGTTGGTAAAGCCGTCGAAATCGATTCAGGATGTAGAAGTGACAAGTGTGAAGAAAAAGATGAAGGACAAGGCGTTTGCGCGTGCAGTGAAGCGGGAGGACATTGCTGATGGAGCTGCGCTGTTGGGGTTGACCGTCGAAGAGCATGTCGAGAATTGTCTGCGGGCGATGCAGGCGAGAGCTCGGGAGTTGGGGCTAGCAGGCCAATGAACACAAGCAGCTTCAGCAGCGTATCCATTCCAGATATGAGATGGGGAATGGTTTAGGCCTGTCTTCAAGACAATTTCGCTTGGTTATCGGCTGTCGATCAGAGACTGAGGAACTCAGATGATTGGATGCACGGAACTCCCGACGCGGCAAGGGCAGCATTGGTTTCTACGACTGAATTCAATAAATTGACAGAGCGAGTGGCGTCCTCGATGACAATGATTTCAAAGCCTAATCTGCTCCCGTCAAGGGCGGAATGGCGAACGCAGAAATCATAAGCAAGGCCGCAAAGGAACAGCCGGGTGAGCTTGCGCTCGCGCAGATAGCCACTCAGGCCGGTAGGAGTGATCTGATCATTTTCCTGGAAGGCAGAGTAGGAGTCGATGTCTCGACGGAAACCTTTACGGAGAATGAGTTCAGTATGCGGAATTTCGAGTCCCGTGTGGAAGGCAGCTCCGGTGCTGTGCTGGAGACAGTGCTCGGGCCAAAGCGTCTGAGGCCCATAGGGTGCCTGGATCACTTCGAAGGCCTGCTTGTCCACGTGGGTCGCAGCGAAAGAGATGTGGTGCGGTGGGTGCCAATCCTGAGTGAGAAGGACGTGGTCGAACCTCTCGCCCAAGGAATTAATGAGAGGAACAATGGCATCTGCTTCTGGAATGGCTAATGCTCCACCAGGGCAGAAGTCATTCTGGAGGTCGATGACGAGGAGAGCGTCGTTAGGGCCATGAAGAATAGGCATTTTGTTAGTCGTAACTACGGTTTTAGGTTTTTGGTGTCCTGGATAGTGCCGATCTTGATATCCGAGTTTTTGCAGTTCTTATCGAGGCAGAAGCCGCTGATCCACACTTCTCCATCACCGATCATGACACCCTGTGAATTAACGAAGAGGGCATCATACTTCTGCTTCAGGATGACGGATGAGATGTCAGAGGTGATGATGCGGTCATAGTCTTTGGCGAAAGCCTTTGGAGATTTGATCGTGAGGGGGTGTTTGCCGGGATTGACCTTAATGGGGTAATGGACTAGATCGGCGACCTCAGTAGCGTTGTGGCTTGCAACGGCCTGTTGCAGCCTGGATAGAAGATGCTGAACTTTGATGTGATCTCCAACGGAGAGATCGATGGATTTGTCCAGAGCACTAAGGGGTGTGGGCGTGGTTTGGGCTATTGCTACACAGAAATAGAAGAGCGGAAGGACAACGGAGAATCCAATAGCAAGCCGACGTTTCATCTTTACTCCTTATGAGTCCTGAGACGCAACTTCGTGAAGCTAACTATTATTTCTGAACATAAGCCGTGTCAATGAAGCTGATCGCGCGAAAAAGTAGGTGAGGTAGAGCACAAGGAGAGCCGGAGCATCTGCAAATTCTCCGGATTTAACAACTTTACCCAACGTCAGTAAAAGCGATGGCACTAGGAGCAGGCCTAGCGGAATAGTGAAAAAAAACCACCGATGACTGAAAAGACAAACGAGAAGTAGCACGATAGTTGCCCAGAACATGAGGAGGGTATAGAAGGTGAGCGCGATGAGAGGGAGATTCCGAACGGACGGCAGCTTGGAGATAAAGATGCGAAGCACGTGTTTGCCGTGCCAACGATTCTGTCGGTAGAAGTGGCCCAAGGTACGCGGCGTGCCCTCATGAAAGACGCCGAGGGAGGTGTAGGCGAGAACCTGCATCCCTTGGTCTCTGGCTCGGGTGCACAGTTCGACGTCTTCGCTGGTTTCGAACAAGGTGGAGAATCCGTTCAGCCGTTCAAAAGCGCTGCGTGTAATAAAGAGAGAGCCTGCCGGAAGAAAGGAGACCGGACCATCACGCTCGGTCGCCTGGTATTGAAACCACGTGCGGCCAACCCACGTTGAATCGAGAGGGATGAGATAGTGGGCACCCCAGATGGTGTTTTCTTGTGCCAGGGCGAGGCTCTCTTCTAGCCAGGTAGGACGCGGCATACAGTCAGCGTCCAAGAAGGCAAGTATCTCACCGCTGGCCGATGCGGCACCGGTGTTGCGTGCCTCGGAGATGCCTGTTCGCCGCTGAGAGTGGACGTGAATTGACAAAGACGTCTCAAAGCGATTGGCTATGGTGGCGGTCCTATCCGTCGAGCCATTGTCGATCAGAATGATTTCAAAGAATTCTTGAGGAAGCGTCTGATGATGTAGAGAGAGGAGACACGCTTTAATATTGGCTTCTTCGTTATAGGCAGGGATAACAACAGATATTTTCATGGCAATCGAAGAAAAGTCATTATTCCATTAGGTGTTCAAATGACCAAGATAAAAAGCTATGAACAACATTGAAGCATCTCTCGTGAGTGATACCTTCTATCGTCTTACTGTTGATAGGCCATTGCAAAATGCTATGCTGACGAGTCTTGGCGGGTGATAGGGAGGACGAGTTGAAGTTTGAAAACGAACTAAAGTCGAAGATGGACCTGCAGGGTGTACGTGTGAAGACAAATCGCGAGGCATTGCAAGTCCTGATGGCGGCGCTGCGAGTTCAGGAGGGGGAAATTAGATTGGGTGGAGGCGCGAAGTCGGTCGAAGCTCAACATGCGAAAGGGCGGCTCACGGTGCGCGAGCGGTTAGAACTGCTACTCGATAAGAATACGGAGTTTCTAGAGTTGGGGTTGTGGGCGGCGCATGGGATGTATGGGGAGTATGGCGGAGCTCCAGCGGCAGGAGTAGTTACCGGTTTAGGAAGAATTAGCGGCCGCCTGTGCATGATCGTTGCGAACGATGCAACGGTGAAGGCAGGAGCGTTCTTCCCTATGACGGCTAAGAAGGTGCTTCGGGCACAGACAATTGCTCTGGAAAACCGTATTCCAACTCTCTATCTTGTGGACTCTGCGGGGGTGTTTTTACCTTTGCAGGAAGACGTCTTTCCGGACACGGATGATTTTGGACGTGTGTTCCGGAATAACGCAGTGATGAGCTCGCTCGGAGTGCCACAGATTACGGCGATCATGGGAATGTGCGTGGCTGGAGGTGCATACCTTCCGGTGATGACGGATACGGTGCTGATGACGGAAGGTAGCGGATTATTCCTCGCAGGGCCATCGCTGGTACAGGCGGCGATTGGCCAAAAAACAGGGGCCGAAGAGTTGGGTGGCGCTTCGATGCATGCAGAGATATCTGGCACGGTCGACTTTAAGGAACCTAACGATCATTTATGCCTTGCTCGATTACGCTCTTTGGTGGGAAAGTTTGGCGAACTGCGGAAGCCCTCATTTAGTGTGGTTGATTTTGATGCAAAGACGGATGCGCCCAAATACGAGGTTGAGGATTTGTACGGGTTGATCGATCCAGATCCTGCAAAAGCAGCTAGCAATGTGTATGACATGCATGAAGTGATTGCTCGGATCGTTGACCGCAGTGAATTTGATGAATATAAAGCGGAGTTTGGAAGAACGTTGCTGTGTGGTTATGCGCGTATCGGTGGGCGCGCAGTGGGGATCGTCGCAAATCAAAAGATGCATCAGTCTCAGACGGTGGCGGTGGGACCCCAGGCGGGAGAGAAGCGGACGGAGTTTGGCGGAGTGATCTATACAGAAAGCGCACAGAAAGCCGCTCGGTTCATTATGGATTGCAATCAGAGCTTGATTCCCCTGATTTTCTTACATGATGTAAATGGGTTTATGGTGGGGAAGGATGCGGAGTGGAGCGGGATTATTCGTGCCGGCGCTAAGATGGTGTCAGCTGTATCGACTTCAGTAGTGCCCAAAATAACTGTAATTGTTGGCGGGAGTTTCGGCGCGGGGCATTATGCGATGTGCGGAAAAGCTTATGATCCACGTTTTTTGTTTGCTTGGCCTACGGCGCGGTACGCCGTGATGAGTGGAACATCTGCGGCGAATACTCTCGCTGAGGTGAGAGCGAAGCAGATGGAACGTGGAGGGAAGGTGCTCTCCGAAGCTGAGAAGAAGGTACTGTATGACGAGATTAAGTCGTCGTATGATGCGCAGGCCGATCCGAGGTATGGGGCGGCTAGGCTTTGGATTGATGCGATTATCGATCCGCTGAAGACGCGAGAAGTGCTAATGACGGCGCTGGAGGCGGCCAGTTTGAATCCTGAGGTAGCGAAGTTCAATCCGGGAGTATTGCAGACTTGATTTCACGAATGGTGTGCTATTGGTATGAGCATTGATCCCAATAGATCGCGCAAAGCAAGTCCTGCGAAATTGTTTGTAGTTATTCGCGTTGTCGTCTCACGGATCGATCATTTTGTTTCCTAGGCTGGTAAGAGGAGACTTGATGGTGTGACAAAAGTTGGAGCTTAGTCGAGGTGTTGTGTGAGTGCATTGGTGAAGATTATTGAGTGTCCGCGGGATGCTTGGCAGGCGTTACCGAAGAATATGCCTGCGGAGGTGAAAGCAGACTATCTGCGTGTATTGATTGCAGCGGGATTCAAGCATATCGATGCAGTGAGCTTTGTTTCGCGGACGGCAGTGCCACAGATGGCAGACTCAGAGTTGGTGTTGGAGTATCTGGATCCGCCGGACGATGTGGAGATTATTGGCATCATTGTAAACGCTAAAGGAGGAGAGCGAGCTATAAAAACGGGAAGTGTTCAGACATTGGGATTCCCTTATTCCATCTCCTCGACTTTCTTGCAACGGAATCAGAGCCAGACGCCGGAAGAGTCGCTTGATGAGTTGGAAAAGATTGGCACACTCGCTTATAAGGCGGGAATTGATGTTGCGGCGTACATTTCCATGGCGTTTGGGAATCCCTACGGAGAAGATTGGAATATTGATGAAGTGGTGGCTGCTTGTGATCTGCTAATAGACAATGGAGTGAGGCAAATCTCTCTGGCTGATACCGTGGGGCTGGCGACGCCGAAGCAGATAAGTGATGTTCTTGCAGATGTACTAGCGGTACATGATGGGATCGAGATCGGAGTGCATCTCCACGCCAGACCGGATCAAACGGCAGAGAAGATCCGTGCGGCGTATTTGGCGGGCTGCAGGCGATTCGATGCAGCCGTTGGTGGGTTGGGTGGATGCCCATTCGCTCAAGATACATTGGTAGGCAATGTTGCAACGGAGATGTTGTTGGCTGAATTGGCTGCACTAGAGGCTGAATTGGAGCCAATGAGACCGCTTGATGGGCTGATTGCCGCTAGCGCCGAGATTTCCAGAAAATATGGGGAGAGAGTGCAGTAGAGGACACATCAAGAACTCTATGAAACACCGAAATTTGGCGTATCCGGGGAGGGCTACGTGATTTATGTAACGATTATTGTTACGGATATTGATAGAGTTCGGATGATTACTTTGAATCGGCCCGAGCGACGCAATGCGATGACTCCGGAGATGCAGTGGGAGTTGATTGCTGCGATGGACGAAGCAGCTGAGAGCGACTGCAGCGTGGTGGTCTTTGCAGGTGCGGGGGAGGTGTTTTGTGCTGGGCTAGATTTGGCTGCGCTGCAGGGTATGAATGACAAGTCTGCTGCGGAGCACACAGCCGATGCAGAGAGAATCGCACGACTGTTTCGAACGCTCTATGAGTTGCCAAAACCTACGATTGCGGCGGTGCATGGTGCGGCGATTGCTGGGGGGACTGGATTGGCAACCATGTGCGACTTCACGCTCGCGGTGCCCGGGGCTAAGTTCGGATACACGGAGGTGAGGATAGGGTTCGTGCCCGCAGTCGTGTCCGCGTTTCTCGTATTGCAGATCGGAGAGAAGGCAGCACGGGACTTGTTGCTTACGGGGCGTCTGTTTACCAGCGAAGAGGCGCAGCGGTTAGGCCTGGTGACTGAGGTTGTTCCGCCGGAGCAGCTGACGGCGCGGACACTGGAGTTAGTTGCGTTGTTGAAGGCTAATAGCCCCGAGGCGCTCTCAGCTACAAAGCGCCTGTTGCGGGCGCAGAATAAGACATGGCTGGATGCCGGGATCGCAGCAGCCCTGGCGGCAAACGCTGAGGCGAGGACGACACACGACTTTAGAGAGGGAGTGGCGGCATTCCTTGAGAAGAGGAAGCCGGTTTGGGAAAAGAGTTCGCGATGATTCTTTCACTTGCATGTGTCTGAGTTCATTTCAGGTTAGGTAGACTACTTTGATGAGTGAGGAAGAGCGTGTAGGGGTGGCCCGGGTGCGGGTTCGGTATGCCGAGACTGACCAGATGGGGGTGGTGTATCACTCGAACTACCTGATCTGGTTCGAGGTGGGGAGGGTGGAGCTGATCCGCAGCATGGGGCTGGACTACAAGCTGATGGAGGTCGAAGAGAGGTGTGGGATTGCGGTGGTGGATGTACATGTGCGGTATCGTGCCCCAGCCCGGTATGACGAAGAGCTGGTGATTGAGACGAGGCTGCTGGCAGCGCGCGGTGCAGTGATCCGGTTTGGGTACAGGATTCTGCGGGCGGACGATCGTGTGCTGCTGTGCGAGGGCGAGACGGTACATGTGGTGGTGGGGAAGGATATGAAGAAGACGTGCCTGCCACCGAAATATGCCGTGCGTTTTGCGGCGTATCTGCGTCCACGCTCATCTGATGGGATAGATGGTTTGCAGTCAGATCGGCGATGAGGTGATTAGGAATGAGTACTGATAAGAAGGTTGCACTGATTACGGGTGGGAACAAGGGTATTGGGCTGGAGACGGCACGGCAGCTGGGGAAGCTTGGGATCACCGTGTTGATTGGCGTTCGCGATGAGGCTAAGGGCGAGGCTGCGGTTGCGGAGCTGAAGAAGGATGGTGTTGAAGCGCGCGCGGTGAAGCTGGATGTGGACAATTCAGCAGACTATGCTGAAGTGGCGAAGCTGATCGAGAAGGACTACGGGCATCTCGACATTCTGGTGAACAATGCCGGCATCATGCTCGATGGCCGTAAAGGGAATGAGACCACCAAGACCTCGAAAGATCTTTTGCAGAAGACGTTTAATACAAACTTCTTTGCGGTGGTGGGGCTGACCCAGGCGCTGCTTCCTTTGTTGAAGAAGAGCCTGGGGGGCAGGATTGTGAATCTATCGAGCATTCTGGGTTCGAATACGCTGCACGCTACGCCGGGGTCATTTATCTACGATGCGAAGACGTTCGCATATGACGCTTCGAAGTCGGCGCTCAACTCGTTTACGATTCATCTCGCGCATGAGTTGAAGGATACGAAGATCAAGGTGAACTCGGCGCACCCGGGGTGGGTGAAGACGGAGATGGGCGGCGAGGGCGCTCAGTTGGACATCGAGACCGGCGCCAAGACATCGGTGGAGTTGGCGACGCTGCAGGACAGTGGCCCGAATGGTGAGTTCCTTCACCTTGGCAAGGCGCTGCCCTGGTAGCTTTCCAGATCAGTTGATGAGCAAGCCGCGAGGTTTTACGTGCTCGCGGATGAAGGTGATGGTGGTTTCAAGCGGCGTTCCCGGTCCGAAGATGGCCGAGACGCCGTTTTCTTTTAATTTTGGCTGGTCTTCATCCGGGATGGTTCCCCCCAAGACCAGGAGGATGTCTTCGGCTTTCTGCTCGCGGAGGAGGGCGGTGATTCGGGGGACGATGACGTTGTGGGCCCCGGAGAGAATGGAGAGGCCGATGCAGTCGACGTCTTCCTGGATGGCGGCGGAGACGATCATCTCTGGGGTCTGGCGTAGGCCGGTGTAGATGACCTCCATGCCAGCATCGCGGAGAGCCCGGGCGATGATTTTGGCGCCGCGGTCGTGGCCGTCGAGGCCGGGTTTTGCGACGAGAACGCGGATTGGAGGCGTATTCAGCATTGAGGAGCGAGTATATCTGGCAAATGGCCGGCTGGGGTACCCCCTCCCCCTTGGGGGGGTATCTTGCAGGGAAGTTTATTCGTTTCAGCTAGTTGCGAGATGCCTGTGTCTGTAAAGCATTCATTCCAAATAGGTTGTGCCTAAAATATTTGAAATCAGCAGTTTACCTGTCTCCGGTTATCCGTTACGAAGAAGTACACTCGGGTGCTACTTCAATTATAGAGAGATGGATGGGGTAATACGCCACGCGAATCTCCTGTGTTTATGGGGGTTTTTCCGCGGTTGGGGCTTGACAAAGTTTTTGGGAGGGTCCGCTTGGGGAAGCAGGCACTCTGATAGAACAAAGACTGCTGCCTTGACTGGCTTCGGTTTACGGAGACCAGTTGTCAGATGAGGTTGATCTATGGGCGCTCCGGCGGTATTGAGTACCGATCAAAAAGGCTTGGGAGAGGCGCGTCGGCGTGATCTTTCAATTGATTATTTGCGAACCACACTGACGCTCATGGTGCTGGCGCACCATAGCTCGCTGGCTTATACGAGTTGGGCCTTCTTTGACAGGGAGCATGTCTTCCGTTCGACTGCGCCGGTGGTGGATGTAACGCGGTGGGCGTTCTTCGATTATGCGGAGAACTTCAACGACGTGTTTTTCATGTCGCTGATGTTCTTTGTTTCGGGGCTGTTTGTCTTTCCCGCGCTGCGGCGGCATGGCACCTTGAAGTTTATGAGGGACAGGTTGCTGCGGCTGGGTGTGCCGTTTGCGTTTGCGGTGGTTGTGTTGATGCCGATTGCTTACTACGCTTCGTGGCAGCTCTCGGCAAACAACACGGGGTTCATCGATTTTTACGAGCGGCTGGCGAAGAGTGGGTTTAATGCGGGGCCGCCGTGGTTTATCTGGGTTTTGCTTGCGTTCGATCTGGAGCTGGCCGTGGCGATGGCTCTGCTGTGGCGTTGGATGCCGATGGTCGAGAGACTTGTGTTGCGATTGCGGGACTGGCCGGTTGCCACTTTCTTCGGCATGTTCTTTTTGTCTGCGCTGAGTTATCTGCCGTTGCTGTCGCGGTATGGCTTTAGTGCGTGGACGAATCTTTTTGTGTCTCCATTTTCGTTTCAGATCGCCCGGATCGGTCTGTATGGATTGTGGTTTGTGTTCGGCTTTTTGGTGGGTGCGCCGAATTATGCGGGGGGGCTGCTGTCGCGGGGTGCGCCATTGGCGCGGAGATGGCCGCGGTGGATTTTGCTTTGCGTGATCTCCTATAACGCTTTGTGTTTAATACCGCGTTCGGGAGTAGTTCAACAGCTGTCAGTGTCGGGTCGTGGGGCGATTGAGGCGGTGCTGTGGGTGTTGAGCTGCGTGGCAAGCTGCTTCGGGTTTTTGGCGCTGTTTCGTGGAGTTGAGATGAAGCCGCGTGGGTGGATGAACTCGCTGGCCCGATGCGCGTATGGGATGTACCTGTTGCACTATGTGTTTGTGTTGTGGCTGCAACGGCTTCTGCTGAATCGGCCGATCCACGCGGGGATCAAGTTTGTTTTTGTGTTCCTAGGGACGGTTTTGCTGAGCTGGGTGACGGTGCAGGCGGCGCTGCGAATTCCCAGGCTGGATCGAATCCTCTGATCCAGGAGTGTGGCTGTGTCGGGTGTCCCTGTTGTGGTATTTCGATGGTGATTGATGGTGGGAACGTGGTGTCTTGATGGTGTGAGTTTGCGATGAGGCAGATTTTTTTTGGCGTCCTCAGACTACGAAACTGTTTGGGTCAGTGAGTCGCGTAATAGCCAGAGCGGGTGATGATGACACCGCCCCGGGTTGGACTATCGAGTTTAATGCGATGGAACGAGCCGTCCCGTTTGAAGTGTTGCGGTTTGTAGACCAAGCGATATTGGCTGCGGAGATTAGAGTCGATGACTCGCAGATCGTTCCAGATGGTTTCTCGAGTCTGGTCGAAGAAGAGCACGCCTCCGGTTTGGTTTGAGAGTTTGGTGAGGATCTTTTGTCCTTCAGATAGGAACGATTTGGGTTCAATACTGAAGGTGTAGATTGCCACGTTTGCCTGCTGGCAGATGTCGATGTCGTCTTCAAGGCGAGCGTGGCTGGCGTTGTCGATGCCGTCAGTGAAGAGCAGGATGAAGTTGCCGTTGAGGGGATCGTTAGTTCCGAATTGATCCCGACAGGCCTTGTAGATCGAGTCGAAGAGAGCAGTACCACCGAGGCGGCTGGCGTGGTCGGAGGAGACACTGTGAAGACTCGCTGTCAGAGTTTCTCCTTCGCTGGTCCAGTCCTGAAGAACCTTCGATTCGGAGTCGAAGCGCATGAGGAAGACGCGGTCGGTTTGTTTGCGGAGGAGTTGGGTGAGGTATTGGTTCGCTATGGCTTGATTGCGAGGGAGGTATTCCAACATCGACTGGCTGGTGTCCATGAGGATACCGAAGTGGACGGGTAGATTTTGGTGGGCCTCGAAAGAGACGATTTGTCGAGGGGGCTTTCCATTGTCGAGGATACGAAGGTCGTCGAGTTTGAGATCGTCCATGGGGATGCCGTGGAAGTCGGCGGCGTGGAAGGTGAGGCTAACCTCATCAACCGCTACTCTGAGGGTGTAGGAGTCGGGAGCTGGCAACGGAGCCTTCGGTGTCTGTGAGAACAGGATCGGCCCACTGATGACAGAGAGCATCGTGCCGAGATGGAGGATGACTCTATGGATGTCGCACCCGTTTGATAGTGACGGTTAAAAGTCTTCGTTGTCGCCGATGGGCATGCCGGGTGGGGCTTCGATGGGTTTGGCGGGGATGAACTTGGCGGGGTCGCGGTTGAAGTCGTTGATGCGGTCGATGAGGGCGGCGCGGTGGATGGCTTCGGCGGTGTCGGGGAGTGGGGCGGCGGCGGTCCACTGCTTGAGAAGATCGTTGAGGTGGGATCGAGCGATGGCTCGGGCCTGGGTGGAGGCCTGCGGGTTGACGGCCAGGGAGAGCATGGCTTCGAGGGCGCGGAACTCTACGGCGCGTTCGACTTCAGAGGACATGGTGTGGCCGCCTTCAGGGCGCTCGGCGGTGGTTTTGGAGATGGCTTCGAGGACGCCGCGGAGGGATGGGGCGTCGGCGAGGCGCATGTGGTACTGGACGAGACGTGAGGCTCGGGCGGGGTTGAGGAGAACGTTGAGGGTGAGGTCGGCGGCGGACTCGGCTGTGGCGATGGGGTCGAAGGTGAGGCCGGTTTCGGAGGCGAAGGATTCGCGTGTGCGGGGGAGGCCGGGCGGGCGTGGGGGGAGGATTTTGAGGAGCGGCTCGGGGAGGGGGAGGGTTTCGGGGGTGAGGGTTCTGAGG
>NZ_LMUD01000016.1:544295-577670 GCF_009766095.1 Granulicella sp. S190
TTGAGGAGCGGCTCGGGGAGGGTGAGGGTTTCGGGGGTGAGGGTTCTGAGGACGGCGGTGAGGGCTTTTTTCTGTTCGGCGCCGGAGACGATCTCGGGGTTGGGCTGGTTGTCGCCGCGGAGGTTGTAGCGGTAGTCGAGGCCGCCGATCTCTTTGATGGTGGCTTCGGTTTGATAGCGGTGGAGGAGGTAGAGGGGGACGAGGGTGTCTTCGAGCTGGGCCATGGGGGTGCCGGTGGTGATGGCGTTTTCGTTGAAGCGTGCGAGGGCTGCGGTGCGGATGGTCAGGATGCGATCGAGCTCGGTGGCGGGGTCGGTGCCGTTGTCCCAGAGATGGGCGTGAGGGTGCGCGCCGCTGAAGGGTCGGGCGTCTTCGTCGGTGATGTAGAGTAGGCCCGTTTTTTCGCTGGCTTCGAGGATGGCGTTGAGGGCGGCGGGGTCTTCGATGGGTTTGGAGGACTTGTCGAACTCGTGGTAGCCGTAGTCGATGGCGGTCTTGTCCCAGATGCCGATGTTTACGCCGTAGCTTTCGGTGAGGGTGGGGATGCCTTCCTTGTTGAGCGTGATGTAGGGGTGTGGGTAGTCCATGACGGAGACGGACTCTTCGGGTGTGTGGGGGAAGCTGCTGGCGGCAAAGTTGTGGGCGAGGCCGAGGGTGTGGCCGGTCTCGTGCGCGGCTAGCTGACGGGTTCGGGCGAGGACCATGGCCAGCATGGGATCGTTTGATGGAGGGAGAGGCTTTCCGTTTTCGTAGGGGCTGAGGAGAGATTCGGCGATGAGGTAGTCCTGGCGGCTGCGGAGGGAGCCGAGGGTTACGTTGCCCTTGATGATCTCGCCGGTGCGTGGGTCGGTGACTGCGGAGCCGTAGCTCCAGCCTCGGGTATAGCGGTGGACCCATTGGATGATGTTGTAGCGGATGTCCATGGGGTCGGCGTCGGCGGGGAGGATGTCGACGCGGAAGGTTCCTTTGGCCCAGCCGGCGGCCTGGAAGGCCTGATCCCACCAGCGTGCGCCTTCGAGGAGTGCGGTGCGGATGGGCTCGGCTGCGCCGCGATCGACATAGTACTGGATGGGGGTGACGGCTTCGCAGCTTTGCTTGCAGGAGGGATCTTTTTTGATGAGGCGGTGGCGGATGATGAACTGCTGATCTAAGTTCGCGCCTAACGGCGCTGCGTAATCTCTGTAGCTGGTGGGGAAGTAGCCGGCGCGGGGGGCGAAGCGGCGCGGGGTGAAGCCGGGGCCGGGGAGCTCTATGAAGGACTGGTGCTCGCGGAGGGTGAGGGCGTGGGGGTCGGGGGTGACGTTGGTGACGAACTCGGCTTTGGTGGGGTCGTCGGTGGTGAAGGTGAGGATGGATTCGACTTCGGTGTTTTTGGGGAAGGCTTTGGTGGCGTCGAGGGCGATGGTGGAGCGAGTGAGGTCGAGCTTATAGGCGCCCTGTTTGGTGGCGGTGAGGATTTCGCCTACGCCGTGGGCATCGCGGAGGTAGAAGTCTGTCGCGTCGATGAGGACAGCGCCGCTGGGGTCTTCCGCTTCGACTTTGAAGCCGTAGAAGATGGACTCTGGGAAGGACTGGCGGACGGCGAGGCGCTCCAGCGGATCGGTGGCGGTGCTGCGGAAGCTTTGATTGGGTTCGACGAGGAGAACTTTGGGGCCGGTGCGCTCGAAGTGGAGGATTTCTCCGGAGGAGATCTGGCCGCGGTCGAGGAAGAGGTCGTTGGAGCCGGTTCCGTAGGGGAGGGAGTGGGTATAGAGGAGGTCGGGGCTTCGGCCGTTGGCGTCGAGGTGAGGGATCTCGAGGTAGAGCTTGCCGGACTTGGCATCCCAGTCGAGCGGAAGGAAGCCGTCGAGATGTTTCATGCCGGTGGTTTTGGCGGCGATGGTTGTTGCGGAAGGACTCTGTGCGGGGAGGGTCGCGGTAAGTGTTGCGGCGAGGGCGACGAGGGCCAGGGTCGGGCGGATGGGCATGTTTTTGTTTTACACCAGCGAGGTGGCGGTGGTGACGCATTTCATGAGTGGGCGACGAGTAAAGACGATATGTCTCGAGAGAGACGCTTACGCTTCCAGCCACTCCAACCGGCGTGGTTTCCAGGCCAGGGACTGCTTCGCCTTGGCATTGGAGGCTCCGCTTAATTTGGTCGCGTAGTATACGGTGTCTGCTCCTGCACTCGCGGCTACGTCTGCTTCGCTCATGCGCAGGGGGGCGGGAGCGCCCAGGAACTTCGCGAAGGCCGGCAACCATAGGGACTGCGGCGAAGGATCATCATCCACCAAGTTGTAGACGCCGGGTCTGGCGGTGAGTGCGGCTACGGTTGCAGTCGCAGCATCGTCGATGTGCACGAAGGATGAGACCCCTTCGCCGTTACCCACCACGGGAATCTGTTGACGCATGATCATGTTCGCCACGGATTGTCCGGGGTAGTACCACGTGTTCGGTCCGTAGAAGAACCCATACCGTAGCGCTACTCCGTCGATTTGCTCAGAGCTGAAGAGCCTCGCTTCGATCTCTGTGTAGGTCTGTGCGCTGGACGCGACGCCTGGGGATGCCTCGAGATCCAAAGGAGAGGACTCGTCGGCCAAAGTTCCTTCAGCTGCCTTCAAGAAGAATCCGCTGGCCTGCTGCAGATACCGGCGCACGCCGCTTGCGATGGCGGCACGAAACAGGTTGCCTCCTCCTTCGATCCTCAGCCTCCTGTCGCCTGCGGCATATTGGGGCATATCGCCGAGTTCCCTGGGCAACGACGTCAGTTGATCGATGACCGCCTCTGGGTTTGCGCGCTGCAGAGCGGCCTGCAGGGCAGAGGCGTCGAAGGCGTCGACGATCACTGCTTCACCCCCCTGGCTCTCCAGCTTCTTCGCTCGCACCGCGCTTGTTGTCATGCCCACCACGGAGTGTCCCTGCCTGAGCAGCTCCGCGATCAAAGGTTCGCCGATTGCTCCGCTTGCTCCTGCCACGAATACGCGCATTGGATCAGTCCTTTCGACACACGGATGGATGATAGCAAGACGACGGTGCGTTCGTCTGGCTGCGTAAAGACAGTCGCTTCGAGGAGGTTATCGGGTGTTATCGGTTGCGGGTGGTCTGCCAGGCTTTGGCGTAGCGCCAGCTGGTGTAGGTGGAGTGGTAGAGGTGGAGCAGGAGGCCTTCGCGGCCGTCGAGGAAACCGAGGCGGAGGAGATAGTTTTGGAAGAAGGTAAGGGTGGGGAGGATGAGGACGTTGTTGAGAAGTGCGAAGAGGGAGCGGCTGGTGTGTCCCTTTTCGATGACGGTCTGGGCGCCGAGGGTGCTGTAGCGGTTGAGGGTTTCGATGTAGCTTTCGAGGGTGGGGTAGGCGTGATGGATGATGTCGTGTTTGAGGGTTTCGATGGTTCCGTCGAGGGTGATGGTCTCGTGGACGGGCCGGTCGGTGAAGCGCGCGGGTGGAGCGAAGTTGGCGGAGTGACGGCGGAAGAGGCGGAGGTGGGTGTCGGGGTAGTATCCGCCGTGACGCATCCAGCGACCGAGGAAGAGGTTGCGGCGGCGAAGGAGATAGGCGTCGGCGCTGGGGCTGGCGGAGAGCAGGGCGCCGATTTCGGACTGCAGCTCGGGGGTGAGGGTTTCGTCGGCGTCGAGCGAGAGGATCCAAGGGCTGGTGCAACGCTCGATGGCGAAGTTTTTCTGCCGGGCAAAGCCCTGCCAAGGTTCGAGGAAGAGTTTGGCTTTGAAGGAGGCGGCGATTTCCAGGGTGCGGTCGGTGGAGCCGGAGTCGACGACGATGATCTCGTCGGCGAATTGTACGCTCGCGAGGGTGCGGGCCAGGTTGGCCTCTTCGTTGAGCGTGATGATGGCTACGGACAGCTTCGGTGGCATGATGGCTATCCCATCCTCCCTCAAGAGGGAGCGGCTTCTCAGGATTGTGAGTTTTCTACCCTGGGCAGGTGGGCTTGAGTAGTGGAGTCATTCTAGCCTGATTTGCGTGAAAAGCTGTCGATTTGTTTTTAGGGGTGCCGTCTAGGGGAGGGTGATGGAGGGATCGGCGAGGTGTTCGCGGAGGAGGCGCTGGACGAGGGTTTTGAGATCTTCACCGGTCTTTGCGAGGGAGAAGGTCGCGGTGGCTTCGGCCCAGTCGAGCTTGAAGCTGGTGGCCTGAGCGGAGATCCAAACCTGACGGATGGGGGTGTTGGGAGTGATGACGAACTTGCTGGAGCCGTTCTCGA
Organism: Granulicella sp. S190; assembly: GCF_009766095.1. Lineage (GTDB taxonomy): Bacteria > Acidobacteriota > Terriglobia > Terriglobales > Acidobacteriaceae > Edaphobacter. The sequence goes on from NZ_LMUD01000016.1 coordinate 548,492, forward strand.
AGAGGATGTTCATGACGCCGTTGTTGTCTTCGAACTCGAAGCCCGCGTCGTCGTCCTCGGCAGAGATGAGGGATTGCTTGAGGGACTCGAGGGCTTTGTCGGACTCGCGGCGGAAGGTAGCTTCGTCGATCATAGGTTTAGTTTAGCTGAGGCGATTCTGTTTGTTGCTTCGCGCTGGAGCCGCTGGTAGTCTTGGTCTATCAATTTCTGGCGATGGAGTTCGCCTGAACCGCCGGTTCCTCCCTGGAACTGCGCTGATGACTCCTACATCCTGTAGGAGGACGCATGCCCAAAGATAGTTCAGGAAGATTAGCGACAGAGCAGTTACGCCTTCTGCTTGACCTTATGCGCTGGTTGCCGATCGCGAGTGCGGTTGGGATGATGGCGGGGTCGGCCTCGGCGTTGCTTCTGTGGTCGCTTGAGTTAGCGACTGAGGTTCGCGAGGCGCACCGATGGCTGATTGTCCTGCTGGCACCGGCGGGTCTCCTGGTCGGCTACCTCTACAAGTACCTGGGAAGTTCGGTGGAGGCGGGCAACAATTTAATTCTCGAAGAGGTACACGATCCGAAGGCGACTATCCCGCTCAGGATGACTCCGCTGATTTTGATTGGAACGTTCGTGACGCATCTGTTTGGAGGATCGGCGGGACGCGAGGGAACGGCGATCCAAACGGGAGCGTCGCTTGCGGACCAGCTGACGAGGCCGTTGCGGTTGATGCCGAGAGATCGAAGGATTCTGCTGATGGCAGGTATCAGCGCGGGATTTGCGTCGGTCTTCGGGACGCCGCTGGCAGGCGCGATCTTTGGGATCGAGGTGCTGGCCTTTGGCAGGCTAAGCTACGACGCGATAGCTCCGTGCTTCTTTGCGGCATTTGTCGGCGACTTGGTAACGAAGGCCTGGGGGATTCATCATACGATCTATAGCGTGACCGATGTGCCGCCGCTGAGGGTTGGCGGCATACTTTCATCGATGGCGGCAGGGCTGGCGTTTGGGTTGGTGGGCATGGCATTTGCGAAGACGACACACGCGGTGTCGCACACGGCGCGACGCTGGATCTTGTCTGCTCCGTTCCGTCCGTTCGTCGGAGGGTTGATCGTCAGCGCTGCAGTGTTGTTAGTTGGAACGACGAAGTACATCGGGTTGGGAATCCCTACGATCGTTGCATCGTTCCATATGAAGCTACCGGTATATGACTTTGCAGCGAAGTTTCTTTTTACGGCGGTGACGCTGGGGACGGGCTTCAAGGGCGGCGAGGTGACGCCACTCTTTTTTATCGGCTCGACGCTGGGGAATGCGTTGTCAAGGATTTTGCCGCTGCCTTCTTCGCTGCTGGCGGGGATGGGATTTGTGGCTGTGTTCGCCGGTGCAGCGAATACTCCGATTGCTTCGACGCTGATGGCGGTGGAGCTGTTTGGCGCAGAGGCAGGTGCGTATGCGGGGATTGCTTGTGTGATCAGCTATCTGTTTTCGGGGCACTCCGGCATCTACCAGGCGCAGCGGGTGGGGAAGAGCAAACACCTGAGCGCTACGGCAGAAGAGGGAATGTCGCTGGCACTGGTGTCGAAGATGCGGGATATGCCGCCGCCAGAGATGCTGGAAGAGATCGATGAGTTTGGATTTCTGGAGGGGAGCGTGATGGATCACCTGAGCGTACTTCGGCTTTACTTTTCCGCGTCTGAGATGAGGCGGGCGGATAACTGGTGGAAACGGCTTGCGCCGCAGAGCCTCGGCGCTTACCTGTTGCGACAGGCGAAAGAGCATGGGATTGAGCAGGCTCTGCTGCATAGAGTAATCGGCGGGTTTCTTAAGAATCAGGAGCTGATGATGGATACAGGTGAGGTTCCTCCGGCAAGGTTGCCGCAGTGCCTGGAGCTGGTAGGGGAAGAGGAGCAGCTGCAGTCATTTCTGAAGGACAATCGTGAGCATCTGCAGAAGGTGCGGATTGTTTTTCTGCGTGGCGAAGAGGCTAAGTATGAGGCTGCGATTGAGCGCGAGGAGTTGGAGCAGATGTTGGATATTAAAGAGATTGGACGGGCGGAGGACTCCGGCAGTGGTGACGGAGATTAGAGTTTAGCCGGTGTACTCTTCACTGGCGGTCTCGGCGATGGCCTGAGAGGGAGTGGAGTGGTGGGCGAGGAGATGGCCAGCGGCTACGGCGGCGATGCAGAGGACGACGGAGAGAACGATGTTGGCCAGGGCTCTGCCCCAGGCGCCTGACCGCATGAGGTCGAAGGTCTGCAGGCTGAAGGAGGAGAAGGTGGTGAAGCCTCCGCAAATGCCGACCATGACGAAGAGACGGAGGTTGTCGGAGACGGCGTAGCGACCGCTTTGCAGGGTGAGGGTGCCGAAGTATCCGATGACGAAGGAGCCGAGCACGTTGATGAAGATGGTGCCGAAGGGGAACCCGACGCTGTAGGTGAGGGTGAGCCGTGTGATGGCGTAACGCAGAAGCCCGCCCAGAGCACTACCGATTGTGACCCAGAGATATGACATCGTCTGCCTCGTTGTTCCTCAGTGTATGAAGATCGAATTGGCAGAGGTCATCAGCCGGATCTTTACGGCGGTTTTGGGAGACCTCATTCCCATTTAACTTATCGTATCAGTACTGATGTGTGCGGACTGGAAAGATGCTGTTGCAAAAAGATGGCCGCCCGAAGTTTCAGGCGGCCGTTGAGGAAGGACATCGCGACGACTACTGCACCGTGAGTGCAATGGTCGTGTTCTGGGTGAGGCTTCCAGAGGTGGCTGTGACGGTCACCATCTGAACTCCTGTGGGAGTGCCGGGGGTTGATGGAGTGGAGGGTGAGGCGGGCGGCGTGGCGCCCTGGGCTGCGGTCGGGTTTGAAGAGCCGGAGCAACCGACTACCAGACCGGTGGAGATGAGTAGAAGAGCGAAGAGCCCGAGCAGTTGCAGGGGATTCGTTTTTCCAATGGCGCGGCGGCGGGAGAAGACAAGGATAGAGCCGAAGGGCATGAAGAATGCTACGGCGACGGTGGCTGCGTCCTTGCCCCAGGGAGCGGGCTGCTTGAGATGCGCCACGGCGGCCGCGGTCTGGATGGTGACGGTGCTGGTGGCTGCTGCGGTGGGCGTGACGGTGAGACTGCTGGGCGAGAAGGTGCAGGTGACGCCAGCCGGTCCGCTGCAAGAGAGAGTGACGTTTCCGGCGAAGCTGTTGGTGGGAGCGACGCTGATGGTCGCAGTCGTGGAGTTGCCTGCGGTGACGGTGGCGGCGGAGGTCGATGCGCTGAAGCCGAAGTTTGCCGCAGCGGTAGAGGAGGTGGTGTTGGCGATGCCGGCGAAGAGGCCGTGGCCTTCGTTAGCAAGGCCTGCAGCGATGTAGAGGGTGTTGGGATCTCCTGCGCCTGCCGGAGTTGCGTTGCTCTGGCCGAAGACGATCTCCCAGAGTGAGGCGAAGGCGAGCGGCTTGCCGGTGGCGTCAGTGATCTGGCCGAGGTAGGCAAAGGTGCTGGGGTTGTAGACGTTGATGATGCCGTCGCCGAAGTTGCCGACGAGGAGATCACCGCCGTAGATGCCGAATCCGGTGGGGGCGAGGGCTACTCCCCAGGGCGCGTTGAGGTTGCCGCCGGTGATGGCGCGGGAGACGAAGTCGCCGCTGAGGTCAAAGACGTCGACGATGCCGTTCCCTGCGCCAACGGTCTGGAGGTACGTGGTTGCCGCGGCGTGGACGCCGGTGGAAGAGACAGCGTAGGGTGTTGGTGAAGCGGGGGAGCCGGTGTTGGTGCTGCGAAGAGCATAGGTGACGAAGACCTGATTGCCGATGACGTGGACGGCGAAGGGTGCGTAGTTCGCGGGGAGGGAGGTATCAGTGAAGGAGCCGGCGAGTTTGGCGGCCTTGAAGGTGGTGTCATAGACCTCAATGGCGGTGCCTGCGCCGAAGTTTGCCGCGAGGAGGAAGGTTCCGGTGGGATTGGTGAGGAGCGCGATGTCAGTGTAGACGGCGTTTGCGGCGCTGTTATTGATGGCGATCTGAGCGACGCTGTTGGTGGTGCCGAGGGCTGAGTTCCAGCCGCTGACGGTGCCGTCGAGCGTGGCGAAGAGGAAGGTGGCGGCAGAGCCGTTGGGGAGTTTGAAGTTTGTGGTGGAGGGGCTGAAGACGGTGCCGGTGGGAGAGCCCGTGCCGGTGCCTGCGGCGGTGGGGATGCTGACCTTGAAGGGGATGGTTCCCGTGGCGGTGGCGACATAGTCGAGGCCGCTGGCCTGGGTGTTGATCCAGAAGGCGGGTCCGACGGAGACGCCCCAGGGGTTAATGAATTGTGGGTCTGTAACTGCTGCGGTTACCGAACCGTCGGAGAGGATGTTGGTGGCCTGGAAGGAGCCCGCAGTTTGTGCAGAGGCCGCTACGGCGAGGGAGAAGGTTGAGAGAAGGAGAGCCAGAAGATTTTTCATGTGTGGCTGGAATCGCGTGCGAAGGCCTCGACGCGAGTCGATTTTGTTTTGTGCGGAGGAAGCTAAACAGGGTGCGGTTTGCATGATCTCTCTCTTTTTTCTCTGCGCGAACGCAGATTGTTTGCCGGTTACAAGGGGTGATCCGGTCAAGTTGAAGAGTAGAGAGGATAGGGGAGGGAGTTGTCAGAAGGTCGTCAGGAGCGCGTCATTTGATTGCACTACGTAAACTCGGGCCATTAGTGTCTTTGGGTGCGTAGGCCAAAGAGATAAAGCGTTAGGGATGTTCGTGAGCAGTTTGCTGAGAGTGTTTCGTAGAATAGAGCGATGAAGAAAAGTGTTCCCCCGCTCTATATCACCAGTCTGATCGCGGGCGCGTTTTTCATGGAGAACCTTGACGGCACGATTATTGCCACGGCGCTGCCGCAGATGGCGCGCAGCTTCCATGTGGGAGCGGTCAATCTCAATATTGGGATGACGGCCTATCTGCTGACGCTTGCGGTTTTTATTCCAATCAGCGGGTGGGTGGCTGACCGCTTCGGCGCGCGATCGGTGTTTGCTTCGGCGATTGCTGTGTTTACGATCGCCTCTTTGTTTTGCGGTGCCTCTCGCACGCTGACGCAGTTTACGTTGATGCGGATTCTTCAGGGATTTGGGGGGGCCATGATGGTGCCGGTGGGGCGGCTGATTGTTCTACGCACTACTCCGAAGGATAAGCTGACGCAGGCGATCGCATATATCACGTGGCCTGGGCTGACGGCGTTGGTGATTGGACCTCCACTGGGAGGATTTATCACGACGTATGCGAGCTGGCACTGGATCTTCTTTCTCAATCTTCCGCTCGGTGTGATGGCCTTGATTCTTACGCTGCTGTGGATTGAGAATGTTCGAACGGACGACAGGCATCCGTTCGACTGGACGACGTTTCTTCTGGGTGGCTTCGCCTCTACCGGTGCCGTGTATGCGATGGAAAAGCTGGGAGGCGATGGCGCGCAGTGGCGGTTGCCGGTGATCGTCCTTGCTCTCAGCGTGCTCAGTGGAGTGGTCGCGATTGTGGTTGCACGGCGAAGGCCTGCCACATCGCTGGTGGACTTCGAGTCGTTGAAGTTGAAGAGCTATTCGCTGTCGGTGTATGGCGCGAGCGCCTTTCGCATTGCGGTTTCGGTGTTGCCGTTCCTGCTGCCGTTGATGTTTCAGATTGCGTTTGGCCTGAATGCGTTTCGATCGGGACTTTATCTTCTTGCGCTGTTTGGCGGAGACCTGAGCATGAAGGCGTTTGTGATTCAGCTGCTGCGCCGCTTTGGTTTTCGCAGGATTTTGCTGGTCAACGGGGTGATTACAGCCGGGTCGATGGCTCTGTGTGCGATTCTCAATCCGACGACTCCGCCAGCTTTGATTGCCGCCATTCTGTTCTTCCATGGAGCATGCCGGTCGATGGAGTTTACCTGCATGACTACGCTTGCGTACACGGAGATTCCGGCGAACAGGATGAGCCGGGCGAATGGATTTTTGAGCGCGATCATGCAGTTGAGCATGGGAATGGGAGTGGCGGTGGGAGCGATTACGCTGCGTCTTGTGGCCCATGCGCACGGCCACTCTGCTGCGGTGCCGCAACTTCGCGATTTCCATATAGCTATTCTTTTTATGGCGGTGCTTGCGCTGGGGCCGGTGCTCGATAGTCTGGGTCTGTCGCCGGATGCGGGAGTTACGACGAGCGGTCACGGTCAGCCGAAGCTTGAAGTCAATCCTGTGTGATTGGGTGAGTGACAGAAAAGCAAATAGACTGGAGGCATGGTGAGCGGGCGCGTGATGGCGTTGGATGTGGGGAAGATCAGGGTCGGCGTTGCGCTGTCGGACCCGCTTGGATACACGGCGCAGCCGTTGCTGACGCTTTGGCGGAAAACCAGAGGGGAGGATCTCCGAAGCTTGATGCGACTGATTCGCAAGCATGAGGTTGTAGAGATTGTGGTGGGAAATCCGCTGCACCTATCTGGCGATGTGAGTCCGTGGGCGGCGAAGGTGCATGAGTTCGCAGAGGAGTTGAGGGTGCGCTCCGGATTGCCGGTGCAGTTATGGGATGAGCGGCTAACCTCCGTTGCGGCGCATGAGCTGCTGAACGAAGCAGGGCATGATCGCAAGGATCGCAAGTACGTGATCGACCAGGTGGCGGCGGTGATTATTCTGCGGGGATGGATGGAGAGCAGGGAAGAGGCGGCTGCGCGAGCGCGAAGAGATAGTGCTGAGGCGAAGACCGAGGATGAGCACAGATGAAAGACGGAGCATTGAGAACTAATGGACGTGAGGTTTTGAAGAGAGTTCTTTCGTTACTTTCTGTATGGGCGCTTTTATTGCCGGTTGTTACCCGTTGCGTGGCGGCAGAGACTAGGTCTGCTGCAAACGCGCACAAGCCGGTAGTGGTTGTGATTACCATCGACGGGTTTCCTGCTCGTGCGCTTGAGGATCCTCGTTTGCCTATGCCGGTGCTTCGGTCGCTTGCGGCTACGGGTGCTGTAGCGAAGGAGATGCAACCGATCAATCCTACGGTCACCTGGCCGAACCATACCGCAATGATTACCGGTGTCGATGCGAGTGAACATTTTGTGATGGCGAATGGCCTAATCGTTATGCCGCCTGATGGGAGTGCTCCGGTGGTTGAGCCGTGGACGGATAAAGAAAAACTGGTCCACGCGCGGACGCTGTATGAGGCGGCTGCGGAGAAGGGTTTGACGACCGGACAAGTGGATTGGGTGGCGGTGTATGGCGCGAAGGGCATTCGTTGGCAGTTCGGCGAGAAGCCTGATGTACGCGATGAGATTCCCAACGATCTGATCGCGCAAGGCATCCTGACGCGCGAAGAGGTGGAACACTTTGGTGAAGGGAGCAGTCCAGCGTGGCGAGATGAGGTGTGGACAGACGCTGCTGTCGATATTCTTGCGAGGCACACGCCGGATCTGCTGCTGTTTCACCTGCTGCAGACGGACTCGATTCAGCATGAGTACGGGCCATTAACTCCGGCTGCTTACGCTTCCTATGCTTATGCTGATCACTGTCTCGGGCGAGTGGTTGAGGCTGCGCGTACAGCCGGCATTCTGGATAGAACGACGTTCTTCATCCTCTCCGACCATGGCTTCGCGACTTACACACATACGATCAGCCCTAATGTGGCGCTGATTGAGCAGGGGCTACTTCACAGGCAAGGCAATGGTTATGTAGGAGACGTCTGGGTGAAGGCGGAGGGTGGAGCGGCTTCGGTTTACATCCGCGATGTGCGACGGCGAGCGGAACTGCTTCCGAAGCTGAAGGCATACTTTGCCGGCGTTCCAGGTATCGAGCATGTGTACACCAACGAGGAGGCTCGGGGGCTTGGGATTCCTGACGAGGCCAAGAGCGACCAGGCTCCGCAGATCTATCTTGCTGCTGGCGCGGACTATGCGTTCAGCGATGATACGAACGGCGAACTGGTGCGCGCGAGTTCGCCTAAAGGCCAGCATGGCTATCTGAATACGATGGCCGATATGCAGGCTCTGTTCGTAGCGTCTGGTGCGGCGATCAAACCTGGCGTAGCGCTGGGGGCAATCTCGAACCTGGCGGTGGCGCCGACGATCGCGAAGGTGTTGGGGGTGAAGTTGCCTGAGGCGAAGCACGCTCCGCTCGATGAGATTCTTCGGTAGATTCTGCGTGTTGCCGGTGGCCCGGAGCGGCGGTTCGCACGTTTGCAATCCGCCGCGCTCGTCGGGCCGGCGGTTCAGGACTTTGCTGTCCCCAGATTGAGCAGTTCTGGGATCGGTGCTGCGTCCTGGAAGATGGTTGACGCGGTGATATGTTTCCACTGCTCGGCTTCGCTGGCGCGCGAAGCTTCGACCTGGTGCACACGCTTTTCTGCATCGACGCCGAGGATCAGCCGCAATGGAACCTTGTCGCTGTTTGCCAGTTCCACGATCACGTTAGCAATCTTTCGGGGATCACCTTCCCATTTATCTTCGTATCCACGCAACAGTTTCCAGAGCATACCAACCGATGCCTCATATTCCGGTAGCAGGGCTGGCTTGTTCTCGCCTGCACGTCGCGACCAGTTTGTGCGAATGCCGCCTGGCTCCAGGGTGCAGACTTTCACACCGAAGGGCGCGACCTCCATTGCGAGAGAGTCACTGAAGCCTCCGACCGCCCACTTCGCCGCGTGATAGGCCGTGTTTCCAGCGATAGCGATACGCCCACCTACCGACGAGATTTGAAAGATGTGACCGCTCTTTTGCGCGCGCATGACAGGAACGGCGGCCCGTGTGGTGTAGACCACCCCGTAGAAGCAGGTGTCGACGATGGCCTGAAAGTCCTCTGCACTCATCTGTTCGAATGGAGCAAACTGTCCATAGCCGGCGTTGTTGACGAGGACGTCGAGGCGTCCGAAGGTGTCGAGCGCGGCTTGAACGGCCGCCTTTGCTGCTGTTTCATCGCGTACTTCGAGGGTTACGGGTTTGATCCGTTCCCCATACTGTGCCACCAGAGGGGTAAGCTCCTCTGTCCGACGCGCGCCTGCGACGACGCTATCTCCCGCTGCGAGCGCTGCTTCGGCGATATCCCGCCCTAAACCATTTCCGCTTCCTGTAATCAACCAGACTTTTGCCATTTCCAAATATCCCCTGGAGATAAGATTACTAAATGACTGACTAGTTGCTCATTTATTTTATTTCCATAGAGATTACCGAATGGCGCGCCAGAAGACCTCGAAGGCTCGATCTATGATCCTTTCGCGCTGTCGAGGGCGTTTGGCGATGGCGTCGATCGTCACCTCCTGCATCGCGGACATCGTCGCTGCCGCGAACCCGTCCGGCAGACCACGGAGGGATGCCCGGTTGCCCAGATCGCTGAGTGTTTTGTCGACCGCACCGCGATCGATGGCTGTCTGCATACGGGTTTCAGGAGTGACGAGGTTCGAGATGGTCAACTGGATGGAGACTTTTCTCTTTTCGGGGAATTCGAGCGCCCAGTAGAGGAAGCTCGACCACACATGGCGGGTGCGGGCCTCGAGGCTTGATTTGTGAGGGAAGTCTGAGTTTATTCGAGCGTACGCTTCTCTCTTGAGCTCGAGATAGAGCTCGTTTATCAGCTCTTCCTTGTTTGCGAAGTAGGTGAAGAGAGTGCCTGTAGCGATGTTCGCACGCTTCGCGATCTTCGCGGTTGGTGCGGCAAGTCCGGCTTCGGCTATCTCGTAAGTCGCTGCCTGAAGGATTGCGCTGCGATTCGCAGGGTTTTTGACTCGTGCCATAGGTAGAGCTGAGAGTATAGCTGTTCGACGCTGAGAGCCAGACGTGCTGGCTTGCAGCTTTCTATTTTGAGTGCAGAAGCAACGATAAGGCCCTCCGTATAAGAGGGCCTCAGGTAAGGCTATGAGTTTTGAATCGTGAAATGATATGGCTTTGGTAGTTAGAAGGGTTATTGCTCCCGTGCAATTGTTCTTAACAGCGATCATTGCCGATTGGTTGTCAAATCTGAAGATAAACGCGACACAAAGTATGGTTTTATAGCAATCCTTGGTTCTAGATCCAAACGCAACGGTTCAAGTTGCAGATAGTACTCCTTGAAGGCACGGCCAAAGTCATGCTTTCGATCTGCCCACCCCGGTTTCGATCCGTGCAAACAATCTCTTCGGTACGCAAAAAAGCCAGTATCCGCATGCAGGTGGCGACTTTGGTCAGGACGTCGAACATTTTTCAATCGCACGACTCCCTGATACCTCGAAATAAGATGGAACTTCGAAGGTCTGCGCCACACCTCACGGGAATTGAAGTCATGCGTAGGATCCGCAACTAGAATGCATCCTGCTGCGTCCGGGCGTTTCATCTGAAGTGCGCTTCTTCAATAGACTGTTTGTAATCTATGCTTGATGGCTTGCGCCGGCTGTTTGCAACAGAGCCATCGAGAGATTCACGTACACCGTTGCGTAAGAGCCTGGAGGTGCAATTCCTCTGGTCTACTCGATCAGCTATCGGATCCTGTAGACTGGGGCGCGGCTATCCTGCGCCTGAGTCTGTGGGCTGGATATACTCCCAGATCGATCCATCCGGGTGCTGCGCGATAAGGCGGGTACCACCCGGCGACTGGACGGGACCGTCAATGATGGTCCCGAGTGCTCGCTCCAGGCTCGCTATTACTCGACTGAGATCGGCTACCTCGATCGTGGCAACGCGATTGCTGTAGTCCGCAGCCTGCGGCCCGCTGAGTAGCAGGAACGGACCCACAGAGGCTAGTTCGAGACCTCTGAACCCGAAGCGCCAAGGTTCCTGTATCCCGGCGAGATCCATATACAGGGGCAGCGCTTTGTCGATGTCATCGACCACCACCCGGGCGATAATCTTCCTGATGTTAGACATGATCACCACGTGACCGGCAGTGAATCGACGCCGTGAGTTGCATTGGATTTTCGGACCGCGACCTTCTCCAGCGGCACTGCGAGCTGCAGGTTCGGGAACCTGTCAAACAGGGCAGGCAGGGCGATCTTCAGCTCCAGCATGGCCATCGGGGCTGCGACGCAGCGATGTATGCCGTGGCCGAACGCGAGCGTCGTCTGGGGACGGCGGCCAATATCGAACTGGTACGGCTGGTCGTACCGCTTCGGGTCACGATTAGCCATCGGGATGGATACCACCACGATCTCGCCCTGGCCGATCAGCTGGCCACCCACCTCGATGCTCTCCGTAGCGATCCGCACCGCGCCGTGATTGGCGATCGAGGTATACCGTAGCAGCTCCTCGACCGCCGCATTGACCGTCTGCGGGTCGCCACCCCGCATCACCGCCAGCTGGTCCGGATGCTGTAGCAACGTCAGCACGGAGAGGCCGATCGTCATCGCTGTGGTCTCGTGCCCGGCGATGAGCAGCAAGTTGCCAATTCCTGTCAGCTCCTCGTCATCAAGTTCGTCACCGTGCCGGGTGACGAGTCGTCCGAACAGGTTGTCGCCGGGATGGGCTCGCGTCCTCTTGACGTGAGCTCGCATGTAGTTACGCATCGCGTCCCGCGCCACCAGCAGATCCTCGGGGGGAGCCATCAGGTCGGTCATGATCCGCGTCTGCGTTGCGAAGTCGAAGGTATCGTTCCGAGGAATCCCGAGCATCTCGCAGATGACCCGTGAGGGCATCGGCAGGGCGAATGTCTGTACCAGGTCGACGGGAGATCCTGCCTCCTCGGTGGCATCCAGGCATTCATCGACAATCCGCTCGATCATGGGCCGCAGCTTGTCCATGCTGGCAGGGGTAAACTCGCCGGCGACCTTGTTTCGGTACTGCGTGTGGTGCGGTTCGTCATACTCCAGGAACGTTCCCGGCTGCCTGTCACTCAGCTCTTCCTGCAGGGTCCGCTCCTCCGGCACGGGAAGCGCCGTACCGGGAGGCGGCGCGCTGCTGAACCGCGGGTCGGCGAGGACCTGGCGCGCGTCGTTGTCCCGGGAGATCAGCCAGGCCTTGCTACCGCTGGATAGCTGGATGCTGGCGACCGGCTGCTCCTCGCACAACTCTCGCAGCTCAGGTGCCGGATTACATGGCCACTCGACGTCTCGCCGGCAGGGAAGCGGAGCCTGCTCCATCTCAGTTCTCATTTCTGGTCTCCTTCGGCACCAGGGCCACATAGGTGCAGCCGTGGTCGCGAAGCTGGTTCGAGATCTCGACGCCGAGCTTGGCGGCCTCGGCTTTATGCAGGGGAACACAGAACTCGCACGGCTTCTCCAACGTCAGCGTGACACCCCGATCCCGGGCCTTATCCCTGTAGTCGTAGATGCCGCACCGCCGCACTTCCAACTGGACCCCGCCCGGAATCTCGGTCAGAGTCGCCTCGGAACCGGGATAGACGTGCAGCATCATGTTGAGCCCGCCTAGCAGTCGTCGTGTCCGATCGAGGATATCCGGAACGGTCTGGATGACCGTGGCTGCCATGCCGGATGCAACACGCTCGATCCATGTATGCAGTCCGGCGTGCCCGAAAAAGGCTTCGATCGCAGCCTGGGTACGGAAATAGACGTCCAGGACAAACAGTTTCTGTTCACGTTCAGTGGCGAACGGTCTCTCTTCCATCGCTAGTTTCCTCAATCTGCTGTTTCTGTTCGGCGGCGAACGTTCTCTCTGTCAACGCCGCAGTCCCATTCTCCGGTTCCAAGATCACTGCTCATCTCGTCATCCTTCTGTTCCTCTGTTCCAGTTCGACGAATGCCGCGTCTGCGACGGTGGCGGTGTGCGGCGGAAGCCGCTTATACACCGTGCGGTCTTGGAGATCGACCACGCGGGACAGCTTCCACCCCAGATCACCCGACAGAGAAGCCAGCGGGGGTAGTACGTCGATGTCTGCCACCGTCAGCAGGTGGGCGGGAAACACTGCTGCCAGCCGCTCTTCTGTTTTCGCGATCCATGTCTTCCCTACGGGCTGGTCCGTCGTCACGAGGACGACGATCCGGTCTTCGTTCACGGTCAGCATGTAGTTCAGAGCTGTCGGTCCCCGCGAGTCCTCCGGCCACAGCGCGGCCTCGAACTCATCCTGGCGGACCGATCCGCCGGGGAACGCGATCAGGTCCTTCTCCCGGCCCAGGGTTCGGGCGACCGGCAGCGCCACGCCGCACGGGCACGGTTCATCAATGACCTCGATCAGATCCCCTGTCATGTAGCGCAGCAGCGGTCGTCCCGGTTGGTCCAGCGTAGTCACCACGAGTTGCCCGCTGTCAGCGGATCCGTCGATCAGCCGGGGGGCGCTCCCTGGGGTGTACAGCTCCAGCAGGTAGCTCTGCAGCTGCAGGTGCAGCCGCCCCTCCCTACAGGTCACGGCGGTCGTCCCTGTCTCGGATGACCCGAAGGAGCCCACGTAGGCGCGGGATCCCGTTAGGCGTTCCAGGTGACGGAGAAAGTGGGGCCCGGTCTGCTCGGCGATGAGCAGAAGGGTGTCGAACTGAGGAATGGGAAGGCCCTGTCGAGCCGCGAACTGGATCATCGCGAGGAGGCGTGACGGTGCTCCTATGTACGTGTTAACTCCCAGCTCCTTGGTCTGCCACAGCACCTTGTCGTAGTCACCGTCGATATACTCCACCCACGGCTTGACGGACATCATCCCCAGATACTCGGCGACCTTCTCGAACTGGTAGGGGGCCGGCCCGATCGAGGCGATGATCAGGATGAGGACGACGTCCTCCGGGGAAAGGAATTGCGCCCACATCTCCCCGATGTTGATCGTGTTTGGGATCAGGTCAGGAAGTGACTTGGGAGCAGCCGTGGCAGGCCCTGTCGTACCCGACGTCTCCCACCAGTGGAAGTAGGCGGGAACCGGCAGGGTGAGCGCGTTCAGACCGCTATCTCTCAAAGCATCCCTGGTGAGCAGCGGGAGCTGTGCCAGCATCTCTCTTACCTGCTCCTGGGAGGAAGCGCCCGGCCGGGGCATCGGCATCTGCATCCCGGAGTACAGCCTGGCTCCAGCCGCTGCCTCCAGTGTCTTGAGCAGCTTCATTGCGAGCACGTCCCAGAGGTCGCTCTGCCCCTCGTGGACGGCCCGCACTAGCGCGAGGTGATTTTCCTGGAGAACCGCAGTGGCGGCTCGAAGTTTCGGGTCACGTAGTAACAGCATAGGTATTTTCCTCTCGGACAGGTCTGATCTTCTGCGTCGTCATCAGGAGCGCTTGCCAAACCGAAGCGGGAGGGAGAGCGGTCCATGGATCATCGCCGTGTGTGGGAGCCATTCGACGGGCCCCACTACCGAGGGCGGCCCCAGCCGCTGCGTGAGAGCGGTGAGCGCAACTGCCATCTCGAGGCGAGCCATATGCTGGCCCAGGCACATGTGTACCCCTCCACCAAACACCAGCTGCTTAGATCGTTCCCGCGGCGCAGAGATGTCGAATCGCTCCGGGTTCTCGAAGGCGCGAGGGTCGCGATTGCCGGTTGCGATCCCGATCAGGACCATCGACTCGGCCGGGATCTTCAGGTCCCGGTACACCGCGTCCTCGGCGGCGAATCGGAAGGTTATTCGAGACTGGGGGGTATACCGGCAGATCTCCTCCACCGCCTGCGGGGCAAGGTCAGGACGTTCCCTGAGTAGCTGCCACTGATCCGGATGGTTGGCGAAGGCAAGCATCGCCCGGCCTAGCTGCAGCGCCGTGGTGTCCTGTCCTGCCCAGAAGAGCAGGAGGACCATATCGGTCAGTTCCTTGGGCGTGAGCCGATCGCCGCCATCCGCAGCTGTGATGAGGCTGGACAAGAGGTCTTCTCTCAGGTCACGCCGCCTGGCATCGATCAGCGACTCGATGTAGCCGGTCATGCCGACGATGGCGGCCTCTGTCCTGGGACGCTCGCTGGCGGTGGTAAATACCAGCCCGATGTCTCGTACCCAGTGATGGAACTGGTCGTAGTCCTCGGGCGGTACGCCGAGCATCTGGCATATCACCAGCCCGGCGAATCGGTCTGCGAATGCGTCCATGAACTCGCCCTCGTGGCTCCCGGCGATACCGTCGGCTAGCAGTTCGGCGATCTTCTGGATGGCCGGGCTTAGCGTTGCGACGAACCTGGACGTGAAGACGTTGCTCACCAGACCTCTGAGACGGGCGTGGTCAGAACCGTTTTGAGAAACAAGCATCCCGGTGAACCAGTCGTACAGCGGCCCTTCAGTGATGTTCTGAGAGCGCATGTATCGGTGACCGGCTAAGACTAACCGCCTGTCCCGCAAGATGTCGTATGCCTCGGCGTGACGCAGGACGATCGGACCTATCGGCGTCTGCGCGTACCAGTGTGCCTCGCGAGCCTGAGCCACCTGCTCGCTGTCGTATTCGAATTGGTCCTCAAAGATGTTCAGGAACGCGGGCGTGTTGCTGCTGTCCGTATCTGATCCCGTACTTGGCTTTTTTACTAGCTCACTCATAGTTAGTTTCCTTGAAGGAGAAACACCTGAGAGGGCTTCATATTCCCGGCAAGCACAAATTTTGGGTTTCACTGGTCATGAAAGCTGCTGGACAATTCCGTCGATCACCGCCAAGTGAAGTACCTCGATAGCCCGATCGAAGCCGATCACGGCGCCATTAGGTATCGCAATCGTTCGATGCTTAGCTTCAAATCCACGAAAACGGCCTGCGCCAGACTCAAGGGAATCGAAGTCATACATGATCCGCAAACTGATTTCGCCGATGGCCTGACCTTGATCGAGGGGCCCGTCTTACAATCGCCGCGGCCAAAAGCTGTGTGAAAGACGCGGGGTGGAAAAGTCAAAGAACGACTTTCCCACCCCGCGCTTGGAAAACGCTTCGCGTTTCCCACTTCCCACAGCTACTACGACTACGAGCTATATATGTTTTATTTACACCAATACGGTAGCCGTCAAAAGGGGATGTCGTCGTCGGTGATGCCAACGTCGGCGTAGTCGGGCTGACTGGAGGGGGTGCGCTGGTCGTAGCTGGCGGTGTTGGACTTGGAGTAGCCGCCGGTGGATTCGCCGCTGCTGCCACCGCCGCCGGGCTTGCCGAGCAGGGTCATCTCGTTGACCAGGATTTCGGTGCGGTACTTCTTCTGGCCGGAGTCCTTGTCATCCCAGGAGCGGGTCTGGATCTTGCCTTCGATGTAGAGCTGGGTGCCTTTTTTGACGTAGTCGCGGATGATCTCAGCGGTGCGGTTGAAGGCTACCAGGTTGTGCCACTCGCTCTTGTCGGTCCAGTTGCCTTGCGCATCTTTTTGACGGTCGGCGGTGGCAAGAGAGAAGCTGGCCACCATGGTGCCGCCTGCTGTGGAACGAATCTCGGGGTCTTTGCCGACGTTGCCGAGGAGGAAGACTTTGTTGACGCCTTTTGCCATGTAAACTCCGGTGTTTTTTTACGAACGTAGTGCAATTGCCCAGGTTCGGGTGTCTGCCGGGCGGTTCCAGGTACGGTCGCCCGTAGCTTCGACCGAGGGTGCTCCGGCGCATCATTCGCATCCGCTCCGCGTCCATGCTGCAGGTCTTAGGCTGCAAACTTCAGCCGCATCTTCGTTGGGCGGAAGACCATAGTTTACACCATGAGGTGGGGGCCTTCGGCGTCGGGTGGATGGGTATGCGGCGGGCGGATCGGAGGTGAGGGGTGCGCAGACTCTGGAATGAGGAGGGGATTGGGATGGGCTAATGGACTATGATTGCTATCTCAATTGAAACGACTGATAGATCTCCTGGGGGTTCCGAGTGGCCAGATATTTTGTGACCGCTACTATGAACAGTTTTCGGCTGAGATTTTGCTCTCGCCTGGGACGAAGGGCGGATTTTTTGGTTTCAGCCAGATCCGCAGCGTGTCTCCTTGTCTCTCTCTATCTGCTTACAGGGTGCCATTCACGGCAGAAGAGTGTCGGTCCTTCCGTTGAGTTTGTGAAGATTCCTCCGGCGGCGCAGGGTGGTCGCGAGCGAGTGGATACGATCTCGGGGAACGTCGCCGGCGCGCAGTCGGGTCAACGGATCGTTATTTATGCGATGAGCGGACCGTGGTGGGTGCAGCCCTGGCCCGATCAGCCTTTTATCACGATCAAGCCAGATTCAAGTTGGAGCACGAATACTCATCTTGGGTTTAAATATGCTGCGATGCTGGTCGATCCGGGATATAAGCCTGCGCCCACGATGGATACGGCTCCGGTTGCCGGAGGATCTGTAGCGGCAGTGACTATTGTCGATGGTGTTGGCAAGCCCCAGATTGCACCTACGGTCCCGATACAGTTCAGCGGGTATGACTGGGGAGTTCGAACGATCGCGGGAGATCGCGGGGGGATGAATCTTCTCTATAACGGTGACAATGCGTGGACGGATTCTACAGGTGCGCTGCATCTTCGGATTAAGAAGAATGGAAACAAGTGGTCGTGCGCAGAGGTGGAGTTATCACGAAGCCTGGGGTACGGAACCTATATTGTGACTGTTCGAGATACGTCGCACCTGGAGCCGGCGGTAGTTTTAAGTCTGAACACCTTCGATGATTGGGGTGGTGAGCAGAGCTATCGTGAGATGGATGTCGAGATGAGCCGCTGGGGCGATGCGACCAACAAAGAAAATGCGCAGTTCGGGATTCAGCCCTTTTACGTCCCCGGTAACGTTGCTCCTTTCGTAGCGCCCCCGGGCGTGTTGACCCACTCGTTTCATTGGGAGCCGGGACGCGTGAAGTTTGAGACTGTGCGGGGAAGTTCTTTGCGTGTTGGTGCTCCGGTGGTTTCGGAGCATGAGTTTACGTCCGGGGTTCCGTCGTCTGGCCACGAGAAGATGCAGTTTTTGTTCTATATCGTTGCGAGCGATAAGTATCCGATGCAAAACGAGAGTGAAGTCGTTCTGGAGAAGTTCGAGTATCTTCCGTGATGGGGTTATGAGAGTACCTCGGCTGGTCGTAAATCTGATTGTCGTACTCGGCATGATTTGCCTCGTCCAGAAGGTTCATGCAGTCGATCCTAACCGTGCAATCTCACAATATTTAAGGGAGAGTTGGGGTCTGGAAAGAGGATTCACGGGCGGCTCCGCGACCTCGATGGCACAGACCGCGGATGGCTATCTTTGGATCGGAAGCGATAAGGGCTTAGTACGCTTCGATGGATTGAACTTTCGTGTCTTCCAACAACAGACTCCGACGACTCTGCAGATTGGGCCTGTTCAGGGATTGATCGCAGACTCTCAATCGAACCTCTGGGTTCTTCTGAATCACACGACGGTTCTGCGATATCACGATGGAAGGTTCGATGTGGGCCACGATGAGGCGGAGGTTGGAATTACGTCTGTTGGGAGGCGCAGAGACGGTTCGGCGATGCTGGCCTCGCTGGCTTTGGGCACACTTAACTATCGTGATGGTAGGTTCAAGATTCTTGAGACGCCTGCGAGAGCTGGCTCCGCGGCGAACGCGGCCGCAAATGATGAACTCTCCAGCCGCCTGAGCTGGGCGACGGGTGTGGCTACTCATCGATTTGCAAAGCCTCACTCTTCGGTGACTGCCATGGCAGAGACCAGCGACGGAGTGATTTGGCTGGGCACGCGAGACAAGGGACTGTTCTATGTGAAGGATGGTCAGGTCTCTGCGGTTCCGTCGGTTGAGGGTGGGGAAAAGATCGACTGTCTTCTTCCACTGGACGGGGGCGAACTCTGGGTTGGAACCGACAAAGGCGTTCTGCGCTGGACGGGTTCGAAGCTTACGCGGGAGGGGATTCCCGCAGCGCTGCAGCGCGTCGAGATTCTTTCGGCACTCCGTGACCGCGATGCAAATATCTGGTTAGGAACCAGTCACGGACTTCTGCGAGTAAATGCCCATGGCGTTTCTTCGGATGAGGAGACCGCCGAGCTTGCCGTGAACTCTCTATTCGAGGACCGTGAAGGAAACATCTGGGTGGGAACGACGCGAGGGATTGAACGGCTACGGGATAGTCCTTTTCTGACGTATGGGATTGCGAGCGGTTCGGGCTCAGAGAGTGGGGGGCCGGTGTATGCCGATTCGGAGGGGCGGATCTGGTTCGCTCCTCTCGACGGGGGATTGCACTGGCTCAAGGATGGAAAGATCGAGAGCGTAAGCGCGGGAGGGTTGGATAAAGATGTGGTCTACTCCATCGCCGGAGGTGATGGAGAGTTATGGGTCGGTAGGCAGAAGGGCGGACTGACGCGGTTACGTATTCGCAATGGCGGTTATGAAGCCAAGACGTACACGCAGGCGGACGGGCTGGCTCAGGACAGTGTGTATGCGGTCCATCGGAGCCACGATGGGGTGGTGTGGGCAGGTACATTGAACGGCGGTGTCAGTGAGTTGAGGGACGATAGATTTACAACTTATGCGAAGGGGAACGGATTGCCGTCCAACACAGTAACGGCGATGGCGGGAGGATTCGACGGGACGATGTGGATCGCCACCCCGATTGGGCTGACGGCGCGGTCACGGGAGGGGCAATGGCGAACTTATCGAGAGTCCGACGGTCTGCCCTCACCGGATATCGATTGCCTGTTTGAGGATTCGACTCACTTGCTGTGGATAGGAACGACGGCAGGGCTGGCGTACATAAGTTCGGGCACAATCCACACACCTCATAATGCACCCGAGTCCCTGAACGAACAGATCTTTGGAGTCGCGGAGGGCCGTGATGGGTGGCTGTGGGTTGCGACTTCGAAACATGTTCTGCAGGTGAAGCGGAGCAGGCTGCTAAGCGGCAGCAATAAAGAAGAAGATATCCGAGAGTATGGGATAGTCGATGGCTTGAAGGGGGTCGAGGGGGTAAAGAGGCAGCGGTCTGTTGCCGCAGATCCCCAGGGACGCATTTGGTTTTCCATGAACCACGGCCTCTCCGTTGTGGATCCTATCCGCGCTGCGCAGGCGATGTCTCCGGTGGTTGCCAAGGTCGATGCGGTCTCGGTGGACGGAGTTCCGGTCGACCTGGCTGCGCCCGTTCGTGTTCCGCCAGAAGGGCAGAGGGTTATGCTGAACTTCTCGGCCGTGAGTCTCTCAGTACCGGAGCGGGTTCGATACAAGTATCGTCTCGATGGATTCGATCGAGGCTGGAGTGAACCGGTTGAGACACAACAAGCGATATATACAAACCTTGATCCGGGTTCTTATACCTTTCGCGTTATCGCATGCAATAGCGATGGAGTGTGGAATCAAAATGGGTCTTCCGTAAATTTCACGATCGTCCCTGCGTTTTATCAGACCAACTTATTCTTGTTGCTTTGTGCTGCGGCGGTCGCGGCCCTTGCCTGGATTGTGTATCGGTGGCACGTGGGTCAAGTGACCTCGCGCATGGATATTCAATTTATCGAACGCCTCTCGGAACGGACGCGCATCGCACGTGAGTTGCACGATACGCTGCTGCAAAGCTTTCAGGGGCTGATTCTTCATTTTCAGACGGCGCGTGATTTGATTCCCAGAGATCCTGCAAAGGCGGGCATGAGCCTGGACACGGCATTGGAGACCGCGGATCAGGCTATGGTGGAGGGACGAAACGCTATCTATGACATACGAGCTTCGACTATGGTCGATGACGATCTTGCGGTTGCGATTCAGACGTTGGGGGAGGAGCTTGGCAGCAATCTGGGAGAGGGGATCGCTCCGAAGTTTTCGGTTGTCCAGGAGGGTACAGCAAGGCCAATCGATCCGATCTTCAGGGATGATGTGTATCACATAGTTCGAGAGGCGTTGAGAAACTCGTTCAAGCATGCTGAGGCCAAGATGATTGAGGCAGAGATCACGTATGGGAGGATGTCGATGCGAGTGCGGGTGCGTGACGATGGGAAGGGGATCGACAAAAAAGTTCTGGAGGATGGGGAGCGTGCCGGGCACTGGGGGTTACCTGGGATGAGGGAGCGCGCTAAGCGGATGAGCGGGCAGTTGGCAGTCTGGAGCGAGCCCGGAGTGGGTACGGAGGTGGAGTTAAGTCTGCCTGGGTCGCTGGTCTATGAATCAGCTTCTACACAGCTTCTGCTCCGATTCTTCCGCAAGGGCGGAGGCAAAGGTAAAAGCCAGGGTGGATAGTGCGCGGATCGGAGCTTATTTGCGAACCAGATAGACAAAGCGGAGCAGGAAAAGAGCGGCGAGGAGATAGAGCATCCAGTCTTGGCGTCGGGCACGTCCGGTGAGGAGTTGGAGGAGGGCGTAGCTGGTGAGGCCGAAGCTAAGGCCGTCTGCGATGGACCAGGTGAGAGGGATGGTGGCGACGGTGAGGAAGGCGGGGATGCCGATCTGCGGGTCGTTCCACTCGATTTCGCCGAGGCCGGTAAGCATAAGGCCGCCGACGAGGATGAGTGCGGGTGCGGTGGCGAAGGTGGGGATGGCTCCGACGACAGGTGCGATGAAGAGAGCAAAGAAGAAGAGGATGCCGGTGACGATGGCGGTGACGCCGGTGCGGCCTCCGGCAGCGACTCCGGCGGAGGACTCGATGTAGCTGGTGACGGTGCTGGTGCCGGTGAGCGAGCCAAGGATGGTGGAACTGGCGTCGGCGAGAAAGATGCGATTGAGGCGAGGGATGGTGTGATCGGGTGCGATGAGGTTGGCGCGTTGGGTGACGGCGACGAGGGTGCCGATGTTGTCGAAGAGGTCAACGAAGAGGAAGACGAAGATGATCTCGAAGGCGCCGATGTGGAGAGCGCCGAGGATGTCGAGATGGAAGGCGGTGGTTTTGATAGCAGTAAGGTCGTAGGATGCGGGTTGCCAGTGGACCTGATGGAAGATGACGCCGAGGAGGGTGGTGGTAAGGACTCCGATGAGCATCGAGGCGCGGACACGGAGAACCTGAAGGACGGCGATGAGGAGGAGGCCGAAGATGGCCAACGCGGTGCCGGGGGCGCGCAGGTTTCCCAGCGTGACAGTGGTTGCTGCGCTGGGCACGATGATGCCGGCGTTGCGGAATCCGATGAAGGCGATGTAGAGACCGATGCCTCCACCGACTGCGGCGTGGAGTTGATGGGGGATGGCGGAGACGAGGCGCTGGCGGATTCCGGTGAAGGTGAGGGCGAGGAAGATGATGCCGGAGAGGAAGACGGCGCCGAGAGCGGTTTGCCAGGGGACGCCCATGCCGAGGACGACGGTATAAGTGAAGTAGGCGTTAAGACCCATGCCGGGCGCGAGGGCGAGAGGGTAGTTGGCGAGCGCTCCCATGAGGATGCTGCCGAAGGCCGCACAGAGACAGGTGGCGGTGGTGACGGCGGCGAGAGGCATCCCGGTTTTGCTGAGGAGCGAGGGGTTCACGAAGATGATGTAGGCCATCGTGATGAAGGTGGTGAGACCGGCGAGGATCTCGGTTCGCCAGTCGGTGGCGTGCGCGGAGAAGCCGAAGTAGTGCTCCAGGCGGGTGCGGATGGGCATCAGGTCAGGCTCCTGTGAGGCGAGAAACTAAAATGGATGGAGTGGTACCAGCATAGCGTGAGAGGGCTTGATGACGGCAGAGGATGTTAAGAAATTACTTGGGCTGCAGCCGCACCCGCGAGAGGGTGGGTGGTATGTCCGGACCTATGAGGCCGCAGAGGTGGTGAGTGCCGAGTCGTTTGAGGATGGAAGATACACGGGGGAGCGGCGGACGGGCACTGCGATTTACTACTTGCTGGAGCCGGAGACGTTCAGCGAGATGCACCGACTGAAGTCGGATGAGATCTTCCATTTCTACGCTGGGGATGCGGTGGAGATGTTGCAACTCACGGAGGGAAATCGGGGCACTATGGTGGTGATTGGGAGGGATCTGTTGAATGGTCAAAAGCCACAGGTGGTGGTGAAGCGTGGAGTGTGGCAGGGGTCGCGGTTAGTTGAGGGTGGTCGATGGGCGTTGTTGGGATGCACGGTGAGTCCTGGGTTTGAGTTCGAAGACTATGAGGAGGGCCAGCGCGAACAGATGTGCGCGGGGTGGCCGGAGTTTGCGGAAGTGATTACGGCTTTGACCAAGTAACAGCGATGGTGTCTTGCTCAAGCTATGAGTTGGCCGACTGTTATGAAGATCGAGACAATGATGAGCTGCAGGCTGATTCTCGCGCCACGTGTTACTGCAGTGACTACGCGCAGCTACTTCAGCGGATAGAGCTTGATGTTTCGGAAGAAGACTTCGGCGCCTTCGGATTGAAAGAGGATCTTGCCCTCGACGGGGGAGGGGTTGGTCCCTTCGTTGGCAAGCTTCCCGTTGACGTACTGTTTTACGTTGTCTCCGTGGGTCACCAACTCGAGTAGATTCCATTCGCCGTAGGGTTTTTCCAGATCGCCGATTGTGTCGCGAAAACCAACGACATTTTGCGACGGACCTTTGCCGAAGTGGTCGATCTTCGAGGCACTGCCGGGAGGTCCAGTGACGCGCACTCCATCGCGGCCGGTGAGCGCGGCTCCGTCGGTCATCCAGAAATCACCGGTGCCTCCTTCGGTGATTTGAACTTCGATTGACTGAGGCCACACCTTCTGCTCGCCCTGGATGTCGTAGAGGATGCCGCTGTCGCGGGCTTTGCCCTCTCTCTCGCCGAAGGTGCCGACGCCCCATTTGAATTCGGCTCGTAGATAGAAGTCGTGGTAGTTCTGCTTTGTGATGATGTACCCCATCTCTTTTCCGGAGATGTGAATCACACCGTTCTCGACTTTGAATACCTGATCGGGGTCTGAGTTGAGGCCTTTGGTCTTCAGAAAGGTGTCGAAGTGATCGAGGTTCGATCCATCGAACAGTACGATTGCAGACTTGTGCGCGGGGATCTTCTGTGACGGCGCTTGCATGGTGAATGCCAGGCCGAGGCAAAAGAAAGCGACTCTTCTTGTCGTTCGTTGATTTCGCAGGTTTCGCCGACTTGTCGTAGTACTCGTCATGACTTCTCCGGGATTTTCGTGCAGCGGAACTTATGAGACGGTGAGGTTGCTAGATGAGTTTCATGGAGTCGGGATCCCACTTCACGATCTCGCCGCGTTCGAGGCTAAGGTTGCTCAGCAGGGCTGCTCCTGCAGCGCGGAAGCCAAAGACTGCGTCTTCGACGACGGGTTTTCGTGTGCGAACCGCGGAGAAGAAGTTTTTGAAGTGGTCAAAACTGTCGCTGTATCCCGCTGGAGCTACATATTTTTCTACGCCGACAAACGGCGCTTCCGAGGGGTGGGTCGCCGGATACTTTTGCCGGTAGTTTTCGACTATGCTTTTTTGCATCGCATCGGTGAAGGTGCCGACGGTGTAACCAGGCTCTTTCTGGAGTGGGGTTCGGCTTACGCTGACCGTGTTCCCGGCGATCTCCATGGTGCCTTCCGAGCCAGTGAAGATGAGACCTTCACTCTCTTCGCCACCATCCACAAAGTTGACGCGCAGGCTGAGGTTGAAGCCCTGGGCGTAGTCGAAGAGACCGAGCATGACGTCAGGGACGTCGCGGCCGTCCTTCCAGAAGCGCAGGCCTCCAGTCGCCATGGCGCGCGTGGGGCCGTTGCTGCCGGTAATGAAGTGGGTCCCGCTGAAGAGATGGACGAAGAGATCTCCTGCTACGCCGCTTCCGTACGCCTTCCACTTACGCCACTGGAAGAATCGGTTTGCGTTGAAAGGTATTTTGGGGGCTGTGCCTTCAAAGCGCGGCCAGTCGCAGGTCTCCGTCGAAGCGTCGAGAGGAACGGTGTAGTTCCACGCGCCGAGCGAGGAGTTACGATCCCAGCGTGCGGTGACCATGTTGAGTTGGCCGATGGCACCGGAGGCGAGCAGCTCTTTAGCTTTGGCGTAGATGATCGAACTTACACGCTGGCTGCCAACCTGAATGATGCGGTTGGTGGATCGTGCGGCCTCGATGATCTCGGGCCCGTCCGAGTAGAGATGGATCATCGGCTTCTCGCAGTAGACGTCTTTGCCTGCCTTCATCGCGTCGACGGCGGCCTGCTTATGCCAGTGGTCCGGAGTGGCGATGATGACGGCGTCGATATCCTTGCGAGCCAGAATCTCCTTGTAGTCGCGCGTAGTGAAGATATCACTGCCCCAGAGTTCCTTGGAGTGTTGCAGGCGACCGTCGTAGCAGTCTGCTACGGCCACGAGCTTTACTCCTGGGACCTGGATTGCGGTTTTGGTGTCCCCCTGACCTTGTATGCCCGCTCCGATCAAGGCGATCTGGATGTGGTCGTTGGGGGAAACGGCTTCGGTGGGTTCGCTTTGAACGGCTGTAAGCGCGTACATCTTTGCGCCAAGAATGGACTCTGCTGCTGCGGTTCCGGCTACCTTCAGAAAGTTTCTACGGTTCAACACGCGCACGCTTCCTCACCATTAAGTTTAACTACCCGTCTGCAACCATATTCTTACTTGCAGGTTTTTGTCTTGTTTCTTCTACCAGTCAAAAAATAACAGGGGGCAAGGCTTAGTATGGCAATCTCGCAGATGTCAGGACTTTGGCTTGCTTGCAACGGTACAGCCTGCAATCTCTTCCATAACTCGGATCGAACCGCAGATGTCCTCTTCGCCGTAGCCTTTTGCGATGGCAGCGCGGAAGAGCTGGCGCGAGAGTGCTGTGAGCGGTGCGGGAACGTTGAGCTCCGCAGCGGACTCCAGCATGAGCTCCATGTCTTTTTCGAGCCACTTTACGGAGAAGTTGGTGGTGAAGTTTCGCGCAAAGACGAGGGGTGCCTTGATCGAGATTAAGCCTGATTTGGCGGCGCTGTTGTTGAGGATATCGAGCATCATCTCGGGATCGACACCAGCCTTGGTGCTGAGGATAAGACTTTCGTTGAAGGCTTGAAGCAGATTGCCGAGGATCATGTTTTGTGAGAGCTTGGCGTGGAGGCCCATGCCTGCAGCTCCACAATAGTAGAGCTGCTTGCCCATAGCTTCGAAGTAAGGGCGCACCTTTTCGAAGATATCTTTTGCGCCGCCTACCATAAAGGTGAGGGTGCCGGCCTCTGCGCCACCCTTCGATCCGGTGCAGGGTGCGTCGAGGAAGTCGATGCCCTTTTCGGCCAGTTCCGCAGCGATGGCGCGGCTGGCGGAGGGGGAGACGGTGCTGCAATCGACGATGATGGAGCCGTTGGTGGCGGTTTCGACGAGGCCATCTTTGCCGAGGATGACCTTGCGTGACATTTCTGTGTTGCCGACGCAGAGGAAGATGCAGTCGCTCTGGCTCGCGACTTCAGCAGGTGTGGCGCAGGCTATGCCGCCTTTGGCTACGAGGGCGTCGACCTTGCCTTTGCTGAACGACCAGAGGGCGACCTGATGACCTGCTTCGATGAGATGGAGCGCCATTGGGCCGCCCATGATGCCTAAACCGAGAAATCCAAGCTTTGCCATGCGAGTTTGATGCTCCTTTTGAAGATGAGATCTAGAGATGAAAGACGTAGGTGTAGAGCATCGTTACCAAGCCGACGATGCATGCGAGCAGGATGCTGTGTTTGAGGGTAAAGCGAAAGAGCTTTGACTGCTCAGCCTGGGTGAGGCCTGTGGCGGCTGCGGCGACTGCGATGGTCTGAAGGCTGATCATCTTGCCCATGACTCCTCCAGAGGAGTTAGCCGCTGCCATGAGTACAGGATCGAAGCCGAGCCGACCGGCGGTGACGACCTGAAGGTTGCCGAAGAGGGCGTTGGCGGAGGTGTCGGAGCCGGTGAGGAAGACGCCGATCCAGCCGAGGAGCGCGCTGAAGAACGGGAAGGCACGTCCGGTGGCAGAGAAGGCCAGTCCAAGCGTGGCGGTCGCTCCGCAGTAGTTCATGAGGAAGGCAAGTGCAAGCACGGAGGTGACGGTGACGGTAGGGAGCTTGAGCTGATTGATCGCTTTGCCGATGACGCGAAGGAAGTCGCGTGGTCTCATCTTCAGGCAGAGCGCGGAGAGCAGCGATGCTGTCATGCAGGCGGTTCCGGATGCAGAGAGTAAGTTGAGGTTATAGATCGCGTGATAGGGCGTAGGGTTGGCGACGATGGGAGGAACGCGCTGCACGACGTTGTCGAGATAAGGCCAGTGAATGAGGATGGTCGCTTTATTGAGAATCGATTGGAAGGGTGCCCATCCCCACAGGAGAACGCATACGACCAGAAGTGCGTAGGGAAGCCATGCGTAGAGGATCTCCCGGGTACTGTGTGCGGGAGGCACTTTTCGTTCTTCGTCGCTGCCGGTGCTGGTGCCGTCGGCATTAGTGCAGGCGAAGCGCCTCCATGAATCTGCCGCGCTTGGTGTGAGCATAGTGTTCTGGTCGCTGCTGCGATGGGTTCTGAACCACAGGACCAGTGCGGCAATGGTGGCGATTGCGGCGAAGATGTCGGTAAGATGAGGGCCGAGGTATGTCGAAACGAAGAGTTGCATGATCGCGAAGACGCCACCGGCGATGAGAGTGGGAGCCCATATGCCTGACAGAGAGCCGAAGCCGCCCATTGCCACGATGAGGTATGCGGGGATCAGAAGGGACATCGGTGTGCAGATGCGGCCTACGGCTACGCTGAGCTTGTCTAACGGGAGGCCGGTTGTGCCCGCGAGCGTGATGATGGGAATTCCGATGGAGCCGAAGGCGACGGGAGCGGTGTTGGCTAAGAGGCAGATTGCGGAGGCGCTGAAGGCGGTGAATCCAAGGCCTATGAGCATGGTGGATGCGATTGCGACAGGGGTGCCGAAGCCTGCGGCTCCTTCGAGAAATCCTCCAAAGGCGAATGCGATGAGGAGCGCCTGCAGGCGGCAGTCCGGGGTGAGTCGGCCGACGGAGTCTTTGATGATCTCGAAGTGGCCGGTTTCTACGGTGACGTGGAAGAGGACGATGGCCCAGAAGACGATCCATGAGATGGGGAGGATTCCGAAGGCTGCGCCGTTTGCTGCTGCGCTGATTGCGGTGCGGAGAGGCATTCCGTAGGCAACGGTTGCAAGCAGCAAAGTAATTGCTAGTCCAGACAGGCCAGCGACCCAAGCTGGCTTTCTCATCACACCCAAGAGAACCAAGAGGGTCAGGACCGGCAAGGAGGCGAGGACAACCGAGAATATCAAGCCGTGCCCGAAGAGGAAGTAGGATTGATTCCAGATCACGATGTTGAGTATCCCCGGGTGGTTTAGCGAGGCTGAAGACAGGACGTTCCAACATGGTACAAGAGGTATGCGGCGGCGTGATTTTATCCAAGAGATTATGCCGGTTGATCTGTTGGAGAAGACTTTATGAGCTGGCGGGTGATGTTTCATTTTGTTTGAAGGAGCCCGGCGTGAACAAGGCCTTTGCATGATGGGAGCGCAACCTAACCTAAGAAAAATTGCCAGCCGTCTCTTTCTGCAATCTCTTGCAGATTGCAGTATGGAGCAGGCGTTTGCCCATAAGGTGAAGCGTGTCACAGGACCGGACGGCAGAAGGCTGCTGACCTTTGGCGACGATGTGATCGATCTGGGACGATTGCGCCGGATCGGGATAGTAGCCGTGGGTAAAGCTGCCCCCGCGATGCTGCAGGCAATGCTCCCTTCTCTGCAGGGGTTGCCTGAGTGCGATCTATCAGGGCTGCTGATTGCCAACCACAGGCCCGACGATCTGCCGTTGGGTTTTCGATTTTATGCTGGCGGCCATCCAACACCGAATGAAGCTTCGATCGACGGAGCTAAGGCTGCCATAGAGCTTGTGCGCTCGCTACGCGATGCATCGGGGGGGAAAGAAGAGACACTCTGCTTGTTTTTGCTAAGCGGAGGCGGGTCCGCGATGATGGAGCTACCACTCGACCCAAAGATCTCGCTTGAAGATCTGGTGGAGTTTTATCGAGAGCTGGTTCATTGTGGAGGTTCGATAGCGGAGATCAATTGTGTTCGGAAGCATTTTTCAGCGGTGAAGGGAGGGCGGCTGGCTCTTGAGGCTGAGGGCATCCTAAATTACTCCCTGCTGGTGTCGGATGTGCCTTCGGGGTCTTTGGATTCGCTAGCCTCTGGACCGACGTTGCCAGACACCTCTACCGTAGATCAGTGCAGAGAGATTCTGGAGCGATATCGGCTAATGGAGAGAGTTCCGAGCGCGGTTAAGCAGTTTTTCTTATCGACTCAACTCCCTGAAACTCCCAAAGCCCCGCAACTGGATGCACATGCGCTTACCCTGCTGTCGTCGGCCGACCTCGCAATGGTCGTCGAGCGCCGCGCGAAAGATCTTGGATTCTACGTGGTGGTTGACGATACCTGCGACGATTGGAGCTACAGGGCTGCCGCTGAATATTTGCTGGAACGGCTTCGCTCTCTTAGGCGGAAGCATAGACGTGTTTGCCTCATCTCCTCCGGCGAGGTAACCGTTGAGCTTCCATTAAAGATCTTGGATTCTGATTGTGTGGAGACAAAGGAGCGAGCAGGGGTGGGGGGTCGAAATCAACATTTTGCGCTGTATGCTGCCACCCTGTTGCGAGCATCGGATGAGTCTGTTGCGGTGCTCTCTGCAGGTACGGATGGCATCGATGG
>NZ_LMUD01000001.1 GCF_009766095.1 Granulicella sp. S190
GATGCAGAGGAAGAGGACATGATCATCCAGTACGAGAAGCCGGAGCAGGTGAAGCAGTTGCGGGCCAAATGGCTGGAGTCGCTGGGCCGGGCCGATCAGATGGTCAAGCGCATGGCCAGCAGCGAAACCATGGGCAAACAAGCTATGGGTCTCGAAGTCCCGATCTACGAGGGTTTGCACTGCCTCATGCCATCTTGCGCCTGGACCTCACTGACCTTGATATCACTAAAGCTCTCGTAAGATATCTCACAGAACGCGGTTACCCTTTCATGACATCGGCAGAGCGTGAGATCATCCGTAACATCAAGGAGAAGTTGCGCTCTGTTGCCCTTGACTTCAAGTTTTAGATAGCCGCACAGTCCTACGCATTGCCCGA
>NZ_LMUD01000017.1 GCF_009766095.1 Granulicella sp. S190
TCGTAAACGAGGGTGTCGGATGTTAAGCCGATCGTCCAAGTCAGCGCTTACACTTGCGACCGCTGCGGTTGCGAAATTTTCCAGCCTGTCACTGATAAGCAGTACGGTCCTCTGATCATGTGCCCGTCCAGGGACTGCAAGAGCAACCAGTCCAAGGGACAGCTGAACCCTTCGACGCGCGCATCCAAGTTTCTTCCCTTCCAGGAGGTCAAGGTTCAGGAGATGGCCGAGCAGGTTCCCATCGGTCAAATTCCTCGATCTCTCACAGTCCACTGCTTTGGCAGTTTGGTGCGCCGCGTG
>NZ_LMUD01000018.1 GCF_009766095.1 Granulicella sp. S190
TATGGGGCACGGCAAATTTGTTCTCTCATCCACGTTTTATGGCGGGCGCTGCCACGAATCCTGATCCGGAGGTATTTGCCTGGTCGGCGACGACGGTCAAACATTGTATGGATCTCACCAAGAGTCTTGGTGGTGCGAACTATGTGCTGTGGGGAGGGCGCGAAGGCTACGAGACTCTTTTAAACACGAACATGGCACAAGAGCTGGAGCAGCTCGGCCGCTTTCTTACTTTGGTCGTAGATTACAAACATAAGATCGGGTTTGAAGGGCAGATACTCATTGAGCCGAAGCCAAAAGAGCCAACTGCTCATCAATATGATTTCGATGTCGCTACCGTCTACGGTCTACTGAAGAGATTCGGTCTGCAGGATGAAGTCAGGGTTAATATTGAAGCCAATCACGCGCTTCTTGCCGGCCATAGCTTTGAGCATGAGATCGCTGCTGCGGCAGCTCTCGGTCTGCTGGGTTCATTAGACATGAATCGCGGCGATCCGCTACTGGGATGGGATACCGATCAGTTTCCCAATGATTTCCAGGCAATAACCATGGCTATGTACCACGTGATACAAGCGGGGGGCCTTGGAAAAGGCGGTTTGAACTTCGATGCGAAGGTGCGGCGACAGAGTTTTGAGCCAGAAGATTTGATCCATGCTCATGTAGGTGCTGTTGATCTATGTGCCCGAGCGTTTCTAGCTGCAGCGAAGATCGCCGAGGACGGACGGTATGCTCAAATGCTCAAGGAACGTTATTCGGGTTGGCAGACAGGTCAAGCCCAGTCCATGCTTAAGGGAGAGTTGACTTTAGATCAAATTGCCTCAGCCACCAAGGCGAGTGAATTAAATCCGAAGCCACGTTCTGGGAAGCAAGAGCAGTTTGAAAACTTCTTAGGCAGAATGATCTTGTAAA
Organism: Granulicella sp. S190; assembly: GCF_009766095.1. GTDB lineage: Bacteria > Acidobacteriota > Terriglobia > Terriglobales > Acidobacteriaceae > Edaphobacter. The sequence continues at coordinate 907 of NZ_LMUD01000018.1, forward strand.
TTGTGACGCAGCACATAGCTCTTGGGCGGTGCTCAACCCGATCAGAATGCGAAGTCTCGAGATGTGTGAGTATTCGACGGCTTTTCGATGTAATGCTGTTTGTGGATTGGCCAGCCATCCATCATGACGACGAAATTGCTTCAGATTCACGCAAGCCTGAACCCAGAAATTTGATGAGCCTGTACGAATCCGGTCAAACTAACGACCAAGGCTGCTGGCGACCGATAGTTTCGGCCAGGTTCTTTCGAAGCTCGTTTGTTTGGACAATTACTGCTGGTGGCGTTGCGCAAACTTTCTGTAAAGCCGTGTCATCCAGTTCGCGGAAGGAGCTTTATAGATAAATTTTCCAGGAACTCTTAAGGTGACGTCTGTGCCTTGTAGAGAACTCAAAACTGAAATTTTGGCGCCGATCCGTGTAGCTCTCTCGCGCATACCAGTCAACCCATAGTGTCCAGTTTTGCCAGTATTTAAAGTGGACGGATCGATTCCCTTACCATTATCGCGAATGCGTAGTTGCAGGTTCTCGTTATAGTTAAGTTCTATGCTGACGAGCGTTCCCGCTGAGTGAAGACAGGCGTTGCGTATCGCTTCATCCCCGATGCGGTACACCTCATCGGTTGCGATCGGCTGCATTTCTCTAGCTTTTCCTGTCACAGATATGTTCAGCCTCATTGTCTTATCGGTAACGCAATCGTTGAAAGATTTGCGAAAAGCCGCGGGGAGGTCGTTGTCTTCTATCGTCGAATGACGAAGAGACTCGAGTGCGGCTCTACCCTCTAGCGATGCGCGCTCTGCCCATTCCGCGATGCGTGTGGTGAACATTCGCGCAGTAGGTTCCTGCAAAGTCTCATTTGCTTGATCTGCGACCATCTTGATGCCTTGTATGGTCTGGAGTAATGTGTCGTGGAGATCGCGCGCGAGCCTCGTACGCTCTTCGAGTCTGGCGTTGAAACGCAACTTGATTACTGTGCCATACCGGCGCATCCGAAGCAGGTAGATCGAATAAGCGATTATTAAAGCCAGGAACATGCACAGCAGCCGGAACCAGAGCATCTCATACCAGGAACGAGGAACTGTGAAGTTGAAGGCCGCACCTTGCGCGTTCCAAACACCTTTGTTATTGCATGCAACAACGCGAAATGTATAATGCCCAGGACGAAGATCGGTATAAAAAGCCTGCCGCCGAATTCCAGCGTCGGTCCAATCTCGATCATGTCCTTCAAGCCGATAGCGGAATCGTACCTTGTCAGGATTGACATAGCTAAGACCTGCGTAGTCGAGCTGAACCTCGCGTGGGCCGAGGGGGAGTTTAAGATGGTCTCCTATTGGAAGTTCAACGTGGTCGACGACCAAGTGCTCAATATAGACAGGAGGAGGAATAGGGTACTGCGGAAGATTTGTGGTATCGATGACTTGTGCAACTCGCCCGTTACCAGACCAGATCTTCCCTTCGGCCGAGAGCACAGGCTCGGCAGATCCGAGAGCTCCGGATCCAGGTCTGAATCCGTCAGTAACGTCGAAGGTCGTTGTCTCCATTCGATACTGAGGATCCTTCCACCAATGTTCCAATTCTTCGTTCCGAATTTGAACCAGTCCACAAGATAGATAGAGCCAATGAGAATTCACATGATCGTCAACAATATTGGAGCCGGAACCACATGCGAGGCCATTCTGCGTTACAAGTTGCTGTATCCTGCCATTCTTATAGCGGAAGATATTGTGCAGTGTCGTAAAGATCCAAAGGCTGCCGTCCGATTCTGCCTTCAGCCGATAGACACCTCCATCAAGCTCCTTCAGAGGGATAGGTTCGAATTGTCCGTCATGCAACCAGAACAGTCCATGTCGGTAGCCACCCGCCCATAGACCTTCCTGAGGATGAGGCGCGGCGAGCATTATTTGATGATTGGAGGGGGTGCTCCTTTCCGCAATATGAGTTCCATCGACGCGTAAGAGCGAATCCATTTCTCTCGTGGGACCAAGAGCCGTAACCCATATTTCCCCCTTGTTGTCTTCTGTCATGCCATACGCCGCGACATAGTTTGTTCCGTCTTTCTCGGTTGAGACAGCGACGAAGCGACCTTCCCGGTAGTAAAAGAGCCGTCCCGCGAGGTCGGTTATCCACATCGTATTTCGAGAGTCGCGGTAGAGCCTGGCGACACTATCTGTCGGCAGACCGTGTCCGGGACGGAGGATTGAGATGTGCTTATTCCTCATAATATTCAGGGCATGGCGCGTACCAATCCATACATCATTATCGGGAGCCACTCCGATTGCCTGAACAGATTCGTCCGAAATGCCCTCGCGAGTAGTAAAGGTGAGCACGGAAAGATCCCGAAAGATATCTATACCCGCATCGGTGAGAACCCAGATGTTTCCTTCGCGGTCTTTAAAGATACCGTTTACTGCGTCTCCAGTGAGTCCGTAGGTTGTGTCGAAGCGATCGAGGGTGCCGTTGTGAAGTTTGTAGAGTCCATTGCTGACGGTTCCGATCCACAGTGAATCTCCATCGTCGGCGAGCAGATGTCTTATCGATAGCTTGCTACCGTCAACCTGAGGCGTGACGTAACTGTTCCATTTGCCGTTAGAGAATCTGAGCAGGCCGCGCCCCGGGCCTGCACCAACCACGCCCGCCCAAAGAGAGCCATCTTCGAGGATTGAAAATGACGCAACATAGGCATTTCCGGTTTGAGTACTCCCTATATGAACAAAAGGGTATGTTGCTGGACTGGCATTATTCCGCCAGTGATCAATGCCTTCGGTGTTACCTACCCAGACGGAGCCGGGCTTGTCGGAGAAGATGGAATATCCGCCATGTACTTCAAAACCGTCATGGGTTCCTAAGCAGCTAATAACCTTCTCGCCTACCCGACAGAGCACATGGAAGCCGTCCTCGTCACCTCTCTGGGCCATCCAGATCGCACCTTCCTTCTCCTCGATCAGTGGCCTGATGTCCAATAAGTGACCGGGATAAATGTAGATATGACCCTGTCTCAGACGTGCGAGGCCGCCCCCCGTTCCTATATAAAGACTTCCGTCGCTGGCGCCAAGAAGAGAGTAGATATCCTGATTCGGCAACCGCTGGCTGCCCTGAGATATCCAACGAGTGAACCGCACACCATCGAAACGATAGAGGCCATCTGAGGTGCCTATCCAGATGTACCCATCTTTAGTCTGGGCGATTGCGGTAGGTGTTGCATCCAGTCCGGCTTGCCCCAGCCTCCAGATTGTGTGACCGTACTGCGAGATGTTGGTAGAAGGCTCAAGTCCCCATATAAAGCGGCAGAACAAGAGAGTGGTGCAAAACATCAATTTGATGAGTTGATGAGAAGATCTGTCGAATTTTCGGCAGCCTCGCTGCCGGCTTGCCGTATTTATTCGGAGTAGCAAGGACAAGACCTTTGAGTGCTGGAAGTGACAAATCGGACAGTGAACATGAAGTTCGTATCGATGACTCAATACGCTCTCGAAAGAAAACCGCAACCATATGATTTATCAAACAGGCGACTCCTGCCAAGTTGATTGAGGCTCTGGTGTGGCATCCAGATTACCTCATCCTAGAGGTGATGATCTATAAACTGCTTGGTCCTCTATGTCTGCGTCTTGAGTGGCAGGTGCCCAACTGGTTGTTTTATTTTGGGCTCTTTCTGAAAGATAGCGGCCAGATTGGAAGTCGATGTTAGGCCGCACGACGTAGAGACAGGTCGACTCCATTGCGGTTAGGGATGAGGGCGAGCTTGTTTTGAATTGAACAAGAGACTGCGAACAGTTTCGCTTACAGTTCTCCACGCCTCACTCTCGGGATCAACTACATCGAAGTGGTCCGCTGACGGTATCATCTCTACCTTTACTTCGTCACCGGCTCCGCGAGCGAGGATAGCCCAGCGCGAAGGCAGGCCAAGCGGAATCTGGTCGTCCTTTGTGCCTTGAATCAGAAATTGTGGCATATTGAACGGCAAAAGATCGCCAGGATTGCCAGCCTTGTATCTTTCCGGCAGCAGATCTGGCGGGCCGCCCATCAGCGCGTAGACCTCATGCCGGTCATGCGCGAACGTGAAATATCCCGACAGGTCGATAGTCAGACGTAGATCAACAGCGCCTGCCAGAGCTATGGTGCCGAGCAACGATACATGCGACGGCAATATGGCAAGTTCATGGTGAGGCTCAATGTGATGTCTGCCCGCGACCCAGAAGGCTAGATGGCCGCCTGCCGAGTGACCCATTGTTATCACGCGCTCAAGGTCGAAAGGATAGGTCTTGGCCAGTGTTCTTACAAACTCGAGGCCTGCGGCTGCATCCTCGAAAGTTGTTGGCCAGCCGCCACCGGTCTCGCCTACTCTTCTGTACTCGACGGACCAGCTTGCAATTCCTATGCTCTTGAGCGCAGCGCAGAGATGTCCCGCATACGCGAGGTCATACTTAGACTTCCACCATCCGCCATGAAAGAAGACTATAAGCGGAAATAGAGACTTGTTCTTCGTTTGGGGAATCCACAGATCACCAAACTGATATGGATTCGTTCCATAGAAGATGCGATGGTCTGCATTAGGGGCGGGGCGGGAAAGAACGTCCATCTTAGAAAGACTCACCGATCACGGGTCTGGATTGCATGACCCTAGCAAAATCTCCGACACACTCTGCTGAGTTTATAGTTGCTCTATGGGCTTGACCGAAACTTCCGGCTTTGATGAGATTACGAAACGAGAGGGTGGCCTTCGACGCGGCCTGTCTTCGCGGCAGCTTTCGATGATTGCCATCGGCGGCGCTATCGGCACTGGACTCTTCCTAGGGTCAAGCTTTGCGATTGGATTTGCCGGACCTTCTGTCTTACTCAGCTATCTCATCGGTGCGGTGATCACGCTTCTCCTCATGGGCTGCATGGCGGAGATGACTGTGGCGCATCCGACTTCCGGCTCCTTCGGAGCATGGGCTGAATTTTATCTCTCCCCGCTCGCTGGCTTCTTGGTGAGGTTTGCTTACTGGGCTGGTGTTGTCTTCGCCCTTGGAACGGAGATCACCGCCGTTGCAGTTTACATGCGCTTTTGGTTTCCTGCGGTTCCAGGGTGGTGCTGGATCTGTGGATTCACGCTAATTCTCGTTCTTGTTAATGCCTTCAATGTGCGACTCTTCGGAGCCGTGGAGTACAGCTTTTCTGCGTTGAAGGTAACAGCGATCATAGCATTTCTTATCCTTGGAGCTTGGGTAGTCTCCTCCGCCTCTGGGCACGCTTCTACCGCCGAGGGCACACCAATCGGCTTTGGTAATTATTTCGCGTATGGCGGTTTTTTCCCCAAGGGTGCTTGGGGTATGTGGGTCGCTGTCCTGGTGTCTTTGTTCAGTTATTTTTCCATTGAGATGATAGCGGTTGCGGCAGGCGAAGCAAAAGATCCGCAGCGCGCAATTACCACAGCATTCCGCGCGACGATGTTTCGACTCGTTCTCTTCTACATCCTTACCCTGGCTCTTATCTTGGCCATTGTGCCATGGCCGATGACTGCCTCAGGAGCAACGCAGTCGCCCTTCGTCACGGTCATGATGCGCACGCACATCGCCGGGGCAGCCGGGGCGGTCAACTTCATCATATTGATCGCTGCGCTCTCCGCGATGAACAGTCAACTCTACATCTGCACGCGCATGCTCTTTTCGCTCTCACGTGCCGGGTTTGCTCCACGCAGATTGGGAGCGCTGACACGTTACGGAGTGCCAATCGCGGCGCTTCTCGTTTCGACGGTCGGCATCGGTCTTGCTGCGATTCTCAACGTTCTTTATCATGATCGATCCTTCCTCTTGATGCTTGCGATATCTATGTTTGGTCCTATGTTCACATGGCTGATGATCTTTGTTACTCATCTGAAGTTTCGCCAGCTGAACCTGAAAACTGAACTGCCATTCCGCATGTGGGGATATCCGTACACGAGTCTGCTCGGAGCTGGGTTGATGTCTGCTGCGCTCGTCACGACGCTCTTTACTACGGCATTCCGGCCGACGCTGATCTACGGCATCCCATTTCTCCTTGTGCTGACATCGGTGTACTTCCTCCGAAGCAGCCGAGTGTCACCTTTAGCATCTCAGCCTGTAAAGGATCCGCATTTGCCATGAGCCTGACATCACCTCCGTCATCTTCATCGACTGCAGCAGATCCGCTTCTGATCTGGCGCTCTGAGTTCCCGATCCTTCAACACACGACCTACATGATCAGCCACTCTCTAGGACCAATGCCTCGTCGCGTCCAGACCGCGATGCAGGAGTTTACGAACACGTGGGCCACCCGTGGCATTCGGGCATGGGAAGAGGGTTGGTGGATGATGCCAATTACCTGCGGTAACCTCGTCGGTTCGATCATCGGAGCACCCAAGGGTCGAGTAGTCATGCATCAGAACGTATCTATCTGCCAGTCCATCATTACGTCGTGCTTCGATTGGAATGGAAGACGCAACAAGCTAGTTACCGATGGACTCAATTTTCCATCAAATGATTACATCTACCACGGCCTTGAGCGACTGGGCGCAGAGATCGTTTCCGTGTCGTCTCAGGATGGCTTGACGATACCGCTAGAACGGATCCTCGACGCTATTGACGAACGGACTCAGCTTGTAAGTATCTCGCATGTAGCGTTTCGAAGTTCATATCTTCAAGACCTGGCTGCCATCACACAGAAGGCTCATGAAGTGGGGGCTTTGATCGTCGCCGACTTATATCAATCTGCAGGTATCGTACCTCTCGATGTAACTGCATTGGATCTCGATTTTGCTACTGGAGGATCGGTTAAGTGGCTCCTGGGCGGCCCCGGAGCGGGTTATCTGTATGTGCGTCCTGACCTCGATCTGAAGTTACATCCAGCCGCAACCGGCTGGGCTGCTCACGCACATCCTTTCGAGTTCATGAGCGGGCCAATCGATTATGCGCCGGATATTCGCCGCTTTCTCAACGGAACGCCAAATGTCCCGGCAATGTACTCTGTCAAGTCGGGTTATGAGATTGTTCATGAGATTGGTGTTGAGGCGATCCGCGCAAAGTCGCAGCGACAAACACAAAGGCTTATATCACTTGCCCAAGATGCAGGCATGGTTGTACACAGCCCCCTCGATCCTGAAGCACGCGGTGGCACAGTCATTCTCGACGTATCCAACGGCCGGGAAGTTACGGCAGAGTTGACACGAAGGCAAATTCTGGTGGATTTTCGACCCGGAGCAGGCATCCGCATAGCTCCGCATTTCTACACGTCCGACGACGAGATCGAATACGCCATTCATGAATTGCAGTCGATTATTGATGCTTGATTCGAGATCGGCAATCAGATCAGGGTCGCTCGGCGCGATCGCGCCATTGCTGGATTTCTGCGCTTGCAGCATATTGAAGTCCATGATCATTGCAAATCAGCTCAAAATGAGCTGGGTTTGCTCCGAGAGACTGACCAAGGACAACGTCCTACTGGTCCTGTTCTATATGACATTGAGCTGCTGCTTGAATATCTTGCGGCTTCAATAAGCCGCTGCACGATCCCGGCAGAAACGGAATCCTAAGTGCAGAAGCAAGCTGGTCTTGGGCCAGATAAATAGATATTGCATGGATTGGATAATAGGGATGTGCGACCAACGCCGAACCATGGAGAGCTCACTCGATGCATACACCACTTTTGATGCTGCCCGGCCTCAACAACTCAGGACCTCAACACTGGCAGACCACATGGCAACGACGTAGGGCCGACGCATTGAGATTGGAACCTAACAGCTGGACAGCTCCCGAACTGGACGACTGGATGTTAGCGCTTTCCCGATCGATCGAGGCGTGCACGGTTCCTCCGATTCTTGTAGCCCACAGCATGGGATGCCTTCTATGCGTCAACTGGGCGATTCTCCATCGTTTGGACCTCTCAATTCGAGGCGCGTTCCTTGTCGCGCCCCCGAACTTCAAGCGGCAGGAGTTTCCAGCTCCCTCTTTCACGCAGATTCCAGAATCGCCGCTCCCTTGTCCCGCACTGGTCGTGGCCAGCACGAATGATCCGTATTGCCCAATTGGCGTGGCAATGGAATTGGCCAAAAAATGGGAGACGGGATTCATTTCTGTTGGGGAGCGCGGTCACATATCAACTGAATCGGGCAAGGGAGACTGGCAGGAGGGGTGGAATTTGCTCGAAGCTTTTGCCGCGGGACTCCGTGTGCAGATTTGAGAGACAACTCTACTCTGGTGAATTGATCTTCTGCGATTCGGCAGTCGCAGCGATTGGCAAACTTGTTGTCCTCATACTTGCAGCCTGCTGCGTGTCTAACCGTAGATAGTGATGGAGGATGTGGTTGTTCATGTGTCAATCTCTGGATGTCTCGAGGCAAAAATGACATAAAAATAAAGCCTCCGCTACGAGCGCACTTAGGTTCCCGAGAAATGGGTGCTAAGCAATAACGAAGCCCGGAAAGCCGGACCTTATGGGGGAAGCAACGGTCAATGTCCCGGTATAACTTTGGGCGGTTCCTCATCTTGGGATAGGAACTGGTTAGTACTCTTCAATTGTTGGCCTGAAGCGGACATTTCAGGTTGAGGAGTGCCGCAATCAGGGCAGGCTTTACTTTTCTTAGTAATTTCGGCACCACAACAATTGCAGAACGCCGGCACTAGGCTTCTCCTAAACTTCCTTAGAGGACTTAGATGTACTTACGTTATTGAGAGATTCGAAGAAGAAATGCCGAATCCCTAGCCCTTCGCGGGGCTCTAATCCGGAATGGATTAAAGTTCAGCCATTAAACTCTTATATGGCTCTACCTCTAGTTTGGGTGAGACTAGATCTTGCTGCGTTCGCCAGAACGCGGAGCACGGTTCATCGAGAACTTAGCCTTGTCCAACCGGTCCGCCATAGGTGGAAAATCAGGTGTAGGCCCTGTCCAGAGCAGATCGTCAACAGTTGCGAAAAGGGGAAGATCAGTTCGAAGCGTAGCAAGGTCTCGGAAGAGAAAAGCCAGATCCCGCTTGTTGTTGAAAACTTCGCAGAGGCTCTTCAGATTGGAGACGTTTACCTGCCAATCCTTTGCGTTAGGTGGAATGGCTTCCAGTCTGCCGAAACGCGAGAGGACGGCTGATGCAGACTTCGCACCCCATCCTGGCAGCCCTGGATATCCGTCTGCAGCGTCACCAACTAAGGCAAGATAGTCCGGAATGGAGCTTGGTTTGACTCCAAACTTCTGAACGACTCCCTGTTCATCCCGCTCTAGATGTCTTCGACGGTCAAGTTGCACAACTCGCGTACCTTGAACGCACTGTGCGAGATCTTTATCGGGGGTACTAATAACCACGCGATTGACTCGTAGGTCTTTTCCTGCAAGAAAAGCTGCCGATGCAAGCGCGTCGTCTGCCTCATACTCTTCCATTGCCCACACCACCACCCCGAGCGCGGACAGCGTCTCTTCCAGCAACGGAAACTGGACTAGCAGCTCAGGATCAACACCCTGTCCGGTCTTGTATCCAGGCCACATTCGGTTCCGGAAGGATTCAATCACGTGGTCCGTCGCTACTCCGATGTACGTAGTACCGGCCTGCATCATGCCCAAGAGTGAAGCCAGGACTCCGCGCACGGCAGCCACTTCTCGACCTTCGCTGTCTTTAGCGGATGGGAGGGCGTAAAAATGCCTGAAGAGCTCGTAGGTTCCATCGATGAGGTGCACTTCCACAAGTCCCCCTCAGAGTTTCCAAGTACAAAGTCTAAAAGGAGTTTATTATGTCGCGACAAATCGTCTTTACCTCTAAGACAGCAAAGCCGTCACCAACTTATAGCCAAGCCGTTAGGGCGTCTTTGTGTCCGGCACAGCACCATCGGATCCCGAGACGGGTAAGATCATGGGAACCACAATTCAAGAGCAAACACGGCAATGCCTTTTCAATATTGCCGCCATTTTAGAAGCGGCAGGAACGTCAATGGGAAAAATAGCCAGTGCCACGGTCAGTTTGGCGGACGAGAATGATTTCGCAGGCATGAACGAAGAGTGGATGCAATGGTTTCCAGCGAACCCACCTGCACGCCAGGGTGCCAAGCTGCCGGCACGCATTCCGGGCCTCAAGATCTCAATCGCCATCATTGCCGAGGTTTAGATTGCACTAGATAGGATGGTCTCGAGTTTCGTCGCCAAATTCAGGAGCGGGAACGGTGTCGGCGTAATAAATTTACTGTATTCGACCATTAAGGGTGTGTATTATTCCGCAATATCACTGGAGGAATAAATGACTCCATCTAAGCAAGTCAATCTACCAGATGACTATCACACGACGCTTAGCTCTATATTTGAGTACAACATCCCTCAAGAGCCACCGGTCGATATAGACGTCAGACTTTCCGAAGTTTTGAGAGATGCGGCGGTCCGCTCAAACCAGAAACCAATGGACGCAGGTTGGTCAGACTGGGTAAAATCCGTCGCGGATAATTGTAAAGAAGCTGTTCACGCCGAGCTCTGCTCCCCTGATGGTGGTGGTCTAAAAAAAGAGTACTCTGATTTGGCAGACAAGGGTCTAACGACGGGTGGGATCACCGCCATCAGTTCTGTGATAGTTCAGGTCATCAATCCTGCGTTCGCGGTTTCGTCGGTGCTAATCTATCTCGCGGTCTGGCTTACGAAGTTCGGCTTAAACGCTTGGTGCAAGCTCCCCGCCAAACAGAGAGCTACTGTGAACGAACATGAGTGACATGTTTCATGTCGCTATTAGAAATCAGGGTAAAGACCTCTTCTTGGTGACCGCATCCTGGGCGGGGGAAACGAGTAGTGAATCGGTTAACTTTACTAGTGGGGAGGAATACAAACTAGCCAAGAAGCAGCTGCTACAACGTACACCAGGATTGTCTTTGGTTTCTCTCGATGCGCAGGCGCCAGTGTGTGCACAAATCGGTCGAACTTTATTCGATACATTTATGTCCGCGAGCGTTTTGGCGCTCTTCAGGCAGTATCGTGAAAGTAACGATCCACCGCGTGTTGGACTCCATCTGAGCCGCGAACTCTACCGAGAGCCGTGGGAATTGTTGAAAGACCCCGAAGATGAACAGCAAGGGGACTATTTGTCGCTTATAGGGTCAGTCGTGCGGTTCGACGCAGATAGTGGCGAACCCGACCCGAGAACAAGGCTCATCCCCCCTGCTCGTTCGCTTCGTTGTTTGTTCGTTTCTCCGCAAGCTACGGCGACTCCAGGAGAACAAAGTGTTCCCTACATAAGACCAGAAAATTTTCAGAACGTTGTGTTTGATATAGTGAATCCCCCAACCTATGTGGATTTCATGCGAGCGGCCGATAACGACAAGACGAATCCTGACGGGTTTATTTTTTACGGACACGGCAAAGTAAAAGACGGAATAGGTCACCTCATTTTTGTAGAGCTGCAGGGGCTAATAATGAAGAAGGCCGTCGATGACGTTAGGCGTGGGTCAGCTATAAGCACAGCTCTAGCGACAAAGAGAAATCTTCGTTTCAGTTTTCTAATGGCTTGCGAGACTGCGTGGATAAACGATGACGACGATCAGGATATGAAGTTTGAAGATACCGTTGCAGGAACACTGATGTCCCAAACAAGGATTGGATTTGTGCTGGGCGCACAACTAAAAATTGATTTTGGATCCGCCCACACGTTCCTGATCACGACCCTTCAGCAAGTTCAGGCGGGTGTACCGTTGGACTTGGCGATGAAAATTGGCCGGCGAAATATTCGTGGTTTGTTGCCAGATTCAAATGCCAGGAGCCCATTAGATTGGTGGGTGCCAGTGCTGTATGCAAAATCGACGATGTTCGATATTTTGGCCCCGGAATCCGTTCACCAACCTAATTTGAACATGCCTCTTTAGGGAACGATATGGACGCATATGATCTTTCAAAAGAGCCCACGCCACCCCCGAAGGGCCGCGTCATCTGTTTCACTAGCGCAAAGGGTGGATCAGGTAAGACGGTGTTCGCTGTGTCTACAGCCTATTCGTTGCTAAAAGCTGGTAAGCGCGTTTTATGCATAGATTGCGATTTTTCCACCCGTGGCTTGTCACTATTTTTGCTCTCATCACTGGTAGATGCACCGGGTCTAGACATACCAAGAGAAGGCTGTCTGGCAGAGTCCCTCCTTGATCGATTGGCTGTCGAGAAACTGCAGCCACTTACCATTGCGCACGGTTCGATTGAATTTACCGCGTTACTTTCAAATCGAAACCTCCGACAAGGTGGCATACCAGAAGATCGGCTTCTTGGAAATACCTCGGACGGAGGCAGTTCTCACATAGTTGATATTCCCGTGAAGGAATATTGCAATTACTTCTCTGATATCTGTTCTGCGATGAGAGACAAATTCGACTATGTAGTTGTTGATACACGCGGTGGCTTTGATATCACCACAGTGGTGCCAGCGATCGTTGCTGACTACTACTGCATAGTTATGGAAGCGGATGAAATTTCGATGCAGCAGGTATTTGGACTTAAATCCAAGATTGACGAATACGGAGAACTCCTTGCACAGCAAGTTAAGTTGAAAGGAATCATAGTCAACAAAGCTTTGTACTCGCCAACGGACAAGACGTATCTAGAGGCCGTGTCTCGGCTCTATGGTGGGCAACCTCTCGGCACAGTTCCCATCGATCGGCAGGCGATTCGCGCATACCAAAAAAAGCATCTCGCTCTAGAACTGGTACCCGAAAGCGACTTTTCTTTCTATTCGTTTGCAGTGATAAATAGGATTGTTGGATCTGAGCAATCAAGTTGGTCGGCCACTGAAAAGCAGAACTTTGCGACACAGGGTCAAATCATCCGCCGAAAGTGGTGGCGCCGAACTCAGCTCGATAAGATTCAGACAATAAGTCCCTACATCACCCTCGTTCTGTTCTTTCTCTCGGTGGTTTGTTATTGGTTGAGCACCAAGATCGACGCTGATTGGGCCATTAAGTTGTTGTTTGGCTCTATCGTGAGCACGATATTGTGGTGCGTCGCCGTCCTGTTTATCACCTTGTTTGCTAGGTGGCAGCAGACCGATCTGTTCAGAACGCGTGGATGGTTCACGATAGCGTCGCTGCAAGCAGCGCTGTATCTTTTCGTTGGCGCTGCCTATCTTTCCATTGTTGCGATACCTCATAGACTCTCAAAGGACACTCTACTTACGACAATCAGAGCCCAGCGTCAGACAATCTCAAACCAACAAAGCGAACTTTCAGCCTCGAAGGCTCGACTGAAAGAAGTGCAAGAAAAACTTGAAGTTAATGAAGCCGCCGGACCGACGAACCAACCTTCGATTGCGGCCCCACCTAAATGGTTGGTGCCGTCGGTTGGCAATGACGTGCGCCCGTCGTCAACTGCAACTCAGCGTTTGTCATCTGGTCCACAACCTATTCCTCCATCTATTCCGCTTGGACAGCTGTCGACAACTCCAACTAATGGTCCTCTTCCTTCCGCGGTCCTGTCGCTAACCGGGAATTACCCATCCGGGAGGTTCGGGATCGTCTTATCGAACGATGTTGACCTCGAACCCAAAGGCCCAGGGGCGCCCAGCGCCGCCTTCGAGGCACAACTAGCCGCTCAGATCGGTTGCAACGGGGTAACGATGTACCACAAAGAAGGCTATTATCAAACGGTTGTCCCATTTGACACCGAGCGCGACGCTCTTAACGCCCTCCCTCAACTCAATACCTGGAGCGGCGGTCATTGGAAAACTGCCTATTTTCGGCCGCTTGATGCTTTATGTCCGCGACCAATCCAAAAGGGCTCCATCTCTCCAAAGGGGCTCGATATTCCGGTAAATTTCTGCGAATCCAGCCTGAAAAATTAGCGATTTCGCACCACTAAAGTTCTTAGAGGGGAGAGAAGTCGGCACGACTAATTAGTGGTCGAACGGGCGGGGCTTTCCTCCAGCATTTTCGATTGCCGAAAACCGAATTAGGGGAAGCTTTACTTGAGCGCGTACCGATCTAATTCTGTCAGCGCTCCAGTGGAGCCAGCCACTGAGCGCTCGGCTTTACTTCCTCGATCGATGGAATGAAGCCCGGCAAAATCTTTATCTTCGCTGCTTGCTCATACGCGTAGCCGTATCCGAGCAGTCGCGCTTCGCTCCACGCTGGACCAATGAAGGATAAGCCTACCGGAAGTCCTAGCACCGCGCCCATTGGAACGGTCAAGTGCGGATAGCCTGCCACCGCAGCTAGTCCCCCGGCACCTCCACCGCTGATCTGATCTCCATTCGCAACGTCTATCTTCCAGGCTGGTGGCATGGTCGGGGATACCAGCGCATCGAGGTGGTTTGCCGCAAGCATTGCATCGATACCATCGTGTCCGGCAATCCTAAGAGACAAAGCGCGTGCAGTTTTGTAGGCAGGATCGTCCAGCCCATTCGTTGCCTCGGACTTTATGAAGGTTTCCTGACCGAAGAGCGCGAGCTCGCGTTGAGCATGAGTTGTGTTAAATGCGATCACGTCGGCGAGCGAGCGCGTCTTCACTGTCTCGGGGGTTGTCGCGAGATAAGCGTTCAGATCCGCCTTGAGCTCAGTTTGGAGTACCAAATTCTCCGCTTCGCCGATCTTGTCTCGGTCTTTTAGTTCCGCGATATCGACAAGCGTCGCGCCTTGCTTCTTCAACATAGTCAGTGCCTGTTCAAACACCTCGTCGGTCTTCACAGACCATCCTGTTGCGAAGCGGAGCACGCCAATTCTCGCGCCCTTTAGAGCATCGGGCTTTAACGCTGTCAAATAGTCGGCAACGTGCGCATCGGCGTCCTTCGTTGCCGAGTCCGCACTGTCTGTACCCGCAATGGCGCTGAGCACGCGCGCCGCGGTCGTAACATCGACAGCAATCGGCCCGGCGGTGTCCTGACTATGACTAATAGGGATGATCCGAGTGCGACTGACGAGACCAACGGTAGGTTTTAGTCCCACGACGCCGTTCACCGCTGCGGGGCAAGTGATCGATCCATCAGTCTCGGTGCCGATAGCGGCCTCAACCTCGCCGGCGGCCACCGCAGCCGCGCTACCGGAGGAAGAGCCACAAGGATTTCGATCTAGAGCATACGGATTGTGCGTCTGGCCACCCACTCCGCTCCAGCCTGAGATCGAAGCGTTTGAACGAATGTTTGCCCACTCGGATAAATTTGTCTTACCGAGAATCACCGCATCCGCCCCGCGAAGACGGGTAACCAGCGGCGCATCGCGATGCGTTACGTTATCGAGGAGCGCCATGCTCCCCGCGGTCGTGGGGAGTGGTCCAGCCGCTTCGATGTTGTCCTTCAGCAGAATCACGCGCCCGTAAAGCAGCCCCCGCGCCTTTGTCTGCCGGTCGATCGCTCTCGCCTGTTCAAGCGCCGTCGGGTCGAGCGCGAGCACCGCATGAATCTTCGGATCTAATGTCCTTACTCGCGCAGTTGCTGCCTCGGTCGCCATCTCAGCGCTGGACGCTTCCTTCGAGGATCGGTTCGGATCTAAGGTCTGTCCAGCACACGAAACCGTCAACAAAAGGACGAGCAAAGTTGAAGTCATGTCGTATGTTCTCACGTCTACGGCTGGCTCGCTGCCTTCAATCAGGGAAGCTACCCGGCCCTTGGCAACGCTCTGGTCAATGTCGCGCCCGTCTCCGCAGCCGCTGCACAGATCGAGCTTCGTCAGCGGACCGGCGGCTTCAACCTGCTCTCTGCTAAAGCAACTGCTACTTTCGTGGGACCACCAAGGCATGTTTTTTCCCGTAATATTGCTAATTGTCATCCGAGCGCTGATAGTAGTCGCCAGGGCTGTGGAAGACTCCCTGAGTGCGGCTGACCCTATCTCAATTCGTCGAACGGTGGCGAGCTGCCTCACTGTCCGAACGCAGCGGAGCGCAGTCGCACTTCATAGATCTCTGCGACATGCTTGGTCAGCCCCACCCAGCAGCAGCCGATGGTATTGGGAAACGATTTGCATTGGAAAAGCCCGTCTCTAAAGTCTATGGCGGCTATGGATTTGCCGATATTTGGCGACGTGATCACTTCGTGTGGGAGTACAAGGAGAGCCGAGGCCTCCCAAGTGGTGTGCCAGGGCTCGACCTCATGACCCGCGGATACCAGCCCGGCGAGATCACGATCATCGGTGCAAAGTCAGGAGTGGGGAAGACAAGCCTGTTGATTCAGTCAGCTATCGCGAATGTGAGCCAAGGTGATCCCGTGCTGTTCTCCCTCGAGATGACCCGGTAGCAACTTCTTCGACGTATCCTCTGCGCTGTGTATGGAGTTCCGTTTCCTCGCGTACGTGATACGAAGTGGGCACCAGTCAGGACATGGATTCACTCACAAGTGCTGCTGTGGAGATTGAGAAGTGGCCTTTGCACATCGTCGACGCTTCGGGAATATCGATTGAGAAGGAAGATTGCCGCGGCGTCACGGTTAGCTATCAGGCCATGGCGTGAAGCTAGTTGGTGTCGACTACTGCCAGATCGTAAGCTCACAGGGCAGGGACGAGCGTTTGCGCGTTGCGGCTATCTCCCGTGGCCTTACTCGCCTCGCGAAGGATGAGCAGGTTCCTGTCGTCGTCCTTTCCCAGCTTTCCCGGCCGGACCGCACGAATGCGAACCGCCGGCCAACGATGAGCGATCTTCGTGAGTCCTCACAACTCGAGAATGACGCACATTGCATCGTCCTCGCTCACAGGGAGTGGGATCAGGAGTACGGGAAGCTGAAGTCCGATGGCGTCCTCATCATCGCTAAGCAGAGGAGGGGAGAAACGGGATCGTTCCCAATCAATTACGACAAGAGCACGCTCACTTTCGAGGGCGTCTCGGCAGATGCGAAACAAATGGCAAGAGCCTCATGAACAACAACACCATGCAACGAGATCAATCCTGAGGAGACATCAAGATGGACGAGCTACTTTCGATTCCCGGATAATGACAGCAGCGCCGCCCGTGATAAAACGGTCTTTCCCGAACTCGTCTTTTTTCTTAATACCCACAGCTATTGTGGCTCTGCGAACGAGATCAGACAAAGAGGCTGAATACTGCACTCCACCTCCGAGTGTGGCGCTGCCAGATATTGTCGCTCCGCCCCCCAGAACCGCTTGCGCACTAGACCCTACTGGTGAGAACCCGCATACAAGAGTGATTGGTAAGATTTTGTTGATCATGTCGTACACATCTTTTAAATTCCTCTGCTTCAAGGTGCGCACAGCTTACCAGCAATCCCACAAAGATGGTGATATCCAACCACTAGAACAAGACCCCATTGCGCGAGCGGATACAACTAAAGTTTTGAACGGCTTCTTCTCAAACACAATGCACAGCCCCATCATGGGAACAGAGACGAAGTACAGGAGACTTTTTATGAAGAGCTTGAAGAGTTGCATGCTTGTAGTTGCCCTGGTTGCGGCGATCCTAACTGCATGTGTACCGGCAGCGTCAGCACAGGTTGTGGTCAGAGTTGGGCCGCATCACCATCACCGACACTACAGACATCATCATCGCTACCATCACTATCGGTAAACCGAGACCAAAACCCCATTCCTTGCAGACTTACCATTGGATGGGGCTTTTCGTGTGAGTATGTGCAAAATCTTTCACATTGAAACGAGCCGTGGGAGAGAGCACTATTCGGAGACGATTCACTCTTGGGTGAAGCTCCACGATCTATGCTGAGGTGTTCGCGATGCGTTTATTAGCAGCTGTCTTGGCTGGGACATTACTTGGATTTTCCACGTTTGCTCTGGCGGATGACGTGACCTTTAGAGTCACCGAAGATGCGACAGGGACTTATGGAAATCAGACGTTCACCAACGTACCCTTGACTCTAAGCCTCACCTACAACGCTTATGAGTTGAGCCAAGCCATCCTTTTCGGCTACTACGGTCCCAATGATTTTCAATTCGGACAACTTCCCAACACTTCCACACTCAGCATAGCCGGAGTCGGCACATTTCAAATGGATCTCGGAGTCAACTCTGTTTATGAAGGGGCGGAGATTTACGAGGAAGACGATGTCGGCAATTTAGGGCTGATGTTCGACCTAACCGTGCCGAACTTTCAGCAATCGGTTGGACCCGTAACGCAAACTATCGGCTACACCGATCCCACGGTTGGTTGCGTGCCAGATATCCATAGTTCCTGCCCCCCATTCTTTTACACAGGCCTAACCCCCCCTGTGTATGTCACCTCTTTAGGTGGAACCTGGACACAAGAGTTTATAGTGGGGTCTTCTGCGCCTGCGCCTACACCGGAACCATCCTCACTATTGTTGTTCGGGACGGGAATTCTCGCGATGGGTCTATTGATGCGTCGTAGGTTTCTTCCAAGCTAGGTCCAACTAGTCAGTACGATCATTACCGAGAATGTATGGTCCGCCGCAGGACTGCAAGGGAGAAGCTACGTGCGATAGACAAGTCTGCGGCAATGTATCCGGCCTTTGAGTGGAGATCGTCTCTCC
>NZ_LMUD01000019.1:0-4896 GCF_009766095.1 Granulicella sp. S190
TCTGCATAGCGATGATCCTCCTTGTCACAAGCTGCTTCTACGATCTTCCTGCTCATGCAGGAGAATCAAGCGGCGGACCATCTCATTAGTCGGCTTATGTTGAGTAATTGCCAACTGGAGGCATAACGTGCATTTTGGGCAAGTGATTTGCTCACTTGCTCTCAGACTGGTTATGTGTGGACACCGGGGCCATTGTTTCGAAGATACCGTCGTTCCTGACCAATTTATGAAAGAGTATGCCGGCGACGTGCGCCAGGATGACTGCGAAAAAGGCGAAGGCCAGGTAGTGATGCGCACGCCATAGCAGCGTATGCAGGCTGGGACTGACCGGCAGGATCGGCGGAAGATGCACGCCACCGAAGAGCACGACGGGATAGGCTGCAGCGGACAACATACCCCAGCCGATCAGCGGCATGCCAATCATCAGCAGGTAGAAGATGTATTGCGAGGAGATCGCAGCCAGCTTTAGTGGCTCCGGTAGATCGGCGGGCAGCGCGGGTGCGCCGTAGATAAGGCGTAGCGTCAGACGAATAAGTACGAGCACCAGAATGGCTATGCCGAGCGGCTTATGAATCTGGACCAGTGTGAGGTATTTGGTCGTGATGGTCGAGACCATACCTACCCCGATAAACAACATGGACAGAATGCAGATTGCCATGAGCCAGTGAAGGAATCGCTGCGGCGCGGTGAAGCGTGTGCGGGTCGTCGTCATTGCCTGGCTCCTGTCGCGGTACGCGGGTAGTCCGCCTCTTCGGCTGTGCGGCTGTTGTACGACCGGGAGTACGCTGCCGAACGGGCTGCGGGAAATGGGTCATCCGACGTAGTGATTCCGGCTGGCAGTACCGTCGGATCATAGTTGATGTCGCGGCACGGGCCGTCGGGCTCCGGTTCAATCTGCTGCACCGTCATTGTTCCAACGTTGACGGTACGACGATCAGCGGGCCACGCCTTGTTGGGGTCCGCAGTTGGGTCGCCGGGGTTGGCGACGGTGACCATGAGGTTCCAGTGCTGAGGGTTCGCGGCGACACGCTGCGTGATCTCCTGCTCGAGATAATCGGGACCGCGCTTGGCCAGTTCGGCTGGCGAAATAGAAACAGGTTGTGCCGCTGGGATCAGCGACCAGCGGATCGGATGTTTCGCGCCGGACTCATCGACGAACAGAAATGAGTTGAGACTGTTGTAAGGCTCCTCCGCATAACTCTCGGTCCATTGGTCACTCTTAGCCCAAGGGAGAAACGCAAGGAACTCTGGATTTGCGCCAATGAAGTTCTTCATCGCATTTGGGTCCTTGCTGGCGGAGGCAGTGAGGAGGTCGTAAAAGGCCTGCGGAGTAGAAACGGGAAAGATCGGCGCATTGATCATGGCACTGCGCCACTGCTGCCCGTCCGGCGTGGTGATAAGAATGCCTAGGCCGCGCGTACGCACCATTGCATCCTCGGCATTCGGATTCGGAGTGCCAAGGTTGAACCTTCCCACAATCGGATATTGGCCCCTGACGAAGACCCGCGCCTTGGAGAGTGCCGAACCTTCGCCGTTTGCCTCAAACGTTCCGGTGAAGCAGATGCCTTTGGCGTGGTTGCGGCGATGACCTAATGCCGGGCCGCCCGGAGGAGCCAACGCGGCTACCAACTTTTTCGGCGTCAGTCTGTGCGGCGATAGCCATCCAGCCGTGTATGCGAAACCAATCGCGGCGATGCCCACGACGATAGCAATGAATACGAACGGCCAAAGCCGAAAGGGCTTCGGTGATGCAGGAGACTGAACCATTCAAACCTCGTTTCTTCCAGTTGCGAAGTCTCAAACGGAGACCATGACCGTGTGCCAGTAACTTGTGCCTGTTGACGAAGTGCATCCGCCCCATCCTATGAGTCTGGCAGTCTGAGCCACGAACTGAGAATAAGAATACAAGCCGACGGAACGCTTCATGGCGTGATTTTTACTTGAACGAATAAAAAAGGAGCAGGCAGTAAACCTATAGAGCGCGTCTTCACGTTCCCGGTCGCTGAAAGCTTTGAGAGAATCGTGGATAAGCGATTCCTTAATCGACTGATGTTTTTTGTGCTGCGGCGCCTTGTAGGATCAGCTCCAAACCCTCTTTGTAGCGGCGATCGAAGCGGTCGAAGAGGATTGGCCCGCTCTGCCTCAGCAAGGGAAGCTCTTCGGGGTCGAGGCGGGCTCTTCGTTTTGCGATGTCGTAGCGGGGGGACCTCTCGTTAGGACGAGGGTAGACGGCCTGCTCTTCCATGGCGAAGCTTAGCGTGTAGCTGTAGACGGTGCTCAGTAGAACAACTGCCTGACGAAGGGAGAAGCCAGCTTCGAGGAGTTTTGCGCCTATCGACTCGACGGTCTTCATGTAGTCGGTGTTGGTGAGTTCGGTCCCTGAGACCATTCGGGCGCCGTCCCTGTATGCAAGCAGCGTCTTTCTCAGGCCTTGTCCGAAGGTGGCGGCCCAGATCTTCCAGTCGGAGCTGCGACGGGCGGGCAATAGGTTGTGTGCTCCCTCTGCGAGGACCATCGTTGCCATCTCGTCTATGAGCTCTTCTTTGCTCTTGAAGTGCCAGTAGATGGCTGTGGCCTGGACCTTCAGCTTCGTGCCGAGACGACGGAGGGTCAGCTGCTCGAGGCCGACTTCGTTGAGCAGTTTAAGTGCGGCCTGGGCGAGCATGTCCCGGTTAACTTTCATGCCTTGCTTCCTTCATCCGTCGGTATTTTTCCTGCGTGATTATTTCCTGCATCGAGGATAGCAGTTTTGGCATCTTTATAATTGAACATTGTTCAATTATGTTGAACGTCGTTCAACGGCTTCCTTTAGAAGGAGGTCTATTTTGAAGGCTAAGGAGATATTTATGAAAGCAGCGATTATCACGGCAGCCGGCAAGACGCCGGTTTATGGAGACTTTCCTGAGCCTGTGGCTGGGGCGGGAAGGCGCTTGGAGCAGACATGGTGATTCCATTTGCGCTGGGTGCACTGCATCCGTTGGGAGCAAAGCGGTACGAAGAGGCGCTGGTAGAGCAGTTCGAGCAGGGGATTGATGTTGTGATCGATTACGTTTGGGGGGAGAGTGCGAAGACGGTGATCGTTGCGATTGCGAAGGCGGTGGAGGATGCGACGCCGGTTCGGTTTGTGCATGTGGGAGGCGTGAGTCGCGAGGAGAACGTGGAGCTGCCGGGGGCTGCGCTGCGCTCGTCGGCGATCGTGTTGATGGGGAGCGGACTGAAGAGTGTGCCATTGTCCGGGCTGCGGAACGCGATCAGGAGTGTGTTTGAAGTGGTGGGAACGGCGAATCTCAGGATTGCGATAAAACGTGT
Organism: Granulicella sp. S190; assembly: GCF_009766095.1. GTDB lineage: Bacteria > Acidobacteriota > Terriglobia > Terriglobales > Acidobacteriaceae > Edaphobacter. Next base: position 3,310 of record NZ_LMUD01000019.1, read on the forward strand.
GCCTCTCTCGGAGATTGCGTCGAATTGGGACGATGCGGCTGGAAAGCCGCGTGTGGTATTCACGGTCGGGTAAGGTCTTCGGCTTGTTGGTGCGGTCTTTCGTGTAGATAGCTCGTCATCTGAGTCGGTGTGGTCGGTCATCAACTACGGCGAGTACGGTTGGCTATTCGTAGGGTGAGTGAAGAAGCAGATTCCTCCGCTGCGCTGCGGATTGACAACAAAAGAGCGAGCAACGACAACTGCAAAGGGCAAGCAACGACGACTGCAAAGAACAAGCAACGACGACTGCAAAGAACAAGCAACGACGACTGCAAAGTGGGGTGCTGACGGATTTAAGGTTGATTTCTGATTTCAGGGTCTACGCTTGCGGAGTTCAGACAAGGGATAGAAGGTGCCTCGCCAGGTGACGCCGCCTTGTTTGAGGGTGATGATTGCGGAGCGGAGGATGGAGTAGACGATCAGCGTAGCGCTGATGGGAAAGAGGATCGCATACCAGGGGGAGACTTTGCTTTGTCGGCTGGAGAGCAGGTAGAGGAAGGTAACGGAGGCGAAGGTGAGGATTGCCGGAGTGCGCGTCTGCGAGGAGGCGAGAAAGGCCGCGGGGACGATGCAGAAGAGAGTGAACCAGACGCAGGAGAGTAGAGCGACGATGGAGTTGTAGCGGAAGACGGCGAAGAGATTTTTGATCAGACCGTTGAGGATTCCGCTGACGCCGCTGGCCCAGTGAACTCTGACGAGGCCGGGACCGGTGGCGATGCGCTGGCGGAGGCGGGCTCGCTTGATGCGGCTGCCGAGGGCGAGGTCTTCGACGATCTCCATGCGGAGAGCTTCGTAGCCCCCGATCTGCTGATAGGCGGCGGTGCGGAGGAGGTTGAAGGCGCCTACGCCGACAGCGTCGCGGAGGGACTGGGGGTCAGAGACGCGCCAAGGACGAACGGCCCAGAGGCCCATGATCTGAAAGTAGCTGAGGAGCATGCCCTCGCCTGCGGATTTGATGGTGGCGGTGGGGAGTAGGACGAGGTGGTCGGCCTGGGTGGCTGCGGCGTGGGCGAGGGCGAGGCGGAGAGCGTCGGGATGGAAGAGGATGTCGGCGTCGGTGAAGAGAAGATAGCCGGGATGGAGGAGGGAGATGGCGTGACGCGCGGCGTAGGCCATAGCGTGGGTTTTGCCGAGCCAGCCTGGGGGGAGATTGGTGATGTGGAGGACGGTGAGCTTGTCTGGGTGCTGGGCGGCGAGAGCGTCCATGAGGGTGCCGGTGTTGTCGTTGGAGCGGTCGTCGACGGCGATGAGGTGGAGATTAAGGAGTTGCTGGTCTTGATGCTGGTTCAGGAGGGATTGGAGGCAGGCTTCGATATTAGCCGATTCGTTGCGGGCTGGGATGATGACGGCGAGTGAGAGATCGGTTGGTGGGGCAAGGATGTGAGCGGGGGCGGTTAGATCGGGGACGCGGCGGAGGCCGATGGATGCGGTGAGGGCCTTCCACATCCAGGCGAGGGCGACGAGCCATGCGGTGGCCGTGAGAGAGGATTGGAGGAAGGAGTGCAATAAGTCCTTAGACGTGTGGGTTTGGGGGCGGTTGCTGGATTG
>NZ_LMUD01000019.1:5080-57903 GCF_009766095.1 Granulicella sp. S190
ATGAAGAAGATGACGGAGGCGAGGAGCATGGTGATGAGGGTGGAGCCGAGGCCGATGTTGAGGTTGGAGTGGTCGCTGACGGCGCCGATGATACGGGGGGAGATGGCGTCGCCCAGGGCGTGGATGATGAAGAGCTGGCCGGCCATGGCGGTGGCGCGGATCTCGGGGCGGACGGCGTTGAGGGTGGCGGCGTTGACGGGACCAGTGCCGAGGAAGATGAGGAAGATGGCTGCGCCTAGGCCGTAGAGGGTGAGGGAGTGTGGGCCGAAGAAGCAGAGGAGCGCGGGTGGGACGGCGATGGCGGCGCTGATGGCGGGGACGAGGTAGAGGGCTTTGGGGTTGGTGTGGGACCATTTTTGCGCGATGGTGCCGCCGGTGATGGTACCTCCTAAACCGGCTACTACGGTGATGGCTCCCATGATGTAGGCGGCGGAGGATTGGCTGCGGCCGTCGATGCGCTGGAGGAAGGAGGGCATCCACCAGGAGATGCCACCGAGGGAGAAGGTGACGGCGGCGTAGCCGAGGATGGAGGAGAGGTAGGCGGGGTTTTTGATGAGAGAGAGGATGGTTCCTTTTTCGAGTTTGGCTTTTTCACCCTGACTTGCGCCGCGTGCGGGCTCCTTCATGAAGATGGCGATGAGGATGGCGATGATTGCCGCGGGGACGGCGGAGACGATGAAGGACATGCGCCAGCCGTAGTGTTCGCCTACGGTGCCTCCGACGAGGTAGCCGAGGGCCGCGCCTACGGGTATGGCTACGTTGAAGATGGTGAGGACGCGGTTGCGCTGGTCTTCGGGGTAGAAGTCGGCGAGGAGCGCGGGGGCGAAGATGCCGAAGCTGGCCTCGCCTACGCCGAGCGCCGCGTGGCGGAGGTTGAGCGAGTCATAGGAGTGGACGGTCGCGGTGAGGAAGTTGATGGCGGCCCAGAAGAGGGCGGCTGTGACGATCATGGGCTTGCGGGGGAAGCGGTCGCCCAGCCATCCGGTGATGGGCGAGGTGCACATGTAGGCGATCATGAACCAGAAGGTGAGGGTGCCGATGTGTTCGTCGGAGAGATGGAACTCGGTTTTTACCTGCTCCTGGACGCCAGGGAGGATGTAGCGGTCGATGTAGTTGACGAAGTTGAGTGCGGTGAGGAGGACGAGGGCGGTGGTGGCTCCGGCTACGGAGGCGGTGCGGGTGGGCTTTGTTGCGGAAGCCATCTCGGGTTTCTCCTCTGAGGGAGGATAGCAGTTGGGTTCTGGGGAGATTTTTCTGGGGTGGTGAAGGGACGGTTTTATTGGGGGATAGTAGATTTCTGGTGTTTTGGTGGTGGTGAATGGATGGTGTGAGCGTGGTGGGAGATGCAGCAGACGTGGTGCTTTGTCTGCTGCTTTTGAAGAGCTAAAAATACGCCAGAGTTTTCAGGTTTATTTTTGCGGGGGTGTTTCGGTGCGAGGGTAGGTGGCGGTGACGACGGTGGAGATACCGCCGCGGGGGCGGAAGTCACCTACGATAACGGCCCAGACGGGGTTGCAGGCTTTGACGACGTCGTCGAGGACCTGGTTGACGATGTTTTCCTGGAAGATGCCGAGGTTGCGATAGGTGAAGAGGTATTCCTTGAGGGACTTGAGCTCGAGGCAGCTCTCGCGGGGCATGTAACGGATGGTGAGACGACCGAAGTCGGGGAGGCCGGTCTTGGGGCAGACACTGGTGAACTCTGGGTCGTCGACGAGGATCTCGTAGGCCTTGAACTGGTTCTGCCAGGTTTCGATGGCGGGAAAGGTGGTGTCGAGGCCAGACTTGGCGTGGTCGTCGGTGTAGCCGGTGGTGTGGGTGGGGGCGGTCGGGAGGGTTGCGGTGCTCATGACTCTATTTTAGCCTGTTGGCGCGGGTTTTGCTGTGGTTTTGGGACGAGGATTGACTTGTAGGGGGCGGGGTTGGCTCGCGTTTTCCTGCACTTCCTTCATTGCAAAAGAAAACCCGAGGCGGCTGCCCCGGGTCTCTGAATCGAGTGAGTTGATTGCTTTACTGCGATGCTCCTACCGGGCCGACGTTGTTTGTGTTCATGCTGCTGAGGGGTGAGGCGCTTAGCGGCGTGAGGATCATCGGGGTGGTGAGACTGAAGGTCAGCGCCTCGTCCTTGGGGAGGGTGGCCTGACGGTCCTGCTTGAGCCAGATGACGGTGCTGACGCCCGCACCGATTCCTGCGCCAACGATGGCTCCGACGCCGCCACCGATGAGCGCTCCTGTGGCTGCTCCTGCGCCGGTAACGCCGCCGACGATTGCGAGAGTCTCCTTGGCGTGATCCTTTCGCTTGAGGGTTCCCTCGTTGTCGACGCGGAACTCGCTTTTGCCGGTGTCGATGAGCTGGGCGTGAACGATGTAGTGGGTGCCGTCGGGCAGGGTGACGTCGCGAGTTTCGAGGTGCATGGCTGCGGCACCTGAGATTCTGCGGCCGCCGTGGACTTCGGTGACCTGGCCTTCGAGGATTGAGCCGACGGGAATGATGACGCGGCCGTTGCGCTCGACGGCTTCGGTGACCTGGGCGGTGAATCTTGTTCCTGCGTAGGTCTTGTCGGTGGCCAGGGTCTCCTGGATCTGGGTCTTCAAGAGGGTGCCTTCACGGAGCTCGCCTTCGCGCTCGGGGACGCTGGTTACGATCATCGCGTCGATATCGTCTGCCGGGTCTGCGTGGCTGGTAAAGCTGGAACCTGTGGCGGATGCGCCCTGGTAGGGGACGTATGGTCCGTACTCCTGCGCCGGAGCTGTGGGCGCAGTGGCCGGGAGAGCGGCACTGGGTTTTGCCGGAGAAGTCTGCGGAGCTGCGTCGTCTGTGCTGGAGATGACCGCGGAGTCAGGATGGGAGACGCCCATCATCGGATCTTGTGCGGGAGCTTGTGAGAACGCGGGGGCAGCAGCGAGAACGAGAGCGGCGGTGGTGAGATGCATCTTCATAGCGGTATCCTCGAAGCGAGTTTCATAACTGCGTAGAGCTGGATTCGAGCACCTGAGTTTACCGGACTCGTATCACTCCAAAGAGTAGAACCAGCGAGGGCCTGATGGAACAAATTCGCTGGCAGGGAACCGAGGCTGCTAATAAGAGCTTCAACGCCTGGGTTGCGGTGCTCGATTCATTAGACGTTGAGGCGTGAGACAGGTTTCCTTTGCTAAAATCCGACAGGTGAGTCCCTCTGACGCAAAGCTGGTGCAGTCCATCACTCTTCTGGGTGGCCGCACCGTTGCGGTGGACCGTCGTCCGAAGTTAAACGAACGGTTGAACCACCGCGTCGTTCCCCAACATTCTGCGCTACAAGAAAATAGGAGCAACATGACCGAGATCGTCTCTATCCACGCACGCGAAATTCTGGACTCCCGCGGTAATCCTACTGTTGAGGCTGATGTTGTGCTCGACAGCGGAGCGAAGGGCCGCGCCGCAGTACCGAGTGGGGCTTCCACCGGCGAGCATGAGGCGGTTGAGCTGCGCGACGGGGATAAAGACCACTACCTGGGCAAAGGCGTGCTGCAGGCGGTGGAGAATGTGGAGACGATCCTGGGGCCGGAGTTGGTGGGGATGGATGCGAGCAATCAGAGGCTGATTGACGCGACGATGATCTCGATCGATGGGACGGAGAATAAATCGAAGTTGGGTGCGAATGCGATTCTTGCGGTGTCGATGGCGGTGGCGCGTGCGTCTGCCGAGGCGTTGAAGCTGCCGCTGTATCGCTATCTTGGCGGAGTGAATGCCTGTTTGCTGCCTACGCCGATGATGAATATTTTGAACGGCGGGTCGCATGCGGATTCGAACGTGGACTTTCAGGAGTTTATGGTGATGCCGGTGGGCGCGGAGACGTTTTCGGATGCGCTGCGCTGGGGGACCGAGGTCTTCCATACGCTGAAGGGCGTGCTGAAGAAGAAGGGTTATAACACGGCGGTTGGCGATGAGGGTGGATTTGCTCCTTCGCTGAAGTCTAATGATGAGGCGCTTGACCTGATCCTGGAGGCGATTCAGCTTGCCGGATATACGCCGGGCGAAGATATCTCTATCGCGCTGGATCCTGCGTCGAGCGAGTTTTACGATAAGGAGAAGGGCAAGTACGTCTTCAAGAAGTCGGATAAGCGCGAGCTGAGCTCGACTGAGATGGCGGCTTACTGGGAGAGCTGGGTTCGGCAGTATCCGATTGTGAGTATCGAGGATGGATTGGCGGAGGATGACTGGGATGGCTGGCGTCATCTCACCGAGATTCTCGGCGACAAGGTGCAGCTGGTGGGCGATGATCTGTTTGTGACGAACACGCAGCGGCTGCGGCAGGGAATCGAGCAGAAGGTTGCGAACTCGATTTTGATCAAGGTAAACCAGATCGGTACGGTTTCGGAGACGCTGGAGGCGATCGAGCTGGCGCGACGCTTTGGCTATACGTCGATCATCAGCCACCGCAGCGGCGAGACGGAAGATACGTTTATCGCTGACCTGGCGGTGGGTACTGGCGCGGGACAGATCAAGACCGGTAGCGCGAGCCGTACGGATCGCATTGCGAAGTACAACCAACTGCTGCGGATTGAGGAAGAGCTGGGGCAGTCGGCGGAGTTTCTGGGGATTGAGTCGGTTAACTTCGGCGAGTAAGCGCAGACGGATTTTGATTTACACGAGTGCCCACGAGTTGATCCTCGTGGGCATTTGTTTGTTTCGCTTCTTTATACGGAACGGAATCTTCTCTTTCGCACGACGCTGTGATTCGGCAGGCGGTTGCAAAGCGTTGAATGGCCATTCATAATGTGTCGCGGTCCAAATGTCTGGAGTTGTGGAGCGAGAGACGCATGGCGAAGTCAAACTGGGTAGCTGGATCGATCATTACGCTTACGGCAGCGGTGCTTGTAGTCATCGTCTCGCCTGCCGTCGCGCAATCTTCGCAGCCGAATGATTTTGTGCAACGCGCTGGAACGAAGCTTACGCTGTCGGGCGCGCCCTTTCGCTATAGCGGCCCGAACATCGAGTGGCTTGGGCTGGAGGGATACGGTCCACACGATCCGATGGGTCCGAGGCTGCCCAGCCACTTCGAGATCGACGATGCTTTTGACACGGCTGCGGAGATGGGCGCCAAGGTGGTGCGCGCACAGACTATGGGCGACACCGTCGGTTGCGGATTGTGTATCGAGCCCACGGAGGGCAAGTTCAACGATGCAGCTTTTCAATCCACCGACTACGCTCTGGCCGTGGCGCGTAACCACGGCATGAAGCTGATAATTCCGCTGGTCGGCGACTGCGCCACTTGCGCCGGCGGTGGGATCGGCCAGTATCTGGCCTGGGAGAAGAGGCAGAACCCGCAGGACTTCTTTACGGATGCGGGCGTTATCGCGGCGTATGAGCGTCACATCGACGCGGTTCTGAATCACTTGAATCCCATGACCGGTCTTCGCTACAAAGATGACCCCACGATTATGGCGTGGGAGAACTGCAACATGTGCGGCATCCTCACGATGCTTTCGGGCGGGGGCGCATCGGCTTTGGGACAGGTCTCCGCATGGGGGGAGACCATCGGGGCTCACATTAAGCAGCAGGATTCGCACCATTTGTATCTCGACACCTCTGGGATCTATCGCGTCTATCCGGCTGTGCTAGACAACAAATCGACGGACCTTGCTACGTTCGAGTTTTATCCGCACTGGGACATACTGCTTGGCCCGAACCAGCCGCCCACCACGGCGGCGACCTTCAGTCATGATGCGGCTGCCGTCACGAGCCACGGGAAGGTTTTCATCGTGAATGAGTTTGGCTGGGATCGCACGGACTGGAAGACTCAACAGGATTTTGAGCAGGTTTTGACCACGCTTGCACACGATCCTAACGTCTCCGGTGACGGCTACTGGGCGCTACAGGCGCACCTGGACAACTTCGGGTTCCAACCTATTCCGGCTGACGCTACCAACCCTATTTTTGCCGAGCATGGGGAGTGCGGCGAGTGGTGGGCGCTCTATTATCCCGGCGTCAAGACGCTGGTCAACAGTGCTGAAGACATGGCTGTGCGTGCGCAGCAACTTCGCACTCATGCGTACGCTATGTCCGGTACCGAGTTGCCGAAGCATCGGATTCCGCCGAGGCCGGTTATTACTTCTACGGTGATTGTCGGCCTTATCGCATGGCGCGGCTCTGCGGGCGCAGTCCGGTACTCGGTTGAGCGTAATGACGCGGGGTCGAAGGAGTGGAAGCCGATCTGCGACCGCTGCGCCACGGACGCTGACGATCCGTGGGCGGACCCACATGGCACGCTTGGCGGGGTTCACTATCGCGTGATTGCGTGGAATGCAGATGGCGTGGCGAGTGAGCCCTCTGACCCCAGGTAAGCTTTCTGGCAGGTGAGGTTCCACGTCATGAGTGACGGCCCGGTGCGAGCTGGTCTGAGTGACACAAGCAGCGAAGACGGCATCGAACAATGCATGCACCTTACGCCACAGGATCATCTGTTTGTGTTGACGGGAGCGGGGATCTCCGCTGAGAGCGGGCTTGCGACGTTTCGCGGCTCGGGTGGTCTTTGGAATGGGCACCGAGTGGAGCAAGTCGCGACTCCTGAGGCGTGGCAGGCTGACCGTGAGTTGGTGTGGCGCTTCTATTCGCAGAGGCGACGGGATGCTTCGGAGGCAGAGCCAAACGCGGCTCACTATGCGCTGGCGAAGATTGAACTAGAGCTTGGCGACCGATTTTATCTGTGCACGCAGAATGTGGATGACTTGCATGAGCGCGCCGGGTCGCAGCGGGTTCATCACATGCATGGAAGCTTGTATGAGTCTCGGTGTGTTCGGTGCGACGAGCCGTTCGCGGATAAGGCGTTGTATGAGACGGCGATGAGCCTGCCTGTTTGTGAGGCGTGCAGGGCTGCTGTGCGGCCGCACATCGTGTGGTTTGGCGAGACTCCGCTGGAGATGGAGACGATCTATCGCACGCTGAACCGTGCTACGGTTCTGCTGGTCGTGGGTACGTCGGGCTCTGTTTATCCTGCGGCGGGGCTGGTGCATATCGCCAATCAACAGCGCACGCGCACGGTTTATGTCGGGCCGGAGGAGCCGCTTAATCATGAAGCGTTCCACGAGATTCTTCTGGGTACGGCAACCGAGGTGCTGCCCTCACTTTTTCGGTAGCGCTTGCCTTCTTAGAAGGAGCTAGATGCTGTCCTCTTTCTCGACGCTTGCCTCTTTTAGCGGGCGAACCAGAGCCATTGCGGTGAGGTCTTCGTCTTCGTTTTTGTGGCCGAAGGGAAGATTGTGAAGGCTGTACCAGGGGACCTGCTTGAACTCTTCGGCAGCTTTGAGAGCGGCGTGGCAGATTTCGGTTGCAGAGTTGGTGGTCGCGGGGTCTGAGTCCTGCAGAAGAGGGATCAAGCGATCGACTCCGAAGTGGGCGCGTCCGTGTTGCGTCTCCATGACGCCTTTGGTCACGATCAAGAGTTTGGCGCCACGCTCGAAGGCCTGCACGGAGGGTTCGTAGGTCAGGTGGGTGAAGAGTCCCATGGGGACGGCGGGGCTGGTGAGAAGGTGCGTGCTGCTGGAGTCGTGAAATACGGCAGTGAGTGCGCCCGCGTTGACGTAGGCGAGGATGCCCAATACAAGATCGAAGCTGCCGAGGAAGGTAGGGGCGAAGCGTACCCCTCGCGAGGCACGGATGAACTCGTGGTTGATCTCCTGCGCGAGTTGAGCGGTTATGTCCATGACGTTGGCGTTGGGCGCGCGAAAGAGCTCTGCGCCGTGTCTGCGAAAGGTGGCCTGGACGTCTGCGGCGATGGGCTGGGTTGACTCCCTGGTGCCGGCGATGTCTGTGAGCAGGAAGATGACGTGGGAGCCGAGGTGGATGGCGTCGAAGAAGTCGCCGCCGGTGCGGACGGAGTGATATTCGGCGTGGAGATCGAGGCCCGGAAGCGGAGTGAACCTGGCAGGTTGGGGTTTTCGGCCTGCCAGAGCCGGGTCGCTCTGTGTCGGAATCATGAATCTCCTCCAGCCATCGTGAGAGTTTCCGGGATTGTACCGTGTTCGATACGCATCAAGCTCTGGCGCTTTTCTGCTGCACAGTAAAGTGGAAGATTCTTTCTGCTTTCCTTTTGTTGCCAGATACAACGAAGGAGCTGCAATGTTGATATTCTGAGCATCGGAACAAGACAGCGAGAGAAACAGACCCTATGGCTAAAGCACCAGTTGTTCTTACCATTCTCGACGGATGGGGCTACCGCGCCGAGACTCATGGCAATGCTATCGCCCAGGCCCGCAAACCTACCTACGACGGTTTACTTCGCGACTACCCGAATACGCTACTGCGTGCGAGTGAGCACTTTGTGGGCCTTCCGGATGGACAGATGGGCAACAGCGAGGTGGGCCATCTGAACCTTGGCGCGGGACGGATTGTGCGGATGGATATGACGCGCATCGATACGGCGATTGTGGATGGCTCGTTGTACAGCGACCCGACTTTGACCAGGGCGTTCGAACTCGCGGGTCAGAAGGGAAGGGCGCTTCATCTGATTGGGCTGCTGTCGGACGGCGGCGTTCACTCTCATCAGCGGCATCTCGATGCGCTGATTCGCATGGCCGCGCAACACAAGCTTTCGCGAGTCTTCGTTCATGCGTTTATGGATGGCCGCGACACGATGCCTACGAGCGGTGTTGGTTACCTTGAGCAGTTGCAGCATACTCTACGCGAGGCCGGGGTCGGGACGATTGCGTCGGTGAGCGGACGCTACTATGCGATGGACCGCGATCTACGCTGGGAGAAGGAGAGGCAGGCCTTCGATGCGATGGTGACGGGGCAACCCGAAGGCGGGAGGTATGCCGATCCTGTAGCGCGAATCAAGGAGCTGTACAACAACGGCACGACCGATGAGTTCATTCCGCCTTTCACGTGCATCAACCAGGCGGGAGATGCCGTGAGGCTGATTCGCGATGAAGACGTGGTGATCAACTTCGACTATCGCGCGGACCGCGTGCGACAGATTACCCGGGTGTTGACTCGCCGCTCCGGACTGACTGCCGATCCGGTGGGGAGCCAGGGTCATCAGCTTCCAAATGCTGCGGAGCTGGATGTGGAGATTCCGCTGAACCTGGTTCCGGCTGATCTTCACTATGTGTGCATGACGCAGTATGACAAGAACTTCAAGTTGCCTATTGTGATTCCGGCCGAGTCGATGGATAACCTGCTGGCGAACCTGATGTCGCAGGCGAACCTACGCAACCTGCGGGTGGCGGAGACGGAGAAGTACGCGCATGTTACTTACTTTTTCAACGGTGGAATTGAGAAGCCTTTTCCCGGAGAGGATCGTGCACTAGTTGCTTCGCAGAAGGTGGCGACGTATGACCTGGCGCCTGAGATGTCGGCGGCCGGAATTGCGGATGCGGTAATTAAAGCGGTGAACGATACGGCGTTCGATGTGATCATTGTGAACTTTGCTAATGCGGATATGGTGGGGCACTCCGGCATGATGGAGCCGACCATACGCGCGGTAGAGACGGTGGATACTCAGCTGGGGCGGATTTACCAGGCGATCAGGCAGCGCGGCGGGAGTTTGCTGGTTACGGCGGACCATGGCAACGCGGAGATGCTGATCGATCCGGTCAGCGGTGGTCCGCATACGGCGCATACAACGAATCCGGTGCCGTTTCTTTATGTCACCGAAGATGGCAAAAAGCGCTCGCTGCGTGAAGGCGGGAGCTTGCGGGATATCTCGCCTACGATTCTGTCATTGCTTAAGCTTGACCAGCCGAACCAGATGACTGGCGGCAACCTGGCTTCGCTGGACACGGTTGCGACTTAGGAGATGAAGTGAACTGTTCCGTCGGGCTGCTTCGTGAAGGCGTGTAAGAGCTGACCCTTTTCGTCGAGATGTCGCAGCGTTAGCAGTTCCGGTGTTACTTCGAGATCACTGAAGCCGTAGACTCGCTGCGCGTAGGGGCCACGCTGCGCTTCGTCGATGAGGAGGGGGTAGAGGTCTGCTCCGCCGCCGCCCGAGAGGACGAAGGAGGTGGGATGGCCTTCGAACTCGAGGTGCTGCATGTCGTGGTCGTGGCCGGCGAGATAGAGATGGACGTTGTGTTTTCTGAGGAGCGGCTCCCAGTCGCGGACAAGGATTTTGTTGTCTCCGTGAGGGCCGTTCGAGAAGATGGGGTGATGTCCCATGACGACCAGGAACGGAGTCGTTCGCGGCTTATTCAGCTCGGCTTCCAACCATGTTAGTTGCTCGGCCTGCTGCGCCGGAGTGAGGGTGAAGTTTACGCCTGCAGCTTGTTTCCCGTCTGGGTTAGGCATGTTGCTGTCGAGCGCGATGATGGTGACCTGCGGATTTTTGAGAGGGAACTGAAAGCTGTACCAGAGGGATGGCATGGTCCAGCGGGTTCCTCCGGCCTTGGCGTACTCGAGCTCTGCGGCGACCTTACTCTGCGGCATGCGCTGATAGTCATGGTTGCCGGGGATGGCGTAGGCGGGGCAGTCGAAGACAGTCTTCGGATACATCTGTTCGAACTGACTTTGCCAGCGCACGTCTTTTACGCCGCCTGGGAGCGGCCCATACCAGTTGTCGCCTAACATTAGCAGCGCCTGGGTGGCGAAGTTCTGCTGCCGCACATAAGCTTGCATCGCGCTGGCTACGCGGCTTTGCGCTTCGAAGTTCTCATAGCCCCAGTCCCCAAGCATCAACAGGCGCGAACTGCCGGCGGGCGAACCGGAGTGCTTCGAGGCTGCAAACGAAGTCAGGGAACCCAGCCCTGCCAATGCGCTGAATGCAAAACTCTGACGCAGGAAACGCCGACGAGAGAGTACTTCGTTTTGAATCATGAACCACCCTTGGCTGTAATCTTTCTTCGATCGTTAGACGAATAATTTTCGTGAAAGCCGCAGCGGCGAAAGCTAAAACTCCCGCCGGCCTTCCATCGCACGTGTCATGGTGACCTCATCGGCGTACTCTATATCGCTGCCGGCGGGTACGCCTGTTGCGATTCTTGTGACCTTTACCTCTGGTCGTGTTCTTCGTAGCTCTATCGCCAGAAAACCAGCTGTGGCTTCGCCTTCGGTGGTTGGAGAGGTTGCGAGAATGATCTCGTCCACTTCGGCGAGGCGGGTGAGGAGATTGGCGATGCGAAGCTGCTCGGGCCCTACGCCGCCGATGGGAGATAGCGTGCCGTGCAGGACGTGATAGACGCCGTTGTAGCTGCGTGTCTTTTCAATGGTCGCGATGTTGGTGGGCTCTTCGACGACGCAGACGAGCCGCTGGTTCCGGACCGGGCTTGTGCAGTAGCCGCAGGGATCGACGTCGGTGATGTTGTTGCAGACGGAACAGAGGCGAAGGTGCAGCTTAAGCTCTCGTATGGCGAGCGAGAGAGCTTCAGCGTCCTGCGCCGAGGAGCGGAGGACATGGAATGCGAGGCGCTGTGCGCTCTTGGTGCCGATTCCCGGGAGCTTCCTGAACTCTTCGATGAGACGCGACATCGGTTCGGCAAAGCGGCTTGGGGTGGCGTGGAAAGAACCTGCCACTTAGCCCAACCCCGGCAGATCCGGCAGTCCCATGCCACCCATCATCCCCGAGAGGCTGGACTTCATGGCGTCATCGGCACGACGGCCAGCTTCGTTTACAGCCGCGGCGATGAGGTCTTCGAGAAGCTCGAGGTCGCTTGTTGAGCTTCCCATCGCGGTCGGCTCGATCTTTACCCGCAGGACTTCTTTTTTGCCATTCATCCGGACGGTTACCACACCACCGCCGCTGGAGGCCTCGACTACGGTTGCAGTGAGCTTCTTGTCCATCTGCTCCTGCATCAGCTTGGCCTGACCCATCATCTCTTTCATCTTCCCCAGATCGGAAAAGTCCATCGTTCCTCCATCGTGTGGCTATGACTGGATTGCGAGTGCTCAGTCGTTGTCGCTGAGATCGATTACGTTTCTGATCTCGGCATTGAAGAGCGTCTGCGCTCTCTGCACGATTGGATGCTCCATAGCCTTCGCCTGGACGCTCCCATTTTTTGCGGGGCGGGGTTTTTTCGCGGTTGCGGTATTTTTCGCGCCGGGGAGAAGTATGAGCTTGAGCGATCCGGCTCCGGCATCGCGCAGGGCGGCTTTGGCTATTTTTTCTGCCTCCGGGTTGATGACCATCGAGAGCATCGTCTTCGAGAGCTCGGTCTGGACGCGAATCTCGGTGTCGGTGATGGTCCACTCAGCATCGGCGAGGGCGTCGGCGGGTGTTGCCTGATTCTTCGCGGCAGAGAGCGCGTCTACGGCTGCTCGCTGGAGGTCTTCGGCAGAGTGTAACGGTGACGGTTGCAGGTTATTTATGCTTGCCGGTTCAGGAGCTTCTGGAGTTTCGGCTTCTGCTATCAACGCAATGCCTGTTGCTGCCTCTGCCTGGTCGCCTATTTCGAGGAGTGCGGCTCCTTCTGCGTCGGCTTCGGTGAGAATCATCTCTGCGGGAGTTGCTACTGATATCGGCGTGGGGATCGGCGTCGGGAGGGATACGGGCGCTGCCATCGGTACGACTGGAGCTGCAGCGGGCATCACGGCGACTGGGGCTGGAGCAACGCCTATGGCTTTTTCGTCGAAGCGGCTTCTGCTTTGATCTTTTTCGAAGGGGGAGAAGGCGGGTTTCGCGTTGGTCTCAAGCACCCTGGCGGTTGCGGAGCCGCTGACCGGAGGCCGAGGTGATGGGGGAGTTGCTGCGCCCATGGTTTTGGCGGTTGCTACGCCCGGGCCTGGCCTCGCGCCGCCGGTGACCGGGAACTGGCTGAGTACGGCTTCGATGGGGAGAAGCCTGCGTAGATGCACGAGCTTGAGCAGGCCCAGCTCGAAGTGGAAGCGCTGCTCCTGACGGTAACCCAGCTCGTCAAACGTGCGGAGCATTACCTGGAGAAAACGGGTGAGCTCCTCTTCGCTGAAGAGGGCAGCGGAGCGGCCTGCGCGCCGCTGCTCGTCTGCGGAGATCTGGAGCAGCTCGCCTGCTACACCGTCGGCTGCCGCGCCGTCGATGCCGATGCCGGCGATCTTTGCGATGACGGTGTTGCGGAGATAGCGCACAAGCTGACGCGCGAGTTGGGCCGGGGAGTTTCCCGCGTCGAGGAGCTGGTTGGCGACGGTGATGACCTCTGCGCTGCGGTTTCCGTCCACGGCTTCGAGGATGCGCTCGAACACGGCATTGGGGACGGTGCCCATCAGCTCACGGATCTGTCCGGCATCGAGGCGGGGGCGTCCATCTTCGACCGGGGCGCTGGCGATGGCCTGATCCATAATGGAGAGCGCGTCGCGCATGGAGCCGTCGCCTGCTTCAGCGAGGAGGCTGAGGGCTGACTCATCGGCGTCGACGCCTTCGCGTTGTGCGATTCCGCGCAGTTCACTGAGGATGTCGACAAGTTTGACTGCATGAAAGCTGAAGTGCTGACAGCGCGAGCGGACGGTCTGAGGAATGTCCTCGGGCTGGGTGGTCGCCATCATGAAGACGATGTGGTCGGGCGGCTCCTCAAGGGTCTTCAGCAGGGCGTTGAAGGCGGCATCGGTGATCTGGTGTGCTTCGTCGAGGATGTAGATCTTGTACTTGTCGCGCGCAGGACGGTAGCGGGCTGCGTCGCGCAGCTCGCGGATCTCATCGATTCCGCGGTTGGTGGCGGCGTCGATCTCGATTACGTCGACGGCGTTGCCGGCCTTGATCTCGGTGCAGCTCTCGCAGACCTCGCAGGGCTCAGGGGTGGGCCGGACGGCAGAGCCGATGGTGTTGCGGCAGTTGAGCGCCATGGCGAGGATGCGGGCGATGGTGGTTTTGCCGATGCCGCGATGTCCGCTGAAGATGTAGCCGTGCGCGATACGACCCTGGGTGAGGGCGTTCATGAGCGTGACGGTCACGTGGTCCTGTCCCGCAACATCCGCGAAACGCTGTGGCCGGTATTTCCTTGCGAGAACCTGATATGCCATAGAGGAAGATAGGGAGGTTGCGAACGCAGCGATCTTGCCGCCAGTTCGTGCCGCCAGCTCTATTGTATCGCCCATCGGCGGCGGCTCGTTGCCGGTGCAGAGGTGGCCTGGAGTGCAGGCCAGATCACGGTTTTTGTGCGGCATGGGGCAGCCAAGCCTGGTTTTTCACAGGCCAGGTTGCAGCGGGAGGGTTATTGTTTTGAGCGGGTGAGCGCGCGGGCTTTTCTTGCACGCCGTTTTACTTCAGCTTCGCTGAACATGGTTCCACGACACTTGGTTGCGCCGCAGTAGCAGTTCTGCTCGGCGTCGTCGCTGTCGTAGAGGTTGTACTCGTAGGTCAGCTCCTCGCCGGGGGTGATGTTGCGAATGGCGACGACGAAGACGCGGCCGTCGATGTTTTCCGACTCGCAGTTGGGGTCGCAGGAGTGGTTGATAAACATGGCTGTGCCGAAGCCGTCGATGACGAGGCCGTTTTCTCCACAGCTGAAGAGATAGGTGATATCGCGGTCCTGGTAGCGCTCGTCGGCCTCGTCCTTGGTGAAGCGCGGGCCGTCGTACTCGCAGACCCGCTTGCCTTTTTTTATCGCCCGCGTGGTGTAGCAGCCAGCGGCATGAATCGAGGAGGAACGAATAATCAGCCCATCAACCATAGTCAAAGAAGTTCCATCCAATAAAATAGAGGCAGGGAAAGAGCCCGGGTCTGCTGACTATAACAAACCGGGTTGTGGCAGCGTCAAAGAATCGGACGAGAGTTCTAAACTTCCATGAAGATCGGTCTTACATTTCGTGTTTTGCTGGCTGGGGTAGTGTTCTCGGCTGCCTGCCATGCGCAGACGGCGCCGGCACAAGGGCCGCCGCCATGCCCCGCTTCGGGTCAGTCTGGTTCGCAGCCAGCGACGCCATGCGCTCCGCCTGCGCAGACGAAGAAGCCTTCGGTTGCCGAGCAGTTTCCATTTCCGGGGGCTGCTGCGAAGCCTGCGGCACCAGCGCCGGACTCTCCCAGTCCTTCTGCGACGACGCCGTCATCGGCAGCGACGGAGCATCCGTTTCCAACCGGAACAGCGCCGAAGCTTCCCGGCGACGACTCCAGTAGCAGCAGCTCCAGTTCGGGCGGGGTTGATCCTGATGTGCCAGATACGGATATGCCGAAGCCGGGTACGGAGGGAAGCTCGGTCCATCGAAAGCTTCCGAAGGTGAAGCGGGTGCAGACGGATGATGAACGGGTCGATGAGGATCTGAAGGTCGCGAAGTTCTATATGCGTGACGATAATCTGCAGGGCGCGTATCTTCGTGCGCAAGATGCGGTGAAGACGCAGCCTGAGTACTCCGCCGCACACTATGCGCTGGGGGAGATTGCGCAGAAGATGAAGAAGAAAGATGAGGCGGTTGCGGAGTATCAGACTTATCTGAAGCTTGACCCTGAGGGGGAGAGAGCTAAAGATGCTCGCAGGGCCCTGGATCAGCTGCAGTAGACCTTTTGCGGGTCAATACTGGAGGCAGCATGGCTACAAAAGGCTAGCCGCTGGCAAGGGAAGCGGTGTAACGTGATCCTGCCTTATGGATTCGACCCTCTATCGTCTTCAGCGCGAGATTGCTTACTCCCTGCAGGGACTCGACGCGGCCCAGACGCAGCTTCAGCCGCCTTCGCGTCCGCAGAAGTGGAGCATTCAGCGGATTATGGAGCACCTGCTGCTGAGTTACTCGGGCACAGAGATGGCT
Source organism: Granulicella sp. S190 (assembly GCF_009766095.1). Classification (GTDB taxonomy): domain Bacteria; phylum Acidobacteriota; class Terriglobia; order Terriglobales; family Acidobacteriaceae; genus Edaphobacter. Next base: position 20,697 of record NZ_LMUD01000019.1, read on the forward strand.
TTGAGCGCACGGCTGACCAAAGGAACGGCGACCCGAGCGAAGCCCAATCTGCCGCAGCGCGTGGGCCAGTACACGGTGATTCGTCTGGGCTATTTTCCACGCGGACGTAAGGCGCCACCGCTGGTGACGCCTGCGGAAACAGCTCATCGCCTGTGCGGGGAGGAGCTGACCGACGCGGCGGCGGACCATCTGGCTCAACTCGATATGCTGTGCGCGGAGGCTGAGGAGCTGTTTGGGCCGACTACCAGATTTGCGAGCCATATGGTGCTTGGGCCACTTAGCGTGGCGCAGTGGCGTAAGTTTCAGCTGGTTCATGGGGAGCATCATCTGAGGCAGATTCTGGCTATTCGTAAAGGGCACAATTTGTCGCCGGCGAATTGAATCGACAGGACTGGAAGTAAGGTGTCCCGTTGGGCGCATGAGTTCCACAAAAAATAAGGAAGAGAACGGCTGTATAGATCAGAGCGGTCAGGAGTTCGGAGAGCTCAACCCGCATGCGCCTGCGGCGCTGTCCCGCTTTGCTTTTCTGATTGGCCGATGGCGGTGCGAGGCGAAGATAAAGTCGGACCATGGCGATTGGCAGAGGTATGAGGCTGCGTGGCTGGGACGCTTTGTGCTCGATGGTTATGCCATTGAGGACGAGTACAGGATGACAGGATCAGACGGAGAGTTGATCGTGCTTGGGATGAACCTGCGCACATATGACGCGGCCAAACAGAGCTGGAACATACGGTGGCTGAACGCACTGGACGGAGGCTGGACGAATCTTGTCTCGGATCCTGTCTCGGAGGAGCTGGGTGGTGTGAGGTTCGATGGGGAGTCTGTCAGCTACGCTTTCAAGGAGCCAGTGGCTGAGCACGCCTATACGCGCGCTACTTACACGAACCACTCGATGAGCCACTTTACGTGGCGTGGCGAGAAGTCTGAGGATGGGTAGAGCTGGAGCGAGTTTATGGTGGTTGAGGCCTATCGCAGCAAGTAGCGGCCGACTTACTTTGTTGGCTCGATGATGTCTGCCTCGGAGGGGTCTTCGTCCAACTCCTCCTGAACTCGGAGGAAGCGCCGCATATAACGAAGTGGCTCTTCGGAGGCGGCCATCTCCTTGAGGTGATAGAGCCAGGCGTCCTCGCGTGCGCTGCGGCGAGTGTAGCTTTTGCGCTGGACGGTGCCGATGGATCCGTCTTTCATTCGGCGGGTAAAGGACTGCATGGGCACCTGAAAGGTCATCAGCTCTCCAGGCTTCCAGAAGGTCGATGCAAAGTCATGCGAGAAGAGGAGTGCGTAGTATCGGCGCTCTGTTGCGAGCATCTCTACGGCGTGATGAGCGTTCTGCCACGGTAGTCCGAGCTTTCCTACATACCATTTGCGAAACTCGAAGCCGTTGGTACGCGCCTGCCCGACCAGCAACTGAAGCAACTCAACCCGTGTCATAAAGTCCGTTTCGCTTTGAGAGGAGAAGCGTCCTCCCGGCTAGTTCCGATGCCCACAGGGTACAGTCTGCAGTGGCTTGCGTCCAATCCGTGTACGCTACCAGAGACGTAATCTGCATCAGAGTCTGCAAGGACGGTGGCAGTTGGATGAACTTCGCAGCCCAGGCCGGAGAAGAATCATAAAACGCAGCGTGACCATTCTCAGCTTGTCTTTTTTCCTGTTACTCGTGCCTGTCCTACCGGAGGGGGGCACGGCGTATTCGCAGTCGTATAACCCTGCTGCGCATACCGATGCGGTCAACCTGACACCAGAGGTTCGGGAGGCCTTCGAGCATTTTTATATCCTGGATTACGATGGCGCGTTGCCGCGCTTTGAAGCAGTGCAACGTGAGCACCCGCAGAGCGCGATCGCTATAGGTAACGTGCTTCTTACCCTGGTGTTCCGTGAGCTGTACCGGCAGGACCTGCTGGATACGACGTATTATGCGCATGACTCGTTCCTGACTTCGAAGCGAAATGTGCCGGTTCCACAACCTATTCGCGAGCGTATCGAATCTTTGACGAACTCTGCGGTTGCTCTGGCCGATCAGCAGATCAAGGCGAACCCGAACGATGCCAATGCTTACTTTGCGCGCGGGTATGCGCGTGGGATGCACGCTGCCTTTATCACGCTGGTGGACCATAGCTACGTCGCAGCAGCTCGCCAGGGGCTGGCCTCGCGGAGCGACAGCGAGCAGACGTTGAAGATCGATCCGCAGTATGCGGATGCCAAGATGGCGATGGGGATTCAGCAGTTTGCGGTGGCTAGTCTGCCGCGCCTGATTCGCATGATGGTGGGGATAGCGGGGGTGAGCGGCAGCAAGGAGAAGGGTCTCGATCTGCTGCGCGAATCGGCTGCGCATGGCATCGTGACCCCGGTGGAATCGCGTACAGCGCTCTCACTGTTTCTGCGCCATGATGCCCGTTATCCGGAGGCAATCGTGGTGCAGAAGGGGTTGGCGAATGAGTATCCTCGCGACTACCTGTTTCGCCTGGAGGTTGCGAACCTAGTCAAGGACTCGGGCGACGGACCTGGAGCGATTGCGGAGTACCGCTCGATCCTGGCCGATGCGAAGAAGCCGGGGTACTTCGCCGAGCCCCGGCTGCATATGACCTACTTCGGCCTTGCGGATACGGAGCGCGGACAGAACCAGATTGCGGAGGCGGCGCAGAACTATCTGCAGGCCGCGGCCCAGCCGACTTGCAGCGACTGGATCCGCCGGCGCGCGCAGCTGAACGCAGGGGAGATGTTCGACCTGTTGCATAACCGGGACGAGGCGATGAAGCAGTATCGACTGGCTTCGGCGGGAGGGGGCGACCAGTCGCAGACGGACGCTGCGCGACGCTACCTCAGGACGCCTTACGCTGGCAAATAATTTGAAGCGCTGACCGAGTCGGTTGGAGGGAGAGCGGCTGTTTTCCTCCGTGGCGATTCCGTTAGCTCGAAGATCCTGCTAGGCTTATCGCACTTATGCGAGGCTTCCAAACTCTCCCTCTTCTTGTTCTCGGGCTTGCCAGTATCTCCACTCATCAACAGATTTTGGCTCAACAGGTTCCTGAAGCGAACTCGAGTGTTGTGGACGCGAACGGCACGGCTCATGTGACGCGGGTGGTTCCGGTTCCGAGCACACTCAGCCCGGAGGCGCAAGCTACACTTCGCCGTGGTGCGGGGGCTGAGAACCAGACGCTGGCCGAGCGGCGCTCCTCGACGGATGCGTGGCAGACTCGGGCCGGGGAGGCCTCGCGCGCAGTTTACCCGGTGACGATCGACTCGATGACGATTGCGGGCGTTCCTGTGCGGAACGTGCTGCCGATTCTCCCCCTCGATGCGACTCCTGCTCACCCTGACTGGGTTCTGATCAACGTGCATGGCGGAGGCTTCAACTCGGATTCGGGCTCGTTCACGGAGTCGATTCCGATTGCCAACTTGACTCGCACTCGAGTCGTGTCGGTGCTGTACCGGCTTGCGCCCGAGCATCCTTTTCCGGCTGCGGTGGACGACACGATTGCCGTGTACCGGGAGCTTCTTAAGAGTTACAAGCCGTCGCATATCGGTCTATATGGAACCTCGGCGGGCGCTATTCTTACGGCGGAGGTGGCGGTTCGGCTACGGCAGCTGGGGGTGCCGCTGCCCGGTGCTCTAGGGATATTTTCGGGGCTGGGCGACTTCAGCCAGGAGGGGGATTCGCGGGCAATCTTTTCTCTACGCGGATTGACCGGGTCTCTGCCACTGCCCGATGGCAAGTCGCACGACACGAGCTACCTCGGTTCGACCGATGCGAAGGATCCGGTGCTCTCGCCGATGTATGCGGACCTTCGCGGCATGCCGCCTACGTTGTTTATCACCAGCGAACGGGACATGCTGCTGAGCGATACGACCATTCTGCATAGGGCGTTTCTGCGGCATGGGGTGGATGCCCGCCTGGTGGTCTTCGACGGCCTGCCTCATGCTTTCTGGAACGATGTCAGTCTTCCGGAGTCGAAGGAGGCGTATGGCATGATGGCGGAGTTCTTTAGCCAGGAGCTTGGAGGGAAGGCGGCTGGGGCAAAGTGAACCGCCAAGCTGTCGTTTGCGTATTCAATCCTGAGGGCATATGGCAAAATAGAAGCTCTCGGAGATAGTCATGTTCTGCACACAGTGTGGCAATAAAGTCGATTCCTCCTCCCGTTTCTGTACCGCTTGTGGCGCCCCCGCGCCGGCTGCACCTCCTGTGGGTTACTACCCGTCCACGACGCAGTTGACCCGTCCACGGCACGACCGCATGATCGCCGGAGTCTGCGCCGGGTTTGCACTTCACTATGGATGGGACCTGAGCCTGGTTCGCGTACTGACAGCCCTGATGATCGTCCTGACCGGTGTGGGTGCGATTGCCTACATTGCGGCGTGGGTGATCATTCCCGAGGCACCGTACGCTCTTACTGCGAAGAGCACCTAAATTTTGGCCAAAGTTTTGATAAATAAGATCGTCGCGCCCCGAACTGCGTTGCAGGCTAGTCCACGACCATTCGTCTACCGCGACCGCTTGCTGCACTGCGACGGTGTGGATCTGGATACGCTTGCCACGGAGTACGGCACCCCGCTTTACGTCTACTCAGCTGAGCAGATCTCACACCGGCTGCAGCTCTTCGAAGAGGCCTTTGCAAACCGGCCACACACTCTCTGCTACGCGGTGAAGGCGAACTCCTCGTTGGCTATTCTTCGTCTGCTGGCGAAGCAGGGGGCAGGCTTCGATATCGTCTCCGGTGGCGAACTGGAGCGGGTTCGGAGGGCGTATAAGCTTGCTCTTGGCCGGGTGGTTTTCTCGGGTGTGGGGAAGCAGGTGTGGGAGATCGATGCAGCGCTGACTGCGGGGATTCTGCTGTTCAATGTTGAGTCGGAGGCGGAGCTTCACCTGCTTGCAGAGCGTGCCGAGAGCCTTGGCAAGGTTGCGCGGTTTGCGCTTCGGGTGAACCCGGACGTATTCGCCGAGACTCATCCGTATATCTCTACCGGTCTGAGCGAGCACAAGTTTGGGATCGACATTAAAGCGGCGCGTTCGATCTACCGGAAGGCCAGTAAGTTGAAGTGGCTTGATGCGGCAGGGGTGTCGGTTCACATTGGCTCGCAGATAAGGAAGGTTGAGCCGTTCGCTGCTGCCGTTGCCCGCGTGACCAGCTTGATCGCGGAGTTGCGGAGAGACGGGCATGATATTCGCTACATCGACGCCGGCGGGGGCCTTGGCATTGACTATGGCGCGACGGCATTCGATCCGGCGAAGCAGGTGGTGAAGTATGCTGCTGCGCTTACGAAGGGGCTTGGCAGCGAGACGGCGCATCTTCTGCTGGAGCCTGGGCGTTTCATCGTTGCGCAGGCTGGTGCTTTGCTTACGCGCGTTCTCTACGTGAAGAAGAATGACACCAAGACCTTTGTCATTACCGATGCGGGGATGAATGACCTTATCCGGCCTGCGCTGTATCACGCGCACCACGAGATTATTCCGGTGAAGCAGGCGTCGGGGAAGGCGACGCTCACTGCTGACGTGGTTGGTCCCGTGTGTGAGTCGGGGGACTTCTTTGCGCGGGATCGCGTGCTTGCCTCGGTGAAGCCGGGCGACCTGGTGGTTCTGCTGGATGCGGGGGCGTATGGGATGTCTCAGTCGTCCAACTACAACTCGCGGACTCGCCCGGCTGAGGTGCTTGTTGATGGAGATGAGGTTCGGCTGATTCGTCGACGGGAGACGATGCGCGATCTGCTTGGCCCCGAGGTCCTTTAGAGTTTCAGGACGACGGGGCGTTGTGTTTGTTAGTTGACGGCGAGTGCTCTCGATGGAGCGATCGAGTCTCGAATTGCGGCAAGGGGGGCCTTCGGATCGAGGGTTACTCCGTTGTTAGGGGCAGCGGCTACCCCTAACTCTTTGAAGAGGGCCGGCAGGTCTACCGGGACTGGCTTCTCGCTCCACTTCGCGTACATCTCGGTGAGGACGGTCGTGCCTGTGGCGCGGTCTCCGATCTGAAGGACGCGGGAGAGGGGCCAGTCTTTGTCGATACCACCGCCGCTTTCTACTACTGCACGTAGAGCATCCTGGAGTCCTTTGCGATCGTTGGTCTGGCGGCGGATCGAGACGTCTGCCATCAGGCAGAACATTGCGCCACCCCAGTAGGTGCGGCCCCAGGTCTGGGTTTCGTTCAAGCCGCGATCGCCGTGCTCCGGTTCTCCGTTGTGCATCTCGTGCAGAAACTCGGCCCAGACCCTGGATTCGGTCAGGCGGCCTGTCGCCGCGCGTGCGATAGGTTCGACGTAGGTTGCGAGCCCTTCTTCCATCCAGTGCTGATCGTCTGGAAGATCGGGCAGAGCAGAGTGCACAAACTCGTGGGTCATGACCCAGTCGTCCTTGAGGGCGTCTTTGGTTACGTGCTGGCCGAGCCGAATTCTGGTTACTGCGGGAAATCCGCCGACACCACCCCAGGTGGTTCCATGGATGGAGTCGGAGTCGCCCGGGACGGGATCGATTACCACGCGCGCTCGCGAGACGGGGAACCTGCCGTAGAAGGTGGCGACCGAGTGGGCCGATGCGTGGATCCACGCGATCAGGTCAGCCTGAGAGAGGTCCAGATCACCAGCGGCGAAGTCCACCTGGATGGTGGCGCCGCCCTCGGAGAAGCTCTGCGTTGCGACGATTCGCTCTCCCCGCCAGCCGTGGTGAGAGATCTGGTCTTGAGCGGTTGCGGTTGGTGAGGGCCGGAGGAGCGTCAGGCTCGCGCAGATCAATAAGGTGGTTCGTCCCCACAAACATTTCATTCCAACCTCAAGCCGAGTACCTGTTCATCGGCTGCCCTGATGGTGAGACTCGTTTTGTGCAGAAAGAGTTACGCGGTTCTTGCTGAGGTGTGGCCGGCGGCGTTGACAGGCTTCAACATGCTAAAATCGCAAGGTCGCGGGGCCTTGCAACGTATGGGAAGTACACGTTGCGGGCACACGCAAAATCAACACGAGGTAGTCCATGTCCGGCCACTCAAAATGGGCGACAATTAAGCATAAAAAAGGCGCCACAGACGCCAAACGCGGCAAGATCTTCACCCGGCTGATCAAGGAAATTACTATCGCGGCCAAGACCGGGGGCGGCGATCCGGATGGCAACCCCCGCCTGCGTGGCGCGATTGCCGCGGCCAAGGCGGAGAATATGCCGGCGGATAACATCAAGCGCGCGATTCAACGCGGAACCGGGGAGCTCGAAGGCGTGAGCTACGAAGAGATCACGTACGAGGGCTATGGCCCGGGCGGAGTGGCTCTTATCGTCGACGTTCTGACCGATAACAAGAACCGTGCTGTCAGTGAGATTCGTCATGCCTTCTCGAAGAACGGCGGGAACCTGGGTGAATCGAATTCAGTCTCCTGGATGTTCACCAAGAAGGGCGTCATTACCGTTCCCAAATCGGCGGCCGGCGAAGATAAGCTGACCGAGATCGTGCTCGATGCGGGTGCGGAGGATCTCTCCGACGAGGGTGAGAACTGGGAGGTTCTCACTGATCCTAAGGACTTCGAGGCCGTGACGGAGGCTCTGAAGGCGGCAAAGATTGCTCCAGAGCATGCGGAGATCACCAAGATTGCCTCAACCTACACGAAACTTGAAGGCACACAGGCCAATGCTATGATTCGCCTCCTCGAGACGATCGAAGATCTGGACGATACACAAAATGTCTACTCCAACTTCGACTTCGACGAAGCCGCCATGGCCAATGCAGGCCATTGATTCCAAACGGTAGCTAAGCCCTAACGGCCGCCGTTTTCCGGCGGCCTTCTTCTGCTCTGTCTACGGGAGACCATAGTGATGAAGCAACTTGTACGCCTCGGCGCGACCACCCTCTGGGCTCTCGCACTTCTGTTCGTCTTTACCCAGGTCTTGTTTGGCCAAGCCACTGTCAGCAACGATGCGACGCCGTTTCGCGACCCGAGCGGTCATCAGCCGTTTGAGTTCGGTGCCCTCGTACAGGGCGGCTTCGGTCTGACCGAGAACCGGAACGACTTCAAGTTCATCATGGCCGGGGTTCATGCCGGCAAGGTTCTTACGCCCATCCTCGGCCACGGGCCGCTTCGCGGCAACTTTGAATACGCCGTCGAAGCCTTCCCCTTCTGGCAGTCGTACACGCCGAAGTTCCAGCGACCCTTTTGCACCAATGCGCCTGGCACCCCCGAGGTCTGCACTCCGCTGTATACGGTTGGGGGCACCTATACTGGCGCGTCGGTGACGCCGATTATTCTTCGCTGGAATGTCGTGGGCACAAAGAAGTTTTCCTTCTGGGGCCAGGCTGCTGGTGGTCTTCTGTGGACGAACCATAAGTACCCGGCGTTCGGCGGACCGCCCTACAACTCGCAGAATGATGGAAGATTTGCTGATGCCAGCGTATGGAACTTTACGCCGCAGGGCGGGGTGGGGCTGCACTACTTTATTCATCCGCGCCGCTCGATCGACTTCAGCGCGAACGGTGTTCATATCTCAAGCGCGTCGCTTGGCGACCGTAATCCCGGCGTCAACGCGAGCGTTCAGTTCACCCTCGGTTATAGCTGGTGGAAGTAAAGCGACGTTCAGAAGGTAGCGATTCGACTGAGACCGCTTTATTCCGCCAATATGTTTTCTTCGCGTACTTGCCTTAGCTGAGCCTGTCTCTTACACCTTATGAATTCACATGCCATTATCGAGTGCGTTCCCAACTTCTCTGAGGGGACGGACGCAGCCAAGGTCGAGCAGATCGTCGCCGCCACGCAGGTGGAGGGCGTGCGGCTGCTTGACTGGTCTCTCGATACGGCGCACAACCGATCGGTGGTGACGCTCGCCGGTTCTCCCGAAGGCATTGTGGAGGCCGCTGTGTGCGCGGCTGGGAAGGCTGCCGAGCTCATTGACCTTACGGCGCAGAATGGCGTTCACCCGCGTATCGGGGCTGCCGACGTGATTCCTTTTATCCCGGTGAGCGGAGCGTCGCTAGCGGATTGCGCCGTGCTTGCCCGGCAGGCAGGTCTTTTGATCTGGCGCCGCTACGGTGTGCCGGTCTACTTCTACGGCGCTGCCGCGGCTCGTCCCGATCGCGTTCTGCTTGAGGATGTCCGGCGCGGGCAGTTCGAAGGGCTTCGCGATGCTGCGTTGCGTGATGCTACACGCCGCCCTGACATCGGCGGGCCGGAGCTTCATGAGACGGCGGGAGCGAGCGCAGTAGGGGCGCGCAGCTTCCTTATTGCTTACAACATTCACCTACAGCAGCCGGATATTGCCGCTGCCCGTGCTATCGCCCGTGATATCAGGGCTGCGAACGGGGGGCTCCATGGAGTCAAGGCTATTGGCGTGCTTGCCAATGGGCGCGCGCAGGTGAGCATGAACGTTACCGACTTTCGAATCACGCCGATGCGCCACGTCCATGCCACAGTCCAACACCTTGCGCAGCGTCATGGCGTTTTAATTGAAGATGCTGAGCTTATCGGCCTGATTCCAGAAGCTGCCTATGAGCCGGATTCCGATTGGGTACGTCAAATAACAGGATTCGACCCGAACGGCAAGGTGCTTGAACGCAGGCTTCACTCGCCGATCGCATGGCCTGAGCACTAGAGGCTCCAAATCGCATGGCCCTAACACGAAAGTGGCAAGGTTGCTAACAGAAACCTGACCCATCCAGTCTTGCAACTAGCGCGTATTCACGGAACAATGGTGGTATTGCAGCTACACTGCTAGTAGCTCAAGGAGCAAAAGGATTTATGAACATAATCAAACGAAATCTCTTCACCGCAACAGTCGTCATGGCTACGATGATGGCCCCCACCTTCGCCTCCGCTGCGCAGCTCTCCAGCGACGCGAAGTCTGCCCTGCCGAAGGAGATTCAGCAGCTCATCGTGGTCGACTACCGCGCCATGCAGAACTCTCCTGCAGCTATGGATCTCAAGGACCGGGTCCTTCCGCCTGAACTCAAGCGGCTCGAGACGGCATTGAAGAGCTCTGGCCTCAAGGTCGATCAGGATGCCGATGTTCTCGCCTTTGCTGCCTTCCGCGATCAGAAGGGTGATGGGACTCGCATCGTCGGCATCGCTCAGGGGCAGTTCCACACCCGTGAGGTGATGGCCAACTTTGCCAAGAATAAGGTCAAGCCCACCATGATCCGCAATAACAGCGTGTACCCGATGGGCGCGAATGGGATGAGTGTGGTCTTTCTGAACCAGACCACGATGGTCTTTGGTGACAAGGATGCCGTGAAGGAGGCGATGGACGCCCGCGACGGTATGACACCTGACTTCCTTGCCAACAGCGACATGGTCAACGAGATGGGAGTTGTCGACACCAAAGCAGTGTGGAGTCTGCTTGATGCCAAGGGGACGCAGACCATGATGAAGGGTGTGCTCGGCGATGCGGCGCAGCTTACTGACTATGACACCGTGAAGAATCGCATGAAGAGCAGCCGCTACACGATGGACTTCCAAAACGGCGTTAAGTTCGACATGGGTGTGGTGATGTCGGATACGTTGACCGCTGCTACTGCAGCGACCTTGATGAAGGGTGTGTCGCTTCTGCGCAAGAACTCGGGCTCTCCGATGGAGAAGTCCGCACTCGATCAGACCACCATCGACTCGAACGCCGGGACGTTGACGGTTTCCTACTCTTCTTCGGACAGCCAGTTTGCCAGCCTGTTGACTTCGCCGCTGTTCCAGTCAGTGGTCAAGTAAGCAATTGCGATTCTCGATAGGAAGCCCGGTCTCCGTAGTAAGGGGGCCGGGCTTTCTTGTTTCTTTTCTTGTTCTATAGATCAATGAGCGGGCGATTTACGATGTTTCTCCTCGTTTTTTAGAGGTTGTGTTACCCGGCATTATCGGATGGGCACCCAGACTTCGATATCGCCAGCGCCAATCTTTGGGTCGAAGTTTTCGCCGTAGCGCTCGAAGAAGCCGGGCGCGCCCGGAGCCCCGAGTGCGAACGAGAATCCCGACTTGGGTAACCACTCTTGCTCGATGGCGCGGCACGTTTCATTCAGCTTCGAGACGTGGCCTCGATGGGTGAAGACCGCGTATCTCTCCACCGGCATGGCGACCACGCTGAACTCCTTCGGGAGTTGGGAGGCGCTGTTTACCTCGACTGCTGAGAGATAGTCGAATCCCTCTGGCAGAGGGAAGCAGATGCCGTAGGTTACGCTGCTGATCTTTTCCGGAAGCTTGTCGAGATAGGGCACAAAACGTTGCCACAGCTTCGGGATCTCCTGCATGGTTGCTCTTGTGTAGTGGTCGCGCAGGCCTGCGAGCAGCATGGACGTTCCGTCTACAAATCGCGGGAGCTCCAACTGCGAAGGACTTGGGTTATCGCTTTGCAGCGAGTTCTCTGTCATAAGCAACTCTCCTTGAAAGGTGTGAATAAGGATTGGGCTGAGTACAGAGTAACTTGACGTGATGGTGGATTCCATAGAAAGTCAACATCGCCAAGAGAAGACGGGATCCTCGCCAAGGTAGCTAGAATGCGAGGACCACGCCGAACACATTTCCCTGGAACGAGTAGTTGCGGCTGAACTTGGTGATGAACTTTGCCTGATATCCGTCGAGCCCATCGCGGGTGACTGCAGGAGTCGAGATGGAGCAGTCGGAGTCCGGCGCGGCGAGCTTGCTCTTCCAGCCGCCGGCGATCATATTGCAGAGCTCTCCGATGGCGTCGTCGACCATTGGGTCGTGCGGTTCGGACGGCGTTCCGAGCAGGGCTTCGGCGGTGACGGACGCAGTTGCCTGACTGGCGTATAAGAGGCACTCTCCAGCGACGGCACCGGTAAATTGAATACGCGCCACGATTCGGCCTTCGATTGTGTCGACCTCACCCTCCAGCGGGTCGCAGCTTCTCTCTAGCATCGTTTCAAAGACCTCTGCAACGGCCGAGTCAAGCCGAGTCACTGCCTCATCGTGCTGATTCACCACAGTTGTCCTCTTCCTAGTCCTGATTTATGTTGCTTAATTTTGAGCACTGTAAAGCGGCGACGCTCTGTCGCGTACTTAGGTAAAGGAGAATCATCTAGGCTGCGCGCAGGAGCGGGAGCACGCGCGCCTTGACCTGCTCGGCCGTGAATGGCTTGCAGATATAGCCTTGCGCGCCTGCGGCGATGGCTCGCAACACAAAGGTCTCATTGCCTTCGGTCGTAATCATGACGACAGGAACTCCCTGCGCGAGGTTTTCTTGCTTTCTCGCCTCAAGAAACTGGAGTCCATCCATCACCGGCATGTTGATGTCGCTCAGGATCAGGGAGAGAGCGCCTGAGCCCTGATTTTCGCGAAGGGTCTGTAAGGCCTCCTCGCCGTTTGAAGCCTGCAAGACCTCGCTGAGTTCGAGGCCTGCCTGACGCAATGCCCGCTCGATCACTTTTCTCATCACTGCCGAATCGTCAATAATTAAAGCTCGCACCGATCCTCCAAACCACTCTGGCCTGATTGTTGTATCGGCGAAGCCAGAGCAATCTTGAATCGCGGTTCCCTTAGCGCTTTCTAACCATCCTTCCTCCGGCTTCGGCCACCGAAGTGCATAAGTCCGTGGCATGGACAGTGGACTCTATGCAGCATATACAGGACTCCTGGCGAGGACGCAGGCACTCGATACAGCGGCCAATAATCTGGCCAATGCAGGAACCTCCGGTTTTCGCGCCCAGCGTGAGTACTTCAGAGGAGTGCTCGCCGGCGGCATCGATCAGGATCCTGAGACTGCGTCCCAGGTCGGTCAGTCGGTTAATGGCTTCGGAGTTCTGGGCGGGGACAGACTGGATCTTGAACAGGGCGAGTTGAAGGCAACGGGCAATCCGCTTGATCTTGCCCTGGAGGGACAGGGATTCTTCGCCATCCAAACGGCCAACGGCGTCCGGTATACCAGAGACGGCGCGTTCTCCCGCTCCGCCAAAGGCATACTTCAGACCAGCGAGGCGGAGCCTGTGCTCGATGCCAACCTGAAGCCTATTACCATCCCTACCGGGAACGTCTACGTTTCCTCCGATGGCAGCATCTCCGTCTCTACGGCGGATGGCAGCGTAATCGTCGGGAAAGTAGGCGCATTCGACTTTGCGGATAAGTCAGCTCTTACCGCAGAGGGGTCGAACCGTTTTTCTGCAAATGGAGCCAAGCCGGTCGCGGCTACTGCCTCGGTCGAACAGGGCTCTGTGGAAGGTGCCAATGAAGATGCGGTTCACGGCACGATGCAGCTGGTGCTGGTGCAACGACAGGCAGAGATGATGCAGAAGGCTTTGAGTGTTTTCAATAACGACTTCGATAAGACCGCATCAGAGGATCTTCCTCGAGTCTGAAGAGATCCCGAAAGTTTCTGGAGCTTTACAAAAAGGAGTTTGAGATGATTCGTGCTTTATATACGGCGGCAAGTGGGATGAGTGCCCAGCAGACAAATCTGGATACGATCGCAAATAACCTGGCGAACTCGGGGACGGCTGGCTTTCGGCAGCGTCAGGTGCAGTTTGAAGACATGATCTATCAGAACCTGGTCACACCTGGATCTGCCGAGACGCAACAGACGTTGTCGGCAGGGCTGCAAGTTGGCCTTGGCACCAAGACGGCTTCGAGCGAGGTGATTATGACCCAGGGCGATCCGAACAACACAGGCAATACCTATGACCTTGAGATTCAGGGCTCGGGCTTTTTTCAGGTGTCGCTGCCCGATGGGACGATTGCCTATACGCGGGCGGGCAACTTTCATTTGAACAGTCAGGGCACCATCGTGACCACGGAAGGAGACACTGTTCTGCCTGCGATCACGATTCCTTCGAATGCTGGTCCGGTGACGATCTCTCAGTACGGGGTGGTGACGGCGACGCTTCCCGGGCAGACCAACGCAGCGCAGCTAGGGACGATCCAGCTGGCAACCTTCCCGAATCCGGGGGGACTGAACTCGATTGGAAGTAACTTGTTACAGCAGACGGCGGCATCAGGCAATCCGATCACGGATAGTCCAGGCGGCACCAGCGGAATGGGAACACTGCAGCAGGGCTATCTGGAGAATTCGAACGTCGATGTGGTCGCCGAGTTTGTGCAGATGATTCTGGCCCAGCGTGCGTATGAGAGTAACTCCAAGGTGATCCACGTCGCTGACGACATGTACTCGCAGATCAATGGCCTGGTGAGATAGGACGCTATGTCCACTATTTTTTCGAAGCTAAAGACGATCGCTTCCGTTTTCGTCGTGCTGAACGGAGTGGGCCTTGCGCATACAGCCTTTGCGGGGTGCTATAAGACTCCCTTGGAGGCGGTCGCGGCGGGTACCAAGACTTCGAGCGGGTCCTCGATCCCAGAAGACGGTGGCTATCGCGTGGCTAGAGTTCAGACGGACCTGGTGCTGGGAAGGTCGTGGGCGATGATTGTGGCCTGTGATCATCCGGGGTGGCCTGCGATCGCTGTTCCCCAAGGGGAGGTAAAGCTCACGGAGCGGCTAGAGGAGCAGAAGAGCGCGAGAAGTAGTGCTGTAAATGTTTTGGTGCGGGCAGGCGATGTCGTTCGGCTCTGGAGGCAGGAGAGTCGTTTGCGGATCGAAGTTGCCGGAGTGTCGGAGCAGAATGGCGGCCTGGGCAGCTTGGTAAGAGTTCGACTGTTGCGCACGGAGAGAGACGACCAAGGCGCTATGGGAGAACTCTCGGGCATCGTTCGAGGGCCATCAGACGTGGAGATAAGACCATGAAGAAATTTGTACCGATAGCTTCTGCTTCTGGATTGCAGTCGGCATCGGGGCAGAGGCAACGCCGCTTCGCGCCGAGAAGTGCTGAATGGCTCCTGTTGATCGTCGCGATTCCCTCGTTGCATGCCCAGACCGCAGCCATCAAAAAAATGATGGAGCCGAAGCCAAATGTTGCGGCCGTGTCGTTGTCGTCCTACCTGGAGAGGGTGCGCGCGGAGAACTCGAATGTGCAGCCTGCGCCTGGTTCTATCTGGACCGATAGCGGAAGACTTACTCGTATCAGTACGGATGTCAGAGCCATGCGACCGCATGATCTGATCTCGGTGGTGGTCTCCGAGAGCCTTGCGGCTTCGACCGACGGCACGGTGAAGAACTCTCGAGCCTCGAACGCCAGCTCCGCGATCTCCGGTCTTATTGGGACTTTACATGCGGGGAATGCCTTGCAGAATCTGATCAACCAAACGTCTTCGTCAGGTTTGAATGCGCAGGGTACAAGTGCGACTAATTCAAGCCTTAGCACTACGTTTGGCGGGCAGGTGATTGAAGTTTTGCCGAATGGGATGCTGGTGATCGAGGCGGCGCGACAGGTTGAGTTCAGCCAGCAGACGCAGACGATTATGCTGCGCGGGCTGGTTCGGCCGGAAGACATCTCACAGCAGAACCAGGTTCTATCTACCGCCATCTCCAGCCTAGAGCTTGAGGTGCGCGGGAAGGGAATTATCAACGACTATACCCACCGTCAGAACGCGCTGGTTCGGATTCTACAAAAGGTGCTGATCTTCTAATGAGGAGCTTTATGAGTGTTGCTCGCAATCCGGCAGGACTAGAACGCAGGGGAGTACAGATAGAACTTTCGATCTGCCTGGTGTGTCTGTCTCTTCTTTCTTCCGCGCCGTTAGCGTGTGCGCTCTCGTCCGAGCCGGGTACAACCGCGCCTGCAAGGGAGGCGAGGATCAAAGATATCGCCTCCATCGAAGGGATTCGCGACAATCAGTTGGTGGGATACGGCATCGTCGTTGGCCTGCAGGGGACAGGAGATAGTCAGCAGACGACCTTTCCGGCGCAGACGCTGGCCTCGACGCTGCTTCGCATGGGGGTGAGCGTGCCGGCGTCGGCAATTCGGGTACAGAATCTGGCTGCAGTCTTTGTTTCGGCGACGCTGCCACCCTTCTCTCGTCCCGGCACGAAGCTGGATATTACGGTCTCCTCCGCGGGCGATGCGAGAAGCCTCGAAGGGGGCCTGCTGTTGATGACTCCACTCTATGGATCGGACGGCAAGATCTACGCGCAGGCCCAAGGGCCGCTGGTGGTTGGCGGCTATTCGATCAACGTGAACGGGAATGTGAAGCAATACAACCATCCGAATACTGCCAGGGTTCCCTTTGGGGCTATGGTCGAGCGTGGGATTCCGCTGGATCTGGGGGGAAGGAGGCAGTTCTCGCTGCTGCTGAACGACGCTGATTTCAGGAGCGCGGAGGCGATGGCTTCTGCGATTAATCGTTCGTTAGGGCGGCCTGCTGCCCATGTTCTGGACAGTCGAAGCGTGGACCTCGAGGTCGCGGCGGGCGAGGAGATTCCGGCGCTGCTGGCGGAGGTGGAGTCGATCGAGGTGCCTGTGTTTCCTCGAGCGAAGGTGGTGGTGAATGAACGCACGGGAACCGTTGTTATTGGAGGCACCGTGGTTCTGCAGCCGGTTTCGATTCTGCATGGCGGGCTGGCGGTGAACGTGGTGAGCGAGTTCCAGGTGTCGCAGCCGGGTGCATTTTCCTCCGGCGGGAGTACCCAGGTTGTGCAGCAGACGAGGGTCGAGGCTCAAGACAAACCGGTGAACCGGATTGAGCTGAAGCAGGGAGCCACGGTGGATGATCTGGTGCGAAGCCTGCAGACGATCGGGGCCTCGGCACGGGATGTCATCTCGATCTTGCAGGCGATGAAGTCTGCGGGGGCGCTCGAAGCGGAGATAGAGGTTCTATGACGATTGATCCGGAGATTACAGTATCACCGCCTACCGCGGCTCAGGCTCAGAAGCAGGCGAAGCTGGTCGATGCAGCCCAGCAATTTGAAGCGACGATGTTGCAGGAGCTGCTCAAGCCGATGCAACAGGGGCATAGCAGCTGGGGCGAGGAAGATAGCGGCGACTCGGGTTCGGACACCATGAGCAGCTTCGGGACTGAGGCTATTGCAAAGGCCATCTCGAAGGGAGGCGGCTTTGGGATCGCTCGAAGGGTCGTCGAACAGGTGACGCAGGAGCATCAACAACACTCACTCAAAAAGGAGTCGGGTACTAAAGTTTGAGGAGTGGGCGCCGATAGAGTCAAGTAGACGGAGGCTCCCATGAGCTATGCAAGTGGAATCGGCGGTCAAGAGACAGCAAACGGGATCGCTTTATCTGAGACGCATGCGGTTGTACCGGCGAACATATCCGGGGCTGTGGCTAACAAAGACGACAAAGATAACGGCAGCAGCACAGCGGTAGGGCACTCTGACGAGACAGCTTTGAGTTCGGCTGGAGGGTTTGTCTTTCAGTCTTTGGAGACTTCAGATACGCGAACCGCGAAGGTTTCGTCTCTGCAAGAGGCGATTGCCGCAGGAAGTTATTCCGTGTCGTCTTCTGACGTAGCGGACAGGATTTTTGAAACTTTACTGAAGTGACGATAGCGATGGATTCGAAGGTGGCTGACCTGTCAGCGTTGCCTTGACTTGAGTCTGTCTTTACTTCTTCTACCTGAACGAGAGAGATACGAGAGAGATACGAGAGACCGATGGGCACACTCACTTCACTATTGAATATTGCAAGCGAGGCGCTGCTGGCAGATCAAGCGGCCTTGAACGCGACCGCCAATAACGTTGCGAACCAGTCTACCCCAGGCTATACCCGCGAGGTCACCAGCTTCGAGTCGGGCGATTCGGTCACCATCAGCGGAGGAGGGGTCCAGAGCTCCGGCGTCACGGCCACCGTCTCTTCGCTGCGGGACCGGGTGCTTGAGCAGCGCGTGCAGCAACAGACCCAGAGTACGGCGCAGAGTTCTGCACTGCAATCTGCCCTGCAGCAGGTGGAGAGTATCTTTTCTCTTGGGACCGATGCGACGGGTTCGTCTGCGGTAACTTCATCGCAACTTGGTACGGCGATCAATAGCTTCTTCAGCTCCCTCTCGGCCCTGGAGTCTAATCCTTCGGATACCTCGACACGGCAGAACGTACTGACGACAGCAAGTGCGCTGGCTGGCGCGTTCAACAGTGCGTCGAGTCAACTTTCGCAGATATCCTCCAGCCTCAATCAACAGGTCAGCGGCGACGTCACCCAGGTGAACTCGCTTACCTCTTCGATAGCCGCACTCAACGCAAAGATCGCCAGCGCCAGTCCGAATGGCGATGCGGGTACGCTCGAAGATCAGCGTCAGGAAGACATCGATCAACTGTCGCAACTGGTTGGCTTGGATCAGATTTCGACGTCGCAGAATGGTATTTCGTTGACGACCAGTAGCGGCGCGGTTCTAGTCAGTGGCGATCAATCCTTCAAGGTGAGCACAACCCAGGTAGGTGGAAACACAGATGTGTTGGCAGGGGATCCTCCACAGGATGTGACTGCGAATCTTACCGGGGGAGATCTGGGCGGAGCGCTACAGGCAAGAGATCAATACTTGCCAAGCTATTCGACTGCGCTGGACAACCTGGCGTTTTCTCTTGGGAGTGCATTGAATGCGCAGAATGAATTGGGCGTAGACAGCAGTGGGAATCCGGGTGCGGCAATCTTCAGCCTTCCAACGAGTGCTACCGGCGCTGCTGCATCAATCGCGGTCTCCGCAACCTCTCCAGGCGCGGTAGCCGCTGCTACTTCTGGCGAGGGCTCGTCGGGTAATGATAATGCCACCGCTCTCGCGAATCTTTCCACGCAGGATGTGGTTGCAGGTCAGACTGCTGTGGGTTTTCTTGCGTCTTTTCTGGGGCAGGTGGGCAGCGATGCTTCTGCAGCGACCACGGATTCTACAAACCAGCAGACTGCACTTACGCAGCTTACGACGCAGCGCGATGCGCTCTCGAGCGTCTCTTCCGATGAAGAGGCTTCGAACCTGACGCAGTATCAACGCTCGTATCAAGCGGCGTCCCAGGTGTTCTCTATCGTGAATACGCTGTTTGCGAGTGCAATCAACCTTGGAGTGGAGACCTCCGTGAGCTAAGACTTCACAGCTCTCTTCGACATACTTACTTCCGAATCAGGAGCACATCTTGCGAGTTGATCCAAACTACCTTAGTAATCTGAGCGGGGCACTCAACCAGTCCAGTGCAGCGCTGGATAACTTGACGTCGGAGCTATCGAGCGGGTTGAGTATTCAGCTACTTCAAGACAATCCTGTTGCCGTTGCGCAGAGTACTTTGCTGGCCGGCCAAATCGATCAAACCGATACCTTCGTTCAATCAGCTTCGAGCGATGCCTCGAGACTACAGGTCACCGACTCGACGTTGGGCGATGTGGTGACCCAGGTGACGCAAGCGCTGTCGCTGGCTGTGGAGGGGAGCAATGGAACCGAGAATGCGACAGATAATGCGAGTGTTGCCCAGTCTCTCAGCGGGATCTTGAGCCAAGTGATCTCGCTGGCGAACACCAGTTATCAGGGGCAGTTTCTTTTTAGCGGAAGCCAGGGATCGGTTCAGCCATTCACGCTTGATACCTCGACGACGCCTGCAACTGCGACCTACGCAGGCGATACGAATGTGCAGTTCGTGGAGGCGCCGGGCGGCCAGAAGCTGCAACTCAATCTACCTGGCTCCTCCGTCTTCGGCTCCGGAAGCTCCGGGGTGATTGGCGCATTGAGTCAACTGATTGCAGATATTTCGAGCGGCGGGCCGACGGCAAGTATTACTACTGACACGGCCGCACTGAACACTGCTCTGGGGCAGTTGTCGGATCAGCGCAGTGTTCTCGATAGCTCTTTGAGCCGACTCAACTCTGCCAGCACCTTTGCACAAACCACGGAGACCCAGCTGGTGGTAGCACAGGGCAGCTTAGTCTCGGCGAATCCCGAGGAGGTGGCGACGCAGCTGTCGTCTGACGAGACGCAACATCAGGCACTGCTCAGTGTCATAAGCAGTCTTGGCAGCCAAGAGGATCTCTTTCAACTGATGAGATAGAGAGACCTTCAAGGCCTAAGTGCCTATACTTAAGGGGGCGAGGAGTTCTTTGGGCGAAGAGATCAGGTTTCTTTGGAATGCGACGCGTGGAAATCGGTTGAGGCCCTGGCGAAGCCCTTATCTGCGATGGAGGCTCGAGACCTATTCGGGACAACGCGCTGAGACGGTGCGAGCGCGTGATTTCTGGAACCTGTTTTGGAGGGACAAGAGACAGTTTTTCCGATTTCTTCGATGGACGAGAGAGATAAAAAGCTATGCCGGTTCCGACGATAAATAAAAACGCTTCTGATTCGCATCTTAGAGTTTTGTCTTTCTTTCCAATCGAACAGCTTTACTTTTATTTGACAACTAACGCGCTCGAATTAAGGGGAGGCGTTCGTTATGATTGAACTCATGAGCGAGTGGATTAAGTTGAAGGCAGAAGATGGTCATGAGCTGAGCGCGTATGTTGCCCGGCCCGCGGGTGAGGCAATTGGAGCACTGATCCTGGTGCAGGAGATATTCGGCATCAATGCCCACATCCGCAGTGTGGCGGATGGATATGCCAAAGATGGATTTCTGGTGATTGCGCCGGCAATCTTTGACCGGTTCGAGCCCGGCGTCCAGCTTACTTATCAGCCTGACGATATGAAGCGAGCTTATTATTTTTACGGTTTGTTGAAGCCTGAGACGACGCTTATGGACGTGGTTGCGGCGTATGGGTGGGCGAAGGCGTCGGGTAAGGGAATCGGTGTAATCGGCTACTGTTATGGCGGTTTGACTAGCTGGCTGGTGGCGACGCGGGGCGAGAACTACAAGATGCAGCCCGCGTGCTGCGTTGGGTATTACGCGGGCGGCATCGGATCGGTGGCGAAAGAGGAGCCAAGCTGCCCTGTGATGCTGCACTTTGGGGCGGAGGACAGCCACATTGGACAGGACCAGATTGAGGCGGTTCGTTCGGCTCATCCGGAGGTAGAGATCTTCGTCTATGACGGTGCAGGACATGCCTTTAACCGGGATGTCGACCCGAACAGCTACCACGAGGCCTCGGCAAAGCTGGCGCGGGAGCGTTCGCTGAAGTTTCTGAAGGCGCATATCGCTTAAAAGGGCCATGCGCGCAGCCCAAAATATGCGCAGATTGCTATCACTGCTGGCGGCACTCGATTGCCCGGTTTCGCCAGCGGTGCTATCCTTATGCAGACACTAAGAGTGAACTAGAAGATCAGGAGTAGAAACAGCTGTGTTGGCATCCGCTAAAAAGACAGACATTATTGAGAAGTTCCGCACGCACGACTCAGATACCGGGAGTCCAGAGGTTCAGATCGCGATTTTGAGCGAGCGTATTGGCGAGTTGACGGAACACTTCAAGGCACACAAGAAGGATCACGGCTCGCGCCGCGGGCTTTTGATGCTTGTGAGCAAGCGTCGCCGCTTGCTTGATTATCTGAAGAAGTGTGACGCGGACCGTTATCGCGAGGTCATCGGCAAACTCGGAATCCGCAAGTAACCGCACGATCCCCGGAGAGACCGTTCAAACTATGGGAGCATACACGGCCTGTTCTCAGTCGGCTGCTAACTTCGTTCAAGGTCAAGCTAGACCTTGTCGCTGGGGTTGCTGACGATGGGAGACCGAGGCGTTGTCTCCATAGTTTTTATCTCAGGCGAACGTTGGCCCCTAAACGACATACTCCAGTGCAGCTCGCTGGCGGCACAGTAGCCGTCAGCGTATAGCTGCGCTTTTTCGCGCCCGGCTAACGGATGTCGCGATTCAAGCTTAATTGACAGAAGACGAGAGAAGAGAGGCAACATGAAACAAGATGTGACAGTTGAGCTTGCCGGCGGCAAGCAGATTAAATTCGAGACCGGGCGCATGGCGAAGCAAGCCCCGGGTGCGGCACTTACCTCGAGCGGCGACAACGTAGTTCTGGCCACGGCAACTGCCTCCCCCGACCCGAAAGAGGGCATCGACTTTTTCCCTCTTACTGTCGAATATCGCGAGTTCACCTATGCGGGTGGCCGCATCCCTGGCGGGTTCATCAAGCGTGAGGGACGTCCGAGCGAGAAGGAGATCTTGACGAGCCGCCAGATCGATCGTCCGATTCGTCCTCTGTTCCCTGAGGCGTTTCGTAATGAGACCCAGGTGGTCGCGTTTGTGTACTCCGCTGACAAGGAGAACGATCCCGACGTACTTGGCATCAACGGCGCGAGCTGCGCGTTGGCGTTGAGCGATATTCCTTTTCACGGACCAGTTGGTGCAGTGCGTATCGGATTGATCGATGACCAGTTTGTGGTGAATCCGACCTACGCCGAGCGCGCGCAGAGCAAGTTGAACATTATGGTCGTCGGCACGAAGGACGGCATTGTGATGATCGAGTCCGGTGCAAAGGAAGTTGCCGAGAATCGTGTGGTGGATGCGATCGAGTTTGCTCATGAGCAGATCAAAAAGATCTGCGCGGCGATTGAAGACCTGGTTGCTCGTGCGGGTAAGACCAAGCGGACTGTCAGCCCGGTAGAGATCGACCACGAGTATCTGAATGGACTGTCCGCCAAGATTGGTGCTCAGTTGAAGGACGCGCTCGACACGCAGAAGCATCCGAAGTTCGAGAGCTACGCGCTGGTCAAGTCCGTCAAGGATGAGTTGAAGAAGGATCTGCCAGAGGGCGATGCGGCGGCCGCGAAGAAGCTGAGCAAGTACTACGAGCTTCTGCGCGAGAAGATCTTCCGCGATCAGGTTTTGAACGATCGGACTCGTCCGGATCATCGTGCGTTCGATAAGATTCGCGACCTGAGCATTGAGGTTGGGGTGCTTCCGCGTGTTCACGGTTCGGCCCTGTTTACGCGTGGCGAAACGCAGGCGCTGGTAAGTGCGACGTTGGGAACTACCGACGATGCCCAGAGGCTCGAGAGCTATGAGGGTGAGCAGAAGCGTCGCTTCATGCTGCACTACAACTTCCCTCCGTTTTCGGTTGGCGAAGTTGGCCGCATGACTGGCGTCGGCCGTCGAGAGATCGGTCATGGCGCGCTTGCCTACCGGGCGATCGAGGCTGTGTTACCGGCTGAGGATGAGTCTCCTTACACCCTGCGGGTGGTCTCCGACATTCTTGAGTCGAATGGCTCATCGTCGATGGCTACGGTGTGCGGTGCATCACTTGCTTTGATGCATGCTGGAATTGCAATCAAGGGATCTGTTGCAGGCGTTGCTATGGGCCTGGTCAAGGAAGGCGATAACTACGCGATCCTGACCGACATTGCAGGCGCGGAAGATCACTATGGCGATATGGACTTCAAAGTCGCCGGTACGCGCAAGGGCATCACTGCTCTGCAGATGGACATCAAGATTATGGGAATCACGCCGCAGATTATGCGGGAGGCGTTGGAGCAGGCCCGTCATGGCCGGCTCTTCCTGCTGGATACCATGGATGCGGTGATCTCTGGAGCGAAGGAAGAGAAGTCGCAGTTTGCGCCCCGCATTCACACCATTCAGATTCCTACGGACAAGATCCGCGATCTGATCGGACCGGGAGGCAAGGTGATTCGCGGCATTATCGATGCGACTGGAGTGAAGATCGATGTGGACGATACCGGCCGCGTCAATGTTGCTTCGAGCGATGCTGATGGTCTGGCTCGTGCGATCCAGATGATCAGCGACCTTACTGCTGTGCCCGAGATTGGAAAGACCTATCTGGGTAAGGTAGTTCGGCTCGCAGAGTTCGGTGCATTTGTGGAGATCTTCCCTGGAACCGATGGTCTTCTGCACGTCTCCGAGATCGCAGAGCATCGCGTGAAGGAGGTGAAAGATGAACTTCGCGAGGGCGATCAGATTCTTGTGAAGGTTCTTGCCATTGAAGGGAATCGCATCAAGCTCTCGCGCAAGGCTGTACTTCGTGAGCAGCGCGCCAAGCTGGGTCTGCCTGAGCCGGGTCAGATCGGCACCGATGGGGCGCCGGCCGCCGCTGATGTGCATGCACAGCAGCCAAGTGGTGAGCAGACTGTTGTTGGCGACGATGATGACGAAGATTTCGATGAGGATGGTGACGAGTCGGATGAGCCAAACTTCAATCGCGCTGACGGTGCGGTACCTGTGCCGGCTGGCGGAGCTCCTGGTGCGAATGGACCTGCAGGCCAGAGGCGTCCGGGCGGCGGTCGTCGTCGCCGTAGCGGGCGTCGTCCTGGTTCGGGTTCCGGTGCTCCTTCGGGCAGCGGCGGCAATCGGTAACGTTTCATGAAGGGTAGAGAGACCGCGCAAACTGCGCGGTCTTTCTGTCTCTGGGGTGAACGAGATGGTGAGACGCGCGGAGTGGGTTGGATTTGCGGCGGTTTGTTTTCTGTCTGCGACTTCGTGGGTTGTTCCAGTTGTGGAGGGCCTGCCTCTACTGGAGAGGCAAGGGATTCTTTATGGACTGATCGGGCTGGTCGCGCTATTGGTGACCAAGGGGCGGATTCGTTCTCGTGGGGCAGGGTTGAGGTTGGCGTGCGCCGGTGTGGGGTTCTTTGGCGTTCCGATGATGATTGGGGAGTGGGCGCGGGTTGGAGTGCCGGAGATCAGCCGATCTGCTCTCTATGCCATGGTTCCTATAGTAGTGGTGATGGCTGTCGCTGCCGGGGATGAGGCGAGTGGATCGCGGCGGTTTCTGATTCCAGCTTTAGTGGGGCTGGGTGGTCTCTTTTTGGTGCTGCCACTGGGGTTCTCGAGTTCGCTTCGAGCGCGCATCATGCAGGCGGCGGCGTGTCTTGCGGTTGTTCTCGTTGGTCTGTCGAGTGTATGGCTCTATCGTCTGCTCCGCGGAGTGCCGCTTGCTGAGGCGATCACAGTTATTTGTGGGGGCAACGCGCTGTTTCTACTGTTCTGCAGTGGGATTGGGGAGGACTTCGTTTGGCGGTGGAGCGGATTGGCTTCGGTATTGTCGCTTTCGTCGCTGGTGGATGCGGTGGAGGTTGTGCTCCTGGTGTGGCTGTTACGCGGGATGATGCCGGTACGCTTTGCGGCACGGTACCTGCTTATTCCATTGCTGACGCTGGCGGAGAGTTACGCCCTGATGCGGCCTCCTCTAAGCGTGAGGGCGATCAGCGGACTAGTCTTGCTGGCGGCTGGTACAGGAATGCTCCTTTTTTTCAAGGCTGATGAAGAAGAGACGATGCTGTCCCTCCGTTGATACTTTTCCGGGAAGATTTTGCAGGGTACACTTCGGTCAATGGCTGCTTCCATGTACATTGTGGTTGAAGGCGAGGATCCTGGATTCGATATCTTCGTCAATGGGCGATCGCTGGCACGGCATGAGGACGCGCTAGAGCGGCTTGCACTCCGGCTCGGGGTGCGGCCACTGATCGAGTTTTTCTCCGCGGATGAGAACTCCATGTCGCTGCTGATCGAAGAGGGTGCGGGAAACCAGGAGCTTTTGCGAAGGCTGCCTCCGCCGCAGTGGTATTCGCCGGCTGAGGGCCTGAAGACTGTTCAGGCGTTAGTACAAACGCTGGAGGCTGATCCGCAGCAGTTGGGAACAGAGGGAGAGCAGGTGCTCTCGGAGCTGTTGGAGTATGCGCATGTGCTGGAGAAGACCATGGATCGAAAGATGCGGTGGCATCTCGCGGTCAGTTGGAGGTAGTTTGAGTCTCCTCATTGCTAGTAAGCTGGTGGTAATCCCATTCGTTTGATGATGGACTGGTAGCGCGGATCGGTGTGGACAAAATCGTAGGCCGGGTCATTTTGTACCCAGATCAGATATACGGCTTTTTGCTGGTAAGCATCCTCCAGCGATGCCAAGGTTTCTTCCCGGCGGCCGAGTTGCGCATATTGGAGAGCGAACTCCATTGGCGAGACATATTGCGTTGCTGACTTTTTCTTGAAGTTGGCTACCTGTCGGAGGAGCAGAGCTGCGTAGCCGCTCTTTTGGTAGGTGATTCGAATCTCATCGGCTTCCTTTTTATCACCTCCCAGAAGCGCAGATTTTTCCCACTCGCTTGCTGCGTTCTTCAGATCGCCTTTGCGACGGTAGGCGTCGCATAGCATCCAGTGGAGGCTAACATCTTGAGGATTAGCTTCGAGTCTTGAATGGATGTCTTCAATAGCGGCGTCATACTTCCGCGCGGAGACGAGAGCCAGTCCCATGGCGAAGGGCCGCTGGAATGGATCGAGTTCCATCGCCTTTTTTTCCGATTCGATGGCTTCGTCGCCGCGGCCGAGTGCGTTCCACATCTTTGCGCGAAAGTGATAGGCTTCGGCGAAGTCGGGACCAAGCTCAATCGCGCGGGCTATCTCCTGTTCCGCTTGCATCCAGTTCCAGGAAAAGACCATCGAAGCCCCCAACGAGAGGTGAGCCCAGGGAAGCGAGGGATCGAGTTCCACTGCTTTCTTTGCTGCTTCCATTTGCAGTGGAAGGACGACTCTCGGGGCGAGATCGTCAAACGCGCCTTGGCCGTAGTAGGTGGAGAGGCCAGCCCAGCCGGGGGCGTAGTCGGGTTGCAACTCAGTCGCCTTCCTGAAGTATTTGCCCGCATGCTCGTTATCGCCCTGGAACCAGTCGTAACGCCCGCGGAGATAGGCGTCGTGGGCTTCGGGATTTACATATCGGGCCGGAGCTGGTTGCTCCTCAACTCTATTGAGCCGCTTTGCTATCGCCTGGGCGGCTTCTTTGGGTAGGGTGACGACGTTATTTGAGTCGCGATCGTAGCTGTCGGCCCAGAGGTGGGTGTCGCTGGGCGCCTGGATCAACTGAACGGTCATGTGGATCTTGTCGCCGAAGCGCGCAATAGATCCTTCAAGGATACCGTCCACGCCAAGCTCTGAGGCGATTTGGCGGACCGGGCGGCGGACACCCTTGTATTGCATGGCGGAGGTTCGGGAGACGATTCTGAGGGTGGAGTTTTTCGCCAGCATGGTGGTGAGTTCGTCGGTCATGCCGTCGGCGAGATAGTCCTGAGTCGGATCGCCAGAGAGGTTGTCCAGCGGGAGTACGGCGAGGGAGCTGATCTTGGGTATCGCAGCAAGGGAACGATTTTGACGATAGCGTGCGGCAGCGAAGATGCCGAAGATTGCGAAGGCTATCAAGGCTACAAGCCAGATCCGGGAGCGTGAAATGAGGCTGGATGAATGATGTAAACCAAAGGGTTGTGTATGGCTATCTGACAGCGTCTCGACCGCAGGAGCGGCAGCGGAGGTTGAACGAGGGGCGTCATTCCATGGGGACTGTTGCGGCTCACGAGAGGTGGAATTTAGAGACGCCGGGGCCAGGTCCGGGACTTCGGGGTGGATGGGAGCAATGAAACGATAACCTTGTTTGGGCAGGGTATCGACAAACCTGGGGTTAGAAGCAGTGTCGTTCAGTGCGGAACGGATCTGGCGAATGCAAAAGTTGAGGCTCTGGTCGATGTCGACGTAGACACCGTCGCCCCAGACATAGGCGCTCAATTGCTCGCGGGTGACGATGTTGGGAGCACGTGCTACGAGTAGCTCCAGAACGCGGAAAGGTTGAGGCTGCAGCTTGAGCGGGGTTCCTTGGTACGACAGCACTCCGCGTCTGGGGTCGAGTTCATAGTCCCCAAAGCGGATTGCAGACATAAGCTCATGCTGATTGGCCTCTAACATAGGACCTCGATTTTAGTTTTGCAGCCGACGCTGCGAAAAAGCGGGCCCTTTGCTTACGGTGGTTCAATCCATTGCTTTCAAACTACTTTAGTCTCCTCATCTGGAATGAGGAAGTCCTCAGAGCAACTCATGATTGTTTTCTGGCGGTTGGTGCTACGGTCTCCCCGTCGACAGAGTCGGCGTCAAAGGAGAATTGTCATGAAATGGAAGTTCAGCGCACTTACCGTGGCTCTTGGAGTCATTGCCTTGGGAACGAGCTTCGCGCCAGTTGCCAAGGCGGGATGCGGCTCTTATCCGGGGCTTCAATCGAAGGGCATTGTGAAACCGATGGCGTTCCTTTTGGGCGCCGGACAGACTGCGGACTGGGGCCGCCCTGAAGGGGCTTCCATCGTCGGCTTGTGGCGGGTAAAGGTCCTTTCGGTAGGCAATCAGGCGGTAGGACTACCGGATGGCACTGTACTGGATCAGGGGTATTCCGCCTGGCATCGCGACGGGACCGAGATTTTGAACTCTGGCCGGGATCCTTCGACGGGGAACTTCTGTCTCGGCGTGTGGAAGCAGACCGGGAGAGCAACCTTCAAACTTAATCACTACGCGTTGAACTGGAGCGGGCCTACGGTTGATGCGAAGGGGAACATCATTCTGGATCCGACGACCAAGGAGCCACTGAACACGCTTATTGGGCCTACGAACATCCGGGAAGAGGTTACGCTCGATCCAAGCGGGGACAAGTTCGAGGGGACTTTTATCGTGGAGAACTTCTATCAAACCGGCAAATCGATTATTACGCTTACGGGGAAGGTCACCGGAGTGAGGCTGACTCCGGATAGCCCGGGCTTCGTCAACTAAGTGCCCGAGATGGCCTGGAGGAGGTTGTGTCTCCGGGCCATCTCGCGGTGCCTGACTTAATGACGAGTTTCTGTGGACGGGGAGGCCTGCGCGGATTGGTCGCCTTCGCCCAGTTTGCGGTGGAAGAAGTTGAAGACGAGCCCATAGAGGGTGTGAGCGAGTTCAGGGTCGTAGCGCAGGCCTTCGTCGCGCATGAAGGCGTGAGCTCCATTGACCTCATGCCAGCTGAACTTCTTTTCAAGCTGGTTGAGACGGGCGAGGACGGTCATGCGGCCTTCGAGGGGGATGTGCGGATCCTGACGACCCCAGATCATGAGGAGTTCACCCTGAATGTCCCGGGCGTGTTCGAGCGAGTCGTCCCCGGTCTTGCTGAGCGAACCTTTGTGGATGTCGGTAGCGTAGAAGCAGGCGGTGGCGAGTACGTCTGGATTCATCGCGGCGCGAAAGGCGAGGTGACCGCCGATGCAGATGCCCATGGCTCCGAGATGGCCGGTGCAGTCGGGGCGGGATTTGAGATGGTCGAGCGCGGCGCGGGCGTCGGCGTCGTAACTTGAGAGTTCTTTGGTGGTCTTGAGAACGTTGCCGCGGTCGGAGCCGACTTGGTCGTAGGCGAAGACGGTGCCGGCGGGTTCGAACTCGTGGTAGATCTCAGGCATGGCGACGATGTAGCCGTGGCCAGCGAGCATGGCAGCGGTGCGGCGGATGGGCGCGGTGATCTGGAAGATCTCGGAATAGAAGACGATGCCGGGGTAACGGCCGGGTGCGGCCGGGCGAACGATGTGCGTGCGCATGGGTCCGTTGGAGGTGTCGAGCGTGACGTACTCGTCGTTGACGATGATCATTTTGCCTCGATAGGTTCAGTTGAGATCGAGTGTACCCGTTGAAGAGGAAGGTTGTTTTACTGAGGATCAAAAGACGACACCCGGTATTGGGAGTGTGCCGGGTGTCGTCGGCGATAAGTAATGGGTATTAGTGTCTGCGCTCGTCGCCGTGTACGTGAGCCTCGACACGCGGACCTACCGGCCGGGCATAGGGATGAGCGTAAGGATGAACATAAGCGCCGCGGTTGAAGTAGGTACGGCCCCACGGACGATGGTCGATGAGGATGGTGTGTCCTCCCCATCCGAAGCCGGCGCCGTACCAGCCGTAGACGCCGAATGCCGGGCCGATCGTAATGGCGGGACCGAAGCGGATGCCGGTGGTGACGATGAAGCCTGGACGCGGACGATAGAAGACTATAGCTGGGTTATAGACCGGTACATAGTAGTACGCAGGATTGACGGGCTCGATCTCGAGGTATCCACCGTTGTCCACTACGTTGTCGTAGGCGGTGGGAGTGAGGTAGCCGTAGTCATGAGCGGAGTGACGCTGGCGCTGAACGGCGTCCATGACATCCGGCCGCTGGGCGAGAACGGCATTGCCCAGCGCGCCTGTCCACTGCGGATCTCGAGCCATCATGTCGAGTACGGAGGGAAAGGGTAGAAGCGCGAGAACGCTGGGATCCCAAGGGAGGCTGTCTGCCTGGATGGCCTGGGCAAGGGCGTCGCCGGTCATGCCGGAGTGCTGCTGCGCCCATGTAGCGGCGTCGGGAATCTGCTCCGGAAAGGTTGAGGCTGTGAGCACCTGGGCGAGAAGTGGATCCGGATAAAGTGCGATTCTCTGGACGATCTGGTCGAGTTGCTGCGGAGCGACGGGAGGGGGCGGCGCCTGTTGCTGCTGTTGTGCGTCAGCAGGCGGCGGAGGAGGTGGTGCCTGGTACGGCTGATCTTGCTGCTGATCAGGCGCTGGCGGAGGCGGCTGATGGACGATAGGCGCCTGCGCGAAGGAGAGCGTAGTGATGCTGGCGAGTGCGAGGGTGAAAATCATTTTATTGCTAGTCTTCATGGGTTCTTTCTCTGAATGGAAGTAGTTCTGTTCGGGGAGTTTGGAGTTGCCATTACTGTCATTCTCATAGAGGTCCGTTCCCCCGCAATAGGATTGGACGCCACTTGAGAATAAAAGTTGTGCAGGAGACAGAACACTGACATAAGTTCTAACCCTCCGGATCAAGGAGTTTAGCTAAAGAGAAACTCCTTCGTGCGAAGCTCTTTGACAGTGTCGCGGAGCTTCGCGGCTTTTTCGAATTCGAACTTCTTGGCGGCTTCGCGCATGTCGGATTCGAGTTTGCCAATGTAGGTGTCAAGCTCCTGTTGGGTGGAGAAGTCGGGCATACCCTCGGCTTCGTCGGTGAGGTCGGCGTAGTCGGCTTTTAGGATGCCGGCGAGGCCCATTTCTATTGGGCGGATGATGCTTGCGGGAGTGATGCCGTTTTCTTCGTTGTAGGCGACTTGCTTTTCGCGGCGGCGGTCGGTTTCGTTGATGGCGCGCTGCATGGAGTCGGTCATCTTGTCGGCGTAGAGAATGGCGCGGCCTTCAACGTGGCGGGCGGCACGGCCGATGGTTTGAATGAGAGAGCCTTGCGAGCGGAGGAAGCCTTCTTTGTCGGCATCCAAAATTGCTACCAACGAGACCTCCGGAAGATCGAGGCCTTCGCGGAGGAGGTTGATGCCGATGAGGACGTCGTATTCGCCTTTGCGGAGGTCGCGGAGGAGCTTGATGCGTTCGAGGGTCTCGATCTCGGAGTGCATGTAGCGGCAGCGGACGCCGACTTCGGTGTAGTAGCTGGCGAGGTCTTCGGACATGCGCTTGGTGAGGGTGGTGACGAGGACGCGCTGGTTTTTTGCGGTGCGGTCGCGGATCTCGGCGAGGAGGTCGTCGATCTGGCCTTTGATGGGGCGGATCTCGACCTGCGGGTCGATGAGGCCGGTGGGGCGGATGATCTGCTCGACGACTACGCCTGCGGATTTTGTTAGTTCGTAGGCGCCGGGTGTGGCAGAGACGTAGATGATCTGGCCGGTGCGGGACTCGAACTCTTCAAAGCGGAGGGGGCGGTTGTCCATGGCGCTGGGGAGGCGGAAGCCGTAGTCGACGAGGTTCTGCTTACGGCTGCGGTCGCCGTGCCACATGCCGTGGAGTTGGGGGACGGTGACGTGGGACTCGTCGATGAAGAGGAGATAGTCTTGCGGGAAGTAGTCGAGGAGCGTAGGCGGCGGTTCGCCGGGGAGACGCGCGGAGAAGTGGCGAGAGTAGTTCTCGATACCGTGGCAGAAGCCTACGGACTTGATCATCTCGAGGTCGAAGCGGGTGCGCTGGTGGATGCGCTGGGATTCGACCAAGCGGCCCTGGTTTTCGAGCTCTTTTTCCCACCACTCCATCTCTTCGAGGATGGAGTTGACAGCCGTGGTCTTGCGCTCGGGCTGAACCACATAATGGGACTTGGGGTATATAGGGAGGCGGGAGTACTTCTGCCGGACGGTGCCGAAGAGGGGATCGATCTGGGAGAGTGAATCGATCTCGTCGCCGAAGAGCTCTATACGGTAGGCATTCTCGTCGTAGGTGGGGTAGACCTCGATGATGTCGCCACGGACACGGAAGGTGCCGCGACGGAAGTCTACGTCGTTGCGTTCGTAGAGGATTTCGACGAGGCGGCGGGTGATGTCTTCGCGCTTAATTTTCTGGCCTTTTTCGAGGAGCATCAACATGCCGTAGTAGGCTTCGGGCGAACCGAGACCGTAGATGCAGGAGACCGAGGAGACGATGATGGCGTCGCGGCGCTCGAAGAGGCTGCGTGTAGCGGCGAGGCGAAGTTTATCCAACTCTTCATTGATGGTTGACTCCTTTTCAATGAAGAGATCGCCGGCGGGAATGTAAGCTTCGGGTTGGTAGTAGTCGTAGTAGGAGACGAAGTACTCGACGGCGTTGTTGGGAAAGAAGGTTTTGAACTCGTGGTAGAGCTGGGCGGCGAGGGTCTTATTGTGTGCGAGGATGAGGGCTGGGCGCTGTAGCTCTTCGATGACCTTGGCCATGGTGAAGGTCTTGCCGGAGCCGGTGACGCCGAGGAGGACCTGGTCTTTTTCGCCGGCATTGATTCCGGAGATAAGCTCGGCGATGGCGCGGGGCTGATCGCCCTGGGGCTTGTAGGTGGTCGAGAGCTGAAAGTCCATCCTTATAGGATAGTTTATGGAGAGGGTTGGTTGCGAAAGTGTGAAGGCAAAGCGAAGAGAAGAATTTAGTGGGGCAAAAAGAGCAAACAGCTGAAACGGCCAGGCAGGTGTGGGTTTTCCTCTGCTCTTATTGAAAAACGATCTATTGAACACGAATGGAGGTTGAGATGAGCGCAGGAACGGAGCTATGGCTGGTACGGCATGGAGAGACGGAGTGGAGTTTGAGTGGAGCGCATACGAGTCGCACGGATATTCCTCTGACGGATCACGGGAGGGTACGGGCCGAGGAGCTGCGGGACTATTTGAAGGGAACAAAGTTCGATGTGGTGTTTGAAAGCCCGATGAGGCGGGCTAAAGAGACCTGTGCAATTGCAGGCTTTGGCGATCAGGCTGTGGTGGATCAGGGTCTGATGGAGTGGGATTACGGCGTATACGAGGGGAAGACGACTAAAGAGATTCAGGCTGAGATTCCAGGGTGGTCGGTATGGAAGAACGAGATTGTGAACGGAGAGACGGCGGAGCACGTGGGAGAACGTGCAGATGGAGTGATAGCTCGTGCTCTCGCGGCTACACCGGACAAGGGTAAGGTGGCGCTGTTTGCGCATGCTCATATTTTGCGGATTCTTGCAGCGCGGTGGATTGGGTTGCCAGCTACCGGCGGGAGTTTGTTGGCGCTGGGAACGGGGAGTGTGAGTGTGATGGGTTGGGAGCGGGAGACGCGAGTCATCTCCAGTTGGAATCGCGGGTTTGAGTAGACGCTAGAAGTTCTTGATGTGCTGGGGTTGAAGGCCTACTCCTACGAAGCGAGCGGGCAGATGTTGGAAGCCTGGAATGCTGGTGAGGAGTCGTAGTAAGAGAGGCGGTCGAATAGGCCCGTTACTGTGCAGCACGCGGTTGAGGATGCGGTGAGCGAAGACCTGCACGCGCTGGGTGTTATGGACTGCGTCTTCGCGGTAGTGCTGCACCTGAGCCAGATTGTGCGGGCTGAGGGTATTCGAAAGCAGAGCTTCCGTGAGGATGTTAGCGGTGGCAACGGCATCCTGAATGGCGA
The DNA here is from genome assembly GCF_009766095.1 of Granulicella sp. S190. Lineage (GTDB taxonomy): Bacteria > Acidobacteriota > Terriglobia > Terriglobales > Acidobacteriaceae > Edaphobacter. Next base: position 53,951 of record NZ_LMUD01000019.1, read on the forward strand.
TGTTGATCCCGATGCCGCCGACGGGTGACATGGCGTGGGCCGCATCGCCTATACAGAGCAGACCGGGCGAAGACCACTGCAGGAGACGGTTGACCTGTATGGTGAGAAGCTTCACTTTGTCCCAGGAGTCGATCTCGGCGGTTCGGCCTGCAAGGAAGGGCACAATGCGTTCTAGACTTTGTTGGAAGGCCGGTAGACCTTGCTGCTGGATAGCCGGGAAGTCGCCTTTCGCGATGATGTAACCGATCTGGAAGTAGTCGTCGCGGTTGATGAGGATGATGAGGCGGCCGTAGTTGATGTAGCCGAGGGCGTTTTCGGGATCGGAGGACTGGCGGCCGATCTTCAGCCAGAGGACATCGATGGGGACGCCGTCGTCCTTGAGGGGCAGATGGCCCGCATCGCGGGAGATGGCGTGGCGTCCGTCGCAACCAACGGTGAGGGTGGCGGGGATTTCGACGGGGCCTTCGGGTGAGTTGGCGCGAACGCCGGTGGTGATGCCGTTTTGCTGGATGAGGCCGGTAGCTTCCCAACCCATACGCAGGGTGAAGGTAGGAAGGTGACTTGCTTCGGTGGCGAGGAAGTTTAAGAAGTCCCACTGCGGCATAAGCGCGATGAATTTACAGTGGGTAGGGACGTGAGAGAAGTCGGCTATAGGGAAGCGCTGACCACCGATGATGGCGGAGAGTGCTGCGACCTGGGAGTGCGGGATGGTGAGGAATTTTTCGAGCAGGCCAAGTTCGTAGAGCAAATCCAGGGTGGAGGGGTGGATGGTGTCCCCGCGGAAGTCGCGGAAGAAGTCTTTGTGCTTTTCGAGCACGGTGACGTGGACGCCCGCTCGAGCCAGAAGGAAGCCGAGCATGATGCCTGCGGGGCCGCCGCCGATGATGCAACAGGTGGTGGCCAGCGAGTTCGGCGTTGTAGCCATTGTGGGATGAGGGTAGCAAGAGACCCGTGCGTCGTCAAAACTAGATCGCAAATCAGATTGAAGGTGCTAGATTCGACGCATCCCTTTTTTGGAGAACGCGATGCGCATTTGTCGTCTTGTCAGTTCTGCGGTGTTGGTTTGCGTCATCAGTGGATCGTTGATCTGGGCGCAGTCTGGCGCGGCAAACCAGAGTGACGAAGCGATGGGTAAGGTTTGGTGGGCCCATGTGCAGAAGCTCGCCGATCCTTCAATGAATGGGCGTATGACGGGGAGCGAAGACTATCTGCGAGCTGCAGCTTATGTGGTGGATCAGTTCAAGGCATTTGGATTAGCTCCGGCTGGAGTTGATGGCGGTTACTACCAGCCGGTGCATTTTGATGTGCAGAGGGTGCTTGCGGAGAAGTCGTCGATGAGCCTGGTGAAGGATGGCGGCACGACACCTTTGGTACTGGGCGAAGATGCGATTTTGGGCTCGCGTGCGGCACAGTTAGGAGAGGTAGATGCTCCGCTGGTGTTTATCGGTTACGGATTGCATCTGCCTGAATCGAGGTATGACGACTTCGACTCCACTGAGGTCCCCATAGCGGAGTTGAAAGGTAAGGTCGTGGTGTACCTCAATGGCGGACCGGCCGATCTATCGGGGGCGTTGAAGTCGTTTGCGCGAACCTCACCGTTTGCGAAGGCATTGCGTGACGCTGGGGCGATAGGGGCGATCTCGATTCCGACACCGAAGTCCATGGACTTTGGGTGGCAGCGTGTAGCGAGCAGCGCCTCGCAGCCAGGGATGCGGCTTGCCATCAGCTCCGACGCGGATGCAATTGCAACGAAGCATCCGGCGTTGGCGGACGAACAAGATGCGATGTTCACGGCAACGTTCAACCCTGCTCAAGCGGAGAAGCTGTTTGCTGGTTCGGGCCACGCCTTTGCAGAGATGCTGGCGCTGGCAGATGCTCAGAAGCCTCTGCCGCGTTTTTTGCTGAAAAAGAGTGTCAAGGCGAAGGTGGTGGAAGAGATCTCGCACGTGGTGTCTCCGAATATTGTGGGTGAGTTGAAGGGGTCGGATCCGACGCTTTCAAAGCAGTATGTGCTGGTGTCGGCGCATCTGGATCATTTGGGTGTCGGAGCGCCTATCAATGGAAAGACGATCTATAGCGGAGCTATGGATGACGCTTCAGGGGTAGCGACAGTGTTGGAGACGGCGAAGAAGTTTAGCCAGGCGAAGACCAGGCCCAAGCGGTCGATACTGTTTGTGATCTTTACGGGAGAGGAAAAAGGGCTGCTGGGATCACGATACTATGCGGGAAATCCGACTGTGCCGGAGGGCACGATTGATGCGGACCTGAACCTGGATATGTTTATGCCGATCTTTCCGCTGAAGAAGTTGCATGTGCAGGGTCTGGACGAGTCGACCTTAAGAGAAGATGCGAAGAAGGTGGGCGCTGAGCACGGAATCGTAATTGCGCCTGACCCGGAGCCGGATAGAAACTCGTTTATACGGACGGACCAGTACAGTTTTGTGCAGGCGGGAGTGCCGGCACTGGCGATGAAGTTCGGATGGACGATGGGTTCTCCCGAGTACAAGGCGTGGAGGGGATGGCTCGCGCAGAGATATCACTCGACGGACGACGACCTGACACAGCCCGTAGATCTTGTTGCTGCGGCTCAGTTCAATGCTTTTTTTGCCGATCTCGCGCGAGCGGTAGCTGATGATCCGGTGAGGCAGCATTACCTCGATACGAGCTTTTTCAAGCGATTTGAGGCGGCGCAGTAGATATTGGATTATTGGCAACCCGTTAGAGAACGTTGTCGATGTTCAGAATGCGAGGCCAGTCGGCAGGCTCATGGGCGAGATAATCGGGCGGAGCGTCTTCGAGGGAGTGTGGTTTCAGGCCGAAGGTGCAGCCGATGCTGCGCGCGCCGCAGTTGCGGGCTGTGAGGATATCGATGTCGGTGTCGCCAATCATGACGGTTTCGGCTGGAGCGATGGTGTAGCCGATGAGGACAGAGGCTTCGTCGATAAGAGCTTTAAGGCCGTGCGGGTCGGGTTTCTTCGCGTGGAAGCTGTTGCCTCCGTAGTTTTGAAAGAAGAAACGCGAGAGGTTGAAGTGGTCGCAGATATCCCTGGAGGGATGAACGGGTTTGTTCGTGAGGACAGCCATGAGGATGTCAGGATGCGCGGCGCGGATAGACTCCAGCGCTTCGAGAACGCCGGGGTAGACGTAGGTGTAGTCCAGCTTGTGGATGCGATAGTAGTCGAGAAAGAAGGTGAGCGCTTTAGTTACATATTGCTCGTCGGTAGAGTCTCCTTCGGGGTCGCCGATGGCCCGGCGGACAAGCATGGAGGCGCCGTCGCCGATGTAACCGGAGATGACGGCTTCTGGTAGTGCAGGCTTGCCGAGGTGTTCGAGGGTGGCGTTGACAGAGTTGCAAAGATCGACACGTGAATCGATAAGGGTGCCGTCGAGATCGAAGACGATGAGGCAGGGAGTTGGGGCGGGAGACATTCTTTAAGGGTAATCGATCGGAGTTGGTATAAGCTTTTGGCAACCAGAGGAGGAGTCATGGGGCGATCGTTTGCTGGGGAGTGGACGCGAAGGCAGTTTGTTGCGGGAGTCGCAGCGGCTGGCATAGTTGGAGGGCATAGCGGACTGCTAAGTGCTCAGACTCACATGACTGGTGAGACTGCCATGCAGGAGCTGATGGCTGGCAACGAACGGTATATTGCGGGGAAGATCACTTCGTTTCCTGAGGATCTAAAGATTCTGCAGGAGAAGACGGTGTTGAAGCAGGAGCCGTTTGCTGCTGTTTTGTCCTGCGCGGACTCCCGCGTGCCCGTGGAGATTCTCTTCGATCAGAGTATCGGCCATGTCTTTGTCACACGCGTGGCAGGCAATGTGGTGACGCCGGAAGTTATGGCGAGTTTGGAGTACGGCGTCGCTGTGCTTGGATTGAAGGCTGTTTTGATCCTGGGACACACCAACTGCGGGGCTATCAGTGCGGCGGTGCAGGGTAAAGAGGTGCCGGGACA
>NZ_LMUD01000019.1:58065-64660 GCF_009766095.1 Granulicella sp. S190
AGGTGGCTGGCGGAGTCTATGACCTGGAGAATGGGCGGGTAACGGTTATCGCGTAACGTTGAAGATGCAAAAGAAAAGGTGGCCGCAGACGTGATTGCGGCCACCTTCTCTTTTGCGGGAAAACTACTTGATCTGGATGTCGCCGGAGCCAGTACCGATGCGCAGAGTAGGTCCGCCTCCACCTACGACGCCGGTCACATGGTGACGGTTCAGGCTGCCCTGCATCGTCATGGGCTGGGCTACGGTGATGTTACCGGAGCCAGTGTCGGCATCAAGGTTGAAGTGAGCGTTGCCGACGGAGAGGTGAACGTTGCCGCTTCCTGTGGAGAGCTTCCAATCGCTAGTGGGCTGGCCTTCGGCGGTGATGTCACCGGAGCCGGTACTGGCTTTAAGGGCACCGGAGAGTCCATGAAGCTGGATGTTCCCGCTGCCGGTTTCTGCTCTTACGTCGCCGGGACCGGTCTGCTGGAGTTCGATGTCGCCGGAGCCTGTGCCAAGGGTGGTCATACCCTGAACCCCGCGCACATGGACGTTTCCTGAGCCACTCTGCGCTTTGACGGAGGCGCCCACGTCCTGAATGTCGACATCGCCGGAGCCGGTGATGGAGTTGATGGTGGAGGCGTGCGGGAGGGTGATGTCGTAGTCGATGGAGATGTTGCGATAGATGTCGTTCTGATGACGCTCACCGATGGTGATGTCATTTCCGCTCTGAACAATAGGCGGATTCGCTACGATCTGCTGAATACGGCTATCGGCATCGGAGCCGCCGCTCATCCAGCCATGGCTGGAGTGAAGATGGGCGACGATGTGGACTTGATCTCCTGAGCCGGGGTGGAGACGGATTTGACCGGAGCCGGTAGAGACCGAGACGTTAGGAGAGCTTCCGCCACTGAGAGTGCGCTCGAAGCTGCTGTCGGCTGCGAAGGCTGTGACTGCGGTCAGGGTGAACATTGCAGCGGTGGAGGCGATCATTTTGATCATCGTGATCTTCATGGACATTCCTTTAGTCGACTTATGGGGCTTCGGTTCGATGTTGCCTCGCCTGTTGAAAGTGATCTTTGTTCGCTCAGGCGACGAACTTTAAGTGTAGCCACTGGCCTTACGGGTTACTGCTGAAGGATGACAGTATCTCCAGGGTTGAGGCCAGCGAGGATCTCGGTTTTGGTGCCATTTGAGATGCCAGCCTTAATGTCGATCTTGCGGCGCCCGGTCTTCTGTTTGGGGTCTGGAACTTCTACGGAGGCATTGCGATCTTTATCGTAGAGGACGGCCTGCTCGGGGACTGTAAGAACGTTTTTGTGCTCTTCGAGCAGGATCTCAGCGTTCGCAGTCATGTTGGCTTTGAGTTCGCCGCCGGGGTTGTCGATGGAGACTCGAACCTCGAAGGTCGTGACGTTATCTTTCTCAACGCCGAGGGGAGCGATCTTGGTGACCTTGCCCAGGAAGGTCTTGTCTTTAAACGACTCGACCTTTATGCGGGCAGCCTGCCCCATGTAGACCTTGCCTATGTCGGACTCGTCCACCTTGCCCTGCACGTAGACCTGGTTCGTGTCGCCGATGGTCATAACGAGGGTTGCGGTAGAGCCAAGGACGAGAATGGAGCTGACGGCGTCGCCAATCTCAACGTCGCGGGAGAGGATGGTGCCATCCATCGGCGAGATCACGGTGGTGTAGCCAAGCTGCTCTTCAAGCTGTTTCAAGGACGCCTGATTCTGAGCTACCTGGGCCTGGGCCTGGCGAAGTTTGGAGGTATCGACAGAGATTTGAGAGACGGCTTTGTCGCGGGTGTTGGCGGCAGAGAGGTACTTCTGCTGAGCGTCGTCCAATGCCTGCTGGGAGACTACGCCTTCTTTGGACATCTCAAGATTGCGATCATAAGTGTGCTTGTACATGGGCAAGTCAGGCGCTTCTGCGTTGACCTTGTCGTACTCGATGGAAGCTTCGGCGGCGCGGGCGTTCGATTCGGCTGCGGCGAGCTGGGCTTTCTGAGCGGCTACCTGATCGAGGATCTCCTGCTGATCGAGTTGAGCCAATACCTGACCTTGATGGACGTGGGCGTTAATATCAGTGTCGAGACGGGTGACGATGCCCGAGGCTTTTGATTTGACCTCGACTTTGGTGATGGGCTGCACTTTGCCGGTGGCGACGACCGACCGGGCAATATCTCCGCGTTCTGCCTTGGCCAACTGCGACGGCTCGAACTTGGTGGTGTTACCGCGAGCGGCGACGACCACTCCAAGAACGACGGCTACTACGAGGACGGTAAGGCCAGCCCAGAGCCATGTTTTCCGTTTATTTTTACGCTGCGTGGCCAATGTTTGCTCCCGTGGTTCTGATGATATGAGTCTTCGGAGTGTGATTACGCAGGAAGGCGTTGCTCAGTTCCGTTGACTACGAAAAAGTTTACTTAAAGACGTGACAGTGTTGCAGAGTCGACGTTTAGACGAGGAACAAGGGTGGGAGGGAGCGTGGAGATGGTGCGGCGAAGATTAATTTCAGGCGTATTTCCGCAGAACCCCGAGGACCTTGCCCTGGATGCTGACGTTAGCAGCCGGGGCATAGATGGGCGACATCTCCGTGTTGGAGGGTTGCAGGCGGATCATGCTGCCTTCACGGTAGAAGCGTTTGAGGGTAGCGTCAGAGCCATCGATAAGAGCTACGATAATCTCGCCTTCGCGTGCCGTGCGGGTCCGTTCGACGAGAACGTAGTCCCCGGAGACGATGTGTTCGTCGCGCATGGAGTCGCCCCGGACTTCGAGAGCGAAGACTTCGCGGTTGCCGATGATGTCCGAGAGGGAGATGCTCTCGGCGCCTTCAATGGCTTCAACCGGCTGACCGGCTGCGATCCGGCCGAGCAGCGGAAGACGGTCAGCGCCTTTTTTGCTGTTACGGGCGGGGAGAACATCAATAGAGCGGCTGCGGTTGTGCGCTCGTTGGAGAAGGCCTTTGTTTTGAAGATTAGTGATGTGTTTATGTACGGTGGCCAGAGAGCTGAGCCCCAGACCCGTGGCGATCTCCTCATAGGATGGGGAGTAGCCGTTTTTCTGGGTGAAGCCGGAGAGGAAGTCGATAACCTCTTTTTGCCGCCGTGTGATAGCCATGCGCATGATTGTAGCGAATAAAAAGCGAAGTGTAACTATATTATTTTGGTCACCTGTTCACGAAAGGATTCCTCCTGGTCTGTGGGCGATATGCTGATGCCATGAAGACTTCGTTGAAGCGAGTTCTATTCTTTGGGTCGGCCCTTGTATGGAGTGTGATGACGGCGTCAGCAGTGTGGGGGCTGGAGGGCGTACAGAAGATTGCCGAGTTGGGAAGCTGCCCTGTGGAGGGAGATAAGGTCGTGCTGGACTGCAGGGTGGGGTACAGGACCTTTGGCACGTTGAACGCCGATGGATCGAATGTCGTGATCATGCCATCGTGGTTGAACGGTCGAAGTGAGGATCTCATTCCATTGTTTGGGGAGAAGAGCACTGGGCATCGGCTGGTGGATACGTCTCAGTTCTTTGGAGTGGCATTCGATGCGTTTGGCGATGGGGTATCTTCGTCGCCGTCTAATAGTAAACGTCAACATGGGCCGGAGTTTCCTGAGTTCACCATGGAGGACATGGTAAGGGCACAGTACCGCGTGCTGAGGGAGGTGCTGCACGTGAGGCACGTGCATGCGGCGGTGGGCCTGTCCATGGGCGGAGAGCAGGTTTTTGCGTGGGCAGTTTTGTACCCGAAGTTTGTGGATCTTGCGGCGCCGATTGTGGGAACGCCGCAGGTGACGAGCTTTGATTTGTTGTCGAAGCAGATTGTGATCGATGCGATTGAGTCCGACCCCGAATATAAGGGGGGACTTTACAGTACAGAACCACCGTTGAAGCTGGCGAATGCGATTGGGACGCAGTTGGTAAGCGCACCTCAGTATCGGAATGCAGAGGTGCCTAGAGAGCAGTTTGCAGAGTGGTTGAAGCTGGTGGAGTCGCCTCAACGCCAGGATGCGAATGACAGAGTGTGGCAGGCGAAGGCGATTATGCATCACGACGTACTGCACGGTAGAACGATTGCGGAAGTTGCGCGAGGAGTGCCGGTGAAGTTTCTGGTGATTGTGGCGGCTGAAGACCGAATGGTGACCCCGCAGCCTGCGCTGGAGTGGGCGAAGGTGACTGGAGCAGAGACGTATATTTCGCCAGGGAGCTGCGCTCACCTGATCATGAACTGTGATGCTGAGGCGGTATCGTCCAGGGTAGAGCGGTTTTTAGCGAAGTAGCGCGATATTCCCATTTTGAAATTCTGCACTGAAAAAGATTGCAGGGAACTCTTGTCATAACGCTCTGAATGCACCAAGGTAATAATACGCCACCGCAACGGTAATGTGTTTCGGTCGGTGTTGGTAACTTGAAACACTTTGATTGTGCCTTGGGAGAGACAAATATGAGAGTTCTAATCGTCGAAGATGATGCGGCTCTGGGGCTATTTCTACAGAAGGGCCTGAAGTTGGAAGGACATCAGGTGGAGTGGGTAAGTGATGGCGAGGCTGGGTTGCGGTATGCCGAAGAACATCGTCCGGACCTGATCGTGCTGGATCTAAGCCTTCCTCGCAAGGACGGGACTGAGGTGTTGGCGGAGATGCACGGCCGCTTCGATGAGACCTCGGTGCTGGTGTTGACGGGTCGTAGCCAAGTTGAGGAGAGGATAAAGTGCCTGAACCTTGGTGCGGATGATTGTTTGCTGAAGCCTTTCAGCTTTCATGAACTGACGGCGCGATGCCGTGCGCTTATGCGACGACGAGAGCAGTTTGCCGATCCAGTGCTGCGACATGGCGATGTCGAGCTGAACCGGATGGAGCGCAAGGTCATGCGGAACGGACAGCCGGTGGATCTCACGGTGAAGGAGTTCAGCCTGCTGGAGTTTTTGCTGATGCGACGTGGCCAGTGCTGCAGCCGAAGTGAACTGCTGCGAGACGTGTGGCAGATGTCTCCTGATGCAGGGACTAACGTCGTGGATGTCTATGTCAACTATCTGCGACGAAAGTTATCGGTGGCGGCTCTGGAGGGCGATTCCGGATGTTCTGTCATCGAGACGGTACGGGGCGAGGGCTACCGGATGAGTAGCGGGCGCAAACCGGTGGGGCGAGTTGCCATGCCTCTCGCAGGCGTGGCGTTTGCCGGTGCGTGAGGTTGCATCATCGGCGGATCATGCAGCGATTGTGGAACGACTTGACGTTGCGCTGCACGGTCTTTGCCAGCCACTGACGGTCCTGCAATGCAGACTGGCGATGGGCGAGATGATCGGGGAGCCGGACGCCATGCTGGAGGCGATTCGTGAGTCGTTGAAGGAGTGTGTGCGGCTCAATCAGATGGTCGGGACGATGCGAACGATGTTGCAGCACATGATGGTGGACGCAAACGAGAAAAGTATAGGGTGAGGGAGATGGATATGGGACGTGAGTCAGTGTTGAATATGGATGCAGGTGAAGTGGCTGCTGCGCGGACTGTGGTACTGGCGAGTGCGGATGCAGGGCTGAGACAGCGATTGCGCACCTCTCTAACGGGGCTGCGGTGGCAGGTACGCGAAGCCAGCGGAGGCGCAGAGGCGATGGCTCAACTAGAGGATTCACGCTCTGAGGCGATGCTAGTGGATAGCTGGTTGCCGGATCTCGAGGTGGGAGAGTTTGCGAGCGTGATCCGGATGATGTATCCGGCGATGGAGCTGCTGCGTGTGGATGGCGGGGTGGATGGTGGAGCGCGTAGTCCGCGGCGGAATGAGTTGCTGCATGCGCTGCGGGAGGCGCAGAATGCTCCGCTGAACGATACGGCGGCTTGGATTGCAGCTCCGGCAGCAGTGCCAGTGCCTTCGCCTGTAGCAGCGGCCTCGTCTGGTGCGGGGGGGCGTGCGCCTATAAGGATTGCGTCTCCTACAAAGAAAGATATAGATCAGGACGAGGCACGGGAGAGGGAAGAGCAGGTTCGGCTGGAATCTACGCGGCAGGCGCTTGCAGTGTTGCTGGGGCGGGATGAGAAGACGTGGAGTGCGGTAAAGAATGATGTGATGCTGCCGGAGATGATAGGGGCAAGCGAGCCGATGCGCGAACTGGCACGGTTGATTCGGCTGGTGGCGCCGCGGTCAACGACAGTATTGATCGAAGGAGAGACGGGCACGGGAAAGGAGGTCGTGGCGAGGGCTTTGCACCGCTTGAGCGATCGTGCGGGCAAGCCGTTTGCAGTGTTGAACTGTGCGGCGATTCCTGAGGCATTGCTGGAGGCTGAGCTCTTTGGGCACACACGCGGAGCCTTTACCGGGGCGGTGCAGTCGCGGACGGGACGGATTGAAGCGGCTCATGGGGGGACGCTGTTTCTGGATGAGATCGGCGAGATGCCGATGGCGTTGCAGGCGAAGATGCTGCGCTTCCTGGAGTGCGGAGAGCTGCAGCGCGTGGGCGATAACGAGACGATGCGCGTGGATGTGAGGGTGATTGCGGCGACACATCAGCCTTTGGAGAAGCTGGCGAGTAGTGTTGGCGTGGAGAGAACGTTTCGATTGGATCTTTATCATCGGCTGGCTGTGTTTCCTGTGGAGGTGCCGGCGTTGCGGGATCGGATGGAAGATA
>NZ_LMUD01000019.1:64801-96526 GCF_009766095.1 Granulicella sp. S190
GCGCAAACGGCTTACAGTAGAGGCCGAGGCGAAGCTCTATGAACATAACTGGCCGGGAAATGTGCGGGAGCTGATGCATGTGCTGGAGCGTGGCGCGATTCTTTCAGAGGACAAGCTGGAGATCGGGGCGGAGGAGATTCGTTTTCGGCGAGCTACCCGAGAATAGGCTTGTAGTTTTTTTTGGCGTGGCGGAGATGGTTTTTATTGGGGTTTCTTGAGGAAAACGATGTTTTCGACGTGGTGTTTTGGTGGTCTAACTGTGGTGGATTGCGTGGCTGAGTGGTGCGTTAGCAACGTGTTTTTGTTGTTCGAAAAATGCGCCAGCTCTTTCAAGTTTTTTTCTGCGGTTACTCGGTGTTGCGTCCGGCGATGGGTCGAGTGTTAGTCCCGGTTGAGTAAATATGGTTTAAGCGTGGCACTCGGTTTCTTCGGTGTCTCAATGTGTAAACCTTTAAAGCTTTCCTTCTGTGGTATTCGATCTTTTTTGCGCCAATGGGTCCGGGTGTTGGTGCTGGGTTGGAGGAAGTACGCTTCGCGTGTGGCGCGAAGGCGTACATCTCAAAGTCGAGATATGGGGCACCCGATCTCTTCGATTCAAAGTGCGCGCGCCTCTCAAGTTTGCCGGTGCTTGTTCGGTCTTTTGTGGGTTGATGGGTTCGAGTGTTGGTGCTGGGGGGGAGGAAGTACGGTTCGCGCGTGGCGCGAAGGCCCACATCTCAAAGTCGAGATATGGGGCACCCGGTTTCCGCTGCGGAAAGATCTGGCAATGGATTAGAGGTGAGTAGTGATATCGGGTTTTAGGTTGTGCTGTGGGTTTTAGATAGGGAAGTTTGTTGGAGATAAAGGTTGATAAGAGCGCTCTCATTTGAGGGCGCTTTTGTTTGGTCTGACGACTGCATAGGTTATGGCGTGGAGGTGCAGCGATGCAGACGACGACAGGGATGAGCGATGCGCTGGGGCGGTACCTGGATCTGACCAGCCAGCAGATGCAGACGACCGCTCGGAATATGGCAAATATCGATACGCCGGGATTCAAGACCCAGGGGTTCGACTTCGAAGAGGTGTTTGCGCAGCAGCTGAACGATAGCGCGGGAGCGGCCGGTCTGGAGGGAGTGCAGGCTCCGGTGCAGGACGTGGATGGATTGGTGGCGCGGCCGGATGGAAATAACGTGTCGATGGATCGCGAGGGACTGCAACTGGCTAAGGCGCAGATGCAGTTCAAGCTGGGGACGCAGCTTTTGAAGGGTGAGTTTTCACAGATTATGAGTGCAATTCATATGGATTCCAAGTAAGCCATGAATATCTTCGGAGTGATGGATGTGAGCGGTTCGGCGTTGAAGGCCGAACGAGTGCGAGCCGAGGTCGTGGCTTCGAATATGGCGAACGCCGAGACGACGCGGACTCCAGAGGGTGGGCCGTATCAACGGCATCACGTAGTGTTTGAAGCCCAGGGCGGCGAAACGTTTCAGGACTCGATGACGAGCCAGTTGAATGGAGGCACGAGCGTCAGTGGCGGGGGATTCAAAGATATCTACGCGGGCGGGATCAGCGGCAGCCTGGTGAGTGACTTTACCGCCGCTACGCCAACACCGGGCGGAGTGGAGGTTACAGGTGTGATCGTAGACGCAAGCAAGCCGTTGCAACGTTACGATCCCTCGCATCCCGATGCAGGGCCGGATGGGTTTGTCGCGTATCCGGATATCAACCCACTGACGGAGATGGTGGACCTGATGGGGGCGACACGGTCGTATGGGATGAACGCATCGGCGATTACGGCGGAGAAGAGCATCTTCAATTCGTCGCTCGATCTTTTGAAGTAGCCCAGGGTACAGAGACGCAGGGAAGACAGAGGAGGGGTTGTGGTTGGACTGCCAGTTGGACCGGGAGTGATGAGCGGAGTTGGAATGGGGGGCCTAGACGACGGGTTCCTGAGTGATGCGGGTGTCGAGGCGTCGAATGCGGGTGGTGCAGGGAGCGTGCCATTTGCCGGGGTTCTGCAGTCGATGGTGAAGGAGACGGCGGCGCTGGATCAGAAGGCCGGGGAGGCTGTGACGGGATTGTTGAACGGCTCCGGAGTTGAGGTTCACGATGCGTTGATTGCGGGCCAGAAGGCCAGTATGGCGTTTGAGCTTGCGCTGCAGGTGCGAAACAAGGCAGTGGGCGCCTATCAGCAGATGATGGGCATGCAGTTCTAAGAACTTCGGTTCGGAGAGACGCTGGGACGAGATGGCAGAGACAGAGCAGGGCGGGGCGGGGATGCAACGGACAGGGCAGGCCAGCGTTGCTGGGGCTGGGAGTAGCCCGCTGGAGAGGATGCAGGCGATGGCTTCTGCGCTGAGCGAGCGGCTGAAGGTTATGCCGGCGGCGAAGAGGACGTGGTTGATCGCGGCTGGAGTTTTTCTGGCCGCGATGTGTGCAGGGATGATTTGGTTTGCGGGACGTCCTGATTGGCGGGTGCTGTTCAATGGGCTGGATGCGAAGGATGTGCAGCAGGTCTCGCAGGAGCTTGCGGCTGCGGGAATTCCTTACGAGACGACGGCGGACGGGGCAGGCGTGCAGGTGCCCGCGGATATGTTAGACAAGGCCCGGATGGAGGTTGCGGCGAAGGGGATGCCGCAGACGGGGCGGCTAGGCTTCGAGCTGTTCGATAAGCCGAATTGGGTGGGCAGCGAGTTCGACGAACGGGTGAACTATCAGCGGGCGTTGGAAGGCGAACTGGAGCATACGATTGGAACGCTGGGCGTGGTGAAGTCGGCTCGCGTTCATTTGGTGCTGCCGCAGCCTTCGTTGTTTACTGCGGAGGAGAAGGTGGCGAAGGCTTCGGTGGTGTTGAAGCTGAAGCGGGCGGCGCTCGACCCGGAGCAGGCGGATGCGATTCGCAGCCTGGTTGCGGGTTCAGTGGAGAACCTGAGCGCAGACCAAGTGACGCTGGTGGATGCGGATGGGCGTGTGAACTTCAAGCCGCGCTCGAGCAATGCGGCAGAGGCCGATGCCGAGCAGGCGATGGAGGCGAAGCTGGTGGCGATGCTGGAGCCGCTGGCGGGTCGCGACAATGTGCGGGCCACGGTGAATGTGAGTTATGACGAAGGCTCGGAAGAGCGGACGGATGAGGTGTACGACCCGACTGAAGCTGCAACGCTGAGCATGCAGAAGAGCGATCAGATTCTCGCCGGGCGGGGAGGGCCTTCGGGGGTTCCGGGGACAGCGAGCAACTCTCCGGGTGCTTCGGCGGAGGGCGCGGTGGCTGGGTCGCAGGCTGCGGCTGCGCCGGGAACTCCGCCTCTGTTGCAGAAGCAGGCGCAGGCGTTGCCAGTGTATCCACAACAGGGCGGCGGACAGGGACAGAGTACGCACCAGGAGAATGAAACTTACGGAGTTACAAAACACATGGTGCACACGGCAGAGGGCCCGGGCCGGGTGCGGCGCGTCTCGGCTGCGGTGGTAGTGAACGACAGGAGCATAACCGAGGGCGCAGGCAAATTGGAACACACCGTATGGAAGCCGAGGAGCGCGGAGGAGATGCATCGTTTGGAGGAGCTGGCCCAGGCGGCAGTGGGCTTCGATGCGAGGCGAGGAGACCAGGTGGTGATGCAGAACGTGAGCTTCAGCACGAACTCTCCTGAGGTAAAGCCGCCAGCGATGGACAGGCTGATTGAGGAGATGCGCGGGTTGCTGCATACGCAGCCGGGCCTTACGCGAACGGCGGTGATTGGTCTTTGTGGCGTGCTGCTGGTGCTGTTTGTCCTGCGGCCCGTTGCAAAACAGATGACGGCGACGCTGCGCGAGCCGATGCTGCTTCCGGCACCGGCTGGCCATGCGGTGATTGGCGGCGTGGAGCACGAACAGTTGTTGCCTGAGGGTGAGGTGGAGGATGAGAGATTGTTGCCTCGGGCGAAGAACAAGACCTACCAGCTGCAGCAGGGAATCTTCGAACAGGTGTCGGAGCATATTCGACGTGAGCCGGCGCAGAGTACGCGGTTGATCGAGGCATGGATTGGGACGACGGAGGAGAGATCGTAATGGGAACAGCGATGCAGTTTGCAGGGGCAGAGACGATGCGGCAGAGTCCACTGCGATTGACCCCGGAGTCGGGATTTGTGCCAGCGGATATTTCAGGTCTGCGGAAGGCTGCGATCCTAATGGTCGCGATCGGGGATGAACTGGCAAAGACGTTGTTTCAGAGCCTCTCTGAGAGTGATGTGCGCCGTGTGACCGAGGAGATTACTCGGCTGGGAGATGTTCCGGCGGCGCAGTTGACCGAGGTGTTGACGGAGTTTTATGGGCTGCTGGAGACGCAGCAGTACATGGTTCGCGGTGGGCCGGAGTATGCGCTGAAGCTGTTGACGGAGGCCTTTGGGGCCACGCGAGCAGAGGAGCTGCTGCTGCAGGTGAGGAAGATTCGCGAGCGTACGAATGGCGACATGGCCATGCTGCAGAATATGGACGCACAACAGTTGAGTAAGTTTCTGGAGAACGAACACTCGCAGACGGTGGCGCTGGTGCTGGCTCACCTGGATGCAAAGCGAGGCTCGACGGTACTGATGAACCTGCAGGGCGCGATGCGCGTGGATGTGGTGCGGAGGCTGGCGGAGATGCGTCAGTTCTCGCCCGAGATGGCGCAGACGGTAGCGATGGCGCTGCACAAGCGGATGGAGAAGATGGGGTCCAATGGGCGGAAGTCTTACTCGGGCTTCAAGGCGGTAGCGGAGCTGTTGAACCGGCTGGACCAGGGAGAGAGTCGCGGGATTTTGGAAGAGATTGAACAGAACGAACCGAAGGTGGCGATTGGAATACGAGAGCTGATGTTCGTCTTCGAAGATCTTTGCACGGTGCCGCCCGAGAGTATTCGCGAGTTTGTGAGCACGGCGGATAAGAAGGTGTTGGCGATGGCATTGAAGGGCGGCAAGGACAATGTGAAGGCTCATCTTTATAAGGCGATGAGCTCGCGCGCGGTGGAGATGTTGAAGGAGGACATGGAGGTGATGGGGCCGGTGCGGATGAGAGATGTCAACGCCGCGCAGCAGGAGCTGCTGGCACTGGCGAGGCAGCTCGAGAGTGAGGGAAGGATGATCCTGAAGATGGAGGTGGACGATGATCTCGCCGTCTGAGGATGTGTGTGCTGAGGCT
The DNA here is from genome assembly GCF_009766095.1 of Granulicella sp. S190. Lineage (GTDB taxonomy): Bacteria > Acidobacteriota > Terriglobia > Terriglobales > Acidobacteriaceae > Edaphobacter. The sequence continues at coordinate 69,929 of NZ_LMUD01000019.1, forward strand.
GGCGGCAGGGGCTTGATGGAGCTGCCGGAGAGGTTGATGAAGCCGGTGGGGAGGAGCGTGTCGCGGCTGGAGTTTCATGCGTGGGATCGACCGGCTGCGGAGTCTGAGGTTGTGGTGGAGGAGAAGGTTGCGGCGGTTGAGATCTTGACGAAGGATGAGGCGGGTGCTGCGGAGGCGCAGATGCGTTCGCTGGAAGAACAGATGACGAAGCAGATCGCGGTTGCTCGTGCGGAGGGCGTGGCGGAGGCTAGGCTTCGAGGGGAGACGGAGTTTACGGAGAGGATTGCTGAGGAACGCTCCCGGCTGCGGAGAGTGGAAGAGGAGTTTGGCAGGGAACGGACGAGGTATTTTTCCGGTGTGGAGGGTGAGGTGGTCAGGCTGGCTCTGGCGATCGCTGCGCGTGTGCTGCATCGGGAGGCGCAACTGGATCCGCTACTGCTTACAGGGGTGGTGCGGGTGGCACTGGAGAAGGTTGCGAAGGATAGCGCGGTCGTGGTGCGGGTGCCAGCGAATGAGTTGGAGAGGTGGGACGGGGTGTTTGCCGGGGGGCAGCACTCGGCGTTGAAGCTGCTCGGGGATGAAGGGATGGCGGCGGGCGAGTGCGTGCTTGAAACGAATGTCGGCAGGGTGGAGCTGGGTGTGAGCGCGCAGTTGGAGGAGATTGAACGAGGGTTCTTCGACCTGATGCAGCAGAGGCCGGCATGAGAGACGATGCTGTGGGGACGGCGGTTTCAGGCGGCCTGAGTGCTTATATGAGCCAACTGGCGGATCGTCCCGCGTGGCGGTGGAGCGGGCGCGTGGTGGAGGCCAATGGACAGACGGTGGAGACGGAGGGTCCGCTGTGTTCGGTGGGGGAGTGCTGCGAGATCGTCGACAGCGAAGGGCAAAGGCATCGGGCGGAGGTGATCGGATTTCGCGGCCGGCATGTGCTGGCGATGCCTCTGAAGGAGACGCAGGGGATTCGCTACGGCGATGCGGTGCTGGCGATGGGAGTGACGCCACAGATTGCAGTGGGGACGGAGATGGAGGGCAGGATCGTCGATGCTTTGGGATCGCCGCTTGATGGGCTGCCAACGCCGCGAGCAGAGGGGATGTGGCCCCTGGATGGAACCGTGCCGCATCCGATGGAGCGTGAGCCGATTCGCGAGCCACTGCAGACCGGGCTTCGCGTCTTGGACGGTATGTTGACGGTAGGGCGGGGACAGAGAGTGGGAATCTTCGGAGGCTCGGGGGTAGGCAAGAGCACGTTGATCGGGATGATGACGAGGAACACGGCGGCTGACCTCACGGTGGTGGGGTTGGTGGGCGAGCGTGGGCGTGAGGTGAGGGAGTTTGTTGAGGATTCGCTGGGAGAGGAGGGACGCAAGCGATCGGTGGTTCTGGTCTCGACGTCGGATCAGAGCCCTTTGCTGCGCATGAGAGCGGCGATGGCGGCGACTTCGGTGGCGGAGTTTTATGCAGCACGAGGCAGACACGTTCTGCTGGTATTGGATTCTTTGACCCGGTATGCGATGGCGGCACGCGAACTGGGGCTTGCGGCGGGAGAGCCACCGGCAAGCAAAGGGTATACGCCTTCGGTGTTTGCCAAGCTGGCGAAGCTGGTGGAGCGGGCGGGGAACTTTCGCAATGGGAGTATCACTGCCTTCTACACGGTGCTGATGGAGGGAGACGACCAGCAGGACCCGGTGGTGGATGCGGTTCGCTCGTTGCTGGACGGGCATGTGGTGCTGTCGCGGTCGATGGCGGCGGCTGGTTGGTACCCGCCTGTAAATGTACTGGATTCGTTGAGTCGGCTAATGCCCGCAGTGACCCGACCGGAGCATCAGGCGCAGGCCAGGACGGTGCGAAGGCTACTGGCGGCGCATGCGCGATCCGAGGATCTGATTCGCATAGGAGCTTACAAAACGGGAGCCGATGTGGAACTGGACCGGGCGATACGGGCGATGCCGGTGCTGCGTGCGTTTCTTGAACAGACCAGCGAGGAGCGCATGACGATGGAGGAGAGTGTCTCTCGTTTGAAGGCGATGGAGCTATAGCATGTCGAGCCGCCTGGAGAGCCTGCAACGGCTGATGAATCTGTATACGGCTGTCGAGCAGATGCATGCAACCGAGTTGCAGAGGATGACTGCTGCCGTTCACGAGACGCAGCAGGCGATTGCCATGGAGCAGAGCACGGCGCAGATGGCTCGCAGCGAAGGACGGGATGCTTTGGCTGCGGGGGACCGCGCGGGGTGGACCGTATCCGAGATACGGCAGCAGACTGCGGGGTTGCGAAGACAGAGGCTGGAAGAGATTCGCCTGCAACGCCAGAAGTTGAACGACGCAGCCAGGGAACAGTATGTGGCGAGCCGTTTGAAAAAAGAACAGATGAAACGTGTCTCCGACGAGATGGAGTTTCGGGCGGAGATCGAGGAGGGACGACGAGTGCAGGCTGTGTCCGACGATCTCTTTCTATCTCGGAGGCGATGGACGGACATGACAGAGAAGACGGAAGAGAGCGCTCAGATGAAGGCTTCCTAATACTTTTGTGACGGGTTTGGTCTATGAAATGCACTTTGCGGGTGGGACATCGCAAGAACGGTCGAGGACAGAGATGATGAGCACGGCGATTCTGATGACGATGGGTGCGGAGACGAGCAGAGCGCTTCCTGCGGCCCATGAAGGAGAGATGGAAGAGGGTGCCACATTTGCGCAGAGCTTTGCTGCGGGGGTGGCGGCGGCGCCGGAGAGATTGGGATCAGACCTTGCTACCGAAGTGCTGCCGGAGTTGCGGGGTAATAAGACCGAGTTGTCGACGAAGAATCTGGTTGATGCGCAGGATGCTCCCGTTGGAGTTGCGGGCCAGAGAGTTGTTGCGGCAAAGGCTAGCTCTCAGCAGACTACGCCAGCGGTGGGAGTACAGGTTCGGCAGCACGCAGAGAGTGAGGCAGTGCCGGCTGGTGAGTTGTGCGAATACGAGAGCGAGGATGCTGAAACGGTGAAGGCGGAGTCTGCTGCCGTCTCGGCTTCAGGGCTGCCAACTAAAGGTGTCACGGTTCAAGCGGTTCAGGGTGGCGAGACCCAGGTTGCGCTTGCGCAGACGGCTGCGGAACCGAAAAAAAGCACGGGAATAGAAGACGCACAGACTGCTGCTGCGGCAAAAAAAGTTATCAAGGCACAGCCGGAAGCTACACAGGGCGCAGCATCGAAGAGCGGGACAACGTCGGGGCATCCTGTAGCGAATGCAAACTTGCTCCTGCAGGGAGTAGTCTCACAGGCTCATACACAGGTTGCGAACGACGCGGGCACGGCATCGGTTACGACGATAGTGCTGCCGCTTGGCACAGCCGGAGTTGGCGATAACGATACGGTTGGAAGAGAGAGCTCTGGCGTGGCCTTCGTCGAAGGTGCGAGATCTGTTTCAAGAGTTTTCGCGTCAAGTGCTGCTATAGCTCGGAACGGTTCCACCTCCAGTGGGAAGACTTTGTCTTCGGGTGCGGAGTCTACATCAGTTGCGCCGAGTGATGAGATTGCCTCTGCAAAGCCTGACGCAAAGGGAGAGAAGTTGACGGCAGAGACGAATGGAGGCGGGAGCGATGCCAAGGCACGGATTGCGGGAGAGGCCGCTGACGTTCATGGACCGGCTGCAGAGGTTGAGGTTGCGGCTGGAGTTGCTGGGCTGGGAGTTATGGGGTCGATGAAGCAGCAGAGGGCAGAGGCAGGGGCGCATGGCACAGGTCTGCTAACGGGGATGAGAGAACAGGATGGCTCTGCCGGCATTTCCCGATCCACGGAGCCAATGCCGCAGACGCTTGCGGCAACTCCAACTGCGCTTGAGGTGGGTATTCCGGATGGAACCCATGGGTGGGTGAAGGTTCGTGCGGAGATGACCGACGGTGGGATGGTGAATGCTTCGGTCTCGTCCTCCTCGACGGCGGGGCAGGAGATGTTGCATCGCGAGTTGCCTTCGCTGACGGCTTATCTCCAGTCGGAGAGAGTTGCGGTGAATACAGTTGTGGTTCCTGCAACGGTGAGCAGTGGAGACGGGGATCAGACACATGCTGCGGGAGCGGACGGCGGCGGCGGACAGGCTTCGCAGAGAGGGAGTGAAGGCGGGGAGCCTCGCCAGGATACGGCGACGAAGGCAGTGAGGGACATTGCGGACTACCAGGGTTTGCACGGAGTTGGTAAGGACGGTACAGATGCTTTGCCCCTCTCTGTAGGCGGCGGAGGCTGGTTGAGTGTGAGGGCGTAACAAGCGGAGTTCACTTAGGAAGAATTGGACAGGAGAGCGAAAGATGGATTGGTCACAGGTAAATTCAATTGGAGCATCGGGCACATCGGCAGCAACAACAGTGGCTTCGGCTTTGGCGCCGAAGCGCGCGGCAGTGCAGGCAACGCCAAAGGACTCCTCTCCGGCGACGAATGGAGCTTCGAATAATGCCGGGGGCGACGCTTCGGATATTACTTCGAGCGACTTTCTTACGTTGCTGGTGAGTGAGTTGCAAAACCAGGATCCCACGCAGCCGACCGATCCCAACCAGTACATTACGCAACTAGCACAGGTGAACAGCCTGGAGCAGCTGATCTCGATTAACCAGGGGATTGGAACTTTGGATGGGGCGGTGCCTCCGCCTTCGGGTTCGAATGGGAGTGGCGGATCGAGTCCTAATGTTGTGGCCGCGGTCGCGGGCTCGAACGCAGACGCGAATCTGCAGACGATCCCTGGACAGAGCGCGGTGTGGGGCGGCTCGACGGCGAGTTAATGGATTCAAGCTTACGGAGACCTGACGTTCAGAGGGCTCTTACGATCAACGAACTTGTAACCAGGAAGAGTGAGGGGAAGACGATGGGAAATTTTTCGATTGCACTGTCAGGGTTGGAGGCCGATTCGACGGCGTTGAATACGATCGGCAATAATCTGGCGAATCTTAATACGACGGCTTACAAGGGGCAGACCACTTCGTTCGAAGATCTATTTCACCAACAGATCGGTGAGTCGGGCGCCGGAGATCCGATTCAAGTGGGATCGGGAACCAAGGTGGGCTCGACGACGACTGACTTCAGCGAGGGAACGCTGCTGCCTGATGCGAACGGGAACACCAGCGATATGGCTTTAGATGGGAGCGGGTTCTTCTTGGTGCAGCAGAACGGCCAGGATTCCTTGACCAGGGCAGGTAACTTTACTGTGGCCAATAATGGTAGCTTGACGACTCAGGATGGTCAGAATGTTCTGGGATATCCGGCGACTGCCGGAGTGGTGAATACGAATACGAATCCGCAGCCGATCACACTTCCTGTGGGGGCGACGCAGGGTGCGCAGGCGACGCAGAATATCTCGGTGACCGCAAACCTGAACTCGGGCGCTGCGTCAGGCGCGGAATTTACGTCGCCGGTGACGGTGTATGACTCGCTCGGTCAAAGCCACCAGGCGACGATTACTTACGACAAGACGGGGACGAACACCTGGAGCTATGCGGTGACGCTGCCGGCAGGCGATGCGACCGGAACGCCGGTGAACAATACCGGAACGCTTACCTTCGATTCAAGCGGTAATTTGACCTCGCCGACCGGGAGCGTAGATGGGATCAGCTTCCCTGGAATGGCAGATGGAGCGAGCGATCTTACCTTCAACTGGAATCTGAACGGTAGCGGTTCGAGTCCAACGCTGACTCAACTGGCGTCTGCCGACAGCAACGGCGCTAATACCCAAGATGGATTTGCCAGCGGAAACTACACAGGATTTACGGTGGATCCGAGCGGTGTGATCCAGGCGCAGTTCAGCAATGGAAACACGCAGACGATCGGCCAGGTAGCAGTTGCGAACGTCGCTAACGTGGAGGGCCTGGTCTCGGTTGGCGGCAATAACTACCAGACGACTGCAGCGTCCGGCCAGGCAGTGGCAGGGGTTGCGGGAACAGGCGGACGCGGAACGGTGGATGACAGCACGCTCGAACAGTCCAACGTCAACATCTCGACAGAGTTCTCTAATCTGATTGTGGCGCAGAGAGCTTTTGAGGCCAACTCGAAGACGGTAACGACCTTCGATACGATCTCACAGGATGTGATTGCGATGGTTCGGTAGAGCCTTTTTGAAGCTGACTGAGGCGGCATAGCGGGTTCGGAGCCGGAGAGATTCGGCTTCACCGGCTGGCCGCCTCGGACTGTTTTTCTTCCTGATGTTGGTGTTGGGATGCTTCAGATCGATCCTGAAGATTCGCTAATGTTCGGGGTCGCTCAACTGGCCTCTCGGTTGCAATCTCTTCAGGCATCATGGCTACTTCACCTACTGTTCTTGCCGGCGTTTCTACGGGCTCTCCGGATTCTTCTTCTATCTCTGCATCGATTCCAACAACAACCAAGTTTCCACTGTTTCCTTTACTCATAGCTGTAGTGGTGGGCGTTGTGATTGCGGCATTGGGCGTTGGCGGGATTGTTTTCTACCTGGCACGGACGGGCCGGCTACCGGGGCGAGAGGGTTCCGCGCCGAAGGCGGAGATTGCTGCGCCGATGACGACGCATGCCGTGGTACTTGAGCCTTTGTTGGTGAATCTTGCGGATGCGGGTGGGAGCTCCTACCTGCGGGTGGCGATGACGTTGCGCGTTGCAGATGCCGAGGGGAGGAAGGCCAAGGAAGAGAAGCCTCAAGAGATCAAGGAGTCCAGCGACTCAGTGGCCTCGGTGCGTGACACGATGTTGACGGTTTTAGGGACGCAGACCGCAGAGCGGCTTTTAGCGGCCGATGGGAAAGAACGATTGAAGGCTGAACTGAAGGCAGCGCTGGCCGAACACAATGCCGAGCTGAAGGTGAAGGATGTGTTTTTTACGGATTTTCTCGTTCAGCACTAAGACGATATGGAACGCATGACAAATGAATAACGAGAGGGAGTGACCACGATGGGAACAGGACTTGCGGTGATCGGGACAGAGGGTAATGGGGCGAATTTGAATCTGAAGAGGAGTGCTCCAGTTACCTCCTGGATGACGCGGATTGAAGAGCATCCGTCGTGGGAGACGCTCTCACAGATGCGGATCACGATGCGGGCTGGAGTTGCCCTGGACCGATTCAGGGTGAGGGATCTGCTGACACTGAAGGTGGGACAGGTCTTTGAAAGTGTCTCACCCGAGACGGAAGATGTGCCGTTGATGATCGGCCAGGTGCAATTGGGTTGGAGCGAGTTTGAGATTGCAGAGCAACGGATGGGACTTCGGCTGACCCGCCTTGGGTAGTGAGTCGAGTTGAGTGGGCGTGTAGCTGATATGCAACAAGTGCAGCGGAGAGTGTGATGCAGCTTTTAGACGATACGACGGCGCGAAGATCGAACGGCACGATGGCATTGGACGGGCGGGGTCTTGCGGGCTGGGTTCTGGGATGTGTTCGCAGCTGGCGAGGACAAGGAGTCTCTCAACAAAAGCAACTTCAACTGGTGGAGACGCTGCCATTGGGAGGGAAGCGACAGCTGATGTTGGTGACGTGCGCCGGGGAGAGATTTCTGGTGGGAGGAAGCTTCGAGAGCGTGGAGACGATTGTGCGGCTGAAGGCTGACGCTCCGCTTGGAGTGGCGACGGAGGGGCAGGACAAACTATGCCGATGAGGTACAGATCAAGTTGGCTGTGGCTTGCCCTGACGGGGTTGGCGATGGCTCTTCCTGCAAGACCTGTATTGGCTGAGAGGCCCATTACGGTGGCGATGGCGATTGCTCCAGAGTCTTTCTGGGTCAAGAAGCCGGGAGGAGTCGCGGCTGGTGCTCGCGACCAGAGTGGTTCGACAAAGGGCAAGGTTGGCGGAAAGACGCACGCGGCGGGTGCAAGTGCTGGAGCAGAGGTTGCTGGCGCTAAGAAGAATGATTCGATCGCCTCGGAGCTGGCGAGTAGCAAGAGCGCACCGTGGTCGATCGTCGTCGGACTGACTCTGCTGACGCTGTTGCCAGCGCTGCTGTTGTCGATGACGCCGATGGTGCGGTTGCTGGTGGTATTTCACTTTCTGCGCCAGGCGCTGGGAACCCAGACCGCCCCGTCGAACCAGATTCTGATGGGCCTGGCGTTGATGATGACCTGGTTTTTGATGCAACCGGTTTTGCTGGAGGTGGAGCAGACCGCGGTTGCTCCTTATAGCGCGGGGACGATTACCGGCGAGCAGGCGCTGGATATGGGTATGACCCCGGTAAAGCGATACATGTTGCGTTATGCGCGGGAGAAAGATCTCGCCGTGTTTGCCTCGGCGGGGATGGCGGCGCGACCGAATAAGAGAGAGGATCTCCCCGTCCAAGTGGTAGTTCCGGCATACATCCTGAGTGAGTTGAAGGCTGGGTTCCAGATTGGCGCGATTCTGTTTTTGCCCTTCCTGCTGGTGGATCTGGTGGTGGCGAGTATCACGACGTCGATCGGCATGATGCAGCTGCCACCGGTCGTGATCTCGACGCCGCTGAAGATTCTTCTCTTCGTGATGATCGATGGCTGGAGCCTGCTGGCAGACCAGTTGATCAAGAGCTTTTAATGCGCGCAACAACTTGTGATGGGAGTAACGATGGGGCCGGATCAGACAGTAGAGATTATGCGGCGGTTGTTGATCGAGGCGATGCTGTTGAGCGCGCCTTTGCTGGTGACGGCAGCGCTGGTGAGCCTGACGGTGAGTTTGCTGCAGACCCTGACCAGCGTGCAGGAGCAGACGCTGACGGCGGTGCCGAGGCTGGTAGTGGTGTTTGTCGTTACCGTGGCGATTTTGCCCTGGATGGTGCATCGGCTGGTGAGTTTTGCGGTGCGTTTGTTTACCGACCTGCACAGGTACCTGGGATAGAGGCGGCATGAACCGTGAAGTGAGTGGATTGATTACGAATTGGCCACAGTACCTGGCGGCGGGGGTTCTGGTGATGGTGCGCTTGAGCGGGTTGATGGTGTTCGCTCCAGTGTTTTCCTCATCGGCCATTGCGCCTCGGATCAAAGCCGGATTTGTGTTCGCGATGACGATTCTGCTGGCGCCTGCTGTGGCGGCGGTTCCTGGAGCTCGCGCTGTGCTTGACGGAAGGGGGTTGCTGGGGGAGTTGAGCGTGGGACTAATCTTTGGGATTTCACTGATGCTTCTGAATGAGGCTCTGACCTTTGCGGGGACGCTGCTGGGATTGCAGTTCAGCTTCTCGTTGGTGAACCTGCTCGATCCGAATTCGATGATCGAGACAGCGGTACTGGGACAGATGTTGAGTTGGCTGGGTGTGTTGGTGATTATCGGAACGGGCCTGGATCGAAGTTTGCTGGCCGCTGTGGTGAGGAGCTTTTCCGCGGTGCCGGTGGGGCAAGCCGTGATGCAGGCAAAGACCGGAGTGGCGTTGGCGATGATGGCGAGCGGGGTCTTTCTGGCGGGCGTGCAGCTGGCTGCGCCTGTGATGGCGGCTGCGCTGGCAGTGGAGGTGACAATCGCCCTGGTGGCACGGCTTTCGCCGCAGTTGCCTTCGTTGGTGATTAGTGTGCCGGCGAAGACGATGGTGTCTTACGTGGTGTTGATCGCGAGCCTGGCAGTGTGGCCCGGCTGGATTGAGCGACACTTTACGGCGCTCTTGGATGCCGCGGCGAAGATGTTGGTGCGGGCATGAGCAGAGTGATGATGGCTGGCTATGGCGGATAAAGGCACAGAGCAGGCTACGCCACTGCGAAAGAAAAAAGCGAAGGAGAAGGGCGACAGCGTGCATAGCCGCGAGCTGCTGTCGGCGATGGCAATGCTGGGCGGCGTGGTGATGCTGGGGGCGATGTCGAATGGATTCGTCGCCGACTGGGGAAAGGTTTATCAAGAGAGTCTGCGCTCTGCGACGAGCAGCACCGCGAGAAGTGATGGACAGAGCGGTGAACAGTTGTTCGATGTGGCTGTGCGGCGAATCCTGGTGCCTTCCCTGTTGCCGGTTGGGTTGGTCATGGCGGCGAGCTTTGCGGGCGCGCTTGTATCGGGAGTGGCGCAGAGCGGCGGGGTGCAGATCTATCCGAGTGCGGTGCAGCTCAAGTTTTCGAAGCTCAATCCGGTTACAAATTTGGGAAATCTTTTCAGCCTGCGGTCGGCGACGCGGTTGGTGAAATCTCTGGTGCCCGCTGCGGTGATGGTGGTACTGGGCTGGGGTGCTCTGAAGACGTTGATGATTCCAATGCCAGTGATGAGCCTGCTGCGACTGCCGGCGACCTTTTCTGCCGCCTATGGGCTGGCCTTGGATGCAGCGTGGGTGACGCTGGCGTGGTCTGCGCTGGATTATGCGATCGAGTGGAGGAGCTGGAATCAGCGGTTGAAGATGAGCAAGCAGGAGATGCGCGAAGAGATGCGCGATGCGATGGGGAATCCGCAGATAAGGGCCAAGATTCGGCAGATCCAAAGGGCGATGCGCAAGCGGAAGGTGAAGGCGGATATGTCGCGGGCGAGCGTAGTGATTACCAATCCGACGCACTATGCGGTGGCACTGGAGTTCAGCTTTGAGACGATGTCGGCGCCGACGGTACTGGCGAAAGGGAGGGATCTGCTGGCTGCGGAGATTCGTGAGGAGGCGCGGTGGGCGGGAGTTCCGATCGTTGAGAATCCGCCACTGGCGCGGAGCTTGTACAAGCTGGTCGAGCCGGGTCAGTCGATCCCTTTCGATCTCTATGCGGCGGTGGCTGGGATCCTGGCGTTTCTCTATCGGCAGAAGGTGGAGGAGCGAGTGCGGCGGGAACGCGAGGCGAAGGAGCGAGAGCAGGCAAAGCAGAGGATTGGCCGGCTGCTCGAAGGCAATGGCAATGTGGCAGCGAATGGATTGATTGGGATGCGTGATTTTGGAGGTGGAATGTGAGTGCAGCAGTGAAGAAGAGTGGCGGCTTTTCCATGGCGAAGCTGCAGACGCTTATGTTGCCGGTGGCGGCGATCAGCATGGTGTTCGTCATGATTATTCCGGTGCCCAGCGTGGTGCTGGATATTTTGCTGGCGGCCTCGATTACAGCTTCGGTGATTGTGTTTTTGACGGCGGTACAGGTGCGGCGCGCGGTGGACTTCTCCGTGTTTCCTACGCTGCTGTTGCTGCTGACGTTATTTCGGTTGTCGTTGAACCTGGCGTCGAGCCGCAGGATTCTGCTGCATGGACAGGAGGGGACGCAGGCTGCGGGAGCAGTGATCGAAGCGTTCGGCCAGTTCGTGGTTGGCGGGAACTATGTAGTCGGACTGGTGCTGTTTCTTGCGCTGATTGCGATTCAGTTTCTGGTGGTGAGCCACGGTGCGGTGAGAACTGCCGAGGTGACGGCGCGATTTACGCTCGATGCTTTGCCAGGAAAGCAGATGGCGATCGACGCGGATATGAACGCGGGTCTGATCGATGAGCAGGGGGCGAGAAAGCGAAGGCAGGCGATTGCGCGTGAGGCAGAGTTTTATGGCGCGATGGATGGCGCGGCGAAGTTCAATCAACGAGACTCGCTGGCAACGATCCTGATTACGGCGATCAATATTGTTGCGGGGTTGTTGATCGGGGTGCTGCAACATGGCACGGATCTTGCAACGGCGGTGAAGACCTACACGATCCTGACGGTAGGCGATGGGCTGGTGACGATGATTCCCAGCCTGCTGGTTTCGATTGCAGGCGGCATGGTGTTGACGCGGGCGTCATCTGCAGGATCGCTGGATGAGGAGCTGGGAACACAGCTCCTGCGCGGTCGCAACACGCTTTGGATTGCCTGCGGAGTGCTGCTTGGACTGGCATTGATTCCGGGGTTGCCGAAGCTTTCGTTTGTGCTGCTCGCAGTGGGTGTGGGACTGATTGCGCGGCGGCTGCCGGCTGCAAAGGATGCTTCTCAGCTGCTTGCGGAGGAGACCGCTGATGTCTCGGCGAAGGGAGATAAGTCGAAGACTGCAGATGCGGTGAAGGGCGAGAATCTGGCTTCGCTGCTGAAGATGGATGAGCTGACGCTGGAGATTGGGTTTCAGCTGATTCCGATGGTGGACGAAAAGCAGGGCGGCCAGATGCTCAACCGCGTTCGCGCGCTGCGAAGGCATCTGGCGACAGAGCTTGGATTCATTGTTCCGCCGGTGCATATTACGGATAACTTGCGGTTGAAGCCCCGGGAGTATGTTGTGAGTCTTCGCGGGATCGAGATTGCGCGTTGGCAGACGGAACAGAATTGGCTGCTGGCGGTGAACTCTGATCCGAAGGCAAGGGTGATGCCCGGTGTGGAGACGAAGGAGCCAGCGTTTGGCGTTCAGGCGCGATGGATTCAGCCAGGACTGGAGGAGCAGGCGCTGGCTGCGGGTTACTCGGTAGTAGATCAGACAACGGTGATCGGAACGCACCTGGGCGAGTTGATTCGCAGACATGCGCATGAGTTGCTGGGCCGGCAGGAGGTGAAGCGGCTGCTGGACAGCTTGAATGAGAGTCATCCGAAGCTGGTGGAAGAGCTGGTGCCGAAGTTGATGACGCTGGGGGAGGTGCAGCGGGTGCTGCAGCAGTTACTGAGGGAGCAGGTTTCGATTCGAGACCTGGGCGCGATCCTCGAGATTTTGGTGGAGGCGGCCCAGCAGTCGAAGAACGTGGTGCACCTGGTGGAGAGCGTGCGGCAGTCGTTGGGGAGAGGGTTGGTGCACTCCCTGCTGGATGGCGACGGCGGGCTGAAGGTGCTGGTGTTGGAGCCGGAGTTGGAGAGCGAGCTGCTGCATACGTTCGATCCTCAGGGCGCGGGTCTGTTGTTGGGTGATGGCGCGCGTCCGGCGGGGATGCGGCAGGACTTTTTGAAGCGGCTGGTGGAATCTGTGAAACGCCTAACCGGAGGAGCCTCGACCTCGGCACTCCCCGTGCTTCTATGTCCGAGTCCAGCCCGTTATCACGTGCGGCGATGGCTGGAGCCGTTTCTGCCTAAGGTGACTGTGCTGGCGCCGGGGGAGATTCCTCCGGAGATTCGGGTACGGAGTATTGGGACGGTTGGGTAAGGACGGTTAGAAGAGTTGCAGGGCGGTAACGGCAGATGAGGAATGGAGGAAGTATGAGCAGAGGGAGTTCGATTCCAGTAAAGGTGGCGCGGGAGTTGTCACAGGCGAAGCTTTGCGGCGAGCAATGGACGTCGCTTGGAGTTGCGCAATTTGGCGAGGTGGAGACGATGGCTGAGCAGGGAATCTTTGCTCCGTTCACAGGGGAGGGAGTGATTGCACAGGAGGGTGGCAGCGCGACCGAGCGGGATTTATTGCTGATGGAGCATCTGCCGACAGTACGATACCTCGCGCGACGTATTCATGAGCGCCTGCCTCAGCATGTCGAGCTGGACGACCTTGTCTCTGCCGGCGTGGTTGGGTTGATCGACGCCTTCTCGAAGTTTGACCACAAGAAGAAGGTGCAGTTCAAGAGTTATGCGCAGTTCAGGATCCGTGGAGCGATCCTGGATTCCCTGCGAACGCTGGACTGGAGCCCGAGAGAGCTGCGCAGGAAGGGAAGAGCGGTTGAAGAGGCGATCCGTGCCGTCACGCAGCGGATGGGAAGAGCTCCCTCTGAGCAGGAGATCGCGAAGGAGATGGAGCTGGGCCTGCCGGAGTACCAGTCTCTGCTGGGTGACCTGAAGGGGCTCGAGATCGGCAGCCTGCATATGGAGCGGTCTGAGGATTCCGGAGATGAGGAGCTTACCTACGTTCCCGGTGCGCCTGAGGATGATCCGCTGTACCGCTGTTTGAAGGGGGAGATGAAGCAGCGGCTGGTGGATGCGATCGATGAGCTTCCGGAGAAAGAGCGGATGGTGCTGACGCTTTACTACTACGAGGAGCTGACGATGAAAGAGATCGGATTGACGCTGGGCGTCGTGGAGTCGCGAGTGTCGCAGATCCACTCTTCCGCGGTCCTGAGGCTGAGGGTGGCGCTTGCGAGTCTTCGAACAGGGGATACGATTGTTCCGGCAAAGGCAAAGAATGCAAAGGTCCAGGGCGGTAGACGGTAAACGTTATTTGGATTGTTAGTTGAGAGATCTCTAACCGAAGAAAGGAATGCATGGGAAAACAGCTTGGGCAGGGAGATATCGACGCACTGTTTGCTGCCGCCGGGGCGAGTGCTTCGGAGCAAGCAGAAGGTGTGAAGGAAGAGGCGCCAGTGGAGCAGTATGACTTCAGCAGCGCAGGGCAGATCAGCAACGATCAGATGCGGGCTATCAGTTCGGTGAACGATCTGTTTGCAAGGAACCTGATGCACACGCTGAGTGCGTGGCTAAGGACTCCGTTCAAGATGAAGCTGGTAGCGGGCGAGCAGCTGCCCTTCAGCGAGTTTCTGGAGCGGCTCTCGTCTCCAAACTACATCTGCTCGATTCGCCTGGAGCCGCTGGGTGCGGTTGGTCTGTTGGAGCTAGAGCTTGCGCTGGCTTCGCCGATTGTAGATGTTCTGCTGGGTGGAGTTGGGCGGGCATGGCCGGCACGAGAGCTGACAGACATTGAAGACGCGGTGCTGACATCGGTGGTGCGGATGACGGTGCAGGAGCTCAATCAGGCCTGGCAGTCGGTTGGCCTGGAGTTTGTCTTCGAGAAGAGGGAGTCCGAGGCCGCGGTGGCCAGGATGCTGACCTCGGGAGAGAAGACTTTGTGTGTGAGCTTCGAGGCTCGCATGCCCGAGGCGCAGGGTGCGATGAACCTTTGCCTGCCGGCGGTTGTTTTGAACGCTATTCTGCGGCGGTTGATCTCTGAGGGCGATCGTCCGAAGAGGCGCTCGAAGGAGGCGCAGGCAAGAGTGCGTGAGCTGGTGGGCGAGGTAAAGCTTGGCGCTGCGCTGCAGTTTCCTTCCATGCGTCTGCGAGCAAGCGAGCTTGCTGCGCTGGACCGGGGGATGGTGTTACGTCTGCCGTTGGCAAAACACGTGCTCTCTGAGCTTCGGGTTGGAGGCCTTCAGTTTGGTAGAGCGCATCCCGTGAGGAGTGGCGAGCATCGCGGTGCCCAACTGACAGGTGGAGTCGATAACGATCTTCTCAGTGTTGCATTGGAGACTCAGAGCCGGGTTGAAACGACGAGTGTGAACTAGGAGAGACAGGACATGGAGAAGGTGATGGGTGCGGGCGAAGACACAGCGATTGATCCTGGGATCGCATTACTGTGTGATATCGAACTGGATGCGACCCTGCAGTTCGGTTCGCGCGATATGGCACTGAGAGAGGTGCTGGAGCTGGGACCGGGAGACGTCGTGGAGTTAGACCGGCATGTGTCCGAACCGGTCGATCTTATTGTGGGAGACAAAATTGTGGCGCGAGGTGAGGTCGTCGTAGTCAGCGGCAACTTCGCGTTGCGTATTACCGAGGTGGCGACGCCTCAACTGAGATTGGAGAGCATACGATGCCTTTTCTAATGAAGAAGACTGGAGCGATGAGAGTGAGTGCATTGATGCCGAACGCTGTGAGGGTAGGTAATGGAGTGGCGTGGCAGGAAGACGACTATACGCCTTCGAGCCAGCTTCCGGGGTTTGCAGGATATGGGCTGCCTGCTCCGTCGAGGAAGAGCTCGGAGCGAAGGATGTGTGGTAGCGCTGAGTGTGAGAGCGGCTGGACGATGCCGTGGCGAAATAAGAGAAGGCCGATCTTCGAGGGACAATGGGGGTGCAGTGGCCGGTGTGTTCTCGCCATGGTGCAGAGTGCAGTGAGACGTGAGTCAGGTGATGGAGGCGTGGTGGCAGGGTTGTCTCCACACAGACACAGAGTTCCGTTAGGACTGCTGATGCTGGCGCAGGGGTGGATTACGCAACTGCAGCTTCAGAAGGCTTTGTCGGCACAGCGAGTGAGTGGGAGCGGAAAGATTGGAGAGTGGCTGATGAACGAGTGCGGCGTGGAGCCTGACTACGTCACGCGCGGCCTGAGTATGCAGTGGGGATGTCCGGTGCTGACCACGGAGGGATTTTCTCCGGAGGCGATGGCTTTGGTTGTGCCGAGGGTCTTTGTGGAGAGGTTCGGTCTGCTGCCTCTGCGCGTTGCCGGATCGCGGATTCTGTACGTGGGGTTTGCGGATGGGCTGGATGCCGCCTCCGCCTTTGCGCTCGAGCAGATGACGGAGTTGAAGGTGGAGAGTGGAGTTGTGGAGGGGGCGCAGTTCGAGGCTGCTCGCAGCAGGCTTCTTGCTTGTGATGGCGTGGAGACAAAGCTGGAGACGGTTGAAAATATGGACTCGATAGCGGCGAGGATCACGGCGATCCTGGAGCAGAAGCAGCCGGTTGCTGCTCGACTAGTTCGGGTTCATCAGGACTATTGGTTGAGGATGTGGCTGGAGAGCGGTACGGTCGGTAAGACAGGAAGCTTGCCTGTGTCGCACGAAGATGTAAGAGATCATATCTTTGCGATACGGGGTCAATAGCAGAAGAATCGGGTTGATGGTGCCAGACAAAGAGGGCGGCGTGGCCTTGTTTGTCTATAGTTCAGCACAGCTTAGGGATGCATGAAGCCTGATGCCGGAGTTGCGCCTGGGGCAGTCTCTACGGAAGATTCAGGTGTTGCTTTGGACTCCGGCTGGGGGCCGAGGCCTAGCTTGATGATGGCTCTGGAGTCGGGGACCAGCTTTGTCTGCCAGCCATTGTCCTCCTGAAACTTTTGCATTGCGGTCTGGGTCACTGCATCCCAGTGACCAGAAGCTTCGCCGGAGAGGTAGCCGGATTTGATGAGGGAGGTCTGAATCTGAGTCGCCCGGGTATCGTCGATGGCTCGCTGGCCTGCCAACTTCGCTGGGGTCTTGGAGCGCTTATGAGACAGCCTGGGCGAGGTAGGCCCACGGCGCGCGTGGCTATATGCCAGGCATGACATTGTTGCCGTCAAAAGCAACACCGCGATTAGAAGTGATCTGCCAAACTGCATAGTTGAAACATCACCTTGGGTTGATTATCGGATGCAGCTCGGCGTCGATGTGAGGGTAGAGTATCCCGATCGTAACGTGCTTGCAACAAAGGATGGCGAACGGGAATACATCTTTTGGGTCGGTTCCGAGGGCAAGATGGAGAGGCGGAAGAGGAGAGACGATAGGTTTGACCTGATCGTATCTCCTCTTCCGGCCAGTCCGCTCTACGGAAGAGTGCCGCCTACGTAGGAGTTGAGGTTCTTTTGCGTGGGTGACTGAATGACGAAGACGACGTCATCCTTGGATTTGAGAGTGGAGACGATGGCCCGGTAGCTGGCCTCGTCCGTTACAGCTTTGCGATTGATGGCGGTGATGATGGTTCCCTTGCCGAGGCCGATCTCGTCTGCGAAGGAGCCGGGTCGGACGTTGGTGACGATGACTCCACCCTTGATCCCAACCTTCGCGGAGAGGGTGGGTGGAATTGCGGAGACGGTGATGCCAAGCTTGCCCTCGCCCGCATCGGCCTCCTGCGGGGTGGAGGTATCGTCAGGCTGGCCGGTGATGTCCGCGTAGGTCTTCGCGCGGTCTCCGATGACGACGTTGGCGCTGTTTTGCTTGCCGTCCCGCAGGTAGCCGAGCTTTACCGTCGAGCCAACGTGACGGGCCGATATGTCGTTGACCAGATCATCGCCATCCTTGATGTTGCGACCATCGATGGAGACGATGACGTCGCCTGCTTGTATGCCGGCCTTTGCCGCACCACCGTTTGGCGTGACCACGCCGACGATGACTCCGTTGGCGAAGCCATAGACCCGGTTGACAGCAGAGGATTGGGCGACCTGGAACTGAATGCCGATGGAGCCGCGAACGACTTTGTGCTCGGGCCCGATGAGCATGTTGTAGACACTTGCGATGATGTTCGCGGGCATGGCAAATCCGACGCCCTGGGAGCCCATGGACTGGGTGTAGATGGCGGTGTTCATACCGACGACCTGGCCAGCCATATCGACCAGAGGACCGCCGGAGTTGCCGGGGTTGATTGCGGCGTCGGTCTGGATGAAGCGCTGGAACTGTGTCTGCGATACGCCGTTGGGGCTGGGCTCGTCGATGCTGCGATTCTTCGCAGAAATAATGCCGGCGGTGACGGTCTTCGAGAGTGCAAAGGGGCTGCCGATGGCAAGAACCCAGTCGCCGACCTGTGCGCCGTCAGAGTTGCCGAGCTTGATGGTGGGAAGCGGTTCTTTGGTGTCGATCTTGATGACGGCGATGTCGGTGTCCTTGTCGACGCCGATCACGGTAGCGGGACGGCCTTCGTCTCCCGGTCCTCCGTCGGGATCGGTGGACAACTTCACGTAGATCTTGTCCGCTTTATCGACGACATGGTTGTTGGTGATGATGTAGCCGCGTGGGTCCACGATAAAGCCCGAACCTAGAGCACGACGTTCGCCTGCGGCGCCACCGTCGTTATCATCGCCACCACCCTGACCTCCGAAGAAGCGGTTGAAAAAGTCCTGCATGTCGCCGGGGGACTGCTGCTGGGAGTCGTCGTCGCTGTTAGGGTCACTGGGCTGGGCGCCGTGAGGTGCGCCGCGTCTGCCGCGCTTGCTGGTGGAGGGTTTGGGAAGCTCTTCGGTATTGATATTGACTACTGCGGGGCCGACCTGTTTGACGATCTGAGAGAAGCCGTTGGAGAGTGCAACAGGGGACGGAATGACAAGGGGTTTGGCGTCTGTAGAGTTTACGCTCGACTGCTCTTTACCGCTGACGTTTCGCGTAAGGACCGACCCGGCGATGATTCCGATAGACAAGGTCGCAAGAAGGGTGAACGTCGTGGTAAGGCGGCGGGTACGCATGCCTTCGATGAAAGTGGAAGGAGTCTTATTAGGTGTATCCATTAGCAGGTCTTGACCTCATTGTTATGCGTTGCTGTGCGCCGGACTGTATGCGCGGCATGAAGTTTAAGTATAGTCGCTGGTCTATGTTGTCGCTGTGTCCGAGGCAGGTGGGTCTTCACAGCTTGATTAGACGCAAAAACCGGATAAAAGTCTGCGTGCAGCGACTACGTCGGATAGGTTGGGATTGGAATGTCTGCGGGAAACAGCTCGATGAAGGCAATTCCAGCGAGGATGAGGAGGGCTCCGCAGAGAGAACGCCGGCCCAGGCGTTCGTGGAGGACCAGGAAGGAAGTCAGGCAGGCGAAGACGGGTTCGAGGGTGAGAAGGATGGCGGTGTGGGTGGGGGGGAGGTAGCGCTGGGCCCAGCTCTGGATGGTGAAGGCTGCTGCGGTGGCGAGAAGACTGGTGATGGCGAGCGCTGTTACGAGGCGCGGGGTGAGAGACAGGTGTGGGGTACCGTCCAGAGGTAGAGTGATGGCCATGAAGAGAGCGGCGGCACCGATCTGGAGGGTGGCAAGCTGGGCGATGGGGACCTTGTGCGAGGTGTGGGCCAGCGATAGCAGGTGTGCGGCAAAGGCGATGGCACATCCTAGAGAGAGCAGATCTCCCAGACCGATGCTGTCGAAGAGGTTGTGCCAGGTCGTTCCTGCGGGGGTGGTGAGCAGGAGCAGGCCAGCGAAGGCGAGGATCGTGCCGATGGCGGTGGTCCAGCGTGGACGGGGAGTTGTTACGGGACGGAGCGCCGGGATAAGCGTGAAGAGAGGGACGAAGACGACGACCAGCCCCGTGATCAGGGCAGACTTTGCCGCAGTGGTGCGAGCAAGACCTGTGGTCTGGAGCTGATATCCGGCAGCGAGGAAGAGGCCGACGGCGAGGCCGGAGACTATGCTTCGGCGGTTGATGTGACGTAGCTGACGGTGGTTGATGATCACTAGTGCGACGAAGGCCAGAGCCATTCGAAGCAGGTTGAAGAGTAGAGGCGATGCATCCTGAAGGGCGTCCTTTACGAGGACGAAGGTCGCTCCCCAGATAAATACAACTGCGAGGAGCAGGAGATGAGCCAGTGTTGTGGGGCTTAGGCGACGGGGCAACTAGTTGTTCGCTCCGGGCGTGGATTTGATTGGACTGTCATCTTTGGAGTACACGGTCTCGCCGTTGACGATGGTTTTGAGCACAATTGCGTGGAGTAGTTGCTGTGGCGTTGCGGTTGTAATGTCGCGGTCCAGAAGGATGAGATCGGCGAAGTGTCCAGGCTCCAGGCGGCCTTTCTGTTTCTCGCGAAATTCGGCGAAAGCAGAGGCCTGGGTGTAGGCGTAGATGGCTTCGTTGAGGGAGATTTTTTCCTGAGGTTGAAAGGTCTGGGTGCCGGTCTCGTTCTGGCGGGTGATGGCGGAGTAGAGGCCGCGGAAGGGATTGATGGACTCCACCGGGTAGTCGGTGCCGAAGGCGAGGGTGACGTTGTGATCGAGGAAGGTCTTCCAGGCGTAGGCGTATTTGACGCGCTCGGAGCCGAGGCGGTCGGTGGCCCACTTGATGTCGGTGAGGAGGTGGGAGGGTTGCATGGAGGCGATGACGCCCTCGCTGGCGAATCGGTCGAAGTCTTCGGGAAGAAGGACCTGGGCGTGTTCTACGCGGAAGCGGAGGCTGGCCGGAGTGGGCTCTGATGGGGGGAGAGTGGTGACGATGTGGGGGTCTGAGTGTGGGTCTGGTTGAGGGGCGAGGGTGGCTACCTGTTCGGCGGCGGCGAAGGCGTTGAGGGCGATGGCGTTGGCCCGGTCGCCGATGGCGTGGAAGCCCAGCTGGAAGCCTGCCGCTGCGCGTTCGGAGGCCATCTGGCTGAGCTTAGTCTGATCGTAGCGGGCGAGTCCGGAGTTGTTGGGGTCGTCGGAGTAAGGCTCGTCCATGGCCGCAGTGCGAGAGCCGAGGGAGCCGTCCATGAAGCCCTTGAGCATGGTGAGGTGGAGGAGGGGATCGTCGGCAGGATGGCTGGCGCGGCGCTCCTTGAGGATGGCGAGGGGCTGGTCGAAGGCCATCCATTCGGCTATGCGGAGGTGAAGCTGGTTGGTGTGCTCGAGCTCTTCAAGGGCGAGGAAGTCGTCCCATTCGGAGTTGTCCTGGACGCTGGTGACGCCATGGGCGAGGGCATCATCGATGGCGACGTTGAGGGCTTTGCGGCGCTGCTCGAGGGTGGAAGGAGGGATTTTGTTGAAGACGAGGTTGGTGGCGGCGGTTTCGCGGAGGATGCCGGTGGGGTTGCCGGAGGCGTCGCGGTCGATTTTGGCACCGCCGGGGTCGGGGGTGTCGGCGGTGATGTTAGCGCCGGCGAGGGCGGCGGAGTTGGCGAGGGCCATGTGTCCGTCGACCCTGCTGAGGATGCAGGGGTGGCCGGAGGTGACCTGGTCGATGTCCTCGCGGGTGGGGAGTTTGGCGCCAGGCCAAAGGGTGTGGTCCCAGCCGCCGCCCTGGAACCAGACACCGGGCTGGGCTTTGGCGGCGTAGGCGCGGATCCGCTGCTGCATCTCGGCGAGAGATCTGACTCCGACCAGGTTGATGGAGAGTTGCTGACGTCCAGCTTCGGTCATGTGGGTGTGGGCGTCGTTGAAGCCGGGCATCGCGAAGACACCATGAAGATCAATGATGTGGGTCTTCGGGGCTTTTAGTTTGAGGACTGCTTCGTCAGTGCCGACGGCCAGAATCTTTCCGTCGGCGATGGCGAGTGCCTGCACCTTGGCCGGGGTCGGGGAGGGGTCTTTAGAGCGGAGATGGGCTCCAGTGAGGATGTTTCCGTGGATGTAGATGGTGTCGGGCGGAGTTCCCTGTGCCTGGGCGAAGGAGGTGAGGAGAAGGATTGCCGATAGAGTGAGGGGGTTCACGAGTGGAGTGTATCGCGGAGTGGGTTTCTTTGCGGTACCCTCCCCCCGCCCCCTGCCGGGGTATCTTGCCGGGAAGTTGTTTAGTTTCAAGAGATTGCGGATGGGGTGTGCCGGTAAAATATAGAAGACAAATGACTTGTGCGCAAAATACTTGTTTTGTGCGGGTTGCGGGGTATTTATTGAGAATCTACTTGCAGATGTTGATTTTTGATGAGGTGTTTTACCGGTTACATCGATTATACCGGGCTGGCCAGCTAAAACGTGCCACGTGAAAAGCCGCTATTGGAGCGGGCTTTGTGTGTTTGGGGGCTTGACAGGTTTTCATCAATCTGGCGGATCGTAAAAGACCAGTTCCTTCGGCGGGTGTTGCTTCAACGCCTCGATTCGACTCTCAAGATTGGAGACATGGATCTCCAGTCTGTGACCGTCGTGATCGAGAAAGTAGAGCGAATCGCCCTCGCTGTGATTTTCCTGCCAGAGTTTTGCACCAGCAGTGACGATGCGC
This sequence comes from Granulicella sp. S190, assembly GCF_009766095.1. GTDB lineage: Bacteria > Acidobacteriota > Terriglobia > Terriglobales > Acidobacteriaceae > Edaphobacter. The sequence continues at coordinate 91,943 of NZ_LMUD01000019.1, forward strand.
GAACAAAGGGGGTGAAAGTCTTTCTCCGATACGGAGAATGCGACGTGGTCGTAGGTAGGATTGAGTGAACGATTTGGGATGTCCTTCTCCAAGGAGAGGCACAGCCAGAGGTCACCTGCAGCAAGGTAGGCACCTTTGTACCAACGAGCGACCGGTCTGAGGCCAAGAACGCTGGTGTAGAAGCCAAAGGCTCGATCCAAATCGTTTACCGAAAGCGTGATGTGATTCAGTCCGGTGACCATTTCAAAAGGCTAACAGCCGCCTCTCACGCACGTTCTGAACGCCAAGCGACAAGGAGTCGTGCGATGACAGAATCAGGCGACGGCCAGAGCAGCCTTCGCTCAGGACGAGGCCTGTTTTGAGCGTCGCGATTCCGAGGTTGGCTTTAGTAAGGCCGGTAGTAGCCGTAGGGGGCCGGGTAGTAGCCGTACGGTGGTGGAGGTGGATAACCATAGACCACACGTGGCCGTATAACCGGGGCCTGTTGCTGGATGATGGTTGGGGCGGGTGCCTGGGCCTGGACTACGACGACCGATGGATTTTGCTGAGGGTAGTACGGCTGTTGCGGCGCGTAGGATTGCTGGATAGGGGCTGGCTGCTGGACAGGTGCTGGGGTGGGATCGGCGTAGTTGTAGCGGGAGATCATCTCCGGCTGATGCTGGACTTCGGACTTGGTGGGGATGCCTATGTCGTCGAGGAGTTTGACGGTGAGGCGGGTCTCGGGCTTCAGGACGGGGGTTGGTCCGCGTCGGGGAAGATTAATGAGGTCGATGGGCCAGAGAACGGGAATGAGCCATTCGACGGTGTCGCGGGTTGCGTGTCCGGTTCCGAGGATTCTGCCGTTGGCGTCCACCCGGTTTTTCCCTGAGTCTGCGATGACGCGAGTGGAGATGGGGATGACGGTGTCGTTGCCTACGACGATGCGGTCGAACTTGAGCTCCATCCATCCCTTGCCGACGAAGTGGCCGGGGTCTTTATAGTCCTCAAAGTGTCCGACGAGGTAGCTTCCGTAGGGGAAGACGGAGCGGCCGTACATCTCGACGTGGCTGACCTGGCAGAGGACGGGGTCGCCGATGTGGAGGGTTTTGGAGGAGATCTTGTCGGAGATCATGCATTGCATGACGGAACCGGCTGGGATCAGTTGCTCTGCCACCGCTGTGAGAGAGACGGGCAGAGTAAGCAGCAACAGGGCAAGTGTGCGCTTCATGGGTACCTCCTCAACACACGGACTGCAACGTGAGGGACTGCGGAGCGTGTGCCTTACACTTTCGGTTCGCCGGATCGCGGGGGTTGATCTCGAGACGTGCCTGAACGTGGGACGGTTGTTGCCCGCGATTTTAGCTTAATTCCGGTAGAGGTCAACATAGATTTGTGCTGGGGTGTTTATCGGCTGAAAGCTCAGATGGATTAGCGATTTGATCAGGGAGTTTTCCACAGGCTTGCGCGCGTGGGGAACGGGACAAGAGCCCGGCGGGTAAGGGTATACCTTCCCACCCATCGCTGAAGAGCGCGATGGATGGGGCACCCGGTTTATCGGCCGTTTATTTTCCTGAGTTTGGGAGGGGATATCCCTGCCAGAGATACTCCAAGGCTTCGGACAGAGTCTGTTGTTTGACCGCGTAATCGACGTGGCCCGCATTTTTGGCGAAGACGAATTGATAGTGATAGCCCCGCGCAGCGAGTACGCCGGCCATGCGTTCGTTGGCCAAGACCCAGTCGTGCATGTTGTCGCGCATGACGTTGGGGTTGAAGAGATCGCGGTCGCCTACCTCCATCCAGATTCTGATGGGTTTGGCGGGAGTATTGGGGATGAGGTGCTCGTGGAACTCCCATGCGCCGTCAGGGGAGGCAGGGTTGGAGGGCCACTGCTGGTTGATGTAGGTGCCGGAGTAGGTGAGGACGCGGTGGTAGAGCTCGGGGTGGTACCACGCCATGATGAGGGCGCAGGAGCCTCCGGAGCTGCCGCCCATGGTGGCCCGGCCGTCGGGGTCTCTGGTGAGCTTGACGTGGTACTGCTCTTCGACGCGGGGGAGGACTTCGTACTCGACGAAGTCGGCGTAACGGCCGGACATGGTGTCGTATTCGAGGCCGCGCTCGCTGCCCTGCGCGTCGCCGCTGCCGTTGCTGATGGAGATGGCGATCATGACGGGGAGACGGTGCTGCGCGATGAGGTTGTCGAGGGTGGTGAAGAGGGTGGGGTCGGGGCCATCGGCTCCGACGATGAAGGGTGTAACGGTGCCGGTTACATATTGTTTGGGGACGTAGACCGTTACCTTTCTGGCGTAGGGTGCGGGGTGGCTGGTGGTGACGATGAGCCGGGCGGGATCTTTGGGGTCGGGGGTTCCGAAGGTGCCGGGGTCGCGGGCGATGCCGGGATAGAGTTTGCTGTCGGAGGAGTTGAGGGTGAACTCGTATACGGCTCCCTGAGGGAAGTTGGGTTGCGGGGAGGTTTCGGGCGCCGGAGGGTGGGTTGGTCCGAGGATGAAGTTGCCGTCCGCGTGCGGGGGCGCGTTGGTGGCGTCGGGTAACTCGGTGGCGGTGACGTAGCCGGTGGTGTGAGGATCGCGGGTGGGTGGGGTTGGGCGTGGCGTCTGGGCGATGGCGACGGAGGTGTTGAGCGTCAGGAGGAGCAGGAGTGACGGTGTGAGCTGAGTGGTGGACTTCAAAATCTGCACCTCTATGTGGAGTGTCAGGAAGCGTGGAGTGTCAGGAAGCTGGGGTGGAGTCGGCGGTGGTTTGGAGGGTGTCGAGGAGGGTGAGGAGGATGCGGCGGAGGGCGGTCTCGCGGCCGGTGGGGTCGTACCACTCCTGCAGGGTGTGGATGCCTCCGCCTGTGCCTCCACTGCCGAGGGCGAGAGCCGGGATGCCGTGAGCGAGGGGGATGTTGGCGTCGGTGGAGCCGAGAAGGGGTTCGGTGCGGAGGGTGAGGTGACGGTCCACGGCGCGGAGGGTGTGGAGGATGGGGGAGTCGTCGGGGAGGGCGGCGGCGGGGCGGTTGCCGATGGTCTCGATGTGGAGTTTGAGTGGTGCGGTGGTGGTGGAGCGGGTGGTGACGAGGTCGTCGAAGATCTGGTGGACGGCGGTGGCCGTGGAGACGAGCTGGGTGGGGTCTGTAGAGCGGAGGTCGAGGAGGGCGGTTGCGGACTCGGGGATGGAGTTGATGGAGGTTCCGCCGGAGATGTGGCCGACATTGAGGGTGGTAAGGGGATCGGTGGGAAGGTTGAGGGCGGCGACCTGGGTGAGTGCCTGACTGAGGACGAGGATGGGGTTGGGGGTTCCGGCGTCGGTCCAGGAGTGGCCGCCGGGGCCGGTGATGGTGATACGGAAACGCAGGCTGCCGAGGGCACGGGTGACGGCTGCGGAGGTGCCGCCGCCCTCGAGGATGAGAGCGGCGGCGATGCGGGAGCGGTAGGGGCCGCGCTCGAAGAGATGACGCATGCCGCGGAGGTCGCCTTCACCCTCTTCGCCAACGTTGGCGGCGAAGAGGATAGGGATGGGCGGGGTGATGTTGGCGTAGCGGAGGGCGGAGGCGATGGCGAGGAGCGCGGTAAGGCCGGCGGCGTTGTCGCAGATGCCGGGGGCGTAGATGCGCGGGGAGTCGTTGGATTCGATGGGGTCGATGGGGGTGTTGGCGGGGAAGACGGTGTCGAGGTGGGCGGAGAGGAGGATGCAGGGTTGGGCTTCTCTGATTTTGCTACTGTCTGGCGAGGCAATGGCAGGTTGGGCAAGATGCGGGGGTCTCTCCACTGCGCGTCGGACGGTGAGACTGTCCGTCGCTTCGGTCGAGATGACGTTATTTACGGAAGAGATAGAAGAAGGATTGAGAGAGGAACTAGAGGGTGCGTCGAGTTGGAGTTCGGCTAGTGCGTTGCCTGCGTCATCGAGGTGGATGTTACAGAGGCCGAGGTCGCGGAAGCGGTCGAGGAACCAGGCGGCGCGGTGGGATTCGCCGAAGGGTGGGGCGGGGATGCGGACGAGTTCGAGCTGCCACTGGCGGAGCTGGGGCTGATGGAGGTGTAGCCAGTGGAAGGCACGATGGACCGCGGTGAGAGCGGCGAGATGAGAGATGCGGCGCTGCGCGGATGCAGTGGCGGGCATCAGAATTCGACCTCGTCTTCGGGATACGCAACTTCAGTTTCCGGATACACGACCTCAACCAGGAAGAGGCCGCGGGCGGGTGCTGTGATGCCGGCAGCGCTGCGGTTTCGGGCGGCGAGGATAGCGGGGATGGAGTCGGCTGAGATGCGGTTGGCTCCGGCTTCAGCGAAGGTGCCTACCAGGTTGCGAACCATGTGATGGAGGAAGCCGGAGCCGGTGACGCGGTAGATGAGGAGGTTTTCTTCGCTATGCCAGGAGGAGGTGTAGATGGTGCGGGTAGAGGAGGGCACAGAGCTTAGGGCACAGGGCGCAGAGGTTGCTCGGTCGCGGGTTGCGAGGTCGGGATCGACGGCGGCGAAGGAGATGAAGTCGTGGGTGCCGATGATGTGGGCGGCGGCTTGCTGGAGGGCTTCGAGGTTGAGGGGGTAGCGGTTTTGCCAGACGTAGGGGGCGAGGAATGGCGAGCAGATGAGGTTTTTGGGGAGG
>NZ_LMUD01000019.1:96650-179321 GCF_009766095.1 Granulicella sp. S190
GACGCTGTGGCGGGCGTGAAAGGTCTCGGGGACGGGTTCGAGCGCCAGGATGCGGATGCTGGGTGGGAGAGCATCGTTGAGGGCGCGGTGGAGGTTGGCTGCGGGGATGGGGGCTGAGAGAGAGAAGCTGGCTACCTGGCCAAGGGCGTGGACGCCGGTGTCGGTGCGACCGGAGCCCTGGGGGAGGATGGATTCTCCGGTGATGCGGTGGATGGCCTGGGCGAGGGTTCCCTGAACGGTGGGGAGGCTGGGTTGAACCTGCCATCCGTTGTAGGGTGTCCCGTCATAGGTCAGAGTTGTCTTCCAGTGAAACATGGCTTTTTGGACGGTATCACAGGGGTGATTGGCTGAGCGCGAGGGTCAGAGCAGTGTCGCTTTGATGAGGGTGCGGAGAGGTTGCGCTCTTTTGATCTAACGATGTGGCCGCGTCTTCCGGGAAGGAGCCTAGAAGACGCGGCGTGGAGTAGGACTAGTTGTCGGCCAGAAAGTTGTTGAGGACCTTCAGGAATTGGTCTTCTTCTTCGTAAAAGGGAAAGTGTCCGCTCTTTTCGAAGATGGAGAGCTTTGAGTTTGGGATGGCTTTGTAGATCTTCCATGCGGTGAGCGGCGCCACGTTGATGTCATATCGACCGCTCATAATAAGGGCAGGAAAGTGGAAGTTGTGGAGGTTGGGGTTGAGATCGACGCTCGTGACGGCTTTTTCGACGGCTTCGTCCATTTTGTCATTGCTTACGTCTGCAAGAGCTTGATCGCTTAGGGGAGCTATGTAGCGATCGAAGTTCTCCTTGCTGTAGAAGTCTCTGCGAAGAAAGCGGCGAAGTGACTGGCCTGATTCGATCGTGCTGTCGGCTGATGTCTTGACGGCATCTTGCTGCTTTTCCTTCGCGAGCTCGTCGGGATAGAACTGCTTGAACATGAAGAGCGTCTGGCTCAATTTTGGGGCGGCGGAGTCGATGATGACGAATTTGTGAATGTGATCGGGATGAGCGGCAGCGTAGCCCATGGCGAGCAGGCCACCCCAGGAGTGGCCGATGATATCGAAGGTCTGAAAGCCGAGTTTGGCGCGAATGGCTTCGAGGTCGGCGACCTGTGCGGCCATATCGACAGGGGCCAATGGGTTGAGGAGTTTAGATTTTCCTACGCCGCGCTGGTCGTAGAAGATGACTTGGCGATTTTGGGCGAGGCGTCCGGTGAAGACATCGCTGAGGAGCATGTAGTTGTGGAGGAAGCCTGGGCCTCCGTTGATGACGATGGCGGGAGTTGACGAGGAAGGCGCGCCATAGACCTCATAGGCGAGGTCTACGTCATGGGTATGAACGATTCCGGTTGCTGGTGTGGGCTGAGCGAGAACAACTGGGGGGAGGAGCAAAAAGAAAAGCAGAAATTTCAACTTAAAAACTCTCCGTGATGTGAATAGGCGGTTCTCCTCTATGTTATCGCGTGGCAGGGTTTGTCGAGGGGCTGGGAACGGCGGGTTGTTATACTCGTGAGGCTGCACCTATCCAGGCTAACCCTATGAATTTATTTCGGAACGAAGGTCGGGATATGTGCGTATAGACAGAATGCACAACGAAGTAACTGCTTTCGATCCGAAAGTCGGAAACTTTGAGTCGTTTGGAAGTGCCGCACGTCATAGTTAAGATCCAGAAGATTGATTGGATGCTCTGTCCTTGTGAAGAGCATGTGCCAGCAAAGGCATGCAGGGACCTTGTTGTGTTGTTTGAACGCCGCTGGCGGGCATCGGGAATGAATTTGGAAGTGCTGGAGAGCGAATCGTGAGATTAAGGGATATGCAAGGTGCGGCGAGTATTTCGCTGCTGCTGATGAGTCTGTGCACACAGCCTAGCCTGGGACAGCAGACACAGACGAATCCGACGACGCCGGCAACGCCGCAGGCGGTGCAGAATGACACGACGGGACAGCCCGGGTTGCCGCAGGCTCCTGCACCAAAGCCGACGGAGCCGCTGTTTCTGCGTGACACGAACCGCGACTTCACCAAGCCGAAGAGCCATATCTGGAATCCGATTGCGCCGTATACGGCGATCCAGGTTCCGACCTTCCGGCTGGGCAATACAGATGTTGGTTCGTTGCTGAAGGATGGCAAGATCTATCTGAGCCTGGCCGATGCGGTGACGCTGGCTTTGCAGAATAACTACGATATTGCGATCTCGCGGATCAACCTGGATATTGCGGATACGGACCTGTTGCGGGCGAAGGCTGGATCGTCGCTGCGCGGTGTTTCGACGGGTCTGCTGACGAATACGCTCGGTGGAACGACGACGACGATTACCACGGGGGGCGGTCCCGGAGCTACTTCAGCAGGCGTGGGTGGCGGCGGTACCGGTGTGGGTGGAATTGTTGTGAGTACCAACGGCGGCGGACCTGTACCGGAGAATCTGGACCCGGTGCTGAGTGGGCAGCTGGAGTATGAGGCCTCGACGCAGCCGCAGCTGAATACACTGTTCAGCGGTGGCTTGAATGTATTGACGACGGATACTTCGACGTACAACTTCAACTATGCGCAGGGATTTCTAACCGGCACGCAGTTGACGGTGGGCTTCAACAATACGCGGGTGACGACGGACAATCCCTTCAGCAACTACAGCCCCTCGCTGACGACCAGCTTCCGTGCGACTGCGACGCAGCATCTGTTACAGGGCTTCGGATGGGGCGTGAACGGCCGGTTTATTCTGCAGGCGAAGAACGACCGGCGGATTACGGACTCGGCGTTCCGGCAGCAGCTACTCTACACGGTGAACCAGGTAGAGAATATCTACTGGGCGCTGGTGAGCGCGTATGAGGATGAGCAGGCAAAGGAGCGTCAGCTGACGCAGTCGTCGCAGTTGACCTCGGATAACCGGAAGCAGCTTGAGATTGGAACGCTGGCGCCGCTGGATGTGGTGAACTCTGACAGTGCTGTGGCGAGCGACAAGCAGGCCCTGGTGGCTTCGAAGACGAACCTGGAGTATCAGCAGCTACTGATGAAGCAGGCGGTGGTGCGCAACCTGAACGATCCGCAACTATCGCAGGCTCCGGTGATTCCTACCGACCGCGTGGCACTGGACAGGCTGCCGGAAGAGGACCTGCAGGTGGAGGACCTGGTGAAGCAGGCGTATGCCAACAACCCGCAGATCGAGCAGGCGGTGTTGAACATGAAGAACAACGAGATCACGATCAAAGCGTTCAAGAATGGCCTGCTGCCGGTGGTCGATGCGTATGGGTTCTACGGCGGAAGCGCGCTAGGTGGTGCTCAGAACCCGAATGCGATCAACTTTAATACGAATGCGCCGTATGCCCCCGGAACGTTTCCTTCGGTCGATTACGGGACGGTCCTCAAGAATAACTTCAACAACAACGCTCCGGATAAGGGCGTTGGGGTGAACATGACGATCACGCTGCGGAACCGCACGGCACAGGCAGACCAGGCGCGTTCGCAGATGGAGTATCGGCAGTCGCAGATGCGGTTGCAGCAGCTGTATACGCTGATTCGCATTCAGGTGACGAACCAGCAGTATGCGTTGACGAATGATCGTGCGCAGGTGCAGGCGGCTCAAGCGGCGAGAGACTTCGCTGCGCAGAGCCTGGATGCGGAGCAGAAGAAGTACAAGCTGGGCGCTTCGACGACTGCGAATGTGTTGCAGCAGGGCAGGAACCTGGCGACGGGTGAAAACAACCTGATCTCGGCTACTGCGGCGTATGCGAGGGATCGTGCACAGCTGTTCCAACTGCTGGCGAATACGTTGGACCGGTATGGGATCAACATCGAGAGTGCAGCGCAGGGAGTTGCGGGACAGGCTCCGGTGATTCCGGGGTTGACGGCTCCGAAGGCTCCTGAGGCTCCGAAGCCGATCAATGTAACGCCGGTTGCTGCGCCGCCACAGTAGTAGATGTAGGGATGAAAGAGGGCTCGGGCTTTGGCTCGGGTCCTTTTTTTGTTTTGCGGTTGGTTGGGGCTGGGGGAATAACCGCAGATTCCTCTGCTTCGCTTCGGAATGACAACCAAGAAAACAGGCAAAGGCAACCGCAGATTCCTCTGCTTCGCTTCGGAATGACAACCAAGAGAACAGGCAACTACAACTACAGCTGCAACTGCAGTCGCTATTCCAAGTACAACTGCAGGAACACTGCATGCAACGGAAGGTGCGAGGCGAGTGGAATCGTTTGCACTAGACTGGAGATCTATGAGTCAGAAACAGACGGCGAGTCAGGAACGAGTAGGAGACGGTACGGGGAGTGGCGTGCGAGGTGGGGAATCGTTGAACGCTTTGTCGAAGGCGGCGTCGGCTTATCTGCGGTCTGCGATGCATCAGCCGGTAGAGTGGCAGGAGTGGGGCGAGGCGGCGTTTGAGAAGGCTATGGCTGCGGATAAACCGATCCTGCTGGATATCGGTGCGGTGTGGTGCCACTGGTGTCATGTAATGGATCGCGAGTCGTATGAGAATGTGGAGACGGCGAAGATCATCAACGACCACTTTGTCGCGGTGAAGGTGGACCGGGATGAGCGGCCGGATGTGGATACGAGGTATCAGGCGGCGGTGGCTGCGATCAGCGGGCAGGGGGGATGGCCGCTGACTGCGTTTCTGACTCCGGAGGGTAAGCCTTACTTTGGAGGGACGTATTTTCCTCCAGGGGATCAACATGGGAGGCCGGGGTTTCAGCGGGTGCTGTTGACGATGGCGGAGGCGTTTCAGAATCGGCGCGAGGAGGTGAACGAGTCGGCCGGAAGCGTGATGGCGGCGATTGAGCATAACGAATCGTTTATAGGGCGGAGTGGGAATCCCGGACCGGAGCTGGTGGCGAAGCTGGTGGCGTCGGCGTTGAAGCAGTTCGATGCGCGGTCGGGTGGGTTTGGATCGCAGCCGAAGTTTCCTCACTCGGGGGCAATTGATCTGCTGCTGGACGTGGCTTCGCGGGTTTCGACTGCCGGCGCGGAGGACCAGAGCGCGGCGGCGAAGAATGCGGCGATGGTGACGCTGCTGAAGATGTCGAAGGGTGGGATCTATGACCATCTGGCTGGAGGATTTCATCGTTACTCGGTGGATGAGAGCTGGGTGGTACCGCACTTCGAGAAGATGTCGTACGACAACAGCGAGCTGCTGAAGAACTATGTGCATGCGTTCCAGACGGCGGTGGAGCCCGAGGCGGCGCGGGTGGCGCGGGAGATGATTCAGTGGATCGATGAGTGGCTGAGCGACCGGGAGCGCGGCGGATTTTATGCGTCGCAGGATGCGGACTTTTCGCTGGAGGATGACGGCGACTACTTTACGTGGACTCGCGAAGAGGCTTCCGAGGTGCTGAGCGCGCGGGAGATGACGGTTGCGAGCGCGTACTACGACATTGGCGAGATCGGCGATATGCATCACAACCCGGCGAAGAATGTGCTGCATGTTCGGAGCACGCTTGAGGGCGTTGCAAAGGCGAATGGGATGACGGTGGTGCAGGCGCGGGAGCTGCTGGGGAGCGCGAAGGAGAAGCTGTATACGGCGCGGTTGAAGCGGCCTACTCCTTATGTGGACAAGACGATCTACGTGGGCTGGAACGGGATGATGATCTCGGCGTACCTGGAGGCGGGGCGGGTGCTGGATATGCCGGAGGTGCGGGCGTTTGCGCTGAAGTCTCTCGATCGCGTGCTGGCGGAGGCGTGGGAGGCGAAGGTTGGGCTGGCGCATGTGGTTGCGTATGGAGAGAACGGCGGGAGCGCTGCGCGGGTGGCGGGAGTGCTCGATGACTATGTTTTTCTGGGGCATGCGACGCTGGATGCGTGGGAGCTGACCGGAGAGATGCGGTACTACACGGCGGCTGAATCGCTGATGGAGAGCGCGTTGCTGAAGTTTTACGATCCAACTGGCTGCGCGTTTTTCGATACGGAGAGTGCGGCTGAGGGTGAGGTCAGGCTGGGTGCGCTTGTGACTCGCAGGAAACCGCTGCAGGACTCGCCTACGCCGGCGGGGAATCCTGTGGGTGCGGCGCTGCTGCTTCGGCTGGAGGCGCTGAACGGCAGGGAAGACTACGCGGTGAAGGCTCTGGAGACGCTGGAGACCTTTGCGGGAGTGGTGGAGCACTTTGGTCTGTATGCGGCGAGCTTCGGGTTGGCGCTGCAGAGGATGGTGTTGCGGGCGGTGGAGATCTGCGTGATTGGCGACGATGCTGCCGCGCGGAGGCTGGAGGCTGTGGCGCTGGCGCGGTATGCGGTGAATAAGAGCGTGATCCGTTTGAGGAGGGACCAGATGGGGGCGCTTCCTCCGTCGCTGGCTGAGACGCTGCCGCACCTGCCGGGGCTGAAGGGGGAGGGAAGCTTCGCGGTGGTGTGCAGCGGGACGGGATGCCTGCCGCCGGTTTCTACGGTGGATGAGCTGATCGAGGCTATGAATAAAGTTTTGTGATGGTGAGGACTACGGACGCTCTTGTAGGTCTGTTTAGCATAGGTCTGTGAGCTATCGGTTTTCCGCGCGGACGAGTTGGGATGTGGGTGAGAGTGGGTTCGCGGCTGCGATTCGCGAGGCGCGTACAGCGGGGCGGGAGTTGGTAGACCTGACGGTGTCGAACCCTACGGTGTGCGGTTTTGCTTATGACGCGGAGGCGATTCTTGCTCCTCTGGCGAGTATGGAGGCGATGGTCTACGATCCCGATCCGCGTGGGATGCGGTTTGCGCGGGAGGCAGTGGCGGGGTACTACGGGGACCATCTGGCTGATGTCGATCCGGATGATGTGGTGCTGACGACCAGTACGAGCGAAGGGTACGGCTACCTGTTTCGGCTGCTGTGCGATGCGGGGGATGAGGTGCTGGTGGCGCAGCCAAGCTACCCGCTGTTCGATTTTCTGGCGGACCTGGAGGATGTTCGGCTGAGGCCTTATCCGCTGTTTTATGACTATGGGTGGTGGATCGACTTTGCGGAGCTGGAACGAAGGATCGGGCCGCGGACTAAAGCGATCGTTGTGGTGCATCCGAATAATCCGACCGGGCATGCGACCGGACCTGAGGAGCGAGGGAGGCTGGAAGAGATCTGCCTGCGGCGTGGGTTGGCGCTGATTGTAGATGAGGTGTTTCTGGATTATGGGCTGGATGCGGGTGTGAGCCTGGGGAGCTTTGCTGTCGGGCCGCATCCGGTGCTGACGTTCGTGTTGAGCGGGATGAGCAAGATCGCCGGGCTGCCGCAGATGAAGGTGGGGTGGATCGCCGGGTTTGGGCCGGAGGGTGACAGACGGCAGGCGATGGGACGGCTGGAGGTGGTGGCGGACACCTTTCTGTCGGTGAACGCTCCGATGCAGAGGGCGCTGCCAGTGTGGCTTGCAGGGCGGCACGGGATTCAGGGGCAGATTCTGGAGCGGGTGAGGGAGAATCTGCGGCTGATCGTGGTGAGCGGGGTTGAGGTGCTAAGGGTTGAGGCGGGGTGGAGTGCGATTCTACGGCTGCCGCAGCGGGTCGGCGAGGAGGAGGTTGCGGAGATGTTGCTGCGGGAGGTTGGGGTGGTGGTGCATCCGGGGGCGTTTTATGGGATTGCCGAGGCTGGCAGGGTGGTGGTGAGCCTGCTCGGTGCTTGCCGTGAGATGGAGCAGGGGATGGAGCGAATCCATAGGGTAACTATGCGGAACCACGATAGTTACTAGTTCATGTGATGCATGTAAAGCTATGCTTTGTTTTTTAACCGCAAGCCACTCTATTTATTACCCTTGTAGGAATGGATTGGAGTCGCGTTCGGCTCCGATGCTGGTGCTTGGGCCGTGTCCGGGGATCACGGTGACTTCGTCGGGCAGGGTAAGGAGGCGCTCGTGGATGGAGGTGAGGAGCTTGCGGATATCACCTCCGGGGAGGTCGGTGCGGCCTACGGAGCCGGCGAAGAGGGTGTCTCCTGCCAGGAGGAGGGTTTGGGTGGGGAGATAGAGGCAGACGCTGCCTTCGGTGTGGCCCGGGGTGTGGAGGATGGATCCGGAAAGGCCGGTGATGGAGATGAGCTTTCCGTCTTCGAGGGTGTCGTCGGGGCCAGGGGCGGTGGGGGTGGGGATGCCGAGCCAGCCGGCCTGGATATCCATCATCTTGACCAGAGGGAGGTCGTACTGGTTGTAGAGGATGGGGGCACCGGTGAGCTGCTTGAGACGATGGGCTCCGGCGATGTGGTCGATGTGAGCGTGGGTGATGACGATCTTCTTGACGGTGAGGCCGTGGGTGGCGAGGAGGGCCATGATGCGAGGGATGTCGTCGCCTGGATCTACGACGATGGCTTCGTGGGAGAGCTGATCTCCGAGGATGGAGCAGTTGCACTGGAGCGGGCCGACGGGGAGAATCTCGTGGATCATAGGGCTTGAGCCTTCGGGAAGGAATCTTTATTTGAGGATTGTGACCAAAACAAAGGATGCGCAAGCCGATGGCCTGCGCATCCTTAAAAATGAAAGAAGGACTACTTCTTGGCCGGTGTCGTCTGGCTGGTCGGGTGCGCCGTACCGGAGAGGACGGAGTGGTCGCCGCTGGCGCGGGAGAGCAGGATGGTGAGTCCGATTGATGTGAGCATGAAGACGATGGCCGAGTAGGTGGTGAGCTTGGTGAGGAGGTTGGCTGCGCCACGAGGGCCGAACGCGGTCTGCGAACCCTGGCCGCCGAAGGCTCCCGCGAGATCGGCGGATTTGCCCTGCTGAAGGAGAACGACGCCGACGAGGAAGAGACAAACGATAACGTGAATGATGACGAGAAAGATAACCATCGGAGCTGCTTACTACCTCTTGGGCCTGGAAAGCGATCTCCAGAGAATGTTCGGATCGGTGCGGGTCAGGTTTTTCCCCTCTTGCCTCGCGGCGTTCGCACCTCAACCTAAAACCTAGTGTATCACCGGCTGGGGAAGATCCAGCTCGTGCTGGCCGCGGTTCGCCTCGGGTACTGGCGTGGGGTATCTGCGGAGGTTCGGCGCCTGGAGCTTCCGGTTCCGGATTACGCTGCGTGTCGTTATGCGGTCTTGATGATGGCGATCTTGTTCGATGCCGGGTTCGATGGGCGTGCCTGGACGGGCTGTGTGTTACGCGGGGTGAGCGCATATAAGACGGCCTCCATGCGGTTGGAGACGCCAAGCTTGTCGTAGATGCGGAAGAGATGATTCTTGATGGTGTGTTCGCTGAGCTTCAGTACGGTGGCGAGCTCGGAGTTGCTGAGGCCGTCCGAGAGGAGATGCAGAACCTGCTGCTCGCGGGTGGTGAGGATCGGCTTGCCGTGGCGGTCGATGACGTTGGTCGACTTGGGATGAGACAGGGAGGAGACGAGATGGACGAGCAACTCATTCTTTGCCCAGATCTGTCCCTGATGGACGCAGCGAATGCACTTGCAGAGGAGCTCGAAGCGGAGGTCGGCGCTGCCGAAGATGCCTTTGGCACCGGCGCGAAAGAGGGAGATGACCTCGGCGTAGTCGGGATCCTGGGTGAGGACGATGGCGCGAGTGTCCCTGTAGATGTCGGGCAGGGACTGAAGGATGGAGACGGCGCTGGGATTTTCCGTCTTGGAGGAGCCGATGAGAATGACGTCGACCGGGGTGGGCTTTGGGTTGTTGAGGAGATGTTGAACGTCGTTGATGGGTGTCGTGATCAGGATGTCTGGAACAACCTCAAAGGCACCTTGCAGAAGTTCGCAGAGCATCACGGGGAGGTTTGCCATCATAACCTTGATGACGCCAGGGGGAGTTTTGTGTTCGATCGATCGATTCATGGGTTCTCTCCAGCACGAGGTTGATCTCTCAAAGTGAGAACATTTTCTCATTTGAGAGATGTTCTCCAAAGGGAAAAGCTACAGTCTGTTGCATACCCTTATTCGATGTAAGTGCTCGTCTACGGTTTCTTAAGTGGGACCGATTCAACGAAAAATTAACCTTGCAGATTGACGGTTCTGTGACAACTCAAAATCTCATACATGCTTTTTGCATAGAGATGTATTTACTAATTTACGAGTGAGAATAACTTCTCAGCGGGCCGTGTTTTGAACAAGTGTCTTTTCGGTGTGGGCTTGAAAGTAAGCCAGAGACATCTCGAGTCCCTGACGAAGTTGAATCTTTGGCGACCAACCGAGAAGGCTGGTTGCTTTGCTGATGTCGGGGCGACGGCGGGTGGGGTCGTCCTGGGGAAGCGGCTTGAAGACGATCTTCTGGTCAGAGCCGATGACTTTGAGGATCTCTTCGGCGCAGCTGAGAATGGTCCACTCTTCAGGGTTGCCGATGTTGACCGGAAGGTGCTCGTCGGAGTCAGCGAGAGCGAGGATGCCGGCGATGAGATCGGAGACGTAGCAGAAGCTGCGTGTCTGGAGACCGTCGCCGTAGATGGTGAGGGGCTCGCCGCGGAGTGCCTGCGACATGAGGTTGGAGATAACGCGGCCGTCGTTGATCTGCAACCTTGGGCCGTAGGTGTTGAAGATGCGAACCAGGTGGGTGTTCACGTTGTGATAGCGGTGGTACGCCATGACCGCGGCCTCGGAGAATCGTTTGGCCTCGTCGTAGACGGAGCGCGGGCCGATGGGGTTGACATGCCCCCAATAGGACTCGGGCTGCGGATGGACCTCGGGGTCGCCGTAGCACTCGGAGGTGGAGGCGTGGAGATACCCGGCGTGATACTTCTTCGCGATCTCGAGAGTATTGATGGTTCCTGCGGATCCGACGAGGAGAGTTTCGACGCCAAGGCGGGCGTAGTCGACCGGGCTGGCAGGGGAGGCAAAGTTGAAGACAAAGTCGACCGGGCCGAGGTCGAAGGGCTTGCAGATATCGATGTTGGTGAAGTTGAAGCGTGGCTCGTTGCGGAGATGAGCGAGGTTGGCTTCATTTCCCGTGCACAGGTTGTCGACCCCGAGTACGGTGTTTCCTGCGGCGAGCAGAGAGTCGCACAGGTGTGAACCGAGAAAGCCTGCTGCTCCGGTTACGAGAATTTTCTTGTCGTTCATAGTTCCCCTTACGTGGGATATTGGCTAAAGGCCGGCGGAGTCGAGCATCGAAGAGCCGCCGGCCGATCACATGTTCTGCTATCGAGTGCGAGCTGCGGCGGTTGCGAGCTCCTGGGTGTGATGTCGCGTGGGCCTGCCAACACTGAAGTAAGTGATCTCATGCTCGAGCATCACTTCGGGGTCGTAGAGGTTGCGTCCATCGAGGATGATGGGGAAACTCATGGCAGAGGCAAGACGCTGCAGATCGAGACCAGCGAACTCGGCCCAGTCGGTGAGGATGAGGAGAGCGTCAACATCCTTCGAGGCGTCGTACGGGTCGGTTGCATATTGGAAGTCTGGGCCTGCGGGAAGAATCTGCTCTGCGCGCGCCATGGCAGCAGGATCGAAGGCCTTGATAGAGCAGCCTTCTTCCATGAGCATGCGAACCAGTTCGATAGCAGGGGAGTCGCGGATGTCGTCTGTGCCACCTTTGAAGGCAAGTCCGAGGACGCCGAGTTTCTTACCGCGGAGGGTCCAGAGGGCGGAACGGATCTTGCTGAGGAAGCGACGCTTCTGATCGGCGTTGATGTTTTCGACCTCGGTGAGGAGAGCGAAGTTGACGCCGAGCTGCTCTGCCACAGAGCGGAAGGCGGCGACGTCTTTGGGAAAGCAGGAACCGCCGTAACCGATGCCGGGACGGAGGAACTTCGGACCGATGCGGGCATCGAGGCCCATCCCCTGGGCGACCTGCTCTACATCCGCGTCGGCGGCTTCGCAGAGGTTGGAGACGGCGTTGATGAATGAGATTTTAAGAGCGAGGAATGCATTGGAGGCGTGCTTGATGATCTCCGCGCTCTTGGTGGAGGTACGTAACAGCGGAGGTGGCGTATCTCCATTGCAGACTCCGTCGATGGATCCGGCCTTCGCGTAGTAGGAGCCGCTGGTGAGGGGCTCGTAGATCTTTGACATGACGGTTGCGGCACGATCGCTGTCTGTTCCGACGACGATTCGATCGGGATGGAGGAAGTCGGCGACGGCAGTTCCTTCGCGGAGGAACTCCGGGTTCGAGACGACATCGAACATATCCCGCGAGACGCCGTTGCGCTCCATGACGCGGCGAATCCACTCGTTGGTGTAGACGGGGACGGTGCTTTTTTCCGCGATGACCTTATAGGTTGTGATGGAGCGGGCGATCTCGCTTGCGACTGCTTCGACGTAGGACAGATCGGCGTCGCCGGTCTCGCTCTGTGGTGTTCCTACTGCGATGAAGATGGCCTGGGCCTCTCGGGTGGCGGCGGAGAGATCGGTGGTGAACTTCACCCTCGAGTTGCGGTAACGCTGGAGGAGCTCCGGAAGATACTTTTCGTGGATGAGGCTGTCGCCGCCCTGAAGCGCGGCTACCTTTCGCTGATCGTTATCTACACAGACAACGCTGTGACCCATCTCTGCAAAACAAACAGCAGCTACCAAGCCTACGTAGCCAGAGCCCACGACTGCAATGTGAATCGGATCGTTCATAGAAATCTCCCAGGGTCTATTTTTAGAGCTTTAGATCAGCGCGTGCTGTGTGCGGCGAATGCGCCAACGAAGTAGATTTTGCGGAGTACGACATTGATTGAGATGACTTTTGTTGAGGAGGTGTTGGCCAGGGGCGGCAAGAAAGTTCGAGATATCTTAGATATCTGGTGCGGCCCTTACGGTGGAGGCTGAGAGAAAGAGACGGCAGCTTCTGGAGTGCACTTCTGTAGTAAGCCTGATGGTCCATGTTGAAGACAGCTCATCGATGTAATTCATAACCCTCCACCGCAGGAAAGTTGTTGCAACTGAGAACATCTTCTCAGTTCAGGGACGACCTGTTTCATAAAAACCGTCAACTCCCCTTATATAGGAAGTTAGGGGGTGGATGCCACATTATTTTGCGGGCAGGGATCGAGGCTGGCGTGAGTTGTTTCGGAGCATGGATGCGTGTGTCTTATGAGAAGTATTTCTCGGGTAGTATTAATCATTGCCTGTCAGTTTCAATGCAGGGTACCCTGAGGCCTGACCACATTCGGATTCAACCTGTTACTTAGCACTTAAACCAACATTACGAGAAGGCACCTTCAGAAGGGGCTCCCCCCATGACACCTTCCAATAGAAGAACCCTTTTAGAGCTAGCGCCGGCCGGTGATTTAGGGCTTTTGTTCTGCTGCCTCGGTCTCTCCTATTTAGCGACTGTTCATCAGCGAGTCTTTGAGGTTTACAACTCTCTCGAGACTCACTATCCCATTCCTGTTTTTCTTGCGACGGCGCTTCTAGCGTTGGCATGGCATGCGACGCTTCGGATGAACGGGTTTTATCGTTCCCGCCGGTTGGAAGGTCATCTGAAAGAGGCACTGGACGTGTGCGGGGCGAGCTCCCTCTGCGCGGCGTTTACGTTTGTATGGCTCTGGCTGATCTGCTCGCATTCAAAACACAGCGTGATGGAACTGGTGGTTATTGCAGTTCTCTTCGGGATTCTGAGCCTGGCAGGGTTTCTTACCACTCGCCTGGTCGCGCGGGCAATAATGCAGGCGTTCCGCGCTCGCGGACACAATCGCCGCTACATCTTGATTGTGGGCACGAATCGTCGCGCCAACAGCTTCGTTCAAGACATTGCCCGTCATCCTGAGTGGGGATATTGCATTCAGGGTTTTGTGGACGATCAGTGGTGGAGCAAACAGACGGCGGACTCGCAGCTGGGAGCGTTAGTGGGTGGGTTGGACTCTATTCCTGAACTGCTGAGGACGCTTCCGGTAGATGAGATTATCGTTGCGTTGCCGCTGGCGTCGTTCTACCAGCAGATCGCGGGGATCATCTCGGCGTGCCGCGACCATGGCATTGCCGTACGGTTTCTGGGGACATTCTTCGACCAAGAGGATTCCAAACGGACTGCCTTTCTGCGTGGGGCTGTGGGCACTATTACGCTGCATGACGAGTCCTGGAATGCGTGGGCCTTTATGGTGAAGCGAACTGCCGACGTTGTGATCTCTTTTGTCATGCTCGTGCTGCTTGCTCCTCTTTTTGTCATGATCGCAGCATTGATCAAGCTGACGGCTCCCGGCCCTGTCTTCTTCAAGCAGACGAGGATGGGATATGGCAAGAGGCCGTTTGAGATTTTGAAGTTTCGCACGATGGTCCAGGATGCGGAGCGGCTGATGTCGCAGGTGGAACATCTGAACGAGACGCAGGGGCCGACGTTCAAGCTAAAGAACGATCCACGCATCACTCCTGCGGGCAAGTTTTTGCGGAAGACCAGTCTGGATGAGATTCCACAGCTGATTAACGTGCTGGTTGGGGATATGAGCCTGGTCGGTCCGCGTCCGCTTCCGCTACGTGACTATGAAGGATTTGAGCAGGACTGGCACAGACGGCGGTTCAGCGTGAAGCCGGGGATTACGTGCCTGTGGCAGATCATGGGGCGGAGTTCGATTGGTTTCGATGAGTGGATGGCGCTGGATATGCGATATATCGATCAGTGGTCGGTGTGGCTGGATATCAAGATTCTCTGCCAGACGATTCCCGCGGTGTTTCGTGGATCGGGCGCTGTCTAGAGGCAGTCGGGCTCTGTGCGCATTTCTCTCTATCGAGTGGATCGGATGAGAGTGGCCGTTATCGTGAGATAGACGGCCACGGGATTCCTGTGCTCTTTAGGGAGCAACGGCTTTGCAGGTGGAGGGTGCGTTGACGGGGTTACAGCGAGCCGCCACGTTGCCGGGCAGAGTGACGACGTAGTGGCCTTCCCAGCGAGCGGGCTCGTTTGGAGGATAGTCGGTGCTGAGGAGTTGAGCTCCGCTGCTCATCATGGCGTCGCGTACGGCGGTGTTGTTTGCTCTCGCCTCTTTGGTGTCGGCGTCGGTGCGAGCGCGTATGAGATAACCCTGTTGCACGAGTGCAGAGATGTCGGAGGCTGGGCCTTCGTTGCGCTCGATGAAGGCTGCATCGGGCTGGCCCGGCTCTGCATTGGTGAAGATCACGCGGCCACGCAACGAGGGATGACCTGCAAGGTAGACAGGGCCGACGTTGCGTTGATCCATCAGGAAGGTGACTTTCCCGCGAGCCTTGTCCAGTGTGGGCCAGTTGTGCGCGAGGACGGCTTGGTTGAGCGTCTTGTAGCTTCCACGAACATCATCGGGGGTGATCATCTGTTGCGGAGAGAACACGGAACGGATCTCCGCATCGAGAGCGTCAAAGGTTGCGGAGGTGAAGGGCTCGGGCTCAGTGAGTTGGACCTCTCCGCGAGAGTGGCCCTGCTTTGTCTCTAGCAGGATGAAGATGGGGACGTGACCGGGATGGGCCTGGGACCACTGTTTGATCTGTTCGAGGCATGCAGTGAATGGCTGGCAGGTGCTGCGGTAGTCGACATCCTGGACGTGCATCACCTTGAAGCCCGGCTTCGACATCAGACCGTTGGGGTCCGGATCGGGATCGGCCGGAAGATGAGCCGCCGCCACATTCCTGGGACCGGACGGATGGGCGTAGAGGCCACCTTTGGAGTCTGAGAAGATATCAAGTTCGATCTGGCGCACGCCACTGTCGAACTGCTGCGGGAGAGGCTGATGCTGGTAGTCGAGGCCTTTGTAAGCGTCCGCGTACTTTGCCTGCCATAACTTGCTTTCGTTGGGAGCGATGCCGGCGTGATAACTATTATGCGTGCCGATGACCTGGATTTGATTCAGCTTTACGGCATCGCCAGCGGAAGAGACCTGGGCGCAGGCGATTCCGCTGCAAAGAACGGTGAGGGTGGGGAGCAAAATAAAACGTAACTGAGGAGAGAGCAAATTGTTTTCCTTGGAATATCTATATGGCAGGTTGTTGATGCCGGGCGTTGCACGTAGTAGCTAGGCGCTTTGGTAGGGCTTGCTGTAGTGCGTGGCCCACTCCACAAGATCCACGTTCAGGAAGCGCCAGGTTGCGTGCTTCGTATCGACTTCCATCAACATGTAGGCGTTCGGGTCGTAGCGAGTGGCGGCCATGGTGTAGTGCTGCGGGCCATAGGTGTGCCCGTAGTCATTCCACTTGTGAACGTGGCCGGAGACGACCATCTGAATGTTGTCCTGGTATTTCTTCAAGAGGGGATAAAGTCCGTAGTCGGCGAACTCCGTCGGCTGATCGAGAGGGAGAGGGTAGTGGATGAAGACGAAGGTGGGTTTGTGTTGTTGAAGCTGCGCTTCGAACCAGTGGAGCTGCTCTTCGCCGAGCGAGCCTCGTCCCGGGTTGAAGTCGGCTGCGGTGTTGTCCTGAGTGCTGCCCAGGAAGTTATTGAGGTGGATAAATTTGTAACCTTTGTAGTCCAGTACCGAGTATGGCGTGGCGTTGAACTTGGCCTGGAAGAGGCGGTGGCTCATCTCACGAGGAACGTGCCTGACGTCGTAGTCGTGGTTGCCGAAGCCGAGGTGGACCGGCATCTTGAAGCCGTCGGTGATGGTCTTGGCGAGGTCGAGCCGGGTGTTGTTCTTGAAGTAAAAGTCATAGTCGGTGGAGGGGTAGTTGTGGAAGTAGTCGCCGATGAGAAAGACCTGCTCGATGGCAGGATGGAGCGAGTTGATGAGATCGCGGGCGGCGGTGAGGCGCGGCGTGGTGAGCAGGATGCTCTCGTTGTCTTCGACGCTGTTCTCACTTCCTTTGACGTAGAAGTTGTCGATGATGTGGGAGTCTGCGACCAGGGCGAAGTAGAACTTATCCGGAGTGGCGGATGCGCGGACCTGCTCAGCCCAGAGTCTCCGGGTGAGCAGGTTGCCGAGCGATGCAGCTCCGAGGGTGGTGAACTGTCTGCGGTCCATGTTGATGGCCCCCTTGTGGCTGATTAGAAGATAATCTTTCCGGCGAACTGCAGGATACGTGCCGGGAAGGTAGAGGCTGCAGCGACTACGCCGAAGCTGCTGTTGCCGACGGTTCCCTGAGGGAAGGAGTAGTTAGTCTGGTTGAGTAGATTGAATGCCTCGACGCGGAAGTCGAATGAGGTGCCTTCCGGGTAGAGAGCAAATTGTTTGTGCAGGCCCATATCAAGTTGGTAGAAGGGGTCGAAGCGGACGGAGTTGCGACCTACGTTGCCATAAGGGTGATTGTCGTCCGGGATGGCGAACGCTGCGCTGTTCAGGGCGACGCTGTCCTGATTGCCGCCGATTTTGAGACGCTGGCTCTTAGGAATGACTACGTCCTTTGAGATCTGGTCCGGGCGCTGGACCAGGATGGTGCTGACGGACTGGGCGCTGTTGGGCGAGTAGGTGATGTTGATCGGCAGACCGCTGCTGGCGCTGTTGATCGCGGTAACCTGCCATCCGCCAAGAATCTCCTGCATGACCCGCGGAGCATCGCCGCCGAACATGCGTCCCTTGCCGTAGGGTAGATCGTAGACGAGCGAGAGGACCTCGTTCAGAGGCTGGTTGTAGCCGGAGGGTCCGCGATCGCCCAGTGGGTTGGCCAGGTTGATACGCCCGCTGTCTCCCGCAACCTCTTCGAGATGGCCCTCGGCGTTATCCTGCGCGCGCGACCAGGTGAATGAGTTCAAGAGGTAAAGGCCATGGCCGCTGCGATGCTCGAGCTTGGTCTGAAGACCGTTGTAAGTGAGGAAGCCGGCGGGAAGTGTCTCTTCGATGGTGGTGAAGGTTTGGATAGGGCGACGTGCCGCAAGGCTAAGGCAGCCCGATGTGCTGCCGGGTGCTCCGCTTGCATTGCAGGTGGCCGTGACCGGGTTGGCTTCGGACTGGTTCAGGTCAGCGAGCACTTGAATTTTAACTCCGTGCTCTCCGACGTAGGAAGCTTCAAACGTTGTGCTGTTGCCGAATTGGCGCTGGACTGTGAGGTGATAGCTCTGGACATAGCCGGTAGGCAGATTTTTTGGAATATAGCGAGCCTCCGTGCTGAGGTTGCTGGCTGCGGTTACGTTGGCGGGGCTGGTAAAGCCTGTGGGGTAGCCCTGCGAGGTGGTACGGAAACAGGGGTTGGGGTTCGCTGAATTGAAAGACGCCCCTACCTGAACTGAGGTACACGTTGTCTGAGCGGGCTGGGTGCGAATACTGGCCAACGCGAACTCCGGAGCCTGGACGATGTTGGTGTTTACGATTGCGGGAAGATTGTAGGAGAGCAGGTTTTCTCCGCCCTCACGGTTGAACTGAGCATAGCCGAGACCGTAACCTGCGCGAACGACGGTCTTGGGATCAAGCGAGTAGGCTAATCCGAAGCGTGGAGCGAAATCGAGCTTCGGCATGTTGACCAGAGCGCGGTTGTAGAGAGATCCGGGGCGAGCTGTGATGAGAGACTGGGTTGCCGGATCGTAGTTGGCTAGCAGATTGTTCGACTCCCACTGCGGCGTAACGAGCTCATATCGCAGACCAGCGTTGACGGTGAGCCGGGAGCTTACCCGGATGTCATCCTGGAAGTAGAGGTTATGCATGCGCTGGTTGAGATGGACGTTGACGAAGTTGTTGAGCTGGTAGGTATCGCGTGCGCCGAAGATGAAGTCGGCCAGCGATGCGGCCTCTTTGGTTCCGGCATCGGCCTTGCTCAAAGCGGTCGAGGTCTGATTGCCGGCGACTCCGTCGAAGCTGAAGCTGCCGTTGTAGGTGTCTTGGCCATAGACGGGGTTGAAGTCATCGATGGTGGTATAGATCGCCTGATACTCGTATCCCACTTTATAGGTGCTGCGCCCGTGGATGAACGTGTAGTTGACCTTGGGATTGAAGATGTAGGGGTTCTGAAACTGGGGGTTGCTGCCCTGGTTGCCGAACTGCGAGAACTGACTGACGCTTTGGACGTTGAGGCTGCGGACGACCTGGGGCTGGGTGGGAAGACCAGGGATGCCGGTTAAGAGGCTCGGAAGATTCGCGCCGTAAGGACTCTTGCCGCCGTCGGTGCGAGTGAAGGCGAAGCGAGCGTCGAGGATGGAGTTCTGCGTGAAGATGTGAGTGACGCCACCAGCGATCTGCTGATTGAAGATGTTGACATTGCCATTGCTGTTTCCGCCGGCCGGTCCCTGAATGTTCGGGGGTGAGAGGATCTTGCCCTGATGCTGGCTGTAACGAACGAAGGCCGTGTTGTGCTGGTTGAAGGTCTGATCGACGCGAACGTCAAATTTATCGTCGTTGAGTGTATCTGATGGCTGGGATGCGTAGTTGTTGGCGAAGGGTCCGCCAGGAACGTTGGGCTGCGGGAGAGCGCCAAGGACGCCTTTGGCGAAGGCGGATACGGAGGGGTCGTTGAAGGGGATGACACCGTTGGCGTAGGTCTGGCCAGTTAGAGGATTGATGAGAGGGACGGGGGTGTTGGTCGAGGTCAGGAAGGTATAGCCGCCGTTGGCTGTGGCGAGCGCACTGGTTCCGTTCTGGTCTACGGTTGGAACTGTGGCCTGGAGGATGGTGTGAACGACCTGACGGGTTCCTTCATAGTCGCCAAAGAAGAAGGTGTGGTCTTTCCAGATGGGACCACCGAAGGTGCCACCGAATTGGTTGCGCAGAAGGACCGGCTTTTCAGGCGCTTTGGTGAGGGGATTGGTGGGAGGGGTGAAGGGCCCGATGGCATTGAAGACGGTGTTGCGGATGTAGTCGTAGGCCTTGCCGTGAAACTGGTTGGAACCGCTACGGATGCTGACGTTGATGACGGCTCCTGCGCTGCGGCCATACTCTGCGCTGTAGTTGTCGGTCTCTACTCGAAACTCATCGATAGCGTCGGGCGAGGGAGGGATGGCCTGATTGGAAAAGCCCTGATTGGAGGTGCCGTAGGCGTTGTTGTCGAGGCCGTCGAGGAGAAAGTTGTTGAACTCGCTACGTTGACCGTTAACGTTGAAGGAGGCATCGCGGCTGGAGTCGGTGGAGTTTTCGAGGATGTTGCGGCGAACGCCGGGCACGAGGGCGGCGAGGTCGGCGTAGGCACGGCCGTTGAGGGGAAGATTCTCGACCTCGCGAGTGCCGATAACCTGACCACGCTCGCTGGAGTCGGTTTCGAGCAGGGCAGCAGCGGCGTCGACGGTGACGGTCTCGCTGTTCGATCCAACCTTTACAGAGACATCGACGCGCTGGCGGGCGTTGACGGTGACGGTAAACGGCTGGGTGGTGCTGGTATCGAAGCCGTTTGCCTGGGCCGTGACTATATACTGGCCGATTTTGACGTCGGTGAACTCGTAGGAGCCCTGAGCGTCGGTGTGTGCGATGACCTGCGCCTTTGTGTCCTGATTGATGAGAGAGACGGTGGCTTGTCCGATGACTGCGCCTGAGCCATCGCGCACGTAACCGAGCACCGATGCTGTTTCAAACTGTGCGAACAGATTCCTGGCGTTCAAGCCGAACAGGCAGATCATTAATGCAAAAAGGATGACACGTTTCATCATTGGCTCCAGAAAGTGGCTTGATCATAATTTGGCGAGAGTGACTGCAATCCGGCAGGGAACTCAGATGGCCGGATGGGTGACAAGACGTTGACGGCAGATATACGAGTGAGCGAATGCGGATTGTGCTCACTGCAGTTTTTCCTTAAGCGAGACAGGTCCGCCACTTCAGTAGACAGCGAAGCAACGAGGCGATCGTTACGTTTCGTTAAATATTCGATATATGAGATATCAATAAATTGAATTTATTCAAAACTGAGCTGAACGATGATGGTTCGGTCGCTCTGCTCATCGTTGAACGGTGAACCAGCAGTTTTAACGAAGGAACTAGCGGCTTGATTTTGAAAATTGCCGTGTGAGGAGGCAATGGAAGCGGGAAAGAGAGGATGTAGTCGGGGTGGTAATCCCTGGGGATAAAAGAGAAGGCCAACCCGCAATGGGGTTGGCCTTCTCCAAGTGCACGATTTATTTACTAGCGGAGCCAACGATCTGTCGCCAACTGTAGAGCAACGCGACGAGGAAAGCTGGGCATGTGCTAAATGTGCTCGCTACGATGAGACAGGAAGATTTGGAGCTGTGGAAGAGTCGTCACCGCCTGCTATTCGCGACAAGGCATCGTTGATGGTCTCTGTGGTGTTTGTTGCGGCGATGTGCAGGCTGCGAGTTGCCTTCGAGGCTGTTTGACACAACTTGTACTTGTTGTCGACTGTTTCCCTGGCACGAAATATCAGTTCTGAGCGCACGCTGGTCTCCGTTCTTTACGGCGTTCAGACTAACGTGCTGCTGAATTCGCGGGTGAGATGCAGGTTCTTCTTCAGATGCGGCAGATCGTCAAGGACGTAAGACTTATTGCTGCGGAAAGCTCTGCGGGATTAGGCCCGTCGCCGAAGATAGAAGCGACAGCCTTATTCTACGCCTACAGCAGTGTGAAACGTCCTATTCGTCCTCGATTGCTGCGTCGCGGCAACTTTGCGCGGGCATTTCCTGTCAGGAACTCTTTTTCCTGGATGAGGAGCGTTTCGTCCCCCTCGGCATGGCGGCCTTTCCTGAGCCGGTGGTGGATTCACCGATGATGAGCTCAGCCTGCAGGGTGATAGTGACTGGCTCTGTAGGACCGGCCTTATTGGTGAGGCGGCTGAGCAAAAGTTCGCCCGCCTTGACTCCGAGGTCGTAGGCGGGCTGGATCACGGAGGTGATGCTGGGGCGCAACATTCGTCCACCAGGAATGTCGTCGAAGATAGCGAGAGCAACCTGGTCGGGACAGGAGATGGCTAGCTCGTTGAACGCCTGCAAGGCGCCGAGCCCCATGGTTCCGTTGGAGACGAAGAGAGCGGTGGGGTGGGAGTGACTGAGCAGCAGGTCTTTGGTCATCTTGTAGCCGCTTTCGAAGCGGAAGTCGCCTTCACGCACCAGATCCCGGTCGATCTTGATGTTCGATTCACCGAGGACCATCTCGTAGCCTTTGTATCGATCGCGCGCGGTCTGGAGCCATGACGAACCGTTGATGATGCCGATCCTGCGGTGACCTAGACCGACCAGGTGGCGCACGCACATCGCCGCTCCACGAACGTTATCGACAACGACAGAATCCACGTTGAGCCCGGGGGGAGTGCGGTCCAGACATACTACGGGGATGCCCATATCGATCGCCTGAACGATGTGGGAGACGTCGTTTGCGGGATTAGGCGCGACTACGGCGAGCATGCCGTCGACGCGATGCGTGCGCAGCATCGAGAATATCTGACGCTCGCGCTCTAGATCGTCGTCGGTATTGAAGATCGTTAGCATGTAGCCATGCTGAACGATGGCGCTTTCGACGCCACGCAGGACAAGGGGAAAGAACGGGTTGGTGATATCGGAGATAACGATACCGATGACGCTCGAGCGGCGTGACTTCAGGCTGCGTGCGTGATTGTTGGGATGGTAGTTGAGGTCACGCATCGCCTGCTGGACGCGCCGCAGCAGCTGAGAGCTGACTGCGTTGCTGTCGTTGAGGACATTGGAGACGGTGCCAACGGAGACCTTGGCTCGTCGCGCGACCTCCTGGATCGTGGCATTGCGCTTGATAATGTTCGTCTCCCGTTGCAGCGATAAAAGGGTAAAGGCTGTGCAAGTGGAATTGCCGCCTGTGCCAAGGAGATTAAGGGGGTGCGGAGGATTTTGCAAGGAGGGTTGTTGCGAGCCACCGTGTGCCCTGCGTCCGCGTGCGCCAGATCGACAGGCGCCCCTCGGGCTTCGCCCTCGGCTGAACAGAGCCGTGAAGGTTGGGGAGTGTTGCCCAGAAAGATTCCTTGACAGGTATCGGTTAGGAAAGCATAGAATGGCGCGGGATTGAATCAGTTCAAAGCGAGATCACGCTGACCGAATCTGCAAGGCGAGGCAGCCTGGAGTGATCTTTCGATCGTAAAGGCGCGGGCGAGATTTCCCGCTCTTTTGCAGCAGGGGTGGGGAAATGTTCATCGTAGATAATCAGGCCGTCGCGTTCTTACTCTGCGTTGTTACGATGCTTGGCTGGGGCTCGTGGGCGAATACCCAGAAGCTCGCCGGTAAAGAACGGTGGCCCTTTGCTCTCTACTACTGGGACTATGCGTTCGGAGTCGCTCTGCTGGGCGTGGTGTTCTGTTTCACTCTGGGCAATTTCGGTTCGGCGGGAAGTAGCGCTGTCGCGAATCTTCGTCTTGCGTCCTCGAGCTCGCTGTTACGTGCGCTTACCAGCGGCGCAGTGTTCAACCTCTCCAACATCTTGCTGGTGATCGCGATCGACGCCGCGGGTATGTCGCTTGCCTTCCCCGTGGGCGTCGGACTTGCTCTCGTAATCGGCACGGTGGCGAGTTATTTCCATGCGCCGAAGGGTAGCCCCGTGCTGCTGGGCGCGGGCGTTGTGCTGATCGTCTTCGCGATGATCATGTCCGCCATGGCCACACGGCAGGTGCAGAAGCAGCGTTCGGTTAGCGCGAGCCGTGGACTGTTGTTTGCCATCGCAGCGGGATGTTTGATGGGGTTCTTTTACCCGCAGCTTATCTCGTCTATGTCGCCAAACTTCAACAGCGAACCAATTCAACTGGGATATTTGACACCCTACACGGCACTTCTGCTGTTCGGCATCGGCTTACTGTTGAGTAACGTGCTAATCAACACAGTGTTCATGCGCGTGCAGGGTTCGACGTACCGAGAGTATCGAGAGGCAAAACCGAAGCTGCATTGGTTGGGTCTGTTGGGTGGCGCCATCTGGATGATCGCGCTTAGCCTGAACGTCATCGCATCAGGCGTGGCGGGGCCTGCGGTGTCGTATGCGCTGGGACAAGGGGCGACGCTGGTGGCTGCCCTCTGGGGTGTATTTGTTTGGAAGGAGTTTCGCGGAGCGGCAACCGGCACGCGAACGCTTGTCGCGCTTATGCTGATTGGTTACACCGCGGGGCTGGTGCTGATCGGCTCCGCGATCATGTGAGGGGCTGACCATCGAATCGCCCGGCTGACTGATTGAGAGACGGACAAGAGGCGAGAGCTGTCTTCAAGGCGCAAGCGGCGCGTTGAGCATTGCTAGCTTTGCTTCTTGGAGGAGGCTTGTTTGTACCGCTCCAACTCAGATCTTCGCGGCATAGAAGGAGCTGTTCCGTGCCGCGTGACCGAGATGCCAGCCACAACGCATCCGAAGCGTGCTGCCTCTTCGAGGCTCATTCCTTCTGAGAGGGCGACGGCGAGACCTGCGTTGAATGCATCTCCTGCGCCTGTGGTGTCGATTACGGGCCCGGCACTGAAGGCTTCGATGTGCATGGTCATCGACGAGGTCTTAACCAGAGCGCCGCGGGCGCCCAGGGTGAGGATTACGTTGCGTACACCGCGCGCAAGCAGTAGCCCGGCTGCGCGCTCTGCGTCTTCGAGAGACGCAATGGGAAGGCCAGTGAGAGCTTCTGCTTCACTCTCATTGGGAGTCAGATAGTCGCACAGCGCAAGGATAGCGTCGTCCAACGCACAGGCGGGAGCGGGGTTGAGGATAGTAGGGACGCCGAGCTCTCGCGCGGTCTTCAATCCATGTATCACGATGAGAAGAGGAAGCTCGAGCTGGGTCATGAAGGCGGCCGAGCCGGTGATGTGGTCGCGTGCGCGATCGATCTCGTCCGTCGAGAGAGCGTTCGCGGCACCCGGAGTGATGACGATTGCATTTTCGCCTTTAATCTCGTCGATGATGATGGCGGCAGCGCCGGTCGTATCGCTCTCCGAGGAGAAAAGAAACTGCGTGTCGACGCCCTCCTCTTTGTAGGTTCGACGAGCGATATCGCCGAAGTTATCGCTTCCTACTTTGCTGATGAAGTAGACCTGCGCGCCGAGACGAGCAGCGGCGACCGATTGATTTGATCCTTTGCCGCCGGGCCCGAGACGAAACTCGGACCCGAGAACGGTTTCTCCCCAAACGGGAAGACGTTTTACTCGGAAGGCCAGATCGATGGCAAAGACTCCCATGATGGCAATGGGTTTACTCTTCATGTCAGTCTCCACAGCAGTCATAGATGTTTATCAACGTTGTTGGATGATGTCTGCTAACGATCACGCTAGTGGCCTTGACTTGATTCGAACTGAGGATTCTTCGCTCCTGGGGTAGGCGAGGACATCAGCTGCAAGAACATCTTCTGAAACTTAGGCCAGTCGACATCCATTTGTACATGAGCTTTTTGAAGATCGAGGGCGGGCTTATCGTCATCGCTCCAGACGATGGTGTCTCCGTAGCTGATGCCTTTGTCGACGCTAACATCAAAATAGACATAGCGCTCGTGCGTGATGAGGCTGGGGTCAAGCCACGCGGCCGCAGCAAGCTCGTCCCATAGATAATCTCCGGGTCGGCGCGAGTAGCGGGCGATGTACTGGCCGGCTGGGGAGCTACTCTTCTTCAACTCATCGAGCATCTCCTTCGTGAGATGGGTCTCGATAGAGACATCCACCGGGGTGACTGTGATCTTCGGCCAATGGGCGTGGAAGACGATAGTCGAAGCTTCGGGGTCGAACCAGAGGTTGAATTCGTGGCGCGGACTGTCGACGTATTCCTTATCGTCGGTATGCGGATTGAGGCTGCCTCCCATGATGACGAGCTCCGCGGCGAGCTCGGCGAAGTGCGGATCGAGGCTAATCGCCTGAGCCACATTGGTCATAGGCCCGGCAGCGTAGATCGTCACCTGATGCGGGTATTTGTGCACCATGCGGATCAAAAAGTGTGCTGCGTCTTCGTCCGATACTTTCGTTGTGGGATTTCCTTCTTCGAGTTTGGGGACATCAAAGGGTCCATGCTTCGGGCGGAAGCTGCTCCAGGCGCCCTGATAAAGAACCTTCCCGTAGATCTGCTCCCACGCATTGGTCCACTGCTGCGTTCTTACCAAAGGAGTGATCGCGCCCGCCATAACGGGGATGTCGGTGCGGCCAATGAGCTCGAGCAGACGCAGGGTGTGGGCTACTTCTTCATCGCGCCATCCGTCGCCGGTGAGCACCGTGATACCGAGCACATTGACGCGTGGGGACTGGAGAAAGACGAGCATCGAGTTCATGTCCGTTCCCGCGGGTCCGACCGCATCCTGATCAATGACGACGTAGCGGCCATCCTGCGCGGAGAGCAACGGTGATGAGAGCACACCGAAAAGAGTGGGGAAGAGAACCAGAGACCAAAGCGAGCTCTTTCGTAGATGTTTCAACGCAATTCCTCCTGAGATCATCCGTTGTTCTGCGTATTTCCTGTAATGCGATCGACCAGCAGGCGGAAGAAGGCGTCCGGCCTAACGTCGACGGCAACCTGGGTGTTGGCGGTGAAGGTTTCATCCGATGGTGTCGCACCTGGACTATTCTCGAAGGCAGCCGCGTATCGGATGGGGCCACGCTTCCATCCAACGCTCTCGCCTGCCGTGATGAGACCGTTGGTCTCAATCTGCACCCGATAACTCTCGAAGGTAAGTATATCGGGACGGATCAGAGCGCTGACTGCGAGAGGATCGTGCAGGGTTGGGCCGCCCTTCTCTCCGTGCCCACGATAGCTTGCCATGATGGCGCGTGCGATACCGGCTGCAGCACGGCTCGGCTTATTCGTAGCGGCTTCGAGCTGAAGGATGTAGGGCTCGGTCAGCTCGACCTTGCGAGTGACATCGAGGCCGACCATAGTGATAGGAACTTCGGAGTTGAAGACGATGCTTGCCGCCTCCGGGTCGACGTAGAAGTTGAACTCAGCCGCAGGCGTCACGTTGCCGCCCGAGAGCGAGCCTCCCATCAACACAATGCTCTTGATAGCCTTCGCAAGACCTGGCTCCGAGCGAAGCGCAAGAGCAAGGTTGGTGAGAGGGCCGAGGCCGATCAGCGTCACCTCGCCAGGATGTTCCAGGACGATGCGGCAGATCAGCTCCGCGGCGTGTTCTTTTACAGCGGTGATTTTGGGCGGAGGAAGTTTGACGCCGCCGAGACCGTTCTCTCCGTGTGCATAGGACGCGGTCACCTGTCGCCGAATGAGCGGAGCAGCGGCGCCGGATGCCACTGGGATATCAGTTCGGTCGCAGATCTCGACCATACGCAGGGCGTTGGGCAGGGTGATCTCAAGAGGGAGATTTCCCGCAACTGCGGTGATGGCCAATACGTTGAGCTCAGGTGAGCGCATGGCCAGCATCAGGGCGAATGCATCGTCTACTCCAGGATCAGTATCGATGATGACCTTGGCTGCCGTTGTCGTTTCCGCGCGATGCGACGCCTCGGTCCGGGGTAGTCTATCCGGTGCGGCGAATGCACGCGACGGCCCGTGAACCATCGCGGCAATCGCAGAACCTGTTGTCGCCTTCAAAAACATTCTGCGGTCCGGAGTCCGCTGAAACCAATCAGGCTTCATGCCTTTTCTATCCTTCCATGATGAAAGCTTGCGGCGATCAGAACACGAACTTCAATGCGAACTGAATGAGACGAGGATTGTTTACAACCTGGGTGATCTGTCCGAATCCGGGAGAGTCCGTGGTAGTTCCCGGATTCGCAAACTGTGGATGATTGAAGATGTTGAAGACCTCGGTGCGGAAGACGAGCTGCGTCTCTTTGGGAAGGTTGAAAGTTTTGAAGAGCGAACTGTCGAAGTTGACGAAGTCAGGACCGTAGAGCGGGGTGCGCGATGCATTTCCAAGAACGCCGGGAGCGGGGTCAATGAAGCAAGCTGTGTTGATAAACTCAGCCAAGGATTGGTGGGCCGGGCGCGTATTGCAGACCTGATCGGGACGACTGCCAGTCGTAGTACCGGCATTGTTGACGCCTGCAGCGAGCCCGAGAGGAAAGCCAGAGCCGACGTGTGTGATCAGGTTCAACTGCCAGTTTCCGACCAGCTCCTGCACTGGCGTGCTTACGCTGGAAGCGAACTTTTTTCCGCGACCGAAAGGCAGTTGATAGAGGATGCTGGCGGAAAGATTGTGCGTCTGATCCGTCACATTGAGTCCCTTGTCGGTATAGCCCCGGGGATTGAGAGGATACACGTTCGGCGCCGGATTCAGCGGGTAGTAGGGAACACCGATCAGAGAGCCCAGGTCGTCGTAGAGGCCGTTGTCGAATCCCTTGCTATAGGTGTAAGCAATCAGGACGTAGACTCCGTTGTTGTAGGCGCGCTCTGCTTTGACCTGGAGCGAGTCGTAACGCGATAGGCCTCGGTCGAGGAACCCGACGATCGCGTTCAGATTCGGATACGGACGCAGATTGGCGGGATCGACCTGAAGGCTGGGCGTGGCAGTGTTCAACGGAAAGCCCGAGGTCTGCAGATGCGTCCCGCGAGATCCCGCATAGCCGACCGTCAGGATGGTACCTGTAGGCAGCTCCCGTTGGACGTTAAGATTGAACTGCTGAATAGTCCCAGGATGAAAGTTTGTGTTCTGACTGTAGACATTGCCTGTCAGGTTATTCACGTCTGGCGGGGTCGGAACAGGAAATCCCGCGGATAGTGTGGTAACCGGGGTCATGTCGTCAGCTTGGAACGCAAACGTTCCGTAGAAAGGAGGATTCAGGTCCAGCCCTTGTGCGCCAAGGTTCCATCCAGCGTCGTGGAGAATTGCGTAGCCTGCGCGAATGGCATTCTTTGTGGAGAACGGAGTGAAGCTGAGTCCGATTCTTGGTTCGAAGCCGCGGTAGTACGACTGGATCCCTGCCGAATCTGATGAGTTCACGCCTGCGATCAGCATCTGGCCGGTGGGGAAGTCGAAGTTAGCCAACCTCTTTTGCGATTCGACCACCGGTGTTGTGTAGTTCCACGCCAGACCAAGCTGCACGGTCAAGTTCTTTCTGATCTTCCAGTTGTCCTGGAAGTAAGGGCGGAACTCCTTCCATCTGCGGCCGGAGACATCGCCGGAGAAAGAGACGTCGTGTTCGCCGCTGCCGGGAATACCAAGTAAAAAGCTGGCGATAGGATTGCCGCTCGCGGAGTTGAACGCGCCGTTGGTAAAACCCGCCGTGAACAGGTTATCGAACTCCATCTCGCCCATAGGAAAGGCATTGCCGAGCTCATTGAGTTGCATGAAGCGCATGCCGATGCCCATGGAGAACGAGTGTGCCCCATGCACCAACTCGAAGTCGTCGCTGTATTGGTAGACGTTGGTTCCATCCTGAATAGGAGAGAACCCGCGATCGCCAAGACCCCAGTATCCCTCGTTGAACTGCGTGTTGAGTAGTCCGCTGCTCAGGTAGGTTCCGAGGTTGGCGTTGGGGATTCCCAGCAGCGTGCTCCAATCGTTACCGTCTCCAAAGGATGTGATGTGATCGAAGATGCGGTTATATCCGGCGGTGAACTGGTTGATCGCGTTGGCCGAGAAGATGTGTGTCTCGGAGACGGCCAGATTTCTTCCGCGATCCGCGAGCGTCTGGTTGCTGGCATAACCTCCAGGCTGTGCGCCGAAGCCGGGAAGCCCAGAGGGTAGAAAGACGGTAGCCTGGTCTCTGCTGAAGCGAGCGAAGCCACGATCTTTCTCTGAGAATACGTTATCAATTCGTATGTCGAAGCTGTTGTCATTGAAGGTCTGGTTAGGAACGTCCACATAGTTTGCCGAAAGCACGCCGGAGACGTTGGGAGCGGGGAAGTAGTTAAGCATCTGGACCGCGATAGCGTTAAGCCGGTAGGTAGGGATGGTGTTGTCAGGGAACTGAGTGCGGCTTGCGTTTCCGGTGACTGGATCGATGACCGTCGTGCTCGGATCGTAGATAGGAACCTCGGGAGATCCGGGGAACGACTCCGTGAAGATGCCTTGGCGCTCGAGCATGGTCGGCACCTGGGTCAGCGAAGGAATTCCCTGAATGCTCTTAGTTCCTTGGTAGTCGAAGAAGAAGAAGGTTTTATCCTTACGAATCGGGCCGCCGACTGAACCTCCGAACTGATTGCGGATGTACTTCGGATTGACCGGAGAGAAGTAGCTGGTCGCGTTCAGATCGGTGTTGCGCAGGAAGTCGAAGAGTGTTCCGTGAAATTGGTTGGTGCCGGACTTCGAGGTGAGCAGGACGGTCGGACCCGCGCGTGTTCCGTACTGCACAGAGTAGTTGTAGGTGAGTACATTGAACTCCTGAAGAGCGTCGATGGAGGGCACGATGGCGATGCCGCCGGAGGTTAGCTCGTTGTTGTCGACACCATCGTAGAGCCAGTCGGTGCGATTCTCGCGCGAGCCGCCGACCGACAGTGAGAAGGAGCCGCGGATGGAGGTCTCGCTGCCTCCGCCGCCTGCAAAGAAATCATTCGGCTGATTGCCCGCCGAGGTTCCGGGAGCGAGCGTAGCCAACTCTACGAAGTTACGACCATTCAAGGGCAAATCGGAGACCTGCTGAGAGTGAACGACTTGACTCAGAGAGGAGTCGGTCGCCTGGACCGCGACTGCGTTGGCCTCCACCGAGACGCTCGAGGTGACCGAACCGGGCATCAAGGTAAAGTTGATTTCCGGCGAGGACTGGTTTTCAAGAAGAATGCCATTCTTGACGGCGCTCTGGAAGCTGGGCGCGGCCACCTGGACCTTGTAGTTGCCGATGGGTAGCAGGTTGGCAACAAAACGCCCGCTACTGTCAGCAGTCACCACGCGAGCCCCGTTGGTGTCGACATTGGTGACGGTGACGGTCGCTCCAGCAATCACGGATCCTGCTGGATCCGCGATCGTTCCTGTGATACTCGCTGTCGCCTGCGCCTTCGCGATGTCAGGAAGGAGCAGAGAACAAAAGATGAAGATAGAGATTGTCAGGTATCTGAGTTTCAAGTGGAACTCCCTGCGTCCAAATCTTTTGAAACGATTCAAAACTTGATGACATGCCTATACTCCCGAAAAAAGATCACTGTCAATAACAAATTTTAATTATGTGTGGTTGGGTCGCAGTAGAAGGTTCCGCTGGCGTAGATCTCCGTCGTGAGCGAGATACCGGACAGAGAAGCTTCTAAAGCGGATGGCAGACATCGAAGCACGCGGTTTCAACGTAAAGCTGGGCCATTAAGGCCGGGTAGGAGAGCGGCGGCCAAGCTTGTACTTCCGATGTTCGCCTTATCTGACAAGCCGGGACGCATGGCTGGCAAAACGCCTTCTCTCGCATTTCTCGCACGCGAGGGTCACAAAAATGGTGACAGGGGCGAACTAGAAGGCCAGCCGGTTAGGGCTGGCCTTCTAGTAAGTGCATGATTTATTAGATTGGTGCGGAGGAGGGGACTTGAACCCCTATGCCTTGCGGCGCTAGCACCTCAAGCTAGTGCGTCTGCCAATTTCGCCACCTCCGCGCTATGACTCGACACCCGAAGGGCATGAGCTGCGGTAAGCAATCCGAAGGTAAGTATAGCATCTTGGACGGGTTGAGTGGGAGTGGGTGTGGATAAGGTTGTCGTGGGAAGGAAACGGCCTCATCCATGAGAGGAGAGGCCGTTATTTGATGGTTGATAGAGCTATCTCTCGGAGCCCAGACCGCTGCCGGGAACTACCGGAGCGGTGGCAGGATTACGCTTCTTCTTCTGAACCGGCGGCGCTGCATTGGGTGGACGTTGTTTTCCATTACTATTGCCGTTTTTCTTCCTGCCTGTGGTTTCGATCACGGCGCGCATCCAGTAGTTTCCTTCTGCATCGGCTTCAATGCCGTGGACCTCGCGCTCGAAGCCGGGGAAGCGCTTGCCGAACTCTTCCATGGCCAGGATGAGCTTGATAACGGGGCTTTCGGGGCCGCCGAGGCGCTCGCCGGGCATCGACATGGGGATGCCGGGAGGGTAGGGAACGAGCATGACCGCAGCGATGCGGCCGGCCATCTCGGAGAAGCGAATTTTCTCCGTCTCATGGCGGAGGAGCTTCTGGTAGGTCTGAGCCGGGGTGAGGATGGGGTCGAAGTCTTCGTCGCAGGCGTCGTTGACGAGGCCGGAGAGGTTGAGTTGAACCATCGCGGCGTGCATCTCGTCGGAGAGCTCTTTGAGGCTGACGTTGCGATAGCGATGGGGATAGCGGGAGACCAACTCGGGCAGGGCCTCTTCGAGGGAGGCTTCGGAGTCGTAGAGGCGTTTGAACTCGAAGAGATTTTCGAGGAGTGCGCCCCACTTGCCCTTGGAGGTGCCGACGGAGAAGAGGACGAGGACGGTGTAGTCGCCGGTGCGGGCGATCTCGACGCGGCGTCCATCGAGGAACTCGGTGACGATGGCTGCGGGGATTCCCGAGTCGCTGATCTTCCCTTGCGCGTTGACGCCGGGGGTGAGGATGGTGACCTTGGTGGGGTCAAGCATGCAGTAGTCGTCGGCGATGTCTTCGTCCTGAAAGCCATGCCACTCTTCGCCAGATTTTAGGGTCCAGGCGCTGGAGCGATTGGTAAGAAGACCGTCGGCAGCCTCTTCTAGGAGGTAGGTTTTTCCGTCGAGTGGGTCGAAGACGTACTCTGGTTGATAGAGGCGGAAGAACCATCCCTGCTCGGCTTCGCGGAGCCGGTGGCCGATGGAAGACATGGCTTTGCGAAAACTGATGGCGTCCTGGAGGGTCTCGCTCATCAGAGTGGGACCGGCGGGCTCGTCCATCATGGCTGCGGCTACGTCTAGGCTGGCGATGAGTGGATAGAAGGGCGATGTTGTGCCGTGCATCATGAAGGACTCGTTGAACTGATCGAAGTCGAGGTTGGCGCGTGGGCTTAGCTTGACGTGGATCATGGAGCCCATGGAAAAGGCGGCGAGCATCTTGTGTGTGGACTGGACGGCGAAGATGGTGGGTCGGTCGGGCATGTCGTCTGGCACGCCCATGGCGAAGCGGCCCTGGTAGATTTCGTGGAACTTGGCGTAGGCGTACCACGCCTCGTCAAAGTGAATGCGCGGGACTGACTTCGAGAGCTCGGTGACGACGCGGTTTACGTCGTAGCAGAGGCCGTCGTAGGTGGAGTTCGTGACGACGGCGTAGGTGGGGTTCTGGTTGGCGACGCCGGTGGTGAGTGGGCTCTTGTCGATGATGCCACGGATGAACTCGGGGCTGAAGCGCTTGAGGGGGACGAGGCCGATCATGCCGTAGCCGTTGCGCGTTGGCTTCATATAGACGGGGCGCGCGCCGGTGACGGTGAGGGAGTGACAGATGGATTTGTGGCAGTTGGCGTCGGCGAGGACGATATCGTCCTGCGCGATGACGCCGTGGCCGACGATCTGGTTGGAGGTGCTGGAGCCGCCAAGGACGTAGAAGGTCCAGTCGGCGCCGAAGATGCGGGCGGCGTTGCGTTCGGATTCGCCTGGAGGTCCGAGGTGATCGAGCCAGGAGCCGAGCGGCGCGGTAGAGATGCCGAGGTCCGAGCGCATGATGTTTTCGCCGAAGAACTTGTGGAACTCCATGCCGATGGGGTGCTTAAGATAGGCGACGCCGCCCATGTGGCCGGGTGCGTCCCAGGAGTAGGCTCCCTGGTCGTTGTACTTTTTCAGCTCGCGAAAGTACGGGGGAAGGAGCTGCTCGTGGTAGCGTTCGACGGCGAAGTCAACGCGGTTGGCGATGAAGGCAGGAGTGTCGCCGAAGAGATGGATGTACTCGTGAACCTGTTTGACTACTTCTAGGGGGAGTTCGCTGACGAGAGTACGGTCGGCGATGAGGAAGATTGGAATCTTCTTGTTGCGACGGCGAACGGCGCGAAGAATGGCGAGCGCAGCGCCCTCGGCGAACTGATTCTCGCCTTCGAGGTCCCAGTCCAGAAGGATGGCGCTGTAGGATGGGTCGGAGGTGACGAGGGACAGACCGTCCTCCGGGGTCGAGGTGCGCACAACCTCGTATCCTTCAAGACGGATCGCTTCGACCAGCCGCTCCATGGCTCGATCCGAAACTGAATCCGTGCCACCAACTTCACTTGCAATCAATAAAACCCAACGGCCTTCGCTCATACACCTCTCACAACTTCTTATTCGTACTTTTAGATGGTACAGGGAAGTTTTGTGGGGTGTTTATGGGTTGTGAATCTTCGGGAAATTGTTAGTTTGAAGACTGCGTCTTCGTGCAGGTGCAGTTGACGCACCCGTGGCGGGCACAGAGGCTGCATATGAGCAAAAGCTGCTTCTTGAGGGCCTGGCGCGCACGGTGTATCCGAACGGCAGCATTTCCGTTGGTGATGCCAGACTTTCGGGAGAAGACCTCGAGGCTTTGATCCGCGAGGTCTACCTCGCGAAGGATCTCGCTATAGGAAGGCTTCAGGGTCGGGAGTATCTGCTCGATGCACTCACAGACAATCTCCTCCGTTTGCTGATCGGGTGCGATTTCGCTGAGGTCGCGGGCCCAGAGCTCAAGGGCGCGGTCTTCGGCAGAACGATGACGGTAGTAGTCGATGACAGCATTTCTCAGGATTCGGTAGAACCAAGCCTGGGCAGACTCCTGGAGACGGAGCGAAGACGATTGTTCAACGGCTCGCGCGTAGGCGCTTTGCAGGATGTCTTCGGCGAATGCGGGTGAAGCGACGCGCCTCTGCACAAAGCGAAGGAACTCTTTTCGTTGAAGGACGAGGTTGGAGATAGATTCGGCGGCGTGCATGGACGATCTCTCATGAAGGCGACGGCGCGGATTGGCTACCGCGCCACCGCTTCTGTTAGTTGGATGCGGGACAGGTGCAGCCGGAGCCGCACGGGCAGGGGAGTGGGCAGGTGCACTCCGGGCAGTAAGGGCATAAGAAGCGAGTCGTCATTTTGAGTCTCCTTTGTCGAGCGAATAGCTCCGACACCCATGCTGACGTATGAGGCGCGCGAAGATTACAGTGCGACCGGATTTAGCAAATTTTCCGGTTGCTCCTACTATCAGAACTTTCATCTGGTCTCTCCTAGCGTGTTGTCTTGCACACTTTCAAGGAGGGTAGGACGCCAAGGTGCCTCGGCTCGGATGCCCGTTGCCGGAAAGTGAGATGGAGTGTAGATAAAGCGCTGGAGGTCGATTAAAAGTGGCGTGTGAGGTCGGCGAAGCTCGCCAGCTCCAAGAGGTGCTGCCCCGGGGGAGGCTGATTGACGACCTCGTGCTCAAGAACCCAGGTGAAGTCGTGGGGAATGAAGATGGCGTTCAGTCCGGCAGAGAGAGCTGGGTTTACGTCGGAGCGCGGGCTGTTGCCGATCATCCAGGTATTGCATGCTTCGCAACCGTGATGAGAGGCGACTGAGAGATAAGCCTGACGATGCTTTTCCGCGAGCACCTCGACGGCTGTGAAGTGAGGGGCGAGGCCGGAGCGATGCAGCTTGTCGGTCTGCTCGATCTTGTCTCCCTTGGTGACCAGGATGAGACGGTGGCGCGTCCCGAGTTCGCTGAGAGTGGGTTCGACCTTAGGGAGAAGCTCAATCTCCTGGTCGGCGATGGACTGGGCGAAGCTCTCGATACGGCGGTGTTTCTCGTCGGTGAGAGGCATGTCCGTAAGTTGTTCGAAGCAGGCGACGAGAGAGCGGCGAAAGCTGTGCAGACCGTAGCCGTGGGAGAGGATGGTGGCGTGCTCGACCCGGTTGAGGTGTCCGCGGACCTCTTCCGCGGTGTGGATGCGATGGTCGAGGTAGGAGATGAAGCTGGTGATCGCCCGTTCGAAGTAGATGTTGTTCTCCCAGAGGGTGTCGTCGGCGTCGATCAGCAGAGTCTGGTTAGCGAGGCGGCGGTCGGTCTGGATGGGGGAGCTCACATGCTGATTATAAGGTGCGGTTTGATACCGAATTGACACTGCCCGGTGGGTTTCGGGTCGGATGCCACGCTTGGGGGATGTATCCCCGGAGTGGGGTATGCCAGAGTTGGAAGCAATGAATACTGTTATGGCTCGCATGGAAGTGTCGAATGCAGGACCGACGCATGATCGAAGATTCTCGGCCAACCTGGGTTATAGAGTGTGGAACCCTTTTGAGATGGAGCTGCAGGGGGTCATTGCCGGCGGCTATGATCAAGTCGCGCCAAGCTTTACGGCCGTGGCACAGATTGTGGAATGAACTTGCGCATCGCTCCTCATGACTGAGAGTAGAAGGATAGAAGGCATACCAGAGCGATGAATCCAGAGGCTGGCCAGAGGTTCGGTCCGTACGAGATCCTGGGCAGACTGGGCGGCGGGGGCATGGGTCTCGTCTTTCGTGCATGGGATGAGCGGCTGCATCGCGAGGTTGCGGTGAAGCTGCTACACGAGAGCTACACGATGCCTGGGATGCGCGAGCGTTTTCTGCAGGAGGCACGCGCGGCCTCGGCGTTGAACCACCCCAATATCTGCACGGTCTTCGACATCGGCGAGCAGAATGGGACGCCCTACCTCGTGATGGAACTGCTTGAGGGCGAGACGGTGCGCTCGAGGATTGAACGAGGCGCGCTTCCGCCGGAGGAGATCGTTCGTTACGCGCTGGAGATCTCGGAGGCGTTGGCCGCAGCGAGCGCCAAGGGGATCGTGCACAGGGATATCAAGCCGGCAAATATCTTCCTGGTGAAGATGCCCAGCGGCAAGAGCCAGGCGAAGGTGCTGGACTTCGGCCTCGCAAAGATCGGACTCGAGGTGGGCGGAGGTTGGGAGTCGAGGACGCTGGATCTGACGCTTTCAGGGGCTACGGTGGGGACGGTGGCGTATATGTCGCCGGAGCAGGCGCGAGGCGAGTCGCTGGACATGCGCTCGGATTTGTTCTCGCTGGGCGTGGTGCTGTATGAGATGGCGACGCGGCGCGTGCCGTTCGAGGGAACAACGAGCGCAATGATGTTTGTACAGCTCTTCAGCCAAGCTCCGGAGCCGGTGCGGACATGGAACGAAGCGATTCCTAGGGAGTTGGAGCGGATCATTTTAAAGCTGATGGCGAAGGACAGGAGTGACCGTTTCCAGACGACCAAAGAACTGCAAGACGCCTTGATGAAGGTGGGTGGGAAGCTGGGTCGCGGAGGATGGTTACAGAAGGGATCTTTGTCGGCAGTTCCATTGGTTCGGGCTTACGATCCTGTGGCTCCGCATAAGGGACCGAGACGCAGGCCGGGGCAGGAGCAGGGAGATACGCCAGGTAGCAGGCTGGCATGGCTGGAGGCTAAAGAATCGAGCAACGGAGACAGGGTGGCTCATCCGGTGGAGGGTACGCATCCGGTGCAGGCACGCTTCAGAGAGATGGAGAGCACGTATGCTCAGCCGCAACGGAGTAAGGTGTATGGGGTGGTGGAGCAGGGCGACTCTTCCGCGGAGGAGATTGCAGCGGGCTTCGATCCGGGTGCTTTGGCAGCGGATCCGGAGTTACACCGTGAGTCGGTTCTTGATTCTTCTCGTCTTGGCCGGGCGCGATTCGAGGATAGCTCGCGAGACTTAGCTGCGCAGTGGCCGGAGTCTTATGACGATTCCTTGGAAGAGCTGGTTGCGGATCAGACGAAAAGAATCCGGATACGGATGGCATTTGCTGTCATCGTCATCGTCGGCGTTGCCGTTGGAGCATCGCTGTTGATTGGAAGAGGGATTTTTCGACCGATGGTACTTACAACGAGGGATCGTCTGTTGCTTACTCTCATTCAGAACAAGACGGGCGATAAGACACTGGATGGAACGGTGATGCAGGGGCTCGAGATCGCCCTGCATCAATCGAGGACTTTAAATGTTCTGGGCGGTGAGGCGTATCGAGCAGGTCTGCGGCAGTTGAACTCCAGCGATAACGACAGTGTAGAGACGGTGCCTGTGCAGAGCATCGCGCAGAAGGTTGGCGCGAGAGTCTATCTGTTCGGCGAGATTACTGGATCAGAGGCGCCCTACACGATCAGCGTTGATGTGTTGCAGACCGACTCGAATGACAAGGTGGCAAGCTTCGATGAAGTTGCCACGAGCAGGGAAGAGATTCCGGCGGCGATCGGACGGCTGGCACTTGCTGTGCGAAGAGAGGTGAGTGAAGACACAAAGGCAGAGTTGCGGCGAAGTGTTTCCTTCGAGGGTGAGGCATCTGGCAATGTCGATGCGTTGCATGCCTACGTCGAGGGTAGTGTCGCAGAACAGAAAGGCAGCATCGCGGATGCGTTGAGAGCTTATCGGGAGGCTGTTCGATTCGATCCAAAGTTTGCGCAGGCACAGATGCGGCTGGCATGGCTCGATCGCGAGGAGATGGCTGAGATAGCCTCCGCACAAGCCGCTGGACTCGCACGCGATGCAGCCTCACATGCTAGCGATTCGGTAAAGCTGCTGGCGCAGTTTTGTTTTGAGATGAACGCAAGTGGGGATCTGGAGAAAGCTACCAAGACGATTCGTGAGTACGCGGCGCAGTATCCGCTCAATGTAGAAGGGCGAAGGGGGTTGGCGCTGGCTCTGCGATTGCAGGGACGTAGCCAGGAGGCTTTGGCTGCGGCGCAACAGGGATATGAAGAACATCCTTTCGATGCGGGAAGTTATGTCGAGGCGAAGCGCGACTTGGTTGAAATGGATCGTTACGGGAGCGCGCTGGAGTTGACAACGCGATCGATGCAAACAGGTTCGTCGGCGAATGACGATACGTTGATGACGGCCTACCTGAATGGACAAGAGGACGTTGTCTCCGTTCAA
Source organism: Granulicella sp. S190 (assembly GCF_009766095.1). Taxonomy (GTDB): domain Bacteria; phylum Acidobacteriota; class Terriglobia; order Terriglobales; family Acidobacteriaceae; genus Edaphobacter. The sequence goes on from NZ_LMUD01000019.1 coordinate 134,795, forward strand.
AGAGAGCGGTTGCAGGGCATGCTTGCGGGTGCTGCGACTGACGAGAGCACGGGGACAACTTACTCGGAGTGGAACAGCTACGGTCTCTATCTCGATAACACAGGCAGGAAGAAGGCAGCTGTTGAAGCATGGCGGGCCGCAGCTGCTGACGCTGAAGGCGATTCCGAGCTTTCAGGCACGCAAGGGTCGCTGTTGGCGCAAGCTGCGCTCGATCAAGCATTGGCAGAGAGCTGCAGCGTGTCTCTCGCTATGGTCGAAGATGGGAAGAACCTGTCGAAGGGGCCCGTTGCGAGCTTCGATGCAGGGATGGCAGCCGCTCTCTGCGGAGACCAACCTTACGCGGTGAAGATTGCTGCTGCGCTCGAGCAGCAGTTTCCTCGAAATACGATGGTGACCCGGTATTACGTTCCAGAGCTGGAAGCAGCTGCAGAGATTGGCATCAATGAACCGGAGAAGGCTCTACCTGGGTTGACGGCTTTCGGACAGAATGACCCGACATTGCTCTCGGCTTATCTGCGCGGAATGGCTCATGCGGCACTGGGGCAGACGATGCCGGCATCGCATGATTTTCAGGCAGTACTGGCGAGACGCGGGGAGGCTACCATGCGCCAAGGTGATCTTTATCCCATGGCAGAGATCTCTTTAGCGCGCGTTTTTATGGCCAGTCATGATCGTCCGGATAGCGTTGAGTCTTATCGAAGATTTTCGATGCTGTGGAGCGATGCAGATCAGAGACAGCCTTTGGTAGTCGAGGCGCTGGCCCGAAGTAAATGACGCTAATCCGTCGTCAGACGCGATAGCTGAATATTTTCTGGCCGATAGTTCAGCGAACAGACACATCGCTGGCAGATTGGATTGCTCTCCATCCTAAGAGACTGCCGAAACTCCTGGGCCATGAATCCGTTGATTACTTCTTCTAAAGGGGAGTGAGTGATGTTTCCTATCGGACTATGGAAGAAGCACGGACGAACAGAACCGTCGATTTCAACCACGGCAGAGACCCATGGAGCGTTGCAGGCAGGAGCTTGCGGGGAGATTTGCCTGAGATGCTCGCGGAAGCGCCGCAAGATCGTACGGAGCTTCGCGGGTGATTCTGCGATGAACCTATTTTCAATGTCTGTTCCATATTCGAGAATGAGTTGCTCTATCTCAGCTTCTAAGACGACCGCCTCCGTATCGTTTAGTCCGATCTGACTCTGTCTTTCGACGGGCCAAACCAATGAGCGGTTGAAGGCCTCCGAAGTGAGGTCGGCTGCCAGGAAGGAGATGGAGTTTAGGTTCATTGTTTTTGCTGCCTCCACTGTTTCGCGGAGATGGCGATGGTTGGCCTTCTGGACGGTAGTTCGACAAGTGATGGGTAGGGATGGATTATGCTCACGGACGGCAGCGACTCCCTTATGAATAAGATCAAAGGCTCCGCTAACCTGGCGAATTGTATCGTGAATCTCTTTTGGTCCATCGAGTGAAACAATCACATCGTCAAAGAGAGTTGCGACGTCCACTGCGCGCTTCCAGAGAAGAAGACCGGTGGTGAGGAGGGTTGTTCGAATTCCTTGATCGCGAAAAAAATGGCAGAGTGCTGCAAGATCGTTATGCAGCAATGGTTCGCCACCCGTTAGAACCACCTGCCGCACGCCGAGCTTTCGCAATGAAGCGCGATGATGCTCCAGATCTTCTACGTTGATCTGTTCTCTTTTTTCACGCTTCCAGATGTCACACATAATGCAGCGGCAGTTGCATTGGCTATGCGCATTCAGAATGAGGATGGGCATAGTTGTAATTTTAGGTAGCTCAGGAGGAGCAGAGGAGGATGGCGAGGAAACCTTATGCAGCACTGGCATGCTCTACCCTCTTTCCTCCAAGCCGAAGATCTTTTCCGAGAATTTTTCGCGCCTGAGCCAGGAGATCGTCGACTGAAGCACGCAGCCATCTTCGATGACCGTCGATGATCAACGGTTCCAATCCGGATCGAAGTGATTGAGGAAGAGATTCGTGGATGGTATCGCTGGCGAGTTGGACACACCCACGGAGGACGACCAACTCAATCTGGTCAAAGGTAAGTTGTGCAACAGTTGCCGCTGGAGAAAGACCCTTATCGCGAACAGCAACGAGGTCCGCCACGGAGCGTGGGCGAAGATATCCTTCCCCGTTGCGGAGGCGTAGAACACTGGCTGACCGTGAGGTGACCATGGCATAGAGAGAGCTTTCATCCAGGCCAATTTGATTATGGGAGAAGGCAATTTCGCTGAGCAGATCACCGGAGGAGGTGAGCGGTGAATCACTCCCGAGTACGACGGCGTTGATCGACTTAATGAGGGTGGAAGATAGCGCGTGGTGAAATAGGAATTGATTGGATGTGGGGCAGATGACAAGCGAAGAATGACGTTGATTCAGCAGCGATACGGCTTTTTTGTCCAGTGCGAGACCATGCACCAAGACTGTCCGATCATTCAGAATCTGCATCCGATCTAAGTCAAAGATCTCCTGGGCACTTGCTGCATCGACGCCCTCTGCCGCATGAATTACGAAGGGAAGGTTCGGGGGGGTATGGTCGAAGTTGTGGAGAAGATTCGGATCCATAGTAAGTGAGTGTGCCCAGCCAAATCGAGAGAGTACGCGAATGGGAAAGTTGGGGGCGAGCAGCTCACGAGAGAGCGGGTTGTGATGGCAGACGGTAGTTACGCCGCAGAGTAAATTGCGTATGGCCCCCCACCATACTCTTGTCGACTTCGGCACTCTACGATGGCAGGAGATGATCGCAGCGTGAGTACGATGAATATCCTTTGCCCACTCGGCTGAGTTCAGATAGGGGCCAGCGCCTAGGTTGGGGAAGAGACCAAATTCGAGATGATCGTGCGCATTGATCAGGCCGGGAAGAAGTAGACAGCCAGATAAAGGGACGACTGTTGTTGAGAGCGGAAGCGGATCTCCGTCGGTTGAGGGTTTTGATGAGATGGAGTGGATGTGTCCGCGTTCTATTCGAAGTGATGCTGTGGTTGCGGCTTTCGGCCCAAGAGCATATCTCGCGCCCGTGAGATTCAATATTGGATTGCTCCTGTTTGAATCCAACACCTTCTCTTCCAGAGATTTTTTTTGCAGTTGAAGAATATAGATGGCAGGTAACTTATGCGAAGCCTTATATAGTTCCAGCTTCTGATTCTCCTCAAAGATTTTTTTTTCGATTGTTTCAAAATGCGGTTCGATACGAGTGATTAGCTCGAACCCGTGACTTTTGAAGACGGTTTCAATCTTTTGAAGCGGGTACGTGTTTGTCTGTAATTCTTCCTTCGTGCCGTTGTATTTGAAAGACCTAGTCCAGTTGCAGGTAATAGCGGTCTCGGGATGCATGTCCGCTAAAAAAACAGAAGCGCCGGGGCGGGTCACCCGGTTTATCTCTTGAGCAAAGTTCTGCAGATTCTCCAAATAGCTCACGACAAAAGAAGACACGACCAGGTCGATTGAGCCGTCCTGAACGGGTAATGCTGTGCAGGTTCCGAGCCGCAAGGTGGCATTCGATCCCGTCTTCGTTGCTGCATGATCCAACATTTGCGTCGAGGAATCTACACCGAGAAGGCTGGCTGGATGACGCGACGCAAGGAGCTTAAGCCATCGGCCGGTTCCACAGCCGGCATCCAGTACATGGAGACCATTAAGATCCGGCAACATCTCGCTGAGGAAGCGCTCCTCAAGCATGAGAAGCGGATTGGGCTGCTCATCATAAACGTGTGACCACGTGTCGAACACTTCAGGAGAAGAAGTCGCCGTCGCTGTCATAGGCTTTCCCGCTTTGGTTTGCGGAGATTGATGAAACCATTGGCCCATTGAAGTTCGACGGGGAACCGATAGACGCCAAGTGCATACCGCCATGCACTCAGGCTTTTCAGAAGAAGGCGACTCCAACGGGGCGCGCGAGTGTCCTGGACTGTTGGCCATCGCGAACCGATCACGACTTCAAAGTTATCGATGAGATCTTTTGTCTTTCTTTTTAGCCATGGAGCTCTTGTGTCGATGCGTAATGTGAAGTCCATCCACTGCTTCGACGCCCATTCGGACGGTGTAGAGGGCCATGCTATCTGACCGTCAATATCCCCGTACATCGTGTCGGGCTGAGGCACCGGGGTGTAGTGATAGATGATGATCTCGGAGTCGGGATTGATCTTCTTCAGCTTGCGGATGAATGCCAAAGTTTCCCGCGTATCCCGTTCGGGGTCGCCAGGATTTCCGATGACAAAAGAGAACTCTGGAATGATGCCGAATTTCTTTGTTCGCTCTGCGATGATGACCGTTTGTTCTGTCGTGATTCCTTTCTTCATCTCCTTCAGAGCCCAGTCGGAGCCTGATTCTGCACCGAAGAAGATCATGGTGCAACCGGCGCGTTTCAAGGCGGCAAAGGTTTCGTCGGAGTAGCGGGACATGACATCGACGCGAGCTTCGCACCACCAGCGAAGGTTGAGGTGTTCAATGCGCTTCGCAAGTTCGAGAGCATGATCCTCTCGTAGAAAGAAGTTCATATCGTAGAACTGAACGGAGTCGGCTCCATATTCGGTGACTAGGTGCGAAAGGATTGCAGCGGTTCGCTCTGGAGATTCCATGCGTTCTTTATTGCCATAGGCAGCGTGGACTCCGCAGAAGCTACAGTTGAAAGGGCAGCCTATGCTGGCGTGATGGACTGCCGTGCGTTTGCCGAAGAACGAAGGACGAAGATATTTTTCGACCGGAAGCTTGTGAAAAGGCGACCAGGGAAACTCATCCGGACCTTTCATCGGACGTTCCGCGTTGTTCCTTGGCAGACCAAACATGTCTTTATAGGAGAGGCCCAGGATCGAGTCAAAGGTACGGCGGCCACGCATGGCATCGATCAGTTCGAGAAAAGTATCTTCTCCCTGGCCGCGGACGATGTAGTCAACGTACTTTGCGTTGAGTGCTGCGTCTGGGTAGACAGAGGGAAAGTAGCCGCCCCATACGATCTTGACATGAGGGTGGACACGCCGAACCTCACGTGAGGTCTCCATTGCGGCAACCATCTGCGGCCCCGGCATGACGGAGACGCCCAGCAGCTCCACCTCGTGTTGTTCAATCAACTGCAAGATCGTAGCAGTTGAATTATCATCCACGTTCCCATCGACGATCTCGTAGTCCTCAAGTCCTTCAAGAACTGCGGCGATTGCTAGTACTGCGAGAGGAAGACGTCTATTCCGTGGTCTAGTCGCTCGTGGATTAAGAAGAAGGATCATTTTCTGGCCTTGGCAGTATAGATTTTGAATTGAGATGGTTCGCGAGCGCCTTTCATCTTTGCGAGAAATGGCCGCATGAGCCAGCGGATCCCATAGTTGGGCGTGTGCTTATGCCAGTGGATTCCGAAGGAGGCCTCCATCCGCTGCAGGCGCTGATCTGTGAGAAATTCGAGACTGTTCAGTCCATCTGAGGGAAACCCGTAACGTTGCGTAAAAGCTTCGTGACGTTCTGCGACCATCTGTTGACCACTGGACTCATTGCTGTACCAAGGAGTGTCCGCAATAAGAACAGAGCCACCGGCACATGTACAACGTAACGCTTCGGCCAATGTCTTCTCATAGTTCTCGGAATAATGAAACGAAGCGTTGTAGATAACGAGGTCGAAGGCGTCATCTGCGAAGGGAAGTAGATCGAGCTCCGCCTGAAAGCATGCAAAGAGGATGGGAAGCTGCTTACGGTAGTGTGTTGCAGCGCCGAGTCCATCCTGCCGATTTGTAATAAGGTCCACCGCTACAGGCATATGACCTAGCTGAGAGAGTCGATAACTCATCCATCCATTACCCGCGCCGAGATCCAGAATGCGGAGTGGTCTTTTGGATCCGGCATGAATGGCTGGAATGATATTTCGTTGTAGGTAACGAAACGTCTTGGAACGCATAGTCCATTGTTGGCTGTTGTGACCTGACAGATCCTGGTGAGGAAGCGCCAGATAGTACTCTGCCTCAACGCTGCCACGACCTTCTGCGGAGCGAATGAACTCGTATTCTTTAATAAACTGCGAGAAATGAGCGGCACGCTCTGGAAGAAGCGACTTCCAGACACCATCTTCGTTCGCAAGTTTGAGGCAGCAGTCTGAGCAGACTAAAACAGTGTCTGAGACGCTTGTACGAGGAAGATGCCCGATTCTTCCTCGGCAGCGTGGACATTGAAGAGGAATCGCGTCGAGCTTGTCGATGGCAGGCGCAGCGCTTATATGGCGACTGGTCGCGATCATACGTTCACCCTTTCGAACCGGATGAGCATGTGGTCGCCTAATATGCGAAACCCACGGCGGGTTGAGAGGACTTTATCGATCGCGGTTAGTGCACTTAAAAGTTTTGGGTATCTCCGCATCCAAGGCTCGACGTAAGAAGGAGGAACGGCAATACCGATGCCTGTGAAGGAGCGTAGAGAAAATGTGGGAGAGAATGAACTTCTTAGCTGACCAATAGTTGGATAGTAGACCTCGACAACGAACTCACCCACCTTCGCCGTGGTGCGGCCCGACCATCGGCGGAACGCTTTGCGTGGTTTTCCCTGAAGAAGGAACCAGATCACCTCAGAGACGCAGAAGCGGGTTGAAAGACATACGAGGAGAGGAGCTCCTGGCGGGATGAGTGTGGCGAGATCTTCCGCTGTCTGACGGAGATCGGCTATGCAGTTCAAGCCGGAAAAGTTTGAGAATGCGCCATTGAACTGTTTTGCAAAGTGAAGGTCACGAATGCGTTCCGTTGGCTGTTGGAAGAACTCCACGGGTGCATTGGGCGCCTCGATGCGAAGCCGTTCCTTGGCAACCCTAATCATCTGCTCTGAAGCATCACAAGCAAGGATGGAAATACTGTTTCGTGCCAGAAAAAGAGCATCTTCCCCTGTGCCGCAGTTCAATTCCAGAATGTAATCTCCCGGGTGAAATGTCTTAGTGAGCACATTCCAGACAGCATCTCGCTGTGCGCGGCCGATAGAGGATTTGGTAAAAAGCTCGTCGTAGCCCTCTGCCAGTTGATTGAAGGCGAGTATGGCTTGAGGCTGGGCGGTGGCAGCCGGCGTCATGCTTCGACCTCCATCCGAGTCGAGAGCAGGCCGTTTCGGGCGACCCCAATCTCATGTCGCAGGTTGGCTGCCAATTCGGATTCAAAGTCTGGAGTGTCGGCCAGGCGTGCGAGTTGAACTTCGTCACGAAGCAGTTTGTCGGCATAGCTGTAGAACTTTTGAGAGTGCCGACCCCTTATCTTGATCTCTCGATCGGAGCTGACTCCCCATGGTTTCAACTGAACAAGACGGTCGGCGATCTTGTTGTAGTAGGGCGTTCCTTTGATTGGATAGGAGACGGTGGTGAAGAAGATATCGGGTTTGGAGATGCTGACGTGCTTAATGGTGGCTTCGATATCTTCGAGGTCTTCTCCTTCATAACCCCACATGAGAAACATGCCGCTCTCGATACCTCGTTCGCGACTCATTGTGACGGCCTGTTGAACCTGTTCGATCTTTACTCCTCGGTCCATAGAGTCGAGAATGCGTTGAGAGCCACTCTCGGAGCCGATCCAAATGCGAAAACAACCGAGCTCCGCGAGCAGATCGAGCATCTCTGGATTGAGGCGGTCGGCCCGCGAGATGCATTCAAAGGGAATGCGTAGACCGCGGCGGCGCATTTCACCGGCATAGTCGCGAAGCCACTTGTGATTGATGGTGAATACATCATCAGAGACCCAGACCATATCGGGGGAGTAGGTCTTGAGCAGCCACTCGACTTCATCGACGACCAGAACTGGATCACGACGACGGTGAGTTTGACCGAAGACCTGATGACTGCACCAGCGACACTTATAAGGGCAGCCGCGTGCGGTGATAAAGTTTACCGACCCTTTTCCATGCGCATCACGCCAGGTTTTCACATAACGGGCAACATCGATAGCATGACGTGCAGGCCAGGGCTGCCTGTCGAGATCGGCAATCTGGTTGCGGTGCGCGGTCTCGTGCATCGTTCCCTTTTCGTCTAAAAAGGCGAGTCCAGCTATGCTTGTGCAGGCACTCTCATCGTTTGCGCGGAAGGCGGCGAGCAAATCCTGCATGGTGAGCTCGCCTTCGCCAAAGACGACGTAATTGGCGCCGGCTTGAAGATATTCCAGTGCGTATGCTCCTGGCTCAGGACCGCCGACGATAGTCTTCCAACCTGCTTCGCGAGCAACTTTGAGGATCTCAACGACGTTGCTGCGTGTCATAAGATTGGCATAGATGCCAATTACGGATGGGATCTCGGTACGCAAATGGTGGAAGAGAGCTTCTCGCTTCGAAAAAGTAGTGTCGAATACATCGACGTCAAATCCTTGATTACGCAGATGAGAGCAGAGATACAAGATCCCGAGCGGCGCGTATGGCTTCAGTATCTGAACCTCTTTGGGATCCTCGTAGAGGAAGTATCCGTGCGTGAGTAGGAGTTCTGCCATCTACATTTGCCTCGTCGCTGGAGTCAAGGCCTGAAGAGGAACGAACTGCCGGTCTGTTGGCTGCGCAGTTATCGCGGATAGGATTGTAGCTTTGGAGTTTTTTGTGATGGATTCGAGTTCATAAACTCTTTGCCAAAGTGTGTCCAGATAGACTTCGGTTTTTAGGGCGTCTTCATTTTTCCAGTGATCGACCTCAGCATGAAGGGCTTTCCGTAAGGCCATGTAGAAGTCGTCACTATAGGCTGCGGAGAACATCAAGCACAGGTCGTCGCTATCGGTCCAATTACGTTTAGAGCCAATCTGCTCCTGAACGCGATCGAAGAAGACCGTGCCGGGGAGAGGATAAGAGAAAGAGATACCGATATCATCTGGGCGTAAGGCGCGAACGAGCTCGATGGTCTGCTGAATCTCTTCCCAAGTCTCTCCGGGGTATCCGAACTGCAAGAAGAAGCAGGCGCGGATATTGTTCTGAGCCAGGAGGTCACGCGCTGTAGTGATGTCGGAGATGCGAAGCCCTTTGTCCATCGCATCGAGTATCTTTTGGGAGCCAGATTCGACGCCCATCCAAATCTCTGCGCATCCTGCTCGTTTGAGCCCTGCGACCGTGGCGTCAGTCATAAGGTCGGCACGAGATTGAATCTTGAAAGGGATGGCGCACTTCATGGCTTCGATCTCATCAGCGAAGCTTTGTACCCATTGATGATTGAGAGCAAAGACATCATCGCCGAACCAGATATGCTCCACTCCATAGACTTCCTTCAACTCGTGAATCTCCATGGCGACAGACTTTGCGGGACGAATCTGAAACTTGTTCCCGGAGATCGGCTTTGCACACCAGTTGCATCCGTAAGGGCAGCCGCGGCTGGCAACGACGTTCGTCGAAAAATAACCGTGTGCCGTAAGCCAAGCATGGCGATAGGGAGAAAGATCGATCAACTCACGTGAAGGCCTCGGAAGCGTGTTCCAGGCCGAATTCTTTGGAGGCTTTCCGGCACTCCTTGCAATCTGTCCCTTTTCATCGAGATAGAGAAGGCCCGGGATCTCCAGGTGTTGACGGCCCGACAGAATCGCAGAGCATAGCTCGCCAAGCGTCTTCTCTGCTTCGCCCAGCAGGACAAAGTCGATCCCATGATGGAGATAGGATTCCGCCTGATCCGTTGCATCAGAGCCATGGGCGATGACGACGGTTCCCGCTTGCCTGGCCAGAACGGTCAGCTCCCATGCAAGCTCACGCATGCGTGTCAAACACATTTTGGAGAGGAAGTTGAAATCGTCCTCGTAGATCACCACCAGTTTCGGACAGTGTTCCTTCAGAGCAGTTGTAAAGCCAGTGATAGGTTCCTCGAGCATTGTGTCGAAGACAGCGACAGAGATATTCTCAGACTTCAGAGCCGACGCTGCGTAGAGCGTGCCGAGAGGAGGATACGGCTGCATCTTACGTACCTGCTTTGGATCGTAAGGGAGGTGGTAAGAGTGAGTGAGTAGGACATCGGCCATGGCTACCTGCTCCTTCTTGTCGCGCTAGCATGCATTGGCGGACTCCTTGGGAAGTTCCTGACCTGTGACCAGGGAACGACGGAGTACGATGCGCTCAGAGAGGTTTGAGAGCCAGAGCTCCCACGGAAAGTAGTAGTTGCTGGAACGCAGGCGCCATCGAATCGGCGTCTGGACGATGAACCGTACTGTGTGACGAAGACGCGAAGGCTTTTTCTGCTCTCGGTAGATCTGGCTGTTCAAGAGGAAATATTTGAGCATGCGTTGCAACCGTGCAAGCTCTTTCCCTTTGAGCCATGGCAGCATATTTGCGCCCAGTGGCATGTCCATCCATTCACGGAGATTCTTCGGTTCAGAAACACCCAACTCTCGCAGCTGGGGCCAGATAGGAATTCCTGGATAGGGAGTGAAGATGTTTGGAGAAAAGCTCACATTTGGGAACTGACGCCCAATATCACTCATGGTCTGAAAAGTGATGATTCGGTCTGCCTCGGTCTCGCCCGGGTACCCGAAGATCAAGTTGAAGGTGACGCGGATGTCGCCAAGTTGAGCCTTCCGTGCAGTCTCGTACATTTCGTCGACCCGCTGATGACGTTTGTTCATAAGCTTCAGGACTGCCTCTGAAGTTGATTCCGTGCCAAAGCCCATGTGTGAGACGCCGCTTGCACCGAGCAGGCGGACCTCGTCCTCAGTCATGCGGCAGAGAAAGTCGGTAGAGGCTTGAAAGGTCCATTTAAACTTAATTCCGGTGTCGAGGATCCCTTGAGCGATCTCTAATGCACGCGGAAGTTGAACGGGAAAGTTCGAATCGAGCAATGCCACCTCTTCGATTCGGTAGCGAGTGACGAGATCAATCATCTCCGCAACCGTTCGATCGGCAGAGAGAGCATTGAATCTTCGTTTGTAAAAAACCATGTCCGTGCAGTAGTTGCAGGCATAGGGGCAACCGACGCTGGTGGCATAGGCGAGCTTGCGGATGCCGGCGATCTTTTCGTAAGCATCAAAATCTACCAAGTCGAAGGCCGGGATCGGAAGCGAGTTCAGAGACTCAACTTTGCGATCTCCATTGTGAATACGCTTGCCTTGATTCTTCCAGGAGAGTCCCGCAATGTTGTTCAGAGGCTTTTTCCCAGCCAGCGCCTGGGCTACCTCGACGAGGGTTCTCTCTCCCTGCCCGCGGACAACCATATCTACAAAGCTCTCACTCAAAGTCTCGTCCGGCAGCAGCGATGGATGCCATCCGCCGAAGATAATCGGTAGCCAGGGAGTATGGCTCTTCGCCATTGTTGCCACTTCGACAGCTCCACGAATCATGGGGCCGGTAAGAACAGAGATCCCAACACAAAGAGCATCTACGCTCTCGCACTCTACCCGTGTGAGATAGTTTGGTTCGATCGCAGCATCGATCATGACGACGTCGAAGTTGGCCTCACGCAGACTCGCAGCTAGGGCAAGCAGACAGAGTGGAGCACCGAGCGGTGGGCCGTCATAAGGCGGATAGAACAGCACAACTTTTCCCAGGCTCAGCATGCGACCTCGGCTGGTTCAGGGTTTGGCTCCAGGCGTCTTGCGTCGACTACAGGCTTGAATCCAGCAGTTCTTTCTTTGAGCTTGTCGTTAAGCCAGAGCTCAGCAGGTAAGCGATACAGACCATGATCAAGCCGAAATCGAGCGGGAAAAGAGATGCACTTCTGCGCCAGACGGGTGATACGGGTTCTGCGATCTACTCCGATCGGAATACGGTCAAAGGCGATGCGCAGATAATCGCGCATTATCTGTAACTCTTCGTGATCTTTTCCATTCAGCCATGGGAGCTTGGTGTAGCGCGGAAAGAACTCGGCCCATTTTTCGAGAGAGTCAGGAACTTCAATACCTAACTCCTCTGCTCTGTTCATCACATTGGTACCAGGATACGGAGTGAAGATATTGGTCCAGAATTCGGTACCAGGAAAGCGCCTGCAGACATCCATGATGAAGTTCATGGTCTCTCGACGCTCTTTAGATCCTTCGCCTGGATAGGCAAAGATGATATTAAAGGACGGACGCATTCCTGCAGCTAGACAACGGGCCGCACTCTCATAGATATCTTCAAAGTTTTGAAATGTCTTGTTCATTGCTTTCAAGATCTTTGGAGAACCAGAGTCCACCCCCTGGCAGATCTGGTGTAGCCCACTGCGACGAAGTAGCTTTAGATCTCCCAAAGAGAGTCGTGACGTCAAGTTCGTAGTGGCCTGAATGCTCCACTGGAATTCAGCGCCGGCTCGGACGAGCCCCTCACTGATGGCTCGTGCGCGGTCAAGATCAACCAGGAAGTTGTCATCTACGATCCAAAGCATGCTGAGGTTATATCTACGGCTCAGATCGACCGTCTCCTCGACAAATTGCTCTGCGGAAAGGGCATTCCACTTACGCTTGTACACGGCGCCATTGGTGCAATAAGCGCAGTCGAACGGGCAAGCCAGGCTGGAGGTGTACATCGCCCAGCGCTTTCCGCACATGCGTTCATAGGCGTCGAAGTCGGCTAACTGATAAGCCTTTGGAGGTTGCTCCGCGATAGGCTTGAGTATGCGTTCCGGTGTAAAAGTGAGTTTATTATCTCGCTTGAAGCCAATGCCAGCGACGAAGTCTGGAGAAGATTGGTTTTCAATATGTATGACAAGCTCAAGGAATGACTCTTCTCCCTGGCCGCAAACTACGTAGTCGATATAGGGGGCCTGCAAAGTTTGCCTCGGAAGAAGGGAAGGATGCCATCCTCCGAGAACAATCGGAAATTCGGGGTTTCGGGCTTTGATTGCTTTGGCTATCTCGACCGTCTCACGAATCATTGGCCCGGTAACCAGGGAGATTCCGAGACATAGCGCATCACTGACTTCTTCGAGCACGCGCTGCTTGTAGTTTGGCGTAATCGTGGAATCGATGAGGACAACTTGATAACCGGCTCTGATTAAAGGAGTGGCGACAGCCAGGATACCAAGCGGCGCAGTCGCATCGGAGCTTGCGAAAGATGGAAAGAAGAAGACAATTTTGCGGGACTTAGGCAATGCAATCTCCTCGCTGTTACGAACGATAGAGCTTGCGTACGGATGAGTTGTCATATCCTTGTCAGCGGTTTGTAAAGTTTCCTAATGACAGGGAAAGCGGGCTATTTGCTGGGGTAGAGTGAAGCTCAGCAGGTATTCCTATGTCCTACGTTTTGATCGATAAGATGTTTTTGTCCCAAAGAAAAAGCCTATGCTTTGCTGGGGCAAACTGTGACTTATCTACCAACTCATTCGAGCTAGTCAAGGTTCTAGATTCTGTTTCTACGATCGTGACTGGCGACAGGCAGAGCAGATTCACTATGAGAGTGGTTGTCGACGAATCCTCGAGGGAAGTGATAGAACAGCCCCATTTTCGGGGGATGCATCATTTGGTGACTGCTTCATTCGGTCAAGCCAACATTTTTGTGTTCGATATATTGCGTCGCACCGTGAGTGCACATATTTCATCAGCAACAGCAAAGGATGAGAAGTTTTGGCGAGAGAAGCTGATTCCTATCTGCCTTGGTATTTTGGGTCCGGCGATGGGTCTCGTTCCCATGCATTGCGCATGCCTAGAGCGAGGTGGGAAGGGACTGCTGGTTGCCGGTAATTCAGGCGCCGGGAAATCTACCTTATCTGCGGCGCTTTCTCAAAATGGCTTCAACTATATCTCCGACGATTGGACTTACATGTCGCAGAGCTATGGCAAGTTAGTGGCGCATGGTACTTCCGCGCCTGTAAAGCTCCTGCCAGATGCAGTGCGTCATTTCCCAACGCTGAGGAAATTTGACCTAAAAACTTCGATGAATGGTGAGCTGGCTTACGAGATAGACGTGGCGGAAACATTTCTTGGACAGATCAAGAAAACCTGTGAGCCACGATGGCTGATCTTTTTAGAGAGGGTGCAACGGACTGGGGGAGAGTTTCTTCCAGTTCCTTCTAGCGAAACTCAGGCCTATCTCGAATGTAGCGTTGAACGACTTCCGACCCAACTGTCGGAAGCCTCCGCGAAGCGTGATCAGACTATAAAAGCACTTGTCGGACTGCCCTGTTGGCGCTTTCGATATGGAGGAACCCCACAGTCTGCAACACAATATCTGCATGAGTTCGTTGCCGTCCAAAATAGAGAGGTCTACGCATGAATAAAGCCTTAAGAGCACATCCCGATCTCATGCGTCGATTTGTTGCAACACCGTTTCACTTCACTGCTATGAACGGACCGAACTTATTTGCTGTTCAGTCAAATGACCTGGAGATTGCACTCGGCTTGAGGCGCCATGTTTTAAATCATTGGTTTCTAGGCCACTCCGGCAGCTCTTCCTGGAAGATTGTTCGAGATGTGCTTGCTCCGGATAATACCGACACGATTTCACTCTTTCAGGATGGGACCATCCGAGTGCTGCAAGCAGGAACGGGAACAATTCTGCTCTACGACAGAGAAAGGTCCGAGGTCTTGGGATTTCTCTCGAAGAAGACGTCAGTGGAACATATGGTCAGCTGCTTGGTTCCCATGCTGATGGGAGATTTAGGGAATAGCAACCTCTCTTCTTTTACAAAAAAGTGACAAACGGCATATCGCTGACTGACAACTAAGGCGTGCGTCTTGGCTAAGTTGAAGATGCGTTGTCTGAGTGCCTTGAACATACTTAACAAATGTTTGAAGTACTTTGGGACTTACCTGCTTCACAGCTTTTGAATGGGAGTGTTAATGAAAACAAAAATCTTGAAAGCACTTGCTTTAGCCAATCTGCTTACTCTCTGCAGTGTTATGCCCACATCATTAGCTCTGGCCGCTGACGCCCCCAAGACAATTGCCGTATCGGTCAAGAGATTTGCTTATGAACCATCAAAGATCAATCTAAAAAAAGGACAGCCAGTTGTGCTGGAAATTACGACTGAAGATGTTGCTCACGGGTTGAAGTTTAAAGAGCTAAATCTCAACACGAAGATTGAAAAGGACAAACCTGGGGAGCTGAGTTTTACTCCAATGCAGACCGGAGATTTCGTAGGTCATTGCTCTGTCTTTTGTGGCTCAGGCCACGGTTCGATGACCCTTACTCTCCACGTTACGGAGTAACAGTGCGGCTAACCCTTACAAGTTCGGTGATGGTGCTTCTGATATCTACTGTCGGGTGTAAAGCAACACCACCCACGAAGACGGAGCGAACTGTGATGACCTGGGCGAAGCATTCAATATTAATTCGCAATAAGTCTGAACGGAATCCACTCCAGGCATCGAAGGAGAACCTTGCCGCAGGGAAAGAAGCGTTTGGACATTATTGCGTCGCCTGTCATGGTTCGGACGGTCAAAATACTGGGGTTCCATTCTCCGATGCAATGTCACCTCAGGTTCCTTCACTCAGCTCGCCCGACGTTCAGTCCTATACAGATGGTCAGCTGAAATGGGTTATTGATAACGGCATCTGGCCATCGGGGATGCCTGGATCGAAAGGGATTCTCAGTGACGAAGAGATATGGTCAACAATTCTCTTCATTCGTCATCTACCGCCCGCGGGAAGTTTAGGTGATCCAGTGATGTACGACAAATAGAAAGCCCTCATCTTAAGTCGATTCCGGAAGGCCATCAAAGAAATGAACCACCGATTGGCGGAAGCAGTAATCGAGACTTTCCAAACCGTAGATATGGAGAGCCACTCCGACCATCTCGCGACCTTTAGCTACAGTGCTTGGGTGGGGATCTACGATTGGCTCGATGCCAGTGGTCTTGCGCTCTATTTTTTAGAGCGGCTTCAGTCATTAGGAGCCGAAGACGTAATTCCGCCAAGAGTGCTAGGTCGCCTAAAGCAGAACTATGCTGACAATCGAAAGAAGACGGATCGATTGTTTCAAGAGTTTATACAAATCAACAATGAATTTAGAAAAGAGAACATATCGTACGTCAACATTAAGGGTTTCACCCTAATTCCGGACGCGTGCACAGATTTGGCATTACGTTACCAACTCGATCTCGACTTTTTCGTGGCCTTCGAGGATAGTCCTCTCTGTGACAGAGTATTAGAACGCCTGGGATATTTTCTGACGGGGTCTGGAGAAAGCGTTAAGGAATTCAAAACAGCAGGCGAAAATGTGCCTTCCATCAAGAGTCTCTATAAAGAAAAGGGACAGCAGTGCGTAGAAATTCATTTCGACAGGGCTGGAGGGAACGCGAAAGTTGCTCAAAAAAATGACCTCTCTAGACCGTCTGCACAGGTCTTTGAGGGGATAGCAGTCCCCACTCTATCGGATTGCGATCGATTCCTCCTACAAGCCCGTCACCTCTTCAAGCATCTTAAAAGTGAATGGACACGTGCCTCATGGATGCTCGAGTTTGCCCACTTTATTAATTTCCATCGGAAGAATGAAACTCTCTGGCGTGAAGTAGAAGCTCAAATGGCGGTAGATGTTGAGATCAAGCTTGCGGTAGGAACGGCGACTCTGGCTTCGAAGCGTAGTTTCAGCATTGCCGAGTTGCCACAAGTATTAAGCTTGGCGGTTCTTAGTCTCCCCTCTCAAGTGAGCATTTGGGTGGAGCTCTACAGTAGAAAAATAATTTACGCAAGATTTCCAGGCACAAAGCTTTATCTGCTACTTAGATGCGCATTAGCTGCTGATGAAACCGAATCATCTATCCATCAATTTAGACGTCTTCTTCCATTGCATCGTCCGGCAAGAGTAACGATCGCAAATAAGCCTGTAAACATATTTGCGAGACTTAACCTGGTAAATGACGAGCTAGAGTATTTTTTTGTTCGCCTTAGATTCCATTTAGAACAGAGCTTCAATTATTTGATGGAGGCAATACGTTGGAAGAGAAGAATAGCCTCGGTACAGGACTTGCAGCTATGAACTGAAGCATCCAAAGCCAATCTTGCTAGAAAGAATGTCCTTGAAAAAGATGGCCGTTCAATTCGAATTGAAATAGCCATAAAGGGTGTGAGATCTTGTTGAAAAAGTCCGACATATCAACTAACTCGGGAAAAATAAAGCGTCTCCTGACGCTTGCCCTGTGTTCTCTCTTTTTGTTGAAAAATGCAAACACTCAGCAGTTGCAGGTGCCAGCTCTACCTAGCGCTCTGCCGAGCGCTCCCACTTCTGCTTCCCCGAGTACCGTCAGCTCCAGTTCTCCAGCAGATGAAGATGCTGATCTTATAAAGATGGATAGCAACAGTGATACACCAAAACAAAGTTCGAATGGTATTTTATCTGCCAGTCAGATTCTCAACATACTGCAGTCTCGGCCTGAGCTTATAGTCGATCTGAAACAGGTCATGGCTGATTATTTGCAACAGCGGGGAACGTCCGTTCAAGTGGACTCGATCACAGATGACATGTTTTATAAGGGCGTCTCTTCAGATCCCGGTTTGCGGGGTGCAATCAGTGTCTGGCTTAGAGCACGTGGCTATCTATCGGAGTCGGATTTGGAGAGCCAATCTTTGGATTCACAGTACTCTGTCAATACTGTTAGCGGTACAGCCAATCCTGATAGTGGACTAAATTCATTGAGTGCAGGCGGTGTATCGGATTTGCCCCCCCGCGATTCCAGCAGATCGCAGGGTGAACTGTCTAATGCGGATAAGAATCAAAATGCAAATTATTCATCCGCACGTGAGGACAGAAATCCCCACGCATCAGCAAAAGTCGACCGTAACAACGGGAGTACGACAGAGGTTGTTCACGAAACAACCCCCTATAATTTGCAGTCACTCAGAGATCTTTACTCGCAAATTCCTGAGCAAACCTCCAAATTGAGACGCTTTGGCTCGGATGTCTTCTTGGAGCGTGGATTGACTACCAAACAGATGCCACTCGATCTTCCGATTGGTCCAGATTATGTTTTAGGCCCCGGAGATGGGCTGATTATTAGCCTCTGGGGAGGAATATCACAAAGCTTTACACGAACGATCGATCATGAAGGACAGATTATTCTACCCGAAGCGGGAGCGATTGTTGTAGCGGGATTGCCGCTTGGCCGGGCACAGGAACTAGTTCAACAAGAGCTCAGTAAACAATATAGAAACGCCAAAATAGCAATAACCATTGGGCGGTTGCGTACTGTTCGAGTCTATGTAGTTGGAGATGTACAGCGACCTGGAGCTTACGATATTAGCTCTTTATCGACACCTCTGAACGCACTCTACGCTGCTGGAGGACCAAGCAGCGTTGGTTCATTACGCAAAATTCAACACTACCGCGGAAAAAATCTTATCCGTGAAGTAGATCTGTATGAGTTTTTACTACACGGCGTACATTCTGATGTGGAGAGGCTTGAAGCTGGAGACACAATTCTAGTACCGCCATCTGGGGTACAAGTTGCTGTCTCAGGGATGGTCAGACGCCCAGCCATCTATGAATTAAAGGGTGAAACTAGACTATATGACGTACTCGAGGATGCTGGTGGACTTCTCGCATCCGCAGCATTGACTCGCACCACAATTGATCGAATCGACCCGCAGGGGCACCGGTCTACTATCAGTCTTAACTTACCAGAGGAGAGCACAAAGGAGTCCTCACAGGCGGTACTCGAAAAGTTTACTGTTCAAGATGGTGACCGCATCCATATCGTTCCCATATTGCCCTACAGCGAGAAAGTGATCTACGTTGAAGGGCATGTGGTAAGGCCCGGAAGGGTTCCTTACCGGGACGAGATGAAGTTGAATAGTGTCCTCCGCTCCTATCAGGACCTCCTGCCAGAACCCGCTGAACGCGGTGAGATTATTCGTCTCATGGCTCCTGATTTACGCGCGGAAGCAATTTCTTTCAACGTATCAGAAGTTCTGACGGGCTCTGAGGAGATTCTGCTGAAGCCTTTTGACACAATTCGTATTTCAGGCCGCTACGAAGCAGATGCGCCCAAGGTGCAGGTACATGGAGAAGTGCTTCATCCCGGAGATTACCCTCTCTCCCAGGGGATGACCGCAGCACAACTTGTGCGTATGGCTGGTGGTTTCAAACGAAGTGCATTACTTGATGACGCTGACTTGGCGAGCTATGAAATAAAAGATGGTAGGAAAGTAGTAGGTGAGAGAGGTACTGTTCGAATAGGAGCGGCAGTCAATGCTTCAGATCCCTCTGCAGATGTATTACTAAAGGCAGGAGATGTACTAACCATTCACCAAATATCAGGCTGGGGTGATATTGGATCTTCAGTAAACTTGAAAGGCGACCTGACTTATCCAGGATCTTATGGCATCCAAGATGGAGAACGACTAAGTTCGGTTTTGAGACGTGCTGGCGGCTTTCGCTCAACAGCCTATCCTGCGGGAGCTGTATTGATTCGCATGCAGGTGAAAGAGTTAGAAGATAAAAGCCGAAATGAACTAATCCACCAGATCGAAACTACTTCTGCTGGTGCAAGATTAGCTCCAAGCTTGTCGGCTCAAGATGATGCTGCAACATTGCAGCTACTTGTCCAGCAGCAAAAAGAAGTGGTTGCGAGGTTACGCGACCAACCCGCAATAGGACGACTGGTAATAAAGATCAGTGCTGATATTGCCAGTTGGGAGGGTACGCCAGCAGATATAGAACTACGAAATGGAGATGTTCTGACCATACCGAAGAGACCGGGATTCATTCTCGTGAGCGGCCAGGTTTATAACGCATCCGCAATTACCTTTATTCCCGGGAAAACCGCTGGATGGTATTTGCAGCGTGCGGGGGGAAGTACAGAGGGTGGTAACAGAAAAGAAATCCTCGTTATTCGCGCGAATGGCTTGGTGGTTGGCCGAAGATCGAATAACTGGCATGAACCTAAAGTCCTCGATAGCAAACTTGATCCAGGCGATGTTGTCGTCGTTCCTCAGAAGGTCTTTGGAGGTTCGGCGGTATTGAGAAATCTATTCGCTTCGGCCCAGGTTTTCTCCTCCGTTGGATTTGCAGCTGCACTAGCTTTGCACTAAAAGTGCTACATGATTGTTAAAAAGTAAAAGCTATCGCAAATTACATAATTTAAGAATATTTTATTTAGGCTTACAACTTCAAAGCAGTTAGGTGTTAACCGTGACAACAGAGATACTTAATCCGCCATCTCCTATTTCATTACGCGATGGCAGTAGTCACAGCAATGTTGCGTCACAAGAGTCAAATTGGGTAACAAACGCCGCTTTGTTCTGGGAGAATCGGCGCGTTTTTTTACGTGTTTGCGTCACCATATTTTTACTAAGTATCGCTTTTGTTCTTCTTCTCCCTAAAGAATATGAGTCAACTACCCGTATTATGCCTCCGGAGCAAGGCGGCAATGGAGCTGCTTTGCTTGCTGCTCTGGTTGGAAAGGGAGGCGGTGGCGGCTTATCTGGGCTTGCAAGCAGCCTCTTGGGGACAAAAAACAGTGGAGCCCTATTCATTGCGCTAATGCATAGTGGAACTATTTCTGGTCATCTCATAGATCGGTTTGGTTTACAACAGGTCTATCACACAAGTTATCGGGATAGCACTGCGAAACGGTTGGCACACCTAACTAAAATTACGGAAGATACTAAGAGCGGAATTATCACGGTTGTTGTAACTGATAATAACCGTGAGCGTGCGCGTGATTTAGCTCAAGGTTACCTCGATGAATTGAACAAATTGGTTTCTCGAGTAAATACGTCGTCAGCCCGACGCGAGCGGGAGTTTATCGAAGAGCGGCTGAAAACAGTTCAGGCTGAACTACAGCAAGCTCAGATGGAACTTAGCGATTTCTCAAGCAAGAATATGACGATTGATATCAAGGAGCAGACAAAGGCAACTGTTGAAGAAGATGCAAAACTTGAAGGACAACTCATTGCAGGCGAATCTGAGCTTGACTCGCTACGTGAAATTTATGGCAACCAAAACGTGAGGGTTCGAGCATCGGAAGCAAGAAACATGGTGTTACAACGCGAGTTACAGCGAGCCACAGGTCAAGATACTAAAGCTCTTGGTATTACAGATGGAGATAGTACCCGTCCCTATCCTGCTCTAAAACAACTGCCTCAATTAGGCGTTCGTTGGGCAAATCTTTATAGGACTGTTCGAATTCATGAGACGGTCTTTGACCTGCTCTCCGAAGAATATGAGATGGCTCGAATCGAAGAAGCTAAATCGATTCCGACCGTAGGAGTTGTCGATTTCCCTGGGCTTCCGGAACGGAAATCCGGACCTCATCGAATCTTGATAATTTTAGCTTCGACAACTCTATCCGCTGTATTTACGGCTCTTTTTCTTATGGCAAAACGTTCCTGGTATTCCATGAATGAGGCGGATCCTTGCCGTGCTCTGGTACTCAACATTACAACAACAATTCGGCAATATGGAGACCGGAGATAAGCCTGATGCTTATTCTGCCTATAAGAATTTCTGTGAAAAGTCCACTTTCAATATCGATTATTACGCCGTCGTTTAACCAGGCAAGCTTCATCGAGCAGGCTATCGACAGTGTATGTGAGCAGAACTATCCGAACTGCGAGCATCTTGTTTACGATGGATTGTCCACTGACGAGACTGTTGAGTTACTAAAGAAGATGCCAGGATGCAAAAATCAAACCAAACTAATATGGGTTTCCGAGAAAGACAATGGACAAAGTGAAGCTTTAAACAAAGGATTTCGACACGCGCAAGGAGAAATCATCGGATGGCTTAATTCGGATGACAAATATCGACCGGGTGCTTTCGATGCCGTAGCGCAATTTTTTAAGGAAAATCCAGACACAGATATTTTATATGGTGATTACCGCTTGGTAGATGAATCAGGTAGATTGATTAGAGTTCGTCGCGAGACGGACTTCAGCATGTTTGTTCTTTTTTACCATCGCGTCTTATATATCCCAACTACTACAACATTCTTTCGACGGCAAGTGTTTGAGGACGGAAACTGGCTTAGAGAGGATCTTAAGTACGCTATGGACTTAGAGTTTTTTATTCGTTTAGCTATAGGCGGCTATCGGTTCAAGCATATTTCTAGAGTTCTTGCGGACTTCAGACTGCAGCCAAATAGTAAGACATGCAGTTTTCCCCAGATCATGCAGCTCGAGCATCGGGAGGTAGTTCTATCTTCCGTCCCCTTACTTTTTAACCTTCGACCTAGACTTCTCAAGCAAGCTGCGCTTTTAGTACTGCGACAGATAGCTGGCCTCAGGCGCTATAGCGAGAAAGCTCTCCGTGGTTACTACTTTAGGAAACTGGTTCCAGCATTTTCATATAAAAATTCAGCTAAGAAATTACCATGAACCTTCTAATCACGGCAGTCTCATCATCGCGCGGCCCGTCGGGTATCTGCAGACATGCGTATAGTCTTGTCTGTTGCGCGATCGCCAGGCCAGAGATCTCTCGGATTACCCTTGTCATAGGCGAATGGCAAGAGTCATATTTCAGGCATTCGTTCCGTCTTGAAAGCGAGAAGCTTGATTTTGTAATAATCAATATCTCTAATGATGCGGCAGCTCGAAATCTTTGGTACCTACGAGACTTGCCTAAACTGGCTCGCTATTTATGTTCAGATCTAATACACTTATCATTTCCTGTGCCTATTAGAAAAAATAAATTTAATTGTCCTGTTGTAGTGTCGCTGCACGATTTATATCCATATGATGAACCTGATAATTTTGGATATCCTAAAGTTTTTTTAAATAGAATTATCTTAAAGAAATGTCTAGAAGAGGTTGATCTTGTTGCATGCGTCTCACAAACTACTCTACAAAGGCTGAAAGTAAGGTTTCCTAAAGCTGCAAACAAAAAAGGAATAGTTGTTCATAACTGCGTAAATATCAGCGCTCAAGATTTACGATCCTCAATCGTGGCTGACGTTCCTTTCTTTCTCATAGTGGCACAACATCGTGCCAATAAGAATATTCCGATGGCCCTCCGTGCTTTTGGAAAGCTTCTAAGAACAGGTAAAATTGATAAGCGAACGTTATTGCTTTTGTTGGGAAACCATGGTCCAGAAACTGCCATGATCAGAGCGGTTATCCACCAAGAAGGTCTAGAGGCAAGCGTAAATCTAATTGATGGCGTCAGCGATGAAGAGTTGAGGTGGCTTTATAAAAACTGTCAAGTGTTGTTGGCTCCATCTTTTATGGAGGGTTTTGGTCTTCCAGTGGTTGAAGGCCTGCTTTGTGGAAGCCGCGTTGTATGTTCCGACATTCCTTCTTTCCGTGAGATTGGGGGCGAGAGCTGTCACTACTTCGATGTTCTTTCCGCAAAAGGGATTTCTGTACTTGCAGAAGCAATTTGTGATGCATTGGCATCACCGTTCAAGCCTGTAGAAGATCTGGACCGATTTTCTCTAATGGCGATATCTGAAAGCCTCATGGCTGTTTACAACACGCTTCATGAGAGGGAGGGCAGAGCCCAGAAAACAAGAAAGGAAGCTGCGGTGCATTGTTCCAAGGCCGGAAGCGGATTATATGCAAGTACCCGAGCAATCGACATACAGAGTTCCTCCCCACTTGATCCTTAGTGTTTCCGTTCGTTAGCTGTTACAACGCATTGTCGTCGCGTGAGACTATGGAACAAATTGTTGAAGACTCCGCTCTCTGTTCAAGAGGCACTAGATCACGTTGGATTCATGCCATAGAATGGATACTGCTTGGGGTGCTGACGGCATATCTTTGTGTCCACACATTACCTGCAGCGTCACGAGTTCTGAACACCGATTTCCCCAATTATTATCTGACTGCACGTCTTGCCAGAGAGAAGAGTGCTACCTCCCGAATCTATGAATGGGTCTGGCTCCAACGTCAAAAAGATCATCGAGGTATCGATCAGCGCATTGTTGGGCTGATCCCCATAACACCATTTTCGACTCTGGCTACGTGGCCTATTGCGCGCCTTCGACCTTTAGCAGCAAAACGTCTATGGCTAGCATTTAACCTTGTGTTGGTTGTAGCTACAGCATTATTAATCCAACGGCTTACTCAATTGCCATGGAGGCAAGTCCTTCTGGTATTCGTGTTGAGCATGCCGCTTAACAAGAACTTTCTCTTTGGACAGTATTATTTATTGCTCTTGTTTTTCCTGGCACTCGCGTGTTGGTGTTATGTCCGAGAAAAGCGATTGCTATCTGGCCTTCTTATTGGGTTGAGTTTCGGACTGAAACTCTTCCCAATAGTCTATCTGGCATATTTCTTGCGTAGGAAGGATTTCAAGGCATTCTTTGGTGGAGTTGTCGGAAGCTCCTTAGCGGTGTTGATATCAATTGCAGTCTTTGGTGAACAGGTAAACAAGGTTCTTCTGGCTCAAGTGCTACCGTGGTCATTGCGTGGCGAAGGTATGAATCCCTATGATCCGTCGACCGCTTCCATCGCGACGTTATTGCATAGATCATTTATTTACGAGCCTCAGTGGAATCCTCACCCAACTGTTCATGCAGCCTGGGCATTTGCAATATTATTACCGCTAATGCAAACCGTTCTGTTTGCGCCAGCAATTCTCCTTGTGGATCCGAAAGGCACCACTTCTCAACGAACTAAACTGGAGTGGTCGGCAATATTGCTGGCAAGCCTGGCAATCTCTACTCTGCCAGCTGGTTATCATTTCACTCTTTTAATTCTTCCCGTGTGCCTTATATGGGAGGTTCTTCAAGAGCGAAGGAGCTCTTTGATAGCCCCGACATCCCTCCTTCTCCTATTTGCAGCTATCGGCTATCCCGGCTGGAAGGATGTCGGGACAGCCTCACACTTCGTAGTCTTCAGCGTTCCCCGACTGTATCTCGTAGTAGCACTCACCTGCTTCAGTTATAGGATGCTGACTATAACTCGGCTCAAAAATCAATGCATCCGATCGAGACAACTATGGGTAGGTGCTTTCGTTTTGATGACTGCCTTTGCCATCCTCATGGCGCTACGTCATCAAAAAGGCTTATATGAAGACTACAGATACAGGCTTCCAACCTCTAACGCAATGTTGCAGACGGACAATGCTGTAACACAAGGAGATACAATTCTTTCCACTGCGATGTTGTTTGATGGATACCATACAGCTATCCAGGATGGCACAAACATTCAGTTCGAGCATCATGCCATGGATGAACTTGCCGTCACAGCGAACACTAAGGAAAGATGGAGAGAAGAGACGGGGCGTGAATCCACCATTGTGTCTAGTCTTCCAAGCAGGGAAGTCATTCACAATGCTGAAGCTCCTGTAGCGTCCTATGACGGCAGATGGCTAGCGTATCTGCGCGAGGAGCATGGTTACGGCCAAATCTGGCTTCGCACTTTGGAACGTTCGGCTGATGGTGACAAACTTCTCACTCCCGTAGATATGGACGTCTTCGAGATGACATTTCTACCGAATGGCTCCCTCATCTTTTCCGCACAGTTGAATGATTCTCCTCCGCGACTCTTCATCGTTGATCAAATGGGTATAACGAGATCACTTGGCCAGGAAGAGGTACGCTACCCAGCGGTATCGCCCGACGGACATTGGCTCGCGTTCGATCTGCTTCAGGGTGGGAACTGGCACCTCTGGCTTCGTGACCTGCGGAGCGGCCAAACAAACAGGCTCACAGACGCGGACTGTAATAATGTCGAACCTAGTTGGGTGCCCGACTCGAGCGCTCTGATCTATGGCAGCGATTGCGGCCGGTCTTTATGGTTCACAGTTCTTTGTCGACGTACTATTCAGGTTCTGCGTTGATAGCGAGGGGGCATCTTGAGAGCTCACTATCTACATAGTGACCTACAGGTCTGCTGATAATGAGCCGGTGAATGTCTCCAAGTTGTCATCGCCTTGTCATTTGATATACGAATCATGTACTTAGAGCGGACAATCGCCGACGAAGCATTGACTTTTCTATAGAATGAGGAGATAGCAAGAAGATAGTCGGATATCCAGATTCTTTGAGGGTAAAAAAGTGAGCCTGATTTTAGTAATTGAAGACGATCCTAGAATCCAAAAAGCGCTTCACCGGCAGTTCACAACAGAGGGCTACGACGTGCATGTGACCGGCGACGGCGCGCAGGGTCTGGCCTCCTGCAAAAGTCTGAAACCGGCTGGGGTCGTGCTCGATCTCATGCTCCCAAACATGTCGGGTCTGGAGGTCTGCAAGGGGATCAAGAGCTGGTCGGCGAGTACCCCCGTTGTTGTTCTGAGCGCAGTCTCTGAGGTCGCCGATAAAGTATTGCTGCTGGAGTTGGGAGCCGACGATTACGTGACAAAGCCTTTCAGCCCGCGCGAGCTGATGGCGCGAGTGCAGGCAGCAATTCGTAGAACTCGGAAGCCTGCACTCAGCACTCACGTCAGCTTCGGGAATATCACGGCAGACTTCTCGGGGATGGAGGTCTTTAAGGATGGCGCGCTAGTGTTTCTTACCGCGCACGAGATTAAACTTCTCCAGTATTTCGTCGATCATCCCGAGCGAGTCATCACAAGAGAAGAATTGCTCAATGACGTTTGGAACTACACGTCGTATCCTACGACTCGTACGGTTGACAATCACATCATGAAGCTAAGGCAAAAGTTAGAGATAGATCCAGCGAAGCCTGTATACTTCCGAACTATCCACGGCATCGGCTATAAATTCGTCCGTGGAAGCTGATTTGCCACTGCAAATGGGAGAACGAGGCTAATGGATAGGCTGCGGATGAGAACGACGCTGCTGATACCTCTGCTTGTGCTCTCCTTTGGCTGCACGTTGCTGAGCCTTTTAGTGATCCGCACCATCGTTCAACAACAAACACAGACGGACCTGGCGCATGATCTCCAGCACTCCGTCAAAACCTATCAGAATCTCCAGCGTCAACAGCGTGAACTCCTGGCGCGTGAATCGGCTCTCCTGGCCGATCTGCCAAGCCTGAAGTCTTTGATGACCACCTATGATTCGCGAACCATCGCGGATGGCGGTGTTGAGTTCTGGCAGGTAAGCGGAAGCGATTTCTTCGCACTGTTGGATCAAAATGGAAGACTGATCGTGTCCTATAACAAGGGGACACCTCTGGATCGCGCCAAGGTTGCACAGCGAGTTGAAGCACAGCAGCATAAGCCTGGGGAGCCGATTCTGCTCTCTCTCGACGATCGCATCTATGAGATAGCAACACAGCCGCTCTACTTTGGTCCCAGGGAGCACGGAACTCTTCTTGGCTTCGTTGCCGTGGGCTACGCCATCGATGAGCGTGTTGCTCGTGAAGTCAGCGAAGCTGCCGCGGCGCAGGTTGCCTTTTCCGTTGATGGAAGAGTCGTAGTCAGCACGTTGAGTCCGGGGTTGCAGGCCCAGCTCATCTCACGGGGCGGGGAACTGTTGCAGCTCCCGACGCAGAACAAAAAGATCAAGCTCGGCAAGATTGACTATCTCGCCGCTTCGGAGCGGCTTACCACCTCGGTCGGTCAGGACAGCGCAGAGGGTGTCCCACAACTCGTCGTACTGAAGTCGTTTGAAGAAGCCACGCAACTGGTGAACAACGTAAATCGTTGGGTACTGGCTCTTGCTCTCGTCGCGCTCGTTGTGGGGTCAGGAATGCTTCTCTCCATCTCCCGCACCTTGACTCGCCCCATCGAGACGCTCGTAGGTGGAACTCGAGCCCTCGCTCAAGGCAACTTCGACTATCAACTCAGTGAAGATGGGGCTGAGGAGATCAGGGAGTTGAGTCGAGCCTTTGAGCGAATGCGGGTTCAATTGCGCACCAGTCAGCGCGAGCTTCTCGACTCCGAAAGGCTCGCAACCATTGGAAGAATGGCGAGCTCCATCTCGCACGATCTTCGACACTATCTCTCCGCGATGTACGCGAACGCAGAATTTATGAGCGGCGCAAACATCTCTCAGTCGGAGCGAGAAGAGTTGATGCTGGAGGTGCAGACAGCCGTTCAGGGGATGACCGATCTTCTCGACTCTCTTCTTCTCTTCACCCAAACCGGAAGGGCTCTTCACCCTGAACTGGAGTCGATTGCGCAGGTAATTCAGCGGGCGGTGAGCATGGTCCGCTCTCATCCCGCGGGCCGCGACGTCAAAATAACACTGAAGGGTCTCTCTTCCATTGAGGTATGGATTGACGCGAAAAAGCTGGGACGTGCTGTCTACAATCTTCTTCTCAACGCCTGCCAGGCCGCGAAAAGAGGCCTAGGCCCTGCTGCCGTTACACTCACTCTCATCGAAAGCGAAAACACCATCAAGATCAGAATTGCCGACAACGGTCCTGGTGTGCCTGAGCCCGTTCGTCAGAAGATATTCTTACCTTTTGTAAGCGAAAGCAGAGAGAGCGGAACGGGGCTTGGCCTAACCCTCGCACTACAGATTGCACAAGAGCATGGTGGCGGAATCGACCTTGAGGAACGGATTGGAGACGAGACCATCTTCACGATCAACTTACCGAGGGCATCGTTGAAGGCGCTTGGTGCGGCGATAGAAAAGAAGACCTCTACCACCTATGTCTCCGTCCCGGGAAGAGGTTGAAGAATGAGAGGGCTCAGTTTTTTTCTTCTCCTTTGCCTAATCCTCTTTGGAGGAAGCTGCTCGCTATACTCACAATCAGGCAACTCCTCACCTTCATCGCCAGCGCATGCTGACGCTGCCTCTACCGAATTAGAGCGTAGGCTTGAGACGATCACTTCATCCCTGGATGCAGCTCATCAGCAACTCGAAGAGTCTCAGAAGGAGATTCAGGAGCTGAAACAGGAGCTTGCCCTCATCAAGAAACAGATGGCTTCCACTCAGCCTTCTTCTGAACCAGTGTCCTCGCCAGAAGCTTTCGACGCCGCGAAGACGACCGCATCCACC
This sequence comes from Granulicella sp. S190, assembly GCF_009766095.1. Taxonomy (GTDB): domain Bacteria; phylum Acidobacteriota; class Terriglobia; order Terriglobales; family Acidobacteriaceae; genus Edaphobacter. Next base: position 163,408 of record NZ_LMUD01000019.1, read on the forward strand.
ATAGAAGATCTGCAAGAGAGGCAGCAGACCCTAGACGCACAAGTCAAATTGCATGAACAGACGAAGGTAGAGAGCGATTCGAAGTATCCGGTTCGCATTACTGGCCTGCTGTTATTCAACTCTTTTATCAACAGAGGGATCGTAGACAATCTCGATCTTCCCGAGATCGCGATCGCCAACAATAGCGACTCCGGCAATGGCAGCGCGGGTGCAAGCTTTCGTCAAACCATCCTGGGGCTTCAAGGATTTGGCCCTGTAATCGCCGGCGCAAAGAGCTCCGCTGATGTGAATCTGGACTTCTTCGGCGGGCTTGCCTATGGAAGCTCTGCGACCTCAGCCGGCATCGTCCGCTTGCGAACAGCCAGCATTAATCTCGATTGGGATCACGACTCCCTTCAGGTAGGAATGGTCGCTCCGCTGATCTCTCCTTTGTCCCCCACGTCGTACGCGACGGTTGCTGTGCCAGGTTTGGCAGGTGCAGGAAACCTATGGACATGGTCTCCGCAACTTCGATATGCGCATCAGATTCCGATGCAATCTGGAAGGCAGTTTCAATTTGAAGTTGGACTCTGGGATCCGCAAGCTGCAGGCTATAGCACAAACCTTCTCTTCCGAACCCCAAGCCCTGGAGAGTACTCCAAGCAGCCAGCTTATGAGACGCGCATCTCTTATGGCACCGCGACGAAGGATACTTACGGGAACTCTACCAACGAACATCCCTTTCAAATCGGACTTAGCGGCTACTACGGTCGGCAGAGTTATCCCTACGGCGAGAGCCTGGATACCTGGGCCTTTGCGACGGACTGGCGTGTGCCGCTCAGCAATCGCTTCGAGATCAGCGGAGAGGGTTACCGGGGGCTTGGGTTGGGAGGCTTAGGTGGCGGAGTCTATAAAGACATCCTTATCGGGGTCAATCAGTCTAACGGACAACCCACCTACCGTGGCTTGAATGCGATCGGTGGGTGGACGCAGTTCAAAACGCGCTTCAGCCGTACGATTGAAGCAAACGCCAGCATTGGCTTGGACAATGGTTTCGCCCGCGACTTTCACACTCTCGTCTTTCCTGCAACTGCAACAGAGGTGCAGTTACGCGCTAGGAATGAGATGGTCGTCGGCAACCTGATCTTCAAGCCGAAAACTTACCTCATTCTCTCTCCAGAGTTCCGCAAAATATGGACGTGGCCTATCTATGGGGCTGGTAACACGGCTGATGTCTTCACACTTTCAGCGGGATATCAATTTTAGGGGTTAGAAGGATGCGCAGGCTATCAGGCTCGTTCACTGTTCCATGTTTGCTCTTGCTGGGGCTCTGCGCTCTGAACCTACGAGCGCAGGGAGTGGAGGTGTCCGCGAAGATGGTTGTGCGCTCTTATTCGGTCTCCACCAAGAAAAATACTGGACCAGTCCATGCAGGAGGTGTAGTTATCTGGCTCTCGCCTTTGAAGCCGCTTCCCACCACACCCTCTGCATCGACTCATCAGACCACTTACCGCCTCGTCCAGAAGGATAAGATGTTCTCGCCGCACCTACTTGTGGTCCCTGCGGGCACCTCCGTGCAATTTCCCAACGAAGACCCCTTCTTTCACAACGTCTTTTCGCTCTTCAACGGCAAGCGCTTCGACCTCGGCTTGTACGAATCGGGCACGACGCGCTCTGTACGCTTTGACCGCGAAGGTGTCTCGTATATCTTCTGCAACATCCATCCAGAGATGGGAGCGGTCGTCCTTGCGCTGAATACTCCCTACTACGGAGTCTCAACGGCGAGCGGCAATGTCTCTATCCATAACGTTCCCGCCGGGAGCTATCAGCTAAATATATGGAGCGAAAACAGTCAGCCAACCGATCAAACTATCGAAGAGCGGACCATCCAGGTCTCTTCTGAACCTCTGCGCCTCGGAGACATCACCTTGCAAACGACGGCCGACGCACTCGCTCATCACAAGAACAAGTTCAATGAGGACTACCAGCCAAGCCGCGACTCCTCCTACTAGTCGTCGAATCGACAAAGTCTGCTAGCAAGATGCTTTAGATGTGAGGAGTACTGTGGCGGACAGACAGGGATACTAGCCACGTTAGAAGTGCGAGCGCTTTCGGAATCCAGGCATTCTCCCGGCGAAACCAAATCTATCAGACAATCGCCCATTCTCCTATGATGAACGGATCGGCCACAGCATCAAGGAGGAACTCGTCAGTTAGTGCTCTCTGGTACCGCCGAATACGGGTGCAGTCTTACCCTCAAGATTCTGCGAAGTCATTTGCAGATCGATCCAGATGAGTTTGCTTTTCCAACTTCTCTAGCTATGGGTCATTTGCTCCTAAACCCACACTTGCATGATGTTGCATGATGTTACGTGTTATTGCATAATCTATTGAAGAGTGAGGTGGATCATGCAGGGCAGAAGTTTCATGCCAGCGGAGCGGCAGCAGGAGATCTTAGCGCGGATTCGAAAAGATGGCCGGGTTCTTGCAGCAGAACTCGCTCAGGAGTTTCAAACCTCCGAGGACACGATTCGTCGCTCTCTCCGCGACCTTGCTGCTCAAGGGTTATGCACGCGGGTCTATGGGGGTGCCCTTGCCATGTCTCCAGCCTCTGGATCCTCCTCTCAGCGACGGAAACAGGCTGTTGAGAGAAAGCTCGCACTCGGACAGAAGATGGCTTCCATCGTGCAATCGGGCCAGCTTCTCTTTATCGATGCGGGCTCTACGAATCTGGCGGCAGCCCGCTCACTCCCGCAGAACATGGGCATAACTGTGGCTACGCACGACCCGCTTATCGCTTCAGTCCTCGCTGGCCGAACGGACCTCACGCTCATTACAATCGGGGGACAAGTTAACCCACATGTCGGTGCTGCTGTAGATGGACAGGCGCTTCGTCTGATTATGGAGATGCGTCCAGACCTCCTGTTTCTAGGCATCTGCGCAATGGATTTAGAGAGCGGCATCGCTGCTTTTCAAAATGAGGACGCACAGATGAAGCGCACGCTGATAGAACAATCTGGAGCAATTGCTATCGCGGTGCTGAACGAGAAGTTATCGGCTTCAGCCCCCTATTATGTTGGGGAGGTAGATATAATCTCCGACCTCATCGTGGAGTCGGACGCACCAAAGAGGCCTGTATCCTCCATGGAATCTCGGGGATTACGTGTTCATCGTGCGAAAGCTGTCAGCTCCAAACCAAGTGATAAACCACACATAGTCGCGGAGGACTATGTGCCGCCGGGCAGATCGAACAGACCGACAGCGGCTCGTAAATCTTCACGTCTTTCTTGACTACACTGGTTTGTCAGCAAAAGTGCTCGCCCCATCCATCTGTTCGGCGCATCACGGCAGATATGTAAGATATGCACGAAACTCGTTCGAGCTGAATAGGAAGTGTATGTATCGTCACATAAATCGGGCTGTTTTCCTCGTAGGTGTCGGGAAGGTCTTGCGGCTCGCAATGCTATGTGTCTTCGCGGCCTCCATCGGTTCCGCATTCGTCTCGGGTCAGATACCTACGCCCTCATGGCGCGGAGTTCTAAAGGACGAATCTGCTCATCCTCTCATTCATGCGAACATAAAGCTGGACGCAGGTGATGCGCACAAGACCACAACGACTACTTCAGATGGATCTTTCGTCTTTGACTCGCTTTTGCCAAACACTTACTCCCTCTCCATTGAGGTAGATGGACATCTCTATCGCAGCTCCGCTGCTATCAATATCCCGTCTCAGTCAGCTACGGTCATCCTGACGCTTGGAGCGGATGGGACGTTGACCATTGGTACTCAACTGGAAAAAGTAGCCGCTGGTGGTGAAAAGCTGACAAGCAAAGCCGTCAGCGAAATCCCACTCAATAAACGCGACTTCAGCCAGCTGCTTTTGCTGGCCGCCGGTACCGCGGCAGATTCAAGCGGTGCGTCAAACTTTACCCAGCAATTCGCAATCAATGGGCAGCGTGGAGTAGAGGCTGTATTTGCGCTCGATGGGGCTGACAGCAGTGACCCCGAAGTGGGTGGAGGAACATTCACGAACTTCAATGTCGATGCCGTTCTCGAACTCCAGTCCCTATCTGGCGTGATGCCTGCGGAGATCGGCAGGGGCGCTTCCGGCTTCACCAACATCCTCACACGTTCTGGTACAGACAGCTATCATGGGTCTGTCTTCGAGTTTCTTCGGAACTCCGCCTTGGACGCCCGCAACTACTTTGACTTTTCGTCGCCTGCAAATCCGGGACGAATTCCTCCCTTCAAACGGAACGAGTTCGGGTTCACTAATGGTGGTCCGATCTTCATTCCGCACGTGTACGACGGCCGAGGAAAGGCGTTCTACTTTGTCGAATACCAAGGCTTTCGTCAGGTGCTCGGGACGACGCAGGTCTTTGCTGTACCAACGGCTCAACAGCGGGCAGGCGTCGACACGACCGCTTACGCCGGTGATACGCTCACAGTCCCAGTGAATTCGGCGATTGCAGCGGTCCTGGCCCGTTATCCTCTACCGAACTATGCTCAAGGCACGTTCGGAGCAAACACCTACGCGACCTCATCGAAGGTAACAACCAACGCCGATCAATTCTCGATTCGTCTGGACTATCAGCTCGGGGCGGCAGATCACCTCTTCGGACGATTCACGTTAGACAATCTCGACGGCCCGACTACCAACCCTGATCAGACAGCTATCGATCCGAGTTTTGGCGTGGAATATGTCGATCGGCAACGAAACGGTGTCATCACATGGGTTCACACGATGTCTCCTAGGCTCACATTCGAGACATCCATCAGCGCAACGCGAACGACACCGTCTTTCCCCACAGCCAATCAAACAGATCCGGCAGTTAAATTCAACGACGCGCTCTTCGAACCGTTCAATGCTCCGGGCGGTTCGGTGACGAGAGCGGCCGGTAATCTCTTTCATGGACGCGAAAATGTCTCCTGGACGAAGGGCGAGCACGCTTTTAAAGTCGGCGCTGAAGTTCGGCTAAACCGCGACTCTACCTACTTCGGGATTTCACCAAATGGAGAGTATGACTTCGGTGGGGGAACGGCCTACTCTCCCGTTGCGATCAAGTCTCAAAGCGGAACGCACGACGTCAATGTCGGCGACCCTCTCCCCGATACGCTTTCGGGGCTTCTAACAGGAAGCCCATTTGCCTACACTCGCGCGGTCGCGCCTTCTTACTTTTCCAATGGACAGAAAATCGGTCCCGCCGCAGACAGCCGCAGCGCATTCGCAGCGTATGTGCAGGACGTTTGGAAGATCACGCCACGGATGACACTTAACTACGGCCTCCGCTTCGAGCTATATACGCCCATCTCTGAGCGTGCGAAGCGTACCTCCGGCTTCTATCCAACAGCGGACGGCGGACAGGAGTTCCTGATCAATCCGGAACCTCGTTATAAAACAGCGGTGAATAACTGGGGTCCTCGCTTTCAGGTTGATTATCGTTTCAGCGATCACCTGGTGGGGCACGCGGGTGGTGCTTTGACGACGATTCCGCCGAACATCTGGCAGGACAATCAGCTAACCGGGGGCCTTCCTTTCGTCTTCTACCCTCGTGTGACCGCCGCTGTCGGAACACAGCTTGCTTACGGATTTCAGATCACACCGGCGCAACTGCCGCCGGTATACACACCTGCCGGCGTGAACATCTACGCAAATGGAAGACCCAACGACGTGCCTGCAAACACAGTAGTAGATATTGCTCGCCTGGAACGGGACATCGCCTCGCTGTCAGGCCAGTCGTCACCTCTCAATGTCGCCGCCATCAGCCGTGGTTTTGGGAATGCAATGCTCGGCACATGGTCGCTTGGACTGGAACGCTCCATAGGCAATGTCACCGCCTCCGCAAGTTATGTTGGAACCACAGCTTATAAGCTCGCGCGCAACACCTTCCCCAACGCCTACCCAGGCGCAACCGCAGCATTCGCTCACTTCACCACATTCGACGCAAAAGGAGTGCCCGTCGGAGGGTTTGGCACAGAGAGTGAAATCACACCAACTTCTCACTCGGGTTATAACGCTCTTCAACTATCAGCCACTGGGCAGACGAAGAACGGAGGTCCTGGAATACAGGCGAGCTACACCTGGTCCAAGTCGATTGATGACACCAGCACCGTGGCCGGAACTTCGGCGACCAGTACCGTGGGAGCCATCGCTCAAGCCGCGCCGCAGGATCCCTTCAACACGCATCCGGAACGTGGGCCATCTACCTTCGACGCAACGAATTCGTTCTCTCTAAGCCTTGCCCAGGATATTCCGATTCAAAAAATCTCCCTCTTCGATTCAATCAATAGGAAGGTGGTGGAAGGCTGGCAGTTGATCAGCATCTCCAGCCTCAGCAGTGGAACTCCCTTCACCGTGTACTCCGGCATACAGCAGACTGGCGCAGGTTCGGCAAACTCGGATCGACCGGATCAGATTGCAAAGCCTGCATTGTCGACGGCACGTACTCGACGCGAGGACTACTTCGGACGAGGCGACGACAACGCCTCTTTCTTTTCCATTCCCATTAATATCGCCGGTGGAACCGGGCCCAACCAGGGACGCTTCGGCACCCTAGGACGGAACACATTCCGTGGTCCCGCCTTCTATGACTTCGACATGTCGCTCGTAAAGGACACGCCGGTTGGGACGCGCAAATCCGGTAGCGAACTCTTCGACGTCCAGTTTCGATCTGAGTTCTTCAACATATTTAATATTGTGGATATGGGGCTCCCTTCCAACACGATTTTGGGCTCCGGTTTCGGTCTCATTAATCGAACTGCTGGAAGCTCTCGTCAGATCCAGTTCTCTTTGAAAGTCGTCTACTAGCAGTGCCGGGTTGAAATTGCAGCCCGTTGTCGGTCGTCAACAGATCAGACTACATTATGGCCTATCAAATCAGAGAACCTAATAGTTTTCGGTTAGTTCTCTGACCAATAAGGCACAGGTATTACATATAAAAAATACACTTCCACTCCTGCCGGATTGAATTCATTCTTGCGAGACTCTGATCACTTCTTCTGACCAATCTCAGACCTGCTCTTGATGCTCTGTTCGCGACCATTGGAGCCCACTTTAGAGCTAAGCCCGAACCTGCCGCTTCGCAATAAGCTTATTATTCCATTTGGTTATGAACGGGACGACCGGATTCGGACCCCGCGACCTAGGCCACCTAAGGAAGTTCTCCATGAGTACAAGACACGCAGGTATCAGGCTCTCCGACTCCACCGTCGCTCAGCTCGACAAGAAGATCCAACGCCCTAGCTACGACCGTACCAAGCTCCGTCCGCACACCGTACATATGGGAGTCGGCGGCTTCCATCGTGCACATCAAGCCGTGTATCTCGACAACCTGCTTGAACGCGGCACGCTTACCGACTGGGGCGAGTGCGGCATGGGCGTACTCACTCACGATGTCGCCATGCGCGACGCGCTCCGCGAACAGAATTATCTCTACACCGTACTCGAGCGCAGCGCCAAGGTAGAGGCTGCACGCATCGTCGGCTCCATTATTGATTTCTGCTTCGCTCCCGAGAATCCCGAAGCCGCTATCGAACGCCTCGCGCACGAAGACACGCGCCTCGTTTCGCTCACTATTACAGAGGGTGGTTATTTCCTCCATGAAGGCACCGGCGAATTTGTTCACGACGACCCGTCCATCCAGCACGACGTACGCAAACCAAGTGCGCCTATCACCTCACTCGGTCTCCTGACCGCCGCACTTATGCGGCGCCGAGACCGCGGACTCGCGCCGTTCACCGTCATGTCCTGTGACAATCTGCAAGGCAATGGACACGTTATTCGTAGAGTTCTCCTGGGCCTTGCCGAACTGCAAGACCTGACCCTCCACCGCTGGATCGCTGACAACGTTGCCTTCCCAAACAGCATGGTCGATCGCATTACACCGGCTACCACCGCATCCGATCGCGAACAATTGCTGAAAAACTTCAGCATCCACGACGCATGGCCGGTCGTCACCGAACCCTTCCTGCAGTGGGTCATCGAAGACACCTTCTGCAACGCGCGGCCGCCTTGGGAAGAAGTCGGTGCCGAGATTGTTGTTGACGTTCTGCCCTACGAGTTGATGAAGATCCGCCTGCTCAACGCCAGCCACATGGCGATGGCATACCTTGGAGCACTCGCCGGCCACACTTTTGCGCACGAAGTCATGCAAGACCCTGTTTTCGACGCTTTTATCAAATCGTTTATGGAGGAAGTCACGCCCGTCGTTCCGCTCATTCCTGGTACGTCCATCCCTAGTTACAAGAGCACACTCATCGAGCGCTTCGCCAACCCGACGATTAACGACCGGGTGGCGCGCCTTTGCTCCGAAGGCTCCGCCAAAATGCCGAAGTGGGTACTGCCCTCTGTTGTCGAGCTTGCCGAAAAGCACAACCCCACCAAACTTCTCAGCCTTGTCATTGCCGCATGGATCAAATATCTGCAATCGTCCTCCGACGAATGTGGGAACCCCATAGAGGTCGTCGACGTAAGAGCCGACGATCTCAAGCGTGTCACAGGATCCATCGGTGATGACCCACGTCCTTTCATCGCCCTGAAGTCACTCTTCGGTCATCCGTACTTCGCCGAGCCAGTCTTCGCCAACGACGTCGAAGCTGCGTTGAAGTTGCTCAGCACTATCGGCACAAGAGCAACCATTCGCCGCTTCATCGCAGCAACCAACTAAGGAGATCCATTCAATGACGCAGAAGCCCAGTTTGAGCGAAAAGCTCGGTATGCACCCAGAGCTTGCAATCGGATTTCTCGGCCTTCTGCTGTTCATGATCGGAGACGGTGTGGAATCTGGCTTCCTGTCGCCATACATGCTTGACCTCCATTTCAAAGAATCGCAGATCGCGCTTGCTTTCACTCTCTATGGGGTAGCCGCAGCACTTGCATCATGGCTCAGCGGCGTGCTTTCCGATCTTGTCGGCCCGAAGAAAGTGATGTGGGCAGGTCTGCTTATTTGGCTTGTGATGGAAGTGCCTTTTCTTACTCTCGGTCTCGCGCATAGTAGCTATAGAGTCATTCTTCTCTGCTACATGATTCGAGGACTCGGGTATCCTCTCTTCGCGTTTGGCTTTCTTGTTTGGGTCACCGCAGTCACACCTCAACGATATCTCGCAACGTCCGTCGGCTGGTTTTGGTTTGCGCGTAGTGGGGGCTTGCCCACACTAGGCTCGCTCTTCGCCAGCTACTCCGTCCCGCGCCATGGCCCCTACGCTACGCTCTGGTACTCCGTGTTCTTTGTCGCTCTCGGTGGCTTTATCGCATTGCTCGGTATTAAAGAACCGCGCGGCACAAAACCTCTTCGCACCGGCGAGGAACACCCATTCCGCGTTCTGCTCTTAGGCATCTCAATTTTCTGGAGAGTCCCGAAGGTCGGTCTCGGTGGCATTGTTGCAGTCATTACTACGACATCAGAATTCGGGTTTCTCCTGTTCCTGCCGATTTTTTACATCCACACCGTCGGCTTTACGCTGCCACAGTGGCTGCAGATTCTTACCGTCATGTTTGCCACTAATATCTTTTCAATCTTTTTTGGGGATGGATGGGTGACAAGATTGGTTGGCGGACCGTCATCACCATTGTCGGAGCTTGTGGTTGCGCCGCTGCGGCACTTAGTCTTTACTATGTTCCGCACATCTTCGGCGCGAACTACACCTATGTCATGCTCGCAAGTATGTTCTACGGGGCGACCCTTGCAGGCTTTGTTCCTCTCGGAGCCATTATGGCTACGCTCGCTCCCCAATCACGCGGAGCTGCACTATCTGTCTTCAATCTTGGCTCCGGCATCAGTATCTGGTTGGGTCCCGCCATCGCTGGTATCTTCCTTCCGCACATCGGTGTCGGTGGAGTGATCTGGATCTTCGCCATGATGTACATGCTTGCCGCAGTCCTTGGCATCTTCCTCAAAACGCCACAAGTTGGGGGCGCCGCCGAGGTAGAAAAGGACATCGTGGTCGTTGCCCACTAAAAAGCTGATCAATTTTCTTATAAGAGAGTCTTCATCTCGTGCAAAAAGGTTGCTGCAGGTGATCGATCGATCACCCAAAGTTCTTCGCTTTATCAATTGCATTGCCAGGCCAGGCGTCGCCAAGCTGAAGTCCGGTCAGATCACCGATATGCTGTCCACTACGCCCCTTAATGTCTCCGACGTCTCGGGTACCGTCGAAAGTGTCCACAGTAGCTTCGCCGAGACTTGGACCTGGGTTTAGATGGTTAGAAATCTGACCTAGTGTTTGCCCGGCTTTACAGCCACCACATGGTTTACGTGTTGAGTGGGCAGATACGTTTGCGGCCGTTGACAGACTCCGACGTATTTGGCTATGTTTCTCTCCTCCTCGTATTGAACATGTTTACGTCTTGAAATACAAGATCAACGCGATCTGCTTAATGGGGACGCAGCACCAGATGAGGAGCACTTTATGAAGCATCTACTCTCGCGCATTCCGTACAGTCGGAGTCTCAAGTTCAGTGTCCTTCTTTTGGCTGCAGCATTCAGTTCGATGACCCCATTTATTGCGCTCTCGCAGGCCACCGAGGCTTCTGCTCTTCGTCAAGGATTTCGAACGCCGCCCGCCGACGCACGCATCATGATGCGATGGTGGTGGTTTGGTCCTGCGGTCACCAAGCCCGAAATCACTCACGAGCTGGAACAGATGAAGGCAGAAGGTATTGGTGGGGTGGAGATTGCCGATCTCTATGCGCTGGAGTTAGATGATCCCGGCACAGGGTTTCACAACCAACCATTCCTCTCTGACGAACATATCGCCATGCTCAAATTTGCGGGCGAAGAGGCACGCCGGCTTGGCCTGCGTGTCGATGTAACACTGGGCAGCGGCTGGCCCTTTGGCGGCCCGCACATTCCAATTACCCAGAATGCCGGAGTGCTGCGATCCGAGGTCATTGCACCGAAGGAAGGCGAAACATCTGTGCTACTACCCAGCTTAACAGCCGGGGAGAAGCTCATCGCTGCATTTACAGTGTCTGGACAGGACTCGACCTCGTCTCTGGCAGGGGCAACACAGATCCCCATTGAGGGAGCTACTCAAACGCGCCTTCCCTTACCAACTGGCACCGCAGCGAAGAGCGTTCTCTTTTTCATCAGCAGTCGAACGGGGATGGTCGTGAAGCGCCCGTCAGTCGGAGCCGAAGGATTCGTTCTCGACCACTACGATTCGGTCGCCGTTGCGAACCATCTGCATACTGTTGGGGATCGACTCCTGCAGGCGTTCCCGGATCAACCTCCCTATGCAGTCTTCAGTGACAGCCTTGAAGTCGCCGGCTCCAACTGGACCGGGGATTTTCTTGTTGAGTTCAAAAAGCGCCGAGGTTACGATCTGACCCCGCACCTGCCATCGTTAATCGGCGATACCGGAGCTGACACATTCGCAGTCCGTCATGACTGGGGTAAGACTCTTACAGAGCTGATCGATGAACGTTACATGGCTGAGGTGCAACGATGGGCGCACTCACACAATACCCAGTTTCGCAGCCAGACCTACGGGAATCCACCGGTCACGATAGCAAGTTATCGCTTCGCCGATCTTATTGAGGGGGAGGGAGCAGCGAACCCCATGATGTGGCGAAGCTTCTCTTGGACTCGGTGGGCTGCGTCTGCAGGTCACATATACGACAAACCTGTCGTCTCCTCGGAGACTTGGACCTGGCTACACTCCCCATCCTTCCGCGCAGTTCCCCTCGACATGAAGGCTGAGGCTGATATGCACTTCTTGCAGGGAATCAACCAACTCATCGGACACGGATGGCCGTACTCTCCTGAGAATCTAGTGGAACCCGGACAGCGCATGTACGCAGCGGCATCGTTCAATGCTCACAATCCCTGGAGCTTTGCGATGCCGGAGGTGGCAACTTATCTCCAGCGAGTGTCCTACATCTTGAGGCAAGGAAAGCCGGCAGCCAATGTAGCACTGTACATGCCAAACGATGATGCTTGGGCAAGCTTCAACGCTGTGCGTGAACTACCTTCGAGCGCAAACCCGATCACCGGACCTTCGGCTCCTGGACTGAATACCAACTCCGTCGGAAGCACACCACCCAATCCATACTTGGCCAACGCTGCAGCGTGGGGAAACGTCAGCATCGATGGTTCGATCAAGGCCATGTTAGATAAGGATCTCGTTGGCACAATACTCGACGCGGGCTTCAGCCTTGATTTCATCGATCCAAGCGTAATCTCCAGAGTTGGATCTCGATATCCAGTTCTGGTTGTACCCAATGTCAGTCGCATTGATCTAAGCACCTATCGGGTCATTGAGAGTTACGCAAAGGCTGGCGGGATTGTTATTGCGGTGGGTAAGGCTCCGTCCCTTGCATCAGGTCTGACGGAGGCTGCTCAAGATAGTCCGGAGATTCAGGCGATCACACAGCGACTCTTCCAAGATCTGAATCACCTCGGGCATCTGGTCCAAAACGACGCTGATCTGAGAACTGCACTGCTTCAGTTCGGAAAGCCTGAAGTGAACTATGACACACAGCAGTCCAGCGTCGGCTTCATGCACCGCAAGCTGCCGGATGGCGACTTATACTTCGTCGCGAATACAAGCAACGTGCCGCAACTCTTGAAGGCTTCCTTCGCCCATAGTTCTAAGAAGGCAGAGTGGTGGGACCCGTTTACGGGTGAGAACGCAGCCATCAAAGATGGCGATCACATAACGGAGATGATTGAGCCCTACGGCTCCAGACTCCTCTATTTCTCCAACTCGGCAGCCACTTTCGTGACGTCGCCCAAAGCAAAGAGCGAAGGCCGTAGGATGCAGATGGATATCTCGACCGGCTGGAAATTGACTATTGGCAATCGTGCTCCAATACAACTGGCGCGTCTAGGTTCTTGGACTGATAGTCCTGAACTCAGTTATTTCTCTGGCACCGGACTCTACGAGAAGGAAATCATCCTTGATAAGGCTGTGCTCACGAGTGGTCCCATCTATCTTGACTTCGGGCCAACAAAGCCGATTGAGGTTGCAGCTACTGGAAGAGTAGTACGAACTCAAGCCTTACTTGAAGCACCTGTCCGCGATGTAGCGGAAGTGTCATTAAACGGTACGAAGGTAGGCACGGTGTGGTGCCCGCCTTATCGGATCGATGTCTCAAAATATCTGCACGCGGGCAGTAACTCTCTCAGCGTTAAGGTTGCAAATACAGCGATCAACGAACTGTCGGGAGAGACCCAACCAAGTCTTCGCTTATTGCGTGCCTTACACGGCAACACGTTTCAGCCTCAGGACATGGATGACCTTAAACCGTTGTCATCTGGTCTACTTGGGCCCATCAGTCTGCATTCTGAAGCAACGGAGCCTTAGCCGCAATCATCTTCAGGATTATCTCTCCAGGCACGATCACATCACCCGCTACGTCACCGTATCCGCATCTGCGCTGGTCTGGAGGTGAACCTGGTTATAGATAAGAAAGCTTCATGCTCCAGCCCATTAACGCCGTCGTGCCAGTGGTTGGGTAACCGGTGGCAAAGTAAGAGGCGGCAAATCTTTAACGCTGTTGACAGGGATTTCGACAGCTCCGTCGTGATCTGCTGTATCGTCGTGGACTCCGATCCGAAGGTAAAACTCTCCTTTGACAGGCACGCTGATCTCCTGATGGAAGAAGAGACCAGTATGAAGGGCGCGTTCGTAAAGGATGGGCGAGAGGTCTGAATCGTCGATTCTGCTGGAGGTGTTGATGAGCCTGCCCTCTCTCGAATAGACATAGGTGCGGAAGAGGAGGCTGACTTGATGGTTGTCGTTGGCCGCCGGGGTGAAGATGATGGCGCTGGGATCGGCGGCGATGGTGACATCATAGCGGCGGTAAGGTCCGGTAATGTTTCCGGAGGCGATATTGCCCGAAGCGAGGGTGGCCTCCGGATTTCCGGCGGCGGGAACGACGAGAACCTTGAGGGTGATCTGCGTGGGAACGGGAGAGCCGAAGATCATCGCGTTGTGCATGGGGTCGGCTACGTGGGCCGTGGGAGCGGCTGCGAGTGGGACGAGGTGAGGAGCGGCGTTGGAGACTGTGACAGGCGTAAGGGCGGGGGCAGCAGCCGGAGCATCGGCGTAGTAGCCACGGCGGTATGCGAGCGTGTAGCCGTCGCGTCGAAGGTTGAGCTGGATACGGCGGAACTTGCCGTCATTGGCGTGATTGGTGGGGGAGTAGGTGAGAGTGTAGTAGTTGGACCCAGCTTCGATGGATCGAGCAACGGCATCGGCGAGACCATTGGTATTGATGAAGGCATGGCCGCCGGTCTTCTCGGCCATCTGGAGCATGGTGGAGTTGTCGTCGGCGCTCTGACGGATGGCGTCGTTGAGATGATTGGTGAAGACATCCTGGTTACGACCTAGATTGGGGTCGAGCGTGGGGTCGTACTGCCTGCCGGAGCTTTCGACGGAGTACACAGACGGGCCAGCGAGGCCGCGAGCGTCGATCGGATAGACAGCGACCTGGCTCTTGGCGAGCAGGGCTGTCGTCTGGCGGAATTTATCCGAGTTGTCTCCGGCAATCGCAAATGGATTGAGAAGATTGTCGTCGGGCAGGATGCTGATGGGAAACGAGCCGGAGAACCAGATGAGATTTTTTCTCCCAGGTAGGCCCGCGAGGTAGCGGGCTAACTGGTTCAGAGCGTCGAGTGTGTATCGTGCCCGAAGTTGGAGATCGCCGGACGAATGCTCCGCTTCGAACTGCTGCAGGCGCTGGACGACATAAGGGTTTACTGCCGCCTTCGCCTCAACCATCTTTTCAGAGAGGCGGTCGGTTTTACCGCCAGTGGCTGGGTTGTCTATCAGCGGAGAGGTCCTCGGATTCTTGCGATCAACCGCGGCTTCGAGGAGGCGGGGATCAGCGGTGAATGGCTGCAGAAGCCAGAGACGAGAACTGAGACCAAAGATGGCGAGAGGAACGTTCGGCGGAGATCTTTCGAGGAAAAGGCGAATCTGACTACGAACATAAATCTGGGCGTCGTTGGGCGTGTTCAGGGTGTCGAGAAGGAGGATATTGAGAGGGGCGTCAGCAGGGACGGTCGTGTAGTTGGTGAAGTTGCCAGGTGGTAGAACGAGGGGCAGCTCGGACTTGGCGGGACTTGCATTTGTGTGCTCCTCGAAGCTCTTGATGTGCTCGGGTACGTTGTTCTCGAGCACGGTGAAATCCGAGGCGGTGAGATTGTGAACAGGGTTCTGTTTGTTGTCTGTGACTACAACATCCACGATGACAAGCTGTGTTTGGGCCTTCAACGAAGGCGAAGATCTCTGAGGCAGATCCGGTTGGAAGGTTGCGGCGAGGAGTATCGCGAACAGTGTAGGACGGATCGGCATTTAATACCCGATGGGACGTTATCCATTTCAACATAGTTACGGGATTTCAGGAATAGTTGGCTTTGCTGACCTTCTCCGTCGAAGGCATGTTAAGACCTAGAGTCCAGTACAAAGTGAAAAGGTGCCCTCAAGGAGGATGCCTTTTCACTTGACGTTATCAGACGACGCTATCCATATAACAACCCCGGCGAAAGTGAACTCGCAAAGGTGATCATCGATCCGTTCCAGAGATGTTATCGATCATCACCGCCGAGGCGAATGCTCCGCAGTTATAGGGTAAGAGCAAGACCGTGGGCCAATTGTTCCTCCTTAAACGGAATGCAACCGGATTCTGAAGCGTCTGTATGAAGCTGGTCTCAGCCCTTGCGACCATCGAACGGTAGGAAAAGACGGAACTCGGTGCCGACGTCGGATCCTGGAGCAGGGCTGGCGAGGGTAGAGGTTCCGCCGTTGCGGCGGATGGTCTCAGAGATGACGGAGAGGCCGAGCCCTCTACCTATCAGACCTTTCGTCGTGAAGGAGGGTCTGAGGATCCTGTGACGGACTTCGGCGGGGATACTGTTACCGGTGTCTGCGACCGTGACCACGAGGCCGTCGTTCTCCGGTCGAACGCCAAGACGTATCGTTCCGCCTTC
>NZ_LMUD01000019.1:179549-199716 GCF_009766095.1 Granulicella sp. S190
GTCTGTACGTCGATGTCAGCAGTGCGCAAAGAGGACTGGAGCAGGGCGACGACCGATTCGAAGAGTTCCGGGATGGAAGCTGCGGTGAGCCCGTCCCGCTGGACAAAGAATTTTGAGGTGTGCGCGGCGATGTCGGCGATGCGACGCAGCTCGTGTTGCGCTGCTGTTCGGTGTGCTCGTCCGCTTGCGCTGAGTTCATTGATGTCGATCAGTTCGAGGTGGTTCATTGCCGCTTCAACAGGATTGTTGATCTCCTTCGCGACGGATGCGGAAATTCTTTCAAATACTGCCATGTTTTCAAGCTTGCGGGCGGTTTCCAGCGTCTGACGATGTGAGTCGCTGACCATCTCGATCCAGACGTTCTTCTCGCGGTAGGAGGCGAGGAGCAAGGCTACGGTGAATAAAAGCGCATTTCCGACGCCGACGCGTGCCAGCACCGCGCCACTGATAGAGAACGGCTGGTGTACGCCGACGCTGCCGGCATATGGCATGAACGCTTTCATGCCGACGTAGTGCATGCCGCAGATGGCCAGAGCGATGGCAACGGAGGCGAGCAGCCTGCGGTTGAGACTGGCGAATTCGGTCCGGCTGTGCTCGAGCAGATACATCGCAGCCCAGGATGCGGCGATGGCAATGACCAGTGAAAGAGATACCCAGCCGGGGTGCCACATCACGCCCTTGTCGAACGTGAGAGCAGACATACCGACATAGTGCATGGCGCAGATCCCGCAGCCGACGAGTATGGCCTCTAACAGGCTAGAGCTGGACTTGCCGCTCAGCTGATTACGGACAACCCGGAGCATAGCGAAGATAGAGGCGGTGACGGCGATCAAGACGGAGAGCAGGGTTCTGTCAACGGAGTAGTAAAGGGGGTAGTCCGGCCGCCAGGCAATCATGCCGACAAAGTGCATCGACCAGATTCCGAGACCGAGCGCGCAACCACCGAGCACGACCCACCGTCGCGGCTTATCGCTGAATTGCGTGTGGTCGATGGATTCGAACGCGACGTATCCGGCGAAACAAGCGATTAGAAATGATCCGATGACGGTCCATGGGTCATAGCTGCCAGGCAAGAGAAAGCTCCGTTTCGCCGAGATGGCCGCGATTGAATAGTTCAGCGGAGCCGAGTCTACATGACTGCGCTCAAAGCAGGTATTCCACCTTAGGGTAGTTCCGGATATCGGAGTTATTCGATCCCAGCTATATTGCCGAATCATAAACCGGATGAGCTTTGAGGATGCGGTAAGTTCGTCGTGTATGGTGCGCGTATCTCGTTCGTGGAGGGTGCCAACGGCGATGTGGATGCATAAGAAGTGGACTACCGATGCTTGTGTTCCCAACCCCATGGAACTTACAGCCCATTTAGCCCTAATCATCTTGGCTACTACTTCTTTCTTTGGGACCGGCTATTGGCAAGCTACTTTAGGTAGCTCAGTTCAATTTCCTGTAATGGTAGCCAGGGCAACCCCGGCGATACATACAGAGTCGTACCTCTTAGGTGAGTGGTGCTGCAATGCTGCCCGTCTGGAGGTTTTATGATTTCTCGTAAAAGCACTTGGGCATGTGTAGCGCTTGCATGCGCGCTTTCGTTCAGCATTGTGCCAGCTAGCTTGGCGCAAGCTTCGCAAAGCAATGATTCGGCTAGCTGGAGCGCGCCACGCGGCTATGATTTGGCTTATCCCGAAAATGGCACTCCTAACATGGTGGCTCGTCAAGGCTATGCTGCAGGCTTCAACCAGGGGCAGGCTGATGTATCGCGAGGTCAGGCGTTCCGTCCGACCGAGAACAAGGCCTATGCTCACGCGAAGATCCCGAAGGGGATGGACAAAGACCAATTCAAGACGGAGTTTCGTGAGTCCTTCGTTAGGGGCTATACAAACGCATATAAGGGCCAGTAAATTTCGCGAGGCGGCCTGCGGGCGTGTCGTGGATTAGGCCCACTTGATCGCCGAATCTGGGCATACAAACAAAGATAGTTGTGAACGGGGAGCTTCGCGTCTTATTGCTTATGCTTCGGCGAACGTGGAAGTAGTAATGCTTCGAAGCGTGTGACGGTGAACCGGTGAGGGCAAGGAGCAAGGCGAGGAAAAGCGAGCGCAGGGCAAACGCTAGCCACCTGCTAGACAGCACCATGGTCCGTTTCCTGGCTCACCACGGTCATTGGGATCCACCGATACCGTGCTATCCACCAAGAAACTGAAACAGTCGAAAATCCCGATAGAGTGTGGTCTAACGCAGTTTTTGGCTTTACCCGTAAGTGATGTACAGGAGGGCGGATTGTTGTTTGGAAGGGGCTTAAAAAGTTGGGAGACAGAGATTCATATCGGCCACATAAAGCACTATTTATCAACAACATAGCACTTGACGGTTTAACGTGTACACACAAAAGTACACACAAGTCGGAGAGTGTGAAGCGAATTGCGGAGAATACAACCTGTCAACACGAGCGGCGCTCAGCGTGCGGCGTGGTGCGCTCGGGAGCGCATTCCCACGTCTGCAAGCTCGGGGCGAGCACCTTGACGATGCCAGACTAGCTGGCGAGCACCCCTGAGCCTTGCTCGTCAAGCCTCGTCGGGTTCCAGTCTTTTTTAAGAAGTTCGCGGCGTAGGTCACTCAGCGCCTTGGTGCTAGCTTGAGCTTCAGCGTAAAAGACTCGGACGAAGAACATACCGATGACAAAGGCACCTATGCGCCACGAATAGTCTGCCCGAAGGTAGAGACCTCCGAACGCGAACAGAATGGATGCTATTGCCATTCCAAGTTCAAACTTCAATCGCAATACAAGAGTCCTAAGATAGCGATGACCGACTGGCTCCCGTTCGAAGGCGATCCTTAAGTAGTCAAACCACTCTTCAGTGTGTCTCTCATATCCCGCTTGCTGGGTGAGTCGGTCATCTAAGTACCGTTCTAGCCTCGCTCCCCAGTCCTCAGTAATCAGGCCAACCGTCAAAACGACCAGCAAAGACGTCGTGGTAGCCAAGCCAGAATGCTGCTCCGCAAGTCTTTGAGCCGTTGGAAATCGTTGGCACACTGCTACGGCGCAGGTTGATACGGCAAAGAAGCCCGGCACGACGAGCGTGGCGATTGGACGGAAGACTTCAGACTGGAATGCTGCGGTCAGTTCCTTCATGTCGGATGATTCTATGCGAATCGGTCCCAATTGGGGATGAGGCAGTCAGCGAGTCGCAACCTTCGCCTTCTCGACGGACTAGAAGCGGAACATCAACGCATGGTTTGAATGAGCACCACGTTGAGACCACTGAAGCGTCTCCGTTTATGCAGGTCCCCGGCTGGCGAACCTTTCACGTGCTGGAGGCTCGCGAGCTGGTCGTCTCCGAGGCAACGTCCCGAGATAGCGATGGGCGCTTTTGAAAGGTGCTGCTTTGGTGACTTTCAAGGGAAAGCCAAAAACCATAGAGTGTCTAAATGGCAATTTCCACAGTGATCCCGCACCGCATGAGAGTTTCGTTTTATCCGATTGAACGTATCGAACGAGGCGCTCACCGAGGCGGTGCGGACGATGAAGACTTCGATCCCGCAGCCCTGCCGTTTGCGCTAGGCAACGAAATAATCATTGAGGACATCAGTGCCCTTATTCCAGAAGATGAATTTGACATCTACAAGCCCGGTATAGGTTCTTATGCGTATGCCCACTTGAAAAGCTTCAAATACGCGTTGGTTCACAGATTTCCCGAGTATGAGATCAACGAAGATACGCAGGTTATAACGCCAGAGTCTGTGCTGGTCGAGCGCTCAAAGGCGATAATCCACGAAACCGCTGCCTGTCTTCGCTTGATACGACCGACAAGCCAATATTTACATCTCTTCGAGGGACGTATCGGCGAGGACGGTCGATTCACCCAGATAGGAATGGATACGCCCCTCACCCATGTCTTGGATCCGATCAACCAACGCAATTTTGGGTTTCGCACCAAGGATGCTGTCGCTCTCCGGCGTTTGGCTCCTTTGTTACGCGCGGCCATGAGAGGAGAGTTCTGGAAGTTCCGCATGGCGCTGATCATGCATGAGTACGGCTGCTTTCAGAACCAAGAATGGAAGGTGAAGTTTTTCCTTTGGACGACCGGGTTAGAATCGTTGTTCACCACAGTGGACAACCAAGGGAGTCTCGTCAGTAGCGAGAGGATCAAATTCTTTTTGGGTGCGGATACCCTGATCTATCCTCGGGGCGAATTGGCATCGATCTATCCTGACCCAAAACTCACTGTCACAGACGTCATTGGCGAGATCTACTGTCTCAGAAACCACATTGCCCACGGAGATCGTGTACCGAATTATTATTTCCAGAATCCAGGAAGACCGGAATCACTTTACGGCAGCGTGCAGATCCCCAAGTACGAAATGTTGTTAGAAGCGATCAGCTATATCATTCGCGCTAGTCTGCTCAAAATTCTCGACGACGGTTTGATATCCCACTTCCGAGATAACGTCACAGCTGATGCGTACTTTGGAAGCCATGGCCTCACCAAACTAGATCTAAAGAAGTCGAAGAAGAAGATGCCAAGGTGTCCAAGCTGATCAGTGCAGCAGCATCAGCCAACTTTTCGTCTATGCCGTTAGTTTCTTTAGTTCCAGCGCGAACACCTTGAGATCGGCGGCATCGGACCTTGCCGCGACACATCCCGAACACTCATCGCCCTGACACTGTTCGCAGTCGTCGTCGCACTCGTCGCAGTTGCCTGCGACACAGTCATCGCATTCGCACGTGCAGTCGTAGCCGCTGTCTTTTTTGAGAAGACTCTTCAGCGTGATGTCGATGCTGCGGAGCTGGTCGAGCGTGTCGCCCTGAACGTCTCCAGGACGAACACTGCGCAGCAAACTTTCAATCTGCGATAGCGACTTGACGGTGACAACCTGCGCTCGCGGGTTCGCAGGCACTGCCACGACCGAAATTTCGTGAACCATCAGCTCTTTCAACGTCCGTGTCCCGTCGTTCCCATAGACGACTTTGCCTGACGATTCGGGTGGAACGGTATAGCCAATCGAAGCGCCTTTTATAATCCCAGATTTTAGGAAATTGTAAGCACGTTGCGCTCCGCTGTCGGTCATCAAAAGCGTGCCGTTGATGACGAGTCCAGCGGGTGAGTCGGACATCTTCGCGAGACCGATGGGTTCGTCTTGTTTGTGCGCCCAGAGCAACGGAACGCCGTTGCCCTGTGACGCGATGGCGGCTTTGAATGCGCCCGGTTCGATCACGTCTCCCTGAAGGTCAGGCGGTCCACCATAGGTCGACGCAAGGCCCGTAAACGTGCCCGTCGTCGAGTCGAGCGACTTCGCATTGAGGCGGAATTGATAGTCTCTGGTCTCCATCGGTTCTCCCCTTTTACGCTGGTGAAGACGTGAGAGAGCCGGTCACGAATGCATTCGGCCTGTAGGTGCAGAGCACGGTTCTTTCTTCACACAACACGGTCACGGCGTTGCGTACGAAATTATCTCTATCCTCAAAACTCAATTCCACGGTCGCGTCCATCCTGTCGATGAGTTCCGCACTCTCACTGCTACCTGCAAGGAAGGTTCCCGCTACCATCGCTGTCGTGCTGATGACTGGCTTGCCCCAGAGCGTTAGTGCGGTAGCCGTGCCGCCCGGTGATCCGACGATGTACTCGCCTAAAGTGGATTTAATTAACTCAATGTTGGCGACGTCGGATGGGTTCAAAACGAAGAATCCAGCGGGAGTCTCATCGGCGAGTTCAACCTGTTCGAGAGCACGGCGAAGGATATCGAGTCGAGTCCATGACGACCCGGTGAGCAGCGCGGTGTTGAACACTGCCGCTTCCGTGAGTAGACCCGTTAAATTGTTCCCTGTAGAGTCCCCGGCCAAAATTTGCAACTCTTCCCGATAGCGAAGCCCGTAGAGCAACTTCGATTTGATGAAGTCGGCGAGTGCCGGAGCATCGTCCAAAACTTGCCGACTCATCGCCAACCAATGCGAAACAGTTTGTACCGGAAGGTTGACGGTCGTATACGTGTTGGTCGTCTCAGCCTTGAGCGCGTCTTCTCCCGCTTGTGGCGATGCCGCGTTCACGAAGGTCGCTTCTTTTATGAAGTAGACCTGATTCGTCGTGGTCTTGTTATTGCGGAAGAGCAGGTCGCGAAGAAAGAGCCGACGCTGTGCAATCGGCACGATGCCGCCGACGAGCTGCGGCTGGATGACTCCCGGCGTGCCGGTCATGCCGACGCTGGTGAGAACTTTGCGTTGCATCGGAATCTGATTCAAGTCGCCCAGGCGAATGACGGCGCGACCCTTGCCGTTCGATACAACTCTCTTCAGCTCGTCGGACTCATCGAGAGCCTTTTGCAGAAGGTCTTCACTGCCGAAGTCGGAGACGTGCCGGGTGGTCAGGCTCACGTCGATGGCGTCGACTTGCGTTTGGATGGCGGCGATCTTCGGCCCGTAGGCTTCGACCGACCCTTTGATGGAGTCGAGAACTATTTTCAGGTTGGGGTCCATGATGACACTCCGGTGACGCGGGAATACGTCGGCGCTGAATGGCTAACCTGACGGGTGAGTCCGCATCGACTGACCTGCTTTGCACTGCCATGCTGCGGCTGGTGCATTGCTGGAGTGTCTCTGCGATTATGCGCCTACTTCGGTAGCGGCAGGAACAATATCTTCGCGTTGCCCGTCGTCGACATCCGGTAATGGTTCGCGTTGCTGGCTTGCGTCGAGTCTGATGAGGGTCTGAACATCTATCCCCAGATCGGCGGCACGTCGCTTGAGTCGGTTCCATCTCAGAACAATTGTTCGCATAGAGAGTTCTCCTTTCAATGCACAATGGTCGGCGGTTTCGGCGGCTCCGCTTTGGTCTCAGGCTGGCTGGCCTCGATGATGGCCTGATGTCCAGAGATAGCAGAGGCGAGCAACGAAATCTCCCGCTGCATCCCCAGCAACAACTCGTCCTGCCGGTTGGCTTTCGTCTTCATCTCAACAAGCTGTTCGGCAAGCTGTTGAATGGCCGCTTCGATCGTAATGTGTATGGTCGTTTCGTCCGGTTTTGCGCTCATGACTTTTCCTTTCGGAATAACTTTTCGAGTTCGTCGATATCGATTTTCGCCTTTAGAATCGCCGCATAGCTTGCTGACGTCGGCGGAAGTGATTCCCGTTCCATGCCCAGAGCGTTCCGCAGAACATCGCCGAGCTTGAAATGGCTCTCGGCGATCACTCGAGTTGCTTCTGCTGCTCGGTGACGACATCGTAAAAATTGCGAATCGCGAAGAACAATTTCTCCGTGGTTGTGTCCATTTGTGCCCTCTTTCTGCAACTAGATTGAAAAAATCCAAAATACCTGCGAAACTTCACGCGTGACTTAGCGTGGGGTACGCAGTCGGTTTTGGTAGAGATTCAGACCGCCCTCCCCCTCTCGGGATGCGTCCGCAGCGTATCGCTATTCGCATGGCATAGGTCGTGGTGACGCTCAGCGACTCTAGGTGAGGTCGGCATCGTCGTCGTCATCGTCCTCGCTTTCGTCACCTTCGTCTGTGGCTTCGTATTGCTCCAGAAGGTCGGCTAGCTCCTGCCGCTCTCTGCGTTCCCGCTTCATCGTCAGCGCATACATATCCGAGTCCAGTTGTGTCTCGATGCCGTTACGCGTCAAGCCGCGTAACACATCCATGGGGAGCGCATCGACTTCGACACTCCTCTCGCCTTTGAAGTTTTTGATCCGCCCGTCCGTCTTTTTCGTCGGCCTCGTCGGAAGGTCGTACTCACCGATCTGCTCCTTGGTGACGCCTAGACGGTGAAAGTGAATCTCTGCCTTCGGCCCAAACTCACGGAGCGAGCGCTCCGCCACTTCCTCGATGTTCTCGCCGCTGGGGTCGTGGTCGCCGAAGTAGAACACGTGCGCAGGCTTGCCGCTCTCTTCGATCTGTACGGCGATCTCGTGTAGGAATGTGATGCTTGAATAACCGCGCACCACAGCAACGGGAACGCAGTACGGTCTCGTTTCCTGTGAAAGTATTCCGGCGATGGCGTCTTTCTCGCACATCACGTAACAGGTTTCATCCTGATCTTCCCAAGGGTCGCGGCGGTAAACATGGTGGATGGTTTTGAGTGCGTGACCTACGCTGTAAAAGGTATTCGGCACGCTCAGGCCGCGCGTGTTGTCGATGATCCACGCCCACGGCACTCGGCCATCCTTGCGCAACTGGCACAGCATGCGACCTAACTTGTCGTAATCGTTCTCCGTCTTGCCGATGATGCCCTTGCTGACCATCTGCTAATACAGGCCGCGGAGGGTTATCGGGTGAACTCCTTCTAGGATTTCGCAGATAGCCATCCGGCAGGCACTCATCTCTTGCGGCGTGCGTCGTGTGCGTCGTGGTGCGCTCGCGAGTTGTGTCGTCTTTGGCATCGGGCCTTCCTTACTGATTGTGTTCGCGATTTGCCTGAGCGGAGACCGAAGCCCCCGCCCTTTTGGGTTCACGTTTGGATGGTGTCTTCCCATCGCCGGGTCGCGGCGAAGCTTTGGAAAGTCGTTTTGGGATGTCGGCGTCGACGTTTTCAGGATCAGGTTTCCCCGTATGCCTACCTTGATGGGGTGGAGTTGATGGGATGGGTGTGGTGGTGATGAAAGGCTTAACAAGCTGTACAGGCTGTACAGGCTGTACAGGCTGTGGGATGGGGATGATGGGGTGGAGTTGATGGGATGGTACGAGTTACATCTTTGCGGGTAACTCCGAATAGTTCAGTAACTCGTGAATAAATTTCGCAGTCGAGTTTTTCTCTTTTATCTTCGCCCTTCAGAACATCTTCGATCATGACCTCAAAGATTTGGCCTTCCAAGAATCGTTCGGTCGTCATCCCTTCGCCGTGACTTGGCAGTGCTCCGTTGGCCGCAACCCACCACCGGAAATACACCGATTTGCGGCCAATAGACGGTTGATAGCGATTGCTGCCTAGGTTGAAGAACCGACAAACAAAATCCCCGTCGAGCGTCGAGAACTCCACGCGAATACCCCAGCGCGAGTATTGGGCAATCCACAATGGACCCCACACCGCCACAGCGACGACGCTGTACTTGCCGGGAGCGATGCGTGGATAGTCCGTGCCGTTCCACGTAACTTCCGTTGCCGTCGGCTTCGGCGTCGCTTTCTCTGCAACGGTGCGCGGCTTTTGTGGTAGCTTCTTCTCATCCATTGAAGAGAATCCTTTCGACCCTCGGTCTCGACGCCGAGGGTTCTTATTTGCTACCCGCTGCGGAGCGCTTGGCTGCTCGCTGCTCGCGCTTCAACGCGATGGGGCGCACGTCGGAAAGAGCTTGGGTTCGGGTCGAGCACCACGCATCGACGTCCGACTTTTTCCACGCGCTTACCCTTTCAGAGAGGCGATAGGGTTTTGGAAAAAGATCCTCAGAGATCATTCCGTAAAGGCTCGACTTCGACAGCGCGATCTGTCGCAATACGGCTGGCAATCTCAGAAAACTGAAGTCGGTTTCAACTTGCATGGAAGGTCTCCTCCCGCGTTTGCTTTCGTGTACCCGAGTACGATAGCGCGAGCCTTTTTCGAGAGGGTCTATACGACTTTGTAAATTGCCCAGATTTTCCATTAGTTGTCTGGCGTCGGCGAAATTGCCTCAAAAGTAGGGCAAAAATAAAGCTGTTTTTCCACAGGGCTGCCTCCGCGATACCGTCAAATCTGGGGAATAACGATTTCAAGCCACTATTGTGGTTACAAAATGGCTGGCATGGGGCTCACAATCTGCTGCGGAGGTTCCAGCGTCTTCACTGGTAACCCAACTTGCCTATAACCCCGTTTTTCACGAGCGTGCTTATGATCGCGGAAGCCACCTGTCTCTGGGCAACCGGGCAAGTGGCCCCACCGCGGCACCTTGCGTTTTGAAGACGGAGCAGCGCACCAAGACGGTTCAAGAGTTCAAGAGGGGATGTGGATCTCTATCCCGTCGAGGTCAGCGTCAGTCACCCGGATGTTTGCGGAGGCAAACTTCCGAAGCACGCTCGTGCGGCCGTCTGGCTCTGGCGGCGCGAACTCCCAGACCTCAACGGTGTAATCACCTGACTGCACGTGATATTCAAAGGTTCCGTCCTGCTCCATCTTAGGTCCGCCACCTCCGCCGATGACATCGATCGTTCCCATTGTTCGCGAGAACATCACATTGATTCGGTGAGGCCCTGTTGGCAGTTCGCCTGTTATTTTGCCCCGAACCGTATGCCAGACTGGACGAGGAATCTGTATCTGCAAGCCCGAGATCGTCTGGCCGAGCTGAAGATCGAAGCCCTTCGCGTCCGAGATGTCCTGGGCGTCGGGATACAGGTAATCGAAGACGCGCCGTTGCATGGCGAGGTGACGCGGTTCGGTTGGGACAGCGTCTGCTGGCTTACGAAGAATGCCGGCGAAGCGCAGAAAGTATCGAGCTGGACGGAGGGGGGGTGAACAGAAGGTGCCGTCACCAGAGACTTCGTGGTCACCCGAGTCACTGATGTAACCTGACTCGCCCCTTCTCTCGCCGGCTCGGATCAAGCTGAAATGGCAGAGCTCAGGCGGCCGTTGCTCTTCGTCGAGGATTTTCCCGGACAGGAACCCACCAGATTTGAGTGCGATGTACAGGGGGTTCATTATTTGAACCTGAGCAAGAGTCAGACGTTCGTACCGAGGAACATACTTTCTATCGTAGAAGGCTAATGAGTATTCACCCTCAGGTAAGCCCGAGAACGCGAAGCAACCATGCTCGTTTAGTGGAGTGCGCGTCTCGCCAACCACCCCGATGCGGTAGAGCCTTACATCCGGCGAAGTGAGTGGTTCGCCTGTTGTTTCGTCTACTACGCAGCCAGTGACGGATTGATTCATCGAGCCCCCGACGTTGTACTCATCGATTTTAGGGGCCGGTTTCATTTACGCACAACGAGATTTTCGGAGTTTGACTGCAAACCGCCCGCGAAGTCCGTGATTTCGGCAACTTCCTGTATCTCGCGACGGCAAGTCACCCAGACGGGCCACAGTCGCCCCACGTTATCCCACACGCGACCGGAAGGGCAGAACCTTGACGCCACGTTGTGTCATCTCAAGAAAGTCTGCCCAATCCTGCATCAGCTTTGTGCGCTGCTGGAGATACAGCGCATGGTTGTAGCTCGCGCTGACAGCATTTCGAGGAGCATGTGCAAGCTGTAGTTCGATGTGCTCGTGATTGTACCCACGCTCGTGCAGGATGGTTGAAGCCAGACCGCGAAAGCCATGGCCCGTCATTCTGCCCTTGTAGCCCATGCGCTCCAGACCCTTGAGAATGGTGTTGTTGCTCATCGTCGCGCCTTTGCGATCACCGGGAAACAGATACTCGCTGTCACCTGAGATGAGCTTCAGCGACTCCAGCACTTCGAGCGTCTGTCTTGCCAGCAGAACGATGTGGGGAGTCTTCATCTTCATGCGCTCAGCAGGAATGTCCCAGCGCTTCGCTGACAGATCGAACTCGCTCCACTTCGCTCCGATGAGTTCCGAAGTTCGCACGAACGTCAACGCAATCAACTTGAATGCCAGCCGTGTGATTTGCGTCCCGCGATAAATCTCGATGGCTTTCAACAGGTCAGGCAGTTCCTTTGCATCGATGCGAGCGAAGTTGACCCTGTGCGACGACTTCAAGATGTCAGCGGGTTTGATTTCAGCCGCCGGGTTGCGTCTCGCATATCCGTGCGCAATGGCATACCGGAAGATCTGACCGATCGTTTCGAGCGCCCGTTTTGCGAGGTCTCTCGCGCCACGTTGCTCGATTTTTTTCACCACGGCAACCACGTCCGGAGCCTCAATCGTCCCGATGGCACGCGCTCCCAGAAACGGCAAGATGTCAACGTCGAGTCGATGACTCACTGTGTCCGCGTGACGCAGGTTCTTTCCGTCGCGCCAGTGCTCCAACCACTTCGCAGCGACACTGGCGAACGAGTTCTCATCAGCTTCATGCGCCCTGAGCTTCTCCGCCTTTTTCTCCATCATCGGATCGACGCCTGTAGCCAGCAACTCACGACCCGCTCTGTGTCGCTCTCGGGCGAGAGTCAGAGAGACGTCTGGATATTGCCCAAGAGACATCAGCTTTTGCTTGCCTTGATAGCGATACGACCAGCGCCAAAGCTTCCCGCCGGTGGGGGTCACTTTGAGATAGAGACCGCCTCCATCAAAGACGGTCAGAGGTGCTGTCCCTGCCTTCGCTTGCCTAACCTTCACGTCCGTCAGTATCGATCTCATTGCCAGTCCCCCTTGGAGGTTGTGAAAAGTACATACATTTTGCGAGTCAGATACACACAAAAATACACACAAAATCACTGGCTGTCATGATACGTCGCTGAACGACCGAGAACGATAAATTCGTTCATCTCTTTTGTTTTGTTGTGCTTTTGGGTCTGCCTTGGACTGTGCCGGACGCTGCTGGAAGAGTCCTTGGCGGAGAGACAGGGATTCGAACCCTGGATACCTTGCGGTATACACGCTTTCCAAGCGTGCGCCTTCAGCCACTCGGCCATCTCTCCGCGGTAATGCGACCTTTTGAAGGTAACACATTCTGACCTGTCGATGCCTCGCAGGCTCAGCGACCTTCACGGAGCCTGCGCAGGAACATTCTGTTTCAAAGTGACAGAAGGCTTTAACTCCATCGGCACCCCCTGTGACAAGTAGCGCCGCAGCGTCGATCGATCTCCCCAGTTGATCTGCCATCCCCGGTCGATAGCGACCAGGATATATCGTCCTGGAATCACGTTCTCCAGATCGAAGCTGCCATCAGTATTGGTCTGGTCCTGCCGTAGAAAATCAATCGAGTCTGGATCTTCAATCGTGATCGGAACGAGCAGGACCATGGCGCCCGCGACAGGTTTTCCTGCCAGCGTCGCGACTCCGCTAAGATTCGCTCGTCCATTTGCAACATGTACCGTCACAGTTGACTCGCCCGCGGGCACGGTCACGTACCGTCCCGAGGCTTCAGCGCCTTTAGCGTTCAACCCTGTGAGGTAGAGGTTTGGCCGGCCCTGCAGCACCACCTCGTAACGTCCAGGAGGAACCTCCAGGCTGCGATCAACAGTCGAATCTCTCTGACCTCGGCGGCCCGATAAAGCTCCTTCATCGCCCCCCAAAGAAAACGTTCCGCGTCGCGTGTCGGTATCAATCAGATTGACTCGAACGCCGCCACGACCGCCCTCTTCTTCCCCCACTCCCTCATATCCGTCGATGTGTATCGTAACCCTCGCGATATCACGTGACGGAGAGTTGAGGTCAACCGTCCGCACTGAGCTCGAAGTGACTTCAACCATTGCGGACCGTCCCTCCGGATTCGCCCCCGGAAGCCTGACCTGATATATCCCTGGTGTCAGCCCACTCACATCGAACTGCCCCTGCGCATCCAGCCGCGTCGTGACTGGAACAAAACTAGGACCACCCGAGCCCGAAGCAATCTGCTGAACCACCGGAAACGCCTGTCTCTGTCGTTCCGTCGCCGTCTCTGCAACTCCCGCAGGTGGCACGATGCGCAGATGAATCGAAGCGACAGGGACAAGATTGAAGTCGGCCCGTCGTGTATCTCCTGCATGCAGAACCATCGTCTCAGCCGTTGCGGCGTCGCTGCTGCCTGGAAACCAGGTGAGCGGGTACGCATAGTCGAGCGATGGATCGAGCGGCGGTCCCTGGCTTGTCGACACCACCCCCCGTTGCGAAGCTTCCGCATACCAGGGGTGCGCCTGCACCGTCAGTCGATACTCCCCAGGCGAGAGACCTGCAATCTCATACATGCCACGGTCATCGGTCCGCGCAGTGCCGCGTATGCTGCCTGCGCCCTGCGGACCGCCCGGATTCAGCGGCGGAACAAGGTGCAGCGACATCTGCGCCTCTCTCACCGGTTCTCCCGCCTCATCCAGTACGATGCCTTTGATGCTCGCCTCCGGGCTCAACTTGAATCGAAGATCCAACGACGGGACCTCAGCCGTAAGCACTACGGCAGTCGAAAAGTTTCCATGCTCCTCGTAAGCCTGCGTGACATACCCTCGAGCACTCGCCTGCAGATTCCACTTGCCCGCCGAGGGAAGCGATATTGAGAAGTGTCCATGCTCGTCAGCCTCAAAGCTGTCCGACGAGGCAGGGAAGCGGCGCCCCCGAATAACGCCATGCTCCTCAAGCGTTGGAGTCAACCGGCAATGCGACACCGGGCTCTCATCGATACTGCTGACAACCACTCCTGTGATCTCATAATGAGGCGCCACTGCGCCATGCTTCATCTCAGACTTAGCCTGCGTCTGCGCAGAGGTCACTCCCGCACAAGCTGCTGCGATAAAAAGTGAGAGTAGACCTACCCAGCCTGACCTCATGGAACTACCTCGGTCACCGGCACCGCATCGAGATTCAAACTCGGTTTATCCCCGGCGTTCACGCTAACAGAATGCTGCCGGTCGCTAAAGGGTGTAAGGCTGTTCGAATCTCGATAGTCCGCCGAGTGCCGTCTCTCAAACGCAATGGCTTGATAACTGCCCGGCGGAAGGGAACTGAAGCTGTACCCCCCCGTGGAGTTGCTGCGCGTACTGTACACAGCCTGCGCGCTCGGTCCA
Organism: Granulicella sp. S190; assembly: GCF_009766095.1. GTDB lineage: Bacteria > Acidobacteriota > Terriglobia > Terriglobales > Acidobacteriaceae > Edaphobacter. The sequence goes on from NZ_LMUD01000019.1 coordinate 194,094, forward strand.
CTCGGAATCAGATACACCCAGCACGCAGAAGGATCTCCATTGAGCTTCACGGAACCCTGCAGTCCACCTGTCTGATTGCTGACCGTAATGCGTATCGGAGTTCCCGAAGCGCCGGGTGCCACTGCCAGTTCCTGCGCCAGCAAGTCGGAGTCTCCATAGCTCGCCGACTTGATATACCAGCTGCCGCCGCTCCGGCCGGCCAATCGATAAGTTCCCGGCGGCGCAAGAAAGTAGTAGCTCTGATTGGATCTCGAAAGCAAACCCACGGCCGCATTCCCGCCGTCGACATCTGCCTGCTCGCTCTGCAGGCTAAGACCGAACTGCGAGAGCCCCGGCGGCGAGCTGTCAGACGTTGAAGACCCATCGACCAGCAACTCCACTGGAATCGTCGGCACCGGAGAGAACTGCAGGACCACCCCGGAGATATCGTGATCCGGAACCGTGACCGTCGTCTCAGCCAGCTCTGCGGCCTCGGCGTTAGCCATCGTTCGCACCGTCAACGTATACGTTCCCTGCGGAAGCTGCACCTTCGTCTCACCATCGCTGGAGCGCATCGAATTAATATGCCAGGTGCTCCCATTACTGGACCGAGCCGAGATCCTCATAAAGCCTCTGTCTGACGAAGAGTGTGCGATACCAACGCTATGAACAACACTCACCGACGGCCTCAACTCAAAGCTCTGTTCTTCGCCGCTATGGATTCGCACCAGCTGCGACGTGCCGTTGGAGCTCCCATTCGGAACCACAACTGGAAGCACAGCCTTACCAGTCGTCCGATCCAGCGGCAGGTAGTTCGTCTGCACTCGGTAGTCGCCCGCCGGAACAGGTAGACGAAACCCTCCATGCGAATCGGTCTGTGTCTGCGCCGTCTGCGCCCACCGATGACCGGAGTCGTCATACACGCTCCTTAGCGCATTGACAGTGATCCCCGGCAAAGGAGTTCCATCGGGAGCAAGCACCACACCTGTAAGCAACGCCTCCGGATACAGCCGAAGCTCCAGTGACTCTCCCAGCTGCGCCGCCTGCAGGTAGAGGTTGCCAGCCTCTCCATACTCCGCGCTGGCGTAGAACCCCGGTTTCGTCACCAGAACATTGGCGCTGCTCTCCGAATTCTGCTCGAACTTGAACTTGCCCTCGCTGTCGGTCAGCACAGCCCGGTTATTCAGCCGGACGAGAGCTCTCGGAACCGGCTGTCCCGTAGTCGCATTCACCACGCGCCCTCCAACCGAAGAGGGAACACTCTGGGACCCGATCTGGGCCGCCGTCCCGGAGCCCGAACTAATCTGGGCGCAGCAAACCATTGGCCCAACCAGCAGGACACAAGCCAGCCCCAGAGAGGGAAGCGTCGAACCGTTGCGTCCAGACCGGCATACGATTCGCATTGCAGACACGACGGGGCACCTCGCCAAAAATAAGACGTCTCGAACTCATTATCGTTGCTTTTAGCCTAAGTGGTGCCAATCAAAGGCAGAGGTCGCAGCGCACCTTCCTTGGTCTACAATTCTGTAACATTTCCGCCCATCACCTCGTCTTACTTAAAGCCAATGAGTTCATGGGCCCGAGGATTAGCATGATGAACGACAACCAAAATCAATCAGCCACCAGCGGCAAAATGCCACGCCGCGCCTTCATCGGTTTGGGTGCAGCCGCGGTAGCAGCAGTAGCCTTCCGCCTGCAACATCACCCCGAACCTGTCGAAGCGAAAGATACGACCCCCAAACCGATTCGCATCGTACAGTTCTCCGACGCCGGCCAGCGGCAAGGCGTCACCGAAGTTCAAACGATCATCAAGACCGACGCGGAGTGGAAAGCGCTCCTCCCATCAGACTCCTACAACATCACCCGGCGCGCTGGTACTGAATATCCTTACTCCGGCAAGTACTGGAACCTGCACGAAAAAGGCATCTACCACTGCATCTGCTGCGACACTGCCGCCTTCAGTTCGGAGACGAAGTTCGAATCCGGAACCGGCTGGCCAAGCTTCTGGCAGGCTATCGCCAAGGAGAACGTCCGTGAAACCTCAGACACATCCTTAGGCGCCGAGCGTACCGCCGTATCCTGCGCACGCTGCGACGCGCACCTGGGTCATGTCTTCGATGACGGCCCCCGCCCCACAGGTCTTCGCTACTGCATGAACTCCGTAGCGCTGAAGTTTACAAAAACAGCCTAGACAACAGCTTCCAGCTACTCTTTAAACCCCAACATGAAGAGACTAATCCAGCCTTGATCGATGCAGCGAGGTCGGGTTAATCCTGAAATGTCGGGAATCCCGGTCGCGGCTTCGGAATCAACCTGAAATTGTTTTGCGCGAGTGCGAGGCCTGGACCGTCGCAGAGAGGAACTCAAGAAACGCGCGCGTCTTCGGTGCGAGGTATTGGCGCGAGGGATAGTACGCATACAGGGGGAAACGTTCCTCTTCCCAATCTGGAAAGAGGGTCACTAGTCGTCCACTCGAGAGATGGGCGTCCACGCCGAGCTCGAGAACTTGAGCGATCCCATATCCTGCCAGACACACAGTGTGCATTGTTGCGACGTCACTCAGCATGAGTTGGCTTTGCGTCTCAACCTTGATCTCCTTTCGACCTTTACGGAATGCCCACTCGAAGGGACGACCCGTCTCCGGGTCTCGAAAATCGATCATCACATGTCGCTCCGCGACTAGTTGCTGCGGGTCGGTAGGGTGGCCGTGTTTCTTCAAGTAGCTGGGCGAGGCTACGGTAAGAACTCTCGTCTCCAGCAATCTTCGGGCGACAAGAGTGGATGGGCGCGGCTCGCCGAAGCGAATTCCCAGATCGTATCCATCCGAGATCAGATCTCCGAGGCCCTCCCGCGTGATCAGGTCCACCTTAAGCTCCGGATATGCTCTGAGAAATCTACTGAGTTGTGGTCCAAGAATGAGCTGCGAGAAGTAAGGGTCCATGTTGACGCGGAGTCTCCCTCGAACGGTCACTTTACCTTCGGCCAGCGCGGAGGTGGCGTCTTCGAGCGCCGATACAATCGGGCCAATGGTCTCGTAAAACCGCCTCCCTTCGTCCGTGAGGGAGACCGAGCGTGTCGTGCGCTCCAGAAGTCGGATTCCAACCTGCGCCTCGAGCCGAGCAACTGCACGGCTGATGCCCGGTTGGGACACGTTCAAGGATCTCGCCGCGGCCGCGAAGCCGCCCGATCTCACCACGGCAGCAAGCGCGCTCACACCATTCAGAAGACGGTCATCGAAACTCATACATTTATGCTAATCCGTTATAAGTGAAATGCCGCGAAGATTAGTTCCGAATCAATTCCAGTGAGTCAGATAGTTGGAAGCACTATAAGCAGCACGGCGATTCATACAACATTGATAGAAACCAGGAGGCATCAATATGTACGCAGTCATGGGAATCACAGGAAATGTAGGCGGCGCCGTTGCGCGCTCGCTTCTTGCAAAGGGCGAGAAGGTTCGAGGGATCGTAAGGAATCCCGAGAAAGCGGCAGAGTGGCAGAAACAAGGTGTGGAACTCTTCAAAGCCGACTATGACGACGTAGATGCGCTTACGGCAGCGTTCACCGGTGTCGCTGGCGTGTTCGTCATGGTTCCTCCAAACTTCGCACCGGCACCGGGCTTTCCCGAGACCAAGGCGACGTTGAAGGTCCTGCATGAGGCTCTATCAAGAGCTCTGCCGTCGAAGGCGGTTTATCTGTCATCCATAGGAGCGGAACAGGCCAGTGGATTGGGTTTGATCACAAGCTCACATCTCCTCGAAGAGACGTTGGGCGATCTTCCGTTCTCTCATGCATTTCTGCGTGCCGGCTGGTTCTTAGAGAACTCAGCTGGTGACGTAGCGAGCGCGCGGAATGAAGGCAAGATCCTGTTTCAGCTCCACCCGCTTGACCGGAAGTTTCCTCTGGTTGCGACCGCGGACATCGGCAAGGTGGGTGCAGAGACGCTCACTCAGGGCTGGACCGGAATCCGCCATATCGAAGTTGCGGGCCCGGAGGGTTACAGTGCCCTCGACATAGCAGATGCTTTCGCGGAGGCTGTTGGGCGCCCCGTCGAGGCGATCGCCGTTCCCAGGGCGGAATGGGAGACGCTATGGGTCTCACAGGGGATGCCGGAAGGACGGACGGCGCCTCGGGTGGAGATGGTCGATGGATTCAACTCTGGTTGGATTCACTTTGCCGTACCCGGAACAGAACATGTGAATGGAGCGACGCCGCTTCGTGAGGTAATAACTCAGCTCGTGACTCGCGTCTAATCTCCACAACTCGACTTTTAGGACCGAATTCCGTTCTCTTGCAATTTGACTGGCTCCCATTTGAGCAGAATTGCCGGGCGGCATCGATGAGTCTTCCGCAACAGGGCTTTGCCAGTCGGAAGATTTTATTCGCGCCAATCCATTCTGCGAACTGCTAAGGCAATACTGCTCATAAACAATCAACAACCGAAATGCACGCTCATGAAATGTTGCGAGGCAGAAATAGCCAGCAATCAGGAGGTTCTATGCCCTTGTTTACCGTAACGATGAAGTCCAACGGGTCAACCAGCGAGACAGGCCGCCTTTCCACAGCTATCCATGCCGCAAGCATCGCTGCTGGATACCCAGAGGGCGACCTCTTCCAACGTTTTCTTTCGTTGGGACCAAGCGACTTCAGGGTTGATCTGTACTATCCCGCACTGCCCAAGCCGCGCACTGATCAGATGTTGATGATTGAAGTGCTGGTATCTTTAGGGACTGACACCAATCGGAAACAAGGTCTTGTTGCCGCGCTGGTCGAGAAGCTTGGCGAAGCAGGCATCGCCCCAAACGACATAATGGTGTTCTTCTTGGAGACTGATCGCGCGAACGGATCATTCGGTGGCGGCCGGTTCGCACCACCTGTTGCCTTTGCCTGATCACCCATGGCATCATCCTCGCGGCATGGCTTCGAAGAACCTGGAGATGTGCAGGGCATATGTCTTGTCGTCGACACCGTCCCTACGTTGGCAAGGTTCGCCGATCCAAACGGCTCCGCAGACTTCTCTAATTAGCGTTGGCCGGACCTGGTTTTCGCGCATTCGGAGCGCGCGAATAGTCTAATTATTTAATAATGGACTTCTCAGATTTCACTGCATTACAGGTATATACTTGTCGCGTTCGGCTTCCAGTCCTTGTCGTTAGCAGTCACTCACGCACTGCGGGGCCCCCAAGCAGAAAGATCGTCGACCCCGATTCCCTGAGACTCGCTTCCTAGCCAGACGTTTCCCGCGCGCTCTCAAAGATAGGCATGATATGAGGCCTAAGCGTCGAGAACATCAACTATAGAAACGTGTGAATTCAGGAATGTGATTCGCGGCTCCGCTAGGAGAGAAGCGAATTGAATTCCTGATCATCTCTTGGGAGTTCCTCCTGGCTGCCCGTGAACTTCGTTTAGAAACTCACGACCGGCAGGAGAGGCTCACGTTGCAAGAGGTATCGAACGCCACGCCTCAGGGAACATGTGATTCTGCTGGCTGACGCTCGCATTCAGCGATTCAGGGAACGCAAAGGAGGAAAGACATGGCAAATGCGACATCTGAAATCCAAGCTAACGAGGCCGCCATAGAGGCTAGCGTTGCGAAGGTCAACATGAAGTTAGAAATCGTCGTTATCCCCGTCTCGGATATCGA
>NZ_LMUD01000019.1:199863-215670 GCF_009766095.1 Granulicella sp. S190
CATCTTCGGCAAGAACGTCACCGGGGCGGCTCCCGGCTCAGCCCAGGGCCTTTATCTGATCGTCGATAACATCGAGGCCGCGCGCAAGAATCTGCTCTGTCACGGCGTTGAGGTCAGCGAAGTGTTCCACGGCGCTGCGGACGTGTACTCCGGACCGGACGAGCCCTACCTGTTCGGGCGGAGTCGAGTCAACGGCCCTGATCCCGAGCATCGCAGCTACCGCTCTTTTGCCTCATTCAGGGACCCGGACGGAAACGGTTGGCTGTTCCAGGAAATCACGACTCGGCTTCCCGGTCGCATCGACGACACGGCGACGTCCTTTGCCTCCGCGAACGATCTGGCCAGCGCGTTTCGGCGTGCGGAGGCCGCCCACGGCGAGCACGAGAAGCGCATCGGGGAGCGCGACGCGAACTGGGCAGACTGGTATGCCGCTTACATGGTGGCGGAGCAGTCAGGCAAAGCATTGCCGCAATGAGCAACTCTGCCGGGAACGACATCGCTCCCGGCAGAATCGAGGCTCTCGATCGCGAACTCCTGGAGGAATCATGAAACTCAAAGGCAAGAAGGCTCTCATCACCAGCGGAAACAGCGGCATCGGCCTGGCCACAGCCCGCCTCTTCATCTCCGAAGGCGCTGAAGTCGCAATTACGGGTCGCGATCAACAGACACTGGAGGAAGCGGTCGCCGAGCTGGGATCGAAAGCCCACGGCTATCGCGCTGACGTTACGGTTGCGGAGGACCGCAAGAAGCTCTTCGCTGATCTCGCAAAAGACCCGGGGGCGACCGAGACTCCCATCTGGAAGCGCGGGCCGCGCGCCAATGCCACTCAAGAGGAATCCACAAAACTTTCCGACTTCTTCTCCTCCACGGTTCCACTTGGCCGTTGGGGCAAACCGGAAGATCTGGCCAAGGCGGTGCTTTTCCTTGCCTCGGACGATTCGTCGTATATTAATGCAGTCGAGCTGATGGTTGACGGCGGATTGACGGGCGCACCCTTCGGAGCCCCCATTCTTCGCGGCTGACCGTAGAAATCGACAAAGAGGAAACCTGTGTCCCATCATTTCGATACCAAACTTGCGAAAGAGGATCCAAGCCTGAACGTCTCTGATCTCTATCTGTTTCAGGGCGCTCCCGACACAACCGTGATGGCGATGACTGTCAATCCTGATGTTGTCCTCTCTTCACCGGATACCCTTCACATTGAGGGTTTGTATGCCTTTCGTCTGGACCTGACTGGTGACGCTCGCGAAGATGTTGTCTTCAAGTTCAGGTTCAGCGAACCGAGACATCTGAACGGGGACGAGCATATCCATGTTCAGAAGTTTCAGGTACGTAGAGCCACCGGCGAGACTATCGGCGGGGACAAGGGCGAGCTTCTGATAGAAGGCGATACAGGGAAAGTCCATAGCAAGTCTGGTATTCGCGCCTTCGTCGGAATTGCTCCCGATCTGTTTGCCGCCGACGCTGCCGCAATGCAAAATCTTCAGAAAACTTTCTACAACGAACACAGATATGACGGCGATGCGTTCCTGCACAGTCGTCAGAACTTCTTCAACAATCGCAATATCACTGCGATTGTCCTTGAGGTCCCAAACCATCTGATAGGCAAGGGAACCGTCCACGCCTGGGCCACGGTGTCACTTTACGGCCATGCTCCCGAGATGCAGGTATCACGCTGGGGCCTGCCGATGATCACGCACCTTTTTCTCAACGATCCCGCCAATCAGGAGGTGAAAGAGACCTACAACAAGTCAGTACCTTCTGATGACATCGCCTTATTCTCGGGATTCATCGCAGACTATACCCAGAAGATGACTACCTATGCAGGATCTGCCGCGAACCCGGAAGAATACGGAAAGCAAATGGTCTCTCGACTATGTCCGACCACCTTGCCCTATGAATTGGGAACGGCAGCTGCATTTGATGTCGCGGGATTCAATGGAAGGCCACTGGGTGATGATGTTCAGGATGTGATGCTTACATTGGCGACAAACAGGCCAATCCAGGACGGCGCTGCCCCTGATCGCAATCGGATCCGTACCGAGTTCCCATATTTTGGTGAGCCCTACTCGAAGGAAGAACAGAAGGATGTCGTACCATGGCACCCACGTCGTAGTCATTGAGATTCCGGAAGGTACGCCGCGACCGACGGCAGGGGATTCGCTCAATTTTTACAGCACGAACCCGCCAACGCTCGTGACTTTGTCTTCACCCAATACGCGCCCTGATTTGAAAATCCAAATCCTAAGACGCAGAGACTATGTTTGTTAACTCGAATACTCGCTCGATGCTGTTTGGATCCCTCACGATTAAGGAGATGGCGATGAGCACCCACAGAGTAATGAGTAACGATCCGCCAGCAAGTGGAAGCGTCACAAACGTCGAGATGAAGCTCGAGGTCGTCGTCATTCCCGTCTCGAATGCCGACCGTGCAAAAGAGTTCTACTCGCGGCTCGGGTGGCGGCTCGACGCTGATCGCACCGCCGGTGACAACTTTCGCCTGATCTAGTTCACTCCTCAGCAGCTTGTCGCCCAGGGTATCGACACAAGCGAGGTGTTTCACTGCGCAAGTGGGACTGGCTGCAGATTTTCAGGCATCGACGTCCGCGTCAGCGGGCCACACCCGGAGCGTCTCAGCTACGGGTCCTTTGTTTCATTCAACGACCCGGACGGCAACGGCTGGTTGCTCCAGGAAGTCACGCAACGGCTTCCCGGACGCGTTTAGTGCGATGCCGACCTATTCGTCTCTGCATGGCCTTACAAACAACAGGCAACGGTTCGCGCGGCGAGAAGCCTGCCGCGAAATAGTCTGTAATCTCGAGACGTATCATGGATCAGCCACACCTCCAATCTGAACTCGGTTTCTGGTTGGATTATAGAAAGCGGGTGGTATGTCCACGGCAACAGTAATCGGCTCAGGACCGAACGGACTCTCAGCTGCAATTGTCCTTGCAGCATCCGGCGCAAAGACGACCGTACTGGAACGTAATGGGCAGATTGGTGGTGGCTGTTCAACCGCCGAGCTCACACAGCGTGGCTTTCTTCACGACCTGGGCTCTTCGACATACCCCTTGGGCGCTGCAAGCCCTTTCTACAATTCTCTCCCCATCGACATTCCCTGGATTCAGCCCCATGCAGCATTCGCTCATCCGTTGGATGACGGGACCGCCGTCGTGCTTGAACACTCGATTGAAGAAACAATCGACCAATTGGATGCGTGTGACCGCAAAGCATACCAATCACTGATAGAACCCGTAGTTTCTAACTTCACTGCTTTGGTCGAAGAAATTCTCAGCCCCATCCTACATATACCCAGAAGTCCGTTCGTGCTGGCGCGTTTTGGCCTATCCGCTCTGTTGCCGGCGCTGTCGTTGGCTCGTTCCCACTTTGCTGGAGAACGCGCTCGATCTCTCTTTGCCGGCGTCTCAACCCATTCCATCCTCCCGTTAGAAGCTGCCGCTTCAACTGCTGTTGGCTTGACGATGATAGCCGCCGGACACACGAGAGGCTGGCCGATCCTTCGTGGCGGTGCGCAGTCTCTCACGGATGCCCTCGTCCGACATTTAGAGAGTCTCGGAGGCGTCGTTGAAACTGGTCATGAAGTAACCGAGCTACCTTTGTCCGATCTCGTCCTCGCAGACATCACCCCGCGCCAGCTCCTTCGCATCGCGGGTTCCCATCTATCCACCGACTATCGAAAGCAACTGGAGCGATTTCGGTATGGACCCGGTGCTTTTAAAATTGACTACGCACTGAACGCGCCGATTCCGTGGACTGCTCGCGAATGTCTGCGGGCCGCCACCGTACACCTCGGAGGCTCTCTTGAAGAGATTGCTCAGGCTGAAAGGACCCTTTCACCCAACAAACCATTCGTTCTGCTCGGCCAGCCATCGCTCTTCGACTCCAGTCGAGCTCCCTCTGGTCGACATACCGCTTGGGCCTACTGTCACGTTCCTAACGGCAGCACTGAAGACTACACTGAATCCATTGAGCGCCAAATCGTACGCTTCGCTCCCGAATTCCGCGATTGCATTCTGTCCCGCTCCGTGTCTACACCCAAAGATCTGGAGAGTTGGAATCCCAATCTAATCGGCGGCGATATCCTGGGCGGAGCAATGAATGTCCGCCAGCTGCTGTTTCGTCCTACACGGTCGTTGTATCGCACCTCGCGTTCGGGACTCTATCTTTGCGGAGCATCAACGCCTCCAGGTGGCGGCGTTCATGGAATGTGTGGATTCCATGCAGCCAGGATGGCCCTCACAGATCTCAACATTTAATTCGATTTTCTGTTCCGTCTTTGGCCTGCAGGGTTTGGCGGCCATCCGCTTGATGCGCATTTGTAGCAGGGAACCGCAATGACGCTGCAGGATGTACAAGCAGAAAACCAGGCTCTTCGTGAGGAACTCAGACGGCAGGGAAGACCTGATCCGCCGAACTGGACGCTGAAACAAGACGGTCTTGCTCGATCCATGGAGACTCTCCCTGCGGAAGATCCATCTCGAGGCACGAGATGACTACATGAGTTTTTTCTCGCAATGCTCAATTGGTGGAGCGGCGTGACGCTATGCGACTTAAGGAAGCTGGCTATGCGTCCGGAGATACGCAACAACTTACTGCGTTACTCCTCACATAGCCAGCTTCAGTTCCAGTGGTTTTCACCCAACACTACAGTTGTTTTAGAAAGTCAATCATCGCTTGCTGGTCTTCCGGACTCAAGCTGCGAAACCGTCTGATCACCTCTCGAGAATCACCCCTATTTTCTTTAGACACCTTGCTGTCATAAGGGGGACAGATGTCCTCCGCGCCATTCCGATAAACAATCTGGCCAACTTTGTCGCCGGGTGGAACAGGGCAACCTCCTCCAAATTCCCGCGACTGGTTCGAAGCGGTGAACGGCGCAGGCAAATCGTGCAACTCGATCGCAGCCAGGAGCGCATCGTCGAGTGTCTTCACAACAAGAGGGCGATTTGTCACGTCTCTGTTCGTATAGACCGTTCCAGCGGGATGTTCTAACGCCGTCTTGTTGCTGAGGTAAACGCGACCATCATGCAGGAAGGGAGGTCCTATCCTTCCCAAGCCCATCAGCGGAGCGGTACGGAATTCTCTGCCGTTCGCGACACCGGAGTTCTGATGCGGAAGAGCATCGTCCGTGAGTCCGCGCGGTAGATCGAAGGTGCTTACCAATCGACTCTCCGCGTCCGTTCGCGTCATGAGCAGGGGTAGCCTCGCAGTAGGCACTACTCTTTCTGCATCGATAGCAGGCCCCTCGTGAATGAGCAGATCAGAGAACAGCGGCGCCCACACATTGCTTATATGAGAAGTTCCAGTGTCAGTTGGTAGCCGCCCGGTGGCTACCACAGGAGTATGACAACCGGCACAGCCTACCTTGCGATCAATTCGACTAATGGCATGCTCGTCCCGACCATCGCCCCCGGCAGGCATTCGACCGGGTACCATGCGGTCGGCAAAAGCGACCAGGTCAATCCCGAACAATCTGGCTCCCCGTTGCACTCTATCTTCCATCGACCCGGCTGGCTGCGGGCCGTTGGGATCCGGAGAGTTCAGAACGCGCAGTAACGGCGCTCCGAATTCAGGAGGAGCTGTCAACCTGAGCAGCGTCCGCAAACTGAGAGGAGTCGATTCGGGCACTTGTGGGGACGGCACCGTATTGATGCATCCAGGACGATTGTTATTAACCGGGCTAACCAACTCCGCGTCATTGAGCGGGTTCGTAAAGCTGAGTTCGCCCTGTACGCCTCCAACAATGAACTGAAGCATCGTCGGACCGCCTGCCCGAACACCAAATTTACCAACTCTTGAACCTGGATCTCCGCCAGTAAATGCACCGTTAGAAGTGTTTTCATTGTGACGTCCCGCGATGCAATCTCCAGTGCATTCGGGAAACTCGTTCTTGCGGTTCAGTGAAGAGCGGTTCGGAAGTTTCTCGGCTGCTTCGAGCAAGAGGATATCCTGATCGGCCACTGCTTCGATCAGTCCGCGCCCGATGTACGGCGGTCCCGAACGTTCGCCCGATGCTCGTCTGAATCCTGAAGCACTCAGATGAGTGTTCGGATCTACTCCCGTTTGCAGATTTGGATCCTGAGAGAAAGGAGGAAGCGGATCGGGCAGGCAGGCACTCAGAGAAGGCCGCGTGTGTTGTGTTGAGTTTTGTGAAAACTGCGATAGACCGTCGAACGCCTGCGTCGAGGGATTAATATCTCCAAAAACCGTGAAGGCTGCTGCCTTGCCCGTATTCGTAATGGCATTCAAGTGGTCTGCCGCGCGACCACCGCCGGTTGCCGGATTGAATCCGACAAAGTCGAAGTTGGTGGGAGTCGAACGTCCGGCTCGAGAGACCTGAGAGACATGTGTAACCAACTCGTTACCATTGCCATCAACTCTAAACGTGTCGGCTGAATTCATGTGGCAACCGAGACAAAAAGGCTGATTGGCAATCGGCCCGGCGCCTTCGGCCGCTGTATGCGCCGTCGTGAAGAATTTAAGTCCTTCCAATGCGGCGTTTCGTTCGGCTTGAGTGGCACTGGGGTATACCAGAGCCTCGAGATCATCATTTGTAAGTGGAAAGTTACCCACTTCTCCAAATATTTCTCTCGGAACTCGTTCGACCGGCCTCAATTGAGCTGGGTCAGGCGGCTTGCTTATAGGGCTGAGAGGCGAACTGACTGGGGCAGTAGGCGAACTGGCTACGGCTAACAAGCCGATCGTGCAGGCCATTACAGCGCCTAACGCAGCTAAGTAATGAAATCTTCTCAAACTCATTGATTCCCTCGTAAAGTGCAACTGCCTTTTCCGCTTTATCCGGACCCTGCTTATCAGCAGAGCTCGCTTCGTCGGAATCCTGACGCTCTGCCCTGTACAAAGAGCAGCCGCCCTGCCGTGCGGAACGCATTCCACCTAAACGAATAAACAAATGAGCGGGCGGCTTATTCCAAGTTTTTGTTATTTTGTTTCGAGAATAATTCTCACGAAGTGAAAAGTTAAGTCTCCGGTGAATCCAGACGTTGGGATTGGGTTGATCGGCCGCCTGACAGGTCTGTGCACTGGCCGGGATGATGTTGGCAGTCTTCGCAGAGTTCGAACGGGAAATCCTGCGGGAGCGCGTGAAGGCCGGTTTTTCGCCTGGCGAGCTGGCAGGGAAGATCTTGACGTTACGAGCACGTCGTTATGGCCTTGGCCTGCGCGAGTGCAGACCTTGTAGGGGTCTTTACACCAAACGTCAGAAATTACACGCCAACGATTTGCAAACCTCGTTTTTGAGGTACTTACGCGACGACTCATAAGCAGAGTCGCACAAGCAACGTGAACTCTAAACATCCTAGAATCAGCGAAGTCTAGACGCTATGGACAGATTTACAACAAGCACCCGCGCTACGCATAGAACGTCCGATAACACATATTCTGTATAGTCAACTCAGTCGAGCTCCAATCAACTGAGAGTCCCCTATCATGCGTTGTTTTTAGCTTGGCTATTCCAGGAAGAACCGGAGATGATTACAACAATCATCCTCTGTTGTCCGGACTGCTAGCTTGTCGCTAATTCCCTTCCGGTGCCATCTTGCGAACAGCGTAGACTCCTCCGATCAGGATCCAGCCTGCCACCAAGTACGGCCATAGGTTTGCAGGGTAGCTTGGCACAGGATAAATGTTGTTCCAAAGAGGCCACAACAATAACAGTGCGCTGATGACTCCCATCCCCGCCCCCAACAGACGTTTCGACCGCAGCGCCTCCACTGCCTCTGCCAGGCCTACACCGACATAAAGAAGGACCAACGCGAGCGTGCCGCACGTTGCTGTTGCCGCAGCGTAAGTGAGAGCTCCGGCATGAAGGCCCCATAGGAGCATCCCGGCTAGGTTACACACACAGATCATCACAATCGCCCTGGTCGGTGTGTTGTGTTTGGGATCGAGGTCTGCAAACCACTGCTTCGTCCCATCAACGCTGAGAATACGCAGCATGCGTGATGCCGCACCCACGGTACCGAGCGTGCAAGCGAAGGTGCTGGCTATGATCGACAGATCGATACCTATGGAGTATCGGCGAGATAGGTATCTTTCTGCAAGCGAGCTGAGTGGAGAGTCTGAATGCGTTAGAGCGTCCAGGTTGTTGACCCCATATCCAACAACCTGGGCATAGACAACCAGCACGTAAAAAAGTCCCGCGAAAACCAAGGTGCCAAGGATGGCAATAGGAATATTGCGTCTTGGATTGTTGGTTTCTTGACCAAGCATGGCTGCTCCTTCAAACCCTCCAAACGAGAAGACCGCAAAGACCATTCCGTACCCTATTCCCGACCATCCGTGGGTTGCATCCGGATGCATTGGAGCCCAGGAGAGCGGCACCGTTGTAAGAATTCTGATTGCTAATATCAGAATAATCGCGATAGAGACTACCTCCGCCGCCAGCATTCCTCGCGCCGCAACTTTCGCATCTCTCCATGTCAGCCATCCGGCAATCAGCAACACCAGGATGGCTAACAGGAACCAGTTTGATTGTTGAACGCCGAATTGTTTGAGCAGCACCGAAACTCCATTGCCAAACAAGGCGGCGCAGGTTGAAACAATAGTGGTGTAGAAAAAAAGCAGGCTCCAGCCAGCCACGAATCCCCATCGCGGCCCAAACGTATGCCCAATGTAGGAGTAGACCGAGCCGTGATTGCTGACACGCCTCTCGAAAGCCACAAAACATAATCCCACCAGGAGCATCGCAGCAGTTCCGATGAGGAAGGCGAGTGGAGCGGCTGCGCCAGCTGCTTGCACTGCGAAGATCGTGTTGAAGGACATCGCCAGCGTGGGCGCCAGAATTGATACGGACAAACCAACAGCTTCAAGAAGACCCAGGTTTCGCTTCAACTGCATTTCATTTTTTCCTTTGGCGAAGCGTCTAGTGGACAGAACGCACAAGTCTGTAACACACGTGTCGCATGGCAACACATGTCATGTAGTCTTTCCATGTCAAAAGTGGAGATAAAAAATTCTCCGTCTGGGCACGCAGACGGAGAGTCTCATCTACTACTGATGATCCGGCATGTACCAGCTAAAGTTAGCGACCGTCTGGTAGCCCATGCGTTTGTACAACGGGAAGCCTGCCTGTGTCGCGTGAAGAACAGTGCGATTCAACCCGGTCGATTCATGTGCTTTTTGAAGCGAATGGCGAATAACCGCCTCCGCATAGCCTTTGCCGCGGGCGTCCGGCGCGGTAGCAACTAAGGCCAGGTAGAGGACATCGTCATGGACGATGGTGGTAGCCGTCGTCACCGGCCGGTCTCCTTCGTATCCAACATACGGAAACGCACTCTGCCAAAGAGGAATCTTGAGTAGAGAAGCTCGGCCAGATTCAAGGGGAAGACCATAAACCAGGCAGTTCAAATCAGTGACTGCAACTCCCCTGTCATCGGCTCTTTCTATACGTAGGCTTGCGGGACCGGGCGATGCGCGAGGACATGATTCGGCGACCATCCCGGTAACGGGCATCACTGTGGAATAGCCTCTTTCTGCGAAGACGCTGTCCACCTGTGCCTGCACGGACTCACTGAGCAGATCGCGGCACACAGAGAGCAACCCGGGAAAACTCTTCCTGCTCGCAACTGTAATCGCTTCGTCGACGGTCTCTTTAAGCACCGCGACCTCGTTGATCGAACCTGTGAGAAAGATACTGTTATAGAACGAAAAAGGCTTATCCGCCCAGTTGATCGAAATGTTCTTTCGTGCGGTGATCTCAGCACCCTCGAAGCTCTCTGCGAACAGCCTCCATATCGAACTTGCTATTGCATTGGACTTCTCGAATTCAGGGTTCATTACTCTTTCCAAAACTTGCTCCATCTTTCGATTATCCTATGGCGCGACAAATTTCTCCACCAGGCTCGTGCCTCGATCAAGCTCGGAGGAACGGCCTCTCCACCTTCGTCGTTTGTTACGATGGGCTGAGGTCAATCGCCCCACGGGCTGCTATGCGAATCGTTCAGACGGTCTTTGGGGTCTTTCACCACTTCGAGCTTGCCCGCCAGCTCCACCATCGTGGACATCTCCAGCGTATCTACTCCACCTGGCCCTGGGCTCGTCTCAAACGCGAAGGCCTGCCCCATGAATTCGTCGAGACCTTTCCCTGGATCCATACCCCCGAATTCCTCATGCAGCGCTTTGGTATTCACCACCCGTGGCTTTTGGACCAGACCAGTTACGCTAACGCCATAGCCTTCGATGAGTGGACCCTTCGCCGAACTCGCAGAGCTGACACGCCCGATGCACTCATCGCCATCTCCGGCTCCAGCCTCAAGACGGGGCGCGAGGTCCAGTCTCGTGGCGGCCGTCTCATCTGCGACCGTGGCTCCTCCCATCAGCGCTACCAGGAGGTCATCGTCTCCGACGAGTATCAACGCTGGAACGTAGACCGCCCCGTCACCGACATCCGCGACATCCTCCGCGAAGAGAAGATATACGCCCTTGCCGATGCCATCACTGTTCCCTCCAGTTTTGCTGCGCGCTCCTTCGTAGAGATGGGCCTGCCCCAAAACAAGATTCACGTCATCCCGTATGGTGTGCGGCTGGAAAAGTTCAAGCCCACCGGCCATCCTCCCGCCGACCGCTTCGAGGTTCTCTTCGCCGGCTCCGTCAGCCTTCGAAAAGGAGTGCCGTACCTCCTCGAAGCCTTCGCCCAACTACGCCATTTCAACAAACGTCTGCGCGTCGCCGGCCCCATCCATCCCGACATGAAGACCGTTCTCGGTCGTCTCCCCCAGCAGCAGGTTGAGTTCCTCGGAGCACTCCCGCAGGAGCAGCTCGCCCAGCTCATGAGCACCAGCCACGTCATGGTCTTGCCCAGCATCGAAGAGGGCCTCGCGCTCGTCCAGGGCCAGGCACTGGCCTGCGGCTGCCCTGTCCTCTGCTCCACCAATACTGGCGGCGAAGACCTCTTCACCGATGGCGTCGAAGGATTCGTAGTCCCGGTACGTGACGTCGCAGCCCTCACTCATCGCATGCAGCAACTGGCAGACGACCCAACCCTTCAGTCGCAGATGCGCGAAGCCGCACTGCGCAGAGTCTCCCTGCTTGGCGGCTGGGAGGACTACGGAGACCGCTGGGAGTCTCTGCTCAAGAGTCTGATAACCGGCGACTCGACCACATAAGCAGCCTCGAGTGACGCTGCAAAAAATAAAGTCCCAATCAAACAACCGGCGGCAGTTTGTTCTTCTGCCCGCTAGCGCAACACCGCAGTTGGTGTAGAGTCATCTTGCTTTTTGGGTGTCATTCCCAAAAGGAATCTGCTTCTTAAACCTTTACACCCATCAGGGAAATTGCCGCCAAACCTATCGGGAAACCCACCTAGACACCGCCACCCACAAAATGAACGACCTCTAATCTGTCGCCCTCGCTTACCCAGGTCTGGGTCCACGTCGACCGCGGAGCGATCTCGCCGTTATGTTCGATTGCCACCCGGTCGCCCTTCAATCCGAGCGCCGCGACCAGCTGTTCAAGGCTGGCAGCCTCCTGAAGCATCTCGAAGCTGCGCGACTGGCCGTTCAAAATCACTGTAAGCGCCATACCTTCCAGCCTAGCAGCAGACCGAAGGCGAAGGCTATGCCACACGAAAGAGCTGCCGTCTGATTCCCTACGCTCTTGCCCTCCTTACACCCTGATCCAACAGACGCACCACACGCTCGATCGCCCAGTCCCCTATCCGCCGAATCAACCTTGGAGGTCGTGCAAGATCCTCAAACACGCCTTTGCTCAACCCCATCAAAATATGAATCGCCTCATCGTCCGATTGATTGTCGAAGGCCTGGATCGAGTAGCGGCGCGAGTTCGCAAGATATTCGGCTGCATGGCCCAGTGTCAGCAGCGTGCGTCCGTGGTGGCTTCTGGAGATGCGGTGAATCGTCAGATCCGCATGCTTCGGCTCGGGATTCCCCGGCGAAAGGGTCACGACGCTTACGGCGTTCCGGGTTACGGGCTCGGGTCGATAGACCCCGGGAAAGGCAACTGTAGACATGGACCTGAATCCTCCGTCCTAATCCCTATCGGCGAACCTCGCCAAGGCATTATCCGGAATCTCCCAAAGAAGATGAATCAAACCGCAGACCTTCCCACTATCGGAACAGCGGACCTCGATTGCGACAATGACCCAATCGATGTAGTCCTAGCCTTGGCACCAAGCCCACCCCTGAAGCCGCGCACCACGCAAGTTACAAATAGAAGGAACGCACTGCAGCCAGCATCGAAACCAGTTACACATCAAAGAGCGGCCACAGAGGATTCACCGGCCCCAGCCCCTTCCCTCTCGGCTCTGCCGTTCGAATCGCTTCCGCCACGTAGCGCTTGGCCATCCTCGCCGCATCGAGCGCCGCATCCCCCAGCACCAGCCTGCTCAACAGCGCACTCGAAAACGCGCATCCCGTCCCATGGGTCGACCGGCTCACAATCTGCTCGCCCGACAACCAATCCATCTCGCCGCCCACCCGCAGCAGCAGGTCGTCCGGAGGCATCAGGTGCCCCCCTGTCGCCACCACATTCAGTCCCCTGCCCATCGCCTGCAGATCCCGCGCCGCCTCCGGCAGATCTCCCCGTTGCATCACAATTCGTCCCGCCAGAACCCCCAGTTCTTCGAGGTTCGGCGTCACCCAATCCACCAGCGGCAGCAGCCTCTCTCGCAGCACGCCCACCCCCTCCGCATCCAGCAGTTCCCTTCCCGAGCTCGACCGGATCACCGGATCGAGCACCACCGGAACCCGCCACCCGCGCCCGCGCAGCCCCTCCAGAAACTCCGCCACCGCCATCACGTTCCCCGCGGTAGCCAGCATTCCAATCTTGATCCCCGCTGCCGGCAGATCGCTCTCCAGGCAATCGAGCGTCGCCTTCACCGTCTCCGCCGCCACCGGCGAACTTGCCTTCACCCCTACCGTCGACTGCACCGTCAGGCTCGTAATGCACGAGGTCCCAAACAGGCCATGCGCCGCAAACACCATCAGGTCGGCGGTCACTCCCGCACCGGAAGATGGATCGAATCCTGCAATCGTCAAAACTGTCTGTGTCATTCGCCTCCCATCAGCATAAAGGAAGCACCACCTCAACCATCGCCGTTAAACGACGAAGCGCCCCCGAGTCATCATCTCCTCGGGAGCGCCACAACTCAAATCACTCGGTTAGCGCAAACCACCCGCAACCTGCAACAGCGAACCAGTCACCCAGCGCGCATCATCGGAGGCCAGAAACGCAACCACCGAAGCCACATCATCAGGCTGACCAATGCGGCCAAGCGGCGTTCCCTGCACCATCTGATTTGCGAAGTCGCTTCCCTCGAAGCCTGACGCCTTGAAGCCCTCCGTGACAACCGGTCCAGGATTCACCGAGTTGACGCGGATCTTCTTCGGTCCCAACTCCTTGGCAAACACGCGCGTAATCGCATCCACAGCGCCCTTCGTGCTGCTATAGACCGCAGACATCGGCGGTGTCTGGTCGCTCGCAACCGAACCGATATTGATGATGCTGCCACCCTCCGCTGGGAACAGAGCCACACCAGCCTGAGTCGCCAGCAGCAATCCCTTCACATTGGTGCCCAGCATCTTGTCGATCGACTCCGCCGTAATTCCCTCCAAAGGAGCGAACTCATACACGCCAGCGTTGTTCACAAGGATATCGACCTTGCCATAAGCCTTCTTCGTCTCTGCAAAAAGAGTCTCGATCTCCGCTGCCTTCGCGACGCTGCCGCCGACGGCAATCGCTTTACCGCCTGCCTTCACAATCTCGGCTACCACCTTATCGGCGCCCTCTTTGCTAGAAGCGTAGTTCACCACCACCGACGCTCCCTGCGCCGCCAGCTCTTTTGCAATACCTGCGCCAATACCCTTCGACGCGCCAGTCACGACTGCTACTTTCCCTGCAAGCTTACCCATCTCGATCTCCTTATACTTCGATAGTCATCGAACGATCCGATAACTAATAGATGCGGAGACTCAGGCGGGGACTCTTCAATATTCGGTAAACCTAAATCGACGCCAGGCGGTTGACATAAGCCGTGAAGATCGGACGGCACAGGAACAGCCTGGCCCCTCGACCCACCCGGGTGATCTCAATCAGCCCCGCCTCGTTCAGCTCCTTCATATGGTGCGAGATCGTGGCCGGGCTAATACACTCATGCTCCTCAAGCGAGGCGCACTCCATCCCATCCGCGGCGGCAACCTGTCGAAGAATGGCAAAGCGCCGCGGATCGCTCAACGCCCGCGCGATCGCCTGAAACTGCTCCTCGGACAGCTTCACCTCCGCCACTGAATCTTTCTTTTTCATCCTGGAAATAGATGCCCTGTCGCATCGTTTGATTCATCCCCGCGCAGCAACGGGCCGGAGCATCTGTAACTCCGGCCCGCACACACTCTTACTGCTGCTGCAACAAATCCACTACATTCGCGATGAAGTACGTCAGCGGGTCGTACACAACCACATATCCGTCGTAGTAGCCCATGTTGTATCCCGGCGGAGGCGGCGGTAGGTATCCGTACACATTCGCAGGCAGCGGCGAAAGATACGGAATGTAGTTGTACGGAAAGAATCCGCCAATCACAAACCGTGGTCGTGTCGCCACGTTGATGTACCCAAGGTTCCGCCGATAGTAGTTATGCAGATAGCCCCAGTCGTTTCTCCTGAAACTATAAGACGGCCGATTTTGCGGCGGACGTCCCCACTGCGGCGGCCTTCCACCACCCGGACGGCCAGGCTGCGGACGATTTCCCGGATTCGGACGTCCCGGCTGTGGCCTGTTCCCGCCCCCCGGATTAGGCCGCGGTGGCGGACGATTGTTACTCCCTCCACCCGGTCTTCCACCACTAGGTGGCCGCGTATTTCCACCACCACTAGGCGGTCGCGTGTTTCCTCCGCCACCCGGCGGTCGTCCTCCACCTGAATTGCCTCCCCCGGGAGGTCTGCTTCCACCACCGGGACTTGGCCTGCCACCACCCTGTTGCGGCGGTCGTCCGCCGCCGCTAGACCCACCTGAACCCGGAGCAGGCCGCGTCTGCGGCGCCTGCGGAACAGCAGCGTACGCGATCGAAAATACACCTAAGACCAAAAAGCTGAGCACACCCCTTCGAAGCCGCATCAACCCTCCCTTGCCGATAGCTACAGACACACAGCCTAGACCTTCTCCCCGGCGAAGGCAAAGACAAACTGGCATCTCACTGCTCCGATTAAAGTCTGCCTCAACTCTTCAACAGAGCAGTTAAACTAACAACATGCCATCGCCAAAATCCTGTCTCGCCGTAGCCCTCGATCTCCCCGATGCAGCGAGCGCACTCAAACTCGTCGACTCCCTCGGTCAGACCTGCCAGTGGTTCAAGGTTGGGATGGAGCTCTATTACGCCGCGGGAAACTCCATCGTCCATCAACTGCGAGATCGCGGCTTCGACATCTTCCTCGACCTCAAGCTCCACGACATCCCCAACACCGTAGCCGGAGCAGTCCGCTCCGTTACTCAGTCCGGTGCAGGTCTTCTCACCCTTCACGCCGGGGGAGGCGCAGCCATGATGTCCGCAGCCGCCGAAGCTGCGAAGGCCTCAGGCTCGCCTCGGCTCTTAGCCGTCACCGTCCTCACCAGCATGGATGCCGCCCAGCTCTCAGGCACCGGAGTCACCGCCTCCCCCGCGGACCAGGTTCTCCGTCTCGCAAAGCTTGCCACCCAGTCAGGTATCGACGGCTTCGTCTGCTCTCCTGAAGAGGTCGCCGCAGTCCGCGCAGCCACCGGCCCTGACACCCTCCTCGTCATCCCGGGAATCCGCCCCGCCGGAGCTGCCATCGGCGATC
>NZ_LMUD01000019.1:215876-268315 GCF_009766095.1 Granulicella sp. S190
CGACGAAATCGCCCAGGCACAGTCAACCCCAGCCCAGGCAAAATGAACGTCGGAAAATCGGTTGCCCCATATCTCGATTTTGAGATGTGGGCCTTCGCGCTACGCGCGAGCCGTTCTCCTTCGACAGGCGCCACACTCGGCCCGGCCCACCGGAACGAAAATAAACTTGAAAAAGTTGGCACACTTTCAGCCAGCAAAAAACACGTTGCTAACAACCAGCCTCAGCCACGCAAGCCACCACAGCTACACCACCAAAACACCACGTCAAAAACACGCATTTCTGCAAAACACCCAGTAAAAACGCCGAATCACCACGTCAGAAAAATCTATCCGCATAAAACCTAAAACTGCGTCCGCAGATCTGTCTCAACCACCTTCGACCCCAGCGCCGAATCGCTCAATCGCAAAGCCAGAGACTTCGCCGAACCGCCCCCGCGCTGAAACTCACTCAAAGCTAACTCCGTCACATCGAATCCACGCCCGGTCAAACGTTCAGCCAGATCCGTCTCGACCGCGCCCATCAGGATATTTCGCCCTACATTGATCACATTGCAGCCGAACTGTGTAGCCTCTAACTCGCTGACAACAATCCTCTTCTCCGCCGCATAAGCCGCCTCGATCTTCTCAAGCGAAGCCGCATCGAACGCCTCCGGAAAGTACAACAAATACCCGCCGCTTAGAGGCGCAAAACAAAGATCCAGATGATAAAACCGGGGATCCACCAGGTGCAGCGAGGTCACCGGCGTATGCCATGCATCCGCCACATGGCGATGACTATGCCTGCAAGTCCGCACCCCATGCGCCGCCCACAGGTGACCGCCATTGGCGTCAAAGAGCGCATCTCCCTCACCCTCGAACGAAGTCTCCCTCGGCGTCTCCCACAGCAGAAAACCCGCGTCCTGCAACCACTTTCGCAGATGTCCCTCTTCCGTCTGCCGCTGCGGATGAGCGAAGCTCGACACCGCCGCCAGCCCATGCTGAACCACCGCCGCATGAGCCACGAACACCATATCCGGCGATCCCTCACGCGCATGCAACAGCCGCACATCCGCCACCTTCTGCAACTGCCGATACAGGCTCTTCCACTGCATAAACGCTGCATCCCGCGAGGGCTGATGCAGGTTTCCCGCCATCCACGGGTTGATGACGTAGTCCACATCGTAAAACTCAGGAGGACACATCAAAAATGTCGGGCGGTTGAAGTGGGGGAGAGGCGCAAAAACAGAGGAGGTCACTGCCGGGCTGCTGGTCATCATAAAACGAGGTTCCTACTTTCCAGCGTCGAGTCTGCCCGTCTCAAACAACGATCGTCAAGCCTTTGCGAGTAAATTATTTGTACAACTTTGGTGCATCGCCTGTAACGGAACCAAGCCCGCCACGAAGCTATTCAAAAGACAGTCCCACACACGACAAAGAGCCCGCAAAGGGCTCTTTGTCCAGACTCTCTTCAAGGAAAATCTTAGAGTTTTTCGAAGAAGTCGCACGCCGAGCAGGAGATATACACTCCGCCCGGAGTACCGCGCTCGCGATCCTTCACGCGCTTCACGATGCGGGTCGGTTTGGAGCACTTCGGACAATCCGTGCTCTTGTTAGTATCCATGACCTTCTTACGGTCGCCGGTCTTGGCAATCTTCGCCATAATGCTTGCTCTCCCTAATACGAACGTTACGAATCTTTCGGCCCACGCATTGAATAATTCAATCGGCTGCTACCCTCGCGGGCAAGCAGAATCTCATCATCCGGTGCTTCTCGTAAAGATTGTCCGGGACGAACCGCGGCGGGAATCGAGGAGAAGAACTGCGAGTAAGGCTCTCCATCAAGTCTACACGACCCGAGCGTTTAGTGTGCCTGCGCCAACGAAGCTAGGTTATTGGAAGGTGGTGCAGCAGATGGAGGAGAGGATTTTCCACCTTTGTTATCGTCCGGAAACTGCACCTTATTGTTGGAACTTCCGGCCGAAGCTGCTTCCCCAGGCTTCAATAGGGTAGGAGCAGAGCTGGTCTTTTCTGCCGCTCCATCCGGTGCTTTGTCTCCCATCGCCACCTCGCGCGTAGGTTCCGGAGAATTGTAGCCGGCCATCTCGTCTTTATCGTGAATGTCGATCGGCTTCCCAAGCGCCGCAATCTCCACCACCGTCACACGGTCTCCGACAAACCTCACAAAGCGAATCGTCTGCGGAACATGCCCGTAGATCCACTCCTCATATCGACCGCCGTTCGCATCTCCGCTGGGTTGATCCCGCATCTTGCTTTCTGGCGCGCCTAAGGCCGCCAGCACCATGCGATGGTTCATTCCCACTAACACCTCATGCGCGGCAATGGCCTCCTTCAACATCGGCGGCAACGTATCCGCGTAGGCTTGCTCTGACGTCTTCACCCCAAAGTCAATGACAGGCTCGAGCAGAGCTTTTACCTCAGGCGCAGAGATCTCAGGCACACGCCCCTCGAAGATCAACGTTATCCTCGATCCGCTCGCCCGTTCGTCATTAACCTGAGTAACCGGCGCGTCATTCAGCTGCACATGGCGCAAAAACCGATGTTTTACATACGGGCCACCGTTAAGATCCAGCACGATCCGGTCTGGCTTGATCTCCATCGAAGTAATGATGACGCGGTCTCCAAGCGCAGCAGCCTCACCCTTCTGATAGATCAGTTTTTTGTAGTCAGCACCACCCGGGCTGATCGGGCCATTGGCACGCAGGGTCACACTCGGACTTACCGGCAGTGCGCGATGAGCAAACCCTTGCTCCGCTTCAAGATTTCGAACCAGCTCCCGTCGTCCACGCTCCGTCATAGGAGTGTCCTGAAGAGAGACATGCGTAGGAGAAAAATCCGTCGAGATATCCGCAGTCGCAGTCTTCTCTCCAACCACGAAGACCTGACCTGAGATCGTCTTCAGCGAGAGGGCCAGGAGACCTAGCAGCATAGCCGATCTGTACGGGAAGAGTGCCACCGGAGCACCTCGGAGTAACACCAGCTTGCGCCTTCTCTTCCCCTTTTGACAAGAGCCAATCTGCATAATTTCGACCAGACCACAAGGTTTTCTCTGGATAGCAGCCGGATTCAAATCAAGATGAAGCCCCACCCCCCGCTAAAACTTGGGTTCATCGTCAACGGAACGTGTCTGAGGCGTTACTGGAAGAATCTGGACAAGCGAAGCCGCGGCTGCAGGTCTGGCCTCCTGCTCCATTGCTGCATGCGCTGCGGGCGGTGGCACCTCAATGGCGTAGCCGCCTGCAACAATCGGCCTATGTGTGTAATCCCATGCGTAGTCACGTGTGATGCGCACCAGGACCACCAGGCCAGCAAGAAGAACTGCTGCCGTGAAAAGTGCACCTTCCGGACCGTAGTCGCCGCCGGTCAGCCAAAGCGGTCCAAACGCCCGCGTCTGCACCACGCTGGCGAAGTCGTTGATCCCACTCACAGGAAGTCCAAACAGGATGCCTATGCTCGCATTCCAGGCAAAGTGCAGCCCCCATGGCAGCCACAATCCATGAGTTCTCAACCAGGCTATCGAGAGTAGCAATCCCGCGAGCATCGTGACTATCACGCTTGTCCAGGTAGCTCCCGGGTTGAGCGCATGTCCAAGTCCGAATAACAACGACATGCTGATAGTCGCTGCAACAGGCCCAATAGCTTCAATCAAACGCCGGAAGGGATAGCCACGAAACGCAACCTCTTCAGCCAAAGCCGCAACCGCCAGCGTCACGAGATTCAACAGCAAGAGCCATATTGCGCGCGGCTGAATCCACAACTGCACACTCAACCGTCCGGCAAGTGCCATCGGAAGGACAGTCATGACGACGCAACCCCAGCCGACGGCGACTCCGAGGATCCACTCCCTACGAGAGGTAGCCCGTTTCGGTAGTCCAAGAACTTCGCGCAAAGTCGAATGGCGTCGCGCTATCGCCTGAAGGATCGAAAACCCAACTGCTAACAAAAAGAGAAGGAACAACGCAGCGAGCAGAGGCTGGCTGGAAGCGAGATCAAATCGCTCCGACAGACCGCGAGCGGCTCGTCCTGCCAAAACATCCGAGGCGAGAAACCAGGTCGCGGAGGTTACGAAGAGCGCCAGTTGCAGGGTGCGCTCAGAGCGGCCTGAGTGTATCGGATTGAACGCTTGCAACGCTGACTACTCCAGTGAGGTTCGTAGACCGCTAAGCGGTGGTGTAAAACTGCGCAATATTGCGAAACTTGGTGTAGCGCTGCTCCAGCAGTGACTCGACGGGCAGTGCACGAAGACTCGCGAGATGACTTTGCAGTCTCTCGTCCACCAGCGCCATAGCCTCTTCAGGGTTGTTCTGTGTCCCACCCCAAGGCTCCGGCAGCACCTCATCGACGCAACCAAGCAGCTTCACATCGACCGCCGTATATTTCAGAGCGGCTGCGGCCTGTTGCTTCTTTCCGGCGTCCTTCCACATAATCGACGCACAGCCCTCCGGAGAGATCACAGAGTAGATCGCGTTTTCGAGCATCAGCACACGATCTGCAACCGCCAGAGCCAACGCACCCCCAGATCCACCCTCCCCGGTAATCGTCGCAATGGTAGGCACACGTAGCCGTGACATCTCTAGGAGGTTCCGAGCAATGGCCTCCCCCTGGCCCCGCTCCTCTGCTCCAATACCAGGATTCGCCCCGGCCAGATCGAGAAACGTAAAGACAGGTCGGCCAAACTTCTCTGCAATCTTCATCGCCCGTAAAGCCTTGCGATACCCTTCGGGATCGGGGCTTCCGAACTTGCGCGCCACACGCTCCTTCAGGGTGCGTCCTTTCAGGTTACCCACCACTAATACGGGTTCGCCGTGAAAGAAAGCCATGCCGCAGGTCATCGCAGCGTCATCGCCAAAGGCTCGGTCGCCGTGAATCTCGCTGAAGTCGGTAAACAACGCTGCAATGAAGTCCATCGGGTAGGGACGCTGTGGGTGCCGTGCCAGCTCCGTCTTGATCCAAGCCTCGGGAGTTGGTGCGGATGCTGCCTGGGAGTGCGCTGTTCTTCCGGTCTCGTGTTCTGCCATTGTCTAAGGATGCTTCGTTGCTGCTCTAATGATTGTATGGCATCGACGGCCTAGTCGATGATCCGAACCCCTCCTCGGCCCACCAACTCTTCAACCCTTTCAATAAAAAGTTTATCCGCGGCTACGAGGCAATTATGTGGCTCGAGCACTGCGCAAAACTCTCCCGGCTCTTCAAGATCCAGCAGCAGCTTCCCTTTACCCGGTGCACCCAGCAGAATGGCATGCAGCTTCTCCAGCAGTGCCGTATCAGGGTTATGGAGCGGCACTTTGATCCGCAGAGAATCGGGCAGCTTGATCTTCACGTCCTCAAGAGCCTGAATACTTGAGACCGCCAGCTTCGGCGCCGAGTCCTCCTCGCCCCGCAGTACGCCCCGAACCACCACGGGTACATCGATCTTCAGCTTCTCTGCCAGCTTCTCGTAGGACTGCGGAAACGCAATCAGTTCGATCTTGCCGACAGTATCCTCAAGCGAAGCCTGCGCATACATCTCTCCGGAGCGCTTGGACTTCGCTACCTTCAGGCCGGTGATTACCCCGGCAATCGAGATCTCGTTCTGCGGCTCCTCGTTGCGACCACGGCGGAAGACCTGCGGCTCCGGCTTCATCTCGCACGCAGTCGCGGTATCGATGACCTTCATGTTTCGCAGCTTCTCGCGGTACTTATCCATCGGATGCCCTGAGACAAAGAATCCCAGCACCTCTTTTTCGTTTTGCAGGCGAGTATGTTCGTCCCACTCCGCAACGCCGGGCAAAGCGTCTTCCCCATGATTTGAGGCGGAGGGATGCAGATCCGAGTCGAAGATCCCGAACAAGCCATGCTGACCCGCAGCTTCATCACGTTGCGACTTCTGCGCCCGTTCCATCGCTTTATCGAGAGCGCCGCACAAAGCTGCCCTTCCCCCAAACGCATCCATTGCGCCGGCTTTGATCAGTGACTCCAGCACTCGCTTGTTCAGCAAGCGCAGATCCACTTTCTCGCAGAACTCCCACAAGCTGGAGAACCCGGGCTTCCCTGCTGCCTGCAACGCCGTTCGGGCCGCGATGATCGACTCGATCGCGTTATGTCCTACATTCTTGATCGCCGCCAGACCAAATCCAATCGCGCCGTTGATCGGTGTGAAGTTCGCATCTGAAACCTGTACATTTGGCGGCACAACCGAGATGTTCATCTCGCGGCACTCCGAGATGTACTTCACGACATTCTCAGGCTTCGACGTTTCACTCGTCAGCAACGCCGCCATAAACTCCACTGGATAATGAGTCTTCAGCCACGCCGTGTGATAGGCCAGAAGCGCATATGCCGCCGAGTGCGATTTATTGAATCCATACCCGGCAAACTGCGCCATCAGGTCGAAGATCTTCCCTGCCGTATCTTTCGGGTGTTTATTAGCAGCGGCACCGCTCATAAAGCGATCTCGCTGCTTTGCCATCTCAGCCGGATCCTTCTTGCCCATCGCGCGCCGCAACAGATCGGAATCGCCCAGCGAATATCCCGCCAGCACGTTAGAAATTTGCATCACTTGTTCCTGATACACGATGACCCCGAGCGTCTCGCGCAGAATCATCTCAAGCTCAGGCAACTCATAGCTCACCGCCCGCCGTCCCCACTTACGCTCGATGAAGTCGTCGATCATCCCACCCTGGATCGGCCCGGGACGGTACAAAGCATTCAGTGCGGTGAGATCCTCGACCGTATTCGGCTTGTATCTGCGCAGAACGTCGCGCATTCCTCCTGACTCAAACTGAAATACGCCAGAGGTGAGCGCACGATGGTAGACCTGTTCGTAGGTCTTCACGTCGTCCAGCGGCACCGTCGACATGTCTACATCGATCCCCGTCGTCGACTTGATCAGCTTCAACGCATCGTCGATAACCGTGAGCGTTGTCAGTCCAAGGAAGTCCATCTTCAAAAGACCCATCTTCTCGACGGCCTTCATGTCATACGCGGTCACGATATCGTCGTTCTTCGCGCGTGTTACCGGAACCAGCTCCGTCAGCGGCTTTGGCGCGATCACCACGCCCGCAGCGTGTACCCCCGCACCACGCACCAACCCTTCCAGACGTAGCGCCGCATCAATCAATTCCTTGATCTTAGGGTCGCCCTCGTACGCCCCCGCCAGCGTTGGCGAATCCTTCAGCGCCTGGTCGATAGTGATCCCAATCGTCGGCGGAATCATCTTCGCGATGCGATCAACCTCGCCGTAAGGCATATCCAGTGCGCGTCCCACGTCCTTGATCGCCGCCTTAGCCGCCATCGTGTTGAACGTGATGATCTGCGCAACCTGATCCCGGCCATACTTACGATTGACGTACTCAATCACCTCGCCGCGACGGTTCATGCAAAAGTCGATATCAATATCCGGCATCGACACACGCTCCGGATTGAGGAACCGCTCAAACAGCAGCTCATTCTGCAGCGGATCGATATCCGTAATCTGCATCACGTAGGCCACCAGCGATCCCGCGGCCGATCCACGTCCAGGCCCCACTGGAATATTCTGCTCGCGCGCATATTTGATAAAGTCCCAGACAATCATGAAATAGCCGGGAAACTTCATCTGTTTGATGATGTTTAGTTCGCGATCTAATCGCTCGTGATAATCAAGGGTGGTTTTCTTCAGCAACCCTCTGGACCGTAGATGAGCGACCGCTGTCTCCAGCCGCATCTCTAATCCCTTGCGGCATACCTGTTCGAAGTAGCTATCTAGCGTCTCTCCCACGGGCACCGTAAAGTCCGGAAAGGGATTATCCACCTTCATCATCTTCACGTTGCAGCGATCGACGAACTGCATCGTCCGCGTGCACACCTCGGGATTCTGCGAGAACGTCCGCAGCATCTCCTCCGCGCTCTTGATGTAGAACTCCTGCGTGTCGAACTTGAAGCGCTTCGGGTCGTTCATGCTACCCGCCGTCTGTACGCAGAGCAGAATCTCGTGCGCTCGCGAATCATCAGCCGCCACATAGTGACTGTCGTTGGTTGCGATCAGAGGAATATCAAGATCGCGTTCCATCTTGAAGAGAGCGTCGCAGACAGCCTTATCCGGAGCGAGACCATGATCCTGGATCTCGAGGAAGTAGTTTCCCTTTCCGAAGAGATCCTGGTAGAAGCCCGCAGTACGCTTAGCCTCATCGTACTTGTCGTCCATCAAGAACTGATTCACTTCCCCGGCAAGACAGCCGGAGAATCCAATCAACCCCTCCGAGTGCTTCGCAAGAAAGTCTTTCGACACGCGAGGCTTGCGATAAAACCCATGCAGCGCCGCCTCGCTCGTCAGTCGGACCAGGTTTCTGTAGCCTTCCTGATTCTCTGCGAGTACCAGAAGGTGGTTGTACTTGTCTCCCTCAGGTGCCGCGCGATGGTCTTCGTTTTTGCAGATATAGAGTTCGCAGCCAAGTATCGGCTTAATCCCCTTCTTCTGCATTGCGTCGAAGAAGTGCACAGCGCCGTACATGTTTCCATGGTCGGTCATAGCTGCCGCGGTCTGGCCAACTTTGCTTAGATGCCCCGCGAGCTTATCCACATCGCAGGCGCCATCGAGAAGGGAGTAATCCGTATGAAGATGAAGGTGGGTAAACTCTGCTGCCATCCCTCTAGTTTAGAGCCCGCAGTCCCTTAGGAAAACACGTCCCCAATTGTCGTATTAGAATCGTTAGCCAAGATGGCAGGCATCTTTCTGATCGACGCAATCAGCCGCAAGCTTCGTCACCGAAACCGGGAGAAGAAGCTTCATCTAGCCGCTCAGTGGCCTTTGGCCCAGGCTGAGATCAATCATTGGCGCGTTCTCCCAGTCGACGAAGAGGTAGCTTCCATGGGTGCGAACTACCAGGTCGAGGCCGGCTTCCACTTTACGCAGGCTGGGGAGTATTACGGCGGTTATCTGCGTAGCGTAGCGCTCACTCACCATGAAGCCGAATTGAAAGCCAAAGGCAGCCCCTTGGTGACCATCCGCTACAATCCTGCGAATCCGGACGAAACGGCCGTATTAGCAGAAGATAACGTGGACAACTTACAATTCCGCATTATCTCTGGTTGAGCGCGTCGATTGATAATCCCGCGACCTAAGACCGGACCAGATCCTCCGCCAGCTGCACATAAAGGTCCACGCACTCCAGCAGCTCTTTTTTCGCAATCTTTTCGTTCGGCGTATGGGCTACATGAATGGATCCAGGTCCTAGAAGAAACGGCTCTCCCCACGCAGTCAACTTTGGAATATCTGTCGTAAACTTCGCAATCATCGTTGGAAGCTGTCCAACTCTTCTCATCCGCACAAACGGCAGATCGAGGCTAAAGGTAACATCCGCCCTGTCGCCCACCGTAGCCAGGATCGATTGTCTTACCTCCTCTGAAGGCCCCACCAGGCGCACCAGGATGTGAGCTTCCGCCTTGTCTGCGATTACATTTGGAGCGCGGCCGCCTTCAATGAGCCCAATATTCAAAGTCGTTGGCCCAATCTCAGGCTCGACAGGCAGCTGCATCGCTAGAACGTCATGCAGCGCCTCCACGAGCTTGTCTATAGCTGACTCCCCAAGCTCAGGATAAGCAGAGTGCGCCATACGGCCCTTCGCCCTGAGTTCTACCCTTAGTGCCCCCTTGGAGGCCAGCGCCAGGCGATTGTCTGTCGGCTCTCCGTTAATCAGAAAACGCGATCCCTTGGGGGACAGATTCGCCATGGCAGCTCCCGCCGAATCCCGCTCCTCACCCACCACAAACAGTAGTCCAACCTTGACGCCCGCTTCACGAAGCCGGTCTGCTGCCGCCACCTGGGCTGCGATAATTCCCTTCGCGTCACAAGTCCCCCGTCCATACAGGAACTCATCATCCTCCCTGCACCCAAAAAAGGGAGGGACAGTGTCCATATGGGTTGAAAACACCACGTCAGGCTTGATGCCCGGCATGGCCGCGTACACATTAAACCGCTCTCCACTCCCTGCACCTGGTGTACTGGCGCGATCCGGCTGCTCTACTGCGGTCCGCTCAACCTCGTAACGCTGTGCGGCAAGATATTCATGGAGAAACACGCCGGCAATACCCTCGTGATAGGTGGTCGACTCGATATTCACAAGCTGCTGAGTGAGTGCAATGGGGTCAATCGCCATGCCCTCCAGCATACGGTATCCCTTATAAAGAAAGAATAAGAGAGACACCCGATAAACTGAAGAGATGACGCAGATCACATCCTCCCAGATTCGTTCGATTGACGATCTACGCGGTCCTGCAGGCCGTCTTGAAGCTCTGCTTAATACCGGTCGTGACGATGCGCCTTACGCCGCTTTGGTCTGCCATCCTCATCCCTCGGGCGGAGGTACCATGCACAACAAGGTTGTCTACCACGCCATGAAGGCGTTTTCTTCCTTCGGCCTGCCTGTCCTTCGTTTTAACTTCCGCAGCGTAGGCCTCAGCGAAGGCACACACGATAACGGTCACGGAGAGCAGGACGATGTCCACGCAGCGCTTGACTGGATGGAACAGAATCTCAATCGCCCGATCCTCTTCGCCGGATTTTCCTTCGGCTCAAACGTCGGTTTGCGCGCCTGCTGTGGAGATGCTCGAGTCAAGGGTCTCATCGGCCTCGGCCTCCCGGTCCGCGCAGAAGGCCGCGATTACACCTACAAGTTTCTTCCCCGCTGTACGCAACCCAAGCTCTTCCTCAGTGGCGACCATGATCAATATGGTCCGCGCGAAGCCCTGGCAGAAATCTTCGAACGAGCACCTGAGCCAAAGCGTCTGGTCATGATTGCCGATGCAGATCATTTCTTTCAAGGAACACCGGAGTCGCCCAACCCTAAACTTGATCTCATGCAGAAAGAGATTCGCCTATGGTTGCAAAGCGCCTTCAGCTTGAGCTAACGACTCAAGCCGCACCCTGCTCGATGACGCGGCTTTCATACGCAATACGCTCTTGACGCCGACTCACCGTTACCCGCGCTTCGGAGGCCAACGGCTTTGAGAGCCACTCCCGCATCGCCTGGTTGCAAATCTCTGGCATTTCTTCAAACGCGATGTGTCCCACGCCAGGAAGCACCATAAGACTCGACTGCAGAAGAACGCTCTGCAACTCACTGGCCGAACTCAATCCAACGGCCCGGTCGCAGTCTCCCCAAATCAACAGCGTAGGCTTTGCGGCCAGTCGCTCCAATGCGGATCGCAGCAACCCCATATCTACGAACCAGCGCTGCACAATTTGCATGACGTGATCCATCGTCCCAGGAATATGCAGCCCTTCCGTATATCCTTCAAGTGCACCCGCTGAGACTCGCGATGGATCTCCATACATACGACTGAGTGCGGTTGCCTTTAATCTTCGCGGCAAAAAAGGAATCTGTCGCGCAAACCAGACTCCAAATCGTGTCTGGTAGAACCTGATCAACTGGTGCCCAAGATCGCAAAATGGGTTTGCCGGAGCGAACAGGATAAGTCTTCGCACCCTCTCAGGGTGTCGCGCAGCAAACATCATAGCCACTGCTCCACCATGGGAGTGAGCTGCAATATCGGCCTCCTCCAGATCCAGGGCATCCATATAGGCTGCCAACCGGTCCGCCGTTGCTTCAAGCCCCGCATCCAGACCTGGAACCCGCTCCGACTCTCCCATATTGAACAGATCTACCGCGTAGACTTCGGAATCCTGAGCGAGAAAGCTGATGTTCTGTCGCCAATTCTTTGCCGATCCCACCAGACCATGAAGCAGCAAAAGAGGACGGCCCGAGCCAGCGCGCTGATAATGGACCTTCAGCCCGTCCACCACCGCGAAGCCTTCTGTAATAGGGCTCATGTCATTTCTTGTCACTGTTCTATAGCCTCGCCCGTGGATCGAACGCTAGTCATGCAGCTTTCTAGTATTACAGGAGTGTTAATAAATCTCCAGATCAAAAGTCTCGTATCTTCAAATTATGGGGAGGCATAGTCTCGAGAACTGACTTCTTGAGTTCTAAACATATCTACGCCGAACCATTTGCTTCGCTAAAGCGTATCGCCCTGTAACAATCTCGACTATTACGGAATAGGTTATGATTTTCTGTAGGCAAAGGGACTACAAATGCCTCAACCATTGTGCAACAAAGCACAAATGGGTTTGGTCCTTAATCTGCTGCTGATGTTTGCCAGATCGCCGGATTTCCATGAAGAACGCCTCCCAAACTCGCATTCTGGCTATCGTACTCGCAGTTGCGACTGTCGCTGCCTGCGTTCTTGCGGCCATGAACTTCGACCGCGAGAATGGCTTGGACGTTCCAACCGACGGCATCTGGTGGGTCGAAGCAGCTACCGGGCTACGGGCTGAAAGGGTTCCAGCACTCTCTCCTGGTCATCGAGCCGGTATTCGTACCGGAGATATCCTGGTCAGCGTCAATGATCAACCAACTCCGCGCGTTGCCCCCCTTACCCGCGAGATGTTCCGCAGCGGCATCTGGGCTCACGCCACTTACTCGATCCTCCGGCCAGTTCCCCAATCCATTGACCTGAACGGCGCGACCAAACTCGATATTCAAGTCATCCTTGAGCCGAAAGACCGCTCCATCGACCAGGGTTTTCGCTTCATCGCGCTTGTATATCTCTGTATTGGGATCTACGTGCTATTTCGGCGTTGGACCGCCCCAAAGTCAGTTCACTTTTACGTCTTCTGCCTGGCTTCCTTCGTGCTTTACAGCTTCCGCTCTACGGGAGAGCCTGGAATCTTTGATTGGTTCATCTTCTGGGGCAACATGTCCGCGCTCGCGCTTCAGCCTGCGCTCTTTCTGCACTTTGCAGTCAGCTTTTCCGACAACTTTGCCTCGGACCAGCGCAACCGCGTCGGCCGCCGTGTGGGTTGTGCTCTGCTCTACCTTCCTGGAGTCTTTCTCATCGGCCTGCAGTACACGGCCATACGTTTCTGGTCTGCAACCGAAATTCTTCTACACCGGCTTGACCAGATCGCCCTCGGCTACCTGGCCCTTTATTACGTTATCGCCGCCATCGTCTTTCGCCTGCGCTATCGCCGCGCCGAGTCCGCTCTTGAACGACAGCAGCTCAAATGGCTCACTCGCGGCACTCTCCTCGCGGTCACTCCATTTACCCTGCTCAACGTAATCCCTTACCTCGCAGATTGGTCCGTTCCCAGCCAGTTGACGAGGCTCGCCGGTCTCTCGCTGGTTATCCTTCCACTGACATTCAGCTGGGCCATCGTGCGTTACCGGCTCATGGACGTTGACCTCATCTTCAAGCGCGGGGTCACGTACACCCTCGCCACCGCCTCCCTCGTAGGACTCTACTTCGGCGTCGTGGCCGTAACAGCAGAGATGGTCCACACTCGCCTGCCAAGCCTTCGTATCTGGGGTCTCATGGCAGGAATCATCGTTACAGGCATCGTCTTTGATCCTCTCAAGCGCGCGATTCAAGCTCGAGTCGATCGCGTCTTCGACCAGAAGCGTTTTGACTACCGCGAGACCCTCGTTGAGTTTGGCCGTGGCATCAACTCTCAGACTGACCTCCGCGCTCTTCTCGACTCCATCGTGGAGCGTCTTCCCCAGACCCTTCTCGTCACCAGAGTTGCCGTCTTCCTGGCCTCCGAAAGCGAGGGCGGCTTCACACCGCGCCACTTTGATTTGGCGGCCTCACACGGTCTTACTAATCTTCACTCTGCTGAACTCCGAAGCCTCGATGTTCGTTTTCTCGACTTCGATCGCCCGGGTGCCAACAATCACATTTTTCTCGAAAATCCGCAGCAGGTACTTCGTCTGCCAGAGGCGCAGCGCCAGAGCGCAGGCCGCCTCGACCTCAACTACTATCTTCCCTGCCGCGTCGCGAACCGTGAAGGCTCGGGCACTCGCACCGTCGCCGTCATCGGCCTTGGCCGCACAGACGACGGTGACTTTCTCTCCAGCGAAGATATGGAGTTGCTCGAATCCCTTGCCGGTTACATAGGTATCGCCATTCAAAACGCACAGCTCTATCGTCGCCTCGAGCAAAAGATCACTGAATTTGAAAGCCTCAAAGAGTTCCACGAGAACATCGTCGAGTCCATCAACATCGGGGTCTTCGCCGTGGATCTCGACGACCGCATTGAAAGCTGGAACACCCAGATGGAGGGCATGTACTCAAAGTCGCGTGGAGAGGTTCTCCGTCAGCCTATCTCCGCCATCTTACCGCCGGACTTCGTCGCCCGCTTCAACAGTGTTCGCGAGGAGCATGGCACCCATACCCTCTACAAATTCCGCCTCGTGCTTCCCGACGGAAAGGTGCGCATCGCTAACATCGCCATCGCTCCCTTGGTTACCCGCAACTTTGTCGCAGTGGGACGCATCATCCTGGTCGACGACATTACCGACCGCATTCAGCTCGAGGCTCAACTTACCCAGGCTGAAAAACTCTCCTCCATCGGTCTCCTCGCTGCTGGCGTTGCTCACGAGGTGAACACCCCACTCGCGGTTATCTCCAGCTACACGCAGATGCTCACCAAGCACATGCGCGACGATGAACGTCTAGCCCCAGTGCTCGAGAAGATTACTCAACAGACCTTCCGTGCCTCCGAGATCGTCAATGGGCTCCTCAACTTCTCACGCACCAGTGGAGCCGAGTTCACCAGCCTTAACTTGAACGATCTTCTCCGAGACACAGTCACTCTGCTTGAACATCAATTCAAAACCTCACAGATCCGTGTCGAGACCAACTTCGACCCCCACCTCGCTCGTATTCATGGTAACCAGGGCAAGCTGCAGCAGGTCATCTTGAACCTGATGTTGAACGCAAAGGACGCGATGTTTGGAACCACCAACGCAACGCTCAAGATCGCAACCTTCAATGGCGCAGGCCGCGTCATCGTACGCATTCAGGACTCCGGTACCGGCATTGAGAAGGAGCATCTGCACCGTATCTACGATCCCTTCTTTACCACCAAGACCAAACCGCAGGAGGGCGAGCACAAAGGAACCGGCCTCGGCCTGGCCGTCACCTATGGCATCATGCAGGAGCATGCCGGCAAGATCAACGTAGAGAGTGAAATCGGCATCGGTACGGCATTCCAGTTGGAGTTTCCCTCCTCCGGCACTCGCCCTGCATCTATCGTTGAACTGCCAAAGAGCGAGCCCGTAAGTGTAGAGAGGAAGGCGTTGCATGTCTGAGACCACTGAGCTCGCCGCCGAGACCCTTCACCTGCAACGAACCGCACGTATCGTTGGCGATCCCCGCATTCTCATCATCGATGACGAATCGGCGATCCGCGAATCCCTTGATACGCTGCTCACCCTCGAAGGCTTCACTGTAAGTGCGGCGAGTGACGGCCCATCCGGTCTGGAACTTCTCTCGCGTAACGAATATGACTTGCTCCTTCTCGACCTCGCGC
Organism: Granulicella sp. S190; assembly: GCF_009766095.1. Lineage (GTDB taxonomy): Bacteria > Acidobacteriota > Terriglobia > Terriglobales > Acidobacteriaceae > Edaphobacter. Next base: position 231,204 of record NZ_LMUD01000019.1, read on the forward strand.
TACCCGGTGAGAGCGGATTGGATCTGCTTCCCCGCATCGTCGAGATGCAACCCAACCTTCCCGTCATCATGATCACGGCGTATGGAACAGTAGGCAACGTTGTTGATGCGATTCGCGCCGGCGCAGAAAACTTTGTTCAAAAACCATGGGACAACGAGAAACTGCTCGCCGACATTCGTGCCGCAGTAGCCCGCCATCGCGCAGAAGAAGAGGTGGTTCAACTTAAACGGACCCTGAAGCAGCGCTATAACTTCGAGAACATCGTTGGCAAAAGCGAGCCAATGCTACGCCTCTTCGACCTTATCGCTCAGGTTGCCCCCAGCCGCTCGACCGTTCTCATTCAGGGCGAGAGTGGCACTGGCAAGGAACTCATCGCGAAGGCGATTCACGCGAACTCGCCTCGTCGCGACCGCCCATTTGTCCCGGTCAATACAGGCGCTGTCCCCTCCGAGCTGCTTGAATCCACTCTATTTGGTCACGTCAAAGGCGCCTTCACCTCTGCGGTCACTGCAAAGAAAGGTCTCTTCGAGGTCGCCAATGGAGGAACTCTCTTCCTCGACGAGATCGGCACGATGGGGATGGACATGCAAGCCAAGATCCTCCGTGTCCTCCAGGATCGTCGCTTCATGCATCTTGGTGGAGTGCAGGAGATCCAGGTTGACGTCCGCATCATTGCAGCGACCAACGTCAACCTGCAGGATGCCGTACGCGCAGGCCGTTTTCGCGAAGACCTTTTCTATCGTCTCAACGTCATCAGTCTTGAACTCCCGCCGCTCCGCTCTCGCCGCGAAGACATTCCTCTACTCGCTGCTCACTTCCTCAGATTTTATGCAGAAGAGAATGGTACCGAAGTGCGTTCCCTCTCTCCCGAAGCGATGCGCATCATCATGGACTATGAGTGGCCGGGTAACGTTCGCGAGCTTGAAAACGCAATGGAGCGTGGCGTTGTTCTCTCAACTTCGCGCACCATCAATCCCGACTTGCTACCCACGCAACTCACCGGCAGCACCTACTCGGCCAGCCTGCTCGACCATCAGCCTAACGCAAGCCTCTTCGACCTGATGGAAGAGATCGAACGCCGCATCATCTCCGACCGTCTCGAGCGCTGTCACTGGAACCAGACCGAGGCCGCGGAGTACTTCAAAATCCCACTTTCCACTCTCAACCAGAAGATCAAGCGTCTCAGCGTTGAAGTCAAGAAGCGCACCCGAGACTAACCTCATACAGGCTGGATCACAATCTTCATCGAGTCAGCCTGTGGATGCGACGCTAGATCGATCGCAGCCACCGCATCCTCCAAAGAAAACCGATGCGAGATGAGGTTGGTCAGATCGAACCCCTTGCTATAGCCCTCGAATACCAACTGCGTCACGTCGTCCTGAATAGCCACGGAAGCACTGTAAGAGCCCATCAAAGTCTTCTCGTCCATGCACACTGCCGCTGGATCGAACGGCGCTTCGCCATGCTGTGTCGAGGCAAACAAGACAACCCGCCCCCCAGGACGAATCGCCGCCATGGCAATCTTGATTAGGGCATCGCTTCCGATTGCAAGCAGCGCAACATCTGCACCTCGCCCTTCCGTAGCAGCCTTCGCAGCCGCAACAATATCGCCGCGAGCGTCGAGAGGCCGATTCAGACCAAACTTCGCTGCCACTGCATGCCGCTCAGCATACAGGTCACTGGTCAGTACGGTAGCTCCTGTCCGCCGCGCCAGCGCCGCCAGCAGAATCCCAATCGGCCCCTGCCCAATCACCAGCGCCGTCTCATCCGCCTGTAAGCCAAGCAACTGAACCGCCTTGTAGCAAGTATTCACCGGCTCCAGAAATGCCGCCTGCTCAAAGGGAATATCATCGGGAATCTTTACCAAACCGCGTCGCACGATCCAATCCATAACACGAATGTACTCGGCAAAGCCGCCTCCCGAGGGAGCAAACCCAGCCGTACATCCAACCTTCTTGTAGACCTCACACTGCGCAAACGTCTGCTTGCGACAGAAGTAGCACTCCCCACAAGGAATATGGTGATACGCCATCACTCGATCTCCTACCGCAAACCCCTCTACGCCGACTCCCATACGAACAATCGTGCCTGCCATCTCGTGCCCAAACACACGCGGCGCATCATGCGATCCGGTATGAATCTTCTTTAGGTCTGTCCCGCAGATCCCGCAGGTGTGGATCTTCACCAGCACCTCCCCATCGCCAATCTCCGGCACCGCTATCGTCTCTACCCGAACATCATTGACACCGCGATATACCGCTGCCCGCATCGTCTCAGGAATAATATGTGACATAAATTGATCCTTATCCATCTTGTTCTTTGAGTCTGTTAGACCGCAGATCGGCGAAGAGACCCATCCTCATCCAACCATGCATAGAGCGCCTCAGCCAGATTCTTCGCGGCGGCAGAGCTATGCTCTCCTAGTCTCATCAAATCCCGCCATAAACCTGGTCGAACTGCGACATGGGCGAGAAAAGGAAGCATTCTCAACCGCCCATTCTCCCCTAGGAATGGATTCAGGTTCGGCAGTGTAGCGTCAGCATTATCGGATACGGCTTTGATGCAATAGAAAGGAACGCCCTTCCCAAGCGCGATCCTGGCAAGCGCAGCAGCCTCCATATCCACTAGACCGGCTCCATAACTCGTGGCTAATCTTTGTTTCTCCACCGCGTCCGCCACTTGCGTCGTGGTTGTCAGTACCGGCCACTCAGGTCGCGAGTCCTCTGGTCGAAATCTCTCCCCCGTCTTCGTATCGATAACCATTGAAGCGCGTGAAACCGACTCCGCCCCGATCGTTCCATCGAGTGCGCCCACCCAGCCGACAGAACAAACAGCATCAATCGCTGCAATCTTTTCAGCCTCAGCAGACGCCACCGTTGCCCTTACTTCTCCCATACCGGCACACACCGCCACCCAGCATCCCTCGGCATGGCGAAACTCCCAAAGTGACGATCCTTTTGCCGACTGCCTGCGCTTCCATCCCCTCGCGCTTGCGTGGTTCACAAAAGGTTTTAGCTCGCCTTCGAGTGCGGCAACAATCGCAATCGTTCCCCTCACGCTGTATGTCCGTCTAGGGGTGGCGCGTACCCATGCGAGACAAACCACTCGATCGCCGTTCGCAATGCGTTATAGATTGGTAGCACCTGAAATCCAAGCTCGCGCTCTGCCTTTGCCGAGGAAGCGAACATCATCTTCTTGCCCATGCGAACTGCTTCTACCGTCGCACGCGGCTCTTTTCCTCTCAACCGTCCGGTAAAGTTCTCCTCGAAGAAAGCAAATGCCATCGCAACGCCATGTGGCACCTTCATCGTAGGAGATGGGAGTCCTGTAATTGCTGACATACGATCTAGAATTTGTTTGAGCGTTAGGTTTTCTCCGCCAAGAATATACCGCTCGCCTGGCGTACCACGTTCAAGCGCAACCACGTGCATGCGCGCTACCTCAGCAACATCCACGAGGTTCAGCCCGGTGTCCACGTATGCAGGAAAGTTTTTATTCAGAAAGTCCACAATGATTCGCCCAGTCGGAGTGGGCTTCGAATCGCCCGGCCCAATCGGCGTCGTCGGATTGAGGATCATCACGTGCTGGCCCGCCTTCGCCGCCTGGATCACCTCCAACTCCCCAAGAAACTTCGATCGCTTGTAGTGCCCAATCATCTCGGCCAATGAGACTGGCGTCGCCTCATCCACAATCGTCCCGTCTCTCTGAAAACCCATCGTCGCCACACTCGACGTATAAACGATACGTTGTACTCCAGCCTCGCAAGCTAGCTTCAGTAACTCGCGCGTGCCGGTCACGTTTGAGGCATACATCTGATCTGGATCTCGCACCCACAGCCGATAGTCGGCAGCAACATGAATCAGAGCATCGCAACCCTGCAACGCAGATCTCAACTTTGCTGGTTCGCGCAGATCCCCCGTCACCATGTCCGCGTCAATGCCTGCCAGGGAATCCAACCGGCTCGTCTGCCGCGTGAGCAACCGAAGGCTTGCGCCCTCTGCAGCATAGCTTCTGGCTACATGGCCACCGACGAAGCCCGTTGCTCCCGTAATAAATACGCGCACTCTCACTCTTTCCAGCCAAACTGGCAGACTAACTCTGAAGCGCCAACCAAAATGCTATCCGGCAAACTCTACGCCCGACATCAGTCTTAGTCCAGCTTCTCCGGTTCGATCTGGATGTTTTGTTCGCCCGCAGCCTTCTTCTCCCAGTACTTTTTCACCCAGGCTTCGAAGGTCTTGCCTGCTGCCGTATCTCGACCACTGAACGCAAGCGCCGTAATGTCCGAGTAAGTGATACTTACCTTCGTCTTCTCATTCACTGGAAGGATGCGGACAAACGAATCTGCGAGAGAGGCACCTGTCCGTCGATCGAAAAGGTATCCAATCACTTGAGACCCATCTTTACGGGTGACTGTAATATCGCCGCGATAGTCAAAAGCCTTCTCCAGCGCTTCGGTGATCTCTTGATCGGTCGCAAGCGTCGGTATCCAGCCTTCGAGTTGTTCACGGTCGCGACCCGCAATGTGCTCAAGTTCGTCAGCACTCTGATGCCGCAACTGTTCGATCTTCAGATGTTCCTGTTGTTCCGTAGCCATGACACCTAGTCTCCTGAGATCGATTGCAGTTCTGTCTTCGTTGTCCCGACTGGAGCTTGAATCTGAATCAGCGGACTCTCATGCTCCGGTCGCCACTCGTTGAGCAGCTTCTGTGCGCCCTCATCAGGGTAGAGAGACGCAAACATATACCTCTTGGCCGTGGTCAGAAGTCCCTTCAGGGAGCTGAAGTTATAGTCCACCGCAGACGCTTCGTGTCCGGAGTGCACCATGCAGTTCGCGCACTGGGGATTACCGCTCTTCGCGCCGTAATTCTCCCACTTGGTGGAGTCCAGCAGCTCCTGAAAGGTATCTGCGTAGCCATCCTGCAGTAGGTAACATGGCTTTTGCCAACCGAAGATGCTGAAAGTCGGCATTCCCCACGGCGTACATTCAAAGTTCTGCTTCCCCATCAGAAATTCGGAAAAGAGGGGGTGAGTATTGAACTGCCACTCTTTTTTGCGGTTGGAGAGTATGGCGCGAAACATTCTGCGGGACTTCGCTTTACCGAGAAAATGATTCTGATCAGGCGCCTTATCGTAGGTATATCCCGGCGATACCATCATGCTCTCGACACCGGCGGCCATCATCTCGTCGAAGTGAGCACGAACACTATTCGGATCCGCCCCGTCGAATAAGGTCGTGTTGGTCGTAACGCGGAAACCAGCCGCAACCGCAGCCCGTACGCCCTCCATCGCAATGTCGTAGCCACCTTCGCGGCAAACCGAAAAGTCATGATGTTCGCGCTGACCATCCACATGGACTGAAAAAGAAAGATACTTGCTCGGCTTGAACAAGTGCAGCTTCTCCTTCAAAAGGAGAGCATTGGTGCACATATAAACGTACTTCTTGCGCGCGACCAATCCAGCTACAATCTCGGGCATCTGAGGATGCAGCAATGGTTCTCCACCGGGAATCGAAACCATCGGCGTTCCGCACTCTTCCACAGCCTTGAAGCAGTCCTCCGGAGAAAGCTCCGACTTCAGAATGTGCGCGGGATACTGAATCTTACCGCAGCCGGCGCAAGCCAGGTTGCAGCGAAATAACGGCTCAAGCATCAGCACGAGCGGATACTTCTTCCGGCCCATCAACTTCTGCTTCAAAACATAAGTTGCAACCGTCCAGGCTTGCGAGACTGGCACTGCCATTGGTGTCTCCTCCAGATAAATTGTTGTTGCGGGCGGTTTAGTGAGCCGATCCGCTCTTCATAGCGCGTTCGTACGTGGTCAGTGCCAACAACGGGAAGTACTGCTTATACAAGTGGTACCCGAGATAGAACACGCGGGGAAATCCGGTTCCAGTGTAGTAACTCTCGCCATTGCGTCCTGGGACAAGTTCATCCCAGCTTCCATCCTCGTGCTGGCGATCTATCAGCCAGCGAATACCCTTCGCTACCGAGTCGGACCGGGTATCTCCTGCCGCTAGCAATCCGAGCAAAGCCCAGGCCGTCTGCGATGGCGTACTTGGTCCAATACCTCGCTGATTCGGATCGTCATAGGTCCCGCAGGTCTCGCCCCATCCGCCATCCGCATTCTGTACCATGCGAATCCACTCGGCAGCCTGTTGCACGGCCGGTTCATGGTTCCAGAAACCCATCGCCTCAAGTCCGCGCAGAACAAGAAAGGTTCCGTAGAGGTAATTGACGCCCCAGCGTCCGAACCAACTCCCGTCGCTCTCCTGCTCTTTCAGAATGAATTGAATAGCTTTTTCAACGCGCGGGTCCTTGCGGCTAACGCCATAAAGCGCCAGCATCTCCAGCATGCGCCCGGTAATATCGACTGTCGGCGGGTCCAGCATCGCGTTGTGGTCGGCAAACGGGATGTACTGGAAGATCATCTTGGTGTTGTCACGATCGAAGCTTGCCCAGCCGCCGTTCTTGCACTGCATCGCCCAGATCCAGTTCAACGCACGTTGGCAGGCGTCATATTGGTATCGCTCCCGGGGATTATCCACACAGTTAAGCGCAAGAAGAACCTGCCCAGTATCATCGACATCGGGATAAAACTCATTGTTGAACTCGAAGTACCAGCCACCCGGCTCCACGTTCTTGACCTTCTCCGCCCAATCGCCTTTTTGACGGACTTCTTTAGTCAAGATCCAGTCTGCCGCCTTCAACATACGCGGATCATCTTTGCAGACCCCTGCCTCGCCGAGGGCGTACATCGCCTGTGCCGTATCCCACACAGGGGGAAAGCAAGGTTGCATGCGGAACGTCGGCGTGGGGTAGTCCTCTGTACCATCCGGACAATCGATACCCAGCTTCTCAAACTCATCCAGTGCGCGAATCATCTGCGGATCGTCCACCGAGCGCCCCAGGCATCGCAGCGCGACAATCGAGTTCAGCATCGCAGGGTAGATAGCCCCAAGTCCATCCGACTTCTCAAAGCGTTCCAACATCCACGCTTCCGCACGCTTCAACGCAATCTTTCGCAGCGGCCGAATGTGGACCCGTTCCGCCAGGTGCATGATTCGATCGACGGCTAGAAAGAAATTACGCCAACCCAGCGGTTTCTTCTTATCCCAGCGAAGATGCATGTTGGCATGTTCGCGGCCGCCTACAAAAAGCTCCTCAAGTCCCTGCTCCGGAGTCAACTTCTTAAACGGTTTCTTCGCATAGATAATCGACAACGGTACAAGAATGCCGCGCGACCACGAAGAGATCTCGTAGATATTGAAGTAACACCAGTTCGGAAACAGAACGATCTCCGGCGGAATTGCCGGTACTGCGTCATAGTCGTATTGCCCCAGCGCACAAAGATAGATCTTCGTAAAGGTGTTGCACTCCACCACGCCGCCGTGCGCCAGCACCCACTCCCGTGCCTTCACCAGCACCGGATGATCCTTCGACCAACCCATCAACTTCAGGGCAAGATAGGCTTTTACTCCATAGCTGATGTTCGACGGCCCGCCAGGATATAACCCCCATCCACCGTCTTCGTTCTGATGACGCAGGATCTCATTGACAGCGCGCTCCATCCGTCCCGGATCGCCTGTCCCGAGCAGCGTATGCATGAAGATGTAATCCGACTCCAGCATGCTGTCGGCTTCGAGCTCCCCGCACCAATACCCGTCGGGGTGTTGCTGGCTGAACAGCCAATCCTTCGCCCTTGCCACACCATCCGTAATGCGCTCCAGACCCACATCCATCCGCCCAAAGCGCGGCTGTGCTGGCTGATCGAGGCCCTTCGGATTACTTATAGATATACCCATGAAAATCAAACTCTCTGTCTACGATTCTCGTTAGCGGTTTACTGGAGGAGCAGATGCGATAGCCTGGACGATCTCAGGCGGCAGACCAAAGCGAACATTCTCTGGCATCACTTCAACCTCATCGACCGAACCGTAGCCCATCGTCTGCAGATACTCGACAACATCCTTCACCAGAACCTCGGGTGCAGAGGCGCCCGCAGTCACTGCGACCGTGTCAACCCCGTCCAGCCATTCGGGCCGGATCGCATCTGCCGTATCGATCAAATAAGAATTTGTATCCAGATTCTTCGAAACCTCGACCAGGCGATTCGAATTCGAGCTGTTCGTCGATCCAACCACCAGCACCAGGTCAGCTCCATGAGCAACATTCTTTACCGCCACCTGCCGGTTCTCCGTCGCGTAGCAGATGTCCTGCGAGTGCGGACCGACGATGTTTGGGAACTTGTTCTTCAGCGCTTGAATCATGTCGCGGGCTTCATCCAGCGACAGCGTCGTCTGCGTCAGGTAGGCCACACGATTAGGGTCAGGAACAACAAGATCAGCAACCTCCTGCACAGTGGAAACCACCTGCGTCACATCCGGAGCCTCGCCCTGCGTGCCTTCGATCTCATCATGGTCGCGATGGCCAATCAGAACCAGCGAATATCCCTGCTTCGCAAACTTGATCGCCTCCACGTGGACCTTTGTAACCAGCGGGCAGGTCGCGTCGATAACCTTAAGACCGCGCTCCTTCGCCCGGTCACGAACCGCAGGCGAAACACCGTGAGCCGAGTAAATTACCCGTGCTCCCTCAGGAACCTCGTCGAGTTCGTTAACAAAGATCGCGCCCTTCTTGGCTAAGTCCGTCACAACATAGCTGTTGTGAACAATCTCTTTCCGAACGTATATCGGAGCGCCAAACGTCTCCAGCGCAATCTGTACGATGTCAATCGCGCGTACAACGCCGGCACAGAAGCCGCGAGGCTTGAGAAGGAGAACCCGCTTAGTTTTCATTTTATTGTCGCGACCGATCTCGGAGGCGTGGTCAAGGATGGTTGTAGTCACCTCCCTAGTATACCGCGTCTACCTCTCGATCGGAACCAAAGTGAACCATTCTAGGTGCAATCCTAACTTGCTCAAAAGTCTTAAAATTGAACAAAAAATGCGCCTTTTTACGCCTTCAGCGCATCGTTCCGTTGCAACTTTTCGTCCGCCATTATAGCTTTTGACTCTCACAGGCCGGGTGGCCGCAGTCGCACTCAAGCTTGGTTGAACCTTTTGCAGTTTCACAGTAAGCGGAGCAGTACTTCTGCCCTTGCGGCGGAGTACACGTACACCCGTCCATCGCGCACTTCTTGGAATCGTTCGACATCCCTCACTCTCCTGATCATCTATATCACTCGTACCTACGATGCCGCTTTCAGGTGGATAAGATGTTCAAGGCCGCTCCCTATCATTATCGGCTGCTCTCCAGCAGATGCGCCGCATGCTTCAGGCTTGTCTCCGTCAACTTTGCTCCACTTAACATCCGAGCAATCTCCTGAGTGCGCTCCGAGTCTTCCATCCTGCGAACCTCGGTCTGCGTTCGCCCCCGCTTCTCCGTCTTTTCAATCAGGAAATGTTGATCCCCAAACGCTGCAATCTGCGGAAGATGGGTAATGCATAGGACCTGCTGTCCCTTGGATAAAGTCTTTAGCTTCCGTCCAACCGCCTCCGCTGCACGACCTCCAATACCGATATCGATCTCATCAAACACCAGCGTTCGCGGTAGAACCGACTTTTTCTTCCGCCCCTGGCCACCTGACACAGCCTCTTCCACCGTCACTTTCAGGGCCAGCATCACGCGTGACATCTCACCCCCGGATGCAATCTCGTGCAGCGGCTTCAACGGCTCTCCTGCATTGGTAGCAATCAGGCACTCCACCTGATCCCACCCGTGGGAGGTCCAGCTCTCCGGCGACTCCACCGCCGTTACGCGAACATGAAACCGCGTACTCATGGCAAGATCATTGATCTGCGCCTCGGCCAGCTTCTCCAGCCGCTTTGCAGCCTCTGTACGGCTTGCTGTGAGCGTGGTCGCGGCAGCTTTGTAAGTCACAGCATCCTGATCCTGCTTCGCCTTTAACTCAATCAGCAGCGCATCACGATTTTCAACCTCAGCCAGCTGCCTCGCTGCCTCTGCGCCAAAGTCGATTACCTCTCTCAACGTCTGTCCATACTTTCGCTTCAGCCGATCAAGCGCCGCCAGCCGATCTTCAATCTCCTCCAGACGCCCCGGAGCCGCGTGAACATTGTCCGCGAAGTCACGCACTTCGGCATCGACATCTTCAACAATTGCCTTCGCTGCGGCCAGTTGTTGCGCAGGCTCCTGAAACCGTGCGTCGTATCGCGCCAGTTCCTCAACATGTTTCAGCGCCGCACCCAGAGCACTCTCGGCGGAGTTCTCCGACTCGTAGAGCAGCTCGTGCGCGTTCATCGCCGCGGTATACAGCTTCTCTGCATTGCCCAACACACGCTTCTCGGCCTCGAGCTGCGCATCTTCATCGTCCGCATTCAAACCAGCCTGGTCGATCTCTTTACTCTGAAACCGCCACAGATCCGCCATCCGCAGGCGATCCTGTTCGGCAGATTGCAACTCGTCAAGTCTGTCGGTGGTCGTCTTCCACACCGCAAACGCCTCCGCTACACCTTCGGTGCTGACCGCACCAAAGCGATCCAGCAGGCTCCGTTGCTGCACCTGATCGAACGAACCCATCGTCTCGCCCTGCGAGTGAACCAGCGCAAGCTCAGGAGCGAGCTGACGCAACACCCCCACAGTCGCCGGCTGGTTATTGATAAAGACACGCCCCTTGCCATTCGCCAGAATCTCACGCCGCAGCAGAAGATGATCGGACTCAGAGTCGATCCCATTCGTCTCGAGAATCGCCGCCGCCCCCGTCGTCAGCTCAAAGACGCAGCCGACCACCGCCTTCTCTTCTCCATGACGGACGAAGTCTGCCGAAGCCTTTCCGCCCAGCAGCAACGCCAGCGCATCAATCAAAATCGACTTCCCCGCACCGGTCTCGCCGGTTAGCAGATTAAGGCCCAGCCCGAACGTAGCGACCGCACGATCGATCACAGCGTAGTTTTCCGCGCGTAACTCCAGCAGCATAAGGCCCTCAGGCAAACTCGTATCGCGAGAATAGCAAACCTGAACCGAAACCACTCTCCAGCCCACAAACTGATATCAGGCCGCACCTCGGCAGATGCCCCAACCCGATTGCCTGCTTCATTTCCCACAGTCACGATTTACACTAACCACTGGTGGATAACAACTATGGTCTGGACTCTCGCCCTTGCAATGTACTTCCTTCAGGAAGATCCCTCTGCCGCACCTCCCGTGGCCTCCAACACCGGCGCCCTCGTGGAGATGGTTCACAATAGCGGTCCCGTAGCCTTTGCCGTTCTTATCATCCTGCTCCTGGCCAGCATCTTCTCGTGGGCCATCATGCTCTCGAAGTGGTCCAGCTTTGGCAAAGCACAGACGCAGAGTCAGCGCTTCCTCCGCGCCTTTCGCAAATCCACACGCCTTAGCGAGATCGCAACCGTAGCCGATCAGTTCAAGCCCAGCCCGCTCGTCGCAGTCTTCACCGAAATTCACGATGAGTACCAGCGCCAAAACGGCGGACGCGGCCTCCCCCGCAACCCGGTCGCTCTCGAGCGCGCCGCTCAAACCGCCTCCAGCGAAGCCCTCACCAACATGGAGAGCCGTATGACCTGGCTGGCCACAATCGCCGCCATCGCTCCGTTCATCGGACTCTTCGGCACCGTCATGGGCATTATCGACGCCTTTCATGGACTAGGCACCGCAGGCGCAGCAACTCTCCGTGCGGTCGCACCAGGCATCTCGGAGGCACTCATCACCACCGCCGCCGGATTAGTCGTTGCCATCCCCGCCGTCGTCGGCTACAACCAGCTCACCGCACGCCTCCGCGAGTTCGGCGCCCGCATGGACGACTTCGGCCGCGAGCTCCTCAACGCCATCGAGAACGCGGCGATGATAAGCCCGCCAAGCTCGCCTCAACCCCCGCAACAGCAGCCTGAAGAGCTCCGTCGGAGGACCTTCTAGCGATGGCCTTCTCTGCCAAGGGACGCACTCAGACCGCGCTCGCCGAGATCAACATCACTCCGCTGGTCGACGTCGTCCTCGTGCTCCTTCTCATCTTCATGATGACCGCGCCCGTTCTTCAGTCTGGTGTCGAGGTCGCGATTCCCAAAACGCGCTCGGTCAGCCAGCTCACGGAAGAGCGCATGGTCGTCACCATCGACCGCGAGCAGAACGTCTTCCTGCAGGACAAGCCAGTCAACGTCAACCAGCTTCCCTCGCTCCTCAGATCCACCGGCAAAGCCGACCCCTCCAAGCGCATCATCTATCTGCGAGCCGACGAGCGCGTTCCCTTTGGCGCCTTTGCGTCGGTCATGGATGCCGTCAAGCAGGCCGGCATCACCAACATCAGCATCGTCACCCAGCCGATCCAGAAGTAAGGAGAGTGACATAGACACCTCTCTCACATTCAGTCGCAACCATCAGGACAAGATCGGCTCGAACCTCTTCGGCTCGTTCGTTCTGCACGGCCTCGTCGCCGCCATTCTCTTCGGCTGGGCTTTCTTCTTCAACAGAGGCCACAACTGGGGAGAGAGTGCCTCGAATGCCGGGGCCATCCAGGCCACCATGGTCTCCTCGCTTCCTCTTCCGCCCACGCAGCGCACCTTGGACACCGGCGTCCTCACCTCAGAAGCGCCAAGCCCTGCACCCGTCATCACCAAGGAAAGAACCGAACCGCCGCCAGCTCCAAACGAAGTCGCCATCCCGGAAAAGATCACCAAACCCATTAAGACCGCAGAAAAAGCTGCACCGACTCCCCCAAAATATATCCAGCCGGTCACCCCTCCACCAACCAAAGCAGTCACAGGGGAGACCGCTGGAATCCGAATCGCTCAGTCTACCCTTGAAGTAAAGAACGGCACCGCCAGCGTCTCTGTAGAAGACCGCACCTTTGGCGAGCGCTTCGCTTACTACGTCAACATCGTCAACAGCAAAGTCGCTCAGAACTGGTACACCGCAGAGGCGGATCCGCGTGCCTCCATCGGCAAAAGCACCACCATCATCTTCGACATCAACCGCGAAGGAGTTCCCTCGAACGCACGTGTAGAGACGCCCAGCGGCTCTCCCAGTCTCGATACCTCGGCAATCCGAGCCGTGCAACGAGTCGACGGCTTCGGCCCCCTGCCTCAAGGCGATCATATTACTGTCGAATACACCTTTCACCTGCATCCACAATAGTCGGAAGAGCGTAGTCCTATTCGAAGACTCTAGTGGTAACCACCGTCGATGACATCAAACACCCCTTTCAATCATTTTTGCGTCTAACATAGGACATAATGCATAGACCGAAACGAACGCCAGCCAGCCGGCCAGTTCTCCTATATAGCTTCGTAGCTTTGCTCTTCTTTCTTGCAGGCAATGTCGTATCGCACGCTCAGGAAGGCTTCAAGACCGAAACCTCCAGCGGTGTCTCGAACATCCGCATCGCTGTAGCTGACTTCAAGCCTACCTCAGACGATCCTCAGACCTCCGGCTTCAAGCACACCTTCGACGCGACCCTTTTCGCTGACCTCGCCAACGCCGGCATCTTTGACATCGTCTCCAAGAGCCTCCTTCCACAATCCACTCCAGGCGCACCCGCCGAAATAAAACTCCAACAGTGGGCCGACGCGCCGGCCTCCGCGGCAATGGTCGCCTTCGGCAGCTTCGGAGTCCAGGGCAGCAGGATTACCTGCAACGGCTTCCTCTTCGACGCCAAGAATCTTCAGTACCCACAAGTCCTCGCGAAGCAGTACAGCGAGGAGGCGACCGACGACTCCGCACGTCAGATCGCACACCGCTTCGCCGATGAGATCATCTTCCGTCTCAGCGGAGGCAGCCAGGGCATCGCCGAGAGCAAGATCTTCTACGTCAAGCTCTCCGGCGGCGAAAAAGAGATCTGGCAGATGGACTACGACGGCGCCAACCAGCACGCGATAACTCATCTCGGAACCGTCTCGCTCTCACCACGCATCTCGCCGGATAACTCCCGGCTTGCCTTCTCTTCCCTTGGCCGCGAAGGCTTTCAGATCCGCATGTTCTCGCTTGTGCTCAACCGCATGGTGAACTTCTCCGAGACCGGTGGCACGAACCTCTCACCGGCATGGTCGCCAAACGGAAAAGACATTGCCTACTCCTCCTCGCGTACCGGCGACCCCGAGATCTGGATCTCCGACTCCAACGGGGGGTCCACCCGCCGTATCACCAGCTTCCGTGGCCCCGATGTCTCGCCCGTCTTCAATCCCCGCACCGGCTCACAGATCGCCTGGATCAGCGGCCGCACCAACCTCCCTCAGCTGTACGTCATGGACATCGACGGCGCTAACGTCCAGCGTATGACCGACGGAGGCTATGCGACCTCGCCCTCCTGGTCTCCTAACGGACAGTTCCTTACCTTCGCCTGGGATCGCAAGTATGGTCCCGGAGCTCCTGGTGGGCAGGACATCTATGTCATGGAGATCGCCACCAAGCGTTGGATTCAGCTCACCCACGACGGCGGCCGATGCGACTTTCCCTCATGGTCTCCCGATGGCCGGCACATCGTCTATGCCAACTCCCCAGACGGAAAGGCCACTCACATGAAGATCATGACCATGCTGGCCGATGGTACCCAGAAGCGTGAGCTTACCGGTGCAGGTGCCGACATGCCCAACTGGAGTTGGAAGTAACAGGTTTTTTCGTACCTGCGGAAACGCTTCGCAGACAACTTGATGTCTACTATTACTGATTAGCAGGAGAGATTCGATGAACGTAATGCAAGCAGGAATTCGCAAGTCCTTGGTGATCGCAGCAGCCCTCGTTGCCGTAGGGGCAGTCACGGGCTGCCACAAGAAGGCCAGCGGAATCGACCCCAACGCGCTCGGGCCTGCGCCTGCCGCACCGGCCGCCGCTCCCACCGCAACAATCACCGCCGACCCGCTCGCCATCGATCTCGGTCAGTCGGTCATCCTCAACTGGCGCACTCAGAACGCGACCACGGTCACTATCGATGGTATCGGAGACGTGAGCATCAACGGCACCCAGACCGTGTCGCCGGCTAACTCCACCAACTTCCATCTCACCGCCAAAGGCGATGGCGGCACGACCGAAGCCAACGTTCGTGTGACTGTTCGAGTTCCAGTAGCCCCAACTGCTCCAGCGGATGCAGACATGGGTAGCGAAGCCGCCTTCCACCAGAACGTGCAGGATGTCTTCTTCGACTACGACAGCTACGATCTTCGTCCCGACGCGACTGCATCCGTCTCCAAGGCCGCGGCCTATCTTACCGCTCACCCCGCCATTCGCGTGGTCATCGGCGGCTACTGCGACGATCGCGGTTCTGCAGAGTACAACCTCGCCCTCGGCGAGAACCGTGCCAATGCCGCGCGTACAGCTCTAATCGCTGCAGGAATTCCGGCAAGCCGGCTTCGGGTCATCAGCTACGGCAAGGAGAAGCAGTTCTGCACCGAGGAGAACGAAAGCTGCTGGCAGCAGAACCGCCGCGGTCAATTCTCCCTGGACAAGTAACCCGCTAACCCACAACAGGCATAATCCGCCATCACATTCCCCTGTCCTGATTCAAGGACAGGGGTTTCTGCTAACCTGACCGCAACTCTTCTTATGCCCTCTGCGACACGCCGTACGAGGAACCGAAGTAAAACAGAAAGCCGAGCGTCTCTGACATGATCAAAGCAAAGCAAACCCTTCACAGCAGATTCATCGCACTGGCTGCTCGCATCGTCTCTATCTCTCTGCTCGCGGCTGTTGTCTTCTGTTCTTCGCCGGCCTTCGCCGTAAGCAAGGACATGGTGCAGCTTCAAACCCAGATTCAGGAGCTGCAGGACGCCATCGCCCGCCTGCAACAGTCCAACGACGAGCGCATGGGGGTTATGAAGGACATCGTCCAGCAGAGCGCCGACTCCATTAACAAGATGTCCATCACCATCAGCACGCTGCAGAAGCAGATGCAGGCCCAGCAGGAGGCGCAGAGCGGCAAGGTCGATCAGGTCTCCGGACAGATTCAATCCCTCAACGACTCCGTCGACGAGATCAAGGCGCGTATCGCCACCCTCCAGAAGTTGATGCAGGATGTTCAGAGTCAGCAGCAGTCCCTAAGCGCCGGCATGCCTCAGCCCAGCGGTTCCGCAGCAGCCTTGCCTGCCAACCCGCCCTCCACGACAACCGCGCCGCCGCCCACTGCCGCCCCTATCGGCAAGAAGGGTAAACCCTCAGCCAGTTTTCCTCAGGCCGCCGATACACCCGGCCCCGCCGTTACAACGGGCCCTGCCGTCCCGCCTGCGGACGAGCTGTACAAGACAGCCCTGGGCGATTACATGGCCGCCAAGTACACCCTCGCATCCTCGGAGTTCGGCGACGTCGTCAAGAACTACCCCGACAATCCCCTCTCAGGAAACTCCTTCTACTACCAGGCCGAGATCGACTACCGCGACGGCCGCTATCCTGCAGCCATCAAGTCCTTCGACTCCGTTCTCGAGCAGTACCCCGACAGCAACAAGGTTCCCGCCTCTCATCTCCACAAGGGCATGGCACTCTTCACTCTCAAGGAGAACGAAGCCGGCACCCGCGAGCTCCGCACCCTCATCCAGCGCTTTCCCAACTCGCCGGAGGCCATGCAGGCCCGCAGCAAACTCAGCGGCATGGGAATCCCCGTTACCCCCAAGCACTAGACGTCAGTTCCGCATCCCCTGCATCAGCGCCTCGATCTCAGCCCGTTCTTCTCCACTCAGCGGAAGCAACGGCAGACGCGGCCTTCCTCCGAAATACCCATTCAGATCACATCCAAATTTAATCCCCGCCACTCCAAGTTGTCTCTCGACCCTTGCAGCCACATCCTGGAGCCTTACCTGCTTCTCCCGTGCCAATCCCTCATCCCCATCCTTCCATGCCGCCAGCACCTCATAGCAGGCCTGCGGAGCCGCAGCGGCGAACGCGGGCATCGCTCCCACTGCACCCTGCCGCAGACTCTCCAGCATTCCACCCGTAGCCCCCGCCAGTATCTGAAATCCAACCACCTTCGTCCGCGTCACCATGGGCTTCGAGTGAGCAACCGCCACAGCCGCGCCGCCATCCGTCAGTGACGTAGCCAGGATCAGATCTTTCGCCTCCGATCCCTCACTTCGGCTCTCCATTCGCCCAGTCACAGCCGCAAAGACCGTCGTAACCGTCACAGTATGCTTCACGTTCGCGGAACCTGCTTTGATCGCCTCGATCCATCCGCGATCTCCCGCCCCATCGACGATCCCAATGATCTTCGAGTGCCTCGCAAGCTCGATCACGCTCTCTTCAGGCAGTATGGCGCCATCCTGTGAATTCGAACTGCACAGCAGCACAGGCAAAACCGATTGATCAGCAACCGCCTGAAAGTATGCAATCAGTTCTTTCGTGCGATCCTGCCGCAGTATCGAAGGTCTCCTCACCAGCACAGCATCGTACCCGTACTCCGCAGCCGCCTCCGCCAAATCAAGCGTCCCAGCCACGCTATCGCGCGAAACCCCTGCTATCAGCACCTTCTCTACTGTGGCTACAGCAGCAACACTACGCAGCACATGTCGCGTCTCCTCGTCCGAGAGCATCGTCCGATCTCCCGTTTCGCCCAGTGCCACCAGCCCTGCGGCAGGCGTCTTCGAGTAGCGCATCACATTATGTTCCAGCTTAGGCAGATTCAGGCGTCCGTCGGGATAAAACGGTGTAGTCAGCGGTAGTTGAAGACCATCAAGCAGCATCTCTCTATTCTAAGAGTGAATCCGCAAATCATGCGATCAGGGCTACTCATGCTACGAAAGATGTAAGAGCAACGCGCATCGCAACGATCCACTTGAAGTAATCTGTCTGTTGCAGCCATGATGAACGGACGGGACATCTCGCAAGGCAAGTCTCTCGGCGACCTCGGCCGCGAAGCCTTCTGGTTTCTCACCCATACGCTTATCGCCGTGGCGATGCTGGCGCTCGTCATCGTGGTCATCTCGATAGGTCATCCTGACTCAGACTCCATCGCTCCCAAGGCACTCGCAACGTTTCTCGCAGCCCTGATCCCCATGATCGGCGGAGCCATCGTGGCTCGCCTCCAGCACAACGAGATCGCACCCTACACCTGGATCTCGGGCTTGGTCATCTTCTCTATCGTCTGCGTCTGGGTGCTAGACCTGCCCACCGGCAAAGGCCTCTGCGAGAACTGTGGAGCGGTCGACAAGCTCTGGCGCACCTTCTTCACCTTCCGTCACGGAAGCGGCCTCATGGGGGGAGACGGGCTCCTCATCGGCACCTGGCTCCCCCTCTCCATGGTCGGCTACGCCGTCGGGGCCAGGCTCGCGCAGGATCCCTACTAGCCAGCCTCTCCGCAGCTTTTATTTGACCGTAACCATCGCATTTACCTCACCCGCAATCCTGTTCGCGTGAAGTGTCTGCAGTGCGACCACGCTCAAAGTTCCACCCTGCAAAGCAGAGATTCCCTCAGCCGCCGCACGCGCCGCCGCCAGTGTCGTAATCGTCGGAATTCTCGCCATTACCGCAGCTCGGCGAATCGCCTTCTCGTCGAAGAACGTATCCTGCCCGCGCGGTGTGTTCACGATCAGTTGAATCCGGTCCCCCTTGATCAGGTCGACCACATTCGGACGCCCTTCTTTCACTTTGTAGACACGCTCTGGCTGCAGCCCAGCCTGCTCGAGCACAATCGCTGTCCCATGGGTCGCCACCAGGTGGAATCCCATCTCCACAAAGTCCCGCGCCAGTGAAACTGCACCTTCCTTGTCGTGGTCATTCACGCTCAGAAACACAGTCCCCTTCAGCGGCAGCACCTGTCCCGCTGCAATCTGCGCCTTCGCAAATGCCTCACCGAAGTTATCCGCAACTCCCATCACCTCGCCCGTCGACTTCATCTCGGGACCAAGCACCGTATCGACCCCCGGGAACTTGCCCCACGGAAACACTGGCGACTTCACAAAGAAATGCGACCCCGTCTCCAGATCCTTTCCACTGGCAACCTGCTCCGGCAGCAACTCTTTTAGCTTCCGCCCCACCATAATCCGCGAGGCGATCTTGGCCAGCGGAATCCCCGTCGCCTTCGAGACATAAGGTACCGTCCGCGAAGCTCGCGGGTTCACCTCGATCACATAGACAGTTCCACGCTGGATTGCGAACTGAATATTCACCAGTCCGCGCACGCTCAGTGCCATTGCAAGCTTGCGTGTGTACTCGCGAATCGTCTGCATCACACTCTCACTCAAATCGACCGCAGGCAACACGCACGAAGAATCCCCCGAGTGAATGCCCGCCTCTTCGATATGCTGCATTATCCCGGCGATCAGTACATCGTCGCCATCGCACAGCGCATCCACATCGCACTCCACCGCATCTTCCAGGAAGTGATCGATCAGGACCGGCCGCTCTTGCGAGTACTCAATCGCAGTCGACATGTACCTGACGATTGCCTCATCGTCATACGCGATCACCATCGCGCGACCGCCCAGCACATACGAAGGCCGCACCAGCACCGGATACCCCACGCGGTTCGCTCCCGCCACAGCCTCTTCCACGCTTGTCGCAATCGCGCCCTCAGGCTGCGGAATCTTCAACTCCTCGATCAGCTTGCCAAACCGCTTCCGATCCTCGGCAAGATCGATCGACTCCGGCGACGTGCCAATGATTGGCACGCCAGCCTTCTTCAGCGGAAGCGAAAGGTTCAGCGGAGTCTGTCCTCCGAACTGCACAATCATGCCGATCTCAGCGCCCGAAGAGGCCTCATGCTCGTACACGCCTAGCACATCCTCCAGCGTCAACGGCTCGAAGTACAGACGGTCGCTCGTGTCATAGTCGGTCGACACCGTCTCCGGATTGCAGTTCACCATGATGGTCTCGTACCCATCCTCGCGCAGCGCAAACGCAGCGTGGCAACAGCAGTAATCGAACTCAATTCCCTGCCCGATCCGGTTCGGCCCACTCCCCAGGATCAAAATCTTCTTCTTCTTCGTCGGCGGCGCTTCGTCTTCTTCGTCGTAGCAGCTGTACAGATAAGGCGTGTAGCTCTCAAACTCACCCGCGCATGTATCCACCATCTTGTACACCGGCATCACATTCAGCTTCTTCCGCAACGCCCGCACTGCCGCCGTTCCCTCCGCTCCGGTCAATCCCCAACCGGCGGCCAGCCGCTCATCCGAGATCCCCATCCGCTTTGCCGTACGCAGCTGCTCTGCCGTAACCTCCGCCATCGGCACTCCACCGAGTGCTTTGATCTCATCGGTGATCTGCTTTATCTGGTGCAGGAACCACGGGTCCATTGAAGTCATGCGCGCAACCTCGCGCACCGTCATTCCCCGCTCAAACGCATAGCGGATGTAGTTCAAACGCTCTGGATGCGGCGTCACCAGCCGCTGCGTCAGCCGGCGCGGCTCAATATCATCTGCAGTTGCCTTCTTTCCCGTCTCTAGCGATCGCACCGCCTTCATCATCGCTTCCTTGAAGGTCCTGCCAATCGCCATCACCTCACCAACGGACTTCATCTGTGGTCCCAGAACCTCATCCGCACCAGGAAACTTTTCAAACTGCCACTTAGGAATCTTCACCACGACATAGTCAATCGTCGGCTCAAAACAAGCCGGCGTCGCCTTGGTAATGTCATTCTGAATCTCATCAAGCGTGTAGCCCACCGCCAGCCGTGCCGCGATCTTCGCAATCGGAAACCCGGTTGCCTTACTCGCCAGCGCCGACGAGCGCGACACGCGCGGATTCATCTCAATCACCGTCATGCGACCGTTCAGCGGATTCACCGCGAACTGCACATTGCTCCCGCCCGTCTCTACGCCAATCTCACGAATCACCCGGATCGCGGCATCCCGCATCACCTGGTACTCGCGATCGGTCAGCGTCTGTGCTGGAGCGACCGTAATCGAATCCCCCGTATGTACGCCCATAGGATCGAAGTTCTCGATCGAGCAGATGATGATGACGTTATCGTTCAGATCCCGCACCACCTCCAGCTCATACTCCTTCCAGCCCAGCACGCTCTCTTCCAGCAGACACTCATGCACCGGCGAAAGATCCAGTCCTCGCGACAAAATCTCCATCAGCTCTTCGCGGTTGTAAGCAATCCCTCCACCCGAACCGCCCAGTGTGAACGATGGCCGAATCACCACAGGAAACCCGATCTTTGCAGCAAACTCCAACCCATCGCGAATGTTGTTGATCAGCGCAGACCGCGGCATATCCAGCCCGATCTTCGTCATCGCATCCTTGAACAGCAACCGGTCCTCAGCCTTTTTGATCGCCTCGAGCTTCGCTCCAATCAGCTCAATGCCAAGCTTATCCAGTACGCCCGAGTCCGCCAGATCCACCGCAAGATTCAGCGCCGTCTGCCCACCCACCGTAGGCAGCACCGCAAACTTGCCCTTCGTGCCTAACCCATCCGGATCGAGCATCTCCTTCTCGATGCGAAGAATCTCTTCCAGATACGCAGCATTCAACGGCTCGATATAAGTCCTGTCCGCAACTTCGGGATCGGTCATGATCGACGCTGGGTTCGAGTTCACCAACACCACCTCATACCCCTCGGCCTTCAGCGCCTTGCAAGCCTGCGTCCCCGAGTAATCGAACTCCGCCGACTGCCCAATCACAATCGGCCCGGAGCCGATCACCAGAATCTTCGCAATGTCGTTCCTGCGTGGCATGTCTTATCTTCTTCCTGTTCCGAATCTCTTTGTGCCGAAAAAATGCGCGACCAAAGCCGCGCTTTTTAGCTTTATTTTTTGAACTCTTCCATCATCTTCCGAAAATCTTTGAAGAGATAATGCGAGTCATGTGGCCCCGGACTAGCCTCCGGATGGTATTGCACGCTGAACATGGGATCTGTCTTGTGCTTCAGTCCCGCCAGCGTCTGGTCATTCAGGTTCGTATGCGTCTTCTCCACCGTCTTCTCATCCAGAGATTCAGGATCGACGGCGAAGTTATGATTCTGCGCGGTAATCTCGACCTTCCCCGTCTGGTGATTCATGATCGGGTGATTGCCGCCGTGGTGCCCAAACTTCAGCTTGTACGTCTTGCCGCCCAGTGCCAGCCCAAACAGTTGGTGCCCAAGGCAGATTCCGAACATCGGAGTCTTTCCCTGCAGCTCCCGGATAGTCTCCTGCGCATACTCGAGCGGCTCCGGATCTCCCGGCCCATTCGAGAAGAACACTCCATCCGGCGCCATCGCCATCACATCCGCAGCCGAGGTCTTCGCCGGAACCACCGTCACGCGGCAGTTCTCCCGCGTCAGCATCCGTAAAATATTCTCTTTGATCCCGAAGTCGTAAGCCACCACGTGCATCTTCTTGGCGTCTTCGTCGATGGCCTGCGTCAGTAGCGTATCGCCGGTCTGATTCTTAGGCTCATTCGCATCCCACTCATAGGCGACCTTCGTGCTCACAATGCTTGCGAGATCGGTCCCTTCCATCTTCTTGATCGCTCGCGCCTTTGCCACCAGCGCATCCACGTCAAGATCTTCCCCCGACGCGATCACGCCGCGCATCACGCCATTCGCCCGCAGATGCCGCACGACGGCCCGCGTATCCACCTCGCCGATCACAGGCACGCCATAGCGCTCGAGATACTCATCCGCCACCTGGGTCGAACGCCAGTTCGAGCTCATCGTCGAAAACTCGCGCGTCACCAGGCCTTCAATGAACGGCTTTTTAGACTCCGCATCGCTCGGCGTCGTCCCATAGTTTCCAATATGCGGATTGGTCAGAACCACAATCTGCCCCGCATAGGAAGGATCGGTGAAGATCTCCTGATAGCCGGTCAGTGATGTATTGAAGACCACCTCGCCCGAGCACTCTGCTCGCGCACCAAAACTCTTACCGCGAAAAACGCGCCCATCTTCTAGCGCCAGTATTGCCTGCATTGCCTCTCCTGCCTGGAGTGGATTTAATAGATTCTATCAGCATTAGCGCTGCAAAACACCGGCTCCAGGCAAATCACTCCAACACTCCCACACGCAAAAAGGCCCGGCACGAACGCCGGGTCTTTTCACAAGATGTTGAAAGTTTACCGTTGTGGGTGATGGTGATGACGATGATGACGGCGATGGTGATGATACTGCTGGGCATTAGCAGGAATCACCGACCCAGCAAGAACAACAAAAGCAACCGCAGCGAGCAATAGTGTGCGCAATTTCATAATTAGAACTCCCTCTCAGCCGGCCACTCTTCCGAGCAACCATTCATAAGATGCAGCCTACCCTGCTCTCCACCACGCCGGGAACAAATTTTTCCTCAATCGTGAAGGAGTTCCCTCCTTGATTACCTGCAGGTTCCAGCGCAACACCACTATTCGATATCCACCAGAACATCCTCGCCCTCCACCCGCAACGGAAACACCTCCACGCGCTCATGCTCGGGATACGCCGCCAGTCCGGTCTTTGCGTTGAAAGCCCAGGAGTGCCACGGACATACCACCACTTCACCCTCCACCCAACCCTGCCCCAGTGGCCCCTGCCGATGGGGACACACGTTGTCCAGTGCAGAAAGCTCCCCGTTCACATTCGCCAGGCACACCGCCACGCCGTCTACCTCGGCCTCCATCACTCGACCTACCGGAGGAGCCTCCACCAACCCGCACAACCTTACCCACTGCGCCACTCGAAATCCTCCACTCTCTCCATCTTAGAGGCACGACGCCCCTCGAACGACTCACTCCCATCACTCCAAAATGCTACAGTCGAGGGAGAAGCCTTCATGCCCCGCCCCACACCAAAGCCCACCAAGCGCAGCCAGCCAACCAACTCTCCCCCTGAAGTCGTCAGCCCTTTATGGCTCGTCAAGGCCATTCTCGTCACCGTTGTCGCGGCTCTCTTCTGCGGCTATCTCACCTTCTGTCTGCTCTTCTATCAGGGCCAGTGGCAGCTCGTCCTTCATCCCACCCGAACCTCCGCTCCTCCCGCCTCCATCGCCGGCATACCCTACGAACTCATCCACTTCGGCCCAGACGAGTCCGCCACTCCGCAGCTCACCGGCTGGTGGATTCCTTCCGCCACTAGTACCCCGTACTCCCGCATCACCATCCTCTTCCTCCCCGGTGCCGACGGCTCACTGGCCGACTCCATCTCAACTCTCGCCAGCCTGCACAACCTGGGCCTCAACCTCTTCGCCTTCGACTACCGCGGCTACGGCCAAAGCGCTCCTACTCGCCCCAATCAACAAAACATGAACCAGGATGCTGACTCCGCCTGGCAATACCTCGCCGTCTCCCGGGCCATCCCAGCTCAACAAATCGTCCCCTACGGCACCGGCGTAGGAGCCTCGCTCGCCACACATCTCGCCGCCAGTCACGACACCATCCCAGCCATCATTCTCGACGCACCCAAAGCCGATCTCCTCGCAACCGCCCAACGCGATCCCCGCTCTCATCTCATCCCCGTGAGTCTTCTCTTCCACGAGATCTTCCCCCTCGCCGCTCCGCTCGCCACCCTTAAAACTCCAAAGCTCCTCATCTCCCGCACCAGCTCGCCCGCTAAAAGCTTCCGCACCGCAGCCGCCCCCAGGCTCACCGTAGAGCTTCCCTCACCCTCCGAGTCTCTCTACAGTCAAAGCCTCACTCGTTTTCTCGACCAGTACGTTGCGCAACCGGCACCGCAGCTCGTGCCTTCCCCGGCACCCGCCCACTAACATCCCGCCTCGTCCTCACCACTCCGCGATACCCTTTTTACAAAAGGATCTTTATGACGAAATGGCTCAACAGCCTGCAACCTGTCGGCGCGCTCCTCATGCGCCTTATCCTCGGCGTCTCCATGGCGGTACACGGATACTCCAAGGTCCTCCCCATGAGCGCCCTGCACCATTACGCCCACTACATCACCACTCTCGGCCTTCCCTACTGGCTCGGCTACATCTCTGCCTACACGGAGTTCGTCGGCGGCATTCTCCTCATCCTCGGTCTCCTCACTCGTCTGGCCGCCGCACTCGTCGCCATCAACATGCTCGTCGCCTTTGTCACCGTCGGTATCCACCAGGGCTTCGGAATCTACAACTACATCCTCGCCCTTGCCGCCCTCGCCATCATGCTTCTCTTCTATGGCCCCGGAGCAGTGGCACTCGATCGCAAAGTCGGCTTCGCCTGAGACACACGCATACTCTAGGCTCAAAACTCCAAATCAGAAGGAGTGAAGGCTCCCGATACTCTGGGAGCCTTACATTGTGGTGGGGAGTTCTTTTGTTGCGGATATTGGAAGCCGGTACTGTGGGAACTGCAAGCCCGACTGTTATGTGTTACATCCAATAAGACGCATTCTCTGAAGAAAAGTTGCCGTCCTTTTTCCACTATTTTGTATAGGGTGACTTTTTACATTCCATAAACAGAAGAGTGACACACTCAATACATCCGCAACCTGATCGTCTCCCTCACCTACGAGAAATTTAAGAACTCGTTCGGGTTCACGTGTGCTCCCGGAAACACCAACTCCAAATTCTTCGCACCCAGCGTTTTGTAAGCAGCCTCGCCAAGCACGCGCCGGAAGTCAGTCGTCACCGTCAAATCCCGCCCCTCGTTCAACTGCTCATTCGCAAGCCCCGGCCACTTGCCGTACACCTTGCCGCCCTTCACTCTTCCGCCCAGCACGAACATTACGTTCGCATGCCCATGGTCGGTCCCGCCCGTTCCATTCTGCCGCGCCGTCCGTCCGAACTCCGACATCGTCACCAGCGTCACGTTCTCCGCGTCGTCGCCCATATCCTTCCAGAACGCCGCAATCGTCTCCGAAAACTCCTTCAGCCGATTCGCCAGCTGCCCATTTACGTTCCCCTGGTTCTGGTGCGTATCCCATCCGCCAATATCGGAGAACGCCGCCTCCACCCCCAGGTTCGCCTTCATCAACTGCGCCACCTGCTTCAGGCTGTTGCCAAACGGAGTATTCGGATACACCACTCCCGCCGCTGGCTGATACTGCGCCGGGTTTGCCGACTTCAGCATCTTCACTGCCTCAAATGTCTCCTGCCCTGTCCCATGCAACACCGCATCCGAGCTCTCGTCATACATCGCCTGAAACGCATTGCTGATCGGCGAGGTCTGCGATCCCTTCCCAGCCACCGAAAAATCCGCCAGACTGTTCACCGCGATCGCCGGTAGTCTTCCCTGCAGCGTCCGCGGCACCTGCGTCCCCAGCGCCACCGCGCGAAACGCCGAAGGCTTTCCTGTCACCGTCTCCGCCTGCAACGCGCGATTCAACCAGCCATCCGCAGTCGCCTTCACCCCGGGCGTGCCGCTCTCCATGTAATCCTGCGCATCGAAGTGCGACCGCGTCGTATCCGGCGAGCCCGCCGCATGAACGATCGCCAGATGCCCCTGCTCATAGAGAGGCTTGAACGCGCTCATCGCAGGATGCAGCCCGAAGAATCCATTCAGATCCAGAACGTCCTTCTCCTGAATCGCAATCGAAGGCCGCATCGCATAGTAGTTCTTCTCTTTGTAAGGAACCACAACATTCAACCCATCCGCCGCGCCCCGCTGAAACAGAACCACCAGCTTCTTCTTATTCGCCGCCGCCGTTGTCACCTCAGCCAGCACACTCCGCGACAGGAACGCTGGAATCGTAGACGTCCCAATCAGTGCCAGCGCCCCGCCCTTCATAAACCCACGCCGCGTCACCCCACGCTTCGCCGCATCGCGCCCACGAAGATCGCATCCCCAATCGCTCTGATCTGTCATACCCTTCATGCTCGCCATCATAGACTCCAGTCTCAACATCCACCTTTACAAACGCATCTGCGCAGCAGAAGTTGCCTGAATCAACACCAAGTAGCCTGTCATTCTGGGCGAAGAGAAGAAGTCCCGCATTGGTCTCTGCCCTTGCTGTTGCCGTTGCCCGTTATTGCGCCTGTCATTACCTACCCTTCCCACACCCCAAAAAGAACGTCATCTCGACCGAAGCAGATCACAGCCTCATCGTGAGCTACGCAGTGGAGAGACCCCCGCATTTCGCCCTTGTTCTTGCAGCTGCGTGTGTCTCTCATCTGCATAAACCTTTACCGCCGCTGAAACTCCGGCGAACCCAGCAGCAGTCCCGCCATCCCTGCAGCCTCCCGGTCAAGCGGTGGCGTTGCCCTTTGCCTCGGCGAAGACACGTTCAACACCTGGGCCATCGGCTCCGCATCGTTCGCTCGAATCCCAAAGCTCTTCTCCGCCTGCTGCTGCGTCGTCTGATCCTGAAACTGCGCCAACACCGTCTCCCGCGTCCTGTCACTGACCGCCTGCCCCAGCAGCACCGTCTCCAGCCGCTTCTCCTTCATCGCCGCCGACTCGCCCGACTCGTCCCCCAGCAAACGAGCCCAATCCGTCTGCACTCCGACAATGCGATCGTTACTCAACGACACCGCAAAGTTCAGCCGGTTCACCAGGTCGCCCGAGTTCACCCACGACTCCGCCATCCAGCTATATCCATTCGGCGTCTGCATCCCATACAGCGGCATCCCCAGCTTATCCAGCGCCTGAAACAACGGAATCGCCGTCGTCACCTCCGCTCCGCTCGCTCTCACCGCCGACACCACAAACTCCTCCGGCGTCTTCACCTTCGCCCGGTAAACCTCCGGCGACCAAAACTCCGGCGCATCGAACATCGTCCGCAGCACCGTCTTGATGTCTCCTCCACTCGCCACAAACGCCTTCGCCATCCTGTCTACCAGCGCCTGCGGAGGCGTATCGCTCACAAACCGCACCGCCAGCTTGGCCGAGATAAACTGCGCCGTCGCCGGACTCGTCGCCAGCAGATGCAGCACCTCCATCCCCTCAGCCTCGCCGTTCTCACTAATCTTCTTCCCCAGCACCGTCTTCGATCCCGGCTCATGCCGCCGCTCCTCAAACCGGTATGTCCCGCTCCGGTAAGGCTGATCGACCGTCCACCCCGTCAACACCTCCGCCACCTGCGTCACGTCCTGCTGCGTATATCCTCGCCCGCAAGCCTTATCCAGCATGCTCACCGGCTTATCCGCGCTCACCTCGCACTGCACCCCCAGCGTATGCAGCTCCATCAACTCGCGCGCATAGTTCTCATTCAGCCCGCGATCCTTCAACGCCTGCTTCACCTGTGGGTTCTGCGCAAACTTCGCAAGCTTGCCGCCGTTCCTCGCAGCCTGCGAATCCGGCCCGATGCTCTGCCAGTTATCCAGGTACATCAGCATCGCCGGACTCTTCGCCGTCGCCGCCAGCAAGTCCTCAAACTTGCCCAGCACATGCGGCCGAATCGTATCCCGCTCATAAGCAGGCAGCAGAAACGGCTCATTCTGATTCTTCTTGAGGTACACGTTGAAGTGATTCAGCCAGAAGTCGGTCATCACCGCCTCCAGTTGCCGCTCGCTGTACACATCGCGCAGCATTCGCGACTCCAGCACCTCTGCGCCAATCATCCTCGGCGAGCCCTGCAACGCAGCCAGCGTCTCCCGCTGTATCGGCGACAGGCCCTCTGCCGCAGCCAGCAGCTCGCCCTTACTCAGACTCTTGCGAAACCTCACCATCTCCTCCGGCGGCATCGACAAAATCCTCTGCATCCTCTGGTCCGGCGGCAGATTAATAATCTTCACCGCATCCAGCCCCGAATAAAACTGCTCCTCATGGGTAGCCATCGCAGGAGTCGTAGGATCCACACCATCCCCAGGCAGCGCAGCCTTCATCTCGTCGTTCTTCGCCATCGAACCATCGCCCGCAGCTGCAGCATCCCCATCACCCTTCGCAGCAGCCTGCGCGGCCTCCTTCTTCGCCTTCGCAGCCTTGTAGAACGCAATCTGATCCGCATAGATCGCATGCTCCACCGGCTCGGCGGGCAGCGGCACATCCTTCGTAATCATCTGCCGCAACATCGCCGGACTCGGATATCGCTGCCTCATCTCCGCCTGCTCCATCTGCATCGCGGGAAACATCTCCAACCGGGCCTCCAGCGCCGAATCGTCGATACTCTGCGGATTCAGCTGCCGCTCAAACCACGCCTTCACCCCCATCTCGCGCACCGCTGCAACATCCCCCGGTCGCGGCCCGAACGTAAACCGGTTCAGCGCATGCAGCGCCCTCTGCTCCTCATGGATCTGCTTAACTGAGGGCACTACCGCCTTCCTCGCGGTCACAGCCGCCACCATCGGCTGCTCCATCATCAGCACGCACAACACACCCGAAACCAAAACCCGCAGCCCACCAAGAAAAATCGCGGCACAACTCTGTCCAGATCGCATAACAACTCCTCACCGTACTGCGCCAAAACTCACGCGGCGCAGCCAGTCACAGACTCACGCCTGCAATC
Organism: Granulicella sp. S190; assembly: GCF_009766095.1. GTDB lineage: Bacteria > Acidobacteriota > Terriglobia > Terriglobales > Acidobacteriaceae > Edaphobacter. Next base: position 260,358 of record NZ_LMUD01000019.1, read on the forward strand.
AAAGACACCAAACCAGCGCATCAGTTGCGCAATCCTTGCGTCTGACCAACGGGAAGACCCACGCACCACCCCAGCCAAGACCGGTACACAAGTCACGAAGTGACCGCCCCGCGCGTAGCGGGCCCGTCCGGCAGGACGCCTTTCAGTGACAGCCTAAAACGCCGCCAGCTCTGCCATCGCCCGGTAAAGATCCTCCGGCTGCGGCAGAATCGCATCCTCCAGCAATGGCTGATACGCCACAAACGTATCCATCGCCGCCACCCTTCGCACCGGAGCATCCAGGTCATGAAACAGCTCATCGCCGATCCGCGCCGCAATCTCCGCCCCATAGCCCCAGCTCAACATATCCTCATGCGCCACAATCACGCGATTGGTCTTCCTCACGCTCTCCGCAATCGCCTCCCAGTCGTACGGAGTCAGGCTCCGCAGATCGATCAGCTCCACATCAATACCTTTATCGCGATGCAGCTTCTGCGCCGCCTGTAGCGCCCTCGGTACCACCGCACCATACGTCAGTACGGTCACGTCCTTCCCCGGCCGCACAATCTTCGCCTTCCCGAACGGAATGCAGTAGTCAGGCCCCGGATAAGCCGCACGCCCAAATGTCTCGCGGTACAGCCGCTTATGCTCCAGAAACAGCACCGGGTCGTCGCACCGAATCGCGGTCCGCAGCAGTCCCAGCGCATCCAGCGCATTCGAAGGCATCACCACCCGCACCCCCGGCGTATGCGTAAAGATGCTCTCACCCGACTGCGAGTGATAGATCGACCCACCCGTCAGGTAACCGCCAATCGGCACCCGCATCACCAGCGGGCAGCTGAAATCCCCATTCGACCGCCACCGCATCAGCGAAAGCTCATTCCGCATCTGGTGCATTGCAGGCCAAATGTAGTCGAAGAACTGAATCTCCACCACCGGCTTCATCCCTCGCACCGCCATGCCAATCGCACGGCCCGTAATATTCGCCTCTGCCAGCGGAGAGTTCCAGCACCGGTCGCTGCCAAACTCTGTCTGCAACCCTGCCGTCAGCTTGAACACACCACCCTTGCCCTTGATCTTCCCCGCCCGCAGCGCCTCATCGCGAGTAGCATCGGCCACATCTTCGCCAAACACCACCACCCGCTCATCCCGCCGCATCTCATCCTTCAGGCAGCAGTTGATCAGGTCCGCCATCGTCCGCTCCGTCGCATCCGCGGTAGGCTTCGGCTCCGTCGCAAACCGCTCATCCTGCGAGCTCAGGTCCTCCGAGTAGACATGCGTCGTAATCGAGGCCACCGTCGGCAGCGTCGCCATCACTGCACGATCCGCCGCCCGCTGTACCTCTTCATCTACTTGCCGCTCCAGCTTGTTGATCCCATCCGCGTCGAGAATCCCCTCTCGCAGCAGCCACATCTGCATCCGCGAGATCGGGTCTCTTGCCGCATCTATATCCAACTCCTCTGCCGATCGATACGCCCGCTCATCATCACTCAGCGAGTGCGAATAAGGCCGGATCACATGACCATGCACCAGCGCAGGCCCCTTACCCGACCGGCAATAAGCCACCGCCTCCACCATTGCCTTGTAACTCGCAATCGGATCGGTCCCGTCAACCTCGGCAAAGTGGAAGTTAGGAAAATTCGCCACCAGCCTGGAGATATTTCCCCCCGGCGTATTCACCTCCACCGGTGTCGAGATCGCGTACCCGTTGTCCTCAATCACATACAACACCGGCAGCTTCCCATTCGAAGCCGTATTCAACGACTCCCAGAACTCTCCCTGGCTCGTCGACCCTTCACCGATGGAGACATAAACCACCTCATCGCCGTGAAACGTCACGTCCTTGAACTCGCGATAATCCCCATCGTGCTTCTTCGCCGCATCAGGATGCTTTGTGAAAAACCGTCCCGCCTCCGCACACCCAACCGCATGCAGGCACTGCGTAGCCGTCGAAGACGACGGCGACACGATATTCAACTTCCTGCTCGACCAGTGCGAAGGCATCTGCCGTCCGCCACTCGCCGTATCATCCGCCGCACCTACCGCCTGCAGCAGCTGCTCCTCCACCGTGTTGCCCAGCGTCAGGCAGATCGCCCTGTCGCGATAGTAAGGAAAGAACCAGTCATATCCCGGCTTCAGCGCCATCCCTGCCGCCACCAACAGCGCCTCATGCCCGGCGCACGAGATCTGGAAAAAGATCTTCTGCTGCCGCTTCAAAACAATCTCGCGATCGTCGGTCCGCCGCGACAGATACATCAGCCGGTAGAACTCCACCAGCTGCTCCCGCGTCAGAGGACTCTCCAACGTGCCGTCCGCCGACTTCTTATTCTCCTGCACACCGCTTCCAGACTGTCTTGCCATACACCTATCCTTTACTTCGAAAGCCGCAAGGCATTATCCCTACAGTCACAGATTGTACCGGTAAGCCACCACGCTTGACTCCCCCCCGATGCACCTCTATGGTCTCTGTTTTCCTCTGCAAAAAAGGCAAAGAGATGGGCAACCCGGAGGCCGCCCATCTCCTTCAACTCGAGCTAAACAAACAACGGTGCAAGCACCAGCGTAATCGTCGCCAGCAACTTGATCAGCACATGAAGGCTCGGCCCCGCCGTATCCTTGAAGGGATCGCCAACCGTATCGCCCACCACGGCAGCCTTATGCGCGTCCGACTTCTTCCCGCCATACTGCCCCGTCTCGATAAACTTCTTCGCGTTATCCCACGCTCCGCCGCCATTGTTCATCAACATCGCCAGCAAAACACCGGAGATCGTGCCCACCATCAACAACCCAGCCACGGCCTCGGCGCCAGCCAGGTTCACCGGCACTCCGCCAATCGCGGGCACCGGCAGCACCGCACCCGGAGCATAGATCGCCGAACTCGCCTGGTAGCTCGAGCTGAGATGGCGAAAGATCAACCCCACCGCCACCGGCAGACCCACCGCAAGCAACCCAGGCACCACCATCTCCTTCAACGCCGCGCCCGTCACAATATTCACGCAACGCGCATAGTCCGGCTTTGAAGTCCCCAGCATAATCCCCGGATTCTCCTTGAACTGATCGCGAACATCCTTCACCACCATCTGCGCCGTTCGCCCCACCGCCTTGATCGCCAGCGAGCTGAACAGGTAAGTCAACATCGCACCCAGCAAAGCCCCCACAAACACCGGCACCTGCGCCAGGTTGATATTCGTAAAGCTCCAACCCACCGGCATATAGCCGCCTGCAATCGTAACCTTATCAGTCACAATTGTCTTGATCTCTTCCAGATAAGCCGAGAACAGCAGGAACGCCGCCAGCGAAGCCGACCCAATCGCATATCCCTTCGTCAACGCCTTCGTCGTGTTTCCCGCCGAGTCCAGCTTGTCCGTTCGGTCGCGAATCTCATGCGGCTGATTCGACATCTCGATGATCCCACCCGCGTTATCCGTGATCGGCCCAAACGTATCCATCGCCAAAATGTAAGCCGCGCAACTCAGCATCCCCATCGTAGCGATCGCCGTGCCGTAGATCCCCTTGGCATAGTCGCTGATCCCCGCAACCCCGGCCAGCCCCTGCACGCCGAAGTAGTAACTCATCAGCAGCGCCGCCGAGATCACCACCACTGGCATCGCCGGTGTCTCCATTCCCACTGCCAGCCCACTGATAATGTTCGTCGCCGGCCCCGTCACCGAAGCCTCCACAATCGACCGCACCGGGCGAAACTTCGCCTCCGTGTAGTACTCCGTAATCCACACAAACAGAAACGCCGTCACCAGCCCAATCACGCCGCAACCCAGCAGCCATACCCACTGCACCTGCGGCCCGTTCAGCATCGTATAAACCGCCACCGCGAAGCCAGCCAACGCCAGTGCCGAGGTCACATAGAACCCCTTGTTCAGCGCGTGCATCGGGTCCTCATCCTCGCGCGTCGACACCACAAACACGCCAACGATGCTCGCAATCAAATTGATCGCGTGCACAATCAGCGGGAACAGAATCCCCTTCACCCCAAACACCGGATAAAGTGCCGCACCTAAAATCATCGCGCCGACATTCTCCGCCGCCGTCGACTCAAACAAGTCCGCACCACGGCCCGCGCAATCCCCAACGTTATCGCCCACAAGGTCCGCAATCACAGCCGGATTCCGTGGATCGTCTTCGGGAATCCCCGCCTCTACCTTGCCCACCAGGTCCGCGCCCACGTCCGCGGCCTTCGTATAAATTCCTCCACCAAGCTGCGCAAACAGCGCCACCAGCGAAGCCCCAAACCCAAACCCTACCAACTGGTACGGCACCGTCTGCGGATGCTCCAACCCACCGAAGAACAGGAACAACACCCCCACTCCCAGCAGCGAGAGCGCCACCACCACCAGTCCCGTCACCGCTCCGCCCCGCAGAGCCATCTGCAGCGCTTTATTCAAACTCGTTCGCGCCGCCGAAGCCGTCCGGATATTCGCCCGGATCGAGCAGTACATCCCCGTAAATCCAGCCAGTCCAGAGCACACCGCCCCCACCAGAAAACTCACCACCGTCTTCAGCGCATACGGTGAAGTCCTCGGCGAGAGCCGATACCCCACAAACACCACCACCGCCAGCACCAGCGCAATCGCCCCGATCGTCCTGTACTGCCGCCGCAGAAACGCCTCCGCCCCCTCGCGGATCGCATCCGAGATCGCCCGCATCTCCGCCGTACCCGTATCCGACGCGATAACCGCCCGCGCCAGCATCAGCGCCGCCACCAGCGCCAGTACTCCCACCCCTAAAGCAAGCCACAGATAGATCCGCCCGTCGCTACCGTCGACAACCGCAGGCGAAAACGGAACCTGCTCCCGAACGGCCATAGCCAAAAAACTTACTCCAACCATGCAAGGGTCTCCTTAGAACACAAACTTTCGCTTAGCTTCACAAAGGCGGCAATTAGAGCACGTGCAATCAGACAGGGTCAATGCGCCCCTTAACCAAGAAGGATCAGACAGATCTAACGCAATCGATAAACCAAAGTAATAGCACAGAACACTATTGGCACTCATGCAAATTTCTCTCCACGCCGATGCATAGCTCAGTGCAACAGCGAGGTGCAGCGTGTCCGTTCTCTGTGTGTCCACTCTCCCAGGCTTAATCTTTTCCACATGCCGCACCCGTTTGGTTCGCCGAAGCATCGCACTCCTGGTCGTGGCGCTGCCCCTGACAGCAGCCGCACAGATCGATACCACCAGCATCGCTCCCCATCGCTATCTTGTCCTCTATCGCAACGCAACAATCCCCGCCGACGCCGAGGCTCATCTCCTCGCCTCTGGCACCCACCTTACGCAGCGTAACGAACACCTCGGCATCGCCGCCGTCCAGTCTCCCGTCTCTCAGGACGATGCAACCACCCTACGCCTCCTCGCCGCGCAGCCGAACGTCGCCTACGTCCTCCACGACCGAATCATCTCCGCTCTCCGCCTCCGAACCACCGCATCCCCATCGCCCGCGGCCATCTCCTCCACGGTCAACAGTGGAGGCCAGCCCGTCCCTCCCACAAAGAGCCCCGGCAGGCTTCCAACTCACGGCCGCATCCTCAACTCCCTGCCGATCCTCCCTCCTCCTCCCACCCCGCCAACCTACGACACCTACTACACCTCCACGCCACAGGGGTGGGCAGTCCAGCAAGTCGGAGGCTACGGCAACAACATCGCCGGTGCTCCCGCACACGGCCCCTGGGACACCACCATGGGCAAAGGCATCAGAATCGCAGTCATCGACAGCGGAGTCGATCAAACTCACCCCGACATCGCACCTAACCTCGCCCTCAACCTCACTGAAGTCGATCAATCCGCCTTCCCCAGCGCCTGCGACGACGGCAGCCCTCAGGACCAGCAAGGCCACGGCACGTGGACCGCCTCGCTCGCAGCAGGAGCCCTCGGCCCTGGAACCGGCAAGGTCGTCGGCGTAGCTCCCGCCGCGACCATCCTCAACATCAAGGTCCTCCAGCGCATGCCCGCCTCCCTCACCGGAGACACCAACCCCGCCGACCAGTGTGAGGCAGGTGAAGCTAGTGGCCTCCTCAGCTGGCTTATGAAGGGCATCGAAGACGCCGTCACCAACCGGGCCGACGTCATCTCCCTCTCTGTCGGTGCCACAGCCGACCTCACCACCGGAGACGGCGCCGGCCTCCTCGCTGCCTTCAACCAGATCACCTACGCCGCTGCCCAGGCCAACATCGTCCTCGTCGCCTCCGCCGGCAACGACGGCCTCGACCTCTCCAACCCCCGCTACGTCGAGCTTCCCGCGCAGTCCCGCGATGTCCTCTCCCTGGTCGCCTCCACCAACCCCGCCTGCGCCCAGAACACCACCCCCGGCGCTACCTGCACCCCCGGCCCCGTCTCTCTCGCCTATTACACGAACTATGGCACCCCCCTCGACGCCCTCGCCGCACCCGGAGGGAGTTATCCCGACGGGCCCGACACCGGTGTCAGCGGCTGGATCGAAGGTGCCTGCAGCTCAGGTCTCCCCAACACCGTAGACGGCCTTCCTGCCGACTCCACCCACAGCTTCGGCTGTTTCAGTCTCGGCCACACCGCTTACGTTCAAGCCATAGGTACCAGCGCCTCTGCCCCACTTGCTGCTGGAGTCGCTGCTCTGGTCCGTGCTGCCCACCCCGGCTGGAGCGCCGCCACCGTCGTCGCCGCCATGCGAAACTCAGCCGTCACCCTCCCCGGCCTCTCCATTCCCCTGATCAGCGCAACTGCTGCCCTCTCCCAGCCCACCCCACAATAAAACTGTCCTGTCGGACAGGCCTCTTGCGCGGCGGGCGGCCACTTCGCGACGTATCTACCGGTCTGGGTATAACAAGCAGTGCGGATCCTCCCGCTGGTCCCGGAAGACGTCGATTCCAACCAACGGGAGAACCACGCGGAGCAGTAAAAAGGCGTGCGAACGCCCTCTAGCCCTTCATGCGTTCCTTCACGCTATGGGCAAGCTTCTCAATCTCTTCTGCCTTCTTGATCACATCCACTGACAAAATATTCTTATTCGTCTTATCCACCTGCTGCTTTAGATCTGTAGCCAGCGCCAGCAGCTTGTCGGTATCGGCTACCAGGCGCTTCTGCCGCTCCGCGCTGCGCACCTCTTCCTGCTGCTCCAGCCGGTGAGAATCGGCGTTAGGATCAGGGTCTCCCGTTCGATCGTGCGTCTGCCCCGGTAGGTGCTGCTGCGGTATCGGTTGAAACTGTCCTTCGCTCACTCTTCCCGAAACCCCCACTGCCAAAACCATCCCTATCACGGCCATCTGAAGTATTCGCATCGCATCTACCTCCATCCCGCTGTCGGTCCCCACACTCGCTATCTGAATTGCATCTTACAAACAGCTGCCGCATTCTGTTCACAGCATTATTTCCCGAAAGCGAGACGCCGTAATCATGCTCCTTCAGACCTTGGCCCCGCAAGACGGACGTATCGTTCAAACCATTGAGCTCGACTGGCATAACGACATCGTCGCCTTCGCCGCGCATAAGCTCCCCAAGATCCTCGTCGTCCTGGTGGTCCTCTTCGCCCTCCAGCGCACGGTTCTCTTCTTCGTCAAAAAGATGCGTAACCGCGCCGACCACCAGGTGGGAAACTTCCACCGCGCCGCCCAGCTCCGCACCATGGCTTCGATCCTTCGCGCCACCTCATACGGCGTCCTCGGCTTCATCGCCTTCCTCCAGCTCCTTAACATCTTCGATATCCCGTACCAGCCCATCCTCGCCTCCGCGGGAATCGTCGGCGTCGGCGTAGGCCTCGGCGCGCAGTCCATCTTCAAAGACATGCTCAACGGCATCTTCATCCTCGTCGAAGACCAGTACAACGTCGGCGAAGTCGTCAGCCTCGCCGGCCTCAAAGGCACTGTCGAAGACCTCTCCCTCCGCCGCACCACCCTCCGCGACGGTGACGGCACCCTCTACATCATCCCCAACAGCCAGATCGCCACCGTCTCCAATCTCTCCCGCGACTACTCCATCGCCGCCCTCAACGTCAGC
>NZ_LMUD01000020.1:0-1592 GCF_009766095.1 Granulicella sp. S190
ACTCTCAGCGGCACAGGCACCGCCATCCTCACCGCGCCAAACAACACCCTTGCCTTCGGCAACGTCCTCGTCGGCCAGCCCTCCGTCCTGTGGTACAAGATCACCTCGTCCTTCAGCACCCTCACTGCCACCACCTCCGCACCCGACTTCAAAGCCATCCTCGTAGAAGACATCGGCTACGGCCACGGCCAGCCCCCAACCTCATCCTTTCTCCCCACCTTCACCGGATCCTGCATCAACTGCTGGTTAGGCGTACAGTTCACCCCCTCCACCTCAGGCCCGCAAACCGCCGCTGTCACTCTAACCTCCACCGGCACCCCTTCGCCCGTCACCCTCACCGGCACCGGCATAGCCCTCACCGGGCTCCTCCTCAGCCCCACCACGCAGGACTTCGGCACCATCCCTGTCCACAGCACCAGCGCACCCACTCTCTTCACCCTCACCAACCTCACCACCTCCGCCGTCACCCTCGCAGCACCAACCCTCACAGGAGACTTCGCCCTCAGCCCCGCATCCACCGGCGGCGCACTCTGCAGCGGCCCACTCGCCCCCAACGCCTCCTGCTTCTTCAACGTCGTCTTCTCCCCCACCGCCACCGGCTCGCGCACCGGTACCCTAACCGTCGGATCAGCCACTGCCGCCGTCATCGGCTTCGCCTCACCTGACCCCGGCCTCTCCCTCAACCCAGCCGCCCTCATCTTCAACAACGTCCCCGGCCCCACCGCCACCCAGCAAAACATCGTCCTCACCAACACCGGCACCGCAACTCTTCAGATCGGCACCCTCATCAACGCCACCGCCAGCTTCACCTCCACCAGCAACTGCACGACGCTCGCCCCAACCGCTGCCTGCACCATTACGGTCAACTTCATCCCCACCACCGCCCTCGTCACCGACACGCTCCAAATCCCCACCACCAGCAGCGCCACCGGCCCGGCCACCTACACCGTCCCACTCACCGGCGCCTACACCACCGAGAGCGCGGGCCTCCAGATCCTCCCCAACCAGGCCACCTACGGTGCCACTCCCACCAGCACCCTCGGCGGCACCCGTCAGTTCACCATCACCAACCTCACCGCCAAATCCCTCGCCCTCGACATGGCCCTCCCCCGCCAGTTTCTCCTCAACGGTCCCGCCTGTGCCGCCCTCGCACCCAACGCCTCCTGCAACTTCAACCTCACCTTTCTCCCCCTCACCAACGGCGACATCACCGGAACCCTCTTCGCCCAGGCCACCCCCACCGACGGCTCAGCCACCCTCAACGGCCTCGCCTTCGTCGAAGGCTACGGCATCGGCCCAGCCACTCTCACCCTCTCCGGCAACATCATCCCCGGCCAGACCGTCCTCGACTTCGGCCAGGTCTCCTCCGGCCAAATCGTCACCCAAACCGTCACCCTCACCAACTCCGGCTCCGCTCCACTTACCGTCCGCCGCCTCACCAGCCAGTGGCCCTTCCTCATCTCCTCCACCACCTGCGGCTTCACTCTTCTCGCAAACCAAAGCTGCACCGTCACCCTCGCCTACACCCCACTCAACCAGACCGCCGCCACGCGCGGCCCCGCCACACCAGACTCCGGCACTCTCATCGTCGA
>NZ_LMUD01000020.1:1728-22684 GCF_009766095.1 Granulicella sp. S190
GCTCCCATCTCCGTCACCTCACCCAGCAACACTGCCCCTCTGGTCTCCTACGCCCTCTCACAAAGCTCCCTCACCTTCGCCCCCACCCAGGTAGGCGACATCACCGAAACCCAAACCATCACCCTCTCCAACACCGGCACAACCACCCTCCACATCCATCCCCCGCCGTTCGTTCAGGACTTCACCGTTCAATCCGCCTGTGCCACGCTCGTCCCCTCAGCCAGCTGCACTCTCATCGTCGCGTTCTCGCCTCAGCCCGTCGCTGCCAACACCACCACCAACCGCATCTCCGCCATCGAGATCACCTCCGACTCCAGCACCGCGCTCGAGTTCGTCAGCCTCCTCGGCGTCGCCAACCCCTCGCCGCTCAGCCTCTCTCCCTTCACCCTCAACTTCGGCAACGTCCAGGTCGGCAGCTCCGCCACCCTTCCCGTCCAAATCACCAACATCACCACCGCCCCCATCGCCATCCAGACAATCTCCGCCGTCGGCCCTTACACTGTCACCGGCGACTGCCCCACCGAAGGCAACACCCTCGCCCCCGCCACCAACTGCACCGAACAGGTCACCTTCACCCCTACCACCGCGGCGACCATCGGCGGACTGCTTTCGATCCGCTCCTCCGCCTCGACCCTGCCCATCGAATACCCCGTCACCGGCACCGGCGTTCAGTTCCACCTTCAAACCAACCCATCCGCCCTCAACTTCGGCACCATCGCCCTCGGAGCCTCCGCCGTCCAGACCCTCACTCTCACCAACACCGGCACCACCCCCATCACCAACCTCAACCTTGCTATCACTGGCGACTACAACATCACCCTCCCCTGCGCCTCCCCCACGCTCGCCCCCGGTGCAAGCTGCCAGCTCACCGTCACCTTCGCCCCCACCGCCTTGGGCCCACGCAACGGCACCCTCACCTCAACCGACCCCAGCACCGGCCTGCACATCCTCAACGTCCCCCTCACCGGCACCGGAGTAGACGCCAGCTCCTTCACCCTCACCGTCAACGGAGCCTCCTCCGCCACCCTCACCATCCCCAGCGAGCAGGCCGCCGACTACACCCTCCAGCTCACTCCGCTCTCCAACTACACCGGCACCGTCATCCTCAACTGCACCCCCATCACCCCCGGACCCTACGCCACCTGCTCGCTGCTCCCCTCCAGCATCACCCTCAACGGCGTCGCGCAAAACTCCGTCGCCAACCTCAACACTGTAGTCGAGTACATCCCTCCAACCACCGCAGCCAACAGACGCAACACAACCAGCAAAACGATCCTCTGCCTCATCCCACTCTCATTCTTCTTCTGGAGACCAAAGAAACCGAAGTCCCGCACCGCGCAAAAATACCACCCCATCCGCCTGCTTGCATTCGCGGCCATCCTAACCCTGCCTGCCCTCTGGATCTCCGGCTGCGGTAGCGGCGGCACCGACCCGAACCTCCGCTTCACCCCACCCGGTACCTACCAATACCAAGTCACGGCCACCGCCACCACCGGCGTCCCGCTCACCCAGACCGTCACCCTCAACCTCATCGTCACCGCCCACTAACTCAAAAAACAAACAGGCTGCAAGCACGGAACATTCGTCCGCTCACAACCTGCTCAAGACCACGCGGCGGTGCATGGTTGTGCATCCGCCGCGGGCAACGTTAGTCAGTCAGCGCACCGTGCGTTACTGTCCGCCGAAGGTCTTTCTCAGTGTCGCCACCGACACATGCGGCCAGCTCAGCATGACTGGAGCCACGCCAGGCTTGAGCACAGGGAAGTTCAAAAACACCGTCTGAACATACTGCAACTGCAGGAAGCCTGCGTCAGGTGTCGGCCCCTTGATCCACTCAATCCAGAACGTAGCGAACACCGTAGCCGCATCGGCGTTCGTCTGCAGGAACGGAATATTCTCCACCCCGCCGCCCGTATTCAACCCCGCAAGAATATCCTTCGTCGGTATCGGCGTCGTGCCGCCCGGATCAGGCTGCTCCTGCAGCTGACTCGCAACACTCGCGACGTTAATCACCACCATCTTGTCGATCACCTGGTCCGACAGCGCCGCCGTCAGCAGCTTCGTCGGATCCAGAATCACATCCTGCATCGGAACCCCCAGGATCGTATCCGGCAGCGGAGTAGCCGGCGAATCCCCGGCAGGCGTCCTGAAGTTCACCGCAGCAGGCGTCAGGTTCGACAGGTCATACGGAGGAAACGCAGATAGCGTACCCGGCGCATGCATCGCGCCACCAAGCGGAAAAGGAGCGGTGCCCGCAGCACTGATCTTGTCAGGATCAAACGGGTTCCCAGTGAAAGGATCCAGCTTGATCGCCGACCCCTGCGCCAGCAGCGAATTACCATGCGGAATCGTTCCCATCCGCGCCACACTCTGCGTGCCGCCAACATCCTGCGAGGGAATGTGAATCCATATCCCCGGCTCGATATGCAATGCGCCCTTGGTCGTCGAATCCGAAACCTTCTGCAGATACGTCAGGCCAAACAGCTCGATATCGTTCACCGCATTTCCGCGATTCGGGATCGAAGACGAGATAGGAATAAAGCTCAGCGTCTCAAACGTCTGGTTGAGTTCAAGAAACAGAGGAGAGCCGCCTTGCTTGTCGGGTCGAGCAATGAGGTTGAATCCTGTGCCCTCCCAGGTTCCCGACAGCTCCGAGATAAATCCAAGTTTATCGCCGACGCCTTTGCGATCCGGGCTGATGCGTATCGAAGGGATTGCTTTAGGAGCCGCTGCCCCACCAGGAGTAGTGATCTGATCTGCCATCGTCTTTCCTCTCTTCTCTTCCAAACGGAAGGGTTCTGCTTGTCTTCGGTCACAGGAAGCATCATCGGCAGCGTTGCCGCGCACTCGTCCCAACGGGTTCAGCAGGGATCAAAAGAATAGGGGTCAACCCACTCGCGTCATTTCGCCGGTCCAGCGAAGCCATCGTGCAGGCGGAGTCGCACGAACAGCATCTGCGTCCACACAGGCTCTCGGAATCCTTCACCTGCGCATCATCGTCGCGCCTTATTCGGACGTAAGACTCTCCCTCGAAAGGCATACCCTCTCCTTCGCGACACTTGTTCCTGTCGTCGGACGAAGTTCCTTTATTCGCATGGATCTGTTGATGCAGACCCGCGCAGTCCGCGAGCATCCGTGGTCAAACTTCATGAGTTGTCAGGGCCGAGTGTGACCATCATCCGAAGGATGTTGGAGAGATCCGGTCGAATCAACCGACCGAACGAGTCACATCGTAATAGTGTCTTCCACCCACCATTCGTTACGAACTGGCGAAAGATTCAGAGCCACGAATCTTAGACAGCCTACGCATAGTCACTCTGCCGTCCGCTACCGAACCTTCTTCCAAAGCAGGTCCTCATTGTTTCGTCGATCGATCACCATATCCACGTGACCGGCATCGTCACGATGAAACAAGGTTCGCCCTTCCACGCCCGCACGGAAAAACATATCGGGAGACTCTGGCAGCAGTCGATAAGGCTTCCCGGAGCTGCGCTGACCATACAACTCGTTCCCTTGATTTGTAACCGTCATGGTATGCCCAGGAGCCAGCTCGTACGAGCCGACATAGTCCTTCAACTTCGCTTCAGAAACCTTCCCTGCAGCCGGGTCTTCGTAGTACCGAAACGTCTGGCTCGCAATGATCTGCCACGTTTGCCCCCTGTACACCCACGTATCCGTCGTGTGATATCGAGCATGCAGCTCCCGCCCAAACACCGTCTCCACCTCGTCGCAGTCGTAACTGAGAACGGCCGTGTCGCCCGCAAACCGCGACTTCGCATTCATCACCCTAATTGTGCCGCTGTAGCCGGCAGGCAACGGCTGCAGATCTTCCATCAAGGCAGGCTTGTCCATCGACCTGCCCTTCTCATCAAAAAGGATCGCATCGTCAGCGAAGTACAACTTCCACGGCGCCTGATTGCCCGGCGCAACCGCATCGTAGAGCTGTTGCGTCCGCCGCACCAGCTCCGCCTCCGTAATCTTTGGCGCATCCACGCCACGCGCCGCCGGACACGCCGTCAACACCGAAATCAACCCAGTGATGAGACTTCTATTCACGTCATCCTCCCGAATACAAACGAAGGCCTGATACGGAGCCAGTCCGGCGCCGTAGCCATAGGTACGCTATCCAAAGCGCAAGGTTCCCGGCTACATGATTCCAATCGAAGGCACCGCGACACGACGAGACCCTTCGTATCGAGCAGGCACACTCAAAGTCTTTAGTTGTGCGCCAATTACTTCTGTCGATTAGCCGCAGTAGGCAGCGCCAGCAACTTCGCCGCCAGCGCGGACAGCCGCTGAATCGGCTCACCAAGCTCCTCAGCCAGCGCCTTCGCATCCCCGCCCACCGCACCTGCGGCCGCAAGATACACAATATTCGTAATGCCTTGCAGCGGATTGTTAATCCTGTGCGCGAGCTCATTCGCCATCGCCGCCGCCGCCGCTACCTTTGTCTGCTCCATCAACAGTCTCTGCTGGCTCTGCTGTCTCACACCCATCGCTGCAAAGTTCGCCAGCACCTGCATCATGCGCAGGTCGTCCCCGTCGAACGCCTCCTCCCGTCCATGCGCCATGATCCAGATCGTGCCCCGCGTCTCTCCCACCTCCCACGGCAGCAAAATCCCATCGGTCACTACCGGCGCCTCGATCCCCATCAGATCGAAGAACCTCTGCGTCACGCGAAAGAGCTGCGGACGTCCCCGCTCCAGGCACATACCGCATGCGCTTGGAGAACGCGGCAGCGTCGCATGCAGAAAGTTCTCATACTGCCCCGCCGTCGCAACCCACTCGTAATAGTCCGTATCGCTCTTCTCTTCCCGCTCTATGCTGATGCCCGCGCTGTCAGCCCCGCACAGCTCCACCGCCGCATTCACCAGCTCCTGCAGAATCGTCTCGGGACTCTCCACGAAAGCACGCGCCAACCGGCCCATCCCCTCCACCTGCATCGCAACATCGCGCACATGCAGCCGCCGCGCAGCAAACGAAGCGTCTTCATGGAGATCTATAACCTCTAGCCCGGTATCTACTGCAATCGAAGTCGCCATACTCATTAAGGGCCCTTATCCCTATCCTGCGAACCCTAACGTCTGTCGATCATTCGACAGAACACCCACAGAACTCCTGAATAGAAGCGATGCCTTCATCATACCGGCTCGAGGTACGCCAGATAGTAGTCTCTGGGTTGAAAAAAAGCCACCTGTTTTCTTCAAATCTGGCGTACTTTCGTAACTCGAAAGTTACGTTGCTAAACCACCATCTCAGCCACGCGCCCCACCACACTCATACCATCGAAACACCACGTCCAAAACACCCACTTTCCCAAAACACCCCTCAAAAAGCCGCCAAAAGACGCGGCTCTCCCGCATCATCACCATGCTATTTTTTTCTAAAAACCTACCGCCGAACTACCCCAATCGAAACCGGAACCTGCTCCACAATCTCAATCCCAAACCCCTGCAGCGCCGGAACATGCGTAGGCGTATTGGTCAGCAGCCGGATCTTGTGAATCCCCAGGTCCGACAGAATCTGCCCGCCCAGCCCCACCTGTCGCAGCGTCCTGTGCGCCCGATCATCGCCACCCTCCCGCGTTCGCTGCTCCCGATGCAGCACAATTCGCGCCGGTGTCACGCCCTTATCCACGCCAAAACCAGCGCTGCCATTGTGCAGATACACCAGCGCTCCCTTACCCGCCTCCGCAATCATCTTCAGCGACTGCTCCACCACCGACTTGCAATCGCACAGCGGCGTCGAAAAAACATCTCCCGCCAAACAATGCGTATGCACTCGCACCGTCACCGGCTCATCGCCACTTACATCCCCGTACACCAGCGCAATATGCGACTCGCCACCCTCCACCTCGCTCTCATAAGCGATCATCCGAAACTCGCCATGCGCCGTAGGCATCACCGTCTCCGCCACGCGATGGATATACCGCTCATGCTGCAACCGGTAGCGAATCAGATCCGCCACCGTCACCATCAACAACCCATGCTCCGCGCAGAACTTCACCAGGTCCGGCACCCGCGCCATTGTCCCATCGTCGTTCATAATCTCGCAGATCACTCCAGCCGTCACCAGCCCGGCCATCCTCGCAAGATCAACCGAAGCCTCCGTCTGCCCCGCCCTCACTAGCACGCCACCCTTGCGCGCACGCAGCGGAAACACATGCCCCGGCCGCGCCAGATCATGAGCCGTCGAACGCGGATCGATCGCCACCTGGATCGTATGCGCCCGGTCCGCGGCAGAGATACCCGTTGTCACACCCTCCCGCGCCTCGATGCTCTCTGTAAACGCCGTGCCGAACCGCGAAGTATTCTCCTGCGTCATCGGCCCCAGCCGCAGATAGTCCGCCCGCTCTTCCGTCAGCGTCAGGCAGATCAGTCCACGGCCAAACTTCGCCATGAAGTTGATCGCCTCCGGCGTGACAAACTCCGCGGCCAGCGTCAGGTCGCCCTCGTTCTCTCGGTCCTCGTCATCGACAACGACAACCATGCGCCCTGCCTTGATCTCTGCTACTGCCTCTGTCACGTCAGCAAACATTGTCTACCCTCTCCAATTGCATCTCTTTCGACGCATCCCATCTTACGTCCGTCGCAAAAAAGAAGCGCCACCCACAGTGGGCAGCGCTCTCTTTTTACAAGCGAATTACAAAATGCAAACCAAACGCTTACAGCAGTGGCGCTTAGAGCTACAGCGTGGACTCGATCTCGAATCCCCACGCCTCAAGCAGCGCCTCAGGAATGTACTTTGAGTTCTTGTTACGACGAGCCCACTCCCGCAGTCTGGTCGAACGAATGTACTGGTCGGGCGTAAGCTTGAACTCCTTCACAACCTGCTCGAACGATGTTACCGTTGGGACAACAGGCCCGATCGGCTCAGGCTTGCCCCAGTTGGGATTTCCACGACGCTTTGCCATATCTTTATCAGTACCTCTTCAAAATTTGATTTCCGCACTTCGCTCTACGCACTCGGAAATAAACGCAACCTTCATTCTAAGGCATTTATGCGGTAAAAGCAATGCGTGACGCGGTCTTTACACGTCCCCGCTCTCTAACGCTGTTGAGCCAACGCATAAAACTTCACCATATCCGCCTTCATCTCCTTCAACGCATCCACATTCAGATAGACCATATGACCCGCCGGATAGTAACCAAACTGCACATTATTAACCAGGCTTTGCGGCAGATCCATGTGGTTCAGGTCGTACTCCGTTGAAAAGAATGGCGTAGCCAGATCAAAGTATCCATTCGCAGAGAACACTCGCAGCTTGGGATTCTTCCGGATCGCATCCGCCAGATCCACCGCAACATCCGGCGCCGTCTGTTCCCCGCCCCGGCCAAATCCCGGAGCCTTGTGCTTGAAGTCCCAGCCCTCGTTCAGCCCAGGCCCTGAAGTGTAATAGGTCTCCTGGCTCATATACTTCAGCTCGCGCTGGATGTAGTCATGAAACGCCCCGACATACACCCCGCTGATCCCCGTATCCGACGGGTCATACCCGGGATTCTCTCCCGCCGAATCAGGGTCCCACCCCATGAACCGCGCATCGTACCGGCCCAGAGTCCGCTCATCCCCGCGCAGCAGCTCCTTGCGAAACCGCGTCGCCGAGATATGCAGCTTCGCCTCCTTCACATACTCCACGCTCAACCCGGTCACCGCCGCTACCTTCGCAGCCATCGCGTCGAACTCAGCCGCAGGCAGCTTATCGCCCTGCTGCAGCGCCTCTGCATACGGCCCTCGCGCAAACACCCTCGCCTGCTCCACCCACTCCGCCAGGCTCACAGTCGTCTTTACCTTGTGGTAGTGATACGCGATCGCCGCGTACGAAGGCATGTACCCGATCGCCTCGTAGTCCAGCCCGGGGTTGCGTCGGTTGTAGTTCAAAATCGAAGACAGAAGCGTCACGCCATTGAACTCGACGCCATCATTTTGTAGCGCGCTCACCAGACCCGCCGACCGCGTCGTTCCATACGACTCGCCAAACAGAAACTTCGGCGAGTTCCACCGCTGATTCGCCGTAAGGTACCGCACAATAAACTTGTCGAACGCTTTGATGTCCTGATCTGTCCCCGCGAAGTCCTTGATCGTACCCTTGCCCACCGCACGCGAATACCCCGTCAGCGGCGCATCGATAAACACCAGGTCGCTCTTATCCAGCAGGCTGTATTGATTCTGCACCCATTCAAACGGAGCAGGCCCTGTCGCATCCGGGCTCTGTGTCACCACCCGCACCGGCCCAAACGATCCCATATGCAGCCAGATCGTCGCCGCGCCCGGCCCTCCGTTATAAAAGAACGTCACCGGCCGGCTCTTCGCCTCGACCCCATCCTCCGTATAAGCCACGTAGAAGATGCTTCCGTTCGCCTTATCCTGCTCATCCCGTATCAGAAGATTTCCCGCGGTCGCCGTGTAGTGAACCATCCGCCCACCCGCGGCCCACTCATGCTTGGTCACCGAGCTCGTCTCGGCAGGAATCGGAAGGGTTGCCTCTTCCTTCTTCGCCTCAGTCTGCGGCTTGCTGTCTGGTGCCTGCGAGAACCCCGGCGCCACCACCCCTGTAACTGCCACCACCGCGGCAATCCGTAGTATCCGAGATACCACCGAAACCTTCACAACGCCAGCTCGAATCAAGTCGCTCTCCTGATCGTTTTTTAGGAACGCGACCATCATACCTTCTTGGCAGCCTGCTCGAAAGTCTGCCGCCCCCGGCTATGGAGCGGTATCCAGGTGAAAAGGAGTGGTATATCGCTCCACGGGATATCCCTTCTCCACCCAGGCTTCCAGGCCGCCCTTCAAGAATTTGATCTTGGTAAAGTTCAGCGCCAGCGCCCGTTCCAGAATCATTCGGCTCGTGCTCTGGCTCACGCATGTGCAATAAATGATGGACTCTTTTTCCTTGGGGATCAGCGAAGCCTGCTCGACGATCTCCTTCGGAGACAATCTCCTTGCCCCAGGAATAATCTCCGAGTGTGCCAGCAAATCCAACGGCTGTCGCACATCGAACAGCAAAATGTCTGAATCGCCTTCCAGCAAAGCATGCAAAGCCTCCGCCTCTATGCTGTGCTCCTCCACCTCGCGCCGCCTCCGCAACTGCCGCATCCGCAGAAACCCGAACAACAGAACGCAAAATCCAACCACGCAGATGACAACCAGATACATACTGCCTCCTAGAACTCATCTCAGTATCATCTGATCTTCCAGTCACGGCTAAAGATGCGCGAATATTTCAACTCCATTCGCTGCAACAGGATCATTCCCTCAAGCGTATCAAGCCAGCTACTCTCCGCCATCAACTTGCCTTCACTGTCACGCGAAGATTATGCGAAACTCGAAATAAGCCGCATGAATCTCGAAACCCTCCTCCACCAGACCTTCGGCTTCGCCCAGTTTCGTGCCAACCAGGAAGCCGTCTGCCGCGCCGCCACCGACGGACGCGACGTCCTGCTTGTCATGCCCACCGGCGCAGGAAAGTCCCTCTGCTACCAGCTCCCCGCCATCGCCCGCGGCGGCACCGCACTCGTCATCAGCCCGCTCATCGCCCTCATGGACGACCAGGCCACCAAGCTCACCGCCGCCGGCCTCCGCGTCGCTCGCATCCACTCCGGCCTCTCCCGCGAAGAAGCCCGCCAGGCCTGTCGCGACTACCTCGACGGTACCCTCCAGTTCCTCTTCATCGCACCCGAACGCATGCGCGTCCCCAACTTCCCAGAGATGCTCGCGAAGAAGAAGCCTTCTCTCATCGCCATCGATGAGGCCCACTGCATCTCTGCCTGGGGCCACGACTTTCGCCCCGACTACCGCACCCTCGGCGACTTCCTTCCTGCCCTGCGCCCAGCGCCCGTCATCGCGCTCACCGCCACTGCTACACCCACCGTCCAAAAAGACATCGTCACTCAGCTCAAACTCAGCCAGCCTCAGCTCTTTATCCACGGCTTTCGCCGTCACAACCTCGCTATCGAAGTCGTCGAGCTCTCCAAGCCCCGTCGCAACGAGTTCACAGCCGCTCTCCTCAAACAAAAATCCAATCGCCCCGCCATCGTCTACGCGCCCTCGCGCAAAGCCGCCGAAGAACTCGCCTCTACACTCGGCGGATCTGCCGCCGCCTACCACGCAGGCCTCGACCCCGCCACACGCGAGCGCGTCCAGCGCCACTTTCTCTCTGGCAACCTCGAAGTCGTCGTCGCCACCATCGCCTTCGGCATGGGCATCGACAAAGCCGACGTCCGCACCGTCGTCCACACCGCGCTCCCCGGCTCCGTCGAGCAGTACTACCAGGAGATCGGCCGTGCCGGGCGCGACGGCCAACCCTCCCGCACCGTTCTCCTCCACTCCTTCGCCGATCGCAAGATGCACGACTTCTTCCTCGAGCGTGACTACCCCGCCATCACCGATCTCACCAGCGTCGCCGCCGTCCTCACCTCCGACTACCAGATGCCCGACCTCCTTCGCCAGCGTCTGCGCATGGACGCCGAGACCTTCGACAAAGCTGTCGAAAAACTCATCGCCCAGGGCGCAGCCAACATCGACATGGCCGGTAACGTCCGCACCGCCCCCAATAGTGATAAAGACGCACCCCGCAAAGCCGCATGGCGCAAAGGCTACGACGAGCAGATCGCCTTCCGCCGCGGCCAGATCGACCGCATGGTCCAGTTCGCCGAATCCGCCCAGTGCCGCATGGCCGCCCTCATCCAACACTTCGGCGACACCGCCGACGGCCTTCGTCCCTGCGGCCACTGCGACTTCTGCTCCCCACTAAGCGCCACCGCCCAAACCTTCCGCACTCCCACCACAGAAGAGGACCGCCAGCTCCGCGCCATCCTCCGCGCACTCGATGGCCAAAGCCGCCCCACTGGAAAACTCCACACCGAGCTATCCACTGGCCCCCTTCGTAACACCCCCGCCGCCGACCGCAAAGTCTTCGACTCCCTGCTCGACGCTCTCACCCGCTCCGGCCTCATCACTCTCAACGCCGATCAATGGACCAATCCGGAAGGTAACCTAATCAGTTACAAAAAGGCTGCGCTCACCCACGAAGGCCGCACCCTCTCCGGCCCACTCCCACCCGATCTCCTGCTCAAAGATATCGCCGCAGCCACCTCTTCCGCATCGCGAAAGAAATCCGGAGCCACCGCGAAGTCATCGAAGACCTCCCTCAAAGCCGAGCGCGACCAAACTACCGCCGCCTACACTCCCGCGCAGAAAGCCCTCGAGGCCAACCTCCGCGAATGGCGCAAGGCCGAAGCAGCCAAGACCGGCAAACCCGCCTTCATCGTCTTCAGCGACAGCGTCCTTCACAACCTCGTCCTCGCAGCCCCTCAAACCATCTCCCAACTCCTTACCGTCTCTGGCATAGGCCAGGAAAAATCCGACCGCTACGGAGCAAACCTCATCGCCCTCTGTCGCGCTGAAGCCGGAGCCCAAAGCGGAATCCTTGACTCCTCCAACCCGCGCACCGTCGCATCTGGACACGGTGAGTCCCAACCTCAAACCAGCGAAAGGAGGTCGTCACCTCTACCGGAGCGCATTGAAAACCACCCTCCCACCCACGAAAGAAGATCGTCATCTCGACCGGAGCGCAGCGGAGTGGAGAGACCCCCGTATTTTTCTGCCGCTGCCGCAATCACCACCCCCGCAGAAACCTTCACCCGCCAACGCACCCTCACCACCGAACCCACCACATCCCTCACGACCGAACAACAAGCCTTGGACGAACGCCTCCGCGACTGGCGCAAGGCCGAGTCCGAGCGCCTCGGCCTCCCGCTCTTCTTCGTCCTCGCCTCCACCACCCTCCGCAACATCGTCCTCGCCCACCCGCAGAATCTGACTCAACTAAAATCCATCCATGGTCTCGGCCTCGATAAGATAGAAAAGTTCGGCCCCGGGATCATCCAGGCCTGCACCACCTGAAGACCCTGTCTTCAGTCGCAAAGCCAGCCGCACGGAGGCGCAAATGTCATCTGCAACCACAGCAAAACGTATCAGCCCCATGCTCGCCGTCGCCGACATGGAAGAGACTCTCGCGTTCTACCAAGAGGTCCTGGGCTTCACGCTCACCATGCAATCCCCTGGATACTCCATCGTTGAACGCGACGGCCAGACCATCCACTTCCAGAAGGCAGCCTCCGACGTGGTCATGCAATGCGTTCGCGGCCACACCGAGATCTATCTCGAGGTCTCCAACATCCACCCGCTCTGGGAGCATGTAAAAACCCTCAAAGACCACTACCGCATCCGAGACCTCTTCGACCGCGAATACGGCATGACAGAGTTTCATATCTCCGACCCAAACGACTGCCTCGTCTTCGTCGGCGAACCCACTCCCAGACAGCGCGCTAAATAGTTACGAGTGCATAGAAGATCTCATCCCTAGCGAACACAGAATCTCACCCGAAAATGAATAGCTATTCATTCCACGCCTCAATGTGCTAACTTCCGAAGCACAAGCCGACCCATGAGCCAGAACCAACCCACACCCGACACCGCCCGCCACACCCCCGCTTCGATGGACGGCAACCCCACCATCGACGAGCGCGCCAACCACTGCTTCGGCTGCGGCCCCGCCAACCCGCAGGGCCTTCATCTCACCTTCACCACCGACACCTCAAACCCCGAAGCCATCACCACCACCTGTCACTTCCAGCTCGACCGTATGCACGAAGGCCCGCCCGGCCACATCCACGGAGGCATCGTTGCCACGCTCCTCGACGAAGCCATGAGCAAGCTCAACCGTCCCCTCAACGTCATCGCCATGACCC
Organism: Granulicella sp. S190; assembly: GCF_009766095.1. GTDB lineage: Bacteria > Acidobacteriota > Terriglobia > Terriglobales > Acidobacteriaceae > Edaphobacter. Next base: position 14,478 of record NZ_LMUD01000020.1, read on the forward strand.
GTCATATGGAGATCGACTATCTCCGCCCCGCGCCGCTCTACAAACCACTCGTCCTCATCGGCCGTCACCTCAACCGCCCCACCAGGGCCGACGGTACCCTTGATCGCAAGATCTTTCACCAGGCCGAGATTCGAACCCCCGAAGGCACAGTATTAGCCCGCAGCAAAGGCCTCTTCATCGTCATCGACCCAAAGCTACTGGCAGCGGCAGGCTTTACCGCACCCGAAGATTAGAGTCTCGTCAAACATCCTCATCGCGACCGAAGGAAGCGCCCACCGAAGGGGTACACAAGTCACGAAGTGACCGCCCCACGCGCAGTGGGCCCGTCCGGCAGGACGAGTCGTCTACCCAGCCTCACCCCAGTATCCCTGATCCTCCAGAAAATACTCTTCATCCCACGTATGCATCATCGTCTTGAAGAACATCCACACCATCCGCCAGTGTCCCAGCTTCTGGAACCGTCGGTTCGTCGTCAGTACGCGCCCGCGCACAATCCGAAACCGAATCCGCGCCACGCCCTTCGACAGCAGATAGTCCTCCGCAAACAGAGCCCGCTCGTTGAACCCGCCCAGCTCCCAGAAAACCTCTCGGTCGAACAGCATGAACATTCCCGTAGCAAACGGCTTGGTAAACGAACCCACCCGCTGCATCAGGTTGTTTCCGGCATAAAGCACATCGTCAAACAGGCTACCTTCGCGGCAAGTGATATTCGTCGTAGCCAGGTGCAGCCCACGCCGCTCCATTCGCCACACTGCCCGCCGCAGCAGCGTAGGCTCCGGCAGCTCCACATCCGCATCCAGAAACAGCACATACTTGGTCTTCGCCAGCTTCGCCCCCGCATTCCTCCCCACGGAAGGCAGACCACCCGGCACCACCTCCACCCGCAGACGGTCGCAAAATCCCAAGGCCGCCTCCACCGTCCCATCGGTCGACCCCGCATCCGCCACCAGCACCCGCGTCCTCGCCATCCCGTTGTAGTCCTGACTGCATAGAGACTCCAACAGCCGTGGCAGCATCTCCCCCTCGTTCTTCGCAGGAATCACAATCGTCAGCTCAGCATCCATCCAGGCCCTCCAGCAGTGCCTACACACCGCTCCGTAAGCGCAGCTTGACCCATCCAGGCTGTCCCGCAGATAAACCTCATTTGAATTTTCAGCCAAAACCATAGCCTCTGCCCCAAACTCGCCAACGGCTTCGCCATAGTCTCCGTCGGTTGGCGCGAAGATCCGCATTGCGACCAACGGGAGCGCCAACCGAAGGGGGTACGCGCGTCCACGAAGTGACCTGCTAAACTTAAAAGTCTTGCGGACATAAGTAACTCAGCGCGCCTCCGCCCGCGCACCAGCAATATGCGAACGAAGGAGAACCCCATGGCAGATCACACCCACAACGGCAACGGCAGCTTCGGCACCTCGTCCCTCCGCCTCAAACTCGGCCTCGCCGAGATGCTCAAAGGCGGCGTCATCATGGACGTCATGAACGTCGAGCAGGCCCGCATCGCCGAAGAGGCCGGTGCCATCTCCGTCATGGCCCTCGAGCGCGTCCCCGCCATGATCCGCGCCGAAGGCGGCGTCGCCCGCATGGCCAGTCCCAAACTCATCAAGCAGATCATCGGCGCCGTCTCCATCCCCGTCATGGCCAAGGCCCGCATCGGCCACTTCGCTGAAGCCCAGGTCCTCCAGCACCTCGGCGTCGACTTCATCGACGAATCCGAAGTCCTCACCCCCGCCGATGAGGTCTTCCACATCGACAAGCATGCCTTCACCACGCCTTTCGTCTGCGGCGCACGCAACCTTGGCGAAGCCCTCCGCCGTATCTCCGAAGGCGCAGCCATGATCCGCACCAAGGGCGAACCCGGCACCGGCGACGTCGTCCACGCCGTCCAGCACATGCGCCAGATCGTCCGCGAGATCAAAGCCCTCACCGTCCTCGGCGACGAAGAGCTCTACAACGCCGCCAAGGTCCACGGCGCACCCTACGAGCTCGTCCGCATGGTCGCCAAGGCTGGCAAGCTCCCCGTCCCTAACTTCTCCGCAGGCGGCATCGCCACCCCCGCCGATGCAGCCCTCATGATGCAGCTAGGCGCCGAAACAGTCTTCGTAGGCTCCGGCATCTTCATGAAGGAGCGCGCCACCCCACTTGACGTCGAGAACGATCCGAAAGAGCGTGCCGAGGCCGTCTCTCGCGCCAAGGCCATCGTCATCGCCACCACCCACTTCAATGATCCCAAGATCGTCGCCGAAGCCAGCGAAGCCGTGATCGGTTCCATGAAGGGTCTTGCCGCAGCCGCCATCGAAGAGCGTGACCTTATGCAGACCCGCGGCTGGTAACTCCCGATCTCCAACGTGGACTGTCGAAGCCCCTATCCCACCGAACCTACTTCGACGGATAAGACTTCGACACTCCACTGCGCGAGTTGTAAACCTCAAACCCGCCATCCTCATGAGCTGTCACCTTCAGAGAGTGGCCCGCATCCGGTCCATGAAGATTGGCAATCTTTCCCTCCGCAACATTGTTTGCCACGCCTCCCTCCTCGGAGTAGTGCAGCTGCCATAGATCCTCAAGCCCCGGAGCCTTCTCGATAACCTGCCACACCGGCGGCGACCCACCCTTCGTCGCACCGTTATCCATAATCGCAACCCGCGGACTGATCGCATCCACCAAAGCCGGGCTGCTGCTCTGCGACCATCCATGATGCGACACCACCAACAGGTCGACATGCTCCACACGACTCACCGGGCACATCAGCTCCATCTCCTTATCCCAGGTCAAATCCCCCAGATCCAGAATCTTTAATCTCCCAAACCCAAGCATCACGCCCAGCGAACGCGCATTCTCCGTCTCATCCGCAGGACGCTTCTCCGAAGCGGCACAAAATGAGTTCGCCTTCCCTGCTCCTGCACGCGGCTCCTTCAGCAACTCGCCGTCCGCGCTCACTACAGTCACCTTCAGATCAGGAATCGGCAGCACATCTCCTGCCTTCGCGACAATATGTTCGAAGTGTCCATCTGCCAGCACCTTCTGGTAGGCATCATAGGCCTTCACCGTCTCAGCGTTGCTCTCACGGTTAGGCCCATGGTCGATGAACGTCCCAATCGGAATCCTCGCCGCCAGCTGCGGCACGCCACCCGTGTGGTCCACGTGATAGTGCGTCAGCAGAACATAGTCGATCCGCGAAATCCCCGCATCCTTCGCCGCAGCGACAATCCTGTCCGCGTCGCGTCCGTCAAACCCAGGCCAGCCCGTATCAACCAACAGGGAGTGCTTCGACGGAGTAACAAACAACGTCGCCTGCCCACCCTCTACATCGACAAAGTAAATCTGCAGAGAACCCTTCGTCGCACCATAACAGCAGCTCGCCAGCGCCCAGGACACCGCAACCGCAAGTGCGACACGCGCCAAAACCCCACCTAGAAATCTCATCATCCTCTGCACTCTACCCCCACCACTTTTTAAAGTGGTGAAAATTTAACTCCCGCAGAGGCTATGTTGTTCCTTGTCTCCCACAAATGCAATCGAAGCCTCTATCGCGTCCAGCCATCGGCCACGAGATCATCCGACTACTTCAGATTTCTCACCGTATTCCAGGGCAAAACCACAATCATCTTTCCCTGCCAGTACCCCACCACCCCGCGCGAGATGATCTTGCCGCTCGTCTCCATCTCGACAGCGCTCCGGTGCTCCCCTGCAAACTGATTCGCTCCCGCCTCAGTCGCAAAGACGACGAACTCTTCAGGATGCTCCGCCACATCGCGCCGCAGGCTCTCCTGCATCGCCGCCGCATCACCCACAGACGCCGGCGAAACGATCGTCTTCGCAGCCAACGCGTCCGGGCGGTTCAATGTCACCACCGACGCCTCAGCAGAAAAGCTGATCAGCAAAGCAACTGCGCTCAACAAAAACCTGGCCCGGGAAACTCTCACCACTTCGTTCTAAACGTTATCCAGCCGCGACTGAATCCCCCGAACGATGTACTCCCGAGCGCTCTATTCAAAACCGCCCGCAAAAAAAGCTCCGTGCTGCGCGAAGAGGTCGTCACTCTTCGCGCAGCCGGAGCCCAGACCCGGACAAAACCGGATAAAAGTCGCCGACCCCATCGCTCCGGCAAAGCTAGCCGAAGCGACAGGATCGAATCATGCGCTAGAACGAGCGGTTTGCAGCCTCCGCTTCATCGGCCAGAATCTGCAACGTAGCCAGGAACCCGTTGCTCTGTCCCGTGAACAGCCCCGAGCCGGTCAAAGAAGCCACAGCAGCCTTCGGCCCCGCAAACTGATTCGTCAGCGGACGGATCGTCGCGCACTTCGGCAGGTTCGGGCTGATGAACTCCGCCGGAACCGGGAAGATCAGGTTCGGTTGAAACTCCGGCGTACCCGGAGTCGCAAACAGGTTCGGGAACGTCAGCCCCTCATCGCTCACAGGAGCGACCGTTGGCTGGCAGCCATTGCCCGCAAAGTCGACCCACTCCAGAAAGTGCGCGATCTCATCGCCACCGATGCCCAGCGTAATCTCCAGCACCTCGGCACTCGAAACCTTCTGCGACAAGCTCGCATACAAGCTCGATCCGCCCGCCTCGATCGCTCCAAAGTGAAAGGCCGCAATATTAGCAATCACCTGGATATGGTTCGGATTGTTGAAGTCCGCATTCGTCACCGGAATCGCACTCCGATTGTTGATCGTCACCACCTGCGGAAACGTCGCGCCCTGGTCGGGATTCGTCGTGCTGCGATAGCGCGTAAACCAGCTCGTGTCCACGTTCAGGTGCATCAGGTTCGTCAGGCGACCGATGTTTGCCGCACCTTTGGCCTTGCTTCCCTGCAGCGTTCGAAACTGGTCAAGGTTCACCGGCTCAGCCCCTTTGGACTCGAGATACGCATTCAGAAACTCAGCGTGACTCACCTCATCCAGCGTGTTACTGGTGATGTACTGCGGGCCGTCTCCATCCAGGTTCATCAGGGCGTTCTGATAGGTGTTCATCGGGGTAAAGTTCGGAGTGTCTTCCACCGGCTTCTGTCCTGGGGTCAAACCGCCCAGCTCCGCATACTGCGTCCACAAGTCCGCTTCAATCAGCTCCGCCGCCGCAAGAAATCGCAGAATAGCCACATCGCCGCGATCGATTCGCCCACCGCCCCTGTAATCCTGCGCCCGCGCCTGCTGTGTGTGACCCAATAATCCCGCGCCCATTACTGCCGCGCCACCTGTCACCAGACCGCCCCGCATAAACGACCGGCGGTTGAGTGACCCTGACTGTGAAATGCTCTGCCTTTTCATGCGACTGTCTCCTTGAGCCCGGCCTGTTTCTGGCCGCTCGAATGACACATTAGCCTCCTTCAACTACTCCTTGTGTCACCTGCCTGTAGACTCTTTGTCCTCTTATTGTCTTCTTTTTGTCACTCCCTCGGGGTTGCCTGAAGATATGAAATTTCAGTCAAATTTATTCACCGTCGACCTTTAGATATCCATTTGTTTAATCCGCTTTTGTGCGCCTGTTCAGTGACAAGTACGTGACACAACTAAGCCCATCACGCAGGCATCGAACTTATGTCGCTGATCTTTAGAGCCAAAGGGAGAAAGATTAATCATGAGAAATTTTGTTCAGACACTCTGCGCCACTGCGGCTCTTACCGTGTCTATGACCATCGCCGCATCCGCCACAGACATGCAGAAGCTGGATGAGCGCATCGAATCAGCCCACCTCGTCCTCCATGAACTCATGGCCACGCCAGACAAAGGCATCCCCGACGACATCGCCGCTAAGGCAACCTGCGTCGCCGTCATTCCCGGCTTCAAAAAGGGTGCGTTCATTGTAGGCGGCCAATACGGTCAGGGCCTGGTCACCTGCCGCACCGGCCATGGTTGGAGCGCGCCCGCCTTCATTCAACTCACCGGAGCCAGCTTCGGCTTTCAGGCTGGCGGACAGTCGACAGATCTCGTCCTCATCGGCACCACCCACGACGCCTTTGACCGGCTCCTGCATGACAAGGTCAAACTCGGCGGAGACATCGGCGTAGCCGCTGGCCCCGTGGGCCGAAACTCCCAGGCCTCCACCACCGACGCAGCCAACGCTGGCTTTCTCACCTACTCCCGCAGCAAAGGTCTCTTCGCTGGCGTCGACCTTACGGGCGATGTCGTCCATCAGAATACCGACGACACCAGGCAGTACTACGGCTCTGACATCTCCTTCGACAAGATCCTCGGTGGTGACGTAGCGCCAAAGCCCTCCTCAGCTCACTTCATCCGCACCGTGAACCAAATGTTCCACGCCAGCGGCGCTCACTAAGCAACATATCTAAAAGTCGAAGCAACAAAAGTCATATCACGAATCACAGTCCTCCCAAGCGAGTCAGACCACACCGGCCTGGCTCGCTCTTTGCTGCAATCCGATCTTTTACCGTCATCTACCTTTGTCGTTGCCTGTTCTTCTGTCGTTGCCTGTTCTTCTGTCGTTGCCTGTTCTTCTGTCGTTGCCTGTTCTTCTGTCGTTGCCGGTTCTTTTGGTTGTTGGCCGGTTCTTTTGGTTGTTGTCTGCTCTTTTGGTTGTTGTCTGTTCTTTTGGTTGTTGTCTGTTCTTTTGGTTGTCATCCCGTAGGGATCTGCTTCTGTCGTTGCAGTTGCAGTTGTCGTTGCCTTTCCCTTCCCCCAATTCAAAACACCGTCATCTCGACCGAAGCGGACCACGGTTTTACCCGCAAGCCAATCCTGTCAACCCACCAACACTCTAATCCCCTGAAAAAGCAAGGGTTACACCTGGCGTAAATCCCCCTAAAAACCTCTATACTTAAACCAGGCATTAAAAAAGAGACAAATCACTCAACTGCCAGCTAAGTGATTTGTTTCTAATATTTTGCGGCTAAGTCCTTTCATTGGAATATTTTGCAGACACCACACTCCTGCAACCCAAGCCAAACAAAAGACTTACGCCCAAAATACCCGAGTAGGGGGGAGGGGGGGGATATATGCAGCAGCATCCAGTAAAAAACGCGAACTCCACCATAGGCATCCTCGCCCTTCAGGGAGCCTATGAAGCCCACGCCAGCACCCTTGCAGCACTCGGCGTCACCTCCCGCCTCATCCGCACCCCGGACGAACTCTTCACCTCCCACGGCACCCCAAGTATCGACGGTCTCATCATCCCCGGCGGCGAATCCACCACGATGCTCAAATTCTTGGAGCGAAATGGCTTCCTGGACTCCCTCACCACCTTCGTTCAGACGGTTCCCACCTTCGGAACCTGCGCCGGAGCTATCCTCCTCGCCAAAGACGTAGAGCACCCGGCTCAGACCTCCCTCAGCGCCCTCGATATCACCATCGAACGCAACGCCTACGGCCGCCAGATCGACTCCGCCATCCTCACCGCGCCCACCCAGCTCCCCGGCGATCCGCTCGAGATGGTCTTCATCCGCGCCCCCCGCATCACCCGCACCGGCCCGGGAGTCGAAATCCTGGCCTCTCGCGAAGACTTCCCCGTCCTGGTCCGTCAGGGGCATCTTCTCGCTGCCACCTTCCACCCTGAGCTAGGCCATGACCCTCGCGTCCACCAGCTCTTCCTCGAGATCGTTCGTACCCGCTCATGAAGCGTTTTTACGCCCTCTTTACGCCTTCCTCGCTAGCATTTCGGTATGAGCTCTCATCCGGCCACCACCAGTGTCATCAAAGAAGGGACCTCCGAAGCCCCATTCCTGCTCTTCACCGGCAACAGGAGACAGAGCGGCACCCCGAGTCTGGGCAGAGAGTTCTTTACTGATATCTTCGTCCCCTTGATCGTCGGAATCGCCGCAGCCGTCCTCTTCCTTCTGCTCTATGCCTTCTTCAAAGGCAGGCCTGGCTAAGGCCACCGCTCGCAGACGAGATATCCTGCATAGGTGATCTGCTCTCGTCTCCTTGGCGCAAGTCTTACCAGCCTCACGCCAGATCGCGCCGCAACCCATGGCCTCTGGTCTCTGCCCGCTAACGCCAGCGCCCACGGCGTCGCGCTCGACCGGCACCTCCTGCTCAACCTCTGGATCGCCCTCGCCCTCCTGGCGCTCGCCCACCTGATCCTCCTCGTCGGCCTCGTCGCCCAACGCCGCTCCGAACCACCCCGCCTCTGGACCATCGAGTACCTCCCGCTGGCACTCCTGGCCCTCCTCTTCGCGACCCTCACCCTCCGGGCCGAACGCCTCTGGGCTGCCACCCGCTACACCGGTGCCTCCCCCACCGCCCTCCAGATC
>NZ_LMUD01000020.1:22812-59157 GCF_009766095.1 Granulicella sp. S190
TTCGGTACCACCCGCCCGCAACTCGTAGCCCCTGGCGAAGGCAACCCCCTGGGCCTGGACCCCGCCGACCCCCACTCCGCCGACGACCAACTCTCCTCGGAGCTAGTCCTGCCCGCCAACCGCGAGGTCGACCTCCGCCTCATCGCCCAGGACGTCATCCACGGCTTCGCCATCCCCGAGATGCGCCTCAAGCAGAACGCCGTCCCCGGCCAGACCATTCACCTCCACTTCACCCCCACCACCCCGGGCACCTACGCCATCCTCTGCACCCAACTCTGCGGCCTCGGCCACTACCGCATGAATGCCACCCTCCGCATCCTCCCACCCGACCAGTTCGCCGCCTGGCTATCCGCCAAAGAGCAAGCCGCAAAACAAGAGACGGTGACCCCTTGAACTTTAACCAGATCCCAAATCAAATCCCTCACCAGAAAGAGAATCCGGTCGAACCGACGAACCCTGTTCCCTCTTCCCTGCACCCTCTCCACTACCTCTTTACCACCGACCACCGCATCATCGGGATCCAGTACCTGATCCTCGCGCTTGTCTCCGTAGTCATCGGCACCATCCTCTCGCTCCTGATGCGCATCCACCTCGTCTGGCCCGACTGGCCTCTCCCGCTCCACGGCCCCATCCTCCCCGAAGACTACCTCGCGCTCGTCACCATCCACGGCACCATCATGCTCTTCTTCGTCCTCACCACCGCCCCGCAGGCAGGCTTCGGCAATCTCATCCTCCCCGCGCAGATCGGTGCCCGCCGCATGGCCTTCCCGGCCCTCAACGCTGCCAGCTTCTGGCTCACCGCCTCAGCCCTCGTCACCCTCCTCAGCTCCACCTTCGTCCTCGGAGGTTCCGCCATCTCCGGCTGGACCGCCTACCCGCCACTCAGTGCCATCGCCAGCGCCGGTCCCGGCCAGGCGCTGGGGATGGACCTCTGGCTCATCAGCATCGCCCTCTTCGCCGTCGCCTCCACCATCAGCTCCATCAACACCCTCACCACCATCCTTCGCAACCGCTGCACCGGCATGACCTGGGAGCGTCTTCCCCTCACCGTCTGGGGATGGTTCACCGCCGCGCTCCTCAGCATCCTCGCCTTCTCCGTCCTGCTGGCCGCGATCCTGCTCCTTCTCTGCGACCGCCACGCTGGCACCAGCTTCTTCCTCCCTGCCGGCAACCTCGTCAACGGCGTCCTTCACCAGGGCGGCAACGGCAGCCCCCTCCTGTGGCTCCACCTCTTCTGGTTCTTCGGACACCCCGAGGTCTACATCGCCATCCTTCCTGGCATGGGCCTCACCTCCATGCTGCTGGCCAACTTCAGCCACCGGCGCGTCTTCGCCTACCGTACCATGATCGTCACCACGCTCCTCATCGGCCTCCTCGGCATCCTCCTCTGGGGACACCACATGTTCGTCGCCGGCCTCAACCCCTTCGCCAGCTCCGCCTTTTCCATCTCCACCATGGCCATCGCGCTCCCCGCCGCTGCCAAGGTCCTCAGTTGGCTCGCTACCATCTGGCGCTCCAAGCCGCGCTACACCACGGCGATGCTCTTCGCCTTGGGTTTCGTCAGCCTCTTCCTCACCGGCGGCCTCACCGGCCCCATCCTCGCCCAGCCCATCCTCGACGAGTACCTCCACAACACCTTCTTCGTCGTCGCCCACTTCCATCTCATCATGGCGATGGCCGGCATCTTCGGTCTCTACGCCGCCACCTACTACTGGTTCCCTCTCCTCACCGCAACCCGCAACCATCCCGGCCGGCTCATGTCCGAACCCCTCGGCCGCCTCCACTTCTGGTGCACCCTCGCCGGAGCCTACGCCGTCTTTCTCCCCATGCACCTCACCGGCCTCGCCGGAGAACCCCGTCACTACTCCCAACTTACCGGCATCCCCGGCCCCGGCGGCTCCCTCAGCCCAGCCGGCCAGCTCCTGACCCCCACCCTCCCCCTCAACCACTTCATCACCTACGCCGCCATCTTTCTTGCCACCGCGCAGCTTGTCTTTATCTTCAATCTTGCCCGCAGCATGCATAAAGGAAACTTTGCGTCGTCTAATCCATGGCAAGCTACCACGCTGGAATGGCACGCAACTATGAATCCTTTCCCCACACACCCAGCATCCGATACATCAGACATCTCCGTACACCGTGCCCCAGGCCAATATCAATCAAACAAGGATGAAGTTTCGTTCCTGCCGCAATGGGCCCCCGTCCCATTCGAACAAGACAAAATCGAAGACGTCATAGACACAAAACCGGAGTAAGCTGTCCACAACGCGTGCATTCAAGGGGCAACTTCATGCCGGCAACTATCACACCCAATAAAACCGAGCAGGAGCGCAAGCGCCGCGTTGAAGATCACGACAACGGCTCGGGGCGCCGCCCACCAACCGACAAACGCACCGGTGGCGGCGGCGATAACGACAACTGGAACGATCGCCCTCATGGTCGCCGCGGCCCCTACGAACGCCTTCATCGATACCGCATGGGTATCTTCTTCGCCCTTGCCAGCGACCTCATGTTCTTCGTCGCGATCGTCAGTACCTTTTTCGTCAACCAGTCCACCGGCCACTTTGACGCCTATAACCACTACGTCAACGAGTGGCTCCCCACAGCAGTTCCGCCCATTCTATGGCTCAATACTGCCGTCCTTCTCCTCAGCTCCATCACCATGGAGATCGCCCGTCGCAACATGTTTCGTGAGACCGACGTCATGGACGAGTGGCTCGGCCTCGGTAAACCCATCACCCGCCGCGCTCTGCCCTGGCTCTCCGCCACCATCGCTCTCGGTCTCCTCTTCCTCGCTGGCCAATGGGTTGCGTGGCGTCAACTTGCGTCGGAGCATATCTTCTTCAAAACCAACCAGAGCAGCCATTTCTTCTATCTCATTACGGGCGTCCATGCCGTCCACCTTTTCCTCGGAATCGCCGCGCTACTCGCTGCCTTCACTGGACTCTACGTCTCCCGTCAACTGGAGAACCGCCAAATCCTTGTTGACAGTGCAGCCTGGTACTGGCATGCCATGGGCCTTCTCTGGATCTTCCTCTTCACTCTCTTAGCCTTCTTCCAATGAGCCTGCGTAAGCTCTCGTTCCTCGCGGTAGTCGGAACTACCCTTGCCTTCGCGCCCTTCGCTCATCCCCAAGGCTGCACCCAGTGTCAAGACAACACCGCCGCAACCTCACCGCAAACGAAAGCTGCCTACCGTCACGCCATTATCCTCATGACGCTGACCGCCAGCAGCCTCTTCCTCGTCACTCTCGTCTTCTTCAAGCGCCATCGATAACTGGATTATCGATAATGGGATTATTGATGGCAGCTGAAGTCGCTTATAGCAATCTTCAGCCCGTCCCATTCTTTTCCACAACAGAGATCAAGCTAACTACTTGAGTCGATGTTTGTGTACGTGCTCTGCTATAGATCCATGAAATCCATGCTGACGCGAAGACACTTCGTCATGACTGGCACATTAGCCGCAGTCAATACCGCTGCACTACCCTACACGATGTATGCAAAATCGCTCAGCCGCTTCAGCAATCTGCCTGCGTTACTGGCGCAACTTGAGCATTCAAATAGCTGCCGTCTTGGCGTGGCAGTGCTCGACACTGCCTCAGGCGAAAGGACTGGTCACCGCTCCGACGAGCGCTTTGCCATGTGCAGCACCTTCAAAATGCTATTGGCAGCGGCCGTACTGCAACGCGTCGACGCAGGCCATGAGCGCTTGAATCGCAACCTCTCTGTCCCTGCAAGACCTCTGGTGTCTCACTCGCCAGTTACCGAAGAGCATGCCGGAGCGGAGATGACAGTCTCCGCACTCTGCGATGCCATTCTTACGCAAAGCGACAACACCGCTGCAAATTTACTGCTCGACACCCTCGGTGGCCCCGGTGGCGTCACCCTCTTCGCCCGTTCCATCGACGATAAGATAACGCGGCTCGATCGCACGGAAACATCCCTCAACGAAGCCTTGCCAGGAGACCCGCGAGACACCACATCGCCATCGGCGATGGTCGAAAATTTACAAAAACTATTGCTTGGCAACGTCATCTCCACCAGCTCGCGGAATCAACTCATCCAATGGATGGTTGCGAATACATACGGTGACACACGCCTTCGCAAAACCCTTTCTGCAAATTGGAAGGCAGCTGACAAGACCGGAGCCAACGGAGAGACGACGACTAACGATATCGCCATCTTCTGGCCCCCTCATCACCCACCCGTACTGATCGCCGCATACCTTACGGAGTGCCCAGGCTCAGACGACAAGCGCAACACCATTCTCGCGGAGGTCGGACGTATCGTTGTGTCTTGTGTGACAGCAACGTGATTTGAGCGCTTACCACTAACGCATCTCACCACTCCTCTCTCTTAATACGGCAGCCCCTTCGACCGCTCTGCCTTCATCGCTCGCATATACCATTCAAACTCATCGAAAAACTTCCCACTCTTCTCCGCCAACTCCTGGGTCAATGCAACTCCATCTTCGCTTAGTGATTTATCGATCGACGGCACCGGTTGCAAGCTAGGGATCGTCGGCATCCCTGTCTCCGCCAACAGCGATCTTAGCTGCATCGCGGCTCGCACGCCGCCATATTGCCCCGATGAATAACAGACAATCGCTGACGGCCGGAACGCATACTCTTCAAGGAAATAGTCGACCAGATTTGTCAGGGCCGGCGGAATGCTGTGGTTGTACTCAGCACTCACCACGCAAAATCCATCCGCACGAGCATAAAGTTCAGCCAGCGGAGCCAGTTTTTCGTGAAGCTTCTCGTACTTGACGAGCTTCTCGTGCTTAATCTCTTTCCACATCTTGTCTAGCAGTGGGAGCTTCAACTCGGCGGCATCGACCAGCACCGCCTCGTGTCCCCGTTTTTTCAACTCCGCCATCACCCACTTCGCGGCACGATCACCCATCCGTTCGCTCCGCACCGACCCCAACAGTATCGCAACCACCATTGCATTCACCTCTTCTCACAACATCAAGAGTCAGATGCAACTCCGCGAACCCTCATCACCGCTGAACGAGAGTAAGACGCAACATTAATTGATCTGTGTTGAGTAAACTGAAATTTCTTTACAGGCTGATACTGCACTAGGGCGTGCGAAGCCTGGATGCATTCTACTTAGTTCATGCTCCGCGTACAGCGCCGCCTCGCCTATGGCCGTACTTACCCGGTGGCTAATAGTGCAACCGTTCTCAGCGGCCTTTCTTGTGCGCTACCTTCTTTGTCGGAGCGTGCTTCGCTGCTGCTTTTTTTTCTGGAGCTTTTTTCGTTGCTGCCTGCTTCTTAACCGGCAGCACCTTCTTGGCATGCACAGCTTTCTTCAAAGCTACTTTGGCAGATGCTTTTTTCGCTGGAGCCTTTGCAGGCGCCTTCTTGGCCGCTGGCTTCGCTGCAGGTTTCTTTGCGACAAACGGGACAGATTTTTTCGCAGGTGTCTTGCCGGCAACCTTGGCTGGGCTTTTCTTCACTGCCGTGCTTGCGCTCTTTGCCGCGACTTTACCCGGAGCTTTGGTTGCACTCTTACCCTTCAACGCGGCAGTAGTTTTAGGAGCAGGAGCAGCAGCCTTCACCGGCACTGCGGCCTTCTTCGCAACAGCCTTCACCGGAGCAACGGGCTTCGCCGTACCACTCTTGGCTGGGATACTCTTCGCAGGCGCGCTATCAGCAACCTCACTAGCTTCGGAAGCCGCGGTCGCCTCAACGGTTTCTCCACTGGCCTCAACCGCAGCCTTCTTCCGGCTCTTAGCCGGCTTGGCATCCTTCTTCGCCACGCGCGGTCTCCTCAGATGAACCGGAGGAGGAGGTGCCGGCGGAGAATACGGCTCGAGATACGCCTTCATCTCCTCTACCGTTCCCAGCTTGCCATCCATCAACTCGAAAAACAGCTTGTCTAGCAGCTCGCCATAGCCCGGCAGCTCGGGAACGATTCGCATCTCCTGCATCAACGTGTACGGCAGCTTCTGTTTCGCTTGAGCCCACTCCGTAAAGAATCCTTTGAACTTGTTCTGGATTCCTACATTCTTCGAGGTGTGCGCCACCCACAGGATCGACTCCGGCTTGGCCGAGTGAAGCAGTTTCCATGCCTGCGAAGGTGTCGCCGCACCCTTGCCGGAAAACTCTGCCGCAAAAGCCTTTGCCTCATCCTCCAGCGCTTCGATCTCGGCCACAAAGCCCTGTCGCGCAAAGCTCTTTTTTAGCGCCGCAATCTCTTTAGGGGCCATCTTTGCCGTCAGGTGAGGAAAGTTTGCAACTGCCGCCTCAGGATGAATACCCTGTATCTGCAACTGAGATTGCACATCCCTAAGCTTCTCGAGCTCCGTAATATTCGCCTTGGTGGACGACAACGCGGGAAACAAATGCTTGACCCATCCCTCAGCTTCTAGCTTCCTCAACACCCGCAGCGGATCTTCTTCATGGAAGATCTCCTCGGTCTCATACCCTCGATGAAACTCTCCCATCGCCGAGATGTAACCTTCTTGCTTTCCGGTCTCGTACCGCGCCTGGGTCTTCTCGTCCATCTGCCAGCCCAACCGGGCCATCAGACGCGCCGCACGGATCATCCGGACTGGATCTTCGATAAATCCGTAGTTGCTTACGAGCCGCAACTCCCGGTTCTCAATATCCGCGACCCCATTCAGCGGATCCATTAGCAGCCCATATGAGCCGTCATTGAGCGAGAGCGCCATGGCGTTCGCAGTAAAATCACGCCGCCGTAGATCATCCAGAATCGTCGCAGCTTTGATCACCGGTTTACCCGGCTTCGGATAAGAGACCATCAAAGTGCTGCCAATCTCCATCCTCACACCACCAGGAAACCGTACAAACAGCGACTGTCCAGCTTCCGATTCTCCGGTGATAACTCCATGAGCTTTCTCTATATCTTTCTTTAGTTTGAGAGCATTTCCCTGAACCACCACATCCAGATCGCGCACGGGAGATCCGCTGGTCATATCCCGTACTGCTCCGCCTACCAGAAACACGGTAAGTCCTTTGATGCGAGCCACTTCGCGTACTGCCAGCAACGCTTCGCGCTGCGCGTGTGAAAGACGATTTTCAAGCAGGTAGATGTAGTCGGCCATAACTGGTACTTTTACTCCAAGCCGGTTTCAACCGGGCCACTTCAATTCGTGCCGATGCCAAGCTAAGCTCAGACGAATCAAGCGTTTATAATGAGCCACACAGGTAAACGCAAAAGGCCAATGTAACACAGCATTAGCGAATTGACTACTCTGAATGCACCTTTTTCGTTGCTCCAACCGCTTGTATGTGACAATCACGAGTCTTTATGTCCTCCGCACACAAGAAGGTCATCGTTCGGCGCTTCACCGGGGAAACACTACCCGGCTATCTCCCTCTCTCCGGCTTCGTCCGCAATCGAATCATCGACATCCTGGATCTCAGCGGTCGCGTTATCTCGCTCGCCATCAACGAGATAAAGTACATCTGCTACGTGCGCGACTTCAACTTGAATGACACGGTCAACCCGGAACGACTCACCCGCCGCACCTTTCTGGCGAAGCCCCGTACCGAAGGCCTTTGGCTTCGGCTGACCTTTCGCTCCGGCGATCTCCTCGAAGGTCTGGCTCCTATCGACACGGCCTTGGCGGATGACTTCATCAACGACGCCGGCGTCCAGCTCACCCCGCCTGACGTCCGCTCTAACACTCAGCGCATCTTCGTCCCACGCGCCTCCGTGACAGACTTGCAGCTCCTGGCAGTCATCACCTCACCCTCCCGCCGCAAGCCCCTGCCAGCCTCCTCCGTTCCTACCCTGCAGGAAGACCTCTTCACGAACATGGTTCCTCCCAACACTCGCCCAAACTGAGCCTTCCGCCCCACCGCCCCGCATCAAGTCCATTACAATCCACACCATGCAACCCCGCACCAGCTCCGTCACCCTGGCCGAACTGGCCGATCATCTCGGCGCCACCCTCCACGGCGATCCCACCTCCAAAATCAATCGCGTCTCCGGAATCGAAAACGCCGGTTCTGGGGATCTCGCCTTCGTTGCCAACCCAAAATATGCCTCACTCGCACGCACCACTCAGGCAACAGCAGTTCTGGTTGAACCTGACTTCCCGGAGATCTCGGTCGCCACCCTCCGTCTCAAAAACCCGTATCTTGCCTTCGCCCGCGCCATTGAAATCTTCTACCAGCCCCCCCTCTATGCCCCGGGAATCCACCCCACAGCTGCCATCGCTCCGACCGCGCAGATCGGCGAGAACGCCCACATTGGCGCTTACGCTGTCATCGGCGAAAACGTCACCGTGGGCAACAACGCCATCATCCTTCCCCATGTCGTCCTCTACCCCTATGCTCATGTTGGTGACAACTTCTTCGCCCACGCTCACGCCGTCGTGCGCGAACACTGCCAGCTCGGTGACAACGTCACCCTCCAAAACGGAGCTGTCGTCGGAGCCGACGGATTTGGTTTTGCCCGCCAATCCGACGGCAGTTGGTACAAGATTCTCCAATCCGGACCTGCAATCATTGAGAACAACGTAGAAATCCAGGCCAATGCTTGTATTGACCGCTCATCGATTGGCGAGACTCGCATTCGCTCAGGTGCCAAGGTCGATAACCTCGTACAGGTAGGCCACGGCTCGACCGTGGGAGAAAACACTCTGCTCTGCTCTCAGGTCGGCCTCGCCGGTTCGACGATCATCGGTAAGAACGTCATCCTTGCCGGACAGGTCGGCGTAGCCGGTCACTGCTCTATAGGCGACGGGGCCATCGCAACCGCCCAGAGCGGAATTCCCGGCGACGTACCTCCAGGAAAAATTGTCAGCGGATACCCTGCAATCGACAATCGCCAATGGCTTCGTTCCGTCGCACTCTTCAATCGGCTCCCGGAACTACTGCGCGACATTCGCTCGAAACTAAAATAACCATCCATTTGGTGACCTTAGTCGTATATAAATCAAAGAGGTACTAGGGGGTAGCGCCAATGATTGAACCTCCCGAAAGCGTTAGTAACTCTTCAAACGAGATGCAAAGCACCACCACTCAGCCCGTTCGCGTTCTCCTGCTCGACGACGAGCCCACTAATCTACTTCTCCGTTCCGCCATTTTGCGCCAACACGGATATGAGTGTGCTCCAGCCTCCACCATCGAAGAGGCAACTGACCTCTTCAACAACATCGATATCGCAGTTCTTGACTATCATCTCGGAGCTGGGCAGTTCGGCACCGAAGCCGCGGCACTTCTCCGCCGCCGCCGTCCCCATGTCCCCATCATCATCCTCTCGGCCACCATCGACCGTTACTTCGGCGGCGTCGAAGACATGCATCTACTCAAGGGTCACAGCTCTGTCGAGGATCTCCTCGACGCCCTCAGCTCTCTCGAGGCCAAGCGACGTGGTGCACCTGTAGTTGTGGACGCTCGCGATTTCTTCTACTCCCGCATCGCCATGGCCATCGGTACCGACGTCCTTGTTCAGATCTTCGACCAGAATGGCATCTGGCAGTACTGTAACGATGCCGTCGCTGAATACCTCGACCAAACCCGTGAGTGGTTTATCGGGCGCTGTGTCTTTCAGGAGATGCGCCCCTTCATGCGCGACTGGAGTGATGTTCTCCACACCGTATGCCTCACCCGTGAGACCTACATCGACCGCACCCACCGTGGTCTCCTTGCTCAACCCCGTTCCCATGAGCAGCAGCTCACCTGGAGCGTTCTCGCCTTCCCCATTACCCTTCACGACAATCGCTGCGGTGCCGTCCTCACCGCTCGAGTCCTGGACAAGTTGCCCACGCGCAACTCCGAGCTTCTACCCTTCCTCTAGGACTTACCTTTGCATCTCTCATCGCTGCTTCTTTGTGTTCGGTGATAGATTTGCTCTTGCCCTTGTCTCAGGAATGCAGGGCTCAACCCATCCCACTGAATCGAAGCATCTGCTCCGTGCAGACAATCTGCCCTGATACCCTTGAACCTTATGCGTTCTCTGTCTGCGATCGTCTTCCTCACTAGCCTTGCCGCCACCGGTTGCCACTCACCTTATGTTGAGGCCACGATCAGCAACCACACCGGCCAGCCCATCGACCTCATCGAAGTCGACTACCCCAGCGCAAGCTTCGGCACCCAAAACCTGGCCACCGGCGCGAACTTCCACTATCGCTTCAAGGTCTTGGGTTCTGGCGCCTCAAAGCTTCTCTACACCGATAGCGCCCACAAAGACCACAAAGCGGACGGACCTTTCCTCAAAGAAGGAGCCGAAGGCTCCTTAATGATCATGATTACTCCCACCGGAGTCACTTGGCAGCCCGACTCCACCGTCGTTACCGCCAAGTAGCTCAAACCACCATTCAACTCTGAAGGAAAACTTATTTCGCTGTTTTGGTTCCGGCATTCAACGGTCCACGATGAAACTCGCGACCATGGGAACGAACCATCAGCGTTAAAACCGTCCCTAACGCCAGCAGGATAAAGAGCATTGCAAAAATAACGACCATCATCATAAGTTAGAGCCCTCTGCTGCACTTGCTTTCCGCAGCGCGCAACATCATAAGCTCCGTCAACCACAACCGGCAACACTTCAACTACAAAAAGCAAACACCCACCTCGTCCCAAAATGCGACGATCACTGCAAGGAAAATGATGGGAAGCATCTCAACCTACGGTTCCTCTGGCCGAGACGCACTGTGTTCGTTACGTTCCTTCAACTCCGAACGAAACCTGCGTCGCTCGGCCTCCTCGGTAAGATGTCGTCACCTCCATCTGCGATAAGCTGAAGGTGATGTCTTACGGATATTTCATCACCTTCGAAGGCCTCGACGGCTCAGGGAAAACCACCCAGCTCCGCCGCCTGGCTACTTCACTTGAGGCCGAAGGTCACACTGTTGTCACCCTCCGCCAACCCGGCGGCACTCCGTTAGGCGACCGCATCCGCAGCATTCTGCTCGACTCTCGCTCCGAAGCCGTCCTCGGGCCGATCTCCCCTGCCGCCGAAATGGCTCTTATGTTTGCCGACCGTGCCCAATCCATCGCCGAGGTAATCTTGCCTGCCCTGGCCGCAGGCTCTGTAGTCCTCTGCGATCGCTACACCGACTCCTCGGAGGCCTACCAGGGAGGAGGCCGACAGCTCGGCAGCGAGCGAATCCTCACTATGCACGCAGCCGCCTGCGACAATCTGCAGCCAGATCTCACGCTTCTTCTGTTGCCATCGCTGGAATCCTCCCTCCGCCGCGCCCGCCGCCGCAACCAGCGCCATGTCGAGAAGCAAGGCACCGATGAGAACCGCTTCGAACGAGAGTCCGACGAGTTCTATCGACGCATCTACGAGAAGTACGAAGAGATTGCCACCCGCGCGCCTCACCGCGTCATCCCCATTCGCGAAGACGCCTCCATTGAGACCATCGAACAGATCATCCGCAAGATCGTTCTCTCCAGACTCGACCACGCCGAAGCATAGTCCCGCTTCTTTCCACCCGATCAATGCAGCTCAACCACGCCCGTCGAAGTGTGTTCTCCTCATCTAACGAAGCAACTTCGGCGACAACACAACGTCATGACAACCCCTCCCCCAACCTTCGAAGCGCCACCGGAACCAACGACTAGCCAATTCAAGACTCCTCCCCCTTCCAGCAAGGGTCTGACGCCTCCTGGGCTCAAGCACTCCCTTCCCTTCTACGCCTTCAAACCCTGGGTGAAACTCGGCAGTCCCATCCTCCTTTTTGAGTATCTCCTCAAGACCTACGGCAACATCGCCTGGTATCGCTTCATGGGAACACCCATTGTCTTCATCAACGATCCCGAGTACATCCGTGAGATTCTCGTCACCCAGGCGGCCAACTTCGTAAAGGAGCGCACCGTACGTCGCATGAAGGTTCTCCTCGGAGAAGGTCTCATTACCTCTGACGATCCCATACACATGCGTCAGCGCAAGATCGCCGCGCCTGCCTTTCATCGCCAGCGCATCGCCGCCTACGGCGACCAGATCGTAGCCTGCGCTGCCCACCAGCGCGATTCCTGGCAAAAAGAATCTTCCTCAGGACAGCAAATTGACATCTCCGCCGCAAGCATGAAGCTATCGCTCGAAATCGTAGCTCGCACGCTCTTCAATACCGAGGTCACCGCAGACATTCGCAGCATCAACGATGAGGTCAACACCATCATGGACCTCTACAACTTCATCGTCGCCTTCCCGAAGATCGAATCCTTCATCCATCTCCCCATCCCCGGCATTATGAGGTTTCGCCGCTCCAAGGCTCGCCTCGACGCGGTAGTCGACCGCATCATTCATGAACATCGAGAAGCCGCCGCCCGCGGTGAACCAGATCGCGGCGATCTCCTCTCCATGCTCTTAGCCAGCAAATATGAATCTGACGACGCCACGCAGCAAACGGGCATGTCCGACGAACAAGTCCGTGACGAAGTCCTCACCATCTTCCTCGCAGGCTACGAGACCGTAGCCAACGGCTTGGCCTGGACCTGGTATCTCCTCAGCCAGAATCCCGATATCGAGGACAAACTCCACACCGAACTCAACACCGTCCTCGGTACCGGCACAAACCAACGCCTCCCAACGCTAGCCGACTATCCAGCCCTTCGCTACACCGAGCAGATCTTCGCTGAATCCATGCGTCTCTATCCGCCAGCGTGGGCAATGGGTCGCATGTCGACCAAGCCCGTCACTCTCGGGCCATACACCATTCCCGCGGGCGCCCACTTCTTCTTCAGCCAATACATCATGGGACGCGACCCTCAATACTTCCCGGACCCGCTCCGCTTCGACCCCGACCGCTTCACACCTGAAAACAAGGCCATCCGTGCAAAGTTCACCTACTTCCCCTTCGGCGGAGGCAGCCGCCAGTGCATCGGAGAAAGCTTTGCCTGGATGGAAGGCGTCTTCAGCATCGCGACACTGGCCCAGCGCTGGCGTATGACCTACCTCGGCTCTGCACCACCTGAGGTTCAGGCGAAGATCACCCTCCGTCCACGGAACCCCCTCATGATGCAGCTCATCCCTCGATAATCCGGAATGACAATCGAAAATCTTGGCAGTCTACGGGATCGTGAAGACAAGACCGGTGCTGACGCTGAACAACCGGGAAGAGGAGTATGTGACCGTCTCATTAAAGAGCGTGCTGTTGATCGTCGACAGCCCCCCATACCCAAGCTCCACTGCTCGAAAGTCCACATGGCTTGCGAGCGTGTAGTCAACACCTCCAAATATCCCGTACTGTACGCGGCTGGTGTGGACCGAACTTGTCGGAGCCTTGGTGGAGCCAACCCCCACAGCCAACTGACCGTATGGCTTGAACGCCGACTGCAGCTTCGCCACCACCCTGCCGCCAATCAGAAAACTGTTAAGCGAAGCATTGTTGGCCTTCGAAAAAGAGTCGCGGATATCGACACCCGCATCGACCTTCTGGCCATGATAAAAATCGTCGTACCCGCCGATATTCACACCGAAGAACGTTCGTGAGGTCACATTGTCCCCAAGAAACGCAAAGGTCCCTGTATCCGCCGTTGAGTTGCTTACGTTGATGCCGACCGGGTTGATATACAGACCAACTTGGGCGTGCGCAGCGATGGATGTAATCGCTAGCACCATGCTTGAAACGACAAACCGCAATTTCATGGGTACGGATCCTTTGGGTAAAGAACGTTCTATGCCTTCATCAAGTCGGCTTATCCAGTCTAGTCGCCAGAAGCAGTTTCAACATACTTCAAACACTGGCGAACCAGGGATGCTCACCTTCCGCGTCTTCTGAAAAGAGTGTCTATACTGTGTTCCTCAAGGTAAATTGTCTCTGCACCATGCAAATCAAACTTCGAACACGGGAACTCTTCCTCGTTTTGCTGACCACACTGACCACCGCTGCCCTGTCTTCGGTCATGCATGCTCAAGCCGGCGCCTCACCCGCAGAACAGGCACTTCTCCAGCTGACCAACCGCACCCGCGTCGCTCACAATCTTCCTCCTCTCCACTGGGATAGCGACTTGGCCAACGCAGCCCGGGCACACGCCCAGCGCGTCGTCCGCGAGCACGGAGAACTGCTGCACCAGTACAGCGGCGAACCCGACCTGACCGCTCGCGGCGCACAGAGCGGAGCCCACTTCACTACCATTGCGGAGAACATCGGCAGCGGCCCCGATCCCGTCCAGATCCACCAGACATGGATGAGCACACCATCCCACCGCTCCAACATCCTCGACCCCAATCTCAACGCCGCAGGAATCGCAGTCGTCGCCGATCAGGGACTTCTGTACGCTGTAGAAGACCTCTCTCACAGCGTTGCTATTCAGTCCTTCGACTCTCTCGAAAAGCAGGTAGCTCAGACTCTGCAAGCTCACGGCATCGCCCCCGCCGCATCCAACGCCGACGCCCGCCAGACATGTTCTATGCCGAGCGGAGCCGCCGGCACGCCAAAGCTCGTCGTCCAATGGGATGGACCGGACCCCACCCTGCTGCCGGACGCGCTGCTCCGCGCCATCGCAACTGGCGGATACACCTCCGCCCAGGTAGGAGTATGCGCCACCAAACAACCCAATCCGCAGTTCACCACCTACAACGTAGCCGTCCTGCTCTATTAGCTCAAGCCAGTTCAAGCTCTAGTTGCTTGCCTGTGCAATGACTCTCATCGGATCTGATTTCAGAGTCGATCCGCGGGGGACATTCGTCACCGCCTCTCCCCTCCTCTACCGGGTATCATAGAGGTAGATTGGCGCACCGGATCATCTCAGAGGTCGGCGCGCTCAACCTTCCTAAACCTGTAACTCAGCGGCTTCAATCCAAAGCCACTGCCAACATCCAGGCAAACGATTCCCGCCAGAGAGGAGGAGCCCGATGACCGCAGAAACCCACGCTCTCCCCGCCACCTTCAACGACTTCCTCGGCAACAGCACCGCCATCGAGCACCTTCGCACCGCCATCGCCGCCGGACGGCTTCCTCACTCCCTCATCCTCGCCGGCCCCAGTGGAGCAGGAAAGTACACCCTCGCCCTCATGCTTGCCATGGCCGTCGAGTGTCAGCGCCAGCCGCGCGATCTCTGGTCAAACGGGCAGTCTCTCGCCAGCTTTTGTGGCGTGTGTCCTAACTGCACCCGCATCGCTGGCGCCGCAAACCTTGAAGAGGAAGTAGACAAAGCTGTGGCCGCCCGCGAAGAGCTCCGCGAGACTGACAAAAAAGAGACCCGCGTCCTCATCCAGCCTCATCCCGACGTCCTCATTATTCCTCCCGATCCGCCACAACTTCTCATCAAACTCGGCCAGATCCGCACTGTCATCCAACGCGCCCACTACCTTCCCAGCGAGGCTCCGCGCAAGATCTTTATCCTCACTGCGGCGAACTTCATGAAAGAGGCCGCCAACTCCCTGCTCAAAGTGCTCGAGGAGCCGCCCGAGACGGTGCATATCATCATCCTCGCGGAGAACCCGGGCGAACTCCTCCCCACCATCCGCTCCCGCTGCGCGACAGTACGTCTCGGTGCACTGCCTGTGGAGGAGATCGAGATGCTCCTGACAGACCGCCGTCCCGACGTTCCTCCGAAGCAGCGCACCCTTATCGCTCGACTGGCTCAGGGAGCCGCAGGCAAAGCCCTAGGCTTCAACCTCGAAGCCTACAGCGCCGCCCGCGCCGACGCGCTCCTCTTCCTGCGTAACGCTGCCGCCGCGACCAGCGGCATAGCAGAGCCAGATCATACCGCCCTCTTCAAGATGACAGAGACATACCGAGCGGGAGCAGAGGGCCAGCAGAAGACCACAGCACTCCTCCGCAGCCTCTCCCTTCTCCTCGAAGATCTGCTTCTGTTAGGCGCAGGAACCCCTGAACTTCTACGCAACACTGACCTCCGCCCCGAACTGGATCGCCTGAGTGCTTCGCTCAGCTTCGCGTGGATCGAATCTGCATCCCGCAGCCTCGATCAGGTTCAAAGCGGCATGCGCCGTAATCTCCTCCGCAGTCTCTCCCTCGACTCCTTCGCCGGGCAACTCGCCGCAAGATGACCCAGCTGATCACGCAACGCCTCACTTCTTCCTCTGAGGACATCGTTCGCGCCGCCAGCATCCTGCGCAACGGGGGCACCGTAGCCTTCCCCACTGAAACGGTCTACGGCCTCGGAGCAAACGCACTCGAAACCGGCGCAATCGAGCGCATCTTCCTCGCGAAGGGCCGCCCCCACTGGGATCCCTTGATCGTTCACGTCAGCAGTCGCGCCATGCTGGACCAGGTCGCCACAGTCTCCGCGCAGGCAGAGCGTCTCATCGATACCTTCTGGCCCGGCCCCCTCACCTTGCTCCTTCCCCGGACAAACAATATCCCCGACACCGTCACGGCAGGCCGGCCTTTAGTAGGCGTTCGTATGCCTGCGCACCCTATCGCCCTCGCCCTCATCGAAGCCGCAGGGGTCCCACTCGCGGCACCCAGCGCCAACCGCTTTGGGCACACCAGCCCCACAACCGCGCTTCACGTCCTTCACGATCTTGACCACCGTATCGATGCAGTCATAGACGGCGGTTCTACCAAAGTGGGCCTCGAATCGAGCGTCCTCGATCCCAATCAGTCGCCCGCAGTCCTCTACCGTCCCGGCGCCATCACCGCCGCCATGATTCAACCTCTAACGGGTCCAGTGGTCCTCTATGAGCCTCCGCCCAAGTCGACTGCCGAACCGCAAAGCCTGCCATCGCCGGGCGTAGGCATCCGCCACTATGCCCCCCGCGCCCGCCTTGTCCTGGTCAACAGCGAAGCCGACCTGAACTCGAGACTCGCTGGCTCACTGATCTCGGACAAAGGCCGTATCGGGGTAATGCTCCCACAGGGCTGGACCATCGCAGATAGCTCCGTGGAGATCTTCCGTTGGAGTGCCATAGACGATCCCACCATCCTTGCACAGACTCTCTTTAGCGGACTGCGAGAGCTCGACAGCCGAGACGTCGCCATCATCTTCTGCCCGCTCCCCAGGCCTGAAGGCTTGGGACTCGCCATTCGCGATCGTCTGAAAAAAGCCGCCAGATCGGACTAGAAGTCTCGTTTTGCACCGCCCCCCAGCCGTATACTCCATCCATGCAAAGCTCTGAGATCGAACTTAAGTTCCCCGTCACTGATCCAGAAGCTCTCCAGACCCGCCTTCCCCAGCTTGGCTACCAGCTTGTAACGCCACGCACCTTCGAACACAACACCCTCTACGACACGGTCAGCCGCGACCTTCGCGCACGGAAGCAGATCCTCCGCCTTCGCCAATATGGCAATCTCTGCACCGTCACCCACAAGCGCCAGCCCGACCAGCAGGATCCAGTCGACACCACTCG
Organism: Granulicella sp. S190; assembly: GCF_009766095.1. Lineage (GTDB taxonomy): Bacteria > Acidobacteriota > Terriglobia > Terriglobales > Acidobacteriaceae > Edaphobacter. The sequence goes on from NZ_LMUD01000020.1 coordinate 40,062, forward strand.
TTATAAGATCCGCATAGAGACCGAAACCATCGTCGCCGAACGTGAAGCCTTGGGCGAGATCTTTCAACAACTCGGCTACGCACCGGCTTTCATCTACGAAAAGTACCGCACCGAGTGGTCGCACTCCTCAGGCCCTGATGACGAGATCACGGCTCATCTCGTCATCGACGAAACACCCATCGGCACCTACGCCGAACTTGAAGGTCCGACCAACTGGATCGACAAGACCCTCGTTGAACTAAACATCGACCCAGACACCTGTCTCACCGACAGCTACGGAAAGCTCTTCCTCGACTGGAAGCAACGCACCGGAAGCCTCGCCGAACATCTTACCTTCACCGAAATCACTTCTCCCCTGCTCTCCCTCCGCTAAAGCCTCTGCCCCTCCAGCCGATACTACCTCTGTATCCCGGAGGTCTTCTTTGGCAATCCCACTTCGCTCTTCGCGTCTCTTTCTTCTTGCCGTAAGCGTCGCCCTCTGTGCAGGCACTGCCTTCGCTGGCAACGTTCATCGTGGCATCGTCTCCCGTACAACCCCAGCCTACCCAGAGCTGGCGCGCCGCATGCACGTCGCTGGCAAAGTCGTCCTTCTGGTCACCATTCAGGCGGACGGAACCGTATCTGCTACCAAGGTAGAGTCAGGCCACGCTCTTCTCGCCGCGGCGGCACAGGACGCAGTGACCCACTGGCGCTTCACTCCAAACTCAGAGACCTCTGAGTCAGAGATCGAGGTCAACTTCAACATGGCAGATCAATAGCTCAGAGTGTCATCGCATCGAGTCGCAGTACGAGCCAGCCTTGTCCGTAAACTCCTGATCTGAACGAATCGTCTCCCCACGTCGCTACGAGGTTCTCATGCAACTGCAGTCGAAGATGTTCCTGAAGACCGGCGCCATCGTCGCCACCATCCTTCTCAGTGCTTGTATCGCCCACCGGTACATTGAGGAGGCCAACGCTCTCTCGAACATGGTCACGGAGAATCGCATCCCCGTCATCATGTCCAGCCGTGACATCCGATCGCACTTCACCGATACCATTCGTCTGCTCGAGTCCTACATGCTCTTTGGAGTCGATCCGAACTCGTCTGCTACCTACCGCAACGCCAGGCGCGAGCAGTTTATGCAGGCAGAAAGCTCCCTCTCTCTGCTCCGGGAGGAGAGTTCCCACTTTGATCTCGGCGCGGACGCCTCACGTATCATCGCGCTCGGCAACGATCTGGCGGAGCTAAAGATACTCGAAGAAAAGGTAGAGACTCTCAATGAGTCGAAGACACCGCAAGGCTCTGCGGCAGCATACGATACCTTGCAAAATCAGATTCTCCCTTTAGAAAAAACCCTCTTCGCCAACATCACAGAGATCGCGCAGACACAGACTCGCCTTGCCAATGAAGAGCAGACGCGGCTCCGCGAAGCCAACCACTTTACTCTCATCGTTCTCTGGCTCGGCACGGTGATCGCATCCCTCATCGGCATTACGGTCTCCGTGTATCTTGCCCGCAAGATCAGCAACGCTCTGAATCTTGTGATGACCCGAGCCGACGCGATTGCTTCAGGCGACCTCAGCGGCCAGCCGTTGGATCTAGACACGAATGACCAGACTGGTGCTCTCGCCAACGCCATCCAGAAGATGCAGTCCAACCTTGCAGGTATCATCGGCACCCTCGCCCAGACGGTCGGAACCATCACTGGCAGCGCAGCCACCATGGGTACAGCCAGCGACCAGATCCATCGCCGCATGGACCAGCAGAGCCAGCAGACCCAGCAGGCCGCCACCGCCATGCAGGAGATGTCTGCCTCTATCGCCGAGGTCTCCCGCCATACCCAGTCCGCAGCTGAAACAGCTCGCAATGCCGCTGAAACAGCCCGCGAAGGCGGCACCATCGTCAAACAGGTCTTGGGAAGCATGCACTCTATCGCGACTGCTGTCAGCGACACCTCGGCTACCGTCGGCCTCCTCGGCGACGACTCCCGCCGCATCAGCCAGATCGTCACCGTGATCGATGAGATCGCTCGCAAGACCAACCTCCTCGCCCTCAACGCCGCAATCGAAGCCGCTCGCGCTGGCGATCAAGGCCGTGGATTTGCCGTGGTAGCCGGAGAGGTGCGCCGTCTCGCAGAATCCACCGCGCAAGCTACTGGTGAGATCGCCAGCATGATCCAGGGCATTCAGGACCGCACCCTCACCGCCATCGCCAGCATGGAAAGCGGCACTGGAACCGTCCAGCAGGGCGTCATCACCACTACCCAGGCAGGCGAGGCCCTGGAGCGGATTATCGGGATGGCCGAACGTGTAGACCGCATGATCGCCCAGATCGCCATCGCAGCCTCTCAACAGACCGCGGCAGCCGATCAGTCCAGCGCCAACCTGCACGCCATCCACTCGCTGAGCCATGAAAACCTCAGCGAGATGGCCACCACCGCCGCTGGAATCGAATCGCTCCGCTCCACCGCCCTCACGCTCGAGCAGCAGGTCGATCGTTTCAGCCTCAACGCAGCGCCTGACTCAAGACTGGTTCGCATCGGAACCAACTCTAAGCGTCACGCCACCTTCCAACCAGCATGACCACACCAACGAAAAAGGCCGCATTACACCAAAACGTAACAGTAATAAAAACTGATAAACACGGATAAGAGCGACACTCCTATCGCCCTCATCCGTGTTTATCAGCTCCGATCACCGTTACGCCGTTAGCAAACTTCGGTTTAGAAGATCTGGAAGTTGACCTCTACGTTTAACTCAACCAGAACTGGCTTACCATTTTCCATCGCTGGCTTGAACTTGTACTGCTTCACGGCTTCCATCGCCTTCTCATCCAATCCCATACCCACGCCGCGGATCACCCGCACATGACTAGGATTGCCATTGGTGTCGACCCACAGGTTGACCAGAACATTGCCGGCAACCTTGGCCTTACGGGCTTCTTCGGAGAACTCCGGCTCTACCGAGAAGATCAGCACAGGCGCCGAAACGCCGCCGCCAATCCGCCTCGGTCCACCTCCAGTGTTTCCGCCCGAACCCGGCCCAATACCGGAACCATTCCCTGAGCCCAATCCCGTGCCGCTTCCATTTCCCATGGACATTCCCACCAGGGGCGAATTCGCTACCCCGATCTGCGGAATGCTGCTTGCCATCTTGACATCTTTCTGAACTTCAACCGTCGGTTCGATGTGAATCTTCGGCTCAACCAAAGGTGGCGCCTTAGGCGGCACAATCTGCGTATCGGCAAACTTGGGAGGAGTTCCCTTTGTAACCGGCGTAGGACCACGCTGTCCACCACCACCGCCCATCGCCTGGGCCTTGGGTGGAGCCTGCGGTGGAATCGAAAGCTCCGTCACCTGCACCGTCTTCACCGGAGCCGCAAACTGAACTTTCTTCGCCAGCAGAAACGCGATAAAGAGAATGATTAATCCATAGATCACCACGGCAGATCCTGTCGCAACCGGATTCTGCTTGGTCTTCATCAGGTCTACAACCGCGATCGGCTTTGACTCCAGCACCAGCGGCGGCAGCTTTACCGGAAAAAACACATCCCGCACGCTGCTCCAGAGTGAAGCGAAGACACCCTCTTCCTCGATCACCATGTCGCTATCAACCGGTTTCGACTCAAGTTGCAGTGGCGCCTCGTTCGATTTACTGAAGGCATCCCTAAGATTCCCGAAGAAAGACGTCCACATGGACCCATCGGTCTCTTCGTTCAGATTCGGAGCGTCAGCAGGCCTCAGAGTGGGAGCCTGTCTCTCGGGATCAATCTGCGGTGGTGGTGTCAATAAACTATTCGCCATAAATTGCTTTGCCTCAGTGCAGTGAGCCGCAGCCGCTGCACAACCACTTCAAAATCCTGCCCCGCTGCATCTGCTTACTTCTTCATACGTTCCAAAACGCAGGTCGGTTCTTCTTCAACGCTGGCAACTCCCGCCCGGCTTTAAAAACATTCTACAAACATTCACCGACCGGTGCTCGTTTCCTTGGACGCACCTACCCCGGGAATGTCTCCTTGGCACCCTGTTTGTTACCCCTCCGCCCCGTCTACAATAGAAGTTTGGTGCAAACTGCATCTTTGCTATCAGGAAGCAAGAGGAACGAATGGCGGAAGCAACCCAGGCAAAACCCGAACTCAAAGCGCTGAAGTCCACGCTCAACCTCCCGCAGAGCACCTTCCCCATGAAGGCCAATCTGCCCCAGAACGAGCCTGCGCGCCTCGAAGCGTGGCAGCAGCAAGACTTATACTCCCAGATTCGTGCCGCCCGCGCCGGCCAGCCCAAGTACATCCTCCACGACGGCCCTCCCTACGCCAATGGAGCCATCCACCTCGGCCACGCCCTCAACAAGTGCATCAAGGACTTCGTTGTCAAAACCAAGACCATGGCCGGCTTCGACGCCCCCTACGTCCCTGGCTGGGACTGCCACGGCCTCCCCATCGAGATCAAAGTCGACGAGCAGCTAGGCCGAAAGAAACTCGAGATGGATCCCATCGCGGTACGTCGCGCCTGTCGCGAGTACGCGCAAAAGTACGTTGACCTCCAGCGTAGCCAGTTCGAGCGTATCGGCGTCTTCGGCCGCTGGAACGATCCCTACCTCACCATGAGCTTCGGCTACGAGGCCAGCATCGTCGAAACCTTCTACGACTTCTTCGAAAAGAAGTTCGTCTACAAAGGCCTCAAGCCGGTCTACTGGTGCATCCACGACCGCACCGCACTCGCCGAAGCCGAGGTCGAGTACGAACAGCACACCTCGCCCAGCGTCTACGTCCGCTACGCCCTCACCAGCGACCCGGCAATCATCGTCCCGTCGCTCGCTGGGACAAAAAATCTCTACACCATCATCTGGACCACAACCCCGTGGACCCTGCCCGCCTCGCAGGCCGTAGCCTTCAACCCATTCCTCGAATACGTAGCCCTAGCCTGCGAAGGCGGCACCTACATCGTCGCGCAAGCGCTCATGTCTTCCGTCATCACCCACTGCCGGCTGATGAGTGCGAAGAACCCCGCCGAGCCTGCGTCCCAAGCCGACATCGTCGCGGTCTTCACCGGCAACCACCTCGAGCACGCCACCTTCCATCATCCCTTCCTCGATCGCAGTATCCTTGGCGTCACCGCAGACTACGTCACCGCTGAGCAAGGCACCGGAGCCGTTCACACCTCACCAGCCCACGGCGTCGACGACTTCTACACCGGCCAGCGCTATCACCTCCCCGAGATCCAATACGTAGACAACGCCGGCAAGCAGCGTCACACCGACCTGCATGGCGGCCAGCCGGCCGAACCCTACGCCGACCTCACCGTCTTCAAATCCAACGCGCCCATCATCGAACTCCTCCGCGAGCGCGGCGCGCTCCTCAGCGACACCAGCTTCGAGCACTCCTACCCCCACTGTTGGCGCTGCCACAACCCTGTCATAGTCCGCGCCACAGAGCAGTGGTTCATCGGCATGGAAACCCCGATGATCACCGACGAAGGCACCCTCACCACCTTCCGCCAGCGCGCTCTCGACGAGATCAAAAAAGTCGTCTGGGACCCGGCCTGGGGCGAAGAGCGAATCTCCAACATGATCGCCACTCGTCCCGACTGGTGCATCTCACGTCAGCGCATCTGGGGCGTTCCCATCGCCGTCTTCCTCTGCGACAAATGCGGCGAGCCCCTCAACGAGCCCGCCGTCAACCAGAGCATCGTCAACCTCTTCAAAAAGGAGGGTGCCGACGCCTGGTACAGCCACGAAGCCGCAACGCTCCTCCCCGCCGGAACCGCCTGCGCAAGCTGTCATCACACAGAGTTCCGCAAAGAGATGGACATCCTCGACGTCTGGTTCGAGTCCGGCGCAAGCTGGCACGCCGTCCTCGATCTCGAGCCCGAACTCCACTCCCCCGCCGACCTCTACACCGAAGGCGGTGACCAGCACCGTGGCTGGTTCCACTCCTCCCTCCTTACCTCCGTCGCGGTCCGCAATCACGCACCCTACAAGATGGTCGCAACCTCCGGCTGGACCCTCGACGAACAAGGCCGCGCCTTCTCCAAATCCCTTGGCAACGGCGTCGATCCTGTAGACATCGCCAAGCGCCTCGGCGCGGAGGTCATCCGCCTTTGGGTAGCCTCCGTCGACTTCCGCGAAGACGTAGCCGCCAGCGAAAATCTCATGCAGCGCGTCAGCGACAACTACCGCAAGCTGCGCAACACCCTACGCTTCCTCCTTGGCAACATCCACGACTTCGACCCCGCGACCGACGCAATCACCTTCGCCAACCTGCAGCCGCTCGACCAGTACATCCTCACCCGCACCGCCGAGCTCGACGCCAAAATCCGCGCCGCCTACGACGACTTCGAGTTCCACCGCGCCTATCACGCTCTCAACGAGTACGTGAACACCGACCTCAGCGCGCTCTACCTCGACGTCCTCAAAGACCGCCTCTATACCTTTGCCCCCAACCACCCCGGCCGCCGCAGCGCACAAACCGCTCTCTGGCGCATCGCCGAAACCCTCACCCGCCTCATCGCCCCCATCCTCAGCTTCACCGCCGACGAGGTCTGGACCCTCCTGCCACCCTCAACAAACCGTGAGCCCAGCGTCCACCTCGCTCTCTTCCCCTCCATGACCGAGATCATCCCCGGCAGCACCCGCCAACTAGAAGAAGACTGGGACCAGCTTCTCACCCTTCGCGACGAAGTCCTCAAGGTTCTCGAAGAGGCGCGCACGGCGAAGACCATCAGCAACAAACCCTCCGAGACCCAGATCATCCTCGGCTGGCTCAACAGCATCGCCGAACGCCCAAACCCAGTCTTCGAGCAATACAAATCCATCCTTCCCGAGCTTTTCGGCGTAGCTCAGGTTGAAATCTCAAACGCGATTATCACCGAAGGCAACGTAGAAAAAGGAGCCTTCTACGTGCAGGCCAAACCAGCAGCAGGCCACAAGTGTGAGCGCTGCTGGCGCTTCACCGAAGACGTAGGCAACGAAGCCAGTTATCCAACTGTCTGCCTTCGCTGCGCCGATGCCCTCGAAGCCATCCACTTCCCGCCCTATGTGGCACCACCCAGCAACCCCACGGAGCCGCAAGCCTGATCATGTCCTCAACGAACAAGACAACTTATGAAGCCGCAACTCCGGTCCAAGAAACCACCTCGCGCGATCAACGCGGGCTAGCGTTCGCCATCGCCGCGGCAGTCGTCATACTCGATCGCATCACCAAATACATCGTCGTCCAGCAACTCCCGAATGGGCAGGCCCAAACCGTCATCCCAAGTGTCTTCCGCATCACCGATGTCCACAACACCGGCGCCGCCTTCAGCATGTTCGCTGAATCCGCGTTGCCTGACACCGTCCGCTACATCCTCATTGCATTCTCCGTCATCGCTGTGGTCGTCCTTCTCGGCATGCTCTGGCGTGTAGGGCGGATCCTCTCTCTTAGCTCGGCAGCCCTTGCGCTCATACTCGGAGGAGCCTTCGGCAACCTTTACGATCGGGTCCGCTACCGTTATGTCATCGACTTCCTCGAGGTTCATCTGGGGAACTACCACTGGCCCGACTTCAACGTTGCCGACAGCTGCATCGTCATCGGCGCATGCCTTCTCTTCATCGAAATCTTCCGCCCACAACCGTCTGACAACTGAGAACTGAGCCCTGACAACTGTCTCTATGAATGACCAGATCACAATTCGCGGCGCACGAACCCACAACCTCAAGGGCATTGACGTCGATATCCCGCACAATGCCCTCACCGTCGTCTCCGGCGTCAGCGGCTCCGGAAAATCCTCACTCGCCTTCGACACCGTCTACGCCGAAGGCCAGCGCCGCTACGTCGAATCCCTCTCTGCTTACGCCCGTCAGTTCCTCGAACGCATCGAAAAGCCCGACGTCGACCATATGGACGGCCTAGCCCCCGCCATCGCCATCAAGCAAAAAAATCAGACCCGCAACCCCCGCTCCACCGTCGCCACCGCAACAGAAATCTACGACTACCTCCGCCTCCTCTACGCCCGCTGCGGCACAGTCACCTGCCTCCACTGCGGCGGCATAGTCAAGCACGATACCGTAGACGAGATCATCACCACGCTCTTCTCCCTGCCAGAGGGCACCCGCACCTACGTCCTCTTCCCCATCGTTCGCGCCGAACTCAAACTCGAGCCGATGCAGCTGCCCACTGTCGAAGAGACGGCCGACGCGCCTAAACCTAAAAAATCCATTCCAAAGAAATCCGTCAAATCTGCGTCATCCGTGGTCGGTTTTTCCTCCATCACCGATGCGCTCAAAGAGCGCCTCACCGAGCTCCGCCGCCGTGGCTATAACCGTCTCTACCAGCAAATCGGCGATCAACCGGGCAGGATCGTCGAGTTCTCCACCCCCGAATCACTCCTCGAACTCGACTTCACCCAACCCATCTTCGCCCTCATCGATCGCCTCGCCATCAACCCTGACAGCCGTACCCGTATCGTCGATGCCATCGAGACCGGCTACCGAGAATCCGGCGAGGTCCAGTTTCACAGCTTGCTCAGCCAAGATAACGAGAACCCAGCGAAGTTGCGGTTCTCCGCCGCATTCGAGTGCACCACCTGCCATCGCGCTTACCGCGAACCCGAACCGCGACTCTTCTCCTTCAACAACCCCTACGGTGCCTGTCCGCGCTGCCAGGGCTTCGGCAACACCATCGACTTCGATCCCAATCTCATCATCCCCGACAAGTCGAAGACCCTCGACGATGGCGCCATCGCCCCCTGGACCACCACAAAATACCGCCCCCACCACGGCGAGATGAAGCGGGCCGCTAAAGCCGCAGGCATTCCCACTGACATCCCCTGGTTCGACCTCACGCCAGCGCAGCAAGCCTTCATCGAAGACGGCAACGGCACCTTCCCCGGTATTCGAGGCTTCTTCGCCGCTCTCGATCGTAAAAAATACAAACTCCACGTCCGCGTCTTTCTCTCGAAGTACCGCGGCTATGCTTTCTGCCCCGATTGCCGTGGTCAGCGCCTCCGCGCTGAAGCCCGTGCCGTCCTCATCAACAATCAGAACATCTGCGAGACCAGCGCCCTCACCATCACCGGTGCGCAAACCTTCTTCGACAATTTGCAACTCTCACCAGCACAATTAGAAGTAGCCGGAAAGATCCTCGAAGAGGTTCGCCAGCGCGTCCACTTCCTCCACCAGGTTGGCCTCGACTACCTCACCCTCGACCGCCTCAGCTCCACTCTCTCCGGCGGCGAAGCCCAGCGCATCCAGCTCGCGACCAGCTTAGGCTCCCGCTTAGTCGGCGCACTCTACGTCCTTGACGAGCCCAGCATCGGCCTCCATACCCGCGACACCGCCAAGCTCATCGGCATCATGAAAGATCTCCGCGACCTCGGCAACACCATCCTCGTCGTCGAGCACGATCCCGACGTCATCCGCGCAGCCGACCATCTCCTCGACCTCGGTCCCGGAGCCGGAGAGCTTGGTGGCCATCTCCTCGCCGCTGGTACCGTAGCCGAAGTTACCGCAAACCCAAACTCCATCACCGGGAAATATCTCTCCGGTCGCCTCACCATCCCTATCCCCAAGCACCGCCGCGAACCCGGTCGCGAACACCTGAAGCTCACCGGCGCCCGCATTCATAACCTCCGCGGTGTCGACATCGACATCCCTCTCGGCCTGCTCTGCTGTGTCACAGGAGTCTCCGGCTCCGGCAAATCCACCATCGTCCATCAGGTTCTCTACCGCGCCCTCATGCAATCCCTCGGGCAAACCGAAGGTGCCGATCCCGCGCACCTCTACCGCGAACTCTCCGGGACCCAGCACATTAACGACGTCATCCTAGTCGACCAGTCTCCCATCGGCCGCACCCCGCGATCTAATCCGGTTACATATATCAAGGCTTTCGACGACATCCGCGCTCTCTTCGCCGCGCAACCCGACGCCAAGCGCCGGGGCTTCGGCCCCGGACACTTCTCCTTCAACGTCCCCGGCGGCCGCTGCGACGTCTGCGAAGGCGACGGCACCGTCACCGTCGAGATGCAGTTCCTCGCCGACATTGAACTTCCCTGCGAAGAATGTAACGGAACACGCTACAAATCATCTATCCTTGACATCCGCTATAAAGGCAAGAACATTCACGACGTTCTCAACATGACCGTCAAGGAAGCTCTCGTCTACTTCGCCGGTCATCCAAAGATCGTCGATAAACTCTACGTCCTCGACGAGGTCGGTCTCGGCTACGTCCGTCTCGGCCAGTCCGCCACCACCCTCTCCGGCGGCGAAGCCCAGCGCGTCAAACTCGCCTCGCACCTCGCCACCGCACGCAGCATCACCAACCGCAGCACCACTAACGAAGCCGCAGCAAAAGCTCGCAGCCGCACCCTCTATATCCTCGATGAGCCTACTACCGGCCTCCACTTCGACGACGTCGCTAAGCTCCTTGCTGCCTTCCGCAAGCTCATCGAAGGCGGCGGCTCCCTCCTCGTCATCGAACACAATCTCGACGTCATCAAATCAGCCGATTGGGTCATCGACATGGGCCCTGAGGGCGGAAGCGGTGGCGGTCAGATCGTCGCCACGGGCACCCCCGAAGAGATCGCCGCCAACCCTGCCAGCCATACCGGACATTGGCTCGCTCCTGTCCTCAACCTCCCCGTATCCAAAGCAGAACCGGAACTCCAGGTCACAGCATGAAGCTCGCCCCTCAGTGCCTGTTCCCATCTCTTCACAAGCCAAACCCTTCACTCCCAGACAAAGCGAAGATAAGCGCCAACCGCCTTTTGCCTTCGTCCCTTCTCTTGCTCTTACTTCTCTCGCTCGGATCAATCGCACAGGCCCAGCTGCCCGCCGGCGCCATCGATACGACTGCTCCACCCCGGACGGCACCCCAGGATCCTCTTCGCGCTCAGGCAAACGAAGCCCTCGACAAGCAGGATTACCCCACTGCGCTCAAACTTCTGACCACGCTCGCGGAAACCCCCCCCACAGACGCCCATCTCCTCTACGACCTCGCCTTCGCTCAGGACGCCCTCGATCAGACCACCGCAGCCGAGGCGACCTACCGTCGGTCCGCTGCTGCCGATCCTACCTACTTTGACCCCCACCTTGCCCTCGGCCTCCTCCTGGCTCGCAGCGGCAGACTGTCAGACGCTCACAGCCAACTCCTCACCGCTACCACCCTTAGCACAGACAACCCAGCCCTCAAAGCCCGCGCATTCCGTGCCTTGGCTCGCATCGACCAGACCTCAAACCCATCGGCCGCCAGCGATGAGCTCCTCTCGGCCATCAAGATCTCCCCGGAGACTCCCGACGACATCCTCCTCTCCGGGGAACTCGCCGAAGCATCCGGCGACCCCACCGCAGCCGAGCTCGCCTACCGCCGCCTCCTCGCCGTCGACCCGCAAAATCACGACGCCACCGCCGCCCTTACCCATCTCCTTCTGCATCAACAGCGTCCGGACCAGGCAGAAGCCCTCCTCACCACGGCCCTTGCCAAAGACCCCGACAATCCCACCCTCAACGCCCAGCTCGCAAGCCTCTATGAGCAGCAGGGAAAAACTGCCCAGGCCATCCCTCTCGCCGCCAAACTCCACGCCGCTCATCCCGAGGATCCCTCTATCACCCGCCTCCTCGCCCGGCTCTACAGTCGCAACCAGCAGTACGATCAGGCCGCGCCCCTTTATGCCGCTCTCCTGGCAAAATCCTCCCAGGATCCCACCCTGCTCGATGACAGCGCCGACGTGCAGATCCACCTCAAAAACTTCGCAGAAGCTGAGGTTCTCCTCAAGCGCGCCGTCGCCCAATCCTCTGCCTTCCCCACGAAAGAGGACCTCGGCCAGGCCGCCAGCCATCTCGCCTTCGCCGCCTCCGCCAATAACGACCCAACAACGACCTTGCAAGCGCTGACTATTCGTGGTACAGTCCTGCCACAGTCACCGTCGTCCCTGTTTCTCTCGGCAACTGCGCACGACAAACTGCACCACACCAAACAGGCGACCGACCTGTACAAGCAGTTCCTCTCCGTGGCAAACGGCCAGTTTCCGGACGAGGAGTGGGAGGCCCGCCACCGTCTCCTCACCCTCGAACACCTGAAGTAGGCAAGCGCTCCCTTCGAGGTGCGTTATGAAATCGATCCTCCGCATCACGGCTCTTCTCTCCCTGCCTCTGCTCCTTTCGCTCCCAACACCCGCACGCGCCGCCTCGGTCGACGAAAACCTTCCCGATGCCCAGGCTCTTATGCAGCTCGAGCTGCGCGCCCAGCAGGCCAACCCACGCGACCAGTGCTTCCTTTACACGGAGCTCGTCCACGTCATGACAGAGATGGCCGGCAAACAGATGCTCGACGGAGATGTGGATCAGGCCAGCGCCACGCTCAAAAAAGTCAACGCCTATGCCCAGCTCATCCACATGGATCTCGCCAGCAACACCAAGCGCCTCAAGAACGCCGAGTTACTGATGCACCACACCTCCTACCGTCTCAGCGAATATCTCCATAAGGCCTCCAGCGAAGATCGCGACACCCTGAACGCGACTCTCAAGCAGCTCGATCAGGTCCACGACGAGCTCCTCGCTCAGGTCTTCAAACACTAGGAACCAATGCTCCGTAGGCTCTCGATCGTCCTCCTCCTGCTGTCATTCGCTCTGCCTCTCCACGCTCAGCGCCCTGAAGCCGCACTCTCCGACGGCGAAGTCGAGCAGTTGCGTGAATCCGCCTACTTCCCCAGCGACCGCGTCCTTCTCTTCGTTAAACTCCTCGACACCCGCAACAAATCTATTCAGGATCTCTACGCCCATCCGCGCAAACCCGGCCGCGAACAGGACACCCACGATCTGCTGGAGCAGTTCACCTCTATCGCAGACGAGCTGAACGACAACCTCGACGACTATGGGCCTCGTCACCGCGACATCCGCAAGGCCCTCCCCAAGCTTCTCGAAGCCACCGAGCGTTGGTCTTCCAATCTGAAGTCTCCACCGGACAACGAGGCCTATAATGTCTCCCGCAGACTAGCCCTCGAAGCCATTCGCGACCTTCGCGAGCAGGCAACGCAGCTCCTTGAAGACCAGAAGACCTGGTTCCTCGCCCATCCTCCGCCAAAAGAAAATAAAAACGCCCCCATCGATATGCCTCGATGAAGCCGTCCTCGATATTCTGCAGCAGCTAGCGCAACCCACCCTGTCATAAAACTCTTCCGGACGAGCCCCGCACAAGAAATATCGTGTGCGGGGATTAGGTGTTTCTGGCATAATTCCCCTACTTTCTTATCGCTGCCGGAAGTGTCTTCACATCGTCAGGGATAAGAGATCGGGCCCATGCACTGACACAGCCTCCGCATTGGAGCCCTATGAGCAACATCAACGGCAAAGTCTACGCGATGAACGTCATCACACCGATGAAGCCGTGGAAGACAGGTCTCCTTCGGATCCTCTTCTTTGCGCTCTGGCATATCAAGCCTATGCAGAAGGATCTCATCAACCTCTCCTTCATCGAGTTCGCTCGTTGGGTCATCGTCCCGCGCAGAAGTTTTCCCTTCCTGGCACAGGGACAGGTCCCGGAGGATCTGCAGTACGACTACCTCCTCTTCTTCAGCAACTTTAATGGCACCTGGAATCAGTACATCGACGCCTTCTCCTCCGTGCTCAGCCGCGGCTTAAATCTCATCTGGCGCTGGAGTGAGAAGTTTCCCGGCTCGGTCCCCATCACGCCATTCAAGGAATACATCGCTCAGGTTCAGTTCGACACCGACTACTACTACACCGCTTACCCCTACGCCGCCGCAAACGACCTCAAAGCCGCACACATCGTTCAATCCTCCCTTGATCAACTCGCGGCACAGGCACAGACATCCACACCTCAACAGTTCGCTGAGGCCTACCTGCAGTTTGTTGTTCGGGTGCAGACGCATCTTGGAAATACTGGCGAAGCTCCCGTTGTCTCATAACAAAGCCAGAGAAAGCAGCCATGCCTAACCAGAACGGTAAAGTTTACGGCCTGACCATCCTTTCGCCCATCATCGATGACGAGCAAGTTACGCCTTCTCATGACCTCCAGATCCGCAACTATCTCGCCCAACTCCCCATCGACGAGCAGAGCCCCTTCGCTCTGGCTCCTGGCACCCACCTCGCTCGCCTCGTCGTCATGGACGATGTCATCTACGTCGGCATGCCTGCATGCGAGGAACACCTCAAGTCGAAGTACCTCATCTTTGAGTCGAACTGCGACGGCGATCTCACCAGTTACCTCACAGGCCTTGCCGCCACCATTCCAGAGCACCTGAATGCAATCTGGATCCACTGCGTTGGCTACCCCGGAACCACCAACCTGCAAGCTTTCCTCAACTACATGAAATCCTGCCAGATCGATACGACCTTTTTCTTTGCAGCCGTAAACGACAAATCGGTTCCGGAGACTCTCCGGGCGTTGCAGACTCAGCATGCCGTCGCCGACTTCATCGCTAACCATCAAGGTACGGATCCTACTCTCCTGCAATCCGACTTCATCCAACTTCTGGCTGACCTCAAATCCATGCCCCTGCAAAAAGCTGGTGCTATGGCCCCGGACCGCGACCTCAAGACAGGCGGGCGCAATGAGTAAGTTGAACGAAACCGATATTCAGGGCTTCGTCCTGCGCGGCTACAACATGCCATTTGCACGATACCTATTCCTTCGCTTTGAAGATGCAGGCCGTGCGGCAACCTTCATCCACCGTCTTCTGGGCGAGGTCACCACCGGCCAGCGCTGGGACTCAGGCAAGCCCCTGAGCACAGTCAACATAGCCTTCACTCACCTCGGGCTGTCAGCGCTGGAGCTGCCCGACGCCACTCTGCTAAGCTTCCCCGTTGAGTTTCAGCAAGGCATGAAGAAGCGCGCCGCGATACTCGGCGACACTGGCCGTAACGCACCCGAATCTTGGGACGAGATCTGGCGTGAGGATCGTGTCCACGCGTGGCTTGGCGTCAATGCCGTATCGCTGGACGCTCTGAACTCGCGCTGCGCCGACATGCTCACCCTGATGCGTGACACCGACGGAGTTATTCTGCTCGACGCACAGGATGCCGCTGCTCTGGTAATCGACGGCGTCCCCACGACCAAAGAGCACTTCGGCTTTACCGACGGATTCGGCAACCCTGACTATCTGGGCGTCGAGCGCAGCTCTCAACCGGGCCAAGGCAAACTCAACTCGAATGGCACCTGGGCTCCCCTTGCAACAGGAGAACTTCTCCTGGGCTACGCCGACGAGGCCGGCGAACTCCCCGTGGCGCCCGTGCCCCATATTCTCGCCAGCAACGGAACCTTCATGGTGTACCGCAAGCTCCACCAGAATCTCGCAACCTTCCGCAGCTACTTGAACGATCACGCCCCGTTTTACGCTGGAGGCAAAGAAAAGCTTGCAGCCAAATTCATTGGTCGATGGCGAGACGGGACACCCATCGAGCTCTCGCCCGACCAGCCCGATCCGTCCATCACGCAGGACCCGGCCCGCAGCACGAACTTCACCTTTGGTGCCGATCCCGAAGGGGTTCGCTGCCCCGTAGGGGCTCACATGCGCCGCGTCAATCCTCGTGACGCCTTCGGTTTTGACGGCAAACTCATCAATCGCCGACGCATCACCAGACGCGGCCTTCCCTACGGAGTCTGGACTCCGGAAGGCGAATCCGTCACCGACTCCGACGAGCGCGGCGTCATCTTTATCGCACTCAACGCAGACTTCTCGCGGCAGTTCGAGTTTGTTCAACAGCAGTGGATCAACTACGGCAACGATGCCCGTCTGGGTAACGAGAAGGATCTGCTTATGGGAAATCACACCGGCCACGGCAGGTTCGTTGTGCAGGGAGACACCACTCCAACCAATCCTCCCTTTGTCTGCAGCAACCTTCCGAGCTTCGTAGAGCTACGCGGGGGAGGGTACTTCTTTCTACCCAGCATTACCGCGCTGGGAATGATCGGGATGGGCCTGGTCGACCCGCGCTGAACCGTGCCGAACCTCGAACAAGAACAGCCTGACGTGTACCCTCAACGCTACGTTCGCAACTCAGACTCTCTCTTATAAAATTGTCCTTGTGCAAAGCTATCTTTGCCCACCGAAGCTCTTTTTTGATCTAAGGACAAGCCCTGAACCCACCGAAGCATTCCGGCCCCTCACCCCTGCGCCAGTTCCTGCAGCTCTTCTCCTCGTCCGCAACGCCGTCTCTCTTTCCACCCCACGAGATCCACCCGCCCGCCGCGCCCTCACTCAACCCGCGTGCACCAAGAAAGCCTCGCGCCGCTAAGCCAAAGCTCACCGCCTCAACTTCACTCGTGGCTGTCTTCGAAGAGCAATACCGCGAACTGCGTCCCCGCGCCCCCATCCCTCCGCTCGACATCCGCTTCCGTCGCTTCACCTCGCTCAACACCACTATTCGCCTGCGCGAAGGCCGTCTGCACGTCCGCCTCTCTGATCTGCTCGAGCCAGCCCCCGAGGCCGTTCACCACGCTATCGCTCACATCCTCCTCGCCAAGCTCTACCGAAAGCCCATCGCGGCCACTCACGCCGACCGCTACCGCCGCCATGTCTCCTCCGAAGCCGTCTCCCGTCAGGCGGAGCACATCCGTCAGACCCGTGGCCGCAAGCGCCTCTCCGCTCCCACCGGCCACCACTACGATCTCAACGAAGTCTTTGAGTCTCTCAACACCCGGTTCTTCCATGGCCTCCTCGGCCGCCCCACTCTAACCTGGAGCGCTCACCACGCCCGCCGCATGCTCGGCCACTACGATGCCGCTCACAACACCATCGTCGTCAGCCGCGTCTTCGATCGTCCCGACACCCCACGCTGCGCTATCGAATACCTTCTTTATCACGAGATGCTTCACCTCAAGCACCCGGTCCGTGTCAAAGCTGGCCGCCGCTGCGTCCACTCCCGCGAGTTCCAGGCGGAAGAGCGTCTCTTCCCTGAACTGGAAGCTGCGAAGGCCTACCTCAAGCGCCTGTAAATCCTTCCCCCTCAGTCTTCAAACCTCAAAATTTCATGCTGGAGCACAGATCCCCCGTGCTACGATTCCGCAACGCAAAGAGTGCGCATCCCGTGGCGCTCGAACGTGCATTGCTTCACTCGCAAAGGGCTCCAGTATTTTGCCGCACGAAGTTCAATACCTCAGAAAGAACAGGTATCCACCATGCATCTCTCCAAGCGTGCAGTAGCAGAGTTCTTCGGTACCTTCTGGCTTGTCTTCGGCGGCTGTGGCAGCGCCGTTCTCGCAGCTGCGTTCCCCACCCTCGGCATCGGCTTCGTCGGAGTCTCTCTCGCCTTCGGCCTCACGGTCCTCACCATGGCCTTCGCCATCGGACACGTCTCCGGCTGTCACCTCAACCCAGCCGTATCCGTCGGCCTCGTCGTAGGCAAACGCTTCCCTATCGCCGAACTCCCCGCCTACGTCGTCGCTCAGGTCTTAGGAGCCATCGCTGGCTCAGGCGTCCTCTACCTCATCGCCAGCGGCAAACCCGGCTTCTCTCTCGCCGGAGGATTTGCCTCAAACGGCTACGCCGACCACTCTCCCGGCGGCTACTCGCTCCTCGCCTGCTTCGTGGCCGAGGTAGTCCTCACCGCCTTCTTCCTTCTCGTTATCCTCGGTTCCACCGACGAGCGCGCACCCAAAGGCTTCGCCCCCATCGCCATCGGTCTCTGCCTCACGCTGATTCACCTCATCAGCATTCCGGTCACAAACACCTCGGTCAACCCAGCTCGAAGCACCGGTCCGGCGATCTTTGTCGGAGGATGGGCACTCAGCCAGCTCTGGCTCTTCTGGGTAGCACCCATTCTTGGCGCAATCCTCGGTGGACTTATCTCCACCGTCTTCTTCGCCGCCCCTCAGCCACCCCTCCGCGAAGAGATGGCCCGCGATCGCCCATAGTTTTACCTGAGGTGAGCTCGTTCCTCTACGAGCTCACCTCAACCACTGGCGCCACCACCACACTGCCCCGCCGCGTCGCCACCATCACAATCAATCCCACAACCACAGACCCCAGCGCCGCCACCTGCGCATTACTCATGCCCCAGTAGAGTCGCGGATTGACCCGGACAAACTCCACCAGAAATCTCGCGATTCCACTCAGGAAAAGATATAGCCCGGTCATCCAGCCAAGCGGCCTCGCCTTCCGTCCAAGCTGCCACAGCAGCCAGCCCAAGGCCATCGCAAAGAGAAACTCGTAGATCGGTGTCGGCTGGACCAGGGCATCCGGCGGCGTCGGCAGCACCAGAGCATTCTTCGCCATGTGCACTCCCCATGGCAGCGTCGTGTTGATCCCGTAGTCGCCATCGCCGGAGGTCAGACATCCGATACGGCCCACACCATAGCCGATCGCAGCTGCGGGAGCCGCAAGGTCCAGCATCCGCACAGCTGCCTTGCCTGAACTCAATCCGTCCGGCCGCGCCAGGCGGCCCTGCCACATCAGCATGGCGATACCGGCCAGCATCCCGCCAAACCATGCAAACCCTGCTTGAAACCAGTGCAAAAAATCCATCGCCACTGCAAACGGCCGATGCCAGCCCGGCGCAATAATCTGCCTGTACGCCGCATACAGATCCGCCGGATTCTGCAGCTCGTGCCAGGCCTTCGCGCCCAGCACGCCAGCAATCACCACAAACGCCACCACGTTCAGCGCATCGGCATCTACGCCGTTGCGAACAAAATTCTTGTGCAGCACCACCGTCGCGGCCACTGCGGCCAGCCACAATAACAGCCCAAACGTACCCAGATGAATCGGGCCAATATCAATATAGGGAAACATAATCCTCGCTCTCTTAAAGTATAGCGGCCTTTGCCTCAGCTCCCTATTCGCGTTAGCCTATCCTTTATGTCCACAAGCACGCCCGTCTTCCCCCCCGCCTCAGGTATGGAGATCCTCTTCTCCAAGCAGCAAATTGCCGACCGTACCCGCGAAATCGGCGCTCAAATATCAGCTGACTACCATGGTCAATCCATCGTCCTCATCGGCGTCCTCAAAGGTGCTGCGATCTTCCTCGCCGATCTCGCCCGCGCCATCCAGGTCGACAACACCTTCGACTTCGTTGCAGTCTCGAGCTATGGCCGTGCCCGCGTGTCCTCCGGCGCCGTCAAGCTCATCAAGGACATTGACAATCCCATCGAAGGCAAGCACGTCATCATCGTCGAAGACATACTCGA
>NZ_LMUD01000021.1 GCF_009766095.1 Granulicella sp. S190
CATGCCGATAATGAGGGAAGGGATTAAGATGAAGAAAAAGAGGAAGCCTTTCACCTGGAGTACTCTGGTGAAAGATGGTGTTATCGAATACCTTGACGCGGAGGAGGAGGAGACAGTTATGATTTGCATGACGCCAGACGATCTAGTCGAGTCTCGGCTAATGCGTAAAGGCTTGGATCCACGAGCAGACAGTGACTTTGACCCTGCTGCTCGATTAAAAGCGGTGCCGATGGCACACACTTGGACACACTGCGAGATCCATCCTAGCATGATTTTAGGCATCTGTGCTAGTATCATTCCGTTCCCCGATCATAATCAGGTGAGCTTTTATTATCTCTTCTATTCAAGGTACAAGCATCTCAACTTGCCATAGTCTCCTCGTAACACCTACCAATCTGCTATGGGCAAGCAAGCCATGGG
>NZ_LMUD01000022.1 GCF_009766095.1 Granulicella sp. S190
CGCGTTCACGTCAATGTCGTTGAGCGCGTAGATCGCCGAGGTCTTCGGGGCAAATGGGTGAGGCCAAATCACATGGTCATACATTTCTTATTCCCCATCACGTTTTCTATAAGCGATTTGGTTTATTTTTGAATTGCCGCCCCGGCGAATCGGTCGTTCAGAAACTCACCGATGAGTTGAAGAGCCTCGTTGGAAGCTGTGAGGCGTCCCGCGCCCCCAAGGAATCCATGAACCATCCCTTCCCACACATCGAGGCGAGCATCGACTCCTGACGCGATCGCGTGCTCAACGAAACGGACGGAATCATCGAGCAACACCTCGTCGTCGCCGACATGTACGCGGACTGGGGCTAACCCAGCCAGGTCGGCATGGAGGGGCGACGCGAGGGGGTCTGTCGGGTCATGACCGTGGAGATAGGAGTTCACCAACTCGGTGGCTTGCGGCTTGGTAAAGTAGGGGTCGGCAGCAGCGCGCGTAGACCAGCTTTCGCCAGAAAGGGACAGATCCGTCACGGGTGAGAGTGCCACTCCGCCCACGAGAGCTTTGCTGGCGCCGTCACTGTTTGCCGCGAGATGCGCGAGCAATCCAAGCGCCAGGGTGCCCCCAGCGGAGTCGCCCGTGATGGCAATCTTCGAGAAGCCTTGCTCAACCAGACCGAAGTAGCAGGCGCGCACGTCTTCAGCGGCGGCAGGAAATGGATGCTCTGGAGCTAACCGGTAGTCAGGCACAAATGCCGCTACTCCCACACCAGCAGCGATATGGCCAGCAAGATGGCGAAACGCTTGCGCAGAGCCAAAGTTGAACCACCCGCCATGGATGTGCATGACGGCCTGACCGGGCCGCGCGTCTTCGGGTCGGCACCACCATCCCGAAACACCTCCAACACGCCCAGCTTCATACACGACGCCCGCAGGAGCAGCGACGTGCTCCATGATGGCATCAAACGGAACTCGAGCTGCAACTCCCTGAAGCTTACCTTTATTAGGTTCGACGATGGCGCGCATGGCGGCCATTGCAGCTTGGTCTTCCGATCTGAATGGATGGTGCAGCAACCACGAAGCCGGACTATGAACTTCCTGAAGTGTTTGCATGATGCTCCTCCTTGGTTTTGACGCTTGGTGCAGTGGCCCTGGGAATGTCTACCGTGAATGCGGATCTTAGCGTTGTCCCAGGAGCGAGAGGAAGTTAGGTTGTCCATTGGACGCGCTGACTCCACCGTCGACCGGCAGAGTCACTCCATTGACAAAGATTGCGTCTTCACTCGCGAGAAACGCAATCACGCCTGCTATTTCGTCCGGTGTAGCAGCTCTACCGATAGGGAGGCGATCAACAAATGCTGCCATGACCGCTTCGCTTTTCTCAAGATCGGCGGTGGCCTCGCTGGAGGTGAGACTGGGTGCCACGGCATTGATCCGCACGCCGCGCGAACCGTACTCCAGCGCCAGGGCGCGCGTGAAATTCGTGATGGCGCCCTTTGCCGCGTTGTAAGCACTCAGCCCCCAATCTCCGCCTAAACCCGATACGGACGAGAGATTGACGATTGAACCCTTGGTCCTCAAGAGGTGAGGCAATGCTTCACGAATCGCAAAATACACTGCATCCAGGTCGGTGCCCATCAGCTTCCGCCATTGCTCTGTCGTGATTTGTGCGAAAGGACCGAAGGTAGCTATCCCCGCGTTATTGACCAATACGTCCAGCTTGCCAAACTTAGTGATCGTATCTTCCACGAGTCGTTTCACGTACTCCTCATCCGAGACATCTCCAGGATGGATAAGTGACTGTGCTCGATCAAAGCCCGCGATGGTTTGGTGCAACTTCTCTTCACGTCGTCCGTTGAGGACGACAGATGCGCCTTCCTGGAGAAAGCGGCGTGCTGTGCCTGCTCCAATTCCAGAGCCGGCCCCCGTCACAATGACAACTTTGTCTTTGAATCTAGTCATGATTCCTCCGATACGTTATGGGTGATGCTGCGCCAAAGCGCGATGAGGCCGGGCGATTGTGAACGCCGTCATCTGACGGCCTTTCATGACTTCACTTTTCCCTGATGGCATACATCCGATTGGCGCTTCTGTGTGTTCCGTCGAATTGCGCACTTCATATCAGCCGCAAGTATCTCGCGATACGTCGTCTATAGAACGGATGCGGTATTTGCAACCCAGGGGGGTCTAGGCGCCGAAAGTAGCTTATGCAGCGGCCTAATCAAGAAATAAAATGACGGCGTGCTCTCTTTGATACAGACTCTGTTGACGCACTTCTATATGCTTTGGGCGCTTTTAGACGTCTCTGGATTTCCATCCAATCTTCCGGGATCTGGAAGTGAGCAAGAATTGCGCAAAGCCCGAGAGTGCTTAGTGAGCTTTGCAACGGAGTCCTGACGCATTCCCCCCCGAGAAGTGCGTTAGATTTACTTGCCAAGAATCAGGGGTACATAGCTTCGGGCGTCTTGCAGCAATTGCTCGCGCGCAATACCGGCCCTGGCGCGAAGCTGCAAGCCCTGCATCAAGTCAACGAGCGCACGGCCCCGCACCTTGGCAGAGGGTGTGCGAGTCAGGCGCCCCGCCTTCATCTCCTTTTCGAACCGTTTCGCGAAAATATCAGCGGTTGCGGTAAGGCCCTCCGCGGCATACGAACGGATCTCGGTCACTCGCTCCGAGTTTCCCAGCACCGCGGCGGCCATCATGCAGCCGCCGCAAGCCTCATCCGACGCGGTGTTGACGGTAGCCTCGCAAAAGGCAGTCACAGCCTTGTGGATGTCCGGCTCCGCTTGAAAAGCTGCCATTCTGAGAACTCCAGACGTTATTGCATAGCGCTCGACCGCCTTGAGCAGCAGGGTGGACTTGTCTCCGAAGGCTCGGTATAGCGCGGGTTTGGTGACGTTCACGGCTCGGGCGATCCGCTCTACATCAACTCCTTCATACCCATGCTCCCAAAACATCTCAACGGCACGGTCAAGTGCTTCGTCGGGGATAAAGCCCTTTGGACGTCCCGGGGGGCGCTTCGCAATATTAGTTACCATCGCGTACGAAACTCCTTGCATTGCATCTGTTGTTATCGTACTCTCGCGTATGTAATGCCGCAAGGCAGATAAACACAGAAGACAACATGGATAGGTTCAAAGGAAAAACAGCAGGACCTTCCACCTTCACCACGGAGACACCCATGGAACATTCGATCGCTCTCGTCACCGGCACCACCTCCGGGCTCGGTTATGCGGCAGCCCGCGCTCTTGCCGGAGAGGGCTGGCGCGAGATCATCGTCACCGGGCGCAGCCTGGCTCGGGCCCAAGAAACGGCCACTCAGCTCGCGGATGAGACCAGAGTGCAGGTCTTCACGCCGCTGGAGCTGGAGCTGGACACGCCGTCCAGCATTCAGTCCGCGCTCACCGAGCTCGTCAAGCGAGGTCGGCCGGTCGATTTCCTACTGCTCAATGCAGGGGTGATCCCAGGAAAGAAGCGCGTGCTCACTGCGGCGGGCATCGAGGCGACTCAGGCCCCGCTCATCGGCCATCATCAACTGACTCTCGGGTTGCTCCGCGCCAACCTGCTTTCCCCCAACGCGCGGATTGTTATCGCCGGCTCGGAAGCTGCCCGAGGGGACGTACCCTTGTTCAGCTACACCGACGTGGCGGCCCTTGCGGCCACGAAATACCAGGGTGACCGAAGCGCTGCGGTGGAAGTTCTGTTGCGTAGCGGGCCGAACGTGAAGTACCAGGCCAACCGGACGTACGCCGACGCGAAGATCGTCGTCGCTTGGTGGGTAGCGGCGCTGGCGCGCCGCCTACCCCCCGGCATGGCCGTATACGCCGTCTCGCCGGGCAGCACGCCCGACACCAAGGGACTGCGAAACGCTGGCCCAGCCTTGAAGTGGCTGATGGTTCCGCTGGTGAAGCTTATCCCCGGCATGTCCCACACTCCTGAGACCGCAGCCCTTCGATACCTCCAGGCATCTGAGTTCGGAACCGACGTCTCGGGGCAATTCTTCGCCTCGGCCCCCAAGAAGCTCACCGGCCCAATTGAGGCGATGCGCCAGCCGCACTTTCACGATCGCGCCAACCAGGAGGCCGCGTGGCAAGCCATCGTCAAGGTCTCTGGCGTCGATTTCTCTCCTGCAGCAACTTGAGAGCAGTGTCCTGAAGGAGCGCTGGTCGCGGTCGATTGCTTCGTCGGGGATAAAGCCTTTTGGACATCCTCGGGCACGCTTCGCAATATTAGTTACCGTCGCGTACGAAACTCCTTGCACTGTCGCTGTAGGTATCGTACTCTCGCGTATGTAATACCTCAAGACAGATAAGCACAGGAGACAACATGGATCGGTTCAAAGGAAAAACAGCAGTTATCACAGGCGGAACCACCGGCATCGGCTTGGCGACTGCCAAATTATTCATCAACGAAGGTGCCCGCGTGATCGTGACTGGGCGCACCCCTGCAACAATCAAGTCGGCTCAGGCTGAGCTTGGCGATAACGCTATCGTAGTCCGCAGCGACGCGACATCGTTTCCCGATATGGATGCCTTAGCGGCGAAGGTCAAGGAGACGTTCGGCAAGCTCGATGTGCTGTTCGTCAACGCGGGATACGGTCAATTTATCCCATTTGAGTCGGTGACGGAGGAAGTCTACGACGAGATGCTCAACCTGAACGCGAAGGGACCGTATTTCATCACCCAAAAACTGGTGCCGCTCATGCCGGAAGGAAGTTCGGTGGTCTTTACAACTTCGATGGCCAACGTGAAAGCAGTGGGGCCATTGAGCGCTTACGGCGCCGCTAAAGCAGCGCTTCGTTCCATTACTCGGAGTCTTGCTAGTGAGCTGTACCCCCGTGGAATTCGTGTTAATGCGGTGAGCCCGGGTCCAATTGAAGCGACGGACATACTCCAGAAGGTGGGAATGCCCAAGGAGGCGTCAGATCAGGTCTACGTTCAGATGGCCCAAGCCGTTCCGATGAAGCGTCTCGGTCGGCCAGAGGAACTTGCCAGAGCCGTGGCATTCCTGGCGATTGATGCAACCTACACGACGGGAATAGAGCTTCCGGTAGACGGAGGATGGTCTCAACTCTGAGATGTGGGCCGTCCGGGAAGATGAGCTGCGGGGCGAACTGTCTTGCGTGAAAATAATAAACCGCATAAGGAGAAAGTTATGAAGCAAAATCAACATGAATTAGGAAACAAGCTTGTCGTAGTTGCGGGCGGAGCTGGTGAAATCGGAGAACGAATTACGCGAATGTTTTTACAACAGGGCGCACGAGTGCTTGTTCCTTCGCGTTCCAAAGAGAAATTGAAAGCCTTGGGCGCTTCTCTTAAGGACATCTCCACTGGTGAACTCATTGCGTTGGAAACTGACGTTAGCAACCCTCAAGGTCTGAAGACTCTTTCTGCCGCCATAGGGAGAGAAGGTGTTTTGCGAGCGGCCGTTAGCTCAGTGGGAACATTTTGGCAGGGCCCCAGATCCTTGGAAGTCCCGATAGATGAAGTTCATCGAGTCTTTGAGGAAACATTTTTTCCTTATGTTGGTTTGACTCAAGCGCTTATTCCAGCATTAGGGCCCGACACCCATTTCGTTAAATTGAATGGCATCCTTTCATTGCAGGCAATTCCTAACGTTTCGGCCTTTGGTGTATCAGCGACGGCCCAAATGGCCTGGACGAGATTTCTCATCGCAGAAGCTACCGAATCAACCCCCTGGATTACTGAATTGGTCATTGATTCTCTTGTGAGAACACGCTCTTCGCAGACTTTGCCCAAGGATTACATTTCCGGTGATGACATCGCGCACGAAATACTCCGCATTGTTACCGAAGAAAACGAGCACCAGATTGCCACGATTGGAAAAGGCCCTGGCGATGCCGAAGTTGAATTTGTGCCGCTGCGGAGCCAAGCGTCAGAAAACAATGTGAAGCGGTTGTTCGGAAGTTTCCAAGCGAGGGGTTAGCCGTCGCATGATGCGCGACCGCGCGCGATTTGCAAGGAGAGAAATGGCAGATACTACATACGAAATTTCCCCCAGTACGGGCTTCACCGTGACGCTCTTTCTCGTTTCGGCGGACATAAAGAAGTCGTTGGACTTCTACTCGCGAATCCTCGGCGGGAAAGTCGTCATGGACGGCGAGAACGGCACGCCGGGCATCGTCCAGCTCGAGAACACGTGGGTCGTCATCAATGTCGGCGGCGGCCCGACCGACGACAAGCCGAACGTGTACCTCGCGCCTCCGAAGGATGGCGGGGCTGTCAGCGGCTTCATGAACATCTGCGCTGTCAGCAGCTTCATGAACATCCGCGTCGCCAATATCGCAGAATGTTACGAACGTTGGAAAGGTCTGGGTGCGGAGTTCCTTACCGAGCCGAAGGTTCACGAGGCCGAGACGCGGTGCTACATGCGCGATCCCGATGGCCACCTCATCGAGGTCGGCGAGGCGAAAAAGTAGCGGCGAGTCGCGAGATCGAGCCGCTACTTTTATTGACACCTTCTGTCCGAATAGACCTTCCACATAGAACGGCTGGCGCAGATAACGGACCCCGTCATTACATCGACAATCCTGGGAGCCGGTCGCGTCGATCAGTTGGCTAATACGCTCGCAGCCGTAGATCTGGTATTGGATGCCGAACTCAAGAAAGAGCTTGATGAGCTAACCGAAGAGTATCGACGCAGAGATGCAAGCAGTAAACGGAGGACTAGGAAGATGCACAACTTAGTAGTGAGCTTTTTGGCGGTCACTTATATCGCAGCGAATGTATACGCCATCGTGAAGGTAGGAGTGTTTGAGGTAGCCCGTTCGGGCAAACATCTCATACTCTATGGCGTCCCCTTCATCTTGTGGGGCTCTCTCATCCTGTTGGGATGCAAGCTCATGGAGATTATGCGCCGATTCGATGAGTGGGCGGCCTGATGGCCCATTGAGATGACTTATTTTGCGGACAAAGGCTCCGAACAAGTTAGCTGAGAACCGGAGTGCATTGTCAACTCCGGATACGAGCAGCGTGGCCAAGTGTTCTCGACTGACGACTTCAGGCCAATGCACTCACTGAAGACTAAGACCCTCCGTTGGCCTGAGAAGACGCTCTTCGTCACTTGGCAATCGGCTTGTCGGCCACGCGGAAGTTGACCAACTATCGACTATAGGCGTTCCTTGGGCGATCGTGTCGCATGAGCGACGCTGCGTCGATTTCGCTGTTATTCCGCGCCGGAATAACCCTCGTACCGATTGGAATTGGACTTCGAAGAAGGTTCAGATCAATGCTTGTCCCCAACGATGTATCGAGTTGGTAGACCAGCCCGCGACACGAAAAGCTCAGTCGATTGCTGGATTCAACATGGA
Organism: Granulicella sp. S190; assembly: GCF_009766095.1. Classification (GTDB taxonomy): domain Bacteria; phylum Acidobacteriota; class Terriglobia; order Terriglobales; family Acidobacteriaceae; genus Edaphobacter. The sequence goes on from NZ_LMUD01000022.1 coordinate 7,309, forward strand.
GGGGAAGCAATGACAGAGTTGCGAAAGCCAGTCGCTTCAGAGCGTGCCACGAGACCGATCTTCGGCCCCGGCGCGCAACCTCTCCTCAACAGCAACCAGGCCGCGCGGTTCCTTGGAGTTCATCCCAGAACGCTTCAGCGGATGGTCCTACGTGGGGAGATCACCGGTGTTCGGGTGGGGAAATTATGGCGTTTCGTGCCTTCCTCCATCCGCGATTGGATTCAAGAGCACAACATCGCCAGTTGACGTGAAATCTACCGACTTTTGCGGCGGTTTCTCTGGTTTGGAGCTTCGTTTTCAACTACGCTTAAACCAGCCATTCGTGCCGTGAAGTCAGGGAGAAATGCCTTGATAGATCGCACACGATATCAATTCGGAAGTTTATCGCTCAAGAAGCGGGCGAAGGGAGCCGACGTTTGGGAGTTCCGTTACTACGAGACACAGGCCGACAACACGAGGAAGCGTAAAGCGACCTTCATCGGAACCACGACTCAGTACAAGAACAAGTCAGACGCTCGGATCGCAGTAGAAGCCCTTCTCCTAAGACTCAACGAAGAAAAACCACAGCATCACCTGGGTGCTGTCACCTTCGGCGCGATTTGCGACCGATACATCGAGGAAGAGTTGCCAGAACGCTACTCAACCCGGAAGTCGTATCTGTCGAATATCAAGCTGCACATTCGCCCAAGGTGGGAGCGTTACCTGTTGCACCAGATCCGGCCAATGGTGGTCGAAAGTTGGTTGAAGAAGATGGAGATGGCCCCGAAAACGAAGGCTCATATCCGCGGCGTGATGCACCTGAAGTTTGAGTGTGCTGGCCGCTGGGAACTTTTCAACGACCGTCGCAACCCCATGCAAATGGTCCGGGTCAAGGACAGCACCAAACGGAGTCAGCGCCCAACCGTGTTGACTGTGACTGAGTACGAAGCCATCCTCGCCATGTTGAAAGAACCATATCGAACGATGGTGATTGTTGCCCAATGCCTCGGTCTTCGCGTGAGCGAGATCGCGGCGCTCCAGTGGCAAGACTTCGATTTTGAGCATCAGCAACTTCTCGTGCAGCGGAGCATCGTGAACGGGCAGGTGGGTGATGTCAAAACGGAGTATTCACGGGACCACGTACCGCTTCACGAATCGCTTGTGAAGGTTCTGCTCGAATGGAGCAAGCAAGCCCTGCCAACGGAAGAAGGCTGGGTCTTCGCAAGCCCTTTGACGAATAGACCTTACCAGCCGACGGAGATTCAGAAGCGGCACCTTCGGCCTGCGGGATGGTGTCTGGTGGAATGTCCGAAGTGCGGTGTTGGTTCAGGTGTCTGGTGTCGGCAAGATCGTCCGACACCGAATGGCGCTCGGCTACCCATCCACAAGGAACGCCGGGCCTCAGCCGGAAAATTCGGTTCGATTGGGTGGCATACGTTCCGCCATACCTATCGCTCCTGGCTCGATGAGACAGGAGCACCGATGAAGGTCCAGCAGGAACTCATGCGTCACGCGTCGATTCAAACGACCATGAATGTCTACGGACAAGCAATGGCATCCTCGAAGCGGGAAGCGAACGGGAAGGTCGTGGAGATGGTGCTCAAGCCGATGAAAGCGAGCGCCTGAAACCGTGAATTTTGCGAATGGGAGTCAGTGGGAGTGAATCTAAGGGAAAGTGCACTCAAATTCGACTTGTAACTGATTGATTTGATTGGTTGCGGGGGTAGGATTTGAACCTACGACCTTTGGGTTATGAGCCCAACGAGCTACCGGGCTGCTCCACCCCGCTCTTTGAATATACCGTTACTTGATGTGTAGGTCAATCGAACGGAATGATGAAGTCGGAGCGATTTTTGGTCTTCTTACAAGTAGACTTTTGCGTAACTTTTTTTAAAAAAGTGAGTCTGCATACTAAGAGCATGTAGCGTGGCAGAGTTGAACGCGACAGCGGAGGAACGTATGTCTCTAGAGTGTCCGGGTAGGCCTTTTTCAAAGTTAGCGATGGCGACGGTTTTGATGGCGAGTCTTGCGTTGGAGGGTGGCGTGGCGCTCGCGCAGTCCAAGCAGGGGACCGTGCCGGATGCTCAGATCGAAGCAAGTGTTTTGAAGGCGCTGGCGGGTGCCCCGGAGTTGGCGGATCAGGCGATCACCTCTACGACCGTGTATGGGATAGTGACGTTGAGCGGTACCGTCCGGGATGAGCCGCTACGGGATTTGGCCGACCACTTGGTGTCCAATACTGCGGGGGTACAGAAAGTCGTGGATCAGTTGACCATCGGTGCGGTTCCAGCGGTAGCGAACAGCAATCCTTCTCAACAGGACCCATCCCAGGGGACGAATCCAAATCTGCAATCGGATGGTTCGATAGCGCCGCCGCAGGCTCAGAGTCCGCCTGTACCTAGCAATTCGAGTGCGCAGCCAGCTGGTCAGTACCCACCCCCCTACCAAGGTCAGCCGCAGCAGGGTCAGTATCCACCGCCTTACCAGGGGCAGCAGGGTGGCCAATACCCGCCGGCTTATGGTGCGTCGCAGCAGGGTGGGCAGTATCCCCCGCAGGGACAGTATCCTGCCTACGGTCAATCTTATCCCCCGCAGTATCCTCCGCAGCAACCCTATGTGGCGCAACGGGGTGGGGATGCGGTGGTTGTGCCCTTGGGAGCCAACCTCCGGGTACGGATCAACCAGGGGATGAATAGCAAGCATACGGTGGTGGGGACTACGTTCGATGGCGTGGTCCTGAACGATGTCGTGGCGGGTGGTGCGATTGCGATCCCGCGTGGTGCTTCGATCCAGGGAACCGTGGTGGCAGTGCATACTGCCGGTGAGTTGAAGGGCAAGGGCGAGTTGAAGTTGCAGCTGAACTCTGTTTCGCTGGGCGGAAAAGTTTATCCGATTGCGACCGATTTCTGGTGGCACCAGGGGGCAGATAAGACCGGGAATACGGTAGGGAACACGGTCGGTCTAGGTGCGGTTGGCGCGCTTATCGGTGCGGTTGCCGGTGGCGGCGTAGGTGCTGCGGTTGGCGCAGGCGTCGGCGGGATCGCTGGGCTGGGTGTATCGGCTGCTTCCGGCAGAGGCGAAGCTGAGCTGCCTCCTGAGGCGATCGTGGTGTTTCACCTGACGCAGCCGGCGGATATTACGACGGTGTCGCAGGCTGAGTTGAATCGGCTGGGTGCGGGTGTTCCTGTTGGAGCGGATCCGCAGTTCCGCCGCCGGTATCCTCCACCTCCGCCTCCGGGATACTACGGTCCGGCTTACTACCGGCCTTACTAGGGA
>NZ_LMUD01000023.1:0-154137 GCF_009766095.1 Granulicella sp. S190
ATAGCACCAACCACGCAATCGGCCTGCTGAATCCGGCCACCGGCGCAATCGACGAGCACGTGATTCCCTCCGGCGCTGCGCCTCTCTTTCTGCAGTTCGCTCAGGATGGCAGCAAGTGGTTCTCCGAGCCCACCGGCGTAGGCCGCCTCGCGCCGAACGGAGTCATCTCGCAATGGGATGTCACCCTCGAGCATCCCGACGACAACATCGAGCAGCTCAGCATCGATCCCTGGGGCAACGTATGGTTCGCCGAGCGCAACTTCGATGGAGCCGGCGCGGCCGGAACCAACAAAGTTCGCCGTCTGAATCCCAACACCAACGTCATCAGTACCTATCTTGTGCCGACCTTCGGCGGAAACCCCGCGGGCGTGCAGGCTAATGGTGATGGAACCGTATGGGTCTCGGAGTACTTCGCCAACGCGCTCGCGCTGCTGTACCCGCAGTTGGCGCCCCACAGTGACGCGGTCGTCTCGCCCAGCTCTAACAGCGCCGGCAACAACGCCGTCAACGTGCGGCCTGCGAACTCTGCTCCCATCGGGGGCGTCAAAACGCCGGTCACCCCTCAGAATGCCTTCGTGAAACCCCGCCTGACCCTCGGATGGGTTGAGTTTACGATCCCTACCGCGAACGCCCAATCGGAAGATATGCGTATCGACCGCCTGGGGCGCGTGTGGTTCGAGGGCGACACCGGCCTGCTCGGCATCCTGAATCCCTACCTCGGCAGCTTCACCGAGTACACCATTCCAACGACCAACGGCGGTTACTTCGATATCGCCCTGGACCAGAACAAGCAAGAGCTCTGGTTCACCGAAGCGGGTATCTTCGCAGCCGTCACCACGAAGGTTGGACACCTGAACGTAGGCAACTAACCCTTTGAACTAACACATGGAAAAAGAGACCGTCCAGCTTCCTCTCTCGTCTTCTTGCAATAGGCGGAGAAAGTAGCTGGACGGTCTTCTTACTCTCACCAGATCAGTTGGGATGAGCAGCAAGAAACTTCTTGTACTCGCGGTCGAGGGAACTCATGAAAGCATCGACCAGCAAGAGCTGTCCCTGAAGAACTTCGACTTTTTGCCTGATTGTATCCGCCTGACCTTCTGTGGGGTCCGGGCTTTTGTCGTCTGTATTCAGAAAAGGGGCAAGGCTGATCGTGGCGTCCCGGGCGGCTTGCTGTTCGGCTGCGTAGAGTGCATTTTGGGTGTCGTAGATCCCTGCGTACTCTTCGGCTTGGGAGTAGTGCATGTAGGAGAGAGCACTCGTCGATTGGGCAGTCTTCCAGCTAACGTCGTCGAAGCTGCGGATATGAAACGTGATCTCCATGCTGGAGTTATCCGGTGCCTTCTGGTTCTTCACGATGTATTTCAGGAGTTTAACATCGCGCTTGAGTATGTCTTGCTGCTTATGCAGATCTGCGATGCTGTCCGGCATGTCCTTCGCATTGCTCTCGATCTCCGTGTGCAGGCTGGTCTCCGCTTCGTGGACAAGATGGCGGTGATGCTGCCACTCTACGCAGCCTTCGAGACTTAACGCGATCAGCAGGCCGATTGTAATCGTCAGCAGATGAAGCAGAAAGTCTCGCCAGCCATGAACCGGCTCATGGGGTGGGTGCACATCGATCACGGGAGGGACCTCGTCGAGATTCACTGAGAATTAGGGTAGCAAATCTCTTTGCCAGGCTGACGTGAGTCTGTCCCCTATGAAGCTCATCCATTTTGTAACGTATTAATTCGGAGAGCGTCCTATCTTAAGCTTTTTGATGGCAAGCCGATCTTAGGCTTGCCGTTTTTTAAGGAATCACAACCAAAGGAGTTCGATTGCAAAGCACCACACCCTCCCCCCAGGAACAAATTCTTTCCATCATTCTCGGTTTTTGGCAGGCGCGATCACTCGCGCTGGTGACCGAATTACACATAGCCGAACATCTGGCGGATGGTCCGCTGGATGTCGCCGAGCTTGCAAAGCGAACGAGTGTCAACGCTTCCGCGCTGTTTCGTGTTCTGCGTGCGTTGGAGAGCACAGGAATCTTCCAGCAGGTTTCGCCGCGCGTCTTTGCGAACACGGAGACCAGTGAGTCTCTTCGCAAGGATGTGGCGGGTTCGCAGCGAGCCTGGATTTTGCACAACCTGTCACAGGGGGACGGGGTCTTCGAGGCTTGGAACGAGATCGATCATTCGGTCAGAACCGAAGAGGCCTCATTGCATAAGATCTACGGGCACGACCTCTGGGAGCTTTACCGACGTCAGCCAGAATCGAATGCGCACTTTAACGATGCGATGCGCTCAGTCAGCGAGACGATGACGCCGACAGTTACAGCCGCCTATGACTGGAGCAGCTTTGCTGTGATCGCCGATATCGGCGGCGGTATCGGCACCCAGTTGACGTCCATTCTTGCGACTTCCCCGTCTTCGCGAGGGATTCTCTTTGACCAGGCGCACGTGAGATCGACGTCGATGGTGGCAAACGATCGTATCGAGGCTCTAGGAGGAGACTTCTTCTCCTCTGTTCCGGGGGGCGCGGATGCGTACCTGCTGCGCTTTATTCTTCATGACTGGTCTGACTCCAAGGCATTAGCGATTCTTGGGTCGGTGCGCCGTGCGATGAAGTCAACCGCGCGGTTGGTGGTGATTGAGTCGGTCATTCCGGAGGGACCGGAGTTTCATTTCGGCAAGTGGCTGGACCTGCAGATGCTAGTGGTGGTCAATGGACGCGAACGGACCGAGGCGGAGTTTCGGGATCTGCTGGCGAAGGCGGGGTTCGAAGTGGAGACGATCGTTCCTACGAAATCGCCGCTGAGCCTTCTTATCGCAAAACCTGTTTAGTTCAGTCGATTCGGGTAGACGTTCGCAGAGGCTTGCGAACGTCTGCGCTGAGCGTTGTGGGAGAGCGGTCAAGGCTTCGATGGTTGGGCGAGGACTTCGGCAAGGTGCATCGGTTTTACGCTCGTATTCTGCGTAATCTGTTCCGCGCAACTGAAGCCGTCGGTAAGCAGAATAGTACCTGCCGCCTTATTGCGCACCGCAGGCAGCAGCACCCGCTCGCCAAGCTTCTGCGAGATCTCGTACTTGTCCTTCTCAAAGCCGAATGGACCGGCCATGCCGCAGCAGCCCGAGTCCAGAAGTTCGACGTTCGCCCCCGTCAACCGGAGCAGCGCCATCTCATCCTGCATGCCCATCGTGGCGCGATGATGGCAGTGGCCATGCACCAGGATCTTCTCGTCCAGCTGCGGCGGCCTGTAGTGCGGCGCATGTCGAACCAGGAACTCGCTGAGGAGAAAGGTCTGGTCGCGAAGCTTGGCGGCGCGGGGATCGTGCGGCAGCAGATTCGTAAGCTCGTCGCGAAAGACCGAGGCGCACGAAGGTTCGAGCACCACGATAGGAGTGCCGGCCTGCAACTGCGCCGTAAGCGCGTTGAGAGTCTTAAGCAGGTAATCCTTGGCCGTATCGAGCATGCCGAAGTCGTAAAGGGGCCGGCCGCAACAGAGATGCTGTGTAGGCAGAGTCACGCGGAAGCCTGCGGTCGTCAGCACCTGGTGTGCGGCCCGCATCGCCGCCGGATGAAAGTAATTGTTGAATGTATCTGCCCACAGAAAGACCTCCGGAGCCTCGGCAGGCAAAGGAATTCTTCGGTTGCCGCGCGGTCGGCGTGCATCACGCGCATGGCGGCGGTCCGGCGTAAAGGGCTTCGAGAAGCGGGGAAAGGTACGGTTCGGGTGGATGTGCAGAATCTTCTTCACAACACTGCGAATGATGGGAGCATTGTTGATCGCGTTGACTAGGTGTGGCGCGTACGAGGCCAGGCGAGCGAAGACGTCAATGCGTCCGAAGGCATAGTGAGAGAGCGGTCGCGACTCGCCCTCGTAGTGGTGCGCGAGAAACTCAGCCTTATAGGTAGCCATGTCCACTGAGACAGGACACTCGGACTTGCAGGCCTTACAGGCGAGGCAGAGGTCGAGCGACTCCTTCACCTGTTCGTTCTTCCACTGATCGGGAAGCACCTCGCCCTGCATCAACTCCCACAGAAGGTGCGCTCGCCCGCGCGTGGAGTGCAGCTCCTCACCCGTCGCCATAAAGCTCGGACACATGGTGCCCGCATCCGTCTTGCGACACGCTCCCACGCCCACGCAGCGCAGGTTCGCATCGGCGAACGAGCCGTTATTCTCCGCGAAGGCAAAGTGGGTCTTCGGCTGCCACGGGCGATAGTCGGTACCCAGGCGGAGATCCTCGTGAGGCTCATGGGCGTCGATAAGCTTGTTGGGATTCATGCGGTTCGTAGGATCGAAGGCATGCTTGAAGGTGCGGAAGGCCTGCATGAGCTCCGTGCCGAACATCTTGGGCAAAAGCGCGCCGCGAGCCTGTCCATCACCGTGCTCACCGGAAAGCGAGCCGCCGTGGGCAAGCGCGATGTCGGCGGCGCGGTCCATGAACTGGCGGAACTTCAGAATTCCTTCAGCAGTCTCAAGATCGAAGTTATGTCGCATGTGCACGCAGCCCTGGCCGAAGTGTCCGTACATGGCGCTGCGATAGTGAAACTCCTTCATCAGCGCGGCAATCTGTCGCAGGTAGCTGCCTAGCTGGGTTGGGTCGACAGCGGCATCCTCCCATCCCTCCCAGCCGGTGCCTACGCCGGGGATAAAGGCGGTAGCGCCAAGGCCGGACTCACGGATGTGCCACACCCGCTTGGCCTCGGCAGAGGTGTAGATGCGAGCCGTGGGCTGTGGCGTAACGGTCTTCAGGTAGGCGGCAAAGGCGCGCGCCTGCGCGTTGGCCTCGGGTTGGGTCGCAGCCCCGAACTCGACAATCAGAAAGCCGTCGCCAGCAGGCAGCAGCGCGAGATCCTCCACAGATTTTTGCTTGCGGCGCAGCGCGTCGAGCAGGTAGCCGTCCATGCCCTCAAGCCCAATAGGCTTGTACTGGAGGATTTGGGTTACATGGTCGGCGGCGACGAAGATGTCGGAGAACCCAACGCCGACCAGGGTGCGGTAGGGTGGCGACTCGACCAGTTGCAGCGTGGCGCCCAGAATGATGGCGCAGGTGCCTTCGCTGCCGACCAGCGCACGCGCCACGTTGAAGGTGTTCTCCGGCAGCAGCTCGTCGAGATTGAAGCCGGAGACGCGGCGCGGAATGCGAGGAAACTTCTCGCGAACCTGGGTAGCGTAGTTGTCGCGCAGGCTCTTGAGAGTCGCGTAGATCTCGCCGCTGCGGCCGCCTGCCGCGATCTGTTCTTCAAGCTCGGCCTCGGTAGTGGGGCCGACGGTCATGCGAGTGCCGTCGTAGAGCAGCAGGTCAAGCGTGGCGATGTTATCGACCGTCTTGCCGCCCATCAGCGCATGCACCCCGCAGGAGTTGTTGCCGATCATGCCGCCGATGGTGCAGCGGCTGTGCGTGGCCGGATCTGGCGCAAAGGTCAGGTTGAACCTCTCCGCAGCATCACGAACGCGGTCGAGCACGATACCGGGCTGGACGTGCACGGTGCGGCGTTCCACATCGATCTCGCCCATACCGTTCATGTACTTCGAAAAGTCGAGGATGACGGCAGCGTTGCATCCCTGTCCGGCAAGCGAGGTGCCTGCACCGCGGGTGAGGATCGGAGCCTGAAAGCGACTGCATAGAGCCACCGTGGCGATGACGTCAGCTTCGTCGCGAGGAATCACAACTCCGATGGGGATGTGGCGATAGTTAGAGGCGTCGGTGGAGTAGAGCGCCTTGGAGGCTGCGTCGAAACGGACCTCGCCGCGAATCTGCTCCCGCAGGAGTTGGCAGAGCTCGTCAGCATCGGGGAAGGTATCGTGCGCGCGCGCATGGGAGCTCGGCAGCACGACGAAGGGCGACGTAGACATATCTGATCCACTATACGTCGTGGAATTGTGATCGATCGGCAGAAGATGGCCGTCCTGACACGCAAGGCTTTATCCGATTAATGGGCGGCTGTCCGTCGCAGCGGCCCCGAAAAATAACTCTCGAAAACGGTGTCACATTTTTCAGTTGCGAAAAACGTGGTGCATCAACTCCACCTCAGCCACGCAAACCACCACGTTGACACCACCAAAAAACCAGGTCCAGGACACGGTTTTTCTCAAAAACCCCTGCAAAAAACTGAACTTCACCACGCCGAAAAATTTCGCAAAAAAACTGCCTCACGACTTGCCCGTGGCCGTCATTTTAAAGATCGCCTGGGCGTTCGAGCTGTCGAAGCCAAGATCGAGTTTCTGCTTCCCCTCCTCCTCAGGGAGCGGCAGCCGTGTAATGAACTCATAGAAGGAGCCGTTGACCTCTTTGGCGACGAGAGCGCCTTCGGGTGTGTGAAACTTGCGCTGCACTCGCGCCGCAAGGAACGCAGTCTGCCGAACCCGCCCGGATTGAGAGGTTTCGACGGCAGCCTTCATCGGCTGGCCAAGAGCCTTCTGTTCTTCTGCGAGCTGATCGACATCGGGAACGCGGTCGGTCGCGTGGTTAAAGGCGTTGCCCTCAGTCGAGATCCACGCCATCTCGGGCGACTCCGCAAGGAGAATCTCGTAGTCGGCAAGAGTGGGCTCAGTGTGTTGCCGCTCGAAGACAGAAGCCAGCACCGGAAGAAGCGCCACGGACTCCTCGACGCTGAGCGAACCTGTAGATTCGAGCTTGCTCAGCAATGAGTTTGCCTCAGCCGTGATGGGGTCCTTCGAGGTAGCGGTAACGCGGAGGACAGCGGCCTGAAACTCGGGCGTGAAGCGCTCAGGATGAAGCTCGCTGAGGAAGAACTGGGCGATCGCCTCTGGGTAGTCCGCCTGGGCATGAGAGCGGCCTGTCATCTTGAGGCGTTCGAGCGGATAGACGCCGTTGAGCGCATAACCAAGGGGGCGCAGGATGCGGGTGATCGCCTCCTGCCCAGCGGGAAGGCCGCCCATGCCCGCGAGCGCAACGGTGCGGACTGCGCCGTGATCGTGGAGAATCTGCCTACCCTTGCTTAGGGTGTAGTCGGCATAGGTCTTCGCGCTGGGGACTCGGATGAGCAGGTCTTCGAAGAGAAGCATGTTGAGCGCCTGTGCGAGGACGGCGCGCGAGACCTGCGGGCCTGGGTCGGCGGCGATCTCGGGATGCACGACAAGAAGCTTGAAGAGGTGCTCGGTACGGTCTGCGCCGATGATCTGATTGAGTGTTTCGCGTAGGACGCTGGTGCCTGTGCTCATTTTTCGATTCCCCGTAGCTGCCGGAGAGTCTTGGTCCGGCCCTAACATCATCCTCAATGGGAGGCAGTCTGTAAAGGTGGTGAGCTGTGCTACGAGTGCACCGTCGCAGTAAGTTGCTGAATCGCGGCGTTGGTATAGCGGTGCTGAAGCTCGTCCGGAGAAGTGAACGTTTTGCCGGGAATATGACGAGCCGGGAAGGTGAGGGTGAGAGTCGGTTCGGCAAAGGGGTAGGGATTGAGTCGGAAGGTACGATTGCCCTGCGGAAGGACCTGGATATCGCTCTGGGAGCCGTCGTTTTTGCGCATGGGATGGAGGAGAGTGGCTGGCGACGCGTAGTCGACGCAAGTAAGGAGGGACAGATTGTCAGTGGCCTGCAGCAGACGGAAGTTGTCTTCTAAGTTTTGATCGGTGGATTCGACAGCGGCGCGGAGGGACTGCTGAAGCTGCTGCTGACGAGCGAGAAACTCATCAAGCAGAGGAAGTTGCGCTGGGGCAATCGTGCCGCGATCGGCGCGGACGGTGAGGAGATTATAGGTGTGCATGGATACGAGGAGAGCCGCGTAAGCGTCTTTGGCCGCGATCTGCTGCACAGCGCGTTCGCGGACGGTTAGGTAGTTGGCAAGGTCGATCTCTTCAAAGGCAGAGTATTTGCCGACAAGCTCGGAAGAGAAGGCCGATGGTTTGCCTTGTTTCGTGATCGTCGGGGCGGCATCGCGCAGGGCCCAGCCGTCGTCGTGAGCGTGAATCCCGAGCAAGGCGCGCTCGCGCGGTTCGGGTCTCGCAAAGACTTCATTACCCCAGTGCTGAGAGAAGGCTCCAGCGAGGTGGGCATGATCGGGATGAGTGACGAGCCACCATCCGGTCTCTGTTTCAAGACGCAACATGTTTAGCACCCTTATGACAGCTTACAACGCCTGAATCACACAACTAACGGTCTACTCCTGATCCACCACGCGCGCTGATTCGTGCCAATGATGAAGGAAGTACCAGTCTAGAAACATGACGGCGAAGAAGAAGACAAAGCCGAGAAGCGTAGCGGCGAGAACAAGGGCAAAGAGGTAGTCAGTTTCGAGTTGAGCGCTGGCGTATTGGATGGCATACCCGATCCCTCCGACGCCCACACGGGAAGAGCCTGCGAAGAGCTCCCCCGTGATAGCTCCGATGACTGCGATGCCGCTGGCGATGCGAATGCCGGTGAAGATCGACGGCATGGCATGAGGCAGGCGGAGCTTCAACAGAACTTGAGAGCGTGAGGCGTTGTGCATCAGGAAGAGGTCAACCATGTTGCGGTCGACACTGATCAGACCTTGAGTGGTGTTCGCGACGATTGGCGCGAGGCAGATAATAAACGCGATGAGCGTGACGGCACTCAGGCCGGGGCCAATCCAGAGAAGGATCATAGGGGCGATAGCGACTATGGGAACAGTCTGCAGGAGGATGGTGTAGGGGTAAAACATGCGGCGGATCCAGGGAGATTGTGCGAATAGAAGCGCGATAGCCACGCCGACGAGTAGCGCCGCAAGGAGACCTCCAGCTGCCGCCGCTGCGGTGAGTCCGAGAGAGGTCATTAGTGACGGAAGACGAGTGACGATGGCGTGTGCAACGCGGGCAGGCGACGGAAGCAGGTAGGGTGGGAGACTGAAGATCCAGATGACCGACTGCCACAGTAGCAGTAAGCCAACGAAGATAGAGAAGGCAGAGAGAAGTGTCACGCTCAGCTTTCTCATGCTGGGTACACCCCGATCTCTTGTCCATCGCCCTTACTTTCAGAGTTGATGCTTACGCTTCTGAGTGCTCTCGAGACCTCCGAGACGGTGCGATCGAAGGCGCTGCTGCGGCGCGTGGATTCTGTGCGTGGAAAGGGCAGTTCGATCGGGAGGTCGTGCGCGATGCGGCCGGGGTTGGGCGCCAGGATCAATATTCGTGTAGACAAGAAGACTGCTTCAGCTACAGAGTGAGTAACGAAGAGCGCCGTCCAGTTCTGCTCTTCGCGAAGGCGGAGAAGCTCCTCGTTGATTCGGTCCCGTGTCATCTCATCGAGTGCGGCGAAGGGCTCATCGAGAAGAAGGATCTGGGGGCGGGTGGCGAGAGCGCGAGCGATTGAGACTCGCATCTTCATCCCTCCGGAGAGCTGACGAGGGAAGGAGTCGGCCACATGAGACAGGCCGACGAGCGAGAGTACGGTATCGACTTTCGCGTTGCGGGTCTCGCGAGCCATGCCATCGAGCTCAAGGCCGAGGACGACGTTTTGCCGGACGGTGCGCCAGGGAAGGAGAGTGGCGTCTTGAAAGATGAAGGAGATCAGTTCGCGAGCTTTTTGCGGAGTCATGCCGTGGATAGCAATGCTGCCGGAAGTAATGGGGCTGAGACCGGCGACTATTTTGAGCAGAGTAGATTTGCCGCAACCGGAGGGGCCGATGATGCTGACGAACTCGCGCCGCTGGACCTGAGTGGTGATGGACTCAAGTATTGTTGCGATGCCGGCTTTTGCGATGCCGTAGCGTTTGGTGGCCTGATCGAGGGCAATCGCCGGAACAATGAGAGGGGTATTCATTGGGTGGGATCTTCCACTATCGGCAGGTGAAGGGCGGAGGGTCTGGAGAGGTCATGGTGAATGGTGTGGGTGGAGCGCTGCCAGTCCCATGATGTTGCTTGTGCGGGCGGTGTTGCGGTGCCGGGGTTGCGGTCGTAGAGAGGGTACGCGCTACCCGCGATCTCAATGCGGAGAGATTCGCCTGGAGCGAAGACCCATGCGGTCGGTTCGAGGTCGAAGCGCCACTCATGTGGTGCGTCGGGTTTGTAAGTGACTGCGGCGCTTGGGAAGAGGAATGTACTGCGTGCGACTCCGATGCAGATAAAGTCAGCTTCGCCTTTAGGGCGCAGGCAAACTAGTTTTACAACCAGGTCGGCGAAAGGTGCGGACGTGGTGGCGAAGAGGGTAACGGCGGGAGTACCGAAGAGGTGAAGAGGCGTAGAAAAAGGTGCGGTGGTGTAGGTGAGAAGGTTATTGCCGAGTTCGAGCGCAGCTTGATTGTGAGAGCCGCCCATGGAGGTGATGCCGCCTGGAGCGATGACAGGAACTTCAGGGTCAACGACGAAGATGTCGTCGGGTTCTGACTGGTCTGGGATCTTGATGGTGAGGGTTCCGTCACCTTTGCTGGAGTTGGCTCGGCCTTTGCTGTGGAGATAGAGTGTGTGATTGGTCAGAGGCCATGCAGAGGCGGTATGCCACTGATTTTGGTTCATTGCGAAGTAACGAATGCGTGGTTCCTCTGCGAACTCGCCGGAGCCTTTGAGCCAGTGATTGAACCAGCGCAGGTGGAATTCGTCCGTATCGAAGTTTGCATTGGCACCGAAGTTTTGCGTACCGATACGATTGCCCCACGGGATGTGGGCCCACGGGCCAGCCAGAAGATATTGATTGTCGCGCGCCATGTGCGAAGCGGCGCGGCGCCTTATCTCACGAAATCCTGCGATGCTGCCATGAAGATAGGTGTCATACCAGCCTGAGAGGTGGAGTGCTGGTATCTCGATTTTCTCGACTTGCCCACTTATATCCATCTGCGACCAATATTCACCAGGGTGATCGTGCTGTAGCCAATCGACTACGTACGAGGGTAGACCGGTTGAATTGATGGCGGGATGTAAGGCGGCTGGGGTGTGAAGAATCTGCGACGAGAGAGCGGGCCAGGCATGTTCGAGAACATCGCTTGCTTCGCGAAGTTGCAACCGGCGCGCGTCCATCTTCAACATCTGTAGACCCCAGCCCAACGAGGAGGCGAGACGAAGGGCGCCATGATTGTAGAACCATCCATGGTAGAGATCGTGTGCGGTCTGCGCGGGAGCGATGCAGAGAAGGCCCTCCGGCAGCGCGGCTGCTGCGAGCCACTGGGTCATGCCCTGATAGGAGAATCCATACATGCCAATCTTACCGTTGCACTCGGGCAGCGTGCGAAGCCATGCGATCGTCTCGACGCCATCTTTCTGCTCATGCAGGAAAGGATAGAAATCGCCTGTGGAATCGCCTCTGCCGCGTACATCTTGAATAACGACGTTGTAGCCATGGCGGGCGAACCAGACCGGATGAGCGTAGACAACGGTGGAGGCAATATCGCGTCCGTAGGGCTGGCGCATGAGCAGCGTTGGGTGTGGGCCACGCTTGGCGGGATAGTAGTGATCGGAGTAGAGGATGGTGCCATCGGACAGCGTGCACGGGACTTCACGCTGGAGTCGAACACCTTGTCCGCAGTCGATGAGGGGTGAGGTCATAGTTGCTGGTTATTTTCGTACTGGAGCATGGCTTCGAGAGCAGCAGCGATCCTGGTGGTGGCCTCTTCGATCCAGATCTCGCCTTTTTCTGCGGTAGAGCCCGTGGGGTCTCCCATGACACCGCTGGGGGCGATATCGCGGGTGAGCCAGGCGAAGGTTGCAGAGGCATTTTCAGGTAGGAGGAGTTCCGGATGTTCGATGTCAGCGATGTAGTTGGTGGTGTACGCGTCGGAATCGACCAGTTGCGGCGTGACAGCGAGCAGGAAGGAAGTTTCTATCTCACCCGCATGGAAACCATAGGTTTTCTCCTGTTTGCTGATGCCGGTGAAGGCTGCGCCTGCGGAGCCAAAGAGACAGAAGACCCGGAGGTTGAACTCGGCGCGAAGGTCCCGGGCCATAACGTCGACAAGGGATGAGTTTCCTCCGTGAGTGTTGTAGAGGACGAGTTTCTTGAAGCCCGCCGAAGCGATGCAGGCGCCGAGATCGCGGACAACAGCCATGAAAGTGGTGGCAGAGACAGAGAGCGTTCCAGGGAAGCCGATGTGTTCGTTGCTTTTTCCGTAGCAGATGGGCGGCAGCGCATAGATTGGCGCATCGTTCGCGAGCTTCGCCAGGGATTTACCCAGAAGCAGATTGTTGATGAGTGTATCAGTTGCCAAGGGGAGATGATGGCCGTGCTGCTCGATGGCTGCGGTAGGCAGGACGAGCAGAGTACGGTCTTTAGGAAGCGCTTCAACCTGCTTCCAGTTCAGGTAGGCGAAGTTGCGCGAAGCTGGGATCCAGGTTTGCATGGGCTCTCTTAGACAGTGGCTTGGGCTGCAGGTTTGAAGGTGATCATCTTGCCGGGATTGAGCAGCCCCCGCGGATCGTACTTCTGCTTGGTAAGGAGTTGTAAGTTGTCTTCGCGATAGCGTCCGCCGCCTTCTACGTTGTTGACATGCGGGTTGGCAACCGAGACGCCTATGGAGCGGCAAAGATCGATCATCTCGTTGAGGCGTTGCTCGGTGGTAAAACGAACGAGCGGAATGGAGCCTGGAATGACGATACCCGTGCCTGTCTTCATGAATTCGATGTGGAACAGGATCTCATCACCGAAATGTTGTTTGAGTGTGGCGAACTGCTGGCGTCCTTCAGTAGGACTGAAGCCGCATTGCAAGTACGTGAAGGCTGCATCCTGCTTGATGGCCCAGAGGGTGGTGTGGTTCCAGGTGTAGTCAGAGAGCAGCGGGGTAGTGCGGAGGCCGGTATAGTCGGCGGCGAGAGTGACCTCTCCACCAGCTGCCTCGGCAGCAGACTTCAGCTCGATGAGTTGGCTGGCGGCGATCATAAAAAAGATCAGTGATTTGTTTGGACGAGTGATGCTAAGGATGGGAGCGAAGCAGGACGGAATGGGCCACTCGAAGGTGGTGACGAGACGCTTGATCCATTGCGAATCGCAGGCGATTTTTTCGGCGAAGGTGAAGGCCTGATCAAAGGTGTCAAATGCAACGGAGCACTGTGCCCAGGACACGGCGGGGGTGAGGGCAATCCAAATCCTGGTGATGATGCCGTTGGTACCCCAGGCATGAAGGACGTCATGCACGGCTTGACCCTCGTGAAAGACGACGCGAGGCTCCGCCTCCATTGTGACGACTTCGAGGGCGCGGACGGTTTCGAAGTCTCGCAACCCGCCGTGAGAGACGGAACCTATGCCGCCGGAGCCACCACCAAGGAATCCCCCCACAGATGCTTTCACGATGGTACTGGGATAGCAGCGTAGTTCAAAACCCTGCTCGCGCGCAGTCGTTTCAAGCACGCCGAGGCGGACGTTCGGTTGGCAGACGGCGACACCGTCGGGCGTAATGGATTCGATACGGTTCATATGGACAAGGTCGAGTACGACGCCGCCGCGCAGGGGCACGGCCTGTCCATAGTTGCCGGTGCCTGCGCCTCGAGTGGTGACTGGGACGTGGTGTTCGTAGCAATAGGCGAGGATACGTTGGATCTCTTTAACGTCGATCGGCTGAAGGGCAAGTTCACCTGTTTTGTCGTCGAGCTGCCTTTTGAGGATCGGCGAATACCAATAGAAGTCGCGCGAGAGACGCTGCACGATCTGAGCGTTGGTGATGGCGCGATTCGGGTCGGAGATGCATGCGGTCAGCGCGGCGATATCGGAGGCGGTCATGAGTTACGGCTGCTCCTTTTTCGGGTGCGGCGAGTCTTGTTTGCACTGGAGCTGGTGGATCTGGAACTCCAAGTAGCGAACGCCTTCAGCATATTCGGGTGGGTGAAGAGAGCGTAACACCTGGCGCGCAGAAAGGCCCCTTTGACGCTGCAGGTCATGTCACTACGACGAACTACCTCTTTCGCTGAAATCCTAATCTGGCGGCAGTGGCGGTTAGCATCGGCAATGGTCGCTCCGTAGACCACGCGGTCGATGCCGGCCCAGAGCGCGTTAGCCATACACATTGGGCACGGCTCGCAGGTGCTGTACATGGTATAGCCGGAAAGGTTGATGGACTTGAGTTTCTTTGTGGCCTTGCGTACGGTGCGGAGTTCGGCGTGGGCGCTGGGATCGCTCTCCGATCCGACTGCATTGCGGCCGCGCATCAAAATACTTCCAGTCTCACTGTGAACGATGAGAGCACCGAAGGGGACAGGCGTAGCCGTCTCAAGGCTCTTCGCGGTGAAGCGGATAAGACGCTCCATGAAGAGGCGGTCTATCTCCAGCTGATGCGCGCTTTCCTTCTGCTGCGCACTGGAAGGGTTTTTGGGGGCCATGTGGAACGCTAACACGGCGGTGAAACGGTTTCTACAAGAATTACGGGTGAGCTGCGGCGTCAACAAACTGGGTGGTATAGGCAGTCTTCGGATCAATCGGGGTGGAGATGACCTTCAGGTCGAGAAGCTGCTGGTACATGGTGTTCCAGCGGGCAAAGGTGAATTGGCCCAGCTGATTTGGATCAGGACTCGTGATGAAGTGTTGATCCTTCAAAGTCTGTGTGCTGAACTGCATCTGGTCCGGGCTCATAGCGGGGTTGAGCTTGCTGATCTCGGTGTTCGCGACGGCGGAGTTGCCGAGATAGTCTCGCCAACCGCGAAGAGAGGCGCGAACGAACTTTGCGACAAGTTCGGGATGGTCGTGAAGAAAAGAGCTTGCGGTGAAGACGACGCGATAGGGCTGATAGCCGGTTTCGCTGATGAGCATGGTTCGAACGTCAGCTCCGCTTTTAGCTGCGAAGTAAGGCTCAGACGTCACAAAACACTGCTGGATATAGTGAGGGTCCTGCAGGAAGTTGGCGACGCTGTAGGTGGCGGGGATCTCGCGAACACTGTTCAGGTTATAGCGTTTAAGGAGATATTGAAACCAGATGGAACCGGGTTTGACTGCGATGGTTTGACCGTTGAGTTCGGTGAACGAATGAACCGGTGAGTCCTTGTGAAGCATGAGAGCCTGCGGGTCCTGCTGCATGGTGGCTTCTACGGCGATGACGGGAAGTCCGCGTGCGACGGCGACGAGAACCTGATCGGAAGAGCCCATGGCGAACTGCGCGGCGCCACCGGAGACCTGGTTTTCAGCGGAGACGAAAGGACCACCCGGGGTGATGCGGACGTCAAGGCCCTCGTCCTTGTAGTAACCCCTGAGGAGTGCGTCGTAGAAGCCGCCGTGTTCGGGTTGGGGATACCAGTCGGTTTGCAGAGTAATGGGTATAAGGCCGGGGTTCTGTTGCTGGTGTTTGCAGGCGGTGAGCGAGCAGAGGCTTGCAATCAGGAAGAGTGTCAGCAGTCTCGTTCGGGATCGCATAGGTCGTGCCTCCGGAGATTTCTGGCTTTGGAGCAGGGTAGCATCTGCTGTTTTCGTCGAGCTACATCTCGACAGTCTTGAGCGAGGCAGCAAAGGTGAGGAGCGCAGCGTCCTGCATGGGTGCAGCCATAAGTTGTATGCCGGTGCCCATGGAAGCACCAATAGCTTCTCCCGAAAGTGTGACGGCAGGCAGGCCCGCGAGGCTGGCCGGTGTGGTGTACCGCAGGATTGCTTTGCGAATGTGAGACTGATCGTGGCCCGCAAGAAGTTTGTTGACCGGAGCGCAAGGGGCAATAAGGAGTTCAACCTTCTGAAAAATCGACGACATCTGAGAGCGGAAGACGGCGAGACGACGATGCAGGCTCTGAAGTTGATCGTGGGTGACCGAGGATCCCCAGAAGAGGCGTTCAGAGATTGCGGGCTCGAAGTGTTCATAGTGGCCGCGGTGGATGGCGGCTGCTTCACTGGCTTGGATGGTGGAGAAGATCTCTGAACTGTCGCTCCAGAAGCTCGTATCGATGGGTGTCAGAGTTGCATTATGTTGGGCGAGGTGTTGTTTCCAAGCGGTGTAGGCGGAGAGAACTTCAGGTTCGCAATCGTGCAGGAAGTCTTCGCCGACATAACCGATTCGGAGCTGTGTTGTCGCGCTAGTGAGAGGTATGTCGTAGATGGCATTTGCGAGAGTGGGACCATCACGGAGATCACGGAAGAGGATACCGAGAGTATCGAAGGATGGCGCGAGGTGAGCGCCCCCCGCCCAACGTTCTTCGCCGCGGCTAACCCTATAGGAGGAGCGATAGCCTGCGAGTCCGCAAAGCGCGGCAGGAACGCGGACGGAGCCGCCGGTGTCGGTGCCAATGGCTGCCAGGGCTGAGCCCTCCTGCACGCTGGCAGCTGCTCCGCTGGAAGAGCCACCAGTGAGCAGAGTTGCATCGCGCGGCTGGAGGCAGTTGCCGTAGTCGGCGTTCTCACCGGTAATTCCGTAGGCCAGTTGATGAAGGTGAGTTTTCCCAGGGACGATAGCCCCTGCATCGAGCAGCCGCTGGGCGATCCAGGAGTTGTCTGTCGCTATGGGATGGAGTTGCGCGTAGTAACGCGAGCCGCAACTCGTTGCGGTTCCCTCTAGGTCGAAGCAGTCTTTGATCGAGATTGGAATGCCGTAGAGAATGGGACGATTTTGCACATCAGCAAAGAGGCACGGGAGCCGTTCTGCTCGATGGAGCGATTCATTCGACGTAAGGGTCACGTAAGTATTGTGCGAGGCGTTGCGGTTTGTTTTGGTTGCGGCATCTGCTGCGATCGCACTTGGATCGGTTTCAGAAGAAGCAAGGGATTGGCGCAGAGAAGTGAGCGGAGAGGGATGGCTTATCATGGCGTTTCGGCGAGAGCCAAAGGCTCAGGCATGGCCAAGTAGAGAAGGACAATGCCCAGGACTACAAACATTCTGAACGCTGCGTCCTGGCCGTTCCAGGTCTTGGATTGCCACATGAGGAACCATTCGCCGCCGACGCTGAGAAACGCGACAAACCACATCAGCATGCCCAGGGTGAGGGCGACAATTCCAGATGCTTTCGCCTGCTGGAAGCTTTCTGTCGAGTTGCGAATTGCGCGCAACATGCGGATGCCGCTCCACCAGGCGATGAGAGCCGTGACGGCCTCCCAGAGGATGACAGAGACATAAAACAGGGTGTGGGTAGCAGGCTGATTGATAGCTCGCCACATGCCGTTATTGCCCGGAAATGTGGAGTCCATCTGGAGAACGTGCCGAACGAACTGGTAGTTGGAGTTGTAGTCCGTCGTATTGTTGAAGACAACAAGGGTGTAGAAGAAAGCAACCGCTAGGACCAATAAAGCCTTTGAGAGCCGTGTCGTCATCGTGGCGCTCCGGTGGCAAAAGTCTGGAAGTAAGCCTGGAGCGCCTTCGCGGTAGCATCGTCGAACTCGGGATTCGGCGACATGGTTGACTTCGGGTCTATCGATTTTGGATTGCGAAGATAGCGTTCGAAGGCAGACGGTGAGGCGGCGGCATAGGTGCCCAATGTGCTCCACGACTTACCAGCCTTGACACCGCCGTAGCCACCCATATTGTGACAGCGATAACAGTGCTGCTTGGCGATGCGAAAGCCATCTATGACCTGCTGATTGGATGCTCCTTTTTGATGAGGCGCGATGGCCCCGTAGACCTGTTCGGTCGTTCCGAACTCGAGCCGGACGATCTTTGCCGGAACCTTGGGGATCTCTTGAAAAGATAAGACGTTGAAGGATGGCGTGAAGTCTGCGTGCGTAATGAAATAAGGTCCTGGATCGTAGCTATGGGTCTGCGCCACCCATGTCTGGATGGGGAGCCCGTCAATCTTTAACGCGAGAATCGGGCGATGCATCTGCACATACTCACGAGTGAAAGTTGCACGGTAGCCGTCCTCGCAGAGGGCGGTCAATAGATCGGCCCCGGGGAGAGCGCCAAGGGAGTTCTCTAGCACGTCTAGATAAACGCCTGTCACGCTTAGCTTTTGCTGAGGAAGTTCGCGAAAGTTTTCATCGTCCGTAATTGTTACGGTGATCTGCGGGAGCGATAGGAGCCATTTTTGCGAGACGTAACGAATCGCTCCGGGACTGATCTCAGAGGCCATACCGACGATCTCAAGATCCGATGCGTCATTGCGGTCTGTTTGCAGAATATGTCCAGGCGCGGGAACGTCAGCCGCAAGCAAGGCAAGGCATGCAGCGACGGCAGCGATCAGCTTCCCTGGAGGCATGACTCAGACTATCGCGGATTTACTTTTCGATAAACGCAAAAAGAGAGATGTTTTCGCATCGTGGTAAAGTACGGCCAATGAATATTGAACAAGCGCTCTTCGATGCGGGGTACCACTTGCCGCCGGTACCCGCTCCGGGCGGAAACTATGTTCCAGTGAAGACAGTTGGAAAGCTGGTTTATCTCTCAGGCGTCATCTCAACGGATAGCACTGGCATACTGGTCGGTCGTGCGGGAGAGGACCGCAGTATAGAAGAGGGATATATCGCTGCACAGGCTTGTGTGCTGTCTCACCTCGCCGTGCTAAAGCAACACCTCGGATCGCTGGAAAAGGTCAAGAGCATCGTGAGTGTAAACGGCTACGTGAACGCCGCCCCGGGATTTCAGGATTCGCCGAAGATCATTAATGGGGCATCGGATTTATTAGTAAAGGTGTTTGGCGAGGCGGGTAAACATGTTCGTGCAGCAGTAGGCGTGAGTGCGTTACCGCGCGGCGCTTTGGTGGAGCTGCAGATGATCGTGGAGATCGAATAGTAATGGCAGAACACTCCCTCAGCGCTGAACCGACGCACTCGCGGTGGAACAGGGATATGGAGCCGCGTCTCTGGATTGAACCTGGCGATGTGGTTCACATGGAGTGCCTGGATGCGAGTGGCGGTCAGGTAAAGCCAGGTTCTACGGTTGCTGATTTCCTTGGAATCGAGCGTGGTCGAATTCATGCGTTAACGGGACCCATAGGCGTGATCGGTGCAGAGGTTGGAGATGTACTTGAGATCAACGTACTCGACGTAAAGCACAAGGGATGGGGCTGGACAAGCGTGATCAGCGGCTTAGGTTTCCTTGAGGACCGCTTCAGGGAGCCGTATCTCTTTCATTGGCAGCTGGAGGAGAGCACGACGCAATCGCTTGCTCCTGCTGTAGTTCCGTTGCGACCGTTCTGTGGCGTGATGGGTGTAGCGCCTGCTGACGCTGGGGAGTTTCGTACGCGCCCGCCGGGAAACTTCGGAGGCAATATGGATATGCGCGACCTGACCTCCGGCTCTACGCTCTATCTGCCAGTATTGAATAAGGGTGCGATCTTTTCTGCGGGAGATGCACACGCCGCGCAGGGGGATGGTGAGGTCTGTATAAATGGGATTGAGTGTCCCGCCGCTGTGTCTTTACGCTTCAGACTTCACAAACAGTATGCGCTTGCTGGCCCGCTGGTTGAGGCCGCTGGGTCCGTCAGCAGCTCTGAGATCACGAGTTCTTGGATCGTCGTCGAATCAGGGATGGATGCTCTAGCCGCAGCACAGGCGGCGACCTCTCGTATGATAGATCTGCTTACGAGTGAGTGGGGATTCTCCCCGGTGCATGCGTATCTTTTGTGCAGCGTGGCGATGGATCTTAGGCTGGCACAGGTAGTGAATCGGCCAATGATTACCGTAGCAGCCTCCATTGCGAAGAGTGTCCTGCCGAAGCGCAATCTGTTCTCATGACTGACCCTCACACACATGTTTACGATTCAAAGTGGAGAAGTTTCTATCATGTTAATTAATCATCCACAGACAGTCGCAGAGCTTGAAGAACTCTACCCGTTGTATGAGGTTGCGTTGGTGAGCAATGATGTGGAGACGCTGACGAAGATGTTCTGGTCAGCCCCAGAGGTGATGAGGTTCGGAGTCTCCGAAAATCTCTATGGCGTCGAAGAACTGGAGGCATTTCGGCGAGGTCGACCTTCTGTGGGATTGGCGAGGACGATCAAGCGGCGGGACATAGTTACTTTTGGAGAAGATGTTGGCAGCATCACGCTTGAGTTTGAGCGAGAGGGGCCTGAGGGAAAAGTCATTCGTGGACGTCAGAGTCAGATGTGGGCGAGAATGCCTGAGGGATGGCGCATCGTTGCCGCTCATGTCTCTTTGTTAGCGTAGCTGCCTGCCAGAAAGCTGCTTGGAGATTGATGAGGTGAGGAGTACTACTCACATTACCCTGGTGAAATTCTCGCCAAAATAGTTTACTTTTCACGGAAGTCAGTTATGCTGACTCCGTCGGAGTGAACTCAGAGAAAGCGACCACTCAACCAAGATGCTCTCAGGCTCCCGAAGTTCGGATGCAGGCTGTCGCCGGGTTGAGATCTTGTGTGCGCTGTCTCTCGGGTGTTGGTTTGTATCAGGTCCAGGAGCTCAGGCGCAGGCTGTTCAGGAAGCTCCGCTTATCGAGCATAGCGATCCACCCTACTTCGATTTCTATGCGAAGGCGATAGATTGCGATGGGATCTTCATTCGCGGGTCTGCATTGGTCGATGACCATGCGCTTGTGATTGCCTGCATGCGAATCAGGGACATGACGGCATCGATGGATGTCGCGAAGCAGAACCTGAGGCAGCGTGGAGTGGAGCTGCATATTGTGGGAAGGGGCCAGGAACTCTCGATACTTCCCGAAAATCTTAGCGTGCGTGGAAGCTCAAAGGTGTCAGGCCTCCCGCAAAAAAGCGATACGGATGGCAGCCGTGCTCAGTCTGGGATATATAGCGCCTGCGGGGAAGAGAGCTTGCTGGCGACCGCTTCGGACGCAGGAAAGAACAGCACCGATCTATGCATGCGAGAGTTTGCGATTGCATTGATGAACTATGGATTCGACGACGAGATTCGGCGGCTGATTGAGTCGCAATACCACAGCTCTGTGGCTGCAGGGCATTGGAATGGAACGCGTGCTGCTGCCAGTCCTGAGGATTACTGGGCAGAGTTGTCGATGTGGTACTTCGACATTCGCGCAAGCTTTGCGGCTCAGGGACGTTCTGCCGAATCAGCCGCAAATGCGATTCGTGCGGAGGATCCGTCCGGCTTTGCACTCGTCGACCTCCTCTACACGCAGAAGAAGCGGCCAGTTGCGATAGAAGCGATCCGTGCTCGAGCTGTCTCGAAGCTTGCGCTCTCAAGCGTCAGTAAGAGGCCGGCAGAGCTTCAATTGGTCAACAACAGCGGTAAAAATATCAGGTTTTTTTGGATCGATACCGAAGGCGAACTCCGACCCATAGGCGAACTGGGACCCTACAATCGGACAATCGAGAAGACTTTTTTCCAACACGTCTGGATGATTGAAGACCAGCGAGGCGTGGAGATACAACGATTTGTCATAGAGGACTATGTAAGCGAAGTAATCGCTGCTTACTAAGGAAAGAGGCCGCAATTTGAAATCAGATTGAAATCTTTTTTATTTTGATAACAGGCTTAATTTGATCTTTTTGCTGAATCTGTTCGATTTGGGCCTTATTCGAGGATCGCAAGTGATTGAAAACATAGCTGGCGTCAAACAACGAGAATTTCGCAGAGAACAATTTCGCAGAGAACAAAGACAGTCGGAACACTTTTCCCTACACCAAAGTTGTATTCAAAGCGGTTTAACGGGGTCATATGATCCGCGCATTGAAAGAGATTTACTCGATGGCCTTGTTGATCCAATGTTTGAGTTACTTTTTCTTCGGCCAATCTTCGGCAAGAGCTAAGTCATCCCAATCACCCGCGTCGTGAACGATCGCTACAGGAGCGCTATTACAAATAATTAGATTGCGGCACGATGCCGACCCACTACATCCGGAGTACTTCTTATGTCGAGCAATACACCGATTTCACTCTGCAAAAATCTTCTCGTAGTAGCTGCCCTTCTACTCGGTTCTCAGGTCGCTCTTGGTCAGGCCCTAAACTCAGGTACCGCCAGCGTTACCCTCAATGCAACACTCGGAGAATCGCTGTCCGTCACCGCTACCCCTAACACAGTAAACTTCGCCCTTGTCTCGGGCGGCACGGCACTGGGAAGCGTTCCAGTCGTGATTACGACTAGTTGGGTTCTTGGGGTGGGTCGCGCCAATGTGATGCTTGATGCTTCCCTTTCGAGCCCTGCCGCAGCGCTAACCTACTTAGGGCCGCCAGTATCGAATATCCCTTCGTCAGCAGTATTTGGCGAAGATCTGCTTGGTTCGCCAACAACCTACACCGCATTCACACAGACAAATGCTCTTGGCACTGCCGGCGCAGGGTTGGAAATCTTCAACATTCCGCTGACCGCCCTCAACCGCGCAGCAATCCGTGCGGACATTCTGCTTTTGGAGATCAACACAACTGGACTGACACTTCCCGCAGCAAGTTATACGGGCACCATGACTCTTCAGGCGCAGGCTCTCTAAACCATAGAGAGTTTGCAGAGGTTCCATCCTTCGCGGTGGACCAAGGGGTGTCTATGTTGTTGCGAGTTCTTGTAAGCACTTTATGGCTTAGTGCGGCCATGCTGGCACAGACCGTTCAACCGGTCATTGTGGAATACAAAGCTAAAGCGGATGGAAAGCTTGCGCTGACAAACGACACTCTTGTTCCTATGGTGGTGGTGCTGGAGCCTAAGAGCTTCAGCATCACTCCTGAGGGAAGGGGCATCTTTCGCCCACTGGACAGTAGCATTCACGTGCAGCTTTCGTCGATGAGTGTTCGGCTGCAGCCAAAACAAACCTACTATGTTTTTTATAAGGCCACGGCGGACAAGCTGCCTGCGTGGTTCACGGTATACGCCACATTTTCCAACCCATTGCACAGCGATGGTCTAGATGTAAGGATCATGCTTCCGCATACGGTTTATCTCTACCAGAAACAGCCTTTGACTGAAGCCGAGGTTCAGGTGAAGAATCTCTCTTACAGTGTTGGCTCTAGACGGTTGAGCTGCGATCTCGAGAATGAAGGAGACTCCCTGGCCCGAGTGCAGTCGGTCAAAGCAACGGGTGATCATGTAACAGGAGATCTTGCTGGATTTCCTCTATTGCCAGGTGGATCGAGGCATATCGAGATGGATTGGAAGGAGAGTACATCTCCTTCTGAGATCGACTTCCGCTTCGAGCACTTTGACCTGAAGCGCCCCATCACAGCCAGTACCCAATAAGACGAGAGCGGCTGAGAGGAGGTCGCTGTGAAGTCTCTCGTTCTGGTGCTAATTTTCCTGTGCGGTGGTTGTCTCCGAGCTCAGGTGGTCGAGCTGAGTGCCGGTACTTCGTCGCTCTATCAATCGCAGGGAGGAACCGTGAGTGTCCGTAGTGGAACCTATACGACGTCCGCGGGAGCAGGGACAATCAATGGCCGTTTTTATGCCGGAGCACAGTTAGTCAAAGCTACAGAACGAGCGAAGTATACGTTTGGCATCGACAATATTCCCTTCAACCTGCCGACAGACATCTTTGATAGCGGTCACTATTTGACAGCAGTCGGCGCCGGAGTAGCGACGAAGGCAGCCAACTCAAAGGTCTATGCTTTTGTAGGAGCGACTTCCACCAGCTTCAACAGTCCGTTTTTCAATGCTGCCCAGGCGGTGACGCCGGCGGGGATTTTATTTGTAACTGGAAAAGTTGCACCGCAATGGACCGCTTCGACACGAGTTATTGTCTCGAAGCAAGTGACGGTGTTACACAGCTTCGCGTGGAACTCAGGTGACGGGACGCAGATCGCGTTTTCGGGCGGCCTGGGATCGAATCAGTTGTATGGTGCAGCGAGCATTGCGATTAGCCGCCCTCGGTTTGATTTGAAGGCCGCCTACTATGAGGCGGGCAGCCAGTTCCGTCGGGCAGACGTGCAGACTCCGCTGAGCTCCGAACCAGATCGAGAAAATGTGTCGTTTACCCTGCGACCCGTAAAAAGCCTCACGCTGTCCGCTGGACGGCAGAACTATCTCACCCCGGTCTATGGGACGCAGAATAATTTGCGCAGCACAGTAAATCAGGCATCAGCCAATCTTCAGGTCGCTGGCGTTTCACTCTCCGCGATCTTGCTTCAATCGTCATACAACGGTAGCAGCGACATTGCGATGGTGTATTCAGCAAATAGGGACGTGACGCCGCGAGTTCATATAGGAGTAAGTTATCTCGTCAGTCGGCTAGAGGGCTCAGCCGAGGCGGATGAACTTATCAGCAACGTGCAGGAGACACTTAATCCGCGGTGGACCCTTTCCCAGACGGTCAACACGTCGAACGGTCAGAATACTTTTGGGTTCGGAGGATCATTCCTGTCGAATTTAGCCACGTTGAGTGCGGACTATCAGACCTACTATGTTCCCGCCAGGGTAGGGGATCCGTTTGAAGAAGCGTTGATCTTCAATGCAGAGATTCATCTCTTTGGACGTCTGAGTCTGAATGGAGGAACCTTCGTCGCACCCGACGGACAGCTGCTCTATACCGCAGAGGCAGAGGGTACCGTATCGCGGGAGCAAGGTGCGGGAGCCAGTGCTTTTCAGCGCTATTCCATGGGAGCCATGATGATTCATGGCAGGGTGATCGACACGATGGGGCAACCTGTGATGGGCGCTGCACTGCTGATTGATCAGCTTCCCGTATACACAGATTCAGATGGATATTTTTATGTGCGAGAACGAAAGCCGAGGGAGCATCCCCTTACAGTGTTGGTGGATCAGTTTTTGAATGGAGGTAACTATCGTGTAGTGTCAGCTCCTCCAAAGGCGAGTAGTAGCGCAAACGAAAATCAGATAGGCACGACGGTGGTGGTCGAAAGGATTCCACCGGTAAAAGCTAATCATGGGAACTAAGAAGACATATTGGATTGCAATGTGCGGTCTTGCTGCATTGTCAATATCTGCAGCTTCGGCTCAAGCAGTCAGAGTGATTGGCCGCAGGCCCGCGCCTAACGTCTCAGTGAACTTCATTACGATCACCGCACTGCCCAACATAGTGAACTTCAGTCTCGTGGAGGGTGGGGTTGCGACAGGATCATCTCCCGTCACCGTGGTAACGACCTGGGTGGGAATCGGTCTTCTATCTACAGTCCAGATCTATGCATCTCTCTCGAGTGCTGGCACTGCGTTGTCAGGGGGTGCTCCTGTCACGAGTATCCCTTCTTCTTCCGTGTCCGGTCAGGACCCTAAAGGCATTCCAACAAGCTACACACCCTTTACTCAGTCGGGACTAAATCCAGGTAGTAGTCTGTTGCTCTACAACACGGGCGCTATTCTGACGATTGGAGCGCAATCTCATACAGACATTCTTAGTCTTAAGATTGATCTCACGAGCATGCCGCAACTTCCAGTAGGTTCGTATACGGGAGTGCTTACACTGACCATCCAATCCTTCTAATAGAGACAGAAGGTGGGTCACAGATGAAGCGACAGGATACCTGCGAGCGGAATCTTAACCCAGGTAGGTCGATTGTCCAATTCATAAAGAAGTTCGTAGAGGGACTTCTCCAATAGGTAGGCATTGAGCAGAAGCTGCGCCTGTTTCACATTAGGAATAAGCTCAGGCTTTGTAGCTTGAATGGTCGTTCGCCATGCGCGAAGAAACTCGGTGCAGACTGAGTTTTGCCAGAGCGTGGCCCATGCCTCGAGATACTTTGCATCATCAGGACGACGCTGCGCGAAGGCATTATGGGCAGCGTGTGCAGCGTAGCTGAAAGAGCGCAGCATGCCAGCCACATCACGGAGAGGTGATTGCTTTGCGCGACGGTCTGCAAGACTACGTGCAGGTTCCCCTTCGAAGTCGAGAATGACGTAGTCGCCCCGGGATCGAAGCACCTGTCCCAGGTGATAGTCGCCGTGGATGCGGGTTCGTTGCCCCGCCTCTGTAGGTGTGGCGGATGCGATAGCCCGCGCACGGGCGAACAGCTCAATGCGACGGCTCAGAACCAGGGCTGCATTATCGGCTGTGGTCTCGGTGAGTTGCGGCATCCCTCGTTTGAGGGCATCAAGGGTGAGCGACAATTGTTTGTCGATACGGTCAGCGTCCGCAACGAGGTCGGCAGTCGTGAAGTCCTGCACGGAGAAGGCTGCATCGCGGGTCGGTGTAGCTAGCGCCAGATGCATCTCGGCAGTGCGACGGCCCAGCAGAGCGGCAGCATCGAGAGAGAGCCCAGCATGCTCACGCGCAAAGATGGGAATCTCATTTTCTACAAGAAATGAAGCGGGAGTTCCTTGGTCCTGCAGTGCAGGAAGAATGGCGACACTATCGTAGTAGTGCGAAAGCTCGTCGAGGGTCCACTGCCAGCCATCTCCTTCGTTCTCTACCAGGCCCTGAAGCATCGCGACTGTGGTGGGTTCACCGTCTTTCGAGTGCAGGGTAATGTCTCCAAGAAAAGGAGCAATGCGCGGAAAGTGTGCGGTCTCGGTGAGGAAGCGTCCGATCTCGGTGTCGGGATTTTCGCCCGGCTGTAGTCGGCGAAAGAGCTTTATGATCAGCTTTGCGTCATAAAGGATTGAGGTATTGGACTGCTCCGCCGAGCCCGTGCGCGCTGGTAGAGGGTCAGTGCCTCGAGCCTCGGCGAAGGCGCTGCTGGTGTGACCCTGAAGACTCCCGTCTTTCATAGGGAGGTTGCCATTCGACTCAATCAGCTGAAGAATCGCCTGGCGTATATCTTCGCGCGCAATAGCGTCGTGCAGGACCGCCGGTCCAGCGACGGTGGTCACGGTGGCGACGACGCTTGCGGGGTCCGACGCACGAATCATCTCGGCAGCGTTGCCAGTGCTAATGGTGAGCGCAAGCTGATAGGAGTCGCTGCCGCCGTCGGCGTAAAGGAGATGAAGAAAGACAATTACTGCGTTGAGATCCGGAAGCTGCGCAGAATCGAGAATCTCGACTGACTTGATGGTGCGGGATTTTGCGCCAAACCAGCGTTGGCGCGGAAGGTAGCTGATGAGAAGCTCTCGAAGAAGCACTAAGCCATCCCCCGCAAGAATGCCTTCAATTCCACCGCTGAACATGTTCACGATCGGCTCATCTCCCGAAACCTCGACAGGCTCAGGTGTCATGGGGGAAGGCTGGAGCTCGAGCCAAAGGAAAGAGTAAGGAGCCAGCGTAAGTGGATACGGCTGAGTCGTAATTGTGGGGAAGGTGACGTACCCCAACATCTCCACGGGAATCATGCCGGTGAACTTGGAAAGGTCGAGTGAGACGGGTTGAGAGAAGCGTGACAGATTTGCCACGCACAGAACAGTTTCACCGCTCCCGTTCTCTTCATATTGGCGAACATAAGCGAGTATCTTTCGGTTCTCTGGGTTCAAAAACTCCTGCGTGCCGCGGCCAAAGACTTTGAACAGCTTGCGAAGCGCGATCATGTTGCGGGTCCAGTGAAGAAGTGAGGATTGATCGGACTGCTGCGCTTCAACATTAATGGACTGATAGCCCCAGATGGGATCCATGATGACCGGGAAGTAGAGTTGCGCAGGAACGGACTTCGAGAACCCGGCGTTTCGATCGGAGTTCCACTGCATAGGAGTACGGACGCCATTGCGATCGCCCAGATAGATGTTATCGCCCATGCCGATCTCATCGCCGTAGTAAAGGATCGGCGTGCCGGGAAAGCTAAGAAGAAGGGAGTTCAGCAGCTCAATCCGGCGGCGATTATTGTCGACAAGGGGAGCCAGTCGGCGGCGAATCCCTACGTTGATGCGCATACGGGGATCGGCGGAGTAGGCGAGGTACATATAATCGCGCTCGTCGTCGGTGACCATCTCCAGTGTCAGCTCGTCGTGATTGCGAAGGAAGAGACCCCACTGGCAGTTGTCCGGAATGGCAGGCGTCTGCGCCATGATGTCCGTAATCGGAAGGCGGTCTTCCTGGCGAAGCGCCATGTAAATGCGCGGCATAAGCGGGAAATGAAATGCCATGTTGCACTCATCGCCATCGCCGAAGTACGGACGAACATCTGCAGGCCACATGTTGGCCTCGGCAAGTACGAGACGATTGTCATAGTCCGCGTCGATGGCGGCGCGAATCTCTTTGATCTTGACATGTGTCTCGGGGACGTTCTCGCAGCTTGTCCCGTCCCGCTCAACGAGATAAGGAATCGCGTCGAGACGCAGACCATCGACACCCATATCCAACCAAAACCGCATCGCCGACAGAACCTCCTCCATCACGCGAGGATTGTCGAAGTTCAGGTCGGGCTGATGAGAGAAGAAGCGATGCCAGTAGTACTGCTGTGCAACTTCATCCCAGGTCCAGTTGGACTTTTCCGTATCGGTAAAGATGATGCGGACACCTTCAAACAGCTTGTCCGTATCGCTCCATACATACATGTCGCGCTCTGGGGATCCTTTAGGCGCTGACCGAGCTGCTTTGAACCACGGATGCTGATCGCTCGTATGGTTGATGACCAGTTCAATCATCACCTGCATGCCGCGAAGGTGAGCTGCATCAAGAAACTGTTTGAAGTCGTTTAGAGTGCCATAACTTGGATTCACGTCCACATAGTTCGCGATATCGTAGCCGTCATCCCGTAAAGGGGAAGGGAAGAAAGGAAGCAGCCAAAGGCAGGTAACGCCAAGGTCCTGAAGGTAGTCGAGCTTCGACATAAGACCAGGAAAGTCCCCAATGCCGTCGGCGTTCGAGTCCATAAAGGCTCGAATATGAATCTCGTAGATGACCGCATCTTTATACCAAAGCGGATCAGTAGCGCTGCCGGCTTTTTTCACTCTCGTCCTCGTGCTGAAAATGTTTTAGGAACCGCTTCTTATGGAGTGACTGGTGTGTTGTTGCTGGATCTTCGAAGCAGTCGGAAGATGTGCGCTGGCATCACATCCGGTCGCAGGGCAACATAATTACTACGATCATGCCACTGATATCGGACACCCGTAAGAAGATCTTCGATCTCGAAGGTTTCGTTATGAGGGATAGCCAACTCTTTAAGATCGAGATCGATCCAGCCAGCCTGCTCCTGAGTTGGATCGAGGTTGATTGCAACCAGAATCTGGTTCTCGCCACTCCATTTGCTGTAGCAAAGTATGTTTGAGTTATCCACGTTATGGAAGTGAAGCGAGCCATCGCTCTGAAGAGCTGGGTTCTCACTGCGAATCCGATTAACCTGCGTAATCAGCGGCGCGATGCTGATGGACGCGCCACGATCCCACTGGCGAATCTCATATTTCTCGCTGTTAAGGTATTCCTCGCTCACGGCTTTAGCAGGGACATTCTCGCCAAGCTCGTAAGCTGGCCCGTAGATACCATAGTTTGCACCCAGGGTTGCTGCTAGGAGGAATCGCTGCATGAAAGCCGGGCGGCCACCAGTTTGTAGCGCGGCGTGCAATATATCGGGCGTGTTCGGCCAGAGATTCGGATGGAAAAAGTCCGTCACGGGCGGCTTCGTAATCTCTTCAAAGTACTCCTGTAATTCATCCTTGGTATTCCGCCACGTGAAGTAGGTATACGATTGGCTGAAGCCGGCCTTCGCAAGCGAGTACATCACGTGCGGCCGGGTAAAGGCTTCAGCGAGAAAGATCACATCGGGATATTTCTTGTGAACTTCGCTAATGCACCACTCCCAAAACGGAAGTGCCTTGGTATGCGGATTGTCTACACGAAAGATCTTGATATCGCGCTTGATCCAGTACGTGAAGACATCGCGCAAAGCCTCCCACAACCCACGCCAGTCTAGGGATTCAAAGTTCAGCGGATAAATATCCTGGTACTTTTTTGGAGGATTTTCGGCGTACTGGATCGAGCCGTCCGGACGTATGTTGAACCAGTCGGGATGTTCGGCGACCCACGGGTGATCTGGCGAGCACTGGAAAGCAATGTCCAGCGCCACTTCCATCTTGTGTTTGCGAGCGGCTGCGACCAGCGCATCGAAGTCACGAAGCGTACCCAGCTCCGCATGAATGGACTTGTGGCCGCCTTCCTTCGCGCCGATGGCCCAGGGGCTGCCAGGATCATTTGCCGTGGAGGTGACGCTATTATTCGGACCTTTGCGAAACGCCTTGCCGATAGGGTGGATCGGCGGCATATAGAGCACGTCGAAACCCATGGCGGCTATACCAGGCAGCAGCGCCATCACATCCGCAAATGTACCGTGCCTGTTCGGATCGGGTGATGTGGATCGGGGAAAGAGCTCATACCAGGTAGAGTAGCGTGCTCGTTCGCGGTCGACCCAGAGATGTAACTCCAGTCTGTAGCGTGTTGCTAGAGTAAGGTCGGGGTGTTGTGCTACGAGTGCGACAGTCTCCTCACTCAGGGGGAAGACGTACGACTCGGACCTGTCTTTTGCTAGCTTGGTAAGACGAGCGGCCTCATCGGCCAGAACTTTGCTATCAGCACCTCTGGCACGTCGTGCCGCATCTTCCAGCAACTGCGCGCCCGAACTTAGGGCAAGCGGAATATCCTGCACTTCGGTCGAGGAAATCTGCCCTGGAACAGGTTGCGCGGCCAGTCGCTTCTTCAGGTCGTCACACCACGTATCGAAGTGATCAACCCATGCCTCAAGCGTATAGAGCCAATCACCGAGCTTGTCTACCGTGAAACTCGCAGACCAGAGGTCGTTCGTAAGCGGATGCAGGGGCGTTGATCGCCAGCCTTCTTCTCCCGCGCACCGATATAGCAGACGTCCGGAGATGTGATCGTGACCATCGCCAAATATAGCGGCAGTCACCTTTACGGTGTCGCCCAGAATTCGTTTTGCTGGATAACGTCCGCAGTCGACCTGCGGGTCGACCTCTTCAATAATGACTCGCTTACGGCCTTCGATGGGTTTCATATCTCTCAGATCTTCACACTTGCTTTGTACCTATAGTAGTCCGACCGACTGCGTCGAAAGTATCGCTACCTAGATGCAGTAAGACTCCTGATAGGAAGATGCAGACTTGGTCGCATATGTTTGCTGGAAAAGGATGGACCGGCGAGAAGACCCAATCGTTGGGCCCTCCAATACGTGAACCGTTCACGCGAGAGACTGGTCGCAAGGGTCGTTGATTCAAAGTGAAAATTCTCCAATTGAAATTATTTCCTCTTGACACTCCATGGCAGCTCTGTTCGACTTGCTGATGTTTTGGAAGGCGAAAACTCACGATGAAACTCTCTCTTGTCGCCCGCGCGACACGGCGTATTCAGCCTATAGTCCTATCACTCTGCGCTGCGTCAGCCTGGGCCACACCGGTCCATCTCCGCGTAGATCAGCGGATCGATCCCCTTGGTATTGATTCTGCGCCCCCGGTCTTGTCCTGGCAGAGCGATGCAACGACGCGCAACTGGAGCCAGTCGGCCTACCAGATTCTCGTTGCCAGTTCGCCCGATGCTTTACGTGCCGAACGTGCGGATATCTGGGACAGCGGGAAGCAGACATCGTCGGAGTCGGTAAACGTGCCCTACACCGGGCCTGCCTTAACGTCTCACCAGCGCTGTTTTTGGGTGGTTCGCACTTGGGATGCTGAGGGAAAAGAAGAGCGCTCGACCGAGAGTGCATGGTGGGAGATGGGTCTTCTGCAGCCATCTGACTGGCAGGCTCAGTGGATTCGCCGCAGTGATGCCGAAGAGACGGAGGTCATGAAGAAGATAGCCTGGATATGGCTGCCTGATGGAGATCCTGAGCATGTGCCGCAAGCTGCCGAGGCCGAGTTTAGTTACAGTCTGCATCTCGATAAGACCCCAGATGCAGCAGATCTCTTCGTTCTCGCCGGAGGAAACTTCACCACGCGAGTCAATGGCGTAGTTATAGGACACAAGGAGCAATGGGGTTCTTTTGACCGCGAAGACATACGCGACCAACTTCACATTGGTGACAACCAGATTCTTGTTCACGTGGAGATGCCACGGTCCGATCAAGCCGGCAAGACCTTTCGCGCTGCTCTGGCTGCGGCGTTGCGGCTTACCGAGGCTGCTGGAAAGACTATGTGGATCGAAAGCGGCGACACTTGGCAGGTTCGATCGATAAAGCCAGTCGAAAGCAAGGGCTGGTCGCCGGCGCGTAGTCTTGGTGCGCTTCCAGGTCTCGGCTTCGGTGTCTTCACAGATCGCGAATCACCTGCCCCACCACCTTCGCGGATTGAGTCCAACACCGCACTATTCCGTAAACAGTTCACAACTCGAAAGGTCGTGTCGGCGCGCCTCTATGTAACAGCTCTCGGTAGCTACCAGGCCTTTCTCAATGGCAAACCAGTCGGCAAATCCATGCTTGCGCCGGGCTTCACCGACTATCGCAAGCGCCTTTTGTATCAGACCTACGACGTCACTCCACTACTAGTCCCGGGAAAGAACACGATTGCCGCGATTCTGGGAGCAGGGTGGCACGGCAGTCCTCTGCTTTGGTCCGGGTCGCGTCTCTTTCCCGGGCGAGATCGCCTGCGAGCTCAACTCGAACTGACCCTGGCTGACGGAACTCGCCATCAGATAACGACGGACTCAACCTGGCAGACAGCCGCTTCTCCTATCGTCTCTTCGGAGATCTATGGTGGAGAAACATACGATGCTCGGCGTGAAGTCGCAGGGTGGAACACCTCGTCGCCACGGAGCGACACTACTTGGAGTCCGGTGGTTGTAGATGACACAAACACGGCAATCGAGCTGACGGCACAGCCGGATGCTCCGGTGCAAACCTCGCAGACCGTCGCCCCGGTCAAAGTAACGATGGTCGGATCTGGCAAAGTACAGGACGCGGTCTTCGATATGGGGCAAAACATGGTCGGCGTCGTCAGCCTGCATGTACGCGGACCCCGCGGGACGACGGTAAAGCTCCGCTTCGCGGAGCGCCTTAACCCCGATGGAACCGTCTACACAGAAAACCTCAGGGATGCCGATGCTACGGACTCCTACACTCTAAGCGGCAATAAAGAAGGCAATCGAGAAGAAGAGTGGACCCCGGCCTTCACCTTCCATGGCTTTCGCTACGTTCAGGTTTCCGGCTACGTTGGCACCCCACACCTCTCGGCTCTACAGGGCGAAGTACTTAACAGTCTCCCCACTTCGCCTTCAATTCGTTTTGAAAGCTCAAGCGCGCTTCTGAACAAGATGAGCGAGTTGGGGCTGTGGGGGCAACGAGGTAACTTTCTCTCCATCCCGACAGACTGTCCGCAGCGCGACGAGCGTATGGGATGGATGGGCGACGCGGGTGCGTTCTGGCGTACAGGCTCGTACAACTTCGATATCGATGCCTTCTCTAGCAAGTTCATGTTGGACGTGGTGGACGCACAGAGCGACAAAGGAGAGTTCTCAAATATCTCGCCGAATCTCCTGCAGGGACGCGAAGGCCATCCCGGCGCGCCAGGTTGGGGAGACGCCGGGGTGTTGGTCCCATACGCTACCTGGCTTCAATATGGAGACACGTCGCTGATCGAAAGAAGCTGGCCGGCGATGGAGCATTGGATGGACTTTATCCAACGTACCAATCCCAACTATCTTCGCGAAAAAGATCTCGGAAACAACTATGCCGACTGGCTCGCGCCAGATCCCCATACTCCGTCCGATCTGGTTGCTACTGCGTACTGGGCCATCATTGCGCGCCAGATGCAGGCGATGGCGACAGCTCTTGGCCGCACCGCAGAGGCAGACAAATATGCGACTCTTCTCTCTCGCATAGAGTCTGCTTACCAGCAGAAATATGTGCACGCAGATGGCTCAGTGGAAGGTAACACCCAGACCTCGTACGTCCTGACTCTCTACTCCGGCTTCGCTCCAACGACGCTCGAGCAATCGATGACGGATCGTCTGGTCCGTGACATTCAGGCTCACCAAAGCCATCTGACGACTGGCTTCTTAGGCACTCCCTTTCTGCTGTCGGTGTTGGAGGAGCAGGGCCGGGCGGACATCGCGTATAGCCTTCTGCTCAATACAACCTATCCCTCCTGGGGATACATGGTCGACAAAGGAGCAACCACCTGGTGGGAGCGTTGGAACGGCGATACCGGCGATCCTTCCATGAACTCTTACAATCACTACGCATTCGGGTCCGTGATGGCCTGGGTCTACCGGCGCGTCGCGGGCATCGATGCAGATCCCGCCGCGCCGGGCTTCCATCACATCGTCATAAGCCCTCACGTGCAACCGGGCCTTTCGCACGTCCATACCGAGTACGACTCTGTATACGGAACAGTCATGACGGATTGGACGACTAGCCTCGATGGGCAGCTTCAACTAAGTCTCAAAGTACCGGCCAACACAACAGCCACAGTCTTTCTTCCCGCAACCTCAATAAGCGTTGCGAAAGAAGACGGAAAGCCAATCAGCATACCGTATAGGAATGGACCGCTAAAACTCGAGATCGGCTCAGGCGCATATAACTTCTCTGTCGCCGGCAAGTGAGCGAGTAATTTACGCACTGGGAGTCCGTTCAATAACCTGCAGCTTTGCCGTAGTTTCGGCGGTTGTCGTGACCGCCGAGGAGTTCATGAGTTTTAGGATCCACTGCTATAAGTTCGCTGTCACCCCATGTACCGGGATTGTGCTCGTCCGCGACGGCAAGTTGATTCACGGTGTAGCCCATCGCTCTTAGTTGCTCTGCGACTTCAGGAGAAAACTTCTTCTCTAGGTCAAGCCGGTCGGGGAGATACTGGTGATGGAACCGCGGAGCATCGGCAGCTTGCTGAATGTTCAGGCCGTTATCCACGACGCTCAGCAGATCGTTGGCCACAGTGGTAATGATAGTAGACCCTCCGGGTGTTCCGAGAACGAAAGCGAGCTTGGGATGATGGAACAGCCCTCTCTTTGTTATGACGATGGTCGGAGTCATCGCCGAAAGCGGGCGCTTCCCTGGTGCGATCGAGTTGGCGGGACCTTGGATCAGGCCATACATATTCGGCACTCCCATCTTAGAGGCGAAGTCGTCCATCTCGTTGTTCAATAGGAAGCCAAGGCCGTCCACCGTTACACCGGACCCAAAGTTACCGTTAAGGGTGTAGGTATTCGAGACCGCGTTGCCATCAGCGTCAACGATGGAGAAGTGCGTGGTCTGGGTAGATTCGTGTCTGGCAGGCTGAAGCTGCGGAGGTGGAGGCATAAATCCTGCCGGGCGAACGAGATCCTTTGAGTGTGTCGGCGCGTTGGGCATAATGGAGCCACGCCACGCAGCGGCATACGCGGGGTTAGCCATCTCCTTCAGCGGCTGCGGCGTAAAGTCAGGATCGCCGAGATAATCGGCGCGATCCATATAGGCTCGCCGAAAGGCCTCGGTGATGACGTGAACCTGGGGCGCAGAGCGGTCCATCCCTAGTTTAGGGAGGTTATAAGTGGAGAGGATGTTGAGAATCTCAACCAGAACGATGCCCCCGGACGAAGGTGGCGGCGCGGTAATAATTTTGTAACCGTGATAGGAACCTTTTACGGGATCGCGGTCTTTGGCCTCGTAGGCGGCAAGGTCCGCAGCCGTAATGAGTCCTCCACCAGCCTGCTCAAAGGCGGCAATCTGTTTAGCCATCTCCCCTTTGTAAAAATCCTCAGGATCAGCAGCGATCCGTTTCAGCGTCGCCGCGAGAAGAGGCTGTCGGAACGTGTCTCCATCTTTATAGAAGTCCCCATCACGCTGGAAGATATGCGAAGAGACGGGGAAGCGCGTCAGCATCTTGCTATGCAGATTCTGCGCCTCCTCTGCAGACAGGACGTATCCGTCTGTAGCAAGATGAATCGCCGGAGCCATATCCTGCTGCAGCTTTAGCTTGCCGAAATGGCTCTGCGCATAGACCAACCCAGCCACCGTGCCCGGAACCCCAGATGCCTTGTATCCAATGGTCGATAATCCAGGCACAACGTTCTTTTGCTCGTCGAGATACATATCGCGGGTCGCCGCCGCAGGAGCCTTTTCGCGATAGTCAAGAAAGTGCGTCTTGCCTTGCTTGGTCCTGATCAGCATGAATCCGCCACCACCAAGGTTGCCCGCCTGTGGATAAACAACCGCGAGCGCAAATGCCACAGCCACAGCCGCGTCCACCGCATTGCCGCCCTGCATCAGGATCGCCAGGCCTGCATCGGTCGCATCATGGTGGATCGTAACCACCATGGCATGTTTAGCGCGCACCGGTTCTTCGGGAAGAAGAGCGCCGGCACTTTGCGCCAGGAGCGAGTTTGCGACAGAAGCAACTCCAACGATAGCTGCAAAGACACGGGTGCCAAAGGCCATTCGGTTGCTCCACGATGATGCGGATGAACGCTTCCAACAGCATAGCTTGTCAACCCGGCAGGCCGAATCGATCCTTCTCTTCAGCCTGGACGAAAAGAGAGATGGGCGAGGATGGGTAGAATCGAAGGTTATGGCAACGCAGGTTCGTTCCTACTCGAAGATCAATCTGGGGCTGGCTATCGGCCCAGTCAGACCAGACGGCTTTCACGGCCTGACCACGCTCTATCAGACACTGAATCTCCACGATCTGGTCACGGTCTCCGCGAATCGCCTTGGCAGCGGTGCGGCGACAAAGATTTCCCTGACGACGAACCACCCCTTTGTCCCTCGCGATGCTCGAAATACAGCCTGGCGGATGGTGGAGAAGAGTCTCGCGCGTTTGGAGTTAGCCGCTGAGGTCTCTATTCATATCGAGAAGAAGTTGCCTGTCCAGGGCGGCATGGGGGCTGGTTCGGCAAATGCTGCAGCAGCGCTTCTAGGGCTGGAACGTGAGCTCGGCGTTGCGTTACCTGGTGTCGAACGGCTCAAATTGGCGGCTGAAGTTGGGTCCGATGTCCCTTTGTTTCTTCTAGGTGGAGCAGTTCTCGGCCTCGGCCGTGGAGAGCAGGTCATCCCCATGCCGGACCTCCCCAAGACCTGGTGCGTGGTCGCGGTCCCAGCGGTAGGGATATCGACTCCCGCTGCCTTTAGGGAGTGGGACGCCCGCCGCGCAGCGGAGGTCGTCGCCGAAGGACAACTAGACGAAGGGATACCCATCACAGGTACCCCAGCATTGACTTCCCTGGCCGAAGTTGATAAGCTACAGGAGTTGAGTCTTGCTTACTCATCCCTATCTGCCCCAAGTGGAAAGACAGGCGATAGTAGGTCCGGCACCTCCGGTATCGTTCGCGATCCTGATTCCGAGATAAAACGGGATCAATCTGATGAAAATCAGGCTGACGCGAGGAACGATCTGGCCGAGAATACCCTTCTCGCGCTTGTCCGCACCGGGATTGGAAGCGACGGCCTTCAAAATGATTTTGAAGAGGTCGTCTTTCCTCAGTATCCCTCCTTGCGAATAACCAAGCGTCAATTGATGGGTAGTGATTTGGAGAGTTCCGCTGTTTACGCAGCCCTCTCAGGTTCTGGCTCTGCTCTGTTTGGACTTTACCGGTCCGAGCGGGATGCCAAGGCTGCTCAACTGCGCGTCCAGTCCGCTGCGTCGGAGATTGCGGTACAGGTTTTCCTTACGGAGACCTTGCCCCGGCCAGAGTACTGGGACAGAATGTTCGCGGAGTGACCTCGCCGGTCAAGGTAAAATCAAACTGCATCCGGCGATGTACTGGGCGATCGACTAACGGTAGGTCAAGAGACTTTGAATCTCTTTGTCTAGGTTCGAATCCTAGTCGCCCAACCAAAGTCGACGCCAGATGCGACGAGACAGATTAGGGAATCTTTCGCGGTAGCAACAACTTGCCGCAAGATGAAGACGATTTTGGACTCTGCGGAAAACAGCGCGGAGAAAGAAGTACGAAGTTTGAAGGACCGAAGTCTTTTAGTTTTTTTGAGTAGTCCGCAACAAGGATTTCAGAAGAAGTAACGGGGCCGCAACAAGGCCTCGCAAGACATTGCAGCAGGAACAATTCAAGGTCAACCAGCCTGGAGGGTTTCACGTGAACGAACGAAACACGACTGCGGTTCTTTCCCCTATTTCAGAGCAGGCTGATGAGACAGAAACGATCTCGCAGCCTGCGAGCGCGCCTTCTACGCAGGGCGGACATACTAAAGGACCTCAAAGCCCACAGGGGTTGCGGGTACCAGATTTACCAGCTCCGGAGAAAAAGCGCCCCGGACGCCTGAGTGAAAGTAAGCGCATCAAGATTTTTTGCGGATCATCCAATCCTGCTCTGGCAGAGGAGATCTGCAAGTTCGTCGGTGTGCCGCTGGGCGAGACCCGGTTGCAGAGATTCTCCGACGGCGAGGTTCATTTTCAGCTGCTCGAGAACGTTCGCGGTGCGGATGTCTTTCTCGTGCAGCCTACGTCTTTCCCGGTGGATCAGCACCTTGTCGAATTGCTGATCATGATGGACGCGCTCAAACGCGCCTCCGCCGGACGAATTACGGTTGTCATTCCCTACTATGGCTACGCCCGGCAGGACAGAAAAGACCGTCCGCGTGTTGCCATTACGTCGAAGCTGGTCGCCGATCTTCTGACCACCGCCGGTGCAAACCGCGCCCTGCTCGTCGATCTGCATGCAGCCCAGATTCAGGGATTCTTCAATATTCCGGTGGATCACCTCTTTGCCAGCCCGGTGCTGGTGAGCTACTTCCGGGAGCTTGATCTGCCCAATCTGACGGTCGTCTCGCCGGATGCGGGTGGAGTGGAAAGGGCGAGATTCTTCGCCAAGAAGCTGGATGTTCCGTTGGCCATCGTTGACAAGCGGCGGACTGACATTAATGTCACCGAGGTGATGAACGTGATCGGCGATGTAAAGGGCCGCACGTGCTTAATCCTCGATGACATCATCGACACCGCCGGAACTCTGGTGAAGACGGTGGATGCGCTGCTGGCCGAGGGCGCGGAAAAAGTTTATGCATGCGCGACGCATCCGGTACTCTCAGGCCCGGCAGTCGAGCGTATCGCAGCTTCACGGTTGGAGCAGTTGATCGTGACTAATACCATCCCTCTCCGCGAAGACGCGCAAAAGGTGGAGAAGATTAAAGTGCTCTCGATCGCCGGGCTGCTTGGCCGCGCTATCGAGAGTATTCACATGGAGACCAGCGTCAGTACGCTGTTCAACTAGGTCGCAATAGCTAAAGGCGGCCTGGATTAACCCAGGTAGCAAAGGGAGCAGAGCTCAACTCTGTGCCCGAAAGGAAGATTCATCATGGCATCATCCATTATTGAAGCAGTTGTCGCTACGCCCCGTGAGGGCAAGTTCAACAAGAATGCCGCTCGTCGCGTTCGTGTAGCCGGAAAAATTCCTGCCGTTGTCTATGGCGCTGGCCAGGATGCCGTCGCTGTCGCCGTCGACCCCAAGGTAATCACCAAGATTTTGCACTCCGACTCCGGTCACAACACCATCTTCGACCTCAATGTCGAGGGCGCGTCCGTTGCGAAGGCCATGATCGTCGATTGGCAACACGAGCCGATCAAAGGCACCCTCCTCCATATCGACCTGAAGCGAATCGCGATGGACAAGGCAATGCGCGTTTCTGTGCCGATTCAACTGGTTGGTGTTCCTGTCGGCGTGAAGTCGCAAGGCGGCATTCTAGAGCACGTCATGCGCGAAGTTGAAGTCGAGTGCCTCCCGAACGATATCCCGAGCCACCTTGACGTCGATGTTTCTAACCTCGAGATCAACGGCGCGATCCACGTGTCCGATCTGCCGCACTCGGGCAGCATCAAGTTTCTCGGCGATGAGCACGCAACCGTAGCTCATGTCACCTCGATCAAGGAGGAGGTTGTGGCAGCCGATGCAGTTGCCGCGGCACCCACCGAGCCAGAGGTCGCCAAGAAGGGCAAGACAGATGCAGCTGCTGCACCTGCCGCCGATGCCAAGGATGCAAAGAAGAAGTAGTTCTATGCAGTCTGCCGATCTTCCGGATCTGCAGGCCGCCTGATTTGATGGAAAGGAAAGCAAAGCGTGAAGTTGATCGTCGGTCTCGGCAACCCCGGTATCGAGTATCAGTTCACGCCGCACAACGCCGGCTTTTTGGCGGTGGATCGCATCGCGGACGACTGCGGCGTGATTCTTTCCAATCGTCGGGGACGAGCTCTAACGGCAAAGGCGCGGCTCGCAGGACACGAAGTTCTGCTGGCCAAACCTGAGACATACATGAATCTGAGCGGGCTTTCGGTAGCCGCCCTGGTTCAGGAGCTTGAAATCGAAATCCCGTCACAGGACCTGATTGTCCTCTATGACGAGCTTGCATTTTCGCTGGGCAGACTCCGCATCAGCGCGAACGGCAGGGCAAACGGGCACAACGGAGTGAAGTCCATCTCCGGTGCGCTTGGAACGGAAGAGTGGTTGCGCATCCGCATCGGCGTTGGGAAACCGGCGCTTGAGGATGGCAGAGAGATTAAAGCCGGCGGCAAGGATTATTTGCTGGCGCAGTTTCGGAAGCAGGAGCTTGCGGTGTTGGATGAAGTGCTCGATAGGGCGAAGGGTGCTGTCGAGGCGGTAATGACCGAAGGGGTTAGTGCCGCAATGAACAGGTTCAACCGTCGGCCAGAGGATCCGGAGAGTGGATCGGACGGGTCGAAGGAGACGTAAAGAAGGAGTAGCGACGGTTGCTACTTAGACGCAGTCGAAATTCCAAACCGGGTTGGCAGAACAGACGTCAACACGGTGCGAAGCAGAACTTCGCAGAAAGAAGTAATCGAATGAATCGTACCTACGAAATCATGTTCATCGTCCGGCCGGACGTTGAAGAAGCCGAACTCGATAAGCTGATTGAAGGCTTCTCCGCGAACGTCACCAATGGTGGCGGCGAAGTGAAGAGCGTCGAGAAGATGGGCCGTCGCCGGCTCGCCTACACCGTCCGCAAGTTCAACGACGGTTTTTACATCCTGCTGAACGTCGCCGCAGCTGGTTCGCTCATCACTGAGATTGAGCGTCGCCT
This sequence comes from Granulicella sp. S190, assembly GCF_009766095.1. GTDB lineage: Bacteria > Acidobacteriota > Terriglobia > Terriglobales > Acidobacteriaceae > Edaphobacter. The sequence goes on from NZ_LMUD01000023.1 coordinate 40,407, forward strand.
CCGCGTCTCCGAGCAGGTCATCAAGTTCATCACGGTTCGCATGGACGAAGAAGAGAAGCGTCTCGCGAAGGTCAAAGCCATCCGCGACACTAAGGTCAAGCGCAGCGCGCAGCCGATCGCCGCTCCTGTCCACGCAGCAGTCGAGACGGAAGAAGAGAAGAAGCCCGTTGCAGCAGCTCCTGCCGAGCACGTCGCCGCCGACGCACCGGCCGAGACTGTCTCCACCGCCGTTTAACTTCCGCTTCGCCTGAACATTCGCGATGAGATTCAAACCGCATCGCACAACGCACCACGACCACTGATCTTCGCTTCCAATCGACTTCATTTCGTCGGTTGTTCAGAGGCTCCAACGCGAACCTGGAGCGAGGAAAGGCACAACGTACCTGAGAGGGAAATATCATGGCTGACGAAACCAGCACGCAATCCACTGAGCAGCACGCACCAACACCCCGCCCGGCGCACTCTGGTCCTCGCACCCCACGCCCCGCAGGCGCACCCGGCGGCGGTCCTGGCGGCCGCAAGTTCTTCCGTCGCAAGAAGGTCTGCAAGTTCTGCACCGAGAAGATCGACGCCATCTCCTACCGCGACGTTCGCCTGCTTCAGGGCTTCGTTGCCGAGCGTGGCAAGATCGTTCCGCGTCGCCTCACCGGCGTCTGCACACGCCACCAGCGCAAGCTCAGCCTGGCCATCAAGCAGTCGCGCAACATCGCCCTGCTCGCCTTCGCTGCCCGCTTCTAACTTCTTCCGCTGCTCCGGAACCTGCCCGCAGCGGAAACATAGATACGCAAGACTGGCGGCACCGCGAGCCAGAGACGAAATCGGAGAAATGCAATGGAAGTCATTCTGAAGGAAGACGTAAACAAGCTCGGACATCGCGGCGACGTGGTCAAGGTCGCTGACGGCTACGGGCGCAACTATTTGCTGCCGGAGAAGCTCGCCATCGAGGCGACCCTCGCCAACAAGGCAGTCATCGAGCAGATGAAGGCATCCGCGGTTCGCAAGTCCGCCAAGGAGAAGACCGGAGCCGAGCAGTTGGCGACCCAGCTCTCTGAGGTTGAGCTTGTGTTCGAGCGCAAGGTCGGCGAGAACGAGCATCTCTTCGGCTCGGTCACCTCGGGCGACATCGCGCAGCAGCTCGAACAGAAGGGTTTCAACATAGATCGCCGCAAGATCTCTCTCGAGGAGCCGCTGAAGACGATCGGCGAATACCACGTCCCCGTGAAGCTGCACCGTGAAGTCACCAGCCACATCAAGGTAACCGTCAAGGGCGACCAGCCGGAAGCCGAAGCAGCAACCGCAACTGCTTAGCTCATCACTCGCACATCGGCCTTCAACGAGATCATCGTTGAAGGCCGGTGTTTTTACTCGCACCCGTCAGAGCCTAAATGGCAGATCCACTACTCATACTTCAGCGTCTGTACCGGATCCAGCCGCGCCGCCCGATTCGCAGGAAGCGTCCCAAACAGAATCCCCACCAGCACCGAGCTCCCCAGCGAAAACACCACCGACCACGGATTCACCGGAATCTTGAACGGCGTCAGCAGCCCCAGCGTCAGCGGCAGTGCCAGCCCGATTAGCGTCCCGATAATTCCTCCGCTCAGCGAAAGAAACACCGCCTCCGTCACGAACTGCAGTCGTATCTCGCGGCTAGTCGCGCCCAGCGCCTTTCGAATTCCAATCTCCTTGATCCGCGCCTGCACGTTAGCTAGCATGCTGTTCATGATGCCTACCCCGCTGACGATCATCGTTATCCCTGCTCCCAGCGTCAGCACGATGGTCAGCATATCGGCGATCTTCGCCATGCTGCTCAAAATATCGGTCAGCGTCACGGCGCTATACACCGAGCCCGCATAGTGCCGGGATTTCACAATCTCTAGAATGCGCTCACTCGCCGGCACCACCATGGCAGCTGTGCGCATGGTGAAAAAGATCTCCTTCAGCGTATTCGTACCGGTAAAGTACCGTACCACTGGATACGGAACGAGCATCGTATGGTCACTGATCTCAGAGTTCCCATACGTATCGAATGCCTCCTTGAACACACCGATCACAGTAAACGGTATGCCCTTGATGCTGATCGTCTTCCCAACCGCCCCGTTCGCCGTGCCATAGAGCTCCTCCGCAAACGGCTTCACCACCACAGCAACCTTCTCATGAGCCAGCTCGTCCTGGTCGTCGAAGAACCGCCCCGACACCACAATCAGGTTGCGCACGATCTTGTACTGTGGCGACACGCCCAGGAGCGTCGTCTGCTTCGTAATCCCCCCGCCCAGACTCACATTGTCATGAAACTCCAGCATGGGCGACGACGCCACAATCCCCGGCACCTGTGCTAGTACCTCGTGCATATCATCGAGCGTCATGTAGTCCGGCGTGCTGGTATTGTCCGGGCCGCTCACATTGCCGCCGCCATACTGCAGCTCAATCTTGTTCGGGCCAATACTCGTCAGCTGGTCCAGCGCAAACTGCTTCCCGGTAGAGCCAAGCGTCGCCACCAGGATGATGGAGGCCGACCCGATCACCATGCCCAGCATCGTCAGTAAAAATCGCGTCTTACTTGCACGAAAGCTGTCCACCGCCAGCTTGGCTACCTCGCTGAACATCATGGTCGAGCGGGCGCTTGCCAGCGTACGGTCAAACGAGCTCGGTCTATGCGGATTCGTGGTTGCCATCGGGATTAAAGTATTAGACTCCTACCAGTATCGCAGCGGTGCACTGTTTCCTGCTAACCTTCTAGAGTGCACTGCCGCGGAGGGATGTGTGAGCGGTTGAAACAGGCGGTCTTGAAAACCGCTTAGCCTGAAAAGGCTACGGGGGTTCGAATCCCTCTCCCTCCGCCATTTTGTCTCTCGGCTCTAGAAGTAGCGATTCGCAACGGCGGAGACTCGCGAAATCCGAATATTTTTTTGGGGTTTCTTCAGCGACTTTCATCTCTATAGAGAAACGGCGGGTCGCACTCGTGGATCGAGTAGGAGAATATCTTCGGACGCGTGGGCTGGAGAGAATATTGGGAGCCAAAATCGTAGAGTGCGCACAGTTCCTACTGGGTCAGGTGTCAACTCTGTTTGAGCGCTATCTATCTTGACGCTCGGCAAAGAACTTCCCAAGCAAGAAGCATGCCCTACAGGCCTTGGTAATTGGGATATTACTCCATCGACTGATCAGGCGATCTGCCTCTACACAGAGGCTCCGACACAGCTTCTGAGCCTGAAGGTCCCGGTCGGAAGGCAAATCGTGAAAAGACCACTCTCTGTCAGCCACAGGTCACAAGAAGGCGTTTTCGTGATCAAATCCTCTCAGTAGCGAGATGTCTAACCGGAGCGTCCTTTGCCAGGAGTTTGGTGAAGTAAAAAGGTCATTACGCTACTACCTGTGTTTGTGATGCCATGCAGCACATTAGCTTCGGCGTACATCATGCCACCAGCCTCAACCTGCGTCAGAACTCCATCGAGCACTATTTCGCCTGTACCTGCAGCAACGATCATCAATTCCTCTTCGGGATTGCGGTGAGGTGGGTGAGGTCGAGCGCCAGGCTCAAGCGTGACCACACCAGACGCGACAGCGGCCAGCTGGGTCGTGGGGCCGTTGAAATGCACCTTAGCCTTTGCCCCGGGACTGTCACCAATCGAGGATAAACCCCGCCCCTTTACGACAAAACTCTTGAGAAGCTTTCCATCCCGGACTGTATCCACATGCGTAATTGGTTGTTGGGCCTGCAAGAACGCGCTTGGAAGTGCTGCCGTCGAAGCCAGGAAATTTCTTCTGTTCTGGAAGTTACTGGCGGGTGTTGAAACTTTGCGATTGAAAAGCTGATTCTTAGCTTTTTTATCTTCGTTCCCCTATTACACACGGATAGGGTTCATCATTCCAGATATAGGCGCTGGTGGCATGTTCTAATCCTCCGATAGGAAACGGCTATCACATGGAATTAAGACATTTACGGTATTTCGCTGCGGTAGTGCAGTGGAAAGGCTATCGGGAAGCTTCGCGACATCTATACATCACTCAGCCTTCTATCAGCCAGGCTGTCTCCGACCTTGAGAGTGAACTTGGGATCAAACTCTTTTTGCGTGAGGGAAAAGTCGCTCGACTCACGCCAGAAGGTGAGGCGTTTTATGAGGAAGCGATCAAAACCCTAGCACAGGCAGCGAGGTCCATTGCGACCGCTCAGCGAGCGGCCAAGGGAGAATTCGGCAGGCTTGGCATCGGATTCATGGGATTTTCCAGCTCCCCCTTCCTTCCCGAACTTCTGCGGAAGTACAAAGCGCGTCATCCGGGCGTCTCGTTGCGTCTCGTTGAAGACGTTCCGCACGGCCAAGACATCGCATTTGATCGCGGAGAGATCGACATCGCCTTCACGCGGCCGCCGTCCCCGGACCGCAGTTCGTCATATCAATCCCAGCTACTCTTCAAGGAGCCACTGGTGGTTGCTCTTCCGAAGAGCCGTGACGTGACAACGAAGCGAGTGCGCATTGCTGATCTCGCGGGTGAGCGCTTCGTCGTCTTTCAACGCACAAGCTCGCCTGAGGTCTTCGACACTATCGTCCGCGTGTGCAACGACAATGGATTCTCGCCACGTCTGCACCACGAACTTAACAATATGAACTCGGTACTCGCTACCGTCGAGGCAGGTGAAGGTGTCGCCATCGTGCCCGCCACGGCCAGCAATCTGCGTCCGGAAAATATCTCCTTTCATCGTCTTCAGCCCGACGAGGTCCGAATTGACTTTGTCGCAGCCTGGCAGAAAAAGCAATTGTCCGTCGCTCTCAGGTCTTTTCTTGAACTACTAGAAGAAGAGTCGCCATCTATTCGTGCAATCATGAAGTTCACGTAAGCGATAGCCTTCACCTATCGGACGATAGAAACTTACGACGCATCGTTATCGGCTGCCATGACTCTCTTATTGTGTACGGCGGCGCAAGCTGTCGCAGCAAAGGAGGCTGGAAATGGTAAGCAAGCAGAAAACAATCATCGTAACGGGCGCTTCGCAGGGCATCGGCGCAGGAGTCGTGCAGTCTTTCCTCGATCGCGGATATAACGTGGTCGCGAACTCGCGCAACATCACCAAGTCGGAAGCGTTTGAGACGTCGGATAGGCTTGCGCTTGTAGACGGAAACATCGGCGAGAGTGCCGTAGCCGCAAAGATCCTTGAGACAGCCATCACGAAGTTTGGCTCGATCGACGCGCTCGTCAACAACGCTGGCATCTTCTTTACGAAGCCGTTTACGGAGTACACAGCGGAAGACTTCCAAGCGCTTTCCTCCGTCAACCTTGAGGGCTTCCTGTACATCACTCAGGGTACCGTCAAGCAGATGCTTGCGCAGAAGTCCGGCGGCAGCGTGGTAAGCATCACGACCTCGTTGGTAGTAAACCCAATCGCGGGCATCACATCATCGGTGCCGATGATCACCAAGGGCGGTATTGAGGCGGTTACGCGCAGCTTGGCAACCGAATACGCGACCGAGCACATCCGCTTTAACGCCGTCGCGCCAGGCACCGTTGATACTCCGATGCACGCAAACAACCCAAAAGACTTCCTGAAGACTCTCTCGCCCATGGGTACAATTTCGAGCGTGGAGGATATCGTGGACGCAGTGGCTTATCTAACGGAGGCTCGCAATGTGACTGGGGAGGTGCTGCACGTGGACGGCGGTTCGCACTCCGGCAAATGGTAAGCGCGCAGGGTTCACAGCAGGAACGCGCCGAGCGGCGGCTACAAGAACTCGGTGTTGAACTCACGTCTGCGCCCACGCCGTTTGGCGCTTATGTCGAAAGCGTGCAGACCGGAAACCTGCTGTACCTCAGTGGCATGCTTCCCGCAGTCGGACATGAACCAAAGTTCGTGGGTCGGCTAGGGAAAGGAGTTCGACGTGGAACAAGGTCGCGAGGCTGCGCGCATCGCTGCATTGAATGTTCTATCAGCAGCGCGAAATCATCTTGGCTCATTGGATAGAGTGACCAGGGTGGTGAAGTTGGCCGTGTATCTGGCGACAGAAGGGGACTTCTTCGCTCAACCCAAAGTGGCAGATGCAGCCTCCGAGTTGCTTCGCGACGTATTTGGACCGGATAGGCTTCCAGTGCGAATTGTGCTCGGTGTCGCTAGTCTTCCGCTCGGGATGCCGGTTGAACTTGAGGTCGTACTAGAAGTCGAAGGATGAACGAGGCGCGTTATTTCCCTCGTTCTCTCTATGAGGTTGTTATGTCAAACACATAGAACCAAACGCGCGTTGCATCAACCCTGGGGATTGAATATCCAATCGTCCAGGGTCCCCTTGGCGGCCGGATCTTTTGTCGAAACTCAAATTTTCCTGTTGCTTTCCAAAAGGGAGCCATGTCATTATTCCTGTAGGAAACCTAAAGGTCTAATAGTCATGAAGGAAAAGCCCGACGTCTTGCAAGGAACACTGGCGCTGATGGTCCTCAAGACGCTCGATGTCCTGGGATCGCAGCACGGCTGGGGAATCGCGCGGCGCATCGAGCAGATCAGCGGAGACCTTCTGGCTGTCAACCAGGGCACGCTGTATCCCTTGCTACTCAAACTTGAGCATGAAGGCTCAATCGCCTCTGAGTGGGGCGTATCGGAGAATAACCGCCGCGCGCGCTTCTATCGACTCACCGCGGCCGGCCGCAGGCAACTCCAGGCGGAGGCCCGCGATTGGGAACAAACCGCGGCCATCATCGCGCGCTTCTTCAATGTCAAGGCGGAGGATCTAACGTGAAATTCCTGCGACGCTTCTTCATACGTCTGTCGAATCTCTCCACAGGCCGCAGTGCCGATCAACGCCTGCAGGAAGAGATCGCCGAACATCTCGCCTTCCAAACAGAAGAGAATATACGCGCCGGTATGTCGCTGACCGAGGCGCGGCGGCAGGCCGCACTTAAGCTAGGGGCGGCTCAGGCGATCCGTGAACATCACCACGCTGAGCACAGCATCCCCTTTATCGAGAATCTGCTCTTCGACCTGCAGTACGCGGTTCGCATGCTTCTGAGATCTCCTGGATTCTCTTTCATTGCGATCGCCACAATGGCACTGGGCATCGGAGCCACCACCGCGATCTATAGCGTGATCGACGCTACGTTGCTGCACCCTTTACCCTACCCCAACCCTTCCGAACTGGTGCGCATCGAAGACGGCCTTCCCGGCGTAGGCGCGCAGGACGTCGGCATCTCCGTTCCTGAGTGGAGAGACCTCGAGAGTTCCGGGATATTCCAGTCCGTGTCGGTCTCCGGCACCGGAGCAGATGTGAACCTCACCGGCAGCGCACAGCCAGAGCGTCTCAGCTACAAGCATGTGACGCCGAATTACTTCGCAGTCTTCCGCGTAGACGCGCAGTTGGGCCGCACATTTGATCCGCACGATGCCACTCCTGGCTTCAACCTGGAGGCCGTGATCAGCGACGGCCTCTGGAAAAGGGAATTCGGAGCCAACCCGCACATCATCGGCAAAGCTCTACGCCTGGACAACGACGTTTATCACGTCGTGGGCGTCATGCCGCGCGGGTTTCGCGATCTGGGCTCAACCAGTGAAGAGTGGAATACAGAAGTGTGGCTGGGAGCCGGCATGGCCGGACTGCCCTTTCCGCCCCCGCTGCGCAGTTCACGTCAGTCGAGTCGAGTGGTCGCACGCATGAAGCCGGGCCTCTCAATGGCGGCTGCGCAGGAGCGCCTCGATGCGCTGGTTGAGTCGCTGAAAAAGCAATATCCTGCGGAGTATCCGGCACAGGCAGCATGGGCCGTGCGCCTGATTCCGCTCAGCGAAAGCGTGGTCGGCAGCGTTCGCCGATCTCTTGTTCTGCTGTTCGGCGCAGTCGGGTTGGTCCTCCTGATCAGTTGCGTCAACGTCGCCAATCTCCTTCTTGCCAGGGCCAGCGGGAGAGGCCGTGAGATCGCGGTTCGACAGGCTCTTGGAGCGCAAAGAACGCGCCTTATCCGCCAGCTTCTGACCGAGATTCTGCTGCTCTTCCTGCTTGGCGGAATCGCTGGTTTCGCTATTCTCTTCGGTGCCCAGCACCTCCTGTTGCGGCTTGTTCCGGAGAGCCTCCCGCACCTCAACGACATAGGGGTTGGCTGGGGCGTGCTGGTATTTGCCGTGGTCGTCTCCGCCGCCGCCGGAACCATCTTCGGGCTTGCTCCAGCCTGGCTTATGAGCGGTGTTGATTTGACTAGTACACTTCGCCAGAAAGGCCGCGGGTCCGTAGGTTCACAGGGTCGCTCACGCGCCCGCCAGATTCTGGTCGTCAGTGAATTGGCGCTCTCCCTGATGCTCATGGTCGCCGCGGGGCTTCTGCTGCGCAGTTTCTGGGACTTGTTCAAGGTGCCGCCCGGTTTCAATCCTGACCGCGTTATGGCCATTCAAACGTGGCTTCCGGGGCCCAATGATCCCAGTCAAGATACCTACCGGACTGCGACCCAGGAAGCGGTTCTACTGCGCGAGGTTCTTCGCCGCAGCCGAACGCTGCCCGGCGTAGAAGAGGCGGCAATCGGCGACGTGGACGCTCTTCCCCTGGGCCACAGCAATCCAGGCACGCTGCCATTGATGCGCGAAGGCATCGAGACGATGGACAATCAGGCTCCTGTGATCCATAGTCCCATTGTCTCGCCCGAATACTTCCATCTGTTGGGCATGCCGCTATTGCGCGGACGCCTTTTCAGCGACCAGGACCTTGAGAGTACGCCTCAGGTTGCGGTCATCAATCAGGCCGCGGCTCGCACCTACTGGCCAAGCCAAAACCCGCTTGGCAAACGCGTCCGTCTGCACCTGGATAGCCGTGAGCTATTGAACTCTGCCGGACCAGTCTGGACCACGATCGTCGGCGTGATTGCGGATGCCCGCACGGAATCGTTGGCGGACGCGGCTACTCCTCAGATCTACCGCAGCGTATACCAGCACCCAGCCAAGGCTCTGGCTATCTTTCTTCGCGGACAACTCGATCCCGGCACGATCCTCGGACAGGAGCGAAGCCAGGTTCAAGCTATTGATGCCGGGCTTCCCGTCTTCCATGCGGAGACGCTGGAGGACGTTCTCTCCACCTCGCTTTCCGTCAGACGATTCTCGATGGAAATAGTGGCCTTTTTTGCGGCAACCGCCTTGCTGTTGGCTGGGCTTGGAATCTACGGGACGATTTCATATCTTGTGAATGAACAAAGACGTGAGATCGCCATTCGTCTCGCGCTGGGAGCGCAGAGGAGCAGGATTCTCAAGATGGTCCTGCGCCGGGGATTCGGTCTGGCCGCAGCGGGCGCGGGGCTGGGTGTGGCTGGAGCGTTCATCGTCTCTCACTTTATGGCCGGGCTGCTTTACGGCGTGTCGCCTAACGATCTGCCCACCTTCGCAGGCGTAACCCTTTTGCTTACTATGGTCGCGCTCGCGGCCAGCTATATCCCGGCGCTGCGCGCCATGCGCCTCGATCCAATCACGACGCTCCACTCCGAATGACTTCATGGCACTGCTCAAGACCTGTCTTCGCAAGTTGTGGCCATCTCAATAATCCCTTTGTGTTTGGGAGTAGTTTTTTTCTGACGTGGTGATGGGCGCTTTTGCTGGGGTATTTGGTGAAAATGGGTGTTTTTGGTGTGGTGTTTTGGTGGTGTGAGCGTGGTGGATTGCGTGGCTGACATGGTGGTTTAGCAACCACTTTTAACCGAGCTAAAAATACGCCACGTTTTCAGGATTTATTTTTCGGGCTTCCCATTTTGGGAGTGGGTTTGGGTCAGTGAGCTGGCTGGTCGGTGACGGGTTTGACGTTGCCACAGTCGGAGGACTGGAAGGTTGCGGAGAAGGTTTTGCTCATCTCGCGGTTGATGGGGTGGCCGTCGACGTTGCCTGCGAGGGTGGTGTGGCTGGTTCCGCTGAAGTGGTCGGCGTCGGGGAGCTGGAAGTCGTGGTGGGACCTGGTGGCGATGGTGGAGCTGGTGCAGGCGGTGTCGAAGGTGACGCGGTGTGCGGTCTGGACCTTGTTGGAGACGACGCACTTTATGTCGGGGACGGATCTGGTCATCGCGTCGAGGTAGCTGCTGATGGTGGTTCCGGCGGTGAAGCAGGCCTGGCCGGTGATGGGTTGGTTGTCGGGGTCTTTGGGGTCCAGCTTTAAGACGACCCGGGTGTTCCAGAGGCCGGGTTTGATGGGGATGTCGGCCAACTGTGCGACAAGGGCAGAGATGCCGGTGAGGAGGAGAGATGCGGCGCAGAGGGTGAGTGGGCGGGAGGGTCTGAATCTCGGCCTGGGAGGGTTCATCCGGGGCTCCTCAGTGGATTGTTATCTGGCCGGGAGGTGATGAAGTGGAGTTATGTGTTCTGACGTCGTTCGAGACCTAGTGGCGTGGTCGGATTTCAGCGGTATAGGCGAAGACGATTCGTGCTTTTTATTCGGGCAATTAGCTTTGCGCCCCGAATCAAGATCATGCTAGGCGTAGCAATGTATATCTGCATTGGAGAGGGCTTCGTGCGCAATCTCAACTTCACCAGCAATATGTTCGGAATTTACGCGGCTCTCTAGAATGATCGGGATCTCATCTGGAATCAGTGAAGCTACTTGTTGAAACGCTAGCTTGGCTCCGTACGACAAGGCTTCATGCTGACTTTCGCTATTCACCTCGCTAAGATGAACTTGCACAAGCCTTTCCTGAAATGCAGTAAGCATGAGGAAGGCATCTGTCATTGATGAATCACATTGTCGGGAATGCCCTAGATCAAAACACAGACTCGCATCCGGGAGCTTCTCAAAGACTAGTTCAAGCTCGCCAACATTACGTCCGATCGGTTTTCTGCGATCCATGTTTTCGATCGCAATGCGCCGTCCGAATCGCCTCCAAAGTGTGGCATCACTGATGGCGTCGGGATGAATAACTATTGGCCACTTGTCAGGAATGTTTGAGTAAAGAAGATCAGCTAACCATTCTTCGTCACCTAGAGAATAGCTGCTCGGTGCATGAAAAGAGACATAGGAATAACTGTCTAAACGCAGATAAGGGATAGCAGCAACCAAGATTTTTACTTCCGACATCCGCAAAGCTGAGAGCTCGATGCAAGCAAGGTTGCTCGAAGCAAGTATGCTCAGAGCTTTTTCAAAGTCCCCATAAGCTACCGCGCCGGTAGAAAATCCAATTTTTCTCATTAGAAAACTCCATATTCGATAGTCATTCTGCCAAGTTCATTCTTGTCGCTGAGGAAGATAGCTCCAATGGCATCACGATAACGATGACTTATATCACGCCCTCTGCTTGCCGTTTCATCGCTGCCCAGCCGTTCAACCGGCAACTTGTCAAGATGTTCACGAATAGTCTGTCCTCCGCATGAGGGAGTGTCATCGGCCAGCATCCCGAGAAATTCGTCGTAAGAGTCAAACAACTGCTTGCTCTGTAAATCGAGGTTAGGGTCGCGGAGTAGAGCAGATGCAAGAATTTCGAGAGGCGGTTTCATAAGGACAAGTCGTAGTCGTTCGATTACGGCCTGTACTTGTTTAATCGAATAGAACTCTCGCCGTTCCTCCGTTGAAGCAAACCCGCAATGACATTCAAAACACGCAACCATCCCAGCAAGAAAAAGAAGCTTCCTTGACATCCGCAGTTTCAGATTTCTGATTGCGAAACCCTCATTTTGTCTATTGCGCTGTTTGTAGGCAAAATCGACAGTCATCGTTCGCCAATATCGTGCCATATCATTGAACAGAAAGCGAGGAACTTTGTACTCACCTGAACCCAGCCAGAGTCCGCGATCTTCGTCCAAATACCGCCACAGCACGTTTCGCAAGACGCGTTCATACGCGTCTGAGTGTCCTATTGTGTCAGATTCCAACAGCAGTAGAATTCGTAGGGTCGTATTGGCATTCGTATCATCTTGTCCTCCGATATTGTGAATTAGGTCGTGACCGGATGCGATCGTTCCAAACACTCCCTCGCGTCCAGGCTGCCGGATATCTAAGTCCTTGAGACTCTTTCTAATCTCATGCGCGACCTTGATATGTTCAGGATGAGAGATGCCGTCGAGTAATAATGTCCAATCGACATCACTTCCAGAGGTAAACTCCTGTCGGGCAAGCGAACCGACGACCACGATACTGGAATCAGAACTAGTGAAACCGCCCAGAGTGTCTTCGAGCAGTGTTTTTGTCACCCCACTCTGAAATCTCGCAAACCGAATGTTGGGCCATGAAGCTTTGGTGCGTGTCTCTAATAGGTCTAAGGCGGAGAATTCGGAAAGTTTTTCGGCCAAGTGTCTTCCATCCACGATGCAAGTCGTTTCTTGGCAATTCTACCGCCATACAAAGGAAAGTGTTCCACAATGAGAACGATCGATCGGATGAGCTTATTTCCCGACCATCTCTGCGCTAAGTCTTACTGCTCCACTTCCGACCAGCATGTTTCTTGACCAATCCTGAAAGCCAGCTTTCTTCACCACGATCTGGTGCTTGCCGGGCGTTAGGTTCAGGGTTGATGGTGTGCTGCCTACGAAGCTGCCGTCTACTTCTATGTCGCAGTTGGGTACGCTTGCTTCTATCGTCAGGTCGGAGGGTGCGGCGTTTGCGTTGGCCACTGTAGCACTAGAGGGAGTCGTTGGAGCGAAGTGGGCCATGTCGAGCTTCATGTTTCCTGAGACGAAGGCGGTAATTTCTGTTCCCTTGGGGATAGTGATGTCTTTGCCATGGATGAATAGTAGAAGGGGAGCAGCAGGAAAGAAGACGATTGCTGTGCCTACCATTCCTGCTGTCATAGCTCCGGTGTGGCCGCCACCTTTTGCATTTTGGGTTGCGGCCAGAGCTGCTTTTTCGCCATCGACTAGACGAACACTGTCGATATTGACGTCGAGCTTACCGGCGCGTCCCATGCTTCGCTTTGATTCAGCGGATGTGATCGTTGCCAATGCCTGCGCACCTTTGGCGATGACCATGACGCCGTCAACGTCGGTCTCTTCGATGGCTTCGAAGGAGACCTGCTGACCTGTCTTCGCTGTTGCAGAGGTAAGGTTCTCCGCTAGACGGAGCTTGATTGCTGTTCCATCTTGGAGGGTGTTTGGTAAGGGCGGACCGGTGGGTGCAGCTATCGGTATGTTGACCGGAGCCGCAGGAGCCTTCGCAGGCTGTCCATTTTGTCCAAGGGCGGAATTGCCAAATCCAGAAAGAACCAACAAAAGTGAGGCAAGGGGATAACGCATGTTTGTCGTACGACCTAATCTCAGCAAGTTAGAAGTCAAGACGAAAGCTACGCTGTCCCTATCTGTGAGACAAGTGGCAACTTGATAACTTGCTGCGAAAGTCGCAGGGTGAGGCGATGAGCCAGAGGCTGCAATGGCTTGCGGGGCGGATGGCGGGGATTCGGGAGTTTGCGACGATGTATACGGTGACGTAACGGCGCGCTTCCATCAACTCCGATCTCTTCGGCGAGCTTTACCGCTATCTCTAGAAGATATTCCCAGTAAATAGCTCTCTTTGAGTTACTTACTGAAGACGGGCCGGATCCAGCGTTAGCGGTGAAATTTCCCTGTTGACACTCACGTGAGGGCACGAGTAATGTTCGCCCGTCCCAGAGTTGTCGACCTGATTTCAATCAGACCATGATCGGAACTCCCCGAGTCGAGGAGGCAACCGACACTAAAGGTTGGAGATTTGCCATGGATAAGAGAAAAAAAAGCTCAGTTATCCGGATGCTCGGGCTGCTGGTATGGGTTGCGAGTTCGCTCCTCTACGTGGGCGAGGTACATGCTCAGTTTGGCTCGGCTTCGGTGCTGGGATATGTTCGGGATAACAGTGGCGCCGTAGTTCCGAGCGCGATGGTGAGGCTGAATAATATTGCCACCAACGTCTCCGAGAGCGCGCAGACAGACAACGAGGGCAAGTACGAGTTCAACTCGGTGCCGATTGGAAATTATCAGATCTCCACCGAAGTCGCGGGCTTTCAAGGAGCGAAGACCGAGGTCTTCAATCTTTCGACCGACTCGCGCCAGCGTGTTGATATTCAGATCAAGCCAGGGGAGATCAATCAAGTCGTTGAGGTTGCGGGGGCCGCTCAACTGTTGGAGACCGAGACCAGTTCGCGCAGCCAGATCATTGGTCAGAAGGAGGTCGAGAACCTGCCGCTGAACGGACGTTCGTACGCAGACCTGGTGCTGCTGACGCCAGGCGTTCGTAAATCGATGCTTGAGAACCAGACTGCATCCAGCCGTGAAGCGGCTTTCAATATCAATGGGCAGCGGTCGGCGTTTAATGAGTTCCTCATCGATGGCCTGGAGAACAGCAACTACGGCACGTCGAATCAGGGTTTCGAAGATGAGAATATCTCTCCGTCTCCTGACGCTGTCAGCGAGTTCCGCGTGGAGTCGAATAATTATTCGGCAGAGTATGGCCGCATGCCGGGAGCGGTGATCAATGTGTCTACCCGAAGCGGGTCTAACGATTATCACGGCGCGGTATGGGACTATATCCGCAACACGGATCTGAATGCCTTCGGTCCTCTTCAAACGGCGACTGGCAACAAACCGGGTCTGATTCGCAACCAGTTCGGAGCTACAACCGGTGGACGCATCTTCCGCAACAAGACATTCTTCTTTGCCGATTACGAGGGCGTGAGACAAATCTTCACGTATCAACTGGCCGCGGTAACTCTGCCGGATTCCGAGCAGCGAGCCGGATTATTTCTGCTACACAGAGTGGATGGAACAACTGCGCCTATTCCGCTCTATAACCCCATTACCGGCGACACCTACACCTCAGGAAATGCTGCGGCGGGATCAACACCGTTCGCTCTCGCCGTCCTCGCTGCACTTCCGGCCAACAATGTCACCGGTGCCAGCGGCAGTACCGCACCCTCCTACAACAACATCACAAATAACTACAGCAACGCGCCCCGCGGAACCATCAACGACGACAAGGGCGATGTGCGAATCGACCAGAGTTTCACGAAATGGAAGCTCTTCGGCCGCTACAGTGAACATCAGACGGAGATCTTCGATCCTCCCACCGTCGGGGGCGCCGCTGGTGGCAATGCCAACTCGAACGTAAACATTCAGAATCGCCAAATCGCCGGTGGCGCCACGTGGATCATAAGCCAGAACAAGTTATTGGACATCCGTTTTGCGTGGACACGTAATATCGGCGCCAAGACGCCTTACACGCAGGGGCAGGCATCGCTACTTGCTGAAAACGGCATCACGGACGGACTGCCCACCGATCCCAGCCTGGTCCGCAGTCTGAATGCGCAGTCGATCATAGGGTTTACTCAGCTTGGGAACCAGTCGTCGAGTCCACAGTTTCAGAATCCCGTCATTTATAACCCCAAGATCAACTTCACCTGGGTACGCGGCCGCCATTCGATGAAGTTCGGCTATGAACAACAGTTGATCCACACGGTTGTGAATGACTTCAACCCTAGTTACGGCCAGGACAACTATTCAAGTCGTTATGCGGCTGGGCCAACTGTTGGCGGCGTGCCGTTTTTTCCGAACTGCTCCGCCACTGTAACGACCGCGTGTAATCCGATAGACTCCGCGGCGGGCAACACTACCTCCACCCAGATTCAGCAGGCGCAGGCTGTAGCGGATTTTCTCTTTGGTAACCGATCTTCCTATTCCCTCACGAACTACACCGTAGTCAACTTGCGACAGCGCTATTTCGCCGGATATTTCCAGGACGATATGAAAGTTACGCCCTCCTTAACGCTGAATATGGGTCTGCGTTACGAGATTATGACGCCGCAGTTCGAGCGTGATAATCGCCTAGCAAATTTCAATCCGTCGACCAACACCTTGACGCCCGCCAGTAATGGAAGCCTTTATAACCGGACGCTGGTGCACACGCCGACCAAGAACTTTGCGCCACGCTTTGGATTCTCCGACAGCATCAACCCGAGAACCGTTCTTCGAGGGGGCTATGGCATTGTCTACGTACAATTCAATCGCGCGGGCGGAGAGAATAACCTCACGTACAACGGTCCGGACGTCGTAAACGCTACGGTCAACAACAACAACTCTATCTATCCGACAGCTGCGAGCCTATGCACAAACGACACACAGGTCCAGACACTCTGCTTTCGTCAGACGCAGCAGGGCTACTCGAATATCCTTACCAGCCCCGCCTATTTCAACCCTCTCAACGTCACGTCCCGCTACGTCGATCCCAACTTCAAAACCGGTTATGTGCAGAGCTTTTTTCTCGGAGTTCAGAGAGAGTTTCCTGGCGGCATTCTGTTTGATATCGCTTACGTCGGTAACAAGAGTACCCACTTGCAGATCCTGGCGGACTACAACCAGGCGGCTCCCTGCCTTACCGCTGCACCAGCTGGTTGCCCCACATATCAAAGTCGACGTCCAGTACCGAGCTTCGGTGATATTGAAATTGCGTACGGTGGCGGACCCGCGAATTACAACTCGCTACAGATCAAAGGTGAGAAGCGAATGGGCGCGCTTTACCTGCTGAACTCGTTCACTTACAGCCGGGCATTCGATCTTGCGTCCGGGCATCTGGAGCAGAACAACGGAGATACCTCGCGAGTCAATTTCGCCAACCCTCGTGGTGACTACGGTCCTTCCAGCTACGATCAGCCGATCGACAATACCACTTCCATCGTCTATGACCTTCCGTACGGTCATGGTCGCCACTTCGGAGGCCAGTCGAGCGGATTTATGAATGCCATTCTCGGCGGATGGCAGGTCACTGTCATCAATACCATCACCAGTGGTCTGCCTTTCAACATCATCTATTCGAGCTCTTCCAGCAGCACCACCACGGCACTCCTCAATGGCAGTAGCGGTTCCACCATCGGCCAGCTGTTCAGTACCGATCTAGTCAATTTGCGCCCTGAGCACATTGCGGGGTCTCCTCTTAGAGGCACTCACATCACCGTGCTGCCGACGAGCAAGATCAACGGCGTCACAAAGAGCCGCGGACTGAATGGTTATTTACCCGGTGGTGGCAACTACACGAGCTACGATTACCCATCTTTTACTCGTTATGGAAACACTTCTTCCTTTGGAAATGTATCGCGCAACAGTCTTCGTTCCTATGCGTACTACAACACTGATCTGGGGTTGCACAAGCAATTTCCGCTTCTAACAGAGCGAGTAAAGCTGGACCTGAGAGCCGAAGCCTTCAACGTGCTGAACCACACCAACTGGCAGGCGCCGGACACTAACATCTCTGACGGTACGTCGTTTGGAACCATCACGACAGCCTTCCCGTCACGGCAGCTTCAGTTCGCTGCAAAGCTCTTGTTTTAAAATTGGCGGGAGTTAAACGATAGTCAACAGTGCATCCTCGCCTGCGATCGGCGGTACGAGGATTGCAGCCGGAGAGGGGTTTCCCTTGCAAAGAAGCGTGAGCATAGCCGCGCTATTCGTCTTCAGCATTGTGAGGATATTACCTGGACAGACTAAGTCCGATCAGGACGCCAGGGTTCACCTGAACCAGATCCAGGTAATCGGATCGCATAACAGCTATAACCTGGGATTTGCCCCAAGTGAGGAAAAGTTCGCCCGTAGCCGCAATCCTCGCGAATACGAAGCTCTCGAGTATAGCCACGCAACGCTCAGTGCGCAGTTGAATGGTGGAGTCCGGCAGCTGGAAATTGACATTGTCCAAGATCCGCATGGCGGGCGCTTTGCGCATCCAAAGATTGTCGCGCTGACGAAACAGGCAGGGCTTCCGCCGGACACGGATTTTGATCCAAATCGCAAGATGGATAAGGCCGGATTCAAAGTTATCCACATACCCGATCTCAATCAGCGTAGCTCTTGTCTCCTGCTTACGGATTGCCTCAAAGAAATTCGAGCCTGGTCAAAGGCCCATCCAGAACATGTCCCGTTGTTCCTTCTGATCGAGACCAAACATGGTCGAACGGAGTCGATACCCGATAGCGTTGAGGCGGAGCCATTCACCAGCGAAACGTTCGATGCGCTCGATAAGGAGATCCGTTCTGTTTTTGCTGACAGCGAAATGATTTTGCCGGATAAGGTGCGTGGCAACCACCCGACCCTCGAAGCCGCCGTACGCGCAGGTCACTGGCCGACTCTGGCGGAGTCGCGAGGCAAGGTGATTTTTCTGATGGATCAGAAAAATGCCGGACCAGTGTACACAGCCGGCCATCCGCTGCTACAAGGCCGCGTGTTATTCACAAACTCCGACCCTGGCAAACCCGACGCCGCGTTTGTTGAAGAAAATGAGGGCACTCCACAGCTCATCGATCAACTCGTGCGCCAAGGTTATATCGTTCGGGCCCGCGCTGACGAAAGCACAATCGCCGCTCGCACCAACGACACCACTCGTCGCGACGCCCTCTTGCATTCCGGTGCGCAAATGATCAGCACAGATTATCCCCTGTCGGAGCCTTCGAAGTGGACTGGCTACAGTGTCGGTTTCGCGGGCGGGTTGCCTGCGCGCTGCAACATCATCAATGCTCCGGCCGCCTGCAACAGCAGCTTGCTTGAGCCGAACGCAAGAAGTGGCGGAGTGCCCTCGCCGGAAAATCATCCGGTCTCCCAGCAGCTGAAATAGAGCCAATGTGCCCTCGAAGCAGAAGAAATGCACAACTGGAGGGGTGCGAGATGAAGTTTCTCGTAGCTCGCAATACGCTCCTGCAGGGGCCAGGAGCATCGATGTTTCTGACCACAAGACTTTTGCGACGCCTTTGCATGCCGTTGCCGCAAGGGCCTGCACTTGGCAATTCGTCTCAAGATATCCCATGCGATCTTTGGTTTTCGACGGGGTACAGTATCAAAAGTACTAAGTTGCAATCAGGACATAAGCGAGAAACCCGCGCACGCGTACTCAAGCGAATCCGCACGTCGTGGAGCGTAGGTATTCGGTCGTTTCGATTGGTATAAATCAACGGTTTGTCGACCCGATAACGAATAGTGTGTTGCTGACAGGAGTCATCCCTCATGAAAAGGTTAGATCATCTGTTCCTTGCTTTAGCACTTCTTGCTTCTTGCACGTCCAGGGCGTTTGGCGACGCATACGACGCCCAGCCAAAACTGGTCATTATTCTCGTGTTCGATCAGTTTCGAGGGGATTACCTCGATCGGTATCGCGCCGAGTTCAAGGAAAAGAATGGCTGGAATCTGTTTCTCAAACAAGGTGCGCATTTCACTGACTGCTACTACGATTACGCCAATCTTGTCACGGCGGCAGGCCACGCAACCATCGGCACTGGAGCTTACACCGACGCCCATCAGATTCCGTTGAACGAATGGTATGAGCGTTCCTCTGACGGCACGCTACGACAGGTGAGCTCCGTCGCTGACGATCGTTACAAGCTTGTCGGCGCACCAAGCGGCACAAAAGATCTTACCGGCGCCTCTGCTCATCGAGAGATGGCCACGACCCTTGGAGATGAGCTGGTGCTCGCAACACAGGGGCGCTCTCGCGTCTACGGTGTGTCTATGAAGGACCGGGCGGCGATTCTTACAAGTGGCCACGCCACGAACGGGGCCTTTTGGGTCGACCATGAGACGGGCCAATGGGTCACTTCGACTTACTGGATGAAAGATCTTCCCCAATGGGCTAAAGATTTCAACTCAGGCAATCACACCGCGGAAGCTCGCGCGAAGAGCCATGTGCCCCAGGGAAACTTTTACGAGATGGTAGGCAGGACTTCTGCCAGTGTCCAATATCAGCTTGACTTTGCGCAGGCCCTGATCGACGCGGAAAAGCTCGGAAGAAATCCCGCTGGAGTTACAGACATGATTACGATTTCGATTTCTTCAACCGATATCAATGGCCATGCCTTCGGCCCGGACGATCCCTCGCAGGAGGCTCTCATCGTTCAGTCCGATGCCTTGATTGACGCCTTTTTCACCCATCTCGATCAAACCATCGGCCTCAAAAATATTCTTGTTGCCGTCACTGGAGATCATGGCGTAGCAACAAGCCAGAAAGCTGGAGATGCCGATCGTATGCCAGTGCTCGACTTTCCTGCTGAGTCATTCACGAAGCCACTAGAAACAATGCTGGAAGAGAAGTACCCGCTCAAAGACAAGGGTGCCTACATCCTGCAAATGGATAACCCTTATCTTTTGCTGAATCAGGAAGCATTTGAGGCTGTCGGCCTGTCGGAGGGGACTGCAGAAGACACAACAGTCACCATGCTCAAGCAGGTCTTCGCGAAATTCAGTGATCCTCAGAAAGCGGAAAGCCATCGAGAACCTCCGGTCTTGACACACGTCTACACAAGCAAGCAGATGCGCGAAGGACTCTTGCCCGACACGCAGTACAGCCGTCTGATCGCGCATAGTTATTCGCCGAACGTGGGCTGGGCCCTGCATATCAATTTTGGTCCCTACCAATTTCCCTGGAAGGGGAGTGGCACGACACACTTCTCAGCCAATAGCTATGATCGCCACGTCCCTCTAGAGTTCTTTGGAAAGCCGTTCCTTCCAGGGACGTATCACACCCTTGTGGCGCCAGTCGATATTGCTGCTACCTTCGCTTCGCTCTTACGCATCAACCGCCCCAGTGCTGCGGTTGGCCGGCCATTGACAGAAGCCCTCAGGGCTGAGGAGCCGGGTTCTACCTGGGTGATCGATTTGGAAGAGGCTAAGCCAAGAAAGCCCTAAGCTCCCTCGGAATGCGATCTTGCTGGGCGTAAGACGCTTTACACCCCTGAACTCAATAGAGCTGCTGGATGTATATGAGCGGTTCGTAGCGATGCAGAACAACGCATCGCTTTTCTTGATACGCTTGCATGAAACATTCGTTTCATGTAGCAATCGTTTCATGAGCGAAGTGATCGAAAGACGAGAGGAGCTGCTGGAGAAGATTGTCGACGTTTTCCTCGCCAACGGGATTGCGGGGCTTTCTCTCCGTCCCCTGGCTGATTCTGTCGGCAGTAGCGCACGATTGTTGATTTACCACTTCGGATCGAAGGAGGAGCTCATCGCTGTTGCTCTGGACAGGGTGCGCTCTCGCATCACCGCTGCGGTGGGCGAGGTGGTAGAACGTGGAAATCCCGCTTCGCTTGAAGATTTCTTGCGTATGTTTTGGAGATGGGCGATTCAGGAGACCAATCAGCGCTACTTCAGATTGCTTTTCGAGATTGACGGCCTCGCGATGCACGAGGGCAATGTCGTCCCTGAAAAAGACCGGGTAGCAGGCGTCAACCGGTGGGTACAGATCTTCAAAGGAAAGGTCGAAAGGTTCTCAGACACGACGGAAGGCCAACTCGGCGCTTCGACGATTATCCTGGCAGCGATTACTGGACTCCTCCACGATTACTTCGCTACAGGTGACTTGAAGCGGACTACCGCTGGCCTGAATTTCTTTATCGCGACGCTCTCCAACCAAGCTACCTCGACTGCACGCAAAAGAAATAAGAAGGGAGTCTGATATGGAAGAGATGTTCACGCAAACAGAAGAAGGCTTCGCGAGTGGCTGCAAGTCAGGAGGCGAGGAGAGAAATAGATGCCTGGAGATGCTCGTCTGTGACTTGTTGCAGAAGAATCAGGAACTCCGTTTCGAAATGCCTTACCTCTACGGCCGAGATCAAGTGTCCATGCTGTGAGAGCTGCAAAGAGCACAGTCCGTAGACGGCTTCTCTCAGGTCTAGCTAAATCACTACGAAGCGTGAGTTTTGACTGTTGGTCGAAGGCGCTTCTCTAACCCATATCGAAGGCCTTCCAATCACGCTATCAAGAATGGCGCGTCAGATCTACGTTTCAAGAGTCAGGACACATACATGAGACCCCGCTCGCTCCATATCGTTCGCATTGCTACCTTCACAATCTTCGCCATCAGTGTTCTGCTGGCCCAACATCACAGGCGCGAACCGAAAGCCTACGATTCCCGTGATGTCGCCAGCCATAATTGTTATGACGCATCCGATCCGTCTGAGATTCGCCTGTGGCCAGGAGCTGCACCGGGCGCCATCGGTGCCGATCCTTGCCGCGACATTCCATACCTACGTGTTTTTCGACCGCCAGCTAATGTGAGCAAATCTGGTCAGGGCTTCATCGTCATCCCCGGCGGTGGCTATGATCGTCTGTCAGACACAAAGGAGCAGACGCCAGTCGCCAATTACTTCTCCCAACAACTCGGTGTCACTTCGTTCGTCCTTTACTATCGGCTCGTGCAGCTGGACGGTTCGTATCGTTATCCCGTACCCATGTGGGATGGGCAGCGTGCTTTGAAGCTGGTTCGCACACGTGCCCGCGACTTCGGTATCAATCCGGAGCGTGTGGGTCTCTTCGGTTTCTCTGCCGGCGGACACCTCGCCAGTACGCTGACCCTGCACTCGGCAACAGACTTCGATCTCCCGGTGCATGACAAAATTGACACGGCAGACGGACGTCCGAATCTCCTCGGTCTCGGCTATCCGGTTATCTCGATGGATCCCTCACAATTCGCCGCGACCAGTTCGCACAACCACCTCCTCTACGGTTACACCGGCCCGGCCCTTGATCATCTCCAGGATTATCTCTCCGGGTAGGATCACATCACCCCGCATACACCGCCAGTCTTTCTCTTCGAGAGCATGGATGATCAGCGCATCAGTCCACAGAACAGCGTTATTTTCGTCGAAGCACTCAAGCGTGCAGGTATACCAGTCGAACCTCATCTCTTTGCTCATGGAGTGCATGGTGCCGGCTTGGCGCAGGGAATCCCGGAAGAAGAGGCATGGCCGACCTTCTTCTCAGCATGGCTCGATAGCGAACGATAGAGCATCCGCTCTGTAGAGCACAGACAAATTCCATCAACAGACATCTGCGTTGTGAGCTGAGATGTTCTTCACGAAATTTGAAGTTGGAAAGAGGTTTCAAAATGCAGTACCCATTCACAAGCTACGCAAGAAGTTTCACTTTGAAGTCTGCCGCAGTCCTTGCTTTTTCGGCACTTCGCTACTCGCACATGGTGAACCAGCTCTTCACGACTCAAAGTCACCTCATCAAATGGTTGCTGCAAAGGAGCTTGTCGGTTTGGAAGGAGTTAAGCCGAACTCCGAGGGTATGCTTTCATTCAGCGCGACAGATCTGCGTTTCACAACAGAGCAAGGGTCAACCGATATCGCCCGTCAAAGGATCATCGCCGTCTCCAGCGGCGACGAACGAGTGGAGACTGGCGGTACGACAGCCAAAATTGGGCGCATGCTCCTTCCTTATGGTGGAGGCCTTGCTGTTGCCACCGTCACCCACAAGAAAGTCGGGTTGTTGACCGTCGAGTTCCTTGATGTGACCGGCAAATATCACGGCGCCGTCTTTGCGCTCAACACCGATGATATGGAAGATACGATCCAGCAACTTCACCTTTCGGTCCCACCGCCATATCCCTCTCGTGTCTCAGCAGCGCTGGCTTGCCCTGCGTGGGAGGTAGAGGAAAATGCCATCCGTGTAGAAGTTGTAAGCTCAAATCCGCAATCTGACTTTCCTTCGGAGGATCGCGTCCTTCTCTATGAACGTCTTCTTCAGCAGTTGAAGTCGGAGAAGACCATCCAGAACGTCTACCGTGCAGGCGATCAAAGCCCCGAAGGAAGTTGTGCCGAGTTCACCGTTACCGTGCGGCCCGTCGCCTTTACCAAAGGAGATCAGGCCGTCCGCGCATCCGTCGGCCCTTTAGGGCATTTCGTTGGAGCGACGAAGCTGAGCTACCACCTGACACTGTCCAAGCAGGACGGTATGCTCCTCTTCGACGGAGATATGAAGAACTCCGAGGGATCCGACAGCGACAGCCTGAATGTCACTAAAGTTATAAGCAAGACAGTCGTCAAGAATCTTAAGAAGTCGAGAACAAAGATGCGAAAGACGCAATCGGTATAAGCCGGAACCGGGTCGCCTACGCGAACAGTGGAACTAAACAGCTACTTCAAGCAGAAATTATCTGCGATTAACTTCTCGTGTCGCTATTTTTTCTGCTTGAAGTAAGCAATCAGATCCGACCGCTCCTGAGCTTTCGGAACACCGACGCCCATATTGTTATCCGGAACCATCACATCGGGATCGCTAAGCCACTTCTCCAATGTGGTTTCATTCCACGTGATGCCGGAGTTTTTCAGTCCCGCGGAGTAGTTGAACCGGGTCACGCTTCCGGCCTTTCTTCCAAATACTCCTCCCAGCCGTGGTCCTTCCCGGTCTTGCTCCATGGTGTGGCAGCCTGTACACCGCCTTTCAAATACGATCTTGCCGCGTGTGGCATCGCCCGTACTGCCTGTACCCTCATGCGCCGGGCCGCTTTTTTGCATATCTGAGAGCGTCGCAACGTCGGTGGTAGTCAGCTGGGATTTCCAGTGAAGAAGACGGTACTGCAAAGGCGGCATTTCGCCATTTTTCGCTTCATGGATGATCTCTCCGATCATTACCTCCTGGTCATCGGGAGACTTCTGATCCCAAAGCGAGAGATTCATCTTCTTTCGTGCCTCTACGATATCCCGCTCGATCAGCCACGAACCGGGCGCCACACGTGCATATACCGGCCATCGTGTCTCGTTCGAGTGGCAGTCAGCGCACTTCGTCATCAGGATCTTCTTCGCATTCGCGGGCATGTCGGCTTGTACGAGCAACGTATCGAGCCCTTTTGGCGGCGCTACGCGCGGATTCCCGAAGGGATGAACAAATCCGCTTCCCACCACGACGACAGCAGACAGAACAATGATTACAACTTGATGTTTCAAGCGCCCTCCGCCAACGAGTGATCGACAACGGCGAGATGGCTGTGTCCGCGAATAACCCTGACATCGGTTACTCCGAGTACGCTCTGCAGTTTGCCGGCTGGAACCACCATGGGTCCGGGGTTCGGCGTGGTTCCTGGAGCGGGCTGAGGAAATGCCGTAGCCATTGCTGTGTGGAACGCTACGTTGCCTTCCACCTTTTGCACTACTTGATGAATGTGGCCATTCAACACGGTGACAGATCCAAAACGCTTCAGAAGAGCCAGCGCTTGTGCGCCATCGGCTGTGCCCCAGCCCCACTTCTCATAGACCATCCACAAAGGCAGGTGAGCGAAGACCACGATCGGCGTCGAGGCGCTCAGACCAGCAAGATCAGATTTTAGCCACGCAAGCTGCTCCGGGCCCAGATTGCCCATCGCGTCGACCTGCACGCAGTTGTTGAGTCCTACAAAATGAACACCCTTGTGGCTATAGCTATACCAGCCATTGCCAACGGTTCCCTTGCCGTATCGCTGCTTGTAAAGTGCACCGTCATCGAGCGAAAAGTCATGCTCACCCGGGACGTAAAACACCTCTGAGACCTTGGCGCTCTTAATGACCTGAGCAGCGGTATCGAACTCCGATGCCTTCGAGTTCTGCGTGATATCACCGGTATGGATCATGAAGTCAGGTGCCTTCATCCCAGCCGGGACAACGTTGATCTTATCGATGGCCTTCTGCAGCGTTCCCGTGACATCCGGATTCGCGCCTTTGTTGAATCCAATGTGACTATCGCTGATCTGGACGAAGGAGAAATCCTCGACCTTCCCGACACCGGCGCCGGACTTTACCCCCTGGGCCAATAGTTTCGATACCGGAACACCGCTGGCCATGGTCCAAAGCAGACCTGTACCAGCCCATGCCATGCATCCCAGGAAGTTCCGTCTGTCGATTCCGTCACCCGCAGGCTGCGCCTGATTCTCTTGCACTGTTTCGTCTTCTTTAAAGCGATTCATATTCAGCTCCAGTAGGTTTATTTGCCTGCCAAATAGAGAACTGCCGAAGGACAGATTTATTCTGTGTAATCTGAAAATAATCAGATGGAATAAATCGGACCTAAATTTGGTTTAGGGTTAGGGTGTTCCATACTTAGGGCAACTCCCTATCCCCGGCTCCGCGCCTGCACTTAGATTCGAGGATCTCTGCATAATGCCCGCACCCGCCAGTAGCGCGCTCTTCGAACAACTTGCGCTGCCCCTCCTGCCATCGCTCTACAGCCACGCGTTCTGGCTAAGCCGCAATCATGAAGAGGCGGAAGATATCGTGCAGGAGACCATCTCCAAAGCGCTACGTGCCTTCGATTCCTTTCATGCCGGCACCAACTTCAAAGCATGGGTCTTCCGTATTCTGCGCAATACATTCCTTACTTCGCGTACCGCCATCGCTGCCTCGCGTACGGTCTTTCTGGAAGATCATCCCGATCTACTCAACATCAGCGACATGAGTCCTACACCGGAAGATCACCTGCTCCGTCTCGACAACCAGGCGGCGATGGACCAGGCTCTTGACCGTCTGCATCCTCAACTTCGCGAAGTGTTGCTGCTATGCGATGTAGAGGGTCTCAAATACAAGGAGATTGCATTGGTCATCGATGTGCCGATTGGGACCGTCATGTCGCGCATCTCTCGCGCACGTAGAACGCTTCACGAACATCTGCAAAAACAGCGTGGGGTATCGCTATGACTCACATCAACGCACATCTCGGCTACGACCAGGTGAGTGCCTTCATCGATGGCGAACTTTCTCCGAAAGAGACGAGCGAAGTGGAGGAGCACCTCGCTAATTGCCATCCATGCGCCATACGCATTCTTTCTGCGACACAGCTCAAAGCTGCCACCAGACATGTCTCCGAGCGTTTCGTCGTCCCGCCGGAAGCGCTGAGTCGCCTTACAGCGCAACTTAGCCCTGAGGCATCGAAAAAGCCCGCGGGTGTTTACACCTTACGTTCATGGACGTGGGGCGCACTGGCCGCAAGCCTGATCCTCGCTGTCTCCCTCCTCGGGTGGCACGCAACTCGCCAGTCCGGCAGTCTTGCTGCGGAGCTGCTCGATCAGCATCTGGCCGTCTTGTCCGGTGGTTCTCCGCCTGAGGTCATCTCCAGTGATCGTCATACGGTGAAACCCTGGTTCCAAGGAAAACTGCCCTTTAGCTTCAATCTGCCCGACGCTCTACCTGCCGGTACTACGCTCAACGGTGGCGACCTCACCTTTCTCCACGGACAGCCTGCGGCGCTACTCCGCTTCAACATCGGCAGGCATCAGGCCTCGGTCTTTTTTACGCAGCGGTCTCGAGATGAGAGTGAACCGGCAACCTCAGGAATTCAGTCCGGATTCGTCATCCAATACGCCAACACGCATGACCTGCGTATCACCGCTGTCAGCGACGTGAACCCCTCTGATCTTGCTCGCCTCATGTCCGTCCTGGTGGAGGCACAATCGCCTCGCTAGGCTAATGGAGGGTGTCTTTGGCGTAAGGTAAGTCCTGAGAACGCGCTTGTCGGAAGGAATCGGTTAGTAAACACAAGACGTTTATCGAGCCTCAGAAGGCGCGCAGGCAACTACTTGACGGGCTGGTTCTCAGTGAAGAAGTCAAGCAGGCTCTGAGGCGAGTTGTCACCGAAGAGCACCTCTTGCATCCGGTCCGCCTCCGCAGCTTCCAAGGCGCTGAGCGGAAAGAGGTCAGTCTCATAGGCAAGGAGCGCGGCTTCCACGTTCCCCACGTTCTCGGCGATGGCCTTCGCGAGTTCAGCGCCGTCGTACATTGCGAGATTGGCCCCTTCGCCTGATGGCGCCATCAAGTGCGCTGCATCGCCAACCAGCGTGACGCCGGGAACCCGGGTCCATCGGTGTTCGACCGGGAGCGCATAGATAGGGCGAGGCACAGGCTCAGTCTCACCGTCGGTGATAAGCGCAGTCAGCTTCGGGGCCCAGTCGCCGAACTCTTCGGCGACGAAGGCAGCAGCAGCTGCCGGATCGGAGAAGTCGATAGCGGATATCCAGTTCTCCGGTTTTTTCAACGCCACGTACGTATGCAGCACACCATTGGGTTCTCGGTGCGCCATAATGCCTTTTCCCGGCGCCATGGCAAACAGTGCGCCTCCGCCAACGGCTTCGGCACTCGCCTTGTGACGGGTGTCACTGTCGTAGAGGTACGTTTCGACATAGGTGATGCCGGCGTACACCGGTTTTGCCTCGGAGAGCAGTGGACGAACCTTCGACCAGGCGCCGTCGGCCCCTACGAGTAGATCCGTCGTCACGGTTGAGCCGTCAGCAAAGGTCAGGACGTGTCGGCCACCGCCGAGCGGAGCCGCAACTTTGAGTTTGTGTCCCCACCGAACCGTGTCGGGAGGGAGTGATTCGAGCAGGAGCCGGCGTAGCTCTCCCCGGGGCACCTCAGGTCGACCGCCTGTACCGTCGTCGGGCACATCGAGCAGCACGTTGCCGTCCTTGTCGAGTGCGCGCCCCTGCTGACCGCCAGAGTGAATGATCTCAAGAAATTTATCGAAGAGTTCCGCAGCCTTGAGTGCGAGCTGTCCGTTGTGTTCGTGAATATCGAGCATGCCGCCTTGTGCCCGAACGGTGGCAGAGGCTTCCGCTTCGTAGATCGTGGCTGGAATGCCGTGCACGTGGAGGACGCGCGCAAGGGTCAAGCCGCCGAGCCCAGCACCGATGATTGTGATTGCAGTGTTCAAATTGTCTCCTTACGAGCAAACCAAAGAGCGGCGGCTTTTCTGATGGATTGTTCCCTCGGTTCGCTGTCAGAAGCCCAGGCGACAAACCCATCAGGACGTATCAGTACAGCGCTCAAGCCGAGTTGTTCTTTCGCTCGGCGTGAAACGTACTTCAGCTGATCGCCATATTCACTCGCCAAAGTTTTGAGTGAAGTATCGCCATCGAAGTCGAGCAGCACACCGCGGCCATCGTGCATGAGCTCGCCGAGTCTTGCACCGTCTTCGAACTCAAAGTTGGGAACGCTGTGGCCCACCAAAGGGTGGTCGCCTCGGAGATCGTAGTGTGTGGTGACACCCCACACTCGTCCTGCAATGTAGGTGGCACCATCGCATGTCTCCATCAGGTCACGCATGATTGCGTTCATCGCGCGGGCAGCTGGGTCGGGCTTCATGATTGCAGCCTGGGCGCGAGACCAATCCAGGACCTTTGCACCAATGGGGTGCCGTTCGACATAGTAACTATCCAGCAAACCTTCCGGAGCTTTCTCTTTGCTCCTCGACGATCGGATGGTTGCGGCGAGCTTCCAGCCAAGGTTCATGGCATCGCCCAGCCCAAGGTTGAGCCCCTGGCCTCCTAACGGCGCGTGAATGTGCGCGGCATCGCCGGCTAAAAGAACTCGTCCGGTGCGGTAGGTCGTGGCCTGCCGTGCCCGGTCAGTCCATGTGGTTGCGATATGCAGAGCGCTGATGGTGACGTCGGTGTTCGAGATGCGGCGCAGCACCTCTTGCACGTGTTCCAGCGTGATCGGCTTGTCTGCGCCATGAAATTCCCCGCCATCAAAGTCCTGGATCATTAAATAACCAGGCTGTGATTGCAGGTACATGCCTGTTGATGTGATGTTTCTGCCTGGTTTGAGCTTCTCCGGATCGATAAGGTCAACATGAGCCGAGTAGCCGGTAAATTCCGGCTCCGTGCCAGCGAACTCAAAGCCGCCGACCTTGCGAACAATACTACGGGCTCCATCACAACCCACAAGCCATTGAGCTTGAAAGGATCGGTCACCACACGCAACAGTGACTCCGTCCTCGGTCTGATCGAGGTCAGTGATGGCAAGCCCGCGCCTGATGTCTACGCCCAGGGCTTCTGCCCGGCGGGCCAGCACTGTTTCAAGCTCCTCCATCTCTGATATCAAAATGGTGTCAGTAGCGCTTGGGAGGCGATACCTCCACTGTGAGGCGTCGATATTGCCGGAAAGCAACGGGATGCCGGCGAAGTGCCCGACCTGACGACGTGGCCCTTGTACGGCATTCGAGTGCGGGTCTTTCAGGCGTTTTGGCACCTCAAGCTGTTCCAGTAGCCCACGGCGGTACAGTGCTTCAATAGAGAGCGCATTGAGCCCTCGCAGACCGAAAGGAAGTTGCTTCAAGGGCGAGTGGAGATTCTCTGCCTTTTCCAATATCAGGACAGAACACTTCGCCATGGCCAATTCACAGGCAAGAAAGAGTCCTACCGGGCCAGCCCCGGAGATGATGACGTCGTAAGCCGGTTGATGTTGCTCGTTCCTCACGCAGAAGCTCCCGAGACGTTAGTGGAACGTCATTCCGTTATTGTGGAATGACATTCCATTTATGTCAAGATAGAGCATGGCAAAAAGAGCACACAGCGTCCAGCGACGCGAAGAATCGCTCTCTCGAGAACGCATCGTTGAAGCATCGATCCAGCTGTTAGACAGCAGCGGGGAAGAGGGTCTGACGTTCCGAGCGCTGTCCGAACGGCTCTCTACCGGCCCCGGTGCTATTTACTGGCACATCGCCAACAAAAGCGACTTGCTGACCGCCGCCTGCGACGCCGTGGTCGCGCGCACGATCAACGAAACCATCGTCGCCAGGACACCGGAGGCAACGATTCGCGCTGTCGCGTTGGGCCTGTTCGACGTGATAGACGAGCATCCGTGGGTAGGCTCGGCTCTCACAAGCGTTCCGGGGCTGTCGCCCATCGTGCGCATTCTTGAACGCATAGGCCAGCAGATTCGCGCTCTTGGCGTGCCGGAGGAGCAACAGTGGGCGGCCGTAGGCGCGTTGATGGCTTACATCCTTGGCGTCAGCAGGCAGAACGCAGCCAACGGGCAGCTCGCTCGGACGCGGGGTCTCGATCGAGCCGACTTTCTGGATGCGGTGTCGACCGCCTGGTCGCAGCTCGATCCGAAGGAGTACCCGTTTGCACGGAGCGTAGCTGGAAAGATCCGAGATCACGACGACCGGGTAGACTTTCTTGCCGGGATCGATCTCATCCTTAGAGGCATCGGCTCGCCGCGGCGTCGTCTACGACCTTAACGTAAAGATGTGCCTCGCCCGTGACTTGCGCTCGGCGCAAACAGATCGGTACCGACCATGCGCTTATCGTCCATGACCGTCCGTACTGTATCAACCAACCACTTCCGTAAGTCTGGAAGATGCGGCAGCCCGCTCACACAACATAGAGTGGTCTGCCGCTTCGTTTTTCGTTACGCGAAGGTTTCGCCAACCATCTGCTCGCTTTTCTTCCAGAGAGCTGCTGCGTTCTCGGAGTCGAGCGCATACCCGCGCACGCCTCTGTTGATGGCGCTCACCTGCAAGTCTGCAGGGATGAGTTCGCCGACCTGGCAGTCCTCACAGTACTTGCCTCCGACTTCATCAGCCGCCGCCACCACTCCAGCCCAGACCGAGGTAGCCGCGCCCTGTGGAACCGACTTGAACTCAAAGGGCTCCTCTCCTGCGGCAGCGCGCTGTTCTTGGACTTGCTGAACAAAGGCCTCGATGGCGCCATCTGGCATATGCCGCCCGAGTTCCGTCGCGATGCCGCCAGGGTGTACAGCCGTAGCGCGCACACCGCGGCCACGATGACGCCGGTCGAACTCAACTGCGAAGAGGATGTTTGCGGTCTTCGAACGTCCGTAAGCGAGAAAGGGCTCGTACGACGTTGTCTCAAAGTTGGGATCGTTTAGATCGACATTACTAAAACGGTGCCCTGAGGAAGAAAGGTTCACCAGGCGTCCCTCGTCCTTGATCAGTTTCGCGATGCGGTTCACAAAGACGAAGTGGCCCAGGTGATTGGTGCCGAACTGCGTCTCGAAACCATCCTCGGTCTTACCGGGCGGTGTGGCCATGACACCGGCATTCGCGATGATCACATCGAACGGTCTGCCATCGGCAAGCAGTTTGTCCGCAGCTCCACGCACGCTCTTCAGACTGGCTAAATCGAGCTCAATCAGCTCTAGATTCGCCCCGGTTTTTGCTGCGGTTTCGCTGACTTCTGTTGTCGCGCGCTTCGCCTTCTCGAGGTCACGCGCCGCACCCATCACATCCGCACCGTGGGCAACCAGCGCACGGGCTGTCTCGACTCCTAACCCGGCCGAAACCCCAGTTACAAGGATCCGTTTGCCCTTCAGATCTACGCCCGCGAGCACA
Source organism: Granulicella sp. S190 (assembly GCF_009766095.1). GTDB lineage: Bacteria > Acidobacteriota > Terriglobia > Terriglobales > Acidobacteriaceae > Edaphobacter. The sequence goes on from NZ_LMUD01000023.1 coordinate 72,142, forward strand.
TCTTCCGTCGTCGATTTTGCACCAAACTGTCCTGCCATGTCGCACTCTCCTGTTTGAAACCGTTGACACGGGCTGCTGCCCGCGATAAAACGGAGTCTGTCTCCGTTATACCGATAAGATTGCCGGAGAGTGCCTCCGGTTTCAAAAAATGTATGGTGAAAAAGCTAACCCCCAATACTCCGACCCGCAAGCCACGCGTAGACGCGCAACGTAACCGTGCGCGGATTCTCGAAGTGGCGAAGCAGGTCTTCACGCGCCGCGGATCGGAGGCCAGTATGGATGAGATCGCCAAGCGCGCCAAAATCGGCCCTGGCACGCTCTACCGTCACTTTCCTACACGCGATGACCTGCTGGCCGCTGTCTACATCACCGAAGTCGAGAAGCTCGCTGAGGCACAGAGAAAGTTCTCCGCCGAGCTGCCTCCCATCGAGGCGCTGCGGGCATGGCTGCTGGTCTTCATCGGTTATATTGCTGCAAAAAAGATCATTGCCCCTGCGCTGAACGCAATGGCCGGCGGCCCTTCTCGGGTGTTTGAGCAGACCAACCGCGTTATGGAAGAAGCTGCCAAAGCGCTGGCGAACCGCGCTGTCGCCAGCAAAGATATTCGCCCGGATGTCGATCCAATGGACATGCTGCGCGCCATCTATGGAATTTCCAGCGCGGGCAGCACAGACGACTGGCCCACTAAGGCGCGGCTATTCGTGGATATCCTGATTCGGGGCTCCCGACCCTAAGGAGCAAGTTAGTCTTTCAGAAACACGCCCTGGCGTCGTCTACAACTGACGCGGAAGATATTCTTTGCTCATCTCCACATATCCTTCGCGCGCAGTCTTTTTGCCACGCTCGCGATAGAGCGACTCTTCGCGCGGTTGCCATGTGTCGAGTCCATCGACGTAACGGTTGTACATACAGAACGCTGCCGAGATGAGCACCGCGTCATGAATCTCAGTGTCGGTGGCGCCTTGCGCGCGGGCGGCTTGCACGTCGTCTGAAGTCACATTCTTGCCGCCCTTTTGAACCTTCGCTGCAATCACCAAAAGCGCTTTCAGTTTGTCGGAGATCTCTGCTGCCTGGAAGTCGGCCTTCACCCGCTTCACCAAATCGTGGTCGTCGTTGAGACATGCGGCTGCTATGGCACCGTGAACGGTCTGGCAGAAGTAACAGTCGTTGAGATACGACACATAGGTCGCAATCAATTCGCGGTCTGCCTGCGGCAGCGAGTTCGGCGCATGCAAAAGAGCTTCGGCGAGTTCGTTCAGCGGCTTTGCTGTCTCTGGCCGAAATGCCATGGCGCTGCGAATGCCTTGCAAGTCTTTGGGAAGCTGAATATGTGGCATAACGTCTCTCCTTCGTGCTTAAGTGCGTCATGAGCATAACGTGATGTATCGCGTCGGCGATAGGTGGAGTCGTTTCTCCACCGAAAGATCGACGACAGATTTCAGCGCAATCTGTAGGATTCACGTGACCGCGACTAAATGACGTTCCCATAGACCCATGAAGACTCCTGAAGACGAACAGCCTGCGCAGCGCAGCGATTTCGAGCAGATACAGGCCGCGAATCTGCCTGTCGTGAAGGAAGGCAGCGCTACCCCTGAGGTTCAACGGCTGTATCAGCAATTTCGCGCGGAGTTCGACCGACCCCAGGTGCCGGGCATTCTGCAGTGCTTTGCCACACATCCACCGCTCTTGGATCACATGATGGGCCTGGCGAAATCCATGCTCTTTGTTGCTGGCGCTCTCGGCCGTCAACACAAGGAGATGATCTCCACCTTCGTCTCCGCAAGAAACAGCTGCGAGTACTGTGCGGACAGTCACGCCTATTCCTTTCGACTAAACGGCGGTTCGGCGCCTGCGCTGAATTCGGTGCTGGCCTGCGATCTGGAATCCCTCTCTCTCAAAGCTGAGGAGCGTATACTCCTTCGCTTTGTAAAGAAGATCAGCGAGAATTCGCACACGATTACCTCTGCGGACATCGAAGCGATGCGACTGGCTGGCTGGACTGATCTTCAGATTGCGGAAGCGATCCACGTTACCGCACTGTTCGCCTGCTTCAATCGCATCGTGAATGCGTTCGGCCTGCCTTCACAGGAGATGTTGAAACTTTTCCAGCAGCAGCATCAGGAGGACGGTGCTGGCCATGCATGAGACAAGTCCAGTGATGGCGAACGACGAGAGCTCCCTCCGCTATCCCGGATGGAGCGTCGCGACTGCTGCCTTCGCCGGCGTGATGACGAGCTTCGCGCCCATCGTGCCGTACACGTTCAGCCTGTTTTTGAATCCGCTGCACGCGGCCTTCGGCTGGAAACGTGAGGCATTGGATGGGACCTTTGCGATCGCTGCTATCACGGTCGCGCTGGTGTCTCCGTTTATCGGGATGTTGCTGGATCGCTTCCCACCCCGGCGCATCATCTTGCCGTCTATCCTCGTCTTCGCTCTGGCGCTTGCTTCACTCAGCCGTTTGAGCGGCAGCATCGGACAGTTCTACCTCACGTTTTTCATTCTCGGACTGGTTGCCAACGGAACGGCTCAGTTTGCCTACACGCGCACGATTCTTACGTGGTTTCAGAAGCGCCGCGGCCTCGCGCTGGCGTTGATTCTCACGGGAAGCGGCGTGGGATCAATCCTTATACCACCTGCCACGCAATGGACTATCGCGCATCACGGCTGGCGCAGCGCCTACCTGCTGCTGGGTGGAATCGCGCTGCTTGGCCTGCCCCTCACGGCACTTCTTGTCCGTAACCGCCCAGCTGAGACGGCACAGTACGAAGAGCCTGTTGTCTCAGGTCTAAGTGTGAGATCTGCTTTCACGAGTTCAGCCTTCTGGCTGCTGTGCGGCATCACCGTGCTCTCTGCCTTCAGCGAGAACGGGCTCGTGACAAACCTCGCCGCGATCCTCTCCGATCACGGAGTAACAGCACAGAGCGCGGCGCTGGCTCTATCGGTCCGTGGCGCCGCCGGCATTCTTGGCAGGCTGGGCGTCGGTCTCCTGATCGATCGCTTCTCGCCGCAACGCATCCAGACCATGATCCTGGCCCTAGCAGCCACTGGAACTCTGGTTCTCGCCTTCGCGGGGTCTCCGGCCATCGCTCTGTCTGGAGCGGTGCTGCTCGGCATCGGCCTGGGCAGCGAAGCTGACGTCTTGCCCTACCTGCTCGCGCATTATGTTGGCCGTAAGCACTTCTCCGTTCTGTATGGTCTCACCTGGACAGCCTATGCGATCGGCGGAGCTACCGGGCCAATGTTTATCGGCCACATGTACGACGTTGCCGGAGCCTACCACTACTGCTCCATCGTCTATCTGGCAGCGATCGCCTTTGCTGCAGCCGCCGTCAGCTTGCTGTTGCCACGCAGGAAAACCGCCGGTTTCGCTATGTCTGGAGCGGCATTTGCCGCAAGCCCTATCTCATTGGAGGAATAAACATGCCACACATCGTACTGCCCGAAGAACTGCCGGGAATTACCGCCGGGTTCGCCTTCCGTCCGGAGACGGCAAAACCCATGCGGGAACTCGCACACGTGTTGCTCCACGCCTCAGGCAACGACGGCTTCACCTCCGCAGACAGAGAGTTACTGGCGGCGTTCGTATCCTCACGAAACACCTGCTACTTTTGCCAGACGAGCCACGGGGCAGCCGCAGCCCATCTACATGAAGGTGGTGAGACGGTCGTGAACGCAGTCTGTAGCGATTACAAATCAGCACCCATTTCGAACAAGCTCAAAGCGCTTCTCGCGATCGCAGAGCAGGTCCAGATCGACGGCAAACGTGTTACAGCGGACCTTATCGCGAAAGCCAAGGCCGAAGGAGCAACCGACCTCGACATCCATGACACGGTCCTGATCGCCGCGGCCTTTTGCATGTACAACCGCTACGTCGATGGCTTGGCGACCTGGCAGCCGCGCGATCCGGCCATGTACGTCGAGATGGGCAAACGGATGGCGATGCAAGGGTATGTCAGTGGCAAGGACCCTGATACCAGGTCGGAGCAGCGCTAAGACTTCAGCGGTATCTTTAAATGGTTGTGGGTGGAATCATCTAGCCTGCGAGATTAATATCTCAGGTGTGGATCTGTGTCCCCTAAGGTAAGGACAACTATGAGCGATGCAGTCTCAAAGACCGCTGAAGAAGAGCGCCTCATTGAAAACAAGGATCGCACCAAAAACTGGCAGCGATGGGGCACTTATCTGCCGGAGCGCCAGTGGGGCACTGTACGGGAGGATTACTCGTACAACGGTGACGTGTGGAATTCGTTCCCCTATGAGATGGCCCAGTTCCGCGCTTATCGCTGGGGTGAGGACGGGCTTCTCGGGTGGACGGATCGCCAGTGCCGTTTATGCTTCAGTACTGTTCTCTGGAACGAGAAAGACCGGACATTAAAAGAACGGCTCTTTGGCCTTGGGAACCCCGAAGGCAATCACGGCGAAGACGTCAAGGAGCAGTTCTATTATCTGGACGCACTTCCCACTCATAGCTACTGTAAGGCGCTGTACAAGTATCCCCAGAGCGCGTTTCCTTACGATGAGCTTCGCGCGGAAAACAAGCGGCGCGGCTATGACGAGCCGGAGTATGAACTGCTGGATACCGGCATCTTCGACGACAATCGATACTTCGATCTCTTCATTGAGTATGCGAAAGCTGACGCGGACGATACGCTGATTCGCATCACGGCGCATAATCGTGGACCAGATGCAGCGCCGCTTACGATCATGCCGCAGCTTACGCTACGCAACAATTGGTCATGGAAGAATCTTGAGGCAACGGGGAAGACAAAACCCATCATCTCGCAGACCGGCCCCTTCCGAGTGCAAGCTGAACACAAGATTCTTGGCGCTTATCGTTTCGAACCCCTGGAGGGAAATGCCATCTTGCCGGAGCGCCTTCTCTTCACTGAGAACGACAGCAACATGCGCCGGCTGGATCCAAACTATAACGGCCCTGATCACTTCAGCAAAGACGGCTTCGATCGCTATGTTGTCCACGGGGAGCAGAACGCAGTGAAGGAGGCCAGCGGTACGAAGTGCGCTTTCTTATACCGCGTCGTCCTTGAGCCGGGCACAAGCCAGACGATTTACCTCCGTCTCGCACGCATCGAAAGCGAGACCTTATCCGGCGGCAAATCGGACAGCTCACCCGGAGTCGAACCAGCGACGATCGACATTGCGACCGCTCAACGGATATTCGCAACACGCGAGGCGGAAGCAGACGACTTCTACTCACAGCACATTCCGCACGAGGCGACGGCAGAAGAATACAAGGTCTCACGTCAAGCCTACGGCGGCCTATTGTGGTGTAAGCAGTTTTATTACTTCATCGCAGAACGGTGGATGACCGGAGACCCCACTCAGATCGCGCCTCCGCCCGAGCGGATGAAAAAGTCAGAAGAGTGGAGGCACCTCTTTTGTCGTGACGTTCTTTCGATGCCCGATAAGTGGGAGTACCCGTGGTTCGCTGCCTGGGACACTGCGTTTCATATGATTCCCATGGCAAGGATCGATCCTGAGTTTGCGAAGAATCAACTTCTTCTCCTGCTGCGCGAGTGGTACATGCATCCGAACGGGCAGATGCCCGCGTATGAATTTGCCTTCGGCGACGTCAATCCACCCGTACATGGATGGGCAGTGTGGCATATCTACCGCCTCGGCGCCGCTGAGAACGGAGTCGGCGATCTCGACTTCTTGGAACGCGCCTTCCAGAAGCTCATGCTGAACTTCACCTGGTGGGTCAACCGCAATGATGAAAAGGGACACAACCTCTTCGGCGGCGGCTTCTTAGGGCTCGACAACATCGGTGTCTTCGACCGTTCCGTGACGCTACCGGATGGTGTGCAATTGCACCAGGCTGACGGCACTGCGTGGATGGGACTGTACTGCTCGGTCATGCTGCAGATCGCACTCGAACTCGCACATCATCGTTCAAAGGCCTACGAAGACATCGCCAGCAAGTTCTTCGAGCATTACATCGCTGTCATCGATGCCATCAACTCCATTGGTGGGACCGGTCTGTGGGACGAGGAAGAGGGATTCTATTTCGATCAGTTGGATCATGACGACGGGCGCAGCATGTCGCTGAAGGTGCGTTCTCTTGTGGGTATCGCCCCACTCTTCGCTGTGTGCATTATGAAGCGCGGCACGGTTGAGGGCCTGAAGGACTTCGAGAAGCGTACGAAGTGGTTCTTGGATTACAAGGAGCAGCTCTCGGAGTATGTCAGTACAGCCAATGGTCGCAGCGACGAAATCAACGGCTCGAAGTGGATTGCCATCGCGCCGCACGACCGATTCAAACGCATTTTGCAGCGGGTTCTCGACGAGTCTGAGTTTCTCTCCCCCCACGGTATCCGCGCACTGTCACGGCATCATCATGACAATCCATTCGAAGTCAATCTTCGAGGACAGCACTTCACCGTCCGTTACACACCGGCGGAAGGAGACAGTGGCATGTTCGGCGGCAACAGCAACTGGCGCGGCCCCGTGTGGTTTCCTATGAACATGCTGCTGATCAACGCATTGGAGCGCTACTCGCTGGTATACGGTGATGACTTTAAGCTTGAGTACCCAACCGGCAGTGGCCAGCAACACACCCTTGTAGAGATTGCTGAGGACATTGCACGTCGCCTGGTCAGCCTCTTTCTTCCTGACAAGGATGGCCGTCGTCCGAGCCATGGCCGAGAAGAGCGTTATGCGACTGATCCCCATTGGAAGGACCTGATCCTCTTCAGCGAGTACTTTGATGGCGACACGGGTCGCGGTCTGGGCGCTTCACATCAGACGGGCTGGACCGCGCTTGCTGCAACCCTTATCCAGGCCCTCTATACACGCCGCGAGATACGCAATCGCTCACAGTGACGAACCTCGTCTCTTTACTGCGAGAGAGTGGGTTCGGTTGGACGACGGACTTCGTCCTCGGATGCGGAGCTGCGGCCTGCCCCATGTCCTTCACTGACGCGCGTAACCAGGGTCATGCGGATTCCGTGCTTCGGTCGGAGGATGACCATTGGCTGCTCTTCGATAGTCTGTCCAGGAGTTAGCTGAAAGTCGTATCTTCTCAGCAGATCGCTCAGAATCATGAGCATCTGCAGCATCGCGTAGTTGCCGCCGATGCACCCCCGCGGTCCGCCTCCGAATGGGAGATGGGTGAAGGGTGTCCGCAGCTTCTCGTTCGCTTTGATGAAACGCTCCGGGTCGAATTCTTCCGGGCTCTCCCAGTAGCGCGGCGCATGGTGCGCGCCGTACACGAAGACAATCACCGTCGATCCTTTGGGTATGACGATATCCCCTACGTGATCGTCGGCGACGGCCATGCGGTCGATCATCCAAAACGGCGGGTAGAGGCGGAGACCCTCCTGAATGACCTGGGTGGTGAACTCAAGCTTGGAAACGTCGCTGAAACTCAGAGGCCCATCGCCCAACACGGAATCAAACTCCTGCCGTACCCGTTCGAGACAGTCTGGATGCGAGCTTAGAAGATAGAGAAGCCACGAGAGGCCATTCGATGAAGTCTCATGGCCCGCAACCAGCAGTTGCATGCTCTCGCTTAGGACCAGTTCATCGCTCATGCCTTCGCCATCGCTGTAACGGGCGTCCATCAACGTCTGCAAAAGGTCGTGGCCCGGCGCTTGTTGGCGGCGTGCCTTGATGTACTCCATAAGAATGCCGTCTGCGCGGGTTCGCATCTCCTCGTGCCTACGGAGCTCCCCCGAAGCTTCAAACCAGGGATTCAGGTAGGGTTGAAGGGTCTGTCGGACAATGAATTCCTGGACGGTGCAGATGGTATGGCTAACGACGTCGATATCTTCGTCCTTCAGCTTGGCCCCAAAAAGTGAACGGGCGACCATGGCGAAGGTCATCTTCATAAGGTGGGGGTAGATATCAACGGGGCCGACAAGGATCTCTCGGTCGAAGTCCCGCAGCGACTCGGCGAGGGAGTCCTGCATGATCGCGGACAGAGCTTCGAGTTGCTTTCGGTCGAAACCCTTCTGGATGAGACGGCGCTGTGTGCGCCAGGCTTCCCCATGGGTGGTCAGAAGACCTTTGCCCAGAAAATGGCCCATCCGCTTTACTTGAATTTCGGACTTTTGATAATTTTCCGCATTGGTCTTCAACACATGCTGAATGACGGAGGGATTGGTAGTGACGATGGCTTTTTTAATACCACCCAAATAGAAGCGAAACGTGTCGCCGAAGAGTTCGGTGTACTTCGACAACACCTGCACGGGATTGGCGACCATGGCGCGCGAATCAGCGAAGGAGCGAAATCGTGAAACAACGGGTATCGATGTGGGCAACGTTACTCCTCACTGCCCAGATTGCTGTCTGGACGCCCGCATAGAACAATCTGGAGTTTTGTGGGGTCTTCCTGAAGCCATTGGGTAGCCATAAATAAAAACTAAGCGCTCAAAATTAGATTTCGTTTCCCAGTTGCTTCAAAAGTATCAGATGATGCCAGATTGCCCGAGTCATCGTGGGATGCTGCCGATAAGGAATGCCGAACTCTTCAGCGGTCTCCTTCACAATCCGGGTCAACGGAGCATAGTGGGTATGGCACACGAACGGGCATAGATGATGGACGATGTGATGGTTGAGTCCACCCGCAAGCCAACCTACGATCGGGTTACTCGTCGCATAGTCGGCCGTGGTCGCGAAGATGTGATAAACGCCATTGTCAAACTCGTTGCGGCTCGAGGGAAAGTGAGTACTGTCGACGGTATGCGTAGTCTGGAAGACCAGCGCTACGGTCAAGCCTACGATCAAATGGACCAGTACGAACGCCCCGGCGACCAGCAGAGGCGACTTCCCCAGCACCAACACCGGCAAGAGGAGCATGTAGGTAAAGTAGAAACCTTTCCCCGCAAAAAGGATGGCGTACTCTCGCGCCGGATGCTTCGTACGTTTCAGGTATTCGTGGGACGGGAAGAAAAAGGATTCGAAGTCCCTGACGAAGACATAGTCGAGAGAGAAAACCGCGTACAAGAACAGCGCATAGAGATGTTGGAATCGATGCAGGGGTTTGTGGGGCTCATGGGGCGTAAATCGAAGGATGCCGCGTCCGGCTAGCGCGTCGTCTTCGCCCTGGACATTGACGCAGGAGTGGTGGCCTCGATGATGGAGGATACGCCACATGTACGAGTTGATTCCGCAAAGATCGAAGACATAGTTCAGAGTTTTGTTTACGGATGGCACAGACGAGATGGCGTTATGGTTGCTGTCATGGGCGATATTCAGCAAAAGAAATGTCTGGGCAAGACCGCTCAAGACGTAGAGGGCAACAAACTTCCATGAATCCGGCTTGAGGGCGTAGATGACAATCCAACTGCCCACCAGCACCGTCAGCCCGGCGGCGATCTTGACCCACATGGTACGGTCGGCTTTGGGAGAGATCTTCGCATCGGCAAAGAACTTGTCGAGGCGGCGGCGTAAGACCTTCGGGAAGGAAGAGGGGCCAATCTCGTCGCTGACGGACTGTAGCGGCAAAGCCTCGGAGGGGACCAGATCCTCGACAGCAGGATTTAGGGTGATCACCGCGTCGATGTGAGACGTCACCGGAGCCTCCGCAATCCTGTTTAGTCGGCCCGGCGTACCCCGGTCGGTCGCATCAGCGGCCTGCACCAGCGTCTCTGGGCTTACCACCGACAGCGTCAACACTTGATGATAACGCGAAAATTTATGCAGAATCAAGAAAATTCAGGGTCAGACGAAGCGAGCTTGGGACTTCTCGTTTCTGGAAGCGGGACCACGTCTATTGCTTCCGGGCTCTGCTACCATGAACTGACTGACTGATGCAGCGGCACAGAATGTTTTATGCCTTTGTTCTCATTCGGCTTACACTGTAATTCCGCACTCCGAGACTCAGTCGTATTTCACCTGATCAGGACACTGGGGAGCAGCGTCTCGTACTGAGTTTTGCTATTTAACCTCGGAGGTATTGCTGATCTCTTATGGCGTCGATCTTAGACCAACTGGATAGGCTGGGTGAGGAACACCCGCACAAGCTCCTTTATTCGTACCTTGACCTGAACGGCAATCCGATCGAGTGCTACTCGTACGCCTCGTTTATCAAACGGACGAAGGCGATCGCCGATCATTTGCTGAAGGAGAATCGCTTCGCGGCGGAGGACCGGCTTCTGCTCGCCTACCCACCGGGACTCGAGATGATCTGCGCGTTTTTTGGTTGCGTGCGCGCCGGATTGATCCCCGTGCCCGTCTATCCCCCAAGTTCTCGTGGCTTCCAGAGCGCGCTGTATAAGATGGTGCACATCGCCAAGGATTGCCAGGCATCCGGGATTTTAACCAGCGGAGATTACCACGCGTCTCTGAAGACAAATCTCACGCGAAGTGGGGTCTCGGCGTCGGGCGTTGACGTCGACTACATCTCCAGCCTTCCGTGGATCGTCACGGAAGAGTTCTTGGAGATGACTTCAGACGAACCCTCTTTCGGCACTTCGAAGATTCTGTTTCTTCAATACACCTCGGGGTCGACGATGGATCCCAAAGGTGTGATGGTGACGCACGAAAACATCCTGCAGACCTGCCCGCTCGTGATCGATCATCCCAACCCGGTCGTCGTATCCTGGCTCCCTCAGTATCACGATATGGGACTGATCGGGTGCTACCTTTATCCCGCGCTGAGAGGAGGCACGACGTATGGCTTCTCTTCCATGGACTTCATTCAGCGGCCGATCCTCTGGTTCGACACGATAACAACTTATAAGGCTACCGCGACTGCGGCACCCAACTTCGCCTACGACTATTGCCTGCGTCCGGGCAGGTTATCCAAAGAGGGCCTGGAGGACTGCGATCTCAGCTCGCTCCGGGTATTGATGTGCGCCGCGGAACCTGTTAAGCCAGATACGTTTACACGATTTCTAGAGGCGTTTCAGCCTCACGGATTGAGGTCAGAGAGCTTTTATGCCGCCTTCGGGCTGGCTGAAAATACTCTTGCGGTTTCACTCGGCGGCCGCAATATTGTCTCCGTCAATAAGCGGGCCCTCGCGCTGGGTAAGGCGCGCATGACGACCGAGGTCTCCGAGATCGACGGGGCCACGCAGATTGTCAGCTGCGGAACCCCGCTCGCGGGTATCGACGTTAAGATTGTGGACCCGGAACAGCACTTCGCTCTGGATTCGGGCCATGTCGGGGAGATTTGGATCGCTGGAAGCGGCAAGTGTCTGGGGTACTGGAACAACCCGGAGCTGACGCTGAAGCAGTTTCGCGCACGGCTTGTAGATGATAGTCCCTATGACGATGGCTATCTCCGAACCGGCGACATGGGATTCTTCCACGACGGCGAACTCTACGTTTGCGGTCGCATTAAGGACATGATTATCCTGCGCGGGCAAAATTATTATCCGCAGGATATCGAAAATGTTGTGGAGAGAGCTTCCGGCCTGATCCGCAACAGTTGCGTCGCCGCATTCCAGATTCACGAAGACAGCGAGCCTGCACTGGCAATCGTGGCCGAAGTGAAGAATCCTAAGGCTCTTCCGGATGCGCGAAAGATTGCAGCTGCGGTCCGGAGTTATCTGAACGTGGAAGTGGCCCTGATCTCCTTCATCGCACCGCGTGCGGTCCCGAGAACGAGTTCGGGAAAGATCATGCGCCATAAGACGAAGCAGATGTGGCTGGAGGGTCAGTTCACCGTTCTCTCCGAGTTTTCGCGGGAGAAGGACGCCGGGTGCTCCGAGCCCAGTTCTGGGCCGCAATCGACCTTCGACGAATTGAAGGTCAGGTACAACCTGACAGGCTCGGAATCCTACAACCTGGTTGAAGCCGGCCTGGACTCCCTCGACCTTGTCGTGTTCATGCATGAACTCAAGGAGCTTTTGAAGGATAAGGGCGCCGAGATGCTGGCGCGGCAGGTCGATATCGGTGTCATTCAGCGTGTCAGCGTGGCCGATCTATTTCGATTGGCGGAGCAGTTGGAGCGTGCGCCTAAGGAAGCACTGGAGCAACTGCGCCATTCCCTGTCAGCTTTCCGTGATGAGCAGCGCGCAGCAGAAAAGCAGATGATGGGCGACGACAGCAAGCTCATCTTCGCCCCTTCGGCTCCGGAGCCCTTGCCCCAGATGCCGGTCATGAATCATGTCCTGCTGACGGGCGGTACCGGTTTCATCGGACCGTTCCTCATGAAGAGTCTGCTGGAGCAGACGCGGGCGAAGATCTATGTTCTCGTCAGAGCTTCCGACGATGTTCAGGGCAGGCAGAGGCTGAGGGCGGCAATGGAATCGATGGGGCCTTGTCCCGTCGCGCTCATGCGGACATTCGAAGCACGTGTTACTCCCATTTGCGGCGATCTCGGGCAGCCAATGCTGGGGCTGAATCAGGATGTCTGGGACTTCCTCGCCAGTGAAGTAGACACGGTATTCCACAACGGCGCGACCGTGAACTATCTGTTTAACTACGACCGCATGCGTGATGCGAACGTGATGGGAACCAACGAGGTCCTGCGGCTGGCCTTCGAAGGGAGATCCAAGGAATTCAATTATGTCTCGACTACCTTCGTGTTTGGCTGGGCAGTAAAGAGTGTCCTCTATGAGACCGACTTCAATAAGGATATGGAGCTTCTTGATTTCGGATACAGCCAGACCAAATGGGTAGCGGAACAAGTTGTTGCAGATGCGCGCAGCCGGGGACTTTCAACACGGATCTTCCGGCCCGCACTTGTTAGTCCCTCAGTGACTGGCGGAGGCAACAACTTCGATATCGCTGTTCGTTTAGTGGCGTTTATGGTGAATCACGGCATCGGAGTCGACACTCTCAACCAGGTGAGTTTCGTTCCCGCGGACATCGTGGCAAACAATATCGTTGCAATCTCAACCACTCCCGGCACCGCGAATAAGACTTACCACGTGGTCCGGGACGACTATGCGAACATGCTGAATATTACCGAGCTCATCACCAAGTCCACAGGGCGGCAATTCGAAATATTCAATATCTCTGAGTTTGTTCCCGAGTTGATCCGCAGATGCCGGAAGGAAGATCTACTCTTTCCGCTGCTGGATTTTCTAGTGGGCTCGGTGGACAACATCTCCGCGATGGAGTTCAAGCGCTATGAGAGTTCCTCCTATCAAGAGGCGCGCGATGCTTCTAAGTGGGGCATCCCGGATCCGTCGCTCGAAGATACGGTCGCCGGCATTCTGAAGTTTATGCACCGTAAGGGAATTATCTCGGTTGCGGCTCGTGAGCTCAGCGCTACGTCATCTCCTGAGCCTCTTGCCTTCACGGATGCATAATCCTATTGCTTCTTGAACACCAGCGTTTCAGTCAGGTGCTGACCGGTCTCTAACGTGCCTGCGGTGGTCAGTGTCATCTGCTGGCCATTCGCGGAGACCGTCCACCTGTCTTTTTGAGCCACCTGATCGTCTCGCCGGTAGATCGCGTCGACGGTGTGTGGGTCTACAAGTTGTAGCGTGACGTTATCGTTGCGGGAGCTCTTCACGTCGTACTGCTTCCCGTCGAGACGTGCGGTGTAACTGAACTCACCCGAAAATCGGACCCCATCGTTTCCGTCCGGCTCTATCTTTATCACCAGCCCTTGCCGCATACGAGTCTTGGTGGGATCCTGTGTCCACTCGCCCGCGAGCAAATCGCCACCGGTCTTCACGTTTCCACTTCGGGTCCACACGGTGATCTTGTCGGCATTGCCTGCGCTCACAGTAGTAATCGTGAGCTCGTTCCCATCCTTCGAAAGCTTCTCGCGAACCGTCGTCACGACAGCTCCATCCTTCTTCTCCTTGACCTCCGCCTGTCTCTTATTGATCCTTCGCAGCTCGACCTGATTGAATGCCGGATTCCCTGGGACGGCCGTCTCATGTCCGTTCGACTTCGCGGTGAAATCGAGGTGGATATCGCCTGACATCACTACGTGCACCGCGTCATGAAGTGCGGTGACGGAGAGCTTGTTCGGAGGAGTCAGGCTGGACTGCGCGGAGAGAAGCGTCCAGGAGCCAATACGAGGGTCAGCGGTTCCAGATTGAAAGGCGGCAAGCAGTGCGAGTAACGCGAGTTTAAGAATGGGTCCTCCTAATCGATCGGAACAAATTTAGCAGATTCAGGGAGCCGACTACGTCCACCTCTGGCACTGATTCCGCCTTCGAGTTATTTTGATGCCATCGGAGAGTGGCATATTGCCTGATTGGCAACGATTTTGTGTGACATCATGAATCTCATGCATGTGCGCCGTTTTTGGGTGGCCGGAGTAGTCCTTGCCGCTGTCGTTGCGCTTCTTCCATTCTCTTTCCACGCCGAGCGCCATCTGGAGACGGCAACCCGTGTTGAGGGAAGTGAAGCGGAGGCTGTCCGACAAGAGCTTGTCAGTCGTTTTCATTCGCCGTTCGTGGATCGCGTAGTCCTCGTGATTCAGGGACTACCTCCCGCGGATTCAGCGGAGGGCGAGCAGGCACTGGCAACCATTGTGTCAGGGCTGAGAGAAGAACCCGGCGTGTCCGGCGTCGTCTCTCATCTCGAGTTGCGCGATCCGGTCTTTCTGGGCAAGGGCGGTGGAACGTTTGTCCTGGTTGGGCTGTCATCGACCGAGGCGCCGGTGGAGTCGCTCGTTCCGAAGCTTCACGAGCGGGCAAACTCTCTCGCCAATCAACTGCGGGGCCGCTATCCAAACGTGAAGATCGAACTGACGGGCGAACTTCCGCTTAACTTCGACATCCGCAAAGCGAGCGCCGATGACGTGCGACGCGGAGAGAGCCTGGTGATTCCCGCGACCCTCGCGCTTTTGCTGGTGGCCTTCGGAAGCCTGGTCGCTGCCCTCATCCCATTGGCCGTCGGCCAGCTTGCCATCGCGGCTACTCTGGCGATTACAGGATTACTGGCCCATCGCTTTCACTTGTCCATTCTGGTTCAAAATTTGGCCACCATGCTCGGCTTAGGCCTGGGAATCGACTATGCGCTTCTCATGGTCAGCCGCTTCCGTGAGGCGATCTCAGCCGGGCACGACGGGGCCGCAGCGTCGGTCCTAGCGGCTCGTCAGGCAGGTCGTACGCTTTTGATCTCTGCCTCGACCGTCGCCATCGGGTTTCTCGCGCTTCTAACCGTTCCCATCAGCGAAATTCGTTCTATCGGTGTCGCGGGATTCCTGGTTGCGGGAATGTGTGTGTTGCTCACAAATACAGTCGTCCCGGCAGTCCTGGCCTTGCTCGGTCGGCGGATTGACGCTGGTCGTTTGCCTTTTACTCCGAAGCTGGATGTCCATAGGGCCGAACGTACGGGAGAACGCTGGAGGAGCTGGGGAAAGGTGATTGTTGCCCATCCCTGGCTTGCCCTCGTTCTGGCAGGCGCCCCCTTGCTTCTGCTCGCGTGGCAGGTCACGCGATTGGATACCAGTCTCCCCAAAGGGGATTGGCTTCCGGAGTCAGCGGAATCAGTTCACGCGCTGCACACCCTGGAACAGATGGATCGGGCCGGCGTTGTTTATTCGATGCGTGTCATCGTCGAACTGCCAACAGATTCCATAGCGCAAACCGACGCAGGATGGAACGCGCTCGATCGCCTCAGCAAGCGCCTCGCGAGCGACCCTCGTTGCGCCCGCGTCATCTCGATCTCAACCATTGCGGAGGGCAATCGCGCCTCTCTCACGGACCTCTCGCGGGAGACGAGGCGTACGTTTCTGAGCAGTGACGGACGGGCGGCGCTGCTCGAGGTGCTACCCGCGACTTCAGTCTCCCTGCGCGATCAAGTCGACTGGGTCCGGGAGCTCCGAAAGACCGGTGCGGCAGCACTCACCGGCGTGCCTGGGGCAACGCTACAGATTGGCGGGATTCCAGCACTCAACGCCGATTACCAGACGATTGTCACAAACCGCTTTGTGCCAGTGATGGGGATGGTGGTGGGAGCGACGTTCCTGGCACTTCTCTGCGGGTTCCGATCCCTCTTCGCTGCCGTCAAGGCGATTGCACTCAACTTGCTCTCGGTCGCAGCTTCCTTCGGAGCCTTAGTCCTGGTCTTCCAGGATGGACATGGGAGCAGCCTGCTGGGAGTCCCTGGGGGGACGGGAAGCGTGTTCCCGCTTGTTCCTATCGTCGCCTTTGCCATCGTCTTCGGGCTAAGCATGGACTATGAAGTGTTTCTGGTCGCACGGGTTCTGGAAGCCAGGAGGGGCGGCCTGGGTGAAATGGACGCAATCCCGGAGGGGATGGCTAGAACCGCAGGCCTGATTACGAGCGCCGCTGCGATCATGATCGTGGTCTTCGCGGCATTCACCTTCGGAAATTTTCTGGTGGTCAAGATGATCGGATTTACACTGGCCGTCGCCGTGTTGATCGACGCGACACTCGTTCGTATTGTGATCGGTCCCGCGCTCCTTCGTGTTGCCGGTGATTGGAACTGGTGGCCTGGCGGACTCGGCAAGCCGCGCAGTGCGCCCAAGGCGGCTAGCCGCGAATGATGCGTATTTTTTCGACCAGGTCGAAGACTGTCGTGTAGTCCATAAAAGCGTTTTTTCGCCTCCACCTGCTGGTCGAAGGCGCGGCTGCGGCATAGGGTTGAGTCTTTGGCGTCAGCCTTGTTTCCAGGATTCGCAACAGGCTGTCTCCTCCGCCATCGATATCGAAACAGATCACACCTGCCAGCTCTCCGCCCAAAATGGAAAACCCCAAAATAAATCCTGAAAAGATGGCGCATTTTTCCGCACCGAAAAAGTGGTTGCTAAAAAACCACCTTAGCCATACATTCCACCACGATCTCACCACCAAAAAACCATCTCCAAACACCCTGTTTCCGCAAAATCCCCCAGAAAACACCACATCTCACCACGGAAAGAAAATTCTGCTCTGCATCGGCTGGAGACGAAATCTGATCATCCACAGCTTGCTGTTTTTTTGAGGATTGACGGCTACTCGACGTGGGCGACGTCATCATTCATCGAAAAAACGTCTTTGAAGTCCCTTTCGTAAGGAAAAACGTGGATCATCCAGGTGAACATGGTGGGGTGGAAGGTGCCCCGTTCAGCCTCGCACACCTCTTTGCTGTGAATCGAACCGAACATGCCGAATTTGGGATGAGCTCCCAGGTAATCTTTCACGCGGTCCGCCGGTGCGGCGCAGAAGTTGGTATGCACGTGCCAGCGCGCAACGCTAAGAGGGATGCGCTGATTCAACTCCTCTTCCGTGGCGTTCGGGCGCGCCGTAAACATGACGCCCTCCAGCTTGTATTGCTGGTACTGAGTCCGCCGGTAGAGCAGTGAAGTAGGCTTGCTTGGGTCGAAGTGGTCATCGGCCTCTCGAGCATTGGCCTCATTGTTGAAGTGGTACTGAGGTTGTTCAAGCTTCGGGTTCGCAATAGAGTATCCGTCGGCCAAAGCTTTGCGGTAGTCCCGGTAACGCTCCATGCTTGCTTTAACCGTAGCTACTACGGCCTTAGCTTTTTCCTCGTCACCTGGCTGCTTTGGTCGCAGGGCTGTGATGTACATGTGTCCGGCCATGGCAGCCATGCTCGGACCCATATTGCTCATGTCACTCATACCGCTCATATTGCCTTTGCCGCTCATGTCCATTCCGGGCATGCTGTCTTTTTGCCGAGCATCTACTGGGGAAACAGTCAGCGACACGATACCGAGAAGGAAAGCCACCGAGATCATGCAACGAGCGTTGAGCATTCTGGCCCCCGCGATAGTTACCGAACTAGCTTCGGCTCCATTGATTCATCATTCCGTGGTCGGTTACAAGAGCCACCTCTGCGGCGTCGAGTATAGCCACTGCGAATCTGAGATTCTTTGTGATGAGGCCAACGGATGCACGTTCATCGACGGATTTCTGTCGGCGGGCTGGAACAGCGTTACTCTATTTTGGCGATAAACTATCGTAGTTTGAGGTAGCGGCCCTAAGCCGGGCTAAGATCACCACCTTCAAGAGATAAGCCTCGCCAAACACAAGGCGGTGAGCCAGGAATCACCAAGGAGCAGCAATGAACCATGCATCGACTCTGCGTCATCACTGCGCCAGAGTAATCGTCTCCGGGACACTCTGCTTTATGACCCATATTCTTGCCGCGCAATCCTCCAACTTCAAAAACACGCTCCTTCCGCAGCCATCGAAGGTTGCCCTTGGCAGCGGCGCTATTCCCATAACCAAGAACTTCACCGTCTCGTTCAACGGGACGCACAACACCATCCTCGAAGCGGGCGTTCGCCGCACTCTCGATAGCCTGGAGACAGAAACCGATACTCCGCTCAGCAAAGAGCTACAGGCCGTCAACCCTACCCTCGTCATTCAGGTGCAGGATGTCACCGGGACACGGCCTACCCTGGAGACTGATGAGACGTATACCCTCAGCGTCTCTAAGGACAAGATCACTCTGCAAGCGCACACGGTCTTCGGAGCGCTTCATGGTCTTCAAACCCTACAACAGCTTGTCCAGGTCGAAGATGGCCGCTACGTCATCCCCGCAGTTGACATCAACGACTCTCCGCGTTTTCCCTGGCGCGGCTTCATGCTCGACGTTAGCCGTCACTTCATGCCTTTACCCGTCATCTATCGCACGCTCGACGGCATGGCCGCGGTAAAGCTCAACGTCTTCCACTGGCACCTCACTGACGACCAGGGCTTCCGTATCGAGAGCAAGCTCTTTCCCCTTCTCACCTCCAAAGGCTCCGACGGCCTCTTCTACACTCAAGATCAGGTTCGCGCGGTCATCGCGTACGCCAGCGCCCGCGGCATCCGCATCGTGCCGGAGTTCGATGTTCCCGGCCACGTTACCAGCTGGCTCGTCGGCATGCCCCAGTTCGGCAGCGTCCGACGCTCCTATGAGATCTCCCGCACCTTCGGAGTCTGGGACGGTGCACTCGACCCTACCCGTGAGAGCACTTACCAGTTTCTTGACGCATTCATCGGCGAAATGTCCGCACTCTTTCCCGACGACTATCTCCACCTTGGCGGCGACGAGAGCAACGGGGCCGACTGGAAGGCGAATCCCGCCATCGTCGCCTATATGCACGCCCATAATATGAAGTCCACGGACGATCTTCAGACCTACTTCAGCACGCGTGTTCTTACCCTTGTCCACCAGCATCACAAGCAGATGGTCGGCTGGGACGAGATTCTTACCCCGGGCACTCCTAAAGACGCTCTCATCCAAAGCTGGCGTGGCGTCGAATCTCTTGCCGTCGCCGCCAAACAAGGCAATCGCGGCATCCTCTCAGCTCCCTATTATCTCGACGGCATGAAGTCAGCCGAGCGGATGTACCTCGACGACCCCATACCCAGCAACACCACTCTCACGGCGGCCGAGCAGAAGCTTATTCTTGGCGGCGAAGTCTGCATGTGGGCTGAGCAGATCACACCTCAGACTGTAGACTCCCGCGTCTGGCCACGTACGGCTGCTCTTGCGGAACGCTTCTGGTCGCCACGCGATACCCGCGATGTGCATGATATGTATCGCCGCCTCGAAGTCGAATCTATCCGTCTCGACGGCCTCGGTCTTTCCCATATCTCCGGACCGGAGTCCGGACTGCGTCAACTTGCAGGTAGTGAAGCCGCAGCTTCTCAGTTGGCGGTCCTCGTCTCCACACTCTCTCCGGTCTCCTTTGGTGACCGCTACAACCAGCAAAAGACCTCGCAGCTTACCCCGATGGGTAACGCCGTCGATTACACCCGTCCCGATCCACCCCTCCGCGAAGATCTCCGCCTCCTCGTAGAAGGTTATTTGCACAGTAGTTCGCCTGCCGACCACATAGCCGCTCGCAAGCAGCTTCAGACCCTCTTCCAATCTTGGGTCTCTTCGGGCTCGTCATTAGACGCGCTCTCTATTGAGCATCCCAAGCTCAATCAACTCACACTCCGGCGAGCCCAACTGCCTAAGCTCGGACAATTGGGTCTTCAGTCCCTAGCCTCTATCGAATCCCACACAGCGCCTGCGCCCGCATGGATCGACGAGCAAAACAGTGTCCTCAAGACCGCGGCTGACCACTCCGAACTTACAGACTTCGTGATACTTCCACCGTTGCAGCAACTACTCGATACTGCCGGGCTCCACTGATGTGCGGTTGTCGATTCCCTCACTCGTTTTGCGATGGTCTTTCTAACGTGATCCATGAATTCCGAGAACAACGTACGCTACATAAGTCGCAATCGTTAAACGTTGGAAGAACCACTCTTTACTCACCCAGCGTCTTATCAATCGCTGCCTGCGCCAGTGGCGTCATGATCGCGTACCCCTGCGCATTGGGATGCACTCCGTCAAAGCTGATTCCGAGCTTCATTCCGCCATCTGCTCCCACCATTGCCGAGTAATAGTCCAGATAAGTTACTGAGTGATTGACGCAGTAGCGTTTCAGCCAGTCATTCAATGCTCTGATCTTCGGCGAGGGTGCAAGGCCCGGCTTCCACGGATAGTCCGCCGCTGGCAGAATGGATGCGACAATCACGCGGATCCCATTCGCCTTGGCCAGATCGATCATCGACCGGAAGTTATCCTCGGTCATTTGCGGCGTCATCGGACCGGTATTCCCGGCGACGTCGTTAGTCCCTGCCAGAATCAGCACCGCTGCCGGATGCAGATCGATTACATCCTGGCGAAACCGGACCACCATCTGCGGTGTGGTTTGGCCGCTGATGCCGCGATTTACGTACGGCTTCCCGGGAAAAAACTCGCCCGTATTCGGCAGGCGGCCCCATGCATCCGTGATTGAGTCTCCATAGAACACCACCCGCTGCTCCCCCGCCGCCGTCACCGGAGCTAACGCCGCGTTATCCGCCTGATATCGTTCCAGTCCTGGCCAATCTGCCAGCTTTGCCTCCATCCCGGCGATCTGTTTCGCCCTCTCCACTGTCATGGAGACCGGCGGCACTACCGCCGAAGCCGATGTTGCTGCCGGGGTCTGAGCCGGCGCAGGAGTGCTCTCAACCGGAGCTGTAATACCAACCTGACCATTAGCCATCCCACTTCCCCAGGAGATACAGCCCGCTAAAACCATCCGCACGGCAAGCTTCATCTGGACCTCCACTCGGTTCAAATTCTAGCCGAACTGCCGAACCCTTCCGCTACACCGCCGGATCCCCTCCTGCTGTACCCTAAAAGGTGATGCAACCCGGTATCTCCACCCACGTCTTCTTCTCGCAGCGCCTTCACCCCGGCCTGCTCGACGCTTTGCACAGATCCGGCGCTCAGGTGATCGAGCTCTTCGCAGCCCGCCACCACTTCGACTACACCGATCGCGCCGCCGTCCGAGATATCGCCACTTGGTTCAACTCGACCGGCGTGGGAGCCACGCTCCACCAGCCCCTCTACCTAAGCGACCGTGCCGACGCCCAGTGGTCCCGCCACGTTGCCCACAATCTCAATCTGATCGACCCCGAAAAATCCCGGCGCATCTCTGCCATGGACGAGGTCAAGCGCGCCCTCGAGTCCGCTGAGCAGATCCCCATCTCCGCCTGTACCCTTCACCTCGGTCATAAGGACGATGCCTGGAACCTTCGCGCCCTAGAGAACTCCCTTACCGCCATCGAGCACCTCAAGGCCTTCGCGCACCCCCTCGGCGTTCGCATCCTGCTCGAAAATCTCCAGAACGAGATCACAACCCCCGAACACCTCCTCGAAATACTGAAGGTGGGCCACTTCGACCGCGTCGGCGTCACCCTCGACCTGGGCCACGCCCACCTCGCCGCCCCCGAAGCCAACAAAGGCATCGACGAGGCCTTCGAGTTCCTCAAGCCCCGCATCGCCGAGCTCCACATCCACGACAACCTCGGCGCCAAGGATGACCATCTCTGGCCCGGCACCGCCGGCATCGACTGGCACAACATCGCCAGACACATCGCCACCCTCCCGGCCAACACCCCGGGCATCTTGGAGATCGCCCACGAACTGGAAGAAACCCCCGAATCCGCGTCCACCAAGGCGACGCAAGCCTTCGACCTTCTCAAACGAGCCGCCGAGGCTACCGCCTCCAAAGCATGAGCCGTTTATCCAAAGCTGCAGCCTTTTCATTTCTATTGACGTCGACTCTTATGACAAGCGCGCAGGCGCTTAGAGTTCAAATTCTCAACGGGAAGAATGGTAAGCCCGTTGCAAACGAACACGTCAATCTGTTTCGAACTGGAGATTTTGGCGATCTCGCCGGTGATCGTAACGTGCGTGGATTCAGGACGGATGCCGATGGCATCGTCACAACGTCCGACATATCTCCAGATATTCATTCGTTTTTCGTCTCTGTCGATTGGCATCGTCAATGCAATGAAAACGAAAAAGTGAATCGTACTCCGTTTTCATTACCTGAGATCTTCTCGAAAGGCATCGTCAGCAAAAATTCTTGCAAAGCGAAAGTGCAAAGAGCTGCTGAGCCCGGGACCCTGATCCTCTTCGTCCGCGATGAAACGTTCTTCGAGAAAATGGCGCACTAGTAGACTGAAAGAGACATGTCTACCGAAACAACAACCTCCGCACCCATCGCCACCATTGCCTCCCTCTCCGCGCACGAAGGCCAGACCATCACCCTCCGCGGCTGGCTCTACAACCTCCGCGCCTCGGGCAAGCTTCTCTTTCCCATCTTCCGCGACGGCACCGGCACCATCCAGGGCATCGTCCCCAAAGCCGCGGTCTCCGAAGAGGTCTTCGAGACCCTAAAGAATCTCACTCTCGAATCCAGCCTCACCGTCACCGGCAAAGTTCGCGCCGACTCTCGCGCTCCCTCCGGCTACGAGCTCGACGTCGAAAGCATCGCAGTCCTCCAGCGCGTCCCCGAAGACACTCCCTTCCCCATTACGCTCAAAGAGCACGGCGTCGACTTCCTCATGGAGCACCGCCACCTCTGGCTCCGCACCCCGCGCCAGTCCGCCATCCTCCGCGTCCGCGCCACCATCATGCGTGCCGCAGCCGAGTACTTCGACACCAACGGTTTCATCCGCACTGATCCGCCGATCCTCACGCCCAACGCCTGCGAGGGCACCTCCGAGCTCTTCGAGATGGACTACTTCGACGACGACAAGGCCTACCTCACCCAGTCCGGCCAGCTTTACATCGAAGCCACCGCCCTCGCGCTCGGCAAGGTCTACAGCTTCGGCCCCACCTTCCGCGCCGAAAAATCCAAAACCCGCCGCCACCTCACCGAGTTCTGGATGATCGAACCCGAGGTCGCCTTTCTCGAGCTCGACGGCCTCATGAACCTCGCCGAAGGCTTCATCACCCATATCATCACTCGCGTGCTCGAGTCGCACCGCGCCGACCTCAAGGTCATCGGCAAAGACATCGCCAAGCTCGAAGCTGTTGTCGGCACCTTTCCCCGCCTAAGCTACGACGAAGCCCACGCCATGCTCGACGAAGCCCACAAAGCCGGCAAGATCGAAGCTCCTCACAAATACGGCGACGACTTCGGCAGCCCCGACGAGACCTACATCTCCAGCCAGTTCGACAAGCCCGTCATGATCCACCGCTACCCCGCCGCCTTCAAGGCCTTCTACATGCAGCCCGACCCGCTCGACCCCAGCAAGGCCCTCTGCGTCGACGTCCTCGCGCCCGAAGGCTACGGCGAAATCATCGGCGGCTCCCAGCGCATCGACAGTTACGACCTCCTCAAGTCCCGCATCGAAGAGCACCATCTCCCACTCGACGCCTTCCAGTGGTACCTGGACCTGCGCAAGTACGGCAGCGTCCCCCACGCCGGCTTCGGCATGGGCATCGAGCGAGCGGTAGCCTGGATCTGCGGACTCGACCACGTCCGCGAAACCATCCCCTTCGCCCGCACGCTCAACAGAATTTACCCGTGAAGCAAGTCTCGATAAGCAGATCTATTCGGCTTTGCCGTGTCGTCATCTACAGGAACCGCATTTAGCGGTGGTCTTGAACGTCGCGCAGGTCTAAAGGCCTTTTCTTCTTGGTCATGATAGAGGCGATGCAGTCGGCTGGCGGATTTAGCAGCTTTTTCTTGCGCTTCTGAAGGTTCTATATCTTCGATAAATTCAACCAGTTCAACTAACGCAGCGTGAAACTTACCATTACTCAGATCGTGACTTCCGCGCGAATTGATTTCGCGGCTGCTGCGACTTATAGCCCACTCTAAATATTGTGGCGGCAACAAACTCTCGGGATTACTGAAATGCCGTTGCTGGCTTCTTGCAAGATCAAGCAACTCCTCTATCATTGCCTCCTGTTTAGTAGGTACAGCTGAGGTCTTTACTTTCATTGGAGCGTCTTGAAGAATTGTCGAAAGCTCTCTTTCGAGCTCCGGCCACCATTTATCGAATGTTCGTTTTACGGTTGCCAGCTCTACGCGCTCCAAATCGCCAGACTTGTTGTTGATACTCTCTATAAGCTTACGTACCTCGTCTTGCGTAAACGCCGTTGCTTGGAACTGAATAAGCGGTCCGTTATTTAGCTCTGCCGCCTTCAGATTTAAAAGAAATGGGCTAACAAACGACTTGTCTATCGCCTTTGAGAGAGCTCCGGCTTCAAAGTTGAGCCAAGCAGCTCCCTGATTGTCAGCTGTCACGCAAAGAATTCCATAAACCGAGTCATTAAGCTCTTTGGCTATATCGACGCTCCACCGTGTTCCTTTATCGATGTCTTCAGAAGAAACGTAAGGACGGACATATTGAAGGACACAAGGAATCCAGTCCCGCAACGCACAAGCGACTTTTTGACTTAGAGAACCGGACCAACTTACGAAAACTTTCATGAAGCTCCAAAAAGAGAAAGAGATAGTATTTTGACTCGAATGATGATACCTGACACTGGAGGCGACCCATATCTAGAATTGCGACACAAAACCTAACTACCCAATCTCATCATTGCCGTGAGTATTCGCACCGCGGGAACCATTTTTTGCAATCCTCGGGAGCCTATTCATCCCAATAAATTCTCTTGCATTTCCAATTCGTAACTGGCAAAGTAACAAAGCGTAGGAGAGGCTCCGATGAACACCAAATCGCACAACACGATGCATAGATCACCACAGACGATGTTTGTCTGGAGCGATCGCCGGGCTTTGCCTCTCAC
Source organism: Granulicella sp. S190 (assembly GCF_009766095.1). Lineage (GTDB taxonomy): Bacteria > Acidobacteriota > Terriglobia > Terriglobales > Acidobacteriaceae > Edaphobacter. The sequence goes on from NZ_LMUD01000023.1 coordinate 97,069, forward strand.
CTGCCGCTAACCTTTAGCAGACGATCCTACGCAACCCACACCCAACGGCGAATAGCCAACAGCTGAGACAGTCGTTTCGACGATGTCCTGTCGAACCGCCTTGCCGTCTTCGCCAACTCACATGCGCCATCGCGCAGCTGCAAAACTGCGCCCAAACACTCCAGCCTCCGCTGGTTAGAAAGAAGGGCCCGCCATGAGCAAGGCTTACATCAAGGGCGGAACGCCGATTGGTTCGGCATCGCTCTGTAAAACCTGCTCCTACGCGCACATCATGACCGGCTACCGAGAGTCGGAGATGGTCACAATGTGCAACGAAGTCCACCCCAACATCGTCGTCCCGTTCCTCATCTACGAGTGCACAGGCTACTACGATAAGAACCGTCCGAACTACGACCAGATGCAGAAGCTCGCTATCGACGTCGCTTCCGATCCGATGAAGCCTGTAGGTTTCAAGGTAGGTGTTGGCTTCCACGAAGCCGCCGTCGCACGTATCTCCGACGATGACTAACCGGGTGCCGGGTGCCCCAAATCTCGATTTTGAGATGTGGGCATTCGCGCCCTCGCGCGAACCGCTTTTTCCAACGCAACCTTAAATCTTGTAAGGCACCCGCACTCCACGAGTCCCAGCCGGAAAATCCTTCACATTCCTCGTTACCAGAATCCTGCCGGCAATCTCAGCCGTCGCCAGAATAATCGCATCCGGCATCTTGATCCTCTTCTGCCTCCGATTCAAAGCCGCTTGCTCCGCCACCGCGCTCGTAATCGCCAAAACCTGAAAGTTCACCAGAAAAGCCCGCAAAATCACCTCCTCACTTTGAGTCTTCGCTCCCGTCATCACTTCGATCCACGTAATCGTGCTGATCGAAGGATTCTGGCGTTGAATCTCCCGTGTGGCTTTGCTAACTCCGTTCAAATGGTCAATCAGGATATTCGTATCGAAGAGTTCGTTCACCGCTTCCACTCATTCCGCAGCTTATTCTGGAACTCCACTCCATCCACCCCGCGTTCCTTCCACAACCCAAAGGAGTCCTCAAGCCCGGCCTTATTCTGCGCAAGAAATCCTGCCACAGCCTGCCGAATCAACTCCGCCCGCGACACCTTTCGCGCCTCGCTCAAAGCATTCAACTCTTCAAGCTCGTCCTCCGGAATATCAACCAGCGTTCGCATGGCACTCCTTATGATATACAGTCACGATATCACCTGTGAGTGGCACAAACCCAGGTGCCCGGACAGGAGATCGTATGCGTATAAGCAATGCGCCCGGCCCCTCAGCTGTCGCCAAAATAACCGCATGCGATATCTTGATCTTCACCTGCCGTCGGCCCTGTCAAGCCATCTCAAACTTAAAAATCCGACAACGCACACAAAATAAATGCGTTATCGGCAAAAATAACACCCTTCCAAAGTGCCGTTCAGTTTCACCTCGTCAGGTAAAATAGTGATAGGAAAATTAGAAGATCTCGAGAGCAGGTCTGGATTTTTGTAAGTCCCCGTACAAGCCGTTCTATTACAAGACTTTGACTCATTTGACGCATCCCGGGAAGCCCGAAGTCCAGACCTAAGTCTCCTGCTTTGAAGACTTTGCGTAAAAACAGCGGGAGTGGCAGGGCTCATCCTGCATGACAAACCGACCGCAAAAGCGTCTCACTGAATGAGAAGTAAACGGAGCAAACAGCAAGCCATGAACGACTACCGCATGAGTCAGAACTATCCGATCACTCTCGAAGGCGCACGCGAGGAGACCTCCTCACTGCTCGCCAAGGTGCTTGCCATCACCTCGTTCGGCTTCTTTGTCACCGCGCTCGGTGTCGCCACTGCGCCGCCCTGGGGAACGTTCGTCGGCATGATCGTCGTTCTGGGCCTTGTCTTCGCCATCAACTTCACCCGCAAGGCCAACCCTGCTATCGCACTCGGACTCTTCCTCACCCTCACCTACTTCATGGGCTGGGAGATCGGTCCCCTCATCCAGCGCTACATCCACAACTTCGGCTCCGCGATCGTCTTCAACGCCGCCGCCACCACCGGCGCTGGCATGGCCGTCATGGGCTGCGTCGCGTATCTCTTCAACATCAACTACCGCCGCATCGCCGGCATCGGCTTCGCCGCGCTTCTGCTGCTGATCATCGCCGGAATCGCCAGCATGTTCTTTCACTTCCTCTCGCCGGACACCTACTCCTGGCTCACGCTGGGCATCTTCGGCCTGCTCACCGTAGGCGACTTCGCCCGCATCCGCGCCGGTGGAGACGGCCGCTCTGCCGTCTCGCTCTCCCTCTCCATCTACCTCGACGCGATCAACATCTTCCTCGCCGTCCTCCAGCTAATGGGCGGCCGTCGCAGAAACTAACTCCGGTACCTACCAACATCAACTCATACCCAACCCAATAGCCGCTCATGCGATCCAAGGCATGAGCGGGTTACTTTTGTTTCTTCAAAAAAAACCATAAATAACGTAGGCTGGATTGGCCGCAAACCAGTGGTCCGCTGCGTTCAGGCTGTGCTCCCCGCCATGCGCGAACGCCGCAGCGGATGCATCATCAACATCAGCTCCGTCGCGGGACGCATTTGTAACCCGCCACTCACCGCCTACTGCGCCTCAAAGTGGGCGCTCGAAGCCCTCAGCGAAGGCCTCACCGGCGAGATGAAGACCTTCAACGTCCGTGTCGCTCTCGTTGAGCTCGGCATCATCAACACCGCCATGGCTCGCCGTATCGAACATCCCGAAACCGAATCGCCCTACGGACAGAGCGCCCGCTTTGCAGCCTTGTTTGAAAACTCGCTAAAGACCCCCGTGCCTCCGTCGCTCGTCGCCGACAAGATTCTAGAAGTCGTCGACAGTGGAACATGGCAGCTCCGCCATCCTGTCGGCCCTGACGCTCTTCCATTCATTCAGTGGAGGACCGCTATGACCGATGAAGACTGGATCGACATGAACGCCGGAGACGACGCAAGCTTTTTCGCGAAGTTAGGGGCATCCTAGTCCACCATCCACTGGCGCAACCCGGAGACTGCAGTAGTTCGATGGCTGGCGTCTACCGCACGCCTTTGTTCGGATCCCATACTCCCTGCAGCTTCCGGACATAAACAATCTGACCAACGTGGTAAGCATTGTGAGTTCCAACGTGCGCGATTCTCGAAGCCCATAGCGATATCTTGGCGTCATCGGCCGCCTGTACCGCGTTCTCCCAATCCGTCATCACTGCATCCAGATCCGCAACAGTCTTGGTCCAACTCTTCGCATCGAATTCATTGAACGTCTCATCGTTGTTGCCATCGAACTTCGCTGGGGTCTCCCCCTTGAACTTCGTCAGCATCTCACGGTCCCAAAACACAAGATGATTCGCCAGTTGCCCGACAGAGTGATTTCCGCTTTTATCCGTCCAGCTCGCCTGCGCTGGGGTCAGCCCTGCCACTGCCGTATTCGCCGGAACAAACCACTCTGCTTTGTTATGCGTCGACCGAAGCTGTTCCAGTAGGACAGCTTTCAAAGTCATCGGCTTCTCCTCTTGCGCCTTGATGAAACCACACGAGAAGACCCCAAACATCAGTAGCCCAAACAGCATTCGTCTCATGGAAATCTCCTGTAACTAGATTTTGCGCATGAATCAACTGCAGGCCCAATCGACCAAATCATCCCACAGCGCGACGGCAAGCTTCGTAGAACACGCCTTTGGTGGTTCGGCCGTTTAATGCATCATGGCAACGCAGTTGCTGACTGATCCTGGCAAAAAGCATTCGAATAACTACTTCTCGCTGGTGGGCGGAATCAGTCCCTTCAATCTCATGTAGAGGGCCAGCGTCGCATACTGTTCGTTGTCGTGAGATACGGTTCCCCACAAAATCCCAACGCGTGATCGCTTTGCATTGAAAACGTCGAACAAATCCCCGAGGTTTGTGTCGGTAGCAGAAGCAAAGGCCTTATCGCATTCGGCAAACGAGCCTTTCAGCGCATCGATGATTGCAGCCTTGTCAGCTGTCTCGGCAGGTACCTTCGGCAAGTCATTCGCTGTAGTTCGATTCACGGCACCGCAGGTTCGCAGTTGCGCCTCGGTAACATGATTGACGACTCGCGCAAAGGTTCTTACCTCCGGCGTAGGCCTGAAGGAATAGTCCTCCGCCGGTGTCTTGTCCGCAGCCTTGAGGATATTTCCTTTAAGGGTTGTATAGCTTCGTTGTGCCTCGGCTGCTGGTCCGGTTGGTCCGGCTGGAGCACTGGGGGGTGCCTGACCGATCATCACTTTTGCAGCCATAAGTGCTGCAATGGCACAGATCACATTTATCTTTCGCATCATCTACCTCTCGACTTCAGATTATCCTTACGCGTAATGCGTTCCTACAACTTTTTGTTAATGCTTTGTCATCTTTGAATCTGGAGGCTCCGAAGACCAATAGTTGCTCCGCGCTGAGACCAACATCTCCGGATGGTGAGCAAGTTGCACCTTGATGGTATGCAGCCCCGGATCCACCGACGTAGGAGAGAAGCTCAGAATGTAGCTATTTCGAAGATGATTCTTCAGCGTACCAAGATTTCGTTCCAACTCTGCCTGATTATCGAAACTGCTCCACTCCCCACCGGACAAAGTTGCTACCTCAGCCGAAGTGTTTTTCTTTATCGCTCCAAGGATAAGACGCAGGGGCTCGCTTAGATTGAAGTAAGCTTGGTAATTCCCTTCTCCAACGTGAAGTGGTGGATTCAAGTGGGCAGGATCCTTGAACGCCTGTCTGGCAGCTGTCTTCTCTGCCGAAAACGTTACGCTGTAAATTACGGTATTGGTCTCGCCAAGTTCTTGTACAACGTCTTTTAGAGAGGTTTTGCTCCCCTCGTCATGTTCCTGACTGATCAGTAAAATCGCTCGTTGATTACTTGAAGAACGATTCTTCAGCAGATCGAGTCCATAGGCAAGACTGTCGAAGATCGCAGCGCCGCGATCGCCCTCGTCAGGATGGTCAACCGCGTCGCTCCACTGAGCGACATCAGAGGTAAACGGAGACGCCGCCTCTGGGCGACTGTCGAAGTTTACGATCGACACTTCGTTCGAGGCGTCACCAAGCAGGGAAGCGAGCATTTTATCAAGATTGGCATAGCTCGGAAACTGACCACGCGCATCGCCTCCCGTCTGCATCAGTACGACCAGCGACAGAGGCCGTCGGCTCTCCTCCTCTAACGTGATCTTCTGCTGCACTCCATTGTCGGTCAGGACGAAATCCTCACCCGTCAGCGAGAAGACGAGTTCTTTCTCCTGTGTCTGCACCAGCGTGGGAACGACAACTAGAGTTGTCGTTGTATGCAGGGTAGTCTGAGCCAAAGCCACTCCACTCAACACAGCGAGAAGACCGAATTGGGCTACGAGGAATCGCATTGCGCCTAGATTAGACGGGCAAAGGCTAGCGCGGCACGGAAGACAGTGCAAAAAGGTATCCTGTATAGGACACCCACGGCGCCAAAAGCCTCGTACCCAAGCTCTGTAACAAGGAAAATCGCATAATGCCATTGAACTGCGGAATCGTTGGACTACCCAACGTCGGAAAGTCTACTATCTTCAACGCTCTCACTTCGGCGAAAGCGCAAGCCGCCAACTATCCCTTCTGTACGATCGACCCCAATACCGGTGTCGTTACCGTACCGGATGAACGACTAGCCAAGATCTCCGAGCTCATCAAGCCCAAGTCGCTTGTTCCCACAACGATGGAGTTTATCGACATTGCCGGTCTTGTCGAAGGCGCCTCTAAAGGAGAAGGTCTGGGGAATCAGTTTCTCGGCCACATCCGTGCCACCGATGCTATCTGCCACGTCGTTCGCTGCTTTGACGACCCCGAAGTGATCCACGTCGCCGGAGGTGTCAACCCGCTCCATGATATCGACATCATCAACACTGAGCTTCTACTCGCGGACCTGGACACTGTCGAAAAACGTAATACCAAGGTTGAGCGTGCTGCCAAGGCGTCGAGTGATGGCAAGGTCAAGGCCGAACATGCCATGCTGCAGAAGTTGCTTACAGTGCTAAACGCTGGAAAGCCGGCGCGTACTGCCGAACTTACCGACGAAGAAAGGATTCTCTCCAGAGATCTTTTCCTAATCACAGCCAAGCCCCAACTCTATGTAGCGAATGTGGACGAGGCTGGGCTTATCGAAGGCAACGCTTACACGGCCGCGGTAGAAAAGCGCGCCGCAGAGGAGGGCAGCCAAGTAGTCCGCATCAGCGGTGCCCTTGAGTCAGAAATCGCACAATTAGAGCCTGCCGAGCGCGATGAATTTCTCAAGGATATGGGCCTCTCCGAGCCTGGACTCAACCGCCTTATCCATTCGGCCTACCGGTTGCTCGATCTCATAACCTACTTCACGGCAGGGGTACAGGAGGTCCGCGCCTGGACGATCCGACGTGGTACGAAGGCTCCCGGCGCCGCAGGAGTTATTCACTCAGACTTCGAAAAAGGTTTTATCAAAGCCGATTGCTACGCCTCTGATGATCTCTTCAAATACGGTAGTGAGCAGTCCGTAAAAGAAAAGGGGCTCCTACGATCTGAAGGTAAAGAATACGTAGTTAAAGACGGCGATATTCTCTTCTTCAAGTTCAACGTTTAGATAGCGCACAGCAAAAAGACGGCTCCGGGAAGGAGTCGTCTTTTTTGCTACGCTCATTTGACGAACTACTCCTTCGTCTTCAGCGCCCCATCATTTTGCTGAATGAAGGCTTCAATCTCGGGAGCCATCTCAAGAATCTTTCTCCATTGCTCTTTGTACAGCGTTACTGGGAATCGACCCATGCCGTAAATGGATAGCCCACCTTTTTCACTTACCTTCAGGCTTACCCCGCGCACGCCTTTGCTCTTAAGTTTGTCATTCTCCGCACGTAGCCGTTCAATCTCGGCTTTCAACTCTTCATCAGACATAGGTGATTCACTCCTTCAGTGAAAGAGTACGACATTGTCTCAGATCTGTGCATAAGAGACGTGTCGATTACTGCGTTGCTTTCCTATTGTCAGCCAGCTACTTCGGACTCACCGAACCTCGGCTTGCACCACCCGGACTGCCTGAGGCACTGTTCATCGTCACTCCAGTACCTGTCGGCTGAGAAGAGCCTGCGCCACGGTAGGACTGGCTCGTTGAACTCCCTGCAAATGCGGCCGATCGTGACGCAGCAGAAAAAGATTCGTTCGGAGATCCCTGCCGCAAAATGACTGCCCCCCTGTTTATTTCATTGGCAGTTGAACTCATTCGATTGCCAACAGGTTCGCTGTAGACCTGCATACTTGCTGAACCGTGTTGTTCCACATGGCTGGAAATCTTATTCAAATTGCCCAAAGATCCTCTGGGAACGCCAAGCCCTGCGGAGCCTCTTTGAAAGACAAAGCTGCCTTCCTTGTTTTGTCCAGAGAACACCATCGGATTCTGGTTCGCAAGCATTAGCGATGATTTGGCAGCTCCTTCAACGGGTGCCTGTGGAGGGAACGCTTGACGCAGCGGCGAATGAACTTGAGTTCCGGTCGGCGAGACTCCGCCTGCTGCCGTATTGTTCAAACCAGACCAGTTGCTGCCTGGCTGCCATCCCCAGCCGTAGGTCGGATAGTACGTCCAGGTGCCGGAGTGATACGGCAGCCATCCCCACGGATACGGCGAAACCCAGGAATAGCCGGCTCCCGGATATAAGGCCCACAAACCATTAGAGTAGGGGCTCCAGCCTGAACTGATGAGATAAGGCTGCCAGATCTGCCCGTATCCGCCAGCGTTAATGAAGTTTCCGTAGTAGTTGAGATCGCTCAGGCCATAAGCATTTCCGGAACCGGCGAAGGCATTCGCTTTCGAATAGCGAGCGTGATACTCATTCGAGTCTTTGTCCCACGCATCATATGACTCCGCCGCAACTTTCTTGTCGACGGTGACTTGCTCTTTATCCAGCGTCAGCGACTCTTTTTTTCCCAGTAGCGTCGTCTCTCCTGCGCGTTGCACTTCAACATTTCCACTGAATACCGAGATCACGATCTTTGCCCCCTCGACCTGCATGCGAAGATGCGTCGAGGGCGTCACCTTCATCTTTGTCCCTCCGGCGATCAAGAGGAACTCGTTTCCTTTCGTGCTCTCCAAGCTCACGTAGACTGTGCCATGCAAGACGTTCATCGTCGAAGCCTTCGCCCCTGAACTTCTCAAAGCAAGCAGCGAAAAATCTACCTGGGAGTTCGGAGTTAGGCGAAGAGTGCTGTTATCTTCGAACTCCACTTCAGCATATCCATCGGAGGTCTGTAGCTTTTCTCCTTCAACAATAGGCATGTTCTGCATCGTCTGCTCAAATCCGTGACCTGTCTTCCGATCCAAAGCAAGCGAGCCCTTCACATCACTTAGCCTCACAATGCGCACATGGGAATCATCCGGCTGCGCGCCGTTGCTTTCCGCTGAAGACGTGTCAGCCAGTAAAGGCCCATTGGCGACTGTCGTCTGCGCTGTCGCCCATTCTCCGAACGACGCTGGCCCAGCCAGCATTCCCAGCACTAATCCCATGACCATCGCTTCTGAAGCTGTCTTCATCTCCGCCTCCTGAAGGGTTCGAAGCCTTCTAAAACCTCTCAGACGGGCAAAGTATACGCTTGGCATCACTCCGTGGATATCTTTAGTTTTCTGTGGCGTCCAGAAGTTTGCATACCAGGCGCACATAGAAGACTCGCAGCTGAGAGATGAAGACGTGAGCCTCGTAGTCGCCAGATCTTCTGGAGAATGAGCCACGAAACCCATCCAATCCGCCTCGCAACTTCGTCATTTTTACATCACGGTCGACAAGTGCCTAATGCATAACCCGCACTGGTCTGACACACCCTACCGGTCAGGTCTCTTTGGTTCGAGGGCGCCGGTCTTTATACTTGAGGAATATGCCTACGTTTGCCTCGCTTGAAGACCAGCTTGATTTGATCACAAAAGGTGCCGCGGAGATTGTTCCACTGGAGGCGCTGAAAGAGCGCATTACGAAGTCGATTGCGTCGGGCGTGCCGATGCGAATTAAGGCAGGGTTCGACCCTACCGCTCCTGATCTGCACCTCGGGCATACGGTCTTGTTGCGAAAGCTTAAGCACTTTCAGGATCTAGGGCATACGGTGATCTTTCTGATCGGTGATTCGACTGCATTGATAGGCGATCCGACAGGACGCAATGTCACACGTAAGCCGCTGACGCCAGAGCAGATTGCGGTCAATGCCGAGACGTACAAAGAGCAGGTTTTTAAGATTCTGGACCGTGAGATGACCGAGGTCCGGTACAACTCCGAGTGGTTGGACAAACTTGGCTACTACGACATGGTGAAGCTAATGGCTCAGTTCACCGTGTCGCAGATGCTGGAGCGCGAAGACTTTCATAAACGATTCAATGAAGAGCAGCCGATTGCCTTGCACGAACTGATCTATCCGATTGCGCAGGGGTATGACTCTGTAGCGCTGAAGTCCGATGTAGAGCTGGGTGGTACCGACCAGAAGTTCAATCTGATGCGTGGGCGCGACCTGCAAAAGCACTATGGGCAGCCGCAACAAATTGTATTAATGATGCCAATCATTGAGGGCTTGGATGGTGTGCAAAAGATGTCGAAGTCGCTGGGCAACGCGATTGGAGTGCATGAGCCTGCGGCGGAGATGTATGGAAAGTTGATGTCGATTTCGGATGAACTCATGTGGCGCTATTGGACGCTTCTGACAGATCTGCGGGGCTCGGAGATTGCGCAGATGCAGACGGATGTTGTGGCTGGTGTGTTGCACCCGATGCAGGCGAAGAAAAATCTTGCCTGGACGATTACACGTGGATTCCATTCGAAGGAAGAGGCCGATGCAGCAGCCGATAGCTGGGCGAAGACGTTTCAGCAGCGCGGCGTCAGCGAGGACGTTCCGGTAATACAAATCTCATTAAGCGCTGATGGACTCGCTGCGGCGCTGGATCTACAAACCGGTTCATCAGTTCGGATGCCGAAGCTGCTGCAGCTCGCGGGGCTTGCTGGTTCTACAGGAGAAGCGACACGCAAGATTGCGGAGAATGCGGTGAGTGTGGATGGGCAGAAGTTCAAGGATAAAGTACTTGAGGGCGTGAAGGTAGGAGATTTCCACGCGCTGCGATTGGGAAAGAAGAGCATGAGGGTGGAGTGGATTAACTAGAAATCTAGATACGGAATCGTCTAACGCTTAGATCTCTGCGTTCTCTGATAGAGTCGGGAAACGCAAACCTTACTGAAGAATCTGCATCTTAGAGGATGTGGTTCTATGAAGAATTCGAAGTCCTTTTTGTGGTCAATCGTCGTGCTCGGACGGTTGTTCGCTGGATCGCTACAGATGCATGCGCAAGCTTCGCCGGTGCCAAGGGAGATCGTTCGAACAGCGATGCAGACAGAGCTGTCGGCAGACCTGAACGATCACTCACGCTGGAGGTATCGCGATGCGCAGAAGGATGGTTCTGATACAGTTTCGATTGTCGTAGAGACCGATCATGGAGCCGTGAAGCGTCTGGTCACCCGGAACGGAAAGCCGCTCAGCGACTCAGAAGCGAGCACCGAGGATGCAAAGGTGCAGAGTTTTGTCCACGATCCGAGTCAACTCGCAAAGCAAAAAAGAGATGGAGTCCAGGATGGAAAGAACGCAGAAGAGTTACTGCGAATGCTTCCGGATGCCTTCGACTGGAAACTCCAGAGCGAGGATGTAAAAAATCTGACGCTTCACTTTGAGCCGAATCCCAAGTTCAGTCCTCCGGATATGCAGGGGCGGGTACTTGGTCAGATGGCGGGTGAGCTGGTTGTTGATAAAGGGCAAAACCGCATCGTTACCATTAGCGGAAAATTGACGGAAGATGTGACCATCGGCTGGGGACTTCTCGGTAGACTCCGCCAGGGCGGGACATTCCGGGTTGAACGTAGAGAAGTGGCTCCTGGCCTGTGGCAGATCACTGAAACTCATGTACATATCGAGGGGAAAGCCCTGTTCTTTAAGAACATTGGGCAACAACAAGACGAAGTACAAACTGACTTCGTCGAGGTACCGCACGGCACGACTCTGGAACAGGCGGCGGAGATGTCGAAGACGATGAAGTAGTAAAGAACAAATGATTACTCGCTGTATGCTCGGAGACGATGGCACATACTCCCTACCCACAGACTGATCGCGAGTTGATGCGATTAATTGAGCGCTCACCCGGGCACCGTGCTGGGTACAAGCAGCTGATTCGCGAGCTTGGTATGGGCGGCGGACGCGAGCGCAGATTGCTGCTCGAGCAGCTTTCCCGAATCACAGCTCGCGGCGAATTGGTGAAGGTTGATAGCGAGCAGTGGAGCCTGCCAACAGCTACACCAGAGAAGACGAAGCGGCCAAAGCGCGGTGCAGTTGAGATGCCAGTAGAGCACCGGCCAACACGAGACAAACTGCTTGCGGGGAAACTCGATCTGCATCGCGATGGCTACGGTTTTGTGCGACCCAATGGAAGTGTAGACCGAAGCGATGATCTCTTTATTCCACCCCATGAGTTGAACGGTGCAATGCAGGGCGACGAGGTGCTGGTAGACGAGGCACCTCCGGGTAGAGACGGACGTCGGTCGGGTAGGGTTGCGAGAGTGCTGAATCGAAAGAACCCCACAGTGGTAGGGATCTTTCATTATGCAAGAGCACATCGAGGCGGCAACAACCCCGGGGAAAGTCTTCCCCTAGTCAATGGAAACTACATTACGCCTCTGGATGAGCGGATGACTCAGGCGATATTGATTCCAGAGGGCGCGGAGATTTCCCCTACTTTGAAGCAGACGCCGCATCGCGTTCTCGGGGAAGAGGCTCATGCGCAACAGTCTCATTGGTCCGAAGAACTGGATCCGCACAAGCCCCTCGAAGGACTTGCCGTCGATGTGGAGATCACCGATTTTCCGACTGCGGGAAGGCCCGCGCGCGGACGCATCATCGAAGTGCTAGGCCCCCCCGATGCATTTGGGGTGGACGTTGAAATTATCATTCGCAAACATCATCTTCCGCATATATTTCCGGCGAACGTGCTGGCCGAAGCGACAGCTTCCGCGGCACAAACGGTGGAGTTGCTGGAAGACAGTGAAATCGCGCGTCGAATTGATTTTCGCGGGCGAAATATTGTCACGATCGATGGCGAAACAGCGCGAGACTTTGACGATGCGGTGCTGGTGGCACCGATGTCGAATGGCAATTGGGAGCTGCAGGTTCACATTGCAGATGTGAGCCACTACGTAAGGCCGGGAACGGCGTTGGATCTCGAGGCTCGTCTTCGCGGAACATCAGTCTATTTTCCTGACCGCGCTATTCCAATGCTGCCGCCACAGCTCTCAAGCGGAATGTGCAGCCTGCGACCAGACGAGGATCGGCTGGTGCTTAGCTGCATTATGGAGATTGATTATCGTGGCGAAGTGCTGGGTTACAAAGTGTGCGAGGGGATCATTCGCAGCGCAAAACGAATGACCTATACACAGATCCAGGGAGTGCTCGATGGCAACGTCGAGACGCGGGCAGAGTTTTCTACCCTCGTGTCGGAGTTCGAGCAGATGTATGAGTTGGCACTGAAGCTGAATGCAAAGCGACATCGGCGCGGATCAATTGATTTCGATCTGCCGGAGCCTGTGATTCAGTTCGATCCGGACGGCAACATGGAGGCGATCGTTCGATCCCAGCGCGGATGGGCTCACCGGCTGATCGAAGAGTTCATGTTGTCCGCGAATGAATGCGTTGCGACGTGGATCGAGTCGCAGAGAGTAGCGAGTGTATATCGAATTCACGAGGTACCCGATCCAAAACGGATTGTCGATTTTGAAGAGACCGCAAGCCAGTTTGGATATTCCTTGGGTTTCAGCAGTCTGCCTGTTAAAAGGATCCAAACAAGGGGGGATCGGCGCGATGTTCGCGGCACAGATCGTCAGGTGAAGACGCATGAGGTTGCGGAGTCGATTCCGGTAACGCCGCAGATGTATCAAAAGTTGACAGCAAAGATTGCCGGAAAAGCAGAGGAGCGAATCCTTTCGTACCTGATGCTGCGATCACTGAAACAAGCCCGATATAGTGAGAAGAACGTTGGCCACTTCGCATTAGCGAGTCCGAGCTATACGCACTTCACCTCGCCAATCCGGCGCTTTCCGGATTTGATCGTCCACAGGCTGTTGCGCGAACTTATCCAAAGTGGCGCTGACACGAAGGGCGCAGCAATTCTGTCAGACGCTCCACAACCCTGGGGTGAAAAGGGGATCACCAAAGATCAGGCGCGAGATGCTGGCCGTCCGAACTTGGAGGGGCCAATTCCCGAGGCCGAACTAGGTGCAATTGCTGCAGAGTCCAGTCAGTCAGAGCGAAGGGCCGACGATGCAGAGCGCGAGCTCATTGAGTGGAAGAAGATTAAGTTCATGCAGGACCGTGTAGGTGAAGACTTCAATGCAATTATTCTTTCATGTACAAAGTACGGTTTCTTCGTCGAACTGGATAGTCTATTCATTGAGGGCTTGGTGCCGCTAACGTCGCTACAGGACGATCGCTACATGTTTCGCGATACGGACCGGCAAATCGTCGGAACCCGAAATGGACAGGTGTTCAAGATGGGGCAACGGGTACACGTGCTGCTGGATCGCATCGATCGCCAACAACGAAGATTGCAGTTCGCCTTAATTCCAGAAGAGAACAATGCGAAGCCCCGATCGCTGCGTAAGTCAAAGACGGCTGCTAGTGCGAGCGGGGAAAGACCACACTCAAGCCCAAACCGTTCAGGCAAAAAGGAGAAGACAAAGTCGAAGGTTCGGGAACGAAACAAAAAGTCGAAAGGAAAACGGCGTTAGATTGTTGCATTTGCGGGGATGCCGAACAGCCCGGTAAGTAGGAGCAAAAAAGCCATGATTAAGAGGACAACTCTCGCCTGATGCAGCCGGTCCCAGCGGCGCCGGTCCTGAAGCCAGCAGTCATAGGGGTGCTCTGGATCGATCTTAGCGATGCGATTGTTGATCGGCACGAGCATGGCGATGGTAAACAGAATGGTCACAGCCCATAGTCCGCCTGCCAATAGAAGGAACAAACCAGGCCCGCTCGAAATCGGGCGATGCTCGGAAGCAGCGCCGAGGATCAACACAAGGGCCAAGCCATACCAGAGAGGCATCGCTTTGCCGAGTATGCTGGCTAACGGCGCTGCGATTTTGGTGTGGGTCCTGTCGTCCACCTTGTACAGCTGCGGATGAACGAAGACTGCGACGGCCAACTCGTTGCCTGCCATCAATCCGACTATGGCTGTGGTCGCTATGTCGTAGGCAACGGTCATAGCAGGGTTGGATGCATTGCCATTCGGGCGGATGCAGTGAAATTGCGGTGCGCATCGTAAAATGAAAGCTTCAAAGGAGTTCTAGCTATGGCGCATATGGTTTTCGACACAAGACTCAAGGCAGAGATGGAGGGGCTGGACGAACCGCCGTTCGATTCAGACTTTGGCCAGAAGATCTTCAAGAATGTCTCAAAAAAGTCGTGGGGTGAGTGGGTGGAGAGGCAGAAAATGCTCCTGAACGAGTACCGCCTGCAACCATGGACCCGCGAGGCGCAAGAGTTTCTGGTTGAACAGATGAATGAGTTCTTCTTTGGGGAAGGCGGCTCCTTGCCAAAGGAGTTTGTGGCTCCTACCACCTAATGCATCAGCGTGCGAGTAGCCGCAAAAGTCTGACCAATCGTGTACACTTAGGTCTGCAATATACCCCGCCGTCACCCACCCGGGCTGACGTGCAAACAATAGTCGGGACGTGGCTCAGCCTGGTAGAGCGCACCCTTGGGGTGGGTGAGGTCGCTAGTTCGAATCTAGTCGTCCCGACCATTCATTTGTTCTCCTATTTTGAGTAATTTGCAGCAGAATCTATTTCTAACTTCACATGTGTGAGTCTCGCTGATACGTCCGCTTTGGAGTGTGGTCGGACGGAACGTTTGTGAACTACGAACATGGAGTGAACTCGGTAGTGAATCGCCTCCGCGAAGCTCTTGGGGATAAGGTGAGCAATCCGAGATTTGCTGAAACGCTAGCCCGTCGCGGCTATCGTTTCGTAGCTCCTGTGGAGCGAATTGCGTTTGAACAAGCTTCCGCCGTGGGCATAGTGGAACAGGTTTTGAAGGAGTCAACGATCATTCCGACGGTGTGGATTTCTCGACCCGGTTCTGGCTGCATCAGACGACCTGCCTAAGAGTTCGCACTCCGTTGTGCAGGCACTCTTCCTTTTGCTGCAATTGATGCACCTAGGCTTCTATGTTGGGGCGCTCGCCAATTTGCATGTAAGAAGAAGCAATAGTTCGTCTCCTGCAGTTTGCGGAATGCCATGGATATGACGCACGCGAGCAATCCAAGGGGGCTGACCAGTTCCTGTCTTGGCTCCTCTCACAATCAAGTCAAAGGGATAGCTATCAGCAGGCATTAAGCTTACGGCATCTACAAGGAGTTGGGGCACTCCATCGCAAGCCAGGTTGGAAAGCTCGGTGCAAGCCAAGCAAAGCCTGATGTCAATGTGCAAAACCCTTGCAGAAAATTGCGGTTTCGATATGATGGGCTTCTCATGAAATTCTTTAGCGGCCCCTTGCTCTGGACGATTTGTGTCTATTTCTGTTCGTTTTCTCTTTCAGGCTGTTCCGGCGGCGGGAACAGCTCCGGAGCTGGTGGAGGCACAACGACTCAGCCTGCTCCTGCGGTGACCTCGATCTCGCCCACGAAGCTGACTGCGGGCGCCGGCGTCACCATTGTAACTATCACTGGAACAAATTTTACGTCTGGCTCAACCGTTAAGGTTAACGGGGTGTCGGAGACGACTACGTATGTGAGCGCCACACAGTTGACCGCTTCGGTTCCTGCCAGTCAACTTGCGTCCGGCGCAAATCTTTCGATCGTCGTATCGAATGGTTCGACAAGCAGCCCGAGTAGTGACACAGTCAGTCTCGAGGTAGACAATCCCGCCCCTGTGATCGCCAGCTTCTCGCCGTCTTCGCTACTAGTAGGCAACGCAGCGACCCTCTCCATCAGTGGTACCGGTTTTGTACCGACGACAACGATCCAAGTCAATGGCGCCGCGCGGACGACGGCATTCGTGAGCAGCACCCATGTCAACGTGCCGCTTACCGCAGCGGACGTTGCCGCCGGTGGTGCGCTTTCGATTACGGCAGTCAACAATGCGCCGGGTGGAGGCACCTCGTCCGCGGCTTCGGTTCCGGTGAACAACCCAGCACCGACGATCACGGCGATCTCTCCTTCCAGTGTGGCAGCCGGAACCAACACGCCGACGACCGTTACGGTTGCGGGAACAAACTTTGCTGCCGGGTCCACGGTGATGGTTGGTACCACAGGCCACGCCGCGACGGTGATCAGTGGCAGCCAACTGACGTTTCAGCTCTCGGCGGCAGAGCAGGCTGCGGCCGGCAAACTGGCGATCACTGTGGTCAATGCGGGGGGCACCTCGAATGCCGTGAGCCTTACGGTCGCCACGGCTGCTTCATTGACTCCGACGCTGACTGCCGTAAATCCAGCCAGCTTCATCACTGGCGCAGGTGACAGCAACCTCAAGCTCTCTGGAACAAACTTCGACTTTAGCTCCGTCGTGCAGTGGAATGGCGCTTCATTGGTGACAAGTTATCAAGCAGGGGGGTATGGTGCGTATCTTTCAGCAGCAGTGCCGGCAGCCCTTCTGGCTTCCCCAGGTACGGCCAGCGTCACCGTGGAGAATCCAGCTGCCCCCACCCCAACCTCGAATGCACTCTCAGTAACGATCACGAATCCGCCGGTTCCGACACTCACTTCGACGACCCCGGGATACGGCGCGATGAATACCGCTTTCCAAGTGACAGCATTAGGAACTGGATTCGCTTCAACGAGCGTGGTGAACTTCAGCGGAACACCACTAACGACGACATACAACTCGTCAACATCCCTGTCGGCCAACGTCCCGGCCAGCCTAGTGGCAGCTCCGGGAAGCTACTCGATTACGGTGACTACCCCTGCACCAGGCGGCGGGACAAGCACCGCCCAAACCTTTTCCACTTACATTCCCCTCGTCAGCAACAGCATGATCTACAACCCGGCAGACGGAATGATCTACGCATCCATCCCCGGGTCTGTGGGCGCGCCGATGGGCAACTCCGTTATCTCTGTAAACCCTGCGACGGGGGCGATCGGAATGCCGATCTTTGTCGGAAGTGAGCCGGACAAGCTTGCTTTGACTGCGGATGGAAGCTACCTGTGGGTGGGCCTGGACGGCGCTTCGTCAGTGCGAAAGGTCGATCTAACTGCGAACACGGCGGGGCTGCAGTTCAGCCTTCCAGCAGTAAACGGGGGAATTTATGATTCGCCCGCAAAGCCCCAGGCTCTGGCCGCTTTGCCGGGAGCTACTGACTCTGTTGTCGTCGCGCTAAGTAACTCGAATCTGATCTCCAATGTCGGTCTCGCGATCTTCGACAGCGGTGTGATGCGTCCTAATGCAGCTCAAAATACGATCTATGATAACGAGATTAATGCGATTCAAATAGATCAGAGCAGAAGCGAGATCTATGCGGGCGGGTCGGGTGCATACGATACTTACACCTATGCCAGCAGCGGACTGACGCAGAAGGTGGCGCTGACCAATATCAGTCCCGCGTCGAGCTCGCAGGATGAGATGCAGTTATTGTCGGGAAAGATATATACCGACTTCGGGCAGGTGTATGACGCCGAAGCCGGAGCACTGCTCGGTACACTCTACGCTACCGGCCAGACGATCGCGCAGGGCCCAACCATTGCGGATGCGACGCAGGGAAAGATCTTTACCCTCGACAATTCTATGGGGCAGGGCTACAGCGGGTATAACCAGATTCAGATCTTCAACCTGAACGACTACACATCACCAAGACCCGCAATTCCAGTCAACGCACCCTATCTGGTGGGCAATAACTCCTACCCTTCGAGGTTAGTGCGGTGGGGCGCCAACGGGCTCGCCTTCCACACCGGTATTGGCATCTTCACGCTGCAATCCAATCTGGTGGCCGACCTGGGATCGACAGTGGCGGATCTGGGAGTAACGCTGACATCGGGTGGTTCAACCGCGACAGGCGATAATACCACTTACACCGCGCAGATCACCAATAACGGGCCTTCGACCGCGACTGATGTCGTTGTGACGGCGCAGGGTCCTTTGACGGGTAGCGTTGTATCTGCTGTCCCGAACCAGGGGAGTTGCGGCGTAACGAACGGCGTCTCCTGCTCGTTTGGTAGCATCTCCAGCGGAGCAACGGTGTCGGTCACCTTCACGGTGCTGCAGGCCACGGCTGGTACATCGACGATGGCAGTGAGTGTGTTCGGATCGACGACCGACAGCAACAACGCAAACAACTCGGCGACCAGCTCAGTTACCGTTACAGGCGCCAGCTACAATGCGGCTGCCGTGCTGACCTCGATCAGTCCGGCAGCAATCCAGACTGGAACTACGGACGCTACCCTGACAGTAAATGGCACCGGGTTTGTTAGTGGATCGACGGTCATGCTGGGCTCTACGACACTGTCGACGACCTTCGTCAGTGCAACTCAGCTCACAGCCATTGTTCCCGCTTCCAACTTCAAGTCAATGGGATGGGCCCCAGTCACGGTTTCGACGCCTGCGCCCGGCGGAGGCACATCAGCTCCAGTCCCGCTTACGTACTTCGACGTACTGACAGTCGGCTTAAATCACATCGTGTACGACCCATACTCGCGCAACCTGCTGGCCAGCGTAGGGTCCGGCTCAAACACTGTGACGGGAAATTCAATCGTAGCCATCCAGCCGGATACTGCGACGATTGGGGCGGCCGTTCCCATCGGAAGTCAGCCGACGAACCTTGCTCTTACCTCTGATGGGCAGATCTTGTACACGATTCTCTCCGGCAGTCAGAGCGTAGCGCGCTTCAACATGCTGACCGGGCAGGCCGACTACACGTATCAAATACCTTCGAACTCCAGTTTTGACGGCGGTATTACGTTACGTGGTATTGCAGCGCAGCCGGGCACAGAAAACACCATCGCCCTCGACATCGCTTCCTTTACGGGCAATGCGATCTACGACTTCGATCCGGCGAATAAGACGGCAGCGATCCGTGGGCAGGCCAGTGGCCCCTACAGTGGCTCCTGCATCTCCTTCCTGGACGCTACGGACCTCCTGGCGTTCGACACGGACACGAGCGGCTCTACGCTGGATCACTACACCGTGACATCTGCGGGCTTCACCTACTACAACTACTCGCAATACACCGAGTCGACTCTCAATAACTTCGGCTGTTTCAAGCTAAGTGGCGGGCTTGCCTTTGCGAACGGCGGCGGAATTGCTAATCCGGCGACAGTCCCGGCAACCCAGGTAGCTACCTTGAGCGGTGCCAGTGGTGGCGGCTTCTCCACCTCACAGGCTCTCGCGCCGGACAAGTCCTTGCAGCGAGCTTTCTATCCGGCGATCAGCTCATCTAGCTACTACTCGAGTTCTGCCGACGGCATTACTGCCTTCGATCTGAACACCTACCTGCCGACCACAACCATGTCGCTCAATATGCCGGTCATCGAGGGCTTGACCAGTGGCTACTCTCAGGTGGATATCGTTCGCTGGGGACAGGATGGCTTGGCGGTACTAACTTCAACTGGGCATATTTACCTGCTGCGCGGCGCAGCCATTGTTCCTGGACTGATGATAGGTAGTGGTACTGTTGCGACCTTAAGCTCTGTCTCTTCGGCAACGCTTTCCAGTGGGTCGGGCAATGTTCTGCTGACCGTAACCGGTTCAAATTTTGCGCCCGGCGTTGCGGTTACCTGGAACGGTTCCTACCGGACGACGACCATCGTTGATGCCACACATGTTACGGTTGCGATACCGGCAAGTGATCTGGCCAGTCCCTCTGCTGCAACCATAGTAGCGACGAACCCCGGCTCCTCGGCGTCGAACTCGTTGCAAATCACAATCAACTAGCCGATCTTCAGAACGCAAGCGGAAATCCATCAGAGTGACTGATAGAGGGGAGTAAATTGGGATTGTGATGTCGCTTACTAGCGACTAAATAGCTTCTTCGTTTTCTCTGAATCAATTCGATAAGTCATGCCGCGGCAGCCGCGCTTCGATTTCGTTCTGTGGATGTTGCACTTGTTCCTAAGGCAACAGTTCACCGTCGACGAGGTATAACTAGCTAGATTCGATGAGTCGCAAGAACTCATTCAAACTTAGAATTTCGAATCGTCTATCAGGGCCGACCATTCTTCTTGGCTATTTATTTCAGCTACTTACAATCAGACGGACCATGGAGCGACATCATTTCACCCGACCGCTTCAGCCCGTCCCTGAAGGTTAGGTTCAGTCATAGTTTGAGACTAGCCACAATATCGTGATGCATTGCATAGTGAACCAGATCCGCGATGGATTTGAAATTCAGCTTTCGGTTGATATTGATGCGGTGACACTCCGCAGTACGAACACTGATCTTCAGCTCATTCGCTACTTCACGACTAGTCATACCCGTCGCAAGCAGCGCAATAATCTCCTCCTCTCTTCGCGTAAGAGGTGAAGCGAGCCTGGACATTGGCGTCTGCGCATCTTGAATACGGCCCGTCGTAGAAAATCGACGTGAAACATCTTGTGAAAAAAAGGAGCGGCCCCGTGAGACCGCCTTGACTGCTTCGACTAAGTCTTGTTCCGCATCGCTCTTAAATACCAGTGCAGAAGCGCCGCTACCGAGCAATTGCAGAAGAATTGCATCCGAGTCATGCATCGTGAGGAATATGACGCGGGTTGCAGCAGAAAGGCGATTCAGTTCCAAAGATACCGAAAGACCATCCAGGCGTGGCATCGAGCAGTCAAGTATCGCGATATCTGGCTTATGTTGACAAGCAAGCCGAATTGCTTCGATCCCGTCAGCTGCTTCGCCAATAACATGCCAGTCGCTCTCTACCGAAAGTAGATCGCGTATTCCTCTCCGAATCAGTTTATGGTCGTCGGCGATCAAAATGCGGAGTGTCATAATGTCTCCTCCTTTCGAGGTCGATGGGCAGGCTGGCCGAAATCGTCAGACCGTTCTTCCGATGTTGCACTTCTAGAGCGCCACCGAGTTGGTTGAGGCGCTCCCGCATCCCTTCAATCCCCGTACCAGAAGACCTACGAGGAACACCCGGCGAGTCTTTGTCATGATCTCCAATCTCTTCGTTTGCCATCGTCAGCTTGAGCCAGTTGGAGTGCCACTGCAGCGAGACACGAACCCGTAGGCTGTGAGAGTGTCTGAGTGTATTAGCAAGCCCCTCTTGCACAATTCTGTAAAGAGTCGCTTCTACTTCGCTCGGCAGTGAGCCAAGATCCCCGCACAGCGAGAGTTCCACGTCCACTCCGCTTCGGTCCTGAAAGCCCTGAGTAAGGTCTTCGATCGCGGATGCCAGATCCGCTTCGTACAGAAAAGGCGGATGTAAAAGATACGACGCACTGCGAATCTTCTCCGAACACTCCTGAGCAAGCTGCCGCGAATACTCAACTAACTCCCTAAGAGGCTCCTCGCCACCCTCCACCAAACGTGTCAGCCTGTTCAGGTTCCAATTCAAGGCAGCCAGTTCCTGTGAGGTGGAGTCGTGTAAATCTCGCGCGATGCGTCGCCGCTCTTCCTGTTGAATGATGTCGATCTTCCCGGCTATATGGCGAGACGCATGAACGCTTCTATTGCGTTCGGTAATGTCCTGATACAGTCCGTACACCCCCATCACCTGACCGTTCACGATGAGCGGCACCCCGTAGATTTCAACGTCTACGATCATGCCGTTCTTCTGTCGTCTCTGAGTAACGCAATGGGTGTGGGTCCCTTGCATCACAAGCCTGGTTAGCCGGGCAGCCTCCTCAGCAAAACGAGGCGTACTGATGAGATCGTCTAGAGTTGAGGCGGCGAGCTCTTCTGAGCTGTATTTGAAGAGACGCTGAAATGCAGGGTTGCAGAGTGCATAGCGATGAAAGGAATCTAGTACGACGATTGCAATTGGACTGTTTTCTATAAGCGCATGGAGATAAATAGAAGAACAACCGCTATCGTCTTGAGAAAATGAGGCCCCCAGATGGGCTTGAAGATACTCGCTTCCTTGCATCGTTACCTCCCCTTGCAGTCAGCAATAAATAAGGCGGTTCGGAATAAGCTAAAGCTACCTATCTAGCCAAATAAGCTGGATGAGAATGAGATCAAATTGGGCTAGAGCTTTCACAGAAGCTCGACATCTTTATGTCAATGACGGGAGATATCTAAATATATCAAATACTAGATCCGATGATAAGACCGCAAACTCATCCGAGCTTCCGGACGCTCTAAGTGTCCCCGAAACAACAGCTTGCGTGGCTGCCATTTCACAAGCGATACCCCATCGATGATGACCTGCTGAAAAGCATTCGGCCCAAATCAAGATCTGCGATTCTGGCCATGGTTGTCGATTACAAGATCCGTAGATATACGGATGCCCTCAGTACATCTACTAAGTGAATTTTACGAAAAACTGCAAAACCCGCGAATTACATGCGTTTTCCAGTTGTTCCGTGCAATTTCGCTCGCTGTAGCCGAATAGTATCGGGTTATTCCTTCCGTGTCCGAATCTGCTTGAGTCCGCCAATCAGTGCAATCAATGCGACGAGAGACCAGTGCCGGTTTTTTTCGGAACGGCCGTCGCGATACAGCGAAACCTGCGGCAAAAAAACAATTCAGCGAGGTATGCATGTCAAAAACTATTGTCAGATTAACCCTCATCGCCCTTAGCGCTGTATTGTCCCTCTCCTCCCAAAACTCCAGTTTGGCTCAGACCCAGACTACTGGTGCCATCAGTGGTCGTGTAACAGATACGACGGATGCGATTATCGTGAACGCAACCGTCATAGCGAAGTCAAAGGCCACCGGCGCACAAAGCTCTGCTGTCACGGATCAAAATGGAAGCTATCGCTTTTCCCTCCTTCCTCCAGGCGCTTATGAACTTCGCTACACTGCGGCAGGTTTCAAGACAGAGCTTTCTTCGAATGTAGTGGTCACCGTAACAGAGACCAGCGTGATAAACACGAGGCTTGACACTGGACAACAACAGGAGACGGTCCAGGTGGATGCCCAGGGCGCACTTCTGCAATCGAATAACGCAACTTTGGGAACGACCGTACAGGGTTCAACGATCCAGGCGCTTCCGCTTGCGGGCCGCAACTACACCCAGGTCCTCACGCTCTCCGGCGGTGTCGTCGGAGCTGTCAACAACGCTGCTGAGCTTGGCCGGGGAACGATCGATGTCTACGTGAATGGCGCGAGCAACATCAGCAACAATTTTGTGATGGACGGCGTAGACATTAATAACTTCGGCAGCGGGCGAGGCGGAGACTTCGTTCAACAGGGCGGAATCCCTATTCCAAGTCCGGATGCCATCGAAGAGTTTCGCATTCAAACCACACTCTACGATGCCGGCTTTGGCAGAGACGCCGGCGCCAACGTGGAAGTAGTCACCCGCTCCGGCACCAACCGCCTTCACGGATCTGCCTGGGAGTTTCTCAGAAACAATATCTTCAATGCCAACGACACCTTCTTGAAGCAGCAAGACAAGCCTCGTCCGGACCTCAAGCAAAACCAGTTCGGCGGCAGCATCGGCGGCCCCATCCTCCGCGACAAGTTTTTCTTCTTCGGCTCCTATCAGGGGACACGACAGGTCAACGGTTTAAGCTCCAGTTCTCTCGCCTCATTGAATCTTCCAAACCTTTCCAGCAATCGCACTGCCGCAAGTATTGGCGCAGCATCCTGTGGTCAATCGACAGCCAATGGTGGCGTACAGGTTGCGTGTGACGGATCCAACATCAGTCCCGTCGCCCTCAATCTCCTGAACTTGAAGAACGCCGACGGTAGCTATCTCATTCCCTCGCCAGGTACAACATCCACTTCAGGCTCCAATCTAGCGGTCTTTAGCATTCCCGGAAGATACACAGAAGACCAGGTGCTGGCCAATCTCGACTACCAACTAACACCGAAGCATCGCCTGAGCGAGCGCTTCTTCTACTCCCGTGATCCGCAGACAGATCCATTCAGCAGCTGCAGTCCAAGCTGCCCTCCAGGATTTGCCCTCAAAACCCAGTTCACCAATGACGTGGGCTCGCTAAAGCTAACCTCTGCGCTCACCCCCTCCTTTCTCAACGAAGCCTTTGTTGCTCTCATTCGTAACACCGGCGTACTCAACAGTCAGGCGTCCATTACAGATGCGTCACTTGGGCTCACCCCTAGCGACCCTGACTTTCCTCTCCTGCCAATCATCTCCATTCAGGGATTGTTCAGTCTTGGTGGCGGTTTCAATGACTTTTCCAACTCTGCCGTCAACACATACGAAGGATCGGACCAAGTCTCCTGGAACCATGGGAAGCACACGATTCGAGCAGGCTTCGACTACGAGCGGCAACAGTTCAACTTCCACGATCCAGGTCCGCGCCGGGGCTACCTCGAATTCCTATCCTTCCCTGACTTTCTACTTGGCATGAGCGCGGCACAAAACGGAAGCAGCCAGAGTAACCTTTTTCTCAGTGAGGGCATTGCAGGCGACATCTCGAAGAACTTTACTGCCTACGACATGTCTGTCTTCGTTCAGGATGACTACAAGATCTCGTCGCGGCTTACTCTCAACGCAGGACTTCGCTGGGAGCTGAACAGCAACATCGGAGAGTCGGGCGGACGGTTGAGCAGCGTGATCCCGAGCCTGCTCACTCCCAATGCGAACCTTACTGCGGCAGGAGATTTTGCTGGATGGGTCGTGCCGAACAACTTCGTCGGAGGAGTCCCCACGGGAGTAACTCGCCTCGGCGGTAACACCGTCACGAATGATGATCTTCCTCTGCATAACTTCGGCCCTCGCGTTGGATTTGCCTGGCTGCCCTACGCAGACGGAAAAACCTCGGTGCGTGGCGGATATGGCGTCTACTACACTCGTCCCAACGGCAACGCGACTCTTCAGGTGCTCACAGCCCCGCCCTTCGTAGGGTTTTCTACCCTCGTCGGCGGGGGGAATGCGGCTGCGACCTTCGAGAACCCATTCAACCCTCAACCAACCCCGGGATCCTTCCCCCTACGCACTCCTACCTCGCAGAACGCTGCGACGATCATCGCTCAGAACTACGACTCTCCGATGACGCAACAGTACAACATCGACGTTCAGCAACAGCTGTCCCCTTCGACAGTCTTCGACATCGCCTATGTCGGTACGCGTAGCACCCGCCTGCTTGAGAGCCGCAACATCAACGAAGCACTCTTCGCCAGTCCGGATGCACCCATCAACGGTGTAACAACGAATACCATCGCCAACGTTTCGCAGCGTGTTCCTTACCTTGGCTTCTCGCCGGGCGGCCTGGACCGCATCGAGTCCTATGGCTTCTCGATGTACAACAGTCTTCAAATGAGCATCCGTCGCCAACTCAGTCGCGGCATCCTCGTGCAAGGTTCGTACACATGGAGCAAGGCACTCACCGATGTTCAGGGCCTCGGCACGAACGCTGTCTTTACCGGCGGCAGTGGCGACAGCAATGATTCGAACGATCGTCATCAGCGGTTTGGACCTGCGGCATTCAACCGTCCCCAGCGCCTCGTCGTCGCCTATCGCTGGGAGCTTCCAAAGTTGCGCAACTCGAATCTCGTCACTCGTCAGGTGGTTAACGGTTGGGCCGTCTCGGGAGTAACGACCATCCAGGCCGGCGATGCTCTGACCATCACAGACTCCACCCTGGGCTCCATCTTCGGCTCAGTTAGCTCGGCCCGTGCACAACTCTGCCCCGGGATGAGCGCAGCCAATATTCAAACTCGAGGCAGCGTCACCAGCCGCCTTACCAACTACTTCAACACCAGCGCATTCGCTGACTCTCAAACCGGATGCGCGCTGCCCGTCATAGGTGACGGTCTCGGATACGGCAACAGCAGTGTCGGAACCGTGCGCGGCCCCAGCCAGGACAACACCGATCTCACCATCTCGCGCGACTTTGGAATCTTCGCTCCTGCAGAGCAGCGCAAGATCGAATTCCGGGCCGAGTTCTTCAACGCCTTCAACCACGCTCAATATTCTGATCCGGCAACTGCTCTCGGACCAGGCAGCTTCGGGACGATTACTAGCAGCTCCGTTGCTCCTCGTCTCATCCAGTTCGCCTTGAAGTACCAGTTCTAGTCAGCGCGCCTACCCAACCCGCTTCTAAAGGAAGATCGAAATGAAGGCTTTACCTCTAGCTGTAGGCATTCTCGCGATATCGAGCTCCGTGCTCTCCCAGTCTCCAGTAAAGCAGTTGCTGGCGACACCTTCCACGGTGGTGTGGGGGTACTACTGGTCTCAGGCCCATCCCATCCTCACGGTCCACTCCGGCGACACTGTCCATATGCAGACAGTGTCGTCCTGCGGACCGCCGTCAGAGCTGATCAAGGCGGGGGTCAAAGAGCAGGACGTCCCGCAGTACTACAAAGACATCTATCAGGAGGTTAAGGATCGTGGACCCGGAGGCCACATTCTCACCGGACCAGTCGCAATTGAGGAAGCTGAGCCCGGCGATGTTCTCGAGGTGCAGATCCAAAGCATCACCATCGACACTCCATACGCCTGTAATGTCTTCGGTCCCAAGAGCGGCTTCCTCCCGGAAGACTTCCCGTATAGCAGTTACAAGATCGTTCCGCTGGATCTTGACCGTAACGTCGCGAACTTTGCCAAAGGAATTGAAATTCCTCTCCGCCCGTTCTTCGGCAGTATGGGCATTGCACCGCCTCCAGCCGCAGGCAGAATTGACAGCGCTCCGCCCGGCGAACACGCCGGCAACATGGACAACAAAGAGCTCGTCGCCGGGACGATCCTCTTCATCCCCGTGCATGCGAAGGGGGCTCTCTTCGAAGTCGGAGACGGCCACGCCGGTCAGGGAAACGGCGAAGTCGACATTACAGCTCTTGAAACATTTCTCTCAGGCACATTCAAACTGGTTGTTCATAAAGACCGCCATCTCGATTGGCCAATGGCCGAAACTCCTACCAGCTATATCCTTATGGGCTTCAGCCCCGATCTCGTGCAAGCCACGAAAATGGCCGTCAGGAACACCATCACCTTTCTCACGACCGAAAAACACCTTAGCCGCGATGAAGCCTACATGCTGTCCAGCACTGCGGTTGACTTCGATATCACGGAGTTGGTCGATGGGAACGTTGGCGTTCACGCAATCGTGCCCAAGCGCCTCTTTGTCTCTTCGACACACTAGATAGAGTAAAGGCACCCGAGAGGGTGCCCACTCAATATGGTTACAGTTACAATCCAGCGTTGTTCAGTACCGAATTATCGTAGTTTTTGACACTCGGGTCGCCTAAAGTAAGAGGAAGATCACCGTGAAGCTTTGCGTAGGTTCGACACGGGGCGTGCGCTCTAAATTGCCCGATCCCCGATCTCCCTGGGCGATGGCTCGCCCCACAGATCAAACCACGAAGTCGTCCAAGCTCTGGCCGGCTTCGCCACCGTTGGGGACCTGTCGCTGCCTTCGATGATGATTATGCCTTCGGTTCGTGTCCGCGTGGCCAAATATAAGTGGCGAGGGACTGCGCGGGAAGCGGCATATAAAAGGATTTGCCGTTCCAAGTTACAGCGAAATCTGTTGTGTCGGAACGATTGTTAAAGACAAGCAGGACAATGGAGTCATCAGTATTTTGGAACGCCACACTCTCGAGGCTTTGACGGCCGAGTGAGGAGAAATGGATGTGGACAGCTCCCAGGTGAACGAACTTGCTGGCCTGAGCTAAAGCGTAGAAGTCGCCGGTGTAAGTGATCGTCGGGGGCTGTTCCTTGAAGTTGACTGTTACGAGGCCGCGGCAAGTCCCGCAGCCACCGGCGTGAGGGTTATGATCGCTGTCAAGAATTACTCCCCATAGTGAAACTGCCTCGGCCCAGTTACGTAT
This sequence comes from Granulicella sp. S190, assembly GCF_009766095.1. Classification (GTDB taxonomy): domain Bacteria; phylum Acidobacteriota; class Terriglobia; order Terriglobales; family Acidobacteriaceae; genus Edaphobacter. The sequence continues at coordinate 124,936 of NZ_LMUD01000023.1, forward strand.
GCTATCGATAAGCAGATGGGTAGTGACGGCAAGTGGGCTCTCCTTTTGCCAGGTCCCGCCCGAACACTCTGTCATCCAGATGCCTTTGCTAGGAAATTTTCATGGATCACAGATTGTGCGCTGGGATCACCGCCGTAGCAATGCATCGCGGACCCGGCAACAAAGGGGCCGGCGGAAGAGTCAGAAAGAATTTCGAGCGGATATTCGGGATGATCCCAGTTGTGGTCATAGGCCAGCACCTCGGTATCTAAGCCGGCCACGCGCATACCTGGGCCGAGATAGCTACCGATGAAACGCTTCTGCTGATCAGCGAGCATCAGGCTCCCAGGAAAGTCCTTGGTCTCGTGGAGTGGTTCGTTCTGAACCGAAAGATGCTTCACGGGAATACCATTCTTTTTGAAGCTTTCAAGAGAGCGGAGAAGGTAATGTGCAAAGACGGACATGGACTCTTCACGAAGAGAGCCTCCTGTCATTGAGTCATTCGTCTTCATCCATGCCGGTGCGTTCCAGGGTGTAGCCATTACGGTAATTGAGGGGTTGAGTTTGAGAGAATCGCGCATGATGGGGAAGACTGAGGCGTCGTCGTGCGCCGTGGAGAAGTGTTGAAGATCGGGGTCTTGCTGGCCTGCTGGAAGGTCGTCGTAGCTATATTGGTCGCGAGGGAGATCGGTGGAGCCGATCGGCAGTCGCACAAAGCTCAGGCCGATACCGCGACGGGGATCGAAGAGGCGTGTCATGATCTGCTGGCTCGTCGCGGGCGATGCGATCGTGCAGCAGCCACGCGGAGCCTTCGACCATGGAGACGCCAAAGCCGTCCATGGTCTGGAAGCGCTGTTTGTCGTCGACTTCAATGATGAGCGATGTAACGGGCGTCTGCCGAGAGAATGCGACAGTGGGCTGCTGTTTGAGTGCCTCAGACAGATCGGCTGTAGTGCGGAAGGAGTGCACTGTCTGCGCGAAGCAAAGTGGGGAGATGAAAAATAACAGTGCAGCAGTGCGCAGGCGCGGAGATGTGAGCACGATAATTTCTCGATATACCTTACGAAGATGCAGTGCGAAACAGAGAACGCCCGCCATAGAACAGTATTCAGAGTGGCAAAATGAGGACATAGAGAAAGATTACCGAGCTATCGCGGCAATTGCGATAGCCGGGCAGACACAAGCCCATCCATTTACGACAGCTTCGACTCGTCCCCTGAGTGATATCCGGGAGACACCGGAGCGGTCGTCTTTCAAAAAGAAGGTGCACGAAGGTGAAGGAGCGATAAGGCCTCGGTCCACCCGCACGGCAAATTCGAAGCCGGAATGCCACGGCAACGCAGACAGCGAGCACCCCAATCTGATGGAGTCCAGGGACACCTGAAGGTTGACGAGATTGCTCTTCCGCTCTACGCCAGAGCCTCTTGCGCGGCTGGCACGTTCTCTTCCAGATACGTTCCAATAATCCTGAGCGTTTCATCCACGATCGCCGCGGTCGTTCTGACGTTCAGGATGGCAATCCGTGCGACTGTCCGTTCATGGACGCGCGTCGTGGAGAGGTGGACACGCCCGGTTCCGTTGGCATATTTCACTAACTCCTCTGTCGCGATGTCGTCGTCCATCGTGTTTCCGCTTTCAGTGCGACAGTAAAATCCGACGATTGACAGATCAGGATCAGGCAGAACACTAATCTGAGGCATCTTCTGCAACTCGTTATAGGCATGTTCCGTAAGATCGAGCTTCTCATTGAGAGCATCGCGAAATGGCGAAATGCCGTGTAGATGAAGTGGCAACCACACGCGCAGACCGCGGTTGGGCCGTGTCAGCTCGGGGCTCATGTCGCGAAACTCGGGCAGGAGCGCATCACTCGGATCAGGGCATGGCACGTCGCGAAGGCAAAACGCCTCCACGCCAGAGTGCGCCCTGGAAAGAATGGTTCTATCCCGCACCAGCAAACATCCCGTCCCGAAGGGGAGAAACATGCTCTTATGGAAGTCAACGACGAGCGAGTCGGCGTACTCGATTCCCGCAAGACGTTCTTTCCCACGTTCCGTAAGCTGGAAAAATCCGCCATAGGCACCATCGACATGGAACCAGAGTTGTTCCTCTTTCGCTACTGTGGCGATCTCCAGGAGTGGATCGATGGTTCCGACGTTGGTGGTTCCCGCGTTCGCGGCTACGCAGAAGGGAATGAGCCCCGCTTTGCGATCCTGAGCGATCATGTCACGCAAGGCTTCTACATTCATGCGCAGATGTTCATCCGTGGGAACGAAATGAAGCGCTCTGGCGGGAAAGCCTGCCAGACGCATCTCCTTCGAGAGGCAGGCATGCGTCTGGTCCGTGGTGTACACGACACCGTCGAGGAAGTTCTCGGGGAGGCGAGCGTTTCGAGCGCAGACGACGGCAGAGAAGATCGCCATCGAGGCTCCGGAGGTCAAGAAGCCTCCTGAGGTCTCAGGGAGCCCCATCAGAGAAGCAACCCATCGAAGCACCTCTGCCTCCAGGGCGACCATGGCAGGGGATGCCGCGCTTACGGAGGTGTATCGGTTGAATATGCCAGAGATGAGATCCGCGGCTGCGGAAGAGACGAGGCCGCTTCCCGGGATAAACGCGAGCGCTCCGCCGCCAGCCGTATTCGTATCGTTTTCGGCTGCCTGCACAATTATATCGAGCAGCTCGCGAAGGGGCCGGCCGTGCTCCGGAGGAGGTTGAAGCGTTACTGCGGCGTTCTTGTTGATGAAGGTGGTGGCGTCGGGAGGAAAGGCCACTCCGGAATCGGGAAGGCGATCGAGAAACGCAGCGAGTTCGGGGATGATCTCCGCCATCATCGTGGTTAAGTCTTTACCGGCGAGATCGAGAGGGTTTCTTGTTTTTACGGTGGACAGCATTTAGTTTCCTTGAGTCGTTGCGGGCTTCGCGGAGCTCTTCGCGTAGAATGCCGCAACCAAAATGACCAACCACAATGTGATGATGTAGAAGGTCGTTCGTGTCGTAGAATTTGCTGCGATCATCACGGCGATCACAGCGATTGCGAGGATAATTCCCCAGTTGGTGTAGGGAGCGCCGGGCAGTTTGAATTTAACTTGTGGAGTCAAGACATCGTAACGGCTCTTCCAGTAGTTGAAGTGACTCAACATGATGGAAGTCCATACCCACAGAACGATCCAGGCTACAGCCGAGAGCAGATAACTAAAGATCTTATCGGGAATCAGATAATTTAACACGACCCCGGCCATCAGGAAGGCGCCGGAGAGGGTAACCGCGAGATAGGGAATGTTTCGCAGGTTCAGCGTTTGCAAAGCCTTGGGCGCATCGTCGACCGAGGCCAAGGCGCGGAGGGTTCTGCTGCTTCCATACAGTGCGGCGTTGCTTGCAGAGAAGAAAGCGCTGACGGCCACAAAGGTCACTGCGCCTGCCGCCATCTTAAAGCCTGCCTGGCTGAGAAGGAGTACAAAGGGGCTTCCCTTGGGTTCGAGGGTATTCCAGGGGTAGAGCATCATCACGATGGCGAGAGAGCCGACGTAGAACAGGTTGATCCGGAAGAAGACGCCGTTGATGGCTCGCGGCACCGTGCGCTCGGGCTGTTCGGTCTCCGCCGCGGCGAACCCGATGATCTCCGTTCCCCCGAAGGAGAAGATGACGAGCGGCAGGGCTGCGAGCAGGCCGGAGAAGCCGGCAGGCAGGATGCCTCCGTGTTGCCAGAGATTTCCGACATGCGCCTGGGAGCCTGCGCTGCCAACTTTGAAGATCAGGACCGATGCCCCGCACAGAAGCACAAGGATGATCGTGATGACCTTAAGGAGAGAGAGCCAGTACTCCGATTCGCCGAAGGATCGCGGGGTACGCATGTTGATGGCGTAGAGCATCATCGTGGCACAGAGCGCGGGAATCCACTGAGGAAGGCCGGGATAGTAGCTGTGGAGAAGGACGCCGATTCCTGTGATTTCAGCTGTACCGACCAGCAAAAGGGCCAGCCAGTAGGACCAACCGGTGATGAAGCCGGCGAGAGGACCAATGAAGCGGGTAGTATAGGTGGCGAAGGATCCTTGGGAAGGATAGGCGAGGGTCAACTCTCCGAGAGCGCGCATGACGAGATAAATCATGCCGCCGGCCAATAGATAAGCGAGGAGAAGTGCCGGGCCTGCCTGCCTGATGGCCGCTCCGGAGCCCAGAAAGAAACCGGCTCCAATGGCGCCGCCGAGGGCCATCATTTGAAGATGGCGATTTTTAAGACCGGTAGATGGTTGAGTTTTAGAGTCGTTCGGATCGCCAAGCTTAGCTGTAAAAAATTGCTGTTTCAATGTCGTTAATGTGTGTTCCGTTCTGTTGATTCCAGCCGTTCAAAGGGCCGCTCCTTAATTATAACGCTACTGGTGCATCTACCGTCTGGTGTCGATAGGACGTCAAACAATTGAATCGACCCTGCGCAGGAACTCAGCGCAGCCCCCTTTAGAATCATTTGGACTACAGAGGTCCATCGGCATAAGAAAAGATGACTGCCGCTTCGATCGCAGCATAACCCTATGCACTTCCTACGCCCGTGGCACTAAGGCCTGAAATGATCCGAGAGGTCTGGCCATCAGGAATGAGAGCGTCTCTAATTGCTTATTTCCTACGTCTTTTCCGGATACAGCAAAGCTAAAGAAGCTTGACTCCCGTGAGCTCTTCGCAGATCCCCCATAGACGGGAGGCAGCGGTAGTGTCTTTCGCCTGCGAAGCTATCCTTGCCGGACCTACGTTCTCTCCTCGCATCTCCTGAAACCCTTGCGGTCCATAGTAGCCACCGTCAGTTACTTCGGGAGAGGTGGCGGCATACAGGGTCGGTAGGGCTCCCTCGGAGTCTGTATTGAGCGCAATGCTAATGACGTGGCTCGCGAGATTGCGCAGGCTCTTTTCCAGCGGTGAGTATTTGCCGGACTGGAAGAGGTTCGTGCTGGCAACACCCGGATGTGCGGCAACGCTCATAATGGGCGAGTGCACCGCCCGCAGCCGGCGATCGAGTTCAAAGGCGACCAGGAGATTAGCTAGCTTCGATTGCTGGTAGGCACCCATGGGAGAGTAGTTTCGCTTCGATTGAAGATCATCGAAGTTGATGCGCCCGCGCTTATGAGCAATCGACGCGATGGTTACTACGCGCGGCCTATCGCTCTCAGCAGCGGACGCAGCAGCAGCAGCTCGTTCGAGCGCGGGCATCAGGAGAGCGGTGAGCGCAAAATGGCCGAGCACATTAGTGCCGACCTGTAGTTCAAAACCATCTGTCGTTTCCAGACGCTGGCGCGGAGCCATTACACCCGCATTGTTGATCAACAGATCAAGGGCGCGATTCCGCCCAACTTCGGCTGAAGCGAAACTGCGCACGGAGGCAAAGGAAGCGAGGTCAAGAATCACCAACTCCGTATGAGTGCCAGGCGAATCAGCCTGCAAACGTGCTATCGCAGCTTCTCCTCGTTGTCGGTCACGGCACGCAAACAGAATATGAGCTCCTTTGCGGGCCAGCTTTAGCGCCGCGTGGTAGCCGATACCGCTATTTGCTCCGGTGATAAGAACCCGTTTGCCCGCGAGCGATGGAATATCCGATGCTTGCCACTTTCTACTCATCCGTATTGGACGTAGCAGGGGGCTGCTAAAGATGCGGAACTTTTTTTGCAGGTTCGCCAATACGCTTTGCTGCCCCGGTCCTCACACTGCTAAAACCTAATCTGCAGTAGATTTGTGAGGAGGAGAATGGTGATGCCGCTTCCTACAGATCAAAAACTTATCGCGCTTAGCGAGCAACTGCTGCTACAGTTCGACGCGATCTTCGGGTTGAATCCAGGCTTTCGCCCTGTACATGCCAAAGGCATCATGCTGACTGGTACGTTCATTCCGTCTAGCGAGTCGGCCACGCTTACTAAGGCATCCCACATTATGCGGGAGTCGACCCCGGTCACAGTCCGCTTTTCAGACTCGACAGGCATCCCCCTGGTGCCCGATAACGATCCAAACGCCAATCCACACGGTTGTGCAATACGTTTCAATCTCGCCGAGCATGTCCACACCGATATCGTCAGCCACTCGACGGATGGCTTTCCCGTAAGGACTGGTGAGGAGTTCCTGGGGCTCCTGAGGGCGCTCGCGACGAGCGATCCCAAGAATCTGGCTGGTACTCCTCTTGAAGCGTTTCTCGGCTCTCATCCCAAAGCCCTCGCATTTGTACAGACTCCAAAACCTGCACCCTCCAGCTTTGCCCGTGAGAGCTACTTCGGTGTGACCGCTATGAAATTTACCAATGAAGAAGGAGTAAGTCGCTTCGGGCGGTACCGCATCATCCCCGAGGCAGGAAATGACCACCTCGAAGATGCTGCGGCGGCAGCGAAGGAACCGAACTATCTCATGGACGAGATTGTGAAGCGTGTAGCAGAGGAGCCTGTTAAGTTCAAAATTCTGGTGCAGCTTGCAAACGATGGTGATGTGGTGGACGATGCCACGATCCATTGGCCGGAAGATCGCAAGGTTCTTGAACTTGGCACAATCTCTCTGACTTCCTCTGTTGCCGATACGGCGCATGAGCAAAAGCAGATCATCTTCGACCCGATTCCCCGCATCGACGGGATTGAACCTTCAGACGATCCCCTGTTGGAGCTGCGAGCAGCGATTTACCTAATAAGCGGACGCCGGAGAAGATCTGCTCCTGCTAACTAGCCGCGCCGTTTCAGGGCTATTTGATATGCGCCCCGAACCTGCTACGCTTAATACTGTGCTGATTACCCCTCTCCAACTCGTAGACGAACCGCTTGAATTCAATGAAGTCATCGTCCCAGGGGCATTGGATTACGCCTCCGACATCAGGCAGGTCGGCCCACTTCCAGTGAACGGCGTGGCTGATCTCTTAATCGAGCATCGCAGCTCCAGTTCGCATGTGAACGATATTCGCCTGCGAGCCAACTTCAGCGCGGACTTCGAGATCCTATGCGCGCGCTGCGTCGATCCGGTTGCAGTGCCCCTTGCTGGAGAATTTGACCTCATCTTTCGCCCCGAATCAGCCGATGCAGACTCAGGAGAGCGTTCTATTACTGCGGACGAGACCGAAATCGGTTATTATCAAGAAAGCGGTCTTTTGCTGGAAGATGTGGTGCGCGAGCAGGTGTTACTCTCCCTGCCTAGCCGTACCCTCTGTACAGCAGATTGCAAAGGGCTTTGCCCGCGCTGTGGTCAGAATCTTAATCAAGCGAAATGTTTCTGCGATGAGGCTCCGGCCGATCCTCGTTGGAACGCGCTCGCGGGGCTGGGAAATCTGACAGATAAGCTCGAGTTGAAGCACTAATCAAGTTTTTGTCTCGTCGACTGCGTGCTCTCAGCATGAACTGCCGCGGCCGATCGAAAGGGATACTGCAATGCCTAATCCAAAACGGCGCCACTCCAAACAACGGACTGCCAAGCGCCGCAGCCACGACTTCTTGACCCCCACCGGCCTCTCTGAGTGCCCCAACTGCCACGAGCGCAAGCTTCCCCATCGTGCCTGCCGCAAGTGCGGTACGTACAAGGGTCGCGACGTTCTTGTGACCAAAGAAGCCAGCTAACATTCTGAACCTAGCCCCTGCTCTTCCCTGCTGATGCCGACTGACATCGTTGTAGACGCAATGGGTTCCGACAAGGCCCCCGAGCCAGAGGTTCGCGGGGCTGTCCTTGCTACGCGCCAGTACGACGTGCGTGTGCATCTTGTGGGACCGGAAGATAAGCTAAGACCAATTCTGCGGCAGGCGTTGAGGGGTCAACGCTTGCCCGTCTTCATTGTTCCCGCCAGCGAGTGGATCACGATGGACGATAAGGCCGCACAGGCCGTCCGATCCAAGCGCGATTCGACCATGCGGGTGGGTCTGAAGATGGTTCGCGAGGGCCGCGCCGCAGGCTTCTTCACGGCAGGTAATACCGGTGCCGCTATGGCTACCGCAAAGATGGTGCTGGGGATGCTCTCTGGCGTCGATCGACCAGCGCTGGCTCAGATCCTTCCCACCGTCCATCGCGTCCCCTCATTGCTGCTCGATGTGGGTGCCAACGTCGACTGCGATCCAGATAATTTGGTTCAGTTTGCCGTGATGGGTCACATGTACGCCAAGAACATCTTGAAGATCAACAACCCGCGCGTTGGACTCCTCTCCATCGGGGAGGAGGATTCAAAGGGCAATGCGTTGACCCGCGACACCTTGCCACTCCTGCGTGAGCTGAAGGGAATCAACTTTAAGGGAAACGTCGAAGGCCGCGATCTCTTCAACGGACACAGCGATGTGGCCGTCTGCGATGGTTTTGTGGGTAACGTCGCGTTGAAGTCCATTGAAGGCACGGCGCAGCTGCTAAGTCAGTCGCTGCGTGAGTCTTTGAAATCGACGGTGACCTCGCAGGTGGGCGCTCTGCTATCGCGTAGAGCCTTTGCCGAGTTCAAGAAGAGGCTCGATTACTCCGAGTACGGCGGTGCGGTGCTGCTGGGGGTACGTGGCGTCTGCATTGTGGGGCATGGATCCTCAAACGAAAAGGCCATTATGAATGGCATTCGTGTGGCCGCAGAATTCGCCCAGGCCGAGGTGAACTCGGGCATCGAAGCTGCTCTCCGCCCTGCTTGAGCTCGGCAGCACCTGACATCTACTCTGCCTTCAGGTTAGCCACGGGAACATTCTTGGTGAACGCTTTGAGCAGACCCTCTAGAAACGCAAAGAACACATCGACCGCGTAGCCGACAAGAAACGCCAGCGCCAGAGGCGGAATCGAGGCCTCCTGCGTGACGCTGAAGTTGTTGAATAGGCCGATGACCGCTCCTCCAATCGCTGCGATCAGGAATCGGGCGGAGTTTGCGGCGGACGGGGTGAAGGTGCGGCTGCCCATCTGGTGTTCAAAGCTTCGCAAGAGGTAGGCGCACGTACCCAGCAGGGCGTAAAGCACTGGCAAAATACACGTTGTGATCGCCCCATAAAACACCGCAACATCCGTCTGGATCGATTGGGCAAAGTAGCGGACATCCTGGTAGGTGTCGGTAATATTGTCGCGAGCCGCGATGGGATCAGGGATGCCGACGGGTAATTCAAATTTCTTTTTCCGCTCCTGCGGAGTGCCGACGTCTTCAGAAGGAAGCCGGTGGAACGGGATGATGAAGTAATTCAACTTGCGGGCACGGGCATTGAGAATCCTGACCGTCGAAGCGTAGTCCTGGAGATCGGAGACAAGGTCAGCCTCGCTCAGGCCTTTAGGCAGATCCGCAACATGTTCGCCAGGAGTCAGCGGAGGGCCGAGCTGCGCCCGTAGCTTAACCGCAAAACCATTTGCCCTCACAACGTCGGCACTGATCGCAGAGGAAACCGCTGACGTAATAAACGTAGCCACAGAGACCGGCAGGATGATGCTGGCCAGGATGATCGCGATCCTCAGATACGACCTGACGGTAGGACGAGTGTCGTCGTGATAGGCCTTCAGGCTCGCCGCAGTGACTGGATGCATTCGAAACGACAGGGTGGTGACGGCAGCCAGAAGCTTGGCCGCAGCCTCTTCGGTCCAGTCGGTCGGATAGATGGCACGGGCCTGAAGAATGGCATGGCGAGTATCGTCGGCGACATCGATTCCGAACTCCGCTGCATACTGCATCAGGCGTTCGGCGTCATTGATGACGCAAGCGAAGTACGCCGGTGCCTTCTGATGAGCTATCTGGTCGTCGCATAGGGGCCCGTTGGGATCTGAGTGTGTCATGGCGCCACACCTTCCTAACTACGCAAGTGTCTGATCTCGGTGAGGATGCCATAGTACCCCGAACCGGAGGGAAAGCAAAACTCTCATCTGGCAACTGCTCATCCTAGCTGGTTCCGGAATGAAAGAGGCGAATCCCGGCGACTCCCGCTGCTCCGACCCCCAGGCAAGACTCTGCATTCTGTAAAGTGACTCCACCGAGTGCATAGACTGGGATTCCTTGGGCCGCCAGGCAGGCGGCATGAAGAGCCTCCAGTCCTCGTCCGGGAAGCGACGAGGAGCCAGCAATCGGCTTCTGAAAGACGGGCGCAAAGAGGATGGCGGTCACCTGATTACGATGTGCGCGCTCCACGTCAGCCACCGTGTGGCAGGACATCGTAATCAGCGGCGGAAGACGCTTCGCAGCGTCGTAAAGACGACGAACCTGATCTGGCGTGAGTGCATCTTCGCTCGAGGAAAGATGCACGCCGTGAGCTTTCGTGGCAAGAGCAACATCGGGGCGGGAGTTTACGATCAACTTCGTAGGGCTTCCCTCTAAGCCTATAACTTGCAACAGGTTACGTGAGAGCTTCGCAAGTTCCGAAGCAGGCAGATCTTTCTCCCGAAGCTGAAGAAACTCGAGGCCCTCGGAGATCCATCGGGAAGCGTTCTCGATCAACGAGGCCTGTCGTTGTTGTTCGTCTCCGAGATGATGACTCCGGCTGGTGATGGCATAGCGAAACATGGTCAAATCAGTGTATGGTGCCAAGGCCCAAAAGGTAGAGCCGTTGATGTCGGTGTGGTAGCTTCAAGGCAGTAAGGCGAACACGCACAATCAAGAAACTGGCCCCTCACGATCGCCATGCAGGGGCCGATAACGGGACAAGACCCGCCGAGACTTGGAGTGGAATGTCCATGAGTATGTGCCAATATGAGTAGTGTTTACGATCTGATTGTCATCGGGTCCGGGCCGGCCGGGCAACGAGCTGCAATTTACGCTGCAAAGCTGGGCAAGAAGGTCGCGCTGGTGGAGATGCGCGAAGTAGTTGGCGGAGCCTGCATCAGCACAGGCACCATTCCCTCCAAGACCATGCGCGAGGCAGTTCTGCATCTCTCGGGATATAACTATAAGTCCATCTACGGGATGAACTACCGGGTCAAGGAACGGATCACAATGGCCGACCTGGCCTTCCGGGTCCAGCACGTGATCAAAACCGAGATCGACGTGACTGAGGCGCAGCTGTCGCGCAATAACATCGAGATGCTGGTTGGCGTAGCAAGCTTTGAAGACGCGACCCACGTCAAAGTCACCAACTCCCGCGGCTCAACCGTCTACGAGGCGAAGAACATCCTCATCGGAACGGGAACCAAGCCCGCCTCCTCGCCAAAGGTCCCAATCAACGGTCGCAGCATCATCAACAGCGACCTGGTGCTCGAGCTCGTGAACCTGCCCAAGACCATGATCATCGTCGGTGGCGGCGTCATCGGCGTCGAGTACACCTGTATGTTCTCAGCCCTCGGAGTGCGAGTCACGCTCATCGAGCGCCGCCCGCGGCTACTGGAGTTCGCAGACCAGGAGATCATCGAGGCGCTGAGTTATCACCTGCGAGACTCCCGCGTAACCATGCGGCTCAACGAAGAGGTAGAGTCGGTCGAAGAGATGCCGGACGGCACCGTCGTCGCGAATCTCGAGAGCAAGAAGAAGGTTCAGGGCGACGCTCTCCTGTACGCCGTCGGTCGGCAAGGAAACGTGGACGAGCTGAATCTTGGCGCTGTGGGTATCGAATCCGACTCACGCGGCCGTATTCCGGTCGATAAAGACTTTCGCACTAAGGTGCCGACGATCTTCGCCGTGGGCGATGTCATCGGATTCCCGTCGCTGGCATCTGTCTCAATGGAGCAGGGGCGCGTTGCTGCCGCCCGGGCCTTCGGCGACGAAAAGATCCTCTCGAACCCCGGTCTCTACCCTTACGGCATCTACACCATTCCTGAGATCAGTTTCATCGGCAAGACCGAAGAGCAGCTGACCGAAGAGGACGTCCCTTACGAGGTTGGCGTCGCCTACTATCGCGAGATCGCCCGTGGGCAGATCCGCGGCGACACCACCGGCCGGCTCAAGATCATCTTTCACCGCATGACCCACGCCATCCTCGGCGTTCACATCATCGGCGAAGGCGCGAGCGAGCTCCTCCATATTGGCCAGGCGGTCATGGCACTAGGCGGAAAGCTGGATTATTTCGTGGATACGGTCTTCAACTACCCAACTCTCGCAGAATGTTATAAAGTTGCGGCTTTCAACGGGTTGAACCGCGTAAGCAAATTTGAGTAGTAGCGCGGCACCCGAGGACGAGGCAAACAGGGAAATGGCAAAGACAATTGGGGTAATACTTTCGGAGCGGATTTCGGCTGGTCTAGTGGTAGATCATAAGCTTGTGGGGCCCGTGCGGCGCTTTCCAGAGGATCACGACGACGAAGATGCGCTGGTCGAGCAGCATACCGACGCGCTGGTCGAGACGATTAGTAAGCAGGTTCTCCTCGCCGCCGACGGAGCGACGGACATCACTGCGGTGGGAGTGGCGCTGCCTGGTCTAGTAAAGAACGGCGTGGTCGAAGAGGCGCCCAATCTCCCTCAGCTGAAGGGCGCAAGAATTCAGGAGCTACTAGTCGCCCAGCTGCGCAATCATGGCTTGGAAGTTTCGGTTACGGCTGTGAACGATGCCGACGGCATGGCCGCCGGTCTTGCCTCCCTGCACGGCAAGCTCGATAGCATGATCCGCGTATGGACCCTCGGAGTTGGAATCGGCTATGGGCGGTATCCGTTCGCTCCCGGGGTGTGGGAGGGCGGACACACCGTCGTGACGCTCGACGAAAAAGAGCGTTTCTGCGGCTGCGGCGGACGAGGCCACATGGAAGGCATCATGGGGCATCGCTCCATGCGCCTGCGGTTTCTTGACATGGAGCCGGAAGAGGTCTTCGAGGCAGCAAAACAGGGCGATCCACGTTGCGTGGACTTCAAACGCATGTGGCATAAAGCTCTGGCCGCCGCCACTGCGACCACGATCCACATGGCAGGCCCGGGCAAAATCTTCCTCTCCGGATTCAATGTGCGCTTTCTCGATATGCCTATGTTGAAGGATTATCTGCAGCAGATGGTAAAGATGAGCCCGTTGCAGAGCTACTCTCTGGAGATCGTCGAGGACACTCCCGAGGTCAGGGTGATCGGTGCGGCAGTCTCGGCAGAGCAGGCAGCCGCGCGATAGAACCTCAGCACGCTGATCGTCACTACTTCTGGCAGTTGGGACAGTAGTGTGTACTGCGGCCTCCGACGACGACCCGTTTGATCGGTGTGCCGCAGATATGGCAAGGCTGCCCTGTACGCGAGTAAGCATGGTGATGCAGCTGGAAAAACCCTGCGACCCCGTCCGCATCCACATAGTCCGAGACCGACGACCCGCCCAACTGGATCGCCTCGGTCAACACTTTGATCAACGCCGCACGCAGACGAATCAGCTCTGCGCGAGTGAGGCGTCCGGCCTGGCGCGTCGGGCGGATCTTTGCATGGAAGAGACTCTCGTCCGCATAGATATTTCCGACCCCATGCAGCAGGGACTGATTCAACAGCGCCGCTTTGATCGGAGTCTTCCGCCCACGGAAGAGTGCCACGAACTCCTCTTCCCCAATGGTCAGAGGTTCGACTCCGGGTCCTGTATATCTATCGTCCGCAGTCGTAAAGTCGACGATAGAGAGCCGCCCAAAACGTCGCGCATCGACGAAGCGAAGCTCCATTCCGCCGCTGAGGGTCAGGATTGCGTGGGTGTGGGCAGGAACCGGAGTGTCAGGCGTTGAGACGAGCAGGCGGCCGGTCATGCCAAGATGAACAAGAAACTGACCAGAGCTCTTTTCACCATCTTCCGATCGTGCCAGATCGACAACAATCGTCTTGCCGACGCGATAAACACGTTCGATGCGGCTTCCCGTAAGAGCTTCAACAATCGCATCCGGCGATGACTTGAAAGTCTGCGGCTTGTTACTCGTCCAGACAGAGCGAACCGTCTGGCCATGAACACGAGCATGAACGCCATTGGCTACGGTTTCGACTTCTGGGAGCTCGGGCATGGCTTCTAGAAGTATAGGCGGACTCCGGTCAGTCTCTAGGAACGTTCAACTCCATCACAGAAGCGAAGGCGAACAGCTATACTTGTGACCCTATGGAAATGACCCTCTTCCTCCGTACTCTGGCAATCAGCGGTTTAGTAAGTCTTACTGCAAATGCTTCGATAGCCCAAAGCAAGGAGGTACAGCCGATGCTACTGGTAGTAAACCAGGGGGACCGTGACCTTAGCCTTATCGATCCCTCCTCTGGGCAACAGGTCGCGACGGTATCTGTGGCTGGCATTACCGGGCACGAGGTGGCAGCCTCCCCGGATGGAAAGACCGCGTATGTGCCCATCTATGGAGACTCAGGAGTAGGCAAGCCGGGTACTGACGGCAGCAAGATTTCTGTCATCGATCTCTCCAGCCGAAAGATCGTGCACACCATCGACTTCGGTCATGGAGTGAGGCCGCACTGCGCCATCTACGACAAGAACAGCGGTATGCTCTACGTCACCACGGAGCTGGAAAAATCGATCAGCATCATCGATCCGCACTCGTTGAAGATCGTAGGCAGTGTACCCACCGGTCAGGAGCAGTCGCACATGCTGGCGCTCTCGCGCGATGGCTCACGTGGCTACACCGCAAACGTCGGACCGGGAACGGTATCGGTTCTCGATATGAAAGCGCGGAAGACTCTTGCGATCATCCCCATCTCTACCGATACGCAGAGAATCTCAATTTCCCGCGATGACAGCATGGTCTTCACCGCCGACCAGACCAAACCGCAGTTAGCGGTTATCGATACCGCGACAAACAAGCTGAAGATGTGGCTCGCACTGCCGGAAGTGGGCTACGGCACGGCCTCAACGCTCGATGGCCGCTGGCTCCTGGTGGCGCTGCGCACAACCCATCAGGTCGCGGTCGTTGATCTGACCACGATGAAGGTCGCGAGAACGATTGATGTCGCCGATGGGCCGACCGAGATCCTTATGAACCCCGATGGCAAGACCGCATACGTCTCCTGCACTAGGAGCAAGCAGGTGGCTGCAATCGATCTCACGCAGTGGAAGACGGCACGGTTGATCGACACCGGAGCGGCTGCAGACGGCTTGGCCTGGGCGAAGTAGCCCGAAGGCTCTCCGTAGCGACCAACGGGAGCACGAACCGAAGGGGTACACCTGTCACGAAGTGACCGCACTCCGCGCAGGAGGCCCGTCCGGCAGGACAACCCTTCTTCACGAAAATCCCTAATGGTGCGAAAGCTGTAGAACAGGCAGAATACTCGAATAATCATCCGTCCAGACACGAAGATGTGTGCCCGTGGTAATGGCGCTGCCAACGGATGCGATCTCGGGCCGCTCGAAGAATGCGCTACTTGCCGAGAGCAAAACCCAGGTGGCGCGGTAGGCGCCCAGCGAATCATCAGGATGACTTTCAATCAAGCTGGTCTGCATCCCGGAAGCCTTGGCGACTTGTGCAATCTCCGGCGCAAGATTGAGGTACTGGTTGGAGACATGAAAGGCGAGGATCCCGCCCGGTGCCAGATGTCTCTTGTACAGCGCGATCGCTTCGACCGTAAGCAGGTGGAGCGGAATCGCGTCGCCGGAAAAAGCATCGACGGCGAGAACGTCAAAGTGCTGTGGACTCTCGCGAGTCAAAGACGTGCGGGCATCTCCATCGGCAAACGAGATCTGCGCTGGTGAATCGCGCAGGTAGGTAAAAAGATTCTGTGCAATGGGGCGCACCAGCGGATTGATCTCGTAAAAGCGAATGCGGTCGTCTGCAGTTCCATAGGTCGCAATCGTTCCTGTGCCCAAGCCGATCACTCCGATGTTGCGCGGCCGGCCCTCGCAGCAATAACGCAGAGCCAGCCCGATGCCCGAGTCATCTGCATAGTAGGTGGTAGGGGTTCGCATCAGTCCAGCAGCAAAGAGCTGCGTTCCATGTTGAATGGTGCCATTTAGCAGCATACGTTCGGTCCCGCCATGCGGCCCGGTCATCTCCTTCACCCGAAGACTCCCATAGAAGTTACGAACCTCAAGGATCGCCTCCCTGGCGTAGGCAGTGTGCAGCATGAAAGCGAAGAAGAGGAGCAATCCGGTGGCGGTGGACCAAAGCAGACGTTGTGCCCAGCCATCGTTCCAGGTAACAACGATGGCTAACGCTGCAGTAACGAAGAAAGAAAGAGCAAGATCGTAGTTCGCCGAAAAAATCATCGGGCTGAGAACTCCGATAAAGAAGGTCCCCGCAGCTCCTCCAGCTGCAATCAGCAAATAGAAAACCGTCGTCTCGGCGGTGTCTTCCGGGCGCAGGGAAAACGCCTCTGCATGACAGAAGAGTCCCGCAAGAAAACACTCCGCAAGAAAGAAAACAATAGCCACCCCAATCGGCAGACTTACGTCGGTCTTCGAGATGGCATAGCCAAGGCTTGCCAGCATCACCACCAGAAGTCGCACCACGATGCCGCGTCGGTAAAGCGCCGGAAACTCGAACGCCACGATAAAAGTCAGCAAGTAAGCAGCAAGCGGCAGCATCCACAGTAGAGGAATCGCGGCAATATTAACCGTTAGATGACTGGTCACCGCACTCAACTGCATCGCGGCAGCCATGGGCAACAGGAACCATAACCATCTCGCCCATCCTGGAGCTGCTGTCTCGGCCACCGTTTCAGTGGGTAAGCCTTCCGCCGGAACCACACGCACTTGCCGCGCGAGCATCGCACAAAGGCTCGCATACACAAGGAATCCCACAGACCACAAAGCGCGTTGATGTTTGAGTGTGACATTAGGTTCTACGACAAATGGGTATGCGATCAGCGCCAGCAAAGATCCGACATTCGAGAGCGCGAATAGCCGGTACGGAATAGGACCGCCCTCAGCCCGCTGAAACCACATCTGCAGTAGCGGACTCGTCGCCCCGAGCAGCAGAAATGGTAGCCCGATTGTGAAGGCAAGCGTCGTAAAGATGGTGGCAACCGGGTTGTCGATACCTCGCGACACCTCTCCATGGACAAACCGTTGTGCCACCAGCAGGATGACAGCCGCAGCAAGCGTCACCAGATAAACATGCCTGCGCCAGCTTGTGGCCCGGCAGCGCGTAATCCAGTGGGCGTACAGATAGCCGAGCAGCAGCGTCACCTGGAAGAAGACCAGGCACGTCAGCCATACCGCAGAGGAGCCGCCAAGCACCGGCAACAGTTGCTTCGCGGCCATCGGCTCTACCAGAAAAAGCAGGAAAGCCCCGAGGAAGATGGTGATGCCATAGAGCAGCCGTGTTGCCGACATGGTTGGTCCTGAGATTCTCGCGTGGGAGTAAGGCGCACAGCGGCGCAGGAGGAGAATACCGATCTACTCGCATCTTGTGCCATCAAAAAAGGCGGGACTAACATCTCCGTCTCCTCGAAAACTCTCGAAGCAGGAATGGGGGCGAAATCATTGAAACTACCCGAACAGTCGCTACGTCTTAAGGAAAGTTCGAAACTCGGCACCAGCCACCACGTTGCTCCGGCGGCTTATAGGCCGCAGTGATGTTCTTTGAGGTGGAAGTATGGGTACTAAGAATCGGGCCACGCTGTCTCTCCTCTGTCTTTTCGTCCTCTCTCTCCCATCATTCGCACAGCAGCAGGCACCTCCTCCAGGCGACTCGCCAGTCGCGGCTGCCCCTCTCTCCCCAGTCAGAGACCCCAACATTGTGCTGGATGTTGTCGCGTCGGACAGATCGGGTAAGCCGAGAGTCGGACTCACTCAAAACGACTTTGTCGTGCGCGATAACGGCCAACCCCGAAAGATCCTCGCGTTTCGCGCGGTGGGCGGCGACGCCCCGGCAGAACCGCCCGTAAAGATCATCCTCCTGGTGGATGAGGTCAATACCTCATTTGGCCGCGTTGCCTATGAGCGCGATCAACTCAAAAAGTTCCTGCTCCAAAACGGCGGTCAGCTCACTCACCCCGTCTCCCTCGCCTTCTTTAGCGACTCTGGCACCGAGTTGCAGGCCGGTTCTTCCCGCGATGGAAATGCTCTGCTCGCCGCCTTCGATCAACACGCCACCAAGCTGCGAACCATCCGCCGTTCCACAGGCTTCTACGGCGCCGAGGAGCGGTTCAGCCTCTCGCTCCGAGGATTGAATCTCCTCGCCGCCAGCGAGACAAAGGAGCCGGGCAGAAAGATGGTCATCTGGATCAGTCCTGGCTGGCCTATTCTCTCGGGGCCGCGCATCGATCTGTCCGCCAGGCAGGAGCAACAGTTGTTTTCTTCCATCGTTCAGTTCTCCTCAGTTCTGCGCCAGGCACGAATCACTCTCTACAGCATCGACCCTCTCGGCGTGGAGGATGCCGCTACCAACCGTCTCAACTACTATGAGGAGTTTCTGAAACCGGTCTCCGCATCGAAGGACGTTCAGGCGGGCAATCTCGCCTTACAGGTGCTCGCCCGTCAGAGCGGAGGTCAGGCGCTCAACTCCAGCAACGACATTACGGACCAGATCAACCGCTGCGTAGCCGACGCCGACGCCTTCTACACCCTCGTTGTCGATCAATCGCCGTCTGACCGGCCCAACCAGCTCCACTCGCTCGACGTCAGGGTCGAAACCCCCGGCCTCACGGCACGGACCAGGAACGTCTATTACGGAGAGCCCTAAAATCTCGGCGGTCAGGTCGTTTTCTCGATCCCTGCACCCTCCCTAGCGGTAAAAAACGCCGATGCCACGCAACACGATATGATAGAGAAAAGCGTGCATTCGCGTGTTGCGTTGCCGTCTTCCGGTCAATCACCATCTCTTGGAGAACACATCCGTCGTGAATCAACGCAAATCAGCGGTTATTTTGGGTGCCCAGTGGGGCGATGAAGGCAAAGGCAAGATCGTGGACGTACTGTCGGAGAAGTTCTCCGTCGTAGCCCGTTACGCAGGCGGCCACAATGCCGGTCATACCGTCATCATCAAGGGCAAAAAGTTTGTTCTGCAGTTGATTCCATGCGGCGTCCTCCGTCCTGAGACAAAGGGCGTCATCGGCAACGGCGTCGTGCTGGATCCCATGGCATTCCTCAATGAAGTCAAAAAACTCAAGGACGCTGGCCTGCCTGTCGATGGGCAGCTCTTCGTCTCCAACCGGGCCCAGGTGATTCTCCCCTACCACCGGATGATCGAACTGGCTGCGGAGAATGCCCCCGGACGAACGAAGATCGGAACCACTAGCCGAGGCATCGGGCCGGCCTACGAAGACAAGATGCACCGCAGCGGCCTTCGCGTGGTCGATCTCCTGAACTCTGCGCTCTTGCGGACGCACATCGAGAACGCCTGCCACGAAAAGAACACCATCGCTCACGCCCTCTTCGGCACCGAGCCGCTCGACCCCAAAACCATGTATGAGGAGTACTCTCGCGCGGCCGAGCAGATTGCACCATTTGTAACCGACACCGCCGTGATGCTGAACCGCGCCATCGACAACGGCGAAAAGGTAATGTTTGAAGGGGCGCAGGGGGCACTTCTTGACATCGACCACGGAACCTATCCCTTTGTGACTTCTTCTTCTTCCACGGCGGGCGGAGCGGTCACAGGAACAGGCGTCGGGCCCACCCGAATCGGAACCGTGATCGGTGTCACCAAGGCATACGTCACGCGAGTCGGCGAAGGACCATTCCCTACCGAAATTCACGATTCCACCAGCGACCTGCTGCGGGCTCGCGGGCAGGAGTATGGTGCCGTCACCGGTCGCCCACGTCGCTGCGGCTGGCTTGATCTTCCTCTCCTCCGTTACAGCAACATGATCAACGGCACCGAGTGGCTGGTCGTCACCAAGATGGACGTCATGGACGAGTGCGTGGAGATTCCCGTCTGCACCGGATACAAGATCAATGGCAAGTTGAGCGACGTTATCCCCGCCGATATGCCGGGCTATAACGCCATCGAGCCGGTGTATACAAAGTTGAAAGGTTGGAACAGCTCAACCGAGGGAATCACGGAGTTCGACAAACTGCCACAGCTGGCACAGGATTATCTGAAATTTATTGAGCAAGAGTCAGGAGCCAAGATTGGAATGGTTTCCACCGGCCCGGACCGCGATCAAACAATAACCCTGCCGGCATTTGAAGACGCATTAAAGGCGTAAGAGAGGCGAACGATGCTCAGTTTTACCGTGCGAATGACGTTTGACCCCTCGGACAGGGAGGAGATTTCAGAGATCCTGCGCCACCTCACCGCCGCATCTCGGCAAGAGCCGGGCTGTGTGAGCTATATCCCTCACTTCGTGGAAGGAGAGGCTTGCAACGTTCTCATCTATGAGCAGTATGCTGATGACGCCGCGTTGGAGCATCATAGAGGAACATCGCACTTTCACCAATATGCCATTGGCGGTTTGTATCAGAAAATGAAAGAGCGTCAGGTAGAAAATCTGACGGCCATTTGTTAGCTTTCCGACGGATGTTTTGTATGGCCGCTTCGTCTTATCTGCATAAGCTTATGTACGACTAAAGTAGTTTTGACTCAACGCGGTAAATCGGTCTACCATCCGGTACGCTTATGGGCTTGTGGGTTCGTCCAATTCGTAGGTCGCTGATGGGCTCTGCCGTGATTCTGGCGGCAGTGATAATGGGATGGCCTGCGCCATCGGCATTCGCTGGTCACATGCAGCCGCTGCATGAGAAAAAGCACGATGCGAAGCGTCAGGTCGAAGCCCTCGAGGAGCAATGGCGCCAGGCTCAGCTCGCCGGTGACGTAGCCACCATGGATAAGCTGCTCTCCGACGACTACATCGGTATTACGATGACAGGCCAGGTCAGCACCAAGATCCAGCAGTTGGATCGCATGCGAACCCATAAATTCGTTCTCTCCAAACTTGACCTGGGCGAGATGCAGGTAAAACTTATCGGTTCCATCGCAATCGTGACCTCCCGCGCCGAGGTGGAAGGAACGAACGAAGGGGTAGCATTCCAGGGCACCTATCGTTACACCCGTGTCTATCAACGACTGCCCTCTGGAGTGTGGAAGATCACCAGCTTTGAAGCAACGCGGGTGCCTGGGCCCAGGGAGCCCGGTAACAGGGATACGGTCGCGCCCAAAGCAGCAAGCAGCGTCCCCCCGCTAGGACCCTCCTAAAAGAGCCCTGATCTGCTCTGATGACCCAAAACAAAAGACCTGCCTATTGGCAGGTCTTTTGTCAGTACGAAACTGGCTTAGGCTCTATGCGATCTTTGGAGAAACAACCGTAACCCGCGTCTCATTCATCTCTCGAGATACCGTCGGCGAGTCGAAAGCACGTGGGTGTGGCAGGTTCAGTGCCAATAGTCTTCGATACAGGGAACGTGTTGAGCCGGTAAGGCGAGCGTCTTCCGACTCATGAGGAAACAGGGCCACCGACCTGCGATTCGACACAGCCGGCTTACGAACAGGAACCAGATAAGGACGGCGATCTGCAATGGGCAGTCCGCAATTTGCGGCAGCCGCCGACGTGCCAGATCGCGGAGATGTGGGAACTATCTGTGTAAAAACAGCCATTGGGGAGACCTCAGACTAGACCGTCGGTCTCAGTCTTCATGATCAGTAAGATGGACACTTTCGTAACTTGGTTGCATTAATTCTTGAAAGCTGGCCGTAGCCTTGCCCATGTGACATCCAACGATTCAGGAAGCACTCTAGTCTCTGCGGTCACCGTCATAAAGTTCGTATCGCCGCTCCACCGAGGTAGCGCATGCAGGTGCATGTGATCGGCAATTCCAGCCCCGGCAGCCTCGCCGAGGTTTAGCCCCATGTTGATTCCCCCTGGGCGGTAAACTTCGCGGAGAGCCACCTCCGATCGCTGTGCAAGACTTATCAGCTCCCCCGCAACGTCGGTAGCAAGCGCGGCCAGCGAATCAAGGTGCTGGTAAGGCACCAGCAGTAGATGTCCGGTGGAGTAGGGAAACGCATTCAGACACACAAAGCAGGATCTCCCTCGGTAGACAACATGGGCTGCTTTCTCTGCGGCCTCCTGTTCCATCCCATGAGCCACCGCATAATCGACCGCTGCAATCATATTGCAGAAAACGCAGTGCTTATCCTCTGCCTCGGAAGGTGGCCATGCATTGAGAGCCGTAGGAACTCCGCTTCTTGACTGAGGATCCGATCGCGTCACGTAACTATAGCGCCAAGGCGTCCAGAGGCGGTCCATTCGGCGAGTATAGCGCGGCTCTCAAAACTTCTTGGATCGCCCAAGCGGACCAGAGACAATGGGCGCCGCAGATACACCGATTCTCCCATCACTTTGCATATTTGGACGTCCAATCTGCATCTAATCATCTAGGTCCAGGAAATTTTCATTCTTTTCAACATGACATGGCGATGAAAATGCAGGCGCAGAGGCTGGCTTTTGTTGACGTACCGTATGCAAAGCTCTATGCTTTATCAGTGAGCTATTGCGTGTGGGACCCAAGTGCAGTAGCTCCTCTGCAATACCTGATTCCTTCCATCCTGCCGAAGCTGTCGCGGGGATAGACAAAGCAGCCAGCATCCCTCCCGGGTTCGCTGTTTGCTCCCGCAACGCGCCGCTTTAGAGGAAGGCATCTCTTGGATCCCGGAGTCCGCATTCACCATGGTAGAAAACCATAATCCTGACCACAACGAGAGCAAACCCCTGACCACCGAAACGGAAGTCCTAGCGCCCGAAGCGACAGCGGCTCACACAGACCTGTCTTCTGAATCCACCTCAACCCAACAGCATGAGACCGCCCACGACGCGTCAAATGTAGCTGCACAGCATGTTGCACCCGCTGTTGCCGCTCATCAATCTGCAGACCACGGAACCGTAGCAACGGCCACCGCTGCAGCCGACGAGTCCGACGATGATTTGAACTACGACGCTGCTGACTTTGCCGCTGCCCTTGCGAACTTTGATCGCGAGCAGGCTGCCGAGTCCGCCGCTGCCCAGAACCTGACCGCAGAAGAGGTCATCGTTACCGGCACCGTCGTCAAGATCACCGACAAGCATGTTGTTGTCGACATCGGGCTTAAGTCTGAAGGTCTCATCCCTCTGGAGCAAGTTCTGGACATCCATGGTGTCTCGAAGTTCCAGGCAGGTGACACTGTTGAAGTTGTGGTAGAGCGCGAAGAATCCGAAGGCGGTTACCT
The DNA here is from genome assembly GCF_009766095.1 of Granulicella sp. S190. Taxonomy (GTDB): domain Bacteria; phylum Acidobacteriota; class Terriglobia; order Terriglobales; family Acidobacteriaceae; genus Edaphobacter. The sequence continues at coordinate 147,793 of NZ_LMUD01000023.1, forward strand.
GGTCAGCTATGACAAGGCTCTCCGTCACAAGGTGTGGGACAAGCTCGAGCAGGCGGCGAACGACAAGACCCCTGTCAAAGGCATGGTTCTCAGCCGCGTCAAGGGTGGTCTCACCGTTGACATCGGCATCAAGGCATTCTTGCCCGGCTCCCAGGTCGAAGTCCGTCCCGTCCGCAATCTCGACGGCTACATCGGCACCGAGATCGAAGTTCGCGTCATCAAGCTCAACAAGAAGCGCGGCAACGTCGTCATCAGCCGCAAAGAGCTTCTTGAAGAGGACCAGAATGCCAAGAAGTCCGTCACTCTCGCCACCTTGGAAGAGGGCAGCGTTCTCACTGGCACCGTGAAAAACCTCACCGACTATGGCGCATTCGTCGATATGGGCGGCCTCGATGGCCTGCTCCACATCACCGACATGAGCTGGGGCCGTCTCACCCATCCTCGCGACCTCGTCAACGTTGGCGACGAGATCCAGGTGAAGGTGTTGAAGTTCGACAAGGATAAGCAGCGCGTTTCGCTCGGCTTCAAGCAGCTAACGCCTGACCCGTGGCTCGATGCAACCGAGCGTTACCCGATCGGTGCGCAGGTTCGCGGCCGCGTTCTGTCGGTCACCGACTACGGCGCGTTCGTTGAGCTGGAGCAGGGAATCGAAGGTCTCGTTCACGTCTCCGAGATGACCTGGTCCAAGCGGATGAAGCATCCGTCGAAGATGGTCAAGCCCGGCGACGAGGTCGACACCATCATCCTCAGCGTCAATCCGAACGACCGCCGCATCTCGCTCGGCATGAAGCAGCTGCAGGACAATCCCTGGGAGCAGCTCGAAGACAAGTACCCGACCGGCGCCATCATTGAAGGCCGCGTTCGCAACCTGACCGACTTCGGTGCCTTCATCGAGATCGAGGACGGTATCGACGGCTTGGTACACGTCTCGAACCTGAGCTGGACCAAGCGCATCAAGCATCCTTCGGAAGTCCTGAAGAAGGGCGAGAAGGTTCGCGCGATCGTTCTGGGTGTTGAGCCTGAGAACCGTCGCCTGTCGCTTGGCGTCAAGCAGCTTCAGCCGGATGTCTGGGATACGTTCTTCGCTCAGCATCGCGTTGGCGATGTCATCAAGGGCAAGATCCTGCGTACCGCTCAGTTTGGAGCCTTCGTTGAAATTGCTGAAGGAGTCGAGGGCCTCTGCCACGTCTCCGAGGCGATTGACGCCGAAGGTAAGCCAGTCTCGATGGATGTGGACTCGGAGCACGAGTTCAAGATCGTCAAGATGAACCAGGAAGAGAAGAAGGTTGGTCTCAGCATCCGTGCAGTCGGCGAAGAAGCCAGCCGCGCAGAGGTCGAGAGCTACAAGGAGCGCGAGAAGTCGCCCAAGGGCAACAACTCCGGTTCCTCGTCCTCTTCTTCTTCGGGCAACAGCAGCAGTACCACGCTGGGCGACCTGATCAACTGGAAGCGTTCTGAATCCGAGCGTGACTAAGCCTCAACAAGGCAAGCAGTAAAGAGGCCATCCCAAAGCGGGATGGCCTCTTTACTTGTCGTATCTATCGAATCAGTGTTTGTTACTAATGTGCTAAGCGGAGAGAGAGTGCATGGAAGCCGGAACATCCATCGCTCCAGCAGCCATCTTCGCAGAGGCCCGGCGCATCACCTCAAGCTCAGCGGGAGCAAAGAGCTCCGGCGGAATTCCTCCGACTGCCACATGCCCAGGATCGTCGCCTAACGCCATTGAGATCTGGTTCCAGCGAAGGAACGGAGAGGTCGTCGGAAGAGTAATGATGCGGCGTTTCGGCTCGGGGAACGCGAAGTAACCGGACCAGATCAGAAGAGTCAGGCCAACGGCACCGCCGTTGATCAGGCTCAACGTGGAGTACATGTTCGCGTTGTGAGAAATCCACGCCGAGTTAACGAGACTGATGGTCGCAAGAAACCCGAGTCCAAGGCTAACTCCGAATATTCGGCTTCGGTAGGAAAGGCCCATGGGGCGGATGGCAAAGCAGACAAATAGCAACAGGCACAACGTAAGAATGCTGGATGTCTGTTGAAGCTGCGTAATCATCGCAACCATGAAGTTCACGCCAGAAAGATGCGGTGTGACAGCTACCCCGATCGCGACGGCAACCGATATGGCGGCAACCCACCGAAACACAAGCATCCCCAACGTCTGTAGGCCTTTCAGCGGGGCCATCGCGAGTTTGAAGATGCTATAGACAAGCAGGAGCGAGAAGATCGCCTCAAGGGCATAGCTTATCCAGTAGACATAAAAATAAACCTGATAGGCCGCATGCCGTTCCACCGTATGCCGGCTCAAAGAGAGCAGCGGGAGGCAGATAGCTGAGCATGTGAGTCGTACGCACAGGAGCGCAACGAGATATCCGAACTTTCGAGCGGCCTTGCTGCGGACGAGGAAAAAGACCAGCATGCCGCAAAAGACCGGCTCCAGATAATCTATTTGCCCAGTTAAGCTAGACAGGAAGTTATTCATCGGTATCGTACCCATTTGATAAAGCAAGCTCAGGCTAGCGTATTACCAGGTCCGATACAAGAGATTAATCCTTGGTTTATGCAAAAAATTGCCCAAACGGGTCTAGTGAGTACCCAGACCGCAGGCGTTGGGATCGTTGGGAGGGCAGGTGGGAACGAGCAGAGTGCTCGTGCGCGAGGTCGCAATATTAGTGCTCTTGGCCGAAGCGGAAGAGGTCGGGGTGGTGGAGGCTGCACCGGCAAGGACGAGGATGGCGACGAAAGAGCGAACGATGGATTTCATGATTTATTTCCCTTTAATGCTCTGAATTGTTGAAGTTATGGACATGATCCAACTGAACAGAAGTTGAGTCGAAGATTAACGAGTACCCAGACCGCAAGCGTTGGGATCGTTGGGAGGGCAGGTGGGAACGAGCAGAACGCTGGTGCGAGACGCAACTACCTTATTTTTCGCGGAGGCGCTGGACGTCTGGGTTGTGGCAGCTGCACCGGTGAGGACGAGAACAACGACAAATGCGTGAGCGATCAGTTTCATATCTGGACTCCGTGGCCTTATAATTTGTTGATTTTGTTGAAGTAAATCGTGAAGCAAACGGGATTTAGCGAGTACCCATACCGCAGGCATTGGGGTCGTTCGGAGGGCAGGTGGGAACGAGCAGCGTGCTTACGCGTGAAGCGACAATGTTGTTGCTCTTGACCGAGGCAGAAGAGGTCTGGGTGGTGGCAGCTGCACCGGTAAGGACGAGGGCTACGACGAAAGCGCGGACAATATATTTCATGAGTTGATACCTCTTAGTGCTCTTAATTGTTGAAGTTGCAGAAGATACGGTCCAACCGGATGAGGGTGGCCAAAGATTAACGAGTACCCAGACCGCAAGCGTTGGGATCGTTCGGAGGGCAGGTGGGAACGAGAAGCATGCTGGTACGGGAGACAACAACCGTATTCTTCGCAGAGGCGCTGGAGGTCTGGGTTGTGGCTGCTGCACCGGTGAGGACGAGGACGATGACGAAAGCGCGGACGATGTATTTCATGCTGGATACCCCTAAAGTTGTATTTACGTAAAAAAAGATTTCGCTGGACAAACTCAATAATGTAACCATAAGATATAAAATGAACTAAGTCTAATAGAATCAATTACATAAGAGAATATAAAACAAGAGTTGTTACTAAAGTAATCAGGCCTGTGCGCCGATGGGTGAGCGGCAACCTCAAAAGTCAAAACAAAGATTTTATTGGAGCCAGCAGAAATCTGGCATTCTCGGTTGGAGCCGTCCTCAGGATGGGCTGAGCAACGTCAACCTCAGCACCTGGTCGGGTTACGTAGTCAACCTGCTTGGCTATACCAACTCAAAGACAGCGCGCGCGTATTTAGACGCGCAGGAACGCCGCCTGACGTCGAGCGTCTGGCTGGCTTTTCCTATCTTTCTTAACTTGTGAGGTGAAATATTTTGCGCACCCACTCCAGCCTCAGAGGATAAGGAGAAGTGGGTGTTTTATCAAGCCTGAACGGGAGTAGGAACCGAAGGTTCAGCAGGCTTGGAGTCTGTCGCAGGGGTGGCCGGAGCCGCAGCTTTCTTTACTACAACTTCTGGCTTTTTCGAGGGAGCTAGGATAGCATGCAGGGTCGTGCCCTCCATGCGTGGCATAAACTCCACCAGGCCAGCATCGCCGATATCGAGAATAAGGCGGTTAATAATCTTGTAGCCGAGATCGCGATGGGCCATCTGACGACCTTTGAATCGCAGCGACGCCTTGACCTTGTCGCCCTCGCCGAGAAACCGGACAGCCTGGTTCTTCTTGGTCTGGTAGTCGTGTTCATCCACCGTCACCGAAAATTTGACCTCTTTGATGACGATAACCTTCTGCTTCTTACGGGCAGCACGGTCGCTCTTATCTTTTTCATAGAGAAACTTGCCGTAATCCTGAATTTTGCAGACAGGCGGAACGGCATTTGGAGAGATCTCTACCAGGTCGAGCGAGCGCTCGCGGGCCATCTTCAGAGCGTCAAAGGGAGCCATAACGCCAAGCTGTTCGCCATTTTCGTCGATGACGCGGATCTCGCGGGCGCGGATCCGTTCGTTGGTGCGGATAAAAGACTTGGCGGAACGTTTATCAATCGGTGGAATAGGTCGCCTCCACAGCAGGTCTTCTCTCCCGCTATGCGTTGTTTAGGGTTTAGATGCAAATCTCACAGAAGGTTGCACCGCAACGTGAAGTATAGCACTTCAGAGACGGAGCTTCATCGCTGAGGGCCACAGGAAAACGACCGTCGTAGATCCACCCATGCCCATTTCTGTTGCGACCGTCGCCTCTACTTTGGAATTGGCACTCCAATCATGTATGTTTGCTCGGAAGCAGTAGAAAGGGAACCGAATGAGACGCCGTATTCTGTTGGTCGATGATGAAGTCGCTGTCCTGCTGACCCTGAAGGCTGTACTTGAGATCAGCGGCTTCGATGTAGATACAGCCGCGTCCGCTCGCGAGGGTATATCCAAGCTGCACACCCGCGAGTATCAGATGCTCATCACCGACATGCGCATGGAGCATGATGTCGCCGGTATCGAGGTGATCAAAGCGGCCCGATCTGCAAACTACCATCCCGCCGTCGCGCTGTTGACGGCCTTCCCCGTCGCCGAGGAAGACTGGCAGCAGATGGGCGCAGACCAGCTGCTGGTCAAGCCCATGCACACTCGCATTCTCCTGCAGCAGATCGAAGACCTCATCGCATCGCACGAGCGGAAGCTCGCTGCACTCGGCCTCAAGCCCACCACCCAGAAGACGGCTCAGCCCCCAGTCAAAAAGAAAGTCGCAACGAAGACCTCTGTCCGGAAAACTCCTGCAAAAAAGCTGACCATCGCAAAGGCCGTTTCAAAGAAAAAGCCTGTGGCAAAGAAATCCTCGGCAAAGAAGACTGTCGTAAAGAGGGCCATCACCAAGAAAGCCGCCAAGACCGTTATCAAGCCCAAGCCAACCCGTCGGAGCAAGTCCTAGGTCGACAGCTTCAAGCTGGCTAATTCGAAGTGTGGTCTTTGATGTAGCTCCGCAATCTCTGGTTAAGATTCATAGCTTTCTCCACGCCGCTATCCAGCATGCGCAGCCAATCCGACGCCGGTTCTTTTAGATCCGCAGTGCTCAACAGATAACTCGTCTGCACAATAATCTCGAGTGCGTTGCTCAGGTCATGGGCAATTCTGCGCATCTCGACTGAGATATCTTCCGGGATCTTTTCCACGTCCGTATTCTGGGAGGGAATGGAGGGAGTCTTAGGTTCGTTCATTTAAGAGTGTCAGCCTTCCTTCAAATCTAGACGTAATTCCCGGAGAGAAGACTCGCAATCTTCGCACCAGCCATAAAGTGCATGGACGATAAAAGTATAGATGCTGCGAAACCGCGTGCTGAACGCATCTCTTCTCCCATTCAGCTAAAGCGTCACATTGACATCAGCCTCCGCCTTTGTAAAACTAGAAGCTCGCGGTTAGCGTGCTCCGGCCTTTACGGTGGGGCGAATGACACCGTGCCGTAGTGGCGGAATTGGCAGACGCGCATGGTTCAGGTCCATGTACTCGCAAGGGTGTGGGGGTTCGAGTCCCCCCTTCGGCACCAACGTTTCAACCCCGGATTGCATTCGCGGCGGTAGCAGGCACACAGCTCTCAACCCCAGCCAGCGACTGGACGCTTCATCCAACCATCTCGCACCGCGGACCTCACCTCTCACCGAGCCATCGCAAAGGGACTATGCCCACTCAGCTTGATCAGATCCTTGCACACATGCTCCTGCAGGTAAGGGCTCGCAAGGCGGTCGCCGACTTCTGGAGGCTCGAGCGCATGGCATCGGCCCACACTCCGCGCGGCTTCCGCGCAGGCCT
>NZ_LMUD01000023.1:154278-254178 GCF_009766095.1 Granulicella sp. S190
CTTCTATCCCGCCACTCTCGCCAAAACCTTTGAGTCCTCCGGTGCCGCAGCTCTTTCCATCCTCACCGACGAAGAGTTTTTTCAGGGTTCTTTAGCCTATCTGCAGCAGGCTTCAAACGTCGTAAAAATTCCCTGCCTCCGCAAAGACTTTATCCTCGATCCATTTCAGATCCTCGAGGCCCGCGCCTATGGGGCGGACGCCATCCTTCTCATCGTCTCTGCGCACACCGACGCCACCCTCAGCGATCTGCGCGACGAGGCTCACTCCGTCGGCCTCGACGTGCTCTGCGAAACCCACGACCGCGAAGAGATGAATCGCGCCATCGCTCTCGGTTTCGATCTCATCGGCGTCAACAGCCGCGATCTACGCACCTTTTCCGTCCGCACAGAGGTTCTATTCGAGCTTGCCGCATCGTTGCCGAAGAACGCTGTCAAGGTCGCCGAAAGCGGCATTCGCACTGCCGAGGACATCGCCAGCCTGCGTTCCGCCGGATACGATGCCTTCCTCATCGGTGAGACCCTGATGCGTCAACCCGACCCCGCAGCCGCGCTCGCAACCCTCCTGGATCGCGAGTACTCCTCCGACATCTAATCAACTAGCTGGTAGTAGCTGTTGTCGTCCTTGCCCTGACGTAGCCGAAGGAGAAGAATTCTTGTCGCTGTGGTTCATCTCTACGCAGTCAGAAGCACTCGTTTCAATCTGAAATAAGCCATGTGGATTAAAATCTGCGCCAACACCAACCTCGAAGATGCACAACTGGCCGCTGAGCTGGGAGCCGACGCCATCGGCTTCGTCTTTGCGCCCAGCACCCGCCGTGTCACCTCCGCTGAAGTCGCAAAGATCACGCCGCATCTTCCGGCCACTGTAGAGCGCGTAGGCGTCTTCCATGCGCTCGACGCCTATGAGATCGCGCGCGGCGCCCACGAAGCTGGCCTTGACACGGTGCAGCTTCACGGAGGCGTCGATCTCGCTCTCATGCGTCGCCTCCACAAGCTCTTCGCCGGGCAGGTCAAAATGATCCAGGCCGTTCACTGGTCGGTCGATGAGGATGGCGCAAGCGCAGCAGTGGTAGCTGCACAGCTTCGCGAGATCGCGCAGGAGGGATTGGTGGATCGGGTGCTGATCGACTCAAAGGTAGGTGCGGCGCTGGGTGGCACGGGTGTCTCGTTCGACTGGCACACAGCCGGCACCGCGTTGGCACACGCTGCGCCTCAGCTCAAGTTGATAGTGGCTGGCGGCCTCCGCCACGAAAACGTAGCAGAGGCCATCCATGGGCTGAAGCCCTGGGGAGTAGATGTTGCAAGTGGTGTGGAGTCGGAGCCGGGCAAAAAGAGTCCCGAAAAACTTGCTGCGTTTATCAGGAAGGCGCGGGAGTCGAAGGTCGGTTCGATCTAAGCGCGAGCGCCAACTGAAACGCGCGTTTTAGGCGTGATGCACAAACGAATGCTGGATGTGAGCTTTAGGAGAACGGTCGTGGTACTGCTGCGGCCGCAGGTGGGCTGTAGGCGGCTTGGGTGTCGCCGAAGCGAACACAGGAGCCAGTGCCAACAGTAAACCGATAGACAGTTTCAGCTTCATAAAGGCAACCTTTCTACGTTGTTTATAGGACGCGCCGGCGATCTTCCCGGATTCATTTTCTCCGCGGAATCATCACAAGGCGGGGCAGTTGGATATACAACGAATGCGGGAGAGTTCAGTATCGGCGAAAAGGCAGGAGGATCTTTAAGATCTTCCCGCCGCGTGCCTGAAGATGTATTGCGCAAGTGGTTATTATTCGCCGAGCATCCCGTCTCGTAACTCCCTCACCAGAAATGCATACTGATCCACAGTCGCTTCAATCCTCTTGCTGAGCGGCATTCCAGCACCATGCCCAGCCCGTGTCTCCACGCGAATCAGTATCGGCTCTGTACCAGCCTGCGCCTCCTGCAGAGCCGCCGTGTACTTGAAGCTGTGCGCCGGGTACACACGGTCGTCGTGATCGCCAGTCGTAATGAGAGTCGCAGGATAGCTGCCACCCTTCTTGATGTTGTGCAGCGGCGAATACTTGTAGATCGCAGCAAACTCCTCCGCGTTCTCCGAAGGCGATCCGTACTCTTCCTTCCACGCCCAGCCGATCGTGAACTTGTCGAAGCGCAGCATATCCATCACGCCCACCTGCGCAATCACTGCGCCAAAAAGATCGGGCCGCTGCAGCTCACACGCTGCCACCAGCAACCCGCCGTTGCTTCCGCCGGAGATCGCAAGCTTCTTCGCGGACGTGTACTTATTCGCGATCAGCCACTCCGCCGCCGCGATGAAATCGTCGAAGACGTTCTGCTTGTTCAGTCGTGTTCCAGCCTCATGCCACGCCTCGCCATACTCTCCGCCGCCGCGAAGGCTCGGCTGCGCGTAGATGCCACCCATCTCCATCCACATCACATGCGAGGAAGAGAACTCCGGCATCAGCGGCACGTTAAAACCTCCATACGCATACAGCAGAGTCGGCGCAGAACCATCGAGCATCATGCCCTTCTTATGGCTTATGAACATCGGCACGCGCGTGCCGTCTTTACTTCCGTAAAAAATCTGCGTCGTCTCGTAGAGTGCCGGATCGAACAACAGCTGCGGCTGCCGGAATAACGTCGACTGCTGCGTCTTCATATTCAACCGGTAGATCGTACCCGGCGTCGTGAAGTTGGTGAACTGGTAGAAGGTTTCGGTATCCTCGCGCAGCCCCCCAAAGCCATACGCCGTGCCAATCGCAGGTAGCTTCAGTTGCTCGATCAACTGCCCGTCGAGGCTCCGAAGCTCTACGAGGCTCTGCGCATCAGCAAGGTAGTTCGCGATAAAGGTGTTGTCGATGATCGAAATATCGCTGAGCTTGTTCGCGCTCTCCGGGATCACCGTCTTCCAATGCTCACGTTCTGGATGATTCAGATCGATAGCGATGATCTTGCCGTTGGGCGCATCAACCGTAGTGAGCAGCCAGAACAAAGTGCCCTCATTGTTGATCGGAGCGTACGTCGCGTCCGCAAGATCAATAAGCCGCACGATCGTCGATTCAGGATGTTGAAGATCTTTGATCGCGACTTCGTTATTCGGGCTCGTGCCCTTGGACTGGTGAATCACAAGGTAGCGGCCATCATCGGTTACCTGTGCGCCAAGATTCAACTCCTTGTCGTCTGGCCGATCGAAGATGAGCTTGTCTTCACTCTGTGGCGTACCAAGTGTGTGGAAGAAAATCTTGTGAAAGTAGTTCGCTGCTTTCAGAGCCTCAGCCTCAGGCGCGTCGTAGCCCTGGTAGAAGAAGCCGCTGCCATCCTTCAGCCACGCCGCGCCGCTGAACTTCGACCACTCCACGATATCCGGCAGATCCTTGCCCGTCGTCACGTCGCGCACATGCCACTTCACCCAGTCGCTCCCTGCATCCGCAATCGAGTACGCCGCCAGCGATCCATCGTCGGTAATGCTGATGCCGCTGATTGCAACCGTGCCATCGGTCGACAGAGTGTTCGGGTCGAGTAGAACCTTTGCTTCACCGTCCAGCCCCTCCTGCCAGTAAAGGACGTTCTGATTCTGCAACCCACTGTTATGCGAGTAGAAGTACCTCGTGCCCCGTCTGGCAGGAGCGGTGTACCGCTCAAAGTTGATCAGCTCCATCAATCGTCGCTGCATCGACTTCCGCTCAGGAACCTGCGAGAGGTAACTCTGCGTCAACTCATTCTCGGCGTCCACCCACGTCTTCAACTCGGCCGAGTCCACATCCTCCATCCAGCGATACGGATCACTGACAGCTACCCCGAAGTAATCATCGGTCTGCCCAACCTTGCGAGCATGGGGATACGTGAGAGAAGAAGTGCTTTCGAGGGAGGGCGCAACAGCGGAGCTCGGATTCATCAGGTCAACTTTCGGTCAATTGGCGTTCTGGACTGCTGCCTTCGGACTCTAGCTTAGATGAGCAAACCTGGAAGAAGTAGCGCAGGAGGCAGCATCACACTCTGCCGCGCAGAGGACGGAAAATAGCCTGCGCACTTCGAGGTCCAAAAATAAAGTTCAAAAATGTGGCGTATCTTTCGACTGCGAAAGAGTGACGGCTAAGGAACCACGCTAGCCATGCAATCCACCACGCTCACACCATCATTTCACCACCACAAAACACCCTGAAAATGCAAAAACCCCAATTAAAACCACCATCTCACCACGAACCACTTTTTTTGCAACGGGAACAGTGAATTTCTTTCCGGTTAGACTTTCAGACATGCGGATTCTTCTGCCGGTCCTCCTGCTCTGCGGCACCCTCCCGGTTTTGTCCCAGTCTCCCGTCCCACCGGACGACCAGAGCTACACCCTCAAAACCCAGTCCAACGTCGTCCTGGTTCCCACTACCGTCCAAACCAAGCACGGCGATGTGATCTATGAGCTCAAACCGGAGCAGTTCGTCGTTGAAGACAATGGAGTTCCGCAGACCGTCCACGTCGATGAAGACACCGACTCCCTCGGACTCTCCCTCGTAGTCGTCGTCCAGTGCAGCCGTGCCTCCGGCTATGAATACCCCAAGTTGGGTGGCCTGGGCTCCATGATCGATGGCATCGCCGGGGATGCTCCGCGCGAGGTCGCCATCGTCACCTACGGCTCCGCCCCCCTGCTGCTCGGCAAGTTCTCCAACAGCGTCGACGCCATGAGCCACGCGCTCGCCCAACTAGAGCCGTGCGACGATCCGGAGGCCTCCACGCTGGACGCCGTAGCCTATGCCACGAAGCTGCTCGAAGCCCGCCAGAATCACTATCGCCACGCCATCCTGCTGATCAGCGAGACCCGCGACCATGGCAGCACCGCCAAGCCTGCCGAGGTTGTGGCAGCGCTTGGACGGACGAACACCGTCGTCGACGCGGTAGCGTTTGGCCCAGGAAAGACAGAGGTGATGAGTGATCTGAAGTATGGCGGCGGAAGCGGACCGCTCGGCCTGTTGGTGATGGCGGTCAACGCTCTGAAGAAGAATGCAGCGCATGAGCTGGCTGCCTTGTCCGGCGGAGAATACGTCAACTTCACTACGCAAAGAGGCTTCGACGAAGGGCTTCATCTGCTCTCGAACCACGTGCATAACTATTACCTGTTGAGCTTTCAGCCCCACGCTGAAGCTAACGGAGAGCCAGCTTCTGGAATGCACAGGATCCGTGTGAAGATTCCCGATTATCCGGATGCGCGGATACGATTCCGGGAGAGTTACTTCGCGGGAGAACTGGATTCAGCCGCGGCAAATACTAACTGATGTCCTCACCATTAGTTGGATAGGGTGGTTCAAAGTTTTAGGCGGATCAATTCGCCCTTGACGAAGGAGCATACTAGGAGTTCGATGTGAGTTATCAAGCGGAACGGTGCGTTTACCGATAGAGTTTCTCCGGGCTGGCTTATGAGAATTGATGAAAATATAGAAGGTGGCATGCCATTGCTGCGTCGTCTGGCAATGGTAGCGATAGCCCTGACGTGTCTGGATAGTGCTGCGCTGCTGCTCAACCTCCACAGCTGGGGGCAGGGTGGGGTCACTATCCTGTGGCCAGCGAATGGCCTGCTGGTGGGAGTTCTGCTTACTGCACGGCGGCGGCACTGGGCTGCCTTTCTTGCAGTCGGCTACGCGGTCGATGTGAGCGTCAATATTGCGCTGACCTTTGCGGTCTGGACTTCCGCATACCTGGCCTGCTGCAACATGCTGGAGGTTATCCTTGCGGCGGTCTTCCTTTACCGGATCATCTCGCCCAAGCCGGATCTGACCCAGCGCAGGCAGTTGGTGAGCCTGCTGCTGTATGGAGTCATCCTGGCCCCGGCTGTCGCCTCGATGCTGGCACAGCTCAATACCAGCAGCGCTGCGGGAATGCCGTTATTTACCTCCTTCAAGCACTGGTTCACGGCCGACGCTCTGGGTATGGCGGTGATGATTCCACTCTACCTGTCGTTCCGAGAGCGGAGCCACTTTGCCGGACGCTCGCGGTTGGAGGTGATCGGCCTTACCGCGCTGCTAAGCGTCACCGCGTTTGGCGTGTTCTGGCAGACGCGGTTCCCCTTTCTGTTCCTAGTGCTTCCGGTTCTGCTGCTGCTCGGTGTTCGCCTTCGACTTGCGGGCTCTGCGATGGGGCTGCTGATTGTCTCGATCGTCGGAGGATACCTGACTATCCAGGGTCATGGCCCGGTCGCGATGGTGCGCGGATCTTCTGCGACCTCACGCGATCTGCTGGTGCAGTTCTTCGTCGCTGTGTCGATGCTATCTCTCTACGTGATTGAGGTGATGACTGCGGAGCGCGAACGGTTGCAATCGAACCTCAAGGCCAGCGAGACCCTGTTTCGACTTTTGGCAGAGGCTTCGAACGATGTGATCGTACTGGCCGACCTTTCCGGCGAGCGGCGCTATGTTTCGCCTGCGGTGACTACTGTGCTGGGGTGGGAGCCGGCGGAGTTGGTGGGGCATACCCCGGTGCAGATCGTTCATCCCGACGACGTCTCCGAGGTAGAGGAGTTGATGCAGGCTTGCCGTGAGGGCAAGCCGGTGGATACGCTGACCTACCGGTGCGCCCGGAGGGATGGGAGCTATGTGTGGATGGAGGCGAGTATTCGGCTTTATCACGACGAGACGACGTGGGAGCCGATCGGCTTCGTGAACGTGGTGCGTGATGTGACCATACGCAAGGCGGCGGAAGAGGCGCTTGAGAATCTTGCGATGGCGGACGGGCTTACCGGGATTGCGAACCGGCGGCGGTTCGAGGAGAAACTGGACCAGGAGTGGCGCAGGGCGATGCGCGATGGGTCTCTTTTGTCCGTGTTGATGATCGATGTCGACCACTTCAAGCGATATAACGATCTGTACGGACACGTACTGGGTGACACCTGCCTGCGGCAGATTGCCGTGGCGGCGCAGGAGGTGATTCACCGCGCCTCGGACCTGTTTGCCCGATACGGGGGGGAAGAATTTGTGGTGGTGCTGCCGAATACCGACAGCATCGGCGCCCAACTGGTCGCGGAGCAGATTCGGCTGGTGGTGGAGATGCTTCACCTGCCCCACTCCGGCAATCCGCATGGAGTGGTGACGGTGAGCATAGGCTGCGCGACGCAGGCCCTGGATCATGACTCAGTCTCGACATCGGTGGTGGAGGCTGCAGATCAGGCGCTCTATCAAGCCAAGTCGGAGGGGCGTAACCGAGTGCAGGTTGCCGTGGGCTCCGTTGTATCTATTTGACGGTCTACCCCCCTCCCCCGGGGGGGGGTATTTTGGGCGTAACCTGTTTCTCATCATTGGTTTAGCGGAGGGGTGTGTCTGTAAAATATTGATTCCGCTTGGCTTACGTGCAAAATATTATAAATAAAAGGGTTAGGCTCACGTGCGAGAGCCCCGGGATGATATCCGGGGCTCTTTTTACCTTCGTCTTTCAGTATAGCGTTGAGCACTCAATTGATGCGCCACGCTAAGGTCCAGGATTGACGCTGGTTTTGGTGAGGTGAGGGCTTGACAGGGTTTTCATCCTGCCGGTTCTGCGTGGTTAGGCCGTGATGACGGGAAGCTGGAGCGTGGTGCCGATGGGGACGCTGTTGGGGTTGGCTATGTTGTTGGCTTTGGCTATCTCGGGATACTTGTTGGCGTTGCCATAGAAGAGGAGGCTGATGGCGGAGAGAGTATCGCCAGATTTAATGGTGTAGGGCTGGGTGTCGCCACCTGTATTTGCGATCTCGTGATGGAGATCAGAGTAGGTGGGATCGGCCTTTTTGATGTTGTCCCAGACGCGCTCCAGGATGACGCGGGAAGGGACGGAACCTTTGATGTGGAGCTGCTCGCCGTCGAGGTCGACGGCATCGAGGGTGGCACCGTAGGGGGCGAACTTCTGCAGGGATTGGATAACACCGGCATACTTCTGCTTCAAAGCTTCGAGATCTGCCATGACGTGGCTCTCCTTGGTCAGCGTGGCTGACTGTAGTTAGATGTTGTTTGGAGTGAGCGCTGTGGCCCCGGCGCTCCTCAGATCTGCCCCCGCGAGGCGGCGGCCTAGACGAACTTGCTGAGCAGGCTCTGCGCCATGCTGCCCATGGAGCTGGTCGGGGTAGCCTGCCCGTTGGGGGCAAAGTGCTGGATGACCATGGGAAGTACGGTGGCGAGGGCTACCTGCACGACCTGCGGCGAGACGCCGGCCTTGGCTGCGGTAGCTTCGATGAGGCCGGTTCCGCCGAGACCCTGCTGAACCTGCTCGGGTGTGGCGGTGGCTGCCTGGCCGGCGCCCCAGTTGTTGACGTGTTCGGCCATTCCGTTGTTCTTGAAGGCATCGAGCACGCCCTGAATTCCCTCAGGATGCTGGGTGAGAGCTTCGATGAAGCCGCCAGCTACCTTTGCCTGATCGGTTCCCGCAGCCGCACCGGTCTGGCCTGCGAGACCCTGAATCATGTCCATTATTCCCATGTTGTTCACCTCGCACCCAATATATGACCGATTTCCACTGGGTGCGGGAAGAAGTATGAAATATTTATCGATTTCTCATGGGATTGAAAGGCTCTACGGGGTCATTGGATCGCAAGACCCCTTGTAACCTTTCTCCAAATTGCAGCTCTTACGAGGCAAGCATGCATTTTGCAAATCTCTCTTATTGTTATTGTCTGTGGAAGAGGAGCGCCTGCCAGGTGCTCAAGATGACAAAAAGCAAAAGGGAAGCACCACATGCTTGTGGAGGAGTCAGGGAGATGAAGAAGTGGGCAAAAGTTGCCATTCCAGTTGTTGCGGTGGTGGTTTTGGTGGCTTGGTATGCATTTCGGCAGGAGCGGCCTGTAGTCCATCGGCAGGTCGGCGAAGCGTTGCCGGTCGCCCCACCAGCGGCACCGCCCGATGACTTCGTCAACATCCCCGCCGGGCACTTCCAGATGGGCTCTCCCAGCAACGAAAAGGACCGATATGACGACGAAGGCCCGGTGCACGATGTGGTGATCACCGGCTTCGCGCTTTCCAAATACGACGTGACGCGGGGGGAGTTCGCGGCGTTCGTCAAGGAAACCGGGTATGACGCGGGCAACAGTTGCTATACCTTTGAGACCAACGATTGGGAGTCACATGACGGACGCAACTGGCGCGATCCAGCGTTCCGTCAGACCGACCGCGACCCGGTCGTCTGCGTCAATCAGAACGATATCCACGCCTATGCCGAGTGGCTCGGGCGCAAGACCGGGCACCAGTACCGGCTCCCGAGCGAGGCCGAATGGGAGTACGCCACCCGGGCCGGCACGACTTCTTCCCGGTTCTGGGGCGAAGATCCCGATCAGGCGTGCGAGTACGCGAATGTCGCCGACCAGACGGCACGGGATCAGATCGCGGGAGCCAGCACTTGGGAGATCCACAACTGCAGAGATGGCTACGCGTACACCTCGCCGGTGGGCAGCTTCAAACCGAACGGTTTTGGCCTCTACGACATGTTGGGGGACGTCTGGCAATGGACGGAGGATTGCTATCACAAAAACTACAACGAGGCGCCGAAAGACGGATCGGCCTGGACGGCAGGCGCCTGCGAGTTGCACGCGTGCCGCGGCGGGGCCTGGCTGATCGAACCGGAGAATGTCCGCTCGGCCAGTCGCGTCAGGGACCGCCCGCTGAACCGCTTCACCAGCCTGGGCTTTCGTCTCGCAAGAATCAATTAGCCCTTGCGTCTTATCCCGTTTACCTGGGATTGAAGGGCTCTACGGGGTCATGGGATAGCAAGAGGATGGATTTCCGCTATGGCTATGAGAGACCTAGTTTCTGTGCGGCGAGGGCAGTGCCTTCGACCCGGGCTTGAATCTTTCTGAAGGCTGTTTCGCGGGCAGTGGAGGTGTCATCGGCGAAGGGGGCGAAGCCACAGTCATCTGTGGTCCCAAGTTGTGCGGGTTGGAAGAAGGAGGCAGCTTCGAGGACGCGATCGCGCACCTGCAGAGGGGTTTCAACGATTGGGTGGATGGGATCGATGACGCCGATGAAGACGGTCTGATGCGGCTGGAGGAGCTGGCTTACCAGAGAGAGCATTCGTTTTCTATCTGGTTCGCTGGCCATTTGCAGATACAAGCGGCCTACGTTTAACTGGAAGAGGTCCGGCAACAGCTTTGAGTAGTCAATGTCGGCGCTGTGGGTGGAGTCATGGTCGCCTCCGGGGCAGACGTGAACTCCGATGCGAGGACGTTCCTCTGCGGTGAACCGCTCGAGCACCTGATTGTTGAGGGCAATGAAGGTGCGCAGGAGGCTGCCTGAGGGATCGAGCTTGAGAGAGAGCCTGGCTTCGGTGAAGTCAATCTGAACTGAGTCTGCGCCGGCCTGAAGGGCACCGCGGATGTCGGATGCGGCTTCGTCGATGAGATCGGCGAGGAACTCTTCGCGAGAGTATCCCGGGATGCCGGCAGAGGGATAGAGAAGGCTCAAGGCCGAGGCAGAGATGACCGCCTGCTTGAGTGGAAGATGAGTGTAGCGGCGAGCGGCCTGGGTGTAAGTGGCGGCGTGGACGCCATAGCGGAAGGGGCCTGCGGTGAGGCGAGGCAGCTGGCGAGTGTGTCCGTCGGCGAAGGGGATGGTGACTCCGTCCGGAGCAAGATTATCGAGTCCGGAGAGGGGGTAGGTCGCGAAGCTGGGCTTGGTCTGCTCGCCGTCGGTGAGGATGGGCGATCCGGTCTGCTCGAAGCGATGGATCGTCTCGCGGAGAGCTTTGTCCTGGGCCTGTTCAAGGGCCTCGCTGTCTATCTGGTGATTTTGGAAGGCGACGGTGGCCTCGATCAGTGCAGGTGGACGCGGGATGCTGCCGATTGGTTCAGTCAAGATCGCCATAGGACGGAGCATAGCGTTTCTGCGTTCGGCGGAACATCCATCAATGGATTGAGTTTTATCGAGCAACAGGCTTCGAAGGTATTGCTGCCGGGACCGCTGCCGGTGACGTTTTCATTGCGTGAGGAACGAGATAGACTTAGCGGCATGAGCGATCAGAGGAAGACTGCAGTTTCTACAACAGAGGCTCCTGCGGCGATTGGGCCGTACTCCCAGGCTGTGCGCGTGGGCGATACGTTGTATGCGTCGGGGCAGGTGGGGCTGGATCCGGCTACTGGGCAGATGGTTGCCGGTGGAGTGACCGAGCAGACGGTGCGCGTGCTGGAGAATGTGAAGGCCGTGCTGGCGAAGGCCGGGCTGGATCTGAGCCATGTGGTGAAGACGACGGTTTTTCTGAAGTCGATGGGCGACTTTGCGGCGATGAACGAGGTTTACGCCAAGTACCTGGCGCCTGAGGGCGTGGTTCCGCCGGCACGGTCGACGGTTGCGGTGGCTGGTTTGCCGAAGGATGCGCTGGTGGAGATCGAAGTGCTGGCGAAGGGCGCGGCCTGAAACATAACGGGCCGCCTGGCATCTAATCGTTAGATCACAGGGGGTCTGAGCGATGGCCGAAGCGACGAAGGTACAGAAGATTCATAAGACGGAGGCCGAGTGGCGCGAGCTGCTGACTCCGGAGCAGTTCCATGTGATGCGAGAGGGTGGGACGGAGCGCGCTTTTACCGGCGCGTTGGTGAACAATCATGAGGGCGGTGTGTATCAATGCGGAAGCTGCAATGCGCCGCTGTTTACTTCGGATACGAAGTTTGAGTCGGGGAGCGGCTGGCCCAGCTTTTGGAATCCGGTTTCGCCGGATGCGATTGTTTCGATTGAAGATAATTCTTACGGGATGAGGCGGGTTGAGGTGCAGTGCGCGACCTGCGGGGCTCACCTGGGGCATGTGTTTCCGGACGGGCCGAAGCCTACGGGGTTGAGGTATTGCATTAACAGCGCTTCGCTGGGATTTGAGAAGCAGTAATTCTTGTAGAAAAACAGGAAAAGCCCCAGCCGGCTAGGACGCGGCTGGGGCGTTCTGTTTCTGGAGTTCGGGGTGCTTTAGCCTTTGACGACTTTGCCGGTCTTGATGCAGCTGGTGCAGACGCGCATGCGCTGGCTGGCACCGTTGACCTGGGCTTTGACGGGCTGTAGGTTCACGTTCCAACGACGACGGGTGGTGTTGTGAGCGTGAGAGATGTTGTTACCGAACTGCGGGCCTTTGCCGCAAAGATCGCATTTTTGTGCCATGACGAAGAGCTCCAATCTTAGGTCGCAGAAGATTCCCGGGGACGTGCGCCTGAGTGAAAGAAGCCTCAAAACGGTGCCGGGGAAGGATGGTACTGGGAGCGTAGAAGCTCCAGACCTCTACCGGGTGAAGGGTAGTCTGCCGATTTCGTAATCATATCATGCAGGGGTGGGTGGGCTCAATTGCAGTGGGAGGATATTGCAGGGAGGACATCGTGAAGGGGGGAGTAGGGCATCTTATTGAGCATTCAAAGTTTGTCCGGTCTCAGTCGCAGAATAGTTTGACGGCGGTGAGGGTTGAGGTGAGTCTTTAAGCCCGGGCTCATCCGTCGATAGGGAACGGACTTGTTGTGCGTTGCTGTCCTAAAAATCTCTGATGTGGCAAGGGAGACGTGTTGCCAGCTGAATCAAATGAACATCCTGTAATAGGGCCGGACCATCAACTTCCGGCACCCCCTCCGACCCGTTCCGGAAGCAAGCTGATTCGGGTGCTGGTGTGGATTGCATTGTTGCTGATCTTTGCCGTTGGTTTCTTTCTGGTGCTACGCCACCACGATGACACGACAAAGAGTGCGGCGCCACGCCGCGGCGCAGGCGGTGGACCTGTAACGCTGACGACCGCAACCGCGCAGAAGGGCAACATCGGCGTATACCTGGACGCGATCGGGACGGTGACGCCGGTGTATACGGCTTCGATCACAAGCCAGGTGACGGGGCCGGTGATCGCGGTGCGGTTTACAGAGGGGCAGATTGTTCGGAAGGGCGATCCGCTGATCGAGATCGATCCACGGCCGTTCGTGGCTACGCTGACGCAGGCGCAGGGCGTGCTGGAGCGGGATCAGGCTCTGCTGGCGCAGGCGACGATGGACCGCGACCGGTACCGGGATGCGTGGTCGCGGAATGCGATTCCTAAGCAGACGCTGGACGACCAGGAGAAGGTGGTGCTGCAGGACGCGGGTACGGTGAAGAACGATGAGGGGACGGTGCAGTTCGACCAGATCCAGGTGGGGTACTGCCACATCCGGGCTCCGATCTCGGGGCGGGTGGGGTTGCGGCTGGTCGATCCGGGGAATGTGGTGCAGGCTGCAGGAACGACGACGCTCGCGGTGATTACACAGATACAGCCGATTACGGTGATCTTTACGGTGCCGGAGGATAGTCTGGGGCAGATTCAACCACGGCTTCGTCAGCGGACGAAGCTGCCGGTGGATGCGTATGACCGGGCGGCGTTGAAGCAGATCGCTGTTGGAACGTTGTTGACGCTGGATAACCAGATCGACACGACGACAGGAACGGTGAAGGCCAGGGCCTCGTTCGATAACAAAGACTCGTCGCTGTTTCCGAACGAGTTTGTGAATGCGCGTCTGCTGGTGAATACGCTGCAGGGAGCGACGCTGATTCCGTCTTCGGCGATTCAGCATAACGGCACGGCTGCGTTTGTTTATGTGTTGCAGAATAATGTGGCCCACACGCGCCCGATCACAGCCGGGGTGACCGAGGGTGATACGACCCAGGTGACCGGGATCAATCCCGGCGACATGGTTGCCAACAGCAGCTTCGACAAGTTGCAAGACAACTCGAAGATCGTGGTTTCGAGTAAACCGATTCCAGCTGCAGCGACGACGGGGAGTAGCGCTCCTTGAGTCCATCCCGTCCGTTTATTCTGCGACCCGTTGCAACGTCGCTGCTGATGGCTGCGATCATGCTGGTTGGTATTGTGAGTTACACGCAGCTCCCGGTGTCGGCGCTGCCTGAGGTCGATTATCCGACGATCCAGGTGCTGACGTTCTACCCCGGCGCCAGTCCGCAGGTGATGGCGACGACGGTGACGGCGCCGCTGGAGCGTCAGTTCGGGCAACTGCAGGGGTTGAGCCAGATGACCTCGAGCAGCTCGGGCGGCACGTCGGTGGTGGTGCTGCAGTTCAACCTGAGTTTGAATATCGACATCGCTGAAGAAGAGGTGCAGTCGGCGATCAATGCGTCGCAGAGCTTTCTGCCTGCGAATCTGCCTGCGCCGCCGATCTACAGCAAGACGAATCCTGCGGATGCGCCGGTGCTGACGTTGGCGATTACGTCGAAGACGATGCCGCTGTCGCAGGTGGAAGATCTGGTGGATACGCGGCTGGCACCGAAGATCTCGCAGTTGAGCGGGGTGGGGTTGGTGAGTATCAGCGGCGGACAAAAGCCAGCGGTGCGGATCCAGGCGAATCCTACGGCGCTCTCTTCGTACGGGATCAACCTTGAGGATCTGCGTACGGCTGTGACGCAGAGCAGCGTAAATGCAGCGAAGGGAAACTTCGACGGGCCGCGGCAGGACTACCAGATCGACGCGAACGATCAACTGGTCACAAGTAAGGACTACACCAGCGTTGTCGTGGCGTATCGCAACGGCGCTCCGGTGATGCTGACCGATGTGGCGCACATTGTCGATGGAGTGGAGAACTCGACGCAGGCTGCGTGGATGAACCAGACGCCAGCGGTGATCTTGAATGTGCAGCGGCAACCGGGTGGGAACACGATCAGCGTGGTGAAAAGCATCAAGCTGCTGCTACCGCAGCTCGAGGCAAACCTGCCTAAGGGAATTGAGGTGACGACGCTTACCGACCTGACGACGCCGATTCAGGCTTCGGTGAGCGATGTGGAGTTCGAGCTGCTGCTGACCATTGGGTTGGTGGTGATGGTCATCTTCCTGTTCCTGCGCAACCTGTACGCGACGATTATTCCCAGCGTGGCTGTGCCGCTGTCGCTGGTGGGAACTTTTGCGGCGATGTATGCGCTGGGCTACAGCCTGGATAACCTGTCGCTGATGGCGTTGACGATCTCTACCGGATTCGTGGTCGATGATGCGATTGTGATGGTGGAGAATATCTCGCGTTACCTGGAAGAGGGCGAAACGCCGATGGAGGCGGCGCTGAAGGGCGCGGAGCAGATAGGGTTTACGATTCTGTCGTTGACGGTCTCCCTGATCGCGGTGCTGATTCCGCTGTTGTTCATGGGAGATGTTGTAGGGCGTCTCTTCCGTGAGTTTGCGGTGACGCTTGCGGTGACGATTGTGGTCTCCGCGGTGGTTTCGCTGACGCTGACTCCGATGATGGCTTCAAGGATTCTGAAGCATAATCCCGAGGCACAACAGGGGCGTTTTTATAAGGCGTCGGAGCGCGTGTTTGAGCGCATGATTGCGTTTTATGGACGGACACTAAAGGTGGTGCTGCAGTACCAGACGATTACGCTGCTGGTCGCGTTGGCGACGCTGGTGTTGACGATCTTTCTGTACATCATCATTCCCAAGGGATTTTTTCCGGTGCAGGATACGGGTGTGATCCAGGGAATTACGCAGGCTCCGCAGACGATCGGATCGAAGGCGATGGCGGTGAAGCAGCAGGAGGTCGCCAAGGTCATTCTGGATGATCCTGCGGTGCAGAGCCTGTCTTCGTTTATTGGCGCGGATGGAACGAACGTCACAACCAACAGTGGAAGGATGTCGATCAACCTGAAGCCGCTGGAGGATCGCGATCTGAGCGCGTCCGATGTGGTTCGTAGGTTGCAGTCGAAGTTGAAGAACGTGCAGGATATCCAGATCTACATGCAGCCGGTGCAGAACATCACGGTGGATGACCGTGTGAGCCGCACGCAGTACCAATACACGTTGGAGGATCCGGACCAGAACGAGCTGAACGAGTGGACGAGCAGGTTTGTAGATAAGCTGAAGCAGCTGCCGGAGCTTGAAGATGTTGCGACGGATCAGCAGTTGGGTGGGCTGGCGGTGTCGCTCGTGATCGATCGCGCGACGGCTTCGCGGCTGGGCGTGGCGCCGACGACGATCGACAATACGCTTTACGATGCGTTCGGCCAGCGCCAGATCAATACGATGTATACGCAGTTGAATCAGTACCACGTGATTCTGGAGGCGGAGCCGCAGTTTCAGACCGATCCGAATAAGTTGAATCATCTGTATATACGGTCCGGCTCGGCCTCGGGAACGACTGGTGCGGCGGCCTCGACTTCCTCGGGGAACGGCTCTACTTCAGCAGGATCGAATGCTCTGACGGGTTCGGTGCTATTTACGGCTTCGGCGAATACGCTGACGCCGCCTATCAATGCGCTGACTTCAAGCACGGTGAACTCGACTTCGAGCAAAGGCGCGACTTCAGCCGGAGCGACGAGTTCGACCTTTAATAACGCAGTGCCATTCAGCGCGTTCTCGCACTTCGAGCCGACGACGGAGGCGCTATCCATTACGCATCAAGGACAGTTTCCTGCGATTACGGTCTCCTTCAATCTTGCGCCGAATGCTGCGCTGGGCGGAGCGATTACAGAGATCACCAAGGTGCAGAAGGACATGCACATGCCTGCAAGTCTGCAGGCTGATTTCCAGGGGACCGCAGCTTCCTTTCGGAACTCGCTCTCCGGAATGCCGCTGCTGATTCTTGCCGCGCTGGTAACGGTGTATATCGTTCTCGGAGTACTGTACGAGAGCTTCATTCATCCGATCACGATTCTTTCGACGCTGCCGTCGGCGGGCGTCGGCGCGTTTCTATCGCTGATTCTTTTCCACCAGTCCCTGAGCGTGGTGGCGATCATCGGGCTGGTTCTGCTGATCGGAATCGTAAAGAAGAACGGCATTATGATGGTCGACTTTGCGCTCGATGCGGAGCGGAATCGCGGGCTTAGTTCGACGGATGCGATCTACGAGGCGTGTTTGCTGCGCTTCCGGCCGATCATGATGACGACGATGGCGGCGCTACTGGGTGGGTTGCCGCTTGCGTTCGGCCACGGCATTGGCTCGGAGCTGCGCAGGCCGCTCGGGATTGCGATGGTGGGCGGGTTGCTGGTGAGCCAGGTGCTGACGCTGTATACGACGCCGGTGATCTATATCTTCTTCGATAGTCTCTCGCACCGGTTTTCGAGGAAGTCGAAGCGGGCGGAGCATGGTGGAGGCGAGTTGGAGCCGGCGGAGCAGCCATGAACATCTCTGCTCCCTTTATTCACCGCCCCGTGGCGACGACGCTGCTAACGGTCGCGATTGCGATTGCGGGTGCCATTGCGTTTAATGTGCTTCCTGTCTCTCCGCTGCCCCAGGTGGACTTCCCAACTATTTCGGTGAGCGCAAGTCTACCGGGCGGCAGCGCCGAGATTATGGCTTCATCGGTGGCGACTCCGTTGGAGCGGCAGTTTGGACATATCGCGGGTGTGACCGAGATGACGTCGGCGAGCAGCCTGGGGTCGACCTCGGTGACGATTCAGTTTGACCTGAGCCGGAATATCGATGGTGCTGCCCGTGATGTGGAAGCTGCGATCAATGCCGCGCGGACTTACCTTCCGGCGAATCTTCCGGCGAACCCTACGTATCGCAAGGTGAACCCGGCGGATGCGCCGATCATGATTCTTGGGTTGACGTCGGACAAGTACGGACCGGACAAGCTGTATGACGAAGCATCGACGGTGATTCAGCAGAAACTGTCGCAGATTCAAGGGGTGGGACAAGTGAATCCTGGGGGCGGTGCACTGCCTTCGGTTCGCATTGAGGTGAATCCGACGAAGCTTGCGAGCTTCGGGATGACGATGGCGAATGTGCAGGCGGTGGTGAGCCTGCAGAACTCGGATCTGGCGAAGGGCCAGATTTCGAATGGAGACGTCTCTGCCGACATTATTGCGAATGACCAGATCTCGCATGCGGAGGACTACAAGCCGATCATCATCGGTTACAACAATGGGTCGGCGGTGCGGCTGTCGGACGTAGCGGATGTGGTGGACTCGGTGCAGAATATTCGAGCGGCCGGGTATCTGAACGGCAAGCGGGCCGTGATGCTGATTATCTTTCGGCAGCCGGGCGCGAACATCATCGACACGGTAGATCGCATTCGGGCGCAACTGCCTTCGGTGGAGGCGTCGATTCCAAAGGGGATCGATACGACGATTGTGCTGGATCGAACGACAACGATTCGCGCTTCGGTAAGCGATGTAGAGCGGACACTGCTGCTTTCGATTGCGCTGGTGATCGTGGTGGTGTTCATCTTTCTGCGCAATGGAAGGGCAACTCTGATTCCGGCGGTAGCGGTCCCAGTGTCGCTGATTGGCACCTTTGCGGTGATGTATTTGTTTGGATACAGCATCGACAACCTGTCGCTGATGGCGTTAACGATTTCGACCGGGTTCGTTGTGGATGACGCGATTGTGGTGATGGAGAACATCACGCGGCATCTTGAAGCTGGGATGAAGCCGTTTCCCGCGGCATTGCGAGGAGCGAAGGAGATTGGGTTTACGGTGATGTCGATCAGCATCTCCCTGATCGCTGTGTTTATTCCTCTGCTGCTGATGGGTGGGATTGTCGGCCGGCTGTTTCGCGAGTTTGCGGTGACGCTTTCGACGGCAATTCTGGTTTCGATGGTGATCTCGTTGACGACGACGCCGATGATGTGCGCGTACCTGTTGCGAGATGAACATGCACGGAAACATGGGCGCCTCTATATGGCGACGGAGAGGTTCTTCGACGGGGTGTTGTCACTCTATCGGCGCAGCCTTCACTGGGTGTTGGAAAACCCCGGGCTTACGCTGACGGTGCTGTTTCTGACGATTGCGCTGAACGTTGCACTGGTGATCAAAATACCCAAAGGATTTTTCCCGCAGCAGGATACGGGGTCGCTTGCGGGGGGCGTGCAAGGGCCGCAGGATTCTTCGTTCCCTGCAATGAACGAGTCGATTATTCAGATCGGCAAGGTGATCAAGAGCGATCCGGCGGTGCAGAATGTGATTGCCTTTACCGGTGGGCAGGGCGCGAGTAACTCGGGGAATATCTTCGTTGCGCTGAAGCCGCTGAATGTGAGAAAAATTGGCGCGCCGGACATTATTAACCGGCTGCGGCCAAAGTTGAACCGGCTTCCCGTGGCTTCAGCGTTTCTGCAGGCTTCGCAGGACCTGCGTATTGGGGGACGATCGAGCAGTGCGCTTTATCAGTACACGATTCAGGCAGACAGTCTGGCGGACCTGAAGACGTGGGGGCCGAAGCTGTTGGCGAAGATGAAGGTTCTGCCTGGTTTGCAGGACGTGAATACGGATCAACAGAACGGCGGGCTGGACGAGATGCTGACGTACGATCGCGTGACCGCGGCGAAGCTGGGTCAGACGGCGCAGTCTCTCGATCAGGGGCTGTACAGCGCGTTTGGGCAGTCGGAAGTTTCGATCATTTATACGCAGCTGAATCAGTACTACGTGGTGCTTGAGGTAGCTCCGGAGTACTGGCAGACGCCGGCAGGGTTAAAGAATATATATTTTCACCCCGCGGGAACGAGTAGTACGACTGCCAGTGGCAATGTGCCGTTGGCTACGATGGCGACGAACCAGACAAACACGACGCCGTTATCGTTGAATCATACCGGGTTGTTTCCCTCGGTTACGGTGTCGTTTAATTTAGCGCCCGGGGTTTCGTTGAGCGATGCCACGCTAAAGATCACGCAGATGCAGCAGGAACTGGGAACACCTACCACTGTGCATGGTTTTTTTGCGGGGACTCTGCTGGCGTATCAACAGTCGCTGGGGACGGAGCCGTTGCTGGTTTTGACGGCGCTGCTTGCGGTCTATATTGTGCTTGGCGTGTTGTACGAGAGCCTGGTGCATCCTCTGACGATTCTTTCGACGCTGCCTTCAGCGAGCGTGGGAGCGATGCTTGCGTTGATGCTCTTCAAGACGGATTTGAACGTCATCTCGATTATTGGAATCGTGCTGCTGATCGGTATCGTGAAGAAGAATGCGATCATGATGATCGACTTTGCGCTGCAGGCGGAGCGGGAGGGCGGCATGAATACCGAGGATGCGATCTTCGAGGCTTGCATGCTGCGTTTCCGGCCTATTCTGATGACGACGATGGCTGCGTTGTTCGGCGCGCTGCCGCTGGCATTCGGCACAGGCACCGGGTCGGAGCTGCGCCGGCCGCTGGGCATCACGATTGTTGGGGGGTTGATCGTGAGTCAGTTGCTTACGCTTTATACGACCCCCGTTGTTTACCTGACGCTGGACCGGCTGCGCCTGCGTGCGCTTGGCCGGAAGCACGATACTTTTCACCCCGCGGACGGCCCTGCTGCCGCTGCCGCGGAGTAGAACCGGATGTATACCACTATGACGAACTTTCGATTGGCTCTCGCGATGTGCCCGGCGCTTACGGCGCTTCTGCTGACTGGATGCATGGTTGGGCCGAAGTATCATGTGCCGCCGGCGGCAGCGCAGGCGCCCCCGGTGACGTACAAGGAATCGCCGACACAATTTCAAGATACGGATGGCTGGAAGGTGGCGCAGCCGCAGGACGCGATGTTGCATGGAAAGTGGTGGGAGATCTACCAGGATCCCGAGTTGAATGCTTTGGAAGAGCGGTTGAATATCGACAACCAGAACATTAAGCAGTTTTTCGCGAACTTTATGGAGGCGCGAACTCTGGTGGCGCAGGCTCGTTCGCAACTTTATCCCACGGTTTCGGTGGGCCCTTCGTACCAACGAGCTAAGACGTCATCAAACCTGGGGACCTCCAGTGTTGCGAATCCCGGCCGGCAGAGCTCGGTTGGATCCCTACCGGCCACTGTTTCCTGGGAGCCAGACCTTTGGGGGAAAGTTCGAAATACGATCCGCGAGGAGCAGTACAACGCGCAGTTGAGTGCGGCCGATCTTGAGAATGAGAAGCTGACCGAGCAGGCAAGTCTTGCCACGTTCTTCTTTGAGATTCGCGGCCAGGATGCGCTGCAGGCGATTTTGAACGACACGGTGGAGGCGGATAAGAAGGCACTGGAGTTGACCCGGGCGCAGTACGAGACAGGGGTCGGCGATCGCATCTCGGTGGTGGAGGCCGAGAATACGCTACAGAATGTGCAGGCGCAGGCGATCAACCTTGGCGTGGCGCGCGCGCAGTTTGAGCATGCGATTGCCATGTTGGTGGGAGCCAATGCGTCGGCATTTTCGATTCCTGTGAAGGCTGTGAGTGTGAGCCCGCCGCCGGTTCCAATCGGGTTGCCGTCGGCGTTGCTGGAGAGGCGGCCGGATATTGCTGCGTCGGAGCGAAACATGGCGGCAGCAAATGCGGAGATTGGGATTGCGACAGCTGCGTTTTATCCGAATCTGACATTGAGCGCAGAGGGCGGCTTCGAGAGTTCGTCGTTCAAACATTTGTTCGACTGGCCGAGCCGGTTCTGGTCGATTGGTCCCACCGTGAGTGAGACGGTCTTCGATGCGGGGCTACGGCGGGCAGAGGTGAATCAGTTTGTGGAGGTCTACAACGCCGACGTCGCCAGTTATCGACAGACGGTGCTTACCGGGTTTCAGCAGGTGGAGGATGCGCTCGCGTCGGTGCGGATTCTTTCTCAACAACTTATTCAACAGCAGGCGGCGGAGAAGTCCGCGCAGGAGTTTGTCACGCTGGAGACGGCAAGGTACGAGACTGGCATCGATCCTTACGTGGATGTGGTGACAGCGCAGACTACTCTGCTGACGGATCGCCAGTCTGTCGCGAGTCTGCGGGTGCAGGAGATGACGGCGTCGGTGCAGTTGATCGAGGCGCTGGGCGGCGGATGGGATCGTTCGCAGCTTCCGACTCCGGCACAGGTTTCGCAGAAGCTTACGAAGGCGGAGACGACGATTCAGAGGTAGGGCGCCGGTGACCTTTCGTCGGTGATCGTGTAGGGTTTTTATGTCTGGCGTGGGTGACGTTTTTACACAGCGCACAATTTTTGCAGGTCTATCGAGTTACAAAAAGGTACGGGTTGAATGCGAATGAAAGTTTTGGGATCGGCTTTGGTGTTGGTTGCTGCGGGTTCGATGGGGTTGGGTTCGATGGCTAATGCGGCTGACCGGTCTGTGGCGGAGCCAGTAACGTTGAGCTCCGGCTGGCAGTTGCAGGACTCCGCAAAGGTTTCTCAGACGGGGGATGTGATCGCTTCGACAGGCTTCAGGCCACAGGGTTGGTACGCGGCTACGATGCCGGGGACGGTGCTGACGACGCTGGTGAATGCCGGCGTCTACCCGGAGCCTCTGTATGGGGAGAATAATCGTCCCGACAAGATTCCTGAGAGCCTGGCGCGTACTCCATACTGGTATCGCACGGTTTTTGAAGTGCCGAAGGCTTACGCCGGCAGACATGTGTGGCTGAACCTTGAAGGAATTAATTTCTCTGCACAGGTATGGGTGAATGGAGTGCAGGTCGGCACGATGAAGGGAGCATTCAAGCGCGGGATCTTCGACATCTCGCCGAATGTGAAGGCCGGCAAGAAGGCGGTTCTTGCGGTGCTGGTGTCGCCGCAGCCACACCCGGGCGATCCGCATGAACATACGATTCACAACGGCATGGGCTTGAACGGCGGAATCACTGCGATCGACGGTCCAACATTTCTTTCAACGATTGGCTGGGACTGGATTCCTGCGATACGGGATCGGGATACAGGGATCTGGCAGAAGGTGTACCTGTCGGCGAGTGGGCCGGTGGTGATTAAGGATCCTCTGGTGTCGACGGATCTTCCGCTGCCCAGAACAGACACAGCCGATGTTTCGGTGCAGGCGCGGGTGGAGAATGTAACCGACGCGCCGCAGAAGGGCGTGTTGAAGGGAAGCTTCGGCGATGTGACGTTTGAGCAGAGCGTAGAGGTGGCGGCGCACAGCTCGCAGATGCTGACGATCGATCCGAAGAGTACGCCGGCGATGCACCTGGAGCACCCGAAGCTGTGGTGGCCGAATGGCTATGGCCCGCAGGACCTCTACAAGCTGCACCTGAGCTTTGAGACAGACGGGAAGGAATCGGATAACAAGGATGTAAGTTTTGGAGTGCGCAAGTTCAGTTATGCGGTCGCGGATTCGGAGAACCTAACGATTTCGGTGAACGGCGTTCGCGTGTTTATTCGCGGCGGGGACTGGGGCCTGGATGAGGCGTTGAAGCGCAATCCGCGGGAGCGGCTGGAGGCACAGATTCGGATGCACCAGATTGCGAATATGAACATGATTCGCAACTGGGTGGGGCAGAGTACCAGCGAAGATTTTTATGAGCTATGCGACAAGTACGGGATCCTGGTGTGGGATGAGTTTTTTCAGCCGAATCCGTCGGATGGTCCTGACCCTGAAGATTTCGATACGTACATGGCCAATGTGCGGGACAAGATTCTGCGGTTCCGAAACCATGCGTCCATTGTGCTGTGGTGCGCGCGCAACGAGGGAAATCCGCCGAAGAAGATCGACGATGCGCTGCATGTTTTGATGAGCGAGCTTGAGCCGAACCGGCTGTACCAGGCGAACTCCAACGATGGACGTGGAGTTCACTCGGGTGGGCCTTACCATTGGCGGACGCCGCGTGAGTTCTATGTTTATAACGAGGCCTTCAAGTCGGAGATAGGAAGCGTGTCGGTGCCGACGCTTGAATCGATTCACGGGATGATGCCGGAGAAGGATTGGGAGACGATCAACGACGACTGGGCGGAGCATGACCTGGCCAAGGGCGCCTCGGACGGAGACACTTACCCTGCGGTGCTAGCTGCTCGCTATGGCAAGGTGGCGAACCTTGCGGATTTTGTACGGAAGGGTCAGCTGATGAACTATGAGGCGTTTCGCGCGATGTACGAGGGACGCAACGCGAAGATGTTCCATCCGACGACCGGCGTGATTACGTGGATGAGCAACCCGGCGCAGCCGAGCTTTGTATGGCAGATCTATCATCACGATCTTGAGCCGAACTCTGCTCTGTTCGCAGTGAAGAAGGCTGCGGAGCCGGTGCATATTCAGTTGAATGAGGCGACGGGTGAGGTGCAGGTGATCAACAATCTGGATGCTCCGCTGGAAGGAGCTCGTGCTCATCTGGCGATCTACAATCTGGACGGCTCGGTGCAGTATGAACACGACTATGAGGTTTCTGCCGCGGCTAGTCTGGCGACTACGCTGGGTGCGGTGGCGTGGCCTGCGAATCTTTCGGCTGTGCACTTCGTGAAGCTGACGTTGCATGACTCGACCGGAAAGATGGTTTCGGACAACTTCTACTGGCGCGCGTTGCCGGACCACCAGGATGACCTGACAGCTCTTGGAGGCTTGCAAGCCGTGGTGCTCGACGCGAAGGTGAGCCGCAGCGATGGGGAGGGGAAGAGCGTGATTTCGGTGACGCTGCACAATCCTGGGAAGGCGGTTGCGTTGATGAGTCATCTGCAGCTGCGACGCAGGCGCTCGGGGGAGCGGGTGTTGCCGGTTTATTACAGCGACAACTATGTCTCTCTGCTGCCGGATGAGACGAAGACGATCACGATGGAGGCGGCGACGGCGGAGCTGAAGGACGAGGATGCGCTGGTGGTTGTGGATGGATGGAATGTGGGTGTTGTTGCCGGAAGTGCCGCAGGTGTTGGGATTGAGGCTAATGCAGCGGCGCTTGTGGAGCATTGGCCGGTGACGGGGTTGCCGATGATCTCGGCCGCGCAGTGAACGTACTGCGTGAATGCTGAGCTTCGCATGTATGCAGGCAGGCGGGAACTAGAGTCGCTTCCTCTTCTGTAGCGAGAGCTACGCAAGTCGGCTTGAGGCGATATCGGATGACTATGAAATATGATCGGCACGCTGTTCTCGACAGATGCAGGCCCATAGATTTCTGTAGGTCTTAGCATCTCCGCATCCTGTTTCCAGACGAGCCTCTAAAGGAGCACACTGTGAGCAAGAGTTAATCTGCTCGAAGTCAGCCGCAAATATTCTGACAGAGGGAAGAATGGTAGAGGTGAACCTATGAGTCATCTGATTCACGATATCGGCGTCTCTCATCAGATCGGAAGATACAGCGATGCAATTGAAGTTAGTCCCAATATGCGTTGGCTCTTTACGTCCGGCACGCCAGGGTTGGAAGCCGATGGCAAGGTGCCGGCGGACATCAGCTGTCAGACCGAGCTCGCCTGGAAACATATACTCCACATGTTGGAGCGGGCAGATATGGCTCTCACCGATGTGGTCAAGATCACGCAGTATCTCACCCGTGCCGAAGATATTGCAGCTTATGCAAAGGTAAGGGCTCGTTACCTGGGCGACGTTGAGCCGGCATCGATGCTTCTCGTAATACCGCAGCTTGTGCGCCCCGAATTCTTAGTCGAGATAGAGATCATTGCCGCCAAGGCCCAGTAGGATGAGGAGACAGGTGACGGCTTATGTGCTCGGTTCAGAAGCTGCGCGCGGTTTGTTCTAGATAGAAAAGTATCGACCAACAGCACTTGTTACAGCTCAAACCACGATGGCCAGTGGTTTTGTAAGTAGGTGAGGAGCGCGCAACCCGCTGATGACTGAATACTGGCTTGCGCGCCGGTGCGATTCTCTTTGTTTCTTGCGTTTAACTCTTCGAGATCAACCCCTTGCCTGTGCGAATTCAGTCACTAGTGTTTCAGCCGAAAGAGGATGCCGACGGAGACTCGAAGATCATTCTGCCGGTCGTCAGCGCCATTTCCGAACTTCGTTAAGAGGTAGTCGACTCGGACGGGCTCCAACACGATGCGCGAAGACAGCGGAAGACGAACACCGCCTCCTGTCTGAAGTGCGAAAGTATTTGAACCTCCAAACCCTGTGTTGTCTGGAGCCAGGGAACCAGAGGTGTGCGCTCCACCGAGTAGAAGTTCACCAAAGGGCTGCCAGCGAGCACGCGGTCTGAACGGGAGATAACGAGCTCCGAAGGTGTAGGTTGTCTGGGTAAGGTCGTAGTTATTCTGAGTGATTCCCGAGCGATGCGCGATCGTCAAGTCAGCTACCGCGGCAAGGTGAGAGGTGAGGCCTGCGTCAAGCTGCAGGCCTCCTCCGTTGAGCGAGACACAGTTGCAGCCGGGGAGAATATTTGTTTTGACGTAGGTGTAGTCGGCACCGACAAGAATCGAGTGTCTCTCCTGCGCCACCGTGAAAGTTGAACCGACGATCAAGGCAAACAGGACCAGAAGACCTGCTCGATAGATGTTGTGAGTGATGAGCATCAAAGGTCTCCTTACTGCTGAACGGTTAGGGTGACGGAGGTGGAATGAGTGAGGGAACCGCTTGTGCCGGTAATGACGATGGTTGAGGTAGAACTCGGGAGTGCGAAGCCGTTGCCGTTGCCGCAGCCTGAGAGTCCCGCGCTCAACGCGCCAAGAGCACACAGGCAAAGCAGAAGCCTTATGGCGATTTTCCTTCGTCTCCCAAACCGCGCAAGCAGAGCGGCCGTGAAGACTCCTCCGAAGGCGGAGAGGTGACCGTTCCTCGGTGTATCTCGCGCGCTCTGAGTGGGAATTGTCACCAGTAGCGCGCTAGTGGGTTGACTGGAAGCTGGCACGATACTTCCGGGCGAGAACGTAGACGTCGCTCCGGCAGGCAGGCCGGAAGCAGACAGGGTCACGCTGCTTGTAAATGGATTGGAAGCGGAGGCTGAGGCCAACTGAATCGTGTAGGTGACCGAGGTGCCACGAAAGCTGGCCTGCGCCGCCGGGTTCGCCGCGATGGTGAAGTCTGCCGGCGTGGCGGCCGCGACGGCTGTGCCGGAGAGTGCGGATGTTTGCGTGCCCACCGCGTCGGTGACCGAAAGGCTGGCGGTAAAGCTGCCCGTAGAAGTGGGCGAGAATGTAACCGCGATAGTGCAGGAGCCTCCGGCAGCCAGCGTCGTGCCGCAGGTATCGGCTCCGAGCTGGAACGAAGAAGCGTTCGCACCGGTGAGGGCAACGGAGGTGATTGACAGAGCCGCGTTGCCTGCATTGGCGAGAGTGAAGGTTTGGGCTGTGCTACTAGTGCCGGTCGCAACGCTATTGAAGTTCGCAGAGGCGGCGGTGAGAGCAGCCTGCGGAGCCGCTGCTGGAGTGGATGCGACGCCGGTACCCGTCAACGCTGAGGTCTGCGTTCCCACCTGATCGACGATGGTGAGCGTCGCCGAGGATGGACCTGCGGTGGTTGGCGAGAAGACGATGAGGATCTGGCAGGTACTTCCTGGCGGCAGTGCGGGCAAGTCGCGTGGGCTCGATCCGCCGCGTGTAGTCACTCGGCTACGCGCCGGTCTCGCGTCAGCCGTGCCGCCGGTGGCACAGCTGTTGTTGACCACGATGAAGCTGTCCGGATTCGCCCCGCCGAGTGAGAGCGATGTAATGGCCAGCGCTGCGTTGCCTGTATTCGAGAGCGTAAAGGTTTGCGCGGAGCTTGCGGCGCCTGTCGTTATGCTGCCGAAGTCGGCGGTTGCGGGCGATAGTGACGCCTGCGGGGCAGAGGTTGTAACGGCATTGCCGATGGCAGAGAGCACCACAGTTAGGGGCGATGCAGGATGGTTGAGGTCGTGAATCGAGTAAGTGGAGGTGAGTGGGCCTGCGCTCTGCGGGGTGAAGGTAAAGGTGACGGTGCAGGTGCCTCCGTTGGCTGAGATGATGGCGCAGTTGCTCGTCTGGGTGAAGTCGATCGCGTCGGTCAGCGAGCCGCTGCTGAGATAGATCGCCTGGTTGGTGGTATTGGTGATCGTGGAGGTAAGTGCGGAGCTAGTGCTGCCCACAAGAATCGCTGGAAATGTCTGGGTGGTGGGTGCGATGGTGAGTGATCCGGTGTTAGTGGCGGCGATTGCGGTGCCGACTAGTGAGATCGTCTGTGTGACGTAGGGGCTGGGAGCATTCAGACTGTTGTCAGTCAAAACAATCGAGCCCGTGATGTTGCCTACAGTGACCGGTTCGAATTCCACCGAGAGGCCGCAGCTACTTCCTTGCGCCAACATCCCAGCTGATGAAGCTGGCCCCTCAAAGGGGCACGGCCCACTGTTACCGATGAAGCCCGTGAAGCCCGTGGAGATACTCGGATTTGACCCGGTTGAAGGCGGCGGCAGAGCCAGTGGCGCGTTGCCGATGTTTGAAACGATCGCTTGCAGCGGGCCGTCTGTCGTGTCGATCGAGTCGACGGGAGTGGGCGTGGCGAAGGTTAACGTAGGGTTGCTGACATCCACCTTTCGAACCAGATTGTTCTTCGTGTCGGCGACGTAGAGATTGCCCGCGCCATCTAACGTAACCTTCTGCGGGCCGTTCAGTGAGACCTGCGTTGCCGACCCGCTACCGGCAGAGCCTTGCGAGCCATTGCCAGCAACGGTAGTGATGGTCTGAGTGGCCGAATCCACTTTTCGGATGAGGTTGTTGGAAAAATCTGCAATATACAGATCGCCGGCAGGGTCCACCGCAACGCCCATCGGCCAGTTCAATTGCGCGCTGGTTGCAGCTCCGCCGTCGCCTGCGTAGCCGGCGCCGAGTGCGTTGTTACCTGCAACGGTGTGAATGATGCCGTCCGTCGTTACTTCACGTACGACGTGGTGGCCGGAGTCCCCGATGAACAGATTGCCCGAAGCATCCACGGTGATGGAATCGTACGACGCATAGACACCCCCACCGTAGAGAGCCAGGTTCGCCTGGGTAGCCGGCCCACCATCACCACTGTAAGCAGGTGTGTCCTGACCGACAGTCGCCGGATTACCCGCAACCGTTGTAATGATGCCCGCGGTATCTACCTTGCGGATCAGGTTATTGTCATGATCTTCGATATACAGATTGCCCTGCAGATCGAGCGCAAGACCTTCTGGATAGTTCAGGCTCGCCTGGGTGGCAGGGCCATTGTCTCCGCTATAGCCTGCATTGCCGTTACCCGCGACGCTAGTGAGTATCTGTGTGACGGCATCAATTCTGAAGACCTGCTGGGCCGTCTCAGCTATGAAATAGACGTTCCCTGCGGGATCGACAACAACGTCGGCAGGACGATCGAACGTTGCACTGGTCGCAGGACCACCAACGCCGCTTAGACCGCCGGCACCGGTACCCGCGATCACAGTGATGTTGCCACTCGTATCGATCTTGCTGACGGTGTTGCTGTAGAACGACGCGACATAGACGTTCCCCGCGAAGTCCACTGCCCCCGCGGATGGATTGCAGATTGGCCCAAGCAAGGCGGGTCCGTTATAAGCATTGCAGTTTGGCCCGTTGATCTCGCCAGCCAGCGTTGACATGGTTCCAGGTGTCAGCACTGCAAGCGGACTGATACCCATGCCGTTCAAGCCGATATTGAACTTGCCGGCGCTGGTGGCTACCTGCAGAGGCACGGGACGCTGGCCAGGGTACGCGGGACTGAAGGTGATGGAAACCGTGCAGACCGTGTTGACCGGATTGGTCGTCACGCCATCGACCGCGCAACCGCTCACTGTGCCAACTGTATATTCCTGCTTGTTTCCTTCAGATACAGGCACCGTGAAACCGCTGATGGTCTCGGCAGAGGTTGTCTTGAGAAGGATATTCTGCGGGGCGCTGCTGCTGGCGACATTTGTTGCAGGTAAGGCGATAGGGCCGTTCACCGGGACCAATTGCGCATGCAATGGCTTCCACGACACCAGGAGCATGACCATCAGCCCGAAAAGCTGCAAAGGTTTATATGCGTTCGTGTGGCGATAACGGAGAGAACCGGAGTACTGGCGAAGTATGCAGCGCGAGATCAACTGCGAGATTTCGGGAATTGACGATGGCATCAGAATTTCTCCTTGAGTTGTTCAAACGATCTTTGGCAGTCAGAGGCCGCCGCCCTCGTTATCCGGGATCCGTCGGATTTCAGGGTGTCCCTGATGTCGGCTCCCTGGGCAATCGCGGGCAGGAAAGAGGAGAAAGCGAGCAGGGTGATAAAGAAGCGCGCGGCCCGGCGATTAAGCTGCATTGGAACTCCTCGAATTGGCTTGTTTATTAACGGGATCCAGCGACTCTGGCATGACGTCCACTGATTTCGTTTTTGAATTGTCTTTATGTTTTTCCAAAGGCCGCATGGAGCGGTTGATCTTCCTGCAGCCGCGAGCCGTCAGCTCCAGGCAGGGCACGAAGACGAACATCATCAGCAAGATGGCACAAGAGATGGTGATCGAGATCAGGTTTTCAGACATGGAAGTCCTCCTTGAGAACGACGTCATCGTGAATGTCAGTCATCGCAATCCTTTCGACTGCAGACGGTGATGCGACCTTCGGCATTGCGGTGGAGGTGAACGCGCCCTTCGTTCAGAGCAGCTGCGAGCTCTTCGGGGAGCATCTTCGTCTCTGATCCGCGCGAGAGAGAGTCAGCCAAAGGGGCTGCTTCATCGTCAGGGCTGGACCATGAGGACGAAGTCGCATAGAGGGTGATCTCTCGCTGTTCGACCTCAATGGAAACCCGCCGGATGCGCTTCATATTCCTCCACGCCCACCGCAGCGGGGTCCCGTGAGATCAGCAGAGGATGGTGAGTGCTGAGTTCGCATCTCCTTACCACTGCAGCCTCACCCCGCTGGCTGGTGTGCATCCTGTTCTCCCACAGAAGATCCTTCGTCGCCTTCAAGCCAGCCTTAAACATTTCTCAATTAACCTTCAATTGGGGTTATGTCTTTTGTTGCGTATGAGATAGGAGTTTCTCAAATTTTCGAGATTGAGGATGTTGTCTCGATCGAGACATGGCTACACCGGTGACATCGGTTAGCGTGGGCGTGGCGTGTCTGATAAATAAACCGCTTAAATTACTCGGGAGAGGAGGGAAGAAGCCCTAAAGACCACATTTCGGAGTGGACGACAGAACGAGCAACGCGCACTCGACATACGACGATCGACTATCTATATAGATAGTCGCAGTCGACTGTGGCAGTTCAGATACCAAATAACGGTCTCAACAAGGATGCTTCATCGTGAAGCCGGGGTCGCACGAAGTGCTGCCAGCTCTTGCTTCGCCTCAGTGAGAAATACAGCCTTTGAATCGGCGCGAGACCAAAGCGCAAGGAAGTGCTCATAGGCCTCGGCGGCCTGTGGACGTCTTCCTTCCGCTGCCAGTGCGCGTGCCAATCCAAGCCACGCTAGCGGTTGGGTCAATGAAAGAGGTTCCAGGAAGGGCTTCGCCAGAGCCTTTCTGAACTCGGCTTCAGCCGACAGGGGCTGGCCGCCCGCGAGGTAAGCGCTGCCTCGTCGCACCGCCATGTCATTTGACCGGCCATCGAGCGTGCGTGTGGGCTCCAACGCAGCGATGGCGTCTAGCGGCTTGTTGGATGTAAGTGCGATCTCGCCGCGGATGGCCGGGCCAAACCACGACCGCCACAGGGTGTCATTGGGGCGTTTCGACAGTTCGTCGCCCAAAATCTTAGTGGCCTCGTTCTGATTGCCCATCTGAGCCAACCCAAGGACTTCAGTTCCTTCTTCCGGATCGACCGGCGCCGACTTTAACAACGCAACTCCGTCAGCGGTGTCACCCGCTACGATGAAGTTCGCGCCATAGGATTTTGTCAGACTCGCCGCGGCTTCAGAAAAACCTTGATGACGAAGGATCTCAGCACCTTGATCGATGAATCGCCGAGCTTCAGCGAAACGCCCTTGGGACGTAGCTAACTCGCCTTCCGCGAGAATGAAATAAGGACTATCGGGATGAGAGGCAGCCCAGTCTCGCTCGGCTTGAAGTAAGGCGGCATCCCCCTGTGCTACCGCGGTCACAAATAATGTCATGCGAATCAAGTCACCATCGACACCCAGTGCGATCGCCCGTTCGCAGGTTGCGCGTGCAGATTTCGCATCGCCGGAAGCGAGCTGCGCGTCTGCGAGGTTCGTGAATAGTCCCAGGTACTTTGGCCTGAGCGCGAGAGCATGCTGTACGGAGACAACCGCCTCCGCTTGTTCGCCAAGTGCGCGCTGAACGATAAAGAGATTGTTCCACGCTGAGGCAAGGCGCGGGTACAGAGCGATCCACGCGTGATAGTCCCTCTCCGCCGCGTACAGATCGCCTGTAACAATGGATTCATAGCGGCCCGTAATATTGATCTTCATCAAAGGACCTACAGAGTCACGGAGCGAATAAGCCTTTTCAAGAGCTTTACGTGAGCCGGCATTATCACCCGTACTGCTATAGTTCATCGCCAAGTCGTAGTAAGCTGAGCCGAAGTTTGGGTCGTAACTGATCGCCTGTTTGAGCAGCCCGACCGACTCCGAGCGTTTACCCTGCTCCGACAGTCGTTTTGCCTGGCTGTATGCCTTGAGTGCTTCGAGAGAGGCAGTATCCGCAGGCGCGATTGGTACGCTGAACCGTTCAATGCTTCGTCTTGATTCACCCAACTTCTGTCGAAGAATACCGGTCAACCTATCAATGGTCCCCGGTAAATCTTCCGCTCTAGTCACCTCGCGTTTCGCCGCAACAAGGGTCGCGCCATCGACGCAGTTTGTTGCTTCCTCCGTTACTAAAAACTGCTCCCCATCTCGGGCAAGCGTGCCATTCAATACAGCCTGACTGTTGGTGCGTTCACAGAGTTCGCGGGCCGTAGCCGCGTCCATCGGGTCGTCCGGCGCTCTCTTCATCTGCTTGAGAGTGGTAGTCACAGTCGTGGACGGAACGACCGAAACAAAAGGACTCTGGCTCAGGTCCGTCCGTAGCGCGTCCAGAAGCGTATGGTCCAGAATCGTGTCTCCGGTAGTTCCGGCCAAAGGCGCGAGGACAATCTGCACAGGAGGGCCACCGGTACGATCCAGCCAATGCTGCCACTGCGTCCATCCAAACCATCCAAGTCCGGCGATCAAAACCAGAACACCAGCCGCAAGCAGTAAGCGCTGGCTACGAGCTGTGAAACCTTTTGCAGGTGTCTCAGCTCGACTCGCCGGTGCGATTGTCGCTGGGTCTTCGTCGATCTGCTCTTCGAGAGTCACGCGAGTGATGCTACGGCGCTCCTTAAAGACGAGGCTCTGATTTTCCTCAGACGGTGTGATCTCAAGAGGAGCCACAAACCGATACCCTCGCCCCGCGACGGTCTCAATCATCTTCCGCTTAGACTCGTGCCGGGACAGCGCCTTTCGCAGTAGAAACACATGCTGCGACAGATTGCTCTCCTCCACAATCTGATCAGGCCAGACTGCAGTCAGCAGTTCATCTTTCGTCACGACCTGGGTTCTGTGATCGATCAAGTAGAGCAGCAGGTCGAAGGTCTTCCGATTCAAGGGGATCTGCTCGTCCTGCCATCGAAGTTGCCAGCAGGATCGATCGACTTCATAACCTTCAAAGCAGAATAAGCCGTTGTTTAAAAGCGACATATCGCAATTAATCCTGAATTGAGTTTTTCTTGAGGTCCACTTGAAGCCGGGAGATCCGGTGCGTGCGTAAATGGCTCATGCAACGAAGAATGCGAACTGAAAGCACAAGCGATTCCCAGAAAGCATATCAAGCATCTCGCTGTACTTCACCATTTATGTCGCCCTGGACAGCCACGCAGGCAGAACACACCAAGAAATTGTTTGTGTCGCAACTAATTTTTAGGGCTGGCGGATCTTTGCTCTTTGCGTTGCTGTACTCCCCTTGGTTCTCGCTGGCGGCCCCTGCTTAGTAGGGGGCCCTACCAGCCGCCGATGAAAAGTACCTCATCTGCCAACGCAGCGCCAACCCTGATCGTCCTCCACCAACGCCCTTAGCACTTCGGGGCCACAACCCGCAACAAGGAGATATCCATGCGCCGGTCCTCTGTACTTTTCGCCGCTCTGTTCCTCGCCTGCGCCGCATCCACGACGTTTGCGGATACGGTATCAACCTTCATCCTCTCGAACGCCATTTTTCAGAGCGGCGCAATCGGTACCGGTATCGTCGAAATCGATACTACGACCGGTGTCGTCACGGGCCAGACTGTGGGTTGGGTGGAGGGGGATCCGAATCAGGAGGAACTATTCGTCGGTGTTGCTAATCAGGGTGCCGTCACAGAAACTCCTACATCGATCTATGCTTTTGATGGTG
Organism: Granulicella sp. S190; assembly: GCF_009766095.1. Classification (GTDB taxonomy): domain Bacteria; phylum Acidobacteriota; class Terriglobia; order Terriglobales; family Acidobacteriaceae; genus Edaphobacter. The sequence continues at coordinate 188,041 of NZ_LMUD01000023.1, forward strand.
AGAATGCGGACGGCGATTTGTTCAACTTCGATCTTCTTGGATCCTCTCTGGTTGGTTACAAAGGAGGCAATATCTGCTCTCTCTCGAACCTTTGTGACGGCAACATCAGCAGCGCGTTTGAAACTCCCGACTCATCCCCTGACTTCTTCAGGTCCGGAGCTCTCGTCTTCGATTTCAGCACGACCACGCCGCCACCCATCCCATCAGTGCCTGAGCCCGCATCACTCGTCTTGCTGGGAACTGGTCTGATCGGCGTAATGGGCGGGCTTCGTCGCAAGCTGACGAACAGCTAAAGGTGAACCCGCGATATTGCCGATGTTCGGCGGTTAAGCGGATGCGATTGCATGATTTGTGGGCTGCTCTCGGTCTTCCAGCTACGAGCAGTCCATCAATTCAGATCAGATCTGAAAGCTATTTTTTGGGTGTTTAGAAATGGTAGGCACGAGCGGATTCGAACCGCTGACCTCTACCGTGTCAAGGTAGCGCTCTAACCAACTGAGCTACGCGCCTGTGCGTTCTTTCAGTCTAAACGGAGATGGGCGTTGGGGCAACCTGTCCGGGGTTGGGTTAGGATGGATTGACCCTGCCACGTGCCCTTTCTTAGCCAATTTCGCGCCGCCCCTAACCTGCTGACGCTGATGCGGCTTTTTATCATCCCCTTCCTGTTGATTGAGATTCTGGATGGGCACTACGGCGTAGCGTTTGCGCTGTTTGTGCTGGCAGGGATCAGCGATGCGCTGGATGGATTGCTGGCGAGATGGTTGAGCCAGAAGACGACCCTGGGGCAGTATCTGGATCCGATTGCAGACAAGCTTCTGTTGAGTTCGCTGTTCGTGGTGCTGACGCATGTGGGGTTGATTCCGCTTTACGTGACGGTGCTGGTATTCAGCCGCGATGTGGGAATTTTATTGATTGCGACGCTGCTGTTTGTGACGGGAACGCTGCGGGACTTCCGGCCCAGCGTGTTCGGAAAGCTGAACACGCTTGTGCAGATCGTTGCTTTGATTGCGGTGCTTTGTCAGAAGCTTTTTGTATCGCCGCAGCTGGCGACGCTGAGAGATGTCCTGGTGAGATCGATTGCGGTGCTGGCACCGCTGTCTGCAGCGCAGTATGCTTGGATTGTGCTTCGCAGAATGAGTGCGCCGCCAGAGCAGACGGTCTAGTCGTCGGAGGGGGTTTCGGCGAGGGCGGCTTCTTCGATGGCGATATCGCTGTATTCGGCCGAATCGAAGACTTCACCACACTTCTGACACTCGACGAACTCTGCGTCTTCCTCACGGGCGACGACTTTGACGATGGGATGTTTGCAGATGGTGGTCATTTTTTGGGGAGAATAAATGTGAATGGTATGGATTTTGCCCGTCCGCAGACCCCTTGTCAACCATCGATTTTCCTGAGTTTTTGGCAGATGAATTCTGGAGGCGGCCTTGGTTTGAGGGGCACTTAACGCCGGTTGCACCTCCCCCCTTTTGGACGTACACTGATGTAGGACTGGAATTGTCTTATTTTTGCCAGATTCACGGAGCGGGAGCTCAAAGCCGATATGTTACGCCTGACCAAAAAAGCCGATTACGGTCTTATGGCTCTGAAGTACCTGGCAGAGCAGACCGATGGCAGCGCACATAGCGCGAAGGATATTGCCGAGGCTTACCATATTCCTCCGCAGCTTTTGGCTAAGATTCTACAGACGTTAGCAAAGGCGGGACTGCTGGTTTCGCATGCGGGTACCAACGGCGGCTATGCGCTGTCGCGAAGCGCTACGGATATAACTGCTTTCGAGGTGATCCGCGCGATCGACGGGCCGCTTTTTATTACGAGCTGCATCACGATCCACGGAACTTGCGACCTGGCGGGCCATTGCACCATCAAAGAACCATTGCGCAAGGTGAATGACAGTATCAAGGACCTGCTGAATGGGATTCGTATCGCCGATTTGATTGAAGCTGGAGATGCCGAACATGTTGGTTCGGGTGCTCCTGTGGGTGGCGGTCTGGTGAGCATCGCGGTTTAGAAGTATCACCCGGCGATGGGTAGAGTGCGGTTTTAGTAAAGATTTGAAGTACAAGTTTTGGGAGATACGATGAGCAACGAAATGAGCAATAACGGCGTAGTGATCAGTGAGTCCACAGCCCCCTTGCCGGCCGGCGTAACGCTGCCGATCTACATGGACAATCATGCGACGACGCAGATAGACCCTCGTGTCCTGGATACGATGCTGCCCTACTTCGGCAAGGTGTTTGGCAATGCGGCGAGCCGCAACCACGCCTTTGGCTGGGAGGCTGAGCAGGCGGTAGAGAAGGCACGCGAGCAGATTGCGAAGCTGATCGGCGCATCGGCGAAGGAGATTATCTTCACCAGCGGCGCGACCGAGTCGAACAATCTCGCGCTGAAGGGGATTGCCGAGATGTATCGTGAGCGCGGCAATCACATCATCACGCAGGTGACCGAGCATAAGGCGGTTCTTGATACCTGCAAGAAGCTCGAGAAGCAGGGATACCGTGTGACGTACCTGCCGGTGCAGGCTGACGGATTGATCGATCTTGAGGATCTGAAGCGTGCGATCGATGACAAGACGATTCTGGTCTCGATTATGTATGCGAATAACGAGATTGGGGTGATTCAGCCCATCGCCGAGATCGGCAAGCTTTGCCATGAGAAGGGCGTGATCTTCCATACAGATGCGGTTCAGGCTGTGGGCAAGATTCCGGTAGATGTGCAGAAGGACAATATCGACGTGCTGTCGCTTTCGGGGCATAAGCTTTATGGGCCGAAGGGTGTGGGGGCGCTGTATGTTCGCCGCCGCAATCCGCGGGTTCAGATCTCCGAGCAGATCAATGGCGGCGGCCATGAGCGCGGGATGCGGTCGGGTACGCTGAACGTTCCCGGCATCGTTGGGCTGGGCGCAGCGTGCGAGATTGCTGGCCAGGAGATGGAGGCCGAAGGGAAGCGCGAGAAGGAGTTGCGCGACTACATGAAGGCCAAGTTCGAGAAGGCGCTGGATTACGTGCATGTGAACGGCAATATGGAACATCATCTGCCGGGCAACCTGAATATCAGCTTTGTTTACGTCGAAGGCGAGAGCCTTTTGATGGGGATCAACGATATTGCAGTTTCTTCAGGTTCTGCTTGCACCTCAGCGACACTTGAGCCATCTTATGTATTGAAGGCTTTAGGGCTGGGCGACGATGTGGCGCATAGCTCGATCCGGTTTGGCCTTGGCCGCTTTAATACGAAGGCTGAAGTGGACTACGTTTCAGACAAGTTGATCGATGTGGTTTCGAAGTTGCGTGAGCTTTCTCCACTGTATGAGATGGTGAAAGAGGGAATCGATCTGACGAAGATCGAATGGGCGGCGCACTAAGTTTTGAGTGGGTTTGGGATTAGAAAGACAGGAGAACAAGATGGCATATAGCGAAAAGGTAATTGATCACTACAACAATCCTCGCAACGTGGGACAGATGGATAAAGCGTCGTCCGAAGTTGGTACGGGGTTGGTCGGTGCTCCAGAGTGCGGCGACGTGATGCGGCTGCAGATCCGAGTGAATCCTGAGACGAACGTGATTGAAGATGCCAAGTTCAAGACCTTCGGCTGCGGCTCGGCGATTGCTTCTTCTTCGCTGGCGACGGAGTGGGTGAAGGGCAAGACGATCGATGAGGCATTGGCGATCTCGAACACGGATATTGTGAAGGAGCTTGCGCTCCCTCCGGTGAAGATTCACTGCTCGGTGCTTGCAGAAGATGCGATCCGCGCGGCGATCGGCGACTGGAAGAAGAAGAATAGCGTGGCCGAGACAGCTGCGGTCGCGGTAGCTCAGTAGGTTTTGAATTGAAGTTGGATGTGAGAGGGCGGTAGCGGCATTTTTTAGTCGCTATCGTTTTCTGTTGGTGGCAATAGTAAGGACATGAATATGGCGATGGTGACGTTACAGACTGCGGCGGAGATGGAAGCGGCTCAAAAGGCTGCGGCATCCGGGCAGACGAAGGATCCGCTGGCTGGGATGAATGTGCTGACCGCGCAGGGCCAGGAGCCAGGGCAGAAGGGCATTCAGATTACCGAGAAGGCGTTGAAGCGGATCAGGGTTGCGATGGCCAAGGAGAGTGTTTCGCCGGAGCAGGGCGGCCTGAGGGTGGGGATCCAAGGCGGCGGCTGCTCGGGTTTGAGCTACAACATCCGCTTCGATACACAGCCCCGGGATCGGGATCGTGTGTACGCGTTTGGCGAAGGGCTGGCGACAGCGGGCGATCCTACCGATGGTGCGGCGATACGAATCTTCGTGGATCCAAAGAGCTTTATCTACCTGCATGGCATGGTGCTCGATTTCGAAGAGACGCTTATGCGGCAGGGGTTCAACTTCATCAATCCGAATTCGACCAAGAGCTGTGGGTGCGGGTCGAGTTTTACGGCATAGATGGATTACTTCTCTTTTTTTGATCTTCCGAGGAAGCTGACGCTGGACATTGTGGCGTTGGAGAAGCAGTTTTATGCGCTGAGCCGCAGACTGCATCCGGATCGATTTGCCTCTAGACCAGTCGCGGAGCAGGAGGCGGCACTGGCGCAGAGTTCGCTGCTGAATGATGCCTACCGGACTCTGAAAGATCCGATTGCGCGGACGCAGTATCTGCTCACCCTTGAGGGGGTGGAGCTGGAAGAGCAGTCGAAGGCGGCGACCGATGCGGCACGGGCGTCGGGTGAGCAGAAGAAGCAGATTGTTCCTCCGGAGTTGCTGGAGGAGGTCTTCGAGCTGAATATGCAACTGCAGGAGATGCGCGCGGCGAACAAGATGGGCGAGGATGAGCCAGAGCTGAGGCGCGATTTGATGACGGCCAAGGACGCCTTCGACGCGAAGATGGTGGAGACGCAGGCGGAGTTGGAGGGGCTTTGGGCGGTCTGGGATTCTGGCGTGGATGCTGGAGATGAGACGGCTAAGGGTCGGGCCAAGGATGCGATGGTAGTTCTGCTGAATAAACGAAGTTATCTGCGGAACCTGGTGCGGGATGTGAATGAGGCTCTGGGGATTTAAACGCTTAGAGCGGTTTCCTGTGGGTTTTGAGAATTGAACAGATACCAGCGGGTTGCGAAGCCGAGATGAGGGGTTCTTTGCTCGCTCAGTATGACAACCTTTTTATAACAACGAGAACCTGCCTCAGGAGACGTTTGGGACGGTTGCGCGTCTGATCTTCACTGCTTATGAGACTTTCTCAGGAGATCTGATGAATTGGCACGTGGCTGAAGTCTGGCGTCTGCTGGAAGAGTGGTTGCATGGGTGAGACAGAGAGCGAGTTGTCGAAGCTGGTTGACCAGCTCAACCGGTCCGCGAACAGTGCTCGGCCCAGCGAGAAGAGATCGCTCGATAAGATTCTTGAGGGTGCGTTCGAGAGTAATGCCTCCGATATCCTGCTGGTGGCTGGTTCGCCCGTGACGCTTCGAGTGAATGGATCGCTGACGTCGGATGGAGGAGCGGCGCTCTCGTCGGAGATGATTCGAGATATGCTGTTGCCGCTGCTCTCCCCTGGCAGGTTGCAGGAGCTGCAGACGCACAAGTCGGTGGACTTTTGTTTTGTGCGCTCGTCTATCGGGAGATTTCGAGCGAACTTTCATCATCAGCGTGGGACAGTGGCGGCTGCAATTCGCCTGCTACCGGAGCAGGTGCCTTCGCTGGAGTCGCTTCATCTGCCGGCTGGCCTGGCGATGTTGACGGAGCGGCGACAGGGGCTGGTGTTGCTGACAGGGCCGACAGGATGCGGTAAGACTTCGACGCTGGCGGCGCTGGTGGACCGGATGAATGCGCGGCGGCGAGATCACATCATCACGATTGAAGATCCGATCGAGTATCAACATCCGAATCGCAGCTCACTGGTGGAGCAGATCGAACTCGGTCGCGATACTGCCGACTTCGCGCAAGCGGTGCGATCGGTGTTGCGACAGGATCCGGATGTGATCATGATCGGGGAGATGCGCGACAGCGAGACGATGGCGGCGGCGTTGACGGCGGCAGAAACCGGGCATCTGGTTCTTTCGTCGTTGCATACCAACGATGCGGCGCAGACGGTCTCACGGATTCTGGATACGTTTCCTTCGGGGTACCAGTCGCAGATTCGGCAGCAGCTTTCGCTGGCACTGCTGGCGGTGATCTCGCAACAACTTCTCCCGGCTGCGGATGGGGTGGGTCGATATCCTGCGGTGGAGATCCTAGTGGCAACAGGTGCTACGCGGAACTTGATTCGACGTGGGGATGACCATCAACTTCGCGCCAGTATTGAGACGGGACGTGCCGATGGGATGATGACGATGGAGCAGTCTCTTGCGGAGTTGGTGAGGGCTGGGCGGATCTCGCGTGAGACGGCTTTCGCGCACTGCTATCACGTCGAGGATCTTAGGCGTCATCTCGGATAGTGGCGGGTCAAGCGGGTTGTGCGGTGAGGCGGTCGAGTTGCTGGAGATGGTTGATGTCGTGACCTGCCATGGTCTCGACGATGGTCCAGAGGGTCATGGTGCCGCGTTCGGGATGGGTGGTGGGGCGGTGGCGGTCGTCCTGGGAGACGGTGGCGAGGAAGAGAAGGTTCCAGTTGCGCATGGCCTGGAAGAGGGCCAGGGCCGGTTCAATGTGGTAGACCGCGTAGCGCTGAGCCCAGGCATCCTGGTCGAAGGGCTGGATGATGGCGTGGGGCTGATCAGGTCGGACGGCGAGGGTCTGACGAAGGCGGAAGGCGAAGACAAGTTCGCAGTCGGCGAGGTGGGTGACGATGTTGCAGATGCTCCACTTGCCGGGGGCGGGTGGGGTGTTGATCTGTGCGCCAGAGAGGTTGGCGGTGAGAGCGTGGAGGCGCTCGGAGGTGCTGGTAAGCACAGGGATAGGGTCATAGCCGTTAAGGTAGGTGGCGTAAGGGTTTAGCTCCATGGGGAACGGTATCACGGAGGCTAGGGGTATAGGCTAGGGTTCTTTTTTCTCAGGCAGATGGGCCCCGGCGATTGCCCCTCGACATCCAACTTAGGTCGTTCATCGCTTTCTGTTACCTGAAATGAAGGTACATGCCAATGGAGAGGGGCGCAGTCGCTTTGAAGCCGAAGAGGGAGTACAGACGATGGGCTTCGCCATCGGCGATGAGGCTTACGTAGGCGCCGGGAAGTGCGGTCTTGTGAAGGTGATCGACGAGAGCACCGACGATGCGCTTTCCGAGGCCGCGCTTCTGGTGCTTTGGGTGGCGATGTCTACGATCTGGAAGAAGAGGCCGCCATCGCCGATGATGCGGCCCATGCCGACGACTACGCCGTCGTTGCGGACGACCACGGCGTAGATGGTGTTAGGCAGTCCGGCGGCTGCGGCCTCTGCACTCTTCGGGCTTAATCCCGCTGCGATGCGGAGTCGGCGATAGTCGTCTGAGGATGGTGTGGCCTCTACCAGTTTGTATTGTTCGTCGGTCATCTCCCTGCACTTTCCGTGGCGGCCTCGTTAGTTTCTGTTTGTTTTGGTTCGGGTGCCCAGGGGTCGTAGGTGCCGACGCCCCATGTGTGGCCTTCGAGGTCGCGGCAGGAGAAGTGACGGCCGCCATAGTCCATATCTCGGATGTCGATGACCATCTCGGCACCAGCGGTTTTTGCAGCTGCATAGATGGCGTCGGCATCAGGAACGACAAGGTAGGCGCCCTGAGTTTCGCGGAAGCCAACTTCATCGGGTTGAACCATGTACTTGCCGGCTTCGCCGCCGTTGTCGACGGAGCCGATCATGATCATGCCGTTACCGAAGGTGAGTTGAGCGTGCTGGACGGTTTTGTTGTCCGGGGCAACGAAGACTGCCTGTTTTTTGAAGCCGAAGACCTTGACGAGCCAGTCGATGGCGGCAAGCGCGTCGCGGTAGCGGAGGCTGGGAATAATGGCGGAGCCGGTGGTGTTGATTTGAGTATTCATGGTTTGAAGGATGTCATGCGGCTGGTGGAGCGGTCTTGGAAAAATCGGCGGTGATGTAAGGCTGTGTCCTGCCGGACGGGCCTCCTGTGCTTAGTCATCCTGCGAACTAAGACCTGTTTGCGGGGACCCGATTCGCGCGGTCACTTCGTGACTTATGTATTCCTTAGGTTGGCGCTTCCGTTAGTCGTTCGTCGCTAGTCGAGAGGTATGTGGTTGGCCCAGATACGGTTGGTGGTGGAGTAGCCGGAGGCGCTGAGACCGGAGAAGGCACGAAAGTCGTTGGCAAAGTGCGACTGGTCGTAGTAGCCGCAGGTGAGGGCGAGCTCGGCCCAGGGTATATCGGCGCCTTGATGCATCTGCTGGACGGCTTGTTGAAAGCGCTGGATACGACAGTAGAGTTTGGGGGAGAGGCCGACCTGTTCCTTGAAGCGCTGCGAGAGTCGACGGGGACTGAGGCCGGTGGTCCGGGTGAGTTCGGCGATGGTGGTGGTGCCGGGTGAGGCGTGGAGTTGGGTGAGAGCGAAGTCGAGGATCGGGTCGCGACGCTGGTTTCTGCTGAGGGAGAGGCGAGTGAAGAGGGCGATCTCGAGGAGTGCAAACTTCTGCTCGGGGGTGGGAGCCTGGCGGAGATCGTCACGGAGGTTGTGGGCGGCGCTGCCCCAGAGATCGGTGAGGGAGGTTTCGCGGTTGGTGAAGGCGCTGGTGTCGTCTGGGAAGAAGGGCATGGTGCCGCCCGGATGGAAGACGACACCGATGAGCTCGGTGAAGTCGATGGCGTCAATTTGCTGATAGCGGGAGTAGATGCCGAGGAAGATAGCGGCGGGGGAGTGGTCGAGGGGATTAATGGGGTTGCTGGCGTCGGTGAGGTAGTCGCGGGCAAGGGAGAGGACGATCTGGGCACGGCCGGTGGGAAGGACACGCTCGTGACGGTGTGTGGCGGCGGGGTCGCGGGCATACCAGAGGGTTTTGATGAAGGGAGCGAGGGCGGGATGGGGGCTGCGCTCGAGGTAGAGCATGCATCGACCTCCGGTAGGGCACATCTTAAGAGATGCCGGATCGGGTATTGGTGGTGCGATTGTAGGACAATAGAAGATGGACGAATAGGGGATTTGAAGCGATGGCGGATGAGCGGGTTGTAGGGATAGATCTGGGTACGACAAACTCTCTGGTGGCGTTTATGGAGGGTGGAACGCCGGTAGTGATTCCCGGGGAGGATGGCGAGCGGCTGGTGCCTTCTGTGGTGGCCTGGACCGATGAGGGAGTAGTGGTGGGAAACGCTGCGCGGGGGACGCTCATGGCAAACTCAGCCAGTGCAGTTTATTCCGCTAAGCGATTGATGGGGCGTGACATCGAGGACGTGCAGGGAGAGTTAAAGCTGTTTCCGTTCAAGCTTGCGGAGGGCCTGAAGCCGGGTGAGGTGCTAAAGGTGAGTGTGGGCGGGTTGATGCTGACGCCGCCGGAGATCTCCGCGTACGTGCTGCAGCAGCTGAAGAAGAATGCAGAGAGATTCTTTGGCGGCCCCGTGACGAAAGCCGTGATTACGGTTCCGGCCTATTTCAACGACGCGCAGCGGCAGGCTACGAAGGATGCGGGACGAATAGCCGGGCTGGAGGTGCTGAGGCTGGTGAATGAGCCTACTGCGGCGGCGCTGGCTTACGGGCTGGATAAGAACAAGGACGGCTTGATTGCGGTTTATGACTTTGGCGGCGGGACGTTTGATGTCTCGATTCTGAAGCTGCATGAGGGGATCTTCGAGGTGGTGGCGACGGGCGGGGATACGCACCTGGGTGGAGATGATATCGACAACCTGATGATTGCGATTGCGCTGGATGATATTGCAGGAGATCTGGGTGCGGATGTTCGTGGCAATGGCGAAACCGCGCAAGCGATTCGCAAGTCAGTGATTGAGGCTAAGATTCGGCTGTCGACCGAGGAGACGGCGACGCTGGATGTGATGCTGCCCATTATTATTGATGGAAGCGTTCGGTATCAGCGGAAGATTACGCGGGAGCAGTTTGAAGGATTGATTGCAGGCGTGATTGCGCGGACGGCAGCTCCCTGCAAGCAGGCGTTGAAGGATGCGGGCTTGTCTGCGGCGCAGATCGATGAGGTTGTGCTGGTGGGCGGCTCGACTCGGATTCCTGCGGTGCGGACTCTGGTGGACGAGGTGTTCGAGCTGAAGGGGCGAGGGAAGAAGCCGCATACGGAGTTGAATCCGGATGAGGTCGTGGCTCTGGGAGCAGCGGTGCAGGCGCAGATTCTGGCGGGTGGGGCTGTGTCAGGATCGGGACTCGAGGATCTGCTGCTGCTGGATGTGACTCCGCTTTCGCTGGGGATCGAGGCGCTGGGTGGTGTCGTGGCGAAGATCATTCAGCGGAACTCGACGATTCCGGCGAGCGCTACGGAGCACTTTACGACGGGCGTGGATGGGCAGACAAACGTCGCGATTCATGTGGTGCAGGGTGAGCGGGAGCTGGCGAAGGATTGCAGGTCGCTGGCTCGGTTCGATCTGAAGGGGATTCCGCCGATGGTGGCTGGTCTGCCGCGCATCGAGGTGAAGTTTCTGATCGACGCGAATGGGATTCTGCATGTGAGCGCGCGGGAACAGAGGAGCGGGAAAGAGGCCGAGGTGGAGGTGAAGCCCACGTATGGGCTTACCGATGAGCAGGTGGAGACCATGATCCTGGACTCGTTCGATAATGCAGAGACGGATATTCAAGAGCGGCAGACGATCGAGGCAAAGAACGAAGCCGAGACGATCCTGACTGCAGTGAAGAAAGGTAAGAGCCATGCCGCGTGGCAGATGTTGACCAGTGAAGAGATAGAAAAGATTGCCGAGGCTACGTCGTTTTTAGAGGCTGCGGTGCAGGGAGGCCAGTACAAGGTGATTCGCCACGGGATCGAACGGCTAGACCAGGCGACGCGGCGATTCGCGGAGCTGATGATGGATACGGCGGTCTCTGGCGCGATGCAGGGTAAGACGATGGAGGCCGCAGGTGAGAGCATGGGAGCAGGGCCTACGGCGCCGCATCCGTTTGCGAAGGCCCAGATTGACGACTCGAAGGTTTAGTTCAAAGTAAGGCTGCGGCCAAAGAAAGATTGGAAGAGATCATGTCTGAGAAGAAGGTTGTTGAAGCGGTAGATCTGTCGAAGCCTGCGGGTGAGGGGATGGTTCGCGTGACGTTTTTGCCAGAGGGCAGGACGGTGGAGTTCCCGTTCGATACGCTGCCGTATGAAGGGCACGGATTGCCGATGTCGTTTCTGGATGTAGCGGAGAACTATGAGATTTTTCTCGACCATGCCTGCGGGGGAGTGTGCGCTTGTACGACCTGCCATATCCATGTGAAGGAAGGCGCGCAGGGGATCAGCGAGGCTGAGGACCTTGAGCTTGACCGGATGGAGACGGCGGCGGATATTCAGCTGAACTCGCGGTTGGGATGCCAGGCGGTGATCGAGAAGCCAGGAACATACGTGGTGGAGATTCCGAAGTGGAATCGGAACTATGTGCAGGAAGGCAAGCCAAGCCACGGTCCTGGGGCTTAGGTTTGATCTTGCCTGCCGGCACTGTTGAATTGGGCCTGCGATGAGGCGATGAGCGCATCCAGGCTGCAGCTGTGTCAGGCAGGGAGAATTCCGTATTTTGATTCCAGGAATGTCTTGAGATCCTGAGGAAGCGTGGTTGCGAGTTCCTGCCAGGTGAGGAGTTTGAGACGCCAGGCAAAGTCGGGGGCGTGGACTGCGGCCAAGACGGAGTACCAGATCTCGATGAGGTCGTGGCGGCGGCTGTCGCAGAGGACGCAGAAGGATGCGTTGGCGGCGAAGGCGGCGAGGACGTTGCGGATGAGCTGGTAGCCCTGAATGATTGTGCGTGAAGGTGTTGACGTTGTAGTTGGCCGTGCCGATGGGGGGTCTTCCAGATCGGAGTAATCCGCAGTGGGCGGATGCGTGGGGGAGTGCGTGAGGATCTTGTGGGGAAGGCGTTCAATGTCGAAGACGGCTTCCAAGTCGCGATAGCGCTCGATGAGACGCAGGCTAGCTGTCTGGAAGTTGGATTCGGTGAGCTTGGCTTCCACGAAGAGATTGCCTAGTTGAAGATCTATCTCGGTGCGGTCTTTGAGAGGTTCGATGGGTTGCGGCGGTTGCTCGAATACGCCGTTGTTGCTGAAGAGTGGAACTTGCTCCCGCTGGTGAATGGCGTGCGAGGCTTTCTTTCTGTTAGGTGCGCGGGTATTTCTTAGCGGGACGCCTGGGTGGATGCCGAAGTCTGGTTGCGCGGTTGAAGGAACTCCGAGAAGGTTGGCGACGGTGTGGTTCAGGTGGTCGTCGGAGAAGACGGCGGGATGGCAGAAGATGTTCATCAGGAGCGCGTCGGAGCTGTTGGCGCAGTCGAGCTCTTTCCAGTGCCAGTCGGCTCTTGCGCGAACGCGTCGATGAGCGGTGTGGACCTTGAGGAGGCGACGGGACCAATCCGGGTTGGCGCAGATGGCGGCGTAGCTTGCGGGATGGAAGTTGCCGTGGCGGCCCTGCTCAGCTTGTTCTTCATGGCCGAAGATGATGCTGGGCTCGGTGCCCGCAGTTTGCTCGTAGAGGAGACCGTTGGTGGTGGCGAGGTGCTGGGCGCGGGCGTTAAGGTCGCAGCGTAGGAGTGAGGCCGACCATGCGGCGGTAGTTTGATGGGAGTGCGCCATACGAGTTTCTTGTAGTCTTTTGTGTGGGTGACGATTAGTGCCCAAGACCAGTTTATGGGAGATGCTATGTCGCGCGAAATTGAGTGGACAGATTCGGAAGAGATTGGGATTCAGCTGCAGGAGAAATATCCGGAGATCGAGCCGTACTCGGTGCGATTTACGGATCTGCATAAGTATGTGACGGAGCTGCCGGGGTTCGTGGGGGATCCGACGAAGTCGAATGAGGGGATTCTGGAGGCGATTCAGGCGGCCTGGAATGAAGAGTGGGAGGATGCGAAGTAGTCACCTTTTTACTGACTGGCCTCGTTCGCGATCTTATTTGGGTAATGATTGGGTGTGCGGCTAGGTGCTTTTGCGGCGGAGTATCTGTGCAGGGAGTTTCGATCCCGTTGCTATCAATGTGATGTAGGCAGCGATGGCCCAGGCTATGCTTGCCGCGGCGATGGTGATGACGTCCTTGGGATGGCTGGAGACCGGTGGCAGGAAGCGCGAAGCAGATGCGGTTGCGGCGTAGGCGAGCAGCGCAGCGAGGAATGATCGGCCAAGTTCGGCAAACTCGAGGTCGTGGAAGCTTACCAGGCGTTTGCGATTGAGCAGGTAAGCGAGTGAGGCGGTCTGGGCCAGGATGCCGATGTCGGATGCTATGGCCAGACCTTCAAGGCTGAAGGTGTGGAATAGGGCAGCGTAGATGGGGATTGAGAGCAGTGTGATGACGGTGCCGGTGATAGCTGGGGTCTTAGTGTCGCTTGCCGCGTAGAACGCTCGTGCGTAGATTCCCTGCACAGCCCATATGGCGAGGGTAACGGCGAGGACGCGGAAGAGATGGGTGGTGCCTGCGGCGTCTGCGTGGTTGAACTTGCCTCGGCGGAAGAGGTCCATCAGCCATGGCGCGAGGGCGACCATCCAGGCGGAGACAAGCATGCCGACCGAGAAGAGTCGCGAGACCGAACGCGAGACGGATTGGGAGAAGTCTGCGAGGCGCTTCTGCTGAAAGAGAGAGGCAAAGAAGGGGAACGAGGCGGCTCCGGCGGCGGGACCGATTACGTTGAAGGGGGCGTTGAACAGGTCTTTCGCGTTGCCAATGAGGGTGATGCCACCATCGCGCAGGGAGGCATAGTAGTTGAGGAAGATGCCATCGAACATGACGAGCGAGACGCCGATCATGAGCGGCAGAGAGAGCTTGAGCCACTCGATGAATGCGGGATCGCGGAAGCCGATGATGGGTCGATAGCGGAATCCGGTGCGGAATGCTCCGATGGAGTTGAGAAGGGCAGAACCGAAGAACGTGCCTGCGAAGACTCCAATGGCGAGTGAGGTAACGCCGAACTGGCGGTGCAGGAGGACTGCCCCGACGATGATTCCTGTGTTGTAAATGAGCGGCGTAAAGGCCTGGTAGAGGAAGATCTTGCGCACCTGTAAGCGCGAGCTCATGACACTGCCGATGAAAAAGAACAACTGAGCCGGGATGATGATGCGGGTCATGCTCGTGCACAGTGCGGCTTTGGCGGGATCGGTACGAAAGCCTTTGTTCGCGAGCAAAACGTACTGGGGAGCGAAGATCTCTGCCAGCAACACACCAATGCCGAGGACAACGAGCATCGTAGTGAGGATGACCGAGAGAGCGCGGTCTCCGCCTTCTTCGTCGCCAGCTTCGCGATAGCGGTTGAGCACGGTGATGAGCGAGATAGAGGCAGCGCCGCCAATGAGGAAGTAGGAGATGAGGTCTGGTAGTTTGAAGGCGGCCCGGTAAGCATCTTGTGCGACGCCAGCGCCGAAGAGAGAGTTGATGTACCCGATACGGACCAGGGCAAGGAAGCCGGAGAACATCGTCGACAGCATGAGCAGGATGGTGGCGGAGAAGGCGCTGTGCGTGGCGGAGGGACGAAGAAAGGCAAAGGCGCTGCGGCGAGGCGGTACGAGCGGCGGGTTGGGATCTTCGTTGGTGGGCACAGGCTGAAACGATTTTATCGGGTGGGCTTATGCTGATGGTTGGCGGGGCTGGTTCTGGTGAGGAGATGGTTTGGAGAATTTTCGGTTGCGCGTGTTTCGGGCGGTGGCGGAGGAGATGAGCTTTCGCAAGGCGGCGGAGGCGCTGCATCTTAGCCAGCCAGCCGTGAGTCAGCATATTCGCGCGCTCGAAGAAGAGGCTGGGGTACAGCTCTTCGATCGCGCCCGAGGCGCAGGACATGGAAGCCAGATCTCGCTGACCGAGGCGGGAAGGGTTTTACTGGGGTTTGCTAACGCTGCAGCAGAGACGATGGTAGAGGCACGACGGGCTCTTGCTGGGCTGAGTGATGCGATAGATGGTCCGCTGAAGTTGGGGGCTTCTACGACGGTGGCACAGTATCTGTTGCCTCGAATTCTTGGGGAGTTTTTGAAGCAGTATCCGCAGGTGAAGCTCTCCCTGGTTAGTGGGAATACGGAGCAGATTGTGGAGGCTGTGGCAGAGAAGAGGGTAGCGCTGGGGATTATTGAAGGGCCTGCAATGCGGCGGGAGCTGAAGACTGAACGCATGGTGCAGGACGAGATGGTGCTGATTGCGAGTCCGAATCATGCGTGGGCAAGGCGTGGGGGTGGGGCGATTGAACTGACGGAGCTTGCCAAGGTGCCGTTATTGCTGCGGGAGCGTGGGTCGGGGTCGCGGCGTGTGGTGGAGAGGGCGTTGAAGGGTGTCGGGCTGCCGTTGCGATCCCTGCAGGTGGCGATGGAGTTGGATTCGACAGAGGCGATCCTGTCCGGCGTGGAGGCGGAGCTCGGCGTAGGGTTTGTTTCGCGATGGGCCCTGGGGAAGGTTTTGCAATTAGGCGCGGCGAAGGTGATTGCTGTGAAGGGGCTGGAGATTCGGCGGGACTTCAGCTTTGTGAGGCTGGCAGGTGCGGAGGTAACAGGGGCTGCCGCGGCATTTCAGCGGTTCGCGATGGGGACAGTGGAAAGAAAATAGACGATTGGACTGATAAGTAATACTTATCGGCGATTGAAAAGTACGTCTCGACTGCTGGGATAGACCGGCTCATGCTGGATGCATGTGGAAGAAGAATCTTTTCTATATCGGGATCATCGTTTCGGCGAGCGGGCTGATCGGGCCTCCGCTTGCGTTGGCTGCGGGGCTCGCGTTTGGCTTGACGACGGTGCATACCTTTCACGAAGAGGGGCGTAACCTCTCCAAGTTTCTGCTGCAGGCGGCGGTGGTTTGCCTGGGGTTTGGAATGAATCTGAAGGAGGTGGTGCATGCGGGTGCTTCAGGCTTCATGTACACGGCTATCAGCATCACATTTGCGCTGGCGTTGGGAGTTGCGTTGGGCAAGCTGCTGCAGGTGGGAAAGACGCAGTCGTTGCTGATCAGCTTTGGAACGGCGATCTGTGGAGGAAGCGCGATTGCAGCAATGGGCCCGATTCTGAATGCGAATGAAGAGGAGATGGCGGTCTCGCTAGGAACGGTGTTCGTGCTGAACTCGGTGGCGCTGCTGACGTTTCCGTTGATCGGGCATCTGATGCACTTTACCCAGACGCAGTTTGGACTGTGGGCAGCTTTGGCGATTCACGATACGAGTTCGGTCGTGGGCGCAGGAGCGAAGTACGGGCCGACAGCGCTGGCTGTCGGGACGACGGTGAAGCTGGCGAGGGCACTATGGATTGTGCCGCTGGCGATCGCTACGGCGATGCTGAAGAAGAGCAACGCGAAGGTGCAGTGGCCGTGGTTTATTTTGTACTTCTGCGTTGCGGCGGTGATGGCTAGTTATGTACCGAGATATCTGCCGCAGTCGGTGGCGTTGTTCTCTGATCTGAACCGGCTGGGCCGCGCGGCGTTGACCGTGGTTCTGTTCCTGATAGGGACGAGTATCACGCGAGCGACTCTGAAAGAGGTTGGCGTGAGGCCGATGGCGCAGGGGATCACACTCTGGATTGTCGTGGCCAGCCTTTCACTATGGGCCATTCATGCGGGATGGGTGGCGCTGTGAAGAGCTAGCGGTCAGGAGACGGCGAAACAGCCTTCGACTCTTCGTCCTGATCTTTGAATGGGTCTTTCCAGTGGATGGGCAGGGTATTGCCGCTACTTCTCTTCTTTATTTTGATGCTGGACGAGAGGGAGAGGCTGGCGATGGTGAAGCTGACCATCTGCCGCTGACTGCAACGGAGGCAACGGACGGGATAGCGCATGAGCAGTATTTCGGTGAGGTCTTCCGACCGCACACTGGAACGGCGAAAGCTCTGGCCAGAGCAGTACTGGCAGCGGATGGGGACGCCGTTGCGCGGATCGACTCCAAGGTAAGGGGCGCGGCTATGCGAGGAGTGAGGGCGATGCCTGCGGCGGTTGCGTGCGTCGTAATCGTCTTTGAAGTTCATCTTTAGCTTTTATTTTCTTCGGGAAGAAGAGGCAGATCGAAGAGTCTTTCCGGAGCTCTGCGCGGGGCGTGTGGGGTACGCGGGGCGCGGATTGGGTGGACAGTCGGGCGTGCGGGTGGCTTTGAGAGTAACGTGTGAAGGTCGCGAAGATCTTTCTGCAGTTTATGGAGCTGCCGCGAATCTGGGCCGGGGTCGGTGCCTTCGATGGTAAGAGTGAGCTGCGGCTCTCTTTGCTTGAGCTCGCTTTTGAAGACCTGCCGCGCACCGGGAATAGTGTAGCCCTCGTTGTAAAGGAGGCTTTTGATGCGGAGTGCCATTTCGACGTCACGGCGCCGATAGAGACGCTGGCCGGTGCCGCCCTTGTGCGGTTTGAGCTGAGGAAACTCACTCTCCCAGAAGCGCAAAACGTAGGCGGGAACATCGCAGAGTTTGGCGACCTCGCCGATGCGGAAGTAGAGCTTGTCCGGGATATCGGATCCGGAGGATGGGGTGGTTTTGCGGATTGGCTGGTGCTGGGCCATGCCAGAAGCTCCGTGAACCGCCTGCCCGGCGGGTGTAGCCTACATTCGGCTGCTGCCAGTATAGGCCACTCCCTTGAACGCGACATCTAATTTTCGTGGGCTGAGCCTGTTGAATTCAGGCACTTGGGGTGGAGACGGGCTGGCGCGGCTCGGTTTTGCCACGGGCGCTGCGTAGGTATTGAACTGGCCACGTGCCGGGCTGGTGGAGCATTTCGGCGGCGTGGAGGGGCCAGTAGGGATGACGGAGGAGTTCGCGCGCCAGGAGAACGAGATTTGCCTGCCCGGTGCGGATGATCTGGTCAGCCTGGGCGGCCTCGGTGATCATGCCAACGGCACCGGTTGGAATCTCTACCTGGCGATGGATGGTTTCGGCGTGGTGGACCTGATAGCCAGAGCCTATGGGGATTTGTTGAGCCGGGTGGTTTCCGCCGGTGGAGACGTCAACCAGATCGACTCCAGCCTGCTTGAGGAGGCGGGAGAGGGCAACGGATTGAGGCAGATCCCAGCTTGGACCGAGGGATTCGGGCGCCCAGTCGGTAGCTGAGATGCGGACGAAGACAGGGAGATGCTGGGGCCAAGCGGTGCGAACGGCGTGGACGATCTCGAGTGGGAAGCGGGTGCGGTTTTCGAAGCTTCCACCGTACTCGTCGGTGCGGTGGTTGGAGAGCGGGGAGAGGAACTCATGAAGGAGATAACCGTGGGCGGCGTGGATCTCGACGAGGTCGAAGCCTGCGGCCTGGGCGCGGTGGGCGGCGGCTACGAAGTCAGCGACGATCTTGTCCATGCCGATGCGATTGAGCGCGGCGGGCAAGGGATAGGCTTCGTCGAAGCGGATGGCGGAGGGGGCGACGGGTTGCCAACCGCCTTCGGAGGCGGGGATGGTGCGTGGTTTTTCCCAGGGAACCGCCATGCTGGCTTTGCGTCCGGCGTGGGCGAGCTGAGTGCCCGTGTAGGATCCGTGTTGATGGAGGAAGGTGGTGATGCGTTTGAGCTCGGGGATGTGATCGTCTTTCCAGATGCCGAGGTCGCCGGGGGTGATGCGGGCTTCGGGGCTGACCGCGTTTGCCTCGGTGAGGACGAGGCCGGCGCCGCCGATGGCGCGGCTTCCGAGGTGGACGAGGTGCCAATCGTTGGCGAAACCGTCGACGGAGGAGTATTCGCACATGGGAGAGACGGCGATGCGGTTGGGTAGAGTGAGGCTGCGAAGCTTGAGGGGGGCAAAGAGATGGTCGGTGGGCTGAGTCACGTCCCTTTGGATGTTGCTGGAGGGTGGTTGGATGTGGGGAGACCGGCTTCGAGGGCGGATTAAATTGGCTGGTGGTCTTTTGCAGGGTTTTTTGGGGAAAAGCCAGAGTTTATTGTGGTTTTTTGGTGGTGGAGATGTGGTGAAATGCGTGGTGAACGTGGTGAGTAGACCGCGCTTATTTCAAGGTCGAAAGATACGCCAAGAATTCCGGATTTTTTTTGCGCAAGCAGAGAGACGGAACCCGAAGCGTCAAGACAGCGTATTGTTTCTCTGACTGGATGGAGGTTGCGATGCGAGTGAATCAGTGGATCACTGCGGCGATGGTAGCGGCAACGATAGCGATGAGCGGCTGCCGGATTGAGAACGACAAACATGGCGATGCCGATAACGTGAAGATCGCTACGCCATTTGGTGGGATGTCGGTGAAGACGAATGAGTCGGCGGTGGTCGACGGAATTGGGTTGCCGGTGTATCCAGGGGCCGTGATGGTGAAGAAGAAGGATAAGAACGATGGCGCGGCCGATATCAATCTGAGCTTCGGCAGTTTTTCGCTGAAGGTGAAGGCGGCCAGCTACACAACACCTGATAGCCCGGATCTGGTGACGGCGTTCTACCGCAAGGCGCTAGGACGGTACGGCGATGTGATTCAGTGCCAGAACGACAAGCCTGTGTCTTCGCAGACACAGACAGCGGAGGGATTGACCTGCGCGGACGATCAGAAGAACCACATCAAGGTGGACAACGATCTCTCCGGGAAGGTGGAGCTGAAGGCCGGATCGAAGCAGCACCAACACATTGTGGGGATCGATCCAGATGGAGGCGGAACGAAGATCGGGATGGTTGCGTTGGATCTGCCGGGACATCTCTCGGTCGGCGATGGAGATGATTCGAATAAACAGTGATTAGTTTCAAAATACCCGCTGCGCGCGGGGCGGTCACTTCGTGACTTGTATACCCTTTCGGGTGGCGCTCCCGTTGGTTGCTGGAGATATTTCCCGCCGACTATCAAGAGGCTCGCACGAAGTGGCTGCTTGCTCTGTCTTGTGGGGTGGGATAGCTTCTTAACATATGCATGAGTATTGTCACCGTTGTGGAGGCGAGCTTTCCGCCAGTGTTGGCGAATCGCCGTTCTGCCCCCACTGCGGTTCTCCGCAGCTGTATCTGCAGGACTATGAAGAACAGACGGATGGCTCCGACGGCGCGACGACTGGTGCGCCGCCACCTCCGAGTCCGCAGCAGGTGGAGTGGAAGACTGCGATTCGGTGTGCTCTGCTGGTGGCGGGTGTGGCGGCGGTGCTGAGCGTGGTGTCGTCGCGAGTGCAGTTGGTGTCTCCGCTGAGCTGGCTTTGGACGATCAGCGGGTCGATGATTACGCTGGCGTTGTATCAGAAGCAGAAGCCTCTGGCGTGGATGGATGCCGGGGTTGGGGCGCGGATCGGCGTGGTAGTGGGTCTGGCGCTGGTGACGTGTCTTGCGGTTGCGATGGCGGTTGCGGGACTAGTGGCACGGTTTGGACTGCATAGCATGGCGGGGTTTGATGCGGAGCTGACGCAGGCGCTGCATGCTCAGATTGAGAAGGCGGCTGCAACGACGCCGGAGCCGCCGGAGGTGGTGCGGTTTTTGTACTCGCCCGAGGTGAGGGCGGGGATCATGTTGGCGGGGTTCGCGATGGTGTCTGGTGTGCTGCTGGTGCTTTCGACGGTAGGTGGGGCGCTGGGTGGATTTATGCGGATGAGGCGGAAGGTTTCGGCATAGGGCAACTGGTGAGGGTGGGGTACGACCTTTGTGGTAGTTCCTTCGTATAGAGGCAGTTGAACGCCTGCGAGGCGATGAATTCCGTGGTCGGCCGGATTAGGTTCTGCTATACACAGCAGAGAGATTATGAAAGCCACTTTGTTTTGCTGTGCTCCTCTGCTGGTTCTTTCTGCCTTCGCGTTCGGTCAAAGCCCGACTACACCAGAACATATTCCTGTTAAAAATTTGCCTCTTGCAGAGCCTGCGTCAGGTATGAAAGCCGCGAGCACAATCCTTGATTATTCAAATGAGCCTGCTGTGATTCGGCATCTGGATCGCGTTTACCAGACGGAGACCGATGGCACAGGCTGGCGACTAGTAACGACATCGGTTCAGATGCTAACCGAGGGTGCGGTAAAGCAATTCGGTGTGCTTGGTATCGGCTATGCAAGCAGCTCGGAGACCGTAGAGATTGTTTATGCCAGGGTGAAACGTCCGGATGGCACGGTAGTGGAGACGCCTGTAAGTGGCGCGATAGAGCAGCCCGATCCTGTGACGCAAGCAGCGCCCTTTTATAGCGATTTGAAGCAGAAGCAGCTTCCGATTCGGAGTTTGAGCGTCGGTGACACCTTGGAGTGGCAGGCGAAGGTGGTGCGTAGTAAGGCGGAGGCACCGGGGCATTTCTGGGGACAGGAGACGTTCTTTGACAATGCGGTAATTCTGTCTCAATCGGTGGAGTTGCGGGTGCCGAAGGATGCTTTTGTAAATGTGTGGAGCCCGACCTTGAAGCCGACGCAGACGGCTGCTGGTGGATACCGAGTGTTTCGATGGGAGAATTCGCAGCTGAAGCCTACGGTGGGCAAAGATGCGGATGCGGAAAAGGAGGCAAAGAACAATCTGGTATGGACCCCTGAGCAGGAGTTGGAGGAGACGCAAGGGAAGCTGCCTACGATTGCGTGGACTAACTTCAAGAGCTGGGAGGATGTGGGTGGGTGGTATCGAGGTCTGGAGAAGGATCGAATCGAGCCTGATGAGGAGATTAAGGCCAAGGTCGCGGAGTTGACGGCTGGAAAGATAACAGAGGAAGAGAAGGTTCGCGCGGTGTACGCCTATGTGGCAACGCAGATCCGTTACATCGGAGTTGCGTTCGGTGTTGGCAGGTATCAGCCTCATCGCGCGGAAGACGTGATGCAGAACCGCTATGGCGACTGCAAGGACAAACACACGCTGCTGGCTTCGATGCTGGAAGTTCTGGGTTTGCACCCGGATGCGGTGTTGATTGGCGCGGGGATTCGGTTCAACGAGGCGGTACCTTCGCCTGCTGCTTTCAATCATCTGATCACGATGGTTCCTGTGGGTGGGAAAGATGTGTGGCTGGATGCAACGGCTGAGGTCGCTCCTTACCAGATGTTGACGTACTCAATTCGCGACAAGCAGGCGCTGGTGATTCCAAGTACGGGGATGGTGGCGGTGGAGAGGACGCCTGCGAAGCTGCCCTTCGCACCCTATCAGACGATGCATGCGGAGGGTTCGCTGGATAAGGATGGGACCTCGAACTCCCGGCTGTCGATAACGTTTCGCGGCGATGACGAGTTGGTGCTGCGAAGTGTGTTGCGACAGCTATCGCCTGCGCAGTATGACCAGGTGGTTCAGCAGATGTCACAGAATCTTGGTTATCAGGGAACGACGAGCCACGCCGAGGTAAGCAGACCGGACGAGACGGCTGAGCCACTGAAGATCAGCTATGACTATAAGCGAGATAAAGGAGGCGATTGGGAAAACTATCGAATTCTTCCGCAGGTTGCGCCCGTGTTGCTGACGAGACCGGACGAAAAGACACCTCCGACTCGCGCGATTTCGCTCGGTGTTCCAAGGATTGAGACTTCGAGGGCGGAGATGAAGCTGCCGGAGGGTTGGGGCGTTGAGTTGCCAGAGGCGGTCCATCAGAAGTCAGCCTATGCGACGTATGACGAGACGTACCGGTTTGAAAAAGGAACTCTGTATACGGAGCGGCGAATCGAGGTGCTGCAGGAAAAGGTTCCGGTCAGTGATTGGAAGAGTTACAAGAAGTGGGCGGATACGGTTGATCTGGGAAATGATCAGTATGTGCAGCTGACCGGGATGGCGGGTAAGGCAGTGGTGGATGCTTCGGCCGGATCGGCCCCTGGAAATGAGGAGGCGCAGAAGTTGGTGGAGGAAGCCTATAACGAGATTCAGATGGGCCATCCGGATGCTGCAAAGACCAAGTTGGATAAAGCTAAGGAGCTGAACGGAAGGCAGGTGTGGTTGTGGAGGACCTATGGATTTCTGGCATACTCCCACGGTGATGTTTCTGCTGCAATTGAAGACTTTCAACAAGAGGTGAAATTGCATCCGGAGCAGCACGCGATGTATGGGCCTCTTGCGGAGGCAGAGATTAGGTCGGGTCGGGTCGCAGAGGCAAAAGAGACACTGAAAAGTTGGGCCGCCGTCGATAAAAGCAATTCGCTACCTTCGGTGAGGTTGGTACAAGTGCTCTTAGACGAGAAAGATGCGAAGGCGGCAGTGACGGAGGCAGAATCGGCTATTACCAAGCTTCCAGCCGAAAATAAGAACGATGGAGCTCTTCAGTTGGAGTTGGGTCGCGCAGAGCTACAGGCTGGAATGAAAGATAAAGGTCGTGTGACACTCCTTGCGCTAATGCGCAGTACAGAGGATCCGCTGATGATGAACAACAGCGCCTATGAGTTGGCAGACGCTGGTTTAGAGCTTGAGGCCTCCGAAGCAGCTACCCGGACTGCACTAGCGAAGATGGAGGAGGAGAGTAAGACTTGGACGCTTGATGAAAGCCCACAGATGCTGGCTGCCAAGTCGCGATTGATTGCTGCGACGTGGGACACTATGGGATGGGTTCTTTATCGCCAAGGGAAGACGGAAGAGGCGGAGAGCTATCTTGGAGCGTCTTGGAGGAATGATCAGAGTGCAGATGAAGGAAAGCATCTGGCGGTGCTTCTAGAGAAGAAGGGTGACAAAACCGCGGCTTTGAATATGTACGAACTGGCGGCCGCAACAATTTCGGACTATGACGCGACGGGCGCGAAGAAAGCTCCAGGGGAGCAGAAGATCGAGTTACAGAAGGACGCGGAGGCGCTGAGGAAGATAGGCGTGATTTCGTCGACGCATGACGCGCATAAAACTCTCCAGGAACAAAGGACTCTCCCGCTGGGCGCGGCGAAGGGCCTTTCTGGGAGGGCTGAATATCGCTTGTTGATGAACGATGGCAAGGTGGTTCTAGCAAAAGCGGTGAGGAGTTACGGTTTGAGTGGTGGAGAAGAGCGGTTGAAGGCGTTGCCGGTAGTAGGGTTTATGCCGGCGGGTTCGCAAGCCAACCTTGTGCGGACGGGGATGATGGACTGCCATGCAAATGTCTGTGAGGTGGTGCTGGAGCCTTAAGCCGCGGTGGATACGTTTGGGCTGGGTGTCGGTCGTTCTATCAGATGGGTGGATGCTGGTATCATCAAGCGCAATTGTATGAGTGAAGATACTGAAGTTCGGAAGCCGAAGTTTCGCGAAAAGGGCAGGCTGATGTCGGCCTCGGAGATCGAGCGTACGCTGGTGCGGCTGGCGCATGAGATCGTGGAAAAACATGGCGGCAGCAAGAATGTCGGCCTGGTGGGGATCAAGCGGAGAGGCGTTCCGCTGGCGCGGAGGCTGGGAGGGCTCATCGAGAAGATCGAGAAGCATCCGGTGGATGTGGGCGTGCTCGATATCAGCTTTTATCGCGATGATCTTTCGACGGATGGGCCGCGGCCGAAGGTGACGCCGGGGGCGATCGGGTTCGATGTGACGGGGCGCGACATTATCCTGATGGACGATGTGTTGTATACGGGGCGGACGATTCGGGCGGCGCTGGATGCACTGTTTGATTATGGCCGGCCGAAGAGTGTTCGGCTGCTGGTGCTGATTGACCGTGGGCATCGCGAGCTGCCGATCGAGGCGACGTATGTGGGACGGCTGATTCCTACCTCGAAGCGGGAGATTATCGAGGTAAAGCTGAACGAGATCGATGGGCAGGAGCAGGTGCTGCTGGTTGAGCTGGTGGATTGAGTTCTGCCGGACAGAGATTCGCTCCAGGCCTTAAGATGAATTCGATGACGATATTAGATGCGGGCACGGTTGCGGCAGGGTCGTTACTGACGGTGGCGGGGTTGTCGGTGGAGGAGGTTGCTGCGATTCTGACGGCGACGGACCGGCTGGAGCGGATGGCTGCGGCGGAGCGAGTGAAGATACTCGCGGGGCGGCGGATTGCGCTGCTGTTTTATGAGTCGAGTACGCGGACCAGGACTTCGTTTGAGTTGGCGGCGAAGTCGCTGGGTGCGATGACTACGCTGGTGAGCGATAAGTCTTCGTCGATTGAGAAGGGCGAGAGCCTGAAGGACACGGGGCTGACGCTGCGGGCGCTGGGGGCGGAGTGCATCGTGCTTCGGCACGCGAACTCGGGGGCGCCGTATCTGCTGGCGAAGATGACGGGGCTGCCGGTGTTGAATGCTGGAGATGGGATGCATGAGCATCCTTCGCAGGCGCTGCTGGATCTGCGGACGATGCTGGCGCGGCTGCCCGGGATGAGTGGGCGGCTGGTGAATGCGAAGACGCTGGATGGCGTGACGGTGGTGATTACAGGGGATATTTTGCACAGCCGGGTGGCGCGGTCGAACGCGATGCTGCTGCCGAGGCTGGGCGCGAGGGTGGTGTTGTGCGGGCCGAAGGAGTTGCTGCCGGAGGATGCTCTGGGGCTCGGTGCGGGGGTTGAGATTGAACGGGATTTTGATAAGGCTTTGAAGCAGGCTGCTTCGCAGGGTGCGGCGGTTGCGATGATGCTGAGGATTCAACGGGAGCGGCTGGCGGGGTTGGAGCTGGATCTGGGTGACTATATCTCGCGGTACCAGTTGGACCAGGAGCGGCTGACGGCGAAGGCGCCGGAGGCGCTGGTAATGCATCCGGGGCCGATGATTCGCGGGTTGGAGATAGCGGGTGAGGTGGCGGATGGGCCCAACTCGGCGATTGAAGACCAGGTGCGGCATGGGTTGGGGGTGCGGACGGCTTTGCTGGCGAGGGCGTTGGGTGCGGGTGGATTCGAGAGTGTAACGATATGAGTGACGTATTGATTTTGAACGGACGGCTGGTGGATCCGGCGAATGGTATGGACGTTGAGCGGGATCTCCTGTTGCGGCATGGACGGGTGGCCGCGGTGGAAAAACCGGGGGAGCTGCGCGCGATCAAGGGCAAGGAGATCCTTGATGCGAAGGGGATGATCGTCGCGCCGGGGCTGGTGGATGTGCATGTGCATCTGCGGGAGCCGGGACAGACTTACAAGGAGTCGATCAAGACGGGGACGACTGCTGCTGCCGCCGGCGGATTTACCAGCGTGGTGGCGATGCCGAATACGGTGCCGGTCAATGATTCCGTTGCGGGCCTGGAGTGGATGCTGGATGCTGCGCGTGGGGCCGTGGTGAAGCTGTTCGCTATGCCGGCGGCTACGTTTGGAAGCATGGGTGAGGAGATTACGGATTATCACGAGCTGCAGCGGGCGGGGGCTGTAGGGTTTACCGATGATGGCAAGCCGGTACTGCATGATCGGGTGATGAGAGCGGCGCTGGTGGCGGCTGCTGGGATTGGGGTGCCGATCTCGCAGCACGCGGAGGATACGCGGCTGACGGGGGGATGCAGCATGAATGCCGGGCCGGTGGCGTTTCGGCTGGGGCTGCGCGGGATGACGGTGGAGGCGGAGTCGAAGATTGTGGAGCGGGATATCCGGTTGTTGCGGGATATCGAGCGGCATGATGGGTTGCGGCCGCATCTGCATGTGCAGCATGTGTCGACGGCGAAGGCGATGTCCCTGATACGCACTGCAAAGGCAGACGGTCTGCATGTGACGTGCGAGGTGGCACCGCACCACTTCGCGCTGACCGAAGAGGCTGTGGGCGAGTACAACACGAATGCAAAGATGAATCCACCGTTGAGGAATGATGCGGACCGGCTGGCGATGATCGATGGCTTGATGGACGGGACAGTGGACTGTATTGCGACCGATCACGCTCCGCACGCGCTGTTTGAGAAGGAGCAGGAGTTTGAGCGGGCACCGAATGGGATTACGGGGCTGGAGACGGCTCTGGGGCTTGCGCTGCGGGTGTTGCATCAAGGGCGCGGGATGTCGATCTCGCGGGTGATTGAGTTGATGAGCGCGCAGCCTGCGGGGATTGTTTCGCTCGAGGGACGTGGCGCGTTGAGCGTGGGTAGCTTTGCGGATGTGGTGATTTTTGATCCGGCAGCGGAGTGGAGTTTTGCGGTGAAGGACTCGCGATCGAAGTCGCGTAATACGCCGTTCGACGGGGCTTCGATGCTGGGCCGGGTAATGGCTACGATTAGCGACGGACGGGTTGTGTTCAAGGGGTAAGAACGCAGATGCGGCTGCATCGGAAGAGCGCGCTGTGAGATCTAAAAGCTAAAAGAAGAGTTGTTTGCGAGGTACGTTTATGCCGGATTACACGAAGAGTGAAGAGGCCATCTCCCGGCTATCTCCTGAGGAGTTCCAGGTCACCCAGAAGAACGGAACCGAGCGGCCTTTCGAGAACGCTTACTGGGACCATGACGAGCCGGGACTGTACGTGGACATCGTCTCGGGTGAGCCTTTGTTCACGTCCCTGGACAAGTTTGACAGCGACTGCGGTTGGCCAAGCTTTACCAAACCAGTGGCGCCAGAGCATGTGGAGGAGCGGTCCGACAGCACCTACGGGATGAACCGTACCGAGGTGCGATCCGTTCACGGCGACAGCCATCTCGGACATGTCTTCGATGATGGGCCGAAGGAGGCTGGCGGCCTGCGCTATTGCATCAACTCCGCTTCGCTGCGTTTTATTCCTCTCGATGAGCTGGAGAGCGAGGGCTACGGAAAGTTTCTCGATCTGTTTGAGAAGAAGGATAAGGAGTAATCAGATGGCGACATCGAATGAGCGTGCAGTACTTGCGGGTGGTTGTTTTTGGGGGATGCAGGACCTTTTGCGCCGCTACCCAGGCGTGATCTCTACGCGGGTGGGATATACGGGTGGTGAGGTGCGGAACGCGACGTATCGCAATCATGAAGGACATGCTGAAGCGATTGAGATTGTCTTCAATCCTCAGCAGATCAGTTATCGCAAGATTCTGGAGTTTTTCTTTCAGGTCCATGATCCGACGACGTTGAACCGCCAGGGGAACGATACAGGGACAAGCTACCGTTCGGCGATCTTTTATGCGACCGACGAACAGAAGAAGATTGCGGAAGATACTATCGCCGACGTGAACGCTTCTGGATTGTGGCCCGGCAAAGTGGTGACTAAGGTGGTGCCAGAGGGTGATTTCTGGGAGGCCGAGCCGGAGCATCAGGATTACCTGGAGCGCATTCCCAATGGATATACGTGCCACTTCATTCGTCCGAACTGGGTTCTTCCCAAGCGAGCTGTCTAAAGAGGCTCTTCGCATCGCTTCGGCAGCATCTCAACTGCCGAAGCGATGCGGCTAACTGACGATCTTCGTGCCGACGGTGAGGGAGTCCTGGCGTTTTATCAGCAGGAAGTAAGCTGCGATGGCCACCAGCATGAATCCTGCTCCGGAGAGTGCTTTGGAGACTCCGAAGATGGGGATGAGTCTTCCCAAGGCCAGAGCGCCCAGGGGTATTCCGCCACGGAACGCTAGGTTGTAGACGCTCATGACTCTTCCGCGCATCTCGTCGGTTGCGATGAGCTGCGCGAGAGAGACCATGAGGGACGCGGAGGCCATGATGGCCGCTCCTCCCAGGAAGATGAACAGGCAGGAGAGAGGAAGCCATTTCGAGAGAGCAAAGCCGACGGTAACGAAGCCGAGGGAGATGAGAATCAGCAGGGTGATGCGGCCCTGACCTTTTAGCTTTTCCATAGCGGCTACGGTGAGGGCACCGCATATGGAACCTGCTCCTGAGCAAACTAACAGCAGGGTGTAGGTCTTCGGGCCTTGATGGAAGACGTTCTGCACGAAGACGGGCAGGAATCCATTGAGTGAAAAGCCGAACAGAGTGGTGCAGAAGGCAAGCACCACCAGTGCGCTCATCCCGTCGCGCTGTCGTATGAACTGGATGCCCTCCTTCATGCTAGTAAGGACGCGCACCCGGGTTTTGGGCGGGACGAATTTGAAGTGGATCATGAAGAGCGAGATGATGACCGCGAGGTAAGAGACGCCATTGAGCGCGAAACACCAGGTTGCGCCGAGCGTGCTGTAGGCGATGCCGCCGATGGTCGGGCCGAGGATTCGAGCCAGGTTGAACTGGATGGAGTTCATGGCGATGGCGTTGGCGAGGTCTTCCGTCGGGACCAGGGTGGGGAGAATCGCAGAGTAGGCCGGGCCGCCGAAGGACTGTCCTAATCCCACGACGAAAGAGAGGGTGAGGATGTGCCACACCTTGACCAAATGAGTAAAGAAGAGAGCTGCGAGGAGGAAGGCGCATGCCATCTGGATGTACTGGGAGGCGAGCAACATCTTTCGCCGGTCCAGACGGTCTGCGAAGACTCCGCCGAAGAGCGAGAACATCATGATGGGGAGTTGCCCGAGGAAGAGATCGAGGCCGAGATAGAAGGGGTCTTTGGTGAGATCGTAGACCAGCCAGCTTTGCGCAAACTGCTGTACGAAGGTGCCGATGGTGGAGGCGCATGCCCCCATCCACATCAGGCGGAAGTCGCGATACCGGAAGGCTCTGAAGATACGTGCAAGAAATGGAGGGAGTTGAGCCATTAGAGCAATGGCTCCTTGCTTCGATCGGTATTACACGAGGCTTTTGTTCGCAAAGAAAAGGCACCTTCAATTCGCTTGGACAGGGAGTCTGTACTTAGGTACAGATGAGTTGCGTTTCACGCGGTCGCACTTTCTCCGTTTGGAGAGGAGATCCGCCTGCTTGGTGGGGCGCGAGATGAAAGTTCATAGGCTTGCGTTCAGTGGGGAGATAAGACGTCCAGTCTTCTTCTGATTATCTCTGATCCTTCACTGGGGAGCGAAAGATGAGATGGCTGCCTGCTCTTCGTCAAACACCTCAAATAACGGCAAAAGATTGCACATTTTTAAAACCTGCGTTACCTGTTTAGACGGATTCACGAGCTTTAGGGAGCCGCCTGCTTCTTTGGTGGAGCTGAGAATCATGACCAAGAGGCCAACACCGCTGGAATCCATTCTGGTAACGCCGGTAAGGTTGAGCACGAACTGGCGTCCCCCGTGAGCGGCGAGATTTTCCATCTTGGCTCTGAGAGCGTTGACTGAAGCTCCGAGGAGCAGGGGACCGTTCAGTGTGATCGCTTCCACTTCGCCGTATTTCAGGACGTTCATCGCAAAATCGCTCAACGTCGACTCCTTAGGCATTGATTGCCATCGGCGCGTGACCTGCAGCAAAAGACCGGTATTTTGGCTTGTCTCTTGCAAAAAAATCAACACACCAGCCTGCGGCAGGATAACATCTAGCGACACTACAAGACACTGCTGGATGGGGACATTGGTGAACGACTCGGCTGGTGCGTCTCTGCTGGAAAGGTTTTCAGCCTCTCTGCTCGCTGAACTAGAGAGCGGCCCCAGAGCGCGCATTCTGGCATCGGGTATCTCCGATCTGCTGCAGGAGTCATCCGTTCTGGTGTATCTGCTCGACGAGAGGATATCGGCGTGGCTGCTGAAGGCGGCGATCGGCGATGTATCTGTTGACCGAGGTGGCGTTCCGATGGATTCGGGCGGACTTGGTGCGGTAGCGGCGGAGCGGACGGTGTTGCACTTCGACGGCGAAGGGCTGAGTCGCGAAGACTTTGCGCATCTCGATATTCGTCAAAGCTTCAACTCGCTTACTTATGTTCCTCTTCTTCTTGGCGAGCAGTTACTTGGCTGCGTAGAGATTGTGAGTTTCTCCGAACCGCCTACGACATCTGCGATGGAGACCATTGTCGAGATGGCCGATTGCGCCGCTGTTGCCCTGGGCACGGCGCTGCTGTATGAGTCGGAGCGCAATGCCGGGCTGTCGTCTGTGCTGCGGCTTACACAGCTCTACGATATTGAAAAAGTGTTCAACGCGACGCTTGAGATGCGGGAGCTGCTGCCTGTGATCACTTCAAAGGTGCAGGACCTGACGGGCGCTACCGGGGTGAATCTGTGGATGGTGGATCAAGACGATCTGCTGCTGGTGCAACAGGCTGGAGAGGATCCTGCGGTTGCGGTGGGAGACCGGCAGGGAGCCGGCGATGGCATCGTAGGAGACGTCGGTGAGACGGGCGAAGCTGTTGTGGTGCAGGCGGAGGACGAGGCGCTGCAGAGGCGGAGTTCTGTTACTGAAGTTGCAGCTGTTTCGCTGATGGCCGCGCCTTTATTGAAAGACGAGACGCTAACGGGTGTTCTGGAGGTGGTGAGCTACGATCCGGATTTTATCTTTAGCGAAGATGATCTTTTCACCCTGACGCAGGTGGCTGACTCGGCTGCGCAGGCACTTCACAACTCTTCGCTTTTGCAGGCGGAGCGCAAGATCGAGGTTCTCCAGACCCTGGTCAGTATTAGCCAGGAGATCACCTCCACTTTGAATCTGCAACGAGTGCTGCAGGCGATTGTGAATCAACCGCAACTGGTGATTCCTTACGAGCGTGCGGCGATTGCGCTGGAGCAGAGAAACAAGATCAATGTGCAGGCGATCTCGGGTGTGACGAAGCTCGATGCTTCGAGCCCGGAGGTCGGGGCGCTGAACGGAGTGTTGAACTGGGTTGCGGGGCTGGAGACGGAGATTTATGTCACGCAGCAAGGCGATGAGATCAGCGATACACGGCCGGAGACACGCGAGAAGTTTCGCCGCTACTTTGAGACGACGGGCTCGCGGAGCTTCTATGCGATTCCTCTGGGGGATGACGAAGGAAGACTGGGGATTCTTTCGTTTGAGAGCCCCGATGCAGAGTTTCTGACCACGCTGCATTTCGAAATTATCAAGATTCTGGCGAGCCAGGCGACGCTGGCTTTGAGGAATGCTTCGCTTTATAAAGAAGTTCCCTTTATCGGAATTCTGGAGCCGCTGATAGAGAAGCGGCGCCGTTTTATGGCGATTGAGAGGCGCCGCCGCGGGCTGATTCTGGCGTCGGTTGCTGCGGTGTTGCTTGCGCTGATCGCAGTTCCCTTCCCGATGCGCGTTGTGGGGCAGGCACAGGTGAGCCCAGCGCAGACCGAGTATGTCCATGCGGAAGAGGACAGTGTGGTGCAGAAGGTTTTTGTTCACGAGGGGGATGCGGTGGTTCGTGGAACGCCACTGCTTCAGATGACCGATTGGGGCCAGAGGGCGAGTCTTGCTGCGGCGCAGGCAAAGTACAACACGGCCATGGCAGAGATGACTCGCGCACTTACGAATAACGATGCGACGACTGCGGGGCAACGACAGGTGGAGGCGGATTCGATGCGTGGCGAGGTGACGCGGTTGAGCGACAGACTCTCCCGCACGACGCTACATGCGGAGATAGCAGGTGTTGTTGCTACACCTCACGTTGAAGACCTTGTGGGGAAGAAGCTATCGAGCGGCGACCCGTTGATCGAGCTGGTGAGTACAGAGAGCGTGGTGGTGGATGTTGCCGTGCTGGAGCGAGATGTTGAACTGCTCAAGACTGGAGCATCAGCCAACATCAAACTTGAGTCGTTCCCGACTGCGACTTTTCATGGGACGGTGAGTGTGATCAGCCCGTCGGGTAAGACCGTGGGCGAGGACCATGTCTTCTTTGCGCGAGTCGCTGTGCCTAATCCAAAGGGAGATATCAGGCCAGGGATGCAGGGTCTGGGAAAGATTCGCATTGGGGCGCGCCCCTTGGGATATGTGCTGTTTCGCGACGCTGCGTTGTGGATATGGTCAAAGCTGTGGAACTGGTTTAGCTAGTGAGGATCGGGATGAAGCATCTCTTTGCGGTTGCGATTGCGGCGGTTCTCTTGTCGGCGAGTGTTGGTTGCTCGCCGAGTAAAGCACAGCTTGCCGCCCCGCCGGTGCAGGCAGCGCGTCCGATGCAGGTATCCGATGCTCAACCTAAGAGGGATGTGCGCCCGTCGCGCGAGCTCGTCGTCAGCGGTCCTATAACGGTAGAGCAGCAGCTGGATATCGTGGCCCTCCGACCTGGGGTGATCGTGGCGCTGCCGGTGGATGTAGATTCGGTGCTTCAGAGAGATGAGGTGATGGCCCGGCTGGATGCGCGCCAGTTGGAGGCCGACCGCAATACTGCCAAGTACAAGATGGAGAGTCTTGAAGCAGACCTCAAGAACTGGCAGTCGGAGCTTCAGGTTCGCGAGACGGATATGCGGCGCGCGGAGGAGATGCACAAAGAGGGCATCAATACGCAGGAGGCGTACGACCATAGCAAGTACGAGGTGGCCGCAAGCCAGTTTGAAGTGGAGCGACAACGCGGAGAGATGCTGAGTGCGAAGGCTAATCTGCAATCCATCGAACTGGAGCTGGAGAAGACGAGGATTGTGGCGCCGTTCAAAGGAGTGGTAGCGCAACGCTATGTGCGGCTTGGTCAATACGTGGCGACCGGCGATAAGCTTTTTCGCGTGATGGGGGCGTCACCGCTCGAAGTGCGGTTCACGCTGCCAGGGGGCGAGGTAGCTCTTTTAAAGAGGGGAGAGTTGATCACGGTGTCGCCAACGGCTGAGTTTGAGCAGACTACGACTGCGACGGTGACGCACATCAGTCCCGTGGTTGATCCGGGCAGCGGCACGATCGAAGTGACAGCCGTTTTGAAACAGAGGCTGCCGGGACTGATCCCCGGCACCATCGCTTCCGTGCGGATTGCGAGATGAATCTTGCCGAAGCGTTTAATGCAGCGCTTCCAGACCTGCCTGCACGCAGGAGCCGAAGTACGTATCCGAAGCTCGATCCAGCGCTGGTAGCTCGGGAAAATATCGAAGATGGTCAGCCGGTGATTGCCGCGCTGATTCGCGGGACCGATAAGATCTTCCGCTTCACTTACGAGCAGTGGCAGATTATTGAGTTGTTCGATGGGACGCGCTCTTATGAGGAGGTTGCTGCTCTGCATACGGAGCAGTACGGCGTGGCTTACAGCGCCGATGATCTAAGAGAGTTTGCCGGCACGCTGGACGATATCGACTTCTGGTACAAGACACCGCTGGAAAAGAATATTGCGCTTCGGCAGAAGCTTGAGAGCGGGCGGCATCAGCATGCTCATCGCAAGTCGAAGTGGGGCGATATCTCGCACATGCAGTTTTCGGCGTGGGATCCCGACAAGTATTTCAACCGCATCTATCCTTACGCCCGATGGATTTACACCCGATGGTTTACAACGCTCACGCTTCTGGTCTTCGCGTTTATGCTGGCTTTATTTGTGGCGAACTGGGACCAGATTGGGCGAGATACGGTGCAGTTTTATACCTTTACGGAGAAGAGCGCAGGCGATCTGGCGGAGTTCTGGATCTTGTTTTTGATTCTCGGCTTTTTTCACGAATCCGCGCATGGACTGACCTGCAAGCACTACGGGGCCGAGGTCCACGCGATGGGGTTTCATCTTATCTTTCTGACGCCTGCATTTTTCGTTGATGTGAGCGAGGCCTGGGTCTACGCCAGCCGTTGGCAGCGATTGGTTACGATCATCGCGGGCATATGGGTTGAGATGATCTTCTGCGCGATCGCGACGGTGGTGTGGTGGGGAACTCCGGTGGGAAGCAGCGCGCACGATCTTGCCTACAAGATTATGTTGCTGACCGGGATTGCTGTGATCGTCGTGAATATGAACCCACTGATCAAGCTCGATGGGTACTATGCCTTCTCGGAGATTCTGGGATTCTCGGATATCAAGGAGAAGTCGACGGCGTATCTGTCGGGGCTGGTGCGGGGGAAGATCTTTCGACTTCCGGTTGAGGTGGAGTATGTGCCGAAGCGCAGACGGCCGGGATACCTGCTGTATGCCGTTCTCTCTGGGATCTATAGCTACAGTCTCCTCTATACGGTGATACGGTTCACTCACAACGTTTTTTTCAGGTACAGCCCCGACTGGGCGTTTCTGCCCTCCCTGGCGTTGGCGCTGGTGGTGTTTCGTTCTCGAATTCGTACCCTGTTGAGGTTTGCCCGGACTGTGATTCTGGATAAAAAAGACCGAGTTCTTTCGTGGCTGACAGCTACCCGCGTGGCCGTTGTCGCGGCTGTGCTTCTGGTTCTGCTGTTCGTTCCTTTTTTGCATGAGACGGTGACCGCCAGGTTTGTGTTGGAGCCCAGCCGACGGGAGACAGTTCGAAACCTTGTGCGTGGCCGTGTTGCGGCGGTGCTTGTTCATGAGGGACAGGCCGTTTCCGCTGGAGAGCCGCTGGTCATAATGCAAAATACACAGCTGGAGTCCGGGCGTGCGAGGGCGCAGCAGGAGTTTGCTCTCACCGATGCGGAGCGTGTGCAGGCTCAACTGACTCAGACAGATCTGGGCCTCGCCTCTCAGGAACATGCTCGCGCTGGAATCGAGCGGACGATTGCGCAGGAGGAGACCGGGCAGCTTGCGCCGCGCGCTCCGATGGCGGGTGTGGTGATGACCTCGCGTGTGCAGGATCTCGCGGGAAGTTATCTGGACGAGGGGGCAACGATCGCGGAGATCGGTGAAACCGCGAAGATGCGAGCCCGGATGTTCGTTCGAGAGTACATCGTGCCTCGAGTGCAGCCTGGCGCGAAGGTTCATCTGCTGGTGGATGGGCGGTTTTCCTCGACGTACGCGAAGGTTGAGGATCTGCAGCCGGCACCGGAGGCCCTGGCGCCTGCGCTAGAGATGATTCAGAGTGCAAAGAGCGTGAAAGAAGATGGCGTGCTTCGCTATTACGTGGTCGATGCGTTGATCCCGAATGACGGCTCGCTGCACGATGGCATGACCGGGACCGCGCGGATCACAGTACAAAGTCGAAGCGTTGCGGGCCTTCTGGGCAGAGAGATGCGCGAGTTTTTTGATCGCAAGATCTGGTGATGGAGAGGCTTTAAGCAGAAGAGGAAGAGCCGAAGCTCTTCCTCTTCTGTGCGGATGGAATACCGCGATACGAGAACCAAGACGACTGCCAAACGAAACAACGCGGTACCCGCCACAGGCCAATAAACTTCGCGAAACTTACTAAAGGGCGATGTTCTTCGAGAGCGCCCGCTTGGAAAGCGAGATGTTCTTGGACAAGGACATGTTCTTTGACAAGGAGATGTTCTTCGACAAGGACGCCTGCTTGGAGAGCGAGATATTCTTCGAAAGAGCAGCCTGCTTGGAAAGCGAGATGTTCTTTGAGAGAGCCGCGTTCTTGGATACGGCTACGCGACTGGCAACCGGGCTGCTCGAAACCGAGACGCCAGAGTTTGCGGTCTTGTTGACTGCGGGAGACTTCTTGGTCGACTCAAGATTGCTGATCAATGATTTCTTCTGGATCGCCATGATATTTATCCTTTGAATGCTTGAATCAGCTTGAGAGATTCGCCAGTAAGCTGTTGCTTTTGATAAGGCAATCTGCATGCCAAACTCTGGAAGACCTTACGGTAGCGGAAAATTCAAAGAATTGGCTGCTTTTTGCGCTGAGGGTAGGTTAGCGGAGACAGGGACTGGGATGTAATGTGTGCGAAAGAGTTAAAATTTAACCTGATGAGGGGTTAAATATCTACCCCTCAAGACCGATCTGGTACTTGCGGCAGAGGTACTTCATCTTTTCTTTGGGGATCTGCAGCAGGGCGGCGGCTCCGTTCTTGGTTCCTGCCCGGCGTAGAGCTGCCATCAGATAAGCGACCTCGATGCGAGCCAGCTCGTCGTCGAGATCAAGTCCGCCGGCAGGCACAAGAATTTCGTCGTGATTCGCGGTGTTCTCGTAGATCACTTTTTCAGGGAGATGCTGTACTTCGATCAGCTCTCCATCGACCATCAGGGCGAGGCGCTGAGCCAGATTTTCCAGCTCTCGGACGTTTCCCGGCCAGGTGCTCGTCTCCAAGACCTGGAGGGCCTCGGGGGAAAAGTACTTCTGGGGCAGATCTCCTGCGGTGCAGTACATCCTTAAATAATGGTCGAGCAGCAGAGGCACATCGCCTGTTCGCTCCCGTAGAGGTGGGAGAAAGACGGGAATGACGCAGATACGGTAGTAGAGATCCTCGCGAAACTGGCCCGCTTTTACCATCTGATCCAGGTTGTCGTTGGTGGCCGCGATGAGCCTGAAGTCGATCTTTCGCGGACTCTTGCCGCCGATGCGTTGGACCACCTTCTCCTGGAGTACGCGCAGAAGCTTGCTCTGGAGGGGCAGGCTGAGAGAGCCAATCTCGTCGAGGAAGAGCGTGCCGCCGTCGGCCAGTTCGATCTGTCCGGGGTGCGCAGCGTGGGCCCCGGTGAAGGATCCTTTTTCATGGCCAAAGAGTTCGGACTCCATCAGTGTTTCAGGCAATGCAGCGCAGTTGACACTGATGATGGGTCGATTGCATCGAGGGCTTAGCGAGACGATGGCGCGCGCCGCAAGCTCTTTTCCTGTTCCGCTCTCGCCGCGCAACATGACGGTGCTGTTGCTGGAAGCCACGCGGCGGAGGATCTCATAGACGCGCTGCATGGCTTCGCTGCCACCGATCATCTCGCAGAAGCTGTTCTTCCGCGCAATTTCGCCACGTAGCTGGTTTGTTTTGAGCCGTTCGCGATGCCTGGCACCCTCTTCCAGCAAATACTCGCGAAGTTCAGGAAAGTCCACCGGGGCCAGGAGGAACTCATCTCCTCCCGCTTTTTTTGTACGCTGGCGCGCGTTTCGCAAGGGGGTGCGTGAGATGGCGAGGCACAGGATCTGTGGCGCTGCCGTGCGCACCGACTCGATATAAGTAAAGACATCGGTTTCATCGGGGACTATGGTGTCGAGATCGATGACGACGATTTCGGGGGTATGCTCTGCCAGGCTTTGAAAGAGGGAGGTCGAGTCCGGTGCGATACGGATGAAGAAGGCAGGAGCCAACTCCAGGCCGATGTCGACAAGGGCCGCATCGTCGCTTGTTGCAAACAGCAACTTGATCGCTTCATGGGATGCTGCTGCAGTTGCAATCGTCGCCACGCACAGCCTCAGTTGGAAGAGTTGTCTGGAGATTATATGAAAGCTGGGCTCATTATGGGGTTCTCATGAGATTTTGTCTCGATCCTTCGGGCAGGCCATTGCGGCAAATGCCGTAAAAGCCAATCTTGAGAGTCGGAACAGAACTGTATCCGGTTTCGTATAGTGGCGCATGAGAGTTCTTCGACAGGCTGCTGCTGTGATCCTGGTGTTGCTCGGGATAGTGGGGATGCGGGCTAGTTTTGCCTCAATCACCTATGAGGTGGGAGCGCGTGCGCGTGTGTTCAAGCCGGGACATGCGCGGAACTGGCGAGGCGCGAAGACTGAAGCGCTGGTGACAACGATCTGGTATCCGGTGAGCGCAGTTGCGAGGCTGCACGAAGAGCCGCAGGTGATTGGGCCGTCTGATAAACCGCTGTTTTTTGCCGGTGCTGCGGCGGTGGATGCTCCGATTGCAGAGGTGCCGGAGAAGTTTCCGGTGGTGATGTTGTCGCACGGGACGGGTGGGTCGGCGATGCAGATGGCGTGGCTAGGCACGGTATTGGCGCGGCATGGATATATTGCGGTGGCGGTGAATCATCCTGGCAATAATGCGCTAGAGCCATATACGGCGGAAGGCTTCGCGCTGTGGTGGGAGAGAGCAATCGATATCAGCGATGCGGTGGATGCGCTGCTGAAGGACTCTACGTTTGGGCCGCGAGTAGATGCGACACGGATCGGTGCGGCAGGCTTTTCGATTGGGGGATATACGGTTCTGGAACTGGCGGGGGCGCGGACGACGCAGGCTGATTTTCTTGCGGCCTGTGCGGCAGAGCCTACGCTGCCGACCTGCAGGGTGCCGGAGATGAAGAACTTTGGCAGCCCGGAGGACATAACGGCGCGGGTGAAGGCTACGAGTGCGGAGTCGCTGGCACGGGGCGGGGATAGCTATCGAGATCCACGGATACGGGCGGTGTTTGCAGTGGCTCCGGCAGTGGGGCAGGCGTTTCGGGAGGATGCATTTCGGGAGGTAGGTATTCCCGTGGCGATGGTGGTGGGGGCTGCGGACCCGATCGCGCCTGCGGCTGCGAATGCGGCGAAGTTCAAGAAGCTGATGCCGAGGTCAGAGCTGACGATTTTACCTGGAGAGGTGAGCCACTATACGTTCCTCGATACCTGCACGGATGCTGGCAAGGCGAAGCTGGGAGTGTACTGTGCGGATGCTGCTGGAGTGGACAGAGAGAAGGTCCACGCGACAGTGACGAGTATGGCGGTGAAGTTCTTTGACCAGAACCTGCGCTAGTGCGTTGCTGGTGTCTAGTGGGTGTGAAAGATGCGCTTGTTGACGTCGGGCCAGAACTCTTTATAGAAGAAGTTGAAGCCGTCGATGATGTCGCTGGTAAGCCACTTTTGACCGACTTTGGTCCATGTTCGGTACTTGGTCGGGTAGTAGAGGCTGGAGATTCCAGACGCTGCGCCGGAGCCAATAATTTCGGCGAAGTTGAAGGTAGCGTCTCCGTCATCTTTGCGGGAGATGACGACGCGAGAGACGGCATAGAGGGCGCGTTTGCGGAAGCCGCCGTGGCCGAGAGTGTAGAAGCGGTTGTCCTGTTTGAAGATGATAGGGCCAAGGCCGCCGACCCAAAAGTTTTCGTCCGCAGTGTCGGCCAGTGTGTGCCAGTAGTAACGACCGTATCCCTTGAGGCCCTGATGGAACTCCGGGTAGGAGGCGCTATTCATGGCGAAGCCTGCCTGAATACCGGCGATGAAGAAAGAGGAGTAGTCGAAGGTGTCTTTGCCGGCGATGAGGAACTTTTCCTTCGGGGTCATAGGCGGCAGCTTCGTATCGGCAGAGACGGACCGAAAGTTGGGGACGATGCCAAGGATGCGTTTGGTCTGCTGGGTGCCATTGGGGCTGACGGCGTTGGGGTCGGTTGTCTCAATGGGCTTCGAAGGAACAGTTGATTGCGTGGATTGCGGGTAGAGCAGGGCGCTCGGTGCATCTGGAAGATCGGCGGTGGTGAGGGTTGATGGCTCGGCGGGCTCGGATGGTGCGGCAATGCTTGAGGACTCTGGGGCTGGAGCGGGTGCTGAGGCTACGAGTGTGGGCTGCTGTGCGTTCAAAGCCACGGGTGTCCCGGCAATCGCTATGCAGAGAGCGATGCCAAGCTGCAGGCCAGTCAGCCTGAGCTGGTCGATAGTACAAGAGAACATACCGTTTTGACGCATTCTTTGAGGATAGTCCTTTTGCGGGGCCGTGGAGGCGGAAATCGGCTCGCGGCTTCATGTAAGGGCCTGGATCGACAACGGAGACCGGCTAGAGAATACCCGCTTTTTTAGCGACGGAGGTGAAGGTTTCCAGAGCCTGATCGATCTGCTCGCGGGTGTGTTCGCTGGTCATGATGGTGCGGATGCGGGCTTTACCTTCCGGGACGGTGGGGAAGGCTATGCCTGTTGCCATCACACCGGCGTCGAAGAGGGCGCGGGAGAAGTCCATGGTGCGGCGGCCATCGCCGATGATGATTGGGGTGATGGGGGTTTCGCTTTTTGGGGTGGTGTTGCCGCCTACATCGAAGCCTGCGTCGGTGAGCTGCTGTTTGAAGTACGCGGTGTTGGCCCAGAGGCGGTCGATGCGTTCGGGCTCGGCTTCGAGGATATCGAAGGCGGCGATGCAGGTGGCGGCGACTGAGGGCGGGTGCGAGGTGGAGAAGAGGAAGGGGCGGGCGCGGTGGTAGAGGTAGTCGATGAGATCACGGCTGCCGCAGACGTAGCCGCCAAGAGCTCCGATGGCTTTGGATAGCGTGCCGACCTGCACGTCAACTTTGTCGGTGGCGTGAAAGTGATCCACGGAGCCGCGGCCGTTGCGACCCAGGACACCTGAGGCGTGGGCGTCGTCGACCATCATGATGGCGCCGTACTTCTCGCAGAGGTCTGCGAGTTTGTCGACGGGGCCGATGTCACCGTCCATGGAGAAGACGCCGTCGGTGATGAGGAGCTTGCGGCCGGGTTCGTTTTGGACTTCCTGGAGGAGCTGTTCGGCGTGGGCGATGTCTTTGTGGCGGAAGACTTTGATCTTGGCTTTGGAGAGACGGGCACCGTCGATGATGCTGGCGTGGTTGAGCTCGTCGGAGAGGATGAAGTCTTCTTTGCCGAGGATGCTGGAGACGGTTCCTGCATTGGCGGCAAAGCCGGACTGGAAGACGACGCAGGCTTCGACACCTTTAAAGGCGGCGATCTTTTCTTCGAGCTCCATGTGGATGTGCATGGTGCCTGCGATGGTGCGGACGGCACCGGAGCCTACGCCATACTTTTTTGTTGCGGCGATGGCGGCCTCTTCGAGGCGTGGGTCGTTGCAGAGGCCGAGGTAGTTATTGGAGGCAAGGTTGATGACGCGCTTGCTGTCGTAGGTGCAGACGGGGGCTTGCTGATCGTCGAGCACGCGCAGCTTGAAGAAGGTGCCGCGCTGGCGGAGGTCGTCAAGCTGGGCGGTGAGATGGGCAAGCTGGGGGCGTCTAGCTGCAACGGTAGTCATGAAATTATCTTAAACCTTTTCGGGCTGGGCGGTCTTAGGCCCCGAATGAGCATCTTACGAGCTGAATTGCTGCGCAAGGTTCTATTTTGCGGCAGTAAATTATTCGAACAAGACTCTTGAACCAAGATCGAGGACACTGATGAAGAACGTTCACCCTTCAGAAAAGATTGCCGCAGCGATGATGCTGGCGCTTGTGATGCTGGCCGGCTGCAAGTCGAAAGAGAACGCTGCGATTGATCAGGCGAAGAAGCAGGCAGCGGCTTCGGGACAGGCTCAGCAGGTGATATCGACCGACGGTAACGGCAATGTAACGACGACGACGGTGCAGCCGCCAGCGCCTGGACAGACGGCGCAGTCCGTAACGGCGACTACGACACCAGCAGCTGCGGCAGGGGCGGTGCCGGCGAATACGCCTGCTACTGCGCCCGGAAGTGCTGCTCCTGGGGATGTGGCTACTGGAGCAGCGGTGGCGCCGGGTCAGACGGATGCGTCGGGACAGCCTGTGGCTGCGCCTGCTCCTGGGGGTGCGCCGATTGTGCGTCCGGCGGATGTGAATATTGCTGCGGGGACCAGCTTGACGATTCGGATCAATCAGCACATCAGTGTGAAGACGAGCCGCGCAGGTGATCGGTTTACCGGAGAGGTTGAGGAGCCGGTGGTGGGAAGAGGCGATCACGTGGTGATTCCGCGAGGTACGCCGGTGAGCGGCGTAGTGGTGGCTTCGCATCGGAGAGGACACTTCAAGGGGTCTTCGATTCTGGAGCTTCGGCTGACTTACCTGACGCTGAATGGGTCGCGATATGCGCTGGATACAAGCGATTTGACGCGAACAAAGAAGGGGAAGGGCAAGCGGTCGGCAGCGATTATCGGCGGCGGGGCTGGGGCTGGAATGCTGGTTGGCGGCATCGCTACGGGTGGGGTTGGGCTGTTGGTTGGTGGGCTTGTGGGTGGGGGCGGCGGGACTTTGCTGAGCGGCTTGACGGGGAATCGGGATATTGAGATTCCTGCTGAGTCGATTGTGCGGTTCAAGCTGGCGGATAATCTGGTGGTTCAGCCTTCCTGATTTTTTGAAAAAAAGTTGAGCCCCGGGACGACCCGGGGCTTTGCTGTTTTTGTTGAGTTTTTGAGGGGTGTTTTGGGAAAAGAGGGTGTTTGGAGGTGGTTTTTCGGTGGTGTGAACGTGGTGGAGTGCGTGGTGGATGTGGTGTTTTGGCAGCGTGTTTTCTGGTGCTAAAAGATGCGCCAACTTTTCTTGATTTTTTTTGCGTCTATTTGGTTGAGCTCAGATGTTGCGAGACCAGGGTGCTTGCCTGGTGGATGATGTCGGCGTCGCCGCCGCAGCCGGGGAGCCAGTGCATGTTTGGCTCGCGGCGGAACCAGGTGAGCTGGCGCTTGGCGTAGTTGCGATGGCCTTGCTGGGCCTGGGCGATGGCCTGCTCGCGGGTGAGTTCGTTGCGCAGGACGGCGGCGGCCTCTGCGTAGCCGAGTGAGGTGAGGGGACGGCAGGCTTCGCCGTAGCGGGCGATGAGGCGCTCAGTCTCTTCGACGAGGCCGCGATCAAACATGGCGGCGGCGCGATAGTTGATGCGCTCGTAGAGGAGCGGGCGGGGCGGGTTGAGGCCGAGGCGGAGAATGCGGTAACCGGTGAGGGCGTCGCGACCCTGCTGCCACTGGGCTGTCATGGGGGTGCGCTTGTTGGTGCTGTGGCTTTGAGCGGTTGCGAGGGAGACTTCGATGGCGCGGACGACCTTGGGGACGTCGTTGGCATGGATGGCGGCGGCGGCAGTGGGGTCGAGGCGCGTGAGGATGCGGTGGAGGTAGGCGGGGCCGCGGGTGGAGGCAGTCTTGCGGAGGCGGTCGCGCTGGCCGGGTTTTTGCGGGGGCTCGGGGAAGAGGCCGTCGATGAGTGCGCGGAGGTAGAGGCCGGTGCCTCCGGCGACGATGGGGATGCGGCCGCGTTCGGTGATGCCGGTGAGGGCTTCGCGGGCGAGGCGGCTGTAGTCGCCTGCGGTGCAGGCCTCATCGGGCCAAGCGATGTCGATCATGTGGTGGGGGACGAGGGCGCGCTCCTCGTGCGAGGGCTTGGCGGTGCCGATCTCCATCTCGCGGTAGACGGCGACCGAGTCGCAACTGACGATCTCGCCGTTGAAGTGCTGGGCGAGATGGAGAGCAAGGGAGGTTTTGCCGCTGGCGGTGGGGCCGATCAGAACGATGAGGGGATGGTCAGGCGGGTTCACCATAGGCGCCACCAGCCTGGGTGGAAGATCGTGTGCACGCCTGCACGAAGGATGCTGAAGAGGAGGACGACTGCGGCCAGCATGAGAAGGCCGCGAATCTGGCGACGGCGTTCGTGTTGGAGTGGAGTTGCGATGGGGATGGCCGTCTTTTTCGATGATAGATGATGATGGGTTTTTGGTCAGGGTGGAGGCGGATCGCGCGTGGAGGGGATTGGCACCCGGTGGGTAAAGGATGTGGGAGAGGAGTACGGTTCGCGCGCTGCGCGAATGCCCACATCTCAAAATCGAGATATGGGGCACCCAGTCTTCGTCTCAGGATCGGGATATGGGGCACCCGGTTTACTTCTCCGGCATCGAGGATTGGCCAGCCTGGCGTGCGGGCTGTAGTTGCTCAAAGGAGAGGTTGGGTGGGATGCTTGAGAGATGATGCGGAAGAAGATGGTTGGCGCGATCGCTGGGTTGGTGATGGGTTGCTGTATCGGTGTGGCTGCGCAGCAGGAAAAAGGGTACTGGCGCGCGGAGAGTTCTACGGCGCAGTCCATTACCGGTGATATTGGCTTCGGTGGGGAGAAGATATCGATCAACTTCACCGGCTTTGTGATCGCCCAGATACGGGCGCTGGAGCCGGGTGAGGTGAGCGCTGTGTTCGATGCGGACAGCAGCGCCGCCGGCAGTGGCAATCTCTACAGGCTGGACATCCCGGCTACGAAGAAGTTTCTGCATAAGAACAACCTGTGCGGCACTGAGGATGTGCAGTGGATGGCTACGTTCGTTGCCGGGCGCTCGTTGAAGGTTGCGTTTTTCTCGGGTGCGAAGATGCCGGTGTTCGCGTTGAATGAGATCGCGAATTCGACGGATCTGTGCGGCACGTTTTCTTATGTGCGGTAGTTGGTTCGGATATTCATTCCGTTGGGCCTGCCGGACGGGCGTCCTCCGCGGACGGCGGTCACTTCGTGACTTTTATACCTTTTCCGGTGATTAGGGGAGAGGCTTGTTGGTGAGGAAGTCGATGCGGAGCTCGAGGTTGGGGCCGTGGAAGCTGGCGGGCAGCGCAGGGAACTGGCCCTCGCCTGTGATGGCACCCCAGCAGGCTTTATCGATGGATTGATCCTGGCTGGAGCCGTCGAGGTT
This sequence comes from Granulicella sp. S190, assembly GCF_009766095.1. Lineage (GTDB taxonomy): Bacteria > Acidobacteriota > Terriglobia > Terriglobales > Acidobacteriaceae > Edaphobacter. The sequence continues at coordinate 232,420 of NZ_LMUD01000023.1, forward strand.
CATGGCGGCGATGCGTCCATCCGGGAGGATGGTGAAGCGGATGAGGGTTTCGCCCTGCTTGTTAAGAGGCGGACGGGCCTCTTCGGGGATGAGGGGGATCCAGTTGCGCTTGATGTCGCTAAGGATGCGGCGGATGTAGGGGCCGAAGTCTACGCCTTGGGTGTCGGAGAGGATCTCTGCGCCGGTGCCCATGCCGGCGTGACTACCGGAGGGGGCGCTGCCGTAGTCGCCGCCACCGGTGCCCCGGGATGCGTTTTGTGCGGCCTGACGGATGGCGTCACCCGCGGACTGGTTGGGATTGCCGAAGTTGGGCCGGGTGGGGGCGGGCTTTGGCGCTTCAACGAGAGCTTGCTGAGCCGGCTGCTGGGTGGGTGCTGGCGTCGGGGAGGGAGGCAAAGGCGTCGCCTGCTGGGTGGGCGCGGGTTGCGTCACCTGCGGTAGGGGAGTGGGCGCCGGGGCTGCAGGAGTGGGTGGAGCGGCCCTGCGCATGGCCTGGAGCTGCTTGAGCATCTTCTTGTCGACTACCGGCTGGGCGGGTTGCGGTTTTGGAGCACTGGGTGCCAGGTGGGAGAGATTTTTGGGGTCGTCGAGACGGGTCAACTCGCGCTCTTTGAGCACCTGGGCGGGGCTGATGAGGCGGGGCTGATGGAAGAGGACGCGCGGGCCGTAGAAGAGGAACCAGCCGATGGCGAGGTAGATGATGATCGAGATGTAAATGGACTCGCGGAAGCGGGCTTTGGAGCGCTCGTCGTCGAGGGAGTCGAGGAGATGGATGAGCTCGTGCTCTTCGAGTTCGCCGAAGCGGCCTGTGCGCACCTTGACGGTCTGAGAGGGAGGTGCGGCGTTGGGCGGGGTCTCGAGTGAGGGCATGGGCTATGTGTTCTGACGGCTGCGGGATGCGAAAGTTGCGTAGCGGTATTAATTGGGGATGCCGGTGGGGCGCACCGGGTTCGAAGACTTACTTATTTTCTCATTAGTTTGATGCTGATGTTGGTTTAAGAGGGGACATAGAGTTTCCTGAGACGAGACGAAACCGTAGACTGGAAGAATGAGTTCAAAGTTTGCGCCGGATGTTCGCGCGGTGGTGCTGACGGTCAGCGATCGCTGTTCCAGAGGCGAACAGATGGATCTTTCAGGCCCGGCGGTGTGCGAACTGCTGGAAGATGCTGGTGTCGGCCAGGTGCTGAGCGAGATGCTTCCGGATGAGATCGAGCAGATCGCAGAGGCGCTGCGACGTAACGCGAAAGTTGTAGACCTGATTGTGACGACGGGGGGGACCGGGTTGTCGAAGCGGGATGTGACGCCGGAGGCCACGAGGATGGTGTGCGAGCGGCTGGTGGAGGGGTTGGCGGAGCGTATGAGGGCCGATGGGTTGCTGCAGACGCCGCTGGCCGCGCTGAGCCGGGCGGTGTGCGGGACGCTGGGGAGTGCGCTGATTGTGAATCTGCCGGGGAGTCCGTCGGGGGCGAGGAGTTCGCTGGCGTCGATTCTGGAGGTGCTGCCGCATGCGCTGGATCTGCTGGCGGGACGTGAGGTTCACGAGGGGCCGGGGCATCATGGCGCGCATGGCGATTCCGGGGTGCGACGGTGACGATGCTGGCGATGATTCCCTGGAAGAAGATCGGCGTGGGGCTGCTGAAGGCCAATGCCTGGCTGCTTGCGGTGCTGAAGCCGCTGGGTGTGTTTGGTGTGCTGATTGTCTCGATTATTGACTCTTCCTCGTTGCCGATGCCGCTGGATGCGATGGTGGTGGAGTACGTGGTGCGAGACCACTCGAAGTTTCTGATCTACTGCTTTGTGGCTGCGCTGGGCGCGGCTATTGGCAGCCTGCTTCCTTATTATTTAGGGCGGGCGGGCGGCGAGCTTTTTCTTTTGAAGAGGATCAATCGGGATCGCTACGAGCAGCTGCGAGACCGGTTTGAGAAGCAGGAGTTTCTTGCCATCATGATTCCGGCGATGATGCCTCCGCCGTTTCCGGTGAAGATCTTCGAGCTGGCGGCGGGTGTGTTTGAGATGAAGCCGCTGTGGTTTTTTTCGGCGCTGCTACTGGGCAAATTTGTGCGGTTTGTGGTGGTGTCGCTGATCATCATGGTGTACGGTCCGGCGATCTTCCACACGATGATACGAACGCTGCACCATCATCAGGATTTGATGATGGTGGCGGTGGCGGTTCTGATCCTGCTGCTGGTTATTTATGTGATGCGGAAGGTGTTCGACCGGCGGCGCGGGACTAGTCTTCCTGTTGAAGAAAACTAGGACGGTTGTGTCGTTTAGTGCTGGATGCGGTGGTCCATCTCCATGCTTACGATGCGGCGGTCGGCGTTGAGGGTGACGATGCCTGTGAGTGGGGGATTCTCGCGTCCGGCGAGGAACGGGGTGTCGTAGAAGAAGCGCAGGTCGCGGAAGGTGACGGTGGTGAGGCCGTCGTCGTTGGTGCCGGTGTCGGTGACTACGGGATACTGCGACCAGTCGAGATAGACCTCGCCTAGCCAGCTGCGTTTTGCGACGAGGGTGGCGAGGGTGGTGGGGGGCTTGTAGATGACGTCGGCCTGGGTGCTGGTGGTGACGGCTTCGGTGAGGGTGTCGACGGTTGCGAGCTGGTAGAACTGCGGGGTCTCGGCGATGGTCTGCCAGTGGAAGGGATTGATGGGGTAGGGGCTGGCGAAGACGCGGGAGACGAGGGCCTGGTTGTAGTCGGCTGATTGGGCGAGCTGGAGGGCTTTTGCGTGCTCGACGAAGCGGAGGCCCCAGAGGGCAACGATGGCGAGGAGGGCGAAGATGGCCCAGCCGCGACCGCGGAAGGATGGCTTGCGGGCTCCTACTTCGCTGTTGATGAGGCCGAAGAGCGCGGGGGCGATGAGGGCTACGAGCAGGAGCAGGAAGATGATGGGCTCGAAGATGAAGACGATGGAGCCGGCGTACCAGCGGGGGTTGAAGGGGAAGAAGGGGCGGAGGCCGTAGTTGTTGGTCCAGTCGAGGAGGAGATGGCTGAGCAGGGCGATGAGGGAGAAGGCGTAGAGCAGACCCCAGCGGATGGGGGCTTGCGGCTTGGGTGGGATGTGGGTGGTGGTGGGGTCGTATGGCTCGGTGGGCGCGGCTTGCGGGGCCGGTTTTCGGTGGGAGCGCCAGCGATGGAAGAGCCAGACAGCCCCGACGATGATGGCGGCTTCGAAGGGCAGGCCGAGGAAGGTGTGGGTCCAGCCGCGATGGTGCTGGAAGGATGCGATGGGGCCTCGGATGGACCAGAGGGTGTCGAGGTCGGGGGCTTCGGCGGCGAGGGTCATGGCGAGAGTGGCGTAGGCGGCTTTTCGATTGAAGCCTGAGCGGGCGAGGACGGCGCCGGTCATGAGATGGGTGATGGGTTCCATGTGTTTCTGATAGTAGCTTGTCCTGCCGGACGGGCCCACTGCGCGTGGAGCGGTCACTTCGTGACTTTTATACCGGTCTCGCAACGACTGTCATTCGCGGGCCTCCCGTTGGTCGGTGCGGAATTTTGCTCCGGAGCTTCGCGACGGCCTGAGGTTTCGATTGGCCACGGCAAGGTATACGTGTCACGAAGTGACCGCTCCACGCGCAGTGGGCCCGTCCGGTAGGACAATGCATCTTCATGGCTTGTTAGAATCGTAAGGAAATGTCTACTTTGACTGCGCTATCGCCCGAGATTCTTGCCAAGTACCAGCCTGTTATCGGTCTGGAGGTTCATGTTCAACTGCTGACGGAGACGAAGGCATTTTGCGGCTGCGTGAACAAATACGGTGGTGAACCGAATACGCACTGCTGCCCGACCTGTCTTGGGTTGCCGGGGGCGCTGCCCGTGTTGAATCGCAAGGCCGTGGAGTTTGCAGTGCTGGCGGCGAAGGCGATCCACTGCGAGATTCGCGAGACGAGCATCTTTTCGCGGAAGAACTATTTTTATCCGGACTCGCCCAAGGGGTACCAGATCTCGCAGTTCGATAAGCCAATTGCAGAGCATGGATGGATCGAGGTGCCTTCGTTCGATATGAGCGGAGCTGCGGTGACGAAGCGGATTGGCGTGACGCGGCTGCATATGGAAGAGGATGCGGGCAAGAGTATTCACGATGGGTTTGCGGATTCGGTGTCGAAGACCTACATCGATCTGAACCGGTGCGGGACACCGCTGGTGGAGATTGTGAGTGAGCCGGATCTGCGGACGGCTGATGAGGTGTTTGAGTATCTGACGAAGCTGAAGGAGATTCTGCTTTATACGGGCGTGAGCGATTGCAATATGGAAGAGGGCTCGCTGCGCTGCGATGCGAATGTGAGCGTGATGCTGAAGAAGGACGCGGCAGAGTTCGGGGCTAAAGCCTACGGTACCAAGGCCGAGGTGAAGAACGTTAACAGCTTTCGATACATTCGCGCTGCGGTGGAGTACGAGATTGAACGGCAGATTGGCGTGATTGAAGAGGGTGGGCGCGTGGTGCAGGAGTCTCGGCTGTGGAATAACGCGGAGGGACGGACTTACTCGATGCGGAGTAAGGAGCAGGCGCATGACTACCGGTATTTTCCGGAGCCGGATCTGCCGCCGCTGGTGGTGGGGGTGGAGTGGCAGGCGGAGATTCTGAAGGGAATGCCGGAGCTGCCGGAGGCTCGGCGGGCGCGGATGATTGCAGAGTATGAGATCTCGGCGCAGGATGCGGCGACGTTGACGGCGACGCGTGAGTTTGCGGACAGGTTTGAAGATGCGGCGAAGAAGGCGAAGAGTCCTCGGCGCGTGGCGTCGCTGCTGACCAGCGAGTTGACGATGCGGTTACGGGCGGCGGGGCTGGAGCTGGAGCAGTCGCCGGTGTCGATGGCGGGGATTGTGATGGCGGCGGATCTGGCGGAGTCGGGCGAGCTGTCGAGCAAGATGTTGAAGCAGCTGCTGGATTCGGCGTTTGAGAAGAATGAGGATTTCCCTGTGGTGTATGAGCGGGAGAAGCCGCAACAGATCTCGGATACGGGTGCGATTGAAAAGATGATCGACGAGGTGATCGCGGGGAATGCGAAGCAGGTGGAGCAGTACCGCGGGGGGAAGAAGACGGTGGCTGCGTTTTTTGTGGGGCAGGTGATGCGGCTGTCGAAAGGACAGGCGAATCCTGCGCTGCTGAATGAGTTGGTGGCGAAGAAGCTGGATGCGTTAGGGCCTTTGTAGAGATAGGTCCTGCCGGACGGGCGTCCTGCGCGGACGGCGGTCACTTCGTGACTTTTGTACCGGTCTTGCAGCTTGCGATGATTCATGGGCCTTCCGTTGGTCGGCGCAGGATTTTGCTGCGGAGCATCGCGACGGCCTAAGGTTTTCGATTGGCCACGACAAGGTATACGTGTCACGAAGTGACCGCCGTCCGAGCAGGACGCTCGTTCGGCAGGACATGGTTTCTAATGAGTGGATGCCGTTGTCACTATCCAAAAGGTTCCATCGTGGAGTGTGCGTGAGTATTCTTCTTGCTCTGTTCGGGTGTCGGAGTGATGCTCCGTACGTTGTGCCGGAGGAGCCGATGCCGCCGAATACGGTGCTGCTGTCGCAGATGATGCGGGAGCTGTCGGCGACGCCGGGGTTTACTGACGCGATGCTCGCACAGCTGGATAAGGATGGGAAGAAGGGCCCGGCGTTGATGACGCCTGCGCTGATGAAGCGCCTTCGCGAGTTGATTCTGGGGAAGGACTGGCAGGGGCTGGACCGTTTTCCGGGGTGGACGATGCAGGCGATCAATCCTACGGTGAAGGTTGCCGGCAGGCTGGTCGCAAAAGATCCCGAGGCGCGGGATGAGGCAGCGGTGCATCCGGGGAGTTCGGTTAGAAGCGCGAATACGAAGCCGAGTTCGACGCAGCAGGGTGCCGTTCAGAATGGGAGCGGTCTGAAGCAGTACATCGACCTGGGTGAGGTCTCGGAGACGAAGGACAAGGTGGTGAGTCTGGATGCGCCTTCGACGCTGCCGGGGTTTACGACGGATGGTTTGGTGAGTGAGCTTGGAGCGGGGGTGGTGCGGGGGGATGGTGCGAATCCTGCGCTGGCACCGATGCATGCGGAGAGTCAGCGGCTCGCAGATGTGTTGAACAGGCTGAGTCTGAATGGGCTGGATGGATCTGCTCCTGTAACGGTTACAGTTGCGGGGCAGAGTGCGAAGACGCCGCAGGAGCTGGTGCAGGGGCTGCTGATGACGGGCCACTCGGTGACGGTGGCGGATGCGCGCTACTTTGCGAACTTCGGACACTTTCATTACAAGGGTCAGGAGGTGATGATGCCGTTCTGGGTGGATTCGCAGATTCGGATTCCGGGAGAGAAGCGGTCGCTGCTGGTGCCGGTGAGCCATGCGGAGTATGAGTGGGAGGTTCGTGGGCCGAAGGTGAATGCGACGGTGAGCTGGTACTTCGGCATCGATGGCAAGGCGGAGTTTCGCACGATGGATACGCTGGACCAGGCGTGGGTGCTGGGGCGTCATGCGCATGAGTATCGCAATGCGCATGCGGTAGAGGTGACGCGGCTGGTGGGGAGCATGACGGTGGCGTATATGCGTCAGCATCTGGCGCGGCCGGAGCTTCCGTTTGGCGGGTACTATCCGCTGGGGGTCTGCCAGGACGGGGTGGCGGCGATTGAACGGAAGATGACCGGCAACGATACGTTGTTTCCCAACACTGCGGATGGCAAGCTGTTTGACGATCCTCGCGATGCGGAGATCAACGCGATGATCAAGGCGATTCCGAAGGACCGGAGTGATGGGGCGCCAGAGCCAGCACGAATCTTCGGGTCTTTGCCGACTGCGGATTTTATTACGATTACGATTCCGGGGCTGGCGGCTGACCTTGAGATGGTGCACGCGGCGTGGCAGGATGGGTCGCTGGAGCGGACGTCTTCCTGGATACGGAAGGTGACGTTGAGGCTTGTCGGAGTGGCGAGTTTAGGAGCGTTGGCGGCGGTTGTGGTGTGGCGAAGGAGACGGAATCGGTGAGGCTGTGTTGATGGCGTAGCGGATGCTGCACTGTTTCTCGTGCAACGCAGTGAAGGTGTTGTGGAGTCTTAGATAGCTGGAGGAACTTATGGCTACTAAGAAGGGGGCGGCGAAGAAGTCGGCAAGTAAGAAAGCGACGAAGAAGACAGCGAGCAAGAAGTCGAGTGTGAAGAAGACTCCTGCGAAGAAGGCAGCGAAGAAGAGTTCGACACGGAAGTACAGTCCTTCGGCCAGCAAGAATGTTGAGACCGAGATGCACGAGATGAAGAAGGGTACGCTTAAGAGCAGTAGTGGGCAGAAGGTTACGAATCCAAAGCAGGCGATTGCGATTGGTTTGTCGGAGGCGCGAAGAGCGGGGAAGAAGGTTCCTCCGCCACCGAAGAAAGGATAAGAATGAGCGAGGTTGAGAGGTATCGCGCGATGCTGGAGGTCGCGTTGGAAGAGGCTCGCACCGGTCGGAGAGAGGGTGGTGTTCCGATCGGTGCGGCGTTATTTGATGGGGATGGAAAGCTGCTGGCCTCGGGCCGGAATCGGAGGGTGCAGCAGGACGATCCGTCGGTGCATGGAGAGACGGATGCGTTTCGGAGGGCGGGGCGGCAGCGCTCTTACAAAGACAAGGTGATGGTGACGACGCTGGCGCCCTGCTGGTACTGCAGCGGGCTGATTCGGCAGTTTGGGATTCGCACGCTGGTTGTGGGGGAGAGCAGAAACTTTGCTGGCGGGGTGGAGTGGCTGAAAGAGTTGGGGGTGAAGGTGATCGATCTGGATTCGCAGGAGTGTTCGGACCTTTTGACGGGGTTTATTGCGGAGAAGCCTGAGATCTGGAATGAAGATATTGGTGAGGAATAGTTCGTCGTTCGATGTGAAAAGATAGGTAGATGAGTACTGAGGTACAGAGTGGGTTTGGGTGTCGTGTCTGCGGCGAGCGGCATGTTCTTTCGTTGAGCTACAGCGTGAAGGCTCCGATGGCTGCCGCGGCGATTCCGGTGGAGGAGCTGGACCAGCGGGTGGTAATTACTCCGGATCAGTGCGTGATCGATGGGAGAGATTTTTATCTTCGTGGGCGCATTCTCGTGCCGGTGATTGGACTTGAAGAGCCGTTTGTGTGGGGGATCTGGGCTGAGGTTAGCCCGAAGAGCTTTGTGAGGACCAATGAGCTTTGGACCGTCGAAGGACGCGAGCAGGAGGCGGCGTTTCCTGGTTGGTTGAATACGCAGCTACCGGTGTTTGGCGATACATACAATCTTGAAGTGAGTGTGCAGACGCAGCCAGTGGGACAGCGTCCGCAGTTTCGCGTTGTGGATCAGGATCATCCGCTGGCCGTGGAGCAGAGGGACGGGATCACGATGGAGCGGGTGGAGGCAATTGCGGAGATGATGCTGCATCCTGTCCTGCAGAACGGGCGTCCTGCGCGGACGGCGGTCACTTCGTGACTTTTATACCTTTTTGTTGCCTCGCAATTGCGAGCCACGCTATGCCGCAGAGGATATACGCGAGGTAGACGTAGGGGAGCCAGTTGTAGGGGTGGTCCGGAACTGGGTAGAGCGTTCCAGCCAGTGCAAGCAGGATCGCGAAGATGGCTGCGATGGAGAGAATGAGCGGTGCCTTTGCGAGTTGGTGGTTGCGCTTGAGGTAGAGGGGCAGCGCCAAGGCGGCTAGGCCGTACGTGGTGAGGAAGCCGTAGACGGCGAGAGAGCCCATCCATCCGTAGATGTCGGAGCCTGCCACGCCACGAAGGGCGAGGACAGTTACAGGGAGAGCTGTGAGAAGGCCTGAGACGAGGACGGCTGAGCCTGGAGTGGCGTTCTTGTGATGGGCGATGCCGAGTTGGCGGTGAACGAGGCCGTTGTGGCCCATGCGCATGAGGACGCGGGCGGCAGCGGTGGTGCAGGCGAGGGTACAGGCGAACATGCTGACGAGAGCGCCGAAGTCGATGAAGGGGCCGAGGACGGTGACGCCTGCGAGATCGGCGAGGACGCGCATGGGAGCGGTGGATTGTCCGAGGTTCTGATGCGCGGCGTGCATGCCGAGGGTTTCGAGGTAGGCGCAGAGGATGAAGAAGAGGCCAGTGAAGATGGCGCTCTGGATGACCGCGCGAGGGATGGTGCGGAGCGGGTTTGCGGCTTCGGCACCGAGGGTGGTGGCGCTTTCGAAGCCGACGAAGCTGAAGAGGGCGAGGACGACGCCGAGACGCACTCCGGAGGCTGTGACTCCCTGGAGATGGAGCTGGGCGTGGTCGATGTGGAGGCCGTTGCGCCAGAGTAGGAGGGCGAGGACGATGGCGATGAGTGCGACGGAGATGGCCTCGATCCAGAGCATGAGGCGGGCGGAGACCTGCACGTCGCGGTAGGCGATGAAGGTCGAGACGCCGACGCAGAGGATTGCGAGGAGGGCGGTTGGAGAGGATCTTCCGCTAAGGGAGAGGAGAAAGACGTTGGCGTAGTTGATGAAGCCACCTGCGACTGAGGCTCCGGTTGCTATGTAAGCGAGAAGGAGCGCCCAGCCGGCGATACCGCTGACCACAGGCGGTAGTGACGAGGTGGCGTAGGTGTAGAGGGAGCCTGAGCAGGAGGTGTATCGGGCGAAGCGGCTGATGCAGAGGGCGATGAGCAGGACGGCAGCGGTGGCGAAGAGATAGGCGAGCCAGGTTCCGTTGCCGGCGAGGACGAAGACCAGAGGAATGGTCATGGTGGGAGTGGTGGTGGGAGCGATGGTGGAGATGGATTGAGCGAGCGTCTCCATGGGCGAGAGTATGTTTGCGCGCAGTCCGGGGGGAGCGAGTACGGGGGCTTCATCGACTGGGGCGAGTGCTTGCTCCATGGGGACGGGTCTCCTGTTGCGCTGGATGTGGAGCAGATACGAGTGCAGATCTTTCAAAGCTGCTGAGTGCAGGGCAGTTCGCTCAATGACGGAAGGAGTTAGTCAGAGCATAGTCGAAGATCGCTGGTGTGCGAAGGGGAAGGTTTGTGGCAGGCGGGATAGCCGCCCTCGCGCGGCTATCTCTTGTCTCGCTACTTCTTGTCTGAGGATGAGCTGGAAGCGGAGGACGAACTCGAGGTCGATGCTGCTGGAGCGGAGGCAGGCGCAGAGGCGGCCTTGCTGGATGAGCTGTCGGAGCTGGACTGCGAATTCGAATCAGAGCCGGACTTTGAATCCGAACTCGACTTTGAATCCGAACTTGATTTTGAGTCGCCGGTCTTAGAATCACTGCTTGATCCTGAGCTATTGCTGTCGCTTGAAGACTTTGGCTTGGCGTTGCCGTAGCCGTCGGCGTACCAGCCGCCGCCTTTGAAGCTGACGGCAGGGGCGGAGATGACACGCTCGAGGTGTCCGCCGCAGTGCGGACAGATGGTGATCTCCGGGTCAGAGAACTTCTGGATTTTTTCGGTGTGCTTGTGGCAGGTGGTGCATTCGTATTCGTAGAGCGGCATGGGTTCCTGTCTATTTGTGTTGCTAACACTAGTTTACTGTCTCGCGGCTCTACATGGTTTCCGGTTCGCCGAGAGGTTGCCGATCGGGAAGCATTCTTCGATGGAGGATGCGCGTGATCAAGATGCCGTAAGCAGTTTGGCGGTAGAAGAGAATGTGACTGCCCTATTCCATGCGGCGTAGGCCAGGATGAGATGGCGCGTGAAGTCGACCTAACTACGGATTGTTAGAGAGTAAGAGACAGCAGTCCTCGATTTGATCGAGGTAGTGGCTCACTTGAACCTTTCCCCATCTTTCTAGAGTGTATTGACCAATGCCTAAGAGGTCCGATGTGGCCTGAGCGGAATAAGAAAAGGTCACGAGCGATGTTTTCTTGGCGGAAGACTTAACCGTCTCCGCACATCGGCGAAGACGTCGCCTTCTGCGACGCCGCTGGCATCTCCTTCGTCGAGAGCTTTGTTGAGGGCGGCCAGCTTTGCGTCGTACTCTTTTTCTTCGCGCTCGAGATTTCGCAGTGCAGCGCGAACAACCTCACTGGCGTTCTCATACCGACCATTTTCGATCTTCGCGGTGATGAAGCTGTCGAGTTCCTGAGTAAGGTTGACGTTACGAGTAGGCATGACTCCTCCTGAAAAAAAGATACGCCGATTGGCAAAGATTGCCAATCGGCTTAAATGATGTTGATAGGAAGCGGGTTAGAGTTTGCCTAGTTCGACGAGGCGGACGCTGGCGATGGCTTCGACCTTGCGCAGGGCATCGATGGCGGATGCGGCGGATGCGGCTTTTGGGACGTCGATCTGGACGACCGCGAGTGCCTGACCTTGTGGAACGCGATGGCTCTGACTGGAGTGTGCGCGGCCGAGTGCGAAGTTGGCGATGTTGACGCCGTGCTCGCCTAGGATGGTGCCGATGCGGCCGACGACTCCAGGGACGTCGTGGTTGCGGATGGAGACGAGGGTGCCGTGGAGCGGGGCTTCGATGTCGATGCCATCGTAGGTGAGCAGGCGGGGCGAGGTGCCGTGGAGGACGGTGGCGGAGGCGCTGGCGTCTCCGTCGGAGGAGTGGAGCACGATCTTGAGGGTGGAACCGGCGCCACCGGTGGTGAACTCCTTTTTATCTTCCTGGATGCGGATGCCGCGCTCGGCTGCGATGGCGGCGGCGTTGATACGGTTGGCGGTGCTGCCTCCGTCTGTTCCCGAGAAGATGCCTGCGATGGCGGCGTTGCGGATGAGGTCGGTTTTGCCGGAGGCGATGCGTCCGGTGTAGGTGAGCTGGATGTTTTCCAAGTTGCCCGGGGTGGCGTGCGAGAGGAACTGGCCGAGGCGTTCGGCCATCTCGATGTACGGAGCGACCTCTTTGTACTCCTCGTGCGAGAGCGAGGGAAGGTTGACGGCATTTTGGACGACGCCGAGTTTGAGGTAGTCGCGAACCTGCATGGCGAGCTGGATGCCGATGGCCTCCTGCGCTTCGTCTGTGGCTCCGGCGATGTGCGGGGAGAGGAGGACGTTGTCGAGGTTGTAGAAGGGCGAGTCTTTGAGCGGCTCCTGGTGGAAGACGTCAAGGGCTGCGCCGCCGACGTGGCCGGATTTGATGGCGTCGGCGAGGGCCTGTTCGACGATGAGTTCGCCGCGGGCGCAGTTGATGATGCGGATGCCCTTCTTCATGATCTTGATGGAGGTCGCGTTGATCAGGCCTTCGGTCTGGGTGGTGAGGCCGACGTGGAGGGTAAGGTAGTCGGACTCTTTGAAGATGTCGTCGATGGGGACGAGGGTAACGTTGTTTTCGCGGGCGATGACTGGGGCGACGAAGGGATCGTAGCCGATGATCTCCATGCCGAAGCTGGCGGCGCGGCGGGCGACTTCGAGGCCGATGCGACCGAGGCCGACGATGCCGAGGGTTTTTCCGCGGAGCTCCTGGCCCTGGAGGGATTTCTTATCCCATTTGCCGGCGTGCATGGTGGCGTTGGCGCGGGGAATGGAGCGGGCGAGAGAGATCATGAGGCCGAGAGTGAGCTCGGCGACGGCGACGGCGTTGGCGCCGGGGGTGTTCATGACGACGATGCCGCGATGGGTGGCGGCGTCGGTGTCGATGTTGTCCACGCCTACGCCGGCGCGGCCGATGACGCGGAGTTTAGGGGCGGATTCGAGGAGCTTGGCGTCGGCCTGGACGGCGGAGCGTACGACGAGAGCGTCGGCATCGGCTAGCTCGGCGGCGAGGCCGTTTTTGATCTGGTCGGGGGTGACGATCTGCCAGCCTGGTTCTTGTTGGAAGACGGCGAGGGTGGCGGGAGAGACTTTTTCGGCGATAACAATCTTCATGAATCCTCTGGTTCCTTTTCTTTTTGCGCGAAGCAAGGTGGCCGCATTCGGCGGTTTGGGACGGTGAAGATGAAGGATGTTGCCAGTTACCAGTGTACTTGGGGAGGTGCGGAGCGAGAAATGGTAGCCGGTGGAGCGGCTCAGACGAAGAAGTGGGGGACGAAGGAGCTGAGATTGTCGGTGATGGGGTTGAAGGACTCGCGGACGCCGAGGCCGCAGCAGTCCTGGTCGATCATCCATAGGCCTAGGACGGTGTGGCGATGGTCGAAGACGGCGTCGGGGGCGAGGGCTTGCACGATTTGTTTGCCGTTGTAGGGGCCGGGTGTGGTGGCGATGTTTGTGCCTTCGCGGACGAGAGTGATGTTGGCGCCTTCGCGGGACATGAGGGGCTTGCGTACATAGTTGCGGAGCTGGGTTGCGTTGCGGGCGTCGGCGAAGTGAGATTCGAGCAGCAGCTCGTGGTTGGGGTAGAGCTGCCAGAGGATGGGCAGGATGCCTTTGTTGGAAAGGAGTATCTTCCAGATCGGCTCGATCCAGCGGGTGCTGGGGTAGGTATCGATGGCGTGTGGGGCGAACTCCTCCTGAAGCATGGCCTCCCAAGGGTAGAGCTTGAAGATGGAGAACATGGGCTGCTCATCGGGATCGAGGAAGAGCTGCTGCTCGTCGTTCCAGCCGATCTCGTTCATGAACATCTGGAGGGTTTCGAGGCTGGCTTGCTGCGCGGTGTCGCGAAGGTAGGTGACGGTGAGCTGGTCCTCCGCGTTATCTAATGCCGCGAAGTAGATGGGCTTGGAGAGGTAGGGGTCGATGTCTTTCCACTTGGCGATGAGCTTTTCGTGGATGGAGTTGAACTGGTCTGGCTTGGCAGAGACGAGAGACGACGGCATGTCCTTGAGCCAGTGCCACTGGATGACGGAGGCTTCGAGGAGTGAGGTGGGGGTGTCGGCGTTGTACTCGAGGAGCTTGGGAGCGTTGCCGGATTGCGCGCCTGCCCAGCTTAGATCGAAGCGTCCGTAGAGAGCGGGAGGTTCGTTGTTCCAGGCCCATTCGATGGCTTCGATGGCGAAGTCGGGGATGTCGAGTTCGGCGTAACGCTTCTCATCGATGATGTGCTGGGCGGCTGCGAGGCACATCTCCTGAAGCTTGTTGCCGGCGGCTTCCAGGGTGTCGATCTCGGCGGCGGTGAAGCTGTAGGCGGCGGACTCGTCCCAGTAGGGCGTGCCGTTTTCAAGAGTGTGGAAGGTGAGACCGACGGATTCGACTTTCTGCTGCCAGTTGTCGCGAGGGGTAAGGGTGATGCGCTGCATGGAACTCCTGAGTCTGGTGTGTCGCTACGAGTTATTCGCCTGCGCTACCGCCGTGGGCGCTGCTTGAACCGGTGCTATGGCTGCCGCCTTCGGAGAAGGAGTTGCCGAAGCCTCCGCGAGTGGTGATGCCGGAGCGGGTGGCGTAGCTGCGACCGAAGGATGGGGCGTAACTGCCACCGCCGACTACGCTGCCGAGGCCGTAGCCACCCCAGCCTCCATAGTAATAGCGGTATGGCAGAAAGAAGTGTGGGCTGTTTGAGGGGTATTGCTGCGCTCCCTGCTGGTTGGGGAGGTTAGCGCAGAGGCTGTCGTCGACGACGTGGTTCTGCTCATCGACGCAGCGCTGCATCTGGGGCTTGCAGCCGGTGAGCATGGAGAGGGCAGCGGCTGCGAGGAGTGGAGCGGCGACTTGGTTTGAGCGGCGCATGGTGGCTCCGGTGTCGTTGAAAGAGTAGCAGGGACTACTTCGATGTGGGCGCGATTTTGATCTCGAAGATGGTGGGCCACTGCTTGCCGGTGACGAAGAGGCGGTCTCTCTTTGGATCGTAGGCGATGCCGTTCAGGACGGATTCGTCGTTGACGCGCTGGTCGGCGGGGAGGAGACCTGTGAGGTCGATCCAAGCGATGATGTGGCCGTCGGTGGGCGAGATGCGGGCGATGCGGTCGGTGTGCCAGATGTTGGCGTAGATCTCGCCTTTGATGTACTCGAGCTCGTTGAGCTGGTCGATGGTTTTGTGGCCGTCTTTGACGATGATGTGGTGGGTCTCGGCGAAGGTGGCGGGATTGCGGAAGCGGAGGGTGGCGGTGCCGTCACTGGTGATGAGTTCTTTGTTGGTGCGGGTGATGCCCCAGCCTTCGCCATCGTAGTGGAACTGGCTCACGATGCGGAGAGAGAACCGATCCAGTACGAAGCCGGTGTGTGATTGCCAGGTCCATTGGAGGAGGTTCGGTCCCCAGTCGATGATCCCTTCGCCGAAGTACTGCGACGGTAGATCGAACTGCTGTACGGGGGTGCCGGTCTCGGGCTGCGTGACGACGATGCCGGAGTGACCGTTCAGGCCGATGCCTTCATAGAAGAGGCCGTTGAGGTAGAAGAAGCCTTCGGTGTAGCTGCCGGTGGAGTGAGGGTATTTTGCGATGACTTTGTAGCTGTAGATGGGAGCTGCGAAGCCTGGGATGGCGAGCATCAGGAGGAGTGCGGACTGGATCAATGTTTTAGGAAGCATCGGGCTGACTCTCGCAGAGTTTACATTCCTCGTCGAATCCTAATTATCTGAACAACCGAGCTTGTCAGCATTTTGGGGTGACAAGACGAGCAGGCCGGGTATAGTATCGTCCCCGCTGAGAGGCGCACGTCTCAGACTGCGACCCTTTCGACGGTCTCAGTCTTGAAGCGCAGATGCCCGGGCATGGCAGTACGCCCCTTTCGCAGGCCCCGGGCCCTACTACCAGACAAATGGCGCAAGGCTGGAAGACCGGCCTTTGTGCGCGCTTACTGCGATTTCAACTGAGGAGATTTCCATGAAGAGAGCTAGATTTGCTTCGTCGTTCTTGTGTGCCGCTGTTGTTGCGAGCGGCCTGTCGGGAGTTCAGATGCTGGCGCAGCTGCCGGCGAACGCAACGTTGTATGCTTCGGGGCTGCAGGGGCCGAGGGGACTGGCGTTTGGAAGCGATGGGACTCTTTACGTCGCGGAAGCCGGGCTGGGCGGGACCGTGCTTACTTCACCCAAGACGTGCATGCAGGTGCCGAACATTGGACCTTATAAGGGAGGATTGACTGCGCGGATCTCGAAGATCGATACGAGCGGGACCAGGACGACGCTCAGCAGCGGACTTCCCTCGGCGGTGGACATCATGGGTGATGTGTTGGGGGTTGCGGACGTAGTGTTTCAGAACGGAAACCTGTATGCCGTAACGGCGGGAGGAGGATGTTCGCACGGAAACACGGCCTTCCCGAATGCATTGCTTGAAGTGAGTCTGAAGGACGGGAGCTGGAAGACGGTTGTAAATCTGAGTCATGCGCTCGTTGAGTTTCCGGCGAAGATTACGAGCCCGGATGACTTTGAGCCGGATGGATCATGGTATGGCCTCATCAGCTCGAACGGTAGCCTGCTTACCGTGGAGCCGAACCATGGACAGATTTTTTCGGTTGCCAGTGGTGGCAGGGTGAGCCAGGTGATCGATATTTCAGCGTCGCAGGGCCACATTGTGCCGACTTCACTGGTGGTGGAGCAAGGCGTGCTGTACGTAGGCAATCTGAATCTGTTCCCGATAGATCCACAGTGGGCGAAGGTGATGACGGTGGCGAGAGGTGTCTCGATTCAGAATCCGCTGCCAGGATTTCCCGGGACACAGGAATCATTTTCGAACTGGAACGTTGTGAGTTCGATGGCTGGGTTTACGACGATCGTTTCGATGAAGATCGGGCCGGATGGATTGCTGTATGTGCTGGAGCTCTCGGATGCCGCAGGAAATCCGACGCCGGGCGCAGGGAAGGTTGTAAGGGTTGCACGCTCGGGGGTCATTCAGGACGTGGTGACCGGGCTGGCAGTGCCGACGGGCATGACGTTCGGGCCGGATGGACGGCTGTACGTGTCGAACCTTGGGGCAGCTCCGCAAGGAACGCCGGGGCAGATTCTGCGGATCGAGGTGCCGGCTGTGCAGTAGTGATTAGCTGAAAAAAGGCAAGCCCGGGGTTGGTCCCGGACTTGCCTTTTTCTCAAACCTGGTACGTCTGTGGTGCGGCGGTCATTTGGCGTGTTCGGCGAAGAAGGTTTGGGCTGCGATGAGGCCTTTGCCGAACTCAAAGTTGGGGGCGGGGAACTTGGTTTTGTGGATGACTTGCTCGAGGGCACCGAGGATGGCGATGGTGTCCATGTAGTCGAAGAAGCCGATGTGGGCGATGCGGAAGAGCTGGCCCTTCATCTCGCCCTGGCCGTCGGTGACGATGGCGCCGAATTGGGATTTGAGGCCCTTGACTAAGGTGCCGGAGTCGCTGCCTTCGGGGGCTACGATGGCGGTGGCGGCTGCGGCTTCGTAGCCTACGGGCGCGAAGAGTTTGAGGCCGAGTGCGGTGGCTGCGGCGCGGGTCATGGCGGCGCAGGTGATCGCGTTGTCGACTAACTTCTTGCGGCCTTCGGCTAGGTCGCCTTCGGGTTTTTCGGGTGTGCCGGCTTGTGCGGCGATGTAGTTCAACGCTGCGCCCAGAGCGGCGATGAGGGCTACTGACGGCGTGTAGGCAGATTCGCCCTTGGCGGCGTTCTTACGCTCCTTGCGGAGGTCGAAGTAGTAGCGCGGGTTGTAGGTGGATTCCATACGATCCCAGGCGCGGGCGCTGACGGCGAGGTAGCTGAGGCCGGGGGGAATCATGACGGCTTTTTGTGAGCCGCCGATGAGGACGTCGATGCCCCAGGCGTCCATGTCGAGGTGCGAGGTGCCGAGGCCGGTGATGCCGTCGACGATGAGGAGAGCTTCGGAGTTTTCGGATTTGAGGAGCTTGGCGATGGCTTCGATGTCGTGGCGGACGCCGGTGGAGGACTCGGTGGCCTGAACGAAGACGGCACGGGTTTCGAGGTGGAGGTTGGCTTTGACTTCGTCGAGGGAGAAGGTGCTGCCGTAGGGGGCGCTGACGACGTCGACGTGGCAGCCGAAGGCTTTGGTGATGCCGGTCCAGCGCTCGCCGAACTTGCCGGCGGTGAGGACGAGGACGCGGTCGCCGGGGGAGGTGAGATTGGAGACGGAGGCTTCCATGGCTCCTGAGCCGGAGCTGGAGAGGATGATGACGTCGTTTTTGGTGCCGACGAACTCTTTGAGCTGGGAGAGGACGCGGGTATACATCGCGCGAAACTCGGGAGTGCGGTGGTGGATATCAGCCGCAGCCATGGCGAACTGGGCGGCGGGGAGGAGAGGGGTCGGACCAGGGGTGAAGAGGCGCGTTTTGCGGATCATGGGTTTATTGTAGCGGGGTCCTGCCGGACGGGCCCACTGCGCGTGGGGCGGTCACTTCGTGACTTGTATACCTTTTCGGTGAGTAGATTTCTCTGGGCCTCGCGATGCTCGGCGCGGATGGTGGATTGCTGCGTTTCCTTATAATGAGGGATTGATTGGATGGAGATGCGATGACGATTGGCGAGAAGATTCAGACGGATATTGTGGTGGCGATGAAAGCCAAGGACGAGCACAGGTTGACGACGCTGCGGATGGTGAAGTCGGCACTGAGGAATAAAGAGATCGACAAGCGCGAGAAGTTGACCGATGCCGAGGAGTCGCAGATTCTGACGACGCTGATCAAGCAGCGGAGGGAGTCGGTGGAGTCGTTTACCAAGGGCGGGCGGCCGGAGCTGGCGGCGAAGGAGCAGACGGAGATCGGGATGATTGAAGGCTATCTGCCGCAGGCTGCGGGGGAGGACGTGATTCGCGGGGTGGTGCAGGGAGCGATTCACACGATGTCTGAGGGTGGGATCAAGCCGACGCCGAAGGAGATGGGCGCGGTGATGAAGGTGGTGCAGCAGAGGATTGCAGCAGATGGATTGCGAGCGGATGGGAAGTTGGTCAGTGAGATGGTGAAGGCGGAGCTGGCGAAGTAAAAGTTCTGTCTCGATCGAGACCGACGGCTGAAGAGCGTGTAAGAATCGTCTCCAACAACTAAAGGAGTGGATCAATTTTTCCTAAGGAGTTCTCTTTGATGATGTCTGCTCCTGTAAAGCTGGGCGAATCGGACGGGGTTTTGTCGCGCGTGTTGCCGAGCGAAACGGGGAAGACTCAGGGTGTCATTGCATGGTCAAGTCTGGTGTTTGCAGTGCTGCAAAGCGTCTGCAGCTTCTTCGTTGCACTGGATGGTCTGCGTCTGCTGATCGGCGTGGGGGCGCTGGCCAGTGTTGTCGGGGCAGGAGAGCAGTGGGATCGATTGCACACGGACTGGATTCGAGTGCCCATGGTGGTGCTGGCGCTGGTGGGAGCGTTGTTGAACCTGACGGTGCTGTTGCATGTGCGGCATCTGCGGAGCCGTCCGGCCGCGCAGTGGCGTCAGAAGCTGTTGACGCCTCGGAAGAAGAGGATGGAACGAGTGCAGTTTGTGCTATCGCTGGCTACGCTCGCTCTAGTTGCGGTGGAGCAGATATCGCATTGGCACACTTTTCATCGGCTGTGATTGTGATCCAGAGCTGCCGTTAGGCTTCTTTATCTTCTCGATTGATAAGCCAATTCGCCGTACGGGTTATTCGCGGATGATTTTGACGAAGATGCCGTCGGGGAGGGTGGCGCCGCCCAGGAGGTGGATGGAGCCGTCTTTGGTGAAGCCGCGAAGCATGGTGTCCGCCTTGGCGTAGGGGTTGGGTGGGGCTTCGGATTTGGCTGGGTACGGGTTGGCTTTGATCGGTGGCGCGGACTGGCTGGTGCTTGAGCCAGTGGCTGGGCTTCGGCGCATGCCGCGGTCCATGGCTTCGTTGGCGAGGCGGTCGGCGTCCTTGTTTTTGTGGCGGAGGGCGTGAGAGATCTCGAAGGCTTGGAGTCTGGCGATGCGGTTCTTCGCCTCCTGCCAGAGCGGTTTGAGATCGGGGGAGTTGACCTTGTATTTGCCCTGAATCTGCTTGACCATCAGCTCCGAGTCCGAGACGACGCGAAGGCGCGGATGATTGTGATCGAGCGCGTACTGCAGGCAGCCGAGCAGGCCAGAGTACTCGGCGTAGTTGTTGGTGCGCATGCCGAGGAATTCGCTGAGTTCCGCGAGAACTGTGCCTTTGTCGTCTTGAATGAGAGCGCCGTAGCCGGAGGGCCCGGGATTGCCACGGGCTCCGCCGTCGCAGTGGGCGTTGATCCAATCTGCCTGTTGGGGAGTAGAGGGGGCAGAGATGGGGGTGTCAGAGAAGAGATTAGGAGCAGAGGTCTGGCGGGGAGGCATTGGGTGAGTTTACCGGATGGTGGGGCCAAGTGACTTCGGCAGGGCGTGTGGATCGAGACGGCCTGAACTATGACTGAGGCAAAGACGAAATACGGGGTCTCTCCATTGCGGCGGTCAAGTGCGCCGCCTTCGGTCGAGATGACGAGCGTTATGGGTTGGTGGGGTAACAGCTCCCCATGCGGCAAAACGCTGCTTAGGTCGAGATGACGAACGTTATCTGGTTGGGTGGAGTAGCAACTACCACTGCGGCGGCCAAGTGCGCCACCTTTGATCGAGAGGGCAAGCGTTATGGGTTGGGCTGCTCCTTTTGTGGGATCCGGTGATGCTCACCTTTTAGTAGTTTGGGGGTCTATTGGGGTGTACTCGATTTCCTGACTCCGGAGTCAGAACGATGAATGCAGAGGTCGCTGGATTGAATCCTGGCGGTGAGTTGTCTTCACCGCTTGCTTTGGGGCTCCGAAAACGTCACATCAGCCCGTTTGCCGCAGGACTGTTGGGCGCAACCGCTGTAGAATCGTTGCCAGCGATGGCAAAGGCAGCGGCCCAACCCGGAACCAGGAATGGCGGCAAGCTGACGCAGGCGCAGCTCGATGCGCGGGCGCAACAGCGTACCGAAGACGATGAGCTGATTCGGGAGGCGCAGAAGGGCCAGCGAACCGCTTTCGATGCGCTCGTCCGGCGATACGACCAGTCTGTGCTTCGACTGGCGCTGCATATGCTTGGAAATGAGCAGGATGCGCAAGATGTCCACCAAGAGGCCTTTATCAAGGCGTACCGCCACCTGGGAAACTTCCGGTTCGAGTGCAGCTTTTATACGTGGCTTTACCGGATTGTTACGAACCTTTGCCTGGACCAGCTGCGGAGGCGAAAGAGCCGCAGGGAAGACCCGGCGACAGTGCTGGATGCCAGTGGCGATGAGATGGACCTGATGGCTAACATCACGGACGACCGGGCTATGGCTAACCCGGGACGTGAGCTGGACCGGAAGGTAATGAGCGAGCGGATCAGCGAAGCTTTGGGCAAGCTGACGCCGCGAGAGCGAACGGTCTTCGAGCTGAAGCACTACCAGGGGCTGAAGCTGCGGACCATCGGCGAGATGTTGAGCACGACGGAAGAGACGGCGAAGAACACTCTGTTCCGGGCCACGCGAAAGCTGCGGGCTAATCTGGCGGAGTTGCGGTAACGCCGGCAAGAGTTGTGGAAGTTTGTTGCAAACGATAGGGCAAGGGCGCAGTCAGAGCCCACAAGAACAAGCAAAATTTGAGGCTGGCTGAGGTAGGACAATGAATTGTGAGAGCGCAAAAGACTGCATCGTTTTACTGAACTACGGCGAGCTGCCCGATGAGCTTGCTGGGGGGCTGGAACAACATCTGATGGAGTGCGAGGGGTGCCAGGCGGAGTTGGAGGCGGTTAGGCTCTTTGAAGAGCGACTGGCCTTGCTCCCGGTGCTGGAGCCTTCGCCAAATCTGTTGGCGCAGTCGCGGATGCGACTTGACGATGAACTGGATATGATTCCGCCGCATGGGTTTCTTACGCGGTTGAGAACGAACTTCTTTCGGTGGCTTGGGCATGTGCAGAGCGCGCCGGCGTTGGCGACACTGCTCTTGGGGGTTGGATTTCTAGCAGGCAACTTTACCTTGCGTTACGAGCTTGCGCACTCGCTGAAAGAGAAGCCTCCCGTGATTGTCACTGGTTCGGATGGAGGCATCGAAAAGGGCGTTATCGCGAACGTGACCGGGATCACGCAGACGCCGAACTCGGAGCTGGTGCAGGTGAGCTACAACAGAGTGATTCCTGAGACGATGGAAGGTTCGCTCGATAGCCCGGTGATTCGGAACCTGCTGATGGTGGGGACGAAC
>NZ_LMUD01000023.1:254340-287964 GCF_009766095.1 Granulicella sp. S190
ATGACCAGGATGCGAGTGTGCGGATGACCGCGCTGGATGGCCTGCAGCGATACGTTGGGCAGGATCAGCATGTGCGCGATGCGGTGCTCGAAGCGGTGATGCACGATCCTGATGCGCAGGTTCGGAAGACGGCGATCGGAGTTCTTGAGCCGGTACAGGCTGACTCGAGCGTGCGCCAGGTGCTGCGGACCGTATCGACGCAAGACACAAATCCTTATATACGGACTGCATCGTATAACGCACTCCAGAGTTCGGCAGATATTCAATAAGGGCACGAAGTGTAAATCCTCCTGACCGCCACAGGCGCAGGCTGGATGAGGTTATGTAGATGAACTACCGCAGGTCTTTGGGGGTTGTGGCGCTGGTGGCGAGCATTGCCGTTCTGGACGGAAGGCAAAGTACGCTCGCAGCTCAGGCGCTGCCCTTTGTCTTTCGGACGATGGCAATTGCTGGAGCGATGGGTAGTTCGCACAGTCATCCGGCTCAGGGCTACCTTGGGGTGGACGCACGCGATGTGAGTGACGATCAGATCGCCCCACTGAAGCTGAAAGAGGCGCGGGGAGCGGAGATCGTTAGCCTGGATCACGATGGTCCAGCATGCAAAGCCGGGATGCGGATGCATGATGTGATTCTGCAGATGAACGGCCTATTGATTGAAGGGCAGGAGCAGTTGAAGCGTTTGCTTCGGGACCAGCCGGTTGGGCGAACAGTCAGTTTTGTGATCAGCCGGGATGGGCAATCCCAGACGATGACGATGCAGATGGCAGACCGCCAGACAGTGGGCCAGCAAGCGTGGGAGCAACACTATTCGGTTCCTGCTCCGGGCGATGAGCCTTCCCTGACCATGCATGGAAACAGTTTTATGGGGGGCACTCCATCGGCCTCGACCGCAACGATTCCCAAGGGGCATCGCGAGGTTCTAGCAATGAGTATGATCCTGAGCCCGTCGTATACCGGCGCTCAACTTGAGGTGATGGGGCCGCAGCTTGCGGGATTTTTTGGTGCAGAGGGTGGTGCGGGGCTGCTGGTGCGGAGTGTCGACAGTAATAGCCCTGCGGAGGAGGCTGGGCTGAAGGCGGGGGATGTGGTGGTGCGGGTCAACTCTATTGCCGTGTCGAGCGGGACGGATTGGACCAAGACGGTGCATGACAACAGGGGGAGACCGGTACCGGTGGTGGTGATTCGCGACAAGCATGAGCAGACGCTGACGTTGACACCGGATGGCAAGAAGCGCTCAAGCGCAACGCCAGGGCTTGGGTTGGAAGAGTTTTTCGGGGAGACAGGCCAATATACGCGACAGCTGCTGGCGAAGCTCTAGAAGAAGCAACGGCTCATTCGATGGCGTCCTGAGGGGCGTCATTTGTTCTTAAAGGGTCTGTTAACGATCGCTTCCTGCTGAGATGCCGAGGGTTCGATATACTTGAAGGTGATATGTCTTCTGCTCCTACAACTGCCGTGGTGAATGGCAGCCGTCCGATGCCCGTCAAGCGCCGCTGGAAGGCGGTGACGCGCAAGCTGCGTGAACTAGGTTCGATCGGCTCTGCGGTGATGTCGACTGGACATCCTTACATGGCTCATATCGTTCCGGTGCGGCGGTGCAATCTTGCCTGTACGTATTGCAACGAGTACGACGATTATTCTGATCCGGTGCCTTTGGACGAGATGCTTCGTCGCATCGACCACCTGGGGCGCCTGGGAACTTCGGTGATCACGATCTCGGGTGGCGAGCCTCTGCTTCATCCGGAGCTTGACCAGATTATTGCGCGCATCCGCAAGACCGGTGCGATTGCGGGGATGATCACAAACGGGTACCTGCTGATGCCGGACCGGATCGAGAGGCTGAACAGGGCCGGGCTCGATCACATGCAGATCTCGATCGATAATGTGATGCCGGATGAGGTTTCGAAGAAGAGCCTGAAGGTGCTGGACAAGAAACTGCAGATGCTCGCCGAGCATGCGGACTTTCACGTGAACATCAATTCGGTCGTGGGCGGAGGAATTGCGAATCCGAACGATGCATTGACGGTGAGCGAGCGGGCGCTCGCGCTGGGATTCAGCTCGACGATTGGGATTATCCACGATGGCAGCGGACAGTTGAAGCCATTGGGAGAGGCCGAGCGTACGGTCTGGGATAAGGTGAGGAACCTGACACGGCGCAGCTATTCGCGGTTCAATCACTTCCAGGAGGCGATCGCCAATGGGAAGACTAATGACTGGCGTTGCCGGGCTGGCGGACGGTACTTGTATATCTGCGAGAACGGGTTGGTTCACTATTGCAGCCAGCAGCGGGGATACCCAGCGGTGCCGCTGGCTCAATACCAGACGGCGGATGTGAAGCGGGAGTTTTTGACGGAGAAGAGTTGCGCGCCGAGCTGCACAATCAGCTGCGTTCACCAAGTGAGCTACATCGACCACTGGCGAGCGCCACAGACCTCGTCTGTGACGCCAGGCGCCTCCGGCCATGGTGCTGGAGCGGAGCTGGTACAGATTCGTTGATCGTATGGCTGGAGTTGTTGGTGAGGTTATAACCGACAGCCGAAGCGTGATTGCCTCGCCCTGCGAATTGGCGGATGCTGGTGGAATGGTGCTTTCGAGCGGCTCGTGTTTGCGTGGTGCGGCTAGAGTTTTCTTCGTTCTAACGTTGGCGAGCGGGGCAGTAGTCTCTGCCAGTGGGCAGACGGGAACCGGGTCCCAGCAGACTCTGGATAAAGCGACAGTGGGGATGTCGACCACTCCCGACGTCGCGAAAGATGTGACAAAACGTCCGACGAGCACACCTTACTCCGGCGATCTTTCCATCTTTGAGTATCCGGACCGGGATAAGAAGCTACAGATCGATCGCGTGATGGACCTGCTGGGGATTACGCCGGGCAAGAACGTTGCGGATATTGGGGCCGGCTCGGGATGGTTTACAGTGCGGGCGGCGCGCAGGGTGGGTCCTGCGGGGGCAGTGATCGCGGAGGATATTAACCCTCTGGCAATCGAGTACATCGGCAAGAGGGTGTTGAAGGAGAATCTCCCGAATGTGCGGACGGTGCTTGGGAGCGCGGACGATCCGCGGCTACCTTCAGGAAGCGTGGACGCAGTCCTGATGCTGAAGGTTTACCACGAGATTGCGCATCCGGTGCCTACGATGAAGGTGTTGCAGAAGGCGTTGCGTCCGGGAGCCAAGGTCGGGATCATCGACCGCAATGGAAATGGCGCAGACCATGGATTGAATCATGAGGTTGTGGTGAAGGAGATGGGGCAGGCAGGGTACAAGCTAGTCGGAACCTACGACTTTACGAAGGCGGATGGGCAGGACTATTTTCTGATCTTCCAGGTTCGGTGAATCGTTGACTGAGTGGCGTGGATGGATCAGATGTGAAAGATTGCTGCAAAAGCGAAAGGCCCGAAGAGGTATCTTCGGGCTTTTCGTTTTGCAGCAAGGAGTGTTACTTGTGCGCTGTAGTCCGTGGTTTGGCGGTCGCAGGCTCGGGATTTTCGGCGATGGCCGTGTCCAGCATGGCATAGAGCTGGGTGACATCATTCACCTCAACGAAGCCCTTTTGCGTAACGATAAAAATGGTCGGAGTCTTGGAAAGGCCAACGCGCTCGCCCAGAGTCTGGTCGGCGCGGACCTCGGCAGCGAAGAGGCCATTGGGGTCGACGACGAATGGCATTACGCGGCCGTGAGACTGAAAGTACTTTTGCGTGAAGGCGTTGAGATCTTCCTTCGAGGCGATCGAGATCTGGTTGGCGAAGACAGCGCGACGGTACTCTTCCGCGGCCTGAGGCGAGATCTTGTCTTGGATATAGCGGGCAATGACAGCCGCGTCAAAGCTCCAGATGTGCATCCGTAAAGGGAAGTCGTGGCGAAGGAGAGGGATCTTGTACTTTTCGACCGCCGCATGCACGATGGGGAAGGCGTGGGAGCAGGCGGGACATTCCAAGTCCTCAAACTCATAGATGGCGACGGGGGCTCCCTTGGGGGCGCGCAGCATCGAGGTATCTTTGAAGCCTTGAGCAAGGGCCGTCATGCTGGCTGGGAGGGCGAGGAGCAGAGCTGCGGCGAGGACGATGCGGTTCATAGAGGTAAGACGCATAAGGTTATCTTTCGTATTTTAGCTGAGGGAGGGCAGGCTGCGGTGGCCTTCCAGGTCTGAAGCGGAATCTCCCTTTTGAATCATCGCGCATGAGCCTCGAGAGAGCATGAATCAGATACCGTGAGAATGAAGAAGTTCAAGGAAAGGAGCGACTTACGAGGAGATACCCAGTTTTGGATGATTTCTGCATCTGACAGGCTGTGTGGCACTCTAATGAGAGAGCATGGAAACCCAGACCAGAGTTTTAGCAGAAGTGAAGCCGCGGCCGCGAGCTGTGACATGGCCGCTGGCGCTGATCTTATGCGGCCCAATGGCGATGGCGCAGACCCCGAGTGCGGATCTGCCTCCGGCGCCTATTCCCAATGTCGTAAAGCTGCCCGGCGGTGTGCTGATCGAACAAGGAACGCCGGGTGCGCTGGCGCTGAGCCTCGATGACGCGATCGCCCGAGGAGAGAAGCGCAATCTCCAGATGCTGCTGGCCATTCAGAACGAGCGGATGGTTCGTGGTCAGGTGTTGACAGTAGAGAACAATCTGCTGCCGAGCCTGACTGCTAAAGCGCAGGTAGAGACGCAGGAGCTAAATCTGGCCGCCCAGGGGTTTAAGTCGTCGTCGCTGGAAGGCAGTGGAATTCCGCTAAGCGCGTTTCACTCGATTGTGAAGGTGAGTACTGCATCAGCGCAGATGAGTTTGAATCAGCAGTTGCTCAATGTGCCGGCGTACTACCTCTACCGGTCTTCGCAGCAGGCGGTTAAAGCGGCTAATTTCACTACGCTTAATGAGCTCGGCGGTGTGACCCTCGCCGTGGGGACTCAGTATCTGCTGGCCTTGGCGGACGCGGCGCAGATTGCAAACGCGCAGGCGCTTGAAAAGGCAGACGATGTGGCGTATCAGCAGGCGAAGGCATCGCACGAAGCAGGTGTGGGAACGAATCTGGATGAGCTGCGAGCGCGGGTGCAGTTGCAGACGCAGCAACAGACTTTGATCAACGACGAGAACGCATTTGCAAAAGACAAGATCGCGCTCAATCGTCTGATTGGGCTGCCAGCGGACCAGGAGATTACGCTGACCGACACGGCTCCCTATGCGGAGTTTGCCCAACTCCCTCTCGAGGATGCGAAAAGTCTGGCTTACCAACGTCGGAAGGATCTGCTGGGTCTGCAGGCGCAGCTTGAGGTTGCAGCGAAGGCGCGCAAGGCTGTGAGTGCCGAGCGGCTGCCAGTGGTGTCTTTCGACGGGTACTATGGCGTGCTAGGCGAGATCGGTTCGCTGTACCACGGCGTGTTTGCGGCGACTGGCAAGGTGAGCGTGCCGGTGTTTCAGGAAGGGCAGCTCCGTGGCGAACGCGAGGTAGCCGATGCGCAGGTTACGGCGCTGAGACAGCAGATCGCATCGTTGCGAGTGACTATTGAGCAGCAGATCCGTGCTGCGATGCTGGATGTGCAATCGTCGAATGATCTGGTGAAGGTGGCAAAGAGCAACGTGGATTTAGCGACCCAGGAGTTGCAGGATGCGACAGATCGCTTCTCGGCGGGAGTAGACGATAACTTGCCTGTAGTGCAAGCCCAGGCGACGTTGGCTGCGGCACAGAGCCGGCTGGTAGATACTCTGTACCAGTACAACCAGTCAAAGCTGACGCTGGCGAGGAACACCGGTGTGGTGGAGTCGCAATACAAGATCTACCTGGGCCGATAGTTTGAGCTCTGCTACTGCTTTCCCCCGGATAGGGTGACGTGCTTGTAACTGAAGTATGAAAACATAGGTCATGGCGGATGGTTCGGAACGAGGGGTAGCGGCGGTAGGGAAGGACTACCGCTCAGCGTTCAAGTCGCGGGACTTTCGGTTGTACCAGGCCGCGCGGTTGATGGTGGTTCTGGGGGCAGAGGCGCAATCAGTTGCCGTGGCGTGGCAGGTATACGCGATTACGCATTCGGCATTGGACCTTGGGTATACGGGGCTCGCGCTTTTTCTGCCCGGACTGTTTGTCATGCTGGCTGCGGGGCATGCTGCGGATCGCTACGACCGGCGCAAGATCATCTTGCTCTGCTATGGGCTGCAGGCCATCTGTACGGCTGTATTGCTTTGGCTGTCTCTCAGCGCGACGGCGTTGCAGCACGGGCGGATCTGGCCGATCTACGCGGTGCTGGTGGGGATCGGGCTGGGCAGGGCTTTCAGTGGACCTGCAGCAAGCGCGATGCTGCCGAGCCTGGTGCCGAAGGAACACTTTGTAAACGCGGTGACCTGGGGCGCGACCGTCTACCAGATCGCGAATATGTCGGGACCGGCAGTGGGTGGCATCTTGTTCACGCTGCCTTTGGTGGGAGTCGCGGCGATGTGGGGCGGCGCACCGATCGTATACAGCTTCACGCTGATTATGCTGCTGGGTTTCCTCGTGCTGGTCAGCATGATTCGAACTCGAATGGTAGCGACCGAGAAGAAGGCCTTCAATATGAGAACGGTTTTGGCTGGGCTCGAGTATGTGTGGCGGGCTAAGCTGCTGTTGGGGTCGATTTCGCTGGATCTGTTTGCCGTGCTGCTGGGCGGGGCAACGGCGTTGCTGCCAATCTTTGCTACGGATATTCTTCACGCGGGGCCACGCGGGTTGGGCCTGCTGCGAGCGATGCCTTCAGTAGGTGCACTCGTCGTCTCGCTGACCATGTTGGTGCGACCGATCAAACGGAAGGCCGGGTTGACGATGCTGATGTGCGTCGGGATCTTCGGCGCGGCCACGGTGGTATTTGGACTTTCGCGGAGCATCTACCTGAGCGCCGCTGCGCTGGTGATCGTCGGCGCAAGCGACATGGTCAGCGTGGTGGTTCGGTCAAGCGTGCTGCAGCTGGCCACTCCTCCCGAGATGCGCGGACGAGTCAGCGCCGTCAACTGGTTATTCATTGGCGCCTCGAATGAGTTTGGAGAGTTTGAGAGTGGAGTCACAGCGCAGTGGTGGGGCGCGGTGCGTGCGGTTGTGGTTGGCGGAGTTGGGTCGATGCTCGTAACTGCATCTGCCGCCGGGTTGTTTCCCGAGCTTCGCAAAGCGAACGCACTGACGGCAGAGGCGTTGATGGGTGCAGAGCGGGAGTTGAGCGTGGCGGAGCCAGTAGATTAGAGTGAGTGGTTGGCATCTGACGGTTTATGGAGAGTCGATGGAGAATGGGGCGAAGGCAGCAATTGGGGCGAGCGTGGTGTTGGTGCTCGCGGTCGGGATTAGAGTAGGGCTGATCTACCGGGAGCGTAATGCTCCGGACAACTCTGTAAAGGTTCCAGCGCGCGAGGTGATTCCTGAAGACGATCTTGTCTTTTTGAAGAAGAAGCGGCCCGATTCGTTGAAAGACATCAAGGATCTGGCGGGAACTACCGTCTGGGTTTCGGCAGGTGGACAGCTTGAATACTATCCTCTGGTAGGACATGCGGCGCAGTATGGCAAGCCCGCGGGGACGCTGCTTGGGGCAGAACCGCTGATGGTAAAAGATGCCATCGAACAGGTGGCTCCGAAGGCTGCAACCTTTCGCATACCGGGTGGGGACAAACAAGTCCTGATGGTCTTCACGCGGCCCGATGTTGCGGGTGACACGAAGGAGTACGCCGTGCCGGTGGGATATCGGCAGGCTGGTCAATACACGTTCTATACCGATGAGATCTTGTTTTACGACGATCCGCATGAGCTCTATAAGCACTGGGGGCCGGGGATCTGGAAGGCCGTAGATACGCACCAGGTCATTCTCGGGATGAACGAGCGGCAGGTTGAGCTTTCGCTGGGACAGGTGTCAAAGAGCACGAGCAACGACTACGGCAATCGCATGGTGGTGTTTGCGAATCTCGGCAAACCCATGGCGGTTACGTTTGTGAAAAATAAAGTGACCGCGTTTCGAGCGGACCAGGGATATTGATTCTTCTCCAGCTCCAATGAGTGAAGAGGATACAGCCAAGTAGTGCTGTGCTCTTTTAGTGCGGATCAGCCGGTATTGCGAAGACCAGCGCTGATCCCGTTGATCGTGGCGGAGATGGCGCGATCGAGCTCAGGGGAACTCGTCTCGCCTTTGGCGGCCGCGATGCGCTTCCGGCGAATCAACTCGACCTGTATCAGTGACATTGGATCAACATAGGGGTTCCGTAAGCGAATCGAACGCTCAAGAACGGGGTTGGTCTCGAGGAGCGATCTTTGCTTTGTGACCTCAAGGATCATGCGGTGCGTCAGGTTGAACTCCGCCTCGAGAGTATCGAACACGCGATCGCGAAGAGCGGCGTCCTCAACCAGAGATGCATAGAGCCGTGCTATGCCAAAGTCCGCCTTGGCCAGAGCCATCTCTACGTTGCGGATGATATCGAGGAAGAGGGGAAACTCGCGAGCCATCGTCTGAAGTTGTTTAAGTCCGTCGGGCTCGGACTCGATGAACTGATGCAGCGCGTGACCAACGCCGAAGTAAGCAGGCACAAGCTGTCTCGATTGCATCCAGCCGAAGACCCACGGAATGGCACGAAGATCAGCCATTGATTTTTTACCGCTGCGCTTCGCAGGACGTGAGCCAAGACGCGCATGTTCAAGCTCTGCGACTGGGGTAGCCTGCTCAAAGTAGGTGAAGGTGTCGGGGTTGTCGACGATGTGTTTGCGATAGAACGCATAGGAGGTAGCCGAAAGCTCGTCCAGCGTTGTCTCCCACTCGGGAAGAATCTCTCCAGTCAGATGGGGCGTCTCCGCGCCATGCTGCAGCACTGCATCGGGGCGAGCCAGAGCGTCCAGGCTTGCGGCGATCATCAGTTCGAGATTACGTTCGGCAAGAACGACGTCGGAGTACTTCCAGTTGAGGACCTCACCTTGTTCCGTGATGCGTAGTTCGCCCGTAAAGCTGTCGACAGGCTGGGCGAAGATGGCGCGATGAGTTGGTCCGCCACCCCGGCCTACGGTGCCGCCGCGACCATGAAAAAGACGTAACGTCACATTGCAGTCGCGGGCCACCTGGTGCAGCGCGCGGTGGGCCTTCCATATCTCCCACGTGCTGGTGATCATGCCGCCGTCTTTGTTGGAGTCAGAGTAGCCGAGCATCACCTCCTGCTGGTGATTCCAGCTTGCGAGTAGTGGTTTGTAGACCTCGCTCGTCCACAGCTGCCGCATAATCGCCGGAGCATTTTGAAGGTCTTCGATGGACTCAAACAGTGGAACGGGCTGGAGGCCGGGATCATCTACGTTCCCCGTTTTTCCAGGTGGCGTGGCCTCTACTCTTACACCACCGAGCCGCGCGAGCCAGAGAACATGCAGCACATCTTCCGCACTGGTTGCGCCGCTGATGACGTACTGCCGGATAGAGTCTGACGAACAAGAACGTTTCAGCTCCGCGACGGTGCGAAAGGTCTCGATCACCTCGGCTGTCTGCTCACTCAGCGCTGGCGGGAGGTGAAGCGCCTCACCCGGATTTGCGGAGTGCCACGCAGAGATCTCTGCAATGGCGGCAGCATGAATGCGGGCATGCTGCCGAATATCCAGCGTCTGCAGGTGCAGGCCGTAGGTACGAACCTCGATCAGGAGCGGGTCGATGAGCATCTCGGCGAGCCGGGGTCCATTGTTTCCAATCAAGGACTCGCGAAGAGTCGTAAGGTCTGAGAGCAGATCGATGGCGTGAGCGTATGGCTTCAGCGCGGGATTGGCCGGAACAGGAACAGCAGACTGTGGAGTCGCCCCCAGCCTCATCATGATGCAGGCAATCAGCAGACGAATCGACTCGTGCGGGAACCGCTCTCCAAGGGCATTCTGACCCGCAGTACGAAGCTGACCGATGTAGCCGTTGAGCAGCGCAGTGAGTTTGGCCGAGACAGGAACCTGCTGCGTGGAGCTGGCAAGTTGCTCGAAGATGTTTTGCAGCCGTCGGCGATAGTGCGCGAACAGCAGAGTGCGGGCCATCGTCAGGGCTTCGCGTGTCGCTTGCGGGGTCACGAAGGGGTTGCCGTCGCGATCGCCGCCGATCCACGAACCGAAGCGGATGAGCTGGGGAAGATCGGTGATGGAGAGTTGAGCGTGGGGGAGTTCCAGCTGTTCGGGTTTCTCTATGGTTGAATTAGAGCTTTTCTGTTCCGGATACTCGGCAGCAAGCGCCGCTGCAACCTCCGCATACAGGACAGGGAGGGTGTCGAAGAGGCTGGACTCGTAGTAATCGAGTGCCATGCGGATCTCGTCGAGCACTGTAGGCCGGGCACTGCGAACGTCGTCTGTCTGCCACAGAGCCGTTATCTCGGCGAGCAGATTGCGTTCGAGAGATTCGAGCTGAGGCTCAGGGACGGGGATGCGATCGAGCTGTTCGAGAAGATCGGAGATGCGACGGCGCTTGAACATCACGCTGCGACGGGCGACTTCGGTGGGATGTGCTGTAAACACGGGGGAGACGCAGACACGTTCGAGCAGCGCACGAACTTGTTCTGAGGTAAAGCGAGCTTCACGAAGACGACGAAGAGTTCCGCGCAGGTCCCCGCGTTGCATGGAGCTGGAGGCTTGAGCGGTTTGATTCAACTGCAGCGAGAGGCGGCGACGTTTGCGGTGGTTGGTCTCGGCGAGGTTAATGAGCTCAAAGTAAAAACCGAAGGCGCGTGCAAGTTGATAGGCGGTGCCTAACTCGAGAGCGTGAACGCGCGTGAGGGCCTGTTGGAGATGGGTGCTGGCGGCGGCCTGGTCGACCGCGCCGGTCTGAGGGGTCTCCGCTTCGCGCCGGGCGATCGCAATGCGACGCAAAGCCTCGACGGACTCGTAGAGAGGCTCACCTGCCTGCTCGCGGAGTACCTCGCCAAGCAGCATGCCGAGCGAACGGACGTCTCGGCGCAGAGGAGCTTCTTTGAGCTCGCCAGTGGGAGCTTGTAGTTCAGCCAGGCGTTGAGGCCAGTCGGTTGGAGACCAGAGAGACGGCATCCTTTGATTATGCCTCGTAGAGCTCTAAAGAGGGCGCGGGTTCGGGCATATCCTCTTTTGCAGGAGATTTGGATGGACGGGTCAATTGTGACGTTTCGACGTGCGGCCAACATCGCGAAAGGAGTAGAAGCGCCCTACATTACCTGGGCAATCTTCTCCAGTTCCTCCTGGAGGCATGGCAGGGAGCAGCTGACCGACTCCATGCGGAAAGCCGCTTTGCGTGCATCCTGGGTAGATACCCCGTAGCCACGGGTCGCCAAAAAGCTGCTGATCAAATCGGCGGCCTGCCAGGAGTCGAGGCCTGATTTCATGAGATCTTCCCGCAATCCGGATAGATCCGCCTCGGCGAACTTTTCGACGTGGGCACCTCTCGCCTTAGTCATCTGCTCTCTCCTGCTTGGCACACTTCCAGCGTCAGCTTCTGCTTTTATTGGACGCTAGAAAAACACCTGAGTTACGGGCTCTTTCTGGAAACGCATTCATGGCCCCAACAGATTGCATCGCTTGCTGATTCTACGAAAGATTGGCCTGAAAGGTTTCCCGAACCTGCTAGATGAGAGCGCGGTCGGCGAGCAGCACGGGAATTCCATCCACAATTGGATAACGCCGTCTGCAGCCGTTACACGTAATGATATCGCCTTCACGCTCCAACGACTGATGGCACACCGGGCAGACAACCCAGCGTAGATCCTTGGCTAGTAACGGTTCAACGCTCACAGGCCTATCTTATGCTCAGTAGAGCAGAATGGCGCGATACCATAGATAGAGATATGGATGAGATGAAGAGAACCCCGAAGATTTTAGATGGCATTGCGATTGCGGGACAGATCAAGGCTGAAGTTGCAGTCGAAGTTCAGGCGCTCGCATCTCGTGGAATCACACCTGGATTGGCGGTCATCCTCGTAGGCGAGGTGCCCGCGTCACAGATTTACGTTCGCAGCAAGGTGAAGACCTGCGGCGAACTGGGAATCTTCAGCGAGATGCTTACGCCGCCCGAGAGCATCAGCACCGACGAGATGCTCGCTTTAGTCGCAGATCTCAACGCCCGCGAGGACATTGACGGCATCCTGATCCAGCTTCCCCTTCCGAAGCACGTCGATACCAAGCGGCTCCTCGAGGCTGTCTCACCCGAC
The DNA here is from genome assembly GCF_009766095.1 of Granulicella sp. S190. Taxonomy (GTDB): domain Bacteria; phylum Acidobacteriota; class Terriglobia; order Terriglobales; family Acidobacteriaceae; genus Edaphobacter. Next base: position 266,446 of record NZ_LMUD01000023.1, read on the forward strand.
AAGGATGTCGACGGATTCCATCCTATAAATGCAGGCCGGCTCCAGAGCGGCCAGCCAGGACTGGCGCCCTGTACACCTGCGGGCATCATGGAGATCCTTCGGCGCAGCGGCCTCCCGGTTGCCGGTCAGAACGCGGTCGTGGTGGGGCGTTCGGATATCGTAGGCAAGCCTGCCGCGATGATGCTCTTGAATGCTTCGGCTACTGTCACGGTGTGCCATAGCAAGACCGCTGACCTTGGCAGCTTCACCCGCGAGGCCGATCTTCTGGTGGCTGCCATTGGCCGTGCGGGATTCGTAACAGCGGATATGGTCAAGCCGGGCGCGACCCTGATCGACGTCGGAATCAATCGCGTCACCGAAGCTGCTGAGGTCGAGGAGTTCTTCCCCGGTGATGCTGACAGGGCAGCGACGTTTGCCAAGCGAGGATCGGTTGTCGTCGGTGACATTCACCCTGCAGCGTTCGCGCACTCCGGGGCCTACACGCCGGTTCCTGGCGGCGTCGGCGCATTGACCATCGCGATGCTCATGCAGAATACGGTCACAGCGGCGAAGTTGCGGCGCGGGATCTCCCTGGGGAACAAATAACTTTCATGCTGCGCGTCGGCCTTACTGGCGGCCTGGGAAGCGGCAAATCCACCGCGGCCAAGCTGTTTGCAGCCTTGGGCGCGCATGTCCTGCAGTCGGACGCGATCGGACGTGAGCTGATGGAGCCGGGTCGGCCCATCTACCAAGGGATGGTCGCGCACTTTGGGCCAGAAGTGGTGTTAGCCGATGGACATCTCGACCGGGCCGCGTTGGCGCGCATCGCCTTTACAGAGGGCCGCGTCGAAGAGTTGAACGCAATCGCGCATCCAGTTGTCATCGCGCATCAGGTGGCTTTGACTGAAAAGATCTTTCAGCGCGAGCCTCATGCGGTGGTGATGGTGGAGTCGGCGCTGATCTTTGAGACGAACTACGGCACCGCGGACGGCTTGCGCTGGCAGAGCCGCTTCGACAGGATCATTGTGGTGACCGCGCCGGAAGAGGCTAAGATCGCACGGTTTGTCGCTCGCTCCGCCGCCGGCAGAAGGCTCGGCGATGCGGAACGCTCCGAGCTTGAGGCCGAGGCAAGGCGCAGGATATCGCAGCAGATCTCGGACGAGCAGAAGAGCGCGCTGTCCGATTATGTGCTTACCAACTCCGGCGCGCTGACCGAGTTGGAGTGGCAGGTCGACCAGCTTTGGCCGATCCTGCAGTCCGCTGCATAGGCTGCTATCTGCTTTGAAATTCCGTGTGGGATCCTCAAACAATTGCATCGCCCCCATGATGCATTTCGGTCTTATGCCGATGAAGGACTGTGTCAGACGGACACACTTCATTAGGATAAGGAGAGGGACAGATGATCCGGCAAGCCATCAATTGCGATATCTGTGCGGCAGAGAAGCAGACGAGTAACTACTGGTTCGTCGCCTACGAGCAGGGCGGAGAGCTGAAGCTTCGTGGCTGGGAGTCGCCGAAGAACTCACGCAAGGGGGCCAAACACCTCTGCGGGCAGAAGTGTGCGCAGCGCATGATGGCAAACTTTATGGCATCCCTGATGGCGAGCGTTCACAGCAACGATCAGGAGATCGAACCGGCAGGGGAGGGTGCAGAGTTCGCGGCAAAGAGTGAAGAAGGGGAAGCGGTGGCTCACTCGATACGTCTCGAAAGACCTGAGCATTTTGACCGCGCATCCCGTTTAGATCGTACAGACCGTTCCCTCGTCGGTCGCGCCAGCATCGACAGCGCAGACCTCGATGCCGAATCGTGGGCCGGCCCAGTAAGGGCCAAGGAAGAGGCGTGGGAGACACAAGCGAAGCGGCAACCTGAGCGCGAAAACTTTCTTCATGCACCACGAATCAAACCGTCAGCCCTGAATCGGTTGCAGCGTATGGTGTAAGCCTCATCGAAAGACGATTCCGATCTTCTGCACTCCCTTTTTGTAGGGGGAGTGCGCAGTTTGACTGAATGCAGGAACTTTGCAGGAGACTAAGCAGCGAAAGGCGCCCCTCGATACAATAAATGTGTCGGCCTTTCGCAGCCGGCTATTCGAAAGATCAGGTCGTGCTCACGATGAAAATGCGCCCCGTTCTACTTGTGGTCCTTCTCCTCTCGGGCTTTTACTATGTCACTGCGCACGTCTGGTCGACTGGTGCGGTCTCCCCGTGGCTGCACCGCGTTGTACCCACAGTCTCATCCGGCACCGCGGTGCCTGCGGCTATGAATACCGCAGCGGTGAACGGTCCGCTCGGGACCTTCGAGCTGACAGAGGCTGATGCTGCGCCTGCTTACGATGCCGAGGAGCAGCAGAATATTGCGGTCTACAAAAAGGCGCTTCCTTCCGTGGTGAACATCACTTCAACGGCGGTCGCGTTCGACTTCTTCTACGGAAATGTTCCACAGCAGGGCCAGGGCTCCGGCTTTATTCTCGACAAACAGGGACACATTCTCACCAACAACCACGTTATCGATAACGCCCAGCGGGTCGAGGTGACTCTCTCCGACAAGCACAAGTACAAGGCGACGGTAGTCGGCGTGGACAAAGGACATGACCTTGCGCTTCTGTTGATTACTGCACCCAATCTGCAGCCGGCTACGCTGGCCGAGTCACAGAGTCTCACGGTTGGCCAGCGCGTGTACGCCATCGGCAACCCCTTTGGTCTTTCTGGCACGATGACGCGCGGCATTATCTCTGCCATCCGTTCGATTCGCGGTCCGAACAATAATCCCATCGAGGACGCGATCCAGACCGATGCCGCAGTAAATCCAGGCAACTCGGGAGGTCCGCTGCTGAACTCGCGCGGCGAAGTAATCGGCATCACCACGCTGATTGCGAATAACGGTGCCGACCAGTCCTCAGGCATCGGATTCGCCATTCCTGTCAACACGGCCAAAGCAGTCATCGCAGACTTCGCCAAGTACGGCCGCATCCGACGTCCCTCGCTTGATATCGCCACGCTCGAGATTGGGCCGGAGGTGGCCGAACAGATCGGTTTGCCTGCCGACTATGGCCTCCTGATCGAGCGTGTCTTACCCGGAGGCGCAGCCGAAAAAGCCGGGTTGCACGGCGGAACTCAGCGAGCCTATCAGGGAAACATGCCTGTCATGCTTGGAGGCGACCTGATCGTAGGGATGGATGGCCAGGAGATCTCGAACGCGCAAGATCTCTCTGCCGTGATGAACTCGCACAAGGCAGGAGATGAGGTGACTCTCACCGTCTTCCGCGGGCGTAAGCGCATGGACGTCAAGGTAAAGCTGAACGACGCCACGGAGCGGCAAGGCGAAGCGGGCCGCGAAGCTTAGGACGCTTCGTCGCGGAGGCAAGAGATCAGAATAGCTGCGTCCAGGTGGTGGAGCGGCGAGCCATCTCCGAATGCCGCGGTGAGCCGTTCAAACAGATAAAATAGACATAGCTTTTATGCCCCAATCTGATGTGACGGCAACGACCTCTGCTCTTACTGCCCCTGACCCGATCCATAACTGCCCCGAGTGCGATCTGTGGCTGCCCCCGATGACACTCTCGTGTCCGGAGTGTCATGGAATCGTCTACGCCCGGCATCTCAAAGGACTTGGACAGTTGGCAGTGTCTCAGGAACAGGAACAGGCTTGGCCGGAGGCGCGTGGGACGTGGCAGCAGGTGATCCAATGGCTGCCAGCCGACAGCGAACAGGTGCAAGTGGTGGCCGGACACCTGGCTGAGATCGACAGCCGCATCCAGGCAGGGGAGCAGCGTACCGCGACATGGAAGAAGAGGCTCGGCCCGTTGGCCCCTGTCGCTTACTTTCTTCTCAAGGCGAAGACTTTTTTGTTTGCTCTGCTGAAGTTCAAATTTCTGCTGAGTTTCTTCGCCTTCTTCGGCATCTACTGGGCGCTCTTCGGATGGCGCTTCGGCCTTGGTTTCGCGGTGTCGATTCTGATCCATGAGTTCGGACACTACATCGCAGCGCGCCGTCGCGGATTGAAGGTCGATCTCCCCGTATTCCTCCCGGGGCTAGGCGCGTACGTGCGGTGGTACAGCATGGGCGTCTCGCTCGATACGCTCTCCAGCATCGCTCTCGCGGGACCTTTCGCGGGTCTGCTGGCTGCTGCCGCGTGCGGCGCATTTTACTTCGAGACCAGGGTAGAGGTATGGGCTGCGCTGGCCCATGCAGGCGCGTGGCTCAATCTCATCAACCTTGTGCCGGTGCTCGGTCTGGACGGGGCACAGGCCACTCATGCACTCAACCGCACCCAACGCGCGCTACTCCTTGCTGCCGCCATCCTCTTCTTTGCGTTTCTCCACGAAGGAGTGTTCCTCTTCATCGCTGCTGGCATGGCGTGGCGGCTCTTCACGGGAGTGGCACCAGAGAGCCCAAGCAGCGCGACCATGATCCGTTACACGCTGCTGCTGTTTCTGCTGGGAGCCCTGATGTTCTTCGTCCCGGAGACCCTCCGGCAGTTCTAGTACTGGAGCTTGTGCCTAAGATAACGGCGATCTTGTATCGAGTACTCCCCGCTCAACACAGCCGCAATCGCTTCAGGGTAAGCACGGTGCTCCTGTTCGAGAATACGCGCCGATAAAGTGTCAGCGGTGTCGTTGTCGTGCACAGGCACGGTCTTCTGAAGTACGATTACGCCGTGATCCACCGCCTCATCGACGAAGTGAACCGTGCATCCTGCGACTTTGGCCCCAAACTCCAGCGCCTGTCTCTGCGCCTCCAACCCTGGAAAGGCGGGCAGTAGCGACGGGTGCACGTTGAGGATGCGATTCGGAAATGCCTCCACAAAAGCCGGCGAGATAATTCGCATATACCCAGCCAGACATACCAGGTCCACCTTGTGCTGATGCAGGCGCGCGATCATCTCTGCATCATGTTCGGCGCGCTTCAGGCCGGTCGAAGGGACCGCAAACGCAGGCAGCTTCATCTCCCGCGCCGCAGCCAGACCGGGTGCGGTTTCGAGATTAGACAGCACCACCGCAATCTCTGCGCCCAGCAGCCGGTGTTCGTCAATCGCCTTCGCGATTGCGAGAAAATTTGAACCTCTACCGGAGAGAAGAATGCCAAGTCGGTGCATGAAAAGATCCTTACTTCGATTCTAGGCTAACAAGAACACAAGGCCGCCCGCGAACTCTGAAGTATGATGACCTGAACCACGAGGACTTTATGTGCTTCTCTGCAACCGCGAACTTTGTCGGCAGTGCCGTCCTGGGCGGAATTGGCGTCGTCACACTGACTGAAGTAAAACATCGCCGCGAGCTTCTCTTTGCCGCGATGCCCTGCCTCTTCGCCTTCCATCAGTTCGTGGAAGGCTTCGTCTGGTTAGGACTCGACGGAGTTCTTTCACCCACCGTAGCCCACAACGCCGGCGCAGCCTATGTGCTGTACGCGCAGGGGCTGCTGCCATTTCTGCTTCCACTCAGCGTCCTCTTGCTTGAGCCTACCCTGAAGCTTCGCCGCCTGATGCTACCTTTCGTAGTTCTTGGCGGCGCACTCATGCTCTATATGCTCTGGGGGCTGATAGCTTATCCGCTTCAAGTCTCTGTACAGGACAACAGTATCGTTTACATCAACGTCATCACCACCACGACGCTCATTGCGATCCTCTACGTCATCGCCACCTGCGGTTCGCTCTTCTTCTCTGGCTTTCGAGATCTCATCACGCTCGCGTGGCTCAACCTCGTGGGCCTGCTCGTTGTAATGCTGGTCAAGCGATATGCCTTCACCTCGGTCTGGTGCGCCTACGCTGCAGTAGTCAGCGTCATCATCTACTTCTTCTTTCGTCGCAGCCGCCAGCACCGTCCATCAACCTACGCGGCTGCAACGTAGGTTCTTTCATACAAAGTTTATCTTCTAAAGCGAAAAAGCCCATTGGGCGCCTCGAATCAAGGCAGCAACAGGCTCTTCGCTCGAAGCAGATCGACTAGTTGTAGCTAACCTTACGTTCTCCACGCACCACGCGCCCAATCAGGCAATGCCGTTCATTGGCGCGGTTCAAAATTGCCTTCGCCTTCTTGATCTTCTCCGCTGGAATCACCGCAATCAGTCCGATTCCCATGTTGAAGGTCCGAAGCATTTCGTCTTCATCCACATTCCCAAGCTGCTGCAGGTGTTCAAACAGCGGCGGCACGGTCCACGAAGCACGGTCGATCAGTGCTCCCATACCCTTAGGCAAAATGCGCGGCAGATTCTCTGTAATTCCGCCGCCTGTAATGTGAGCCATACCACTCACCACCTCGGCACCGGTCAGCTTCTTGATGACCGAAAGATAGCTGCGGTGCGTCCGCATCAAGGCAGCTCCGGTCTTATCCTTCAGCTCGTTGATGTATTGCTCCGGCCCATACTTTGCTACCTCGAACAGTAGCTTCCGCGCCAGCGAATAGCCGTTGGTATGCAGGCCGTTTGAAGGCAAGCCGACCAACACATCTCCTACTTCAATCTTCTCGCCTGTAACAATCTTGTCGCGGCTCACGGCCCCAATGATCGTGCCGGCCAAGTCATATTCTCCATCGGCATAGAAGCCCGGCATTTGCGCTGTTTCGCCGCCGATCAGCGCACAGCCGTTCGCCTTGCAGGCCTCGCTAATGCCCTGTACGACTCGCTCGATCACCATATCCTCCAGCTTGCCGGCGGCAAGATAGTCGAGGAAGAACAAAGGTGTAGCACCTTGTACGGCGATGTCGTTTACACAGTGGTTTACCAGGTCCTGTCCTACGGTGTGGTGAATGCCCAGCTCAAAGGCGACCTTCAGCTTGGTGCCCACACCATCCGCGCTCGAAACAAGCACGGGGTTGGGAAATTTTTCGAGGTCCAGCGCAAACAAGCCGCCGAACCCGCCAATCTCGCTTAGCACCTGTTTGTTGAACGTCTTTCGCGCCAGCATCTTGATGCGTTGTTTGCTGCGGTCGCCGGAGGTGATATCAACCCCTGCATCCGCATAGCTGATGCTCTTCTTCGTGGCTGCCTTGGTTTCCAAGGACGCAGCGCGTTTCACGCTCGAGGCTTTTCTCTGCGCCAGGGCAGAGTGCAGCGGAGAGGTTTCAGAGTGGGTGCCCTTTTCCTGCGAAGGGCTGTGCGTGTCGATTGAATCGGGCGGCGGGGAGGTCTCATCCGGCAAGGTCGTGCTCCATATCGTAATGCTTGAAAAGAAGAAGTTTAGTCTAGCAGGGTGGTGGCCAAAGCGGCGTATAACAACCGTTACTCGGACACACCCAGAAGTCTTCGGCGCTGGTTCAAAGGTGGTAGAGGACAGATGTCGTAGCGGCCGAATAGACGATAGCGAAGCTGGGCAATCACTCCGTAGCCGAACTCGCGCAGGCGTCTCGGAACCAACGCCACCAGTTGCCCCAGAAGCCTCCAAGGAAGCGGAAGCATCTCCAGGGCTGCGGCTACCGCATCGGAGCGCCGGTAGAGCCGCTCCTTCAGCGTCAAGGCATCCGTCACAAGTATTACCCCGTCGGGAAAGCTGAGAATGCCGAACCGGCCAAGAATTTCCCGGCCCAGCTCACTCTGCATCGGCGCAAAACGCAGCCTCTCCGCGGAGTCGTGTGCCAGCATGAACTTCACTACGCCGTTGCACAACGCGCAGACGCCGTCGTAAAGCAGCAGCGCCCGGCCCTCAATCTCTGCGTATTCTGGCGCGGTCATGTCTCTATGATAAGCCTCTTATACTGTTGGAATGTCGCGTACCCTCACCCGCTCCCGTCAACTGCAGCTTCGAGCTGAAAAATTCCTGCCTGGTGGCGTTGATTCTCCGGTACGTGCGTTTCGCGCAGTAGGTGGCGATCCGCCGTTCGTTACCCATGCCGAAGGCGCGTATCTGTATGATGCAGATGGAAATAGGTACCTAGACTTCTTCGGCTCCTGGGGTCCGATGATCCTTGGGCATGCTTTTCCTCCCGTGGTCGATGCGATACAGAAGGCGGCCTCTCACGGAGCAAGTTTCGGAGCCTCCACGGCGGCAGAGGCGGACTTGGCGGAGCTGGTGACGCGATGTTTCCCCTCGATTGAAAAGCTGCGCTTTGTCAGTTCCGGGACCGAAGCGTGCATGTCGGCCATCCGACTTGCACGCGGATTCACAGGACGTAACTTCGTTATCAAGTTTGAAGGCTGCTACCACGGTCACTCCGATGCCATGCTCGTCAAGGCAGGCAGCGGCGTGGCTACACTGGGAATTCCTGGGTCAGCGGGCGTTCCTGCCGAGACCGCGATGCACACGCTCGCGCTCCCTTACAACGATCTCGAGGCGGTAAGAGCGGCGTTCGCGGCACGTCCTGACGAGATCGCCTGCGTCATCGTTGAGCCCGTGGTGGGCAATGCCGGAACTATCGCTCCTGCGGCGGAGTATCTGCAGGGGCTTCGTGCAATCACTGCGGAATATGGGGCGCTGCTGATTCTTGATGAGGTGATGACCGGCTTTCGTCTCTCGCTTGGCGGCGCGCAGCAGGTCTACGGCGTCAGGCCCGATCTCACCACGCTGGGCAAGATTATCGGCGGTGGTTTGCCCTGCGGAGCGTTTGGCGGACGAGCGGATGTGATGGAGTTTTTAGCCCCGTTGGGCCCTGTTTATCAGGCTGGAACGCTTAGTGGTAATCCGCTCGCGATGGCCGCTGGAATCGCGACTTTGAGCCACCTTCTGCGGCACGAAGAAGATGTTTATAACGGCCTTGAAAGCACGACTGGCCGCATCGCTGAAGGGGTCGCGCGCATCGCTCACGAAGCTGGCATTGCTGTGACGACGAATCGTGTTGGGTCAATGTTTACCTGGTTTTTTACCGGTCAGCCTGTGACGGACTTTACGAGTGCGGCTGCGTCGGATACGGCTGCTTTTGGGCGGTTTCATCGAGCTATGCTCGATGCGGGAGTGTGGCTTCCGCCAAGCCAGTTCGAGGCTGCCTTTGTTTCGACCGCCCATGGCGAAGCAGAGATTGGGATGGTCCTTGAAGCTGCCCGCAAGTCCCTTTCCTGAGATCCGGCCGGAATAAATTTCGAGAAAAAAGTTGGCGGATTTCTTTGGCGATAAGCTGATTTTTTTCTACTGTGGTGGTTGGGCACAAAAGTGTGGATTTACTGGCGTTTTTGAAGGGGGTTATGGAAAAACTGCGTGTTTGGACGTGGTTTTTCGGTGGTGAAGACGTGGTGGGATGCGTGGTGGATGTGGAGTTTTAGCACCATGCTTTCCGGCTTCGTAAAATACGCCAACTTTTTGAGATTTATTTTTGGTTGGCCTGGAGAGGTGGCTTATCAGGCAAAGGGAGCGGTTCGCGCAAAGCGCGAATGCCCACTCATGCAATGAAACAGCATGGATGGGTACCGAGGGTGTGGTTTCTGTTGAGGGTATTGGTCACCCGCCGGAAGCTAGCTAAGATGCTATGCGCTTTGCAGCTTCTTCAGCGACAAAATGAGGTGCATTCGACGGTTCCTTATTGTCGCCCTTTCGTAGAATGCACAGATTGTGAAAGAACGCGATCTCAGGAATCTGGGTGTCGAACTCTTCGATCGTTCGGTTCGGGTGTTCGGCATGATTTATGCCGTCTGTAAGTGACTTCAGGTAATCCATGCTGGATCGGTCCTTTATGCCTCCCCAGGACGGCCAATACGCCGTTTGCAAATCTTCCACTGCATAAAAGCCTGGATTTTTTAGGAGAGGAAATAGTATCCCGAATGTCTTGATTACGTGTTCGTTCAGATGGCTACCATCGTCGATGATGATATCGAACGGTCCGAACTGTTTGGAGATTTCGGCTAAGCGTTTCTCGTCTGTCTGGTCAGCCTGTAAGACTGTAATGCGGTCCTCTGAAAGATGTGATTTGTCGTATAGATCGATACCTACGATCTGGGCATTCGGGAAGAACCGCTTCCACATCCGGAGAGACCAAGCCCCTTCGTTTGTGTTCTCGTATCCACCTACGCCTATTTCTAAGACACGCAATGGTTGAAGACGCCACTCAGAGAAATAGCGCTGATAGTGCTGGGTGTAGAAGTGACTGCCGTTTTTGTCTGTCCCATATAGAATAGCCAGCTTGTTAAGATCTGCTCGGTACCTCCAGCACCTAAATCGATACATCACTCTGCTGATGGGGTTCATCAGCAGAGGAGGCATAAGTGGTTTGATCGTGGCTATTAACCAATTTGGGTAAAAATACGACACTGTGGCCTCTCGTTCACACTACATCCACTGAATTGTATTTGCGGGACCACTTGTTGTCACCGCAAAAACAGTACGATCCGGTTGGCAACAAAGATTGGGCGCTGCCGGATGGCAGCGTATCGGCCTGCTAGGAGTAGCCTATGGGATAGACCCAACACATTCGCGTGTAGACAGACATCCGACACAGGTAAAGCTGCTGTGTCTTCGGATGCTTGTCGATGACAGATTCGCTAGTGCGATTTGGATAGGTCCGCGTCGTTGCTGAAAACCCGACTTCGGGGGAGCTTGGTCGTGCGGCAAAATCGAATCTATGACATCTAGTGAAGTTCAATCATTGGTACGCGAGGAGGCCAAGGGCCTTTCAGTCACAAATGCCCACAAAATCACGCTGGAGTAAGCAATCATGCGACCCAAGAGAATCTTATTAATCTCCAGGACAGTTTCCGTCGGGGAGCCTAAAGGATGTGGTCCTTGATGCTTGGCTTGTCGGGCAGGAGGACAGCGCAGACGGATACAAGATTGCCGTGCGGGATGATGCAAAGCAGTTCGGTCTCGCCTCGGTGGGCTTTGCAGTGGATAAACATCTAGTTTTTAGTCGGTTGGTATGGCAGTCTGCTGTCAGCTTCTTGGCTATGTAGAGGCATCCTTGAAACGGGGTTGTCGGCAGCTTCATCGGCGAGATTGCCGACGACGCGACTTTGCGGGAGCCTAGCGTATCAGATGACCAGTTCTGCTCCATCGGGTCTTATTCAATAGGTGCAAAGCGGTCGTGAAAAATGAGCTGGCACGAGCGCCCAAGCTGGCCCCTTGTGCGTCCATCTGGGCTGCGGTCGCTTCGAAAGACCAATAGTTGAAGAGTGGTCGCCCGAGGATATTCTCTCGTGGAACGAAGCCCCAGAAGCGCCCATCTGCGCTATGCTCGCGGTTATCGCCCATGGCAAAGAAATTCCCCGGTGGCACTACCAGATCACCGTCTTTTACATGCGAAGGTAATTCCTGGGACCAGACTTCAAAGGAGCCAGGTGGCGTGCCCCGTGTTGGAAAATCATCACGCGCAGGACTGTATTCGTCCTCTGGATCGGCCGAAAATTTCGGCATTGCCGCGTAAGACTCGTTCTGAGCGACTCCGTTAAGGTAGACGACCCCATGGATAAGGTGAATGCGGTCACCAGGAACCCCAATGAGGCGTTTTACCAAGATGAGGTCAGGCGTCTCAGGATTCGGCTTGTAAAAGACGATCACGTCACCGCGCTGCGGCTCGCGATAGTGGACAAATGGAGCCCACCCGATAGGCGGCGCGAAGGTGATTCGATCTACGAGAACGTGATCGCCGATCAGAAGCGTTTTCTCCATCGAGCCGGAAGGGATCACGAAGTTCTGGAAGACGATAGTCATAACAAAGAGCCCCGCAACCAGAACTACACAGATAGAGGACAGCGCCTCCAATGGTGTCTCAGCTCTCTCTCTTGTACCTGCGCTTGTATGTAGTGAACTAGTCAGTGCTTCCTCAGTCTGCAGAGAGCCGTCCCTATTTTGTTCGCTCACAAGCTCCTCGTTCCGAAAACCAGTTTCTCATAGCCACCCAACAAACGGGGTTTTGAGCAACTTCGTCTACCTCAATAATCTGAGCTTGCCGAAGGCCGACTTCTGGGAAGCTGCGCTTTTCGTCCGGGCCGAAGTTTTTCGACCTCCCGACTGGCTGTGATTCGAGCGACTTCGCTCAGGATGAGCGGGTACGTGGAGCGTGGGGATGTGTTGATCCCATCCTTCGCCGCGGTATACATTCTCAATCAGATGACTGCGCGGAGGGCAACAGCCACGGTTTTATATGCAGACTTGACCGCAGTAGCGGCGGTCTCACCTGCGGCGATCGTGTGGCCGAGTGCCGATCGCTTCCGTGTTCCCGGGTGCTCGATAGCGGCGGTTTCGATCCCACCACCGAAGAGTGTGTGACTCTCTTCCATCCGATCAAGCGCGGCGTTCAACTCCGCGACAACGGCGTCGGCCTCACTGGCGACGACGATCAGTTCGAGATTGATCTTTTTGTATAGCACCTGATTACCTCTAGCCCCAATGTTATGCCAGCCCCGACTCGAAAGCACACCACATTTTCCGAGTGACGATCTCATTCGGAAGTTGAATAGGATTTTCGAGACAGCCTGTCTGAGTGATGAGTTTAGACGGGCTGTGTGGCTGCGGGCTTTGGTTCCATCCAGATTTTGCCTACCGCCATGAGGACTAACAGCATGGCGGCGCAGAGGGCGAAGACCTGGCGGACGCCGATGTACTGCGAGAGAAGTCCGGAGAGGACGAGGCCAAGGATTTGGGCGGTGAAGATGATCGACATGAAGGTGGAGCCTACGCGGCCCATGAGCTCCGGCGGAGTTGCTTTTTGAAAGAGTGTTTGCGAGGGGACGATGATTCCTGCTACCGAGAAGCCGATGATGAGGTTGCCGAGGACGGTCGACCAGAGGTGCGGCAGCAGCGTGAGCATGACGAGACCGACTGCGATGCCGCAGAGGCCGGAGTAGACGAGGATGGTGTCCTTGATGTTTTTGCCGAGGGTGTTGAGGCCGTTGATGCCGACCAGCATGCCGAGGCCGATCATCGCTGAGGCGATGGCGAAGGATTTGGTGGAGGCGTGGAGCGAATCACGCACATAGATGGCGATCAAGGGGCCGAAGCAGCCGAGGACGAACATGCCTGCCGCCATGGCGAGGATGACGAACAAGAGGGCAGCGTGGTGAACGATGAAGTCGATGCCCTGCTTCATATCGAGCCACACTTTGGCGATTGCGGATGCTTCTGCTGCGCCGGTTGCTGGTGCGGCTGCCTTTGGTCCGGGCGAAAGGAAGGTGACGGACGCGATCAGCAGAGCGGAGCCGACGAAGCTGGCGGAGTCAAAGGCATAGCAGCTGCGGGCTCCGAGGTAGGAGACCATGACGCCAGCCAGAGCAGGGCCTACGATGCGCATGCCGAACATGACCTGCTGCATGAGCGCGTTCGCGGAGCGGAGACCGTGCAGCGGGACTGCGGAGCGGATGGCGACTCCCTGTGCCGGGCTGAAGAAGCTGGAGATGACGCTGATGGCGGCGAGGATCGCGTAGTAGTGCCAGATCTGCGTGGCGAAGATGAGGAGCAGGCAGAGGCCAGCGCGGATGGAGTCGCTTGAGACCATGGTGGGCTTGAGGGGCCAGCGGTCGACGAAGACTCCGGCGAGGATGCCGAGGACGGCGATGGGGAGCATGTAGGCGATCTGAACGCCGGTGACCTGCTGGGCGTTGGCATGCAGCTTGAAGGTGAGGACGTTGATGACGGCGAAGAGCGCGAGGAAGTCGCCGAAGACGGAGATGATCTGCGCGTACCAGAGACGGCGCATCATGGGGACGCGCAGGACATCGCCCATTGATAGCGGCGCGGGGAGCTCGGGATCGATGACGGGATTCTGCTGTGCCGCTGTGGGGTTTGCGGTTGTGCTCATCGGGATTCCTCTTGGGTGCTGCCATGGTACGGGATCGGGCCGAGATCGGGGCTGGAAATCTGCCGTGGATTACGTCCAGGAGTCTACCGTGACGAACTTTATCTCCGGCCTAGTCTTATAGTTCTGGAGGAGAATGGCTGTGGCTTCTACGCTGGGCAGACGAGGCTGGCCGAGACCACCCTGTCCACCGTCGTGCAACACGATATTGGATGAGCGGTTCTGGCGTTGGTTGCGGAGAATTCCGCGCAGAGTTCGATCGGTAATTTCGCGGGCGTCGATGAGCTTCCAGTCGCCGGGGAGGATGTTCCATTGGACCGGAGTGAGGCCAAGCTCGTGCGCGATGCGAAGGACTGCGGGACGACGAGCGCCGTGAGGGGCGCGGAAGTAGCGGACGGGAGCACCGATGGTGTCTTCGATCGTGGCGTTGCAGCGCGTGAGTTCTTCGCGGATGCGCGCGGAGGATTGCCATGCGAGCCAGGGATGGGTCATGGTGTGGTTGCCGATGAGGTGCCCGGCGGCTGCGATGGCGCGGACGATCGCGGTGCGCTGCTGGACGTAGCGGCCGATGAGGAAGAAGGTGGCGCGAGTGTTGTTGCGAGCGAGAACTTCGAGGAGGCGTTCGGTGGCGATGTCGTTGGGGCCGTCGTCGTAGGTGAGGGCGATGTGATTGGGGTTCTTGCCTGCGATGATGACTTTGCCGAAGAGCTGCGACTGCGCCGAGAGGGCAGCGTAGGTGAGGGTTCCTGCGGCGGCGGTGGCCGCAGCGAGCAGGGCAGAAGAGGCTAATTGAGTTTGTGTCATGCCTACGCTCACGGTGTCTTCATTATAGGGAGTGCGGGCAAGACGAAATGCGGGGGTCTCTCCACTGCGTCGCGCGATGAGACTGCGCGACTTCGGTCGAGATGACGATCTTTTTGTGAGGGTTTCAGAGCAACAGCAAGTGGGCGGTAAGTGCAATGGCAAGTGCAAGTGCCCGGCAAATGCAAAAGCCCTGTGCTCTTGGCACAGGGCTTTCTGTTGAGGCTACGTGCTGGTTAGTAGAGGACCTTCAGGCCGAACTGGAAGATGCGCGGCTCGAAGGTGCTGGTGATCTGTCCGCCTCCGGTGGGGTTGTTGAGGGTCGCGGGCGCAGTGCTGGTGGCTGCCGTGCTGAGCGTGCCGGAGAGGGCGCTGCCTGGGATGTAGAAGTTGGTGTGATTGAAAGCGTTGTAGGCCTCGGCGCGGAACTGGACTCTCAGGGTTTCGATGGGTGTGCTGAAGGTCTTGTTGAGCGCGAAGTCAGTCTGATAGAAGGCCGGCGAACGGCCCGGGTTACGTGAGGCGTTGCCGAAGGGGCTTGCCAGATTGCCGCTTCCGTCACGGGTTTCGGGAAGGGTGTAAGCGGCGAGGTTGATGTACTGGATGTAGCCGCTGCTCAGCTTGGTCTTCTTAATTGCAGGCTGACCGGCGACGACGTTGGGGCGGTACTCGTTGGCTCCGCGATAGGTTGCGGGGATCTGTGGAGAGACCGCGTTGGCGGAGTTGGGAGAGTAGCCGATGTTGAAGACTGTACCGGCCTGCATTGTGTTGATGGCGCTGATCTGCCATCCGCCGAGTAGGGTGTCGGTGACGGCGCCGGCGGTGTTGAGGAAGTGGCGGCCATGGCCTACGGGAAGGTCATAGACGAGGCTGGTGACGTTGCTGATGGGCAGGTTGTAGTCGGACTGTCCGTAGTCGGCGTTGATGTTGTTGGCGTCCTGCGGCGAGGGGCTGTTGCCTTCTAGCGAGGCGCTGGCGTTATCGAGCGAGTGCGACCAGGTGAAGGAGTTGAGGAGGGTGAGGCCGGCGACGAAGCGCTGCTCATAACGGACCTGGAGGGCGTCGTAGTGAGAGTGGAACTCGTTGAGGGCTTCGGTGATGTCGCTGGGCCAGTTGTTGAAGGGGCGGGTGAAGCCAGCGGAGGGGTTGATCTGGTTGCCGTTGAGGAAGCCCTGGAGCTTGCTGCCGTGGTTGCCGACGTAGGCGATGTCGAGGAGCGTGTTCTTGGCGAGCTCCTGCTGAACGCTGAGGAAGTAGCTCTGGACGTAGCTGTCGCGGGTGTTTTTGGGGACGTAGGTAATGTTGTCGGTGGCCTTGTTGAAGGTGGTGGCGATACCGGTGGGGAAGCCCTCGTCGGCGGTGACGTAGCAGTTTGAAGCTGCCTGGCCTATGGGGCAGTGATTGGTGGTGGAGGGCGTCTTCTGCGTGACGGAGACGAACTGGGCCTGAGGCGCGTTGATGGCGAGGATGTCTCCTGAGCCGGCGCGGGTGTAGTGGACGTAGCTGGTGCCGTAGCCTCCGCGAATGGAGGTGCGGGGGGTGGCGGCGTAGGCGAAACCGATGCGCGGGGCGAAGTCGTTCAAGTCAGGATTGACGAGCGTCTTGCCGTAGGTTCCGCTGGCGGAGACTGGCGTGATGCCATTGCCTGCGGTGGCGCCGGGGGTGATGGTGAGGACGGTCTGGGTGGTGGGATCGAAGTTTGAGATGAAGTTGTGCTGCTCCGAGTAGGGCGAGCCGTACTCCCAGCGAACGCCGAGGTTGAGGGTCAGCTTGGGATCGACCTTCCAGTCGTCCTGGGCGTAGACGCTCTGCAGGGTCTGGCGGAGGTGGGCGACGAAGAGGTTGGCGAGTGAGTAGTTGTTGGTGGTACCGAAGAGGAAGTCTGCCCAGTAGTTGTCGGTGACCGCACCGCTGATGTTGGGGCAGTTGGGGTTGGTCGCGGTTTTGACTCCGGCGACGGTGGTGCTGGGGCAGAGGCTGAAGCCACCAGCGTAGCTGAAGGAGCCGTAGAGGGGGTTGTTGTCGTTGACGGCCATCCAGATGTGCTCATACTCGTAGCCGAACTTAAGAGAGTGACGGCCTTTGACCCAGGTGAAGTTGACCTTGGGATCGAGGAGAGCGGGGTTCTGGAACTGGGGGTTGGTGCTTTGGCGGCCGAAGGAGGTGAAGCCGGTGATGCTGGTGGAGGGAAGTCCGCCGGCTACGCTGGGATCGGTGGGCAGGCCGGGGATGGTGATGGCGTTGTCGCCGATGGAGAGGGAGAACTTGCCGGCCTTGGTGCGGGAGAGACCGACGCGGGCGTCGAGGACCTTGTTGGCTCCGATGAGGTGGGTGTAGCCGAGGGCCACCTGCTGGTCGAGGACGCGGATGGTGCCGTTGGTCTGGCCATCGAGCGGGAGGGGGAAGACGGGTGAGTTGACGCCGGTCTCTTTGCGATCGGAGATGCGGAGGAACCAGGAGTTGCTGGCGTTCTGCTGATAGTCGAGACGGAGGTCACCCTTGTCGGAGTTGTCGGTGAAGGGGACGAGGCGGGCGAAGTTGTCCTGCGCGAGGCCGGTGGAGGCGAGGCCTTTGCCCTGGGTGGGGATCTGCTGGAAGTACTTGATGATCTGCTGGGAGATGGGGTTGATGGCGGCGGCGGGGATGGGGGTGCCAGCGGGGTAGACCTGACCGGTGAGGGGATTCTGCACGGCTACGACGAGCACGCCATTGAGTTCGTTGGTGGTGGGGACGGTGTTGACGCTGAGCGGCTTGAGCACCTGGCGGAAACCTTCGTAGTCGACGAAGTAGAAGAGCTTGTCCTTGATGATGGGACCGCCGAAGTTGACGCCAAACTGGTTGCGGTTGAAGGTGGGCTTCTGGAAGGGGACGACGTTTCCGCTGCTTCCGGTGAGGGTGGGTTTGAAGTAGCCGGCGGCGTTGAGGTCGGTGTTGCGGATGAACTCGTAGACGGTGGCGTGGAACTTGTTGGTGCCGCTGGCGGAGGCGACGTTGATGGTGGCACCGGAGGAGCGGCCGTACTCCGCGCTCTCGTTGTTGGTGACGATCTGAAACTGGGCGACGGAGTCGGGCGGGATGGCGATGATCTGATTGTCGAAGCCCTGGTTGGACTCGCCGTAGGCGTTGTTGTCCATACCGTCGAGGAGGAAGTTGTTGAAGACGCTGCGCTGGCCGTTGATGTTGTAGGCACCGGCGCGGACGAGCGAGTTGATGGAGCTGGTGGTGGCGGCAGTGGGAGCCTGACGGGAGCCAGTGACCAGGCCTAGGAGGTCAGAGTAGTTGCGGCTGACGAGGGGGAAGGCGGCGCTTTGATATTGGGTGATGGTCTGGCCGCGCTGGCTGGTCTCGGTTTCGATCTGGAGGGCGACGTCCGAGACCTCGACGGTGGTCTGGGCAGAGCCGACCTGCAGGGAGAGGTCGATGCGCTCGCGAACGCCGACGGAGATGGTGATGTTCTTTGCGACGGCGTCTGAGAAGCCGGGGGCGCTGGCGGAGATGGTATAGATACCTACACGGAGGGAGGGGATCTCATAGTCTCCTGAGCTGGAGGAGGTGGCCTTCGAGATGATTCCTGTGGCGTCATTGGTGATGGTGACGGCTGCATTTGGCAATGCGGCGCCGCTGGCGTCGTGGAGGGTTCCAACGAGGCTTCCGTTTTCGTACTGTGCCTGGAGAAGAGTACATGGGAGCAAGAGCAGGACGGCCGCCAGAAGTTTGGAAGCAAGCAAAAATCTATTTATTCGCATGACTTTAAGCCTTACGGCTTCCCGTTAACCTGCGATGAAGGAAGCGTGAACAGAAGGTTACGAATTGGGCATTCGCGGGCTCGCTCAAAAGATCAGGGCTATAAATTTCACCCTAGAGTAGATCTTTGTCAAGGCCGCAGGGCCGCGCCGCGGCTGATGGTGAGCAGCGCAGACTTCCGATTGTTCAGCGATTTGAGTCAGGCGGGAATGTCGAAGCCGAGGTCGCGCATCATCTCGTTGGTGACCTCGTAGTCCTGATTGGGGTCGGGCATGACGTCGCGGCCGGTGTCAGCGTGTCCGAAGGAGTGAAGGTAGAGGCCAGCTTTGAGAAAGGCTCCCTGGAGCTTTACCTTATCGGGGAAGCGAACCTGCAGGGCACCTTCTTCATGGGTGATGTTGATGACCCGGGTGAAGCGCATGAGATATCCCCCGGGGTGTTCGGGGTCGGGCTGAGTTTTGAATTTCACTTGATAGGTTTCACTCGGGGATGACATAGTTCCTTCGATGCGGAAGCAGCTCTCAGAGGTCCGGATGAGAGGTTATTTTTTCGTGTGGGCTTTGAGGAGAGCGAGAACCTCTTCGGCGTGGCCTTCTGGTTTTACTTCTTCGAAGATGTGGATGAGGTGTTGGTCCGGGCCGATGAGGTAGGTGGTGCGCTTTACGCCTTTGACGAGCTTGCCGTACATGTTCTTTGGCTTGACGAGGTCGTAGCGGTTGATGAGCTCCATGTCGGGGTCGGCGAGGAGGTCGTAGGGAAGGTCGTACTTGTCTTTGAATTTCTTCTGGTCTTTGACGGTGTCGCGGGAGATGCCGAGGACGACGATGCCTTGCTTCTGGAACTTTTCAAACGCGTCGCGGAAGCCACAGGACTCGATGGTGCAGCCGGGGGTGTCGGCGCGCGGGTAGAAGAAGAGGACTACGGGTTTGCCCTTGAAGTCGGTGAGGTTGACGGTCTTGCCGTCCTGATTCTGGAGGGTGAAGTTTTCTACTTTGTCGCCGACGTTCATTTTGGTTTCCTTAGTTTTGTTTGATGGAGTTCATTGCTGTCGCAATTTTTACCGAATGTTATGCATGTTTGCTACTTCACTGAACAATCTTTCCGTCCGGTGTCTGCAACACTCGCAATCAACCATTTGCCATCCTTGCGAACAAGATTGAAGAGATCGGTTCCGCAGTGATCAACTTTACCGTCTACCAGGAACTCAAATGGGGCCCAGACTACGGCCAGGTCGTTGTCGATGCGTATGAGCGGATCGTGAATGCGTTCTTCGATCTGCGTGGTTCCGGGCTTTCCTACGCGGTCTGCGAAGGCCTCAAACGTCATCTGAGTCGGCTTGCCATCTCGCATGAGAACCATCGTGCCACCGGGTAGCGTGGGTTCCTTGATGGCCGCAGCGTTGCGCTTCGCCATGCCATCGAACATCTCCGCCACGGGAACAAGGACTGCCTGTTCTTCTGGCGTAGAGGCGTGTAACGAGCAAGTCAGGAACGCAGTCGCTATCGCCGCGGAGATAGATAAAATCAAGCGTAGCCGGAGGATCTTCATGGCTCCTGATTCTAAACCCCGAGTCAGGGATTGGCTGTGTAGCCTTGAAATTGAAGTCCCCAAAGGATCGTTGACTTGCATGACCGTTCGTTTTCTTCTTTCGTGAGAACCTCTGCTTTGATGTCATCTTAGAGCAGGTTTTCAGAGGTCGAGGCCGCGGCGGCCTTCTGGATGAAGCGATGACAAAGTTTATTGACTGCTTGAAGGAATCTCGACTGAGTTTTTCTTCCTGCCGCGTTTGATCCACCAGGCGTCGATAGCGTCCTGACGCGAGGCCCCTGATTTTCGCGGAAGTAGTCTCGGAAGTGCTGGTTGTACTCTAGGTGACGAGGGATGGGCGTCTTCTTTGTGCCCGGGCGCACGCTTGTTTGGTAACAGATGGCTGCGTCGCTCAGGGTTTTGCCGGTCTGGGTGTGGATGAAATCCCGCATCGAGGCATTGAAGTGGAAGCCAGGGCCGAGAGTTTTTTTGAAGAAGGCACCGAGCGCAGGACCGCAGCGCCAGCCATCTTCGATGACCGTGTCCATAGTGAGATGCGTGGGCATCCTGCCCGTACGGCGCGTGGATGCGTTTCGCTCGATGCGCTTCTTTCCATTGAGATAATCGGTGATCCTGCTCTGTAGCTGGAGCTTTGAGCCGGAGGTAGGGATCTGATGCTCGCGACAGAAGGCGACCAGCTCCTCTTTCAGCCAATACCAGGACGCGAAGTGCTGCCCGGAGATGCTGGAGGAGAGAAGCGGCCTCTTATTCATTTTCAGAGTGTCAATTCCATGAAGACGTTGCTGCGAGCGTAGTGGATGTCAGGCATACTCTCGGGCGGGACGTGACGGAAGCCGATCGATTCGTAGAGATGTACAGCGTCTTTGAGCTTGCTGTTACTTCCGAGGAAGAGGGATTTGATGCCGAGCGCCCGGGCCTGAGTGACTGCATGATCGAGAAGCTTGCGGCCGATGCCGAGGCCGCGGAGGTGGGGCGAGACTGCCATCTTCGAGAGCTCGAAGACGCCGTTGTCCATGGGGATCAAGGCGACGCAGGCTACGGCAACGTCCTCGCGGTAGACCATGAAGATTTGTCCCCCTTTGCGAAGGATCATATTCTCGGGGTCGCTGAGGACTGCGAGGTCGATGGCCTCCATGTTGAAGTGGGTGGTGATCCACTCTTCGTTCAGAGTTCGGAAGGCGGTGCTGTCCTCGCCGAATTGAAGGGGGCGGATCTGAATCTCGGACGGATTCGTCTCATCCTTGCGCGAGTTCGTCTCATCTTTTGCTTGCATGGTGGTTGCTCCTGCTGACCTGTTAGAGGGCTGTCAGTGTCTTTTCGAGTGAGGCGGAGTCTTCGACATTGGAGGTTTCTTGGTTGCGGTCGATTTGGCGCATGAGGCCGGAGAGGACTTTGCCGGGGCCTACTTCGATG
Organism: Granulicella sp. S190; assembly: GCF_009766095.1. Taxonomy (GTDB): domain Bacteria; phylum Acidobacteriota; class Terriglobia; order Terriglobales; family Acidobacteriaceae; genus Edaphobacter. The sequence continues at coordinate 287,576 of NZ_LMUD01000023.1, forward strand.
AAGTGGGTTGCGCCTTCGGCGATGAGGAGTTGGATGCACTCGACCCAGCGGACGGAGCCGGTGACCTGACGGATGAGGCAGTCGGGAACCTCGGCGCGGCGGGTGAGGAGGCTGGCGTCGACGTTGGCAGCGACGGGGAAGGCCGGGTCGTTGAAGGTAACGGCTTCGAGGGTGGAGGTGAGGGACAGTTGGGCGGGCTGCATGAGGGCGCAGTGGAAGGGCGCGCTGACCTGGAGCATGATGGCGCGTTTGGCTCCGGCTTGCTTGCAGAGGTCGGCGACGCGCTCGACGGCGGCGGTGGCGCCGGAGATGACGGTCTGGTCGGGGGAGTTGAGGTTGGCGGGAGAGACGACGGCGTGGTTGGGGGAGAAGGCTTTGGCTTCGGGGGA
>NZ_LMUD01000023.1:288054-325666 GCF_009766095.1 Granulicella sp. S190
CGGAGAGGCCGAGGATGGCGGCCATGGCTCCGACGCCGGGGGGGACGGCTTGCTGCATGAACTGGCCGCGAGAGCGGACGGTGCGGACGGCTTCGGCGAAGGAGAAGGTGCCGGCGGCGACGTGGGCGGAGTACTCGCCGAGGGAATGGCCGGCGGCGAAGGCGGGGCCGGTGATGCCTTTTTCTGCGAGGGCTTCCGTGAAGACACGGGCGGCGGCTACAGAGACGGTGAGGATGGCGGGCTGGGTGTGCTCGGTGAGCTTGAGCTGGTCGTCAGGGCCTTCGAAGATGAGTTTGGAGAGGGAGAAGCCGAGGGCCTCGTCGGCCTCGTCGAAGAGGGCGCGGGCGGTGGGGAAGTTGTCGTAGAGGTCGCGGCCCATGCCTACGGCTTGCGAGCCCTGACCGGGGAAGAGGAAGGCTAATTTTGTCATCAATGCTGATGATAATTGAAAGAGTATGTCCTGCCGGACGGGCCCACTGCGCGTGGGGCGGTCACTTCGTGACTTGTGTACCGGTCGGGCTGGGGCGATTGGTTTGGGCCTCCCGTTGGTCGGCGGGAGGAGTCTTTTTGCTAGATGCCCAGGCCGAAGTCTACGTCCTGCTCGTCGCCGGAGTGGGCGTAGAAGTCGTAGGGGGTGCGGCGGTTGAACTTGTAGCGCTGGCGCAGCTCGCGACCGACGAAGAGGCCAAGGGCGACCGCTCCCAGGCCAGCGGAGATCCAGCCTACGGTCTTGATGAGGGTCGATTCTGCGTCGTCCTCATCCTCGTCTGCGAGATGGGGAAAGGGGAGTGCGGCGGTAACGGGGATGTCTTCCGCTTCGTTGCCTTCAGTCCGCGACTTGGAGCGAAAGATCATGCTTTGAATGATAGCGCAGGTTCGAGGGAGAGTGGGAGTATCGGTGGTGGAGAGGTGCTGCTTCGGTGGCATTGACCAATTGGACGCTTCGCGGCGGATAAGGTTGCCGCGAATGGTGGGAGGTCGATGGAAGGGAGACACACCTCCCATTGGGGGATGACACTAGAACGGCAAGGCAAAGGCAACGACAAGTGCGAAATGCGGGTGGGGTTTCGGTTTAGGTGACGTCGACTTGATGGACGCAAAGCGCTGGCTGGCCATTCGCTGCTGCGCTAGGTGACATCGACCTGATGGAAGCCGAGGCTGTAGAGGAGGGTGGTGACGGTGGCGCGGGCGTTCTTGCGGGCGGTGTCGAGGATGCCATCGGCGAGGGCCGATTGCTGGAGCTGCTGCTCGGCTTTGGCGCGCGTGTCGGATTCGAGGTTCTGGTCGACGGGGACGAGGAGGCCGGTGGCGCGGGCGTAGACGCGGGTATGTTGGTTGTCGAGGGTGGTGATGAAGAGCTGAGAGGCAGGCAAGGTGACGTGGATGGACTGGCCGCTATTGTCGATGCGGACGTCTTCGGATTTGAGCTGGGCGAGGTCGATGCCGGCGATCGATTGGCCGTGGACGACGAGGAGGAGGCGGTCGCCAGCGAGGAGGTCGGGGAGGACGGTGCTGGACTTGGAGCCTTCGACGACGGTATCGATGGAGTAGACGACGGTTTCAAGGCGACTGAGGCGCTGGATGCGCTGGACGACGGCGGGAACGGATGTGTCGTAGGTGGTGGTGCGGCCAGTGATGGCGGTGGCGACCCGGGCAAGAACTCCGGTGGTGGCGTGGCGGATGAAGACGGCCAGGGCGGCTGCGCCAAGGATCAAAGAGAGCAGGACGGCGAAGAAGGTTCCGGAGGAGCTGCGGTTTGAGCCATAGGCGCCGTATTGGGTAGTCATGCTTGTTTGGATCCTACTACTTCGCAGAGTGGCCGAGAGGATCAGGCCACTCTGCGGTGTTCTTGTTGATGGGCTAAGGGCTATTTGCTGCTGAGGGTTTGAGGTAGGTTTCGAATTGCCAGAGGATGCGGGTGTAGAGCTCATCGCGGGCGGTGGGGCCGGCGATGGAGTGGGTTTTGCGCGGGAAGAGCTGGAGGTCGTAGGGGATGCCAGCGTCGATGAGAGGCTGAATGAATTGGATGGTGTTGGCCATGTGGACGTTGTCGTCGCCGGTGCCGTGGGCGATGAGGAGACGGCCTTTGAGTTTGGCGGCTTCGGTGACGGGGGAGTCGGTGGTGTAGGTGTTGTTGGGCTCGGTGGAAGGGATGCCCAGGTAGCGCTCGGTGTAGATGGAGTCGTAGTTGCGCCAGTCGGTGACTGGGGCGACGGCTACGCCAGCGCGGATGCGGTCGGTGTGGGTCATGGCGTAGAGGGTGAAGGTGCCGCCCCAGCTCCAGCCCCACCAGCCGATGCGTTTGGGGTCGAGCTGCGGGTATTGGGCGAGGATCTGGTCTAGTGCGGCGAGCTGGTCTGAGAGCTGGACGGGGCCAAAGTTGCGGAAGGCTGCTTGCTGGAAGTCGCGTCCGCGACCGCCGCTGCCACGTGTGTCCACGTCGAGGATAGCGAAGCCATGTTGAGCGAGGAGCTCGTTGAAGATCTGGCCGCCGCTCCACGAGTTGCGGATGCTGCTTTCGGGGGTAGGGCCGTTGTAGGGGTTGAGGATGAGTGGGACGGAGGCTGCGGTGGTGGAGGCAGGGAGGGTGAGGCGGCCGTAGAGTTTGGTTTTGCCGTCTGCTGCGGTCACCGAGACTATGGCGCTGGTGGCGCCGGTTGCGGGGGCAACGGGTTTTGACTTCCAGTAGGGGATGCAGCTCTGGCCGACGGTGCAGAGGCTGACGACGGGCGGGGTGATGGCGTCGCTGTAGTAGTCGGTGAAGTGGGTGCCATCCGGCGAGGTGCGGACACCATGGGTGCCGCGACCGGTGGTGAGCTGCTGCCTGGCGGTGCCGTCGAGTTTGATGGACCAGAGGTTGTCTTCGAGGGGTGAGCCTTCATTGGAGGAGTAGAAGACGGTGCCGGATTTTTCGTCGATGCTATTGACGTCTTCGACTTCATAGTCGCCCTGGGTGAGCTGGCGGGTGAGGGTGGCGTCGGCGGCGAGGGGGTGATGCTCGTCGAAGCTGTAGAGGTAGAGATGCGAGTGGCCGTCGCGCCAACTGCTGATGACGAAGCGGCCGCCGGAGAGGAGGTTAAGATCGGTGCTGAAGTCGAGGTATTTTGCGTCGGTGTCGGTGTAGACGAGGCGGGATTTGCCGGAGCGGGTCTCTGCGAAGTACAGGTTGAGATGTTTCTGGTCGCGGGTGAGGATCTCGACGTAGACGGTGTTGGCGTCGACCCATCCGAAGCGGGGTATGTAGTCATTGTTGGCGCTAAAGGGGAGTTCAATGAACTTCGTCTTACCGCCTTTGGCGGAGACGATGCCGACGCGAACGGCGGGATTGGGGTCGCCGGGCTGGGGGTAGCGTTGACTGTCGATGGTGGCGTGGGTGGTAATCCAGTCGGTGATGGGATACTGCGGGACCTTAGCTTCGTCCATCTGGAGGTAGGCGATGGATTTGGAGTCGGGCGACCAGAAGTAGTTGCTGCGGACGTCGAGCTCTTCGAGGTAGACCCAGTCCACCTCACCGTTGAGGAGGGTGTCGGTAGTGTCGTGGGTGAGTGCTGTCTCTTTGCCGGCGCTGGCTACCGGATGCACGAAGAGGTTGTGGCTTTGAAGGTAGGAGACCGATTTGGCGTCGGGAGAGAACTTGGGATCGTCGCCTGAGCCCTCGTGGGTGTCGACGATGAGGGTGCCGGTGCCTGCGGCGATGTCGTAGAGCCAGAGACGGCCTCCCTTGTCGAGGAGAAGATGCTTCGAGTCCGCCGCCCAGATGTAGGCAGACATGCCGTAACGGGCACGATGGTCTGCGTCCTTTTCGTTGACGGCGGCGGTGGTGAGTTTGCTGAGCTGGTCTGCGGTGGCGAGGACGCTGGCGTGGCCGGTTGCGGCTTCGATCTGCACGATGTCGCCGGACTTGCCGATGGGGTCGTTGTCGGAGGCGATGTAGGTGAGGAGCTTGCCGTCGGGGCTCCATGAGGTGCCGTGAGGGGGAGTGCCGGTGAGGTCTTTGTTGGCGTCGGCGATGGTGCGGAGGCCTGGGTCGGTGGCAGAGGTGGTCTGGACAGTGGTTTGCGCGATGGCGCAGGTAGCCGTGAGACTGAGGAGGAGAGTAGATCGCAGAAGAAGACGCATGGTTGCGACAAGTCTACAGATTTAAAAGGGAGCGACCAAACACGCAGAGGCTTGTTACTCGCGGATGAGACGTATGTCGACTTCGCGATCTACATACTGCCACTCCCTGGTCTCGCGAAGGCGGTGCACTAGCTCATCGAAGGCATCGGCATGCTCGGGTGCGTATTCGAACCAGGTGAGGAAGTCGAATGGTTCGCCGAGATCGCGGCAGTGATGGAGGCGACGGGTGATGGCGGGTGGATACTCCAGGCCGATGCGGATGTGCTTTGACTGCTCTTCAAAGATGTCGCGGCGCTCGTTTTGGGAGAGATCCCACCATGCCGCTATCTTGCGAATGGGAATCAGTGCGGCGCGGGTGGCGCGACGGCAGTTGAGGCCACGCTGCTTTGCGTTGAGGGCTTCGGTTTCAGAAGAGGTTGTGTAGCGGCTGTTGCTGGTGAAGCCGCGCAGAGACCAGACGAAGCTGCCGGTGAGATCGGATTCGCTGCCTTCGAGAACTTCGAGTCTTTCGGCAGGTTGAAGACTCTCTCCGCGGACTGCGTCGAGCCGTTCGATTCGCCATGGGCCGATAGATCCGGAGATGAAGGAGACTAAGAGGGGTCGTGCCATATCGCTCAGTAGAGATGCGAGTGATTGGACAACGGACCCCTTGCATTAGTTACATGGTTTCCATGCTGGAGGAGGTTGCGATTTCGTTGTGAGTGGCGATGCGGTTCTGGTAGCTTGCGGCGATGAAGTCGCGGAAGAGCGGGTGCGGCTCCAGCGGCTTGGATTTGAATTCGGGGTGGAACTGGCAGCCGAGGAAGAAGGGGTGCGTGGGGATTTCGACGATCTCGACGTAGGTGGCGTCGGGCGTGGTGCCGGTGAGGCGGAGGCCTGCGCCGGTGAGGATGGCTTCGTACTCGCGGTTGAACTCGTAGCGGTGACGGTGGCGCTCGCTGATTTCTGTTTTGCCGTAGGCGTGGGCGGCGAGGGAGTCGGGCTCCATGACGCAGTCCCAGGCTCCGAGGCGCATGGTGCCACCCATCTCTTCAACTCCGGTGAGCTCGCGGAGTTTGTAGATGATGCGGTACGGGGTGGCGGGGTCGAACTCGCCGGAGTTGGCGTCCTTGAGGCCGCATACATTGCGGGCGTACTCGATGCAGGCGGTTTGCATGCCGAGACAGATGCCGAAGTAGGGGACTGCCTCTTCGCGGGCGTAGCGGATGGCGTTGAGCATACCTTCGATGCCGCGCTTGCCGAAGCCGCCGGGTACGAGGATGCCGTCGAAGCCCTGAAGTTGAGCGGCGTAGTCGGGGACTTCGAGGCCTTCGGCTTCGAGCCAGGTGACGCGGAGCTTGAGGTTGTGGGCGAGCGCGCCGTGGACGAGAGCTTCCTTGAGGGATTTGTAGGAGTCTTCGTACTCGACGTACTTGCCGACGATGGCGATGGAGACTTCGTCTTTGGGGTGATAGGCGCGGCGAACGATGTCCTGCCACTTGGAGAGGTCGGGAGCCTTGGCGTCGATGCGGAGGTACTTGAGGGCGAGGGTGTCTACGCCTTCGGCGGCGAAGGTGAGAGGGACCTCGTAGATGCTGGCGACATCGCGGGCGGCGATGACGGCGGGCTCTTCCACGTTGCAGAAGAGGGCGATCTTGTTGCGCATCTCGCGGGGAACAGCGCGGTCGGAGCGGCAGAGCAGGATGTCTGGCTGGATACCGATGGAGAGCATCTCCTTGACGGAGTGCTGGGTGGGTTTGGTTTTAAGTTCCTGCGCGGCGGCGATCCAGGGGATGAGGGTGACATGGACGAAGCAGGTATTTTCGCGGCCGAGGTCCTGACGCATCTGGCGGATGGCTTCGAGGAAGGGCAGCGATTCGATATCGCCGACGGTACCACCAATCTCTACGATGGCGACGTCGCAGTCGGCTCCGACCTTGCGCATGGCGTTCTTGATTTCGTTGGTGACGTGCGGGATGACCTGAACGGTCTTGCCGAGATAGTCGCCGCGGCGCTCCTTGGTGATGATCTGCTCGTAGATGCGGCCGGTAGTGAGGTTGTTGTCACGTGTCAGCTTGGCGTGGGTGAAGCGCTCGTAGTGACCGAGGTCGAGGTCGGTCTCGGCGCCGTCGTCGGTGACGAAGACCTCGCCGTGCTGGAAGGGCGACATGGTGCCGGGGTCGACGTTGAGATAGGGATCAAACTTCATGAGATTGACCTTGATTCCGCGGGCTTCGAGGAGGCAGCCGATGGAGGCGGCGGCGAGACCTTTGCCAAGGGAAGACACGACTCCGCCAGTTACGAAGATGTACTTTGCAGACATGTCCGCGACCTCTTTGTATGTATTTGAAGTTTGTGCAGGATGGGCACGGTTAAGTATCGCAGGGTCCGCGCTTGGAAGCAATGGGTTGACTTTTCGAGGGGAAGCCAGTTTGAGTCACATGACTCTGAGGGCTGAGATGGGGCTTTCTTTTTCTGTTTTTCAGGGGACGGGATTCTTCGGGATGCCGCGGGAGATCTTCTTGACGAGGAACTCCTGGATCAAGGAGGAGGCTGCGCCTGAGGCGGTGTCGATGAGCGCGTTGGATATCGTGAGGCCAGCGCCGTTGCGATCGCTGGCCGGGTAGTAGAGATTGGAGATTCCTGCGGAGGCGAAGTTTCCGAGGATGAAGGAGTAGTTCGGTTGCCAACGGCCGTTGTCTCCTTTGCAGATGAAGGCGGTCGACATGGCGTAGAGGGCCCGGGAGCGGATGGTGCCGGTGCCTTTGTAGAAGTAGCGGGGGTCCTGGTGGAGGATCGAGGGGAGGATGGCGTTGCCGATCATGCTGCCGATGAAGCCGTCGCCGTAGGACGCTCCGAAGCGTTTGAAGTAGCCGGCTGTGCCCTGGCCGTAGCCGCTGAAGGTGTTTTGCGATTGTTCGACGCCGGCGATGATTGCAGGGATCGCGATGGATACGGGATCGTATGCGGTTCTAAAGGCGAGGCGAAACTTCTGGCCGGAGGTGAGAGGGGCGGCGTCCCATGTGTATGAGACGTAGAAGTTAGGGAAGACACCGAGTACGCGCTGTTTCTCTTCCAGCGATACCTGCTCTTCGGCTATGTCGTATCGGGTGAAGTTTACGTCGACGTTGGTCATGGCGGAGGCTACCTGGAGCATGACGGTTGGGAGTTCAAAGCTTTGGGCTTTTTGGAGAACGAGAGCGGTGGAGACCCAGTTGGCAAAGCCTGACGAGACGATCGCGATTTTGAAGGTGCCAGGGCCGAGAGCTGTGAAGCTGAACGAGCCTGAGGCGTCGGTCGCGATGGTCCGTTGGGGCCTCGCGTCGAGGAACTGAATGGAGACGAGGGCACCTTCAACCTGGGCTCCGTTGATGTCGAGGACGGTGCCACTGATGCTGCCGGTGGGCTGTGGGTCGGAGGGAAGGAGATTGGCCGATTGCTGTCCGGGCGCGTCCGGGAGTTCGGGAGATAGCGCGGCGACTTGTTGCGTAACGTCCGGGGAACTGCTGGAAGGCGTCTGCGCATGTGCAATCATGCCGAGCATCACGCACAGCAGGATGGTCAGAAGAGTCGGGCCCGGATTACGCAGTCCATGCATATCAGCTACGTTTCCAATTGTAGATGTCCACGTCGGCAGTTTTGTGACAGACAAGGAACGGGGAGGTAGCCTTGCCGAGTTACTTTGATCTTGCCTCTTCCAGTATCTATTCCACAATCACCATCGGTCTGAGTTTAGGGTGGTCAAGAGAGATGGTGGATGGACTGTGGAAGCTTTTGATTGGATGCAACCCGATAGCATAGCGGCTGCCTGATCTCGCGGGCCGAAGAACTCGGCGCAGCCTTTCAAAGAGTGTTGATGTCTGTGGATTCAAGAACGGGCCGGGGATAGCCGTTTTTGGCGACGAGGAGCATGGCGCGGCCGACCTGCTCGGTTGTGCCGATCTGGCGAGGGAAGAGGTTTTTCATAAGCGGCAGGATGGGTTTAAGAGCTGCGTAGAAGATTCGATAAGACTTTGTTTTGGAGACGATGCCGTGGAGCGGCTGGATGAATCCGGGGCGAAACATGTAGGCCGCTTTGAAGGGCAGCTTGAGGATATCGTTCTCGGTTTTGCCTTTGACGCGGGCCCACATGCTGCGACCTCGCTCGGTGCCGTCGGTTCCGGATCCAGAGACGTAAAGGAAAGTCATGGACGGATTGAGCTTTGCGAGCGTGGTTGCGGCGGCGAGGGTGAGGTCGTGGGTAATGCGGGTGTACTCGGCTTCGGACATGCCAGCGGAGGTGACGCCGAGGCAGAAGAGACAGGCGTCGAAGCCGGTAAGGCCGGATGCGATGGTGGAGTAGTCGAAGAGATCGCGATGAACGAGTTCGCGCAGTTTGGCGTGCTGCTGGCCGGTTGGGTTGCGAACGATGATGAGGACCTGCTTTACCTCGGGGTCGAGGAGACACTCACGAAGAGCACCCTGGCCGACCATGCCGGTGGCACCAAAGAGAATTACGTTCATGAGGACATGGTACAGAGGAATGCAGGCTTGAGATGTTCGTTTGGCTAACGAGTGACGGCAGTTCACTTTGGATTTGAGATGTGCGGGCCATGTGGCGATCGGGTCTACTCGCGGCAGCGTAGAACTTTACCTTGACAAACCATAACCATATGGTTATGGTTTAAACGTGACCAACCCTGAGGACAGTGTCTTCAAAGCCCTTTCGGATCCGACTCGCCGAGCCATCTTCGAACGGCTGACCCGTGACGGCGAGCAGACCGTTCATGCTTTGACAGAGCAAGCAGGTGTGTCCCAGCCGATGGTTTCGAAGCATTTGTCGACCCTGAAGCGTGCCAAGCTGGTCCGCAACCGACGGCAAGGCCGCGAGACTCACTACTATGCCAGGCCTGAGGCTCTCGTGCCATTGGCTGACTGGATGAGTTCCTACAGTCGCTTCTGGCATGACCGGTTTGACCGCCTCGAAGACTTGCTGAAACGGATGGACTAATGACTACTACACGTTCCCTTGTGATTGAAAGAGAGATGCCATATGCGCCCGAGAAGATCTGGCGTGCTCTTACGGAAGGTTCGCTGATAAAGGAGTGGCTGATGGACAGCGACTTTCAGCCTGTCGTGGGTCATGGTTTTACCTTCCGCTCGACGCCCATGCCCAACTGGAACGGCATCATCGACAGCGAAGTCCTCCTCGTTGAACCTAATAAAAAGCTCTCCTATCGATGGGGTGCTTTGGGGTTGGAGAGCATCGTCGTCTGGACGTTGGTCCCTACAAGCGGCGGAACGCTTCTGCGGATGGAACAGTCCGGCTTCGGTCTCGATCAGGATGCCGCGTACAAAGGCGCGAACTACGGCTGGCAAAAATTCATTGGTGGTCTGGAACGAGTTGTTGCCGGTCTGCAATAACGTCGGCATCGAAAGGAGTCTCAATTATGAGAGCAAAGCTCCGCCCGCGTTTGATTCTTCGCTGGATTCACATCCTCATCAGCATTCCTATATACGGATATATCTATAGCCCGTTTGAAAAGCTCCCGCAGTACGCCCGTCCGACCCGGTTTGTCTTCTTTCCTCTCATGGTTCTTACGGGATTGTTGATGTGGAAGGGCCATCTTGTTTGGCGACTTTTCGGCTGGCAGAACAAAAGAACGGAGAGAGCATGAAGGCTAAAACTAATTCGAATGATGAAGCTGCTTCAGCGAAGATTACCAAGAGGTTTGAAGATCTGGGGGATTGGCGCGGAGAGACGCTCGCTCATCTTCGTCAGCTTATTCACGACGCCGACCCTGATGTAGTGGAGGAGTGGAAGTGGGAGAAGCCAACATCTCCCGGAGTGCCCATCTGGTCTCATGATGGCATTGTCTGCACAGGGGAGTCGTATAAGCAGGTGGTGAAGCTCACCTTTGCTCGCGGAGCCTCACTCAAAGATCCGAAGAAGCTGTTCAACTCCAGCCTGGAGGGGAACGTGCGGCGTGCGATCGACCTCCGTGAAGGAGAGAAGATTAGCGAAGCCGCTTTCAAGGCGCTTTTTCGCGAGGCGGTGGCAGCTAACTCCGCGGTGCTCGCTGAACGAGCAGCCAAGAAGAAGTGAGCCAGCCACGGAACGTTTTTTATTGGGTCGCTGAGACTGAATGCGATTGCAGGATAGGGCTCGGCGGATTGAGGATGTTGGGCTTCGTGGGGCCGAGCTCCAGGATCGAGAGCTGACCGTCGGTGAGTAGGTCGTCGCCGGTTGCGTTTGCGGCCTTCTTCGGGGCGTGTGGGCGATCGACAAGAGCGTAAGAGGTTGCAGTGCCGGAGTAGAGCAGGTCGGTTTCGATCCATTCGCGCTCGCGATCGATGTGGGGATCGATACGATGAGACCACTTGGTGGCCTTTCGTTGGGTGGAGATGGCGATGTCGTGGGTTGCGGCACCGATCCAGACATCGCGGCCCTGATAGGTTCCGGGCTCCTTCCAGATTCGGATGTGATGACGTTTGGCGAAGGTGTCGAGGGATTTCTGGAAGACGAGGTCCGGTGGCCTTCCGTTGATCATAAGCAGAGAGACGGGAGCGCTGTTATAGCCTGCGCCGCGGAGGGTAGCCTGAACCGATTTCACGGCGGAGCCCATGCTGAGGGAGTCTGCTTCGAACCATCCTGATTCCTGAAAGGCCGCGACGAGCTGCTGCTGCGAGCCGATGAACATGAGATTAGTCAGGTCGGAGGGCTTTTTATCTTTGGTGTAGACGCGCAGGGGTGCCGCGGCGACGAGCGTCTTCAGCTTTGGATCGACTGGCAGCAAGGGCCAGCCTGACCAGGCGTCCTTCGTCTTGAGCATGGACGGGCGCACCACTTGAATCTGCAGATCGGTGCCTGCGGGGAAGAGAATCTCCCGGCGGATGGAGAGGCCGTAGACTGCGGAGACGCCTTTGATGGTGTAGCCCGCGATGGGGTTGACCATGCCGAGGCCGGCGAGAGCGAAGGATGCCTTGGTCGAAGCATGAGGCTGGATGATGCCGAGGATCTCGTTGTTGCGAACAGTCTCGCGTGCGTTGTCGACGTCGATGACGCGGGCGTAGAGGGGCGAGCGAGTGCCGTCGGCATGGATGATGTTGGAGAAGTCGAGCACGAGGCGCGGACGGGAGTATTTGTCCGGAGCTTTTTGGGCGAAGAGGACTGTGGCCTGAACCTTTGTGCCAGGGGCGATGACGAGTTCTCCCGTGGGGCAGACAATGTTTTCCCCGCTTTTGCAGAGGGGATAGGTTACGGTGCCTTCGATGGGATCACCGGTGCGGGAGTGTTCGCTGTAGACGGGACCGTTTAGCCGTACGCTCAGAGTCTGACCGGGGGAGAGGTCGGCCTTTCTGGACTGCGCGACGCTGGCCGCGATGGTGTGCGGCATGTCGCCGTTTTCCTGATTGAAGAAGTGGAAGAAGGCGGTGAGAAATCCGCTGGTGGCTCCGTTTTCGATGAGGAGGGTTTGGATCTCGAAGTTGGGAGAGTAGAGGAGATAGTCGAGGGCGGTGTCGTTATAGATGTCTTCGCGATTGATCTCTACGCCGTGCTGGATGAGCTGGTCTGCAATCTCCTCATAGGAGACGATGACTTTCGGCTTGGTGCTGTAGCTTGAGCCAAAGATCGTCCAATGGAGGGCGGTGCGGCCGTACTGGTCCACCGCTTTGACATCGGCTCCGTCTGCGAGCAGTTTTTTGGCTTCGGCGAGCCGGTCGAGAATTGGCTGCTCTTTGGTCTCGCGTGTGGCCTGGTAGAGCTTTTGAATGAGTGGGGAAGTATGCGAGACATCGATGGTAACGGCGGCGGTATCTAACTCGTCGTCTGGCGTTTCCTGAGTGTCGTCGACTGCTTGGGAGGTATCGACGGCTGGATTGGCCTGAGCCGATGGCTTGGGGTTGGTTTGAGCGATCGCTTGTTGTGCGGTGGTTGAGCCTGCGAGAGTCATGCAGACTCCGAGGATCAGATACAGTCTTCCCAATGCAACTGGCATAAGTGTCACCTCTGGTTCAGGAGCCCGGACATCAGCGCGGATGGGGTTGCTCTACGGAAGACAGCAATCCCGAAGCCACGTGTTCTACTGGGGAGGTGATGGGAGAGATCATATACGAGCGAGCGAATGACAGCTACTGCGTGGATTGATTTTCAGGCCTGGGCGCTGCGGGGGATGGAGTCGCTGGCGGGACGGAACGGCTTCAGACGAGGAGGACCGGCACACCTTGCGACGGGGGCGAAGGGTGAGCGGGAGGCTCTCTTTTATCTGCGCAAGATGGGATATACCGTAGTTGCGCAGAGGTGGAAGAGCGCGAAGCTGTGGGGAGATATCGACCTGGTGGGCTGGGACGGACCGATGCTGTGCTTTGTCGAGGTAAAGACGCGGAGTGGACGGGATGTGAGCTCTGCGGAGTCTGCAGTGGACCGGGACAAGCGGGAGATGCTGCGGAGGATGGCGCGCGCGTATCTCAGGGGGTTTCCAGAGAAGTTGAGGGCGGAGGTTCCCGTGAGGTTCGATGTGGTGTCGGTATACTTGCTGCCATCGGGAACCGAGTTCGAACTGTACCGGGAGGCGTTTGGATGGTGATGGTTGTGCGGAAGTCTGATGTGGCGTAGCTGATTTCCGTTGAGCCAGTTCCTCCACCACTGTTCTTAGGTGAGAATCAGAGGTCTCGTTGGGTAATCTATCCGAACGAGCCGGAGTCGGTGTCTAATACATTTGATGTACAAGGATGAGGATTGATGACGCTGCTGAATGCACCAGAGTTCGATAGTCGCCGTGAAGCCCGAAATCGATACCTCCTGATTGGTTCAGGGGTCTTAGTAGCGTTGTTGATAGTCACGGGAGTGGGCGGTTTCCTGCTGGGGCATGGATGGTTCTTCTCCAATTTGCCCGCAGAACATCGAGTGGGCAGCTTTTTCAGCGCGCTCGAGGCGCAGGATTATGAGAAGGCGTTCGCGATTTATACCAACGACCGGGAGTGGAAGCAGCACCCCGAGCGACACGTGGATTATCCCCTGAAGAGGTTTACCGAGGACTGGACGACCGCGAGCCCTATCGGCGAGCCGATTCATTCGCATCACATCGATATCTCGAAGACCGATGGAACAGGAGCCTTCGGAAGCGGGATTATTGTGGCAGTGCGGGTGAATGGGAATCACAAAATGTTTATGTGGTATGAGCGGAAAGATGGGACGCTGACCGAACCGGCTCCACATGAACTTCAATACGACTAGGTGCAGGCAGACTATTGTGAGACTTTGACCATGTCGACGTTGGCTCAGACGAGGCGCAACCGGTCTGCTGAGTAGCTACTGAGAGAGCGTCTACTGTCTCCTTTCGGATGTGGCAGCGCCCGGTAGGCGGAGCCTTATCAAGCTTTACAATCAAAGAAGCTCCTTGGCGAGCGAAGGAGAACGTGGTTTTTGAAGAAAGCCCTTATTACAGGAGTCACTGGCCAGGACGGAGCTTATCTCGCCGAATTCTTGATCGCTAAAGGATATGAAGTCCACGGCATTAAGCGTCGAAGCTCATTGTTCAATACCGCTCGCATTGATCACCTTTACGAAGATCCCCATAACCTATCTCCCCATTTTATTCTTCACTATGGCGACCTGACTGACTCCTCCTCACTTATTCACATAGTCCAGAAGGTCCAGCCTGACGAGATCTATAACCTTGGTGCTCAGTCACATGTTCAGGTCTCTTTCGAACAGCCGGAATACACGGCAGACGCTGACGCTTTAGGTCCGCTTCGCTTGCTTGAAGCGATCCGTATTCTTGGATTGGAAAAGAAGACAAGGTTCTATCAAGCCAGTACTTCTGAACTCTACGGCCTAGTGCAGGAGATCCCTCAGAAGGAGACAACGCCTTTTTACCCTCGCAGCCCTTATGCTGTAGCCAAGATGTATGCCTATTGGATCTGCATCAACTACAGGGAAGCGTATGGTATTTACGCTTGTAATGGAATCCTTTTCAACCACGAGTCTCCTCTTCGCGGCGAGACCTTTGTTACTCGTAAGATCACCCGTGGCCTTGCTCGCATTAAGGCCGGCCTGCAGGAGAGAGTTTTCCTTGGGAACCTAAGCGCGAAACGCGACTGGGGCCATGCTCGCGATTACGTCGAGATGCAATGGCTCATGCTCCAGCAAGAGAAGCCACAGGATTATGTTATCGCTACCGGCGAACAGTTCAGCGTTCGAGAGTTCGTTCAACGATGCGCCAAGCTTCTCGATCTGAACTTGACCTGGGAGGGAAGTGGCATAGATGAAAAGGCTGTCGATTCGAACGGCAATATAATTGTCGCGGTGGATCCTCGTTACTTTCGACCGACCGAGGTGGAGACGCTCCTCGGTGACCCCAGTAAAGCGAAACGTGAACTAGGCTGGACCCCGCGAACTAGCTTTGACGATCTAGTCCGAGAGATGGTCGACTCCGATTTCAAAGCCGCTCAACGAGACGCACTGGTCCGAAAACATGGCTTTGAGGCTTATAACGTTCGTGAAACCTAGAGCTAGCTCAAATCGAACCTTACTAGTCTGATGATAACTGGCTTCTTAAAACCCGCCTTAATGGTCGTAGATCCCACCAGCTTCTGCACCGCAGGTCTGCGAGCATCCTCGAGCAAGTCCGGAGATTCTTTATGAGAAAAAGCTCCAGCATCTATATTGCCGGTCATCGTGGCCTTGTGGGATCAGCCATTCAGCGGGGTCTTGAGCGACAGGGCTATTCCAACCTAGTCACACGTACCCGCGATGAACTCGATCTTCTCGATACGGTGTCCGTCGATAGATTTTTCGCAGATATTAAGCCAGAGTATGTCTTTCTCGCCGCGGCGAAGGTGGGGGGGATCCTCGCAAACAGCACTTATCCAGCTGACTTCATTCGCGACAACCTCGTCATTCAATCCAATATCATCGAATCTGCTCGCAGATCAGGGGTTGATCGTCTTCTATTTCTCGGTTCGTCGTGTATCTATCCACGGCTCGCTCCTCAGCCGATACCAGAGTCATCACTGCTCACTGGCCCCCTTGAACCCACAAACAGGCCCTATGCACTGGCGAAGATTGCAGGTATCGAGATGTGCTGGAGCTACAACCGGCAGTACGGTACGCGTTACCTGGCGGCTATGCCCACGAACATCTATGGACCTAACGATAACTTTGATCTCAATACCTCCCACGTGCTGCCTGCCCTCATTCGCAAGACCTGCGAAGCTGTCAAAACAGGGGCAAGGGATATCACGGTATGGGGGACTGGAACTCCCCGTCGCGAACTGCTTTATTCGAACGACCTAGCGGAAGCTTGTATCTTCCTAATGGATCTGGATGAGGTCAGCTTCCAGTCATTACTCGTCGAAGATGCTCCACCTCTCATCAATATTGGCACAGGGGAAGATGTCACAATACGCGAGCTTGCCGAAACGGTTGCACGTGTTCTGGGCTTTTCTGGACAACTGACTTTTGATGTGACTAAGCCCGATGGTACGCCGCGGAAGCTGATGGATGTCAGCAGACTGCATAGCCTTGGCTGGCATCATAGAACCGGCTTAGAGCAGGGAATCAAACTCACTTTGGACGCCGTCCGAGATAGACTGTAAGGCTGCGTGGCACTTAGTGAGATGCGTGCGACTCGTTTTCTAAGATGGAATTACGGGATAGCTTGAAGATTATGCTCGGCGGGATGCCGTAGCTTTTGCTTGATGGGAGCCTGAACTGATGGCTCACTTCCTGCGCGTCTTGTTGAGATTTTCAACCCATGTGTAAAGAGTCTCGGCCGAAGTTATCTGTTCGTTTAGAAATGCGTCCAGCATTAACCGTGTGTCAACTGCGTTGAATGGTAGATCGATCCGCGCTCCTGTTTCTTGGTAAGGTGCCTTCACGATGTAAGCCGGACGGTCGTCAAAAGTTGCTCCATCGCTTGCGACCTGTTCTTCAGGCGTCCAGTCCGAAGCATCTGACCACATGTATGTTCGCCAAGAGTGGTCTCCCATAATGACGACGGTAGAAGAGTCCCACTGCCCGCGGGACTTAAGAAGAGATTGCACGTGTGCCAGATAGGAGTCGGCGAGCGCCAGGTTGTCGATGTAGTTCGAGTTCCCCACAGTGAAGCTGCGAGTGGAGCGGTTATAGATGCCCCCAGGATGAGGTATAGGCATGTGTAGCAGGATGAAGTTATCCGAAGGATCTTCAAGAAGGCGATCTGCTGAGGCCAATAGCTCCTGATAGTCGTCGATGTGATGTGTGGCATATAGGTCCGCTGCCCTGGGTTCATGAGTCAAGGCGGTATGCAGAAGATCCATAAGAATAAAGCTTGTTAGAACGGGCTGCGCGCTATTTCTGAGGATTGAAGCTTTAGGCATCGATCTATTTGAGGCTAGTCCACTTAAAGTCCAAGAACAACGATCAAGCACGTCCGAGAGGATGCGGCAGTATGGGATATACCAACCTGTCACCGCAGTGCTGTAGCCGGCATCGAGAGCATCTCGGAAGACTGTGGCGTGCTGGTCGAAGTTCTCCCATCTGTTCTCGCTCGAACGATGGATCATGAGGCGTCCGTCTGCGTGGGATCGAATCTTGTCGATCGACAGACCAGACATCAGGGATGGCATGACAATTTCTGTCAACTTGCCGGCTGGCACGACGTGTGTGAACACCGTCGAATGGGCGGCAAGTGAATCGAACTCTGGCAAGTTGAGACTTGGAAATCTCTTTCCATAAACCTGCTGGTACGAAAGCTCATCCAGGAGGATCCAGATAATGCGAGGAGTACCAGGTCTGAGCGCATGAGCAGCGGGAGTCCGGTGCAGAGTGTTGATTGCATTGAGTGATCGTGCCTGCCAGCCAAACCACACCAACTGGATTAGGATCATGGCTCCGCAGATGGCAATTGAACAGAGGATTGAGATCGCCAGCGTTCGGACTCGTTCAAAGAGGTGCTCATGCGCTGGTCGCCAGAAGGTCACAACAAGAAGGAACGCCGCCAAGCATAATCCAAGAATTGATCGGCTTAGCCAGTGGGGGAAATACCAATTGGTAAGGATGACCAGGTTTTTTAGAACAGCCCATGGCAGGAAAAAAAGAATTGCTGCCCAAACCACAACCGATTTCTGTGACGACTCTTTTACAGAAAGCAAAAGGATTGTGACCATGATCCAGAAGACAATGAAATCAACAAGTGCGGGGATAAAGAGTGTGCTTGCGGGACCGCTCCAGTGATAGATCGCATTGTGGGTGGTGGATACAAGCGGACCTACGATCCATAAACAGCAGATCGTGGTTATTCCCAGAGCGGAGGCTATCAAGGTAAATAGCCGACGCTTCATTTCTTCCTCATGAGTGAATCTGACTCGCTTATTTTTGGGGAAGATTTCCCTTGGTGGGTTTGATTGCCGTTGCGAAAACCATGGTCATTGGAGGTTCGGCAAAGATCTTCGCTGATGCGAGAGGGAGTGTTCGATTTGGTCGACGGGAAAGTGCATTCATTCTTTGGACGGTGGAGACGCAAGTATTAGTCTGCTCAACGAGAGGCTTCGTTGCTGATCTACTATTCTATCGCTACGTTTGAGACCTCTAAACTAGGTTACACTTAAAAATCGGAATAGGAGGTTGCGACGACTCCTCTACTGAAACTCACGCATGAATACGGACATACTAGTGGTAGGCGCAGGGTTTGCCGGCGCGGTCATTGCAGAGCGATTTGCCTCGCATGGAAAAACTGTTCTGGTTATCGACAGGCGTTCTCATATCGGCGGCAACGCCTTCGACGAGTTGGATAGTGCCGGCGTGTTAGTGCATCGGTATGGCCCTCATATCTTCCATACGAATGCGCCACACGTCGAAGAGTATCTGTCAAAGTTCAGTGAATGGAAGAGATACGAGCATAGAGTTCTTTCTTCGGTGGACGGAAAGCTTTATCCCATACCTATAAACCAGCAAACGATCAACCAGCTTTACAATCTTTCGCTGGATGAGGAGGGAGTCGCGGCATTTTTTGAAAAGGTACGAGAGAAACGCACCCCTATTCGCAATAGTGAAGATATTGTTCTCAATAGTGTCGGGCGCGATTTATGCGACAAGTTCTTCAAGAACTACACACGAAAACAGTGGGGTCTTGATCTCTCCGAATTGAGCGCCGCAGTGGCCGGTCGCATTCCCGTGCGCACGAATAGTGACGATCGTTATTTCACCGATAAGTTTCAGCGCATGCCAGCTGAAGGCTACACGCGGATGTTCGAACGAATGCTGGACCACCCAAACATACGGGTCGAACTTAACACCGAGTTTCAAAGTGTTCGCAATAGAGTTTGCGTAGAAAAGACCTTCTATAGCGGACCACTCGACGCCTACTTCAATTTTTGCTACGGCAAGTTGCCCTACCGATCACTCTCGTTCCGCCACGAGCATTTTGCAATGAAAGAGCAGTATCAGCCAGTAGGAACAGTCAACTATCCCAACGATCATGAGTACACTCGGATTACCGAGTTTAAACATCTCACCGGACAGAGCCACTCAGGAACATCGATCGTCCGCGAGTTTCCTCAGACAGACGGAGACCCTTACTATCCGGTTCCGACTTCGGAAAACCAAGCTTTGTATCAAAGTTACAAAAAGCTAGCAGATGCGGAATCTGCAACTCTTTTCATTGGTCGCCTGGCAGAATATCGTTACTACAATATGGACCAAGTCGTCGCTGCTGCCTTACTTCTTAGCAGCAAGATTCTCAATCAAACCAAATGACTCTAAGTTCAAATGCCGCTGTTGTTGTTACCTTTAATCGAAAGCAGCTCCTTACAGAGTGTGTGGATGCGCTCTTGCATCAGAGCTTGCCGCCAAATGCAATCTTTATTGTAGATAATGCCAGTTCAGACGGTACGAAAACGTACCTAAAGGAGCGAGGCTATCTGGAGAATCCGCTCATCCGTTATATTGGACTACCTCAGAACATTGGTGGCGCGGGTGGATTCCATGTCGGGATGGATGCTGCACATAAAGCCGGATTCGATTGGCTATGGGTTATGGATGACGATACTGAGCCCTATCCAGATTCTCTGGAGATAATGGAACGGTTTAAGCATTATGCTGAGGTTGTCGCTATCGCTAATGCTAAGGTGGATCGTTTTGGAAAGAAAACAGCTGACGGACTTAGGCTTTATTCGAGGCAGCATACGACGCCTTATACCAAAGTCAGATTTTCGTCGTTTGTGGGCTTATTGATTCGATCTTGCGCGATAGATAGGATTGGGCTTCCTATCTCAGATTTTTTTATTCACCGTGACGACACAGAATATTGTATGCGACTCCGTTCGATTGGAGATATCGCGCTAGCATCTGAAAGTACTGTTGCCCACAAGGAAGTTGCGCGTTGCCAAAAGAGCAGGCAGATTTTCTCCCATGTTTTTTATCAAAAGGAGATCGAAGCTTACTGTTTTGACTATTATGGCTACCGTAATACTGCTTGGATAGAGCAGAACTACCGCAAGAATCCGATTGTGCGGTATCTACTCCTAACCGTACGGTTTCTTTGCTTTACTGCGGCGGTGCTGGTATTCGATGTGGACCATAGATGGCTAAGAATCAAAATATTAGCGAAAGCGAACCTGGACGGGGTCTGCGGACATTTTGATAACGGTTTTCCTCAGCGTTTGCGGGAACAACTCAAGGCAGCCAAGAAACTTAAAATCACTTCTATTCAAACTTCCTAAATGGCATTCCAGTTGGTTCGACGAGTCCCACAGGTAGTCTTCCCCTAGCCTTTAGCAAACCATGGTTTGAGGGAGTAGCCTGCAATTCAGGAAGTCCTGCCACCAAATCTGGGCCCGATGATCGCAAGATAGCAGAACAGAAAGGACTCTCTCATGATGATGAACAGTAAGTCACGCCAAGACGCCAGCCAAAAACATTCTTGACGATCGAAAAGAGATGACTTCGCCAGTTCCAGATGATGCGGACCGCCGACTGTGATGAGAAACACGAACAATTTTCAAGCAGCTTTGCACAAAGAAGCCTCTCATGCCGTTTGCACGTATCGATCTGGCCTCTGTGGCTGAAGTCGTATACGAGGGATCATCGGTCCTGAAGATATCTGATGGCAATCGTTTCCAGGTCATCGGCGAGCATTGCACCGACAATTCCGTATCAATCCGCATGCGGAACAGATCATTCATCCTTTGCGCAGCGAGTCGAGCGCATGCCACGCGGGCGGAAGCAGATCGGCGTAGGCGCTTTCCGGCGAAAGGAGCCAGTGGCGTGGAGCGACAACTACCTTCTTCGGGCTTGGGTTTAGCCAAGCTCCCCACCAGGAAAAACTACTGTTAGCGATGATGTGATGTTGGCAGGCGGCCATGAGGCGCAAATCCTCCTGGGAGGAGAAGTCGTCATTGCCTTCCACGAAGACCTGGCGCATGTCGGCGGGCAGGTTCTTGCGGGCAAACTCCATATCGTCGGAGAAGATGAAGAAGACGGGATCCTCGAACCGCCGCCGGATAAGGTCGATGGCTCGATGATAGTAATCGAGCGGAAGAGCAATGTTTCCTTCCGCGGCCAAGGTATAGTCCCTGCGCCGCACATGCAGCGAAACCGAGACGGGAGCCGCATCAATCTGTTCGAGCAGCCTTTGATTGTTCCCGGTAGCTGGCTCTCGCAGACGAAATTCCTGGCGGAGTTGCGGAGCGACAGCCTCAGCGTATGGGTAGGCCTGCCAGAATCCAGAGATGTAAAGGGTTCGGACGTCGGACGGTAGCTCCAGGTCTTCAATGAAGTGGGAGCGTCGTTCTTTGGTCTCGTGACGGACAGCGATGCGGCCAAGGGTCTTCATGGGCGCGCTTAGTTTGAGTCCGCGGGGACCCTGTGAAAGCATCAGATGATCCAATCGGTTCTTCAGGCGGATCGGAGACGTGATCTGAAACCGTGAAAGGAGAAATGGACGGTTGTACCCACCATGTGAGAGCGTGCCCTCCACCGGCTCCTGAATCACTAGCAGCTTACCCTTGTATCTGTCAGCAAAGTAGAGCCCTGCGGCATACTGAAAGAGTTGATTGCCAAGTCCACTGAGCTGTTTGCTGAAGACGTTCATGGGTCAAAATATTCATCCTCTCCAATCAACTATGTTAGCAGCCATTCTCCAATGGATGCTTCTCCCGTTCGGCTCCTATCGTGCAGTGCAACGGCAGAGTCGTCTTTCTTCGAATCCGCTGGCAAGTTCTGTGCGGTGAAGGGATGTTCACGCGATTCTGAGCCCAATCAACTGCTCAAGGGCCAAATCTCGAGCAGTTGCCCTATTAGGAGCACATCTCGCATTGTCATTGGTCTGTTCAGTACACTTGGAACTGACAATGACCAATACTCCAGCGAACGCCACCGCCTGTCTTATTCTCACCGCTACGATCAAGGTCAAAGAGGATATGGTATTTACCGCGAGGACGGACACAGACACACGCCTTAGCGATTACAAACAGGCCCTGGCTCTTTGGCTTGCGCATCCGGATATCAAGTCGCTTGTTCTAGTGGAGAACTCCGGTTCAGATATTTCTGAACTGCGTGAGATCGCTAATGAAAGACCCGAAAAGAACGTCGAGTTTTTGTCCTTCAAGGTTCGCGAGTACGATGGCTCCTTAGGCAAGGGCTACGGTGAAATGATTTGCCTGCAGTACGCCATCGAGCACTCCCAGTTGCTTGCCCTCTCCCCGCAATTTGTGAAGGTGACGGGGCGCTACTTTTTGATAAATGCTACTGACTTCTTGCACTTTGCCGACCGTCGGCGCGATGCGGAAATCATCTGTGACATGCTGTTGAATCTCACATGGGCCGACAGTCGAGTTTTCGCCGGGACCACGGACTTTCTGCGTAATTATCTTTTCCCCCTGAGGGATGAGGTGAACGACAGCCAACAGTCAAACTTCGAGCACGTGCTGGCCCGTGCTGTTCATGCCTGCATGGCCAACCGTGGCACCTGGGCCGAGCCACCGTTTCCTCTTGAGATTCAAGGCGTCTCCGGCAGTCAGGACCGTGGTTGGCAGATGAACGTCAAAGATAAGTTTAAGCTCCGCATCCGGCACAATCTATTCGCACGCTTCCTTGCCACCGCTCCCAGATAGAGCCTAGTGCATCCTACACGGATAAGTTGTGTCAGACAGCGTTAACCTGTCCACGTTTTCCAGAATGTAATAGTGCTTTGATCGTATGTTGCAGGAGCGGGCTCGTCTGCCAGGACCAGACTATAGCCACTGCAAGCACCAGCACCTCCGCCAGATTTTTCCACCAGACGACCTGCTCTGATGACAGACTTAAAGCAATTAGCACAAGTACACCACCCGCAACCAACCTACGCCACTCCCCTACTTGCCGCGCCACGATCAGCAGTAATAGCGCGTCAAACGTCACACGCAGGGTCCAGGCCCACGCCGCACCGATGAGGCCAAAGTAATGCACCCCGATCCATAGTACGGCAAGAAAGGGCAGCGTCTCGAAAATATGGAATTTGGCCGTCAAATCGGGCCGATTGATCGCCTGCAGATGTTCAAACGGAATGATCGCCAGGCTGTTAATCCAGATCCCTGCCAGCAGAACAATACCGATGGGTGCCGCTCGCTGCGCAAAGTTTATGCCGACCCAATAGCGCATGAACAAGGGCAAAATGGCCACGCCGAATACGACCAGAGGCGTCATCACCGCCGCGAGCGCCGTAATGGCATCCTCCGCCAGACGGGAACTCTCTGTCTGGCTGCTGCGCGAGAGCTTCGGAAAGAGGCTTGTCGCAAATGAGGCCGGCAGGAGAGAGACGCGGCTTACCAGGTTGAACGGAACGGTATACATAGCCACTCCCTGAGCCCCGATCACGCTGCCGATAACCATGCGATCCATCGTCGTCAGGATGGGATTAATCAGGTTCGAGATCGTCACCCAACCACCGTACGAAAACAATGTGGGGACCAAACGTGCCTGGAATGCCCCACCCACCCCGAAAGGCAATACGCGCTTTAGAACGACGATGTTCGGAATCGAACCCAGAATACGCGTTATCAGAACGGCAGCAATCAGCCACTTGAGGTCGGGTCCATGCCAATAGGCAACGGCGAGAGGAACAATTTGTGTCACGAACGCGTTGCAGGCATTAATGAGATTGAAACTTCCAAAACTTTCGCGGGCCTGCATTGCTCCGCCCAGCACACCCGTGACAATCGAGAGGGGAACGGATGCTGCCAGCCAGGGAAGGCTCGCAAGCACCTCGGCTCGCATATTGTAGGGCATCTTGAACGTGGTTATAAAGAATGGCCTGGCGGCAAAGTAAAGAACAACCCCGCCGATGAGGCCGAAGCAGAGATTGATGGCTAGCGCGGTCCAAAATACATTTTCGCGCTCGATTTGCTGCTCTCGGTCACCTAGCTTGGCGATATGAAATAGCGCCGCTCGCGTAATTCCAGGATCAAATAAGCCAAAATAGCCAAGGAAGAGCCACACCAGCGCCAGCACGCCATAGCGTGCATCGCCGATCAATCGAAGATAGATAGGCACTGTTACGACACCCACCGCCATCGGAACAAACGAACCTAACAGGTTGTACGCCGTGTTGCGCTTCACTCCCATAGACTCTGATTCTAACGTTCTATATGCTGGGGCTGCAGATTGGGCTCCGGCGGATGTGACGGTCATATCCTCGATCGTGGTAATTGCTGAGCAAGAATCTCGTCAGCAGATGGCCGCCCGTGAGTCCGCCCGCACCACTGGCATAAGCAGCCTTTTTGCACCTATGATCGTGATGTTGTTGCTCTGGCAGTTCCGCCTAACTGAGTGTAATTTGAGAAGATGCGATCCATTTATCAACGCTGTTTGCTAAAGGTCAATCGACTCCTGAAGATGAATCGCCAAGGGCACTTAAGAAACTTCGAATTGTATTTGCCTTACATCACGGATAAGTGGGGTTTGGAGATCGGTGGGCCGAGCGATGTATTTCGGAAGGGAAATCCCACACCTGTCTACGAGGAAGCTCGAAGAGTAGACAATTGCGATTTCTCTAAGGCGAATGTCTGGGCAAAACACAGCGAGAGTTTCGTCTTCAATTCTGAAAAGGCCGCGGGCACAAGCTTGTTCTGTGAAGGTTCAGCCTTAGAGGAAGTGCCTGATTCAACTTATGACTTCGTTCTGTCTTCCCACAATCTCGAGCATTTCGCAAATCCGATCAAGGCCGTAAAAGAATGGCAACGCGTGTTGAGACCAGGAGGAGCGCTAATCCTTACGCTACCTTATTATCGATATACATTCGATCACCTCCGGCAGCCCACAAGTGTAGACCATATGTTCGACGACTTCGAGCAGAACACTAATGAAGATGATCTTACCCATTTACCTGAAATCCTCGAAAAACACGATCTTACGATGGACATAGCCGCAGGCTCCAAGCACGAATTTCACGGACGTTCACTAGACAACTTCTCAAATAGATGTCTCCACCATCATGTTTTTGATGAACACAACAGTCGTGAATTGTTATCTCGGGCCGGCTTTAGGGTATTGTCCGTCGAAACCGTAGCACCGCCTCACATTTGCATTCTTGCGCAGCTAACCTAAGTGTTGCTGCCCTACTTCTTATGATGCGACTCCACTCCGGAACACGCGATATATTGAAGGATGAATGAGCCATCAAATCTTGATTGCGCGCAGTGTGGCGGCCAAATTCCAGACATTTACTGAAAGTTAGAGATTCCCATTACGGTAATACAGTTGAGTTCTCGATAACGATGCTCTATGTGATCGACGGTCGCTACCGATTGGTGTTCTGGTGGATATAACGCTCGTATCCTCGATCGTGGTAATGGCCGAGTACGAAGTTCATCAAGCGATTCGGACAGGCGATCTTGAGCGATTGGTTGGCAATGGCCTCGACGATACGCATCATCAGTGGTATGCGTGTGAGCACTCTGCTTAGCCGGGCAGCCAGCGGATTTGGTTTTCGCGGCAGTTTTCCTGGCCAGAGCTTATCGAAGTATGCCGTAGACTCGCCGACCTTTTCCATGCGGCGGCAAGCTCCCAGGAAGTTCATCGGATGCAGGTGGCTGGCGACAGCGTCTGGTAAAAAGACCATCTCCAGACCATGCTGGGCTTCAATGCGGCACGCCGCTTCGATATCCTCCATGGCCGCATATGGAAATGACTCGTCGAAAGGAAAGGTGCGTAGTAGCGAAGTCTTTAGAGAAAGATTGCTGGTGTAGAAATGCCTCCAGTCTGGCTGGATGCCGGCGATCAGCTCTTCATAGTGAAACTGCGTGCCACGGGTATCCTGCCAGCGCATAAACGATGTGATTTGCTGACCTTCTTCGGCCCAGACGGTGAGCCCTAGTCCGACGACAGATGCCTCTGGGCGCTCCTCGTGCAGTTTCATGTGGAAGGCCGTGAACTGCGGCGCGGGGAAGATGTCGTCGCCGATCAGAAGCGTAATCGGTGCTTCAATGACGGAGATTGCGAAATTGCGGGCACGAGCTGGACCACTGTTCTTCTGGCGGAGATAACGAAGGGAGAGTGGTGTGCGCTTCAGGTAGTCGCTTACCCACGTCTCTGTAGAGTCGGTGCTCCCATCATCGACAATGACAACCTCGAAGTCCTTGCGCGTCTGTTTTTCGAGATGCTCCATGCACTGCTTCAAAGCGTCACAACGGTTGTAGGTGGGAACGACAACTGCGAGCGGATACGACACTGCCAGGCCTCCGAAATTGTCTCATCAACGATAAAGCCAGCCCATCGTTTACCATGAAACAGATCTTCCTATTTTAGGGTGTCGCACGATTTTCATCATGCACGTGAAAATCCAAATCGCTTTTAGTGATAACCACGGACGGCCGAGGAGCGGCCGCACCTGAGGACGAAAAAGGTTTGCCTTGCTCTCACTCATCCGTCCGAGATTTTTGGGCGCTCAGGAAAAAGGTCGCGACTTATTAGTGGTTTAGCGTTAATGATAATGCACGCCAGGCAGTTGCTGGTTTTGCTAGGATAGTTACGGTGGATAGCTTTAGCCCCAGTATGCACGCTGTACCGAGTCCTATGTCCCTCGATAGTGTTCGGTGCGTCATTGTACTCTATCGAACAGGCTTGCAGGAGTCGGAGACCTTCCAAACCCTGTGTGCCGCATTGCGCGAGTATCCCGCACTCGCGTCCCGCATCTCTTTGCTGATTTACGATAACTCGCCTGAGCCGCAAACAGTTGCACTGCCCGTGGGTCTCTTTGCGAAAGCAAGCTATCAGCACGACCCCTCGAATGGAGGTCTTGCGACTGCATACAACCAGGCGCTCCATGCCGCCGAAGAGGCCGGCGATACTTGGTTATGGCTCTTCGACCAGGACACGACGGTGCTTCCCGGGCTGATCCCAGCCGCATTCGCAGCCATCGACAGGACGCCACCGTCCGAGGCCTGCGGCATTGTTCCTAGGCTTGTGCAGGACGGCGTTGTGCTCTCGCCCGCCGCCGTCCACCGGTTTCGCTACTTGGCCATGCAAGAAGGGTTTTCGGGATTGAATCCAGGATGGCTGACCGCACTGAATTCTTGCGCCTGCCTGCGCGTGAGCGCATTGCGGGCAATCGGTGGCTTCCCCCCCCAGTATTGGCTCGACTTCCTGGATCACGCTGTCTTTCATCGTCTCCACAAGCAGGGAGGCAGGCTTCTAGTGCTTGACGTCACCATCCCGCACCGGCTCTCGACCAACAATCTGCGAAAGGAGTCCAGCCATCGTCGCTTCGACAATCTCCTGGCCGCCGAGTGGCAATTTGTTCGGGAAACGGGATGGGGCGGAGGAAGTCTGATGCACCGCGTCCGCTTGCTGAAGCGTGCTGTCAGAACCCTGCTGACCTTGCGCGAACCGGCCTTTGCTCTGCAGGTATTGAGGTGGAGCCTTCGCTGAGTTTCTCATTGGTTGAACGCGCTATCGCCCTAAGAGGCTCAGCGCCGTGCGTTTTCAAACCACTGCCCCATCTGGCGGGACGAGACAGCGCGGCTGCCTTGTACGAGCCTCCTTTTGCGAAGAATGCTTGGCAGGAGCCGGAAGAACTCCGGCACAGCTAAGAGAATCTGGGGACGGATGACACACAGGTAGGCGAAAATGGCAAGCTCGCGAACTGCGATGCGGGGCAGATCGCGTAACAAGCTGATGCCAAAATCATTCTTGATGATCGTCAGCAGATGATTGCGCCAGTCCCACTGCGCGACGCGAAGGGAAAGACTACGGGTGTTGGCGATGAAGGCGCCGATTCGAGTAAAACCATCTTTGCTCTGGTTGGCAGAACGTGAGTGGTAGACGATGGCCCCTGGTACGTAACGGCACTCGAAGCCGGCGAGCCGCAGACGCCATGCGAGATCCAGATCTTCCCAGTAGGTAAAGAGGTCCTCATCGAAGTATTCTGCCTCGCCATGCTTGACACGTTCCAGTGCGCTGGTACGGTAGATTGCCGCAGTGGCTGAGACGCCAAAAACATTGGTGCTGCGATCGAACTGCCCTTCGTCAATCTGGAGCTGCCCCCTCTCTCCTGCTCTGCGAGCGCGGGAGAGAGACATGCCGGTACCATCGAGGATGTATCGCCCGTCGGGAAGAGGTTCAGGCTTTAGCATCTTGCCTTCAGCAGCGGCGACGAAGGGATCGCTGAATACGGCGAGAACGGTGCGTGCATACTCCGGCGTGAGCTGCGTGTCGGGGTTGAGCGGAAGAACGAACTCAGCATTAGCGGTATGGATAAATCGGTTATGCCCGCCAGCGAATCCGAGGTTCGCGGCGTTCTCTGCGTAACGGAAGCGTGGATCGCCCCCAAAACGCTGCAATAGCGGCTCTTTGATGGAGTCCGAGGAGCCGTTCTCCGTGAGAACAACCTCCACGTTGTCGAGATCCTGGTTGAGTGCAGCCTGGATCGAACACTCCAACAGAGAAAACTCCTGATTATACCGAACAATGTTGATCGCGAGCTGACGCATGGAATGAAATTCGCCCTGAAGGTTGATGGCTCAGGCGATGGTAGCAGCCGGCTTTGGTTGGGGCTGCGCACTGTTACATCGCAGAAGAAGTATGGTGAGGCCGAACGCGCTTCCTAAGCCAGTGAGGTACGGGTTGGTGAAACCAGAGACGACCCACACCAGGAAGACTACTGTGAACGCAATGTAGTTCTTGCGAAGCGGCACATAGACAGCCAGCAGGAGGTTGAGCACATACCAGAAGACGCCGATGAATCCCATCTGCATGGTCGTTGCGTACCACTGTGCTTCATAAAGGTAGGGGGTCTTTTCGTTGCGCAGGTAATCGTGCGCTTCCGAACCGAGGCCTGTGCCGAGAAGCGGAAAGCTCTTGATGGCAACTTTCAGATAGTGAATCTGGTCGACGCGAACCTGATCGGAAGCGGCCGTGTCGACGCTGGCGAAGCGCGACAGGATGCTTTCGAAGAAGACGATCACGCATGCCACGGACACCACGATGTTCAGCACAGTGATGAAGTCAGCCTTCTTGATCCAGAGTGCCCGTAAAAAAGTGCACAGAAGGTAAAAGGCAAACAGAAAACGAGAGAAGCTGAGAAAGACGACAGTAGCAACGCACAAGAGCAGGATGCCATCCTTGACTTTCTTCTTGCCCCCCACGTAACAGGCGATCAGAAAGGGAGCGATGACGTCAGATGGAAACTGCAGTCGTTGCAAGCCGAACCCAATACCTTCTGTTGGTGTGTCAAATCCGAACATAGCCTGAACGCGACTCTGAGGTATCCCTGTAAGGACGGCGCCGGCTATTAAGAGCTTAAAGATCATCAAGCCTATGGCAATAACAAAGATGAGTTGGTCCAGCCGCTTCTGCGAAATGGAGCACCGATTCGCAGTGTAGCTGCCTATTCCCAGTGCTATAAAGAAAACGATCAACCGAAGGAAGTGGTCGAAGACGTAATTCTGCGGGACACCCTGGAAGACGGCGCCGACCTGCGCTCCGAGCAGGAGATTCAGCAACACTGACACGAACCAGAGTGCTGCAGCTATGGTGAAGCTATCGCCCACCATCAGATAGCACCAGAGCGCGACTATCGCGACCAATTTGAGTGGAGCGAATCCCGGCAACGCGGAGGCCAGAACCGTCGTTAGAAAGAAGAACTTTTCGTAACGACGCAGGAAATCATTCCGATCAGGCCGGCTGAGTGTACCCGCAGTGGTAGCCCTATCATTAGTCATCTTGCAGTTTGCGATCAACCTCAATCAGGAGTTCCGAAATGCCCAAGCCATTCCGGCGAGGTACAGCGGCGTAGTATAAGTGTAGAGTGCCCGAACGCTGCGGGCCGCGAATACAGCACCACCGCCCTATGACATCCTACATCTACGAACCAAACGCTGCGGATACGCAGGCTTTGCATCCTACAGTGACGGACAGTCGCATCGATCTTCTAGCCGTGCTTCTGGTTCTAGCAAAGACCAAGCGACGGGTGATGCTTATGACCGTCGGAGGGCTGGCAGTTGGAATAATTCTAAGCCTTGTCCTCAAGCCCACGTTCACTGCTACGGCGGCGATCATTCCACCGCAGCAAGCAACGTCCGCAGCGTCAGCTCTTTTGGGACAAGTGGGGTCGCTCTCGGGCGGGGGGGGCTTAGGTGGAGGAATGTTTGGTCTGAAGAGTCCGGCGGATATGTACGTAGGTATCCTCGAAAGCCGGACGATCGCCGACAATGTCATCGCCGCATGCAACCTGCGTCAGCGATATAAGACCAAGACGCTTACTGACGCCGAGGCCGCTTTACAGAGACATACTGTCTTTGAGTCGGGCAAGGACAACCTGATCCATCTGAATGTCAAAGACTCCGATCCAAAGGTGGCAAGCGATATCGCGAACAGCTATCTGGATCAGTTGTATGTCGTGAACTCAGAGCTTGCGACCGGGGAGGCAACGCAGCGCGTGAGATTTTATGAGCGCCGTATTGCTGAGGAGAAACATGCGCTCTCGGATGCCGAAGAAGCGCTGCGAAACACACAGCAAAAGACAGGTGTGATCCAGTTCAACGGGCAGGCTGCTTCAATCATCAATGCGATCGCTCAAGCGCGAGCTGAATTATCGAGCAGACAGGTAGTACTGCAGTCGATGGAAACCTATGCAACCGAGGAAAATCCTGTTGTTATTCAACTGCAGCGAGAGATTGCAGCACTCAGGTCACATGTGACGGAGCTTGAGAAAAGCGAGCAAACCGTGCAACCGGGAGAGTTGCAGATTCCTGCAGGTCAGTTGCCCGAGGCCGCGCTGCAGTACGAGCGTCAGGCACGAGAGTTGAAGTATCACGAGACCCTCTTCGACCTGTTGACGAGGCAAAGTGAAGCGGCGAAGCTGGATGAGGCGAAGTCGGTGCCGATACTGCAAATTGTGGACCGCGCTATCCCTCCGGATAAGAAATCAGCTCCGTCAAGGAAGCTGTTATCGCTGGGCTTCGCTGCGTTCGGTTTCCTCTTGGCTGTAACGTGGGGTCTTGTCGAGCTGTTTCTCGATCGTCTCCGCCGCGTTCCGGAACAGGCGCAGAAACTGGATGAGATCCGATCGGCACTAGGATTTCGGTAGACGATCGGCTCCCTCCCACCTGAATGCAAACCACATCCTATGGGATTACTAAGACTGCCCAGCAGATGATTGGCTCGAGGTGCATTGAGACCGGTATCGGGAAGCTCCATAGATGGGCGGAGTGGCTGTTCCGTGGGACCGACGGAGGACGTTACAATTCTTCAATGCATCCTTTCAAGATCGGACATGGGGGCGTAGCTTCCGCCCGCATAAGCCACGGTATGCTGCATCGACGGGCAATTCTGCTATGGTTTGGATTGATTCCTTACTTGATCGGATGCGGATCGGGTGGGCCGCCTGCGGGAGCTGTGGTCGGAAGGTTGGGGCGATGGGATTACACCCCGTCCATTATTCAAACCGGCCACGTGCAGCAATTCTGGTGGTGCGGCGAAGCCCCGAACCCGGCCAAACCCTCGCAGGTTACAGACTCAATTGTTTATGAGTCGATTGACCTGGTAAGCGGGCACCGGGTAGGCCCCAAGGTGGTATTGGCGGAGACACCGGGTGCGTGGGACTCCGCGTACACCTGCAACCCAAAGGTGATCCAAGGTACGTTTAGCAATCCGCTTGGGGATGGCCACACCTATACTTACGCCCTCTACTACGTGGCCACCGCCAATGTGGGAGGTGGGGCCAACAGCATTGGAGTTGCTTTTTCCGATGATGGGATTAGCTGGAAGAAGTACCCATCGCCCGTGATCCTGGGGACTAATTTATTCGGCTATGGAGCGGCTCAGCCAGTACCCTACAACTCGGATGGGCAACAGGCGATCTTGCTGTTCTATGAGGACGAACCTCCTCCCTATACGGGAGACCAACACTGGGAGGCCGCGTCCTCTGACGGAGTGCACTTTAAGACTGGCAGCATGCTGACGACGAATGGATTAAATCTTGTTACGAACCATCCAACGTGGGCCGATATGGCTTACAACACAGTCGACGGCTACTGGTACGCACTCTATAACTTAGGGTCACGCGCGACTGTGACTACTGGGGGCATCATGGAGTTCGGACAATACGGTTTCCAGCTGTACAGGATTCCTAACAATGATCTCCTAATCGGCAAGACAGGCTGGCAGGAGTTGAAGACCTTTGACACAAACCTTACTGGCTACGAGAGCAATTTTCTCCCGGGCATTCTACAGGACGGGTATGGTAACCTGTACCAGGACGGCAGTGGGACCGTGCAGATATTTCCATCCTTTTCGAACGTGCAGGTTGCCTGGGACGAGTCGCCGACTTCCGCGGCCCAAAATGCAAAACTCACCAGTTGGGACATCGACCTGCTCTCCTGGTCGCCTAACGACGCAACGCTTTATGAACTAAAACTGTACTTACACGGAACCTCACACCGGGTGACGACGGGTTCGATTGACAAGACTGTCTTCACACTGGAGAAGACGTTGGGCCGGGTTTACGCAGCCCCGCAAGCGGGAGCGATGGTTGCCCTGTATGGCTGCAAAACGGGGAAAACGGATGCGTTTGTTTCGCTGGATTCGACATGCGAGGGCCAATATGTGGTCGGCCTGAATGGATATATCTACGGACAACCTCCTGCTGACGTCGCGACAGTGGCGATCTATCGCTGCTCTACCAGCAGCGACCACTTCGTAAGCAGCGACCCGACGTGCGAGGGGAGCAAGACCGACGAGTTGCTGGGATACATTCTCCCTGAATAAACCGCTTAGCGGCCTTCATGCTGTTTGAGCAGCGCCGACAACGGTAAAAGCTCTATGTCCGGGCAAGGCGTGGCGCATTCGGACGACAGAGTCTGGTATGCACGTAAATGCCGTTTTTTGGGCTTCGACCGGACATCTTCGTCGAGATATTTGTGGACACAAACGCGGAGATCTTCAAATTTATGCCTGCTCTACTTGACGCTCATTTTGGCACTAAACAAGAAGAAAACTGGGCAGCAGTTGTCATTCGCACCTAGAAGGAGCGTGGTCTCCATATGTGCGGCTATATAGACCATGTCCCGAGTTCGACGCGAAAGAATTCAGAAGAAGCATAGCGATCCCGAAGGCATCTGTTATCAAAATTTCCCACAAACGAGGAGGCCAAATAACTCGTTGAGATCTGCAGCGCTTTCATTCGCCCGTGGCACTTGGCCTGCTGGTACTATCGGCATCATGTTTGTCGCGACTATCTCTGTGACACGCTACCGATGAGTGAAGAAAGCACCATAGTGAGATTGCGACCGGTTTGAGCAGATCGAAGCAGGATGCTTGGCCCTTCTCTATGTAGAAAACGACTCCTGCAGAGATGCCAAGGATAATGTGAGCAATAGGTGGTGGGCCCGGAGGGATTTGAACCCCCAACCAAGGGATTATGAGTCCGGTGTCCACCTGTAAATCTATGATAATAGAACACAATCGAGCGAAGCTTGGAAATGGCTAAATCATTGACTCAGCGTAGCTTAGCGTAGCCTGCCGAAGTTGACCGTAGCTGATGGGTGTACCGCTATTGTACCTACGCGTCGGAACGTCCTAACGGATCGGATGGAGCTTAGTATCCTTGTCGCTCCCCACCTGTGCTTTTCGAATTGGTCATGGGATTCTGGCACACTGATCGACTTATGAATAGAAATCGAGTCTAGGATACTGCCTCTTCCGCAGTTGCTCATGTGACCGAAGTCGATGTGACCGCATACGATCCAACGCTTACGAAAGAACAAGGCGTGCATAAATTGGAGAAGATGTGATCCTCGTTCACGAACGGCCAGGTTCGCGATCGATGGCGCCATCCACCACATTCCGGAAGCGTCGCTTTCAGCCCATTCTTTATGTTTCAACGGAAACGTGGCTCACATCCATGCGCGGCAAGAAAGTCAAAGTTCGGCCTTCTGAAATGGACGCGTCGAGTTTTCCACAACTTTCTTTCGAAAAGCGGCAGCAAGTGTAAATTTCTTCCTGCGAATTTTGAATATACAGGTGTGCATTTTGCGGGGCAGAGCAATGTTTGTTGGCCATCCGATCATCGGCTAACAGTTTTGCGACAGCCACGAAGTCTAATCTGCCAATATCCGGAGGGCGTATCGATGCCAATGAAAAAATGGCCTCTTCTCGATTCCAATCGGGAATGGCTCGGTGGTGATCCACGCATTGACGGGACGCGGCTGAGTACGAAGGGCGTCTACAAGTTCTGTGCCGGAAGTGATTCGGATGCTCATGTGAAAATGTTCCAGGAGTGTTGGCCACACGTGACCGCAAACCAAATCAAGCAGGCGATCGCGTTCGAGCGGAAGCGCCGAGGAACCTGAAGGTCCTCCCCCGTGATCTTGAATACAAGATAGCTCAATCAACGAAGCTATAATCATCGGCGCAGCGTAAAAAGTCTGAAATCACGTGCGGTGCTGTCCCTTCAAAGCGAGAAAGAGCATGGAGAAATAGAGCACGATTGAAAATCACCATTCATAAGGGCAGCCACGAAATTGGTGGAAACTGTATTCAGATCTCATCAGGAAAGACAACGATTCTTCTCGATGCCGGACTTCCCCTCAGCCCTGACAGTCAGCAGGTTGACCTCTCGCGCCTTATCGTAGACGCCCTTCTGGTCAGCCATCCTCACCAGGACCACTTCGGCCTGATGGCTACACTGCCGCCCGGCACTCCGATCTACATCGGCAGGCTGGCCCGGAGCCTGATCGACGCTCCGCAGGTGTTCATCGGCGGAGATAGATATGCACTCGACTTCCACGACTTCAAGGCGTTTCAGCCGTTTACCATCGGTGAGTTCACCATCACGCCTTATCTCGTCGACCACTCCGCTACCGATGCTTACGCCTTCCTCATCGAAGCCGAAGGCAAGCGCCTGTTCTACAGTGGCGATCTTCGCTCGCATGGCCGAAAGGGAAAGCTCTTCGACAATCTCATACAGCGCCCGGTTCGCGACATCGATCTCCTCTTCCTCGAAGGCACGATGCTGCACCGCAATAACGATCTTTTCCCTGACGAGACGGCGGTCGAAAACCTAATCTTCCAGACAATTCGACAACAGAAGAACATCTCGTTCTTGCTTGCGTCCTCACAAAACATCGACCGCATCGTCTCCGCCCATCGGGCATGCAAACGTGCCGGCAAACTCCTCGTCATCGACATCTACACCGCATGGGTGCTCGAACAACTCCGGCAAATTACTCAAAATACGCCTGCCATGGATTGGCCCGAGATAAGAGTTTTTGCCGCTTACAGCCAGGATCAAAAGCTCAAGGCCAACCCAGATTACTTCGGAGACTTCAGAAAGCGACTCTATCGCCACAGGGTTAAGCGAGAGGAACTACAAGCAACTCCTCAAGCTTTTCTCTACTTCGGCAAGATGTCCAGCTTTCGTCTCATCAATGCGTTCAAGAACGCCGAAGCTTCTGTCAACGTCATCTACTCGCAATGGCTCGGCTATCTCGACGGAACCCACGCCGAGTACTTCGGGAGTGACGAAATCTCAGTCTTTCGCAGCGATCCGGCAGTCAGCTTCGTCTACGCGCATTCGAGCGGGCATGCGCCATTGAAAGACTTGCAAAAACTGGCTGCGGCTTTGAAGCCGAAAATGCTGGTGCCGATTCACACCGAAGACGCAGAAGGCTTCAGAGACAATTTTGAAAACGTAGTCGCACTCAACGATGGCGATGTCTTTGACCTGGCCTGACAATTCTCAATGATTTCTTAAAATGCGGCCCGTCGTTAGGACAGTGAAGGTGGAGGTTTGAAGTGAGTGTTTTTAAAAGAGGTTTGAACGACAATTTCATCGCGGCGCTAGCAGAGCTCGCGCAGAAGCCCGGCTGGTGGCGCGATGTGCTCGCCGACGCTTCACTGATCATCGGAATTCGCGATGAAAAGTTTGACGTCTATTGGAATGGACAATCGCTTTTCAACGCCGACTTTCAGGGCGGAAGAGTGAATGTCAACACACATGTTAAGTATTTGCTCGATCCGGACCGATCAGATCGGGTCGCCTTCGACGAAAACGGCAACTTTCATGAGGTGACGACGCCGATGCTTACGCGCTACACTTCGGGCACGTTGAGCAAATTGAAGAGGGCTGCTGACTTGTTCTCGGGAATGGAAAAGCAAGGAGTACACGCCATTGTCCGGGCCAACGAGAACATCATCGATGTCGAGATTAGGCTCGATGCAAGAGATCTAGATTCAGACCGTGACCAGCCGAGGATTGATATCGCCGCGTTCGAACAACGGCCCGACGGTGTCGAACTCGTGTTCTGGGAGGCGAAGCTGTTCGCCAACAAGGAGCTTCGTGCTGCGGGACCCGCACCCGTAGTCAAGCAGATCAAAGAATATCAACAGGTCCTGCAAGCGCGACAACTCGACGTGCTCTCTTCGTATCGTCGCGTTGCCAAGAATCTGGTCGCAATTGCGCAAATGAGCGGCGTCCGCGTAGTCGGATCTGCAATTCAAGCGGTCTCAGATGGGGAGGAGCTGAGGATGAGCTCTACGGCCAACGTCGGCCTCGTCATTTTTGGTTTCGACGCTGATCAAAAGGCAGTGGGCGGGATCGGTCACAAACATTTTGAGAAATTGAAAGCGGAACTTGGCGAAAAAATGTTGCGCGCGAGCGGCGTTGCCGATGGTTTGAAGCTCTGTCTCTTGGGTTGAAATCGGCGGATGACGCGGGTTTGCGGCAGAGAGCGAGCGCATTAAGTACCTGTCTCCGAGCCCCGAAAGCAGAGCCTGGGCACCGGGCAACAGGGATTGTCTAAAGTTAGCTATTCGGAGGGGAACAGGTCGCTCCAGATGGGATTTGTAAAGGCTCCATCCCCTGCGATGTCCCACACGGCAAATCGCGCCCATTTCCAGCGGGGTGTGTCAATTCTCCCCATAAAGGTCTCGGCAAAACCAGTCGGAAATCGCGTTGAGATCACCTTCAACGGCATGCGGGGCGGCATCTTCACCGGCTCGCTTCGTTCCAAGGATCTGGTTTGCGCCAAGTCGAAAAGAGGTGCAGTGGGCGTTTTCGTATCCAACATCCTGCTAGGCTCCTGCGATAAAGGCCCTGGCAGCTCCCAGAACCTTAGGTGCGATCTCGTCTAAATTGCCCTCTTTCAAGAGACGTAATGGAACTTTATCCCCCAACTCCGGGTTGACTCCGGTCAACCATGCCTGAACGACCCGAGGTGAATCGTGTTCGTTTAGG
Organism: Granulicella sp. S190; assembly: GCF_009766095.1. Lineage (GTDB taxonomy): Bacteria > Acidobacteriota > Terriglobia > Terriglobales > Acidobacteriaceae > Edaphobacter. The sequence continues at coordinate 324,825 of NZ_LMUD01000023.1, forward strand.
GTCCGCGCAACTTGGTACGCGAAACGAAGGCGAGCTTCCACATCGCCGTACGGTTCAACCCCAGCTATCCAACGGTCGAGCGCCCGAACGTCTTTCACGCCCGCTATATAGGCCGTGAGCTTGCGACCGATCACATCACTGAGGCGCTTAACAAGCTCCTGCCACGAGAGTGTTAGGGCTTCACGATGAGCGGCAAGATCTGGTCTCGGAAGAGCACCTGCGGTAACCACTATGAATCCCCTCTTTACAGTAGTGTCACAGATTATTGTTATAATCACAAGCTAATCACGCACCAATAACATTTATATTACAGCACATAAGCGGAGGAAGACTTTTAGGGTCGCCGGGTGCCATACACACTTGCCGGATGTACCCTGCATTCAAACCCCACGATTTATGATACTTAGGAGTCAAAGAACAGCTGAGAACGGGACTGAACAATGGATGATGCACGCGCTGTTCGTATAGGTAATGACCATGCATGAAATTAGCTGCCCGCATTGCGGAAAAGCATTCAAGATTGACGAGGCGGGGTACGCAGACATTCTGAAGCAGGTGCGAGATGGCGATTTCGCGCGCCAGTTGCACGAGCGGCTCGAGTTGGCAGAACAAGACAAGCTGAACGCCGTCGAACTCGCCCAAACGAAGGCCGCCAGTGAATCGCAAAAGGACGCCGCAGCCAAGGACGCTCAGATTCAGGGACTGACGGCCAAGCTCGATGCCGAAGAAGCCGCGCGTAAGCTCGCCGTGACGGAAGCCCGTAGCGTCGTGGAGAAAGAGCGCGATGCGCTCGCAAACGAACTTCAACTCGCCAAGCAAGACAAGCTGAACGCCATCGAACT
>NZ_LMUD01000023.1:326007-350743 GCF_009766095.1 Granulicella sp. S190
AAGAAGCCGCGCGTAAGCTCGCGATTAGCGAGGCAATCAGTGAGGTTGAGAAGGATCGCAACAAACTTCAAAGCAAACTCGAAAAAGCTGAGCTTGAAAAGCAGCTTGCTGAAAAAAGTCTGACAGACAAGTACGAGACGCAGATCAAGGATCGCGACGTTGCGATCGAGCGTCTTCGTGACATGAAGGCGCGCCTATCGACAAAAATGGTTGGCGAAACTCTTGAGCAGCATTGCGAAACGGAATTTAACCGAATTCGAGCGACGGCCTTTCCTCGGGCATATTTCGAGAAGGACAATGATGCGCGAACAGGGAGCAAGGGCGATTACATTTTCCGTGATGCGGATGAGGCTGGAACTGAGATTGTCTCGATCATGTTCGAGATGAAGAACGAGGATGATCGTACCGCTACGAAGGGTAGGAACGAAGATTTCCTGAAGCAGCTTGACAAGAATCGCGCCGAGAAGGGATGCGAGTATGCGGTTCTTGTTTCCCTGCTCGAGCCTGATAGTGAGTTCTACAATACGGGGATCGTTGACATGTTCCACCGATATCCGAAGATGTACATCATCCGACCACAGTTTTTCATCCCGATGGTCACATTGCTTCGAAATGCCGCGCTCAAATCACTTCAATACAAATCAGAGTTGGCGCTCGTTAGAGCCCAAAACATCGACATCTCGAACTTCGAAAACGGACTCCAGGCGTTCCAGACCGCATTCGCGCGGAATTACGACTTGGCTTCCAGGCATTTCCAAACTGCAGTTGATGAGATAGACAAGTCGATCGATCACCTACAAAAAACGAAGGCAGCTCTGCTCGGCACTGTTAATAATCTTCGTCTTGCAAACGACAAGGCTCAGGACGTGACGATAAGAAAGCTGACTCGCGGCAACCCAACCATGGCTGCTAAGTTTTCAGATCTCACGAATGGTGTTCTTTCCGAGGCTTGATGAGTTGGACCATTGATTGCGGATGCCATCGCGCCTTTGCCTTAGCCGCATATTCGCTTTTTTCGCTATTCCTGCTATGCCTGAGCGGGCGTGTCGGATGAGTCTGTAACTCGTCGAATGGGCCGCGAGCTGGCCGTTGATGCTGCCGTACTTCGATGGAGGCGTACCAGCTGGCTTTCCGAGTCCGACAGAAGACTATTTGGAAACACCGCTTGACTTGACCGAGTTCCTTATCGAGAACAAAGCGGCAATGTTCCTGATGCGAGTCGCGACTCGATGATGGATGCCGGCATTCTGGACGGCGACCTGCTCGTGGTGGATCGGGCGGCGAAGCCGGTCAACGGCAGTGTCGTCGCCGTCAATGGAGCGTATACCGTCGCGTGCGTTTGCTTTTCTGCAATCAGTCGCCATCGCAATTTGGCCGACACAGAACGATTTGCCTGACCCAGGCGGTCCGAAAATAGCGATCGAAATAGGGCGAGACGCTTTGCGAATCGCAAAATCCTTTAATATGTTTGTAATCGCTAGGCAGCGCTTCGCTTCATCGCTCTCCTCAGGGAGACGTAGGTCCTCGATCTTGAGTACCGGGAGATCCTCGCCGCTAATCACGGATCTAATTGCTAACTCCAGTGGATCGGGGGAACTCTCGGTGCCGGTATCGGGCTTCTCTGTCATGGCATGGCACTCCTCTTTTGAGGCATCATATGCGCCTCGAACTCGGCGGTTCGGGGAATCTCCTTGAGCCCTTCCCTCGAGGCCAAAGAATATGCGCCGGCCACGTTACTTTGCGCTCCGGAAAAGGTCCCAAGAAGCTGAGGATAGATATTGGTCCCTTCTATCAGACTTTCTGAAAAAACTCGGGCGGGCCAGGAAGCACTAAAGATGCATACCTGTCTGAGGCATGCTTGAGGAGTTGCGTCAGGGCGATTGAGACGGTGGGAAGCACGCCACACTGAAGAGGGTTGACGTGGAGCAGATGATCGAAGACGAGGAACCGTTCCTGTACAGGAAAAGAACTCCCGAGGAGTTGGATGACTACGATGCTGGATTCAAGGCTGGCTCGAAATAATTAGAATGCGACGACGATGCGTCTATCGCTTGGCGGCGAGGCTGGTCGGATGCTCAGGAGTAAGTCACCGCAGATATTGCTCCACAAACAACAAAGGCCACCTGCGGGTGGCCTTTGTTCTGCCTGAGGACCAAGCTATAGTGCGCCGAATCATCTCAACTATATCGCGGATGGCAAGGCCAGCTGAAGGCGACCATCAGGAGTGGGGTGACAATGACTTACGCGTTTTGAAGAACTCTGCGCGATAAGCTAGGCTCCTCCCGCTTCACTTAGTTCGAGAGTTTTGGGTGTGTTCCTATCATCCGGAGAGAAGGTATTCCAACCTCCTAAGCCAGCCCCCGGGTTATCTGGGTTAGCTGAACGCCGGAAACAAATGATGGGATCAAAGTTGTCGGTTGTCTTGGATTCATCAGGACCTAAATCACCCTGATAAAACAAAGCGTTTTGTCCTAAGTCGTTTGGGTTATTGCCTGTTCGTATTTCTACGGTAAGCGTCTGACCATAATCGTTATGTATTTCAACGGGGTAGCCCATTCTTGAAGTCCTTTCGATTATCTGACCCGCTTGCCTACTGCTTTTTCGGTCCCGCGTAGATGACGTACATAACGCTCACGTTTTTTGGTCGAGTTTCGGAATTAGAAATTAAGGGTGTGTTCACGATGCCCTGGGTATCTACATTCTTTTGCCAAGGACCGCCCTTGTTTGAATTTGAGTCCAGATCCGTCCCCTGAAAGCCATTGCCGCCACCAGCTTCGGCATGGACACCTGCGATCTGATGAACATGGTTGAGTAACGCGTCTGGCTGACGGCTTCCAACAGAATCTCCAGATGCTCCTGTCCAACCTGCGTGTGGATTCGCTGGATCTGCGACTGTTCGTGATGCTGCTTCTGGATCAACAGAAGAGCCATGACTCCAGCCCCGAAGGAATTGACCTCTCAGGTCAGGAATCTTGAACGTTGTTCCTATGTTTGTTGTTCCCCACGTGTTTCCGAGGGCAGCATATAGATCCGGATAGTCTGCAGCATTCAGCGCCCTACCATCGCATTCCACCCAGTTATTTGCCACGAGCTTCGTAAAGCCAGGAGAATTGGGCTGGAAGGAGACTGCCCTGATCTCACCAATGAACGCAGGTGGTATAGGACTCACAGGAGGCGGAAGATAGATAGCCCCCCATGCAAACTTAATCGAGTCGATGTCGGTGTCAATTGTGATCGAAGCGGGGTAGCCCAATCCTCCAACCACCCCTTCGATGGGAAATGCCTTCGTGGGGTCATTCTCGATGGGTCTACGGCAGCTAATGCTTAAAACCGCCGATTGGATAAGGCTGTGGTGGTCAGCAGCGTCTTTTAGCGATCCTGTGCAACTCACGGGATACTTCCCCCCCGATCCATCCTGAACGTTGAATCCCCTTACATGGTTCTGATTGGGACCGGCTCCCACTCTGTTGTAGTGGGCGTCGATCGTGACGAGCTCGGGGCTGGCTTCGTCAAAGGTTGTCGTCACAATCAGGCCCTCACCTTGATTTTTCATACATGCTGTAAAGGCTTGAGTTCCCTCTGGGCTGACAATCGAGGAGAAGTTTTCAATCTGATTGGCCGCTGTAGCGTCAGAGTATCCAGTCGAACACATCGCTGAGCCGATTGCTTCGACGTCTGACTTACTAAAAGATGCACTCCCAGAAATGAGACCATAGCTACCTGATGCATTTGCTTGGAGTTGACCAGATTTATAGAGACTGTAGTTCGAGCAGATTTGGTTGTATATCGTCGATGACGAAGAACCCTGTTGGGTGCTTCTGACGGTGTTGTATATTCCGTGGCGAAGGAGTGCGACGCATGCATCTTGTGCAATTGCAGTAGAGGAAACAGTTGCTAAACCAAGGATACAACTGAGGGCACTTCTTAGGGCTCTTTTCGTTTTCATGTCGTTCTCCACTCTGGATTTGGGGAGGTGGGCCAGCGTAGCCCGTCCCTGCTCTCAGCGCAAGATGAAAGAGTTTGCAACCATACTGTTAACAATGGTTTACAAGACTGTCTTCAGGCGACGTTCGAATGTTCAGTGTCCTCCGCTAGCTTCTCGGCAGACCGACGCATGACCTCCAGTTCAGCGTCCGCGAAGAAGGGGCGCCTCGCTGCCAACCATCACCTACCCTGGCTCATCGCTAGTGCCAAGGAGATCTGGGGCCATCGTAGGAACGGGAATGTCGACGGCAGTGAAATGTGGCGGCGTCATGATCGTCGACCGGTCGAGGATCAAGAGTGACTTGGGAAAGCTTCGTTCCGAAACAAACGTCTGCAGCGACCACCGCTCTTATACAAAACGATAATTGCGGCTGCTATAGCAACTGGCTATTTTTAGGGTCAAGGCTAGCTTCGCGGTCAGCCTGGAGTGCGATTCTTTCACTGTCTCGGTGTGGCCCATTCCTCCCAATCTCAAGAGCCGGGGAGCACGGGCCACCCTCGACAGGTGTAAATAGCATGCACGCATCGGATCAATGGAACGCCGAACTCGCTCAGGACGTCAATGGCCTCCTGCCCAGCACGAAGGACTCCGTTCTTGTCGCTGCGGCAAGGGAAGGCCATCACCAACTTTCATCGGGCGCTTCCGCCTCCCGACTCAGACCGGGCCGAACAGGTCTTGAAAGACCCGTACAACTTCGATTTTTTGACGGTCACCCGCGAAGCGCATGAACGGGAGATCGAGCGTGGTCTTCTGATCCATCTCCGGGATCTGCTCCTCGAACTCGGCCGCGGGTTCGCCTTCGTCGGCAGCCAGGTCCCACTTGAGGTCGGGGATGAGACCTTCTACATCGACCTGCTCTTCTACCACGTTCGCCTCCACTGCTACTTCGTCATCGAGCTCAAGACCGGGAAGTTCAAACCGGAGTGGTCCGGCAAGCTCAACTTCTATCTCTCAGCGGTGGATGATCTTTCGTACAGGCCCCGATGCACCGACCATTGGCCTCCTGCTCTTCGAGAGTCATCGCAGTCCGATCGTGGAGTACACGCTGCGCAGCATCGATAAGCCGATCGGTGTCTCAAGCTATCGCGTGAGCTCCCGCAGCCAATCCGTGAAGAGGTCCCTACCGTCGAGGATCTGCAGGCGGTTGTCACCAAGCTTTGGGACGAAATGGAATCTCTGCGGCAGGAGCGTTCGGATGAAGAATGATCAAACTGCCTTGATGATCGAGAGATGCCTCTCAGCAACTGCGCGAGAAAAGTGCCACAGCTTGTGGCACTTTTGGAATTGCAGCAGGAATGGAGAGGTTGACTGGCAGTGAGCACCTCTCTCATTCAGGTTGTACTGCCGCCCGCATAGCCGCCTTTCGCTCTCACCCAGGCTCAGGCAGTTCTGCGTCAGATGGTTCTGGACTCAGTGCAGTCCATTCACTCAGAACGCAACTACGCAAAAGCCCTCGATGATCTGTTTGCCTTCTGTGCCAGCCGGCCTCTCTCTTGCGCTCCTGATGGAATACCGAACGACGATGGAGCGTCTCTCCCCCTTCGACCATCAATGTTCGGATGTCGGCCATACGGAAGCTTGTCGGTGAAGCGCGACGGAACGGCATGATCGGTCTAGAAGAAGCTGCCAACCTCACTGACGTCCCCAACGTCCGGCAGCAGGGAACTCGGCTAGGCAACTGGCTCACTCGTGAACAGGCCAAGGAGCTTCTCACGGTGCCTGATCGCTCGAAGCTCAAGGGAAAGCGCGACTACGTAATAATCGCTCTACTTGTTGGCTGCGCTCTTCGCCGGCGGGAGCTAGCTACGCTCAACATCGAGGATATCCAGCTCCGAGAGGGAAGATGGGTAATCATCGATCTTCGCGGCAAAGGTGGCTGTATTCGAACTGTCGCGGTACCGATCTGGGTGAAGCAGGGAATCAACGCCTCGATGATCGCAGCCAAAATCGAGGAAGGGCGGCTACTTCGACCGATCTCCAAGTCTGGCAAGATTCTGCGAGATGAGTTGGGAGACTGGGCCATCTGGTCGGTAGTTGAACAGTCATCGAAGCAAATCGGCCTAGAGCATTTCGGCGCCCATGACCTGAGGCGCACGTGTGCCAAGCTCTGCCGAAAGAGTGGCGGCGATATTGAGCAGATCAAGTTTCTGCTGGGGCATTCGCCGATTCAGACGACAGAACGTTATCTTGGGTCTGAGCAGGAGAATGAATAGCCGTAAATGACAATTTGGGACTATGACTGTTGCTTCTCTGGGGCCGTAGCGTTTCTTCTCCCACTGTTTGGTGGACAACGCATGATTGGAACCCTACAATAGGGGTTGTAGTCGGTCTCAAGGAGGTTTGCCAGTGGCTCCCGTGCAAGCAAAAATTCTCAACGTGCTCGATGGTCGGGAGCTCTCCATGAATGACCTTGTGTCCCAAGTCAGGGAGGATTCCGGAGCCAGCGCATCTACCGTTAAGGCGGCGGTTCTACCCCTTATCTCAAGTGATTACATCGAAATGACAGCCGACCGGAAACTTCGGTTGCACGCAAAATAGACTTGTCTGCACCGATCAATCTGTCCGATCGATTTCACTCTGAAAATCGATCGGACACGCGGACGTCGGCTCAAGTAGATCGTGATAGGGTGCAATATTCCAGCGCTTTCGCGCGACTCGCGGAGGTCACCCAAGTCGTATCTGCTGATCGCGGTTATGTCTTCCATAATCGCCTTACACATTCTCTAAAAGTAGCGCAGCTCGCCCGTCGCATCTCAGAAAAACTTCGAAGCACTAAGAAACAAGAGGCTGACGCCCTACAGGCTCCCGACCCTGATGTAGCCGAGGCCGCGGCTCTTGCCCATGATCTCGGCCACCCTCCCTTCGGTCATATATCTGAAAAAGAATTGGACAAGCTCGCAAAAGAGGCAGGTCTCAAAGACGGTTTCGAAGGGAATGCTCAATCTTTTCGAATCGTTTCAAAGCTAGCCGTCAGCGATGCAGTAGCCGCAGACAGTGAGAAGACGCCGGTCATCCGGGGCCTCAATTTAACTCGCGCGACACTAAATGCAATTTTGAAGTATCCATGGGGTCACGGCGACAACCCAGGAAAGCATGATAAATGGGGTGTATACGAAACAGAACGGAGCCTCTTTAATTGGGTTCGTGAGGGGCACTTTTTGGATTCCTTTGCCAAAAGCCCCGAAGCTGCCATCATGGACTGGGCCGACGATATCACTTACGCCGTACACGATCTTGTTGATTTCTACTGTGCCGGCCAAATCCCAGTGGATCGTCTTGCCGACGACAATGACCCAGCCGAACGAGATAGTTTTTTCGCGGAAGTATTCGCCCGCCGTCGGGACCTGGCCCCCCGGCGCGCGAATCTTGAAAAGACCTTTAAAGAGGTGCTTGAGTACTTTCCTCTTGACCGCAGATATATCGGGACGCTTGAACAGCGCACCGGCCTTTCGCAGTTTTCTACCGTCCTGATTTCTCGTTATGTGAATGCCATAACCCTAGTGACACCGACTGCGGGAGCCAAGAGCGTTGTCGAGATCAGACAGTATGCGGAGGATGAAATCCGCATGCTCAAAGAATTGACTTGGCACTACGTGATTCTTAACAACGAACTCGCGACCCTACAACATGGCCAAACACAAACTGTGCGAACTGTTTTTGAAACAATGCATCGTGCCGCGAAAGACAACCGGAGGTTATTTCCTCCCGCCTACCAAGAGGAACTCGACGCAGCAGAAGGGGACGTGCTTCTTCAAACGCGAGTCGTCGTTGATTATGTGGCGAGCATGACGGAACATGAGGTTGCGCATGTTTATGCCCTCCTCACGGGTAAATAGGAGTCACCACACCAATTATGGCTTAAGGATACCGACAGGCAGTTCCAGTGAAAGCTCATAAGAACCTCCATTTAGTCCCTCAAAATCATATTCATAAATAGCTACTTTGCCCGCCGGTTTAATGCGCTGTCCAAGAAAAAACGCAAAGCCGTTAGGCACCGCTAAGAAAAGGTGCACGCGTCCGGCGAACCCTATTGCGGCGCGTTGCTCTCCAATCATTCTCATCAGTTCTTCTGCAAGATCGACTGCATGTCTGCCACATTGCACGCTGGCCGAACCCGGGCCCGATGAGGGCAGTGCAGAAAGAAGCACTCGATATTTTAAGCCGGAAGTCTCCGCATAGGAGCGAACCATCGGCCTTACATCTCTCGTCAGGCTTACGGTCACAAGAATATCTTGCGAAGTTTCCTCGGAGATCTCAACGGTGGACGTGAGCGAGCACCAGTCCTTCGAGGACTCTCGGTCATCGGGAGCCCAAACTTGGCGGGCGCCAGTCCTTTGCTCTATTTCAACGATTCGCCCGCTCTTCACGTCTAAGATTGTGCCGGTGGCTACTGCAAGCGTCACATGCGCGTCGAGTGCTAGACGCAATCTGTCCGTAGCTCTTGCTGATGTAATAAGAAAAGCCCGAAGCTCAGGATAGAGATCGGCTTCCCAGTCTGAGTCTGGACGAATCTGTCTGTCATAAAACTTCGGAAGAAGGTTGAGAACTGCTGTGCACCGTTCTTCTAGAATATCCGTCGGATGCTCAAAGGACTTAATGCCGTAAACGATGGGCGCCGCATGACTCCGGTCAAGTAGACCTTCCTCTTTGCAGGCGGCATGGAATGTGGACCGGTCAAATTCAAGACGGCCTTGTGCGAGCCACTGGAATGCCAAGTCGTCATAAATGCAGGAACTCTCGTTTGGGGCGATAGGCTTTAGGCCCGCAATACGGAAGAGGTCATTGAGCCTATCACGACCATCTTCTAAGGACTCTGTAGTTTCCGTAAAGGCTAGCGTTCGTGCAAGGACCCGTAGAGCCTCGTCGGGAATATTTAAATGATCGCGCCAAACCTGCCGTAGTTGTCCCGAAGCGCTTCTGGTTGTCGTCCCTTGATACATCCGATCCAAGCGAAGATTGTGTGCCCTTTGATGAATGAGTTCGCGTAGAGGATCGTCGAACGCAATTCTCCAGTTGGTGTAGAGACGGAATCGGCATCCGGTTCCATCCGGAGCGTACTGAAGCTGTGCCTGCCTCGCTCGCTGGAGAAGAGAATGCGACGTCGCGTTGATAAATTCGGGGTCGACGATATCACGATAACCGTACTGACCCGAGGTAACATGCCACTTGCATTGATAGTGATCCCGGAGAATTGACAATCCTTGATAGTCCTTGGGCGCGACATAGCCAAGGTACTCAACCCAGACGTCATCAAACCCCTTCGGACCCTTCTCGAAGCCAACGCGTGAAATATGCGTGTTTGCGATCAGCATCCGAGCCGCTTTTTGCCAGAAAAGGCGGGCTTGGAACGTGTCCCCGTCTCGCCTTGAGGCAACAGCCTGAGTCATCGCCCTTCTCCTTGACCATTCTGAAACTGCGGAGTCGGCTCCATCTCCTTCACCAACTCCAACGCCCGATGGAAAGAGAGGGGTTTATCAGGGTAGGCATCAAGCACCAAGGTAGGAAGAAAACGTTGCGTCAGGTCGGAGAACGTAAAGCCAATTGCAGAGTGTACCCGCACGGCCGGTTGCCTTGACCAATTTTGTGATTTCTTGCGTCGTAAAGCCGGCTTCGGTCAGTGGGCCTTCCAGAACAGCATGGCGCTGGATTTCATTTGGCCGCTCAAAATGAAAAATGTCGGCGGCTCTTCGTTGTACGGCAGGATCAATCGACGAGAGGCGATTTGTACAGAGGATCACAACCACAGGGAGATGCTGTTCCGCCATGCGATCCACGCCCCGAATGAAGGCGTTCACTCCAGCGCGGTCTTCATGGTGCATCTGGGTTGCTTCTCGGCTTTGAGTGAGCGCGTCCCCTTCATCGACGAGCATGATCACGGCACCGCTCGCTTTGGCACCCTTTCCGCGAAGGCGGGTGGCATAGGTTACAACGGCGTCAAATGCTTCACTGAGAAGCTGAGTCATCTCTCCGACCCTGCCACTCCCTCGAGTGGAAAGGCTCATCGGAAAAAGTGTGATGGGAATATTCTCTTGCCGGGCCACAGCATCCCCAATCGTCTCCGATAGCTCCGTTTTCCCAGTGCCCACGTCACCTGCGAGAATGACCAACGGTGGTCGCCGAGCCAGGTAGTCCAGCAATACCACGGCGTCCTTGTGGTACTTCTTGGCCCAGGCATGCGGTCCCGCGCTATTTACGAGAACACCGAGAGTTTTTGTGAGCCGCAATTTTTTGTCGTCTAGGCCCACAAGCCGATGTAATCGCTTCGCGGCATCAATGTCGGGAAATTCCAGTCGTCGATCAAACAATGCATCCAGATCCGTGTGCGGCATCTTTACCCCTTACATTCACGCCGCCGCTGGATAGCAGCGGGGAGAGCTCACCACTGAGACGTGGCGAGCTTACTTTTGAAACGGCCCTTGCTCTGGATCAGGGGCGTGCTGGACCTACAACCCCGCCGGTGGAACGGTGGGTGCGGCCTTCTGCAATTATTGGTCTCCTTCTTCCTTTAAATAGTTGGGGGGCGCCTTGGCGCCCCGTTGATGGTGACCGCGCAAAGGCGCGCGGTGTAGACAAAGCCAAGCCACATTGGGTCGCCTGTACTTACGGCTCGCGGAGTGGCGGTCGAGTTCGTCCAAGTAGGGCTTTTCATTTCACGGGCGACGCTTCCCCAATGGCCGTTCTTCTCTTATCGCTTCTCGGCGACGTTGCCGAGTTCGAGCGCGCCCTCATCCTGGAGCGGCCGCGTGAGGGCGTTGCCTAGACCATTTCGCCGTGAGCAGCCCTGTATTACCTTGTGGGAATCTGCTCCATTTTAGTTGCGAGGTGTGTCTGGTCGTCTCGCTCGGTCCCATTTAGGGTGTGGCCACGGAAGACTCGTCAAAGCCCCGGAAAGACATTCAGGCACTACTGCTCACGCGGATTCAGAGTGCGTCAGCGCTCGGAATTCTTGTGCTGTTCATCACAAAGATCGCGACTAAAAAAGATTTCTAGTGTGTATTTTCTTCTGCCACTTTCTCAGTTAGGCTCGCTCTTAAATTTGGTTTTCGGCCATGCCTGTTTGCTTTAGAGGTTGACCAAAACAAGATATGAAAGCCACGCACTGAGAGAGATAATTGAATGTCGACCAGCGAATTCTTGATTAACAGATATGGGCCACTAATGACATTGGGTGATTTGGCGGAGGTGCTCAAGCGTTCCATAGACGGCCTTCGCGTTTGTCTGAACAAGCAGAGCCCGTATTATCGGTCAATCGCCGCTACCCGTGTGTATCTGGGCAGACGGCTCTATTTTTCGACCTCCGCAGTAGGCGAGATCCTTGACGGCAAGAATGGCACGGAGAAGGCGGGCCCGCGATGACCTGCTTGCATCAAACGATCCGACGCCTTTCAGTTCGCGGCTTCAGCGTATCCAGTCGTTTGACAAGGTTCTCACTGCGCAAATGCGTGTATCGTCTCACCATCTGCATCGATTTATGGCCGCTTATCGATGCTACTTCCTGGTCAGAGAACCTGGCTTCCACCAGCCTGCTGATTGCCTCATGACGCAAATCGTGAAAACGGACATCCGGCAGGCCGGCCGCAATCTTGATGTTCCGCCAGACTGATAGAAACTGGTAAGGCCGTCGCTTTCCATCCTTTCCAGGCTCGCCAAAGAAAATTAGATCTGTATCGGGCGGACGCTTTGGATGATTCAATGCCCTTTCAAATAGCTCCGTAGCGCGCTTGCTGAGTGGAACTGTCCGAGAATCTTTGTTCTTGGTTTTGGTCAATGAGACGATCCGGCGCTTTAGATCCACTTGGAGGGCTCGCAGCTCTACTATCTCTCCTTCCCTCATCGAAGTTTCCAATGCGAGTTCAGCGATCCACGCGAGCATCGGGTTGCCGTGCTGCTGAAGCAAGCCAAACAACTTGCTTTCCTCTTCCGATGTGAGCCGACGTTCCCTACCGGGATGTGGTTGAGGACGTCGAATACTCAGCACGGGATTGAAAACAAGGCCCAGCTTCCATTCCATCAGCGCGATCGTGAAGATATGTCCAAGGAGGGCCAGTTCCAGACGAACAGTGTCATTGGCACGCGGCTTCGAATTTCCGTTCTTATCCTTTCGGTCCTTCCCCTCTAATCTTTCATCCCGAAATTTCGCCACTACATCAGGCGTTAGCGCCGCCATCGAATATTTCCCCAAATATCTCTTGAGTGTGGTTGCTCTGCGGGTCTCTGCCTCTTGGGTGCTCTTCTCTTTGGTGGGTGTCACTTCGCGAAGATATCGATCGACAGCGTCCGTCAGCGTCGTGCGATCGGCAGTAGCGCGCCGGATGTGGACGCCGCGGACCATCTCATCTTCGACTCCGCGAGCCCAGTCTTCGGCATCTCGCTTCAGGCGAAACGTCTTTACGGCCGTGGGCCATCCGCTCTTGCGGATGACTGCTTTCCAGGTTCCAGAGGGTCTTCGAACGATTGCAGCCATTGCGCCTTCGGTATGGTTTGCGTTTCTTTACTGTACCGAAACTGTACCGGAGGCGGATTAGAAGTGCAAGAGGCAGGATAAAGCCTCCGCAGATACACAGCATAAGCTATTATTTTAGTTGAAGATGCATACTTTGAATTTGGTGGGCCCGGAGGGATTTGAACCCCCAACCAAGGGATTATGAGTCCCCTGCTCTAACCGTTGAGCTACAGGCCCCGGCTCGCCCGTGAGCGGCACGGTGTTCTATTTCGTGTGCGCTGGTGAAGCAGTGGGGAATTGACCTCTTGAGCCGAGCTCAATTCGAGCGCCAGCTGTTTCGAGTATTTCATAGCCACGCGCCGAAGCCAAAATGCATGCCCATATGAGAAGGTGTCTTCTCAGTCAGAGACGGGGCGCCTCGCAGCTTTGCGTCGTCTTAGGCCAGCTGCCGCATGGTTCGATCCTGGGTTTCGCATTGTTCGCTTAGCAACTTAGCGGGCATATGTTGTCTTTGCTGGAAATGCTCGCATGGTGGCCAGATTGAGTACAGCGCGATGGTGTTCCAGTGGATATGGTGTGTTCATAAAAGCACTAATTCTTCCGTTTGCCGTGCAATGTTCTGCGCAGTGATGACTGCGGGTGGTGTGATTTCTCTGAATCCTTGAGGTTTTCTTTTGGCATGGCACGTGCTTGTGTGTAGTACATCTACGATTCATAAAAAATACTACCCGGGTCCCCTTGTCGCGACTTCCCTGTTCCAACTGTAGTTGCAGAAATAGTAAGTGAGTATCTTCGGAGGAACGTAAATGAAACAACTTCTTCGCATCTTTTTTGTCTTGGCTCTGCTGTGTGGTGGCTCCAGCATCGCGAAGGCCAGTGGGGTCGACTTCCGCATGACCGTTCTTGATCCTCCGAACGGTTGCCTGCCGGGTGACACTTCGTGTTTTGCCTTCAATCCCGGACAGTCGTTCAGCGTCGCTTTGTCGCAGAATGTCTGCGATCAATTCGATTTGGGTCAAGGTCTCGATCAGGGTACATACGGTTGCCTCCTGATCAATAACGCGACCACAAAGACGATCAACAGCCTCACCCTCTCCTTCTTAGGCGCGCCTCTTGGAAATCAGGATGCAAGCTGTGACTCAGCTGGCCAGGACGGTATACCCAGTGCGCTCAATGTAGTGAGTTGCAGCGAGGCAAACGGTTTATATAACTTGTCCTTTGCCGGCGGGACTGGTATTCCTGCAGGAAATGACATTATCGTCTTTGAAGAGGGGGCTAACGCAGACCTGTTCCAGGGAGGAACTGGATCTGTAGGTGTAACGCCAGAACCCGATTCGCTGCTGCTGTTCTCGACTGGCGTCATGATGGCCGGTCTGTACATGTCGCGTCGAATTTGGACGAATGCCAAAAAGTCCTCTGAAATTAATAGCTAAAGACACAAATCAAGCTGGCGAGAATGGGCCCGCAAGTTCGGCCCGTCTCGCGTGGCACGAAATAAGTTGTCTGTGGTCAGTCTCAGGAAGCAATTTGTAGTTCACGAGCGTGACGAATTTCAAGCTTGTCCGAAGGGATGAGATAGAAGGATAACCCGGGCTAATGTCCGGGCTCTTTTGTTGGTATGTGTCGCAAAGTCTCTCGTCTCATGATGATACGGTTGACAGTGAAGTGCTGATTTTCGTAACCTTCGGAGCAAGCACCTTCTTGGTGAGCTCCTGGTCTCCCCGAATTTCTCTGCCGTTTTTCGATATTGGAAATGTTTTGTGCACGCTCAGGGGGTCACTCCATCAAACGCGCGTTGGGTGTGACGGCGATTCCATATGTCTGTAGGTGCGGCCTCGAAGATTAGAGACGAACACGCCCTCGGCAAATGGATGAGTTAAGGCGATAGCCGGTACTTGCGATTGATTTCGATTTATCTGTTGCGATACGAAAAAGCCGAGTCACTGGCCCATCACTGAGTTCATCAACAGATCGTGAGAGTTTCATCTATGCGTCATGCGGGAACTTCGGTTGTGTTGTTGCTGCTCTTCAGCTTTACAGCGGGACTGCGTGGGCAGCGTTTCTCTACCAATCCGACGCCGAAAGAGGAGCTTCAAGTCACTCTTGGCGATGGCACCGTAGAGCTGTCTGGTCTGTGGAAGTTTCATATCGGCGACGATATGGCGTGGGCGCAGAAAGACTTCGACGATTCAAGTTGGGGAACTATCAATCTCACGCCTCCCGCCGGATCTTCCAATCCCGAGTTGGGTGTAAGCGGAGAGATTCCAGGCTGGACCGCTAGTGGGTATCCGGGGCATACGGGGTTCGCCTGGTATCGGCTACGAGTCAATGTGCAGAGCTCTCATGGCAGACTCGCAATCAAGATGCCGAACGAGGTGGATGATGCCTATCAACTCTACGTCAATGGTCAACTATTGGGAGAGCTTGGCAGATTTGGCGAACGGAAGGCGACTGCCTATAGCACTCTTCCCCGATCATTTCGGCTGCCGCGGGAGCTTCGCAATGGACCGATAACAATCGCTATCCGCGTCTATATGGACAGCGCGTCGCTATTTCTGACCCCTGATGCCGGCGGTATGCATGAGCCACCCGTCCTTGGCCACGCTGGAGTGATCGGAACCCTGATTCAACTGGACTGGGACAATACCGCGCACGCCGTGGGCACGGGCTTTCTGGAGATGTTGATTCTTCTCCTCGCGTGGATGGTGGCGGTGAGCCTTCTCGCCATGGATCGCAGCGAGCCTTCGTATCTCTGGTTAAGTCTGGTCTGTGCTGTAACCATCTTGAGTAATGGTGTTGTGCTCATCGTCAACTTCGTGCCCTGGATTGCCTTGACGCCCGGAATCATCTTGCAGACGGTCGTCATCGGCCCTATCCGAATTGGGCTTTGGGTCATCTTCTGGGGCTATTGGTTCCGGATAAGCAGGATGCACTGGATCCATCGCATCGTCTGGGGACTGGTCGCGCTTACGATGATCGGAACGGCCATGATCAGCGCGCCAATCTATGGTGAGTACATCCCAGTGCACGCTGCCGTTTATCTCAATCCAATTCTGCTTGGACTGAGGCTTTGCTTTGCGGCGTTATTGTGTGCCATTACGTTTCGAGGAATTCGCAAACAAAAGACGGAAGGCTGGTTGGCCCTTTCAGCAGTGCTGTTGGTCGCTGTCGGGCTCTATCAAACTCAGCTTCGTCTCTTTCACATACCGACGGCGTTCAACATTCTCGGTTTCTATGTACAGCTTGGAAGCATCTCGACGGTAATCTCGCTTTTTCTCATCACGGTGATGTTGCTTCGACGGTTCCTCAATACTCAGCGCCAGCGGGAACAGTGGAAGGCGGAGATTGAACAGGCTCGGCAGATTCAGCACGTACTGATTCCCGAGCAGCTGCCGAAGACGCCAGGGCTTGCTATCGAGAGCGAGTATCGTCCGGCACGCGAGGTCGGCGGGGACTTTTTCCAGATTCTCCCTGTCCAGGCAGATGGCAGTGTACTGATTGTGGTTGGCGATGTCACTGGTAAGGGGCTGCAGGCTGGGATGCTCGTTGCGTTGATCGTAGGGGCAATACGAACAGCGGCGGAGTATGATTCCGATCCTCTGGTTCTGATGAACAGTCTAAACGATCGACTATGGGGTCGCGGACGAGCCAGTGCGACGTGCCTGATTCTGCAAATCGATACCCAGGGAGGAGTGACGCTGGCGAATGCAGGGCATCTGCCACCCTATCTCAATGGTGTCGAAGTAGAAATGGGAGGATCCTTGCCGATCGGCGTGGTGCCGGGCGCGGAGTTCTTCGTTTCCCATTTCACATTGGCGCCGGGAGACACGTTGATGCTGATGTCAGACGGAGTGGTCGAAGCCCAGGATCAACAGAAGCAGCTGTTCGGGTTCGAACGTATTGAAAAGATGCTGCAACAGCCAGTTTCGGCGGCAGAGCTCGCATCGGCGGCCCAGGATTTCGGGCAGGAGGATGACATTCTTGTACTGCGAATCCAGCGCAAGCTTCAGGTTGAGAACGTGCTTGACGAAAAAGGCATTCTCACCACGACATAGAAAGTGTTTTCAGCGGAAGCACTCTTCAGTCGAATGCTGTTTACTCGAAACCCGCGCAGGCAGAGGCTTCATCGGGATAAAGCTTGGTGTACTTCGTAATTCCCACCATGGTGAATACCTTTTGGAAGTGCGGCGTCAGGCCAAAGGTTTGGACCGACTGACCTTTCTGGCTGGCGGCGTAGAGCAATTGAATCACTAATGCGATACCGCTGGAGTTGATGTACTCCACCTTCGAGAAGTCGAGCAGGATGCGTTTGGCTGTCTCGTGGGGCAGTCCGTTATAAGTGCCCAGGACTGCTGCCTCGGACGAACTCGTGATATCACCTGCGAAGCGCAGCACCGTGATCGGATCACCGGCAGCGCATTTGACCTGTTCCATCTTGACCTTGGTGCTGAACTCCGCCATCGTATCTCCTTCACTCCTCAATCTTGTTCAAGCGTATTACGAGCCGCGCATAGCTGCCGGTCGGGGGCGAGCTGACCCACTCTGCCTCATCGACTAATGACTGAATAAGAAACATTCCCATGCCACGGCTGGCCTCTTCTCCGTGCATCTTTTTATCCATATCCGGAGTGTGGACACCGCTGGGCGGTCCCGTACCGGTATCAAGCACCTTCACTTCCAGGGAAGTTTCGTTCATTAAGAGGATGACCCCGACAATCAGAGACTCATCCAGTTTATTTCCATGCTCCATTGCGTTGATGCAGGCCTCTGCGACAGCAGTCTTGAGATCTTCTACACGATCCGGAGCAAAGCCCATCAACTTGGCAACGCTGGCGGCCGTACTCATTGCGATCTTTTCAAAGCCGAGACGCGAAGGAAGACGCAGTTCGATGCTGTTCACGTTCTTGCTGTCCACTTCCCCTCCTACGGCTTCCGTCCAATTACGAGTGCGGTCATATCGTCTGACTGATTTTCCTGGTTAGAGAAGGCATCCAGGGTTTGCCAGATGGAGTTCAGCGTTCCCGTCGCGTCGGTGAAGCGGCAGGTACGAAATGCTTCCAAGAGTCGATCCTGACCAAATTCTTCGTCACCTTGAAATACCTCAGTCATTCCGTCGGTGTAGATTAGCAGCTTCGCCTTATCCGACAGTACATATTTTTCTGCCGTGTAACTAGAGACAGGCAGCATGCCGACTGGTGTGCCGCTTGCTTCAATGAGCTCAGGAACATCTGAACCATTGAGAAGAAAGGCGGGATTGTGTCCGGCGTTAACTACTTCGATAGTATGCGTCTTGGGGTCTAGTCGAAGAAACATGGCAGTTACGTATCGACGCCGCGACTCCTCTCCTTCTTTGTAGTGAAGATTGTTGATGTGGGTCGCCATATCGGCCAGGGACATTCCCGAGTTTGCAATTGCCCGTAGTGCAGACCGGAACGAGCTGCCCACCAAAGCCGAGGCGAGGCCTTTGCCCGCGACATCGGCCACAACAATCATCAACTCTCCGGTGGAGAGAGGGATAAGGTCGAGGTAGTCACCGCCGACTTCGTAACAAGTCTGCGATCGACCCGCGATGCTGTAGCCAGGGATATCGGGAAAGGACTGTGGAAGGAGGCTTCGCTGAATATCACGGGCGCAGGAGAGGTCCTGTTTGACCCGTTCCATGTCGAGGGTCTGCTCGTGATAGCGGGCATTCTCGATGGCTACCGCGGCATGTACTGCAAGGTGCTCCAGAAAATCCTGCTCGTAAAGGGAAAGTGGTGCGCTCTCGCGCGTAATGACGACCATCTCCGTGAGAACGGCATCGTTACGATCAAGCAACGGGAAGCGATAACAGCCGCGCTTTGGATCTGAAGACGGAGGATGCAAAAGAAACCGAGGTGGGATCTCTCCATAGGAGAAGGGAAAGGCCGTGAAGAATGCGCCTGCCATCTCAAGCTCGCGCACGGTTATCTGCAGAACGCTCCGTAGAACACTATCCAGCTCGATGGTGCTATGAATGCGATGGGTTGTGTCCAGGAGTGCCTGCAGCCGGGCGATCTGCTGTTGTAAATGGAGGCTGCTTTCGATTTCCATAAGACTTCTCCTTCAGTATCCTCTTTCAGACGATGATAGAGATTTCAACTCTGAGCCATGTGGCAGAGCATCTCACTCGATCTTTATCAACCGTTCTCTCGCCAACTCGCGCAGGGTCCGAGACTAGAGAAAGATTGAAGCGATGGCGAGAGAACGATCTCGACGTCTGATGAGTCCTTTCAGGAGATATCACGGATGGTAGTGGTTGAACAGGACAATCTTACTTTTGGCCTGTTGTGCCGGGGGTTACGTTCGCATCTTCCGGCGCTGACGGGTTGATATGACCCAGGTTGTTCTCAGGGGTGCCGGACTTGACCTGAGTAGGCCCTGGGCCGGCAGTTGAAGGGTTGTCGCCCTTTGGACCGGAGGGTTCGACCGCATGTTTAGGGTTGGAGGCAGCGTTCTGATGTCCGCTTCGACTTGCTTGATTATTCGTAGTCATAAATTTCCTTTCTGATCACCCTTCATTGGAGAGAAGGGAAGGCGATTGCAGTTGCCCTCGGCTATCGCAAAGTTGAGTTTTCGCCGCTTTGATGGCCAATTGATGGACTTTGCAGACTGAGTCACTCAGTAAAGCGCCCCAAACGCTGCTGGGACTAAGAGCTTGGACGAATAGCCGGATTACGAAGATCAGATATCCTAATCTAAAGTCAAAAACAGAGTATGGCGGCTCCGCAATCAGCATGGAACCGGCAGAAGGAGCAAAAGTGATTGAGTGCAGCGACTGCATTTTAGTAACTGGCGGAGCGGGATTTATAGGGAGCAACTTCGTGCTCGACTGGTTGGCCGCTGGCCTCGGGCCGGTAGTGAATCTGGATAAGTTGACCTACGCCGGGAACCCCGCGAACCTGACCTCTATAGCGCAAAGCGCGGAGTATACGTTTGTACAGGGCGATATCTGCGATGCAGAACTGGTCACCAGTTTGATGCAGAAGTATCAACCTCGCGCAGTCATTCACTTTGCCGCAGAGAGCCACGTCGATCGTTCGATTGCGGGACCAGAAGCATTTCTTCGGACCAACATCAACGGCACATTTACCCTGCTGCAGGCGGCTCGAGCTTACTATGACGCGCTGACGAAAGAAGGTCAAGGCAGGTTTCGATTTCTGCATGTGTCGACGGATGAAGTCTACGGCACGTTGACTCCGGAAGCTCCTGCATTCCATGAGGAGACGCCGTACGCTCCTAATAGTCCCTACGCAGCTTCAAAGGCCTCCTCGGATCACCTTGTGCGGGCCTGGGTGCATACGTACGGCCTGCCTGCGATCATTACGAACTGCTCCAACAACTATGGCCCCTACCAGTTCCCGGAGAAGCTGATTCCGCTGATGATTGCGAATGCGCTGCAGGGCAAGTCACTCCCAGTCTATGGCGACGGGCAACAGGTAAGAGACTGGCTGTATGTAGGGGACCACGCGAGTGCCTTGCGAACGGTGTTGGAGCGTGGCCGTCTTGGAGAAACGTATAACGTGGGCGGCGGGAACCAGCGGAGCAATCTTGAGGTTGTCACGACCGTCTGTGCGTTGTTAGATGAGCTGGTGCCGCAGTCGACGTTCAAGCCTCATCTGCAACTGGTGAAGTATGTAACAGACCGCCCGGGGCACGATCGGCGGTATGCCATCGACGCACGGAAGCTCGAAGGCGAGCTTGGCTGGCGGGCACAGGAGAGCTTCGAGACAGGACTACGGAAGACTGTTGAGTGGTATCTCGGAAACGCCGAGTGGATAGAAAACGTCACAAGCGGGGCGTACCAGCAATGGATGGCGCAGAACTACTCCGGCCGCGGCCATAAAGCATCTGAGCAACGCACAACGACCGAAGCGGGAGAGGGAGCTCGATGAAGGGTATTATTCTTGCCGGTGGCTCGGGGACCAGGCTTCATCCAGTGACAAAGGCCGTCTCAAAGCAGCTGCTGCCCGTCTATGACAAACCGATGATCTACTACCCGCTCTCGGCTCTTCTGCTGGCGGGTGTTCGCGAGATTCTGGTGATTTCGACGCCGGAAGATACGCCACGCTTTGAGCAACTGCTGGGAGATGGCGAGCAGTGGGGCATCACGTTGCGGTATGCTGTGCAACCATCCCCGGACGGTCTGGCACAGGCATTTTTGATCGGAAAAGAGTTTCTCGCAGGAGAAGGTTGCTGCCTGGTCTTAGGAGACAACATCTTCTACGGACACGATTTCGCAAAGACGTTACGAGAGGCTGCCAAGGGCGGCCCGGGAGCTACAGTATTTGCTTACCCGGTACTCGATCCCGAACGATACGGTGTCGTGGAGTTCGACGAGAGTCGCCGAGCGATCTCTATTGAAGAAAAACCGCTGAAGCCTAAATCACGCTATGCCGTGACTGGAATCTATTTTTATGACGCACAGGTTGTTGGCATCGCAGAGGGACTAAAACCATCGCCTCGCGGCGAACTTGAAATCACCGACGTGAATCGCTGGTATCTCGAACGAGGGCAACTTCGCACTCAGGTACTCGGACGCGGAATCGC
The DNA here is from genome assembly GCF_009766095.1 of Granulicella sp. S190. Lineage (GTDB taxonomy): Bacteria > Acidobacteriota > Terriglobia > Terriglobales > Acidobacteriaceae > Edaphobacter. The sequence continues at coordinate 347,004 of NZ_LMUD01000023.1, forward strand.
ATGGCTCGATACGGGAACCCATGACTCTCTGTTGGAGGCATCGACCTTCATCCATACGATCGAAAAGCGACAGGGGTTGAAGGTGGCTTGTCCTGAAGAGATTGTGTACCGAATGGGTTACATAAGCGCCGATCAGCTGCGATTACTGGCCTTGAAGATCGCAAAAAGTACGTATGGGCAATACCTGTTGCAGGTGTTGGAAGAGACGGTGTATTGATGTTGCGTGGAAAGCTGCCGCCAGGCAAGCGGATTCTGTTGACGGGCGCAACGGGGCAGGTTGGCGGAGAGTTATTGAAGATCCTGAATTCTCTTGGCGAAGTGGTCGCACCTGATCGAACGATCATGGACCTTTCTAATGTGGATTCGGTTCACGAGACAATTCAAACCGTGCAGCCCCGATGGATCGTAAACCCCGCAGCCTACACTGCGGTGGATAAGGCGGAGAGCGAGCCCGGGCTGGCGTACGCAATTAATGCTGAGGCCGTTGGCATCCTTGGAGAAGAGGCGCGAGCTATCGGTGCGGGCGTCATCCATTTCTCTACCGACTATGTCTTCGATGGCTCAGGAAGTGAGCCCTATGTGGAGACCGATCTAACCGCTCCGAATAGTGTCTACGGAGCCAGCAAGCTCGCAGGCGAGAAGGCTCTTGCAGAGAGTGGCGCAGAGCACATGATCTTCCGAACAAGTTGGGTCTACGGAACCCACGGGAAGAATTTCTTATTGACGATTCTGAAGTTGGCGCGCGAGAGGGATACATTGCGAGTCGTTGCTGATCAACATGGCGCTCCAACCGGGAGTCGTGACTTGGCAAAGATGACTGCGTACGTGATGGAACATTGCGAGTCGGTTGCGCAGGAAAAAGGGTTTAAAGCTGCGTTGCAGGATGTCAGGGGGATTTACCATGCAGGCGGCAAGGGCGAAACTACGTGGTTCGGATTCGCTGCAGAGGCGGTTCAACAACTGAGCAAGAGAGAGCCCTCGGCGCGGCTCGCGGCAATTGAGGCCATATCGACAGCTCAATATCCGACTGCAGCCAAGCGCCCCCCGAACTCCCGGCTGAACTGTAGCAAATTAGACAGGCAGTTCGGCTGGACCATGATGGACTGGCGAGACTCGCTGCGAGAGGTGCTGTCGGAGCTATGAAACGGCGAGCTCTATTTCTCGATCGTGACGGCGTGGTGAATGAAGAGGTGGGATATCTTCATCGCGCAGAAGAGGTGCGGTTTGTCGCTGGGATTTTTTCGCTTTGCAGAACTGCGGCAGATCTTGGATACCGGCTGATCATCGTGACCAATCAGGCAGGAATCGCGAGAGGCTACTATTCGGAGGCTGACTTTCATACCTTGATGGCATTCATGCGCGCGAAGCTGCAGGCGGAAGGAGTCGAACTCGACGCCGTCTACTTTTGCCCGTTTCACCCAGAACACGGGGTCGGGGAGTATAAGCGTGAGCATGAAGACCGCAAGCCCGGCACAGGTATGATCCGACGAGGAGCTGCGGAGTTTGGAATCGAACTGAATGAAAGTGTGATGGTTGGAGATCGATGCTCGGATGTTGCAGCTGCGAATGCTGCTGGGCTCCGCCAGTCATTTTTGATTAGTGGGACAGAGATCGCCGGCTGTGATGGAGAATTTTTGAAGGTAGAGTCATTAGCCGAGGTGGAACGATGGCTGATAGCGCACGGGTGAAGCAGCTAACCCAAGAGACGCCGCGAGGACAAAGGGAGGATTTACATCCGGGTAGTAGTCGCCTCAACTGGCGGAAGGTCGGCTCCTAGGAAACGCTTGCCAAGAGCATCCTTGGGACTGACGGACGGTAGGTTGCCATTAAGCGCTTCAAGTGGCCAGGCGATCGCCAGGGTGGGATCGTTCCAGGTAATAGAGCGCTCTCCGATAGGGAAATAAAGGTTCGTTGTCTTGTACAAGACTTCGGCAGTGTCCGAAAGAACAAGAAACCCGTGAGCAAAGCCCTCTGGGATCCAGAGTAATTGCAGATCATCATCCAAAGATTGAGTTTTTAGGTGAAATCCGGCCCACTTTCCAAAGTCGGGAGAGTCTTGGCGCAAATCCACTGCAACGTCCCAAATATGACCGGAAAGAACCCGAATGAGCTTACCCTGCGGCTTGCCGAGTTGATAGTGGAGCCCGCGGAGCACCCCTTTGACAGAAAAAGACTGATTGTCTTGTACGAATTGGGACGGGATGCCAGCATTTTTAAAGGTTGATTGATTGAATACTTCTGCAAACCAACCGCGACTATCCCCGAACCGTTGGGGTTGAATCAGTTTGACATCGCGAAGAGGAGTGTCCAAAACTTGCATTTCTTTAGTTTAGTGTCTATGTCCAGTATCCGAAAGGGAGCGCGAGCTCATTCCCAAAATGAGCGAAAGAAAAGAGAATTCAGTCCACGTAAACTCAGCTTACAGAATGTCATCAGGTAGAATGATGTGGTTGCAACAATGCGTCTTATTTCCCAGTCGTCAGCTTGGTCAAACTGCTGTTCAGCAGAGAGACATCGTAAGGTCCCATGAGCGGGCATCACAAAGAGTTGAAGTGAAATCGAAGCGCGGCCGTTTACCAATCTAGTTGAGGCTGGAAACGGATTTAGAGATCGTACCGCGACACAAGGCGCGTAGCAGTAACCAGTTCGGCTGATGTACGCATTACTTGCGCACATGCGAGTCGATCAGATACAGGATTCGAATGCAGGCTGAATATCAATCTCCCGAGTCGCGGACAGCGGCTATTGAAGGTTCTTATTCGTACCCGGAGTCAGTTGGCCGACCGCTGGAGAACTCGCATCGAACAGAGGAAACTCCGTCTGAACTATTCCGTTACCGGGTAATCAAACGCTGCGTCGATATCACGTTGGTCCTGATCTCGATGCCCGTTGTGCTGTTACTTCTTGGTATCGTGGCGGCCTGCATAAGACTTAGCTCACCTGGGCCTGTTTTTTATTCTCATCGACGAATCCGCAAAAGTGGTGCTTTTTTTTCAATGTGGAAGTTCCGCACAATGTGTATCAATTCAGCGGAAGTTTTGGAGACTCATTTAGCGCGCGACCCCAAGGCGCGTGCAGAATGGAACAGAACTCACAAGCTTCGCAAAGACCCCCGAATCACCAATGTGGGGCTTTTCCTGCGGCGATATAGTCTCGATGAACTCCCGCAACTCTGGAATGTGTTTACTGGACAGATGAGCCTGGTGGGACCCAGACCGATTGTGGCTGCAGAGGTGGAAAAGTACGGCGATTGCTTTGATTGCTACTGTCGGGTGAAGCCTGGGCTAACCGGACTATGGCAGGTTTCGGGACGCAGCGCATTGAGTTACGAGAAGCGTGTCGCCTTGGATTGCGAATACGTCGAGCGTTGGTCGCTCATGAAGGATATTTGGATTCTAATCAAGACATTTGCGTCCGTAGTAAACCAGGATGGCGCGTTTTAGTCAGAGATAAGTCGCTAGCCGTTGGCTTTGCCCCGATACGATCAGCGACTCTTCGGTCTCTATCCTTCCTTTCTGCACTGGAATGCCTTCCTGACAGCAGAATGCTTCACACAAATGCCGATTGATCTGTCTGCCGAACTTCAAAAGGGAGTGGCGGACGTAGGCATGACGACCGGCCTACGAAAATTCCTTATCTCTCCGTTTACTATCTAGATGCGGCACCCGATTGGAGTTTGAGGATGTCTTTAGAAGGCATGCGAGAGATGTTGAGGGCGACTTTAGGGAAAAGTCTGCATG
>NZ_LMUD01000023.1:350908-403418 GCF_009766095.1 Granulicella sp. S190
CGAATAGAGGTAGAAGATGGCGTATGGCTGCGGCAGTTGACCAGTATGCGGCGACAACTCGTCGGAGAGTTGTCTCGGATTTCAGGAGTGGGAGTAAGCGAGATACACTTTGAAAAGAAGAGGAATGAGCGATGAACGCACAGGATGGAGTAACCCTGGACGATGTGCGGCGGGTGGCAGAGTTAGCCCATCTTGAGCTAACGGTCGAGGAGGAGCCAAGGATGCAGCATGACCTGAACGCAATCCTCCGCCATATTGATCAACTGAATGAACTGGATACAGATGGAGTCCCTGCGATGGCACAAGTTGGTGGAATCTTGGGTGACGCTACGCTGAGTTGGGGGGAGCAGCTTCGCCTGGATGCAATACGGCCATCGATTGATCGCGCAGAGGTGATGTCTTCAGCCCCTGAGACTGATGGGCGCTTCTTTAAGGTTCCGAAGGTGATCGAAAGGTGAGTGCAAAAGCTGTGGACTTGGAAAATCTGACCATTGAGGGAGCAAGAGAGGCGATAGTTTCGGGTGAGACTACGGCTACCGAGCTTGCGGAACGGCATTATGATCGGATTGCTACGCAAGATGGCAAGATCAATAGCTATCTGGCGCTAAGTCGAGAGCGGGCGATGACACAGGCCCAAAAGATCGATGAAATGGCCGCCAGAGGAGACGCGCTGCCGATGATGGCCGGGGTGCCAGTGGGCATTAAGGACGTTCTGGTGATGCAGGGCGCTCCGGCCACGGCCGGATCACTCATTCTGAAAGGGTATCGGCCTCCCTATGACGCTACGGTAATTACTAAGTTGGAAGCGGCCGGGGCAGTTTTGCTGGGAAAGCTGAACTGCGATGAATTCGCGATGGGTTCGTCGAATGAAAACTCAGCCTATGGGCCGGTGCGAAATCCAAGGGCGCTCGACCGAGTTCCGGGTGGGTCAAGCGGTGGCTCGGCTGCGGCCGTGGCGGCTGATTTCGCCGTTGCGACGCTCGGAACCGATACCGGTGGGTCGATTCGTCAGCCTGCGGCTTTTTGCGGCGTGGTTGGAGTTCTGCCCACGTACGGAAGAGTTAGCCGGTACGGATTGATTGCTTTTGCGTCCTCGCTAGATCGCGTTGGACCATTAACAAAGTCAGTCAAGGACGCTGCGACGGTACTCCAGGTGATTGCAGGGAAAGATGTTATGGACGCGACTTCGTCCTCCCGGCCAACGGAGAACTATGTGGAGGAATTGAGGAGACCTGTTGATGGCTTGCGGGTTGGCGTGCCGGAAGAGTACTTCGGCGAGGGGCTTGACCCTGAAATTCGGGGCGCAATTGATGGTGCAATTGCTGGTCTAAAGATGGTGGGATGTGTGGCGAAGCCGGTTAGTTTGCCGCACACTAACTATGCAATCCCTACCTATTACGTCATTGCGACGGCTGAGGCATCGTCGAACCTATCCCGGTTCGATGGGGTTAGGTTCGGGTTTAGAGCCGAAGAGGCGAATACGCTCTCCGCGATGTTTCGAAAGACCCGGGATGCAGGCTTTGGGGCCGAGGTAAAGCGGCGGATCCTTCTGGGCACCTACGCGCTTAGCGCGGGTTACTATGACGCCTACTACCGCAAAGCACAGCAGGTTCGGACTTTGCTGACTAGGGATTTTCTGACAGCATTTGCCGATGTGGATGTGCTGGTGGCTCCAGTAACTCCTACCCCGGCGTTCAAGCTCGGAGAGAAGACTGACGATCCAGTGAAGATGTATCTCGAGGATATCTACTCTGTCGCAGCCAGCCTTGCGGGCATCTGTGGGGTGTCAGTTCCCTGCGGTCAGACGAAGGATGGATTGCCCATTGGAGTGCAGGTGATGGGTAAGCACTTCGATGAATCAACAATTTTACGGGTAGCTCAGGCTATTGAGACTATGCAGAAGGCGAAAGAAAGTTCTTACCCTTAAGGCTAGTCACTGGGTGCAGGTAAAGGCAGGCATTCCATCTGTGGTTACTCGAATCCTTCACTTGGGGCACCAGTCTTATTAGCGCCTGAGCGCTCATTTTGACGAGTTCTTACTCGTCGCTGATTGTATGATGGAGGTTAAAAGCTAAGGCTAAGAAGGTTGCGAGGATTAGAGCAGATGCAGTTTGGCAGGTCTTCCCGAGTGTGTAGGTTTGGATATTTACTTTTGATCACAGCGTTCGGGACACTTACGTCATCGGCTCAGTTCGACCAATTCGGCCAGGCTCTTAGCGGACAATCTGGACAACAGCAATCCTGCGATCCAAATGATCCAACGTGCCAATCATCACCGGATCAGAGCAATGTGCAAGTTCGCAATCCTTCGAGCAATCAACAACAACAGACTCTAACTCCTCAGATCATCGGGCCCGGGCAACAAGATACTCTCAACAATCAAAGCAACACTCGGAACCAACAGCAAAACCAGAGTCAAGATTCTCGTCTTCCTCTTCCCTTGGACTCGCCGACAGAGTTTCAACTCTTGGTTGCCAATTCGATTGGCAAGATGCTGCCGATTTATGGAACAAATCTCTTCCGCAATCTGCCGTCCACCTTTGCCCCACTGAACTTTGTCCCGGTGACTCCCGATTATGTGGTCGGGCCAGGAGACGAGCTGCTCATCCAGATTTGGGGGCAAGTGACCCTGAACAGTCGCTTTCTTGTAGATCGATCAGGAAGTATCTTCGTCCCGCAGGTGGGTTCAGTCCATGTAGCCGGAGTGAAATTCGATCAGATGCATGACTTTCTAAAGAGTCAGGTCGGGCGGGTCTTCCGGAACTTCGACCTCAACGTTAATCTAGGCCAATTGAGGTCGATTCAGGTTTTTGTCGTCGGGCAGGCGCGTAGACCTGGCAGCTATACGATCAGCTCCCTGAGCACCTTGACCAACGCGCTGTTTGCAACGGGGGGTCCAACTCCGCAGGGGAGCCTTCGGCATATTCAATTGAAGCGTAAAGGACAGGTTGTCGTTGATTTCGATTTGTATGACCTGTTGAAGCAGGGTGACAAATCGAAGGATGAACAGCTATTACCCGGCGATGTTATCTACATTCCTCCCGTAGGTCCGCAGGTGGCTGTGGCTGGCAGCGTCAATTCGCCGGCGATCTATGAGCTCAAGTCTGCTGGTGGTACGACCGTAGGGGACGTTCTGGAACTGGCAGCAGGTGTGACGAACGTTGCTTCCACACGAAGGGTTCGATTAGAGCGGGTTGACGAACGTCGTATGCGGAGCATGACCGAGATAACCCTTGATGCGCAGGGAAGATCGACTGTGATGCAGGATGGCGATCTGCTGGAGTTGAACGCAGTAGTCAGCCAATACAAGGATGCAGTCACGCTTCGTGGGAATGTGGCCAGTTCGGGTCGTTATACCTGGAAGCCGGGGATGCGAGTCCATGATCTGCTGCCGGATAAAGAGGCACTCATTACTCGAGATTACTGGTTGAAGCGAAGCCAGCTTGGCCAGCCCACGTTGACCTACATTCCTACATGTCTCCCTTTGACTCCTTACGGCATCCCGAATCTGCGTTATGGAATTGCTGTGGGAGAAGAGGGGTCCAACCCCAACTGGCGATACTCCTCCACCAGAAATCCGAACTTGATTGGTCTTGCCTTCGGAAGTGAAGAGGGAAGCAGTTATCGAATGCCTGATGGACAGACGGATAGCGACGCAGATACGTCTACAGATGGCGGTCTTGACTGCGTCAAAATCGCTGAATCACAGACTGCGCTGAGTGGAGCGAATGATCGATACACTCCTTCCTCAGCGGCGAACGCAGCCAATGGAACAAATGGTGCTAACTCTGCCAATAATCAAAATCAAAATTCCGGTGGCAACTCCAGTCTGCCTGGGTCATTGCAAAATGGTTCACAGCAGAACCCTCCGCCATCCAATCGCATAAGTGCAGCCAGTGCGAGCTTGGGGTCCACTGTGGCGAACGCGTCGTCAGGCGAGTTCCGACCGAAGAATAACGTCAAATTGGGTGAGCCAGACATCGACTGGAGCTACGCTGTGATCGAGCGTCAGAGTAAAATAAATCTGACGACGTCTCTGCTTCCATTCAATCTTGGAAAGGTCGTGTTGGAGGGAGATACCTCGCAGGATCTCGAACTGCTCCCCGGCGACGTGGTAACGATTTTTTCGAAGGCTGATATTAGCGTACCCCAGGCGCAGCAGACTAGATTCGTCCGGCTCGAGGGCGAATTCGTTTCGTCCGGTATCTACAGCGTGCTTCCAGGCGAGACCTTGAGACAATTAGTGGAACGCGCCGGTGGATTTACCTCAGAATCGTATCTCTATGGCTCAGAGTTTACCCGTGAATCGACACGGCGTGTGCAACAACAGCGCCTTAATCAATATGTCGATGAGATTGCGCTTCAGGTAAGCACCAACGCCACCAACAACGCCGGTCGAGCGATCAGCGCTTCCGATACTGCTGCTGCAACTGCGGCTCAGGCACAGAATCAGGCTATTATCAGCAGCCTGCGACAGGTCAGGGCCACCGGCCGCGTTGTTCTTGATTTGAAGCCCGACAGTCACGATCTTGCACAGATCCCTGATCTCCCACTTGAGGATGGCGATCGCTTTATCGTGCCGCGAGTTCCTTCGACAGTGAGCGTAGATGGTGCGGTCTACAATCAAAACTCTTTCGTCTACGAGCCTTCACGCCGTCTGGGCGGCTACATAAGGCTGGCGGGTGGATCGAACAGGGATGCAGATAAGAGCAGGGCGTATGTGATCCGCGCCAGCGGCTCCGTAATCAGCAAACAGTACAGCTCCTCTCTGCGTGGAAACAGCTTCGATTCGCTCCATTTGTATCCGGGTGACACCGTCTTCGTTCCTCTGAATCTGACAAAGGGAAATACTATACGGATCATCGTTGACATCGCTCAGATCGTCGGTCAGTTCGGACTCGCTATAGCCGCAGCTAGCGTCGTATTCTAGAAAACAAATTATGTCGGCGGTAAATTTTTTCGTTGTTGTTCCTACCCTGAATGCCGCCAACGATTGGCCTCGCCTGACGTCCCTGCTTGTCGGATCGATAGCTGCGGATCGAGTGCTGATTCTCGATTCCTCTTCGACCGACCAAACAGCGAATCTGGCGGCGGCAGCTGGTTTTCGGGTACATGCAATCCCGAGATCTGAGTTCAATCACGGCGGCACGAGGCAACTGGCAGTAGAGTTATTGCCTGACGCAGAGATTCTTGTGTTCCTGACGCAGGATGTTGGACTGGCTCAATCCGACGCTATCAGTCTGCTACTTCAAGCCTTTGTAGATCCTGCCGTCGCGGCTGCCTTTGGTCGTCAGCTTCCGCGTCGTGAGGGAACTCCAAGCGAAGCGCATGCTCGTGTCTTTAACTACCCTGCACAGTCCAGTGTGCGCACGTTAGCTAGCCGGGAGCAGCTTGGTTTCAAAGCTATCTTTATCTCCAACTCATTCGCAGCTTATCGCCGTGACGCTCTTATGGCTGTTGGTGGATTTCCGGGAGAAGTTATCTTTGGCGAAGACACCATCACTGCCGCAAAACTATTGCTGGCAGGGTGGAAGATCGCCTACGTGGCCGAAGCGAAGGTGTATCACTCTCACAGTTACACGTGGATGCAGGAGTTTCGCCGGTACTTCGATATCGGAGTGCTGCACCATCGTGAAAGTTGGATCCTGCATGAGTTCGGAGGGGCCGGAGGCGAAGGGGGACGCTTTGTCCGGTCCGAGTTGCACGCACTCTGGCCCACACATTGGTGGCTTATCCCTTCAACTTTAGTCCATACGGTGGCAAAACTAGTGGGCTATCGACTCGGCAGAATGGAGAGCCGATTGAGCGTCAGATGGAAGCGCAGGCTAAGTATGAATCGTCAGTTCTGGAGGTGATTTATGGCGGCGTCGTGGAAGTCAGCCTTCTCTTCCTTTTAGTCCCATGTATGGATTGTCAATAATCACACGTCCATGATCTCTTAGAGCTCTGAACCGGGCTGGGTGATCCAGCACGTGTAGCGTATACATTTGGTCGATCCACATGGCGTTCTTGAACAGGCGATTTACTCTCAGAAAGTTATAAGGAGCGATCTTTCGAGAGCCATTGGCGGCGTTGAAATCGCCGATCGCTGCTAATTCACCGCACCATGGGTTATGTTCCGCGCGGGCAATATCATCGAAGTACATAGTCACTCGCGGCAAGTATAGTTCCGGAACTGCAACTAATGACTTTAGGGCGTTGACGGTACTCCAATAATAATCGACGTCGACAGATACGAAACCTATAGGTGAATCACCCGATAGAGTCGACAGATAATCGGGAATTGTATCTGTTATGTCGCCTAAGATAAGCCTTGCATTTGCTGGAAGTTTAGCTCGAAGCTGGGCAGGCTCTTCCATAGGGAACCATCCAGGCTGGTACAGTTCTGGATGATCGCGGTAATCTCGTAAGGGTGGCATGCCGTTGACATTGTCAAAACCCACAATGTTGAAGGAGATTCCTGTCAATTTCGAAATCTTCTGCGCTAGAGCGCAAATGTTGAGAAGGCCGACTCCATTCGCTACGCCGAATTCGATCACTGTTACGCTTTTGTATCCTCCGGCCAAGGCATCGTCTGCTGCGGTTAGAAGGCCAAAAGCATGTTGCTGGCGTATACAGAGATCAAAGAGGATTTTAGTTCGAAGCGATCCGAAAACAGCGACGACCAGTGAAAGCAAATTTAGGTGCAGTGGCTCTGAAAACCGTTCAACTAATAGACGTTTCCAAATATGTGTGCGTTTGAGTCTGCGAAGTAATAGTGCCAACGGTCCTCCGACTCAACTCAATATACAGAAGTGGTTGGGTATTTACTACCTCGAACGATCGGGCAATCGTGGAGAATACGTAGTATTGGGCTCTAACGATCAAATTGAGTTAATGGTGTGCATGCGATAGGCTTCAGTGAGCGCCGAGACTCACTGCCATTAGAAGACATGTGACGATATTCACTCTCTGTCTTATCGAGTACGCCGTAGCTTGCAGTACAAACATGTCAGATCAGGAGCAAGTACATGGATCGCGGTCAGTATGCAGCAATCATTGAAGAGAGACTTCGCAGCGAATTTGTACGCCTTCAGGACGAATTCCGGAAGAATACCGTTCAAAGTTGTGCAATAGACAACCTACTGCCAGAAGAAGAAGTACTCCGTATTTACAAAGCTTTTCCTGAGAAGGAAACGATGATGCTCAAGAAAAGCTTGCGCGAAAATAAATATGTTGCTGCGCAGATGAATAAATATTCAGAAGTTCTCGAGGAAATTGTTTTTGCGTTTCAGGATCCGAGAGTTTTGAAGGTTGTGGAAGAGATAACCAACATTCTCGATATGGTTCCAGACGAACATCTTTACGCAGGTGGAATAAGCCTGATGGCAAAAGGTAACTTTCTAAATCCGCATCTGGACAATTCGCACGACAAAAATCGGCAAATGTATCGAGTACTAAATCTTCTTTACTATGTAACTCCGGACTGGCACGACGAATTCGGTGGGAATTTAGAACTTTGGGATAACGGACCTAAAGAACCACAACGTGTTATTACGGCGAAGTTCAACCGTCTTGCACTCATGGCAACTCACGAAAAATCGTGGCACTCTGTTAGTCAAGTTGTCGTCGACCGTTCACGTTGCTGCGTATCTAACTATTATTTTTCTGCGAAGCCGCTTGAGGATCACGAGTACTTTCACGTCACCTCTTTTCGCGGGCGCCCGGAACAGCCAGTTCGCGATCTCGTTCTGCAGGGCGATATCGCTCTGCGCCAAGCGGTTCGAACGGTCTTCAAGAAAGGTATTGTCGAGAACAAGCACGTCTACAAGAAGGACTAGAAGGCCAAAACAGGTCAACAGGCACCCTTTGTTTATCAGACAAGCTATATCCCATACATCGAAGACTTGCGTTTTAGCGACGCGGAATTAACGGTGCAGATGAATCTCTGGTGTCCAAGTAACTTGTAGCCAGCCACTAGTATTGTGCTGCGAGCCGGCCATGTACGAGGGGATCAGGAATCGCTCGTATTGGGTGAAGATTTGCGCTCGCCAGTTGTGGTTGAACGCATACGAACCGTTAACGAAGCCGTCTGTGATGGTACCGCCACCCGGTAAGAATCCTGTTCCACCCTTGTTCTGGCGGTAGCCCGCCTCTACTCTGGTTCGCGCTGAGAACCAATAGCCCGAGCGAGCTTCGATCGCACGGCCATCACGTCCTACAGCATTGCCGAGCAGGAAACCTTTGTTGGTATTCCCGTCCAAGTATTGGTTATTGATGAAGAAGTGAGTACCTCCGAAGTCCTTGAAAAGCCCCTCTGAACTCACTGCTTCCACGCGCAGATCCATGTGGGGAAGGAATGGGAGTCTTGCAAAGTAAATCCCCGGGCTCCATGCTGCGCGGCGTGGAGCGTCGATCGGGCTCGGATCGTCGTCAGAGTATGCATCCGCATAGAGCGTGACGACACGGCTAAGAAACGGAAGCCGATAACTAAAGTCGAAGTTGCTCTTTCGATCGCCGGGATCTTGTCGATCTCCGTAGCCGCCACTTCCGCCATTTCCCGTCGTGATATCGCCAGTTGAGTTGAAGCTGAAGACGTTGGCTTTGAAGCTGTGAAGCGTAATGGGGTGTCCAACACCCCAGAAAATGGACCAGCGGGTGAAGCTGATCTCAAGGTTGTCGCCGAAGTTGAAGTCGAGCTTCTGCCCGTTGAACCAGGGACGAGCCGGGTAGCTATGCCCGGAGAGCTTTCCCAGCACCACGTCAAAGCGGTAGGTGCCGAGAGAAGGTAGCAGTGGGATCGGGTGGGGGCGAGTCGATACAAAGCGCAGGTTGTAGGTAGGCTCTGCATTGCTGGAGAAGGCAAGTGGCCCAATGGTGGTCGGTCCCCAGTACAGTTCCTGCTTGCCGAAAGAGAGCGCATTCCCCTCAAAGGCCACGCCGCCGTACAGTTCGATAGGGCGCTGACGATTATAGGCTGCTCGTTCAGGTGTCGGTAATATCTGCGGATCTGAATCCGGTGAAATCTGGTCCAGCGCGTTGATCAGCTGATTTGTGGCTTGTGATTCTGCCGGATTCCCGGGTCCATGTTGTAGTTCCTGGCGATCGTAGAAGAAGAGTCTTCCGTAGTTGGCCCGTACTGAGTACCCCGTGATCTCGCTGCCGCCTCGGCCAAGTGGACGACCGAAGTCGTTCCACCAGGTCTGGCCAAAGTGGAAGCTGTCCGCCAGCGCGGGGCCGGCAATCGTCCCATATCGTGTGTAAGCGGATTCAAGGCTCAACGATTCATAGTAGTTCGGTCCTGTTTCGAACTCAGCCTGGAGATCGCGCATGAGCCGGCGAGCCTCCGCCAATAGTTTTGGACTGCTCGCGTCCTCCATATCGGCCAGATCTTCTGCCACTTTCAGCTGGCGCAGGCACTCCTGCCTGGTCCATGGGCGGATCGAGACGCTCTGGCCGGGGATGAAGCCCATCGCGGCTAGTCTTTCGAGCGCAGGGTAGACCCAGCTATCCATGGGCACATTCGTTGACCCGATGGAGTCAGGATCGTCATCTTCGCTGAAGAGTCGTGGCGGATGATGCGCGACGAGCGTTGGTTGAGTGGGTCCGTTCGTCTGCTTTACTTTGCGAGGAGCCCCCAAATCTCCCGGCATGGGTTGGGAGTCGAACGGGTTCAGGCTGAAGTTGTGATGAGCACGATAGATGTAGTGTCCGATCAGCCAACCGGTGGCGCTCCCAATCAGTACATCCGAGGGAAAGTGCTGCTCCGCGAGCACACGGCTGACGCTAACCCCGGTGGCCAGGCCATAGACCGCGGTCCGGGTGATCCAACCGGGGTATTCGTCTCCGATTACAGAAGCCATAGCCCAGGCGGCGGTAGCGTGGGTCGAAGGGAATGACGACTCGGTCGGGTTCGAGTCGAAGAAGTCGCCCTTGGAGTTGTCGATGGCTGGACGATCGCGGCGGGTGACGAGCTTGGCTACACCCGTCACGGCCAGGCTGTCGGCCACAGCCTCTCCCGTCAACAGGCTAGTTTCGTGGGCCTGCGGGGCATAGTTGAACAAGCTCCACAGGTACATGCTTGCCGGCAGCGCACCCAGCCCTGCAACTCCCGCGTCCGATAAGGTATTGAATTTGCTCTGGTCATGCGCGTTGATGTGGATCAACGAGGTCATGGTGTGCTCATCGCTACCTATCAGCAAGCCGGTTGTCGCCCCCAGCGGAGCCAGCCAGATCGCATCACTTGGCTGTAGGTACAACGGGCTGGTCCAGATGACCTTCTGGTCGATCAGTAGACGACGCGGAAGCCCTGACAAGGTTATCTCTTCATCGGCGCTCTTCTTCATCTCGGTCTTTGGCAGAGATCCGACGGCAACCTGCGGTTCAGGAGCCTCTGGAAGCGAAGAAGAGGCGTCCGCCGAGGACTGGCCTGCAGTTGTCGGCAAACGGACATTTTGCGCGAAGCAGGATGGCCCGATTGAAAGCAAAAGGAGTGCTGTGAAGCAGAGAAATCGGCTGGATTTTGGGTCAGTCACGGGCATCGGCAATGTTTCAGGGCTGACCTACTCAGTTAAAGCAACCCCTTGCAGGAGGCTACCATAGCTGGACGTGGCCTGATGGACGGTGACAATATCATGACAACTTTCCATAATGGGCAACGGGTGGCTCTTACCGAAAGCACAGAGGTGAAAACCACCGGACCAGCCAAGCCAACCGAGCCCCAGCAACGCACGTTCTACAGATGGAAAAAGTGATCTGCGCCCAGGACAAGCAGCAGCGTGATGGCAGCGATGGCGATCTCGCCGACCGCTCCGACGACGAAAGGCCGCGCGCCTTGTTTGAAGAGATCCTTCAAGTTGGTGCGCAGGCCAACCCCGGCAAAGGTGAGCAGGAAGGCCCAGCGGCTCAGGTTCCCTAGTGCTGTGAGCTGCGGCTTCGAAAACCCCAGCACCGCCACCTGCGGGTTAGCCGACGATCCAAGGGTAGCCAGCAGCGAGATGAAGAGGAAGCCAAGGACGAACTTGGGAAACTTCTTCCAGAGGAACGCAGCTTTGTTCTCCAGTTGCGCTGATGCGGCGCGACTGGCGAGCCCTTTGCGCGCCCACTGGATCGCATAGGCCAGTACGACGAAGCCGATAAGAGCGTTGCGGCAGGTCTTGGCCAGTACAGCGAACTTGCCGGCCGCATCGGAGTAGAGAGCTCCGGCGGCGGTGGCCTCCGCGGTATTGTCGACAGCCAGACCGGCCCAAAGCCCGTAAGCCCGGTCGCTCATGTGTAGAGCGTGACCTATGAGCGGGAAGGTGAACAAAGAGATCGCTCCGAGTGCAAGGATCGCAGCGATGGCGGTAGAGGAGTCTTCTTCGTCGGCGTCGATTGCGCCCTGGGTGGCGATGATGGCGGAGACTCCGCAGACGCTGGAGCCCACGGCCAGCAGGGTGGTGAGTTGCGGACCCAGTTTGAAGATGCGGCCAAGCCATGTCATAAAGGTCAGCGAGAAGGCGAAGGCCACAAAGACCAGGGCGAGCGAGATGCCGCCCAGCTTCAGGATATCTCCGAGAATGAAGCGCGCGCCGAGTAGGATGATCCCGGCCTTAAGCCAGAACTCGTAGGTGGCTACGCCCGCGCGAAAGATGCGGGGTAGCCCAACGGTATTCGCGATGAGTATGCCGAAGACAATAGCCCAGAGGACATATTCGATGTTAGGCAAAACATAGTGGTGAGCCTTGCCGTAGGTGTTGATGAAGTGCTCGACGAACTTGCCTGCGTAGCCAACGATAGCAAGAAGGGCGATGCCCGGCAGTAGTCCCAGAAGGGAGGAGCGCTCCGCTGGGACGCGGCCAGGCGCGTGCGGAGGATATTCGGTGCGAAGATCGGGAAGATCGACTGAGGCTGCCATAGTTCTCCTTTGTGCAGAATCGTGTGGGCGATATCGATCCTTACCAGACGACAGTTTTGAGCAGCCCGAAGCGGACGATAAGGGCGAGAGCAAGAGACAACACGATGGCCGAGGTGTCGGTAGAAAGAGAGAGGCGGGTGCGAGGGGTAGACATGGAGAGATCTCCTTGAAGGAAACGCGAGGCATACTCTGTGGGGAGTAGCTATAACACTGGATTTCAAAAAGAGGCGTTAGGCGCAGGAGGGAACTAGCTACAACAACAACGGCTCGGCATGAGGTGCAGGATCGCGAGTTGGCGGAAGACCGTCATGTTGCCGTTTAGTGTACAGGATCTCTGAATGGCAGGCAAAGTTTGGAATTGTGACCGACGGTGTGTCAATCATCTGCGGACAAAGGGGGCGGAAGGCGCGAGAGTCTGGCCGAGGCAAACAAAGTAAATCCTCCCATAACGAAGACCGAGACGAAGACGCAGGCAAATAGGATGTGAGAGACCATCCAGCGTCTGCCCGAATGATCGGTAACGACCGCGCCTGCCGTAGATGGAATGAGCAGCAGGACATTCCCAGCAGCCGACAGTCCATAAAAACAGATGGGAAGTATCCAGTTGCTGGAGGCGACAGGTACGGGCTTTCGCTCTTTCATATAGAACGCGAAGAGTTGATAGAAGGTGTAGGTCGTCAAGAGCCATCCCAGAAAATTACTGATCGGCACTCCGAAGTAGGCTCCGCCGTCTCTCCACACCCAGGCGTGGTCTATGTTCGCCCACACCGGATCCATCGAGAGATCCCAGGCGACCATTATGCAGCTGGCAATCAGAGGGAGCAGGAGGACTCGCTTGCCACGTATGGTCTCGTTTGGGCGACCGGTAAGCAACAGGGCGATTACCCACGACAGGTAGCACATGCCTACGTAGGCAAGCGCAAGCAGTACTGGAAGCTGAAAGAGCTTCGGACCCATCACGTCGGTGAAGTAGTAGTGCCCAAAAGGAAAACCTGTACGCAGGCTCAAGCTCTCAAAGAACGTACTGGTGCCGAGACAGAGTGCGAAAAATAGGAGCATGCCGCGCGGTTTGTAAAGTAGGCTGCCGTGCAGAAGGGCAAAGATTGCCGGTGGGACCACGTGCAGGACAACAATGATCAGAGTCGGAACCTGACCTGCGTATAGCTGAAGAATCCGTCCCAGTGCGTAAATAAAGAGCAGCCCGGCCAGTAGATGCCTGGTAACTGCGTCTTCCCTTTTGGTTAGCCCCATGGCGAGATTCTAGACGCAGCAACTAAGTTGCTCCACAAGTCTTTAGAGCAACACGGTGGGGCGGAAAAGTTGTGCGCAACCGCCCCTGTGAACCAGGGTTCAGTGAGATGTAGGTAGGAGGTAGTTATGAAGATCACAAACGTAAAGGCGATGGTTGCAAAGGGTGTAACGGTTGGCTTACTGGCGGGTGCGTTTGTGCTGGCTGCACCGGCGAAGGCACAGGCTCAGCAGTTTGCCGTAGGTGTGCGGGTTGGCTATCCGCAGTATGGTTACGGGTACTACGGCCCGGACTACTATGCTCGTTTGCGATTCGAGCAGGAGCGTCGTCACGCAGAGTGGGTGAGAGCGCATGAGTTTCAGCGCTATCACTACGATCACCGCGGACGCTGGTAGTGATAGCATCACGCTCTAGTTCATAGCATGTCTAACGATGTTCGAAGGCCGGTTGCGGAGAGGTTTCCGCGCCGGCCTCGCCGTGAGTGGTAGCTTTCAATTCGCTGAGAGGCCGATAGTACCGAGACTCAGGGAAGGCGCAACCCTGGCATAGAATCTTATCGTCACGAACGTACTCGCGGTCGTAGTTGATGCCTTCGCCACAGGCTCCGCAGGTGATGCGCGATGACTTGTAGCCGGGCATCTCACGTGGGTGGATCGGCACTGCAACCCACTCTTCATGAAAGAGATCTTCATTGAGCAACTCGCGATAGGCGAGCATTTGCTGCTCGTTCTTGTTCTCAATGTGCGGGAAGAGTTCACGAGCACGTTGTTTGGAAGATTCGAGCGCGGCAATCCGCAGAGCTTTGAAAACAGGAGTATCGCCCTGCGGTGCCAGGGGCGAAGTAAGGTCGACGAAGGTCGCTGCCATCTTGCCCCAGTCGCGAAACTTGATGGCGCGTTTTCCCAGGCGGCAGCCGGTCACTACGCCGACCGCGTCGGTGGCGCAACGGTCGATCTCAATGAAGGTGACCAGGCGCTTACGGTCCTCGCCACGTGGGTCGTCAACGCCCAACCGTTCGCAGCCCAGCATAGCCATGCGAACCCCGAGGATCTGCCCGGCACAAAGGTGGCCATGGGCTAACTCAGCTTCGCGAAGAAGAGCGTCGAAAGACTGCATTCCTTCATGATACTGCTGGCCGTGTTGATGCGTTTTTTCCGTATTGCGTGAGGTTGTGCGGCGGGGGTAGTATTCGAGGCCCGAGGTGCTTTATGAGCGATTTTGCGACGACGATCGGTATGGTTCTCAAGCAGAAGTCCGGACCGGTTGCGGCCATCGCCCCTGACGCCTCTGTCTATCAGGCAGTCGAGATGATGGCGGAGCAACAGGTCGGCGCTCTGTTAGTCATGGAGCAGCAATCGCTCCTCGGCATCATCTCCGAACGAGACTATGCTCGTAAGGTCATCTTGCAGGGGCGCTCCTCGAAGGAGACTCAGGTTGCCGAGATCATGAGCAGCCCGGTGATCTCGGTCTCTCCAAAGCACACTGTAGGCGAGTGCATGCGCATCATTACGAAGAATCGCATCCGCCATCTGCCGGTGATGGAGGGTACTGCGGTCGTTGGCGTGGTGTCCATCGGAGACCTGGTGAACTCAGTAATCAGCGAGCAGGAGAGGACGATTCGTCACCTCGAGGCTTACATCTCGGGTGCGGCTACGATGTAGGCGATGCCTTCGTCAGCACGATCGGAGAGGCCGATTCCAGCTTCTCAAAGGCGTCCGTCGCATCATGAAGTCTCCGGAAGATCCAGGAGTCTCCTATCGCCTCCGTCACGTGGTGACGGTCGAAGTCGGACTTTGTGTTCCAGGGAAGCCGCGCAAATCCGAGCTCAACGCCTGCGTCGGCTAGATTCTTTTTCAACTCCTCAACCACTCGAGCCGCGCTGTAGTCCAGGTTAGTAATTGCCTCCGCGTCTACGATGAGCCAGCGCACGGCTGTAGGCGATGGGCCAATCAGACCGAGAATCTCATCGGAGAATCGGCTGGCATTCGCATAGAACAGAGCAGCTCCAAAGCGGTACAGCACCAGCCCCGGCTCTGTGACCGCACCCGGAGTGGGCGGAATCAGCTTCCATATCGTGCTCTCGTCTGGGATCATGACGCCGGTGCGGGGGTGGTAGCTGTGGTGCACGATTCGCAGCAGAGACAAGACCATTGCTAGAACGATACCCTGCTCAACACCTGCGGTAATCACGACGAGGGTTGTCGTAACGGCAAGAGCAAACTCGGCGGGACTCTCGCGAAGAATATCCCTCAGGCTACGGAGCTTGATCAGTCGGATCGCGACCAGGAAGACCAGCGTGCCGAGAACACACTGCGGAAGATACTGCAGGGGCTTGGTCAAAAAGAGCAGCACCAGCGCTACCACCATCGCGGTAGTGACCTGCGCCACCTGGCTGTTGCTTCCCACGCTTTCGACCATTGCCGTCTGCGTAGGGCTGCCATTTACGACGAAGCTTCCGCTGAAAGCTGCCGCCGCATTAGCGGCAGAGAGGCCGATCAGATCCTGATTCTCGTCCAGCCGCTGATGGTGACGAGCAGCATACACGCGGGAGGTTGCCGCACTCTGGGTGAGAATCATCACCGCGCACGATCCCGCGACGGAGAGAAGCGGTGGAATATCACTCCAGCGAACGTCCGGCATCACCAGGTGCGGCAAACCGCCGGCCACAGGGCCAATGATGGCAACTCCGTGCCCCGCAAAGTTCCAAATCGCGCTAGCAGCAGTGGACAGGATGACGGCCAGCATGGGACCGGGCGCCTTCGGTAGAAGGCTACGCAAGGCAAAGACGAACGCAAGCACTGCAGCCGTCACTGCTAACGTCGGCAGATGCACTCTTGCAAGACTGCGGCACACCTCGACTAATTGAAGAATGGCTCTCCGCGAGGTGACCTGAACGCCGAGCATCTGTCCCAGAACCGCGATTCCAACTTGAAATCCAACGCCAGTCAGAAAGCCAACAAGCACTGTCTGAGAGAGAAAGTCTGCGACAAAGCCCAGCTTAAGCAGTCGCCCGACCAGCAGAAAGGCAGCCGTGAGCAGCGCTACCAGGCCAGCCAGAGCCACGTACCGTGTACTCGCCGACGGAGCCATGCCGGAGAGGCCACTGTGAAGAATGGCAGCAGTTGCCGAGTCAGCAGCGACGACCAGAAACCGCGAGGAGCCAAACACTGCGAAGGCAATCAACGGCAGGAGCAGCGAGTAGAGGCCGGTAACGACGGGCATTCCTGCGATGCGGGTGTACCCCAGGGCCTGCGGGATATTCATCGCAGCAAAGGCAACGCCGGCGATTGCGTCTCGTATCGCACCGACTCGCTTCAACGGCCGAATGCCCTGGAATAGAGTCAGCAAATGGAAAACTCCTGTGCGGAGGGCGGCATAGCTCCGCTCCACACTCGATGATCTAAAACTTAGAGATTGATCCTAAACCAATTACAGATCGCAGAACCTATACCTCCTTACAAAGACGGAGGCTGAAGAATTGGCACTAAGTGACGATCAAAGCTGCGTTACCTCTGTAAGAGGTATCGCGAAGGCTAAGACGTGCTGTCTGTCGGCTCAGTAAGGGCGACCATCTGCTTAGTGACCTTCGCAGTGCATCTGCCGCAGGCCGGACAGCTTCGGCCCTTGCGATGCAGCACAGCCGAGACGAGGAAGACCTTACCGCATGAGGTGCATTGGACAGCTGCGTTGTCCCCGTACCAATCTTCAAACTGTCCCAGGGCGGCCTTGTCGAGATAACGCATTGCAGAACTCCTATCCTCCCTAGTATGAGCGCATCGAGCTCTCGTTCCTACTGTTCCTCTGGGTTATCGCCCTCCTCCAGCAGGGAAACACTGCCGACTACGTCGTAGGTGGCGGCTTCACCGCCCGTTGGCTTAAGGGTGACCCGCATGGGCAGCCGCTGCCACTGGGCAGGCTGGCAGACGGGGATGAAGTGGTCGGTCTCCGGCCACTTCCCGATCTGTTTCTGAACCACGGCACGGCGCGCCCCGAGTTGAGCGACTACCGCAAAGAGGCCGCCTTTGGCCGTGGTGGCGATGCCGCAGTACGCTGCATAATCGCGGTACCAAACCACATCCGAGACTGTCGAGTCGAAGTCGGGCAAGTGCAACGCTGTAACGTGCCCCGTGACGCGATCCACCGAAAGCCACGGGCCAGGCTGCCAGATCCAATGCGGCGCAGCATCACTGGGCAGCGCGTCGTTAAGCCGAAGCGCCCGCCGGACAGTAAACGTGCGGTCGGTGACGTCGTGGATCTCGCCGGTCGTCCACTCCTTCTGGCGGTCGTCCACAAAAAGCGGACGCACCTTCAGGCTGCTGGTCTCATCTACTTTGGTCTCGGGAGTGGCGTCAGGCTGCGTATAGGGCACTTTGCGGTAGGGGCCGAGCGTAACCGTATGAACCTTCGGGGCAGCCGCCAGAAGAGCGCGCGTGAGATGAATTGGAGCGAAAGTAAGGAAAAAGACGCTAGGCAGAAGACGAATGAGGGATAGCTTGGGACGGGCCGTACGGGGAGTCAAGCTCAAGGGATAGGGCTCTCCAGAAAGGATTTTCAATTCTAGCCATGCTATCTGACGCACAGCGTTTTCCATGCGATACGGCGCATCAGGCTCATAACACCTCAATGGGTGGAATAAAAGGGAGAAAATCCAGAAGAAACTTCGGAGGATACGGAAAGATTGTAAGAGGTAACGGAAAAGGTACAAATGCTGTGGAATAGATTGTGAATACAGGGCAATCCGTGGGCCTTCGCAGAGTAGTATCGTGGAAAGTATGCGTGCTGCCGTCGTGGTAGCGCGTGCGACAGACCGCGGCGGATCATTTGAAGCAGTACGAAAGGATACAAACGAAAATGTGGAAACCGAATCAGACTGGAAGCAACACTCCCTCGACTCCTGAACCGGTGCGTCCGTCGACTCCAGCGACGAACTTCGAGGCGAGCCCCACCCGGCCCGCGACCGTCGGCGCCGGCAATGCAGCGGCGGCTGTGCCAAGCGGCGAGCAGGCCACCATTGGCAAGTCCCTTATCGTCAAGGGTGAGCTGACAGGATCTGAGTCTCTGTATATTGACGGTAAAGTCGAAGGTGCAATCAATCTTCCCGGCAACCGTGTCACCGTGGGCCGCAACGGTCAGGTCGCAGCGAACATTGTGGCGCGTGAGATCGTCGTGCTGGGTAAGGTTCGCGGCAACTGCCAGGCGAGCGATCGTGTCGATATCCGCAGCGAAGGCTCACTCACCGGCGATGTGATCGCGGCGCGTATCTCGATTGAAGATGGTGCCTTCTTTAAGGGCGGCATCGACATTCGCAAGCCAGGCGGAACCGATCTGAAGGGTGGCACCGCTACCCACGCATCGACCGAGCCGGTTGCTGTCGAAGCATAGCTCCTCTTCAACTCCGTTCCTTCATGAGCAAAACGGTCCCGGCAACTCGCGGGACCGTTCTGTTTTATCGCGACGTAGCGAAGGGAAGATTGCGAAATACAGTAAAGAGAGTGGCTAGAACCAACGCAGAGTAGATCGCTGCGGGCGGCACTCTGGGCCAGCACAATTGGCTGCGCCTCAAAAAGCTTTGATAGACGCATAAACCATAGACCATCGCAATCGGGAACAGGATTGTGAGGAGTGCGTTGTGGTGCATGGCTTCGATTATTTGTCCGTGTAGCAATGCCGCAAGCGCACGTGTGGCGCCACATCCTGGACACAGCAGATGAAGCGAACTATAGATGGGACAGCGCGGATAGAAGGCGCTCTGCTCTGGCGGAAATCGCAGCAGGATGGCGGCGGCGATAGCAAAGTGAGCCAACGGCGCTGCCCCGCGTAAGATACTGGCAACGCCGTTGCGACTCACCCGAATCATCGAGGAATGTTCTGATAGCGCAGAGTTTGTTTCATCTGATTCATCTCGTTGAGCTTGTACTGAAAGTAGATTCCGCCGAAGAAAAACGTCATGACCGGACTCAGTCGAAGTCCCAGGGGTTCCGCGCTGTTGAAGTGCCTTTCAAGCGTGTCGCGCAGCGTAAAGCGGGCGATCAGGCGGACAACCCACGACGCAATTCCAATTAGACTGCTCAGGATGCTCTGGTGATGATGTTGGTGGTGACTCATCGCGAAGATCGCTCCCCATGATCCTCCGAAGTTGAGCACGATCAACACGGTCGCAATGATGTAAAACATCAGTGCCTTGCTGGCTGGCTGCACGCGGTTAGCCCAGGAGGCGATCACCAGGTTCCAGACCATCACAAAAAGCGAACAGGTCAGGAAGCCCAGAAGCAGCTCGAGACCCCACTGCAGATTGGGTGGGTCAGGGTACGCCGTTCCCGAGGTCTGTGGATACGCGAGCGGCGCAGCAGCGTAGACCGGAGTTGCAGCAGCAGGAGTCTCGCCAAGAATCTGGCTGACGGGAAGCCACTCCGACATCTCGTCGCTCTTCGCCATATCGGTTCGCAGAACGTTTCCTGAGGCCACATAGCGTTGAAGATCTTCAAGCGTATACGGTCCATACATCTGCCCGTTACGTAAAACCTGGTAGGTCATGCAAAGCTCCTAAAGGTGAACGAGGGACTGCAGCGAATCTACAGCCTCGATCAAATCACGGACTGGCGGTTCTACACAATCAGATTCGGTGGCGAACTCCCAGCTCTGCCACTTCTGCTCCTAAGTTGGATTCTGTATGAGAGTCTTACAGTGTGCAACGAGCTACTTTGGTCGTCAACTCGTCGGCTGGCAGACGGAGGGATCTGCCGACGATGGTCTGCGCCCTGGTGCAGAGCCTGGAGCAGAGCGGCGTGCAGGCGAGCGCGGTGTTGACGACGGCACCGGGGGAGGCTCAATCGATTGCAGCCCAGGCCGTCGCCGATGGGTCTGACGCGGTCTTTGCCTGCGGGGGAGACGGTACGATACACGAGGTCATGCAAAGCCTCGTCGGCACAGAGACTGCCTTGGGCATCGTGCCGCTCGGTACCGCAAACACCTTGGCGCGCAACCTGAAGCTGTCACTCGACCCAGTCACCGCACTCCAACAGCAACTAAGTTTTCAGCCTCATCCAATCTCTGTTGGAGAGGCACGATATGTGGCCGGTGACCTTGAAGTCACAAAGCGTTTCATCGTCATGGCGGGGGCTGGCCCTGATGGCGCGCTCGTTTATAGGCTGCTAGCGGGTAAAAGTTCGAAGCTCGGTCGAAGCATCTACTATGCGCATTCGCTGAGACTGTTTCTGACCCAGCGCTTTCCAGCCTTCCGCGTGGAGTATCGAAGGAGCGGATCGAGCGAATGGGTGGAGCAACGCACCGTCGGCGTGATGTGCTCGCGTGTCTCAAACCTCGGCGGCGTCTTCAACCGTCTGGTAAGCGGGACACACACAAGCGAGAGCGAACTTCTCCTGGTCTTTGTAAAGCCACCTGCGGCGATCGCTCTACCCGCATGGTTCGCCCTTAGTCGTGCCGCTTTGAACGAACGCAATCCCTGGCTGGAAACGGTGCGGGTCTCCGAGTTTCGCTGTAGTCCCTTGGAGCCGAATCATCGTATCCATGCAGAACTCGATGGCGAGTGGATCGGACGACTCCCCATATCGGTTCGTCTATCGCCACAGGCAGTTTCGCTGCTCATGCCGGCAAGTAAGCTGTAAGGAAAACCTGTCAGTCACGCAACAAAGCCTGCTTTCTCACTCTGCGCGAACACATCACCCGAAGCTACAAACTTCTGTTATCTGCGCTGTCTATCTGTATATCCTTAGCGGCTCGGCTCAGCAGAATACGAAGATCGGTAACCTTATCGAAGTAAAATGCCGGATTTGTAGCGGGAGCTGTAACGGCAATAAAATCTGCACGGCTCACGTTATCCAGAAAAAAGCTGGGGCGCGGATCAGGCTGCATGGGCCTTATCTCGACATGGCTCATCTCCAGATTGCGAAGATGTCGAAGATAAAATCCCTGCGCAGGCATGGGGCCGAACATCCCAGGATCGGGATACTTTTCTACAAACTCTGGCGGCCGTATGACGAGCGCCTCCTGGGAGGCTCCGCCCGTGTGCTCCTGGTAGATGTTCGAGAGCTTGATGTCCTGAATGGCATGATCGGGAACGCCACTGAGAATAGAGCACAGCCTCGAGTTCGCATTCGAGCTGACCACGTTGTTGATCAGGATGCGCTGCATCTTGCCTACCTGAGTGCTCTCTTTAGGGCCGCGAAGCCGGGCACCCAGGCGAAGAAAAAAAGGTGCAGTAAAGATATCCCGCATCGTAATGTTGCTGATCGTGATGTCTTCACACAGCGCACCGTCTTCGCTCTCGAGCGCGAGTCCCTCGCAACCGTCAAACACGCAGTTCGAGATAGTGATGTTCTTGAACCCTCCATTGGACTCCGTTCCGCACTTGATCCGGCCGGTACGCGGAACGCGAGCCTCAGGGGCGAACTTCTTGAACGTGCCGTCAAGCACAGTTCCTAACTCATAGTTGCCCGTGACGTAGCAGTTCGTAATCGTTACATCTTCGGTCGTCCTGCTGTAGCCCAGGGCATAGCTGCTCTTCGGACATATTCCGTCATCCCAGGGCGAATTCACTGTGCAGTTGGAGACACGCGCATTCCTGCAGCAGTCGAGATCCATGCCATCGCGGTCGGTATCAATCTTGAGATTGTCGATCGTCAGGTTATCGACGCCGGTAAGCAACAGTCCGAAGTGCCCTCCTTTGAGAATGGAAAAGTCTCGGAAGATGACATTCCGGCAGTTCTTCAGCGCGATCGCTTTATTACCCACGCCCGGTTGTTCGGCTACGAAAACCGGGTAGTTTCCCCGCGCCTCTCGTCTGCCCCCGAAGCTGAGCCCCTTACCGTTAATAAGTCCTGGTCCGGTAATACTGACATCGTTGAGCGACTCACCCCAGATCAGCGAGTTATGCCAGTGATTGTGGCCGTAATCCTGATACGCATCCCAGGCCGTGTTAGGCTCCGCGGCATCGTAGGTGCCTCCGTTGTATCCGGTCGAAGCGCCGGGAAGGGGAGAGTCTGCCGCGAGGATCGTCGCACCCTGGCCAAGATAAAGCGCCACATGACTCTTCAACCGAATCGAAAAGCAGAGCCAGCTCCCCGCAGGAAAGAGAACAGTGCCACCGCCCGCTGCCGCCGCCGCTTCAATCGCTCTATTGACCGCTGGCGTATCCACGGTCTTGCCGTCTCCAACCGCGCCATAAGTGCGTATATCGAAGATCGCTGGAGTGCCGCCAGGGTTGTGATTTGCAGCGTAAGCGGCAGGATGCGTGGTAACCGCGGTTGCCGCCAATCCCATGCCTCCAAGCCGAAGCAGATCGCGACGAGCAGAGTTAAAAGAGTCCATTGTGGGATGATCGTAGCAGACCGACCCGGGCATGGAAAGCTGGCTTCAACCGGAAGCTATCAACTCTAAAACTCGTCATTGCCTGTCGGACGAAAACGATAGCCTATCCATGGCTCCGTGACGATATAGGCAGGCTCATCCGTCAGTTCGATCTTCTTCCGTAGCTGGCCGATATTGACCCGTAGATACTCTGGCTGATCCGCATTGGTCCCCCATACCGCGTGCAGCAGCGCCCGATGGGTGAGCACCTGTCCAGGATGTTGCGCGAGGCACACAAGAAGGTCAAACTGCTTCGGCGTCAGATGCGTGTCCTGGCCGCGAACCACGACCCGATGCTGTGGGATGTCGATATAGAAATCTCCAGCTGAAAGGATCTGCGGTGCCTCTGCCTCGCTGGCAGAGCTGCGGCGTAGTTGGGCGCGGACGCGAGCCTGCAGCTCCTGGATGCTGAATGGCTTGGTGACGTAGTCATCCGCGCCGGCATCCAACGCCTCAATCTTCATGGCCTCTTGGTTGCGGACCGACAGAACTATGATCGGAACCTCGGATACGGCACGAATCTCGCGGCAAAGCTCAACCCCATTCATCTCTGGCATGGCAACATCCGTAATCACGAGATCCGGCTTCCACTCATGCACCGCTTCCATTCCCTCCACTCCGTTCGCCGCCACGCGCAGGGAGTAGCCTTGCGTAGAAAGAGCCGTGCGAAGGACACGTGTGATCTGGGGTTCGTCATCAACGATGAGAATCTTTACATGCTGTTGATCCTGCAGGTTCTGCTTCATTCGCGCTCCGGGTGTTGCGTAACAATGTGAACGTCTACGTTGGGTGATTCCTTCAAAAAATGTTGAATCGCCCAATAATAAAGATACTTTCGAAAGCCGTGGACCGCCGTGCGTCCAAAGACGATATGCGTAATGCGTTTCTCGCGTACGAAACTGGCCGCTGCATGTGCGACACTCTTGCCCTTGATCGTAAAAACCTGCGCATCAAGATTTTGCGCAAACTGAATGTTGGACGCAAGCGTGCTTTTTTCCTCGTCAGGCAGATCTTCATCAGTGTCAACATGGACAACGAAGAGCTCGCCGCCTACACCCTCCGCCACACGCGCTCCACGGGCGATCAACATCTGAGACGAGCTGTTAGAGCTGATGCAGACAGCCACTCGCTCTCGCACCGCCCAATGAGCCTCAATGCGTTTCGCGTCCATGTAAGCAGTCAATGTGCGATCAACTGCTTTGGTCACGTGCTGCAACGCAAGTTCGCGCAGCGCAATCAGGTTGCCGCGACGGAAAAAATTAGCCAGGGCCTTCTCCGCGCGCGCTATCCCATAGATATCTCCACGCCGCATCCTGGTCTGCAGCGCCTCTGGCGTTAGATCGGCCATCACGATCTCGTCTGCGCGCTGCACCAGCCAGTCGGGTACGGTCTCGCGGATGACCACCCCGGTGACACTCTGCACGGTAGGAGCAACGCTCTCAATATGCTGCACGTTCATCGTGGCGAGCACGTCAATATTGGCAGCCAGCACCTCCAGCACATCCTCATAACGTTTGCGATGTTTGCTGCCTTCGATATTGCTGTGGGCCAGCTCGTCAATCAGAACAATCTGCGGCTTTCTAGTCAGGATGCCATCAAGGTCCATCTCCTCAAAGACGACGCCCTTGTACTCAATCCTTCTACGCGGAACCACCTCAAGTTGTTCAGCCAGCTCAGCCGTGCGCGGCCGGCCATGCGTCTCGACCACCCCAACCACGATGTCCTCGCCACGTTGATGACGACGGATCGCCTCGCTCAGCATGTTGTAGGTTTTGCCTACACCAGGCGCGTAGCCTAAAAAAAGCTTGAAGGTTCCCTGTGTCTTCTCGGGCGCAACCTTCTCCAGCCATTCTTCCGGGCTCTTGAGCGAAGGATTCGAGGTGTCGCGAGTGCCCATAAGGATAAGATAAAGCAGTGCAGCGAAAGCTTACACGCAGTATCGTCCGCTACAGTATCTCCACAGCGAGCGCAGCTGTCATTGTAGCTGCCTACTTTCGCTGGCTACATGTCAACGAGACCACCGTCGCCCTGACGTTCCTTGTCGGCATCCTGCTTGTCGCCGCAAACTGGGGCCTGCGGCACTCCATCTACCTGTCCATTCTGTCAGCAGCTGCTTTCAACTTCTTCTTCCTGCCCCCTGTCCTCACCTTCACCGTCGGCGACGGACGCAACTGGGTAGCTCTTCTTGCCTTTCTGGTCACCGGCATCGTCGCAAGCCAGCTGGCGGAGCGGGCTCGCCGCGAAGCGAAGATCTCTCGCCGTCGTCAGCGCGAGGCGGAACGCCTCTACGAATTTAGCCAGCAGATGCTGGTCACCGGTAACGTAATCGACCTCCTCAACGTTCTGCCGCAGATGATCGCGGCCACCTTCAACCTCGCAGGAGCGGCCGTCTATCTCCGCGAGAAAGATCGCATCTATCGCTCCAGTCCAAACTACATGGACGTAACGGCAGCCGAGCTGCGTGACGCAGCGTTTACCCGAGACCATCGCCATGACGAAGAACGCGGCGTTACCCTGGTCCCCATCCTTCTTGGAACCCGTCCCATCGGAGCCGTCGGCATCACCGGGAACGGAACCTCGCCCGAGGCGCTCGATGCCGTCTGCGGTCTGGCAGCTATCGCTATCGAGCGCGCAGGAGCCGTAGAAAATCTCACCCGTGTACAGGCCTCACGCGAAAGCGAACGTCTCCGCAATGCTCTGCTCGACTCCGTAGCGCATGAACTGCGAACTCCGCTGACCTCGATCACCGCAGCCATCACGACTCTCCGAAGCGATCCATTACTCGACGCAGAGCAGAGCGGAGAGATGATGCAGGTGATCGAAGAGGAGGCCGCGCGACTGGATCGCCTCGTCGGCCAGGCCATGGAGATGGCGGAGCTCGACGCGAACGATATCAAGCTCGATCTGCAGCTGCACGCCATGCGCGAGGCCGTCGATCTCGCTCTCGACGAAGTACAAGGACCGCTCAAAACTCATCCCGTAGAGCTTCGCCTCCCCGACACGCTCCCTCCCGTTCATATGGACCTCGAGCGCATCGCCAAGGTCTTACAGCACCTCTTGGAAAACGCCGCGAAGTACTCCGCGGAGGGAAGTCCAATCTTCATCAGCGCCGAGGTCTCTCGCGGGCAGCTCGTAACCAGCGTCGCCGACCGCGGCGCTGGCGTCGACGACCTGGAAAAGATGATGATCTTCGATAAGTTCTACCGCGGCCAGGGCCAGCGTTACCGCGTGCAGGGAACAGGCATGGGGCTGGCCATCGCAAAAGCAATCGCCGAAGCCCACGGAGGTTCTATCGACGTCACCAGCCAGCCGTCACAGGGTTCTGTCTTTTCGTTTTACCTGCCGCTCAATCTCTCAGGCCGCTAGCCTAAAGTTTGGGCAGGTTGGCAACATTCCATCCGCCGCCAAGCGCCTTGATCAGCAGCACGCTCGCATCCATCTGCCTGCGCATAATATCAATTTCATTTCTCTCGTTGTTCAACTCCGTGGTCTGCGCGGTCACGACTTGAAGATAGGTATCCAGCCCGCCAACGTATCGATTATTAAAAATCTGCTCAGCCGATTGAGCAGCTACAGTTGCCCGGTGCTGATTTCCCGCCTCCTGGTCGAGAACCCGCAGCGCAACCAGATTGTCCTCAACCTGCTGAAATGCAGTCAAGGTAGTCTGCCGGTAGTTCGCAACGGTCTCGTCGTAACTCGCATTGGCTTGTTCGGAAACAGCGGCTCTTCGCCCGGCATCGAATACCGTCTGCGACAGCGTCGGTCCAATCGACCACAGCAAGCTTGCCGGGTTGAACAGATTCGCGAACGAGGTACCTTCAACACCCACATTTCCACTTAGGGAGATCGTCGGGTAAAATGCAGCTCGCGCGATACCGATGCGGTCATTCGCCTCTGCCACGCGCCGTTCTGCCGATGCAATATCCGGTCGTCGCTCCAGAAGCTCCGAAGGCAGACCAGGCGGGATCGCGGGCGGACGCGCATCGAGCGGAGTATTCGGCAGCGAGAAAGAAGCTGGTGGCTTTCCTAAAAGAACCGCGATCGCATGCTCAAACTGAGCCCGTTGTAAGGTGATGTCCCGCGCCAGTACCTTGGCCGCCTCAAGCTGCGTCTGGGCCTGGTCCACGTCCGACTTTCCAGCAACTCCGCCTTCAAATCGATTGTCCGTAATCCGATAGGCTTCTTCGAAATCTTTCACCGTATTGTTCAGCAACTTCTCCTGCGCGTCGGCGCTGCGAGCCTCGAAGTAATCAACCGCCAGCTCTGCCTGCAGACTGAGCAGCACCGTCTGTCGATCCCCTGCACTCGCCTGCGCCTCTTCCCGGGCAGCGCTGACAGTACGTCGAACCCGGCCCCACACATCGATCTCATAGTTCAAATCAACAGGAAGATCGAGCAAGCCGACGCCATTCCCTTGCGCGTTGTTCAGGTTGAAGTACGGCTGATTCGAAGACTCACGCGCTCCCCCGGCGAAGGGCGCGACGCCTATCGTCGGATACAGAGAGGCATGGTTGAAACGAATCAACGCGCGTGCTTCACGAAAGCGAGCATCCGCCGCCTTCAGGTTCTGATTATTCTCCGTTACCTGCGGCTCAAGTGCATTCAGCTCCGAGTCGCCGAAGATCGTCCACCACTCGCCTCGCAGCATCGCGTCTGCAGGTTGAGCGACCTGCCAGTTGGAATTCTCCTTATAGGCGTTCGCGTCTGCTTCTTTATATCCCGGAGCCATCGGGACCGAAGGCTTCACATACTTCGGCCCAACCATGCATCCGCTTAACAGAGCCACAGCCGCACAGGCCACAACTGCGGGTCGTAGCATCACTGTGAGCCATCTTTCTTCTGCATCTGGGTGGCGTCTTCGGTGACACGGCTCTTCACCTGTACCTCCTGGCCGTTGGCCAACGAGTCCGACGGATCCAGAAGCACGGCATCCTTCGTAGTAAGTCCGGAGGCAATTTCGACATTGGCACCCAGGTCTTTGCTGATCGTGACCGGTACCAGTTGCACTTTGCCATCACGCACCACGCCTACCTGCAGGCCTTGCGCCCGGAACAGCAGCGTGTTCGAAGGAATCATCAGGTTTGATGAGTGCTCCGGCACTTTGAAGTGAACAAATACATATGCGCCGGGCAGCAGCTCGCCCTTGGGATTGTCGACGTCGACTTCAACATTCAGCGTCCGCGTTGCAGAGTCGATTGCATTGGAGTTGCGCACAATCGTGCCTTCAAATGATCTGTCGGGGTACTCATCCAACGTCAGACTAGCCTTGCCGCCTTCTTTGATCGAAGTAGAGTAAGCCTCTGGAACAGACACGAACACGCGAATCTTCTGGATCGCTGCAAGATGAAACAGCTCTTTCGGCGTTGTATTCTCGCCCGCTTGAATCAGTCCGCCAATATCGATATTGCGTGCCGTCACAATCCCGTCAAAGGGAGCGTAGATCTTCTCAAACGACTGCAGCTGTTGCAGCCTGCGAACGCTCGCCATCGAAGCATCCACGGCTGCCTTCTTCGCTGCAGCATCGCTCACCGCAACGTCGGTCTCCTGCTTCGAAACCGAGTTCGTCGTCAGAAGATTCTGGTAACGAGCAGAAGTCGTATTCGCAAGGTTGAGATTCGCCTGAGAGCTCTTCAGATCGGCCTGCGCCACCTGGAGCTGCTCATCCAACTCAGGGGTCTCGATCACCGCCATCAGCTGTCCTTTGCGAACATGTGCCCCAATGTCGAAGTACCAGTTTTTCAAATATCCGCTCGTGCGTGCATAGATCGGCGTATCCACGTAAGCCTGCGTGTTGCCCGGCAACGCCAATCCCGAAGATAAGACGGAGCTGGCAGGGTAGATCACATTCACGGAAGGAATTGCCTCAGCCTTGGTGTCCTTCTCGAGCGTGCTCTCCGATTGGTGTCGCGCCGCAATCCCAAAGAGCACCACCAGCGCAACAATCACCGCAATGATCACCACGCCAATCCAGGTTCCCTTAGTGAGTCCCGGCTCCCGGGGCTCCTGCGGAGAGGAGAATTCGCTTGAAGGTGTCGTCATATCTTCATTCATCGTCTCCACCTTGGCCCCGCTCGTCATACGTTCTCCCTCAATGTTCATAGATTCTCTCAAGCTCCAGCCGTCAACCGATGTTCAGGGCTCTCTGTAACGCTCTCGCTCTTCTTGTCCGAGCTGTGAAGCAGCGCGAACACTGCCGGAACAAAGAGAAGCGTGGCAATGGTCGCACAGCAGAGGCCGCCGATCACCGCGCGTCCCAGCGGAGCATTCTGTTCTCCGCCCTCACCGGCTCCCAATGCCATCGGGATCATACCGATGATCATCGCCAGCGCCGTCATCATGACAGGTCTAAACCGCGTTGCCCCTGCTTCGATGGCGGCTTCTATCGCATTCCCATGATGCTCCAACCGATCTTTGGCGAACGAGACCACAAGAATACTGTTCGCCGTGGCAACGCCCATACACATAATCGCACCCATTAAAGCTGGGACGCTCAATGTCGTCCGTGTCGTAAACAGGAACAGCACGATACCCGCAAGCGCTGCCGGTAACGCCGTGATGATGATGAACGGATCGAGCCACGACTGGAAGTTCACCACGATCAACAGGTAAACCAGAACGATGGCAAAGGCCAGTCCGGCAAGCAGTCCGAAGTACGAGCTGTTCATCGTCTCAATCTGCCCACGAACTTTCACGAAACTGCCGCGTACCAGCGACTTTTCATTTCGAGCCACAATCTTGTTGATGTCTTTGCCCACAGAACCTAGATCGCGGCCTTGAACTGCCCCATAGATGTCCAACGTACGCCGAATGTTGTAGTGGGTCACAACCTCCAGTTCGTTGCTGCGTGTAATCTTCGCAACATCCGTCAGAATCTCCGGCTGCTTCGCGGTCGCCGAAGAGATAGGAATATTTTCTAGCGAGTTCAGAGAACTGATCTGGTACTGCGGCGTCTGCTCTACGATGTTGTAGGTCGTGCCGTTCTTCCAGTTCAGATAAAACATCGGGTTCAATTGAGTGCTGCCGCCCAAGATGTTGAGCAGACTGCTGCCCACGTCGCGTTCGGAGTACCCTCCCTGCGCGGCTTTGGTTCGGTCCACCGTAACGTCCAACACGGGATAGTCGTCTGGCTGTTGTATTCGCAGATCCACCAGTCCCGGAACGTGATGCAGTTCGCTCAGAATCTGGTTCGCGACCTTACGGTTCGCCGCAATATCCGAACCTTCAAACTGGATATCGATCGGTGCCGGCAAGCCAAAGTTCAAAATCTGTGTCACGATATCCGAAGGAAGAAAATAGAACATCACCCCAGGAAAAGCGCGCGGCAGATCCCTGCGCAACTTCTCAACGTAATTCGCAGTCGGATGATGGTCTTCCTTCAGGGAGACCAGAATGTCCGCGTCTCCAGCGCCAATAAGACCTGAAGTCGCGTGCTGAGTGTTCAGCGTGCTGTACGGCAGCCCGATATTGTCGAGCACATTGTCCATCTCACCCGCTGGAACCGTCTTGCGAATATCCTGCTCGATCAGATCGCAGAGCCGCGCGGTCTCCTCGATGCGGGTGCCGCTCTTCGCTCGAACATGCAAAAGGAACGAGCCGTTATCTGTGGCGGGAAAGAAGTTTTGTCCGAGGAATGGAAGCAGGGCGAAGGCGCACAGGCAGATCAACAGAAAGATCGGAACGAAGAAGATTCTCAGCATGACCAAACGGCCCAGCAGATCCTGATACGCGCTGCGGACCTTCTCGAAGCCCCGTTCGAATCCACGCTGGAACCGGGCAAGAATATTGTTTGAAACAACCGCATGATGGTCATGCTTCTTGAGCAGGTACATCGCCAGCGTTGGCACAAGAGTACGAGAGAGAACGTACGATGCGAGCATGGCAAAGACGACTGCTTCTGCCAGCGGCACAAACAGATAACGCGAAACTCCGCTCAGAAAGAACATCGGCAGAAACACGATGCAGATACAAAGCGTCGATACCAGCGCAGGCACAGAGATCTGGGCCGCGCCCTCCAGGATGGCGTCATGCAGCTCTCGGCCCTCCTCCAGGTAGCGTTCGATATTTTCGATCGTCACCGTCGCATCATCCACAAGAATACCGACCGCCAGCGCCAGTCCGCCCAGCGTCATGATGTTGATCGTCTCGCCCAGCAGCCCCAGAACAATGATCGATGTAAGGATCGACAGTGGAATCGAGACAGCGATAATAATCGTGCTGCGCCAACTTCCCAGGAAGAGCAAAATCATCAACCCGGTCAGGACCGCTGCGATTACAGCCTCTCGAATTACTCCTTGCACCGATCCGCGAACAAATACAGACTGGTCGCCGATTGGAGTGATCTTCAACTCCGGCGGCACCGTAAGCTTTACCCTTGGCAGCAGGTTTCGTATGCCGCTTACCACGCTCAGTGTCGATGCAGTACCCGACTTCAAGATCACCATCAGCGCTCCGCGATGGCCGTCCTGCCGCACGATGTTTGTCTGCGGAATGCTGCCATCGGATACCGTTGCCACATCGCGCAGGTAAATCGTCGTCCCGTTCACCTGCTTGATCGGCAGGTTGCTGATGCCCTCCAGCGTCACCGGCGAAGAGTTGATGTGGATGTCATACTCAGCCTCGCCGATCTTCGCTGTACCGCCCGGCTGCACCACGTTCTGCTGTGCCACTGCGTTCAACACATCCACGGGCGAGAGTCCCTTCGCCTGCAGCAGCTTCGGATCGATATTCAGCATGATCGACCGCTGCTTGCCTCCGTAGATATTTGGAATCACCGCGCCCGGGACTGACACCAGCTGCGGGCGAACGAAGTTCGCGCCAAGATCGTTGAGCTGCTGCTCGCTCAACCCGTTCCCCGACAAGCCAAGCTGCAGAATCGGTACACTCGAAGCGCTGAAGTTGATGATCTGTGGTGGCAGAATACCTGGAGGAAGGCTGCGCAGTTGAAACTCAGACGCCGCCGAAACCTGCGAGTTCGCCGTATCCAGACTCGCGCCCGGCTGCAGGTAGATCTTCACGATCACCTGTCCCGCAAACGTCGTCGACTCGATATGCTGAACGTTGTCCACCAGCACCGTCAGCGCTTTTTCGTACGGTGTCGTCAGTCTGCCTTCGAGCTCTTCAGGATTCAGCCCCGTATACTGCCACGCCACCGACACCACAGGAATATTAATGTTCGGAAAGATATCCGTCGGCGTGCTCGAGATGACCACAGGTGCGGCAATCAGAATCAGGATCGCCAGCACAATAAAGGTGTACGGTCGGCTCAGAGCTACTTTGACAATCCACATGCGACAAACCCTCTTCCGCTTCGGGCAAATCTCTCTATAGAGTAAGACAGTCTAAGGTATCCGCTGGTTTCACAGTTATTTCCGAAGGCCTTCATCGGAAAAACCGATACCATGTTTTTAGGAGAGATTTATGGAACTTAGACATCTACGCTACCTCCGCGCCGTCGCCGATCACGGAACCTTCAGCGAGGCTGGCCGTCAGCTTCACGTCTCGCAGTCCGCCATCAGCGAGCAGATCGCCGATCTCGAGCGAGAAATCGGCGGCACCCTCCTCAACCGAAGCCAGGGCCGAACCCGTCTTACTCCGCAAGGTGTCATCTTTCTCGCCGAAGCGCGTAAGACTCTCGCAGCCGCTGATCGCGCCGTCGAAATCACGCAACGTTCCCTCATCGGTCAAGTGGGCTCTCTCAGCATCGGCTTCTTCCTCTGGGGCGCAGGCGGCTTCTTCGCTCGCATCATTCGCGAATACCGCAAACTCCATCCTGACATCAAGCTCTCCCTCTACGAGATGCGTACCCCCGAGCAGATGGAAGCCCTCACCAGCGGCAAGATCGACGTCGCCTTCGCCCGTCCGCTCGAACCGCCCTTCGACCAGATCCTCCGCGCCGAGCTTCTCTATCGCGATCCCGTCGTCGTCGTCCTCCCCCGCGATCACCCACTCGCAGGCAAACCAATCTCAATCAAGGCCCTCATCACCGAGCGCTTCGTCCTCTGCGACCGCCAGATGACTCCTGGCCTCTTCGATGGCATCGTCGCTCTCTGCTCCTCCGCCGGCTTCTCTCCCAACATCGTCAACACCTCCGCCACCTGGTCCGGTGTCCTCACCCTCGTCGAGTCCGGGGAAGGTATAGCCTTGGTCCCCTCGGGAGTCCGTTACCTCCGCCCTCCCGGCGTCGTCATCTCTCCGCTGGTGCCGCAAAACCTCCACATGGGGCTGTCGGTCGTCTGGAACCCCCAGAACGAGGATCCCATCCAGCAGGACTTCCTCCGCCTGGTACGGGAGAACAAAGACCGCATCCAGCGCACTCACGGCAATTAACTCCAAGTCGCCTTCCCCCACATCTTTAGTGTCTAATGTTCTCCATGATCCGTCCCTGCTTCCTCGTCATCGACCGTGAGTTTCCCGGCAGCATCTCGACCCGCAAGCTTGTGATTGAAACCGCCAAGTTCAACGTCCTCACCGCATATAGTGGCAAAGAGGCCATCGAGGTCTTCGCCCGTTTTCCTGCCGTCTCCGGCGTCGTGCTCGATGGCGGCCTTGACGATATCACCTGCGACGAAGTCGCTCGCAAGCTGAAAGCCATTCAGCCGAAGATCCCCATCATTGTCATTGTGGCCCCTGGGTTCACCGGATGTCCCGAGTCCGACTATCAACTCGAATCCTTCGATCCGGCAAAGCTCCTCGAGATTCTTCGTGGACTCAAGCCAGAGGCTGCAGCCGAGATCGAAAAGCGTAACGAAGAGCTCAGCCGCGAGAAGCTCTCTTAATCTCCGCCAAACGCAGAAGAGCCCTTCCCCCGCGATCTTCTGCGAAGGGAAGGGCTTCTCTCTTCCTGCTTATTTGCCTGCTTCGGCGTCGATCGTAAACTGAACATCATCACCCAGCATAGGCACGCCAAACTTCGAACCGAAGTTGAAGTCGCTGCGCTTCAGCGTCCCGGTAGCCGACAAACCCGTCACCAGCTTGCCGCCCATGCCCTTCTGCGGAGGCGTCGGCCCATCGACATCCAGAGTCACGCTCTTGGTCACGCCGGCCAGCGTCAGATCGCCCACTACCTGCAGCTTTCCATTTGTGCTCGTCACGCTGGTTGACTTGAATGTCAGCGTCGGAAACTTCTCCACATTGAAGAAGTCAGGCGACTTCAGGTGGCCATCGCGCTTCTCATTGTTGGTCGTAACGGTCTTGGCATCGATTGTCGCTTCCACGCTCGACTTGCTCGGATTCTTGTCGTCCCAGATGATGTTGCCGGTCACGCCGCTGATCGACCCGCGCACCGTGCTGACGCCCAAATGTTTGATCCCGAAGTTTATCTGCGAGTGGTTAGGGTCAATGGTCCAGGTTGAGCTCTGGGCCAGCGCGCTGGCTCCCGTGAGCAGTAGCGCAGAGAGGGCGGCGGTAAAGATGCGACGGTTCATAGGGTCGTTCTCCTTTTGGAAGGGTGAGTCTGCTGTGAGATGTCCTGGTTGTAGTGCTCGACTCAAAAATACGTGCCGGTCACCGTTGCATTTGTGTAAAAACTTGGTCGGGCCTTATGCGACAAGAAGAG
This sequence comes from Granulicella sp. S190, assembly GCF_009766095.1. Taxonomy (GTDB): domain Bacteria; phylum Acidobacteriota; class Terriglobia; order Terriglobales; family Acidobacteriaceae; genus Edaphobacter. The sequence goes on from NZ_LMUD01000023.1 coordinate 384,953, forward strand.
AGTTATGCGAGGTCGAACAACAGGATCTCGCTGTTTGCCTGCCCCTGTGCATGCACCTCCAGCGTCTGTTCGTTATCGACCGCGACCGCATCGCCTGTCTCGAGCGCCTTGCCATTCACCGTCACCTCGCCGTGGATCACATGCAGCCACGCATGACGCTTGCTCCCCAGCGGATAGGTAATCTGTTTGCCCGGCGTCAACTCCGCAACCGAGACGCTCGTATCCTGGTTGATCGTCGCCGCACCGGCGGACGGCGTCGGCGAAGCCAGCAGCTTGAAGCGGTCCAGCTTCTCCTCCGCTTCGAACTTCAGCTGCTCATAACTCGGTGTCGTGCCGCGGCTCTTCGGCTCAATCCAGATCTGCAGAAAATGAACCGGCTCCGTCTCCGAGCCGTTGAACTCGCTATGCACCACGCCGCTACCGGCCGACATCTTCTGAATCTCGTTCGGCCCCAGGACCTCCACGTGTCCCATGCTGTCCTTGTGTGCCAGCTTGCCCTTCAGCACATAGCTCAGAATCTCCATATCGCGGTGCGCATGCGCTCCGAATCCGCGCCCCTCGGCTACGCGATCCTCGTTGATCACGCGCAGCGATCGGTATCCCATATGCGATGGGTCATGATAGTTGGCAAACGAAAACGTGTGGTGCGAATCCAGCCATCCATGGTCGGCATGGCCTCTCTCGTTACTCTTGCGAATAGTCAACATGGTGATTCCTCTCCTGCTGCTTCACCGGCTCATTAATTAGGGCCGCATGTCCTGCATCTCACCTGTTCCTTCAGGCGGTCTTACACTTCTGAGTAGGCACCGAGCTCTTCGCCGCGATGCCCATCTTCTTCAAACCCTCGTAAAGCGTCCTGCGCTCCGTATCGGTCAGCCCAACGGCGATCGACTCAAGATCCTTCTCGTGTCGGGCATAGATCTCTTCGATAAATCCTTTGCCCTCGCACGTCAGCTCCACGTATCGAGTACGTCTGTCCGTGGCACAGTTCTTGCGCCGCACCAGGCCCCGCTTCTCCAGCCGGTCAATCGCCGAAGTCATGGAGGCACTCGCCAGCAAAACCTTCTCGCCAATCACTGAGATCGTCAGCGGCCCTTTGTGCAGCAAAACCTCCAGGACCATAAAGTCACTCAAAATCAAACCCTGTGAGGTGATGGCTCCTTCGATAAAAGCCCCGATCGAGTGATAAGCCCGCGCCAACACCAGCCAGAGTCGAGGCGCCGGAACCACTGCATCGTCAATCTTCATCTCGGCCACCTCCTAACTCCTACGACATAAGATATCTCGACATCGAGATAAGATTCAAAACCTTCATCTCCACGCAAACCCTCCTATTATCAATGTCCTTGTGAGGCTCTCTTGGTTCTCAGGTGCGCTTTGCTGTCAGATAAGAGCATCGGTCAACAGCTAAGTGGATATGGAAAGGTTCTTTGGGGTGGCCATTGGAATCCCTTCACTTTCGCCCTAACGTCGCTAATAGATCTCAAAGCAGCGCGTTCAATCTTTGAAGCGCCGCCGGAGGACGAATTGCTTTCACCGACGTCTCTGCCGTTTCTGAAACTCTTTACTTTGCCAGTGCCGATCTTCCTAACGCTGTTGCTACCGCTGCTGTTGGCGGTAGCGTCTTCTCTACCGTGGTCTGTTCTTCTGTTGTCTCTCCGAAGGGCAGCGGAGCAATCCGTTGCCCCGGAACTTCCCCACCCCCACCTTCTACCCTTCTCTCTCCATCAACTTTGCTTAGCGATTGCCATCGTGGTTACCATCCCCCTGCCAACGATTAAAACGCAGCGCAGCGGATTGGGAACGGCTCGTCTCCTAAGCTTTGCTCTACTTCTTTGCGTGGCCGCCCTCCCCGCCTCGAGCGCAGAAGGTCTCTCTCCCTGTATCCGTGGAACGGTGAATGACTCTGACGGCGCAATCATCAAAAATGCTCGGGTTCTGCTAACCGATCAGGCAACAGAGGCAGTCTTCAAAACCCGCACGACCGGCAGCGGCACGTACGAGTTTCGCAAGATTCCCCTTGGCGTCTACTCCCTCAGCGTTCAGGTTCCTGGCTTCCAGACCCTGACAATCTATGGCATTCACCTCGCAGTCGACTCTGACGACAACAGACAGATCGAGATGCTGCGTGGCCGAATGACCCAGGCCATACTTGTCCCGGCCAAGCTCCTGGAAGCCACGCTCTTGGAAGAAGCCGCGCAAACTCTCAGGCCGCCGCACCCCGCGGCTCACCCTCAGACCCTCTTCTTGCCCATCTGCTGCCCAGCCTCTTTCATGCGTCCGGTCGCGTCACCCGCGCTCAAAATCGCCAACGGCGGCAGCGTTATCCCGGCCCCAACTAAAGCGTCCTCCACCACCCTCTGCGCCGCGCTCTTCTGCGGCGTGTCTCCTTCTGCCCCAAACGTCCAGGCACGCTTTCCCTTCATCGTCTCAGGCTTGAGCGTCCCCAGTAAGGCAAGTAATTCGTTCAGCTCCTCCGTCTCAGGCCTCTCATCCTCTAGCCCAACCACCACGGTATCGGCCCAAAGCAGGTCAGCCTCTTTCAGCGTCCCATAGCCTTTGTGCCCCACTTCAACCGAATCCGCCATCGCCAATCGCCGCAACCGGATGCTAGCCTCGGACTCGACGGCCCCCACTCCAACCGCCAGTGCCAACTGCTCGGTGCGCTCGGTGTTCGCTTGAAAAACAACCAGCACTTGACTCATATGTTGCTTTCCTCCGGTTTGCTCATCGCGCTGAGTTCATCCTAGTCCGTGTGTGGCGGCTGAGTTTGATGGTTAAAAAGTTGCGGGTGGTGAAATATGGGTTTTGCTGTGGGTTTTACGAAAGTATGTTGTTTTCCGATGGTGTTTTTGTGGTGAAGGTGTGGTGTTTTGCGTGGTGAACGTGGTGTTTTAGCAGCCACTTTTTCGGCTGCTAAAAACACGCCACGTTTTTCAACTTTATTTTCCGGGCCGTTATGCTTCCGAAATTAGCCTTCAGTGTTAAGGGGTTTTCTGGCGAAATAGTAGAGGGAGAAGGCGAGCAGGGCGAACATGACGACGCTCACCGGATCGTGATGGAGAGGGTTATGTTCGCTGAAGCGGGGAATGGAGCGATCGGTAGCGGCTTCGTAGAGCTTGACGCAGACGCCCAGCAGGCCGACGATGCCACCTGCAGCGATGAGTCCAGAGGCGTAGAGGGATCCGGGGGAGACTTCGGATTCAATGGTGGCATCGCGGGCGGTGATGGTGTTGGGCAGCGGAAGACCGCTGGGGTCGGCGTGCGTGGGGTCGGTGGGGTCGAAGTCAGGATGTTGGGCGAGCCAGGTTTCGCGGTCGGAGTGCCACAGCGCCAGCGAAGCTTCATGTTCAAGCCGAACTTTTTCAGATGCATGGCGCTGCATCGCGCGATCCACCATCCAACGCATCACGCCCCCTACGAAGATGGCGAGAGTTGTGGCGATGCTGAGGTAGGCTCCTACCGCGAAGGTCAGTGACCGAACACCAAGAAGTTCGACAACTACAACGATCGCAACACCGAGCAGAACGAGGGCCCACGGAAGTTTTCTGCTGAGAATTCCATTAATGACTGTGGCCATCAGACGGCCTTGCGGGGCCGCTGCTTTTTCACTTCCGATTCCCTGAATCCATTGCACTTCAATCTCGCCGGTAGCGGTGTTGTAGAGATATTTGCCGTCGTCGAGCGTGGTTGATCCGATGGCATTCAACAGCACGTACTGGCGTGCATTGGAGAGCTCTTCTTTGGCGTGGTCGGGGGTGTGAGAGGTAAGGGTGATCCTGTCGTTGCCAGAGAAGTGGCCGTTATTCTGAACGCCGTCAGGGAGTTTGTCGAGAGAGAAGACGATGGGTTTCGGGAGGCGTTGAAAGGTCTCGAGGCCTTTGTTCATCGCGTTGAGCGTAGCACCGATGGAGAAGATGGAGACGATGACGCCGATCATGATGGCAACCTGCTGCTTCCACGGGGTCGCGCCGATGAGGTAGCCGGTTTTGAGGTCTTGCGAGGTGTCTCCTGCGTTTGAGGCTGCAATGCAAACTACTCCGCCGATGGTGATGGCTAGGGCTCCAAAGGCGGGTGCGGTCCAGCCTTTGACAAGGAAGATAGCGGCAGTCGCCATGAGGGTTGCGATGGTCATGCCCGAGACTGGCGAGGCGGACGAGCCTACGATGCCTACGATGCGTGCGCTAACGGTGACGAAGAGGAAGCCGAAGACGACCACGAGAAGGGCCGCGGCGATGTTGGCGAAGAGACCGACCTGCGCTCCGGGGATGGGTTTGAATTCGAGAAAGAGAACCATCAGGACGATGAGAAGAAGGGAACCGCCGAAGACCACGATTGGAGGAAGATCGTGTTCTGTGCGAGAGGGTTGTGCTGCCGCCGATTTGCCTGAGCCTGTCTTCTTGAAGCCTTGAGTGAGTGCACCAACAATAGTGGGCAAGGTGCGGAGGAGGGTGATAAGGCCAGCGGCCGCGACTCCACCGGCGCCCATCGGACGGACGTAGGTTCGCCAGAGGTCGGAGGGAGACATCTGCGTTATTAGGACGGTGCCGGGATAGAGCGGGGTGGTGAGGTGCGAGCCGAAGAAGTAGATCGCTGGCATGAGAACCAGCCACGAGAAGACACCACCTGCGAGCATGATGGCCGCGACGCGGATGCCAATGATGTAGCCGACGCCGAGATACTCGGGCGTACAGTCGGCGCGGATGGCAGAGCCTTTGAGGAGGTGCTGCGTGCCGAGATCGGGCTGATAGTCGGGCTGGCTGGGCCAGAGGGCGAAGAGGTTGTCGTTCTGGAAGAGGGTATAAAGACCGCCGAGACCGAGACCGAGGAAGACACGCGAGGCAAAGGAGCCGCCGCGTTCCCCTGCGATGAGGACGTCGGCGCAGGCCGTCCCTTCTGGATAGATAAGGTTGTCGTGCTCTTCTACGATGAGCTGGCGGCGAAGCGGAATCATGAAGAGGACGCCAAGCCACCCGCCGAACAGGGCCAGGGCGAAGATGCGGGACGCTTCCAGGTCGAAGCCGAGGAAGATGAGAGCGGGAAGTGTGAAGATGACACCGGACGCGATGGATTGGCCTGCGTTGCCGGTGCTCTGAACGATGTTGTTCTCAAGGATGCTGGCTTTGCCGAACGCACGCAGGATGGAGATGGAGAGAACCGAGATTGGAATGGATGCCGCGACCGTGAGACCAGCCCGTAACCCCACATACACGGTGACGGCCCCAAAGAGCACACCGAAGATGGCGCCGAGAATGAGCGCTCGCGCAGAGAGCTCGGGACGCGTCTCTGTGGTGGAGACGAATGGCTTGAAGGTTGGTTTGGTCGGTGTGGATGTTGCCATGGTGGTGCTTCTCCCGCTTTGATCGAGCTTTGTTTCGGCTTCGATGGAGTGTATCAGCGGGAAAGGGAGTGAGCTTATTCGTCGCTCAATGGGGTAGTGGTTTGCCTTGATTCAGTCAGCTTATGACGCAGCAGAGTGGCGAATGCACAGGCAATAAGAAAGAGCATCGGACCTGTGAACAGAAAGCGGTCGGTGATCCACTTTTGATCGAGAAGCCCTGAGGACTGGCTGTAGAGAGGTCCGAAGAAGCGCTCTATGCGGCCGGATGAGCGCTGCGCGTCGAAGACGCTCGATGCCCTGGACTGCCAGGTGGTGAAGCGGATGAGAAAGGCCAAGGTGACCGGCAGCCAGGCCCAGAGGATGGGTGGGACTGTGCGAGGTTCGGGCGGGAGTTGCGCGAAGGCGGCAGGAGCAAGCGAACGGAAGAGATCTCCGAGCGCTTTGCCGAGCTTGCCGAAGGGAACGAGGCCCAGGAGAAAGCCTGCTGCAGCAAAGATGGGCAGGAAGTAGCTGAGGACGAAGCCGACGCGATTGAGGCTCGTCCAGTGCATTTTGACAGCGAGCTGCCAGATGGGCGTGGTGATAATCCACGAGAAACGGATCGCGGTGACTGCGATCAGGAAGTACAGGAACAGGCATTTGGCACACCATGTGACTACCTTCAGCATGGCCTAGATGTAGCACAGGCGCATCTTTTATGGTGCAGAATTGTTGGCGCTCGCCACGGCTAAGGCGCTATACTGCGTGAAATGGCGCGGTCCGACGGACCTGGAGCGCCGGCGAGTGAGGTGAGTCTTCAGCGATTGCTTGAATGACAATGCGCTCGGGATAGCTGCCGGGGGTCCACCCGGTTCCCCGCCTGGCGGGGTGGTATTTGGGCGCGTGATGTCGCAGTGGTGGCGGGGGCCTGGACGGGTGGTTCGGGCGACGCTGGACGATCTGGTAACGACGTTGTATCCGACTGATTGCAGGGCTTGCGGGGGGCCTCTGCTGAGAGCTGGACTCTCTCCTCTTTGTGACAGGTGTACCGATGGAGTTGAGGCGCAGTCGATGACGCTGTGCGTGCGTTGCGGCGAGGCGCTCGACATGGAAGGCGTGCGGTTCGCGGGGCAGTTTCCGGCGGAGGGGCTGGTGTGTTCGCCGTGCCGGATGGTACCGCCGGAGTTCGAGCGGGCCGTGGCCTATGCGGTGTACGAGGATGAGCTGCGGGAGATGATCCATCTGCTGAAGTATGAGCGGATGCGTTCGGTGGCCAAGCCGCTGGGCGGATTCCTCGCGCGGGCGATCGAGATGCTTGAGGGTGAGACCGGCGGAGAGCTGCTGGTCGTTGCGGTGCCTTTGTATCCGTCGAAGGAGCGAGAGCGCGGCTACAACCAGGCGGTGTTGATGGCAGATGCCGCGCTGGCGGAGTTGAAGAGATCTCGTCCGCAGTGGAAGCTGACCTCGGTGCATGGTGCGATTCGCAGGGTGAAGGATACGCGGAGCCAGTTTGAGCTGACACCGAAGGGGCGGCGGCGGAATCTGCAGGGTGCGTTCAAGGTGGACGATCGCGCGGCACTGGCTGGGCGCGAAGTTTTGTTAGTGGATGACATTTATACGACCGGGGCTACGGCGCGGGCTTGTGCGCAGGTGCTGCGGCGGGTGGGAGTCACGAAGGTTTGGGTTGCGACGGCTTCGCGGGCTCAGCCGGAGATGATTGCCAGTTGGGATGCAGGTTCCGGGACCGCAGCCTGGGACGCTGGTTAGGGAGTTGGGGTCGGTAGAGAAGCTTGGCGCGAAGTGCTAACAGTAGCTGGAACCGGAGGGCTTTGAGATGCAATCGGGGAAGATGCGGAAGCAAGGGCTGAGTGGAAAGCGACACGCGGGGCACGCCGGCGGACACCATGCCGGGCGTGTGACGACGGAGCGCGAGGTTCGGGTTGGCGTGTTTAGGCAGCCGGCGATGCAGACACCGGTACTGGTGCTGAATGCGTCGTATGAGCCGATTAATATCTGCGGGGCAAGACGGGCCCTGGTGCTGGTGTTGAAGGGTGTGGCGAGGACCGAAGAGGAGCAGGGCGCGGTGCTGCATGCGGCGCGGATGCGGGTGGCCATGCCAAGTGTGATCCGGTTGCTGGAGTATCGCAGGATCCCGCACCAGACCCGGGCACTGAGCCGAAAGAACATCCTGTTGCGCGATCGCAATTCGTGCCAGTACTGCAGCGTCATCCTGACTGCGGGGGAGCTGACGCTGGATCATGTCATTCCACGGTCGCGTGGCGGGCTTTCGACCTGGGAGAACCTTGTCGCCTGTTGCCACAACTGCAACCGACGCAAGGGCAACCAGATGCTGCATGAGCTGACAGACATGAAGCTGCAGCGGGAGCCCCGGCCGTTTTCTCTGCATACCTCGCGGCATATTATGCGAATGATCGGAAGCGCGGATGCAGCATGGCGGAAGTATCTCTACTTTGAGGCGGAGCCTGCGGCTTAGCGTCTTTGATCTGTACTTCATGCTGAGTTCTGGGTACTCCCTCCCCCCTGGGGGTATTTTGGGAATAACCAATTTAGAATCAGATATTTGCAGGATGCCTGTGCCTGCAAAATATTGATAATAAATACGTTGCGGCTAAAATACTTTAAATCAGTAATTTATGGCGATTAGGTCGTGAAAGATGAGAGCCCCTTGGGAGGATGTTCTTGGGGTTTTTCTGTTCTCTGGTTCTATTCTAGCGGTTAGCGGGTAACTCATGCGCCATGCGGAAGTAGTTGTTTCGTAACGGCTTAGGTGGCTTTTTGGCTTGACAGCCCTTTTTGTTCTGTGTCCTGCCTGCCGGACAGGCCCACTGCGCGTGGCGCGGTCACTTCGTGACTTGTGATTGCTTCGCGTGTCGCTCCCGTTGGTCGCCGTTGAAACCGGGATGATAGTTTCAGCGGCGGGGACTTCAATGTCTTATATCGAGAGTTATCAATGCGACGTGTGCGGCGATAAAAAGGGTGAGGGCGGGGATTGGTGGCTAGCTGGGTGGACTGCTTTCCCGGATAGAAGCCGGAGGAAGATCAGCCTCTGATTAAACTGACGCGGTGGCAGTATCACCATGCGCACTCGGCCCGGGTGAAGCACCTGTGCGGCGCACGGTGTGCTGGGACGTTGATTGATCGGTGGATGACCCAGCAGCATGGGACCCGGATGCTCACTGCGAGACGAAGTAAAGGTTTTGACCTGATTTGAGGCTGAGTATCCTCACAGGTTGCTGCGGGAGAAAGAGCCCGCGGATTACCATAGTTTCTCTGATTTTTGTTGCGGTACGACAGAAGTTGGCAGAAGATGTCGATGTGGTGTGTGGCAGAGCTTTTGCGACCACCCGAACGGCACAGATGGCGACGGGCAAATCTTCCAGCTGTGGGGCTCGATTCTCTCAAGAGGCAGTTCCATGCAAAAAAGATTTTCTGGGAGGTTCCATTTTAAGAGTGCCTGCTCGATGATGTTGCATCTTGTCAAACCGCGGCAACTGACTTCACAGACGCCATTCTCGATGCACGCGAACTAAGTTCGTTTTTGTATAGGGTGATGAGACTTGGCGTGTCTTCGCTTCGGCTGGCAGTTTGCCCGTTCTATTCAAATCGACATTCGGATGTTTCTTGAGGTTTTGATGCGAAATTCTGCTGTTTCCGGTCTCACAGTTCTTCTGTTTGCTTCAGGGATTGCCTTTAGCCAAGGTACAAAGCTACCTATCCAACAGGCCATCGAAGCGAAGTATGCTGTAACCAAACCGACCGCCGACCATAAAGACATCGTCACTGCGGGCGCGGTCATTGATCTGACGAAGGACAACCTCATCATGTATGGCGTTGACTCGTCGGTTGCCGCGAACTCCACCTATAAAGGCGGCAGATTCCAGTCAAGCGGGATATCGAAGCTGCAGAACTGGAACAACCGCTTCCAGAAGATAGGCGCTAGCAACACCAGTACGAATAGAACGTTCGTTGCCGGTGAGAAGTTTTGGTTGATTGGCGTGGATGTCCGTGACGATGGGGCGGTGCTCGAGTTTCTGTCAGATGCTATCAGCGATGTGCGTTACAAGGCTTTTGTGAAGTATCCGTTCCCGAATGGGACGGTTCCAGCGCCCGATGTCGTGATGCAGGAGATTGGCGAGACCATCAAGGCAGAGCCGGTAGAAGGAGCTGCGAAGGATGACGCGAAGCAGCCGGCTCCTGCCGCCGCCGCTGCAGCCGCGCCAACGCCTGCCATGGCAGATATTCCGCCGCCGCCACCACCGACGGACGCTCCGGCGGCAGCGCCTAAGTCCATCTCGCTTGGTCAGACGAAGGATGAGGTCGCGGCAAACTTTGGACAGCCGACAAAGATCGTCAAGCTTCCTACCAAAGAGATCGATTACTACCCGGATATGAAGGTGACCTTTGTTAAGGGTAAGGTTTCGGACGTCCAGTAAGGGTTTTGCTGCAGTTAGGCTTTTTGCGCTTTGAAGAGCGGTTATCAGTCTTTTGCGCGAGATTGCGGTTTCGAGCGGGCCAGTTCCAGAGTTGTGAATTACCGGTTTTCAGGAGAGGTCTTATGGTTATCGCTCAGTCGCGCAAAGTCGGCAGTCTCTGCATTATGACTCTGCTTTCCCTCTCGTTTTTATTTGTAAACGCATGGGCTCAGACCAAGAAGGCAGCACCAGCTCCAAAAGCTGCACCTGCAAAGGCGGCCGCGCCTGCGGCCCATGGCGCAGCCGGTGGTACGGCCGCGCATGGAGCGACTACGACGACACATAGCACCACCACGACCACCACCAGTCATGGGGCGACCACCACGACCACCAGAGCGACGACGACTTCGGCCCACGGAACGACCACGAGCGCGTCGCGCACGACGACTGTGGCTCACCCGGGCGGTGCAGGACCAGCCGCGCATGGAGGCGTTGCGGGCGTGCATAGCGGCAATCTGTCCCATGCCGGTCCGGCGGGCTCTCACGATCACGTGGCTGCGAATGGAAGCGCCATGCGTACGCGGGCCAATGGCCATCCAATGGACGTCCATGATGCACGTCGCGGGATGGACATTCATCACAACCTGGGTGGCGGCCGCCGAGTCGATATGGAGCGTGCCGACCACTCGCATCTCTACTACGAACGTGGAAGACCTGGCTACATCTCACATCCCTACATGCATGGCGGGCACGAATATTACCGGCGCAGCTACTACTACAACGGCCGGGCGTACGACCGCTACTACAACCACTACGGTTACCGCGGCGCCTATCTGAACGTGTACGCTCCGGGCTACTACTATGGAGCGGGTTTCTACGGGTGGGCGTATAACCCGTGGGTGGCTCCTGTACCTTATGCGTGGGGCTTCGCCGCTGCGCCGTGGTACGGATATTACGGTGCTTACTTCACGCCCTACCCTGTCTACGCGGCGCCCTCGCTGTGGCTGACGGACTACCTGATCTCGCAGTCGCTTGCAACGGCCTATGCGGCTCATATTGCCGCGGAGTCTCAGGCTGAGGCGGTTGCTGCGTCCGCACCGCCCGCGCCGTTGAGTCCGGAGACCAAGCAGATGGTTGCGGACGAGGTAAAGCGGCAGATTGCCCTGGAAAATGCAGAGTCGCAGGCGAACGCCCAGCACCAGGAGATTGATGCGCAATCGAGCAGCATTGCGCGAATCCTGAGCGATGGCAAGGACCATGTTTTCGTTGCCGGCAAGGAGTTCGATCTGACCAACACCGCGAACGGACAGGAGTGCGCGGTTACGGATGGGGATGTTCTTCAGCTTGCGGGTCCGCCTGCGGCTGACGCGACTACGGCAAACCTGATGGTGATGGCGAGCAAAGGTGGAATGGAGTGTCCCAGACAGACGACGGTCGCGGTTTCCTTTGATGATTTGCAAGAGATGCAGAACCACATGCGGGAGACCGTCGATCTGGGGCTGAAGGAGCTGCAGGCCAAGCAGGGGCAGGGTGGGTTGCCTGCAGCGCCGCAGTCGGCCACGGTTCCGCCGGTGACGGCTGAGATCGCACAGAATGCGCCACCACCGGATCCTGCGGGCGCGCAGGAGCTCGCGCAACAGGCGAAGGAGGCTGACAAGTCTGAGCAGGAGGTTGCTGCGGCGACAGCCGGTCCAGGAGCTGCGAGTGCGAGTGGGCCTTCGGATGTAGCCTCCGTGGCTCCTCCTGCCGCGCAGGCTCAGCCAACGTCCATCTCGATCGGACAGACTACGGACGAGGTGAAGTCTTCGATGGGTCAACCGACACGCATCCTCAACCTTGGCCCGAAGACGGTGTATGTCTATAAGGATATGAAGATCACCTTCAAAGCGGGGAAGGTTGCCGACGTCGAGTAGATGCGGGCGGATGGCTGTGGGCGGCTGCGACGGATGGATTGAAAAGTTGTGAGTACGGGTGGGCCGTCGAAGAGGACGTCCCATTTGTCAGTGAGCAGGTTGGTCGGGTGTGTTGTATTCTCGGCGAGAGGGAATCGTCGATGGCTTACAGCGAGAGTTATACGTGTGATGTGTGTGGGGACAGCAAGGGTGAGGGCGGGGACTGGTGGCTCGCCTGGGTTGATTGTTTTCAGGGAAAGAAACCGGAACAGGATCAGCCACTGATCAAATTAACCCGGTGGCAGTCCGACCATGCGCATTCAGCGGGGGTGAAGCACCTTTGCGGTGCGCGGTGTGCGGGTACCCTGATGGACCGTTGGATGTCTGCCCAACACGCCGATCCTGATGCGCACTGTGAGACGGCATAGCCTCTAGTTTGGCGGTTTTACCGGCTGAGGTGGCGCGCTCTTGTCTTCTGGAGCTTTTTTGTCGGTGATGTCTTCGCCGTTGTAGATGATGCGCGCGGTGGCGTGGTACTGCTTGTAGTCGGTGTATTTGACGACGTTGCGCATGTGGACGTCCTGAGAGAGGGCACCCTCCTGGGCTACGAAATGGAGGTTGCCCTCGGCCTTGGTGTAGGTGGGGAACCAGTATTTTCCGTCGACCTGTTCATAGTAGGTGGTGAAGGGCGGGGAGAGGTCTTCGTGGCCTTTGCGCTTGTCCTGGGGAACGGTGATGCCGTTGACGAGGACGATCTGGAGGTCCTGCTGGTCGACCCAGACCTTGCCCTGGAAGTAGCGCTTGCCTTTTTCGAAGGTCTTTGGTGCAGCGGAGAAGACGTAGGTGTCGAGCTCGTCGATGTGCTGACGACCGAGGTAGGTGATGTCGTACTTGGGCAGGTCTTCGGTGGTGAGGATAAAGGGCAGGCGGTGCTCGATCTCGTCGAAGTCGGCGGGGGTCATGAGGACGCGCTCGAGGCTGTTTTGCGGGGCGAAGACGACGTGCTCGGCGCGCTTGCCGTCCTTATCGAAGGTGATGTCGGTGACCTGCTGGTACTCCCCGTCGACGCGGTTGGTGTCCTCGGCGAGAGTGTCGACTTTGACGGTCTGGCGAAAGGTGTAGTTCTGGCGGGCGAGGCTGAAGAGGGTCTCGCGGGCGGCGAACTTTTCGATAATCTGCTGCGAGGTGAGGCCGGTGGGCTGCGCTGGATCGAGTGGGCCGAAGCCGGCGGATTCCTGCGCGGCGGCTCCGTCTGGATTTGCGACAGCGGCGATGGCCCAGGCGGCCGGGGCCGATAGCAGCTGGAGGGAGAGTGCGCTCGCGGAGACGGCGAGGAGAGTCGCTGCGGTGACGAGGCGAGATGAGAGGGGCTTCATGCGGAGAACTCCATGCGGTGCTGGCCTTCGGTTTTAGGCGCTGTCCTTTATGCGGCGGGACATGCCTAGATGAGACACGCTACTAAGCATAGACGCGATACGGGGAGGTTTGGTTGATGTTGGTTGGGGCGAGAGAGATGGGTAGAGTGATTGCGTTGCGGTGGCTGGAGCTATCCGTTGCCAGCGGCGGGGTTTGGGCTCTGTGGTGCCGGATGCAGGCTCGCGCGGCTGAGGGCAGGCGGGAGCGGCGGGAGCAGGAGGAGTTGCGGGCTTATGCGGGTCTGGAGGTGCGGCTTTCGGCTGGAGAGGAGCTGCAGGGACTGGCGATTAGGGTGAGCAGGGTGATGGCTGCGAAGAGCTCGTTTCGCAGGGCGGCGATGCTGATAAGGGATGCGGACGGAGGACTTTCGGTGGCGGCCAGCGCGGGGATGGAGGAGAGTACGGTGGGGTCGCTGAATGGGTGGGCGGCGGAGGTGGTGGAGGAGGAGCATAGGGGTGGGAACGGTGCCAGGAGGGTGGAGGATGGCCTGGGGAGGAGGATCAGCGGGAACGCCTTTGCCGTGGTTTTTGACGGAGGCAGGGCGCGGCTGGGGGCGGAGGCGAGGGGGGCGGTTGTGATTCCGCTGTGGACGACCGGAGGGAGGATGCTGGGAGCGTTGGCGGTGGGCGCCGATGGCCTGCTGAGTGTGCGGCAGAGGGAGCTTGAAGAGGCGTTGTGGCCGCTGGAGGCTTTGGCGGTGAAGGTGGCGCGGACGATGGAGAACGCGGCGCTGGCTGAGAGGCTGATGCGCGCGGAGAGGCTGGCAGGGGCGGGGATGCTGGCTGGAGGGATGGCGCATGCGTTGAGCAATCCGCTGACTGCGGTACTGGGATTCGCGGAGCTGATTGCAGGCTCGACGGGTGAGGCGCGGGTGAAGACCGATGCGGAGATCATTGTGCGGGAGGCGCTGCGGATGCGGCAGACGGTGGAGACGCTGCTGGATTCGTGCAGGCCTGCGGGTCAGGGAGAGGAGCCGGTGGACCTGATGGCGACGGTGCGTGAGTTGGCGGAGGAGTGCGGAAAGAGGCTGGAGAGCCGAGGGGTTCGGCTGGTGGTGCAGGCCGATGGCGGGGTGCATGGAGTGCGGGGGAATCGGCACCGGCTGCGGCAGTTGGTGGAGCATCTGCTGAATAATGCGGCGCAGGCGCTGGCTGGGGTGCGGGCGGCGAGGACGGGCGAGGAGCAGGTGATTCGGATGTCTTTGACTACCTCTGAGGAAGGCGTGGGGCGAGGGGAGGGGTCCAGGGTCCACCTGGTGGTGAGCGATACGGGGCCTGGATTCCGCGAGCCGGGGCGAGTGTTCGATCCGTTCGGCGCGATGCATGAGGGGGGCGATAGCGCGGGGATGGGGTTGAGTCTCTGCTACTCGATTGTGCAGGAGCATCGAGGGGAGATCCATGCGTTCAATCTGCATCCGCATGGCGCGGCGGTGGCGGTGGAGCTGCCGGTGATGGTGATGCGAGAAAAAAATACGGGTGTGGGGGCGGGTGCGGTGATGGCGTAGTTGTTTGGGGATATGCGGTTTTCCTATGCTTTTTTTCATGGTGACGACGTGGTGGGATGGTTAGAAAACGTGGTGTCAGGGGTGGTGGCTGCGTGGCTGATTTCGTGGTCCTGAAAATGCGCCACGGTTGCGGGATTTATTTTTTGCTGGGTGCGAGAGGTAGTGGGGGATTCTTCGGTGATTCCCCTAGAGGTTCAATACGCGGGTTGCAGAGGTAGACTGGCGCGATGAAGAACTGCGCGGTTGGTACGGGTCTGTTGGCGGTGGTGGTGGGTGTTGCCGGTGTCTGGAGCGGGGTGGGGACAAGAATGTGGGCGCAGGGGTTTGGACCTGACTCCGATTCCCTGTCGGGTGGGGCGGCAGGGAAGAGGCCGATGACGTTTGCGGATCTGCAACGCATGAAGCGGGTGAGCGATCCACAAGTTTCGCCGAATGGCAGGTGGGTCATGTTTTCGGCGACCGATGTGGATCTTGAGAAGAACACGAAGGTGAATCATCTTTGGGTGGTGCCGATGGCGGCTGCTCCTGCGGACAGTCAAGGAAAAGCAGATTCCTCCGCTGCGCTGCGGAATGACAACAAAAAAAATGGGAGTGAGCGGCAGCTGACGTTCTGGAAGGAGGGTGAGTCCGGGGGAAGATTTTCGCCGGACGGAAGACAAGTTGCGTTTGTGGCGACCGACAGCACGACAGGGTTGTCGCAGATCTTTCTGGCTGCGTGGGATGACGCCGCAGGCACTCTGGGGACTCCGAAGCGGTTGACGAATGTGAGCACGGAGGCGGATGGGGCGGTGTGGTCGCCGAACTCGAAGCGGATTCTGTTTGCGTCGAGGGTGTATCCGGAGTGCAGTAACGAGGCTTCGTGGATGGATGAAGATCTGTGCAACAAGAAGAAGGAGGCGGACGCGGCGGCGAATCCTGTGAAGGCGCAGGTGTTCGAACATCTGCTGTACCGGCACTGGAATAGCTATGTGGGGCCGAAGCGGAGCCATGTGCTGGTGGTGTCGGCGACGGATGGGAATGCGGTGCGGGATCTGACTCCGCGGCGGGATATCGGAGATGCGGAGGCGCCGACATTTACGCTGGGCAGCCCGATGGGGTATGCGTGGGCCCCGGGCTCGGAGGAGATTGCTTATGTAACTAATGTTGATCTTGTTCCGGCGGCGAGTACGAATAACGATGTGTTTACGCTGCTTCTGGATGATGCGGGGGCGAGGCCGCGCAAGGTTTCGACTTCGATGGGCAGCGACGATGCGCCGTCGTATTCGCCGGATGGAAAGTACCTGGCGTTTCGCTCCCAGGCTCGTGCTGGGTATGAGAGTGATCGGTTTCGACTGATGCTGTTCGACCGCCTGGCGGGAACGACGAAGGAGCTGATGCCGAAGTTTGACCGGTGGGTGGATGAGTTTGTGTGGAACCCGGCGAATCCTGAGATCTGTTTTACGGCAGCGGATCATGGGCAGGAGCGGATCTTCTGCGCGTATCCGAATCTTGGCGAATCGCTTTTTGCGCTGCCGGGGGAGGGAGAGTACGGCGAGCTGCAGTTTGCGGCGCTGAAGGATGTTGGGTACGAGCTGGTGGCGACGAAGATGACGGTCGAGTCACCGTCTGCGGTGGTGGCGCTCTTTCGGGGTGAGGTGACGCAGTCGGGGGACAGGGATATTCCGGATGTGTCGAACCAGATTGCAACGACGGAGGTGCGGCTGACACATTTGAACGATGACCTGGAACGGCAGCTTGACCTGCCGAAGATGCAGAGCTTTGTGTTTGGTGGAGCAGAGGGGATGCCGGTGCAAGGGTTCATGATTCCGCCGCCGGGATTCGATGCTTCGAGGAGGTACCCGCTGAAGTTTTTGATTCATGGGGGGCCGCAGGGGGCGTGGGGTGATGCGTGGAGCTACCGATGGAATGCGGAGCTGATGGCGGCGAGCGGGTACGTGGTGGTGATGGTGAATCCGCGTGGATCGACGGGGTACGGGCAGGTGTTCGTCGATGGGGTGAATGGGGATTGGGGTGGGAAGCCCTATGTCGATTTGATGAAGGGGTTGGATTTTGCGGAGACGAGG
This sequence comes from Granulicella sp. S190, assembly GCF_009766095.1. Taxonomy (GTDB): domain Bacteria; phylum Acidobacteriota; class Terriglobia; order Terriglobales; family Acidobacteriaceae; genus Edaphobacter. The sequence goes on from NZ_LMUD01000023.1 coordinate 401,581, forward strand.
TTTCCGTTTATCGATAAGACGCGGGAGTGTGCGCTGGGCGGGAGCTATGGCGGATTTATGGCGAACTGGATTCTGACGCACACGGACCGGTTTGCATGCATCGTAACGCACGATGGGATGTTCAATCCAGAGAGCGCGTATGGAGATACGGAGGAGCTTTGGTTTAACGAGTGGGAGTTTCGGAGGCCGGGTGAGGTAGCGCCGGGGCAGCCGTGGAGGTATGCGGCGGGGCCGGTGGCGAACGATCCTTTCAGGAGATGGTCGCCGATGCTTTCGATACAAAATGCGAAGACGCCGACGCTGGTGGCGCATTCGCAGAAGGACTATCGGCTGGATGTGTCGGAGGGGCTCCAGCTTTTTACGGCGCTGCAGCGGCTGAATGTGCCGAGCAAGATGCTCTATTTCCCGGATGAAGGGCATTGGGTGCTGAAGCCGCAGAACTCGAAGCTCTGGTATGAGACGGTGGGGGATTGGTGCGACCGGTGGACGAAGACGAATCTTTATGGGACGGTGGTGCCTTATCGGACGGCGCCTGCGGGTAAAACGCCTGAGACGCCTCGGGGCGGGGATAAGAAGCATTCGGCTGCGAAGACTACTGTGCCGGTTGTTGCGGCTGCTCCGCCCATTGCTTCTGCTGCTTCGGTGACCGCACCTTCTGCGGTTGCTTCTAATGTTGCGCCTGTGGAGGAGATGCCTGCGGGTGGTGGAGACTACACGATTGCGATCAGTGCGCCGCAGGATGAGGTGCGGCTGGGATCGGATGCGCGGGTGACGATTGCGCTGAGGAATGTGTCGAGTCACCAGATTGCGTTTGCGCATCATCCGGGGGCGAATAATCCGGAGTTCTCGTACAGGATCGAGGTGAAGGATGCGGCGGGGCATGTGTTGGAGGGGACCGCGTATGGGCGGGAGTCGGCGCAGCATCAGCAGGAGGAGAGCCGCACGGTGGAGTTTGTACAGCCGGGGAAGGCGGCGTTGCAGACCGCGCACCTGGCGAAGCTGGTGAGTTTCAGCCGGCCCGGGAGGTATATGGTGCGGGTGTTTCGGAAGGATCCGAAGACGGGGGCTGTGGTGCGGTCGAATGAGTTGACGTTGAATGTTTTGCCTTGATGCGTGGTTGATGCTTAGTTGCTGATCTTTGGTGAAGACTTGTCCTGCCGGACGGGCGCCCTGCGCGGGCGGCGGTCACTTCGTGACTTTTGTATCGGCTTCGCCACTGGCCTTCCGTTGGTCGGCTGGGATTGATTTGGGTGAGAATGGGTTGAGGGATTGTGATGGCGTTTGCACGGCCGAAGAAGCGGGAGCCGGTGGGTGAGGCTGGTTTGTTTGAGTATGCGGTGGGGACGCTGGCGCGAAGGATGCGGACGGTGCGGGATCTGCGGCGGTTGATGAAGACTCGCGCGGAGGAGGGTGAGGCGGGCGAGCAGGCGATGGATGCTGTGATTGCGCGGCTGAAAGAGCTGAACTATTTGAGCGACACGCGGTTTGCGGAAGACTATACGCGGGTGCGGAAGGAGCATGAGAAGTTCGGGAAGAGGCGTGTGCAGCAGGATTTGATGATGAAGGGCGTGGGGAAGGAGCTGGTGGCGGCGACGCTGGAGACGGCGTATGAGGATGTGGATGAGGTGGCGTTGGCTCGGCAGTATATTGCGCGGAAGAGGATGAAGCAGCCGAGTGGGGAGAGTGCACAGAAGGAGACCGTGAGGACGATGAACCGGCTGATGCGGGCGGGGTTTTCTTCGAGTGCGATCTTTAAGGTGCTGAAGGAGTGGGATCTGCCGGAGGGGGCTCTGGCTGGCGTTGAGGAGGGTGGGGTGGATTCGGACTCTTATGCGGAG
>NZ_LMUD01000023.1:403553-404233 GCF_009766095.1 Granulicella sp. S190
CGCGGGGTGCTTCCGTTAGTCGCAAGCTGGATTTCGCGCTGACCAACGGGACCCTTCGTTAGTAGTCGCCGCGGAAGCTGTGGATGAGGCGGCGGTCGCGTTTGGTTGGGCGCTTTGACGGTGCGCCATAGGCGATAGGGCCGAGGAGCTTGCGCTCTTCTGCGGCTTTGCGGCGAAGCTCTTTGCTGGATTCGGTTTCGCGGTAGAGGGTTTGCGCTACGGCCGCGGAGCCTCGTTGCTGGCTTAGGGCAAGGACTTCCACTTCGAACTCGCCGGCTTCGTTTTTGATGTGAAGCATGTCTCCTACGCGGACCTCGCGGGAGGGCTTGGCGGAGACGTTGTTTGAGGTGATGCGGTTCATGTCGCAGGCTTTGGAGGCTTGCTCACGGGTTTTGAAGAAGCGGGCTGCCCAGAGCCACTTGTCGATGCGGGTGCCGGTCATGAGTCTATTTTCTTCTACTTTTGGGAGCGTTGCTAGATGGCGCGGAGCATGCGAACGGGGAGATAGAAGAGCGCGCCGATGAGCTCGAAGGTGCCGCCGACTACGATGCCGATGAGACGGAAGGGCAGGAGGATCAGCCAGATCAGCGGATAGAGGAGGAGCGCTGCAAGGGCGAGTGGCCAGCAGACGACCATGAGGATCAAAAAGAGTAGAAGGTTGAGCATTGGTGTTTCTCTCC
>NZ_LMUD01000023.1:404466-408075 GCF_009766095.1 Granulicella sp. S190
GGTCGGGCGATAAGGGGCCGGGGCAGAGAAGGAAGATCTGGGCCGGAGTATGGACCGCTTCTACCGGGAAGGTGACGCTGGAAAGTGGGAGGACGCGCGAGGAGTTGGTGGCCTGGCTGGTGGAGATGAGCCGGGAGACTCCGCGGATGGTGGTGGGATTTGATTTTACGTTTAGTTATCCGGCGTGGTTTTTGCGGGAGCTGGGAATTGAGTCGGCGCCGGAGTTTTGGGAGCTGGTGGCTGCGGGGCGAGGGGAGGAGTGGCTGCATCGGGACTGTGCGGATGTGCGGTTTTGGGGGGTGCCGGGTTCGAAGCGGCATGGGAAGAAGCCTGCGGAGTTTTCCGGGGAGCATGCGCACAGGATGTTGCGAAGGGCGGAGACGGTGTTGAAGGTGCGGGCGGAGATGACGGATCCGCTGCAGATTGCGAGGATTGCGGGGATCGCGCCGAAGTCGGTGTTTCAGATTGGCGGAGCGGGAGCGGTGGGGACGGCTTCGTTGCGGGGGATGCCGGGGTTGCTGGTGCTGCGTGCGGCTGGATTTCGGATCTGGCCTTATGATGAGCCTTCGTTGAATGAACCTTTGGTGGTGGAGATTTATACGCGGCTGATGACGGGGGCGGTGACGAAGAGTTCGGAGGTGGCGCGGACTGCTTATCTGGCGAAGAAGCGGAAGGAGAGTGCTATGTATGCGGGGTTGTCGCGGCTTGTGATGGCGAAGGCAAGGGCGTCGGAGGATGCGTTTGATGCGCTGGTGACGGCGATGGTGATGACGGAGCATCGCGGGGAGTTTGCGGGGCTGCGGAAGACGGAGGATGAGGTGTTCCGGATGGAGGGACAGACCTGGGTGCCGGGGTTGGTCTGAGCGCGGGAAACTCTGGTGGGTGGATGGCGTCTAAGGTGAGATGAAGACGGTTAAGACGATCACACTGGAAGAACATTTTTTGACTGAGGGTTATGTGCGGGCGACGGCGGAGTATTCCGTGAGGACTGGGATGCAGTTTCCTGAGATGCAGGCGAAGCTGCTGGATTTGGGGGCGGGGCGGATTGCGGCGATGGACGAGGGTGGGGTCGATCTGCAGGTGATGTCGCTGGTTGCATTCGGGCTGGAGGGGTTGAGTGCGGCGGATGGGACGGCGGTGGCTCGGGAGGTGAATGACGAGCTGGCGGCGGCGGTGAAGGCGCATCCGGATCGGCTGGCTGGTTTTGCTACGTTGGCGCTAAAGGATGTTGGCGCGGCGATGAAGGAGTTGGAGCGCTGCGTCAAGGAGCTCGGTTTTCTTGGGGTGATGGTGAATGGGACGGTGGAGGAACGGTTCTTCGATGATGTGCGATTTCTGCCGTTCTTCGAAGCTGCGGCAGCGCTGGATGTGCCTGTCTATCTGCATCCGGCGCCTCCTCCGGAGCCGGTGCGGGAGGCTTACTACACAGGATTGCCGGGGGAGTTGGGGCGGTTACTCTCGATTGCGGGGTGGGGATGGCATTCGGAGACGGCACTGCATACGCTGCGGTTGATTGTTTCGGGGCTGTTCGATAAAGTGCCGGGGTTGCAGTTGATTATTGGGCATATGGGCGAGGGGTTGCCGTTTGCGCTGGCTCGGTCGAGCGGGGTGCTGTCGGGGCAGGCAAAGTTGAAGCAGACGGTGGCGGAGTACTTCAAGACGAATGTTCATATGACGACGAGTGGGTACTTCACGCTGCCGCCGCTGAGGTGTGCGCTGGAGGTGGTGGGGATTGAGCGGATGATGTACTCGGTGGATTATCCGTTTAGCGCGAATACGAAGGGGAAGGATTATCTGGAGAAGGTGGCGGGGGTGTTGTCTGTGGAGGAGATGGAGATATTCGTGGGTGGGAATGCGGCGAAGGTGTTGAAGATCACTTCGTAGTGTGCGGTGACTTCGAGATGCGTTTGCGCTGATAAACTTGGTGCTTATGATTAATCGTTCGGGCAGCCAGATTCGGGAAGATTTTTTGCGGTTTTTTGAGGGCAAGGGGCATCGGCGGGTGCACTCTTCTTCGCTGGTGCCGGTGAACGATCCTACGCTGCTGTTTACCAATGCGGGGATGAATCAGTTTAAGGATGTTTTTCTTGGGAACGAGAAGCGGGATTACACGCGGGCGGTCAGTTCGCAGAAGTGTGTGCGAGCGGGGGGCAAGCACAACGATCTGGAGAACGTTGGGTTTACGCGGCGTCACCATACCTTCTTCGAGATGCTGGGAAATTTTTCGTTTGGGGACTACTTCAAGAAGGATGCGATCGCTTATGCGTGGGAGCTGCTGACTTCGAATCACGATCATTGCTTTGGGATCGATCCTTCGCGGTTGTATGTGACGATCTTTGAGGGCGATGCGAAGGTTCCGCGGGATGATGAGGCGGAGAAGTTTTGGATTGAGATTGGCGTTCCGAAGGAGAGGATCTTTGGGATGGGGGCCAAGGATAACTTCTGGCAGATGGGGGATACGGGGCCTTGTGGGCCTTGTAGTGAGATCTTCTACGACCTGGGGATTGAGGCGGCTGAAGAGGCTGGGGTTGATAAGCCGTTTCCGCTGGACGAGCAGCGGTATGTCGAGATTTGGAATCTGGTGTTCATGCAGTTTGATAGGAGCAGCGATGGGACGCTGACTCCGCTGCCGAAGCCTTCTATCGATACGGGTATGGGGTTGGAGCGGGTGGCGGCGGTGTTGCAGGGAGTGTTGTCGAACTTTGAGACGGATCTTTTTACTCCGCTGATCAAGCGGGCTGAGGAGTTGACCGGGCATAAGGTTGAGCCCGAGCATTCTGTCGATGAGCGGTCGCGTGCGAGCTTGAGGATTATTGCGGACCATGCGCGGGCGGCTACTTTTTTGATCTCGGATGGTGTGCTGCCAGCGAATGAGGGCAGAGGGTATGTGCTGCGGAAGATTCTGCGGCGTGGGATTCGGCATGGGCGGCTGCTGGGGCAGGAGAAGCCGTTCATGTTTGAGATGGTGTTCGCGGTTCGGGATGAGATGCAGGTGGCTTATCCGGAGTTGAAGGAGACGGCGGAGCGGGTGAGTAAGGTGGTGCTGGTGGAAGAGGAGCAGTTTGCCCGGGTGCTAACCTCCGGCGCGAAACTCCTTGACCGTTCCATTGAAACTGCCAAGAGCGAGTACTTGTCTAATTCTGATCCTGAACAAAACAGTGCGCTGATGAGTGGCTTGGGTTTAGACCCAAATGAGGTGCATGGCTATTCACCTAAATCTGCAATTCTTCCTGGGACAATAGCTTTTCATCTCTACGAAACCTATGGGCTACCGCTTGACTTCATGGTCGATGCTGCTCGCGATGCAGAGATCGAGTTCGATCATGCTGGCTTTGATGCGGCTAAGGAAGAGGAGCAGCAGCGGGCTCGGGCGAGTTGGAAGGGTGGGTCGCAGAAGTCGGCGGCGCCGGTTTATCGGGAGTTGCCGAAGACGGAGTTTGAAGGGTATTCGACGCTGCGGGTGGAGGGGGCGAAGGTGCTGGCTCTGGTGAAGGATGGCGTTGGTGTGCCGGAGTTGAAGGGTGGCGAGACGGGTGAGGTGGTCCTCGACGCTACTAGTTTCTATGCGGACTCGGGTGGGCAGGTTGGGGATCAGGGGTGGTTGTATTC
>NZ_LMUD01000023.1:408218-490626 GCF_009766095.1 Granulicella sp. S190
CAAGCCGGTGCAGGGTGTGTTTGCGCATAAGGTGAGGGCGAACCAGACGATTGCGGTGGGCGATACGGTGGATACGGTGGTCGATGGTGCGGTGCGGGCGGCGACGACAAGGAATCATACGGGGACGCATCTGCTGCATGCGGCGTTGCGCGAGGTGTTGGGGAAACATGTGAAACAGGCGGGGTCGTTGAATGATGCGACGCGGCTGCGGTTTGATTTTTCGCACTTCACGGGTGTGGCCGAGGAGGAGTTGCGCGAGGTCGAGGAGATTGTGAATCGGCAGGTGATGGGGAATACGAAGGTGGAGACGCTGGTGGATGTGCCGATCGATGTGGCCGTGAATGAGCTGGGCGCGATGGCGCTGTTTGGCGAGAAGTATGGCGAGAAGGTAAGGGTGGTGAAGATCGGCGACTTTTCGACGGAGCTTTGCGGTGGGATTCATACGGGGGCTACGGGCGAGATTGGTGTGATCAAGGTGGTGGGCGAGGGGTCGGTGTCTTCGGGGGTGCGACGCGTGGAGGCGGTGAGTGGAACGGGGGCGCTGCATGAGTTCAGACGTGATTTTGATGTGGCTCGTGTGGTGGGGGCGATGGTGGGCTCTACTGTTGCCGAGGGTGTGACGCCTGCGGAGGCTCTGCGTGCTCGGATTGTGGCGCAAGAAGAGGAGATGAAGAAGCTGCGGCGCGAGTTGGATGCGGTGCGGATGAAGGCGGCGAGTTCGTCTTTATCCGACGCTGGCGCGTCTGCCGTGGAGGTGAAGGGTGTGAAGGTGCTTGCGCAGCGGGTGGATGGCGTGGAGAAGGCGCAGATGCGGGAGTTGGTGGATTCGCTGCGTATCAAGTTGGGGAGTGGTGTGGTTGTGTTGGGTGCGGCTGTGGATGGGAAGGTCTCGCTGATTGTGGGTGTGACGAAGGATCTGACGGGACGGGTGCAGGCTGGTAAGATCGTCGGGCTGCTGGCGGCTCAGGTTGGAGGTAAGGGCGGAGGGCGGCCTGATCTGGCGGAGGCTGGCGGGAGCGATGTGGGTTCGTTGGATGCTGCGTTGAAGGGCGCGGCTGAGGTGGTGGGCGGACTGCTGGGCTAGGCTTGCCGGGTGGACGGAATAGGGTTCGCGCCTTCGCGCGAATGCCCACATCTCAGAGTCGAGATATGGGGCACCCGGTTTTGAGCGATAGGGTTGGGCTAGAATTCTGCTGAGGTGCGAACCGTGGTTGGATGTCGTCGCATGGATGAAAACACGCAGCTCGTTTCGAGGAGGCGACTTTGGATGTGCATGCTCCGCATGAGCCGATACACGGGGTGAAGGATTTTCTGCTTCATCTGCTGACGATTACGGTGGGTCTTCTGATTGCGGTGGGGATTGAGGGATGCGTGGAGCTGCATCGGGAGCACAAGCTGGTGAGTGAGGCTCGCGCGACGATGCGAGAGGAGATCCAGAGCAACAGTGAGTCGATGAACGGGGCGGTTGCGAATCTGGAGAAGGAAGATAAGGCTATTGCAAACAACGTCGACGTTTTGACGAAGCTGTTGCGCAACCCCAAAGATAAGCAGGTGCAGGATTCTAACATTGCCGCTGATTTCTCGATTGTGGGGTTGAAGGATACGGCGTGGAAGACGGCGCAGACGACCGGAGCGCTGACCTATATGCCGTATGCGGAGGCGCAGCGATATGCATCGGTCTATCACGAGCAGCAGAGCTTTCTAGAGATGCAGGACAAGATTCTGGAGGATGAGGCTCAGTTTGTTGGGGTGATGCGGAAGACTGATTTCGGCCACGGGGATATTACGAAGGAGCAGGCGAGCGCTGCGCTGGAGAAGTTTGGGGTGTGGCAGGCGCACCTTTCGTACCTGGTTCTTTCCGCCAAGGTGACTGCGGAAGATGACAAGGCGTTCCTTGAAGGCAGGGCAGGGCCGCAACATATGCACTACGATCTGCATTGAACGGTGAGGGCGTGACTGGCTCGATGTCGCGCAGACCGAGAGCGACAGCGGCTACTTGGCTTCGTCCTGTTCGAGAAGGGCGCGGGCTTGCTCGAGGTTGAGGGTGTTGCCGTCTATGGTGAGCTCGTATCCGCCTGCGTTTTCGGGGACGGAGAAGACGTGGTCGACGGTGTGGCCGGCGTTGCGAAGGGCTTGGACGAAGAGGTCGATGTCTACCATGGGGAGAAGTCTATCGCAGCTTGTTCTGCTGAGGCCAGAGTGGGGTGAGTGAGAACGCCATCACTAGATATGGGGGGTACCGGGGGGAGTACCGGGGATCTTTTCACGGGCGCTGCGGGGTGGGGTCTCTTAAACTTAGGCAGCAGTCTATCGATTTTTCAAAGAGACTGTTTTCAAGAGACCATGGGCCTGAGAACGACAACACGTAATTGGTGCTGGTGCGGAAGTTGCGCGGCGGTGTTGAGCTGTGTGATGGTGCAGGGGCTGTCAGCGAAGACGGCACAGCGGCGGCACGTGGAGTTGAGCCCGTGGGAGCAGGCTGAGCGGGGCCGAGAGACGTTGGAGGCGATGCCGGAGGGGACGCGGACGCGGGCGGATTTTACGCGGGCGATGGATGGGTTTCGCGCGGTGTACCACGAGGCTCCGGGAGATGAACACGCTCCCGATAGCGTGAATGCGGTGGCAGAGCTATTGATGGAGCAGGGGCGTGGACTGCACGATGCGAGGAGTCTGAAGGCGGCAGTGGGGCAGTACGAGTTTTTGCGGACGCAGTATCCGGGGAGTTCGCTGCGGGTAGGTGCGCTGCTGGCGGAGGGACAGATCTATGAGAACGACCTGCATGATGCGGTGGCTGCGCGCGAGAGATATTCGCTGCTGGTGAAGCAGTATCCGCGAAGCGAGCTGGCGGAAGAGGCGAAGGCGGGGCTGGCTTCCCTGGATCAGGGCGCGGGACATCGGGATCAGGGGGCAGGGCTTAGGGATCAGGGTACTCTGAGTTCGATTGCGTCTGTTCCGGTTCCGGTGACTGCTGCGGTTCCAGCAACAAGGGATGATGGGGCGGCTGCGGCGAATGAGGGCGTTGGTGCGAGGGGCGCAGAGGCTCGCGGGCTTGATGCGGCTTCGGGCGGAGATGTCTCCGGGGTGGGGGCGCCGATGCAAAACGCGGTGCCCATGCATGTGGCGAGGACGACGGGACGGCGAGGGCAGATGGCGCAGGTGACGGGGATTCGTCACTGGTCGACGCCGAACTATACGCGGGTAGCGATCGACCTGGGGGACGATGTGACGTATGAGGCGGCGCGGGTGCCGAATCCTGACCGCATCTACTTCGATCTGCATGGGACGCGGCTGGCACAGGAGCTTGTGGGCAAGAGCTTTGCTGTGACCGACGATGGGTTTCTTAAGAAGATTCGCGCGGCGCAGTTCTCGAACGACATGACGCGCGTGGTGCTGGATGTGAATGATGTGACGGAGTACTCGGCGTTTCTGCTTCCGAATCCTTACCGATTGATTATTGATATCCATGGCGGGAGTAAAGCAGAACCGGGGGCAGCGGCGGTAGGTGCGCCGATGCAGCGGGCGGCTGCTCCAGCGCCTTCGGTTCCGAATACGACGGCAGTGAAGTCGGGCAGCTCGTTTGAGGTGGCGGCGGTGAGTGCGCAGCCGGGCAGGGTGGAGGCGACGACACAGCCTACCTCGCAGCCGATCTCGGCGGTGGTGGGGGACAGGGCTCAGGGTTCAGGGTCCAGGGTTCAGGGGACTGATGGTTCTTCGGGAACAGGTGTCTCGCCGGTTGTGCCGACCGGGACGGCTGATGTTGCTGTGCCTGTTCCAAGTACGAGGAAGCTGAGGCGCAAGGGCGCGAAGGATCCCGATGCGGTTCCGGCGCAGGCGGCGGTGCCGATGGCGGATGGCGAGACGTCGATGGTGCGGGCGCTGGGGTTGAAGATCGGGCGGATCGTGATCGACGCAGGGCATGGCGGGCATGATTCGGGGACGCTGGGCGTGGATGGGATTGAAGAGAAGGATGTAGTGCTGGATGTAGCGTTGCGACTGGGCAAGCTGCTGCATGACCGACTGGGGTCGGAGATTATTTATACGCGGTCGGATGATACGTTTATTCCGCTGGAGACTCGGACGGCGATTGCGAATAAGGCGCAGGCGGATCTGTTTCTTTCGATCCATGCGAACTCTTCGCCGGACGCGAGCGCGCGTGGAGTGGAGACGTACTACCTGAACTTTACTTCGTCGCCGGATGCATTGGAGACTGCGGCACGTGAGAACGCGGTGTCGGATCAGTCGATTCATCAGTTGAGCGACCTGGTGAAGAAGATTGCGCTGAAGGACAAGATTGCCGAGTCTCGTGAGTTTGCCGGGGATGTGGAGGAGAGCCTGTACGGTGGGCTGCAGAGGGGTAATGCGGGTTTGAAGGATCGCGGAGTGAAGAAGGCTCCGTTTGTGGTGCTGATCGGGGCGAATATGCCTTCGATCCTGGCGGAGATTTCGTTTGTCACGAATGCGAAAGATGCGCGACAGCTGCAGGAGCCGGAGTATCGGGAGCGGGTGGCGGAGAGCCTCTATAAAGGTGTGGCGAAGTATGCGGGTGGGCTGAACGGGTCGAAGGCGCCGACGGAGCGGGCTAGCGGGAATTAGTTGTCAGTTGTCAGTGCTCAGTGCTCAGTGCTCAGTGCTCAGTGCTCAGTGCTCAGTGCTCAGTGCTCAGTGCTCAGGTCGCGGTTTGGGTTCTCAGCGTTGGTTGCCGGTGCCGGTTGACGGAGGCAGATTTTTAACTCGAAGTCTGCGGCTGACGGCTAACCACACTTACGCTGCATTGACGGATAACTGGAACGGAGAACTCCCCGCGGTGGCTCTAGGCTTACGTTCGCGTGCTGGTGTAGTCTGACCAAAGTATGGGTCTTTCTTCTCGGTTGCGAACTTCTCGGTTGCGAATGGTGCCGGCGTCTGTGCTGGGTCTGGCAATGATGGGCGCGTGGGCGGGGATGCTGGAGGGACAGACGGCGAAGGTGATGCTGGCTGAGCCTCCGATACCGCTGCTGCCGGAGTTGCTGCGGGTAGGACCGGACCATGATGCTGGCAACGGCGCTCCGTCGTGGAGCGGGGCCGACGGGCCGGTGCTGGTGGAGGACGGGATTCGCCGGTATGAGCGGGGACAGCTTCAAGGGGCGGCTGCGAACGGAAGCGTGACGGTTTACCAGTTTGACGATGCGACGGGTGCGGCTTCGGCGGCGGACTATCTGCGAAAGAGCGCGCCAACTGTGGTGCGGAGCGGCGTGTCGGTGGTGGTTGCGAGTTTGAAGGGGAGCTCGGCTGCGACGGAGGCTGCGTTGCGAACGGTGCAGGTGGGTTTGCCTAAGGTGGGCGGGACGAAGGGGATGTCTCCTCTTCTGCCGACCTACTTGCCGACGAAGGGTCTGGAGAGAGGTTCGGAGCATTACGCGCTGGGGCCGGTGGGCTACAAGGCGATGGGAGGAGTGTTGCCGGCGGAGATTATCGGCTTCGATAAGGCTGCCGAAGTGGTGACGGCGAAGTATGTGGGTAAGGGTACGCTGACGATGCTGCTATATCCGACTCCGCAGATTGCCGGCGATCACGGACGGCAGATCGAGGCAGAGATGAACCAGGAGGGTTCTGGGGCAGGGACGGTGAAGCTGAGGCGCGAGGGGCCGCTGGTGCTGTTGACGACGGGCGCGTGGAGTGCGGGTGAGGCACAGGCGCTGGTTGAAGGAGTGCACCTGCGAAGCGAGGTGACGTGGAACAAGCCTGTGCCGCCGGAGTTTCATGCTGAGATCAAGAAGACGGTGAGCCTGCTGACGAGCATTGCGGTGTTCTGTGGCGTGGGGGCCTTGGCGGCGGTGATTCTGGCGTTGTTTCTGGGCGGCGGACGGGCGGCGATCCGGGTACTACAGGGTAAGCCTGCTGCAAGCGAGCCGGAGTTCTTACGGATCGATCTGAGTGGGAGGGCTGCGCAGATTCGAGCTGATGGTTCGGGGTCTGAACACGGCAGCTAGAGGGACGAAGCGGGTATCTGCACTGAGGATGGTGCAGGGAGCGGGCTAACCGGCTGATAGGAATGCCGTTTGGGAATAGCGGGGAGCCTTAAAAGCGAATATTTGGAGAAGATGCAGTGTCCTGTTAATGGGTTGGTAACCCCCATAAGCATTGATTCTATAAGTACTTACGAAAGACAAGTTTTGACCTTGACACGTGATATCGCCAAACTTAGTATTTCGCCAGAAAGTTCTGATGGCTTTGCCTCCGTTGGAGCTATTCTCCCTAAAGAAGAGGTCACCCTGTTGCCGGGTGGCCTCTTCGCATTTCCGGCTGCTTTTTTGAGGCACTTTTCTGCCGGGATATTTGGTTACTTAAGTGGGAGAGAGATGATGAGTCGCAATGGGTGTTGCCGCGTAGTTCTCTGCCGATAGAGATAAAAAAGGAAGGCTCTTTCCAGGAAGAGGCGTTCTATGTCTCAGAGTATGGCTCACGGTTTCGATACGATGCTTCAGGTGGGCTTCGCCCTTGCTGTTCTGGTGGTGCTGGTGTGGCCCAGAGACTCGGCGAGCGGAGTTGACGGGGAGGGAGAGCGGCGGAACTCCGATGACGTGCGGTGAGTTGATTGTTGCCCTGCGGAATCGAGAGTGTTCCTGTGAGTTTGATTGAACTTGAGGTGGAGCTGGCTCGGGTGCCGGGATGGCTGAGGGGAAGATTTGGCGGATAGCCGCAGAGCCGCTAGAATAGAGCAGCAGGCCGATGTAGCTCAGTTGGTAGAGCAACTGATTCGTAATCAGTAGGTCAGCGGTTCAACTCCGCTCATCGGCTCCATTCCCCTCCATCTTCAGAAACTTCCTGGCTGACTTCGAATTGGTCGTGAGCCCTCTTTTGTGGCGTCGACTTGGACGCCTGCTAGTGGCAGCCCGTATTCCACAGGCAAGAACCGGATGTCTCTCGAGGTGGTCTCCACCCTGGCGGATGTGGATCTGATTATGTCGTCTTGTCTAGCGCGGTAAATGCCAGCCATAGCATAACGAAAGAAGCGCTGTCGATTATCCAAGATAGGGACTGGACATACCGCGTGGTTTCTTTGGCCCGGGTCAATAACTCAGTGAGTCTGCATACCTTCAAGTCATCCGATCTTAGAGGGATGTAGACGCGCAAACAACCTGCACATGCCCTGGTGGGAGCATGCGCAATCAGACATGTGCCTGAAGGTCAGGTGTAAGCCGTACTTGCAGAGGAACGTACCCTTGAGATATGGTATCGGTACCAAAACGGTTGCCGAGAATTGTGCCCTAATGTTCTAACTTCCGGCGATTCAAACTTCAAACAGACCCCGGGAGCGAACTGCACCATGAACAAAACGATCTTTTTGGCTGCGATTGCTGCATGCATCGCGGTCAATGCGCATGCACAGCAAAATGACTTCTACCTGCACGACTCTGACAGAGTCGTTTTTTATGGTGACAGCATCACCGACCAGCGCAACTACACCATGATGATCGAGACCTACGTGTTGACACGGTATCCCAATCTGCACGTTACGTTCACGAACTCGGGATGGGGTGGAGATCGCGTTACAGGTGGTGGCGGAGGAGAGATCGATCTTCGACTAAAGCGGGATGTGACTGCTTATAGCCCGAGCGTCGTCACGCTTATGCTGGGCATGAACGACGGAGGATACAAGACAGCGACGGAGGCCACGGATAAGGCTTTTTTTGATGGCTTCCGGCATATACACGAGGTGCTCAAGCGGGACGATCCTCAGGCTCGCATTACGGCGATTGAACCATCGCCCTATGACAACGTGACGCGTACGCCAGCCTTCCCGGTCGCAGATGGTGCCGCCTATAACCAAGTGCTGGTCGCCTATGGAAAATGGATCAGCACATTTGCCAAAGAGAATGATTTGACCATCGCCGATGCTAACACCGACTTCGTCCACGTGATAGAACGAGCAAACCAAACCAATCCAACTTTGGCGAAAGAGATTCTTGCTGATCACATTCATCCGTCGTTCGGGGGCGCCCTCATGATTGGAGAGGCTGTGCTGAAGGCCTGGGGGGCACGGCCTGTTGTCGCATCTGTGTCGATCCACGCAGATGGGACGCGGGTGAAGCTTGATCATGCAGAGCACGCCGCAGTTACGGATCTCGTGAATACAGGTGGAAGCATCCGCTGGACTGAGACAGACGATGCCTTGCCGCTCCCCTTTGCGCAGTGGCAGGAGATGTGGGGAGCAGGGCCTGCGGTCGGGCTAGTTATTGGAAGCTCCGATATTACCGAGGCGCTGAACCGGGAGCCGGTGCGAGTCTCTGGACTAAAGGACGGCGTGTACTCTGTTCGTATCGATGGAACGAGCATTGGTACCTTCACTAACGATCAGTTGGCGCAGGGAGTTAATCTTGCGCTCCTAAAGACGCCCATGACCGAGCAGGCGATGAGTGTCTATAAACTCACTACCGAACATGGCGATCTCCATTATGATCGCTGGCGGCATGTTGAGGTCCCATTTGCGACTCTTCCGACCGCTCCTGCTGCAATGACCTCCCTTGACGCACTTGAGGCAAGTGTCGTCGAAAAACAGCGGGCGCTCACCATCCCCACGGCACACACCTTCGAGGTGGCCCCTTTGCAGTAACGAGGACTTCGTGGATGCTGGTCTACACTTGCGGTCGAAGGAGCGTTATGCATATTTTCGGCGTTGGTCTTCGACTGCTCGTTGCATTCCTCATTGCGAACTCGGCGCTTATGGCACAGCCGAAGGCTGCGACCGCACCCATGAATCCGGCATTGGAAGCAGCGAAGTGGAGCGCCTTCTGGATCGAATGCCCAGATGCCCCGCAGAAGGATCCCGGAATCTTCTACTTCCGGAGAGAGCTCATCCTCAGCACCGTACCCGCGCATTTCTGGGTACATGTCAGTGCGGATAACCGCTTTCAGCTCCACGTAAATGGAACGTATGCAGGCGAAGGACCTGCACGCGGCGACCTCTTCCACTGGCGGTTCGAGACTTTCGATCTTGCTCCTTTTCTACATTCCGGCAAGAATGTTTTGGCTGCCGTGGTTTGGAACTTTGGCAGCCGCGCGCCAGTAGCTCAAATAAGCAACCGCACCGGGTTCCTGCTTCAAGGCGATACCGAATCGGAGGCGATCGCCAATACCGGCACAACCTGGCGAGTCAGACAAGAGCCAGGCCGCAGCCTTGACGATGGCAGTGTAATGAGGGGCTATTTTGGCGCAGGCCCAGGCGAGAGGGTCGATGGCCGCAACTTCGATTGGAGCTGGGATCAGCCTGGAGATATCAACTCCTGGCAGATGCCGAAGACCATCGGCAGGGGCGCTACTCGCGAAGCACAGGATGGGGATAACAGCTGGGGCCTTGTCGCAGACTCGCTTCCAGCGATGGAGCACCGGAAGGTCGCTGCCGGTACGATGGTTCGCGCTGAAGGATTACCGACCTCTTCCACCTTCCCGATGCAGCCACTGGAGGTTCCTGCTAACGCGCATGTGACACTTCTGCTAGACAACAGCGTGCTGCAGACGGCGTATCCGGAGCTAACTGTAACCGGGGGGAAGGATGCCGTTATCCATGTCACTTATGCTGAAGCTCTCTATGACGCTGAGGGGCACAAGGGAAACCGCAATGAGATTGCTGGCCGCCACATCGAAGGCCTAAGCGATGAGTTTATTGCCGATGGCGGCAGTGCGCGCAGCTTTCAGCCGCTGTGGTGGCGCACATGGCGTTATCTGCAGATCGATGTGACCACCAAATCAACTCCTCTACGCCTGGACAAGCTTGTTGCCTGGTTTACTGCGTATCCATTCGACACCAAGGCGAGGATTGTTGGAGATATTCCCGACCTGACGAAGGTTTGGGAGACGGGATGGCGCACGGCGCGGCTATGCGCGCATGAGACCTATATGGACGCTCCTTATTGGGAGCAGTTGCAATACGTTGGCGATACACGAATCCAGGCGCTCATCTCCTATGCCATGACGGGGGACAGCCGTCTCGCGAGACAAGCGATCACAAACATCGATGCTTCGCGAACAATGGAGGGTATAACCCAGAGCCGCTATCCTTCAGGATCACCACAGTTCATCCCGACGTTTTCGTTGCTATGGATAGATATGTTGCATGATTACTGGCTTTATGTCGATGATCTATCACTAGTCCGCGAGACCTTACCGCATACCCGTACGGTGATCGACTGGTATGCCGCGCGACTTCGGTCTGATGGTTTGGTGGGAAAGGTTAAATGGTGGGAGTTTGCCGATTGGACGAGCGGTTATGAATACGGCGTTCCACCGCAGGACGTAGACGGCGGCTCGGCACTGATCACGTTGCAGTTTATTGAGGCTCTCAAAGATGCCGGTGAGCTTGAGTCGAAGTACGGAAGCCAAGAGCGTGCGGCACATTACAAACAGATGGCGGCAAAGGCTTCCGATGCGCTCAATCGTCTGAACTGGGATGAGCATTACGGAGCCTACGCCGACACCCCAGCGAAAAAAAGCTATAGCCAGCATGCGAATATTCTTGCGGTATGGCTCGATGTTGCGCCTCGTGCGCAACAGGCGCTTATTCTGCGAAGAGTGCTCGCGTCCAACGAAACAAGCGAAGCCACACTAGGTAGCAAACCAGTGCCTCGCATGTCGCAGGTCAGCTACTATTTCCGTTTCTATCTCACCCGCGCTCTCGAGCATGCAGGGATGGCTGATCTCTATCTTGATCAACTGACTCCGTGGCGTGACATGCTGAAGCTGGGATTGAGCACGTGGGCAGAGAATCCCGAACCTGCTCGTTCAGACTGCCATGCCTGGAGCGCGAGTCCCAACTATGATCTGCTTACCGTTGTTGCTGGTATCCGGCCAGCAGCTCCTGCATTCGCGCGTGTTCGCATAGAACCGCATCTCGGCAAGCTCACGAATCTCGATGCAACGATGCCTAGTGTACATGGGGATATTCACGCGACTTACAAACTCAGCGGAGATGGCTGGTTAGCTGCGGTGACTCTGCCTAAAGGCCTCACAGGAGAGTTTCTCTGGAAAGGGAAGCTTACTTCCTTGCATGACGGGGAGCAGACTCTCCACCTCGCTAGATAGCGGGAATTCTACTCAATCACTTCACTGCTGAGCCTGGAGGCGGAAGAGCGGTATCAAGGAACTTCCATATTTCACGAAAGGCGCGGAGGGTTTGTTCGTCCGAGTAGTTCCCGTGGTCCCCTCCTGGTATTGTGACCAATTCATTCTTTACCCAGCCTGATTTAGAGCGGTTTGCAGTTTGATGGCCTGGGAGTAGGGCACCACGGAATCGTGGTGGAAGATGCCGCTTGTAACAAGGAAGCAGAAATCCAAGCAAAGTTTTAGCAATGCGATCTCATTTGAGATTAATCAGTGCTTGTATGTTGGTGGCAGCATGACCGGATGAAGTGTTCGACTTCGAAAGCATTAGTTTATAAAGGAACAATGGCACGAGCGAAACGATCCACCTTAGTCGATGTTGCCCGTGAGGCCGGCGTAGGAACCACGACTGTGTCGCGTGTGATCAACGGCGGCCATTATGTCGAAGCTAAAACGCTAGCGCGGGTTCGTGCCGTGATGACCCGCCTCGGCTATCAGCCAAATCAGGCGGCACGCGCGTTGAAAGGGGAGAGAACTAACACCCTGGGATTGATCATTCCTTCTTTGAAAGATGTGTTCTTCGCAAGCGTCGCAGATATAGCTCAAAAGATGACGCGGAAGAACAACTATGTATTGATACTTTTAGTATCTGATGATGACGCCGATCAAGAGATTGCTGAGCTCGATGTCTTCCAGAGCCACCGAGTTGATGGGCTTTTGATCGTTCCGCCGAGGAAGCAGACGCGGGAGTTCCTTGCCAGCGTGAAGAAATTGTCTGTGCCCCTGGTGGCCATTGACCGACCGCTATTGGATCCTCGCGCCTCGAGTGTTGTGGCGAACAACTACGAGGCGGCGCGGGCGGCAACTCAGCATCTGATTGAGCACGGACGAAAAAATATACTCTGCGTCGGTGGAGACCCCGAGCTTTACACGATCAAGGAACGTCTCAGGGGATACGAAGAGGTGATGCGCGCCAATGGGTTAACGCCGCGAAGCATCATGCACATCAATAGTACGGAGAATGCAAAATCTAACCTACTCCCTCTTCTTTCAGAGCGAAAGGGAAGGATCGACGCAGTATTTGCCCTCTACAATATTGCGACAGTCTTCACCTATGAGACGGTTTTGAATATGGGCCGCCAAATTCCAGACGATGTCGCGCTATTGGGTTTCGACGACTTCGATCTCTCTTCGAAGCTCCGCCCCACCATATCGGTGGTACGTCAACCTGTCGATGAACTTGGAGCTGCAGCAATTCAACTCCTCTTCAACCGACTTGCAGGGGGCACCGATGCTACATTCCATCTCCAGATTGGCACCAGTCTCGTCTTGCGCGAATCTTGTGGGTGTCCTAAGGCGCCTCTCTAATCGAAACGCTCATTCCTCGCGCCACGCTAGTCGCGATCAATCGATCGTCATCTGAAGGGTGGAGAATCTTTTGACATGAGACTTCGTCATGGGGTAGTTTTGCACTGTCGCTGTATGGAACCGATACCATCGTTGTAATGGGAGAACCGTTTGAAATCCATGATCGAGAGAGCGCCGCAGCCGCAGCTTGCCCTTCTGGGGTTCAATACTATCCATCCTGAAAGCCTCGCCGCGTCTCCTATTAGCCTGATTTGTTATAGGTACGCTTCAAGCACACTCTTGTCGAAGTCACATCACTTCTCCACAAGGAGTGATTGGTGAAATTAGCAAAACACCATGTTGGTGCGCTGGTCGATCTCGATCCTGCATGTCTGAAGTTGATTGAGGAAAACGCAGGAGCCCTACCCCCTGAACGATTATCCATCGACGAAGCCAGAGCTGAGATGCGATTTGGGCAAGACACCTTATGGACGGACTACCCGGTCTTCTGCGAGCGAATAACACATGCAGGTTGCCAGATTGATCTGATCCGATCACACAGCGCGCCTGCCATCAGTCCTGTTGTGTTTTTTTTCCACGGAGGAGGCTGGGTTATGGGCGATCGGCAGACACATGCCTACCTGATTGCCGAGCTCGCCGTGCGCTCGAAACTTGTAATTGCTTCGGTTGCTTATCCCCTGGCTCCTGAGGTCCAATTCCCTCATAACCTTGAAGCTGCCTATGCCGCCGTAAAAAAGGTTCTTTCTGCCGCGGGGGATCTTCGTTTGCAACGATCTCGCTTCGCTTTTGTCGGCGATAGCGCCGGAGGCAATCTGGCGGCTGCGCTCACTTTGAAGGCGAAGCAAGAGAGTGACCCACAGCCGGCGTTGCAAGTTCTGCTCTATCCAGTCTTATCTGCGTCTATGGATACCGAAAGCTACGAGTCATTCGGAGACACACTCAATCTAACGAGATCAACGATGAGATGGTTCTGGAATCAGTACGTCCCAGAACCATCCCATCGTTCCCATCCATTAGCTTCGCTGTGCCTTGCATCAGACGTTGATCTTGTGGGCTTGGCGCCCGCTCTCATTCTTACCAGTGAGTTTGACATACTTAGGGACGAGGGCGAAGCGTACGCGAAGCGTCTTCGCCGAGTTGGTGTCCCAGTAACCGCTTTGCGAAGTCTGGGCATGTTGCATGGGTTTCTCGTGGTTGAGAACTTGGCCAAGACTAAAACAGGCGACATGGTTTTGCAGCTCGTTGCCAATGAATTGACAAGAGCCTTAGCTTAGATGCTCACTACTTGGAGTGAATCTGGGGTGGGGCCTGAGTTCGAGCAACTGCAGCATCTTCCTTCTAGGATCTTAGAAAAATGCGAATCGCTTCCTGGCTCTTTTCCGCACTGCTCATGCTGTCCTCCCTCTCTCGAGCATCTGTTTGTACTCCGCATTTTGCACCGGAACAAAATAAAGAACTAGGTTGGCAAGGTGGAGATGCGGCTTATTCCATTCCGTTGAATGACGGGCGTAGTGTCTGGATCTTCGGCGACACCCTCTATGGGGAGCAACGAGTGGTTCACGGTACTGAGCCGCGGATGGTTCATAACAGTCTCGGTATCTCGACCTGCGATGCGAACGGAGACTGGCATCTCCAGTACGTGATAAGGCACGATGCGGAGGGACATGCCCAAAGCTATTTCTCTCCAGCGAATCCTCGCCACTGGTATTGGGCGATGGATGGTTTCGTCGCACAAGGAGATCTGTGGGTCTTACTTCTTTGCGTTGAGCCTGCAACCTCTCCTGCTCCCGCTGCCATGAACTTCAAAACATGTGGATCGGATCTCGCTCAGCTGAGTCACCTCGACCGCGGTCCCCAATCCTGGGATGTCAAGATCCACAGTCTTGTTCCCGATGGAATAGGGGCTTATCCATCAGCTACAGCCGTCGTGCATGATAACTTCGCCTACTTGTTTGCAATCTATGAGTCTGGAAAGCGTCCTCTAGTAGCAGCACGAATTCCACTGACCGGCCTTGACCAGCCTGCCTCCAATCTTCAATATCTCGCGTCGGACGGCGTTTGGAAAAAAGGTTTCATGCCGAAAAATGCTCAAAAGATTATGGAGTTGGGGAGTACTGAGCTTTCGATTCGATATCACCCAGAGCTAAAGCAGTGGAGAGCCGTCATGTTTGAACCGAGCGGATTCTCCGACAAAATCCTTATGCGAACCGCCCCTGAACTCACAGGCCCTTGGACAGACGGACAGTTTATCTATAATGTACCCGAGATGTCCCCTGGGCCCACACGAGACAAGAACACGTTTTGCTATGCAGCAAAGGAACATCCGGAGTTTGAGCAAAAAGGACAACTCCTATTTACGTATGTGTGCAACACGATGGACGTCCCTTCGCTCGCCACCAACACAAAGATCTATCTCCCGCAGGTAGTCACAATGCCTATGCCGCGATAACGATTCTTCTTGGATGCTGTCAGCGGGTAACCGCTTGCTTCTTCAAGCGAGAGAAGCCTGGTGCATAGTGTCGCCGTCTACCAGGTACAGCTTAGTGTCTGCAATCCGAACTGTGGAATGCGAAGATGTACTCCGGGGCGTCCGCCTTCAACAGTACGAATCTCAAGGTTCCGTTTACTCGTTCCATCCAGCTCGATGACGTCAACGTGCTTAGGCCTTGTTCCGAAAGTTACAACATGGTCAGCTTCAACGCTCTCCGCGTTGAAGAGACGCACTACCAGCTGCTCTTTTTCGACCAACATTGCGGAGACCTCAACGCCGGGACTATCAATCTGCATTAGCGAAAAGGAATTTTCGGTTTCGTCAGTTTTTCCATCCATCAACGCAGTGACCGGCGGCTCGCAGAATCTGCTGTTTTCGCGGGATATACCTGCTCTTTCCCAGCCGCCTCGATGTGGAACGATCGCGTAACTAATCTTCTGCTCTCCCCTAAGAGGATGCTTTCCCCACCAAAATCCTCCTTCCCATGCCCAACCTAAAACGAGACCCAAAGGATGTTCAGGTCCTTGACTGTATGCGGTCGTATGGTCTGTCATCAACGCGATACCGTAGCGTTCTTCCGCGTCCACGACGTCAACCCAATTGACTATGATGTTGTGTTTTATCTCATCCCATCGTTGGAAAAAAGTATCTGCGTTCCGGCTGCGGCACACATCAAAGGCAGCGTTCTTGTAGAGTGCGTTACTCCTAAACGACACAGGGAAGAGCGCCTGGAGCTTCCACCTGCCGTCGTTCTGAGAACGTCTTTGCTCACTGCTTCTATTCTCGGGTTTGATGTCCCAAGGGTCGCCGATCCAGGTATCCTGCTCGAAGATGAAGCCAACCTGAAAGTCGATACGTTGTTGTCCCTCCGCTATCGAAATTGTGGTGCGGTAAGGAATGCCGCCCACTTGGCCGCTGACTTCCACCGTCGCTCGCACGGGGCCACTCTCAATGATTTTTACCTGTGCTGGTGAATCAGTGCTGCTTCTCCAGCCTTGTTGTGAGATGAAGTAGCCTCTGTATTCGTTGAACGTGCGATCGGATTTAGCGTCGCAGAACTCGTAATCAAGTTGTTTTGCCCAAAGATTGGTGATCGCGCCGCCTTTTTTCGGATCGATGCGAAGACGGTAAAGATCGCTCTCCATGACAGTCGTTCCGTCGATCTCGGTTGTCACCGAGACCTTTCCCTGCAAGTCCTTTGCGGCTTGCCTATACCTAGGAGTCAACCGATAGCTTGCGTAACCTATCGACGGCATCTTCGCGCGAAAGGAGACCACCGCATCATTGATTCCGTCTGTCGAACTAGATTTATCGCCTTTCTCGGGATAGATAGAGCGCGAGCGACTAAGTTCGCCCAGGACATCCTGGGAAAAATATCGTCTTGTAATGGATAACTGGCTGGGAATAATAGATCCCGAGGCATCTGTTACCTCGATGCCAGTAGTTCCGGGGTCAGTTGCCAGGGATACTCTGACAAGATCGTCACGTTCGAAGGGTAGCGTGTTGATCGTTCGCACCCACTGGGCGCCCAGCGGGCTTTGGATAGGGTCCGCCTTGCCATGGCCTAGAGCAGAGGCTGCTCCTTGAATAATCTGTTCTGCCGATTGCTCGGCGTTGAGAGTATCCGAGGCAACTTGAAAAGCCCATGCCTGACGTCCTTGCCGTGTCGTCGCCGTGATCCATGCATCATGAGCTTGGCTCAGGAGCAAATCGTCCCACGCTTCGCGAAGCTCCTGTTCTGGCCACTGCGACGCGCCATGCATAAAGCCAATAGAAGCTACCTTCTCGGCGAGGATCAATCGGTTCTCTGCTGAACGAACCTGTTGAGCAACAGCTTGTAAGGTGGGATTGCCCCATGGAAGTGTTACAAGGATGTCTTCAATCCCGAAGTGCCAATCCTTTGCCGGCTTATCGGCGATCTTGTGGATGTACTCTTGCCATGTTGCGAATCGTACAAAGGGCTCATTCACTCTAGGCTTTGCAGGCCAGCCCAGATCCTGAAAACACATTCCTGCCGGATGAGGTATTCCATTCTCGACGCATTTCGCGGCAAACTCTGCGGTTCCAACAATAGATTCGGTCTCAAAGACCTTTTGCAATCTCTCGACCGCATATCTCGGCACGGCGGTAATCGTACTTCCGTCAGATCCTACCCAATTGACTAGATCAGCGTCGAATCCCGCTGAATAGCCACCCCATGCCGTGCTGGCGTCTCTCAAGACCGCTCCATCGAATTTGAGAGAGCGAAGGATCTGTGGCAGACAAGAAGCCCAGCAAGGTTCTTGAACCGCATAAGTCGTGACCGATGCAGACGGATATTGTTGATGAATTACCTGTAGTCCTCGCTGCAGCTGGCGAATGTTGCTCTCCCCGCCGATTGCCCATCCATACGGTTGAGCAAAGGTTCCTGCAACCATCTCAATCCGTCGATTCACGGAACGGTCAGCCAGGTAGGTTCCTAACTCTTCGAACGCCTGCGGATCCTCTCTTTTCAACGCCTCCCAAGAAGAAGGTTCGATATCCAGACTTAGCTTCCAACCTGTGAATCTTCTCATTGCGCTCAGGATGTCTCGCCAACTCCCAGGCGGCATGTGACCTTTTATCCCTCCGTGGTAGCCATCCATGTAAAAGAGAGTTGGTGTGTCTCCGGCTCCTTTTAGGAGCGACGTTCCAGCTTGCAACTTCGCGGTTGTGAGGCTGAGTGCAATCGTCTGGACAAATCTTCTTCGAGTAACCATAAGTGAAATGACGTCCCCCCACTGCTCTGACAATCAATATGTTCTGAATGGTAACGCTTCCAATAAACACCGACGTTAGCCGGAAGGAGCTTTTGCTGTCAAGGAGCTCTACAGTCGACTCTTTTTGTATTCCTGATCACAAGCCTGCTAGCTGGTCCAACCAGCTACGAAGGCAATACCTTGAGTTCTAGGCCATTGATTGCCTATCAAGCTTCAATCGCGCCACAATCTTTGATTGACAAAAGCAGATCACAGTGGATAAAGTCTTGCCTTCATGGTATCGCTACCATAAACCGTAGTCTCTGGAGACCAACGATGCGACGCTTTTCCCTCATCTTCGTATTTTTCGCAGCCGTCGCATTGTGCTACGGACAAACCAACACAGGCACAATTCTTGGAACAGTAAAAGATTCCAACGGATACCTTGTTCCTGGTGCGAAGATCACCATTCAGAATCAAGGAACAGGCCTCATGCAAAACCTGACCTCCGATTTAGGAGGAAGCTTTATATCAACCCCTCTGCCGCTTGGAAACTACAAGGTGACGGTTGCCACCAGCGGCTTTGAGGCAGAGGTAAAAGAGGGACTGACCCTCCAGGTCTCCGATCGTCTGCAACTCCCTTTCGTGCTTCATCCCGGGGACGTGAAGCAGACCGTCGTCGTCTCCCAGCAGGCACCTCTCGTCGACGCGGCCTCGACAACCCTCGGAGGCATCGTAAGTAAACAGCAGGTCGCGGATCTTCCGATCAATGGAAGGAGCGTGACGGACCTGCTCGCCTTGGTTCCTGGCGTAGAACTTCGCGGGAACTCCAATCAACTTAGTGTTGGTGGACAGGGTACTGATACGAATGAGGGCGGCCTACACTTTCTGCTGGATGGCGGTGACGCCAGCCGAGTTGACTTCGACGATGTAGGAAATACTTACGGCTCAAGCGCCGGACGCGTATCGCGCGCGAGCGTGGACGCAGTAGAGGAATTCCGGGTTTACACAGACTCCTACTCCGCCGAATATGGAAAAACACAGGGCGGCGTCGTCAACCTCATCACAAAATCAGGAACGAATCAGCTCCACGGAAGCCTGTTTGAGTATTTTAGAAACGACATATTCGATGCGCGGGATTACTTCAATCAGGAACCCAACAAGAAGCCAGCCTATCGTCTCAATCAGTTCGGAGGAACTCTAGGCGGCCCGATCGTCCACGATAAAATCTTCTTCTTTGTAGACTACGAAGGAGTCCGGCAGAGGAGCGGAAGCATCTTGAATGCTGTCGTACCCACTGCAGAGGCACGCGCTGCCGCAGTTCCCGTCATACAACAAGCCCTCTCCCAACTACCGCTGCCTAATGGCCCGATCTCGTCCTCTGATCCGCGCTTCGGACAATACATCATAGGAATCTCAAATCCCCTCACGGAGAACACTGGTATCGGTAAAATCGATTGGCAGATAACACCCTCTGATCGACTGACCGGTCGCTATAACGTCAATCAAAATCAGACGGACACGTTTACCGGCGTTGCAATTGGCCAAGTGCAGAGCGCACCTGGATTTATGCAGCTCGGAATGCTTGGCTATACGCACACCTTTACTCCTCATGTCGTGAACGAGGCAAACTTTTACTTCAACCGATTCCACGTCGATCCACGGGCGTCAAACGTAGCTTCAGTGCTGGTTGAACCGATCATCAGCTTTGGTGAAGGGGCTGGTGTCGGACCAGGACTGTTTGATCTCCACGTCGCAAACAATTCATTTACCTGGCAGGACAATCTCACATGGGTACGCGGTCGCCAGCAGATAAAAATTGGTGGAGAGGCTGTTCGCAACCAGGACAATAAAGAACTCGGCTATCAAATGACGGTGAGCTTTCTTACTTTTTCGGCAGCCCAGCAAAACCAGGCCTTCTCTGATGGCACTCTTGGTTTTCCCCGTATCGGAATAAGAAACACCTATTACAGCGCCTTCCTCCAGGACAACATTCAAGTGAGCCCGAAGCTTACCCTCAATATGGGACTTCGATATCAGTACGACACTTCTCCCACTGAAGCGCACAACCGAATCGCAAACTTCAACTTCGAAACCGGCGCCCTCGACCCTGTTGGAGGCTCTGTGCTGGACGCACCGAATCTGAACTTTGCCCCTCGATTCGGTGTTGCTTATAGCATCGGCTCCTCCGGAAACACTGTTATACGGGGCGGCTTTGGCCTCTTCTTCTCCGATCTGAATGCAGGCAATCTAGCTCAAAATATTCCTAGTAATACAGGTCTAGGGTTTAGCGCATCGGTGAATAATCTTCAGGTTCCCGGTCTTGTCGGTTTGCCATTTCCGAATCTCGGCTCTTTCAGTCTTCCGACCACAAGCTTCTCGGCAATCGTAAAAAACTATCAGGAGCCATATTCAGAAAAATGGAACCTCAACTTTCAGCAGGCAATCGGGAAGAGCGCTATGGTTCAGTTCGGCTACATCGGAGCCCGTGGACTCCATCTCATCGAGGGGTATGACGCCAACAGACTCTTTCCCGGAGGAGCGAGCCGTCCGTATCCGCAGTACGGAAGCATCAATACCAACACTACCTCTGCAATCTCGAGCTATAACGCGTTCCAGGCGCAGTTCAAGAAGCGTTGGGACAATGGTCTCACCTTCAACGCCAACTACACGCTATCTCATTCCCTCGACGATGCACCGACTGTCTTCGGTTCCTATCAGGACGATCACAACCCGATCGCCGACTATGGCAATTCTGATTTCGATGTAAGACACAATATTGAACTCGATGCCAGTTATGCCATTCCTGCGGCGTCACGTGTCCCAAAGATCATTGGCGCGGGCTGGCAATACAACACTATTGCAACACTACGCAGCGGATTCCCCTATGACGTTACGTGCGGATGCGATCCGCTCAATGTTGGTCAAGCGAGCTCTCGCGCTGATCTTGTCGCAGGCGTACCCACCAAGCCATCGAGCTTTAGCATTCCTTTCAATCAACTGAACCTCGCTGCTTTTGCCACGCCAGTCGGTCACTTTGGCACGGAAGGCCGAAACATTTTTTACGGCCCTGACGCGGTCAACTTTGATATGTCCCTTTTCAAGACGTTCAAGGTTTTCGAGAAGCAGCAGGTGATCTTTCGAGCCGAGGCATTCAACATCTTCAATCACCCCCAGTTCAGCAACCCCAACGCGGGGCTCAACAATGTCCCGCAGTTCGGCCAAACCACGAATACGATCAGTACATTAGAAGGCTTCCACACCAGTCGGCAATTTCAATTCGCGCTGCGATATTCTTTCTAGTCGCTTCTGCTCGCCGTCGAAGATATCTCAGGTCATAAGGCCGGAGATATCTTCGACGGCATAGTTTTTCCGCGGAGTTATTTGTGGATACAAACCTGTCTCATCGCGTATTACACGGTTGTCTCTCCTCAGTGCTTTATTTCCCTGGTCCAAAGCAACCTAGGTAAATCAAGTCTGGACGTAATACGTTCGATCAATCAGCAATCGGCGCAAGCACCAGCGTTGCCCTCGACGATCCACTCGAAGGTACGGAAGATATTCCCCAACCAGCGTATCCCTTACTCTCTGCGGGCTGAGAAATCGATAGACTGCAAGAGGGTCGCAACGCCACATTGAAGATATTGACGAGGGAAAAGTATGGGTTCGAAGTTGAAAGCAGGAGTCACCTCGAGTAGCAGACGCAGCTTTCTCAAAGCGACGGGTTTAGCGGCGGTCGGTTCTGCGATTGCCGCTCCCATTGCATCAAGCGCTGCAGACGATGCTGCGGACCTCCGGGTTGAGCCCTCATCAGCCGCGAGCCAAACGCCGGTCGAGATGGTGAATCTACTGCAGGGAACCGAATCGACGCCCGTCTTCTCACGAGGCAACACGTTGCCGATCGCGGCGCTGCCGTTTGGCATGGGGCACTGGACACTCGAATCAAGAGCCGACCATCCATGGATGTTCCAGCCTAAGGATCACCGAGTCCAGGGCTTCCGGTGTACTCATCAGTTGAGTCCTTGGCTCTCAGACTACGGTTACGCCGTCTTCCTGCCATTTAGTGGAGAGGCTGATCCTGCGCCGGCTGCTCGAGCCTCCTCCTATCGTCCTGAAGATGCGAAACTATCCCCGCACTCCCTTGAACTCTATCTCCTCCGATACCGGATCAGAGCCGAGTTGGTTCCAACCGAACGCTGTGCAGTTATCACCGCCACGTACGAGGATCAGGAAGATCCTGGTTTTATGTTCGATATTCCCGGCACAAGCGGGATCGTTCAACCGGATGTTGCTGACCAGAGCATTGCGTTTCAATCGCTAGCTAACTCTGGAGGCGTGCCGGAAAACTTCGCGGCATTTTATGTCTTGCGCTTCGATAAAAGATGGAAGAGCTTCGAGTTGAAAGAGCAAAAAGGGCGTCGCGTCGGGGTTGTTCGCTTCGAGGCTACGGTGAAGGCGATCGAAGTGCGGATCGCGACCTCATTTATCTCTTTCCATCAAGCAAACCGGAATCTCGATCTTGAAATAGGCCACCGTTCCGTTGTCGAGCTTCGTGAGAGTGCAGCGAAGATCTGGAATCAACATCTCACTCGTGTTGAAATCGAGGGCGGATCCGAAGATCAGAGACGAATCTT
The DNA here is from genome assembly GCF_009766095.1 of Granulicella sp. S190. Lineage (GTDB taxonomy): Bacteria > Acidobacteriota > Terriglobia > Terriglobales > Acidobacteriaceae > Edaphobacter. Next base: position 430,505 of record NZ_LMUD01000023.1, read on the forward strand.
CTACTCGTGCCTGTATCGAACTTTATTATTTCCACGAATCTGGCACGAGCCAGACGACAAAGGACAGTCCCAGCACTTTAGCCCATACACTGGCAAGCTGACCCCAGGCGTTATGTACGCCGATCATGGCTATTGGGACGTCTACCGAGCTTGGTATCCTCTCATGTCGATTCTCTTTCCTGAGCGTCTTGGAGAGATTCTCCAAGCCTGGGTTAACGTCTACAAAGAAGGCGGCTGGCTTCCGCAATTTCCATGTCCGGGCTATCGGGCCTGCATGACGGGTAGCCTCATCGACTCAGTATTTGGCGATGCGGCGGCCAAAGGCATCCGTGGCTTCGATCTTCAAAGCGCCTATGAAGGGCTAAGGAAACATGCAACCACCCCCGGTGATCCGGCGAAAGGTTACGGACGAGTCGGGCTGGAGGAATACCTCAAATTCAACTACGTTCCAGCCGATCATGTCGAGCAATCTGCGGTAGAGACAGCCGATGCTGCTTATGGGGATTTCTGCATCGCCCAGGTAGCCAAGGCATTAGGCAAGCAGGAGGACTATGCCTTCTTTATGAAGCGTTCAGAGAATTGGCGCAATTTGTTCGACAGCAAAACCGGCTTTCTTCGCGGCAAGAACGAAGATGGCTCATGGCTGGAGCCATTCGACAAGATTCGATGGGGCAGTCCTTATGTCGAAGGTTCGGCTTGGCAACATCGGTGGGACGTGCCACATAATCTTCCCGGTCTATTTGAAGCTATGGGCGGAAAGGATAAAGCCGTTGCTGCATTAGACAAGATGCTTGCTCTCCCGCCTGCCTTCCATGTTGGAGCGTACGGGCAGGAGATCCACGAAATGTCCGAGATGGCGGCGGTCAAATTCGGTCAGTACGCGCACAGCAATCAGCCTGTGCATCACGTGCTCTATATCTTCGCTGCCGCCGGACGTCCTGATAGAACGCAATACTGGGTAAGGCGAGTGATGCAGGAGCTCTACACAAAAGATACTTTTGCCGGGGACGAAGATACCGGATCGATGGCCGCCTGGTTTGTATTAAGTTCGCTGGGGTTTTATCCCTCTTGTCCCGGTAGAGCCGACTACACCTTCGGCAGCCCGCTCTTCGACAAAGCAACGATTCATCTTGACGGAGGCAAAACCCTGTTGATCGAGGCCAGACAAAATAGCCAGACCAATGTGTTCGTAAAGGGAGTGAAGTACAACGGCGAAGCTGTCACCGAAACCACGATGGATCATGCCAGGCTAGTCAGCGGCGGCAAGCTCGTCTTCGACATGTTCGCCGGATAAGGCAGAAGCCAGTCGACATTATTTGGGCCGGTGTCACCACTTAGCTGTACCAAGCAGCCGCGTGGTGTCGCAAGGTCGATGTCGGACGATGCCACAACATCCTCAGAACTCAAATGCACCTGATTTGACGCGGCTCTCCAGCGTTCCTATACTTCTCCACACTCGTAGCGGCGGTTCAAGGAGAAAGTCTATGTCAAAGCGTCTGCTGTTGTTCATACTCTTAATTGCCGCCGCCGTTCGTGGCGGATATGCACAGGAAGCATGGAAAGGTCATCATCAACCCACTCTCATTTCGCAGCAGAGTGGCACGACACAGCTGCTGATTGCTGTCAGTCCGGTGAACTCCCGCGTCGTCTGGGCAGCCGGAGCCGGCGGTACGTACGTGGTTACGACCGATGGCGGTTCGACCTGGAAGTCAGGAGTCGTACCGGGCGCCGAAGGTCTGCAATTCCGTGATGTGCAAGGCGTAAGTGAGCGGGTCGCATATCTCATGTCGATCGGGGACAACACCGGCGACTTTCGCATCTACAAGACGGAAGACGCGGGCGCGCATTGGACCGTTCAGTTTACGAATAAGACGACGAATGCCTTTTATGACTGCTTCGCGTTCTGGGGGCCGGATCGCGGCGTCGCGCACAGCGACTCAGTCAACGGAGTATTTCCCGACATTCGCACCGATGATGGCACGACCTGGCACTCGATCGCTCGCAGTATGCCACCTGCCCTGCCAGGCGAAGCTTCGTTTTCCTCCAGTGGGACATGCATCACTACAGAAGGGTGGCAAAACGCCTGGATTGCAACCGGCGGCTCAAGCATCGCCAGAATCCTGGCGACCCGGGATGGAGGCTACACGTGGAATGCGTATGACACTCCGTTCGTAAGCAATGCCAATGCGGGCGCTCTCTCGGTAGCGTTCCGCGATCCTTGGCACGGCATCGTGGGTGGCGGCGATTTGACCAACGACAGCGCCACGCAGGCGGCAACCTCGGACAATGGCGGCCAGCGCTGGACCCTTACGACCAAGCCTCCAATTCCAGGAGCAATCTTCTGTCTCGCTTACGTGCGTGGCGTAGAACACCGTGACGATTGGCGCCATCGCGACGACTTCGACCACGAACATGACCGGAGTGTGGTGATCACGACGGAGACTCAGCCGAACTTCAGCTCTGGGGCAGCTGCCTGGAGTCCGGATGAAGGTCATACCTGGATCAAACTGCCGGAGGTGAGCGGTTATTGGGCGGTCGCTTTTGCAAATCCAGAGGCCGGATGGTTTGTCGGCAACAATGGTCAGATCTTGAAGATCAGCTTCTAGAGGACGCTGCAGGATCTCGTTGTGCTTTTTCATGGCAAGCTTTCTGTTCATGCATCGCGTAGACCTAAGCGCTGCGGAAACTCGTCGGCTTCGTCCGGTGCGGTGTCGAGTGTGGACTGAGCCAGGAGATTAGCGTGTGCTCTTTGCAGAGTGAGATGCGTTCCGACCAAGAGAATTGTTGTGGCGAGGAGGTGCGTCGCAGAGCCTTCGATCCACGCTTCCTTCGCAACCAGGATTGAGACGAAGATTGGGAAGAGCACAAGGTAGCGGAGGACTGCCAGAGGAAGATCGTTTACTGAACTTTTGTGGAGTTGAGTAAACGGTATGGCGCGCACGGAGAACAGCAGGATGTCGGGAAGAAGAAGAGACAGGCCTATTGCTACAAGGAGTTGCCCTGTCGTTGTGCGGGGTATTTGCATGCTGGCTGGTGATAGCGAGTGAAGGAGAAGAACGGTGCCACTGCAAATGAGGAATGTGGTGAGAGAGATCCAGAGGTAGGCGCCTGCGAGGTGGCCGGATCGCGGACGCCCGATGAGGACGCGGAAGAGCCATGAGCCGCGGCGATCGACTGGAGCTGCGAGGACGGATCGAAGGCCGGCGACTGTGAAGAAGGCGACAATCGGAATTGCAGAGCGAATGCCGTCGGGCAGCAGGGCTATGTGGATGTGGCCGGGTTCGACCTGGAGGGTGACCATCTGGGCCAGGGCAAGCGCAACGCTGAGGCCACCGAAGATAGCGAGGCTGATGCGTTGACGCTGTCCGCGCAGGATGGTCTGGCTGATGAAGTGGAAGACGGCTCGCTGCGAGGGATGGCGCAGAAGGGTGGAATGAAGGAGGCGGCGGATGAGATTGGTTCCACTGCTCCTGGTACTTATTGCGGCGGAGCCCTCGATAAGCTGACGGACGCGGCGGCGATAGGCGAGAGGATAGGTCAGCAAGGTACACGCCAACATTATGACGAGTGCGTAGCAGCCGGTTCGCGCCAGGTCGTGGAAGATAGCGGGAGTTGACGCTCCGTCGAGGAGGTACTCGTAGATGCCGAGGAACCAGAAGGGCGGAAAGTAGCGGATGGCGGGGCTGCCCGAGGTCAACAGAGCTTCCAGCGATCCCGCCACGGTGGGGCAGAGCAGAAGAACCGCCAGCAAGACCATGATGGAGAGGCCCTGGAGCAGCGGGGTGATGCGGCGGAAGAGGCCTTCGCCGACGGTGTTCAGGAGAATGCCTTGAAGGGAGAGGAAGGTGGCTGCGGCAAAGATTCCGCTGATGGTGACGGCGACGAAGTGGGAGAAGAGATGACGGAGGAAGTTGTGCTGCTCGGCGGCGAGGGGAAGAAAGAGTGTGCCCAGGATGCTGGTGCCGACTTGAACGAGGAGAAGAAATACTGCGAGCGCAAGGACGCGCGCGAAGAAGAGTTTGCGGTTGGGGATGGGGAGAACCGAGAGAACGAAGATGTCCAGAGTGTCGGGGAAGAGCAGATCCCACTCGTACACCGTGGCCGCTCCCATGACGACGAAGGAGTAGATGACGTAGAAGGAGTGGTCTCCTGCCTGCGACCAGAAGGGACGATGCAGCGGGGCGGGTGGAAAGGCGTGATAGGCAGGAAAGAGAAAGAGCGAGACGATGAGGGTTGGCAGCGCGACGGCGGCTGCGATCTGCATGACGCGCTTAGTCTCATCGTCTGAGGCGAGAAGCTCGTTGTGGAAGAAACGATGGAGGATGTGGCGCACCAGAACTTCGAACCTGCTCTGCACTCGCGCGGGGGGTGCGGTATGCGCCTGCACGGCAAGTGATAGGACGGGATGCCGAGGTGGAGCTAAGAGGCCGTGACGCTCAGACATGGTGCACCGCCATGGTCTGGACCAGCTCCTGTGCGACGCTCTGCGTGTCCTGCTGCTTGACCAGTTGCGCGAAGACGCTCTCGAGGTTTGCCAGTGCGAGCGAGGTTTTGAGTTCGGAGGGTGGTGCATCAGCCAGGATCCTCCCCTTCGCAATGACGATGACACGATGGCAGACCAGTTCGACGACCTCGAGGACATGGGAGATGTAGAGGATGGCTTTGCCTTGAGCGGCGAGTTGTTGCAAGAGGTCTTTGAAGAGGCGGGCCGAGAGTACGTCCAGTCCGGAGAGCGGCTCGTCGAAGATCAGCAGCTTTGGGTCATGCAAAAGAGCCGCCGCGATGAGGATGCGCTGCTTCATGCCCTTGGAGTAGAGCGAGATGGGCGAGTGTCGCCAGGATTCGAGGCCGAGGAGCGCGAGCAGCCGGTTGGCTTTGAGATCGATGAGCGGCTCTTCCATCTCGCGCAGGCGGCCTACCAGTTGGAGATATTCGAGTCCGGAGAGATGAGTGTAGACGTGCGCCTCTTCAGGCACGTAGCCGAAGGAGGCTCGATAGTGGTCGAGGTTGAGGCGAATGCTTTTACCTTCAAAGAGAACCTGGCCGGTGTTGGGTTCGAGCAGGCCGGTAACGATTTTTACAGTGGTGGACTTGCCGGAGCCGTTGGGGCCAACGTAGCCGACGATCTCGCCGGCGCGGATAGTGAAGGCGACGTTGTCGATTGCGGGAAGGCCGCGATAGCTCTTGCAGAGTGCTTTGACTTCGAGCATGGAGGGTTCCTCTGCACCCTATGTAGCATTCATAATAGGGGCTAGTCAAGTAGCTTGCTACATAGGTATAGTTCTGCCATGGCAGCGGAGACGAAGCTCTCGCACACGGCGGCGATGATTCTGCAGGCGGTGAACGCTGGATATGTCTACGGCTTCAGCGTGATGGAGATGACCGGCCTGCCGAGCGGTACGGTGTATCCGGCGATGAGAAGGCTGGAGCGCGATGAGTTGATCCGGTCGAGCTGGGAGCAGCAGGCGATTGCAGATGCGGGGCAGCGGCCGCCGAGAAAATATTACAAGCTCACCAGGTCGGGCAAGCTGACGCTCGAGGCTTCGCGCAAGCGTTATCCACTGCTTGCGAAGTTGATTCCTTCGGAGCAGGAGGAGCAGGTATGACGCTGCGACCTTCGGCACTCTGCGAGTTGTTGTGTCTCGCACTCCTGCGTGGCGCATCGTTGCTGGTGCCAGCGCGGCAGCGAGAGGAGTGGTGGAGAGAGTGGCGAGCGGAGCTTTGGCACGTGCGCCGAACGTACACCGCAGAACAGAGCTTCTCGTGGATGGCGGAACGAGAGGTTGCGGCGTTTTGCCTCGGCGCTCTTCCGGATGCTCTCAGTTTTCGAGAGCAGTTCCAGCAGAGGCGCATCCCTTTGGCGACGACGATGGGGTCGGCAACGCAGTGCGTTCAGGTGCTCTTCGGACTGATCGCCATCAGCTATGGTGTTGCGATGCTGTTGCCGGAGGTTTCGGCGATCCTGCACTTCTCGGCTTATCGCGACACAAAAAACCTGATGCTTCTTCGTGACGCGCACTCCTCCGACGATTCGGTGGCAACGATCTCGGCGGAGCAGTACCAGGTTTGGAAGCGACGTCGACAGGAGTTGTTCAACGGATTTGCTTTCTACCAGGTTGCCGAGCAGTCTCTCTCGATAGAGAATAGCGTCGCGACTAAAGGCGCGGTTGCTTCTGCGAGCTCTAATCTCTTCGACCTGCTCGGTCTGCGTGTGCGCTACGCTCGTGAGGCTCCCGGCTCGCTTCCCCGGTTGATCCTCAGCGAGCAGATGTGGAAGCGGCGATTTGGCGGCGATCCTCACATCTTCGGACGGATGGTGCAGGTGGGGTCGGAGTCCGCGATGGTGAGTGGTGTGGTAGACCCTGGAGAGTGGAGGCTGCCAGGCAAGACCGATGCGTGGTTGTTGCTCCCACATGACCTTGGCTTCTCTGAGAGGGTGGGATTTGTGGTGGCACATCTTCAGTCGCCGCACGCGGACTGGGGAGAGGCATGGCACATGTCTGCGCCAACGCCTGCGGGCACGGCGAACGACTTCTTCTGCGAGTCTCTTACTGAGAGAACCAGAGGACCGGGAGATGTCTTTCTCTTTGCGGTTCTGCTGGCGTGCCTGGCGTTGCCGGCGACGACGTCGCTTCCCCTCGGGGAGTACAGGGCTAGCTCGCGACGGCTTTCCCGGTTCACCAGAGTCCGCCGCTGGAGTTTTCTTGGCTGCAAGCTGGTGCTACTGCTGCCGATCGTCTACTTCGTGTCGCTGGATCTTGCTCATCTGCGCAGCGGGATGGATCCGGTTACGTCGGAGTACATTCAGCTGCTGTCTGCGTTCTCAGTGTGTCTCTTTGGGCTGCGCTGGAGTCTGCGCGACCAGCGGCAACGGTGCCCGGTATGTCTGGGAAAGTTGACGAATCCGGCTCGGGTAGGTCAGCCGTCGAGAAGCTTTCTGGACTGGAACGGAACCGAGCTCATCTGCGTCAGCGGACATGGTTTGTTGCATGTTCCCGAGATGGCTACGAGCTGGTTCAGTGAGCAGAGGTGGCTATATCTCGATGCGTCGTGGGAGATCTTGTTTGCCGAACCCGGATTCGTCACGCCGGGCTACTTCTGACGACAAAATGGAACGGCTGCTGTCGCGCTGATCTAATTTCATTGGGCGGCGGTGAAGCGTTGGGTGTCGATGGAGCGTCTCCTGTTCAGACGATTTTTTGCCTGTGGGAGGGGAGAACCCATTTTGGTACAGGTTATCCACTGCTATTTGATGAGGTTAGGAGATTTAGGTCTTGATTGGCGTAGGTTTCGAAGGCATACTCCAGAGAGGGTTCAGACCAGTGAGCTCTGAGACGGTGCCAACAGAGACACCACGTGAACCGATATAGCCGTCAAGACGTAATCCGGATCCTCCACTTGCAGGCACGCCAGATCACGGCGTGGGAGCGAGCCGGGCTCATCTCCCCTCATGAAGAGTATTCGTTTGAAGCGCTGGGGCAGCTGCGGCGGCTGCGCGATCTGCAGGCCACGACGAAGATCTCCGCGAAAAATATTCGAGCCTCGGTGGAGGCGATGCAGCGTTTGGGGGGAGTGCGCAACCCCTTGCTGGAGGCGAGTTTTGTGCGCCGCGGGTCGCGGCTCAGCTTCAGGCATGGCGGGGCGCTGATGGATCCGGTCACACAGCAGCTCGCTTTTGATTTCGAGGTCGCTCCGGCGCGGCAGCTTCGCGTCGTGGGAGCAGGCGATGCTTCGTTGCGTCAGGCCGCCGAGGTGCAGGAGATGTTTCTGCGGGCAGTACAGCTAGAAGAGAACCCTGCGACGATCCAGGAGGCGGTTGAGGTCTACCAGGCGATTCTTGTGATACGGCCGCAGCATGCGCCTGCGCTTATCAATCTGGGGACGATTCACTACAATCTGCGCCGGTTTGAAGAGGCGGAAGAGCTCTATCGGCTGGCGACGCAGGCCGATCCAGAGTATGCGCTGGCGTTCTTCGATCTGGGCAATGTACTGGATGAGATGCAACGGCTCGCGGAGGCAACGACTGCGTATCAGAAGGCGGTGGCGCTGGTTCCACAGTATGCCGATGCGCACTACAATCTGGCGTTGGCGTATGAACGGCAAGGACAGCGACGGCGAGCGTTGCGACATTGGCTGGCGTATGTTCGGCTTGACCCGGTGGGACCGTGGGCGAATCATGCGAAAGAGCAGGCACGTAAGATTTTGAACACCGAGAAGCTCTCGATCGTCAGCCGGCGTGGGCGGTTGGTGAAGGTCGCCGGCTAGCGGCTCGTTCTCTTCTTTCAGACATTTCTTTAGACATTTTTTCTGCAGATACTCTGCCGCGTTCGCGGTGTGAATGGCTATTCAGTCGTGTGTCTCAAATGCTAGACTCACCTTTTCCTGAATACGGTTTGAGGTGAGTGGATGTCGCAGCAGGTTGGTCCGATGGCGTTGACGCAGTTGGGGGATGATGAGCAGCTGTTTCGCGATACGATACGGCGGTTTGCGGTGGAGCAGATTGGCCCGCTGGTGCGCGGGATGGATGAGTCGCAGCAGATGGATGCCGGGCTTATTCGCAAACTCTTCGAACTTGGGCTGATGGGGATTGAGATTCCCGAGGAATATGGCGGGGCCGGCGGCACGTTCTTCAACGCGATTCTCGCGGTCGAGGAGATCTCCGCGGTGGACCCGTCGGTCGGTGTGATGGTCGATGTGCAGAACACGCTGTGCGTCAACGCGCTGGTGCGCTGGGCCAACGAGGAGCAGAAGAAGAGATATCTGACGCGGCTTGCGACGGACACGATCGGCTCCTATGCGCTGAGTGAGGCCTCGTCCGGCTCGGATGCGTTCGCGCTGCAGATGCGTGCGGTGAAGCGCGGCGACGATTACGTTCTCAACGGGCAGAAGCTGTGGATCACAAATGCGAAGGAGGCAGGGCTGTTTATCGTTTTCGCCACAATTGATCCAGCTGCTGGCTACAAAGGGATTACTGCATTTCTGGTGGAGAAGGGCGCGCCTGGGTTTACGCTCGGCAAGAAGGAAGACAAGCTAGGCATCAGGGCTTCGAGCACGTGCGAACTGATCTTCAACGACTGCGTGGTGCCAGCCGCGCAGGTGCTGGGCGAGCCGGGTAAAGGATACAAGATCGCCATCGAGACTTTGAACGAAGGGCGAATCGGGATCGGGTCGCAGATGCTTGGCCTGGCGCAAGGAGCGTGGGGGTACGCTGCGAAGTGGGCGAAGGAGCGGAAGCAGTTTGGCAAGGCGCTGGTGGAGTTTCAAGCTATGCAGTTTCAGCTGGCCGAGATGGCGACGGAGATTGAAGCGGCGAGGTTGATGGTCTATAACGCTGCGAGGTTGAAGGATGCGAAGCAGGAGTTTTTGAAGGAGGCGGCGATGTGCAAATACTTCACGTCGCAGGTCGCCGAGCGCGTGGCGAGCCTTGCGGTGGAGGTGTACGGCGGGTCCGGCTTTGTGAAGGACTACCCGGTCGAGAAACTCTATCGCGACGCCAAGATCGGCAAGATCTACGAGGGAACGTCGTTTATGCAGTTGGGGACGATTGCAAAGTTGATGCTCGGGAAGATCTAGAGCCTTCGCGCAGCAGCGGTGCCATAGCCGAATGTCCTCCAAAGCTTTACACTGGAGGTAGAGCTTTGGTATGACCACTCCTATAAAATCTGAACCTCGCGCCCCGCTGCCTTTCCTGGGATTGGCCTGTGCGGTCGGCGTATCGACGATCTACTATAACCAGCCGCTTTTGTTGGAGATGAGCCGGACGTATGGGGTGACGCCGGGGCATGTCGGCTTCGTCGCGGTCGCAACCCAGGTTGGCTATGCGTTGGGGTTGCTGGCTTTCGTCCCGTTGGGCGATGTGCTGGAACGTCGTGCGCTGATGATGCGGATGTATGGCGCGGAGGCGGTGGCACTGCTGCTGGTCGCGCTGGCTCCTGGGCTTAGCTGGCTGATTGTGGCGAGTGTGCTGCTTGGGTTGTTTGCTTCGGTGACTCATGTGGCGTTGCCGATTGCGCCGGATCTGGTCTCGCATGAACAGCGTGGTCGTGCGATTGGCACTGTGATGACCGGTCTGTTGCTGGGTATTCTGCTGGCGCGCACCTTCGCGGGTTGGGTGAGCGGAATCCATGGATGGCGCTGGGTGTTCGTGGTTGCGGCGGTGATGAATGCTGCGTTCGTCCCGCTGATGGGGAAAGTGATGCCCAAGCTGCCGCCGAAGGAGCGTCTGCTCTATTCGGACGCGATGAAGTCGCTTTGGACGCTCTTCCGCACGCAGCCTTTGCTTCGAGAGTCCTCGATCATTGGGGCGCTGGCTTTTGCTTCGTTCAGTTGCTTCTGGACGACTCTGGCGTTCGTACTGCACAGTCACTATGGCCTGGGCGCGGGGGTTGCCGGCACTTTCGGGGTGGTGGGGGCGGCGGGCGCACTGGTAGCACCACTTGCTGGAAGGCTGTCGGATAAACATGGCTCCCGGTGGGTGGTTTCGGTTGGCATGGGCCTGCTGGCGGTCTCGTATGTCTTGCTGTGGGTGGAGGAGGCCGCGAGACTCTCGACGACCTTCCACATTCTTGCGCTGGTGGTTGGGGTGCTTGTGCTCGATGTGGGGGCGCAGATGACGCAGGTGGCGAACCAGACGCGAATCTTCGGGCTGGTACCTTCGGCGCGCAGCAGGCTCAATACGGTGTACATGACGGTGTACTTTACCGGGGCGGCGGTGGGGTCGGCCATGGCTACCGTGGCCTGGGTGCACTGGAGATGGAACGGCGTGTGCTGCCTGGCGATTGGTTTCATCGCACTGGCGGGGCTGCGGCATGTGACCGGAGACCGCAGTGCCGGAGGGAGACATCCTCATGTTGCGGAAGAAGATCTTTTGCTTGAGGCCTAATCGGCTGGAGGCGCGAGGTGGTGGTGAGCGAGGCAGGGATCGAACCTGCAACCGTCAGCTTAGAAGGCTGATGCTCTATCCAATTGAGCTACTCGCCCGCGCGCGTCTCTTTTGATTGTAGCGGGGATGGGGAGCCTTCTGGTTTCAAAAAATGAAGGCGGCTAACCCAGTGCAAGATCTTTGCTGCGCAAGAGGGCGACGACGGCGTCGAGCGCGGCGGCCCAGCTCTCTTCTGCTGCCTGGGCATCATGGCCGACAGCTTTTATGTAGAGGCTGATGGCAAATCCCTCCTGCGGTCCGGTGAGGTCGACGAGAGCTGGCCGGATGATGCAATCGAGCATGGCATAGGGATGGTCGAGCGGGGCGGCGTGGCGCGTGAGCCGGTGCATCATCTGCTCCATCTGATGGTAAGAGGCGAAGAGGGACCGCTCGCGCCAGAGCAGATCGATGTAGCTGCCAAAGCCTTCGGGTGCATCGTCTATGGTCACGTCAAGGTTCATGCGAAGGTGGTCGAGCTCTTCTGCGTCGAGCGACCACGCATCACATTTTGCGGTGAAGATCGGGGAGCGTGGAGCGTTGAGAGCGCGCAGTGCGTGCATCAGGGGAGGGTGTTGCTCTACCTCGGGGAGATGATCGAGATCGTATGGATTTTCCCGTAGATCGATGAAGCGGCGATTGCCGGCGGGATCGGATGGGTCAGACCAGGGAACGACAAGAACGGGATCGTCTGCGGAACATTCGGCGGACCAGTCAGAGAGCATTAGGAACTATCTTAGCGTCACCGGCAGAGGTTGAGCGCAGCAGTTATGCGTTGGCGAGCAGGAACCTTAGCAGGGTGTGCTCGGCCCAGTAGCCGTCGTAGCCGGTGTCGGCATCGGGCTGGGCGAGAAAGGCGCAGTGTCCGCCGTGGTGGGTGGTGATGAGACGGATGTTGGGGTTTGCTTCGAGCTTGCTGCAACTCTCGTCCGTGATGCGGACGAAGGGATCGTCGAGCGCGTGAAGGATGAGAGTGGGCACGGCGATACGATCGATCACGCGGGCAGCAGCGGCGCGGTAGTAGTAGTCGTCCGCACCGGTGAAGCCGGAGTAGACGGCGGTGATGCGATCATCCAACTCGCGCAGAGAACGGATTCCTCGGGCAAGTTTCAGATCGTAGAGGTGGGGAAAGAGCATGACTTTGCGGCGATAACGGCGAAGCAGAGCGTGAAGAAACTTCATCTCGTAGACGCGATTATGTGGGCGGTGCAGGGCGTCGGCGGAGGGGCCAAGGTCGAGTGCGGGGGAGACGCCAATGACAGAGTGCAGCTCATGCGGTGCCGCGGCGCCGAGCTCTCCGGCAAGCTTCAGAACCAGGTTGCCTCCCATCGAGTAGCCAATCAGTGAGATCGACTGCAGGTCGTGCCGGGCCACGAAGAAGTTCATCACCGCAAGCACATCGTTCGAGAGGCCGGAGTGATAAAGAGTCGGCGAGAGAGCCTCGGTGCCTCCGCAGTTACGCATGTTCATGCGAATGATATTGCAACCGGCGCGCCACAGCTTGTTCGAGTTGCCGACGACGTACTGCGAGTTCGATGAGCCCTCGAGGCCATGAACGATGATGGCTGTTGGCCGAGAGGAGCGGACCTCCTCTGGCTGCCAGTGGCAGTGGCAGAGGACTTGACTTGCGATCTGGGTATCGGTGGCAGGGGAGACCTCGACCAGTTGTGCTTCCGGCGCGGGCAGATCGTTGGATCTCGGGAGGTAGTTGCCCATGATCGTCTGCAGATGTCCGTTGATGAGGAAGCGCCGAGGTTGAAACTCTGCAGCGTGGCTTACGATGCTCTCTCTCTCCGCTGTTGGCGTCACTGTTTCTCCGCGAGAGCCTGAACGCGAGCGAGAAACTGGGTTGCGTTCAGTGCGCCCGTAGGTTCGTCTTCGTGCTTGAAGTAGACGTAGACATCGCGGTCGGCGGCAAGCGCTGCGAATCGTTTTGCAAAGGCGTCGATCTCGGTTGCCGAGTATCCAGAGTTTCGCCGCAGCCGATAGCAGATGTGGCTGGCTGAGGTCTGCACCTCTGGCGTCAAAAGATCGTCGCTCTCGGCGATGCAGAGAGCCGCATTATGCTCGCGTAACACCGCGTAGATGCTCTCCTGGAACCACGACTCGTGACGGAACTCAAATGCGACAGCCGGAGCGCCTTTTCCTTGAAGCGAAGAAAGAAAGAGAAAGGAACTGAGCAGCTCGGCATCAGCCTTCAGGTTGGGAGGAAGTTGAAAGAGCAGCAGGCCTAGTTTGCCTGCCTGGCGAACCGGTTCGAGAGTCGCAACAAACTGAGCGACCGGTTCGTCGCAGCCGCGCAATCGCTTGAGGTGAGTGATCCGCTGCGGCGCTTTGAAGCTGAAGCTAAATCCTGGTGGAGTCGCGGCCAGCCAATTCTCAAGTATCTTCGCCGTCGGGAGGGCGCGAAAGGTGTAGTTCACTTCGACTGAGGTGAGCTGAGAGGCGTAAAACTGAAGGAAGTTTTTTGCAGGGGTGCCAGCAGGATAGAAGTCCGGCTTCCAAGTCGGATAAGCCCAGCCCGAGGTTCCGGCGTAGAGGCGCGCCAAAGATCTGGGAGGAGCTACCGGGACGGGCGTGGAAGAGGCTTTAGGCATGCGGGGCAAGGTCGATCCGCAGTCTGCAAAGATTGGAAAATTTTGGGGCGGCTAGTGGGTTTCGAACCCACGACATCCGCTGCCACAGAGCGGCGTTCTGCCACTGAACTATAGCCGCCGTATACTGGAATTATAGCACTGGCAGGCTGCAGGGCAATCCCGCGGCGTGACAGGGAGGGGTCCGATGCCGTTTACCGCAAAGCCCGAGGTCCTGTCGCCCCGTTTGAACCGCGGCGGCCGAGCCTTCAATGATGAGAATCTTGACCTGCTCTCTCGTGTGCTGGACGATTTTATCCGGATTCCCGGCACGTCGATCCGGTTTGGCCTGGACGGCATCGTCGGCTTCATTCCCGGCATCGGCGACCTGGTCGGCGGGATCGCCTCCTGCATTATTATTGTCGCGGCCTGGGTGCGCGGCGTCTCTTACGCCACGGTAGCGCGGATGGTGGCCAACGTTGCGATTGAGGTGGTGGTGGGGTCGATCCCGGTTCTGGGCGATATGTTCGATATCGCCTGGCGCGCGAACCGGCGCAACTACGCTCTGCTGGTTGGCAGCGTAGAAGAACCCCGCAAACACACGCTGCAAAGCTGGCTCTTTCTTGGTGTCGTCTGCCTGGTCTTGGCCGGGTTGGTTCTGCTGCCGCTGTTGCTGCTCACCTGGGTCTTCGATGGGCTTTTTCATACGCTCTTCGGATCGGGCAGCCATGGGCTCTTTCACACGCTCTGATCGCCGTAGTCAGCGTGATGCGATAAACTAATCAGAGTCGGGGCGTAGCGCAGTCTGGTAGCGCATCTGGTTTGGGACCAGAGGGTCGGGGGTTCGAATCCCTCCGCCCCGACCATTATCCTGCCATCCGCCGGAGCATCCGCTCCAGGCTTTGAATCAATCTTTTATTGTCAGGAGCCGAACGGACTGCAACTCGCAGGTGTCCGGTCGCGAGTCCCTCGAAGTTTGCGCAGGAGCGAAGCACGATCTGGTCCTTGACGATCATCTCTTCCCAAAGCACAGCGACATCTATCTGCGCTGGAAATCGGAGCAGCAGAAAATTTGCCTCCGAAGGATAGGTGAAGAGGTTGAGCCGACAAAGCTCACGTTCGAGCCAGATGCGTTGGGCAGTATTCTCCATGCGAGTCTGTTGCGCGTAAGCTTCGTCCTGCAATGCGGCACAGACGGCATCTGCGGCAAAGCTCGTAATTGGCCACGGCGCCAGGATGCGATTCAGAGACTGAATCGAAGGAGTTCCACTGACCGCGTAGGCAACTCGCAGGCTGGGAGTCGCAAAAAATTTTGTAACCGAACGAAACACAATTAGATTGGGCTGCTCGACTGCGGTCCGGATCAGAGAATGTGTGGGAGTGTAGTCCGCGAAGGCTTCGTCGAGGAGGATCGTAACCCGGTTGTCCGCGGCCAGTTTGACCAGGCGCTTCATCTCTTCGGCTGGGCACAGCACCCCAGATGGGTTCTGAGGATTTGCCAGTAGGATTGCATCGCAACTGCCCTCTACTGCCGTTCTTATCAGTTCATCGGGCTCGTAGGCGAAATTGTTCTTCTGAGAGAGAGAGTAAGGCACCACCGCAGCTTCGGCGTTTTCAAGGGAACGCCGATACTCACTAAACGAAGGGATGGGAAGAAGACAGCGTGAGACTTTGAACGATCGGATCGCCGCCACCAGCAACGGCACAAAGCCATTTGCGGCAGCGATGTTTTCCGGTTGAATCTTCTCAGCCTCCGCCAGCGCACCCTTGAGGTCTGTCAGTTCAAGATCAGGATACGTAATCAGAGTGGCGGGATCTGCGATTGCTCGCTGAAGTGCTGTGAGCACAGAAGCTGGGGGGCCTGCCGGATTGATGTTCGCGCTGAAGTCAAGAAGCAGGCCGGGTTCGATTCCATACTTCGTTGCGATCTCGCGCAATTGGCCACCATGTGCGGGAAGGGAGGTCCGAGGTGGCGTGTTCATCGATGCCCTCGGCGAAGCAGCAACGTGGTCATGGCTCCGAAGAGGGAAACAATCGCGACGATTCGTATTGCCTGTCGTGCATTCTGCGCTGTGGGTTTTGAAAACCGTTCTCCGATGAGAGGCGTCAGCACGGCTTCTTCGCCGTAGAAGTTTTCTCCTCCGAGCCGAGCCTGTAGAGCTCCGGCCATCGCACTCTCAGGTTGTCCCGCGTTTGGACTCTTATGTTTCATGGCGTCATGGCGCCAGGTCTCGAAAGCATCCGCAGCACTCTCATCCTTCGCTGCGGCAGCAGCGACAATTCCCATGGCTGTCAGGCGAGAGGGAAGCAGATTGGCGACGTCATCCAGGCGCGCTGCCACTTTTCCGAAGTAGAAGTATCGCTCGTCCGCATGGCCGATCATAGAGTCAAGGGTGTTGATTGCCTTGTACGCCATTGCGAGTGGAACCCCTCCTATGGCCATGTAGAAGAGCGGCGCGATGACACCATCGGAGCAGCTCTCCGCGACAGTCTCGATCACGGCGCGACTGATCTCCTGCTCGTCCAGTGCTTGCGTGTTGCGGCCGACGATGCGCGCCAGACGCTGCCGTGCCAGCAGAAGGTCGCCTCGCTCCAGGGCGGCAACAACGGCAGAAGCTTCGTCGTGGAGGCTACGCGATGCGAGACAGGTCCATGCCAGCAGAGTCTCGGCGATGAATCCCAGCCGGCGGTCTCGCTTGTATATCCAAGCGAGAGTGGTTGCGGTGCCCAGATAAACCGCTGCAACCATGCCGAGGGTCAACGCGCCTCCGGCTGCAAGCTCGACTGCTGGAGTCTGCCCCGGCCTTCGGAGAAGGCGCTCTCCCTCTTCTATCCCCTTGCCGATCAAACGCACAGGATGTGGGAGCCACTCTGGATCTCCCGTGATCCAGTCAAAGAGGTAAGCTGCAGCAAAAACGCTTCGGCTGCTCATTGAGTTACGCCTTCATTTTGAGAGAGTGCCGAAGTGTCTTCTGATACTGGGACGGTGTAAGGCAAACCTGCCCAGTCGAAGATCGCTCTCATGTCGAGAGCTTTCTCCACCTCGCGTGCGAGGCGATTCAGTGAGTCTTCACGAAGCTGTTTCCACAGATTCAACTCACGGGGCGCGGAGAGTTTGTAGTACGCACGTGCTGCGCCGAGGAACTGATGACGAAAACTATCGTCGTCGAATATTCCGTGGAGGTAGGTGCCAAAGATAGTAGTATCCGCACTTATACAGCCGTCCTTGCCCGCGCTTGCAGATCTGTCTGCCGAAAGGATCGAGAAATGTTTCGCTCCAGCCTTATACTCCGTATGCCCAATGTGAATCTCATAGCCGTCAAGTTTAGCGTCTTTGAGCGGTTGACCGAACAGGACAGCCTCGGCCATCTCTCCCTGCGCGTTTCGCGTGACCTTCTCCATTTGCATGATGGTACGAATTGGCAACAGGCCAAGAGCGGCAACGGAGCCTTCGTGTTCCATTCCGGAAGGGTCCTCAATGGTTTCGCCAAGCATCTGCATGCCTCCGCAGATGCCTACGACAAGGCCCGTTGGCGCATAACGCAGTATGGCAACATCGAGGCCGGATCGCTTCATCCACAGGAGGTCATCTACCGTCTGTTTGCTGCCCGGCAGGATGACCACATCAGCCTGCGCGATCTCCTCTGCGGTGCGACAGAAGAGCAGAGACACCGATGGCTCAGCTCGCAACGAATCGAAGTCGGTGAAGTTTGAGAAAGAGGGCAGTCCGATAACGGCTATCCGCAAAGGGCGGTCTTCCGAATTACGCGTCTGCGCGATTGGCCATTGAGATTGTGTTGACGGCGGAAGACCCAGACTGTCTTCCTCTTCGAGCATGAGCGAAGGAAGCCATGGAACTACGCCAAGACACAGCCTCTGCACTCGATCTTCGATCATCTCCACGCCAGGTTTGAGCAGGCTTGCGTCACCCCGAAATTTATTGATCGCGAAACCTCGAACTCGTTTCCGCTCTTCGGGCTCCAGCAACTCGAGCGTTCCTAGCAGCGAAGCGAAGACCCCTCCGCGGTCAATATCGCCAACCAGGAGACACTTTGCATCGGCCATCTCTGCCATGCGCATATTTACGATGTCATGCTGTTTTAGATTGATCTCTGCGGGGGATCCTGCGCCTTCGAGAACGATCACCTCATATTGAGATGCGAGAATGTCGTAACTTTCCTGGACGACTGGTAGTAGCTCTTGTATGCGCCGTCGATGGTACTCCGCAGCCGTGACTCTCCCCCATATCTTTCCACGGACGACGACCTGCGAGGAGTGATCCCCTGACGGCTTGATCAGGATGGGATTCATATGAACTGACGCTGCGACTCCGGCAGCCTCCGCCTGTAACGCCTGAGCCCGTCCGATCTCCAGGCCTTCCACGGTAGCCGCAGAGTTTAACGACATATTCTGAGATTTGAACGGAGCAACGCGATAACCGTGCTGCGCGAAGATGCGGCATAGCGCCGCGGTCAGCAACGATTTGCCGACGTGCGAGCCGGTGCCCAGAACCATAATCGCCCGCGCTCTCATGATGCTGGTCTTCCTTCACCCCAACTGCTGTCGTACTGGTCGAAAGAGAGCACGCTCTTCAATGGCGTCCTCTTCTCCCAGCCCGCGCGCTCCAGGTCGGGCTCGGTTGAGAATGCGTTGACGTACCCAAGACATAGATAAGCTACGGGCGTAATGTTGACCGGAATCTTCAAGGCGTCGCGCAGTAACGACGGCTCAAGAATACTGACCCAGCCGACGCCGATTCCTTCAGTTCGTGCTGCGAGCCACAGATTTTGAATAGCACAGACAGCCGAGTAAACGGCAGTCTCGGGCATAGTGCGCCGTCCCAATTGATGCCCCTGGCTGCTCTGAGAGTCACAGACGATGCAAAGATTCTGCGGTGCTTCGAGTATGCCCTCAAGCTTCATGCCCGCATAGTTCTGCTGCTGCTCGCCCTCGTAGCCGGCGAGTGCCTGCTCATTGGCACGGAGGAAAATCTGATGGATCTTCTGCCGCACGGTGAGGTCGCGCACCACGATGAATCGCCACGGTTGCATTAGACCGACCGAAGGCGCGTTATGCGCCGCCTCCAGCAGACGATGCAATAGATTCTCTGGAATCGGCTCTGGGAGAAATCCTCGACGCACGTCTCTGCGCTCGCGAATGGCGCGGTAGACGGCCTGCCGCTCGCTTTCCTCGAAGCCCGCCGCCTTCGTCACTTCCATGCCCTTGACCACTTTGGTCCCGCAGCGTCGTCGCGGCGCAACCGTGCATCCACGCCTGCTCGCACCTCGATGAGTCTGCCGAAGAGCCAGATCACATCCGAGAGACGATTGAGGTAGGAGAGGATCTCGGGCTTGAACTCCACGCCGCTGTTTGCAAGTCGTACTGCGTTGCGCTCTGCTCGCCGACAGACGGTCCGGGCTACTTCGTATGCAGCCGATTCGGTGTGAGCGCCAGGCAGCGACCAATCGGAGAGAATGCCTTCGGTGGCCTCGATCTGATGCACCAGGTTCGTCAGCATTTCGACGTCTTCGGTCGTAATGCCGGGTGGCACCTTCTTGCTCTCAGGAGGCGTTGCTAGCGCCGACCCCACTCGGAAAAGTGTGCGCTGTATCGTCTCCGTCCAGTCGTGAATCTCTTTGTCGGAGCAGATGCTTCGGGCAAAGCCCAGAGTAGAGTTCAACTCATCGACCGTGCCATACGCTTCTACACGCAGGTCAGCCTTCGAGATGCGAATTCCACCGGCCAGCCCAGTCTCTCCACCGTCTCCACGTTTTGTTGCAATGCTCATCTTGTCTCTCCTTGTCTCTCTTCGATCTCATCCAGCGGTTCCAACGACTCTTCGACTCGAATGCGAAGAACCTTGCGAAGAGCTGTTCTCTCGTAACGCAGGGTCATGCTGTCTTCAAGAAAATCTGTTACCTTCGGCGGCCGATCGGAGAACAACTGTTGTTCGCTGAAGAACCAAGGCTCCGTTGCCCCCAACTCTTCGATGCTTCGTACATAGATCACCACAGCTGGCAGACGATGCACTCCGGCTTGCAATAGATGGTAGGCGCGATGGTAGCCGTCACGCAAAAACCACCGTCCGCGAAACTCCGCTACCTCGAAGAAGGGGCTGCCGCCATACAGCGAAAACGGCAAAAGATCGCGGTCCTTCGTCTTCGGATGAAACTTTAGCTGCAAGTCGGGATTGCTCGAGTGAAGACTCATGTCGAGACGATCTGACTCACTATGGTGATGCACTAGCTCATGCCTGGTGCTTCGCCGCGAGCCTACAGAGAGCGAGATAAGCCCGAGCCAGTCGTCTTGTTTTGGCAGCAGTGGCTTTTCCTGAACGGGACTGAAGATCAGTCTGCGCTGAAAGGCAATCAGGCAACGCAGGTCTACAACACCTAGCGTCCAGTTCAAGCGCTCATACTCTCGTTGCATGTCTTCGTCTGTTGCCGCGGCCGTGAGCAACTGTTGAATGTTCCGGGTTTCCTGTTCGAGCAGGGCGGAGTTGTTCGCATAGTGCTGTAGCTGAGAGAGTCTGGCACGTGCCTGTTCAACATTGCTATCCAATGCGGCGGAACTGAAACCAGTAGAAGCATCGCGGTAGGCGTAGTCATCCAAATCCCATGCAATCAGCTCGAGCACGTCGACCTTCTCTGCGGTCATACTTGCACCTCAGCTTGTAACATCGGCAGAGGCGAGACCACGGCATGTCGAACGATGGCGCAGTAAGGCTTTGACTGCCTCCATGCATCCTCTTCGCGACATCCGTTCAACGAGCAAAGAACAGTCCGCAACACTCCGGCGTGAGTTACGACCGCCATACGTTGTCCCTGGACTTTAGCGGATAACAACTCAACTTCACTCAAGACGCGCCGTTCGAAGTCTTGAAAAGTTTCTCCTCCAGGCGCTGGCAACCTAGGATATTCCTCTAGCCATCGCCTAGCGTAGGCTTTGTCTTTCTGCTCGATCTCAACCCAGGTGAGACCCTCCCATTCGCCGAAATAGATCTCACGCAGCGCAGGCCGAATCTGGCATTGGATCCCACACGATTTGGCGATTGCTTCTGCCGTCGTGTGTGCGCGACGCAGATCGCTGGTGTAGATAGTGCTGATATTATCTCCGCGAAACCGGTCAACCAGTTCGATTATTTGTTCAAGCCCGCGTGCATTCACCTCTGGATCAGAGTGGCCGCAGAATGTTCCTGCCATGTCTGTCTCCGCGTGGCGGAGGAAGAGGATCTCGCTCATGCGATCCACACTCCGCAGCAGTAGACCGCAATCTCGGTGAGTTGATTCGTCGCACCGAAGCAGTCTCCGGTTATGCCGCCTATCTTTCTGTAGTAGAACCAGCCACTCAGCACAACAACCAAAAGAGCGACCAGAAGAGGCACAACAGAAGATCTTCGCAGGACGAAGACGACAAACCCAACACTGAAGATCGAACCAAACAATAAGGAAGGAAGCGATACGAGCCGGGCTATGCGCGCTCCCTGTCCCCCGTGGTCACGCGCGGCGGGGAGGAAGTAGCTCAACGGCAGTGAGCTCCAGCGGCACAGCACGTGAGCCGAGAGGACGTATGCGGCGAAGTGCTGCACAGGCAGCGAACCTAACAGCAGATAACGAGCCAGCAACGACAGGACAAGAGCGGTAGCGCCGTAGCTGCCGATCCTGCTGTCGTGCAGAATTGCAAGGATCCGATCCTTCGTCCAGCCCCCGCCGAATCCGTCTGCAGTATCGGCGAGGCCATCTTCGTGGAGGCAGCCAGTAATCAGGACGAAGTAGGTCAGCACTGCGACTGCGATAAGCGGACGAGCTAAATGCGCCGTCAGGAGTTGTTGCAGCAATACCGCTCCAGCGCCGACGATCAATCCGACCAACGGAAAGAACTTCACAGCTCGCGAGAGGGAGTCTGCCTCGAATGAGATTGCAGGCATGGGGATTCGCGTGAGGAACTGAATAGCTACGATCAACTCCTCGCCGAGTCTCCGCATCTGTTTTGCCGCCGTCAATCTTTTGCCTCGCTCACGCCCGCAGATTTGAAAGTCGCCATCTGGTTATAGAGGCACAGGGCGGACTCGATAATCGGCATCGATAGAACAGCGCCTGTCCCTTCCCCGAGTCGCATGTTCAGCGTGAGAATAGGGCTCAATTCAATGTACTCGAGTAGAGCTTGATGCCCTGGCTCTTCAGATTGGTGTCCCGCGAAAAGATAGCCACGTACCTGAGGCGATATCGCAAACGCAATCGCCGCCGCCGCAGTCGAGATAAAACCATCGACGACCACAGCTATCCCGTTCCGTGCAGCGCCAAGAATGAAGCCGGTCATGGCAGCGATCTCCAAACCGCCGACGCAGCGCAACACGTCGAATGCATCGCAGGGAGCGCTGGCTGCGTTGCCGAAGTGCCTGCGTAAAACGGACTCGATGACTCGGCATTTGTGCTGAAGTGCTTCAGAGCTCAGGCCGGTTCCTTTTCCGGTAATACGATCTATGGGTTTTCCGGTGAGGAGAGCGGTGATCGCACTGGCCGCCGTGGTGTTGCCGATGCCCATCTCGCCGACAGCCGTCAAAGTGTGTCCCTTTGCCTTTGCATCGCCAGCAAGCTTCCATCCTGTATCGAGCGCCTCGATCAGCTCTTGTTCACTCATCGCCGGCTCGCGCAGCATATTGCGCGAGCCCCTGCGTACCTTGCGATGCAGCAAACCTTCGATGCCATCGAAGTCCGCGTCGACACCGACGTCAACGACGCTCATCTCGACACCATGAAGTTTCGCAAGCACGTTGATGGCGGCGCCATGAGCGAGAAAATTTAGCACCATCTGCCGGGTCACCTCACTGGGATAGGCGCTGACGCCCTCTGCGGTGATGCCATGATCTGCGGCAAAGACATAGACCGTCTTTTGCAGCGGCTCGGCAAAGGCCTCCTGACGAATGGAGACCATCTGGGCGGCCAAATCTTCGAGTCTGCCGAGGCTACCCAGCGGCTTGGTCAAGACATCCAGATGGGCGCGCGCTTTGGCGAGCCATCGTTCGCTTGGCGGACTGATGGACAACCCGTCTTTAAACGCTTTCAACTTGCTTGACGCTTCCACTTGCCCCTCCACCTTCAGACCTGCATGTGTTCGTGTGATGAAGGACGATAAAGAGATGACGAATCGCAGCCTCGATCTCGAGTTCAGGTTGCATCATGTCGTCACCGTCTGTAGAGTTCGCGCCCGTCGAACTGCAGTGAGAAAGGTCCTTGCAATTGCAGGGTTGGCCCGAAGATGCAGGTGAACGTAGCTGGCCAATACAGAGCCCTGGCCGAAGCCCTCGCGTTCTTCCTTCCCAGACATCGAGTATTGAACACGATAGTTCGTCGCCACCTCACCTCGAGTAACGATGCAGGAGTAGTGAAAGCTGTGCCCGCGAACCGCCGTTCCCTTTTGGCCCAAGAGGCAGTCCTCGGTGAACTCAACCGTGACGTAGCCAAACTGCACAAGCCTTCCAGTCATCTTCATGGAGAGCGGAAGAACTCCGGCCATAGGGTAGCTCACTCCATCGACTGTGCTGAGGCTCTCAGAGAGATAGATCATCCCGCCGCACTCCGCATACACCGGCCTGCCGGAAAGAGTAAAAGCACGAACGTCCTCCAGCATCTGGCGATTGCTGCTCAACCGTTCGGCATGCAGCTCCGGATATCCGCCACCTAAATACAGTGCATCGAGGCCATCAGGTAAACGCTTATCGTGTAGCGGGCTGAAGGGAACAATCTCAGCACCTTCTTGACGCAGCAGGTCCAGATTGTCCTCATAGTAGAACGAGAAGGCGTGATCGGACGGAACGCCGATTCGTACGCGCTCTACTGGTTGTGTTTGGTCGAAGCCAGCATCTCGAGTCCTCGTCATCTCCAGCCCGCACTGCAAATCCAGCATCCGGTCGAGGTCGAGATACTTCTCCGCAAGCGCAGCCAGCGTGTCGATTGCAGCCTCGTCGTCTTCGCCAGCCTCTGCCGCACCCTGCAGTCCGAGATGCCGTTCAGGAATCGCAATCGACGGATCACGCGGCATCCAGCCTAAAATTTTTGTCTTGCAAGAGGTCTCAATCGCGGCGCGCAACATCTCATAGTGTCGTTCGGTCGCAACGCGATTCAGAATCACACCCGCAAGCTGCAACTGAGGGTCGAAGAGTTCAAAGCCGAGAACTACAGCCGCTATGCTTCGTGCTGTCTTCGCAGCGTCTACGACGAGCACGGCCGGAAGCTTCAACAGCTTTGCAATCTCCGCCGTACTACCCGCTTCGGTGTTTCCGCACTTGCCGTCGAAGAGGCCCATCATGCCCTCTGCCACGACGACATCCGCACCACGCGCGGCATCCCGCAGAACCTCTCGGTTCGCCTCTTCGCTCAACATCCACGTATCGAGATTGCGTGCTTTGCGGCCGCACACACGGGTGTGGTGTCCAGTATCCAGAAAATCCGGCCCGGACTTGAATGGCTGAACTGCCAGTCCACGGCGTCGCAGTCCTGCCATGATCGCCAGCGCAATGGTTGTCTTGCCAACGCCGCTTGCAGTACCAGACACCAGCAGGCCTCTCACAGCGTCACCTCAAGATGCCCCTTCAATGCCAGAGGAAGCCCAGCCACCATCAGCACCACATCATCTGCGACTCTTGCGACGCTCTGGTTAATCTCCCCCAACAGATCGCGGTATCGACGTCCCAGCGGATACGCTGGAACCACTCCGCTGCCCACCTCGTTCGAGACCAGTACCACAGAGCAACTGGCCGCTTGCAACGCTGAGTACAGGGCATCGACTCGTCCTTCAATGGCGTTGCGATCCTCGCCTTCGGCCTCGAGAAGATTCGCCGCAAAAATCGTCAGGCAATCGACAACCATCACGTCGCATTCATGACCCTGCTGCGCAATCACCTTTACGAGCTCCAGCGGCTCTTCTATCGTGATCCAATCGGCAGGGCGTTCTCCGCGATGCTTGTCGATCTTGATCCGCATCTCTTCGTCCGATACCTTTGCCGTAGCCAGAAAGATCACGCGGCTCTCCCGCTCGGCAAGCTGTTGCGCGTAACGGCTCTTGCCGCTGCGAACGCCGCCAAGAACGAGTGTCACGGAACTCTGGCGCATCTCCTGCATCGTTAGCTCCTTGCCCGGCGTCTTTCGAAGCCATCGAGCAGAGCGGGAAATGAATTTAGGCAGCGCTCGTGCCGACTGTAGTTCCAGTCAGCGAGAATGCTCTCCAGCTCTCCCAGCGAAGCTGAATCAAGCCTGGTCGGCCTCTGGCAGGTCTCCTGACTTACGCCTCATCGAGTCTCGACTCACCTTCCCAGGGCTCATCCAGAGCATCCCAGTGGCTTACTAACAATCGTCGAAGCTCTCAGCGTTTACAGTTACGGGGTAGCGACGGATTCGCACCGTCTTCCCAACACCAGATGTAGAAAAGACTATCCCGCCCATTGCGCCGGGTCAAATCTTTACAGCTCTGCGACGCCGCGATGACAGTTAGCTCTGGGGCGCGATCTGCCGTGCCGCGGCTCGCGCATCCCGCACCAGGTCGGGAACCCCCACCCCGCGATATCCATTACCAAGCAGGTACAGACCGGAGAATTCGCGCACTCGGTCGTCGAGCCTCTTTATCCGATCCAGATGACCCACGGCATACTGCGGCAGGCTGCGCGGCCAGCGCCTCACCACGGTCACCTGCGGCGCCGGCAATGGCCCCAAAATTCTGGCCAGCTCCATCCTTGCTACTGCGGCTGTCTCGTCATTGCCGCAACGCATCATCCGTTCGGCTGCCTTGCCGCCGAAGAAAGCGCGCACCAGCCGTCCGCCCTGGGGTACCCGGTCGGCAAACTTCTGATCCACGAAAGTCCCCGCGAGCAGCAAGCTATCAGGACCCGGAGGAACCAGGAAGCCGAACCCCGGCGGCACGGCAAACTTCAAGGCGTCAGGAAATCCGAAGCCCACCACCACAGAGGAGCTAGCATCCATCTCCATCTCTTGAGCCATCTCGGCATCCAACGGCTGCAGG
Organism: Granulicella sp. S190; assembly: GCF_009766095.1. Lineage (GTDB taxonomy): Bacteria > Acidobacteriota > Terriglobia > Terriglobales > Acidobacteriaceae > Edaphobacter. Next base: position 456,011 of record NZ_LMUD01000023.1, read on the forward strand.
AGCGATCGAGCTACATCTACCGGCGCAGCCATCATCACGGCGTCAAAGCGCTCCACCCCCCGTGCGGTTCCCACTAACCAGCCCTCTTCGCCGTACGAGATGAATCTTACCTCCGCAGCCAGCCGAATCCACTCCTCCGGGATCGCCGCGATCATTCGATCTACCAGTGTTCCCATGCCGCTTCGCAACGTGGTGAACACAGCGTGCTTCTTCGAATCTGAACTGCGTGCCCGCAATGCGCTGATCAGGCTGCCATGCTCCCGCTCCATCGCCACAAAGGGAGCCATCACGGCGCGAACGCTCAACTTCGCCACATCGCCTCCGAAGACGCCGCTCAACAGTGGCGCCGCGATCTTCGTCAGAACTTCTTCCCCAAAGTGTCGCCGCGTAAACTCCGCAACACTCTCGTCTCCGTCAGGAGCAGTCGTCCGCAGCTCCTCCGCCCTATCTATCTCGTGGTGGTAGGCTTGCTTCGCCTCTGCACTGAACAGCTCCGAAGCATCCAGCGCATCAAGGTCGCCCGGCACCATCATTCTCATGCCGTCCGGCATCGCCTGCAGCTTTTTATCGACCAGCACATAAGTCTTGCGCGTAGCGTCATTGGAAGGCATCACCTCATCGCCCAGGCCAAGCTCTTCCGCCAACTCGCGCGCCCACGGCTTCTCCGTCACCCAGGCATCGGGCCCGCACTCCATCACAAACCCACCCTCATGCACCGTCTCGATGATTCCACCCAGCCGCGTCGAAGCTTCAAACAACACCACCTGCAGCGCTGCACCTTCGCGGGCCAGCCGCGCCAACTCGTACGCAGCCGCCAGCCCCGCTACCCCACCACCAACAATCGCAACGCGCTTCATCATCTCTCCGGAAGAACCATTCGCAAAGAAAAAGCGGAGGCCAGAGCCCCCGCTCGCTGCCCTCAAGACAGCCTATACCTACGCGGGAATCATAACCTCATCGACGGTAGCTTTATATTCTCCCGTGATGACATCAACCAGCGCCTCTACGAGCACTGCAGAGTCGTTCAGACTCTCGGCCCGCCACAGCTTCAGGCCCAGCTCTGTCGCCGTGTGGCGAAAGGCGATGTCGATGTCGTACAAAATCTCCACGTGGTCGCAGAGGAATCCAACCGGCTGCATCACCACGCCTATGTGTCCTTCGGCCTTGATCGCCTTCAGCGTATCCTCTACCGTCGGTCCTATCCAAGGGCCGCCACTGATGCCCTGGCTCTGAAATGCGAAGTACCAGTCCTTCTCATGAAAGCCGACTGCGGCCATTCGTTCTCCCACCATCTGTGCCGTGCGTTTGGCCTCCACCGGATAAGGGTCCGGGGTGTCCTGCACCGGTGTTCCCGGCCTTGCTCCTGCAACCGAAGCCTCGCCCGTCATGATCGTCCGGCATGGCACGCTGTGGGCAGTGAACAGAACCGGCACGCGCTGTCCGGCCTCTGCACAAGCCTCGGCCCATACCGGCCAGAGCTTCTCTGCAAACGCGTCAGCCAGCAGCGGACTCTCGGCCCATCCAGCGACAAACTCCACCTCAATGCCGGTTGCTGCTTCCAGCACCGCCTTGCGATAGAGCCCCACGCTGGTTCTGGAATTTTGCGGAGCCAGGCACACTGCCTTGATGTGCGTCACCCCGTCCGCTCGCATCTGCGCCACGACATCGGCTATATAAGGATGCCAGTTCCGCATCCCCACATACACCTTGCCCGTACCCAGCGCCTGCTCCAGCAGATAACCCTGGATCATCGTCCACTTCGTCAATGGAGGAGCTTCCTCGCCGGGGGTGTTCTTCAGTCCAATCTGTGCGTAACGATGCTGCAACTCGTCGACGACCTCCTGCGGCATCGCCCGGCCGCCAGTCACCTTGCCTAAGTACTCCGCCATCTCGCCGAGCATGTCAGGCGTTCCGTGCGCGAGCAGCAGAACGGCGCTTTTGCTCGTCTCCGCACTCATCGCGCGCTCAACTCCGCGACCCACTTCACCACCTGGATCACGTTTTCAACCGGCGTCCCAGGAACGATGCCATGGCCGAGATTGAAGATATGTCCCGGCCTTCCCTCCGCCGCATCGAGGATCTCGCGCACCTGCTCCTTCAGCACGTCTTCGTTGGCGAATAACGCGATAGGATCCAGGTTCCCCTGCACCGCGCAGCCTGTGCCTACAGACTTCCACCCCACCTCCAACGGTGTCCGCCAGTCCAGCCCGATCACATCCGCGCCTGTCTCGCTCATCGCCGGCAGCAGGGAAGCAGTCTCCACTCCGAAGTAGATCACCGGAACGCCCAGCGACTTGATGCGCTGCACCAGCTCCTTCGTCCAGCCGAAGCAGTACTGCCGATAGTCCCGAACGCTCAGTTTGCCTACCCAGCTGTCGAAGACCTGGATAACATCCGCACCGGCCTCCACCTGCTGCTGTGCATAAGCAACCAGAACGGTCACAATCTTTTCCATCAGCAGCGACCACGCAGGGCCGTTCGAGTACATCATCTTCTTGGTCTGGATGTAGTTGCGGTCCCCGCCACCCTGCTTGCCTCCCTCGATCATGTAGCCTGCGAGCGTCCACGGGGCGCCGCAAAATCCGATGATCCCGAGGGTGTCGCCATCTACCCGCGGAGCAGCAAAGTGCGCCGCAACCTTTTCAATCGCGCGAGCAACATACTGCAACTCCTCCACGCGGTCGGTCCTGAGCGCCTGCACATGCTCCAGCGAGCGCACCGGCGTATGCACCACAGGTCCCTCACCGGCGACAAACTCGAAGTCCAGCCCCATGGGGGTGAACGGCAGCAGCAGATCGGCGAAGATGATCGCAGCGTCTACCCCGAGCCGCTCGGCCGCAGTAATCGTTACCTCGGCGGCAATCTCCGGTGTCCGGCAGATCTCCAGCAGGGAATGATGCTTGCGCACAGCCATATACTCCGGCATGTAACGTCCCGCCTGCCGCAAAAACCAAACCGGCGTTCTGTCTACTGGCCGACGCAGGCAGGCACGTACAAAGCGGCTTCCGCCCGATGTTGACTCAACGGCCATTACCGCTGTGTTTTCTACAATTGCATCACTCAAAAGGCTTGTCCTCTATAGCTTTTAAGCCTAGCACCCGAAGTCGACGCCGCGCATGCGTGCGGGCACAGGATTGTTGGTGACGCATCCAAAATTCACACCAAAATTAGCGCCGGCTAACCACCGAAAAGTTGCCGCTCAGGCCTCCAGCCGGAACGTAAACTCTTCAATCACAGGGTTTGTCAGCACCTCTCGCGCAATCCGTTCTACCTCGGCCTGCGCGGTGTTCTGTTCCAATCCATCCTCCAGGGTCAGCAGGAAATACTTTCCCTGCCGCACATCGGCAACGCCGCGATATTCCATCCGCCGCAGTGCATCTGCAACTGTCTGCCCCTGGGCATCCAGCACCGTTCGTTTCAGCGTGACATAGACATGAGCCTTCATCTTGTCTGATTATAGACATGGTGTAGCTTTCGCCCTCCCTTGAGGTCACAGCCCTCCACCAGGCAAGCTCGGCCATTTGAAGCATCATGCCAGTCACGCCTAAATTTCTATTGGACAAGAGAAGAGACAACCAGCCTTTATGACGAACTATCTGGAACTCCCCGTAGGGCCCAACAGCCCCGAGGTCATCAACGCAGTCATCGAGATTCCGTACGAGGGTGTCAACAAGTACGAGTACGACAAAGAGCTCCACGTCTTCCGTCTCGACCGCAACCTCTACTCCCCCGTCCACTACCCGGGCGACTACGGCTTCATCCCCAGCACCCTTGGTGATGACGGCGATCCGCTCGACTGTCTCGTCCTCGTCGACACACCCAGCTTCTCCGGCTGTGTCATGCAGGTCCGCCCCATCGGCGTTCTCGAGATGCTCGACCAGGGCCTCGGCGACGAGAAGGTTCTCTGCGTCGGCCAGGACAACCCCCGCTACAAAGACGTCTGGAACTTCTCCGAGATCTACCCCCACATGCTCAAAGAGATCACGCACTTCTTCGCTATCTACAAGGACCTCGAAGGCAAGCGCGTGGAGGTCAGAGGCTGGCGCGACGCGTCCTTCGCTCGCAACAAGGTCCTCGAAGCTCAGCAGCGTTTCATCGATAACAAGACCAACCCCATCCCAAAGCCTGTACCAAAGAAATAGCGGGTCCACATCCGACCAACGGGAGCCTAAGGGCTCATTCTGCCGAGACGGTAAAAAGTCACGAAGTGACCGCTCGAACCGGGGTCCCCGCGAACAGGTCTTCGTTTGCGGGGTGGCCTAGCGCAGTGGGCCCGTCCGGCAGGACAAGCCTTTCAGCAACCATCCTCAACTCACTAAGCGGCCCCGCCGCACCATCCGCGCCGCCAAATAGACCACCGGCCCCGCCGCCGCCACAATCCCCGCAAAACCCAGCGCCGGCAGACCAGCCACTCGCTCGCCTCGTGCTGCCCACAGCGCAAACGCAATCAGCACTCCCGGCCCTACGCCCATCCCCACCGAGCCCCATACCCCGCCCGGCACTTTGAACGGTCTCGCCAGCTCCGGCTCCTTCACCCGTAGCACCACCAGAGTCACAAACTCCAGCATCAACGCCGCCCCATACAGCACCAGGTCAATCGAGATCAGACGCTCGAACGACAGCCGCAACGCCAGCGCCCACCCCACAGAACACACCACCACGCTCACCCAGGGCACGCCCCACGCATTCTTCCTGGTAAACGCCCCAGGCAGCAACCCCTCCTCCGCAAGCGCATACGGCACCCGCGTATAGCTCATCACCAGCGCGTTGAACATCCCCGCTCCGTTGATCGTCCCGCCCAGCACCACGCACAGTGCCAGCCACGGCCCCACCAGCTCCCTCGCCGCATCCGTCCACGCCCCGGTGGAAAACCTCTCCGCCGGAATCCCCACCAGCCCCACTGCCGCCAGCGGTAGTACATACGTCAGCGCCACTAGCCCCGTCGCGTACAGCATCGCCTTCGGATAGTTCCTCTGCGGTTCTTCTACCTCCTGCGCCACCGTCGAAGCGTTATCCCAGCCCATGTAGTTCCATAGCGTCACCGACACCGCCCCGGCAAAATCCATCCCCGCAGACGGACCCCCCAGCCAATGTGGCCCCGCCAGCGCATGGTGCCCACCAGCCAGCGCCTTCCACAACCCCACCGCCGTCAGCACCACAAACGGTGACAGCAGCAGGCAAAACAACCCCACCGAACCCTCCCCCACCGCCCGCGCCCCTCGCAGATTCCACACCATGCACACCACTACCACGGCCAGCGCCCACAGCGTGCCCCGATACCCCGCCGTCCAAGCCGGCTCAATCCTGCCCAGATAGAGGACAAAGATCGTCGGGTAGATCGCCATATCGAACACGCTCGCTGCTAGGCTCAGCCACGCCTCCTGAAACCCCCAGAACCGTCCGAGCGCCCGCCTCACCCAGCAGTAATACCCACCTTCCTCCGGAAGCGCCGACGCCAGCTCTCCCACCATCAGGCTCGTCGGCAGACTCCACACCACAGGAATCACCAGCAATAGCAGCAGCGCCCGCCCGTACCCCGCCATCCCAATGATGTCTTCCAGCCCATACGGCCCACCCGACACCATAAAGTAAGTCGCCGCAATCAGCGGCAGCAGCCGCATCTTCCCGGCTCTTCTCACCCCAGCCCGTCCCGGCCCCAAACCTCTCAGCGGCAATAAATTTTTTATGTCGTCATCCTGAACGTAGCGAAGGATCTGTATTTCATCCTTGCTCGTTTTATACCGCCATCCAGGCTTTGCGCGAAACGGAATGAGGAAACATACCGGCCTTAGCCTGTGTTCTTCAAGTAATCCTTTCGAAGGGATCTGCGGTTTCCTCTAGGCCGTCTCTCCACAAGGATCCGTCGCTGCTTGTTCTATTGGTTGTCATCCCGCAGGGATCTGCTTTGCTTGTTCTCTTGGTTGTCATTCCCGAAGGGGATCTGCGGTTGCATCGTCTCTATAGTTATCATCCCGCAGAAATCCGCTGTTGTTTTCCCAGTCAACCCAGCAGAACCACCCACCACCTTGTCTTCCTCCCCTAGCCTCAAGCTATAATTGCCAAAGCCGGGCATGAGACACCATCATGCTCACCGCAACACAGACGGAGAGTTGGCCGAGTGGCTGAAGGCGGCGGTTTGCTAAACCGTTATAGGGCGAAAGCTCTATCGGGGGTTCGAATCCCCCATTCTCCGCCACAAGCTGTTCTCAGGACTTCCATAGACATCTCAATCGAATCGCTAACCCCTGATAAATCAGGGGTTTTGTTCTTTCGGCTTCCACGGGTACAGTGGAAGCCGGTGTTGATTTTGGGTACATCGCCGCGTACGGTACGGCCTCCAAGTGGTTCTCGAAGCGAAGCGCTTTGAACGGAGGTGCAGCGAAGCCTCCTGCTTGGACTCCATCACGACGCGGATCTAATAAGCATTCAGTCAGCCTCGTTGTGTTCCTTGTGGATTCTTACGACAAGATAGACAACGATGGCAAGATTGAGGAGGAGAACGATGCCCTTGGCGATCGTGGGATGACGATAGATCTCAAAGATCTCCAGCGGAATGAGAGAGGCCGTAATGATAGAGGTGAACCACTCCCCCCAGGGCTTCATGAGCCACAGTCCCAGCCCCTCGGTTAGAAAAAGAGCGGCGTAGACGAAGCTGCCTATGCCGAGGTCTCTGAAATCCTTTGATGGAAGCTTCGCTATCTTGGCGAGAGCATGATCGACGTATCGGCCTCCAGGATTGATGCCAAATCTTGCAGCCAAGTGGGTCATCGCGTCAGCAGCGTTGTTGTCGTGAAGTAAGTGCAGGGCGCCAAGACCTACCGCAACCAGGGTGATGGCCTTCAGCAGCTTGAAGATGGCGATCAGGCGTAACAAACCTTTATCTCTTTTATTCATGAGGATGCGATTGCTTTGAGGATCGATGCCCTTACGAAGCGGGTTGATCGGGCTGCTTCTCGATGGTAGCCGAATCGGTGAATACAAGCCCATTACTTAGCACTAATAGCTCTGAACCGATGCAGCCTCGCACCGCCAAAGAAGATAGAAAACCGCTACTTCTTTCGGGTATAAATCCTGGAATGTATGCATCGCTTTGACCTGAGGCTCAAAGCGGTAAGGCCAAAAGAGTTCGTAGTCCATGTTGCGAATATTACGTCACTACAACAGCCCTTTTGTACTTCAGGGTCGCAACAGAGGTAGACATTTAAAGAGTACGCGGATTATCGGAGACCTAACTCCATACGCCCGATTGGCCGGAATAGTAACCGTAATCCGAGTTCCATTGGCAGTTGAGCTTACACACTCAAATTTAGCGCCGATCCTATCCGCACGCTCTTTCATTCCCACTAGTCCCCAGTGGCCCGGCCTTCCACCAGAACTGAGAAGTATCGGATCTATCCCTTTGCCGTCGTCTGCGCAGGAGACAGCGAACACTTTTTTCCCGTAGGTGATTTTTACCTCGACATGGGAAGGATCGGCATGCTGAAAGGCATTCGTGATGGCCTCGCGTCCAATGCAGAAGACTTCTTCGAGAATGATCGGATCGACGACACCTACGGGTCCCTCGGTTAGAACATCAAATCCGGCGTTGCTATAAAGCGTGAAGTGTCTACCAACGCCGTCGAGAGCTTCAGCAAGCGTTAGATCCTTGAGTCTATCGGATCGGAGGCTTCTGACCCTGTTCCTTCCTTCTAATAAAATCGTGTCTGCCGATTTGAGAGCATCCTCCAGCATGCTGCGGGCACGTCCCCCCTCCGGAACCTCCTGCGACGCAACATCAAAGCGAAGCATAAGTCCCTGTACTCCCTGTAGAAGGGTATCGTGCAGATCGCGTGCAATTAGTACCCGTTCGTCGGCGCGTTCCTCAGCCCTGATTCTCGCCGTTTCGGTTACACGCCGGATTCGCAACATGAGGATGAGCCAAACGGCGGCGACTGCAAGAGCGAAACACGCCAGGACGAACCACGCCGTCTGATAAAAAGCTGGCAAAACTTGAAAGCGAGTACTGGAGGGGTGACTCCAAACTCCTTCCCCATTGGAGGCGAGCACCTCAAAGGTGTAGTGGCCAGGACGTAGCTTTGTGTAAACAGCCTCAGTTCTGGATCCAACTTCTTGCCAGGTACTATCACTTCCTTCGAGCCGATAGCGATAGGTCACTCGCTCTGGGGCAGGTAGATTAATCCCAGCATATTTGATAACTAATGTGTTCACCCCTGGCCGGATCTGGCGGTAATCAGGAAGGGCGGCCCCGTCGGCAGCAACCGACGAAATGGTCAAGACAGGCGCAATTAAATTCTGAGCCAGTCGCTTTGGATCTACATAGAACGCGGTGCTTGAGTTCGCAAACCAGATCGTTCCCCGGGCACCGCGAACGGCCGATGGCAGAGCGTAGCTGAGAGGTGCTGGTCCAATGACAGTACCTTCGGTGATAAGTTGCGACTTCATTCGGTAGGTGGGAGAGTCGAGCGCTTTGAGGAATTCGGATTGCGGTATTCTCACCACGCCGTAAGCGACGTTCAGCCATAAATCGCCGTTGTCCGCTTCAACCAAGCCAGAGATTCCGCGCACATGAAGCTCGTCTTCCAGATGTAACTGTTCAAAGTTATTTCCGTGCTGCACTGCTATGCCATTCATGCCGCCGGCAAGAAATCCATGACTGATTTCCGCAAAAGCTGTGATGTCGCCGAGTGTCGGACATTGGAAGTTGTGCCCAGAATTATCTTCGAGCACGGCGATCGCGCCATTACCATAGCCAGCCCAGAGTCTTCCAGACCGGTCACGGTAGATGACGTTCCTTCCTTCCTTCTGAACGCTCGGAACGGTGACTTGGGACCATCTTCCACCCTGCCATCGCCATAGTTCTACGGCATTGCGAAAGGTAACAAAAATCGACCCATCACTTGCTTCGATGACTTGTTTAGCAGAGGAGGGCCGCATCCCTTCCGGAAGTGGGATATGAGTAGTCGTTTTACGATCAAACCGTCCGATGCCATGATCATCGGTGAACCAGATGACGTTACTCGGGCCGCAGTAGATGGAATTGATCTCATATGTCTTATCTATGCGGGTGGTTGTCTGTCCGTCGCGGATCGAAACCAGTGGAGCAAGAGGCACCGCGATCCATACCTCGCCATCTGAACAACTCGTGACCATCATGCGCCGGTCCGATACTGGAATGTTTTCGGGATGAATTAGCTTGGGCTGCTCGAATCGATCCAGGCCGCGCATTGTTCCTACCCAGATATCTCCTGAGGCATCTTTAAACATTGCGGTGGCGCTATCTGTACTAAGCCCCTGATCGCGCCCGAACCACTTGAACTGCTTGTCCTGATCCACTGCGATGGGAATCGGAGTCTTTGTAATCTCACGCGGGCTAACCTTCAAGAGACCATACACCGATGCTATCCAAAGCTGGCCCTCCGGATCGAAAAGAAGAGTATCCGATAGCACATGCAGTCGGATCGGGTACTGGGACCGATGACCCTCCACGTCGAGGCGTCTTACGGTTGGGATAGGTGCCCCCGCTCCTTCTTCGCCACCAACCCAAAGGCTGCCATCTGGCGACTCCGCGAACTGTATCAACTCCCCGCCAGCCTCGTTTGTCGCTTCAAACTTATCCTGGTCTGGCTCTCGTCGGTAAATCCATTTGTTAGTTCCCACCCATTGTGTTCCCGCTTTATCGAAGAACATCTTATAAACGCGCTCGGATGAGAACGGTTCGTTCGGTGACTCTCGTTGCCATCGCTCTCCGCGTAGTTGCCAAAGGTGTAGACCGGCTATGGCCCACATCGTTCCATCATGAGCTTGAAGCAGCTGGTAGGTTGTATCTGGTGGAAGGCCTTCTTGGACTCCGTAGAGTTTGATATGGCCATTCCTGATTGCAGCTACACCGGCGGGTCTGAATCCTACCCATACCGTCCCGTCACGAGCCACGCAAAGCGCTCTGATTGAGATTCGCGGCAATGGAGCTTCTCCCTGAGCAGGTTGAAAGAGAGAGAAAGTAGTGCCGTCGAAGCGGTAGAGGCCACTGCCGCTACCGATCCAGAGGATTCCGTCCGCGGTCTGTCCGAGACCGGCAATCTCCGAAGGAGCGCCATCCCGAGCCGTCCACGACATATGATTGAGTTGAATCAGCTTGAGCGCATCCTGCGCATTTAGCCCATGCACTCCCACAAGGAGGATCAGCATGTAGGCGAATCTGCAGGACCAAGGCGAACAGAAAACCTTCAGGAAGATGATCAATGCGCTCTCCTAACCCTTCGCTCTTCCCTTAGTCATGACTGATATGACCCACACAATTATTTGTGCGCTCTGAGACGTCGAGCCCACCGCCGCACGCGATCTTTCTCTTACTGATTTGTGACCTCAAGATGCAAGTCTAACTCTACAGTCTCCGGCAGCCAGAGAAGCAGTTTCTAAATTTATCTTGAGGTCTTCTAGATAGCGGTGGACGTCCGATATAACTGCTGAACCTTCTCCGACGGCAGAGGCGACACGTTTCACAGAGCCGGAGCGCACATCGCCAACTGCAAATATTCCTGGGCAACTTGTTCCTAGAGGCGACCCGTCATTGGATGCAGTATGGCCAGTCCTTAGAAAGCCATTGCGATCCAGATCCAACCGTCCTCGAAGCCAATCGGTGTTTGGATCGGCGCCAATCATCACAAAAATATCGCTTACCTCGTAAAACGTCTTTTCGCTACGGAGACTATCAGTGATTGCGAAGCCGCTAAGCTTGTGATCACCAGAGATAGACTCGATTTCGGCATTCAGATGGAGGGTTATGCGCGGGCAGCAATTAATTCGTTGGACGAGATAGTCCGACATGGTTGCCTCCAACACTGTGCCTCGCACGATCAAGTGCACGTGCTGGGCGCTATGCGAAAGATGGAGCGCAGCCTGCCCGGCAGAATTGCCGCCTCCAACCACAGCAACTACCTGACCTTTGCATCGAGCAGATTCAATTGGCGTTGCGGCGTAGTGTATCCCTCTCAGCTCAAAACGCTCGTATCCAGCTACTTGCAGCCTTCGGTAGCGGGCTCCGGTAGCGACGATCACAGTTCGAGAAGAGACGATATGGCCACCGGCCAGATAAAGCTTGTGCACACTGCCCAAACAATTCAAATCGACTACGTTCCGTGAGACAGAGAAGCGAGCCCCAAACTTCTGAGCCTGTATCTCTGCTCTCGAAGCGAGCTCCTGACCGGACACTCCACTTGGAAATCCGAGGTAATTCTCAATCCGGGAACTCGTCCCTGCCTGACCGCCGGGAGCCGTACCTTCGAGAACGATCGTTCTCAGTCCTTCCGACGCGGCATAGACTGCTGCAGCTAGTCCTGAGGGTCCCGCGCCGACAATGGCTACATCAAATGTGTCCTGCATGTGAAGCACATTGTTCATGCCAAGTTCGTCCGCGAGGTCCGTATTACTTGGGTTGCGCAACATCCGGCAATCGGGAAGAAATACCACAGGCAGTTCAGTCGAATCAAGATTTAGCCCCTGCAGCAACAATTCAGCATGAGGATTCATCTCAGCGTCGATCAGTTTATTGGGATATCCGTTTCGGACAAGGAACTGCTGAGTACGCATGGTTGCGGCACTATGACCATGGCCGACTACGATGACGCCACCTTGCGAATGCTGAAGTAGAAAGGCACGTCTTCCAACCCATGCCTCTATGATGAGGTCCGTGATGTCGAGTTCGGTCCGCATCAGTTGACGTAGGCCGTCAGCTCCGATACGCAGGATCCGACTACGTCTAGCGGCACGGCAACTTAAGAGCGTCTCCCTGCCGCTTAGCAGGTCGAGCTCTCCTGAAAACTGACCCTTGGTGAGGGTAGCGAGCGGATAAAACGACCCGTTGCGTTTGTGTTCCAGTAATTCGATTGCGCCATCGATCACCACAAAGAAGTCGGCACTTTGGGAGCCACGCGCGAAGAGAACCGCGCCTGAATGGAACTCCTCTTCCTTGCCATAAACAAAAAGTCTTTTGATCATATGGGAGGTCAGCATTGGCTCAGCACCCGCTTTACGAATCGTACTTCCATTTACGTCGGTCGTAGAGAACGTGCCCGATTGTTCTGAAGTTGTGCTAAGTGACAGTGCCATCTTCACTCCTTCTTGCGGCGAAAGAAAAAGAACTGATGGATGGATTGTGGCAGAACACCCAGGAAGGGGAAGCTCAATTACGGTCGTCCACCTACCCTCCTTTAGGGTAAGTCACGGTTCTCTAAGATCAGGCGCAACCTGCGACCGTTGCCACGATCACATCTATGCATTATTGATTAGGCGTCAAGAAAGCCGCGTTTCATAGCGATCGTGACAGCATGTGTGCGATCATTCGCCTGCAACTTAGCCAGAATATTTTTCATGTGGCCTTTCACCGTATCCTCAGAAATCGATAACCGATCGGCGATGATTTTGTTGGCGCAGCCAGCCGCGACGCACCGAAGTACCTCTATCTCACGTGCCGAGAGCGCGTCCGCCGTGAAGTGCTCAGCGATCTCGGAGGCAATCTCCGGCGGAATTCGGCGCTGCCCTGAATGAACAGTGCGGATCGTATTAATGAGATCAGTGCGAAACGTTCCCTTGAGAATGTAACCGACAGCTCCTACCTGCAGGGCGCGTGAAGCTTGGATATCGCCAGAATACGTTGTAAGAATCACAATGCGTGCGTTAGGGAACTCCTTGCGGATAGCTTCCGTTGCATCTATCCCATTCATCTGCGGCATCTGCAGATCCATCAGCGTAACGTCTGGCCGGTGCTGCCGGAATGCGGCAACTGCTTCCAAACCGTTTTTAGCCTCTGCGACAAGTTCCATATCACTTTGCTGTTGAAGTGCAAAAGCTATGCCATCCCGAACCAGCGGGTGGTCGTCCGCGCAGAGTACTCGAATTTTATTAGAGGTTGTCATTATTTTATGCCCCGATCTTCAGCAGATACGTGAGGGAAACGGCGCTGTGGAGAAGTCCTGGATAGTCTTTCTCCACAGCATTCTAGCTACGTCTTGATGAACTCGAGGAGGTCGGCATTGATCTGCTCTGCATGCGTCGTCGGCATTCCGTGAGGAAACCCAGGATAAGCCTTCAGTGTGCCATGCTTCAAAAGCTTTGCTGACAGCGGCCCGGAGTCGGGAAAAGGAACAATCTGGTCGTCCTCACCGTGCATGACCAACGTGGGGACTTCGATCTTCTTCAGGTCTTCAGTGAAGTCGGTCTCCGAGAACGCTTTAATGCAGTCGTATTGAGCCTTGATTCCGCCCATCATACCCTGGCGCCACCAGTTGTCTCTTACTCCCTGGGATATAACCGCACCTGGTCTGTTGTAGCCATAGAAGGGAAGAGTAATGTCCTGGTAGAACTGCGCACGCTGATTCGCGGTGCCTTCACGGATCTTATCAAACACCTCGACCGGCGTACCTCCAGGATTCTTCTCTGACTTGACCATAACCGGTGGCACGGAGCTTATCAGCACGGCTTTCGCGACTCGACCCTTCCCGTATCGGGCAACGTAACGTGCTACTTCACCACCACCTGTGGAGTGACCGATGTGAATAGCCTCTCTCAGGTCAAGTTTCGTGACCAACTCGGCAACATCGGCCGCGTAGGTATCCATTTCGTTTCCTGTCACCGTCTGTGTCGAACGCCCATGACCACGCCGATCATGTGCGATCACCCTGTATCCTCGCTCTAGAAAAAACATCATCTGTGTGTCCCAGTCGTCTGCTGAAAGCGGCCAACCGTGATGGAAGAAGAGAGGCTGACCGGTTCCCCAGTCTTTGAAATAAATCTGTGTACCATCTTTGACCGTGATCATATTCATCGGATTCTCCTTATATTGTTGGTTTGTGGAAAGTTGGTTGAGAGTTGCCGCCGTTGCGGAATGCGGCAGCGAGAGCGCTGCAACAGATGATGCAGCCGCAACAACGAAGTGCCGGCGGCTAAACCTCGTGAGTGAGGATCGGCGGGTACTCGTATTGATTTCTTCCGTACATGAACTGGACGATGTATCGAACGTCATAGCAACCCTCCGGCTTATCAGTTTCTGCTATTGCAATAAGACAACAGGAAGTTCAAAGGAGCGCGACCCTTTAGGGTTGGCTCTCATGTACGAGATAGGGTCGTGCATCAAGCAGCGGGGTACTGTCCTTTACATCAGGCATTAATAGGCGGAGGGCCAATCGCGTTTTATTGTGAGCGAACAACCTCTCGGCGCCTTGATCGCATTGGATCATTCGGGACACTACATTACCGCTCTGAGACGCAAGAGCAAGAGACTTGTTCCTTGCCCTCTATGGAAAAACTCAACATACAACTACGCGAAGGTTGTCGAGCTCTCTAAAACACCATCAAGTGGCACGTTGAAGCCACCCTTTAGAGTATTCACCGAGGAAGATCCGGCGATTATTGTAGAAAAAATGCTGATACTTTCGTATCTCGCGAGTGTCGCGATTCTGGTAATCGAAGTGAAATGGCTTCACGATGTGGGCAAATTCGTATGATCCTCCACGTAATTCATCAAGACATTTTTTCCTGGGCGAGGTTCTGGACTGGAGGAAATTCATGGAACGATCCAGCAGTTCATATGAATCCCCGGCACGTAGCATTTATCTTTTTTGTGTTGTTGAGCCTGCAACACCTGGCCTACTTACTGCGGTTACGATACATAGCTCATAGGCTTAGACGGGAAGCTGGTAAGCATTCTGAAGAGGCACTCCGTTTGGCGCAGGGGTTCAATGACAAGCTTCTGCAATCCATATATGGACTGATGCTTCATTTGGGCGTAGTGATCGAAACACTTCCCGAGAACGACCCTCTCCTGAAATCTCTTAGAATCGCACTTGCTCGTGCCGACGATATCTATCGCGAGGTGCGAAGTGCTATAGAGCAAACCCGTGATTAGAGATTAAACAGAGCAAGTTCAGCGCCCGATCTGGGCACACTCCTTATACCCGAAAGGGTATCGACGTTACAGAAGGCAGTCTCCATAATCCTTTTCAGCAGCAGATAGCTAGGTGCTGCAGATGGACCGAGCGGTGGTCCGCCACCGTTCGCATGTCTTCAATCAACCGTCCGGTATGGGCGGTCAACATTCAAGGAGATTCTATGTACCGCGACCGTTTGCATCACCTACTTCGCGCCTGCGTCGGCATGGCGTTACTGCTTTCGGTCATTCCAGCATTTGCGCAGAAACCAGCCACCTCGGTGAGGAACATCGTGCTTGTGCATGGCGCATTCGCCGATGGAACAAGTTGGTCTAAAATCATCCCGATCCTCGAGCAAAAGGGATATCACGTTGTAGCGGTTCAGAATCCGTTGACATCGCTGTCTGACGATGTAGCTGCGACGAAGCGCATCATCGCCCTGCAGGACGGCCCTATCATCCTGGTAGGACACTCCTGGGGTGGTGCGGTGATCACACAGGCTGGAGATGATCCGAAGGTAGCCGGGCTCGTTTATGTTGCCGCCTACGCGCCAGAGGTGGGACAGTCTGCAAATGACGCGAGCACGCCGTTCGGAATCACTGAGGGGCAGAAGCAGATCCGGGTCGACACCGAAAAGTTCGCTTCCATGACCTCTGAAGGAATCCTCAACGATTTTGCGCAAGGTTTGCCGATGGCCGAACGCAAGCTCATCCTGTCGGTACAGGGGCAAAGTTATGGTCCCATGTTCGGCGAAAAACTGACAGTTGCTGCATGGAAGACAAAACCATCATGGGTGGTTATCTCAGCGGATGATCGTATGCTTCCACCTGCTATGGAAGAATCGGCCGCAAAGAAGCTGGGAGCTACAGCCGTGACACTGCAGACGTGCCATCTCGCGATGCTGCAAGAGCCAGAAAAAGTTGCCGGAGTGATCGATGACGCGGCGAAGAAGTCATCGGCCAGATAACACCACGGCGATCAACCGCTTCGAATCCATAGACACGCAGCATCCACCAAGGAGGGCATCATGTCTTCAGTTGTCAAAAATGTAGTTCTCGTTCACGGAGCATTTGCTGACGGCTCCAGTTGGTCTAAAGTGATTCCAATCCTGCAGCAGATGGGATACAACGCAGTCGCGGTTCAGAATCCGATGACTTCATTGTCGGACGAAGTCTCCTTCACAAAGAGAATCATCGCCCTTCAGGACGGTCCTGTAATCCTGGTCGGTCACTCATGGGGAGGCGCTGTGATTACTCAAGCTGGTGACGATCCCAAAGTTGCGGGTCTTGTATATGTAACAGCGTACGCGCCGGAAGTGGGGCAGTCCGCGAACGATGCGAGCAGCCCCTTCGGCTGGACGGAAGGGCAGAAGCAGATTCGCCTTGATAGCGACAAATTCGCTACTGTGACTTCGCAAGGCATGCTGGAGCGTATCGCAGAAGGCCTGCCGATGGCAGACAGAAAGCTTGCGTTCGCTGTGCAGGGGCAGAGCTTCGGCCCGATGTTCGACGAGAAGCTCACTGTGGCTGCATGGAAGGATAAACCCACGTGGGCGTTGATCTCGACCAGAGATCAGATGCTACCGCCCGAAATGCAGCAGTTGGCAGCAGAGAAGATGGGCGCGAGAGTCACCACTCTGTCGACGTGCCACATGTCGATCCTGGAAGTGCCGGAGGTAGTCGCAAGAGTAATCGACGAAGCCGCCAAAACTGCATTAGCAAAATGATCTCTAGGGAAGTCGTCTCAAAGTTGGTACGCACTTTAACCGCAAAAGACCTTGAAAGGAGGAACAATGATTAGTGAAAAGCTGCAAGGTGAACCCAGGACGATGACCTCCTTCGATCCGGCATCCTTCCTTATGGTCCCTGCGAAACGCTTTGAGGATCTGCGGGTTGGAGACATCTTCCGCGCACCGAGTCGTACGTTGACCGCTGCACACTCCGCTGCCTTTCAAACTGTATCTGCGGACAATCACCCGGTACACTATGATGCCGTTTGGGCGGCAAGACATGGCCACTCGGCTCCCGTTGTGCACGGGCTTCAGGTACTCGCATTCACTGCGCCGGGAGCAACGTTATTTCCTCATTACATCGGCGAAGTCTTCATTGCTTTTACCGAACTCTCCTGCAA
The DNA here is from genome assembly GCF_009766095.1 of Granulicella sp. S190. Classification (GTDB taxonomy): domain Bacteria; phylum Acidobacteriota; class Terriglobia; order Terriglobales; family Acidobacteriaceae; genus Edaphobacter. The sequence continues at coordinate 473,062 of NZ_LMUD01000023.1, forward strand.
ATTCCTGAAGGAAGTGCACTCCGGCGACACTCTCTATCCTGCGCTGGAGATCATCGAGCTGTCCATGCAGGATTCGAACGGCCTTGTCACAACAAAGGTAACCGTCTTCAATCAACATAAGGAGCTTGTGCTGTCCGGAGAACACAAATATCTGTTGAAGGCCGGCGAGAACTAAGTTGCTCTCTGCGATCGACACGGATGATATTCAACCCTTACCATCAGCCAAAGGAGATCAAGATGTCGAATAAAAAAGAATTACGCGAACGCCAGAAAGCATCCCTAACCACCAGGTCCGATATCGACGCAGCAGCAGTTCAGGATATTACCGGCGCTCTAAATGCGCTGCTATCGGACGCTTTCGCTCTCTACATAAAGACAAAGAACTTTCATTGGCATATGAGCGGACCGCACTTCCGTGACTACCACCTCCTTCTTGACGATCACGGTGACCAGCTCTTCGCCATGACAGATGATATTGCCGAGCGAGTCCGCAAGATCGGAGGAACGACGATTAGGTCCATCGGCCATATCGCGAGGCTACAACGTATTCGCGATAACGACGCCGAGTACGTGACCCCCGCAGACATGTTGAGCGAACTGCATGAAGATGACAAAGCGTTCACCCTGAGCATGCGTGCGGTACATACACTCTGCGACGATGCGGGTGACGTCGCAACAGCTAGCCTACTGGAGAACTGGATCGATCAGTCCCAGCGTCGCAGTTGGTTTCTCTTCGAGGCCACACGCTCTTGACATCGGGGATCTCTAACTCGCACCCACTTAGTGATGATCGCGGTCATACTTAGTTGTGTGGTAATGCAATCAACACACGAAAGCCGCTACTTGAACGTACGTAGCGGCTTTCGGGTGAACGAGGGATATGGCCTAGCGGAGTGGAGGATTGGCGCGTTGGGCAAGGTCCAGCGCCTGCTGCGGGAACCATGCGCCTGCTGCTGGATCGTAGAGTCCCCACAGCGGATCGAAGGTAGCCTGTTGAGCCGCTGTGGTGGGCCATGCTGCGGGGTCATAGACGCCGAAATCCCAGGCGCGTGCACCACCCGCAGAGTCGCAGGTGCCGTCGGACTGCCCCGGAGTCTTAACCCATAGGTAAGCGTCCAGCAGCGGGATGCCCGTCTTAGCCGTTGGAACGGCGCCCAGACCGCGTGCTGGCGGATTGCACCAGCCTCCATTGTTCAATGTCGTTATCACGGTTGAGGGTTGGTTGTAAGGCGGGTTGGCGTAGCTGGCTGCATTGAAGGGGCCCTGTCCATTGCGGCTCGTATCGATTGCGAAGTGTGTGCTCGGAACCGCGCTGCCCAGGTTTTGCTGAAACCACTCGTCGGTGTAAACCCAGGTCGTAATGTCGTCGGGGTTCACCGTGCCGAGCGGAGAGTAATACTGGCTGGCGCAGTAGGAGTAGTTGCCAAGCCGCCAACCACCATCCGCAGGATTCATGCCGAAGGCGATGCACGATGAAACCCAGGTATCGAACTTCGACTCGTAGGTAGAGAGGTTGTAGTTCGAGACGTTCGAGAAGAAACCCTGAGCCTGTTGAACGCCGGCCGTGATTAGGCGCTGAGTAATTACAGGAACGGCCTGCCAATGAGCGTTGCCGCCATCGATGTAGACGCTCGTCTGGGCCTGCTGCTCAAGCCGGGTGATCGCGTAGTTGATCTGGGCGTAGCGGTTGGTGACGGCCTGCGGGATATCGACCACCGTGGGATCGTATCCGCAGTCGCTGGGAAGGTCGGCGATCGCGTCAGGCTCCAGCATGATCACTACCTTTTGGTTACCGATGGCGCCGGCAATGGCGTCTATCCAGGCGTCGTAATCAGCTGTGTTTTCGGCCCCGCCAGCGGAGTAGCTGCCGCAGTCACGTCCCGGAATGTTGTAAAGAACGAAGACTGGGATGGCGCGCTGGAAATTTGCCTCGCGCAGCGTACTCGAAACGGTTGAGGCAGTTTGAGCAGGAGTATTGCCGGTGAGCCAGACCGCCTGCGGGGTGGCCTCCATCTCGGCGATTAGGAGAGCGTTTTTGAGCTGGAACTTCTCCAGCAGGCCGACAGCCTGTTGGATGGAACCACTGGCAGGTTGTGGTACGAAGAAACGGGCGTTGGCGGGAAGGGTTTTGTCTGCTGGGGTTTGCGCATCTGCCTTGGTTGCTAGAGAGGTAATCGAGAGCAGAGCGGCTGCTGCGAACGCTCTTACGAGGATGCTACGGATAAAGCGATGTTGCATGGGGAGCCTCCTGAGTCGTCTTCACGAACACACATACAATCGGACACTTGCCGTAGAGCATGCATAGTCCAATGCGCGGTTCGGTGTACCAACTTATTGAGCCGGACTTTGATTGTCAATTCGGTCGAAGAGGCACATTGCCGGGCTCCACCCTTTAGTCCTTAAACAACAAATCTTGGATGCCTCATCCTTCGCGCTTTTTTCGCGAAGGTGGCATATAAACTGATGGTGCCGGCGGGTGGCCCATACATCACGTGAAATCAACATCTCGGTGACTAGCCTGAAAATAGTCACAAGCTGGCAACACCTCTAACCACCCTGAGCCGTTCCGTCTTAAGCAGCTCGAGCGCTCACTCCCAAAACTGGAACACCAGAAAATAAATACCAAAACCCCGTCACATTTTTTTCGCTCGAAAAAGTGACTGCTAAACACCACGCCAGCCACGCAAACCCATCGCCCAAAAAAATAACGCAAAACTCACTCAGGAATGAGACGGTCGACGAGAGAATTTTACTAAGTCAAAAAGGATCGCCCATCGGTTCGATAATCAGAGCGTCGTCATCTCCGCTCTAACGTCAAGGCGTAGATATCATCGGTTCCTTCGTCGCGAAGCATCATGGGGGCGTCGGCAGGGTCAAGGCCCATCCACAACGTATAACTGCCGGTGTACCGTGCGCCTTTCAAATCGGCCACGCTCTCTCTTCTTCCATCCGCGGCTCGAATGCGCAGGACGGACGGATCGGCCGTCCATCGAACGTAGTAGATCCATCGGCCATCGTGGGACCACTCTGGAAAAGCCACAGCTCCTGTATCTAGCTTCGCCCACGTTGCGGTCGATAGATTCAAGAGTCTCAAGCTCACAGTGTCGAGAGTCATGGCCGAGAGGAAACGGCCGTCGGGCGACCAGCGGGGTACCATGAGACCTTCCGAACCAGGAATGGCAGTCGCCTTGCCGGCCGCGAGGTCGAAGAGGCGCAGGTCAGACTTGGCACTTGCGCCGACATTGGGCGACGTGGAAAAAGCAATTTTCAGTCCGTCAGGGGACCAACTCGGATCCGTCTCTGCCTTGAGATCCTCCGGCAAAATGCGATGCGGCTTTCCGGTTCCATCGGAGGCAATGACGGAGATGGCGTCAACGCCGTCTGTCGTTCGGTCTACAAAGGCAATCTGAGATCCGTCGGGGGACCAGCGCACCGACTTCGGGCGCAAGGGAGGTTCAGTCAGCTGAATGGGATGACTGCCGTCCAGATTCGCACGCCAGAGAACGCCCTCAGGATAAGAGACATAGGCGACAGATTTGCTGTCGTTCGAAAAGACGACGAACTCCACCGAGATGCCGGCAAAAAAAGGCTCGAACTGACTGGATTTTGCGTCAAGGCGAACAAGCTCGCCACGCCGGGTGCGGCCCGATGCAAAGATCTTTTTTCCATCAGAACTGGGAATAGGCCGGTCCCAGACGGTGGGGCCAAAGGTAAGTTGAACCGGGGTTGCACGTACGTTCGAACTGAAGCCACGCTCGCGCGGAAGAAGCCAGATCTGGCTATCCGCAACGAAGAAGAATCGTCCATCCGGTGCCCATTCTCCGTCCCACTGGGTGGGCGAGTTGCCCCATCCTGGGAGGAGCTGGCGCATATTGCTTCCGTCGGATGCGATCTCCCACAACAAGCCATCCTTGGAAAACCGCATTGTCTTTCCGTTTGGCGACCATGCCAGGGACTTCACATATCCTCCGGGTGAAGCGATTCGATGTGCCTCCGAGCCGTCGCGGCGCATCACGAATATATCGCCGTTTGCCGAGGCGTAAACGATCTTTTCACCATCGGAAGACCACGCCGCGGAGAACACTGCATCTGCAAGGTGGCGAAGAGCTCCCCCCACCAGACGAAAACTCCATAGTGAATTTGCGGGTCCCTGGCCGCCTTGCTGAGAGACGATCAGCAGGGTCGACCCATCCGGCGAAACGTCCCCGCTCCGTGGTTCCTCGATTCCAAGCAGGAGGGGCGCCTCCACTCCGCCGGAAGCCGAAACTTCCGCGACACCTCTCGTTCGCAGTTGGGTGAAATAGATTCTGTTCCCGTCGGTTCCGCCGATGGATTTGGTGCGTCCGTCAGTTGTAATCTGCGTATATGCCGATATACGCCAACTGTCGGAATCGTTCGATCGGATCGCAAAATACACGGCCAGAGCTACCATCACTGCCGCACCGGCGAGAAGCCAGCGCACAGCAGGCCGGCCAACGCTGCGGTCCAGCGAGCGCTGCTGCCAGCCGAACCATCTTGCGACGGCCCATGCATGGCCGTCCATCTCGATCTCCTCTTCCTCAATAGTGATGTGGGTTACCTTTACCGATTCGCTGGAATTGACCACAATCTGTTGTTGCAATCTTTCCTGTGGACCGTGCCGTTGCTCCATCTCCACAGGCGCAGTGAACCGGTAGCCACGGCTGGGCACGGTCTCGATGATCTTTCCACCCGACTCGTGCCGTGACAGAGCTTTGCGCAGCAGGAAGATCTGCTGGGTAAGATTGCTCTCTTCAATGAACTGATCGGGCCATAGTGCAGCGAGTAATTCGTCCTTGCTGCAAACCCGATCTCGATGATCGATCAGGTAGATCAGCAGGTCGAAACTCTTACGATTCAGGGCAATCAGCTCTTGCTCCCACTTGAGCGTCCAGCCGGAGCGGTCGACGACATATCGTTCAAATCGAATTAGGTTATTGATTTCCAGCAGCATAACTCGATTTAGCAGAAATTTGAGAACGGATCAATTACAGATTGAAGGGGAACTGTGAAATCTCGTGGCAGAACCGAGGCACCAACAACCCTTCGCCAAGACGAAAGTGCGAATACCTCGCGAGAAGCATATCAAACGATCAGTGTCAGCCCCATGGACTTCTTGGACGCTCCGACCGAGAGGATCGAAAGAGACGAGGACCAGGTTGGCTGGAGATGTTCGGGCTCTACAGAGCCGCCTTACGCTGCAGAGATGGGTTAGTGGAGAGGAGATTGGGCTAGACGCAGAAAGATTCAAGAGTGTCTCTTCTCCAGTGCGAGCGTTACGAGAAGAGGCATGGCCAGTGGCGCAGGCCCTCTCAGCCTCGGCAATTTCACCGCACCGTCTTCTACGTCCAGGAAGCATTTACGCAAAGATTTTTGCGCCCCACGCAAACTGCTACGTCTAACCATGCCTCCGAGATGCAACTCAAAACCACTAAACTGCCTCTCACGCCCTGAACGAAACTTCGCGGCTACGCCGCAATCCGGAGAACCGATGAAAAACTCGACGCAGTGGATGTGTTGCGCAATGCTCGGCATTGTTGCCGCGCTTTCCCCAACCAAAGCAAAAGCAGTCACCGATGACGATAAGAAATTTCTGGCAACGGCAGCCCAATCCGACCAAAACGAAATAGCCCTCAGCCAGTTGGCAGAACAGAAAGCCACTAATCCTGCGGTCAAGTCCTTCGCCGAAAAGATGGTGAAAGAGCACACCCAGATGACCGCAAGCATGAAGCCCTACGCTGACTCGTGGGGTCTCACTCCTCCCACAGGTCCCGACTCCGATCACCAGAAAGAACTCGACAAGCTCAACGGACTCTCCGGGAATGACTTCGACAAGGAGTATATGGACCAGATGGTGACAGACCACTCCAAGGCCCTCAGTGCATTCACCACCGAAGCCAAGGACACCAAAGAGGTACAGTTCCGCGCCGCAGTTATCAAAGGCAAGACCGCCGTAGCTGCCCACAAAAATATGGCCTACGACCTTAAAAAGAAGCTGTAACCAAAAATAATCAGCCGGCGCCCACGTCTTCCCTCCGAGATGTGGGCGTCTGCCGCGATGCATGACAGTCCCAGAACGGCACTCCCTAAAATAAACCGCGAAACCGTGTCACATTTTTCGTCATCGAAAAGTCGTTGCTGAAACTCCACGTTTACCACGCCAACCACCACAACTTCACCATCAAAACACCATCACAAAACACTACATTTTCGTAAAACTCCCCGCAAAATCTCATAAACTACCACCAAATAAAAAAGGCGACGACTCAAGGCTCCGACACGGAACTGAAGCAGCCCGTTCTCAAAGTTGGACGATAGGTAAGGTTCCGGTGTAGCGTTTACTCGAGACCAAGGAGCCTGCATGTTACGTCGTGACTTCGTCCGCGCTGTGGTATCTGTAAGTGTCGCGCCACGTCTGTTGCTCTCTCAGCAGACCGCGAATCCTGCCCCTGCCCCTCCGCCTCCCGCACCAGTGCCTTGGACGCTGGGACTAAACCCCAAAACTCCAATACCGCAGACCGAAGTAGCCGATGGCATTACAGAGACGGTGCAACGCTTCTTCACGCCGGTGCAGTTGGCAGCCCTGATACGGCTAGCGGATGTACTGATGCCTCCCATCGGCGACAAGCCGGGAGCGCTGCAGGCCGAGACGCCGTTCTTCCTCGACTTCCTGATCGGTAGCTCGCCCGCTGCTCGCAAAAAGGTATACGAAGGCGGCTTGAATTGGCTCGAGTCAGAGTCTGAGAAAAGATACGGCAAAGGCTTCGCCAAACTTGACGATCGTCAGGCGGGCTCTATTCTGAAGCCGTTACTTCGTACGTGGATGAACGACCATCCTCCAACCGAGCCGCACGCGGACTTCGTCAACATCGCTCACGACGACATTCGCATGGCCACCATCAACTCAAGGGCATGGAGCGACGTGACCTCCTCCCACGCCCAGGCGTCGTCCACGGAACTGTTCTGGTATCCGATTGACCCGGACATCTACGCGACAAACTCAGACGGCTCGCAGGCTCCTGTCCACGTCATCGCCGCTCCAAAGGCATCGCACGTCATGCCGGAATACTCACGATAAACCTCACGGAACACTCAAGGACTGATGACTAACGAGACCTTCGACGTACTGATTATCGGGTCGGGACACGCTGGCGGCATGGCAGCAAAGATCCTGACCGAGAGCGGCATTCATTGCCTTATGCTAAACGCCGGGCCCGTGGCAGATGTAGCGCGAAACGCCGAGCACAAACCCGCCTACGAGCTTCCGTATCGTGGTTTCAAACCGCCTGGGCGCTTGGAGCACGTCTTCCAGGCCAATGAATTCAATGCAAACGTCTGGGTCGATGAGCAGGAGGTGCCGTACACCTTCGCACCTGAGAACCCCTACAACTGGGTCCGTGTGCGTCTCTTCGGTGGACGATCTCTCTTCTGGTCGCGGCAATCGTTTCGTCTGAGCGACTACGAGTTCAAGGCGAAGTCTCACGACGGCTTCGGAGAAGACTGGCCGATCAGCTATGCAGACCTCGCACCGTACTACTCGCGAGTAGAGGATATCTTTCAGGTCGCGGGGGCGCTCGACGGTCCGCCGCAGATGCCCGATGGCAACTTCGTTCTCGACCACGATCCCTGGTCGCAGTCGATGCAGCGCTTCATGACTGCAGGCAAGCCGTTCGAGATGTCCGTCTGCAAGCAACGTCGCGCTCTCGGTCGTGATGGTCTTGCAAGTTCTGTTAATCTTCTCCTTCCCGATGCGGAAAAAACAGGCAAGCTCACCTCCATCGCCAATGCGGTAGTGCGCCAGTTGACAGTGGATAAGAATACGGGCCAGCCGAATGGTTGTCTCTTTATCGACCGGCTCTCGCGGCGCGAGATGTCCGTCAAAGCTCGCGTAGTGGTGCTTGCTGCAGGAACTCTCGAAAGTACACGCTTACTGTTAAACTCGAACATCGGCAACTCAAGTGGTCTGGTGGGGCGCTATCTGATGGACCAGATCTACGGCCCCGGTGTCATCTGTTCCGTCCCTGAAGCCCGCAATGGCAAAGGCACTAAGGAGCTCATGGGTGGCGGAGCGATCGTTCCGCGCTTTCGCAACATCGCGACCAAGAGTGACAAGTTTCTCCGCGGATACGCGCTGAATGTTACCAGCAGCACTGGTGCCGTAGCTCCTCGAAACTTCGCGGCGTACGGTGTGGAGCTGGAGCAGAAGCTGAAGGAGTATCACGGAAGTGCCTTCCACATGACCATGATGGGAGAAGTCCTCGGACGATACGAGAACCATGTGCGCATTAGCAAAGACAAAGTAGACGCATGGGGGATTCCCGTTCTCCATGTCGAGACCAAGTACACCGACAACGAGTACAACATGGCCAAGGATGCCGCTGAGACAGGTGCGGCGGTGGCCGAAGCAGCAGGATTCGAGGTGCTATCGAAGAACCCTGTTCCCAACCCGCCCGGCTACAGCATCCACGAAGTAGGCACCTGCCGCATGGGCGATGATGCGAAGCACAGCGTACTCAACAAATGGTGCCAGAGCCACGACCACAAGAACCTCTTCGTTGTAGACGGGGCAAGCTTTACCAGTGCAGGCTGGCAGAACCCGACGATGACAATTCTTTCTCTGTCGATGCGCGCGTCGGAGTATCTTGCCGGTGAGATGAGCAAGCAGAATATCTAGCAACAGCAAATAGCAATACAAGGGGAAAACGTGACGAAGATCTCTCGCAGGCAGTTCGTAGGAACCATCGCGGCATCCGCCGCCTTCAGTTTTGCAAGCCGCTTCGCTCATGCCAATCCTCTGGGCCTGCCGCTTGGCATTCAACTCTATTCGGTGCGTCAGCAGATGGGAGAGAATCTGGACGAAGCTCTCGCTGCAATCAGTGCTGCCGGCTACACCGAGGTAGAAGCGGCAGCGCTACCCAAGAAAAGCGCAAAAGAGATTCGTGCAGCCTTGGATAAAGCGGGCCTGCGATGCGTCAGTGCCCACCATCCGTTCCCGGATCTACATGCGGGCTTCGATGAGATTGTGGCGTACGACAAGGAGCTCGGCGTGCAGTTCCTCATCTGCTCCAGCCCCGGGTCGCGAACGCCCGCTCCGGCAGGACCGCACAGCGGCCACACTCCGCACACTCTTGACGACTGGCACTATAACGCGGAGCAGTTCAATATCTTCGGCGAGAAGACGGCCGCGTCCGGCATTCACTTCGGTTATCACAACCACACTCCGGAGTTTGCCTCGACCGACGGCAAGATTCCGTATCTTGAGCTACTGAGCCTCACTGATCCGAAGAAGGTCACTTTTGAGCTCGACTGCGGATGGGCCATCGTTGCGGGCGTAAAGCCTGAGGAGATCTTGAAGGATCATCCCTATCGCATCTCCATGCTCCACGTAAAAGACTTCAACCTTGCAGGCAATCCATCGCCCGATAATCACGAGGCGAAGGTCACTGAGCTAGGCCATGGCTCCATCGACTACCATCCCATCTTTGCGCAGGCAGCAAAGACGCAGCACATCATGCACTCCTTTGTGGAACAGGAGGCCTTCGATATGCCATGGAAGGACTCGCTGAAGGTGGATGCGGATTATCTCCGCAACTTCAAAAGCTAACACCTTCGGCTTCTCCTTTAGATTTCACGTCTTAGCGCTCCGGCCTGTTATTAGGCTGAAGTTGGTTCAATATCGGCGGGATGGCCTTTGTGCCATACCGCCGATTATTTTTTCGCGGGAACCTAACCGGAAGGCAAACCCATTGTCTAATCGGCGAATGGATAGAGCAGAGACAGAAGCGATCCGTGAAGTTCTCGGCGGGAATCGAGACGCCTATCGCGTATTGATGGATCGTCACTTCTCCTCAGTCGCTCGTGTGACGTTTCGCATCACGGGAAATGAAGAGGATGCGGAAGAGGCAGCGCAGGAGGCGTTCCTGCGGGCCTACAACAAGCTTCCGAGCTTTCGACTGGAATCAGCTTTTTCAACCTGGATTGTACGAATCGCTATGAACACAGCTATCAATCTCGTCGAACGTCGTAAGCGCGACCTCACCTATCGGGCGTCGCGCATCGCGGATGAGCCTTCGGCGGCAGATGGCACTGTGCGCGTCGCGGATAGACAAGCTGGGCCGGAGGATGAGTTGCTCGGCCGCGAAGCCGCTACTTTGCGCGAAACAGCGATGGGCGAGTTGACGCCGATGGAACGTGCCGCATTCACGATGCGGCATATGGAAGAGGTTCCCATGATGGAGATTGCAGAGGCATTGAATATTACGGTGAACTCGGCGAAGCAGGCCGTATTCCGTGCTGTTTCGAAGCTGCGGCGATCACTTGCGCCAGTGGCGGGAGGTTTGCGGTGAAACATTTTGCGGAAGAGGATCTGATCGCGTATCAGTTGCATGAAAGCTCTAATGAGGCCGCGATTCGCAGGCATCTGGAGGAGTGTACGGAGTGCGCGACGATGTCGGAGTCGATTGCAGAGACGCTGCGTGTCTTCTCCGCGGAGCCGGTTCCGCAGCTTGATCTCGAACATAACTGGCAGCGGCTGCGTGGAAATCTGAGCATACTGAGCGTGGAAAGGCCGAAACGGTTTGGCATGCGATGGCAGTTCGTATGGCCAGCGGTTGGATTGGCGATGGCAGCACTCTTCCTGGTGGTCTTCGGTGCACTGCATGGCCGACATGCGTTGAAGACGAGGCCTAATTTGGCTATCAATGGGCATGGCCCACTGAGCACCGAGCCCCGCGACCCGGCGGTTGCGGATCATCTGGACGCCGCCGAGCGTCTGCTGACCGAGGTGAACCATACGCAAGGGCCGCTCGATGAGGCTACGCGCGAACAGGCGCATAGCCTGTTGCTGAAGAACGCTGTTTATGTTCACACAGCCAGGGATAGTGGGGATGTGGCACAGGCAGCGGTGCTAGAAGATCTTGGCCGTGTACTCACCACTCTCGATAACGAACCGGAGACCCAGCATGGCACTTGGCGGTTGCGGCTCGAAATGAACACCAGCGGACTGCTACTGGATATACGGATTCTGCGGCAGAACGACGATCGAAATCAAGGAGTGGCACAATGACATCTTTTACTCGGATTAAACTCTCTTCGGCACTGCTGTTTTTCTCGGTGGGAATGCCTTCTTTTCACGCACTGGCGTCTGAGCTGACCGGTGAACCGGTGCAGGACGATGCTGCTTACACCATAGGTTCGAAGGCGATGGCGGAGCATCGCTGGCCGGATGCGGTTGCCTCCTTCGACAAGGTAATCAACGCGAAGGGGAAGCGCGTGGACTCGGCGCTTTACTGGAAGGCCTATTCGCTGAACAGGCTCGGCAAGCCGCAGCTTGTCGCCGCCACGTGCGATCAGCTAAAAGCTGAGGCTACAAATAGTCCCTGGAATAATGACTGTTCTGCACTTACGGTTACTGTCCATGTGGATACGCAGGCACTTGCCGAGAGCATGAGCGACCTGAATGCTCAGATGAAGGACTTGGGAGATTCAACTCACGTGGTAACCGATGGAGGAGATAGCCACCTGGCGCGCGGATCGGACGAAGACCTGAAGATGCTGGCGCTGAACTCTTTGCTCAATCATGATCCGGCAAAGGCGATCCCTCTCCTCAGGGGAGTTCTCAATGGAAATGGCTCTCCTGACATGAAGAAGCATGCTTTGTTTGTGCTGGCACAAAGCAAATCGCCTGAAGCAGAGAGCATTCTGCACGATGTCGTGACTGGAAAGCTGGACCCGCAACTGCAAAGAGAAGCGATTCAGTCGATGGCGATCTTCCAGGGAAAGCGAGCGAACGACACGTTGGTAGAGGTCTACAAAGCTGCTGGCGATGTAAAGATCAAGAGGTCGGTTATCTCTGCTTTATTTATTACGCAGGATGCGCAAAGGATGGTTGAACTTGCACGGTCTGAGAAAGACCTAGAGTTGAAGCGAAGCATCGTCTCCCAGCTCGCTCTGATAAATGACAAAGCTGCAACGGACTACATGATGGAGCTGCTGAAGTAAACCGCTGCTCCATACCCATCACAATCAACGCTGTAAACCGATTCAGATGTTCAGGAGAATATCGATGCGAACCCTCGCGCGTATCTTTGCCGCTAGTATGGCGATCTCTGCAGCCACCGTTCTCATGGCGCAGCAGCCAGCGATCCTTCATGCTCAGCTAAAGACTCAAACTGCCGACCATGGCCTAAATGCGGTGCTGGATGGATTGAAGGCGCAGAGAGGCGCAACCTGGGTGGGCTACTCGATCCCTGTCAAGGAGAGGGTCTCTTCGGACTGGGCATCGAACCATGTTGAATATCTTGAAGGGAGTAACGGTTCCAGCACAAACGACTCGTCGAAGGACGATCGCAAGTCCTTTGATCACGCCCTAATTTTGCTCAAGGTGGCGGATGGTGGAGTGACGAAGCTCCATGTCGAGAATCCGGATCGCGTACTGGATGCGGGCGGAATTCCTCTGGTTTGGTTGAATGGCGTCGATGCGGACGACAGCGCTCGCACCTTGTCTGCTCTCGCGAGCCAAAGTGATGCAGAGCACCTCCGCGACGGTGCGATCTTTGCGATCTCGATCCACCAGACGGAGGCGGCGACTGCTGCCCTCGTCAATCTCGCCACATCGGAGAATGACCTGCAGATTCGGGAGAAGGCGGCGTTCTGGCTCGCAAACCAGCGCGGCGCAGAAGGATTCCACGCTATCCAACATCTCGCTCGTACCGATGGGGATGAGAGGTTCCGCGAGAAGCTGACCTTTGACCTCACGTTGACCAGCGATCCAGGTGGTCTGACCGAACTAATTCGGATGGCGCACGAAGATGCGTCTCCTCAGGTCAGAAAGCAGGCTCAGTTCTGGATGGCGAACAAGGATGGCAAGAAGGTCGCCGGCGATCTGCGAGAAGCCGCGTCCAACGATCCTGACAGTGGTGTGCGAAAATCGGCAGTGTTTGCGCTGTCGCAACTTCCGGGCGAAGAGGCCGTAACGCAGCTGATCACCGTGGCAAACTCGAACGGAGATCCCGCAGTTCGGAAGCAGGCAGTCTTCTGGTTGGGACAGTCTAATGATCCCAAGGCGCTGGACTATCTGACGAAACTACTGAACCAGTAGCGCCACGTACGAATCCCTCGCTTGTGGTGCGGCCACTTCGTTGCTTCTTGTTTGTTCATCAGGCTTCTAACAAAAAGAGTCCTCCCGCTGTCCGGGAGGACTCTTCTGTTAAGAGCACGTTGTAGTGAAGGAACCATGCGGACCACACCGAAAAAGGACTTTTGCAACACCAACGGAAGAAGTGACAGTCACTTGCAAACTCCAATAGATTTTCAAGTAAAAATCCAATAAGGAAATAATTTCTAAAATGTCTTGACAGCGTCATTCCCGCAGCTTAAGGTTGTGCCGAAATCTCAGGGTAGGTTTCGCTAGCGCTGTAAGAACAATAGGAATCGCACACGAATCTGACGGCTCGCCGCACAAAACTCTGCTGCCGTCGGCAAGCGGTCCTGCGTTCGCGCAAGGCTCATTTTATGGAGGCAGTAATGGAATCAATACGTCACTCGAAGATCCGAATCTTATTTTTATTGCCCACTATGCTCGTTCTTCTCGCCGGCATGGCTTTAGCGCAGGGCAACACTGGATCGATCCGCGGAACCATTGTGGATACTACCGGCTCTTCCATCGCAGGGGTCGAGGTCGTAGTCACCAGCGAAGCTACAGGCGTCAGCAAAACACTCACCACCTCGGAGGCGGGCTTCTACTCTGTGGATGCGCTTACCCCTGGCCTGTACAGCGTGAAGGCCGCGCATGTCGGCTTCACGCAACTCACCGTGCAGCACGTACAGGTTGATCCCGGCCAGACCCGGGAGACAAGCGTCACGTTGAAAGTTGGTAGCACCGGCGAAAGCGTGAACGTCACAGCGGACGCCCTCGCGGTCGAAACACAAGACTCCGGCTCCGGCGGCACTATCACGTCGAAGCAGGTTGAAAACCTTATGCTTAATGGCCGCAACTTTCAGTCGATGGGCCAGCTCATTCCCGGAGTCTCCAGCACAGCCGGTAATAACCAGCAGACAGCTGGCGGCCTCACCGGCGGTACTACTCTCATCGTCAATGGCGCATCCGTCGAGTACTCCGTCTACACGCTCGATGGCGTCTACAACATGAACACGGGCAATCTGGCCAATATCAATATCCTTCCCATCGTCGACTCGATTGACGAGTTCCGGATACTCAAAGACAACTACAGCGCCCGCTACGGACTAGCGGGATCCGGCCAGGTTGTAGTTGAGACCAAGTCTGGCACCGATACCTACCACGGTAGCGCGTGGGACTACTTCCGCAACGATGCGCTCGATGCCAACCCCTACTTCGCTACCGTAAAAACCAAGCTGCGTCAGAATATCTTCGGCTACTCCTTCGGCGGTCCGATCCGCATACCGCATATCTATGGCGGCAATCATAAAACCTTCTTCTTTGCGTCGAACGAATGGCGTCGCATCGAAACCGGGTCCACCGCGCAGGGTCTCGTCTTTACTCCTGCCCAGAGGGCGGGCACGTTGACCAACACGACCCCGCTCACCATTGACGCTCTCGGTCAACAGCAGCTCGCCGCGCGCGGAGCCACCAACTGCATCACCGGCCCGAATACCATAAATCCCGCCTGCATCGATCCCAATGCGATCGCCCTGCTCAACTCTCTAGGCGAACTTCCCAACAACCCCGGCAGCAGCCTCAACTACATCAATCAACAATCGCAGACCCTCAGCCAGGATAGCTATAACTACCGGGTCGATCACTACATCACCGAGAACGAAGTCCTTACGGGTCGTGTCTCCTACGAGCAGGTAAAAAACGGTATCCCGTATAACTCCTTCGGCGGCGGAATCTTCGCGACCACCCCAACAACCTACTACACCACTGGCATAAATATGATGGGCCGTCTCACCTCGACCATCACGTCCAACCTCATCAATACTGCGACCGTCGCTGAGACTTACGACAAGCCGCGAATCAACACCTCAAACTTTCAGCTCCCCTCTGGTGTGACCATCAACCAGGCATTCCCAGACGCAAACGTTCTCAACAAGGCTCCCACGGTCAGCTTCAGCGGCGGCTATGCCGGCTTCGGTGCCTCCACTCCGCCAATTCATGCCTCCGATGGTGAGGGCATCCTGCAGGATGATCTGAGTTGGACCAAGGGCTCGCATGTACTGCAGTTCGGCGCGCTGTACATTGCAGGTATCAAAAACCAGAACGTGTTCACTCTCCCTGGCGGTTCGTTTGCCTTCAACGGCACAAGGACCGGAGATCCGGTTGCGGACTATCTCCTTGGGCTTGACTCCACCTACCATCAGGATAGCGGCCAACGTAGCGGATCTTTTCACTATCGTCAGGGCGAGGCATACGCGCAGGACGACTGGCATGTCAACCGAAGGCTAACCGTCAATGCCGGGCTACGCTGGGTCTACTTTTCGCCGAACACAAACTCCGGCGATCAGGTCTCTTCGTTCTACGCCTCACAGTACAACGCGTCGCAAGCCCCTGTCGTGACTCTCGGCGGTGGCTTTCTTACCAATGCTTCAGGCGTTCCGGTCACCTCCACAGGGTCAGCCGCCAATCTAACCACCGGCCTTGTCTTTGCTGGGCAGAACGGCGTACCGGACGGTTTCTTCAATGCCACACGCAAGAACTTCGCTCCCCGCATCGGCTTTGCTTACGATCTCACCGGCGACGGCAAGACGTCCCTTCGCGCGGGCTACGGCATCGGATACTCCCGACTCGCCGTAGAGGCGATCTACAACGCCTTCGGCCAAAACCCGCCTTTCACGCAGAGTTCGAACATCAACTCAGGAACACTTGAGAATCCAACCGCTGGCTTGGCCACAGGCCTTACACCGCAGACCATCGATGCAGTAGGTCCAAAGTTCACCCCAACACAGCTGCAGTCCTACAGCCTCACCGTCGAGCGTCAGCTCTTTCCCAGCGCAGTCCTAAGCGTCGCCTATGCAGGAACGCAGTTCCGTCACGAAGATACCTTTGGATACGATCAGAACCAGCCCCTCCCTGTCACTGCACCCACGCAGGCTGGCTGTCTCGCGGCCGGTCAAACCTCCTCAACCACGTATAGCTTCGATCCGTGCATCAATCTCGGAAACTCCACCAGCGCCAACTTTACCCGTCCATACAAAGGCTATTCCAACATCTACACGGAAGCTGGCATCGGCTCGGGCAACTACAACTCACTCCAGACTGGATTCGTCTACCGTAAGAGTAATGTCAACGCTACCGTCTCTTACGCCTACAGCAAATCGCTATCGCAGTTCGGACACTCCAGCAACACCGGCGGTGGCGGAAGTATCGCAGGCGGCGGGGGGCAGGGAATTCAGGACTGGACTAATCTCGCTGCAGAGTATGGTCCGTCCAACTTCGATCGTACTCACGTCCTCACCTTCTCCGGCGTATACGACATTCAGGCCTTCCGCAGTAGCTCGAATATGCTGGAGCGTCAGGTACTCGGCGGGTGGAGTCTCGCAACGTTGAGCGTGCTCGAAAGCGGCTTCGCCTTTACTCCCGGCATCTCCACTGGCGTTCAAGGCCTTGCTACACGGCCCGACCAGATCTCTCCGGTCCGCCTCCTCAAAAACAAGTCGGAGTGGTTCGACACTACATCTTTTGTAGCTCCGGAGAATGGGTTCTACGGCGACGCACGTCCAGGCACAATCCGCGGCCCCCGTGAGATCTCTTTCAATATCGCTGGCTACAAAACCTTTCCCATCCACGAGCGCCTCAATCTTCAGTTCCGTGCTGAGGCCTTCAACTTCCTCAACCATCCCAACTTTGGCAACGTAGATACCAACCTCGGTTCGGGAACCTACGGCCGGGTCACCTCATCGCTAGATCCGCGCGAACTGGAGTTCTCAGCGCGCGTTAACTTCTAGCTGCCGTAAGGCCGCGCCCGCGGAGCTTGCTAATCTTGCGAGCGCCGCGGACGCACCTTCAGGTGTTACATATGGTCTTTGTCTCACCACGCAATAACGAAATAAGAAACGGATCTCCTATCCCGATGACGCCTTCCCTCTCGTCACAGCCTTCGAGCACTGTTCGCTCAGTTCGGCAACTCCGCCTTATCCTTGCACTCCTACTTGCCTCAGCTTCAAGCCTCTACGCTGCCGCTCCAGTCACTCGCGGTACGCTGGCGCCACGAACCATCGCTCTCCAGACAAACGCGCTCACTGAACCTCTCAGCGTCGATACGCCGCATCCCGAGTTCTCCTGGCAACTGCGTGATTCGCACCCCGGCGCACGGCAAACCGCATATCGCATCATGGTATTCAGTGCGCATCCCGCCTCTCCGAATGCCCATCCTGACGTATGGGATAGTGGGCGCGTAGAATCCTCCGACTCTCTGAACGTTGCCTATGCCGGCCCCGATCTTCAGCCCAGCAAACGATACTTCTGGTGCGTCAGCACATGGGATCAGAACGGAAAACCCTATCCCACCAGCGAAGCGAGCTGGTTCGAAACAGGTCTCCTGCAGCAGACAAACTGGCACGCCGAGTGGA
>NZ_LMUD01000023.1:490813-561582 GCF_009766095.1 Granulicella sp. S190
ATCGAGCACGCAACCCTCTACACCACCGGCGCGGACACAGCAGCCGCATGGGTCAACGGTGACTCTGTTCTGACCGCCAGCCCGCTCCCACCCTGGCAGCAGATGCCATGGGGAACGTACGAGAAAGTCGATGTCACTAAGAATCTCAAGCAGGGCTCAAACCTCCTAGCCGTCGGCATCACTCACTATCAAACCGCCCGCGTCCAGAAGATCTCCGCACAAACTCCCATGAGCACCGTCTTGTACATCGCCTACACCGACGGCACAACGGAGCGGGTCACCTCCGCCGACCCCGGCTGGAAGGCGCAACTCGATGCAACCGATGGTTGGCAGCAGCCTGCACAAAAAGACTCCAGCTGGAAGGCCGCCGAGCCATACCGTCCCAGCTCGGACCCTTTCGGTTCTACCGACAGCGGTCAACCTTGGCCCACCGGTCCCGTTGCCGCTCTTCGCAAAACATTCTCCACTCAGCCAAAGGTCATTGTCTCCGCGCGTCTCTACGCCACTGCTCTCGGAGCCTATAAATTCCACCTCAACGGCACACCCGTGGGCGATCAGATTCTCTCCCCCGGTTGGATGGACTTCCGCGAACACATCCCGTACCAGGTCTACGATGTCACCGCGCAGATTCACCGCGGCCAAAATGCCATCGCTGCCTATCTCGCGCCAGGCTGGTACAGCACGCCCCTTCGATGGCTACGCCAGGGCAACAACTACGGCACCACCGAGCCAGCTCTGAAAGCGCAGCTCCGCCTGCAGTATGCCGACGGCAGTGTCGATTGGATCGCCACCGACAACTCATGGAAAGCCACAACCTCTCGCATCACCTTTGCAGAGATCTACGATGGCGAGACCGACGACGCCCGTCGCGATCAACCCGGCTGGGACACCGCTGAGTTCCGCGAAGCTGATACCGGCGATAAGGTATGGCATCCCGCCACCATCGTTCCGGTCAAAGAGCCCCGCCTCGTAGCGCAGTACTTTCAGCCGATACGTGAAGAGCGCGCGATGAGCGCCGTCAAGATCACTGAGCCTAAACCCGGTGTCTACGTCCTCGACTTCGGCCAGAACATGAGCGCAATTCCTCGCCTTCTAGTTCACGGTCACGCGGGCGAAGACGTCAGGCTGCGATTCGCCGAAGTACTCAATCCAGATGGCACACTTTATGTCGATAACCTGCGCACGGCCAAAGCGACAGACCACTTCATCCTCTCTGGCAAAGGTGCCAGAGAGCTCTTTCAGCCTCTCTTCACCTTCCATGGATTTCGCTACGCCGAGATCACCGGCCTCAACTACCATCCAAGCACCGCAACCTTGAAGGCCGTCGTCCTTCACACCGATGCCCCCTTCACCACTCAGCTCATAACCGGCGATCCGATGGTCTCGAAGCTCTGGCAGATCGTGCTATGGGGCCAGCGGTCGAACTTCGTCGGCGTCCCCACAGACTGCCCTCAGCGCGACGAGCGGCTCGGCTGGACCGCGGACGCCCAGGTCTTCTGGCGTACTGCAACCTTCAACATGGATCTCACCACCTTTAGCCAGAAGTTCGCTGCAGACATCCACGGCACACAGGCCACGACGCCCATGTACGGCATCTACGCGCCAGGCCTCGATACTCCAAATCCAGGTTACGGAGCCGCATGGAGCGATGCAGGCGTCATAATCCCCTGGACTGGCTGGATTCAGTCGGGCAATCCCCGCATCATCGATCAGAACTGGGACGGCATGGAGAGCTACCTCGCCGAGATTCTCAGCAAAAACCCAAATCATCTTTGGCAGAAAAACTTCGGCGCCGCCTTCGGAGATTGGCTCACTCCAACCATCACCACGCCGGAGGATCTACTCGCTACCGCCTACTGGGCTTACGACGTCACGCTCATGCGTCAGATGGCGCTCGCCACTCACCGCACCGAAGCAGCCGAGAGATATGACAAACTCTTCGAAGACATCAAGTCAGCCTTCCAACAGGCGTACATTCGCTCTGACGGATTCGTAGGCACTATCGACAACTTCCCCTCGATACCACCGCCCACGATCCACCCCACCAGCGACGGTCAGGCCGGAAAAACAGTCGAGACCCAAACCGGCTACGTCCTTGCCCTCTACATGCACCTCATGCCGGAGAACCTTCGCTCCGCAGCTGCCGATAAGCTCGTAAGAAAGATCCGAGCCAATGGAATGCGACTCGGCACCGGCTTCGTCGGCACTCCGTATCTGCTTGAAGTTCTTACCGACACCGGCCACGCCGACGTCGCCTACCAGCTCCTTCTCAATCGCGACTATCCCTCCTGGGGTTACCTCATCGACCACGGCGCAACCACCACCTGGGAGCGTTGGAACGGCGACACCATGCGCTCCGATCCGAGCATGAACTCCTACAACCACTACGCCTATGGAGCCGTAGCGGAGTGGATCTATCGTTTTGCTGCCGGCATCGATACTGACGCTGCAGACCCAGGCTTCCACACCGTCAACCTTCATCCCACCTTCGACTCGCGTCTCGGCCATCTCGACTTCACCTACGACTCTCGCTTCGGCCCTATTCGCTCTGCCTGGGCCGTCTCCGGAGCCAACGCAGCGGGCGTGAAGCCTCATGTCGCCTCCACCTCAGCGAAGACGCCAGCATCAGGGAAGATCACCTGGACGGTAACTCTCCCGGCCAACACCTCCGCCATCCTTGCCACTCGCCGGATCAACGCAACCGATATCCAACTCAATGGCAAGCCACTCGCCACAAGCTCCCTGCAGGTCGGCCACAGCGCAGGCGACTTCCTACTACCCGCCGGCACCTACACCTTCACCGCTACGCTCCAACCCAGTAGCAACTCACCCAGCACGGAGACTGCAGATGCCAGCCACTAATTCCATTCGCCGCAGCGCGCGTACCAAAGCTCGTACCTCACTCCGCTCTACCTCGGCACTCGCTCTCGCGGCCTGCCTGCTCAACCCCGCGCTATCGATTCAAGCGCAGCAATCCACCTCGTCGGCCAACATCGCCAGCGATCCCCTTGCGTCCGGCTTCCTCAACCCACCCGATACCGCGCATCCGCGCGTATGGTGGCACTGGATGAACGGCAATATCACCAAGGACGGCATCACGCAGGATCTCGACTGGATGCACCGCGTCGGTATCGCCGGCTTCCAGAACTTCGACGCAGCTCTCAACACCCCGAAGGTCGTCGATCAACGCCTGATCTACATGCAGCCTGGCTGGCAAGAGGTCTTCAACTACGCGATCCAGAAAGGCGACACCTACGGCTTCGAGATGGCCGTCGCTGGCTCGCCTGGCTGGTCCGAGAGCGGCGGCCCTTGGGTCAAACCCGAGCAGGCCATGAAGAAAGTGGTCTGGTCGCAGACCACCCTCGAAGGCGGCAAGCCATTCCGCGGCACGTTGCCCCCGCCGCCCAGCGCCACAGGCCCCTTCGGCAATCTGGCTCAGCAGGATCTCATGGGTGCCATGGGTGGAGACCAGGCTCCGCCGCCCGCGAAGGACTATGGCGCCGACACTGTAGTTCTCGCAATCCGCGAGCCCGCCATCGAGCGCTCCATGACCGCCCTGCATCCCACCGTCACCACCTCATCCGGCGCACCAGTCGATAACGCAAGCCAACTCTACGATGAAGATCTCAATAGCGAGGTCCACTTCCTCGCCGCTAAGCCCGGCGAAACCGGCTGGCTCCGCTATGAATTCTCCGAGCCTGTCGCTATCCAGTCGGTCACCTACGTTGCAGGAGGCCAACGCGATCCTCTGTCCATCTTCATGGGAGAAACCAACAGCGGTCCCCTCCTTCAATCCAGTCAGGATGGCACCACCTTCACCGATGTCGTTCGCTTGCCCACGTCCGGGGCGGTCGAGCACACCATGGACTTTGCGACCGTTACTGCCCGCTACTTTCGCATCGCCTTCGCAGAAAAAGGTCCGCCCTCTAACATGCAGGGCGACATCGATCTCAGCGACTTCGGCGGAGCCCGGCCCTCCGGCCCGCTAACCCACAGCATCGCCGAGTTCCAGCTCCACACCGGCCCTCGCATCCATCGCTTCGAAGAGAAAGCCGGCTTCGCCACTCTGCCAGACCTATACTCCGTAGCGACGCCTTCGGTAGATCAGAGCGCTATCGTCTCCAAATCCGATGTCATCGACCTTACCGGGAAGATGTCCAAAGACGGCACCCTCGACTGGACGCCTCCTGCGGGCACCTGGACCATTCTCCGCATGGGCTACTCCCTCACTGGAATCACCAACCACCCCGCCCCTGCTGAAGCAACCGGCCCCGAGGTCGACAAGCTCAACAAAGCCGATGTCGAATCCTACATAAACCACTATCTCGACAACTACAAAAAAGCGACCGGTGGAAACATGGGCTCCGAAGGGCATGCCTCCGCAGCCTCCGGCAGAAAGGGTGGCCTACAGTTCGTCATCACGGACTCATGGGAGGCCGGCACCGAAAACTGGACCAACGACATCCTCGCCGAATTTCAAACCCGTCGCGGTTACGATGCTCGCCCGTGGCTGCCTACGCTCGCAGGCCGTATCGTCAACTCCTCCGCCGAAAGTGACCGCTTCCTCTGGGACTACCGCCGCACCCTCGAAGAGCTCCTCGTTGAAAATCACTACGGCGTCATCGCCGACGCCCTGCATCAACGAGGCATGGGCCAGTACGGCGAATCGCATGAGTCAGGCCGTGCCACCATCGGCGACGGCATGGAGATGAAGCGCTACGATGACGTTCCCATGGCCGCCATGTGGACCCAGCGTCCCGGCGTCAACGAAGACAAGCCCGGCTATAACGCCGACATCCGTGAGTCCGCCTCCGTCGCCCACATCTACGGCCATCCCTACGTAGCAGCCGAGTCGATGACCGCAGCCGCCGCTCCCTGGGGCTGGTCGCCCGCGACCCTAAAGCCAACCGCGGACAAAGAGCTCGCCATGGGCCTGAACCGTTTCGTCATTCACTCTTCAGTCCACCAGCCACTCACCGGCCCCAACGGCGCAGATGCAGGCTCTCCTGCTCCTGGGCTCACGCTTGGGCCCTTCGGTCAGTGGTTCAACCGCAACGAAGCATGGGCAGAGCAAGCTGGTCCGTGGATCAACTACCTCGCCCGCAGCTCCTACATGCTGCAGCAGGGACGCTTCGTCGCCGACGTAGCCTACTTCTACGGAGAGGGCAGCAACATCACTGCCATCTTTGGCGAACACAACCCTCCCGTCCCATCCGGTTATAACTTCGACTACGTCAACGCCGACATCCTCGCGCACAAGCTGCGCACCGACCACGGCGCGCTCATCACCGACAGTGGCATGCACTATCGCGTCCTCGCGCTCGACCCCTACGCGCAACACATGTCCCTGCCCGTCCTCCGTCGCATCAGCGAGCTCGTTCACCAAGGCGCAACCGTCGTCGGAAACGCTCCCACCTCCGACATCTCCCTCGCCGACGATCAGGCCGCCTTCACCAAACTCGTTCAGGAGCTATGGGGAACCGGTGTCGAGCCCAACCGCAAAGTCGGCAAAGGCCGCGTCCTGAGCGGCAACAACCTCGAAGCCGCATTCAGACTCATCGACCTCGCCCCCGACACCACCTACACCAAAACCTCGCCCGACACCGAGGTGATCTTCGTTCACCGCACCGCGCCCGGCACTGACATCTACTTCGTAGACAACCGCTCCGACCATCCCCTGGACACCGAGACCAGCTTTCGCATCACCGGCCGCACCGCCGAGCTCTTCCATGCCGACACCGGCGTCATCTCTCCCGCCTCCTTTCAATCTGCAAACGGACGTTCCACCGTCCCGCTTCATCTTGAACCATGGGGCACTGTCTTCGTCGTCTTCCGTCATCCGACCAAGCAGACCAACCACATCCTTCCCAAGGTCACTGAAACTGATCTGGCAACAGTTACTGGTCCATGGGACGTACACTTCGAAGAGAGCCGCGGCGAGCCAGAGACTCTTCACCTCGACCAGCTAGCCTCCTGGTCCGATAACAGCGACCTCGGCGTCCGCTACTTCTCCGGCCACGCCACCTACTCGAAACACATCGAGGCCTCCGCCGACTGGTTCAAGTCCGGCGCACCACTCATGCTGGACCTCGGCGATGTCGCCAACCTCGCAGAAGTATCGGTCAACGGCAAGAAGCTGGGCACGGTATGGAAGGCTCCCTACCGCCTCGATATCACCTCTGCCCTCAAGCCCGGTGACAACCTCATCGAAGCAAGAGTAGTGAATCTCTGGGTCAACCGCCTCATCGGCGACGCTCAACCCGGCGCTCCGAAGAAGTACACCTTCACCGCGCGCAATCCGTATAAAGCGAACTCACCACTTCTTCCCGCCGGCCTACTCGGACCAGTACGCCTCATCTCAGAGGAGACAGCTCGATAGCAGCAATTCCCAGCCTTCCCTACGAAACTCTCTCCCGTGTCAGGTTGTAATAGATTACCGGCGTCACGACTAGGCTCAGAAAGAGGGAGAGCGACAGGCCGCCTATAACCGCGATAGCAAGCGGCTGTAGCATCTGTGAGCCCGCGCCCAGCGCAAACGCAAGGGGCAACATTCCGCAGATCGCAGCGATTGCAGTCATGAAGATAGGGCGCAGCCGCCTCTGAGCAGCATGCAGCATCGCTGCCCGGGCAAGCGCATCGCCATCTTTTGCGCTTCCAGAAACACCCTCTCCCCGATACCTCTCATCGGCATCGAGCAACAGGATCCCGTTCTTCGCCACAATCCCGATCACCATGATAAGACCCATAAAACTGGCGACGTTGAAGGTGGTGCCCGTAATCAGCAGCGCAATCACAACACCAGTCATAGAGAGGATCGAGCTGCTCAGGATTGCAACAGGCGCCGAAAAATTCCGAAACTCAGTTACCAGGACTCCGAAGACAAGCGCAAGCGCAAGGATCAGCACACGGGCTAAATCGGCGAAGGACTTCTGTTGCTCCTCGTAGGTTCCCCCATACTCGACACGAACACTCGAAGGAAGGTGGAGCGACTGCACCGTCGAGCGAACTCGCGTCATCGCGGAGCCAAGGTCAGACCCCTCCAGTCTGCCGCTGACGAGAACAACCTGCTGCAAATTCTCTCGACGAATCTCATTCTGCGGCGGAAGCTGAGTCACCTGGGCGAGCGATCCAAGCGTTGCCGTGTGGCCTGTGCTGGAGTTGAAGACAGTGTTCTGAATCGCCTCCAACGACGCGCGCGTGTCCTCCGGTAGTCGAACGCGGATAGTGTAAGGACGGCCATTGACGATGATGGGATCATTCGTAGGCAGCCCGTCCAGGATCGCAGTCGCGTCCTCAGAGACCTCCGCAGGCGTAAACCCTAACCTCCCAGCCAGCACCGGGTTGATCTGAAAGTTAGTCGCCGGGCCGGAGATCGTATTGTCGACGCCGTTCTGCGTATCCACCACCCCAGGAATCTTGGCAATCGCATCGGCAACCTTCGGCCCAAGCTGGTGAAGAAGAGTCGCATCCGACGAGAAGAGCTTCACCTGAATCGGCTCCGGTGAATTCGACAGGTCGCCGATCATATCTTGCAGCACCTGTGTGAACTCCACGTCCAGCGCGGGCTCTCTCTTCTTGATCTCGGCACGAACGTCGGCTATTACATCGTCGATCGGACGCGAGCGTTTGCTCTTCAGGCGAACCGTGTAGTCGCCATAGTTAGCCTCAGTGACTGCGGCAAGGCCTAACTGAAGGCCCGTCCGGCGGGATGTTATCTCCACTTCAGGGGTGTCGTGCAGAATCTGCTCTACGTGCGCCAGAATCCGATTCGTCTCCGTAAGAGAGGTTCCTGCAGGCGTAAGGTAGTCGAGGATAAAGGCGCCTTCATCCATCTCTGGCAGCAGATCCGTTCCTAGTGCACGATAGCTCAAACACCCAGCGAGCACGATGACAAGGCAAGCCATGCTAAGCAGGAGTGGACGTGCCAAAGCCAGCGTCAGCACGCGCTCATGAAGATGAAGAATCTTACGCATCAGAGAGCCATTCGCATCGTTCTTGGCCGAGGCAGATTCCCTCCTGCTTCGCAGCAGATGCAGAGAGAGAGCGGGAGTCCATGTAAGCGCCAGTGCCAGGGATGTGAGCAGCGCCGCAGTCATTGTGACTGCAAGTGCGCGGAAGAAGCTTCCAGTAACTCCGCTGACGGCGATCAGCGGAAGAAAGACGACGACCGGTGTAATAGTGGAGAAGACAAGAGGAGTGGTGATCTCCTGAAGGGCCCTCCGGACCGCCTCCATGCGGGACTCTCCGCGATCTCGATGAACAACGATATTCTCGACCACTACGATCGCATCGTCGATGACCAGGCCAATCGCTGCGGCAAGGCCACCCAGCGTCATTAGATTGAAAGACTGGCCGATCAGCCAGAGAAACAAAATCGTGACCGCAATCGTAACCGGAATAACCAGGCCAGCGATGAGTGATGAGCTCCAGTCGCGCAGAAAAAGAAAAAGAATGACGCACGCCAACACTAGGCCAATCAGGATCGCATCCCGAACACTTGCGATCGACTCTCGGACCAGCTCGGACTGATCGTAAAAAGGAACCAGGCGAACGCCGTGGGGCAGTTTGGTCTTCAGCTGGGTGATCTCGTCGGCAACCGCGTTCGCAACCTGGACAGTGTTGGAGGAAGGCTGCCGGGCAATGTTAAGCAGCACGGCTGGCTTACCATTCGAAGTCACCATCGTGTAGACCGGCATCATCGCAGCTTCGACTACTGCAACATCCGCCACTCGGACAGGCGCGCCACTGGGCGTGGTCTTGATCACGAGGTTGTCCAGCTCCGCGCTACTGTGAGCCTGCGCGCCGACAAGGCCAAGGATAAGCTGGTGGTTGGTCTCATACAGCCCAGGCGAGTCGATGATGTTCGAAGCTTGAATCCCGTTCACCAGATCCAGCAACGTCACCCCGGACGCCTGCAGCCGCGCCAGATTCGGCACAACATGAAACTCCGGAACCTTGCCCCCTTGCACAACGACAGTACTGACCCCTTGAACTCGGTTGAGCGGTGGTTTGAGATCGTAGGTCGCGATCTCCCAGAGCTGGGTCTGAGAGACGAGATCCCTCCCCGAAGGGTCTGCCTCAGAGGTAAGAGCGTAGCCAAGGATAGGAAAGGTAGCAAAGGTGAGTCGATTGGTGGTGATCCTTGCTGTGGCGGGCAAGGTCTGTTGCACCTTGGCGAGTGCCGCGTCCGTAAGCTGGAGCGTGCGGTACATGTCGACATTCCAGTCAAAGAAAAGACTGATCTCGGCAGACCCGCGACTGGTCGTGCTTCTAACAGTAAGCAGACCGGGAACGCTGTTGATCGCGTCTTCGATAGGCTTCGTGATCGTGACCTGCATCTGCTCGACAGGCATCACCCCGTTATCGATACCGATGACAACTCGAGGAAAGTTAGTATCCGGAAAGACAGAGATCGGGACCTGCATCGCTCCATAGATCCCGGCGATGGTAAGAGCGATCAGGAAGAAAAAGATAGGTTTCGAGGCTGTTGCAAGCCAGATGCTCTTAGACGAGGGCGCACCGGCAGTGGTGTCGACCATAGGCGTCACTTCTCATCCTTCTTGCCAGCCTCAGGCTTCGAGGTATCAGACGCATCAGGCGCCTCTGCATCGGCCGCTCCGATCTTCACCTTCGTCCCATCATCCAGTCCATAGGCTCCCGTTGTGATCACGCTGTCGCCAGCGTCGACGCCGCCAAGCACCTGAACCTTCGCAGCCGTCTGAATGCCAAGCTTCACCGGACGCTTGTGTGCTGTTCCGTCAGCCGCAATCACCATGACAGACTTCGCCGTACCGTCGGCCGCAGTCTGAGCGGCCTCGGTTGGAATCAACAGAGCACCCGATTCTGTGCGCCCTGTGATCGCAACGCGCACAGCCGTCCCCGCCTTATAAAGTCCCTTCGAATTCTCGATGCGCAGCCACACCTCGACAGTAGTACTCCCGGGATCTAGGGCAGGGCTGATAAGCACCACCTTGGCGTCTACCGGATCGGTAACGCCCGGAATCGTCACCTTAGCCGAAGCGCCCACCGTCAGCTGCTGAGCCTGCATCTGTGCAAGGTGCAGCTTCGCCAGCAACGCCGAGGTATCCATCACCGTAACCACCGCAGTCCCAGCCGCCGCAGTCTCACCGGCAAACAAGGGCCTGTCCGTCACCACGCCATTAATCGGACTACGAATTTCGGCGTAACTCAATTGCGCCTGAGCCCCCAGGTACTTGCCCTTCGCAGAGGCGAGCAGCCCTTGCGCATTTTCCAAAGCGGCCTTGCGGCTCACCTGTTGCACCGCTTCAAGATGCTGCTTCGCAATCTCGTAAGCCGCCTGGGACTGCACTAGCGTGGCCTTCGCCGTGTCGAGATCGCGCCCCGGAATCGCTCCCTGTGAGAGCAGCTGACTCCGCGCAGTCACAATGCTCTGGTTCAGTTCGAGCGTCGCCTTTGCCTGGGCCAGATCCAGCTGTGCCTTGGTGTACTCCTCCGGAGCAGTAGCGCGAGTCGCCGTCTCATACCCCGCCTGCGCCGAAGCGTAAGCGCCTTTATTGTCGAGCGCCGCCGCTTCAAGATCGCTGCTCTCCAGCGTCGCCAGCAGTTGGCCTGCTTTTACCTTCGATCCGCGCTGGACGTAAAACTTCCGCACCGGCGCCGTAACCTTCGGTGAAATCGCCGCCTGAGCCAATGGAGCGAGCGTGCCATCCGCCATAATCTCTTCGGAGATGCTGCCCTTCATTGGATGAACCGCTTGCACGGTGACCTCCGGCACCGCGACCTCCTCGCTTTTTTTACAGCCGCCCGCGAGCCACAAGGAGGCACCAAGCACAAGAGAACAGGAGACACGAAGATTAGTGATCCAATGCAGCGCCATGATTAAATCGTTCCTGTAAGCATCTGCAAAGCAGCAAGGGCAGCCCAGTAGCGAAGCCTTCCATCCTCACGTGCAAGCTCCGCGCCGGTCAGTGAATTCTGTGCGTCCACGACTTCAAGCACGCTTGCCTCTCCAGCGGTGTAGCGCAGCCGCGTCAACCGAAGGCTCTCCTTCGCGGTCTCAGCGCTCATCTCAAGCGACTGCAGCTGATCCCGCGCAACCGAAGCCTCTGCATAAGTCTCATCAAGCTGAGCAATCAGTCGGCGTTGTGTCGCCGTCAGCGTTATCTTGGCAGCATCATGCAGAATCTCGGCTTGCTTTACCTTGTGCTGCGTCGCAAGCCAATCCCACACCGGAATATCAAGTGTCGCCGTAGCAGAGTAGCCCAGATTGCGAACCCCGTCATTGCCGCGAGTTGCAAACTGTGCAGCGTCGATACCATAGGCAAAGCTCACACCCAGCTCAGGCAGATATGCGGCGCGTGCACTTGTCACATCGAGGTTGCTCAAACGTAGTGAGCTGAGGGCGCTCTGCAGCTCCGGATTCGCTCGAGCCGCCGCCGTCTCAACGTCGGATTGGCTGGCAAGAGGCGCAGCAATAGCAGATGCGCTAAGGGTAAATGGTGATCGCGGATCGGGAAAAAGAAGCACAGCCAATTCGAGCCTCGTCTTTTGCACCTGTAACACCGCGTCGGCAACATCTCTCTCCCGCTGCTGCTGCTGCAGTTGCGCTTTGACAACATCCGCGTGCGCGGCCTCACGCGCGGCCTCTCTCTGTTCGGTAAGCATAGTGAAACTTGATGCCTCCTGCGATGCGCGTTGTGCGACAACCAGCTTACGGTCTGCGGCAAGCGAGCCATAAAAAAGCCCAACAACTGCGGACACCAAACCTCGACGCGCGATCTCTAACTCTGCCGAAGCAACCGCTGCCGCAGCATCGGCTCGTGATACCGCAGCGATCTGCTGTAGCCCGATGGTCTCTGTGACGACACCTTGGCTGGTGTACTCATGCACGGCGTTGTTCGCAATAAAGCGTGGCGTCGAACTAACCGCGGGAGAGCTGGCACTGGCATTGCTCGAGCCAGTCACTCCGTCAGCGGGCTGCGTATAAATAAATTGATTGTGGTAAGTAACCGTAGGCAGCAGCGCGCCCCGCGCGATGGACCGGTCAATATTGCTGACACGACTTGCAGCGGCAGCCGCTGCGAAGCCGGGCTCGTTGCTCCGCGCTCGTGAAAGCGCCTCGTCCAGGGTAACGGTCGGAGTCGTCGCCGCCGAGGGCAATGATGCGGCTGCATTCCCTTGTGCACGAAGCAATCCCTGTGCAAAGCACAGTAGCAAAAGAGCAGCTAGCAAAGTTCTCTTTCGCTGACCGCGACCTATCCCGCTATCGAAATTGAGACGAGGAAACATACCTAATTGCGCCCGACCACAAGCACTGTAAAGGTCCCCGGCACAACTGAAGGACGTGGCCGCGGGTTCTCCGCAGTCGCTGCTGGCCTGGGGCCAAGCTCTGCGGTGACCAGGTAGATTCGTCCCGTTCTCGAATCAAACGCCATGGTCCGCGCGCCCTTCTGTGTCGCAACCGATTGCAGCACCGGATAGTCACTCTTGCTGGCGTCGACGATCGTAAGCGTCCCCTCGCCATTCGAGGAGAACGCCAGCTTGTTTGCAGCATCGTAGGCCGCCGCATCCGGCCCCTCTCCAATGCTAGGCAACCCCAGGCCTTTGCCGGATCTCGAATCGGTAACAATCATCTTCTTCTCATCGCAGACGGAAAAGAGACGATGACCGGACACATCGATCGCCATCCCTGAGGGTGAGTCACAGCCGGTGAGAGGCCACGTAGCCGTGACCTTGCTCAGTCCTGCATCCAGCCGGAGAATCTCATTCTTGTCTTCGATATTTACAAAGACGGTGCCACTTCCATCAACCGTCGGGAACTCAGGCTTACCCGGCAACGCAATGGTGGCGCTCACGGTGCGGTTGCTTGTGTCGATGACAGTTACATTCTTGCTCCGCCCGTTGAAAGCCCAAACAGTCTTCGTGTGAGGTTCGA
This sequence comes from Granulicella sp. S190, assembly GCF_009766095.1. GTDB lineage: Bacteria > Acidobacteriota > Terriglobia > Terriglobales > Acidobacteriaceae > Edaphobacter. Next base: position 503,730 of record NZ_LMUD01000023.1, read on the forward strand.
AGACAATACCATCAGGATTCGTGCCGGCCGGTATCGACGCTATCTTCTCAAGGGAGGTACGGTCAAAGACCACAACAGCATTCGCACCGCCATCCGAGATATACCCGAATCTGCCCGCATCGTCGAACGCAATGCCATGAGTCCCCTTCAGATCCGAGATAGCGCCGAGAATTTTCCCGGTCTCTGTATCTAAAACATCGACGCGCGCGCCATGCGTAACGTAAAGCCGAGGCATGGCAGGATCAACCGCAAGATAGTCCCACCCCCCTTCGCCCCCGACCGCCCACTTTGTCTGAACGCTGAACAGCTTCTGCGCTACTGCTGGCTGATGCAAAGAAGCGAGAGTTGCCGCGACGGCGAACAATCTTCCAAAGCTTCTGCAAACACTCTTTCTTGTCATGAAGTCTCCCTGTCTCGCACGGCGATATCTTCGCGGCCCGACAGCTCCACTATTGCAGGTCAACCTTAAGACACACTGAAGATCCCTGCGATCCGAACCCATGCCGTAACCGCCTCAAAGGGATTGGTTCTCCTGCTTTTGAGCCGGCTCCGAGGCGCGCGTGCTGTCCCATGCAATAAAATCCCGCTCGAGTCGCAGTCTCACAATAGCTGTAGTTCCTGAGCCAGACTTGCTTGTGAGTTCAAGGCTGCCTTTCGCCTTCGCGACAATTGCCTTACAGATCGCAAGTCCAAGGCCCGTTCCACCTGTACGGCGGCTGCGCGAAGGATCGTTGCGATAGAAACGATCGAAGACATAGGGCAGGTACTCCGCCTCAATCCCGCTGCCTTCATCCGCAACTATCAGTTCGAGCCATACCCCCATCGACCGACCGGTCACACGAACGACATCAGACTGCTTACTATGCTGCAAAGCGTTCATCAACAGGTTAGAGCAAAGCAGTTCCAGCTCCTCTTCTTCAATGTCTAGAGTGACACTAGCAGGCACAGAAAGCTCTACACCTACCTTGTTGAGTTCGGCATACGTCTCGAGTTGCCCCGCAACCCTCTTGACGACTTCGGCCACATCCGTAGAGAGAACGCTCGAAGCCCTCTTCTCTCCGCTCAAGCTGCTTTCAATGCGAGCAAGAGTGAGCATCTTTGCCACAATCTCCTCCATTCGGCTGCAGTCATCCTGGCATCGTTCAAGCCCAGCCTGATACTCCTTTGCGCTCCTTGGCTTCATCGCCAGTAACTGAAGCGAAGACTTGATCACTGCAACTGCCGTCTTCAGTTCATGCGCAGCATCGCTGACGAACCGGTGTTGTTGTGTAAAGGACCGCTCCAGTCCTTGCATCGCAGTCTCAAGTGCCTTTGCAAGCGGAGCCAGCTCTGCAGTCTCGCGGACACGGCTAGAAGGTACAAAACCCCAAGAGTCTACCGATAAGCCCGAAGCTTGTACCGCCAGCTCGTCCAGAGGCGCGAGCCCTCTGCGAAGTAACCAGTACATGCCCAGTCCTGTCAGCACCACGAGAAGCATGCTCGTCACGCCATAAAAATAGACGGCGCCCCACACTGCCTCCCAAATCGGACTCGTCGGCGAGCCATAAACAATCGTCACGTGGCGCAGCACTCCTCCACCCTTGTCTCCTGGATCAACCACCCGTACACCATCAATCCGTATGGTTCGATATCCCTCTCCCATCACACGGATCTTTTGAAATGGCTTCGCCGAAGTGGCAAACTCACCGGCGTTCGGAGCGATCCTCCACCCAGCCGAATGACCCAGGACGCGCAGATCCTGGTCCCATACCTCGTAGAGATCTTCTTTGGGCAGGTTGATCTCGCTGCCATCGAGCATTACGTTGTCCTGCGTATCTTCCGCATCCTGGACAGCACCTAGCAGCGAGTCGGCGCGGCCGCGAAGCATGATGTCGAAGGCATGGAAGCGGGCATGCCGCTCGTAGAGAACCGCTAGACCAGTCCCCAGCAAAGCGGAGACGAGCTCGACCAGCAGTACAGAGGCTATGAGCTGCATCTTGATAGATCGTAGCCTCATCCTGGTAGTCGCTCCTTGAGAGAGAGCCGATAGCCGCGTCCTCGAAGCGTCTCGATACTCGGCTCTGCGGCATCGAAGTCCAGCTTTCGACGCAGATTAGACACGTGCGCCTCAATCACGTTTGAGTGATGCTCCCAGTTGTAGTCGTATAGGTGCTCCAGCAACTCACGCTTGGAGACGATCACCTTCGGCCGGTGCATAAGATACTCAAGAATGCGGTACTCCATCGGGGTCAGATCGATTACAACCCCTGCACGGCTTACCAACTGTTGAAGCGTATCGAGTTCGACGTCCGCAAGATTCAGTATGGGATGCGCGACTCCTTTTCCTCGCCTCACCAGCGCCTTGGACCGTGCGATCAACTCCCCGAGATCGAAGGGCTTGGCAAGATAGTCATCGGCACCTGCGTTGAGAAGCTGAATGATCGAGCTCGCCTCCCCCCGCGCCGTCAAAATCAGCACCGGCGTCAGATCGCGATCTGCACGTAACCTCTTCAAGACGCCCTGCCCATCCAGCAGGGGAAGCATCAGATCCAGAATGATGAGATCGTAGCAACGGTTACCCGCCAGGGACACGCCCATCGAGCCATCGGAGGCACAGTCTACGGCAAAGCCCGGAATCTCACGAAGAGCGGCAGCAACATTCTCAGCCAGCCGCACTTCATCTTCGACAAGAAGAACACGCATCCAGAAAGTATCGCCGAGGAATGCTTAAGCCAGCCTGAAGAAGAGTTTTGAGGGGTGGAGCGCAGATCCGCCCCATTGACTCTCGGTATGCCAAAAATAAACCCAAAACCCGTGTCATGTTATTAGGACTACAAAAAGTGGATGTCAGGGCGCCACGTTAGCCATGCAATTCACCACGCTCTCACCATCAAAAAACCATGTCGAAGCACCCGGTTTTCTTAAAAACCCCAGTAAAAACTACCAAGCAGGCCACACCAAAAAAAAAGCAGCACCTCTAACGTTCGAGCGACCTGACAGCCTCGTCAAGGGCCTCCGCAACTTGCAAAATACGGCCTTTATCGAGACGGTTGAAAAAAGGCAAAGCCAGCGTACGAGAGCTGACTGACTCCGTAACTGTAAGCAAAGAAACACTCGGAAGGTGACTATAAGCAGGCTGCGAGTGAATCGGAGCAAAGTAGCGTCCGCAACCAATTCCCCTTGCAATCAGCATTCTGGCGACCGCATCTCTATCTTCCCGACTGAATCTCGGCGCCAGCCGAACAACATAAACAAACCAGCTGATCTCCCGTCCAGCCAACTGCAAAGGAGGCCGTTCCACGCCATCAACATTGCTCAAAGCTTCGTCGTAGGCACGCGCAACTGCCGCACGACTCGATAAAATATCGTCAATACGCCGCATCTGCGCACATCCCAGCGCGCAATTGATCTCAGAGAGCCGATAGTTCCAGCCAAGGATCGAGTGCTGATGCCACTCGTCGGATTCGTATCGCCCTTGGTTACGCATCGCGCGAATCTGCATAGCGAAGTTCCGGTCGCCCGTAACCACCATCCCACCTTCCCCGGTTGTAATCTGCTTATTGGGATAGAAGGCAAACACGGCGGCATCCCCAAAAGAGCCCACTTGGCGGCCATGGTAAGTCGCACCAATCGCTTCGCACGCATCCTCGATCACTTTGAGGCAATATCTTTCCGCTAATTCGAGAATGGCGTCCATCTCTGCGGGTATCCCGAAGGTGTGTACAACAAGGATCGCCCTCGTGCGTTCGCTGATAGCTTTTTCCACACGATCAGGATCCAGGTTTAGAGACAAAGGATCGATATCCACGAAGACAGGCGTTGCCCCTTCATACAGAACCGCATTTGCCGCCGCAATGAACGTGAAGGATGGAACGATCACCTCATCTCCGGGCCCAATGCCCAGTGCGCGAATACAAAGATGCAGACCGGTTGTCCCAGAGCTCACCGCTATCCCAAAAGGTTGATCCACGTAGCTGCAGAGAGATGCTTCAAACTCCTCCATCTTTGGACCAAGGCTCAGTCGTGAACTGCGCAGGACAGAGACGACCTCCTCCACCTCCGCTTCAGATATATCTGGCTCCGAGAGAGGTATCTTCACTTCTGCACCTGAGGAACGAGTTTTAGCAGCAGCACATCGCGGGACGGAAGATTGGTCAATACTTGCGCAATGCGTTCGGCCGCACAGCCATCACCATAAGGATTCTTCATGCCTTTCAGGTAAGCGCGAAATTCAGTGCTATCCGCCTTCAGAACGGCAGCAAGTATGGACTCCTTTACTGGAGAGGCATCGATCACGTTCCGCGGACGCTCTCGGCCCTGTTGTCGCATCCCGATATTCACCGTTGGTAGCGCAAACGAAGCTGTTTCCATGATGCCGCTGCTCGAATTTCCAAGAAACAACTTCGCGTATTGCAGCAGGCTCCAATAGGTCACCGACGGAAGGTTCGTAAAAAAATATGCGTCCTGGCGACGCTCAAGCAGCGACCGAATTCGGGTAGCCAGATAGCGGCTACCTGCATCGGCGTTGGGGTAACAAAAGATCAGCTGCTGCGAAAGCTCTTCGATTGCAGCGAATACCTCCTCTGCCTCCGCATTCGTATCAGATAGCAGGGTGACTGGATGATATGCAATGACAACGGTAGGCCGGGACAAGTCGATCTTGAGGCAGGACTCGACCTCCAATTGAGACATCAGCTTGCTCTTGCTGAGATGGTCGAGCGACGGCGCACCTGCACGCTGCACTCGCCACGGCTCCTCCCCCATTGAGATCACACGATCACGAGCCCCATCGGTGGAGGTGAAATGAATGTGACTCATCTTTGTCAGTGCATTCCGAACTGCATCATCGATAGCTCCTTGGCTGAGCTCTCCGCCCTCAATGTGTGCGATAGGAATGCGTAACGCCAGCGCAACCGTCGCCGGTGCCAACATCTCATACCTATCGGCGATCAGAAGGATCAGATCGGGCCGCATGGCCGCAAGTGTATCCGCGAGAGAGAGCACTGCGACCCCGATACTCTTCGCCATCCCCACGTCTGTATCCGAGCTCAACAAGCACTCCAGTCGAGCAGCAATGGGGAACCCATCTTTTTCTATCTCGCGAACCGTATCTCCAAACTCCGGAGAGAGATGAGACGCAAGAACAATTAATTTAAGATCGACCTCGGGGTGTGCGTTCAACTGTCGAAGAGGCCAGTAAAGATGGCTGTAGTCGGCCCGCGATGTTGTAATCACCGCAACGGTTCTCTTCACGTCAGCACCTCTGCCTTTCTACATCTGCATGCCGCTGCAACAGAGGCGAGGGACGGTATTCTGGCACCACGCGCGTAATCGTGTCGAGTAAGCGTCGCAGGTCTCGGTAATTGATTGCTGCCTCGATCTCCTCAATCGCGGCATTCAGCATCGCAGTGGATGGTGCATGATCTGGCGATACGATATGGAGTAATGCAACGTTGGAGGGGCTCACAGATTCGCCGATTGCGATCATGCTTTCTGTCAACTTATCGCCTGGTCTAAGGCCGGTTCGCTTGATCCTTACGCTGCCGGGGGTGAGCTGCGCGTCTTGAATAAGAAAGTTTGCGAGACTGACGATAGAGAGTGGCTTGCCGGTCTCCGAAATGAGAACTACTGAATCCTTTTCGACCGCCAGCGCCGTCACTAAACGTGGAATCACCTCTTCGACCGAAAGAAAGTATCGTGTGCAGTCTTCATCGGTAATTGAAATAGGGATGCCCCGAGCAATCTGCCGCGCAAAGATAGGTCCAACGCTTCCAGTTGATCCAAGGACGTTGGCGAGGCGAACAGCCTTCACTCGCGTTGGCCCGCGATTCCCCTGTACCAGTAGCTCTCCAACTCGCTTGGTTACTCCCATCACGCTGACAGGATCGACAGCTTTGTCAGTCGAGATCACCACGATCTGCTCAACATCTGCCCTGTTTGCAGACGTAAGGAGCCTGTGTGTCCCAAGAATGTTGCTCCGCGCTGCGGTAAAGGGGTTCGTCTCCATCAAAGGCACATGCTTGCAAGCCGCTGCATGAAAGACGATCTGAGGACGATATCTTTCAAATATCGAGTCCAGCAACGAGACATCGCATACATCTCCCACAATCTGTACACGTGGCGTGGCGAACTCCCTGTCATCAAGCTCTGCACTTAATTCAAATAAGCCCTGCTCGCCGATGTCGAGGAGGGTAAGGTGCTGTAATGAGGCTTTATCAAGACAGCGTGCTAACGCCGAACCAATATACCCGCCCGCACCCGTTATCAGCACGCGCTTACTTTCAAGCGTACCCCTAAAGATCTCAGGGTCATTTGCATCTGGCACACGCCCGAGGAACTTCGTCCAATCGATCGTTTCATCTAGCATAAGGGCTACGGAACCATCCTAGAAAGCGACTTCAGTGTACGCAATGCAAGCCTTTGCGGCACACTGCAGGTACCGTTCATTGCTTATATCGTGTGACTGTTGCTGTTTCATCCAGTACATCGTAAAGTCGAGATCCTTATGAGTATCGCGCTGCAATCGGCAACTGAACAACTCAAGCTTTTGCAGAAGAAGCAGATATCTCCGGTCGAACTCGTAGAGGAGCATATTCGACGCATCGAACGATTGAATCCGGCACTCAACGCAATCGTCAACTTTGATCCGGATAAAGTTCGGGCACAGGCGCGAAGCGTCAGAGTCGGCGCACTGGCCGGTCTGCCAATAACAATTAAGTCTTCGATCTCCGTCGCCGGCTGTTTATGTGAGGTTGGCAGCGTACTGCGGAGAGGCGTTGTTGTCGAGCAGGATGCAGTCGCCGTGGCAAAGCTGCGCGCTGAGGGAGCGATCATCCTCGGCACCACCAACTGCCCCGAGTTTCTGATGGCCTACGAGACCGATAACCTGCTGCACGGACGCACCAACAATCCATGGGATCTCGAACGAACTGCGGGAGGATCGAGCGGCGGAGAGGCTGCAGCAATTGCAGCCGGCCTTTCAGCAGCGGGCCTGGGAAGCGACAGCGGTGGATCAGTGCGAGAGCCCGCTCATTTCTCGGGAATCTGTGCTCTCAAGCCCACTTCGGGGCGGATCTCCTCTGTCGGGCATGTTCCTCCATGCATCGGACCGTTCTCTGCTCTGGGCGTGATCGGGCCTATGGGGCGTTCCATTGCAGACGTGGAGTTATTATTTCGGGTCGCCGCGCAGCCAAGTTCGTTCGATTCCGCAGGATCGCCAGCGGCTTATCGCGAAGTAACTATTCCCGAGGCGAAGCGGCTTCGAATCGGGTATCTGGAAGACGATGGATTAATACCGGTCACCTTTGAGACAAGACAGGCAGTTCGTGCTGCAGCCGAAGCACTCAAGCATCAGGGGTTCGATGTTCAGGAGTACAGGCCTCCCTCCCTGGAGGCTGCGCGAAAGCTTTGGGACATCTTCTTTGTCCAATGTGGAGCGATGTTTTACGAACCGGAGATTGTCGGACGGAAACAGGAGCTGAGTCCTGTGTTCCTAGATTTTCTCGCACACGCGGAACAGCGCACACCGCTTACCGCAAAGAGCTTGCTGCAGGCGTGGGCACAGATGGATCTAATCCGCAGTCAGCTTCTCTCCGAGATGGAGGCGTTTCCTATCCTGCTCACGCCCGTCTGCTCAGTACCTGCGTTTCGACATGGAGAGCGCAGCTGGGAGATCGGAGGCAAAAGAGTCGAATACCTGGATGCAATGAGGTTTATGCAGTGGTTCAACCTTCTCGGAGCGCCGGCCGCCGTCGTGCCGGTGGGCATCTCCCCGGAGGGGTCTCCTATCGGAGTGCAGATCGCGGGCAAACCGCTTTGGGACGAGGCTGTGCTCACAATCGCCTCTCTGCTCGATGCCGCATTTGGATACAAGGTGCCCCCAATCAGCTGACGATCAACTTAGTATCCCCTCGTCGGATTAGGGTGCCGGAACAATAGGCTCCGAAGCTGTAGGCGTGTAGTGAAATTGAAAAAGCTGCGTCCTATCGCCCGTTTCGAAACGATCGTTCCAGTCAAGCAGATACTTCAGTGTTTTTTCATCTTCTGGATAGTGTTCGGCCATCGAGTAGGGATAGGTGCTCATGCCATGAAATGGCATCTGTGAAACCGTGAACGGCAATGCCTCATAAAAATCCATGTCTTTTACAAATCCATCCGCATAAAAGAAATAATCTCGCTTCCATTGTGCCGGGAGCACGGGCAAAGCAGCATCGCTAAACTCTGCATCGATCTCTTCGCCACTGCCAAAGATGACGAACTGATCGTCTTTGGCTTGAAGCAGAGGAGTCACAGTGCCATAGCGAGTGTAGTTACCACGCTGCCATTGGAACGGCCCTGTAGCGCTTATTGCTTGATAATCGTAGGTCAAATCACCCGGCGTCTTTCCATCCACTTGCCTTGGATATCCTCGGAATGAGAGATGAGCCGACGCCAACGTAAGTTCAGTTTGCTGGGTGCTTTGCGGCGCGGACTCATTGTCGACCAGCACCTGATCCCAGTAAATCTGTAGGTTTGTGCGAATGCGGATTCGTGTCGATTGCGGCGGAAGCTTACCAGTTAGATCGACCACGATCGTCCGCGGCAGGCCGGCGGGGAAGCCCATGTCTTCTATGATCTTCTTCCAGGATCCATCCGGCAGTTGCGCCTCCACGGTCGGCGCCTGTGGCGTCAGTCCCGCCTGCCACGCAGAGTACATCGAACTGGCGCTAAAGTATTCGATGAACCCGCTCATAAATAGCCTTAGCGGACGCCCGGGTGACCAGGCACCTATATCGATCGTCAAAGCATGTTCGTTTGCAAACCCTGCATAGCTCAGATTCGTGAAGTCGCGAACATACTCATGATCGAGATGTGTGAGCAACGGCAGAACATCTTGCCCCTGATCTCCCCACGCACCCCTTGGCAGATGCCTCTCGGATGACGCCACGACTGCGGAGCCATCAGCAAACGGCCTTTCATTGAGAAAGCGCTCATCAGGATAGACTTCGGTCTCCTCTGGATGATCGATCGCGACCAGCCTTAGCTGATCGATGTAGTTGATCTCCTCCATCGGCTCGCCAAAGCGGAGACTCAATCTCCCTCGATACGAACGCAGCATTGAGCCATCCACTTTAACCCATTCGTCGGAGTCGCTTTCGTTGCGAGTCGTCGGCGACGTCCAATGGCCGACGACGCCCGCACCGATCACATCCGTCACGAACTCATACTTCTTCCCATCCCAGGCAAACAGGACAGGGCATGAGCTGCCCCGCCGATCGAGTTCCGTCATGGAGAGAGGCTTCACCGCTGAAACGTCTAGCTCATCCTGCGGCACGCCCGTCGGCCACAACATACGCACGACATCTGCGTGCTCTTCCTGCCCTAGTCCCGCAAGAATCTCAGACGAACTCTGTCCAAGATAGCCGGAGGCACCGGCGACCTCGAACTTCTGAAATGATCCCTTGACGAACACCTCAACCTTCGTCCCGAGCCCTAATTTGTTATCTGCAAGGCCTGTCAGCGTGATCCGTAGCGAGTGGTTTTTGCTCCCGCCAACATTGCGTAGTACCAGGGGAGCCGCATTGCCGCGAGCGACCACCAGGTCCGCTGCTCCATCTCCGTCCACATCGGCAGCAAGCAACGATCTGGTTCCAGTGAGATCCAGCTTGGACAGGCCAAGCAAATCGGTGACATCCTCGAACCCGCGAGCTCCGAGATTCCGGAAGACACGCAGATGCGTGCCGTGCGAATCCTCGACAAGAGCTGCCAGATCGATCCAGCCGTCATTATCGATATCGATCGAAGTCAGACCCCACGCTCCCACGATGCCTTCAGTGGGAAGCGAGACTCGTTCGAAGGCCTTGCCCTCCACGTTCTTCCATAAACTCACGCCTGGAGCGCCGGCATGAGTCGCAGCGACATCCATCCACCCATCTTTATTGAAGTCGAAGGCCACAACACCTCGTGTGGCGCCAAGGGTCGCGTCGTCATATAACGCCACCCGTTTGAACGCGCCCTCACGCTGGTTCTCGAAGAGAGCCGGTGACGGATCCTTCCCCGCAACAATCAAATCCACGGCGCGATCATTATTAATATCCGAAAGCGTGGCGCCCGCCGTCTCAGCGGCCCCTGCAAGAGCTGTAGGAGAAGTCCACTCCGTGAAGGTAGAGTTCCCATTGTTCCTCCACAACACGCTCGGTCCCGAGCCTGCACCCAAAGATGCGCCAGTAATGTAGAGGTCCAGATCGCCATCGTGATCAAAGTCAATGAAGGTTAGTCCGGTTGGCCGATTGAGCGTGCGAAGACCCAGTGCGGCAGTAACGTTCGAAAACTTACCGTGTCCAAGGTTATGGAATACCTCAACGCGATCGTCCATCGCAACTGCGAGATCCGGCAAGCCGTCATTATCGTAATCGCCTACAGCACATGAGACTCCACGCCCTTTGAGCATAAGACCGGTTTGCGCTCCGCTGATCTCCTCAGTCGACCCAGTAGCAGTAACCAGGTAGGCGTGGAGGGCATTTTCTCCCTCACCCATGGACACGATAGCCTTTTGCCCGTTGCCTTCCAGGTCGAAGATGCAAGCTCCAGCACTCACCCCGCTCAAGCTCTGCGCTCCTTTATTAGCTTCATCTAGCGCCGTTCCAGGTACAAACTTCACGGGAATCATCGGACCAACCGCGGCGGGCGGCGCGAGCATATCCTGCACTAAGGCATACCGGCCCTGTTCCCCATAGTTCGTGCTGAACAAGATTCCAACCTTGCTCTGTGTGATCTCCTGAAAGCGCTGAAGATGAGTGCTGGACTCCGACGTCCTGCCAGCGCGTTGTAACGCACGGGCCAATCCGTACTGCGCTGAAGCATGCAGCGGCGTCAATTCGATCGCCTTCTGAAACTCTTCGATGGCGTGAGAATAGTCCTTCAGCTGCAGCTCCGCCGCGCCAACGTAGAAATGCGAATCCGCATCGGATGGCGAGATCTGAGCAGCATGGCGAAAGTACCCTAATGCCTCCTCCTGGTCGCCCACTTGGTAGTGCGCGAGGCCAAGCCCATACCATCCGCGCGCATTCATGGGGTCTTTAGTCGATACAAGCTCCAGAGCCGCCTCCGCCTCTGGAAGGCGGCGCAGGTAGATGAGGGCGAAACCTTTATTCAATAGCGGAATAATCGCGTCGGGGTCTGCTTTGTGCGCCGCTTCAAAATGTATCAGCGCCTTCTCCAGAAGCTGCTGATTCATGAGCGCTACGCCGGTGTTATTCTCGCGAGCGGCGTCTATGGAACCCTTGTCAGTGCCCGCAGCCCACGCGCACGCCGACAGCAAGAGGGAAATAACAAGACAAAGGCCGGCCTGAGGAAAAGGTAAACGATTCACGGAGTCTCTTTCGCGACCGGAGCACTAAGGCAAAGCCCGCAGGTCCAACTCTCGGCTCGCAGCAGATCGACTCAGTCCTTCTTCGGTCGCCTAGAGTATACAGGCGAGCCAAAGCCTCTCATGCAGGTCGTTTACCATACAAACGATTCCAGCTCAGATTTCCACTACTCGCGCAATGACCTGTAAACAAAGCGTAAACTGAACCCCCGGAGGTTTTAAAATGTCTATGAATCACTATGTGGAGCGCGTTGTTGACCTGTTGGATTCCTCGGCCAACGATCTGTTCGACCTCTCTACGGAACAGGCTCAGGCCCTCCTGGTGCAACAACCGGCCGAAGCCATGCAACACATCGACGGCTCCTTTGCACTCGTCGGCCGAGCCGGCAAGATGGTTCGAATGGTGCGCTCTCTCGACCGGCCGATGCGCTACTTTCTCGCGAAGCGAACCGAGGGGCCGGTATTGATTGTTGCGGATCGCATCGACGCGATCTATGACTGGCTCAAGAGCGAAGGCTTGGACGCTCAGTTTCATCCCAGCTACACCCGCATGATTCCTGCCCACTATGTCGTAGACCTGCAACTGATTGGATGTCCCGATCCCGATCCCGTATACACCCGTTTCTTCACTCCCGAGATGGCCACCATGGAGCCCAACACCCAGCGGATCGGCGAACGATATATCGCAACGCTCGCGGACGAAATCTCCCTATGGCTGGACCGGATTCCGGCACACGAGCCAATCGGCGTTTGTTTCTCGGGAGGCATCGACAGCGGCAGCGTCTTCCTTGCCACCTGCCACGTGATGAAGACCCGAGGCATGTCCCTGGGACGCCTGAAGGCGTTCGTCCTGGATCTCGGCGACGGCCCCGACCTGCAGCAGTCCCGTGACTTTCTCAACTCCGTAGGTCTCGGCCTCTTTCTCGAGCCCATTCAGGTTGATCCTGCAACCATCAACGTGCAGGAGACGATCGACATCATCGAAGACTATCAGTCTCTTGATGTACAGTCAGCCTCCATGGCGGTAGCGCTTCTGCGCGGCATCAGGCAACTCTATCCGGAGTGGCGTTACTTATTGGATGGTGACGGAGGAGACGAGAACCTGAAAGACTATCCGATTGAAGAGAATCCCGAGCTGACCATTCGCAGTGTCGTGCACAACCCGATGCTCTATCAGGAAGGTTGGGGAGTAGGCAAGATCAAGCACTCTCTCACCTACAGCGGAGGTCTGAGTCGCTCCTACACGCGAACCTACGGCCCGGCACGTCGCTTCGGCTTTCGCGGATTCAGCCCCTACACGCGCCCCAAAGTTATTGCCGTTGCAGAGTCGATTCCCTTCATCAAGCTCACCGACTACAGCGTCGAGCGACTGTACGAGTTGAAGGGCGAGGTCGTAGCCCGCGGCATTGCAAGCCTGACCGGCATGACCATGCCGGTATATCCAAAGCGACGCTTCCAACATGGAGCCATCTCCGAGCAGAAGATGCACCAGACTCTTCCCTATCTTGAGACGGAGTATCGCAAGCAGTTTCTCTCCCGCTATCTATGACCACGCCGCAACTGTCGATCTACCCCGAGCACACCCGCGAGCGAGACCAATGGATTGTTGCCAAGAGGGGCCTACGCAATGCTCTGGATCCGCGGCGTCCCTATGCATTTCTTTCAGAGCAGGAGCGCTCCTCCTCTGGTGAGATAGTTCCGGTCTCAACTCTGTTCCTCACGAACCGAGAGTGTCCCTGGCGCTGTCTCATGTGCGATCTCTGGCAGAACACACTCGTTGACGCTGTGCCTTCAGGAGCAATCCTCGAACAGATAGAGTTCGCTCTTCACCGTCTCCCGCCAGCACGATGCATCAAGCTCTACAACAGCGGCAGCTTCTTCGATGTAAAAGCTATCCCACCGGAGGATTACTCCGGGATAGCCGCGGCGCTCAGCTCCTTCGAGCGTGTCATCGTGGAAAGTCATCCCGCACTCATCGGCGCCCGAACGTTGCAGTTTCGCGATCTGCTCTCGGCGCAGCTCGAAGTTGCCATGGGCCTTGAAACAGTTCATCCCGCGGCGCTTGAGCGGCTAAACAAGCATGTCACCCTGGACCAGTTCGCTGCGGCCGCTGAGCGCCTCCATGCCGAGACCATCGATCTTCGCGTCTTCGTCCTCGTACAACCTCCTTTTGTTCGCGGCCATGAAGCACTCCACTGGGCGCAACGGTCGCTCGACTTCGCCTTCGACTGCAACGCGACCGTAGTAACACTCATTCCCACCCGCGCCGGAAACGGCGCTATGGATCTGCTGCAGCGGATCGGCGAATTTACTCCACCCGATCTCACGATCGTCGAGAAAGCAGTCGAGTATGGTGTAATACTCAAGCGTGGAAGGGTCTTCGCGGATCTCTGGGAGATTGAGCGCATCGCGAAATGTCTGTCCTGCTGCGCGGCCCGTATCGCGCGCCTCGAGCAGATCAACCTCACCCAATCCCTTCCATCCAGAGTCGAATGTGAGCATTGCGGAGGTGGCGCCTGAGCGAAATCTACGACGTAGCCATCTTGGGATCGGGATTCGCCGGATCGCTGCTCGCGATGATCGCTCATCGTCTCGGGCGAAAAGTTGTTCTAATCGAGCGCGGCTCTCATCCTCGTGTCGTGATCGGAGAGTCCTCCACGCCACTCTCCAACCTTTTACTGGAAGAGCTCGCCATCCGCTATGACCTCCCGGCGCTGCTTCCCTTCACCAAGTGGGGAACTTGGCAGCATCACCATCCCGAAGTCTCCTGCGGTCTCAAACGCGGCTTCTCCTTCTTTCACCACGACCTCCAACATCCGAACAAGATCAGCTTCGAGAAGCAAATGCTCGTTGCGGCAAGCCCGCACGATCAGATCGCCGATACGCACTGGTACCGTGCAGACTTCGACCATCATCTGGTCCGCGAAGCCCAGAGACTAGGCATCCTTTATCACGATCAAGTGCACCTTCAGAGCCTCGTTGAGACGCAACAATACATCGAACTCGGAGGAGAACATCATCAACAAAATTTCAGCATCCGGGCACGCTTCGTCATCGACGCCACGGGACCACGTGGCTGTCTTCATCATCTGCTTGGTCTCCCGGAGCAGAGACTGCCTTATATGCCGACGACCCAGGCGCTATACAGCCACTTCAGCAGCGTCAAGCGTCTAGACGACGATCTCTCCTTTAGCGCAAAAGACAAGCTACCGTACCCCGTGGACGATGCCGCCATGCACCACGTCTTCGAGGGCGGCTGGATATGGGTTCTGCGTTTCAACAACGGCATAACCAGCGCAGGTGTAGCAGCGACCGAAGCTACGGCCCGCCACCTGAAGCTCGCTGAAAAAGATCCCGCATGGCAAACGCTGTTAAATCGAATTCCCGCACTTCGCCAACAGTTCTCCGAAGCAAGACCACACCAGCCCTTCACTCACGTACCTTCCCTGAGCTTTCGCAGTGGTGCCATCACTGGCGCAAAATGGGCGCTCCTGCCGTCCGCTGCAGGCTTCGTCGATCCGCTTCTCTCCTCTGGATTTCCTCTCACACTGCTTGGTATCGAACGCATGGTGGAGATTTTGGACAGGCATTGGCTCCAGCCCAGCTTCGCTGCGAAGCTCTCAACCTACGGGCAAGAGACCGACCGTGACCTCCTCGCAACCGCTCGCCTCATCGGAGCGCTCTACGCCAACATGAGCAACTTCGAAGCCTTCCGCGCGATCTCTTTGCTTTACTTCGCCGCTGCCAGCTTTTCGGAGACTGCGCGGCGACTAGGA
This sequence comes from Granulicella sp. S190, assembly GCF_009766095.1. Classification (GTDB taxonomy): domain Bacteria; phylum Acidobacteriota; class Terriglobia; order Terriglobales; family Acidobacteriaceae; genus Edaphobacter. The sequence goes on from NZ_LMUD01000023.1 coordinate 518,832, forward strand.
AAAGGCCATCTGACAACTTCGTTTCTTCTCAACGCTGACCCGCGATTCGGGCCTCCCGTCGAAGCCCTGCTGCAACGCGCTTGGACAGGTGTTCCTGCGCCCGAGACTGCCGCCTTCGTAAACGAGGTCCATCGCCTCATCGAGCCCTTCGATGTAGCAGGTCTCCGCGCCTCCCCTCCGAATAACTGGTACCCCGTAGATGCAGAAGATCTAAAGCAGTCCGCCTGGAAGTTGAAAGCGACGACCCAGGAGATCGATGACATGCTGCACCGCTCAGGCTTCTACAAATAACTCTGAAAGATTTCAGTGAGCAGCCAGCCCGGCCGGCGAAAACACGATCGGCTTACTCTCCACCATCCCGCTGCCCTCTTTCAACGTGATCTCCTGATTGGGCTTCACATTAGAGATAATCTCTCTCTTGGCCCCGCGCGGCCACACAATCTCGACCGTCACTGTCCTACCCCCCGACGGTTTTCCCAACCCAAACGTCAGCGGCATTTCGCTCTGCGAGAGATAACTCGAACCGCTCTTCACCATGGCAAACATACGAGGGCCATTACCCGCCCGCACCGTAACCTTCGCTCCGATGCCATCGCGGTTAGATCTCACTCCCACGGTCTTCACGCGAAGCATGTCGTTCTCATTGCCATTGTCATTTCGCAGCAGCCTGGCCGCTCCGTTGGACGAGGTAATCATCAAATCGAGATCGCCATCATTATCGTAGTCCAGATAGGCCGCGCCGCGCCCAACCACCGGCTGCCGAAGTGCAGCCCCTACCTTGTTCGACACATCTTCAAAGCGACCTGATCCGCGATTCCGCAACAGCAGCGCAGGTTCGGCATACTTTACCGTCGGTTGCGTCACGCTGACGTCATCAGCCACATGTCCATTCGCCGCGAAGATGTCCGGCAGACCGTCTAGATCGTAGTCGAAGAAAAAAGTACTGAACGTCAACGAACTCGCAGACGGAGCACTAATGCCTGATACCGGCGCTTTATCCGTAAAGAGTCCCGACCCATCGTTGTGATACAGCGAAAGACTCTCATTGGTGAAGTTGCCGATAAGCAGGCTTTGCCGACCGGATCCGTCATAGTCGCCGACATCCGCACCCATGCCAGCCCTCGGCTTCCCGGCATCGCTGAAAGCCACGCCCGCCGAAAAAGCACTCTCCGTAAATGTCCGATTATGGTTGTTACGGTAAAGCTTGTTCGGCTGAGTATCATTCGCAACGAACAGGTCCATCCATCCGTCATCATCGAAATCAATAAGAGCAACTCCCAAGGACTTACTTGACGGATCGTAGAGCCCAGCCTTCCTGGTCACATCCTCGAAGACCCCATTGCCAAGGTTGTGAAACAGCGTCCCACTCTGGCCCTTATACGCCTCGGGGGTGCAGTACGATTTGTGTTTGCCGTCCAGCGAGCAACTTTGATCCGTTGCAATCGACCAGTCCACATAATGAGAGATGAACAGGTCAAGCTTGCCGTCGTTATCGAAATCAAACCAGACCGCCCCGGTGGCAAACCCAGGATCGCCGACCTTCGCCTTTGCGGTCACATCGGCAAACCGTCCGCCGCCGAGATTCCGAAACAGGTGACTGCCATTTAAAGCCGTAATGTAAATGTCGTCGCGGCCATCATTATCGAAGTCTCCCACCGCACAACCCAGCCCGTACATCTCAACGTCCAGTCCCGAACCGCGAGTCACGTCTTTAAAGGTGCCGTCATGATTATTGTGGAAGAGCGTCGCCGTAAATCTTCCGGTCTTATGTTCCGGCCAATCCATCGACTGGACAAACAACACATCCTGCCAGCCGTCGTTGTCATAGTCCAGTACGCAGACTCCGCTTCCCATCGTCTCCGGCAGGTACTTCTTTCCAAAAGCTCCGCTATGGTGGCGAAAGCGAATCCCCGCAGACTCCGTCACGTCGACGAAGCGAATCGGGCCAGAGGGACGTGTTGTGTGGGCCTCTGTCGCAGGCTGAACCGCCGCTTCATCCGTGCTGGTAACCGGCAAAGCCTGCTTGGCTTCGTCGTGTTGTTGCTCTGGAGAGAGATGCGCCGCTCGATCGCAACCGCAGAGCAGTGACGCAGTAAACAAAGCCATAGCAATCGCACGCAACTTTCGGGATGACATCTAAACTCCTCACGTTCGGCAAGCGATCTAAGGTCTAGGGAGATCGCCTGTCAGCATCGCCGTAGCATTGGAGTTGACTAGTGGTGACCGGCGCGAATGCCGCCACATCTCCACCAGCAGTGCGGAGGGTCCCACCAGGAATAAGGCATAGAGCGATGCGTAGATACTCTGGTCCAGCCGAAGCAACATCTCTACTGCCGCTACCAGAAACGCCACAAGAACTTGCCCACGCACGGAGCGCACCGTCGTCTTCGGATCCGTAATCATGAAAAAAATAAAAAGTTGATACTCAGGTCCGGTGATTGGAGAGATCTCCGACTGCCACGGATCGCCGATGATCCACGCACGCAACAAAGCGAACGCAAAAAACGACGCCACGTACGCCGCGCAGATATGAAACCGCTTGAGTCGCCATAGAATGACCGACCCCAGCGACCAGATCACCAGCATGGCCCATAGACTATTGCCCCACTGAATGCTGAGTGTAGTCACGGACTCAGCCGCGAAAAATAGCATGACGCAAATGCCGAAGTTCGACGGATTCCAGATATGGCGATTCTTTACGCGAAGCACGTACTTTGACGTGATCGCAATCACAGCGCACAGCGCATAGGGCCACAACGCCGGCGAACGGAGCAGAATCCCAACGCTGATTCCGCTGATGTAAGCGCTAGCCAGGTGAGGCCACTTGCCTGTCATCGTGCGTCCCAGAATCAGCTCGGTCGCAAGACTGCAGCCAATCGCAAGCAGCGTCTTCTTCCAACTCTCAAGGATGCCGAAGGAGAAGTGCCCGACCAGAAGAATCACCGTGATAAAGATCGGCGGGATGAAGCGGTTCTCCATCGTAAACAAGCGCCGCGCCCAGGTGTCTTGAGCCGTTGGGACCGTGGGATGCATGGTAGCTGGCGCGCTCATGAAGGTTCCTTGACTTTACAAATCTGGTCGATGCCGACGTTCTTCAGCGACTGGATTCTACCAGACGGCCAATGAATGACGACCTCCTCAATCACCGATGATCTCCCCAGACCAAAATGCAGTCTGCGGTCATTCTCTGACGCAAATCCGCTGCCCCCAGCGACCTGCTGCATCTGTTCCTGTCCATTCCATCTCACCGTAACCTGTGCTCCGATCGCGCTGCGATTGCTCTTGGTCCCCTCCAGATCCAAACCCACCCAATGGTTCTCCGGTGTCACCGAGTTCTTGTAAAGCAGTAGCCGCCCACGCTGATTCGCGACGATCACATCAAGGACGCCGCGATTCCACAGGTCCGCCATCGCAACCGAACGGCCATCCTCGGTATCTTTAACTCCTGCCATCTGCGCCACATCCACAAACTTTCCCGCTCCATCGTTCAACCAGACATGCTTCTGCTGATAACCGGAAAGGCTGCGGCCCTCCATCGAGGGCCAGTCCTTCGCATCCCCGATTATTGCGGAGTTTCCTCCTGCGACCTTGGCGAAGTCATACCAGTAGTTTCGTCTCTTATCCAACGAAACATAGCCGTTAGTAAGGAAAAGATCGAGCGTGCCGTCATTATTAAGATCGCCAAACTGCGCCCCAAAGCTCCATCCGCCAAGCTCTACGCCCATATCGCGCGCCAGGTTTTCGTACTTCATCCCGTCGCCCGATGTCCCCTCCTTCGGCACCCAGAGATTATTTCCCTGAATCAGAACGCCGTCCTCAGAAATATTCGAGACGTAAATTGAAAGCTTTCCCTGGTTGAATACATCTCCGAACGCCACATTCATGCCGCTCTTCGGTGAAAACCCAACACCTGCGCTCTCGCCCACCTCGTGGAAGCGTTTGCCATCGTTCCTATAAAGTTCCGAGACGCCATAGTCATTCGCGACGAACAGATCCGGATGCCCGGTCTCGCGTAGGTCTGCAGCGCCCGACGCCAGCGCCCATCGCCTGCTGTCGATGCCAACCTTTGCGCTCACTTCTTCAAAGCGCCCATTGCCAAGGTTGTGAAACAGGTACTTTCGTCCGCCATTCTTCGCATACTCGAAGCTATCCGGCATCATCCGTGTATTCGCCAGATGCCACAGATCAACATTCTCCGGATAATAGCCACCAACAAATAAATCGAGCAGCCCGTCGCCGTCATAGTCGAACCAGACTGCGGTATTCGCATTGATCCACGGAGGTAGGCTCGCCCCATCGCTTACCCGCCGAAAGCCATGTCCTTGCTCGTTATGGAAGAGCTCCGGCCTCCCCCACTTGATCAGGAACATATCTTCATAGCCGTCATTGTCATAGTCGCCCCACACGGCGCCCATCGAAACCCCTGTGCCCTCCTGGTTGACGTCAGCCACGCCCATCTCTGCTGCCACGTCTTTGAAGGTCCCATCGTGCATATTCCGATAGAGATGATTCTGGCTGCCTACCGCACTGTTGGTCACATACAGATCGGGCCACCCATCACGATCGAAGTCCACGACCGACACAGAAGCCCCCATGGACGCGACCTGCGGCATGATGTGCGCGAGCTTCGCATCCAACACTGGCGCCTGGTGGATGAAGTCAATACCCGCCGCATGCGACACCTCCTGCAGATAAAATCCATGCCGGGCCAGCGATGCCTGTGGATCAAAGCTCTCTTGCTGTTCGGTCTGTCGCGCAGCCGCGGACCGCTTCTTCAGCAACACCGGCGTGGCGAGCAGGCAGACGAAAAAGATTGCAAGCACGATACGAAGTCTGGAGCCGCGACTCATCGTTCTTCTCCAGCATGCAAAGCGTCGCGGAATCCTTTGGAGCTGATAAATCGCGTCTGGTAAGTTAGCCAGTCCTCTGTGTGATGCCGGTACATCCAGTCATCCTCAAGACTGGTAGGTGGCCCATCATAGTTTTTCCGTGCATGATGCGGATAAGGCATGACGTTCTGCGAATACGCAGAGTTGTAATCGCCATCTTTAATCCATCCATCCCCGGCAAGAACATAATCTCGTACCCACCCGTCAGGAGGAGCCGCTGGAGCAGTAAACCGCAGCGACATCTCGTCCCCGGCGTTCATGATCACGTACCGGTCATCCGCAGCCGTCAACAAGGGACGCACATCGCCAAACCGCGTATAGAAGCCGGCAAGATCGCGCCACATGCCGCCGGAGCTTGCTAGGTGATCGTAGTCCGGAATCTCCGGCGAAGAAGAGTTTGCCTGCCGGGTAACAGAAAATCCTCGATAGTGAAGATCAGCCAGCGAAGGTGACAGTCGATGAATCGTCAGCGGCGTCTCCGGCGCCCCTCGAGCCCACTCAATGGAATCCCAGTAAATCTCCAGATTCGTACGCAGCCGCAGACGTCGCGGTGCACCCGGCCCAAACACATTCGTCAGATCTATCAGGCAGATCTTCTTTCGCCCAGCAGGGAAGCCAAGATTAGGCTTGACCACGCGCCATCCTCCACGGCCGTCTGCAACTTCCATACTCAGCCAGTGCGGTCTTTCATGCTCCCCCTGGCCCATCGCCACGTTCACCGTCGAATCCGAAGGATGCAGCCACCCCTTCGCAATCAGCCACAAAGGCCCTGCCTCCGGAACGTGATCCCCAAGATCGACTTCGACATAATGATCGCGGGTCACACCCTGGTACTGCCCTCGTCCAAAGTTATCCAGATATCTTCCATCAAGGGTGCGAACAATCTCCGTCACATCGTTTCCATTGTCATCAATCGCCCGCTTGATCGGCTGCGGTCTCTCCACTGCTGTAACCGCGAGCTTCACCGCTGGCACATCATATCGCTCATCGGTAAAGACCTCAGTGCCAGCGGGATGATCCACCGTCATCAACGCCAGCGAGTCATAGAAGTAGCTCTCCCAGAGCTCCCCCGTCACCCGCAGATCATAAAATCCACCGCGCTCCTTAAGCTCGTCGCGGCCGATCTTGTACCACTCCTCGGTCGCAGCAATATCGGCAGTTCCCAACGCATTGATCCTCAGTCCGATCGCCGATCCCCACGGCACCGAATCCTTCACAAACGCCATCCGGCTCCCATTCCATGCGAAGAGGAACGGACACGATCCCTTCAACCGCTGCTCCGTCACAATCTGCTGATCTGCCTTTAGCGCAAACTCCGCACGGACAGATCCATTCGGCCAAACGATCCGCGCAACATCGACGCTCCTCTGCGTCCCCAATCCAAAATGCAGCGCCGGTCCCGTCATCACCTGCTTCTGCAACAGTAACCCCGAACGAATCTCAATCTCTCCGCCCACGCCAAACGGATTAATCCGCTGATCCCCTGTAGCCTGGCGTGCGCGTGGGTGGATCGTCTGCCAGTGATAGTCCTTTGTCCCACGATTGCGCGCCACGGTAGCCGCACCATCTGCACTCAATCCAAGCAGATCCAGCCGCCCATCTCCCTGCAGATCCACTGCATCAAACATCTTCGAAATCCCCTGCGGCTCCGCTAAAGCATGAAACGCTCCCGCCTCATCCTGCAGCCAGACCCTCACACTATCTCCAGCTTCGACGGGCATCAAAACAAAATCAACCGCGCCGTTGTTGTCGATATCTACCGCGTGCAATCGCACCTCTCCGGCAGACGGCGCCGGCAACCGCGCAAGCTCTCGCTCCGCCCAAGTCCCACTCAGCTCCTGATACACGAACTCGACAAGTCTCCCATCGTCCTGAAGCGCCTGCAGGCGAAGGAACCCATCAGGATTCGTGTCGCCGGTTGAAATCGCTCGAACGCCCTGCAGCGTCTCCGGTAGCTTCGATTCGGAAAACTTTCCGGCACGCTGGTTGAGAAACACACGCAGTCTACCGCTACCATCGATCAAAGCCGCGTCAGGATTGCCATCTCCGTTCAAGTCGGCCCATGCAAACTGTCGTATACCTGAAACCCCCGCGAAAGCGTGGATCGGCGTAAACGTTCCGTCACCGTTATTGCGCAGCACTGTCGGCTCACCGCTCTGCGTTCCAAGCACGACATCCAGATCTCCGTCGGCCTCCACATCAATCGCCCAGGCCCCGCTGTATGCGGCCTCGACAATTGCCTTCGGAAGTTTCATAGCTCCAGTCACATCGGTAAAGTTGCTTGGACTCTCCTGGCGAAAGAGTCGAACTCCTCCACTCCCTGCCAACAGCAAGTCTGTTTTGAAGTCGTAGTTGAAATCGAACGCCAGCACCCCCTCCGGCGACGGAGCCTGTGCTGAAGCCCCGCCAGGAAACATCAGATCCGCACCACTCGCAAGATGGACATGACGGCCATCCGCGACCGCAACGACGGGCAGATCCGACCCGTTCAGCGCAATCGCCCCGATCCATCCCCACCTCTGCGCATCGCCGGCAAAAGCAGGCTGCGCCGCAAAACTAATCGCTGCATCCATCGGCGCAGGATGCGACGGCGGATTCTGTAATCGAAGAAACCGGGTAATAGGCTCCGTTTCTTCACCCGGCTGCGCGGCAATCTCAGAAAGATCAGCACGAAACTCAGGCTCCCGCATCAACACGTTTCTGAAGAAAGTCGATCGCGTCGCCGCTGCTCGATGCTCTGGCGCGGCAGCAGCCGTCTGCAGCTCCGCAAACTGCTGCTTCACCTCGGGCGACCAGCCCTGCGAGTGCGCAGCGATCAGAGCAATCGTGGACCGCAAAGTCTCCATATCGCCGCGTTTGGCAGAGACACGGCACAGATCTACCAGCGCCGCCATATTCTCCGGCTGCACCTTCAGGATCTGCTGCAAAAGCATCTGCACCTCCGCATCGCTATCTGCCTCGCCCTGCCGCTCCACCTCGGTTGCTAGGCGGTAAATAGCTCGCAGGTTCCGCGGATTTTGCCGCACAGCCTCTCTCAGATCGCCGATGGCTGCTGCCGAGTTACCACGTGCACTCTCCAAAATCCCAAGCAGGTAGTCGATCCTGTCATTCTGAGGCGCAAGCTCATGAGCGCGGTTCAGGCGCTCACCTGCCGCATCGAAGCTTCGCTGACGAAGCGCAAGAATCCCCCAGTCAGCCCAAACTGCAGGCTCTCCCGGCACCAGCGCAGAGGCACGCGAAAGCTCGTCTTCCGCACGTACGTCGTCGCCCACCTGAAGTCCCGCAAGCCCCGTATAAAACCTGGAGACAAACTCCGCATAGACCTTCGAGTCGATCGCTGGCAGCCGGTCCCGCGAGCGGCAACCTGCCATCGTCATTGCGCACAGGCACAAGGCCACTGAAGAGCCTCTCTTCGCAACGGGGAAAGCCCCGCACAGCCGAAGCAACCCGGCGTCTCTAAGGCTTCGAGCTGATCTAACCAAAACGTGCAATCGCTTCATCCTTCTGACATCCTAGCCTCGTCAACCGGGCTTTGCGGCGCGTGGTTGTTATCAAATAGGATCTGCCGCGCAGGAGAAGACTACCGAACGCAAGCCCTGCTACGCCACAGCCGTGGCATACTCGCTCTTGACTATCTAAAGTCGGACCCCAGCCTCAACCCTTCGATGGATAGGTGCCAGCACCTTTCGTCAGTACTATGGCAGGGACTAGGAATCAGTAAGGATCGTGTTCTCGCATCCCTCTGTCTGCGCGGCACATCTTCACGGCTGTTCACACAATCTCACCTCATCGTAAGAAGCGGCTAAGGGGTAATCGTTGTCATTCGAAGAAAAACCCGGAGCAGTCATCAAGGTACCTGTGTGGCTTCGTCCCTGGCTGCTCCTCGCCGTGCTGCTTGTGCTCTGGCAGATCGCCATCCAGCGCCATCCCGGCCAGTTGTTGCCCGGCCCCTGGGGCGTGGTCGGCGGCATCGCAGACCTCCTTCGTCACGGATTGTTGTTGAAGTACGTCGTCGCCTCTCTCTTCCGTGTCACCTGGGGCTTCGGTCTCGCGGTCATCCTTGCCGTACCTCTCGGCATGGTCATCGGCTGGTACACTCGCGCAGAGATGGCGCTCAATCCCATCATCCAGATCCTGCGTCCCATATCGCCGCTCGCCTGGATCCCGATCGCTATCCTATGGTTCGGCGTCGGAGACCTCTCTGCCATCTTCCTCATCTTTCTCGGCAGCTTCTTCCCGCTTCTGCTGACGGCCATGAATGCTGTACGCGGTGTCCCCGCTGTATACGTCAACGCCGGACGAAACTTTGGCCTGCGCCCCATCGACCTCTTCGTCCGCATCCTCTATCCTGCCGCTGTGCCGCAACTCATCATCGGCCTGCGAATCACCTTAGGCATCGCGTGGCTCGTCGTCGTCGCAGCGGAGATGATCGCAGTAAATTCAGGTCTCGGCTTCCTCATCGTCGATGCCCGCAACGCCGGTAACCGCTACGACCTCGTCGTCGCCGGTATGGTCATCATCGGACTCATCGGGCTCCTGTTGGACTGGGGCATACGCTCACTCGAACGGGTCAAATCGTTCCGGTGGAGCTACTCGGAGGAATAAGGTGCTATCGATGGAATCAAGTGTGGCAGCGTCTGCAACCAGAATCGCCGTGCAGGTTGAAGACGTCGGAATGATCTTCACTCGCGACGGCAAGCAGACCCTTGTCCTCGATAACATCAACCTCGAGGTCGGCGAGGGCGAGTTCGTCTGCCTCCTCGGCCCCTCCGGATGCGGCAAATCAACTCTGCTCAATATCATGGCCGGCTTTCTCTCTCCCACCAGCGGTACCGTTCGCGTCGGCGGCGAAGTAGTGCAAGGCCCGGACCCGCGTCGCATCGTCGTCTTCCAGGAGCGCGGCGTCTTCCCCTGGCTCACCGTCGAAGAAAACATCGGCTTCGGCCTCGCTGCTTTGGACCGCAAAGAGCGCCAACACCGCATCAACCACTACGTCGGAATGGTAGGCCTCAAAGGCTTTGAAAACTCCTACCCCTCAGACCTCTCCGGCGGCATGAAGCAGCGCCTCGAAGTAGCAAGAGCCCTCGCCGTCAACCCGGATATGCTGCTGCTCGACGAACCCTTCGGCGCGCTCGACTCCATCACCCGCCTCACCATGCGCCGCGAGCTCCTCCGCATCTGGGAGGCCGAGAGAAAGACTATCCTCTTCGTCACCCACGACATCGATGAAGCCGTCCAGCTCGCCGACCGCGTCGTCGTCATGAGCGCGCGTCCAGCCACCATCCAGCAGATCGTCACTATCGACATCCCGCACCCACGCGACCTGAGCTCACCGCGCTATCTTGAGCTGCGCGACGGCATCTTCCAGCAGATTGGACTGGCGCACCACGTATGAACTCTCTCGCCACCCCAGCCCGTTGGGAACGAATCGTCCTACCGCTGCTCGTGCTTCTGGCATGTCTTGCTCTGTGGTACTTCTCCGTTCGCTGGACGAAAACCAGAGTCTTTCCCTCTCCTTTCGAAGTAGGGAAGGGAATCAAGGAGCTGATGCACAAGCAGGTTCTCTGGGGCGACATCATTGACTCCCTCAGGCGCGTCGCCATCGGCTTCGGCACCGCAGCCATTCTGGGTGTTCCGCTCGGCCTCATTCTCGGCTGGTATCCCGCAGCCAATCAGGTCGTCAACCCGCTCCTGCAGATCCTTCGCCCCATTAGCCCACTCGCTTGGATCCCCGTCACCATTCTCCTCTTTGGCATCGGCGATCACGCCGCAACCTCTCTCATCTTTCTCGGCGCATTTTTTCCCATCGTCGTAGCCTGCATCGATGGTGTCTCCAACGTCCCCGCCGTCTACCGCCGCGCCGGTCGCAACTTCGGCCTCACCCCCGTGCAGTTGCTCCTGCGCGTCGTCTTTCCCGCAGCTTTGCCCCAGATCATCGTAGGCCTCCGCATCGCCCTCGGCATCGCATGGCTGGTCGTCGTCGCGGCAGAGATGGTCGCCGTCGATTCAGGACTAGGCTACCTCGTCATCGACTCACGCAACTCCGGAAAGCGCTACGATCTCGTCGTCGCTGCCATGCTCCTCATCGGAATCATCGGCCTCTGCCTCGACCTTTTCATCCGCTCCGTCGAACACTTCAAATCCGTACGCTGGGGCTTCCGTCATGACTCTTAAATCCCGCGTTCTCCTCTACGCCACCTGCTGGATCGTCCTCATCTCCATCTTCCACGCCTCCCTCAACGTAAACTGGGCCGCCGTCCTCAACGACTACCAGCCACTCGCGAAGCGCAAGATCACAGTCGCCTACATCCCCGTCACCTGCCAGCTCACCTGCCCCGTCACCGACTACATCTCCAAGGTCTCAGACAAAGGCGAGCTCTTTCTCCCCCGCCTGTTCCAGGGCTTCCCCGAGATCAAAGAAGCCCTCATCTCCAACAAGGTCCAGGCCGCCTTCATCGTCGCTCCACTCGCCATCGCTCTTGCCTCCCAGGGCGTCCCCATTAAAGTCGTCTACCTCGGCCACCGCTACGGCAGCGCTCTCGTCGTCCGTAAAAACGGCCCCGTCAAAACCTTCGCCGACCTTCGCGGCCGCACTATCGCCATCCCCAGCCGCTTCTCCGACGAGCGCCTCATCGTCTTCCGCGCTATGAAGGTCTGGGGCCTCAAGCCCGGCGACATCAAGATGGTCGAGATGGCGCCCCCGGACGTCTCCGGAGCCCTCGCCGCCGGCGCAATCGACGGCTTCGTCATGGGCGAACCCTTTCCCTCACAAGCTGAATTAGGCGGCTACGGCCGCGTCCTCTTCCAGGCCCGCGACTACTGGCCCGACTACATGTCCTGCATCCTCGTCGTCCGTCAGGACCTCATCGACCAGCGTCCCGAAGTCGTCCAAACCCTCGTCGACGGTATCGCTCGCTCCGGCCTATGGCTCGATCAGGGCAAGCCGCATCGCGAAGACGCCGCAGACTTCGTCGGTCGCTTCTACTACAACCAGAAACCCGCGCTCCTCCGCTGGGCCCTCACCAAGCCGATGGACCGCGTCACCTACAGCCCACTCGCCCCGCGCAAAGCAGACTTCGATATGGTGCGCGACCTCATGATCGAGACCGGCGTCCTCAATAAAAAAATGGAGTTCAGCGACTACACCGACACCAGGTTCTCCGATGCTGCCAGTCAGCAAACACCCTGGAGATACGAGCCCGGCATAGCCGCCGCCAAATAACGCATCCGCAACACAAGACTCAACGAACGGAGACACACAATGATTCGCAGAAAGTTTTTAGGTCTCATGACTCTGGCCAGCGCCACCGGTCTCGCAACTCTCAAAACCGCCGCCGCCCTCGAAAAAAAGACCGCCGCCTACAAGGTCGCCGGCTTCACCTGCATCACCTGCGCCGTCGGCCTCGAAACTCTTCTCCAGCGCGAGCACGGCATAGCCGCAGCAAAGGCAACCTATCCTGAAGCCATCCTCACCGTCACCTACGATCCCAGGACTATCTCTGAAGCCGCCATCGTCGAAGTGGTCGAAAGCCTGGGCTTCCACGCAACCCAGCTTCACTCTTCCTGACAACAGTCGCAAAAAAAGAAGGCTCCAACGCCGCAAAGCGATGGAGCCTCCCTTCTAGTCTTTTGAAATCCTAACGACCCTTCAAACTAAGCTCAGCCTTCAGCGGCAAAGACTCCACAGAATCGCCCACCGAGATCGTGAACTTATCCGAGCCGATCGCCCACTTCTTCGCTGTCACATCGTAGTAAGAGAAAGACCGCGCATCGAGGGCAATCGTTACATGCTTCGTCTCACCCGGCGCAAGCTCGACCCGTTCAAAGCCCTTCAACTCACGCTCCGGTCGCTCCACCTTCGGATGATTCTCCGCCACATAAAGCTGCGCCACTTCGGCGCCCTTGCGGCTACCCGTATTCGTCACGTCGAAGCTCGCCGTTCCACCAACCTCACTGCTGCCATCATCCTGCGCCACCTTAAGATTTGAGAACTTAAACGTCGTGTAGGAAAGCCCATACCCAAACGGATACAGCGGCTTCACCTTGTTCTTCGTGTACCCGCGATACCCGACGAAGATCCCTTCCTTATAGTCAACCCGCTTCGAATCGCCTTCAGGATAGTAGTTTGCAAACGTCGGGTTATCCTCCGCTCGCCGTTCAAACGTAGCCGGCAGATGCCCCGAAGGATTCACATCGCCAAACAAGATCTCGGCCAACGCTTGCCCAGCCTCCTGCCCTCCGTACCACGTCTCCAGCACCGCCGGCACGTGCTCAATCCACTTCGTCGAATCCACATTGCCACCCGAGGTAATCGCGACGACCACCTTAGGATTCGCCGCCGCAATCTCGCGTATCAACTCCGTCTGTCCATACGGCAGCGTAAAGGTTCGGTCGCCACCTTCGCTCTCGCTCTCCGGCTGAAATCCAGCCTCCACCACGACCACATCAGCCTTGGCTGCAAGCTGCACTGCCTGTGGGTTCACCACCTTGTTCTCCGCTACAACACCCAGCACCACATGTCCGCCGATCACGCTCTTCTGCCACTCTTCGATCACCACCTTATGCGGACCCGCAGACAGATCCAGCGTCACATGCGGTTGAAAAGCCCGCACGATCATCCAGTTGTCGATCACAAGCTTGCCATCCACATACACGCGATTTCCCGAACCCTCCCCTGAATCTTCCAGCGCGAAGATGTACTTACCCGCCGTAGCAGGGGAGTAGTAGCCGGTAAGGCGATGCGAGATCTCCGAGGGCGGCGTCGAAAAGAGCATTGCCATTACTGCTTCAATGTTCTCGATAACACTCTTGATGGTGAGTCCTTCAAGAACTGCATGGGGCGTCACAGTCGTAGCCGTTGGAGCTCCTGAGAGCTCCAGATTGCTAAAGCTCTCAAGCGTTAGCCCAGGCTTGCCGTTCTTGGCCGCAGTCGTAAACTGCGTCTCGGCCGCAAGGTGCGACAGCGTCGGAATCCCACGATCATAGAGCACCGTAGTAGACGAGCCAACCTCGTTGGAGATTCCCTCCAGCGCGCTCACCATGTGAAACGGAACCACCCCGGCGCTTCCTCCGCCCACAGGAACACCCGGATAAGCATCCGGCCCAACAATCAGAACTGTCTTCACCGCCGCCTTATCCAGCGGCAGAAGATTGCCTTCGTTCTTCAGCAGCACCGCACCCTCTCGCGCCGAATCAAGCGCAGCCGCCTTGTTCCGCGGATCTAAAAACGAGAGGGACGTATCGCGCTGGTCCCGGTTCAGCCACCCGTACGAGGCCGCCGTCTCCAGAATGTGCCGCACCTTCTCGTCGATCGTCGCCTCAGTCACCTTGCCCGCCTTGATCGCAGGCGCGAGGTTCGCGTTGTTCATAAACTTGCCCGTCGGCATCTCGATGTCGAGGCCGCCGTTCGCCGCGCCCACCGCATCGTAGGTCGCATCCCAATCCGACATCAGCACATTCTGAAAGCCCCACTCCTTACGCAGAATCTCCGTGTTGAAGTAGCTGTTCTCCGTCGCATGCTTGCCATCGATCAGGTTGTACGAGTCCATCACTGCGCTTACATGGCCCTGCTTCACCGCTGCCTCAAACGGAGGGAGATAGATCTCGCGCACCGTCCGCTCATCGATCTCCGTATCAGAGTCGTGCCGCAGAAACTCGCTGTTATTTCCCAGGTAGTGCTTCACCGTGGCGCTGACGCCCTGCTCCTGCATCCCGGTGATATAACCCACCGCAATCTGTCCCGAAAGGTATGGATCTTCGCCGAAGTACTCGAAGTTGCGTCCATTGCGTGGCGAGCGATAAATATTCACTCCGGGGCCAAGCATGAAGTGAACTCCGCGAGCCCGCGCATCGCGCCCTATTCCCGCTCCCACCCGCGCTGCCAGCGCACGGTCCCACGAAGCCGCAGTATTGATTCCCGCTGCATATGTCGTCGACGGAAAACCTGAGTTCGACCGCGTCCCATAAGGCCCGTCCGACATCTCAAGCGCTGGAATCCCAAGCGATGGAACACCGCGCACCGCGAACCCGGTCCCCCCGATGTAATCGAGCTTCTGTTGCAGCGTCATCTGCTTCACCAGCGCATCTACCTTCTGCTTCTCTGCGGCATCCAGCGGATGGGGAGCTTGAGCAAAGCTCGCAGAGGAAAGAAGAGTCGCACTCAAAGCGAGTGCCGTGATGCAGCAACTACGAAAAAGGCCGGAGAGCTTCCAGTCCATGGAGAGTTGTCCTCGTTATTGTGCGAAATTGTAACTGTAAGACAACATGCTTGTCGCACAGCTTATGAACCACAACCTGCGACCTCTGGAATCGAGCGGTGTGCGACACCTGAAAAGGGAACTGCCGAACTATTCAGGCGACACTGAGCTGTCCATAAGAACTTCTTCTCATATGCTTCTCATGAACTCGCGCGCAAACTCCGCGTCCTCTCTCTGAACGAGGCATACGCCAGGCCGCTGACCGGCATCGAATATACTGGTACAGCAATGAATGAAGAAAATCTTAAACAGCGGCTCGCCTACTTCGAGTCAAGGCTTGAAGAGGCTAAGCGCAGACACTCTGCGAAAGAGCCTCATCCGCGAACCTTCGATGCCGGTTACACCACAGACACCTTCAAGACTTGGGGAGAGTCCATCGCTCTCATAAATGAACGACTTGCAACCATCAACGCACAGTTGAAGGCCGAGGCAAGAAAGTCCAACCCAGCTCACGAAGACCTCTGAATCCTGGCTCCACTCAACCAGGGAGCAGCGTAAGTCCTGATAGACGGAGAGTTCCTCCGATCGGCAGGCAACTCCTCCAGAGGTTTGTACATCACAACAAAAAAGACTCCAACGTCTTCTAAGGAGATCATCATGGCCGAACAAGCCACTGCAGCACATCCCCATCGCCCCAAGATGGACGGTTCCTCTGATCTAATCTGTCTCAACTGCCTCGCGACGGTAGTAGCAAAGCACGATGCCGGCCAATCCAGCGGTGAATCCCTTCACATCTGCAACCCTTCGTTCTCGGGCCGCCGCATCCCCGCCATGCAACATGCCGTATAAATCTTCGTGTAAATCATTTAATCAAACACATTGAACAGGTAAGGCGAAAATAAAGTCCAAACTCTTGGCGTATGTTTCAGCCTCTAAAAGTTGACGGTCAGAAGACCATCTTTTACCACGCATTTCACCACGTCTACACCACCAAAAAACCACGTTCACGCACCAGTTTTTCGCAAAAATCCCCCAAAACATCTCCTTCAACCATCGAAATTATTTTGCTTCTGCAGAAGCACTCTCCCTCAAAACATCGTTGGCTAAATCTTCCTGCCTCCGGATAAAAAACTCTTACCTCGCTTCTCCGGACCAAACCAGAAGATCAGCAGCAGTGAAACAATCACCAGCATCTCAAACGAACACAGCGCCCACGGATACCCAAACTTGCTCCTCAGCAAGTTCTGCAGCGGCAGCACCGGCGAGGCAAACAAAACCCCAAGCTGATACACAAACCCAGGAAACAGCCCGCGAATCGCATCCGGCGCGAGCTCGTTCAGATGCGCCGGAATCACGCCGAACGCGCCCTGAACCCCACTCTGCATCAGGTACGACCCCGCCACGATGGCCATCAAAGACCCGCCAAACGCCCACATCGGCATCGCCATCAGACACACTCCAAGCGCTGCCATCACGGCATATCTGCGCCCAATGCGCTCCGACATCGCACCCACCACCACCGCTCCTATGATCGCCCCGACGTTGTAAATCACCGGAATTCCAAGCGTCGCCTTCATCCCCAGCACGGTAGCGCCGTTCATCCACGGCAACGTCTTCAGGAAGTCGGGATAAAGATCCTGCGTCCCATGAGACAGGCACGTAATTGCGGTCATCAGAACCAGCAGATACCCGAAGACGCCCATATGCTGAAACATGGTGCTGAAGATCTTCGCAACCGAAGGCATCTTGTGCATCTGCCACGCCGCAGACTCCGGTGCCATAGCAGCCAGCACCACAATCACCACCGTCACTCCAGCGCCAACAAAAAACATCATCTGCCACCCAAAAGCGGGGGCAAGCGTCTGCATGCCAATCGCAGCCATCAGATAGCCGAACGGATACCCGCCCTGCATCAACCCCGAAAGAATGCCTCTTCTATGTCGAGGTGCGCTCTCCATCGCATACGAGGCGCCAATGCCCCAATAACCGCCCATCCCCAGGCCGTACAACAATCGCATCGCCAGAAAGACCCAGTAAGTCGGCGCAAGTCCACTCAGCACTGTCACCGTCGAAAAATACAAGACGCATGCGATAAGAGGCTTCTTGCGCCCGAATTTGTCAGCAAGAGCCCCAAACAGCAGAGCCCCAATCGGTCGCATGGCAAGTGTTAAAGTCATGCTCCAGACAATCGCTCCCTTGCCCACATGAAACTTGCCCATGAGCTCCGAGATCAGAAAGACGACAACAAAGAAGTCGAAGGCATCGAGAACCCACCCCAGAATCCCCGCCGCCACAGCAAATCTCCACCCAGGGGCACCAGCCTCGGAGCCCTCTGCTTCCCTCACATCCAAATGCATAAGTCAGTCTCACTTCCCAAATCCATACCTGCTGGATCGACGCGGCGCTCTCAAGAGAACGCTAGCCTTCGACTATATCTAACATGTATGGGATCTCCCGCTGGAAATTAGACCGGCTCGCACACAGGGACAGCCTGATCCGATAAAGAGCGGAAGGGGGACGCCAACTATTCAACGCGATGGCATTCGGATGATATCTTCCCCGCAAGTGAGTCCGACGAAAACGTAGTTCCACGGCCGCCGGCGTCCCACCAGATGAACTCTCGAGCCGCGTATCGCGCACCAGAGCCTGAAACGACATTCGCGAAGACTACCGATTGGCCGCCCACGGGAACAACCGCAAGGCTGTTTCCTGCTCCATTCAGATACTCGACCGAAAAGACACCTGCAGGTAGCCCCATCTTGCTCCCTCGGGCATCGCACTGAAACTTGAAGCTGCTTCGGGAGATCGTTTGCGAACCATTCAGATGAATCGTCAGATCGGTAGCGCCGGCGCATGCGCTACAGGAAATAACCGCACCCATCAAAACCTGTCTCCAGGGCGTCTTCACAAGTTGCCTCCTAAGCCTTCAGAGAACGTTAGAGTGAAAACATCATAGCCTCAACAGATGTAGACCTGCGGAGGTGATTTCTCCCGTCACCTCCAGCAGGCATCACCAGCCCAAAGACTCAACTGGCTGGAACACACAGTAGTGACAGTAGATCCGAATTCGTTTCAATCATCCCCAAACTCTCAAGGAGGAACGCACGCCCGTCGCCCATCAAACGTTCAGGACGAAGCCATCTTCAGGAGCCGGCATAGAGCTGGAAGGCCGCCCAATACATAGGTTTTCGAGTGACCCCCTGGGACCGCATCATCTCCAGCTTCGCTGCGCGGAGTGCCTCAGCAGGTTCCCTTCCACCCTCGAGCCCACCGTACAACCGATCCATCAGCATAGGGGTGGAGGCGTCGTTTACCTCCCACAATGCTCCAATCACATTATGAGCTCCCGCCCGCAAAAACGCCCACGAGAGACCCACCAACTCCTCTCCCGCGTAAGCTCGAAGCCCGGATCCATAGCAAGAGGAGATAGTCACAAGTCTCGCATGCAGTGGATAGTGCACAATCTCTCTGGCATACAGCTTGTAGTCGTCTGGATGCGCCTTTGGAGCGGAGAGCACAACTGCTGAGTCCAGCGGACTCAATCGGCTCGCAGTTCCATGAGCGACGAAGTGGATGTAAGCGAACCGGTCCGGCCTTGTCGTTCCATAAGCGGAAGGCATCGCATCGGCTTGTGTCAGAACCGTCTCGTGATCCGCTCGGAAGTGCTTTCTGATGTCATCGATCTCCGCCGGAGCATTCGGCAGGCTCTCATACTCTGACCCGGACGAGACCGGATTGCCTATCAGCAGAAGATTCTTCGCGTCCGTGGAAGGAAGTGCAGATCCAAGCTGCGACAGCAGTCGAATAGAGTTCGCATTCGTAAGCGTCACATCCTCAATCCAGTAGTGAAACTGCTCCCCCGACGGCTTCAGCAGCGTCTCGAAGTTCAAGCCATTCAAACCACCGTCCGGAATTACAAATACCCTCGCCCCATCTGGGATCAGGGATGCAGCGGGCGCGACGATCGCATCGTACAGATATCTCCCGTCGGCATTCGCTTCTCGCAGCACGTCGCTCGACTTCAAAATAGATCTTTGATAGCTCTGGACTCGCGATTCAATCTCCTGCCTCTTAGGCAGCACGAAGAGATCTGTGTGACCGCCAGTAACGGCCCATAGGTAGGACTTGTCCGGCCCTAAGGAATAGAAAAGAATCACGGCATGGAGCTTGCCGGCAACGGTCTCAGGACTTGTCGCCTCACGCAATGTCGAAGCCTTTTTCCCCGTCCTGAGTCCCTCCGCCAGTGTCTGTGCACGTCCCTTGTCGAGCAGTTTCAGAGCCTCCTCTTCTCTGTGCGATGCGATCAGAAATCCCGCGTAGTCTCTGTAAAGCTCGTCGCCGTTAGCAAAAAAAGGCAGCTTCAAATCCATGCCGCTGACCTCAGTTCTCTTATCTTCAAAGGTCTGAATTGATCTTCGATACCAGCTCTCAGCCTGCTTCGTATCTTGTTTGCCGCTGTAGTACTTCGCGAGAGCATCTTCAATCTGCCATCGCATAAAAGGCGTGCCAGCCGCACTGTCATGCGCCTCCACCAGCATTCGCTCTGTATCCTGGCCGCCTGTCTGGTGCATCGCCAGAAGCGCCTGGACAAACTTAGCTACAATCTCAACCGATTCGTCGCCGGACAAATACGCCGCACGAACCGCCTCATCGCTCCGAACCTTTGCAGAATCGAATTGCCCTTCTTGGAGTAACAGCAATGCCAGTTGCGTATCGATATCGGCGATCTGATCAGCAGCGTTGATGGCCGTGGCAGACTTTAGCGCCTTCTCATAGCAGGTCTTCGCTTCCTTCAAGTTGCCAAGCTTGTAGTAAGCCGAACCCGCCTCCCATAACCAGACGACCTGTGCGCTTGTAGTTCCAATCTCTGCAGCTTCCTTCTCCGCAGCTTGGAAGTTTGACAGCGCCTTCTCGTAATCTCCGAGATGATAAAGTGCGTCCCCCGTATCTCCCAGGGCCGCTTCAGTGACCTGCCGTGCTTGAACGGACTTCGCAAAATTTGCCGCGTCTTGCAACAGCGCCACAGCTTGGTCGTAGTGCTCCCTCTGCATGGCGACAAAACCAAGATTCAGCAGGTCGCTGGCTTCGAGAAACGCATCGGAGTGCGTCCGTGCAGCGCGCAGGCTCTTCTCGTAAAGGTCTGAAGCGGAAGTCAGGTTATTGCGATTGAGCTGTATCTTCGCTTCCGCTCGGAAAACTTCCCCGTCCAGATTTGAATTGCTTTGATCGGACAGAACCCGAGCTTGATGCAGCTCTTTATCCGATTGCTGAGGCTGGCCCAGACCAGCATGCGCCAGCCCACACAATAAGTCTCTTTCAATCGCGGCATCCCCTGCCTCAGGATAAGAGACCGTCTTGTCGTCGAGCAGCTTGAGTACATCCGTCCGGCGTCCCTGGTAAGTAAGGACCTCACCCTCCAACAGGCGAAATCTCATCGACCAGCCCGCATCTTTGCTGGCAAAGCTAATACGCGCCTGATCTGCTTCCACCTGGGCAACGTCCAGATTGCCATGCAGAAAATCGCTGCGTATATGCTGAAAAGTCGCCGCCGGATCTTCGCTCACCACCGCAGAGCGGCACCCCAGGGAGCAGATGGTCATCAGAGACGCAACCGTTACGGCTATGGCGGAACGGTACGTCCACCGATGGTACCCATTGCCACGTCCAGCTGCCCTTCCACGGTGCAGCCCAACTCCGCTCGAACCATCGAGAGCCGAAAGGAAGAGTGACACGCGAAGACCTCTCCGAGAAATACCCTCCCAAACTCCGGGATCTCGATGACGTGACCGAAAGACTTGCCCGGAATTGCCGAGCTGACGCCTTCCACCAACGAGCATAGAACACATTGTCCAACTCCCGCCTTCGGTGGGGTACCCATCCATCCAAATCTATTGCTTACCCACGCAGGGTTGCCAGCTTTGGTCAGGTTGCCCGCCTGAGTTGTGCTAGTGGTCTGAAACTGTGCCTCAGTCAGCGGCCCGGGTGTTCCTCCCGGAAGGTTCATCAGGGTCGGGTTCAGTATCGGAGTAAGGTCGTGGTGCGCCAGCTTGAGTCCTTCGAAGTGCGAACCCGCAAATGAGACCCGAGGAAACGTCCCGGCATTGTCATACTCCACCGCGATCTGACCTACGATTCGATCCGCTGTCAGAACCTCCAGGATGTTCAATCCCTCGATGACAGACGTGACAACCATCGACCATGGGCCGCCCTCAACATGCTCTCTACCCGAGACGCGAGTGTAGGCCTTCTTGCAGGACACGATGGAGTCATGATTGAACGCATCCGTCGACGCCTCCACATGGCCGCCAACCCCGGGCAGCGAAGAGTGTGCCTGCGAAGGGACGATCTTATGCGAAGGTTGTTTGATGAATCCGCCCAGCGAATGCGCGTCGGATTGAAAATAGAACGTCTTCGTCTTCTGGGAAGCGGGTCGCATATTAGCCTTCATCTCTCAGTAGTCTAATTCTGAAGATTCAAATTAAAGCGATAGTGAGCTAAATCATTTGCGGGCCCGGCTGAAGCTTTATCTGTATCCCCTCGCACGATCAAGGCGTAACTTCCCGTCACCTTCTCGACCGCAGGGACCCGGATCGAAACAGTATCCTTCGCCTCCTGCGCAGACACCTGGACATGCCAGGCAAGCGAACCGGAGGGGGAATACAGAGAGCAAGTGTAGCTCAAAAACCGATCCTGTGTGGGGATGTCCACCTGCAGCAGAAACGGTTGAGTCTTCGAGACTGCGAGCGACGAAACCTCACCCCCGCGACTGTTTCCACTCACTAAAGACAGGGTAGGCAAAACCTCCGGAGCCTTCAGCTGGGCAATTTCGCCGCTCAGGTGCGGATAGGTCACGACGTTTTGATAGACAGTGAACAGCAGGGAAGCCGCCAGTGCTCCCCAGGCAAGCACAGGCTTCCACGGCAGAACAAACAACGACCTCTTCTCACGCTCCGAAGCGGGCTTCGAACGGGGAGCGGACTTAAGTTCCTGCTTTGCCGTCTCAAGAAATGCGGCAGTCGCACGTAGGTCTGCCGCGCACTCCGGACAATCGAAGTAGTGTTCTTCGAAGCTGTCCCGCTCAAGCGGAGACATCTCTTCCAGCAAATATCTCTCTGCCGCCGTACTCTGTATGGCTTCCGAATGGTCCATGGGGAAAAATGCCTCAGCTCTATAGTGTCTCCAGCGGCTAAATCGTGTCACGGGCTCAGTTAATACATCTTGCTATCGCCTAAACGGCTTACATAAAACGACTTGAAGGTCTGCTTGGCGCGGTGAACCATCACTCTCAGATACTCACGGGTAATGCCGAACTCTTCGCACACGTCATCCTTGTCCCGCTCTTCCAGAAGTACGGACTGCAGCAGCCGGCGGTCTCGTTCGGGCAACTCAGCCAGAATCTGCCGAACCACTCGCTGCGCATCTTTTGTCTCGAGAAGACTGAGCGCGCTGGGCGTACGAGCCATCAGGGTAGCTTCCATATCGCTGTCTAAAAACGATTCGGTCTTAGTCTTCGAACGATAGTGTTCCATCAGCACGTGGTTGCAGACTGAATTGACAAACGCCCCCAGCCGGTCAGGCTCTCTCAGGCCATTCGCCGAGCGCACCTGCCCCATCACCCGTACAAAGGTCTCCTGCCTGACGTCTTCTATCGCTTCCTTGGTGCTTAACCTCGAGCGGAGCTTCAGTTGGATCAACTCTCCGAAGTAGCTGACAAAGTGCCCTTCGGTATCGGCATCTCCAGATCGAAGCTTCTCGAGATACGCCGCGTCGAACGCAAAAAATTGCAAGCTCTGTCCCCCCAGGCGGCTGTACTTGCGCCCAAGTTTACACCGTAGGAAGAGCTTCTCCCGAACGCACTCCTGCAATTCTGCGCTCGGATCCTCCCGCGCCTTTGTCCTTCGCTCGACTGACCGCCTCTCTGGCCCCCACGTTGCAGGCAACGACATAAAGGGAGGTTGGGTCGCGCGTCCTCTTCGGACCGCAGTTCGACGATCTCGCATCTTCAGGTTTCTTGAAATTTGTTCAGGTCGCATGGCAGATCAGGTTCAGCGTGTGAAACGAGGGAGCCAAGGCAGAAGAACGTCAAAAACAGGGCCATACTCTCGAGCCGGTGAGGCGCGATAACCAGATAGTGATCGACAGGCGGCAGACGTTTCAAAGATGCTCAAAGAAATCTCTGCTGCCTGTTTCGGCATGTCGGGTCCACTCCAGAGGCATTCGGAGTTCTCTCGCGACGGCTGGTACGATAGTCCTCTCAGCAGGAGGCCCGTCTATGTCCGCCACATCTACCTTGACTGCACCCTTATCCGCAGACAGCCAACTCCGGGAAGTGCATCACTGGGTCAACGGCGCGATCATGACCGGAATCGCCGGACACTTCGGGGATGTCTACAACCCGGCCACCGGAAAGATCCAGGCCAAGGTCGCCCTCGCAACCAGTGCCGAGGTAGACATCGCCGTAGCCGCCGCAGCCGCAGCCTTTCCCGCATGGTCGGCCCAGCCCTCCCTTCGCAGGGCCCGCGTCCTCTTCCGGTTTCGCGAGATCTTCGAGCGGCGTCTCGACGAAGTCGCGGCTCTACTCACCAGTGAGCACGGCAAAGTCTTCTCAGACGCCAAAGGCGAAGCCACGCGCGGCTTGGAGGTTGTGGAGTTCGCAACCGGCATCCCGCAGCTACTCAAAGGTGAGTTCACCGAGCAGGTAGGTCCGGACATCGACAGTTGGTCCATGCGCCAGGCTCTCGGTGTTGTCGCGGGCATCACCCCCTTCAACTTCCCCGCCATGGTGCCCATGTGGATGTTCCCCATCGCCCTCGCCTGCGGCAATACCTTCGTCCTCAAGCCGAGCGAACGCGATCCCAGCGCCTCGATGCTCCTGGCCGAGATGCTCAAAGAGGCTGGTCTTCCCGACGGTGTCTTCAACGTCGTCCACGGAGACAAGACAGCCGTCGACGCGCTCCTCGCCCACCCGACCGTGCAGGCCATTAGCTTCGTGGGTTCCACTCCAATCGCCGAGTACGTCTACCGCGAAGGCACGAAGCACGGCAAGCGCGTCCAGGCTCTCGGCGGCGCGAAGAATCACATGATCGTCATGCCCGACGCAGACCTCGATCAGGCTGCCGACGCCCTCGTCGGCGCCGCCTACGGATCTGCAGGTGAGCGCTGCATGGCAATCTCTGTAGCTGTAGCGGTAGGAAAAGCCACAGCCGACCAGCTAAGAGGAAAGATCGAACAGCGCATCGAAGGCCTGCAAATGGGCGATGGCATGAAGGAGGGCGTAGAACTGGGCCCTCTAGTCACCGGGGCGCATCTGGAGCGTGTCACCGGCTACCTGAAACAAGGCAAGTCCGAAGGAGCAGAGCTAGTAGTGGACGGACGCGAGCACGCGCAGACAAAAGGAGAAGGCTTCTTCCTCGGTGCCTGCCTCTTCGACCACGTCAAGCCCGAGATGAAGATCTACCGTGAAGAGATCTTCGGACCAGTGCTGGGCATCGTACGAGCCAGCGACTTCGAAACCGCGCTCAAGCTCATCAACGAGCACGAGTACGGCAATGGCACCTCCATCTTCACGCGCGACGGCGACACGGCACGAGACTTCGCACACAGGGTGCAGGCCGGCATGGTCGGAATCAATATCCCAATCCCTGTCCCCATGGCATTCCACAGCTTCGGCGGCTGGAAGCGCTCTCTCTTCGGCGACCACGCAGTCTACGGTCCCGAGGGCATCCGCTTCTACACCCGCCTCAAGACGATCACCTCCCGATGGCCCACAGGCATCCGCAAAGGCGTAGACACCTCAATGCCAACGCTAGGTTAAACCGGTATACAACTCACGAAGTGACCGCCCCACGCGCAGTGGGGCCGGCCGCCAGGACGCACTTAGACTCCGACAGCAGCATCCGCCAAAGCGAGATGCTTATCGAGAACCGATATCCCAAGATCAATCTGCTCCTTGGTCACAATCAGCGGCGGCGCCACCACGAAGTGCGACACCCACGCCTGGATCGTCACCCCGTCAGCCAGTATCTTCGCCGCAATCTGGTCCACAAGCAGCGGCTTCCCCGAGACCTTATCGGAGTAAGTATTGAAAGGCTCCTTCGTCACCTGGTCCTTCACAAGGTCGACCGCCCAGAAGAGTCCCTTGCCGCGAACATCCCCGATAGAGGGATGCTTCGCCTTCAACTCCTTCAGCTTGCCTTCAACGTAAGGCGCAAGTTCACGCGCCCGCTCCACAAGCCCCAGCCGCTGCATCTCGCGAATCGTAGCAACCGCCGGCGCCAGCGTCAGCGGATGCGCCTCATACGTATGTCCATGCGCGAAGTAATGATCCTGAAAGAACTCCGCAATCTTTTCACTCGTCGCGCAAAGCCCCAGCGGCACATAAGCCGAAGTAATCCCTTTAGCCGTCACCAGAATATCCGGAGTCACTCCCCAGTGATTCATCGCAAACCACGCGCCGGTGCGCCCCCATCCCGTCATCACCTCATCTGCAATCAACAGCACGCCATACTCATCGCAGATCCGGCGCAGTTTCGGCATGTACTCATCCGGCGGAACAATCACACCGTTCGTTCCAACAATAGGCTCTACCAGAACTGCAGCTACATCCGACTCATTGCGAATCATGTGCTCGATATAGTCCGCGCAGGCAATTCCGCACTCTGGATACGTGTGCTTGATCGGGCACTTGTAACAGTGAACCTCCGGCGCAAAGATAACGCCAGGAGCTTTTCCGCCGGGCTCCATCGCCCATCGCCGTGGATCGCCCGTAGCCGCGATCGAGCCAGCCGTCGAACCATGATACGAGCGGTAGCGCGCAATGATCTTCGTCTTCCCCGTATACATCCGTGCAATCTTGAACGCCGCTTCGTTCGCCTCGGTCCCCGACGTCGTGAAGAAGAACTTGCTGAGCCCCTTCGGCAGCACCTCCAGTAGAACCTGCGACAACTCCGCACGCGCCGTCGTCGCATAGCCCGGCATCGCATAGCTCAACTGTTGAGCCTGGTGTGCAATAGCGTCGATCACCGCCTGGTTCTTATGCCCAAGGTTGGAGCACATCAGCTGCGAAGAAAAATCCAGATACCGCTTGCCCGCGCCGTCGACGAGATAGCATCCCTCAGCATCGACGATGTGCATCGGGTTCCAGCCCTTTTGAAATCGCCATGTTCCATAGTTATGCTGCCGCGTCAGATCGACAACCTGCTGACTGGTGAGTGGCTCGGACTTCTTGGAGCTCTGAGGCTCGACAACATCGAGAGGGGTCATAGCTGCAATCCTATTCCTGAAAGTTTGACTGTGTCACGACACTCAACTCCGCATGCGCCGGAGGCGACAGCAGCATGAGGCCATAGTAGCTGGCCGCCGCCACAAAGAAGCCAACGAACCACGCATAATCATAGAGAAATCGTAGAGAGGGGACAGCCAGCCCGATCAGCGCTACAACCACACCCGCACCAAGCGCCACCAGCGCTCTCGGATTGAACCCTCGCGTGTACTCGTACGGCCCACCGCGTCGATATAAAGAGACTGTATCCAGCTTCGTCCCGCGTATCAAAAAATAATCCGCTACCATAATCCCCGCGACCGGCCCCAGCAATCCCGAGTAGCCGATCAGCCACCCGAAGATATAGCTGCCGAAGCTGCTCATCAACTTCCACGGCATCATCGCCAGCCCCAGCAGCCCCGTAATCAATCCACCCGTACGAAAGCTGATCAGCCCCGGCGCGAGGTTCGAAAAGTCGTTCGAAGGCGAAACCACGTTCGCCCCGATATTCACATTCAGTGTCGCGATCAGCAGCGCAACCAGCGCCAGCATCGCTGCCAGCGGCTGATGAAACCGTCCCAGCAGCGTAATTGGCGACCAGATCGCCTCCCCAAAGATCGTCACCGAAGCCGAGGTGCACGCGATCCCGATAAAGGAGTAAAGCACCATCGCAACCGGCAGACCGAAAGCCTGCCCCACAATCTGCGAGTCCTGCGACTTCGCATAGCGCGTAAAGTCCGGGATGTTCAGCGAGAGCGTTGCCCAATACCCCACCATCGCCGTCAGAGACGGAAAGAAGAACCGAAGAAAACTGCCCGTCGTATGAAAGTGACTAGGCGCCGACAGCATCGGGCCAAAGCCGCCCGCCTTATGCAGCATCCAGAACAAGAGCGTCAACGACATCACCAGCATGAACGGAGCCGAAAAACTTTGTAGAAATCGAATCGATTCCACGCCCCGCCAGACCACATACATATTCAGCAGCCAGAACCCAAGAAAGCTCGCCCACAACACAGACGGCATGTGAGCCGTCGCAGGCCACAGCACCGCGATCATCGCTGCAATCGCCTGCCCGCCCAGCCACGACTGAATGCCAAACCATCCGCAAGCCACAAACGCCCGTAGCATCGCCGGTAGGTTCGCTCCACGAGTCCCAAAGCTCGCGCGCACAAACACCGGGAAGGGAATCCCGTACTTCGCCCCCGCATGCGCGTTCAACAGCATCGGCACCAGCACAATCAGATTCCCCAGCAGGATCGTCAGTATCGCCTGCTTCCAATTCATGCCGCCCGCAATTAGCGACGACGCCAGCATGTAGGTCGTCACCTCCATCGACATCGAGAACCACAGCGCGATGTAGTTATACGTCCCCCAGGTACGCTGCGCTGCGAACGTAGGAGCCAGATCTTTGTTGTAAAGACGCGGGTCATGATGAGCTGAGAGATCCGCCCCAGCCTGATCAAGCGCACCCGACGCAGACGAACTCACCGCCATGCTCCACCCCTCGCCTCGCGTCGCAGATACTCGCCTCGTCCAGTCGACGCAACATAGCGCCCGCCATCGGCAACCAGCTCGCCGCGCGAATAAACCTTCCGCGCATTCCCCTTCACCTTCCATCCTTCAAACATCGAAAAGTCACACCGCATGTGGTGAGTCGCAGCAGAGATCACATGCTCTGCCTCTGGATCCCACAACACCAGGTCCGCATCCGAACCCACGGCAATCGTCCCTTTCTTCGGATACATCCCAAAGATCCTCGCAGGCGCAGTAGCAGTAATCTCAACAAACCGCTGTAGCGAGATCTTTCCCGCGTTCACGCCAAAGTGATAGAGCAGCTGCATCCGGTTCTCAACCCCAGGGCCACCATTGGGAATCTTGCTGAAGTCGTCTTTGCCCAGCTGCTTCTGATCTGCAAAACAAAATGGACAGTGATCAGTCGAAACCACCTGCAGATTATCTGTCGCCAGTCCATCCCAAAGCTTCGGCTGATTCTTCTTCTCCCGCAGCGGAGGCGTAAACACATACTTCGCCTCCTCAAAGCTCTTTCCCGGCATCTGGTCTTCGATCGAAAGCAGAAGATACTGCGGACAAGTCTCCGCAAAGGCAGGCACTCCTCGGTCTCGTGCCTCGCGAACCTGGTTCAGCGCATCTTCGCTCGACAGATGAACGATATAAACCGGCACGCCCGCCATCTCCGCCAGCGCAATCGACCGATGCACTGCCTCTGCCTCAGCCTTCGTGGGTCGCGTCAGCGCATGATAGATCGGCGCCGTCTTCCCCTCCGCAAGCGCCTGCTGCACGATTACATCAATCGCGCTCCCATTCTCGGCATGCATGCAAACCAGCGCGCCGTTCTTCGCAGTCTGCTGCAACGCCTTGAAGATCGTGCCATCATCCACCATCAGCACATTGGGGTAAGCCATAAAAAGTTTGAAGCTCGCCACACCCTCCCGCACCATATCGTCCATATCGTGCAGCCCCTGCTTGCCGTTATCGGAGCCAAGGTCGGTCACAATCATATGCAGCCCATAGTCGATGCAGGCCTTCCCATCTGCCTTCGCC
Organism: Granulicella sp. S190; assembly: GCF_009766095.1. Taxonomy (GTDB): domain Bacteria; phylum Acidobacteriota; class Terriglobia; order Terriglobales; family Acidobacteriaceae; genus Edaphobacter. The sequence continues at coordinate 547,739 of NZ_LMUD01000023.1, forward strand.
CTCCAGAGATCGAGCGCATCGCGCATTCGTGTACCCTTCGCCTGAATCGCAAAGTCAACGATCGTCGTCGTCCCGCCAATCGCCGCCGCCCGCGTCCCCGTAAGAAAATCATCGGCGGACACCGTCCCACCAAACGGCATATCCATATGCGTATGCGCATCGATGCCACCCGGCAAAACAAAGAGACCCGACGCATTCACCACCGTGTGTCCCACAGGATCAATCTGTGCCCGCACCTCTCGAATCGTGCTGCCCTCAACCAGCACATCCGCCTTTTCGAAACGCTCTGCGGTAACAACCATGCCACTCTGAATCAGGATTCCCACGCTTCGCTCCGAACTGTTTCACATTAGAGTTGCATCGTTTTGAACCGCGGTCACATTTACAAAGACGAGCCGCTTCAGCTATTTGTACTCATCACTTCACTCGCTCCAGGAGGAACCAGACCCTTGGCCACGCGCTCCTCCCAACTCTCGAAAGGAAGATCCTTATCGATCCGCTCCATCGTGATGCAGTTCTCCACTGGGCACACCAGCGAGCAAAGGTTGCACCCCACGCAGTGGCCTTCATCCACACGAGGAATCCGCTCCAGCGGAGTAACCGCACTGCTGCGCCCCAGACTCCCCGCATCAAGCTTTGGAATCGGCGTAGTCGAAATCTGTCTCGAAGACTCAGCCTCCACCATCGCCGGAGTCCGCGTAGTATCGGGCGTCACGGAGGTCCTGTCCAGATGAATGCACTGATGCGCGCCGTCCCAGCACGCGGTATAACAAAGCTGGCAGCCGATACAAAGATCCTCATGAATCCGCGCAACGATCTGGTAATTCAGATTTAGCTGCTTCCACTCGCGGACATTCGGAAGCGACAATCCGCGAAATTCCTCAATCGTCGAGAATCCCTTCTCTGCCATCCAGTTCAGCAAGCCGGCCTGCATATCCTCGACGATCCGATAGCCGTAGTGCATCGCCGCCGTGCAGACCTGCACATTGCTGCATCCCAGCAAAATAAACTCCGCAGCATCGCGCCAGCCTCCGATCCCGCCAATCCCTGAAAGCGGGAGAGCACTCGCAGCATCGGCCTGTATCTGTTGCACCATGTTCAACGCAATCGGCTTCACCGCAGGGCCGCAGTACCCGCCATGCGAGCTCTTGCCATCAACATTTGGATTCGGCTGAAACGTATCCAGATCGATCCCCGTAATCGAGTTGATCGTATTGATCGCCGAGAGCGCATCGGCTCCTCCGCGCTTGGCGGCACGCGCAGGGATCCGTATATCCGAGATATTCGGCGTCAGCTTCACAATCACCGGCGTCCGCGCCTTCTCCTTCACCCATCCCGTAATCTGCTCGCAGTACTCCGGCACCTGCCCCACAGCCGAACCCATACCTCGTTCGCTCATTCCATGCGGGCATCCGAAGTTCAGCTCCAGCCCATCCGCTCCTGCATCCTCAGCTCGCTGCACAATGTCGTGCCAGGTCTCGCGCTTGCTCTCCACCATCAGCGAAGCGATCACCACGTGCTTCGGATAGCGCCGCTTCACCTCCGCGATCTCGCGCAGGTTCACCTCAATCGGCCGATCCGAGATGAGCTCAATGTTATTGAAGCCCATCATCCGCCGCCCCTCCCAATCAATCGACGAGTAGCGCGAGCTGACATTCGTAATCGGCTCGCCAATCGTCTTCCACACCGCGCCTCCCCAGCCCGCATCGAAGGCCCGCATAATCTGCTCTCCACAGTTGGTAGGCGGAGCCGACGCAAGCCAGAAAGGATTCAGGCACTCGATCCCGCAGAACGTGCTCTCAAGTGTCGGCTTAGGCTTGGCCATGGTGTCCCTCCAGCCATGCCGCGATGCCGATGCCGGCGCGCTTTCCATCTGCAACCGCGTCCACCACCTCGCGGCCTCCATTCGTACAATCTCCCCCGGCAAAAAACTTAGGGTGAGATGTTTGTCCGGTTGCACGATCGATCAGGATGCGGCCACGTTCAAGCTGCACCTTCGCAGTACCGTCTGCATACTTCGCCAGAAACTCCGTGTGCGTAGCCTGCCCAATCGACAGCACCACGAGGTCAGCCTCCAGCAAAAACTCCGAGCCGTCCAGCGGCACAATCGAACCATCCTCACTCGCAACCAGTTTTGTCAGCGTCAGCCCTTCCACGGCACCACTCCCTCGAACGCCAACCGGCTGCACGTGCCACAAAAACTTCACCCCTTCGCTCTTCGCATGCTCATACTCAAACCCGAACGCCGACATCTGCTCCAACCCGCGTCTATACACAATGCTTACCTCTGCAGCACCCAGCCGCACCGCCGCAATCGCTGCATCGATAGCCGTATTCCCAGCTCCCACCACGACCACACGCTCAGGCACCTTCGTCATCGAGCTGGATTTATAACCGGCGATGAGCTCAAGCGCATTCGTCACACCAACCAGATGCTCTCCGGCAATACCGAGCTGATGAATCGCGCCCAGCCCGATGCCCAGAAAAATCGCATCGTGCTCCCGCTCAAGTTCAGCCAGCCGCGAAGCATCGATGGTCTCCTCAAAGTGAAAATCGACACCCAGCTGCGAAAGCATCTCAATCTCTCGCAGGCTCTCCACCAGCGGCAATTTGTACTCGGCGATCCCATACGTATTCAAACCGCCAGGCAGCGGTCGTGCGTCGTATAGATAGGCGCGGACTCCCCTGCGACGCAGCTCAGCCGCACACGCAAGCGACGCCGGCCCAGCGCCGATCAGCGCAACCGAACGCCCTGTCTCAACTCCCGGCTCAAACGGCAGCGGAGCCCCGCTCGCGTGCAGTGCATCCATCGCAAAACGCTGCAGCCGCGCAATCTGAATCGGCTGTTTGTTATAGCGATGCATCACGCAGGCTCCTTCGCAAAGCACCTCCACCGGGCACGCACGCGAGCAGCTCGCGCCAAGAATATTCGCATCCAGAATCGTGCGCGCCGACCCCGCGAGATTGCCGCTCGCAATCTTCTTGATAAACCGCGGCACATCGATATGTGTAGGACACGCAATCGTACATGGCGCATCGAAGCAATACAGGCAGCGATTAGCCTCAGGCACCGCAGCCTGCCTGTCGAACGGCGGATGCAAATCGCCGAAGCGCTCAACCACCTCAGGCGCAGTCGAAACCTGTTGCGGAAAAGGAATTCGTTCAGCCATTGAGCCGCCGAATAAGCCGAAGCAACTGCATCTTGGAAGACGACATGACCCTCCTTGCGCTTGCGTATCTCGTGTCAGGAGTGACTATTATGCACTATCCCAGCTTAACCACACACTCAACTCGCCACCCCATCGCCAACCCACCGCATCGTCTTTCGCGCAAGCCGTTCAAAAGCCTCCACGGCCAGCGTCAGATCTTCGACCTTCGTATCCTCTGCCTTGTTATGGCTAAGCCCCCCGAGCGACTGCGTAAACATCATCACCGTCGGTATCCCCGCACGCGCCACCTCGGCAGCGTCGTGCAGCGGCCCCGAAGGAAGCCTGTGAGCCACTCCAGCCGTCTCACGCACCGCCTCCTCGCAAAACCCAATCAGCCTTGAATCAAACGGAATCGGCTCGATACTCCAGATCCTCGACCACTCCACGCTGCAACCCTCTTCTTTCGCGAAGCGCTCACTCGCAGCGCGAGCCTCCGCCAGCATCTCTGCAAGCACACCCGCATCTAGATCGCGCATATCGAGCGTCGTCTCGCAGCGTCCCACCACTGCCGTCACGATCCCCGGAAAAGTCTTCACGCTTCCCATCGTCGCCACAGCATCAGAATGCTTCCGCGCGATCGGACGTATCTCCAGCGCAAGCTTTGCCGCAGCTGCCAATGCATCCCTTCGCACAGCCATCGGAGTGGAACCCGAGTGTGCCTCCTGCCCATGAAACGTAATAGCGTGTCGCTCCACCCCCTTCGTACCCAGCACGACTCCCAACGGCAAGCCTCTCGCTTCGAGTACTGGCCCTTGCTCGATATGAAGCTCCAAATAGGCCGCAGCGTTCTTTCGTTCCGCGCCTGCATCCCCAATTCGCTCCACATCAATCTCGCAGCTGCGAAGAGCATCCTCCAGTCGAACCCCATCGCGATCCGTTCTGCCGCGATCAGCCTCGATCGTGTGACTCCCCGCAAATGCCGAAGACCCAAAGAGGCTCCGGCCAAACCGCGCGCCCTCCTCGTCGGCCCAGTCCACCAGGCGAATCGTAACTGGTGGACTGCCATGAAAGTCTTCAGCCGCGCTGCGCAGCACCTCGAGCCCCGCGAGCACTCCAAGACATCCATCCAGCCATCCGCCATTCGGCACTGAATCAAGATGGCTCCCCAGGAGAAGCGCCCGCTCCGACTCTCCCCGAAGCGTCGTCCACGAACTACCGGCAGCATCATAATGATGCTCGGCCGGAAGCCCTTTCAACTTTCCCTGAAACCACTCGCGCGCCTCCAGCCAAACGGCGCTCCACGCCAACCGCTGCGCCCCCTTGGTGTCGCCTGTCAGTGCACGTAGTTCCTTAAGATCAGAGATCACTCGAAGCGGATTGACAGGCACGCACATTCCCCCGAAAGATAAGGGTATACCCGTCTATCCACCTGCTAAGCAAAATCGAAACGCGAAGGCTTTCGAAGGTCATACCGCAAGCCGCAACTTTCATAGAAACAGGAACGTCTCTTCGTGCACCAGCCGTTACGATGGTTCTAGAGTGCGCCTCTATCTGAAAGAGATCTAATCAGATCCACAGGATTCAATCGCCACGCTCGCCAAATGCGAGCCTCAGGGAGTCTCGTTTGTCCGCTAGGCATCTCACCGTCGCATCGCTCCTCTTAGGGTCTCTGCTGGTCTCTGTCTCTGGATGGCCCCAGGCCAATCCACCTGAGAGTCCTCAAAACAACAGGATCATCGAGACCAGCGGTGTCCTCAACTCTCGCCGGCAGCAGAAAAAGCATTACGTCGTCCTCGTCTCGCTCGACGGCTTCCGCTACGACTATCCACAGGAGTGGGGCGCGACTCACATCGCCGAGCTAGCGCGCACCGGAGCCACAGCACCCGAAGGCATCCTACCGGCCTACCCCTCCATCACCTTCCCCAATCACTTCACGCTGGTCACAGGTCTCTACCCAGAGCACCACGGAATCGTCAATAACACCTTCTACGATCCGGTCCGTGGCGAAAACTACTCCTACAAGGATGACAAAACCAATCGTGACGGCAGCTGGTACGGTGGCACTCCCCTCTGGTCGCTTGCCGAGCATCAGGGAATGCGAGCCGCCTCTTTCTTCTGGCCCGGCTCCGAGGCGCAGATCGCAGGCGAGCGGCCTGACGAATATCTTCACTTCGATGACCATTTTGACGATCACAAACGCATCGATCAGATCATTGCCTGGCTCAATCTCCCGCCCGCCCAGCGCCCGCACTTCATCACCCTCTACTACAGCAACACCGATCACGCTGGCCACGACCACGGACCGGACTCGCCTGAAGAGCGCGAGCAGGTACACCACGTTGACCAACTCATGGGCGAGCTCAAAGCGAAACTCGACGCTACCCATCTGCCCATCGATCTCATCGTCCTCGCCGATCACGGCATGGTAACGACACAGGGAGACTGGATCACTCTCGACCAGTACGCCGATCTCTCTCACTTCAAAACCGACGGTACGCTTCTCTACGCAGACTCTGAAGCCGACGCGCAGAAAGCCTACGAGAGCTTTCGCGCCCACCCCGACCCGCGGTTCACCGTCTACAGACGGGCCGACGTTCCCGCCTATCTCCACTTCAACGAAAACCCCCGCGAGGGAGATCCCGTACTAATCCCCAATGGCCCGTATATCTTTCGCATTCACCCTGGCACTCGCAAGCCTCCCACTGGCGACCACGGATACGACGTCACCCGCATGCCCGAGATGAAAGCGATGTTCGTCGTGAACGGCCCCGACATCCGCCCTGGCACAAAGCTCGCAAGCTTTCAAAACGTCGACGTCTACGACTTCATCGCGAAGCTTCTCGGCCTAAAGCCAGCACCCAACGATGGCGAACTAAAGCCGCTTCGTCCCGCCCTCAAGTAAATTTCACCAGGAACACTGCAAAGGCCAAAGCGGTTCTATTCGTAACACCAATTTTTATTTCGTGCTAACTTTGTACAAGGAATCACAGCTCTCGTTTTGTGCTAACTTCAACTGAGAAACATCCTGGGTGCCCGCAAGGGCATAAAAGGGAAGCCGGTGTAAGTCCGGCATGGTCCCGCCACTGTAATCAGGAAAAGACTCTTCACTAGCCACTCGGTTGTTCTCGGGGAAGGCGAAGAGTCAGGAGCTGCTCCACAGCAGCTTCGCCTGTAAATCAGGAGACCTACCCAGGAGAAGTCGTGATTCTACCCCGCGTGGAAACGGGGGCGATCGCTCACTCATCCTGAGCCTTAGCCTTATCCCCACGCCTTTTTGTTGAGGCGAACGTGTACCTATCGAAGTCCATCTCTTCCATTGTCAGATCACTCCTACTCTGTCTGACGATCGCCTTCGTCTTCTTCTCCGCACCGCTCCTGCACGCTGCCACCGGAGGCAGCATCTCCGGCTCCATCACAGATCAAACCGGCGCCGTCGTCCCAGGCGCCACGCTCGACCTCGTCAGCACCGCGCAGCAGACGCCCTACAAAGCGATCTCCGACAGGCAGGGTTTCTACACCTTCCCCAATCTCCCCGTCGGTCATTACGACCTCACCGTCACCGCGACCGGCTTCAATCCGCAGTGTAAATCCGACCTCACGGTCGATACCGACTCCGCCATCCGCGTCAACGTCTCCCTCGAAATCGGCACCCGCGCCGATGTCGTAACCGTCACCAGCGATCCCGGCGTACAAGTCGATACCGCGGCAACCCACCTCGGCGAAGTCGTCTCCGGCGATCAGATGACCGCCATCCCCCTCAACGGCCGCAGCTACACTGACCTCCTCGCCATCCAGCCCGGTGTAGCGCCCGTCTCCACGCTCCTGCCAAGCTCCGTCATCATGGCAGGCGTCACCGGCGGCATCGACCCCTCAGGCGACGCCAACCCCGGCAACCTCTCCATCAACGGCCAGCGCGAATCCTCCAACGGCTTCATGGTCAATGGCATCGATGTGCAGGAGCACATGAACGGCGGCACCTCCGTCATCCCCAACCTCGACTCCATCGAAGAGTTCCGCGTCCTCACCACCAACTTCGATCCCGAGTACGGCAACTACAACGGCGGCATCATCAGCGTCGTCAGCAAATCCGGCACCGGCCACCTCCACGGCAAAGCCTTCGAGTTCTTCCGCAACACCAACCTCGACTCCAGGGGATACTTCGACCAGACCCGCGCCGCCTTCAACCAGAGCCAGTTCGGCGGAGCCCTTGGCGGTCCTGTAGCCGGCCCCATCAAGCGCGACAAGCTCTTCTTCTTCACCGACTACCAGGGAACCCGAACCACGCAAGGCGTCTCCACGGGAAACATCTCCGTCCCCACCGTCGCTCAACGCACCGGCACCTTCAACGATCTCACCGGCTCAGTCAGCGGCCCCTACGTCGCATCTCTTCTCTCGCAAAAACTCAGCCGCACGGTCACCTCCAACGAGCCGTACACCAGCGTCTTTCCCGACGGCAGCATCCCTCAGGGCGCATGGTCAGCCCCGGCAAAGAACCTCCTTCAATACATCCCGTCGCCGAACGTAGGCCAGAATCAGTTCTCCACCTCTGCCTTCTCCCAAACCGTCCGCGACGACAAAGGCTCCGCGCGCATCGATGCCAACACTCGCATCGGCCAGCTCTCCGCCTACTACTTCGTAGACGACTACAACCTCGACAATCCCTTTCCCGGCTCCGTCGCCGGAGCAAGTATCCCCGGCTTCGACGCGCTCTTCATCGGCCGCGCTCAGCTCCTCTCCGTCGGCGACACCAAGGTCATCGGAGCCAACACCGTCAACGAGCTTCACTGCGGCTACCTGCGCAACGCCAACGTCATCGGCCAGCCGAAAGGCGGCCTTGGCGTCAGCCTCGTCTCTCAAGGCTTCGCGGATCCTGCTGCTGGCGGCATCTTCGTCCAGGCCCCGCAGTTCGAAGGCGTCGAAAACATCACCTTCCCCACCTTCGTCCTGGGCGTCCCCATCACAAACCTGACCCAGATCAACAACACCTTCTACTTCAGCGAAGGCCTCTCCCGCTCCATCGGCGCGCACACTCTCAAACTCGGCGCCCAGTACCACGACGACCAGGTCAACGAGCACCCGAACGCCACCTTCAACGGCACCTTCAACATCAACGGCACCGAAACCGGCGACTCCTACGCCGACTTCCTTCTCGGCACTCCAAGCAACTTCACTCAATCCTCCGGCCAGCCCTTCTACCTCCGCAACCGTTACCTCGGCCTCTACGTCCAGGACAGCTGGCGCGCCCGCAGCGACCTCACCATCAACGCTGGCCTCCGTTGGGATCTCATCGCTCCCTGGTCGGAAAAATACAACCAGCTCCAGACCTACATTCCCGGCGCACAATCAACCCTCTATCCCGGAGCCCCTCAAGGCTTCGTCGTAGCCGGCGATCCAGGTGTCCCCACCACCATCGCCCCCACCAGCTATAAAAACTTCGCCCCTCGCATCGGCTTCGCCTACTCGCCAAAGTTCGACCAGGGCTTCTGGAGCAAAATCTTCGGACCCTCCGGTCAGTCCAGCATCCGCGCCAGCTACGGTCTCTTCTATACCGCCTTCCCAGGACTCTCTGCTGGCATCATGTACGCCGTCCCTCCCTTCGGCTTCAACTACCTCAGCACTGGCCCGCCGCTGCTCGCCACACCGTTCATCACCGCCGCCACAGGAGTCAATAACGGCCAGCGCTTTCCCTTCCCGTTCCCCTCGCACTCAGTCTCCCGTACTAACCCAGACACCTCAGTCAACTGGGCCAACTTCACTCCCATCGCAGCGGACCCCTTCTTCTACTACCGCAACCGCGCACCCTACACCAACAACTACATGCTCTCCCTCCAGCGTCAGCTCACCGGCCACACTTTGCTCACAGTCAGCTACGTCGGCAATCAGGGCCACCGCATCCTTGCGCTCGTCTCCGCAAACCCCGGCGACCCGGCACTCTGCCAAAGCCTCAAGGGCTGCGGCCCCTTCGGCGAAGACTCCACCTACACCAATAGCTCCGGACAAACAGTGCAGGGAACTCGCGTAGGTCAAGGCTCCAACTATGGTGAAAACACCGCCGATAAGTCCATCGCCGCCTCCAACTACAACGCCCTCGAAACCACCCTCCGCTACCAGCGCCACCGCTCGCAGCTCCTCCTCAGTTACACCTACGCCAAATCCATCGACCAGGGCTCCAGCCTCGGCGAGCAGCTCAACCCCATCGATCCCCGACAGAGCCGCACCATCTCCGCCTGGGATCTCAAACACGACTTCGTCGCCAGCTACAACTGGGCGCTCCCCATAGCGACTCTCCTGCACAAAAGCAATCGCCTCACCGAAGAGTGGAGCCTCTCCGGCGTCACCCGCTTCGCCTCCGGCTTTCCCGTCACCCTCTTCGATAACTCCGACAACTCCCTCCTCGGCACCCTCGGCAACGGAGCCAACAACTATCTCCTCGACACGCCTCAATATCTCCCCGGCCCGCTCCACATCAACACCAATGGCCGCAACGGCCGCCCAGCCTTCAACACCGCCCTCTTTCCGGAAGAGCAGCTCGGCCAGCTCGGCAACGCCAAACGCCGCAACTTCTACGGTCCCGGCATTAGCAACTTCGACATGGCCCTCCAGAAAGGTCTTCGCTTCGCCGATGCAAGATCGCTGGAGTTCCGCCTCGAGTCCTTCAACACCTTCAATCACACTCAGTTCTACGGTCCAGCCGCCGTCGACGGTCAGGTCGAAGACACACAGAACTTCGGCAAGATCGTCAGCGCCGCAGCTCCACGCCTGGTGCAGCTCGCGGCAAAGTTCTCGTTCTAACGCAACAAGAAGGCAGAACTCACTTAAAGTGATTCCAGCTGCGAAATAACATCAGAAAAATGACTGAAAGATGAGTATATTTCCACTTCTAGCCGCAAGTGATCTCAGGTCGTCGCACTCGTGTAAAATCCACGAGACCACACACCCATAATGATCAAGCTGGCTAAAATCCCCAATCTTACAGAGCTTACCTACCGGAGCATTAAGCAAAGCGTGCTCGATGGGACTCTGGGCGAACTGTCCCGGCTTACGGAAGAATCGCTCGCCACGCAACTCGGCATCAGCAAATCTCCCGTCCGGGAAGCGCTCAACCGGTTAGAAGCCGAAGGTCTCGTTCGCATCGAAGCGCGTCGCGGAGCCTACGTTCGTCAGTTCTCCTCCAAAGAAGTTCGAGAGCTCTACGAGCTGCGCGAGCTTCTTGAGGTTCACGCGATCGACTCTGCGACCATCACTCCGAAGCTGCTCACGGATCTCTCTGCCAGCATCAACCGAACGAAAAAGCATCTCAAGAACGGAAACAAGCTCGAGCACATCGAAGAAGACATGCGCTTTCACGGCCTGATCACTGCCGCCACCGGCAACCAGGAGCTCTTCCGCGTCCTCGAAAACGTACAGCAGAAGGCCCTCCTCTGCCGCTCAAAATCGTACGAGCTATCAGCCACCACCGCGCCCGTTGCTCACATGAAGATCTATCAGGCCCTGAAAAACGAATCCAAGCGAGAGGCTCGCGCCGCCATGCGCGAACACATCGTCTTCGTCCGTGACCGTCTGCTCGCCACCTTCAAAACAGCGAGCTGAAGGTCACGCAAATCACGCCGCAACTGGTGGAGAGAGTCGGTTTCGTTTTTCGTCTGTCCCGCCAGAGGGGAATCTGCGTTTTGCACCCCATTCCACCCTCATTGCCATAAGCGCTGATTCAAAGTTCGCGCAGTGCGGATCCCCGCGCCAGTAACCGCTTTCGCAGCATCGATCCAGAGTCGAGCAAGCGTCCTTGCATAAAATGGCCCAATTTTCTACTTGCATCTCAGTACAGTTGTCTATACCATTTTGCCTTCTGACAAACCTCGATTTTTTGAGGGCTGTACTTCAATGCCGGACCCGCTTCCTGAGCAGAACCTCGCAAGGTTTCGCGCATGCAGCTCTTCCGGGAGGCACGACAACACAGACGCAAAGGATCGAACAGCTCTGCATCGATCAGCAACTGCAGAGCCGCTTCCCCTCAGGCGCAGACAGCAATACCCCAATCTCAGCGAGCCCCTCCCGTAAGAGCGGCCTGAGAGTTTCGCAACAGCTTTAAGAAGTAGATCTTGGAGGCCACCAATGAAAGCACGCATCGCCCTATTTAGTCTCTTCGTGTCTCTCGTCTGTTCTTTGGCGCATGGGCAGGACATCAGCGCTAAGATCACCGGAACCGTAACCGACGCCTCAGGCGCCGTCGTCGCAGGCGCAGAGGTCACTGCTCGCGAGGCCTCCAGGGGAACCACCTATCCCACCCGGACCAGCCCCTCCGGAACCTACTATCTTTCCCCTCTGCCCGTGGGCCAGTACACCCTCAAGGTCACCGCTCCGGGATTCTCCTCGTCAGAGCGCCCCGCCTTCACCCTCGACCAGGCACAGACTGCCCGCATCGACATCGCCCTCACCGTCGGACAGACCTCCCAGACCGTCGAAGTCACCGGTGCGCCGCCTCTCCTCCAGACCGATGCCAGCTACATCGGTACCGTCCTCGACGCACACGCCAACGTCACCCTGCCGCTCGCCACCCGCAACTACCAGCAGCTCACGCTGCTCACGCCCGGCGCCGTCACCCCCAACCCGAGCGGCTTCACCGGTCCGCAATCCAGCTTCCAGGGCGGACGTCCCTACATCAACGGCAACCGCGAGCAGACCAACAGCTACATCCTCGACGGCATGGACAACAACCAGATCGACAACAACGAGGTCGCCTTCTCGCCCAGTGTCGATGCCATCCAGGAGTTCAATCTCATCTCCCAAAACGCCCCGGCTTCCTACGGCAACTACCTTGGCGGCGTCGTCAGCGTCACCATCAAGTCCGGCACCAACCAGTTTCACGGTGACGCCTTCGAGTTCATCCGTAACGACGTCTTCAACGCCAACACCTGGGCCAACGGTCTCACCCGGGGCACCCCGTTCGTTCCTGCCCAGAACGGCCTCCCCGCACAGAACAACGTAGACGGCACAGGCTTCAAGCCGAAGCTTCGCTGGAATGAGTTCGGCGGTTCCATCGGCGGCCCTATCATCAAGGACAAGCTCTTCTTCTTCGTCGACTATCAAGGCTCCCGCTTCGACCAGCCCGCCACCGCGTCACAGTTCACAGTACTGACCACAGCCGAGCGGAAAGGTGACTTCTCCGCTCTCTGCTCCGCCGGCTTCAATGCTCAGGGCGTCTGCAATAACCTCGCCCAGCAGCTCTACGATCCCCATTCGGCTTCTACTCCTACTGGCCGCCTCCCCTTCCTCAACAACCAGATCACCGGCAACATCAGCCCCGCTGCCGCCAGCATCCTCAACTCCCCCCTGTACCCACAGCCCATCAACGGCAACCTGACCAACAATCAGATCAATCTCACCAGCAGTTCGACCAACACCGATCAGGGCGACCTCAAGATCGACTGGGTAGCCTCTCAGAAAGATCACGTCTACGGCCGCTACTCCCAGCAGAGAATCAGCAGCCCCACCAATAACGGCCTCCCCCTGCAGGGCGACTCCCTGAACACCTATCCGCTCTACAACGGTGTCATCGATTACTCCCATACCTTCAGCGCGACGCTGCTTAACAACTTCCGTCTCGGTGCCAGCTACTTCCCCGTCACCTTCAGCAACACCAACCCCACCGGCCAGGATCTCCCCTCCGTCTTCGGCATCGCCGGTGCAGCACCCGGCCAGACCTTCCTCCCCCAGATGCTCTTCGCCGGAGCCTTCAACGCCTCCGACTTCGGCAACGACAACCTCGTCCAGCAGTTCCACGACACCGTCGCTCAGATCGAAGACACCGTCACCCTCATCCACGGCAAGCACACCATCAACCTCGGCTTCGAGGGCTATCGCTACATCACCAACATCCTCTACGTCGGTAACTCCGGCCTCGCCGGGCAGATCACCTTCAACGGATCCTTCACCGGCAATCCCTCCGTCGTTGTCCCCCAGGCGGGCGGCGGTACCACCACCCCCTCCGGCTTCGCCGAAGCCGACTTTCTCCTCGGCCTGCCCACCAACGTCGCCATCGGCAACGGCACCGACCACAGTTTGCGTAACAACCTCTACGCCGGATTCGCTACAGACGACTGGCACCCCCTCTCCAACCTCACCCTCAATCTCGGCCTCCGCTACGAAGTCATCAACCCCCGCGCCGACGCTCACAATCAGGAGACCAACTACGGCCTCTTCACCGGCAACGTCGAGATCGCCGGCATAAATGGCAACTCCTCCTCCCTCTACAACCAGTACAACGGCCCCACCAACTTCCAGCCGCGCATCGGCTTCTCCTACCAGCCCAACGGCGACAAGGCCATGGTCATCCGCGGAGCCTACGGCATCTCCAACTTCTCCGAGACCACCGGCGCCGGCAACCTCCTCTTCCAGAACCCGCCCTTTGCCGTCCAACCCAACGTCACCTACGCCGGTGGCACCCTGGCCCAACCCGGCTCCACGCTCGATAACGGCTTCTCCACCCTATCCGCCCCCGGCTGTACCGTGGCCTTAGCCATCGCGCAGTCCCCCCTCTGCTTCGCCAGCGCCGGAATCCACGCCTACGACCCCAACAACACCCGCCCCGCTGTCTCTCAGCAGTTCAACCTCACCGTCCAGCGGCAGCTCGGCAACTCCGCCACCTTCTCCATCGGCTACGTCGGCCAGAAGACCGATCACCTCATGGCCATCTCG
>NZ_LMUD01000024.1 GCF_009766095.1 Granulicella sp. S190
CCACAGGCTTGGCCTTCTGGCGTCTCTGCCGGACATACCATTCCCCAATGTGTGTTGTGAAGTTGACGAGGCTTCGCGATCTTGCCTTCGCGGCCAAGTGGGGTGTTACACCGACGAAGATGTGAAAGAGTAGAGGCGTAAGTGTACCGGTTCAGAACCTGCGAAACACCGGCCTTCGCAGCCATCGACTTCTTCTGGTCGCCCCAATTACCTGTGGCAAGAGAATACTTCAGACCGTTTGTGATGGTATTGTGCTTGACAGCAAGGTTCAGGTTGAAGTCTTTGTGTGTTTCGACGCACTAAAGCATAGACCATGAATATATGCTCGACGATATGACGGAGACGACACACCTTTTGCAAGTACCGATACACATCCCTCGTCAACTTTCTGAACAGCATTCGGAAGAGATTCGCGAGAAGCGGGCCCGCAAGGTCCAACCTCTTCTTCCCAAAATGATCGGTGTG
>NZ_LMUD01000002.1:0-40012 GCF_009766095.1 Granulicella sp. S190
AATCCTCCTTCTCTGCGACAAACGCTAGATCATCACCTCAACCGCTCGCCCAGCGCACGCGAATGCGTCCGCCGCACAGCGGCTTCGTTCATGTCGGCTTTGCGGTAGTAACTATCAACTGACGAGATGCGCGATTCTCCAGATGAAGCCAGCTACGAGTGCTTGCACTTTGTTCATCTAGTCCACGGGAGTACTTGCGAAGAAATCAGATCTGCCTTCGGAACCGCGGACGATTAAGGACTTTCCATCGTAGTTGTTAGTTTTTCACGGATTCAGCCCCGCACCCGGAACCCCTGATCGCACTCCTGACGCGAAGGTAGCAGGTTGGACTCCTGCCCGGGCCACCACCACACAAACAGCTCCCTAATCCGTATGAACAGACTCCTCACCCTTAAACCCTGGAGACAGAGGGAGAGCCATGGAACGAAGCGTCCACATACGGCCGTTATAACGAAGATCCGTAACAGTGAGCGGCGCAATATCGATTCGCCAGAAGGCTTGTAACGGTGCGTCGAGAGTGTGGAGAACAGCCGCGCGAATCACCGCAGGATGAGTAATGGCAAGGGTGTGGCCGGGACCCGCGGATGGAAGCCACGCCGCAATCCGCCTCACAAAAGCGGCGACGGACTCGCCACCATGAGGGATGGCAGTTGGATCGGTAAGCCACGTCACGACACCATCGGGCTCCTCGTTGTGGAGATCGGTAAGCGTGCGACCCCGCCAGCTGCCGAAGTCGACATCACGGAGCTCGTCCGTTGGACTGGTGATAAGGTTGAGAGCTTCTGCGGTCTGTTGGGTACGTCGTTCAGGAGCCGAGAACATTTGCTGAAAACGTGGTGATGGGTAATGGAACGCCATGAGTTTGAACAGCGCGGATTCTTCAACTGGCTCGTCTACGGGAAATGCAGAGAGGCGTTGAGCGGAGGTGGGAGCATGACTGATGAAGGTGACACGAGACGGCACAGTTGCGGCTCCCCATAGTGTTGAATTGAGTCGGCACACCCTCGAAACTCCATCAAAGAATCGGCCCGAACGCTCTGAGTCCCGCGTACCCCCAAACCTGCGGAAGAGTGAACAAGTAAGAAATAGAGCCTGCTCTTGACTTTGATGATAACGGCAAATAGCGTTGAGATAGATTTTGATGACGATGGAAGAAGCCGGTGAAAGTCCGGTGCGGTCGCGCCACTGTGATTGACCTGATTCGGGTTGAGAGCCAGACGTTCCTTCCCTCGTTCGAATGAGCAGCATGTGGGACGCACGATCCCTGGAGGTTTTACGATGGCTCAGTCTATGTTCGGTTCGGTTTCGCAACCAGTTTCGATTCCGGTTGTTCCGCTGCGTGAGATTATGCCGTACGCGGTGTTCGGTGGACTGCTGATGCTGCTGGCGATTTACTTCGTCAGCGCGGAGCAAGGTGCTACCTCGATGTTTCACGGGACTATGGTGCATGAGTTTTTGCATGACGGTCGCCATCTTCTCGGCTTTCCCTGCCACTAAGTAGAAAACTTTGACTACTCGAACTCTGCTCCTTCGCGGGATGCTGGTGGGCCTAGTTGCGGGCCTGCTCGTCTTCGCGTTTGCACGATGGGTCGGCGAGCCGCAGGTAGAGCGCGCGATTGCGTTTGAGACTGCCGCGGATCAGGCTAAGGGCGAGGCTCCTGAGACTGAGATGGTCAACAGGCACGTGCAGAAGAGTATCGGATTGCTGACGGGTACAGTGGTGTTTGGCGCAGCAGTGGGTGGATTGTTTGGGCTGGTGTTCGCGTTTGCTTATGGTCGGGTTGGAGAGATTGGGCCGAGAGCGCTGTCGGCTGTGCTGGCTGGGCTTGGATATGTGGCGGTGGTGGTGGTGCCGAATCTGAAGTATCCGGCGAACCCTCCGTCGGTGGGAAGTCCCGATACGATTGGGTCGCGAACGGGCGCTTACTTTTTGCTGATTGCGGTTTCGATTGCGGCGATGGTCCTCTCGCTGCAGTTGAGGCGCCGGTTTGCGAAGAGATTTGGGGATTGGAACGGTTCCCTGCTGGCGGCTGGGTTGTTTGTGGTGGTCGTCGGATTGGTGTCGCACTTTCTTCCCGAAGTGGATGAGGTTCCGGCTGGATTTCCAGTCACGCTGATGTGGAAGTTCAGGGTGGCATCGCTGGAGATTCAGGCCGTACTGTGGGGGGCGCTGGGACTAGGATTTGGATGGTTGACGGAGCGGAGAAAGGGTTTGCGATAAGGAGCGAGGTATTATCTCGGCTATCATTGAGCCGTGCGATCATCCTTCTAAAGTGAAGTACCTGTCGTTGAAACGCACTCCTCTAGTTTTAGGTGCGAGTTGAGGAAGAGATCATGCTCGGAGCGGCTTTTGGGCCCAGAGTTGAAGGAATACCACAGTGTTGTGATCAAGGTTGACATATCCAACTTACCAAATTCTTACGAACCGGCGCGGAACAAAGAGCGGTTAGTACAGTAATCGGCAGTTCGCTTAGTTCGGAATCGGCTTTGCGTGAATGAGCTGCAGCTTACCGTCTTGCGCACGAGGTACAAGAAATGTGTAACCATCCATTGATGGTACATACTGGCATCGGACCTGAGTCCACTATGACCTTTCTAATCAACAAACCGTCCTGTGGATAGTATTTGTCGATTTCACTGAGGAAGAAGCCGCGAGGTGCGTCCGAGAATGTGGTACTGGGCGTTGACAAAGTACGAAGGGTTTCTACCATCGCGTGGACCAGAGCGTCTTTCCGATGGAAGTATTGCGAATGTGGCTGTATCTTCTGGCAGGGCAACGGACAGAGCGCGCACGACGCCGTGCTGGTTTAGTTCTAGTGTGGGCAGGTACGCCTGGGAGGCTGTCAGGAGAAGATTATCGCCATGTGCTACTACATTCGCGGTCGATAGCAGAGCGAGGAGCTTCCATCTATCGACAAGAGCAGACGATCCACTCTGACTCTAAGCGAAACTTCTTTTTAAATCACTGGATAATATTGACTTTAATAGGCTCACTGGCTCACTGAAGCAACAGCGATGGGAGCGGAGATCAAGATCGTTACTTCCGCAGGTCCTCGATACAATTTTGTTTCTACAGCGGGAAGCTATCTCTTATCGAGTGATCGACGAGTTCATTTCGGTTTGGAAGCCAACACTATCGTGAGGTTCATTGGCCTAGCGGAATTGAAACATTGGAGCATGTTGCCGCAAATTCTCAAGATCGATGAGTTCATAGGAACACCAGCAAAGACGATAGTCTGCGTATGCCCGCCGGGTGCAATTAATTCAGTTACGGACTTGGGCTAGAAGGCGTCTCCAGTTTTTCTGGTTGCGACGATAACTTTTCTTAAGGTCTTCTAATATTCGCTCGAAGTCGGCATGCCCGCTTAATTTGCGCCACGCGGGGTTTTTACTAAACCATGGATAGTTTTCGTTTCCTAGGTAAATGGCCCGTCGAAGCCAGTGGAGCGCTTCGGACTCGTCGCCTTCAAGGGCGAAATAAGTCGCGAGGCGGTAAGCCATCTCACTGTCTGCTTCCGCAGCCGAAAGGGTCTCGTCAACGATAAACGTGGCGGCCTTTTCGCGATCCCCAAGCTGCACGTAGCAAAGAGCGATCGTTGGGAATACGATGCGCAAAGAGGATTCATCGCGAATAACGTTCTCGAGGGTTTCAATGGCTTTGGAGAGGTCGCCTGTACGCATCTGCTGGTAGCCTAGAGATATGCGGAGTAGAGGCTGGCGAGGTTCTAATGTAAGTCCCTTTTCGATCTCGTCTGAAGCTAGCTCCATCTGATTCTGATACTGGTAAACCCGGGCGCGGTGGTTATAGATCATTGCAGCGTTTGAGGGATTCATGCGGAGAGAGGCGTTGAATTGTTCGAGCGCTTCGTCGTACATCCCATCGATGCGAAGAGTCTGACCGGCAACTAGACGAACATTCCAGTCATTACCCGCGGTTTGGAGAAGATTCTCGATACCATGACGTGCGGACTCTTTTTCCCCTCGAGAAAGGAGCATGTAGACACGGTAGAGATTAGCCTCAACAGATCCGGGATCGAGTTGGAGTGCCTTATCGAAGGCGCGGCGAGCTTCAAGGACGTGCATCTGTCCGCCGAGGCCGTGGCGGGCATACTGGAGATGAGTAATGCCGAGACCTGACCATCCAGGGGCGTAGTTCTCGTCCTGTTTGACAACAGAGGTAAATAACTCACATGCGCGGTTGAGATCGTCGCGGCTGCCCGTACGGGTCATAAAGGAGGAGAGAACGGCCCGTGCCTGAAGGTACTGTTCTGAGAGGGCCTGATTGAGAGAGGGTGCGGAGAGCGAAGCGGCTCGGTTACTTTCGTGTGAGGCCAAGTCTCCAAAACCTTGGAGAGTGCTAAAGACTTCGTTGCATATTTCTGACTGCACGGCCACGAGGTCGAAAGAGGCGACATTGATGGAGCCACCAGCACGAACACTCTGGCCAGGTACATCAAGAAGTTGCCAGTTAAGGTCAAAGCCCTTGTCCGAGCGGAGGAAGTTGCCGGCCAGAACGTAGTTGACCAGAAGCTTTTTGCCGATACTGAGCGGGTCAAGCTGATGTGTAGGAATATTCATGAACGAGCTGGAGGGTCGAACAACCAAGGTGGACATGCGTGTGAGGCGAGTAGCAATGGCGTCAGCTAGAGCATAACCGTAGAGAGGCGCGACGTCGGGAGGGCCGAAATTGACAAAGGGCAAGACGACGATACTGTTCTGGTTGCTAATAGAGGCTGTGCCCGACTCCCGGAAGCGTTCTGCAAGCATAGAAAGAATGCCTGTAGTTCGTTTCTCTTCTTCTGGAGCGTCAAGGGGCAGGCGCCCTTGAGTTGGGCGGAGAGAGATGTTATCGCCAGGGAGCAGGACAGAGTCGAGTTGCATGGCGCGCATGATGGTCTTGAGAGCATCCCGAACTTCAGCGGCGGAACCGAAGCGAGCGGAAGGTTGTTTTTCAAGACAGCGAAGGATAACTGACTCGAGTTCGACGGGGAGATCGGGCGCGATCTCTCGGATAGAAGGAGGATTTGCATACTGAATTGCACGAATGGATTGAAACTCGGCTGCATCGGGACGATGAAAGGGATGGCGGCCAGTGGCAAGCTCGTAGAGAATGAGGCCGAGGGCAAAGATGTCGGACTGAACGCTTGACTGACCGGTGACGAACTGTTCGGGAGCCATGTAAGCGATCGTTCCGCCTCGGGCGGTGTAGGTAGCTCCGGCGACTGGGGTACGCTTGTTGACCGGACCACCTGGGTCAAACTCAGCCTGGTCGGGTCGCAATCGGCGGGCAAGGCCAAAGTCCAGAATCTTAATGAGCCCCCCATCGGTGAGCATGACATTGGCGGGTTTGAGATCCCGATGGAAGATACCGAGGTTGTGGGCCGCGGAGAGGCCGTCGGAGGTCTGGATGCCGGCAGAAAGTACGAGCTGGAGGCTTGCAGGACCCTCGGCGATGAGCTTGTCGAGGGACTTGCCTGGAATGTACTGCATGACGATGTAAGCTTCTTCGCCATTGCCGTTTTCGGCGGGGGCCTCTCCGACGTCGTAAATAGCGCACACGTTAGGGTGATCGATGGCGGAGGCTAGACGAGCTTCACGAAGCTGGGTCGCGCGCATCTGTTCAACGGTAAGATTGCCACGCTTGAGGAGCTTGAGAACCACGGGACGCTGAAGAAGGGTATCGTTGGCCAGAAAGACGACGCCGCTGCCGCCAGCACCGATCTTGCGGACAAACTCATACTGCTTGATTTCACGGCGCTTCATAGCTTCTATTATCGCAAGTCAAGGGAGGTGGAAGATGAAAGCCGGATCGATTGCTGGCAGAAGCAAAAGCCAGCGTGTAATGACACACCCGATGTATCCGAGCGGATGCAGAGAAATCAGGTCGGGTTCCTGATTCAAACCCTTATTGCATTAGTGATGCGATCCTTTGTCGCGCTCCCAAGGACGAGGCGTAACGGGATCATCCTGCCATTTTTGACGGCGACCGACGGCGTACATGATAGCTCCGAAAATAAACATAAGGAGTCCCCATGTGAGGTTCAGATTAATACCCATTGATTTGTCATAGATGGTTTCGCTATGACGAGTCACGAAGCCGTAGACACTCATAAGACCACCGATAAGCAGAAATATGAGGCCGAGAGGTATGCGAATATCTAGTCCCATGATGCTCCTTGCTTAGGCAATGATATGCGGAATCTATGATGGACGGCAGCAGCTTCATCTTAGAGCTTAGTTTTTATTAAGTCCCATGGGGCCTGAAAGAAGAGCGCTAATTTTAACTAAATCAACGGTGAAGTCATCAACACAGTCTTCGTCGTCAAAGCAGTTGTGCGTCGCGCCGTAGTGTTCTATATCGAGACAACGGGCCATGGTGTAGAAGTACTCCCCGGGTTTCTGTTCAGGATACAGCACGAGAAGTTTTGAATGTGGCGCAAATACCATGCCTCCCAAGGCAGCGCCGTGCGGGCCGGCAATGACCTCGGCGCGTTGAAAGATGTCGACCTGCTCGCGAAGGCTCATCGTTTCGGGCCTTACCTCGATAAAGCCATAACTGGCTAGCAACTCCAACAGCTCGGGTTCGTTGGCAATGCGGCGTCTTCTGGCACCGGAACGGGAGAGGTAAATTCTGAGATTTCTTGGAGCGGCTTGTTGCAAGCCTAAACCTTGCGTGATTCTCCGCCGGATTTCATCGTAGTACCCGTCAGGCAAGTAACCATTGCACTTCCCAGAAAGGTAGGAAGGCAGAAGGAAGTGATCCGCGCTGATCCATTTTTTGGCCGGGACCACCTTCACTGACATCGTAGGCGGAAGCATGAGCGCAAGCGTCTCACGTTGGAAACCACCAAGGTCATCACTCACGAGGAGAGTTAATGGCTTATCGCCTATATATTTTTCCAAGGTGAGAAGCTGTGGCAAACAGTCTGCAAACCAGTGCCAGAAGCTGTAAGCATCGATTCTCTGGATGGTAGACACGGTTCCCGCATGATGCGTGGTGTTGCTAGGACGGAAGCTGCGATATGCGGGACTGAGTTGAAAGCGGTGCGGAAGAAGGACAGAATCGCCAAAGACCTCGAAGTTTTTATTTGCGACCAGACCTAGATGAGGATAATAAACAGCAGGTGAAATCTCGCAAACAAAGACTTCGCCGAGTTTGATCTCTCCTGAGTTGTAGTTCTTCACCGACCGGAGGAACTCCAGATCCGCTGGAAGGCTGACATCTACTGTTCGTGATTCGTGTAATACACGATAGTTGCCTACCTCTTGGCCGATGCGATCTTTCACCCAAATGAGTTTAGAGACGCGAAATTTGTCTAACCCTAGTCGATCAAAGGGCTTAAGGAGACCTCTCTCAGCACGACGAATAACCTTCTTTGTCCCCCAAGCAAGTTTTTCCAAAAATCGTTGGGGGACAATTGCTAATCCAGGCCCATATGGCTGTTGCATTGGGGAATCCTTTGTCTCAGAGGAGACATTTAGCTTATACCCAAATTACAGAACCGATTCAGCATACGGTATCGACGGCCGAACACCATACAACGTTTGTTGTGATCTCTCAGTATTGGCAGATATGACGCTACGCGAAGACAAGGTTAAGGGCGACGAGCATGATGAGAACGACTAAAGCGAGAGTTACAGGCTTTTGATACCAACTCAGGTGAGTTTCGACGGGTCTGGGAGTCAAAGAGTAGACAAGACCCACCAGTTCGGACTCGGAACGCGGTTCGGTGGCCAGCGAAACTGCAATTGTAACGAGTAGATTGACCGTAAAGGCAAAGATTGCGGTCCAGAAGTTTTGTGCCATGTCGCTGGGGTAATGATGGAGAATGGCGATCCAACCGCCGTGGATGCCAGGTTGGGCATCGGTTGGGAGGGTGAGGCCATGGTGAATGAGAGCGGCTCCGGTGCCGGAGAGGAGGCCAGTAAAGGCTCCGTGGCCAGTGGTACGCTTCCAGAACATTCCTAGGAGGAAGGTCGCGAAGAGGGGCGCGTTAACAATGGAGAAGACGAGTTGGAGCGCGTCCATAATATTGTTGAAGTTGGTGACGAGGTAAGCCGCGGCGATGGATAGTACGACACCGCCGATGGTAGCCATCCGGCCCATCCATAGATAGTGGGCGTCGGTTCCCTTTTTATTGATGTATGCCTGATAGATGTCGTAGGTCCAAACGGTATTGAAAGCGGTAACGTTGCCCGCCATGCCAGACATGAAGCTGGCGAGGAGGGCGGTTAAGCCAAGGCCGAGGATTCCTGTTGGGAAGAAGTGCAGAAGCATGACGGGAATGGCAAGGTCGTAGTTATAAACAGGGTTACCGTGACTGTCGAGGATGGGCTGGCCGCTTACGGGGTCGGTCTTCTCGGGGATGATGCCGTGGGGATGCAGGTCATCAAGGGGTTCACCAGCAAGGTTCAATGATTGGCTTCCGACCGTCTGCGGAGTCATCTTTACGGTTTCCGTGATGACACCCGATTCACCAGGAACCTGTGCTGCTCGACTAACCGTCTGACTTCCGGCTCCCGCCATGTGGCTGGTGACTGTGACGGCGATAAGGCCGGGCAGGATCACCAGGAAGGGGAAGAACATCTTGGGGATGGCTGCGATAAGAGGGACACGGCGGGCGGAGACCTCGGAGTCGGCCGCCATAGCACGCTGGATGACGAGGAAGTCGGTGCACCAGTAGCCGAAGGAGAGTACGAAGCCGAGACCCATCGCGAGACCGACCCACTCGACGCCGAGGGTGTTGGTGGAGGCGTGGGCCATGCCGCGCCAGGAGTGGGTCATAGTGGCGGGGAGAGTCCGCTTGATGCCCTGCCAGCCACCTACGTTACGGAGGCCGATCCAAACAAGAGGGGCGAAGCCGGCTACGATAAGGAAAAACTGGAGGACTTCGTTGTAGATGGCGCTGGTGAGACCACCGAGGAAGATGTAGCCAAGGACGATGATTGCCGACAGGAATATTGAGACATGAAAGATATAGGCGTCGGGGATGATGCCGTGAAAAAGACCCAGGGTTTGGATAAGGAGCGCCATGGCGTACATCGAGATACCGGAAGAGAGCACGGTCATGATAGCGAAAGAGAAGGCGTTAACGGCGCGAGTCTTCTCGTCAAAGCGCATGCGGAGATACTCAGGAACGGAACGAGCCTTCGAGCCATAGTAGAAAGGCATCATGAAGATGCCGACAAAGATCATAGCGGGGATGGCACCAATCCAGTAAAAGTGACTGGTGATGATGCCATACTTAGCCCCCGAGGCTCCCATGCCGATTACCTCTTGGGCTCCGAGGTTGGCCGATATGAAGGCGAGGCCACATACCCAGGCAGGTATCGATCGGCCAGCCAGGAAAAAATCGTTCGAGGTCCGCATGTAGCGCTTGAGCGCAAAACCTATGCCCAGCACGAAAACAAAGTAAACCAGCATGATAAGCCAGTCGATGATCGAGAGATTCACGGTAAACCCTTGACAGTTCGGGATAGGTTGGATGACGGTACTAATGTGGGTAACAGAGCCATGTTTAGCCTGCTCTGCTATGGTATTCCAAATTCTGTGATGCTGTAACGCATAGATATTGCAGCGGATCGTGGCTATGGAGATCGCATCAGAGGATTTGAATAGACTATTTTCTATAAGAAGATATCAAGTACCAACGCTGGCCAGTATTTGTGCATCACATTCATGTATAGCGTTATTGCAGTAGCAGTCGGGTGCGATTAAACGTCTGGAAAGCGGTTCGAAGTGAATTTATTGATGAACTTCCCCTTGGAGCAAACGGTTCCCCGTATGCAGGCTACACTTCTCCTTGTTGACGATAATGCGATCCAGGCTGCAACTCGGCAGACGATTTTGAAACGAGCTGGTTATTTTGTAATAGCCGCACTTAACCCAGTTCGGGCCTTGCAGCAGATTCAGGGAGGTGAGTTTCCCACCGAGGTAAACTTGGTGATAACGGACCATCTAATGCCAGGAATGAGTGGCGCGGATTTTGTGCGAGCTTTGCGCGCGACCAATCCCACGATTCCAGTGCTGGTGATAAGCGGACTTGAAGAGGCGGAGCAAGAATACGCCGGTCTGAACATAACTTTTCGTATCAAACCGCTGCTGCCGGATCATTTGTTAGCAACTGTTCATGGACTCGTCAAAGCTCATGAGCAAGATCCAGAGTTGACGTAACAAAAGTCACGGTTGTCCGGTAACCGACGCTTTATTGCTGATATGCTCTGCCCTTGAGAGAATAGGGTGGAGGGATACATGCGACTGCATCCGATGCCGGAGTTTGGAAGTTTTACGCTGCTGCTGGCTTTGGCATTAAGCGCATACACGCTGGTGATGGGTGGGATTGCTTTATGGCGAACTCGGGGTATGGCGGCGGGTGTTGACGGCGGGGCTGGGCGGCTGGGTGAAACGGCACGGCGGGCAGGGATCTCCAGTTTTGTAGCATTGAGTTGTGCTGCATTTGCGCTGGTGTGGGCTTCATTTACAAACGACTATTCGGTTTCGTACATTCTGCACCATACCAATAGAGATCTGAATATGGCGTATAAGTTTTCTGCGCTCTGGTCGGGGCAGGAGGGTTCCCTGCTGCTGTGGGCCTGGCTGCTGAGTGCGTATGGATTTGTTCTGCGAATGCGGCACAAGGTGGATGTCAGGTTGTCGGCGTTTGCTTCGACGATTCTGGCAGGGATTCAGGTCTTCTTTTTGCTGCTGTTGAACTTTGCAGCGCCTCCGTTTGCGATTCAGCCGGGACCAATCGCCACCGATGGCTTCGGCTTAAACCCCCTATTGCAGTATCCGGAGATGGTTATCCACCCACCCATGCTTTATCTGGGCTATGTGGGATTTTCTGTGCCGTTTGCGTTTGCGCTGGGCGCCCTGATGATGCGATATCCCGGCGAGAAGTGGATTCATATTACCCGTCGCTGGACGATGGTGACATGGCTGTTTCTAACATGTGGAATCTTTCTGGGGGCGCACTGGGCTTACAGCGTACTGGGATGGGGTGGCTACTGGGGTTGGGATCCTGTAGAGAATGCGAGCCTAATGCCATGGTTGACTGGGACTGCATTTCTGCATTCTGTAATGATGCAAGAGAAGCGCGGAATGATGAAAAGTTGGAATGTGTGGCTCATCTTTTCAACATTTATGCTGACGATTCTGGGGACACTTCTGACCCGGTCCGGAATTGTAAGTTCAGTTCATGCATTCGCACAAAGCTCTATCGGGGACTGGTTTTATGGATTTATCATTATCGTGTTTGCGATCTGCCTGTTTACGTTTTTCAAACAAAAGGATCATTTAAAGTCCGAGAACAAGCTGGAGTCGCTGGTTAGCCGCGAGTCAAGTTTCTTATTCAATAACCTAACTTTGTTGGCAGCTTGTTTTACAGTGCTTTGGGGGACTTTATTCCCAGTTCTCAGCGAGTATGTGCAGGGAACAAAGGTCACGATGGGAGCGCCGTTTTATAATCGCGTCAATCTTCCGATTGGATTATTCCTTTTGTTTCTGACCGGAATTGGCCCTTTACTGGCTTGGCGATCGACTTCACTGCGGTCCATTCGGCGAAATTTTATTCTGCCAAGCTTGGCTATGGGAGCCGCTCTTGTAGTGCTGCTTGCAGCAGGCGTTAGACCATGGCAGGCTGGTGACGACTGGCAAGCTACTCTGTTTTCCCTGGTGACATTTACATTGGCCTCTGGAGTCATCACAGCCATTGCATCTGAGTTTTTACGCGGTGCCTCTGTAGTGAAAACGCAGACGGGGAAAAACCTGTTGGCCTCGACTTTACTGTTAGTTCGGAGAAACACAAGAAGATACGGCGGATATGTCGTTCACTTCGGGATCGTGGTCATGTTTATTGGGATCGCGGGGGGGGCATTCAACCAGTCTCATGAACAGGAGATGGGTTATGGCGATACATTGAAGCTGGGACCCTACCGACTGGTATGCAAGAGCTACACGCAAGACAGCAATAAGAACTACGATACCGAGTATGCACTTTTGGATGTGTTCCGGGGAAGCAAGCAGATCACCCAACTAGCACCGGAGAAGCGTTTTTATCAGGCAAGTCAGACCTCTTCAACGATGGTCGCACTGCACTCAACATTGGCAAGCGATTTGTATGTGATCTACGAGGGTAAGAATCCGGATACGGATCGTCCCATCATCAAGATATTTTTGAATCCCTTGATGAACTGGATCTGGATCGGAGTGCTGATTGTAGTGGGAGGAACATTCTTGGCATTGGTGCCAAACCCCGCTCGATCGGCTTCTCGAGTTGTGGCTGAGAAAACGGTGATGGAAGCTGTGGTTCATCATGTTTAGTACTCCGTTGCGGCGCTGGGCGCAAGCTGGATTGGTCTGCCTGCTAACGGTAATGATGCTGGGAGCAACACCCGGCTCGCGTTTCGAGAAGGTGGGTCACGAGATGATCTGTACCTGCGGATGCGGACAGGTACTTCTGGAATGCAACCACGTTGGCTGTCCAGTTTCGCCGGTAATGATCGGCGAGCTGCATACACAAATTGATAGTGGAGGTTCAAATACCTCAATTTTTAACTGGTTTGAGGCGAAATACGGTGCGACAGTACTTGCTGCGCCAATTCGGGGAGGATTTGATAACGTTGCGTGGATCGCACCGATGGCTGTCTTTTTGTTCGCCACCATAGGAACAGGATTTTTAGTCCGAATGTGGACGCAACGTTCGGGACAGCGTCAGTCCGTGAGCGCGACCCGGGCCGTCTCTGGGAGTGATGCAATCCGAGAGCGGATTCGACGGGAAACGGAGTACTAATGGGCATGATTGCGGGTGCAGCACTGACGTTGTTGCTATTTGGATTTATCTTCTGGCCAGAACGGAATCCTTTTGTCCAAGCAGATAAAACACGGGTGGACTATCTGCAGGAGCGTAAAGAAGTTATTTATGAAAACCTAAGGGATCTAAACTTCGAGTACCTGGCTGGAAAATATCCGGAACAGGACTACGCTCAACAGAGAGCCGGGCTAGAAGATGAAGCTGCACGAGTGATTGCAGAGATGGAAATGCTGCAAGCTCGCGGAGATTTCGGACGTTATAGTAGGTTGTAGCGACCTTAGTGGCAGCTGGTTTGACGTAAGATTAAGACGTGACTTTCTTTCCTTCTTCCCTCCGAAATGTTGTTGTAGCTGCTGCAATGATGGCAGCGTTTTCCAGCTTCGGTTATGCCGACTCGATCACTGGCGTCGTCACAAATAAGACGACCAATAAGCCCGCAGTTGGAGATGACGTCGTACTGATCCGCCTCCAGCAAGGCATGCAGGAAGCGACGCATACTAAAACGGATGCAAAAGGCCACTTCATATTAGATGTTCCGGATAACGGAATTCACTTGGTGCGAGTAACCCACGATAAGGCTAATTACTTTCGCCCCGCACCTCCGGGAACCCAATCAGTTGAGGTGGACGTTTATAACGCTGCTCCGAAGGTTAAGGGTGTTAGCAGCGAAGCCGATGTGATGCGCCTGCAGACGGATGAGAGCGGGAAGGCTTTACATGTGGTCGAAAATTTTTTCGTGAAGAATGAGTCAAGCCCCCCGTTGACTCAGTTCAGCGACAGACCGTTTGAGTTTTATCTGCCGTCAGGCGCCGTGGTAGAGGGCTCCGCAGCATTATCCCCCGGAGGAATGCCTGTGCAGGCTTCGCCGGTGCCCCTGGGCGAGCCGAACCACTACGCGTTTATCTTTCCAATTCGGCCAGGAGAGACTCGATTTCAAATTACTTACAAGCTTCCCTATGATGGAAATCTGAAGTTTTCACCACGGGTGATGATGCCTACCGATACTATCGCCGTGATGATGCCGAAGAGTATGACTTTTAAGTCAGGACCGTCTGCTCCCTATACTCCGGTTACCGAAGAAACTACAGCGCAGACCTACGTGGCGCGGGGCGTCTCTCCTTCTCAGGCATTGGACTTTACTGTTTCGGGAATCGGGCAGATGCCTCGGGATACTAGCGCTGCGGCAACTCCGGGCGAAGGTGGGCCCGCAAATGCAGACGCTGCTGCACAGACTGACGCGGGCAGCACGGCTGCTAATGACAAGCGGCCAGGTGGCGGGCTGGGGACACCATTAGATCCTGAGGGAACCAATGATCCGTGGGCGAAGTACAAAGGGTGGATTCTAGGTGGTCTCGGGCTCGTACTCGCAGTAGGCGCAGGAGCTATGCTAAAAAACGGACCTGTTCCAACGTCAAACGCAGCGGGAACGGGCTCCGATACGGTGCTTGCTGTGATGAAGGAGGAACTGTTTGTACTCGAGACAGATAAATTACAAGGCCGACTTACCGAGAACGAATACGTTGAGCAGAAAGCTGCGCTTGAAGTGGTGTTACGGAGAGCGCTTACACGCAGCGAACAGGGTTCTACTAAAGTTGATGCAGCGGGTCCCATCATTTGAGCTACCCGCAATGAATACGTTTCAAGTCGACGTTGCTGCTGGTCTTCCCGACAGTGTTTTATCCTGCCCGAGAACCGTTTCGGTGAAAGAAGTGTAGTGTCACTCACGTTCTTCCTGTCTGTGCTTTTCGAATATGAATTCGTATGCAAACTCCTACTTTTAACGTGCACCTGTTTATTATTGCGCCATTATTGGGAATAGCCGGAACTGGTTCGACGCATCCGCTCATACAGAATTGGATTCAGCGGCTGATTGGAAGGGATCACATTTAGAAATGCTGACTTTATTTCGGGCCTTGAGATTGTTTGCGATGGTGATATGGGTGGGCGGACTTGGATTCTTTGCCTTCGTCATGGCTCCGGTCGCATTTCATAGTCTGCCGAGCGCGCATGACGCCGGGATTATGATTGGGGGAACACTGCGAATCCTACACTGGATCGGACTAGTAGGCGGCGCAGTCTTTTATTTGGCTACGGGGCTTCTATGGCTGCGAGCGAGGGTAACTGCAAGGGCTGAGTATGCGATCGAGATGATCCTTGTCGGGTTGATGATGGCGGGAACGTTTTACTCGCAGTTTAGAATCCTGCCAGCGATGGATGCTGACCGAGCTCTGGCTTGTGGGTCAGTGGAGATCGCTTCCGCGGACAACAACGAAAGAATTGCTTTCGAACGGTTACATGCATTGTCCGAGAAAGTTGAGGAATTCGTCCTAGTTTGTGGCTTGGGCCTGGTATTCGTAATGTCACGTGAGTCTTAATGAGTGACGGTAGAATCGTAAGAACATGAAAATTTGTAGGATGGGGTTGCGGGAGAAGAGTCAAAAATATGTATTTATTGGAACCGGCTGTCATGTGCTGAACATCAGCCACGGGAACTAGCTGTGTCCGCACTCTGGTTGAGCCTTACCCTTGGGCTAGTGGCTGGATTAGCTGATTATCTGGGCGGATTTTTGTTGGTGAGACAATCGCCCTCCTCTAGTGCTTTGCGTTACTTCGTTGCGTTGGGCGCTGGCTTTATGTTGGCAGCCGCAGTACTTGAGATGATTCCGGAAGGGATACATGTTAATCCCAGATTCGGTCTCCTGCTTATCTTGGCCGGATATTGCGGCGTACATCTACTGGAACACTCCTTGGTACCTCACTTCCATTTTGGCGAGGGGACACATTCCCACGAGTTTCTTTCAGCGAAGACAAGCTACTCGGTTCTGTTCGGACTAGCGACTCACACGTTTTTTGATGGTGTCGCGATTGGATCGGGCTTTGTGCTGTCGCACTGGCTGGGTTGGATCTTGTTCTTCGCTGTTTTTCTGCATAAGATCCCTGAGGGTTTCACGATGGCAAGTGTGATGTTAGCGGGCAATCGAGGTGCGACGGCAGCATTGAACTCGGCTCTATTCCTGGGCGCAATGACGGTCCTTGGCGTGCTCGTGATCAACCTTGAACCGAGTTGGGTGCAGGTAGGACTACCGCTTTCAGCAGGTGTAACGATCTACGTAGCGGCTACGGACCTGGTGCCCGAAGTGAACCGAGAACCGGGACTTCGGATGGCGTTAATTTTCTTTGCAGGAGTGGTGGTATTTTTCTTGCTTCACCTATTGGGATCAAGATAGTTGCTTCGAATCCCTTATGTCAGCTTGCCGACTGAAGAACGAGAGTGACTGTTGCGGAGTGCAGCAGCAGACTTCCAGTTGGGGAGGTGGCAGTTCCTGTGACTGTGATTGTATAGCTCTTTGAGGGAGAGTTGAGGAGCGGATCTGTTTTGATGCGGTCTCCACAACCGCTGGTGAGTACTAACATGACGCTCGCGATAATGAAAGTGAGGAGCTTAACGCCAATATTATTCTTACGCCGGCGACAAACTAGTCTCGTAAAGGGGTAGACAAAGAAAACTGCGGCAAGCCAAGGGTCAAAGAAACGGTCGGCTGGGAGGAAGTTGACTGCTGTAGTCTTCGGCGTTGCGATAGTCATCGTGAAGGTATATGGCGTGGTGCCAGGAGGAAGAATGGCTGGATTGAACGACACAGTCGCTAAATTAGGAAGACCGACGGCCGCCAACGTTATAGGACTAGATAGATTATTCTGCGCTTGAACCGAGAAGGTAAAACTGGCGCTGCTACCGGAAACGATGGTCTGCATGGTAGTTCCGGTCGCTGAGAGAACGAAATCGGGACTTGCAGCAAATGGGCCAGTTCCGATTGTCACCGTCTGAGAGGCTGAGAGACTGGGCTTAAAATTAGTGTTTCCGTCATATACAGCCGTAAAGGTATGAGGGCCTTGGGCAAGGACAGAAGTGACGAAGACTGCGTCTCCGGATGAGGAGAGTGGGGTGGTGAAGAGTGGACTATTACCGTCAAGCAATGTGACAGCCCCGGTTGGAGTACCAATAGTGGAACTGGCAACATGCGCTGTAAGCGTGCCTGTCGAACCTGTAGTTCCATTAGTTACAAAATCACTTAATGTAGTTACGGAGAAGGCCGGAGTAATGGTCAATTCGTTAGGGATTGGAGCGACAGTGTAGTTTCCCGCCGCTTGGCCATTGAGTATCGCCGCTATTGAATAATTGCCTGCGGGTGAGCCCGCAGTGGCTGTAGTAGTGAAAGTGACAGAGAGCATTGAGGCGTCTTGAAGAAGGACGCCGGTTACCGTTCCGCTTATGACTGGAATAGGCTGACCGTAGGTGCTAGAAATCGATGGGATGGTCGCGGTCAGTTCTTGTTGGCTAATAGTCAGAACCAGCATTGGGCTTAAGGTGGAGAGATGGTTCTGATCTCCAGAATAAACTGCGGTGATGTTGTGAACACCAGCAGGTATGGTCGTAATGGAGAAAGTGGCGATGTTGGAGACTAGTGGAGCGGATCCCAAGACTGTAGCCTTAGAACTAGTGTTGTCGAAAAACGTGATGGTGCCCGTGGCGGTACTTGTTGCGAGAGAAGCTACGAGCTTCCCGGTACCATAGACAATGACACTAGGAGCGGTAAGAACAAGGGCGTCGGATACGGGAACGCCCATGCCGGCGATCGTCGTGATGATATTACCCGAGGCCGCTTGAGGCACAACTTGGCGAATGCGTTGATTATCGGTGTCAGAGAAGGTGAAAACACTGGTTGGAGAAAGTGCCGTTGCGGTTGGGCTATCAAGCGAGGCGGTAAGAGGGGAAGCATTATCGCCGGCAAACGCTTGAATGCCGTCACCGACAATCGTCGTGATAACACCCGTAACGGCATCGATGCGCCGGATGCGTTGGTTAGCTGTGTCAGCGAAGTAGAGGTTACCGGTAGCATCTATGTTAAGACCGTGTGGAAGCGCAAGAGTTGCGGCAGTTGCGGAGGTTGTATCACCGGAGAATCCAAGGGAACCAGTCCCTGAAATAGTTGTAATAATGCCTGTGCTCTCGGTGATCTTGCGGATGCGATGGTTGTGGGTGTCAGCAAGGTAAAGGTTCCCGTTGTTGTCGAGTGCAATTCCGTTAGGTGAATCGATGGTCGCGGATATTGCGAAACCGTCATCTCCTGAAAAGCCCTGGATACCAGTACCAGCAATGGTGGTAATAATTCCCGTGACGGCATCGATGCGTCGAATGCGCTGATTGCCACTGTCTGCAAGATAGAGGTTGCCAGAAGAGTCAATCGCGAGAGCTGTGGGCAGAACGAGTTG
Organism: Granulicella sp. S190; assembly: GCF_009766095.1. Lineage (GTDB taxonomy): Bacteria > Acidobacteriota > Terriglobia > Terriglobales > Acidobacteriaceae > Edaphobacter. The sequence continues at coordinate 18,084 of NZ_LMUD01000002.1, forward strand.
AGCGGAGACCGCAGAAGCTCCATCACCAGAGAAACCTGACCCGCTGCCTGCGATAGTCGTGATAATCCCGGTAGCAAAATCGAGCTTCCGAATGCGGTGGTTGTGAGTATCAGAGATATAAAGGTTGTTCGCCCCGTCGAGGGCGAGACCTTGCGGGGAGTCTAGAGTGGCGATTGTGGCAGAGCCGCCATCCCCAGATAACCCTTGTACACCGGTGCCAGCAATTGTAGTGACGTTGCCAGCAGCATCAACTTTGCGGATGACGTGATTCCCTGTCTCAGCAAAATATAAGTTGCCCACACTATCAAATACGATCGCGGAAGGCAGGATAATTGGGATCGTCAATGCCGAAACAGCAGAGGTTTGGGCTAGTGAGATAGAGAGATGCAAGAAAGAAAGAAATAGTGAGAATACGATCCTGAACGGAACGTACTTCATATAGAGAGGGTGGATGCTGCTCTGCTTACCCATCAGGAATCATCAACTACTTTGTCGAAAGATTTGTGAACGCTATCAAGACTGATTGCGAAGGCCCCGGAAGAGAACTTCCGGGGCCTTCACAAGTTTAGCTTGCGCTATTTAGGGGATGGACTGGAAGCGTCCCTTTAGAATTCCGAGCGAGTAAGGCTGGAAGATAGGAACGCCGGCACCGACAACTTCTGTGATGAAGTTTGCACCATCGCCTGCGATCCAAACGTTTCCAGCCTGATCTACCACTAAGGTACGACTCGAGTTTAGAAAAGAAGCATCTTTCTGGAATCCAGTAGAAGGAGAAAGACCGGTTGCAGCGCCTTGGCTCCCGAGTTCGCTAATGCTACCGGTGCCAGTGCCATTTGTGTGGTTAGGAATCCATACATTCAGACGACCATCAACGGAGATTGAAGTCGGAGTAGCAATGCCGATATCTCCGGGAGTGGTGTAGGGGAAGCCAGCTATGGGGTTATAGGATCCAGCAACAAGGTTGAATCCAGAAATTGCGCCGCTATCGTTCGCCGAGACGAACAGTTGGTTTGCAGGCCCAATTGAGACCCCATAAGAGTTGCCGTTCGTTGAGACCTGAGTAGTTAAGAAGCCATTCAAGTTTCCGGTACCTGTGCCAGGCGAGACCTCCGAGACAAAGGTAGATCCAGAGGTAACAAAAATATTGCTTTGTGTCGTAGTGCCTTGGTTATCGGGCATAAGTCGGACGGGTTCTGCGCCAACTGCATTTGAGATTTGGACAGGTGCGACTGGACTAGTTGCGGAAGCTGCACCAGTGATCTTATAAAGTGAGCCCACTGTGGAGGCCACGGCCGTGAAGTAGACATTTCCTAAGCCATCTGCCGTGACACCGATGGGTGAAACAGTAGTTGGGAACCCGAGGAGAGCCTGAGTGCTGGGGTTGTAACGATAAAGATTGGTACCTGATCCCGTCCAGATGTTACCGGCCGAATCGACAGTAGCACCACCTTGAGAGCCCCCACTTCCTACCAACACACAGGTGGTGGGAACACCGCCGCTTGAGATTTCAGAGAGGTTACCCGTAGTGGCTTGCGAGTTAGCGATCCACACGTTGTCTGCGCTGTCGATGTTAATGTCTACCGGTCCGCTGATAAAACCGCCGCTGCCACCGGTAGCGCTCCCACAGGTGCTGCTGCTGGTGTAGCTCACTGCGACAGTCCAATCGGTCGGTTGAGTGGCGAGTGCTGGCTGATAGGGTCCGCTGACTCCACCTGCGAGACCAAAAAGAGTGGCTTGGTTATCTGCGCTATTGAGTGGGTTGTTAAGCATGTAGTAGATAGCCTGCAGTGTATCTATAGGTGCAGGAAGCGACCCATGAATAAAGTTGTTTGTGAAGGAAGAATTGGGTGGCTGAGCAGCGCTAAAGAGCGACGTGCAGCTTGTTGACGACGCGTTGGCTGTATTGATACAGGCCGACAGAATGTTCGCCAGTAGATTGATTTTGCCTGGTTCTGGCGTAGCGGTGACCGATACGCTTGGGTTGATGTTTCCCGATCCGGCGTTCAGTGTAGTGGACGTCACTGCAGTTCCCGCCGATAAATCCGCGAGAAGAGAAATGGTACTGGGTAACTTAGCAACGATATTAAACTGTTGGCCTGTACCGTCTGCGATCAAGTTATCGATAATTCCATTTGCATTTTTAACTGGGTCAAAGAACTCCTGGACCGCAGCCATAGTGGCGACCGTTGTTACTTCTGTCATATCCACGAAGTTCGCGGCTGTCAGTTGACTGCAGATACCGTAGACCGCGATAAAGGCCGCCGCGGAATTGGACTGACTAGCATCACCATTGTTCTGGGTATTCCCACCGTTCGCAATGACATAGACAAGCGCATCGTTGACGGGACAGGAGAAGGTATTGGTAGTGCCGTTATCAGCGAGATTACCGTTGACAGTGTCTTTAGTGAAGCTAAAAGATCCTGCTGCATCAGTCGTTGTAATCGCCGCAAGAGAAGCAGGTGTAGGCTTTTGGCCTGCGTAGTACAAACTAACCACCGCGCCGACAACCGGCTGATTTCCTCCATGAATTTTTCCGCTGAGCGCAGCAGCTGGGCTTACAGTGTTTGCGTTCGTGGCCGTCGTCGCCATATTCGCGCAACCAGCCGTAAATACTGCGCTGGATGCCATCAACGCGAGCAGATTTCGCTTTGAGCCCGTAAGCCGGGCGAAAGTATTGCCAATCATGGGTGTTCCCTCCGAAAGATGGTGGTGATGGGTTTGATCATCAATATAGGTGCTGTAGCAACAAGTTTTACTGACCACATGGGCAGCGTTATTCATGAATCTTAAGGGCTTCGGGAAAGGTACCGGATTGCCTAGTCAACGTGAAAGTTATTTAGAACATCTAGAGCTTCCCTTGATAACAGTCTTCTTGAGTAAGGGAGTGTCCCTCAAAGGGAGGACAGTTATATATCAACTGCGCACTCTTCAACATCTCAAGATGGAGCATAACCGAGGTTAGCCACTCTGCTGCGTAATTACTCGTGATACTTTTGGGTTATTTTGAATGACTCAGGCGAGGAAGACATGTCCTGCTGTAACGCTAGAACATGCAAATGTTTGCATCAAATCTGCTTTTTTACATTAAGTAAAACACCGCGATTTTTCGGACAACTTTCAGGAAACAAAGCTAATCTATCCGAGTAAGCTGGTTTTCCCTAACCGATTCGTTTCCGGAGAAGATTATGCGCTTGAATTCAATTTACTTCGCAGCAAGTCTGGCTCTTTCATCGGCCCTATTTATTGGTGGGTGCAAGAGTTCTACGCCAACTCCCACTCCTCCAGCTCAAAGTTCTAACCCCGATGGCACCCCAGCAACCCCATCTTCGTCGAGTGCTATGACTGCTGCACCTACCCCAGCGTCTCCTTCCAACTCGATTCCAGCGGTACCCCCTCCACCTGCTCCCGCTGCGGAGCCTGCCGTAGCAGTTGCTCCACCACCACCCCCTCCCCCAACGAGATTGACCGTTCCGGCAGGTGCCGCCGTTACGGTGACGGTTACGGAACAGCTTAGTGCTAGTCACAATAATGTAGGGGATGGATTCAGTGGCGTATTGGCTGCTCCGGTAAAGACTTCCAGCGGCGCAATTGTTTTCCCGCGTGGAGCGCACGTGGTCGGCACTGTAGTCGCTGCTAAGGGTCGTGGTCGCTTTAAAGGATCGGGTGCCCTCGGTATTGCTGTGACGGAGATTTCAGGCACTTCCGTAAGCGTTAGTCCCTATGAAAAAGAACAGTCTGGGAAAGGCAAGCGGTCTGCCGGCTTTATTGGTGGCGGCGCCGGAGGAGGCGCATTGATCGGAGGTATCGCTGGCGGTGGGAAAGGTGCTTTACTGGGAGGATTATTAGGAGCTGGCGCCGGAACTGCTGGAGCGGCATTCACTGGCAATAAGGATGTCGTCATCCCCTCTGAGTCCACAGTAACCTTTCACCTGGCGTCGCCTGTAACGGTTACGGCTCGATCGAGAGACAGGGACTAATCTACTCTATGAACTGGACGTTTTGTGCTACGCCTGCTCCTTGATAGGAGCAGGCGTTTTTCTGTGCGTACAGATCAAGTACTTCGTTAATAACGGTAGACTTGAACTATGCGGCTCAATCCTGTTTTTTTGTTATCTGCTACCGATGTTGCGCATTTTCCCTCTGAAGCAAAGACCTATGGCACGCCAGAAGTTGCCTTTCTGGGCCGCTCCAACGTGGGGAAATCTTCTCTTATAAACGCGTTGTTGGGATCGAAGCAAGCACACACTTCGTCGACCCCCGGAAGGACCAGGGCAATCAATTTTTTCGCTTTGCATGAGGGGTCTGGGGACAAGATGAAGGTGAAGCCGACGTTGATTTTTGCTGATTTGCCTGGTTATGGGTATGCCAAGATTTCAAAATCAATATCTGCGGAATGGCCCTCGTTCATTGAGCCTTATCTTGCCGAGCGGGAGGCCTTGGCGCTTTGCATATGCCTGGTAGATACGAACATCCCTCCGCAAGCCAGTGACACCCAACTGATCACCTATTTTAAACAAACTCAGCGGCCCTATTTAGTGGTGGGCACCAAAGCGGATCGGCTTTCCAATAACGAACTGGCAAAATCTATCGCTGCGTTGAAAAAAACTCATGAAGTGGCAGAAGTTCTTCCTGTCTCCGCGAAGACGGATGCGGGAACCAAACTGCTTTGGGCAAAGATGATGGAAGTTGCTGAATAGAATCGCGAGCTCCGACATTGCATAACGTTACTCATTTATCTTGCTCAGCTCAGTAGTAACTATCGAATGCCTACTGATAGACCGGAATCAGACTCATCGATTCAGGTTTGCTAAAAGCAGCTGCGATAAAGATCGCAGCTGCTTTTAGCTTAGGGTGATATCTAGTCACCGTAGTAGTCGAGACCTAGGTGGGTAATAAGGTCTTCGCCCATAATGTGGCGAAGGGTGTTTTTCAGCTTCATGGATTGAATGAAGAGGTCGTGCTCAGGGTAGACGCCGGGAGCGCTATCTGGAGCCTTGAAGTAGAAGCTGAGCCACTCTTGGATGCCGAGACCGCGGAGGGATGAAGTGCGTGCTGCCAGATCCATGAAGAGTATTAGGTCTAAAGCTAAAGGCGCGGCGAGGATAGAGTCGCGACAGAGGAAGTCGATCTTGAGCTGCATGGGATAGCCGAGCCAACCGAAGATGTCGATGTTGTCCCAGCCCTCTTTGTTGTCGCCGCGGGGAGGATAATAATTAATGCGGACCTTATGGTAAAGGTCCTTATAGAGATCCGGGTAGAGTTCGGGCTGAAAGATGACATCAAGGACGCCGAGCTTGGACTCTTCTTTGGTCTTGAAGGACTCGGGATCATCGAGGACTTCGCCATCACGGTTGCCGAGGATGTTGGTGGAGTACCAACCGGAGACACCGAGCATGCGGGTCTTAAAGGCAGGTGCGAGTACGGTCTTGATGAAAGTCTGACCGGTCTTGAAGTCCTTACCGCAGATCGGTGCGTTCATCTTGCGAGAGAGCTCATTGAGAGCTGGAATATCGACAGTTAAATTAGGTGCGCCGTTGGCAAAGGGGATACCTTCTTTAAGTGCGGCCCAAGCGTACATCATCGATGGAGAGATACCAGGGTCGTTGTCGACTAGGCCCTTCTCGAAGGCTTCGAGAGTCTGGTGTACGGCAGTCTGCTCAAGGAAGATCTCAGTGGAGCCGCACCAGATCATGATCTGGCGGTCGGTTTTCGTTTTGAACTCAGCAATATCGTTGCGAATCTGGCTAGCGAGATCACACTTGTTCTTCCCTGTTTTAATCTTCTTGCCGGTGAGGCGTTTGACGTAGTGCTGGTCGAAGACAGCGGGCATGGGCTCGATCGATTCGAGGAAAGGACGGATCTGTTCGAGTTGATCGCGATCGAGAACCTGCGCCGTCTTGGCGGCGTCGTAGAGATTGCCGCCGAAGATATCCCATCCGGTGAAGACGATATCGTTCAGGTCGGCAATGGGGGCAAAGTCTTTGATAAGGGGGCTGCGACCATCAGTACGTTTGCCTAGGCGAATGTGGCCCATCTGAGAGATGGAGCCTATGGGCTTGGCGAGGCCGCGACGGACGGCTTCGACACCGGCGATGAGGGTGGTGGCTACGGCTCCCATGCCAGGGATCATAACTCCTAGTTTTCCTGTAGCAGGCTTGATGCTGGCCGCAGCTTGCGTGGCGGCTCCGGGTGTGGACATGCTTTGCAATACCCTTCTATGGTGCGATTTTCCGTTAGGCGGAACGTTTAGTATCGCTCACGGCGAAGGAGCCTTGCAAACAAGGATGATCATTGCTCAGGCTTTAGCGGTAACGTTGTTTGAGGCGAAAACTAAGCTGATTCTGTGCGGATGCGATTCTTCCAGTGTGAGGCAACAAACCAGATGAACCCTATGACGATTACGGTTTCGACTCCGACGTGGAAGCGATGGAATGTCTCTTTAAAGCGAGGATTCGTGTTCCATGACGAACCTAACTTCATGCCGATGTACGCGAGGGCATAGCACCAGGGCCAGGAGCCGAGGAAGGTGTAGATGTGAAAACGAAGCTGGTTCATCTTCGCTACGCCGGCTGGAAAGGCGATGAAGGTGCGGACGATGGGGAGCATCCGTCCGATGAGCACAGTGATGGAACCGAATTTCGCGAAGAAGTGATCGACGAGGTCGAGGTCGCGGCGGCTGAGGAGGATCATGCTGCCGTAGCGCTCGACCATGGGGCGCCCCCCTCGCGCGCCGACCCAGTACGCTGGGATAGAGCCGAGGTTGGAGGCTAGAGATGCGACGGTGGCGAGGATGATGAGCTGCAGCTGCGTATGGGCCAAGGCATAGCCTGCCAGGGGCATGATGACTTCGGAGGGGATGGGGATGCAGGCGGACTGGACCGCCATGAGGAGGACAACACTGGCGTAGCCGCCGCTGGCGATGGCGCCGATGAGGAGAGCAATGATCTTCTCTGACATGTAGTTGCAGTATACGAGGTGAGGGTTAAGTTCGGATGAGCTAGCATGGAAGAGTCAGGAGATTTGCACCATGTCGAATACTGTTACTGAAGCAGGAACCTCTGTCGCTACCGAAATTACAGCAGCTACGCCGACGCAGACGGGAAGGCCGGCGAGCAGCTACGGCGCGGCACCTCATGACCCTTCCAAGCCTCCGGTGAAGCAGCAGGTTGTTTGTTTCAGCTTTTACAAGGTGATGCCGGAGTGGCGGAGGCTTCCTGAGGAAGAGAAGGCGGCGCACAAAGCGGCGTTTGCTGCAGTATTGACGAAGTGGAACAAGCCGGGGGAGTTTTTGTCAATCACGTACTCAACCATCGGAACGCGCGGCGATGTAGACATGTGCGTCTGGTCGATCGGCTATGCGGTAGACGAGTTGAACAAGATGCGAAGCGAGTTGATGAAGACACCCCTGGGTGGGTACCTGACGACGCCACATAACTTCCTTGCGATGACCCGGCGTTCGCAGTACCAGATCGATCGCGAGGATGAGAGCGAGGGCGAAGGACGTGGTGCGATTCGTCCAGGGGGACAGAAGTACATCTTCATCTATCCGTTCTGGAAGACTCGACCGTGGTATCGCCTTCCGGCGGAGGAGCGACACCGGCTGATGAAGGAGCACATACGCATTGGCCTGCTCTATCCGCGAGTCAAGATTAATACTGCGTACTCGTTTGGGATCGATGACCAGGAGTTCACGGTAGCGTTTGAGACGAACTTTCCGGAGGACTTTCTGGCTCTGGTCGAGGCGCTGCGGGACACCGAGATCAGTCTCTACACCCTGAAAGATTTCCCGATCTTTAGTTGTGTGCGGCTTCCGGCGACGGAGATGCTGGATCGACTGGGCTAATGGCCGACCGCGCAGCCGACCACGGATAACGCGGGTTTACACGGATTACGGCACCTGAAAAACGAGATGGTGGATGGCGAAGACTACTGTGGTGCGGACTGCTGCTAAGGCTAAGGCTCTTGTTGGGGCGAAGGCTCGCACCATCGCGAAGACCGAGCCGGTTTCGGCAAAGAAGAAGGCTGGAACGACGCGGAATCCGCTTGCGCCGGAGCGGATTGAGGCGATTCTGGACGCTCTTCGGCAGACCTACCCCGGTGTTGTGTGTGCGTTGAACCACGAGAACGCCTGGGAGTTAACGGTAGCTACGATCCTGTCGGCGCAGTGTACGGATGTACGGGTGAACCTGGTGACTCCGGCGCTGTTCAAGGCGTTCCCTACCCCCAAAGCTATGGCTGTGGCTTCCCTGCCCGAGCTTGAGGAGCTGATCCGGACTACCGGATTTTTTCGGAATAAAGCGAAGTCGATTCAGGGTGCCGGGCGGGTGGTGACGGAGACGTTCAGCGGGAAGGTTCCTCAGACGATGGAGGAGATTCTGACCCTGCCGGGGGTGGCTCGGAAGACCGGGAATGTGGTGCTGGGGTCGTGGTTCGGGATTGCGGTGGGTGTGGTGGTCGATACGCATGTTATGCGGCTGTCGAAGCGGCTTGAGCTGACCAAGGAGACCTCGCCTGAAAAGGTGGAGCGCGACCTGATGAAGATCCTGCCGCAGGATCGATGGATCGCGTTCTCGCATGAGTTGATCCATCATGGGCGGCAGGTCTGTATTGCGCGGAAGCCCCGCTGCGCGGATTGCACGCTGGAGCGGTTGTGCAATTCCGCGGATAAGACATGGAGTTCGCACTAGCACCCCTCCCCCTCACCTCCTGGGTATTTTGCGGGGATGTTGTTTGTTTTGTTCGGCTTATAAGCCTACCTTCGCTGCAAAATATTGATTCTAGGTACTTTGCGCACAAAATACTTATTTTGTTGCATTTACAAGCCACCCTCTAGCATCTCCTCAGGTTTATTCTTCGCTACTTCCATGATATCGGTTTGCATGGAACTGATGTGCCACGCGAATCTCCGCGGCTGGAGCGGGTTTCCTTGATCCCAGGGCTTGACAAGAGATTTTCGGGAGAAGGAAACGGATTTTTCCTACGAAGCCGACTTTCTATGAGCAGGTCACTAGTGTCAAGGGTTTGTTCTTTGTTTTTTTTCTTCATAGGGCGTTTGCTTTTGTTTTTGCTGTTGGTTTCGTTGCTCTCCACCGTGTTTCTATTCGCACTCTTGATGAGCTGTCTTGATGCAAGCTCGGTGCCGGTTGGGGTTCGAGAGGAGAGTCGATGCTGCCATTTATCGGTCGGCCTCGAAGGCCGAAGTCGGCTCGCAGTCATCGGAACACGGTGTCGTCGCAACGGGTAAACATATTGATCTCTCAAGCAGCTTGTTCGTGGAACGGCATATACGTAGCTTGGGTGCTCCAGAGATGATGAAGCAACACCGCAAGCTTGCGGGCCACGGCAACAACGGCCTTGCTCTTTGCTTGCTTACCACCTCGGGCGGCTAAGTGGAGGCCCCACTGCCGAAGCGCCGAGTCTCGTCCGTGTGGTCGAAGGATGTGGTTAGAGCACTCGATGAGCAGACTTCGGAGATACGCGTTGCCGGCGTGGGTGATGCCGAGCTGAGGATCGTGATCTCCGGACTGACTTCGACGAGGTCGCAGGCCAAGATAGCAACCGACATCGCGACTTCGTCCGAACCGCTCTTTGCTTCCGAGCGTCAGCACGAAGGTTAAGGCGGTGAGATGACCGACACCGTGAACCTTCAACAGTGCCTGCGTCTCCGGATACTCGGTCTGGCCAAGCTGCTGGATCTGCCGGTCGTACAACTTGATCTTGACTGTCATCTCCGCGATCTGCTGAAGTACCGGACCGAGCGCCTGTGCCAGTCCAGGCGGCATAACGGCCAGGCTGCGCTGGGCGAAGCACGTTGTGGCGGAGGCAGGCATACGGTGGCCGCACGACTTCGTCAGACCACGACCGGCGTTCACCGCAGCGGTACGCAGTCGCACCAGCAGGGCTCGCGCACGGATCAGAGTCAAGGCCTGCTGTTGCTCAACAGAGCGATGGGCGATTGGACGAAGGATGTTCGGATCAAGCCGCGCATATCTTGCCAGCTTCTCAGCATCCACCTGGTCGCTCTTCCGATCACTATGTGAGATCGACCGCAACTCGCGAACGTTCGCCACGATGACTTCGTGACCTAGTTCCTGCAGCTGTGCGCTGATCCAGATCGAGTGTGTCCCAGCCTCCATCGCAACCCGCGCTGAAGGGACATCGGTGAACCACTTCTCGATCGCCTTCGGGGTAGTTCTGAAGCGGCCACGGTCGACCACTTCTCCGTCTTGGTTGAGGGTGCAGTAATGGCTCCAGACATCACCAAGGTCGATGCCAATCGTGATCTCAACCTTGGCTTGCCTGCGTGGAACTTCAGCGATGAGGTGCTGCGATGGCTTCTTCATGGGAACAGTCTGCTCCTTCTTCGGACGACCTGCTCATCCCATTTATGGCTACAAATCCCAATCAGTTTCGGGAGACCCGCGTTTTCATGGACCGAGTGCTAGGCTGGAGCGATGCGGGGAATGGGTACCGACCACCCTCAAATTTCGCTGGCCTATCTGCCGCCCACACCGCGGCAGACGCGGATAGCACTCGCGTGTGCGGGGGTTTTGCTCCTCGGATTAGCAGTTTTGATTCCGTTCGCGGCTAAACCGCTGCCGCGGATCAGCGGCTTCATAACGGCGTTCGATGCGGTTATTTCTGTCACCGACCTCATTACCGCAAGCCTTCTTTTGGCGCATTTCTCGATCACTCGTTCGAGAGCGCTTCGTGCTTTGGCGTGTGGATATCTCTTTTCAGCCGCGATTGTCGTCGTACACGGGCTGACCTTTCCGGGCGTTATTTCGCCGACAGGAAATATCGGCGGGAGTCTCCATACGAATTTTAGAATTTATCTGTTGTGGCATCTGGGTCTTCCCGTGGCCTTGTTCGCCTACATATGGCTCAGGGATAAAGGCCGCACGAAAGCAGGCGTGCCTACCCCAACAGAAATCGTTGCTATCGTTGGCATCGTGGGCGTATTAGCTCTGCTTAGTTGCATCGGGTGGCTCACCTTACTGCCGCCGGTGGATCCGGTCGCAGGGAGGTGGCTCACCGTCATCACAATGATGATATGCGCGGCTGCGCTTTCTCTGTTGTGGCTTTTCAAGCGCTCGGCACTTGATCAGTGGCTTATGGTTGTCGTACTTGCCATGATCGTCGAATTGGCGATCACGGCGCTGATCGGCGGACGCGGGCCGCGCATTGCCTCTCTTGGTTTTTACATCGGCCGCCTGTTTTCGCTCGTCACCTCAACAGTCGTTTTGACCGCTTTGCTCGCAGAAACCACCAGACTATATGCCGGGGTTGCCCACGCAAATATGCTGGCAAGCGCCGTCAAAGACTCTCAGACTCTGTCCGGCGAGATCGAGTTGCCGAAGTTGATGGAGCGTCTCATGACGATCGCGATCGAGAAAGCCGGCGCGGAACGTGGCCTTCTAATACTCCGGGTAGACGATGAATACCTCGGTCAGGCCGAGGCGCGAAGGACCGGCGATCAGGTCGAAGTCGCATTGCGCCAAGGTCCGATCAATGGGATTTCCTGCCCCGAATCCCTCGTCCGGCATGTCATTCGGACGAGAGAACGCGTGATTCTCGATGACGCCTCCAAACCCAACCTGTTCTCCGGCGATGACTATCTGCATGATCGGCGTTCGAAGTCGATCCTCTGCCTCCCGCTGATCAAACAGAGCGAATTGACTGGGATTCTCCTTCTCGAAAACGCGCTGACTTCACACGCGTTTACACTGGCTAACGTCGGGCTGCTGGAACTGCTGGCGGGACAAGCAGCTATTTCACTGGAGAATGCCGCCCTTTATACCGACCTGCAACTCCAAGTTGGGCTGCTGCAGCACCTTCCTGTATCAGCCTGGACGCTCAAGCCTAATGGGACACCGGATTTCGTGAATCAAGTTTGGCTTGAATTCTCCGGTCAGACCCTTGACTTTGTCCGATCGCGTCCCGAGGCCTGGATGGCCGCGGTCCACCCGGAGGATCGTGAGATGGCAGCCAAGAGCTTTTGGGAAGGCGTGCATTCGGGACAGCATTTTGCGTTCGAAACCAGATCTCTTCGCGCTCAGGACAAGACTTATCGTCGGCACCTTCAGCAAACAGTGGTTTTGCGCGATGCAGAGGGGAAAGTCCTCAAGTTCGTCGGTACGACCACCGACATTGACGACCAGAAGCGTGCCGAAGAGGCTTTGCGCCAAGCGCAGAGCGATCTCGCACGCATCAACCGGGTGACAACCATGGGAGAGTTAACGGCATCCCTGGCTCATGAAATCAGTCAGCCGATCAGTGCGGTCGTGAGCTACGCATACGGCTGCTTGAGATTTCTCGATCGCGATAAACCGGATCTCGATGCAATGCGCATGGCTCTCGCCGGTATTGTGGGAGACGGGCAACGCGCTACTCAGATTATCGGGAGGATCCGCTCACAGTTCGAGAAGGGCTCTGTGAATCAAGAGATTCTTGATGTGAGCGAGATTATTCGAGAGACTGTCGCTCTCCTACGCAGCGAAGCTGTGCGATACAGCATATCGGCCCGGACGGAATTAGCAGCCGATCTACCTCAGATCTTTGGAGATCGCGTGCAATTGCAGCAAGTCGCGATGAATCTAATCGTCAATAGCATCGAAGCGATGAAGGACGTTGATGGAATACGAGAGATGGTCCTCAAGTCCCAGCGAGCTGAAAACAATCAGCTTCTTGTGTCCGTGAGTGATACCGGCATTGGGTTCCCTCCGCAATTGGCTGAACAGATATTCGACCCATTTTTTACAACCAAACCCCATGGCACCGGCATGGGGCTTCGCATAAGCCGTTCGATCGTCGAGTCGCACGGGGGGCGCTTGTGGGCTGACGCCTCTTCTGGGCGTGGCGTAACTTTTTACCTAAGCCTGCCATCTACGATTGCTGCTAACACTGAATATCCGCCTCTTGAAGATGCCGATGAAGAGCGCGGTAGTCAATGCCATTTTGTATCCGGGCCTTGACAAGGGATTTCGGAAGAAGGAAACGGATTTTTCCTACGATCACTGACGACATCGCAAAATTAGCAGTTGACATCGATTGAAAGATTCACTACCGTTTGGTTGTGAATAAATTGGACACAACATTTGCGGCTCTGTCTGATCCAACCCGGAGGGCGATGATCGAGCGTCTCTCCCACGGGCCTGCCTCTGTGCATGGATTGACGGAACCGTTTGCACTGTCGCAGCAGATGATTTCAAAACACATTGCCTACCTGGTGCGGGCACGGATTGTAATCAAGACGAAGCGTGGACGAGAGAGTGTGTGCACGCTTAGACCAGAAGCGATTAAGACAGTCAGCGACTGGGCGATCAGCTATCGCCGATTCTGGGAAGAGAGTTTCGACAAATTGGATGTAGTTGTAAATCAAATGAAAAAAGAGGAGGTCAGAGATGACAGAAAACACGGTTAGCGAAGTTGAGCGGATGGTCATTACAAGAGTTTTTGATGCCCCACGCGAGTTGGTTTGGAAGGCGTGGACAGACCCGAAGTACGTGATGCAGTGGTGGGGACCGAAGGGCTTTACTGCGCCGGTCTGTCAGATGGATTTTCGTGTTGGAGGAAAATCTCTCTTGTGCATGAAGACGCCGGATGGGCAGGAGTTCTGGAATGCGATTGAATACCACGAGATTGTTCTGCACGAGAAGATCGTCTCCTCCATGTACTTTTCGGACTCGAAGGGAAACAAGGTTGAGCCTGAAACACTAGGAATAGAACATGAGGCCATAGACGGTGCGTACGACGTGACCCTCTTTGAGGATCTCGGGAACGGCCAGACGAAACTTACCCACATTGGAAATGAACCCATGGAGAGCGCGAAAAATAGCGGTCAACTGGAGGGCTGGAACCAGATACTCGATAAAGTTGCTGCGGTTGTTGCGGAGTTAGCGCAGGCGAAATAGAAGTCGGGTTTTTGATGATCGTGCTGCGTTAGATACAGCTAAGGCTGGCGGCGGAGGCCCGGTTTGACCGGGCTTCTCGTCGTCTGGCCGAATCATGGCCCTTCCGGACAATCGGCCCTTGCTCAACTGTTGCCTTCAGGCCAATCACGTTTCCAGATTCGTTTGCCTCGACGAGTGCCTTGGCGATTTGTCGTCAACTGAACTTGTTCTGATAGCCGAGTATGTAGTGAACGCGGGAACACGGGGAACTATTGCTGCGTAGGTACTAAAACAAGGAGTGGGCAGCCCTATGTCTCATTGCAGTTGTCTGGCTGGTTCTGTATTGCTCGCTTTCCTCGCCGTCCCCCTTCATTCGCAGAGCTTGGCCGTCTGGAGAGACCCATCACCCCACACTACGCGATTTGTAACCGTAGACAAGGGCGTTCGGTTGGAAGTGCTCGATTGGGGCGGTTCTGGCAGACCAATAGTTCTACTGGCCGGAGGCGGCAATACGGCTCACGTTTTCGACGATTTCGCGCCGAAGCTCACTGCTCACTATCATGTCTATGGCGTTACCCGTCGCGGGTTCGGTGCCTCCGGTTATTCCGATACGGATCACGCGGCTGATCGCCTCGGCGAGGATGTAACAGCGGTGATTGAACAACTCAATCTGAAGAGACCTATCCTCGTGGGACACTCGATCGCTGGGGCGGAGTTGAGTTCAGTTGCAAATGGCCATCCGAACCTAGTTGCGGGACTGGTCTATCTCGATGCCGCGTATTCTTATGCTTTTGATAACGGCACGGGGGTGAATGCCATGGAAATGCAGAAACTCCAGGGATCCCAACCTCCGCCACTCAGCAAAACGGATTTGGCCAGCTTCAGCGCCTTGCAGGCATACTATGAGCGCGTGAACGGATTCCGATTCCCGGAAGCGGAACTCCGCGCACAGCGGGAAAGCCCTCCTGACGGAGGGGTAGGAAAACAACGTGATCTTCCCGGCACCGCCCTGTTCATGCCGCTGATGACGGGCGCGAAGAAATACACTGCTATTCCGGCGCCTGCTCTCATCATCTTCGCCAACCCGCACAGCCAAGGGATCTGGGTTGACGAGAATACAGATCCCTCGGTGCAAACCGCAGCCAGGACTTATTCCACCGCACTAGAAGCTTTAACTGGGAGGCAGGAGAAGTCAGTGGAGAATGGCGTGCCCACGGCGCATGTGATTACGCTGCCAGGTGCGAATCACTATGTATTTCTGTCAAACGAGGCCGAGGTGCTGAAGGACATAGATGCGTTTCTCGCTGCTCTGCATTAGCCTCCATGGCTCTGCAAAGCACGATGGACCAGTCCGGCTCAAAATCAACTTCATATCTATTCTCAATTGACGCGTACAGGCGAATGCACTAATTGACCGCGCCTATACCTATTAATGCATTAGGCCATGGAAGACGCTTGCTATCCCTCTCCACGGTTGACGAGCCGAGCGATTGTTGATTCAGTCTGAGCGGCCTGTCAATCGACAATGCGTAAGATCAATCACCTCTCCCTCCAAACCAGGTAATGAGGCTCAACTGAACTCCGGCGCCCGGGTCGGTCATAGATCGTCGCGCTTTTTAGAACTGCTGAAAGCCTATGAGAGCCGGCTTGTGCTGATCCGCTGCATAATCGCGCCACTAGTGCGACCGAGTGACTCGATTGTTTTGTTTGCCATGCAACAACCTTCATTGATGTGCGTTACATGGCAAACGCACCTCAAGTTGCCTAGGATTCAGTTCACCCGTCCTAGATAATGATCGAGCCAATCAAGCACAGCTTTGGTCAGTTGCGTACGTTGTTCAGTCACATCATGTGGAGTTTCTAATATGATGTGGCGTTTGTCGTCCTCTGGCGTGCCCAACATAGCAAATAGAGGGTTCTGTGCTTTCTCGACAGGAAATGTGAAGTCGTAGCGTCCATTCACCATCAAAACCGGCCTCTTCATTCGAGGAGCGAAGTCGGCCTGATCACCTCCCGCTGGCGGCGTTTCAAGAAAAAAGCCTCCATCAAGCAGGATGGCAGTCTTTATGCGGTTCTGCATGAGTGATGAGGTAATTACCCCTTGCGCTGAACCCATACTGACCCCGAGATAGGCTAGTTTGTTGCTATCGATGTCAGGACGGGTAGCCAGGTAATCGAGCGAACGAGCCGCATCCTTGTACCAATCGGTGGTGAGTTCAAGCTGTTGTGCGCCGCTGGGAAGCGAATACTTCACGCGGCGTTCATAGGTGTCCTCATAGACCGGATACATAACAGCCCGACCGCTCTGGACTATGTAATCGAAGAACTGTGTGTCCCCGAGATTCCGTCCACCTTTGTTGTCGGAAAGAAACATCACGCGTGCGCTGGGAAAGAACAATACCGTCTGATAGGGTGGGTGTACATTTTTGGGTAGGAACAGGTAGGCTGACATGCGCTGGCCGCGGTAGCCTGTGTCAAAGGACACCTTCTCCTCACGCCAATCGGCTGTCTCCTGAATGACGCCATCAGTTGTGGTTCGCAGAGGCGTATTGGGATATGCGTAAAGCAGCTGATAAGCATGGAACACATCATCTGACGCCGGTTTGAAGTTGGTAAAGTCGCGTCCAATACTCTTTACCGGCTTCATCGTCTCTTCCGGCATAGGCGCGGAATTCAGCACGCAGCGGAACCCGTTAGTGTCCGAACGATCGAAAGGCGGCAGCGCCTCGGGGCTCGCGTACATGTACTGGGGGGACTTCCAGGAGCCTCCAAGGATGTAATGGAGATTGTTGTCGACCGTATTAAGCACCCACTCGCGAACGTTACCGGCCGTGTCATACGTTCCGAAGGGCCCCACTCCTCCTCGATACGCGCCGACCGGAGCAAGAGATGTTGTAGCTAAATTACTAACCGGTATAGCCCACGAGCCATCATCCGGAGGCGTTGTCTGTAGCCATTGAGCCAGGGTGAGCAGTTGCTTTCCTGCAAACTTCGCATACGCGGAGGCCTCAAACCAACTCACACCGGATACAGGGTAGTCCGCTTTGCCTTCGGGATAGTGGCCTCCCATCCAAGTAGACGGTCCGGGGCGGCCCGTTGGGTCGCGGAGCTCTGCCATCGCATCGCTCCAGGAAAGATCGTGGCCGTCTTTGGAAAACTTCTCAGGCCAGTATTCCCTTTTCGCATATCCGCCGCTATCGACGAACTTCTGGTAGTCACGGTTTGTGACCTCGAAACGATCGATTGAGTACTGCGGCAGGTTGTATGGTCCGAGCCACCCAACAAAGGCTGCCTCTGTTCCGAATTTGTGATCGGCAGCCACAGGAACCATATCCGGCGGCGACTTCGACCACGCGTCCAGCGGGAAGTCCAACACATGGTCGGTGCGAGACGCTACGATCATCTCTTTGAAACCTGTCTTGGTGACCTTCCAGCGAAAATAGCCGCTAGGAATGCGAACATCTTTGATTGGTGTCGCGCCGAGCTTACGCCACTGAGAATCCGGCAAGAGGTAGTCCTGAACCTCGACCGTAGCGCCAGCGGGCGAGGAGGTAAAGGAGGCGAGGATTGTGTTTTGATCAACAGCCTGCTTCAACGCTGCATCGCCCGGCAGGTAGTGTTGTGCTTTTTCCAGAAGGGTGAAGGCAGCAAGCGGCTTCCTGTTCGCAAACAGGTCAGTAATCTGCGGAATGGCTTCTTCGCGAGCCCAACGCTTGTTCGAAAGACTACGGTAAAACCAGAGACTGCCTATCATCACGATCAGGAGAACGATTGCGGCACATAGAAGAATCAGTCGGGATTTGTGATTGTCCTTCTTCTCCAGTTCCAGCGACCCCGTGCTGATTGAAGCTAAGAGATCGGATGCGTCCCGAATGATTTCACCCGCCGACTGATAGCGGCTGGCCGTCTTCTTCTCTAGCGCACGCTCCACAATATGTTCGGACATGGGAGGCGCATCGCTCCGAATCTGGCGTAGCGGCGTCGGACTCTTTTCGGTGACTGCGCGCAGAATCCCGACGGTACTGTCAGCATGGAACGGCCTGCGCCCGGTGAGCAACTCGTAGTACACCACACCCAGACTCCATAGGTCGGTCCGCGCATCAAGCCTCTCCCCATGTACCTGTTCCGGAGACATGTAAAGTGGCGTGCCGATAAGGCCGTGAGTCGCTATAGACAGGGTCTCATCGGGGCCGTTGCCCTCGAGCAACTTCGCCAGACCGAAGTCGAGTACCTTCACCTGTCCCTTCGGAGTAATCATCACGTTGCCCGGCTTGAGGTCACGGTGAATTACGCCCTGTTCATGGGCCTCCTCAAGTGCTTCAGCGATCTGCAAGACAATCGAGGTAGCATCTTTCACCGTCAACGGTCCGGACTTTATCTTCGTCGCAAGGGAGTCTCCCGGGATGTATTCCATCACGATATAGTCGATGCCGTCTTGTTCACCGACGTCGTATACGGCCGCTATATGAGTGTTTCCCAGCTTGGCTAGAGCTAATGCCTCCTTGTGAAAGCGGTGGCGCGCGTCTTCGCCCATCAGCAACCCCGGCGAAAGGATCTTTATTGCGACGGCCCGCTCAAGCTTTTCATCCCTAGCACGATAAACCACGCCCATCCCACCGGCTCCAAGGGGTTCAGTGATGATGTAGCGCCCTAACCTCGTCCCTGGCGTGAGATCGTTGGATGCGAGAGTTTCGGCTTGAGACCCTCCATTTTCCGACGTACGCTGTGACGCGGACGGGGACTGAGTCCTGAGAAGCAGCTCATTGACTTCGTATCGCAGTTCAGGTGAACCGTGACATGCTTCATCAAGAAAAGCCGATCTTTGCTCAGGCGGCAGATCTAGAGCAGCTCCGAGAAGGCTCTCTGCGGATTGCAGGTTCTTACCCATCAGCTGCACTCCAAAGTGTGATTTGGTTTAGCCCGACTTGGCCAAGTGCCATAATCGGGAACAGCGCGGATTGCCCAACTTGCAGTACAGAAACGATATAGGAAATCGGCCCTGCCGATCGCTCAATTTTTATAGTTGGACGTAGGCCTAAAACATTACAAAAGTTCTAAAAGGGTGCGAAACGGTACCCTATAACCCTTAGCTATCCCGTTTCTCTGCGCTATGGATTCTCTGGACTCAAGGTCGTCAACCGGGTACTCTCAACCATTAGCTAAAATCTTCTACGCCCCATCTTTGCTACCGATTAGGTATGCTCCAAAAGAACAGCATGTCATTAATGGACAATGTCGAGCTTTGCTACGCAGACGCAAATGGACCTCGCAGCGTGCCTCTCGGAGATGGCGCTATTTCGATCGGCCGTTCGTCGGATCAAGATATCGTCCTTATTGATCCCCGGGTCTCCCGCCGACACGCACTGATCCTGCTAGAGCAAGACGGCTACTGGGTCATAGACCAGAACAGCACTCACGGAACTTTTCTAAACTCTGTGGGCGTCGACAAAGCGATCCTGACATTGGGAGACGTGCTGCAAATGGGCTCGACCAATGGTCTGCGAATACGATTCCAGCAAGCGCAAAAAGGCTTGGTAGAACACGCAGCAGTTACCGGTCTTCTCTCTTCACTTAGTAACCTTTCGGTTTTGAAAGATGAGCAACGCCCGGGCATGCTCGAAATGGAGAAGTTGAACTGGCTTCTTCGTGCCGCGCGGCAACTCAATCAGAGCGGTGCTGTTGAAGACATTCTCAAGTCGTTTCTTCATCTCACGTTGCAGCTTACTGGCCTCGAACGAGGTTTCGTATTCCTCCAAAAAGAAGATGAAATGCGATTCGAGCAAGGGCTTGCTGCCGATGGAAGCGAGGCAAAAGAGGATTCCACACTCTCTCGTAGGGCTATGCAGCAAGCAATCGAAAGCGAATCAAGTTTTTCAGTGAGCGACACGCTCAAACACAAAGCAGCTGCGGAGTGGGCCAGCGTAATTGCAAATAGCATACGCAGCATCTACTGCATACCCTTGCGGAAACGATCTTCACCGGACGAACCGGGCCAACTTCTTGGCCTGCTCTATCTCGACAGCCAGATCGGGCACCGCGACTTTCACGAGGTTGATCATCAGCTATTAGACACAATCGCCATCGAGGCATCAGCCCTCTTGCACAACGCCCTTCTTACCGAAGCGGAGGCTGAGGCTCGGCATGCGCAGGAAGAGCTTGCCATCGCAGCAAAGATTCACAGTGGTCTCATGGCCATCAAGCTTCCGGAGCTTTCTTATGCCGTCCTTCAGGGAAAGAGTGTTCCCTGTCTCGCAATTGGCGGTGACTTTTATGACGCGGTGGCGCTCGAAGACTCCATCTGCGTCGTCATCGCGGACGTGTCTGGTAAGGGAATACCCGCGGCTATCGTTGCCGCCACGCTCCAGGGAATCATTCACTCCCAGCTGCTTGCCGGTCAAAGTCTGCCGGCGATCGCCTCGCTCGTGAATCAGTTTCTATGCACTCGCAAGGTTGGCAAATACGCGACAATGGTCCTACTGAAGCTCTTCCCAGACGGCCGCGTGCAGTACATGAACTGTGGACATATCCAGCCCCTGGCAGTTTTAGGCACAGAGATTCGGTCCTTGGTGGAAAGCAGTCTAGTCGTCGGACTTATTGCAGATGCAACTTACAACTCTGCTGGCTACCTCATGCGACCGGGTGAGCGCATTCTTCTTGCTACGGATGGCCTCACCGAAGCTGAGGACGCTTTAGGCCAACAGTTTGGCGATGCGGGGCTGAGCACCGTTGCGCATCACGAAGACCTGAACGAGATTCTGAATCGGGTTGCAAAGTTTCACTCGCCAAAACCTGCCGAGGATGACTGCACAATAATGGAAATTCGATATGTCGGCGCACTTGATCCTGCGAATCGATTTTGATTCTTAAACAAAATCGCTCGCCGGTGGGGATACTCTCAACCGCCGACACGGAAGTATTATGCTTTCTTCAGCGAACAATCGACGAATGATCTTCTCCAGAGATCCTAATTAGTTGATCACGGTGCTGTATTCTGGGAGTTTTCTCCAGTATATCCGGAGGTGAAGCGTCACTCTGAGACTCCGCAGACAAAATGGCGGAGAGGAGGCAGAACGCCGGCAGGCGGATCATCGGCTCCAAGTCTTGTAATTCCAGCGAGCCTGCAGTCACCGCTTCTGCAACCGTTAGGGTGGCATCTGGGAACTCCATGCTTTGAGCGATGTGCAATCGGACGCTGCCCAGGCGCCGGCGGCGCCGAGCGCTAAAAGTTAGTGCGGCAGAAGAGATGACAGGACAGTGCGTGACATAAGTGATCACTTTACACCGAGCAGATCCTGAGGTCGGATGGAGTTCAGAATAGCCATTTCGTCTGCCTGGGGACCGATCCTGAACCTGCAGGCGGTTATCATCGGTCACTTCCGAGAAGACGACCGTTACTGATCGCGCGAAGGATTGTTTCGCAACTGACATCACACGCGATCTGAATCAGGCCGATGGGGAGATGTAGCCCGTGGATGCTTTCGGTCGTAGTCGGCTTGTGCCGATTGAAAGTGCGCGACGTTCCTAGATGCCCATAGCCAAAGCGGATGCACAAGCTCCAGCATCTCAAGTGCCAGGTCCGTAGTCGCCTGACGGATTGCGTCTTCACGGTCTAGCGATCAGGGACAGTATCGGCGCCCCGGAAGCTGGTGCCTGCAGTGGTGGGGCTGGTGGCGTGGTGTTTCGGTGGTGGTTGGGTGGTGCGGTGTGGAGCTACTGCAGATGGGAGAGGAGGGTTTGGACGAGGGCGGGGATGGTGGATTCGGGGGATTCCAAGGTGGGCTCGTAGCCAAGGTCGCGGAGGGTCTGGCTGGTGACCGGGCCGATGGAAGCGAGAGTGATGCCGGGGGGGAGGGTGATGCTGGCGGCTTCGAGGAGTGCGAAGAGATTGCGGGCGGTGGAGGCTGAGGTGAAGGTGATGACGTCGGGGTAGTGGGCCGGGGCGCTGAAGAGAGATTGGAGGGCGGGGATGGAGTCGGGTGGGATCTGATTGCGGTAGGCTTCGGCGATGGTGAGGGTGGCTCCGGCGGCGGTGAGGGC
>NZ_LMUD01000002.1:40191-50157 GCF_009766095.1 Granulicella sp. S190
GGCGTTGGCTGCGCGGAGGGTGGCGGGGCCGATGACGGCGATGCGCTTGGGGAGTTGGGTGAGGTGGAGAAATTGGGCGCGGCGGTGGAAGGCTTCGAGGGCGTTGGCGCTGGTGAAGAGGAGCCAGTCGTAGGCGCCGAGGCAGGTGAGAGCGGCGTCGAGCGCGCAGAAGGAGGCGGGCGGAACGATCTCGATGGTGGGGATGAGAATGGTGGTTGCGCCGAGGGCTTCGAGCTGCGCGGCGAGTTCGGAGGCTTGATGGCGCGTTCGGGTGATGAGGATGCGTTTGTTGGTGAGAGAAGGCACTGTGTGATTTTAGTCTGTGGACGGTTGAGTTGAGAGTGCGGACTGTGCATTCTGCATTGAGGCATTGCGGGCCTCTGGAGGAAGCCCGCAGTGAGGTTGGTGGTTGTAGGAGTCTGAGGGTTGTGCAGAGTGTATGCGGGTTGACAGCGCGTTATTTATAACGACACATGGCGGGTGCGTTCAGCATTACGACTGCTAGGACTGACGCTTCCGCAGAGCTGATGTCAGGCGGCGTGGGGGTGGAGGATGACTTTGGTCCAGCCTTCGTCGCGGTTGTCGAAGTGTTTGTACGCTTCGGGGGCCTGAGCTAGTGGAAGCTCGTGAGAGATAAGGAAGGAGGGGTTGGCTTTGCCGTGGTGGATGAGATCCATGAGGCGACGGTTATAGGCCTTGACGTTGCATTGTCCTGTACCCATCTTCTGACCTTTAAACCAGAACTTGCCCATGTCGAAGGCGATCTGGCCCTTCTTTTCGAGGGCATCGTCGGCTTTGGGATCCTGCGGGATGAAGACGCCGACTACGCCGAGGGTGCCGGTGGCTTTGACGGCGTCGACGAGAGCGTTCATGACCATGTTCGGGACTTCCTTGCCCTTGGAGTTGTGGCACTGATAGCCGATGCATTCGGCACCGCAGTCTGCGCCGAGACCTTTGGTGAGCTCGCGAATCTGCTCGGAGACGTTGTCGTCAGAGGAGTCGATGGGCGTGGCTCCGAGTTGTTTGGCGAGGGCGAGGCGATCGGCTTTGTGGTCGACGACGAAGATCTGGCTGGCGCCCTGGATCTTTGCGGAGAGCGCGGCCATGAGGCCGACGGGGCCTGCTCCGTAGATGAGAATGGATTCGCCGGGTTTGAGGTCGGCGAGGCGAGTGGAGTGCCAGCCGGTGGGGAAGATGTCGGAGAGCATGACGTAGTCTTTTTCTTTTTCTGTGGCGTCTTCGGGGAGTTGGAGGCAGTTGAAGTCGGCGTAGGGGACGCGGAGGTACTCGGCCTGGCCACCGGAGTAGGGGCCCATGCCGGCGAATCCGTAAGCAGCACCGGCCATGCCGGGCATGACGGAGGGGTCGGCGCAGGTGAGACAGAAGCCAGTGAGGCCGCGCTCGCAGTTGGCGCAGAAGCCGCAGCCGATGTTGAAGGGGAGGACGACCTTCATTCCTTTTTTGACGGAGTCTACGGCTTTGCCGACTTCGACGACCTCGCCGAGGTTCTCGTGGCCGAGAATCTTGCCTTTTTCCACGTCGGTGCGGCCTTCGTACATGTGGAGGTCTGAACCGCAGATGTTGGTGGTGGTGAGCTTGATGATCACGTCGGTTTGCTTTTCTAGCTTGGAGTCGGGGACGGAGTCGATGCTTACTTTTTTGGGGCCGTGATAGACGAGAGCTTTCATATTGGGTGTTCCTTTCGGAGGTGTACTTTGTGCGCACGAATTCCTAACAGTGGATTTGTCTGGATCCGCATGCTGATGGTTTCGTGTTTCGCCGATGTCGTTTGTTGAACTCTTTCGCAAAAGAGCGTGCTGTTATCTGCGAGACGATGAAAGGTTGTGGACACTCTCAACGTGCGGAGAGACAGTGGCCGGCGACGACGCTTTCGGTCACCGGCTGTAGAGAGGTAGATGCGCGGAGGGTGAGGTTGGTTTGCTAGTCGGCGAGGGCGGCGGAGTCAGGCTCGAAGGTGTTGAGGAGGTCGAGGGCGCCTTTGGTCTTTAGTTCGTCGGCGACACAGAGGCCGAGTGCGATGGGGTTAGCGTCGTTGGCGGCTTCGGTTTCCACCTGAACCATGGATTCGCCATCTGGAGAGACAACCTGGGCGATCATCTTCCACTTCCCTTCTTCGTGGAAGCAGTGGGCACCGATGGGGAGAGAGCAGCCGCCGCCGAGGGCGTCGAGGGTGGTGCGCTCGGCGTCGACTGCGAAG
Organism: Granulicella sp. S190; assembly: GCF_009766095.1. GTDB lineage: Bacteria > Acidobacteriota > Terriglobia > Terriglobales > Acidobacteriaceae > Edaphobacter. The sequence continues at coordinate 42,410 of NZ_LMUD01000002.1, forward strand.
CGGGTGTAGGGGTGTTCGAGGAAGGCGATGGCGTTGCGGAGGTAGGCGTCGCGGTCCTCGTCGATGGGGTGCGAGGGGCTGCGGGTTTCGAGGGCGAGCGCGCCTTGGCCGGGTGCGGGACAGAGCTCGCAGGGCGAGAAGCGCTGGTGGACGGACTCGGTGCGCTTGAGGCGGTCGAGACCGGCGGCTGCGAGGACGAGGGCATCACATTTTCCGTCGGCTAGTTTTTTTAGGCGGGTGTCGATGTTGCCGCGGATATCGACGAAGGAGACGTCGGGGCGGAGGGCGAGGATCTGGGCGCGGCGACGCGGGCTGGTGGTGCCGATGCGGCCTCCTGTGGGGAGCGTGTGGAGGGCCCAGTAGGGTTCACAGACCCAGACGTCGCGAGGGTCGGCGCGCTTGGGGATGGCGGCGAGGGTGAACTGAGGGGCGAGCTTGGTGGGGAGATCCTTGAGGGAGTGGACGGCGAGGTCGATGCGTCCTTCTTCGAGGGCCTCCTCGATTTCTTTGATGAAGATGCCTTTGCCGTCGAGGTTGGGCGGAGGGATGAAGCCGGGCTGCTGCATGCGGTCGCCGGTGGTGCGGATGATCTCGAGCTCGACGTGGTAGCCAGCGTCGCGGAGGGCGTAGAGGATGTGGTTGGCCTGCCAGAGGGCGAGTTGTGAGCCTCGGCTGCCGATGCGGATGGGATTGCGGGGATTATTGTGCTCAGAACTCATAGTCTTAACTAGGATACGGGATGCGGGGCTGGGTGGTTCATGCGAATAGGGCGGGGGCGCGGGGATTTTACGGGCGAGAGATTTTTTCGGAACCGCAGAGGCGATATGAACGTAGGAGCTTTACAAGCTGATTTACACCTGGAGGCAACTACGTGCGGGATCTTACTCTTGCGTTACGGGCGTTCTACAAGTCGCCGGGCTTTGCTGTGACCGTGGTGTTGACGATTGCGTTGGGAATTGGGGCGAACACGGCGATCTTTACGCTGGTGCACGCGATTCTGATGAAGTCGTTGCCGGTAGCTGACCCGAAGACGCTGTTTCGCGTGGGCGATAAGGATGACTGCTGCGTCAATGGCGGGTTCATCAATGAGAACGGCGACTTCGATCTCTTCTCGTATGAGCTGTACAAGCATCTGCAGGAGACTACGCCTGAGTTTGACCGGTTGGCGGCGATGCAGTCGGGTGGTGAGGGGATGACGACGCGGCGCGGGTCGGAGCCAGCAAAGATGGAACGCACCGAGTATGTCTCGGGAAATTACTTTACGACGTTCGGGATTGGACGGTTTGCAGGGCGGGTGCTGACGGATGCGGATGATGTGGCGGGTGCGGCTCCGGTCGCGGTGATGAGCTACGAGGCGTGGCAGTCGGACTACGGTGCTGATCCGAAGATTGTCGGATCCACTTTTTATATGCAGGGGCAGCCGGTGACGGTGGTGGGGATCGGGCCACATGGATTTTTCGGGGACAGGATTCGTAGTAATCCTCCGGCGTTGTGGATTCCGCTGTCGGTGGAGCCGACGATCGGCGGGAAGAATACGATTCTGCATGTGGCGAATAGCAACTGGCTTTATGCCGTGGGCCGGCTGAAGCCTGGAGTGAGTGTTGCCGCTTTGCAGGACAAGATGTCTGGCAGCCTGAGGCAGTTTCTTTCGATGCAGCCCGGATATACGCGTAACGGCGGATCGACGCTCATTCCAAAGCAGTACATTGTGATTGTGCCGGCCGGAGGAGGAATTCAGAATCTGCAGAAGCAGACGGGCAAGGGGCTCTATCTGTTGATGACGATCTCCGGACTGGTGCTGCTGGTGGCTTGCGCGAACGTGGCGAATCTGCTGCTTGCGCGAGGTGCGACGCGGAGAGCGGAGACCTCCGTACGGATGGCGTTGGGGGCTGCGCGGAGCAGGTTGATTCGGCAGATGCTGACGGAGAGTCTGCTGCTTGGTTGCATGGGAGGACTGGCTGGGTTGGCCGTGGCGTATGCAGGGACACGGACGATTCTGACGCTGGCGTTTCCAGATTCGCCGCAGCTTCCGATTGCGGCGAGTCCTTCGCTGGCGGTGCTGGGATTTGCGTTTCTGCTTTCGCTGTTGACGGGCGTAGTGTTTGGCGTGGTGCCGGCGTGGATCACGTCGAACTCCGATCCGGCTGAAGCACTGCGGGGATCGAACCGTTCGACCAGCGATCGGGCTTCGCTGCCGCAGAGATCGCTGATTGTGTTTCAGGCGGCGCTGTCGCTAGTGATGCTGGTGGGCGCGGGGCTGCTGACCAAGAGTCTGCGTAATATGGAGCACCAGGACTTCGGACTGCAGACAGCGAACCGATACGTTGTGCATATAGACCCGGCGGGCGCGGGCTATACGGCGGAGACGCTGCCTGCGCTCTATCAGACACTGGAGCAGCAGTTCGGTTCCCTGCCCGGAGTTCAAAGCACGGGGCTGGCTTTGTACAGCACGCTTGAGGGCAATAACTGGGGCGAGGAGGTGTTTGTGGACGGACACCCTGCGCCGGGGCCAAATGACAATGCCGGCTCGTCGTGGGACCGGGTAAGCAAGGATTTTTTCACGACGGTAGGCCAGCCGATGGTTCGCGGGCGGGGATTTACGGAGCAGGATACGGCGACGTCGCCGAAGGTCGCGGTGGTGAACCAGGCGTTTGTGAAGAAGTTTTTTCCGAAGGAAGATCCGATCGGGCGGCACTTCGGAGTCTATGACCAGAAGTACGCTTCGTCGTTCGAGATCGTAGGTATTGTGGCTAATGCCAAGTACAACAATCCGCGGAGCGATGTGAGGACGATGTACTTTCGTCCGTTGAACCAGACGATGGCTGGGCTCACGGACGCTAACGAACAGATGGCTGAGGGTCGTGGGCTCTTTATCAACTCGATCACGTTGAACTTTCAACGGCCACCACAGAACCTCGATGCGATGGTGCGGCACACGCTGGCCAATATCAATCCAAACCTGACGGTGGAAGATCTGCACTCGCTGGACTACCAGGTCGCGGACAACTTTACGCAAGAGCGGCTGATTGCGAGGCTGACCGAGTTGTTTGGAATGCTGGCGCTGGTGCTGGCTTCGGTGGGTTTGTACGGGATTACGTCGTACCAGGTGGCTCGACGGACGAGCGAGATTGGTCTGCGGATGGCGCTGGGAGCAGACCGCGGCAACGTGGTACGGATGGTGATGCGGGGGGCGTTTCTGCAGGCTGGGCTGGGGCTGTTGATCGGCATTCCCATTGCGATCTTCGGCGCGAGAGCGATGGCCGATCAACTTTACCAGGTGCGTTCTTACGATCCGTTGAGCCTTTTGATTGCAGTAGCGGTGCTGCTGGTGTCTGCTGCGGTCGCGGGGTTTATCCCTGCTCGACGGGCGGCCAATGTGGAGCCGATGACGGCGCTGCGGATGGAGTAAGCTGCGGTTTTTCAACTATCTTTCGTGGTGTCTATTCGTTTAGTCTCATTGGCACTATGTACAAGCGCCTGTGCGTTCTGTTTGTTCTCTGTACTACTTTGACTGCCTTTGGAGATTCCGGAGAACATTGGCTGGAGGTGAAGAGCCCTCACTTCACCGTGCTGACCAACGGGAGCAACAAGCAGGCGATACGCATTGCCAGCCAGTTTGAGCAGATGCGATCGTTGTTTCAGGTGCTGCTTCCTAACGGGAGCTCTAACGGAGGCTCACCGATCATTGTGCTTGCGCTGAAGAACAAGAAGGACTTTCAGGCGCTTGAGCCTTCGTCTTATTTGAGCAAAGGACAGTTGGACCTGGCCGGACTCTTTATGCAGGCTCCGGATAAGAGCTACATCCTGCTTCGGCTCGATGGCGAAGAGGAGCATCCTTTTGCCGTGGTGTATCACGAGTACACCCACTACATTGTGCGGAAGCTGACGTGGATGCCGCTGTGGCTGAACGAAGGGCTTGCGGAGTTTTATCAGAATACGGATATCCACGAGAAGGAGGTTCTGCTGGGTCAGCCCAGCTCGGACAATATTCTCTTCCTGCGTCAGAACCGGCTGCTGCCGCTGACGACACTGCTCAAGGTGGACTACACCTCTCCTTACTATCACGACGAGCAGAAGGGTTCGGTCTTCTATGCCGAGTCCTGGGCGCTGACACACTATCTCGAGGTGAATGACTACGAGAAGAACACCGAACATGTGAGAGAGTACGCACGGTTTCTCGCGCAGGGCGAAGACTCTGTGACAGCCGCACAACATGCCTTCGGAGATTTGAACGTGCTCCAGAAGGCGCTGGACTCGTATGTGCAGCAGGGCAGCTTCAAGATGTTCAAGAGAAATACCGGCGTGGTGGTGGATGAGTCGGTGCTTCAGGTGGTGCCGGTTGCAAAGTCGCAGATCGATGCGGTGCGAGCGGATGTGCTGGTCTACAACGATCGCGCCAAGGAGGCTGAGGCGTTACTGGAGACCAGCCTGAGCAGCGATCCGAGCAACGCGCTGGCGCATGAGACGATGGGATTTTTGAAGTATCGCGAAGGAGATATCCCGAGTGCGAAGAAGTGGTATGGCGAGGCGGTAGGACTCGACTCCCAGAGCTACCTGGCGCACTACTACTTTGCGGCCATGTTGATGCAGTCGGGAGGCGATGGACATGAGGATGCGATCGAGTCGAGTCTGCGTGCTTCGATCAAGCTGAACCCAGCGTTCGCTCCCGCGTACGACACCCTGGCTACGTTTTGCGCTACGCGCAATGTGCATTTGAGCGAGGCTCATATGCTGAATGCGCAGGCGATTCAACTGGAGCCGGAGAATCTGAGCTATCGGATTAACGCGGCTGCGGTGCTGAGTCAGCAACAGCAGTATGGTAGCGCGGTCAGCGTTCTGAAGGCGGCGAGAGGAGTTGCCAAGACACCGGATGAGATGGCGATGGTCGACAGCCGCGTTAAGCAGTTGGAGCAGTTTCAGTCGCAAATGGACCGCGCCCAGTCACAAGGCAGGGGAGATACCGCGCAGATCGAGGTGACGCAGACGGTGCGACCGGTGGACTCCGCGCGAAATGCTTCGTCGCATGATGCTTCGAAGACTGTTGTGTTTCGAAAGGTTGACGGCAAGATGACAGGGGTGTTGCAAGAGACACCCAAGTATCCGGTTGGAGATGCGAAGGGGCCACGACATACGATTCAAGGGGTGATCCGCAATGTGGAGTGCTCGTCCCCGAATGTGCTTGCGTTGAAGGTGGAGAAGCCCGACAAGTCGATCTCTCTCTACAACAATGACTACTACAAGGTAGTGTTCACGCTGGCGAACTACCAGGTGGAGGGCGATCTGAAGCCATGCACGGATATGGAAGGGATGAAGGCGAAGGTGGCCTACGCCGAGGTTTCGGACGCAGCGGTGGCGGGGCAGATCCTGACGATCGAGTTGAGTAGATAGGCGAGAGTCGTCCTGACTAAAAGGAGAAGCGCCTGAGGCGGGAGAGTTGCAGGAAGCTGAGCCAGACGAAGCGTGGGTTGTTCAGGAGGTAGCGACGCCAGAGGCGCTTCGGCTCCTTGATCAAGCGATAGAGCCATTGGAGGCCAGAGCGCTTCATCCAGTCGGGAGCTTCGGCGAGGTTGCCGCTGAGAAGATCGAACGCTGCGCCGACGCCGACCATCAGCTTTACAGGAAGGCGGCCACTGTAGGCGGCCATGAAACGCTCCTGCTTCGGGGTGCTGAGACCGCACCAGAGGATGTCGGCTTTAGAGTCTTCGAGCTGGGTTCGGAGGTCCTGCTCTTCTTCGGCGTTGAGCGGACGGAAGGGCGGGGTGTAGGTGCCTACGATGTGAAGGCCTGGGTAGCGGCGGGTGAGTTCGGCACGCAACTCTTCTGCGATGCCTGGCCTGCCGCCGTAGAGGAAGTGGCGGTAGCCGCGCTCGACGGAGAGCTTGCACATATTCAACATGAAGTCGGGGCCGTAGACGCGGGTCATGTCTTTGAAGCCGTGGAGGTGGCCGAGCCAGACAGTGGGCATGCCGTCGGGCGTGGAGAGGAAGGATCGGTTGAGGATGGTCCGGAAGGCTTCGTCGGATTGTGCTTCGATGATGCCGTGCACGCCGGTGACGCAGATGTATCCCGAATCGCCGCGGCTGAGGAGAGCGTCGCTCTGTGCGACAGCGTTGTCCATAGAGAGTGCACTTATTCCGACACCAAGGATGTTGACTCTTGGCGAATCGCCAGGGATCATGATCGCGCCTCGATTGTGAAGCTACTGCTTCTGTTGTGTTGCAGGATGCGGGGAGTTCCGCTCTACGGGATAGAGCGCTTGATTGTTTTCAAGTTCGATTGCAGATGCTGCACCAACTGAGATGAGTATACGAGAGGGAGGGTGGGCTGTCGACCACATGCCGCGAGTTCGACAGCCTGCCCTCGTTGCCTATTTGTAACCGACAAAGAGCGGCATTCGAAAAGAGCTGCTGTTGGGCGAGGTGAGATTCTTGGTTACGCCGGTGCGTGTCTCCTGCTCCTGGATGGTGTAGCCGCAGCCACTGCAGTAGACCGATTCTTTGTAGATGTAGGAGGTCTGCGCGTCAGTAGACACGAATGCTGCCTGCGATGTGGGGACAGCCACTGCGGGATAGATGAGGGCGCCTAGAAGTTCGGTGTGACCGCCGCTAGCGGTGGTGATGACGGTGCCAGCCTGCTCCGTTTTAAGGCCGAGTATCCAGAGCGAGCCTCCCAAGTTCGTAATCTTGGTTCCAGCGAACTCGTCATCGAGCTGGCGTGCAAAGACCTGCTGACTTTGTTGAACGGTGAAGTTCACCATGCCCGTGTCTTCGAGGAAGAGCTTTCCAGCGCCGGCGAAGCTGTTGTACTGATTGACGTGCATATCCTTGAGGACGACGGGGCGTGTGCCGTGATGATCGACCTTTATCCCATAGCCGAACTGCTCGATGATGAGGGGCTGGGTGCTGTTGCTGTTTACGACAAAGCGAATGCCTCCACCGTTGGTTCCGGAGCCAATATTGACGATGGAGGAGAAACCTACGATGCGTTCGACGGTATCGGGCACGGTGATGTCAGCTTCATTGGCGGAGAAGTATTGCCCGAACGGGAAGTAGACCGTGTGCTTGCCGGAGTTGAGAACGGCTTGAAGTCCCGAGGTGTCGCCGTACCACTTTGGCGTGAAGACAGCCCAGTCGGAGAGGCTAGAGCTGGTAAAAGAGGGCGTCTCCTGAACCGGAAGATTGAGACCGGTTGGAGTGGATGCGTTGCCTGTGAGCGTGGCGGGGGTGCCGACCAGGATATGTGCGATGGTCCCCTTGGTAAGAGTTGGAGTGGAGGTGGTCAAGTCCTGCAAGGTGGCCTCGTATCCCGTCGATGCTACGTTCCGCAGAAACATGGTGCTGTTGGTCTGAATAGCAGGCACGGTGGCGAGGCCGCCGGTAAAACTTCCATCGATCAGTACGACCATTCCTCCCGTGTTGGTGAGTGCAGGGACCGTGTTGCTGCTGGTGAAACCGCGAACGTTGATTGCCTGATCGCTGTTTCGAATGCCAGCGATCTTTTGATTCTGAAGCGTAATGTCTTCGATCGTCGTACTGTATTCCGCATTCTGGAGATCGATGCCTACATCGAAGCCGTCAACTTCCAGATTACGAATCATGAGAGGCCCGGCGTACTGACGAGTCAGATCGATCCCGTCGTGGCCGTTTCCGTCCTCGCTTTTGATCAGAACATCATGGACAGAGCCAACGTTGTTCGAGACATAGTTGAGAGCGGTCGCGCCCGGATTGCCGGGACCGATGGAGATGCCG
>NZ_LMUD01000002.1:50229-102627 GCF_009766095.1 Granulicella sp. S190
GCGGAGTCAAGATAAGAGGCTTGGGGCTGGCATCGTTGGCGAATCCACTTGAGTCTGGCGCGAGCCGGATGATGCTGGATGAAGGTCCTGATCCCTGCAGGGTGACGCAGCAGCCAACCCATTGCAGGGTGTTGCTCACGAGATAGGTTCCGGGTGGAAAGTAGAGGGCCTTTGGAACTCCGTTGTAGTCTTCGGACACATTGGAGCGTCCGTCGGAGAGAGCACTTTGAATGGCGGCGGTGTCATCTGTGACTCCGTCTCCTACCGCGCCGTAGGTTTTAACCGAGGTCATAAAACCTGCGGGGAAGGTGAGCGCTCCGTTGAGCTTGGCACCTGAGACAGCCCGTGGCTGGGTTGCAGCAGCGGTGCCTCCTTCTTCGACGCTTGCCAGTTGGCCGGAGCAGCCGATGAGGCTGAGGACGCAGAGAAGGCCTATCGCACCTTTGACCTTGACGGGCGGCGAGTTGCGCGTTTGCTGCAAACTACTGCACTGCCCTTGTAAAAGGGATATGGGGAGGGACGAAGGCTGACTCATACGCAAATACTTGCATATTTCCAGACCCACCGCAATACTACTAAGGTACCGTGCTGATGAAAGCTAACTCTATACAATCGGCTTAAATGCGCTCTCGTTATACACACCTATAACCTCAAAAACGGAGTACGTTGCTTGTTGGCTTTTGGCGTGGCTTTAGATTCAAATAGTTATCTCCGTTGTGTCATTCTTAGTCAGCTTCTATCAGACGGTCTTAGCAGAGTGGAATGTCGTTGACTCGCACGCGCAGGCCGTTTTCCAAGTACGCACTTCACGAATAATTTACATATCAGGATGTGGTTGCGAATGAATGTGTTGTTGTCGGCCTATGCGTGCCTCCCGAACTCTGGCTCTGAACCGGGAAACGGCTGGAACTGGGCGGTACATCTCGCCGAGCGTGGCATTCACGTGACTGTACTTACTCGCAGCGAAAACCGCGAGCAGATTGAAGCGCATGAACGAGAACATCCCAGCAAAAATATATCCTTCGGATTTGTAACTGTTCCTGGACGATTAAAACCCGGGAGCGGCATACACTATGCGCTTTGGCAGATGTTGGCCGTGGGAGTGGCGAGATCGCTTGACCGGCAAAGACGATTCGATATTGTTCATCATGTGACGTACACGAGTATTCATGTGCCCACGCAGCTGTGGCGGTTGGGCCGACCGACGGTGTTCGGTCCAGTAGGAGGAGGGCAGACTGCTCCTGCAAGTATGCTCGAATACTTTGGACCCAGCAGGCGTTCAGAGGAGCGTCGAAGCTTATTGACGAGGATACTTCCCTACTCTCCCTTTCATAAGCGATGGCTGGGGAAGATGAGCGCCGTGCTGGCTGCGAACCGCGATACGTTAGAGTTGATTCAGGAGATGGGTCGCGCCGATGTTCGTCTTCAGTTCGATAACGGAGTAGGCGCAGAGTACCTGGCTGGGGAGCCGCGCCTCTATCGCGCCGTAACAGATCCGGTTCGGTTGATCTGGGTAGGAAGGATGTTGCCTCGGAAGGCACTTCCGATGGCGCTCGATGCGCTTGCCATGACTCGCCAGAGATCCACTCTTACGATTGTGGGGAATGGCCTTGCGGAGGACGCCGTGCGCCAGATGATTGCGGAACGCGGATTGAACGATCGCGTTGAGTGGGCAGGGCGACGGCTGACATGGGATGAGGTTCGCACAGCTTACCTGGAACATGATGCGCTGTTTTTTACGAGCCTGCGCGAGACCTCGGGAGTGCAGCTGCTGGAGGCAATGGCGGTCGGCTTACCGGTTATCACGCTTGATCTGCATGGTGCGCGAGATGTGGTGCCTGATGGAGCCAGCATCAAGGTGCCTGTCACTAGTCCGAAGGCTGTAGTCGCAAGTCTTGCTTCGGCCATCGACCAATTTGCATTGATGACGGCTGAACAGAAGAATGCAATGTCTCAAGCCAGCTGGGATTTTGCGAAGACGTGTACGTGGACGACACGCGCGGCGGATGCGGATGCGCTTTATAGAGAATTGATCGCTCAGCATTGAGGCAGGTTTCCCTTACGAGTGTTGACATGAGGAGCTTGCCATAGAAGACTCGTTTTAACACTATGAAGTTTTGTTCGACAGGTGCACGGTTCGAACGCTTGTTTCGTTGCAGTCTATTTGTTCGACGAGGGACCAGGAGGATTTTCATTGGAAGTCCGCACCGCGAAGCCTAGCCTGGCTACTTTAGCTGTTCAGACGTGGCTCTTTTTTTTGAGACACGAGACGAAGTTCACCAAGCTTCATCTGACACGTCTACGCCGCCGGAATGAGACCTCGAAGTTAAGCGCGGTGGCATCGGGCGGCCCTGTTGTCTCGGTGACTACGTATGGCGAGCGGCTTCGATCCGTACATCTGGTGCTCGAGTCGATTGCGGCGGGCTCTATGCTGCCATCAAGACTTATTCTGTGGGTGGATCATGAAGAGGCTCTCAACAATCTCACTCCCGGCCTGAAACGATTGGTCGCGAGAGGCCTGGAGATTCGGCTCAGTGAGAACTTTGGACCACATACAAAGTACTACCCCTATCTTCTTTCCACGGATAATTTTGACTGCGCCCTGGTGACTGCAGACGACGATCTCTTATATAGCCGGTGGTGGTTAAAGGGTCTTGTGCGTTCCTACGATGACAATTCAGAGGTTGTGAATTGCTACAGGGCGCATCGAGTAGGATTCGAGGGAGCATCTCTTAGCCCCTATCAGACGTGGGAGCCATGCAGGTCGACGGATCCAAGTTTTCTTCACTTCGCGACAGGGGTTTCGGGCTGCATTTATCCGCCATCGCTGCTGAAGAAGCTGAAGGCTGCGGGCTCTGAGTTTATGCAGCTTTGTCCAAAAGCAGATGACGTCTGGCTGCATGCCAACGCTTTACGAGCGGGTATGAAGACAAGGCAGATCTGGAATCGCCCTCTGAGATTTCCGTTTGTACCAGGAACACAGGACAGCGGACTTTACCATAGCAATGTTCTCCAATCTCGGAACGACGATCAGATTCGCAAGACTTACACAGAACACGATCTGGGTGAGTTGAAATCCGCTGCGGTGTTGGCGGATCAGCGGTGAACTGATTTTTGAACGACTGATCTTTTTGATTGCGGTAAGACAACGGATGACCTATGACGCGGGGAGAACGATGACAGTTGCGACTCAACTAACACCGATGGGGCTCGGCACGGGACGCCTGGCATCCCTTGGGTCGTCGCTTAGCCGACTTCAAGCGACTGAGCTGATTCATGCGGCGATCGATCATGGGATTCGAGTGATCGACACGGCCGACACGTATGGGTCGGGAGATGCAGAGCGCACCATTGGAAGTGCGCTGAGAGAACGGAGCCGCGAGGATTGCTTTCTTATCAGCAAGGCAGGTTTCGCCCACGTTGCGCTGCCTGCTGTCTTTTCTCCTCTTAATCAAATTGGAAAGAAGCTCGTTCAAAAGGTGTCTCCGGGCCGGAGCTTTTCGAAGGCCTATCTAATAAGTTGCGTGCAGAAGAGTTTGAAGCGGCTGGGGACAGACCACCTCGATGCTTTCCTGCTACACGCAGCGGTAGCCGGTGAGCCGACCTCAGAGAGTTGGGAGGCGCTTGAGGAGATACGCGCCAAGGGGCTTAGCCGCATGACAGGAGTTTCTTCAAGCGACGTTGACGTTGTGCGAGAGGGGTTGGCTTCGGGGCAGGTTGGAGTGGTAGAGACGCCGGTCTATGTGTCTGCCTCGCATGCCGACGAGATCTGCACGCTGTGCGCGGAGCAGGGCGTGCCCGTTGTTGCGAATGAGGTGCTGAGGCCGCAGGCTTTCTTGAAGACTCGCGCTGATGTTTGGGATGCGGTCCGCGGTCGCCATGGGGTAGCATCCGTGAGCACGGTGCAGCTGTTGATCGCGTATGCGGCTGCGCAGCGAGGCGTGAAAACAGTGCTGGTGGGAACACTTTCGTCGCATCATCTTGTCGATAATCTGCAGGCTCTGCAGTACTCCTCCAGCATGCACGAGTTTTTCGCCGAGATGAAGGAGAGCTTCGCATGATTGTGATTGGCAATCCTTCAGGAGGAGCGCTCGAAGCTGATGTCTGCCTCATTGGCGGAGGACCGGCGGCGATCAGTATTGCGCTGGAGCTACTGAAGACAGATACGAAGTTTCTTCTTTTGGTGGGTGGAGGGGCTACTCGGGAGTCAGCCTCCGATCAGGATTTGAATCGAGGGCTGATCGCAAGACCCGGCTCGCACGAGAGCCTGGAAGAGAACCGAAGGCGTGTCTTTGGCGGTGCCTCTTCTGCGTGGGGAGGCCGTTGCATTCCGTTCGATGCGCTCGATTTCAAGGAGCGCTCGTGGATCGATCACAGCGGATGGCCATTTTCGTATGAAGACCTAGAACCTTTTTATCGAAGGGCTCTGAGTTTATGCAGGGCGGGTGAATATGAGTTCGATAGCCGCAGAGTGTTTCCCAAGGAAAGTGCCGAGATCGTTCCGGGGGTGAACGGCGAGGGTCTTGAGGATTGGCACCTGGAGCGGTGGAGTCCACCTATCAATTTCGCGAAGGAGTTTGAAAGTGTCCTCTCCAAAGCTACGAATGTACACGTGCACCTGGAGACGCATGCGCTGGAACTGGTTTCGACGGAGAGTAAAGACCGCATTGATTTTGTGAGAGCGATCTCGCAGGGAAAGCGGTTTGACGTTCGAGCGAAGACGTTTGTGGTTGCAACAGGAGGCATCGAGAATGCTCGGATCCTGCTCTCCTCGAAGAATCCTTTTCATCCGACAGGCGTAGGGAATGCAAAGGATCTTGTCGGGAGGTATTACCAAGCGCATCCGCATGGAACCTATATCTCGCTCGCTCCTCAAAACCGGCGGGCGATTAAGTATGACTATGAGAGGGACGCTGCGGGCGTTTACTGCCGTCGGCGCTGGTCGATCTCTGAAGAGGCCCAGGCTGGTCTAAAGATTAACAACATCATCTTTTTTCTGGATCGCACCAACGCAGCGCACGGACATCGCGATGCCATCTTCTCGGCGGTCTTTGTGGCAAAGGCATTCCGCGGAGTGCTTCGGGCGCACGGGGTTTCGAAGAGGTGGTCGAAGTTCAAATCTCTCTCGCCCGATATACGACAGCATCTCGGCGTTGTGATGAAGGATGGTATCGCCTCTGTTCCCAGGCTGGCTCGGCTGGGCCGAGCGCGCTGGGCGAAGGACCGGCGACTTCCCTCGGTTCTTCCATCGGTGGAGTCAAAGTATCTCGGGCTTTACTACCAGGCGGAGCAGGTCCCGAATTATGACAGCCGGATCACTCTCTCCGCGGAGCACACCGATGAGCATGGGGTGCCGAGAGCCGTGGTGGATCTGGCTTTTACCGATCAGGATATCCGTACCGTGGTGGAGGCACACCGGCTCTTCGTCGATCGTTACCGCGCGGCTGGTGCAGGTGAGATTCTCTACAACGAGAAGGAGCTGACGGAGTACGTCCGACAGCGATTCGAGAACTTCAATTCGGGTGCACATCATATCGGCACGACGAGGATGGCGACTTCGCCCGAAGAGGGTGTGGTGGATGAGAGTTGCAGGGTGCATGGCATCAGCAATCTCTATGTCGCGGGCAGCTCCACCTTTCCGACGGGAGGCCATGCGAATCCTACGCTTACGATTGTGGCTCTGGCGATTCGGCTGGGCGAACACCTAGTTGCGAAGGCGGCGCTGGATTCGCGAGGGAGCACCGCCTAGAGAGGACGCCAGGCGGTTGATGCGGCAGCACCCTTTTATTTTTTATCGGAAGGCTTTTTGCGATTGCCGGTGTCTTCATGTTCTGAGCTCTTCCCTCCCCCGAAGGAATAGAACACGTTCAACTGCTGTGACGTATTTACATCGCGAGTAGCCAAAGACGAAGAACGCGCGCCTTGATTTTCGATGACCCAGTTTGGCTGACCGCGTCCGGGTACGTCTACCTTCGTCCAGCCGGTTGCGAAGAGGCTTGAGTCTGTGAGACGTATGTTCGCAGAGATTGGATCCGAGGGCGCGCGATTCTGGTAGAAGAAGAATCCGAAGATCTCTGCCTGTGCGTTGTCCGTCAGGACGATCGAGGGGGTAGGCTCTTCGGTCTTGTATCCGAGGATCCACATCTTGCAGCCAGAACAGTGGAACTTATCCACCGTATGCTGCTCTAGATTTAGCTGACGCGCCCATATGTGCTGGGAGGGGTAAAAGTTGACGAGGATACTGCCGTTCGCTCCCTCACTCAAGATAGAGTCTTCAATGTAGAAGTCGCCCGCTCCGTTTTGCGAGGTGTAGCTGTAGAGTGTCGTGTCCAGCAATACGATGGGCCTGCTGCCAGTATGGATGATCTCACAGCTTTCATAGGGGCAACTGTCGATGATGAGAGGCGTGGTGGATGAATCCGCAATGGTCAGGATGAGCTTCGGCGTTCCTGAAGTGAACTTGGATTGGTAGAACTGAAGATGACTGACTGAGGGTGGGACCTTGACCTGAAGAATAGCGTTGCCGAGATAGACTCCCGCGGGAGCGTAGAGGGTCGGCGAAGAAGAGCCCTGAATCTGCGCGGGCCAGTCAGTGGCGTTCTGACTGAGCTTCGTCCACTGACGAAACGGCGGATCGTTTGGAGCGGGCGTCTCGCGCACGGGAAGGTGAAGAGAGTCCATGCCTTGAGTACTGTTGAATAGACTCTGAGGAGTACCGGTCCAGGCTTGAACGATATTGCCTGTGCGATTTACCGCGGGCCCAGAGCCTGCATCACTCTCCGTCGGATTGTATCCGGTGGAGAGAAGATTTTTGAGATAGACACTGCTGCCTGGATCCACGGCTATTCCCGCAGTGCCAGAGGCTCCGTTGCGAATTTCGGAGTCGAGCACCGCAACGTTTGAGGTGGTGGATCCATAGACGTGGAGCGCCTGGACGGAGTTATCGCTTAGCCAGTGGCGGATGCTCGCCTTGATGTAGTGATTGTCGAGGACACCGGCGGTTTGCGCCTCGGTGGTGAAGCCCTCAAAGGTGACGTTGAACTCCCCCTGTCCCGCAGAGTAGGCCAACTTGCAGCCGTAGACCGCAACGTTCTTGAGGAGCATAGGGCCGGGATAGGCACGATTGAAGTTGATCGCGTAAGGGCAAGCAGAGTCATCGGCCCAGATCAGAACATTTCTTACCGATCCGGAGTTGTTTTGTACGGTCGTAAAAGGAATGGCATTCGGGTTTCCTACGCCGATCTCGATTCCGAGGTTATAGAGGTACTCCGAAAAGTTGCTGTTCTGCGTGACGCTGAGAGGGCTGAAGAACTGAGTGGGTTTGCCACTGTTGAACGCCTGGGAGTTTGGAAGAAGCTTGATGATGGAGGATTGAGGTCCTGCTCCCCAGAGATGCCAGAAGCTGCCGTAGATGGTGAGAGGCTCACTGGTCGCGTAACAGCCGGGAGGAAAGTAGAGGTTTATTGGAGCGCCGCCTCCGTTCGTTGTGGCGGGGGTGCGACGCCCGTTCTGAGTCAGCAGCTTCGCGAAGTTCGCAGCGTTGTCGGTGACGCAGTCGCCTACGAGGTTAGCGGTGGCGTTATGGGTTACATCAAGGACGGGAAAACCCGGGCCACTGAGGAAACCTGGCGGATACAAGATACCATTGGTGAGCTTCGCTCCGATATCGTCCGCGGCGATTACTTCGAGGACGCCGTTTACCAACTTGAAGTTGCTTCCATCCACGCTGGTCATGGAACCTTGATCCACAACGATTGGATAGGTACCCGGAGTTGAGCGGGCGCTGGCTGTCGTGCTTAGGTTGGGCTGTCCCTTGAAGTGACTTGCGTACGATCCGGAGTAAGTGGAGATGGAGAAGATGAGGGGAGGAAGCGGATCGCCGACGTGCATGGTGAGATGCGGCGCGGCGATGGTATAGGTTGAGGCGATGGCGGGAAGCGGGCACAGCAAGAACAGAAGCTTGAAGAGCGTTCTCATCGCTATTCTCCTAAATAATCCGCAGTTTTATGTCGTGCCTTGCAAAAAGCGGAGAGTCGTTCATGACCTCAATGCTTCAGATGCCGCCTCGCTGCGAATCTTTCGGATTCGAAGCCAAAACGCTATACCGACGAAGCTCTGAAAGACGAACTGAGTTGCACACATTCCCAACATCACTCCGTTCAATCCCAGATTGCGGGCAAACGGACCCGCGAGTGCGACAGAGAACGCAATGAGCGCAGGGTAGGCCCAGAAGATCGGCGCGGTGTACTCGAGTGCCTGAAGGCCGGCGCGGAGGGGACCGGAGATGAAGATGAAGATGTAGAGGAGGGCGTAGAGACGCAGGATGGAGCCGTCCGAGGAGTACTTCTGACCGTAGGCGAGCCTGAGCCAGAGCGTAGGAAAGCTGGCCACCAATGCACAGAAGGCTAAGGTTACTCCACCCCATAAGAGAACGATGTGCTTGAGGTACCGTAACATGGCGTCGATGCCACCGATTCGCATCTGCCTTGCCGCTTCGGCCGGGACGACGTTATCGAGGCCAAGAAACCATACGTGCGCGACACCTACGATATTGTTAGCAGCCCTGATGATCGCCGAAGCCGCAGCGCCGTAGTATATCGGGGCAGCCATGAGAAAAAGATTGCCGGCGCCCCACTGCATGAAAGCAGTAGGAGCGAGCCAGCGTGACATCTTCCAGTGCCGGGAAAAGACCTTCTTGAATATGTCTCGATCGAAGGTGCCTTTCTCGTACCACTTCATGCAGCTGATGAAGCCGACGAATGAGGTTGCGGCGATGATCCACAAAACGTTGGAGAGCGTCGCCGTATGGTTGCGGGAGATCCAGAAGAGTATCGGGAGCTGCGTGAGATAACTCACCACATCGGTGGTGAGGGCGAGCTTGCTTTGCCCGGTGCAGAAGAAATAACGGCGGAGAAACTCCTGAAGAAGATAGGCTAACGTCGCGATGCTGATGGGCAGCGCCAGACCGCCGACTCCCCAAGCGGGAAAGAACCTGGTGGAGAGTCGAACGCAGAGGAACATAATGAGAGCAGCCGAGAAGGCGAACCCGAACTCTTGAAACAGGACAGCGCGGTAGTAGGAGGATTTGTCTGCCGGCTCCTGCTTGGGGCCGACGCTCATCATCGGCGTAACGATCAGAGCGTATTGCAGGCTGTTCGCAAAGAGAACGGCGACCCAGGCCAGCGCAAAGACTCCATAGTCCCTGAGGCCGAAGGTGCGCGCCAGAAGAACGTTGGTGATGAAGTTTGCACCGCTAACGAGTCCCTGATCGAACAAGGCGGCGGGCGTTCTTCCGCCACCAACCCGAGAAAGACTTCGGGCCAGGAAATTTTGTTGCTGCCTAGATTGTTGAATGCTCAATGGCACCTGTTCCCGTGTCGATGTCACGATGACTGCCCGTTACGAGGCGTCTTCAGTAAATTGCAGATCAAGATTGATCAAGAACCACAGTCTACGTCGCAAATGACTTCTTAAAGATATCATCTGAATTTGCAGGTAGAGAGAGCTTGCTTGCGACGTGCAGCAGAGCAAGATGCTCGTAAGATTTTGCCTAAGCAACAGACATTTCCAATGACGGCTCCGCTTCCGGGTTCGAGGTTAATCTCTCGCCAGCAGTGTTGAGAGGGCTTGAACTATCGTCGCCGAGGACACTCAGGCAACACAGCAAGAGCAGACCGTCGGTACCTCCATAGTCATGACCAAACTCTGATCCAGTGAATGAGTTGAGAACAAATTGTATGAAGACGATGAGGAGAAAGAGCTGATAAGGCCCGCGTTTGACCCTGAGAAAGCTCAGCAATAACACTCTCCAGTAGACGAAGGTGATGATGACAAAGGCAAGGACACCGCCGTCAAGAGCTGCCTGCAAATAATCGTTGTGAGCGTGCGGAGGAATCCAGTGGGCGAAGCGCCAATGATCGCGAATGGCATTTCGAGCCCCAACGCTGTATCCGTAGCCGATGAGCGGACGCTTCTTGATGGCTTCGATGCTTGCTTGCCAGACACGAGTTCTGTCGTCGAGGGAGGAGAGGGTCTGCACACTCTGTCCGCGGGCCACATACTTCATGACCTTATTACTGAATGCAATTCCGAGCAGAAGCACGAGACCCAGGAGGGCGACGGTACCCCATCGAATTGCAGGCTTACGAGAGTAGATGATGGTGTAGAGAAGAAGGACAAGAAGAAACCCTGCCTGCTGGCCCCTGGCGCCAGTGAGGACAAGTGAGACCAGAGGGATTGCGCAGAGCAGCCATTTTCGCGGGCCAGGCCGAAAGAACATCAACGCATAGAAGAACGCCATGCTTGCCAGAAGCGCGACGTGCGCGGGATGAATGAGCTGTCCCCCGAGCCGACGAACAGCGGTGCTATCTTCTGATCCGCCATAAACCTGCCTGGGCATGATAGGCAGGATGAACCAGATCATGGCAAGCCAGATCCAGCTTGCACGACCGATCAAACGGACGACGAGTTCATTTGCCTGCTCGCGCGGTGTGCGCGAATAGAGAGCGACGATAAGGCAGAAGGCTACTGTCCACTGGCCGAGGCGGAAGAGGGAAAGGATCCCGTCGGTTGCCTTCGGCGCGGTAAGAAGACTGACCGGCTGCAGAGCAGTGGCAATTAAGAAATCTGCGAGCAGAAGTATCCACATCCACGTGTGAATGCGAATCTTGCGGACGATGAGCGGCCGGCGTTCGAGCAGCAACAGAGCTACAAGCAAATAGCCGATTATGACGGATTCAATGATGCTGCTAATCGAGGTAAAATTTAGGGCGTTGCTGGTACGGCCGGTGACGTCGAAGTGAATGAAGTTAGGCAGTCCCACGATGTAAGCCAACGTCATCCCGTAGAGCATTGGATACCGCTGGCGGGTTGGAGCAACACCTAAGTCCATCATAAAGAGCTTCTCTTTCGATCATCCGGTAATACGGTTTGGACTGAACTTTAAGCCTGACGAGAAGAGACCGCGTCAGATTTTCACTTACACAGAACGAGAGTTTACGAAGGTGAAGCGCTCTTTGAATCTCAGGAACGGCTTTTCAAAATACTCATAAGACAGAGCCGCTAGTGGAATAACGACGAGAACAGTGATAATCCAGTTTAACCCCAGCTGCAAGGAATATGGCAGATGCAGCACGGTTTCGGTGAGATGCGAGACTGCCGCGAGGATAAACATGTGGAAGACGTAGAGTCCATAGGAGATCTTCCCAAGGTAGACAAGCGGATTAAAGAGAGAGGGTAGCTTGACGTCGAGAAAAGCTATGAGAAAAAGAACGCAGCCGACGTCGATGGCCATATATCCGCCCATGATGGCCAGGGGTTTTGAAGCAACGAAAGGATTTTGAAAGTGGCAAGGAAAGGCCGCCAGCGAGAAGCATGCGAGAGCAGCAACCAGAGCGGCTACCCTGAGCGAGAGTGCCAGCTTGAGGGTGCGCCTGTGCATCAAGATCGCAAGCAGACCACCAATGGCGAAGAATTGAAACTGGTTGAAGCTGTTGAACCAAAGTTGTGGATGCTTTGGAATGTGAGCCGCTGGAAGAATGAAGTCGGTGGCCCAGGCGATGGGCAGGATGATGAAGCTGGCGAAGATGACACCGCGCTTTCTCCACAACAGAAAGAGTGTCGGCCAAATTACATAAAACTGCTCTTCTACCGAGATGCTCCAAAGAGGGGCGAGAATGGTGTTGCGTGTCTCACCGTGTAAGACGAGTGCCCAGTTCCCTGCCATGAGGAGGTAAGGGAGAAGGAGGTATTCGCCGCGTGGAAAATGATGGTAGATGTGAGGAAAGACCACGCCGACGAAGAGGGCCAGAAGATAGAGCGGCCAGATTCTCAGAATGCGCCTGATGTAGAAGGCACGCAGGTGGATGGTACCGCTGGTTTCAGCTTCGCGTAAGAGCAACTCCGTGATGAGAAATGCGCTCAAGGTGAAGAAGAGGCAGACGCCTGCGGCACCGAACTCCTGAATGACGGACTGGAGGCTTAGTATTCCTGTGTGACTCTTGGGGAAGACGTGGTGATTGAGTACGAAGAAAAATGCCAGGCAGCGAAGGACGTCCAGTCCGGGCTGGTAGTAACGCGAGGAGCGTGATGGTGCGATTGGCTCTTGAGCAATACCCTCTAGCTGCAAGCCTGTGACTTGGCCCATCGGTAGAGCATTGGTGGAAAGCCCAGTAGTAGAAAGAGCCAAGCAGGAGACCTCGAAGATAGATTTACTAAAACGAATAACAAGAGGCCCGGTGAAATAAATCAGATATCCGTGACAGTGTTCTAGTTTGGAGTATCCAGGATTGCGACAGGCTGACGCGAGTTGCTAAGTCTCTTTGCGATGACGCGCTTTCCGAAGAGTCTCATGGGCTCTTCGACAAAGAGATAGATGAGATGAGACAGGCCAGCGGTGATGAAGTACGCAATAACGAGAACAGCGAGTTCGGCAAAGACGCTTTTTGGATGAAGTGCGACACGTACTGGAGTGAGCACAAGCAGATGGATGAGGTACATCGAGTAAGAGCGCCGGCCGATCCAAACCAGAACGGGAGCTGCAAACCAGGCTCGGACTGAACTTGGAATAAGAAGGAGGTGTGAGAGCAAGAGAGCGATGGAGAGATCGAGCGCCATCACAAACTGGCGATCGTAAAAGACGAGCGCGAGAGCCAAAATGACTGCCAGGGGGGGAAGGAACGATGGTATCCGGCTGATCCAACGGGTGTAGGTCTGGGCCAGATTACTTGCCAGAAGACAAGCCAGGAGAGCACCCAGAGCCAGAGCAGCATAAGACCTGGCATGGAAGTAGGCTCGGTCGGAGACGCTTTCAAATATGAGGTAGAGAGAGGCGGAGACTAGAAAGAACGCGCCTGCGACGAGCGCGCGGCCTCTGAGTTTCTTTAGGAGCAGAAAAGCGAGAATGGGCCAGATAAAGTAAAACTTCTCCTCAATGCCGAGGGTCCAGCTGAAGCTGAATGGAGCCTCGTGAGGGACGAAGTCCTGCATGAAGGTGAGGTAAAGCGGGAGTGCCGATTTGAAGGCTGCCCATCGTATGCCGTGCTCTCCGAAGTATGCGACCGGGAAGTAGAAGAGCAGCACAAGAAGAAAGATAGGGACGATACGAAAGAATCGGCGGATGTAAAAAGGGGCAAGGCGTACCGAACCAAAGTCCTTCTCTTCCCGCAGAAGGAGAGTGGTGATGAGAAATCCACTAAGGACACAGAAGAAGTCGACCCCGGTCCAGCCCGGCATCCGGCGCAGAAAAGCGTAGTTGCTGTGGAGATGATTGGACATTACCAGCAGAACACTCACTGCTCTTATCCCATCCAGAGCTGGAAAGTAACGCTCTTTTAGAAATCCTTTCAACAATTCGTTTTGGCGTAATGTGGTCACTAAATTCCCTGCAGAATATGATGCATCAAGCGCTCTGCCTGCCTCCTAGTGGTAAACATAGAGAGCCGCTTGTGAGGTGCTAGCTAAGAGCCCAGTGGAGACAATGGTTTTTACCTTACTTACCGGAACGTAGATAAGATCTTCTGCCTGCAGCCGCACCGGAGGAATCTTTCCCTTCTCAATGTCCCGATAGGCGATGGGTGTCTCCTGTACCTGGCCGTCCGGCAATTTACGAATGAGACGCATGGAGCCTACCGCTGCGTTCAAGGTCGTTCCGTAGGCCATGGAGAGAGCCTCTGTAAGGTTAAGTTCGCCTCCCTCCTGCATGATGTAACCGCCGGGGCGTGTGACTGCACCGAGAACGTAGACGATTCCCGCACGGCGAATAGTTACGGTATCGCCAGGATGAACCTGCGTGTCCACCAGGGTCATATCATCCGAGCTGCGCGAGTAGTGAATCAACTCTTTCTGTGGCGATACGCCGGCTGGATGTCGGATTTCGATCATGTTTCCGGCGAGTTGTGTTTCACCACCTGCGAGAGCGATCACGTCTTCGAGATTATGCGAAGCGAGCAGTTCTACTCTGCCGGGATTGTGGACCTCGCCGAGGATGCTAACGTTTTGACCGGCATATTGTGTGATGTTCAGGTTGACCTGAGGGTTATTCAGAATCTTGCCATCTTTCAGACTCTGTTCAATCAGAACAGTCGCTTCGGTCAAGGTCTTGTCGGCTACATGAACTGCACCAACCATCGGAACATTAATATTTCCGAGGGTATCGATGCGAACGTCGGACGAGAGTTCGGGGGCATCGTAGACTTCCATACCCAGCAAGAATCCCGGGGAGAGCTTCAGGTTGGAGAAGTCCTCCGGGATCGAGGTCAGGGTAGTCATACGGTGCCGGCCGTTTGGGTTATCCGTATCGCCGGCTCCAGGACTGTCGAACGTGCTGGTACCGCCAACTTTGGGTGCACCGTTACCCTGCGCCACGATAGCAAGAGGCGACAGAAGAAGAGCCCCGAGAGCCAACGAAACCGACCATGCATTTTTTCCGCGAAGATTAGACCGTCGCATTGATTTGACCTCCGTCTTGCCTGGAGTAGCTGTAACTATGGAAACCATCCGCCGCCGGGTTTCGGACATCATTCAAAAGAACTCCGAGTAGAGGCGAACTGGTGCGATGCAGGCTATCGAGGAGGCTGGCCAGGACATGCTTGGTCGTACTGCCTGAGCGCAGTACCGCGATCGTACCTGACACTTTGCTGGCGATGATTGAGGTGTCGGTTACCGACAGCATGGGAGGACTGTCGATAAGAACATAGTCGAAGTCTGCGCCGGAGCTGCGAAGGAGCGAGTCGAAGGCCCGCGATTCAAAAAACTCCGCGGGGAACTCCGGGGGGTGCCCTGAGGGCAGGATGAAGAGGTTGGGCAGGGCTGTGTGACGAACGATGCCCATGAGATCCTTTTCGCTGATCGAATCGCCAAGATCACTTACGCCTGGCGATATGGCGCATCCGAAGAGACGATGCAGATCAGGATTGCGGAGGTCGCAATCAATCAACAACACGCGGGCTCCCTGCTGTGCAAAGGCTACACCCAGGTTGTAGACGACTGTTGTCTTTCCGTCCCGGCCGGCTGCGCTGGTGACAAGAAGAGTCTTCGATCCCAATGCGGAGGTCGCTCTCATGATCGAAGTTCTAAGGCCGCGAAATGCCTCTGAAAAGGGAGACTTGGGAGCCTCAATCAGCTTACTGTCACCACCCGCAAATTGGAGCAGGCCCTTCAACGGCATGGAAGGAACGTAGCCGAGCATACGGGTCCCCGGGATCGCCTGAAGATCTCGCGGTCTGCGTACAGTTTCATCAAGACTCTCCTGCAGGAAGGCAGAGGAGATGCCAAAGAAGAGAGCGACCGCAGCGATGACAGCGAGGTATTTGGGATAGTTCGGAACCGTAGGAGTTCCAGCGGGACGGGCCTGATCCGCAATATCGATGCGGGTGGCGCGAACGCCCGAGGCAAGACTTGCGGTCTGGAGCTTCGAAAAGAGACTTTCGTAGAGAGCCCGGTTGGAATAAGCTTCCTGCGCCAGCACCTGGAGATGAACCGTTGCATCAGCCATCACGTTGGCAGCAGACTGCTGTTTGGTGAACTCATCGCGAATCGAGTCTTCGTTCCGTTTCGCATAGAGATAAGCGTTCTCGGCACGTTTGCTGATACGCGCCAGTTCCGCATGCATCTGATCTTTCACGGCATCGAGTTGTTGCTGAATCTGCGCGAGTCTAGGGTTGTTTGCGCCGTACTTCACCGCAGCGCCTGCATAGTCCTGACTAAGTGTCGCCTCTTCGGTACGGAGCGACCGGACGAGTTGCATGCCTCCATCGGGAGTGAGAGACCCGCCGCCGCCGCCGGCACCGCCGGATACGTTCATCGAGCCGAGGCCCAGGACGACTTCAGGATCCTGCGATTGAACGAGGTGGTAGATCGTCTCCGTGGAGATCCTGGCCGATTCCGCAGCTGTCAGCTCCTGGTTGAGACCGAACAGACGTTCAGTGACGGTGCTGTGCGGAGAGATTGCGGCGGAGTTGCCTCCCTCACCACCTGCACTCGACAGCTGAACACCCGCGAGACCGCTCTCTCTTTGATAGTCTGCGAGCTTCTGCTCGGAGTCTTCCACCTGCTTCTTGAGGTCTTCAAGCTCTTTGCGCAGCCAGAAAGAAGATTGAATGGTCGAGCGGTGCCGACGATCCATCGCCGTCTCGATAAACTTCTGCGAGATATCGTTGGCGACATTGGACGCCATGATTGGATCCGGATTTTCAAAAGTGACGTTGATGAGACGTGTATCCGGAGGAGACTCCACCGTCAGATTCTTCGCAAAACGCTTGATCAACTTTTCGCGCGTGAGCGGAGCCTGACCGAGCGGCTTGTCTTTTTCGGTCTTGTCGATATCTTTGCTGTACGGTCGCGTTTGTGTGAGGTTGAGATCTCGAATGACGGCCAGGGCCAAGCCGTCGCTTTGCAGAATACTGATATCGGTTTCGACCTCGGCCTTCAACTCATCGGCCGTCGGAGAGGCGCTTACAGCATCCGTAGAGACGTTTGCGCTGTTGTCTTCCTTATTAATCTCAATCACCGCGATCGAGGAGTACTTGGGAGTCATCACCAGACATACCAGCAAACCCAGCAGAAAGATGCCGAGGGTCACGAGGGCGATTATCTTCCAACGGCGGCGCAGAACACGAAGAACGCCAGAGAGTGTCTCGTACTCCGAAGGGCCTGGACCTGACAACTGGTCTTCCGTTACAGAAGCCAGCGCTGAGTTGTGTGACTTAGAGAGAGAAGGATGGGGCTGAAGTGCACTCATAGCAATAATCCTTTTTTGCATTCGCCCTTTTCGAAGCTAACTGACAGAGGGAATGTTATGAATTGTGCTAGCTCAAGAGCAACACCCTCTTGAGACTCGAGGGTTGAAAGTTTTACAGTGCAGATCAGATATCGATTCTTCAATACTACCATAGGACTTAGAGATCTCCTCTAACTTCGGTGACTCTGTACTGCCTTATGAAGTTACAAAGTAGCAGGTCGCTCCACTCTGTAAAGTTTATAAAAAACGAAGTAAATCCAGTAGTTTACGAGCTCCGCGCTAGCATCGTCTTCGTCCGTATGAAAGTTCAAATGCGACAAATTGTTCAGATCATGTAACAAATTTTTGGCGTCCTTAGACACCATTGAAGTCGATTAGTTTTTGCTTCAAAGCAAGAAGCTATTGCTTCTCTTCTGTATCAGTCCGCCTTCACTCTGTCATGCGAGCTGAGCAAGATGAGTCTCGATGCATTGATGAAAGATAGCCATGAGTTGCTGGTAGTTCTGATCTTCGGTGTAGAGAGTGAGATACCTCTCCCTGGCCTGGGCTCGCATTCTCCCGAGGCGCTGGGGATCTGAGATGAGCAGGCTGACCGCGGAGGCAAGATCTTTGCTATCGCCGGGTTTATAGAGAAGGCCGGTGACGCCGTGATCGACCATTGCGTTCATCGGCGGAGTGAGCGCGGCCAGGACCGGAGTTCCCTTCGCGTAGGCTTCGACGATGGTGCGGCCAAAGGGCTCGTACCACTCGGAGGGAAAGACGAGAAAGGCGGCTTTGCCGAGATACTCGCAGACTTCAGTGAGCGATTTGCGGCCGAGATACTCGATTCTCGAATCGGACTCGGCGGCGCTACGAACAGCTGACTCGAGTGGACCGTCGCCGATGACCTTCAGCGGAATCGCTTGCGGAATATGCTGCCACGCGCTCAGGAGAGAGTGAATGCCCTTCTCTTCCGTCAGGCGGCCTACGTAAAGGCCGAATCCGCCTGAACCGTCGCCAACGCCTGTGTCCGAGATGAAGTTCGGCTTCACGAGAATTCTCTCCTCAGGAAATCCGCCTGCGACGAGCTGCTGCTTTACGAAGCTGCTTACGGCGATGTACCGATCAACAGAGTTTGTCCAGACACCGCGAAGATGAGCGTACGCATTGCTGGCAACGACAGCTGCCGACTGCATATAACTTTGCTGACGGCAGCGGTGCTGAATGGCGGCGAGGGCGAGCTTGCTGCCGACGCATGTAGTACATACGTGCCCATCGCGAAATAGATTGGCGGAGGGGCAGATCAGCCGGTAGTTTCTGACAGACAGAGCCGTGGGAACACCCATCGACTTCGCGGCCTCGAAGATGGAGGGAGAGAACAGCGGAAAGAAGTTATCGACCTTCATGAGATCGGGTTTGGTGGAACGGATGAGATCTTTGATCCGATCCGCTTCCTGGGTGTTCCAGATGGATCGCAGGCCAATCGTGACAAGATTGCCTTTGATCTCGGAGTTGTTGAGAACGTGATCGAGTACCTCTTCTCCGCGAGCCCGAAGCATCGCAATCTCCTGCTCGCGGGATTCGTCTTCTCCACCTCGGAAGATATATCGATTGTGTAGAAACAAAATCCGCATCAGGCCTCAAGGTCAATTCATGCACTTCTCGAGGACGTGTCCCCTTCCTTCAATTGTGCCTGTTTGTTATCGATCAGGAGTGAGTAATACCTCTCATCTTCTTTTATGAGATGCAACGCGGCTCAAGAGTGCGATGGAGTGGTCGAGAGAGATCCTGCCACACTACTCTGCTATAACTCTCACCGAACGCGAGCTATTTGATCTTCTGACGGACGTAGTCATAGACGATGGGCGGCGTCAGCTTGCGGGCGAGGCTGCGTACGGTGGGTTTGGAGCGGTAGCAGTCCGGCGCATAGACGGAGCTGTGAACACCTGACTCTTTGCCCAGCATGCTTCCCGCAGTGTTGTAGTAGGCCATGAAGGAGTAGCGCGATCTGCCACTGGGCTCTACAACCGGCTTGATGCCGTGGTAGGTGGTCTCGGAGATCTCCATCAGCAGAGCACGGTTGAAGATCGGCTGGATCTCAGCCTCCATATGGGTTGCGTCTTTATTCCACAGCTCAAGCTGGCCGCCGTACTCCGGGCTCCAGTCGTGATTGAGATAGATGATCAAAGCCAGACGGCGAATGAGTCCGCTGGTGAGGTCAGCGTTGGAGTCGATGTGGACATCAAACTTTCCCTTTGGGGGAATGATGCTGTAGCCGGCTCCGTGCATGTACGGGTCTGGCAGGAGATTCCAGATGCCGGTGATCTCGGAGAGGAGATAGAGGAAGGGAGCGGAGTGAAGCAGAGCGACCAGTTGAAATCCTGCAGGGCCTAGTCCGGCAGCAGACTTCTGACCGAGCTTCTCGATGTTGTCGGTGTGATGATGGACCCAGTCCGAGCTTTTTGCGCGGGACATCTCCTGGAGAACCGCGGTAAGCTGCTCCGAATCGAAGAGGTTATCGATCGTGAGATGAGGAAACGGCAGACTGCTTTGGTACCGGTTCGCAAGGGTGGTTGAACTCTCGGGGATCGAGAGCTGATCGAGCAGCCTGGACACATCGCGAATGCCCTGTTCAGTTTGCATATCTCTCCGTAGATACAACACCAGAAACGGTATTTCTCGATAAATTCATTATAGGTTCCGCTCCGCCTTTGATAGGGGTAAGTAGACCGAATGCATCAAGGTATAAAAGGAACGGAATTACCCACAAATAGGAAATGTTTAGCACTTTCATTTCGGTACAGCTGGAAATTCGACTTCTATTGACTGCTTTCTCTCACTTCTTTGAGGAAAAACCGTCGCCTGCCCGTGTGCTAGTGCATTTTCGAGTCCAAACTAAATACCATGTTGCGAAATGTTGCATATGAGCTTCGCTCGAGATGAAAAAGATTGCATAGCGCGTTCAATTTTTCTGGGATGCCACTTGTAGGTCCTTGAGTTATAAGAAGTCCTCCACTATATGAACCATGAAGAGCGACGTACGTTTGTTGATCCCTCTTTGTGGATCACTCTGCTATTCGCTCGATAGCGGTATTCGGCGGCAGAGAAATAGTTCAGGGAAGTAGCTAGTAATTACAAAATTCTCTTCCTGCTACTGATCCGGCCACGAAATTGCTTAGGGAAGCAGGTATGAATCGCAATACCTGAGACATGAGAAGCCCTTCTCAGACCATCCGCTTCATTGCAGAGTCGTGCAGAGGTGGTTACCCTAGTGACGTGTAGTAACTCACTTTTCCCTCAAAGGCTTTGCATCATAACTAGAGATCAAGACAGATAGAAGGGGCTGCACCGATGACACCATCAAACAGGAAGATCTTTGTCGAGTTGGTGGAGCTTGGAGATATTTGCCTGTTGTTCGGCAGTTTGGCTGTGGCCTATGTTCTGACCTCCGGCCATCGCTTCTTTGGGCTTCTGGACTCGTTAGAGACGCATCACCCTATCCAAGTCTTCTCCGCTACGTTGGTGCTAGCGGTAGTATGGCATGGAATTCTCAGGTCGAACAGGTTTTATCGTTCCCGGAGAGTTGATGGGTTTCTCAAGGAGGTCATCGAGGTTTGCCTGGCAAGCTTTCTCTGCGCGTTAGCCGGTTTCTGCTGGCTGTGGCTGATCTCCTCGCACGCAAAACATAGCGCTGCTGATCTTGGTTTGATCAGCGTGGACTTTGGCGTGATCAGCTCTTTGGTGTTTTTGTCCACGCGGGTTCTGGGGCGTGCTTTTGCACGTATATTCCGTGCAAAGGGATATAACCTTCGCCATGTTCTGATTATCGGCACCAATGAGCGCGCGAATGGATTTGCACAAGATGTAGCGCTTCACCCGGAGTGGGGATACGACCTGCTGGGTTTCGTGGACGACCACTGGTGGTCGGAGGAGACCGAAGCTTCCAACCCCGGAGAGTTGCTGGGAGGCATGGATGCGATTCCCTCTCTGCTGCGCGCTCTGCCGATTGACGAGGTGATCGTAGCTCTCCCTCTCGCGTCCTATTATCAGCAGATCGCCGAGATCGTGGCGCTGTGCCGCGACCACGGGATAGCGGTGCGAAGCATTGGAACCTTCTTCGATCAGGAGCAGACGAAACGAACCGCCTATCTTCGAGGAGGAGTTGGCACGATCACGCTCCATGATGAATCGTGGAATGCGTGGGGTTTCATGATCAAGCGCGTGACGGATGCAGTGGTGTCGGCATTGCTACTGATTGCTCTTGCTCCGGTGTTTCTGGTGATTTCAGCGTTGATTCGGCTTACCTCGAAGGGACCTGTCTTCTTCCGTCAGACACGAATCGGATTTGGAAAGCGGCCGTTCGAAATTCTCAAGTTCCGCACCATGGTGCAGGACGCAGAGAAGCTGATGGCACAGGTAGAGCACCTGAACGAGACCCAGGGACCTACCTTCAAGTTGAAGAACGATCCTCGAATTACTCCGCTGGGTAAGTTTTTGCGGAAGTCGAGTCTCGACGAGATTCCTCAGCTCATCAATGTGCTGCTCGGCGATATGAGTCTGGTGGGTCCGCGGCCGCTTCCGGTGAGAGACTACGAGGGATTCGAGCACGACTGGCATCGCAGACGGTTCAGTGTGAAGCCTGGAATTACCTGCCTGTGGCAGATCATGGGGCGCAGCTCGATCACGTTCGATGAATGGATGGCGTTGGATATGCGCTATATCGACCAGTGGTCGGTGTGGCTGGATATCAAGATTCTGTTTCAGACCATTCCAGCGGTGTTTCGCGGCTCCGGCGCTGTATAGATCTGCAGTACTTCCACAGTTAGTTCAGAAAAAGATCCCGAGCTGAGGTTAGGCAGAGATGCCTTCTCGCTACTCGGGATCTTTTGTGCGAGTGGCCTCGCGGAGTGCGGTGAGCTGGGGGTGAAGCAGCTTGGCGGTGAGGGAGCGGGTAAGAGCTTCAACTGCTTCGCGTTGCTGTGGAGTAAGGCTGGCCAGCTTTGATTGCGAGCGCATGAGTTCGGCCTGGCGCAACTCTTCAGCCTGTTGCTGCAGGGCTTTGATGGCGGGAACTGCGTCGCGGGACTGGAGTCGCTCGTGATATTTGTCGACTTCCCTACTGACGATGGTTTCAGCGGCGGCAGCTTCGCGGCTGCGGTCGGCAAGGTTTGCGGCGGCAACTTGCTGGAGATCGTCGATGTCGTAGACGAAGCAACCTTCGACCTCGTTCATGCGTGGGTCAACATCGCGGGGGACGGCGATATCGATGAAGAACATGGGGCGGTTGCGGCGTCGATGGAGGAAGAGCTGGCCGTGAGAGTGCTCGAAGATCTTTTGCGGGGCGCCGGTGGAGGTGATGACGATGTCGGCGCGGTCGGCCTGCTCGTAGAGAGCCTCGAAGGCGAGGGCCTCGGTGTGGACGGTGGGGCTGACGAAGTCGGCTGCGATCTTCTCTGCGCGGGAGTGGGTGCGGTTGGTGACGAGGATGGAAGAGGCACCCTGTTGGATGAGATGACGCGCGGCGAGCTCTGACATCTTGCCGGCACCGACCAGAAGAACAGTCTTTCCCTGAAGCGAACCGAAGATCTTTCTGGCGAGGTCGACGGCGACCGATGCGATGGAGACGGAGCTGGAGCCGATGTGGGTCTCGGTGCGGATCTTCTTTGCAACGGTGAAGGTTCGCTGGAGGAGAGCTTCGAGGTGGGTGGAGACTGCGCCTGCATCTCGCGCGATGGTGTAGGCCTCTTTAACCTGGCCGAGGATCTGGGGTTCCCCTACAACCATGCTGTCGAGCGAGCTGGCGACGCGGAAGAGATGGCGGACGGCTTCGCGCTCGCGGAACTCGTAGAGGTGAGGCTGGATGTCGTGAGGCGGGACGGCGAAGTACTCGTGGAGGAAGCGGAGGAGATCGGTGTTTGCCTGAGGCTGCGCTGCTTCGGCGTCGTCCTGGAGGGTGAGCAGCTCGACCCGGTTGCAGGTGGAGAGGATAAGGCCTTCACGGACGCCAGGCTGATGGACGAGGGTGCGGGTGGCGTCGGCGAGTCGCTCGGCGGGAATGGCGAGACGCTCACGCACCTCAATGGGCGCGGTGTTGTGGTTGATGCCGAGCAGAACGAGACGGCCCTGTGTGGTGGTGGGCTGGTTCATGGGGCGGTGAACCTGTGGACCGCGGAGAACTGGTTTGCGGCCCAGACTGCGAGCACGACTAGGAAGACGAAGCTGGAAAGGTAGACCGCGCGGCGGCCGCGAAGACCGGAGATGCGGCGGATGTGGATCATGCCGATATAGGCAAGCCACATGGCGAAGGCAAGGAGGATCTTGGGATCGCGGAAGTAAGAGGCTCCGACGGTGGCCTGGGCGATGAGCGAACCGATGAGGAGGCCCGCCGTCATGCAGGGGAGACCGAAGAGAAGCGACTTAAGGGCGATCTGATCGGTGGTCTCGAGGGGCGGGAGCCAGGGAATGGTCGGCGATTTCTGCTTGAGGCGGCGCTCCTGGATGAGATAGAGAAGCGAGGTTAACAAGGAGAGCAAAAGCGCGGCATAGGCGGCAAGGAGAAGGGCTACGTGGAGAAAGATCCAGCCGGTGTTGAGGATGGGAAAGGTGGTGCTTTCCTGGCCTGGGTGGAAGGCAGGGACGAGGCCGAGTAGGAAGCAGATGGGCAGAAGAAAGATGCCGAGGGAGACCGTCCGGTAACGGGCGTATACGAAGAGGAAGGCCAAGGCGAGAAGAAGGCCAAGAAGGGTCTGGGTCTCGTGAGTGTCGACCGGGAGGCGGTGGTGGGCGGAGTTGAGCATCTCGGCGAGCGAGACGAAGTGGAAGAAGACGGCGGCGATGGTGGCGGGGATGGCGATGTGGCGCCAGCGGGGGCGATCATAAAGGGCAGCAGGCAGCACCGCGAGCGCGGCTATGCCGTAGAGAGAGACCGCGACTCGGAGCCAGAGAAGAGACATAGGTGACGTACTAAGTGTGTGCTACGGGCTTTCCGCAAACACTAAGTATATCGCTTATGAGGAGATGGCTGGTGTGGAGTGTCCAAAGGTAAAAACAAATGCGGGGGTTCTTCGCTTCTTTCAGAATGATAGTGGTAGGAGGGCCACAGGACGTTGAAGCTCGATGTGAAGATCTGCGAAACGTTCTGATGAGAACGTGGATCGGTCTGCCGAATCTATCGAGCGACGGTGGCCAGCTCGTGGAGGCGGTAGATGCCGTAGGCCAGGAGGAGCCATGCAATCGCCGAACAGAGAAGACCGAAGACGATTCCGGTTGCGGCGCCTGACATCACGCGGGGTTTTTTTTCGGAGATCTTGTCAGCTTTTGTTGAGTTTGAGGAGGTGAGGTGGATGCCTACTCCTGACGGTGATGCGAATCGGGCCATGGCTCTTTATCCTGTAGAACGAAGACGAGAGTACGAGAGTGGGGATTCGACTCGATATCCCTCGAAGGATGTAGGGCGGCCTCGGGTTGGATGGGGCTTGATTTCAGACGCGTTCCCTTTAGGAGCGAGCGTGATTTACGGCCTCGCCGTGAGCTTTTATGCGCTTTCGAGGATGCGGTAGACCCACTGCGCCTCGTTGACAGGAGCAGCCTGGGTGATGGCGACAAGGCTTGCGTGTTGATCGCTGAGAGTGCAGGCGGGGTCGGTGTTTGTGGCATCGCCGGTGAGTTGAAAGGCCTGGCAACGGCAGCCTCCGAGGTCGATCTCCTTGCGATCACAGCTGCTGCAGGGGTCTTTCATCCAGTCGTTGCCGCGAAAACGGTTGAACGCTGCAGAGTGCTTCCAGAGCCATTCGAGCGAGTGATCGCGGACCGAGTCGAAGTGCATGCCGGGGATGATGGCGGCGGCGTGGCATGGGAGGGCAAGGCCGACGGGGTCGAGGAGCATCATCTGGCGTCCCCAGCCGCCAACGCAGGTCTTGGGGTATCGTGCGTAGTAGTCGGGCAGGACGGCCTGAAGCTGGATGCGGCCGCTAAGGCGGGATTGCGCTTCGTTGATGAGTTGGACGGAGCGCTCGACCTGGGCGGGCGTGGGCATGAGCCTGCCGCGATTTTTTAGGGCCCATCCGTAGTACTGGACGTGGGCGACTTCGATTCTTTGCGGCTGGAGCGACTCAGCCAGGGCGAGGATGGCTTCAAGGCGGTCGAGGTTTTCGCGGTGCACGACTACGTTTACGGTGAAGGCGATGTCGTACTGGCGGATGAGTGCGGCTAGCTTCAGCTTGTGGGCGTGGGCGCGGGCTCCAGCGAACTCGTTGGCCCTGTCCTCGTCTGCATCCTGGAGGCTGAGTTGAATGTGTTCGAGGCCTGCGTCTTTGAGTGCGCTCATACGGTCGGCGGTGAGGCCGAGGCCGGAGGTGATCATGTTGACGTAGAGGTTCGCTTTCCTACCCGCAGCTACGAGTGCGGCGACATCGTTGCGGGCTAGCGGCTCGCCACCAGTGAGATGAAGATGATATGCGCCGAGTGCTGCGGCCTCCTGGAAGACTCTGCTCCACTCCTCGGTGGATAGCTCGTTTGTGGGAGGCTGCATCTGGAGAGGATTGGAGCAGTAGACGCAGTGCAGCGGGCAGCGATGAGTTACTTCGGCTACGAGCGAGAGTGGGCCTGGGATCGTCGACATATTTACTTCTTACTTGAGAATTTTATGCCGATTGAATTTGCCCTGCGCGGGCGGCGGTCACTTCGTGACTTGTATACACCTTCGGGTGGCGCTTCGGTTGGTCGCGATCACGGATTTTCCAAGTGATTCTTATAGAGTAGAACGCTACGGGCGTGGAGCTTGTCGAGGAACTGCTTTAGCTCGGCGGCAATCTGCGAGGCTTCGGTGGTGGAGTGTTTTTGCTGGAGGAGTGCGCTGATAGCAGAGACGGAGCGCTCGCCGTCGATGAGGCCGACGATCTCGCTGGCTGCGCCCTTGAGCCGCAGGGCACCCTCAGGGACGAGAAGGACTGCTTCGTCGGGAGAGACTACGCGAACGCGACAGCCTACTGCGAGCCGCGGGATTCTTGTGTCTGCGGTAAGGTCGCTCATGATGACTCGGGACGGAAGACGTTGGGCTGTGGGGGCAGAGATCCGGGTTCGACGTAGCAGTATTGGAGAGCGTCGAGTTGAGCCCAGAGAAGAGCGCACTTTCGCTCGAGTGAGCGAACCACCAGAGATTGAAGGTGGGGCGTGGTGGCGTGTTCGGCGGCGTAGTCGAAGGCGAAGGCGGCGTCCTCCGGAGCCTGGGTGAGCCTGCCGTGGAAGTAAGCCAGACCGCCTTGAAGCCAGGGGTAGTGCTTCGCGAGGGCATCCATGCGGAGGGCGATGAGTTGGCCGGCGAAGAGCTCGGTGAGCGAGGAGGAGACGGCTTCGAGGAGGGTGCTGTCGGTGACGAGGTCGATGTAGGCGTCTACGGCGTAGCGAACGCCGGGGAGGATCGCATTCCCTCGGGTGACGTAGTCGCGGTCGAGGCCTGCGGCCTCTGCGAGCTGCAGCCATTTTTCGATGCCGCCTACGCCGGTGTCGCCGTCGTGATCGATGATGCGTTTGCGCCAGGCACGACGGAGAGCTACATCATCTGTCTTCGAGAGGATGATGGCGTCTTTGATGGGGATGACGCTTTGATAGTAGTAACGATTTAGCACCCAGGCCTGCATCTGGCCGCGGGTGAGCTGGCCTTCGTGCATGCGCAGATGGAAGGGGTGACGATGGTGATACATCGCCTCGCCGACCTGTTGAAGGCGTTGGCGCAGCTCGGTTTTGGTGAGCAGCGTCGTCTCTGCGGATTCTATGTGTTGATCTCTAGTCCGTCCCATGCCACTTCCCAGCCTGCGTCCTCTATGGTGCGACGCTCCGAACTTTGCTCTTGCAAGATCGGGTTTGTGTTGTTGATGTGTGTGTAGATCTTGCGAATGTTTTTGAGGTCTCGAAGAGTTGCGAGTGAGCCTTCGGGGCCGCTGATCGGTAGATGGCCCATGGATCGGGCCAGCGGAGTTCCGGGTTGGATGCGCTGCAGCTCGTCGTCGGTCCAGAAGGTTCCATCGATGAAGATAGTGGAACAGGTGGAGAGGAGCTGCTTCAAGGGACCGGAGACGGATGGCAGCGCGGGGAGGTAGGCGGCGCGTGCGCCGTGGAGGTCTTCGAGGATAAGTCCTATAGTTGCACCGGTTGGGTTGAGCGAGGCGCGATCTTCTTCGCTGATATAGGTTGGGAGGTTGTTTGATAGTGCGATTGGGGTGCAGGTGAGTCCGTTGCCTGCGTCGAAGGGTGCGCCTGGTTCGATCTCGGTCCAGCGGGACTGTCCAGGCAGGCGGTCAAGCATCTGGAAGAAGCTGTTTTTCTGGAGGATCGTGATGACGGGGCGAGTAGCGTAGATGCGGACAGGGGTGAACTCTCGCATGAGCAAGAGGCCGAGAACGTGGTCGAGATCGGCGCTGGTGAGGATGATTCCGGCGACAGGGGTGTTGCGGAACCCCTTTGCGGGGCCAGGATGGAGGGTGGGAGTGTCGATGAGTTGCTGACGGAGGTCGGGGGAGGCATTGATCAGGAACCAGGCGGAGTCGTCTGCGGTGACGGCTAACTGTGACTGCGTACTGGATTTGATGTGGGGCTGGTTGAGGCGGATGGCAGAGCAGTTGGGGCAGGTACAGTTCCATTGCGGAAGGCCGCCACCTGCGGCGGCCCCCAGGACTTTAATCCTCACGGAAACTCTTCTTAGAGTTCTACGGGAGCGTAGGAGTTGATCTCGCAGTTAAGGGAAACTTCTTCGAAGTCGGGCGTGGCCCAGGTCGGCTGTGTCATAGGGAAAACCTCTCGGGGAGAATCTAAGACTGCTGGCTGTAAGTGTACCGTATTGGCGGTGGGTTGCGTAGGCTCTGCGAGAAGATACCCAGAACAGACAACTGCGTGCTGCGCGCACGGCGCGATCTGCCATCGAGGCCGACTCGCCTTCAACGCCTTTTCTGCGGCAGGTGCGGTATTCTTCGGTTCTGTGACGATGACTGAAATAGTGAAGAATTTGACGGGTGAGGTGGCCGGGGCTACTCCGACGATGCGGCAGTACTTTGCGGCCAAGGAGCAATATCCGGACTGTCTGATGTTCTGCAGGATCGGGGATTTCTACGAGCTTTTTTATGAGGACGCGATCCTGGTGTCGCGAGTGCTGCAGCTTACTCTGACGGCGCGGGACCGCGAGAAGAAACAGCCGATGTGCGGGGTCCCTTACCATGCGGCTGAGGTGTATCTGCAAAAGCTGCTGCGCATGGGCTACAAGATTGCACTGCTGGAGCAGATGGAGGATCCGAAGCAGACGAAGACGGTGGTGCGACGCGAAGTGACGCGGGTGCTTACGCCGGGGACGGCGCTCGATCCGACGCTGGGTGCGGAGCAGAGTAACTATCTGGCGAGTGTGGCGGTGATGGGTTCCAGCTCGACGCAGGGCGGATCTCAGATATGCGGGTTGGCTTTGTTGGACTTTTCTACTGGTGAATTTCGAGCTACCGAGTTTACCGGGGTTGGGGGATGGGCGGGGCTGGTCGATGAGTTGGGGCGGGTGCGACCGGTGGAGTTACTGTATGGGTCGGGTTTACTTGGTGGAGTGAACCTGGCTGGGGAGAGCGAGACAGCGGCGGGACTGGATGCGATTCGGACGAAGACTGCCGTGGAGGAGTGGGTGTTTACGGCTGAGTATGCGCTGCCGCTGGTGAGGAATCACTTCAAGGTGCATTCTCTGGATGGGATGGGGTTGGGTGGACATGATGCAGCGGCGGTGGCGGCGGGTGCGTTGCTGCACTATATGGGGGCGACCAAGCAGGGTGGACTGGAACACGTGGATGGTCTGCGGTTTTACGAGCGCTCAACCTGCCTGGAGCTGGATGCGGTGAGTGTGCGGAATCTGGAGCTGGTGGAGCCGCTGTTCTCAGGCGAGTCGATGCAGACCACGTTGTTTTATACGATGGATGCCTGTTGTACGCCGATGGGAAAGCGGTTGCTGCGGGCTTCGCTGCTGCGGCCTGCGAGCGGATTGGCCGAGATTGAGGCGCGGCTGGAGGCGGTGGGTGAGGTTGCGGGTGATCTGCGACGACGCGAGGAGCTGCGGCGTTCGATGGACGGCGTGCTCGACTTGGAGAGGTTGTTGGGGAGGGTGGCGCTGGATTCGGCTGGCCCGCGAGAGGTGATGGCGCTGGCGAAGACGCTGGCGTGTCTGCCGGGGGTGGTGTCGGCGGCGAGGAGTTTTGCTGCGGCACGATGGCAGGAGCTTGGGGGTACCGTCGATCCTCTTGCGGACTTGCACGAGATGATCGTGAGGACGATTGCGGAGGAGCCTCCGGTGTCGCTTGGGGACGGCACGGCGATTCGGGCTGGAGTGGATGCAGAGCTCGATGAGCTGCGCGAGTTGAGCCGGAGCGGACGGCAGGCATTGGCAGCCATTGAAGAGCGGGAGCGGGAACGGACCGGGATCGGATCGTTGAAGGTGCGGTTCAACAATGTGTTTGGCTACTACCTTGAGGTGACGAAGGCGAATGCGAAGTCTGTGCCTTCGGACTATGAGCGCAAGCAGACGCTGGTAAATGCGGAGCGGTTTACAACGCCGGAGCTCAAGGAGTACGAGACGAAGATTCTGACCGCGCAGGAGCGGAGCGGCGAGATCGAGAAGAGGATCTTTGCGGAGCTGCGACGACAGCTGCTCGGGGCTGCGGGAAGGATGCGGGAGACAGCGCGAAAGGTTGCGGAGATTGATCTGCTGGGGTGCTTTGCGCACCTGGCGGCACTGCGCGGTTGGGTGAGACCGCAGGTGGAGGTCTCGGGAGTGCTCGAGTTTGTTCAGGCGCGGCACCCGGTGGTGGAGCGGCGGATGGAGGAGTCGGGCGGCGGGAGGTTTGTGCCGAACTCGGTACATCTGGACGCGGATGCTGGGCCGGCAGTGCTGCTGATTACGGGACCGAATATGGGCGGAAAGAGTACCTATCTTCGCATGGCCGCGCTGCTCGTTGTGATGGCGCAGATGGGAAGCTTTGTGCCTGCGCAGGGGATGCGGCTGGGGCTGGTGGATCGGATCTATACGCGCATTGGTGCGAGCGATAATGTCGCGCGGGGGCGGTCGACGTTCATGGTGGAGATGACGGAGACGGCTGCGATTTTGAATACGGCGACGAACCGTTCTCTGGTACTGCTGGATGAGATGGGGCGTGGGACCGCTACCTATGATGGGTTGAGTCTGGCCTGGGCGACGGTGGAGCATCTGCATGACCGGATCGGTGCGAGGACGCTGTTTGCGACGCACTATCATGAACTGACGCTGCTGGCGGACCGGCTGGCGCGACTGACGAATCTGAGGGTGACGGTGAAGGAGACCGCCGGAGGGATCGTGTTTCTGCACACGGTGGAATCGGGCCCGGCGAGTAAAAGCTACGGGATCGAGGTGGCCCGGCTGGCGGGTCTACCAGCTGGTGTGATTGCTCGCGCTCGCGAGGTGCTGAAGGTGCATGAGCGGGCTGAGACGCAGCAGGTGAGAGAGGCGTCGCCTACACTGGCTCCGCAGATGCAGATGACGATGTTTACGCCGCTGTCACAGAGGATTGTGGATCGGCTGGCGGAGGCGGATGTGGATGGGTTGACTCCGCGTGATGCGCTGAATTTGTTGGCGGAGCTACAGAGGGAGTTGAAGGGATGATGTCCTGCCGGACGGGCCCACTTCGCGTGGGGCGGTCACTTCGTGACTTTTATACCTTTCATTATTCAGGAGACGCTTTGTGAAGAGCTTGGTGGTGGCTGGAGTGATGAGCGGGACGTCGGCAGATGGCGTGGATGTTGCAATTTGCAGGATCTCTCCTGCGTTGGCGGCTGGCGGAACGCCGCGAATTAAGCTACTGGGTCATTTGGGAGTGGCGTATCCAAAGACTCTGCGGGCGGCGGTGCTCGCAGCAATGGATGCCGATGCCATTTCGGTGGCAGAGCTTGCGCGACTGAACTGGCGGTTAGGAGAGATGTACGCCGAGGTGGTAGCACGGGCGCAGGAGAAGTTCGGAGTGAAGGTAGGGTTGGTCGGATGTCATGGGCAGACGGTGTATCACCAAGGTGCTGCGGAGAAATATCTGGGTAGGCCCACGAGAGCTACGTGGCAGATGGGCGAAGCGTCGGTGATTGCGGAGCGCCTGCGGGTTCCGGTGGTGAGTGATTTTCGCCCCGCGGATCTGGCTGCCGGAGGACAGGGCGCTCCCTTGGTTCCGATTCTGGACTACTGCATGTTTCGATCCGCGAAGGTGAGCCGGGTTTTGCTGAACCTGGGAGGGATTGGAAATATGACAGCGATTCCAGCGGAGTCGGGTCTCGATGGGCTGATTGCTTTCGATACTGGACCAGCGAATATGGTGATCGATGCGTGCATGAAGAGGCTTTACGAGTGCGAGTTCGATCGGCGTGGCGCTGTGGCTCGCACCGGGCGTGTCCTGCAGGATATTGTGCAGAAGATTTTGAAGGAAGAGTACTTCTCTGCCCTGCCACCGAAGTCCTGCGGGCGTGAGCAGTTCGGAGAGATGTTCGTTTCGCGATTTATTGCGATGTGCCGGAAGGCTGGCACACAGGATGAGGATGTCATCGCCACGGCGACTGCCTTGTCGGCTGCGTCGATTGCACAGGCTTACCGGCGGTTTGTTTGGGGGCATGTAGGGCAAGCGGCTCCGCTGTCGCCTGTGGAGTTTGTCGTTGCAGGCGGGGGGACGAAGAATGCTTTATTGATGAGTCTGTTGACTGCAGAGCTTGAGGCAATGGGAGCGAAGGTGCGGCTGATGGAGGAGCTTGGGGTTCCTTCGCAGGCGAAGGAGGCAGTGGCGTTTGCGCTGCTGGCGTGGCTGAGCTGGAACGGGCTGCCAGGGAATGTTCCGGCGGCGACGGGTGCGACGCGAGCTCTGGTGTTGGGTAAGGTGACGCATGGATAAGGCGCAAGCAATAAATGACAGGGGCGAGATGCGGTGGTTTCTCCACTCCGCTGCGCTACGGTCGAAATGACGAGAATTTTTCTTGCGAGAAAGAGACGAAAAGAAGAGCGTGTCCGGGCCCAAGGATGCCATCCTCTTCTGGCAGTTGTTTTAATCTGTGGAGTTCTGGCGGGGTGCAAAGGGCGGTTGGAGGAGCCGGGCTCGGTTGTTGTGATTATTGAGAGTAGTCCGAATAACCTCGATCTGCGAGTAGGTGCGGATGCGCAGTCGGAGCGAGTTGGTGGGCTGATCTTCGATGCGCTGGTGAAGAAGGATGAGCACTATGAGCTGCAGCCATGGCTGGCTACGAGTTGGGAGCAGCCAGATCCTTTGACCTGGGTGTTTCACCTGCGCAATGGAGTGCGGTTTCATGATGGAAGGCCGGTTGAGGCGGAGGATGTTGCTTACACGATTCGCAGCTTGATCGATGGTTCTCTGGTGACGGCGAAGGGCGGAGGCTTTGCTGCGGTAGATAGGGCGGAGACCAAAGACAGACTGACGGTGGTGGTGCATATGAAGCGGCCAGATGCGGGGCTGCTGTTCAATGTGAGTGACGGCTTGTTTGGTGTGGTGCCGCGGGGGAGTGGGAGGGAGTTTGGGCTGCATCCAGTGGGATCCGGGCCGTTCCGGTTTGTGAGTGCGGTGCAGGATAAAGAGGTGATCGTAGAACGGAACAAGGACTATTGGGCGGCAGCTCCAGCCGTCCCAACGGGTGCGCGACGGATTGAGCGGGTGCGGTTCGAGGTGGTGCCAGACGCGATTACGAGCGCGTTAGAGCTGAAGAAGGGATCTGCTGACCTGGCGAGCAATGTGGTGACGCTGGACATGGTGCATACGCTGGAGGGTGCGGCGAACCTGATGGTAGAGTCCGGGGCCGGATCGCCCGTGGTTTATGTGACATTTAATGTTACAGATCCACTCCTGAAGGATAAGCGGGTGCGACAGGCGATTGCTTGTGCGATGGATCGTCAAACGATTGTTGATGCGATCTGGCGGGGGCAGGCTCGGCTGGCGAATACGCTGCTGCCTGTGGGTCATTGGGCAGCGGCGACGGATGCAGAGCTAGCGCATTATCCGCACGATGTAGCGCGGGCGCAGCAGTTGTTGGAGGAAGCCGGCTTCCCTGCTGATAAAGATGGCGTGCGGCTACGGCTAACGATGAAGACCAGCACCGATGAGACGACCCGGCTGATGGTGACGGTGTTGCAACAGCAGCTTCGAGCAGCGGGGATTCGCCTGGAGATTCGGTCGGCGGAGTTTGGAACGTTCTACGCGGATGTGGCCAGGGGCGCGTTCCAAATGTATGCTCTGCGATGGATTGGGAGCAACGAAGATCCGGATATCTTCCGGTATGCGTACGCTTCCACCAGTTTTCCTCCGAAGGGCGGGAATCGTGGACGTTATAGGAATCCGCGGGTCGATGAGTTGCTGACGGAGGCTGCGGCTAGCTCTGACCGTGCGATTCGGAAGGCCAAGTATGTGGAGGTGCAGAAGATTCTTGCGGAGGAACTGCCGGGAATCCCGTTGTGGTATCCGAATAATGAGGTTATCCACACCCGACGTGTGGAAGGGGTGGTGCCTCGAGGAGCCGGGACGTTCGATTTTTTACGAGAGGCGTGGGTTCGGTAATGCTGCTACTGTCGCTGGTTAGCCTGCGACTTGCAGACAACGGCGCAGGAGAAACTTCGAAGTAACGTTAGTTTTAGAGACGTATGAGTTCCCCTTGGTGCAGAGTAACTCAGACTACACCAAGATGCTGATATGACTTACTATGCAGTTTGAGATTAATCGGCTTTCGCAGAAAGCGCGCGGTGCAGATAAAATTGCCAAGTTTCAGTGAGAGCACCCTTTGACGAAGAAGAACTTGAGCGGCGCTGAGATGTTAATTGACGAGCGGCGCCAGCATGTCCTGGCGCTGATTCAACGCGATGGCCGGGCACTCGTTGGAGATCTCTCCGATCAACTAGGCATCTCCCGGATCACGATTCGCAAAGATCTGGAGTTCCTGCAATCCAAGGGATTGATTCAACGCACGCACGGCGGTGGACTGGCGCTGCATTCCGGTGCGCTGTTTGATCCCTCTCTAGTCGAGAAAGAGAAGCTCCATCAGAAAGAAAAACAGCGCATCGCCGACGCCGCGATCAAGCTGGTCACAGAGGGTCAATGCGTCATTCTCGACTCGGGGACGACAACAACGGCGATCGCTCGAAGCCTCCGCGCGTTTTCCAGACTCACTGTCATCACTAACGCAGTCAACATTGCTGCGGAACTTTCAAATACCGACTTCGAGGTCATCCTTACAGGGGGGACCTTGCGCAAAAACTCGTTTTCGCTTGTCGGTCCACCCGCCGAAGATCATCTTCGCGACATGCACGCCGATATCTTGTTCCTCGGGGTTGACGGTTTTCATTCCGCGGTCGGCCTGACGACACCTAACGTGCTTGAGTCTCGCGTAAACCGTGCGATGGTCCGCGCATCACAGACCGTAGTCGCGGTCTGCGACTCGACTAAGTTCGGGCATATCAGCATGGCGCGGATCGTGCCTGCGTCGGAGATCAACATCGTGATCACCGATTCGGACTTGTCACCCGAGTATGTGCAAGCATTCGAAAAATCCGGCATTAGGCTGATCCTCGTCTAGCGTGAAGACGGCTAACTAACCGACAGAGACAATACCCACGAGCAGGTGCTCCCTCAACGGTTGTGGATGGCCCACGTGCGTCCCCGTTTGAGCGTTTCGTGGGTGTCCACCGCATCCTTGCTATTGGCCGCGCGCGGTCAATCAGGCTCTATTCGTAAAGAAGTAAAAATTGTCCTTGACTTTAAGCGACAAACGACGCTAAAAATAAGATCTCGAAACCAATCGTAACAAATCGATCACGCATTACGCGGTATGCCTCTCATTTTATCGACCTCGGAGCAATCCATGAGCTTTGTATCTTCCGCAAGTCTCCGCACTGGTCTCCTCGATTTGCTGGCAGTTGTTTCGCTCGGCCTTAAGTGCGGTGCGAAGAACCGGCGCGTCTTCTTCCCCACGGCAGTGGCAATCGTTTTATTCGCCATTAGTCAAACAGGGTTGGCACAGAAAGATGCCGGAGCAATAGCGGGTGTGGCGCGGGATGCATCGGGGGCGGTCATCAGTGGCGTAACCATAACCGCCACAGACCCGGACCATGGAACAGCCGTCACAGTCAGCTCCAACGCGAGCGGCGAATACGTTATTGGTCCATTGAAGGTTGGTCGTTACACCATTAGTGCACGCAAGCCGGGGTTCACAAGCGTAGTTTCTACCCCGATAACTTTGCAGGTGCAGCAGCGTGTGGTCTTCGACGTTACTTTGACGGTAGGAGCGGTCAATGAGTCGGTGACGGTGACCGATTCAACAGCACAGCTTCAGACCGAAACATCCGACCTCGGTCAGGTGATCGACAGCCGACAGATATCCAACCTTCCCCTTAACGGGCGCGACTTCGCCCAGCTTGCATTACTCTCGCCAGGTACGGCGCCAGCTGCTCCGGGCTCGCGGGATCAGAGCAGTTTCGGCTTCAGCGCAAACGGTGCGCGCAGTCTTCAAAACAATTTTCTGCTGGATGGAATCGACAACAACTCCAACCTGCCAGATTTGTTGAACGGATCAAGCTATGTCATCGAACCGCCTGTCGAGTCGTTGCAGGAGTTCAAGGTCCAGACGAGCTCGTATACCGCGGAGTTTGGCAGGGGAAATGGCGCCATCATCAATGCGGTAACGCACTCCGGAACCAATCAACTACACGGCGCTGTCTACGAGTTCTTTCGCAACGATGCGCTCGATGCACGCAACTACTTCGATGTAACCCGTCAACCGTATAAACAGAATCAGTTTGGGTTTACGGTTGGCGGCCCCATTGTGCTGCCGAAGCTTTATAACGGCAGGAACCGCACGTTCTTCTTCACTGATTACGAAGGATTCCGCTCAGTCGATTCTGAGCCGATTCCAGCCATCGTGCCTACAGCGGCCCAACAGGCGGGCGACTTCTCTGCAAATCTCGATCCAACGACCCCCATCAGCGATCCTAACTCCGGCGCGCCTGTGGTCGATTGCAACAACCAACCGACCTACTCTGGGGAGATTTTCAACTCGCGTCTCGCCCAGCAGTCAACGCTGAATGGTACTGGATTCTGTGGTGTACCGTTCGGCTATACCAACGGGTTGCCGACAAACATCATCCCCAATAATGTTATCGATCCCCTTGCCATGCGTCTTGCGGCTCTTTATCCAGCGGCAAACGCAAATAATCCGGGATACAACTTCATATCGAGCCCCAAACGGGTCATCAACCGCAACAACTTCGATGTTCGCCTGGACGAGCAGGTGGGCACCGCCGATAGCGCATTTGCACGATATAGCTTCGAGACCGTACCAACCAATATTCCTGCAGTCTTCGGCCCTGTAGCCGATGGCGGCGACTTCTTCTCCGGTATCTCGAACA
This sequence comes from Granulicella sp. S190, assembly GCF_009766095.1. Lineage (GTDB taxonomy): Bacteria > Acidobacteriota > Terriglobia > Terriglobales > Acidobacteriaceae > Edaphobacter. The sequence continues at coordinate 86,373 of NZ_LMUD01000002.1, forward strand.
CGCATTATCACAGCCTTGCTCTCGGCGAGACGCACATCTTCAACCCTCACCTCATCAATGAGTTTCGCTTCGGCTACAACCGGATCGTCGCGAGCCGTTTGCAACCGGGCTACAACTCCTCGATTGCGCAGCAGATCGGATTCCCCGGCATCCCGGTGGCGGAGGATAATGGCGGTCTGCCCCAGCTTACCTTCAGCGATGTGTCGACCATCGGAAGTTCACTCTATCTACCGTCGCAGGAGTTGCAGAACACCTACATCATCTCCGACAACGTGACCTGGGTTGTCGGCAATCACAGTCTGAAGTTCGGTGCAGAGATTGGCCGCAACGAGTTTGGGATCTATCAACCAGCCGCACCGCGCGGGACGCTCGACTTCGGCACGCAGTTTACGGATAACCCAGGGTCCGAAACCACAGGAACCGGAGGCTCTGGCTTCGCGTCGTTCCTGCTTGGCATTCCTGATAGCGGCAGTATCAGCAACGCCATCAATATCGACTATTTCCGTCCGAGCTGGAGCTTCTACGCGCAAGACGACTGGAAGGTGAGCAACCGTCTCACATTGAACTACGGCTTGCGTTACGAGCTTTACCAAACCGTGCGCGAACGCAACAACCACGAGGCAACGTACGACCTTGCGACGCAGACACTGATCGTTCCTAAAGGCCAACCCTCGACGCTGACCCCACAGCTTGCGGCTCTCATTCCGGTGAGTGCGACAGGGAGCGATGGGCTTATCAAACCCGACCTGAATAACTTCGCCCCTCGCGTCGGACTGGCCTACACGCTTGCGCAGAAGTCTGTTATCCGTGCGGGTTACGGCTTTTTCTATGGAGGCAGCGAGAGCGGTCCATACTCCAACCCTAGTGCCGGCTACAACCCGCCCTACTACGCGACAAACTCTTATTCGCCTAACTGCTCTCTAGGCAGTGCTAACCCGAACCAGACCGACTGCTCGATTACGGGGCTCAGCGTGCTCGCGAACGGCTTCCCTGCAAACGCGCTTACCGATCCAAATACCCCTCTTCTTTACTCCCTCGATCCTCATCTCGTGACGCCCTATGTGCAGCAGTACCAGCTCTCAACGGAGTATCAGCTTCCCCAGAGTTTTCTGCTCACGGTAGCCTACGCGGGCTCGCACGGGCTGAAGCTCTATACCTTCTTCAATGGGAACGAAGCCACGCCTTCCCCAGATCCCACTGCCGATGTCGCATCGCGTCGTCCGATTCCGGCGATCGACGCACCTATTCAGTGGTTCCGCTCTTCGGGCAAGTCGAACTATAACTCTCTCCAGTTCAGCGTGGCTCGCAGCGCAGCGTCGGGGCTCTCGTTGCTTGCAGCGTACACCTATGCACACGGCCTCGATAATGCTTCCGCAGCAAATCTCGGATCTCAGAACGGAGGCGACTTCCGCGACTTCCGGCACCCCGAAGCGGAGTACGGCAACTCCGACACCGACGTTCGCCATCGCTTCACCTTCAGCTCTTTGTACCCTCTGCCAGTTGGTCAGGGCGAGCGCTTCCTGGGCAACTCAGGCAAGGCTCTCGATACGGTGATAGGTCACTGGCAGCTCGGCGGCATCGTAACGCTTTCAACCGGCAACTGGTACACCGCTACCGACGCCGTCAATTTTGCGAACGTCCCCGATGGCGGAGGCAATGTCGGCAGCTCGCAGCGGCCGGAATATGCAGGTAATCCCAACAGCAAACCCTGCCTCGCCGGGACCTACTTCAATACGTGCGCCTTCACAGACCCGGCCCAGGGCTCCTTCGGCAACGTAAATCGCAATACGATTGCCGGCCCCGGAACGGAAGACGTCGACTTCTCCGTCTTCAAGTTGTTTCATGTCGCCGAGCGACTCAACGTAGAGTTCCGCTCCGAGTTCTTCAATATACTCAATCACTACAATCCGCTCTTTGCGCCTGCCGCGGCAAGTGCTACAGTTGGCGCGACAGTACGAGATACTCCCGGATTCGGTTTTCTTACGGCTGCTCAAGCACCACGTCAGATCCAGTTCTCGCTCAAGCTGACGTATTAGTCGAAGTACATCTTGCACACATAGCCCAAAGGCTCAACGGCAATAGTTCCAGCAACCGAAACGAGCTGCAGACTTGAAACAGACAAGCCTACCCCTGATCTTTGGTCTCTACCTCGCCGCGGCCTTTCTACCTGCTTTCGCCGTTGTGGCCCCCGGCTCGCAAAACTCCTCACTGGAAGTTACTGCCAACGCAGCGGACGGTAGGTATACCGTCTCTCGTTCCGGCTCAACTTCACCTGTGCTGCGAGCTGCAGCAGCTATCAAGGTGAATGGCAAGTGGCTGCACGCTTCGGACTATCCGAAGCATGCCGTCTCTACTGCGGATACAACGGGCGAACTCGGCCCCGCGAAGATGACAACCGTTCGCTACACAGGACGTAACGATGCACCCGACCTTCTCTTGAAACTCCGCACCTATAGCGGAGTTCCCTTCGGCGATATTCAGCTGACGGCAAGCAACACGTTGAGCCATCCCGTCGACATTCAATCGCTTCGTGTTCTCGAAATACAAAAGGATGCGAACACGACCAAAGACATCGTCGGTCTCGGCGCTCCCGCGACGGCCGACCGTGTTCTCTCGGATAGCTTTAGCGAAGATCGCCCCGGCATGCAGCTCCGTGATATCGCTAACGTTGAGAACAACGTTCACCGCGCGGTGGGGGTACAACTCCTCTACAACCAGCAAAGCAAAGAAAGCTGGTTCATCGGCGCGTTGACCTCCGATAAATTTCTGAGTGTCCTTCGACTTCACATGAGTGCTAAGGGTGCGATGGATTCGTATGAGGTTGATTCAACCGGTACCACAGAGCTTTTGCGAGAAAACTCACTCCTCGACTCTCCGGAGAAAGACCGCGTCGAGTTGAGTCTACCTCTTGCTCCCGCGGCCGAACTGTCCTCTGAACGTATGCTCTTTAGCGTCAGCAACGACTATCACAACCAGCTTGAGACCTACGCACATCTGGTGCGAGATCTTCACCATGCGCGCGTCACGGCACCTACTCCCATCGGCTGGTGGAGCTGGACCGCTTATTACTTCGGGCTCAATCACGGCGCTGCTCTGAGCAACGCGCAGTGGCTCTCACAACACCTGAAGTCATTTGGTTACACCTTCTTCCATATGGACGAGGGCTACCAATACGCACGCGGCGAGTACGCTATCCCCGACGCGGCACTCTTTCCGCAGGGCATTGGCGCGCTGGAACATGAGGTGATGCACGAAGGCCTCACTCCTGGCATCTGGACTGCGCCATTTGAAGTCTCAGAGCGCTCCTGGATATACACGCACCACCCTGAGTGGCTTGTCCATAATGGGCAGGGTGAACCTATCCACATTGGATTCGTCACCGAAGGTCTTGATCATCTTTACGCGCTCGATACAACGCATCCGGGTGCCCAGGCGTACCTTCGCGACACCTACTCGACGCTTGTTCATCGCTGGGGTATTCGCTACATCAAGATGGACTTTATGGAAGATAGCGCTATCGAAGGCTTTTACCATGTGCCACAGACCACGGCTCTTGAGGCGCAGCGCATCGGCATTCAAACAATCCGCGATGCCGTTGGCCCTGATGTGTTGCTTGATAAAGATGGCTGTGAGCTGCTCAATCCCGTCGGCCTGGTCGACATGGGTCGCATCTCTCAAGACACGGGACATACCTTTTCTGCCAGTAAAGACGCGGCTCCCGGCATTGCCGCTCGATACTATATCAATCGTAACTACTATCTCGCCGATCCCGACGCTTTTTCCGTCTCTGCACAGACTGTTGACGACCAGAGCTGGCACGGCGGCTCGAAGCCGCTGACGCTCGACGAAGCAAAGGTTTCCATCGCCCTCTCCGCAATCTCCGGCGGTCTCTTTGAAGAAGGTGACGACCTGCCGACACTTGGCGAAGATGCCGACCGCGTAAGGCTCGTCGAAGATCGCGACCTGCTCGACATGGCGCGTCTTGGACGGGCTTCCACTCCAGTGGATCTTATGAGCTATGAAACAGCGGATATCGAACCAAGCATCTTTCTGCTCAAACAGACCAGCCGTCAATCTATCGTCACTGTCTTCAACTGGTCCGAGACCTCCCGCCACCATAGCCTCACACGCGGCATGCTCGGGCTCGACGAGAAAGGCGACTATACCGTGACAGAGTTGCTAGAAAAAGAAGTAAAGCCAACCTTACTTTCCGGAATAATCGAAGTGCAGCAGCCGCTCCACTCTGTGCGCCTCTTCAAGATCGTCAACAACGGTGTTCCTGTGCAACCTCCGACTGTGACTGCCTCCGTGCCAACTTCGGCGACGGCTGGAGACACGATCGCCTTTAGCGCCGAACAGAGGAATGAGAACAATGCAGCACTTCGTTATACATGGGACTTCGGCGATGGGATCACAACCGAAGGAGCGAGAACAACGCACACTTATACTCATGCGGGAGTCTACGCGGCGCATTTGACTGCTGAGGGTTTCTCACCAGAACTAAGCCGAAAAGACTTCTCGATCACCGTTACGGGTTCGATCTCGACTAAATTTGTGCCGCAGAATAAACGACGTTTCGTCGAAGTTCAACCTTGAGGGATATCGTCATGAACATCTCTACGTCACACCTACTCGCCATTTTCTTTTTTGTAGCTGGCGTGCGGATGCAGGCACAGACCGCTACACCGGGAGCCGCAGCTCAGACGCAGAGATCGCAATACCTTCAATCACTTTCGAAGCTCAATCCGATCGATGCCCATGCCCACGTCTGGAAGAGCGATCCAGCATTCACCGCGATGCTCGAACGTTTGAACCTGCACATCCTTGACATCCTCTATGTCGACGACAAGCACACTGACGCGCTGCCCCTCAATCCTCAACGTGCCGATGCTCTGGAGTTCGTGCGGTCGGCTCATGGTCATGCGTCTCTCTGCACGACCTTCGATCCATTCCTCTTTGATAAGCCTGACTTCGCGAAGAACGCAGTCGGCAGTATCAACGATGACTTTGCCAAGGGGGCAGTTGCCGTCAAGGTGTGGAAGAACGTCGGCATGGAACTCAAAGACGAGAGTGGCCATTATGTAATGGTGGACGATCCTCGGCTTGAGCCCATCTACCGCGACATCGAGGCGCACAACAAAACGCTGATCGCACATCAGGCCGAACCAGATGTCGCATGGGGCCCCTCCGATCCGAAGGCACTCGATTCTTCGTATTACGCTACACACCCTGAATGGAATATGGAGAAGATACCTGATGCCCCCTCGAAGAAGGTAGTCCTGGCCTCGCGTGATCACCTTCTCGAAGAGCACCCTAAACTTCGCGTCGTGGGTGCTCATCTCGGCAGCATGGAGGCCGACGTGGACATGGTGGCCCGTACGCTCGATCGCTATCCAAATTTTGCCGTCGATACCGGAGCGCGGGTCGCACATCTCACCATTCAGCCCTCATCCAAGGTCCGAGCTTTCCTCATCAAGTACCAGGACCGAGTCCTCTATGGAACCGATATCGAGTTCTCTCGGGGGGACCTAGGAAGCGCAATAGTCAAAGAGTGGGAGACGCAACTAGCCCTTGACTGGCGATACTTCGCCACCGCCGACACTTTCGATTATGAGGGTCGCACCGTCCATGGGCTCAACCTTTCGCCCGACGTGCTCAAGAAGATCTACCATTCGAACGCCGTACATTGGTTCCCCGGCATCGATGCCCCGCTCCACTAAACTAGTTGCACATGACACAAAGGAACGGCGGATAGCGAGCACGATGCAACCCAGCGAAGTCGTCACACCACATCTCAAGCGATCGCTGAAACTCTGGCATCTGATTGTCTACGGCATAGTCATCATCCAGCCGACCGCTCCCATGGGCATCTACGGGGTCGTCAACAACGTCGCGCGTGGCCACGTTATCTCTACGATTCTTATCGCTATGGTCGCTATGCTGTTTACCGCGGTCAGCTACGGTCGCATGGCGCGCATCTATCCCAGCGCGGGTTCGGCCTACACCTATGTGGGCCGGGAGATCCATCCGCTTGCAGGCTATATCGTAGGATGGTCCATGTTGATGGACTATCTTCTGAATCCCATCATCTGTGCTATCTGGTGCAGCGCCGCTGCGCGCAATGTGCTGCCGAGTATTCCCTACGCCGCGTGGGCCGTCGCTTTTGTCCTTGTCTTCATGCTGCTTAACCTTCGGGGTGTCCAGGCCTCAGGGCGCGTTAATGCCATCCTGGCGATTGGCATGAGTCTTGTGGTCGCTGTCTTTTTTGCGTATGCCATCCGCTACCTCGCCCTGGTTGCCCGTCCTATCGGCCACGCTTGGCTGACACCCTTCTACGATCCCACTACCTTCTCACCGTCTCTTCTCTTTCGCGGAACGTCCATCGCCGTGTTGACCTACATTGGCTTCGACGGTATCTCTACAATGTCCGAAGAAGTAGAGAATCCCCGCCGAAATATCATGCTGGCCACTGTCTTTACCTGTTTAATCATCGGTCTGCTCTCAGCCGCTGAAGTCTATGTTGCGCAACTCGCGTGGCCTTACCACGGCCCCTTCGCCGATGCGCTGGTCGATACCGCATACGTGCATGTGGCCCGTCGCATCGGCGGCCCGGTACTGTTTCAACTGCTCAACGCCACGCTGTTGATCGCAAATCTTGGTTCGGGAGTCGCAGCGCAGTTTGGCGCAGCCCGTCTGCTATATGGCATGGGCCGCGGAGATGCGCTACCTAAACGTTTCTTCGGTGCCCTTGATCCAAAGACCGCTGTGCCGAGGAACAACGTTATCCTTGTGGGTGCCATCACGCTCCTTGGCGTCTTCCTGCTCACCTATGAGCGCGGCGCGGAGTTACTTAACTTTGGTGCGTTCATCGCCTTCATGGGCGTAAATGCCGCTGCGCTCATCCACTATCGTTTCCGGTCGACCGAGAAGGTTCTGCTCCCCGTGGCAATCCCTTTGGCCGGTCTAGTCGTCAGCGCATTCATCTGGCTCAATCTTGGTCATAGTGCGCAGCTCCTCGGCTTCGCTTGGATCCTGTGCGGCCTTCTCCTCTACTGGCTCCGTCGTAACAGCTCCGCTGCGTCCGCGCCCTCCCCATTCGACGAGTCCGTCAGCTAGCGTCAGCCAGTTCTTTCCTGGTGCGGAGCTAGACGTTGTCTCTGTTTCGATTTGAAGGGTTTGGTTCTAACAAGCAGCAGCGTAGACGCGCAGTACGTCACGTACTTTGTCTACAATCAATGACTCGGCGTCGTTTTTCAAGATGCCTTCGCGCACTCGCTGGTACTGCTGCGGCAGATAAGCACTAAGGGTGGTCTCGGGAATTGCTGTGCGGGTAAGGTTCGTGACCAGGCGTAAAACTGCTGCTTCAACGGCTGCATCGTTCCAGTAGTACCGCATACGGTCGCTGTAGCTGTAGACACGGAGCAGTCTCTGCCTTTGCTCATTACCGCTATAGTAAGGTCTCCAGGAGACAGGCTCTGCGAGCATCTTTTGCTCAACTATCGACGGCAGATGAGACGACTCCGCTTCGCCGAACAGCTCCTTCTCAATTGCAGCAAGTGCAAACAGCGCCTCTCGCATCGCAAAGGTCAGGGCGGGACCAACCTTAAGGATCGCAAAGCCGTCCTGCACCAATTGCGCATATGTCTCGGGCTTTTGATAGTCCGTGGAGTGTGCTTCAAATACCAGCTTTGGGGTCTGCTCGCGGAGCCATCGAGCAAGAGCAGCAGCTTTCAGTGGAGCGTAATCCACTACGCTGTCATGGTCAAACTCGATCCCGGGCTGCACCACCAGCGCCATCACTCTCTCCCACGCATCGTGCAGACCCGCCTTCATAAAGGCTGCATGATGCACATCGAGTGTATTTTGCGCTGCCGTGGTCGTTGTTGCGGCCAGCTCGTCCAGGTCGTGCGTGGCGCCACCTGGCGTAGGAACCTCAGTACCGATGACGTAGACCGGCTCGGGTAATCCCGCAGTCTCGGCTGCAGCCTCTGCCGTCGCACAAAGCTGCGCCGCACGTGCCGCGATAGTCTCATCTGTCAAAACCTTCACTTCATTGCCGCACGGCATGCTTGCATCCAGATGAATCTTCGAGAACCCCGCCGCAGCATACTCCGCAACCATCTTGAGGGAATGCGTCATGGCAGCTTCCGGAGCGAGGTTGCGCCACGGATTGGGTCCGAGATGATCTCCTCCCAGTACTAGACCAGCACAATCAAATCCGGTACTGTTTACGATGCGCTCGGCAAACCGGCGAAACTCCGACGGTCTCATGCCTGTGTATCCGCCAGCCTGATTCACCTGGTTGGAGGTCGCCTCAATCAGCAGAAGGCTTCCATCTACCCTGGCCTGCTCACCGGCCGCGCGCAAGACCCAAGGATGCGCCGAGCATACGGAATAAATTCCCGTCCGCTTACCACTCTCTGAGCGTTTCGAGAGATGCTGTTGCAGCACGTGCGTCATTCGCAGTGCTCATAGATGCGGAACTCTCCTACAACGCGGCTGATGACACCGCGCGGACTCGGCGCATCCGGCTTGAGTCCTTGAGCCAGCGAAGAGTAGAGTCCAAGCAGCTGCCCCAGCATCACATCCACTGGCGGACGATACAGGTCGGGCACTCCGTGCCCGATTGCCAGATACTGTTCGCTGCAGCCTACAAGATGATCTGCGTTCGGCGGCCCCACGACGACTCGTTGCGCCACGATCTCTTTTTCGCCGACCTCGCGCAACAGATCCGCTTCGTAACTTTGACGGCGGCTGTCGCTCGATAAAAAACAGACGAGCAGCGTCTCCTTATCGAGCGCTGCCATTGGCCCGTGCCGCAGACCAAGGACTGACTCAGCCATCGTCTTTACGCCACCGGCAGTCAGCTCCAGCACTTTAAGTGCAGACTCCCGCGCCACGCCAGTAAGCGCGCCCGAACCGAGCACGCAGACGCGCCTATATTTCTTCTCCGCCAACTCGCGAGCAGCTGCGTCTGCTATCGGAAGAAACCGTTCGCCGGAGCTCACAAGAGCTTCGAACACCGGCTCGTAGGTAGCCTCCGACCAGGTATGCGCAAGGCACTGCCCGAAGACGACCATGTTGGTGAAGGAGCTGGTCATCGCCAATCCACGATCGTTTACCGCATCGTCCAGAATCACGGCGTACGCCCTGTCCCGACCGTCCACCAACTCTGCCATGCGGCCTTTTTCGTTACACGTGACGATCAAATGCGCGATCTCTGGATATCGTTCGAGAGCCCGCTGCAGCACTGCTACGCCCTCTGGAGAATCGCCCGAACGGGAGAACGAAATCATTAAGTATCGACGGCCCGGGACTAATTGATCGGACATATTCAACAGAAGGTCCGTACTAGCGATGGCCTGGGTCTCGCAGCCCCAGCAGGAACGAAGGACGAGCGCCAACGACTGACCGATATAATCCGAGGTTCCAGCCCCCGTCAACACCACTGTAGGCCGTCGCTCCAGTGGACCAGTGACGCCTGCAGCCTCGAGAAACGCCCGTAGCCTTTCGGCATGTTGTTTGAAGATCTTTCGCGTTCCACGCCAGGTCGCCGGTTGCTGCGCGATCTCACCGGCGGTCGCGGTCGTCCCCAGAGCCTCTTGGGACTCTTCAGGTAGATTAATCAATTCCTCTAGTGCTAGCACTTGCTCTAACCTCATGCTTTGAACGTCTTCAGCTTCTTCACTTTGATACTCCAACCACAAAGGAAAGTAAAGATAATCATTCGTAATAATAAATTACCTATATGATCTCATAAAGTCTGGAGGTTTCTCGTTTGAACGACCCTGAGTCTCGATTCACCATGTCCGGCGACCCCGTCGCGCGTTTCGACATCACTATCGCGGGAGAGATCAATCTCGATTTGATCCTCTATGGTCTACCGCGCGAGCTTCCAGTCGAACGCGAATTGCTTGCCACGGACTTCGCGATGACCCTTGGCAGCTCATCTGCAATTCTTGCGCACAACATGGCTGCCCTTCATGCGTCGGTCGGCTTCATCACCTGCGTCGGCCAGGATGCTCTTGGGCAGATCGCGCTCGATCGTCTGGGTGAAAGTGGAACGGACCTGTCCCGCATCTTACGCTCTCCCTCAGGCCTAGGAACAGGCGTCACGGTGCTACTTCCCCATGGCGCGGTTCGTCGCATCCTGACTTATCCGGGGACTATGACAGAGCTGACCTGCGCAGATCTTGACATTGATTACTTAGCCTCGGGGCGTCATTTTCACTTATCTTCGCTCTTCCTGCAGACCGGTCTACATCCAGGCTTGCCGCGATTACTCGCCGAACTCAAGTCTCGCGGACTTACGATCTCACTCGACACCAATGACGACCCGGTAGACGAGTGGGGCGGCATTCTCGATGATGTTCTTCCTCTGATCGATATCCTCATGCCCAACGAGGACGAGCTTCTTCGTATCGCCGGAGTTTTTTCTATCGAGGATGCTCTGGCTAAGGTGGGCACTATCGTTCCACTCATCGTCGTGAAGCGCGGAGCACGCGGCACTCTTATTTCTGAACGCGGCATCAAGACTGAGGTACCAACGGTCGCCGTCACGCCCGTCGACACCATCGGGGCAGGTGACAGCTTTAATGCCGGCTTTCTCACTGCATATCTAAAAGGCAACTCTCCGAACTTTTGTGCTGCAGCGGGCAACGTTACCGGTGCCCTATCGACACAACGTGCCGGCGGGACCGAAGCCTTCCGTGACCAGTCCCTGCTTCAAGACTTCCTGCGCCTCCACTGGCCCGTTCAAACAGAGCGGGACTGAGGGGGCTAGAGACGTGTCATGAATATGGAAGAGACCTAAGGTCGAACCGTTTCCGCAGCGGTCTTTCCTGGCAGCCGGGGCCTCGACGTCGAGACCGTTCTGCTCATGTGCCCGCTTCTAATGTTTTTGCAGAGTGCTCGTTATCTACCTACGAGCCTCGGGCGAAATGATCAGTATGGCTCTTTCTTTCCTTGCCGCCATTACGCTCGCTTAGATTCCGTTCCGCTAAACTAGAACTTGCCCTCACGGAAGCGCATGCCAGCCGAAATCATCCTCCAACAAACCCCGGACAACGCCGCACTCCTCGACAAGCGCGAGCAACTTGCCACCGTCCGCACGACGCTCGCCGAGCGCGAATCCGAGCTTGCCCAGATCCGCACCCAGTTCAAAACTTTCGAAGGCCGTTACGTTCGCCAGGTCGGCATCCTCTACGCCGAGCTCGACGACCTCGAAGCACGCATCGCCGAGCGCGAGGTCGATCTTTACGACTCGGACTGCGCCCGCCGCCGCGCCGAAGAGACTCGACAGCGCGCACAGGAGACCCACGATGCCGCCTTCGGTGATGCCCGCGAAGCTGAGGAGTTTGACCCACCGCCTAGCCTCAAGACCCTCTTCCGCGAGGTCGCCAAGCGCATCCACCCCGACTTTGCGCGCGACGACGCCGAGCAGATGCACTTTACCCTGCTGATGGCTCGCGCCAATCATGCCTACAGCCGCGGCGACACCGAGACGCTACAGCGTCTTCTTGACGATCACCGCGAAATCAACGCCTCCATCGCCGGCGAAGGTGCTGCCGCAGAGCTTCTCCGCATCACTCGCCAGATCCACCATGCCGAGCGAGATATTGCTACCCTCGACGCCGAGCGGCATACGCTTCTTTCCAGTGAAATCGCTCAACTACATCTCGATGCCGAAACCGCCGCCCGCGAACATCGCGACCTCCTTAGGGAACTCGCCTCCAATCTTCATGAGCAGATTGCCGATGCCCAGCGCCGCTTCGAACTGATCGACCGCCAGATTAGTGCCCACGGAAGATAAAGATGGAAGACAAGCCCAAAGCCGGCCTGCAGCACATCCCTACCAGCGGCGCACTGTCACTGCATTCCATGCGCTCCAGCATCATCGCCCGCGGCCGGCGGGACGCAGCCAACGCATCCTCCAACCCACACTATAAGCAGGCCGTCACCGACTACAATGCCGGCAACTTCGCCGAAGCCGCAACCAGCTTCCGACTCGCCGCTGAGCAAGGCCATGCCGAGTCACAATATCTACTGAGCACTATGTACGACGCGGGCCGGGGCTTGCTGCAAAATGATAGCCAAGCTGGCTATTGGGAGCGCAAGGCTGCCGAGCAGGGCCACGCCTACGCACAGGCCAACCTCAGTTTCCGCTACTACGCGGCGGACAACTTTTCTGAAGCTTTCTTATGGTGCCAGCGCGCTGCCCACAGTAATCTCGCGTGGGCGCAGTACAACCTCGGCCTGATGTATCGCAAAGGCGAAGGGGTTCAGCAAAGCAATACGGAAGCTTCCTATTGGTATCGCCTAGCTGCCACCCAGAACTTTCCTGAAGCCCAGCAGAAGCTAGCTGACCTCTACTGCATGGGCCAAGGCGTCCCGCTTAGTTATACTCAGGCCGCCGCGTGGTATCGCAAGGCCGCTGATCACGGCAACGCCGAAGCGCAGTTTCAGCTTGGACATCTCTACGCCATTGGCCACGGCGTCGAGCATGACTACACTCAGTCCCGCCATTGGATTCGTCAGGCTGCTCTCCAAGGCCACGAACAGGCAGTACGTGAACTCAAACGCCGCGAGTATCGCGACCCATAGCCCAAGCCTAGACATCGCACGCGACGATCACACTTATGCCGGCTGCACTCGCAGGTGATTTTTAGAGGAATCTTGTTTATCGCGAAAGCGGCGATACCTATAAAGAAGAGATGCTGGGCCGCGGGCTCGGAGGAAGACGAGGTTTTCTTCGAAGCGTTTCTCGGAGACAATCGCTCCGCCTTCGAGTGAGGCAAGAATGGAACCTTCCGATTGCGGGAGCCTAAAACTGAATTCGACGAGCGGATCGACGACGAGTTCGGCGTCGATGGCCGCCAGGAGTTGTTGCAGGCCGGTATGCTGAAGCGCGGAGACAGGAATTCCTTCGCGATCACTGGAGAGATGGGTACGTTCCTGGGGCGGGACGAGATCGATCTTGTTCATGACTTGAATAACCCGCTTGGTGGAGATTTCAAGCTCCGCCAAGACACTTTCAACCTGGGTCTTCTGCTCTTCGCGGATAGGACTGGCGGCGTCCTGAACGTGAAGAAGAATCTCCGCACGTTCTACTTCTTCGAGGGTGGCGCGGAAGCTGGTGACAAGAGTGGGGGGAAGATTGCGGATGAATCCTACGGTATCCGAGAGCAGAATTTTTCGTCGGGAAGGAAGTTGGAGCTGCCGGAGCTTGGGGTCAAGGGTAGCGAACATGCGCGCCGATTCAAGCACACCGGCCTCGGTCAGGGCGTTGAAGAGGGTGCTTTTGCCTGCATTGGTATAGCCGACAAGAGCAACCACCGGGACCGGAACAGCCTCCCGGCGTTGCCGCTGCTGATGGCGAATGCGGCGGACGGCGGCGAGCTGGGTCTTGATGTGGTCGAGGCGCAGGTTGATCTTGCGGCGATCGGTCTCGAGCTGAGTTTCACCCGGGCCTCGGGTTCCGATGCCGCCGCCAAGCTGTGACATGGCGCGTCCGCGACCGGCAAGACGGGGTAGTTGATATTCAAGTTGCGCGAGCTCTACCTGAAGCTGACCCTCACTGGTTTTGGCATGGCGAGCGAAGATGTCGAGGATAAGCTGCGAACGGTCGATGACGTGGCAAGGTAGACGGGCTTCTATGTTGCGAAGCTGGGAGGGGCTGAGGTCGTGGTCGAAGAGAACAAGCGAGGCATTGGTGCTGGCCACAACGCCGACGATCTCATCAAGTTTGCCCTGGCCGACGAGGCTGGAGGGGTCGGGTTTCTGACGGCGCTGAACCAGGGTGGCGGCAATAGTCGCGCCGGCTGATCGAGCGAGTTCCTCGAACTCTGCACGGCTGGCATCAAAGTCGAGGGTGGATGACGCTTCGCCTCGGAGATCTTCTTCTCCATCCACGACTGCCGCTGCGGTGCGGGCAAGTTTAGCGGCGGCGGTAAGCTGCTTGCGCTTGCGGAGCTCGCCGGTGAACTCGACCACGACGAGTACGGCGAGTTCCTGTTGAGTTTGCGAGGTGCGGAGTTCACGGGCAAGAAGCGCCGCGTCCTGGGCCTCACTCGCTTCGACAAGACTGCGGCGGACTGTCTTTGCGCGGTTTCGGCGCGGTGGCGCTTGCTCCGTAGTGGCGTCCAGCGATTTCTTCTTACCGGTCAAATTTGTCTCAATTCGGGGCTGGGCTTCCGACCTGTTCTGGTCTCATGATACTGATAGGAGGGCGTGCGCTCCCGTTCTCCAGACTCGGGGTTGCTTCATAAACGCAATAAACTCTCGTTACGTTCGATGCTCTTCGACTAGGTTTCCTGGCATTTATTTAGGCTGTGTAAAAAGAAGGGTGTGAATCTTGACAAAGTCCGAGATTAGACAGAATCTAAGTTAGGACATGGACACCGAGTCGATTCGACAGAGTCTGGAAAGCAACGGGTTGAGATTCACTCCCCAGCGTCACTGTGTCATGGCGTTCCTGATGGAACATGCAGGCCATCCCACAGCGGCGGAGATCTTTCAGGCAGTCAACCGCCTCGATCCACGTTCTTCAAGGGCCACCACTTACAACAATTTGCGGGATCTGGTGCAGGCTGGTCTGGTGCGCGAAGTGGCAGTTGAAGGCCGCTCTGCCCGTTTCGATGCAAAAGGAATGCGGCATCATCACTTCATCTGTGACCGCTGCGGCAAGGTTGAAGATGTGGATTGGTACGACGTGCCGAAGCCAGCATCCTCCTCTCTTGGCAAGCGAATTCTTCGCGAGTGCGAACTCATTGTCCGTGGACTCTGCACGGGATGCGCTCCTGCCAAGGGGCGAAGACGTATGGGTGTGGAGACCGAATGAATAGCATGCGTGGGCAAGTGCAGCCGGGTTTTTGGATTTGCAGGAAGTTAAGTTGTTCGAACCTAAACGCAGCATAGTTACAGGGGCTCAGTCCCCGGTTAAAAGGAGCGGAACTTGTCAGAAGAGATGAAATGCCCTGTACCCCACGGCGAAGCGAAGGCATCCTCACCCATGCACGGCGCTGTCACACACAATTCGCGCAGGATCATAAAGGATGCTGAATGGTGGCCCGAGCGTCTGGATCTCGCAATCCTCCATCAGAACACCGTGCTCGCGAATCCTCTGAAGTCGGACTTCAACTACGCGGAAGAGTTCAAGACGCTCGATCTGGATGCGGTCATCAAGGATCTTCACGTGCTGATGACGGATTCGCAGGACTGGTGGCCCGCGGATTACGGTCACTATGGTCCGTTTTTCATCCGCATGGCATGGCACAGCGCCGGTACGTACCGTACCTATGACGGCCGTGGCGGCGCAGGCATGGGGACGCAGCGATTTGCTCCTCTTAATAGTTGGCCTGACAACGTGAGCCTCGATAAGGCGCGCCGTCTGCTCTGGCCAATCAAACAGAAGTACGGCAAAAAGATCTCATGGGCCGATCTGATGATTCTTACCGGTAACGTCGCGCTCGACTCGATGGGCTTCAAGACCTTCGGCTTTGGTGGCGGCCGCGCTGATGTCTGGGTGCCGCAGGAAGACATCTTCTGGGGCTCCGAACATACATGGTTAGGTAGCGATCGCTATCAAGGCGAGCGCGATCTCGACCATCCTCTGGCCGCAGTGCAGATGGGCCTTATCTACGTAAACCCGGAGGGACCGGATGGCAAGCCCGACCCGGTCGGCTCCGCCCGCGACATTCGCGAGACCTTCGGTCGCATGGCCATGAACGATGAAGAGACCTTCGCCCTCATCGCCGGTGGCCACACCTTCGGCAAAGGTCACGGCGCATACGACCCCGGCCCGAATGTTGGTCCCGAACCCGAAGGAGCACCGATCGAGCAGCAGGGCTTTGGCTGGAAGAACACTAAAGGCAAGGGGCACTCGGAAGACACCATCTCCTCGGGCCTTGAAGGCGCCTGGACCAGCAGCCCCACCAAGTGGGATAGCGAGTACCTCGACAACCTCTACAACTACGACTGGGCATTGAAGAAAGGTCCAGGCGGCGCATGGCAGTGGTACGCCGTCAATGAGGAAGCTAATATTCCTGACGCGCACGTCAAGGATAAGAAGCACCTGCCCATGATGTTCACCTCGGACCTCGCACTCAAGTTCGACCCCGCCTACGAGACCATAGGGAAGCGCTTTCAGAAGGATCCGGCTGCGTTCGCCGACGCCTTCGCTCGCGCCTGGTTCAAACTCACCCACCGCGACATGGGCCCCATCGTCCGCTACCTCGGGCCATTGGTTCCCCAGGAG
>NZ_LMUD01000002.1:102836-241527 GCF_009766095.1 Granulicella sp. S190
CTGGGCTTCGGCGTCTTCGTTCCGCGGCTCCGATAAACGCGGCGGGGCCAACGGCGGACGTATTCGCCTGGAGCCGCAGAAGAACTGGGAGGTAAACCAGCCTCTCGTGCTGGCGAAGGTTCTGAGCACACTCGAAGGAATCCAGAAAGAGTTTAACGGCACCGACAAGAAGGTCTCACTCGCTGATCTGATCATCCTCGGCGGCTGCGCCGCTGTTGAAGAGGCTGCGAAGAAGGCTGGACACGAGGTGAAGGTTCCCTTCGCTCCCGGTCGCACGGATGCCACACAGGAACTGACCGATGTCAGCTCGTTCGCTCCGCTTGAGCCGACCGCAGACGGCTTCCGCAATTACTTCCGTCTCGGACACACCGAAACTGCCGAAGCTCTGCTGCTCGACCGCGCGCAGTTGCTGACGCTGACTGCACCTGAGATGGCGGTTCTTGTCGGTGGCTTGCGCGTCCTTGGCGCCAACTATCGCCAGTCGAAGAACGGAGTCTTCACCGACAAGCCCGAGACGTTGACGAACGACTTCTTCGTCAACCTGCTGAATATGAGGACTGAATGGAAAGCCTCCACTACTGCAGAAGGCGTGTACGAAGGCCTTGATCGCGCCACTGGTGAGGTCAAGTGGACCGGCACTCGTGTCGATCTTGTCTTCGGCTCAAACTCCCAGCTTAGAGCAGTCACGGAGGTCTACGCCTCTGAGGACTCGAAGGAATCGTTCGTGAAAGACTTTGTGGCTGCATGGAACAAGGTGATGAATCTTGATCGCTATGACCTTGCCTGAGATTTGGCAATCCTAAGATGATTGGTCATCGTTGTACGTAGCCGCTGTTCTCCAGGTTTGAATCGGCAAATCGGCGTTCTCGCTTGTCTTGCTCGCGCGGGGTTAGATGTTGACGACCCGCGCGAGCTTTTTTCGTCGATTTAAGTCGCAAAATAATACAGCGTTGAACCCGCGCATACGGCGAGGTTCTTTTATTTAAGTTGACATGATTGATCTCCGTCTTTGCGTTTAGCTGAGCAGCGGAACGCCATGTGTCGTCCGCATTTTGCTCCTCTGTAACGGCTCTCGCTCAAGGTTGAAAGCTTATGAGGAAGCCATAAGTTTCGACTTCAGCGAAAAGGTCGATCTAACTTAGACCGCTCAAATTTCGCCAAATGGGGTCCCCGGCATTCTCCGCGGTATATGGCGCCGCCAAGCGGGTTGTCGAAAACCAGCTAAGTGGTTGTCTGTGAATTGGTTGCCCCCCAGGGATTCACGGGCATTGAAACTAAATGGGATACAGCGCTTTTCCACAGCGTCCCCACTCCGATCCCCACTTTACAAAATAAGATTCATAATCCGATTTTGCTGCGCACTTCGTCGGACTTTTTCGGACCGCTTTGGACAGGTGCGCTCCTTCACCTCTCCCACTTTACCCGTGACGGCCTCTTGTGTTCAAGACGCAACGGTTCCCGATGCTTTCACCGCCAAGTGATGTCCAGCCGGTGCGACCGCACAGGTCGTCCTTTGTCGTCACGCGGTGCATACCAGTGATGCACGTCTCGATACATAAGGTGGGAACCTTGATGCTCTTTGAACGTCTCCGGTAGAAGGCTCAGGAAAAAACGATAGCCGCAAAGAGAAAACATCCCCGCAAGCAAATTGTCTCCTATAGTCTTCGGGGTCAGGCTCAAACCCTGGCGAAGCGTAACCTGTTCTCCATCGTGTGCGGCAGTGTATAACCCAGCTTTCTCTCGAAACGCCGCCCTACCGAATGCGATCTTTACCAACTCGTCATTCGGTAGACCGGCAGGATGAGAGCCTTCACCGATAATCCGAGGCCCGTCGTGGCTGAGGTTTATGAGCGTCTTCAGGAACCACCGCTCTAGTAACTTTCCGTCAATGGTGAACGTTTTTATCGTCCATCGCCGACTCTTGAGCTTACTTCGCACTTGGAAGAGTTGCATTGACGCATCGAAGGACTCAAACGCTTGCTTGACCGCAGTATCAAGCTGGCTAAGTTCGCTGTTGTGTTTGCGGCAAAGAATTTTGCCTGTGAGCGACGCCAGCCCAACGGTCTTAGGCCCATCCTTGCACCAGTGCAGACCGCTGACCGTGATATTGCCATCTGGGAAGAGAGCCTGTGAGACGAGATGCTCACGGCTGATCTTGCCTTCACAATCCCCAAGCGATGCAGCCCAGCATCCCTTTACGGTTTGTCCAGCTTGCCCGTCCTGATTTGGAGTTGAATCCCCGCCCATAAAGCGATCCTCCCTAAAAAGCGGAGCTAAATGTAAAACTTGAAAGGGAGTCGAGGCTCCCCTTCGAGTGGAGCAGAGATAAGGACATCTCCAACTTCGTTGGCGAACCGGATGGTCACAGGAAGACGGTCATTATAGAGGCAGGTGTTGAAGTTGATCTTAGTGAGTCCAAGAATGTCGCTTAATACCGTTGTAAGTGAACACGTTCCCCTGAGAATTCTGACCGAGATCGGATTTGGGGTTTCTGGACCCATATATGTGTCCAGACGGGGAACATACCCCGAAGTCCATAAGTATGCCGATGTGTCGCTTACCTTTAACGCCGAACCTCGAATCACGGGATATGCACCAGGACGAAACATCTTGAGATCGTTTTTGATGTCAAGAATCTGGACTGCGACGAGATTTGTCTTGGGGTCACAGGCTTGCTGGAACCCAGTCCACTCTTCGTCGGTGAACGCACTAGTTGCATGAATGAACAACTCTGCCGGCGGAACGTCGTGCTGAAGCTTGTATTCCGCAATCACCATCTCGATCAATTGTGTTGCTGATGGGCCATCCAAATGAAATTGCCGCGTGTCCGTGTGATACCAAGGTCCGAGCGCGCCCCGGAAGACAATTCCCTCGCCATCACTCAGAAACATCTGCGCTGCGCAGCAGGCATGTCGCGCATCACTGGCTAGATCACTCACTTTGTAAACCAAGCCAACGTAACACACACCAGGCCGAACATTTGCCAGTTGCCATGGCTTGCCACCCGCCTTGTAGTAAGCTCCCGTTCCCAGTTTCCAAGCAATCGTCGCCGGATCTTCGACCCGCCTTTGGAGCGCCCCATTGCTTTTGAGGAATTCGCTTGGAGTCAGCGTTGTTTCCCGAATGATCTGAGTCACGATCTGATCTTTGAGAAGTCTTGCTTTGAGCTGACGCCTGAAATGAGTCGCGTACTTGTATACGTCTGCGTCTTCCTCTTCGATGCCAAAGAGCGTGGGTGACTTCTCGAGTTCCTGCGCCCGACGCTTTGTAATTGTCACTGTTCCCACAATGCGGTCGTCCTTCTTAACCGTGGAAAGAGGACGCCCGAGTTCATACACGATCTCAGGGATTACGACAAACCAAAAAGTCGGCGGGTTTTCGGAGCGACTGTTTTCTTTGATGAGACGCGAGACGTACAAGTTGACGGCGGTATGAATAGCCTCATGCCGATTTGTAAGATGAAGTGATCGATCAATTTCTGCGGAGTCAATGTCATCAATGACAGCGTGAGGCTCTTTGGGCCATTCGCTTTTGAAAGCCGATGAAAAACCAGGAAACATGACGTGATGTGCCTCAACGGCTTTAGACCGGACCCCCGGCTCCGGTACTGCAATGGGACTGGCCATCTTCTCGGACCATACCCGGAAGCGTCGGACGCCCTCGCGCGTTCCGATCACGCCATACCGAGTCACGGGGATATGTGAGGGGTTGCCCGCTGGACCAAAAAGGAACAAGCCATCGCGTGGATAAGCCATTTGCTGTTTGTGGCCAAACTCAAGCATCGGCTCGGCAATGTGCAGCATTTCGTTAAGCGTCTTTTTGTTAGAAGTCTTCTTCTTCCGGGAGTTCATCAAAACGTTCCTCTTCCAAATCGGGAGTTGGGTCGTCTTCGTCTGGTTCTTGGGACTCATCCGCAGCTGGTAGTCCGACAGGCGAACGAAAGAACATCGGTGGCAGCCGCAGCTCGATCGACTCATCAGGGCTCACGGGAATCGAGAGCGCGTTTGAGCCTTGGGAGAGCCAATATAAGAATGCGAGCAGCATGTCCCTCCAACGCGCGTTCCTCCACCCCTTCGCGAACGAGCGCCGGAGTTGGTGCATGCGTCCGGAGCTTTGAATTGGACTCTCGCCGTCCGTCGTAAAGATTAGGCGACTCCTGAAACAAATGTGACGGCTTGGAAATACTTGATACGACGGCGAAACTGCAAAATGCCATTGGACGCCACGCTTTAGCGACTTACCCTGCAGGAGTCGACTGCCTCGATATGGCTTCCAATCGAATTGCACTTTGATCAATGGCGTGGTCTTCGACATCCAGAAAGCCTCATGCCGATTCGCCATCATGTAGGTGGAAAGTCCCCTGCGCTTTAGGTAATCGGCAACCGCGGCATTGATGAGCTGCGTGATGAGCTTTCGTCCTTCGTGTTTCGGAAGCCCCAATGCATTCCAGCCCTCATTGATCAGGGCGTCAGTCCGTCTGACCCTCGAATTCTGCTTCCCTCTTTTCGGCAACACTCCCGCAAACGACAGATGGCCGTTTCCGTATGGCACACGCACGTAGTCGTCGAAGGCCCTTAGATCGGATCCTTCCGGGTGAAAAAAGATCCGAGGCGGAAGGTTTTGTACGGAAACCCAATTTGACACCAGCGTCTCCGGGGCCGTTGTCAATGCTCTAGCGTGGATTGTCTGCAGCTCCCGCCAAACATCGGTGTTTACAGGCTGATTGTGAGGTACTCCATAGTCGTTCAGCGCAAGGATAAGGTCTTGAAAACCTTCGGCCCACCCCCTCTCGAAGTTGATATATTGCGCCTGGGCGATCAGGAACGGAGACTGGTAGGGCTTAGTCCGAAGTGGAATTACGAAAGAGTCGTCCTTGAGGCCACGGGCGACATCCGATGCAATTTGGATTTCGTTTCGTACGCCTTGCTTTTCGACAGAGATTGGGTTGGCAATAAGGAGAACTTTGCAGGCACGGTTTCGCAGAGCGGCTTCTAACCTGCGCTGCCAATCGTGACCACCTCGTAACCGAAGGACATCTGCCCAAACCTCATAGCCCATAGCGGAGAGCTTAGCCCCGAGCCAAATGGTTAAGTCGTTATCTTCCGGTGTGGCGTGACTAATGAAGATTGCTTCGCGCTCGTTCACTCTGCTCTTCGCCCCCGTCCTGCAAATCATGATACTGCCGCAGGCGAACAAAAGGTGTAGGCAAATTGTTGGAAACAGGGTCAGTCACTACATTGGCCAGAGCCGAGCCGCGATCTTGCTGAACTGCGCCGACGTGGCCTCTAGCTCATCGACAAGTTCTTGGTTGTCAGAGAGGTGGGCAATTCAACGATTCGATACAGTCTCAAGTGCCGTGTGCCAGAATGGTTACGATCCAATTTGCATAATTATTGGCAGCTTTTCAGTTAAGAGAGCAAGAGGCGGCGTGGAAGCGGTCAATCCTTTTTTTGAACAACCCGTACTGAACGGCCCTTACGACCAGCCAGCTCGTCATTGGGAGCTTGACCCGTCCGGTCAACCCACTCAGCAGATTTTGCCGAGCCGGCGGCGTGCTGAGTTCATCACACCGATTCCCAAGCCGCGAAAGCGAAAGGGCCAGGGTTCACAGGGGACGCTTGGCCTCCGGCAGGATGACGGTTTATCCACTGCCACTCAGCAGTACGACCCAACCTCGCTCATCAACGATCTCCGGGGTCAAGTTGACGCTTGGAGAGCCCTTCCGAATCCGAACGACTGGCTGGTCACTCCCGAGACAGCAAGGCTCCTCCAACACTGGCGTCACTACAAATTCAATGGCGTCCGCCCGTTCTTCTGTCAGGTTGAGGCCGTCGAAACCGCCATCTGGCTAACGGAGGTTGCTCCGAAGCGGGGAAAGGGCGGTAAGGCGTTCCTAGAGCACCTGGCGAACGCCAATGCGGAGGCGAATCCCGAGTTGATGCGCCTTGCGCTGAAACTCGCGACAGGTGCCGGAAAGACAACCGTCATGGCGATGCTCATTGCATGGCAGACGGTCAATGCGGTTCAACGTCCTGGCAGCCACTTCACGCGCGGCTTTCTCGTCGTAGCTCCTGGTCTGACGATCAAGGAACGGCTACGCGTCCTCCAACCGAATGACCCCGACAGCTACTACGCAAGTCGCGAGCTGGTTCCCACAGACATGCTGCCGGATATTCGACGGGCTGTGATCGTCACTGAGAACTTCCACAAGTTCAAGCTCCGGGAGCGGATAGAGCTGTCCAAAGGCGGTCGGGCGCTATTGCAGGGGCGTGGTGAAGCCCTCGAAACGCTCGAAACCGAGGGACAGATGATCCAACGGGTCATGCCGGAGTTGATGGGCATGAAGAACATCCTGGTCATCAATGACGAGGCCCACCACTGCTACCGCGAAAAACCCGGCAACCCGGAGGACGGCGAAGCTGACTCCGACGAAAAGCGTGAGGCGGAGGAAAATAACGAGGCTGCGCGCCTTTGGATTTCGGGTTTGGAAGCTGTGAAGCGGAAGCTAGGGATAGCGAAGGTCATTGATCTGTCTGCCACACCCTTCTTCTTGCGCGGTTCTGGCTACGCAGAGGGCACGCTCTTCCCGTGGACGATGAGCGATTTTTCTCTAATGGACGCCATCGAATGCGGCATTGTTAAGCTCCCTCGCGTCCCCGTCGCGGACAACGTACCGGGCGTGGACGTGCCAAAGTTCCGAAACCTTTGGGAGCATATCGGAAAGAAGATGCCGAAGAAGGGCAAGGGCAAAGCGGGAACGCTCGATCCGCTGGCGATCCCGGTTGAACTCCAGACCGCCCTCGAAGCTCTTTACGGGCATTACGAAGAGACGTTCAACAAGTGGGCAGACGCGAGAATCAGCGTTCCTCCCTGCTTCATCGTAGTTTGCAACAACACTTCGACTTCCAAGCTGGTCTACGACTACATCTCCGGCTTCTACCGCGAAAGCCAGGATGGTCAACAGTTGGAGCAAGGCCGTTTGGCGCTGTTCCGCAACTTCGACGAATACGGCAATCCTTTGTCGCGGCCGCGTACACTCCTCATCGACAGTATGCAGCTTGAATCCGGTGAGGCCCTGGACGACGGATTCAGGAAAGCCGCCGCTTTGGAGATCGAGCAGTTCCGGTACGAAATAGCACAGCGTAGTGGTCAACTCACAAACGCCGACGATATCGAAGATGTCCAGGTGCTCCGGGAAGTGATGAACACCGTTGGCAAGAAAGGCCGGTTGGGAGAGTCCATTCGGTGCGTCGTCTCGGTCTCGATGCTTACGGAAGGTTGGGATACGAATACCGTTACACACGTCCTCGGCGTTCGCGCTTTCGGGACGCAACTGCTATGCGAGCAGGTCATCGGGCGCGCATTACGGCGCCAGTCCTATGACCTGAATGAAGAGGGTCTGTTTAACGTCGAATATGCTGACATTCTCGGCATACCCTTCGACTTCGCAGCGAAACCCGTTGTAGCGCCGCCCCAGGCTCCGCGCGAGACGATACAGGTCAAAGCCATAAAGCCGGAACGTGACGCCTTAGAGATTTGCTTCCCTCGCGTCCAAGGCTACCGAGTCGAACTGCCGACAGAACGCCTGGAAGCTGAATTCAACGATGAATCTGTTTATGAATTGAGCCCGGATATCGTCGGCCCGTCGATCACCAAAAACTCTGGCATCATCGGCGCGGATGTCGATCTAAGCCTCAAGCATCTCGGCGATATGCGGCACTCCTCGCTGGTTCTCCACCTTACAAAGCGGCTCCTCTACACGAAGTGGCGAGATGCCGGCGAAGATCCCCAACTCTATCTCTTCGGACAGTTGAAGCGCATTACGAAGGAATGGCTTGATACCTGCCTCGTATGCGTGGGGGAGACATATCCGGCGCAACTCATGTATCAGGAGCTAGCCGACACAGCCTGTGAGCGGATCACCTCGGCGATCACGCGGAAGACTATTGGCAAATCGCCAATCAAGGTCATTCTCGATCCTTACAACCCTGTGGGCTCCACGAGTCATGTTAACTTCACGACATCGAAAACGGATCGTTGGGAGACGGACTCGCGCAAGTGCCAAGTAAATTGGGTCGTCTTGGACAGCGATTGGGAGTCGGAGTTCTGTCGGGTTGCGGAGGCGCATCCGCAGGTGCGGAGCTATGTGAAGAACCACTCGCTGGGTTTCGAGGTGCCTTACCGATGCGGTTCGGAGAATCGCAAATACCGACCCGACTTTATCGTTCGGGTCGATGACGGCCACGGCGAGGATGACCTGCTGAATCTGATTGTTGAGATCAAAGGCTACCGCCGCGAGGATGCCAAAGAAAAGAAGTCCACGATGGAGACGTATTGGGTTCCGGGCGTAAACAACAGCGGCAAGCATGGCCGCTGGGCTTTTGCGGAGTTTACGTCGGTTTATGCAATCGAATCGGAATTCAAGGCGCGTGTAGAAGGAGCCTTCAACGGCATGATTGCCGAAATCCTCAAGGCAGTCCCCGCGCAGTTCGCAGAGAAGGAAGTCTAGGTACATGGCAAAAACCCCAGCAACGAAGAAGAAGGTAGTAACGCTGAAGCACGATGAAGCCTCGCGTAAGAACATTCCTACTGCTGAATATCAATCGGTGATGCGAACGGATGAGCAGACACCGATTCGCGTAGCCTACGAGCGGCGTAACCGCGACTTGGACCCGCAGTTGGTATGGCGCGGAAAGGATGAATTGGACTGGAGCGATTTGGTAGTGCCTGCTCCACCTCTATACATTCAAGAAAAAGTCCATCCGAAAGTATTGATTGATGACCTGAAGCGGCAGTCCGAGACTAGCCCGAACAAGCCGCTGCCGCAATTTGATCTCTTCGCCGACTTCAATGGCCTCCCGAGCGAAGACGCGAAAACAGAGTTTTACCAGCATGACGCGCATTGGTCGAATCGAATGATTCTGGGTGACAGCCTACAGGTCATGGCGTCTCTTGCCGAACGTGAAGGCTTACGTGGCAAGGTGCAGTGCATCTACTTTGATCCGCCGTATGGCATAAAGTTCAATAGCAATTTTCAGTGGTCCACTACTAGCCGCGATGTGAAAGATGGCAACGCCAGTCACATCACCCGGGAACCGGAACAGGTCAAAGCTTTCCGAGATACCTGGAGAGATGGCATCCATTCATACCTGACATACCTGCGTGATCGTCTCACTGTTGGCCGTGATCTACTCAGTGATTCCGGCTCTATGTTCGTGCAGATCGGCGATGAGAATGTGCATCGCGTCCGAGCCCTAATGGATGAGGTTTTTGGCGAAGATAATTGCATATCTCAAATCGCTTATGCCAAAACAACGGGCTTCTCGGGAAACTACTTGTCATCCGTGACAGACTACGTTCTTTGGTATGCAAAGAAATCGGAAGTGGCGAAATTCAGGAGCCTCTTCGTTGAGAAAAGCGCCTTTGGCGAGGGCAAATCGAAATACCGACCGGCACATACAATCGCAGCTCTCAAGAACTCCGGCATGGACCTTGAAAGAGAGGCCGTTTCCGACCAGTTGACCTCCCAAGGCGCATCCGCTAACAGCGAACAAGTCTTGTCTTTCCAGAACAAGCAATGGAGTCCACCAACAGGTCTTCACTGGAAAACAACAGTCCGAGGCATGGGACGACTTGCCCTTGCTGGTCGTGTCATGGCTGAGGGCAATTCAATTCGCTATGCCCGGTTCTATGACGACTTTGCTGTGCAACCACGAGTTAACGTCTGGATGGATATTGGAGGCATACAAAGCCGTTCCGATCCAAAAATTTACGTAGTGCAGACGGCCACGGAAGCCATTCAACGGTGCATCCTGATGTCTACTGATCCTGGAGACCTAGTGCTAGATCCGACCTGCGGGTCCGGCACTACTGCCACCGTCGCCGAGCAATCAGGCCGCCGCTGGATCACGATTGATACCTCACGCGTAGCGCTTGCGCTGGCCCGTGCCCGCATCATGGGGGCACGATATCCCTTCTACCTACTCGCCGACTCGCGCGACGGACAGATGAAGGAAGCTCAAATCACACAGCGCATTCCATCCGAGTCTGTAACGCACGGTAATGTGCGGCAAGGCTTCGTCTATGAGCGAGTACCGCACATCACGCTCAAGTCCATAGCCAACAACACTGAGATAGACGTAATCTGGGAGCAGTATCAGGAGAAGTTGGAGCCTCTACGCGAGAGGCTGAATAAAGCTCTCAAGCGCGAATGGCAGGAATGGGAGATTCCGCGCGAGGCCACTACGTCTTGGTCGGAAGCCACAAAGGAGCTTCATTCTTCTTGGTGGGAACTTCGGATTTCACGCCAGCGGGCGATCGACGCATCCATCGCTGCGAAGGCCGAATTCGAGTATCTGTATGACAAACCCTACGAAGACAACAAGAAGGTACGGGTGGCGGGGCCGTTCACTGTTGAAAGCTTGTCACCGCATCGTGTCTTGGCCGTGGACGAAAATGACGAATTTATCGAAGAACCTGCAAATGTTGACAACGACGCAAGAGATGCCGCGAACTTTGTACAGGTGATCCTCGATAACCTGCAGACAAGCGGCGTGCAGCAGGCAAACAAGGGTGACAAAATTATTTTCTCGTCCCTGGCTGCGTGGCCCGGGGAGCGAGTTTGTGCCGAGGGGCGCTATCTGGATGGTGATGGCATAGAGAAGCGTGCGGCCATCTTTGTTGGCCCGGAGTTTGGCACTGTCTCGCGGCCCGATCTCGTCTCCGCTGCTCGTGAAGCCGGGGATGCAGCCTTTGATGTCTTGATTGCTTGCGCGTTCAACTACGATGCCCACTCTTCCGAGTTCAACAAACTCGGCCGCATCCCTGTCTTGAAAGCAAGGATGAATGCAGACCTCCACATGGCCGACGATCTCAAGAACACGGGTAAGGGCAATCTGTTTGTCATCTTCGGAGAGCCGGACATTAAGATTCTGGATGAGAAGAGTGGCGAGATTCGAGTCAAAGTGAACGGCGTTGATGTCTTCCATCCGAGCACAGGCGAAGTGCGCAGCGATGGAGCAGATGGCATCGCTTGCTGGTTCGTGGATACGGATTACAACGAAGAGAGCTTCTTCGTCCGACAGGCATACTTTCTTGGAGCAAACGACCCGTATAAAGCTTTGAAAACGACGCTCAAGGCAGAGATCAATGAAGATGCCTGGTCAACTCTTCACAGCGATACATCGCGGGCTTTCCCCAAGCCTGTATCGGGGAGAATCGCGGTGAAAGTCATCAACCATCTGGGCGATGAAGTGATGAAGGTCTTCAAGGTGAACTGATGGAGTTTCGGATTGCAGACACGTTCACCGATAGCCTGGCGCGACTGACTGGCGAAGAGCAGAAGTCGGTGAAGACGGCTGCGTTCGATCTGCAACTGAATCCGGCACACCCAAGCCTTCAACTCCACAAGCTGGATCGCGCAAAGGACATCAACTTCTGGTCTATGCGGGTCAGCCGAGACATTCGGCTCATCGTGCATCGCACGAACGCAAGCCTGTTGCTCTGCTATGTCGCGCATCATGACGCGGCCTATCAATGGGCAGAACGGCGCAAGCTGGAGACGCACCCAAAGACGGGTGCGGCGCAGCTCGTGGAGATTCGTGAGCGCGTCCAAGAGATTGCGGTTCCGAAGTATGTCGATGTTCCTGCCCCTGCCGTTACCAAGCCCCTACTCTTCGCTTCTGTCCCAGACGCAGAATTATTGCAATACGGTGTGCCTCTCGAATGGCTGGCCGATATTCACGGCGCGAACGAAGACACGCTGCTTGAGATAGCAACGCACCTCCCCGGCGAGGCAGCCGAGGCGCTACTCAATCTGGCAACTGGCGTCGCCCCTGTCGCTCCAACAGTCGTGGCCGTAAGCAATCCATTCGAGCACCCAGACGCGCAACGTCGCTTCCGGGTGATGAAGAATATCGAGGAGCTACAGCTCGCCCTGGATTATCCGTGGGAGAAGTGGGCCGTGTTTCTGCACCCAGCTCAGCGTCAACTTGTGGAGAAAACTTTCAAGGGGCCGGCCAAAGTTGCTGGCTCGGCCGGTACTGGCAAAACGATTGTCGCTCTGCATCGCGCAGTCCACCTCGCCCGCGCGAACCCGGACTCAAGAGTGCTTTTGACGACATTTTCCGACACCCTGGCGAATGCGCTCCGAACGCGGCTGCGGCTCCTCATCGGTAGTCAGCCACGCCTGGGAGAGCAAATCGAAGTCCTCTCGATGAAGGCGATTGGTCTGCGACTGTACGAATTGAATCTTGGTAAGCCGAAGTTAATTTCAGTCGAGAGGCTCCGCCGGATGATGCAAGAGGCGTCGGATGCCACTGCTGACCACAAGTTCACCCTGCGGTTCCTGATGAGTGAGTGGGAGCAAGTCGTGGATGCGTGGCAATTAACGTCCTGGGAGGACTACCGCGATGTAACGCGGCTAGGCCGTAAGACTCGTCTTAAGGAACCTCAACGGTCCCTGCTCTGGTCGATCTTTGATGCTGTGCGAACTCGCCTCTTCGATGACGGCTCGATGACAGAGGCCGGGATGTTTCAACGATTGGCCTCTCATTACCTGAATGGGAACGAATCGCCGTTCGACTTTGCGGTGGTTGATGAGGCCCAGGATGTCAGCATCACACAGCTCCGGTTCCTCGCCGCACTTGGAGGCAAGCGGCCCAATAGTCTCTTCTTTGCTGGGGACACCGGGCAGAGGATCTTCCAGCAGCCCTTTTCGTGGAAGGGGCTTGGCGTCGATCTTCGGGGAAGATCAACCACGCTCAAGGTGAACTATCGCACTTCGCACCAAATCAGGATGCAGGCCGACAGACTGCTGGATGCGGAAGTTTCTGATGTCGATGGAAATATCGAGGATCGCACAGGCACGGTTTCTTTGTTTGATGG
The DNA here is from genome assembly GCF_009766095.1 of Granulicella sp. S190. GTDB lineage: Bacteria > Acidobacteriota > Terriglobia > Terriglobales > Acidobacteriaceae > Edaphobacter. Next base: position 115,722 of record NZ_LMUD01000002.1, read on the forward strand.
CCCGCTGCCCCAAGTGCTGGGTGCCAAGACAGAGGCACTGGAGCAGGAGGCGGTAGCGAAGTGGCTCCAGAAGCGCATTTCGGACGGGCTAAGGCCAGATGAAATAGTGCTCTTCGTTCGATCTGCTGCCGAACTGCCACGCGCTGAACTTGCGGCAACGGCGGCCGGACTACCGTTTCGTGTACTCGATACTCATGCCGAAACGACCGTGGGTTCACTGTCGCTAAGCACTATGCATATGGCTAAAGGCTTGGAGTTTCGGGCCGTCGCAGTCATGGCTTGCGACGATGAAGTGATTCCATTGCAGGAGCGAATTGAAACAGCGACCGATGCCTCCGAGTTGGAAGATGTTTACAACACGGAGCGGCAACTCTTGTACGTCGCATGTACTCGTGCCCGCGATTGTCTGCTGCTTACCAGTGCCGGTTCCCCCTCAGAGTTCCTGCAAGACATGCAAGCCCGTCGGGTGGGCAAAACATGACGCTCTCGCAATTCGCGAGAGCGACCTTCAAGGGTGGGAAGACGGGCGAACGAAAAAATGGGAGCCTGCCGGGTGACAGACTCCCTTAGTAAATGTGCGGAGGCTATGCGGCCTTTGCCTTCTTCGCAGGTTTCGGTTGCACCTTTGCAATGGCTTTGGTTGGCGGCTTCTTGCTGAGCTTCGCTTTCTCCTTGGCGGTAAATTCTTGCTTGACCTTAAGGCCGATGGCATCCACATCCACCTTGTACGCGGTTGCTGCGTCGCGGAGGACTTGCGTTGCGTTCTGCCGCATGGCCGCGTGAAGAATGGTTATCTCTACCAGCAGACCGCCAAGTGCGCTTTCTTCGGCACGACGGAGATAGGCGGTAAACAGCTTCCCAATAGAGTCGCTGTCCTTCGCCTTCTTGATACCGTGCTGCCGGGCGATAACTACTAGACGGTTTTCGTCCAGCAACGATGCCAACCGCTCCACCACAAAAAGCAGGTCGCGTTTCATCAACCGCACCGGAACGGCTGCGGTGATGGCGGCAAGTATGCGGATGCCGGTCGTGTTAGCAATCGCAGTTTCCTTGCGCTGCTTCTCCTGCTCGGCCTTCCACTTGGTATCATCCGCGATCTGCTGCGGACGCTTCTTGGGATGATGCACCGGGCAGTTAGCTTCCGTGCAAACCTTGCGGATTTCTCCCTTGTCGATGCCGTCCGACACTATGGCTTCTGTGGTGTATTTACAGGTTTTGAACTCCGGGCGCACTGCCTCTTCTTTGGTCGTGGGCTTCTCTGGCCGGATTTCGGTGTACTTGTTACGCGGCAACGTCGCGCTGCCTTCCTGCTGCTGGCCGTAGGCCGTGCTGATTTGCACAAGCTTGGGTTTCGCCGCAACGGTCTTGGCAACATGGGCATCGACCTTCGCGTGATAGCAGTTTGGGTCGGTGCAAGCGTCCTGCCTTACATCCGCAAACAGGAGCTTGTTATGCCCTGTCCGCTTGGGGCAGTCCACGCAACTCCCCGCTGCCGGGACAAGCTGCGTGTCCCGCTTGTCGAAGGGAGCGAGTTTGAGGATGAGGAGAATGTTGCTCTCAATCCAGAATTGGAGACTCCGTACAGGGAGAAGGATGCGTTTCGCCTTCTGCCCGCCGTTGCTCCAATCCTCTTTGAAGCAAGCTCCAAGCGCCTGTTCCTGTTGGTCGGACTGGAGCTTTGCCAGCAAGAGCGCATGGCCGACGCCGATGTCCTCGCGGTAGAAGGCTTCGACCACAACGGGAGCAAGCTCGGTCAGCTTCAACCTGCCAGCCACATATGCGGGCGATTTGCCCGTTCTCGCGGCGATCTGCTCAACGGAGTATTTCGGCTCTTCCAAGTTCAGCAAAGCGCGAAAGCCGTTCGCTTCCTCCATCGGGTGAACGTCGCGGCGCTGGAGGTTTTCAATCAACTGCGCCTCCAACGCTTCGGCATCGGTGAGGTTCTTGATGCGAACGGGGACGGTGGCGGCTTCGGCCATCTGCGCGGCGCGATAACGCCTTGCTCCGAAGACGATCTCAAAGCCCTGTTCGCTCACAGGCCGCACAAGCAACGGCGAAAGAATGCCCTGGGTGCGGATGCTCTCGGCCAATTCCTTCAAGGAATCATTCTCGAAGGTTCGGCGCGGATTGGTCTTGGATTCAGTGAGCAACGCGAGAGGCAGGTTGCGGTACTCGGTGGCGTTGGCGACGGTGGTGGTGTTCATGGCAATGGCTCCTTTCGAGCGGTTGCACTGCGTTGGGTGTTGTGAAGCGGACGCGCTTTCCTGTCCGCACCGGGGCGGGAAAGAGTTAGGCGCATGGGTTCCGCTGCTGCCGCTCAAAGGCTTCGACAAAGCCCTGACCTCGCAGGTTTTTGTCCCACTGCTTGGCGAACTGTTCGTGCTGCTTGTAAAGCTCAGTGTGGAAGGCGTAATGGCCGTCTTGAATGAAACGTGACCATTGCTCGATACCGGCATAATCGTTGCGCCAGTAGAAGGGGTTAAGGTGCGCCCCTCCTCCAAGTCCAAACTCGAAGCACATCTCTGGGTCGCGCATCAGGTCGCCGTTCTGTTCGCCGTAATGACAGACAGAGATTGCCGGGAGTCCACAAGGGCCGGACTCATCGGTCGCCTCGATTACCAACGCCATATAGGGCGAGTTCTCGATCTTGAGGTTGAGGCCGTGGTGCCAACCTCCGGCCAATTTGAGGATTTGAAGGATGGTCTTCATTACGCCACCTTCGCCAGTTCTGCATCGGGCATCGCCGCTTGCTCTTCGGTCGGCGGCTGCAAGGCGGCAAGGATGACGGCGGAGGTCTGCTGTATCACTTCCAAGCTCTCGGCCAGAAGCGAAGCGTTGCCGTGGTACAGGTGGATGTAGTCAGCCGATGCGGTTCCCGCTTTCAGACCAACGGCCTTGCCGACGACAAACGCTACCGACTCGGCCTCCGTCTCCTTCACAACCTTGGTGGTGGTGGTGCGGCGCTCGGCCTTGTGCAACATCTCGTGTGCGAGTTCGTGGACAAGCGTGGAGAACTCCTCGGCTTCCGATTGGCCGGGGAGAATGGCAATCCTGCCGCCGTAGCTGGCACCCAACGCGGGAGCAATATTCTCGGTAAAGACAAGCTCGATGCCCTGCCGCTCGACGTATGAAACAAGACGGTCGCGGTTCTCGCCCACGTCGCCGTGTACCTCGTGCATGGTGGGAAGCTCCGCGCCCTCGGTCTGCGAGACATCGAAGACGTAAGCGTTGCGAAATCCAACCAAGACGGGTTTGTTCTGGAAAGCGGGGTCTTTCTCGGCTTCCTTCTCTGTCTTCCGGCGAATGCCGATGATGGGAGCAAGAATGCGAATACCCTTCTCTCCCTTTCTCACCTTGCGCCCAAGCTGGTTCCATGCGTACAGCCCCGCAACGCGCGTTGCGTCCGGCCTCTGTCGTGCGATTTCGAGGACGTTGCCAAAGCTGTAATTGTGAAAGCGGCTCATGGCGTCGAGGTACGCCGTAAGCGCGTTGCTGTGACCTGCCTCCAACTGCGCGATAAGCTCCTTGACGTTGGCGGCGATGATCTCTTTGGCGGTCTGCCGTTGCTGCGGCTGTTTGGGGTTTAGGGTGGACGGGGTGACGCTGCTGGTGGTGGCGTTGGTGTTCATGGGTGCTTCCTCCTTGGCCTTGGCCGTTGCTTTTCATGCCATGCGTGGCATGTACCTACATGCCGAACGCCTCCTGGCGAAGGCGGGGGTAGCAAGGCGCAACGGGGAGGGGTGTACCCACCCTTGGAGAGGGAGCCGAAGGCGGAACGGAAAGGGCGGAGCGCAGCGGAGGTCTGCACAAGCGAAGCGCGGAAGATTGGGGAAACCCCTTGCGCCGCGCGATCGGGGCAGAGCCCCTTAGCAGGCTTGTCTACCTTGCCCGGCGCGGAGCGCAGATATTGTCAGGGAGGGCGTTGCGGGAAGGAACGGCCCGCAGAGGTGGGGGCAGAGGATGCGAAGCAGCCGCAGACGGGAGGAGACCTCCGTGCGACTTGAAGCTGTTTGAATGATTGTTCAACACGAAAGGAGTGAGCTGAACCTGCGGTTCCGTCCGCAGTAGCCTATCGACATCGGCGTAGCTGGTAACGGCTGGGTCGAAAGCTGTCGAGACAACGAACCTCAGTCTTGCGACAAGGAGGACTCCGCAAGGCGTTCTCCGCCACTGCCAGCGTCAAGGCGGTGGGAGGGGCCAGGCTGAATGATAGGTCCAACAAAAGTGAACTGCCGTAGGCACCGTAACCTCCGAAGAGCCAAAGACGCTGACAGGCTCTAGCCAAAAGGCACGCAGCCGGATGCTCCACCGGAAGTATGGAGTACACGGACACAAAGGCTGCCGGTGTAAAGGTGGGGACTAAGTCATTCGTGTCATTCAAACGGAACAAGGTAAGCCCGTTGTTCCGCCTCTTTGGGGGCAGGCGTTGCTGCAAGGCGCGCTGTTGGGCAGCGGGTAAAGGATGCTGGAGAAAGCGAATGCCGTTCTGTAATGGAGCGGATAGGAGTTGCAACATCACTCCGCTGCGAAAGCAGGCAGACTTCCAGTTGGTCGTGGTTGACGAGAGAACTTACAGAATCTTCGAAGGAGGAAATCGCAAATGAACGTGGAGCAATTTACGTGTGCAGCCTCCGGCCCGGCGGCTCAATGGGAACAGATCGACTGGTCTCAATGTGAGCAGAAGGTCAGGAGACTGCAAGCGCGTATCGTCAAGGCAACACAGGAAGGCCGTCACGGCAAGGTGAAAGCCTTGCAATGGCTGTTGACCCACTCGTTCTGCGGCCGTGCGTTGGCTGTAAAGCGAGTGACGCACAATCAGGGCAAGAACACGCCGGGAGTGGACGGAGCGATCTGGAGCACACCGGCGTCCAGATACAAGGCCATCGATACACTGCGACGGCGCGGGTATTTTCCGCAACCGCTGCGGCGTGTCTATATCCCGAAGGCCAATGGGAAGCTGAGACCGTTGGGAATCCCCACGATGAAGGATCGGTCGATGCAGGCGCTCTACCTGCTCGCGCTACTCCCGGTCGCGGAGACAACCGCCGATCCCAACTCCTATGGTTTTCGACCGGCGCGCTCGACCGCCGATGCCATCGAACAGTGCTTCTGCGCGCTGGCTCGCAAGACCAGCCCGCAGTGGGTTCTTGAGGGCGACATCCGTGGCTGCTTCGACAACATCAGCCACGCTTGGATGCTCGACCACATCCCCACGGATAAAGAGGTGCTGAAGAAATGGCTGAAGGCGGGCTTCATGGAAAATCGAACGCTGTTTCCAACGGAGGCAGGTACACCGCAAGGCGGGATCATCTCGCCCACGCTGGCGAATCTGACACTGGATGGGTTGGAGCGGCTGCTCAAGGATACCTTCCGCATACGGCAGATCCATGGGACGGTGCACAACCCGAAGGTCAACTTCGTGCGTTATGCAGATGACTTCATCATCACCGGCAGTTCGAAAGATCTGCTGGAAAATGAAGTCAAGCCACTGGTCGAGCGGTTCATGCTCGAACGAGGCTTGCAACTCTCACCCGAGAAAACCTGCATTACGCATATCGAACAGGGCTTCGACTTCCTGGGGCAGAACCTGCGCAAGTATGGCGGCAAGCTCCTGATTACACCCTCCAAGAAGAACGTGCACGCCTTCCTGGAAAAGGTGCGTGGTCAGATTCGTTCGAATCGAGCCACGAAACAGGAGTATCTGATCAGGCTGCTCAACCCAGTCATCCGTGGATGGGCATACTATCACCGTCACATCGAAGCTGGTTCGACGTATCGGAAAGTGGGGATGGTCCTCTGGCACTCGCTCTGGCGATGGGCAAAGCGCCGGCATCCGAACAAGTCCTCTACCTGGATCGTAGATCGATACTGGCACAGGCTTGGACGGACTTCATGGTGCTTCGCTGTACTGGTTGGTTCGAACGCGCAAGGTTCGCGCTCGGCTGAGGCTCGGCTGGTAAACCCAACCGAAATCCCCATCCGGCGCTACGTCAAGGTCAAGTCGGACGCTAACCCGTTCGACCTGCTCTGGCGCGGCTACTTCGAATCTCGAAAGAGGTTCAGGTGAACTAACAGACATCGCTAACCGTCGTGCGATGTGTTCAACCGGCTCTGTTCATGCAGGGCTTACACACGGCTTGAGCCGGATGAGGGAAACCATCAAGTCCGGTTCTTAGGGGAGGGAGCGGCAGCAATGCCGTTCCCTTACCCGACTCCCTATCTAGTTGAAGTTCTGATGCTTGAGGGCGAAAGCCGGAGATAATGGATTGCGTGTAAATTGCTATGCGACAAATTGCCATTCCGGTGTTGTTTCCGATTCCGACGGACGAAGACGACTTCGAGGATCTTTGTGTCGATATCTTACGGATTTACTGGAACCGCCCCGGTTTGGAACGGTATGGACGGAAGGGTGAACGGCAAAACGGCATCGATATTCTGGACCTTGGGGGCGTGGTTCCGCTTCATGGGGCACAGTGCAAACTTAAGGAATTTCAGAAAACGCTATCGCCCACGTCTATCGCCGACGAAGTTGCCGATGCTTGCAAGTTCGAGTTTCCTCTCGGCAAATACGGCATTCTCACCACTGCCAAAGTATCGACTCAGGCACAGAAGAAGGTTCTTGAGATCAACCAACGTCATCGGGAGCTGGGTCTGTTCGAGGTGGAGCTTCTGACCTGGGGCAAGTTGTGCCGCCTGATTCAGATGTATAACGAGGTTCGCAAAGCGTACTTCGAGTTAACGGTTATCACAGCAACCAGCCGGATTGGGTCAAAATCGCCTATCGTTGAACAGCAAATCAGAGAAGCTGGCGGTTTGATCGAAACCACAGGGCTGACGGAAGAAATTGATGCAGCCCGCGATGCGGTCAACAAGCGCGAATACCAAACAGCGCTATTGATTTTGAATCGGATTGTTCAACGGGATGGTTTCAGCTTTGTTTCACAACATGATCGTTTTCGTATTAGCTCAAATCTTGGCTTTGCAGAGATGGGTCTCGGCAAGGCTGAAGTCGCGGCAGAGCATTTCTTCGAGGCCATGCGTTGGGAGCCTAGCGATGAGCGTGCGAAGACCAATGAGGTTCTGGCATACATTCTTAAGGGCGAACACGACACCGCTCACAAGAAGGCTGCCGAACTACGTAAAGAATATCCAGAATCTGCGAAGCTGGCGGCGAACTGGGTCGCTTCTGCACCACCGCTAACCCGTCTCAGTGACTTGGAGGGTGAACTCAGCGAAGCGATCAAGGCTGATGCGGAGGTTTCGCTTTCTTTATCGCGCCACGCACTGATCGAAATGGAGATCGGCAAGGGTTTGGAATATGCCAAAGCTGCGGCAATGATTTTGCCCGACTCATCTCAGCCGCAACTTTCGATAGCACGAGCGTACATGGGCTGGATTGTGCTGGCCGAGAACGGAAGCACCGATTCAGGAATTCCACGGGATGAGCTTGTGGAAGGTGTTGAATCCGCCCTGAGCGAAACGATGCGTCTGGCAGAAGTGGAACGAGACGAACGCGCGCGGGCTGAAGCGTTGGTGATACGGACAGACTTACGGTTATTGCAGAAGAAAGTAGCCGAGGCGGAGGCGGATGCATATGAGGCGATCCGAATTGATCCCGAAAATGTTCAAGCGCTTCTTGCGTTGTCTCACATACACAGTTCGGCTAAGCGAATCGACGAGTCCATCCGACTACTAGAGCGGGCCTATCGCAAGAGTGGTCGTCCAGAAGCCGCCTTGATGTATGCCAGGGCGTTGGTTCAGCGAGCTATTCCTGAAGATCTACCGGTTGCAGTGTCGATGCTCACTGCTATCGACACGTCGGAGCTTCGGCCAAATTTGCGGCCAATCATCGCATCTACGGCAATAGATGCGATGGTGCGGATGAAGGATCCGGCTGGCGCACGGGCTTACCTCATGCAAGCCTCGGCGCACCTCGACAAAGAGGTCATTACGGCTCTGCTGGCACACATTGCGGCAAGCGAAGGGAGCAAGGACGAGGCGGAACGTCTTGCGCGGCAAGCGAAACAAGAACTCACTGCCTCCAGCGGCGTTGAGACGAAAGAATTCATCGCGCGCTTATTCATGCGCTTAGATTTGCCTGATCAAGCGCTGCCGTTGTGTCAAGAGCTGTTTGACCTAAATGTCCAGGCGTTTGATAGCGGGATGCTGCTCGACTGCGCAGCTCGTCTTCATCGTGACGACGTTGTTCTTCAAACGTGTGCCGAACTGGAGAGACGGGGACAAGACCTGTGGGAGGTGGTCAGCTTTGAGGTGCAGTATCTCCAGAAATACTCGCGTGAGAAAGCAGTTGCGCGCCTGGACGAGTTCTTAAAGACACATCCGGATCACAAGTTGGGCACGCTCTTACGATCAGTCATTGGCGTTCAAATGCAGCAGCCAGCTCTTGTGAATGGAAGTCTGAACGCCTTGCCCACGGTGGACGAGCTTCCGTTGGACTACATCATACCTGCGGTTCATGTACTGCGATTTGCGGGTGCCGGCAACTCGACCATTGACTTTGCTTATCGATTTTTGCGGTCGCATTTCGGAGATATCCAAGCCCATCAGGCAATGATTTTGAGTCTTATGCCAGGGGACACGTCGATCACAATGCCGCCGTCGCTCGATGTAGCTGCGGTCGATTCCGCGGTAGCCGTGCATGACGATCTGAATGGCGGTGTTCGATGGTTCGTTTTGGAAGCAACGGACACACCGAGCGCTGAGTTTGAAGAGATACCGATAAATTCTGTACTTGCACAAGAACTCGTCGGAAAGCGCGTTGGGGATATCGTCGTTTTAGCAAAAGGACAGATGCAGAGCAGGACCGGTACCGTTCGGCAGATCATGCCGAAGTATGTTCGGCGTTTCCAAGACTGTATGGGCGAGATGCAGTTGCGCTTCGGCGGTCAAAGCTTTGTTGAAGCTGTCCACTTGGGGACAACGGAAGAGGAAGTGACACGGGGGCTCCAGAAGGTTCTCGATTCTGTAAAGGAACGAGAGGCGACGGTCTCCCAGGCTCGTCGCATTTACGACGAACTGCCCGTATCGTTCCATCTCTTTGGCGATCGTTTTGGAAGAAACGCTTATTTGGCACTAGCGAGTCTGGCGCAGGAAGATGGGCAGGCGGTTAAATCCGCTTTTGGGACGCCAGAAGAGCGCGGCCAGAGTATTTTCGTTCTCCAAACCTGCAACGTCGTAGTCGTTGATATCAGCGTCGTAGCCACGATTCGGATGATCGGTTGCGAGGGCCTCCTGTTGGACGCCAAACGGTTCCAATTTCAGATGACTGAAGGAACGTTTGATGAGTTACAAGAAACATTGATTGGCGATCTTTTCTCTGGTTCAACAAGTGGGACGGTCAGTTATCGCGATGGTGTTGCATCTTTTACGGAGGAGACCGCGGATCAGAAGGCCGCGAGGCATCTGGAGGACGAGGGATTTCTTGAGCGGCTGAGATCAGTAGTGCAAATTGTGCCGGTCATGGAACTAGCTGCTCTCGATCCGGCAAAGCGGGAGCCGCTTGAGAAGATGTTCGGACAGTATGGGACAGAAGCGATGCTACTAGCATCGCGTCCCGACTCGGTCTTATGGACAGACGATCTCATTCAGGCAGAACTTGCAAAGAGCGAGTTTGGTGTGAAGAGGACCTGGACCGAAATAGTTGCTGAGCAGACGGCAGTCGCCGGTCAGATCACAGATGCCGAGAGGCTGAGGATTGTCGCATCCCTGATTGGAATGAACTACACAGTTACCATGTTCGACAGTACGACCCTGCTGAAGGGAGTTGAGATGGCCGAGGGAATACCCTGGCGATCTCCACTGAAGCAGTTCGTGGAGATTTTTCAAAAGCCCACTGGAAACCTCCAAGCATTGCTCAGGATCTTCGTGGACTTTGTGACGAAACTGTATCGCGAACCGCACTTGCCGGAGGTTCGGTGCAGAGTCATGACCGCATTCCTTGATGCGCTCTGGAGCAATGTACCTCTACGGTCGGCGTTGCTGCATGTTCGCAAAAATAGCGGTCGATTCTTTGGATTGAATCCGGTGGGACAGAACCAGTTCGATGAATGTTTCGATAGGTGGTTTGCGGGGGTGACGGCGGACAGACTTATCGGTTCATAGAGCTCTTCGGGATGAGCCAGACGTATCGCTGTCCGACCTCATTGTGCTGGCCGTGGATTCCAGTTCTAAAGCAAGTTGCGAAGCTCCATAAAACGGGCTTGCACGATCTCCCAGGAGGGGTGTGGGCCGAAGCAGAGAATCTCGCACTGGCCCTTGTATTCGCGGCCAATCGCGGCAGAAAGGTCTCCCGTCGAAAAGAGGGCGTCGCTGTTGGCGAAGCTCATTTGATCCGGGTAGAAGTAGCTGCCAGGAAAGTGTGTGCGGCTGATGCGGTCGTAGTCCTGCTTGATCTCGCCATACTCGGCAGATTGAAGCATTTCTTGAATCTCGGGTCGTGATGCGAGTTGAAACAGGTCGTAGTAGTGCCGAGCGTAGGTGCCCAGAGAACGTCCATCCCGTTTGAGGATTTCCACTTTACTGTGAATGGCAAACATCTTCTCTACGAAGGTTCGCCTGAAATGGAGCAAGCGCATTGGGAACGAGCTTTCGTCTTCCGCCCCGAGCGTGATTCCTTTTTCCTGTAGCAACTGACCGAGGTAGGAGCGCAGCTCAACATTGACGGTGGGTTCCCGACCGCTGGCTGCTCCTGCTTCGAGGAGCACACGGTTGACGACTTCACCGGGACCGCCGTGGAGTTGGTGATAAGAGAACCGGTCATTGCGCCCGAAGCCTCCTATGGTTTGGCTCTCGTCGGGAACGAACTGAAGAGCCGGATGCGCGGCCACGGCATCGCGCAGGCTCTTTAGTTCGCGGTCGATGCCGCGTTTGGTCAGAGGTGGCTCGAAGGCAAGCGGGTCGAGAAAGATGTCGATGTCCTCTGAAAACCGCTGAATCAAGTTCCAGCCTTTCGAGAGGCTGGTTCCACCTTTGAAGATAACTTTGTCGCCGGCCGTAGCGGCGATGATACGCAGCACTTCGGTGACGTAGTAGTCCTTTTCGATGATCCCTGGCCGGAGCTGAAAGTGCTCTGCGGCCTGAAGGATCACCTGATCGAAGTCAGGATGTTCAAACAGTCTCACGTTTTGGGCCTTTCCTTGGCCTGCCACTCGCGCGCGTGTAGCAGGGCTGTGAATTGTCCAAAGTCAAACCGGGAGAGCGGATTCAAGGAGGCGCGCAGACGTGCTCGTGCGGCGGGATCTCGCTCAAGCTCTTCCGCCAGTGCGCCCAGTAAAGCGCGAACCCGTGGCGGCTCCGAATCAGCCACCTTGAGCAGTCGTTCAAGGTGACGATCCTTTGCAAGTAGGGCCAAGGTCTTTTGAATGGTGCGTTCGGCAGACAATTCGCTTGTGCTACCGCCCTTGCGTAAAAAGTCGAGGAGAGCTGCTTCTGTCTCAGACAGGTTCTTCCATGCTTCCGGCCTCCGTGCATGAACGCGGGTCTCGGCGCCGATGAGTTTCCTGGGGAGACTGAGTGAGCTTGTTGCCAACTCGCTTCGGCGCGATGTCTGCGTGCTGAAACCTAGTAGATTGGCGGCAGCGGTGCCGGATGGGAAGATTGTCTTGGTTCTCTCCGCCAGTTTCTTGATTGCCGTGGGGCTGGGACGGCTCGGCCCAAACGCTGTTGAGCGAGGACGATAGTAGACACCTTTGCTTAGCCGTTCTAATGTCCCGTTGCGGGTCAGACGCGAGAGCGTCTGGGCAACGGCGGGAAAAGGCTGATCCCGGAAGTCATTGTGACGCCACAACTTCTCGCCGCCGCGCTCAATTTGCAGGCGGATGGAACTAGCAGTGCTGCGGGTTTTGGCGGCCTTCGGCATCTCCTTTACTCTGTCCCCATCCATGCCATATTGTCAAGTTTTTTTGCGATAAAACGTGACAATTGCCTATCCGCAATCTATCAGTCCATTGTCCCCTACTAACTGACATTAGAGTGGTCGCCCCCGCCGCCGAATGGCTCGCTTGGACGTGCAACCGCCCGCCGCTGACACTATTGGGCGTCGAACAAATTGACTTGTGCGTTGGTGATAGGACTGTTTCCGACTAATTCGACGTGCATCTTTTCGGCGGCCAATACCCGCAAAAGATGAACGGGGGGCCGCTCTGATGGCGCGAGGTATTCGGCGAAATCCCGTGGTTCGATAAAGGTGGTCATACGCGGGTGGATAGGCGCTACCAACTCGTTCGGATCGCCGGTGAGGATGGCGAAGGTACGTTCCCACTGTTCCGTTTTCGGATTCTTCCAGAGCTTCCAAACGGCAGCCATGCCGAACGGTTCTTGCCCTGGGACAGTGATTTCGTACTTCGGCTTCTTTTGCCCTTTCGGCATCTCCTTCCACTCGAAGATTGAATCACCGGGCGCGATCGCGCGTCCGGCGAGAAACGCATCTTTCCAGAAATTTGCGTTGACGATGCCCTCGGAGCGCGCATTGAAAAGCAGACGATCGGGGAGCTTGAATCCCCAGCGCATCATCTCGATGCGGCGTTCGCCGTCGTCATTTAGATAGATGATCGGCTGCATGGATTGGGGACGTAGATCATCGCCAGGCGCGAAGTCGAGTTCTTCGATTCCTGCTGTGACCTCGAAGACCTTGGCGACTTTTTGTTTGTCGGATTTTCGTTTGAAACGTCCACACATGGTGAAACCTCGGTGCGCGCGGCGTTCGCGTTTTTATTATTCTGCCCTTATTCTTCTGCTACTTACAAGATAATGCACAACTTGCGCGGCATCGGAGGTTGACGGGGGGGCTACCCGATAGGCGAAGATAAAGCGAATATGGGTTCCGCTGCCGCAATCCGGGTCGAAGTCGAAACGAAACTGGCTCAGCGCGTCCCCGCCGCCCTGACGCTCAAAATCAAACAGGCACCGGAGCTATTCTCGACCGGCATGGCGGATGTCGACGCGATGCTGGGCGGCGGCATTCCCCGCAACAGTATTACGGAAGTGAGCGGCACAGCATCGACGGGTAAGAGTTCCTTTGCCCTGTCCCTGCTGGCAAACGTCACGAAGCTCGGCAACGCCTGCGCCTGGGTGGACGTGAACGATGCCCTGTCACCGGAATCTGCGGCGGCGGCGGGCGTTGAGTTGCAGCGGATGCTCTGGCTGCGCATGTCGGCAGAGCGCAAACAGAAGCTTAGCGACAAACCGTGGTCACGCCTGGAGCAAGCCCTGAAAGCCACCGACCTCTTGCTGCAAACTGGAGGCTTCGCGGCCATTGTGCTTGATATGAGCGATGTGCTGCCCCAGCACACCATGCGGATACCGCTGGCGACATGGTATCGGTTTCGACTGGCCGCCGAACATGCACGGTCGGCGCTGGTCTTCCTGACGCAATCTCCCTGCGCGAGCAGTTGCGCGACACTAGCCCTGCGTTGCGACCCCGCACAGACAAAGCCATTCAGCGACCACGGCGAGACGCCGCTGTTCGCGGGTCAACAGTATCAGCTTCTCCGCGAACGGAACCGCAATGAAGGCTCTCCGTTTCAGCAGAGGAAACCAGCGGGCCGTGTGGCTTGGGCGGCGGAAACACAGTGGACGAGGTGTCGCTGATGTACGCTGTGCTGCATCCGCCCAACTTCTTTGCGCAAGCTGCCGCGCTGGAAAATCCAGAGCTGCGCAAACGCCCGTTTGCGGTGTTCGATGGTCAAGCGCCCAGGGAGTTCGTGTTTGCCGCGAACAAGGCCGCGCGGACGCGCGGCGTAGAGGTCGGGATGTCCCGCCTTCAGGCGGAGGCTTGCGATGTGACGATGCTCCGCCGCGATGTCGCGGGGGAAGACACGGCACAAGGCCGACTGCATGAAATCGTGTGCCGCTTTTCGCCGCGCATGGAACTGGTAGCAGACCGGCCCGGCACCTATGCACTCGACATATGCGGCATGAACACCATCTTTGGCGATGCCACGCAACTCGCCGCAAAGCTGCGACAGAGCGTGATGGCCGCCGGCTTCCTCGCCAATGTCGCCGTTGCGGGGAATTTCCATGTGGCCGCATGTCTCGCGTGGGGACGGGTGGGCGTTTCGGTTGTTCCACCGGGTTGCGATGCGGAGGCCATCGGCGCTTTGCCGCTCAGTGTTCTTCCGCTCGAACCGGAACATGCCGAGACGTTCAAGGCATGGGGCATCCGCACTTGTGGCGAGTTGGCCGCGCTTGCGGAGACGGACTTGATTTCCCGTCTGGGACAGTCCGGTAAGAAACTCCACGCACTGGCCTGCGGCACCTTGCCGCACCTGATGATGCCGCTCGAAGCGAGCTTTGAATCGGGGCTGACAGAGCAGATGGAATTGGATTGTCCCGTCGATGATCTGCAACGCCTTCTCTTCGTTCTGTCACGTATGACCACGGCGCTGCTGGACCGGGTGCGGGCAAAGGCCCGCGCCATCGCTTCGATCCAAGTTGTGCTTCTACTCGACGGTGGCGCTCGGCATGAACGCCTCGTGCGTCCGGCGCTGCCGCTGCAAGACACACCGACGTTGCTCAAGCTGATGCAGCTCGATCTCGAAGCGCATCCGCCCAGCGCCGCGATTCTGGCTGTCGAACTGCGTGCGCAGTCCGCCCCTCCCTACCGAGCGCAACACGGCCTGTTTCTTCCGCAGGCGCCGGAACCGGGACAGACGGAGGTGTTGGTGGCGAAGCTGCGCAAGCTGCTGGGAGAAGACCGCGTAGGCTCGCCGGAGTTGGTGGACGATCATCGCCCCAACGCTTTTCGCATGGCTCCGTTCATGCCTCCCGCGCCCCGGCGCGTAGAGCCCTCGCTGTTGCCAGTACCGGTGGCACTGCGGGTGAACCGCCCGCCACAAGTCATCAACGTGCAGCTCGTGAACGAGCGGCCCGTGCGCGTCTATTGGAACTCGATTGCCTATACGATCCGCGAAGCGGCTGGGCCGGAACTTCTCAGCGGACAGTGGTGGGACAAAGCGGAGTGGTCGCGCGCGGAGTGGGACGTGCGCCTGATGGCGGACGGGATCGAACGACTGTGCCGCATCGCCTTCGATCCTGGGTCACGCTGCTGGTATGTGCAGGGCACGTATGACTGACTACGTGGAATTCCATGCGCGGTCGGCCTTCAGCTTTCTCGAAGGCGCGACACTGCCGGAACACCTCATGCAGCAAGCGGCGCATCTGGAGATGCCGGCGATGGCGCTGCTCGACCGTAACGGGTTCTACGGCTCGGTGCGGTTTCACATGGAAGGAAAGAAGCTCGGTGTGCGTTCGCACATCGGAGCGGAAGTAGCGGTAACCGACTTTGGAGAGCGTCTGCATCCACGGTCGTATCTGCCGCACCAACACTTGGCCGAACCAGCGCGTCTTCCGTTGCTGGCCGAAACCACCACGGGGTATCGAAATCTTTCCCGGCTCATCACGAGGATGAAGCTGCGTGAGACGACGAAGGCGGAAGGCGCAAGTTGGCTGGAAGAAGTCGAGCCGTACACCGAAGGCGTCGTGTGCCTGACGGGTGGCAACGAAGGCCCGTTGGCCGCGGCATTAGCCGAAGGCGGATACGACGCTGCCTACAAGACGGTGGAGCGGCTGACTAATGTCTTCGGACAGCGCAACGTCTATGTCGAATTGCAACGCCATTCGAGCCGCGAAGAAGAGCATCGGAATCGCGCGGCTATCCGCGTCGCAAGCTCGCTGCATCTGCCGCTGCTGGCAACGGGTGGCGTCAGTTACGCGACACCGCAAGAGCGCGAGACGCTGGACATCTTCACTTGTATCCGTCACCGCACCTCACTGGATAGCTCCGGGCGTTTGCTCGAACGCAATGCCCAACGTCATCTGCGCACAGCGAAAGAGATGGGCCAGCTCTTCTACGACTACCCTGAGGCCATCGGCAACACCGGCGAATTGTCGACGCGGCTGCAATTCGATCTGAGGACAGTCGGATACGACTTCCCGCCGTATCGAGTGCCGGATGGGGAGACGATGGATTCGTTCTTGAGCAAGCGTGTAGACGAAGGTCTGCGCCTGCGCTATCTCCCCAAACACGATGCGGCGTTGTACGAACGCGCCAGGCGACAGGCTGAGCATGAGTTGCGTGTTATCAAGAGTCGCGGCCTCGCCGGATACTTCCTCATCGTTTGGGATCTGGTGCAATTCTGCAAGGCGAACGGCATCATGGCGCAGGGGCGCGGCTCTGCTGCCAGCAGCGTTGTGTGCTACGCGCTCGAAATCACCATCGTCGATCCGGTGGGCCAGAAGTTGCTCTTTGAGCGATTTCTGTCCGAAGAGCGAACGGTGATGCCGGATATTGATATCGACATGGCGAGCGATAAGCCGCGCGAGAAAGGCATTCAGTATTTCTACAACCTCTACGGAGCGCAAGGCGCGGCGATGACGGCCAATGTCATCAGCTTCAAAAACAAATCTGCATCGCGTGAGGTAGGCGCGGCCTTGGGATTCGACCGCGAGATGACCTCGAAGCTCGCCGGCCTCTTGAGTTCCTGGGAATACAAGGCTCCCAGCGATTCGCTGGAAAGTACATTCAAGGCCGCAGGCCTCAACATGAAAGAGCAGCGCATCGCGCACTATCTGCGAAAGTCCTATGACGTGTTGCGCCTCCCGCGCAATCTCGGACAGCACTCTGGCGGCATGGTCATCTGCCAGGGACATCTCTCGTCCATTGTTCCTATCGAGCGGGCCTCGATGGAAGGGCGGACGGTGGTGCAATGGGACAAGGACGATTGCTCGGACATGGGCATCGTGAAAATCGACCTGCTCGGTTTAGGGATGCTAGCGGTCCTCTCCGACTGTCGCGAGCTGGTGCCAAAGCATTACGGCGTTTCGCTCGATTATGCGCAAGTCCCACAGGACGACGCGGTGTACAAGACCATCGCTGAAGCCGATACAGTGGGCCTCTTTCAAATCGAAAGCCGGGCGCAGATGTCCGCGCTTCCGCGCACGAAACCAAAGTGCTTCGCCGACCTGTCCATGCAAGTTGCCATTATCCGGCCTGGCCCGGTGACGGGCAAGTTCGTCAATCCGTATATCGAGCGAAGGCTGGGGCGGCAGCCCGTGACGTATCTGCATCCGTCGTTTCAGCCGTTCCTCGAACGGACGTTGGGCGTGCCGCTCTTTCAGGAGCAAGTCATGCGAGTTGGCATGGTCGCGGCGAATCTCACAGGCGGCGAAGCCGAAGAGCTGCGCAAGGCGATGGGCGGCAAACGGTCGGATGCTGTACTCGCCGGCCTCAAGGCACGGCTCATCGACGGAATGACAGCGAACGGTTTCGATGCAACGCAACAAGCGGAAGTGATGCGTATCCTCTCAACGGTGCGAGAGTTCATGTTCCCTGAGTCGCACGCTCACTCGTTTGCGAGCATCGCGTATTCGAGCGCGTACACGAAGTTTCATTACCTCGGCGCGTATCTGTGTGCGCTGCTCAACAATCAGCCGATGGGCTTCTACAGCCCTTCGACGCTCATCAACGATGCGAAGCGCCATGGCCTCAAAGTGCGGCCCATCGACGTGCAGCGTTCCGACTGGAACTGCACGCTGGAGACGTTGGACGAAAACGAGCGAGCAAAGCACAGCGACCCGTTCGCTGTGCGGATGGGTCTGCGCTATGTGAAGGGGCTACGGCAAGTCATCGGGGACGCGATTTCACTTGCGCGAGAAACGACCGGGCCATTCGTCTCCGAATACGACCTGAAGCGTCGCGTGGCGTCGATCCGCAAGGATGAATTGGCGCTGTTGGCGAAAGCGGGTGCGTTCAACTGGACAGGGGAAAAACACGACCGCCGCACGGCGCTCTGGCGAGCGGAGCGAGCCGGACAGGATGTTGGCCCGCTCTTTGCGAACATCCCGGATGAGTTTGAAATCGACATATCGGCCCCGCTGGTGAGCATGGCGATCAACGATCGGATGGTCGCCGACTTTTTCATTACCGGTTTCACCCTGGGGCTTCATCCAATGGCCCTCCAGCGCGCAGAGCTGGACAAACTCGGGGTGATGCGTGCCGCTGACCTCAAGAGCGTGCCGGATGGGACATTTGTACGGATTGCCGGTGCCGTGATTGCACGGCAACGACCTGGCACGGCCAGCGGTTTCATCTTCCTTAGCAACGAAGACGAAACCGGCATCTCGAACGCCATCATCCATCCCAAGCTCTACGAACAAAATCGCGTGACGGTGACGAGGAAGAATTTTCTTCTGGTGGAGGGCGTGCTACAGAATCAGGACGGCGTCATCAATGTACGAGCTTCAACCGTGCGTGTAGTCCATGCCGGGAATGTCGATGTGTTGTCGCGAGATTTTCATTGAGTCGTCGTTTGCCTCTGGCTTGCGGCAAGCAGATTGTCGCCACAGTGTGGCGACAATCTGCGCGGGCTGCCCGTCGGGTGGGTGAATGCGGGCCTGGTGCGAAGCGCCAGCACGAATAGGGTGGGAAAGACGGGCAACAAGAACACGCAGCCGCCCTTCGGCTCATCGAAGGGCGGCTGCGTCATCATCGACCGTTCGGTTGTTCAAGCGGCGGGGCCTTGCTGGTTGGGCGAAGAATTTTCCAATACGATATGCCTCCGCTCCATTCGGTGCCGTCGTCGTCCATCCGTACCCAAAGGCAGTTTCCAATTCTCTTGGTCACGGTGCCAGTGCGTCCGGTTTGTTTGCTGGATACTCGTTTGCCTTTCATCGTTCTCTCCTTTCCTTGATGGATGTCCCGCTTCTTGTGTGGAATCGGCACACTGGTTTCAATCGCGCAGGGTGAAGGGGCCGACCTTGGCTCCCGGCTGCGCCTTGGCCGTCACTTCGGCGATAAGTTCGTCCTGCCGTTCCTTCGGGACGCCTTCCGCGTCCCACTGATGACGCAAGGCAGCTTCGGGGTCATCGTCGTTGGGCGGTGTGGAGGGTGCCACTTGGAGATAGAAACCGATGCCGTCGTCGGTTTCCAGCAAGAGACCCGCATCGCGCTTGGCGTGAACTTCGGCGGCAGTCATCACAGAGACAAGTTTGTCGAAGGGCATGGTGCGGGTGAAATTGCGGTCACGGTTGCCGTAGTTGTCGAGCACGGTCACGGAAACCTTGTTCACCTTCTGGATGAACGACCAGCCATCGCGCGGGGAGGCCCAGCAACGGCAAGCGCCACCCTTCTCCGGTCGTGTCTTGTCGGCAACCGTGCCTCCGCTCTCGGCCAACATGGCGCGTTCATAGGCGATGCGGTTCTCAAAGTGGGCAACCCAACGCAGCGCGTATGCGATGCTGCGCTCGTGAACGCGGATGGAGATGGCGGAAGCCTGTTGCTCGTCAATCAACCCTTTCTTCAAACCTCCCCAAACGCTGTCTGCACCTTCATAGGTCGAAGCCGGGTACTTGTCTTTGGTGTAGTACACGGTGATGTGATCGACGTTGGCGATGGACAACGCACGTTCGCGGGTGAGTCCTTCGCTGCGCCATGCGGGGAGAAACTTCTGCGACTCGGCTATTTGGCGTTCCCGCTTGCGTTTATCGCCCTCCAGTCCCTTGATGCGGCGGGCTCGCACATCGGGACGCTCCTTGTATTTGGCATGACGCAACGCGCCTTGGGCGCGGTCAGTCCAATACTTCGCCGTGTCCCACATCTTCACGGCGCGGCTCATGCCCTCGCGGATACGCTCGGCATCACGCAGGGCGCGGCGTTCGCTGTGATGACCAATCAAGATGGGCTGGCCGAAGGGGATGTTATCGGCAATCGCGGCGACGGCCTTCTGCGCTCGGTCTGCGTCTTCGGTGCGGCTCTCGCTGTACTCGCTGAAACGCTCGCTGCGTTCTTCGGCGCGTTGCACAAGGCTGGTGTCTTCGTCCCCGATCTCGTCGCACAAGTCGAGTAAAAGGTCTTCCCGCGAAGGCGTCCACGCAGGGGCTACGAAAAGCTGTTGCCGTGGTGCCCACTTGAATCCGGCATCTTTCACGCGGGCATAAGTTTCTTGGTCGAAGCGGCTGGTTGAATAAAGACGGAGTTTGTTGTCTTCGGGGGAATAGGTCGCGGTCATCATAGCGTGTTTTCTCCTTTCGGTTGGGTGGGCGTTGTTAGGCGAGACGCAGGTGGTGCTTCGCGTCGTGCCAATCGAGAACGGGGGTAATGTGGTGGTGGGTGAGGTCGCGGAACTCTTCGCCGTAAAGCTCTACGGGGATATGCCCCAAAACTTCGTCACAGTTCGGGCAAATGACGGCAATGGTATCGCCGCAAAAGCCCAAGCTGAGAAGGTCAACGGTGTCTTCGCCGAGGATGTAGTCGCCCATGCGCACGTTGGCGAAGCCTCTCCAAGTGAAGGGGTTGGGTGTGTCGGGTGGTGTGGTTTGGTTGTTGTGCATAGTGCCTCCCGCTTTGGCTTTTGCACGTCCGCGTTGAAACGCGGCATGTACATGCCGAACGCCACCTGGCGAAGGCGGGGGTAGCAAGCGTCAAGGGGAGCGGGTATCTCCCACCCGCAGCAAAGCGGAGGGCGCGGTTTTATCGCGTGATTTTTGCGCAGCAAAAATTATGGGGAAACCCCTTGACGCGCGCGATCGGGGCAGAGCCCCTTAGCAGGCTTGTGTACCTTGCCGAGCGCGGAGCGCAGGAATTATCGGGAGGGCGTTGCGGGAAGGAACGGCCCGCAGAGGTGGGGGCGGAGGATGCGAAGCAGCCGCAGACGGGAGGAGACTTCCGCCCTCATCAGCGGGTTCCATTACGGCTTGACATCGCTAGAAATAAAACTCTTCTCAGTCCGTATCATGAGGCGACGCATGTTTTAGGGATAAGGGTGTCGTTTCGACGGCTCTCATCCCCAATTCAGGTGGAGGAACGTCATGGCAACAGTAGAGAGAAGTAAGGAGATTCAGCTCGTCCGCGATTATGTTCGCAACGCGAAGCGGGAGTTTGATGGGCTCGCGCTCTATACGCGGCGCTTCGATATGTACCCGTTCGACATGATGGGTCTTGGCATCCTGTCCAAAGCCTTTTCGCTGGCAAACGCTATCTTTGTTCTTCTGGGTGCGGGGCTGGAGGATCAAGCCTATGGCTTGTGCCGATCCATCGTCGAATGTTCATTGAACCTGCGTTACCTGACCGAAGACCGCAGCCAGCTTTGGGCGAGAACCGATAAATATATGCGGTTCGCGGTAGCCGACAAGCAATACTGGATGCACTGGGCTCTTCAAAGCGCAGCGGGCACACCGATGGAAGCAAAGATACTCGAATATGGGAAGCAGTGGGGTCTAACTCCAGACACTAAGGGAGCCTCGAAGCACTGGTCCGGCGAGAAAGGTTTTGCGTGGGTCACGAATCTGAAGGACCATCCACTGGACGGCGACAGCTCGACAGACTTCATCAAAAAGAGTCAGTATGCGGTGGACTATTACCAAACGTCATCGTATATCCATTGCTATTCCACGGCGCTCGATAACTTCTGGCCGGAGGAACGGGCGCAGTTCTCCATAGAAGAGCGTTCTAAACAGCCCCAATTCCAAAAAGTCCTCTTTATGGTTCTTGGGTATGTCCACAGCTCCATCGCCTATACGATCTTCGGTCTTGGCATGGAACGTCCACAGGTCTTCAACGAACTATATTCCGAGACACTGCAATCAATGGCTCCCTACGAACGGCGGTTTAGCTGAGAAAGCCCCATTTTACGCGGCCCTCCAAACATCGCCTTCAGTATTTAGGGGCAACCGCGTTGCTGATCTTGTTGACCTGTTCGCCGGTACGCCAGCGGTCCATCAATGCGGCGATTCCCGTCGCCCCGTATTCCGTGAACGGTGTAAGCGGCCAATCTGCCTTCCTGGGCCTACTGGGATGAATCTGTGTCAACCGTCCATCGCAGATACTTGGCGATGGCGTGATAAATGATAAGTCATCGCTCACATAGGGCGGATGGAGGTGCTCCGTCACGGTCTGTACGACAAAGTGACCCACGTAGACGGTGGAGACACTACCGGTTCCAATCCGGGTCTTTCCTCCATCGGCCATGATAGTGAAATCGGTGCCGTGACAGCCGATATGGGATTCGGTGAGTGCGCCGATCCAGACCCTCGTCCTTTCAGGAATGGCTTGGCATTCGCGCATGGCGATCCGTTCTGCGCGCGTGAAGAAATTCTCATTGTCGTTTCGGGGTTTGATGGACTCTGCGACCATCGCTGTTTTGACGGCCCATTCCGCCAGCAATTTCATCCCTCCCGGATCGAGGGTGATCGCAGTATTGAGAAGCATAGGCTTGAGCCGGGCGACGTTCTTTTCCTCAATCTGGCTCATCCAGCCGTTATTGCAGGTACGGCAGACGGTGTTAATCGTTATCTCGGGATCTTGTCCAATAAGAACGGGGCCGCTTCCTTCCTGTCTATTGACCGGGGCGAACGCGATAAGTCTGTGCATCCATGCAGCCCAGAGATGTTCTTCGCTGCCGGATTCGTTATCACAGAAAATGCAGGGCGGAGGCATGGTGGGAGTATAGCGGTCGCAGCGAGCGGGAACCTCCTTCCTCGGCCGTTAAGAGAAGTACACTGGTCCTGAGCTAGAAAAAGATGGACGGTCCATTACTGATCTTCGACAAATCGGCGTTGCAACTGCTCGGTGTGGATGAGTCGGCATGGCTGGATAATTTCTTTCAGTCGGTCATCACGCCGCTGTTCTATGTGGAGACCCTAGCGGATCTCGAAAAGAAGATGGGGAAAGACCGCACGGCAGAGCAAGAAGTCAAACTCATTGCGGCAAGGATGCCAGAGCAGCAGGCGACACCCAGCGTTCATCACAGTACCTTGATAGCCTCAGAACTCGCAGGTTTTTTCAGGCTGGATACAGACCGGGCAAAGCGCGTGCTGCCTCAAGGGCAACCTGTGATGCTGGGAGATTCCAAGGGAATTATTTACCGCGATGCGCCCGAAGAAGAAGCCCTACGCCGATGGCAGGAGGGGCAATTCATTGAACTCGAACGCGATATCGCAAAACAGTGGCGAGCTGCCTTGGCCGAAACCGATAACGGCGTCCTTTATGAATCCTTCAAACGTGTTTACGAACGTAATCCCAAGCCGAAGGACCTACCTTCCCTGAAGGCATTCGTAGATGCGACGTTGGCGCGGGCGCCGGATGATTGGTTTCTCGGTTTTGTGTTGGAGTTGGTTGGAGCTTCAGACGAGGAAAAAGCATCAGTGCGGCAGCGTTGGGATGCGGAGGGAAAACCCCCGATACAGAACTTTCTGCCGTATTTCGTCCACGTTTTCACCGTAGACCTCTTCTTCTATCTAGGCATCGCGGCAGACTTGATTTCGCGTAACCGGGCCAGCCACCGGGCCGATATTGCTTATCTGTACTATCTGCCGTTTTGTTCGATCTTTACGTCGGCGGACAAGCTACACAAAGGGATCGCGCCGCTATTCCTGAAGGACCACCAGATATTTCTCCCCGGCGACGAGCTGAAGGCAGAGATGAAGAAGCTCAACAACCATTATTCGAGCCTGCCGCAAGAGGTTTTGGATCGCGGGATGATGAACTTTGCGAAGTTCCCACCAGAAGATACTGGATTTCTCACCACGAGATTGTGGGACCGCTTCGATCCAGAATGGCGGGAGCTGGCAACTAATCCACCTAAACTCGATGCCGACATGCAGGCTGCGCTTCTGGAACTGGTCAATCGTTTCAAGAATGAATCGACCCCGCTGCATCCCGAAACCTACATTCCGCTTAAGGAAGTGGGACAGCTAACAATCGAGAAGCGGGTATCGACCACACGAGGCAAGTGGCACAGGTTTTCACCTGAAGTCGAAGCGACATCCAAGCCCCGACGCGTTGAAACCACTGAATCGTCCGAAAACCCATAACTCCGCTGTTCTCTGCTAACTGACATTCGAGCGTTGGGCCTGCCGCTGAATCACAAGCTCAATCCCTGGTCGGTACCGACAGTGCCTTTAGCGATGGATTGAGCTTGTGAGATTTCACTGACTGCAAGAGTGAGGTGCCCAGCGTGTTCTAAAGCGTGCTCCTTCGCAATGGGCTGGGCATGGCGGTCGTAGAACTGACTTTGCTGGTCGATATGCAGCCAGCCGTTAGTTTGGTTGTGCTGGTAGCTCTGGATGTCGCCGGTCTCCCGCTTCCACTCGTAACCAGAGACGTCGTTCGGCAACGCATTGTGGAGCGGGGCATAATGCCGTTGGTCGATTTCGGAGGGCGACTGCGCCTTATCGGTTGCAGGATCGTGGGCTTCCTGTTGGAACTGCCTTCTTTGGTCTTCGGGGGTTAGTTCTTTGGTGTTTGTCATGGCTTGCTCCTTCGATTGGGGTTGGTGAGCTTGCGTTTCGCTGTTCGGCCTTGCGACTTCGACAGCGGAGGCTTTGCTGATATCGGTACTGAGGCGTTCGGCGAGCGTTGTTGCATCATTCGTGTAGATTCGCGCGTCTTCGGACGCGCGAGAGACTGACACATAAGCGAAGCGTGTGTTGATGAGTTCGGGGTGCGCTTTGGTGTCCATGTTGACGAGAACACGATCCGTAGTGAGTCCCTGGGAGCTGTGCGACGTAACGGCGTAGCCGTGGTCGAAATGCCGCATCTCGGAGGCGTTGAAAGTCAGAGTCCGAGCCTTGTCGCCATCCATGCGAACGGTCATGTTGGTGCCGTGGATCTGTTCCACCGTGCCCAGGTCGCGGTTCTTGATGTCCATGTCCGGCTTACTGACGGTGAACTGGAGGCGGTCTCCCTCGGCAAAATCTCGTGTGATTTCCCGGTAGGCGGCGATGCCATGCAGTCGCTTGGGATCGTAGGTGACGTGCTGGCCGTCTTCCCGTTCGACTGTGAGTTGGTTCGCTTTGGGGTCTGTGGAGACGACAGTAGCGTAGGTGCCGCGCTCAATGCCAAGCTCTTTGCTCCCTCGGGTGTAGTAAAGAACATCGGCGGGCTGGTAGAGCGCAGCCCAGTTGCGGTCGGCGCTGGTCAGTTCCGAACGCTGGGTAAGAACGGTCATCGCGTGATTGTCTTTGGATAGCGCGCCACTGCCCTGCAACTCGGCGCGAATGGCATCGTTGATGTCGCGGCGACTGGCATTGTCGGGCGAGACAACCAGCGTGTTTTCCGAGCGCGCGACATAATCCCTGGCGATTGCCTCGATGCGTTGCTGCGAGTCGGTAATTTCTGTAATGCGGCCCTGCTGCTGAAGAAGTTGAATACCGGTGGCCGTCTCGTTGCGAGAAAGATGTTCGACGGCGCGTAGCAGTTCCGGGTCTTTCTGCCGCACAATCTGGTCGAGCTGCGATGTCCGCATTCCGGCCTCCTGCATCTGCTCGAAGGGCTTTCCGGCATCGACGCCCTGATGTTGTCGGGTGTCCCCGACCAGCAAAACCCGGTCTTGCGGCCCAATCTTTTCGAGAAACGATTGCATCTGCCGGGTGCTGGCAAGGCTGGATTCGTCGAGCATATAAAGGTGCCGGGCGTTCGGGTCTCCCGCGCTCCGCTCCACGCCTCCCCGCGCCAGAAAACCTTGCAAGGTGTCGGCCTGAATTCCGGCGTCGCGTAGCTGGCCGACGGCTCGACTCGTGGGAGCGAAGCCTTCAACAGCGTATCCGTTCCGCTCCGCGCCCTCGCGGATGGCCTCAAGGGTCGTGGTCTTACCGCTGCCCGCCAACCCCTGTAGCCCATGTATCCGGTCCTGGGAGGTGAGCACCTCTTCGATGGCTCTTTGTTGTGCTGGATTCAGGAATTCGCGAGTGCGGGCGTGGGCGGCGGCGTCCTCGTGACGCATGGTCGGTTCGACTGTGTGTTGTCCCTGCTGCATGTGCTTGATGGTCGCAAGCTCCTCGGCAATGGCCTCGCGGGTCGTGAACTGCCGCCCGGTATCGTGCTTCTGGCCGGGTGTGCGCTGGAATTCTCCGGTGGCTTGCCTTAGCTCGAAGTTGTCGCGCACCTGGCTGTAAGTGAGGTCGCCCATGCCACGCCGCAAGGCGTCGCGCATGATGTCTCGCTCATCGGTGACGGCTTCGCGCTCGAAGTTGCGGGTCTTGGCGAAGGTGACGGCTTCCTGAACACGCTCTGGGCTATTCGGAACGCGCGTTTGCTCCTGAGCAGACGCCTTCGCCCGCGCTTCAGCGACGACTCGATCGGCCTGATTGCCGAACTCGGCCGCAAGCTGCCGATGGGCTGCCAATACCTCGGAAGGCGTGTGAATCTCTTTCTTGTCGCGGGTGGAATGAGCGGCGATCTGCGCCGCCTCCGGCCCGGCAAACCCGCTCTTTTCGAGGTACTCGCGAATCTGTTGGCTGCGTGGGCTGGAAACGTCGAGATATTCCTGTGTGTATCCTCTTATCTCAGGCGCCCCACTTCTCCCAGGCGTGATCTCGTACCCCAGCCGCGACAGCCTAAACATCAGCTCAGATTGATACACGGCTGTCGCGAACTGCTGGCTGTCGAAGTAGCTCTGCGGCTGGACAGCGCGGGTTGAGCCGTCCGCTCGCTCGGTCATATTGAAGATGACGGCGTGAGTGTGAAGCTGAGGCGCGGCATACCCATCCACGGGACGCGCGGTGTCGTGCTCAAACTTGGCGGCGACGAATTTCCCGGTGGTCTCGGCGGCGCGGTTGCCCCCGATTCGGGCCTGAGTGTACCGCTCCAACTCCGTAAGGGCGGTTGTCACCGCCTGCCGGTGGGCCTCGCGGACCCGGTCGTCGCCGCCTACCAAAGCAGTCAACGAAACGGACTTCGGTGCTGAAAATGTGGCATCCCAACCGGCGCGGTGCTCAACGGGCTTCACGGTGGTTCCGTCAGCGGTCGTGTACTCCTGGCCGTTGCGGTGCCGCACCAACTGCCCTCCCGTGAGGGGATTCTGGCCCTCACTGAGACGGGCGAAGTGCTGCTCGTCGATGGCCCCGGCAAGGCCATACCGCTCGGCCATCCGGCCCTGCCATTCACCGAGGATGGTGTCGCCTTGCTTCCAATAGTTCTGCTCGGCGGACACGAACTCCTTGGCATGATAGGTCTGCGCCTGGCTGGAACTGAGCGGTTTGGAGATGGTCAGCATGAGGCGATTCTCAGAGACGCATCGGCTGCGGCTCGGCTACCGGAATATCGTCGTCATGTTCATCTTCCGGGCCATCGGGATCGGGGCCGCTCGCCGCGCCTTCGGGCGGCGTTGGCTCGTGCGGCTCTTTCTCGTCGTCATTCTTCACAATGGCAGCCTGCGTCTCTATTGGCAGAGCGATTGTTTTTGGCTCTGGCGACGGAGGCAACGCTGCCTCCAAGTCGAGAGCAGGTTTAGCTTCTGGCGATGCCTTCGGAACGAGCGTCAGTGGATCGAATCGCAGTTCGTCACCCTCTACCTTGCGCGGTAGAAATGCCGGTGTGGTCTGCGGCACGTCCATGTACTCGAAGTGAAAGCGGGCGACGTTGTTGCCCAGTTTGAGAAACGCATGGCGGTTCTCAAGGCCGGAGATTTCAGAGTCCATCACCAAGGGTTCGATCTGACGGTCTACGGCGAAATTCCTGCCCGAGCGGGAGCCGTCGAAGTGCGTCTCCTTCATGCGTTCGATCTCAACTTTGCCGATGGCATTGGACACCCATTCGGCTGCTTTCGGCTCCGTGGTCTTCAGGAATATCTTGGTGGCCGGCTGCGAGAGCATGACTTCGGCCAGGTGTCCGTAGATGACCTCCAACTGGGCCTTGCCCTGAAATCCGAGAACGAGCGGGTTCTTCGATTTCCGGTTTTCGGTGATGGCGGTATGGAGTTGAGGGAGCCGTTGCAGGCTGGCAAGCTCGTCCAGAACGAACCATACGGGAGTCTGTTTGTCCTGAGGCGCGGTCAACAGCCGCATGACGAGCAGGTCGATCCAAAGGCTATGCAGCGGCCTCAACGCCTCGCGCTCGGTCGGACTGGACGTAATGAAGATCCATCCTTTCCGTGTGACAGCCCATTCGGTCGCACTCCACGTTTTGTTCTTTGCCTGCTCCTTGGTTGGCAGCATACGCAGGCTGTCAGCAACCAGACCAAGCGAAGCCAGAACGCCGTTGCGCTGCTGCTGCGCTCCCTTGGCGATCATGGCCTCCATCTCGGTCCCCTGTACCCGCTGGTCGATCTCCGCGGGCTTCGACAGCCATTCCACAAGCTGCTGCGGATTCGGCCCGTAGGTCAAGAGATGAGCAAATATCTTCTGCGGGGTTTCCGTAAAGAACTCGCCCTTTTTATCGCTGGTCGGCTGGTAAAGCGAAGCCGCGATGGCCTTCGCTTCCGCCTTCCGGCGCAGTTCTTCGGACGGTCCCCAATAGGGGCACCGCTCGTCCAATGGGTTGAGCACGATGTCCTCTCGCTTCTTGTCGTAGAACCTCTGGATGAACTCGCAAGCCGGGTCGTAGACGATGGCCGCATCACCCCTGCTCTGTATCTGGCGGAGCACCTGCATGATGAGTGTCGTCTTGCCGGCCCCGGTATCGCCCATCAGTTCGATGTGTTGCGATTCGGCCTGCAGCGGTATCCGCATCATCTCTTTGGCCTCGGTGGTGACGAAGCCGATCCCGTCGCCGCTTACCGTCTTGTTGAACTGCCTGGGGGTGAGCAGGACAGGGCCTTTGAGCCGACGCCCGTACTTCAATTCCTTGCGGCGGCGAATATCTTTCCGGATGGAGAATGGGAGCTGCGCGAGCAGCGAGAGGAAGCCGAAGAGGAGCGGAAGCTGGTAGATGTCACGGAGCCGGTCGCCCCCGTAGACGGCATTCTGGAGATATGTGTGGAGACGGCTATCAATGTATTTCTGCTCTGGGCCGCGATAGAGAATATCCAATCCCCGCGCTTCAGCCGCCGCAGAAAGTGCCAGCGGAATATGCTGGCCGCCTGAGGCGAGAGTCGCACCATCCTTCACGTCAGACTCGGACGCAAGTTCGGCTCCGGCGCTCACGCCAGCGGCATAAAGCAACTGATATTTGTGGTTCCCGTTGAACACACCGCCCACGGCTGTACGGAAGTAAATGGGCGTGTAGAACTGCTGCAAGGGAGTCTGACCTCTGCTGAAGCGGAGGTAGACGAACATGCCGGTCAATATCAGCGCGAAGAAGATCGCGCCGTAGGTGTAGATCGGCGAATGCGGAGGGAAAATGATGGTCTCTTTGCGGCCCCATTTTGGCGTGTTCATCATGCACGCTCCAGGTCTTGCAGCGCGTCTTCGGCGACGCTGCGTTTGCGTTTTTTGACCTCGGCAACCATGTTGTCGAAGGCTTCGGGCGTGAGCTTTTGGCCGGTGGCGAGTGGCCGGAAAAGGTTGGTCAGCATGAGACGAATGCCCATGATCTCGGTGAGTTCTGTGCTGGCCGCCACTGTACCTGCGTCGCGGGCAAGCTCGTCAAGGATGAGCTTGCGGATGAGTTCGCCGGGTCTTACCCCACGGCGCTTCGCCAGAACACCGAGGTTGCGAAGCTCCTGCTGATTGAGTTTCGTGCCCGCGCTCTTCAAGCGGAAACGGGTTCGCTCCTCGGCTTTTGTCGCTATTTCGCTGTCTTCGAGAATCGCCATTGGATCGTCTCCTTTTGCGTTACTCCAAGTTGCTCCGGGTTACCGTGGAGCAACTTGGTGCCTCCAAATCATTGATCCTGAGAGTTAGCTCTCAGGTTGCTGTACGGCACCCTGCACGACCCTTGGAGGGGTGGAGTGTCAATATGCTTCCGGTGCGTAGCACCGTTCCCATCCCGCCACGGATTTACAAGGAGGTTCATGCCTTCAATGCCCGCACAGTTTCCGTGGGCTCCACCCCGGCATCTGCCCGCCCATTGGGCTTCTTCGATGAGCGCGCTACAGCGCTGTTGGTCGGCGCTTTTCGGATACGGAGAGTGCAGGCAACCTGGGTGGCTTGCGATGTCTTGAGGAAGTCTTGGAAATCGCGGTCTTTGGCAAAGACGTAGTTGAGAGCCTTGTCTACAACATCGTCTGCCGATGCGTGAATGAAAGCGGCGTACTGATCGACCTGAGCCGCAGTTGTCTCGTCGAGACGAATTGACGCGCTGATGTGACGGCTTTGGCTGACTTCAAGTAGAGGCATTTTGGTACTCCTTTAGGTAAGGGATTGGGGTGTTGATTCACTGGCGAAAACCGACTCGATCTGGAAGCGCTTTGTGTCGCGGTCGTAGCCGCGAAGAGCGAGCACTTCGCGAATGACGCGGCGGCCCGGAAGCCGCTCGACATGCACGATGAAATCGACGGCCTCGGCAATCTCAGCTTCCGTGTCAATGAAGGTGGATTGGGCATGACTCCGCATGACGAGATTGGCGAAGCGATGCAGGGCCTTTTCGGCAGAATTGGCGTGTATCGTAGCGAGCGAACCGGCATGGCCGGTGTTGAGCGAATCGAGTAGCGTCCGCGCCTCGATTCCGCGCACTTCACCCAGAATGATCCTGTCCGGTCGCCAGCGGAGAGCGGACTTGAGAAGATCGTCGAAACTGACGTTGGCCTTGAACGTATCGGTCTGGCACTCGACGGCCAGCATGTTCGGCTTCTTGATGTGCAATTCGGAGGTGTCTTCGATAACGACGATGCGCTGATCTTCGGGGATCGCGTTCGCCAGAACGCGGAGTACAGTTGTCTTTCCCGTTGATGTTCCGCCACTGATAAGCACCGTCTTTCCAGCCGCGATCTGTACGGCCAATAGGTCAGCGAGCGACTGCGTCAGCGTGCCGCGAGCAATGAGGTCATCGACGGTGTAATGGCGGCTGGGAAACTTCCGAATGACGAGGGCGGGCGAAGGCCGCACGACCGGAGGAATGACTGCCGCTAAGCGGCTCCCGTCCGGGAGTTGCGCGTGTAGGACGGGGTTGTCTTCGTCCAAGTGTTTGCCGAGCTGGTTGGCAATGACTTCGAGGCCGGTGCGGAGCCTGCCGGCGTCGAAGCAGACAGTCTCTTCCCGGCGCATAATCCCATCCCGTTCGTACCACCATGACGAATCGGGATTGCCCATGATCTCGCTGATACTGTCGTCCAATAACAACGGCTCAATGGGGCGAAGAAATGGAAGTATCAACTCGAAGCTCATGGCCGCCAACCGCTCACAATGGACTTGAATTGTTCCCCATAGCCAAGTGCGTCCGGGTAGCTTCTCACGCGAGCTATACAGCCGAAGACAGTCACCATATCTTCTGTGATCGACGTATCGACGCTCCACAGATCGGCCAGATTGAATCCGCCGCAATCGTCCGCGTTCCACCATGCCAACAGAAAACCAGCTACACGCCGACTTTGACCCGTATCGTTGCGTGCAATTGCGACTAGACGATTGAGCGCTGCTTCTTCCTCGAATTTCATGGTGGCTCCTCTCTCTTGATACGAAAGCCCGGTGTGACCCGGGCCTCCACGAATGGAAAAGACAGAGGCTTATGCGGCCTCGTCCTCCTGGTTGAACTCGTCGTGTTCCTGCTCCTCCGGGGCGGCCTTCTCGGCGCGGTCGAGCTTCAGGATCGAATCGACCCGCACCTCCCAGATGCGCTGCTTTGAGTCCGTCTTCTTGCTGTCATATTCCCGGCTGCGTAACTCGCCTTCGACCTGAATATGTGCGCCCTTCTTGAGCGTGCCGGCGAACTCAGAGAGCTTGCCGAAGACCACGCAACGGTGCCATTCGGTGTGGGAGATATACTTGCCGTCCTTCTTGTAGGAGGATTTGGTTGCCAGCGAGAGAACTGTGAAGCTGCGGTTGTCGTTGGAGCGAACTTCTGCGTCGTTGCCTAGGAAGCCGATGAGGGTTACTTTGTTCTGATACATGATGGTGTCTCCGTTTGTTGAATTTCCCGATCTTGCTCGGGTCACACCGGGCGGAGCCAAGCGAGAGGGCCCGGCTCCCAAGTGCCGAAGCTCTGCATTTACGGAGGGTCCGGTACGGAAACCGTAACCCGTAGGGCGGCGAAGCCGAAGCAGAAGAGCGAGCTGCCGCAGGGCGCCGGATAGGCCCCGAAGCAGTGACCGAGCACAAGGCGGGATACATATCGGCAGACACATGAGGAAGCAAAGTTCTCATCCGTACTCAGGCTGCGGAAGTCCGCCACAAACGCCGCTCGATTCGAGTTGGCATGTCCTTCGCAAGAGGCGCGCACTTCGCCACCGCCGTTGTAGGTCTTGGCGATCACGTTGGCTCCCTCACAGATGCACGGAGACAGGGAGTGAGAACTA
Organism: Granulicella sp. S190; assembly: GCF_009766095.1. Classification (GTDB taxonomy): domain Bacteria; phylum Acidobacteriota; class Terriglobia; order Terriglobales; family Acidobacteriaceae; genus Edaphobacter. Next base: position 147,845 of record NZ_LMUD01000002.1, read on the forward strand.
GCCGGATTGACAGCATGAAAGGACATGGAAAGCCTCTGGGAACGTCGATACATCCCTAGTCGAACGCCTGGTCAGCCCGGAATCGCACGATGGTCAAACCAAGAGGGTTCACGGCCAGTTCATTGTTCTTCACGTTCTCGCGGAAGACGTAGGTCACACTGGCCGTCCATCGCTCTCGCTTCAGTTCGGTATGATCCGCTGGGTTCGTGTACACCTTTTCAAACTCTATCCGCGCCGAATAGGGAGACAAGCGGAGGTCGTCAAGCACGACGTTCTTGATCTCCACATCCACATACGGAAGGGTGCTGTCATTTCGATAGGTGAGGATGATGTTGTCCTTCCTCTCCTGCTCGATCACGGCGCGTTGCACGTCACTATTGAGGAAGTAGAGAGCGTTGGTCTGGTCGCGTTCGATGGTGAAGCGGTTGCGGTTGAAATACAGCTCAGCCCAGCGGGAGAGGTAATACTTGTTCTCGGCTTCTTGGGGGCGGTACTGGAAGTTGCGATAGTCGATCGCTTCGGCCCGGCCAACATCGTTGATACGGACAATCAGCGGGTGTGCGTTGATAAGGGCCTTCTGGCTCTTGTAGACGAGCGCGGCGAGCGCGAGGCAGACGGCCACAAGGCACAGGATTGTGACCTTGAGATAGGTGTTCATCACTAACGGGTCGCCATACTGTTCCAGATAGCGTTCCGCTGCGCGGGTTATCTCGGGTGATGTCTTTTCCGTTGCTGTAGTCATCGCTCTGTCCCTCAGCCCATAAGGGCGGCTGTTGCTGCGGTCGTCGCAAGACCTGTAATGACACCTGTGCCCGCGTCATGTCCGCCCGTGTGTCCCGAAAAGATGGTTGCCGTCATTGCTGGAATCTTCAGCAGGATGAAGCCATTGACGAGGACCAAAAGAATCAGCATGGGAAGCTGCTTGACCATTTGCCCCGGATCGACGAAGCCCGACATGATGGCGTAGTAATGCGCGAGCAATTGCGACAGGATGCTCAATGTCGCAGCCGCCACAACCTTGTAGAAAGAGAAGCCAAGAAAGGCGCGAAGCCAGCCCCAGAACAAGAAGTCCAACTTGTCGAAGACAAGGAACGGAATGAAGATCGGCCCGAGCATCCCGACAATGGTACTGGCGACTGCACCGTAAGCGATGATGACGCTGATAAGCGCGGAGAGACCGGCGATGAGCACCTGTATCAGCGCGTAGATGATGGCGTTATACGGATTCGCCACCGTGGACATCATGCCCGGCCCTTCGTTCGTTTGAGCCTGCTGTAATGTGTTCAAGATGTTGGTCGCGCTATCGGTCCCGATCTGATTCACCAGATATTGAGCGCCGCCATTAATGAAACCTTTGAGCGAGTAACCGATGCCGGGGATGCTGGAATCGTAGAACTTGACCATCGTGTAAGCGAAGGTAATGAGCATAAAGAAACTTAGGAACTTTCCCATGCTGAATCCCGGGCCACCTTGCGCGGAAGCAAGCGCCTCCTGCACGCCGAACCACACGAGCATGATGGTGGCGAGAGCGACACAGATATGCACTCCCATTGCGTCCACAGATGGAGAGACAGTGCTTGTCAGTGAACTGCACGCTTGGGTAATCCAATTCAGGAGATCCATATTCTGCCTCGCTCTCGGGTGTGGTTAGTACCGCATAGCTGCGGCGGCTCCGGCATACGACGGCGCGACGGCGTTATAGCCGGACTGGTACTGATTGGCCTGCTGGAACGTCGCCTTGAGTGCGTCCTGCTGCTGCTTCTGCGAGACGATCTGCTGCAAGGTATTCGCCTGGCTAATCTGGTTGGCCTCCTGCTGTGCCATTAGCTGCAAAATGAGCGCACGATTGATCCGCTGCAGGGTCGCCAGTTCCGTTTGTTGGGTGGGGTCGGTGGAGTTGGATGCCGCAGCGAGCGCGTTGATATCGGCCTGTCGTTGTTGGGAGTTGGCGCGGATGGTCCCGAGCGTCTGTAGATTGCTCGCAGTCACCGAGTCGTTGATGTCAGAGGTCGCTCCTTGGGCCGCGATCTGCTGTTGGCCGGAGAGGCTGAGATTTCCGTAACCGTTCAGTTGGCCTATTCGCGGAACCGATGCTTGTTGGTAGGCATACGGCGCGTTCACGCCAGTATTGGCCGAGTTGGTCCAAGACTGCGAGTTGCCATAGGTGTTCGCAGCCTGATTGACCATCATCCAGACCGATGAAAAGGATATGAACGGCTGATAGAGGCTTTGGGGAGACATAGCCATCTGGTGGGCAAGGTTGTAGGTCGCAATAGCGTTGTCGGCCAGCTTCACGGAATTAGTGAAGATATTTTGCCCTTGTTCGATCTGCTGGATAGCGTGGGCAGATTGGGTTGGGTCATAAACGACACCGGAGCCGAATTGGGCGTGTGCTGCAACCGGTGCTGCAATCGAGACGATCAGCGCGATTTTGAGAAAAGAATGCTTCATGGCTCTGCCTCCTATGGCTGAGTGGGGGTGGATTGATGGACTTGCTCTTGATCTGAGCCGTTACTTCTGGAGTGCTTCTATTTGCTTCTCAAGAGCTGTTACTTGTTGAAGCTCTTGGGCACACTTTTGATTGTGAGCGGCCTCCTCCTGTGGCGTTGGAACCTTCGGTGCCTCACCTTTGAAATAAGACTCAGCACCTTTTGCTCCGAAGGCCGGAGCGATGCAGTCCTTGTTGTATTGCGTGTTGAGTGGCTTGTACTGGACCTCTAGTTTGTCGATCTTCGCTTGCTTACTTTCGCAGCCAGCAAGGGCAATGCAGAGCAAGATAGAAAGTGTGAGGAAACGGCGCATAGAAAACTCCTCAGAACGTTTGCGGGATGGTGTGATTGGTATACGCAGGCAACAACATATCCTGCGTAAAGTAGACCTTCACTCGATGTCCCTCACGGATGGTGATGGTCGGTGGTATTTGGATGAAACGATCAAGGATGGAGGTTGCCGACTGCGACACGCTGCCTGCGGCTCCCGTAGTAAATGCCTGAGAACCGCTGGTGGAAATCACGCCGCCACCCTGGGTAATCTCTCCCGCTCCGGCGATCACACCCAAAGCGATTGAAGCCCCAAAGATTTCGAGGTAGTGATTGTTCACCTTGTCTTTCAATCCCTCTTCGCCGATCTGGTCGAGGCCGTGGAACTGGTCAAGATCGACGGAGTAGCCGTCCGGCATAATCATCCGATGGAAGGCAACTGCCATCCGGCGCTGCTGCCCAAAACCGGACGCACCGATTTTCTTGGCCTCGCCCAGCACGATCGTTCCATCGGGAATGATGACGTGCTGGTGGTCATGCGAATAGACCGGATTCGAGACGAGCACCTTGACCGGCCCCACAGCGTCACCGTCCAGACGGTTCATCAGCACTGTATCCAACGTCGTGCCCTCGTAGATAACGTAGGGCTGGCCTGAGGCCGAGTCTATATTGACCTCGGGCGCGCGCTTGGGAGCCTGAACTGTCTGCGCTTGCGGTTGCTCCCCCGCTGCGCGGGGAGCAATCATATTGGAGTCGCCAGCAGGAAGCCCGCTAGGATTCCTCGACTGAACGCCAGCCGGCGCAATTTGACTCGGCGGCGGGTCTGGGGGGCGGCTGTAAGCCAGATTCGAGGAGAATCGAGCGTTATAGGCGCGTTCCCGGTCTTTCGCGGCGATCTGCTGCTCCTCCTGCTGCGCCGGTGAAGGCTGGTTTACGCCCGATTGCTGGGGGTAGCCGCTCGGCCCGCACGGCTGACCGGGAATGCAACCCACAGGAAGCCCGCTAGGCGTGTATCCCGCTGCGGCCGCCTGTTGGGCAGGCGTGGCATTCTTCAGCGCGGGATCGCCAGCGGCCGTAGTGGCAAGCGCGGCCTGTTGCTCTTTTTCCTTCTCGACCTCAAGCTGATTCTTCAGGTCAGCGACGTTGTTATCCGTGTTGTCCTGCACCATCGGCTGCGGAGGCTGGCTTTTGGAGGCCGCCTGGGTAGCGGACTTCTTGCCGCCAGAACTGAAGATGGCTGCAAGGATCACCAGAGCGCAAGCCCCAAGAAACACAAACATCTTCATGTTCTTCTGGAGCACGCCTTTCGGATCGGTCGCTTTCGTGGTCAATTCCGGCTCTGGCATGGCACTACCCCTTCCGCGTGAATTCCATCTTTTTCTTGCCCAACTCGACGTAGCCCGAGTCCATCACCTTCGGAATGATGTATGTGCCATCGCGAAGGTCGTAGCTGATAAGGTTTGGCTTGCCATCCTTCATCTCGTACACCGAAAACTTCTCGGGCGCATTGGTCTTGATGTAGGTGAACTTGTCGTCGTGATAGATCGACTGAATATCGAAGGGGGCTTCGTTGGCTTTGTAGTTGTAATCAAATTTCAACTGCATTGGGTACGCGCTCTTGTACTCATCGACCGCCTGGCCCACATGGGACTGAAGCGCAGCGAGCTTCTGTTCGGTTTGCTCCAATTGGGCGGACGGTACATATTGCGGAGGACCTGACGACGCTACGATGGCGGACTGGTCGGCGGGCTGGATGAGCACTTTGAGATCCGGCGCTTCCGACGTGCCGGAGATATCCTGCAGCGTAAACGAATAGATGTTGCCCTTGTCGGTGATGAGGTTGAGATTCGAGCTGATGCCAGCCTTGGCCGGATGAACGAAGCAAAAATTGCCGACTACATCCACGACCCAGAAGTCCTTATCCCCGGTCGCGGCTTCCATGATCTTCTCGGTCGGCGGCACTTGAATGAGCGTGGTGTACTTCAGCTTCGCGCGGATGGGAACGATGTCCTGCGAATGGTATTGAACGGTGCGCGCCGACGCCCCTTGCGCGACGGCAACGGCGGACGGGAGGGCCAGGGCGATCCCGGCTATAAAGACGAGGGTGCGGTTCATGCGGTTGCTCCTTTGCGGTTGTCGGTGACGGTGACGGCCATCGTGCGGGGCCGGAAGGGAAAGTCCTCGGCGAGACGGCGCAGGCCGTCGGCGATACCGAAGCGCGCGAAGTAATCGCGCTTCTTGAGGTTGTCGCGAGCGTTGTTGGTTGCCATCCAGTGCGAAACCGAATCGACGTTCAACTGAACCTTTTTGCTCGACTGCGCTTTGCGAATGAGCATCTGTCCCGGCGGAACCAGGCCGCCGATAAGGTCAAGTTCCGTATCGTTCAAATGGAACGCCTCGCGGTAAACGTCGCGGTTCATCTCCGGGTTGGCTAGGAATATCTTTGTTGGGCAGCTCTCGGAGACGATCTGCAACATGCCCGACTCCTCAAGCTCCTTGATGGACTGTGTTGCGAGGATCATCGCGGCGTTGTGCTTCCTCCACGTTTTTTGAGCTTGCACGACGTAGTTCCTGATCGTCTCGTTCTTGATGAAGAGCCACGCTTCATCAAGCAGAAAGAGCTTGAAGGTCGCCAGCCGCTTCGGGTCGGCAATCTCGTTGCTGGCCCGATGCAGGACATAGAACAGCAGCGGCTCCAATACCTCCGGCGCATCGCCCCAGCCGGCGAAGTTGAAAGTCTGGAAGCGGGTGAACGAGAGTGTGTCTTCCGGGTTGTCGAACAGAAACCCATATTGACCGCCGCGTGTCCAGCGGTGCAGCCGTTCCTTCAATTCGCCGATGATGTTGCCGAAGTTGGAGACGGTGCGCTGGTCCGGCTCCAACATGTACATCCGCTCAATCCCGTCCCACAACTTGCGTTCCTCTTTGAAGTCGAGCCGGTAACGCTGTTCGGTGCCCTCGATGAGCACGCGGAAAAAACTGAAGAGAAATTGCAGGTTCTCTTTCGTCTCCGGCAGAGAGAATGGGTTGATGGTGAAGTCGCGGGCCTCCTGGCCCACGTTCAAATAGCTCCCACCGAAGATCGTCGTGAGCGATTGGAAGCTCCCGCCGATGTCGAAGATGAACGTCAACGGCGCGTATTTCTGGGCGTTCTGCAGGATGAAATTGCAAAAGTAGCTCTTGCCACTGCCCGTCATGCCGAGGATGAGCGTGTGCGCGACCTCGCCGTTGTGCAGGTTAAGAAAGTACGGCGTGCTATTGTCCGTTTCGAGCGCAGCAAGGTACTCCGTGCCGAGATGCGCGTTCGTTGTCTCGCCCGGAAGGATCGTAAAAAGAAACGAGAGATCGGCGTAGTTCGTATTGAGCAGGTACAGCTTGCGGAGATTGAGCGCGTAGTTGCCGGGCACCGCGGCGAAGTAAGCGTTGAGTTGGTTGTAGGTTTCGACGAAGAGATTGCCGTCGGCATTGGTGAAAATCCCGGTGAACTCGCCTACGAGCTGGTCAAGCTCCGCCCTCGCTTTCCCATACAGAACAATCGTGAGCGAGAAATCGCCCAGCGATTGGCCGTCGCCCAGAGCACGGAGGCAGTCGCCAAGATTCTCAATGTCCGCCTGCTTGGACTCATCTACGAGTACGTCGCGCGGATTTGTTTTCGTCGCGTCGTTGCCCATCTGCGACACAAAGCCCGTCTTCGACATATTGAAATGGCGGCGGCGTTTGGTGACTTCCTTCCGGGCCTTGTCCGCTGCAAGCGGTGTCCACTCGGTGACGACATAGAAGTTGCCTGCGATCTTTAGCAACGCATCGAGCACCAAAGGCCGCGTCTCGGTTATGGACTCTTTCATCGTGAGCACGCGAACAAAATGGTCGCCTACACGCAGATGATCTCGCTCCGCCTCGATATTCGAGTTGACGACCTGATAGTCAAGAAACTGCGTAGACTGTGGCCTGCCCGCGATCTGCCGTTCATCGAAATTCAACAGTCGCCGAAAGAAGCGGAGCTGCCCCTGCTGGTTAAGAACCTCGATCTGCATAAAGTCCGCGAGCTGCCGGGCGAACGCCTGGACGCGCTGCTCAAGTCGGGCAAGATCGGTCTCTATCTGCGTCCGTAGCAAGGTCTTCATATTGTTGTTAGTGAACTGCGCCCGCAGTTCGCAAACCGCCCCGGCGGGATCGCGAAAGAGACGCGCGAGCGCCGCGCCAACGCCGGTCTTCGACCGCGCTCCTTCAAGGACGATGCAGTAGAAGATGTCGACTTGGTAGAGATGGTCCCGCTTGGCTTCAAAGAACTGTCGCCGCTGGTCAATGGCGGCTTCCACAACGGCGTCCTCATAAGAAGCGAATGGAATCTCTGGCCGGTTGTTTTTGAAGAGGTATTGGTAAATGTGGAAACCGGGGCCGAATGCCTTCAACGCAGCCTCCAGGCGTTTGACGGCGTACTCCTGCTCCGAGTGGTCAAGGCTCTCATAATCCACGCCGGGGACGCGCAGCAGCATCCCAAGATCGCCGGACTTCGTAAGGAACGTCGTCTCGTTCCAGAACCCATAGAGGTTGATGTGGTCGTTGAGAGACGCACTTTCCTTCCACGGCTTGATAGTCCTGTCGAGGCGGAGCATTAGACTACCTCCACGCGCGGGACGCCCTGCTTGGCTGCGTCATAGCGGAGCTTGTATTTCTCGGATATGGCAAGGATGCGAAGAAATGCCGGATCGCTCGCCGTCACCCAATGACCGAAAGCATAGCCTCCGATGAAAACGGCAATACCGGCAAGAATCGAATTGAAGATGTTGAATGTGCCCACCGCGCCGACGCAGACGAAGTAGAACAGCGTGCGCTCGACGCCCAAATACGTAAGGGGCTTATGCAGGCTCTTGAAGACCCGGTTGCTCCGGCGGCTTGTGGTGTGTGTCTGCATGAAAGCCCCTCACACTTGAGAAGTTGGCGCATGACGATTGAGCGGTAGAAAGCGGCCGTGTTTAGGTTCCCCACAGCCAGCTCAGTACGTTGGTTGCCATCACCGCAATTCCGGTGCCTGCGGCAACTCCAGCAAGCGTCTTCTTCGCGCCGGGCTCTCCGTGCGCAAAGCCATAGCCGCCAATCACAATCGCGATCAGGCTGGCGACCTTTGCGACCGTGCCGGTGAATAAGGTTTGGAGTGAAGTGAGTCCGCTGTCGAACGGCGAACCGGACTGTGCATACGCGGCGATGGGGAGGAAAAGGCATACGGCGGCAAGCAATGCGAATGGATGAATCCATCTGCGAACTGCTTGGACCGTCTTCAGCGGAATTACGATTCGGATCTTGCGGGACATCGGCACCTCCTGCGACTGAGTTCAGTCGGGATATGCCGAGACATTAGGCCCGATTTCCAAGCTCGTCCAATACTTTGTTGCGATGGACTGCCATGCTTAAACGAGATGGCAAATGAGGATGAATCGTAACGTGAGAAGTCTTACGAAGATGCGTTGTTTTGTCCGCCGAAAGACAACCGCTGTTGTTCTTGTTTCTCTCGCACTCGTTGAGGTGGCTTCTTTGGCGAGCTTGGCTCTGCAACAGAGAACCGCTTCTCAAGATCGCGAAGCAACAAAGGCAGGGCCTCTTGATCGTGCTCTTCGCGATAGGCAATTGCTGAATCAATTGTCCAATTGACGCCTTCAATCGGTCTTGTTGTGAGGTCTTCATGTAAGGGTTCACTTTGACGTATCAGCGCGATGCAGAGGCGTTCCCTGACCATCCATTGCACATGCTCGGAATTGAATGTGGGGTTGGAAATCTTCGGAATTATCTCTTGCCCTTCCAGCATCTCCAAGAGCCGTTGATGCGCTCTCGGATGGTGTCTCGGGTCGCTGAAAATAGCTAGTCGCCCATTTAGCGATTCAGCGGGTAGTTCGGTTTGCTCGGCCAATGGGTCGTCTTTGCGAACGCAGACAACCAGTGGCTCGTGCATCACGGGCTGAATGCAGTAACCATCCGGTAGCACCGGAAGAGTCACCAGCGCAGCGTCCAATTCAGCCGCTCGCAAGCGCCTGATTACGTCCTCAGTGTCGCCGTTCTCAGGATGAATGCTGCCCTTCGGAAACAGATCCCGGTAGGCATCGCACACCGTCGAAATCACTTGATGTTCGATGAACGGTGTGAAACCGAGTCGAAACGGGCGCATCGTCGCCTGGTGGATCGCCTGTACCGCTTTGACGACATCCATCCGGGTTTGGAGCAATTCACGGGCGAATCGGAGCAGCGATTCGCCGGCGGGAGTGAGGGTCATTCCGCCACGATCCCGCTCAAATATTTGGATGTGGAGGGCGTCTTCTAGCTCGTTGATCTGCCGGCTAAGAGCGGACTGAGCTAACGCAATGCGCGTCGCAGCGGCGGTGATTGTTCCCTCTTCCGCGATTGCGACAATGCTCTTCAGGTGTTTGAACTCAAGGTGCTCGTAGACACTCAATGGACATGCCCCCCGGAACTCTAGTAAGCGGTGGTGCTGTCGTTAAAGGACTTCCATCCCGTAACTTCTTTCACTTCAATTGGAACCAAATTGGTAAACAAAAGTTGCGTGACTTAAGGCAACCCGACGACCCTGCAAATAGTAAGACGCAGAAAACCCCCATCTCGTTTAAGCATCGCCATCCATCGCAACAAAGTATTGGACGGTGGCGCGTAAGGCGGGCAGTATCATCCAAGGTCATTCGTGGTCCCCCCGGAGGTTCCCTTGCTGTCCAATCACAATCTCCCACCGAAGAAGCCGTCCGGGCGCGTGGAAACGGACGCTGGACGATCTGCGCTGCCAAATGCTCTGGAAGAGGTCAGTTTCCTGCGTCTACCAGACGTGAAATTGGTCACCGGTCTGTCGAAGTCTAGCCTCTATGCACTGATCCGTGCGAATAGTTTTCCGGCACCCGTCCGGCTAGGACCGCGCACTGTCGCGTGGGTAAGATCGGAAGTCAAGGAGTGGGCTGCCGAACGAATCTCGACATCGAGATCAGCGGTTTCACAGCTAAGCAGAAGGATGCCGCGACGCGGGCTTGGGGACGCTTGGGCATCATCGAAGAAATATGCTTAGGCCGCTAGCGCCCGCCTCCCCTTAGCAAGCTGCGTCTCCAGATAGTCCGCCCACCACTGCATCATTTCAGTGCGCTGCTTCAAATACTTCGCATGATTGTAGGCAGCAGACACCTTGTTCCGCTTCATGTGGGCAAGTTGCAAATCTACATGCTCATCGTCAAAGTCGTTCTCATTGAGGATGGTCGAAGCTAGTCCACGGAATCCGTGTCCCGTCATGCGGCCTTGATATCCAAGCCGGTAGAGCGCATACAGGAGCGTGTTGTTGCTCATGGGCTTCTTCTTGTCCGTGGCCCCTGGGAATACCAGCTTGCCATTGCCGGTTAGCAACCTAAGCGCTCGAAGAACCTCGACGGCCTGGCGTGAAAGAGGAATGATGTGAGGGGTCTTCATCTTCATACGCTCCGCAGGAATGTCCCACCGTGCTCTGTCCAGATCGAACTCAGTCCACGGCGCCTCGATCAGCTCGCTTGTGCGAGGAAAACAGTAGGCGAGAAGTTTGAGTCCAAAGCGTGTGAGCGCGTCTCCGTTGTAGTCATCCATCTTCGCCAGCAGTTCGGGCAAATCCTTCTCGTCTACACGGGCGAAGTTTTCTGACTCGGCTGCAGCCAATATGTCTCGCGGCTTGAAATCAGCCGCGGGGTTCCGGCTCGCTAGTTCACGCGCGATTGCGAAGCGGAAAATCTGCCCGATGGACTGATGTGCTCTCTTGGCGACATCGCTAGCGCCCCGCGTCTCAATCGTAAGCATGATGGTCCGAATATGGGCTGTTTGGACCGCATCAATAGGCAAGTGCCCGACGACGGGGAAGACATCAGATTCAAGCCGATTCATCAAAGTCTCTGCGTGCCTTGGAGACTTGCCGATCGACCACCATGCCCACCACTTTCGGGCGACCTGCTCAAAACTGCTGTCAGCCTCACGCTGAAGCGCTTTGGCCTCTTGCTGTTTCGTCTCGGCTTCTGCTTTGCGTTCGGCCATCGGATTGACGCCAGAAGCCAGTAGCTTCTTCGCAGCGAAGTGAAGCTCGCGGGCATCCTTGGGGCCGACATGCGGGTACTCCCCAAATGACATGTTCTTCTCGATACCATCGAACCGATACCGCCAAAGCCAGAGCTTTGCGCCGGATGGTTTGACGATAAGACACAGCCCGCCACCGTCCGCCAGTTTGTATTTTTTGACCCGTGGCTTTGCGTTTTCAATTTCCTTGATAGTCAGTCCCATAATGAGCCCCTCGAAGGTGTGGGGATTTTTCGATCCCCACACTTTTGCTCATCGTACCCCACAATAATCCCCACATAAAAGTCTGGCTGTAGTCGCACGTCCTAGAACGCTCTCGCACCATATTTCCTTGCATGTTGTTGTAAAACAAGAACATCCTCGCGTGCGAGGATGTTCGGGGAGGTGCGAGGAAGTTCAGGTTTTAGGTGTTTGGTTGCCCCCCAGGGATTCGAACCCCGATTGATCGGTTCAGAGCCGACTGTTCTACCATTGAACTAGGGGGCAAAATGCTTTGCGCGGTGCGCTCTGCGTCGCGAACAGGGTCCTCGCTGACTGCCTCTTCGAGTGTACGAGGTGAGGAAGATTCGGTCAACGTGTGGAGGGGTAGGGGGATAGAAGCCGGGAAAAGTGCACCCCCTAATGAAAATGATTTTTTGCTCAGATCGGTCGATGCTGAGGTAAGCTCATTTTCACGATGAGCCTCCGTAAATTGTGCATGCTTTCGGTTGCAATCTATCTGTGCCTCGTGTTCGTTTTTGATTTCTCAAATCGTCATGCGTTTGGACTCATGTGCCTAGTTGGGGTGACCGTCTGGGTCACAACAAACGCTCAAAAGCTAACCGATTTACCCCTTATCGCCTGATCTTTTACCCTCAAATTTACAATATGCTTCAGGCCATCGGTTTCAGTCTTTCTGCTGAAGACTATCGGATGCTGGCAGGCGATGTACCTCCCATTCAACCGTGGAGTCCAACGCACATCTTTCATTACGGATTGACCGCCGTCGTCGTGTCCTATGACCACGGAACTGGTACTCAGGTGATCCATTGGACCTACTCAGGAGGATACTCAACTACGTTCGAGCACGGCGAGAGACTAGGTGGACCCACAGTTGGGTTGGCGCATGCTGAGTGGCAACCGGAATTCTTTATCAAGCCCGCAGGCGATGGTTACCGATTTGGAATACGGGTTGTTGACGGATGGTGGAAGCAGACGAAGCCAAAATTGATCGATCCAGCAGCTATTCTTCACGAGGAGCTCGAATGGAATTTCGGCCGAGTCAAGCTCACATTGGGGGTCTTGCCCTCGGAACTGACTCGTCAGTTCTTTCTTAGCGCTTATCCCCAAAAAGAACAAGACGCCCTAAAGGCAAAGTTTTCCAGCCACCATTGGGAGACAGACCGACTGGGAAACGCCGAGATTGGATATTTTGGCGAGGAATATAAAAACAAATATATGCGGGTTTGGGCTCAAGTATTGTGATGATGTAATTCGACTTTGCGAGGCGATAGATGCCGTCATTCTGCGTCAACTGTGGAAGGCCATACGAACTGTTTGAGAGATATTGCAACTCCTGTGGTAAATCCTTGCCGCAATCGAGTCCTGGCATACCTCCAACCTTAGAGAGCCCCAAAATGCAGGAGTATCTTGCCCCTGTTTCCCTACCGATTCAGGTACCCGTCATCCCTGTTGAAGATCGGGAACTGCTTGCCCCCCCCTCGGTTGAGGTTCGGAAGGAGATACTACATGCTTCAGCACCATTCGCAAGGTTTACGCTCTTCTCAACTATCGCAGCAATCTGCCTATCATCAATTGCTTTCGTGGTCTTAGACGATATATGCCGAAGAAAGGCCTATTTGGTTCCTTTCGCCTGCATGATGTTCATAGCTTTTGGTGTAAGTCTATGGCACGCACGCACCTCGTGGCTCAAGATTGCTGCCCTGGGGATGGGCAGCAGTTTACCACTCAGGACAAGACGAAAGTTAGCAATTGGACTCTGCATAGCCGCAATCCTGCTGGTCGGGGGCGCAGTGCTTATCGGAGCCCAAGTCGGGACGAGCGGCGGAGAAACGGAGTCCTATATTGCCGACCTTGATCTGTATCGTAGCTTAGGCGACAAGATTTCAGCCGCCCGAAACGGAGCTCCACGTACCATCGAGGGTCAGGTTGCAATGTACTCACAGATCGAGCCCGATGTACATTCGCTGAACTTAGTAGTACAAAGATTAGAGACAGAGAACCGTGTATACGCAGCGAAGTATCCTGCCGCCCAGGCCACCACGGCTAGTTCAGCTGACGCTTTTGAAAATACCAGAAAGCGAGGGCAGCTGCTCCTTCAACAAATAGCCATCGCGAAGGAGATACAGGGTACTCAGGGACATGATGCACAACTCGCCCTTTACAAAGAAAAGATGATGCCGGTGCTTACGGCCGAGGATCATCTTGATGGTCGTTAAGTCGTCGCGATCGCCTTGGGCGGTGTTGAAGGATAGATTACTTCTACAAAACTTTCCCAGTCGTTTAGCTTGAACACGTGGATTACCCGTTTAGAAATGAAAAAGTAGCATATCCACGCAGAACTAATTGCGATCGTATAGACGTGCAAGAAGGTGTTGTTCGTAAAATATGTTACGTCAATAACGAGGCTAAGCGAAGCACATATCAACTCGGCGATTATGAGGTTTCTTAGGAGCTTCAGCATGTCCCATGTCCGCACCGACAGAAGCAGAATACCTACAATCGCTTGAACCGTGTAGACCATCAACAAGGGGACGCTTGACACTAAAAACAAATGGTAACGCAACGGATCGACGAAGCTCTCAGGAACGTAGCTTCCAAAGCTAGAGCAAAACGTTATAAGTGTTATGAAGATCCCGCCGAACAGGCTCTAATCTAAATTCCTATCCATCCTCCAGGATTTTGATCCTCGATATACATGGCGAATACGCAACCGCTCTATCCGATCGCGCGACGATATTCAAAATTAATCCAGATGTCACTAAGGCCGAAAAGCAACTGTGCGTACCATTTTGGGCTTTAAACTTTGACGAGTTCTGTGACATCGCATTTGGTGGTATAGAAGGCCGAGGCCAATCGGTAGTGTCTGACATGATTCTGGAACTGAAGCGTGCAGCGATCAACAACTTTCCCAAGCCCGGGGTGAGTAATGACTCCGTTTCGGCGGACACACCTGTGCCGTTCTGCGTTCATAAAATGTGGCTGGACCTTCACAGCCGCGAACACTTGACAGTTATTCCTGCGCCGGGCGGCGCGACAGATGAGAAGGTCCCGGCCTACGTCTTGAACACTGCGGGTCAGCCCATTCAGATTGGAGATGCTCTGTCGGTAACGCCCCCGCAGTACCGAAATGTAAAGACGACCGGCACCGCGACAGAACGAGTTCAACTTGGTAACGAAGGTGTTGGTATTAGGCAACAATTAGCCGGATTAGCTTCGAAACTGCGAGATCCGCGTTTCGGTTTTATGTTTAGGCCGTCGGGGTGGCTGCCGCAGATAAACGGTCAAACGCAATGCGATCTTGAAGATCTGCTGGCGGATTGGATAGGAGGCGTTCAACCGGTAACAATCCTTGACCTTTCGGGAATTCCATCTTCGATCTTGAACCAGTTGATCGGTGCCCTGCTCCGGATCTTGTACGATGCCTTATTTTGGGGAAAAAATCTCCCAGAAGGAGGTCGAGAAAGACCGCTTTTAGTAGTTCTCGAGGAGGCACATAACTACCTTGGAAAGGGGGACAGCAACACAGCTTCGAGAACCGTTCGTAAAATTGCGAAAGAAGGGCGAAAGTATGGTGTCGGAATGATGATTGTGAGTCAGCGACCCTCCGAGATAGACTCCACTATCTTGTCGCAGTGCGGCACCCTCTTTGCTATGCGCCTCTCGAACGATCTCGATAGAGGACAAGTTAAAAGTATTGTGTCAGACAACCTGACCGGGCTGTTCGAGATGTTGCCGGTTCTTCGAACCGGAGAGGCAATCATAGTGGGGGAGTCGGTTAGCCTTCCTGTTAGAACACTCATCGACCCCCCCGCGAAGAATCGACGGCCGGACAGTATCGATCCTCGTGTCGTCGCTCGGAAAGGCAAAGATGGAGATGGCCTTGAAGCTCCGGGAGGATGGAACCAACAGCGCGATGGTCAGCAGAGTTACGCAGTTGAGATTGAACAGTGGCGGCGTCAGTCTCCGCGCTATGAACACGGGGATATTAACGGACAAGGCCCAATAGCGACTCTTCAAGCTGTTGCTCCGGATTGGACAATGACACCTGAGTCATCAACCCTGTCACGAATTCGATACGAAGCTGCTTCTCAAGTTCTCACAGTAGATTTCAGGTCAGCGGGTATCTATGAGTTCTACGAAGTACCAGCTAATTTGTATCAGGAGATGATTGAGTCAAATCTTAAAGGCGACTTTCTGAGCGAAAGAATACGCGGGCATTTTCGCTATGCGAAGACGTGATCTGGAGCCATCTGTACGAATGCCAGGCAGCCCGAGCCCTCATATGAGATCTAGGGAGTGACGGCTATGTACCGTCTCTAACTGGTTCTGTTGCGGCTGCCGAATACCAGCGGGGAACGAGACGGGTCATGAAAGCCTCTTGAGGGGGGTGCACTTTTCCCGCCTCCTATCCCCCTACCCGTCAACGTGTGGAGCAAATCTGGATCTTGGTCGCGGATAGAATCTGGAGATGGCTATGATTTCTGATGCTGTCACCAACGATTTTCTGGATGTCTCGTGTCGCCGGCTTCAGATGATGACCGAATGCCTCGAGACCTGCTTGCATAAGCTGAATGAAGAGCAGATATGGCAGCGACAAGGAGCGCATGAGAATGCTGTGGGAAATCTGGTGCTGCATCTTTGCGGGAATGCACGGCAGTGGATAATCCACGGAGTTGGAGGTGCGGTGGACGTCAGGGTACGCGACCTAGAGTTTAGTGCAGACCTCGAAAGGAATGGGACAGAGCTGATCGCCTTGTTTAAGGCGACGATGGCTGAAGCAATGGGTGTGATTGCGGTGGTGCCGCCGGAGCGGATGGTGGAGAGAATTACACCGCAGGGACGCAACGTAAGCGTGCTGGAGGCAATCTACCAGGTAGTGGGGCATGTGCAGCAGCATGTGGGACAGATTATTCTGCTTACCAAGCAGATGACTGCAACGGATCTTGATCTTACGATTCCTCGTCCCAGACGCGAAACCCCTCCCCCTTAGCTCAGGTATCTTCACGGGAAGTTCTTGGTTTGAGGGTCAGTGTTATTGGGCCACGCAGGGGGCCAAATAGTGGTCTGGTCTTTCTTCTTGGCGGATGGTCGTCGCTATGGGTTGCCTCCATGGTAGGTGAATTGTTTGTAGCTTGATGAAACTAATCCCTTAGAGTTACATCTACCTGTAACCGCTTAGTGAATGTTTCACGGGTTACGTAAATTTGTCATGTTCGGAGAAGTAGATGGATCGTCGAAGGTTTATTGCGTCAGGTGGAAGCTTGCTTGCGTTGGCCAGTAGTGCTCCCGCTGGTCTTTCAGAGGGTTTGTTCAAAGACTACCGAGATTCCAAGAAAGGAAAAGATATGTCAAAGGGTTCAGGAGTTCCGCTGACCACAATTCATCACGTCGAAGCGGATGGGGTAAATGTGTTTTATCGTGAGGCTGGTCCGGCGAATGCACCGGTATTGCTACTTTTGCATGGCTTTCCCGCATCTTCGTTTCAGTATCGCGAGTTGATTCCCCGACTGGCGGACAAGTACCGTGTGATCGCACCTGATCTTCCAGGGTTTGGATTTACCGAGGTGCCGGATGCGCGCCAGTACAAGTACGACTTCGAGGGGTTGGCGAAGACGATGCTTGCGTTTACCGACGCGCTTGGTTTGAAGCGGTATGCGTTGTATTTGTTCGATTATGGCGCGCCTACTGGGCTTCGCATGGCGATGGCGCATCCGGAGCGGGTGACGGCGATAATCTCGCAGAATGGGAACGCTTATGACGAAGGGCTCGGCGATGCGTGGGCGCCGATTCGGAAGTATTGGAACGATCCTTCGCCGGCCAATCGCGAGACGGTCCACAACGCTGCCGTGAGCTTCGAAGGGATCAAGTTTCAGTATGAGCATAGGGTGGCGAATCCCGCGGCAGTGGGACCGGAGGCTTACTGGCTGGATTATGCCTTGGTGAGCCGACCAGGGAATACGGATATTCAGCTCGATCTGTTTTTCGATTATCAAAACAACGTGAAGCTGTATCCGAAGTTTCAGGAGTACTTCAGGACATCGAAGCCACCGCTGCTGGCGATCTGGGGAAAGAACGATCCATTCTTTATTCCACCAGGAGCTGAGGCGTTCAAGAGAGATCTTCCAAATGCTACCGTCCAGTTTCTAGATACTGGACACTTTGCGCTGGAGACGCATGTGGAGGAGATCGCGGTGGCCGTGAGGGAGTTGCTGGCAAAAAACGCAGGTTGACGCTTTTGGTCTGGTGCACGCAAGCCTCAGTGAACGCGCGTCAGATATCGTGGCTGTTTGGCGTGGCGTCTTCGCCGGCGTAGTTGTAGAGTAGCCACTCGCCGACGAGGACGTCCGCAATTTTCTCCTTGTACCGGGCTGCGATGACCTCGCGCACGAGGGGATCTTTGTAGAGGCGCATGCACGCCTGGCAGCGGTGTGCGTACATATCCTCCCACTCGATGCTTGGCTCGTGAGTGGCAGCCCAGGCAAGGATGCGTTCGGGCCCTTCGACGCGGATCCAGCGTTTGAGGTAGTCCTCGCCAGCAGCATGGTCCGCTTCGCCGATCGTGGTGAGGCCGACGCGTCCCACCTGAAGCTCGGGGACAGTGCGCATCCCAAGACCGCAACAGGCGCCGATGCGTCCGTCAGCTTGAATTGCCGTAGTGGAGAGGATGCTGTTGCAGCCGGTGCGGGTGGCGACATTGTGTCGGTTGATGGTGGAGCCGTCGCGATATTCGTTCGTCTTCATGGGCTCGAGCGGCATCCAGGGGCTTTCGAGTACCTCGAGACGCTTGCGCGGAAAAGTGCTGCGGATGGCCGCGAAGTCTTCCCGGGCCTCGATGGCTTTGGCGGTAATGGTGCGGTCGCGGACCGTCTCGACCATGACGACGATGGCGCTGAGAGGAGAGGCGGCTGCGGCTGCGGTGGCGCGAACGACGTTGTCGAGGGGGACGAAGCGGGCGTGTTCGTCGCCGGTGCTGAAGTTGATCTCTTTGAGGCCGGCATCGATGAGCTTTGCGATCATTCGCTCGGCCTGGATGGAGGTTGAAGCCCAATAGGCGTTGGAGACGACGCGCGTGGAGAGGCCAAGTGACTGGGCGTGACGGATGGCAGTGAAGAGATCGTTCGCGGCAAGAGTGGGCTCGCCTCCGGTGAAGACAACAACGCGATAGTCGCCCTGGGCCGCTGCCTGGTCGATCGCGGTGATCATGTTTTCGAGTCCGAGCCAGGATGTCTCGGAGCGTCCGCTGAGGGTGCCGCAGTGCGAGCACTCGGCGGTGCACTTGTAGGTCGGCATCACCGACAGGGTACGCAACTGGTGAAGCGGAGTGGGAATGCTCATCGGACATCTCCGGCGATGGGCGCAGAGGGTACGGAGAGTATAAGCTCGGCGACGATGGGATGATCTACAACAAGGCCGGCGAGCCTCTGGAGATCAAGGCGCGACAGTTGATCGCCGGAAGCTTTGCGCTTTCGGATGGCTGGTCCTTCTACGCCAGCCTCCGCTTCCGCTTCCGCTTCAAGTTCGGCTTCCAGTCGCAGATCGGTTTCTGATTCGAGATCTGTCTCCGCTGAAGCATCGATATCGGTGTCTGCGTCGGCTTCCGTGTCGAGGTCGACCTCGGCGTCTATTTCAAAGTCGACTTGCGTCTCGACCTCCGATTCAATTGCGATCTCCGATTCGACCAGAGTGTCAATTTTGGTGTCGACTATGGCACGGGTTTCAAGCTCGAGCGCGGCCTTCGCCAGAACGGCGGCGCGGGTCTCAAGGGCAGCGTGGAGCACGGCATCGACTTTTGTCCTCAGCTCCAGTTCTATGACGGTGTTGGTATGCAGACGCTGCTCGAGCAACGCGTTTACATTCGCCTTGGTCTCAAGATGAAGCTTCGCTTCGAGAGCAGTAGCCAGACGCGCCTCTATCTCCGTGATGGCCTGCAGTTCGGTGGAGACCCTGACCTGAAGGGCGGCGCGGAGATCAGAAGTGGCCTTGACATCGACGTTGAAGCCGCGTGTGAGAGCGGAGGAGATGGCCTCATCGGAGTGGCCAGCGAGCGCCTGCCGCAGAAGGGGAAGATAGCCTTTGGTTGGATGAGTCTCCTGCCCTGGCGTCGGAGGCGGCGGGTCGGAGTTAAGAAGGCGATGAAAGATGCGATTGAAGGCGCTGACTCCGAGGGATTCGCGGAGGTCGACTCCGAGATACTCGGTCAGCAGTGTCTCAGGCGAGTTCAGGAAGGACATGCGGGCATCACTGGACTCGGAGAGGTGTCGATGCAGGCTGGCGATGCGTGCGGTGAGACCAGGCTGGCTCAGGACGAGATCCTGGTGCTGAGGAAGAATGAAGGAATTAAGGTTCATGGTTCACTCCTGGGAAGATACCTGGGGGGCCCGGAGGAAGCAGATCTGGCTAGCCGATTTCGTCCAATCAGCCTCTGCTCGTGCCCGATCATTTGTCAATCAAATAATTTGGGACGCGAGACAGAGAGCTTTATCTATCGTGACGGAACGCGGAGTTTTGTTACAGGATAAAGAGGCTACTCGACCGGAAGTTTGGCGTTGTAGCCGTCGCGGGCTATGACCGAGTATTTTTGTGGTTTTCCTTTTTCATCCTGCATACGGAGGGGGTGGCCTTCGTTGTCGACGAGGAGGACCTTGACCTTGCGGTAGCTGCCGTCGTTCTTGTTGTTGGTCGGACGGTAGGTGAGGATGTACTCGTTGCGGATGGAGTCGTTGATCTGGGCAAAGATATCCGGAAGCTCGCCTTGGAAGATAGGGGCGAAGCTGAGGCCGCCGGTCATGGCAGAAAAGGTTTTTAACTGGTTTTGAGCCTGAAGGTAGTCAAGCTCTCGAGGGCCACCACCGCCTCCGCGAATCTCGTTGATAAGAGCGCCTGTGCTAATAGAGAAGATGGTGACGTTTGGGGTGTTCTTCACCTTGGCGAGAATCTTATCGAGGGTGAGTTTGGAGAAGGTATCGCGGCCTGAGCCAATGAGGATGATGTACTTGCGGCCTTCGATACGGCTGGTACGGTCCAGCGTCTCATAGAGAGCGTCGAAGAGATTGGTGTCGGAGAAGCCGGGGATAACGAGGGACTGGAGTGACTGGGCGATGAGGTCTTTGTTGTTGGTGAAGTCGGTGAGGATGTGAGTGCGTAGGTCGTAGGTGACAACGGCAACGTAATCGTCTTTGCGCAGCGAACGGAAGAAGCTGTAGGACGCGTTCTGCATGTCGCGGATGAGGTAGTAGCTATTGGCGGCGAACTCCAGCAGCATGACTGCGGTGATAGGAGTCTGTGTAGTGCGAACGCTGGTGATGGTCTGGGGGACGCCGTCTTCCAGAATGAGGAAGTTGTTGGCTTTGAGGCCGGGGACGAACTGATGGGTCTTATCCAGGATGACGCTGGCGTCGATGTTGACGATGGGGACGTCGACGCGAAGGGAGAAGGTCTCGTTATCAGGATTCTTAACCTTGGGAGCGACGGGCGCGGGTGGCGGCGGGGGCTCGTCTGCCTCCTTCTTTTTCTTGAGTATGATGGTGCCGTTATCGGTATCAGGGCCGGCGTCGTCGGGGGAGGGCGGGGTGGGTTTAGTTTGTTGCGGAGGATTTTGCGCAGGGGCGTCCTGGGCGTTGGCAGAGAACAGGGTGAAGACAGTGCAGCAGGCGAGGAGAAGAAGGATGCGAGCCCTGAGAGGCGGAAGAGTGGTCATCATCTGAAACTTTACTCCGAATATTGGACTGCTCTTCCCTGTAATAGTAAGTGAGAGAGCTGAGGAGGAGAGGCTCTAGTAGTCTGTAGACGTGATGGCTGCGGTAAAGACTCGATTGGGGATGGCTGGCCTGGCACTGAGCGGGGCTTTGGTGAGTTCAGTGCTAGTGGGCAGCGCCCGGGCTCAGATGCAGGCGCCGGTCGAAACGGGAGGATGGACAGCGGTTGCGGCACCCTCGGTTGCGCCTGCGGTGACGAAGTTCTTCCCACTGAGCGAGGTGAGGCGTGGGATGCGCGGGGTGGCATATACGGTGTTCGAGGGAGTCAACCCTGAGCCGATGCAGGTGGAAATTTTGGGGATCCTGAAAGATGCGCTGGGTCCGGGACAGGACATGATCCTGGCGCGACTGCATGGCGACAAGCCGGAGTATACGGGCGTGGTGGCGGGGATGAGCGGCAGCCCGGTCTATATCGACGGGCGATTGGTGGGAGCGCTGAGTTACAGGATTGGACAGTTCAGCAAGGAGCCGATTGCGGGAATTACGCCGATCGAGTCGATGCTGCAGGTGCGGGATGACGATGGCGCAGCGGGAATGAAGCTGGCGTCCGTTAGTAGGGAGATTGAGGGGCAGCCGGAGATGCGGGCGATGGAGACTCCGCTGATCTTCGGCGGGTTCAGCCAGGAGACGGTGGAGCGGTTTGGCGACAGGTTTCGCGCGATGGGTCTGACCCCGGTGGTTGGACTGGGCGGAGCGGATTCGTCACTGGCACAACCCGAGCCGCTAGTACCGGGAAGTGCGGTGAGCGCGGTATTGGTACGCGGAGATCTATCGATGGCCGGAACCTGCACCGTGACTTACGTGGACCCTAAGCGGCTTCTGGCGTGTGGACATCCGATTACCCAGTACGGTCCTGTGGATATGCCGATGACCAAAGCTACGGTGTTGGCTTCGCTGGCGTCGCCGCTGAATGCGTTCAAGATTATCAACACGACCGAGACGGTGGGCGCGTTCACTGAGGATCGTGCGTCGGCGATCATGGGGCGGTTCGGGGTTGAGGCACGGATGATTCCGGTAGTAGTGGAAGTGTTGCCCCCGGTGATGGACGGTGCCGTGCAAGGGAAGGTAAAGACGCTGCACTTTGAGGTGTTGGACAATCGCCAGTTGACGCCCTCGGCGATGCTGGTCTCGGTATACCAGAGCCTGCAGACGAATAACACGGCGGCGGAGGAGTTGAGCTATCGGCTTTCTGGCGAGATCGATGTGAAGGGGTTGCCGCCGGTAAAGATGCAGGGACTGATGGCGCAGAACGAGTTCAACCCGGCGACGATCAATGCGGCGCTGCTGGTGAACGATCGCTTCAGCAAGGTATATGGAAATGCGCTGGACCAGCCGGTAGTGACTGGAGTGAAGTTGAGGGTGGAGGCGATTGCGGCAAGGCTTACGGCAGTCCTGGAGTCGGCGCGCCTGAGCCGGGCTGAGGCACGGGCAGGTGAGGAGATTGAGGTAGAGGCGATGGTGCATCCCTACCAGGCGGAGGCCCGGATGCTGCGGGTGAGGGTGAAGCTGCCGGAGAATTTGACGGCAGGCGCGATGCGGGTGGTGGTGAGTGACGGAGGGACGGTAGACCGTCTGACGACTAAGTCTGGAGCGGAGCGGTCGGTAGGTCTGGCCGACACGGTAGATGCATTGAACCGAGTGCACGCCAACGATCGGGTCTATGTAACGCTGTTGAGCCATGCGACGCAGGTGGTACTGGAAGGAGAGGCTCTGCCTGGGGTGCCGCTGTCGATGGCGAATGTGCTTGAGCCGTTGAAGGAGTCGCAGAAGATGCAACTGACGGGAGAGAGTGTAGTGGCTGCGGGATCAGTCGACGCGGGGTACGCTGTGAGTGGGTATCAGGTGTTGAATCTGACAGTGAAGTAACCGCACAGTGCGGTGTGGTCAAGCCAATAAGTGCTGACCGAGGTTTTGTTACATGATGGTTGCTGCGATGACGATTCGTGTAGAGGATGATTTTTTACTCATGGTGGTGTTGTAGCATCAAAAGGTAGGCGCGGCGGATATGTTCCGCGCTCCAAAGGGAAAGACTTCAAATGAGTGAAATACACGGTTTCGCCGTTCATGCGGCCGGTGCACACCTCCTAGCTTATAAGTACGATCCGGGTGAGTTGCAGGCTAATGAGGTCGAGATCAAGATCTCGCACTGTGGCGTGTGCCATAGCGATGTTCATCTAATCGACAATGACTGGGGTATCAGTAAGTATCCGTTTATTCCTGGCCACGAAGTTGTAGGCATAGTAGTGGCGCTCGGCTCCGCGGTAAAGGATCGCACGATGGGAGAGCGAGTGGGGGTGGGCTGGCAGGCAGATAGCTGCGGCATCTGCGAGTGGTGCCGGCAGGGGCAGGAGCATCTTTGCGCGAAGTCGCAACCAACCTGCGTAGGACGCAATGGCGGGTTCGCCGACAAGATCCGCGTGAACTCAAAGTTCGCAATTCCCTTGCCTGAAGCATTGGAGAGCGAGAATGCAGCTCCTCTGCTGTGCGGCGGAATTACCGTGTACTCGCCGCTTAGAAATCATGGCGTTCGTCCGGCGTCGCGGGTGGGAGTCATCGGCATTGGCGGCCTCGGACATCTGGGAGTGCAGTTTGCCAAGGCGTTCGGCGCAGAGGTCACGGCATTTTCGACTTCAAAGGATAAGGAGGCAGAGGCACTTGCTTTGGGAGCGCATCACTTCGTGAATACACGGGACACTGGTGCCTTGAAGAAGGTTGCCGGCTCGTTTGATTTTCTGCTTTCGACGGTGAGCGCAGACCAGGACTGGCAGGCCTACGTGAGCGCGCTCCGTCCCAAGGGAATGTTCTGCGTTGTAGGAGCCGCCCCTTCGCCAATCCAGGTTGCTGCGTTCTCACTAATCAGCGGACAGAAGGCGATCTCTGGAAGCCCAACCGGCAGCCCATATGACTTGAGCGAGATGCTCGATGTGGCTGCCCGGCATGGAGTGAAGGCGACCACGGAGAGATTTGCGATGGCCAAAGCGAATGATGCAGTGGCCAAGGTGAAGAAGAACCAGGTTCGATATCGAGCCGTTCTGACGAACTAAACTTCGCTGGCGGTCGTTCGCAAAAGCTAGGCAGAGAGGTTGGATCCTTATGCAGGATCGATGGCGAGGGCTTTGGCTCTCGCCCATCCTGTTTCTGCGCAGCTGCAGAAAGGTGCTTTAGACTCAAAGTCAGAATGATGCGACGAGTGTTGGTTACAGGTTTGGTGGTGGGGGCTACCCTTCTGTCCGCGTGGGCGAGCGCACAGGGTACGAAGCTGTGGAGCGTGGAACGCTACGACGAGATGGAAAAAGGCACCTCGGAGGGTGTGGCCATTCGCAGCGATGGACGCCTGGAGGCGGGACCGGCGAGTTCATTGCTCTACGAGACCGGTAAGAGCTATGCATGGTCGATAGCGAGCGATACCAGTGGGAACGGGTATGTGGGGCTGGGTGGGACAGCCGCCGGGGCGGCGTTGGTGATGAAGGTCACGCCGGACGGAAAAGCCTCGCAGATCTTTGCTGGCAAGGAGCTTGCGGTGCAGGCAGTGAGAGTTGCACCAGATGGAACCCTCCTCGCGGCTACCTCTCCCGATGGGAAGGTCTATCGTATTCCGCAGGGTGGTGGAGCGGCGGCAGTCGTCTTCGATCCTGCGATGACGGAGGAGAAGCCGAAGTACCTCTGGGATCTGGCTGTCGGGAAGGCTGGGGAGATCTACGTAGCAGCAGGGGCTCCGGCGGTGGTGTATCGAGTGCCTGCCGGAGGTGGAAAGGCAGAGGTGCTGTTCAGGACGGCGGATCAACATATTCGTTGCCTGCTGTTGAGTACGGACGGAACGCTTTGGGCGGGGTCGGACGGATCGGGCGTGGTGTATCGCTTCGCAACGGGAACGGTAGGGGCGAAGCCGTTTGCCGCGTATGCTGCGGCTCGGCGGGAGATTACGGCTCTGGCGATGGATGCGGCAGGCAACGTGTATGCCGCCGGAGTTGGAACGAAGGGGCGTTCGACGCTGCCGCCCTTGCCAGTAACCGGTGGCGTGGGCGTGACGATCACGTTTGTGCAGCCAGGCTCATCTACGGCGGCGGGACAGAATACGCTGGTGCCGGATGGCTCGGAGATCTATAAGATAGCGCCGGATGGTTCCCCGCAGAAGTTGCTGACGCTGAAGGATGACGTGGTGTACGCGCTCACGATGCAGAATGGGAAGCTGCTGGCGGCAACTGGAAATCGCGGGCGCATCTATCGTGTGGAGACCAATGGCGATGGCAGGTTTACCGATATAGCGCACCTGGAGGCTTCGCAGGGAATGGCATTCGCCTCGGTGAAGGATAGTCTGCTGATCGCAACCAGCAACAGTGGAAAGGTGTTTCGGTTGGCAGATGTGGTTGCGACTGCGGCTACCTATACGAGTGATGTATTCGATGCGCAGAGCTTCTCGCAATGGGGACGTGCAGAGGTAAGAGCTGGCACAGCGGTAGGGTTCGAGCTATCTGTGCGGAGCGGAAACGTTGAAAGCCCTGTTATGGGATGGAGCGAGTGGAGACGCGTGGCGGCGGACGGAAGTTTTACCGTTCCGCCCGGTCGCTTTGTGCAGTGGAAGGCATTGCTTCGAGACAACGGAAGCCTGGATGCGGTAGCGCTGAATTATCTGCAGAGAAATGTCGCGCCAGTGGTCGAGGAGGTAGTGGTGCAGCCCGGCGCTCGGGTGACGCCAGCGACTCCGGTTGCCGCCAATGCGACGGTGCAGGTGGCCTTCCCTGCTGCCGGAGCGACTCCTGTCTTTTCCGCCGATGCTGGTTCTGCTCCTCTCACGGCGCAGAAGGATAAGACTGCGGTAACGGTTCGATGGATGGCCCATGACGACAACGGCGATGACCTGATGTACGCGGTGTGGTATCGCGGCGTCGGCGAGGCGAACTGGCGATTACTGAAGGACAAGCTCTCCGAGAAGGTCTACAGCTTCGATTCGGCGCTGCTACCGGATGGTAGTTACGAAGTGAAGGTCGTAGCGAGTGATGCTCCGGTACACACGGATGCGGAAGCGCTGACAGGAGAGCGGTCGAGCGAAGTGTTTGTGGTGGATACAACGCCGCCTATGCCGGGGGTATTGACGGCGGAGGCGATCAAACGGATGGAGTGGGTGGGTTCTGTGCAGGTGAACTCTATCTTGATTCATGCGACGCTGGAGGCGAGGGATGCTACTTCGCCGATCGCGCATGCGGAGTACTCGATTGACGCGGGACCGTGGCAGTATCTGGAGCCGGTTGGGAAGGTTTCGGATTCGCTTTCGGAGCGATATGACTTTACGGTGGCGGTGCCAGCGACGACTACTCCAGTGAGTGATGCGAAGGAGCATGTGCTGGCTGTGAGAGTTTATGACCGTTATGAAAACGTCATCGCGGTAAAGGCGGTGGTGCGGTAATGGCGGTGCGCGACTGGTTCCCCGAATACGGACAGGATGTGGTGCTGCTGGCGGTGGACCTAGTGGGGACCTTTGTGTTTGCGGTGGAGGGGGCGCTGGCGGGGATGTATGCGGGGCTGGATGTGTTTGGCCTGCTGGTGCTGTCGTTTGTAACTGCTCTTGGTGGAGGGACGATTCGCGATCTATTGATTGGAGCGATTCCGCCAAACAGTATTCGTGACTGGAGGTATGGCGCGACGGCATTCGCAGGTGGGGGCGCTGTGTTTTTCTTTCATCCTTTGATCCAGAGGGTGCCGGTGCATTTGATGATCACGCTCGACGCGGCGGGGCTGGCTCTGTTTGCGGTTGCAGGTGTGGGTAAGGCGCTGGAGTTCGGGATCACGCCGCTGCTTGCGATCATATTGGGAGCGGTGACCGGTGCGGGCGGCGGGACAGTGCGGGATGTACTGCTGGCGCAGGTGCCGGGTGTACTGCACTCGGATGTGTATGCGGCGGCAGCGCTGGCGGGGGCGGCGGTGGTGGTGATGGGATTGAAAGTGAAGTTGCCGCGAGGATTGGCGATGAGTCTTGGGGCTGGAGCCTGCTTTGTGCTGCGGATGGTGGCGGCGTGGCGGCACTGGAATCTGCCGAAGGTTGTCGGACATTGAGGCCGCGTGTGCTGCCGGATGGGTCGCCTGCGCGGCGGGCGGTCACTTCGTGACGCGTATACCTTGTTGAGGCGGGTGAGAGGCGTTGGGCCTCGCGTTGCTCGGCTTTGGCGATAGTAAGCTGGAACTCGATGCGATTTGAATTTTTTATTGCGGCGCGTTATCTGCGGGCGAAGCGGCGGCAGGCTGTGGTGGGAGTAATCACGGCTATCTCGGTGATCGGCGTGGCGGCGGGAGTGGCTTCGCTCATCATCGCGCTTGCAATCACAAATGGGATGCGGAGGGACCTGCAGGAGCGGCTGGTAGGTTCGAGCTCGCATGTGGACCTGATGCGCGTGGCGGGCGATGGGATACGCGACTGGCGCCCTCTGTTGGCGCGCCTGCGCGAGGTGCCGCATGTGGTGGCGGCTGCCCCGGGATTGTACGGTCAAGTGTTGATCTCGAAGGGCGCACGAAGTGGCGGTGGCCTGATAAAAGGCGTGATTCCTGCAGACGAGAAGACCGTGGGAGATCTGTTGCAGAGCGTCGTGCAGGGTTCGGCCGAGGCGTTGGAGCCAGCGACTGCGGTCACGTCTCCCTGTGCGGAGGGAGCGAGTGCGCAGAACGATTGCGGAATGGGTGTGGCGCGAGAGATTCCCCCAATCGTCATTGGACAGGATATGGCGGAGTCGCTGGGCGCGAAGGTTGGGGATGGGGTGCTGGTGACCAGCCCGCAGGGGGAGTTGACGCCGCTAGGGTTGGTGCCGAAGTATGAGCGGTTTCAAGTGGCGGGAATCTTCAGGTCGGGCTTCTACCAGTACGACTCAAGCTACGCATTTCTCCGCTTAGTGGATGCGCAGAGACTCTTCAGCGAGCCGGATCTGATCTCGGTGATCAGCTTCAAGGTGGACGATCTTTACCATGCGGATCGTGTGGGGAGGGCGATTGAAGATGCGGCGGGCAAGGGGTTTCAGACGACGAATTGGATGGAACAGAATCGCGAGCTGTTTCGCGCTTTGAAGCTGGAGCAGATCGTGACGTTCATCATTCTTGCGCTGATTGTTTGCGTGGCTGCGCTGAATATTCTGATTGCGCTAACCATGATGGTGATGGAGAAGACGCGAGATATTGCCGTGCTGATGAGCTTTGGGGTGAGGGCGGATCAGGTGCGACGAATCTTTCTGATGCAGGGGTTGCTGATCTCGGTGATTGGCACGGTGCTGGGGTTGATTCTTGGGTATGGTCTGAGTTGGCTAGGTGGGCACTATAGGTTTATTCGGCTGGATGCGTCGGTTTATTCGATTGATTATCTGCCGTTCGCCCCGCGAGTTTGGGATGCAGTGATTGTTGCAGCAGTTTCGTTGGGTGTAAGTCTGATTGCTACGATCTATCCAAGTGGGAGCGCGGCGAAGGTACTGCCGGCGGAGGCGTTGCGATATGAATAACCCGAGGTTGAAGTACGGACAATTGGTGCCGAATGGCTTGGCGAAGATGACTGCACTCGAGCACTACCTGAACACAGAGACGGGACTGGAAGCTACGCTGCTGGGGTTCGTACGGTTGAGGGCTTCGCTGATGAATGGCTGTGAATATTGCATTCAGCTGCATTCAGGGGAGTTGAAGAAGTTGAACGAGACGGCGGAGCGGATTGCGGGCGTTGGCGACTGGCGGGCGTCTGAGGCCTACACAAAGCGCGAGCGGGCCGCGTTGGCCTGGACCGAGGCCGTAACGAATATTCAAGACGGGCATGCTCCGGATGCTGTCTATGACGAGGTGAGGGCGCACTTCAGCGAGGTTGAAACGGTAAATCTTACGCTGACGATTACGACGATCAACGCATGGAACCGAATTGCGATATCGCTGGGCAGATATCCGGGCCATGGAAGCTCGACCCAAGCGAACGAGGTGAAGGGTTGATAGATCCGGATGAGGGCGATGTCAGGTTTGAGAATGAAGGAACGCTGGAGCCGCTGCCAGTGGTGATGGAACGGACAGTGGTGATGCGTGCGGTGGGGCTTACCAAGATGTATGCAGCTGTCACCACGGGGAGTGGCTCTTCGAGCAAAGGTTCGGCGCGGCCGGCGTTGGAGTTGTTTCGCGGGCTGGACCTGAAGGTGCATTCAGGCGAGATGGTCGCGATCGTAGGAGAGAGCGGCGCGGGAAAGAGCTCCCTGCTTCATCTGCTGGCGGCGTTGGATACACCGACTGCGGGCGAGGTTTGGTGCGGAGAGACGCGGCTGAGTTCGTTTACTCCCAGGCAGGCGGCAGAATATCGCAACCGGGATGTTGGTTATGTGTGGCAGTTTCACTACCTGTTACCGGAGTTTTCTGCGCTGGAGAATGTTGCGATGCCTCTGCTGGCTCGCGGGACGAGGCGAAGCGAGGCACTGGAGAAGGCGCGGGTGTGGCTCGGCGAGGTGGGGCTTGGCGACCGTGCAGAGCATCGATCCGGGGAGTTGAGCGGAGGAGAGCAGCAGAGGGTTAGCCTGGCGCGGGCGCTGGTAACTGAACCCAGACTGCTGCTGGCAGATGAGCCGACAGGTGATCTCGATGGAAAAACGGCCGAGGCGGTATTCAGTTTGATTCAACGGCTGCACGCAGCACATGGGCTTACGAGTGTGCTGGTGACACACAATCTGGAGTTTGCCGAGAGATGCGATCGGATCCTGAAGCTGAAAGAAGGTCGTCTGGTGGATGCCCGGTCTCCTGTGGGCTGACGCTGAGTTGCGAGATGCGGTATCAATTCCCTAAGTAGCATTCCTAAGGGTGATTTAGAGAGAACGACGCAGGTACTACTAGAAGAGTTAGCCGTGTCGCTCTCTAGCGCAGAGACTCCTTTTTTGTTGATCCGAGGTTCGATCAACTGCAGTGTACCTCCCTCCTTCAATCCAAGACCGAATCCTATTCGTTGATCAATTCATCAGGTACTGAGGGACGGGAGGTTTTGGAACTCGTAATTGCACTTAATTTGGTGCTAGTTTTGCACAGGCGACGTCTTACGAGGGTGCTAAGTTTATGCATAACTTTTGAGGGATTTCGAATATCTTGCGCAGACGACTACACTGAGAAGTAGTGGTATGGATGCTTCGTAGGTTGAAGTAGCCTGATTTGTCTCCGGGAGTGAGCGGCACGGGGACGGCAGTGGGACCAACGGCGCTATGCGGCCTTCGGGTTGGATGGTGGCCGGCTTGAAGGGGATAACATGTTCGAACGCTATACGGAGAAGGCGCGGCGGGTAATCTTTTTTGCTCGCTATGAGGCCAGTCAGTTTGGGTCGCCTTACATCGAAACCGAGCATCTGCTGCTCGGGCTGTTGCGTGAGGACAAGGCGTTGACGAACCGCTTTTTGCGGTCCCACGCGTCCGTAGAGTCGATACGCAAGCAGATTGAAGGGCATACGACGATCCGGGAGAAGGTTTCAACCTCGGTCGATCTGCCGCTTTCAAACGAGTGCAAGCGCGTGCTGGCGTATGCGGCGGAAGAGGCTGAACGGCTATCGCATAAGCACATCGGAACTGAGCATCTGCTTTTGGGACTGTTGCGTGAGGAGAAGTGCTTCGCGGCGGAGATTTTGCAGGAGCGTGGTTTGCGGCTGCCTGCGATTCGCGAAGAGCTGCAGCGTACAACGCAGGAGAAGACACCCTCTTCAAGCGGTAGTAAGGGGCAGCGGGGCGAACAGAGCATGCTGGCGGAGTTTTCGCGCGATCTCACCCAGTCGGCAATGGACCAGCAGCTGGATCCGCTGGTTGGGCGCGATACCGAAGTAGACCGCGTCATCCAGATTCTATGCAGGCGAACGAAGAACAATCCCGTGCTGATTGGCGAGCCGGGCGTCGGCAAAACGGCGATTGTGGAAGGGCTGGCGCAGAAGATCGCTGATGGCGAGGTGCCAAGTTTCCTCGCAGATAAGCGGGTGCTGGCGCTGGATCTTTCGCTGATCGTTGCGGGAACGAAGTATCGCGGCCAGTTTGAAGAGCGGTTGAAGACGATCATGAAGGAGCTGATGGAGAATCAGAACTCCATCGTATTTATCGACGAACTCCATACCTTGGTTGGCGCGGGATCGGCCGAGGGTTCGCTCGATGCGGCGAACATTCTGAAGCCGGCTTTGAGCCGCGGCGAGATTCAGTGCATCGGCGCGACCACCCCTGCGGAATATCGGAAGTCAATTGAGAAAGATCGCTCTTTGGAGCGGCGCTTTCAGGCAGTCAAAGTGCCGCCGCCGAACGAAGAAGATGCAATCAAGATCATCATGGGGATCAAGGAGAAGTACGAGAAGTTCCATGCGGTGAGCTATACCGATGACGCGATTACGTTTTCGGTATCGCACTCCAGCCGCTATATTCCTGATCGGTTCCTGCCCGATAAGGCGATCGATCTCATCGACGAGGCGGGTGCGCGGGTGAAGCTGCGGCAGACCTCGATGCCTGAGGAGCTAACCGAGGTCCAGAAGCGGATCAAGTTCATCGTGCACCGGATGGAGAATGCGATCGCGAATCATGAGTTCGAGAAGGCTCGGTTCTATTCGGATGAGGAGCGCAAGGAGCGAGAGAATCTACGGGCGCTGCGGGACAAATATCATCTGGACGACTCTTCGGCGGGTATCGTGACACGCGGAGATATTGAGGATGTGGTGAGCCGCTGGACGGGCGTTCCGATCACTTCGCTGAAGGAAGAAGAGACCCAGCGATTACTGCGCGTCGAGGAGGAACTACACAAGCGTGTGATCTCGCAGGATAAGGCGATCTCGGCGCTGGCGCGGGCTATTCGACGTTCTCGTGCAGGGCTTAAGAATCCAGCTCGGCCGATCGGAAGCTTCCTGTTCCTTGGACCTACCGGTGTGGGTAAGACGGAGATGGCGCGAACCCTTGCGCAGTTCCTGTTCGGCAGCGAGAAGGCTTTGATCCGGTTCGATATGTCGGAGTTCATGGAGAAGCACTCTGTGAGCAAACTGATCGGTTCGCCTCCGGGTTATGTCGGCTATGAAGAGGGCGGCCAGCTCACTGAGCGTGTAAAGCGGAACCCCTACAGCGTGGTTCTGTTGGATGAAATCGAAAAGGCGCATCCGGATGTCTTCAACCTGCTGCTGCAGGTGTTTGAAGATGGGCAGCTGACAGACGGACTCGGAAACACGGTTGATTACAAGAACTGCATCATCATCATGACCTCCAATATTGGAGCCAAGCATCTGCAGAAGCGGCAGGGGCTAGGTTTCCAGAGCGAGAAGGAAGACATGGTGCTAGACAAGATGGAGGAGCTGGTACGCGGCGAAGTTAAGAGGACGTTCAATCCGGAGTTCCTCAATCGTCTGGACGAGATCATCATCTTTACGTCGCTGTCGGATAGCGACCTGTTGCAGATTCTCGAGTTGCTGGTGCAGCAGTTGAACGTGAACCTGGTGCACAAGGCGATCACGATCTCTGTTGCCGATGATGCGAAGAAGTGGATTATCGAGAAGACGGCCGGAGATCGTAGCTACGGTGCGCGGCCTTTGCGTCGGGCGCTGCAGCGGTTTGTCGAGGATCCTCTGTCGGAGGCTCTGATCGGAGGCGGCATCGTCGAGCGGCCAGCGTTTATCGAGGTTTATATGGAAAACAATAAGCTGTTCTATCGACCGATCGCTGCCGATGGCGAAGAGAAGATGGCTGGACTTGAACTAACCACCGTCTAGATTCGTGTTGGAAGAACATCAAACGCCTCAGCTCTTGCCGGGGCGTTTGCCCGTTGTAGAAGAGTAAGCAACAACCTAACGCAGAAGATCCCGGATAGTTCCGGGATCTTCTGTAATGCGAGAGAAGGCAGTTTGAAACTAATTCAATCAGACCAGCGATTGTGCTGACTTGACAGCACTGTTGACGACGTCGCCCGCCTTATCCACTGCGTACTCTACCTGGCCTTTTGTGCGCTTTATGGCTTTCTGGGTCTCATCGCTAAGACGCTCTGCCTGCGCTTTAAGGTAGTTCCCTGCATCTTCCAGGTAGTCGCCTGCATCCTCCGCCCTCTTGCGAAGCTGCTTGCGGGTTTTGACTCCGGTTTGCGGAGCGTAGAGGAGAGCAATTGCAGCTCCTGCGGTGACGCCGATGCCGAAGGCAAACCAATAATTCTTTGCACTCATTCGAAGTACCTCGTGCGAGATTTTGCTTCTCTGGGTAAGTTGGATTCGCACGGGAGAAGATTGGTTGGTTATTTTTTGCTATTGCAAAGGTTTTGAAGCAGTTACCGAGAGCGAGTCTCGAGAGAGTGACGAATCAGTTCCCTGCACCGTTTTTGCGTCGCCGCGAGATATCTCTGCAGGCTAGAGTGAGAAGGGGGTGACTCATGAAAGATATTGCGATTGCACTTGTGTTTCTTGCCATGATTGTGGGGCCTGCGTTCTTTGCCCTCGATACGTTTGCGGAAAAGAAACGGTTTTAGACAGTCAGACCAGCCAGTTCCCTCGCCCGCAGGAAGATGCGCGTGAACATGACTTTGTTCAAACGTCCGGTATTCGTGTTGCGAAGCGATGGATGATAAGTGGCAAGCAAATGCAGGCCACTGGGCAGGACGTACTCGGCTCCATAGGAGAAGCGATAGTCTGACTTTTTGGCAATAACTCCGGTCTGCAACAAAAAGGCCATGTAGCCGTCGAAGGCTATCTTGCCGAGGCAGACTACAACACGAACTCTCGGCAGCGCTTGAATCTCCTGTGCGAGATGAGTGCCACAGTTGCGAATCTCCTGGGGATGCGGCTTGTCGGCAGGCGGAGCGCAACGCACAACAGAGGCGATCCAGGCATGACGCAGCTTAAGGCCGTCGTCGCGGGCGACGGCACGGGGTTTGCTGGCAAGGCCAAGCTCATGCAGCACCGGATACATGAAGTCGCCGGAACCGTCGCCGGTAAAAGGACGCCCCGTACGGTTGGCTCCATGGGCACCTGGTGCAAGACCAAGGATTAGAATTCGAGCCCGCGGATCACCGAAGCCTGGGACGGGGCGAGACCAGTAGGTTTGATCAAGATAGGCGCGGCGTTTGGTCTCGCCTATTCCACGACAATATTCGCGGAGCCGCGGACAGCGCTCACAAGTAATGATGGTTTCGCGAATCTGCTGCAGCAGCGGGACCGTACTCTGAGTATTGGACGATGGCACTCTCTCAATCATAGTGGGACGGAGAGGCTCAGGAAAGGTCGTTCCTCAAACAACTGAGTAGAATGGTCTTTGTACATCAAGGCGGGAATAGGCGGTAAGTTGGAAGATCCAAGACTCAGCAGGATGTATTGGGCGCTCCTGAAACAGTGGGCCGCGAAGCGTCGCAGAAGTCTATGGCATGCAGCCGTCATGCGTTCCGGCATGCTGACAGTGCTCATTTTGACGCTGCTGCTGATGGGTCTCGCCTTTGGATGGCGCACCCACAGATTAGGACAGTTCGCCATGCTGAAGAAGCAGCTGCGGGCTAAGCCAAAAAGCGAGGTTGTGATACGTCCGGGTGGACAGGATGTCATCCGGCTGCAGCGTTCCCAGATGGTCGGAGGCAGCGGACCCGAGTTTTTGTCAGCTACCCTGCTTCCGGGACGCGGAATGAATATGCTTCAGATCTCAGCCTATCTTCCTCAGAGAGGCGAGGTAAATCTGCTTGCCTCCCCTTCGTTGGACGACGCAGAGGAAAAGTTGAGCGGCAGTGGAGCGGACAGTTCTGGAGAGAACAGCCTGACGATGGGCGCAGCGATCGAAGTACCATGGGCGGGCCGTATTCTCGGAACGCGAACACCAGATGGAGCGAACCTGACTACGATGTGGCAGGGCCTTCGCTTGAGCCTGCCAACAGGCGCGAGAGATAGCTACGGGCTCGACGGCTCCGTAGCTGCTGGGGGCCTGCTACTGAAAGAGCCCTCAACCTCCGTGAGTACAAACATCATGCCGGATGGGGGCGAGGCCATGGCTACCTTTCGACCCGGGAATTTCGGAGGCCGGTGGCTCTCGCAGACCGAAATTGAAACAAACGTGGAGCTAAGCGGGCGGGCGATCGAGTTGAAGATCGTCGCTCGTAATATCGGGGATACCGCCGAGCCAATTGGGATTGGCTGGCATCCCAGGTTTGCGATCATGAGCGGTCATCGCGGGCAAATGATGTTGCATCTGCCGGAGGCGCTCCGGGCCGAGGTCAAGGATCGCCGCAGCGGCGAGCTTAGTGGACGGCTGCTCCCGGTTTCGGGAACGGAGTACGACTTTACCGGCCGTAATGGGGCCAGGCTGGGCGGGTTGACCCTAGATGATAGCTTTGTCGAGCTGAAACGCGGCATGATGGCTGATGGACCGGTTGCGGAGTTGCGAGACCCGGAGAGCGGCTATGGTCTGCGCATTACCGCGACGTCGCCTACCATCAAGGCTTTGCGGGTCTACGCTCCACTGGATGGGTCGTTTATTTCGATCCAGCCGCAGTTCAACTACGACGACCCTTTTGGACACGAGTGGGCGAAGACCGAAGACACCGGAATGGTCGTCCTGCAGCCGGGACAGTCGACCCAATGGAAGATTCGACTGGAGATTTTCTCCTTAAGCCCGACCTCGCCGGAACACCTTTAGGCCTCGCTTTTCTGAAAGTAACTTCAGAGGGAAGCATTCCGGGAGGATCCGAGCGGCAGAAGCGCAAGCTGAGGTTTGACCCTCCCACTCCAAGACTCGTACAGTAGAGAAGAGGCGTGGATCGCGCTCGTCAGGGCACCGGCGGCGACGCGGCATACACAAGCGCACTTTGGAAGGCATGAACTTGACCCCGACTGAGATGACAGAGACAAATGAGACTGCAGAGCTGCAGCCAGAAGTAGCGACTACGCACGAGCATGAGCATCATGACCACGCTCACGACCATGAGCATACGCATCAGCACGCCGCCGCGCTGAACCCGGAGCTGACCCGGGAGATTGAAGTCGAGGTAGGGGCCGATGAGGTATCGAAGAGCTTCAAG
Organism: Granulicella sp. S190; assembly: GCF_009766095.1. Classification (GTDB taxonomy): domain Bacteria; phylum Acidobacteriota; class Terriglobia; order Terriglobales; family Acidobacteriaceae; genus Edaphobacter. The sequence continues at coordinate 183,633 of NZ_LMUD01000002.1, forward strand.
ACTGTGGTGAAGCGTTACCAGAAGCTTGCGAGGATTCCAGGATTTCGTGCCGGAAAGGTTCCGGAGACGCTGGTGCGATCGAAGTTTGCCAAGGAAGTTCGTCAGGAGGTTCTGGAGAGCCTGGTCTCGGATCGTTTCCGCAAGGCAATCGACGAACAGAAGCTGCGCCCGGTATCCGAGCCACAGCTGCTGGATCTACAGCTGTACGATGGCCAGCCGCTCAAGTTCAAGGCTGCGTTTGAAGTCGCTCCTGAAATTGACGTTGCGGGATACGACAGCGTCTCTGTCGCCAAGCCTGAAGCAGCGCTGACCGACGATGAGTATGCCGCTGAGTTGGCGCGCGTGCTGGACGGCCACGCAACGGTAGAGCCGGTGGAGGAAGATCGTTCCCTTGTCAATGGTGACTGGGCTGAGATCCAGTTCCGCGGCGAGGTGAAGGATCTGGCCCAGACCGTGACTGAAGACGGAGTGCAGAGCGCATCGGCCAGTGAACCAATCAGTGGAGAGGATGTGCTGATCGAGATTGGCGGAAAGAATACACTCGCAGCCTTCAATGAAGCCCTGCGTGGAGCCAAGCCTGGGCAGGAGCTGAAGTTTGAAGTGGACTATCCGGCAGACTTCGGCGAGCAGCGTCTTGCAGGTCAAACCGTAAGCTACGACGTCACGGTGAAGGGGATCAAGCACAAGAGCTACCCAGAGCGCGACGCGGAGTTCGCCAAGCAACTTGGCAACTACGAGAGCTGGGATGAGTTCGAGACCAAGCTGCGCGAGCATGCGTCAGGCCGTAAAAAGACTGCGCTCGAAAACGCCGCGAAGGACAAGATGCTCGGCGAGTTTATTGAGAAGTTCCAGTTCCCTGTTCCTGAAGCGTTCGTCCAGCAACAGATCGAAGCACGTCTGGACCGCGGTCTCCGTGCCTTGGCGCAGCAGGGTATGAAGGTGGAGGATATGCGCAAGCTGGACTTCGTTCAGTTGCGTGCCTCGCAGCGTGACCTGGCAGTGAACGAGGTGAAGGTTTCGATGATCCTCGACCGCATTGCCGAGGTAGAGGGCGTCACGCTGAGCGAAGAGGATCTGGAGCGCGAGTTGTTGCTCCTCTCGATCCAGTCGCGTGAGCCACTGGAGACGCTTCGTGACAGGCTGTCGAAGGATGGCGGGCTGGACCGGATTCGCGAGCAGATGCGGCGCGAGAAGACTGGAAGCGTGCTCTACGAGAAGCTGGCTTCGTAGGGTGAAGTTGTCGGATTGCTAACGGACAGAAAGAAAGAGAGTGTTATGGGACTAGTACCGATGGTGATCGAGCAGACGAGCCGGGGCGAACGCGCCTACGACATTTACAGCCGTCTGCTGCGGGACAACATCATTTTTCTTGGCACGCCAATCGATGACAACATCGCCAATGTAATCATTGCGCAGATGCTGTTTCTGAGCGGCGAAGACCCGGAGAAGGACATTCAGCTCTACATCAACTCGCCGGGTGGATCCATTACCGCTGGACTGGCGATCTACGACACGATGCAGTACATCAAGAACGATGTGGTGACCTTCTGCATCGGGCAGGCCGCCAGCATGGGCGCATTTCTGTTGATGGCGGGTAAGAAGGGTAAGCGGTTCGCTCTTCCCAACTCCCGTATCCTGATCCACCAGCCTTCGATGGGCGGCTTGAGCGGACAGGCAACCGATATCGACATCCATGCCCGGGAGATCCTGCGAATTCGCGAGATTACGAACAAGCTGATGAGCGCCAGCACGGGCCAGACGCTGGAACGGATCGAGCGGGATGTGGAGCGCGACTTTATCATGACGGCCGCGCAGTCGAAGGAATACGGCATCATCGATGACATCATCGATCGTCCTCGCACCTAGTAAAACGTTAGCTTTGCCGCGAAGGCCCGAACCGATGGTTCGGGCTTTTTGCGTCTATGACTACTTCGGGGTACCACCGTGACCCTTGGGTCATGCTTTGCAGGTTGAAACAGGTGTAAAATCGCTAGATAAGACTTTGTTGTGCGCACGACTCAGGAGTAGTCGAAATTTATGAAAACGTCACGGGGCTCAGACGAATCTCTTCGCTGTTCTTTCTGCCATAAATCGCAGGATGCCGTTGCCAAGCTGATCTCATCTCCTTCGGACTATCCGCGGGCCTACATCTGCGATGAGTGTGTGGCAGTGTGCAACTCGATTCTCGAGGACGATCGCACCGAGGCCCAGCCCGGCGCTGCGCCGGCTCACCTGCCTAAACCGCAGGAGGTCAAGGCGTTTCTGGATGAGTACGTCATCGGACAGGACCAGACCAAGAAGAAGCTCGCCGTAGCGGTTTATAACCACTACAAGCGCATCCAGATGAATAAGACGCGCGGCAATGATGTGGAGCTTGCGAAGTCGAATATTCTGCTGGTAGGACCGACGGGGTCGGGTAAGACGCTGCTGGCGCAGACGATGGCCAAGATGCTGGACGTTCCCTTCGCGATCGTGGACGCGACCACGCTGACAGAAGCCGGATATGTGGGCGAAGACGTCGAGAACATCATCCTGAAGCTACTGCAGGCTGCCGACGGCGATGTGCAGCGGGCGCAGAGTGGCATCATCTACATCGACGAGATCGACAAGATTGGACGCAAGGACGAGAATCCCTCGATTACGCGCGACGTCTCCGGCGAGGGCGTCCAGCAGGCCCTCCTGAAGTTGCTGGAAGGTACTGTCGCGAATGTTCCACCCCAGGGCGGACGAAAACATCCTCATCAGGAGTTCACCGCTGTCGACACAACGAATATTCTCTTCATCTGCGGCGGCGCATTTGTCGGGCTCGAAAAGGTAATTGGACGGCGTATCGGCAAGAAGGCGCTTGGCTTCAAGGCAATTGCTGATCCCGATGCCAAAGACGGTGACGTGACGCCTATTCGCGCACAGCGCGATTCGGAGCTGCTGCGTCAGGCAGAGCCACAAGACCTTCTGAAGTATGGGCTCATTCCAGAGTTTGTCGGTCGACTTCCAGTGCTCGGAATTCTCGACGAGCTGGACGAAGTGGCCTTGGTGGAGATTCTCACCAAGCCTCGTAATGCGATTCTCAAGCAGTACACGAAACTGTTCGACTACGAGGGCGTCAAGGTGACCTTCACCGACGAAGCGGCGAAAGAGATCGCCCGCGAGGCTCTGCATCGCAAGGTCGGAGCGCGTGGTTTGCGGATGATTCTGGAAGAGTTGATGTTGGATCTGATGTATTACGTTCCGGGTAATAAGAAGGTCAAAGAACTTTCTATCACCGCTGAGATGGTCAAAAAACACAGCCTCACCCTTCCAATGCTTCTCGAAAAAGCCGGCTAGCGAAGGTGCGTCTGGTACGTGAGTTGCGAAACGAAAGAGGCATTCTCCTAGGTTCCATGGGTCGCAACGGCATACATTTGTCGTTGCGATTTCTACTTAAAAGCCATGATCTTTTATTTCATCGATCTATCGCGCTACTGGAAATACCTTAATCACGCCAGAGGAATTACAATCACCTGAAGCCGCAACGCCGATGCATCATTTCTGGCGTTTTAACGTCTAATTGGAGAGAGATGACAAATCAACCAAAAAAAGCGCTAAGCGGCGATGTTCGCAAGCTTCCCATGATGCCCATTCGTGACATGGTCATCTTTCCCCACATGATGACCCCTTTTGTTGTGGGCCGCGAGTCCAGCGTCCGGGCGCTGGAGGAGGCGCTCTCAGGCGACCGCAAGATCTTTCTCGCGACCCAGCACGACGCTTCGGTAGATGAACCGAATGCCGACGATATCTATGAGACCGGGACTATCGGCAATATCGTCCAAAGCGTCAAGATGCCGGACGGAAATATCAAAGTATTGGTTGAAGGGGTGGAGAGAGCGCGCGCCACCGAAATCAACGATGTCGATGGTTTCTTTGTGGCGACGGTTCGCACTGGCCAGACCCAGTTAGAGATGACGCCTCAGGTGGAACAACTGATGCAGCGCGTCCACTCGTTGTTTGAGCAGTATGTAAAGCTGCAGCAGTCTTTGAACTACGAGACGATGGCGGCCAGCGTTCGCGCAGATGAGCCCGCTAAGCTCGCGGACACCATCGCAGCGAACCTCCAGCTTTCGATTGAAGAAAAGCAGCAGCTCCTCGAAGTCTTCGACCCAGAGAACCGGTTGACGAAGGTTGCCGATGTGCTGGATGTCGCAATCGAGAAGTTGAATATGGATCGCACGATTCAGTCGCGTGTGAAGCGGCAGATGGAGAAGGCACAGAAGGAGTACTACCTCAACGAGAAGATCAAAGCGATCCAGAAGGAACTTGGCCGCGGCGAGAAATCTGAGTTCGATGAGCTGAAGAAGAAGATTGAAGCGGCGAATATGCCGAAGGACGTACTAGAGAAGTCACTCCAGGAGTTGAAAAAGCTTGAAGCGATGCCGCCCATGTCGGCGGAGTCCACGGTATCGCGGAACTATCTCGACTGGTTACTTGCCGTGCCATGGAAGAAGCGGTCCAAAGAGATCCGCTCGATCGAGCACGCGGAACAGATCCTGAACGAGGACCACTACGGGTTGGAAAAGATCAAAGAGCGGATTCTCGAGTTTCTTGCCGTACGGCAACTCGTGAAGAATCCCAAAGGATCGATCCTCTGCTTCGTCGGACCTCCGGGCGTAGGTAAGACCTCACTGGGCATGTCCATCGCGAAGGCTACCGGCCGAAAGTTTGTAAGGATGTCGTTAGGCGGCGTTCGCGACGAGGCCGAGATTCGCGGTCATCGGCGGACCTACATTGGCGCGCTGCCTGGGCAGATCATTCAGTCGATGAAGAAGGCCGGGACCAAGAACCCGGTATTCATGCTCGATGAGATTGACAAGATGGCTTCAGACTTCCGCGGCGATCCAGCGAGCGCGCTGCTTGAGGTTCTCGATCCAGAGCAGAACACCTCGTTCCAGGATCATTACCTGGATGTTGAGTACGATCTGTCGCAGGTACTGTTTGTCGCGACGGCGAATGTTCTGCACACCATTCCTGGCCCGTTGCAGGACCGTATGGAGATCCTTCGGCTGCACGGCTACACCGAGATCGAGAAATTAGAGATCGCCAAGCAGTATCTGGTAAAGAAGCAGCGTGAAGGAACCGGGCTGACTGAAGCACAGATCATCTTCGAAGATGATGCGTTGCGACTGATTATTCGCGGCTATACGCGAGAGGCTGGCGTTCGCAATCTCGAACGCGAGATCGGAAATGTGTGCCGCAAGGTTGCACGGCGTGTGGTCAAGAACGGTGCGGAGCACACTGAGACAATCACTGGGGATAACCTGGGCAGCATTCTTGGCGTAGCGAAGTTCCGCGACTCGCAGGTACATGAGAAGAGTGAAGTCGGTCTGGTGACTGGTCTGGCGTGGACCGAAATGGGGGGAACGATCCTTCAAACCGAGGTTCAGGTACTCGACGGTAAAGGTAAGATGACGGCCACAGGACAACTCGGCGATGTGATGCAGGAGTCCGCCCAGGCTGCGCTCACTTACATTCGTTCGCGGTCTCACCACTTGGGACTGGCGAAGGACTTCTACAAGAATGTCGATATTCATGTACACGTCCCAGAGGGAGCAATCCCGAAAGACGGACCTTCAGCTGGCATCACATTGGCGACTGGGCTCGCCAGTGCCTTGACGAAGATCAAGGTGCGTCGCGATATTGCGATGACCGGTGAGATTACCTTGCGCGGCAAGGTGCTTCCGATTGGAGGTTTGAAGGAGAAGCTGCTGGCTGCACATCGTGCAGGTATCTTCGAAGCGATCCTGCCCGAAGAAAATCGTAAAGACCTGGCCGATCTGCCTGAGCTGCTCAAGACCACCATGAAGCTGCACTTTGTCGAGGAGATGGATCAGGTGCTAAAGCTTGCGCTTGAAGGCAATCTACCTGAGCTTCAGGAAGAGACCCCCGAGGCTTTGTCCTCGGTACTACCATCATCCGGCATTGAAGTACCTCAACCCATTGCTCACCAGTAAATAGGCAGCATACAAAGGAAAGGGCCGAACCATAGGATTCGGCCCTTTCCTTGCTTCAGACCTCAGAACTAGACAGCCCTTCTTCCGCTGACGAAGTTCATAATGATCGAGATCAATGCAAAAATCAGCAACAGATGAATCAGAAAGCTGCTGACATGAAGAACAAAGAATCCGCCCAGCCAAAGTAAAACCAAAACAACAGCCAGAATTAGAAACATGCAAAACCTTCTTTCTGTCTACAGATTGCGCGTATCGCGGATACCTACAGATATTAGGAGGTGTATTTGCACTGATACGTTGCTCTGCATGTGAAATATTGCTGTGATCGAGCTAGATCGCACCCCCGGCGATGGATGGGATGAGCATAATCTCGTCTCCGTCCTGGAAGGCATACGTCTCGCCACCGAGAAAGCGGATGTCCTCGTCGTTGACGTAGATGTTGATGAACCGGCGAAGCTTACCCTCCTCGTCCTTAATTTGGATCGACAGTGCAGGGAAGGTCTGGTCAATATCGGCGATGAGGCCCGGGAGATTAGCTGCCGCAGAGTTGAACTGCTTGCGGCCATCGGTGTGGCGGATGAAGGCTGTGGGTAGAGTAACTTTGATAGACATTAGAGGGCTCCTGCTGTGGCCAGTTCGGGTTCTGCGATATCGTCGAGCTCGCGAAGGTAGGCGTCGAAGTCTGCGAGACGCGGGCGGACAGCGCGCTCCGTCTGGTAGCGGCCACTGAGGGCGTCGGTGGTCTTGAGTCCGTTGCCGGTGATGCAGGTGACGGTGATCTCGTCGGGGGAGATGCGACCATCTGCATAGAGGCGCGCCGTAACAGCAGTAGTTACGCCACCTGCGGTCTCGGTAAAGATGCCTTCGGTCTCGGCCAGCTCCTGGATGCCGGAGACGATCTCGACGTCGGAGACATCCTCCGCCCAGCCCCCGGTGCTGCGGATCATCTTCGCGGCGGCGGGGCCGTCTGCCGGGTTGCCGATCGCGAGCGAGCGCGCAATGGTGTTAGGGCGCTGCGGCTCGATATAGTCAGTTCCCTCTTTGACAGCGACAGAGATCGGCGAGCATCCCGACGCCTGAGCGCCAAAGAACCGGACTGGCTTCTCTTCGACGAGACCGAGATAAACGAGTTCCTTGAAGGCCTTGCGGATCTTGCGGATGAGCGAGCCGCCGGCCATAGGAACGACAACGTTATCCGGTAGACGCCAACCAAGCTGTTCGGCGATCTCGTAGCCGACCGTCTTCGACCCCTCTGCATAGTATGGACGCAGGTTTACATTGACTAGACCCCACGCATATTCATCAGCTATCTGTGTGCAGAGCCGGTTGACGTGGTCGTAGTTCCCGTCTATCCGGATCAGGCGCGCGCCGTAGACCAGGGTATTGAGAATTTTGGCGGGCTCAAGATCTGCAGGGACAAGAATCGTGGCCTTGAGTCCGAGGCGCGCGGCCTGCGCCGCGACGGAGTTGGCGAGATTGCCGGTGGAAGAGCAACCGACGACGTCGAAGCCAAACTTCTGCGCATTCGCAAGGGCGACCGAAACGACGCGATCTTTGAAGCTGAGGGTCGGGAAACAAACAGCATCATTCTTAATGTAGAGATTGGTGGCGCCGATGCGCTTGCCCAAATTCTTCGCACGCACGAGCGGGGTAAAGCCCACAGGGAGGTCCGGCTGAAAGCCTTCAGGGATCGGCAGGAGAGCGGCGTAACGCCAGATATTGGCTGGCCCGGCTGCGATATTTTCCTTAGTGAAGATACCGCGGGCAGCTTCGAGGTCATAGGCGATTTCGAGTGGGGCGAGGCAATCCGGGCATGCAGACAGAGGTTGGTTGCCGAACCCCTTGCCACATTCGTTGCACTTCAGCTCATACCGGCTACAGGAATAGTTCATCGTGCTCTTTCCGAGGGGAAAGGTTCTGAACTCTCTACGCTTACTCTCTTGTGGGGTAGCCAAATATGGCCGGGAAGGTGAAATACGGGGTGCAGACCTGGATTTCGGACTGCCTGCTCCGAATCTCATGTTCCCTGTAGCCTAAAAGGCTCCCAGGAGAGAGTTGACACCGGTACGCGTTTATTCTGTCCGGTTGTCGTGGCGTCAAAGGGCTCGTCCCTCAACCACTCTGCATGAAATTCAAATCTGCCGAAGCAGACTGGAATACATCGTTTGTATCACAGCACGAACCTGGTCGCAACTTATGGGAAGTTTTGACGCGGAAATTGAATCGATGGCAATCAGGGGGAAATGTACTTAGCGATACTTACGCCGTCAACGCTGCCCTGTATCAATGCACCGGCTAAAGCAACGACGATGATAAGCGCCGACAAGCAAACCATTCCAGTACGGCAGCTTTAGCCTGCAATTGGATCAGGCAGTAGGTGAAACGATATCGCTTACACCTTGCGCGAAGGCTGCGGGGTCGAACTCTGTCCGAACGATCTCGTCAGGGCAGTCCGTGAGGATGGCCACTCGCCAGTTACAGACGAAGGCAACCAGCTGATGATGCTGCGTGGTCTTAATTTCGGAGCACATGTGTTCGGCTCGAGGGATTCCCTCTTCGCCTTCCACATCGATCAGAACAAGATCGTACTGGCGCCCCCAGAACATCGACAGTCCCTCGGTATGGTTCAGAGTGGAGTCGACGTGAAACCCTGAGAGGCGAAGAACTTGGTCGCGAAGTGGTCGGATCGTTTCGCGGGTGCAAATATGCAAGATAGATCGAGTACCGTTTATCGGGGTTTCCATATTTCTCTAACTTTCACCGGGACAAGGGGGCATCCCAAATTCCGCAGGAAACTACGGGGGATAAATACATTTTATCGAAGAATCGGGCCAATTTAGCCTAAAGATCGCCTTATCTGTCGAACTCCCGACGTACTCTGCTTCAGGCAGGGTCGTAGTTCAGGTATGGCCCTAGCCACCGCTCGACATCGGCTACACTCATGCCCTTGCGCTCGTGGTAGTCGGTAACCTGATCGCGGTCAATCTTACCCAGGCTGAAGTAGCGCGACTCTGGATGGGCGAAGTAGAGCCCGCTCACGCTGGAACCAGGCCACATCGCAAACGACTCCGTGATCCGCATTCCAGTGTTCGCCTCGACGTCAAGCAAGCGCCAGAGCAAGCCCTTCTCCGTATGATCCGGGCACGCCGGATAGCCCGCAGCCGGTCTGATGCCCCGGTATTTCTCCTGGATCAAGTCCGCAGGGCTCAAGTTCTCTTCGCAGCCATAACCCCACTCATCGCGCACGCGCTTGTGCAGGCACTCCGCGAAGGCCTCGGCGAGCCGGTCCGCGATGGCCTCAGCCATAATCGCGTTGTAGTCGTCATTATCTGCCCTGAACTGGTCGCAAAGCTCCTTCAGACCTACCCCGCTGGTCACCGCAAAGGCGCCAATATGATCGGGCAATCCTGTCTCCTTCGGCGCGATGAAGTCGGAGAGCGAGCGGCAGGGCTCGCTTCCCTCCCTGTTCGCCTGTTGGCGGAGGAAGTGGAATCGCTCCAGCACCTCTCCACGTGTGCCCCCGGTATAAAGCTCGACATCGTCGCCAACGGCATTGGCAGGAAAGAAGCCGTAAACCCCGCGTGCAGTGATCGAGTTCTGTTCAATCATCCGATCCAGAAGTGCATTCGCATCGGCAAAGATCTGGCGCGCCTGCTCCCCCTGCTGCTCGTGCTCGAGGATACGTGGATATACACCCTTCAGCCCCCATGCGTGGAAGAGCGGCGACCAGTCAATGTACTCTCGCAAAGTCGCCAGAGGAAAATTGTCCAGTACGCGGACTCCGCTGAACGCGGGAGTTGGCACATCTTCGGCGCGCCACTCGATCGGCGTGCGTCTGCTGCGAGCGGTCTCAAGGGGGACACCTTGCTGACGCGGCGCAGCGTGGGCCGTACGGAGTGCCTCGTACTCGGCGCGATACTGCTTCACAAACGCTGGCTTTGCGTCGTCACTAAGAAGGCTGGTCGTCACCGGTACTGCGCGGCTCGCGTCCAGAATGTGAACGACTGGCTCACTGTAATGCGGAGCAATCTTGACGGCGGTGTGTCTTCGGCTGGTCGTTGCTCCACCGATAAGCAGTGGCACTTTGAACCCCTGACGCTCCATCTCGCGGGCTACATGCACCATCTCATCGAGAGACGGCGTAATCAGGCCACTAAGACCAATCAGGTCTACCTTCTCGGTCTTGGCGCGATCGAGAATCTTTTCGGACGAGACCATCACCCCCATGTCGATGACCTCGTAGTTATTACACGCCAGAACCACGCCGACAATATTCTTCCCGATGTCGTGAACATCACCCTTCACCGTTGCCAGCAAAATCTTTCCCTGTGCCTTGACCACTTGGCCAGAGGCTTCCATGGCAGCCTTCTCGGCCTCCATGTACGGCGTCAGATGCGCTACGGCCTTCTTCATCACCCGGGCAGACTTCACCACCTGGGGTAGGAACATCTTGCCCGCGCCAAACAGATCGCCCACCACGCCCATGCCATCCATCAGCGGCCCTTCAATCACCAAAAGAGGCCGGCCCAGCTTCACCCGCGCCTCTTCAGCATCAAGCTCGATGTACGCATCGATTCCCTTGACCAGCGCGTGGGAGAGACGCTCTTCGACTGTGCCGTGGCGCCACTCTTCAGCCTTCTTCTCACTCACCACCACGCCGATGTGCTTCAGCGCCTCGCCATGCTCCACTAGACGCTCCGTAGCGTCCGGCCTCCGGTTGAGAAGAACATCCTCAACTAGCACCTTCAGCTCAGGGTCGATTTCCTCATACACCTCGAGCATCCCGGCGTTCACGATACCCATGTCCATACCCGCCGCTATCGCGTGGTAAAGAAACGCGGAGTGCATCGCCTCTCGAACTTTGTTATTACCGCGAAAACTGAACGAGATATTCGAGACTCCACCGCTGACCTTCGCGTGCGGCAGATTGGCCTTGATCCAGCGCGTGGCGTTAATGAAATCCACCGCGTAGTTGTTATGCTCCTCCATGCCGGTAGCCACGGTAAGGATGTTCGGGTCGAAGATGATGTCTTCAGGGGGGAAGCTGACCTCGTCCACAAGAATCCGATAGGCGCGTTCACAGATACGAATCTTCTCCTCGTACGTCGCAGCCTGCCCCTGCTCGTCGAAGGCCATCACCACCACCGCCGCTCCATACTTCAGCACCGTCGCGGCGTTCTGGCGAAACTTCTCTTCCCCTTCTTTCAGCGAGATCGAGTTCACGATGCCCTTGCCCTGCAGGCACTTCAGCCCCGCCTCGATGACCTCCCACTTCGAGGAGTCCACCATGAAGGGCACCTTGGCGACCTCAGGCTCGCTCGCCAGCAGTTGCAGGTAGCGAGTCATCGCTGCAACGCCGTCGATCATACCCTCGTCCATGCAGATGTCGATCACATTGGCGCCATTCTCGACCTGCTGCCGGGCTACGCTGACCGCCTCTTCGTACTTCCCCTCTTTGACAAGTCTCGCGAACTTAGGCGAACCGGCCACATTGGTTCGCTCGCCGATCATGATGTAGACGCCGGCCTGCTGGGTAAACGGCTGCGATCCTGAAAGACGAAGCGGCTTCGAGCTCACGGCCTCTGCTACGCTTGCAGTCGCGCTCAAGCTGCACTCTCGATCTGCCGGGACCACTCGCGCGGAGCATGGCCTTCGAGCGCTTTGGCAATCGCCGCAATGTGCTCGGGCGTGTTACCGCAGCACCCGCCAGCTATGTTGATCAGCCCACTCCTTGCAAAGTTTCCAAGATAGCGGGCCATATCCTCCGGACCGAGATCAAAACCCGTCTCCGATAGAGGGTTCGGCAGTCCAGCATTCGGGTAGCAAGAGATCGCCACATCCGCCTTCGCAGAAAGCTCATCAAGAAACGGATACATCAAGTCAGGACCAAGTGAACAGTTCAGTCCCACCGACAGTGGCTTCACGTGCGCCACCGCATTCCAAAAGGCCTCAGTCGTCTGAGCGGAGATCAACGTCTCACCCCCACGACCCACCGCCGCCGAGATCATCACCGGCAGCTCTTTACCATCCTGATCGAAGACCTCACGGATGGCGACCAGAGCAGCCTTGGCATTGAGCGAATCAAAAATCGTCTCGACCAGAAGCAGGTCCGACCCGCCTGCGATCAGCGCCCGCACCTGCTCCGCATAGGCTGTCTTCACCTGGTCGAAGGTAACCACACGAAAGCCGGCATCGTCCGCATCAGGTGAGTTCGAAAGAGATACCGTCAGCGGACCAATTGCGCCCGCCACAAATCGTTGGCGACCGGTCGCACTTCCCACACGATCGGCCCACTCCCGGCACTGTCTCGCAGACTGCTCGTTGATCTCCCACGCAAGATTGCTGAGCATCGAATCGTCGATGATCTTCTGGTAGAACTCCGGGTCCTTGCGCCCGCCATGTTCGCGCGGATCGTCCACAAAGAATTCACTCTGGGTAATGCTTGTCGCTCCAAAGGTATTGGTCTCGATAATGTCCGCCCCCGCCTCCAAAAATCGCCGATGAATATCGCAGATCATCTTCGGCTGGGTCAGAGAGAACAGATCTCCGTTATTCAGCAGGTCCTTCGTAGAGTCCTTGAACCTCTCCCCGCGGATGTCAGCTTCCTTCATGCCGTAGGTGCGGATCGTCGTCCCCATCGCTCCATCGATAATGGCGATTCGGCTCTCGATTATCTTTTCCAGGGGATGTTGGTTTGCGGTAGTCATTCTTATTCGATGTCCTTCACTCGGCGCGCGGTGCACACTCGCGTCCGTCGTAGTGCGGCGAGCCAGGAAGGCTTACCGGTCAATTTCCACGCTGAAACCTGAAGTTTGCTAGGCGAGCATCTCGGCTTCGTCCTTATCGGAGCGCACGGCGTCGGGAAGCATCGGGGTAGGAATCAATAGATCTTCCTTCCGCATAACCAGGCTCGTCGCGTTCAGGCTGGCAAGCTCAAATCCATGGCCGTGGGTGATGGCGTCGGTCGGGCAGGCCTCAACACAGTAACCGCAGAAGATGCAGCGGTTGTAGTCGATGTTATAGACCTTGGCATAACGCTCGGCTGAGGAGATGCGTACTTCTTCCGTATTCTCCGCAGCTTCGATGTAGATGCAGTTCGACGGACAGGCGGCAGCGCAGAGGAAGCAGGCGACACACTTCTCTAGCCCGTTTTCGTCGCGCTGAAGCTGGTGCTTGCCCCGAAAGCGCTCCTGAAACTTCGCGCCACGCATAGGACCTTTGCCGTCGGGATAGTTCTCGACTTCGGTCGGCTGGAAGACCTGCTTCAGTGTGATGCTCATACCCTTGGCAATGGCTGCGGCGTCTCGGACGATAGACATACCTTGAGTATACGACGGGGGCACGTTAGGCTGAAAGCCATGAAAAGAGCCGTCGCTTCTCTCTCGTTCCTGCTGGCCCTGTTTGTTATCGGGATCAACACCGCCGGGGCACAGGACGCCCCCGTAGGAACGTCAGCCGAACACGCTCACACCCCCGCTACGCCCTCGACCAGCCTGGTTCTGACCATCGAGGGTAAGCCGACGACCCTCTCCATTACAGACCTTTTGGCGATGACGCAGAAAACCGTCACGGTCCATAACGAACACACAAAGACGGATGAAACCTACACCGGCGTACTTCTGGGCGATCTGTTGGCAAAGTACGGACTGCCCGTAGACAAAACCACCCACCGCAAGATGCTCCGCAGCTATCTCATAGCCGAGGGCGTAGATAAGTACTGGGTGCTCTACTCGGTCACCGAGGTGGAAGACTCAGAACACAACGGCTCCGTGATCGTTGCCACAGGCATGGGCGGCAAGCCTCTGGGAGAAGATGGCCAGTTCAAGCTCATCGACAGTGAAGACAAAAAGCCGCAGCGGTGGGTAAGAAATCTAAGTGCGCTTACGGTGATAACCGTAGAGTAACCAGTCTCAATGAGTTGCTGAATGAATCACGGCCCAGGTCGAGATGACACTTGCCGCGGTCGTCAGCCCCCCGTACTTGGCATAGATCTGTGCAGCTGCGTCACCTGCCTGTTTGATGCTATTGGTTGGGTTGGGAATCTGTGGGTCGGACGCGTTGCGAATGGCATACCAGGAGAGATTCGGAATCCCCTGCAGCGCATTGGCAACCATGGCATCGCCCATATCACAGGCTTGGCCAAGGCCCTGCAGCTTATAGAAGTTCGTAGAGTCGTCGAAGGCGAAGAAATCGGTTGTGACAATGGCATCGCTCTTCGAACTCCAGATCTTTGGAGTGGCTCTGGCATTTGGGATACGCGAGGCGTTCGGCTGAGTAAGTGCAGGCGTAATGGCCGCAAGAGCACCGGCAGGCAGCTTCGACGGTGAGAACACCGCATCGTGCCACGGCTCGTTCTTGAATTGCGTGCGGCAATCGAAGCGCACTGTCCCGGCAATCACGACGTCACCGAGTAACACATCGGAGCCGATGCCTCCACCGGTGCCGGTGGTGATGAAGAGCTTGGGACGGACCGCCTCTGCGATCTCGGTCATCAGTTTTTTCACCGGCGTCGCCGGACCATCGTAGTCCAGATGAAGGCCGCTCTTAACCAGGAGCACCTTTGCCTTTCCGATCTGGCAGGGAAAGTAGAGAGCAAGGGTATGAAAGTAGCGCGCCATATCCGGCGTGTTGTCGTTGAACGGAGCTACATTGCCGGTCACCAGGGGAATGTACTGCGCGACATTATGCCGGTACAGAAACCACGTGCTGGTCGGGTTGGCCGGAGTGAAGAGAGAAGCCAGCGCAGCCGCCTCCGCTGAAGTCCAGGTGACAACAACGGCGTCATAGCCCGCGAAACGTGAGAGATCGTCAGTGTCGACGGGTGGGGGAGTAAGCGTGATCGGCGTAGGAGCCGTTCCCACTGGCCATGGAATAGCATGGGGAAGCTGAGCAGCAGGTGCCAGGAATGCGGCTTCCAGGCCAGCATTGCGAAATCGCTGCTGCGGTTGAGATGGATCGTAGTTGAGTCTTACATCTGCGAAGCTAAGATTAGCTGACATAAGGTCGCCCTCACTCTCCGATGGTGATCGGAAACCACTCACCGTTACAAGCCACGGAGATTCAAAGATCATTCAATCCCCAACTTCTTCCAAAGCGCATCGACCTTCGCCTTCACCGCAGCATCCATCGCCAGCATCGGCGGCCAAGGACGTGTGAAGCCCTCCGCAGCCCATTTGCGCGTCGCATCGATGCCCATCTTGCTGCCAAAGTTAGGCAATCGGCTCGCGTGATCCAGCGAATCGACCGGACCCAGGGTGAACTGAATGTCGCGCTCAGGATCAATATTGTTTGCAGTGCGGAGAGTCACCTCGGCAAGATCCTGTACATCGCAATCTTCGTCGACAACGATGATGCACTTGGTGAACATCGCCTGCCCCATCGCCCAGATACCGTTCATGATCTTCCTGGCATGTCCGGCGTAAGACTTCTTGATCGAGACAATCATCAGGTTGTGGAAAACGCCCTCTACAGGCAGATTGACGTCGACAATCTCCGGCAGAGTAAGCTGCATCAGCGGCAGAAAAATGCGCTCGACGGCCTTGCCCATCCAGGCATCTTCCATAGGCGGCTTGCCTACGATCGTGGCCGCATAGATTGGATCTTTGCGATGCGTGATGCACGTGACGTGGAAGACGGGATAGTCGTCCTGCATCGTATAGAAGCCTGTGTGATCACCGAAAGGGCCTTCGGTACGTAACTCGCCGAGTTGCACATAGCCCTCGAGAATGTACTCCGCGTTGGCCGGAACTTCCAGGTCCACCGTCTCTGCTTTAACCAGCTCAAGCGGCTTCTGACGCAGGAAGCCCGAGATCAGGTACTCCTCGACATCCGGTGGCGCGGGAACGATAGCACTAAACGTCGTGGCAGGGTCCGTACCTATGGCAACCGCGACCTCCATCCTGTCTTCGCGAATCTTCGTGAGAGTCGTTGCGTGAAGAGTTTCGAGCGAGCTGGCCGCAGCAGTGCCTCCCGCAGTCAAAGCCATCAGATCCACACGCGCAGCCGAGTCCGGCGAAGCCTCGCGCAAACGCTCGCGCATATGCTCCGCGGCTACCTTCTGACGCTGCCAATGCATGCCGGTGGTCTTGCCGTCGTAAACCTGCATGCGGTACATACCGACATTCCGCTTGCCGGAGTTGGGATCGCGCGTAATGACACAGGGAAGCGTAATAAACGGTCCACCATCCTGTGGCCACGTCTTGAGAACAGGCAGTTCGAGCAGGTTGATGTCTTCGCCACGGTGAATGACCTGCTTACACGGTGCGTCCTTAGCAGAGATTACCTTTGGGAAAAAGCTACCCACCTCCGCAAGCATCGGCAGCATTTTGACCTTGTCCATGAAGCTCGTCGGCGTCTGTGGCTTTAGCAGCGTGCGGATGCGATCGGCGATCGCGTCGAGCGAATCCGTCTCGAGCGCGAGCTTCATCCGTCGCTCGCTGCCGAACTGATTCATCAGCACGCGCGCGCTGGGGTATCCCTTCACGTTCTCGAAGAGGAGCGCAGGGCCGCCGGCCTTGGCTGTGCCTCGACCGAGCTTCGCGGTACGGTCGGCTATCTCTGCCATCTCGAGATCAGGAGACACCTCGGTCGTGATGCGCTTCAGCTCTCCAGCTCGTTCAAGCTGCTTAATCCATTCGCGTAGATCGTTATAGGCCAATTCCCTCTCCTGCTGCAGTCGCTTCCCTGCTGCTCTATGGTAACGGGTTCGCAAAGATAGAGTTCACTCCGAGAATCGCCTCGTGAAACTTGGCAAAGAATTCTCAACCGATTCTGAGCAGGATCGAATCAACAATGCGAAGACCCCAATTTGTTCGGGAACATCCAGGCGTACAAGGTGTCTAACAGAGTACGGCCGCATTCCTCGCTGGAGGCGCACCTAAGATCCGAACGCTGGAGGGTGCTTCTATGTTTGAGGACAGTCTTGTGGAGTCACGTGTTGCTGAAATCTCTCTAAGCAAGCGATGGACGGCTGTCGCTTCGATCAGCCTGCAGTTTGCGATCGCCGGCCTGGTGATCGCCATTCCGTTGCTGCACCCGGAGGCGCTCCCGTTTCACATCGACGCGCCGAAGCTGCTGCTGCCATTACCGCCAAAACCTCCCGCGCCACCGATACGCATGCAGCGAGTCGCGGAGAACACCTCAGGCTTTGCCTCTCCCGCGCCGCCTCGCGCGGCCATCATCTCCACCTTGTTGCCGGGCCACCAGATAGCCACTGGCGAACAGCCTTCCCTGCTCTCGCCAGGCAGCGGAATGGGACTCCACGATAACTTCCCGAGTGGACTTATCGGAACGGGAGGGCCCACTCCCAGCGTCTCCGTCGGTTCAGTCGGATCCACCCACTCAACAATTAAGATCTCTACGGGCGTATCTCAGGGGTTGTTGATGGCACCGATTCAACCCGTCTACCCATCGATTGCCAGAGCCGCTCACGTGGAGGGAACGGTCGTGGTCGAGGCGGTCATCTCCCGAATGGGCACGATCGAAAGCCTTCATGTTCTCAGCGGGCCGGTGATGCTGCAGAACGCCGCCATCGACGCAATACGCCGCGCGAGATACAGACCCTATCAGTTGAACGGAGAGCCGACCGAGGTACAGACCACGATCACTGTGAACTTCCGAATGGGCAGCTAGGTCCTGAGTAGAACCCAGGCCAGTCAAACTACATGGAGGGGACGGCAGACTGTGAGCTCGTCGGAAGGATCTGCTGAACCACGTCCGAGCCTGGAGTCTCAGTAACGTAATCGACCAACGGATAGCCTGCTTCCTTCCAGCCATCAAACCCGCCGCGAAGAGGGCGAACTCGGTAGACACCCATCTTGTGCAGTTGCAGAGCAAGATGGGCACTCGTCTCCTCGCTGGGGCAGGTGCAGTAAAGAATGACATCGCGATCGCGTGGAATAATCTCACTGTGAGCCCTGAGCTCGTTCGGGCCAATGCGAAGCGCTCCCGGAAGAACGCGCGGATCGGGGAGATAGTCCAGCGGGTGTCGCAAATCGACAATAAACGGAGGCGTAAGCCCCGAAGCCGTCGCTTGATCCAACATCTCCTTCAACTCTGCGGGCTCAAGGCGCAGTTCGCGAACTTGCTGGAGAAACTTGCGCTGCTTCCAGATCCGATGAACAAGGAAGCCCAAAACCATCAGGACGAAAATGAAGAAAGCAAAGTGGCCCAGCCAGTGGAAGAACGGCGCACTCTTTTTGGCGAGATCTCCAAAGAATCTTCCGGCGAGAATGAACGTCTCACCCCAGATGAGAGAACCGGCGAGATCCCACATCAGGAACTTCCCATAAGGCATTCCCGTCTGGCCTGCAATGGGCGCGGCAACAGTACTCAGACCGGGGACAAACTTCGCAAAGAGCAGTGTGACCGGCCCGCGCCGGGTGAAGTAGTTCTCCGTCTTGCTGACGCAGGTCGAAGCTTCAAAGGACAAGCGGCATAGCAGCTTCAACACGCTGTTGCCATAGCGACGGCCCAGCGAGAACCAGACAGTATCTGCGATGAGACAAGCGGCAAGTACCGCCAGCACCACGTAAGTGTGGCTCACCCGATGAGTCGCTGAGAGTGTTCCCGCTGTAAGCAGAACGGGGATGCTTGGAATGGGGATCCCAACCTGCTCCACGAGCACCCAAAGGAAGATGATCAGGTACGCGTAATGGACGAAAAATGCGAGCGCGATCGGCATAAGTTTACTCAGTTCTGATGATCAGGGCGGCCAGTTGGATGCGAACTCCCTGCCTTAAACATACACAGCCCGGAAGCTTCGCGCGACCGGGCTGTTCCCTGCAATATTGAAAAATTAAAGCAGAGCGCATGCCCGGCTATTTGTCGAGGATCAAAGGCATTTCGACCAGGTGTTGGCCGATAAACCACGACTGCAGTTCGTTCGGGCGAAGGATATCGCTGATTACCAGGTCGTTCGTACCCTGATCTCCAGCCTTATCGGCCGCCTCCGAGATATCGAGGCAGCTTTGAATAATGACCTTATGCGCCTCCAACAGCCTGGAGATCTGCACCGGAACCTCTTCCCTGCCACGCGGAGGCCGCTGAATGCGAGTGACCTCGGCCACGTCTCCGCCCATCGCGATGGTGACGCCACCCAAAAGCTGTACGCGCTCTGCAATCGTATCGACCATCTCAACCTGCTCCTCGAAGTGTTTATCGAACAGGAGGTGGAGTTGGTAGAAGGTCGGCCCCGAAACCTGCCAGTGGTGCTTCTTGTACATGTCCCGCAGGGCAATCGAATCAGCCAGAAGCTGATTAAGTTGCGCGACCATCTCGGACCGCACCTTTGCGCTCAACGGGTGAGGCATATCATCCACCACGGAGCCGTACTTCTGAATCTCCTTTGCTTGGGCATGCCAGAGCGGTGCCACGCTTATACCTGTCTTCTTAATTGCAACTGCCATCGTTCACCTCGAAAAAAAATCTGCTTTCCACCTCAGATGCTACAGGTGGGTCGTCGGTTTCCCGGATTATTTAACCGTGACATCCGGTGTAACCGACATGCCGGGGCGCAAAGCGTAGTCTCCATTCTCCTGTTGCAGATTCTCGAAGTCGACGCGAACAGGAATCCGTTGCACGACCTTGACATAGTTTCCGGTAGCGTTCTCAGGCGGAAACAATGACAGCCGCGAGCCGGTCGCGCCTCCAATCTGAGTCACCTTCCCATGGAACTTCCGTCCGCCAAGTGCATCCACTTTGAGCGTGACCTCCTGGCCCGGCTTCATCTTCGAGAGCTGTGTCTCTTTGAAGTTCGCAGTGACCCAAAGATTGGTCAGCGGAATGATCGTCAGAACATCCTGCCCGATGCTGAGATTCGCACCCACCTGAACGTTCTTTTTGTTGACGATACCGGTTGTAGGAGCGGTAATGTGGGTGTAGCTCAGGTTCAGCATCGCCTGATCGACCTTGGCCTGCGCCTGTTTGACGTCGGCAAGAGCGGAGTTCGCCTTCGCCTGCTGAACCCTCACCTGATCCGGGCCGGTCTTGATCGACTGTGCCGCCTGGAAGCGCGACTGCGCCAGCTTCTGGATCGCCTGGGTCACAGCGGCCTGTTGGCCGATCACAGTAGCTTCAGCCTCCAGCACAGACGCCTGGTTCGCTGCATCCGTAGCAACCGCAGCATCGTACTGCTGCTTGGAGATCACGTCCTTCTCGACCAGTGGCGTGTAGCGCTCTACGTCGAGACGCGACTTGACCGCATTGGCCTTCGCGGCAACAACGCGCGCCTCGGCTGCCTGTGCCTGTTTACGCGCCTGCTCCACCGTAGCGGAAGTTCCGGTGACGTCGGATCCCGTCGTGCTAACAGTGGTGTTCACGTTGATGCTGGTAATCGGCACATTTACCGTCGCCTGAATAGCTGCAGCCTGCGAGCTGGCAAGATTTGCCTGCGCCTGTTCCAGCG
Organism: Granulicella sp. S190; assembly: GCF_009766095.1. Classification (GTDB taxonomy): domain Bacteria; phylum Acidobacteriota; class Terriglobia; order Terriglobales; family Acidobacteriaceae; genus Edaphobacter. The sequence goes on from NZ_LMUD01000002.1 coordinate 204,021, forward strand.
CAACCTGATAATCCCGAGGATCGATCTCAGCGATCGGATCGCCGATGTTGATCTTCTGATTATCCTCAACATAAACCTTGATTACCTGGCCGGTCACACGCGCGCTTACCTGGTACAGATCGCCGTCCACCTGTGCGTCGTCCGTGTCTTCACTAAACGTAGAACGCCAGTAGAAGATCCCTGCACCAATAACAAGGAGAATGATGACCGCGATGACGATAAACTTGCGGCCGGACTTCTTCTCCGGAGCTTCCTCTTCTTCCTGCTTGTGCGAGTCGTCCGGACGCTGCTTTTCTTCGTTATTCTGCTTGATCTGAACTGTGCCGGTGATCTGCGCGGTCTGGCCTTCCTGCTGCTGATCTGATTGGTCTGCCAAGGTTACTTTCCTCCGAGATAATCTTTGTAGTTAGTCTGAGCGACACCCAGGGCACGCGCCAGGGCAAGCTTGGCGATATTGTGCTGATAGAGCGCGCTGATGTATTGATCGTTCGCCTGCTCGGTCTGCGATTGCGCCTGAGAGACCGGAAGGTTATCCGAGACGCCGGCGTGAAAACGTTGCTGCGCTTCGCTGAGAGCCTCGTTGGCAAGATCCACATTCGAGTGCGTGGACTCCACTAACTTTGCCGCCGACTGAATATCCAGCAGGCTGTCGCGAACATCCTGATTCACCTGCTGCACCTGATCTGAAAGCTTCGCCCGCGCCTGCTCATACTGCGCGTCGGCGACCTGCTCCTGCCCCCTGGTCTTCGCAATCTGGAGAATCGGAGCGCTTAGTTCTCCCGTCGCGGAGAACGTTCCGTGCGAATGGCTGGGGGTGGTCCCAATATCCCCATAATCTCCGGAAAAGCTGGCGACGGGAAGTTGATAAGCCCAGGCCGACGTCTTCTCGTCACTGGCGCTCTTCACCTGTTCCGCATACGCCTTCAGGTCCTTGCGAGTCTTGAGCGCCTGCTGAAACGCAACCTGCGGATCGACATTGTCCAGCGCCTGGAACGGAGCAAGATCAGTCAAACGGAACGCCTGATCAAGGGGAAGGCCAATCGTCCGTGCCAGCGCAAGCTTATCTTTTTCCAGGCTGTTCTTCGCCGAGATCAGCGTCTGTTCCTCATTCTGGTAGTCCACCTGTGCGCGCAGCACGTCAAGCTTGGGGCTGGTACCCGCATCGTGCGCTGCACTAGCCTGGTCGAGTGAAACCTTTGACGTAGCCAGTTCCGCGGTAACCGCCTCAATACGAGCCGCGTCCGCGATGCACAGCAGATAGGCGTTTCCAACCGTCAGCGTCACCAGGTCACGCGCATCCTCCGCGGTCAGACGAGCGCCCTCAAAGTTATGCTTCGCCGCCAGGAAATTCTTCAAAGCGGAGACGTTCACCAGGTTCTGGGTCAGAAAAGCCCGGAAATCCACCGTCTGAAATGGTCCGATGATAGGGGCTAGGCCCGGAAACTTCAGGCCGTATGCCGCCAGATTGATCTGCTGCACCTGAATATTCGCCGACGCCGTCACGGTGGGGAGAAGCGGCTGCAACTCCTCAAGCCGCTGACCGCTGGCATTCTTGAGCGATGAGGTCTGCAGAATCAAACCAAGGTTCTGGCGCAGTCCCCGCTGAATAGCGTCCTCAAGAGAGAGATCGAGAACCCCTTCCGTGGCTTTACCCGTGACCACGCTGCCCTTGAATGAGTCCTGCGTCGGCTGCGCCCCATTCTGGCCGGAGGCGGTATAGAGATTCTGTTGGGCACCCGCGACAGCGGAGCTGCTTGTGCCTGTGCTTGGTCCGCTGGCGGGCGTTTGTGCCGCCGAGCTGCCCGGCCCCTGGGCATAAGACGATCCACAGGCCAAAAACAGGCAAAACCCCAGATGACAAACCGACGCCATGGCAGCGCCCGCTGTTTTGCTTTTACTCATATGGTTGATCGTAACCTGCATCTTGATTAGATTCATGGGCTGATTTATGGGAAATGCTGTGAGCACAACGGGAACCTATCCGTTTGTCACACTTTTGTAACCAGAGCTTCTGATGCAGTGGGCTATCGAAAATCTTCAAAAGATGCTTTCGGTACACTCTCATCAAACTCTTTTACTCAGGGATCATATAAATGCTTCTAGGGATTGACGTTGGAACCGGGGGCACCCGGGCCGTGCTGGTGGACCACTCTGGGCAGGTAAAAGCCTCTTTTGCCAGCGAACACGCCGGAATTCACTCCGAGCACATCGGCTGGGCCGAACAGGACCCCGAAGACTGGTGGCGGGCCGCCCGCGAAGCGATAGCAGGTGCCATGGCCGCCGCCGGACCGGGCGAAATTCAGGTCGAAGCCGTGGGGTTAACTGGCCAGATGCATGGCTGCGTCATGCTCGACGCCGAGGGGCAGGTGCTGCGGCCCGCATTGATCTGGTGCGACCAGAGAACCCAGCCCCAGTGCGACTGGTTGACCGACAAAATCGGCTTCGAGCGCCTCATCGAGCTGACCTGCAATCCGGCGCTGCCAAACTTTACCCTTACCAAGCTGCTCTGGGTGCGCGAGCATCAGCCACAGATCTTCGCCCGGATAGCCCATGTGCTCTGCCCAAAAGACTACGTCCGCCACCGCATGACGGGCGAGTTTGCCATGGATATGCAGGAGGCCAGCGGAACCCTCCTGCTGGATGTAACGAACCGGCGCTGGTCTGCTGAGATGGCTGAGGCCGCCGGGATACCCATGCACTGGCTGCCGAGGCTCTTTGAAGGGCCGGAGATCTGTGCCCGCATCAACGCCACAGGAGCTCAAGCCACCGGCCTGGCCGAAGGCACACCGGTGGCAGCCGGAGCGGGTGATCAGGGCGCCGGAGCGGTGGGCATGGGCATTCTCGCCCCGGGATCGGTGTCGGCGACAATCGGAACCAGCGGCGTGGTCTTTGCCGCAACCGACTCTCCCGTAAAAGACCGCCTGGGAAGGCTGCACACCTTCTGTCACGCGGCTCCCGGACGCTGGCATGTGATGGGTGTCACCAACGGCGCCGGCCTGAGCCTGCGCTACTTCCGCGACACCTTCGCACCCGACAGCAGCTATGACGCTCTGACCGCTCGCGCCGCAGAGATCCCGGCAGGATCAGACGGCCTCATGTGGGCACCCTATCTGTTCGGCGAGCGTACCCCTCACCTCGACCCGAACGCTCGCGCGGCCTTCGTCGGCATCACGGCCTCGCACACCCAGGGACACTTTGTCCGAGCCGTGCTCGAGGGCGTCGCCTTCAGCCTGCGAGACACCTTTACCCTGTTCGAGGAGCTCGGAGTTCCCGTCAAGGCAATCCGGCTGGGCGGTGGCGGAGCCCGTGGACCCTTATGGCGGCAGATTCAGGCAGACGTCTACGGCCATTCGGTAGATCTTCTGGCTGCCGAGGAAGGCGGTGCCTTCGGTGCGGCGCTGCTCGCCGGAACCGGCATCGGAGTATGGAAGAGCGTCGAAGCGGCATGTGCGGCGACAGTTCGTGTGGCGGAGACGATCCCGCCCATCGACGTTCCTGTAATGAATGAGGCTTATAAACAATATCGCCGGATCTATCCGGCATTGCATGAAATTACGAGGAGCTAAGGAATGGCGGCAGAGATTGGCGTTGCGGTAATCGGATTTGGATTGGCAGGACAGGTCTTTCACGCACCTTTTGTGAGTGCCGTCCCGGGGCTTAAGCTTCAGGCGATCGTTCAGCGCAAGGGCGACGAGGCTGGAAAAGCCTACCCCTCGGCGCGAATCCTTCGCTCCTTCGAGGAGGCCCTGGCCGACTCCGCAGTCCAGCTCATCGTCGTGGGAACTCCTAACGAAACTCACTTCAATCTCGCAAAACAGGCTCTCCTCGCAGGAAAACACGTCGTCATCGACAAACCGTTCGCTTCAACCAGCGAAGAGGCTCTCGAGCTGCAGGAACTTGCTCTGAAGCAGGGCCTCGTACTCGCACCCTTCCACAACCGCCGCTGGGACGGAGACTTTCTAACGGTGAAGAACATCCTCAAAGACGAGTCAGTAGGACGGCTGGTGACCTACGAGTCGCACTTCGACCGTTTCCGTCCCGTGCCTCGCGGAAACACCTGGAAAGAGGGCGCCAGCAGCGCGAACGGGCTTCTCTTCGACCTCGCTCCTCATCTCGTAGACCAGGCGCTTTCCTTGTTCGGCGCGCCTCAGGGCATCACCGCCAGCGTTCGCATGGACCGCGACTCCACCGACATCGAAGATGCCTTCGACATCACCCTCGAGTACCCAAAGCTCCGCGCCCACTGCCGCTCCAGCATGCTCGCCTGCGACGCTGCTCCGCGCTTTCTCCTGCACGGAACCAGGGGGAGCTTCAAAAAGTTCGGCCTTGACCCGCAGGAGCCAGCCCTCCTCGGCGGCGCGAAGTTGCCGAGAATGGGCGAGGGAGAGTGGCTCGCCGACGCCAAGGAACACTGGGGCACGCTGACCGTGGCTCCAGACCCGAACGAGCCTGGCATCCTCACCCGCACCCAGGTAAAGACCGAACTCGGCGACTACCGCTTCTACTACGCCAACGTACGCGATGCCATCACCGGCACCGCCGAGCTGACCGTAAAGCCACAAGACGGCTACCGGACCATCAAGCTGCTCGAGATGGCACGGCAGAGCTCACTCGAAGGACGCACCCTGCCCGTCACCTTCTAAGCGCTAGCCCTCCATCCATCGCCCTTTGCCTTGGTAGAGTAGACAATATGCAAATGGAGCAGACGATGAAATCGCAGAGCCTGCCGCAGGGTTTTGCGTGGGGTGCTGTCAAAGCCGGAATCAAGGCAAGCGGCAACACGGATGTAGCGATTGCCGTTGCAACTCAGGGCGCGAACGGCGCCGCAATGTTTACCAGGAACCAGGTAGTTGCGGCGCCCGTCACCGTGGGACGCAGGCACATGGCGACCACCGGCGGCCGCGTAAGCGTCGTACTCGTCAACGCCGGCAATGCGAACTGTGCCACAGGCCAGCCGGGTATCGACGCCTGCGTGCAGACCTGTGTCGCCGCCGCCGAAAGCTTTCACTGCATCTTCGATGAAGTCTTCCCCTCCTCGACCGGCATCATCGGAGTGCCATTTCCAGCCGAGAAAGTCATCGCCGCCCTGCCAGCGTTGCAGTCTGCGTTGGGAGACACGCCGGAGCACGCAGACTCCTTTGCCCAGGCCATCATGACGACCGACACGAAACAGAAGGTGGCACGCGCTGCCATCGATGTCGACGGCGTTGAGGTCCGCATCTTCGGCGTAGCCAAGGGCGCTGGAATGATCCACCCCCAGCTCGGCGCACCCGTCGGACCGGCTCACGCCACCATGCTGGTCTACCTCTTCACCGACATCGCTGCCGACAGCGAACAGTTGCGCAATCTGCTGGAGCCGGCCGTCGAACGAAGCTTCAACTCCATCTCCATCGACGGCGACACCTCGACCAATGATACGGTCCTGCTCCTGGCCAGCGGAGCCAGCGGCGTCAAGCTCGATGCTCGCACCCAGGAAGCCTTTGCAAACGCTCTCAAGCTGGTCTGTGGATCGCTTGCCTACCAGATCGTCGATGATGGCGAAGGTGTCGGACACGTGGTCACGCTGCACATCACCGGCGCGCGAACAGACGCAGAGGCCAAACAAGTGGCGAAGTCGATCGCTCATTCGCCTCTCTGCAAGACGGCCTGGTCGAGCGGAGATCCGAACTGGGGACGACTGATGGCTGCTGCGGGATATAGCGGCGTGCTCTTCGATCCGGCGCTGGTGACGATCGCCATCGGGAAACAGCCCGTCTTCGAGTTGGGCGTGCGTTCGCCCGCCTTCCAGGAGTCGGCGGCGCACGCCGAGATGATGGCGCGCGACTACACCATTACCCTCGATCTGGGACTGGGAGATGCAGAGTGCAGATTCCTCACCTGCGACCTCACAGAAGAGTACGTGCGAATTAACGCGGATTACTCCACATAAAAAGTCTCATCGGAAGCTAAAGCCGAGCAACGCGAGGCCCCAAGAGATTCGTCCCGCCCAGACCAGTAAACAAGTCACGAAGTGATCGCCCCACGCGCAGTGGGCCCGTCCGGCAGGACGCCATCTTCACACCGGAAGATGACGTTTTCGCGTAAGCCTTATATCGTTATAAGCGTGGGCGCAGGGACGTCTGACTGGAGCAGCGAAAGACTTATGACAACAAAACTGGAAGAAGCCGCCAAAGAGGACTTTACTGCAGAGGTCTCCGAGTGGATTGAAGCGTTTGACGATGTCGTAGCTGCAGATTGGGAGCAGGGCGCAGAGCTCCTCGGAGCCCTGCGGCAGCGCGCTCACGAAGCCGGGGTCCCAACGCCAAGCGAGCTCACTACCCCCTACCGCAACACCATTCCCAAGCACGACGAGCTTCCCTACCCCGGCGACCCGGCGCTGGAGCGCCGCGTCGAAAGCCTCATCCGCTGGAACGCAATGGCCATGGTTCACGGCCAGAACAAGAAGGATGCCGGGATCGGTGGCCACATCTCCACCTACTCCTCACTCGCAACTCTGCTCGAGGTCGGCTTCAATCACTTCTTCCATGCAAAGTACAACGTCGGCGGCAAGGAGCAGCCAGGCGACTTCGTCTACTTCCAGGGCCACGCTTCACCGGGCGTCTATGCGCGTGCTTACCTCGAAGGCCGGCTCGATGACGACCGGCTGAAGAACTTCCGCCACGAGCTGCGCGAAACGCCGGGGCTCAGCTCCTATCCGCACCCTTGGCTGATGCCGGACTTCTGGAACTTCCCCACCGTCTCCATGGGCATCGGCCCACTGAACGCGATCTACCAGGCGCGCTTCATGCGCTATCTGGAAAACCGCAAGCTCATCGAGCCGACCGACCGCAAGGTCTGGGCCTTCGTAGGCGACGGCGAAACCGACGAGGTCGACAGCCTGGGCGCCATCTCGGTTGCCGCACGCGAGAAGCTCGACAACCTGGTCTTCGTCGTGAACTGCAACCTTCAGCGGCTCGACGGGCCGGTGCGTGGCAACAAGCGCATCATCGACGAACTCGAAGGCGTCTTCCACGGCGCAGGCTGGAACGTCATCAAAGTCATCTGGAGCTCCGACTGGGACGCTCTGTTCGAACGCGACCACACCGGCCTCTTGCTGCGCCGAATGGAAGAGTGCGTCGATGGCGAATACCAGACCTTCAAGGCCAAAGACGGGGCATACCTGCGAGAGCACTTCTTCGGCAAGTATCCAGAGCTGCTCGAGCTCGTCAAGGATATGACCGACGAGCAACTGTCCCTGCTTCGTCGCGGCGGACATGACCGCAAGAAGATCTACAACGCCTACAAGCGTGCCGTGGACCACAAGGGCGGCCCAACCGTAATTCTCGCGAAGACCGTCAAGGGCCACGGCCTGGGTTCGGCGCAGGCACGCAATGCAACTCACTCTGAAAAGAAGCTCCCCGACGATGGCCTCGCCGCATTCGTGAAGCGGTTCGAAATTCCGATCCCCGAGGAGGCCGCGAAGGCCGGCACCTTCTACCGTCCCGCGCAGGACGCGCCCGAGATCGTCTACATGCAGCAGCGCCGCAAGGAGCTGGGCGGCTACCTCCCCACACGCGAGGTGCCAAAGAGCGACTTCAAAGCCCCCCCATTGGACTACTTCGCCGAGTGGACTGCCGGATCGAACAAGCGCGCCGTCTCGACGACGATGGGCTTTGTCAGCATCCTGCGCCACCTCATGAAGGACCCCGCAATCGGCAGGCTGATCGTGCCGATCGTCCCCGACGAAGGCCGCACCTTCGGCCTCGAGTCGGCAATCCGCCAGGTCGGCATCTACGCTCCCGAGGGCCAGAAGTACCAGCCCCACGACGCTGACATGTTGCTCTACTACCGAGAAGACAAGGACGGGCAGATCCTCGAAGAGGGCATCACCGAAGCTGGTTCGATGGCCTCGTTCACCGCGGCTGGTACGGCTTACGTCAACTACAAGGTGCCGTCGATTCCCTTCTACATGTACTACTCGATGTTCGGCTTCCAGCGCATCGGAGACATGGTCTGGGCCTTCGCGGACTCACGCGGCAAAGGCTTCCTGATGGGCGGCACCGCTGGCCGCACCACCATGCTCGGCGAGGGACTCCAGCACCAGGACGGCCACAGCATCGTGCTCGCGAGCACCGTTCCCACCTGCATCACCTACGACACAGCCTTCGTCTACGAGTTGGCCGTAGTCATTCAGGACGGCATCAAGCGGATGTACGAAAACATGGAAGACTGCTTCTACTACATCACTATGTACAACGAGGACTACACCATGCCGCCGATGCCCGAAGGCTCGGCAGAAGGCATTCTGCGCGGCATCTATAAGCTGAAGCCCGCGTCAGAAGAGGCGACGGCTCAGTTATTCGGCAGTGGTCCGATCCTCAACGAAGTACTTCGCGCGCAGGAGATTCTTGCGACAGAGTACAGCGTGCATGCAGACGTGTGGAGCGTAACCAGCTACACCGAGCTGCGCCGCGACGCCCTGGCGATCGAGCGTTGGAACAGGCTCCATCCTGCAGAGAAGGAGAAGGTGCCGTACATTATGAAAGCACTCGGATCCGCAGCCGGACCCATCATCGCTACCAGCGACTACATGAAGTCGGTGCCGGATCTGCTCTCGCCGTGGCTGCCTTCGCGATTGGTTACACTCGGCACAGACGGCTTCGGCCGAAGTGACAACCGCGAACATCTGCGCAGACACTTCGAGGTCAGCGCTGAGGCCATCGTCGGAGCCACGCTCTCCAAGCTGGCGCGCGAAGGCAAGTTCAAAGCCAAGGCCGCACAAAAAGCAATGACTGAGCTGGGGCTCGACGTAGAAGCTAAAGACCCGGCACGGGCTTGAGACCGTTTAAATCTGTTGAGATGACGAAGAGGGTTCCTTGCGGGACCCTCTCGTTTTGTAACTTTAAAGCTATATGGAGGATTGGTTGACCGACGCGGGGCTGTACGAAAATCCACTGGTGCCGAATAAGAAGCTGTTGCAGATGTATAGCGTGATGGCGGACGCAAGAGCCCTGGACGAACACATCGCTGACCACATCACCGGACTCCGGAAGCGTACAAAGCCGAAGCGCCGGCTCACCTCCACGCGAGGCCAGGAGGCCTGCCGGGTGAGCACGGCACTCGATCTCCTGCCGGGAGATCTGGTGTGCGACTCGCACCCGGGAGTCGTCATGGATCTCATCTCCGGTCCCCTCTCGAAGACTCAAATCAAATCCCTCCTCAACCGGGTCTCAGAGTTTCAGCAAAATAAGCTCGACGCCAGAAAGCTGGTCCGCGAAGCCGCCTTGGCCCGTGTGCTGCCATGGGTAGAAGATCCAGGTGACCGGCTGCGCATGGCTATGGGAGCAGCCCTCTCCTTCCAGACGCTGAAGCGAGGCAGCGTCGTGGTCGCATACGTCGGACACGAAGAGTTAGGCAGGAAAGAGTGGCAACAGATTATCCAACTCGCCTCCAAACTGGACCTACCAATAATCTTCGTCGTTCTGCCCAACAGGGCAAAGCAAGATCGCGTACCCCAATTAAGCGCTAAGGTTCGTGGATGGGGGATGCCGGGAATTCCCGTAGATGCAAACGATGCCGTCGCTCTCTACCGTGTAACTCAGGAGTCGCTGGGAAGAATCCGAGGAGGCGGTGGACCTGTACTGATTGAATGCAAACAGTACCCCGGGAGCAACCGGAACGGCGCTGCCAGCGATCCTCTGCTGCAAATGAAAGCCTTCCTGCTCGGACGCAAGCTATGCACCCAGGCGTGGCTCGATCGAGCCGACGGGCGCCTTCATAATCTGATTTCATCCACTGAACATTGAGCTCTCCCGTCATCCTTTGGTAACTCTAATAGGAACGTTATGCCCGGTTACACTGGTAGTGGCGTTTCATGCCCCGGGATTGAGGTGTAAGTGCGGATCAAGGCTTCTCTTTGTTTTGCGGCGCTGACTCTCTGCGCTACTTCAACAGCGTTCGCGCAGACGCCATCCCCAGCCCAGGTCCCGGCTCCTCCCCCATCGGAGCCAATAGCAGCGCCAGCTTCCCCTCAGTCAATACCCAGCGCACCGCCCTACGCCGTTCAGCCACAGCAATCTTCACCGTCTCTATCTCCTCCTGCGCCCTCGCCCCAGCCTGTGGTCCCACCCGCCCAGACCACCCCCGAAAAGCCCTACATCGGTTACGCCGGCTACGCTCCTGAAGATCAAAAGATACCCACCGACGAGCTGGGATCGACCTACATCCCGGTTGATAGCTGGGTCTATCCCGCACTGTCGCGGCTCTACTCCATGGGATTCGTCAACACCATGTTCCTCGGCATGCGCCCCTACTCAAGGCGCGCCGTCCTGCACATGCTCGAGGCTTCGCAAAGCGACATCGTCAACAGTGACAACGAGGAGGCTCAGGACATTCTGGCGAAGCTGTTCGCCGAGCTAAGCGCCGAAGATCCCGGCATCTACTCCCGCGCCCTGGTCTACGGACTGGACTCCTCCTACACTCGCCTGCTGGGTATCGACGGTCCCGTCCTGCGCGACAGCTTCCATCTTGGCCAGACCATCAATAACGACTACGGCCGCCCCTACCAATCCGGGTTCAACAGCATCGCCGGAGCCTCCACGACCAACGAGTGGGGGCCATTCTCGCTCTACGTCCGCGGAGAGTATCAACATGCCCCCTCCGCGGTCGGATACTCCGACAGCCTTGCCTCGCAGCTCAACTTCATCGACGAGATCAACTACTCCGGACCGCAGGACACTCTCCCGGCAGGTCAGATCGTGGCGCAGAACCCCTTCCGTCTCGTCGAAGCCTACGCCTCGGTTCACGTGCTGGGGCACGAGATCTCCGGCGGAAAGAGTGACGCATGGCTAGGTCCGGCCACCGGCAGCTCCCTGGCATGGAGCAACAACGCCGAAAACACCTACTCCTTCCGCATCAACCGCGTAGAACCACTCAGCATCCCCTTCGTTTCGAAGGTTCTCGGGCCAGTCCGGTACGACTTCTTCGTTGGGCCTTTGAGCGGGCACACTGTTCCGCGCTCGCCTTGGATCCATGCAGAAATGTTCTCGTTCCGCCCCACCGAAAACTTCGAGTTTGGCTTCGAACGAACGATCATCTGGGGCGGCAACGGGCATGAGCCGGTCACCCTGCATACCTTCTTCCACGGCTTCTTCGATCCAAACGATACCAATCCCGGAGAGAAGAACTCGCCCAATGACCCAGGTGCGCGATTCAGCGACTTCAGCGCCTCCTATCGTCTGCCGCTCCTCCGCCGCTACGTCACCTTCTACGCAGACACCATCTCTCACGACGACGTCACTCCTATCAGTGCGCCGCGCCGCGCCTCCTTCCGAACTGGACTCTACCTCTCCCAGATCCCCAGGCTCAGGAAGCTGGACTTCAGGGTAGAAGCCGTATCGACCGATCCAGGAGTCGGCGCCGCAAGCCGAGGCCAGTTCGCCTACTGGGAGGTCGTACAGGTGCAGGGGTACACCAACAAAGGTTTCATCCTTGGAGACTGGATTGGTCGCGAAGCCAAGGGCGGCCAGGCGTGGTTGACCTATCACATCTCAGGAAACGAATGGCTCCAGCTGGAGTATCTCAACAAGAAGACTCCGGCGAACTTCATCCCCGGCGGCACCACGCAGAACCAGTTCAAGGCAAGTGTCGTCAAGCGGCTTGGACGCGACGTAGAGCTCAACGCATGGGTTCAATACGAGGGATGGAAAGCGCCGATCTACAAGCCCGGCCTGCAGAAAAACACGTCGATCGCTGCACAGTTCACCTGGTATCCCAAGCTGCGCAGTTACCCGCAGCATTAGAGCAACGCCGCAGTTGGTGCACACTCGCTTTCGCTCTTTTTGTTGTCACTCCCGAAGGGAATCTGCTCTTGCAGTTCTTCACCATGAGGCACCTTGCGCTAGCCGCCCAATCGGCTCAGTGGGCAACCAAGGCCTCGGAAAAATCCCCTGGCCGAAAGATCCGCGCTTGTACGTAAGACCTTTTTGCACCTGGGTATACACCTTTGGACCCTATAAAGCCCGATGTGCATCTAATCCTTCTTCCTGAAGGTTTGCTCGGGTAGACTAGAACGAATGGGTTCTCAAAATACGAAGCCGCCGCTTGTCGGTGTTCCGGAAACCAATCAGGCAGGGTTTAGCACGACGGTTACAGATACCACGCTGTCTGAAGCTTTGATCGTGCTTCGGAAGCGTAAGCTGATCCTGATCATCGCAGTGCTGCTTGGTTTGGTGTATGGCATCTACAAGGCAGAGTCCCAGCCAAAGTTATATGAGTCGTATGGACTAATTCAGGTACGGTCGGGATCGTCGAACGAGTACAAGGTCAGCGCAGTCCAGGGGTATGGCGGCGACTCCAGCACGAAGATGCTCAGCGAGATCGAGATTCTAAAGAGCGATTCGCTGATGTTGACAGTCTGTCGCGAGATGGACCTCGCGAACAACGGCGACTTCCTGGAAAGAAAAGCTCCGAACCCACGCGCCAACCTCGAAGACGGAGAAACTAGGCAGGACACGGTCCATCGCATCCAGAGCAATCTGCGCGTCGCGCTCGTCCCCAAGACCGACATCATCCGGATCAGCTACAGCAGTCTGAATGCGAAGCTGTCAGCCGACATCGTCAACAAAGTCATCTCTGACTATGTGCAGCGAAGCTACCAGACGCGATTTGAATCATCGCAGCGAGTCTCGGTCTGGCTCTCCGGCACACTCGAAGGCCTGAAACAAGAGGTCGAGACCTCGCAGGAACAGATGATGGACATGCAGCGTCGTCTTGGCATCCTGGGATTTGATCCGACACACAACCAGATCAGCGCCTCCCTCGACGATCTTGCCAAAGCGGCAGGCGCGGCGAAGCTCGCCCGCATCATCGCCGAAGCCCGCTACCGCGTCGTCAGCGGCATGGATCCGAACACGATCGAAGGCACCATCGATACGACGCCAGGTACAGCGCCGGGTGAGCTCAACACGTTGCGAGGGGCGTTAGCCGCCGCAAAGGCAAACTACGCTACCCTCGAGGCGTCCCTGGGCCCAAACCATCCCCAGGCAAAGGCCCAGAAAGCCCAGATCGACGAGTACATCAAGCAGATCGATGAAGAGCAAAATCGCCTGGTCGTACAGGCCAAGCAAAGCTTCATTGTCGCCCAGGCCAATGAGGCCCAGACCACAGCTGCTCTTGAGTCCCAGAAATCCGATGCCTACAAGCTCAGAGATCAACTGGTCGAATACACCCTGCGCGAACGGGAGTATGAGGCTAACCGAACCTTGTATGACAGCCTGCAGTCCCGCCTGCGTACAGCTAGCGTGCAGTCCGGGCTGGAGTCTCTTGAGGTCGACGTCGTCGATCAAGCCCTGCCTCCGGCTGACCCGATCCTGCGCCCCCAATCGACCGTAATTATCACGGCTCTGGTCTTCAGCCTCCTTGGCGGAATCGTCATCGCCTTCCTCATGGAGAGCCTCGATACAGGCTTGCGCAGCATCGCGGAGATAGAAAGCATCACCGAGCTGCCCTCCCTCGCCATCATTCCGCGCGCGCGTAAATCCTCCGTCGATCAGGCAGCAACCCTCACGACGGCGCAACGGAATATCGGAATCCTCACTCAACCCAAGTCGCAGTTTGCCGAAGCCTTCCGCTCTCTGCGTACCTCGCTCCTGCTCTCGAACACCGGGCATCCGCCAAAGTTCATCGTGCTGACCAGCGCCACGCCCTCCGAAGGAAAGACCACGGCAGCGAGCAATCTTGCGGCGATTCTGGCGCAGCGGGACACCCGCGTTCTACTGATCGATGGCGATCTTCGCCGTCCCAACATTCATCATCGCTTCGGCCTCAACGGCAAGATCGGTCTTACCACCGTCCTGACCGGCGCAACTCTGCTCGAGGACACCGTGCAGAGAGTGCCCGAGATTCCAAATCTCGACATTCTGCCCAGCGGCCCGGTTCCCCCCTTCCCCACCGAGATGCTCAGTTCGGAGGCGATGGAGACCATCCTCAAGCGCTGTGGAGAGCTCTACAACTACATCGTCATCGACTCTCCACCCATCCTCTCCGTCACCGACGGTGTGATCCTCGCCCGCCAGGCAGACGCCGTCGTCCTGGTCGTCCGTCATGGCAAATCGAGCAAACACGTTGTGCGTAGAGCCAGAGATCTTCTGCTCCGCTCCGGCGCTGCTATCACCGGAATCGTACTGAACGCGGTGGATCTGAACTCCCCCGAGTACTACGGCTACTACGGATATTCGGGCTACTCCTACGCGAGTGTCGATTCCGATAGTTGGGAAGCTCAGTCAGCGGGGGGCGATCAAAGCAAAGCCGGGGAGAAGAAACAATGACACGGAACTACGCAGCTCTCCCCACCAATGCCTCCACGCGCCCAACTCAGCGCCTCTGGTCAAGAGCTCTGCTTGCCTCAGTCATGCTCGTTCTCTTGGCCCTCGCCGGCCCCATGGCTCAGGCTCAGTTCAGCGGACCCGCGCTGGGCATCTCGACTGAAGTCAACCCTCCCATCACGATCACGACCGACCCCGCGATTCTCTTTCCTGCAAATCGCGATATCTATCTGGGAACGGGGGACATTCTCACAGTTCGGATTTTCGGAAATGCAGATTATGCCCCAGTGGTACGTATCGGGCTCGACGGCACGGTTCAGCTTCCGTTGATTGGCAGCCTCACCCTCAACGACCTGACTGTCCATCAAGCTCAGGATCTGATCGCTCAGAAGCTGATCGCAGCTGGCATGTTTCGCGACCCGCAAGTTGCGGTGCAGCTCACAGATTCTCCGAATCAAGTGGTCACACTCGTAGGCGAGATCCATGGCATTGTGCCGATTCTTGGACAACGCAGACTCTATGAAGTCCTGGCGGCCGCAGGAGGCGGTGGCGGCGGCGGCGGCGCCAGTGCGACGACGGTGGTTGCAGGCGCAGGGGGAGGTGGACTTCCCGCAACCGCAAGCCACGTCATCACCATTCATCGCTATGGAGTCGCAGAGCCTATCGTCGTCGATCTCGGAACCGATCCCGCCAAGAGTCAGTTGGCCGACATACCGATCTTTCCACGCGACACCATCATCGTTCCCCGCGTAGGCGTGGTCTATCTGCTGGGCGCCTTCAAGACTCAGGGAGCAGTGCCTCTGCAACAAAACTCTCCCCTCACTCTGATGAAGGTGGCGGCCTTATCTGGCGGTCCTCTCTTCGAAGGCCGATTCAACGACCTTCGAATTATCCGCACCACCGGCTTCACCCGCCAGGTCGTGCGCGTCGACATCAAGAAGGTGATCAATGGCAAGGTGCCGGACCCCGTACTCCAATCCGAGGATATTGTCTTCCTGCCGACGAGCCCGATGAAGGCTGCAATCAGTTCGGGAGGACTTTCAACACTATTGGGCATCGTGTCCATCTTGATCCTGGCGGTCCAGCAATAACGGAACACTCTCGTTCTCCCCCGGCCCACACCGTGCCGAGAGACACACAAAATATGGTTTCAGCTTCTTCAGAGGTAGGCCGCAGATTGACGAATAAGGTGAGACTGGCCTATCTGGTGAGTCATCCGATCCAGTACCAGGCTCCGCTGCTGCGGCGAATCGCCCAGGAGCCGGACATCGATCTCACCGTCTTCTTCGGCTCCGACTTCTCCGTCCGCGACTACAAGGACGTGGGCTTCGGCGTAGGCGTCAAGTGGGACGTGCCCTTGCTGGACGGATACCGTTACGAGTTCCTCCCCCTTCTCCGAGACACCGCCAGCCCAGGCGCCCTAAGCCCCATCAACCGCGGTATCTTCAGCCGCCTGCGTGGGCGCAACGGACTCGATCGCTTTGACGTCCTCTGGGTCCACGGATACTCCGCGGTAAACACCATGCAGGGCATGCTTGCCGCAAGATCACTCGGCATCCCTGTCCTGCTTCGCGCAGAGCCGTGGCTCGGAGATCGCCCGCGCGGCGGCCCACGGCTTATCGTCAAGCAGCTATTCTTCAAGCTCCTGCGCGGTCTGGTCGATGCCACTCTGCCCATCGGCACGCTCAACGAAGACTACTGGCGCTACTATCTCGGCGAAGACTTCCCCCAGTTCCCCATGCCCTACGCTGTCGACAATCAATATTTTCAGAGCCGCAGCCGCGAAGCGCACGCCCGTAGAGCAGAGTTATTAAAAGAGTTGAACCTGGATCCCTCACGGCCCATCATTCTATTCGCCTCCAAACTGCAGAGCCGGAAGCGCTGCCAGGATCTCGTAGAGGCCTACCGAAATCTGTCACCGGCTCCCGGCATCGAACCGCATCCCTACCTCGTCATCGTTGGAGATGGAGAGGAGCGCGCAGCATTGGAGAAGCAGGTCGCCGAGAGCGGCATCGCAGGAGTACGTTTCTGCGGATTCAGGAACCAGTCCGAGCTACCACGATTCTTCGACATCGCAACCGTCTTCGTCCTGCCCTCGCGGCACGAGCCCTGGGGACTCATCGTCAACGAAGTCATGAACGCAGGACGTGCTGTGATCGTCTCGAACGAAGTAGGCAGTCAGGCGGACCTGGTTACAGATGGAGTCGAAGGTTGTGTCTTCCCAGCCGGCGACGTCCCCGCTCTCGCCGACGCCTTGAAGAAAGTCCTGGCCACGCCCGAGACTGCCGCCAGAATGGGTCAGCGCGGCCTAGAGCGAATTCAAACGTGGAGCTATGAAGAAGATATTCGCGGCCTGCGACAAGCGATCGCAGCCGTAACACGCAGGCTGAAGCCATGAGGGCACACTCCATAAGTTGTAGCTCCCCCCGCAAATTCCTGCTGCTATGTTTAAGGGTGACGGTCAAACAGTGATGCGGATTCTGCACATAATTGGAACGCTGAACCCGGAGGCAGGTGGTCCTACCGAGTCTGTGCGAGTTCTGCTAAGCTACGGCCCTATCGGCTACACCGGCGAGGTGGTAACCCTCGACGATCCCTCCGCGCCCTACCTCAACGATGTAGGATTCCCGGTCCACGCACTCGGACCCACCAACACCACCTACGGATTCAACTCCAGGCTCCTGCCCTGGCTGCGAGATAACCGCCACCGCTTCGACGGTGTCGTCGTCAACGGGCTCTGGCAGTACTGTGGCTACGCCGCCTGGCGAACCCTCGCCGGCAACACCCCCTATGTCGTCTTCACCCACGGCATGCTCGACCCCTACTTCAAGCATGCATTCCCGTTCAAGCACATCAAGAAGTGGCTGTACTGGATCCCCGCCGAATACTGGATTTTGCGTGGAGCCTATCGCGTTCTGTTCACCTCCAAGGCAGAGAAGCGGCTGGCCGAGCAGAGCTTCTGGCTGCATCGCTGGAACGCCTACGTCGTGCCCTACGGAGCCAGTGGTCCAACAGGCGATCCCGACGCCCAGAAACGAGCATTCTTCGCAAAATGCCCTGAGGCAAAGGGCAAAAGATATCTCCTCTTTCTCGGGCGCATCCATCGCAAAAAAGGCTGCGACCTCCTCATCGACGCCTTTGCAAAAGTCGCCGCAGACGACCCCGATCTCTATCTTGTAATGGCTGGCCCCGATCAGCAACAGTGGAGCGCAAAGCTCAAGGCGACAGCCGCCGGCGCAGGAATCAAGGATCGCGTCTTCTGGCCCGGCATGGTCACCGGCGACGCCAAGTGGGGAGCCTTCTTCGGCTCCGAGGCCTTCATTCTGCCCTCGCATCAGGAGAACTTCGGCATCGCGGTCGCCGAAGCGCTCGCCTGCGGAAAGCCGGTACTGCTTGCCGACAAGGTAAATATCGCCGAAGAGATAGCAGAAGATGGTGCCGGCCTGATGGAGCTGGACACCCTCGACGGCACCCTGCGCCTGCTCAAGGGCTGGATTGGAATGACCATCGCCGAGCGGCAACATATGGCCGAGCTCGCCTACCAGTGCTTCCATCGCCGCTACGACATGCGCGAAAACGCAAAGGCAATCATCCGTCTCTTTGGAACAGCTACGGTTCTCACTCCCACTGCAGTGGAAACCCAGTAAAGGCAGTCCCGATGCCAAAACAAGTTCACTACAATGCGGCGGATCATATCTCGGCCGACACCGCCGCAGACCCCTATCTGCGGCCCGCATTCTCGCTGAACGACCGCCTCCGGCGACTCAACTGGAACCTCTGCTGGGCAATCTTTTATAAAATGTCACCAAGACCGTTACACTCCTGGAGAGCCTTCCTGCTTCGACTCTTTGGAGCGAAGATGGGAAAAGACTGTCACTTCTATCCGAAGTCGAAGGTCTGGGCGCCATGGAATCTCATCTGCGCCGATCAGGTCACGGCTGGTGATGGCGCGGAGATCTACAATCCTGCCCCGGTCACGTTGGGCTCCCACGCCATCCTCTCTCAGGAGGCCTACGTCTGCGCTGCCACTCATGACTATGACGATCCCGCCTTCCCCCTCATCGCCTATGCGATGAATATCGGGGCCTACGCGTGGATCTGTGCTCGCGCCTCCGTTGCGCCAGGCGTGAATGTAGGCGAAGGAGCAGTCCTTGGCCTGGGATCTGTCGCCACCCGCAGCCTCGAGGCCTGGACTGTCTACGCAGGTGTACCCGCAGTCAAAGTAAAAGACCGCAAACAATTCCCCGTCGACTCCAATATCGAATGAGTCCATTTACTGAACAAAATAAAGCGTTAGAGTCCGCTACAGCTGAATAACAAATCGACCTTTACTCACAATGACCCCAATCGGTATCTGTGTAGAAGGCAACGGTATACCAGTGACTCTCAAGATGGTGAATGCGGTAGACCGGGCACGGTATTCCGCCAAATTTGCCGATCAAGTGAGTCTCGGCTGGTGTCATGAGTGAATCGCTTGGATCGGCAACAAGGTAAACAACCGTATCTCCGGCACCAGCAAATCCCCATCCTTCCCATTCGACATGTCTGAATTCTCCATTCGCGGAGAGTGGTAATGCCATAACACGAGCTTTGTATGCTTTTGCGTGCAAGAACCATCGGCTTGCATCACGTACCTCAGAAAAATGCCTAAATATCACTACTGAAATAAACCAATAAAAGATTAAAGCAGCCGTAGTTATCAGGCGCATTCGGCCTCTTCTTCGAATCGCCAGAACGAGTAGGCTAATGCTTACAAGGGGAACTGCGACAACAAAGAAAAGCAGGCCGCTTAAGTCAGAGCTAGTTATAAAAAGGGGGAGAGTGGACGCTATTCCGCCTGCGCAATACAGCAGAGGCTGTAACTCAGAAACATGCAGTCTGCTATTCTTTGTGCTCATGTGAGTGCCATCATAGGGGTTCTGACTTCCCGCTCTACCCATAAAGAAAAAGCAGGACCGAAGTCCCGCTGTCTTTTAAATCTCCAGCCTGCCGGAAATCTATCCTCGTAGCTTCGCCAGAAGATCGGTCGGATGAACCGGCTTAGCCAGAATCTCGAACTCGTGTCCTTGCGCGCGAGCCTTTTCAAGCAGGTCTGCAGTAGCGGCCTGACCTGAAAAAAGGAGAATCTTACACTTCGGAAGCTTGTTGCGTGTGATGATAGCCGCTTCAATCCCGGTCATCCCGGTCATGATCACGTCGCTGATCAGCATATCGGGCACAAAACTATCAAGTGCCTCGACGGCCTTTTCACCGCTGAATACAGCGCGTGCCTCAAAGCCGGCCTGATTGAGAATGATTGCAAGAGTATTCGCAATCACCTGCTCGTCATCAGCAACCAATAC
Source organism: Granulicella sp. S190 (assembly GCF_009766095.1). GTDB lineage: Bacteria > Acidobacteriota > Terriglobia > Terriglobales > Acidobacteriaceae > Edaphobacter. Next base: position 223,666 of record NZ_LMUD01000002.1, read on the forward strand.
CTTGGGCTTGGGTGGTGCGGTGGTAGTCAAATCTGCCATGCTAAATTTTCCCCAAAAGTAGAAGGTTCAAAGTTCAGTTTTAAATTTTCGCGTACGCAGACGGGTCGGTTCATACTTCGCCTACACAGTAATGATACGCTGAGCGCAGAGGTGGTTGATGCATAAACCGCCACAAAATCTCACCGACCGCTTCCCGTACCATTAATCTCCTATGCAGCCAGCCATCATACGTGCAGAACGTGTCGAAAAATACTACGCGCAACCCAGTGAGAACCGCATTCAGGTTATCTCGCCTACCGATCTGTCCATCGCGACCGGAGAGATCGTCGCGCTGCTTGGCCCCTCCGGCTCCGGAAAATCCACGCTCCTGCGAATGTTGACTGGCCTCTCCGCTCCCTCGGCCGGCGAGGTCTACTGGCACGAAAAGCCCATCGCGACCGCCGACGTCAACGTCTCCATCGTCTTTCAAAGCTTCGCGCTCTTCCCTTGGCTCACCGTGCTCGAAAACGTCGAAGCCCCTCTCAAGGCCCGCGGCATGGACGCAGCCGAGCGCCGCAAACGCAGCATGAAGATTCTCGACACTGTCGGCCTCGACGGCTTTCAGGCAGCCTACCCCAAGGAGCTCTCCGGCGGAATGCGGCAGCGTGTCGGCTTCGCCCGCGCCCTCGTCGTCGAACCTGAAGTCCTCTTCATGGACGAGCCCTTCTCTGCCCTCGACGTCCTCACCGCCGAAAACCTGCGCAGTGAACTCCTCGAGCTCTGGCAGAACAAAACCATCCCCACCCAGGCCATCTTCATCGTCACCCATAACATCGAAGAGGCCGTCCTCCTCGCCGACCGCATCATCGTTCTCGGCCGCAACCCCGGCCACGTGCGAACCGACTTCCGCGTCTCCCTCCAGCACCCGCGTGATCGCAAAGCAACCTCCTTCACCCAGCTCGTCGACTACATCTACAAGGTCCTCACCCAGCCCGACGCGCAGCCTCCCGCCCTCCCGCAGACCTCTACCGGAAAGCCCGTCCGCGACCAGCGTCAGATGCACTATCAGATGCTGCCTCATGCCCGTCCCGGCGGCATCGCAGGCCTGCTGGAGCTCGTGCTCGACCACAACGGCAAGGACGATATCTACCGCCTCGCCGACGACCTCGCCTTCGAGATCGACGATCTCCTTCCCATCGTCGATGCCGCCCAGCTCCTCGGCTTCCTCACCGTCACCGAAGGAGACGCCGCCATCACGCCTACCGGCACCGAGTACGCCAACTCGGAGATCCTCCGCCAGAAGGAGCTTTTTCGCACCGCCGCCGTGGAGAATGTGCTCCTGCTGCGCCAGATCGTCCGTGCCATCGAATCCAAGAGCGACCGCAGCGTCCCCGAGGACTTCTTTCACGACATGCTCGACGAGCAGTTTAGCGAAGAAGAGACCCTCCGCCAACTCGAGACCGCTATCAACTGGGGACGATACGCCGAGCTCTTCGACTACGATGCCTCCCGCCGCCGCTTCATCCAATCCGAAAAGCTCCATCAGGAGGCAAACGAAAGCACCGCCGCGGAGATCGATGCATGATTCATCTCCCCGACCGCTTCAGTCGCCTGCAGCCGCGTGAGACCTTGGCTCGCACCCAGGTCCTCGAGCGTGGCTGGCCCTTCTTTCTCGATCTCTGCATCGCTGCCATCGGCCTCGCCTGCTTCTACGCCGTCGTCCGCATCGCCATGTTCTGGGCTGGCCGCCCCGAGCCCGAGTTCATCGTCTCGCTCAGCCCGCGGGCCCTGCCCCACTACGCCTTCTACTCCGTCGTCCGCATCGGCCTTGCCTATCTTCTCAGCCTGCTCTTCGCCATCTCCTACGGCTACATCGCCGCCTACAACCAGCGCGCCGAAAAAGTCATGATTGCGATCCTCGACATCCTGCAATCGATCCCCGTGCTCAGCTTTCTTCCGCCCGTCATGCTCGCCATGATCGCCCTCTTCCCCACCCGCCAGCTCGGCGTCGAGATGGGTGCCATCGTCCTCATCTTCACCGGCTCAGTCTGGAACATGGCCTTCAGCTTCTACTCCTCCCTCAAGAGCATCCCCCGCGAGCTCATGGAAGCCACCAACATCTACTGCTTCTCGCGCGTCCAGCGCCTCTTTCAACTGGAGCTGCCCTACGCCGCCATCGGTCTCATCTGGAACTCCATCATGTCCGTCGCCGGAGCCTGGTTCTTCCTCATGGCCTGCGAGATGTTTCACCTCGGCTCCCGCGACTTCCGCCTCCCCGGCCTCGGCTCCTACCTCCAGACCGCCGCCGACGCAGGCAACGGAGTCGCTATCTGCTGGGGACTCGCCGTCATGATCCTCATCATCGTCGCCACCGACCAGCTCGTCTGGCGACCCCTCATCGCCTGGAGCGACAAGTTCAAGTTCGAGCAGGTCGAGAGCAGCAAGCGCATCACCTCACCCATCCTCCATCTCCTCACCCAATCGACCGCCCTCGCCAGCCTCAGCCATCGCCTCGTAGACCCCCTCACCGAGAGCCTCTACACCCGACTCGCCAAGCACCGCATCGCCAAGCTGCGTCAGCTAACCACCAGCAGACCTCAATCCCGCCTGCTATCGATTGTCGTTCGTATCGTTCTCGTGATCGTCATCGCCGCCGCCGTTCTCTACGCTGCCCTTCAAGCCGTAGCCTTGCTTCGCCCACTTCCAGGAGCCGCCTACCTTCACATCTTCCAGGGGGCCATCGCCACCTTCCTCCGCGTCAACCTTGCTCTTCTGCTCGCCTCCGCCTGGACCATCCCCGTCGGAGTAGCCATCGGCTCCAGCCCACGCCTCGCCCGCATCGCGCAACCCCTCGCGCAGATCGCAGCCTCGGTCCCCGCCACCGCGCTCTTTCCCGTTCTTCTCCTGGCTCTGGTACGCATCGGCGGCGGTATGGGCATCGGCTCCATCGCCCTCATGCTCCTAGGCACACAGTGGTACATCCTCTTCAACGTTATCGCCGGAGCCATCGCCATCCCCTCCGACCTCAAGGAAGTCGCCACGCTCTTCCGCTTTAGCCGTATCCAGCGCTGGAAGACCGTCATCCTCCCCGGCATCTTTCCCTACCTCATCACCGGTCTGGTCACAGCCTCAGGCGGAGCCTGGAACGCCAGCATCATCGCCGAGTACTTCCCCATCAAGGGCCAGATCCTCCAGACCATAGGCCTCGGTGCCATCATCAGCGAAGCCACCGGCGGCGGCCGCTTTCCCGTCCTGCTGCTCGCCACCATGGTCATGGCCCTGATGGTCGTCACCACCAACCGCCTCGTCTGGCGCCCCCTCTTCCGCCTCGCCGAAACCCGCTACAAACTAGGTGCCTGAGCACTGCCGGCTGACCCTTGGCAATTGACCCGTAGAGAAGGAACCGTCATCTCGACCGAAGTCGCACGGCTTCATCGTGCGACGCAGTGGAGAGACCCCCGTATTTAACACTTGCTGTCGCAGCTGTGGTTGTCGTTGCTGTTGCCGTTATCCGTTGATTGTCCCTTTGTTGTCATCCCGCAGGGATCTGCTTCTCTCGTTGCCGGTGTCAGTTCTTTTGTTGTCATCCCGTAGGAATCTGCTTCTGTTTTCTCCCCAAACCATTCAACCAATCCCAAACAAAAAGGAGTACGAAAGCCAGAAAGCTTTCGTACTCCATCCCGCAAAAAAACGCTCTAGCGCCAGTATCCACGGTGATAGCGATAGCCGCCATGCCACCGGTCATAGCTACCCGGCACCCACACCGCTCCCGCACGCGGAGGACGACCATAGTGCCCCGGAGTCCACACATACCGCTGTCCATCCCAGCGATGATATCCGCCCTGCCAAACATATCCCGGCCGTGGCGGGGGACCGTAATGCTCCACAATAGGTGCCGGAGGACCGACACGAATCACAACCTGTGCTTGAGACGCCAGGGGCAAGAGCGAAGAAAACAACGCGAGCACTGCAAGTTTCTTGAGCATGAAATACCTTTCTTGGTTCGCACAACAAAACTTACTGCAGATTAACGACTCATCCAAATATCCCGAAGATCATAAAACCGTCTCCGTCGTTCTCTTGTTAGAACACAAAAACAATACATGGGTTGCGGCACAATGCGAAGGAGGATTGACTTTAACCTAATCAGCACCGGCAGCAAGTCAGTGCCCATTCCTCCTCACAGCAAATAGAAATACAGGAGAAACACTTGAAGCTGAGCCGGTGTCTAATCAAAGAGAATTGACCCGCAGGAAGCCCCTGCCACAACTCTTGGAGTTCTCATGTCTGACGCGTTCCGTCTTGATCCCGCGCGCACTGCCATCCTCAGCATGGACTGCCAGTCCGCCATCGTGTCGATCTATACCAAAAACGATCAGAACGCATTTCTGGAGCGCGCCGCCAGCGTGCTCAATCATGCGCGTGCCGCGGATATGACCGTCATTCACGTCAAAGTCGGTTTTCGACCTGGCCTCCCTGAGGTGAGCCCCCACAACAAGCTCTTCGGTGCAATCAAGACCTCTCCACAACATCAGAAGATATTTGAGGAACCATTAGGGACCATCCATCCGACGCTGGCTCCCACAGAAACCGAGATCATCATAACGAAGCATCGAGTCAGTGCCTTCACCGGCACCGATCTCGCTATGATTCTTCGCGCCAACCATCTGGACACACTTGTACTCTTCGGCATCGCCACAAGCGGCGTTGTCCTCTCTACTCTTCTTGAGGCTAGCGACTCTGACCTCCGCCTCGTAGTCATAAAGGACTGTTGCGCCGACCTCGATACGGACCTGCATAACGCGCTCATCGAGCGGCTATTCCCGTCGCGGGCTATAGTCCTCTCAGCCGCCGACTTCCTCAAGCTCTAGTCCATTGCGCGTCGTTCCGGAAATCCTGCCCTATCCTTCATGGCGCGTACACGTCCCTTTAGACAGAAGGCTTCGGCTTCCAAAACGCAAACACCACCGCCAGCAGCGGAGGCGCCAGCAGCACACCCCAGAACGGAATCACAATCCCCAGCACAATAGGCCCAAGAAACGCCGCCCACCACGGCACCTTCGTAGTACGGTGCAGCACGTAAGGCCCGATCACCAGCCCCTCAAGAATCACAATCAACCCATACAACCCAAGCACCAGCCCCAGCCGCCACTCATCATGTCCGCTGAACGCAACCGCGAGAACCGGCCCAATCAGCGCAACCATTCCCCCAAACGTAGGAACGATCTGCAGGATCCCACCAAGAATTGCCCACAGCGGCGCAAACGGGACCCGGATCAACTCAAGCCCAACCAGCCACAGCACGCCGACGATCAACCCATCGAGCGTAGCGGCGCGCCACCAGTTGAGCAAAGCTCCACCAGCCGTCTTGAGATGAGTCGTCGTGTTGCTGTTTCGGATGTCCATACCAACCTGATCGTCCTGTGCCGCATCTGACTTGCTGAAGCAGAACTATAAATCAACCTAACAATCCTTGCGGAGATTGCAGCTGCAGTGGAGACGCTCGCGCAAACAGCGAGCAATGGAGCACTACCGATGGCTGTCATGATGCAGGCGTTCTACTGGGATGCACCCAAGCACGATAAAAAAGAACACGAGTGGTGGAACTTCGTCGCTGAAAAAGTAGACGACCTTGGCAGAGCCGGCTTCAATGCCCTCTGGCTGCCTCCCGTCTGCAAGGCATCCAGCGATACCTCCATGGGCTACGATCCCTACGACTACTTCGACCTAGGCGACTTCGATCAGAAGGGCGGCACCAAAACCTTCTACGGCAACCGCGCAGAGCTCGAAGCTCTGATCGCCAAAGCACACGCCAACGGCATTGGCCTCTATGCGGACATGGTACTCAACCACAACTCGGGCGCAGACGAAGAAGAGGTCAATCCTCTCGACGGTCAGAAACGCTGGACCAAGTTCAACCCTGCGAGCGGCAAGTTTCCCCGCGACTGGAACTGCTTCCACCCCAGCCGCTACGAACAGGTCATGATGGAAGGCGAAAACTTCGCCGGCTTCCCTCACCTCTGCCACCGCAACCCCGCCGTCTACACTGCCATGTTCGAGTACGCCCGCTTCCTCATCGAAGAGCTCGGCTTCGACGGCTTCCGCTTCGACTTCGTCAAAGGCTTCGGCGCGTGGATCATCGGCCTGCTGGCGAAGTACCGCTACGTCAAAGACGGCAATGAGTTCACTCCCTACGTCGTCGGAGAGTACTGGTCAGGCACGGAAGATATCGACCAATGGCTCGACCGGGTCAACAAAATTACCGACACCCAGATTGCAGCCTTTGACTTTCCGCTGCGATACAAACTGAAAGACGTCTGCGACAAGCCGGGTTACGATCTCCGCAACCTGACCGATGGCGGTGCCGTCGTCATGAAGCGTCCTCTGCATGCGGCTACCTTCGTCGACAACCACGACATGGGTGACAACGCGATCATCAACGACAAGATGATGGCCTACTCCTTCATCATGGTGCACGAGGGATACCCGAGCATCTTCTGGTACGACTACTACAACAACGGTCTTGCCCGGCCTCTCACGCCCAACGGGATAGACGCCCTCATCATCGCCCACCATAAGTATGCCGGCGGCGACTCGCAGATTCTCCATGCCGATCCCGATCTCTACATCATGCAGCGCGTCGGCTTCAAGGATGACAGCGTCGATCAGCCTGGGCTGATCTATGTCCTGAACAACCTCGGCGACAAGTGGTCTGGCACCTCGGTCAAGACAAAGTGGCCAAATCAGAAGTTCGCCCCCATCGCATGGGATGGCCACGACACCGCGCACCCTGACGAGAGAACCACCGACGCCGAAGGCAACTCCGAGTTCCCTGCTCCTCCCCGCGGCTTCGCCATCTACGCCCCGGTCTAAGTCACTCCGAACGCTCCCGGTGGCCGCCAAAGTATCCAATCGCGACCAGCGGGAGCGCCACCCGAAGGGCTATACAAGTCACGAAGTGACCGCCCCACGCGCAGTGGATTGTCTCCAAAAATAAATTAGAAAAAGTGGCGTATTTTAAGCACCCCAAAAACACGTTGCTAAGACGCCACGTCAGCCACACAAAACACCACGCTCACACCAGCAAAAAACCATGGTTTTGCACGGTGGAAAACCATAAACCCCCTGTAAAACCGCACCCTCCACCACAACCAGACTTTTTTCGCATCTTCCAGCCGCAAAACGCCAATGCTATCCTTAAAACATGAAATTTGGCGTTCTGGTCTTCCCCGGGTCCAACTGCGACCATGACACCCACCACGTCGTCGACGCGATCGCGCACCAGCCCGTAACCTACCTCTGGCACGCCTCCGAAGACCTTCAGGGCTGCGACGCCATCCTCGTCCCCGGCGGCTTCGCCTACGGCGATTACCTCAGAACCGGCGCTATCGCACGCTTTGCGCCAGTCATGCAATCCGTAAAGAAATTCGCCCAAACCGGAGGATTAGTCATGGGAATCTGCAACGGATTCCAGATCCTCTGCGAAGCCGCCCTCCTCCCGGGCGCTCTCATGCGCAACGCCAACCAGCGCTACATCTGCAAACAAACCTTCCTCCGCACCGAAACAACCAACTCCCGCTTCACCCACAGCCTCCCTCACAAACATGTCCTCAAAATGCCGATCGGCCACATGGAAGGCAACTACTTCTGCGACGCAGACACGCTCGAAACGCTGAAAAGACAAGACCGCATCGCCTTCCGCTACACCACCCCCGATGGCACCGTGACCTCCGATGCAAACCCCAACGGATCACTGGAGAATATCGCGGGAATCCTGAGCGAGGGCCGCAACGTGCTTGGACTCATGCCCCATCCCGACCGCTCCAGCGAAGCCCTGCTCGGCTCCGCGGACGGTCTGCTGCTCTTCCAGGCTATGGCCGAGTCTCTGGCTTCGGCCCGCTAAGGCTGCAACTTCAAAAGGCGCAGTGGTAACCTGATCACGCGATGATTGACATTCACCATCACCTTCTGTGGGGCATGGACGATGGTGCTTCGACCCTCGAAACATCCATGGCCATGGCCAAGATGGCAGCCGCAGATGGAATTACTCATATCGTCTGTTCGCCACACTCTAATGGCCAGTACTTCTACGACGCACCTGTCATCGACGCGAAGATCGCCGAGTTGCAGTCCCTTCTCGATCGTCACGCAGTAGGCATAAAACTTGGCCGCGGATGCGACTTCCATATGTCCTACGAAAACATTCAGGAAGCCAAGGATGACCCGACGAAGTTCAGCATCAACGGCTTGGGTTATCTGTTAGTGGAGGTTCCGGACTACGGCTTGCCACGAGGCCTAACCGAGATCTTTTATCAGATGCAGCTCACCGGCCTGACACCAATTCTGACGCATCCTGAGAGGAACCCGACGCTGCAGAACGATCAGGCGCGGGTGGCAGAATGGCTGGAGCGGGGCGTGCTGGTGCAGGTCACCGCCGCATCAGTGCTGGGACGTATGGGGAAACATGCGGAACGGATGGCACACGAGCTGCTCGAGAACCGTTGGGTACATTTCCTGGCAACAGATGCGCACAACACAACCTCCCGTGCGCCGAAGATGCGAGAGGCGTTCGAACTGGTCGCAAAGAAATATGGCCCAGACTATGCACACTTCCTATGTGTTTCTAATCCACTGGCAGTGTTTCTCGGCAAACCAATGCCGCCTCAGATGGAACCTCTGAAACTCTACAAGAATTTAGAGGAAAAGAGCTGGTGGCGCAGGATATTGGGGAAATAACCCTAAAGGCCGAGTCCGCCATCGACGGCCAGAAGCTGGCCAGTGATGAAGTGGGGCGCGGTCGCAAAGAAGATAGCTGCCGCGGCTACATCTTCGGCTGTGCCATTGCGCTGCATGGGAGTCTTACGGGCGAAGTGCTCATAAGCCTCGCCTAGCTCTCCTTGAACAATCATCCCTGGCGCAATGCAGTTGACACTGATCTCAGGAGCCCACGCCTTGGCCATGGTCTGGGAGAGCATGTGCAGCGCCGCCTTGGAGGTGCAGTAGTGGGCGTGGGTAGCCCAGGGGTGAAGTCCACCCAACGAGCCGATGTTGAGAATGCGGCCCTTGACGGCTCGAAGATGTGGGTACGCTGCTTTGGCCACCAAAAAAGGGGCGCGCGTGTTGGTTGTAAACATTGCGTCCCACTGATCGGCAGAGACCTTCTCGAGCACTTCGGAGGCAAAGATACCAGCGTTGTTGACGAGAAGATCGATACGGCCCAAGTCGTTGACGACCGCCGAGACGGTTTGCTCGATATCTTCCGGATTACGCAGATCGCAGCGAATGGCGAGTGCTTCAACGTCGTGGCCGGCGAGAGCATGTACTGTCTCTTCTGCTTCGGTATGGGAGGAGAGGTAGGTGATCGCTACATCTGCTCCACGTTCAGCAAGCGCTAAAGCGATGGCACGTCCAATGCGCTTGGCAGCCCCAGTTACGAGCACGGTCTTGCCTGTCAGTAGCCTCTCCATAAGCTCCCTTTGTGCGGTATTAGCCGTTATGGCTGAGGTGTCGAGTCAGGAGCGGGAGTCGGCTGGGGTTGGGTTGCAGGTGGAGTGGTTGGAGTAGGTTTAGCAGCTGGCGTTGTTGTCCTGATGGGCTCTTGAACCCCAGGCTTTCTCGTCGTCGCCTTACCATCGTTGTCCACGTAAGAAGAGACTTGCTCTCGGGGATGAATCATGGAGATCGAGATCTCTTTGCTGGGGTCCATGACCTCATACTCCTCTGCAAAGGTCGCAAAGCCCTGAGCGATTACCTGAACGCGAACAGTACTTCCCGTGGGAATCACATCAATAATCGCTTTGCCGTCCGGATCGGTCTTCACCTCGAGGTTTCCTTCATCCTTGCCATCTTTAACAGGGTTGAAGATAACGGCGGCGTTCATGATCGGCTTGCCGTTGAACTTTTTGGTGACGGTGACTTCGATGTGAGAGGTTGCCGGGGGCGACTTATATTTACGGCCGCGCTTAACCGGAGCATCCTGATCCTGCGCCTTCGCGGCAGGGCAGGCAGTGAAAGCTAAAACGAGAGTCAGAAGAGAGAGAGACCACGCGGTGCGACGTAACGACATGGGCTCATTCTACGACTTTTGAACGTAGATTGCCCGGTTCACCTATCTCGATCGGGCTTGGCTGAAGCTTGCGCGAGTTTCACTCACATTTCACGTAGCGCAGTTGACAACTGCAAGCTGGCTGACTATCGTTAGCAATCGGAAGGCTTGAGTGCTAACGGCTCCTGATCTTAGTCCCTAGGCCTGCCGAAGGCTGATTCCACTACTTCATTGCGGCGCTGGCCATCGGTTTGTGGCTGATGCTGCGCATTACAATCGCGGACGGTCTCCCGTTCGCCAAATCGTACCAAGGAGATGTAAAGCAATGGCGACAACATCGTTTACACCGCTGCACGACCGGATTCTGGTTCGGCGTATTGAAGAGGGCGAAAGCATTCGTGGCGGGATTATCATCCCGGATTCGGCAAAAGAGAAGCCGCAGCAGGGCGAAGTGATCTCCGTTGGCAAGGGCAAGTCGAACGACGAGGGTAAGGTATTCCCGCTCGATGTCAAGGCTGGCGACAGCATCCTGTTCGGCAAGTACTCCGGCACCGAGATCAAGATCGACGGCGAAGAACTGCTGATCATGCGTGAAGAAGAAGTCCTGGGCATCCTCAAGAAGTAGACATTTTGTGCCGTATATCGCGGCTCCGCCGCTTAATCGGCGCTTCGGGCGCCTCACATAACACTTTCACCAGCCTTTTCGCTGGCAACAGGAGTAAGACAATGGCAAAACAGATTCTGCATGGAGAAGATTCGCGTCAGGCTATCCTGCGTGGTGTCAATATTTTGGCTGACGCAGTGAAGGTGACACTTGGACCGAAAGGTCGCAATGTTGTTATCGAAAAGAAGTTTGGCTCGCCAACGATTACAAAGGACGGCGTGACCGTTGCCAAGGAGATCGAGCTCGCCAATTCGCTCGAGAACATGGGCGCACAGATGGTCCGCGAAGTAGCTTCGAAGACCTCGGATGTTGCCGGCGACGGTACCACAACCGCTACTGTCCTTGCCCAGGCGATCTACCGTGAGGGTGTAAAGACAGTTGCTGCCGGTGCAAACCCGATGGCACTGAAGCGCGGCATCGACAAGGCTGTTGAGGCCATCATCGGCAAGCGCGATGAGAATGGCGTTTCGGTTGGCGGCGCTCTGTCGACGTTCTCGAAGCCGGTCTCAGGCGACATGATTGCTCAGGTCGGAACCATCTCGGCCAACTCGGACTCGCAGATCGGCACGATCATCGCCGAAGCGATGAAGAAGGTCGGCAAGGATGGCGTTATTACTGTCGAAGAGTCTCGCACCATGGAGACCCAGCTCGACGTGGTTGAGGGCATGCAGTTCGATCGCGGCTATCTTTCGCCTTACTTCGTGACCGATGCAGAGCGGATGGAAGTTGCTCTCGAGAACCCCTACATCTTGATCTACGAGAAGAAGATCTCGTCGATGAAGGATCTGCTTCCATTGCTCGAGCAGATTGCACGCACTGCCAAGCCGCTCATCATCATCGCTGAAGATGTCGATGGTGAAGCGCTCGCGACTCTCGTCGTGAACAAGCTGCGTGGCACGCTGAACGTGGCTGCCGTGAAAGCTCCTGGCTTCGGCGATCGTCGCAAGGCGATGCTGCAGGATATCGCAATTCTGACCGGCGGCAAGGCCATCACGGAAGATCTCGGCATCAAGCTCGAGGGCGTGAAGATCGAGGACCTTGGCACTGCGAAGCGCGTGACGATCGACAAGGACAACACCACCATCGTTGATGGCGGCGGCAAGGATGGCGATGTTGAAGGCCGCGTGAAGGAGATTCGCGCACAGATCGACAAGACCACCTCCGACTACGACCGTGAGAAGCTGCAGGAGCGCTTGGCCAAGCTGGTTGGCGGCGTTGCAGTGATCAAGGTTGGTGCTGCAACCGAGACCGAGATGAAGGAAAAGAAGGCTCGTGTTGAGGATGCGATGCATGCAACACGCGCTGCTGTTGAAGAAGGTATTGTCCCGGGTGGTGGTGTGGCGTTGGTTCGCTGCACGGCTGCAGTGGAAGCAGTCATCAAGACTCTCGAAGGCGATGAGAAGATCGGTGCTTCGATCATCCGTCGCGCGATCGAAGAGCCTTTGCGCATGATCGTTTCGAACGCCGGCGAAGAGGGTGCTGTGGTGATCGGCAAGATCCACGAATCGAAGGAGTCCAACTTCGGCTACAACGCCGGAACGGGCGCCTACGAGGACCTGGTGAAGGCTGGAGTTATTGATCCTACGAAGGTTACGCGTACTGCTCTGCAGAACGCGGCATCGATCGCTGGCTTGATGCTGACCACCGAAGCGATGATCTCCGACATCCCCGAGAAGAAGGAAGCGGGCGGCGGACATCAGCATGGCGGCGGCGGTATGGACGGCATGTACTAAGAAGTTGTTTACAGAAAAAAAGTGGAGCCCCGGTGAACCCGGGGCTTTGCTGTTTTTGCTGGAGTTTTGAGGGGTGTTTTTGAAAAACTGCTGTTTTCGTGGTGGTTTTTCGGTGGTGTAACTGTGGTGGTTTGCGTGGTGAGCATGGTGCTTAAGCAGTCACTTTTTAGGCGCCTAAAAATACGCCACCGATTTGAACTTTATTTTCGAGGCGGAAGTCAGAGTCTTGGTTTTGGGCGGTTCAAGGAACAGCCCCAACTTCGCAGAATCTCCCGCGCTCCGGTCAGGGGCGGGAGACTCGCGGGTTTGGTTCTACTGGTCGTTGCCTTCGATCAACTGCTCTTTGAAGGGCTTGAGAGAGCTGAAGAGACCACGAGTTTTCGTGATGGGCGCGGCCAGCGATGAAGTAGAGTTCATCGCTTGGCTTGAAGGAACTGAGGAACCTCTACAGGCAGCCATGCTCCACTTCGCATGGCACACACCGCAATCGATCGCCGAACGGGTTTAGCCGCGATCTCTGCCCAGATTTCATTTGAACCTGGTACGGCAATGGTCTTTCCTTCGCGCGGGAGACAGGATCTTTCATCCGTATACATCAGCGCTGCATGACCATCTTCCAATACATAGTTTGTAGGAACACCGCCCGCAGGTAAAGCATGGTATGTAAAGTCCATTCGCCTTCCCATAGCCACCAGAGTTTTTATTTCCTCGGTCGTATCGTTTGCCGGCGAGGTGAGATCCACACTGAGAATTGGCCTCAGTGCATCCGGCGCGCTCTCCCATTTCATCGCATGACGAAGTAACAAGTCGACATTCGTTTCGCCGCGAACCAATGCCCGCAACTCGACATATCTGCCTTTTGGACAGGATGAAGTTGTGTCTTGAAGCACGAGGATCCGAGAGCGAAGACCTTGTTCTTCGGCAGCCTGCATGATGAATGACGACATACCCGAGAAATAGACAGATACCAGGCCATCCGGGCACGGCTTGTAGCGTACGGATCTGGCGGCAAGGAGCGACTGCTGATTTTGATCCACAACCCCATGGCGCGCAATAAGACTTGCCTGAAAGGCCGCCAGACTGCCCATCGGGAGTACTCCATCAGACGTCGGAATCAACGTGGGATTCGACAGGGTGAGTTTTCCGGAGTGCAAGGAGAAGAAGTGAACGCCAACAATCCAAGGAGTGAGGCTCAACGCGGTCAACACTCTCATCCCAACTCGCTGCACAGCGAGGTGCCTTTGTTTCATCCAGCGGAACCAGAAGCGTCCACGCTTTGAGCTGAGTAGAGCAAACGATGAGAAGAACGTTGGGAAAAAATATCGAGCAGAATACATCTGAACCGAGTAATACGCGAGGCTGCACCACACGGACGCCACCATGACGATGTAGAAGGTGGACCATCTTCGTCTCTGTAACGCCGCCCGTACTCCGAAGACAGAGAATGTAGTCGCGCTCACCAACCACGGTAGACCGATGGCAAATACCAAGAGCGCAGCATAGAAAGACAGGACGAAAAAGTGATCGGCAGGAAGATAGATCGATGGCGGAGCGATTAGAATGCCGATCACCAAAGGGATTGTCACCGTAGCTACAAATAGCCACATCGTCTTATCCATGAAGACCTGGCGCAGCGTTCTTCTGGCCGAGATCGCGGTGTAGATTGCCGGAACACAGAAGATCGCGTCAACCCGCATTGTCGTTGCAAGCGCAAGCAGCAGCAATCCAGCGTAGAACTTCACTCCCGCACGATTTATCAGAAATGGATAGGAGAGGAGAAGAAACGCAAGTGAAAGCTGACTGGTTCCAAGGAATGGAGCATACAGAATCAGTGAAGGAACCAGACACAGCGTGACGCCTATCCGACGGGAGAGGCCACGCTTCTCCGCTACATAGAGAGCCAGAATTGAGCCTATGCCATAGAGCAGGATCTGGATCGCATTTCCCAGCGTGATCGGATCGAAACCAGGGAAGAATTTGAAAACGAGCGATAAGAGGAGGTAGGTCCCGTACTGTTTATCGAAGAGATAGAGACCATCATGAAGCGGCGAGATCTGGTGCCTGCTGATCTGCATCGCCCCTGTGACGAGACTAGCCTGGTCGTTATCGCGCACCACGGACTGGAGAGCAGGAAAGACAAACAAGAGGAGTAAAGCGGCTTGCAGGACCGGTAAGAAGAATCTGTAACGAAGAAGATAATTTTGCATATCAGGGGCCGCACATCACTTTTGTCGATTACGAATCGGTCGCCTTCCGTCTGAATCACTTTGATGAAATTCCTAATTACAAAGCCAGGTTCCATTGACACGTTTAGCAAAGTCTCCCGTACCACCACCGCTACAGACGCAGCCAGAGGGGTTTGCGGTGGAGCATGAGGCCGGGGTGGTTACGGTGCAATCTTTGCAATAGGTGAGGCTTCCATTTGGCTGCGTACCTAACTGTGAGAAGGACGATGGATTGTGGAATAGAAGAAACGGGTTTGGCAGAGTCCAGCTAACATTCGGTGAACTGCTCAGGAGGGTGGATCCTTGTCCTGGAATACTGGAGTGACCAACGAGATACCAGGCTAACGATGCGTCCTGCAACGTTAGCGAATTGAAGTCATCCTGCAGGACGTTTGTTGCGCATTGCTGTGTCGCCGAATTCGGTCCGATGCAGCGCTGAAGGGCGGTGAGTGTTATGTCTTCCGGGTGAGTTGCATCGCCCAAGTGAACAATATTTTTTACACTCGCTTGTCCTGTAACACCCGAGATCGCAAGCGCCCTTGTAACCCATCCCTCCTGTAGAGCAACTGAGTCCGTAAGCACGCAATCTACCGTGAATTCGCAGTGGATCTGAGAGTAGACGCCATCGGAGCCGTCCAGCTGTACTCCATTTTGTGCCATCACTCCGACGATTGCCGCTGTGGCCGTGCCGCTACAGCCAGTCTGGTTCCATTGCAACTGCGTCGAAGAGGAGGTTGCCACGGTAAACAGACCGTTGAGGGATAAATTTGTTCCTCCCTCTACCCCGATCGAGGCACCGTTGGGTATTGTGTTTGCGGGAAAGGTTGCGGTAACTACCCCTGACGAACACGACAGGTTTCCAGTTTCAACCAGAGACGAGCTGCAGGTGATGTGTGCTCCCCCACGCTGGCCGCCGACACCTACGCGGACTCGAATGCACGTTGAACCCGCGTCTCCTCCCAATTGGAGTTCGTCGAGTATGTAGTTTTCAGGTAGTCCGCCTGTTCCTGGCGCGAGGCTGCTGCGATCCAGCATTTCGATACCGATCGCTTTGTAGTTGATGACGGAGACATTACGGACGCCTCCCAACTCCTGTACGCGGTCACTGAAGATTCCTATGCTTCCGGTCACGTGGTTGCAGTCAATGGTTATGTTCTCGATAAGCGGCCCTTCAGACTGAAGAGCATCGCCAAGAAAGACCACTGGGATATTTG
The DNA here is from genome assembly GCF_009766095.1 of Granulicella sp. S190. Taxonomy (GTDB): domain Bacteria; phylum Acidobacteriota; class Terriglobia; order Terriglobales; family Acidobacteriaceae; genus Edaphobacter. The sequence continues at coordinate 239,526 of NZ_LMUD01000002.1, forward strand.
TAGGAAAACTCGTTGCACTTGCAACGAGAGTCGTGCCTCTTCCTCCGCCCGGCGCTGAGTTTTCGCCGCTTACAACCGAACCTAAAGGAATGATCCACTGCGCCGAAGTTGTAAAGGTAGAACCTGCGGCCAGGTAAAGGTGAACCGATTCACCAGGATGATTCAGAATGCTGCCGAAGGGATTTGCCGAGCAGCTAAAGAAGCCAAGAAACCCTCTGGCGTCGACCTCTCCACCGTTGACTGGAAGTGCTGCGATGGCATTCTGAATTTGAATGCATGGGTCGGCTCCCGGGAACTGGTCGGCCAACTGAATTTTATTAAGAGATTTGGCTATGAGGTTACTTTGAGCGATTGCACCCAGAGGGAGTAATAAGAGGATTGCCAGCTTTTGCAGGATCGACATCTGGCCGCCTTTCGAAGTTACTCAGTTTTGCAAAGCGTCACGGTTGAGTTGTCAGGGCTTTGTCCTTGCTTCGTCATTTTTATAGTCGCGGCGCATTCGGGTGAGATTGCAGACAAAGGGCGGCGTCCCTTGCGGGATGCCGCCCTGAGTGTGCGGGGAGGTGTTGGTTAGTTCGAGACGATGGTTCCGGGGCGAACCTGGGTGGGGGCTCGCAGCTTTGTTTTGGGGAGGCTGGTGGATAGCTTCAGGTTGACCATCTTTTTGTTGGCGTCGACTGGGAAGGTGGCGACGAAGGTTTTGGCGATAGCCTCCTGAAACTGCTTGAGGTACGGAGCCATGGAGACGGGGTTCTGGCCGGTGCTCTGGTAGAGGGAGAGGCCGCCGGTTCCCTCTGCGAGCTGGGCGAGGTAGTTTTGCCCGCTGAAGCTGCCGCGGCCACGGCCGAAGCCAGCGTCGTTGAAGAAGATGGAGTAGACGGGAACGCCGGCGCGCTGGGCATCGGTGACAGCGGAGGAGACGTAGGGGCTGTCCTGATTGAGTGGGCTGGTGCTGCCGTTATAGGGGTCGACGCCGTTGGTGATCATGAGGACGAAGCGCGGCCTGTGAGCAGGTGCTGCGTTGCGCTGGACGGGGCTGAGCTGATTTTCTGCGCGGCCGGGCCAGTTCTTGACGAAGTCGGAGAGGCAGAAGTACGGGCTGGCGCTGGATCCCGGGATGCCGCTGGGGATGCGGATTCCCTGAGCGACGGCGGCGAGATCAGAGGTGAAGCCGTTAGCGCCCGTGCCCGGGAAGACGGTTCCGTTGGTCATATAACCGACGAAGACCTCAGTGCCTGGGGGGAGACTGGTGATGAAGGAGCGGAGGTTGTTCATCTCGCGGGCGACGCTGGTGCGGAGGCCGTCGTCGATGAGGAGAGCAACCTGGGCTCCGCCGGGCGGGATGGCGGCGAGGTCGCTGAGCTGAGCGACACGGTTATCGACTTTGATGGTGAGATCTTGGGCGGTGGGAGAGGCTGGAGTTTTGGAGTCGAAGACGACGAGGGCCTGGGTTGGGGTGGGGCCTTCCTGGGCGCGAGCTGCGACGGTGGTGGTTGCTGCCAGGAGGGTGAGTGCTAAGAGATATCGGGTCATTTTGTTTCCCTTCGTTGATATAGACGGTTCAATTTGGCTCCGCGACTGCGAAGAGAGCGAGAACATACAAGAAAGAAACACGCAAGAGACATGTTCGTTGCGTTTCGATAGGGCTATTGAGCTTATTCCTAATTGCCGCCGATGCGGATCTTCAGGCCTGCGCGGATGGTGAAGGGCAGGCCCGGGTAGCCTATGGGGCCGATGTGTTGCTGGCCGAGAAGATTATCGAGCTGGGTGAAGACGGTGACGTGGCGGGTGGCGTTGAAGAGGAGATTGAGGTCGAGTTTGGCGTAGCCGAAGTCTAAGTCCTGGTTGGGAAGCAGGAGCGAGTTGCCGCTGTTGCGGTCGTTGTGGAGCTGGAAGGTGGAGTCGTCGCTACGGCTGGCCAGAGCGCCCTTGATGGCGGCGGAGAATTTGTTCGCGGTGTATTGCACGGCGAAGAAGCCGGTGCTGGCGGGCAGATGGAAGG
>NZ_LMUD01000002.1:241625-370795 GCF_009766095.1 Granulicella sp. S190
GGGCCGGTTGCCGACGAGGGGAGAGAGGGCGCCGATGGCGATGCCCGGAAGGTCGGGGTTGAAGGCGGGCGTGACATTGTCGGAGGTGAAGGACTGCTCGACGAGAGAGGCGAGATAGGTGTAGCCGCCGCGAAGGAAGAGGTGGGCGAAGGGCCGGTACTGAAGCTCGGTTTCGAGACCCTGGGTGCGGTAGGCAAGAGAGTTCAGCGAGGCGTCGGGTAGTTGCAGGGCGAGCGCGGTGGGGAGGTTGAAGTACTGCTCGAGGCCGTTGGGGGCGAGACGCTCGAGCTGGTGACTGAACTGGTTGTGAAAGTAGCCGGCTTTGAGGATGAGCTTCTGGTTGAGGATGTTCTGGTCGACGGCGACGTCGAAGGTGCGGGAGCGCTCGGCGGTGACGGGGCGAATGTTGAAGGTGGAGATGGCAGACTGGTTGCCGGTCTGATCGAGCAGGGTGGTGAGGCTGGTGAACTGATCTTCGAGGGTTGGCTCCTGGACGCCGGTGGCGATGTTGGCGCGGAGGCTGGTGCCACGGAAGATGCGATGGCCGGGACGAACGGGGACGTAGGTGAGGCCGAGACGCGGGGTTCCGGCAGTGCCGTAGAGATGGTTGCGTTCGATGGCACCGCCGAAGGAGTAAAAGACGCGATGATGGAGGTCGCCCTGGAGCTGGAGCGTGTAGAGGAAGTTGGTGCGGCTGGCCTGTTGGTTGAAGCCGGTAGTGGGATTGTAGAGGCGGCCGCGCTCGTCTTCGTAGTGGAAGCTGAAGAGGAGGCCGATGCGATAGGGGAGGGTGTAGTCGGTCTGGTAGTAGAACTCGTCGCGGTTGTGGACGTTGTCGAGGGTTGGTGAGATAAAGGCAGCCTGGCCGGTGGCGGTGTAGCCGTTGGCTCCGCGGAGGGTAACAAGGTCGCCGTAGGCGATGGTGGGTACGGCGATGCCGTTGATGATGACGGTGGACTGGTCAAACTGCTGCTCCTGTTCGCGCTTGCGGGCGATACCGTAGCGGGCGAGGTTGTGCCAGTTCCCTGCCAGAACGTTTTCAACGGTGATGCCGGAGTAGAGATCCTGATCGGATTGTTTGCCTGAGGCGGAGATGCCGTAGATGTCATGCGCCTGAGGAAGCCCGGTGGCGGAGTCGGTGTTGCGGAGGGTGAAGCGGACGGTGGTATTAGTGAAGGGGCTATAGCCAATGTTCGCCACGCTGGTGGTGGTGTGGTACTCGTCGAGTGGGAGAGCGTTGGAGGTGTTGAAGCGACTGAAGGCGGCCTGATAGTCGAATTTTTTGAGTGTGCCGGAGAGGATGGCCTCGTTGCGATAGGTGTGGATATTTCCTGCGTCGCCGGTGTAATTAAGGGTGGGCCGAAGAAAGTTACTGCGAGCGGTGGAGAGGTTGACGATGGAGGCTTCGGCTCCGGTGCCGTAGAGGGCGCTGTTAGCTCCGCGATAGATCTCCAGGCCGTTGAGCGCGGTCGTGGAGATGGGGCTGAAGTCGAAGTTCCCGCCGATGTCGGTGGCGGGGATGCCGTCGATGAGGATCTTGTTGGTTTCGGGGCCGCTGCCACGAACATAAAGTGAAATGGGGCCGCCATACTGGCCGGTTTGCAGAACGTTTGTGCCTGGGGATTGGCGGAGGTCGTTGACGAGGTTGATCTGGGTTTCGAGAGACTGCTCGGGGATGAGAGTGATAGCGGCGGGGAGTTGCTCGAGGGGAGTGGCTCTGCCGGTTGCGGTGACTGCGAGTTGCGGGGTGACGGTGGAGTACTCCATGACGATGTTGCGCGTGACGACAGCGACACGGCCGCCGTAGAAGGTCTCGCCAATGCTTGGAGTGAAGGGTGAGGCAGAGGTGAGAAGGACAAAGCGGCCTGCGACGGAGCTGCGCAGCTCGAAGGTGCCGTCCATGAGGGAGAAGGTGAAGGCGGCGACGGTACGGCCCTGGATGAGCTGAATACGAGCGTTGCCGAGTGGAACGCCAAGTGGAGTGGTGACCTTGCCTCGGACCACCACGGCTCTGGCGGGAAGACTGAGGAAGAGCGGGGCGGCGAGGGCGAGGAGGAGGCTGATCGCGCTGCGGGGCGCCGGGGTGTGCATGCTTCGATTGTAAGTGCTACGGGATGAGGAGAAGCTTGCCGGTGGTTCGGCGGGATTCGAGGTCGCGGTGGGCTTGTGCCGCGTCGGCTAGTGGGTAGACGTACTCGATGCGGAGTTTGAGAGTGCCGTTCGCTATTGCGTCGAAGACTTGTTTGGCGCGATGTTCGAGGTCTGCGCGGGTGGCGATGTAGTCCTTGAGGGTAGGACGGGTGATGAAGAGCGAGCCCATAGTGGAGAGGCGGATGAGGTCGAAGGGTGGGACGGCTCCACTGGCTCCGCCGAAGAGAACCATGAGGCCACGAGGGCGCAGGCACTGGAGAGATTGCTCGAAGGTGGATTTTCCTACGGAGTCGTAGACGACGGGAAGGCCTTTGTTGCCGGTCAAGGATTTTACCTTCGCGGCGAAGTCCTCCTGGGTGTAGAAGATGATCTCGTCGGCACCGGCTGCGCGGGCGAGGGTGGCTTTTTCTTCGGTGGAGACGGTGGTGAAGACGCGGGCGCCGAGAGCTTTCGCCATCTGGATGAAGAGGAGGCCGGTGCCACCCGCGCCTGCGTGGATGAGAACCTCATCGCCCGGCTGAACGGGATAGGTGGAGTGGAGGAGATAGTGTGCGGTCATGCCCTGGAGGATGGCAGCTGCGGCCTGTTGAGTGGTGACGCCTTCGGGAATAGCTACGAGGCGGGCAGCGGGAGCTACGGCGAACTGGGCGTAAGTGCCAGGGATCAGGCACCAGGCTACGCGGTCGCCGGGTTTGAAGGTGGTGACGTCGGAAGCGACGGAGACAATGGTGCCGGCGGCTTCCTGGCCTAGCGTGTAGGGGAGTTTGGCGGGGTAGCGGCCTTCGCGGAAGTAGGTATCGATAAAGTTGATGCCGGAGGCTTCGATGCGGATGAGGGCTTCGCCGGTGCCGGGGGTTGGCGTGGGGAGATCGGTAAGGGTGAGGACGTCGGCACTGCCGGTGGTGAGGATTTGAATAGCCTGCATGGCGTCAGAGTACAACATGACCGGCGGACCTTGATTCGGCTGGAAGACCTCTCCGCGATTCTGAAGCGTGTTGTTTCGAATTCTCATCTAAAATTGAGATATTAGATTCGAGACGATGCCGTGGGTGCTCGTCGGGGCGTTGTAACCGAGTGTTGATTTTAGAGTCGAACCCTTAGAAGAGGATGTGAAGAAGATTATGTCTAGCCATCAGACTTTGCCACTTGCGATTTATTATGAACAGCCGAACTGGTTCAAGCCTTTGTTTGCAGAGCTGGATCGCCGCGGTGCGAACTACGTGAAGTTGAACGCGGTGGAGCATAGCTATGGGCCAGAGGATCGTTCGGAAGAGAAGTATGCGCTGGTATTGAACAAGATGAGCCCTTCGGCGTGGAATCGGGGTCATGGGGATCAGATCTTTTACACGCTTGGCTTTCTTGAGCATCTGGAGAGCCGCGGGGTTCGCGTGGTGAACGGCGTGAAGGCTTATCGGAGTGAACTGTCGAAGGCCGGGCAGCTTTCGATGCTGGATGCGCTGGGGTTGGGATATCCCAAGACACGTGTGATTCACAGGGCTTCGCAGGCAAGCGATGCGGCGGAGGGTTTGCGCTTCCCTGTTGTGGTGAAGCCGAATATTGGCGGCAGCGGCAGCGGTGTGGTGAAGTTTCATACGAAGGAGCACCTTGCGGAGGCTTCGGCTATGGAGAATGGCCTGACGCTCGGGATGGATTCGACCGGGCTGGTGCAGGAGTTTGTGCCGGCGCGCGGATCGTACATTGTTCGCGTTGAGGTGTTGAACGGCAGGTATTTGTACGCGATCAAGATACATATTACGGGTGAGACGTTTGATCTTTGCCCGGCGGATATCTGTAAGACACCGCTGGGGGTGGAGCTGGATCGTGCTGCCTGCCCGATCGACGCGCCAAAGAATGGTTTGACGGTGGAGTCATTTGATACTCCGCCTGAGGTGATTGAAGAGGTGGAGCGGCTGATGGCCGCAGCGGGGATCGAGCTGGGCGGTGTGGAGTTTATGGTGGACGATCGCGATGGCGTGAGGATGTACTACGACATCAATGCGCTGTCGAACTTTGTGGCGGATGGTCAGAAGGTGGTGGGGTTCGATCCGTTTGTAAAGCTGGCGGACTGGCTGGAGGCTGAGGCGAAGGCTGTCAACGAGCGTCGCGGTGCGGTGCAGGAACTCGCAGAGGTTGGACGGTGAGCGCGACGGCAAAGGCGGGGATGCGATACGGGTTCTGGCTGCCCGTTTTTGGGGGATGGCTGCGCAATGTTGATGACGAGAAGATGGCGGCGAGCTGGGAGTATGTGCGCGACCTGGCGAAGAGAGCCGAGACGATTGGCTATGACCTTACGCTGATCGCCGAGCTGAACCTGAACGACATCAAGGGCGTGGATGCTCCTTCTCTGGATGCGTGGTCGACGACGGCTGCGCTGGCTGCGGTGACGGAGAGGCTGGAGCTGATGGTGGCTGTGCGGCCTACGTTTCATAATCCGGCGCTGCTGGCGAAGCAGGCTGCTTCGATCGATCAGATGTCGCATGGGCGGTTGACGCTGAATGTGGTTTCGAGCTGGTGGAAGGATGAGGCAACGAAGTACGGAGTTCACTTCGATGAGCATGACGACCGCTATGCGAGGACGTCGGAGTGGCTCGATGTAGTGGATGGATGCTGGAAGACGCAGGGGTTTTCTTATAAAGGCAGCTACTACGACGTGCGGGAGAATGTGCTTTCGCCGAAGCCGGTGAGCAAGCCCCGGCCTACGCTTTATGCGGGTGGTGAGTCGGAGACAGCGAAGAATCTGATTGCCGCGAAGTGCGACGCGTACCTGATGCATGGCGATGCGCCCGAGGCAGTGGGTAAGAAGATTGCCGATATGCGGGAGCGGCGCGAGAGGCTCGGGCTTGGGCCGATGACCTTCGGCGTGGCTGGGTATGCGGTAGTACGGGACTCCGAGGCCGAGGCGCTGCGCGAGGTGGAACGGATTACGGATGTGAAGCAGTCGGCGCGTGGTTATGCGAACTATGAGCAGTGGGTGACGGGCTCGAATCTGCAGACGGAGATCTCGCTGAAAGACTACTCGGTGTCGAATCGCGGGTTGCGGTGCGGCTTTGTGGGGACGCCGGAGCAAGTCTCGGAGCGGATGGAGGAGTTTTCCGCTGTGGGGGTGGATCTGGTGCTGCTGCAGTCGAGTCCGCAGGCTGAAGAGATGGAGCGGTTTGGAGCTCAGGTGATTCGCAGCAAGACTGTCGCCGCGGTTTAGTTTTTCTTCTTTGAAAGGCATCCGTCTTGCGGCGGATGCTCTTTGCCTTGTGAGGGGTGTACCACTCAGGTTAATGCAGTGAGGACGAGAAGCGTTGGCGACGTCTTCTGGGAGAGTTATTCTTTGCCATGCTGCTTCGCTCCCTCCTGCTGACCTTCGTCTTTGTCTGCGGTCTTTTTGCGCAGGACAATCCTAAATGGACGACGAATCATGAGCCGTTTCGTGTGATCGGCAATGTGTACTACGTAGGCAGCAAAGATCTGGCATCCTATTTGATTACTACCCCGCAGGGACACATTTTAATCAACAGTAATCTTCCGAGCAGCGTTCCACAGATAAGGAAAAACATTGAGGCGCTTGGATTCAGATTCGGCGATGTAAAGATCTTGCTGATCAGCCATGCTCACCTTGACCATTGCTCCGGGAGCAAGCTGCTGAAGCAGCTGACCGGCGCAAAGTACATGGTGATGGATCGGGACGTGCCGGTGGTGGAGTCGGGCGGCAAGACCGACTTTCAATATGGAAGATCGTCGAAGAACTGGTATCCAGCCGTGAAGGTCGATCGGGTGTTACACGATGGAGATGAGGTGCGGCTGGGAGGTGTGGTGCTGGTTGCGCACCTAACGGCCGGTCATACGAAGGGCTGTACGACCTGGACGATGAAGGTGCAGGATGCCGGGAAGGTTTATAACGTGGTGATCGTTGGCGGTCCCAATGTTAATCCGGGATACAAACTGGAGAAGAGCGTGGTTTACCCAACGATGGCACGCGACTTTGAGACGACTTTTCGCACGCTGAACTCGTTGCCGTGCGATGTATTTCTCGGAGCGCACGGCGGCTTCTTTGACATGGATGAAAAATTCGGGAGACTGAAGGCTGGGGATCGGAGTGCCTTTCTCGATCCTGAGGGATACAAGGCCTACGTTTTGGATCGGCAGAAGGCGTTTCGGATGGAGCTGGCGAGGCAACAGAAGAGCCGGTCGTGAAGCAGAGGGGAGCTCACCTCAAGAAGCATAGAATTGACTAGATGTCCGGCGTGATTACCTTCCAGGAACAATGACAGGACAGAGATTAGCTGAGGGCCAAGAGTGAAGGAGTGGATGCAATTTCGAGTCCCGAGCGGAGCATGGTGCGGGCTTAGCTTCGTACTCATTTCAATTGTGATTGCAGGTTGCCACTCAGCGCATAGGGGCAGCGAAGGCAATCTTCTGCTGGGTCTTACGAAGGTTGCTCCTTCCAACACTGATTCAAACAGACTTGCCGAGGACGGCTCCGCTGCGATCACTGCGGAGTGCGGAAGACAGTCTTTCGAAGATGCTCGTAAGGCGTTGATCATAAGCGAAACCGAGTTGGAAGAGGACGTCTTTACGATGAAGGGCCGCAGCGCTTCGTCGGCTCCTATCGGGTTTGGATTAGATGACGCGCTGAGGCTTGAGGAGCTGCTGCAAAAGAGGTTGCAAGGGGTAGCGCAGACAGATAAGCCCACGCAGTGTGTTCAGAAGTTTGAGATATACCTCGAGACGCTAACCGATCCGATGGTGGAGAGGGACAGGCTTACGAAGCAGCAGGACAACTCTGCCTATAATGACGCTACGAAACAAGCGCAGGACGAGGTTAAGAAGGAGAAGGAGATAGAGGCGCTCGCACCGAAAAATTAGCCTCACGAATTTCTACCGATTCTGAGGCGCTATGGCAATTTGCCTCATGGTGTAGAAGCTGCAAACGCGATTCTCTTTGCGAATGACAGATAAAAAAAGCGAAAGCGACCTCTACGTCCATTGCGGCGTTGCTCTCAAAGAGATAGCCACTCTCAATTGCGAGGGTGGCTATCTCTTTGAGGCTATTGTCTTCAACTCAATGGCTCACGGCTTTACTGAATAAGACTCTCTTCAGAGCGCAGACGCAGAATGCGATCTACGGCGTAGGGTGCGCGATGAGAGGCGGTATGGAAGTGCCGCACCTGAAGCTCGCCCAGAAGTCCTATCCCCATCATCTGGATTCCGGCAAGGATGAGAACGCCGGCAATGATAAAGAGCGGTCCGTGAAGGTCCAACACATGCTGGCCGGTAACAATTTTGAGGATGAGAAACCACGCGGACATGCCGAATCCTGCAACTACGCCGAACGCGCCGATGGTTCCGAAGAAGTGCAGTGGGCGGGTCATATAGCGGAGCAGGAAGCGGATGGTGAGCAGATCGAAGAAGACGCGGAAGGTGCGGGAGATGCCGTAGTGGCTGGTGCCGAACTCGCGCGCCGGATTGGAGATTGGGATCTCGCAGATGCTGGCACCGTACCAGGAGGCCAGAGCGGGGATGAAGCGGTGCATCTCGCCATAGAGCGGGATGTTCTGTATGACCTCTCGGCGATAGGCCTTGAAGGTGGTGCCGAAGTCATGAATATTGACTCCACTTAAAACGGCCATAAGCCAGTTGGCCGCGCGCGAAGGGATGCGGCGGAGAATGAAGTTGTCGCCGCGGTGAGAGCGCCAGCCGCTGACCACGTCATAACCTTCCTCAAGCTTTGCCAAAAAGCCTGGGATCTCTTCAGGGTCGTGTTGGAGATCGCCGTCCATGGCGAGGATGAAGTCGCCCTGCGCATGATCGAAGCCGGCGGCAAGGGCAGAGGTTTGTCCGAAGTTGCGTCGCAGTTTGATGACCAGGACGCGACTATCCACGGCTGCGATCTCTTCGAGCAACCGATAGGTGCGGTCACGCGAGCCGTCATCGACGAACACCAGTTCAAAGGTATCGTTGACGTGCTCCATTACCGCTTTGAGGCGGTCGTAGAGAGTAGTGACATTCTCCTCTTCGTTATGGAAGGGAACGACAATTGAATATTTTGGCACGATTCTATAATACTCCCGCTGTTCTTCAAGTTGGATGATGATCGAGGGTGAAAAGATCTGAATCTGGAGTTTTTTTGGTTCGGAAAGAGGCCCGCATCGCGATGAGGCAGCCCTAGAGGTTAGAATCGGAGATTTACGACGAAGTCCATGCTCTGAGGCTTGCCCTGAAAATAGCCCGGGAGGAACTCCGCCTGTTGTACCGCCAATGTTGCCGCGTCGGCCAAAGTCGCATTTCCGAGTTCAACTTTTATATCGCCGACTTTGCCGTCCTCGAGAATATCGACGATCAGACGGACATGGCCATGTTCCCCATGACAGGCCTTCCCTGACCTGCAATCCGGAGCAAGGACGCTGATGAGCCTGGGCGGTACCATGAGAGGCCGACTTTGAGCGTGCAGAGTGATACACACTGGTGCCGCGAGAAGAAGCGCGAAGAAGGCCCAGACTGTACGCATGGCCTCATAGTCTCATGAGTAAAGCGCACCGGAACCAGCATTTTTCGCTTGCCAAAGAGACTCTTCGCTAAACGATGATCATCTTTACCTGTTTTCGCTGGAAGGCTTCGACCAGTTTCGGATCGACGCTGTCGTCGGTAATGATGGTGTGGAGATCGCTGGTAGAGCAGACTTTTGTCGAGGTAAAGATGCCGAGTTTGCTTGCATCTGCGACCGCAATAACCTGCCTGGCATGCTTGACCATCTCTCCCAGAATCAGCGCCTCTTCGGACTCGATGACGGTGAGGCCGTGCTCTGGATGAATACCGCAGGCGCCCATAAATACCTTGTCGAAGAAGAGCCGTTGCAGGGAGTCGAAGGCAGTTGCGCCGACCATGGAGAAGGCTCCCGGCCAACGAATGGAGCCGCCGGTGAGGGTTACGCGGGCGTTCGGGAGACTGGAGAACTCCATCCCGATGTTTACCGCGTTGGTGACGATGTGGATACCTTCGCGGTGACGCAGGCTGCGGGCGATCTGCGTGGTGGTGGTGCCGGGAGAGAGGGCGATGGTGTCGCCTTCGTTGACCATCTCCGCGGCTGCGATGGCGATGCGGCGTTTCTCATTGGCGAAACGCTCTTCACGAAGCGGAAAGGCGGCATCGAAGCGGAAAGGCTCGTAGGTCATCTTGCCGGCCAACTCGACGCTGCCGTGGGTGCGGTTTACCAATCCACGTTGAGCGAGTTTGATTAGATCGCGCCGAACGCTCGCCGGCGAGGCATCGATGGTGACCGCCAAATCCTCCACGCAGCTCTGGCCCTTTTGAAGGAGGAGATGAAGTATCTGATTCGCGCGATCCTGAGTCTTTTGAGCCATCTATCGTCCATTCTAACTACTCGGATGAATTGTTATAGGGTGAGCTTCGGTTCAGATTGCCTTGTCATTTTGAATAAATGAACTACTTTTCTTCACAATTATGAAAACTTTGATTGACAAATGGTTACATAGATTTCTATGCTCTAGCAACAATTTGATTTTTATAGATTCAAGACGCGCATGTTCGGCAGCCCGCCGTTGAACGCCGCAAAGATCCTAACCCCTCACATTCCCACTCTCTCGGAGCCGCGCAAAATGATAAAGGCAGCACAAAACATCAAGTTTCTCAAACGGCTCTCCGGGATTGTGATCGCCTTGACAGCGCTCGTCTGTGCGCCGTCTCTTACGGCACAGACCGTTACGGGTTCTATTACGGGTGTTATCACAGACTCCAGCGGCGCAGTCATTCCTGGAGCGAGTGTGGATGCACACAATACCGATACCGGCGTGAACTCGACCGTCGTGACCAACTCTGCAGGACTCTACAGAATTCAGTTTCTGCCGATCGGACGCTATGAGGTAACCGTGAGTGCAAAGGGGTTCGACAAGGAGCAGATCCCCGCATTTCAACTCGAGGTGCTGCAGACTGCCACCTTCAATGTGAAGCTGGCGGTGGGCGGAGCATCGACAACGGTGGATGTATCAGAAGCATCGCCGATTCTGAACACCGAAGACGCCACTCTTAGCGGTACATTTACTGCAAATACAATTCAGAACTTCCCACTGAACGGACTCGACTTTTCGGCGCTCACCCTTTACGTTCCTGGTTCGGTGAGTACGGTCGGTACCTCGGGTACTACGAGCATCGAGCGCAGTACTTCGTACACGGACTCAGTCAATTTGAACGGCAACCGTGCCCAGGCGAACAACTACACACTGGATGGCATCGATCTCAACGAGACCTTCAATAATCTGATCGCGTACAGTCCCGCACCGGAGTCTTTGCAAGAGGTTAAACTTCTCACTGCCAACTCTCCTGCAGACTATGGCAACGTTAATGGTGCAGGAGTGATCAGCGTTCTGAAGAGTGGAACGAACAGCTTTCATGGTTCTGCATATGGCTACCTTCAGGACTACCGGCTGAATGCAAACTCCTGGACGAACAAGCATGCCGATCCGATCGTACCTATTAATCCCTTCTCCCAGGCTCAGTTCGGTGGTACCTTTGGCGGTCCGATCAAGCGCGACAAACTCTTCTTCTTCGTCGACTACCTTGGTTCCCGCTATCACCAAGGAGGTACCTCTCAGGCGAGCGTATTTACCCAGGCCATGCGTAACGGAGATTTCTCAGCCCTTCTAACCGGTGCGAATCCGATACAACTCTACGATCCATTGAATGGTTATGCTCCTTATGTCGGCAATAAGGGCGTTCCGATCGTCAACCCAGTTGCCACTTATCTCTTCGCGCATCCTAATCTCTATCCATTGCCTAATGCGACGCCAAAGGACGGCATCGTGAGCGACGACCTGCAAGGTCCCTCTCGAACATTTAGAGCAAACAACCAAGGGGATATCAAGATCGAGTACACCCCTAGAGGCTCGGACAAATTTAGCGCGTTCTACTCCAAGTCGACCGCCTACGATGGATCTTCCTCGGTGCTCGCAATTACGTTTCCGAATGGAAGCATCTATCCTTCCCAGCTTGGCGGTCTTACCTGGGTTCACATCTTCTCCCCGTCGATCGTCAACTCGGCACGTATCGGCTTTACACGCATCAACTGGAGCCAGGGATTGCCAGTTGACGGGACGGGCGTATTCGGCACCAAAGGCGATTCAGTTGTAGGTATCACCTTTCCAAACCAGGCGTTTCAAGGCTTCACCTCTCAAAGCATCAGCGGCGGCTTGAGCGGCGTCGGTAACAATGCGCAAAACAACGGGAGCCTTACCGACAATACCTTCAGCTATATCGATAACGTCACGATGCAGCATGGTAAGAGTACCTTCAGCATCGGTGCGCAGGCACTTCGATACCAGAACAACTATCCCACCAGCAACAATAATGGCTATCTCGGATCGCTAACCTATTCGGGAGCCTTCACCAGCAACCCCGACCCCACCCTGTCTAATGCGCCCGGTTATGGCGGCGCGGATTTCCTATTGGATCGAGTGAGTGGCGCGACCGCGACTCTTGCCAGCGTCAACGTCGGACAGAGGCAATGGCGCGCTTCAGGATACTTCAACGATGACTACAAGGCGACGCCTCGACTCACTCTGAACGCCGGCTTACGGTACGAGTACGACCAACCCTGGGTGGAGTCTAACAACAAGACAGGTAACATCGATATCGCCACGGGTCAGGTTATCTACGCGAGCAAAATACCCGCAGGGGCACCGGTTGGTTCAGGCCTATGCAGTACGCGTGCGTGTTACCAGGCCAACTATAGTCAACTTATGCCACGCCTTGGCTTTGCCTATTCGGCGACCGATCGCTTTGTGATTCGCGGCGGCTACGGTGCGACAAGCTTCTTCGAGGGCAACTCTTCCAACCAGCGTCTTACCTCGATCACTCCTTTCATTCAAGCGGTCAGTGTCACTGTCGTTACGCCGACCGTAGGGAACCCAGGGACACCGCGAACCGCCGAGCAAGGATTTACCGGTGGGACTGTGAGCGCTGGTGGCACTTTCAACGTGTACCCGCAACATATTCAGCCGGCCTACGTACAGGAGTTCAACCTCACGACAGAGTTTGCTGTTACACACTCGCTGTCGCTGCAGGTTGGTTATGTCGGGGAGCTGGGTCAGCATATTGAAGACTACGGAAACATCAATCAGTACAAGGTGAACGGGGATCCTACTTCGGCGCCTTACTACAACAATCCGTTCATCGGTATCAATGCGATCGATCCCTCGGTGAGCATCGGCTCAAACAGCCTGCTTGTCACAGAGTCTCGGGCGACCTCGAACTACCAGGCGCTGCAGACTATTCTTCGTCAGCGTACGAGTCATGGGCTGGAGTTCACGGTGAACTATACCTACGGTAAGGCGCTCACCAACAGCGCAGGCAACTACTCTGTAAATACCTCCGGCGCGACCGGCGGAAGTCAGGGTGCCTTTCAGAACTACTACGACAGCGCCGCAGACTTCGGACCTGCTGCATACGATGTACGTCACAATCTGAGCGGCACGGGAGTCTATGCTTTGCCAGTTGGCCATGGCAAACAGTATCTCTCGGGATCGAATCGCTTGTTAGACGAGGTGGTTGGAGGCTGGAAGGTTTCGACCGCAGCCGTAGTGTATAGCGGCTTTCCAGAGACGATTATTGGTCCCGGAAACAACTCCAACAGCTTTGGTAACTCGCGGCCCAACCAGTATCGCGCGTTGAAGATCGTCAACCGCAGCGTCGATAATTGGTACGGCACCGATCCTTCAGCCGTTCCCTGCACCACTCCTGGAGTTGACAACGGTTTGTGTGCCTTCGGAGCACCAGCCTCCAACACCTTTGGCGACGCAAAGAATGGGAACACACGCGGTCCGCGTTACCTGAATGTAGACATGTCTGCCTTCAAGGACTTTGCCACCTTCCGCGAGCAGACCCTGGGCTTCCGATTCGATGCCTTCAATGCCTTCAACATTGCCAGCTATGGAAACCCTGATACCAATATCTCGGATACCAACTTTGGCAATATCTCAAACCAGGGCACGGCTAATGGAATCCAGCAGGCCGTTCGTTCGACCGAACGCAAGCTGCAGTTTTCGGCAAACTACCGGTTTTAGGCAGACTATGCCTGCACCAGTTGCAGTATTCTTATCAACGCAAGGGCAGGGCTTCGGCTCTGCCCTTGCCGTATATGAATACGGCAGCATAATTAAGTAGCGCATACGAAGGAGCAGGATTGGCGTTCTATCTGGCACTGGATGTGGGCGGCACGAAGACAGAGTATGTTCTGGCAGATGACAGCCGCGAGCTTGGGCGAGTCCGTGGAGGCACGATCAAGCGTATGCGTACCGACGCGCAGACCGCGACACAGAACCTTAATAAGGCTCTCTCAGAGCTGACGGCGCTGACTGGCGTCTCTATGAAGTCCATTACCCGCAGCTGTGTGGGTGCGGCGGGTGTCACTGTGGCGCTAGTCACTGATTGGATACGCGAAGCCTTTGCGGAGCGCGTCGGCGGCTCGCTCATTCTGGTTGGCGATGTAGAGATCGCGCTCGATGCCGCCTTCTTCGGCGGACCTGGAGTGCTGGTGATGGCTGGGACCGGATCAAATGTGGCCGGGCGCACCGTCACAGGCGAGTTGACGACTGCCGGCGGGTGGGGGCCTGCACTGGCGGATCAGGGCTCAGGCAGCCGAATCGGACACCAGGCTTTGCGCGATACTTTTTTTGCCATCGACGAAGACCGGATCACCACTCTGCTTCCGGCGATTCTTGAACTTTGGCAGCTGCACGATCTCGACTCGCTCATCGGATATGCGAATCAGATCCCTGCTCCGGACTTTACCCGTCTTGCGCCGCTGGTCGTGAAGTGTGCCGCGGAGGGAGATGGTGTTGCGCAGAACGTTCTTCACCGCGAGGCCGAGGAGTTGGCTCACCTTGCTCATCTTGTGATTAAGCGCCTGATGCGCAATGCCTCTGGACAGCGTCCGGACTGGACTCCGGATCTTGCGTTTACGGGCAGCATTCTCGAGCATGTCGCTCCCATACGCGATGGAATCGTTAGTGCTCTCCGGCACAATCACCCTTCGCTGAAGGTTTTGCCCGGCACCGTCGATCCTATTCTCGGTGCGTTGTGGCGCGCACGTATCGGAGAGTCTTCCGTTGCGAATTGATTCAGGAATAAGAGATAGAGGACCTATTGTGACACTGGCATCTCTCCGCAAGAACTTACTCCGCAGAACAATGCTTGCCGCGTGGATTGGTTGCATGGCCGCAGGCGTAGCGGCGCAGAGCTTTCCTGACATCAAGCCCGCACCGCAACAGACACAGTGGCAGGATCTTGAGTTCGGCGTCATTCTGCATTTTGGGACGAACACCTTCCTCAACCGTGAGTGGGGTGACGGCACGGCAAGTCCAAAGATCTTCAATCCGAAACAGTTCGATCCTGAGCAGTGGATGACGGCCATTCAGGCCTCGGGCGCGCGCTATGTTGTGCTTGTCGCAAAGCATCATGACGGCTTCTGTCTCTGGCCAACAGAACAGACCGACTACAGCATCAAGGAGAGCCCTTGGAAGGACGGTAAGGGCGACATGGTGGCCGAGGTAGCCGCAGCCGCGCGTCGTCATGGACTGAAGTTTGGCGTCTATCTCTCGCCATGGGATCGCCACGAGCCTAAGTACAAAGATCCTGTTGCTTATGACAAGTACTATCTGGCAGAGCTTGAAGAGTTAGCGACACGCTATGGCGACCTGGTTGAGTTCTGGCTCGATGGTGCAGGAAGCACAGGGAGAACCTACGATTTTCCAAAGATCATCGAGACTCTTCGTACCTATCAGCCCGACACTATGGTCTTCGCCGACATGGCTCTCTTCGAATACGGTGACATACGCTGGGCCGGGACGGAGTCCGGCAACATCACTTATGAGAACTGGAACGTTATCGACCGGCATGGCTACCTACGATGGAGGCCTGTGGAGGTGGACACGCCACTTCGTGATTTGCATTGGTTCTGGCACCCGAACGATGAGGCATCGCTGAAGAGTGTGAAGGATCTTGTCGACAGCTACGAGAACTCTGTTGGGCGCGGAGGCCAGTGGATGCTGGGAGTCGCGCCTGATGACCGGGGACTTCTTCCTGACTCGGATGTGAAGCGGCTGCGTGAGCTAGGCGAGACTCTCCACTCACGCTATGCCGAGAATCTGCTTCGCTCGCACCTGCCGATTGATGAGAACGCTGCAAACGCAGTCGACGGCGATGAGGCAACTTTCTGGAGCGCGCCCGCCGGATCAAACTCGTCGACGCTTGAGGTGCGGCTAGCTCATCCTGTCAGGTTTGATCACTCCCTGACGATGGAGTGGCTCAACGAGGGCCAGACAGTCCAGCGGTATCGCATCGAGGCGTGGCAGAAGGACGCATGGGTTCCCATTGTCAGCGGCTACGCGATCGGGCACAAAAAGATCGATCACTTCCCTGCTGTGACGGCACAGCGAATTCGTCTTCAAATACTTTCGAGTGTAGGGGCGGCACACATCCGTGAGTTCCAGGTTTTTGCTCCGTCGCCTGTTGCGAGTGGTCCATGAAGGACCGAAGTTTTGATTGCCGTCTATGTGGTTTTAATCATTCCATACAGAGCTCTTAGCATCGTGAAGTTCTGTTATTCTCAGAATCGTGATTATTTGAGCCTCAAATTTTCACTTTATGATTTTTTCTACACATCGATATAGGTTTGTTGGGCTGATCTTTCTGTGCAAACAAATTAAGTTGATTCCATTCAAGGATCGGAAAGCTTTCGTGGTGCGTGCGATCTAATGCGCAAGATTATCTTTGAACTCTGTGCGGAAAGTCTTCAGGCCTGCCTCGCGGCGCGCGAAGGAGGGGCCGACCGCATCGAACTTTGCACAGCCCTCAGCGAAGGCGGACTTACGCCCAGCCACGGTTTGATCCGCGCCGCAGTGAAGCGCAGTGGTCTCCCCGTTCATGTTCTGTTGCGGCCGAGGAGCGGAGACTTCCACTACACGGACGACGAGTTTGCCGTGATGTGCGAGGATCTCATCCACGCGCGGAGCCTTGGAGCCAGCGGTTTTGTTGTGGGTATTCTTCACATCGACGGAACGGTCGACATGGAACGCACCAGCGAGCTCGTAAAGCTAGCGGCTCCCCTCGAGGTCACCTTCCATCGTGCGTTCGACTACACCGCGTCGCTAGAGCAGGCGCTTGAAGATGTGATTGCGAGCGGTTGCAGACGCGTTCTCACCTCGGGAGGCGAACCTGATGTGTTGGCGGGGGCAGATAGACTGATGCGGCTGGTAGAACTCGCTGGGGGAAGAATCGATGTTGCTGCCGGCGGCGGTCTACGTATCAAAGACGCGACGGCTTTGGCTCGCGCCACCCGCGCCAGCCACTTTCATGGTTCTGTGCGTCGAAGCGAAGCCAGCAAGATGCAGCGTGATCGTCACTGGGTGTTAGAAGATGCAGATTCACTAGATGGCACATCTCGCTTCGTGGTGGACTCCGACGATGTGCGTACGATGATTGAAAACCTGCGGAGCGCTTGAGATTAAATCTAAGTACGAGGGAGTTAGTCACTCGCAGTTTAAAGGAGCAATCCTAGAACTTATTTTATTGGAGGAAGGCCGCCGAGATAATAGACGCTCAAGTTAGGGGCGTGCGCCACCATTTGCATCAGAACCGGGTTCCGGAAACGTTGGAGATATGGTGGCGCCCATCCGATCTGATCGCCGCTTGGACGTCCGGGAACTTCCTGTTTCACACCGGTAGCCTTCTCGAAGGGTGTGGGGTCCTGGAGACCAGAGATGCACAGGTTCACCAATCGGTGAAGAGATCCATTTCCATGAGCGTACAAGTCAAGCCCGTTCGATTCTCCAAACTCTGCAAGAAGAACGAGGGGAGCAAGTGCATAGAGGTGATAATGCAACGCCTTACTGCCACGCGCCATTTCGAGGGGGAGAGTTCCATCCGGTTTTATCTGATTGATTCCGTCTTCGTAGACCTTTATCCCCCACTCGAAGTCGCTTCGTGCGTTTGCGGCTATTCCGATCGCTGCCACTTCAACGCCTGCCCAGTACAGATGATTGTTCAGGCCATCGCCGTGACCTGCCGTTCGATGCACATCATAATATCTCTTGGTCTGTTCCGCTACGTTGAGCAGCCACCGGCGAATGGATGCATTCTCCTCCGGTGTGCTTGTGCCGGAGTCGCGAACCTTTAGATAAGCGATCGCGATAGCACCAACGACCCACCCCTGCACGTAATATGCCTGGTTCGACGACATGCTGCCGGCAAGCGCGCCGTCGCGTGCCAAAGTATTCATTCTTTCGACCGCACATTGAGCGGCCTGGAGGACGCCCGAGGTGCGGTAATCATCTGCTGCTCTCACGATTGTCAGCCCGGCTGACTTTACGGCATCGCTCGATCTTCGGTACGCCTCCATACGAATCGGATCGATGATGGAGTGAGTGGGGTCATCCAGTTTGTAAAATCCGTCGGTGACCAAGCCGGGAGCAATATGCGGAATTGCCGGGCACGAATAGGAACCTGTGACCGTCTTGATCGGATGTCCATCCCAAGGGGAGCGCAAAGAGGTTATCTGCGACGCAACGCAACCAGGAGCTGCTACGAGAGAAAGTGTTAGAAGGGCGCACAAACGAAGTTTCATCTCTTGACCTACAACAATCCCATGCTGTGCGACTTTGTTCATTTTGTTGTTTCTATATATCGTTGGCGGCGTTCTTATAGAGTTTCCCCTAACTTGGAGGGGCCGATGGGACTATGGCCTCTCCAAGTTTCGGGTTGTGTTGTGTAAGGGGATTAGAAAGAAAAGCGTCCAGACACCTGCATCGTCCGGTTGGGCTGCGTGCCCGTAATCTTTCCGAATCCAGAGGAAGTGGCGAAAGTTGCTGCCGTGCCAACCTCAGTGACGGTAAGCGAACCACTAGGTGCCGTGAAGTTGGTATGGTTTATAACGTTGAATGCATCGACGCGAAACTGAAACTTGAGACGCTCGACCAGCTTGAAGTCCTTCGCGACAGAAGCATCGAAGTCTACCTCGCCCGGTTCCCGATTCGAATCCCTTGAGACATTTCCGAAGCCGGTTGTCACGATCTGTTGTCGAACCCCGCCGATCGTGTTGTAGACCGGTCCGGACGGCGTTAGAGGGAAATCGGGATCGGTCGCGGAGTCGTAATATTGCAGCGCCGCACCGTTTTTCGTGGGATGAGATAGCTTCAGGAGTTGGGGATTTCCATTAGGACGTTGCGATGAACCGGGAATCTCATTGGTTTGAGTGATGTTGATCGGAAGCCCCGTGTGTCCGACGAAGACTGGCGAGATATGCCAGTCGCGCAGCCACCAAGGACCAGGTGTGGTGTAGACAACAGCGATGTTCAACACGTGCTTGACGTCGATGTTACTGACGGTAAAGTCATGCGTGAAGTTTGGGCCGGCGACAGGATATTGCGAGTTCGCCGTACCGTTCGGAGCTGAAAAGTTGTAGATGGTGCTGCCATCATCCTCGCTCTTCGCATAGGTGTAGTTGGAGAGCAGAGCGAGCCGTCTATCAAACTGGCGGCGAACCGTTACCTGCAGCCCGTTGTAGTTGGAACTTCCAATGTTGCTGTTCACCTGGAATGCTTTTAGGTTTGGGAACGGCTGGGCGTTTTGTGTCGCAACGCTGGTGTTGGTGAGTGTTACAGCCGGCACCTGGGAGAGTGGAACCTGATTCTCGTTAATGTTGTACGAGAGGTGGAGGGCATGGTTTCCAATGTAGTTGACCTCAAGAGTCAGCGCCAAGGGAAGCCGACGCTCGAAGCCCACATTCCACTGTTGAACCAGAGGCATGCGGCTCTGATTATCAAATGAAACCGCAACGCTGTAAGGGTTGGTTGCCGAGCTGTTTACCAGAGCAGCAGCGGGATTCTGCAGGTTTGGCGGCGGCGCAAGCGGGATTCCCTGAGAGAGAGAAAACGGTTGAGCGACTGCCGTTCCAAGATTGTTGTAACTGATGGTGTTGTCAAACCCTGGATAAGCAAGTTGACCACCGAGATTTTGGAAGATCGTCCCATAAAACGTACCGAATGCCGCACGAAGAACGGTTTTATCATTGATACTGTAAGCCAAGCCGATACGTGGCGAGAGATCCGCTTTTGGCGTACTTACGTTCAAAGAACGCGAGACGCCGTCGTGGCCCGCAGCCAACAGAAGTCCTGTAGTGGGATCGATTCGACTGTAGATGTCGGTCGCAATCGTCAGCGCCGACTCGTACTCGTAGCGCACTCCCAGGTTAAGGGTTAGCTTGGGCGTTGCTCTCCAATCGTCCTGTAGAAAGATTCCGAGGTTATAGTTTCGTCTGCCGGTCGGCGGCTGAGGTTGTTCGTACTGAGCAGTCTTGACCTGGCCTAAAAGTAGATCGGCGATTTCTGTATTTGGGTTGCCCGATGCTCCATGATTTGTGATGGAACCATCGAACTGGAAGAGCCCTTCTGGATTAGTGGCGGGATTGAACGAATTGAATTCGTTCTTGCGAAGCGATGCACCCACTTTGAAAGTGTGAGGACCGGCAGTTTTGGTAATTGTCCCGAAAGGGGTGTAGGTGTTGGTGATATTTACTTGGCTTGTGTTTGTGTCCGCACCGATGTTGCTGAACCCGAAACTATTACTGGCATTGTCCTGGGCGGTGGTGCTGGCTGAGATCTGCGGTGTCTGGTCCAAGGGCAGAGACCCAATGCCGAGAGTCGTCGTCGCGTTTTGTCCGGTTCCAGGAGGATTGCGGAGAACAACGTTTCGAAAGAATCCCATGTTCAGGTCCATCACAAGGGTCGGAGTCCATGTGCGAGTGTAGTCGACCGATGGGAGCCATGCAGTGGTGCAACTGCAATCGTAGTTCGTATTTAGAAGCGGGCTGTTGTAACTGACGTATTGCGGCGATGTGTTGGTATAACGATAGACGTTGAAGCTGAGCCTGTCTTTTTGGGTCAAAGCTTCATCAACTCGAACCACTATCTTCTGCGTATGGGACGTCAAATTTTGAAGTGATGTCCAGTTGCCTGTGTAGCGGTTGTTGACTGCGTCATAGGTTCCTACTGTATTCGGCAGAGGCAGTAAGGCGAGAATTTTGGCTGCTGCTGGATCGATCCCTGCGACCTGGTTGCCAGCAAAAGCTGGCGAAGACTTTCCTGTGGGTTGATAGATTGCTTGCGGAGTTCGAGGCTTTCCGTTTGCATCCAGAGGAGCAGAGGCATTCGAGAAGTCGCCTGTACGCTGTGCGGCAGTTGGCACGGTCTCTGTCACGAGCGTTGAGTTTGGAGAGATGGTGCGATCGTAGTTGACGAAGAAGAAGGTTTTGTCATGGCCGTTGTAGAGATGAGGAATTCTGACTGGCCCGCCGATGGAGCCGCCCTCCTGGAAGAATCTGTCCCGATTGCGCGGGGTGACTGCTCCGGTGACAGCGTTGATGGTGTCCTTATGAAAGTACTGGTTGGCATCGAGTGCCTCGTTGCGAAGCAGAAAGTATGCGTTTCCGTGATAGGTGTTTGTGCCTGAGATGGTATTTACTGAAATTACAGCGCCCGAGGTGCGACCGTACTCTGCCGGCGCGTTCGTGGTGATGACGCGGAATTGGTCGACCCCGTCCGGTGACGGTAGCGTGGCTGGGGTTCCAGTGGAAGCCACAATTGTTGAAACTCCGTTCAATAGAACTTCGGTGTTCAAGGTGCGACTGCCATTGATCGAGAGCTGAGACGTTGATGGCTGGTCCCCGGCACCGCCATGTGCTACGCCGGGAATAAATGCCAGAAGGTTTTCAGTGGCGCGCTGTTGCAGGGGAATGTTCTGGATATCTTCCGGAGAGATGAGCGTCGAGACGTCCGAAGTGCTGCGGTCAAGCTCTTCACCTTTTGAGGAGACAGTAACGGTTTCGCTATTTTCACCGATCTGCATCGAGACGTTCACAGAGGTGACCTGGGCAACGGTTGCAGCAAGGTTGTCAATGACCGTCTGCTTCAGGCCCGCGGCTGTAACGGTAATCTTATAGACGCCAGGAATCACCTGAGGCGCCACAAAGGTTCCGGCTGAGTCGCTCTTACCATTGAAGACGGTGAGGCCGGTGTCACGATTGACGATGTTCACCTGTGCATCAGGAATAAGAGCCCCTGATGGATCGAGAACCTGACCACGAATGGTCGCATTGGTGTTCTGCGCATGCGCCGCGCTTCCCAAGACGAAAATAGCCAGCGTTATCGTACAGATTGCTATCCGCGATAGTTCGGCTAGCGTTTTTGAGATGCGAACGGCCTTAAGCACTTTAAGGGATGCCGCTTGCACAGCTTGGTAGTTCTTCACAGAAATGCCTCCGATTACTGAATCAATTAGTTACTGCAGTTTTCTGTAGGTCTTTAAACTCTTACGAGGATGGTGAGCTACAAGCCGTGAGCAGATGGCTATAAAACACCGACGAGGCACGTGTCATTCGGTTTTTCGTGTCATTCACGGATTGGGCTCAAGGCATTTCCTCTTGATTTAATCCGCAGTTAGGACAAAAAGGAACTTTTCATAACGACGAACATGAAAACCTTTTGCTCATACTTCTGTCAAGCGTTTGTTTATTGAACTTTTGGCGTTCCAGATGAGAAATAAATTACGGAAGAAGATTCGTCTCCGTCTGGAGTATGCGTGTGAAGAACATCCTAGAGACGCTGAAGATGAACTGTCCTGTTCCGTTAGCGCTTTCGTAATTTTCCGTGCACCTTGTTCATGCGTGCGACCTCGCTTCCAGCCAGGAGAAAACCCCCGACTCCATAGACGTAGCTCGAAGAGGCTCTGAAAGAGTCGGGTGCAGCTCCAATCGGCTGAATTGCGCCGAGCCTTCCGTTTGCATAGATGTGGCTCACCATCCCGGCCCACGAGCGTGCAACCACAGGACGAAATACCTTTGCATCTAAAATGCCTTGATTGATCCCCCACGCCATGGCATAGGTATAAAACGCTGACCCGGAGACCTCGGACTCGGAGTAGGCATCGGGATCAAGAAGCCCAGTCTTCCATAGACCATCGGCAGTCTGAAGCTGCGCAATACGCGTGGCCATTTGGTTGAATTGAGTCAAGTATCTGTCGCGTGTGGGATAGTTCGCCGGCATGAACTCGAGCACGTTGACCATACCTGCAACAACCCATCCATTGCCTCGGGCCCAGAACAGAGGCTTACCGTTCTTCTCCTTCTGAGTGAGATAGCGTGCATCGCGAAAAAACAAGCTTTCCTGCTCGGAATACAGCAACTTTGTGGTGCTTGCCCAGTTGCGGTCCAGCGCATCGAGGTAGCTGCGGTCACCTGTAATCGCATACATACGCGCGAGCACCGGAGGCGCCATAAACAATGCGTCGCACCACCACCAAACAGGCTTCGCGGGATCTACTGATTTTGCCTTCAGGCGATCCATCACTTCCCTAGTCGAAGCCATCCGTCGAGGTTCAGGTTTGAGTCGATATAAATCGAGATACGCCTGCCCCAGCGCCTGATCATCTGCATGTGGGAAACGATCGTTCAGAAGCTTCCAATCGAAGCCTTCACTTATCCTGGCAACAGCGTCGGAGTACTTTGGGTCGCCCGTCTCGTGCGAGGTGGCAAGAAGGCCATCGTAGAGCGCAGCATAGGTCCACTGCTGGTTGAACTTCGAAGCAGCTTCGGTCAACTGCCAGTCCGCGACCTTACGCATCGCCAACTCGACATCGTGGCGGTTCAACTTATTCGAAAGGCCCTTCGCGAGCGGGCCCGGATCTTCAGGCGAATCTCCACTCGCTTGCCGATCAACTGTCGGACCGGGGCTTTGTGCTGCCAGTGTTAAAGGCTCTATTGGAAGCAGAGTCGCGAACCACAGACTGCAAATTAGTGAGGAACGAAAGAAGAATCTCAAGGGTGCTCCATTCAGTAGGTTTATTCCTATCCATACGAGTGCTTTTGACAACCGACAGCACCCGCGAATATATCTCTAATGTGACTCAGTAGCATCTTCGAACAAAATCGGGTTTCTGCCCAGACAAATTTATGCGTGACATCTCCCGCCGCCTGTTCCTGAAAACATCACTCCCCGTTGCAGCGTCTGCGGCTGTTCCCGTCGCACCCGCATGGCTGCGCAGCTTCGCCGAGTCCGATACGCCTGCTACGATTCAGCGTCTCCGTGATGGGTGGGAGTACCTTCAGCAATCATTGGACGGACCATGGCAGGTCTGGCATAGTGCAGAGTTGGCCACCTGGAGTGCGGTCACCCTTCCTCATTGCTTCAATCACAACGATGCGTGCGATCCCGACGTTCCCGCTTATCGGGGGCCGGGCTGGTATCGAAGACATCTTGTTGTCGCTAACCCATATCCCGGTGGACGCACTTTGCTTCACTTCAGCGGTGCGGGTCAGACTACCGACGTTTACGTCGGTGAAGCTCACATTGCCCGGCATATTGGGGGGTACGACCAGTTTGTCATCGACATCACCGAACACGCAGCTCCTGCGCTATCCACTCCCCTGCTTCTCGCCATTCGCTGCGACAACGGCCGAGACTTAGACCGGATGCCGTCTGACCTGAGCGACTTCACCCTTTATGGTGGCCTGTATCGCCATATCGAGCTCGTTTACGTTCCTGCTGTATCCCTTGAGGCCATTCACATCCAGGTCCATCCGTCTTCACAAAGAGATTGGGCTAGCCTGGATATTACTGGCCGTCTGCATCACTCGCTAGCTACACCGCCAAACGCTACCGTATCGATTGAAATCCTCAAACCCGACGGGACTTCAGTGGCCCAGTTATCCACTAAGTGGCCAAATGCCCGTTCCACAGAGAACGGGTTCGATGGCGAACGTCACTTGGCCACCTTCAAACTGTCGAACCCGCTGCTGTGGTCGCCGTCCACTCCGAATCTCTATCGCTGTCGCGCTACCCTTTCGTTCAAAGACACGCAGCACGTGTTCACTGAACGATTTGGCGTGCGCTTCATCGATTTTCAGAAGAACGGTCCCTTCCTTGCCAACGGCGAGCGCCTGCTTCTGCGCGGCACTCACCGGCATGAGGATCATGCTGGCTGCGCCGCCGCCATGACAGATAGCGACATTCGTCAGGAGATGCAGCTGATCAAGGCCATGGGAGCCAACTTCATTCGGCTGGCCCACTATCAGCAATCTCAACTCGTGTTGGACCTTTGTGACGAACTCGGTCTATTCGTCTGGGAAGAGTTGCCCTGGTGCCGCGCTGGAATGGGTAACGATTCCTGGCAAGACATGGGTCGGCAGAAACTGTGCAACATGATCGATCAGCACTTCAATCACCCCTCTGTCATCTTTTGGGGATTAGGAAACGAAGACGACTGGCCTGGGGAATATCCGTCTATTGATCAGGACGCGATCCGCTCTTACATGAAGCAGCTGAACGATCTCGCCCACCGTTTGGATCCTAGCCGCTACACTTCTTACCGCCGTTGCGACTTCGCACGTGACATTCCCGACGTTTACAGTCCGTCGATATGGGCTGGCTGGTACGGTGGACTCTACACCGAATACGAGCATTCCCTCGAAGTACAGCGCAAGCGAGTCGAGCGATTACTCCACATCGAATGGGGTGCAGACAGTCACGCCCGCCGTCACTCCGAAGATCCTGACCGTGCTGTTGGCTCTGTTCGCTCTACAGCCAATACTGCCGAAAGTGGCCTTGCCTACCTGAACACCGGTGGCCAGGCTCGGGTATCCCGCGACGGCGACTGGTCGGAGACGTACGCCTGCAATCTCTTCGACTGGCACCTCAAAACTCAAGAGGCGTTGCCATGGCTCGCAGGCTCTGCGCAATGGATATTCAAGGACTTCACGACCCCTCTACGCGTCGAGAATCCTGTACCTCGCGTCAACCAAAAGGGTCTCGTCGAACGCGATCTCACTCCGAAGGAGTCCTACTACGTCTTCCAGTCCTATTGGAGCTCGGAGCCCATGGTCCATTTGTACGGGCACTCATGGCCGATCCGCTGGGGAAGACCCGGCGAGCTGAAGATGGTTAAGGTTTACTCCAACTGTCGTGAGGCCGAACTGTTCTTGAACGGGGTCTCCGTCGGCGTGCGACATAGGGATAGCCAGGATTTCCCCTGTGCCGGCCTGCGATGGATGACATCTTTCCGGGAAGGTTCAAACCAACTTCGGGTCATCGCAAATTCAGCTAACGACACCAAGGTTACAGACGAACTTAACTTCTTCTATCAAACTGATGTATGGCAAAACCCGGCGACACTTCTTCTGAAAGAAGTGTCGAGAAGAGATGGAATCGTTACTTGCAGAGCCACGCTGCATGACCAGAACGGCATCCTGTGCCTGGATGCACGACACCAGGTCAGATTCACACTCGCGGGAGCCGCACGCCTCATAGACAATCAGGGCACATCTTCAGGCTCTCGTGTCGTTGAGCTATACAACGGTCGCGCAGAGATTTCGATTCGCGATATCCGCGGGTCTATCAGCCTAGCGGTAAGTACACCGTTACTCCCAACCGCCATTTGCACCATTGAAGGCTGAGCTGTACCTGCTCGGAGAAACTCGATCAGTCCAACTGATCACGCCGGTGATCGGATTGCGATAGCAACTCTAGGGATGGTTGCCCTACACATGTACCTACCCGCTGAATTACTGTATTGATTCGAGTATCAGCAACGTCATCGCGGGAACGCCCTCAAACCCACAGCAATGGTTGACGAATTGGATAGTTACGAATGATCTCTTTGTCGGTCGGATCTGGATTTAGCGTCTTCCATAACGAGACATACTCTGCCCGGTGGCATGCCAAACCGGAAAAGAGCAATCCAGGCGACCGTACCGGTAGCGCATCAAAGTGCTCGACGTCTTTCGCATATGGCCACTTATCTTTGTCCTTCAGAAACGGGTAGAGGAACTCCGCTGCTTTGCAGAGCCCTCGGCCATCGGACAACGAGAAGGTAGTGAGATCGATTCCAGACCCCTTGAGCGACTGTGCCAAACCTGCCATCACGTCGAAGTTGAAGATTGAATAGCTGTATGGCTTAGTCCGCACCAGCTCTTTAGGAAAGGAGCCGTCCATGCCGAGTTGATCTGGAAGCAGCTTCGTGGTGAACCACACCCGGATTTCATCGCGCGTTCCCTCGTCGCCGATCAGTCGAGCAAACTCCGAAGCTTGCAAGGCCCAGCATGTCGCATGATTGTTCAGGGTCGCACGCTCCTGCTTCCCTTTTTCGCTGCTCTTCATCCAACCGAGGTACTCGCGAAACCATTGCTTCACGCTCTGCTGATCGGCTGCTGAGAGTGCTTCGGTGCCTAGAAAGCTGGCCGCTCGTGCGACCTCAACGAGATGGAGCGTATCGATAATGCCATAGTTGCGTCCCGTAGAGACGCCGTGTACGCCCTGCGAAAACTCGAGATTGGGTTTCATGCGGGTCTCAGGCGCAACAAACCAGGCTCGCAAATGGTCGCCAGACCGTCTTGCATAGCGGCGGTCCTTCGTCAGCAGCCATGCCGCGGTGAGAGATGGCATCCGGACGGAGAGATCGATCATCACCTTGCGGTGATCAATAAAGTTTTCAGGATTACTTTGGCCGTCCCGATTGATATAGGGTCCATCAGGGTTCTTTGGATTGGGCCAGAAATAGTCAGCCTGCGAGAAGAAGTCGTGCGGCCCTCCCGGACTCCTGGGAGAAAGGAACGCTGTAATGGTCACCGGCTCCATCGGAAGATACAGCTTTGCGGCTTGCAGGATTCGACCCCGATCCGTCTTTGCCACCATCTGATAAGCGTGTGATTTGTCCGCTGCCCAGGCCGGGTATGTCCGTCCAGCAAATGCTGCCACCGCTGCGGTGGCACAAAACTCTCTTCTATTGAGTGTCATCATTCCAACCTTTTTCTAGATAAGTTCGATTATGGTGTCCCGCGCAAGCGAGAGCTACCTTCATTTCCGCAGACACAAAGGGAACGTAACTCAACGTTTGTTCCATTTTTATGCTCTCTTCATCGATTGGACGCGGTTTGAAAACATTTCTATCGCCCCATCCATCCTCCGTCCACCGTAAGGACCGTGCCGGTGACGTAGTTGCTGGCGGGAGAACTAAGGTAGAGGGCGGCCCCGGCCAGGTCTTCCGGTTGGCCCCAGCGCGCTGCGGGGATGCGGTCAAGGATCTGCCGGTTACGAGTTTCATCGGTCTGAAGGGCTTCCGTGTTGGTGGTTGCAAAGTAGCCGGGGGCGATGGCATTAACCTGGATACCGTTGGGGGCCCACTCGTTGGCCAGGGCCTTGGTGAGTTGAGCAACTCCGCCTTTGCTGGCAGCATAGGCGGGGACGCGGATGCCACCCTGAAAACTTAGAAGGGAGGCTATGTTAACGATCTTTCCGGACGAGCGTGGGATCATATCGCGGGCTGCAAGTTGGGAGAGTTGGAAGACGCTGGTGAGATTGACTTGAAGTACGTGCTGCCAGTCTTCGAGGGTGACCTCTTCCGCGGCAGCGCGGTATATGGTGCCGGCATTGTTGATGAGGATATCGATTCGTCCGAACTTATCTTTGACCTGGGTGAAGAGATCCTCGGCTCCCGTGGTGGAGGAGAGATCGGCGCTGAATGCGGCAGCTTTTTCACCGATGGTCTCTGCAGTTTCGGTAGCGGCGCGGCGGTTGCCATGGCAGGCAATGATCGCTCCTGCCTGCGAAAGGGCAATGGCGATGGCTGCGCCGAGGCCGCTAGCCGAGCCGGTGACAAGAGCTATCTTGTTGTCGAGACGGAAGCTGTCGAGGACGTTGAAAGGCGTGTTTGGCATCTAGGCAAATGTACGTGGTGTCAAGCCAGTCGGCAAACAGCAAGGTGTTGACGATGGAACGATGGTTTCGTATGGTTGGTGGGTATTGTTTGAGGAAAAAACTATATGCGTTGGCTAGTGCGCTGTACGAAAGTTTTGGTGAGCGGAGTGTTGGTGACCTCTGTTGGATGGTCGCAGGCAGTAACACCTGGAGCTGCACCGCAGGTTGTGGTTGGACCTGTGGAACTGCTGACCTCTAAAGATATGACTGCTCAGGGAGCAGAGCAACTTGAAAAGGCGAAGACAAGTGCAGCTGGAAGTTCCAGCACCGTGCTGGCGAAGTACCCCGGACACTACACCATGATGAGTGCTAGGACGAAGAGTGGTGGCGCTGAGGTTCACGCAAACTATTCTGACTTCCTGATCGTGTTGGATGGAGACGGGACGGAACTGACCGGTGGCACGGTAGTCGATCCTAAACAAGGAATGAATGGAGAGACCAGGGGCCTGCGCCTGGAGGGTGCAACGGCTCATACGCTTCATAAAGGCGATATTCTTCATATACCAGCCGGTACTCCGCACCAGGCTATCGAGGTTCCGGGACAGACGATTACGATCTTCGTTATCAAAGCGGAGCAACCGGCAGGCGGATCCAATACCGAAGGGAAATGACTATAGAGCCCCACGGTTGAAATAAGAATAGAAAGTTGTTTTGCTGAATTGAATTAATACTGTATTGAATGGATAGAGGAGATACCGCATGCGGCTTTACCAGATGGCAGACTCCGTAGGCTACGGGTTGATGAATACCGAGGAGTTAAGAGAGACCTTCTTATTGGAAGGAATGTTCGAACCAGACGAGATTGAATTTGCTTACATTGATCTTGACCGGACTGTGATTGGGTCTGCCGTGCCTGTGGGCGAAACGTTGACGCTTGAAACGGAGCCAGAGCTACGTGCGGAGTATTTTTTGGAGCGACGCGAGCTTGGAGTTTTGAACGTCGGTGGAGCGGGCTCGGTAATGGTGGACGGAGAGAGCTTTGAGATGGGTAAGCTGGATTGCCTGTATGTGGGGCGAGGAAGTAGAGATGTTGAGTTCTCGAGCAAGGATGAAGCTAATCCCGCGTATTTTTATTTGTTGAGTTATCAGGCTCACGCAGAGTATCCAACGAAGATGGTGAAGTTTACCGATTTGCAGGGTCTGCAGTTAGGGACTTCAGAGACTTGTAACAGACGGACGATTTATAAAGCTATTTACAAAGGTGGAATTCAAAGCTGCCAGTTAGTAATGGGTTTCACTTTGCTGGAGCCGGGAAATAACTGGAATACGATGCCTCCGCATACGCATATGAGACGGAGTGAGGTTTATTTTTACTTCGATGTGGACCCTGCACATCGGATCCTTCATTTGATGGGGCCGCCGGAGGCAACAAGTCATCTGGTGGTGGCAGATAAGGAGATTGTGATATCGCCGGGATGGTCGATTCATGCGGGAGTTGGAACGAAGAACTATGCGTTCTGCTGGGGGATGGGTGGAGAAAATCAGGCTTACGACGACATGGATCCAGTGTCGATAGCGGAATTAAGATGAACGACGCTTCGGCAGGTGTGGCGATACGGAGTGCGAGCTCGTGCAGGTGGGATCTTATGAGTCTTGGGGAGGTGATGCTGCGATTTGACCCGGGCGAAGAGAGGATCACAGGGGCACGAAACTTTCGCGTGTGGGAAGGGGGCGGCGAGTACAACGTAGCTCGCGGCTTGCGGCGGTGCTTTCAAAAGCGGACTTCGATTGTCACGGCACTCGTTGATAATCCAGTCGGAAGGATGCTGGAAGATCTGATGTTGCAGGGCGGGGTCGATCTGTCGCATCTGCGTTGGGTAGAGTATGACGGGATTGGACGCGAAGCTCGTAATGGAATTTATTTTCTAGAACGTGGATTTGGGCTACGCGGTGCGATGGGGATGATGGATCGGGGGCATACTCCGATCTCACAGTTGAAGGTCGGTCAGGTGGATTGGGATGCGATCTTTGGCGAAGAGGGTGTTCGCTGGTTTCATACAGGTGGCGTGATGTGTGCTCTATCGGCGGATGCACCTGATGTTGCTCTAGAGGCGATGGCTGCGGCAAAGAAGAGTGGCGCGATTGTGTCGTATGACTGCAACTACCGGCCTTCACTTTGGAAGAATAGTGGCGGAAGACAGGGAGCTAGTGATGTCAATCGGAAGCTCGCTCCGTTAGTAGATGTGATGTTTGGACACGAAGGGGATCTGGCCGCAGTGCTCTGTGATACATCGCACGCTGCTCCGTGGCATAGTTATGAGAGTTATGGAGCCATGGCGGCAAAGGTGTGCGACGAGTTCAAGAACATCAGGGTGATCGCAACTACGACGAGACGGCCTAAGACTGCAAATAGAAATGACTGGGCAGCATTTGGCTACGCGGGCGGCCAAGTCTACAAGAGTATTCGATTTGATGATCTTGAGGTGTTCGACCGCGTGGGCGGCGGAGACTCGTTTGCCGCGGGTTTCATCTATGGACTTATGGAAGAGAAAGGGATGCAGTGGGCGCTGGATTGCGGGGTCGCGCATGGTGCGTTGGCCATGACCACTGCGGGTGACAGTTCAATGGCAACGCTGGACGAAGTGGAGCGATTGATGGCGGGTGGGTCGGCTGGAGTGCAGCGGTAGAGTTACCTAGAGGAGAGATATGAAAAAAGCTGCGGTACTTCGAGCATTGCAGGAGATCGGGTTGGTACCGGTGTTGCGGGCGGATTCGGTCGAGCAAGCGATGGCGCTGGCTGACGCGATCGCTGCGGGTGGAGTGACAGTACTTGAAGTCACAATGACGGTGCCAGGCGCAGTCGAGGTGATGCGCCGGTTGGCGGTACAGCGGCCAGAGATTCTAATCGGGGCTGGCACGGTCCTGGACCCTGAGACGGCACGGATATGCATTCTAGAGGGAGCGCAATTTGTTGTTAGTCCCGCGTTGAATGTGGCAACAATTGAGATGTGTCAACGCTATTCGGTTGCAGTGTTGCCAGGAGCTTTGACACCAACCGAGATTGTGACTGCATGGCAGGCTGGCGCGGATGTGGTGAAGGTGTTTCCGGCTGGCGCAATGGGCGGGCCTAAATATCTGACCTCGCTGAAGGGACCTCTGCCTCATATCGAAATGATTCCGACAGGAGGCGTGATGTTAGGAAACGCTGCAGAATTTCTCGAGGCGGGGGCGTTTGCTCTTGGAGTCGGGTCGGACTTGGTGGCAGCGAAGATGATCGCGGAAGGAAGACCTGAGGCTGTTACTGAAATTGCGCGCAAGTACCTGGAGATTGTGAGGACGAGTCGGCTGAAACAGAAGGCATAGCTCCGGCCCGCTGCAATAACAGGAGGGGAAGAGCACACATCTTCAAACTCAAGAACCGCAGCATCTGTCGTCTGCATTTTTAGGATGCTCACTGGCGATCAGGTGCTTGGGCCTCAAGAGTGCGGAAGACTAACGGCATAGAGATACCACGCCGCGTGAGGGAGCCACTGCTCAGTCCAACGCCAGTCTTCGTCTTTGCCTGTCACAGCAAACCCCTGGTTGAACGCAATGCCGTCTTCACTTTCCGCTGAAGCAGTAATGCCATTGATGATCGACCCAGGCGCGCTTGTGTATTTATATGAGTGGAAGAACATATATGGTGCGTTCCCATGGCCGCTTCCCATGAGCATGCTCGAGTCAAAGGGATTTCTCCCGAGAATCCAGTGCAGTTGATTCCACGCATAATCCTGAAGCTGTGATTGGAAGGAAGGGTCGTCGGCAAAGAGCGGCGCGGCCATTCTTGCGGCGGCAGCCAGAGACGCCAACCGTGCATTTTCACCCTGCCACCAAGGGGCCGCTTCTGTGTCATGTGGGAAGAAAAAAGCAGTACGAACGGAACCGCCTCCCATGCGCACCAACTGCCTTGCGTAACCGAATGGATTATTAACTTCTCCGGTTGTATCAAGTTCAAAACGGAGCGACCGTTCTACCGCTTCCCTTACCCGTCGTTTGGACGCCGGAGTTGCAATGTCCGCATATTCGAGAAGACTAATGACTGGCAGTCCAGCATCGGACGGATGGAAGAAAGGCCGCGATTTCTCATCAGCTCGCCAGTAGTTGTGCCGACCCTCGCCATCGGCAAGGCGTTCCATGAGATGCCGGGCTCGGCGATCTGCCGATTGGAGATACGTCTCTTTGTGAGTCGCTCGATATAACTCTGTGGCAGCCATCAGCGCACAGTAGTCATCGAGGATATTTTCTTTGCCATCGTTGAGCAGTTCGATGTTATGCGCGTCGAGAAACTGAAATGCTTCTTCGGCCGCGCGAAGATACCCAGTGCGAGTCAGATCTCCGTCGAGCGGCATGGTACTGGCAAGCGCTAAAGCGGCGATCGCCATCCCTCCTCCAGCGCGAAAGGACGCCTCATAAGCGTGTGGCCCGACGGCCGTTTGTATTTGCTCGGTTGAATCCGATGCGTTTTTCTTAATCTGCGTTCGCCAGTTAGGGTTGCCGATTACGCGATCCTGAGGCAACTTGTCTTTTCCTGGGGCATTAATACTTTCAAAGAACGATCCATTTGGTCGTTTGATTCGCAACAGAAAATCCGCGCCAAAGAGGCCCTCATCCAGCATTCTTCTCAGATATTCGCTGAAGTTGTCGTCATGTCGCGCTTCTAGTGTTCGGTAACTCTTCAATAAGCTCCATGCAACCAGAGGAACTTGTTGAGGATTGAAATACGAGGTTAGGTTTTGATGAGAGAGATGGATGCCATAGTCCCCAGTGGCGTCGTACCAACCACCATGAACATCCACGAAGCCCGACTGCCCCGGAGGCAAAGGGAGATGACGATCTACCTGATCCATCTGACCACTGGCACGTTGGCCTTTGAAGTAAAAGATGACGTTGGAGAGTGTCTCGCGCTCGAGGAGATCATCATCGATGTCGAAGGAGCAGGAGTGTACTTCGCCTGTGGTGGACTGAACCTGAATGGAGTAGTGACCGATGGTCTTCAAGGAAGAGAAATCGGCGGTCCAGAAGACGCGGCCACCCCATGAATTTACCTGGCCATTTGGAACAAGATTTCCTGTCGATACGACTTTGCCGCTTGCCGTATCGACCAGCGAAAACTTCTCCGGGCGATCTTCCTGGGCGCCGACAATGACGGCTTTTTTGAGAGCGTTTTTCTCGTAACCAACCTGATCGACCAGGATTGTCAGTTGTCCCATCGCCATAGATGAGAGCATCCCTACACAGCAGTATGCCAACAGGCTCTTCCATGAATGTCTAATTTTTCTACTCCTCAAAAATGCTCATTAGAAGCATCGGTTCTGGCGCAAGTCTCATTTCGAAGTGCCACGTGTTGGGATTTTTTCAGCCTGTCTGGACGACTATACTCATCCCCTGATTTCAAAACCAGACACATTTACTCCAGGCGTCGAGTGGTTGCAAGCGGCTGACTGTTGACTGGTCTGACCATGGTGGGTGGTTCCCCTAAACGCTAGCCGTTATTGGGTTATGCAGGTCGGTCCAAGAAGTAATATCACTGGTGCCACGCTCCACAAGATTTTTCTTGCGCTTCAGTACAGTTGTCTATACGATCGGTCATCCTCACATTTCAATTTACGAATAATTTTGCTCTTCTTTGACCCACGAATCAGACTGTACTTTCTGCTTTCCGAGTAGATGGAGTGCTGCATTCCAGAAAGATCGCAAAAACGTATCCCCGTTAGCCATCCTCATTTAGGCAGAGTCACTGTT
The DNA here is from genome assembly GCF_009766095.1 of Granulicella sp. S190. Taxonomy (GTDB): domain Bacteria; phylum Acidobacteriota; class Terriglobia; order Terriglobales; family Acidobacteriaceae; genus Edaphobacter. Next base: position 275,300 of record NZ_LMUD01000002.1, read on the forward strand.
CGCATGCAACACGATCATTCGTAGCAATCATGACGGGTCAGAAAAAAGCCGACTGCGACCTCGTATCGGCCAAAGCAATTCACTCAAAACTTCACTTTGGAGGAACGCAATGCATAAAGGACTAAAGCTCAGCCTTCGATGTCTTTCAGCGTTAGCGCTGGTTATTGGAATGTGTTTTACGGCATTCGCGCAGACCATTACCGGTTCCATCACTGGTACCGTGACCGATCCCACCGGAGCTGTCGTAGCGGGAGCTAAGGTGACTGCCACTAATGTCCTGACAGGAGTGGCCACTCCAACCGCGACCAACCAAAGCGGTATCTACTCGCTGCATTTTTTGCAGATCGGGCAATACAAGGTCACTGTCGAGTCGTCCAGCTTCGCTCCTCAGAGCACCACCGCCTTCACCCTGGAGGTCGATCAGGAGGCGAAGGTTAATGTATCCCTGAAAATCGGTGGTGCAAACAGTAATGTGACCGTCACTGACACTACTCCCATTCTGAACACGGAGAACGCCACCACTGGCGACTCGATTACCGCAGCTGCCGCTACAGAACTTCCCTTGCAGAGCCGCAACTTCTCCTCTCTCACGCTGCTCGTAGCCGGAGCGATCACTCCAAATCCTCAAGCCCTTAATAACGTCGGACGTGGCCAGTACAACGGCGGCTTCAATGTGAACGGCAATCGCGAGCAAAGCAATAACTACACTCTCGACGGCGCCGATATCAATGAAGCCATCGATAACTACATCGGATATAGTCCGAACGTCGACGCACTCGGCGAAGTCCGCATCATCACTGGCAACGCCACCTCCGAGTACGGCAACGCGAACGGCGGCCAGGTCGTCATGGTCACCAAAAGTGGAACCAATCACTTCCACGGCAATGCCTTCTTCTTCGGCGAGAATCAGAACCTGAACGCAGCCCCCTGGAACGCTGGGTCTCGCCCTGCACTCAACCGTGCCATGTTTGGTGGAACGCTTGGCGGCCCGGTAATCAAAGACAAGCTTTTCTTCTTCGTCGACTATCAGGGCGCTCGCCAACACAACGGCACCGTAGAACAGCGCACGGTCGTCACGGCTGCAGACCGTGCTCGCACCGACATCACCAACCCCGCAGCCATCTATCTCTTCGCTCATCCCGAACTTTATCCGCTTCCTAATACCACTCCAGCCGCGGGCTCTTCCGTAAACTACATCGCGTCTTCCGCCCAGGCCACCGTGAACAATCAGGGCGATATAAAGATCGACTGGAATGCCACGCAGAAAGACACGCTCTCGGGCCGCTTCTCCATCGGAAGGGAGAACGACGGCTTCACCAAGGTCGCGCTGCCAACCGATATCCCCACCAATAACAACAATCCTTACACCGGCTTCATTCTGAACTGGACCCATGTCATCTCGCCAAGCCTTATCAACGAGGCGCGCGCCGGGTATAGCCGCACCCGCTACACTGCGACTCCCACCGACGTCTCCGGACACTGGGGACTCACCGGCAACGCGACCCTCGGTATTCCGGGAACCCAGCTCGTCCCCGGCTTCAGCACGCTCGTCATCGGCGGCAAAGCCAACTCCGGTACGGTCGATGACATCGGCACCCCTTCGACTGCAGACGGTAATGGAAGCTATGGGGGCATCGACAGCGATAGCATCGTCAACGCGTTTACCTATGGCGACAACCTGACCTGGCAGCATGGAAAGCAAACGCTGAAGGTCGGCGCCCAGGTTCTTCGATACCAGGAGAACCGATACTACTCCGGAAACGACGGCACCCTCGGCTGGTTCAACTTCAACGGACTGGTTGACGACTTTCTCCATGACTCGGTTACCACCGAAGGACAGGGCGCACTCACCGGTCGCTGGGGTCAGCGTCAGTACCGGCCCGCGGTCTTCGTGCAAGACGACTACAAGGTGAGCTCCAATCTGACTGTAAATATCGGACTGCGTTGGGAGTACGACCAGCCCTACATCGAAGTCAACAATAAGCAGGCAAACATCAATCTCACTACAGGCGCGATCGTCAACGCAGGTGTCAACGGTGCCCCTCGCGCTCTCTACAACTCTTACTGGGCAGGATTCATGCCAAGGCTGGGTTTCGCATGGTCACCGGATAGCTTCCATGAAAAGTTTGTCCTGCGTGGCGGATATGGCATCACCAACTTCCTCGAAGGAACGGGAGCGAATCTTCGCCTCACGCTCAACCCACCATTCTTCGTCGACGCATCGTGTACCGTTGGTCTCCCCTCCTGCGCCAATGGTGGTCCATTGGCAATCACCCAGGGCTTCTTCCGCCCCTCTGATCCCTCTGTCTATGCTGGCAACGTTCGGGCCTGGCAGAAAAATCTGAAGCCTGCTCTCATCCAGCAGTTCAACCTCACCTCGGAGTATCAGCTAGACAACTTTACTTCTCTCACTGTTGCTTATCTCGGACAGACCGGCAACCACCTCGTCGACCCGCGCGAAGGCAATCAGCGCGCGTGCCTCACATGCGATCTCCCCATTACGACTCTCTCCAAGCTCAACCCGGCACTCAGCCAAATTACAAACATCAGCTTCACGGAGTCCGAAGCGGTTATGAACTATAACTCGATTCAGGTTACCGGGCGTCGTCGCCTTAGCCATGGCCTCGAATTTCTGGCTAACTGGACCTACAGCAAAGGCCTGAGCAACAACCTGGGCTACTACGGTGCGGGCGGCGGTGCAGGAGACTCACAAAGCGCGTACTGGCAGGATGCTTACAACGGAGGTGGAGACTACGGTCCAACCTACTTCGATGCCAGGCACAATCTCTCTGTCTCCGGCTACTACGAGCTTCCCTTCGGTAGGGGACGTCAGTTCGGATCTGGAATCAATCGCATTGAAGATGAAGTGATCGGAGGCTGGAAGTTCAGCACGATTCTGAGCTTCCACACCGGTTTCCCGATCACAGTCAACTCGAACGCTTTATACTCGACGGCCGTCAACGCAAGGGCATCCCGCGCAAATCACCTTCGCCAGTTGAAGGTGGTTGGACGCACCTCGAAGAACTGGTTTGGGACCGATCCTTCGGCTCAACCCTGTGCCAACGATACTGATAACGGAGCCTGTGCCTATAGTGCAGAAAGCGCCTTAAGCTTCGGCAATGCGTCTGTCGGATCGGAACGCGGCCCTGGATATCAGCAGGTTGATCTGTCTCTCTCGAAAGACTTCGCTGTCACTGAAGGAAGCCACCTCGAGTTCCGTGGCGACTTCCTCAACGCATTCAACATGGTAAGCCTCGCTCCGCCGAGCAACAATGCCACCCCAGGCAACTCGTTTGGGCAGATCTCCAACGCAATCAATGATCCACGTAACATCCAACTGGCGCTGAAGTTTGTCTTCTAACTCTTAAACATGAAGCTCTTGGACGGCGAATGACCTTCGCCGTCCTTCTTTTTTCGCATACAGGATGAAATGCTCTGCAGATACTTTCCATCGGATGCGAATTCTCAGATTCGTTTGTCTGTCGAGAATAGGAAACGCATGAAACAGCATCGCAACTTGTCTAAGCCGGGTTTGGTTCGCATTGGCCATTCGTTGTCTTGTGTTTTTATTTTGATACTGTGCTTCCCAATGAGCCTCCGTGCAGCGGAACCCTCCGCCGCGAAGAAACAGATCATCGCGTATATCTTTCCGAAAGATAGGATCTTAGCGCCAGGAGAGGTTTCAGCAGGCAAACTGACGCGAATCAATTACGCCTTTGCCGATCTGCAAAAGGGCCAGATCATCGAAGGCTTTCCACATGACGCTGAAAACTTCGCAGTCCTCAACACATTGAAACGCGATAACCCTTCCCTGACTCTGTTGGTGTCGATTGGCGGATGGACGTGGTCGGGCAATTTTTCGGAGATGGCCCTCACGAAACAGGGCAGGAAAGTCTTTATAGAAAGTACAGTCAAGTTCATCGAAAAATACCAGTTAGATGGCCTCGACATCGACTGGGAGTACCCCGGAATGCCTGGAGATAATCACCCGTTCCGCCCGGAAGATAAGCATAACTACACACTTCTTCTCAAGGAGCTGAGGGCCCGATTCGATCATGAAGAGAAGCGTCTACACCGTCACCTCGTGACCTCCATTGCGACTGGTGCCTCGAATGATTTCCTCGATCACACGGAGATGGCTAAAGTTCAGAGATACGTGGACACAGTCAACCTGATGTCCTATGACTACTACGTGCCAAGCTGGGACAAGACGACCGGACATCATGCCCCCCTCTTCACCAACCCCGTGGACCCAAAGAAAATCTCTGCGGATCGCACCGTTCACGAGTATGAAAGCGCCGGTGTACCCGCCGAAAAGCTGGTGCTAGGCTTGCCATTCTACGGAAAAAGCTGGGGGCACGTTCCAGATCAAAATCACGGGCTGTTTCAACCCGGGAGAGAAGTACCTGGATCCTATCTTCCATATAGCTCCCTAATTAATTTGGAGAATAACGGCTTCATACGGTATTGGGATACACAGTCCTCCGCACCCTATCTTTATAACCAAGCCACGCAAACCTTCATCTCTTACGACGATCCCGAATCTCTGACAAAGAAATGCGAATACGTGCTTGACCACAAACTAGCTGGCGTCATGTTCTGGGAGTACACCGGCGACTCCGGTAGCATGCTTCTTGATTCGATCAATAGCGGTCTGGGAGATACTCGTGCGGTGAAAACGGTGTCCCGATGAGTTTGGCAGTGGAAGTACCTTCGACGAGCATGGCCAGTTCAGTTCGCGTCGACCGCGTCGTATCCATCGATATCTTTCGCGGACTCACGATGACTCTCATGATCTTTGTCAACGAACTGGCTGAAGTAAAGGGTCTCCCTTGGTGGAACTACCACGCGCTCGCAAAGGTCGATGCTATGACCTACGTCGATATGGTCTTCCCTGCTTTCTTATTCATCCTTGGAATGACAATTCCAATTGCGCTGGAACATCGCCTTCGTAAAAATCCGTCCGTGCCAGCTCTTTGGCTTCACGTGATCCTGCGTACCATCGCGTTAGTCGTCATCGGACTTATCCTCGCAAACGCAGAGTTCGGAAGTCGTTCTCTGATGGGAATAGGTCCAATGGTATGGACCATCCTTGCACTCGCGGGCGCGGTACTTTATTGGAACGTATACGGACGTTCCGCCCGTTACCAAACCCTGTTTCGACTTCTACGATTTTCCGGGATCGCACTGATGGTAGCAATGTTCGCAATCTTCCGCAGAACAACTCCCGATGGACATGCCGCATGGATTAGTACATCCTACCCGGAAATTCTTGGACTTCTAGGCTGGACTTATCTCGCGACCGTCTTCCTGTACCTCGCAACGCGGCGGTGGCGCTGGGCACCGCTCGTGTGGTTCATCGCCATGACGGCTCTGTGTGCTGGGTCAACCGGGAACTGGATTACATTTCCCCACGGTCTTCCGCTATACCTCTGGCCCTTCGGCAACGGCGCCATGGCTTCCATTGCTCTGGCTGGCGTTGTCATCTCGGGCATCTTCGTTGACACCCGCGGGGGGAAACAGGCTACCCTTCAACACAAATCTGCAATGGCGATCTCGTTCGGAGTCTTAACGCTCCTGCTTGGATGGCTGCTTACTCCACTAGGAATCTCAAAGATCCGCGCTACCCCAACCTGGTGTCTCTACAGCATCGGTTGCAGCGTACTGTTATTTACGCTGCTCTTTTGGGTCTGCGACGTCAGGCGAGCGGTTCGCTGGGCTGCATTCTCACGACCAGCCGGCGAGAATACGCTGCTTACCTATCTTCTCCCCGATTTCTATTTCTTCATCGCGTCGGCGTGTGGCTTCACCTACTTTTCAAAACACGCCAACATAGGCCTGCCCGGAGTACTCCGATGCATGATCTTCACAGCTCTGATACTTGCTCTCTCTGCACTCCTGACGAGATTGAAGTTGCGGCTCCAGATCTAGAGGGCATGCGGTCGCTCATCTAGCACGTTGCATCAACCCCTATCCCTCCCATACACTATCTTAGGTACGAAAGAATCACGACGGGCGGTTAGCTCAGTTGGTTAGAGCGCCTGCCTTACAAGCAGGATGTCGGGGGTTCGAGTCCCTCACTGCCCACCAATTACACTTCCAAGATTGTCCAGTTAAGACCGAGAAACCCCAGCAAACGCCGGGGTTTCTTATTTAATTGCTGGGTGGCGTCCAGTGACACAAAAGTAGAAATCACGCACTGATGATGAATTCCCCCGAATACGCCCAGTTTTGATGGCATTCGGCAGAGCGCTCCAGAGGCCACTCCAGTCGGCTATGCGAATCATCGAGGAGGTTTTGGCCTCAGGCAATCCTCCCGGAGAGTCGTACCTACAAGATCAGGATTCGTCTTCACTTAAAATTGGCTATTGCCCTTTATTACATCTAATTTGGCTACCCACAGTCTTTTTTGCATACCCCAGGGGGGTATTTGCATCTATTTATGAGAGGGAAGGTTATATGCAGGAAGTGCTTGTATTGTCGATTGAAGGAATGCATTGCGGAGCCTGCGTTCGCAGGGTCACTGCTGCTCTCGGTAAGACCGAAGGTATAGAGGTGAATTCGGTTGAGGTTGGATCCGCCAGGGTCACGTTTCATCCCGAAGATATAACCGCAGATAAGATCGCCGATGTGGTCAATCAGATCGGATTTGCTGCGCGTGCTGAACGGTGACTTCGATGGGAAGCTATGCTCAGTAGCCTAAAAAATAGAGGTAGAGTCGAAACCGAAGTTGTCTCTCAAGTCCCCGAGGAGAAGGTAACTATTCCCGTCACAGGAATGACCTGCGCAGCCTGCCAGTCTTTTCTGCAGAAAGAACTAACTAAACAACCTGGGGTGCGGGACGCGACAGTCAACCTGATGCTGCATAATGCAACGGTTCACTTCGATCCAGAGACTACCTCTTCTTCTGTGTTGGTCGAAGCCATTCGTGCCACCGGTTATGGTGCGGAGGCCCCCATGCTGCACCGGTCGGCCTTGGAAGAGCAGGAGGAGCAGGACGAACAGCAGCTGCAAGAGTACCGGCAGCTGCGGCTGAAGGCCGTGGTGAGCCTGCTCGCCGGAGCCCTTGCGATGATTCTGTCCATGCCACTGATGTCGTTGAACCGCGAACGAGGAATGGAGCGGGTAAAAGATCCGCTGCTGAACTGGAGCATGCGGGTAATCGATCCGTTGTTGCATAGCACACTGCCCTGGATCTACGAGTTCCATGCTGAGACAGTTCGCTGGTTTCTCTTTGCGCTTGCAACATTCATTATGGGATGGGCGGGACGCAGGTTTTACACCAAAGCGTGGTCCGCTCTTCTGCATAAGACGGCGGACATGAACAGCCTGGTGGCACTTGGCACCGGCGCGGCGTATCTTTACTCAGCAGCCGGCACAATCGCCCCTGGTTTCTTTATTTCCCGCGGCGTCGCTCCTGACGTCTACTTCGAAGCTGTCACGCTGATCATCGGATTAGTGCTGGTGGGCAATATGCTGGAGAGCAGAGCAAAGGGACAGACATCAAGCGCACTGCGAAAGCTTACCCAGTTGCAACCCAAGTCCGCGACCATACTGCGGGATGGCATTGAATACTCAGTTTCACTTGCGTCGATTCAGAGCGGAGACATCGTGTTGGTTCGCCCAGGCGAGAGGGTACCTACCGATGGTGAGGTCCTCTCAGGAAAAAGCAGCGTTGACGAGTCGATGCTCACCGGCGAGTCCTTGCCGATCGAGAAGATAGCGCGGGATAGGGTAACGGGAGGATCGTTGAATCAACGTGGCTCCCTGCAATATAGAGCGACCAGCTTGGGGTCAGATAGCACCCTGGCACAGATTGTGCGGCTCCTGCGACAAGCTCAGGGCTCGCGCGCTCCGATTCAACGCATTGCAGATCGCATCAGCGCAGTGTTTGTACCCACGGTGCTGGGGATTGCGATCGTTACCTCTTTCGCGTGGCGGATCTTCGCTCCTCATTTGGGCATCGTCCAGGCACTCGCCGCTGCGGTAACTGTGTTGGTCATCGCTTGTCCCTGCGCTATGGGTTTGGCTATTCCGACGGCCGTGATGGTAGCGACTGGGCGGGGTGCCAACTATGGAATCCTAATCAAAGGGGGGGAAGCTCTTCAGCGATTAGAGAAGATCAACACCATTGTCCTCGATAAGACGGGAACCATCACAACGGGCAGACTTGAGGTTACAGATCTTTTGCTTCCCCTTGAAGACAACGACACACCAACACAGAACGTCACGCTCGCCGAGGAAAATGTTTTGCGCCTTGCTGCTGCCCTGGAACGGGCAAGTGAACACTCTCTGGGTGAAGCAATTGTTCGATACGCTGAAGCGCGAGGCTTGCTTTTGCCCCAGGCAGAAGAGTTCGAATCCTTTCCTGGCCTCGGCGTAGCAGGAGTCGTCAATGGCGATAGCGTACTGATCGGTAATTCCGAGCTGATGAAGAATCACAGCGTGAACATAGGACCGTTGATATTTACGGCAGAGCGACTATCGGAGGAGGCAAAGACTCCTTTGTGGATTGCAGTCGGCGGCAGGTTGGCGGCAATCCTGGCCGTTGCAGACAAGATCAAACCGAGCTCTACCGAAGCTATTCACCGCATGCGCGTTGATGGGTTCCGCGTGGTGATGCTTTCGGGCGACAACGAACGTACTGCACATGCGATTGCACGTCAAGTCGGCATCGACGAGGTGATTGCTGGCGTGTTACCTGTTGGCAAAGTGGAAGCGATCAGACGCCTTCAGGCAGAGAATGGCGTAGTTGCCATGGTCGGTGATGGAGTCAACGATGCTCCCGCACTCGCGCAGGCAGATGTCGGCCTCACGATGGCCAGCGGAGCAGATATTGCGATGGAGGCTGGGGACGTCACGCTGATGCGAAGCGACCTGAGCGGAGTCATAGCGGCTGTAGCGCTTTCGCGAGGCGCGATGAGAGTGATGCGGCAGAATTTGTTCTGGGCCTTCATCTACAACCTGATCGGAGTTCCAATTGCTGCCGGGGTCCTTTATCCAACGTTTGGGCTACTGTTGAGCCCCGTCGTCGCCAGCGCAGCCATGGCACTCAGTTCTTTCAGTGTGGTTACAAACAGCTTGCGATTGCGTCGGCTTAAGCTCGATTGGGGAAGATATGGTGTCGAAGAAAACTAATCCGAAACAGAGTGTGGCAATCATGGACTCCTGCGGTTGCGAGGCAGACAAATCTGTGCGCAAGGCGGTAGGAGTCGATCCCGAGATTAAGGCCTCCAACCTGCGGCGGTTGCGGCGGCTCGAGGGCCAGATCCGCGGCTTGCAACGCATGGTCGAGGACGATCGCTACTGTGCCGACATTCTGACCCAGGTTTCTTCCGTGCAAGAGGCGCTGCGCGCGGTGGCGCGAGCCCTGATGCGGAATCATCTCTCTCATTGCGCAACTCAGGCCATTCGCTCTGGATCCAACCAGGAGAGAGAGGCTATGTACGATGAGTTACTGGAACTCATTTACAAAAATGCGCGCTGAAAGAAGATCAGGCATCCACAACTTCAAACTGAAATCACAAACACAAAAGTGCTCCACGATCTGATAGACTTACATCTGTTGTTTGGTCACGCTTCGGTCTCTTACATGTCCTGACTAAACTCGAAGGCTGCAACTCAGGAATGGGCTTATAGCTGAGCTCAATCGATGTGAGATAATTGCAAGTCGAAGACACTTTGGGGACGTAGCTCAGTTGGTTAGAGCGCTGCCCTGTCACGGCAGAGGTCGCGGGTTCGAGCCCCGTCGTCCCCGCCATCATTCTAAAGCACTTAGGATGATGGGTGACCCCAAAAAGACAGAGGTCTAAGGTTTGATATGGGTGCGATAAGCATCCTACCCTACCTTTTGAGGGTGTGTTTCACCCCTCGTTTCACCCAGATTCGGAACCATCATCTTTAAAACCTTGCTCTGTGCGGCCCGCTTGTTGGAGGTCGTCGCTTGTGTGTACACCTCAAGCGTGATCCTGCTGTTGGCATGCCGTAAAAGCTCCTGGACCGTCTTCACATCTTCCCCATTCGCCTTCAACAACGTGCCGAAAGTATGGCGGAAAGTATGCCAGCCGATTCGTTTGTGAATGCCGATTGCTTTCGCAACCGGGCGGATATGGCGCTTCATCAGATTGTCCGGCCAGTACGGTTGCTTGCCCCGCATGGTCTCGCTGGCGAAGACATAATCGTCAATCAGTGGGTAGGCACTCTGGCGACGCCAGCGCAGCAAGTCCTCCGCCATATAGCTGTCGAGCGGAACCGGCTTAGCTGATGTCTCCGTTTTGCAGTCTCCCACCACCTGATGCCAGATGGAACGGGTCACACTGAGTTCAAGATTGTCGAAGTCCACATCCCGCCATCGCAAGGCCAGGAGTTCGCTGACGCGAAGCCCCGTCCCCGCGTCCAGCAAAACGAGCGTCCGTTCCCGAACGTCGAGTTTACTGAGCAGGAGTTGAATTTCGACGAGTTCCAGAACATCGGGTATGCGCTCGCGCTTCGCGCTTTGCCGAACGAGTTTGATCGGATTTCGATCTGCCCATTCGTATCGCATCGCGTGTGTGAAGAGTGCGCTCATGAGGTTCCGTATCTTGGCTCGTGTTCCCTTCGCCCGCCTAATGCCGTCCAGCCAGTCTTCAACAGCTACGGACTTGACCTGGTCGAGTGTGTGATCTCCCCAGCGAGGGAGAATCCAATTCTCCAGATTGCATTCATAGGCAGATCGCGTCGAGAACGCTTTTCTTCCGTTACGATCACCGGCCAGTTCCTTCAGCCTGTAATGTGCAACGAGCATCGCAATCGTACTCGGCCCGGTTCCTGCCGAGGGGGTTTCTTGGTTGGCGTCGATGCGCAACGCTTGAGCTGCTTTGAGGGCTGATGCTTCATTTGCGATGGTTGTGATCGTGCCGACGATTGCTTTACGGTACTTACTCTTGCCGTCGGTTCCGGTCTCATACCACCGAAAGATCCATACATCAGGTCCGCTCCGCCGCCGTTCGCGTTGCACGCTTCCTTGTTGATACCGTGTTCGCCTTGACATTGTTTCTCCTGTCTCAGGCGTAAACGGATGGCTACCTATAGGGTAGCCCTACGCCAGGCAGAGGTCGACATGTTTTGTTGATTTTTCAACTTGCCAATTGTCGATCGATCCACTGTTCGATCTCGGACGCGCGAAACCGCCAGAGCTTCCCAATATGGACTCCGCGCACAATTCCTTTGCGTGCCAATTTCTGAAGTGTCTTCGGGTGGATCTTCATGATGGAAGCGGCTTCATCAGAGTCCAATAGCGGTTCTGGTAACGCGCGCGCGGGGGACGCCGGTTTTCTGCGATTCAGGTCCTCGTCATCAAACGAGTTGCGATCGGTAAGCTGTGGATGCATCGCGAGTCCTTGTGAAGCAGATTTCGACGATCATGTTCGCAAAGGAGGACAGTCGATTGGTTCCTAGACTGCCTTTCGGTGCAGAAACAGTCCAATACTTCCTCTCTATAATGCCCAAGGTTCTATCTATCGCGATCCAAAAGAGGCACAGGTAACTAGGAACTTTTTGGTTCCTAGTTACCTGTGCGTACCTTCTTGACGAATCTGATTCGATCTCAAAACATGTAAATAGAACGACCTTATCCACAGCTTTGCACTTCGGGCCTGTGGGATCGACTCAAGCCAGCGGAGAACCTAAGGCCATGTCTGATTCCCTCGAATTTCGACTCCTAAAATACATTGTCGCGGTCGCGGAAACCTCAAACTTTACCCGTGCCGCTGAGCGTCTTTTCTTGGCCCAGCCATCGCTTAGCAAGCAGATTCGAGACTTAGAAGAAGAGATAGGGTTCGCGATCTTTGATCGTGGTCGAGATGGAGTGCGAGTCACACTCGCCGGCGAGATGATCGTGGCATACGCGAAGGAGACGTTGAGGGTCAGGGATGAACTTGTAGCGATGGCTCGGGCAGTTTATCTCGGCGATGTGCCCCCTCTGAGGCTGGGCTTTTCATCGTTCGTGAGCGGTCACATCTTGCAATCCTTTCGTGAAACCTATTGCGGCATCTTTCCCGGGTGCGAAATCAAGTTGACGGGAGGCGATCCTGCTCAGGTACTTCAACGAATCAACCAGCGTGCTTTGGACTGCGCGATTCTGCCAATGCCAATAGAGAACGACATCTACAATGCCCAACAAATATCGCAGTCGCCTCTCGTGATTTGCTTACGTGGCGACGATCCTCTCGCGCAGCAATCACAACTCGACATTCATGAAATTGCGGATCGCATCAAGATCTTTCGTGATCCCGAACTTCAGCCGTCCGCACATTCACGGCTCGTCGAGATGTTCGCAGAGGTAGGGATTGCCATGAATCTAGCATGTTCTGCGAATACACCGGCTGACATCCAGTGGATGGTGAAGTCGGGCTATGGGCTTGCGCTGATCGATCAAGTGGCGCCTCTTGATCCCGGGCTGACCAGTAGACCGATAGCGGGCGTGAATTGGACGGCCGACACCGCATTCGTCCACCACAATAGAGCCGACCATATTGCATTGCCCTTTATCGAACGATCCCTTGCGCAGCGATGGCGGGATGGCAACAAGAAGAAGCGGCCTGAAATTATTCGACCTGAGCAGTTGAAGCTGTTGGCATAGACAAAAGATATGGCGATATAGACACGAAGTCTTGGACGGCAATTCGTTTGGCGGTTAGCTTCCGAATCATGACGGCGAACATTCGAGCCGTTCGGAGGATCAGATGCCCAAGACTAGCCCCCTGAGGTCCCTGCTTCGCAACCGGCGAGGACACCGCATACTTCAACAACGATTGCTTTCCATCGCGCGCACCTTACTACCTACCGCCATTGCGGTTTCATTCGCCGCAGCCGCTCATGCTCAAGGAACGATGGATTTCTCCGGAGCCCAGACGCTCATGGGGACGTTCAAAACGTTCGCGGTGTACGCGGGAGCTGTTATCTGTTTCGGCGGCCTCATCTTCGCTGGAATTCGCATGATGTCGGGAAGATTTCAAGATGCTATCCCAGGACTCTTCGGCGCGCTATTCGGTGCCGGAGTACTCGGTTGGGGAGCCGGTTGGATTGGACCTCCAGCGCCGCGACGTGCATCCTCTGGAAGAGGCGCGGAGCTTCAAAGCATTGCTCGACTTGGAGGAACCTAAATACAGCATCGAGCAGATTGCCTCCAAGATCGGTAAGCCGCCCGCTTACGTCGCCACGCGCTTGAAGTTGACTGAGTTGGCCGAGGTTGTCGTAGAGGAGTTCTACCGTGAAGAGATCGGCGTTGGCCATGCGCTGTTGCTGGCGAAGCTGCCGCTCGATAAACAGGAAGAGGCGTTGAAGGAATGCTTTCAGGAGGAGTGGAGTGCGACTCGCGACCGCAAAGCCAAGCGCATCATTCTCCCTGTCCGGCATCTGCAAGCATGGATTGAGCAGAACATCTTGCTTGTCCTCAAGGATGCGCCGTTCGATAAGAAGGACGCTCATCTCATCGCCATCGCCGGGAGCTGTGTTGATTGCCCAAAACGCACAGGCCACAACAAGCTACTGTTTGCCGACCTCGGCAAGCAGGACGCATGTACCGACCCCAATTGCTATCAGGCAAAGGTCGATGGGCACCTAGCCAAGACTCTCGCCGCCAAGCCGACGCTCGTACAAATCAGCACCGGGTATCAGAAACCGCAGGAAGGTAGCACCGCTCTCCCGCGTGGCAAGTACGTTGCTATTCAGGAAGACAAGCCGAAGACCAAGGAAGATGCGCAGCGGCCAGAATATAAGGTGTGTAAGTTCACCATTGAGGCTATCGTTGCCGAAGGTAGCGGCAAGGGAACCACGCATAAAGTCTGCGCCAATCCAGACTGCGCGGTACATCATCCAAAGAAGCAAACCAGCGCAGACGATGCCAAGTGGAAGGCCGAACGGGAGCGGGAACGCAAGCAAGAAGCTGTCGCCCGCGCGACCGGGTTTCGCACCTTGGAGGCCATTGGGAACGCCGTCCCGGTGCGCCCGATGAAACGCGAGTTGCTGTACGTCGCTCTAATGCTGGCGGCCAAGCTCGACCTTCCGCGTGTGGAGATCGTCGCCAAGTTGCATCATGTCAGCGGACAGAAAGAAGAAGAAACACTGTCGAAGACAATGCAAGCATACTTGCGCCGCGCTCCCGAAGGCACGTTGACAAGGCTCATCATGGAGATGTCGATTCTGCTCCGGATGGCCTCTGGGCAGGACAGCAACCGCGTTCTGGCCGAGGCCGCGAAGGACTACAGCGTCAATGTGGATGCCATCGCGTCAAACGTTAGAAAAGACTTCGCCGCGCGGGAGAAGGCCAAAGCGGAGAAGAAGGCCGATGGCAAAGCTGTACCAGTGAAGACCGCTACAGCCAAACTGAAGAAGACAGCCTAACGGATACAAGAGCACTTTGGGGTCTGCGCCAGCAGACCCCTATTTTCGCGCCCGTCCTTCCCGCCCCGGACGTTGCTCCTGCTTCGCAGAAGCCCCTATGTCCTCCCACCCGACGGGCTTGGATACGAACTGATCGTTTCGATGAGGGCAACCAATCTCGCGTCGAGCTTCTTTGCCACCTCATCGATCTTTGCATTCTGGAACAAACCAAATTGGGTTGAGGGCAAATCGTATTCAAAGTTCGTCCCACCGCTGGCATTTTCATAGACGGCCAGGCGGAGGGGAGCATAGAGTCCCGCGCCAAATGCATGTTGGGTCATTCGAATAGCCATCAAGACATTCCCAATGTGATAAACGACACCCCGCCGCCGCTTACCAGTCAGCGCGAGCCAGTCTCCATGCGTCGCAACGTAGTGGATCATTAGACCATGTGGACGGGAGGCTTCTTCCAACTTCTCTCTCAGCTCCTCGATCTTGTTCTCCGCAAGCAACTGGCGGAAGCTGTCATCCAGACGATTGACTTCCGCTTCGATTCTCGCCTTAACGGATTCATACTTCATTTCTGTCGATACGGTGACGTGTCGAACCTGGTGTTCCGCTGTTACTGTCTCCATATATTTCCTCTCTGTGAGCGATCGAACGCTCGAAACTTTTGTGTGTTGTGCGTCGCACGCCCGTTCCAGTCCAAAGCAAACTATGCTCCCCGAGGCGATTGTTGCTTACGGTTTTCGTATACGGAGAGATGGGTATACGCCGCCCGCAATAACGTCGCCTCAACACTGTGCGCTTGCGCATGTTTGAGGAGGTCTCCGAGAATGGCGTCCACCTCAATATGGTTGCTCCGGAGCAGATCCCGATAGAGAGATGTGGTGAACTTGGAATCCTCTGCCGTCAGCGTGGCAATCTGTTGCTGTTGAAATTGCGGCGTCGGTCTGTGCCCACAAACTGTGGCGATCGCTATGCATTCCAACAATATGGCGCGGGAAAACTCAATGCCTCCCGGCGCTCTCGCCACCTCGCCAATATCACCGCGCATGAGGCACGTTATCGCTCCCGCTGCCGCAAGCTGCACCCACTTCTCCCACATGCCCTGGACGATATCCGTGGACAATTGAGTGTCGAAGCCGGCGCCTCGAAACACCTCGTCCGTTTGTTCGGTTCGAGGAGTGATCTGTCGATTTAGTTCTCCGTAGGAGAGCTTTTGTACTTCCGACAACTGCACGATCCGTCCATCTTTGTCCATTTCCGTTGACACCATGCAAACTCCGCCAATGAGAGCCTCCTCGCCGAATCGACTGCTCAAGGTCTCCATGTGACGCATACCATTGAGAATGGGAAGAATCGTTGTATTGGGACCAACGGCTATCGCAAAATCATTCATTGCCTGGTCCAGCGCGAAGCCTTTCATGCTTAGAAAGATGATGTCGAAAGGTTTCTTGAGTTGGTCTGCTAGCACGACTTTCACCGGCATGGTGAGATCTCCATGGGGACTCACGACACGGATGCCGTCGGTGTTCAGTTGTTTGGCTCGCTCACCCCGAACGAGAAACGTGATGTCCCGGCCTGCCTGGGTCAGACGCGCACCGAAGTAGCCCCCCACCGCACCAGCACCTACAACTAGAACTCGCATCAATTTACCTCGGTCGACAAACGTTTCGATCAGACTTGGAACTTTCGTGAATCGGTACTGCGAGTGAGCTGCGAATGCCCATCCAGCGGCAGAGATCAGTGAGCCACATGGACTAGAAGTTTGCCAAAGTTCCGGCCCGCGAGCATCCCGATAAACGCTTGCGGCGCGTTTTCGAGACCCTCGACAATGTCTTCCTTGTACTTGACCCTGCCTTCGGCGATCCACGCGGAAACATCTTTAATGAAATCGTCGTAATACCGCTCCATTAGGTCGTAGTTCAAGAATCCTTGGATGAGCATGCGCTGATTGAGAATCTGTCTCATCGTCGCCGGCAAATAGTCTTGGGGTCGATCGCTATTGTTGGCATCGTATTCAGCCACGAGTCCACACACCGGTACACGGGCGAAACGATTAAGAAGGGGAAGGACGGAATGCCATATAGGTCCGCCCACGTTTTCAAAATAGACATCGATGCCAGAGGGACAGGCGGACGCGAGTGCCTTACCAAAGTCTTTGGCCCCGTGATCGACCGTGGCGTCAAAGTGGAGTTCATCTCGGAGATAAGCGCACTTTGCACTGCCACCCGCGATGCCGACCGCACGAGCTCCAGAGAGTTGAGCAAGCTGGCCCACTAATGATCCGACCGGCCCACTTGCGGCCGCTACGACCACGGTCTCCCCTCGGGCGGGTTTCCCAATTGCCATCATTCCCGCGTAGGCGGTAAACCCGGGCATTCCCAGGACGCCGAGCCTTGTGGTCACGGGAGCCAGTTGAGAATCGATCTTTCGTACGCTGTCTCCTGCTAAGACAGCGTGCGTCTGCCAGCCTGTATGGGCCAGGACGAAGTCGCCAGCACGATAAGCAGAGTTCTCGGAGGCAAGCACGGTGCTGACACTTTCACCTCGCATGGTTTCGCCGATCTTCAATGGTTCTGCGTAGGATTTCCGGTCGTCCATACGACTACGCATATAAGGATCGAGCGACAGATACTTCACTTCAAGCAGAAGCTCGCCTGCCTTCAGATCACGAGGTGCAAAATCCTCGGAGCGAAAGTCATCTAGCGTAACCGTGCCGTGAGGCCTGGCTACCAAAACAATCTTGCGTCCCATGGCGTTTGTCATTCGATGCCTCCATTGTTCTACCGCTTCGCTCATAGCGTTCTAGGCTGGCTAAACTCATGCTTTGGAAACGGCCTGCCTTCCTTGGCAGCAGCAGAGGCTCCTTGTAGAACTGTCTGAACTTCGTCCGCCTCAAATAGAGGCATAGAAACGTCGTACAGAATCGACCGCGCCGCAGCGAGCCCGCCCGCAGCCCATGTTCGCATCAGAAGTTTCGTCGTGGCGTAAGCAGCTGGAGGCCCGGATGCAAGCCTGTCTGCAAGGGCTCGGCATGCGTCTTCGAGTTGGTCGTCAGGAACAACGCGATTGATTAAATTGAGTCGCGCCATCTCGTCGGCACTATGCAGATCGCTGAGAAATGCAAATTCGAGCGCACGGGCGCGACCGATGCGCTCTGCAAGCTGGATGACTCCGCCCTGCAAGGTAACGATGCCGAGCAACGCTTCCGGGCAACTGAACACTGCGGATTCGGTGGCGACAACCAAGTCGCAGCTCAGGATGAGCTCCAGGCCGCCTCCCATGCAGCGTCCCTGCACGACCGCAACTGTCGGAATCGATAGTCCCTCTAGCTGATTCAACGCCTCCGCAAATGTCTCGATCTTGGGGCGCAACTCGCGTGCCGGAATGCCCGGCCAGTCATGTACATCGCCACCTAAACAGAAATCGTCACCTTCTGCGCGAATCACGAGGACGCGAACATCGCTGACCGCGACCTGACGAATTGTCGTGAGCAGGTCTTCACGCATGGCGAAGTTGATACGGTTGCCCTTCGGATGATCGAGAGAAATTGTGGCGATCGAGCCGCCAATCGCTAGATGCGCAAACGGCATACGTTAACCTCCGGGATACGGTGCTGGACGGCGAAGACCTTACATCATCGGGACCTGTGGGTTTCGACATACTCAGAAGCGTACAAGGATCTTTTTGTCTCCCGCATCGCCATCTGCGACACGTAGCGCGGCTCGATACTCGCTAGCTGGAAACACGCGCACCTCTGGCACTGTGAGTGTTCCGGAGCCGAGCAAAGATAGAATCTCCCCGACACAAGCTCGCAATACGGATGTGGGCTGCGC
This sequence comes from Granulicella sp. S190, assembly GCF_009766095.1. Lineage (GTDB taxonomy): Bacteria > Acidobacteriota > Terriglobia > Terriglobales > Acidobacteriaceae > Edaphobacter. The sequence goes on from NZ_LMUD01000002.1 coordinate 293,503, forward strand.
GGCGGCCCAACGTACTATCCACCAACCTTGCACCTTCGCGGTGGAATAGATCAGTCTCGGGCTGAAGATCGGCATCGTGAATTTGGCCGGATCAGTCTGTCGATGCGTAGAGAGTGCTCCATAGACAAAGAGTGTTCCTCCGAGAGCGAGACCCCGTGTCACTTCAGCTCCAAGCTCTCCGGCGACGCAATCAATCGCGTGGGCAACGCCGCGGCCATCGGTTAGTTCGGTAATGCGGCTGCGCAAATCCTCGTCTGCGGTACAAACGACCTCGTCCCCGCCTAAAGACCGGACGATCTTTTCTTGTTCTCGCCGACGCACCACATTGATCGTTCGAAACTTGTGAACCTGAGCTAGCTGCAGGACAAGCTTGCCCACGCTTGAGGCAGCCGCCGTCTGAAGGAGCCAATCGCCTTCCTGAAGATTATGGCTGGAGCGAGTGAGCGCCCATGCGGTCACCGGGTTGGTATATGCGATAGCTGCGGTTTCGTCAGACAAGGTCAGAGGAATTGGAAATAGGTCCTCTGCTCGACATATGACGAGCTCTCGCCAGAGGTTCCATGTACGAAGAAACATTACCCGGTTGCCGGGAGCAAGAGTTTCGACACCTTCCCCGAGTTGCTCAACGACTCCGACGCCCTCCGCGCCAGGGCTCGCTGGCAATTCCGGTTGATAGCCATACCGTCCCCGAATCATATGAAGATCGGATGGGTTGATAGGGCTGAGCGCCACACGTACGAGCACCTCTCCCTTTCCGGGTTTGGGGTCGGGAAGCTCTCCAAGTTGCAGTACCTCGTGGGGATCGCCGGTGTTGCTAAAGATGAGTGCTTTCATTTCTTCTCCTGAGAATCCTTTACCGTTAATGAGTGCGGACGGCAGGCTTGAGCTGCCGAGTGTCTAAACTTTTCCCATTGCGAATTGCTTGTTCGCTTCAACCACCGAACTATTGGCGCTGTCCGCCGTTTCGGCCAGGAAGCGATGCACGAGATGTATAGCGATAGAGCCCTCACCAACTGCCGATGCCACGCGCTTCACATTTCCCGACCGACTGTCTCCAACCGCGAAGACGCCAGGCATACTCGTCTCCAACATGTGCGGAGCCCGTGTCAATGGCCACAGAGTATCCGAGGTGCCAGCGTGCAAGTCGGAGCCGGTCAGCACGAACCCCTTCTCATCGAGAGCAATGCAGTCTTCCAGCCATTCCGTTCGCGGAGACGCTCCGGCCATCACGAATACATAGCGAATTGGACGGCTGCTTACAGCCCCGGTCTTTCCGTCGCGCCACTCGATCGATTCAAGATGGGCGTTCCCATGCAACCCGATGATTTCCGTTTGATAGTGGATGTCGATCTTAGGATTCTCCTCGATACGATCAACCAAATACTGTGACATCGAGTCTGCTAATCGCTTGGAACGCACAACAATATGGACGTGCGCACACGTTCGCGCGAGAAAGATAGCAGCCTGACCTGCGGAGTTACCGCCGCCGACCACGACGACCTCTTCCGAAGTGCAGAGTTGTGCTTCCATGTAGGTCGCGTTGTAGTGAATACCCCTGCCAGTGAAAGCCTCAATGTTGCCGATGGGTAGACGCGCATACTGTGCTCCGGTCGCGATGATGACCGCGCGCGCGCTAAACTTCATGCCGGAGTCGAGGACAACGCGATAGGGTTTGCGGTTGCAATCAAGATGTACGACTGTTTGAGCAACCATCAGCTTCGCACCGAACTTGATGGCCTGCGCTATTGCTCGATTTGCCAATTCTTGTCCCGAAAGCCCCATCGGGAAGCCGAGATAGTTTTCAATCTTTGAACTGGAGCCAGCTTGGCCCCCCGGAGCGTTCTTTTCGATCACCAGGACGCTCAGACCCTCCGAGGCAGCATAGACCGCTGCGGCAAGTCCTGCCGGACCTGCGCCAATCACAATTAGATCCCGGACGGCATTTTGATCGATATTGCTATTTAGATCGAGGCATTGGGCAAGTTCTCGGATGGAAGGGTTTCTTAGCACATGCCGGTTGTTGCAGACTACGATTGGAATGTCCCCCATGCCCACAGAGAACCTGCGCAGGAGGTCGCTAGCCGAACTATCTGTTTCGAGGTCGATGTAAGTGAACGGGTGTCCATTTCGAGTGAGGAACTCGCGGAGTGCCAGCGTATTGGAAGAATCCGGTGTCCCAAGGAGGACGACGTTCCCGTCGCCTCCTTCTATCAACGTGGAGCGGCGCGTTACGAACGCTGCCATGATCAGCTCGCCTAGTTCTGCATCTCGTGAGATCAACGAACGCAGTCGATCACCGGGAACAACGAGCAGTTCGGCCGCCTCTGTCACACGACCCCGAAAGATTGATCTCCGTCCTGAGATCATCGTCATCTCGCCTGTGAACTGGCCGGCCCCTCTGGTAGCCACCTTCTTCTCCTCATCTTCCAAGGGCTGCACAATCGCGATGCTTCCGCTGAGGACAAGGAAGAACGGTATATCAAGGTCTGAGGCGTCAAAGAGGATCTCTCCCACCTCTGCTGTGCGGTGTGTTGCGAACTGCTCGATGCGCGCAATCTGTTGCGGTGTAAGGATCGGATCTTCCTGCATGTCGAACTCCTCAGCGAACGGGTTGATGAGCGCGGTCTGATTCATGCCTGTAAGTAGGGCGTGAACTGGACGCTTGCGCGGAAGTTAGGCCTGCGGCGCGCTTCGGTAGCGCTCCGCTGGCTCTGGACGAAGGAGATTCGGAATCATTCTCTGGCGAGCTGCCTCGTATTCCTCCCACTCGGCCTTATCAGGCAACGACGGGAGAGTAACGAGTTCCCCTTGATCGAGTCCGGCGAGCGCAGCATCGACGAGGTCTTCAGGTGACATCAGGCGATTGCGTCGTTCCTCGGTCATCGTTTCGATAGGCGTTCCCGCGACCGAAAAGAATTGCGTGCGAGTCCCTGGCGGCAGTACCGCTTGAACGCGAACACCTTTTGCCTGCAATTCATGATGCAGAGATTGAGTAAAGGCGAGCACAAAGGCCTTCGAGCCGCCGTAGACGCCGTTCAGAAGTTCGGGCGCAATCGCGACGATGGAAGAGATATTAATGATCGTCCCGTGACCGCGTTGGACGAATTGAGGAACTACTGCGTAGGTAAGCCGTGTAAGCGCGGTGACATTGAGGTTGATGAGAGCCTGCATCCGGTCGGCATCTGCTTCCAAGACTGAAGCGGTCGACCCGAACCCAGCATTATTGACTAGCATCGTGATCGAAGAATCGGACCGAAGCAACTCCTCAATGCAGGTGATGTCATAGCATTCAGTGAGATCGGTGGGCAGGACTCGCACGGATCGGCCCGTGCTGTTAGCGATGTGTGTCGCGCCAGATTCTAGTTTGACCCGGTCTCGGGACACCAGGATCAGATCGTATCCCCGCTGTGCCAGCCTCTCGGCGTAGACTGCGCCGATGCCCGACGATGCGCCTGTGATGACAGCTGTACCGAGAGCACTTTTGTCTACCATTGTCAGGTTCCTTATGGAGGCTCGTAGGAACGGAAGCCTTGAATGAAGTCTGACCCTCCACTACTGCCATCCAAGGGAAAAAAAGCGCAAATCTTTGTTAACGGAGCATTCGGCGAGACCCGCTCGGCGATTCATTCGGATCAGCAGAGACAATGGGTGCTGCTTTACAAGAATTTGCGTTTCTTCACGAGCACCGTGTCGGTTGATCGGGCACTATGTGCTCAGTGACGCACAGTTCAATGGCTCTAGCAGGAGATAGTGATGCATGGAAGCGTAACCACCATTCAGAGGAACGGATTAAAGGTGCATACCTATGCGGCTCCAGAAGCGGGCTGGGTCGTGAACACTCATATCATTGAGCTAGCGAGTCAACTTCTGGTAGTCGATGCCCAGTACACTCTCGACTTCGCAGAGGAAGTTGTAGCGTTTGCGGCTACACTCAACAAACCGATAACGCGCCTCTATGTCACGCACTATCACCCAGATCACCTCCTTGGAGCGGCTGCCTTCGGGCTGCCGATTCATGGGCTTGCAGAAGTCGCGCGGAAAATCGATCAGGTTGGAGACCGAGTTGCCGGCGAGGAGCGCGCCAAGGTTGGAGATCGGATTCCAGACCACGCGGAACGGATTTCCGAGATCGTACAGGAGGGAGAAGAGCGGATTGATGGAACTCTCCTTCGACACGTCGCACTGCGCCATGCCGAGACCGCAGACGCGCTGGTAATTGCACTTCCTGAGCATGACATTCTGATCACTCAGGATCTTCTTTACCATCAGGTCCATGTATTTGTAGGCGAGCTTGCCTTCGAAAGCTGGCGCGCAGCTCTCTCGACCTTCTCGACTCTTAATTTCGGCACGCTCCTACCGGGCCATGGGAATCCTGGCGATGCAGCACTCTGGACCCATATGAGGGACTATCTGGATGTCGCCGAGCGGACATGGAAGACGTCCGACGGCGCGGAAGCCTTCCACAGGCAGATGGTCGCACTGTTCCCATATCACCGCGGCGCTCTGCTTCTGCAACACGAAGGCCGCTTTCTCTATAAATAGCCCCTACGCCTGTCATCCGTGATGGCTTGACAAGTAATGAAGCCTAACCAACAGCAAAGAAATAGAACCGTAACGACATGGGAGCTCAATTATGAAACGTTTGATACGGCAGTGCGTGTGCGGCGGCCTCCTCATGGTGGCGTTCTCGGCTTCGGCAATGGGTCAAGACAGTAGCTCAGAACCCGATGCTGCTGTCCGCAAGGCTTACAAAGATCTGATCGACGCCGAGAATCGGCACGATTTGTCAGCGGTCGAAAAGCTCGTATGGGATTCTCCGAACACCCTATTCGTTGCCAAGGCGCCTGTCGGATGGAAAGGGTACTGGGGTAAGGATGACGTGATGCAGCACTTTCACGATCTTTATGAAACCCACTTCCGGATCGATCCTGATTATCCGAACGAAAAGATCGTGCATCTCACGCCAAATGTCGCCGAAACATATGTGCCTGTAAACATCACGGCAGTCTACGGCGGATATCCCAAGCCAGCCCCATTCATCATGGTTTTGCTTTGGGTCAAGGTGGAGGGTGGGTGGAAGATGGCCACCGATCTTCCCATCCCGGTGCCACCGGAGGCAGCGAAACCAGCAGTTACAAAGTGAACCTTGGCTGCAGTGATACTCAAGCGAGCTTGCTTTGTGAGTCGCTCCGATTGATCGACAGAGCTGCAACAACGTCGATCAATCGGAGCGGAGTGGCTACGGAATTCGCTATGCTTGTCCTGCATCTGCCGGCGCATAGTCCCACATGTCGTCAGGCAGCCTTCCAGCGTTAAGGATATACAGCTTATCCCTCAGAAGCTTGACCGCAGGAAAGGGCCGGTATGCGATCGTTCGCTCAATGAGCAAACCATTTTCGTCATCGGTGAGCAACTCCAGGCTCTCGATCTCATGTCCCTCGACCGTGCCTTGCCATCTGAGAAAGGTAGTTCTCTCATCCAGTTTTCCCTCGTAAATGTACTTTCCAGGGTTATCCCGGCTCTTTGATGAGTTGGAGATCGTGAAGGCAACGTTCGCTCGTCCTTCAATGGCCCGGATGAGCATGGGGCTGTGCATTACGACGTTTTCCGCAAGTATTGCGGCGACTTGCTCGGGGGTGGGAGGACCAGCTTCACGTAACTTGCGCAGAGGGTGCATGATTGATTCCTTTCTGAGTCGTGCGTGTTGTCGATGGTCGTTGCCAGTTTGTGGTCCCCCGCGTCAAGCCTTCCACGGTGAACCTCCAAGAGAGGCACGCAGCCTCAGTGTGCTCCCGATGTTCGGTCCTCCCGACGCAAAGCGAAGCAAATCTTTGTTAACGGCCTTGGCAGTGCAACGATTCGAGCCGAGACGTTCCAATTCGTTGCGATTCAGTTGGGTCCGCCGCAATAGTGCGCCTACTCGTGACAAGTGGCGAGCGATCGCTTCGTCCTTTGCATTGATTAACGATGATTTTCAGTGAGACCTATTCTGCGGTGCTGCAAGATAACTTTCGGAAGCACGGGGCGCAAGCGATGAAGGCCGCGGATGTGCTCACACGGAAATAACTGATGCTCTCAACCAAAACCGATGTAACAAGCAAAGGAGTACTGTCATGAAAAGAATTGCCGCACTCGCCATCCTTTTTGCCTCCGCATGCGCTATCGCACAGAACGATATGAGTATGCCGAAAGATTCACGTTCCGACGCCGACAAGATCGCAGACGCGCTGAAGGCCGGCCCTGAGTTCGTGACCAAGGATGCAACCGTTGTCGATTGGCCCAAAACAAAGGATGGAGAATACCGCGTTCTTCGTCCCGGAACGAATGGATGGACATGTCTGCCTGGACTTGGTGCGGCTCATCAGGACGAGCCCGGTTGCTACGATCCGGCGTTTTTTACGTGGATCAAGGACACGCTGGCGGGAAGAACGCCGCATCTTGACCGCGTCGGAATGTCATACATGTATGCAGGCAAATGGCTTGCGACCAAGGACCACCCCAGCCAGGATGATCCCCATGCCTTTCATGTCGGTCCGCACATCATGATCGTGACCCCGGATTCCAACGAGCTGACGCTGATGAATCGCGATGGTACGGGCGGCTTGGCCTATGTGAATGGTCTTCCCGGACGTCCTGGACTCTTCCTCGTCATTCCCATCAAGCAGTGGGGAGATCCCTACGTGACGAAGCCGATGGAGCCCATGAACCACTAAAGCATCTCTCGTCTGGAAGTGGTGAAAGGCAGACCCTTTCTACAGATCAACGGAATGCTCCCAAGAGAGAAGATATGAGGTGCAACTTGAAGATACACAAATCAGGTTATGGGATCGTCGTTGCTGTCTGCATCGGAGCGCTTGCACTTTACTGTGCAAGCCCCCGAACAGCGGTACACGCGGCGAATAACAACGACGCATCGACCCAGGCGAAGATAGCAAGCGCGATCTCTGCCGGGCCGGAGGACATCACCCGGGACGCCACCATCGCCGAGATGGACGCCAAAGGCAACATGACGGTCATTCGTAAGGGGACGAACGAGTGGACCTGCATGCCGGGAGACCCAAACAGTATCGCCGATCCTCCGATGTGCGAAGACAAAGCTTCCATGCAGTGGGATTACGCGTTTCGACGGCATCTGCCGAAACCGCTCAACACGGTTCCAGGGATCACTTATATGCTTGCGGGCGCAGAGCAGCGCAGCGATAGCGACCCCTATGACAAGACCAGCCCACCGATCAAGATCGGGCCGCATTGGATGATCATGTGGCCCTTCGATCCCAAGCTGACCGGACTGCCGACGAAGCACAAGCCTGCCGGTGCTTACATCATGTGGGCGGGTTCGCCCTATGCCCATGTCCACATCATGGGTAGACCGTAACAATTCATGCTCCGATGCCGATTGTTGTGATTGGCATCGGACACGCATCAGCTTAGGAGAATTGTCGTGACGGAAGAGAAGAAGAAAGAGATCGCGTTGACCTTTCTGACTGCTCTGCAGACCAGAAATGCGGCTGAACTACGGTCCGTACTTACCGACGATGCTGTATGGAGCCTACCCGGAACCAGCGCCGTGGGCGGCGAAGCAAAGGGGGCGGAAGCTGTCGTGGCCAAAGGCCAGTTTCTCGGCAGCCACGGAGTCAATTTCGCCCTGCTGCATGTTCTCTATGGCTGGAAGGATGTGGCCATCATGCTGCATAACACGGGCCAGCACGGAGACAAGATTCTTGATGAATATCTGACGTCCATTTTGTCTTTACGCGAAGAGAAGATCCAGCGCATCGACACATACATCTCCGATGTGCCGATGTTGGATCGTTTTGCGGGTGCGTAGCCTCCTCGCTACCATCGGTGCGGATCGAGATCATAATTCGGACGATCACGTCCGTCATAACCACAAGGAGAATTGCTAATGCCGCAGACAGTATTGATCACAGGTTGCTCCTCCGGACTTGGCCGGGCGACAGCATTGGATTTTGCACGCAAGGGCTGGAACGTGGTTGCCACCATGAGACAACCTGATGGTAATTCCGACTTCGCCGGCCTCGATAATGTTCTCGTCACCGAACTCGATGTGGAAGACGAAGGTAGCATCCAGGGCGCTATCGATGCTGGAATCGGATGTTTTGGTGCTATTGACGTTCTTATCAATAATGCAGGCTTTGGCCTCTTTGGTCTGTTTGAGTCAACTCCCGTGGAGAAGATACAACAGCAGTTTGAAGTGAACGTCTTCGGCGCAATGGCAACAATCCGAGCGATTTTGCCGCACTTCCGGTTTGCAAAGGCGGGCATCATCGTAAATATCACCTCGGGAGCGGGAGTATTCGGCCTGCCTGCGCTTTCTCTGTACTGCGCGAGCAAATTCGCTCTGGAAGGCTTCTCCGAAGCACTCTCCTATGAGCTTGCTTCCCAGGGAATCAAAGTAAAGATCGTCGAGCCGGGCGGCGTCCTCTCGACGAGCTTCGGCAAGCGTAGCGGAGAGGAGGCGGCTGGGAATAATTCGCTGCCGGATTACGCTGCCTTCATGGGCCACACGGCGGCCCTATTCGACAACATGCGCTCCGGTCCAATGGGCACGGAAGAGCAGGTCACGGAGTGTATCTATACGGCAGTCACAGATGGAACAGATCAACTGCGCTATGTGGCCACCGATGACATCAAGCCGTTGATTCATGCTCGCCGCGAAACCTCTGAGGCGGAATACATGACTCTGATGCGGTCGTTTTTTGCCGGATAGATGAGATGCGCAACACGCAGGAGTTGCCAATTGAAATTCACGGGTAGGTACTTCGTTTCCATATCCATTGTTGTCGTTGCATTAGCTGGCGTCATTGTCCATGTGGCTTGGTCGCAGTCTACGGAGAAAGGCACTACTATGCAGCAGAATGCTATGGCATCCCCTTGGCAGGCCGCGCGTAACGATGGGGCGGCGGAATCCGATGCGGTCTTCAAGAACTACAAATTCCGCGATGGCGAGGTTCTGCCAGAAGTGCGTATCCATTACGCTACGCTGGGCACGCCTCACCGGGACGATTCAGGACAAATTGACAATGCGGTGCTCGTTGTCCACTGGACAGGCTCAGACGGCAACGCGCTTCTGAGCAAAAATTACATGGACGCTCTGTTTGCCCCTGGCAAGCCACTAGATGCGTCACGTTATTTCCTGGTCTTTCCTGATAACGTGGGGCACGGTCGTTCCAGCAAACCGAGTGACGGTCTGAGAGCGCAATTCCCGAAGTACGGGTATGGCGACATGGTAGACCTGCAATATCGTTTGCTCACGCAGGCGTTAGGGGTGAAACATCTTCGAGCGATCCTGGGCATGTCGATGGGCGGAATGAATGCCTGGCAGTGGGCCGAGAGTCATCCCGATTTCATGGACGGTATCATGCCAGTCGTCTCAATGCCGATTCCGGTTTCCGGAAGAAATCTACTCTGGAGGAGGATCGTCATCAACTCCATTCAATCCGATCCCGACTATAAGGCAGGCGATTATTCGAGTCCTCCCGCCGGCTGGATAAAGAGTTTTCCGCTTATGAGAATGATGCTCGACGGTGTCCCCCATTTGCAGGAAGTCGTGCCCGACCAGGCCGCAGCGGATCGATTCATTGCTGAGGCGCAAAAGCAAGCGATGCCCACCGACGCAAACGATATCCTCTACTCCCTCCGTTCGTCCTCCGACTACAATCCAGACCCTGAACTGCACTCCATCAAGGCCATCGTCTACGCCCTAAACTTTTCCGATGACGCATTCAACCCCGCAGAACTTCAGAATATGGATGGTCTCATCGCAAAGGTACCGCACGGGCGCTTCGTACTCCAACCAGGATCTGCGCAGACCTTTGGTCATTTGACGATGGCTCATCCGGAACTGTGGGCAAATCACGTTGCCGAGTTCATGCAAGCTCTTCCGTAGACGCCTTGCCCATCCCCAGCGCAAGGCCTCGCACACCGAGTTGATGGCGCTCATTCGGATTCTGCGATGAGATGCTGGCGCAATCCTAAGGCTTTGCGCGAAAATAGAGGGAGGCAGTCACAAGCCTGGCGCAGCAGCCCGCCGCCCGGAGTTAGACACCATGATCGACACAGGAGCTTATGCGGAACGGATGGCGAGGTACTTACACCTCGAAGATTCCCCCGTATACGCGACGCTTGGCTCCGGGAATTCTGCACTTGCGGTGACTCGGCTCCATGCCCCCCGCGGATTCTTTACACCGACAGATCCGATTCCGGTCGAAAAAGCGTTCTCAATTCATCTCCATCTTCGAACCAGCCTGGGAGGTCAATTGTGGTTGGGTGGAAAGTTAGAACCCACTGGAAAGCGGCCGTCCGGGGGAGTAACGATCCTAGATCTTGAGCACGAGCCTATTGCGTTCTTTCCGAACCCGATTGAGGTTATACAGTTTTACATACCGCGAGTCGCTTTAGAGGAATTCGCTTATGAACATCACCTGCCCAAACTCGACACGCTGCGGTGGCCTCATTGCGAAATGGATACGACCCTAAAGCATCTTGGAAAGTCGCTTCTATTTTCTATTCAACAGTCTCGTCAGACGTCCAGACTTTTTCTTGACAACTTGGGCCAAGCGGTTCTTGCGCACGCAACATTTGCTTATGGCGGAGTTCGCAGCGGGTTGAAATCAGATCGCGGACATCTGGCTCCGTGGCAGACCCGTCGTGCAAAAGAACTTCTGAGTGCTAATTTGAATGGCGACATCTCCCTATCTTCGGTCGCAGCCGAATGCGGCTTGTCGGTAAGCCACTTTGCTCACGCTTTTCGAAAGACATTCGGACAACCTCCGCATAAGTGGCTGATGGAGCAACGACTAGACGCCGTCAAGAACCTACTGCTGACCTCCCGGTTATCGCTTGCGGAAATCGCGTCTCAATATGGTTTCTCCGATCAGCCCTCCCTAAATAGATTCTTCAGAAGATTTGTGGGCGAAAGCCCCGGCGAATGGCGACGCAGCAGAAAAAGCCATCTTTGAACAGTCTTCGCCAAGACACTCCCGGTCCTCCTGGCCTACGCTTTGAAAGCATGGTAGATGCGGGAGTTGACTGTGTTTTGCCCGCGCCTCAATTCATTTGTTTCTGAGCCCCATACGCTTTGTGGCGAATGTCTTGCGGTCGCGCAATTTGGGAGCGATGAAACCATCTTCTTGTTTCGGCACGTTCGAATTGATTCCAGAGCGCAGCGCTCTGCTGTGTGATGGGGAAGCTGTGCATCTCGGCAGTCGGGCATTTTCGCTGCTTAGAATCCTCGTAGAGAACGCAGGGAAAGTGGTGAGCGGGGCTGAATTGACTGCTCAAATATGGCCGGACACAAGCGTTGGCGAAGCCAATCTGAGAGTGCATCTAGCCGCCGTTCGAAAAGTCTTATCCGAAGGCGGCTGTCCGGATGGATGTATCGTGACGCTTCCTGGTCGCGGATATCAGTTTGCGATGCCGGTCACGCATCGGAAAACAGAGAATTATCAAAAGAGTTGGGTCAATGTTCCACCTCTACTTGCGAAACTGATAGGCCGCGATCAAGTCATTCAGGAGATTCTTTCGGATCTGGCCGATCGTAGGCTCATCAGCATTGTGGGCAGTGGTGGAATTGGCAAGACCAGTGTTGCGTTGGCGACGGCTGGAAGAGCTATTGAAATCTATCCGGACGGCGTGTTCTTTGTAGATTTCACGTCTCTCACCGTCTCCTCGCCGTTGGCCTTTGCCTTGGCTAGCTCTCTCCGACTGCCGGCGTCATCGGGCATTGATGAAATGGCGGTTTTCGATTATCTGGGACCGCGTGAAACGCTTATTGTCTTTGACAATTGTGAGCATGTGATCGAAGCTGCCGCCTCATTCGCGGAGAAGGTCTTGCGCGAATGCCCGAATGTCCATCTCCTTGCCACAAGCAGAGAGCCGTTGCGCACTGAGGGAGAGTTTGTGAAGAGGTTATTACCTCTTCAAGCGCCGTCGCTCGGAGATGCCTCGCTCACCGCTGTCGAGGCTCTAGCCTTTCCGGCAGTCCAACTCTTCGTCGAGCGAGCGTCTTCAGGCGTTGCGGGCTTCTCACTCACGGATGAAGATGCACCGGCGCTGGCGCTTCTCTGCAACAAGCTCGACGGAATTCCCCTCGCTATAGAGCTAGCCGCTGCCCGCATCGACCTCTTTGACATTCGAACGCTCACTATCCAGCTTGAAGATTGTCTTGAACTCCTAACCCGCAATCGACGTACGGCGCAAGAGCGTCATCGCACGCTGCGCGCCACGCTTGATTGGAGCTACGGGCTTCTGTCAGATGGTGAACAGCTCCTCCTATCGCGGTTGAGTGTGTTTCGAGGTGAGTTCGATCGCGATGCCGCCCTTATGGTCGCAACGGATCACGTCATGACGAAGAGCAGAATTTGGGAGTCCCTGCCCAACCTTGTCGCGAAATCTCTTCTCGTCATGTCGAACGAGAGCAGCGCACCCGTATTCCGGCTCTTGGATTCCACCCGCGCGTACGCAGTCGAGAAGCTTGGAGACGGCCCCGGCGCGAATTCTGTTCGCCGCCTACATGCCGAATACATTCGCGATAGAACTCTGAGCCTCGCACCTAAGAATGGATTTGTGGTGAAGTCTCACCAGGAATCCCATAGCAAGATGGTCGATGAACTCCGTTCAGCTATTGCGTGGGCTTTCTCACCGAAGGGCGACCCAGAACTCGGAATTGAGGTTATAGCCTCCTCGGCATATCTCTGGTTTCAGCTATCTCTCTTCGAAGAGTTCAAAGTTCACGCCGATCGAGCATTGGAGGCGATGAGCGGCACGCCGAACGTGTCAAAGGCGGAACTCCGTCTTTTGCTTGCGAGGGGACCCGCGCTCTATGAAACCCTCGGCGCGGTGCCGGAACTCTTCTCTACTGCAACTCGGGCGCTCGAACTTGCCAAGCAGTTAGATGATCGGCTAGGAATCAGTGGAGCCCTTCATAATCTGTGGCGTTATCACCACGGCCTCGGAGAATATAGCCGGTCGCTGGACGTTGCACTCCAGATAGAAGAGTACGTCGGCGGTGATTCTCAACACGTATGGTGGAATCCGCTGAAGGCTCTGTCGCTCTTGTATCTGGGGAATCTCAAGGAGTGTCGATCTGTTCTGTCGGAAATAGAAGACCGGGTGACGATCTCCGATGATGGCATACGCGGAGCGTATGACTATAACTTGGCAGTTTTGGTCATGGGAACCCTGGCCCGCGTTTTGTGGCTTCAAGGCTTTCCGGAAGACGCTATTCGCGTCGCTGAAAAATCGGTTGCTGCCGCATTGGAAACGAAGCAGTCGGTCGCGATCTGTTTTGCACTTTCCATCGCCGGATGCCCCATCAACATTTGGAATCGGAACTTGAAAGACGCAGAGCGCAACCTGTCCCTGCTACAGGAGCACGCCCGCCTATCCAATTCTCTGTATTGGAAACAGTACGTGGATGTGTTCCGTTTGGGCGTCGCAGCAGCGAATGGCCAGCCCGCGGACCGTCAATTCAAGGCAGGAAGGCAACAATCTTATTGGGATTATCGCCATTGGGAAAACTTCAGTGTGCTGGGGCTGAGTTTTGCACCCGTCCTCCTAGTGCAGCGGGCGAAAAGCGACCCTTCGTGGTGGTGTGCTCCCGAAGTTCTGAGATTAGAAGCCGTGCGTATGCATGGCGAGGGCAAGTCGCAGGCGAGAGCTGATGTATGCCGGCTGTTGCAGCAGTCTTTGGAGATTGCGCAACGTCAGCAAGCGCTCTCGTGGGAATTGAGGACAGCGACCTCGCTCCTTGAGTTGGCTCAGACTGGCGACGAAATCAAGCAGGCGAAGCGCCTGCTCAAGGAGACAATGAGCGACTTTACCGCCGGATTTGATTCGTATGATTTTCGAAGAGCAGAGGCTCTCCTTGAAAAGTCTCCTCGTTTTGCAGGTGCATCCCTGTGACGGAAAACATGAACTTCTCCGAGGTTGACAAGAACAGGGTGCTGAGGCAACTGGACTCCTTTGAGGAACACTTCTGGCTGATGGAGCGGGTTGCTCGACGCGGGCACGTTCTCGCGGCCGAGATCAGCGGCCAGACAAGAATCGAAAACTGGCACGAAGCACTTCGGGAGTTGCAGAAGGCATATCCGCTTTTACAAGCGTCGATCGGCAAGGTTGAAGGAGAACGTCCGTTCTTTTATAGCGTTCCGGAGCGGCCTATGCCATTGCGCGTGGAGCCGCTTTCGTCGTCGTTTTCAGCCACGGAGGCAATCGAGAAGGAGCTCTCGGACCCCTTCAAGGACGGCGAGCCTTTAACGAGGTCTGCGTTGTTTCATCAGGAAGATAAGTGCGTGTTCCTGATCGCCTCACACCATGCTTCATTGGACGGAAAGTCTCATCTCTTCCTGCTCCACGACCTGCTGTGTTTGCTGACGGAATGCGCGTTGCAAAAACCGCAGCCGCTCACCCCATCTGTCGCCGAACTGTTCGGTCGTGAGAGCCCGGAGTATCGAACATCGGAACATACTTCCTCGGTTTCAAATGAGGCGGTTCCCGTGCATCCGGCAACTGCCGTCCACGTCACCCGTGCAGAGTTGTCGAAGGCCGAGACGGAGGATCTCGTGGATAATGCCAAATGGCGGGGTGTCTCTGTTCACAGCGCCGTTTTGACGGCGTTGGCTCTGGCAGGACTTCGGTCAAGCGTAGTTTGGCGGACTGATGGTATTCGTTGTCTGAGCCCAGTCGATATACGCCCGTTTCACGGGCTGACCGATCAAGTGGGGCAGCTGGTCGTTCTCCACCGCTGCCTACTGGAAGGACTACGCGAGGATCAGTTCTGGGAGATTGGAGCGCGGATCACCTCTTCAATGAAGTCAAGTTCGCTTCGCAGCAACATCGACGAATTCCTGAACCAAGCCAGTTCCTTGGTAGAGGATGAGCACTCGCCGCAAGCCCATCTAAGACTGCTGCTGAATAGCGGGTTCGTGCACGATCTCATGCTGACGAGCTATGGCTCCTATCAAGTGCGCACGCGTTTCAGGGGACTGCATCTTAACCAGGTCTTCACCGCTGGGTTTGTCGGGGGGCCAGATACACAAAAGTTCTCCACGATGACGGTGAATGGATCGCTTGGAATTACGCATGTCGCCCATCATCCGTTTCCGGAGATGTTGCAAACCGCAAAAGGGATCTTGACCGCCGCACTAGCAACAAGCTCATGAATGATCATGCGAGCCTCAAATGCCGGACTCGTGAAAACAGATGTTTTGATCACCAACGAAGGGAAATAATATGAGTAATACAGATGTTTCAGCGAACAAAGCACTTGTCTTGACGGCCATGAAGGCAGTCTTTGTGAATCGGGACTTAAGTGCTTTCGATAAGTATTGGGCTGAAGACTATATTCAGCACAACCACTACATTCCTCCTTTTCGAGAAGGGCTGCGCGAACTTGCTGCCAACGTGCCGGCTGACTTCAAGTACGACCCGGGAATGATTATCGGAGAGGGTGACCTCGTGATGATCCACGGACGATATTCCGCACACGGCCCTTTTAGTAAACCCGTTATTGCCGTGGACATATTCCGGATCGAAAACGGATTGCTCGCAGAGCATTGGGATGTTCTTGAAGAGGAAATACCCGCTGCTCAGACGGCGAGCGGCAACGAGATGTTTACGAATCCGCAGGCTTCTTAATCAGATCAGCAGACTCCAGGAAAGAGCTTCTAACACTTGGCATTGTCCGAATTTGCTTGTGCTGTTGGCTGAACACCTGTCAGATTTGCCTCCAAACCCGACGCAGGAAACGAGTGGAGGCCTCTCTTAGTCGCCGCTCACTTCTGTCCAACCTGTGGGCGGCAACTGAACGGAGTCAGGCTAGCTCTGAGAGGAAGATTTCGCAATGCGAGACAAGTCCGTCGAGTATTCTTGTGCTGCAGAATTAGCTGTCGGCCACCTCCAGGGAAAGTGGGGGATACAAATTCTCTGTGTCATGCGGGAGGGGCCCATTCGACTTGGTCAGCTCGGACGTCTCATCCCTTCAGCTTCCAAGAAAGTGTTGGCTGAAAATCTGAGAAAGCTTCAGGCCGCGGGATTGATCGTGAGAAATGATCTGAGCAGCCATATTCTGCACGTCGAGTATGATCTGGCGGAACCGGTAAAGGCAGCGACATACGAGCTGCTCGATCAACTAGCGAAGTGGGGGGACGCGTATGATGAGCTCAATTCGAATCATCCCAAACCGTAGGAAAAGGTGAAATCGGCTGTAGCAGGTGGGTACGGATCTCTTGTGTAAAGTCGCTGCTATGCTGTGTGGATGGCAATCCATCTTGATTTTCAGCTCCCAAACGGTCAAATTTCCGGGGTAACCTTGAACGACACTTCGCTCACTGCAATCCCTCTTTTAGGCGACCTAATTTCGGTAGGTGCTCCTCCCGACTATAAAATCGTGTCGCGCCGCTTTGACTTTTTTGGAGGGTCCCCTTCAACCGGGGATGTGACCATTCTCTTTGAGTGCGAAGCAGCGAGTTGAACACCAGAAGCGGGCAGGCGACTACTGCCGACTAGTAGGCGCTTGTCCGAGAGCATTCAGACTGGCCGGATAAACGAGAATCGATTCCACGCCAGGCGTTATGGGAGAGTGAATGGCAGACACTAAGACCCTTATTGAGCAGGCATACGCCGCATTCAATAAGCGAGACATCGACGGCGCATTAGCTCTGATGGCAGAGGACGTACGCTGGCCCAGGGCTTCGGAGGGAGGCGAGGTTGTCGGAAAGAAAGAGATTCGCGCCTACTGGACTCGCCAATGGAGCGAGTTCGATCCCGCTGTAAAGCCGCTGGAAATCACCGAGGAAGACGGTGGTAAGACTCACGTCAAGGTGCATCAACTCGTCAGGAGTCTTCAAGGGGATGTTCTTTCGGACAGCGAGGTTCTCCACGTATTCACTGTGAAGGGCGGTCATATCGCAGCCATGGACATTGGGGATGAGGCTGGTGAATCGGCCGGTCCGTCTGCCGCATTCGCACATCGGTCCTGACTGGCTCATCGGCCGTGAAGTCGGCTCGTATTTACTATCACGTCGATTGAGCTATTGCGCGGGCGACGAAACAGAGGTCTTTGAAGACTCTGGCTTCAAAGAGATTCGTGCTCCCGGCGACTCTCATCACTTCATCCGCCTGCCGGCTGACACGGCGGTAGGTGCGAAGCATCTGCGGCACTCCGGGCTGAGGTCCACGACGGACAAACGCGTTGCACAACTCGCGCATAACCCCTTCAACCGTGGAATCGTGGATGTTTGGGTCTGTGCCGTCCAAGTCGCTAAGGGACTTCTGCAGACGACGATTGCGCGACTCGAACACGAACCAGGTGTGACGGGCAGGGTTAAGCTGCTGCCATGTAATTGTCATCCCGAGTTCGCACGGCATGTTGAAGCGGGGAGTTGGGGGAGGATTGCGGTCGACTTCGATCCGCGACAGGTCGTGAATGGAATAACGGCAACTCTGAATAAGAGCGAGAATTCGATTAAGGCGGCGTTCGCCGCCAGGAATTCCAAGAGTCGCCCTTGGCTCAAGGCCGAGCTCCGTCAGTCCTACGATATAGGCCAGATAGAGACGGCTGAAGTGGGCGTCATAAGGAATATTGAGAAAGACGGCGTTCTGCTGGACAAGGGAAATCGGCATTTAATCTTCAGACCTCGACTATTTCTTGGTTCTGAAAACCGTGCCGCTCTCCTTTGAAGTCCCTGAGGAATCTCGGTGACGCTCGACGAACTGACCCGACTTTGAATCGCGACGCACGAGACGCAGGAGAGAGTTCTGTCGGCTCTTGCTTAAGCCGAGGCTCTTCCCAAACTCTTCGAGAGTCGGAACCGGGGTCGAGATGGTAACGGAGCGTGCCATTGGTTCTATTGTATGAGATGTCCGCCAGAGCTTCCAGAGCTTTCGGAAGGGGCTGATATTTTGTTGATGAACCCATGTCGTCTGCCTTCTTTGGGCAGAGGTCTAGTGGACAGAGGACGTGGGTTCGATAAGGGTGCAATAACGCTTCCTCGGGGTGCCTCAAGGCGCTAAAAGAGCCATCCGTTACGCCTGGTTTCTTACAGTTACGCGTTTCTTCCTTGCTGTCACGGCAGAGGTCGCGGGTTCGAGCCTCGTCGTCCCCGCCATAAGCTACTAAGAATGAATAGCTTATGGCGGACCTCATGTGACAATTAAATGCATTAATACGCAATGGGGCTAAAACTCCTTGCAGTCGCCTTCCCCGCCATCGACAACTCTGCCTGCCTCATACTTGCTAATGCGTTTATCCACGGATACAGCCTGTGTAGAGGTCCATTTTGATGCGTGAATTCGCATGTTTCAAAAACTCTTGAGCCATTCACATCTACGCAGGTTGGTTGCTGGACTTGTCGTTCGCGGAACAATCTCGTAGACCGGCCCAAATGCCGAATCAGTGATAGGCCTCCCATGAGTTCGGAGCACGCTATTTATCTTGCTCCCACGGGCTGCGATAAAGGCTTTCATCAGGTCTTCCAAAGAGTCATGATCATTCCGCCAACGACGATGAAGGCTCCGCCGAGGTAGATCGCTTTTGTCGGTGACTGATGAAATTGGAGCTTTGCGATAATTTGAGCGACAAGAAAGAACAGCACGACATAAACGCCAAGGAGCTTCCCGAAATCGACTTTCGAGGTGTTCAAGAATAAGCTGTAGCACACGAGCACAGCCGTGCCGCCAAGAAACCATCCGGCGCGTCTCAGTCCTGAGGCATGATAAAGGCCAAATTGAAAACAAGCATCGCCCTGCACTTCGAGATACGCTGCGAGAATAAGTACGGCTAATGTGCCGGGGAAGCTGGAAATAACCTGGGCAAATTGATTCATTCTGCTCCTTAGAAGTCGCACTTCGATATGTCTTTACTGCCTGGATACAGTAACCCAAGCGACTCGGCGCCGCTCTCTACCAAGTGAGCCTAAGTGCACTTGAACATCGGGCCATTTACTCTCCACAAAAGCGATAGCCTATATGGCTCTCGGTCAAGATATAAATGGGGCGAGTAGGATCGTCTTCAATTTTCTTTCGTAGTTGGTTGATGACAACGCGCAAATATTCACGTTCGTTGCTATAAAGAGGACCCCAAATGGATCGCAATAGATTCTCGTGTCTGACAGGTCTACCAGCATGCTCCATCAAACAACGGAGGGTCTCGTATTCTTTTGGAGCGAGGCGTATCCGTTCCCCCTTTTTCTCTACGAGCCGACGATTGGTGTCGAGCATAATGTCACCGACGATGCTAATCACGTCCGGTTCTCTAACCGGGATATAGCGACGCTTAATGACTCCTCGTAACCTTGCGGTTAGCTCGCGAATCTGAAACGGCTTCGTGACATAATCAAACGCTCCCGCGTCCAAGGACTCGACGATATCCTCTTCGTCATCTCGAACCGTGAGCATAATGATTGGCAGTCCGGGGAAGGTTTGACAGATTCTCCGACACGTCTCCTTTCCTCCCATTCCAGGCATATTAATATCAAGGAGGACCGCGTCGTAGTTAACCATGCGCAACTGCACGAGCGCATCCTCCCCGTTCTGAGCCTCTCCGACAGCAAATCCTAGAGCCCCTAATGTTTCAAACAAACTCTGTCGAATCCCCGCATCGTCTTCAACAACCAGCACCTTACTCTTCTGAGTCATGCCTTCTCCTTTGCCATGCGAGGTAGTGCGATCGCGAAGGTAGTTCCATTGACGTGATCACTCTCAACCCATGTACGTCCTCGATGAGCCTCTGCGATGCGCCTAACTACGGAGAGACCGATCCCGGTACCGGAGATTGATTTGACCGACTCAGAACAACGATAAAACCGTTGAAATACCTTTTCTCTTTCGTCAACTGGAATAAACGAGCCCTCGTTCCTGACCCTAATGACCAGTTCCGCTTCTTCTTCTCTAACCGCAATGACCACCTGCGACTTAGGACGGCTATACTTTGCCGCATTGTCGAGAATCTGAAAAAGGGCCATCTGAAGAAGTTTCCGGTCCGCGTATGCAGCGTTGCTGCCGGAACTCAATTGAAAGTCGATAGAATGCCCATCCAGTTCCTGTGACGATTCGTCTATAGTGTTTTGAATCAGTCGAGCGACGTCGATCTGCTCGCGCTTGATCTTCATATCGCCGCCATCCAGCTTCGCAGTGAGAAGCAGATGGTTGGCAAGATCGCTAAGATGACCCGCATGCCGATCGATCAACCCAACCAGTTTTTGTTCTGTGCCGGATAGTGTATTCATCGCCAGCAGGCCGGAGCTTGAGGCCCTGATTGTCGTGAGAGGGCTTTTGAAAGCGTGTGCCAGGCCGTCAAGAATGGCAGAGCGTAGTTGCTCGCTCTGTTTTGCAGCTTCTGCATTTGCCTCGGTAAAGAAGGAGCGTGCTCTTTCGATTGCAACTGCGGCGAGTGATGCGGCTGCATTGACCGAGGCCGCGTCGAGAGAATGTCCACAAAGCAAGATGGCTCCAATCGGCCTCGTTCCTAACCGAAGGACGCGCCGTGAGACACCTGTGCTCAAGTCATCTTCGTTTGCTTCCAGAAAATAAGCGGAGCGCACTTCCTCCTCGGAGAAACTACAGTCTCCGCTTTTGCGATGGCGCATCTCATACGCGTTCCAAAGGGCTACGCTTTTTACTTGCAGGCTGGAACGCATGAGATCGACGAGCTGCTGATCGGCCGCAGCGTCCCGGCTGAGAAGCAAAACATGCTGACTGAGTTCGTAAAGCTTTTGCTGTTGAGCCTGACGTCGCTCTAGCTCGCGAGCATGGTGACTCACCTGATTCGAAAGACTGCTAACGACTAAAGCAGTTGCTTCAAAGACCAGAATAGCTACCCAATCATGCGAATCAGTAATGTAAAACCGGAACAAAGGCTCGGTAAAGAAGTAATCGAGACACACCACAGACAGAATTGAAACTAGGCTTGCTTCCAATAAACCCCAACGAATCGCGATGACTACCACCAGAAAGAGATGGATGGAGGTTGATGCGGAGAGATTGAAGTGAAGCCGATAGGAAAGCAGCGTCAACACTATCGCTGCGACGCTGCCTCCCGTGATTCTGCGTAGGACAGTCGGGATCGATTTGACAATCATTCAGTTGCTTCTGATGGAACTATAGCGACTGAGACATAAGTAAATCGTAAAGAAGGACCTTATGCATTGCTGACGGAATTCGCGATTTACTGGGAATGTCGGTCTTTTTCCGACATAAAGGTGATTCAACATGAACTTATTTAGAGGCCTTACTTCATTAAGCACAGAAATCTGCCCCCCACTTGAAGAGGGGACGACCGTGTCTCTTCAAGAGAAGCAGTACCAGGCTCAACCCAGTCACAGATGGCAGCCGCGGTTCTCGATGAGGAGTGCTTTGTTGGGCGTTGCCTCCGTGGCTTTTTGCTGCCTGTTGATTGCCACCGGGACAATCGCTCATGCGCAATCGACGTTTGGAAGCGTAAGAGGTAACGTACTGGACGCGAGCGGAGCAGCTATTCCGGGCGCACAGATTGTGCTGCACAGTACAGATGAAAATACAGAGCACACAGCTAATACCGACGATTCAGGTGCCTTCATCTTTGAGAATGTGAAAGCTGGCAAGTACACGCTGCGCGCTCACCGCGATGGTTTTGCAGACACTGTTGTGTCGGGCATTTCAGTGGAAGCACGACAAGACCTCAGGCTTGGGGCTACGCTCAATATTGCGGCACAGGCGACAACCGTGGAGGTCTCGGGGGCGGCTGATCAAATCAATACGGAAAATGGAACGATCAGCGACTCGAAGACCAATATCGAGATGACTCAGCTACCTTTGAATAACCGCGCGACTACTACAAGCCCTCTGGGTGCGCTTGCTCTATCACCCAACGTTCAGACAGACAGCTCGGGAAATATCGCCTTGGGAGGTGCAAGCTCCTCCCAGGTGAACTTCTCCGTCGATGGCATTTCCACTGCGAACGTGCGGCAGAATGGAGCACTGCAGGACGCTTATCCTTCGCAGGAAGGAATCGCAGCAGTCAAGGTCACCGCGTTTAATAACAGTGCGGAATTCTCGCAGATCGGCGATGTGACATTTACCACGAAGAACGGAACAAGCCAGTATCACGGGAGCCTCTTCGAGTATCTACAGAACCAGGCACTCGATGCAGACCCGTACGGCTCCAGCTCAAAAGCTCCTAAAAAGTTCAATACATTTGGCGGCTCGCTCAGTGGGCCCGTTGTGATTCCGCACCTCTATGACGGACATAGCAAGACGTTTTTCTTTGCAGACTACGAGGGCAACCGGCGCAGTACTGCAGTGTTCCAGCAAGAAGTCGTCCCGACTGCGGCTGACAGAAGCGGCAATCTCTCCGACATAGGCGGCCCTACAATCCCGTTATCCCAGATCAACCAGACAGCGAAGGCATTACTGGCTTACTATCCACTGCCGAACGTGGCGGGCGCTACCAACCAGACGCAAACCATCAACTATCAGAACTTTCAATCGACCCCGGCACGCACCGATGGC
Source organism: Granulicella sp. S190 (assembly GCF_009766095.1). GTDB lineage: Bacteria > Acidobacteriota > Terriglobia > Terriglobales > Acidobacteriaceae > Edaphobacter. The sequence goes on from NZ_LMUD01000002.1 coordinate 316,012, forward strand.
GCGGACATCCGAGTCGACCAGACGATCTCGTCGAAGCAATCGGCCTATGTGCGCTTCAGCCGCAAGAACATAACCTCGGACGTCGCGAACCTTTTCCTGCCAAACGACGAGGACTCCATTCACAACAGAAGCTTGCTTGTCTCGCACACTTACGCGATCACGCCAAGGCTGCTGAATGAATTCCGTTATGGCTTCACAAACGTTACGACCAACGTCAACTTCCCCATTCAAGGCTCGACTGCATTGAGCCAGTTGGGCTTGGCCGACGTCAACATCAGCCAGCATCCGCTGACCAACGCATTTCCTACATTCAACTTCAGCGCAAGCACGCCGTTTCCAGCTATTGGCAGAGACAAGGCGGGTATCACCCAATCGAAGACAACACAGTTTAGCGACAACCTCACTTACACATTCGGCAAACATACCTTGAAGGGTGGTATCGATATCCGCCGCGTGCGGTACTTCGACCTGGAGAGCTTTGCCCCGGAGTTCGCCTCAGACGATTTCGGAACTTTCATCTTCCAGCCGAGCTATGGAAATGCTCCGACGGATATCTTTACAGGCAACGCTTTCGGCGACTTCCTCGAAGGTGCTCCCACTACGCTTCTCTTCGCCGTCTCCAGTCCGGATGTTGGCGGAACCGCAACGCAATATAGCTTCTTCGCCGAGGACGAATTCCAGGTAAACAGCCGCCTGACACTCAGCTACGGCCTGCGTTGGCAGATTCTTCCAGGCTTCCAAGAGGATGGCGGTAATCTCGCGAACTTCGATCAGCGGAATAACTCCATCGTCGTCCCTGATGCCTTGGCTAAGTACCTTACCAGCCAGAACATCTCTGCTTCCAATGTAGCCTTTCAGCAGTCTTTCAACTCCTGCCCGTCTGGCACGGCCGCCGGATCTACGGCGAATGGTCTCCCCTGCACGGCGTATATTACCGCCAGCCAGGACGGCTTGCCACAGAGCCTGCGCCAAACCTATAAGGGCGACTTCCAGCCACGTCTATCAATCGCCTATCGCCCGTTCAACGATACAAAAACCGTGGTGCGAGCGGGATTCGGCATCTATACGATGACCAACCTGGGACCACTCTCGTTCAATAACAGCGGCAATCCAACCTCGAGTCTGCACATCTATTCCAACTCCAACACGGCAGGACCGAATACTCCACAGATTGCCTTTCCAAACACCGCACCTTCCACCACCGGCGGTCCGACCTTTGGCGGTGGCGGACTGGATCAGGGAGTTGATCCCAACTATCGCGATCCCCAATCGAGCCAGTGGAACGTGACCGTCGAGCGGCAACTATCCAATGCCACATCGCTCCGTGCAAGCTACGTCGGCCAGCACACCTACCGGTTGAGCATCACCGAGGACCTCAACCAGATTCCGGCCAGCACAATTCCATACAACGCGGGAGCGACAGCTGGAACTTATGTAGATGCGCGCGCTCCGTACCAGAACTGGACGACGCTCTATAGCACGTTCAATGCGGGCGAGGCGAACTACCATGCGTTCGAGATACAGGCGAGCCACCGTTTAGAACATGGGCTCTATTTTGACGCCAACTATACCTATGCCAACAATGTAGCCGATAACCAAGGTGATGCACCAAGCGCGTTTGCAGGAGAGGTCAACTATGGGCTTCCGATCGCAGACCGGTTCAACATAAAGCAGAATCTTGGGAACGTCTCGGGCACTCGCCGCAACCGCATGCTGTTGACTGGGATGTATCAACTACCATTCGGCAGGGGACGGCAGTTCATGAACACGAGCTCGTTGACGGATGCCATCCTCGGGGGTTGGGACCTGACTACTATTACGCTGCTGGAGACAGGCCCCTGGCTCACCCCGAGCATCAGCGGTTCTTTCGATCAGTCGAACACAAACGTCGTCAATCGCGGTGCTGTGCTGCGTCCCGATGTTGTCCCGACAGGCACTGCGGGTTCCGTCACCTACAACAACTTATCTTTCCTGGCTACTCCAGCAGGAGCGGGTCGCTTCGGCAATGCAGGAGTCGGAATCCTTCAGGGTCCCGGGACGGCTGCGGTGAGTCTTGGCGTGGCGAAGCGATTTGCTCTCTCCGAGAAGGTGCATGCGCGGTTCGAGACGACTTTCACGAACGTCCTGAATCACACCAACTTTGCGCCACCTGTGACGGCTATCGATAACTCACTCTTCGGACAGCTGACGGGGCCGCAAACGGCAGAGAACGCTGGAAACCGGACAGGACAGGCAGCACTCCGGATCGACTTCTAATTCCATTGCTCACTTTTAGGAGGCAAGAAGACTACCTTCTTGCCTCCTTTTTTTGTTCTAAGCAACCGGAGACGAGATTGTCGTTCCTCTTCTTCTGAAGAACAAACCTGAGGGTATCCTACTGCGTGGCCCGTACCGATTCGACATCTCCGGGCCTACAGAAATTCGCACCTTGAAGATCCACCCAGTGTTACACGGAGCAGATTATCTAGAAATCAATCGTCACACAAGAGTTGTCTTACCGCATAATCTCCTGAACAGTCTTCACTCGATTTAGCGTTTCGGTTCGATGCGAAGGGAGATGATGTGCGGATGTGCGGCGTTCGCTCCGATGTTGCTGGTCTCCAGCAGAACTTCGAATGGCTGCATCTTGCCGTCGGAGTCGAAGATCCTGTCGATAAGCGGTTTTGAGACCTCGCTGAAGAGGTAGTCGGCAGCAGCCTGAGTTCCGGCCATGTTTAGCCCTTCGATAATGAGGACGTATCCCGTGCTATCGAGGTTGCGCGTTACGGCAATGACACCGAAGGTATTACGGGCAGGGTCAGCTTCGTCGGTGGCGTAGGTCGATCTCTCGCCGGGCAGAGGATGCAGGTTGCGGATCTCCGGGGAGTCTGCATTTTGCATATGTTCGAACTGGAAGTTGAGGTCTTTTTGAAAGAGCTCGACCCAGGGGTTCGCATCGAAGGAGCCTGACAGAACGACGTTTGACTCCTTGAGATCGTCGAGGGTCACCTCGCGCGCGTAGCGTACCTTGAATCGATTTTTGACGACTTCGGGCAACAGGGAGATGGCCGAGACAAGGTTGAGGTCCACGACGCTGGTGTAGCGGCGGGCCCCGAGCTCGTTCACGGTGGCGGTGTCGATCCCGAGCGTTGCATGGGTCCGCTTCTGGTACTCGCCCCCAACGTAATCCGCAAGGCTAATCCGTGTCTTTGTGAGGTTCTGATAGATGACGAGACCGCTATCGGCCGGGACAACGAGGGTGTCCTTCACGGGGCTGAAAAAGGTGCTCCAGAATCGATTCGTTGGAGTGGCCCGCGGCTTTGGGCGAAGGTCGCGAAACAGCAACACGGCCAGAGCCAGAAACAAAGCTGCACAAAGAATCCTGAGCGCACGAGAGGAACGGGTGATGGGCCTCGAGTCGCTGGAGGTTTCACGGTAGAGGTGGAAGTTCGGCGACCTGGAAGGTAACGAAAGAGGGTTTTCCTGGGGAAATTCGGGAGCTGACTCCCCGAGGAGCATCCCATCTTCGACGAAGAGGGGGACGTAGCCGCCGCGCGGGACGACGATACGTGTGGTCTCGCTCTTGCCTTCGTTGGCGAAGTACTCTTCGAGTCTCTGGCGCAGGAGGCGGGCGTAGTTGCGGACAATGTTATCTTCGCCCGGATTGTATCCCTGTGGGCGACGAAAGACCCGCTCTCCGATCTGTTGTTCGGTGATCTCGCCTGCTTGATCAAGCAACTGTTTTTCGCAGATGTAGAGGATGAAATGGGTGAGGAACTTCGACTTTGCGAATCCTTTGCTGGCGGCTATCCGCTGGGCGAGGTGCCATCGTTCTTGGTGTTCGAGCCGTGTGAGATTCTCAACGGTTGCAGTCGCGCTGGCTGAAGGCTGGCCGGTTACGGCGAAGCCAACTGGTCTGCCTGTAAGGGGTATGGCCACTGTCATCAGTAGAAATGGGCGCGAGAACTTTGTTGTTACTGACAGATTAAACCGAAGCTACCCAGCATGACATGGCGCGTGAATGTGACGTTAAAAATACGGATATCACATATCACTAACTAGTTGATCTACAGCGAGATACGAGTTTCCACGGGCTGCGAGTCCACTATCTTTCCACCGTGGAAACCCCTAACAACATCTAGACAGCGCGGTGATGATCGACGCATTACAAAAGCATTTGGAGAGTCGTTGCGGAAAGAGTTCAGGGGTTCTCCTCTTCGCAACGATGAGAGATGTTGCGAGCTTCGCAACAGAATCGAGAGATCAAGATGATGAAGTGCGGGGCATTTTTCGTGGTGGCTGTTACCTCTTCGCTGAGCGGCCTGGCGCAGACACCCGCTCAGCAGGATCGAGTTCTGCGTCTCAACCAGATCCAGGTGATTGGAAGCCACAATAGTTATCACTCGGGGATCGCGCCGAGTGAGCGGAGGCTAATCGAACAACAGAATCCGAAGGCAATGCGTGCGCTTGACTACGCACATGCTCCACTTGCAGATCAGTTAAGCGGAGGCGTCCGTCAGCTTGAGATCGATGTGTATGCGGATACGAAGGGTGGGCGCTATGCTCATCCGGCCATTGTGGAAAAGGTGGCACAGGCGGGCCTGCCAGCCGATCCTGACTTCGATCCGAACCATGAGATGGAGAAGCCGGGCTTCAAAGTGATGCATGTGCTGAATGTGGATCAGCGCAGTTCGTGCCATACGTTCGTCGGTTGCCTAACGGTGGTGCGCGGCTGGTCGAAACAACATCCGCAGCATCTTCCAATCTTTCTGCTGGTGGAGACGAAGCAGGGCCACGCCGGTGTGGCGACGGCTCCAGATGGTCCGGAGCCGTTTACCTCTGAGACTTTCGATGCTTTAGATGCGGAGATTCGTTCGGTCTTCCACGCAGACGAGATGATTACGCCGGACCAGGTGCGCGGGAGTTACAACACGCTGCCGGATGCGATTCGCACAAATGACGGAAAGAAGGCTGGAGGATGGCCGCTACTCGCAGATGCTCGCGGGAAGGTGGTCTTTTTGATGGATCAGCGACCGGTTGAGGAAGTTTACACAGCAGGTCATACGGCGCTTCGCGGGCGCGCGATCTTCACGAATGCGGCTCCCGGTGCTCCAGACGCGGCGTTTACAGAAGAGAACAGCGGTACGAAGGCAGAGATCGACGCGCTTGCCAAGCAGGGTTATCTCATTCGCACTCGCACGGACGACGGCACCGAAGAGGCGCGAACCAACGACCATGCTCGCGCGGAGGTAGCGCTCGCCAGTGGAGCACAGATGCTGAGCACGGATTATCCGTCATCTGAGCCTTCGCGATGGACCGGATTTTTTGTGGGTCTGCCGCACGGACTGGTAGCACGCTGCAACCCGGCGACCGCGCCTTCGACGTGTATCGATGCGTTGCTAGAACCAGCGGAAAGGTAACGGCTGACGACGAGGCTAGTACAAGATTTCCTACTACGTTCACGTTGAGAATCTTCAGAGACGTTTGGACTAAACGAATTTTAACTTGCCCAGGAGGTATCGTGGTTACGAAATTGAACGACTCAGGCTCTCTTTCAGCGTGGATGCGTGGTGTGTTGAAGTACGCCCACGCCTGGTGTTTCGTTGCATTGCTTCTACTCGTCAGCTTTGCGACGGTGAGTCCGTCAAGCCTGTTGGCGCAGTCTGACAACTCGGCGATCGCAGGTACGATTACGGACTCTTCAGGCGCCGAGGTTGGCCAGGCGGAGATCACGGTGATAAGCGAGCAGACAAGGGCCGAGCACAAGACGGTCAGTAACCGGTCTGGATTTTACACAATTGCCAGTCTGGCTCCGGGCAAGTACACGGTGAGAGTGGTAGCGACGGGCTTCAGCACTGTGACGCGGGAGAATAACAATCTCGATCCGGCGGTTCCTGCCACGGTCAACATCTCGTTGAGCGTCGGCAAGACTACCGAGCAGATCGAGGTTCGTGCTGAGGAGTCCACGGTGCAAGCGGACAGCGCTACCCTGGGGCGCGTGATCACGAGCAGCCAGACGGACAATCTTCCTTTGAATGGACGGAACCCGATCTATCTCGCGCTGACGAAGGCGGGAATCACGAGCACCAGTAACCTGTCGACGTTCAACTTCAGCACGGGGCTGGGCGCACTGAACATCAATGGAGGACGCGAGCGTGACAATCTACTGACCTTCGATGGTGCGGTGGCAGTGCGTATTCGCGCCAGCGGGGATTCGATTGGCACGCCCGATCTTGACGCGGTACAGGAGGTTCAGATTCTAGCTACCAACTATCCGGCGGAGTATGGGCGCTCGATCGGCGGCCAGGTTCGCATCATCACCAAGAGCGGCGGCGATAACTTTCACGGCAGCCTTTATGAGTACTTTCAGAATCCGGTACTGAGCGCGAATACGTGGACGCGCAACAACAACTTCATCAACAATGATAATCCGGCTTATCCAGCGGCGTTGAAGACGAACTTCGTGGGGCACTTCACCTTCAACCAGTTTGGCGGCAACCTCAACGGGCCTCTTTATGTGCCTCACCTCATTCCAAAGGGCAAGGTATTCTTTCTGTACTCGGAGGCCTTTGTTCGCTATAACCCTTTGACAACGAACGCGCTGACGGTTCCCAATCCTGCCTTCCGTACTGGTGATTTCACTTCGTTGATTACGGGTAATCCGAAGACGAATCATTACATCAAAGATCCGGAGTCGACTCTGCCATGCAGTGTTTCGACCGGTGGCCCTGGCTGCTTTTCGGTGAACGGCGTGGCTAATATGATCCCGCAAAACCGGTTGAGTCCGAACGGTGTAGGTCTGTTGACAGCGTTTCCGGACCCAACACCGAACTTTGTGCAGGGTTCCAGCAACCTGCTTACCACGGGGACCAACCCTGAACAACAGCAGATTGACAGCGGGAACCTGGATATTGTGCCGACGGAGAAGGATTACATTCGGTTCCGGCTGGTTCACTTCTACTATCACGAGGACAACCCGTTCGCGACGTCGAACTATGGTAACGTGCCGCGCATTTACAGCCGTCCGAACCAGACCGGTTCGATCGATTACGTCCACACCTTCAACGAACGGATGACGAATGAGGTTCTACTTGCAGCCAGCCATGATGCCGCGCGGTTGAGCATCGATACTTCTACAGGGACCTATGACCGCACGCGATATGGCATCAACTTCCCTTATCTGTTTCCGCAAGGTAAGGATCTGCCGAACAAAATCCCTACTGTAGCGTTCGATACGACGACGAGCGTCACTACGCTTGACGGAAGTACGTACCCTTCGCACTCGCAGGGGGAGCTTTTTGACTTTGCCGATACGTTCACGCGAATTATTGGGAATCATATCGTTCGCGCGGGTGCCCTCTATGAGCGTTCGGGAGAGAACGACGATGACCAGATCGCATTTGCGAACTCAACACCGGGACAGACGAATAATCAAAACGGCAAGTTCGATTTTTCGAGCGGCAACAGCCAGGGGTCGGGGTACGACATAGCCGATGCGGCGTTGGGGTTGTTCAATACTTACTCTGAGGTGGGCGCTCGCAATGAAACGCCAAACCGCGCGAATATGTATGAGTTTTTTGCGCAGGATTCGTGGAAGGTGACACCTAAGCTGCACCTTGAGTATGGAGTTCGCTACAGTAGCATTCATCCTTACTACAGTTTGTGGAACAACGCGGGCACGTTCGATCCAGCGTTTTATAACCCGTCGAATGCGATCAAGGTGAATGCGTCGGGAAATCCGATCGCAGGGAGTGGCGATCCCCTGAATGGAACGGTTCTCTGGGGCGATGGCTTTACCGCGGATGCGAAGAACCACGTGCCTATCGCGGCTACGGGGCAGTATGACAACCTCTTTCACAATCTTCCGCGTGGCTATATTCACGTGCAGAAGTATCTCTTTCAGCCTCGGCTTGGAGTTGCGTACCAGTTCAATGGGAAGACGGTGTTTCGCGCGGGCTTCGGTCGCTACGTCAACCGTCAGGGTGTCTCTGATGGCGTCTTCGCTGGTGGAATTCCTCCGCTGCAGCAGGTGGTATCAATCTCGACCGGAAGTGTCGACAACCCGGGAGGAACTGCTGCTGCAACGGGTTCTTATCCGCAGCTGACAGGAGCAATCAATCAGAGTTCGCCGCAGCCTGAGGCTTATACGTGGAACGTGTCAGTGGAGCGAGAGATTGGCTTCGATACTGTGGCGGATGTCTCTTACGTTGGCAGACATGCACTGCATCAGCAGTTCCAGGGCGACTTGAATCAGGCCCCAGCGGGAACCGCACAGCAGTTTGGGACGAATGGAGTCAATGCGCACCGCCCGTTTGCGGGGTATGCGGCTATCACCGAGGTCTACCAGGGTGATACAGCTTTCTACCAGGGATTGCAGGTAGATGTGAATCGTCGTTATAGTCGGAATCTTGGCTTCGGCGTTGCCTACACGTTCGCTCACTCCGAGGACTGTGGATCGTTCCAGAAGAACTTTCTGCCGAACTTTCTCGATACCAAGGGGCTATGTGGCAATGCGGATTACGATATCCGGCAGGCGTTGGCACTCAACTCGGTTTACCATCTTCCCTTTCAGAGCCGCAACCGGTTGACGAATCAGATTCTGGGCGGCTGGCAGCTCTCGCAGTCCTATCAGTTCCAGACGGGAACGCCATTAAGCGCTTCGACAGCTACGGATATTGCGGGCGTCGGCTCAGGCTTCCAAACTCAGCTTTACAGCCGGGTTTCGGGAGAAAGCCTGAAGGGCAACGGGCACTTCTCGGTCGCGGGCGACTCGAACTCCTGGTTCAACAAGAATGCTTTCGTCGCTCCCGCTACCGGAACGTTTACGACGCAGCACACCCGCAACATCATCTTCTCGCCCGGAGCTGCTTACTACAACGCCAGCCTGCAGAAGCGGTTTCAGACGCTGGAGAGCCAGTACTTCACCTTCCGCTTCGATGCGTTCGACTTTCCGAATCATCCTAACTGGTCGGCTCCGGATGTAACTCCTACGGATGCCAACTTCGGCAAGGTGACCAGCAAGACGGGGCAGCGTTCGATGCAGGCCAGCCTCCGATATTCTTTCTAATCTGCAATCAGTCGTAGGTTGAATCGGGGGGTCTGTGCCTGCAGGCCCCGCATTTTTCGTAGACTCTTAATGAAATGGAACCCATTATGTCCGGAAAGATTTACCCCTCTTTGCTGTCCTGCTTCCGCTACGTTCTCGGTGTTGTCATGCTGGCGATGCAGGTTGCGGGCCTGGGTGGTCTAGCTTACAGCGCGACGCAGGACTATACCCACAACGTCGATCCGTTCATTGGCGTTGACTGGGGAGGCAATACCTTTGTTGGTGCTGCGATTCCCTATGGTCTGGTGAAGGTGGGCCCGGATATGGAGACCTTTGATGGTCATCCGTCCGGCTTCGGATACTCCAGCAGTGGCGTCATTCGAGGATTCTCGCATCTGCACCTGAGCGGCGCACAGGGGAAGTACGGCAATATCCTGGTCGCTCCGGTTACCGGCGAGCTTACTCTCGGTGACATCAGAACCCCGCGTACAGACGAAGTTGCAAAGGTTGGGTATTATGCTGCGAAGCTGACTCGCTACGATGTGAAGGCAGAGCTAACCAGTAGCCGCCGGGTTGGTTTCCATCGCTATACTTTTCCTGCCTCGCAGCAATCGCACATTACGATCGACATCGCGCATGCGTTGAGCCTAGGCACAGACTGGCAGGCGCAAAAGTTTCTCGGCGCGGAGATTCACCTCACCTCAAATCACGAGGCGCAGGGAGTAGCGCGCTTCACAGGGGGATGGAATCGCGGAGGCGAGTACCGGGTCTTCTACTATATGGTGCTGGATACTCCGTCCAAGACGATGCAGACGTGGACCGGCACGACTCTTAGCGATGCGAAGGATGCTACGGTTGGAGCCAGTACTCCGATCGGCGCTTCCTTCAACTTCACAACTAAGGCGAAACAGGCAATCCAGGCAAAGGTCGGCATCTCCTTTATCAGCTCAGAACAGGCGAAGGAGAATGTGCGACGGGAGGTTCCCGTGTGGAACTTCGATATGGTGCGCGCTGCTTCGGTTTCGCAGTGGAATATAGAGTTGGCCAAGCTCAGTCTCTCGGGCGAGAGCGACTCGCAACGACGGCAGCTCTACACGGCGATGTATCACATCATGCTGATGCCCACCGATCGCACCGGGGAGAACCCGGACTGGAAGTCCTCCGAGCCTTACTACGATGATTTCTACTGCATCTGGGACACGTACCGCACCTCAAGTCCGCTGCTGACGTTGATCTCTCCCGATCGTCAACGCGATATCATCCGCTCTCTGATCGATATCTATCGTCACACCGGTTATATGCCGGATGCACGCAGCGGGAATGATAACGGGCGAACGCAGGGCGGCTCTAATGCAAACGTGGTGGTAGCGGATGCGTTTGTGAAGGGCATGAAGGGGATCGACTACGAGACTGCGTTCGCTGCCATGATTCACGATGCTGAAGTTCCTCCGGCCGATCCGCAGAAGGAGGGTCGCGGCGGCCTGAAGGACTATAACGAGAAGGGCTTCGTGACGCTCGCCGACGAACGCTCGGGCTCGCGTACTGCGGAGTACAGCTACGACGACTTTGCCATCTCCGAGGTGGCATGCGGGTTGGGCAAGACCAAGGAGGCGGAGCTTTACAGCAGCCGCAGCCATAACTTCGAGCACCTATGGGATAAGGATATGAAGGCCGAAGGGTTCAGCGGGTTTATGCGGCCACGCAATCCTGATGGCTCGTGGGCTGCTCCGTATCTGGTCATCCGCGGCACCTGGCCGGACTTCTTCTATGAGGGCGACATCTGGACATATTCGATCTACGCTCCGCAAGATATGAGGCACCTGATCGAGATGGCTGGAGGCGATGAAGCGTTCACTCATCGCCTCGACTGGACGTTCCTTCGTCGTCACTTCGATGTGACGAACGAGCCTGGTTTTCTTCTACCGGTTCTCTACAACTACGTAGGCCGGCCTGACAGAACCGCGGAGATTGTGCGCCTCACGCTGGAGAAGGCGTTCTCCGACACGCGTGCGGGTATCCCAGGCAACGACGATTCGGGTGCGATGTCGAGCTGGCTGATCTTTTCTACACTCGGCATCTTTCCCGTCGCGGGGCAGGACGTCTATCTCATCAGCACTCCCAGTATTCCGGATGCGTCTTTATCACTTGGTGGCGCCAAGCAACTTCGGATCATCGCCAAAAATCTCGATGGCGATGGCCTGAACCGATTTGTGCAGTCGGCGACGCTGAATGGTGTTGACCTTCCTAATGCATGGTTCCGGCACGGACAGATCAAGGATGGAGGCACGCTAGTGTTGACGATGGGGCCTGCGCCGTCGGCGACGTGGGGAAGGGCCATGCCGCCACCTTCGATGAGTGATCGTGACTTTCGTCTCTGCGCAGGAGTGTCGCGATCTGCTGTCGCTTCCTCGCGGTAACACTTCGTCAGAGGAAAGCAAATGACGTAGCCTGATGGCGTGGCGCAAAATTCCTAGTGACAGGAGAACCAATCAAAGCAGATGTAGAGCCATCAAGTAGTATGAACGCAATTCGAAGGTAGGTGCTTTTTGAATCGTAGGCATTTTCTTGAAGGCGGCGTACTTGCGGCGTGCGGAGCCCTCTCCCCGCTCGCGAGTCTGTCGTCGCATGCGCAAACCTCCTCGGAACCTCCGTCGTTTGCGAAGATTATCGATGCACACATTCACCTGTTCGATCCCACGCGGCCAGAGGGTATCCCGTGGCCCCTACCTGGAGATCTCATCTATAAGCCCGCCCTTCCCGCTGGGTACGAGTCGCTTGCACGCCCTTTGGGCATCGTGGGTGCCATTGCAATTGAGGCCAGTCCCCTGCCCCGCGACAACGACTGGTTGCTACGAACTGCTGAATCCTCCCGCTTTATTGTGGGCGTGATTGGTGACCTCGTTCCAACCGAAAATAACTTCGTTGCAGAGCTTGCAAGACTGCGGGAGAGCCCTCTTTTTCTGGGGATACGCCAGGGTAATCTCTGGAACAGAAACCTTACCGAGGATGTGCGCTCGCCTAAGTTTTGGGTAGCTCTCCGTGAGCTCGCGCATGCCGGTCTCGTCTTTGAAAGCGCAAACCCTGATCTACCACTCCTTGAGGCGCTTGCAATCGTTGTGGATAGGATGCCCGAACTTACCGTCGTTATCGACCATCTGCCGCACATGCGGCAACCCGTTGCCGCAGAAGACCAACGGCGTTTCGCAGCGCTCCTGACAAGCCTTGGCAAAGCACCCAGGTGTTTTGCAAAACTCTCAGAAATTCCCGATCAAATCGGCGGCCGGCCTGTGTTGGACCTCGCTCCGTATCGCGCACGCCTGACTCAGTTATGGACTGCCTTCGGCCCTGAGAGGCTGATCTTCGGCAGCGATTGGCCGAACAGCGATCATATCGCCGGCCTGCCCAAGACTGTCGGCCAGGTCAAGCGATACATCATGGAGAAAGATGCCGACACGCGAGCAAAGTTATTTTTCGAAACCTCGAAGAGCGCATATAAGTGGCGTCCGCGGCAGGTAAACCAAATGCTTTGACGATCAGTTCGAACTCGGGTTCGCGCGTGGAGACAAATCTTCAGTTCGGATCGCGGTCTCAACCGTCACCTGCGACGAATCAAGACCGCGTCCACGCTCAACGAACGTTTATCGCAAGGGCCTGAGAACTGGACGGATTATTATTGGCGTCTCCTGCATACTGAGCAGTCACCTCGTACGTTGCAGCCTTTAGCACCGAGGACGGAACTGTAATACTTGCTATGCCTCCAGACAGTTCGGCTGAGCCAACAGAAGCCGTGCCGAACATCAGTGTCACCTTCCCTGTTGCAGTGCCAGGCACATTGGGTCGAGCAACGGAGACCTTATAGCTTCCCGATGAACCTGCGTTGATTGTTGTCGACCCAGTGAGACTCGTGGTGGTAGTCGCCTTGGTGATTTTGACCGTCTGCGTCGCGCTCACTGCCTCGTTGTAGTTGTCTCCGCTGTAGGCGGCAGTCACGACGTACGTGCCGGCCGGAATCTTGCCAAAATTTGCGACGAAGGTCGCCACGCCACTGCTGATAGTCGTGCTCCCGAACTTATAGGCAGGAGTGCTGAAGGTTACAGTTCCGGTCGGACTTGGAGCCCCGGTTTTGCCGAGCAGAACGGAGAAGATCGAATCCAAACCCTGTGTCGTCGTCGTTGGGCTGGCGTGGAATGAGATCGCAGGCAGAACTTTGATGTCTAACTTGTCATTCACAGAGACTGAATTGACGAAAGCAGTCGAGCCGCCATAGGTCACATGTAGCTGATAGACGCCCGGAGCGATGAGGGTGGTCGGGAACGAGAAGGTCGCTTTCCCGTTGGAGAGCATTGCAGTGGATACGGTCTGGCTGCCGACGACCAGGCTCACGCTTCCTTCGGGAACGTTGCTGCCGACGTGAGCAGCGACTACCACGCTGACCTTTGCCGTCTGTCCCTGCTGAATCGTAGTCGGGGCACTTTCGATCGTGGTGGTTGTGGGCACTTTGCTCACCTGGACCGTTGCGGTCGCTGATTCGACTCCGCCACAGGTAAACGAGTAGGTCACGCTTCCGCTGCCCACTGGGGTAATGCTTTCTTCGCCCGATAGCGCACGCAGTCCGGCCGATCCATTGCCTCCGAAGGTCCCGTCAGTGCTGCGCGCCAGGCACACGGCAGCGTTGTTGCTGAACGCATTGTTAGCCGACCATGCAAGAGAGAGCGGCACACCGACATATGCCGAAGATGTGCTGGCGGTCAGCGAGATAGCAGGTGGCAGTCCGGTGTTTAGCTCGTAGAGAATTCCTGAGGCAAAGCCACTCGAATAGGTGGCTCCGTACAGGTTGCCATCCTGTCCTTCCACCACGCCGCCGTACGGGTTTATGGCGAAGTCGTCGTAGGGATTTTCGAAGGTGTAAATTCTGTTTGCGTTCCCGAAGGTATCCATCTGCAGCGCAGTGCCGCCGGGGTTGGTACCGCCGTAGCCTGGCGTGAGGTACATGTAGCCATCACCTGCGATCATGGGCCGGCCAAGATCCACATCGCCACCCTCGGCAAACTCATTGGGGTACACAGACTGACCAAGAACCGCAAGTGGCGTCAACGTGGAGGCTGCGCCGCTCGGCGTGATGCGGAAGAATGCGCCCTGAAGACTGAGAGCACCGCCGCAGCATGAGGTTCCATACAGGTTGCCGTCCTGGGCTTCCACCAAATCTGCGGATGGAAGGGATCCATCGGCAGCGGAGTAGAAGTTTGTGAAGTTGTAGAAAGCCTTGAAGCCGGTGCCGTTGGTGTTCAGCTCGAATGCCGTGCCCCACCCGAACGTTCCGCCGTAAGCCGCAGTCCCATAGAGCATGCCATCGCTGGCGAGAACGAGACCCCCAGTCACACCAGCTCCGTCTTGCTCTCCTGTGAACGAGTAGAGCGTTTTAAAGCTGTTCTTCTGGTAGTTCCAGCTCCAGACACTGCCATCTCCGAAGTTTCCATCGGAAAATGTTGTTCCGTAGAGCGTTCCCTTTCCGTCATCGATCATGTCGCCATACGGCGTTCCGCCATGCTGAAAGCGATAGAGAGACGTAAAGGCCCCGGAAGAGATGTTGTAGCGAAAGAGGGCTCCGCCCGCGACCTCGCTCCCGGGGGCACCGAATGCAATCGTCGTTCCATAAAGGTAACCGTCTGTAGCTTGAATCAAACCGCTCAGAGGAAGAGTGCCATCGTTCTCACAGTCCAAACTGTAAAGAGTAAGGTAGATTTGCGTTGCAGGATCGAAGTTGAAGATGGTGCCGCAGCCATTCTTTCCGCCTGCTGTCGTGGTGCTGTATAGCTTGCCATCACTGGCAAAGATTACAGGAGCATCGGGACCTTGTCCGTCCACACTTGATGAAGGCACGTTGAAGGTATGGAGCACTGCAGGGCTTACCCCGCTCGAAAACTGCAATGTGGGTACGTTCGCTGCCGCTGCTTGAGGCTTAGCCTCATTATTCAAGGGCAATGCGAGCTTACGCGACCCGGGCACGAGAGCAGCCACGCCCTCAGCAAGCTTCTCTTTGACTGTCATGGGCGATTGGGCGACAGACGGTAGCGCCGCTGCGATAAGGGCGAGCATTAAGACCGGAACCTGCTTCATACGTTTCACCACTCCCTGTCATCTTTTGGAAAGAAAAACGCAGGCGCTATATGTGCGTTGCGCCTGCGCCTACTTCGTTCTATTTCTGAGTTACGGTGACAGACTCGTTCGGAGAAGACGACGCCGCATTCTGCGTATCCCCCAGATAGACCGCGCTGAAAGAATACGATCCCGCGGACACGCCGGCGGTTGAACTCTCGATGACCGCCTTGCCATTGGATACCGTCGCAGTCGCGATCACTTTTCCGTTTCTGAGCAGCTGCACGGTGCCCGTCGGGGTGCCGGTCATATTTGGCTTTGTCACCGCGACGGTCGCGACCAGCTGGTTCCCTTCAACCACCGCCGATGCAACTCCCAGCGTTGTGATGGTGCTGTCCTTAGCGATGGTCATCGTCTGCGTAGCAGAGGCTACCGTGTCGTCAACATCTCCTTTATAGGTAGCACTCACTACATAGCTCCCGGGCAGGTACTTGCTGGTATCGATCGAGACGATAGCCGAACCCGAGGTAAGCACAGTGCTGGCAAGCGTTTCGCCCGAAATCGAGAAGACGACAGAGCCGCCGGGAGTGTTGGCTCCATTTGTTACAGAGACCAGCAGAGTGGCTGGCTCTCCATCAACCAGTTTGTTAGGACTTAGAGTGAATTTGATCTCTGGCGTAACCTTCGTTACCGCGATCTTCGCAACTTCAGAGATCGAAGCACCGTACTTCTGATCCCCTTCGTACTTGATCTGAAAACTATAGTTGCCCGTCGCAAGCTTGGCAGTCGCGAAGTGAATCTGGGCGACGCCATTTATTACTCCAGCGGTAGCAATTGTCTGTCCGCCAACGATCAGTGCAGCGCTGCCCGAGACCTCTCCGGACGGAGACACAACCGAGACCTCGATCGTTCCTGCCTGCCCATAGACCAGTGTCGAAGGCGCAGAAGTAATCGTTGTCGTCGTCACAATCTTTGCAAGAACATCCACGGTTGCAGTTGCTGTCTGCGAGCCGCCGCAGGTCAGAGCGTAGGTAATGGTTCCCGATTTAGCCGGCGCTACCGTTGCCGATCCTGCGATCGACGTAATACCGGTAAAGCTGCCATCAGAGCTTGTGGCGAAACATATCTTTGCCGAATCGCTGAAGGCGTTGGTCGCCTTCCAGGTGAGTTGGACCTTCTGATCCTCGTCTGGGGCCGTTGTGCTTGCAGTCAGCGTCATTGCAGGCACAATGCCTGCTTCGATCTTGAAGATGTCGCCGTTCTGGTTCTCGGCGCCAGTGATGGTGCCACCCCAGAGGTTGCCAAGCTGGTCTTCCAGCACTGCGGCCGCGGGAGTGCCGGAGGTATCGCTGGCTCCGACCGCGGCGAAGTCATGTACGTCGGTATAAACGCCTGCCGTTGTGAAGGCCATCAACTGACCGTAGCCGGTCGGCCCACCTTGCGGGCCGACTACGTAGAGCTTCCCGTCGCCGCCAAGAGTCGGGGAGCCGTGCTGTGGATTCACACCCTGACCGGCGCTGAGGCTAAGGGCGTAGATCTGCGTGTAGGTGGGGTCGGTTCCATTCGGCGTGATCTTGTACAGCGTGCCGCATCCATTACTGTTGTCGTTCGCCGAGCAGTCCCTGCCCCCGTAGAGAGTGGTGCTATAAAGCGAATGGTCCGATCCTTCGACAAATCCCTGAACCGGAGAGTATCCGTCAGTGGCACTCGATCCGAAGTTGTGAATAACCTTGAAGTCGGTTCCCTGGACGTCGACAGACCAGGCCACGCCATCGCCGAAACCCGTACCGGTGTGGTCTGTTGGGCCACCAAAGCGCGAGGTGCCGTATATTCTGCCGTCGCTCGCAACGATGATCCCAGCCCAGGGATGCTGTCCATCTACGCCATTTTTGAAGTCGTAGATATCTGTGTAGGAGTTGGTCTCATAGTTCCACGAGAAGATATTGCCAAGGCCATTCAGCCCGTCGTATGAGGTGCTCCCGTACAGGTGGCCCTTACCATCATCGATTAGCTGACTGTAGGAGCCGCCACCGATGGCAAAGTTGTAGACCGTCGTGAAGACTCCCCTGGAGAGGTTGTACTGGAAGATCGTGCCGCGATAATTAGCGCCCCCTGAATCGGTCACTCCGTACAGGTTGCCATCGGAGGCTTCCATGAGCGAAGTGACTACGGTCGCGCCGTCGGGCGTAAATCCGAAGTTATGGATGTCGGTGTAGTTGCCATCAGGAGTCAACTTGAATAAGACTCCGTTCATAAGCGTGCCGCCCGCCACGGTCGCGCCGTAGAAGTTCCCGTCACTGGCGAGCATCAGGCTGTTGGAAGAGCCTGTGCCGTCCGGCGCGCAGCTTCCACCGCAATGATAGGCTCCTTCAAAGCTGAAGACGTCTACGATAGACGGCTGAGTGTATGCAGAGGTGGAAGCGTCCGGCTTGCTATGCAGCGCACTGGCCGGTAAGGACGATGCGGCCAGAATAACTACGGCGGCAGTGGTTTGGATCAGTCTACGAATCATATTTCGAACTCCCCGAGATACTGCGGCAATGCCGATGTTGTAGGCCACTTATCCTTACCGAGCCGCCGCGCTGGCCGAAGGGGCAGCGGGTGCGGCAACGGTTAAGGAGAGGGTTCTTGTGGAAGGCTGGTTGGTAGCGTCTCCGCTGTATTTCGCGATCACACCGTAGGCACCTGGTGTAAGGCCCGCGGTGTTTACGGAGAGCACCGCACTGCCGGAACTCAGATTGAGAGTTCCGAGTGACTTGGCCCCGAGGAGGAATGCGACCGTGCCTGATGGAGGCACGGTCGAGCAGCAGGCGTGTGTCACGACCGCTGTGATAGATACCGGAGAGCCTTCGGCAACTGGATTCGTGCTGGATGTGAGGGTCACCTCCGTCAGCGCCTTGGTCACAATCACAGTGAGCGTTGAAGAATTGGAGGCGGCATCCGAACCATCCCCTGCATACTTGGCGATTACGTCGTAGGTTCCTGCAGGAACGCCGGTCAGCACTTGCTCGTAGACAGCTTTGCCCGTACTGTCTAGCGTCGCTACACCTTGTGTGCTCTGTAATAGAGTGCTGGAGTAGAAGTGTACGGATCCTGTCGGGACGCCTGTGTAGCCTGCAGGACGGGCCACATTGGCAACCAGAGTCACCGTGCCGCCCGCTTCTACGGAGCTTGTACCACTCGGAATCACGGTGGTCGCCGCCTTGTTGACGATCAGTTTTTCCGCCGCTGAAACCGAAGACTCGTATGTGGCGGAGCCGCTGTACACAGCAACTACTGAGTAGGTGCCCGCAGCATACGTGGCCGTGGAGATGCTGATCGAGCATGCTCCCTTTGCAAGCGTGCAGACTCCTTTCGAAATCCCATTGGCCGTGAAGGTAACAGTGCCATCCGGCGTGCCTGCGGCACTAGAGACTTTGGCCGTAAAAGTGGATTTGGACGAACCTGCAGCCAAAGACGAGGGTGACACGGTCAGCGCAGTCGCATCGGCTACGGAGCCGGCCTTTACAACTTGGAGAGTCGTATGTCCGGCGGCAGAGGCGTAGTTCTCATTCGTCGACGAATAGGTCGCTGAGATCGTGTAAGCTCCCACAGCCAGCGAACCTGGCGCATACACGTAAGTCGCTACCTCGGCGCAGCTTCCAACGGACGAAGAGCACCCGTCAGTCGGCTCAAGCGTCGCCGTACCGAGTGTCGTGCCTCCGATCGCGAAGGTCACTGTACCCGTTGGATAGCTGCCAGAGCCGCTGACAGTTGCTCGGTAAGTAATGCTGGAAGGCTCATGCTCGAAGACGTAGGAAGCGACGCTTGCGGTAAGCGTTACAGTCGCCTTGAAAGGCGAGGCGCTCCCGTAAGCCTTCGCGAAACCCTGCGCCAGATTCCAGGCATTGACTGAACCAATGCCGGTCGAGAAGTCCCAGCCGACGTTGGTGCCATAGGTCGGCTGGTAGGAGCTGCTCGATACCGAGTCCACGCCGATCGCTACACCTACGGGCGCGTTGATGTTGGTGTCGTTTGCAATGTCGAAGCAATTGAACGCAAGCAATGTTTGCGGGTTGAAATACGTGCAAGGCGTGTTGATGTCGCCACGTGTGACGTCATGAAAGACGCAGCCGCTCGTGCCGTTCGTACCCTTCGTCGAGTTACAGGCAGCACTCCCCGCTGATCCGTATTCAGTATTCGCCAGCGAGTAGTAGAGATAGTTCGGATTGCCCGCAATCTCTTTCGTGTAGTCGTTGATCAGCGTCTGGATGCCGGCCATCATCGGTGACGAAGCCGAGGTTCCCCCTTCGCCAGTCCAGGTATCGGGCGTCCCGGTGCACGGCTGGGTGCCTAACTGTGCTTCTGCCGGATTCGATGCGCAAATCACGATGTAATGCCCCCATATGCCGTTTGAGGCGAAGAGCGAAACATCCGGGATATCACGCACGTTATCGTTCGGGTTGCCCACAATCTTCTGCCACGAAGGCTTAGGTTGACCCGCGCAGCTTCCATCGGCTACGCCACTGGTGTCAGGCGTACCGCTGAAGCAGTTGCTAGGGCCTCCGCTGCCTGCCACCGTGTCGATGTACTCTGGCGTGTTCTGGGGCGAAAGTGTTGCCGCCAACGGGCTGGCGCAAAAGCCAGTCGCACCGTAGGTCTTTCCGTACCCCAGGAAGCTAGAGATCAACTGACTTGCGCAGGTATCGTTCCATGGGATCTCAGGAATGTAGCTCTTAGCCGAGGAGTAGTCCGGGTTGTTGGTCGCGTTCCAGTAGGTCGCCCTGGTGTGGTCGTAGGTGTCGCCAAAGTCGGTTCCGCCCACGGCCACGTTATAGGGTGTCGTCGCATAACCGCTGGTCCCCACGCCGTAGTAGGAGAATGAGTTTCCATCGTCGCAGGAGCGTGCACCATCGTCCCCGCTCGATACAAAAATGGATACGCCGCGTGCGGCCCCATGTTGATAGGCGTAAGAGAACGCCGCATTACTCGCCGCGCCGTTGCCCGCCTCGCAGAAGCCATAGCTCATGCTCAGCACCGGCACCGTGATCTTGTCCGCAGAGATGAGATTTTCAAGCGCAACCAGGCCACCAAAGGTGCTGTAACCATTCTGGCAGGCCTCAACAACTACATTCGCTCCAGGTGCCATGGCGGTAGCGTATTCAATGTCAAGCGCCACCTCGATGTCGGTCCCGTCGTTATAGTCTCCTGGCTGTCCGCAGAAGATCGGCCCTTTAGGAAACGAGGTCGTCTGCTTGCCGCCATACTTTGCTAATCCAAAAGTGTTGACAAATGTCGTCCAGTCCGCAGAGGTACCCGTTCCGCTGGGATCGTAGGCAGTTTCATCCTCGATCAGTCCGATGGTCTGTCCCTTACCCGTGTGCCCCGCAGCCAGCAGAGGCGTGGTGTTATAGATCGTCTGACCATCTCCGGGCGTGAACAGATAGGAAGTGGAATCACCTTCGGGCGCCGTGTAGTCTGGCGCAACAACACCTGCCGCCACCCCTGCCTTTCGGCTCTCCTGTACCGCCACTTTGCTGCGTGAAACATGATCGCTATGAGGCATAAAGTTGCTGAGCGAGGTAGGGCCGACAACCACGCTCGCGAGCGACGCAGGGATCTTCGGGTCAGACATGTTGGCAACGTGTTTCTCGCCGCTGGGAAGCTCCAGCCTGTGGATGTCGGTGTGGAACGCCTCCCGGACCATGGCCGCAGTCCCCGAGAAGTCCACCACCATTCCGTCTGGAGTGATGCCGCCAATCGCAAAACCATGCCCCTGGAGCCACGTCGTTACCTTGGTGAGGTCATCCCGGTTGACGCCGTACTGCTCATCGAACTCCTGCTCCGATATCCAGGAGTGATACGACGCACTACCCGGTGTCTGCATCTGCTCCATGACCTTCTGCAGCGCTGCCTCCTGTTCGGGCGAGCGCTTCAGCTGCAGCAGCATGTGCGGCATAGCGAAGCCAGCCTCAACCGCGCCTCGATCGTTCGCGGTGTCGCGGGCGGCCCGATGGGTATTACCAACCAGTGTCACCAGCACGCGCTCATCGATCTGGCTGGTGACGCGGGCGGGGGCGGAGACCGAACCTGGTACGGTAGCGGCCCAGATGTAGCTGGTAAATGCGAGAAGAGCGGCGACTACAGCTTTCTTCATAACTCCCGTTACCTCAAAGCGTTGGCTTTCAGTGCTTGTTGCGTGGAGCTCGCGTGGCCGCGGCGAAGCGAGCGCCGGACGTGGTGCTTCGTAGAGGTGTCGTCTGTTAAGCGGGTCAGAGGAAATAGAAACCCTGTAGAATTGATAAACTTTCCATGAAAATCTGCCTAGCCCTCATTAGCATCCCTGCGGCACCCTCTTTTGAGGGGTCAGAGTGATTTCTCTGCAAAGGGTGCTGCGTCTGCTGGCATGGATTCTTCCTACGATTCTAGGCGCTCAGTTACTCGCCGACTCTCCGCGTGTCCCGGCCGCAGTAGAAATCCGGCAGCTTTATCACTCCACTTGGACCGTGCGTGACGGCGCTCCTGTCGGCATCTGGCGAATCGCGCAGTCGACCGACGAATTTCTGTGGATCGCTACCAACTCAGGGCTCTACCGCTTCGATGGGGTGCAGTTCACCCAGTTCCGTCCAGCCGACGGCGGCACGTTGCTGTCTGAAAACATAATCTCCTTATACGCGCCCAGCACAGGCGGGCTCTGGATCGGATATCAGTTCGGCGGCATCAGTTTTATCAAAGACGGCAGGATCACGAACTATCCCGCTGAAGGAATCTTTGCATCTTCTTCCACGGGCTTTCTTGAGCTCAAAGACGGGACGCTGTGGACGGCGACCGGTCAGGGCATGGCACGTTTCGTTCATAATCAATGGCAGCAGATGGGCCCTGAGTGGGGATACCACGGGCGATCGGTCCTCCGCCCTTTTCTAGATGCATCAGGAACACTCTGGGCCTACAACGGCAAAACACTGCAGTACCTTCCGGCAGGCGAGCATACGTTCCATGACAGCAGGATCGAAGGCAAACTTTGGGGCCTCGTTGCGGACAGGTCCGATCGCACCTGGCTGGCAAGTGAACACGATCTCGTCGAACTTGTTCGAGCCCACGATGGTAGCTGGTCGCTGTACCCGACCCATCTGGACTTGTCGCCGGGTCTCGCAGCACAAGCGCGTGATGGCAGCTTCTGGATGGGATCCGACCAGTCCGGTCTCTTCCGCCTCCCCGCGCCGCTTCCCTCTCCCGGCATGCCGGTGAGCCGTGCCTTGTTTGAAAGCTTCGCGGCGAAAGATGGGCTTACCGCTAATCTGAGCATCCAGGTCCTCCGCGATCGCGAAGGCAGTATGTGGGTCGCCACAGAAAAGGGACTCGATCAATTCCGTCCAGCCGCGCTATCGTCCATAACGATGCCGCTGGGAACAAATGGCATCTCCCTCGCACAGGATAAAGACGGGCTCCTGGTTGGCGTAAAAAATATCCGCGGCCCCTCGTTGTTCCGACTGCAAGGCAGCAAGCTTGTACTGATTCCACATAGCCCGGAAGGAATCACCAGCATCTATGCCGACGGAGGCACTGACGTCTGGCTCGGGGTCACCAACCAGCTCTGGCACATGGTAGGCAGCAGGTTTACAAAGATCCCGATGCCCGACGACGAGAATGGTCTTCCCCTGGAGATCCAGACTATGACCGCCGACGCGAAGGGAGTCCTGTGGGCAAGCATCCTCGGGCACGGCACCTTCAGGTTAGACGCCGGCAGATGGACCAGGTTCAAAGCTCCGGACTCAGACCACTTCGCCGTGCTCAACATGATGCGTGATCACGAAGGACGTATCTGGCAGGGCTTTGTTCACAACAATGTCGCAATCGTGACCGGCGACACGACGAAGACACTCGGACCTCGTGATGGCGTGACTGCGGGCAACGTTCTCGCAATCGTCGAGTATGGAGATCACGTCTGGCTGGGCGGCACCGAAGGCCTCTCCTACTATCGTAACGGTGCGGTTCATTCCATCCTGAGTTGCGACGAAGAGTCTCTCGGAGGTGTCAACGGTATCGTCGAATCCGCTCACGGAATTTGGTTGAACCAGGCTACGGGGGTGATCTTCATCTCGCACGATGAGCTAGCACAGACATTTGCCGATCCACGACATAGGGTCTCTGTGCGCCTGTACAACTACCTCGACGGCATCACCGGAACCACGGTGCAACTCAGGCCGCTGCCCGCCGCGATGGCCACAAAGGACGGACGGATTTACTTTGCAGGCCGCCACGAGCTGACATGGATCGACCCCACGCACATAGCTAAAAATACTGTTGCGCCGACGGCCATAGTAGACCAAATGGTTGCTGATGGTCATGAGTATCTTGCGCCGTCAGGCGTAATTCTTAACAAGGGCGTACAGAACCTGCGCTTCGACTACACCACTTCAAGCCTCATGATTCCGCAGCGCGTGCGCTTTCGATACATGTTGGAAGGTTTTGACAAGAACTGGCAGGACGCTGGTACCCGCCGACAAGCGTTTTATTCTAAAATCCCTCCCGGCCACTACACGTTCCGCGTCATGGCCAGCAATAACGATGGCGTCTGGAGTCCCGTCGCCGCGACGACGCCGCTTTACCTGCCTCCCACCTTTTGTCAGAGTCGATACTTCGCTGCGCTACTAGCTGCAATAACGGCCACTCTTCTCATCATGCTTCATAAGTTGCGGCTTCGTCATGCGACAAATCAGGTGCGCCGCCGACTCTTGGAGCGACTGCGCGAACGGGAGAGCATCGCCCAGGATCTGCATGACACCTTCTTTCAGTCCATCCAGGTATTGCTGCTACGCTTCCACACGCTCACTAAGCAGCTTCCGCAAGGCGATCCCGCCCGCCGGTCCTACGAGAGTGCATTAAAGCAGTCCGAGCATGTGATGGTAGAGGGACGTGAGCTGTTACTTGAGCTCCGATCCGAACCTTCGCGCGATATCCCCCTTCATGCAACCTTCAAGTACATGGTTGAAGAGCTGCGCCCCAGCGTGACTGCGCGCCTCACCTTTGAAACAACCGGACGCCCCCGCGAGCTGGACCCCGCCGCAGGCAGAGAAGCTATGAAGATCGCACGGGAAGCCCTGGCCAATGCAATTCGTCACGGCGAAGCATCCTGCATCGAAGTTCTCCTCAACTTTAGCAACTCACATCTGCGCATCGCCGTCCGCGACGATGGTGCCGGGATCCCCGCTGAAGTGCTGCAGCACGGCCATCGCGAGGGTCACCTAGGCATGCTGGGCATGCGAGAGCGAGCAAGACAACTTGGTGCGCGCATCGAGATAGGAAGACATGCAGGAAGAGGTACGGTGGTGGAGTTGGTCGTGCCTGCCGCCGTAATCTATGCAGCGAAGAACCTGCCGCGCAAAGAAACGTCCCGCCTTCACCTGCTGAAGCTTAATACTGTTCTAAGGAAAATTGATGATTAGAGTACTTGTAGTCGACGATCACCCCATGATGCGCGCCGGCATTTCGGTTGAAATCAACACCGAACCGGACATGATCGTCGTCGGCGAAGCTATCGACGGCCATGAGGCTATCCGACAGTTTCGTTTGCACAAGCCAGAGGTCATGCTGATAGACATGCGTATGCCGAATATGGGCGGCCTGGAGACGATCTCCAAAATACGAGAAGAGTTTCCTGCGGCGCGTATCGTTGTACTCACCACCGCAGCCGGAGACTTTCACGCCATGCGCGCCTTTCGCGCAGGAGCCTCCGGATATCTGTTCAAGGACATGCTGGGCTCCGAA
Organism: Granulicella sp. S190; assembly: GCF_009766095.1. Taxonomy (GTDB): domain Bacteria; phylum Acidobacteriota; class Terriglobia; order Terriglobales; family Acidobacteriaceae; genus Edaphobacter. The sequence continues at coordinate 340,880 of NZ_LMUD01000002.1, forward strand.
CTCGTCAAGACCATTCGCCTCGTTCATCAGGGGCAGCGTTGCATCCCCGATGAGATCGCCTCAAAACTTTTAAGCGCTAGCGGAGAAGCAGAGCTAACGGTACGAGAGCTTGATGTCCTGCGCCGCGCCGCGCGCGGTCTTTCTAACAAGCTCATCGCCGAAGATATGAACATCTCTGAGCACACTGTAAAAGGCTACTTGAAGAACATCATGGCAAAGCTGCAGGCAAACGACCGGACCCACGCAGTGACCATCTCTATTCAGCGCGGCTTCTTTGATGTCTGATCTCTGCGACTAGAAACGCGGAGTATGAGAAGTGGAAAGCCGCTCCAAACAGTTATATCTGTCAGTGACATACAGTGCATGTCGCCTAAACCGCTCTAAACCTGAAGATTTTGAGTGATTCTCTGCGGGAAAACCTATAACCTGTTCCCCTGAGAGATCCAACGAACATTGCAAGCTTGGAGTCACTCAGAATTACTTTCGTAAGTTACTAGGGTATGAGAAGTATTCTTGCACCTGTGCAAGCCTGAAGAATAAACTGTGCATGAAAATTCTGGTTACGGAGTACGTACCATGTCAACTCAAACCGTCCTAAATGATCTTCTGGAAGAGTGTTGGATTACGACCGATGGCGAAAAGATGAGCAGCGGATTCGATCGCGAACACTTTGAAATCACCCATAGTCTCACCGAACATCCTCTGTTACAGATCCCCGAGTTGATGGAGCTGGCAGATCGAACCAAGAAGACCCGGCCAGCAGGCATCTACTACGACGCAGGTAACATCCGTGTAGACCAGCGATGGGATCAGATGCCTGAGAAACAGTTCTCAGTCGTCGAAACCATGAAGCGAATCGAGACATGCGGAGCGTGGCTTCTCTTTAAGGATGTACAGAAGGACCCTCAATACAAAGCATTTTTAGGCAGTGGTTGGGAAAAGATCAAAGCGAAGATTGGCAATAACCTGCAGACGCGCATCCTTCGTGAAGACGCTCTGATCTTTGTCACCTCTCCCAAGCGCATTGCAACCTACCATATCGACCGGGAGTGCAGCTTCCTGCTGCAGATCAAAGGAACGAAGACGATTCACATCTTTGATCGTGCAGATCGAGAGGTCCTTCCTGAAGAAGAGATTGAACGTTTTTGGACCGTGGATAACAACGCACCGGTCTATAAGCCCCAGTTCCAGGGCAGGGCAACCTCTTATACACTGCGCCCCGGAAACGGTGTGCACATTCCAGTGAACTGTCCTCACTGGGTAGAGAACGACGACAACGTCTCTGTCTCTCTCAACGTAAACGTTCAATTTATAGACACGATTCGAGCGAACACGTATCGAGCTAATCATGCGCTCCGAACACTTGGTTTGACTCCGCGGCCGCCAGGTCAGTCGCCGGCGGTGGACTTCCTCAAGTCCCGCTCCATGGTTCCTGTGGTAGCTGCGAAGGCTGCCTTGCATAAACTTGCATCCTTGAGAAAGTCTTCCTGAGAGTGAACTACGCAACCTGCGCCGGATGCGGGTTGCGTAGTTCTTCCTAGCTCAACCGCATCCCGTCTTGCGACAGTCATCTTCGATCTTCCATCCGCTGGCATCATCTTCGACTTCAGTTAGCTTCACGCCCGAGCGTTCAAATCAGGAGTTTCCGAGCGGCTTATCGTTTCATAGGGTGAGTGCTCTCGATATGCCATGCGACTCTTCGAAATTATCTTGATTGCAACCTTGCTTGCTGCAGCCTTCGCACAGCGAACCACCTCGGCAGCAGGCTGGTCACGACCACTTACGGTACTCGCTGTTCTGGTCGCACTCTGGCACATCTTTCACGAGGGAACTCATTGGCAGATGTTCCCTGCCCTGGCAGGACTCGTTCTGCTGATAGCCTGGCAGCTCCTCTCTGCATCGCAGCTTGCTTCACGATATCCGGCGATGAAGAATGGCGTGAGCGCTACAGTCGCGCTCTTTTCCATCGCAACCGTCGGATTATCTCTCCTGATACCGATGTTTACGCTACCCAAACCGACAGGGACTTACCCTGTAGGAACGCGGATCATCTATCTCAAGGATTCCAGTCGTACCGAAGATGCAGCGACGACTCCCGGAATGCCCAGAGAGTTGATGGTACAGATATGGTATCCAGCCGATCCGTCGAACCATCATCTCGCCGCATACGAGAGGAGCGTAGAGACAAGTCTCTTAACCTCCTATCGAAGTGTTCTCTGGACAAACTCCAAAGAAGACGCACCTGTCGCGACTCAAGGTGGCCCATTTCCCGTCCTGCTCTTCAACCATGCCTGGGCAGGAAGACGCACGCAGGATACTTTTCTTACAGAAGATCTAGCCAGCCATGGTTATGTGGTGGCCTCTATCGAACACACCTATAACGCCAGCCGTGCGGTGCTGCCTGGTGGCCGTGTCATCGACTACGACGACGGCGACAGCTTGCTCGACTTCCGTCTTCACTCGGCGAAAGAGATTCTAGCTACCTGGAATAAGGAGCTCGGCAAATGGGTCGCTGATGAGGTCTTCGTCCTGAATACGCTGCAGAACGAGAATCTCGATCAAAACAGCCCATGGTATGGCCACCTCGATACTCAGCGCGCCGGTGCTCTCGGCCACTCCTTCGGCGGTGCTGCCGCCATCCAGGTCTGTTCCGTGGACGCGCGAATTCAATCGGCAGTCAACTTGGACGGCTGGACCTTTGGAGATATTAGCAAGCGAGCGGCCAACCAGCCATCGATGTTTCTCTACGGTATCGCAACCACTAACCAGCCAAAAGATCCGACCACCTCCGGACCAGCCGAGCAGGCAGAGGCAGAACTCAATGCTGTCGACCAGAAAGAAGTGGAAGACAGCCTCAAGCAATTTGGCGGGTACAAAGTTTCGATTAGCAATACCTCGCACATGGACTTTACCGACCATCCCTTGGTGAGTCCATGGCGCAGATGGACACGGCCAGGCCATATCTTACCGGCGCGTATCCACACTATCGTCCGCACCTATGTCCTCGCATTCTTCGACCAGACGATTCGAGGAGCAAAACCTCAACTCCTCCAATCAGGAGCCCCCGCTCAATTTCGAGAGGTTCAGATCGAGAGCTGGACTCCCGAAACCAAGGCTGTGTCATCGCTGACCCCCACCACTCCCTGATAAGTTCCTCCGCAGCTTGTATCGAGGCTATCTATTCACCGGCTCCTCGAATTGGCTAAGGCAGTCGTAGATCGACTTCGCCAGCACATCGATGTCCGGTACAGACAGGACGTGCCAATGATCTCCAGGAACGGTGTGAACCTCCACTCCTCCTTGGAACACTGCCGACCAGCCATTGTCCGAGGGAATGCTGCTATCTGCCTGATGCTCTGCTCGAAAGAGGGTAAGTTTTCCTGGAAACGGTTTTATCTTGTACTTTCGCGCGGCAACAGCGTTGATCTCGTGAGTATTTTTGAGGAAGGCAGGCAACGTGGAGGACACTCGAGCTGCCAGGGTAACCGTGTAGCGGATTCTGCGCTCATGGAAATCTGCCTGAACGAAATCGAACCAGGCCTTCGCGCTGCCGTGACCGGTATGACTCCGAAAAAAGCCTCCGACACCGCCCTGCTTCTTCCCATGATTCGTGGAGGTTCCACTGGACGGCACTTCCATATAATCTCGCACCCTCGTATCAAGCATCCCGAGCATGCCGATCTTTTCGCCGGCTTCCAGGAGCTGCCGGCCCATCTCCAGAGCCATAACTCCGCCAAAGGAATATCCAAGCAGGTGATACGGGCCGCTCGGCTGCACACGCCGAATCTCTTTGAGATAGTGAGTAGCCATATCTTCCAGGCGAAGCAGCGCTGGCTTCCCTGCTTCGAGCGCCTGCGCCTGCACACCATACACTGGCTGGTCTGCGCCGATCTTCGTCGTCAGTCCATAGAAGTTCACCACGTTCCCACCCGCGCCGTGAATGATGTAGAGAGGGCGCTTGGTCCCCACCGGTTGAATCGGTACCAGCGACGTTACCGTATTCGGCGCGTAGCGTCTGCGGACCAGCTCTGCAACCATCTTGATCGTTGGTGCCGAGATCAGGCTGGCCAGGCCAAAGCCCATCGAGTAGAGGTTGTTCATTCGCGTCACAAGCCGAAGAATCGAAAGCGAACTGACACCCAGCGAGAAGACATTAGTGTCGACGGATATGTCTTCGATGCCAAGCATCGAACGCCAAAGCTCGCGAAGCTGAATCTCGATCGGATCGCTGACCGTCGCGACCTGCTCTTCCAGCTTCTCCAGAATCTCGCCGTCTTCCCCAGTCTGCTTCTCGTCAAAGGCTCTGATGCTCCTGCGAGCCGCAGGCCGGTTTACGTACTCGGGAAGCGTGGCGGGGAGAAAGTCGTCTGCAGGTGCCATCCGCTCCACTTCAATAGATGATTCGCGAACGGCAGACTCAAGCAACGCAATGAAGCTTGTCAGGTAACGCTGAATTGTCGTCGGGCGAAAGTAATTTGGGTTGTATTCAAGCTGCAGCCGCGGCCCTTCTTCCGGACGATCGACGATAGCGAACATCCATTCGAAGACTGCCCCCGGACTCATCGAACGCAAAGGAGTAATCTCGAGCCCGGCTACCTGCTGCGTCACCATGAAAGACTTCTGATAGAGAAAGAAGATCGGAATCTCGAAGGACGCATCATTAAACGAAAAATGCGGATCGTAAATGAGCTCTTCAAACGGAAGCTCTTGATTCTCGTACGCCCCTAAGGTCCAGTCCTGCACCTTAGTCAGCAGTGACCGAAAAGTCTCTTTCGGTTCAATCCCAACGCGCAGCACCTGGATATTCATGAAGAGGCCAATCAGCTCTTCGGTATCCTCATTTCTATTCGCGCACGGTGACCCAATGACGATATCCCGCTGCCCTGTCACTCGATGTAACAAGGCACAGAAGATACTGAATAACAGGATATTCAGCGTCACATTTTGATTTCGGCAAAACTCATGGGCTAGCGCGGTAAGCTCAGGCGAAATAAGAAATGTTTCAATGTCTCCCGACTCTGAGTCGGTACGAATATCTCCGCGGCTCTCAAGAGTCGCATCATGCGGCAGCTCGATACGTCCGAAGTTCGTCCCTAGAGTCTTACGCCAGAAGTTGAGAGATTCCTCTGCAGCCTCACTCTTTCGCCACTCCTCTTGCCATACAGCAAAGTCGGCAAACTGGATTGGCATCTCCGGCAGCACAGGCTCCTTCTCTTCCACCAGAGCTTCATAGAAGACCGCAATATCGCGCAGAAGAATCCCAAGTGAAATGCCATCACAGATGATGTGGTGCATCGTAACCAGCAACAGATGATGCTTCGGGGCGAACTTCAAAAGTTTGAGCGTGAGGAGCGGCCCGCGAAACAAGTCCATGCGATAGGCCGCATGCTCCCGGATAAGTCTGCCTGCCTCCTGCGAGTTGGCAGCATCAGGTAGATGCTGCAGATCCACAACTGGAAGTGCAACGCTGTACGGCGTTCCAATAATCTGCGAAAGCTTCCCATCCACCATCGAGAAGGTCGTTCGCAACATCTCATGCCGACGCACCGCCATGCTGAAGGCCAGCGCCAGCAGGTCTACGTTCAACTCTCCCAAACACTGCCACATCAGCGGCATATTCAACGCGGGATTTCCAGGATGCATCTGGTCCAGCGACCAGAAGCGAATCTGCCCCTGGGTAGCAGGCATGAAGTACACTTCGTCCGCTGGCGATGCCGTCGTACTCACGGCGGGCACCTCCTCTGGAGCGTTCGCGATGCTATCCGTCGCGGAATGGAACTCTTGCTTCATCGTCGTATCCCGCCTTCACCGCGATAGCTCTTTCGCGGCGCTACAGCAATTCGCGGTGCAACCTTGATCGTATTGGACTTCGTCTCCGCCTGCGCCCCCAACCCGTCAGATAAAGCCAAGATTGTCCGATGCTTGAATATCTGTGCTGCCGTTACGTTCAGACCTTCTCTCTGAGACCGTGCGGCAATTCGGAAGATTAGCAAAGAGTCAGCGCCAAGCTCAAAGATACTGTCTGTAATGCTAACGCGATCGAGCATCAGCACGTCAGCCCAAATGTCGGCAAGCTTCTTCTGCTCTTCCGTAGTGGGGACAGTAAAAGAACGTTGCGCGGAGTGAAGTCCCGCCTTGAGAAACGTGTCAGCGTCAGGCAAAGCTTTACGATCGATCTTCCCGTTTGGCGATCGAGGGAGCTGCGGAAGCGGCATGATCGCGGCTGGAATCATGTACTCAGGCAGCGCACCCGCAAGCATCGTGAGCAGATCTGCTACCAACGCGGTGGCATGTTCTGCGGAGTTGCCGGCATCGACATACGCGATGAGCCGCGTAATCGGGCTGCCTGCGCCTTTGCTCGTATGCGCCACAACCACAGCCTCGCGCACCGCTGGATGTCTGTTGAGTGCGACTTCAATCTCTCCCAGCTCAATCCGATACCCACGAATCTTCACCTGGAAGTCGGTACGTCCGAGCAGCTCCACGCGCCCTTGTCCACCCTCTGCATGCCAGCGGCCCAGATCTCCCGTCTTATAAATACGCCCTTCCACAAAAGGGTTAATCAGAAACTTCTCCGAGGTAAGATCGGGACGCTTCCAATAGCCGCGCGCCAATCCCTTACCTCCAATGTAGAGCTCCCCTACAACTCCAACCGGTACCGGTTGCAGACGATGATCGAGCACATAAAACTGTGTATTCGCAATCGGCGGCCCAACGAATAATGGCCCCGTACCGGCAGTCACACGAGTCGCAGACGACCAGATGGTAGTCTCGGTTGGCCCATATACATTCCATACCTGCTCGCTTCTCTCAACCAGCTGATCGGCCAGGTCACGGGGCAACGCTTCGCCACCGCACAGTACCTTCAGCGGGAAATCGCGGCTCCACCCTGCATCGATCAACATCCTCCACGTGCCAGGGGTAGCCTGCAGGACAGTCGCCTTATTTTGCTGAAGCAGACTAAGCAGGAGATAGCCATCTGAAACCTGCTCCTCGTTCGCGATGACTAATCGCGCCCCAGTCAGCAGAGGCAACAGCAGCTCCAGGCCTGCAATGTCGAAGGCAAGCGTAGTCACCGCCACAAACACGTCCTGCTTCACCAGGCCAGGCTCACGCTCCATCGAGCGCAGCAGATTCATCAGTGCGCTGTGCTCGATCGCGACACCCTTTGGCCTGCCGGTGGTCCCCGACGTATAAATCACATACGCCAGAGAGTTCGCTGTAACCGGCACGTCCACCGGCGCATCGCTCTCCTCCGCGATCTTCGAGTCCAGCATCACGATCTTTGCCGTAGTTTTAAATCCAGGCTGCGCAGAGGCAAACGAGCTACCCACTACGAGCAGCGGAGCGCCCGCATCTTCCAGCACCATCTCTAATCGATCCTTCGGATGCCGCGGATCCAGAGGGACATAAGCCCCTCCAGCCTTCAGCACTCCAAGTAACGCCCCAAGCATCTCGACCGACCGCTCCACGCAAAGCCCGACTAGATCACCCGCTTTGAGCCCCTCCCGCTGTAGTCTGCGAGCGACGCGGGTCGCATACTGGTCCAGCTCCCTTCCTGTCCAGCTCTTCGACCCACTCTGCACCACCACCTGGTCCGACAACTCCTTGGCGCGTACCTCCGCCCAGCAATGAATAGGCAGAAACTCACGATCAAACTCCACGTCGGTCCGGTTCCAGGACTCCACCACCTCCGAACGGTCCTGCGCATCCAGTAACTCAATCTCATCCACCCGCACCGTCGCATCGCGCACAACGCTGCTCAGCAGATTGGCATATAGATGCATCCAACGGCGAATTGTGTCCTCGTCAAAGAGATCGGTGTTGAAGTCGCAATCGTATTCAAGATCGTCTTCCGTCTCGATCACGTTCAGGAACATATCTGTATTTACAAACTGCTTTGGATTTGCCTTGATCACTGCCGACAAGCCATCGAAGCCAATACGTGTTCCTATCTTTTCAAGATTGAACTGCACCTCGATCAGAGGAAGTCTGCTCGAATCTCTCGGAATCGAAAGCTTGTGCAACAAGCTGCCATACGTGAACTCCTGGTGATCGAACGCATCGAACAGCACATTGCGCGTCGCCGCAAGATGGCTCTTCACCGTCTCCTCATCCTTCAGTTGGCTCAGCATCGGCAAAAAGTGAACGCAGTGCCCAACCAGACTTGCGTTCTGAAACAGAGCCTGCCCCGCAGTCGAGATGCCAACGACAACCTCAGGCTGGCGAGTCAGACGATGCAGCAAAAGCTGAAAGCCCGAGAGCAGCGTGACGTACAACGTACATCCCAGCTTCGCGCTTGCGCCCTTTAGATCCGCATAAAGCGCAGAGCCAAGACTCCCCTTCAGCGTCGCCCCATCGTAGGTCTTGTTCATCGGACGCGGTCTGTCAGTGGGCAGGTCGAGCACCGGAGCAAGCCCTGAAAACTTCTCTACCCAATACGCTTCGTTATCCGCAAACTCACCCGACTTACTACGAGCCTGCTCTTGGATGGCATAGCTGCTGAACGGCAGCAGCGGAAGCAGCTTCGCCGTGGCACTCTCTTTACCGCTGTAAAACTTGCTGATCTCTTCGAAGAGTTGATTCACCGACCAGCCATCCAGAACCATATGATGCCCCGTGAAGAGCAGCACCGTCTCCTCAGCAGACATCTTGAAGATCGTAGCGCGCGCCAGCGGTCCCTCCGTGAGCGAGAACGGTGTTCTCCCCTCACGATCGATCGCCTCACGCAGCATCTGTTCACGAGCAGCTGTCGTCTCTGCCAGCGACGAAAGATCGGCATACTCAATGGCGCCAGAGAATACAGGCGCAATCAGCATCGACTCGCCATCTTCGCTGACCCTGCTGCGCAGCGCGTCATGCCGGGCAAACCCCAGTTCGATCGCATGCTTCAGGTCTTTCTCCTGCACATTGCCGCGTAGCCGCAGAGTGACCGACTCATTGAAGGCGCAGTTCGCCTCATCGCCCAGGGCAGCGGCAAAGTAAATCTCTTGTTGTGCCTCTGTAATCGGAACCTGAGCAGGCGCTTCCTTCAACGCGCTCGCGTGCATCGTAGGACCAGCCACAGCAACCGAATGACTCTGATGCTCTCCGTGGCTGGGCAGCGCGTTGTTCTTCTGCATCTCTTCCACGGTCTCGCGGAAGACAGCTTCAACCGTCTCGAGATCCGAATCAGAGTGAGCCGTAGTCAGGAAGCATGGATACCCTTCCTGGATATGAACGCCCTTCTCTCGCATCGCGTAATACAGCAGGCTGCCAAGCCGGGCATCTCCGTGGAACGTGAAGTAAAACCACGATGCAAAGTGATGGATGCGGCTCGGAACGCCGCGCTCGACAAAGAAGTTATCGAGTCGCGTCGCGATCTCGGCGGTCTTTCGATTCAGATCAAGCTGAAGCTGCGGCCCCGCACTCTTCAAATGATGGAGCACGGAGCGAGCTGCTGCCAGCGCCTGCGGATGTCGAACGAAGGTCCCGGCAAAGAACGTAACCCCCACCTCAGGGATCGACGCATCGCCATACTGCCAGGCCCCGCCGTCGAGCGCATCCATATACTGCGCCTTGCCCGAGAGAACGCCGATGGGATACCCGCCGCCTATCACTTTGCCGTAAGTTGCCAGATCTGCACGAACTCCGAACGCCTCCTGCACACCACCAGGAGCAAGTCGGAAGCCCGTGACTACCTCATCGATGATCATCGCGATCTCAGCCTGCTCGGTAATCTGCCGCACCGTCTTGATGAAAGCAATAGGCTGCAATCCAGGGTTGCGTGTCTGCACTGGCTCAATCAACACTGCTGCAATCTCGCTGGCATTTTTGCGAATGTACTCAAGCGACGCATCCGCGCCATACTCCAGCACAACGACGTTTCCTGTGTTCGCAATCGGAATCCCAGGTGCCAGAGGCACCGTCCCTCGAGGAGTACTGCGCACCAGAACCTCATCGAAGGTTCCGTGATAGTCGCCCGCAAAATAGATGATGCGGTCGCGCCCCGTTACCGTTCTGGCCACGCGAATCGCCGCCATCACCGCCTCGGACCCGGTATTGCAGAAGGTCACCCGCTCATTCCCTGTCATCTCACAGATCTGCGCCGCAACCTCGCCGGCCATCGGTGACTGCGGGCCAATCGCAACACCCATCTCAATCTGCTGATGAACTGCGTCAAGCACAAACTGCGGCGAGTGCCCGAACATGATCGCGCCATAGCCGTTCACAATGTCGATGTACTCATTGCCATCCACATCCCAGATCCTCGAGCCCTTCGCGCGCTCGGTCACCAGTGGATAAACCATCTCCTTCCACTGCGGACGGAATCCGGCAACTGCACGTGGATCGGCAAGGTGAACCCGAGCCTTATCCGTCAGGCGCTTCGACCCTGGCGTCTTCTTCACATACTTCGCGATGAGGTTGTCGAGATACTGTTGCTGATCGCTATCCAGATCCTGTTGCACCCTCGGCTGCAGCGGCCTGTAAGAACCATGCTTGACCTCCGAACCCTCGCCGCTCGCCACTGGAGCAATCGCTGTCGACGCGCTGGCCGCTACAGCCGCCGGAGTAGAAGCCGCAGCAGGCGGAGGAACAGGTAAAGCAACCGGAGCGTTGGGCGCCACTGGTTGACCTACTGATCCTCGCAGCGCCGACAGTTGCTGCTCAAAGACCTTCGACATCATCGCCATCTGTTCGCTAAACAGTCGCTCCACTGCAGAGCCACCAAGCGCGGGCGTACTGCCGCTCGCGAAGCTGATGGGAGCGGCAGAGGCAACGGGAGCAGCTACCGCAGCAAGGGGTGCAGCCACCGGGGCTGGCGCCGCTGCCGGAAACGCATCGGCCGGAAGTACGCTATCCAGGTAAGTGGCAAGACTCGAGATCGTGGAGAACTGCTCCATAATCTGACGGAAGGTTAGCTTTACCCCAAACTTCTTCTGCAGACCTTGTGTAGCCTGGGTAAGAAAAAGCGAGTCGAGCCCAAGCTCAAGAAACTGGTAGTCGACCTGGTCCGGTGTGATCTCGATACCGCTCAGTTGCGTGAAGACCTCTGAAACAATCGGCTGCAGACGCAGCTTACGCTCTTGCATTGGTGCCTCATTCAGCGGTTCCGTCGTACCAGTAACCGCTGCCTCTTGGGGTTGTGTGTTGAATTCCGCAGTTGCAAAAATCTGTTGTTCGTTCTGACGCGAAGCCGCGGCAAAGGCCGGTGGCTCCACCCAGTGCAGCTTCCGTTCGAAAGGATAGGTCGGCAGCGAGACCCGGCTGCGCTCCTCCTGCCCGTAGACCTTCATCCAGTCCGGCACAGCTCCTGCAAGCCAAAGTTGCCCGAGCGCCTCCTGCAACGATCCCGCCTCCACCGGCGACTGTTCATCCCGCTGCGAGAGCGAAGAGACGATCACTGCCGTGCTGCTGTTCGGCTGCTGCCGCGCCAGGGTAGCCAGCGTGCTTCCCGGTCCGACTTCCAGCAATATCTGCGGAGTCGTCATCAAAGTCTTCAACGCATCTGCGAACCGAACAGGATTGCGAACCTGGTCCGCCCAGAAGCGTGGGCTCGTCGCCTGCTCCGGTTCAATCCACGTCCCGGTAAAGCTCGACACATAAGGACGAGCAGGCGTGCGCAACGTAGTCTTCGCCACCTCAGCCTCAAACGCCGCCAGCATCGGATCCATCATGAACGAGTGAAACGCATGTGACGTTCGCAGTCTTCGGAAGAGCGCCCCGTCTGCGGTCAGCTTCTTCTCTAGCCGTTCCACGGCCTCCATCGGTCCAGCCAGAACACTCAACTTCGGCGCATTCAATGCGGCGATCGAGATATCCTCAGCCAGATAAGGCTGAAGCTCCGACTCGCTCAGCCGCACTCCAACCATCGCTCCTCGCGGCATCTCCTGCATCATGCGTCCGCGAATGCTCACCAGTCGCAGCGCCTCTTCGCGGCTCATCACACCCGCGAGTACAGCAGTAACATACTCTCCAATGCTATGCCCCGCAGTGGTACGCGGCTCGAAGCCCCATGCCTGCCAGAGCTTCGCCATCGCATATTCTGTGACGAAAATCCCCGTCTGCGCGAACTGCGTCTGTTGAAGTCTCTCCGCAGCCTCAGGCGAAGCCACATCCGCCGGAAACAGAATCTCCCGCAGGTCAAGCCCAAGCAGCGGACGCAGAATCTCCGAGCACTCGTCAACCTCGCGACGATACAGCGGCTCGCTCTTGTAAAGAGCACCGCCCATCCCTGCGAACTGCGACCCCTGCCCCGGAAACAAAAACACAATCTCCGGACGCTTCGCCGAGACTGCTTTACTCGACTGCGTACTTGCAGACGACAACTTCGCGACAGCATCTTCAGCAGTCGCGCAGACAAAAGCGGCACGGTAGTCAAAAGCTTTCCTGCCAACGGCAAGCGTGTAAGCAATGTCATCGAGCGGAACTTCAGGATGCGCCTGAATAAACTTCGCCAGGTTTGCAATCGCCGTCTGCAACGCGGACTGCGACCTCGCCGAAACGCACAACAGCTGCGCCGAACGTGGGGACCGCGCCGAAACACCAATCGCAGGCGTCTCCTCCAGCACAACATGGGCATTCACTCCGCCCACGCCAAAGGCGCTCACACCTGCCCGTCGCGGCCCCTTGGACTGCCAGTGGTTCAACTCCCGGTTCACATAAAAAGGCGAGTCCGTGAAATCGATGTTCGGATTCGGCGTTACAAAGTTCGCCAGCGGTGGCAGCGTCGCCTTGTTCAGGGAGAGCGCCGTCTTGATGACCCCGGTCACACCAGCCGCAGCATCCAGATGCCCGACATTTGCCTTTGCCGTTCCAATCGCGCAAAAGCCCGAAGCCTCGGTACTCAGCCGAAACGCCTTCGTCAGTGCCGCCACTTCGATCGGATCGCCCAGAGGCGTTGCCGTGCCATGCGCTTCAATATAGGTAATCGTTCCTGCATCGACTCCGGCCATCGCCTGCGCCGCAGCGATCACACCCGACTGGCCATCAACCCCGGGAGCCATGTAGCCAGCCTTCATCGAGCCATCGTTATTCACGCCGAACCCGCGGATCACAGCCGTAATATGATCGCGGTCCGCAATCGCATCCTCCAGCCGCTTCAGCAGAACCGCACCCGCGCCATGGCTGAAGACGGTGCCAGTCGCCGCAGCATCGAACGGCCTGCAAAACCCATCCTTCGATCCGATGCTTCCCTCGGAATACATATGCCCGCGTCTCTGCGGAAAGGTCACCGAGACCCCGCCCGCCAGCGCCATATCGCACTGGTAGTTCAGCAGGCTCTGGCTGGCCTGTGCAATTGCAACCAGCGAAGTCGCACACGCCGAAGCCACGCTGATGCACGGCCCCCGCAGATTCAGCTTGTACGCCACGCGAGTCGTCAGAAAGTCTTTGTCGTTCCCCATAAACGACCTGAACGCGCCAACCTGGTAGTTTCCAGTAACTTCATCGAGGAACGCACGATCGTGGCTAAGATTCGCCAGAAGATACGTGTTGAGACTGCATCCGCCAAACAGACCGATCTGCCCCGCATAGGTCGACTGGTCATAGCCGGCATCTTCCAACGCATTCCAGCACGTCTCCAAAAAGATCCGGTGCTGCGGATCCATACTCTCGGCATCGCGAGGCGATATACCGAAGAACTCAGCGTCGAACATCCCAGGATCTTCCAGCACTCCACGCGCCGGAACATAGTCCGCTCCACCCTCCAGCGCCGCACTATTGCGCGCCTCCAGTTCGGATGGCGAGAAGTGAGAGATCGAAACCTTTCCAGCGGCAACATTCTGCCAGAACGACTCCACATCCGGCGCACCAGGAAACCGCCCCGACATTCCAATAATCGCAACGCAGTCCAGCAGTTGCTCTTCTCCTGCGCCCTGGTCTTGTGGGCTTTGGCCCTCCGCACGAATCTCTTCGTTCAGTCGCTCATTCATGACGCCACGCCCTTCGCTGCCCGAGCTCGTGCAAACGCACCTCTCGCCTTCTGTGCCTGCTGTTGAACAGCAGCTTTCTCCGCCGTAGTGGATCCTTCGTTTGCGAGCCGCTTCGCCAGTGTGCGAACCGTAGGGCACTCGAACATCACCGTAATCGGAATCGACCGCTCGAATTGGTTTTGTAACTGTAGATGAGCACTAATCAGCAGCAGCGATGTCCCGCCCGAGTCGAAGAAATTATCATCGAGCCCCATCCCACTCAGGCCAAGCACCTCCAGAAACACCTTCGATACCCGCTCTTCCGTCTTCGACAGCGACTGCGCCGCCGAATTGCCCTGCGCAACGCTAGCCGAAACAACCGCCGGGTCAGGCAATGCCGCAGCATCCAGCTTGCCGTTCACCGTCAGCGGAATCTGCTTCACTGCGGTATACGAAGAAGGCCTCATCTGGGCTGGCATCTTCGCCACAAAAAACTCGCCGAGCGACCGCGTCGTTACCTCAGCCCCCGGAGCAGCAACATAATAAGCCGCAAGCCTCTGGGTTCCAGCCTTATCTGCCCGCGCCACCACGCAAGACTGCTGCACCCCCGGAGCCTCCGCCAGCGCTGCTTCAACCTCACCCAGCTCAATGCGAAATCCGTTGATCTTCACCTGGCTATCGTTCCGGCCAAGGTATACGATCTCGCCGTCCGGACGAACTCGCGCCAGATCGCCCGTGCGATAAAGTCTGCCGCCCGCATCCTGCGTAAAGGGATCAGGAATAAACCGTTCCGCATTCAACTGCGGACGATTCAGATATCCGCGAGTGACCCCGCCACCCCCGACATAAAGCTCTCCCACCGCACCAGCTTCCACCGACCTCTTCTCTTCATCCAGAAGATGAAGCTGCATATCGGGAATAGCCGTGCCAATCAAACTCTCCTGCACCGACTCCGCCTCACTTGCAACAATAGGCCGATACGTCACGTGAACGGTAGTCTCTGTAATCCCATACATATTCACCAGCTGAGGCGTATCACCATGGCGCTTAAACCACGGAGCCAGCTTCCAATACTGCAAAGCCTCTCCGCCGAAGATCACCACGCGCAAAGAGAGCGAAAGAGGCGCGCTATCCTGCTCCACCTGGATCAACAGAGAGAACGCCGAAGGCGTCTGGTTCAGCACCGTCACCCGTTCCTGCGAGAGCAGTTCATAGAACTCCCGCGGCGAACGGCTTACAGCAAACGGTACGATCACCAGCCTCCCCCCCGTCAATAGAGGTCCCCATATCTCCCACACCGAAAAGTCGAAGGCGATCGAGTGAAACATCGTCCACACATCGTCCGCCCCAAAGTGAAACCACGGATCGGTCTGCGTCAGAAGGCGCAGAACATTCCGGTGTGTCACCATCACACCCTTCGGCTTTCCGGTCGAGCCCGAGGTGTACATCAGGTACGCAAGATCCTCGCCGCCAGATGCCGCCGGAGGATCTCTCAGATCACTCGGTACAGCCAGCACCCCGTCTATCTCAATCACCGTGACTGCCAAGGCGGACAACTGCTCAGACAAGCCCGACGCAAGGGCCGCTGTGGTCAAAATCGCTACCGGCCTTGCATCATCCAACATCTCCAGCACTCTGGTCTTCGGATATCCAAAGTCGATGGGAAGGTAGGCCCCTCCCGCCTTCAGAATGCCAAGGATCGCCGCCAGCATCTCAGGAGAACGATCGAGATAGATCGCGACAAAGGAGTCCCTTCGAACGCCAACCTCGCGCAGTCGCGCTGCAAGCTGGTTCGCCTTCGCGTTCAGCAAGCCATAGCTCCAACGAGCATCGCCGAAGACAACCGCCGCCTTATCAGAATTTATCGCAGCCACGCGCTCGAAGACACTCACGATCGTATCGAGTGTCGCCCCGGCAAACCCACTCACCAAAGCAGTCTCAGAGGCCTGCGGACGACCCATCAGTCGCGCGTCCTCCATGGCCGGATTTTTAATTTGCTTAACGTTCGCCATCGAGCCCCATGCAGATCAAAAACGCAGCCTAACCGAATTAGCTCAGTGTGCTCCAGCAGCGTTATCGAACGATCGAAAGTGTATGCAACACACAACACGTCCCCATGAATCAACTGAAGCGAAAACTAATGCTGGAAGCCCCTAAAGTCAACCCGCTCATGTTGGCTAATTGTACTCATGTTTGGAAAATTTCATTAAGACTATCGTGGCAGGGGACACCTGAAAGTTGTAGGCTGTCAGTAACTTATCCGTCTCCCGGACGACAAAGCAAGAACCTGGCAAACTGACTTATGATGGCAGCATCACAGCGCAACCTCTGTTACCCGCCCATGGCGAAGGATTGGAAGCGAGTCGATACCCTCCCCCGATTGGAGGCCGGCGAAGTACAACTCTGGCGAATCGACCTCCCGGGCACAAACGGCCTCAATCACCGCCTCGCACCCTTTCTCACTCAATCCGAGCAACTTAGCGCCAGCCGTTACAAAATGCAGCTGTCCAGGGATCACTGCGTTGTTGGAAGAGCGTGTCTAAGGATCCTTCTGGCCGCCACCACAGGGCTTGCTCCACAATCCATACCGATCACCACCGGAGTCCAAGGAAAACCGGAGATCCCGATCCTCGATGGAGCCGCCATCTCCTTCAACGTCGCTCACTCCAAAGACACGATCCTGATCGCACTCACCCGTACCGGCGCCATAGGAGTCGACGTGGAGTACTTTGATCGGTCGACCGACATCATGGAAGTCGCTCAGCACAACTTCACCGCAAAAGAGACCGGCTCTCTGGCAGCTATCGTCGATCTCCACACCCGCCACAAGACCTTCTACCGCTATTGGACCCGCAAGGAGGCCGTTCTCAAGGCGGACGGAAGAGGTCTTATCGCCTCTCTCTCATCCTTCGATATCTCATTCGAATCCGTCCATCTGCATCCCGTCCGTATCAGCGAATCGACCGGGGATCAGGGAACGCCGTACTTCGTCAGTGATGTAGACCTCAGCGACTCGGACTCAATCATCGAAGCCGCAGCAGCGATAGCGTTCGAATCGGCGGAATCCCCCCTACGACGGCTGGTCTTCCCTCTCAATCGCCAGTGGTGATCTTCTCCACAAGGCAACCTCAACCAATTCTCCTAAAACTTCTATCCCTCGTACCCAATCAGATACGTCTATAAACTAGAGGAATCAATGGCACTTCAGACGAGTTCTCCACCTTCGACTCCCCACGCAGCCTCCGCGCCGGAAAGAACCCGAAGCTGGTTCGTAGCCGCGACGAGCCTGGTCTTCATCGTCCTGCAAAGTGCCTGCACCGCCGTCATCGCCCTCAGCGGAGTCCGTGTCGCCATCGGCCTCAGCTCCCTTGCTGGAGCAATCAGCACCCACGCGCCCGCCGCTGGATTTCATCGCGACTCCATCCGTATCCCCATGATGATCGCAGCAACCATCGGCTCGCTCATCAACCTTTATGTCATCTGGCGAATTCGCACCCTGCGTGCTCGGCCCTCCTCCAAGTGGCGCATCCAACCCGCCACCCCGGGCCAGCTCCGGTCCGAGTTCTTTCAGATCGCACTCGCCGTCCTGACTCTTATTCTGGTAGCCGCCGAGTGGACCACTCATACGATCTTGCACAGATAAGGCACCAAATCCCTTGACGTGCGACAAGAAACATCTACGATGACTTCGACTCGGAATCCCGCATCTCTGTCTCCAGCCGCGCGTGCAGACGCTCACTAAAACCAATCGGAAGTTCGAACACTCGCTCGTCGGCGGTCAAAATCAGAATATTGCGCGTCGAATCCAGAATCGCCGAGCAGATCTCGCAGTGCTCCAGGTGCTTCTGAACCTTCTCCAATACCTCTGCATCCAGAGTTCCATCCAAATAGCCCGAGATGTGATCCCACACGTGCTTGCACTCTAGAACCATGAGAGCCACCTCCGCTTGGGCATTACCCGCCTCAACTCCGGCGCCAGCCTCTTCTGCAACATTATCCTCGCACGATGCAATCGAACCTTCGCCGCCGCGACAGTGATACCCAGCGCCTCTGCTGACTGGTTCACGCTGAAATCCTCAATATCTCGAAGCACGAACACCTCTCGGTAGATCGGCGGAAGATCGGTAATTGCAACCTGAAGCATATGTCCAACCTCCTGCCGCTCCAACACTTCGGAGGGAATCTCCCGCCAGTCTCGCAGCAGCGCAGGCGAAACATGACCGCCTTCATTCAGTTCATCCAGCGAGTCCGTCTTTGCCGTCTTCTTCTGGCGTAGTCGGCTTCGGGCCTCGTTCAACATAATGCTGATCAGCCAAGTGCTGAACTTCGCCTCTCCGCGAAACTTTTCGAGGTTGCGAAACGCCTTCAGGAACGCCTCCTGCGCCGCATCCTCTGCATCCGCTTCGTTCTGGAGCATCGACAACGCCATGCTGTAGACGCTCCGCTCATACGGCTGGATCAGAGCATGAAACTCCTGAGTGTTGCCCCCAAGAATCGAGGCAATCATCTGAGCTTCGTCTCTGTTCTCTCCGTCTGCCTTCATCGATTCTCGATCCATCCCCGATATCGCTTCGCCAGCAGCGCATCTACAGAGAACAGACCTGCTCCGAACACCATCACCATCGCCGAAGCAAACAGAAACGTGTACGGATCGGCGTTATAGAACTTACCAGGATCCGAGAACACCGCAAAGAGAGCATCCTTGTCTGCCGTCCAGTAAGCCACCAGCATATTCACCGAAAGCACCAGCCCGATCAGCCTGGAGCCCAATCCCAGGATCAGAAGCAGCCCCCCAAAGAACTCCAATCCCGAGACAAAGTGCGCGGTCACAGCCGGCATGGGTAGATTCAGGCTCGAAAAATAATCGGTGACTTTATCCAGATGATGCAGCTTGCCCCACCCGCTCTGCATCAGCTGCCAACCCCAATAGAGCCGTACTACCAGGAGAAAGGGAGACTGGAGATAAGAAACTAGTTTTGCAAAGCCTTCATAGGCCTCAAGCAGTTTTTTCATCATAATTTTCTCTTAACTCTCCAGTACGCCAGGCACGGGAAACACGTTGATACTGTCTTTAAGCAGGCCCCGGACTGATGCAGACTCGGCCAGGAGCCTGATGGGACCTGCACCTACTTAGAATCGCGACTGCGGGTTTGGTTACAACACCGCCCGAAAGAAACTGCTCCACAAGCCATAGACCTGCCGCCACTTCGCCACGCACAAGAAGACGCGGCAAAAAAATCAATGGGCTCGCCCCGCCTTCGCGCGATCCAGCTCTGCAAGAACATCGGCTGCCGTAGTTCGGTCTCCATGTTCGTGACTCACCTTCCTGAAAAAAATCTTTCCCTGCCCGTCGATCAAAAATGTCGAGGGATATGCAGTCTCGTGCGGTGCGTCCCAGCGAAGTCCGTATTGATCGGTGAAGGCATAGTCGGGATCGATCACAAGGTGCAAATCGTCTGGCAGCGGATTCTCCTTCGCCAGAAACTCCTTCGCTCGCTGGTCGAGTTCGGCAGGTGGCCCTGGGTAGACCAGAATAACCTCTGCCCCAGCCGCCTTGAACTTGTCGCCGTTTACTAGAAAGTCATGCACCTGCTTCTGACAGTAGGGACACTGATAACCAGGAAATCCGCGGAGAACCACCAGCACAACCGTCCCCCTCGAAGTGAAATCCGACAGGCTCAAAGGTCTTCCCTCTGGAGTCGACAGCTTAAACTCAGGCGCCTTCTCC
Source organism: Granulicella sp. S190 (assembly GCF_009766095.1). GTDB lineage: Bacteria > Acidobacteriota > Terriglobia > Terriglobales > Acidobacteriaceae > Edaphobacter. Next base: position 360,500 of record NZ_LMUD01000002.1, read on the forward strand.
CCCACCGCTGGCGTCGCAGCGTTCATTATCGGACAGAACCCAATCAGCCCTAGGCATAAAGCTAATCGCAGCAATTTTCTGGCGGTCATTCTTCAACTCCATCAGCAAGCCGTCGATTGCTCTCGCTGTTCTTTGCAGATTCTTTCAACGTGCCCCAGTTCGAGTCGCGATTCGCGCAAAAGTTACAGAGAGGTGTAAGCTTTCGTTTTGCTCCACCCTCCCTGTAACCTTTGTCCTCGGACTTAGTCGAATGGGCAGCAAGGAAAATGACGCATGCGTCTTTGCCGCTAGAGCAATCCGAAGCTGGGGCCATGTCGTTAACTTTTTGCTACAACTTACGTAGTTACCATCAACGTCCGGCACGCACCGCGTGCGGCTCAACCAGAAAGGTCACCTCTATGAAGAATTCAGCACAATCGCTCGCTTTGGCCGCCGCGTTCGCAGGTTTGTTGGGCGGCACCGCTGTCCGCATGAACGCCCAGACCGCGCAGCCGAACAACGCGACCACCTCTGCTCACGCTGGTGTTCTCATCGCTCAGGATGCTCCTGCTGTTCCCAAGCACTCCTGCAAGGGCAAGAACGACTGTAAGGGCCAGGGCGGCGGCAAGCACCCCGGAAAGAATGACTGCAAGGGTAAGGGCGGATGCGCCACCGACGGCTCCAAGCCTTCGCTCGCATAAATCGTCTCCCTGTCTGGAGGCTTGGTCTTCTCGCTCAAGCCTCCAGCCTCTCATCCTCGAACAAAAAGGGAGTCATGCCAGCTAATCGTTTTAACGGATTCAGCGACTACGGCGTAGGAATCGGTCTCCGGGTTCCACACTACGACCATATCTTCGCCGAAAAACCCACAGTCGACTGGTTTGAAATCATCTCTGAAAACTATATGGTCGACGGCGGCCGCGCCCTGCAGACCCTCGACCAGATCCTTGACCGCTATCGCGTCGTCCAGCACGGCGTCTCCATGTACTTCGGCTCCTCGCAGCCTGCTGACCGCGAACACCTCAAGCGCCTCAAGACCCTCACGCGCCGCACCAAAACCCCTTGGCTCTCCGATCATCTTTGCTGGGGCAGTGTCGACGGCCGTTATACCCACGATCTTCTTCCCATGCCCTACACCTTCGAAGCCGTGAAGGCCACAGCCGCCCGCATTCGCGAGGTCCAGGACTACCTCGAAATTCCCATCGCCGTCGAAAACGTTAGCAGCTACGCTGAGTTTCACGAGTCCCAGATGACCGAGTGGGAGTTCCTGAACGAGGTCGTCGAAGCCGCAGACTGCGGCATCCTTCTAGACGTCAACAATATCTACGTCTCCTCGCAGAATCACAGCTTCAACCCCTTCGACTACGTCAACAGCGTTCCCGCAGAGCGCGTCGCGCAGATCCACATCGCCGGACACTCGAAGTTCGAAAAGTTCATCCTCGACACGCACGATCACCCTGTGCTCGATCCCGTGTGGGATCTCTATGCGCGAGCCATCGAGCGCGTAGGCCCTACCGCAACTCTGCTCGAGTGGGATGACAACATCCCGTCCTTCGACGAAGTCCACTCCGAAGCGCTCAAGGCGACGCGATACCTTACTCCCGCGCAGTCCCAGAAGCCGGTAGAAGAGTATGCAGGCGAGGTCGTCCACCAATGAACCTCCTGGAGCTGCAGCGCCGCATGGCCCAGGACGTCATGCGCCCTCTCACCTCAGACTTCCAGATGCAGCCAGCCACCGCCGACGGCAGCTCGACCGCAGACCTGGCAAACACCTACATCAAACCAAACGACCGCCTCTCGTCCTTCGAGCGTCTCGAAATCTACAACCGGCAGTATTGGTTTCGCGTCACCGGAGCTGTAGCAGAAGACTTCCCTGCTGTCGGCGCGGTCCTCGGAGAGAAGAAGTTCGACAACCTCGTCCTCGCCTATCTCAGCGAAAACCCCTCTACCTCCTTCACGCTGCGTAACCTCGGATCGAAGCTGCCCAAATGGCTCGAATCACACCCTGAGTTTTCGCCCCGCCGTCATGATCTCCTCCTCGACATTGCGCGCCTGGAGTGGGCCTACGTGGAGGCATTCGACGGAGCCGATCTCCTTCCACTCACCGCAGCCGACTTCGGTGATCTTGGCGCAGAGTCTCAGCTCTTTCTTCAACCTCATATTCAACTCCTCGATCTCCGCTACCCCGTAGACGAGCTTGTCCTCGCCGTCCATCGCCAGACCGAACCCAGCGACATCATGAGCAACGCGGTCACCGAGAGGAAACAGATCAAGCGCGCTCGGCTGCCTCGCATGGTTCGCTCGCAGATCCATCTCGCCGTCCACCGCTATGAAAACTCCGTCTACTATCGACGGGTCGATCATGAGGCCTTCCGCCTGCTCTCCGCTCTTCAAGGCGGCACTGCGCTCGGCCCCGCTCTTGAGGTCGCGTTCGGAGAAAGCTCGTTCTCGCCCGAAGAACAGGCTGCGAAGATTCAGGAGTACTTCGCTCACGCCTCCGAGCTTGGCTGGTTTTGTAAACCGCAAGCTGGCTGATCGACCCCTTCTTACGACAATCCACAAACTCCAGAGCGACACTCACGGAACTCATCCGACGGGAGCGTCCGCGCTCCCTGCACCGTCGCCACCGAGCGGGTATGATACAGGTGCTGAAATCACTTGCCACGCAGGTGCATCGGTTGCGTATCTCTGGAGGCTGTCTTCTTTGCAAAGTCGTTGACGAGGCATCTATTTAGCCCGAGTTAGCCTCCGAACAGACAGGCAGCTCATTGCGGCCATCTTTCACTTGACGCAGCACAAACCTGGCCCGTAAGGGCTGGAGCGCGAAAAAGCTATCTGAAGGAACCCTTGCATGGAATTTCACATCTCCCGCGCTCTCCGCAAGCAACTCGATCTCGATGATCTGCTGTTCAGCTTCACAGGCAATGTTGTCTTCAGCAATGTTGCAGCAAGCCGGAACCTCGCGAAGCAGCTTCAGGGCCACCGCGAAAAAAATGCAGACCCCGCAGCTGTAGTTAATGCCGGGGCTCTCTTCGCCATGGGCCTCATCGACGAGCTCAACCACGCGATGATCGCCCGCTACCGCAAGCAGATCGATCCCGCCGTCTTCGCCGAAGCAGTCCGCTGGTTCACCGGCCACGCCACACCAGCCGAGATAGAGCGCCTTCTTCTCACCTTCACGGATCAGTTTCCCAACGTAGCCGTCTATCGCGGCGAACTCACCGCCACCCAGTGGCTCAATGGCACCACCGACGGCCAACCCAATCGCGAAGCAGCGCTGGAAGAGCTCCTGCTCCTCTGGCTCGCCAACATCAACCCGGCCTTCACCCCGTACCGCGAGCTCTTCGAAGACACTCCCCTTAAGCAACAGACCATCTATCAACAGGTCACCGCCGCCTTCCCCGAATACTTCGTCACCCGCCCGCCGCTCTCCCCCGAAGCCGGAACTCTTCTCGACGCCCTACGCGCTCCCCTGCTCGCCTCGCCCGACTCCCTCACCGGCCAGCTCGACTACATCCGCGAACACTGGCCCAAGTATCTCGGCGAAGATCTCCGCCGCGTCCTCCTCGCCATCGATACCCTCCGCGAAGAAGACCTCGCGATCTGGATGCGCTTCCATCCCCCCGGCCCCGACAACTACCGTCATGGAGCCCCCGGCCGCGGAGGCGAGGGCTTCGTCGGCGACGAGTACATCGGCTTCGAAGAGGAGTACTTCATCGGCCCCGACGGTGTCCGCCAGCGCCGCTACGGCCACGACTACCAGGCACCGCTCAACGAATACGAAGCCTTCAGCGCCGACCAGGCCTGGATGCCCACCGTCGTCCTCATGGCCAAGAGCACCTACGTCTGGCTCGAGCAGCTTTCAAAAAAATATCTTCGCCACATCCATCGCCTCGACCACATCCCCGATGAAGAGCTGCGCCTCCTCGCCGACCGCGGCATCACCGGCCTCTGGCTCATCGGACTCTGGGAGCGCAGCGTCGCCTCCAAGACCATCAAGCGCCTTCGTGGACACGCCGACGCCGTAGCCTCCGCCTACTCGCTCAAGGAGTACCAGATCGCCGACGACCTCGGCGGTAACTCCGCCTACGAGACTCTCCGCGACCGCGCCGCACGCGCAGGGATCCGCCTCGCCAGCGACATGGTCCCTAACCACATGGGCATCGACTCCAACTGGGTCATCGAAAATCCCGACTGGTTCCTCTACCGCTGGGAGAGCCCCTTCCCCGTCTACCGCTTCGAAGGCCCCGACCTCTCCACCGACAGCCGCGTCGAGATCAAGATCGAAGACCACTACTACGACCAGACCGACGCCGCCGTCGTCTTTCGCCTCCGCCACCATCGCGACGGAGCCACTCGCTACATGTATCACGGCAACGACGGCACCACCTTCGCCTGGAACGACACCGCACAGCTCGACTACTCCAAGGCCGCCGTCCGCGAACACGTCATCCAAGTCATCCTCCACGTCGCGCGTCTCTTCCCCATCATCCGCTTCGACGCCGCCATGGTCCTAGCCAAGCGCCACGTCCAGCGCCTCTGGTTCCCTCTTCCCGGCACCGGCGGCTCCATCCCCTCGCGCGCGGAAGACGCCATGACGCAGGAGCACTTCGACTCCCTCATGCCGCACGAGTTCTGGCGCGAGGTCGTCGACCGCGTCGCCGTCGAAGTCCCCGGCACCCTCCTCCTCGCCGAAGCCTTCTGGCTCCTCGAAGGCTACTTCGTCCGCACCCTCGGCATGCATCGCGTCTACAACAGCGCCTTCATGAATATGCTGCGCGACGAAGAGAATGCCAAGTACCGCTCCTACCTCAAGAAGACCATCGAGTTCGATCCCGACATCCTCAAGCGCTACGTCAGCTTTATGAGCAACCCCGACGAGCGCACCGCGATCGATCAGTTCGGCTCCGGCGACAAGTACTTCGGCGTCTGCACTCTCCTCGCCACCCTGCCCGGTCTGCCCATGTTCGGCCACGGGCAGATCGAGGGCTACACCGAGCGCTACGGCATGGAGTTCAAGCAGGCCAAGATGGAAGAGTGGCCGAACGACAGCCTTGTCGCTCGCCATCAGCACGAGATCGCGCCGCTTCTAAAAAGCCGTCATCTCTTCGCCGAGAGCACCAACTTCGTCCTCTACGACTTCTGGACCGAACACGGCAACGTAGACGAAAATGTCTTTGCCTACTCCAACCGCTCCCACGGCCAGCGCTCCGTCATCCTCTACAACAACAGCTACGGAAGCACCCGCGGCACCATCCACTTCTCCGCAGCCTCCATGGATAAAGCAACCGGCACGCTCCGTCAACGCAGCCTCGCCGAAGGCCTCGACATCCCCTACGACTACGGGATCTTCTTCGCCTGCCGCGACACCGCCCACGGCCTCGAGTATCTCCGTCGCAGCACCGATCTCCACCACACCGGACTCTCCATCGATCTGCGCGGCTACCAGTACGCCGTCCTCATCCACTGGCGCGAGCTTCGAGCCACCGCCGACCAACCCTGGGACCAGCTCTTCGACGCGCTCAATGGCGCAGGCGTCCACAGCGTGGAAGAAGCGCTCTCCAAGCTTCGTCTGCGGCCTATCCATGAAGCTCTTCGCCAGGCTCTCAGCCCGGCGAACATCCACGCCGTCGCAGCCGTCGCATCTGATCTGGCAAAGGCGTCGCCGGTGCCAACCAAACATCTTGCTGCATCCAGCGCGAAAGGTAAAACCGCAGCCGCAACCAACAAGACGAGCACTCTTCAATCAAAGATAAACAAGACAAACAAGACAAACGGCAACATCTCCCCAGCAGAACCCACACCTTCAACCCAGGAACAATCAGGGCACCCAATCCTCGATCCCCGCCTTCAATCCTTCATCGAAAGCAGCCAGCGGCTCTTCGAAAAAATCCTCCAGATGATGCCCTCTGAGATCGAAAACGCAGCCGCAGAGCCGTTCGAAGAACACCTCGAATCCTCAATCAAACAACCGGGCGCCGCTATGGCTGCGGAGAAAAATAATCCGAAAGGATCTGCTTTATCCTCATCAGATCCCCATCCCTCACTCGCAAAAAACTCGCCGCCCCCAACCTATCGCGAGAGCTGTGAGACGATCACAACGGCCGCGGTCCATCTGCTCTCCCTCTCGCAAAAATTCTTCGCAACCCTGCCCCCGGCAGTTGGCAGCTTTCTGCCCAGCACAAAAGCTGCCCATCAATCGGTACAGCTCTGGGCGCCCATCCTCGCGTGGATTACGCTCGGCAGCCTTCCTCGCCATACCAATCACGCCGCTCTCTTCGACAAGCTTCAGCTCCGCTCCGCTCTGGCGGAGATCTTCAACGGCATCGGAATGGAGGGAGAGAACACCTGGCGCGCCGTCGCTCGCGTTCGCATCCTTCTATCGCACCGCTCAGCCACCCCCGAGACCGGGCAGCTCTGGTCCGATCCGGACGTGCGCTGGCTTGCAGGCGTCAACGAGTCTTCAGGCATCTCTTACTTCAACAAAGAAGCATTTGAAGAGCTCCTCGGATGGCTGCAACTTCCTGCGCTCCTTCAAAATCTGGAGCAGTCTCCTGCCAACCCCACCTCGGTCGCGAAGCTCCAGGCCTCCGTCCTCCACTCCTGCGAAGCCGCGCAGAAGGCTGGTTACAGGCTGGACCTCTACCTCAATCCCGAATCAACCACGCCAACCGAAGATCTGCCAACTGAAGATCCGCCAGCTCATGTCCCGACGTTACGCAAACCGAAACGGAAGCCAGCCTCCCCTCTAAAGGCAAAGTAAACACGCAACTCCGTCACTCTTACCATAAACGCGATGGGTCGCGTTCAATAGACCCATCGCTGAACAGCTTCACCGCCCGCCCCCCGACGATAATCGTCTTCCCCACCTCTGCATGCGTGAAGGGCATATCGATATTCTCCGTATCCATCACCTGACACCACGGTCTTCCCGAAGGCGCTCCAGGCAGCGCATACTCCACGCCATCCTCAGAGGCGTTCACTACTAGAAAAAAGCTGTCGTCGATAACCTGCTTGCCATTCTCGTCCGTCACCTGCAGCGTCTGGCCGTTCAGCAGAATGGCGACAGACCGGTTCCACTCCGTGTTCCACGCCTCTTCCGACAGCTGGTTGCCGTCAGTATTGAACCACGCAATATCTTTCTCAATCAGATCTTCGCCCTTCTGACGAATCTCGCGATCCTGAAAAAACTTGCGTCGATGCAGATTCGGATGATTCAACCGAAAGTGTATGAGCTCACTGGTAAAGTCGCGCAGCCGCTTGCGTGGCTCATCCAGATCCCAGTCGTGCCACGTTAGCTCGTTGTCCTGGCAGTAGCAGTTGTTATTGCCAAGTTGCGACCGCGCTATCTCATCGCCTCCATTCAGCATCGGCACCCCCTGGGAGAGCATCAACGTAGCCAGAAAGTTCCGCGTCTGTCGCTCACGCAGCCGGTTGATTCCCGCATCGTCCGTCAAACCCTCGGCTCCCATGTTCCAGGAGTCATTGCTGTCAGAGCCGTCACGGTTGTCTTCGCCATTGGCCAGGTTATGCTTCTCGTTGTAGCTCACCACGTCATCCAGCGTGAACCCATCATGGGCCGTCACAAAGTTGATACTCGCGTAGGGCTTGCGTCCATCGAACTGATAGAGATCGCTCGAACCCGTCAGACGATTTCCAAAGTCGGAGAGCTGGCCTCTGTCACCCTTCCAGAACCGGCGAACCGTGTCGCGATACTTCCCATTCCACTCCGCCCACAGCACCGGAAACTGCCCCACCTGGTAGCCGCCCTCACCCACATCCCACGGCTCCGCGATAAGCTTCACATCGGCAAGCGTAGGGTCCTGGTGAATCGTGTCGAAGAACGACGAAAGCCTGCTCACATCGTGAAGTTCGCGAGCCAGCGTAGCAGCAAGATCGAAGCGAAACCCATCGACGTGCATCTCCGTCACCCAGTAGCGCAGGGAGTCCATCAACATCTTCAAAACCTGCGGATTGCGCACGTTCAACGTATTCCCTGTGCCCGTATAGTCCACGTAATAGCGCGGATTCTGCTCGTTCACTCTGTAATACGTTGTGTTACAAACTCCCTTCCAGCATAACGTCGGCCCCGTCTGGTTGCCTTCGCAGGTGTGGTTGTAAACCACATCGAGAATCACCTCGATCCCTTCCTCATGCAGCGTCTTCACCATCTGTTTGAACTCGTTCACCTGGCCGCCGATATCGCCGCAGGAGCTATAGCGGGACATCGGGGCAAAGTAGCCAAGCGTATTGTATCCCCAGTAGTCCACCAGCCCCTGCTCGACTAGGTGCTGCTCATCGATGAAGTGATGAATCGGTAACAGCTCTACCGCAGTCACGCCAAGCAGCTTCAGATAATTAATACTCGGCTCGCATGCAAGCCCCGCATAGGTTCCGCGAAGCTTCTCCGGCACCCGGGGATTGCGAATGCTGAAGCCTTTCACATGCATCTCGTAGATGACCGAGTCGGCGAGCGGAGTCTCCGGCCGGCAATCCTCGCCCCAGTCAAACTTGCTATCGACCACGACGCACTTCGGCACGCCATCCGCGCTGTCCTGCGTATCCATCTTCAGGTCATCCCCTGAGGCATTGTCATACCCAAAGATCGGCCTCTTCCAATCCACCTGCCCACACAGGGCCTCCGCATACGGATCAACTAGCAGCTTGTTTCGGTTGAACCGCGCTCCACGCTCCGGCTCCCATGGGCCGTCGATACGATAGCCGTAAAGCTGTCCGGCTTTGATCTCGCGAACAAGTCCGTGCCACACATAAGCAGTCCGCTCCCGCAGAGTCACGCAGTCGGTCTGCCTCCCATTCGCATCGAAGAAACAGAGATCGACCTGCGTCGCCCCCTCAGAGAAGATCGCAAAATTTGTGCCTTTAGGAGACACAGTCGCACCCAAAGGGTAAGGTCGACCAGGAAGAAGCGTACGGTTCATAACCTTTCGATGCTGATAACGATCAATAGTTACGCAGCAAGTCCCGCGATCCGCTGAAAAAGATCGATCGAAGACCCACCTCTCAAAACTACGTCGCCTAACTCTTAATACAGCCAAACAAAATGCCCACTCCCAAACAACTCGCGTCAGGTGTCAACCTTGTCCCACCTGTCCTACAATCAAATCACATGGACCTTGCCGCCAAATCCGCGAAGCTCCACAAAACCCTTCAGCAGCTGGGCAGCGTCCTCGTCGCCTACTCCGGCGGCACTGACTCCGCCTACCTCGCCTACGCCGCTCATCAGACTCTCGGAGACAAGATGCAGGCCGTCATTGCCGACTCCGCCTCCCTCCCCCGCGCCGAGCTCGCCGCCGCCCTCGCCTTCGCCGCCGATCACAACATCCCCCTAGAGATCCTTCACACCAACGAGCTCGAAAGCCCCGACTACCAGCGCAACGACGCCCAACGCTGCTTCCACTGCAAAGACGAGCTCTTTCATCAGATGGAACAGTTCCGTATCGCTCGCGGCTTTGCCCACATCGCCTACGGCATGAACCTCGACGATCGCGCCGAGTTCCGCCCCGGCCAGCAAGCCGCCGTTCAGCACCACGCTGTCGCCCCTCTCGTCACCGCCGGCCTCACCAAGCAGGAGATACGCGCCCTCGCCCAGCAGGCCGCCCTCACCCTCTGGGACAAGCCCGCCAGCGCCTGCCTCGCCTCGCGCATCGAGTACGGCCGCCCCGTCACCCGCGAGAATCTGTCCCAGGTCGAACAGGCCGAAGCTGCCCTCCACGCACTCGGCTTCCCGCAGGTCCGCGTCCGCCACCACGGCGACCTCGCCCGCATCGAGATCGCCCGCACCGATCTTCCCCGCGCCCTCACCCTCCCCACCCTTCAGGCCATCACCGCCGCCATCAAACCCCTCGGCTTCCTCTACGTCACCCTCGACACCGAAGGCTATCGCTCCGGGTCCATGAACGACACCCTCCTCGCCGCCTCCTCCATCCTGCCCGCACGCTAACACCGCCACCCAAACATGGAACAATAACCCACATGCGTATCGCTTACCTTGACTGCTTCGCCGGCATTAGCGGCGACATGTTCCTCGGAGCCCTCCTCGACGCCGGAGTCGATCCCGCCATCCTCCACGAAGCCGTAGCCGCTCTCAACCTGAACGTATCCCTCGCCATCGAAAAGGTAGACCGCAGCGGCATCTCCTCCACCAAGGTCCACGTCTACGAAGGCACCGCGCTGGCCGAAAAAAACATCCCCCTGTCAGTCCATCCTCAAAACAGTCAGCAAGACCAGCAGCACCACACCCACCAGCACCATCCCAAAACCCAGCATCAGCACAAGACCGGCCACCCCCACCCCCAC
>NZ_LMUD01000002.1:370876-533119 GCF_009766095.1 Granulicella sp. S190
ACACACCCACGGCCGCTCCCTCTCGGTCATCCGTGACCTCATCAACGCCGCCTCCTTAGACCCGGCCATCAAGCAAACCGCAATCCACACCTTCGAGCTACTCGGCGCTTCCGAAGCCAAGATCCACAACGTACCCATCGAAAAAATTCACTTCCACGAGGTAGGCGCGGTCGACGCCATCGTCGACATCGTCGCCGCCTCCGCCGGCATCCACGCTCTCGCTATCGAAAAGTGGTACGCCTCCCCCATCAACGTCGGGGGCGGCATGGTCGACTGTGCCCACGGTCGCTTCCCCGTCCCCGCCCCCGCCACCGCCGACCTCCTCCGCGGCCTCCCCACCTACTCCGCCCACATTGAAAAGGAGCTCGTCACCCCAACTGGCGCAGCCATCCTTCGGACCATCGCTCCCACCTTCGGCCAGCAGCCCACCATGCGCGTCGAACACATCGGCTACGGCGCCGGCACTCGCAACCCCGCCAACTTCCCCAACGTCCTCCGCCTCAGCATCGGCGAAGCCGACCAAACACCGCACACCATCCCCGCCGAAAAACCCTCCGCAAAACCCAATCACCCTCACGACTCCGAAACCGTCACCGTCCTCGAAACCGCACTCGACGACCTCTCCCCACAGATCCTCGCCTACGTCTCCGAGACCGCCCTCGCACAAGGCGCGCTCGACGTCATGCTCACGCCCGTCATCATGAAAAAAGGGCGCCCCGGCACCCTCCTCACCGTCCTCTGCAATCCCTCCGACAGCCCTGCCCTCCAGCAGCTCATCCTCCGCGAAACCAGCACCCTCGGCCTTCGCATCCGTCAGGACAGCCGCGTCTGCGTCGATCGCCACCACACCCACGTCACCACACCCTACGGCGAAATCCGCGTCAAGATCGGCACCCTCGACGGCCAGGAGTGCAACATCGCGCCCGAGTACGAAGACTGCCGCGTCGCCGCTACAAAACACAACGTCCCCTTGAAGCTCGTTCAACAAACCGCCATCGCCGCCTACCTCAAATAGCCGGCACCCAGCCCTCTCGCACAAAGACGCATCCAACCATCAGGCAGCCAACCGCCCACGAGGAGCACACAGCATGGAGCGAAGAGACTTTCTCAAGACAGCAGCCGCAGCCAGCGTAAGCGCAGCGATCCCCGCGCAATCGCAAGCCCCCAGCCACCCCATCAAGCGCCCTGAATCCCCCGACATGATCTATCGCGAGCTCGGCACCACCGGCGAACGCGTCTCCGCCATCGGCATGGGCGGCTATCACCTCGGCAAACAGAAGGACCCCAACGAGAGCATTCAACTCCTCCACGCCGGCATCGACCGCGGCCTCACCTTCATGGATAACTGCTGGGACTATAACGACGGCATCTCCGAGGTCCGCATGGGCCAGGGCCTACGCAACGGCTACCGTCAAAAAGTCTTTCTCATGACCAAAATGGACGGCCGCACCGCGGACGAATACAACAAGCAGCTCGAGCAATCCCTGGGCCGCCTCCAGACCGACATGATCGACCTCGTCCAGTTCCACGAGGTCATCCGCATGGAAGACCCCGACCGCATCTTCGCCCCCGGCGGAGCCATCGAAGCCGCCATCGCCGCCCGCAACGCGGGAAAGATCCGCTACATCGGCTTCACCGGCCACAAAGATCCCGCCGTCCACCTCCGCATGCTCGAGACCGCGCAAAAGCACAGCTTCCACTTCGACACCGTCCAGATGCCCATCAACGTCATGGACGCGCACTTCCGCTCTTTCACCAAAGAGGTCATACCCGTCGCTCTCAAACAAGGCATCGGTATCCTCGCCATGAAGACCTTCGGCGACCACTTCATCCTCGCCAGCAACACCGTCCAGCCCATCGAAGCTCTCCACTACGGCCTCACCCAACCCGTATCCGTCGTCATCACCGGCATCGACAATCAGCAGATCCTCGATCAGGCCTGCGAAGCCGCCCGCACCTTCAAGCCCCTCGACCAGACCCAGATCAGCTCCCTGCTAGCCCGCACCGCCACGGCCGCCAGCGAAGGCAAGTTCGAACTCTTCAAGACCACCAGCCACTTCGACGGCACCGCCCAAAACCCAAAGTGGCTAGGATGAAGCCGCTAGGATAAAAAAAGCACAATAGTCTGACATCCGCGCCTCCAGCCTCAAAAAGTGACTACAAAACACCACCGAAGCACCAGGCTACGACACCAACCACCACGTTAAAACCACAGACTGCAGACCGCCACTTCACTCGGGTGCCCCATATCTCGATTTTGAGATGTGGGCATTCGCGAAGCGAACCAACTCATACTCCCACCACGAAAGTCCAAGCAACATCCAATGAACAAAACCACCCTCCTCGAACTCCTCGCCGCCGTCCAATCCGGAACAATCACCCCCACCACCGCCTCCCAGCGCCTCGCCGACATGCCCTACGAGGACATCGGCCACGCCCGCATCGACCACCACCGCACCCTTCGCCTCGGCCTCCCCGAGGTCATCTACGCCCAGGGAAAGTCCCCTCAGCAGACCACTGAGATCTTCACCCGCATGGCTGCCGCAGGCACCGACGTCCTCGCCACCCGCGCCAACGTCGAGACTGCCGCTATGGTTCTGGCCGCCCACCCAAAAGCCATCCACCACCCCTCGGCCCGCGCCATCACGCTCAGGCAATCCACTCAGGCAGACCCAAAAGGCCACATCGCCATCCTCAGCGCCGGAACCAGCGACCAGCCCATCGCCGAAGAGGCCGCCGTCACCGCCGAACTCTTCAACACAACAGTCACGCGACTCTACGACGTAGGCGTAGCCGGACTCCACCGCCTCCTCTCCGTCCGCGATCAACTCACCCAGGCTGACGTCGTCATCGTCTGTGCCGGAATGGAGGGAGCCCTCCCCTCCGTCGTCGGCGGACTCGTCGGCGTTCCCGTCATCGCCGTCCCCACCTCCGTCGGTTACGGAGCCAGCTTCGACGGCGCCGCTGCCCTTTTGGGAATGCTCAACTCCTGCTCCCCCAACGTCACCGTAGTAAATATAGACAACGGCTTCGGCGCGGCCTACACTGCCGTATTAATCGCACGAGCCTCGGTCCGCCGTAGCGGAACCGGGGAGGTATAGCCAGAGAGTCATTGGCAATCGTGTCGAAAGGCGGTCTCAAATGCTTCCGAATGGCGACAAACCATGGGCAAAAAAGCTCGCTGCCACCGTCATCTGCGTCACGGTTGTCGCTCTGATCGCCCTGACCTTCTTCCTTGAGAGCCGCAACATGCTACACATCCCTGAGATGGTTGGCATCTTTCTCCTCTTCCTCACCATCGTTCCACCAAACCTTGCCATCCTCTACCCCTGGATCCTCCCCAATCCACGCCCAACCAGCAACCACCACCCCACCAAATCACCCGTCCGCTAAACCCTATCCTCCACCTCCAGTACCGCAAGCCTCGCAGCCGCGGCCGACGACGCTCGGCCACAAAAACCAGCCACAACAACCGGTCACAAAGACCAGCCGCAACAACCGTCATCTCGACCGAAGCGGTTCACAGTCTCATCGTGAAGCGCGCAGTGGAGAGCCCCCCGCATTTTGTCTTAGCTTCGTTCTTAACACGTCAAAGCGCTCGTCTCTTGCGTCTGCCTGCCCCTTTGTTTGCCCTCCGTCGTTGCTTGCCCTTCTGTCGTTGCCTGCCCTTCTGTCCTATTGTCAATTCGAACCAATAGAAATCCACAGTCAACCGAACCCCGTCAACCCGGCCACAACAACCGGTCACAAAGACCAGCCACAACAACCGTCATCTCGACCGAAGCGGTTCACAGTCTCATCGTGAACCGCGCAGTGGAGAGACCCCCGCATTTTGTCTTGGCTTCGTTCTTAACACGTCAAAGCGCTTGTCTCTTGCCTCTGCCTGTCCCTTTGTTTGTCATTCCGCAGCGAAGCGAAGGAGTCTGCTGTTTTCCCACCATCAAAATCATCCTGAGTACCTTCGTTTGTCATCCGTTAAATTCGCGGTCGAAGTCGCCTTTGCCCTTTGCAATTGTTCTTGCGTTTTCCTGCCCTTTTGTTGTCATTCCTCAGCGAAGCGGAGGAATCTGCTGTTCCTTCCACCACTGTCAAGCCCTAAAGCTCATCAAATCCATCAAAATAATAGAGATAGCTGTGGCGCATGAGTTCCAGCTGACCAGCTACACTTAAAAAGCACGATAAAAAATGCATGTCGCGCCCAAGCTGCTCTTGGCCTCTAAACCACCTATTTTCAATATTTTAGCCTTAAACCCTTTGAATTGAATATTTTGCGATGCACCACTCCCTGTAAACTATAAGAAACAAAATACTTACGCGCAAAATACCCCCAAGGGGGAGGGGAGGGGGAGAAGGTCGACGAAAAAATGCAAAGACCTACTGGTTCACTCCGCTGGCAAGAAAACCGCCATCCACCACCAGAATCTCGCCCGTAACAAACGTCGAGGCATCGCTTGCAAGATAGATCGCCGCGCCCACCAGCTCTGAGGTCTTCCCGAACCGTCCCATGGGAGTCCGCATCAGCAACTCTTTGCCACGGTCACTCTCATCCAGCAGCTTCTGGTTGAGCGCCGTCCGAAAGACACCGGGAGCGATCGCATTCACGGTCACGCCCTGCGAGCTCCACTCCACCGCCAGGGACCGGGTCAACGCGCCAACCGCTGCCTTGCTCGCCGCGTACGCCGTGACCTCTTTCAGGCTCACGAACGTGTTCAACGAGGCGATGTTGACGATGCGTCCGTAGCCGCGCTCCAGCATATGCTTGCCGAAGATCTGGCAGGCCCGCAGCGTTCCCGTAACGTTCGTATCCATGATCCCGTCCCAGGTCTCCTCCGTCACGGTCAGCGTAGGCTCCCGCTTGATCTTGCCCGCACAGTTGATCAGGATATCGACCTTGCCGAACTCCTTCACCGTCCCATCCAGCAGCGCCTGCAGGGTCGCACGGTCGGCCACATCCGAGGCCAGCCGCAACGACCGCCGCCCCGTCGCCTCGATTGCCTTCGCCGCCTCATCCACCTGCTCCATCCGCCGCGAGCTCGCCACCACGTCTGCCCCCGCCTCTGCCAGCCCAATCGCCATGGCCAGTCCGATACCCGAGGTACCCCCCACCACCACCGCAGACTTACCACTCAAATCAAACAACGGATGCCCCATCGAATACGCCTCTTTCTCTCTCAAAAATCTTCTAAAAAATCAGACCTTCATAGCCGGTAACTGGACCAGAATCTCGCTCACAATCTGCTCAGGCGGTCGGTCGTTCCTGATCCGAACGGCATCGGTAGGGATCTCCAGCGTTGCAAGTTGACTCTCCAGCAATTTCCCGGTCATGAACTCATGCTTCCGCTCCGCGAGACGAACTGCCAGCATCTCCTTCGACGCCTCCAGCACCACAAAGCTTACCGTACCCTTCGGCATCCCCGCCTGAAGCGTCGTCCGGTAACTAGCCTTCAACGCCGAACACGCCATGACGCCGCTCTTCCCCACCGCATACCAGCCCTCCAGCACATGGTTCAGCGTCTCTAGCCACGGCTGACGATCTTCATCCGTTAGCGGATGTCCCGCAGCCATCTTCTGCTTGTTCGCCAGCGGATGGTAGTCGTCCGCATCCGCAAACACCGCATCTGTCCGCTCCGCCAGGAGCATCCCGATCGTACTCTTGCCCGACCCGCTCACTCCCATCAACACAACTACCATCTAGCAACACCCTCCAATCGGCACACCATCAGGCCTGGAAGCGACCCTCATAAGCCCAGAGCCCGAGACCAGGATTGGAGATGTAGAAGATCTCCTCCCCATCCACCATGTTCCAACCGTCCGCAAGCACGGCAGGGTCATACTTCGCCGTCATCTGCCCCAGATCGCCATACTCGAAGTGCACACCCTCAATCTCCTCCCGCGTCAGGTGCCCCGGGCAGTACCGAATGGTAAACCGCCCCTCGCTCGACCCATGAATAAGGTGGGCAGCCGCGCTAAGATTGCCGGCGAGTTGTGCATCCTCCTTGACTGCCTGAAGAGTACGGGGGGTACCGCAGTAGCCGTACTTTCGAATCAATACATCGATCGCTGCATCTTCGCCAAACTCGTGGACTCCAGGAGCAAGAACTATCAGTTCAGCACCATCGGCAAGCGCCATGCGAGTGCGATAGATGCTCTTATTTCCGAGCCAGGTGCTCTTGAACTCATGAGGATCGAGGAAGACAACTGCCTTCTTGATCTCGCGGTCCATCATCTTGAAGTTCACCTTGAGGCTGAGAGCTGCAGCTAGTTCGAAGCACTCTGCGTCATCACCAATGGAGAGGCCGCGAATGACCAGCCTCCCTTCTGTGTTCTTTGCTATTACAGTCTGCACGTAGACGATCGGGAGATGCTGAGCGAAGTGTTCGCTGGCGTAGTTGAGCACGCGGCGAACGGGGGTATCGGCGCGGCCCATCATGCGCTCCATCCCGTATACCGCGCCGAGGAAGTGGCTGCGATGAATGCCGATGGATCCTCCGGTGCCGACGAAGATGTTCTTGTTGTAGTTGGCCATCCCGACGACTTCATGCGGAACGACTTGGCCTATGGACAGGATGAGATCGTGGCCGCCGTCGCGCAGAAGCTTGTTGACCTGTGCGGGCCAGGTGTAATCGAGCTTTCCTTCGCTTACTTCGTACATGAACTCGCCTGGAACTTCACCCAGGGTGACGACGTCGTTGCGCCAGTCGTGGTTACGAAAGAGGGATCGCGGAGTAGCGCCGTACATCGTCGCTATCTCGTGATCTGTCATCGGTTTATGAGTCCCCAGGGCGGGGAGGATGCCGGTGAGTTTCTCTCCGTAGTACTGCCATGCCAACTCGGTGAGGGTGCCGCTCTGGGAGTGCATGCGAGTGAAGTCCGGTGGAACTGCAAGGACTTTTCTGCGTTCGCCAAGCTTATCCAGGGCCTGAAACAGGTTCGACTGTACTTCGGCGGGCGACATCTCTGTTGTTGGGCTTCCCGCAGCAAAAAAGAGGCTCATGGACTTTGATCTTACTCCCGGGTTACATAGATGCTTTAGGCTGACAGGTTCACTTGCTGAAAAAAATTCTGGGACCTTGCTGAGATTTTTTCCTCTGTTTTACAGGGTTTTTCGATGGGGGTTCCTGAAAAGGTGCGTTTTGGTGATGGTGTTTTGCTGGTGTAACTGTGGTGCGATGCATGGCTAACGTGGTTCGCAAGCCGCGCTTATTTCGTAGTCGAAAGATACGCCACGTCTTAGAACTTTATTTGTGGCCTTCCGCGTGCGTTAGAGCTTGTAGGCCTTTCTGACGAGGTTCACGGTGAGGTCCTGAATCACTTCAAACGCTTCGTCCTCGTCGATGCGATGCTCGGCCGCCAGACGCGAGAGAAAGGCGCAGTCGATGCGACGGGCTACATCGTGGCGCGAAGGGATGGAGAGCAGGGCGCGAGTGTCGTCATTGAAGCCGACCGTGTTGTAAAAGCCTGCGGTTTCGGTGGCCTGTTCGCGGAAGCGCATCATTCCCTCCGCCGAGTCGTGGAACCACCAGGGAGGGCCGAGTTTGAGTGCTGGGTAGTGGCCCGCGAGGGGCGCAAGTTCGCGCGAAAAGGTGGTCTCATCGAGGGTAAAGAGGATGAAGGTCAGGCGCTGATCGTTTCCGTAGCGATTGAGCAGGGGTTGAAGGGCGCGGACGTACTCCGTCTGGGAGGGGATGTCTGCACCCTTGTCGCGTCCGAACTTTTCGTAGAGCTTGCGGTTGTGATTGCGGAATGAGCCTGGGTGGAGCTGCATGATGAGGCCATCTTCCACACTCATCCCCGCCATCTCAGTGAGCATCTGAGCCCGGAAGTGCTCCTGCTCCTCCGGTACGGAGCGCCCTGAGATGATGCGGCCGTAGAGCGAGGCTGCTGCGGCAGGATCAAGATCTACAGTGAGTGCGGTGGGATGGCCGTGATCAGTTGCAGTCGCCCCCATTGACTTGAAGAAGGTACGACGGTTGCGGAGAGCATTGAGATAACCCTTCCAGGTGCCTGTATCTTCACCGGTGATCTCTCCGAGCTTCTCGATGTTGTTCAGGAAGCCTGCGTAGTCGGCATCGATCACGGCGTCCGGACGGAAGGTGGGTAGAATGCGCCCCTTCCAACCCGACTCCCGAATCGCTTTGTGGTATTCGAGGGTATCGAGGGGGGTGTCGGTGGTGGAGAGAACTTCGATGTTGAACTGCTCGTAGAGAGCGCGTGGGCGGAACTCCGGGGTCTGAAGTTTCTTTGCGATGATCTCGTAGTACTCGTCGGCGTTGTCAGGGCTGAGTCGCCTGGAGAGGCCAAACTGATTTTCGAAGGAGTAATCCAGCCACAGGCGCGTGGGGGTGCCGCGAAAGAGATAGTAGTTTTTGGCGAAGAGGCGCCACACCTCCTTCGGGTCGACCGAAGCTTGCCCTCCGTCAGCCTGGGGAATACCTAGCGACTCCAGCGAGACTCCCTGCGAGTAGAGCATGCGAAAGATGTAGTGGTCGGGCTGAATGAGGAGCGCCGCGGGGTTGGCGAAGGCTTCGTTCTCTGCGAACCAGCGTGGGTCAGTGTGTCCATGGGGAGAGATGATGGGCAGGCTTCTGACTGTCTCGTACAGTTTCGCGGCAATCGCCCGTGCTTCGCGATCAGCAGGAAAGAGCCTGTTTTCGTCGAGAATCATCCTTCATCACCTCGTGAGAGTGTCTAACCGTGTTTTCTTTGAGAACCCGGCCTAATGAGCGTATCAAAGATTTGGCCGTACCTCGAACAAATGGTGCTGCTCCGCAAAATCGGGCGTTGTGACGCTCTGTGGAGTCTTATCGGATCGCTAGATTGGGACAGACCAACAACTGGCTCCCTAGAGTAGACATCTAACCCGGTGACTGAGAGGAATGGATGACAACGATAGCGATCGTTATAGGAGTGCTTTGCGTCTTGCTTGCGGGGTGGTTTGCGGTAAGGCGCTTCCTCGCGAAGCGCGAAGTACAGGCAAGGAGCATCGACGCCGAAACGCTCTACAAACTGCTCGAGGATAAACAAGTTTTGCTATACGACGTTCGTCAGCCGCTGGATTTTCTTGCACACCCGGAGATTATTCCAGGGGCGAAGAGGATTGCGCCAAAGGACATCGAGGAACACACAGCGTCATTTTCCCGTGATCAGAACTCCGTCATCTATTGCACGGGAGGTGATCACGAGACCAGCCATATGGTCTTAGGGAAGGCGCGGGCGCTGAACTTCTCGCGGGTAAAGCTGCTTCGCGGGGGGATCGCCTCATGGAAGGAAAAGGGATATCCGGTGGAGGCGTTTACCGATTCGTTTCATCTCGACACGCCAAAGTAGACCGTGGCGGGAGCGCCTGTCTCGGCTCACCCCTCTTGCAGCTAGAGAACGCTCTTGACCTCGGCAACAAATGATCCAATGGGATTGGTCAGGGTGCTCTTTGCGATCGTTCCCAAGGATTCGCCACGACGGTACATGAGGTACGCTGCGACAACGCCAGAGATGACTGTGGCATACAGGATCAATTTGTTCACAGAATTCTTCGGTTCAACTTGCCGCTCTAATTCCATATCTTCTCCTTTGGCTGACTTCTGAATCCATAGGATGCAGATTCTACGAAGGTGGAACGAGAGCCATTGCGCTGCGGCTTTTTAAAGAAGAAAAGGCATCCCGAGGGATGCCTTTTCTCTTTGATGGCAGATGCTATTACGGGAGGTAGTAACGGAGGCTGGTGAAGACCATATTGTTGCTGGCCTTCGGCGCACCGTAAGTGGCAGTAGCAGATCCAAATGTGCCGCTAGTCAAACCGGACCAGCCTACCCGCTGAAGGTAGCTGTACTGCATGGTGTACTGCAGACGGCCGAATTTGGGGTTGTTGTAGAAGCGATATACGAACTCGCCGGTGAGCTCGGAGATTGCACGGGTTGCTCCCAAGCAGCTTGCGGCCGTGCCAGGGCTGTAAGGGGGGTTTCCGGAGACGCCGATGCTGCCAAGGCCGGAGGTTGGGGTTGTAGGCAGCGTCTCGATGCCGCAGCCAGCATTGGAACTGGAGATAGGTGCGTAGCCGACGAGCTTGCCGGCATCAGCACCTACAGTGCTGAGGTAGGTGGTGCGCTGTGCGTATTCCGTACCATAGTAAGCATCAAGATCGAGCTTCTTCTGCGGGTGAAGTTCGAGCGAGCCCAGGAACTGGTAGTTCTTGATAGGCTCGAGCGTTCCGTCGGGATGGGCAGTGACATCAGGCAAGGTAGAGGTGCCATAGCGGCCAACACCCGTGCCGCCGAGGCCGTGAAGGCCGAAGTCAGCAAAGTGGGTGACGGGAACGCGGACGTTAGCAAAGAATCCGCCGCCAACCTTCGTATTGTTGGTGCCACCAGCAGCAGATGGCGTGGCGAGAGTCTGGTTGGGATAGTAGCGATCACGGAACCAGCGACCCAAGCCGCCAGCCTCAAAGTGACCGTACTTCGCGTCGTAAGTAAACTTGACGATTACGTCTGGCGCGACGTTGTTGGAGTAGTTGGCAGTCAGGTTATAGAGACCGCCACCCGCACCAGCGTTTCCGATGAAAAAGTTCGCATTTGCGTTTGTGGCCGAGTAGATAATCTCAGCCTGCTCGACCGCGACCGCACCAGTAAAGCCACCGATCTTCTGCTGGAAGCGTACACCGGGCTGACGCTCCCAGCTGAAACCGACGTTGTACTGTGCGTCGATGGTAGCTGGCAGGTTCTCAGTGCGGTTATCCGTGCTCTTCTTGGTTTCGGTGACGAGTGACCACATCTGACCGCCAGTTACTGTAAATCCGCTGTTGGTTCCAGCCTGAGCGAAGATCTGGCGCTGGCGAAGAACGTAGCTGTTGCTCTGGTTTTCGTTGCTGCTGGCTCCTGCTCCGAGGAAGTCCGCTTCGACGTAACCTGCGAAGTGGAATGGTCCGGGGTTAGCCTGGAAGAGCGCACCGATTCTGCTCTGACGGCCGGAGAAGTTGAACTCGCTGGTGTTGGACTGAGCTGCGCCAGGGTAGGGGGTAGCATTGAAGGGAGTGTTGACATCAGCGTTGAGCGAGCGCTGACGATAGACTGATTCAGCCGCGAAGAAGCCTACCGGTGTGATGGCGACGCCCTTGTAGTGGATGGCCAGAGGCGATTCGAGTTCGTCTGAGATCGTCTTCTTGGTGTCGCTGATGGTCTGGGCGAGGCCGACGTTGGTGGTCTTGAGGTCGGTCACGGTGCTGTTCAGGCTGGAAACGGCGTCCGCGTTGGTCGAGACCGTGGTTGTGAGACTGTCAGCCTTGGCCGATGCGCTGGCAGCTGCTGCCTGGGCATCCTGAGCGGACTGCTGAGCGGTCGCGAGCTTCGCGTCCTTATCAGCATTCTGCTGTTTGAGGGCATCGATCTGCGCCTGCTGGCTCAGCATCTGCTCGCGCAGTTCGCGGATTTGGCGTGCCAACGGGCTCTCGACCGGGGCCTTCTTGTGAGCAGCCGCCTTGCCGGTCGTCTTTTTGGTGGCCGTGCTCGTCTGCGCCTGGAGCGATATTGAACTGATCACCAATATCGCGGCCATAGTCGCTCGTAGTTGCTTCGTCATGGAACCTCGCAGAAATTTTGAAAAGGCACAAGGACATCAAGAAAACGGGCCAGGCCTTGCAGGCCTCTCCAACTTTCTTCCTTTGCTCTTTGTTCCATGCTCACAAAGGTGTGTGAACGAGGAAATAATTTGTGCGGTATTCATGGAGAAAACACACTTCTCTTCGTTAATATTCGGTGAATGACAGGTGGTGTCGTTCGTGTTTGAGATGGATTTGGATACTGCAGATCGCGCAGAAGTGATTTAGGTTATCTCTATGTCCTCTCATCGCTTCGGTGCCCTGCTGGCCAGTTTTTGCCTATTCACTTCCAGCGTTTTTGCGCAATCGCCTCTTAAATTGATCCCGATTCCGCGTGAGGTTCATGCAACGGGGGATTTGGCGTTGTTGCACGGTGTTCGCATCCTCTGTGCAGCGCCTTGCTCTGCCGAGGATCAGTTTGCCGCAGATGACCTTGCGATGGCTTTGCAGGAGCGCGGGGTGCAAGCTGCTTCGGCGACGGGGGTTTCGATAGAGCTGGTGCGAGTTGGAGCTCACCCCGAGGCTCGGTTCAGCGACGAGATGAAGGCTGAAGGCTACATGATCTCGGCAAGCGGAGGCGGCTTGACGGTGATTGGGGATTCGGCGGCGGGAGTTTTTTATGGAGCGCAGACCGTCAAGCAATTGATTGAGGGAGATGGTGCACGCGCCGTTTTGCATGCGGCGAATGTGAGGGATTGGCCGGCGATGAAATATCGCGGTCTGGATGATGACCTGTCGCGGGGCCCGGTGACGACCCTGGAGTTTCAGAAGCATCTGATCCGGACGCTGGCTGCCTATAAGATCAACCTGTACTCTCCGTACTTTGAACACACGCAGCAGTATGCTTCGAATCCGCTGATGGCGCCTCCGGGTGGGAGCGTGACGGCGGAGGAGGCTCGAGAGCTGGTTGCTTATGCGAAGCAGTATCACATCGATGTGGTGCCGGAGCAGGAGGCGTTTGGGCACCTGCATCACAACCTGACGTGGGAGCAGTATCAACCGCTAGCTGAGACACCGCATGGCGCTGTACTGGCGCCGGGGCAGCCTGAATCGATTGCGCTGATCAAGCAGATGTTTACCGAGCTCGCTGCGCTTTATCCGGGGCCGTTTTTGCACATTGGCGCGGATGAGACGGTTGATCTTGGGTTGGGACAGACGAAGGCGGATGTTGATACCCGGGGACTCGCACCGGTTTACCTGGATTTTTTACAGCGGATCGTTACGGAGTTGAAGCCGCTCAACCGCCGCTTTTTGTTTTGGGGAGATATCGCACAAGACTCGCCGGATCTGCTGAAGGGGCTGCCGCAGTCCTTCAAGGACTCCACAATCGCGATCGCCTGGGTGTATAGCCCGGAGGCTCGCGGATACGATCGCTTCCTGACTCCGTTTACGAATGCGGGAATGGAGACGTGGGTGGCGCCGAGTGTGAATAACTTTCGCAAGGTTTATCCCAACAATAACTATGCGCTTGCCAATATTCAACGCTTCACGGCGGACGGCCAGCGGTTGGGATCGACGGGACAGTTGAACACGATCTGGAATGACGATGGGGAGGGTTTGTTCAACCAGGACTGGTACGGGATTCTGTTTGGGGCGGCAGCAGCATGGCAGAAGGGGGAGTCGTCGATTCCGGATTTCGAGAACTCCTATGCGCAGGTATTTCATGGTGACATGACCGGATATCTGAACGAAGCGCAGAAGGAGATGATGCTGGCACATGCGGTGCTGAAGGATCAGGCGAAGCAGGGCGATGGTTCGAACAGTATCTTCTGGTTGGATCCTATGTCGAAGGATGGGCAGAGGATCGGGGCGCAGGTTCTTCCGTATGTCCATGATGTAAGGCTGCATGCCGAACGTGCCTTGACCCTCATTGCGCAAGCACGAGCAGCTGCTCCGGCAGCGCCGCCGGTTTCGACGGGGCCCAAGACTTACGATCCTGCGGATTCGTACCCGAGTGCGTCTACAACCTTGCGCGAGACTGCTGCTATCGATGCGCTGGAGCTGGGAGCACGGCGGATGGATTTGATCGGACTTAAGTTTCAACTCTCCGAAGAGATCGCTGAGGGGTACCAACGCGCCTATGCGATGCAAAACACCACGGACAAAAAACAGCGCATGAGCGTGAGCCGTGAACTCTCGGATATCAACGGCGTCAATGGAAGGATTCAGGACTTCATCGACGCATACTCGCTCCTCCGCGATCTGTATGAGCAGGCATGGTATCGCTCGAACCGCGCCTATGCGCTGCGGCCTGTGCTGGAACACTATGACTACACGGTTGGAATCTGGGAGGGCCGCAGTGACCGGGTGCGAAGCGCGCAACGTCAATGGTCGGACAATCACACTCTTCCTCCGGCTGCCGATCTTGGCATACCGCCTCCGGCTCCAGCTGCAAAGTGAGTCTGTTTGGAACGGCGAGTACACGCAGATCGAAAAATCTGGCAATCTAGAAGATCATGTTTTCGACGGACGACCACGGCCCTTCATTAGGAATTGATTTCGGCACCACGAACAGCTCGATCGCTCTTGCGCGCGGCAACGGTGTGGTAGATCTAGTCTCATTCCCTACTTCGAACGCAACGACCGAGTCATTTCGCTCCGTGCTTTATCTGGAGCAGCAGAAGCACGCCAGCCGCACCCAGATCAAAGGATTCACCGGGCCGCAGGCGATCGAACACTATCTTTACGCCGAACACAGGGGGCGCCTGATTCAATCCCTGAAGTCGTATCTAACGAGCCGGACACTTACCGGAACCGAGGTGTTCGGACGGCGCTACACCATAGAAGATTTAATCTCGCGCATTCTTACCGATCTACGGTTGTCAGCGGAGCGGCAGTTTGGGCGTCCCATACTCCGCGCTACGGTAGGACGCCCCGTTCGTTTTGTTGGAGCAGACAGTGTAGAAGACGATGAATTCGCCGTGCAGCGGCTTCGACAGGCATTCCTTTATGCTGGTTTCGAGTCTGTCGAGTTTGAGATGGAGCCAATTGCGGCAGCCTACGCTTACGAGTCCACGCTCTATCATGACGAGTTGATCTTGATTGGGGACTTCGGCGGAGGGACCAGTGACTTCTCGCTGATACACGTGGGTCCCGGCGTTCGAGGACGTGGCCGAACAGCGAAAGACTTGTTGGGCAATAGCGGGCTCGGGCTCGCGGGTGACAGCTTCGACGCGCGGATTGTGCGTAAACTTGTCTCTCCCGCGCTGGGCTCGGACAGCTTTGAACGCTCCTATGCACAGGCACCAGATCGCCCAGGCAGCATTATCCCGGCGGCTCCAGCCTGGATTTACGCGAATCTCGAGCGCTGGCACTATCTCTCGTTTTTGAAGACGCGGAATGTGGCAGAGATCCTAAAGAGTGCTCGCGCCAGAGCTCAGGAGCCGGAGAAGATTGAAGCGCTGATCAATTTGATCGAGGAGGATCTTGGATATCAGCTTCATCAGGCGGTTCAGCGTTTGAAGGTTGATCTGTCGCGCCTCGAGTCCGCGGAGTTCAGATTCCGCGATGGCAGTATGGACCTAGTAGCCACTGTGGAACGATCAGAGTTCGAAGGCTGGATCGCCGAGGAGCTACAGTCGATTGAGAGTTGCGTCGATACGCTCCTTACCAGCAGCAATGTCTCTGCCCGAGAGATAGACCGTGTCTTTCTGACGGGAGGGACCAGTTTTGTTCCTGCGGTTCGACGCATCTTCGAGTCACGGTTTACCGCGTCGCGAGTCAGCACCGGAGATGAGTTTACGTCGGTTGCGCGCGGACTCGCCCTACGTGCTGAAGAGGCTCATCAGAGAGGCCGTTGATTCTTGCGGAGGAGTAGGCGCTGCGTTACGAGATTCGCTTTTCCGCTTCCCTTGCCCGCCATAGAGCGCCCTGGAGAGAATCAATGACGTCCTCCATGACTTTGACGCCCGGCGAGGAGGCCTTCAGGGAAGCTATCATCGCAGCGCGGACCAGCGAGATATGCTCCAGGATGCTGCCTGTGTAGGCTGCTTCAATCTTTCGCTTGCCACCGGACTCCTTCATCTTCAAGGCTACGAGAGCTACCTGCTCGGCAAGCTCTACCCCTGCACGCTCGAGAACTGCGATGGCAAGTTCATCGCCCGCCTCTGCACATCGCACGACGATGGGAACGAGAGCCGAGAGGTCCGGGCCTGGACGAACGTTGGCCATCTCGACGATTTCTCCGAGCGATTTAGCCTCCCAGAAGTTGCCGATCTCTTGAAGGAGTGTCGTGGCAATTCCACGGTCCTTGGCCCAGAAGCCGGCGCGTAGAGCCTCCTGCCCGATCCAGAAGCCGGAGCCCTCGTCACCTAGTGCAGGACCCCAGCCGCCGGCTTGATACATGGCTCCGTCGGCAGCGCGTCCGATAACGTTCGAGCCTGTGCCGGCGGCGATGAGAATACCTGGACCACCCCGGAAGGCGCCATCCAGAGCGATCTCCTGATCCCCTACAAGGTGAAGGTTACCGCTGACGAGGGATCCGACCTCGCGTTCAGCCCATTCGCGAACAGCGTCGATTGAAAGTCCTGCAAGTCCGATACAGGTTTGCGATATCTCGCCAAGGCTGACGTTTGCTGCCTGAGAGACCTCTTTCAGCATTGTCTGGAGGTGAGAGGTAGCATCTGCTTCGCTGACGCGCATCAGCTTTACGCTCCCCGCGGAAGCCTGCCCTAAGATCCTTGTCTCGTCCGCAAGGAGACATCGCGTTTTTGTGCCACCGGCGTCGATCGCCAGAAAAAAAGCCATAGGTGTAATGATAGGTCAGGTTGCGGCTGCGGGGCTATCGCAGGAGTGCAACCTTCGTTCAGATTGACTGACGAGATAGGCATGCTGCGTGCAGGCGCGCTGTCGCTATACACTTGCTCGAATGCATCCTGCCACCCTTTCAACACGCCTTCATCCCTTCGATCTGGCCCTGATCGTTGTTTACTTGATTGGGATTACGCTGTTTGGCCTTCGCTTCCGAAGTAAGAAAGATGCGAATTCGAGGTCGCTGCGGAGCTACTTTCTTGCCGACCAGAAGATTCCCTGGTGGGCGATCGCTTTATCGATTGTTTCGGCGGAGACCAGCACGCTGACGATCATCAGTATCCCTGGCGTGGCGTACGCAGGCGACTTTGGTTTTTTGCAGATCGTGATTGGTTACATGCTGGGGCGCGTAGTGGTGGCGCTGATCTTTCTGCCGAAGTACTTTGAAGGACGAATGCTGACCGCATACCAGTTGATCGATCAGCGCTTCGGGCATGTGCTGCATAAGGTAACGGCGGGGTTGTTTCTGTTGACACGAGCGGCGGCTGAGGGGGTTCGCGTGTTTGCGGTGAGCATCGTGGTGGGGATCGCAATCGGGACGCGCGATGTGCTTTCAATTGGGATTATCTCGGCGCTGACTCTGCTCTACACCTTTGAGGGTGGAATGGCGGCGGTGATCTGGACTGATGTGGTGCAGATGGTGATCTATATCGGAGGCACGATGGTGGCGATTTTTACGCTGGGAACGCATGTGCCCGGAGGGTGGTCGCAGATTCACGAAGTAGCAGCGGCGGCGGGCAAGTTTCGGCTGTTTCACTTCGCGCTGAATCTGACGCAGAGCTATACGTTCTGGGCTGGAGTATTAGGCGGGACATTCCTGACGATGGCCTCGCACGGCACGGACCAGTTGATGGTGCAACGTATGCTGGCGGCGCGAAACCTGCGGGAGTCGAGGCTGGCGCTGCTTTCGAGTGGCGCTGTGATCTTCCTTCAGTTCACACTGTTCTTGTTGATCGGCGTGGGGCTGTATGTGTTCTATGGATTGCATCCGACGACCTTCGCATCAGCAGACCGGATCTTTCCGACTTTTATAGTGCGAGAGATGCCGATTGGGATTGCAGGGCTGCTGGTAGCGGCGATTCTTGCGGCGGCGATGTCGAATTTGAGCGCGGCGTTGAACTCACTTTCGTCAACGACCGTGGTGGATTTTTATATGCACTGGCGTCCGGAGGCGGATGATCGGGAGCGTATGCTGATCTCGCGATCGAGCACTGTGGTCTGGGCTTTTGTACTGTTTGGAGTGGCTGTTTATAGCGTATTTGCCGGAGGCAAGGGGCATGTGGTGGAGGTGGGCCTGTCGATCGCGTCGGTCGCGTACGGCGCTTTGCTAGGGGTGTTTTTGCTTGGAACGCTGACCCGCTATGCGACACAGACTGGCGCCATCCTGGGGATGATCTGCGGATTCGCGCTGAACCTTCTGCTGTGGCTTTCTCCGGGGGTAATCAAATTGGGGCCGATCACGATTCCGCATATTGCGTTTACCTGGTACGTCTTGATTGGCTCTGTCGTTACGTTTGCGATTGGTTCTTTGGGCAGCTTGCTGTTTCGAGGGGATGGCACGACAAAAAACTCGCAGCGCTCTGCCAGTAAGGCAGCGGCGATTGTAACTTTGCTATCTCTTCCCTTTCTGCTTCCATCGCGAGGTACTGCAGAAGTAACGCAAGCGGAGACAAGCAACTTCAACGCGGTCTCGACGCTCGTGGATGAGGCGATGAGCGCGAAGAAGATACCAGGTGCGGTGGTGCTGATTAATCACGATGGAAGAACTGTGTTTGAGCGAGCCTACGGGAGCCGGGCGCTTGAACCGGTGGCAGAGCCGATGACAGAAGACACAGTCTTCGATATGGCTTCGCTGACGAAGTGTCTGGTGACGGCGACGGCGGTGATGCAGCTTTACGAGGCGCATAAGCTGCAGTTCGATGATCCGGTGGCCAGGTATCTGCCGGAGTTTGCCGCCAATGGGAAACAAGCCGTTACGATTCGTGAGCTGCTGACGCATTATTCGGGACTGCCGGAGGATATCGACCTGAAGGATACGTGGGGGCTGGCTGCTCCGGATAAAGCAGAGGGGATTCGGCGGGCGATGAATGCGACGCTCGAGACTGTGCCGGGAACGCACTTCAAGTATTCCGATATCAACTTCATCACTCTGGGAGCGCTGGTGGAGAAGATCAGTGGAGAGAGTCTGAACGAGTATGCGCAGAAGAACATCTTTGATCCCTTGGGGATGACGAACACCCGCTATCTTCCATTTGCAAGTGCATGCGGCCTGAAGGAGGTTCATGGTTCGGCTCTTTCACTTCCTTCGTCTTCGCCAGCGCGAGAGGTTCCATGCGCTCTTGATAGCTCTTTGGGGGTTCGAAGCGGGTGGGTTGTGAGTGCGTGGATTCCCAGAATTGCGCCCACTGCGTATGACAACGAGGGTTCGGCTGTGACGAATCCTGACTATGATCGGATGCTTCGAGGAACTGTGCATGACCCGACGACCCGGCGGATGGGAGGGGTCGCGGGACATGCTGGAGTCTTTTCTACTGCTGCGGATGTTGCGCTGTTTGCACAGGCGTTGCTTGACCGGCTTGCGGGAAGAGCGAGCGATTTTCCGTTAAGTCAGGCGACTTTGAAGCTGATGACGCAGCCGGAACAGCCGTTTACTGCCGTGACTGGCGCGACAATCTTTACACCGGATGGAAAAACGACTACAGGGGTGGCTTCGCGTGGCTTTGGCTGGGACGTCAACTCGGCGTTTTCGCGGCCGCGGGGCGAGGTTTTTCCGATTGGAAGCTTCGGGCATACAGGGTTTACGGGAACGTCGTTGTGGATGGATCCGGGCAGCGATTCCTTCGTTGTGATTCTGTCGAATGCTATTCATCCGCGCGGAGCACCTCCAATCTCAGTGCTGCGTGGGCAGGTAGCGACTGCTGCGGCTCGTGTCTTGCGCATCGGCGAGAGTTCAACTGCCTCCACAGGAACTTCCCCAACGCTCACTGGAATCGATGTACTTGAGGCCACTCATTTCGATGCGCTGGTGCGGGCTGCGAAACGTCATGGCAACCATCTGCGTCTAGGAGTGCTGACAAACCAGACCGGAGTAGATCGTGAAGGTCGGAGGACCATCGATATCCTGCAGCATAGTCTTCCCGAGGTTGAGTTGAAGACTCTGTTCTCTCCCGAGCACGGCCTTCTGGGAGTGAAAGATACGGTCAAGATCGGTAACGATGTGGACCCTGCAACTCAGCTGCCGATCTTCAGCCTCTATGGCGTGAAGCCTGAGCAGCGTCGTCCGAGCCTGGAGTCTCTCAAGAACCTCGACGCAGTGGTGATCGATCTGCAGGATGTGGGGGTCCGGTTCTATACGTATGAGGCGGTGGTCGGATATTTTCTTGAAGCCGCCGCACAGGCGCACATCGAAATCATCTTGCTGGACCGTCCCAACCCAAACGGAGGCATTGAGGTGCAGGGTCCGGTTTCGGACGCCGGTGCGGAGTCTTATAACAACTACATGCCAATGCCTGTCCGCAACGGCATGACCCTGGGAGAGCTGGCCCTCTACTTCAACAGCGAACGCCGGATTCCAAGCTCTACCTCTCCGAATATTCTGGTTCCTATCCATGCACAGCTCGTTGTGGTGCCGATGCATAACTGGTCTCGCGAGCAGTACTTCGATGAGACGGGTTTGAAGTGGACCAATCCTAGCCCGAACTTGAAGAGTCCCGCAGCAGCTACCCTTTATCCAGCCATTGGATTAGCCGAGATGACCAACATCTCTGTCGGTCGAGGCACGGATAAGCCGTACGAGCACATCGGAGCACCCTACATCAATGCGCCGGAGCTAGCCGCTTATCTCACTTCGCGCAAGATCCCAGGGGTGAGCTTTGCGCCGACCAGTTTTTCCGTCGCAGAGGACTCCAACCATTATCCATCTCATGGAAAGACAATCCCGGGGATCGACTTCACCGTCACCGATCGCAAGGCGTTCCACTCACCAGAGATGGGAATCGAGCTCCTCAGCGCGCTCCACCATTTGTATCCGGATTTCCAACTGTCAAAAGCCGCGTACCTAGTGACTAATGTGGACACGATGCAGGCGCTGACCAACAAGGACGATCCGCAAAAGATTGCGATGGGATGGGCGGCTGACCTGGCTGCTTTTGCACACCGCCGTGAGACCTATCTGCTCTATAAGTAGTTTTGGTGAGGCTGGGAGTATGAACCGTTCGCGCAACTAGAGCCACGATATTCATAGCCTACCGACAGTATTTACGTCACAATAGTGGAACGTTCTTAGATTGAGGGACTCCCCAATGCCCCGCATTAATTTTCAGCAGCAACTCGTCGCTCTCAAAGACAAGCTCCTGGCCATGGCGGCGCTCTCCCAGCAGGCGCTTTCGTTGTCCCTGGAGGCGTACCTGACTGGAGATTTAAGTCTCTGTGACCATGTGAAGGAGATAGAAGCGGCGATCAACACTGCAGAGCGTGATGTCGATGAGATGGCCTACGATCTGCTGGCCAAAGAGCAGCCGATGGCAATCGACCTTCGCTTCATTTTGTCAGTCATTAAGATCAACGGCGACCTGGAACGTATTGGGGACCAGGCTACCAACATTGCTTCACGTACTCAGTACTTGCACGATTCCCCGAAGATCTCTCTGCCAATCGATATTCCAGATATGGGCGAGAAGGTCGGAGTGATGATTCGCCGGGCGATTCAGTCCTTGCTGGAGGCAGACGCCAAGCTGGCGGAGTCGGTGTTGGCCATGGACGATGAGATCGACGACATGAACCGCGATGTGCAGAACGAGTTGATGGAGGTGATGCAGCAGCATCCAGTTGTCAGCGGACAGGCGCTGAATGCCATCATCATCTCGCGAAATCTGGAGCGCGCGGCAGATCACGCCACAAACATTGCAGAAGATGTCATCTTCTGGGTTCGCGGCTCGGACGTGCGGCACAAGCTCTCCCTTGCCGAAGCAGATTGAGTGACGGAGAGGCCGTCTTGGCACCTTGGCCAAGAGCGATCATCCATTGAAGTGGTTGGCTTCCTTGACGTGCGGTTCCGTCGCAACTAACCTAAGTTGATGGTGAGTTCGCCTTCAACGCCGTCAGAAGTCTGCTGCAGTTGTTGTCACGACTGCGTGCGCCGTAGCCTTTGCCAGTTTCGTTTCCTTCCCTTCTAGTAGCGAAACTCTAAGCAAAGCCATCGGTGCCCACTGACCTAGTGGGCTTTCTTATTTTGCAGATATAAAAGGACTCTTTCCCATGAGCAGCTCAGCTATACCACCCCTCAAAGAAACCAAAGCACAGAAGTCCGAACGGCTGAAGCTGGCGAAGAATCCCTGGGAAGCATGGGAGGAGGTTCGGCAGTTTGCTAAAGAAGGCCGTGACTCAGTTCTTCCGGAGTGGACTGGGCTTTACTTCAAATGGTGGGGGGTGTACACGCAGGGCGATGGTGTCGGCGCTACGGGGGGTGTTGGCGGCGAAGGAAAGGCCACCGAGTACTTCATGATGCGAATCGGTTTGCCGAACGGGATTCTGACCAGCGCGCAGCTGCGTGTGATTGCCGACCTGACGAAGAAGTACGCACGGAATCTCGCGGATATCACGACACGACAGAATATCCAGCTGCATTGGTTGACGATTGAGGCATTGCCTGAAGTGGTGGATGCGTTGACCCTGGTTGGGCTCAGTCCAAAGGGTGCATGTGGCGATGTGGTCCGCAATGTGACGGGCTGCCCTCTGGCTGGAATCGATGGACACGAGATTATCGACGCCTCACCTCTGGCTGTGGAGATTGCGCACAAGCTGACGGCGAACCCCGAGTTTTATAACCTGCCGCGAAAGTTCAAGATCTCCGTAACGGGATGCCCGTTGTGGTGCTCGTACCCTGAGATCAACGATGTTGCACTAACTGCTATCAGGCGCAATCTCGACGGCAAGGAAGAGATCGGTTATACGTTGCGGGTGGGTGGCGGCCTCTCGACAGAACCTCACCTCGCGGTACGGATTCCTGCTTTCATCCAGCAGGACCAGGCATACGCCGTAGTACATGCTACCGCCGAGATCTTCCGTGAACAGCAAGAGTTGCGTGAGAATCGTACTCGTGCCCGGATCAAGTACCTCTTTATGCGACACGGCTGGACCGCAGAGTCCTTTCTCGAGGCGCTTGAGACCAAATTAGGTTGCAAGCTGGATCCCAGCCCGATGTCTCAGGACGAGATTGCCGATGACGTTTACCGTGATCACATTGGTGTAACGCCACAGCGGCAGGCTGGTTTGTCCTCGGTCGGAGCCAGCGTTTTGCGTGGCCGCATCTCCGGAGATCAGCTTCATCAACTGGCTGAACTAGCCGAACAGTATGGGAACGGCGAGCTGCGGACGACGATTATGCAGAACATCCTCATCGTCAATGTGCCGAATGCGAAGACGGCTGATCTCACGTTGACGCTCAATGGAATGGGGCTGCAAGTCGATGTCTCCGTGTTTCGGCGCGGTGCGATTGCCTGCACCGGCACCGAGTTTTGCAAGCTTGCGATTGCCGAGACCAAAGGTTTCTCGAAGTGGCTGGTCAGCGAGATGGAAGAACGACTTCCGGGCTTCGATCAGCAGATTAAACTGCATGTAACCGGCTGCACGAACAGTTGCGGACAACACTGGATTGCCGATATCGGACTCGAGGGCAAGAAGATTAAGAAAGATGGGCAGTCGGTGGATGCCTTCTACTTTTGTGTCGGGGGGGCCGTGGGTAAGTTTGCACGGACCGCTCGGCCGCTGGGCTACCGCGCAGCTGCGGACGAGGTTCCAGACGCGATTGAGCGACTCTTGCGCGGATATCTCGCAGCGCGTCAGCCGGAAGAAGATCTTCGAGCCTACTTCGCCCGCACCGATGACGATAGCCTTCGCGCTCAGCTTGCGGGGACGGTAGTAGACGCGGTGGAACGCGATGCACCGCCTGTTGGCGCCGGCCGACATGCGCCGGGGGAGTAGCCTAGTTCCATGGATCTTTTCCCTATTTTTCTGAAGATCGCGGCCCGTCCATGCATTGTGATTGGTGCTGGAAACCTTGCCGAAGCAAAGATCGAATCGCTAAAGACAGCTCATGCCAAAGTGACGGTGATTGCACCCACAGCTTGTCCTCGCGTTCTAGAGATGGCTGCGGCCGGAGAGATCGATTGGCAGCAGCGAGAGTATGCTGAGGGCGATCTGGCTGGACAGTTTCTGGTGGTTGCCGCCACGGATAATCCTGCCGTGAACCGAGCTGTCTTTCAGGAAGCGACTGAAAACAACATTCTCTGTAACGCGGTCGATGATCCGCCCTTCTGCGACTTTTACTTTCCTTCGGTGGTCCGGCGGGGTGATCTGCAGATCGCTATCTCGACTGCTGGAGCGAGCCCAGCGCTCGCCCAGAGGCTTCGCAAAGAGATCAATGCGCAACTGCCGCTCGACGCCGGAGACTGGCTGACCGATCTGGGTAACCTGCGGCGCGAGGTGACGCAGATGGAGCCGTTGAACGAGGAGCGGAGGTGGTTGCTTCACCAGCTGGCGCAACGTGAGGTGTGCGGCTACGAGTCCTGCCCGTCCCGTTTACTTGCCCGCGAGCATGCTTTGAAAAATCCACTGCCTGAGAAGAAATCGTGAACGCAGCTGCACAGCCTGGAACCGTCTATTTAGCAGGTGCGGGCCCCGGGGATCCCAATCTACTTACCTTGCGTGTGCTGCGGCTTCTTGAGACTGCGGATCTTATTCTTCCTGACGACCTGGTGTCGGCTGAGATCTTGTCTTTGGCCCATGCCGGCGCCGAACTGATACCGGTTGGGAAGCGGTGCGGGCAACCGCGGATTACCCAGGCGGCGATTCACGTTCTTATGCTGGAGGCCGCGCGTGCGGGCCGGTCTGTGCTTCGAATGAAGTCGGGAGATCCGCTGATCTTTGGACGTGCAGGTGAGGAGATAGCGGCCCTGCGGGATGCCAGGATCCCTTTCGAGATCGTTCCGGGGATCACTACGGCGTTTGCGGCAGCCGCAAGACTAAGGACGCCTTTGACAGACCGCAGCGCTGCTTCGAAGCTGATCCTCGCCACGGCGCACCATGCCGCGGACAAGGTTGAGCTTGCGCCGAAGTGGGCAGGGGCTCTCCCGGAAGATTCGACGCTGGTGATCTATATGCCTGGCCGCAGGTTTCGCGCACTGGCGGAGGATCTTATCTCCTCCGGGATCCCCAACGTGACCCCATGCGTGGCGATCAGTAAAGCTACGACCGTTGAGGAGCACGTTTACAGTACGACTCTCGGTGCGCTTGATGATGATGCTGTTGGCCCGGCACCGGTGATCCTGCTGATCGGCAACGCCATTCAGGTGCAGGAACAGGCAGTAACCGCTGAGAGACTCTCTACGCTTTGAATCTGCGCCGAATTGCACCGGCTGCGCCGGCTACTCCGGTCAACACAAGAATATAGCTGGATGGTTCCGGGACAGCTGGAGTTACTGGTGTATCGGGGGTGCCAGGTGTACCTGGTGTGCCCGGTAGATCAGGTGTACTGGGTGTACCAGGAGTTCCGGGTGTGCCTGGTGATACAGGAGTGCCCGGAGAGCTCGGAGTTCCAGGGGTGCTGGGTGTGCCTGGAGTGCTGGGTGTGCCTGGAGTGCCGGGGCTGGATGGAGTGCCAGGGCTCGAAGGAGCGCTGGGAGACTTCGGAGCGCCCGGAGCTGAAGGCGGTGCTGAGGATACCGTTCCGGGGAGGCTGGGAGCATAGCCGCCGCCAATGCCTGGCAGATAGGGGTAAGGACCCTGGGGCGACTCGGGCGAGACCCCGCTGAGAACTGGAGACGAAGGAGCGCCGTTTGAGGCGATCAATTCGCCGGGGGCGGTCGGGAGCACGTCGACCGGGCTGCTAAATGGGCGCTCCGCGTGGAACGGCGCAGGAGTCTCTTCGGCCACCAACGGCCCGTCAGTGCTCTCTTCCGGCAAGACACCGCAGGCCAAGTTTACGTGGCGAAGCGTTTGGCGGGGAGTCATGCGAGGCCCCTTTGCAACAGCAGGGACCAGCTTAGGCTTAGGGTGAACCATGGCAAGCTTGCCTTCGGCGTAGAGTCTGGCGCGGCGCTTTGCCGCTGCGATGCGTTGGACCTGACGGGAGTGTGCCAACTCGCGGCGGTAAGATACGAACCACCGTTCACAGTCGGTAGACGCGCTGACACAAGTTGCCGAGGCACTTACAACGATCACCAGAAGCAGAAGATAGACGGAGCGACGCATAGTTCACCTTGGGAAGATCTCGTTCTTATTTAGGAAGAACTTGGAACGTTGGTACTGTTGCATATGCTGTTAGCAATCGGCTGACCAAAGTAGTTTGCACGTTCAACATGCTGAATCTTGCAGTATTTCGGTAAAACCTTTGCATGGTTGGGAATATATTACCCTGTCCTAGCGAATTGTTTTCCCTTTTTTTCTCTCTTGGAGTACGAAATTGCTGCTCATCCAGATTTTTTCGCCGTGAGTGCGCTGTATTGAGGTTGGCTTAGTATGGTCAGACCTCGGGTTGGCTCCCCCTTATGGCAGGTCATCCGTTCGGCAACTGTTTGCAGGTGGCTGCTCCCTGGCCACCAAGTTTGGCTATCACGCAACTTTTCTCCAGATTCGCGTTCTAATAAAGTAGGATGTCGGCTCTGATTCGACGGACCGAATCTCGCAAAGCCACTGACGCCTAGCGGCGTACTGGGCTTGGCTCAGGAGATTTGAAAATGCGCTTTCTACGTTATCTCGCTCTACTCTCCATCCTGATCGTTCCTGCCGCAGCTTACTCCCACGCCCAGGTATCGGTTGGCGTAGGAGTGGGCCTCGGATATGGGGACTACGGTTACGGTGCTCCGGTTTGCTCCTATGGCTATTATGGCTATGCCCCCTACTCTTGCGCTCCCTACGGCTACTACGGCCCTTCGTGGTTCAGTGGCGGACTCTTTATTGGTGCCGGCCCGTGGTATCGGGGTGGCTATTATGGCTATCGCGGTGGCTATGGCTACGGCTATCGCGGCGGCTACGGATACCGTGGCGGCATAGGTTACCGTGGCGGCTACGGCGGTTATCGTGGTGGCTACGGCGGCGGATATCGCGGGGGCTACGGTGGTGGGTATCGCGGAGGTTCGGTTGGCGGCGGCTACCGTGGCGGTGGTGGCGGATTCCATGGCGGCGGTGGCGGAGGCGGCTTCCACGGTGGTGGCGGCGGTCACGGCGGCGGCGGTGGACACCGGTAAGAGCTGAACCGTTATTTGCAACTAGAGCGGCTGCGGGCATTATGCCTGCAGCCGCTTTTCTCTGTCGTAACTCCGGAGGGAGCCGTCAGTCACTCCAGAGCTAGACCAGGCGACACTCTGCCTGCTTGGTGGCTTCGTATATCTGGTCGAACGATTCGACGGCGTAGAGCACGGGCTGCATCTCGCTGGTCTGAAACTCCTGATTGAGTACGGCGTCGAGGTTGAAGTCTTTGACTTCGCAGCCTCCGGCGAGCACCCGGGTGCACTCGCCGTGGGAGGAGATGAGGCCGCTGCCGTAGACCTTGATCTCGCCGTTCTGGCGGATGAGACCGAATTCGACGGTGAACCAGAAGAGGCGGCCCATGCGTTCGAGGGCCAGGGGGTCGGTGAGGCGAGCGCAGATCTTTCCGTAGCTTTCGAGGAAGTCGGCGAAGACGGGGTGGGCGTGCATGGGGACATGGCCGAAGACGTCGTGGAAGATGTCCGGCTCCGGGGTGTACTCCATGGAGTCGCGTGAGCGCAGCCATGTGGTGGTGGGAAACATGCGGGCGGCGAGCATCTCGAAGAAGGCATCGGCGGGCAGGAAGCCGCTGACCGGGGTGGACTGCCAGCCGGTTCGGGGCTGAAGGAGGGCGCTGACCTCGGAGAGGTTGGGGAGCTGGTGCTCCTGGAGGCCGATCTGGCGGAAGCCGTCGAGATACTCCTTGCAGGCGTGCTCGCGAAGCTGGGGCATGCGGCGAGTTACGAGCTCGCTCCAGATGGCGTGCTGTTCGGGAGTGTAGTCTGCCCAGGTTTGTTCGATGAGGTAAGGTGCGGCTACCTTCAGCTTGCCCTGAGCCAGATTCAGCGTTGAGGTTGCAATTCCCATGGGGTGTACTCGACTCCTTGTGCCAGCAGAAGGATACATCTTTCTGCCTACCATTGTTTCGGAGGGGTACCCCCTGGGGGTGTGGGTATTTTGGGCGTAAAGTCTTTACTTTGTTTTATTTACAGGGTGATGCTGCCTGTAAAGGCAATAAATTACTTAGCTAACCCAATCCGAAATTTATCTCTTGTTCTGATATTCGTCCTTTGGGGAAGTATTCCATCTTGGGCATTTGTACAGAGCATATCGAGGGTCTCCAGAATCATAGGCCAGTGCTCCAGTTCGACCGATGGTCGGGTCGACTTTAACTGTGAACACACAAACTTCTATGTTGTGCATTTTGCCCAAGGTTTCATACCTGACCTTTGCGTAAAAATAAACGCTCGGCTTATTTATGCCCCGAGCCGGATCGGTTTCAATCGGAAAGCTGTCCAAGACTTCTTGCGATGGCAGTTGTTGAAGATAGATATTATTCTCCACGGGGACCTCAGGTTCGAGAGGGATAAGCTCCTTGATCTGCTGCTCCACTGTCTTCCACTCACTCCACAGAATGTCGATGAGGTTGCGGATCTGCGGTGTCAGGTTGGCATCGGCGTTCTCGAGAACGTCGGCCATGGCGGCCTTCAGCTTCGCTGGAGTCTGTGCAAAGACCATACCGCGTTCGAGCAGGAAGGCCCTCAACTGGTTGATGACTGCCGTGCGCCGCGAGATGAGACGGTCGCGCACGCGGTGGATCGCCTGGAGGTCCAACTGGTCGTCCGTCTTAATCGGAACAAAGCGCATGTTCTTGCGTTCGACAGCTTCGGCAATGGCCTCCGCATCGACAAAGTCGTTCTTGTTGGACTTCACGAATGGCTTCACAAACTGGGCTGCGATCAGCCGGACATCATGGCCTTGCTTACTTAACGCCCGACCAAGAAAGTGAGCCCCGGAGCAGGCTTCCAGGCCGATCAGCGATGTCTGCAGGTTCGCGGTGAACGTTAGCAACTGGCGCTGCGTGAACTTCTTCTTCACAAGCACCTTGCCGGCTGCGCCGAGCGCCACAAGGTGAAAGGTAGTCTTACCCAGGTCGATGCCAACCGAATGTATCTGCATAGCGATGATCCTCCTTGTCACAAGCTGCTTCTACGATCTTCCTGCTCATGCAGGAGAATCAAGCGGCGGACCATCTCATTAGTCTGCTTGTCGCCAGTGATCAGCCGAGCTTCCCACAACCGCGTTTATCCGTACCAAGCGATATTCGCTACGGGGCGGAACATCAGCGGCCTTATCAAACTTCCTATATCGAGGAACTCGCAAGCTTGAATTCCAGCGTTTCGACTCCGCGAACCGCTCGAACTCTTTTCGTCTTTGGTTCGGAACGATTCAGTATTTTACGAAGGTCCACGAGAGAGGTAACAGCTTGCCTCTCAATGGAAGTGATGAGATCACCTTTGCGGAAACCAAGCTCTTCTGCCCGGCTGCCCGCTGCAATCTTGTTGACGAGTAGGCCCGGTATATCGGGCAGGCCAACAGCTCGCCGCATTTTCGTCGACGCACGGGAATCGAGCAGAGTCATGCCAAGGTAAAGCTGACGACCGTGAGCTACCTCCTCTTCAAGGCTGACCAACCATTTGCGCAGCAGGGCAATAAGCTGAGCCCTCTCAGCGCGATTAAGTCCGCCGACCAAGCTGCTTTCGTTCTCAAGATGTGCAGGAATGGCATCTTCAAGAAGGGCCACACCCTTGGCAGTTAAAGTGACGAAGACGGAGCGACGGTCTTCACTGTCAGGGGACCGCTTCACCAGTCCTTGCTTCTGAAGAGCATCTATTCTGAGACTCATGCTTCCGGATGTGCGGAAAAGACCGCGCATTAGATCGCGTTGTGTCATCTTGTAGGGATTTCCGTTTCGACGAAGTGCAGCCAGAACATCGAAGGAGGCCCTTGAAATTTGAAACTCTTCGAACTTCGCTTCAAGAGCGCGATCAACATGCTCCATGATGCGTCCCGCTCGCCCGATGATTTCAACCGGAGCAAGGTCATACTCAGGTCGTTCAGCTTTCCATTGTTGGACGACTCGATCAACGTGGTCTAGTGGCATAGCTCATATCATCGCATCAGCAGTAGCTCTGTCAAAAGCATTTTGATTCACATTTGCTTTACTTCAAGCAAATGTCTAGGATGAGTTCATTGCGCGGAGGAGTGATGGAGCTCAAGGAATATCAGATCGCCTCGAATGGCATCTCCCTGCACGTGACAGAGATAGGGGACGGTCCAGCCGTGCTCTTCTGCCACGGGTTTCCAGACACCGCGTATACGTGGCGCGGGCAGATGAACGCTGTTGCATCCTCAGGTTATCGAGCAATTGCGCCTGACATGCGCGGGTACGGACGCAGTTCAGCGCCCACAGATCCAACCGTATATACGCCGCTGCACACGGCAGGCGATATGGTCGGGCTCCTCGATGCTCTGAAGATTCCCAGTGCTGTGATCGTGGGCCACGACTGGGGCGCAACCCATGCCTGGAACGCCGCCATGATGCGTCCCGACCGATTCAAAGCTGTGTTCTGCCTGGCCGTGCCTTACTTTCCGCGTGGTGATGTTAGCGTCTTCGAGCGAATGCGGACAACAGGTCACGAAGACGACTTCTACATGTTCGAACAGATGAAACCGGAAGCCGATCAGATCTGGGCCGATGCTGCAGTGACAATTCCGGGAATGTTGTATTGGGCCTCGGGTTCAGCTCCGACTGATATGCGATGGAACCCTCTGGACCCTCGACGCAGTCTTCACCGTCCCGCTCCCGGGCCATTGCCCTCATGGGTACGGCCTGATTACCTTGCGCACAACGTGACGGAATTCCAACGCACAGGCTTTCACGGTGCGCTGAACTACTATCGTGCCGCCGAGTTCTATTTCGATCTGTCCGCCGCATGGAAAGGCGCGAAGATCACCCAGCCGTCGTTTTACATCTCCGGAAAGGCCGACGGCCTGGGGGCGCTTAATCCCCCTGCCGAAAAGCTGCGAGCCGGGCTTCCTGGACTCGTCGGAAACCTAGAACTCGACAATGTAGGCCACTGGATACAACACGAGGCCTCCGCCGAAGTCAGCGAAGAGCTCGTGAATTTCCTGCGCACGGTGAACCCTGCATAAAGGAGCTCGCGATGGCAACATCCTCCCCACTCACGGACACCACCTTCAGTTCGCGACGCCACACTACGCACTATTGGCAGGCTGGACCTGCCGATGGGCCTTTGTTGATCTTCCTTCACGGCTGGCCCGAGATTGGCCTGGTCTGGCGCGCGCAGATGGAGGCCTTCGCCTCCGAAGGCTGGCATTGCATTGCGCCGGATATGCGCGGCTATGGTGGTTCGACTGCGCCTGTCACCCCGGACGCCTATGCCCTGAAAGAGATCGTGGAAGACATGGTCGAACTGCATGACCACCTCGGTGGAAACCCGGCCATCTGGGTAGGGCATGACCTCGGAAGTCCGGTTGTCGGTGCGCTGGCCGCACATCACTCCGAGCGAAGCCGCGGCGTTGTCTTTATCTCCGTTCCCTACATACCAGAAGCCTTCGCGCTATCCAATCTCCTGCCGCTCGTAGACCGCCAGCTATATCCCGCCGATCAATATCCCTACGGACAATGGGACTACTATCGCTTCTACCTGACCCACTTCGATCGGACGGTCACGGACTTCGATGCGGACATCCCGGCGACCCTCGCGGCGATATACCGCAGCGGGAATCCTGAATCCGTGGGCAAGGTGTACCGCTCTGCGATGATTACGCGCAATGGAGGTTGGTTCGGATCGGCACATCGTGCTCCAACCGTGCAGCCTGATGACGCACTCTGGCCCTCCGCTGACTTTGAAACTCTGGTCGGAGCCTTTCGTATCACGGGATTCCGACCTGGAAACTCCTGGTATTTGACCGACAGCATTAACATCGCGTACGCGCACGAGGCGCCGAATGGCGGCAGGTTGCGCCAGCCGGTGCTGTTTATCAACGGAGACTTCGACGGCCTCTGCGATATCACCTACAACCGTTTCGGTGAGCCGATGCGCAACGCGTGTCAGGACCTTACCGTTACCAGTCGGCCTTCTGGCCACTGGCTGCCTCTCGAACGCAAGGCGGAAGTGACCGAAGCCATGCGTTCCTGGCTCAAAACAAAGGCGCTGTAATTTCGTGACAAGGGTATTCCCCAAGGAAAGACAATGACCTCACTCAGCACGCCACCTGCCTCCAGCCCCCTCGCTTCTCTGAAGATCAACCATGCAGCCATTCGCGTGCCAGATTTTGACGAAGCGGTTGCCTGGTATGCCGACAAGCTCGACTTTCGGTCGAAGCAAACAGTGTCCGTAGCCGGGCTCAGCTTCGGCTTTCTCTATCCAGCCGGCGACGATGGTTTCCATTTTGAATTGATGGCCGGCCCGGGCGCGGGGGAACGCCCCGCTTCTAAAGATCTGCATGACAGCTACAACATGTCTGGATGGCATCACCCCGGTTTCAGTGTCGATAGCGTGGACGCTGTGATCAACGAATTGAAACGCCGCGGCGTGACCGTCGCCAGCGAGCCACACGACGTACCCGCAATGGGTCTCCGAGTCGCGTTCTTTGCCGATCCCTGGGGGAACCTCTTCGAGGTTATCCAGTCCATCGCCCCATAAGGAGGCCGGGGCCGATGCCAAAGATATTCAAGAGGTGTTAGTCCTCATAAGTCGGCTTGTCGTCAGTAATCGCTTGTTGACGATAGGCGCGCTAGCATTATCTATGCAATTGTCTCTTCCCGAACAAGGATGATGAAGATGGAAACGGCGAGTTGTACTGAGCAGTTCATCATCAAGCGATTCGATACGCCACGGCGTTCTCATTCCTTTGGCGTATAAGGCGAGGGACAACCACCAACGCACCCGCGCGGCTTGGGTCACATGAAGTGTCTTTTCGCGTATGAACTGCGTACTTTGACCCCTGCGAGCCGAATACGCTTTCACCAAGTCGTGAAGGTCAAATGATTCACCGGGAACCTCAAACTTCTCATAGTCAGACCAAGACTTCGGTATATAAATCAGGCACACCGCACCTGGTCGCGAGGCCCGTACACTATCAATCG
The DNA here is from genome assembly GCF_009766095.1 of Granulicella sp. S190. GTDB lineage: Bacteria > Acidobacteriota > Terriglobia > Terriglobales > Acidobacteriaceae > Edaphobacter. The sequence goes on from NZ_LMUD01000002.1 coordinate 403,474, forward strand.
CGTTCCATCCGGATCTTCCCGGCGCGACGCACGGCCACAAGTCGGGCAGATATGTACGTGGATTAGCAAAATGCGGGACCAACTTGTGTCCTCTTCGTTCACAGCGCGGTGCTCTGGGTTTGTGTAGGCGCGGCTCTGGGATCTTCGCAAATGTCTACCTCGCCAAGCCGCGCCAAGCACCACGTGAGCAGCCATTGGACTTTTCTTTGTTAGTTCCCATGAGTGCATCGGGATGGATTCAGCAAATTCTTTAGAGCGTTTCCGGTCGCAAGAAACCTCGCCAAAGTCCCAAGTTCCAGTTCAGTTGGCCCTACAGGAACTTGGCAGGGCCATCCGTCAAGAGAGGTCCGTTACGGAATCCGTCGACTTTCTCTGAAGCTCCCTAGGATCTCCAGAAACATCTTCTCGGTATCGACGTACTCATGGAAACCGAAGCGGCGAGCCTTCGATCGTCTGCGAAACAGTGGTCATCCCAAGAGAAGACGAAGTCGCCGAAACCCCACGATGAGACGTCCTTATATGGTGTCTCTAGGAGGTCTGTGCTTCTCAATGATTGCGAGACAGAGTGATTCCTCCTTCATGACAGGTCTAGGTGCATGGGAAGAGCCGGTGCCCTTCGTGCTTCCAACTCCGTCATGTACGAGTGCCATCTGGGCATTACGAATCTCGTCGTAGGTGCACGCCACTCCTAGCCCATAAACGGTGGGTGAAGCCCTCATATGAACAGATCAGGATTCCTGAGGTGTGCCAATATGCCATTCAGCTCCGGAGCTACGTCTGTCGCAAGCTGATGTCGATCCGGATAGTCGCCGTTATTCTGGAATCGGAATGGTATTGGCGGATCGGCGAACAATCCATTAAGCCGTTCCTTCAGGGCCTTTTTCGCGAGTTCGACTCGCGCATGCGTCATGCGAACCGAGTCGTAAACAGCGAAGGTGGGAACGACTTCCATCCCAGAAAAGAATAATGTTCCGTGAGTGATAGGAAAGAGCATCTGCTCCAGCGAACCATTGATGCCCCGCCCGCCATAGTCTTCTATGGGGCCGCCTACCGTCACGGAGAGCAACGCTCGCTTACCCGCAAAGCCTCCTTCTCCGTAGCGGTATTGATTGCCCGCTCCTTTGTAACCGTATGCTAAGCCAAAAGCGAAAACGCGATCCACCCAGCCTTTCAGAATTGCCGGAAAGCTAAACCACCACAACGGAAATTGGAAGATGACCGCGTCAGCCTGGCTCAATTTCGCCTGCTCTTCCTGAACGTCAGCCGTTTGCGTGGCATTTGCATACGCGAAACCTGATTCTCGAATGAAGGCGAGCCTTTCCTCGCTCTCTCGTTTTAGAAAGTCGTCAGCGTCGAAGACCGCCTTCCAGTTCAACCCATAAAGGTCGCTCTCGATAACGCGATGTCCGGACTCCGCCAGATGGGTCTTCGACACTTCGACGAACGTGCGTGTCAGCGATGTGGGTTCTGGATGAGCATGTACTAGTAATACGGTCTTCTGCATTCGGCCTCCTCTAGATGGTGATTCTGAATTCTATGGATGTACAGATGAAGGTCGACAGCTATAAGTTGCATTAATAGTTATACTTACACAAATGTGATGTACTATCAAAAAGAATAGTGTCAGGGAGAAGAATGTCATGAAGCAGCGCCGTTTCAAAGACTATGAACTGGAAACTGGATGCGGAGTGGAGGCATGTTTGGAGGTTATCGGCGGAAAGTGGAAAGGACTCATCCTCCACCACCTTATGGAACATGGAACGCTTCGCTTTAGTCAGCTTCAGAAGCTAAAGCCGGACCTAAGTCCGCGGATTCTCACTGCGCAACTTCGGGAATTGGAGCGGGACGAGGTCATCCTTCGCAAGGTCTATCCAGTCGTTCCACCGAAGGTGGAGTACTCGCTTCTGCCCGCTGGAGAATCCTTGCGAGAACTCATTCAGGCTATGCAGAACTGGGGTGATAGTTTCCTAATTCGCAGCAATGCACCTGTGCGAAAAAAGGTTCGCTGAATTAGCTGGTGTGAGGAAGCACGCACCTATGTCTTTTGAGCGCAGCAGGCAGGCAAAGGGGGATGTGCCGAAGGCCCTCCGCGAACGCCACGACGCTGCGCCGCTGCTGGAAGAGCGAGACGAGTATTTGAACTATTTGCTTCACCGGGATACCAGCACACGGCGGGTTGTCGTCAGTAATCGCTTGTTGACGATAGGCGCCCTAACATTATCTATGCAATTGTCTCTTCCCGAACAAGGATGATGAAAATGAAAATGGCGAGTTGTACTGAGCAGTTCATCCGAACGGTTCCAAAAGCTGAGCTTCATGTGCATTTGCAAAGCACGCTGGAACCCAAAGTGCTGTTTCGACTGGCTGAGCGGAATCGGATGGCGTTGCGGTGGCCGTCAAAGAACGCTCTTCGCGCTGCTTAGCAGTTCGCTAACCTTGAGAACTTCCTCGCACTGTACTTTGAAGGTTGCCGGGTCCTCGTGACCGTGCAAGACTTCTACCATGTAACCTCTGCAAATCTTGCGAAAGCCAGCCAACAGCAGGTGCGGCGAGCGGAGCTGTTCCTCGGGCTACGGAAATTTGCTGAGAGCGGCGTGCCGCTCGAGACCATCTTGAATGGTGTGCTCGGCGCTATCGAGGATTCGCGGTTGAGCAGCACCGTGAGCGCCGCATACATTCTGAGCGTTCACCGCCACAGGCCTATTGACGAAGCCTTGCAGCTTCTTGATTCCGTAGTTCCCAGGTCGGAGCACATCGTCGGTGTCGGCATGGGAGGCCCTGAGGTGGGCTATCCTCCGGGCAGGTTTAAGCCCTATTACCTGAAGACCAGAGCGCTGGGTTACAGAACAACCGTCCACGCTGGAGAAGAAGGACGGGGCTGGAGAAGAGATGCGGAGCTTCTTCGGCTTCGCCCCGTTGGCTGGGTCTCTTGCATCTAGCCCTTTACGATTGAAATCCCTATCATCAAGGGCGCTAACTACCGGCTATCCTTCAACGGTAAAAACAATTGAGACGACCAATCAATTACCTTGCAGCCCCGAAATGCTTGCCGACCCACGGTGCACAATCGGTGTATCCTCCCTGTGTTCGAGCGCCCACTTCGCAATTTCATCCTTACGCGCAAACCAAACGTCGTCGTGGCCCTTCGCATACGTTAAGAATCGATCAAGTACGCGAATACGATTCGGATGGCCATTGATCCGGTCGTGCATGCCTATGAGCATCAACCTGCGGCGGCCCGCGCCCTCTTCGTACAACTGGTCGAACTCGTCTTTCAGTGCCTGTTCATAGGCAAGGGGGTTGTAGCCCTCCAGTGGGAAAGACGAGATATCGTTCATGCTGAGCGTATAGGGGACGGTCACGAAGTCCTTGCCCTTGACCGGAATAATGAAGGGTTCATCGTGGCTTGGTTCATCGATGGTGTACAAGAAACCTAACTCCTGAAGTGTCTCCAGGATGTTGACCGAGTTGCGCATGTAGAAGGCGTTCCAACCAACAGCCGTCTGCCCTGTAATCCGATGAATGGCTTCTTGTGAGTCGGCGATGAAGCGTTTCTCTTCCTCGCGGGAGAGGTTGTAAGAGGACGACCATGTGCGGCCATGAGCTGCTGCTTCATGCCCGCGACGTACGACCTCCTGAGCTACATCAGGAGCATTCTCAATGGCTTTACCGACCATGAAACACGAAGCCTTGATGTTGTGTTTATCGAATAGGTTGAGTGCCCTGGGTATTCCTTCGTAATGCCCATATGCGAAGAACGCATTCGCCGGGAGGTCTGGTAGACCGTCTAGGATTGGACCGAAGGCGCTCTGGGCACCCGAGATGGGCTGCCCTCCGCCTTCGAACATGAGAGAGATGCTGACGGCCAAGCGTGCTCCGTTAGGCCAGAACGACTTTCCTTTAGGTTGACTCTGCATGTCTTCGTTTTCCTTCGTTGTTGCGGCAAGGCTGGAATTTCCGTTCATGAGGGCTAATGCTCCAGCCGCGCCGGCACCAACCGAAAATTGTCTGCGAGTCATCTCCACGGTGCTTTCCTTCCGCGTTCTAAATACTGATTGCATGTAATTAGTAAAGAGTGGCAACTCGTGCCTCTCTTTACCTATTGACGGGTGACACCTTCGCTTCCGCTGGGATCAAACTCCCGTCTTGCCACCATCTACGACATAATCGGCTCCAGCTACGAAACTGCTTTCATCACTCGCAAGAAAAAGAATGACGTTCGCTGACTCGTCTGCGGTACCCATACGCTTGAGTGGGACAGATGAGGCTAATAGTTTTCTGAGTTCGGCATCCCGCGTCGGATCGCGATCCACCAGACCGGAGATCGCCGGAGTGTCCGTGGGACCTGGACTAACAACATTGACCCTGATGTTGCGATCAGATAGTTCAGCAGTCCACGTTCGCGCCAGCGAGCGCACGGCTGCCTTCGTTGCCGCGTAGATGCCAAAATTTGCGACCCCTTCGATGGATATTTGCGACCCGACAAGCACTACGGACGAGCCGGAATGCAAAGAAGGAAGAGCTCCCTGAACCGTGAAGATCAGCCCTTTCACGTTCGCATCAAACGTCCGGGAGTAATGATCTTCGGTGTACTCTCCTAGCGCGCTGAACTCCCCACCACCGGCATTGGCCACAACAATATCGAGCTGCTGGTGCTGTTCAGCAATAACGTCGTACATGCGGGAAATATCACCCAGGTTCGACACATCGACTTTGATACTTTGCGACTGCTCGCCCAGAAGTTTGCTGGCCTCTGCGAGTGTGGCCTCTTTTCGCCCAGTTATGTAGACAAAAGCTCCTTCTTTGATAAACAACTTTGCCGTTGCCAACCCGATCCCGCTATTGCCTCCAGTGATCAACGCTACCTTGCCACTCAGTCTGCTCATTCGACTCTCCATAGATATTTAGTGTTTGCTGCGGTTGCGGTTGTAAAGATCGCCGATATTGCCCACCAGGCTGGCATACACAATATCCGGCTATTCGCGCGTCATAGCTGCCCTCAATAGCTCACGCGGGCGGGAGCAACTCGCGATCCATTCTCGAATAAGCATTACAGAAAGATCGCGTACGATCATTACAGATGTCGGCGACTCTGCATCGGATTCAAGAATCTTGCGTCTAAAGAATATGAAGACCTCGAACAAGCTCGGAAGACCTGCTGCCTTCGACAAAGACGCCGCGCTCGATGTCGCGATGCGTCTGTTCTGGAAACAGGGTTACGAAGGCACGTCCATGGCGGATCTCTCGCACGCGATGGGCATTCACCCGTCCAGTATCTATGCAGCGTTCGGCGATAAGCAGGCACTTTTCGCGCTTGCGGCGAAACGCTATATCGAAGTACCGGGACAGTACATGGTGCGGGCGCTTGCAGAGCCGACATTTGAAACATTCATACGGGCTGCGTTTTACAACACGGTGGAGTTCCTGGGTGGCAAGGAATACCCGGCTAGCTGCTTTACATTGACTGGGTCATTGTCCTGCGGTGTAGACACGGAACCTGCCAAGGCTCTGATGCTCGATATACGGCTTCGGAATGAAGCCGTGCTCAAGGCCCGTCTTCTCAAGGCCAGAAGAGCCGGAGAGTTCTCCAAAGAAGAGAACATCGACGATTACACCCGCTATCTTTCGTCGCTACTCAGTGGTTTGGCAGTTCAAGCCGCGAACGGCTCCACGAAAGCCCAGCTCAAGCGAACCGCTGAACTGGCTTTGAGGCATCTGGGAATCGGCTTGCTAAGCGAGGGTTAGTCCCGAGGCACACCAGGATGTGATCGGACGATAAGAATGCTCAACCTGCCACGGGTGTTGATTCTGGCAGTCAGTCTTTGCCTTCTTGCGAGTTGGGGTTTGAAGTGCTGATCCGCGGCGGCCCGACGAACCTGTTCCGCTTAAGGGCGGCGATCAGTCCTCATAAACGGATTTCACGTCAGATAGGCACCGCAGGCATTCAAGGGCAAAGTGCAGAAGGGGGAACGTCTTCTGCCGCGCAGCCGGCGGGCGGAAGGCCGGAAGGAAGATGGAAGTGGGTGCAGGGAGAAACCGTCGAGGTGTCTCCCTGCCGCCGTTTTGTGGCGGATACAACGCAAGCAAAGGGCGGCAGGTTCGCCGCCCGTCTGCCTGTCGCAACTAAGCAGCTTTCTTCGCGACCTTGGCCGCTGGTTGCGCTGCCTTCTTCGCCTTGTCCTTCACTGCGAACTCCTGCTTCACCTTTGCGGCGATGGCTTCGGTGTCTACCTTGTAGGCGGTGGCAGCTTCCTTGAGGATCGCAGCGGGATTCCCCCGCAAGGACGCCAAGAGGATGCTAGCTTCCACCATCAGACGGGAGAGCGTGCCTTCATCGGCTCGACGAACAAAGGCAGTCAGAGCCTTGCCGATGCCTCCATCATCCCGCTTCTGGCGGATGCCGTGCTGCCTTGCCAGCATCTCGACGCGGTTCTCATCCATGACGCTTACCAGCTTTTCGAGAATGAATAGCAGGTCACGCTTGAGCAACCGAACCGGAACGGCAGCGCTCACAGCGGCAAGGACACGGAGGCCGGTCGTGTTGGCGACGGCTTGTTCCTTGCGCTGCTTCTCCTGCTCGGCCTTCCATTTCTCATCGTTGCGGCTGGTTGACTGCTTCGGATGATGGACGGGGCAGGACGGATTGGCACACACCTTGTGGATGGTGCCAACGTCTGCGCCTTCGGTGATGATGGCCTCGGTGGTGAACTTGCACACCTTGAACTCGGGCCGCTTCGCGTCGTCTTTCGACTTCGGCTTGTCATCCCGAATCGCGGTATACCTGTTCCTTGGCAATACAGGGCTTCCATCTTTCTGTGCGCCATAGGCCGCGCTGATCTGCACCAGTTCCGGCTTCGCCGCAACGGTCTGCGCGATGTGCGCTGAGACTTTGGCCGCGTAGCAATTGGGATCGGTGCATCGGTCGCCCTGCCTTCCGAGGTCATCGCCGAACAGCAGCTTGTTGTGTCCTGTCCTCTTGGGGCAGTCGGCACAACTGCCAGCGGTCGGGACAAGCTGCGCATCGCGCTTGTTGAACGGCGCATCTTTCAGGACTAACAGGATATTGCTGTCAATCCAGAATTGCAGGTTGCGGACGGGCAGCAGGATACGAGCGGGTTTCGATCCGCCGTTGTAGACCTCCTTGAAGCAAGCTTGAAGCGCGGCTTCCTGCTGATCGGCGGGCAGCTTCGCCAATAGGAGTGCATGGCCGACGCCAATCTCATCGGCGTAGAACGCATCGACTGCTGCGGGTACGAGGTCGCTCAATCTCAACCTCGAAGCCACGAAGACGGGAGATTTGCCCACCTTCGCCGCGATCTGCTCGATGCTGTACTTGGGGTCTTCCAAGTCCAGCAAGGCGCGGAACCCCTGCGCCTCTTCCATCGGGTGGATTTCGGACCTGACAAGGTCCTATCCATCCGGCTCCCCAACCGAGCACTCCGGCACCAAACAGCGCGCCGAAGAGTCCTGGGATCGCGTCCTGAAAGCGACCCGACATCATGCGGATTCCCGCGAAAATGAGACCGCCGAAGCAGATGACGGCGCCAGCATAAATCGCGAAAGTTTTGAACGTGCCCATTAAAGTTTGAGCGCCAGAGAAGTCCATCGTTCCCTGTGCGTGAGCAACACCTGCGAAGGCGAACGCGACAAGCGTTGGCCCCATCACACGCGCTGCGTGGAGTAGTTTTCGATGAAGATTGTGTGTTCGGAAGCATGAACGAAGTGGCATTGGCATTCTCCTGATGGCGTATTCGCTTCGCCATGAGTGAAACCTAAAGCCGCTTCGTTTCCTCGTCCAACAGTTCCTATCTATTTCGCCACACATTTTGTCTATGGCTACGGTCACGGGCTCAACCGAGCAACTCTAGTTGCTCGGGATGTCGCGTCTTCGACGGACGCTTGCTTCTCCTCGAAGCTGACCAGGTCTGCTGAAAGAATCGTTCGATGAATGGGAGCGCAACATGATCCATGTGGCTCGCATGAACAAAGGCGGTATCTGCCGTCCAATTGACACCCGCAATCGGTCGCGTAATTAAGCCAGGATCAAGAGGCGTTAGCTGGTCGATCAGCGCAAGACCGTAGCGCTCTTTAACCATCCATTGAATCTCTGAGGGAGTGCGAGCGGCGCAGGCTAAATGAATCGGGATGCCTACTTCCTTGAACATTTCTACCAGTCGTGTATGTGCCGAGGGATGCAGCTCTGGGTCGCGGAATATTGTGATGCGTTCCGCTACTTCATGAATGTCGAGTTGCGCGCGATCAGCGAGTACATCATCGGACCGCATGCAAACCACTAAGGGAGACTGAGCGATCTGCTGGACGTTGTAGAGAGTCGCATCCACTGGCAGGGGAATAATCGCACAGTCGAGCGCCCTGGCATCGAGTCGTTGCAGGCACAGCAGAGGATCGCCGCTCCACAGTTGAATGGCGCATCCGGGGAACATCCCTTCATAGTTCTCTCGAAATCTTTCAAGGAGCTTCGCATTGATGAAAGAGGAGAAGCCGAGGCGCAACGGTGGCACCTCATTGCGCTGGACAGCGAGGGCCATTGCCAGAGTTTGGTCCCACTCTTTCAGCGTGTTCTCTGCGAAGCTCGCAACGATGCGGCCCGCCGAGGTGAGCTTGAGACCATTCTGCAAACGGGCGAACAGCAGAAGCTCAACGGTGTCTTCGAACTTTCCTATTTGAGAGCTGAGTGACGACTGTGCAACGAAGACTTGCTCGGCGGCGCGGGTAAAGTTCAGCGTCTCTGCGGCCGCCTTGATGTATCGGAGGAGACGGAATGTAAGGGAATCTGACATCGGCCTTGGTACTCCACTTGGCTTTCGTCGATCCCACAGGCCCAAGCATCGGCTGTGGAAAACCTGCGCTTAAATCCATTGTTGGTAACAAATCGCAAATGTCAATTAGGCTCCGCGCGGTGACCGGACTCCTCCAGATAACCGTCCGCAGATTCAGCTTCGCTGGAGCCATAGACAAAAACTGTGGCGAAATCGGAAAAAAGTGTTGGACTGAAACTCGCTCCGGCTTCACGCTCAACTCTGAATCGTTCGCGTGAGGTGCTTATGAATAGCTCGTCCGAAACCGTTCTTACCGCCAATCATTCTGCAGCGGGTGTAAGGAATGAGTCCATCGAAACGCAGATTGGCCGTGGCCTACGCAAGCCGCCGCGGAGCGTCGCGGAATTCGAACCTCTGCTCACAGCCGATGAGGTAGCCAAGCGCCTCAACGTCAGCACGGATTGGGTGTGGGATCATTCCTCTCGTCGCAAGCCGCTTCTGCCTGTCATACGGATGGGAGACGGCACGTTGCGCTATCGGCCCAGCGGGATTGAGGCGTTCGTGGATGAACAGGAACGCAGATCGGCATTGCGTCACAGAGCATAGCTACACGCTTCCACAAGCACTCCCCGCAGCGATCCCCAAGTTGTCAGGGGTAGTTAATCTTGTCGAATATCCGCGTAAACAAAGGATAAAATGGGCCTAGCCCGTTATTCCGCCCACAGAAATTGAGGAATACATGGGAACCTCGTATCAGAAGGGGTGGGTCAGGCTACGCGGAAAGAAGTGGTACGGATACTTCCGACGCATGGAGATCGATCCATCTACTAGTGAACCCAAACCGGCTGTCGCTCAAGTGATCCTCGGATTCAAGAGTGAGATGTCGAAATCGCAGGCCAGGGAAAAGCTGGAGGGCGAGATCGCCAAGCTGGGTAAACAGCCACTCAACGGTGACAAGTCCATGGTCAATGGAGCTGTTACCTTCGGATGGTTCGTACTGCACCGCTACTTGCCGCTGAAAGAGGCGGACTGGCGCGATGAAACTGCCAAAGTAAAGAAGCACCTCATCCAGGCTGATCTCGTTGACGAGTTCGGGGATGTGAGGCTGGAAAACTTCGACAAGTTCACGCTTCAGACTCACCTCAACAAGCTAGCCAAGACGCGGTCGAGAGACAGAGTCTTGCAGATTCGGGCATACATCAAGGCGATCTTCGCTGAGGCGGTCGATCAGGATTTTCTTCCGAAAGATCCTGCGCGCACGCTAAAGACTCCCGCGAACCTGCGGGAGACGGACAAGACGGTGCTGAGTTGGGAACAACTCGCAGCGGCCTTGGCCAGGCTCGGCCTGCGTGACCGGATTCTGCTCAAGCTCGATATGACGAATGCGCTTCGACCGAGCGAGCTGTTCGCGTTCCGGTGGAAGTGCCATCGCGTGGAAGCGGTCTCGCTCACCATTGTGGAGACCATCTACAAGGGGAAGATTCGGTCCTACGGAAAGACAAAAGGAAGTCTGACCGAGGTGCCGATTGCGAAGGACCTCTCCGACGATCTCACTGCCTGGCGGCAGACCAGTCAGGAGCAGTACGACAGCAAAAAGAAGAAGCATGGGCCGCCGCCATCGGATGAGGAAGCGTTTCTATTTCCGAACCGGGACGGCTCCTTCATGGACCCGAGCAACTATCGCAAGCGGGTCCTGCACAAGCTGGCAACGGAGCTCGGTCTGCCGAAGCTCACGTTCCAGGTCATTCGGCGCACGATCGCGACGCTGGCCCAGAGGAAGGGGACAGTGAAGGACGTGCAAGGGATGATGCGGCACTCGCGCGTGGCGACGACCACTGACGTCTACATGCAGGAGTTGCCGGAGGGTGTGCGCGCTACCGTGGATTCCATTCACCTGGAGTTGCAGGGCACGATGAAGAAGCTGGCAGCGAAGGGCAAACAGCGGGCACCAGTCGTCGCTGCAAATGCGGCGATGGTGAATTGAGAGCAAGATTCAGAGGGAAAGTCAGCCGAAGCGTGGCGCTTCAGAGAGGAGAAGGAGACGACTGACATGGCTTGGCTGCACGGCAGCTTGAAATTTGCTGCCAATTTGCTGCCAAACGTTTGGAGGGGGTTCCGCTAAGTTGTTGAGATATTTGGTGGACCTGATCGGGATCGAACCGATGACCTCTTCCATGCCATGGAAGCGCGCTCCCAGCTGCGCCACAGGCCCACTCTCAGGAAGGACTCTACCTATTCTGGCTGAGAGCTCGATATTAGTCAACGTCGGCGGGAACTTATCACCCCTCCTGTGGTGTCTAAAGCTAATAGAGTGAGCGAGCACTCTGCCTCCGGAGGCGCAGTTTCTAACACCCTTGAGGGAGTCGCGCCCCCTAGAGTTGCGTAGCGATTCATCAAGTCGTAATGTATGAGGACACCCGATATGCAGGCGGGCACGATAGTGGGCAATCTAGCCAGCGCGATAGGCATCACCACCGAAGACGTTGCTCTCGTCGCTGACCTCAAGGCCGGCTCCGAAGAGGCGTTCTCTGTACTCATCGCGCAGTATCACCAGCCTCTCTACTCTCTCATCGCCCGCAGCCTCAACGACCCCGCCGATGCCGCCGACATCACGCAGGAGGTCTTCATCAAGGTCTTCCGCAGCATTCGCGGCTTCCATGGCGAATCCACCCTGCGCACCTGGCTCTACCGCATTGCCCTCCACGAGGCCTCTAACCAGAGGCGTTGGTGGTCACGCCACAAAAAGCAGGAGATCACCATCGACTCCTCCTTTGAGTCCGATCCCGACGCCGAGAACGCCCAACTCAGCCTCGCGGCTACGCTCGCCGACCGCTCCGGTTCTCCCTTCGATCATGCTGCTCAGTCCGAGATCCGCGAGCGCGTCGAAGCCGCACTCCGACAGGTTCCCGAAGTATTCCGTACCGTCGTCGTCCTGCGCGAGATCGAAGGCTTTGCCTATGAAGAGATCGCCGAAATCCTAGATGTGAACCTCGGCACCGTGAAGTCGAGACTCACCCGAGGACGCTCTGCCCTGCGCGCCATTCTGAGTGCGGACGGCGTCCTTGCGGAAAACTCTGCGTCCTCCTCTACCTCTCAGACATCAAAATTGGCGGTGGCCCTATGAACTGTCTGAAGTGCAGATCCTCTTTCTCCGCGTACCTTGATGGCGACGTCAGCGGCCAGCAGATGCAGAAGATCGCTCTGCACATGGAGACCTGCACCGACTGCAAGCAAGAGTTCGCTGCATGGCGCGCCACCCAGCAGGTGCTCTCTTCCATCGGCACCGCAAAAGCTCCGGCCGACCTTGGCCTCCGCCTCCGCCTCGCCATCTCGCACGAGCACTCCAAACGTAAATCCAGCTGGCTCGACACCATCAGCCTCAAGTGGGATAACGCAGTTCGTCCGCTTCTGCTGCAGGTATCGGCAGGGTTTGCCGGCGCTGTGGTGCTCGTCGGAGGAATCGCACTCTTGCTGGGACTCGTCGCCGCACCCGAGCCTGTCCTTGCAAACGATGAGCCTCTCGGCGCGATGACCTCTCCCCACTTTCTGTACTCCTCGGTCAACCCTCACGCCATCGTCACGGATCGCGACAGCGTCATCGTCGTTGAGGCCTCGGTGAACTCCGAAGGCAAGGTCTATGACTACCGCATCGTCTCCGGGCCGGAGAGCCCGGCGGTCGAGAGCCAAGTGGTAGATCAGCTTTTGACCAGCGTCTTTGAGCCGGCCAGCGTCTTCGGCGCCCCAGTGCGCGGCAGAGTCGTGCTGACATTCTCAGGAATCTCGGTCAACGGCTAAGCGCCGGCCGGATCTCCTCACGAAGCCAATGCAGACTGTCAACGATCTCCTGATCGCCGCCTACAAACACTTCAACGCCCGTGACATCGACTCTGTCCTGAAGCTCATGCATCGCAACGTCGACTGGCCCAACGGGATGGAACACTGTCGTGCGCGCGGTCACGCAGAGGTCCGCGACTACTGGACTCGTCAATGGGGTATTCTCGATCCTCACGTCGAACCCATCGACTTCACCGCCGAGCCCGACGGACGTACCACCGTTCATGTCCACCAGGTAGTTCGCGAGCTCAACGGCAAAGTCCTCGTCGATCAGATGGTGCAACACGTCTACCTCGTAGAGGACGGCCTCATTCGCAACATGGAGATCCGCAACAGCGAGTCCTAAGCCTGGTCACAACTCCCGTGTATTGAGTCGTCAAGGTAACGGACGATTCGCCGAACGCTCTCTGTCAGAGTGATAGCTCCGGTATCTAGGATCTCGTATCCGCCCTGGAGTGCTTCTTCATGCAGAAACCGGCTCCATCCCATCATGCTCTCGTTTGCTAACTCTGGCTGTTGCCGATCATTCGTGATCCTGTCGATACGTGTTTCGTCGTCGCACTCCACCAGGATCACGCGAGCGTCGGAGATATTGCACTTAGCAAGCCCTTGCTGAACGAATGCGATTCGCATCTGACCCTCGAACAGGACACGGCCACCGCCTTTAACGATGGGAGCTATCCGCTCAAACCAACGCAAGGTCATGGCGCGTTGCCACGCTCCACCCGGTTGGTGGCCAGGTCCGAATTGTTCCATGACCTCTGCCGATGGAATGCCGATGCTGTCAAAATGAAAGATCGTAAACTCAGGATGCTTCGCTTTGATAACGGAAGCGATGGTTGTCTTCCCTCCGCCGGATGCTCCAGTCAGCACGACAAATGATCCATCCATAACCAAAGATGCTCCAGTCTTTTCCGCATGATATACGCTGTTCATCACCCGGAACCGCAATGCAATCAGCCCCTAGAGCAGCTTTTGTGGCTGGTATTAAGCGCCGCCGAATCAAACGGTCAGCTAACGAGACTTCGAGCAGGTTGCCACCCCTCCCCCCGCTCCCATAAACTTCACGGGAGCGTCGAATCTATTATCGTGTCCCTTCCAGCAAAATCGTCTGTTCATCGTCAGCCAGTGTTCTCTCTCCTGTGCCTCGCGTCCTCTCTTCTCCTCAGCCCACTTGCCGTCATGGCGCAGTCCAGTTCGTCGAGCAGTAGCAGCTCCGACGCGGCACACGACGCGACCGTCACGAAAGAAGCGCCCGCCAAGTCCGCGCCTCGCATCGCCCAACCTGAAGCTGGCGGATCTGCCATCACCCTCGAAACCAGTGAGCCTCTCTTTGATCTGGCCGTCGCGTTGAACGTCTGTGGCTACGACACAGACCTGTCCAACTCCGCCCCGGTGCGCCGTCAGATCCGGGATGAGATCAACACGGAGGTTGCCGCCTCTGAGCCCGCTCGCACCAGCCGGGACGCTCTCTGCGGCTACGTCCGCGAGCACACCCTCAACGATGCCAGCCTCAATCTCGCGCAGTACATCTCGCTGGCTCTCTACCTCTCGCCGCCGCCCAGCCTCACCCCTACCGTCGATGAAACCGAGCTCCCCCCGGACTCCACCCAGGTCGTCAACATCCTCCCTCTGCTCCGAACGTTCGCCGACGATGTCCATCTCCACGCTATCTGGGTCGAACATCGGCCGGACTATGAAGACCTCCTCAAGCGCGTCCACGATCCCCTCACGCGACTCATTCTCAACACCAACATCTATCTCCATCTGCCGGTCAGCAGCTACGACGGTCGTCGCTTCCTCGTCCTGCTGGAGCCGATGCTCGCTCCCTCCACCACCAACGCCCGCATCTACTCCAACGACTACATCGTCGCCACCTCGCCCGCAGCCGAGCCTCTCGGCGCAGTCCACATGGACGACATTCGCCACATCTATCTCCACTACGAGATCGAGCCGCTGGTCTACTCCCGCGCCTCGGCCATGGAGCGCCTCCAGCCTCTGCTCAAAGGCGTTCAGGATGCGCCTCTCGAATACACCTACAAGACCGAGATCGTGCCCCTCATCACCGAGTGCATGATCAAGGCCGTCGAAGCCAGAACCATGGATGTAGGTCTCGCGAAGCCCGTCAAGCCTACTGCCGTGAAGGAGCGTGTCGAGATCGAGCAGTACAACGCTGCCATAACCTCCTACGATCATGAGGCCGAAGCCATCCGCCGCAAGGCAGTCGATCTCTCCATGCGTCAGGGCTGGGTACTCACCGAATACTTCTACAACCAGTTCGGTCAGATGGAGCATGAGTCCGTCAGCCTCAAGGAGTACATGGGCGAGATGGTCTACGGCATGGATGTCGAGCGCGAACGTCATCACGCCCAGCAGATCGCCTTTCTTCCCGCAGGCAGCCGCGATGTTCTGCGTCGCGCCCCGCAGCAGCTCACCGGCCTGCAACTCGCCGAGGAGAAAATCTTCAAAGGCGATCTCGCCGGAGCCTCAGACATCGCCAACAAGGTTCTCGCCGATCCTAAAGGCGATCACGCCCAGGCCCACTACGTCCTCGCCCGCGTCAACCTCATGCAGCGCCAGCCGGGAGAGGCCTTCGCCGACTTCCAGGAGGTTCTCGACTCCTCAAAGGATCCCCGCACCCTCGCCTGGTCGCACATCTACCTCGGCCGCCTCTACGACGTAAAGGACGATCGTAAGAAAGCCGTAGCCGAGTACCAGGCCGCGCTCACCGTCCGCGACGCCCAGCCCGACACCAAAGCCGCCGCAGAAAATGGAATCAAACAGCCCTTCGTCGCTCCAAAGGTCGCGCACCAGGCACAGGACGACGATGACGACGCTCCGCTCGACCCCAGCGGCAAAGCTGAAAAGGAAGCCTACCGCCCCCCGCCCCCACACTAGCTGCGGCGGGTGAGGCAGGCTGCCAGAGCTAAATCCACCAGAGCCGTTCGATACCAAGTGGATTCATCTCGCGCAAACGAACCAAAACAGCTCCAGCGCTCAGCCGCCTCTGTCCGGTAAAGTAGAGCCGAGGGGAGTCCATGACGACGCGTTACAGGAAGACCGGACGATCACACTCGAACGACGCCCCCCCGGCCCTGTTCGATCACGTCTTCCAGCGTCCCAACCTCCTCACCTGGGCTCTCACCCACCGCTCGCTCGCCTACGAAACCAACCCCGAAACCCTCCCCGACCCCACCGCAGACAACGAGCAGCTCGAGTTCGTCGGCGATGCCGTCCTTGGCCTCGCCGTCGCCGAATCCCTCTTCCGCCGCTTCCCCTCCTCGCGCGAAGGGGAACTCACGCGCCTCCGTGCCTCCCTCGTCAGCCGCCGCCACCTCGGCGAAGTCGGTGCCCGCATCGATCTCGGCTCGCTCCTCCGCCTCGGCCGCGGCGAAGAGCAGAGTGGCGGCCGCAAAAAGCCCGCCCTCCTGGCCAACGCCCTCGAAGCCGTCATCGCCGCTCTCTATCTCGACGGTGGCCTCCCTGCCGCTCGCGCCTTCATCGAAAAGCACATCATCGAACCCGCGCTTCCTGACCTCCATCTCGCCCTCGGTGGCAGCAAGACCTTCAGCGGAGCCATCGGCGATCATAAATCCGCCCTGCAGGAGCACCTTCAGGCCACAGGCGCCGGCCAGCCTCACTACGTCCTCACTGACCAGAGCGGCCCCGATCATCAGAAGCGCTTCCGCGTCGAAGTTCGCATCGACGACAAATCCGGCGGCTCCCGCGCCCTCGCCGAATCCGAAGGCTCCACCAAGAAGCAGGCCCAGCAAGCTGCCGCCCGCCTCGCCTTCGAGCGCCTTTTAGAAGAAGGCCGCCTAGTTGCTGAATCCGCCGCGCTCGACGTAACCCCGGAGGTGGTTGAATGACCCAACCCGCCGCCGTCAGCAACCCCGACATCCAAACCGCGACCTCCGAAGCTCAACAATCCCGCCCCCGAGCCTTGAACCCCGTCCCAACACAGCGCAGTCAACACCCCCATCACGACCATCCCAGCGTATTCACCGCTCTCCAGTCCCTTCTCTACCTCATCGTCATCGCCATCTTCATCATCACCTTCTGCGTCCAACCCTTCCGCATTCCGTCAGAATCCATGGAATCCACCCTCCTGGTAGGCGACTTCCTCCTCGTCGACAAGCAGGCCGCAGCCCCCGACGGCGCAGGCACCCTCCTCCCCGCTGCCGCCGTACACCGCGGCGACGTCATCGTCTTCCACGACCCCGTCGACGCCTCCCTCCACCTCGTCAAGCGCGTCATCGGCCTCCCCGGAGACCACCTCCGTCTCCGCGAAGGCCGTGTCTACATCAGCGGTCGTGCCCTCACCGAGCCCTACGCCGTCTACCGCGCCAGCCCGCCCGACAACTTCCGCGACAACTTCCCCCGCCTCCAGTCCGCCGACCCCGAGATAGACTCCCACTGGTGGATCCGCATGCGCTCCCTCATCGAAAACAACGAGCTCATCATCCCCACCGGCAACTACTTCGTCCTCGGCGACAATCGCAACGACAGCGAAGACAGCCGCTATTGGGGCTTCGTTCCCCGCGAAGCCATCGTCGGCAAACCCCTCGTCATCTACTTCTCCCTCCAGCCCCACGAAGCCGACCAGGGCGGCAGCTTCACCCAATCCGCCGAAGCCGCCAACCCCAGCCGCCCGCGCAACGGCAAGCTCGACTCCCTCGTCGACTTCGCCCGCTGGGGCCGAACCTTCCAAATCGTCCGCTAGCTCGTATCCAAATCGAACTGGCATTTCGAGCGCATCGAGCCATCATATTAAGCGTCATCCTGCCCAATTGGTCGCTGGCGAAAACTGTTGCGGAGCCCTATAAGTGTTGATATAATTGGACATAAGCTCAAGACGGTGACCCTCCCTGACCCTGCAAGGGGTCATGATCCCGTGTGGGAAGCTCACCCTAAGAAATAAAGTGAGCTGGGGGGATAACACCTCCTCGCGACGGGCAGTTCTGCCTCCGCTGGGGAGAGAATCACCGATCTCACAGCTTTCCAGGAGCAATACACATCATGCACAAGCAGTCTAGTTTGAAGCACTGGCGGACCTCCGCCATCGTCGTTCTTGCGGCCCTCGCGGTAATCGCCTCGGCCTCGCAAGCATTCGGCCAGGGACAACCAAACGAGTCTGACCACTACACCGTTGAAACATTTGAGGGCAACAAGCCCCTTTTCGCGTCATTTGGTCTCAGCGAAGCCAGGGATTCGAATGGCAACCTGCTCGATGTCTGGGTAGGGCAGGACGACCCCCAGCCAGTGTGGATGTCGTACAACCACGGTACTCCCTTCCAGGTCAGTACGACCACGACCAAGGCCGGTGTGGCGGTGGCTCCCTGGGGAACGGACAGTTTCATCGTCCTGCAGACTGGCACGGACAGTAAAATCTACTACACCTTCGTCAGTGATCCTAGCCACACCTCGGGCACATGGTTCCCCATTCCGGGCCAGACTACTCAACCCGGGTTGGCCGTATCCGCAGCGCAGATCGGCACGGGTTCGCAGTATGTCTTCGTGACCTACCGGGGGTCGGGAAACGACCAGCGCATATATGGTACCTATATAAACCCTCAGGGCAATTGGTCATCCCCCACAAACTTCGCCGGTGGGTTATCGACGACGGGACCCGCTGTTTGTCTGAACAATGCGGCGGATAGCCTTTGGGCCGTGGCCTACGGCACGGACGATCAGCTTTGGGTAACCCATCAAACGCTCGGATCCTCTTCCTGGAATAATTGGGCGGGCACAGGCCGATATACCGGCCACCTCTCCGGCAATACCTCCTTCCCGGGGCCCACTTGCGCTGCGCTTAGCAATGGCAATGTGGTGGTGGATTACTCGGCCCCCCTCTCGTCCAACAACCCCGTCTTCATCACCTATTACGCCACATACAACAATGGCGGCGGGTTGGTTTACGGATGGAACGAGGACACCACCAAGTTTCAAACCCTTGAGACCGTCAATCTGGTCTCGTCAGGCGACACCGTGTGGGCGCTCCTCTGGGATCAAGGTTGCGAGAATAATTCGGAAAATCCCAACTGTGCTATCCAATATGGTGAAGAAGGCGATGGTCTTATGTTGTGGAAACAGGTAACCCAGCAGTAGCCTTCAGGAAAGTTCGTCTTCTGGCGGCAGCGCAGCAGTAGCGGAGGGGCGCGACCAACTCGCCCCTCCACCGAATGCCCATATCTCGACATCTGAGATGTGGGCATTCGCGCGAAGCGTGAAGTAGGAGACATCAGACATTCCGAATGCTGAGGATACCAGCTGCCAGCGCGCCGGCAAGCTCGACTCCCTCGTCGACTTCGCCCGTTGGGGCCGAACCTTCCAAATTGTCCGGTGACTCCCCAGCCACTCTGTGCTAAGGTCTCTTCCAGTCCCAAAATCACCTAGGTCCTGGAAAGATTGATCACCCTGTATGAAGCGGATTAGCCGAGTCGTTCCGCCGTTCTTTTTGACGGTCCTGTTGTTTTGTTCCTTCTCTGCCTTTGCCCAAGCCCCCGCCCACCCCCCAGCTCCAAGACTCACCAGGGCCATCGCGGCCACCGGCAGGGCCGCGCTCATAGGTTCTCGCACCCCGCAGGTTAGCCGCGGAAAAGATCTCGGCGCAGTGTCCCCCCAGATGTCCATCTCCGGCATCACGCTTGTCTTCAAGCGCTCCGCTGAGCAGGAAAACGCCCTGCAGGAGCTTCTCACCGCGCAGCAAAATCCTTCTTCCCCGCTTTATCACCGCTGGCTCACGCCCGACACCTTCGCCGCCCGCTTCGGCATGGCAGACGAGGACCTCGCCACGACGGAAACCTGGCTGCAATCACAGGGTTTCCACATCGACAGCACCTCCCGCAGCCGCGACCGCATCACCTTCTCTGGCACCGCCGCCGAAGTACAAGCAGCCTTCGGCACCGAACTGCACAACTATCAGGTAGACAGCGAACAACACTTTGCCCCCGCCGCCGACCTCACGCTTCCCACAGAGTTAGCCTCAGTCACAGCAGCCGTCCTCCACCTCTCAAACTTCCGTCCCAAACCAAACGTCAAACTACTCACCCGCCCCCAACCCGACTACACCACGCTTTCAACTCAAACCCACTATCTCGGCCCGCAAGATATCGCGACCATGTACGACCTTATCCCTCTTTATCAGAGTGGGTTTACGGGTTCTTCCCAGAGCGTTGCTATCGTCGGTCAGTCTTATGTGGACACCAATTTTTATTCTCAGGTGATGCTCTTCAGAGGAAATGTCTCGTCAGGCTCTACAGGCAACATTAGCCTTGTTCTGGTTCCTGGCTCTGGCGTCGAGGCCATCTCGCAGGGCGATCAGGGAGAATCAGAGATCGACCTCGAATACTCCTCCGGCATCGCCACGAGTGCGAACATCTTTCTCGTCTATGTAGGTGCTAACCAGAACTACGACGTCTTCGATGCTTTGGCATTCGCCATCGACCAGAACATCGCACCCGTGGTCAGCATCAGTTACGGAGTCTGTGAGGCGCTTCTTAGTCCAACAGACCTCGATCAAGGAAATGCAACGTTTCAGCAGGCTGCAGCGCAAGGTCAAACTCTTGTCGCTGCAGCAGGCGACAGCGGCTCTACATCGTGTGGGCCCTTCACCGATGGCGGTATCACGCTAGCTCAACAGCAGGCACTCGCAGTCTCATATCCTGCGTCCAGCCCCTACGTCACCGCAGTCGGCGGCACTCAGATGGCAGCGGGGACCTTTGCCCCAGGATCCAGCCAGTACTGGTCAAGCGCCACAGGCGAGAACTTGATTGGCTCTCTACTCTCCTATGTTCCAGAGGTAGTTTGGAACGAAGATTCGCCGTCGTTCGGTATTGCCGCAGGTGGCGGTGGTATCAGCACCCACTTCTCTCGTCCCACATGGCAAAGTAATGTTCCCGGTATACCCTCAGGAGCGTTCCGCTTACTCCCCGATATCGCTCTTCAGTCTTCTGTTAAGGCTCCAGGTTTTCTTTTATGTTCCAGTGACCCGTCCCTGACAGACTCAAACGGGCAAACGGCAAGTTGCTCCAACGGACTTGGAGGCAGTAACACTAACTTTCCCACCGCTGGCGGCACCAGCTTCGCTACTCCTATCTTCGCTGGTCTCATAGCCATCCTTAATCAGGCGCGCCAAGAGACCGGACAAGGAAATATCAATCCAACGCTCTACGGTCTCGCATCGAACCCCGCATCCTACGCTTCAGTCTTTCACGATATTGTCTCTGGTACGAATGCCTGCGTCTCGGGTGACGCTACATGCGCCGCACCAGGGGAATCCAACTACACGGCAACGCCGGGATACGACGAAGCCACAGGATTAGGCAGCGTTGACTTCGGCCAGCTGGCGAACGCGTTACCCCCGAGCGCAACGACGAAGCTCATGCCGACCACTATCTCGATCAATTCCGCAGGCACTGATACTCCCGGAGACATTACCGTTCAGATCGTCGTAGCGTCGACATACTCTCCCGTCGCCGCTTTCCTTCCCACCGGTGGCGTCTCGGTATCCCTCGATGGCGCGGTAGTGGCACCGTCCCTTCCGTTCCCGTCGACAAATCCATCAAACTTCAGCTCAACCGTTACTTATTCCTTCCCCCAGCCAGCCGCGACCGGCTCTCACGTGATGATCGTTGCCTATCCCGGCGACGCAACGCACTCACCTTCAGTCGCAACGTACAGCTTTTTGGTAGGTACAGTGACGGCTACGGGCAGCTTCACTGTTGCAGCCGGCAATCTCACCGTTGCCAACGGTAGCACCGGGACCACTCAAATCTCGGCCGCACCCGCCGGCGGTTACAGTGGCAGAGTCTCTTGGTCACTCGCGGCAACAACTACGAATGGCACTGCCAAGGTGTGCTATTCCATTGCCCCACTAACAACCAGCAACCTCAATGCGAAGGACTTGCAGGACATTTTTGTGGAGACACTCGCCATCGGCGTAGGCACCGCCTGCAGCTCCGCACCTCCCGCAGCCCGCCCGAGCCTGCGCCCGCTCACGTTACGCGCTGCCGCGAAGCAGGAGCCCACATCCAAAGCCCCAAGAGTCGCGTTCTACGCCGGACTGCTCCTGTGCAGCTCACTCGCAGGGTGGAGACGTAAAGCTCGCCTGCTGATTCTTCTACCCCTCGCACTCTTGATGCTGGCCAGCTTCGGTCTCGCAGGCTGCGGAGGGTCAAGCAACAGCGGCTCCGGCAGCACCACACCACCAACCGCAACACCACCGCCAGCTACGATATCGACCTACACTCTCACCCTTACCGGCACCGACTCCGTAAATACCTCGATCACAGCTTCAACAACCTTCACCCTTACGGTGAATTAGGCTGTCACTCCAGGCGGCCAGGAGACTCATTTGAAGTTCGCCTTTGCTATTTTGTTCGCTGCTGCTCTGTTTTGTGCGTCTTCCCCTGCTCAGTCCTCCGAGCAGAAAGCCCCGGTTGAATCTGAAAATGCGCCTGCTTCTACAGACGCAAGACCTCCCACGATCAACGACAAGATAGCAAAAGACCATCTCCTTAAGCGCGTCGATGCCCCGTACCCCCCGCTTGCCACAGCGGCGCATGTCTCAGGCACGATTGTCCTTGGCGTTGAAATCGACCCAGCCGGTGCTGTAACAAAAGTAGTCGTTCTTAGCGGCCCCGAGATGTTGCGCAGCGCAGCGGTCAACGCCGTCAAGCAGTACATCTACAATCCGTTTCTCATCAATGGAACGGCTTCGAAGGTGCGCACGGCTGTTCAAGTAAAGTTCGAGCCGTTTCATTCAAAGAGCAGCTAGTTCGTTACAAAAGCTTGGCGCAAAATAAATCTGAAGTTCGTGGCGTATTTTTCAGACCCCAAAAAGTGACGGCTAAAACACCACGTTCCCCACGCATTCCACCACGCTGACACCACCCAAAAACCGCCTCTACGCGCTCACTTTTTTCAAAAAACCCCTGCAAAACGCTAAAATCCTCTCCCATCACCACAGTCAAAAAAAACGAAACAAATCTGCTTCAGCCACCTTTCGAAAACCTCCCCGCCCGCCCCCTCCCATCAGCGATACACTGATACCTGCATCTGAGGACCACTGGAGAAGAGTCTTGCCCGATATCGCCACAACCGAAGCCACCACCCCAGACGTCGTCGAGCAGGAGCAGGCCGAGACTCCGCTCGAGTCCCTCGCCTCCATCTGCACCGTCCTCGCCATCGGTCTCTTCGTGATGACCTTCATCTTCCAGAACTTCGAGATCCCCTCCGCCTCCATGGTGCAGACACTGCTCATCGGCGATCACGTCCTGGTCGACCGCATCGCCCTCGCTCCGCCCGCAAAGTGGGCGCCGTTCACCTACTATCGCGACGTCCGCCGCGGCGACATCATCGTCTTCTTCAAGCCCGGCGAGCCTGATCTCTTCCTCGTCAAGCGCACCATCGGCATCCCCGGAGACCGCATCCACCTCCGCAACGGCATCGTCTACCTCAACGGCGTCGCACAAAACGAGCCGCAAGCCGGCATGCCCTCCTCAGACGGCGATCCCCAGCACGCCTTCGATCCATACCGCGACGACTTCCCCTCCGTTCCACCGGACAACTACGGAAATGTCACCGCCAGTTGGGCCTACGAGCTTCCCAGCCACATCGTCGATGGCGACCTCGTCGTCCCCCCAGGCAAGGTCTTCGCCATGGGCGACAACCGCACCGAGAGCCTCGATGGTCGCTACTGGGGCTTCGTCCCACGCGAGAACATCGTAGGCCGCCCCCTCTTCGTCTACTGGTCTTTCCAGACGCCTGCCGATCAGATCAACAAGCAAAGCATAGGCGAGCGCATCGGCTTCATGGGCCACATTCTCCTTCACATCTTCGACGAGACACGTTGGAAGCGCACGTTCCATCTCATCAAATAAGAGGTAATCCCGGCGCGGTACCCACCGCGCCGGACCATTGTTCATGCAGGAACCCAATCCCACCTACGAGCCCCACGTCTATTCCAGCGAAGCCGCGGAAGCAGATGTTGCTCCCACTCTAAGCAGACATACGCTGCGCCGCCTTCTTTACTTGGCCTTCGCAGTCCTTGCGATCATGCTGCTTATCCTGTTGCCGCCTTACATCAGTGTCAATCGCTATAAGCGCCGCATCGCCACCAGCATCGGCGATAGCCTCGGGCGCCCTGTCCACCTCGACAGTGTCTCTCTCAACCTTCTTCCGCTCCCCGGCTTCACGCTCGAAAACTTCGTCGTAGAAGAAGATCCGGCCTTCGGTTCCGAGCCTGTGATTCGTGCCAACTCGGTCCGCGCTACCCTCCGTCTCAGCTCCCTCTGGAGCCGACGCGTCGAGTTCTCCACCATCAGCTTCACCGAGCCCAGTGTGAACCTTGTCCATACCGCAGCAGGGAAGTGGAATCTTGAGAGCATTCTTCTCCACGCCGCCCACATCGACGCAGCTCCCACAATTCAGAAGAAGGCCGGGCCGGCTCCGCGCTTTCCCTACATCGAGGCCACCGGCGCTCGCGTGAATCTCAAATTTGATCGCGAAAAATCCCCAATCTCTCTAACCGATGCCGACTTCGCCCTTTGGCTGCCAGATCCGCAGCAGTGGCATCTACGACTCTCTGCTCACCCAACCCGAACCGATACCGACGTCTCAGACACCGGCATTCTCGAACTCGAAGGAACTCTCGGCCGCGCCGCCTCTCTTGGTCAGGTTCCCATCAGTCTGCGCGGCGAGTGGCGCAACGTTCCTCTCGGTTCGGCCAGCCGCTTTCTCCTCGGCCGCGACGCGGGTCTCCGCGGCGAGATGGTTCTTACTGCCAACGCCCAGGGCACCGTCAGTGACAGCAAAATACAAACCCGCCTGCGCCTCACTGACGCGCGCCGTGCCGACTTCGTTCCTGCTCAGCCCATGAACATCGACCTCCAGTGCCTTGGGACCGCAACCGGAGACTTCCGCGCCGTTGAGGACCTTCGCTGTAGTTGGCCGGTATCCGATGCTCCTCCGCTGGTCGCTCTCACCGGCACTCTTCCGGACCTTCGAGCCCCAAAGTCTGCAAGTCTACAGATCGGAACACCTGGTCTTCCTGCTGGAACCCTCCTCGACTGGCTGCGCGTCGCCAGCGCCCGTGTCCCCGCCGACATCTCTACGGCCGGCACCCTCACTGGAAATCTTTCCTACGCTCCCAGTGCCTCTGGTGGTTTGCCGTGGCAGGGTGCCCTTGTTATAGCCAATGCCAGCCTCGTCAACCCCCACGCCGGACCCACGTCTTTGGTCACTGGCGAGGTTTCCCTTCATTCCACCTCTGCGGTTGCTCCCAACACTCACCGCAAGGTGACGGCTCGAGCCAGTGAGGGCTTTCAATTGGCTCCGACGTCTCTCGCTTTAGGGGGCAAAGATCCTGCAATCCTGGAAGGCAGCTTCGACGCCTCCGGCTGTACCTTCCACCTCTCTGGAATGGCCTCTACGGCTCGCCTGATGGCACTGGCAACAGCGCTCCCCCAACTAGGCGACGGCCTCGCTGAGGTGCTACCCACCAATCGCGCCTCCGGCCCCTACCGTATCGACCTGACTTCTACGCGCCCCTGGGGCCAGCCTCAAATCTGGACCGATACCTCGGCTCATCTTTCAATCGCACATACGCATCGCTAACAGGCACAATAGACCAGCTTGAAGCACACTCCGCACTTGAAGCACCTGCGCCAATCTGACGGAAAGTACTCCTGAGCAGAAGCCAGTTCTAATGTGCCTGGATTTGTCGTGTATGAACCGACGCCGCAATCTCTGGCACACTTCCGTCATTCACTAGCACCTCATCCGGCGTACCCTCAAATACGATCCGAGTGGAAGCGCTTGAACGCCCTGCGATCCGCAGCCGCTGCGTCGCTGTCAGCGTGCCGGATCGCACGGTCACTGGTACTTCAGCTGCAGCATCTCCATCGTTTTTCACCTCTACAGACACCAGGAACCCGTGGCCCTTGTCGCCTATCTTTTCGAGAGCTCTCGGAGTTACATTGGCGATACTAAGGTCGGGCAATCCCCGGTCGCGATATATCCAGTCGTCGAAGAACCACGCCAAATCTCGCTTCGAACTCTTCTCCAGAACTCGCTGGAACTCCTTCGGGTCGCTGTCCAGTTTGTCACTTCGGTAAGCCTGCAGAGCACGCTTCAACGCATCATCGCCTACAAGCGATCGCAGCATCCACAGCACAGCCGCAGCCTTGGTCCGGTAGTAAACATCGTCACTCGCAAGGATCAAGCTCTGGCCAGAATCGGCCGTTACTGCTGCGCTCGAGGGATTGGCAGTCGGAGCAGGCTCTACCAAGGCCAGCGTGTTCGCGTCTTTTTGCAGGTACTGTATGGCGACCTCGCGCCCCTGCCCCTGCTCGATCCAAAGCAGAGAAAGAAACTGCGCCATCCCCTCATCCAGCCACACATGTGACGAGCTGAACCATGCGTGGCTTAGCGAGTGCACCAGCGAAGGGGCCAAAACATCAGGCGTCGCGGCACGCATCGGTACGACCAGCAAAGCATCATCCTCAAAGGGCTGACCCTCATGGTCGAGGATGTTGAGCACTCTCAATGGGCCGGCACCCAGCCACTCCGTTAGCAACGGTTGTACCTTCATTGACGCCGCGTCATAACCCGGCAGAGCGTCGTAGTGGTCGGTCACCGCGGAGATCAGGCTATTGTCAGTCACGGTGCCTGCCCGGTCGGTGATAAAAAGACTTGGCACGCAGAACCCCAGGAGGCGTTCGGAGAATTCAGCCGTAGCCACGCCGGGAGACTCAGCCACAGGCAGATTCTGGTTCTCACTCACCTTCACCAATTGCTCGCGACGTCCGCAAAAGAACACAGCATCCGGTGCATCGCCAACATACTCCACTGTCAGTCGCAGGTGAACTGTTGCAGAAGCCTGCCGCAGCTTGGTAAGCCCTACAGTCTGGAAGAGTTTCGCTCCATCACCCAGAAATACCGGTGCGGACGCCGTCGGATACCAAAGAACATCTCCGAATCCGCGCAGTGCCGTCCGTTCGGCGCTGATCTCATCCCAGTCTGCGTGAGCTGCCTGGTCGAGAGGAGCGCCTATCCGCTCCAACCGTTCAGCCGATTGAACCACTTCTCCAGAGTAGAAACCGGTCAACTCGAAAGTCGTGCCCGGCTGTATCGGCTGAGGTAAAGAAACTACGGCCTCCGTCGCCTTCCCGGTGTGATCCGCGTCCGTATCGATTACATGTTGGGTAAAAGTCAACGGTCCGACCCGACCCGCGCTCTGCTGGGAAAAACTCTCCCAGGTCAGCGCGGAAGATATTTGAAACGCAAGCCTCGTCAGAGGCTGCTTCCCGGTGTTTGTCACCCTAAATCTGGCATGTACTGCTAACTTCGACTGCGCCGGCGTGAGATGAACGTCGAGGTCATACGAGGTGAAAGTGAGAGAGTTGCGTTCTTCGTTGCTCACCTCGGCTATCACCTCATTCACCGGCGGCGTCGGTTTTTTTTCTATCTCTGGAGAATCCTGGTTTCGATTGAACAGAACCTTGCCATGGGGGGCAGCAGGATCGCTTGCAGGGGGAGCCTCTTGAGCCTTAGCGTAAGTCAACCCAATTCCAAACATAGTCGCCAGAACTACCCAACGGCCTCCGGCCGATACAACAGCAAAACTCTTCAAGATCCCAGTCCCTTACGTTCCTTCACAGGTTTTTTTGCAGCCGCCGGGGCTACAAGTTGACGCCGTTGCCGCATCGCCTCGTACATTACAATCGCTCCTGCAACCGACACATTGAGCGACGAAACCTGCCCTGCCATCGGGATCCGCAGCAGATGATCGCAGGTCTTCTTGACCAGATCGTGTAGCCCGGCACCTTCGCGTCCGAGCACCAGAACGCAATCACCCTTGAAGTCATACTCGGTGTAGTCTGGCGTTCCGCGCTCGTCGAGTCCAAGAACCCAGACGTGTCTCTGCTTCATCTGCTCCAAAGCACGAACCAGGTTCGTAACACGGGCGATCCGCACATGTTCGGAAGCTCCCGCCGAGGTTTTGGCGACTGTCGCAGTCACGGGGGCAGAACGCCGCTCAGGCAGAATGACTCCATCGACACCCGCGCCATCTGCTGTTCGCAACAGTGCCCCCAGATTGTGCGGATCCTCGACGCCGTCGAGAGCGAGGAAGAACCGGTGTTTCCCCTCTTCCTTTGTGGCCAAGAGATCTTCAATTCCCAGGAATTTACGCTCCCGAACAACCGCCAACACGCCCTGATGAGCATCCGTCCGAGCCAGCCGGGTAAGCTGGTCCCGCGACTCCATCGACACTCGAACTCCAGCTGTTCGGCAGAGTTCGACCAGCCGTTCCAGACGCTCATCCCGGCGCTCCCGGGCGACACTGACATGATCGAGCTGCCGCCCCCCGGATCGGATCGCCTCCTCCACGGGATGCACCCCATATAGAACTTCCATCTCTCAAGTCTACCGCCCGGATTCACCGGTCCGACCAAAAGAAGAGAGAAGTTTTAGAATGGAGAGAGTAAAGGTCGGTTTCGCAGAACTCTGGCACCCTGGAAGGGGATTACTCTTTTTATGGACCGTACTGGCAAAAAGCGAGTCTTCTTGGACCGAAAGATCGTCTCAAGAGATATGCCGATTGCTTCCATCTCGCTGGCAGTTTCTGCTGCTCAGGCATCAAGCGAAAACGCGGCGATCGCCCAGGGCTTGAAGAAGCAGAGCGCGGAGCTTCTGGATGAGCTGATTGAGCTTTATCAGCACCGGCTTCTGAGATATCTACTTTTTCTTACCGGAAAACGCGAGGTTGCGGAAGACCTCTTCCAGGAGACGTGGATGCGTGTCCTGCTCCGAGGAGCTCAGTACAACGGGAAAGCGCGCTTCGACACGTGGCTCTTTACTATTGCGAGAAATCTGGTGATTGACCTCTCTCGAAAGCGCGTGATGGCGAGTCTGGACGAGATGAGTGAGGGAAAAGAGGATGATCGCCCCTTTGAGGTTGCGATCTCCGGGCCCTCACCATTGGAGCAATTTCAATCTCGAGAGAACTGTGCTGAGGTCAGCGAGGTCTTGCTGAAGCTGGAACCTAATTACAGAGAGGTCCTGGTTCTTCGTTTCTATGAAGAACTCTCATTGGATGAGATCGCCACGTTGACGCGGGCGCCTTTATCTACAGTGAAGTCAAGGTTATACCGCGGATTGGCTGCGTTGAAGCCGGAGATGGAGCAGCTTCGCTCCTCTCGCCCCCTTCCGGAGGTCCGGGCATGAGGGATGCTCACGATAAGCCGTTTTTGCTGGATGCTTCTGGATCGTTCCCACGTGAAGAATTGAGAGATCTTAATGTGGGCGCTCGTGCCTCTGTGGTCAATCGAACTCATCGTGTGGTGCGGGAGCGAGCTAAGACGTTGGCTGCCCGGCGTAGCCGCATTCGAAGCATTTCAATTCCTGTTGCCGTTTGTTCCTCTCTTTTCGTCATTATCTGCACGGCGGTCTGGAGTGCTCTGGATGCTTACGACGTAACTCCGAATGGCGTTCCAGATGCAAGCAATCAGTTCTTGGTTCTCTGTCTGTGGTTTTTTCCGGTGTCGATGGCTTTGCTCGCTTTGGTGCTGTTTCGCCGTGCTAGTAAGCGTGAGGTAGCTGGATGATGAGATTTTGGACTCAGGGACCGGATCGGTCGCAGGTTTCGGTGGTGGCGGGAGAGGATGAGTTGAGCATGATTCCGACCTGGTCGGTTCTGCTTGCGATCCTGGTGTTTGGAGCAGTGCAGTACCTGTTTCATGGCGTGCTACCGCACCACAAACATGAGCTGCTACCGATGCGGTTGTTGATGGGTTACTCGTGGGGAACGGCGTTTGCGAGCTATGTTCTGTTGGTGGGATATGTAAGCCGCGACGTGCGTCGGCGGCGAATGCCGGCCGGATTGTGGATGCTCATTGTGGTAGTACTACCAGGTGGAATTGGGGCAGTCGTGTACTTCCTGCTACGTCAGCCCATGCTGATGCCTTGTCCACATTGCAGTACAGAGATCACCTCCAGCGTGCACTTCTGCCCACAATGTCAATTTCAACTTGCTCCTGTGTGTGGACGATGCTTTCGCGGAGTCCAGATTACGGATGTGTACTGCACGCAATGTGGACATGATCTTGCCGAGGACCATGCGCCAGCTCGCCTGCGCGTATATAGTGACTAGTTGCGAGCATGTCACTGACAGCCCTTATCATCGACGACGAGCCATTGGCCCGGCAAGAGCTTCAATACCTCTTGGAGCGTACGGGGGGGGTCGAGGTTCTGGCGCAAGGTACTAATGGGATTGAGGCCGTGGAGCTGATACGGACGCATAAGCCTGATCTTGTATTCCTGGACGTACAGATGCCGGGACTGGATGGTTTTGGCGTCCTGAAGAAGTTGCTGGACCGCAAGGTTCCGATGCCACAGGTGGTTTTTGCTACTGCGTTCAATCAGTATGCGGTCCGAGCCTTCGAGGTGAATGCAATTGATTACCTGCTCAAGCCTTTTGATCGGAAGCGGGTGATGCAAACGATTGAAAAGGCCCAGGCCCGGTTAGTGACTCCCGCGGAGTCGGCAAGTGATGCCAAACTGGATGCGCTGCTACGGCTGGTAGAAGAGCAGACGCAGGTTCCGAAGGCGAGCTCGGGCAAGGTAATCGTTCGGGCGCAGAGCCGATTATTGCTGGTGGATCAGCGCGAGATCTGCTTCGCTTCGATCGAAGAGGGCACAATCAGTGTTGTCACGCGGACGGTTGAGGGCCACTCGAACTGCCGTACGCTGGAAGAGCTGATGGATCAGCTAGATCCTGAAACATTCTGGCGGGCGCATCGATCCTATGTGGTGAATATTCAACATATACGGGAAGTCGTGCCATGGTTCAAATCCAGCTATCAGCTGCGGATGGATGACGCTCAGAAGACCGAGATCCCTGTGAGCCGCGCCCAGACCAAACGTCTGAGAGAGCTGTTTAATCTGTGAATCCGCTCACTTATCTGTAAGCCTATTATTTGAAATGATTTAGGGACGTGGGTTTGGGGGCCGGCGTGGGTGGCCAGCCGGCCCCTAGAGTAAAACTACTTTTCTTTTGGTTTTGACGCGGAGCCTTGGACGATTAGATCGTTATCGACGCTGAAGGCCCCGGGAGCTGTGTTTGCCTGCACTCCCGCAATCGAGGAGTCCATCTGATTGAGAACGACACCGTAGAGGGTCACATTCCCGTTCTTTACGATGATATGTATAGCGTGATACCCAATCGGTGGTGTGTTGGTGATGCCACCTGCTGCGAGTGCGATGCCAGCGCCAGGTCCGATGGCACGACCAAGGGAGCCTTGGTTGGCGTTGTATTTCCTTAATGTCGGTTGAGTGTAGATGCGGTTGTAGACAGAGGCGCGAACACGATCATCTGCGGGGGAGTAGGGAAGAACCTCGATCTGATTGTCGACGGATTCGATTCCCTGGATACCTTTAATCGCGTTTTCGGCGTCACTCTTCAGAGTAGGGCGAGAGGCATAACCCTTGAGGACGAGAGTTTTGCCGTGGATGCCGAAGGTGATCCAGTCGAAGACTCCATAGGTGGAGAGGTTGCGGAGCTTTTTCTGAACCTCTTGTACGATGCGAAGCGTATCTTCCTGTGACCAGGTCGGGCCGGCGGCGGCGTCTTGAGCGATAAGGGCCGGCGCAGAAAGAGTGAAGACGAGCGATGCAGCCAGGGCCGGTAATACTCGACGAAACAAGCGAGACATAGTTCTCTCCGGTTGCTAGATTTTGGCTTCCGGCAGAAAGATACGCTATGAAAGGAGTTGAGTCCAGAGTTTGATGCTGATTATCCGTTCTGTGCCACGTTAGGCGACTACCAATCGTGCCAACGCCTGTGATTGAAGTCGATCGTGTAAACGGCTCCCAAGGTGGTTGACTTCGGATTGATGCTGCCTGATGGAACGGCAGGTGTGTCCCAGTGCTGATGTTGAAAATCGACTTTTACAGCCAAATTGCGTCCGAGACGGTAGTCCAATCCAACCCCGGGTGAGAGAACGAGGGTATTTGAGGTGATGTAACGAATGTCTCCGAAAGCATAGCCGCCTTCGAGATAGTCGATTGCGCCACGACCTATCAAGAAGTTCGCGTAAGGGCGGAGACGACCCAGCGAATACCCGATCTTTGGGCCGAGGAGGAAGCTCTTCTGGCTGCTGATGGTTCCTTCCTGCGCAGGATATGATCCGCGGATTTCGAAAGCTGGTCTGGCGAATCGGTACGTGAGGAGGGCTACGTCAACTCCTGCGGTGACGTCAAGATTTTCCCCTCTCTCTAGATCGGTAAAGGTGGCTGTCCCGCCGGTGAAGGCCAGGAGTTGCAGTGATTGTGTTGCAGTAGGAGTTGTTTGTGCGATCGCGTGATCGATTAGGCAGACTGCCATGAGTAGGGTCAATATTGTCATCATTTGTTTAGCCTTCATTCCGAACGCCTGACTCTTCTTCTGCGAAGAAACCGCGAGAGCGTGTCTTCTCGGCAGTATTGGCTGCGCGGAAAGAAGCAATTCCTCGATTAAGCACAAAGCTTTGATCTCACGAGTCAGCACGGTAAATAGCGTTCAAGACGCTTGCTCTCAAGAGAGTTATCGGCGTGTTTGCGACAATACTTATCGCTCTCTATCAAAGAGCCAGGCTGGACGACCCGATACGCACGATGCTTCTGCGTACTGACGCATGGCAGTAGGGTTGATGGGGAACGCCAAGGGACAATGATGTGAAATACTTTGGCTGATGAAACTCTGGGTAGGACGACTGCTTCGACTCTTGGTGATACTGACGGGGGCGGCTGGAGCGTTATGGCTTGTGGATTGGGCGGCGATTAGCGTTCGCGTATCGCATGGTACGGCTTACCGGGTGGTGCAGGTTAATCAGTTTCTAGCTACTCCATTGAAGGGGAATAAGGTGGAGTATGACTTCATGGGTATGGTGCCAGTCTCCTGTAGTCGGTCTATTTTCCCGCAGGAGGGGAACTCCGCGTGCTGGTGGCTCGAGCGTCATAGTACCCAATGGGAGTAATTAGACTTCAAAGAGCAAGTGAACGATTTTTCTGGCAAGCTCCTCGGGCTGGTAAAAACGTTTGGGGCTGCCTCCGAATGATTCTTGAACGAAAAGAGTGTCGTCGTCCGTGACTTGAAAGGTGAAGTGATGTGGCTTGCGGTCAGTAGTCGTACCGGTGGCGATTCCAAGCCCTTTAGCATAATCGAGAACGATACTAGAGTTCTGGTGAGTGATATGCGCGTCGAACCACGGAAAACGGCTGCGGACGAGTGTGACTTCAGCAGGGCCTTTGGTTTGAATGGTGGTGTCGGATGCAGTCACGTCACCTTGAAGTTGACGCTTGATTTCGTTGATGTCTTCTTCCAGGCACAGCACGAAGCTAGTGAAAAACGGCTTGCCCTGAGCAGCGATTACTCCAGCCTGATGCTGAGATCTGCCATACTCTTCTGCGGCTTCGTGAGATTTTTGCTTGATGTCCTGTGCGAGATTGGCGATCCACTCCTTAGCCATGCTAGTGACTGCTCCTTTATCTGTTTCGCCTGAAAGGCCTGCCAAGTTTCGTTATTGATTAGATGGCGAAGGCGTGCGAAAGGCAGTCTGATGGGTGTTGTGACAATTTTGGTTGCCGCGACGAAGATGCGAGAGTATGGTTTCGCCATGGTCGGCGGACGAAGTTGGGAGAGTTGGATAGCGGAGTACTCGGAGAGCCATCAGCATCCGCTGAACCGACTGACTCATACCTTTGGGATACCGATTATTATGCTGTCGTTGCCGCTGCTGGTAGCGGCGATTGTGTGGCATAAGCTGTTGTGGGTGGCGGTGGCACTCTTTTGTTTCGGGTGGCTGCTGCAGTTCATAGGCCATGCGATCGAAGGCAAGCCGCCGGAGTTCTTTAAAGACTGGCGTTTCTTGCTGGTGGGGTCTCGCTGGTGGGTTGCGAAGATGCGAGGGAAGCTTTAGGCACTTTGTGTAATCCATCGGAGCGCCGTGTGGGGTGGATGAGGTGGAACCTCGATCATCAAAGTCTTAGGTGCAACTGCGACTGAAATGTTTCCCCCTTGTCTCAAACGCCTATATTTAGCTGTAGATGGCTGATCTTCTCTATGTGGGTTTCAATACTGATTTCGGGCTTGTCTAATCACTTATTTGGGCAACAGGACGGATCGAATGCTCCCTCGTCTCTTCTCAGCACAGAGGACCAACCTTTTTGCAAGAAAGTACGAGGTAATTGTTTGACGTTCGTAGGCGCCGGTCGCCTAATACCTACAACTTCTGTTGAACAGTCTGTAGAAACCCTTGCGCGATGGTTTGGCCTTTCCGACAGACAGGCAAACAAGTGTTTCCAAACTTCGTTACCTTTGGTTCAATCTCATACCTCACGAGCTAAGGGGTTTTGGCTTCAAGCACAGACAAAGCAGTGACTAAAGCAAACGACTACTCATAGTTCATAGTGCATTGCTTGTACTGTCGTCGATGTAAGCCGGGGAAGCGGATTTTCTATGCTTGTTATCGATGCTTTCCATTCCAACAAAATGCAGGGTCTGATGAAGGCGGCGAACCTCTGTCGCAGAACCCGTGCAACTTAAGGGTAATGTCCCGCTCAATAAAACTTACCTAAAGTCATGGTTACCAACGGGTCACCTTCCCGTGTGTGATCTCTGGCGTCTCTCCCGATTCTGAGCTACGTCGCGACTTCCATCTCCTTTGTTGAGCCTCTGAGGTGAACCATGCTCGCACTTGTTCGATTTGCTAAGCTTTTCTGCCTGAACCTTGAACTAGCATTATTAACCGGCTTTCGCCGCGGCCTTCATGAGTCATCTGAGCGATGGTCTCAAGTGCGACTCCGTAGTCTATTTGCTCTCATGATATGTGCTCTTGCGACGTATGCTTATGCATCGCCAGTAACGTTGCCGGGTGTTACGGCTGTGGGAGGTGTGTCTGCTGTCCAGACGGTATCTGTCGTTGTTACGGTTGGCGGTCAGTTGGGCAAGATAAGCGCCCTTACGGGCGGGGTCGCGAATCTGGATTTTGCTCTGTCGGGTACCGGCACCTGCTTGACCGGAGGTGCGCTTGTTGTAGGTCAGATCTGCAGCTTTCCGGTAACGTTCAGTCCGAAGTATCCCGGTCAACACATTGGAGCGGTTGTTTTGTTTGACGCTTCAGGAATGCCGCTCGGAAATACGTGGCTTGTAGCGACGGCAAGTGGTCCGCTTGCGTTGTTTGTTCCTGGAATTATCAATACGGTTGCTGGAGACGAATCATGGATCTATCGCGGAGACGGGCTGCCTGCTACCGCTTCGCCGATCTTTCTGCCGTTTGGTGTCGCAGTAGATCCGGCTGGGAATCTATTTATCGCGGATTCCAGCAATAATCGAATTCGACGGGTCGATGCCGCTTCGCAACTAATGTCTACCTTTGCCGGGAATGGTAACGCTGGAAATAGTGGCGACGGCGGACTCGCTACCCTAGCTTCGCTCAGTCTGCCGACCTCGGTTGCTCTTGACGGTGCGGGCAATCTGTACTTCGCCGATAGTAATAACCACGCGATTCGCATGGTTACTGCTGTTACGGGGATCATAACTACAGTTGCAGGCGTGCTTGGATCACAGGGTTATTCGGGTGACGGAGGCAGTGCGATCCATGCTCATCTGGACACGCCCGATTCCGTTGCTATCGATCCGGTGAATGGTTATCTCTACATTGCGGATAGTGGAAACAACGTGATCCGTCGCGTCAATCTTGCTACTGGGATTATCTCGGCTTTTGCAGGCAATCATACGGCAGCCTATACAGGAGATGGTGGGCCGGCTATCAACGCGAGTCTCAATGGACCCTGGAGTGCGACCGTGGGTCCTGATGGACAGATTTATATAGCCGATCAGAATAATCACTGCGTTCGGAAGGTTGCGCTCAACGGCACGATAAGTACGATTGCGGGCAGCGGAGCTTCTGGTTTTTCTGGCGATGGTGGACCGGCGAGCGGCGCAGTATTGGACAGCCCAGCGGCAACGACGATCGACACAGCAGGAAATATTTATATTGCTGACTCGGGTAATAACCGGGTTCGCAAAGTGAATGCAGCGACCGGAGAGATTGATACGGTTGTCGGCAGTGACCTGGAATCCTTCAGTGGCGATGGCGGGGCTGCAAATGGAGCGGGCATGTACGGGCCCTATGGAATGGCTCTTGATGGATCAGGGAATCTTTATGTCAGTGATGTGTTTCACAATCGAATACGTCTGGTACAAAGCATCAATGCAGTGTTGAATTTTCCAACTATCCGTGTTCAGCGCGTTTCAGGTACGCAGGATGAAGAGCTCGAGAATGATGGCAATGCGCAGCTCAATATCTCTGCTCTGAACTCTGGTGTAAACACGCAACTGGATCCTGTGGCCACCACCTGTTCTACTAGCGTGCCGATGGCCTCCGCTCTTAATTGCATTATCGGGGCGCAGTTTGCGCCAACGATCATTGGCAACACTGTAACGGGGGTCATCACCGTTACATCGGATTCGCCGAACAGTCCGCAGACACTTACCCTGAGTGGCAAAGTGCTGACTCTGGATCCGTCCACGATAACTCTCAACACCAGTGGATCTCCTTCCGCGACAGGTTCCCTTGTTACGTTCACTGTCGCAGTGACGAGCACCGGAGTGACACCGACCGGCATCGTCACTTTTCTTGATGGATCCGTGACGATTGGGACAGCTACCCTAAACAGCGCCGGCGTAGCACTTTTCCCGACGCAGTCACTGGCGAGCGGGACGCACGTCATTACAGCCAGCTATGCGGGCGACTCGAACACGGCGCCGGGAACTTCTTCCGCTGTAACGCAGATTGTGAAGGACGGTACCTCGGTCTCTTTGTCTTCAAGTCCGAATCCTTCTACCCCGCTGGCCAGCGTGACCTTCTCTGCGCTCGTTGTTGGAACATCGGGAATTCCCACCGGAAGCGTCTCGTTTCTGGATGGAGGAGTCCGCCTTGGAACCGTCAACTTAGATGCCACAGGTGCAGCTAGTTTCAGTACGTCGGCTCTTATTGTGGGAACACACCACATAACAGCGAGTTACAGCGGAGACGCCAATTCCATTGCAAGTACATCGTCGCAACTCAACCAGACCGTTGTTGCGTCCATAACTACGACAACGCTGATTACAAGCAACTCGGACATACCTTTCGGAACGTCCATTACGTTTACGGCGAACGTGGTCGGGACCGGTTCCGTAACGCCCACGGGAACCATCTCGTTTCTGGATGGCACCACGACTCTTGGAACACTGACATTGGATAGTCATGGGTCAGCAGCTCTTGTCATCTCATCTTTGTCGGTCGGGCCACACTCAATTCACGCAGCATATCAAGGCGACGCGAACAACGGTGCCAGCACCTCTCCCGCGGTACAGCAGACTATTGAACTAATTCCAACGACGACGTCAGTTGCATCAAATGCGAGCAATGCTCCGGCAGGGTCAAGCATTCAATTGACTGCAACCATTGTGCCTGCGTCCTCGGTTCCTTCAAGCCCCATCACTGGAACTGTAACGTTTATGGATGGAGCAACCACACTCGGTGCCGGAACGGTGAGTGGTGGTTCCGTTACGATCACTCTTAGCTCACTCGCAGTGGGACAGCACACTATTCTCGCGATCTACGGAGGATCCGCAATCTACGCGGGTAGCATATCTTCTACTATCACGCAGAAGGTGCAGCAAGCGGTTACTTCAGGGACGCTGATAGCTTCCGCTAACCCTTCTATTGCCGGAAAGAGTGACACACTCACTGTTTCGATCATGAGCAACGGAGGAGTACCGACCGGCATCGTGACCTTTATGGATGGCACAACGGTTCTCGGTACAGCGGCGCTAAATCCTCAAGGGGTTGCAAGCTTCACAGTGCCTTCTTTCTCTACTGGAACTCACACGATCACTGCCGTGTACGGTGGGGATAATAACAATCTAGGAACCACGCCGACCTTAACTTTGATGGTTCAACAAGCTACCACGGGTATAGTACTTGCTACTTCGGGAAGCCCATCTACGGCCGGATTGCCGATCACTCTAAGCGCAACGGTTACTGGCAATGGGTCTGCCCCCACAGGCTCAGTCACCTTTTATGATGGTTCGGTTGCTCTCGGTTCGAGCCCAATCAATGCAGCCGGGCTTGGTACGCTCTCGGTTTCATCTCTGACGGTAGGATCACATTCGTTGACTGGCGCTTACTCCGGAGATGCTTATAATGGCGCGAGTGTTTCACCATCCATCACACAGGTTGTTGTGAAGGCAACGACAACCATCTCTCTGACTGCCAGCGCTTCGACCACGCCAGTTGGGGCTCCTGTCCAGTTCACCGCTACGGTGACCGGAACTTCAGGAGCGTTGACCGGCACGGTTCAGTTTATGGATGGATCGACAGTAATCGGCAGTCCTTCTCTAGCTAATGGAACAGCGGTCTTCAGTACATCGAGTCTCATCGTTGGAGAACACATCATCACTGCCGTTTACCTTGGCGATACCGATGATAGAACTAGTACGTCGGCCGGTCTGACGCATATTGTTTCCCCGGTCACCACGATTGCTCTCGCAACGAGCCAGAATCCTATCAGTGCCGGAGCCAATGTGACATTCACTGCGGCAGTTGGCGGATCAAACCCCGTGCCAACCGGAATAGTCACCTTCCACGATGGCGCTTCAACTTTGGCAGCGGTAACTCTTAATGCAGCCGGAGTTGCCGTCTTCAACACAACCAGCTTGGCTATTGGTACCCACTTGATTACAGCTTCATATGGTGGAGATTCTAATAATAACGCGGCGCTCTCTTCGACTGTAAGCCAGTCGGTGCAACGCGCAACGACCCAAACTGCAATGGCAGTCAGCGCTGTTACTTCAATCCTCAACTCTGCCGAAACATTGACGGTTACCGTCACTGGATCAGGAGGTATTCCGGGTGGATTAGTTACGTTCCTCGATGGGACATCTGTTCTCGGTACCGCAAGCCTCAGTGCCAACGGCTCCGCCAGTCTTACCGTTTCGAGTCTTTCTCTTGGGCAGCATACTTTATCGGCCAGCTACGCCGGGGATACCAACGACAATCCATCTTCGTCGCTGGCTCAAACCATCACAGTCAACAAAAGTGCGCCAAGCCTGACGTTGGTCTCCAGCAGCAATCCCTCGGTTGCGGGACTCCAGGTTGTCTTCACCTCCAACCTTAGCGGTACGACTGTTGCTCCGACTGGCAACATCTCCTTCACTGATGGCACAACAGTCCTTGGATCTTCGCCAATTGCAGCGAATGGAATCGCTACTTTCGCTACGTCGACGCTTTCTGTTGGCCAGCACACAATCGTAGCGACCTATATCGGAGACGCCAATAATGGCGCTGCAACTTCGGTCGGAGTTCCACAGGTGATTCAGCAGTCCACGAGTGCCGTCACACTCAGCTCCAATAAAAATCCTGCACTCCTTGGAGAGGTCGTAACGTTTGCTATGACAGTAAGCGGGACGGGCTCCCAACCTACCGGTACAGTGGTGCTTCGTGATGGGGCAAATAGTATCGGTACCGTTGGGATCGATGTGAACGGTCTGGCTACTATCTCGCTCTCCAGCTTATCGATTGGAGCACACACGCTTATTGCGACCTATAACGGAGACTCAAGTCATCCTGGCAGCGTATCGGTGACGGTTTTGGAAACAGTCTTGCAGCAAACAGCCACGTCTCTTGCCTCCAGCGCCAATCCATCGTTATCGGGAACTTCGTTGACCTTTACGGCAGTCGTATCAGGCATCGGAGGTTCTCCTGTAACTGGAACAGTTGCATTTAGGGATGGAAGCAGCGTGATTGGCACGAGTATCGTGGGAACGGCGGGCGTATCGACGTACACCACAAATGCATTGAGCGCCGGACAACATTCAATTGTTGCTACTTATAGCGGGGACAGCGTCAGCCAAATCAGCAGTAGTTCTGTTTTGGTGCAGACGGTGCAAAATAGCAATACAACAACTGTTCTCAGTACGTCGGGTACACCCTCCGTCGCTGGCACCCCGTTGACTCTTACCGCTCAAGTAACAGGCAAGGGAACAGCTCCATCTGGGCCTGTGAACTTCGAGGACGGAACGACAATCATTGGAACAGCATCAGTTGGGGTCAATGGTATCGCGACTCTCACAACATCTTCACTCTCAGCTGGGCAGCATATTCTCCTCGCAATTTATCAAGGGGATGGCAATACGCTTACTAGTACTTCCAACCCTGTTTTGCAAAATATTGAACAGCGCACCACTGTAACACTCACTGCGATCAGCAGTTTGGGCACAGTCACCGGTACAAGCACAGGGCCCTCTCTTGTCGGGAGTCCGATCACGTTTACGGCTGTAGTGACAGGCCGCAACGCTACGAGCCTGCCGACAGGGTCGGTTTCGTTATCTGACGGCTCTTCAGCCTTGGCTACTTCCAGTGTGAATAGTGCCGGTATCGCAACGTTCACTGTCTCGACTCTGGTTCTCGGGTCGCATACCCTGACCGCTAGCTACGGAGGCGATACCCAAAACTTTCCTGGAACTTCAGCTGCACTGACTGAGGTTATACAGCTTCATGCTTCGACGAATACGTTAACTATTGGTTCGGGCACTGTCATAGAAAACAAACCATTTACTCTCGTGGCGACATTGCAAGGAGATGCGGCGGTCCCCCCGTCGGGCACGGTGGTCTTCAGTACTGGAGGTACCACGCTTGGCAGCGCAACGCTAAATGCATCCGGCATTGCTACTCTTACAACAAGTTTGGCGTTAGGCACTTATAGTCCAATCGCTACCTATCAAGGAGACAACTTGTATTCGGGTTCTGTGTCGAATGTGACCTCTCTGACAGTAATTCGGGCGACCAACTTCACCATTGCTTTGAATCCGCCAACGATGCAGATGAAGACTACACAGCACAACACAGTTCAACTTACGCTCACTTCGATTCAGAACTTTACCGACTTGCTATCTCTTGGATGTGTCGGTCTGCCACGAGCAGCTACATGCACTTTTGCCTCAGATCAGGTATCACTCGACGCGAACGGCCACCAAACAATTAGTCTGACGATCGATACGGGATCTCCACTGACCGCAGGAAGCATCGCAAAAACTGATGAGCCATCGGCCAGTAGAGTCGTACTTTCCTTTTTGCCAGGAGGACTCATTCTCGCCTTGTCGCTGTTGCGATCGCGGCGAGCGAATCGTCTGCTTAGCGGTCTTTTGCTAGCTATGCTCTTCACTGGAGCTATGGTGATTACGGGTTGCGGCGGACTCGATGTCCACGGCACGCCCGCTGGTACCTACACCTTCAACGTGACCGCTATCGGAAGCAAGACAGCGGCAACCCAGTCTGCTCCGATGACCTTGACGGTGAGTCAGTGATGATTCAACTTAATGGCTCACGGTCTCATTGGAGATTGGCTCGAGTGTTTGTTACTGTGTTGCTTTTCACCGCCGGGGCAACTCTAATTAAAGCTCAGGCAATAGCAACCGCTACGGGGCCCGGGCCGAGGTGGTTGGTCGGCGGGACCTACTCTTTTTTTGCAGCTGACTACGGCAAACGCGATCTTGGAGGCGGGTCTGGTTTCGTGGACTACACTCGTTCGGAGAAAGTCAGCTATGAAGCAGAGGTTCGTTTTCTTACTATTAACGAGGAAGTTGGCACGCATCAATCAACTTACCTCATCGGAGGAAAATTTCCTTATCGCAAACGCTGGGCGACCGCATACGGTAAAGTTCTTATCGGAGACGGTCGTTTTCACTTTCCTTACGATTACGCGGATGGAAGTTATTTTGTGCTCGCCCCTGGCGGGGGGGTCGATCTGGCGCTAGGAAGAAGCCGTTACAGTGTTCGATTGATTGATTTTGAATATCAATGGTGGCTTAATTTTCCGTTTGGAACGTTGCGGCCATATGGAGCAAGCACTGGCTTCGCAGTTCACTTTCATTAGACATCGTGTGTTGATAAGCCGCTTGTCAAGGCAGGAAAATTTGCATTGCTTGTACTTGACTTACGAAATTGAAGAGTCATTTATTCGATGCCGGAGCAGTGACCACAGCTACGAGTGAGTCAGCACAGCCGTAGTAGAGAAACCATTCATTATGAAAGTAAACTAGACCCTCGGCAAAGGTTGTCCCGGCGGGGTATTGTCCAGTTTTTTCATAGCTCTTAGTCGGTTTCAGAACAGGATGCTCGGTCTGTTTGATAAGTCGGGCGGGATCATGACTATCGAAAAGAGCTTCTCCGGCTGCGTAAGCGTTAGGCCCCATATCTGGATCACCGCCGGTTGCAGCATTCTTCCCGTTATAGAGAACAACAATTCCGGCGGAGGTGAGTATCGGTGGAGGACCTGTTTCTGGAAATGTGCTATCGAAATGCTGCGGGCGCGGGCGCAGTACTTCAATGAGATCTGCTTGTTTATTTTCTAGTGGACTCCAATGAATGAGGTCTTTTGAAGTCGCAAGATGAATAGCTCCTTCGCCCCAATACATCCAGTATTTGCCTTTGATTTTGACAGCGATGAGGCGGCTATTGTTTAACTGTGTCACAATTCCTGCCGACTTATATTTGAGCTGAATATACTTACCGTCCGATGCACTTGCGAATGCAGGGCCAAATTTTTTCCAGTGAATCAGATCGGATGAGGTCGCAATTCCCACAGAATAAGTGTTGCGGTTCCATTGAGTGTAGGTCAAAACATAAACTCCCGTACTTGTTTCGACTATGCGTGGATCTTCGACACCTCCCGGCCATTCACGAGATTGTTGATTGTCTTTTGCGGGATAGAAAACAGGCTGGTCACGTCTTATGAAATGAATACCGTCATCGCTCTCAGCTAAGCCGAGCCGCGAAGTATGTTCGCCTATCTGCATGGTGCCAGAGGCATCTTCTGCACGGTACAGTACGTAAATTTTTCCGTCTCTGACGATAGCGGCGGGATTGAAGGTATGGAGAGTCTCCCAGTGAACTGGGGCCTCAAGAACGGGATCAAAGAAAAATGTGCTGGGGTCAGGAGTGATGACAGGATTTCCGTTTGCTGGACGACTGAAGGGCCCCATCTCCCATGGCACTGCACTTTGTCCAGAGAGAGGACTCGCGATGAACCATGTCCCAACTAACACCAACAAGTCGATTATCTTCATAACTACAAAGTATAGGCCAGTAGAGTTTGAGCTTTTGAAGCGCCGGTTCACACGCTAAATATGGAGTTAGGCGAATCGTCACAACGTTCAGACCGTTATCTAGATGCCTGTTTTATGGTGTATGGAACTGAAAAGCGGCCAATCTGCAGGATAGAGTTACTCGAAGGAGGCCATATGCGAAAAGATTCAACGCGTGAACCGTTTGCTAAGTGATGAGCCACAGTGATCCCACGTGGGTCCCCGCTTAAGGCGTCATAAAATTTGACAAGAAGTGTATCTTCACTTCGCTGCCAGCCGATGACATAGTTACCGATCGGTAAGGTTACGTCTCCAAAGGTTATGGGGGACTGCACTAAAAGGTAGTGAGAATACTTACCATCGGCCGAATAGCCAGCTGTGATCAGAACAACTCCGGCGATAATATTCCCATGTGAGTCAGTGATGCCCGATGCAGTACGCATCTCCGTTTCGATTCGTTCTTTTTCTACCGACGCACGAGCTGGCAAAGCGTTCTGCAACTCCGCGGGAGTAGCGACGCGCCAGGAAGACTGCGGTTGAGCCAAGATAAAAGGCGATAGCAAAAAGTTCAGAAACAAAACTAAGAGAGACGATCGCATTGGATATGATCTCATTTGAGGTGAACTATGCCGCGCTGAAGAGCGACAGTTGCGGCATGAGTGCGATCGCTGACACCGAGTTTGCCGAGCAGGCTATTGATATGAGACTTGACGGTCGCTTCGGTGATATGAAGATCGAAGGCTATGTCCTTATTTGCACGGCCTGCCACTATGCGTTCCAGAACTCTCAGCTCACGGTTAGTCAGGGCCTGCGTGCTCATGCGTTCAGCCAGTTTTTCTGCGATGGCTGGCGAGATCAAGGTTTTTCCGCTATGCACAGCCTGAATGGTCGAGATGAGTTCTTCGACGGTCATGCCCTTAAGAAGATAGGCTTTCGCGCCAGCTTGGAGAGAACGGAAGATGTCTTCGTCTCCGTCGAATGTGGTAAGCACAATAAATCTTGCGCTTGGGTCGTCGGTACGAATCTTCAGGATAGAATCAACCCCCCCGAGATTCGGAAGCTGCAAATCCATCAGCGTGACATCCGGCCGCAAGTTTCGATAAAGTTCGACAGCCTGGAGACCGTCGCTGGCTTCTCCCACAACCTCTATGCCGGGCATGATATTGAGTAATGCGACGAGGCCCTGACGAACGACGTGATGGTCATCTACTATAAGAATGCGAATCCGTTCAGCCATTAGATGTGGCCCCTTTTTCTTCAGCGATCGGTACTTCCAACATAACTTTGGTCCCAGTTCCGGAGACGCCTTCTACTATAAGTTGGGCGTGAATCTGAGCTGCTCGCTCGCGCATACCTTGAAGGCCGAAGTGTCCATTCTTCGAAACGGCTTTCTCAACCAAATTGAAACCGCAGCCGTCGTCAGAGATGACTAATATCAATCGTTTTGGATCGTAACGAAGATCTATCAATACTTGGGTGGCGCTCGCGTGGCGCGAAACATTTTCCAGGGATTCCTGTGCTATACGAAAAACCTCATCTTCTAATGAGCGTACCAAAGGCCGATACGAGCCGGTGATGTTGAGGTGGGCATTCAGCCCTTTTTTATTCCACTGTTCGACGAGGCTTGTGAAACGTGTAGGTAAACTCTCTTGCGTAACTACAGCTCGAAGATTCCAGATGCTTCGACGCGCTTCTGCAAGTCCCTCGCGTACATAAACTCGAGTTCGGTCGATCTGCTGACTGGCGGCGGAGATCTTGGATTGAGCGAGAAGTTGACCGGCAATTTCGAGTTGAACCGAG
This sequence comes from Granulicella sp. S190, assembly GCF_009766095.1. GTDB lineage: Bacteria > Acidobacteriota > Terriglobia > Terriglobales > Acidobacteriaceae > Edaphobacter. Next base: position 448,063 of record NZ_LMUD01000002.1, read on the forward strand.
ACGCCAACGAAGCTTTGGGCCAATGTATCGTGGATTTCCCTAGCCATGCGGTTTCGCTCGGCCAGGACCGCCTGAAACCGTGATTGAAGACCTCGAACACGGATGCGGTACAAGAAAAACGTGAGGGCCGCGACTGCAACGAGGATCAAAAGTAGAAACCAAAAGCGGCGGTAGAACGGAGGTTGTACGTAGAAAGAAATCTGCGCTCCTATCTCATTCCATACACCATCGTTATTTGCTGCTTGCACGCGAAATCGATATCGGCGCGGCGGCAGGTTAGTGTAGTAAGCAATACGGCGTGAACCCACTTCGTTCCATTCCTTATCAAAGCCCTCAAGAATGTAACGGTAGTGAACTTTAGCTGGAGCTGTGTAGCTAAGGCCGGCGTATTCAACTACAAAGTTGATGTGACCTGATGTAACGTTTTGTTCTGCGCGTGTTATCGGTAGGTCGACCCCATCTGTGGTGAATCTTTCGATGACGACTGGTGGAGGAACAGCGTTTTTTACCGAATGTTTGGGATCTGTGATAGCAACACCCCTTCTGGTTGCAAACCAGAGTAGTCCGTCTTTTGCCCTATAAGCAGATGGATGGCCAACTGCGATAGATTCTTCGGTAGGCATGCCATCAGCGCGTCCATAGGTCACTGGATGGGGATTACAGGTAGAAGAGGAGCCGCATTTGATAAGCAGAGAAGCAGAAACTTTAGTGATACCGCGGTCGGAGCTAAGCCAAAGATTGCCAAGGTCGTCTTCGATGATCGAGTCTATAGTTTGCGGTAAATCCTTTCGATGTAAAGAGGTGAAGCCGATTCCCGATAAGACGTTGAGGCCCTCTCCTTTTGTTCCAATCCATAACATTCCGTTCGGACCTTCCGCAAGAGAAGTAATGGTATCGCCGGAGAGTCCACTGATTTTTGTAAATGTCGCTATTTCGCTGTTTTGAATGCGCGAAAGGCCATTGAGCGTACCGATCCACAAAGTGTGAGAGTTGGAGGCATGGGACAGAAGAAGGGCACCAACAAGATCGCTTCCGAGACCGTCGGCCCGTGTAAGGGTGACGAACCGACCGTTCTGCCAGTGCGCAAGGCCACGACGTGTTCCAACCCAGAGAGAGCCGTCATCATCCATGAGAATCGATCGGATCAAGTCGTCGGGTAGTCCGTCAGCAGAGGTGTAGTTCTGAACCTTTGTACCGTGGATGTGATTTAAGCCGTCAGGGGTCCCTACCCAAACGCTGCCGTCCGCTCCTGCCGCTAATGACAGAATGGTTTCACTAAGAAGACCGGTTTGAGTAGAAAAGTGGTGAACGATACCAGCGTGCCAGCTATCGAGTCCATTGCTACTAGTCCCGACCCATATTGAACCATCGGTTGTCTGTGTGATCGCTGTGATTGCATGATCAGAGATCCGCTCGATAGTGCGAAAATTTTGCTGACGCAAGATGTTAAGGCCGCCTGTTTCTGTTCCTACCCAAAGGTTTCCCTCCTTGTCCTGCATGAGAGAAAGAATACTGCTGCCACCAAGGGCTGAGATGGCTCGCGGGCTCTTCGTACCGTCGAGTACGAAGAGCCCTTTGTCAGTACCTATCCATAATTCTCCTTGTGAACCGGCGAGTACAGATTGGATGTGTGAGTTCGGAAGTTTACTATCTCGAAGCAGGGGGGAGCTCTGACCATTTTGCAACAGGAGGAGGCTCTTCTTAGTCTGGTACCAGAGACTGTGGTCGGGCATAAGACCGATGCCTATGATCTTCGTCTCTTCAGAGGCGTGCAAAAGCGATTGGGGAATGACGCGGCTATTTTGGTATTGAAAGATACTGGAACCGGATGCGATTCGAACGATGCCGTCGTCAGCACGGACCATCGCGGAGGGGATGGCTGAGGATGGAAATAATAAGGGGGAGGACTGCTTGCCGTCGAAGCGACTGATGCCATTGGTTGTAAGCACTAAAAGAAAACCGTCGTCTGATATAGCAAGGTTAGTTATGCGACCAGAGGGCAATCCATCCCCTGCAAAATAACGGCGGAATCTTCCCCCGATGTATTGAATGAGACCATCGGCAGTTCCGATCCAAAGAGCTCCAGAATGATCTTGAGCAAAACAGCAGGTGTCATCACTTGTAAATGCAGGCGTGTTCTCTAGATTGAATATCTTGAAGTCAATACCATTGAAGCGAGCTATACCACCCTCGGTTGCAATCCAGATGTAACCGTCGGAGGCTTGAAAGATCTGATGGACACTGTTTTGAGGAAGACCGTTTTCCGTTGACCAGGATTGATGGCCTAGGTTCTCTTCCTGACAGGGAGACGGAGTTCCAAGCAAAATCCACAGAGTGGCAAAGCTCGATACGAAATGGAGATACTGACGTAGATTCATGCGGAGGTTCAATGCATGCGAAGAGTGAGAACATCATTGCTTCAGTCTGAATAATAATCACTGACCTAAGAACATGTACTGCTATTTCGGCTTGTCATGACAGGAGCGGAGATAGTAGACAAGGTCGTCCACTTCAGATTTTTTCAGAATCTTGGCGAAAGATGGCATCTCGCTCCCTCCTTGAAGTATTTGGCCGCGAATCTTTGAGGATTTCAATGTGAGTCCTACTCCGGATAGATCTGGCCCCTTTGTACCGCCTTGTCCCCGAATAGTGTGGCAATGCTGACATCCGTTATCTACGAAGATTGCTGCTCCGCGTTGTTCGGCTGCAGATGACGCAAACGCTGGAACGCAAGCCATTGCTATTAGTGTTAGCACGATACCAAGCGAATTCATTGAGGAGAAGTTTCTATTAGGGCAATGGCATTCGAGGTTGGCCTCGTGAATGTGTTTCAAGATACCATCTCCAATGGACTTAGTTGTTTGCGAAAATCTTGAATTGCTTTGAAAACTAGATGCACGCGACCGGTCATCGACGATCAATCGATGATTATGATTCGAGCTACGGATTTCGAGCTATATCCTTCCCCCTTTACCTTCCGTCAGTGTAAGGATCTGGTCTACTTTTGTGACTGTAAATTTTTCTTTTGCCCCGCTGGGCCAGTGAACTTCAATCGATTCGATAGTGGAGGCTTCGCCTAAACCGAAGTGAACACGCGGGTCATGCGTGGAGGCAAAGCTCCCCCCAGAGATCACGTCGCCGCGCTGTGTCTTACCACCTGCGCGGAGATAGACCGTTGAGCCGGTAGCATCTCTAGGGCTCTTTGGTCCGCCCACTAATTTGAGTTCTATCCAGTGATGATTATCCGTTGAAACATTGCGGAGCAATCCGGGATGACCGTCTAAGGCATTGATGACCACATCCAGTTTGCCGTCATTAAAAAGGTCTCCGATAGCCAAGCCCCGGCCAACGTAAAGAGTCGCCAACGCGGTATCTTCGACTGCAGGCTCAAGGTCAAACTTTTTCCCTGCAACATTTCGGAATAGCAACGGGCGTTGCGCCCAGGTAGTGCCCCACGTTGTATGGTCGACCTCTGGATAAACGTGGCCATTGGCTATGATCAGATCTTTCCAGCCGTCATTGTCGAAATCTAGAAAGGCTGTTCCCCAACCGAGAAATGGAATTGTAGGCTCTGCGATGCCCAATTGGTAGCTAACATCGGTGAAGTTTGCATCTCCATCATTCCGATAGAGCGGGTTGTAGTCGTCGGAAAAAGTGGTGTTGTAAAGATCGAGGAGGCCATTGTTCTTATAGTCTCCAAACGCGATTCCCATCGATGCGGTTTCGCGGCCATTTTCATTAAGAGCATATCCAGAGGCGTAGCTGGCATCCTCGAATGTTCCATTACCCTTGTTGAGGTAAAGATAGTTTGGCGTTGAATCGTTTGCGACAAGAAGATCTGGTTTCCCGTCGTTATTGACATCAACGAAGGCAGAAGCTAGTCCGTAGTAACCATTCTTGTCAGAGACCCCCGCTTTTTCGCTAACATCAGTAAAGGTGCCGTCGCCGTTGTTATGAAATAGATGGTCTGGTTCGCCCTTGAGACCTCGCGGACCGCACATAACTCTTTCGCCGCGAAACTGGCAAAAGTTAGTAGAGACACCTTTGCTGTCGGCCCCTGGCTCATTTGTGATGTCATAGTGGACGTACCCAGGAACGAAGAGATCAAGTCGGCCATCGCCATCGTAGTCTCCCCAGGTAGCTCCGGTTGACCAGTTTCCAAGAGTCACTCCGGCTTTCTCCGCAACATCAGTAAAAGTTCCGTCATGGTTGTTGTGATACAGCCGATTTTTGCCGAAGTTTGAGACGAAGATGTCCGGCCACCCATCATTGTCATAGTCAGCCACAGCCGCTCCGATGCCCCAGCGGTCGTTGGTAACGTGAGCTTTCTCTGCAACATCGGTGAAGGTGCCGTCGTGGTTATTGTGAAACAGGGCGGCATGAGGTGGCGTTTTCTTACCACTCATGGCGTCATAGGTTGAGCCGTTGACGAGATAAATGTCCAGCCAGCCATCGTTGTCGTAATCGATGAGTCCTACCCCTGAGCCGTTTGTTTCGATGATGAATTTTTTTTCAGGAGTTCCCATAGTGTGAGTCCAAGAGGTCAGGCCGGCTTTCTTGGCGATGTCTAGAAAGAAGGCCGGTCCGTTCTTAACGAAACCGCCAGCGGTAATGGCTCTTTTCTCTTCATCTAGAACTGCGGCATGAGCACCACCAGTGTTTGTTCCTCCCATGCCTGTTTCCTGGCTGCTCTGGGAGGTGGGGACGACCTGTGAACCTTTGAATCGGGAGGTCAGCACGCTGGATTGCGCGAAGGATTCCTTTCCGTGCAAAGAAATTGTCGTACAGAGAGCAAGAATGATGAAAGGTAAACTCTCATGCAAACGATGATGAATAGTCACAAGCATCTATTTATGTTCCCCAGCTTCCATTGATCAGGTACAACAAATCCTAACCCTATCCATAGATTTGATCGATAGGTGCAGGAGATACCCTGCTTCCCCTATAAAGTAAATTTCTAAACTAACAGCATGGTAGCAATTGGCAGGCTAGTACCTGTCTTGCTCCGATGCTGTTGGAAATAATCCGTACAAGCGTGAAACTCAGCGGCTAGTCAATTGTGTCCTGTTCCCTCGGTGAACTCTATAATGCGATCGATTTGAGCAGGGGGATCGAAGAGTTCCGTCTGACCATTCGGCCAACGTATCTGGATGCTTGTAACGTGCGTCTCCTGGCCAAGACCGAAGTGCAGACGAAGATCACTGGAAGAGTTATAGCTTGAGCCGCCGCGGACCTCATCAACCCAGAGGCGTTTTGCCGATTTCAAGATGACGCGAGCGCCGATCGCATCGTGGTTGGAGGAAGTGCCGGTGAGATGCAGACCAACCCAGTGATTTTGATTTTTTGCAAAATTTACAAGGAGCATCGGCCTATCACTTAGATTGTTGACAACTGCTTCGAGACGACCGTCGTTGAAGAGATCCGCGATCGCCAGACCGCGACTGGAGCGTGGATCGACGAGACCAGGTCCGGAGGTTTTGCTGACATCGCGAAATTTTCCGTTGCCGAGATTGTTGTAAAGAAACCGGGGCTCGCGGTAGGAGGAGCCAAGTTTGGCCGAATCAACCTCTGGGTAGACGTGGCCGTTTACAACGAGAAGATCGGGCCACCCATCATTATCAACATCAGCAAACATGGCTCCCCAGCCGAGAGCATCAGCATTAATTCCCAGCCCTGCGGCGAAGGTCGTGTCCGTATAAGTGCCGTCACCATTGTTATGGTAAAGGGTGGCAGTATCATCCGAAAAGTTGGTCTTGAAAAGGTCGAGTCTGCCATCACCATCGTAGTCTGCAGCAGTAGAACCCATCCCGGCTTGTTCCCGGCCATCTTCGTTGAAGGCTACACCCGCTTCTGCGGCTGTATCTTTAAAAGTTCCGTCATGATTGTTCCGATAAAGTATCGCTGGGGTTGAGTCGCAGGCGACGTAGAGATCGGGCCAGCCGTCGTCGTCGTAGTCCAGCGTAGTAATGGAGAAGCAGTAGTGTCCTTGTGTTCGCTCGAATCCGCTGGGCTTGCTGACGTCTTCAAATCTTCCTCCACCGAGGTTGTGGTACAGAATGTTTGGCGCGCTCTCAAGGCCTCGTGGGCCACACATAACGGGAACCCCCTTCCAAATACAGCCTGATGTCTGACCGGGAGTCGGTGTACGAGTTAGGTCAAAGTGAACATAATTTGCAACAGCAAGGTCCAACTTGCCGTCACGGTCGTAATCAACGAAGGCGCAACCGGTGCCCCACTCTTTACCGGTCCCTACAACACCCGCTTGGTCTGCCACTTCCTTGAAAGTACCGTTGCGCTGGTTGTGAAAGAGGCGATTCTTGCCATAACCAGTGACATAAATATCATCGAATCCATCGTTGTCGTAATCCCCGACGCAGGCACCCTGACCCCATCCGGTGGAGACCAGACCTGCTTTCGCCGTGACATCGGTGAAAGTGCCATCGTGGTTGTTATGAAAGAGGTGATTCGTTGGTTTAGCTTGACCAGTTACTGCGGTCGTGCCCGGAAGGTTGGTGCCGTTGACGAGGAATATATCAGGCCATCCGTCGCGATCATAGTCGAGAATTGCGACGCCCGAGCCTGTGGCTTCGATGATGTAGCGTTTGGCCTCGATACTTCCGTTGACGTCGCGAATTGTGATTCCAGCTTTTTTAGCGACATCGGCGAACCACGCGGGAGGAGGATGATCGCTCGTTGCAGGATAAGGCTGTTGGCCGAAAGACGCCCCTGCAAAAAGTAAGGTGTTGAATATCAGGAGTAGAAGGAAAGACTTCATGGTTTTGCAGCCGACGATGGACTTCCCACTGTGTTTCTGGGTGATGATGGCCCCATCGCTACGATCTTCAGAATTTTTCCACCTTCTTGAATGACATAAAGATGATTTGCTGCAAGGTCTGTTAGACGATCCGTTGCGCCAGACGGCCACTTGATCTCAACAGAATCTGCCTTTACTGAATGGTCGAGACCAAAGTGGATGCGGAGATCGTTCTGTGAATAGTAGCTGCCACCGCTGCGGACCTCGTCAATCTGGATAAAAGGTTTAGTGTCTTGGGATGACCCCGTTATGACGCTGATCTTTGCGCCTATACCGGAACGATTGGATTTCGTGCCGACCGTGCGAATCTTGATCCAATTCCTACCGGTCGTGGATTCGCATCGAAGCAGTTGTGGAAGGCTATTGATGCAGTTGACGACTACATCAAGCACGCCGTCGTTATCATAGTCACCGAAGGCGCAACCACGACCTGCAGCGGGTGCTGTGATGCCGGGACCGCCACGATCAGTCACTTCTTCAAACTGCCCGTTACGCAGGTTGCGATAGAGATATTTGTGCTGCGCGTAAGGCGCGTCAACGTCGGTTCCGTCAACTTCCGGATAGACGTGGCCGTTGCATATGAAGATGTCAGGCCAACCATCGTTATCCATATCGAAGAAGCCGACTCCCCAGCCAAGATAACGGGTATTAACGCCTAATCCAGACATGTAGGTATGGTCGTCGAAGTTTCCATCGCCGAGGTTTACGTAAAGCGAATCAGTGTCGCCTGCGAAGTTTGTCTTGACGATATCGAACCGGCCATCGCGATTGAAATCGCCAATAGACACGCCCATCCCCGCTTGCGGCTTGCCGTCCGGAGAGTAGGCAATACCAGCCTCAATCGCCATATCTCTGAAGGTGCCGTCTTTCTGGTTCTGGTAGAAAGTGGCCGCAGTAGAGTCATTAGCAACATAGATATCAGGCCATCCATCACCGTCGATATCCGAGACAGCTACTGACAGCCCGTAGGTGCCGACCGTCTCCCACATACCTGCTTTTTGGGAGACATCAGTAAACGTGCCATCACCATTGTTGTGATACAGAATGTTCTTCCCACCTTGCAGTCCAGGAGGACCACATGCAACCTGGATACCTTTGTAGCTGCAACCTGCAGCCTCCGGCAGTGGAGCTGTCTTGATATCGAAGTCGATGTAGTTGGCCACAAACAGATCGAGGTGACCATCGCGGTCGTAGTCGAGGAAAGCACAACCGGAATTCCATCGCTTCTTTGATTGAAGCAGACCGGATTTTTCCGTAACGTCGGTGAAGGTGCCGTTGCCGTTGTTACGATAGAGAGCGTTTTGTCCGTAGTAGCTGACGAATAGATCGTCCCAGCCATCGTTGTTATAGTCACCGACACAGCAGCCCTGACCCCATCCCGCGCGGCCGAGTCCAGACTTGAGAGTTACATCCGTGAAGGTGCCATCGCGATTGTTCTTGAAGAGACGCGAAATAGGCTCCTGGCCTTTTGGGAAACCCTCAAGCCGGCTGCCGTTAACGAGGAAGATGTCTATCCAATCATCGTGATCGTAGTCGTAAAAGGCTACGCCACAGCCCGTTGTCTCAAGCAGGTATCGATTCTTGTGTTCGCCCCCGTAGAGTGTCTTTGCATTCAAACCCGCCTGCCGGGCCACATCAACAAAACTGACGCCGAGGGGAGTACCCGCAACCGGGGAGGGAAGTCTTTTTGATGCCGGATGAGGCACTGCGTCATAGGTGGGGCGTGATCCCATCTGTTGAACTGGTGGGGGATTCTGAGGGCTCGCCAGAGCTAGAACGTCATCGAGCGTAAGCACCAGAGCCGTTGTAGAAAGCGAGGTCAGGAAGCTTCGGCGAGACCAACTCAAAAGAACACTCCTTCAGACTACAGCCGGCACCGGCAATTAGAGCTCTCTTCGACGTGGTTATTGTAATTACAAATTTCAGTATGCAGTAAAAGCGTCTCTCTAGGAGAGATCAAATCTCTTAGGCGGTCATCCCTCCACAGTTGTAAATAGTTTCATATTGGATGGCCGACTATTGGTGAGCGGTGGAATGATCAGCTGGAACAGCGTTATTGAGAAGTTTATTGGCCTTCTGACGTTCTATGGCAGCATCTGCGCTTAGTCCCTGCTTCTCCAGAGCATCCGCCAATGCGGAATGTGCCTCTCCATAGTTTGGATCGGCCTCGACAGCGGACTGTAGCTGAGCAACCGCTTTCGGAATCTGACCTTGTTTAAGAAGAGCCTTACCGCTATCGAGCGCAAAGTTAGCACGCTGGCGGCTGACTGCGATGCGGCTGAGGGATGCAGCTTTTTTGCGTTCGGCTGCTGCGCCCTCCGTGTCTCCCTGCTGGCTGAGAATTGCGGCAAGACTAATATGTGGACTGGGTTGATTGGGTAACAAGTCGATCGCACGTCGTAGAGCGGCGACCGCTTTTTGCGGATCGTTAGTATCTTTATAAACGTTTCCAAGGAGGGCCCAGGCGTCTCCGTTGTCAGGGCGCAGCGCTAGTGCCTTCTCCAATTCAACTTGAGAGTCCGCAAAACGCCCTAGTTGAAGGTAAAGAACGCCTAGAGTGTAGGGAGGGTCGGGCAACTTTGGATCTAGGTATTCTGCACGCTCGAATTCAGTCATCGCTTCGGTCGGATTGTCCTTCAGCTTCAACGCTAATCCAAGATCGTAATGAAGATGAGAGTTGTCAGGTTCGACGAGCAGACCCGCGCGAAACTGTTCGATGGCGTGATTGAGATCGCTTTGCTGAAGGTAGGCGACTCCTAAGTTCTGGCGCAAAGTAGCACTGTGCCCATCCAGTGTAAGGGCACGAAGGTAGAAGGTAATTGCACCCTTTGCGTCGCCCGTCTGTACAAAGGCCAGCCCTAAGTTAGTGAGAGCGGAAGAGTCTTGAGGACGAGACGCTACTACTTGTTCAAACAAAGGTAAAGCCTCTCGAGGATTGTCATTTGCCTGCAAAGTAAGGGCTAATTCGTATTTTGCATCCGTGGATGCAGGGGAAATCGTCATCGCATGGCGCAACACAACGAGCGACATGTCTCCTTGATCGTTTGCGCGAAGGGCGCGGCCAAGCTGTAACAAATAATCAACGTTTTCTCGAGCGAGGTCATTCGCTTTGGTGAATTCGGTGACGGCACTCGCAGGGTCGCCCTGGTTCAACAAGACTGAACCCATATGATAATGCGCAACGGCTAGCGAGGGATCGATCGAAAGGGCATGTTGGAATTCAATTGCGGCTTCACTATAGTGCTGCTGGTGTGCAAGCAGTGTCCCTAGGCTATCGTGCAGGGTTGCGTTATCAGGGGCGCCGGTGAGAGCCGTCTCCAACTGCTTTTGTGCAATGGCAGGTTCTCCGGTTGCAGTAAGAGCTACGGCGTAAGCAATGGAAGCTGGCGCTGTGAAAACTTGAGACGGGGTACTTTTTTCCTTGTCGAACTGCTGAAACATCTCAACCGATTTGGCATACTCTTGGAGTTGGGAGTAGACAATCCCAAGATTGAGGATTGCTTCAGGATCTTGAGGAGTAAGTTTATGGGCCAACTCGAGCTGATCGGCAGCAGACGCAAGTTCGCCCTCCGCTAGCAGTACGGTACCGAACGCGCTATGGCCAGCAGCAACCTCGGGAGCTATTTGCACAAGCTTTGCAAACTGCCTATGTGCGGAGGGTAAGTCGTTGTTCAGATAGGCCGCAGACCCAGCCCGGAATGTTTCCTCCGCCTCTTTCAGCCTATCGGCTGAGGCCTTCGACGATGAGGCAGCTTGGGACTGTGCCATACGAGTCGTGATCGCCAAGAGGCAAAACAGCAGAAGCGAGCGTGTTTGAAAGAGTTGCATTTGAGCCCGATTGTAATCATGGATGGACTAGGGACGTGGTGCTTGTCACCGGTATGGACTGCGTGAACTCTACATAGTCACGGCCAACGTAGAGGCGGTACGCGGTCCCACTAGGGGCCGCCAGGACTTGCAGAGGTGTCGGTCGGCGGAGAGAGGGATCTTTGGACGAGTGTGCAGAGAAGAGGTCGTGACCTCCGATATCCATAACGACGAATGTACCGCCAGACACAAATCCGCAGCCGTAGGCGCCAGGTTCGAGCCGGTGTCCTTGCATATTGATTGGAGTTTCAGTGATGAGATAGGCCTGATATTTTTCCTGCACTGAACTTGAGTATCCAGCGGTATCCACCAAGGTGACGAGAAAAAGCGCGTCCTTTGCAAACTGTACGCCACCTGAGTTTCTGGACTGAATTGGCGCGCTTTGGCCGCGGAAAAAGACTGTTCCAGGAAGGAAAGTTGCCGCTTCTGACGCAGTCAAAAGCTTTGACCGGGTGACTGTCGCTAGATCATTCCGTGGCACAGCGAACACTACCGGAGCCACACTGGAGGCAAAAACCCCGACAGCAATTAGCAGCAGGAAGCGCAATGATTTACATAACATGATCGACCTCTTATCAGTCGCATCCTACTTTGTTCTAAGAGAACACTGCAACATGTAGACTGGTGATCTTTTGGAGAGGACGACCCTTATGAGGACTGCTTTGTCTTTGGCTTTAATGCTGGGCGGGATCGCAAACGCACAGACGGGCAGTTTGCGACCGGTTGATGCGTTCCCAATTAGAGAAGATGGCATCACGATTCGACGCCATGTTGAAGCAGGAAAGCCATTCACGGTTGCAGGAACGCGTGGCGCCATGCCGGGACAGCAGGAGGGTACCTTAGAAGCTTGGGTGTTGCCGGTAAAGCTGTTGAGCCACCTCTCCATTCGAGCCGACGTAGAAGGGTACTCTGTGCCAATCGATCTGAACGCGGATGCTGCTGAGATCGAGGTTTCTCCTGATCACACGACCATCACGTATTCACACATCGCGTTCACGGTAAGGCAGATCATGTTTGCACCAGACGATACGGAGGATGGTACCGGTGCGGTGGTGCTATTTCAGATCGATTCGACGCGGCCAATGGATCTGACCTTCAGTTTTACGCCGGAGATGAGGCCGATGTGGCCACAGCGTAGCCAGGGGGTGCCGTCGGCGGAGTGGGTGAAGCAGCAGGAAGGTGGGTTCTATGTACTTCATACCGACTTCCCCAACCTGGCGGGAGCTGTGGCGATACCGACTGCACAGCCGGGGATTCTGGCTCCGTACCAGGAGAAGCCAAAGTTCTATCCGCTGGAACTGAAGTTGCACTACGGCCCTAAGCGGGATACGAATCGCTACTTTCCCCTCTTGATGGCGATGGGTAGCACGCTTGAGACTGCAACCAATGCAACGCTCCAAGGGAAGCTGGAGCGGCTGAATGCGGAGTTGCCGCAGATCTATGCGAAGCACGCGGAGCGATACCGGCAGATGAAGGATCGTGTCACTGCGATTCGCACTCCGGATGTTGGGTTGAGCGAGGACTTCGATTGGGCCGCGATGTCGATTGAGCAGTTGAGGGCGAAGGCGCAACCCAGTGGGGAGATTGGCTTGGTTGCTGGATATTACTCGTCGGGCGATTCAGCGCGGCCTGGATTTGGCTGGTACTTTGGGCGCGACAGCTTGTACACGCTCTATGCGGTGAATGGGTTTGGCGACTTCGGACTGAGTCGCGCAGAGCTTGAGTTCCTGATGAAAAGGCAGCGTGATGACGGCAAGATCATGCACGAATATCCGCAGACTGCTGCCTCTTTTGAATGGAAGGATTTCTCTTACGCTTATGCGGCTGCGGATTCAACGCCACTGTTTTTGACCGCGATGCTGGACTACGTTCGGAGCAGTGGTGATGTTGATTTCCTCCGGAGGCATCGAGAGATCGTTGAAAAAGCCTGGCACTTTGAGACGACTCATGACACCGATGGCGATGGGATTTACGACAACTCCCAGGGCACCGGCTGGGTGGAGAGTTGGCCAAGTGGGATGCCGCATCAGGAGATTTACCTTGCGCTGCTGGATCAGCAGGCTTCGGTTGCGATGTTGAAGCTGGCTGGGTTGCTGGAGGATAAAGCTACGGCTGATGCAGCCAGCGTCCGTGCTGCGGACTTGGCGAAGAAGATTGAGGCTGAGTATTACGATTCGTCTCGTCAGGAGTATACCTTCAGCCGGAATACCGATGGGACGCTCGATCGTACGGCTACGGTTTATCCGGCGATTGCGTGGTGGAATGGTGGTGACGGGCTGGCTCATTCGGCCGCCAGCTTTCGGCGGTGGGCCTCGCATGATTTTTCTACCGACTGGGGGCTTCGCGATGTTGCGGAGAGCGATCCTTTTTATGATCCGATCAGTTATCACCAAGGGTCGGTCTGGCCTTTGTTTACGGGGTGGGCGTCGGTGGCGGAGTATCGTGCGGGACATCCGCTAGCTGGGTATGCGCACTTGATGCAGAACGCGGATCTGACTACGGCGCAGGATCTTGGTGCGGTGACGGAGCTGCTTTCAGGTGCCTTCTTCCAGCCTTTCGGGAGGAGTACAAGTCATCAGCTGTGGTCTTCGGCGATGGTGATTACCCCGGCGTTGTGGGGGCTGTTTGGTATCGATGTGGATGGGCTCTCCAGTTCCATCACACTTGATCCGCATCTACCTGCGGATTGGGATCATGCTGCGGTGGACAGGCTTCATGTTGGGGCTTCGGTTTGCTCGCTGGAGTACCAACGTGAGGGGCGTGGCCTTGTCGTAAGGGTTAAGACTCTTTCGGGGCCTGTCGTCCGGTTGGCGAGTGGGGTCAAAGGTGCGCTAAGTATGGGTGATGGATCGTCGATTGTTTTTGCGTTGCCGCCGGTCGAGGTTGCGGTACCGCATGGGTTGCCGCTACCGGGCGCTCGAACTGCGCAGATGAAGGTGTTGGGCGAGACCGTCGATGGGCACTCGTTGAAGCTGGAGCTGGAGGCTGAGGCTGGTTCGGTTGTTGAGCTTACGGTTCGCCGGAACGTGGCGAGGCTTAATCTTCATGTTGATGGCGGGACGATCTCCGCTGCGACCAGTGGCCGTGAAGGTAGCGGCCTGGATCAGTTGATGGTGAAGTTCGCGGAGGGAATGGGCTATCAGGGCCAGGTTGTCACCCTTCGCTGGTAGGGGTGCCCCCGCGGTTTAGGTGGTTTTGGGGCTTGACAGGTTTTTAGGTTGGTTGAGGAGTCAGAGGCCGATTGGCCGCGATTTCACCTGATTCTAGAGGCCTCCCTAGGACAAATGCGCAGCACGGCCAGGCAAGTTCCATTGCGGGTCGTGTTTGCATCACCGATTGCTGACGCGTGCCGGTACACGTTCAGCGCTTCCCGTATTTCCTCTTGTGTCGAATACTCCGATTGCTGTTCGGCTTATGTTGATCGAACTCGCGGAATAAAGCCCGGGACACCGGTAGTTGTTACATCGTTAAGCCTCTGTCTCGTCTGAATTCGATTGATCTCATCAAACGCGTCTTGCGGGAGTGGGGAGATGTTGAAGTTCTCTTTCGCGCGAGCCTCGGTCCTGGTCTTGACGAGCGTAGCGGTGCCACGCTGTACCGCCCAAGCCAGCAGAACTTGTGCCGGCGTCTGTCCAACTCGTGAGGCGATTGCCGTAATGACCGGATCTTCGAGTGGTCCCGCGTTCATTCCGTGACCCAATGGAGCACCAACCAAAAACGCAACGCCTTTTTCCTTGCAGAACTTGATGTATTCCGTTTCTGGAAGATACGGATGCGACTCGACCTGGACAACGGCTGGTTTGATTCTCGCCGCTTCGTAGAGAGGTAGCAGACCGTCCATAGTGATGTCGGACAATCCGATGGCCCGGCACCTACCCTGGTCCACAAGATTCTCCATCGCCCTCCAGGTTTCGAGCAAAGTCACGCCATCGTCGTAAAGGATATTGCCATTTTGATCTCGCGGGTCCTGATCGTCGCCAGGTTGAAATGCAAATGGAGTATGAATGAGGTAGAGATCCAGATAGTTGAGCCTGAGTTTGTCCAGACTTGCATCGAAGGCCGGCTTCACGCGCTCTGGCCTGTGATTGGTGTTCCACAGTTTTGTGGTAACGAAGATGTCCTCGCGCGATATTCCTTCGGCGGCGAGTCCTGCCTGCAACGCGTCGCCTACCTCACGCTCGTTCCGGTATCGTTCCGCACAATCGATGTGTCGAAATCCGGCTTCAAGCGCGTATCTGGTGGCGTTCGTTGTCGCGGGTGTATCTGGAATCAGGGTGCCAAAGCCAAGCACCGGCATCTGGCCGCCTCCGTAGCTGAGCGGCATTCTCATCGTACGAAAATCAGAAGGCTCATTCATGGGACACCTCTGCGTCATTTTGCGTATTGAATCATTGACCAGATTTGAAAATTAGATGTAGAGACATCAGAAATAGACACCAACAAAATTACCTGTTGCACGCATTAAGACAAGCAGCCGCCGTAGATGCGCTCGTCTATCCACATCGCGAGACAAGACGGTTACTGGACCTCGGCGACCCAGGTGGCGTAGGGGGCGAGGGTGATTGGTTTGGCGAGAGGGGCGTGGGTGAGGGCGGGGTCGTTGGTTTCGAGTGTTTTAGTTGTGCCCTTGTTGAGGCCTAGTGCGGTGTAGTCGTACTTTAGGGTCTGGGGCTTATTGGAGAAGTTGAGGGCTACGAGGACTGAGGGTTTGCCTGCTGGGCCTTTGCGAAGGTAGGAGACTACATTTTCGTTTGGGTTGAGCATCTGCATGCTGCCTTCGTAGAGGGCAGGGTTGACGCGGCGGAGCTCGATGAGGCGCTTGTACCAGTTGAGCATCGATTCGCGGTCGGGAGACTCGACGGCGACGTTGACAGTCTTGTAGTCGGACGCAACGGGAAGCCAGGTGGTGTTGGAGGTGCTGAAGCCTGCGTTCTTCGACGTGTCCCACTGCATGGGGGTGCGTTCGCCGTCGCGGCCTTTTTGCTTTGGCCAGCCGGTGATGCCTTCGGGGTCTCTGACGTCTTCGATGCGCGTGGGGGTTGTGGTGACCATGCCGATCTCATCGCCGTAGTACATCTGCGGCGTGGTGCGCGAAGTCAGTAGCAGGGCAGCCATCATGCGGGCGATACGTGCCTTCATAGCCGGGTCATCGACAACGATGCTGTAGCGGTCCCAGATGCGGTCCTGATCATGGTTGCCGAAGAAGAAGTAAGGCTGACCGTGGGCCGGATTGTTTTCGACTTCGTCAAGGAGCTTGCGAAACTTGGGAGCGTTGAGCTCGTTGACGTCGGCTACCTGAAAGTCCATCGGGAGCTGGACCTCGTCGTTGTTCGCGCCGTACATCTTGGCAAGCTCGAAGATGTTGGGCTCGTCGGCTTCGCTGATGAGGACGGGGTTGCCGGGGTACTCGTCGACGACTTTGCGCATCTCGCGCAGCATGTCGTGAACCTCGGGCAGGTTGTCGGTGTATTTGTGGATGATGTTGGGGTCGCCGAAGGCGTTGAGGCCGGGTTGAATGGGGTCGTCGTGGAGGTTGGGGTCTTCGAAGAGGCGTGAGACTGCATCAATGCGGAAGCCGTTGACGCCTTTGTTCATCCAGAAGCGGAGGACGTCCATCATGGCCTTCACGACTTCAGGGTTGCGCCAGTTGAGGTCGGGTTGCTGAACGTAGAAGTGATGGTAGTAGAACTGCTTCGTTGTGGCGTCCCACTCCCACGCGGAGTGACCGAACCAGCTCTGCCAGTTGTTTGGCGGGATGGGCTTGCCGTCGGCGGTGTAGCCCCTGGGGTCGTGCCAGATGTACCAGTCGCGCTTGGGATTGTCGCGGGAGGAGCGTGACGCTTTGAACCACGCGCTCTGGTCGGAGGTGTGGTTGGGGACGTAGTCCATGATGACGCGGATGTTGCGACGCTTAGCCTCCGCGGTCATGTGCTCGAAGTCGGCCATGGTGCCGTACTGGGGATCGATGGCTGTGTAGTCGGCGATGTCGTAGCCGAAGTCGATCTGGGGCGAAGGATACATGGGCGTGATCCAGATGGCATCGACGCCGAGTTGCTTGATGTAGTCGAGGCGCGAGGTGATGCCTTTGATGTCGCCGATGCCGTCGCCGTCGGTGTCCTGAAAGCTGCGTGGGTAGATCTCATAGATGACGCCGTGCTTCCACCAAGGATCGGTGGCGGTGTTCTTCTGATCGGCTGCAGGCGGAACCTGGGTTGCAGTCTGCGCGAACGCGCTCGGCAAGAAGCTACCGAGCGCGAGGGCTGCGCAGAGGACGTGGTTCGTCAGGGCTGAGGTGAGAAACCGCTTTTCGTTCACGAGCGTCCTCTTCTTTACGACTGTTGTTATTTGATGGACCCGATCCATGACGCGTACGGCGGCAGGGTTATCTTTTGCAGGCTGGTTGTTTCTTGAAGCGAAGGCGCGTCGGTGAGAAGCGTGGTGACTGTGCTGCCGGAGACGTTCGCCTGCTTGGGCTCGAGTGAGACTGTCTGGGGCTGCGCAGTGAAGTTCATGGCGACGACGACGGCGGGATTGCCGGCGACTCCCTCGCGAACGTAGGAGAGAACGGAGGGGTTGGTGTCGTCGATCATGACCTGCTTTCCATCGCGGAGGGTGGGGTCATTTCTGCGCATCGCGATGAGCTTCTTGTGCCAGTTGAGGAGGGAGTTGGGGTCGGCTTCTTCTGTCTTGACGTTGACCGTCTTGTAGTCGGGTGCGACAGGGAGCCACGTCTTGGCAGCGTCGCTGAAACCGGCATCCTTCGAGCTGTCCCACTGCATGGGAGTGCGTTCGCCGTCGCGGCCTTTTTCCTTGGGCCAGCCGGTGATGCCGATGGGATCTTTGACGTCTTCGCGGCGAGTGGGCGTGGTGGTGACCATGCCGAGCTCTTCCCCTTCCCACATGAGAGCGGTGGAGCGGGTGGTGAAGAGAATGGTGGCGAGGATGCGAGCGATCTGCTGGTTGTGAACGCCGTCTCCGTAACGATCCCAGGAGCGGACGTTGTCGTGGTTGTCGAAGACAAAGAGAGGCTGCGAGCCGTAGAGCTGAGTCTCGGCTTCGTTGATGAACTTGCGAAAGCTCGAAGCGTCGAGCTTGTCGTGGTCGCCGTGGAATCCGAGGAGCATGTCCATCGGGAGCTGCAACTCGTCGTGCTTCTCGCCGCCGTACCACTCATTGAGCGCGGCGGTGTTGGGGAGATAGGTTTCACCGATGAGGACACGATTGCCGGGATACTTCTCTACCATGGCACGCATGCGACGCATGACGTCGTGGACATCGGGGAGATTGCTGGTGTAGATGTCCTTGAGGTTGGGATCACCCTGAGCGTTGATGCCGCCTGCATCGGGCTCGTCGCGGAGCTGGGTGTCTTCGAAGAGAGTGGGGATGGCATCGAGGCGGAAGCCTGCTACGCCGCGGTCGAGCCAGAAGCGCATGGCGTCGAAGCATGCTTTCTCGACGGCGGGGTTGCGCCAGTTGAGGTCAGGCTGCTGCTTGTAAAACTTGTGATAGTAGAACTGATGGACGGCCGGCACCCACTCCCATGCGGAGCCACCGAAGCCTGAGATCCAGTTGTTGGGCGGGACACGGCCTTCATGCTCGAAGCGTTTTTGATAAGCAGTGACGTTGGGACCGTTTGCGGGAAGGCCGTCGTTCCAGACGTACCAGTCATGCTTGGGGTTGGTGCGGGAGCTGGCGGAGTCGATGAACCACTGGTGTTTGTCTGAGGTGTGATTGAGGACCATGTCGAGGAGGACTCGGATGTTGCGTTGTTTACCCTCCGCGATGAGGTGGTCCATGTCGGCGACAGTACCATACTTGGGATCGACGTTTTCGTAGTCGGAGATGTCGTAGCCGAAGTCAACTTGAGGCGAGGGGTACATGGGCGCGATCCAGATGGCGTCGACGCCGAGGTTCTGGAGGTAGTCAAGGCGCCTAGTGATGCCGTTGAGATCGCCGATGCCGTCGCCGTTGGAGTCCTGATAGCTGCGCGGGTAGATCTCGTAGACGACAGCGTGCTTCCACCAGGGCCCATCGTTTTGGTGCGCGGATTCAGCCGTCTGGCCTAGAGCGTTGCCTGAGAGACATGCGGTGCTGAGAGCCACAAAAGCGAGGGCGGTAAGGTGACGCAGCCAGCCCGAAGAGGATGTGTGGTGATGCTGGTTCTTAGTGGTCAAAAGATGCCTCCAGAAGTCGCAACACTATAGGATTCGCTACGCGGGTGCAAGTGATCGCTAGGGCATTCTACTCGCGGAGCGAGGAACGCTAATATGCTAAGCGAATGGAGGCAGGCGCAGAGAGAAGAAGACTAATCTGCACGCCCTAGCTGAACTTCTGGCCGGGAAGGGGATGGATCCCGCACGAGCGGCGCAGGACGGTCTTTGTCTGAAGCAGGATATCGCGCGCGGGCAGGTCAGGTTTCTCCAGCCGCTGGAGCATCGTTGCCATGGCGATAGCGCCAATGTCGGCGCAGTTTTGATGCTGTGTGGTGAGGGGAACAGGCAAGAGGCCAGCGTACTTCACATCATCGATTCCGACGATACGAATCTCGTCTGGCACGCGAATTCCTCGAGTGGCTAGCCCCTGCATGATCCTGGCCGCGGTGATGTCATTCGCGCAAACGATCGCGTCTGGGTGACAGCCTTTCAGCACCGTCTGGAGGAAATGAGGGTCTTCCGGATCGCCGAGATAGACCAGATCCTGTTGCTGGTGAAGTCCGCGTGCGAAGAGAGCCTCGCGGTAGCCCGCGATTCTTCCGTGTACGGTAGAGGCCGAAAGACGTCGCGCAATAAAGGCGATGCGCCTGGCACCATGTGAGAGAAGATGCTGCGTGATAAGGAAGCCGGCACTACGGTTGTCGATGCCGACGAGATCATACTTTGAACGCAGCGGGTAGGGCGCATAGCATCTATCGAGCAGAACCACTGGAATGCCTGCACGATCGAGCGCCGATGCGATGCGCCTGTTGACGATGTCCTTTTCGGCGGTGAACTCTAATGGTGAGAAGAAGACTCCCGAGACTTTTTGTGCGATGTACTTGTGGCAGAGATGCTCTGCCTCCTTCTCCTGTTGCGACAACTCCCCCATCGAATGACCCCACAACAGAGAGTGAGGTTTTGAGAGAGGGGATCGCATCATGCCATTGCAGATGGGCTCAAAGATTTCAGTTCTGCCCAGATCCGGAATCAACAGACCGAAGACACGATCGGTAGTTGCGATAGGAGCGAGCACGTGAGTGCCCGAGCCGGGATGTCGCGATACAAGGCCCTGCAACTGGAGTTCATGAATCGCTTTCGACACCGTGATTCGAGAGGTGTTGTATTGCTTTCCGAGTTCGCCTTCGCTCGGAAGACGATCTCCCCGGCGAAGGGTGCCTGCTTTGATGGCGGCATGAAGATCCTCGTAGATCTCGCGGTACTTGGGAGTCTTCCTGGAAGGAAGCGCTTTTTCTTCTAGGGTGGAGTGAGTTTTCGACTTGGCCACGCTGGTTGTGTGAGCCTCGCTCCCAAGCGTCTTTTTTCTCCCCATAAAAGTCCTCCAACAACGGTAGCTCGTCAAAATCTATCTGAATGTATAGACAAAGTCGCCCTGCATGCGGATGAGAACTCTGTTCATCAACGACTATGTGGTCAACCTATTGATTGGCTTTTGACTCCAACCTTGTTCTTCAAAATACCTTCCTTTACCAACGTAAGCCGCACATAGAAATAAGCTTATCTTTTTCCTTGCTTTTTGAGAGAGTGTCAAAAAAAGGATGAGGTCTGACCACTTCTACATCTTTGCTTTATGCCGTTACCTCTTGAGGTGTCATTTCTCTAACTATCTGAAAACTCACACATGAAATTTATTGACATGCCCGCGAGCTCGCGAGTATTTTCCGTGGTGATTCGAAAGCCAATTGTTTCAGGTCCGTAGAGCAGGCGATCTTGCACCCGTTATTCAGAGTTATGCAGCGCTTTTTTTCAGAGATGTTCGGCAGCGCAATAGATGATTGCCAACAAATAGAAGTACAGTGCAGCACTTTTTGGAGGTTTTGTTATGAAATTGATGATGCGTGCAACCGTCGGGATGGCATTTGCTGTATGTCTTCTGGCATCTTCGCCAATCGCCCATGCCCAGGCAGTCTACGGCTCCATCTTTGGAACTGTCGTGGATACCACAGGCGCAGCTGTACCTGGTGCAACTGTCACCATCACCGATTCGGCGAAGGGAACGACGGTTACCGCGACGTCCAACGGAAGCGGCGAATTCACGGTGGAACATCTCATTCCTGACCTTTACGATGTGGCTGTAGCTGCACAGGGTTTTAAGGGATTTCAGCAGAAGGGCATTCAGCTTTTTGCCGACACTTCGACCAAAGTAGTTGCCTCTATGACTGTTGGAGGCTCTGACCAGACAGTTGAAGTTGATGCCGACCAGGTGCCTCAGTTGAAGACGGACCGTGCCGATGTGTCGACGATCTTCGGTGCGAAAGATATTGGGGACCTGCCGGTAGGTGGCCGTAACTTCACCAACCTCCAGTTGCTTCTGCCGGGTGCCCAGTTGCTTGGCTGGAGCCACGCTCCCGATGAAAACCCACAGGGGAGTGCCCAGATTCAAGTCGATGGACAGGCCTTCGGCGGCGTCGCTTTCATGCTGGACGGCACGGACAACCAGGATCCAATTCTTGGCATTATCGTTGTGAATCCGAACCTGGATTCGCTTTCGGAGACCAAGATCACGACGCAAAACTTCGACGCAGAGTTCGGTAAGGCTGTGTCGTCAGTAGTGACTGCGCAAACAAAGTCCGGTTCGAACAAGTTCCATGGTTCGGCCTTTGACTATCGCACCAGCACCGCAAACCTAGCGCAAGATCCATACACGCAGTTCCCGGCTGAAGGAACAACTGCTGGAAGCGCTATTGCCCCGGGTCTGAAGAATCTATTTGGCGGTTCAATTGGCGGACCTATCCTTAAGGACAGGGTCTTCTTCTTCGGCGACTACCAAGGCGCGCGACAGAGAGTTGGCACAACTTCTTCGACCATCGTTCCAACCTCTTTGGTCACTTCTTCCTGCTTGAGCGGAAATGGATGTAACTTCAGCGAGTTTATCAACCCCGGGCTAGGTCTGAACTATCCCGTCTATCACGTTGTCAATGGCGCCACGGTGCAGTATCCGGGCAACGTCGTTCCTCAGGCGGATCTCTCCGCTCCGGCGCTGAATTACATCAAGGCAATCGCCCAGTACGCTCCTAACAAGATTGGGGCCAGCGGGCTGCTTGATACTTATGTTCAAGGCGGAACCGGCATCTTCAATAGCGATCAATGGGATGTTCGCTTAGATGGACAGGTTACACAGAAGGCACACGCGTTTGTTCGATTCAGCCGATTTACCGATACGTTAACTGGAACTCTACTGCTTGGCGCGGCCGGTGGTCCTGGATTTGGACTCGGTGGCTATGGCGGAAACTCCGCGGGTGCAAATGACAGCGTGGCATCCGGCATGGATATAGCTATTAACTCAACCTTGGTGACAGACTTCCGGCTGGGATACTACCGCTACAACATCAACGATCAGAAGTTCGATGCCGGAACTTCGGCGGCTACGTCTCTTGGCTTCGGTGGACTGAATACCGCGGATCCAATCACAAGTGGCCTGCCGGGTTTCCAAATCAATACGTTCACAGGCAGCACTCAGACTGAGTGGGGTGCCGGTCTTAACATCAATCGCTGCAACTGCCCTCTCATTGAGAAAGAGGATCAGTATCAGATTGTGAACAACTGGACTAAGACGATAAGGAATCACGCTGTAAAATTCGGTGTTGATCTGCGGTATGCGCGCAATCTTCGCGTGCCCAGCGACGTGGACAGGACTGGACTCTTCAACTTTAACGGAAATGCCACTGCGCCGTCTGATGGTTCTACTCCAGGTCTTGGCATTGCCTCGTTCGTGAAGGGCGATGTAAACACGTTCAATCGCTATGTCAGTACTTCGACGAATGCGAAAGAATTCCAGAAGCGCACCTTCTACTATGCTCAAGATACGTGGCGGGCGACTCCCAAACTTACGCTCAACCTTGGAGTGCGGTACGAACTGTACTTCCCTGAGGCAGTGAACGGCGTAGGCAACGGCGCGTTGCTGGATCTCACCTCTGGTTATCTTCACGTGGCGGGAGTCGGCAGTGTCCCAACGAACATGGGCTGGGCCGCCGGAAAAAATACCTGGAATCCTCGAATCGGGATAGCGTACCAAGCAACGGATAAGACTGTCGTTCGTGCCGGGTATGGTCGAAGCTTCGATCTCGGCGTATTTGGTTCAATCTTTGGGCACGTGGTTACGCAGAACCTTCCTGTTCTTGCTAATCAAGCGATCACCGCATCAGGTTCGAATGCTGCGAGCTATGCCAAACCTTTTGATCTTGCGACTGGCCCGGTGCCAAATCAGACGGTGACGGTGCCTTCTAATGGCCTGTTGCCGAATCCGGGTTCGTTGGTAAGCACAAAAGCTCGCCCCAACCCTCTTAAGCTTCCTACACTTGATGCGTGGAACATGAGCGTTCAGCAGTCTCTTTCACCTACTCTGTCAGTGACGATGGCTTACGTGGGCAATAAGGGAACTAACACTCTGAGCGCAGGCGACGGCAACAATACCAATCCGAATGAGCCGGGAATTTTCCTTCCTGCTGCGTATAGTGTTACTGGATTTCCGCTCCACTACGATCCTGCCGGTGGTAACTGCTGGCCGGCTGGAGCAAACTGCACTGCGGCGGGCGTGAATGGCAACGTTCTGATTCCTGCAAGCGGCGCAGTTTCGACACAGAAGTTCCTGGAACGCTACTACGGCGGAGCTCTCCCGGCTTGTCAAGATCCAAACTACTCACAGCCTACAGGCGAAGGGCTTGCTCCGGGCGCGTGCGGATGGAATCAGCCGATTGGATACTACGGAGATAATCAGAATACGCACTTCAATGCCTTACAGGTTACGGTAGCCAAGCAGATCTCTCATGGACTCTCCTTCACAGGAAATTACGCATGGCAGCGCGGGTTCAATTACAACAATAGTTACGCCACATGGTTGAAGCAGGCTGCTTATGGCCGTGACGATTCGATTCGCGAACAACAATTCGTAATCTATGGACTCTATGAATTGCCAGTGGGCCGTAATAAACTTTTACTGCCCAATTCGTCGCGCCTCGTGGATGAAATCATTGGCGGCTGGCAGTTGAGCCCGGTGCTCAACATATCCAGCGGCTTGCCCTATAGTCTCTCAATGTCCAACTGCGCCTCCTCTGTAGGCGGAGCCGGTATCGGAGATAACAGCGGCCACCCAACAGCAGCCCCTTGTTATCCCAATGGAAATCCGGGAAGCTTCCATCCTCAACAAGGCGCTTTCAATCCAGTGACTCACTCAAGGCCTTATTTCTCGGCTCTTCCAGCACTATGCCCGTCTACGGGTTCATCGTCTTCCGGCTTCACGTGCCCAGGGCTCGATCAGATCGGAAATACCGGTCGTAACAGCAACTTCGGACCGCATTTCTTCAATACAGATTTGGCGATACAGAAGACCTTCCCGATCAAGGAGAGCATCTCTGCGCTGTTCCGAATGGATGCTTTCAACGTCTTCAACTACATCAGTTCGGGCACTCCAAATGGCAACTCTAACAATCTCGCTATCGATAGCAATGCCGCGATCACGAATGGTATTGGAGGGAATGGTATAGGGCCGGTTGGAGCCTCCAGCCCTCGTCAGCTGTCGTTTACGGCGAGGATAACGTTCTAAAAAGAAGTCTCTTTCAGAGAGAGGAGCTGCGGCTCCTCTCTTTTTATTTGAGTTACACTCGGTCCAGATCTTCTATGCGCAGTCTGTTCAAAATAGTCGTCCTTGGCTGTCTTCCCCTTTCTGTCGCTCTCTTCCGGCCACTTGCACTCGCACAAACTCAGACGCAAAGTACTCCATCGGGTCAATCTTCAAGCGAGTCGGTCTCTTCTCCTGACCCAGCCTCTGTCGACTCGTCGCCGACCCTGACGCAGCTTCGGGCTATGGTCGATCGCGGACATGCTACGGACGCTCTGAAACAGCTCGACGTGCTGGCGAAACAGCAGCCTGTGGCTGCGGGTGTCAATCGGGTGCGCGGTCTTGCGCTTTATTCAGAAGGCGATTTTACGGATGCGAATATTGCATTCGAGAGCGCGTTGAAGCAAGACCCTCACGATGAAGAGTCGGCGCAGTTGAGGGGGCTTACGCTGTTTCGTTTAGGCCGCCCCGCAGATGCTATTCCTCTCCTTGAATCCGCCTCCAGTTGGACCTCGCAGACGAAGATCGATCCTAATTATGTGCTTGCTCTTTGCTATCTCGACACGAACCGGTACGACAATGCGCGTCAGGCGTTCGCGACGCAGTACGGCTTCGCTCCTGATTCGGCGCCGGCTTATCTTCTGACAGCACGTATGCTCCTCCGTCGGGATTATCTGCCGGTGGCACAGCAGTTCGCCGCAAAGGCCCTCGAGCTGGACCCGCAGCTACCTCTTGCACATGCTTTGCTTGGTGAGGTTGCTCTTGCCGGCGAGCATCTGGATTCGGCAATTGCAGAGTTTGAGAAGGAGCGACTTCGCAACCCGCTTGATGGCAGCATCTATGACAGGTTGGGAGACGCTTACAGCCGCGCGGGAGACTATACGAAGGCACAGCAATCCCTTCAGCGTGCGTTGCTTCTGGAGCCGAACTCGACCGGCCCTTATATTCTGTTAGGCAAGGTTTTGATAAAGCGGCAAGATCCTGCAAGCGCGTTGATGTACTTGGAACGGGCCGAAAAGATGGACTCAAATAATTACATCACTCATAGTCTGTTGGGGCAGGCTTACCGTTCTCTGGGCAGGGTGGATGAAGCTAGCCGGGAGACTGAGATCTCACACAAGATACAAGCTGCGAGCGAACCCAAACTCGAAACGCTTCATTAAGGACAAAGGTGATACGTGTCAGGGAAGAGGCCAATGCGAACTCCATGGCGGCACGGGCCTCCCTGCCTCGATAGAGCTCAATCCTTGCAGGCACGAGTAGCCTTCGGTAGCTTTCGATGGAGTCCAGGCCGTTCGTTCACCGTATTATCGGTCGCAGCGGCGCTGCTTTTTGGTAACCTGCTACATTCTGAGGTCAACGCATCTCATGCTTCTCCTTTGCAGGCTGATGTCTCCGCGCCCTTGCGAAATCCTGACACAGCCTGTGCAGGCTGCCATAAAGAGATCTACGATAAATATGAGAAGACACCGATGGCGCGGGCCAGCGGGACAGCCATGGAAGGGTTCCTGCAAGGTGGTTTTCTGCATAGCGCCTCCGGCATCCGCTATGAGGTGTTCTCGCGAGATGGGGAGGTCTGGATGTCGTATGACCGGGATGATGCGCCCGAGAGATCGAACGATCAGACCGTGCTTGACGGGGAGAAAGAGCTTCTCTACTTTATCGGCTCCGGGCATCGTGGCCGCACTTATCTTTATCAAGAGGGAGGAGAGTGGTTTGAGACTCCCATCAACTTTTACGGTAAGCGACAGTTGTGGGACATGGCTCCAAACTACGGCCTAACCAAGACCATGCCTGTTGCTCTGCCTATCGATTCCAACTGCCTGCACTGTCATGCGTCAGCTGTGCAAACAGCTCTTCCAGAGGCGCGCAATCGATATGATGGCCCTCCGTTTCGGCAAGGCGGCATCGGATGCTCCGCCTGTCATGGCGATGCCTCGAAGCATCTTGAAGAGCAGGGACATGGCCCCATTGTGAACCCCGCGAAGCTGACCCCAGTTCGGAGAGACAGCACTTGTCTGCAATGCCACCTCGAAGGCAATGTTGCGGTATATCGCGCGGGTAAATCGCTCGCTGAATTTCGCGTGGGGGATGATCTCGCGGACTATGTGGTTTACTCCGTAAAAGCGAGCGCGAAGACGGGTGGCGGCCGCGCCAGCAGTCAGTACGAAGCGCTCCTGCGCAGCGCGTGCAAGGCTGCCAGCGGAGACAAGCTTACGTGCACGACCTGTCATGACCCGCATAGTTCTCCGAGCGCGGAAGAGCGCGTCAACTATTACCGTAGCCGGTGTCTGGTTTGTCATACCGGCTCCAGAATAGCCACGGAGCACCATCCTGAACAGAAAGACTGCGCCGTCTGTCATATGCCAACCCGGGTTGCCGTAGACATCTCCCATGAGCAAGAGACGGATCACGATATTCAGCGTCGACCTCACCCAGATGTGTCCATTGCGCGATTCCTGGATACCGCAGAGGCCGATGATCTGCTGCCGGTTGGAAAGGTGGCCGCCAGCGATAGAGAGATGGGATTGGCGTACGCGCAGCTCGCAGAAGGTGGAAACCAGAGAGACGCCGAGAAGGCTTTACGCCTTCTACTGAAAGCAGAAAAAAGCGGAGCGAGTGACGCCGAGCTTCATACGAAGCTTGGATTTATCGAACAGATGGCCGGCGACAAGAGCGACGCTCGCAAAGAGTACGGGGAATCCCTGATGCAGGATCCCTATGACGCTACTGCATTGGGAAATCTGGCTGTTTTGGATGCCGTCTCCGGCCACACCGCCGATGCGGTCAGTCTCTTGCAGAGAGCGGTCGATGCTGATCCCAGTCAGATAACAGCTGGCTTGAATCTCGCGTTCATTGAGTGCAGAGTCGGGAATAAAGAGAAGGCACGGCAAATACTAATGAGCGCGGCTCGATTTGACCCGGATGATCCAAATCTTCGCAAGTTTCTCTCTTCTGGGACCTATGCCGGAGAACGATGTAACCTCCGCTGAGAAGCCGAGACTCTCGACCTAAAGTGCTTGCCTGGACTGGACGAAATGCTGTTTACTCGGAGAACGATGCGACGCCTTCTATCCCTGCTCTTTACTTTTGTGACCGTGCTTCTCTTGGCAGAAGTTTGTCCGGCGCAGGGAGAGCGAGCGGTATACGGATACAACCTCAACGGCGAACCTGTGACAAGTCTCGCTTCATCAGGAGTCGCAGCTGTTGTTCTTTTTTTTGCGGCGACAGATTGTCCCCTCTCTAACCGCTACCTTCCAGAGATAAGGCGTATCGAACAAAAGTTTTATTCCAGGCACATAGTGGTCTGGATTGTTTATCCGAACTTTGGAGAGACCTCCGTCGGAGTGAAGCAGCATGAAGCTGCCTACGGAGTTGAAGACCACGTCCTGCTCGATCCGAATCATCAGCTCGTTGCTCTCGCTCACGCCAAGGTGACGCCTGAGTCCGCAGTTCTTATTCCCGAAACTGCTGACGCCAAAATGTTTCGCACCGTTTATCACGGTCGAGTGGATGATCGCTACCTTCGGCTTGGACTGGAGAAGCCCATAGCTGCACAACATGATCTGGAGCGTGCGATCGAAGCAGCCCTTCAAAAGCGTGCAGTAGAACAGCCTGGCGGCCCGGCAGTGGGATGCGGAATCATAGGCCGCCCATGAACCGTTTCAGGAAGGCGCATCTTTTCGTAGCGCTGCTCAATATAGGGGCTGCGCTGGCGCTTTCCATCAGCCTGCCTCGCATGCGGGTTCAAGCCGCTGCCGCCCCGATCACGTTTAGCCGACAGGTAGCGCCCATCCTTTATAAGCAGTGCAGCGGCTGTCATCATCCTGGTGGCTCTGGGCCATTCAGTCTGCTCTCTTACGCTGACGCCAAGCGATGGGGAAAGCAGATTCAGACTGTTACTCAAAGCCGTTACATGCCGCCGTGGCTGCCTGAACCGGGGTTTGGCAACTTTGCCGACAGTCGCCGGCTCTCTTCAGAAGATCTTGAACTCCTAAAACTATGGGTGGAAGGTGGGATGCCTGAGGGAGATCCCGGAGAGGCGCCCAAAGCACCCATCTTCTCAGGGGAGTGGCAGCTTGGACCTCCCGATCTGATCTTGAAGGTGACCTCTCCCATGCAGGTTCCTGCATCGGGGCCTGATCTCTTTCGCAACTTCATCTTGCCGGTGCCAATCGCAGAGACGAAGTACGTTCGTGCCATGGAAATCAGGCCGGGAGCTGCACAGGTCGTGCATCACGCCAACATGTTGATCGATCGTACGGCCTCGTTTCGTCGTCAACATCCAGACGATTGGAAGGAAGGAATCCCCGGTATGGAGCTTGCTGTCGATTCCGGTGACTCCTTCGATCCGGATAGTCATTTTCTTTTCTGGAAGCCTGACTCTCCTGCTCTGGTTGAACCGAACGGCATGCCTTGGCGAGTCGATCCGGGCAACGATCTCATTTTGAATATGCACTTGAAGCCCACGGGCAAGGTAGAGACAATACAAGCGACAGTAGGTCTCTATTTCTCTGATAAACCTGCAACGGCCCACCCCATGCTCCTGCAACTAGAGCATGACAGGGCGATCAATATACCTGCTGGAGACGCCGCGTTCGTCATTGAAGATCAGTTGAAGCTCCCTCTGGATGTCGACGTCCTTGGCGTGTATCCGCATGCCCACTATCTAGGGAAGAGATTCGAAGGCTACGCTACGCTTCCAAATGGAGAGAAGAAGTGGCTTGTCCTTATTCGTGACTGGGATATCGATCGCCAATCTGTCTATCGATTTCAATCGCCTGTATTTCTTCCGAAAAACTCTGTCTTACATATGCGTTACACCTACGACAACTCAAGCGGAAATGTTCGCAATCCCAACAGCCCACCCATCCCGGTTAAGGCAGGCAACAGGTCTGTCGATGAGATGGGCCATCTTTGGATTCAGGTTCTACCTCGTCCTCTTCCGAAAGCAGGCGGAGATCCTCGCATGCTCCTTGAGCGGGCCTGGATGCAGAACAATCTTCGGAAAGACCCAGACGATCACGTTGCGCTTTATAACCTGGCTTCGATGGAGATGGCCTCTGGCGACTATGAGTCGGCAGCGACTCTGTACCGTCATATCCTTACGCGTACCCCGGAGGATGTCCGCGCTTTGATCGCTCTGGGAGCCGCGCTTGAAAAGACGCGGGATTGGCAACAGGCGCAAGAGAAGTACGAAAAAGCGTTGGCTGTAGATCCTCAAAACGTCGATGGTCTCTTCGATCTTGCACATCTTGAGTCCGAACATGGTAGTTACGCGGAAGCTGAACGGAACTATCGCCGTCTACTGGCTGTGAATCCGAAGGATGCGTCTGCTCACAATGAGTTCGGAAAAGTCCTCCTCGCAACCAACCGGGATGCAGAGGCAACGCAGGAGTTCGAGGCTGCGATTGCGATTGCGCCGGAAGACTTAGACGCACTTTACAATCTTGCCGGCATAGAAGCAGACAAAGGTGAGTTGCCTAGAGCAGCGAATCTATTAGAGCAAGCGCTGAAGTTGCGGGATGATGCAGATGCCCGCCAGTTGCTGGGGAGCGTTTATGCGCAATCGGGGAAGCTGGCAGACGCTCTGGACCAGTTCAAAGCGGTCCAGACATTCCGTCCTCATGAGGCCGTGCCGCATCGGCAACTTGCCCAAATCTATGCGCAGATGGGGCAGTTGCGCGATGCGATCAATGAACAAAATATTGCAATCAGCCTGGAACCTAAAAATGCGGACGACTGGAATAATCTAGGCGTGCTGCACGCCCGCAATGGTGACGCAGTGATGGCTCGCAAAGACTTCGACCGCGCTCTGACGTTGGATCCTCAGCATGTAGCCGCACGGGCAAATCGCGCGCGTCTCTAATCTGCTGTTACGATTCGCCTAACAACGATGCTGGATTTGCTTTGCGTGGAAGACAGAAGAACGCCAAGGAGATACGATCAGATCGTTACACTCTCATGAACAGATCTTCGCAAAACGGGATGGTTGGCGGGAGAGCGATATTGATTGTCTGGATGGGTCTCTCGAGCCTCACGGCCGCACAGGAGCCTTCGACAGCTTTGAGAAAAGCAGATGCTGCGTATCGTGCAGGCCAGGCCGCGTTGGCGCGAAAAGATTTGACGGAAGCACAAGCTGATTTTGAACAGGTTACTCGGCTGGCTCCACAGGCTGAGCAAGGACATAGCGCCCTCGGCGCCGTTCTTGTAAATAACGGGCACATGCACGAAGGTATCCGTGAGCTTGAGAAGGCGCTCGCGATAAAAGCGACCGATAGCACGGCACAGATGAATCTCGCGATGGCATACCAGCAAACGGGCGCATCAGAAAAGGCAATCCCGCTATTCGCTAAACTCGAAGCAGAGGCGCGCTCGCAAAAGCATGTTCTCCCCTCGTATGTCTTGGCGGGATACGCCCGCTCTCTCGCAGCAAATCAAAAGATTGAGTTAGCTATCGCGAAGATGAAAGCGGCGCTTGCAAACGACTCTCAAAACGCGGAACTCCATGATGAGCTTGGATCATTGTATGCACAACAAAAAGAATGGTCGCGAGCACAAGAGGAGTTCGCTACGGCGATTAGCCTGAACCCGAATATGGCAACCGCTCATCTACATCTGGGTTTGGTCGTTCGAGGACAAGGGGGCGAGAACTGGATGTCTGAGTTAGAGCGCGCGTCAGAACTCGCGCCTGAGGATGCGCAAGTTGCGATGGAACTGGGCAACGCGCTGGCAGCAGAGGGCAAAGACGATCAGGCAATTGCCGTCTTTCGACATGTGTTGGAGAAGAATCTAAACTCCATCGCGGTGTCCTACCAGCTTGCTCTTGCTTTGCAACGGTCTAACAACGTGCAGGAAGCGATTGCTCTTCTTGAAAAAGTGATAGCTGCCGAGCCGAAGAATGCTGAAGCTCTCACAAATCTCGGGATGGCTCTATGCCAGGCGCAACAGGCCAAGGCTGCGGTTCCAATTCTGCAGCGCGCCACGTCGCTTGAGCCGGAAAGTGTCACCGCTCATCAGAATCTTGCCGCTGCTTATGTGCAGTTGAGCCAGTTCAGTGATGCCGCGACAGAACTCCATCAGGCGCTCAAGCTCTCTCCAGATGCGCCTCAATTGCACTATAACCTCGGCCTTGCTCTTAAGATGCAGGATGACGCTGCCGGAGCTATTCCAGAGTTGGAGACAGCTCAAAGACTTGATCCTTCCGCAGCCGAAGCTCCATATCTTCTCGGCATCTTGTACATGCAAAACGGGCGGTATGAGGAGGCAGCGCGTGAGATGAATCTCTCGTTGAAGATTCATCCTGAAAATGGAGAGGGGTGGGCGACGTTGGGAAGCATCTATGACAAGTTGAACAAGCTCCCCGAAGCTACCACTGCGCTACGCGAGGCTATCAGGCAACTTCCCGGTCAGCCTGATCCACATCTGACGCTAGCGGCCGTGCTGGTTAAGCAAAACCAATCCGGAGAAGCAGGGACAGAGCGCAAAAATGCTGCCGAACTCATGCGAAAGAACATGAACCGGCAGCGTGCCGAGGTCGCTACAAACTCCGGGAACTCCGCGTTGCATAACGGGGATGTAGAAGGAGCCGTCGCGCAGTTTCATGATGCATTGAGCTACGACGCAAGCTACTCGAAGGCCCATCTTGGGCTTGCAGATGCGCTTGACAGACAAGGTAAAACTACGGATGCTGCCGTGGAGCGACAAAAAGCCGAAGCCGCAAAGATAGCGGATGCCCCTTAGCCTAGTTGTGAGCGTTCCGGACTTAATCCGTTCAAGCGACAGCCAGTGTACAGTCCATTCTGGTGTTCGCTATAATTCGGCGCACTGAGAAAGACGCGACTTGTGGAGCCGTGCTTTCCCTCTAATCATCCATACAACTATCAAACTGCTACACGCTATCTGGGCTGGATGAGGCAACCTTGAAAAGAATATCCGCTGACTTAGATCGTCGCAAATTCATTCAATCGCTTAGTCGAACTGCCCTGGTGCTGCCTTTTGCGGACGTTCTAGCGCTGGCCTCACCATCGCAACAGCAGACCGCTCCATCGCCAAAAGGTATTGGCCCGCAGGAACGCAGCTACGATGCAAAACCTGCTGCTCCGCCTCCCGGGGAGAAGTCACCGATCGAAGATACTCCGCTCGGCGTAAGCTTCCACGACGTTGCAAAGGAAGCGGGTCTAAACACTAAGACCTTCTACGGCGCTGAGGGCGCGAATAAATATCTGCTGGAAACTACGGGCTGTGGACTGGCCTTCTATGACTACGACAACGATGGCTGGCTCGACCTCTTCCTGGTCAACGGATGGCGGCTGGACGGCTTTCCCAAAGGACAAGAGCCGCGTTGTCATCTCTTCAAGAACAATCGCGACGGAACTTTCACCGACGTAACCAATGGCTCTGGTCTTGAACACAAGACAGGTTGGGGACAGGCCTGCTGTGTAGGCGACTATAACAACGATGGAAATGACGATCTGTTCGTAACCTACTACGGACAGAACGCACTCTACCGCAATAACGGGAACGGGACTTTTACTGATGTAACGCAGCAGGCAGGTCTTGTTCAGCCAGGGCCAAAGATCCGCTGGAATACTGGATGCACATTCGTCGACTACAACCGCGACGGACATCTCGACCTCTTCGTCGCTAACTACGTTGACTTTGATTTGAAGACCGCACCTTTGCCCGAAGACGGACCATGCACTTACAAAGGGATGCTTGTGGCGTGCGGGCCACCAGGTCTGCCGGGCGGTAGAAATATTCTCTATCAAAATAATGGCGATGGAACTTTCACCGATGTGAGTGAGAAGTCGGGCATGTGGACGGCGGTAGGAACCTACGGACTCAGTGTCGCTGCTTCGGATCTGGACAATGACGGTTGGCCCGACATCTACGTTGCCAACGACTCTGCACCCGCCACGCTCTATCTCAACCAGAAAGATGGCACCTTTCGCGATGTGGCGATCGAGGCTGGCGCGGCCTTATCGGCAGAAGCAAAGCCCCAGGCAGGCATGGGAGTATCGATCGGGGACTATAACCATAGCGGCTATCTCGACATTGTGAAGACCAACTTCGCAGGCGATACCGACTCTCTCTACACCAACATGGGAGATGCGACGTTTGAAGATCATACGTATCCTAGTGGACTGGGCGAGAACACTCGCCTGCTTGGATGGGGCGTAGGTTTCTTTGATATGGACAATGATGGATGGCTGGACATTCTCATGTCGAACGGTCATGTCTATCCTGAAGTCGACAAATCCAAAGCTGACCTTAAGTACGCGCAGCATAAATATCTCTATCGCAACCTTCACAACGGGCGCTTTCAGGACGTCACTAACAAAGGTGGCCCGGGAATACTGGAAGATGTACCTGCTCGCGGCTGTGCCTTTGGCGACTATGACAACGACGGAGATCTAGATATCGTCGTCAATTGCATCAATGCCACGCCACAGCTCCTGCGCTGCGACACAACGCTGAATAGGAGTTGGATCAAGATAAAACTTGTTGGGGTAAAGTCGAACCGTTCCGGGATAGGTAGCCGGGTCATTGTGACTGCTACGACCACGCTGGACTCTTCGAAACCCTCAAGACAGATTGATGAGCTGCGTAGCGGAGGAAGTTATTTTTCTCAGAATGATATGCGCATGCACTTCGGGTTGGATCAGGCAAAGAAGGTAGACCTGCTAGAGATTCGATGGCTAAGTGGACAAGTAGACCGGCTGAAAGATCTCGAAGTCAACCAGCTATATGTCATTCAAGAGGGTGGAAAGATCTTGAAGAGTGGTCTGCTGAAGCCAGCAAAGAAACTTAGCTAGGTCATGCTATCGACGAGAAGCCCCTTCTGATCATGTGCGGCTCGGTTGGCACGTTCGTTCATCGTCGTTCGGACCTCATCGGGCTGATCTTGCAAGGACGGTAACCGCCGGTGTATTCCATCCCTCGATCTTCACCTTCCATCCTGCAGCACTCTTCGCCTCCGAACCTTCAAGAGAGTCCGCTGGTATCGAAGCCGTCAGTTCGCGCTCTTCACCGGGCATCAGTTCTATGTAGTTATCGGACCAGGTAACTCGCGAAACCTTCGCTCCGTGATTATCCTCAACCTGAGCCTCGACCTGAAAAGCAAGTCCCTTCGATGAATTCGAAAGATGCAGATGAACCAAATTCCCTTCTATCTGAGCGGTCGCGGTTAGAGGTGCAGCACGAAGAGTGGAGAGAGCCGTCATGTCTTCGTACGTCTTGGCCGGCGTGTGGGTGTAGTCGGTCTTAGCCCAGTCGAACTCAGTCAGCTTTCCGGGAACCCAGTAGAAGTTCCTGCTGACGATCGCACCCTTCGCATCTTTTAACTCAAGCTGAACGAAGTAGACGCCGGAGGCTGGCTGAAATATCTCTTGCGGGATATCCATTGCTTTGACTGTGCCGTCAGAACCAACATCGACAGCACGCGACTGAGCGAAGATCTCTTTCAAGTCGAGGTTGTAGACATGCGCAACGGCGGTAAGTCCTGGCGACGGGGTGTAGACGCTATTGACGACGTATACGCTGTGGTCGTCGTAGGAGTACTGCACATGCAGCAGCTCGCATGCCTTCTTCGTTCCATAGTAGCCGCCACCCGCATCCAGATAGTAGTCGTACAGATGCCAGATGGTCGAAGGCCACGCATTATTCAGCATCCACTGAATCACGCCCGTCGAACTATATTTGTTGCGGCCATAGGCTTCGAACATCGCTCGTTCTCCATCGAAGGCCATGGACTGCGCGATCTGGTTGTACTTCTCGCCTGTCTTCGTTTCGCCATAGGTTGCAGTCATGGCATCGTTGAAGACGTGAAGATTCTGAAATCCCTCACCTCCAGCGTGATATCCCCACACCGCATCCTGTGGCCACTGGTGATCGGCTGGGAGCATCTTTCGTAGACTTTGCGGCGAAGGAATCGCCGGCCCGGGGCTCGTCTCGGTGTTGAACCCGTATGCTCCGCCATGATGCGAATCGACAAGCCAATACGATGGCGCGACAAAATCGTAGGGGCCTGACATCTTCACCCCGCTCGGACCGCTCACGCTCGTAGCCGTTGCCGTTGCCGAAGAGAGAATCGCGTTTGGCCAAAAGGTCTGAGCGAGCACCTTGAGATAAGCAGTCTCCACATTGGCGGGAGGCGGGTTGTCACTGCCGTTCAGCCACGCAATCATGCTCGGATGGCTGCGGATCCTCAACATCTGAGACTGCAGGGAAGCAGTAGCAACATTCAGCGTATCCGGCGTCCACTTATCCCAGTGCTCCCAATGATCGCAGCAGCACCACCCCGCCATCACCATCATCCCTTGCTCATCGGCGAGACGAAAGAACTCGTCCGTCTCCATCTTGCCCTCAAGCCTGATGGTGTTCAGATGCATGTCATGCACCATGCGAAACTCTTCCGCCAGCCGCTCCGGCTGTTGGCGTAGTAGCATATCCTGCGACCACCCTGCGCCGCGTATCAGAATAGGGCGCTGGTTGACGTGAAAGAGACGGTACCCTTTGTCTGTCAAATCCGAGGTGACCTCACGTATTCCAAACCGGGTGCTCTGCTCATCGGAGACAACTCCGTCCAGAACGAATCGCAGCGTGAGTGTCTCCAGCGGATGCGCGCCCAGATCAGCAGGCCACCAGACTCGAGGGTTCCCGATACGAAGTTGTGAAAAGTTCTCCGGCGCAAAGGTGACCGTTTTCGTCTCACCCGCATCCAGAGACACAGCCTGTGAGATGGCGATACCCGCAACCGTTCCCTCGAGGCGCCCCTTCGCCGGATGATCCATCGTATTTCGAAGCTCGGTGCGAACGGTGATCTCCGCAGTCTTCAGGGACACATCGGTGAAATGGGTCGTTGCCATGGGAGATCGCACGACAACCGGGCCGCTCGTTATCAGCGAGACAGGTCCCCAGAGGCCCATGTCTTTATCCGGTGGACACGGATTCCAGTCAACCCAGTTAATTCCCAGATCGGTCGGAGTCGGAGCAAACGTCTCGACGGCAAGTACGTTTTCGTGGCCCGGCTTCAGTGCCTTTGTAACGTCGAACTCATAGGTGCGGTAAGCGCCCTGCACCTGACTCGAATCTGCGATCTTCAGCCCATTGAGCCAGATGTCGGCTCGGTAGTTGATGCCGCCGAATCGCATCCAGAAAGTCTTTCCTCGCTCTGAGAGAGAGACATTAAATGTCTTCCGGTACCACCAGCCGCAGCGATAAGGACTATCGGCGGCCATCTCTATGTTGGAAAAGTTGTCTCCCGCAGGATAAGTAGTTCCTGGAACAGAACGAAGGTTCGTGCCGACAAAGATGTCCTTGAACTCACCTGCTGCGACTTGTACCGCAAGCACCGTTGCTGGAATGGTTGCGCTGTACCAACCCTCTGTCTGTACGTTGGGCGAAGAGAGTTTTGCTCCGTCGCCATGAATCTTGCAATCCGACTGAACGGACCACCCCGTCTTCAACAGCACAGGAGAAGATGTTGAATCAGCTGCGGCAAGCAGCGGCGTCTGCAAATTCATGAGCCACAAAAACACCATCAGAAAATTACCGCGGATGGCTAGGCATGTCGTTGATCTCTTCTGCAGCATCATTGTCTTTCGTAGCCTCCAGCAGTCTTTCCAACATCTGTCTCTGTCGATCTTGCAATATTCGTAGCCAGTACAGCCATCAAAGAAGAATTTGAGAAGTCAGTCAAAGCTGATTTTAGACGCGGAGTACATGGAATATTGAAACGTTTGAATATCCGAGTAGGAGTAGATAAAAGGATTTCCTGTGGAATGTCAACAAAAACCTCCCCTGCTTTGAGGACTTGTAAGCGTTTTGAGATCGAGTCGCGCAAACTGGGTTATCGACGTCGTCTTCCAGTAGACTCACGCATCATGACTGTAGGAACCAGGAGCGTATGGCCATCATTCGCAGGGGAATGCGTCTCCTCGCCGAGCGCATCGATCCCGCGCAGTACGCGTTCGGCAGCGATCTGGCCCATCGCTTCCATCGGCTGTCGTACCGTCGTCAGCGCCGGACTGAACAGTGCGGCATGTGGCACGTCGTCAAAGCCGATAACGGAACACTGCTCGGGTACCGCGAGCCCGTGCTCCCGCAACGCTCGCACCACTCCAAATGCGGTGAGGTCATCGAAAGCTGCGATTGCCGAAAACGTTTTGCCCGTCGCAATCAACTCCCCGGTAAGTCGATAACCCTCGTGAAATCCCGAGAGAGGGTCCGATGCATTCGGTAGATCGGCAACGAGCTTTGACTCAATCTTCAGACCCACCTCTTTCGCAAATCGCATCATGCCGTCGAAACGCTGGCTGCTATCCTCCAGCTTCACTGGCCCGCGCACAAAGGCAATCTTGCGATGACCCAGTTGATAAAGGTGTTGTAGCGCCGCATATCCGCCTGCCTCGTTATCAACCATCACCGAGCTCATGGAGCCGATCGGAATGGCTCGTCCAACCATCACCATTGGAATACGCTCTCGTTCGAGTTCCCCAAGCATCTCGATATCGACGAAAAGCCAATTGGCAACGATGATGAGTGCTTCCAACCTGCGCTCCAGCATCATCTCAAGATAACGCTCAAACTGCTTCGGCTCGTTGTGCGCGTCCATGATGATGGGCAGGTAGCCGGTCGGTTGCAGTGTCTTGTGAATACCTTTGAGAATGAGCGTGCAGAATGGATCTGAGATATCGAAGACCATGATGCCGATGGTCAGGCTTCTGCGACGGCGGAGCGATCGCGCCGAGGCATCCGGACGGTAGCCAAGCCGCTTCGACGTCTCCTTGATCAGCAACTTCGTCTTCGCCGCGACGTAACGAGAAAGCGGCGCTTCATTGAGAACGATGGATACCGTAGAGGAGGAGAATCCGCACTCGCGGGCTACATCGGCGAGCGTAATTCTTCCAGTATTTGTTGTTCTGCGCATAAACCAATGAGTCGTTACGTTAAGATGCTGAAGTTATAGCACACTGCTTTTGCATTGATCGAAAGTCGCTTACTGTTGCGCTGCACTCTGTGCATCGGCAGACTGGTCTCCCGAGGGATCCTGTTGCAGCCTGTCGTTGAAGGATTTGAGCAGTTGCGCAGCGTTGTCAAACTCCTTTC
Organism: Granulicella sp. S190; assembly: GCF_009766095.1. Lineage (GTDB taxonomy): Bacteria > Acidobacteriota > Terriglobia > Terriglobales > Acidobacteriaceae > Edaphobacter. The sequence continues at coordinate 486,626 of NZ_LMUD01000002.1, forward strand.
GCGATTGGTCACGTTGTCCAAGATGGCTTAAAACCTGGCCTCTGGCATAGTGCACGCTCGCACTCTGCGGCGCAAGCGCTTCGGCATGGTCCAGCATCTCCAGCGCGTCACTGTAACGCGCAGCGTCTCTGTATAACCTGGCAAGTCCGAAGTAGGAGTTCACCAACTCGTAGTTGAGTTCGACTGCCTTGCGAAGATATGTCTCGGCCTTCTCCATCTGCCCGAGCTTGAGGTAGAGAAGGCCTAGCTCTTCGTAGTTATAGGCAAACTCCGGTTCAATGGCGGCGTCTTTCTTCAGCTCTGCCTCCGCTTCGGGATAGGCATAGCGTTCGAGATAAGTCCGACCGAGAAAATAATGCACCAGAGGAAGCTCCGGCTTTGCCGCGGCAGCCATTCGAAACTCTTCGAGCGCCTGATCGGTACTATGTCCTGCCAGCCACGCCTTTCCCACGTACAAATGAAACTCCGGCGTGTTCTGTCCTATGGCGATCATTCGATCGAATGCTTGTTTTTGCAGCGGCGCATTGGACGATTTGCTGGCCGCAATGCTGAGGGCGTAAAGATAGTTGAGGTTAGTCGACTCGTGCTCCCATAGCGGAGCCAGAGTGTCTGCGGCAAGCTTGTATCGATTCGTAAAAAAGTAGCACAACCCCAGGAGATAGCTTGCCTGCAAAGAATCTGGTTGCAACCGCAAAGCCTTTGAAAAGGGCTCGATCGCTGCGTCGAAATCACTTTTGCGATAGTAAGTCAGTCCGATGTTGAGCGCGATGCCTGAGACATTGGGCGACAGAGCCTCTGCCTTATGCAGTTCCTTCAGGGCATCCTCCCATCGTCGCTCGCGCATGTACGTCACGCCGAGGTTGATGTGTGCCGCGCCTGACTTCGGATCCAGCGCCACGACCTGTTGAAACAACTTCTCCGCTTTGCTGAACTCTCCTGCCTTCATCGCCTGCACCGCCTGCGAGAAGAGAGTTGCCGCATCCTGCCGGGAGTTCGCGGCACTCTGCGCGTTGCCAGGCACCATCGTGCTGAAGGCACCTCTGGCTGTCGGTGTGGCCGCGCAAATGATTCTTCCGCTCCCTGCGATCAGCGGACAGAACAATACGGCACAGCGAGATAGATTGTCGAATCGCACGGTAATTTCAGTCCAAGATATCCCGGCAGGAGAAGCTATCGCCAAAATCGGAGATTTTTATGCAAATAAAACTTTTTCTTGACAGACTATTCAAACGTTCTAATATGAGCACACCGAAGAACGAGAATCATTCATCTGGGCCGCGTAGCCTGTTGCAACAGTGTTCTAGAACTGCCAGCTTCGTCATCTCCTGCGTCGTTACGGAGGCATACTCTGATGCGTTTCCCTCGTTCTCTCTCATTGCCGAAGCCGTGGGCCTCCGCCTTCGCAAACACTGTCGCTGGCCAGTCTACTGACCTCTCACCCCGCCACATCGTCTGCTATCTGGTTGCTGTTCTCGTTCTTTTGATTCCAGCCACCGTCGTAGCGCAACAGTCCAGCGCGATCAATGGCGCGGTCACAGATCCAAGCGGAGCAGCGATCCAAAATGCCAAGGTAACGCTCGCCAACACGGCGCAGGGAACGAGCCTCACCGCGATCACCAACACTGCAGGGGAGTACTCTCTTCCCGGCCTCGAAGCAGGAACCTACAACCTTGAAATCACTGCGACAGGGTTCCAGAAGTTCGCAGCAACTGGCATTATCGTGCGCGTCTCCCGCAAGGAGAGAGTGGACGCACAACTCACAGTCGGCAGCACCACCACCGAAGTTCAGGTAAGCGGCAGCGACCTCGGCGTCGTACAGACAGAGTCGCCTGAAGTCTCATTCACCATCACCGGAAAGCAGATCACGCAGCTGGTTCTGAACGGCCGTAACTTCAGCCAGCTCGTCACGCTCTCTCCCGGTGTCGTCAACCAAACCGGACAGGACGAAGGCGAGACGGGTGTCGCGGGTAGCGTCGAATACAGCATGAACGGCGGTCGCCCGCAGTACAACAACTGGGAGCTCGACGGCGCGAGCATCATGGACAACGGCAGCAACACCACCCTCAACGTCTATCCCAACGTTGACGCCATCGCCGAGACTCAGGTACTCACCTCTAACTACGGCGCGCAATACGGACGCAACGCATCCGGCACCGTGCAGGCGCAGACGAAGTCCGGAACCGACCGTCTTCATGGCGATGTGTTCGAGTTTCTTCGTAACGATGCCTTCAACGCAAGAAACTACTTCGCGCAGTCCGTCCCTACCTACAAAAAACATGACTACGGCTTCACCATCGGCGGCCCCGTTTACATCCCCAACTTCTACACTCCCGCGGTGCGCAAGACCTTCTTCTTCTACTCGCAGGAGTTTCGTCACGAAAACGTACCGGGCACTTACTTCAACCAACAGGTCCCTTCCGACGCCGAACGGACGGGAAATTTTTCTGATCTTTGTCCCGCCGCCGGCAGTGCTGTAGACACGGCAGACTTCCCTGACTGTCCAGTCAATCAGGCCACTGCTTCGTACTTCGCGAACAATCAAGTCCCAGTCGATCCCAACGGTCAAGCTCTACTCGTCCTCATCCCCGCGGCGAATACAGGCTCCGGAACCTCATCCTTCTACGTAGCCTCTCCGTCGCAACTGACGACCAACCGCGAGGAGCTCTTCCGCATCGATCAGGTCGTCAGCGAAAAACTACGCGGCTTCTATCGCTTCATCTACGATTCGTGGTCGACCGTCAGCACCCCTCCCACCTTCCAATCCGGCTCTTTCCCCACCGTTCAAAACAGCTTTGCCGGTCCCGGCATCGACATGGTGGCCAGCCTCACTTACGCCGCTTCTCCATCGCTGGTCAACGAGTTTGTGGCCGACTACACCACCGACCACATCACTCTCACCAACACCACGAAGAACATCGACCGTAGCAGCTTCGGTGGAAACGGATTCTTCGACAATGGCTACGGCAACGTTCTGCCGTCCATCGCCGTCACGGGAAATGCTGCCTACGGTGGCGGATTCAACGTCAGCACCGGATACTTCCCCTGGCAGAACTCGAACCCGACCTACAGCTATCGTGACGATCTCACCAAGACACTGAAGCGGCACACTCTCATCTTCGGTGCCAGCATGATTGCGGCGCAGAAGAACGAACCCTCAACAGGCAACAACCAGGGAACCTTCAACTTCAGCAACTCTTCGGCCGTCACAACCGGCAACGCCTTCGCAGATCTGCTCACGGGACAAGTCGCAAAGTTCTCACAGACCTCCGCCCAGCCCAAGTACTACAACCGGTACAAGATCGTAGAGCCTTACATTCAGGACAACTGGCGCATCACGCAGAAGCTGACTCTCAACATGGGCCTTCGCCTCAGCCTCTTCGGCACCTATCACGACATCAGCAACCAGTCCGGCAACTTTGAACCAGGCACGTGGCAGGCCTCTGCCGCGCCCACCATCGACGTAGATGGATCCATCACAGGACAGCAAGGAGCCCTGGTCCCAGGATCAGGAAATATCTTCAACGGCGTTGTCTCCTGTGGTCTCAACGGCGTCTACGCCGGTTGCATGACAGGCCATCTCTTCAATCCCGCCCCTCGTCTCGGCTTCGCGTATGACGTCTTCGGTAATGGAAAACTCTCAGTCCGCGGCGGCTATGGCATCTACTTCGAACACACGAATGGAAACGAGAGCAACTCCGAAGCGTTGGAAGGCTCAGCACCCGTCGTGCAGACCCCGAGTAAGTACAACTTCACCGGCTACGACAACGCAGGTGGTACCCAATTGGAGTTCCCACTTCAGGTATTCGCAATACCAACGCATGCAGTCTGGCCTTATGTGCAGCAATATAATCTTGCCGTTCAGGGCGAGCTCCCAAGCCACACCGTCTTGCAGGTTGCATACGTTGGCAGCGTCGGCAGGCATCTCCCGACCTGGTACGACCTCAACCAACTCAGACCGCTTACCTCGACACAGAACCCATACGGCCCGGGCCAGTCGATATCAGCGAATGACTGTAGCACGAGCACTGTGAATGGACAGGCGGTTACGGGAGATGTTCTAAACCGTCTTAGCGTCGCCTGCGGCAACTCCGCCGATCCATTCAGGCCATTCATCGGTCTCGATGGAATCAACAACGCCACCAACGTCGCCACCTCACACTACGACGCATTGCAGATCGGGCTCAGCCGCTACTTCGGCGGCCTGAATGGTAGCGCGGCCTACACCTACGGTCACTCGATCGACGATGGTTCAAGCGGCGGCTATGGCTCCACTGAAGTCGTCAATAGTTACAATCTCAGACAGAGCAAAGCGAGTTCGGTCTTCGATGAGCGTCATATCTTCGAGGGCAGCCTCGTATACGATCTCCCCATCTTCATCAAGCCGGGTCTTATGCACTCGCTCCTCGGCGGATGGCAGATCTCTGACCTGACCACCTTTCAAACCGGCACGCCCTTCAGCGTGATCAACTTGATCAACGCCGACAATGCCGGAACCGGAAATTCTTTTGCAACCTCGCAGGGCAATTCGGTGCAGTCATATCCAGATATCGTTGGAAATATCCACGGTAAAGTCGATATCAGGCATCCCGCCGGACAGCAGGGGCCAAGGCTTTACAGTGTCGATGCCTTCACTGCGCCGCAGGGACTTACCTACGGCAACGCCGGAAGAAACGTGCTCAATCTTCCCTCTCGCACGAACTTCGATATGGGCGTCTTCAAAAACTTTGCCGTACGCGAAGGGATGCACTTCGAGTTCCGCACCGAGGCATTCAACGTCTTCAACCACACCCAATGGAGCACGATCAACTCCACCGCCGACTGCTACGGCTCCTCTGCTTGTTCCGCCGATGGCTTCCTGACCGCGACTGCAGCGCACAACGCGCGTATTCTGCAACTGGCAGGAAAGTTCGTCTTCTAACCCGTACGGTGTCTTGGAAAGCAGCCGCCGAACGACATCAGAGTAATCCCGTTATTGGAGGCGATTCAGAATGCCGTCTGTCCGCACATTGCCCGCTGTCTTCACCTTTGCTCTGCTCTTTGCAAACGTACTTCTACCGGCCCAGACTCCGCTAGACATCATGCCGCTCCCGGCCCACGCAATCGTCGGGACAGGCAGCCTGACCCTCGACGGTAGTTTTCAGATTGCAATCGAGGGCTACACGGAGCCGCGTCTCGAACGTGCGCGGGATCGCTTTCTCACGAACCTCAACAGCAAGACCGGTATTCCGTTTCGACTCGCTCCAGCAGGGCGACCAACACTCATCATAAAAACCGGCGGCCCATCAAAGCCGGTCCAGCAACTCGGGGAAGACGAGTCCTACCATCTTGAGATTTCAACTTCTCAGGCAATCCTCACTGCGCCAACCCCGCTTGGCACCCTGCACGGCCTGCAGACCTTTCTTCAACTGGTAAAGCCAAAGCCGCAGGGCTTTGCTGTTGTCTCGGCTACCATCGACGACACTCCTCGATTCCCCTGGCGGGGGCTCATGATCGACGTAGGCCGTCACTTCATGCCACTCGGCGTCATCCGTCAAACCCTCGATGGAATGGAGGCTGTGAAGTTGAATGTCTTTCACTGGCATCTCTCGGAAGACCAGGGCTTTCGCGTTGAAAGCAAGCTTTACCCGTTTCTGCAGCAGAAGGGATCAGACGGAAACTACTACACGCAGGACCAGGTTCGGGACATCATCGCCTACGCACGCGACCGCGGCATCCGGGTCATTCCGGAGTTCGACATGCCGGGCCACGCCACGTCGTGGTTCGTCGGCTACCCTAACCTCGCCAGCGGCAAAGGGCCATACTCCATCGAACGGAAGTGGGGTGTATTCGACCCTGCGATGGATCCGACCCGCGAAAGCACCTACGAGTTCCTTGATCGCCTTTTAGGAGAGATGACGGCGCTCTTTCCCGATCCCTACTTCCATATCGGCGGCGACGAGTGTAACGGAAAAGAGTGGGACGCGAACCCACGCATCCAGCAGTACATGCACCAGCACGGCCTCAAGGATGACGCAGCCCTGCAAGCCTACTTTACAGGCCGCGTTCAACGACTGGTGACGAAACGCGGCAAGGTCACCGTTGGCTGGGATGAAGTGCTGCAGCCTGACACTCCGAAGGACGTTGTCATTCAATCATGGAGAGGCGCGGACTCACTCGCGCAAGCAGCACAGCGCGGTAACCGCGGCATCCTCTCCGCCGGTTATTACATTGACCTCAATCAACCCGCATCCCAGCACTACGCCGTCGACCCGCTCGCCGATGCTGCTGCAAAACTGACCCCTGAGCAGCAAAGCAATATCCTCGGCGGAGAGGCGACCATGTGGTCGGAGTACGTCACGCCCGAAAGTATCGGTGGCCGCATCTGGCCACGCACCGCAGCTATCGCGGAGCGGCTATGGTCTCCAAAGCAAGTAGCTGATGTCGACTCGATGTATCGAAGGCTGGCAATTGTCTCGAACGATCTCGAATACAGCGGTCAGACCTATGAAGCGATGAGAGAACAGATGCTGCGCCGCATGGTCGAAACTCCTGAGATCACCCCACTGAAGGTTCTCGCAAGTGTCGTCGAGCCGCCCAAGGAATACGCGCGCGAGTCGTTGGCCAGCTACGACAGCTTCACTCCACTCAATAAGATGGTCGACGCAGTGCCCGCCGAAAGTGATCGCGCTCGAGAGTTCCATCATCTGGCCCAGGCGATTGCAGAAGGAAAGGCTACCTCGGAGCAGTGGCAACAGGCTCGCGAGTGGCTCATCCTCTGGCGTGACAATGATGCAACGCTGCAACAGGTCTTGCCACTGTCTTCAATCACCTCAGAGCTGGAGCCGGTCTCACACTCCCTCTCCCTGACTGCAACCATTGGCCTGTCGAGCCTGGACTCTCTTCAGACTCACAAACCAGTAAGCGCCTCCGTCCGGCAGGAACAACTCACCTTCTTGAAATCTGCGGAGGCTCCGCAAGCCGTTCTTCTGGACATGGTCGTGCCATCGGTCGAACTGCTGTTACAGGCAACGAAGACCGAATGACACGCGCCGTAAAATAAATCCAGAAACGGTGGCGTATCTTTCACACCTCAAAAATGCGTTGTCAACGCACCATCTTTACCACGCATTCCACCACGTTCACACCAGCAAAAAACCACGTCCAAACACTCGTTTTTCGCAAAATCCCCTGCAAAAAACCACAAACGCCTTCGCAAAAAAAAGTATGACGCAAGTTTCAGCGTCACAGAAAACGAATTACTCGTTAGCGATGATCTCGCGGAGTTCGGCGATGTGCTGCTTGAGTTTAGAGATCCTGCTGGGCCACGCGCCTTCAATAGGATCGGGATAGGGCTCTCCCGCAGCGTATCTCTTCTCGGCTTCGGCAAGTCCCATGGTCAAGTGGTCCAGTCGCTCCTGGAGGGTAGGGCCATTCATGATCAAAAGCCTATCACTATGCACGGCGGCCTGAAAGAGGATGCTCTTATCTTGAAATTATGAAGGATTTGAGGTGGGTGCCGTCGTAGTAGAACTGACTGGCTGGGCCCGCAAGCTTCTCATAAATAAAGGACTCGCGGGAGATGGAAGCTTTGGTACCGTCGATGCCCATGTAGTGGCCGGGATGAATCTTCCAGACGACCATTGGAGAGGTGATTTGCGTGGGTGGAACGACTATTTCGCTGGCCGGCGCGTCTTTTCTGAGGTAGACGAGGGTTAGCTTTTCGGTGAGGTTTTGATCTGTGCCGTTTCGTTGGATAAGTGCCACTAAATAGGAGGGTTTGCCTTTGGGGTAGAAGTCGCCGGAGGTGATTCCGGGGCACTCGCCGGGGTGCTTTACCTTCCAGGATTGAAGGTCGGCGGCTGGTAAGTCGTTTGGTTGGAGGATGTTCCAGTTGTCTTGTTCTACGGTGGAGCGGAGGGATTGGGGTAGGTTGCTAAAGCATTCCTGGGCATGACTTAGTGACGGGAGGGAGAGGGTTAGTGCGAGGAGGGTCCCTTTGGTAAGGCTCATAGGACTAGCTTTACCTCTCGCGGGTGGTTTAGCGATACGACGTTTAGGGGATTATTTATTTGATGGTGAAGGTGGTGTTTTTGCTGGGGATTTTGCGAAAAGTGCGTGTTTCGACATGGTTTTTTGCTGGTGGGAACGTGGTGGAATGCGTGGCTGACGTGGTGTTTAGGCAGCGCTTATTTTGGAGCTAAAAATGTGCCACGTTTTGACTATTTATTTTTGACGCCTTCTTGTTTCGGGAGATGAGGGACGGCGGGGCGGAAGTTGAGGACGTTAGCCGAAGAGGCTGGACGGTTACGTCCCCCGATCTAGACGACAAGGCGAAGATGTACCCGTGGACCTACTTTCAACTCCTGCGCGTCCACGATGGCAAGATAGTGGAGCATTGGGATCAGGAGAGGAATGGGTACACCTGTTCGACTGTCACGCTCTTACGAGGGTTGTGAGGTCGATCCACATTGGCGGAGGCGCACGGAGGGTTTTTACGGAAGAGGGAAGATGGTTCGCGCCTTCGCGCGAATGCCCACATCTCAAAATCGAGATATGGGGCACCCAGTAGCTAGATGGGGCCACCCGCAGGTAGAGAGAGGTTCGTGCTTTCGCACGCGATTTTGTATCGATGGGAAGTGGAAGGCTGCCCGAGCTATCTTGGACGTGCTTCCGCATGGGGTTGCGGCTGCCGTTGTTGTAGTTGCTGTTGCTGCTGGGTATGGCGTTGTTCCATCTGCTGAGTCTGCTGCTGGTGTTGCTGTTCGACCTGCTGTTTTCTCGCATCGCTCGCGTTCTTTTGTGCGAGCTGTTGATGTTGTGCTTCCTGCTTTTGCTGAAGCTGCTGGTGTTCCTGGTTCTGCTTTGCGATCAGCTTAGCCTGCTGTTGCTGATACTTTTGATCGAGTTTGGCATTGCCTGTATTGGGTGGTGCAGGTGCCTGGTGGGGTTGTAGCTCGCTCGCGTGCGCTGGATTCACGGAACGAGAGTCGGGGGTTGCGGGCCGAGCTTCTGCGTTAGGACGGTTGGCTGGCGGGTGATAGGGGGCGCCGGCTTCGTGAGCTGCGACGACTCCCTGTCCGCTGAACTGCGTGGGCCTGGCGGTCGCGGCGATGGGCGGCTTGCCCTGATTGACCGAGGCGCGAAGCTGCGGATTGGAGCGCGCGGTCTGGACGTGCTGCACCTGAGCCTGCACGGGTGGGATGTGCCGCTCCTGCGCTATCGCTTCCTGTTGTGAGGTAGCACGTGCCTCGATGCCGCCATTGCCGCCGTTGTAGCTGACGCGGTTGATGATGGTGGTGTTGTGAACGATGGTGGTGTTGTAGGTGTTGTGAATGTTTACGATGTTCACGTTATTGACGGTGCGGTTGTAGAAGAAGTGTCCGCCATCCCATCGGCCGCCCTCATAGCCGTCGCCGAAGTAGCCGAAGCCGTAGCTGATGCCTCCGTAGAAGCCAACGTGGGGACCCCAGTACCCGGTATGAAAGAGGTATGCTCCGTCGCCCCATCCCCAGTAGCCGGGGGTCCAGAGATAGCCGACCTCGGGGGCCTCGACCCAGGTGCCGGGTACCCAGTAGTAGTCGCCGTTGTCGTTGTCCCAGGCCCAGTAGCCGGGGGTCCAAATATATCCATCGCCGGGGCAGAGTGGCTGCTCGTAGACGGGGAGCGCTGGTGGCCCAAAGGAGACGGAGATGTCGACCTGCGCGAGTGCGGAAGAGGAGACGACCATCAAGAGAAGGGCTAGTAACAGATGCCGAATGGAAGGTTTCGTGCACATGATGTTTGCTCCTGTGAGACTAGCGTTGCCTTTATGAACAGACGGATCGAGTTTTAGTTGTTGCTTCTTTTCGCTGGAATAGAAGTTGGAGGAGGGATGTGGTGCGGAGGTGGGCGGCGGATGGTTCCTCTGGGTACTCCTCAGCGGATTGCTATCTGGCCCGGGGAGGAGTTTAGCACGGTGGGGTGGGGTTCGCGCCTCGCACGAATGCCCACATCTCAAGATCGAGATACGGGCACCAAGGGCCAGAGGTGGCCATGCGCCTACTCGTAGTTCCCTTTGCTGTGCCCTTGACATCCTCCCGCACGCTTGATACGAAAGTATCGTCGATACCATTGTCCGATTGTTTTCCTCCCTCCCCTCTGGCTTAATTGCAATCGTTCCAGACGCACGTTAGACCGGGCCTGAAACTTTCTTTGTGAAGGAGAACGCATCATGCCTGAACTGATAGGGGAATCTGTGGGTCGGTCGTGGATTGGCGGGTGGGGCGGAGGTGATCGCAGCGTGGCGCTAAAACGCAAGCTGGTGCTTGGAGTGATGCTCGGCGCTATGCTTCAGGGTTGCACAGCGGGCAAACCTCCTTCTCAGGGAGAGACCAGTCTGGCCGATGCTGCGAAAGACGTTGCGATTCCATTGGAGGCGGGAAAGATGAAGAACCCGCTGCCTGAGACTAGTGAGGTCGTGAGCCAGGGCCAGGAGATATTTCTTGGGTCTTGCGCCCAATGCCACGGAGCGGATGCGCGCGGAGACAGTGACCTCGGGCGCAACATGACACCGCCTGCCATGGACCTGACCTCAGCCCACGTGCAGCATTGGAGCGACGCAGAGCTGTTTTGGATCGTACAGAACGGAGTTCGCCTTACGGGCATGCCTGCCTGGAAGTCGAGCATCTCAGAAAACGACACCTGGAAGCTTGCACGTTACATCCATAGCCTTCCTCGCGTCGGGGCTGCCTCCGCCTCAGCAACTGTCCCGTCGCAGGCACCAGCTGCTGCTTCCGCTCAGGACAAGTACACCCTCAAAGTACCGAATGGCCTCGCGTTCGCTGAGTTCAGAGGATACGAAGGCTGGCCGGTGATCGCCATCAGCCATAACGGAGGTGCGGTCGCTGCGATCCTCGGGAATGCTGAGATGATCAACGCCTATAAGGCGGGCATTCCCGGGAACGGCAAGCCGTTTCCGGATGGTGCCAAGATGGCGAAGGTCCATTGGGTCGCGAAGGTGGATGCCGGTGAGCCCGGTGCGCCGACAGTGCCAGGAGTCCAGCATGACGTTGACTTCATGGTGAAGGACAGTAAGAGGTTCGCCGACAGCGGAGGATGGGGTTACGGCGTCTTCGAGTTCGACGCCGCGGCGGGTAAGTTCAGGCTCGGCAACTTAGGTGATAAGCCGCCGCAAGGGAGCGACGCCAAGTGCGGGTTCGCTTGCCATACGGCGGTGAAGACAAAAGACTACGTATTCACTGCTTATGGGCAGAGGTGATGCGGAATCGCCAGGGGAGTGCTATTCCGTTTGTAACTTTGGGAGTGCAGATGGTGGGTTAGATGCGGGTCGTTTTGCGAAAGCTATCGGAGGTTTTTTTGTACGGGGAGTTGTGGTGTTTTTCAGGGAGTTTTGCGAAAAAAGGTGTTTTTTGTGGTGGTTTTTTGATGGTGAGAACGTGGTGGAATGCGTGGTGAACGTGGTGTTTTGGCAGTCAGTTTTTCGGGGTGAAAAAATGCGCCAGGTTTTTGGGATTTATTTTTGAGGGTTCCTGTTTTGGGAATAAGTGGGGTCTGGGAAATCGGTGCGATGGGGCGCCCGAGGTTTTGTGTCTGGTTTGGAAGTGGAAGGGTGGGCCACCCGCCCAGATGGTTAGGTTAGATGCGGTTTGTGCTTTTCGCACGAAATGCTCACAGCTCAGAATCGAGATATGGGGCTCCTGACTGCTCAGGCTTCGGCGATGGCTGCGATGGAGATCTTCATGCCGGGGATGCGGACCGGTAGTTTTGCGCCTTGGCGCGCGGGCGGGTTTTCCGGAAACCATTTGATCCACTCTTCGTTCATTCCGGCGAAGTCTGTCTCTTCGAGGAGGATGACGGTGGCACTGACGATGCGGTCGAGGGAGGTGCCTGCGGCTTTGAGGATGGCAGAGATGTTCTCCAGGCACTGTCTGGTTTGCTCCTGAATGGTCTCGCCGACGATCTTGCCGGTGTGTGGATGGTGCGGCCCGGTGCCTGAGACGAAGACCAGACCCGCTGCCCGTACCGCCTGGCTGTAGGTCGGCGGGGGAGATGGGGCGTTGGGGGTTTGGATGATGTCTCTGGCCATACTTCTCCATGGATGGTTGCGGGGACAGTTTACATCCCACCCTTCGCAAGTGCGCGAAGGATGGGGCACCCGCCCACTCGTGGTTGGGAGAAGAGTTATTGATTGCAGGTTCGGATATATTTCACACGGCGTCGCAACATGCCTGCCACTCCAACTAACCCAGTGCCTAGCAGGACGAAACTCGATGGCTCTGGAGCGATGTTTACTGCATCCTGAGTTATTGTAAAAGTGCCGCCATTCGGGTTTAGGTCCTGAACTGCAAGATAGATGTCGACCTCGTCTAGGCCGGCGGTGTTGTAAGGCAACGAGACATTAGCGTAGTTGCTGCCGCTACTTCCTGTCAGATCTTGATCGAACGAGTAACAGTAGTTTCCAGTGTTTGGATTATCTGCAGGGCACGAGGAAAGTCCCGAAGACGGCGGTATCCCAATATCCGGAATGCCTTGCGGTGCCCCGGCGAGATACAGCGATGCGCCCGTAATTCCCAGATTTAAGACTAAGCCTTGGGGTTGAAGCATGTATCTGAGGATCAGACGATCGCCCGGGCCAGTTGATGAGTAGTCGAAATCGAAGTCGGGGCCGTAGGTGAACGTAACGTTGGATGAGCTGGCGTCCTCGAATATCGTGATCGGAACGATCGAAGCGCCAACGATGCAAGGGCTTACTCCGCCGCAGCCACCCGGGTTCCAATTTGTGAAATTTACAAGACCGTTTGTTACTGGTCCTGCCACGTAGGAATCATGTCCTGGGCTAGTCACGGAGATGATGTCTGCCTTACAGGAGTTAGCTACAAGTAAGGTGAAGCCAAGGCAAAAAAGAGCTTGCAGCGATCTTTTGGTAGTAATCATCTAGTTCTCCGAAATTTGGGTAGCCGCGACACAGTTCTGGAATAAGAAGTGGGACGGATCAAAGTTACGTCTATGCAATCCAACAGCCAAATGGCTTATGCTAAAAACCGGAGATTATTGAGAGTATTTCTTGATTTTGAACTCGCTGCTGCATTAACTTGCGGCAAAAGACGAACGGATTTGCTCTTTAGGTGAATGGCCAGAGAATCTGGAGTCAAGTTCTCTTAAGTAGCCTGGTTATGTTTTGGGAAGCGGAGGCGGTTCGTGCTTTCGCACGAATGCCCACTCATGCGGTGAGACTGCATGAATGGGGCACCCGAGGTTTGGTTGGTTTTATGTATGGGCCACCCACCGCCGAGGCTTAGGACGGGTCTGGAGGGGGTGAATCGAACAAATAGAGGGTGTTGACGTCTGGTAATCCGAACTCACCAAGAACTCCCTCAAGGTCGGAGAGTTCTAAGCCCACTAATCTGCCTTGCCTTTGCCTGAGAGTCACTGAGACTAGATGGCCTTCGACCTTTCCGATTAGATCGACCAACATGTGGTCGTGCGGCGACGTTACGATCTTGTCGTCTCCCTCGACATGCAGTGAGATGCTTGGGCATCCGCAGGGACACCATTGTTTAGCGAGGATCCCCTCTAGTTGAGGAAGAAATGCGTTTGAGCCAGTAGCACCGTGCCCAAGAAGCCAAGTCAGGAACGAGTGCTCTTCGGGGTTGAGAGCGCGATACTCGGAGAGATCGGTTGTGACTGGGGCCGTTTGTGTGGCATCCGTTGAAGCTGGGCGATCCTTCGTCGGAATTGCCCTGCGTACTTCTGCCAGATACTCTGAGAGGCTTCGCTGCATTGTGTCCTACGTTATACCTCATGATGAAAGAAAAGCGGTTCGTGCTTTCGCACGAATGCCCACATCTCAGAATCGAGATATGGGGCACCCGCCCAACAATCCAGATAAATTCCGTGATACATTCTCTCCACTATGTTGAGTTGGTTGATGTTATTTGAGGTCTTGCAAGTTACTGAGGGACCGCTGAAGTGGACTTACGTTCTCACGACATTTGCCGTTGCTGTAATTCCCTTGCTTCTCGCTGGAATCGGAGGGCATTTGGCTACGTTAGCATTGCCCGGAAACGACAGATCCAGACGCAGATGGAAACTTGGGATTTGGATTCTGGCTATTGTCGGCATCCTCGTGTTTGCTTTTACGCAAGTGCTGGCATATCAAGCAGACCGGGAGAGAGAAGCTTTCCAAACGTCAGTATTAGATCAACTGAAGATAATCGCCAATGAGCCCAATAAGGCGAAACGTCAAGAGGCTGTTGACAAGTTGGCTTCATCTTTCCCGGGAGCTGTAAACCCAAAGACCTCAGCGCGAACTCAGTCAAAAGCGTCATTGCCAAATACTCCTGCCCAAAATGTTCAACCGACAACGCAGCCTACTCCTGCACCCACCACAGCCACTGGTACCAAGCCGGACTTACCAATAGCTTGTCCGCCAGAGGGAACTCTAGCATACGGATGGGTTGCGACTCCGACAGGGCCTAATGAGGGTATTAACTTTACCTACTTGCCCAAACCTTTGAATCCAACGCTGGACATAGAACGGTGGGTTAAGCTACCTGCAAATCAACAACAACAAGCTCAGGACCTTTATGCCGAGTTGCTGACACATCTCGAAAAACCAAAATCGCTCGATACAAGTGCTGGAGCGATTGCAACAGAAAATGTAATCAAGTCGATCTCAGTACTTTTTTCTAACGATGGGTTCTTATCTGTAGGTTATGAAGTACACACGCACAGCGGAACATCAGTGACAGCTAAATCATCCGATATTCCAGTAAGTAGTCTTTCCAAGTCTGGCCGTTTAGCCATCGCCGATTTTCGCTCGTTCACTAATTCAGCGGCTGATAACGCATGTAATGAAGCCCTGCATAAGCTAACAGAAACTCCTAAATGACCAGGTCGCTTAGCGGAGTTACTAGCTTCAGTAGGCACTTACCCAAAGCTTGACCTCAAAAAAATGTGGACTTAGTCAAAAAAAATAGCAATTCCAAGAGCAGTCTGATTCTCAGCACAAGCTAGAAGTACTCACAACCCCGAGTAAAACGAGCGGGATGTTTTGATCATTCGACAGTAACTGACTTGGCTAAGTTTCTGGGTTGGTCTACGTCGCAGCCTCGGCGGACGGCGATGTGGTAGGCGAGGAGTTGGAGGGGGACTACTTCGAGGATGGGTAGGAGTAGTTCGGGGGCCTGGGGGATGTAGATGGTCTGCTCGACGAGCTGGCTGATCTCGGTGTCGCCTTCGATGGCGATGGCGATGACGCGGCCAGAGCGGGCGGTGACCTCTTGAATGTTGCTGAGGGTTTTTTCGTACTTGAGGACGCTGGAGGGATCGTTGGGGTCCTTGGTGGCGATGCAGACGACGGGGAGGGATTCGTCGATGAGGGCGTTGGGGCCGTGCTTCATCTCGCCGGCGGGGTAGCCTTCGGCATGGATGTAGGAGATCTCCTTGAGCTTGAGTGCGCCTTCGAGGGCGATGGGGTAGTGGATGCCGCGGCCGAGGAAGAGGAAGTCGTCGGAGGTGTGGAAGAGGCGGGCGAGCTCTTCGCACTGGGCTGAGAGGGGCCGGCGGGTGGTGGCGCGGCGGTCGTAGCCTGCCCAGCTTGAGTTCAGTTCGGTGGGGTGAGTGGGTAGAGAAGCGGGTTTCTCCACTCCGGCGCTTTGCGCCTCCGGTCGAAATGACGAATTTTTGTTATGCCCGGGATTTCGGGTGGGAGCTGTGGGGGCGGCGACGCCTTCGGAGGCGCCGGGGGAGTCGGGGGAGGTGATGTTGAGCATGGAGGCGAGCTTGCCGGGGAGCTTGGAGAGCTCGGTGACGAGGTGGAGGGATTCGGCGTCGGAGATGGTGCCGCGGACCTGGGCGAGGTGGAGGGCGAGGACGAAGAGGGCGGTGAGCTGGGCGGTGAAGGCCTTGGTGGAGGCGACGCCGATCTCGGGGCCGGCGTTGGTGGTGAGGGTGCCCTGGGCTTTGCGGGTGATGGCGGCGCCGACGACGTTGCAGATGGCGAGGGTTTTGGAGCCTTTGGCGGCGAGCTCGGCCTGGGCGGCGAGGGTGTCGGCGGTTTCGCCGGACTGGGTGATGAGGAGGCCGATGGCGCGAGGGTCGGCGATGGGGTCGCGGTAGCGGTACTCGGAGGCGTAGTCGACTTCGACGGGGAGGCGGGCGAGGCGCTCGATCATGAACTTGCCGGCGAGGCCAGCGTGCCAGGAGGTTCCGCAGGCGGCGATGGTGATCTGGCTGGCGTTGCGGAGGTCGTCGTCGGAGATCTGCATGGCTTCGAGGAAGACTTTTCCTGTTTCTAGGGAGACGCGGCCGAGGGTGGTGTCGCGGATGGCGCGGGGCTGCTCGTTTATTTCCTTGAGCATGAAGTGCTTGTAGCCGGCCTTTTCGGCCTGGATGGGGTCCCAGGTGATGCGCTGGACTTTCAACGGAAGCGGCTGGGCGTTGAAGTCGGTGAGGGTGACGCCCTCTTTGGTGAGGATGGCGACTTCGCCGTCGGCGAGGAAGTGGATGTTGCGGGTGTGGTGGAGGATGCCGGGGACGTCGGAGGCGAGGAAGAACTCGCCGTCGCCGATGCCGATGACGGCGGGCGGGCCCATGCGGGCGGCGACGAGCTTGTTGGGCTCGTGCGCGGAGAGGACACCGATGGCAAAGGCTCCGGTGATGCGCTTGACGGCGCGGCGGACGGCCTCTTCGAGTGGGATGGTGGGCTTATTGGGGAGGGTGAGGACGGCTTCAGACTCGTTGGCCTCCGTGGGTGCTTGCCGCACGGGCGCTGAGCCTTCGGCGTGGCTGTGCTTGCCGCTCCCGTTGGTCGCTGTTTTGGCGGCGAGGTTGAACTCGTCTTCGATGAGGTGGGCGATGATCTCGGTGTCGGTCTCGGAGACGAACTTGTGGCCCTTAGCGACGAGGGCGCTCTTGAGGGAGAGGTAGTTTTCGACGATGCCGTTGTGGACGACGACGAGGGTGCCGGTGCCGTCGCGATGGGGATGGGCGTTCTCTTCGGTGGGGCGGCCGTGCGTGGCCCACCGGGTGTGTCCGATGCCGAAGGTGCCGTCGATGGGGGAGTCGTGGATGACGGTTTCGAGGTTGCGGAGCTTGCCGGGAGCGCGGCGCAGCTCGAGGCCGCTGGGACCTCCCGCTACGGCTATGCCGGCGGAGTCATAACCGCGGTACTCAAGACGGCGGAGGCCTTCAATGATGACGGGGACGACGGACTGGGGGCCAATGTATCCAACGATTCCACACATGGAAAGAGTTTAGATGGCGGCGGAGGATTTTGCGCGGGAGAAGGTGTGTGACTTTTGGGGGAGGGTGCGATTTGGGACGGCTGCCGGTTAGAGGTTGTCGGTACGGACGAAGATGCCGTCTACCTGGAGAAGCCTTCCCGTAGCGGAGTCGCGGAAGGAGGGCTCAAGGTCCCACAGCTGAAAGCCGTGGCTAGACATGATGGCGGACATCTCCGGCATGAGGGTTTCACCTTGATAGAGGGGTATGAGGGACATCTCCAACTGAACGGCGAGGGCCTTCGAGAGGAGCTTCGGGGCTCCGCTGAGTACCTGGAGCTCGAAGCCCTGGACGTCGAGTTTCAGGAAGGCGCGGCTCTTGAAGGCAGCAGGAGGGAGGACGTCGTCGAGGCGGCGGATAGAGACTTTTTCCTTGTGAAGGTATCCGGAGTGAGGGGCTGCGGCGAGATGGGAGTCAAGCATGGGGAGGATGGAGCTGCAGAAGGAGTCCGCGGAGATATTGATCTGCGCTTCGCCAGATTCCGCTCCGAGGGCGATTCCGGCTACGGTCCATAGGGAATCGGACGCGGAGGCGTGAAGGAGTTTCTGATAGGCGGTGTTGCTGGGTTCGAAGGAGAGAATGGGGCCATGGTGGCCGAGAGCGCGACAGAGTTTTGCGAACTGACCTGCGTTCGCGCCTACATCGAGAATGATGTCGAGATTGAGCAGGGAGAAGAGTCGACGGTAGCGGAGTTCCTGGGAGCTGTAGACGCTGGTCCTGCGGATCTGGTGGCCGGTAGCTTCTACTGCGGATCGGATGGAGTGCTTTAGCAACTGAGTCATGTGGTCGAAGTCTCCAGATGTAGCGCCTCTGCCGGCTGTGAGGAGTGAGTGCGGACCGAGAGCAGAATGGAGAGCATCGTCAAAAGCCAGAGAGGATAGGAGAGGTCGATGATCTGGGTGTCGGTCAAGCCATGGACGAGAGCGAAGAGTAGGAGGGTGCCCGTCAACGTTTTGAGGGAGGAGGAAGGAGCGCGACGAATCTGCCGGAAGAGAGACCAATAGAGACCGATGATGAGGATGACTCCAACGATCCCAAAGGAGAAGAACTGTTGAAGGAGCTCATTGTGGGCTTGCTGGGCTTCGAACTTTCCTAGAGGAGGGATGATGAAACGATAGGAGTAGAAGCCATATCCGAGGAGAGGTTTCTTGATCGCGTACTCGAAAGAGACGGCCCAGATGAAGGTTCGTCCAGTGAGGGTTTCGGGATCGGTTCCTGCGGTGTAGCTGGTGAAGTACGCCTGTAGAAGGCCAGAGAGAAAGGCCAGAATGATACCGGCGGCGATGCCGATTCTGGTTTTGATTTTGCGGGTCAAGGTGGAGTCCCAAAGGAGATAGAACCCGAAGGCGACAAGGAACCCGAAGATGGAGCTCTTGCTGATGGTGCGCAAGAGGGTTGTGGCGAGGAAGAAGGCAGGCCATCGCCAAAACGTGGTTTGGTGAGCAAGATGTATCGCGAGAAGCGTCGCTATGCTGAAGAGGAAGCCGAGCGCGTTTGGATGCAGGAAGTCTTCATTGCCGAGGCGTAGATCGTCCATTGCCGGGATGATCCAGGCGATGATTGCCACGAGAACCGCTCCGCAGACGAAGCCTTTCATGATTGCCGTGGCCTGAACTTCAGCATTCCTTTCACGCAACAAAAGCCATACGGCGGCGACATCAGCGGTCCAGGAGAACCAGTAGCCAACCGATGCGTCGAGTGGCGCCTCTGACCAGAGGAGACTGATGAGACTGAGGGCGAGGATCGCGATGGACCAGCGAACGGGGGGTGTAAAGAGTGAGGAGGAGGATACGCTGGATACGCTGCCGATAGAGGACATTGCCGCAAGGGTAAGAAGAGAAAGGCTGAGTGCAACGAAGGCGACGGTTCCGTGAAGGGGCTCGTCTTGAAACCAAAGGAAGGTCAAAGAGATTCGGAAGGCGAAGATGAAGCCAGTCAGAATGGGCAAGAAGAAAAAGCCGCCACGGGATTTATTGACTGTCGATTCCATAAGCTGCTGCGTATCTCGATACAGCGGAGGGCGATGTCTTTGGACTCTGCTGGGCCGTCGTCCTGATGTGAGTTTAGGTCGTGCAGGACGTTGTGAGCTGGTGGCTGGGTTGATGCGGCAATCTTTTTACAACTGCGAGACAAATGCAGGACACTCCGTGGTTATTTCAAGAACGAGGAGCTTTTCGAGGGGTTTCCTGGGGATTTATGGGTCTTTCTCTTTAGACAAGGAGCGAGGTGTAACGTAGGCGACAGATGTTTTGAGATAGGGGTGTCATGCGCGTACTTGTGATTAATAGTGGATCTTCTTCTATCAAGTTTTCCCTATTTGAAGCAGAGCATGATGAGGCTCGATCGCTGTTTGAGGGGGAGGTGGCTGGGATTGGCGCGGCAAAGAGCGGCTTCAAATTTTGCGACGCCGGTGGTCGTGACCTGAGTGGTGGACGCAACGAGGTGAAGGCGCAGACCCCGGTAGAGGCGATTGGGTTAGTGGTGGAAGCGGTGAGCGGACAGGGCCTGCCCGCTGTGGAGGCAGTGGGCTATAGGGTGGTTCATCCAGGAGCAAAGCTGGATCGGCATCAGAAGATTACCGAAGAGGTGTTGCGAGATCTTGAGGAGGCTGTGCCGTTTGCGCCGCTGCATGATCCGGCCGCGATTGAAGTGATCAAAGAGATGATGGCGAAGTTCCCGAAGGTAGCGCACTATGCGTGCTTCGATACGGTGTTTCACCAGACGATGCCTGAGGAGGCGACTACCTATCCGATTCCGTTGGAGTATCGCGAGCGGGGAGTTCGGCGGTATGGCTTTCATGGGTTGAGCTGTGAGTCGATTGTGCAGCAGCTGCGAGCCGACAAGGAGATTTCGTTTCCTAAGCGGATGGCGATTGCGCACCTGGGGAGTGGATGCAGCGTTACTGCGGTTGTGGATGGGTGTTCGATCGATACGACGATGGGGCTGACTCCGACGGGCGGGGTGGTGATGGGGACGCGGCCGGGGGATCTCGATCCTGGGCTGGTGCTCTATCTTCTCCGCCAGATGAAGGGGGATCAGGCAGCGGCACTGGAGAAGATGCTGAACCACGATGCGGGGATGGTGGCGCTTTCCGGCATGTCGAACGATATGAAGGAGGTTCGGGAGGCGGTTGTAAAGGGCGATGCGCGGGCTCGGTTGGCAGTGGAGATCTTTACTCGGAGCGTGAAGAAGGCGTTGGGCGGGTTTATTGCTTTGATGGGCGGACTTGATGCAGTGGTATTTGCGGGCGGGATTGGCGAGCATGATACGCGCTCGCGAGCAGAGATTGTGGCCGGGATGGAGGGGATGGGGGTCTCTATTAATTCTGTGTTGAACGAGGCCCAGGGAGACGCTGTTCGAAAGATTAGTGCATCTGACTCAATGACAGCAGTGTTTGTCGTTCCGGCCAAGGAAGACTGGATGATTGCGATGCATGTGCATCGGATGGCTGAGCCTAGTAAATAGCTCACCTTTGGTTACAATCCAGGATCCTTCTCAGCGTATTCCCGGTTTCATTTGAAGGAGTTTTATGAGCAGCGTATCTAGCGTATCGAAGGCGGTTAGCAAGACGAAGAATGAGGGTGGCAAGCCGCTATCGGCTGAGGAACTGCGGAAGATGGACGCTTACTGGCGCGCGTGTAATTTTTTGTGCGTGGGTATGCTCTATCTGCGGGCGAATCCGCTGCTGCGGGAGCCGCTGAAGCCGGAGCATATCAAGAACAGGCTGCTTGGGCATTGGGGGTCTGATCCGGGGCAGACGTTTGTGTGGGTGCATCTGAATCGACTGATCAAGAAGTACGATTTGGATCTGATTTATATCTCGGGGCCGGGACATGGAGCGCCTGCGACGCTGTCGAATAGTTACCTGGAGGGCGTTTATTCAGAGGTGTATCCAGATAAGAGCGAAGACGTTGCGGGAATGCAGAAGTTTTTCAAGCAGTTTTCGTTTCCGGGTGGGATTGGCAGTCATTGCACACCGGAGACGCCGGGTTCGATCCACGAGGGCGGTGAGCTTGGGTATAGCTTGTCGCATGGTTTTGGTGCGGCGTTCGATAATCCCGACCTGATTGTGACTGTGGTGGTGGGAGATGGAGAGGCTGAGACGGGTCCGATGGCTACGTCCTGGCACTCGAATAAGTTCCTGAATCCGGTGCGGGACGGGGCGGTGCTGCCGATACTGCACCTTAACGGTTACAAAATAGCGAACCCCACGGTACTGGCGAGGATTTCTCCAGAAGAGCTGGAGTGGATGTTCAAGGGATACGGATGGGATCCGCGTGTCGTTGAGGGAGACGATCCGGCGACGATGCATCAGCTGATGGCGGGAGTGATCGAGGATTGCGTGAAGGAGATTCGCGCGATCCAAGAGAAGGCACGGAGCGCGCCGAAGGGGACAGATCCTGAACGGCCGCGCTGGCCGATGATTATTCTGCGTTCGCCGAAGGGATGGACGTGTCCAAAGGAGATCGATGGACATAGGCTGGAAGGGTCGTGGCGGGCGCACCAGATGCCGATTTTGGATCCGGTGACTAATCCGAAACACCTGAAGATGGTTGAGAAATGGATGAGGAGCTACAAGCCGGAGGAGCTGTTCGACGAGGCGGGGAAGCTGATCCCGGAGTTGAAGCAGATGGCGCCGGTGGGACAGCGGAGAATTACGGCGAATCCCCATGCGAACGGCGGACTGCTAAGGAAGCCGATGGAGCTGCCGGATTTTCGCGACTATGCGGTGAAGGTAAAGAAGCCTGGGCAGATAGAGGTTTCGCCAACGGATGTGCTGGCGCACTTTCTGCGTGACGCGATGAAGATGAATATGACGAGCTTTCGCGTATTTGGGCCGGATGAGACAGCTTCGAACAAACTGCAGGTGATCTACGAGGGCAGCCACGGGAAGACGTGGATGGCGAAGATGCTGCCGGAGGATGCAGATGGTGGCGATCTTGCGCGTGACGGTCGCGTGATGGAGATTTTGAGCGAGCACACTCTGGAGGGATGGTTCGAAGGATATGTGCTGACGGGACGACATGGATTCTTTTCGACATATGAGTCGTTCGTGCACATCATCGATTCGATGTTCAACCAACATGCGAAGTGGCTGGAGAAGAGCAAGCTGGAGCTAAGATGGCGTGCTCCGATTTCGTCCATCAATCTTCTGATTACTTCGCTGGTGTGGCGGCAGGATCACAATGGATTCACGCATCAGGATCCGGGGTTTCTGGATGTTGTGACGAATAAAAGTCCGGAGGTGACCAGGATCTATCTTCCGCCGGATGCAAACTGTCTTTTGAGCGTGGGGGATCACTGTCTGCGCAGCTCGAACTACGTGAATGTGATTGTCGCGGATAAGGCGCTGCACATGCAGTACCTCAACATCGATGATGCGGTGAAGCACTGCACGAAGGGAATTGGGATATGGGATTTCGCGAGTAACGACGCTGGAGATGAGCCGGATGTGGTGATGGCTTGCGCAGGGGATATTCCAACCGAGGAGGCGCTGGCGGCAGTGGCGATTCTGCGCGAGCGGTGTTCGGATGTGAAGATCCGGTTTGTGAATGTGGTCGATCTGTTTCGACTCATGCCGGAGACGGAGCATCCGCATGGTTTATCGGAGAAGGAGTTCGATAGCTTGTTTACGAAGAACAAGCCGGTGATCTTCAACTTCCACGCATATCCTTCGCTGGTTCATAAGCTGACTTACAAGCGGACGAATCATGAGAACTTTCATGTACGCGGGTACAAAGAGAAGGGGAACATTAACACTCCGCTAGAACTGGCGATTCTGAATCAGATCGATCGATTTGACTTGGCGATCGATGTGATTGATCGGGTTCCGCGACTGCAGTTGACGGCGGCGCATACGAAGGAGTGGTTGAAGGGGCAGATTATCGAAGCAGTGAACTACGCGCATGAGAATGGGATCGACCGTAAAGAGATTCGAGAGTGGCGGTGGCCTGTGTAGATTTGTGTGCAGACGTGAAAAAGCCCCATCCTGCGATGCTCTGCGGATGGGGCTTCTTTGTTGCGGGGTTTGGGTTAGAAGATGATCTTTCCACCGAATTGGGTGTTGAAGGCTTCGCCGGCTCCGATTCCAGGTGCGCCGTTGAAGTCTCCGATGGTGTCGCTGAGTTGCGAGCTTCCGCCGACGGACGGGGAAGGTGGAGCGAAGTTATTGCGGTTGAGGAGATTGAACATCTCGGCGCGGAACTGGATGGTGACTCGCTCACCGATCTTCGTGTTCTTGAAGACGGAGAGATCGACGTCGCTATAGCCAGGCGCGTAGAACGAGTTGCGGCGGACAGTACCGAATGTTCCTGGGGTGGGATCCTGGAAGGCGCTGAGATCGATCCAGTTTGCGGTGGTGGACTGGCCCTGATAACCGGTGTGAGCAGGAGCAATCTGAACCGCGCGGTCGTTGCCCTCGTTGGTGCCACTGATGTCTCCAGAGGCATGAACAGTAAAGGGCGCGCCACCATGGAAGCTAAGCAGACTGTTGACCTGCCAGCCGCTAGTGAGGCGCTTGAGATGCTGCGAACCGGGAACCTCGTAGCTCATGAAGCTGACGAAGGTATTCCTAGTGTCGAAGTCTGAGTTGCTGTAGTCGCCTTTGAAGTTATTGTTGTCTTGAGGGAGAGCGCCTCGATAGGCAGTGACTTCGTCAAGGGCGTGCGACCAGGTGTAGACGGTTTGGGTGGAGAAGTGATGCCAGTTGGTGATGCGCATCTGAACCTGTAGAGAGTTGTAGTTTGCCGTGCCGATGCTCTCGATCTGGTTGATGTTGCCGTACTGCGGATAGAGGCCGTAGAACGGACGGGTTACCTGACGATTGATGTCGGCAGCATAGACGCCGGGAGCAGCCTGGTTGATGTCGAGAAGGCTAAGGAGATGACGGGCTGAGGAGCCTACATAACCGAGTTGAAAGATGACGCTGGGTGCAAGGGTGTGCTCGAGGTTTACGTTGTAGTTCTCGTTATACGACGGTCGGAAGTTGGGGTTGACGGAGAATACGCCGCAGGGCGAGGTCGCTGAGCAAGGATAGCCAACCGAGGAGGGGAAGATGGGAACGCCTGCAACGATGGTTGTGTTTGATCCGCCGTTTGCCGCAGAGACGGAGTACACAGGGCTTGCGCCGCCGGGGTTGCCTTCTACGCCGTTGGGAGCCTGGTTCCCGGGACGGTTGTCGAGGAAGGGGTTGAGGTTGGGAGTATCTGCGTACCAGCCGTAGCCAGCACGGATTACGGTGTTGCTGTCAAGCGCATAACTCAACCCGAGACGAGGGCTTATGTTCTTGTAGTACTTAGGCAAAAGAGAGTCGATCTGATTTCCCTGGAAGGCGAGACCGTTCGACGCGATGAGCGCTGGGCGGAATACGGACATGTCCTGGTAAGAGTTATGAAGGGGCCCTTCATAGTCATAGCGAACACCGTAGTTCACGTTGAGCTTTGGTGTGAGCTGCCAGGAGTCACCGGCGTTGAGGAACCAAGTATTGACGAAGACCTGACGCTCGGGGTTTCCGATGGTGATGCTGGCGGCTGATGTTGTTCCGGCCAGGAAATCAGCGAGAGAGTAGCGATACCCGTCGAGACCGTCTGCATTCGGTGTAGGTGCAACTCCTCCGTTTCTTGCGGTAGCGACAGCCTGGGTTTGAGTTCCGTCGAAGGTGAAGGAGCCAGTGGCATGACGGTGATAGAACTCATCAAGTTGAGCTTGCCGATATTCTCCGCCGAAGCGCATCTGATGCTTGCCTTTGGTCCAGGAGAGCTGGTCTGTGATGTGACCGGTGATGTCATTGCGTCCTTCAGGGGGTGTGAGACCGACCTGATCGAAGTTGCTGCTTGCACTGTTGGTGCCGCCGCCGGTTGTTGCGGGTCTTCCGATAGTGATGTTCGGAGCGTTCGGTAAGATAGCGCCTGTGATGAAGCCGAGGCTTTGAACATCCTGCCCGGTCTGATTGTCATTGAAGACCTGATTGAAGTAGTTGACTCCAGCGAGCACCTGGTTGGAGATGCTGGAAGAGATGACGCGGTTATAGACGATAGCGATGTTCTGCACGTGAATTGGCGCGACCTCATAGTATGCGAGAAGTTGAGATCCGACTGGCGCGACCTGACTCCCCTGGCCCACGAACCAGTGGGCGCTGAGGTTATCTTTGTCGCTGAGACGATAGTCGACTTTTCCGAGGCCGTTCCAGCTGTAGCCGAACTCGGGATCGTTGGAGTGGAAGTTGTTGACTGTGCCCACGGTGTCCTGGCTGAGAACGTTGGCGCCCCAGAGCCTGTTGAGGACACTTACCATGACGGGATTTACGGCAAGTCCGTTCTGGGCAAGGACTGCCGCGGCTTGATTCTGCCAGCCGACGGAGGGCTCGGTGGCGGTTCCTGATTGGCCGATAACGAAACGCTGATGCTCAAAGGTGAGGAAGCCGAAGAGTTTGTCTTTTAGGAAGGGGCCGCCGACGGAGAAACCAGTGTTGTAGTTGCGGACCTTCTGCTTGGTGTCGGCAAAGGGGCTTTTGGCTCCGAAGAGTTCGTTGCGGTTGAAATAGTAGGCGGTTCCGTGAAGCCCATTGGTGCCAGAGCGGAGGGTCAGGTTGACGGTGCCCCCTGGGTTGCGGCCGCCTTCGGGGCCCGACTGGGTCTGTGCGGAGAACTGATCCACTGCATCGAGTGGGAGGATGATGCCGGCGATGCCGGAGACACCACCCTGGTTGACTGCGGGAATGTTATGCCAGAGGTCGTTGTTATCGACGCCGTCGATCTGCCAGTTCATCTGATTGGCGCGGGTTCCGTTGAGGGAGCCGTAACCGCCGCCGCTGTAGCCGGCGTAGCCCGCAGTGAGAGAGATCATCTGGGTGAAGTCGCGACCGTTGAGCGGGAGGTCGGCGACTGCTTTGGCGTCAAGGACAGTGGTCTGGGTGGTGGTGGTGGTGTCGAGGGCGACTGCGGCGGCATCTACTTCAACTGTAGTTGCCGAGCTAGAGAGAGGGAGAGAGACGGGCAGAGTGTAAATGACACCAGCCTGAACGGAGATCTTATCGGTCTTGACCGTTTGGAAGCCGGAGAAGCTAACAGTAACGCTGTAGGTGCCGAGGGGAAGATCCTGGAAGAGGAACTCTCCGCCGCTGGAGCTGGTGGCGGTGTGCTTGACGTCGGTGTCGGTTTGAACAGCGACGACGGTGGCGTTGGCGATGGCTGCGCCGGTGCGGTCAGTCACTGTGCCGTTGATCCCGCCGCGGAAGGTCTGGGCGTGAGCGAGAGGCATTGCAAGGATGGTGAGGAGAATGGCGGCGAGGCTGTAGAGAACAGCCTGTAGGGGTCGTACTGATAACCGTTGCATATAACCTCCGAAAAAAGACAAAGACTCTCCTTGATCGCTCTAGAGCGATTTTTTAATGTCGATTTAGACAACAAGCCGGCGTCGCAGCGGAATGCTACGGGTACGTCACTGTTTTCCAAGGGCCGAACGGCTGCTAGAAGTGTGGCGAAAACGGCAAATTAAGAAAGAGTGAGCCAACCTTAAATGGCTTTCACGAATATTGCAAGAATTTTTTTGAGATATCACACGAGGGACGCTTGCGTCAGAAGGTGTGCGAGGTGACGTTTGTGGGGTTAGAAATTTGTAACTTTGAGAGTTCCTAATGAGTCTTATTGGTGCTCGCGGCTGCATGGGAGCGGGCAACGAATTGGAACCAGATGGATCTGTGAATCCTGCGACGGTCGCTTCGATTTCGGACTGGCATGTGAGACGAGTTTGGAGTGCGGCAACTTTGGGATCGTAATGGTGCCTGGTTTCCAGACATGAAAGTTCACCTAAGGTCATGCCTGCCACTGTGGGTTTGGTTCATTGAGCCTGATTCAAATAAATTATGATTGTCATATAAATCTTTGATTCGAGTAGAGGGCTGATCGGGCATAGAGTTCCGGGTAATGGATGTGTCGGCAGATTATCGCCGCAAAAGAAGAGGAGCTACGTGACTTTGAAGATCGGGATGAAGGAGCAGTTTCGCGTCGTTGTGACCGGGGTTGGGTTGGTGAGTCCAGTAGGAGTCGGCACCGAAGAGACTTGGGCCGCGCTGCAGCGAGGGGAGTCTGGTATCGACAGGATTTCGCTGTTCGATCCGGAGAAGTTCAGCTGTCGGTTTGCCGGGGAGGTGAAGGGATTTTTCCCGGAGAACTATGTCGATCGCAAAGATGTGAAGAAGATGGGCCGCTTCATTCAATTTGCGATGGCGGCGGCGCAGTTCGCGATGGAGCAGTCGGGATTGAATATGGCTGCAGAGGATGCGGAGCGCGTAGGGGTTTATGTAGGGAGTGGAATCGGCGCCTTTGAAGTGATCGAACGAGAGCATACGAAGCTGCAGACTGGCGGACCCGAGAAGCTATCTCCGTTCTTCATCACGGCAACGATTGCGAATCTTGCGGCGGGTCAGATCTCTATACGGTATGGGGCTACGGGGCCGAATCTGACATGCGCCACTGCATGCACGACTGGAGCGCATGGAGTTGGGGAGGCGTTTCGAATATTGCAGAGAGGCGATGCAGAGGTGATGATCTGCGGTGGAAGCGAAGCTGCTGTAACTCCACTTTCGGTGGGTGGGTTTAGTGCGATGCGGGCGCTGTCGACAAGGAATGACGATCCGTCGCGGGCTTCGCGGCCCTGGGATCGCGGGCGTGATGGGTTTGTTGTGGGCGAGGGCGCGGGGATTCTTGTGCTGGAGGAGCGCGAGCATGCGCTGAGGCGCGGAGCGAAGATACTCGCCGAGGCTGTGGGGTACGCGGCGAACTCGGATGCGTTTCATACGAATGCTCCGCCGGAGGATGGGCGGGGAGTTCGGAGGGTGATGCAGCTCGCATTACGGGATGCTGGGCTGGAGCCAAATGCGATTCAGTATCTGAATGCGCATGCTACTTCTACCCCGCTTGGAGACAGGGCGGAGGCGCGAGCTATAAGAGAGACGTTTGGCGATCACGCGAAGAGTCTGCTTGTGAGTTCGACGAAGTCTATGACGGGGCATCTGCTGGGTGGGGCGGGGAGTCTGGAGGCAGGGATTACGGTGTTGGCTCTGCGGGACCAGATGGCTCCGCCGACTACGAACATCGAAGATCTTGATGAGGTTTGTCAGTTCGGATTAGTGAGAGATAAAGCGGTCAGCGCGCCGATGGAGTATGCCATGTCGAACTCCTTTGGCTTTGGAGGGACGAACGCTTCGCTGATCTTCCGGGCCCACCACGCCGAGGAGTAGGCTACGCTCCGCCGCGACGAAGTTCTTTCGTCTTGAGGACGATGAGGTACTCGTAGAAGGCTTGCAGGGTGGCGTAGGTGAGGCCGGCACCCCCGTCCAGGATGGCGCCCCGGATGAAGGCCATGTAGAGCCACTTGAGAAGGGGCCTGCCGGGGAGGCGGTAGAAGATGGCCTTCTGGTGAAGGCGGCGGGTGTGGAAGTCGGGGCCGCGCAGGGCAGTGAGGAGGGATGGGTTCTGCAGGCCCTGGTTGCGGACGATCAGCTCGGCCTCCATGGTGGAGTAGAGGTTGTGCTTTTCCACCCAGTGGGCGATGCCCTTCGAGAAGGGGTAGTGATCGAGGGGATAGCTGAGTTCGGCCACGGGGCCATCTACTTCGAGGACCTCGTTGATGGCGCGGGTGTATCGCGCTCGCTCAGGGCGGATGAGGCGGATGTAGAAAGGGGAGATCTGGGCGTGTTTCAGCCAGGTGTCGAAGAGGAAGTCTCGGCGGCGGAGGCGAAAGGCTGAAGTCTGGTCGGGTGCGGCGAGGGTGAGTTGCTGCATCTCGCGGGAGAGCTCGGGGGTGGGGCGTTCGTCGGCGTCGAGGAGGAAGACCCAGGGGTGCTTGAAGGGGATGGTGGTCAGCGCGGCGTTGCGATGGGTGGCGTAGTCGTCGAAGGTGCGGGTGTGGATGGTTGCGCCTGCTGCTTTGGCAATGCTCACCGTGTTGTCGGTGCTGTGGGAGTCGAAGACGTGGATGTCGTCGGACCAGGAGACGGAGGAGAGGCAGTCAGGGAGGTCGTGCTGCTCGTTGCGGGTAAGGATGAGGACGGAGATCATCGTTTCCCTGCCGACCTATGTTGTGGGTTTACCGGATTCGACGGCATTGGGTAAATGTGAGAGAGTGTTCGTACCTGGGCCAAAGCTATTTCCATCTCTTCCAAACGATACAGGGAGTTGGGGGCATTTCGTGAAAAAGACGCCTATGTTTCTGGGTTCAGCGATCGCGTTGACGCTGGTGTTTTATATGGCGGCGTACTACCTACTGCCTCCTCCTCCTCCATCCGGAGCGATGGTGGCACTGTTTGCTGCGGTTGCGCTGGCGATCGTCTGGGGAGTGGGGGCTCTGCTGAATAGACGACAGTCTTCTTCGGAGAAGAAGGGCTCTCCGCCGACGGTGCGCAGCATCTTTCTTTGGGCAGTGCTGGGATTCGTTGTGGCGCTTTCGGGATGTAATGCGGCTCCACCGACTGCGGCCCCTGCGCCTGCACCCGCTCCCCCACCCTCGCCACCACCACCTCCGCCTGCACCACTTCCTCCTCCCGCACCTGCTCCTGCACCACCACCTACTGCTCTCCCCGTCCCTTCTGCCGACCCGGACGAGCCTGCCTCTACGGCCCCTGCGCCACTTCCCCCTGGGCAGTCCGCAGGCATGGATGCGGCTACGAGCCGTGTCACCGGAACTGCGATCCTGCTTCCGCAGGAGAAGGAGGCGGTTGGGTATGGACTCTACAGCTACGCTCTTCTCTCTCATCCGCCTGAGGCAGGCGAGGTTGCACAATATACCGCGTTCCTGAAGGCTCTGGTCGATCTGCCGACGGCTGAAGGACTAGCGCGCTACGTTCCCAAGAGCCGCATCAATATCACTTCCATCCTGCTGACTGCACCGGACCCGGGATGGGATGGTACAGATGCGGACGCGAAGGTGGCTTTTATCCTGGCGCATTACGACTATGCGCGCAGTGCGGCGATACGCTCGAGCCTGTCGAGCAAGACGGGAGCGGGACCGGTTCTGGTCTCTGTGCTGCATCCGATCGATCCGGCGATGCATCCCCATCCTGTGCTGGTGCAGGATATGTCGCTGGCTCAGCCGAGCCTGATGTCAGCTTACGTTCAGGCATTTGTGAGTCAGGTAGCCCATGACCGTTTCTGGCAGGAGAGCGCGCTAAGTCAGTTTGCTCTCGGGCTGCGCAACTCTCTCGAGGTTGCAGCAACCGGGCTGAACCTGAGCAAAGCGGCCGTGGATGGCTGGGTGAAGTTCTTCAAATGACGAGTCACTCGGCGTAGGGGCGGAGCGCGAGGACAGCGTTGAGTCCTCCGAAGGCGAGGGAGTTTGAGAGGGCCAGCTTCGGAGAGGCTTTGCGCGGGGCGCCGAGGATGATGTCGAGATCGATGGTTGGGTCGATTTGTGTCACTCCCGCGTTGGCGGGGAGGAGATCTTCGTGAAGCGCGAGGATGGTGGCGAGAGCTTCGAGGGCTCCGCTGGCTCCGATGGAGTGGCCGTGGAGGGATTTGGTGGAGCTGATGGGGATCTTTGTGGCACGCGTGCCGAAGACCTGGTGGATGGCGGCGGCTTCGGTGGTGTCGTTGACCTGGGTGCCGGTGCCGTGGGCGCTGAGGTAGCCGACCTCGTCGGGTGAGGCGTTGGCGTCTTTGAGCGCGATGCGCATGGCAGCGGCTGCGCCGTCGGGGTGGGGCTGGGTGATGTGGCTGGCGTCGGCGGAGCTGCCGGTTCCTACGATCTCGGCGTAGATGTGGGCGTTGCGAGACTTTGCGGATTCGAGGGTTTCGAGGGTGAACATGGCCGCCCCCTCGCCGAGGGTCATGCCGTCGCGGTCGGCGGAGAAGGGGCGGCACTGGGTGGGGGAGACGACGCGCATGCTGTCCCAGGCGCGGAGGAAGCCGAAGGTGAGCGGGGCTTCGTGGCCTCCGGTGATGGCGGCGTCGATCATGCCGGCGCGGATCATCTGGAAGGCGAGGCCGATGGCGTGGGTGCCGGAGGCGCAGGCAGTGGAGATGTTGATGGATGGTCCGGTGATCTTCTGGTCGATGGAGATGTTGCTGGCTCCGGCTGAGGCCATGGTGCGGACGACGGTGAGGGGATGAACGCGGGCGTCGCGGGTGTAGAGCTTGTTGGTTTCGGTCTCTTCGGCCTGACGGCCGCCACAGGCGCAGCCGACGATGATGGCGATCTTGTCTGGTGCGTAGTGGCTGGTTAGCTGGGATTCTGCGGCGGCCTGACGGGCGGCTACGACGGCGAAGTGGACGGTGCGGTCGGTGGCGGTGAGGATGCCGGATTCGAGGTGCTGGCTGGCGTCGAAGTTTTTGACGGCGGCAGTCTGGGTGAAGCGGAGGCCCTGGGTGTTGTCGTGAGCTTCGCGGGCGGGGGCTTCGGGATAGGGCGGGAACGGGGAGATGCCGGTGGTGCCGGCGAAGAGCGAGGTGCGGAACTCCGCGACGGTGTTGCCGATGGGGGTGATGCATCCGAGGCCGGTGACTACGACACGATTCACTTCTTCTCCTGGTGGTGCTCTGGTGATTGTAGTTTCTTGGAGGGGCGGGTACCCCCTCCCCCCTCTCGTTGAAGGGGTATTTTGCAGCGAAGACGCTTGTTTTGTTTGGTTTGCAGGAGAGGTATGCCGGTAAAATACTCTATTGAAAGGGGTTGATCGCAAAATACTTGTTATCAACAGGTTAGGGACTTTATTTTTGTGGCTCGTTAGTATGGTTCGTCTTGCATCTATTTTATCTAGTCGGGTGGAATTGATGCGCCACGTGATTGTGCAGTGGGGAGAGGCGTTTGGGTGTTTCGGGTCTTGACAGCGATTGTGGGTGGTCGTGGAGCGAGGCAGTGATCAGGCGGCGCCCTGAGTGGCAAGCAACTGCAGATTCCTCCGCTTCGCTGCGGGATGGACAAACAAGAGGACAATCAACTGCAACTGCGGGGATCCTTCGACTGCGCCTCTCGCAAAGTGAGCGAGAGGCTTCGCTCAGGATGACGGTTGTGGGGTTGGGAGGGAGGTGGCGGGGGCAACCGCAGATTCCTCTGCTTCGCTTCGGAATGACAACAAAAGAACAGGCAACTGCAACTGCGCAACCGCAACCGCAACTGCAACTGCAACTGCAACTGCAACTGCAACTGCAACTGCAACTGCAACTGCAACTGCAACTACGGGGATCCTTCGACTGCGCCTCTCGCAAAGTGCGCGAGAGGCTTCGCTCAGGATGACGGTTGTGGGGGCGGGGATGTGGTGGCGGGGGTAACAGCAGATTCCTCTGCTTCGCTTCGGAATGACAACAAAAGAACAGGCAACTGCAACTGCTTTAGAGGCAAAACAATGCGGGGGCTCTCCACTTCGCTGCGCTTCGGTCGAGATGACGGCTTTTTGGTGGTGGTGGTGGAGGTGGTGGTGTAGGGGCCGAGGGGACAAACGCTTTAGGGAGTTGTCGGGGCGGTGGGGTGGTGGCTTTGATAGTCGCAGATGAGGAGGGTGAGGTCGTCGTTCTGGGATTGGGAGGACCAGCGTTCGAGGGACGAGATGATTTGGGTGGAGGCTTCTTCGGCGGGAAGGTAGCCGGTCTCCTGCAGGAGGGCGTGGAGGCGGTTCGATCCGAACTCTTCGCCTTGCAGGTTGACGGCTTCGAGGAGGCCGTCGGTGTAGAGGAGGAGGCGGTCGCCGGGTTCCAGGAGGTAGTCGGCGGTGGTGTAGGTGGCGAAGGTGAAGGCTGCCAGCATGAGTCCGTTCTCGGTGAGCTCGATGACGTCTCCTCCGCGCAGTAACAACATGGGTGGATGCGCGGCGGCGGAGTAGCGCAGGGTCGAGGATTCGGCGTCGAGGTAGACGTAGGCGGCGGTGACGAACTGCTCCTGGGTGTTGCCGCAGAGGACTGTGTTCATTCCGGCGAGGAGCTGGGCGGGGTCGGCTGCATTGGCGCGCTGTGAGGTGGCGGCGAGTTTGACCATGGAGGCGATGAGCGCAGCGGGGACGCCGTGGCCGGAGACGTCGGCGATGAGCAGGCCTGCCTGGGCCTCGTCGGTTATGAGGAAGTCGTAGAAGTCTCCTGCGACGGCGGTCATGGGGACATAACGTGCGGCGACGTGGAAGTGAGCGGATTGGGGGTAGGCCGGTGGGAGGATGGAGGTCTGGATGCGGCGGGCGATCTCGAGCTCTTTCTGGAGAGCGTTGAATTGTTGATCGCGATGGAGGCTGCGCCTTGCAGCGACGTAGCCGAGAGCTGCGAGGAAGAAGGCGAACCCGACGGGCTCTTTCTGCGGGAAGCGGGCGAAGACCCCGGCGATGTTGTCGTAGAGAGCAAATGCGACGAAGACCAGAATGCCCAGCCTGACGATAGTGAAGTCTTTGTCGACCTGCTTGCGCCGGATCGATTCCATGGTCAGGGCGGCGAGCATGGTGATTACGATCGCGTTGTTGATGTAGACGAAGATCAGCGAGTTGCCGAGCCAGAGGTTTCCTATGCTGATGCAGAGAAACGGAATTGTAAGGAACGTGGCGATCCTGCGACCGCGAAGGCCTATAAACCCTGCTTCAGCGAAGTAAAAGAAGCCCGGGATGGGGACCAGAAAATTAGCAGCGTTCGGCAGCCGGTAGAAGAAGGCTTCGTGTGGCATGAGCAGACGAGAGAATCCCGCATTGAGCCATAAGCGCGTTCCGTAAAAGATTGCGAAGAGAGCGAGCCAGAAGAGTACGGCGTCGAACTTGCGGCTGAGGAAGGCGAAGGCCATCGAGACCAGTCCCATGGTGATGAAGGCCGCGCCAAGGAAGAGGTAGAGCTCGTTGTGGCGGAAGATTTCGAGGACCTGGGTGCCGGTCAGATGAGGTGGCCTCCGTGTACGAGCGAATGATACACGGGGTGGGCGTGGTCAGGGTGTGGTCAGGGCGTGGACGTTGGGTGGCGGAGGTAGCCGCAGATTCCTCTGCTTCGCTTCGGAATGACAACAAGAAAACGGGCAACTGCAGATGCAACTACAACTGCAAGTACAGATGCAACTGCAACTGCGGATGCAAATACGGGGATGCTTCGACTGCGCCTCTCGCGAAGTGCGCGAGAGGCTTCGCTCAGGATGACGGTAGTTGGGGGAGGGTGGGTAAAGGTGGTGGCGGGGCAAACAGCAGATTCCTCCGCTGCGCTGCGGAATGACAAACAAAAGGGAATGACAACAATAAAACACACAACGGCAGATGAAATTGCAAGCAGGGAAAGCTATTGAGGGAACGCTAGGGGGTGGGGATGGGGGCGGGAGCGGAGGTAAGTTTGGTGACGCCTTCGACCATGTCGCCTACGGTGCGGAGGGTGCTGAGGGCTTCGTCGGGGATCTCGATGTTGAAGGCCTCTTCGACCTCGAAGGAGATGTTGATCTTGTCGAGGGAGTCGATGTTGAGCTCGTCGAAGGTGTTGGCGAGAGAGATGGAGTCCGCGGGGATGCTCTTTGATTTGGCGATGATGTCGATGCAGCGCGTGGCGATTTCGTTCATGTGGTTCGGCTTCCTCGGGGATACCTCAACTTACAGGGTGTCGTGGGCCACTGTAAAGGTTGTGGGGCTGCCCTGATTAACTTTAGCTGTCAGCAGGTGTAATCCGGTTGGAGGCGGTTCGTCAATACCGCGAAGGGGCAGTTGCGATGGCCGATATGGACGTGGAGCAGATGTTCGAAGAGAAGCGGGTGGCGTTCGAAGGTGTTGAGGGTGAGGGTGCGGAGGTGAGGGAAGCGGTCCAGCAAGAGGAGACTGCGGGACATGATACGGGCAGGACGCTGGATGCTGCTGTGAGCGCGCTGGTAGGAGGCGAGGTTGCCGGTGTGAAGGGCGTGTGCAAGAGCTGCGGCTTGACTGAAGCCGAGGCCGAGTCCGGAGCCGGTGATAGCGTCGACGGAGCCGGAGGCGTCTCCTATGAGGGCGATGTTGTTTGCGGTGACGCGGCGGAGGGTGCGGTTGAGGGAGATGGATCCGCGGGGCGAGCCACTGGGAGTTGCCGCGGTGAGTTGATGCTGGAGAGCGGGGAACTGGGCTAAGGCGTGTTCCGTGGAGGGAGTTTTTTGGTTGGAGACGAAGGCTACGCAGACCTCGTGCGGGGAGGTGGGTGTGACGTAGGCCTGGCCGTAGTTGCTCCAGTAGACCTCGACGAAGTTGGTCCAGGGGGCGATGGTGTAGTGCTGACGCAGGCCGATGCGGCGCGAGTGGGTCGTCGATGCGGTGAGGCCGGACCAGGCAGCGATGCGGGAGTGGTGGCCGTCGGCACCGATGAGGTAGCGGGTGCGGAGGGTTTGGCGGTTGGTGCGGATGAGGTGGCCGGAGGTGGTGGGTTCGATGCTTTGAACGGAGTGCTGCCAGTGGAAGCGGACGCCGAGGCTGAGGGCGCGATCGAGAAGGAGTTGATGGAGGACGGTGCGGCGAATGCCTCGGCCGAGAGTTGCGGGAAAGCTGGCTTCGGTGGTGGTTTGCTCGTTGAGGAAGCGGATGCCACGGAGGGGGTGGGTTTCGATACTGCGAAGATCGTGATTGAGATTGAAGCCGAGGTTGGTGAGAGAGCAGAGGGCGTCGGGAAGGAGGCCTTCGCCGCAGGCCTTGTCGATAGGAGGCTGCATGGCGTCAACGACTTCGACGTGTAGGCCTTTGCGTGCGGAGGCGATAGCAGCAGCGAGACCGGCGGGGCCTGCGCCCACGATGAGGACCTCCGGTTGCGTTGGAGAGGTGTTGAATGGCATGGAGAGCTGCGTCCTTCCTGAGATATGACGCGATAGGAGGGGAGAAGATACGGGGGGTTACAAGCAAATGACGAAAGTGAGACCAGAGTGTGACGGGAGGGGAACGATCAGGGAGTGGTTGTTCATGGAGTGCAAACAGAACGGCTGAATCCTGTGTGGATTCAGCCGCTGTGCTTTGATGCGAGGGTCTTAGTTGGCTGCTACCACTGGAGGAGAACGAGCTCAGAGCAGAAGGCGGGACCCATGGCAGCGAGGATGCTGTAGGTGCCGGGTTTGCCGGGGTTGTTGACGAGCACGTCTTCGAGGACGGCGAGGACGGAGGCGGCGGAGAGGTTGCCGACCTCGCGGAGGCTGCGCCATGAGGCCTCGAGGGCGTTTTCCGGGAGGTTGAGGGTGGTCTCCATCGCTTCGAGGACCTTGGGGCCACCGGAGTGGAAGATGTAGCTCGAGATGTCGTCGAGGGCGAGGTTGTTGTCGGTGAGGAAGGATTCGACGTTTCCGCGGAGATGTTCGTTGACGACCTTGGGGACGTCGGGGGAGAGGACGATCTTGAAGCCCATGTCTCCGATGTCCCAGCCCATGATGTGTTCGGTGTGGCGGTAGAAGGTGGAGCGGGTGTCGAGAATCTTCGGGCCGGAGATGCAGGTGGCACAGGTGCGCTTGGCGAGCGCGGTATCGCTGCCTGCGATGACGACGGCTGCTGCGCCGTCGCCGAAGAGGCCGCAGGAGATGAGGTTGGCGATGGACTGGTCGTTGTCCTGCCAGGTGAGGGAGCAGAGCTCGACCGAGAGGAGCAGAGCGTACTGGTTGGGGAAGGCGCGGACGTAGTCTGAGGCGCGGGAGATGCCTGCTGCTCCGGCGACGCAGCCGAGTCCGAAGATGGGCGTGCGCTTGACGCTGGTGGGGAAGGGCATGCGATTGATGAGGCGCGCGTCGATGGTGGGGCTGGCGATGCCGGTGACGGAGGCGAAGAAGATGGCGGAGATATCGGCGGGGGTGAGGCCGACGCGGGCGAGCGCGGTGTCGATGGCCTTTTCGCCGAGCTCGACGGCGGCTATGATCCAGGCGTCGTTGGTGGGGCCGAAGCCGGAGAGGTTCTCATAGACATCGAGGGGGAAGACGAGGTTGCGGAAGTCGACGCCGCAGTTGACGAAGAGCCGGTTGATGAGCCGGGGCTCTTCCATGCGGTCCTGCCAGCGGGCCGTGAGTGCTTCAGAGATTTGTGACTGGGAGTAGCGATGAGGGGGGTAGGCCGTGCCGACAGATGCAATACGCATGCTTATGAGAACCCTTTGGAGTGCTTGAATTGGACTTCGTTGATGATGCGCGGTTCATGCTACACGTCTGCGGCCATCTTCGCATGCATGGATGGATCGATGGGTTAAAGGTACACGTTGAGGGGGGTTCAGTGTTGAATTTCAGCTGGCGTCTAGTGAAGCCGGGCGATCTGACGCTGATAGAGGGTGTTCTGCGGGAACTCCTGGGAGAGGCCGATGAGAATCTGCTTGCCGGATTGGGTGCGGCCGTCGCGGAGTTCTCCGACGGCAAGCATGAGGCGGGCGAAGGGGGCGAGGTAGTGGCCTTGCTCGGCGGTGAGCTTGAGGAGGCGAACGCCTTCTGCCTTGTTGGTGCCTGCTCCGGCCATGCCGAGGAACCAGCGGATGGGCGCGGCTTTGAGGCTGAGCATGTAGTTCTCGATGCCGACGGCGAGGTTGGCGTCGTAGAGGGTGGGATTTGCGGCGAGGGCTTGCTTTGCATATTTGCTGGCCAACTCGCTGTATTTGAAGGCACCGTACTCATGGCGATCGATAAGGGAGGCCCAGTCGGCCTGCATGCCTGAGGTGACGGCCTTGCAGTAGAGTGCGTTGGCGTCGCCGGGATTGTGCTGGAGGGCAGTGTCGGCGATGCGGTTGGACTGGTCGATGCGATTGTTGAAGCCCTGCTTGAGGGCTGGGTCGATGGGGGGACGGGTGCGGGAGGTGAAGCGGTTATCGTCGGCGAAGAGCTCGATGTCGAGGACGCCGAGGAGGTTGAACTCGTTGAAGATGTATGCCGCTGCGTCGGAGGCGGAGCCGAGGCAGTCGTCCGGGTGGGCGCTCATCCACTCTCCAAAGTGGGCGTGGGCGGCGTTGAAGTCGAGGTTATAGAGGGCGTAGTAGCCGTCGTTGAGAGGCGTGCCGTGGAGAGGGGCGCTGTAGGCGCGGGTGGTGGCGGCAAAGATAGACAGCAGCAGAAGTCCGGAGAGCACGATCTTCGACGCGAACCGGGTAGCAAGCGAGCACAAGGCGGAGGGTATAAGTGCTGCCGGAGACGGGAGACGCATTCTTCTCTTTTACCTCATTGAGTGTTTTGCCTGACGGGTTGGGGGCTGTGAGGAACATACGGATGCGGTGGGGGTGAGTCCAGTTTTTGTTGAGATGCAGACTTTGCCCAGTTAAGGGGGGTTGGGCACATTTTTAAGCACAATCCCTGATTTGCATCCCTGTAAAGGATTACAGATGTGAGGGCGAGGCTGAAGCCAGTCGAGGAATTGTGCAAGTTTTTTTACATATTCCTGATTTGGAGATTACAAGTGGCCTATTTCGATGTATTTACTGTGGTCCGATCCCGGCTGCCCAGACTTTTGAGGCCTTTAGGGTGTTTCGTGCGTGATATCACTTCCCAGGGTTGGTGGGACAGGCTTATTGCCGCGGATGCGCGCGCGTTAGATTGTGCTTCGCCCTGTGAATTGAGTTTCCAGGCGCATTTTGCCGGAGGCACCGAGGGTTGAGAGTCAGGCTTTGAGAGTTGGGAGTTCCTTCTTCTGCTTCTCTTCGACGTACCAGGCTACGGTCTTCTTGAGGCCCTCGTGGAAGTGGGCTTTGGGCTGATAGCCGAGCTCGCTGGTGGCGCGGGTGATGTCGGCGAGCGAGTGCTGAATATCGCCAGCTCTTGCGGGCCCGTAGATGGGCTTTGCGGCGAATCCGAGGTGCTCTGCGATGGAGGCGTAGACCTCGTTGAGGGTGTGGCTTCTACCGGTTCCGATGTTGAAGACGCGGCCGGTGGCGACTTCGCTGGGCGCGAGGCAGGCGAGGAGATTGGCGCTGACGGCGTTGTCGACGTAGTTGAAGTCGCGGCTGGTGAGGCCGTCGCCGAAGATGGTGGGGGTGATGCCGTCCATCATCTTGAAGGTGAACTGTGCGATGACGCCGGAGTAGGGTGAGTCGGCGGCCTGACGGGGGCCGAAGATGTTGAAGTAACGAAGGCAGACACCTTCGAGGCCATAGGCGCGGTAGAAGGACTGGATGTAGTACTCGCAGGTGAGCTTCTGGACGGCGTAGGGAGAGAGCGGCCGGGGGAGCATGTCTTCCTGCTTGGGCTGGGTGGGCTGGTCTCCGTAGGCCGAGGAGGAGGCTGCGTAGACGATGCGGCGAACCTTGGCATCGCGGGCTGCGATGAGGAGGTTGAGGGTTCCGTTGATGTTGGACTCGTGCGAGGTGAGGGGATCTTTGACGGAGCGGGGGACCGAGGCGAGGGCTCCCTGATGAAGGATGTAGTCGACGCCTTCGCAGGCGGTTTTGACTCCTGCAACGTCCTGGAGGTCCGTCTCCTGAAAGTCGACGGAATGGCGGATGTCGGCGAGGTTTTCGAGATTGCCGGTGGAGAGATTGTCGATGCCGCGAACTTCGTGTCCCTGTTCGACGAGAGCGTGGGCGAGCGACGAGCCGATGAAGCCTGCGATTCCGGTGATGAGATAACGAGCCATCTATTTCCTCCACCCAGACGTACCGTACTGGGGTGTATAAATCCTGTGCCGTGAGGCAATGTCTCCCTTATTATCAGGGTTCGCAGGACGAAAGCTACTTCGATTGTTTGAAAGGCAGCATGGGTTGAGTGTGGTGAGGGCCGAGGTGCGAGTCAATGCGACTTTCGTGCAAGAACAAAGACGGAAGAGGGTGCAGGATGGCTTCGGCGATGAGTTAGAACTTGAAGGCGTAGTTATATTTCGACGAACTTCTCCGCATGGTGCCGTATTGTTCCATGTGGGCTGACTGTGCGATGTGAAGCCGAGGTTGCGAGATGAATAATTTACCTGAGATTCGATATTACGATCGGGTTTCGGAGATGGAAGCAGGGAAAGGGTGGATGCGATAATCGAGACTATGTCGACACAAAGCCAAGTTGTTTTACCGAAGATTGCGCAAGAGCGCATGGCGCGTCTGGAGAGTCGTACCGCGAAGATCGGTGTGATCGGGCTCGGGTATGTAGGGTTGCCGCTGTCTCTGCTGTTGTCGGAGGCTGGGTTCAAGGTAACGGGATTCGATATTGACACCAAAAAGGTTACAGATCTGGAGGCGGGCCGGTCGTACATCTTCCGGATTCCCGCGGAAGAGATTCAGAGCGCGAAGAAGCAAGGCTTTACGGCTACCGCGGACTTTGCCGGTTTGTCGGACCAGGACGCGATTATCATGTGCGTGCCGACGCCGCTGACGGAGCATCGCGAACCGGACTTGAGCTACGTGGAGAATACGGCGAAGGCGGCCGCTCCGTGGTTGAAGGAGGGGCAGCTGGTGGTGCTCGAGAGCACGACGTATCCGGGGACGACGGAGGATCTGATGATCCCGATCCTGGAGGCGGAGAATCGCGAAGGGCTGAAGGTACAGAGCAAGGGAACCGCGGCAGAACATGGCGTTTTTTATGTTGCGTTCTCGCCAGAGCGTGAGGATCCGGGCAATACGACGGTGGCGCGGCGCGATATTCCGAAGGTCGTTGGCGGCCACGAAGAGATTGCAACCGAGCTCGCGGCGGTGATGTACGAGGGTATCTTTACGCGGTCGGTGCGGGTGTCTTCGACGCGCGCGGCGGAGATGACCAAGCTGCTGGAGAATATCTATCGCTGCGTAAATATTGCGCTGGTCAACGAGTTGAAGGTGCTGTCGCTGCGGATGGGGATGGATATCTGGGAGGTGATCGATGC
This sequence comes from Granulicella sp. S190, assembly GCF_009766095.1. Taxonomy (GTDB): domain Bacteria; phylum Acidobacteriota; class Terriglobia; order Terriglobales; family Acidobacteriaceae; genus Edaphobacter. The sequence continues at coordinate 527,568 of NZ_LMUD01000002.1, forward strand.
GGCTTCGACGAAGCCGTTCGGATTTCATCCGTTCTATCCGGGGCCGGGGCTGGGCGGACACTGCATTCCGATCGATCCGTTCTATTTGAGCTGGAAGGCGAAGGAGTACGACTTCAACACGCGGTTCATTGAGCTGGCGGGTGAGGTGAATGAGGCGATGCCTGCGCATGTGGTGCAGTATGTCGCGAAGGGTCTGAACCAGCATAAGAAAGCGCTGAACGGGTCGCGCATCCTGATGCTGGGGATGGCATACAAGAAGGACATCGATGACCTGCGCGAGTCGCCTTCGCTGACGGTGATTGAACTGCTGCGCGAGCAGGGAGCCGAGGTGCAGTACAACGATCCTTACTTCCCGACGGTGGGGAGAGGACGGAAGTACAACCTGAATATGACCTGCACGCCGCTGGATGATCTGGGGCAGTACGATTGCGTTCTGATCATGACCGACCATACGGACTACGACTACAAGGATATTGTGAACAAGTCGAAGCTGGTGGTGGACTCGCGGAATGCGACGAAGGGGATCAAGTCGGACAAGATCGTTCGCTGCTAGACGGTATTTGTTGCGAGACGGGGTTCGTTGCCAGAGGCGGGATTCGAGGTCACGGGGAAGCGCTGCATGCCGAAGGTCGATGTGATCATACCCGCGTATAACGCGGCGAAGTATCTTCCTATCGCGATTGAGAGCGTAGAGGCGCAGACCTTCGACGACTGGCGGATTCTGCTGGTGGACGACGGCAGCACGGATAATACCGCTGCCGTTGTCGCACCTTATGCGGAGCGGCTAGGGCCGAAGCTGAAGTACATTCACCAAGCAAACAAGGGTTTGCCAGGGGCGCGCAATACAGCGATTCGTAACTCTTCGGCAGAGTTTCTGGCGCTGCTGGATGCGGATGATGTGTGGTTTCCTTGCCGGCTGAAGGAGACGCTGAAGATCTTTGAAGCTCATCCGAAGGCCGGCCTCGTGTATGGTTTCACGACCCTGATCGATCCTGAGGGGAAGGTGACCGCTGTCTTCGATCGCAGACAGAAGAACGGCGAGGGCGCGGTGGCGCCGTACATTTATATGCGGAAGATCGATCTGCCTTGTCCGACTGTGACGTTCCGGCGGGAGTGCGTGGATGAGGTGGGACTGTTTGACGAGACGCTCCGGGCGACGGAGGATCGGGATCTGTGGCTGCGGATTGCGTTGCGATACGAGGTGGCGGTGGTGCCGACGTTGATTGCGCACTACAGGACTTCGCCGGGTTCGATGTCGACCGACCCGGAGAGAATGCTACAGGCGCAGTTACAATTTATCGAGAAGCACTATGGCGCGCCGGGATGTGGGCCGAAGGAGAGAAAGATCGCGCTGAGCCAGGTTTACAAACAGCATGCGGTGGCGCTGGGGGCGAAGCGTCGACCGTGGGCGGGGCTGATGAGTTCGCTGCGGGCTTTTGCGATCTATCCTCTCGATAAAGGAAATGTGAGAACTACCGGATCGCTGTTGCTGCAGTGCGTTGGGCTCGGGACTTCTTCTTCCTAACTTTGCTGAAGGACTCGAGGGTGCGATCAGTGTTGGTGGGCGCCTAGATCATAGTTGCCGGAGGATGGACGCGGTTTGCCATCGATGTCCGTCTGAACCTGGGGGACGCTTGTTCCGGCGTGAAGCGCGGGGCTGCCGTCGGAGAGGCGGAAGTCGAATTTGTCGAGGTCCTGTTCAGTGTTGAAGCGGGGCAGCGAGATGAATTTGGGGTCGGCGCAGTGCTCGCCCGGCTGGCCGGTGGGGCAGCGAAGGCCACGGACGTTGTAGTAGAGATTGTTGCTGCGAACGATGTGTCCGATGACCTGATCGTTATAAAAAGCGCCGGGGCCGCCGGGTTTGCCGCCGAGGTTGTAGGTCTTGGGATTGTCGATTCCCATGACGATGTTGTTTTTGAAGGTGAGGGTGCTGTTGGCACAGGTTCCGTCACCCTGATTCTGCGGAAAGGTGCCCCAGCAGCTGACATCGAGGGTGGTGGGGGAGTAGCTGACGATGGTGTTGTTCGCCATGAAGAGACTACCTCCGTCACGGAAGCCGAAGGCGATGGCGTCTTCGGCACGGCAGAAGTCGCTAAGGTTTGCGTTGTAGTTCTGCGGGGCGCCGGGGAAGGGCTGTGAGAGGCGCAGGCAGTTTCCGAGGACGGTGTTGTTGTTGAAGACCATGGGGCTATCGTTTGGTCCCCACTTGAACTGGGCGCCGTTGTTGCCGTAGGCGGTGGAGTTGGTGATCGACATGGAGCAGTTGCCCTTGTCGTTGTGGAGCATGTCGTAGCCGTCCTGGGTGTTGTAGCGGAAGGTGGAGTGATCGACGTGCGCGGAGAGGCAGGTGCCGGTGGCGGTTCCGATGCCGTCGCCGTAGCCGCCACTGCTCTGGCTGTAACAGGAGATGACGCCGGGGCCGGGATAGGCCTGGTTGCAGCCGTTCCACTCGATGGTGGTGTAGGTGAGATTGATGGTGCCGTTGCGGTTGGGGGTGGAGTTGCCGTCGTCGAAGTCCCATCCGGCACCGCCGTTGTAGGCGATGTTGACCCGGTTCGCGGTGACGGTGCCCCCGATGGGTCCGATGATGCCGCGGGAGACGAAGCCGTGAATCCACATATCCTGAAGGAGGATGTCGTGCGTGTTGACGTCGGTGATGATGCCGTTAGAGGCGTAGTCGTCGAGGGGATAGCTGGTGTTGCAGCCACTGGGGAGCGCAGGCGAGCCGATGCGGATGCACTGGGAGTGACGGGTGAGGTCGATGCATTGAATGTCGACGAATTTTGCGCCGCGAAGGTTGATTGCGCTCCAGACGCCGTGACCGCCGTAGAGCTGGGTGAGTTTGGAGCGGTCGGTGACGCCGACGCCGTCGCTGCAGCTAGCGTAGTTTTCGCCGAGGATGCGGGTGTGCTGGGCGGCGGTTCCGGCGGGAATGGTGGGGTTGCTGCAGGCGTAGGGGTCGCCCTGACCGGAGCACCAGGCGTCGTAGGGCTTTGCTCCTTGTTCGTAGCCTATTCTCCAGGGGCCGTTGCGGATGATGACGGTGTCGCCGCCGGCGATCACCCAGGAGAGATCATGGGAGCTCAGGTCGTCCCAGAGGAAGCGGACATCTTTGAAGGCACAGTGCTGATTTGCGCCTTTGCCGTCGTAGGCTGCGTCGGCTTTGCCGTCGCACTGCCCGTTGTGCTTCTTCGCGGAGTAGCGGGTTCCGCCATCTTTTCGAACAAACCACGTTTCGCCGGACAGAGGTAAGGCCACGAGCAGAAGTAACAGAATCCACAGTACCCGGCTACGCATTTTACGGCTCCAACGCGCCTAAAGATGGAGGATTGGGGCGCGTTGCACCACTATAGTCGAGAGTGAGGGACGGAAGAAATAGTCCTGATCCGACGGCCGGGCTTCCCGAGGTGATGTTGAAGTTGAAGTTGTCCAGGCTGGCCTCGCCGCTGAAGACGGGTTCGTTGACGAAGTCCGGATTGGAACACTGCTCGTTCGGATAGCCGGTGGGGCAGGCGAAGTTGTGCCCGATTCCGAAGTAGAGGTTATGGTTTTGCGTGATGTGCCCGATGCCTCCGCCGTAGTAAAACAGCCCCGGGCCTCCGGATTGTCCGCCAAGGCTATAGGTGGCTGAGTTGTCGTAGCCGCGGACGACATTGTTTTCGAAGGTGAAGCTGGCGTTGTTGCAGGTTCCAGTGCCCTGCCCGTCAGGGTAGGTGCCCCAGCAGCTGATGTCGAAGGTGGTGGGAGCGTAGGTGACGATGGTGTTGTTTTCCATGGTGAGGGAGCCTCCGTCACGGAAGCCCATGGCAAGCGCATCTTCGGCGCGGCAGAAGTCCTGCAGGTTTGCGTTGTAGTTGCTGGGCGCTCCGGGGAAGGGCGCGGAGAGCCTGAGGCAGTTGGCGACGACGGTGTTGTTGGTGAAGACCATGGGACTGTCGTTGGGTCCCCACTTGAACTGCGCTCCGTTGTTGCCGTAGGAGGTGGAGTCGGTGATGGACATGGAGCAGGAGCCGGTGTCGTTGTGGAGCATGTCGTATCCATCCTGCGTGTTGTAACGGAAGGTGGAGTGATCGACGTGGGCGGTGAGGCAGGTTCCGGCGGGAGTGCCGATGCCATCGCCGTAGCCGCCGGTGCTCTGGCTGTAGCAGGAGGCTACTCCGCCTCCCGGATAGGCCTGGTTGCATCCGCTCCACTCAACGGTGACGCTGCTGAGGTTGATGATGCCGTTCTTGTTGGGGGTCTCCTGACCGTCGTCGAAGTCCCATCCGGCGCCGCCGTTGTAGGCGATGTCGACTCTGGTGGCATTGACGGTGCCTCCGATGGGTCCGATGATGCCGCGCGAGGGGAAGCCGTGGATCCACATATCCTGCAGGGTCACGTCGTGGGTGGAGGTGTTGGTGATGATGCCGTTGGTGGCGAAGTCATCGATGGGGTAACTGGTGCTGCAGGTGCTTGGGTAGGCCGGGCTGCCGAGACGAATGCAGTCGGAGTGGCGGGTGAGTTCGACGCACTGGACAGTGACGAACTGAGCTCCGTCGAGGTCGAGGGTGGTGTAGAGACCGAAGCCGCCGTAGAGCTGGGTCATGTTCGACTGGGTGCAGCTTCCGTAGTTTTCGCCAAGAATGCGAGTGGGCTGGGTGGCAGTGCCGGCGGGTATGACTGGGTTGGTGCAGTCATAGGGGTCGCCGGAGCCGACGCACCAGGTGTCGGAGGCACTCTTGCCCTGGTTGAAGCCGACGCGCCAGGGGCCGCCGCGAAGGATCACTGTGTCGCCGCCGGAGATGACCCAGGTGGAGTAGTTGCCGTAGCTCTGGTCGTCGTAGAGGAAGCGGTAGTCGTTGAAGGCGCAGTGTTGATTGGTTCCGGTACCGGGGTAGGCTACGTCGGCTTTTCCGTCGCACTGGCCGGCCGTCGCATGAGCGGAGTAACGTGTGCCGCCGTCGGCGCGGATGTACCACGTGGTTCCAGGGCCTGTTGGCGCTGCCGCGGAGACAGTGATGGAAACCGATGCTGATTTGGTCTGGGGCGTTGGGGTGCTGTTGTCGGTGACGGTGGCGGTGAAGGAGGTAGTTCCGGTGCCGGTGGGCGTGCCGGAGATGATGCCGGTGGTAGCGGCCAGGGTGAGGCCAGCGGGAAGGCTGCCGGAGGTGATCGACCAGGTGTAGGCCGGGGTTCCTCCGGTTGCCGACATTGGGGCAGAGTAGGCGGTGCCATCAGTGCCGGAGGCTAGCGTGCCTGTGGTGATTGTGAGTGCAGAGGCTGTGATGGAGAGCGAGAGGGTTGCGTTCGCGGTCTGCTGGGTGGTGCTGGAGTCTTTGACGGTGAAGGTGAGGGCGAAGCTGCCGGTGGCAGTGGGGGTACCCGAGAGGCTGCCGGTGGAGGCGTTCAGGGTGATGCCAGAGGGTAAGCTGCCGGAGGTGATCGACCAGGTGTAGGGTGCGGTGCCGCCGGTTGCTGCGAGGGTGGCGCTGTAGGCTTTGTTCGCGGTGCCGGAGGCGAGCGAGGAGGAGGTAATGGTGAGCGTGGGGATTGCTGCGGCGATGGTGAGCGAG
>NZ_LMUD01000025.1:0-2307 GCF_009766095.1 Granulicella sp. S190
CAACTGTATCCGCCCCACACACCCCACGGGAAGACGTCAAGATCCCCCGCTCCGAAATGCTCAGAAGACTCACATCATGAACCGCAATATCAGAATTCTTCGGCAACTCCGCTAATAGTTTCACAAAGTGGTGTGCCATCTGCTCGATGCGCCAGCGATCGAATAGGTCGCGTCCATAAACCCAATGCAGGTGAAGCGTCCCGTCACTTTCGAAGGCATGGACTTCAAGATCGAAACGAACGCGGAGATCGCCGCCGGCTATGGGCTCGGCTGAGAGTCCAGAAAAAGCCGGAGAGCCTCCGGGAGCGTTCTGCAAAGCGAAGACTACCTGGCTCAATGGCGCGTGGCTCAGGCTGCGCTCGGGAGCCAACTCATCCACCAAGCGTTCGAATGGCACGTTTTGATGCTCATAGGCATCGAGAGTCATTCGCCGCACTTCGGAAAGAAGATCGGTAAAACTGCGAGCGAGGTCCACCTTCACCCGCATCACCAGCGAGTTAATAAAGAAACCAATGAGTGGTTCCAACTGGGAGGCCGGACGATTCGAGACCGGAGTGGCGATGGGGAAGTCGGTTTGACCGCAATAACGCTCGAGCAAAACAGAAAAGGCGGCAAGCAGAGTCATATAGAGCGTGGCCTGATTTTTCTGGCTGAGCTTCTGCAGAGCAGCAAGACAATTGCTGTCCGTCTTTACGCTGCAGATGTCCGCACGGTAGGTCGGGACGGCTGGGCGAGAGCGGTCTGCAGGTAACGCCAATCGTCCGGTGAGCCCGGCCAGTTGATGTCTCCAATAGCCGAGGTCGCGAGCGAATTTTTCTTCATCGACCGAACGCTGTTCCCATAAAGAAAAGTCTGCATATTGAAGCGGAAGAGGATCGAGCGAATGCTTGCGGCCTTCCAGGGACGCGTTGTAGATCTCCGCAAGTTCCCGGTTGAAGATCCCGAGCGACCATGCATCCGAAACGATGTGATGAAACGTAACGAGCAGGATGTGGTCTTCCGGAGCGAGCTGCAAAAGCCTCGCACGGAGCAATGGTCCATGAGCCAGATCGAACGGCTCGTCCCACTCGCGACGCAACGCAGCCGTAACCACGGCAAGAAGCGAGGCGTCATCCGCGGCTCCAGCCTCTTCCAGAAGAAGGGGGATCACCAGCGATGGCACGATTCTCTGCACCGGTTCACCGTCGATCAGCACGAAGGCTGTTCTCAAAGCTTCATGGCGATCCACGATGTCATTGATACCGCGGGCCAACGCGGATACATCCAGCGGGCCGCGCAAGCGCAGGGCCTCCGGCAGGTTATATTCCGCGCTGGAGCCCTCTAACTGATCGATAAACCACAGGCGCTTCTGGCCGGTGGAAAGGGGAATTTGTTCCGGGCGCGGCTGCGGAGCGAGGGGCGTCTTGGTGGCGGATATCGAGCCCTGATTCTGGGCCAGCTCCGCGACTGTGGGGCCTTCGAAAAAGGATCCAATCGAGACTTCCACGTGCAGTAGATCGCGCAGCCGGGAGATCATCTGGACTGCCAGTAGCGAGTGGCCGCCGCAGTCGAGAAAATGGTCGTGTATGCCGATCTTTTCAAGGCCGAGGATGTTCGCCCAAAGCTTCGCGATTGCTTCTTCCGTAGCGTTGCGTGGCGCGGTGTATGGTGTTGAGAGTTCGGGCCGGGGAGCAACATGAGAGGATTGTTGCGCGAGCGCGGACTGCGGGGCCTCTTCCTGCAGGAGCGAGTGAGATGGCGTGGTCTTCAGGGCAATCGTAGACCGGTTGATCCAATACCGTTGCTGGTCGAATGCATAGGTCGGCAGGGAAATTCGCTGCCGCTTTTCTCCTCGATGTAACGTTTCCCAATTAACTGTGGCGCCATTGGCCCAGAGACTCGCGAGCGATTCTCGCATGGTCTTCATGGCCGATTCTTCGCTTCGGGCTCTCGGTAGCGAGGAAAGAGCGAGGAAGGATGTTCCGTTCATGGCGTGACGTGCGAGTGTCGTCAGCGACTGGCCGGGGCCAACTTCGAGAAATGCCAGTTCTTTCCGTTGTTTCAGCATCTCGATATTTTTCCCAAACCGGACAGTCTCGCGAAGATGACGTCCCCAGTATTCCGGATCCGTGGCCTGCTCCGGAGTAATCCAGGTCCCTGTCAGGTTCGAGAGATACGGCAACGCGGGTGCGCGAAGCGTGACCTTGCGCATGTGATCCACAAAGGCATCGAGTACAGGTTCCATGCTTGCGGAATGAAAGGCATGTGAGGTTTCAAGACGCTTCCAGGAGATCGAGGCCGCATTCAACTTTGCCTGGGTGTGCTCGA
>NZ_LMUD01000025.1:2454-6304 GCF_009766095.1 Granulicella sp. S190
CAGCGAGCATGGCACCCGGTTGCGTCGATTGCATCAGCCTGCCGCGCTCCGTTACCAGTGCAAGAGCATCTTCAAGGGTGAACACGCCCGAGAGGCAGGCTGCGACGTATTCTCCGATGCTGTGCCCGGCCATGGCACTGGGTTGAACTCCCCAATCCATCCAGAGCTTCGCCAGTGCGTACTCAATGACGAACAGCGCGGGTTGCGCCACTGCGGTCTGGGACAGATCAGGTCCGGTGGCGTGAGGATGTTTGGGGTACAGAACATCACGGAGATCGAAACCGAGATGGCCGATCAGCTTTGCGCAACATTCATCCAGACAATCGCGAAAAACGGGTTCAGCTTTGTACAGCTCGGCCGCCATGCCGACCTCTTGCGATCCCTGACCTGGGAACAGCATGGCTACCTGCAACGGGTTTGCGGCTCCAGAGCCGGAGATCACAGTTCTTTGCCCGGGCCTTGTCAACAGCACCTGGCGATGCGCGAATTCCCGGCGCCCGATCTGGAGGGTGTAAGCGGCATCCGCAAGGTTGGGAGGTTGTTCGGAATCGAGATAGGCCGTTAAGGCTTTCGTCATGCGGTCCCGCGAGGAGGAGGTCTTGGCGGAGATTGGCAGGATCTGCCATTCGTGCGATGGCACCGTGACAATGACGGGGGCCTCTTCAAGAACGACATGGGCATTCGTTCCGCCTACACCAAACGAACTGACTCCAGCCCGTCGCGGTTCGAGACCCTCTTCCCAATCGATGAGGGAAGAGGCCACGTAAAAGGGGCTGTTTTTGAAGTCGATCGCAGGGTTCGGAGTCTGGTAGTGAAGGCTCGGAGGGATCTTCCTGTTTTTCAGGGCGAGTACCGTCTTGATCAGGGCTGCCACTCCCGCTGCGGAGCCCAGATGTCCGATGTTGCTCTTCACTGAGCCGACTCCGCAGAACTGTTTGCGAGTGGTGTGGCGGCGAAATACCTCTGTGAGCGCAGCCATCTCAATCGGATCTCCGAGAGACGTGCCGGTACCGTGCGCTTCGATGTAGCCGATGCTCTCGACATCTACATCGGCCATGGCCAGTGCCGCGGCAATAGCGGCGGACTGTCCTGCGATGGAGGGCGCGGTGTAGCTGACTTTATCTCCGCCATCGTTATTGGTGGCAAAACCGCGAATGACAGCGTAGATCTGGTCGCCATCGGCGAGCGCCGCATCATATCGCTTCAAAACGACGAGGCCCGCGCCGTTTCCACCAACGGTTCCACGCGCCAAAGCGTCAAAGGTGCGGCAATGGCCATCCGGCGATTCAATCCCTCCCTCGCGCGAGAAGTAGCCACCAGTCTGGGGAACGGCAATGGCGCTGCCACCGGCGAGGGCAATATCGCACTGATAGCTTAGAAGGCTCTGGCATGCCTGGCAGACGGCCACGAGAGAGGTGGAACAGTTGGTCTGCACGGTGACTGCGGGGCCCTTGAGGTTGAGAGTGAAGGCCGCACGTGTCGTGAGATGGTCTTTGTCGTTGGAGAGGGTGATGGCGAATTGCCCGACAGATGCGACCAGCTCAGGGTTCGAGTAAATGTTGAACTGATAGCCGGACTGGTCCGCTCCCGCAAAGATGCCGATCGATTCCGTATAACGCATGGGATCATAGCCGGCATCCTCAAGAGCCTCCCAGGCGCACTGCAAAAAGATGCGCTGTTGGGGATCGAGGATCTGCGCCTCTGCGGGGGTGAATCCGAACAGACGTGCATCGAACAGGTCCACATCGGCAACAATAGCTCCACGACCTACGAAATTCGGGAGGGCCCGGGTGGCGGCATCGACACCGGCTGCCTCCAACTCGGCGGCAGTCAGATCGCGCAGGGCCTCGCGCCCAGCTTCGAGATTGTTCCAGAACTCGAGCGGATTTCGCGCATCGGGAAAGCGGCACGAAATACCGATGATAGCGACTGCAGTGTTCAAATCGTTTAGATGACTCATATTCTTTGTCGACTTACTCCGCTTCAACCTTTCGCCGGTTTCTACCGTTTATGTCCTGCGCCGAAATGCCATGCGCTGCTTATCAGCACGTTCGCGGATTTTTCGTTGTTCTTCCTCTTCATGATTTTTAGCCGCCGGTGCGGTCAGTGAGTCCAGATAGGCGCCCAGAGTGCTTACCGTGGGATAGCGAAAAAGATCGACCATCGTGATCGGAACTGGAACGGCTTCTCGCAGGCGAGCAAGCACACGGATCATCAGCAGAGAATTTCCACCCAGGCTGTTAAAGCGATTATTGATATCAAAGGGGTCGAGGCCGAGCACATGTTGCCAGATGCCGGCTACCAGCCGTTCGTTTGGCGAGTGAGGCAATGCAATATCGCGGCTTGCCGTCGTTGCAGGGCAGGAGGCCAGAAGGGCACGGCGATCGATCTTTCCATTCGGGGTAAGAGGCAGCGCGTCCAGAGCGAAGATAGCGGACGGCACCATGTACTCGGGTAGCCGTTCGCTCAGAATCCGGTGCCACACCTCGGGATCGGCTCCCGGGCTACCGGCCCTGGGGACGACGAAGGCCAGAAGGCGGGTGCCCTGCGCGTCCTGTGAGGGAATGACCGCTGCCTGTGCAATCGTCGGTTCTGCTGTGAGGATCGATTCAATCTCTCCCGGTTCGATCCGGAAGCCTCGTATCTTGATTTGATTGTCCACACGTCCGCGGAATTCGAGGATTCCATCCAGACGCCATCGCACCGAGTCGCCGCTGCGGTACATGCGTGCACCGGGAACAGAGGAGAACGGATCGACGACAAAACGCTCTGCGGTCAGGCCGGGGCGATGAAGGTAACCGATGCCGAGTTGCGGGCCTCCGATGTACAACTCCCCCCAGATGTTTGGGGGCGCCGGTTCGAGCGCGGCATCGAGCACGTAAAGCCGGTTATTTCCGGCAGGGACGCCGATGGGCACATCGCCGGCGACCTGCTCGCCGTTGGCCAAGCCATGAACGCAGCAACCTACGACCGTTTCCGTTGGGCCATATTCATTGACGATCCGCAGCCCAGAGACGCGCGAGGTCCAGAAGTTGGCGACATCGCCCGGAAGTGCTTCGCCTCCGACGACGAAGTTTCTTGCCCGTACGAGTGCAGCCTTGGGGCCGAGCAGCTCCGCAAGGGCAGTCAAATGGGCCGGCGTCAATTTCACCAGCGTAAATTCGCGCCCGCTGATGAGGAGCTCCGCCAGCGCTTCCAGATGATTCTCTTCAGGCAACAGGAAGACAGGCTTTCCAGCGGCAAGTGGCAGCCAAAGGCTCGTGACCGTGGCATCGAATGCCAAGGGAGTATTTACCGGCGCGCCGCAGCCAGAGCTGGTTTCGTACAGTGTTCCGGCCCAGGCGAGATAATTCGAAAACTCGCGATGGCGAATCATCACGCCTTTAGGCATCCCGGTGGAGCCGGAGGTGTAGATGACATAGGCTGTGTGTGTGAGCGAGAGGGAGAGACCGGGGTTGGTTTCAGGATAACCGGCGGTGCTTGCTGGCTCCTCTTTCAGGACGGTCACTGGAGCTGCGTCCTTGAGGATGGCTGCATAGCGCGCGGACGGGAGACCGGGGTCGAGTGGCAGATAAGCCGCTCCCGCCTTGAGCGTTGCAAGAATTGCCACGACCATTGGCATAGATCGCGGCATCGAAATGCCAACGAGATCTCCCGGGCGTACTCGTTGTTCGATCAGGCGATGGGCTAGCCGGTTGGCCCGTTTGTTCAGTTCTCCGAAGCTAAGTTGGGAATGGCCATAGAGCAGAGCAGGCGCTGTGGGATTGCGGTCGGCCTGGGCTTCGAACTGTGCGGTCACCAGTTTCAGGTCTGGGGCCTCGGGGCTTGCCTGATGGAAATGTTCGATCAG
>NZ_LMUD01000025.1:6496-16013 GCF_009766095.1 Granulicella sp. S190
TTGTGGCCTGAGCCACTCGCGCCGGATCGTAATCAAGACGAAGATAAAGCTGCTTTCCCGGACCGACGACCAGATGAAGCGCATAGTGGGTAGCGTCATGAGCCGTGGCCTCTATGAGTGTCAGACCTTTTGCCGATTCGCTGAAGGCGGCACGGTCCAGAGGGTAATTTTCGAACACCACTAAGGTGTCGAATAGTTGGCCCAATCCGGCGGCTTGCTGGATCGCGGAAAGCCCGACGTGCTGCCACGGGAGCATTGAGGTCTGACTCTGCTGTATTTGTTGCAGCAGCTCCGTAAAGGTGGCGGCGGGATCGAGACGAATGCGGAGAGGCAGCGTATTGATGAAGAGCCCGACCATTCTATCGACTCCCGTTAATTCCGCAGGACGGCCGGAGACCGTGATGCCGAAGACAACATCCTCCCGGCCCAGGATACGGCCCAGCAGGATGGCCCAGAGTGCTTGCACCGCGGTATTCAGCGTGACGCTTTGCTCGTTGGCGAGCGATTGCAGACGCGCGGTTAGATCCAAAGGCACATGGAATTCCCATCGCTGCGGCACGCTATGCGGAGCATTGTTTGCGGTTAGAAGCGTGGGGCTGTCAAGGCCTGCCAGATAGGCCCGCCATGCGGAAAGACCCGCTTCCTCATTCTGAGCTGCGACCCACGCCAGATAGTCTCGATAGGGGCGGATCGGAGCCAGGGAATGCGAACCAGTTTCGCGATAGAGCGTGAAGAGTTCTCCGATCAGAGTCGGCATGGACCAGCCATCAATCAGCAGATGATGGATGGTGAAAATTAGCCGATGCTGGCTATTTCCCAAGCGGAGCAACTTGAGCCGAAGCAGCGGCCCTATTGAGAAATCGAAACGCTTGACCCGATCTGCGGTGATGATTGCGGACTCCGTAGCATGGCGCTGCCCGGCGGAAAGCTTAGAGAGGTCCTCCTCACTCCAGGGGATTGGAGACCGGCGCGGGATCACCTGCAGAGGACGCGATACTCCTTCGCTTACGATCACCGCGCGCAGGTTGGCATGACGGTCCAGTAGTGCTTGAGCTCCTTCGCGCATACGTTCACTGTCGAAGGAACCCTCGAACAGGAAGGTGACTTGAACGGTATAGACATCGGCATCCGCCTCGTCATAAAGGGCGTGGAAGAATAGTCCTTCTTGCAGAGACGACAGGGGCAAAACATCTTCCAGACCCTGGACCTGGGCCTCCAAACACTCCACTTCGTTTTGGGATAACTTCACCAGCGGGAAGTCCGATGGGGAGTGTCCGCTGGCGCGCTGATCGACGGAGCGAACCAGGGCTTCGAGCGTGCGCCTCCACCTGCCGGAAATCTCCTGGACCCTGGCTTCGCTGAGGTGACGCCCCGCCCAACTCCACGTGGCGGAAAGTACGGGACCCTCCGGCCCATCGAGCGTTTGCGCGTTGACCTCCAGCAGGTGGAACAGCGGCATGTTGGGGTCTACCCGGCTGCTGAGTCCGAGAGCTTCGGGCGCGGAAGACCATTCCGCGGCGTGGCCACCTTCGAACCGGCCGAGGTAGTTGAAGGCGATCTGCGGAGAGGGCCTTTGTGCCAGGATCTTCTGGGTTCGCGAATTCAGATAACGCATCAACCCGTAACCAAGTCCCTTGGCGGGGATCATCCGCAATTGTTCTTTGACCTGCTTGAACAGCCGGACGAGAGAGGGGCCACCGTTCAAGGCATCCTGGAGATCGATGTCGCTGGCACTCAAGGTGACCGGATAGATTTTGGTGAACCATCCAACGGTGCGTGTCAGATCCAGCTCTTCGGTTTCGCGGCCGTGTCCTTCAATATCAATCAAGGTTCGCTGTCCGCCCAATGCCACGGTAAGGGCTGTCAGGAGGACATCGTCGATTCCCGCATGAAACGCAGCCGGCACAGAGGTGAGGATGCGCGAGGTGACTTCAACGGGCAGGTCGATGCGGAGATGTCCTGCCGTGCTCATCGTATCGAGGCGCGGATCGAGGGTTACCCCCGGCAAGAAGGGGATGCCACTCTGGACGATTCGTTCCCATTGAGGAAGCTCGGCTTCGGTCACGGGAGAGACAGCCTGCTCCGCGAGATACTTTGCCCATACGCGGAATGGCGTGGCTTCCGATTCAGAGGCAGTCTTCTGATCATGGGTGATGGCATGCCAGAGTTGCGCCAGATCGGGGAGCAGAATCCTCCAGGAGACGCCATCGACTGCCATATGATGGATGGTTAAGAGAAGACGCTGAGCTTCCGGGAACCATACTGCTTCGAATACTCGGCCATCTTCCGGGTCGAGGCGATCGTTCGCGGCCGCGGCCGCTTCCCGCATCGTTTCGAAGCGGGTGATTTCATCGAGTCCGGAGACATCGACGCGAGTAAAGCAGGATGCCGCCGATATAGTTCTCGGGTGCTCGATGAACATGCTCGAACGACTGGCGCGAAGGCGAAGAACATCATGCCGGTCCAGCAGCGCCTGAAGGGCGGGTATCAGATTCGATTCGTCCGCGGTGTCCGGCAAGCAGACAAGCATGGATTGGCTGAAGCTGCGAATAGGACCACCGCGCTCGAGGAACCAGCGCATGACGGGAGTCGGTGTGATCCCTCCCGAGCGTTCGCTGAGATCCCATGTTCTCTGAGCGGCACGGATCGGTCTCGCGATCAGAGCGAGCGAAGCCGCGGTCTGCTGCTGGAAAACGTCGCGAACGCTGATTTCCCACCCGGCACGTCTTGCCCGACTCACCAGTTGAATGGACAAGATGCTATCGCCGCCCAGACGAAAGAAGCTGTCGTCCAGTTCCACCTCTTTGAGCGATAGGACTTCCTGGAAGAGATTGCGGAAGGTCTTCTCTGAGGGTGTTTGGGGGATTCTCTGCTGGGAAGTGTTTCGTTGCGGCGCGGCTAGGGAGGCCAGGTCGAGCTTGCCGTTGGGGGTAAGCGGCAGCGCCTTAAGCACCACAAAGACCGACGGCACCATGTATGCGGGCAACGTGTCGCTCAGGTGACTGCGCAGGGCATCTTCCTCTAATGTGCTGCCTTCCGGGAGGTCAGAAGTGAGATACGCGACGAGCATTCTGGTGCTTTCGCTATCGGCCCGTACGATTACTTTTGCGTCAGCGACTTCTGGAAGTTCGGTAAGAGCTGCTTCAATTTCTCCAAGTTCAATACGAAACCCACGCAGCTTGACCTGTTGATCGGCGCGGCCGAGGAAGAGCAGTACTCCGTCTTCCCGCCAGCATGCCAGGTCGCCGGTGCGATACATCCGTGCTCCCGTTTGCTCAGAATAAGGATCTGCCACAAACCTTTCCGCTGTTGCTCCAGGCCGGTTCAGATAGCCGCGAGCAAGACCTGCCCCGGTCGCGTACAACTCTCCCATGACTCCGAGCGGAACTGGTTGGAGCGCGCTATCCAGCACACGGACTCCTGTACCGCGGATGGGGGTCCCGATGGGCAAAGCGAGATTGAAGTCCGCGTCGCGCGGTATGGCGTAGCAACTGGTGAAGGTGGTATTTTCCGTGGGTCCGTAGCCATTGATGACCATGCACTGCGGATGAGCCTGCTGGACCTTCTGAACATGCCTGGGGGAAAGCAGATCTCCTCCCGCCATGAGCTGTCGAACCTGCGCTAAGGCGGGGAGAGCATGATCGACCATCTGATTGAAGAGGCCAGATGTCAGCCACATCGTATTGACGTGGCAGCCGGTCACGACGCTCGAGATTTCTTCAAGAGACGGTGTGACGGATTGGAGCAGCGCCACGGTACCGCCGTTAAGCAGGGCGCCCCAGATCTCCAGGGTCGCTGCATCGAAGCTCAGCCGGGCCATGTGCAGGATGCAGGTGGAAGCATCCAGGGTGGCGAAGTCGGGCTCGATCACAAGACGCGCGATCCCGCGATGCGGCACAAGGACGGCTTTTGGCTGTCCTGTCGATCCCGAGGTGAAATTGACGTATGCCCCATGATCTGGCGAGATGCGTAGGGATGGATTCTCCGTACGGGAACTGCCGCTGGTTACGATGTGCTCTACCTTGTCCTCAAACAGGGAATGATAGGTTGACGCGGTGACTACATGTCGCGCACGGGAGAGGAGCAAGAGCTCATTTCTGCGTCGTGCAGGTAGATTCGAATCAAGGGGAACGTAGGTAGCGCCCGCTTTCAGAATTCCGAGTACCCCGGCCAGCATTTCGATGGAACGATCCATGCAGATGGCAACCGGGTTATCCGGCTGGACGCCGAGCTCGATCAAACGATGAGCGATCCGGTTTGCGGCGCTGTTCAACTCACCGTAGGTTGCCGCTCCCTCGTTAGAAAGTGCTGCGACAGCCTGCGGCGCACGTGCGGCATGGGCTTCGAAAAGCTCAGGAACAGTTGCGGCGGAGGTTGCTGGTTTCATTCCCCCGAGGCGCTGAAGCAGATGTTTCTTTTCGTCAGGTTCAAGGATGTCGAACTCGTGAATCTTCGCATCCGGCCTGGCAACTGCCAGCGTCAGGAGCCGGATCAGTTGTTCCGCCATGCGCTCGACGATCTGGGGATCGAACAAATCGGAACTGTATTCGAAGACGCCTTCTACTCCCAGCGGCTTCCTGCCTGTCCCATATGTTTCGCCAAGATTCAGTGTCAGATCGAACTTTGCGGTGTCCCAGGCGATTGGCTCCGGCTTGATTTTCAGCCCCTCGAGCTTCATCTCCACCGTGGGTGTATTTTGCAGCACCAACATGACCTGGAAGAGCGGCTGACGCGAAGCGGAGCGTTCGGGCTGGAGCGCGTCTACGACACGTTCGAATGGAACGTCCCTATTAGCGAAGGCATCTAGATCCACGGACCGTATGCGAGAAACCAGTTCGCGGAAGGAGGGCCGTCCGGAAATATCCGTTCGCAAGACTAGCGTATTAACGAAGAAGCCAACCAGATCTTCCACGGCTGCTTCGTCTCTGCCCACTACGCTCGTTCCTATCGGAATGTCTTCGCCTGCGCCCAGGCGGGAGAGAAGAGCGGCCAGCCCTGCCTGAAGGACCATGAAGAGGCTTGCGCCGGAGGCTTGTGCCAGTTGGAGTAGGCCAGCGTGCAACTGGGCGTCGAGTCGCAAGGGGACTAAGCCTCCGCAATATCGCGGCTGAGCGGGACGCGTTCTGCTGGAAAGATGGATCTCCGGTGGAGCTTCGGCTAGCGTTTTTCGCCAGTATTCGATCTGGCGCCCGGCGATGCTCTGGGAATCGCTATCGTTACCGAGCATCTCGCGCTGCCATACGGTGTAGTCGGCGTAATGAACCGGAAGATCCTGGAAGGCAGGCGATTCGCCGCGCATCCTTGCCCCATAGGCAACGGTCAGATCGCGGGTCAGCGGCATGACAGACCAGCCATCGGCCGCGATGTGATGCACGATGACTGCTAAGACGTAAGTAGCCGAGGCCACGCGGAAGAGCTGTGCGCTGAGTGGGATTTCGCGCGAAATATCAATGCATTTGGCGGCGGCCTCTCTCAGCTTTTCAGCCAGCTCCGCTTCCGGAATGTCTTTGATCTCCAGGTGGAATGCTGCTTCTGCCGGAGAGAGGATCTGTTGGAATGCCCGGTCGCCTGATTCGGGGAACACGGTTCGTAATGTTTCATGGCGGGCGATGACGTCGCAGAGAGCATGCTGAAGTGCTTCCACATTCAGCGTTCCTTCGATTCGTGCCGCGAAGGGGATGTTGTAGGTCGAACTCGGACCCTCCATGCAGTGGAGGAACCAAAGCCGGCGCTGTGCATAAGAAAGCGGAGGATGTGCTGGCCGGGACTGCCGCACCAGGGCGGGACGGGTTGTTTCGGTGGCGCGCAAACGTTCTGCAAGCCCTGCGATGGTGGGAGCCTCAAAGAAAGCGCGAATAGAAATTTCCCGCCTCAGGTTTACACGCAGACGGCTCAACAACCGCATGGCCATGAGCGAATGACCGCCCAGGACAAAGAAATCGTCGTCCAGGCCAACGCGCTCTAGACCAAGCAGCTCTGCAAAGATATTGCAGAGGATTTCTTCCTCGGGAGTTCGCGGCGCGCGGTACGAGCGGGTGCTGTCTTCTTGAGGCTGATGCGGTTCCTCCAATAGCGCACGCCGGTCGAGCTTGCCATTGGTGTTCAGTGGCAACCTGTCTCTAACGGAGATGGCGGCCGGAACCATAAACTCCGGTAACTTGGTGAGAAGCTGCCGACGCAACTCTGCAGCCTGCGTTTCCGGAGATGCGGAGACGAAAGCAAAGAGGATTTGTCCGCCGGCAAAGTCCGGCCGCGGAATCACAGCTGCTTGCTTCACTCCCGGGCATGCCATCAGAGCTGCTTCGATTTCACCCAGTTCGATACGGAAACCACGGACTTTGACCTGCGAGTCTGTTCGGCCCAGGTATTCGATAGCGCCGTCGCTTGTCCATCGCGCGAGGTCACCCGTTCGATACATTCGGGCTCCCGAATCGTTCGCGTACGGATCTGTGATGAAGCGCTCAGATGTCAGGGACGGCCGCTTCAGATAGCCGCGCGCCAGGCCAACGCCGGCCAGATAGAGCTCTCCTGTAACGCCTGCAGGGACAGGTTCAAGGCCTGCATCCAAGATATAGGTGCGCAGGTTCCAGATTGGCGGACCAATCGGAGGGGTCTTTCCGCCATCCTCAACGCGGCATTTCCAGGCGGTGACTTCAATCGAAGCTTCGGTGGGACCGTACAGATTATGGAGTTCGACATGCGGAAAGATCTGGAAGAATCGCTCTTGGATATCGCCTGTTAATGCTTCCCCGCTGCAGATCACTCGCTTCAGGCTGGAGCAGCGAGTGGCACGTGCCGGATCATCAAGAAAGGCACGAAGCATCGAAGGTACAAAATGGAGAGTGGTAATCCGCTGTTGCTCTACGAGGCGCGCAATGTGATCCGGATCCCGGTGTGCTCCCGGAGGAGACATCACCAGCCTCGCTCCAGACATCAGCGGCCAGAAGAACTCCCACACTGATACATCAAAGCTATAGGGCGTCTTTTGCAGCACAGCATCGCCGATGTCCAGAGAAAGCGTCGCTTGGATCCACGAAAGCCGGTTTACCAAGCCCGCATGGACATTGGGCGTTCCTTTCGGCGCGCCGGTGGAACCCGAGGTATATATGACGTAAACAGGATGGAGCGACAGGAGGGTGCTGATACGTTCTTCGTCGGAAAGATCATTCTCCTGGAACTCTTGAAGATCGAGGCTGGCCAACAGCGATGCGTTGAGCACGGCGACCGGCTTGGCGTCGTTCACAATTCGGTCGATACGCTCCTGTGGGTAGTCGACATCCAAGGGAAGGTAGGCTGCGCCTGTTTTGATGGTTGCGAGCATCGCAACCACCAATTCCACCGAGCGCTCCAGCATGAGGCAGACGATGCCCTCAGGACCGGCCCCCAGCGTTCGCAAATAACGTGCTAACCGGTTCGCGCGCGCATTCAGGGAAGCGTAGGTGAGAGATTCTTTCCCGTACACCAGAGCTGTTGCGCTCCGGCTCTGTCTCACCTGTGCTTCAAACAAATCAGGCAAAGTAGCGTCCGGCATAGGATGTGCGGTGGCATTGAAAACTTTGAGGACTTGCCTTCTCTCGGCAGGAGAGAGGATGTTCAGGCAGGCTACCGGTGTATCGGGGGAGGCGGTTGCTGCTTCAAGCAGGCGAACAAGGCCAGCGGCGATTTTTCCCGCTGTCGCCGGCTCGAACAGATCAAGGCTGTATTCGAGGCCTCCGGAAATTCCCAGCAGCTCCGAGCCTGGGCTGCGATGCTCTCCGAGGTTTAGGGTCAGGTCGAATTTCGCTGTATTCCATGCCAGCGGTTCTCCGCTTACCGTCAAGCCGGGAAGGTCCATGCTGCCTAGAGGAGCATTCTGAAACGCGAACATAACCTGAAACAGGGGATTGCGAGAGAGAGAGCGCTGTGGCTGCAACGCTTCCACTAGGCGTTCGAAGGGGACGTCCTGGTGTGCATAGGCTTCCAGATTGAACTTCCTGATGCGCGCAATGAGCTCGCGAAAGGAGGGATAGGAGGAAAGGTCAGCGCGCAGGACAAGTGTGTTGACGAAGAGACCGACGGCGTCTTCCAACTCGCGCCGAGATCGCCCCGCCACAGGACTGCCGATGGGAATATCTTCGCCGGCTCCCAAACGGGAAAGAAGCGCTGCAAACCCGGCCTGTAGAACCATGAAGAGGCTGGCGCCGTTCTTTTGAGCCAGCGCTGTCAGCCTGCGGTGTAATTCCGCATCCAGCACCACAGGGACGACCGCGCCGCGAAAACTTGAAACCGCAGGGCGCGTATGGTCGAAAGGAAGAGGCAGTTCCTCGGGCAGGCCGACGAGTGCATGTCGCCAGAATGCAATTTGACTAGATAGGAGGCTTGTCGGATCTTTCTCCTCACCCATGAGCCTGCGCTGCCAGAGAGCGTAATCCGCATACTGAACGACCGGCGCGGGAAAGGCCGGTGCTCTGCCTAGGGTCCTGGACGTGTATGCCAGCGTCAAGTCATGGGTCAATGGGCCAACGGACCAGCCATCGGTCGCGGTGTGATGAATGACCAGCAGGAGCACATGGCAGCGGGCATTCAGCCGGAACAGCCATGTGTGCACCGGGATCTCTTGTGCGATGTCGATGCGGGCTTCCACGGCCTGCGCGATACGCTGGGAGAGGAGGCTTTCGTCAAC
Organism: Granulicella sp. S190; assembly: GCF_009766095.1. Taxonomy (GTDB): domain Bacteria; phylum Acidobacteriota; class Terriglobia; order Terriglobales; family Acidobacteriaceae; genus Edaphobacter. Next base: position 15,159 of record NZ_LMUD01000025.1, read on the forward strand.
ATCTTCCGCAGCAAGCCGGATGAGTGCATTTGTCTCCGGCAAAATGCGTTGGAATGTACCGTCATCCGTATCTTCAAAGATCGTTCGGAGACTTTCGTGCCGGGCAACGACGTCTTGGACTGCTGACTCAAGGGCTGCTGCTTCCAGCTCTCCTTCGAGACGCAGTGCGATCGGTATGTTGTACATTCCGGTTCCGCCATCGATGCGGTGCAGAAACCAGAGACGGTGCTGGGCGAAGGAAAGCGGGATACGGCTGGGCCGCGCGATGTGCCCCAGCCCGTTGCGCCCCCGTCCGTTCACTGCCGTCTTGCTCTCTCCAGTCAGGAACTCGATGAGCTGGTCGCGATTCTGTTCCAGCGTTGATCGTATTTCCGGAGTCAATGTACTTCGGCGTGTTCTGACGCGAAGTGCACCCTCCTCCACTTCGAGCTGCACTCCTGCAGCCGAAAGACTCTCCACCAGGTCTGCGATTGTAGCTGTACTCAACATTAGATCCACAGATCGATTACCTCATCAGCTTCATCACTCTCAGTGATGATCGCAGCGGACAGCCGTTCGATTTCGGCGCCCAAATCCGACAACTTCGAATACTCAAAAATGACGCGAACAGGCACAACAACTTTGAATGCTTCGTTGAGACGGCTGGCAACTCGCGTGGCGGATAAGGAATGGCCGCCGAGCTCGAAGAAGTCATCATCCGCTCCCACCTGATCGACATCAAAGATCTCGCGCATTACCCTGCATATGACGGCTTCGGTGGGTGTTCTTGGGGTGCGGTAGTTGTGTGAGTGTAGTTCTGGTTCTGGGAGAGCGGTGCGGTCGATTTTTCCATTTGGGGAGAGGGGGAAGTGTTCG
>NZ_LMUD01000026.1 GCF_009766095.1 Granulicella sp. S190
CACACCGATCATTTTGGGAAGAAACGACTTGACTTAGCGGGCCCTCTCCTCGCTAACCTTTTCAGGATGCTTCTTCGAAAACTTACCAAGGATGTTTACCGCTATCTTCAAAAGGTTGGGACATGAAACTTTTGACATTCCCATGCTTATCTGTATCATAGTGTGTTGAGACGCACAAAGAGTTCAACTTGGCCCTTGCCGTCAAACACCAGACTATCACCAATGGTCTTAAATACTCCCTTGCCACCGGAAATTGGGGTGACCAAAAGAAGTCGATGTCATCCAAGGCAGGCGTGTCGCAGGTCTTAAACAGAAACACCTATGCTTCCACTCTTTCCCATTTGCGCCGATGTAATACGCCTCTTGGACGAGAAGGAAAAATAGCAAAACCCCGTCAACTACATAATACGC
>NZ_LMUD01000027.1:0-5988 GCF_009766095.1 Granulicella sp. S190
GGAAAAGACGCAGGCTACGCCTGCTTGGAAAACGCCTTCAGCGTTTCCCACTTTGCCACAGCTCCGACGACGGGATAAATTCGTATTCACAAACGTGCGGGTTTTGGGGGCAGGTCATACCCACCAATTCCACTGTTTACTACTCAGTAAGTATCTAGGTTACGAAGGTGGGTAGACCTTTGTACCGTAGACAGATCTTAGGCTGGCCTTTATCGTGCGGAAGTTCCCCTTATTGTTTTATTTGCTTAGATTCCTTCACTGCCCTGGAGTCAGTTGCCCGCCTGGACCTACTCTCCGACAAACAACTCCAATCCCAGACTAATCTCCGCGAAGATTGCCCTTTGCTCAGATGGGAACAGCTCAGAATCAACCTGGCCGCAAAGCTGCCGGTGATTTGCAGGGAGTAGTCCTATCAAATACGTCCGTCTGTCGCTTGCCTGTTTTTTCTTCTTCTCCAGCTTTGCAATAGCGCAGATCTCGCAGCAGCCAGGGTTGGTTCCATACCAGTCCTACGATGAGTCGAGCTTCGATACGGTCGATTTGCTCGGAGGGGCTGTTCAGCTTCATATCCCAATAATCTCGTATCCTCAAAAGGGAACGCTGCCGCCTTTGCAGCTTCAGATGGTGTACAATACGCCATCGTGGACCGCCACAGTAGAAAGCAGTGGCGGCAGCGAATATGTGCAGTGGTTCTTTAACGCCCCGCTTAGTTCAGGCCTAGTAATGAGTCCCTACTATTCTGGTGGCACCTTTCCGGATGGTGAAGACAGTAACCATAATCCATTGCAAGGACACACCGTTATAGATGCCGGTGGAGGGTCACATGAGATGTTAGGGGTGGTGTCTCCTGCTGGAGTGCAGACGGGCATGTATGAATCCTTTGACGGCTCTGGAATCAGCTACAGCTACGGGAACGGTTTCAGCTTCGTCGATAGGAACGGCATTCAGTACAAGGGTGGCTGTATGTACTGGTCTGCTTCTCCTTGCCCTAACGGTACTGTATTCATGGTAGACCCGAGCGGCAACTCCGTTGTCAGCACTACAGGAGGACTTACAGACAGCATTGGGAGATCGATTCCCGTTTTCAGCAACCAACGCGCACTCAACACCATTGCCAAATGCGAGACGCAGCAATATCCGGTGGTCGGGGGTACTACGGCGCCGATTGACATCTGCTGGCAGCAATTGACTGCAACCTCGTCTTTCGGAACGAATCGAGAGGGCACAAAAACCTATGTCGCGATTACCGGGATCACGTTGCAGAACGGGACGTCGTGGAACTTCTCTTACGACAACTTTGGCTGTCTGAGCAGCATCACTACTCCGACAGGCGCCGTAATGACGTATGTCTATTATCCGCCGTCTACAACTCAATATCCAATGGGGGAGAATCAGGGTGAGCGGTTTCTCCAATCGAGAACGCTTACTGTAAATGGCAACAAATATAAGTGGCAATATGCTTACACTCTGATCACAGTTCCTGGCAATGGCACAGAGTCGCAAACCACGGTCACCGATCCGGTGGGCAACACCGTTATTCATCTCTTCAATGGCTACGGCCTAGAGACGCTGACTCAGTACTTTCAGGGCACGCAGACTCTTCTAAAAGCGGTACAGTACACCTATTATGCGGGACCGATTCCAGGAGTCTCCAATCATCTACCAAAGCTGACGACCACCACCCTCTACCCAAGCGGTCAATCGACCACTACCTGCGTAATCTACGACAACAACACCAATACCTCGTGTACAGGCACAGATGCGCCGAGTCCGTCCGGACTAAAGGTCTACGACCCAAACGACGCGCTTAGAAATATTCCTGGGTTTACACCATACAGCGCTCCTCTTGTACTCGGAAGTCCGATGTACTCCTATGAGTATGACTACACGACCGGTAGCAGTCCGGGTACCCTATTGCGCGAGACCGCGAACACCTACCAGTGGCAAGCCAATGACAGCTACCGGGCGGCTAACCTCCTTAACCTGGTGTCTTCCTCGTCTATATCAGCCGGTGGAGCCGTTCTGTCAACCACGACCCGCAACTATGACGAAGGGGCCTACGGCCCTGCGGGAGTCTACGGGAACGCGACAACGCAGGTGGATGGTGGCAGCGTCACGACTCACGCCTACTACAATTCCAGCGGCATGAGCACGGGCACGAAGGACGGCAATGGCAACACGACCACAATCGACTATGACGCGACAGGGGCCTATCCGAAGACCATCACTAAGCCTCCGACCAACGTGGCTCATTCTGATGACTACGTGTACGACGCAAATACTGGCCTAATGATGTCGCATACCGATGAGAACCACCAACCAACAACATACGGCTATGACAACATGCGGCGACCTACTAGCGTAGGCTATCCTGATGGCGGTCATGAGACTTACGTCTATAACGATACAGCCCCTAGTCCGACAATCACCTCCACAAAAGCGTTAACTGCTACCTCCTCCTATCAGACGATCGTTACGGCTGACGCTTTGGGGCGTCAGGTTCGAAATGAATTGGTATCGGATCCGAATGGGCCGATCTTCACTGATACGACGTACGACGGCGTTGGCAATATCCAAAGCGTTTCAAATCCATATCGGTCAACGAGTGATTCGACATACGGTGTCACGGTGTTTGGCTACGACGTATTAGGCCGTAAGACGGTCCAGACCCAACCAGATCGCAGCACTCAGCAGTGGTCCTATCCTGGCAACGGCACAACTTTCACCGACGAGGCAAGGCAATCGTGGAGTAGAACATCGGATGCACTGGGGCGTTTGACCAGCGTAAGCGAGCCGACCGGTGCATCGACAGGATACGTTTACGATGCCTTGAGCAATCTGCGCACAGTTAATCAAAACGGCGTCTCCGGCGATACGGCACGCGTGCGCAGCTTCAGCTATGATTCACTCTCGCGGCTTATAACGGCCTCGAATCCCGAGACAGGAACGGTGTGTTACGGATACTGGAGTGGAAGTAACTGCATTAATGGTTACGATGCGAATGGAAATCTCGCTAACAAGACAGACGCGCGTGGCATTAGCACAAATTATTCGTACGACGCTCTAAACCGCATAACAAATAAGAGCTCAAGTGGAGCTGCAGGAGTTCCCGGACTCAACTACGTGTACATGTACGACCAAGTCAGCGTCGGTGGTAGCTTTACATCAAGCAATCCTGTTGGCAGACTGGTATTTGCGTCGAACAACGTAAACGCGGATCGTCATTATTCGTATGACGCGATGGGGCGGGTCATCCACCAGGATGGCTGTATCCCGTCAAATTGTGTCGTGGGAGCGAGCCCTGTCTATGCTTCATATGATTTAGCCGGCAACATGACATCTCTGACGTTCCCTGATAGAAGAACTATTTCACAATCGAACGATGCCGCCGGGCGTCTGTCTTCGATCACCTACACCGGTTGGAATGGAAACGGTCATACGACTCCTTACCTGAGCACGAATGGTTCGGCGGAGTACGACCCCGCGAACCACCTTATCAACGCAACGATGGGAAACGGGGTGGGTATCGCGGCTGCCTATGACAATCGCGAGCGCGTAAACCTTCTTGCCTACGGAACTTCGAATCAGTTGCTCTGGGGCAAGCAGTACGAATGGACTCCAAATAATAATCTTCAGGCCATCACGGATGCATCGTCAGGCGTGCAGAGATGGATGGTTTACGACAATCTAAATCGTCTATCGAGCGCACAGGATCTTATCGGGCCTCAGCAAGGAGCAAATACTTCTCCATATCCAAGCATCCCGGGAGGATGGACAGGTTCCAACAGTGGCACCGTCGCAGCGGTACCATTCTGGACCGATCCTGACGAGTCAAACCTTATAGATAACGCTGACACTCCAGGGGCGTCCGGGTGGGAAATAGCGAACGCAAGCATTGCCTCGGGGATCGCCGCACCAGACGGAACCGCAAGCGCATACACCTTTACGGCTTCGTCGGGATCGACCGATACTTATCTAGGAGCCAGTGTTTCTTCGCAGTCGCTCTTCGACGGAGAGAGCATGGTCGGATCAGTTTGGCTTCGATCACCATCCGGCAGCCAAACAGTTAATCTTTATTTAGTTGAGATCGGTTCGGCTGGATACGCTATACAGGGCTACAAACCGGTTACGGTTACTCAGAATTGGCAGCAATTTCAGGTAACGGGACAGTTCCAGTATGGGCACCAAGGGCTAATCCTCCAAATTGGAGGTGCAAAATCGATCACAAGCGGACAAGCTATTTCGATCTGGGGTACCAAACTCGAAGATGCCGGAACCACTGGGCCGACGATTACGAACTTTCTCCCTTATTCGCAACGCCTCACTGCTTCGACGTGGGCTTTCGAAAATGGCTCTGCTATAGACAACTCGGCAACGGCTCCTGATGGCTCTCAAACCGCAGCTACCGTCACAGCTAACAGCGGCTCGTCTGCCGGATGGTTCGTCGATACTATCCCGAATCCAGCGCCCTACAGCGGTGTGGCCATTACGGGTTCGGTCTGGTTGAGATCCACAGTGGGACCACAGCAGCTGCTGGTGACCCTTATTAATGTTTCCGCACAAACCGGCTATTCCACGCTTGGTGCGACTACCGTCACTCTCAGCAACGATTGGCAGCGTTTCCATATTACCGGGACGAATGCAAGTGCCCTGACAGGGCTAGAATTTCAGATTGGAGGCGGTAGCACCTTCACGAACGGGCAAAGCTTTCAAGTGTGGGGAGCCCAGGTAGAGTTTGGATCAACGGCCAACGTTTACGTTGCTACGGCCGCTAATCCAGTAAGCACTGGTACAAACCTGACTAATGTTCTGCCATATTCCCAACAGCCCAATGCTCCGAGTTGGTCCGGCACTGTCGGTGGAAGCGGTGTCATGAACGCCGTAGTCGCACCTGATAGCTCCCAAACCGGTTATCAGTTCACTGCCGTGGGAGGCAATGGATGGCTGACCAATGATGTGACCAATCCGGCGATCTACGACAACGCTATACTTACCGGTTCGATCTTCTTGCGATCACCCAACGGGGCGGAGTCCGTCAACATTTACTTGATTGGGCAAAACGCATCCGGAAGAGTTCTGTTCCAACAAACAACCGCACAACTCACTTCAACCTGGCAGCGGTTTTCGCTTACTGGCCAAGCTCCGAATGGCCTCACCCGGCTCTTCATCCAGATTGGAGACACCCTTCCAGCTGGAGAGGTTATCGATGTCTGGGGTTCACAAATGGAACTCTCCAGTGCAGCCGGGCCATACGTGGTCACAAGTCAACTGCCGGTCGTCGCAGGCAAGGAACTCAGCAACATTCTTTCGAGCTCTCAGCAAATCAGTGGTCCGGGCTGGGCTATCGCAAACGGAACCGTCACTGCCTACAACGGAGTAGCACCAGATGGCACCAACACTGCGGCGACCATAACTGCAAGCTCACCCGAAACCTTTATCGACAACAACGTCGCTAATCCATCACTCTACGACGGTCAAACTGTGACGGCTTCGGTATATCTGAAGGTCCCCAGCGGAACCTTGAACACCAATTTGTATTTGATCAACTCGGGTGCGTCTGGTTTCATGGCACCCTACGTGGTCGCGTCGATTACCACCAGCTGGCAGCGCTTTAGCATTACTACGCAGGTTCAAAATGGTCTTACTCAGCTCGCACTTCAAATTGGAGGAGGGGGATCGTTTACCTCAGGAAGTATCCAGATCTGGGGTGCTCAGATGGTTCTGGGCAGTGACGCCGCGCCGTATATGGATACTTCAAGCACAACCACAAACCCGGTCAACGGACAAGCTGCAACGCCGGTCCCTAATGGCTTGAATCAGAGCTACCTCTATGACTCCTTCGGCAATCTTCAACAGAACGGAAGTTTCAACGATAGTGCTACCGCGAACAACCAGATGTTCGGGTACGCATACGACGCGGCTGGCAACCTGCTGTCGAACGGTCTCACTACCATGAGCTGGGATGCAGAGAGTAAGCTGATCTCGACT
>NZ_LMUD01000027.1:5998-10466 GCF_009766095.1 Granulicella sp. S190
GACAGACACGATCTTCTTCGGCGGCCGTCCTATCGCACGCTATAGTGGCGGAGCTTGGACAGATCTGATCTACGGCCCCAATGGGATGTTTGCTGAAGTCGCGGGTACCGAAACCGCTCTACCCAACTATCGGCTGCTCGATCATCTCGGAAATCAAGTCGGGACAGTCGGCAGCACCATACTGCTTACCAACCCCCTCGACTACACGCCCTTCGGCCAGACATTCTCAGGATCGACCAACGACCCCTTCATCTTCACCGGCAAAGAAAGGGACATCGAGAGTGGAAACGATAACTTCGGGGCTAGGTACTACAGTTCTTCCACCGGCAGGTTCATGAGCCCCGATTGGAGTAGTGATCCTGATGCAATTCCCTTCGCAGACCTGAGCAATCCGCAAAGCCTGAATCTGTACGGGTATGTCCAAAACAATCCCTTGTCCGTCACCGATCCAGATGGACATTGCGGCAACTCATATTCTCTTACGGAGAGCTTTGACGGCAATGTCATTCAATCGGAAAGTTCGTCGGACGGGCCTTGTATCTCTACGACCATCAACGGCATTCTGAACGGAATCGGCAATGCCGGTTCACGATTGGCACAGACGGCAACTCAGGCCGCACAGCAAGTAACTAATTTCGTCAATGCTCCGAGGAGTGCAACGTGTATGGCTGGCGCTGCTGCAGGTGGAGCAGCTACCGGGGCGGTTGTCGGAGGTGTTACGGGTGGAATTGCTGGAGGTGCTGGCGGGACACTTGTAGCGCCTGGGATAGGAACTGTTGGAGGCGGTGTGGCCGGGGCCGCCGAAGGAACGACCTACGGTGCGATGGCTGGCGCATCACTTGGGACCGCATATGGAATGTTCTCTTGCGCAACTGGCGCCGGTAGTGGCGGCAGCGGCAAGTTCGATAAGAGAAATCCTTCTCACCGTAAGATGACGGCTAGCGAGATCATTTCGCAATTCAAGAAAGGTGGCATAAGATCCGTCTTTCCTTCTGAAAAGCTCGGTCTCACATTTGAAACAATTGAAAGCCAGGCTAGGTCAGGAGATAGCGCCGCTCAAACGGCAGTTAAACTTTTGACTGACAGCCGGTTCAACAAGTAGAGGAAGGAAACGGTCTATGAAATGGTATACGGCAAAGTGTCTCTACCGAACGCATTTTCATGATTCAACCCAATGCTCCGGGATACTTGGAGAATATCGCTACTACTTAGTGATGGGCGACGATGAGGATGCTGCTCGGGAGAAATCTGTGAATATCGCACGGAACAATGCTCACGGTTATTTGAACGCGGAAGGCGGCACTACAGCGTGGATTTTTGAGGAGGTAGTTGAATTGCATGAAATTCTCGCTCCTGAATTATCCGAAGGAGTCGAAATATTCTCGGAATACATACCGTAGTTATTGGTTTCGCAACGCCATTTCACCGGCAAGGAAAGAGACGCAGAGTCAGGGCTGGACAACTTCGGGGCTAGGTACTTCGGAAGCAACATGGGGCGGTTCATGAGTCCCGATCCGGGCATTCCATCCCCGCTACATCTCCTCAATCCGCAACGCTGGAATATGTACAGCTACGGTTTGAACAATCCCCTCTCATATACCGATTCGACGGGAATGGATGCTGCGGCAGGAATTTCAGCAAAGAAATTGCAATCGTCGGGCATCAAGGCATTATGTCTGTCCACTCCGACGGGACTGTTGTCTACGCCAGATTTGGACCTGCAGGCGGCAGTAGCCCTGCTGGACCAGGGGCAGTCCAATCATTCACTCTCTCGAATAAGGTGCAGTTCGATTCTAACGGGCAACCGACGGCCGACTCTTTGAATGCCGTCAAAAAGGAGCTCGCAACTTCTGGTCCGGAAAAGGGACAGGACCCGAGTTCCATCAGACTCAATTACTTCAAGATTTCCCCTCAAGAGACAGCTAATTTGGACATATGGATTAAACAGCAACAGGATGCTTCCAACGCCGGAAAGGCGCCTGGATATAACGTCGTCACCAACAACTGCACGATGTTTTGTCAGCGGGGTTTGGTTGCTGCTGGAGCACTTGATCAGAACCAAGCGAACCACGCTTCGCCCGCGCCGAATGGATTCTATCGACAGCTATTGGAACTTCAGTCTCATCAACCATGTTTTACAACCAGCACAGATGACGGCTTAGGGAATAGAAGTCAGTCGGGGTGCCAATGAGAGGCGGCCTGAAACTCAAAATCGCTGTTTTTTTCTTGGTAGCCTTCGTGGTGTTGATTGCTATGATCACGGGCGCTTATTGGTGGTCAAACACGCCTCCAAAGCGGCCTCACAATGTTTCTGAAGGTGCAGTTTTCCTGTGGGCCGGACACCTTGGCCTTCCCGCGTCAAAACACGGTACATGGCTAGAGTGCTGGACTGATTCCCGGGTCGGGGAGAACAGGTGCCGGTTAACTGAAATGGACGGCACACGCTCGTTTGACGGAGTTTTTCTCGCAAATATAGGGAGCAAACCGGTTCCTCAATCAGAATTAGAGATGCTAAGCGAACAGACGAGTCAAAGTGTGGATTTGTGGGTCCGGGTAAACGCCCAGCTTGTACCGCTCATATTTCTGAAAAGCGGAAGGGTGCTCATTCCTAGTGATGCTTATCAAGAGGGCCTGGCAAAACTGGAGCATCTCCGTCAGGTGCAGGGAAAATAGCTTTACGACGTGCAAGACCCAAGGCTATGACGCTCTACGCCAGTAGTGCAAATGAAGTACGTTTCGTACGATCCTGTTACACCGGCAAAGAAAGAGACACAGAATCAGGGCTGGATAATTTTGGGGCAAGATACTACGGATCGAATATCGGCCGGTTCATGAGCCCTGACTGGGACAATGATCCTGATGCGGTTCCCTATGCTGATTACGAAAATCCACAGAGCTTGAACCTATATGGGTATGTCCAGAACAATCCCTTGTCCGTCACTGATTCGGAAGGACACTGCGGCAATTCGGTAACTAGCACGACTTCGTTTGACGGTAATGTCATCGAATCGTCTAGTTCGTCCGATGGTCCTTGTCTGACCAGCAGCCTAGACGGCATTCTAGACGGAATTGGGAACGCCGGCTCACGATTGGCACAGACGGCAACTCAGGCCGTACATCAAGTCGCGAACATCATGAACACGCCGGGGGGAGCAGGCTGCATGGCCAGTCTAACGGCGGGGGGAGCAATAACAGGGAGTGCTTCTGCAGCAGCTCCGGGACTTTTAGGTTTGGTAGGGGGAGGGGGAGGGGTCTTAGTCACTGAACCTTTGGCGCTAGGCATTGGTGGTGTAGGGGGAGCAGGTTCAGGATTTGTATTGGGTATGACTGCTTGTCCAGGAGGTGCGGCGGGTGGTGGGCGCAGTAACGGAAGCAGTGCACGTTTAACCAAGCAGCAACAAAGACAAACAGCCAAGTACTTAGGTATGAAAGAAGTGAAAGGCCTGACATCACAGGGGCAGGCCGTCTTTGAAAAGGGTGGTCGTTATTTCTCCTTTTCGAACACCGATCATGCAGGTGATCTCGGGGAAGTATTCAAGGAATTGGATAGAAATGGCAATCGAATTGCTACTACTGACTTGAACTTCAACCGGATTGGACGATAGACAAATGTTTTCAATAGGATTTACCGACGAAGCACTTGAATACCCCTTCGACGACACAAGCATCCCGGCTGCGCCGGGATGCTTGACCTTGGGCACATCGACAGAAGACTTCTTAGCAAATATGTCTCTGTGGGACAAGGCGGCTTACGAGTCCCATTGGAACCGGGAATTGGTGGCGCTCGTTCACGGAAGCCGAAAGGTCGCGCTAGTGGTATCGTATGACAACCCTGAAGCCTCTTCGAACTTGGAGATTTGGCGTGTATATCGAGACGGAGATTGGGCCTATTTTCAAAACCAACTCTTTCCATACAGCCATCTTCCAGAGAATTTCGATATCTCTGAGATCAGCCAGTACATCCAGGACCGAGTGGTGATAACCGCCGAGGGAAACAGGATTTCCGAATGGGATGTGCCCATAAGCGACATCGAGTCATTTCTTCCGCGTATCTTGATCTCCTAGCCTTACGAGTTTGAAAGACGATGCTGCTCTTCGCATCGGGCTCCGGTATGATGCACATGCCTTCATCTACGACAGAGGTTGACGTTTGTGCATCCCGTTATACCGGCAAAGAACGAGATGCTGAATCCGGCCTCGACTACTTCGGGGCCAGATACTACGGATCGAGCATGGGAAGGTTCATGTCGCCCGACTGGGACAGTGATCCTGATGCGGTTCCCTATGCAGATTACGAAAACCCACAAAGCCTGAACCTATACGAGTATGTCCAGAACAATCCCTTGTCCGTCACTGATTCGGAAGGACACTGTGACCTGCTCCCTTGGATCCGCACCTACGCAAGTATGATTTCGGATTCAGGGAGGAGAGCAGTATGAGCAAGAGCAAGCACAGCGAAGCGCAGATT
>NZ_LMUD01000029.1 GCF_009766095.1 Granulicella sp. S190
CCCATGGCTTGTTTGCCCATAGCCGACTGGTACGTGTTTCTGGGCGACTGTATAGCAGTACATTAGTAACGAGATAGGGAAAAGGGATGGGAAAGAGTGGCATACCTGATTGTGATCTGGGAAGGGAATAATACTGGCACAGATTCCCAAGAGCATGCTGGGATGGATCTCACAATGTGTGTACATGTGAGTTGTGGGGTTGACTTTAGTTTTCAACCGTTTGTTAATTTCGTCGCCGTTGTCCTGGTTCGTGTCATAACCAGCCTTGGCCAAACGAAACGTATCGAGATCCTCCGGCGTCATA
>NZ_LMUD01000030.1 GCF_009766095.1 Granulicella sp. S190
CAGAATTCAGTGAATCATCGAATCTTTGAACGCACATTGCGCCCCTTGGTATTCCATGGGGCATGCCTGTTCGAGCGTCATTTGTACCTTCAAGCACTGCTTGGTGTTGGGTGTTTGTCCCGCGTTTTGCGTGGACTCGCCTCAAAGCAATTGGCAGCCGGCGTACTTGCCTGGGAGCGCAGCACATTTTGCGCGTCTCGGCTGGAACGCTTGCGTCCATGAAGCCTATACTTTTGCTCTTGACCTCGGATCAGGTAGGGATACCCGCTGAACTTAAGCATATCAATAAGCGGAGGA
>NZ_LMUD01000031.1:0-3289 GCF_009766095.1 Granulicella sp. S190
CATACGCCGACTCGCGGTCCACCACCGTCTCATACACCCCCGCCACCACCGAACTCCTGATAATCGCCGCCCTCTGCTCCGGCGTAATCGGCCCGATCTGGCTATGCGGCGGCATGATCATCGCCCGCTCCACCATCCCCGGAATCCCCTTCTCATCCAGAAACGAGACCAGCGCCTCCCCTACCCCCATCTCAGTAATCACCGCCTCCACATTCACCTTCGGGTTCGCGCGAAAAGTCTGGGCTGCCGCCTTCACCGCCTTCTGATCCCGCGGCGAAAACGCCCGCAACGCATGCTGCACGCGATTGCCCAACTGGCTCAACACCGTATCCGGCACATCGATCGGGTTCTGCGTCACGAAGAACACCCCGACCCCCTTCGACCGAATCAGCCGCACCACCTGCTCAATCCGATTCTGCAAAACCGAAGGCAGATTGTTGAACAAAAGATGAGCCTCATCGAAGAAAAACACCAGCTTCGGCTTCTCCAGATCCCCCACCTCCGGCAGCTTCTCAAACAACTCACTCATCAGCCACAGCAGAAAAGTCGCATACAGCTGCGGCGACTGCAGCAGCTGATCCGCAGACAGAATATTCACTACGCCTTTACCGGTCGAATCCACCTGCAACAGATCGTCAATATTCAACGCCGGCTCGCCGAAGAAGAGGTCGCCGCCCTGCTGCTCCAACGCGACCAACCCACGCTGGATAGCCCCAATACTCGCGGCGGAGATATTCCCGTACTGTACTAGGTAGTCCTTCGAACTCTCTCCGACATGCTGCAGCATCGCCTGCATATCTTTCATGTCCAGCAGCAGCAACCCGTTGTCATCGGCTATCTTGAACACCAGCGTCAACACGCCTGTCTGCGTGTCGTTCAAATTCAGGATCCTGCTCAACAGCAGCGGCCCCATCTCGCTCACCGTTGCTCTCACCGGATGCCCCTGCTTCCCAAACACATCCCAGAACACCACCGGGCACGCGGAGAAACTCCATTCGCCCAGACCCAGCGCCGCCACCCGAGCGTCGAACTTCGCCGAACTCTTCCCTGGCTGCGAGATCCCCGACAGGTCACCCTTTACATCCGCGGCAAACACGGGTACCCCAATGGAGCTCAGCGCCTCCGCCATCACCTGCAACGTCACCGTCTTGCCAGTACCGGTAGCCCCTGCCACCAGGCCATGTCGGTTCGTCATCCCCGCTAATAAATAAAGTTCGTCGGCACCCTTCGCAATCATCTGCATCTCAACCATCGGCCACGCCCCCGTCTTCCTGAAGACTACACACCCGTTCGCTAACGTCAACACTTTGCGTCTTCACAACTTGCATCTCTCATCTCAAGCCTCTACAGTCCCTCAGGAGACGTTTTCTCACGGAGAACATTCATCAGTATGCGACTCTCACGCCGACAAGCCCTCACGCTCCTCGCAACCGCTGCTCCCGCTCTCAAGTCCGCTTACGCTCGACAGAACCAGCTCGCGGTCACCCCTGGCCCATTTACCGCGGCCCCCACTTCGTTGCAGAGCTATCGCATTCCTGACTGGTTCAACGATGCGAAGTTCGGGATCTGGGCGCACTGGGGCCCGCAGTCCAGCATCGAGTACGGCGATTGGTATGCCCGCAGAATGTATATTCAGGGTTCTGATCAGTACAACTATCACGTCAAAACCTACGGCCACCCCTCCAAAATCGGATACAAAGATTTAGTCCCCCAGTTCAAAGCTGCCAGGTGGGATCCGGATCATCTTATGGATCTCTATGTCAAGGCCGGTGCAAAATACTTCTTCTCCATGGGCGTTCATCACGACAACTTCGACATGTGGAACTCGAAGTATCAGCCTCGCTGGAACGCAGCCGCCGTTGGCCCGAAGCGCGACATCGTAGGAGCGTGGGCAACCGCAGCTCGTAAGCGCGGCCTTCGCTTCGGAGTCAGCGAGCACCTCTCAAACTCTTACGATTGGCTGGCCCCCGCTCATCTCAGCGACTCCTCTGGGCCACTCGCCGGAGTGCCTTACGACGGCTCAGATAAGGCGTTCGCCGACCTCTACCACGACTACACTGGGCAGCCCTCCAACTTCGCAAAGACGGCTGACGCCATGGGGCGCGTCGCACCCGACTGGTGGAAGCTCCAGTACTTCAATCGCATTAAAGATCTCGTCGACAACTATCAGCCCGATCTCCTCTATACCGATGGAGGCATTCCCTTTGATGACTATGGTTACTCCATCGTTGCTGAGCTCTACAACATCAGCGCCTCGCGTCATAGCGGCAAAGTCGAATCCATCTACTTCAGCAAGCAGGCCGACCAGTGCACTGTCGGTACTTGTACGCTCGATCGCGAACGCGGCGTCCTTGATGGCATCTCTCCGACCCCCTGGCAGACCGACACCTGTATTGGCGACTGGCATTACAAACGCGGCGTTGCCTATAAGACACCCAAGAAGGTGATCGATCTTCTCGTCGATATCGTCAGCAAAAACGGTAATCTACTGCTAAACTTTCCGCTGCCCAACAGCGGCGAGCTGGACTTCGCAGAACGCGAGATTCTGGACGGCATCACCGCGTGGATGACCGTCAACAGCGAAGGAATTTACTCGACTCGCCCGTGGAAGATCTACGGCGAAGGACCTTCCACTAAAGTCATTATCGCTTCGAATGGACAGGAGTTCGACCCTAACGAAGGCAAGAAGCCAGACCTTACTTCCTCGGACATCCGCTTTACCACCAAGGGCTCCAATATCTACGCCTTTGTTCAGGGATGGCCCGAAGGCCCGGTAATGATCCCAGCGCTCGGCACGAACAGCGCGCAAAACCCAGCCAAGATCACCAGCGCCAGAATGCTCGGCCATGACGAATCATTGAAGTTCACACAAGGCAGCTCAGGCCTGAACGTCACTCTGCCCACCAACCGTCCCCCGACCGCCGATATCGGCATTACGTTGAAATTCACCACCGCCTAGTCACAAATTCACAGCGGATGGTGAGCATGCTTCACCATCCGCACAACTTCGATCGTCTCTCCTCCACCAACCGGTACTGTGATCCTGCTTATCTCCTGATACCCCTTCAGCGAATAGAGTGCAACACCCGTCATTGTGCTTCCCATCTCAAACCGCTGGAATCCTTCAGTCAGAGCAGCTGTCTCGGCAGCTTCCAGGATCAAACTACCGAGCCCCATCCGTGCGAAGGCAGGATGCACGAAGATCGCGCGAATCTTCGCGGCGTCCGACTTTGGATCCAGCCTCTCCGGTACGATCTTTTCCATCTGATGATCGCCACCATACAACGTC
>NZ_LMUD01000031.1:3502-48136 GCF_009766095.1 Granulicella sp. S190
TCGCCAGAGCACCCTCCCGCTGCGCCTCCGAATAATGCTCAACCTGCAACCCGCGAACCGACGCCCCAATCAGGCTACGAATTCCCGTCACATCTTCGGCAGTCGCTAGTCGCAGCTGAAAGTTCTTCATCCGCGCAGTATAAAAGTTCGAAGACTCATTGAGGGGGCTCGTCCTCAGCCTTCTTATCTTTGCTCAAATGCAGAAACTTTCCCACCCCCTTAGTCGATCTCTTCAAAGCGCCCGTCGTCGCCTTCGCGCTCTTGATCAAAGCGCCCTCCGTGTTCCCATCTGCAGTAGCCAGCGCATTCGCAGTCTTGTCATTGGCTGTGTTTAGCGCAGCGCCGGTATTCTCTCCGCTCGTCCCCATTCCATTCACTACGCTGTTCGCGACGTATATCGTTCCCTTCACCGAGCCATGCGCGGCATTGCTCTCCACCGGTACTCCTCCACCTTGCTCGAGTCTTGCAATCGCCGCCACAGAAAAATCAGTCTGCATCTTCACAGCCAATGGCCATTCAGACGAGTTCACCCACACAGCTCCATACATCGCCGCACCCGGCTCGCCCAGATTGAGCACGCGTTCCACCGCAAGCGGAGTCATCCCGTAGCACCTGTCTCCACCACATCCTTGTCTGCAAATACTCTCACTCAAAAACGCGCCATGCTTGCCGGCGGAGAGCCACACCGTAGCCCCGTGTTCGTCTGCCCCGAGCACTTTCGCTACCGCGATCTGACTGGCATCGCAGACCGTAGCTTCATGCGCAGCAGCAAACCAGTACAACGCTCTCCAATCCTCAGTCGGGCTCTCCATATTCTTTGCGCTCAGCAGTACTGAGACGTGCTCGGCATCGAGCGGATGACCCATCCGGCCACAATCCACACTCCAAAGATCGTAAAAGTGAACCTCGATGAGAGCCTCGCCGGCCTTCGTACTCACACGCGGAGTCACCTGCCCATAGATCGTTCCATCACGACCAACGACCGTAGGCTTGGCCAACCCCTCGGCAAAGAGGGCAGGCTTCACCGCACAATCACCTCTGCTCACCTGAAACCGAGGCAAAAACTTCTCCAGCAGAGCCTGCTCTCGAGCATCACTCAAGCCATCGTGGTCACTATCGACCTTTAGATCGTCCTGGGCAGCACCAAGCGCACTCGCGAACACCCACACACAAAGAAACACTACCAACCCGCGCGAAATCTTCAAGCCTGCCCCTCCATGCCACGTTCTCGCCTTATCTCTCTTCGTTTTGATGCACAATAAAAATCCCGCGACAAAATCTGAATCCGCACCTTGTCCGCCCTCGCCATCGCGTACTAAACTCCTCCCCATGACGTCTACGATGCCTCGCTCTCTCAAGCTCCTCGCCGCAGCTCTTCTCCTCCCTTTCGCCACCGCAGCAAGTCACGCGCAGGACTGGGCCAAAACCCGCCTCGAAGCCTCGCCCCGCCACCACGAATACGTCCCTCTCAAGCACGGAGACCGCACCGTGCAGGCATTCGTCGTCTACCCCGAAGTCAAGACCAAAGCTCCGGTCGTCATTCTCATTCACGAGATATTCGGACTCAGTGACTGGGCGAAAGAGATGGCCGATGAACTAGCCGGCCAAGGCTTCATCGTCATCGCGCCTGACCTGCTTACCGGATTCGGTCCCAATGGCGGCGGCTCCTCGGCATTTCCTGATCAGGACTCCACTGTCAAAGCCGTCTCTGGTCTCGACCCAGCCGTCGTCAACGCTGATCTGGACGCCGCTGCGGATTACGCCAAGAAGCTTCCTGCGGCCAACGGAAAGATCGCCGTCACCGGCTTCTGCTGGGGCGGTGGAAAGTCCTTTGTCTTCGCCGCCCATCGCAAAGATCTCTCCGCAGCCTTCGTCTTCTATGGCCCGGGCCCGTCGGACGTCACCACCATCACCGCTCCCGTCTACGGCTTCTACGCCGGAAACGACGCCCGCATCGGAGCTACTCTTCCCGCCACAATCGACGCGATGAAAGCCGCAGGCAAGAAGTATGAGCCAATCACCTACGACGGCGCAGGCCACGGCTTCATGCGTGCCGGCGAAGACCCTTCCAATACTGTTCCCGGCAATAAGACCGCACGCGAACAGGCCTTCCCGCGCCTAGTCACTCTCATCAAAGAGATGAAGGCCGCACCAGTAGCCAGCAACGCCAGCCACAACAAAACCGTTGCGCAGAAATCGCAGCCCTCCATCTACTGCCACACCAACACGAAAGTAGCCGAAGCCAACCCGGCCAGCCAAATCACAGAGACAGCTGCAATAATGTAGTCGTGGCTGCCGCTCTCAACATCTCGCTTCAAGACCAATTGGATCGCATCACGCAGAACACTCGCGCCCTTGTCCAGCCAGAGCGTCTCGCCGTCTCCGAAAAGGCGACCGAAGACCTCTTCAACACCGGCATCGAGGATCGCATTCTGAAAGCCGGGGCGCAAGCTCCGGCCTTCACCCTCGAAGATGCGCTCACCCACACGCCCGTCAACTCCGCTGATCTCTTGTCCCTCGGCCCGCTGGTTATCAGCTTCTTTCGCGGCCGATGGGATCCCTACTGCGTTACGGAGTTGGAAGCCTGGCGCAATCACCACTCTGACCTGCGCAGGCGCGGCGCCATCTTCGTCTCAGTCTCTCCCCAGACCACGCGCCAGAACAACTTCACCCTCGAGCAGCACGGCCTGCAATATCCGCTGCTCTCCGATCCCGGTGCTACCGTCGCCGAAAAGTTCTGCGTGGCCCATACCATCCCGCAGGATCTCCGACGGTATTATCAGTCCATCCTTATCAATATCCCGTTCAACAACGCCGGACTCAGCTACCACAATGCTACCGAAGCCAGTTGGCGTCTCCCGCTGCCCGCAGTCTTCGTCATCGACCAGACCAGCACCATTCTCTTCGCCCAAGGCCATGCCGACTTCCGCGTCCGTCCTGAGCCCGCCGAAATCCTCGCAGTACTCGACCAGAGATAACGATCTCTGTCTAGACTGTGCGCCTCTACTTGCTCACGATCAGACACCACCTTCCCGGCATAACAAACACTCAGAACTTTCATACAACCGAAGCCGCAGCAGATGATCTCTTGCCGAGAATACATTCGTGCGTTTATCGTATCTATAGTCCGCCTATCGAACATTTCGTTCGAGGCAGTCATGGAAAGGGTCCCGTATGAGCCTTACTCCCCGCCCGCTTCTCGCAACTCCAGATTCTGCCCCCCCTGCGCCTGCCGCAAAGCCCACCCCCGCATCCTCCCTCGATGTCTACACCGGTGATCCCAACTTCATGACTTCGCTCGCCCGCGGTCTCATCGTGATTCAGGCCTTCACTCAGCAATCCCCACAGATGACCATCTCGCAACTTAGCGTCAAGACCGGCCTCTCCCGCGCCGCCGTCCGCCGCTGCCTCTATACCCTCACAAAACTCGGCTTCGCAGGCGCGGAAGACGGATCCCGCTACTCACTCCGTCCACGCATGCTCACACTCTCCCACACCTACACCACATCGAACACCCTCTCCACCGCAGCTCAACCTATCCTCGAGCGCATGTCCGCCGCCCTCCGCGAATCCTTCTCTGTAGCTACTCTCGACGGCGAAGACATCGTCTATATCGCACGTACCCAGGTCAGCCGCGTTATGGCCGTTGACCTTCACATTGGCAGCCGCCTTCCCGCCTACTGCACCAGCATGGGCCGCGTGCTCCTCGCCTACCTCCCCGCGGAGCAGCTCGAGCAGTACCTCGCCAAGGCAGTCCTTACCCCACACACCACTCGCACCATCACCTCGGTCGAAAAGCTGCGGCTCGCCCTGCGCAATGTACGCCGCAACGGCTACGCCCTGGTCGATCAGGAGTATGAGGTAGGCCTCCGCTCCCTTGCTGTTCCCGTCTACTCCGCCTCGGGACGGGTCGTCGCCACGCTCAACCTCAGCGGCAACGCCCCGCGCCTCTCAGTCCTCGAGATGCAGAGTCGATATCTCAACCACCTTCGCAACGCCGCAAACGAACTCAGCGTCTTTCTCAACTGATCAACGTTGCATGCAATCGGAGCGATGTTCCATTCACCTCATCATCTCCGCGAGCTTTAACACCGTCCGCCAGTTCCGCATAGTGCTCACGGTCTTCAGCTTCGAGTCAAAATAAGCGTTCGTGAGCTTCGTATGCGCCGCTCCGGTCACCAACTTCATATAGATCTCTCGCCCCATCACAGCAAACTCGTCAGGCGACGATCTCGCAACATCCAGTCCCGCCACTAAATTCGCTGCCGGTCGATCTGCAAGAAAAGCAACGTGCAACAACTCTTCCGCCACTCCGGCCTTGAAAAATGGATTCCCCCGAACCGCCTCCTCTAACTCAGCAGCGGACCGTATTACCACCGGCACCTTCAGCCCAAATCTATTCGATATCTGCTTGGCGATCTCCTCCTCCAGGCGCTGCACCACTCGGTCGTTGGC
This sequence comes from Granulicella sp. S190, assembly GCF_009766095.1. GTDB lineage: Bacteria > Acidobacteriota > Terriglobia > Terriglobales > Acidobacteriaceae > Edaphobacter. Next base: position 7,958 of record NZ_LMUD01000031.1, read on the forward strand.
GCTGAAGATCACATTCCCGCTTTGAATGTAGGTCGTCACCTCTTCGCATCCAGCCGCACCGAAGAGTCCCGCCAGCTCTTTCATCGGCAGCATGTTTTTGCCGCCGACGTTAATCCCCCGCAGCAAAGCTACGTGTCTCGAAACCGCCTTTGCACCTCGCTCTTTCATCTCAAACCTCTAGACCGGAGCGACGCACCGTGCAAACGAAACTCCGGAGTTCGTCTCCACGACGACGCTGCCATCTCCCGCCGGCACCACTATCGCCCTGCCTGGACTCAACGCCAAATCTCCACCAGCCGTCTTCACCGCCCCACTACCCGCCAAACCAACCAGGCATCCTGGGCCCTCGAACGAAACAGCTCCGTGACTCGCCGCGCCAAACTCAAACCTGTCCACCACAAAATACTTCTGTTCAATCAGCCGCGTGAATCCGTCCATCTCTCGAGGAGCAATCTTCCCCGCCTTCGTCTCGGACTTCATCACCTGCAACCCCTTCTCGAGATGCAGCTCCCGGGGACGTCCGTAGTCATACAGCCGATAGGTCACATCGCTCGTCTGCTGCGTCTCCAGCAACACCACCCCGGGTCCGATCGCATGTACAGTCCCTGCATCCACATACAACATGTCCCCCACCGACACCGGAACATGCTGCATCAACGACTCCATCGTTCCACTATCAACGGAAGCTGCAACCTGCTTCGCACCCACTCCCGGCTTCAGCCCCAGCGCTACCGTCGCGCCTGGCTCAGCCTCCAGAACATACCAGCACTCTGTCTTTCCGCGCGTCTCGCCCAGCGCCTTCGCTTGAGCATCATCCGGATGCACCTGCACGGAAAGCTTATCCGCGGGAAACAGAATCTTTACCAGCAGAGGAAATTCTCCGCCCATCTTTTCTGCAACAGAAGCCAGTGTCTTGCCTGCAAACGGCCCGCCCTCCACCACGCACTGTGGCCCGGTCAGCCACGCCTCGCCTACAAGTTCCGTGGTTCCAGTCTCGTCATACCAGGGCTGAAGGCTCTTCTTCCCCCAAACTCGTTCACTAAACCATGGTTTCAATCCAAACGGTGCAACTTTGGTGGTAATTGTCATACATCTAGCCTATCAACTCCCACCTTTGGGTGGCATTACAAAAGTCTTACACCACGTTCTCTTCACCCCTGATAGCGTCAGTATCAGTAGTTTCATCAGCAACCGAAGTACAAGGATAAAGATCACAATGACTCCCCTCAGCACCATCGAAGCAGCCCCAGTCAAAGCGCCCAAGCTTGCCGCTGTCGTCCCAGCTGTTGCCGACGTCACCCAGAAGATCAAGCAGGATCTCCGCATGGGCCGTGAGCATCAGCAGGGCCGCATCAACTGGATCACCACCATTGCCATGGGGCTCTTTCACGTCGGAGCCATCGCCTCCCTCTTCTTCTTCTCTTGGAAGAATCTGGCCGTCTTCTTTGTCATGTACTTCTTTGCGATCAATGTTGGCATCGGCGTGGCCTATCACCGCCTGCTCACCCATCGTGGCTACCGCGTTCCCAAGTGGGTCGAGTACTTCGTCACCATGTGCGGCTGTCTTGCCCTCGAAGGCGGTCCCATCTTCTGGGTAGCCACCCACCGTGTTCACCACCAGAACTCAGACCAGGAAGGCGACCCGCACACTCCACACGATGGCACCTGGTGGGCTCACGCCGGATGGATCCTCTCTGGCCGTGCCCTGCACTCCGAAACCGCTCTCCTCGGCCGCTATGCCCCAGACCTCACGAAGGATCCCGTCCATGTCTGGCTCAGTAAATATCATTACGTTCCTCTGGTCGTCACCGGTCTCCTGCAGGTCGCTCTCGGAGCAGCTCTCGCGCCCGCAGGCCACCACGTCGGCGGCGCCATCGGCATGCTCCTCTGGGGAACCTTCCTTCGCGTCACCATTGGCCTCCATGCCACTTGGCTGGTCAACTCCGCCACCCACCTCTGGGGCAAGCGTCGCTTCGAAACCAAGGATGACTCCCGCAACAACTGGTGGGTCGCCATTCTCACCGGAGGCGAAGGCTGGCACAACAATCACCATGCTCATCCCGTCAGCGCACGCCACGGCTTGGCCTGGTATGAGTTCGACATCAACTACTACTGCATTTGGGTCCTGAGCAGGATCGGCCTCGCCGAAAAGATCCAGATCGCGAAGTTTGATCCTAAAAACCCCAAACCGGCGGGCGTCATCTAGAGTCCGTAATAATAAAAATTCAATGGCCGTCATCCAACCAAGGTGACGGCCTCTGCTTTTTTCAGCATCTTATCTCGACAAGCAGACGGCTCCGCGCTATCCTCATCCGGAACCGCAACCGCTTCAAGGCCCGCGCAATCTTAATCTCGAAAGAGGCAAGATGACACGCATAACAAAGCTCCTTCTCGTAGCAGCGATCTTCATCGCTGCATCATGCGCCGCACCTTCACTCGCAACCGCACAACCAGGTTATGGCGGGCCGCCTCCACGAATCACCTGCTCCTCTGACGACGGCCGCAGAAACTGGTGTGACGTAGGCCCCAGCCGCGACATCCGCCTGGTACGCCAGATCAGCGGCTCACCTTGTGTTCGAGACAGCACATGGGGAGTCGATCGGCGTGGCCTCTGGGTTGATCGCGGCTGCCGCGCCGAGTTCATCATCGGACGGGTAGATCAGCCGCCCCCGCCAGGACCGGGACGAGGAACGATCGTCAACTGCTCTTCGAATGATGGAGGCAGGAGGTGGTGCGACATCGGCCCAGGCCGCGATGTTCGCCTGGTTCGTCAGATCAGCGGCTCACCTTGCGTCCGTGGCAGCACGTGGGATATCGACCGTCGCGGTCTCTGGGTAGACCGTGGCTGCCGTGCCGACTTCCGCGTCCGCTAATCAACGAACATCCCCGAACAAGCGGAGCTACGCATAAAGTAGCTCCGCTTGTTCTTATATTCCTTGCTTTTGAAGAAGGGACTGCCACGTATCTCGTATTACGCGCATACTCCGCAATCAAGTTAGGTAGTCTTCGGGAAGCTATACTTCCTCCAAGCCATGAACATCACCCGACGACGAGGAGCCATCGCTTTTTTCATCACCCTCGGCGCCCTCCTCGTCGGCGGCCTCGTCACCCTCAACATCACCTGGATCGTCCTTAACGAGCGCACTGTCGCCATCGCGGTCCTCGGCGTCATCCTCTTTGCCGCCCTCATCGCCGGCGTTGTCCTCAATACCGTCTTCCTCGTTCGGGAGATCCGCCGAAATGAGCGTCAGGACTCGTTTCTTAACGCCGTCACTCACGAACTCAAAACCCCTATCGCCAGCATCAGGCTCTACCTCGAGACCCTCCAACGCCGTCCCGTCGAAGAGGTCCAGCGTCAGGAGTTCTACAAGATCATGCTCTCTGACTCCGACCGTCTGCTGGCCACGGTCGAGCAGGTCCTCAAAGCGGGGCAGCTCGGCCAGCGGCATCGTCAGCAAAATCGTACCCTCATCAACATGCAGACCCTTGTAGCCGACTGCATCGGCATCACTCTTCAGCGACATCACCTACCCGCCGAAAGCATCTCTCTCGAACCCACTCCCGGTGGCGTCCGCCTCTACACCCAGGGCATCGCAGAAGACCTTCGCACCGCCGTCATCAACGTCCTCGATAACGCTGTTAAATACTCTCCCGAAGGCGTCCACATCCGCTGCTCGCTCGCCATCTCCAACTACACCTGGGTGGCGCTCCGAGTCACCGACACCGGCGTTGGCCTTCCCGCCAACCAGTTCAAGCGCATCTTCAATCGCTTCTATCGCGTCCCTGGCCGGGCTATGGCTAAGATCAAGGGCACCGGTCTTGGTCTCTTCCTTGTTCGCAACATCGCCCGCCAGCACGGGGGCGATGCAACCGCACTCAGCCCGGGCCCGGGCCTCGGCACCACCATCACGCTCACTCTGCCTCTCGCCACACCAACCTCAGTGAATGGCGTCAACTGATCCACTATGCAGCAGCGCCTTCGAACAGCTCCTGTAACAGTCGGACGTACAATCACTTCACAGTCCGTAGTTATCTCAATATCTTGTGATCATCCATGTTCCTTCTCTGGAAATACTTCGCGATAGGCTTCAGCGCGCTTCTTCCGCTCATTAACCCACTAGGCTCCGCGCTAATCTTCTTGGGCCTCGTCGGCGCAGCACCTATTGATACCTATCGCGCGCTCGCCCGCCGCATCGCCATCAATACCGTCATCTTCTTGGCGGTGATTGAACTCATTGGCTCCTACCTTTTGGGCTTCTTTGGCATCTCTCTCCCCATCGTCCAGTTCTCCGGCGGCATCGTCATCGCGATGATCGCCTGGGATCTCCTGAATCAGAAAGACAGTACCCCCAGCCCTGAAAAAACTCAGGCCGCTGTCCCCGCCGTCACCCCAGCGGAGATAGACAGCCTCCAGCAGAAAGCCTTCTACCCCTTCACCTTTCCCATCACGGCTGGTCCAGGCTGCATCGTCGTTATGCTCACTCTCAGCGTGCACACGACGCAGACAAACCTGCAGGACAAAGTTCTAGCCCACGTTGGACTCTTCATCGCCGTTATCTTACTGAGCGCCCTCATCTATCTCTGTTACGCCTACGCTCCCAGCATCGCACGCTCCATCTCTCCCGCAACCGCACATGGAATTCTTCGCGTCGTGGCATTTATCCTTCTGTGCATTGGAGTGCAGATCGCTTGGAACGGTCTTAGCGACCTGCTTACGAAGCTCCTGAATAAATCGTAACTATTACAGGCGTAAATTACATCTCACACAATGCAGGACACCGTGACCGAACCTCTGGCCCCACAAATCGTTCTAGTCGAAGACGAAGAGCACCTCGCGCAAGGTCTGCTTTTCAACCTTCAGGCCGAAGGCTACCGTACCCACCATGAGTCCGACGGTGATGCTGCCCTCGCCTTTCTCCTTGCCCGCAAAAACACCCCCGAAGAGCACATCGACGCTATTCTTCTCGACGGCATGCTCCCCGGCGCTGATGGCTTCACCATCGTCCGCGCTCTCCGCGAAGCCCATCACTTCACCCCGGTTCTCATGCTCACCGCCCGCTCGCGCCCCGAAGAAGTTCTCGAAGGCATCGAAGCCGGTGCCGACGACTACCTCGCCAAGCCCTTCGACCTGAATATCCTCCTCGTCCGCCTCAAATCCCTCCTCCGCCGCACTGCCTGGCAAAACGCTGCAACCCCGGAGACCCCGCCACCAGCCCTCACGAATCAAACCGACGAGTACTCCTTCAACCACCGCACCATCCGCTTTGACACGCTTGAACTCGTCGCCCCCAACCGCACCACCCATCTCACTCTCATGGAAGCAGACCTCCTCCGCTACCTCACCGAGCGTCAAGGGCAGATCGTCTCCCGCAAAGACATCCTCGAAGAGGTCTGGCGCGTTCATGAAGACACCGATACTCGCGCCATCGACAACTTCATCGTCCGTCTCCGCCGCTACATTGAAGACGATCCCGCCGATCCTCAACATCTGGTCACAGTCCGCGGAATCGGCTACCGCTTCCTCGCCAACCCGTGAGCCATTGGCGTCAACACACCTCGAACGAATGAACCGATCACAACCAGCTCAAAAGATCAAAAGACATCAGCCAAACCATGACACTTTTTCGCGTGTCAGTCATCTATCTATAATTGGTAATAGTTTCACGTAAAGGAACTTCAGCTTGTTACACACGGAAATCTCCAAATCAGCTCCCGCTTACTCTCGCTTGGCAACAAAAAAAGATCTGGAACTGCTCGTAGAGTTCATCAACAAGACTTTCGTCCACGATAACTACTTCAAGAGCACAGAGCGCACCAACCACGACCAGGTTGCCGAGTATCTGGAAAAAGGAGATTTTTCTCCTGCTCGAAGAGCAGGACGAGCTAATCGGACTGATCTACGTTGAGCTTCGCGAAAACGGTCACGCTTACCATGGCCTGCTGGCCATCCATCCAGAGAAACAGAGCCGTGGTATCGGGCGGCAGCTCTTGCAAACCGCATGGAACTTCTGTCGCAGTAACGGTTGCACGGTCGCTGACGCAGAAGTCGTCAACCTGCGACCCGACCTGATCGAACGATATCAACGCCTCGGCTTCAAGATCGTCGGAGAAGCACCATACCATCGCCCCGAGATCCTCCTCCAACCCTGTCACTTTGTTCTCATACAAAAAGATCTCTTTGCCGTCGAGCCCTAACGTGCCTCGCGCCATCGTCTCGCCTCGACCGGAGCCAGAATCCGATGCACCGTGCTCAATAGCTCCGTCAGGCGAAACGGCTTCGCCAGAAAGCTCCAACCCTCTTCCTCTAGCCGAGTCTTTTGCACTCCATCTACCATCCCTCCAGAGATCATCAACACCGGCAGATCACTACGCAGTGCCTTCAACTCTTGCGCTAACTCCATCCCCGATCTTCCCGGCATGTATAAGTCAGTCACCAGGAGATCGATCTCCGGCACACTGCGAAAGATCTGCACCGCGCGCCCGGCTTCCCCTGAGCTGAAAACGGCATATCCCTCATGCTCTAAAAACGTCCGCGTCAGTGAGCGAATGTCCTGGTCGTCATCGACAAGCAAGATCTTGCTGGACGGAAGTACAGTAACACTCTCTTCAAATGGAAAAATAATTGACGACATGAGTGAATAATCTTGTTCCGGAATCTTGTTTCGATCTTCCATTACATTCAACTTCCTAACGGCACCCAGTCCCCCCAGGCCCGCAAGCCGTTTCGTCAGCAATATCTCTCTTATGATGGAGTGCCTAATCCTTCACGGAGTTGCCTCTGGTCTCTCCACTTGCATAACTCCTTCCCTTTCAATCAGCAGTCCACCTCGCCCACGATACACTTGAAGCAGTTTAGGCAAGTTCTAAAAATGCGCATCATCACCCGCTACATCCTCCGCGAAGTCACCTCGCACGCCCTCCTCGGCGGAGCCCTCTTTACCTTCATCATCTTCATGCGCGACCTCGGCCGCATCCTCGAGTTCGTTGTACGCGACTCCGCCACCCTGGGCGACGTCATCCGCATCATCGCCTTCACCCTTCCGCCAGCTCTCACCGTTACCATCCCCATGGCCGTTCTGGTCGGCATCCTCCTCGGTCTCTCCCGCCTCGCCGCCGACAGCGAAATCACTGCCATGCGCGCCAGCGGCATGGGTGCCATCGACTTCGTTCGCATCGTCTCCATCGTCTCTGCCGTAGCCCTCGCTCTGGGACTCTTCAACTCGCTCTATCTGGCCCCCCGCGCCGCCACTGGACTTATCGCGCTTGGTGAATCCCTCAAATCTTCGCAGGCCTCGTTTGAAGTTCAGCCCCGCGTCTTTTACGAAGAATTCAAGGACCGCGTCCTCTATATCCAGGACGTCAGCCCAGCAGCCGGAGCCGCCCTCTGGCATCACGTCTTCCTCGCCGACCTCACCGAGCCGGCCGACCCCCACATCACCACAGCCGACCAGGCCGTCGTCGTCAACGGCACACCCAACTCTTCCGACGCTCAAACCATTCGCCTTCACCTCATTAACGGCGGCCAGCACGATACCTCCTCCACCGACCCTAACCAATACAACATCTCCACCTTCAACAGCACCGACGTTCCCATCGAGACTGAAGCTCCCGAAGACGCTCATCTCGGCCGCGTCAACACTCCCATCCAGGCTCTCTCTCTGCCTGAGCTCTGGCGCCGCGCAAAAGCCGTCCAGGCCACCAGCGGCCACGAATCCTCCGTCTACCGCATCGAGTTCAACAAGCGCTTCTCCTATCCCTTCGCATGCCTCGTCCTCATGCTCGTCGGCGTTCCTCTCGGCATCTCCTCCAAGCGCGGAGGCAAATCCACCGGCTTCGTCCTCACCATCCTCCTTGTCTTCATCTATTACTTCCTCTCATCGGTAGGCGTAGCCTTCGCACAGTCCGGCAAGTTGTCACCCTTCCTCGGCGTCTGGGGAGCCAACCTCCTCTTCGCCGCTGCCGGAGCCATCCTTCTCTATCAAATGTCTCGTGGAGGCATCGCCCTCAGCCTCGTCTCCACCATTGGCGTCTGGCTCAGCAAACTCATTACCCGCCTCACCAGCAACGGCCACGAGTCCGCAAGCACCCGTTCCAACTACGACGTAGCCACCCTCCTCCGTCGATTCCGAAGCATCATTCGCATTCAGTTCCCTCTTCTGCTCGATGACTATGTCATGCGCGAGTACGCCACCAACTTCGCCATCGTCCTCAGCTCCTTCTCCACCCTCTTCCTCATCTTCACCTTCTTCGAGCTCATCGGCGCGATCTTCAAAAACCGCACACCTCTAGTCACGGTAGGCGAATATCTCGTCACTCTCATTCCATACATCCTCTACAACATCACGCCTCTCTGCGCTCTGGTCGCTGTCCTGGTCACCTTTGGCTCCCTCAGCCGCACCTCAGAGCTCACCGCGATGAAGTCCAGCGGAATCAGCCTCTACCGCATCATCACGCCCGTCCTGGTCGTCACCATCCTCATCTCTGTCGGCCTGTTCGCCTTCGACGAGCTCTACCTGCCCGCTGCCAACCGCCGCCAGGAGGCTCTCCTCTCCATCATCAAGGACAAGCCCACCCAGACCTTCTCCCGCCCCGACCGCCAGTGGATCTCCGGCCAGACCAACAACGCCGGCGAGCCCTCCCGCATCTTCTATTACCAGTACTTCAACGCCGAAAAAGATACCTTCGCCAATCTCACCGTCTTCGAGTTCGACCCGGCCTCCTTCACCCTTCAGCGCCGCATCTTCGCCGCCACCGCTCAGTGGGACCCAAAAGTCAACAACTGGGTCTTCGACAATGGCTGGCAGCGCACCTTCTCCGGCGAAACCATCGCCAGCTACCAGCCCTTCACTGTCGCCACCTTCCCCGAGATCCGCGAGCAACCCGGCTACTTCAAGAAGGAGTACATCCCTTCGCAGGAGATGAGCTACACCGAACTCTCCCATTACATCGACGACCTCAAGCAATCCGGCTTCGACACCAAGCGCCTCAGCGTTCAGCTCAACAAAAAGATCGCCTACCCACTCATTACGCTCGTCATGGCCATCCTCGCCATCCCCTTTGCCTTGTCTATGGGTAAAAAAGGCTCCCTCACCGGCATCGCCACGGCCATCGGCCTCGCCATTACCTACTGGGTCGTCGCACTCATCTTCGAGTCACTCGGCAACGTCAACACCCTCCCCGCTGTCCTCGCCGCCTGGACACCCGATCTCCTCTTCGGCATCACCGGCGCATACCTCCTCCTCCGCACTCCAACCTAAAAGCTCAACATTAAGTAACCAATAAATAGCAACTTTGGTAACCATTTCTTATTGACGCCTCTACCCTCTAAGGAGATAGTGAAGACGCACGTACACTAATCGGTCGGCGCATCTAAATGAAAGAAAGGAGACACTTACAACCAAATGAAGACTGAGAATCTCCTGTACAAAATGAAGTTTTTTGCAACTCTGGTAACTGTTCTTGGCGTAGTAGCCCTCACCACCACCAAACCCGCATCGGCGCAATACCTCGGGGTCACCACCGGCTACTCCTACGCAAACGAACTGACAGGACCTGTCGTCTACCCACTCTCAACAAATATTGCCCTTTACAACCCAACCGCCGCCACTCCCGACAAGACCTGGGCCAGTTGGGTTGAGCAATATAACCAGGCAGGCATCGACTTCGTCGCGGCCGACCTCGTAGGCTCAACTCCCAACGCCAGCCACCCTCCAACCCAGCTGTCATCCCTTGTCACCGCAATCAACAACGCCAGTCTCACGAACTCCCTCAAAATCGCCATCTTCGACGACAACGGCTCCTCATGGTTGGCACAGTACAGTCTGGCAAGCGGCTACGGATATACCTTCCCGCCCCTCGATCACCCCTTCGATATGTCAAACCCGGCAAACTGGAAGTATCTCTACGACTACGACTACAAGCTCTTCTACCAAACGGTGCCCGACGCAAATCGCTTCAAGATCAATGGCCGACCCGTCATCTTCATCTGGACCGGCAATCCTACTTACATCTCCAACGAAAATGGCAACTACTCCAAGGCCGTTAACTATGTCCGGCAGCAGTGCCAGGCCGACTTCGGCTTCAACCCGTGGATCGTCGTCAACAACGATGCAGTCGCAAACGATCCGACTCTCACTGCGCCCGGAGTCATCGACGGCACCCACTCCTGGTACGGCGTGAGCAATCCGTATAACCTCTCCAGCTACAACGGAACTTCAACCGGCACTCTCGTCCCCGGATACGGCGACGCGGCACACACCTACCTTCCCTCCTTCATAGACCCCAACCACGGTCAGCTGCTCGACACCGGCCTCACCAACACCGTGGGCAAAGGCGCACTCCTCACAGTTGTAGAAGGTTTCACCGACTACGGAGAAGAGGCCTCTCTCTGGCGCACGCGCAATATCGACCAGAACGGAAACGCCATGACCTATGCCCAGACCGAATATGACTACCCCAATCAGCGTCTGAGCATCCTTCGCGCACACAGCCGCAATCCATTTCCCGCCTCACAAACATTTGAAGCAGAGGGCAGCGACTACTTCGGTGGCGGCGTCTCCGTAAGCGCCATTGCCAACTACTATCGCAACGGCAACATCGCCATCGACGACGTCACCGATACCGGTGGCGGTTACTTCGTCGGCTGGATACAGTCGGGAGAGTGGCTGGAGTGGGAGCACGTCCCGCTCAACGGCACCCCTCACATCGTTGTTCGCGTAGCCTCTCCCATTCCGGGTGCTCAAATCCAACTTGTCATCGACGGTATCGCGCAGCCGGCTCAAACCATACCGAACACGGGTGACTGGCAAACCTGGACAAGCTTCGATATGGGTCCCATCGGAACTTTTTCCAACTCTTATCACACCATCCGCATCGTCTTTCCCAACGGCGGCCTCAACCTGAACTGGTGGCAGACCCAGGGTGGAACCCCCAGCCTGTAATCCACCGCTGCTAACCGCACCTTCACCCGTAAGCCTGTGCCGGATACCTCTATCACCGGGCACACGCTTACGTAATTTAAGAATGCAGACCCCAAAATCATCCGACGGTAAATACATCTCGGCTCGCAAAACCCATGGAATCTCCTGAGTCCAACACAATCAAAGTTGCTCTCCCTGCTTCCAAATAACCCGTACCCGTCTAAACTGGAATCACAATGACTTCAAAGCTCCCCTCGATCGCCCTCCTGGCCGCGCTCATCACCGCCGCCAACGCCCAAACCACCCCCAAGGCAACGACGACGACCACCCCGCACCACACCGCCGCAGCAACCAGGACCGCTACAACACCACCCAACATTCCCAAGGTCGTAGGTCTCCCCAAGCCTCTCTATACCCTCAAATACGTCGACATCAAGCTCGGCACCGGCGCCCCTGCCGAAGAACGCAAGTACTACACCGTCCACTACACCGGCTGGCTCACCAACGGAACCAAGTTCGACTCTTCTCTTGATCACCCCGGAGCCGAACCCATCACCTTCCCCTATGGCGCGCACCGCGTCATCATAGGCTGGGACACCGGCTTTCAGGGCATGCGCGTCGGTGGCAAACGGCGCCTCTTCGTCCCCTATCAACTCGCCTACGGAGAGTCCGGCCGTCCTCCCGTCATCCCAGCCAAAGCGGATCTTATCTTTGACATCGAGCTCGTCTCACAGTCCGACGCCCCGCCTCAGCCTAAAGCTGTTCCTCCTGCCCCAACGACTCCTACAACACCCACCACGCCAACGACGCCAACCTCCCCGTCAACTCCGACGACGCCTTCTACCCAAACCACTCCAACTACTCCCACAACACCGACAACGCCAACGACACCCACCACGCCTCCGCATCCTGAGGCCCTCTAGCCTCATCTGATCCATAGGACACTCAGAAATATCTATGCTGGAAAGACTTAGACCACTCAAACCCTACCTCAGGCGATATTGGAAGAGCCTCGCCTGGGGCGGGGTTGCGGTCATCCTCTACAACACCATCAAGGTTCTCATCCCTCTTGTCATTGGCCATGCCATCGACGACATGCAGCACGGCATCACCGAAGCGAAAATCCTCCACCACACTCTTCGCCTTCTCCTCATCGCGGTCTTGTCCGCAATCTTCCTCTACATCACTCGCCAGGTCATTATCGGAGCCTCGCGCGAGATTGAGTTCGACCTCCGCAACGATCTCTTCAGCAACCTCGAGCGCCAGGCCCCCAGCTTTTACCACACCCACCGTACCGGCGACATCATGGCGCGAACCACCAACGACCTCAACGCCGTCCGCCAGCTCCTCGGCCCCGCGATCATGTACAGCGCCAACACCATCGTCTTCACCGCGGCCGCGCTGCCCTTCATGTACCGCATCAGCCCAAAGCTGACCTTCTTCGCCTTCGTTCCCCTTCCCATGGCCTCCGTGCTCGTGCAGTACTTCGGCAATCGTATTCATCGCCGCTTCGAACGCATCCAGGCCATGTTCTCCGACATCTCCGCCAAAGCTCAGGAGAACTTTTCCGGCGCACGGCTCATCCGCGCCTTCGCCCAGGAAGAAGCAGAGATCGACTCCTTCGAGACCGCTAACCTCGAGTACATCAAACGAAGTCTGCACCTCGTTCGCCTCATGGCCATGCTCTGGCCCACCCTCGAGTTTGTTCTCGGCCTCTCCCTGATGATTACGCTGTTGGTAGGCGGCCATGAGGTCGTCTCCCATCGCATCTCGGTCGGCCAGTTCACCTCCTTCAATGTCTACATGGTCCAGCTTACTTGGCCCATGATCGCCGTAGGTTGGGTTGTCAACCTCTTCCAACGCGGCACCGCCTCCGTCGTTCGCATCGACGAGCTCCTCAAGCAGCAACCAGCAATCACCGATCAGGATGTAACCCAACAGCAGTTGCAGCGCCTCGAGAACGCCGAAGAGATTGCCGGCGAGATTGAGTTCCGCAACCTCACCTTCTCCTACCCGGATGCACCTCCGGTCCTCAAAGACATCAGCCTCCGCATTCCCGCTGGCTCTTCCCTCGCCATCGTCGGCCCAACCGGCTCCGGAAAATCAACACTCGTCGGGCTTATCCCACGCCTTCACGACGCAGCGCCCGGCATGGTATTCATCGACGGCGAACCCATCCGCTCCTACCCACTCGAGGATATCCGCAGCCAGATCGGCTTCGTCCCGCAGGAGACCTTTCTCTTCTCCGATACCATTCACCAGAATATCGCCTTCGGCAAGCCAGAAGCCTCTCACGAGCAGGTTCAGGACGCAGCCACCATCGCCCACATCAGCAACGAGATCCTCGAATTCCCTAAGGGCTTCGAGACCTTGGTCGGCGAGCGCGGTATCACTCTCTCCGGCGGTCAGAAGCAACGCACTGCCATCGCCCGCGCCGTCATCCGCGAACCCCGCATCCTCATCCTCGACGACGCCCTGGCCAGCGTAGACACCTACACCGAAGAACGAATCCTCAACGGCCTCCGTCAAGGCATGGGAACCCGCACCACCGTCTTCATCTCCCACCGAATCTCCACCGCCCGCAACGCCGACCAGATCGCAGTCTTGGTCGCAGGCCGCATCGCAGAGCTTGGAACCCACGAAGAACTCATCACGCGCAACGGCTACTACACCAGTCTCTTCGAAAAGCAGCGCCTCGAAGAAGAGCTCTCCGTGGCCACGTAAAGAGTTAGCCGTTAGCTAAACGGCCGGCTAACAACTCATGTGAGTTTCTCGTGACCCATCTTCCCGATCAGTCAAACGTCTGACTCGCTAACCGCTAGCCGGCTAACTCGCTAAGTTTTACGCTGACCACCCCGAAGCCGCAGCCTCCCCACCAGGCGCAAACACCTCAGTCGGTGCAACAAATCTCTCCTCACGTGTTCGTAGCTCTCTCGGCAACACTCTGCAGGCCTCAGGGTCGCGAGCCACAACGCCCCATGCCTCGCGAACATTGCGAACAAATCCTATCACCTCTTCAAACTGCTCCTTCGACTCGAGGTGCGACGCCTCGAGCGTCATCGTGAACATGGTCGCGTAGAAGTCCGCCAGCGAAGCAGCGACCGCACCCCCAAGGTCCGGACGCAGCCGCGCTTGAAGATAGCTCAGAATATCGAGCACCTTCTTCACCGCGATACGGCGTCCTCGGACGTCATCCTCTTCCACGCACTGCGACGCACGATAGAGAAAACGAATCGCTCCATCGTAAAGCGCGACCACCATCTCCACTCCTGTAGCGCCCGACAAACTCTGATCCCGATAACTCATTACTGCCTCACTTACTGCTGTGTATTTGGATTGAAACCCGTCAAGGAATCAAAGACCGAGTTGACCTCGTCTAACTGCTCCGGAATACCCTGCAAAATCTGATTCGCGGCGTTCAGCTCATCGGTAAGCTGCGTCTTCTGTGTCGCCAAAGTCGCATTCTCGTTGGTGATATCCGCATTCAAAGCAGTCTCCTGGCTGCTGTTCTGCTGCTGAGCCAGCGAGATTGCACCGTTCGGCGTCTGATTTCCAATATTGTCCAGCGCAGTCGACAACGTCTGGCCGAAGCTACCCGTGTTCTGCAAAAAGCCTGTCACGTCAGACAGATTCGAGTTAAGAACACTCGTAAGCGTGTCCGGATCCACCGTCAAGGTCCCGTCGTTATTGACGCTTATACCCAACTGGGTAATGTTGTTGATCGAGCCACTTGCCGCACCGGAGAACAGAGATCCCGTGAGCGTCTCCTGCAACTGTGCAATGATCGGACTTCCTAAGAGCGCTGCAGCGGTTCCTCCCGCGGCATTCTGCTCCTGCGCATTGACGTCTCCGACCACCGTGTTATAAGCCGAAACAAAACTGTTGATTGCCGTGGCAATATCTGTAGTGTCGTCCGTGATCTGTACCTGCACCGGCGCCGCAGAGGTCGCAAGCAGCTGAAAGCTAACGCCGGCTATCGCACTCGTCACCGTGTTCGACGCACTTGTGACCGATACTCCATCTACCGTCAGCTTGGCATCCTGTCCGGTCTGCGCCGTCGAGAACGAGATAGCGCCGCCACCGGAGGTCGAGTCAGTCAGAGTACTTGTTATCGAGCTCAACTGCCCAGCCGCTCCGCTGGTTGCACTCACAATGGATAACCGCGACCCAGACGAGTCTGTGATTACGCTCGCGGTAGCGCCAATAGATGCTGAATTGATGGCAGAAGCCAACCCTGCAAGGGTATTGTTGCCATCTGTGCTGGTATCAAATACTTTGCCTTGAATCGTTACTGTCCCACTCAGCGTATCGCTGGCGCTCGCAATCGCGCTCGAGACGTCAGAAGAGGTCTGCGCCAATTGCGTTATTTCGATCGTGTGGCTTGCAGCAGTCGCCGATGCGCTGGCAGAGTTAAAATTGAGCACATCGGGGTTCGAGCTTGATCCCTGCTTCTCGGCAAAGACCCCCTCAAAATCGGTAAGTGTTTGCAGGCTGGTAGAGAGTGCCGAAAGATCTGTTCCAAGCGAAGAAAGTACCGTGTCTTGCGCCTTCAACGCAGTAAGTTGATTCTGCCAGGGCGTCTCGATCGCCTGGCTGGCCGCCTGAATCTGAGCGACTGTTGTCGCCACGTCAAATCCTTGGCCGCTCGTCGCCGAACCGAAACTCAATCCCACTGTGCCCATGCTTCGCCCTTCCCCTCACGTCTAAATTCGCATACGTCACGAAGCAGGAATCGCGCCAAATCCGAGCCTCGAACATTAGAAGCAGTTAACCTTCGCTAAAACCGAAAGAGGGCGGCCACGCATTCACGTAACCGCCGCACCCTCCGCAACTTACTGCAGCAGCTTCAAGATCTCCTGCTGTGAGCTGTTCGCCTGGGCAAGCGCGCTGATACCGGTCTGGCTCAATACCTGGAACTTTGCCAGATCGCTCGTTGCTTGACCGAAGTTGGTCGAAAGAATCGAGCTCTGCGCGGACGAGAGGTTGACTTCTTCCGAACTGGCCACGTTGGCGGCTGCATTCAGCTGGTTGATGTTTGCACCGATCGCGCCTCGTTCGGCCGAGATTCCTGCAATCGCGCTCGTAATTGCAGTTAGTGTCGTTCCAGCCGAGGTCTGGCCGGCCGCCGCGGTAGCGCCTGTCAAGGTATCAGCCGCAGAGAAGGTAACTCCGCCGATACTCGTGGCGGTAAGAGCCGTGGCAGCCGCACTGATCGTGGTGACTCCGGCAGAGGTACCGTCCGTGAGGACGAAGTTGGTTGCGCCCGCCCCATTGAAGACCGCGGTGCTGTTGAAGTTCGTCGTGGACCCGATGTTGCCGATCTCACCAAGGATGCTTTGAAACTCAGTGTCGGCAGCACCCGACTGAGCAAGCGTCAAGCCACCGTTGGAAGCCTCAGTCGCCAGCGTAACTGCGCGATCGAGAAGGTTGGTCACCTGAGATAACGCACCATCGGCAGTCTGCAGTAGGCCCACGCCGTTCTGCGCGTTCTGCGCAGACTGGGTCAGGGCAGCTTCGTTGGCGGTAAGGCCGTCCGCGATCGACAGGCCGGCTGCGTCATCCGCGCCGCTGTTGATGCGCGAACCGGAGGAGAGCTGCTGCAAAACATTCTGAAGACTGTTCTGCGTCTGGTTGAGGTTGTTCTCAGCATAGGTTGCTGCAACGTTAGTAAGAATGCCCAAGGACATAAGGAAACGCTCCTGTAAGACTCGGTTTGAGTTACCGCGACGCCACTTCGGGTGTCCGACCGGCGAACTCATCCTGCCAAAGCAGGGATAAGATCCGGTTCACCATGCGGTAGGCTCCGCGTTCAAACCCCTCATCGGCTCGCTGCTCGCCGACTTTACGCAAATCGCGATCTGTACCGCCGCAAGGTAATCTGCTGCATCTGCCTATTGGCCACCGTCTCCTCGCCGATGAAAGATCCGGGAGGAGTTTCCACACACATGATCCAACTGACACGCCTCAACGGTAGTCCTCTCGCCGTCAACTGCGACCTCATCAAATACGCCGAAGCCGCACCCGACACCGTCCTCACCTTGGTCACAGGTGAAAAGCTTCTCGTCCTTGAACCCTGCGGCGAAGTCTCGCAACTCGCCCTTGAGTTCCGCGCCGAAGTTCTGCGCAAGGCTTGGCCTGAGGCCGCACCTGCTCTCATTGCACGATCTGCCCACGAGGCCGACCAGCTCATTCGCGACCAGAATCAAAAAGCCGCACAGGAATAATCATCTTCACCCCGGAAGAGGAGACCCATGGACTTCGCCAGCATCGGCGGCATCGCACTCGCCCTCATCGGCATTCTCGCCGGCATGATGGTCGAGGGCGGCAGCATCGCCCAGATCACTCAGCCCACTGCGGCCATGATCGTCATCGGAGGCACCGTCGGCGCCGTCATGCTGCAGTTTCCCATGAACATCTTTCTCGCCGCCATCAAAGCCGCCGTCAAGGTCTTCCTCCACAAAGGCTCCAACGGCGAAGCCACCCTCGCACAGATCGTCACCTTCGCCAATAAGGCCCGCAGAAGCGGTATCGTCTCACTTGACGCAGATCTACCCAGCGTCTCGGATCCCTTTCTCAAACAGGCCCTCATGCTCGCAGTGGACGGCACGGAGCCCACCGAAGTCCGCAAGATCATGCAGCTTGAACTCGACAACAAATCCGAGATTGAAGAAAAGATTCCAGCTGTCTTCGAAGCTGCAGGGGGCTACTCCCCCACCGTCGGCATCATCGGCGCCGTCCTCGGTCTCATCCAGGTCATGAAGAACCTATCCAACATCGACGAGGTAGGCCGCGGCATCGCCGTCGCCTTCGTCGCAACCATCTACGGTGTCGCCATGGCCAACCTTATCTGCCTCCCCGCCGCAGGCAAATTAAAGTTCCGTCATCGCGAAGAGCAGATGATCAAGGAGATGATGCTCGAAGGCATAATCTCCATCCTCGAAGGCATGAACCCGCGGATGATCGAGACGAAACTTCGCACCTACCTCTTCGACTCGCATCCCCCCAAACCCGGCAAGTCTGCTGAGGTTGGCGCATGAGCAAAAAAAAACATCCCGAACACGTCAACCACGAGCGCTGGCTGGTCTCCTATGCCGACTTCATCACCCTGCTCTTCGCCTTCTTCGTCGTCCTCTTCGCCTCCAGCCAATCCGACAAGAAGAAGCAGCTCAAGCTCTCTGAAGCGATGCAGACCGCCTTCACTCCACTCGGCACCTTCGATGCCCACTCCAGGATCCCGCCTCTTACCGACATCAACGCCGCATCTCTCACCAACTCCACGCCAGCAGCTATCGTGCCTCCGCTTCCCTCCACCAGCAACGAGACCCTCGAGCAGACAGAAGCACGCCTGCGCAAACTCATCGACGAGCAGGTAGCCTCAGGCGGCATCCCTCCCGGCGGCATCGCCATGCGCATCACCCCCGACGGACTCGTCATCTCTCTTCACGAAGCCGGGTTCTTCCCCTCAGGGTCAGCCGAAATCCGCCCCGCATCAATCCCTATGATCTCGATCCTCGCGAACACTCTTCCCTCCGGCCCGCTCCGCGTCGAAGGCCACACCGATAACGTCCCTATCCACACAGCGCAATTTGCCAGCAACTGGGAGTTATCCACCGCACGCTCCACAGCGATCGCGCGGCTCATGCTCGAACGCGCCCCCATTCATCCAGCCAACCTGGCCGCCGCCGGATACGCCGAGTTTCACCCCATCGCCAGCAACACTACTGAAGATGGCCGCACTCAAAATCGCCGCGTCGACATTATCCTCTTGCGGCATCCGATCGCTGCGCCTCGCTGATCTCTTCGCAAGCTCACCTCTAGGCAATCAGAAACTGGTATTGAGTCGAATCGTAAAACTACGTGCCGGCCCAATAGCATTGCCCGAGAAGAGACCGCCAAAATCGATGACGTTCAGGCGGTTGTTCAAGTTGTCGCCATCCACCTGAAGTCGGGAGTTGATCCTCTCGCTCTTGAACACATCCGCGCCTAACGACGCCTGTACCGACAGAGCAGGGTCCACCCGTCCGCGATCGAAGTTCAGCCTGTTCACGACGCTGGGGCCATACTGCGCAAGTGCATCCTCCTGCGACCCCTCATACTCGAAGGGGAGGCCGGAGCCAGACAGAAGCCCCGCAGCCAACCATACCCGCGACAGAAGCTGATATTTGAAGCGCGTCCGAACCGTATTGCGCTGATCCTGCGAATCCGGAAAATGCCCGCTGAGTTGGGTGAGTGCCGCATTCGCATCGTCTCCAAGAAACAGTCCTCCCGTGACCGGAAACCAAACATTGCCGACCATGTACGAGTAGCTCACATACCCGGTAAGCTTCCCCAGGTGCACTAGGTCGAGCTTCCCCTCTGCGCCATAGATGACTGATTTGTCGAAAGCGATGGGATAGCTCACCCCTGTATTCAAAAGCTGATCGTCATCGGCATAGTTGCGAACGTCGCGGCGATAGAGATTGATGTCGAGCCGCAGCCTCTCTCCAAACGATTTGCTTAGCCCACCCTCGTAATAGTTGCCCTCGGACGGCTTCACTGGCAACTTCAACACCTCGGGATTCACAGACTGAATGTAACCCGAGCTTGAAATAAGAATATTTTCATTCGAAGGTGTCTGAAAGATGCGGTCATACGAGACGTGGAAGACCGTGTTGAGTGACGGAAGATAGCGCCCCACCGACACACGCGGACTAAACGCGTTCTGATTTAGCAGCAGCTGATAATGATCCCAGCGCAGCCCTGCGCTGACGGTCCATCGCCCCAGCCGAATAAGATCTTCGACGAAGGCGGACTGTTCAAGATCTGGCCTGCTCTGAACAAACGGCGGCAGAGTCACCGGAGTTCCATCATCGAACTGGGTAGGATCGGTAATGGTGTAACTGAAGTTTTCGTGCAGAAACGTGGTATCCGATTCGACTCCGGCTTTGAACTCCTGATTGCCATGGTGAAGAGAGACCGTACCCTTGAAATAACCCTCCCTGAAGCTGTTCTTCTGAAACGCCACAATAGGAGTCGACAGCGGATTGGAGTAGAGATCGTTTGCGTTATCGCGAACCATACCCACAATGTTCGTCAGCAGGTTAGGAGAGAAGATATGTTGATAACTCGCCGAGCCTATCGTTTCAAAGTTGTCGCCGTTCTGAATCTGACCGGCCTGCTGTTGAAGGAGTTCGTTAGGAATCTCGAATCGTGAGAGCTCATGGCGAACACTTAAAGTGAGGCGGTCGCTCGCCGTAAAATCACGCTCGTACCGAACCGCAAAGTCTCCCGTTGTGCCCTTGTTAGTAAAATTTTCAGGCACCACCGGATTGAGGTAGTGACTGGTAGAGCTGCCGGATCCACTTGCGAACAATGAATCTTTGCTCCACGTCTTCTGCACCTCGCCGAAAGACTGCAGTGTGTCATAACTCCCCCCGCCGAGTACCAGCTGACCGTGCAAACCAGCCTGCGCCTGGCGCTTGGTATTGAGCTCAACCACTCCACCAAGTTTTCTTCCGTACTCCGCCGGAAACCCCGCAGTGTAAATACTGACTGAATCGAGATCGTCCGCTTCAATCTCGGGGCCGAACCCCGGCGAGCGGTTGTCCGTGAGAGGCACCCCATCGACAACCAGCTGCGTCTGATACTCCGAGCCGCGCGGATGAAGAACCGCATTGCCTTCGTAGAGCCAGCCAGGCTGAGAGTTGACCAGATCCTGCACCGAACGCCCAGGAAGCGACGCGACTCTGTCCTCGATCTGTATCGTGCCAATCTGCACGATGGAAGACGGACGGCTTGGATCGATCAACGTGCCCGTACTGCTCACCTGGATCACCGTACTGACCGGAGCAAGTGCAAGCTGAAATGTTCGGTCCACTGGAATCGCGGACCTGATCTCAACACTGTTCTCCGTCGTTGAGAAACCCGGCTTCTCGATCTTCAGTCGGTACACACCGTACGCCAGCGTCTTGAACCTGACCATGCCTTCTTCATTCGTACCAAGTTCATTAGAGTACTGGTTCGCCTCGCTCACGACAGAGATAGCGACCTGCAAGCCAAGTCCATTCGCGTCGGTCACCTTAACCCGAAGCTCGCCTGTATTGACCTGACCAAGGAGTGGCCATGCAACAAAACACATCAGAAGTAGGAAGGCTGGTTTCATCGCAAACAGAACTCATCCTTATTGGATTTATAGTCGCATTAAGCCCCGGCTCCACGTATTCACGTATCAGCTCCAAAAATTCGGCGCAACCTGTATCCACTTCCTAAGATACTGCGTCCAATGAGATAGAGATGAAGAAGTCCCTCCATATCTTCGCGACGCTCTTCTGCCTTCTGACTCTCCTCGTCAGTTCAGCCAGTTGCGTAACGCTTGCAAAACCCTTGCAGTCCGCGTGCGATCAATGCCCGAAACAATCTCCTGATAACCACCAGCTTCCCACCTGCTGCAGCGCCCACGGCCAGCCATCCGCTGTCGCCACAGTGCAGAAGTCGTCAGCCCATCTCGAGTTAGTCTCACTCCCCTCAGTTCCTGAAGAGATCGTCTACTCCCCCTCCACCCTTGTCCCACCCCGCGTCGCTCCATCGCCTCCCCTACTTCTAACTCCGCTCCGCATCTGATCTTCTCTTGAGCAATCGCCGCGTCGCAGCGATCTACTACGCTGTCTCCCGACAAACGCAGCACTCAAGATAAGGAACTTCATGCGCGCTCTCGTCCCAGCCGCCCTGTTTTCCATGGCGCTCTGCAGTCCGTCTTTCGTTCTCTCTCAGACAACGCAAAGCTCCATGCCAGACATGTCAGGAATGGCCACGTCTTCCACCCAAACGTCCATACAGTCGAACTCCATGAAAATGGACATGAACATGATGAAGCCTCCCTCAGATCTCATCGAGGCGATCCTCAATCACACCACCTCCGGCACCAGCGCCGAGCCGGCCTCAACCCCCGTCTCCATGCTCATGCGCAACTACCGCGGCCGGATGCTCATGCTCCACGGCACCGCCTCCATCTCCGACACGCAACAACACGCCGCCTCCAACCCCGCCGGCCCGTCCCCCACAGCCTGCGCCCAGCTCGACCTCGCCTGCACTACCCCCGCCAACGCTCGCGGCGGCGACAAGCTCTACTCCACCAACTGGATCATGCCCATGGCCATGCGCCAACTCGGCCCCGGCCAGCTTACCCTCCGCACCATGCTCTCGCTCGAACCTGCCACCATCTCCGACCGTCAGTTCCCGGAGCTCTTCCAGCAAGGCGAAACCGCATTCGGCAAACCCATCATCGACGGCCAGCACCCACACGACTTCTTCATGGAGGTCGCCGCCCTATACGACATCCGCCTCGGCAAGCAGGCTCTCCTCAGCTTCTACGCAGCGCCCGTTGGCGATCCTGCCATCGGCCCCACCGCCTATCCCCATCGCCTCTCAGCCTCCGAAGATCCTCTCGCCGCCCTCGGCCACCACCAGGAAGACTCCACTCATATCGCCTTCAATGTCCTCACCGGCGGCATCACCTGGCGCTGGCTCCGCTTCGAAGAGTCCGGCTTCCACGGCGCGGAACCCACCGAGCAACGTTGGGGCTTCCAACCCTCCCCCAACGGACACGCCATCGACAGCTACTCTTCTCGCGTCACCTTCGCGCCCACGCGAAACTGGAGCAGCCAGTACTCCATCGCTCATATCGTCAGCCCAGAGGCTCTCTACCCCAAAGAAGACCAGCAGCGACAGACCGCATCCGTCATATATAACCGCCCCTTCGGCCACACCACCGGCGACGGCACACACTCCGGAAACTGGTCGAACACCCTCCTCTGGGGTCGCACAAAATCCCTCACCGACAACAGCAAGGAGAACAGCTATCTCCTCGAATCCCTCCTCAACTTCCGCACTCGAAACTACATCTGGACGCGCATCGAAAACGCCGGCCGCTCCAACGAACTCCTCATCTCACCCGGCTCCACACTCCCACCCAACTTCACCGAATCCCCCCTCGGCCACGTAGCCGCCTACTCCTTCGGCTACGACCGCGACTACCGCATCGCCCCACACCTTCTCGCCGCCCCGGGAGCCCAGTTCACCACCTACACCACACCCGCCCCCCTCATCTCAACCTACGGAGCCCACCCCTTCGGAGCGGTAGCATTCGTCCGCTTCCGAATCACGCGATAAAACACTGGACCTTCTGAACCCAACGAAAGCACCTGCTTCCGTTGTTGCCTGTTCTCTTGGTTATCATCCCGTAGGGAACTGCAGTTGCAGTTGCAGTTGCGGTTGCAGTTGCAGTTGCTTTTGCAGTTGCCTGTTCTCTTGGTTGTCATCCCGTAGGGATCTGCTTTTGCAGTTGCTCTTGCTGTTGTCTGTTCTTTTAGTTGTCATCCCGTAGGGATCTGCGGTTGCAGTTGCCTGCTTCCCGCCCTCCACCCAACCCAACAAGGTATACCAATACAAGAATGCATCTCTACATCGCCACCACCAATCCCGGCAAGCTCCGAGACTTCGCCGCTGCGGCATCTCCACAAATCACGCTCACGCCGCTCCCCAACCTAAAACAAATCCCCGCTCCAGCCGAAGACGAGCCCACCTTCGAAGGCAACGCCCGCCTCAAAGCCATCTACTACTCCCACCACGCCCCCGGAGAAATCGTCATCGCAGACGACTCCGGCCTCGAAGTCGACGCTCTCCACGGCACACCCGGCGTCCGCTCCGCCCGCTACGCCGACGACCACCACTTCACCGATCCCCAGAACGCAACCCCAGACGAGCGCAACAATCTCTTCCTCATCTCCAATCTCACAGACATTCCCCTCAACCAGCGCAGCGCCCGCTACCACTGCGTCCTCGCAGCCGCACGCGACGGCCACATCCTCGCCATCGGCCACGGAGCCGTCGAAGGCGAAATCCTCCCCGCCCCCCGAGGCACAGAAGGCTTCGGCTACGATCCGCTCTTCTATCTCCCCAGCCAGCACAAAACCATGGCCGAGCTGAACGTCGCCACAAAACTGATCTTCAGTCACCGTGGCCGAGCCTTCAGCGCCCTACTCGAAGAGCTATCCGCTAACCTCTAACCGCTCCAAATTCAGTCTCACTCAACTTAATCGCACAAACATCACGATAACCGCACAAATAGCCTCACTTTCCTTGACGCTGGTCTGACCGTGGCGGAATAATCGCGGTGCTGCACTATTTCCTTCTCACAGTGCATCCATCACGATCCCAAGGAGTCCCCATGGCCACCGCCGCCCCGCCAGCACCTCCTGCCGCCCCTCAGAATCACGGGCTCAAAGGTGGAGTCCAGCCACTCCGCGCCGGCCAGGGCAACTCCTTCCTCTGGCACAAGCTCCACTCCCTCTCCGGCATCGTCCCCATCGGCGCCTTCCTCGTCGAGCACATCATCTCCAACTTCGAGACCCTCAACGGCCCCCTCGCCTACGCCCAGCAGGTCAAGTTCCTCAACTCCCTCCCGCTTGTCCGCGTCCTCGAGTGGGCCTTCATCTTCATCCCCCTCGCCTTCCACGCCCTCTACGGACTCTTCATCGCCTTCCGCGGCCGCGTCAGCGTCAACGTCTACCCCTGGGCCTCCAACTGGATGTACGTCTCCCAGCGCATCACCGGCATCATTGCCTTCCTCTACATCGTCCAGCACGTCTGGCGACAGCGCTTCAGCGGCATCTCTCTCCCCGAGAACCCCGGCGCCGCTTTCCATAAAGTACAGGTTGAACTCTCAAACCCCTGGATGCTCGCCATCTACGTCATCGCGATGATCGCCACCACTTGGCACTTCGCCTACGGCATCTGGCTCTTCGCCGCCAAGTGGGGCATCACCCCCGGCGAAAAGGCCCGCAAGAGATTCGGCTACGTCTGCACCGCCTTCGGCCTCGCTCTCTGCCTCATGGGCCTGGCCAGCATCTACGCCGTCGTCTGGAAGTACCCCAACGCCCCCGCCAACGTAATGCCCGCCCAACCCGCCGGCATCGACCTGCCCGCACCAACCGTCCCACCATCAAACTTCACAAATCCGTCTCAACCTGGTCAGATTCAATGACGTTGCGTGTATCTCTACTTGTGGGCCTCATAGTGGTCTTCGCTACCAGAATCATCTGTGACTGGGTGCGCATATCCATGTTGAAAAGATTCGCACTGGAAAATCGCCTGATCGAACCTACCGTAAATCTTCTTTGGAACGCGCAAGCGCTACGGCAAATTGATAAGAGCCTGCCTTTAGGCCCGATACGGAACCGTAACAAGCTGCTTAAGTCGGTTGCATGGGTTGCATGGCTCAGTTACCTAGCTATTACGATATTTATGGCTTTCCATCAACTGCACAAAAAATGAATGACTACTAGATAGGGAGTCGATCAATGGCAGCAGCAACACCCAGAATCATCGTAGTAGGCGGCGGCTTAGCCGGACTAGCCGCCGTCATTAAGATCGCCGAAGCCGGCGGCAAGGTCGACCTCTTCTCCATCGTCCCCGTCAAGCGCTCCCACTCCGTTTGCGCCCAGGGAGGCATCAACGCCGCCAAGGACCTCAAAGGCGAAGGCGACTCCGTCCTCAAGCACTTCGACGACACCATCTACGGCGGCGACTTCCTCGCCAACCAGACCCCCGTCAAAAACATGACCGCCCAGGGCCCCGCCATCATCGACCTCCTCGACCGCATGGGCGTCCCCTTCAACCGCACCCCCGAAGGCCTCCTCGACTTCCGCCGCTTCGGTGGCACCCTCTACCAACGCACCGCCTTTGCAGGAGCAACCACCGGCCAGCAGTTGCTTTATGCACTGGATGAGCAAGTAAGAAGATACGAAGCCGAAGGCAAAGTCACCAAGTACGAAGGCTGGGAGTTCCTCTCCGCCGTCCTCGACTCTAAGGGCGCCTGCCGCGGCATCACCGCCATGGATCTCCGCACCATGGACACCCGCACCTTCCCCGCCGACGCCATCATCGTCTGCACCGGAGGCAACGGAGCCATCTTCGGAAAGTCCACCAATTCAGTAGTTTGCACCGGATCAGCTCAATCAGCACTTTATCAACAGGGAGCCTTCTACGCCAACGGCGAGTTCATCCAGGTCCACCCCACCGCCATCCCCGGCGAAGACAAGCTCCGCCTTATGTCCGAGTCCGCCCGAGGCGAAGGCGGCCGCGTCTGGGTCCCCAAGGACAAGAACGACAAGCGCGTAGCCAAATCCATCCCCGAGTCCGACCGCTGGTACTTCCTCGAAGAGTGGTACCCCAAGTACGGCAACCTCGTCCCCCGCGACGTGGCCACCCGAGCCATCTTCAAAGTCGTCTACGAACACGGCATGGGCATCGACGGCCAGCCCATGGTCTACCTCGACCTCACCCACCTCTCGAAAGAACGCCTCCACAAGCTCGAAGGCATCCTCGAGATCTACGAGAAGTTCGTCGGCGACGACCCCCGCGAAGTCCCCATGAAGATCTTCCCCGGCATGCATTACACCATGGGCGGCCTTTGGGTCGACTTCAACCAGCAGACCAACATCCCCGGCGTCTTCGCCGCAGGCGAGGCCGACTACTCCATCCATGGCGCCAACCGCCTCGGCGCCAACTCCCTCCTCTCCTGCATCTACGGAGGCTTCGTCGCCGGCCCGCAAGCCATCGCCTACGCCAAAGCCCTCCCCGCGCAGGAGGGCGACGGTGGCCACGCCGCCGAGCTCCAGCGCCAGAAGGAGTTCAACAGCCTCCTCCTCAACAACCCCGGCACCGAAAACCCCTTCAAGATCTGGCGCGAACTCGGCGAGACCATGACCAAGCACGCCACCATCATCCGTTACAACGCAGGCCTCGACGAAGCCGACGCCAAGCTCGTCGAGCTCCTCGACCGCTACCGCAACATCAACCTCTCCGACAAGAGCCAGTGGGCCAACACCAGCTTCGCCTTCACCCGCCAGCTCTGGAACATGCTCCAACTAGGCCGCGTCATCGTCCAGGGCGCACGCCTCCGCGACGAGTCCCGCGGAGCCCACTACAAACCCGACTTCCCCGACCGCAACGACGAAAAGTTCCTCAAAACCACCAAAGCCAGCTACAAAAACGACGCCCCCGCCTTCGAACTGGAAGACGTAGACATCAGCCACATCACCCCACGCCCCCGCCGCTACGACGCCACCGCGTAACGCATACTTTAAATAGATCAGGTTCGATAGATTCAATGAGGCAAGTTTGTGAAAAAATCCTTTGTTGTCTTGGCATTTTGTTTCTGCTCGCTAGCAATGTATGGCCAGAAGGCACGTCTCGCGCAAGAACTGCCGCACGCTAAGTCGTCAGAGAAGTTCCCCATCACCGTGCACTTCTCAGGAGTACATTATCGCGGAGATTCCTTCGCCATCGGCGAGACCGCAGACGTTATCTACGCAGATGCGGTCCTCAATGGAAAGAAGGTTGAACTGCGAGGAAACCACGAGATTCCTTTTCAATCCGTACCGCTCGGAGATCACCAGGCACGCCTTGTGAAAGATCCTCATAATATGGGCGACTCCCCAATATTTCAGGAATATGACGTTGTTTTGCCGGACAAAACCGTTTGGCGCTGTACTGTTACGGGCTTCTCGGAGTAGCGACGCCTCAACAAGAAGCAAAGGGGAAAGAGATTTTATTCCCGGAGAAGTTCGAACAAGATGCAACCAACGTATCTCCTCAAAACCCGCGCACCACATCTAACCGGGCATGGAACACATCACTCTCGTCTACATCGCGCTGTCCGTCATATTCGCAGCCGTCATGGCGTATATGTATCTCTACACCACGCATCTTCACCCCAACGAGCGGACCATGGCCCTCAAGGGCCGCCCACCGGTCAGCAAGAACGAAGGCATAGCAGTCGCCACCCTGGAGAAAGAACGCCTCCACAAAACAGGCTCCTTCTAGCTCCATCCTTAGCGGCTGCAATCCTCGGCATCAATCGCCTCCAGCTCACCCCCACGCCGAAGGCACAGGATATCTGCAGGCCCGGGCGTGTGAATTGATGCTATCGACTCAGAGTCTCGCGTTTGAATACGTGTGCCCGGCAAGGCAGGTCGGTGCGGTAATTTTTGGCGGTTTTCTTATTTATAAGCCGTCGCTAGTAATACATGAAGCAAAGAGCAATCCGAAGCTTGTCCAATTTGTTGGTTTGGTTTTGATCATCGCCGGACTCATATCGACCTTTTCAACGATTAGAAATTTGACCCGTACAGGGAGTTAAGAATGGCAACAGCCGCGAGCACCATCAAAGTCGAGATCAAGCGCCAGTCCACCCCGGACGCCCACGCCACCACCGAGAAGTTCGAGATCCCCTACCGCCCGGGCATGAACATCACCTCGCTCCTCGGCGAAATCGCGCTCAACCCCGTCGATGTCTCAGGCAAGCCGACCACGCCGATCACCTACGACTCCAACTGCCTCGAGGAGATCTGCGGCTCCTGCGCCATGCTCATCAACGGCAAAGCCCGAATGGCCTGCTCCGCCTTGGTAGACAAGCTCACCGGCCCCAACAAAGATCAGACCATCACCCTCGCCCCCCTCAGCAAATTCCCAGTAGTCCGCGACCTCTCCGTCGATCGCTCCGTCCTCTTCGAAAACCTCAAGAAGGTCAAAGCCTGGGTCCCCATCGACGGCTCGTATGACCTCGGCGCCGGCCCCCGCCAGGCTCCGCAAATTCAGGAGCAGCGCTACCCCCTCTCCAACTGCATCTCCTGCACCATATGCATGGAGGTCTGCCCTCAGTTCAACGACGTCACCAACTTCGTCGGCGCCGCCACCATCGCCCAGGCCAAGCTCTTCAACATGGACCCCTCCGGCTCCGTCCTCAAAGAAGAACGCCTCCGCGCCTTAGCCGGAGACGGCGGCATCCAGGAGTGCGGCTTCGCGCAAAACTGCGTCCAGGCCTGCCCCAAACAGCTCCCCCTCACCGAAGCCATCTCCGACATGGGCCGCGACGTCTTCATCCAACAAGTCAAAGACCTCTTCGCCCGCTGACATGACAACTCGTCCCAAACGCGTTCTGATGGGACTTTTGCTGCTCTTGCTTTGTGCAATCGGTTACTACGTGATTGACGGTTCCAGGACCAGGCACATGCACGTAACGGTTTCAATGTCCTGGGAGTGCACCACTCACTTTCCCCTCTTTCCAGAACAAGCTGTAGTCCTCCACTTTGTCGATTCCCCGTCAGAAGGAAATTTGTATGCAGATCGTACCGGCAACTTCTGCAATCTTGTCTCATCACAAGGCAAGCCAACGGTCCAAGTGACCTCTGATATTTGGGGGTCGAAATTCGGCGGGTATGAGAATAATCAAGAGATTCTTCTCAACGGTTGACCCTTCCCGTTGCCAAAGAGTCCCGCTGACTATGCGGCGACCATCGGAAGCCCGACACCATATATACATGCATTCAATCGAGCTATCAGATACGAGTAAAGTAGCCCAGCGTCTTTCTCTATTTTGGGAATGTAAATTTCGCTCCGCCCATTGTGAAAACACACTCCTCCGCACGCACCGCAAGCGTAAACCGCTAAGCTTATTATCAGGAGAAAAAATGATCCAACTAGCAGACGCACGCCGCATCATCGCAGCAGCAGAAAAGAAAGCCGAAGAACTCGGCCAGCCCATGAACGTAGCCATAGTCGACGAGGGCGGTAACCTCATCGCCTTCGAGCGCATGACCAACGCCTGGCTCGGCTCCATCGACATCTCTCAAAAGAAGGCCTGGACCTCTCGCGCCTTCGACATCCCCACGAAAGACCTCGCTGATCACTCGCAGTCCGGCAACCAGTTCTTCGGTATCCATGCCTCGAACGACGGTAAGGTTATGATCTTCGCCGGCGGCATCCCTCTCAAGCAGGAAGGTAAGGTAGTCGGAGCTATCGGAGTCAGCGGAGGATCCGGAGTGCAGGACCACACCGTAGCCGAAGCAGGCGCAGCCGCCCTGTAATTCCCTAAATGCAAGACAGGTACGCCCGCTGACCCGCGCGGCGTACCTGTTCTAACGTACAACCTCTTCAACCTGCTACTTCGAAAAAATAGAATTTCCTGGAGTTCGCTCCTCATTAGAGTGGATTCGGTTCTCTGCCCTCTTCGCGCTCTCCATCGCCACATGATCCATCTTTTGCTGATCTGTCTTGCCCTCCTCCGTCGCAGACGTGTCAGACTCAATCGCTTCGTGTGAAGGACGTGCTCCGGTCTTCGTAGAATCCATACCCTGTGCCATACATCACCTCTGCATAGACAGATGGCGTGCGCCGTTCACGAGGTTGCCCCTAAAATCAGCGGAAAGATCGGAAGATTGCCCTTGCTACAATCACCTATCCTGATGACGTGAAAGCGCGGTGTTCAAACATGCACAAACGCGGCCTCTTAGCCTCCGCCCTGCTGCTCACCGCTTTCAATGCCACCTCACAAAATAAATCCGCAGTAAACCCTATGACTCCCAAGACAGATCCCGCCGCCGTCCATCAATCCGCCATCGTCATCGACACCCACGCCGACACCCCTCAACGCTTCGTCGACGAGCACTGGGACTTCACCGATCCCCTCAACGGCGGCATGCTCAACTACGACTCGGCAAAGCAGGGCAACCTCGACGCGCAGTTCTTCTCCATCTGGGTCGATCCCGGCCAATATCCCGCCAACGCCAGCGCCCACCGCACTCTCTCGCTCATCGACGGGACCCTAGAGCAGGTCCGCAAACACCCCGACAAACTAGCTCTCTGCGTCTCCGCCGACGACATCATCTCCACGCACTCCCAGGGCAAATTCGCCGTTCTCATGGGTATCGAAGGCGGCCACTCCATCGAGAACGACCTCGGCCTCCTCCGCGACTACTACCGCTTGGGCGTTCGTTATATGACCCTCACCTGGTCCAACACCAACAACTGGGCCGACTCGTCCGGCGACATCGACGACGCAAAAGTTCCACACCACAACGGCCTCACCCCCTTCGGCAAACAAGTCGTCGCCGAGATGAACCGCCTCGGCATGATGGTCGATATCTCCCATGTCTCCGACAAAACGTTTTGGGATGTCATCGCCACCACACGCACACCCATCATCGCCTCGCACTCCTCCGCCCGTGCCCTCACCCACGCCGCACGCAACATGACCGACGAGATGCTCCTCGCTATGAAGAAGAATAACGGCGTCGTCATGGTTAACTTCTTCCCTGCCTTCATCGACGAGAACTGGCGTAAGGCCTGGGCCGCACAGGAGCCTGAACGCAGGCAAGCACAGAAAGCCCTCGAAGCCGAATACAAAGCCAAGGGCCTGCCCGTTCCTTACACCGCCTCCGACAAGATCGACCGCGAGTTCGCTGCAAAGATCGGCCGCGCCCCCTTCAACTCCCTCATCGATCACTTCGATCACGTCATCAAAGTCGCCTGCATCGATCACGTCGGCATCGGCACTGACTTCGACGGCATCCCCGTCCCACCGGCAGGTATCGACTCCGCCGCCGACCTACCCAAAGTCACCGCCGCCCTCATGGCTCGCGGCTACACCGCCGAAGACATGCACAAACTACTCGGAGGCAACCTGCTCCGCGTCTTCCGCGAAGTGCAAGCCGCCTCCGATCACAACCCATAATCGATCTGATACCGAGCGAGAGCTAAACCTTCTCCGCAATCAGAGTGATCTTGTGAATCTTGGGAGCTTCAGAGAACAGCGTCTCCGCATTCGCCATCAGAGCCTTCGCAATCTCGCCATTCAGGTGAGCATCACGGCCCGCTTCGTCGTGGAAAGTATCGAACACCCCATAAAATCCACCCTTATCTTCTTTGAAGCCATACCAGTGAACAGTTCCCGGCTCAGCCTTGGACATCTCTGCACCCTGCTTCAAAAAAGCCTCAACATCCGCCTCTTTACCCGGCTTTGCCTTCAACTCCGCATACAACGCAAACTTCGCCATTTCAAATTCCCTCCAGACAATGAGATGCAAAATGCATCCAGAAGATACGGGTGCAGACGAGCTTTCATCGTCTCCAGCCTGCAATGACAAAAGAAAGACATCACCCATAAAAGTCAGAGACAAAAGCCTCGGCTAATAACAAAAGTAAGTGAAAAATAGCAAGTCTGTAACTTCACCAGACACATCCTCACCAGGCCTCGTGAGATTGCCCCATCTGCCCCGTCTACGATAGCCTGTTTGTTGGAGCTACAAACCGCATGATGCTTCGTACCCTCGCGTTCTCCTTGGCCCTCGCCGTATCTGCCCAGGCACAGTCAACCCCGACGCCCCCAGCCGACGCTCTTCCCGACGCCCCCAGCACCACCAGCAACATGAAAGCCCCCGTCGTGCCCACCGGTCCCACCGTCATCATCGACACCACCATGGGCCGCCTCGCCTGCAAGCTCTACGACAAGCAAGCCCCCGTCACCGTCGCCAACTTCATCGGCCTCGCCGAGGGCACTAAGGACTGGACCGACCCCAAAACCCTGCAGAAGATGCACCACCAGCCCTTCTACAACGGCACCACCTTCCACCGCGTCATCCCCAACTTCATGATTCAGGGTGGCGACCGCGTCGGCGACGGCACCGGAGACCCCGGGTACTTCTTCCAGGACGAGATCGACCCCGACCTCACCTTCGACCAGCCCGGCCTCTTAGCCATGGCCAATGCCGGCCCCGGTCCCTCTGGCGGCGGCACCAACGGCTCGCAATTCTTCATTACCGAGACCGAGGTTCCCCAACTCAACGGCAAGCACACCATCTTCGGCCAATGCGACGCCCACACCGCCCTGCTCGTCGCCTCCATCGCCCGCGTCGAACGCGACTCCAGCGACAAGCCACTTACCCCGGTCGTCATCACAAGGGTCACTATCGTGCGCGAAGGCCAACCCATTCCTCCGCTGCCAGCCGCACCCGCCGCGGTGGCAACGCCTGCTGCTGCCCCCGCACCTAAATAAGCTTCCGGCCTCCGCGATCTCAACGGAAACGCCTCTCTGCTAACAAAGCAACTAACCTGAACCTTTCACTGCAAGGAGATTCAAATGGCAACCAAACCAGGCACCTACGCCACATTCAAAACTACCGAAGGCACCATCGTCTGCGAGCTCTTCGAGAAAGACGCACCCGAAACCGTAGCCAACTTCATCGGCCTCGCCGAAGGCACCAAGGAGTGGAACAGCCGCAGCAAGAAGGGCGCCAAGCTCTACGACGGCTCCATCTTCCATCGTGTGATCCCTCAGTTCATGATCCAGGGCGGCGACCCCGAAGGCACCGGCATGGGCGGCCCCGGCTACAAGTTCGCCGACGAGACCAAAGGCTCGAAGCACGGCTTCCAGGAGAAGGGTAAGCTCGCCATGGCCAACTCCGGCCCCAACACCAACGGCAGCCAATTCTTCATCACCGTAGCCGACACCAGCTGGCTCACCGGCAAGCACACCATCTTCGGTGAAGTAGTCGAAGGCTATGACGTAGTAGAGAAGATCAGCAAAGTCAGCAAAGACGGCATGGACCGCCCCAAAACCCCAGTAGTCCTCGAATCCGTCACCATCGAACGAGTAGCCTAAAACTTTCATTCGCAACATATAAAAAGCCCGCTCAAATCGAGCGGGCTTTTTAAGCTCCTCATTAAAATTCAATGGCAGGGTTCTACAAGCTCCCCATAGTTTGCGAACTCGTCATAGAGGAATGTTCCCTTGTCCACGTCGAGAATCAAATCGCTCGAGGTGATTCGCCCCCACCACACCTGGATAAAGAGGAGCTTGTCATTAATCCAATTCGCCGCGAAATCCTTATCGTCATCAGTGAACCTAGCCTGCAGCGCAGCCGCGCCGCCTGCGCGGTTGCCTATATACAGTGTCGTGGTTCGAGGCCCACTTTTGGAGTAGTCAGGGCTCACACTAATGAACCATCGATTCCCCTCCGGAGAAAAAACCCTGTTCCCAGAAGTAGCAACCTTAGCCGAAGCGTCCAACCGCGTCAGGCTAATCCTTTTTTGAATGAATGCAGGAGCCGATCCATAGGTCACCTTTTGGTCTCGGCACGCCCCTGGAGTCTGCCCAAAAGTCCAAGTCGCAAGAAAGAAGTTCAGTGAAGCGCAGCATAGGAACTTCAACATTGGACCATTATGACCCAACCTCACGCGCCAAATCATTCTCGTATCATTCCTCGCTATTCGAAAAGAAAGCCCGCTCGATAAGTGGGCTTTTTTCGTCGTGTTATTCGCACTAGCCGCGATCTACTAAGCCACCCCTATCACAGTGCAAAGCTCCTTCACCGAATCCGCACTCTTCTGCAGCGCAGCCTGCTCCTCCGGAGTCAGTTTGATCTCAATGATCTGCTCCAGTCCCTTCGCCCCAAGCTTGCAAGGCACGCCGACATACAGCCCTGAAATTCCATACTCCCCCTGCAGATAAGCCGCACAAGGCAGGATCTTCTTCTTATCCTTCAGAATCGCCTCAACCATCTCAACCGCCGCAGCGCTCGGAGCATAGTAAGCCGACCCCGTCTTCAGATGCTTCACGATCTCCGCACCACCATTGGCCGTGCGCGTCTCCAACTCCTTCAGCCGATCCGGCGCAATCAACTCCGTAATCGGAATTCCCGCAACAGTCGAGTAGCGCGACAACGGGACCATCGTGTCGCCATGCCCACCAAGCACAAACGCCGTAACGTTCTCCACCGACACCTGCAACTCCTCTGCAATAAATGTGCGGAACCGAGCCGAGTCCAACACCCCAGCCATTCCAATCACGCGCTCGCGAGGAAACCCGGCATGCTTGAACGCCGTCTGCGCCATCGCATCCAGCGGATTCGATACCACGATGATGATCGTATTCGGTGACGCCTTCACCACCTCACTCACAACCTTCGACATAATCCCATGATTCGTCGTCAGCAAATCATCGCGGCTCATCCCAGGCTTACGCGCAATCCCAGCCGTAATCACCACCACATCAGAATTCGCGGTATCCGCATAATCATTGGTCCCCATGATGCTGCAGTCGCGCTTCTCAATCGGCATAGCCTGCAACAGATCGAGCGCCTTGCCCTGCGGCACACCTTCAACTACAT
The DNA here is from genome assembly GCF_009766095.1 of Granulicella sp. S190. Taxonomy (GTDB): domain Bacteria; phylum Acidobacteriota; class Terriglobia; order Terriglobales; family Acidobacteriaceae; genus Edaphobacter. Next base: position 42,861 of record NZ_LMUD01000031.1, read on the forward strand.
CGAGCAGCACCACATCCGCCAACTCCTTCGCTGCAATCCAATGCGCCGCCGTCGCGCCAACATTCCCCGACCCAACAATCGTTACCTTCTTCCGCATCCAATCATCTCCCTATCAAAGCCGATTCACTCGCTACATCAATTCTAGTGCCGCACCGCCGCCTCAACACGCATCGACCCCAGATTTACCGAATACCGAACGCGAAACCACGAGCCGCACGGGCAGGCAATCGACTTTATCAGCTCTATCCCTTTGATCACCGTTACGCTTTTATCCGCGATCATCCGCGAAATCCGCGGTCGTTCTACATGTTCTCAATCATCCGTGTCGCAAACTCGCTCGTCTTCGCCTTCGTCGCGCCCTGCATCCCACGCTCAAAGTCGTACGTCACGAACTTCTGCCCAATCGTCTTCTCCATCGAGCTTTCAATCAACCGCGCAGCCTCCGTCCAGCCGAGAAAATCAAACAGCATCACGCCCGAAAGAATGACCGACCCAGGATTGATCACATCCTTATCCGCATACTTCGGAGCCGTCCCATGCGTTGCTTCAAACACCGCATACCCATCGCCAATATTCCCACCCGGCGCAATCCCCAACCCTCCAACCTGTGCCGCCGCCGCGTCCGAAATGTAATCACCATTCAGATTCGTCGTCGCCAACACGCTGTAGTCCTCAGGGCGCAGAATAATCTGCTGAAAGATCGAATCAGCGATCCGGTCATTCACCAGAATCTTGCTCTTCCACTTCCCGCCGCCATGCGAGTCGCCAATCGAAGCCACCACCTGCTTCACCTCGGCAATAACCTCCTCGCCAAACTCCTTCGCCGCAAACTCGATCCCCGGTTCAATCAACGCGGCATTCTCCTCCGCAGTCAGCTTCGGATTCGCCTCCAGGTTCCCCAGGATCCAGCTCTCCCGCTCCGTCACCGTCTGGTCGCGAAACTCCTGCGAAGCAACCTCATAGCCCCACTCGCGAAACGCTCCTTCGGTAAACTTCTGAATATTTCCCTTATGCACCAGCGTCACGGTCTTGCGCTTCTTGTCCAGCGCATACTGAATCGCCGCTCGCACCAACCGCTTCGATCCCGTAATCGAGATCGGCTTCACCCCCACACCCGAGTCCAGTCGAATCTTCTTTTTGGTTCCCTTCAGCATGTCATCATTCACAAACGCAATGAACTTGTCAGCCTCAGGCGTTCCCTGTCGAAACTCGATCCCTGCGTAGATATCCTCCGTATTCTCACGGAAGATCACCACATCCAGCTTCTCCGGATGCTTCACCGGGCTTGGCACGCCAGCGTAGTACTTCACCGGCCGTACACACTGATACAGATCCATCAACTGCCGTAGCGCAACATTCAAGCTGCGAATCCCGCCACCCACAGGCGTCGTCAGCGGTCCTTTGATCGACACACGAAAGTCCACCGTAGCCTTCACCGTGTCATCCGGCAGCCAGTTCTTCGTCTGGCGATACGCCTTCTCTCCCGCCAGCACCTCGTACCACGCCACCGAGCGCTTCCCGCCATAAGCCTTCGCCACCGCCGCATCGAACACCCGCTGCGAAGCCTTCCAGATATCGCGTCCCGTCCCATCCCCTTCGATAAACGGAATAATCGGATGATCGGGAACTGTAAACTTCCCGTTGTTGTACTCGATCGCCTGCCCATTCGCCGGCACTGAAATTCCGTTGTAGCTCGTTTGCATCGTCATCGTCTCCGAGAAGAAATCGAAGACCGAGGCTACCACCTCAACAAGACAAGTGGCAACGCAACCTCGCGAAATCGTTGAGCATCTCTCGACAACGAAGAGTTAAAAGAAGAGCATTAATTATGTTCGCTTTTACCTTCCTCCCTTTCAAAAAATCCACTATCTCCAAAATCTCTTCGATCGCTGCACTCCTCCTCTCTATCCCTCTTCATGCCTTGGAGGTTCCTACCGTGGACGACCCTGCGTTCTGGGGCGCCAACCGAAAAGGTGCACTAGAGGCCTTTCCCGACCCACTACTATCCGGCTCCCTGCCAACCTTCTACACTCCCGGCAACAAAGCCCGCGCAAAGTCTCTTCAAAAGCTGATTGGCGGCGAGACCGAGTTCTATCATCAGCAATTTCAAATCGACTTCCCTCCCATCACACTAGCTGTGATCGACGAGAAACAGTGGCCTCAAGTATCCGGCAAACTTCCTTATGGCGTTCCGTCCATGTACCGAGGGGTCTTCATCATGCCTGCCGAATGGCAAACTGTGACCACAGTACCCTTCCCGCACAAATCTGACCTCGATCCAGCGACCCTGAAGCAAGCCCTGGCCCACGGACGCAAGTGGAAGGACCTCGAGTTCAGAGGCGGCGATGGTATCGGCACACATGAGATCGGACACGTCGTCTTCCGCCTGCTTGAAATCGACCCACAGGTAAAGTGGTTCCGCGAATTTCTCGCTAGCTACATTGGATATAGCTATCTGAAGGCGAAGCGTCCGAAGGAAGTTATCGCTAATGAGATCTTCTGGCGTGCAGGTCTCAAAACACCTCATCCGCACACCTCTCTGGATTACTTCGAATCCCAATACTCGGAGCTAACTTCAAAGGAGCCGAACAACTATGCGTGGTATCAGTTCGCTCTCGACCAAAGACTGCTTGAGATCTACCAGCAGCAAGGGATAGACTTCCTCCGCAAAGTGCGCACAGCGTTCCCCAAAGGTGGACCGAAGCTCGACACAGACCAGGTCATCGATACCCTGGAAACCATCTCGCCAGGATGGAAGAGATGGAAAGAGCAGATTGACACCGGGAATGTCCACCCTGCCCCGCTGCCTGACCTTCAATAGCCGCGGTCTCACATACTTCGAAAGATCAATAACAAAGAACGCCCACTCGTCTCATGCGGACCGAACAAACCATCCGCGCGAGACGAGTGGCAACGCACCTCGCACGTGCGTGTTTGTTCCGTCCACACAACAGAAGCAAAATGCAACAACACAATCCGTGTCAACGAAAAGCGCAGACATCTCTTGACTGAATCAACTCTGACGATCCAGCCCGAAGAGGACGATAGTATTAGTGGGACTGCCGCACTTCCCTCCCTGGACCAGAATGATGCCCGTAGAGATGTGGCCTTCCGTAACATCGGTCAACGCGCCTTCAAGGATAAGCGTAGACCCGTCATCCATCAGGAATCTTGCACTCACCATATTACCGATGACACTACTTGCAGGCGTTGATTGCGTCTCTCCCGAACTGAAGCAAGGAGATCCCTGTACCTTGATATTGCCTATGAGCAAAGCGTTGCTGAAATAGTTCGAAGCCGCCCCATTCCCCGGATTCGTCACTATGCCGCCCTGCTGCAGCGTCACTTGAAGCGTCACCGGCACGGCCTTCGGAACGCCATTCTGGCCCGCCAGTGTGCTCCCTGTTCCAACATAGACTCCGCTAACCAATGGAAACGACGTCGCCGTGAAGGTTCCTGAAAGATTCGCATCGCACGCAGGCGTAACTGGGCCACCCAAAGACACAGCGTAACTACCTGACCAAGGCTCTCCACTTTTCTGAGGAGCCGTACCCGTAATCGATATCGCTTCAGCAGAATTGTTTTCCGGAGTCGCCGTAAAGCTCCCATCCTTTGCAAGAATCCCTGATGCCACGTCCCCAAACCCGAACGATCCCTGACTGTTGTCGCAGAAACTATTACCGAAACCGCCCGCGATCACTTGGTCCCCTGCCACATCGAAGGTCACCGCAAGTCTGACCTGGCCCGGAGGAGAAGGAGCAGGCGAAATCGAGAACACATTCGTCGGCATCGGCCCGACAAGAAGCCAGTTTCCCGCCAATGGGCTTACAACCGCCGGATTACTTCCCCCACCGCAACCACAAAGCAGCAAACTAATTCCACAAGCCGTGAAACTCAACAGGGCCCAAGTTTTCATATTTCTAAAACTCTAGCACGCGCTATCTTTCGCAACCATCAAAAAGAAAAAGGGCCGATGATCTCTCACCGGCCCTCGCTCAAATCTGTTCCGAAACTAGAAAATATTCCAAAGCAGCTGGTTATATACATCGTGGTGGAACTGCACCTCAGGAGCCTTCACGATCGTCCCCAGCAGCCTCGCGCAACGGTCCGCCGAAGCCTGCTTCAGATCAGCATAACGGCCCTTCACATCCTCACCCAGCAGAGTCGTCGTCCACTCCGCACCACGGAAGTTCTCAATCGCCGTGTAGATGTTGTCCGGCAGATACCGCTCCGCCTGCCGCAGGTTTTTGATCCGCGAAGTCTCTCCATGCAACCCGCTCTTGAAGATCGAGTACAGCACCAGGTAAGGATTCGCATCCGGTCCCACCGAACGCACCTCCACTCGCGCAGACTTCTCGTTCCCAATCGGAATCCGCACCATCGACCCGCGATCCGTAGCCGAAGCCTTGATCTGGTTCGGCGCCTCAAAGTGAGGATCGAGCCGACGATACGCATTCACGCTTGCATTCAACAGCAGGCAGATATCGTTGCCATGGGTCAAAATGCGATCCGTAAACTGCCACGCCAACTTCGAGATCTTCTCCTCGCCCTTCGGATCCCAGAAAATATTCTTTCCGCCCTTCGTGATCGAGATATTCGTGTGCATGCCGCTGCCATTCACGCCGACTACCGGCTTCGGCAGGAAGCTCGCCGTCATCCCCATCTGCGTCGCCACCTGTCGACAGATCAGCTTATAAAGCTGAATCTGATCCGCAGCCGCGACGACTTCACCATAGGTGTAGTTGATCTCAAACTGCGAAGGCGCAACCTCGGGATGGTCCTTCTCATTCTCGAAGCCCATCGCCCGCTGCACCTCAGCCGTCGTATCGATAAACTCCCGTAGCGGATCGCCCGGCAGCGAGTGATAGTACCCACCCTTATTCACATACTCAAAGCTGCCGAGCTCGTGGTAGCTCCGCTCCGCGTCAATCCCTTCGAACAAAAATCCTTCAATCTCGTTCGCCGCATTCAGGGTGTATCCCTGCTTGTCGAACAGATCCTTCGAAAACTCCTTCAGCACGCCGCGAATATCCGCGCTATACGTCCCGCCGTTCTTATCGATCACCTCGCCGAACACCATCACCTTGCCCGCGCCAAACACATCCGCCGGCACCCAGTAAAACGCGCTCCAGTCGATTCCCAGCCGCAGGTCGCTCTCCCGCTGCGCCGTAAATCCGCGAATGGACGAGCCGTCGAACGTAAGGTTGTCGTAGCTCTTCACCAGGAACTTCTTGTCATAGTCCAGCATATGCAGCCGGCCTTCGAGATCGCTGAAC
>NZ_LMUD01000031.1:48205-89492 GCF_009766095.1 Granulicella sp. S190
CCGCAACGCGCTTCTTGCGCTGCTCTTTAGCCGCCAGGTTCAGGTCCTCGAGTTCGCCGTACGAAAGCTCCAGAAAATCACGAAATTCGCTCAAAATAACACTCCTTCTGCAATGAGGTACACGTCTTACTGCAATGGCTGGGGAAGATGTTTTTAGGTGATTGGAAGAGAACGCATCAAACCTGCATCTGACCGCTCCACACCTCAAAACTAACAGAAAATTCATCAGCGAAAAAGCAAAGTCTGCAAAATCCAAAATCTCTAAAGTCCAAGCCAGTTGCTCCTGTTCGCTGCCCTCCCTCCGCCTGAATCGCACAGGCTCTTCGCAACGTCTAATCTCTTGTCTGCCGAATCCCTCGGCGAAAAGGAAAACCATGCAATATAAGACCCTCGGCGACACCGGACTTCTCGTCTCCACCCTCTGCTTCGGCACCATGACCTTCCACGGTGGCACCGGCTTCTGGAAGAACATCGGCGACGTCGATCAAGCGGGCGCCGACCAGCTCATCAAAGCCTCCATTGACGCAGGCATCAACTTCTACGACACCGCCGACGTCTACTCCGAAGGCGAAAGCGAAAAGGCCCTCGGCCAGTCGCTCAAGAATCTCAACATCCCCCGCAAGGATGTCATCATTGCCACCAAGGTCTTCGGCCGCACCGGCCCCGGCCGCAACGACGTCGGCGCCTCCCGCGGCCACATCATGGACGCCGTAGACGCCAGTCTCAGCCGCCTCCAGACCGACCACATCGACCTCTACCAGATTCACGGCAACGACTCCATCACTCCCATCGAAGAAACCCTGCGCGCCCTCGACACGCTGGTCACCTCAGGCAAGGTTCGCTACATCGGCGTCTCCAACTGGCTCTCCTGGAAGATCGCCAAAGCCCTCGCCATCTCCGAGTTCAAACACCTCGCGCGCTTCGACAGCCTGCAGGCTTACTACTCCATCGCCGGTCGCGATATCGAGCGCGATCTTGTGCCTCTGCTCGAAGCCGAAAAGACCGGCCTCCTGGTCTGGAGTCCGCTCGCCGGCGGCCTGCTCTCCGGCAAGTTCTCCCGCGAAAACCAGAAGCCGGAAGACTCCCGCCGCACCAGCTTCGACTTCCCCCTCGTCGACAAAGAGCGCACCTGGCGCATCCTCGACGTCATGGCTCCCATCGCCAAGGCGCACAACTGCAGCCCGGCCCGTATCTCCCTCGCCTGGCTGCTGACAAAACCCGTCGTCACCTCCATCATCATCGGAGCCAAGCGCCTCGACCAGCTCAACGACAACCTGGCCGCCGTCGATCTCAAACTCACCGTCGACGAGCTCAAGCAGCTCGATGAAGTCAGCGCACTCCCGCCCGAGTACCCCGGCTGGATGCTGCCCTTTCAAAGCGCTAATCGCCTCGAACCCGTGGCCCGCCCCCTCCCTACGACGAAATGAGCCGAACTCGGCCCAGGCCGGGTGCCCAACTTAGCGACCGCATCCTCCCGTCGCTAAGGTGGGCGTTCGTGCCGCGTGCGAACCGCTTTCATCTCGATCAGAAAATCGGAGCAGCAAGATAAACGAGGTATCCAAAGATTAACCTCCTGCAAATATCTGATACCCCGGCACCTCGGCCTCGAACCGCCAGCAAAATCTAGATAGACTAAAGAAGAAGATCATGACAACAAACAGCAAGTCCTCCGTACAACGCGTCGCCCTTATCCAAATGTCCTGCGAGCCCGACGTCCGGCTCAACCTCGATAAAGCCGCCGAGCGCGTCTTCGAAGCCTCTCGTCAGGGTGCCACCCTCGTCTGCCTGCCGGAGCTCTTCCGCGCCCAGTACTTCTGCCAGCGCGAAGATCACGCTCTCTTCGGCCTCGCGGAATCCATTCCCGGCCCCTCCACCGACGTCCTCTCCCGCGTCTGCAGCGAGACCGGCGTAGTCCTCGTCGCCAGCCTCTTTGAGCGCCGCGCCCCCGGCCTCTATCACAACACCGCCGTCACCATCGAGAAGGACGGCCGCATCGCCGACGTCTACCGCAAGATGCACATCCCCGACGACCCGCTCTACTACGAGAAGTTTTACTTCACCCCGGGCGACCTCGGCTTCAAGACCACGCAAACCACCTCCGGCCCCATCGGCACCCTCGTCTGTTGGGACCAGTGGTACCCCGAAGGGGCGCGCCTCACCGCCCTCCGCGGCGCCGAGGTCCTCTTCTTTCCCACCGCCATCGGCTGGCACCCCTCAGAGAAAGAGGAGTTCGGTGACGCCCAGTACGACGCATGGCAGACCGCGCAGCGCGCCCATGCCATCGCGAACGGCGTCTTTGTCTGCGCCGTCAACCGCGTCGGCCATGAGCACGGCGACGTCAAATTCAAAGTCACCGCGGCTGACGGCAACCCAGCCACAGTGGAGCTTCACGGCCCCGGAGATCACACTCCCAGCTCCGGCCTCCAGTTCTGGGGCGGCAGCTTCATCGCAGACCCCTTCGGCCGCATCCTCGCCAAGGCCAGCCACGACAAAGAAGAGATCCTCCTCGCCGACCTCGACCACAAGCTCATCGAGATCACCCGCCAGCACTGGCCCTTCCTCCGCGACCGCCGCATAGACGCCTACGAAGGCATCGCCAAACGCTTCATCGACTAGCTTCTGACCCCGTCTCCACACAACAACGAACGGGAATATTCAGCCCGCCCAGTTGTTATCATGGCCTGCATGCGCTGCGCCGCCGGGGGTCAGAGGCGCAGTACGCCTGTACGTCAAATCAAAAGGATCCTCCATGCGATTAAGAGATAAAGTAGCTCTGATCACAGGCGGCAACAGCGGCATCGGACTGGCCACCGCCAAACTGTTCGTATCCGAAGGCGCAAAGGTCGCTATCACCGGCCGCGATCAGAAGACACTCGATGCCGCTGCGCTCGAACTCGGCGACGAGGCTCTCGTAATCCAAGCCAACGTCACCGACCAGGCAGCCATGGAAAGAGCGATCGTTGCGACCGTAGAAAAATTCGACAAGCTCGATGTGGTCTTTACAAACGCTGGCACCGGCTACTTCACGCCGCTCGGAGGGACCTCAGCCGAATCGTTCGAGAACATCCTGAACGTAAATGTAACCTCCACGTTCCTTATCGTGCAGGCTTGCCTGCCACACCTCAAGCAAGGCGCGTCCATCATCTTGAACAGCTCGGTTCAGAATGTCGACGGAAAACCGCGCCTCTCCGCATACGCTGCAAGCAAGTCGGCGCTGCGAACCATGGTGAGGGCAATGGCCTCCGAGCTCTCACCGCGAGGAATTCGCGTCAATGCCGTCTCGCCAGGTTCAATCGACACACCCATCTGGGACAACGTCGCACCCAGCCCCAAAGAGAAAAAAAATCTCTACAACAGGTTGAAGAGAAGTATCCCCCTCGGCCGGGTGGGAACCCCGCTGGAGGTCGCCTACGCGGTCTTGTTTCTCGCCTCCGACGAATCCTCCTTCATCCAGGCAGCAGAGATCGTCATCGACGGCGGAGCCACAGGCGCAATGATGGGAGCACCAATCTACAACCAGTAACTCTCACAGTCCCTGTCCAGGAAGACCTGCCGGGTGCTCCATTCATGCAGCCTCGTCGCAGGAGTGGAAATTCACTCACGCGCAAACCGTTTTCCTTCCCGCACCGCAAACGAACTGCAACAAAATCCCATTACACTTTAAACAGACATGTCCCAGACATCCAACCACCAGCTCTACCGCATGCCCGCCGAGTGGGCTCCTCACGCCGCCACCTGGATCGCCTGGCCGCACAACTCCGACGACTGGCCTGGCAAGTTTCAACCCATCGCCTGGGTCTACGCTGAGATCGTACGCCACCTCTCCCGCGTCGAAGACGTACACATCCTCGTCAACAACGCCGAAGCTGAGCGCCGCGCCAACAATCTCCTTCGCCGTGCCGGAGCCAACCTCGCCCGCCTCCACTTTCACCTCTGGCCCACCGACCGCGTCTGGCTTCGCGACTCCGGCCCCATCTTCGTAAAAAATCCTGAAGGTCAGTTAGCCATCACCAACTGGCACTTCAACGCCTGGGCCAAGTACAACAACTGGCACAACGACGATCAAATCCCCGACCACGTCGCCAGTCTCTACGACATGCCTCAGTCGAAGCCTCACATCGGCCAACACCGCCTCGTCCTCGAAGGCGGCAGCATCGACACCAACGGTGCAGGCCTCCTCCTCACCACCGAAGAGTGTCTCCTCTCTGAAATCCAGCAGCGCAACCCCGGCCTCGGCAACGAAGCCGAAACCCGCCGTCTCCTCGAGCAAGCCTTCCACGACTACCTCGGCATCGAAAAGGTTCTCTGGCTGCACAAAGGCTGCGCCGGCGACGACACCCACGGCCACGTCGACGACATCACCCGCTTCGTCTCTGAAAACAAGATCCTCACCACTGTCGAACCCAACATCCACGACGAAAATCATCTCCCCCTCGCCGAAAACCTCGATCGTCTCCGCAGCTTTCGCAACCTCGCAGGCGAGCCCTTCCAGATCGTCGAGCTCCCCATGCCCGCGCCCGTCGTCTTCGAAGGCCAGCGTCTTCCTGCCAGCTACGCCAACTTCTACATCGCCAACGGCCTTGTCCTCGTCCCCACCTTCAACGACCCCAACGACCGTCACGCCCTCAACATCATCGCCGCCTGCTTCCCCGACCGCCAGATCGTAGGCATCCACGCCGTCGATCTCGTCTGGGGCCTCGGCACCCTCCACTGCCTCTCCCAGCAGGAGCCCGCATGAGCACCATGACCAATCCGCCCAATCCGTCCTACCGCACCGCCGTCGAAACCTATATCGCCACCCACGCCAACCCGACCCACAAGTTCGGCCATCAGCCCCGCCTCTACGCCCTCACCCAACAAATCGGCGCAGGCCTCACCTACGACGACGACGTAGTCTTCGCTGCCGTCTGGATGCACGATCTCGGCGTCTTCGTCGGCCACCGCCCCGAGGACGAGACCGCTCTCAAAACCTGGAACCACGTAGACTACGCCATCGAAAAAACTCCAGCGATCCTCAAAGAATCAGGCTTCCCCGAAGAAAAGATCCCCGCCGTCCTCGAAGTCATCCGCACTCACCAACCGCAGGACGCGCCCCTCACCCCCGAAGCCACCATCGCCCGCGATGCCGACATCCTCGAGCAGCTCGGAGCCATCGGCATCACCCGCACCCTTGCCAAACTAGGCAGCGACACCCGCTTCAACACCTTCACCGAAGCCCTCACCGCGCTCAAAAAACAACTCGCCATCCTCCCCGCTCAACTCCACCTCGAAACCTCGAAGACCCTCGCCGCTCCTCGCCTCAAGATCATGCAAGCCTTCCTCGAAGCCCTTGAATCCGAAGCCGGTCCAAACCTCTACTAGCTACACGTCGCCCCCGCCGCGGCTAAACTAGCTTCGATGCCGCCCTTCACAGAAACCAGCGAGACCGACGAATCCTTCCTCCGCGAAGCCATCGCCGAAGCCCGTAACGCCGAAGCCAACGGCGAAGTCCCCGTAGGCGCAATCGTCGTGCATAACGGCAGCATCATCGCCCGCGGACAAAACCGAGTCCTTCGCGACAGCGACCCCACCGCCCACGCCGAAATCGTCGCACTCCGCCAGGCCGGGCTCGCGTTCAAAAACTACCGCCTCGAAGGCTGCATCCTCTACGCCACCCTCGAGCCCTGCGCCATGTGCGCTGGAGCCATCCTCCACGCACGCATCTCCCGCCTCGTCTACGCCGCGCCCGACCCCAAAGCCGGGGCCTGCGGCTCCGTCCTCTCTGTCATCAACCACCCTCAGCTCAACCACAAAGTCAAAGTCACTCCCAACCTCCTCGCCGAAGAGTGCGGCACCCTCCTCACCGATTTTTTTCGCAGACGCCGTCTGGAAAAGTCACAAGCCCGCATCCTACAAAGCGAAGCAACATCCCCGCACGTTGCGAAGGAGACGACCGTGACAACAAAGAAGACAGCCAGGAAATGGTCCGCCAAGGTAGACACCGACTCCACCCATCCCGACGAGGGTCTCTTCAGCAAAAGCGCCTCTGCCATAGCCAAAGCCCTTGCCTCGAAGAAGGTCTCTCCCAAAGGCCCCGCCTCAGGCATGCGCATGTTGAACTTCTACATCAACCGCGCTGGCAAAAATCTGCCGCAGGAACGCCACGCCGAGCTGGAGAAAGCAAAAGCTCTCCTCTCCGAAATCATCGCTAAGCAAAAACCCGAGCCGAAAAAATCGGCTAAAAAAACCGCAGCAAAAAAATCCACGAAGAAGGCAGCAAAGAAGACCGCGAAGAAAGCCTCGAAAAAAACCGCCTCCAAAAAATCCACCAAAAAGTAGGAGCTCTTCATGTCAGGTCGTCTCGCAGGAAAGGTAGCAATCGTTACCGGCTCAGGCTCAGGCATCGGCCAGGCCATCGCCATCCGCTTCGCCAGCGAAGGCGCTACCGTAGTCATTGACTACCGCAACCACATCGACCAGGCACAGGAGACCGCCTCCAAAGCTGAAGCCGCAGGAGGAAAATCCATCCTCGTCAAAGCCGACGTCTCCAACCTCGCGGACACTCAAAATCTCGTCGGCCAGGCCTACAGCCAGCTGGGCCGTTGCGACATCCTCGTCAACAACGCCGGCATCGAAAAAGAAGCCGCCTTCTGCGACGTCACCGAAGCCGACTACGACGCCGTCCTCAACGTCAACCTCAAGGGCGCTTTCTTCCTCGCGCAAGCCTTCGTTCGCCGCCTCCGCGACGCCAAACTTCCTGGCCGCATAATCAACATCTCCTCCGTCCACGAGGACATGGTCTTCCCCAACTTCTCCACCTACTGCGTCTCCAAAGGCGGCATCCGCATGCTCATGCGCGACCTCGCCGTCGAACTTGGCCCCCTCAACATCACCGTCAATAACATCGCTCCTGGCGCCATCGCCACCCCCATCAACAACAAGCTGATGGACAATAAAGCGCAACTCGATGCCCTGCTCAAAAACATCCTGTTAGGTCGCATGGGCACACCCGATGACGTCTCCGGCGTGGCTCTCTTCCTTGCCTCCGACGATGGAGCCTACGTCACCGGCGCGACCTACTTCGTCGACGGTGGCCTGATCCGCAACTACCACGAGCAGTAGATCCCGACCGACGGGAGGGCGGCCGTATCGAGCGAAGCGAGGTTAAAACGCCACGAAGTGGCCGCCTCGCGCGCAGCGAGCCCGTCCGGCAGGACACGCCCAGCGGCCCATCAGGCGGGACAGGATAAAATAAAACTCTATGGATCTCACCGTCTACTCCGCCTCCTGGTGCCGCGACTGCCGCGAAGCCAAGCGCTTTCTCACCTCTCACAACATCCCCTACAAAGAGGTCGACATCGAGAACACCCCCGGCGCCGCCGAGCTTGTCATCGCGAACGTAGGCAAGCGAGCCATCCCGCAATTCGTCATCGACGGCAAATGGGTTCAGCCCTACCGCCCCGGCGAAGGCTTCCTCCACGACGAAATGGCCAAACTCCTGGGCGTCAACGGCTAAGCATCCACCCGAGCCGGAATTACCTCTCAGGCTCGGGCGATGCAATCTTTCAACTCGACAGGATCCTACTTCTTGAACGTCTCGGTATGCAGCTGAGCCAGCCACTTCCCGTCGCGCTTCACCCATACCGTTGAAGTCAGAGTCTCACTGGAGATGTCCTGCGGACCCGCCTTCGCCTCGAAGCGCACCCGCGCCACGATCAGGGCTGAGTTCGGAGAGAGCCGCCTCACCTGCGGATCTTGGATCTTGAAGCCCGAAAAGGTCAGATGGTTCAGCTGATCGATGTTGTCGGCTTTAGTGAACAACTTTCCAGTCGCCTCGATGCAAAGATAATCCGGAACGACAAGCTGCGTGAACGCATTGATATCTGGGTGAGCCCCAACAAACGTATTCCAGACCTTGGTCTCGTTGTCGAGAATGGTCTTGTTCAAATCCTGGGCTTGGGAAAAGGCGGTGACGGTAAATGCCATACAGAGGCCGACTACAAACTTGTTCATCTTCAAGGTCTACTATCTCCAGTCATAATGACACAGCAAATCAAAAAACTCTTATGCTGTGCTCGTCCCATTTTATCGTGTTGAGAGACTCTGATTCTTCCCTTCCTATCACCTCCACGGCCCTCTCGCGCCAGCAAATTCTAGATCCTCACAGAATCAATCTCCCGTCATAACCCCCGCCGTCGTCTAAACTCGAATCAGCCCAGAGAGCCACGGAGACACCGCTTTGATCGCACGCTACACACGCCAAGAGATGGGCCGCATCTGGTCCGACGCCAACAAGTACCAGTGCTGGCTCACCGTTGAAGTCGCCGCCTCCCAGGCCCTCGCTAAATTCGGCCTCGTCCCCCAGTCCGCCGCCGATACCATCCGCGACAAGGGCGCATTCACCGTAGACCGCATCAACGAGATCGAAGCCGAAGTCCGTCACGACGTCATCGCCTTCACCACCACCGTCGCCGAACACATCGCCGACCCCGAAGCTTCCCGCTGGCTCCACTACGGCCTCACCAGCACCGACGTCGTCGATACCGCGCAATCCCTTCAGCTCAAAGAAGCCTCCGCCATCATCCGCGCCGGCATTGTCGCTCTCTCCGAAACCCTCAAGAAGCGCGCGATAGAGTTCAAGCACACCCCCATCATCGGCCGCACCCACGGCATTCACGCCGAACCCAGCACCTTCGGCCTCAAGCTGCTGCTCTGGTACTCCGAGATGCAGCGTAACCTCACCCGCTTCGACGCCGCCGCCGAAGACCTCCGCGTAGGGAAGCTCTCCGGAGCCGTCGGCACCTTCGGCCACCTCAAGCCCGAACACGAAGAAGCAATTTGTAACCAATTAGGTCTCAAACCAGTCGCGGTAGCGACACAGGTAGTCCAGCGTGACCGCCACGCCGCCTACATCTCCACCCTCGCCGTCCTCGCCAGCACCCTCGACAAGATCGCCACCGAGGTCCGTCACCTCCAACGCACCGAGGTCCGCGAAGTAGAAGAGTTCTTCAGCGAAAAACAAAAGGGCTCGAGCGCCATGCCGCACAAGCGCAACCCCATCACCAGCGAGCAGATCTCCGGCCTCGCCCGCGTCATCCGCTCCAACGCGCAAACCGCCTTCGAAAACGTAGCCCTCTGGCACGAGCGCGACATCTCCCACTCCTCCGCCGAGCGCGTCATCCTCCCCGACTCCACCATCCTCGCCGACTATCTCCTCACCAAAACCGACAACCTCATCGCGAAGCTCATGGTCTACCCCGCCCGCATGTTGAAGAACCTCGAGTCCACCGGCGGCCTCATCTTCTCCGGCCAGCTCCTCCTCGACCTCGCCGAATCCGGCATGTCGCGCGAAGACGCCTACCGCCTCGTCCAGACCCACGCCATGAACTCGTGGAAGAACGACCTCACCTTTCGCGACGAAATCGCAAAAGTCCCCGAGATCACCGTCCGTCTCACCCCTGAAAAACTAGCCCGAGCCTTCGACTACACCCGCCAGCTCGCCAACGTAGACGCTATCTTCGACCGCGTCCTGAACCCTGCCTCCTGACGCATGCAGACCTCTCCTGCCAAAACCGCCGTCCTTCTCATCGACTGCCCCGACCGCAAAGGCCTCGTCGCCGCGATCGTCAACTTCCTCGTGCAGAAGTACGACATCAACATCCTCAACGCAGACCAGCATCAGGACGCCGAACTCGGCCTCTTCTTCATGCGCGTCGAGTTCGCCACCGAAGATCCTCTCTGCACCCAACAGGGCTTCCACGACGCCTTCGATCCGCTCGCCCGCCAGTTCCACATGAACTGGCGCATCGAGTTCGCCCATGCTCAGCAGAACGTCGCGATCTTCGTCTCCCAATATCTCCACTGTCTCGCCGACCTCCTCCACCGTCACCAGACCGGCGAGTTCTCCTGCAATCTCTCCCTCATCATCAGCAATCATGAGAACGCCCGCGCCCTCGCCGACTTCTACTCCATCCCCTTCCACCACATCCCCGTCAACGCCGAAACCAAGCCTCAAATCGAACCCCAGCAGCAGGCTCTCCTCACCGACCATCGCATCGACCTTATCGTTCTCGCCCGCTACATGCAGATCCTCTCGCCCACCTTCGTCCAGGCCTATCCCCGCCGCATCATCAACGTCCACCACTCTTTTCTCCCCGCGTTCGTTGGCGCAAAGCCCTACCACGCCGCCTTCGCCCGCGGAGTCAAACTCATCGGAGCCACCAGCCACTACGTTACCGAACACCTCGACGAAGGCCCCATCATCGAGCAGGACGTCGCCCGCGTCTCGCAAAACGATCAGCTCCCCGCCCTCATCCAGAAGGGTCGCGACCTCGAGCGCATGGTTCTCTCCCGCGCCGTCCAATGGCACCTGGACCACCGCATCCTCTCCTACGCCAACAAGACCGTCATCTTCGCCTGAGCCACCTCATCATCCGTCAGAGTCATCTTCTCTATCGACACCAACAGACCGAGATGAGACTTTCCTTGATACGGCTGCGCTATTCCTGGGATAAAAGGAGAGCGAGTCCCTCACACGCGAGCGCAACCCACCGGACACATGCCTTGTTCAACACCCCACAACATGAGACGATTTCTCTATGAGTGATTTCATCCCGAAACCAGCAGAAGTCAAAACACGCGGTCTAAGCCCGAAAGCCCAGAAGCTCCAGGCCGCGCGCGAAAAAGCAGCAGCCCAGGCAAAGGGTGGCGACAAATCCCTCGCCGGATCGTCGACCGCCTCCGTCAAGGCAAAGGACTCCTTCGCCGGAACCAAGAAAACAACCTTCCAGCGCAAAGCTGTCTAGCAACGTGGCGCCGGTCGCTCAGGCTTGTCTTCAACCCAGACCGGTGCCGCTGACGCATCACGCCCTCCGAATCCCATCTCCCACCAACCTCATCCAATCGCCATCAGCCACAAGGCCGAAAGGATCTCTCATGTCCCGCACCGCACTCATCGCTGGAGTCACCGGCATCGTCGGCAACAATCTCGCCCAGCAACTCCTCACCAACGGCTGGCAGGTTCACGGCCTCGCGCGACGAGCCTCCAACACCATCGACGGAGTCAACTTCATCGCCGCGGATCTCCTCGACCCAATCGCCTTGCGCACAGCGGTCGCCAACATCAAGCCCTCGCACGTCTTCATCACCACCTGGCTCCGCCAACCCACCGAAGCCGAAAATATCCGCGTCAACTCCGCCATGGTGCGCAATCTCCTCGAAGCCGTCGCGCCCGCCGACTCCGTCCGCCACGTCGCGCTCGTCACCGGTCTCAAACACTACCTCGGGCCATTCGAGGCCTACGGCAAAGGCAAGCTCCCCGCCACGCCCTTCCGCGAAGAGCAGCCCCGTCTCGACATCGAAAACTTCTACTATGCTCAAGAGGACGAGGTCTTCGCCGCAGCCGAGCGCCAGGGCTTCAACTGGAGCATCCACCGCCCGCACACCATCATCGGCTACGCCCTCGGCAACGCCATGAACATGGGCGTCACCCTCGCCGTCTACGCCAACATCTGCCGCGAAACCGGCCGTCCCTTTCTCTTCCCCGGCTCACCCACGCAGTGGAACAGCCTCACCGACATGACCGACGCAAGACTACTTGCCCGCCATCTCGAGTGGGCCGCGACGACTCCCATCGCGCACGATCACGCCTTCAACGTAGTCAACGGCGACGTCTTCCGCTGGAGCTGGATGTGGCCTCGCCTCGCCGCATGGTTCGGCATCGAACCCGCACCCTTCCCCGGCCAGGGCACCCCACTCGAACAACAACTCGCCGACACAGAAGACATCTGGCGCAACATCGCAAAGTCCCACAACCTCATCGAACCCAACATAAACAGCCTCGTCTCCGCATGGCATACCGACGCCGACCTCGGTCGCCCCATCGAAGTCGTCACCGACATGAGCAAGAGCCGCAAGTTCGGCTTCCTCGACTACCAACCCACCGACGAAAGCTTCTACGACCTCTTCACCCGCCTCCGCCACAACCGCATCATCCCCTAACCACGCAACGAAGCGAATCTGCTAGTTGCCGTTGCACTTGCTCTTGCAGTTGCCTGTTCTTTTGTTTGTCATCCCGTAGGGATCTGCGGTTGCTTTTGCAGTAGCTTGTTCTTTCCTCTCGAAGCGATCTGTCGCATTCGTTCTACCCTGGCCACAACCGCCATCTGCACCGCAATAGCATAATCAAACTATGCCCCTCCACGATCCCCTCATCCAAATCGTAGACACCGCAGTAGCCGACGCCTACCTTCGCGGAGGCGCACACCTCGTCTGTCACCCCGGCTGCTCCCAATGCTGCATCGGAGTCTTCCCCATCGCTCACGAAGACGCAGCCCGCCTCCGCGAGGGCCTCACCCTCCTTGAACAAACCGATCCCGAAAGATCCGCACGCATTCACGAAAGAGTCAAAGACTCCCTCACCCGCCTCGATCCCTGGTTCCCCGGAGACCTCGCCACGGGCATTCTCAACGAAGACCACGAAGCCGCCATCCTCTTCGAAGAGTTCGCCAACGACGAGCCCTGCCCCGTCCTCGACCTCACCACAGGAACCTGCGATCTCTACCAACACCGCCCCATCCTCTGCCGCACCTTCGGCCCACCCATGCGCAGCGAGGGAGACAACGGGGAGGTCAACCTCGCCACCTGCGAGCTCTGCTTCATCCACGCCACCACCGAAGAGATCGCCGCCTGCGAACTCGATCCCACCATCCCCGACCAGCAGAAATCCAGCAACACCACCTTCAACACCACCCATCACCTCCACGGGGAAACCCTCATCGCCTACGCCCTCCGCGATCCCAGCCAGCCTCACCCGTAGCTCGTGTCAAGCCCCTCAGCATCAAGGCGACTCTGCCTCTCCGCCTCAACCCACACAAAACACTTCCTTTCACTCCCATCAATAAATCGCGAAAGCATGGCGCATGAGTTATCGTTCCCTCCGTAAAATAGAGGAAGAGAGTACAGAGACGCTCCGAACCCCATATCGAGGCAAAAGATTGAATAAGAACGTGCGGTCCCAGACAAAACTCCCGTAAGCTGCACATTTCAGATATTTTGCACGTAACCCTTTTATTTGTAATATTTTAGCGGCACACCCCGTCGCTATCCTATTGTTACAAAAGCACTTGCGCCAAAAATACCCAGCAAGGGGGAGGGGGGTACCCCACCCGAAGTCGGAGAACATCATCCCGTGTCAGCACCTGCAAACATCACCCTCGCAGTCACCGGAGCCAGCGGCAGCATCTACGCGGCGGAGATCCTTCGCACCCTCGCCGCCGACACCAGGGTCACAAAGATAAACTTCGTCGCCTCAGACAGCGCCCTCCGCGTCTTCGCCGAAGAGCTCGAACTCAGCGGACGCAACGATCTCGCCGAAAAACTTCTCGGCGCCCCCTGCCCTAAGCTTCAGCATCACGCCGAAACCGACATCGGCGCCAACATCGCCAGCGGCAGCTATCCCACCGACGCCATGATCGTCCTTCCCTGCTCCATGGGCACCCTCGCTGCCATCGCCAACGGCCTTGCTTCAAACCTCATCCAGCGCGCCGCCGATGTCTGCCTCAAAGAGAATCACCCTCTCATCCTCTGCATCCGCGAGACACCCTTCAATCGCATCCACCTGCGCAACATGCAGCTCGCCTCCGACGCCGGAGCCACCATCTTCCCCGCCATCCCTACCCTCTACAACCATCCCCAAAGTACCCAGGAGATGGCGCGCCAGTTCGTTCACCGGGTCCTTGCCCACATAGGCCTTCCCCAGCCCGACGCCTACCAGTGGCAACCCGACTAAGCCAAAACTCCGCCAATATCCCACTGGAAACGCGCAGCGCAAGCTTCATCGCCAGTCATCTCCACGTTATAGCTTCAGCGGCTTGCCGAACTCTTCCCCAAACACCGTGTGTCCCATATCGAAGCGTCCGCCGTCGAACTTGTCAGCGCCCTTCACATGTCCCACCGCAAGCAGCGCCACCACCCAATAGCTGATCGGAAGCCGCAACGCCTCATGAACCTTATCCTGCTCGAACCCTTCCATCGGCGCGGTGTCATACCCCATCACCTCGGCCATCAGCAGCATATGCGTAAACGCCAGCATCACCTGCTTGTTCAGCCAGCCCTGCATCTGCGCACCACTAAAGCTCGACATGTAGTTCGGCACGCTGCTCTGGGCCTGCGCCGCGTAGCCCTCCGGCATCCCACCCTTGCGCCCATTCTCCAGCATCAAGTCCAGATCCTTCCGCCAGCCATCCGCATCCCCACACGCCACAATCACAACGGACGCCTCTTCCACCTTCCCCTGGTTGTAGCTCGCTGCGCGAAGCTTCTTCTTCTGTTCTGCAGACTGCACCACCACGAATCGCCAAGGCTGCATGTTATATCCACTAGGCGCATGCAGCCCTGCTTCCAGAATCTGCCGCAAGTCCTCTGCTGGGATCGGGGCCCCGTCAAAACTCGGCGTCGCTCTACGTTCTTGAATCGCTTGGATCAACGTTTTTTTTATCTTTGTCATCATTCTCTTTCTCATCTATCCAATAGACTGCCAGCTTCACATAGAAGGTTAGCCTTCATGCCTTGCATTGCTTACCGTCCCGCGGAAACGATTCTCAAGATAGCACTACCCAATCAAACACACGTCATAAGATCCAGAAAACTCATCTGCAGAGTCAATGAATCTCACTCATTGCCTCTTCCGTCGCAAACGGATTCTGCCCAGGAGCCTCAGCGAACATCCACACTCCATGGAACGGTTTTTTCATCTCTGGATACGCAGCGAGCAGTGCGGCCATCGCGTCTGAGTTGCGTTTACGAGCCGCAGCTGCATCTCCGATCTGGTCCACCTTGAGATGTGCGAGGATGTCGACCTTATCCTTCCCAAGGGAATCATCTACCCCTAAGCCGGTAAACCGGTACTCCATACCATCCGCACCCTTCACCACCAGCGGAGACTCGGTGCTCACTCCCTCCGACAGAGCGGGTGGCGCAGCCGTCGTCTGCTCTGCTTTCAGCTTCTCAAGATGGGTACTCTGAATAAAGTTGGTTGGCCTTAGCAGAATTTCAGCCTGTTCATAGTAGAGCCACGCGTTCCAATGTTCCTTCTGCAGAATCATCGATCGCGCCTGTGTCCAGTACCAGAGTCCATCATGACCCGCTGCCAGCAACGGCTTGGGATAAAACCCGGCCATCATCCATTGCCCCTGATCCTGTCGAAGCAAAAAAGACAATCGCCACGGAGAACTTCCGTCTGGAACATCCACCATTACGAATCCATATCGTCCTGGCGCCAACCCCGAGATCAGAAAATCCGCTTCGGCTACCGATCTATTCAACGAACAGAAAAACTGTGCATCCGACGCAGCCCCGTTTGCTCCAGGCTTCAACTGCGTTGCGTCCAGGACATAGACCTGTTCCACCTTTGGGGTGCCACTCTTTACCCGTACCGACGTGCTGCCAACCACGTCCCCGATGCCGCTGAAATCCTTGGCATACTCAGCCGCCGTAGCTGCACGAAGTCCACTCACGTCATTCGCTTGAACCTTTGCAGCCAAACTACGTGCTGCTGCCGCAAGAGCATCGCGATCAGCCGGAGCCATCTGTGACTGCGTCGTACATACCTCTGCCGATGCCTCCCCGCTCATCAGCAGTCCCAACGTCAACAATCCAATCCTGAGACCTGTCATTGCGCCCACCGTCACGCTTTTGAAAAGTCTCACTCGTTCCATTCGAGACTTGCAAAAGGGTGCTCCCAGTCTACAGCCAGGCACGCAAATCAAAGAAAGCGGCCTTCAGGAGACACTAAATCGCAGCGCCTAACGCCTGGCACTCTCATTCAGAGACCGCACCCGCTGATACATGCCATGAATCATGAAAAATGCCGGAGCCTCTGCACACTTTTTCCTCCCGCATAACCTTACCGACAAAAAGGTGTGGCTGCCGAGATCTCTCGCGACGCGAATCTTGACCTCCCGAACCGACAACGCAAACTCCAGGACGGGAACTTCAAACTGAAGGCAGCGTCTGATACCAAACGGAAGTCGGTCCCAGTCTGCAGAGGTCTGCATATGCTGTTTTCCCAACTCACGCGCCTCCTTTTGTTTGTCGTAGGGCACACTGCTCAGGGCGACCCTCTCGACTCGTCTCACGCACCGCGATGCCTGTCGTTCCGCATTGAGCGCAAACGAAAAGTACCCGTCCCCGAGAGAACCCATCAGATTCATAGGAAATATATTGCCGCTCCGCTCCTCCATCGCAGTAACAAGAACCACCGGACGAGGACAGAGAAACATCACCATCATCGCGTGAGCGTCAACTGCTGACATCCGGGCATTAGGAATTTTCCCATCCCTTCACGTCCAATACCGCCCTCCTTTGCAAGAAACACCGCATCAAGACCGGTCCCGCAATTGATCTCCAGTACATGATCGTCTCGTCGAAAGAGACGCTTCAGATCCTGCCACACGGCCTCACGCCGTGTCTTCCCGATCGTGGTCCCGGAAAAAACATCTTCATACGTCTCTGCGGCCGAGTCCCAGTATGCTTGAGCGGTTTGCATCGATTCGCCCTCGGCGCTCCCAGCGGTAGTCGTCATCTTTGCTCCAGTTCCTCACCTCATGCCAGTACAGAGCAGGGCAACTGTGAGCAGACTTTACAACGCTCCGCGCGCGGAGATGTCACAGAAATGTAACTCCTTCACACCCGTCCGCGATAAGCTGGATACTGATATCCGCAGATGACCTTCCTCCGCCACAAAGCGTCCTATCACTGTATGCAGACCATGGCGCCAATCCGTTGCATTGCCTTAGTTTGCGTGGCCTGCGCCACTCTGCTCTCTGCACAGACCCCACCGCCCCCGCAAGCCAAACCTTCTGCCGCTCAGCCGGCATCCACCCTGCCCGCGACCCCGGCCACCACCACGACTGAACCCTCGATTCCTCTTACGCCTTCCCAACAGCAGCCAAAGCGAGCGCAGGTAACACTAACCAGGAATACTCTTTCCGTCTTGGCGGATAACGCCAGCCTCAATCAAATCCTCCGCCAGATCTCTCATGAAACTGGTATGAAGATCACCGGAGGAGTAATAGACGAGAGAGTCTTTGGTCAGTATGGTCCCGCCGAACCAGCCCAAATATTGGCCCAGCTCCTGGATGGGACGGGCAGCAATATGCTTCTGATACACCGTGATGGCGCAGCCCCGGCAGAGCTTATCCTTACCCCTCGCCAGGGTGGCCCAACGCCGCCTAATCCCAACGCCTCCACCTTCGACGACAAACCTGACTCCGAGCAGCCCCAGCAATCCTCCGAACAGTCCGCGCCCACTGCCGAAGTACCCCCCGGAAACACGACTGTTCCCCCAATCGTCCCAGCCACGCCAAATGCGGCTGTACCAGCCGATGGATCTCAGCCGGACTCACCCAACGGCGTCAAAACGCCACAGCAGATCTACGAGCAGCTCCAGCGTATACGCCAGCAGCAAACCCCGCCTCAATAGTCTTTTAGTGGAAAAGCCGCAACCTGCTTCCAGGGGGGCAATCGAGTTAGTTCTTCGCAACCTGCACGGTGGCCGCCACCTGACGGGCCGCACTCCCCGCCACTTGGCGCACATGCATCTGGAAGGCGCTGAACATGGCGATACAAACCCCGTAAGCCACCAGAACACCTACTGCCAGAGAAGCCAGTACCGCAGACACCAACATGATCGACGAATTCACACCCACTCCTCAGTTCACCAGCCGTCAGGTCCATTTTGCCTGCGACAGACTTTCATATCGTGGCTATTGTTACAAACTTATCAGCCGATACAATGACCCGAAAGTGGATCATGTTGCTCCTTCGGATACATCTTTCCCACTCTGGAGTTGCCCGGGTCAAAACTACGTCCTCCATCCTGCAAGATGCCATCTTCCAAAATGCCGTATTCTAGAGTCTTGGCCGAACACCGCCTGAGACCTCCCATGGGCATTACACACATCACCGTCCGCGGCGCTCGCCAGCACAATCTGCGCAACGTCGACGTCAGCATTCCGCGCAATACCCTCACCGTCGTCACCGGTCTCTCCGGCTCCGGAAAATCCTCCCTCGCCTTCGACACCATCTACGCAGAAGGCCAACGTCGCTATGTAGAAACCTTATCGGCGTACGCCAGACAATTCTTAGATCAGATGGAGCGGCCCGACGTCGACGCCATCGACGGCCTCTCCCCCGCCATCTCCATCGAGCAGAAAACCACCTCCCGCAGCCCCCGCAGCACGGTCGGCACCATCACAGAGATCTACGACTACCTCCGCCTCCTCTACGCGAGTGTCGGCCAGCCCCACTGCCCCAATTGCCACCGCCCCATTACCCGCCAATCCGCCGAGCAGATCGTCGAACGCATCGCCGCCCTCTCCCCCGGCGAACGCATCACTGTATACGCCCCCCTCGTCCGCGGCCGCAAGGGCGAGTTCCGCGAAGAGCTCGAAGCCCTCGACCAACAAGGCTTCCGCGCGCGTATCGACGGCGAGATGACCGAGCTCACCGAGGGCATGCGCCTCGAAAAGCGCAAGAACCACACCATCGAAGCCGTCGTTGACCGCATCATCCTAAAACCCCTCCCGCCTGAAGCGAGAGAACCCAACACCAACTCTGCCCTTGCCAACGCTGCCCCCAAGTACGACCTTCGCCGTCTCGAGACTTCCGTCGCCAAGGCCCTGCAAATGGCCAACGGTCTCGTTCTGATCGGCATCCACGGCATGGACGAAACCCTCTACTCCTCCTCCATGGCCTGCCCCGACTGCGGCATCAACGTCCCACGCCTTGAGCCACGCAGCTTCTCCTTTAACTCCAACTACGGCGCCTGCCCCAACTGCCACGGCCTCGGCAGCATCTACGACTTCGACCCCGCCAAGACCATCTCCGACTGGTCCAAGCCGCTCCTCGACGGAGCCATGGGACCTGGCTCAGGCTCCGCCTACCTCCTCCGCCTCATCAAGCTCTTCGCCGAAAAAACCAAGATCAACATCAAGGTTCCCTTCGAAGACCTCACCACCGAGCAGCAAAACCTCTTCCTCTACGGCCCCCCCCGCGCCGAAGCCGGTCGCACAGGCTTCCACGGCATCTTCGACTACCTCCGCTCCAACCTCGAAGACACCAAATCCGAGGGCTACCGCGAGTACATGATGCAGTACATGTCCGCGACCATCTGCCCCGTCTGCAAAGGCCGCCGCCTCCGCCCCGAATCCCTCGCAGTCACCGTCAACGGCGCATCCATCGCCGACTTCACCGCCCTACCCCTCGAGCGTGCCCTCACCTCCGCCCGCAACATGAACTTCGTCGGCCGCGACCGCCTCATCGCCGACCGCCTCCAGCGCGAGATCATCGAACGTCTCGAGTTCCTCAATCAGGTCGGCCTCGGCTACCTCGCCCTCGACCGATCCGCCGCTACCCTCTCCGGCGGTGAAGGCCAGCGCATCCGCCTCGCCACGCAGATCGGCTCCCGCCTCCGCGGCGTCCTCTACGTCCTCGACGAGCCCTCCATCGGCCTCCACCAGCGCGACAACCAACGCCTCATCTCCGCGCTCGAAAACCTCCGCGACCTCGGCAACACTGTTCTCGTCGTCGAGCACGACGAAGATACCATCCGCAAAGCCGACTACGTCCTCGACCTCGGCCCCGGCGCGGGCAAAAACGGCGGCTACCTTATCGCCGACGGCAACCCGCAACAAATCATGGACAACCCGGCCTCCGTCACCGGCCAGTACCTCGCGGGCAAAATCGAAATCGTAGCCCGCACTGAACCCCGCGCCCTCACCGGCAACTGGATCACAGTAGAAGACGCCCACTCGCACAACCTGCAAAACGTCACCGCCCACTTCCCTCTCGGCGTCATGACCGTCATCACCGGAGTCAGCGGCAGCGGAAAATCCACCCTCGTCAACGACATCCTCTATCGCTCCCTGGCCAAGGAACTCTACGGCTCCCGCGAAGAGCCCGGCCAGCACGGCAAGGTTATCGGCATCGACCAGCTCGATAAGGTCATCCAGATCGATCAGTCAGCTATCGGCCGCACCCCACGCAGCAACCCAGCGACTTACACGGGGGTATTTACAGCAATAAGGGACCTCTTCGCCATGCTCCCCGAATCCCGCGAGCGCGGCTACAAACCCGGTCGTTTCTCCTTCAACGTCCAGGGCGGACGATGCGAAGCCTGTCAGGGTGAAGGTCAGCGCCGTATCGAGATGAACTTCCTGCCCGACGTCTACGTCCTCTGCGAAGTTTGTAACGGACGTCGTTACAATCAGGAGACCCTCTCCGTAAAATTTAATGGCTACAGCATCGCCGACCTCCTCGACCTCCCCATCGCCGACGCCGTCCCCATCCTCAAAGACATCCCCACAGTCAACATCAAGCTCCAAACGCTAGTCGACGTAGGCCTCGGCTACATCCATCTCGGTCAATCCGCCACTACCCTCTCCGGCGGCGAAGCCCAGCGCATGAAGCTCGCCCGCGAGCTCAGCAAGCGCCAGACCGGCCGCACCCTCTATCTCCTCGACGAGCCCACCACCGGCCTCCACTTCGACGACGTCCGTAAGCTCCTCGAAGTCCTCCATCGCCTCACCGACCTCGGCAACACCGTCGTCATCATCGAGCACAATCTGGACATCATCCGCAACGCCGACTACATCCTCGACATGGGCCCCGAGGGCGGCGAAGGCGGAGGCCGCGTCATCGCCCACGGCACGCCCGAGCAGATCGCCACCGTCGCCGCCTCCCACACCGGCAGCTTCCTCGCCCGTTACTACACCTCCCACAACTCCAACTTCGCCAGCCGCAACGGCACCAGCCACGCTGGCCCCCAGCCCCTTACCATCGCTGCTGCCCCCGACAAAAAGAAGGAATCGCGCGGCAAATTCATCGCGCCAGAAAAGAAAACCGGACTCGCCAAGGCCAGCGCCACCAAGCCCGAAGAGAGATCCCCCAAAAGCATCAAGCCAAAAGCCGCAAAGAAGTCCACAATAAGCAAAGCAGCAGCTCAAAAAGAATCAGCACCCAAGAAGAAAGCATCCGCCTCAAAGCCGGCCCCGCGCACGACTAAAGCATGAGCGACCTAACCCCGAACCCCGCCACACCAGCCGCCGGATCCCCCGCGTCCCGATCCCTTAGCTCGGACATCTCCCAAAGCACTGCCGATTTTTTCTCTACGGATCCAATTCCGGTCGCACCCCAAAGCCGAAGCCAATCCGACGCTCCCGTGCGCCCGATCCTCCCCGAACGCCCAATACTCCCCGAACTCTCCATCCTTCCCGAAGGCGAGGCCATCCTCCAGCCTCCCATGGACAACACCCCCAACGACGCGCCCGAAGACGCACCTCACCGCATCCCCAACCTCGGCCACGCGCTCCTCTTCCTCGCTATCGCCGGCGTCTTCCTCTTTCTCACCCAGCTCATTCTTCTCGGCTTAACCCACGCCCCCGCGATCGGGGGCAAGCTATCCGCCGCCTCCATCCCGCCAAAGCTACTCATAGCTTCGGAGGCATTCACCTATCTCGCAACCCTGGCCATCTCCTGGTTCGTCTTCCCTCTGCTGTGGAAGCGCCCCTTCACCAACGGCATAGACGCCAACCCAGACGCCGCGCGGCGCAACGCCATCCGCCTCATCCCCATCGGCCTTACCCTCTCCTTTGCGGTACAAGCCATCTCGTCGGTCATCGCAATCCCTAAAGACATCCCCATGGACGACTTCTTCCGCACTCCATCGGACGTCTGGCTGGTCACCCTCTTCGGAGTCCTCCTCGCCCCTCTCTTCGAAGAGATCCTCTTCCGCGGCTTCCTCCTGCCCGCCGTCGCCATCGCCTACGATTGGCTCTCGCTCCCCCGCATCCCCGCCGCCCGCGAACTCTGGCAGTCTAATAATAAGATCTCCACACCGGCCTTAGTCTTCTCCGCTGTCTTCACCAGCATTCTCTTCGCCGCTCTACACGGCCAGCAGACCGCATTCACCTGGCCCGTACTGCTTCTTCTCTTCTGCGTCTCGCTCATCCTCAGCGCCGTCCGCATCCGTCTCCGCTCCGTCCTAGCCTCCACCCTCATCCACGCCAGCTACAACTTCACCATCTTCCTCACCGCTTTCATCGCCACCGGCGGCTACCGCCACCTCGACAAGCTCTCCCACTAACCCACACGCAAAAGGAAAAGACTGTTCCACCCTCGCTATTTCGCTTGATCTTCAACAGCAATCAAGCAGCGAGCTATAATTCTTCGGGCCTGACATGGAAGATCATCCCTGGATTGAAACAACTGCAACGGTCGCAGCGTGCGAACTCATCAAACATGCACCACGCATCCGCACTGGTCGCATTGCAAACTTTGAGATGCCGGACTTCTCAAGGTATGCCATCACCTTTACGTACCATACACACGGCCAGGAACACTCCGGCCAATACATTGCACATGCCGATGTCCCGTTAGGTCACACTTTTGCCATCACCTATAACCCGGAGAACCCTGAGGAAAATTCAGGAAGTGAAGACGATCTCACGTTCCATCCGTTTAGACGCCGACTCATCGTCAGTGCTGCTATTGTCCTGATACTGCTAGCCTCGCACTGGTTTCGTCACAGATAACAGCGTCCAATCCTGTCCGGCTGGGTGCCCCATCTATCGCGGCCTCATCGCGATGGGTGGGAATGTAAATCTCCCTACCAGCGACCGTACGAAACCTCCCCTTCCACAAGGATGGGCACTCCCTCCGCCACCACAAGCCCCTGGGGGAACTATCCTCTACAATCGAAATAGACATGCCGACCGACAATAAGACAGCCCTCCTGAATCTGATCGCCACACACTCCTTCAAGCTGGGCGATTTCACCCTGGCCAGCGGCAAAAAGTCCGACTACTACATCGACTGCCGCATCACCACGCTTCACGCCGAAGGCGGCCGCCTCTCCGGTCTGGTCCTCTACGACCTCATCCACCAGTACCTTCCGCATCCTGAAAAGATCGAAGCCGTAGGCGGCCTCACCATGGGCGCCGACCCCCTCGTCTCCAACACCGCCACCGCCACCGCCTGGGCTCTCGCGGACTATAACGAGATCGCTGAGCTCTCCGACGCGCTCGAGCTAGGCGTCGACGAACGCAGCGAAGAAGGCCCCGCACCTACCCTTATCCACGGCTTCCTCGTCCGCAAAGCAGAAAAAACTCACGGCACCGGCCGACGCATCGAAGGCTTTCTCAAACCCGGCGCCCATGTCGTCATCGTCGACGACGTCTGCACCACCGGCGGATCCACCATCACCGCAATCGAAGCTACCCGCGAAGCCGGTATGCACGTAGCAGGAGTCCTTTGCCTGGTCGACCGCGAACAAGGTGGCCGCGCCAACATTGAAGCCGCAATCCCCGGCGTTCCCTTTCTCTCCGTCTTCACCGCCACCGACGTCCGCGCCGCTCACATCGCCCAGCAAAAGAAGAGATGAGCGCGGAGGATCAACAATCCAGGGCACTCGCCTTCCTGCGCCTCTCCATCGGCC
The DNA here is from genome assembly GCF_009766095.1 of Granulicella sp. S190. Lineage (GTDB taxonomy): Bacteria > Acidobacteriota > Terriglobia > Terriglobales > Acidobacteriaceae > Edaphobacter. Next base: position 71,679 of record NZ_LMUD01000031.1, read on the forward strand.
TTCTCTTCTTTATCTTCGCCGAGTACAAACTCACAAGCACCAGATTCATCTGGGGAGGAATGGCTCAGTACATCCGTCAGTTCATCGACCAGGGATCCTATCCTTTCCTGCGGCCCTTCCTCAAAGAAATCATCCTCCCCCACGCCGTCTTCTTCGGTGCCATCGTCAGCGTCTCTGAGTGCTTGATTGCTGTGAGTTTCCTCTCTGGCGCACTCGTCCGTTGGGCCAGTGCCGGTGGTCTGACCATGATGCTCCTTTTCCTCTTCTCTTCGAACTATCCCGGCCCCCACGCACCTCTCTGGGAGTTCTTCGGCGCATCCCTTGATCACTCCGTACTCGCCCTCTGCTTTATTACCTTACTTTTGAGCCCTTCGAATCAACGCTGGACGCTCCTTCGACTCCGGAAATAGTCCTGTTCGAAGCGCCGTAACCCCTTCAGCCCCAAACGCCACTCGCCCTTCAAAGATCGGCCTTCGCAGGTCTTCGTTTATTTTCTTGACTGCGTTATATCGCCGCTGGTACGGTTCGTTCGCTCTTCAAACAATAACTACCCTGGGGCTGAAATCTGTAACACCTTTGGAGGCTTCAAGTGATCACACTCAAGAAACTAAGACTCATCGTTTCGTTGCTTCTCCTAAGTTTGACGCCCTCTCTCCTCGGTCAAGCCGTAAGCGCTACCCTGCTCGGTACGATCAACGACCCAAGCGGCGCTACCGTCGCCGGGGCCAAGATCACCATCGTAGAAACAGCGACCGGAACGGTCCATCAGTCGATCACCAACGAGAGCGGGAACTACACCCTCCCCGACCTTCCTCCCGGCACCTACAGCATCACCACCGAAGCCAATGGCTTCAAAAAAGATACTCATCAGAACATCGACCTCCTCGTCAACACCTCCACCCGTGTCGACATCACTCTGGTCACCGGCAGCGTCTCCGAGACTGTTCTCGTAACCACGGCACCCGCTCTGTTGCAGACCGACCGCGCCGACATCTCCACCACCCTCGAAGCCCATCAGATCTCTAATCTTCCCCTCAGCAGCGGCAACAGCTTTCAATCCTTGCTCAACACCGTTCCCGGCATGGCGCCCGTCGTCTTCAACAACTCACAGTTCTTCAACGCCAACAATGATCTGTCTGTGAATGCAAACGGCCAGTCCTCCTACGTCAACCTCTATCAAATTGAGGGTATCGACGATGACCAGCGCACCGGAATCCACATCATCCTCGTTCCCCCCGCTGCCGCGATCCAGAACGTCGACATCACCACCAATAACTTCGAGGCAGAGTTTGGCCGCGCCGTCGGCGGCGTCGTCAACGTCACCCTCAAGTCAGGAACCAACCAGTTTCACGGCTCTGTCTTTCAAAACATGGAGAACAACGGGGTCAATGCTCGCAACTACTTCGCGAGTGGCCCCAACGGTCGTCTCGTCTATAACTACACCGGCGGATCGCTCGGCGGTCCGGTCCTCAAGAACAGGCTCTTCCTCTTCGGCGACTTTCTCCGCACCTCCGATCACGAGTCCTCCACAGTCACCACATCCATCCCGTACTACAACGTCGTCGGCGGCAACATCGATCTCAGCAAATACGCCGGGCAAGTCTACGATCCAAAGACCGGAGATACGGCAGACTGCCAGGGCGGCGCGACCCCAGGCAACTGCGGTAAAGGACGAACCGCCTTCGCCGGCAACCAAATTCCGCTAAGCCGTGTCATGACGCCAGTCAACGACAGCAACATTGGGTTGACCGTTATTCAGGCACTCGACGCCATCGCGAGAGATCCAAAGAGCAACCTCGCATCCGCCGCCTACGTAGGCGGAGCAATCTCCAACAACTTCCAGCAGAACTCACCCTTTAGTAAGGATTCCATCAGCTACGACATTAAGGGTGACTACGTCATCACCGCAAAAGACCACCTGAGCGTTCGTTTCAGCCATCAGAAAACCAACACATTTCAGGCACCTCTGTTCGGATCCTTCCTCGGCGGTCCCACAGCTGGAGGCTTCGAAGCAACCGGAACGGCCGCCGCTTACAGTACAGGCGGCAACTACGACCACGTCTTTTCGCCAACGCTGTTCACTGAAGTTCGCGTCGGTGTAGCCCACCTCCGCAACTCCGCGCAACAGTCGGACTTTGGATCGACCGATGCCAAGACCCTCGGCATTCCCGGTACAAACCTTAGCTCAATAGACAGCGGACAAGTTGCCTTCCAGGTAAGCAACTTCGCGGGCAATGGAGAAAACGGCACCGGAAACCCGCTTATCGGGTACTCCCAATCGCTCCCGTGGCTCCGCGCCGAATCGAACATCGACTTTGCCAACAACTGGACTAAGATTCTCGGCAACCACGCGCTCAAAGCAGGAGTCGACGTCCGCCGCATCCGCGACGACCTACTTCAGGGAAACATCAACGCCGCTGCCGGAACTTTCTACTTCAGCGAAAACCAGACCTCCAGCCCGAGCGCGACCACCAAGGGACAAGCTAACGATATCGCCAGTGTTCTCTTCGACACTCCATATCAGGTAGGTCAAGATACGAACAGCACCTTCCCCGCCTATCGGCAGACCTGGCTCTTCTTCTTCGTCTCAGACAAATGGCAGGCTACCTCCAAACTGACTGTCGACGTAGGCCTACGATATGAGCTGTACCCACCCGCCACACCGCGCAAAGCCGGAGGGTTCTCAAACTTCAACCCTGCCACTAACCAGCTCGTCATCGCTGGCGTAGATGGAAATCCCTCCAATCTTGGAATGAAGACCGACTACGACAACTTCGCTCCCCGGCTCGGCGCCTCCTATCGTGCCACCGATTCCACCGTGATCCGAGCTGGATTCGGCGTCAGCTATGTTCCCTTCGTCGATAACTCTTACGCCTACAACTATCCCATCAAGAGGAGCACCGACTACACCAATGTTCCGACCTATGGAGCTGCCGTACTGGGTTCCAATAATCCAGCAGCAGTCAACTTCGTAAGCGGAATTCCACCCACCCCGACCATCCCCATCGGCTCCGATGGAACCATCACAGCAACCGGCAACACATTCCTCAACAGTCTTGGCACCCTGTACATCCCGCTCAACTTCAAGAACGCCTATGTCTCCTCCTGGAATGCGGCCATTCAGCAGGCGCTCCCGCACGATAGCTCTCTGCAGATCGCCTATGTTGCCAACCACGGCACACGGATTGACGTAGCGCAGAACATCAACGTACCCAGCGTCTACGGAGAAAGTGGGGCATCCGATCCGTTGAACATAGCGTTTAAAAAGACTGCCTCTGTGACTGAGTATTTTCAGGGTTTCACCACAAACTACCAATCGCTGCAAGTGCAACTCACTCGCCGATTCACTCACGGTCTCGCATTTAGTTCAGCGTTTACCTGGGGCAAGGCGCAAAACTATCAAACCGGTCCCCAGGACGGAGCCTTGCTCTTCTACAGCGGCGACCTTCGTCGCAACTACACCCTTGCCGACTTCGACCGAAGGCTCAACTTCGAGCAGACTCTCACGTGGGAGCTGCCGGCTGGACGCAATCACAAGTTCTTCAACTCAGGCATCAGCTCCTACGTGCTGGGTGGCTGGAAGACCTCTGTGATCCTATCGGCGCTCTCGGGTCTGCCGTTTACCCTCACAACCACAAGCGCAACCCCCGGAACAACCCAGACAGTTGATGAAGTTGCCCCCTTCCACGTCCTCCATCACGTCACCCGAGCGGCCAATGTACAGTGGTTCGATCCCACAAGCTTCAGCGTAAGCAGGCTCTCCGGCTGCGTAGCCCCTGGTCCATGCGTCGTTGGAAATACGCAACGAAATCAATTCCGTGGTCCTGGTTACTTCTCAGACAATCTGTCGCTCTTCAAAAGCTTTCCGATCTTCCGCGAGGCGTCTCTCGAGGCTCGCTTCGATGCCTTCAACCTGACCAATACACCCGCCTTCGGCCTGCCCGGAACGACCTTTGGGTCCAGCTCGTTCGGCGTAATAACCTCACCCCTCAGCAGTGGCGTCGGCAATGTCAACGGCGTCGGCGGTCCACGTGTTCTCCAGGCGGCTGTAAAGATCGCCTTCTAATCCGAAGCGAAGCCCCCGCATCCTGTATCCGGGGTGCGGATCTCGCAATGACCTCAAATCGCTGGGGGTTCTATCGCGTCACGTGTGCGGCCCAGGAGCAGCTTCATCCGTCTATGTCCATGCCGCACGCAAAATCTGCAGAGAAGAAAGAGGAGTGCAAGTTATGAAGAATCTCACCAGGCGACAGTTTGCAGGAGGCGCAGCCGGACTGGCGGCCTCTCTCACGTTGCCAATGCGCGCATGGGCCGCAAGCTCGCCCTTCAAGATCGCCGTCATCTCCGACGAGATCTCCCAGGACTTCGACCACGCCTGCTCCGTCATTGCCAATGACTTCGGCCTCCACTACGTCGAGCTCCGCGAGATGTGGGGCAAGAATCTTCAGGCATCCTCTGATGCCGAGATCGCCGAGGCCCTCAAGATCCTCGCCAAGTACAAACTCCAGGTCACTGACATCGCCAGCCCGCTCTTCAAAGTAGATTGGCCCGGCGCACCCAAATCGCAGTATGGCTCCAAAGGCGACATGCACGGAGCCGCCGAGGTCGCCTACAAGCAGCAGGACGAAGTCGTCGAACGTTCCATCTCCCTGGCCAAACAGTTTAAGACCGACAAGATCCGCTGCTTCGACTTCTGGCGCATCGACGACGTCGCACCCTACCGCACAGCGATCAACGAGAAGCTCCGCGCCACAGCCGAGATCGTCGGCAAACAAGATCTCCTCCTCGTCATCGAAAACGAGTTTGCCTGCAACACCGCCACCGGCCGCGAAGCGGCGAAGGTCCTCGAAGCCGTCCAGACTCCTCACTTCGCCCTCAACTGGGACGCCGGTAACGCAGTCATGCGCGGCGAACTCGACGCCTTCCCTGCCGGCTGGGATGCCATCCCCAAAAACCGCATCCACCACTGCCACTGCAAGAACGCAGTCAAGGACGACACCGGCAAGATCGTCTGGTCGCCCGTGGATAAAGGCTATATCGACTGGACCGCACAGTTCCGCGCACTCAAGCAGGCTGGCTACCGCGACGCCGTCAGCCTCGAAACGCACTGGCGCGGAGCGGGCACCCCCGAGGCTTCCACAAGAATCAGTTGGGCAGGCATGAAGCAGTGCCTGATCAACTCGGGAACCTTCTAACCGTCGGCGCACTTGCCTTCAGCCGTCCCTATCGCTTCACACCACGGGAGAAAAAATGATCACCAGACGTGAGTTCCTCGACACCCTTGCAGTAGGAGCAGCAGGCCTTGCAGTTGGATCTACCGCAAAGAGCTACGCTCAGATCCTCGGCTCCAACGACCGCCTCAACTTCGCAGTCATCGGCGTTCGCAGCCGAGCCTACGCTCATCTCTCCGCGCTCAAGGCAAACAAGAAGAATGCGCGCATCGCCTATGTCTGTGACGTAGACAGCAACACGCTCAAGAAATTCACCGAAGACACAGAGAAGGAGATGGGCGAAGCTCCAAAGCCGGAGAAGGACTTCCGACATATCCTTCAGCAGAAAGATGTCGACGCCATCACCATCGCCGCCCCGGACCACTGGCACACCCCCATGGCCATCGCCGGACTGCAAGCCGGCAAACACGTCTACGTCGAAAAGCCCTGCAGCCACAATCCCGCCGAGGGCGCGCTCCTCGTCCAGGCGCAAAAGAAGTACGGAAAGCTCGTCCAGATGGGCACTCAGCAGCGCTCCTCTCCCCACACCATCGAGATCGTCGACAAGATTCACAACGGCCTCGTCGGTCGCGCCTACTTCGCCAAGGCCTGGTACAGCAACGTAAGAAAGTCCATCGGCACCGGCAAAGAAGCGCCCGTTCCTCCGCAGCTCGACTGGGATCTCTGGCAGGGCCCCGCCCCACGCCGCGCCTACACGGACAACATCCAGCCCTACAACTGGCACTGGTTCAGAACCTATGGCACCGGCGAAACCCTCAACAACGGCACCCACGAGGTCGACGTCTGTCGCTGGGCTCTCGCCGCGGAGTTCCCCAACCGCATCACCTCCTCCGGAGGACGCTACCAGTTCAAAGATGATTGGCAGTTCTACGATACCCTCGTCACCAGCTTCGACTACGGTGACAAGATGATCACCTGGGAAGGTAAGAGCTGCCAGGGCATGAAGTACTACAATCGCGACCGTGGCTCGGCCATCATGGGAACCACCGGAACCGTCCTCGTCGACCGCGACGGCTACGAGATCTACGATCTCAAGGGAAACAAGACCAGCGAGTTCGCAACCGGCAAAGAGACCTCGTCCTCCGATCTCACCGGCCGCGACTCCATGACCGATGCACACTTCGCCAACTTCATCGCAGGTGTTCGCAAAGGCGAGAAACTCAATGCTCCCGTCTCCATCGGAAACGTCGCCGTCACCATGCTTCAGCTCTCCAACGTAGCGTGGGAGGTCAATCGCGAACTCCAGCTCGACACCACCGACGGCAAGATACTGCACGACGCCGAAGCTATGAAGATGTGGGGCCGCGACTACGAAAAGGGATGGGCGCCGCACCTATAGGGCACCGACGCAGTTGGGATAGAGGCGCCTTTTTGTTTGTCATTCCTGAAGGGAATCTGCTTTTGCACACTGTCACCACTAACCCGAAGAAAGCGCGAGTCAACTCCTTCTCATGAAAAACACTGTCTCCCGTCGCAGTTTTGTTCAGTCCGGCGCACTCTTCGCGGCGGCAGCCGCCACCTCAAAGGCCATCCCCGCTTCCGCTCTCCAGCCCTCGCCTGTCACCGGAGCCCCCACTCCCATTCAACTCGGGCTTACCAGCTACACCTTCCGCAACTTCACCCGCGAGCAGATGATCGGCTTCATGAAGCAGCTCAATGTCTCTGACCTCAATGTCAAAGACACCAAGGATCATCTACCCATGGATCCGGCCGAAGAGGCGAAGGCAATCGCTGACTACACCGCCGCCGGCATCAAACTCCACGCCGCCGGAGCCATCTACTTCAGCAAGGATGAGGACGCCGACATCCGCAGCAAGTTCGAGTACTGCAAACGCGCCGGCATCTCCGTCATCGTCGCCGGCGACCCCTCGCCCGAGACCCTTCCCCGCGTAGAAAAATTCGTGAAAGAGTACGACATCCGCATCGCCATTCATAACCACGGCCCCGAAGACAAGCTCTGGCACTCCCCGCTCGACATCCTCAAAGCCGTCAAAAATATGGACCCGCGCATCGGCTGCTGCATCGACGTAGGCCACACCGTCCGAGCCGGCACCGATGTCGTCCAGGCCATCCACGAAGTAGGCCCGCGCCTCTTCAACGTCCACATGAAAGATCTGACCAACTTCCAAAGCAAAGAGAGCCAGGTCGCCGTAGGAGACGGGATCATGCCAATAAGGGGAATCTTCGAGGCTCTCATCAAAACCCGCTACAAGGGCTTCGTCGACCTCGAATACGAAGTCCACGCCGACGATCCCATGCCCGGAGTCATCAGCAGCTTCGCCTACATGCGAGGCGTCCTCGCAGGTATGGGATACCTGTCCCACAGCTGATCCCACTGCCGTAAGCCTCATCTCAAGATCACTTACTCGCCCGCGCTCAGTCAGCCAGAGGCGACGTCAGAGTGTTATCCTGCGGCAGGTTGGCGCGGTTTGAGCATTCCTGGCCGAAGAGGTTCAGCAATACAGCGCGCGTAGGAGCACGATGTTTAACAAAAAGAAGACTGGATCGCATGGATCGCAAGGATCGATCGGATCGTTAGGACTCGGGCTAGTCCTACTGCTGGCATCGACTCAACTAAGCAATCTCTCCGCGCACGCACAAGAGCAGATTCGCGTCGACGCCCACGCCGACACCACTCCCTTCCCGCATGTCTGGGAGCAGATCTTCGGATCTGGCCGCGCCATTCTCTCCCTGCGCCAGAGCTACCGCGACGACATCCACACCGTCAAGAACGTAACCGATCTCCGCGCCATCCGCTTTCACGGAATCTTCCTCGACGAGGTCGGACTCTACGACCCCGATGCTCAAACGCAAAACCCCGGTCAGGCACCGGAAAAAGTTCAGGGCGCGGGCATCTATAACTTCTCCTACATCGACCAGATCTACGATGGCCTCCTCGAAAACGGCGTCCGACCCTTCGTCGAGCTCAGCTTCATGCCTCGCAAGATGGCAGCCGACCCCAACCAGACGCAATCCTTCTTCTACAAGCCCGTCGTCTCCCCCCCAAAGGACTACGCCCTCTGGGATGCAATGATCACGGCCTTCGCCCAGCACCTCATCGACCGCTACGGCATCGAAGAGGTCGCAACATGGGACTTCGAGGTGTGGAACGAGCCGAATCTCGACTTCTGGGGCGGACGTCCCAACATCCCCACCTACTTTGAACTCTACGACCACACCGCGCTCGCCCTCAAAAAAGTAAACCAGCGCATTCGCGTCGGCGGCCCATCCACCGCCCAGGCCGCATACGTCGCAGACTTTCTTCAGCACTGCAAAGATCACAACATCCCAGTCGACTTCGCCTCAACCCACGTCTACGCCAACGACACCGCCAAGGATGTCCTTCACACCGACGAGCAGATTCCGCGCGATCTCATGGTCTACCGTGCCGTCAAGAAGGTGCATGAAGAGATCGCCGCCTCTCCCTTCCCCAAAACTCCGCTTCTCTTCAGTGAGTACAACGCCAGCTACTCCAACGAACCGAACGTCACCGACTCCACCTATATGGGCCCATGGCTGGCTAACAACATCCGTCTCTGCGACGGCCTCACCGAGGCGATGAGTTACTGGACCTTCTCAGACGTCTTCGAGGAGCAGGGCGTCGTGCGAACCCTCTTCTACGGAGGCTTCGGTCTGCTTGCTGAACACAGCATCCCCAAGCCAGCCTTTAACGCCTTTGCGATGTTGCATCGGCTCGGAGATCGCAGGATCAAACTCGAGGCCGACGACGCACTCGCTACAAAATCGAGCGATGGCGCCGTCGAACTTGCTCTCTGGAACTATGCAGCTCCCTTCGGCACGGGCGCTGCCTACACCCCCCCACCGGCCAACAAGGGGCAGGACAAGAGCTTTCAGGTGACCTTCACCGGTGTTCCCGCGAATGCGAAGGTCGAGCTGCTCCGGCTTGATGACGACCACGGAAATGTTCTGAAGGCCTTCGACGCCATGGGACGCCCGCGTGACCTCACCCATGATCAAATCCTCAATCTGAAGGCTGCAGGCACCATGACACCTGCAGAGAGCCTTCACCTCTCTCAAGGGCATCTGCAGCTCACCATCCCCCCCCACGGCCTCGTTCTTTTGGTCGTCAAAACGCAACATCAATAATCGTCAATCCAGGCAATCAATATCCCGCTCCGTTGCAGGACTCAGCTGCGACGAATCACTCCTGCGCCACTGTGTAAAGAGACAGACAAAACTTATCATCGACAAAATAGATCCTTCGCGAGACAATCGCCAACCGGGACTCTGCGAGAAATCATGCGACCTCGGACGATAATGGCGCTACACTTCATGTCAACGAAAGAGGAACGATGATCCAGGAATGTATCAGTCGACCCGAAGTGGAACTGAGGCGCGAGCTGGTTCAGTTTGGCAGATGGCTCTCTCGACTCGGCTTCATGCCGGGCACCTCAGGGAACCTCTCCGTCAGGCTCGATCAGGAGCGGTTGCTGGTCACCCCGACCGGCATGAGCAAGTACCTCATGCGCCCCTCCGACATGGTCATCGTCGACCTTGAAGGCCGTCAGCTCGAAGGCTCAAGAAGGGTCACCAGCGAGCTCATCATGCACCTCGCCGTCTACAACATGCGAGCTGACATCGAGGCGGTCGTACACTCCCACCCTCCCATCGCCACCGCCTTCGCCTGCGCCGGCCGCGCTCTCGACGAGATGCTCTGCCAGGAGGCCGTTATGACCCTCGGCTCGGTCCCCTTGGCCCAGTACGCCACCACGGGCACCCACGAAGTCGCCGCCAGCCTGCGCCCCTTCATCCCCCACCACACCGCCATCCTCATGGCCAACCACGGCGCCGTAGCCTACGGTCCTACTCTTCTCGATGCCTTCCTTAAAATGGAAACCGTCGAGCATCTCGCCCACATCCGCCTGGTCGCCCACCAGCTAGGCTCCCCTCAAACCCTCAGCGACCATCAACTCGACGATCTTCTCCGCGCCAAACAAAAGTACATCCGTAACGCCACCTAAAACAAACGCACCTCAATAGCGCCTGTTATTGAGTCGGCCTTTATTGCAGTCTGTCTCTTTTGTTGCAGTCAGTATCCTGTCGCCCTTCGTCTTATTGTTGTAATTCCGCAGCGAAGCGGAGGAATCTGCTTCTCGCAAACCCTCCATTCTCTACACCGTTCGGCCCCAAACACAATCGCCAACCTCAGCCACGCGCAAAATCAATAAACGCATGCTGCGGATCGGTATGCACCAACATCACATCCACCATATCTCCCACGTCCAGCCCCTGCGCCCCCCGCACCACCTTGCCTTCCACCGGCGGATCGAACACCCGCACATACGTCCCCTTATCGTTCGCCCCGGTCACCACCCCGTGGAAGCTCTTGCCTACGCTCCCAGCCAGCGCAACCGCCGTCACCCGCTTCAGCATCGTTCGCTCCACCTTGCGTCCAGCCGACTCCCGCTCATTGCAGTGCTTCGCAATCACGTCAAGCTCTTCATCGCTATAAGGAGCCACCTCTCCCGCCAGCATCGCCTTCACCACCCGTTGCGTCACCAGATCCACAAACCGTCGGTTCGGCGCCGTCGAGTGAGCATAGTCCTGCGCAGCCAATCCAAAGTGCCCCTGCGACTCCGCCTCATCGCCCTTCGCCAGCACATACTCCCCCGGCCCCATCAGCTTGATGATTGCTAGCGATAGATCCGGGTAATGCACAGCATCCGCCACCCGCTGCGTCTGCAGAAACGCATTCAGCGCACCCGAATCAGGCTGCGCCGGCAGCACCGTCCCATGCCGCCCCACCAGCTCTACTATCCTCGCCCATCGCTCCGGTGACCGCACCACCCTGCGAATGCACGACCGCTTCGCCTCCCGCAGCGTCCGCGCCATCGTCTCATTGGTAGCGATCATCAGCTCTTCAATCAGGTCACTGGCCCGGTTATGAAACGCCGTCCCAATCGACTCCACCTTTCCGTCCACCACCACCGGATCGGCCTCAACCCGGTTGAACTCCAGCGCCCCCAGCTTCACTCGCTGCGCCCGCAGCGCCACCGCAGCCTCATCCTGCATCCGCAGCTGCTCCTGCAACTCCGCTGAAGCCGCCACCTTCGCATCCGGCCCGCTCTTTCCTTCCAGCCACGGACCCACGTGACTATAAGCAAGCTGTGCCTTATTCGTAACCGTAGCCCTGTAGATACTCGCCTGCTCTACCATCCCCTCGGCAGTCACCACAAACTCCACTACCATCGCCGCCCGATCCTCGCCCTCATTCAGCGAAGTCATATCCGTAGAGAGTTCAACCGGCAGCATCGAAAAGTTTTTCACCGTTGTATAAACAGTCTCGGTCTGCTCCGCCGCATGACGATCCAACGGCGTATCTTTCAACACTGCGGCCGACACATCCGCAATCCCCACCCTCACGCGAACGCCCCCGCCCGCCAATCGCTCAGCAACTTCAATCTGATCCAGGTCCCGCGAGGTATCGTTATCGATTGAAGACCAAAGCAGCTCCCGCAGGTCACGCACATCCTTGTCAGGAGCCGTATGCAATGCCGCGCGAATCGCAGCTATCTGCGCATCGCTGCCATCGGGAAATCCAACATGAAATCCCTCGCGAATCATCTCCGCCGAGGCAGAACCAACAAGGTCAAAGGGTAGGTTAGACATGCGAGAGGTAGCCTAACATGACGCGCCTGACTCGCGCTTCAACCGCCAATACACCGTCCGAATCGCATAATCCTTCTTCGGCCCACTCACCCGATGCCGAATCTCAAAGCTCCCATCGGCATAGATCCGGTAAGCCGAAACATAACGATCATCCTTGCAGAGATGCTCCGCACCGCCCGCCATCTCTTCACCCTCAACCTCAAACCGCACCACCTGAAACAACTCGCGGGTGTCATGAAACCGCACCGCAAATCCACAATCACCTCGCTCGTAGAGGTAACTCTGCCGGCTCTGCAACGCCTGTCCGTCCTCCAGCCGCAACTCGCCCGCCTCACGATACAGCACGCTCCCATCCTCCAGAGCCGTGAACGAAGCCGTCCCACTCATACGTCCCTGCCCCGGGATCTCCCGCTCGAACCCCCACTCCCCCAGCAGACCGTCGAACACATCGCGCATCGGCTAACCCATCGCCGTAACCAGCAACGCGGCCCACCGCGAAACCTGCTCCGCATAGGCTCCAGTTACCTCATCGCGGCTCCCCTCAAGCACCGCCATCTGCACCGCAAAGTTCCCTACGGTCGAGCTCTCCGCCGCCCCACGAAAAACCTCCAGCCCGGTAGCCTCCCGCGTCAAGCGATTCAGAAAATCGTTCTGGCTGGCTCCTCCTACGACAAACAACCGCTTCAGCTCTTTACCGCTATGCTGCGCCACACGCTGCAAAACCTCTGCATACCGCGCAGCTAGGCTATGAAAGATCAAACTGGCAAACACCGGCGCACCCTCCGGGCTCTCGTCCAGAAGTGCGAATCCCATTCTCGCTCTCTGCTCATTCATCCGCTGCGGCATCTGTCCCGCTAGCAGCAGCTCCGGATCATCCACATTCAGCATCCCCTCCGGCTTCGCTACCGTCTCCGCCCCCGCCACAAGTTCCGGCACCGTCCACTCCCGCCCCGCCGCTGCCCACGCATCCATACACTGCCGAAGCAGCCACATCCCATTCACATTCTTGTGAAAGCAAATCCGGCCCCCCACTGCACCGAGATTCGTAAAGTTCTCCCCCGCAACAGACTCGTCATTCCGCGGCTGCTCCAGTACCGTCCCCACCAGCGACCACGTACCCGAGCTGATATAAGCCCAATCGCCACCCGTCGCAGGAATCCCCGCAATCGCCGAGGCCGTGTCATGACAAGCCGGAGCAATCAGCACCGTATCCCGAAACGCCGCCAGCCCCGCCAGCGGCCCACTCAATCTCCCCACCACGGTCCCTGGAGGAACCAGCTTCGACGCACAAGCCATATCGAGCTCCGCAGCCTGAAAGATCTCCTCGCACCAGCGCGAACGATGCAGATCCACCATCTGCGTATGCGTCGCATTCGTATATTCTGCCACCCGCGCTCCTCCCCAACGCGACAGAATATACTCTGGCAGGTTCATCCACTGCGTCCCCGCCTCAGCTCCCTGCAGCCCGTCCGCATAGAGTTGGTACAGCGTATTGATCCGCAGTAGTTGTACTCCTGTCAGCTCTCGCAGACGCTCAGGCGCAATCGCTCGGTACAGCAACGGCTCCGCCTCTATCGTTCGCTCATCGCGATAGCAGAACGGATCAGCCAGTGCTCGCCCCTCCGCATCCACGCGGACATAATCCACGGCCCAACCATCGACCGCGATCGATCGAACACCCTCCTCCGCAATCTCCGCGCACCGCCGAAGCCCATCCTCCAGCCCCGCCTCAATCCTAGCCAGATCCCACCGCAAACCGCCATCCACTACGCGAGGAGCATTCGCAAATCGATGCACCAGCGTAATCACAGGGCGCCCAGTCACCCACCGTAGCAGCGACACCCGGCAACTCTCCGCCCCCAGGTCCACCGCCACCAAAGCCCGAGTATTCATCGGAACCAGCACCCTGTCCCCCGTCTGTCTCATCGCGTCTGTCTCATCGGGCCACCCAGGCTGTTCCTGCCAAATCTAGCGAAGATAAGCCTCAGTCAACCCGCCATCGACAGGAATCAGATGTCCCGTCGTGCATCGCGCCAGCGGCCCGGCAAGAAACAGAATCGCCTGCGCACAATCCTTCGGATCGATTGGCTGATGCGTCAGCGTTCGCGTCGCATAAAACTGCGCCAGCACATTCCGCAGCTCATCGTCCGTAGCCGTCTCTTCAAACGGCAGCTTGTACTTCTTCAGCGAAGCGATCACCCGGTCCCGCGGAAACATCGTCGAGCCCTTCACCACGGTCGCAGGAGAGATTCCGTTCACCCTCACTTTTGGCGACAGCGTGACCGCCAGCTCTCGCACCAGATGGCTCAACGCCGCCTTACTCACGTCGTAAGCCTCACTCCCGCGCTTGGCCACCACTGCATTCGCAGAGCTCGTCAGCACCACGCTCGCATCGATTCCCTGCTCTGCAAAAATCTTCGCAGCCTCATCTGCCAGCAGATAGTTCGCCGTCACATTCACCTCGAGCGTCAGCGCCCACTGCGCATCGCTGATCACCCCATCCGGCGAAGACGGAAACAGTGCAGCCGTATTGATTAGAATATCGATCCCGCCAAACTCCCGGATCGTAGCCTCCAGCGCAGCTTTTATCGTCTTCCGGTCGCGAATGTCGATGCCCGTCCAGCTCACCGACTCCTTCCCCGAGATCGCCTTTACCTCCGCCGCAACCGCCTCGGCGCCCTTCACATCGCGGTCCGCAATCACCACATGCGCACCACGCTCCGCCGCCATCAAAGCCACCTCGCGTCCAATCCCGCTGCCGCCCCCGACAATCAAAGCCACCCGTCGGCTCAGCTCCTTCTCCGCAGGCTGCCGGCGAATCTTCGCCTCTTCCAGCTTCCAGTACTCAATCCGAAACGCCTCGCTCGGAGGCAGCGCCACATAGTTCGCATGCACCGTAAACTGATCCGCCGCAGCCGCAGGCCCAGCCTGAGGAATCTCCTTGCAATCCACTCCAGCGCCCAGCGCGCCCGCGCCCTGCATCACGCCAAGCGCATTGATATAAAACTCGCCGGTAATCCGCGACTCCGTCTTGTTCTTCCCAAAGCTGAACATCCCCACACCCGGCACCAGCACCACCGTCGGGCTCGCATCACGCACCGCAGGCGAGTCCTTCACCGCATGCTTCTTGTAATACTCCGCATACTCCGCGCGATAAGTCTCCAACCCGCTCTCAATCAGCTCTTTCAACTCCAAGGGGTCGCCAGCCGAACTCCACTTGATCAACATCGGTCGAATCTTCGTCCGGATAAAATGATCCGGGCAGCTCGTCCCCAGGTGCGCCAGCCTCTCCGCCTGCGCCGAGTTCACAAACTCCAGCACCTGCGGCGAATCCGAAAAACTCCCAATCCATCTCTGCTTCCGCGATACCGCTCCGCGCAGATAAGGCATGATCGAAACCGCAATCTCTGCACGATCCTCTCGCGTCTTCCCCTGGCCGCCACCGAAGACCGTATACCCATCCTTCGCATGCCGCTCAATAAACTGTCCCAGTTGATCGATGATCGTAATCGTATTCAGGTAGCTCTCGCGCTGCGTATCGCTCCACGTAAACAGCCCATGCCCACCCAGCACCACGCCGTCGCATCCAGGCGTCTCTGCCACAATCTTCTTCAACATCATGCCCAGCTCGAATCCGGGCCGCTGCCACGGCAGCCACGCCAGCTTGTGTCCAAACTCTTTGTTGAACTCCTCCATCTTGATCTTCCCATTGGCCGAGGCCGCCAGCGCGATCCCCCAATCCGGGTGCAGATGGTCCACATGCGCAAACGGCAGAAATCCATGCAGCGGCGTATCGATCGAAGCCGCGATCGGATTATTCCCAAACGTACACAGCGGATACATCTCCACCATCTCATCCTCGAGATCCACTCCGCGATATGCCTTCTCCAGCGCTAGAAGCTTCTCCATATAGAGCGTCGCAAACCCCGCACGCTTGATGCTCCCCAGGTCGCCCCCGCTTCCCTTCACCCACAGAATCTCTTTGGTCTTTCCATCCAGCGGATCCACCTGCCCCAGCTTCGAGCTCGTATTTCCCCCGCCAAAGTTCGTGATCCGCAGATCCGAACCCAGCAGATTCGATCGGTATCTCAGCAGCTCCGGCGCATCCAGCTTCGCTGCAACCGCATCATCCCACCGATCCTCAAGAAACCGCAGCCCACTCCGTCCAGTCATGTTGTACCTCTGTTGTGTCGGCCAAACTCAGGCCCGGACCATCATTCCACACCCAACACCAATACAGCAACTATTTCCAATGAGAAAATTTCGCGCAGGGCAAGCCATGATGCAAGCCGGAACCCACCTGAAACAGTCTCGCCGCAACCCCCCGGCCGGCGCCGAAACCGGGCCCCTAACAGCCGTCCTAGCCCAGCGACTCCCGCGTCACCATCTTGTGCGCGACATAGTTATACGGAGGCACCGTCTGTCCGCGCAGCAGCGACAGGCCCAGGTGAATCAAACTCGGCCCATAAGAACTCGCCTCATGCGAAACAGACCCGATCAGCGGAGACTTATCCCTCCGCATCTCCTGGATTGCCTCGGCAATGCAATCCTGTCCCACGATCGCAACATGCTTCTCCCGCTTCTGCTCCCGCACCGCATCCACCGCACCCAGCGCGCTGGAGTCCGTAGCCGCCGCAATCAGAATGTGTTTGTCCTTCGGATGACGCTGCAGAAAATCCGCAATCAGCTTCTTGCTCCGGTCCCTCATCCCTCGCCCGTCGATCCGTACAAATACCTCCACCGGCAGCTCCTGATGTCCTTTTCTCACACCCTCGAACGCGCCCGTAATCCGGCTCTGCACCAGCTGTCCGGCCTCTGCCAGGTCCAACCCGAGCACCCAATCCACCTTGCCATCCCAGTTCGCCGTGGCATGCGCGCCCAGCGTCTCCCCCGCTTCAATCCCAACCCGGTAGTTGTCCACGCCAAAGTAAGTCGCATGAGGATGCGGAATATCGATCGCAATCAGCGGAATCTTCGCCGCCGCGATCTTGTCTCCGATCATCGGCGCCACCTCCTGCTCCACCTGAAACTCAATCACCAGGTCAACCTTGCTCGAAACAAACTCCTCCGCATTCCTCAACGCAGTCGCCGAATCGTAGTGATTATCCAGGATCAGCAGATCGACTCCCACCGCCGCCGCCGCATCCTTCAGGCTCTCGGTTACCTCGACAGAAAACGGCATATCCGCGCTCTGGCCGCCAAACCCGAACCGGATCTTCTTCGGCCGCGTCACGTGCCGGTACGTACCATCAGGGGACTGAGAAAGATATCCCCGATGCACAAACGTCTTCAGCACGCGGTACACCGTCGTCTTAGAGATCCGCGTCTGCCGGTGGATCGACTCCAGCGTCATCGGCTGGTTCTCCGCCTGCAGCAACTCCAGAATATCCAGCGCCTTCGACAGCACAGGAATGAGATAAAGTCGTTTCGAGGTCTTGCGTACCGGCATAGGCTCCCGCTGAGGAGAAACCACTCAGCCGATCCATTATGCTGCACAGGTCTCGCGTTTCGCTAATGGAATCCAGGCGCGCAAACTGCAAAATCTCCGTCAACCCCTCTCACTCCGGTACGATTTAAAATCTTTACTGTGCTAAAAGAGAGACATCTTGCCCAGGCCCAACCGACCCGCCGAGTCTTCTGTCTTTAGATCTGCCCTCTCGCTCTGGCTCCTCAAGGCCGCCCTGGCGACCCTTCTCCTCGGCACGCTCCAGGCAAACGCACAGCAGTTCACCTTTCAACACTTCGATCAGAACGAAGGTCTTAAAAATCACGATGTCTTTAAACTCATCCAGGACAAGACGGGCCACCTCTGGGCCGCTACTGAAAACGGCCTCTTCCGCTACGATGGCGCGGAGTTTCACCGCTTCGGCACAGCAGACGGCATCCGCGAAAGTCTCGTCATCGACGTCTACCAGGACGACTCTGGCCGCATCTGGACTGCAACCAACGATCA
>NZ_LMUD01000031.1:89626-104038 GCF_009766095.1 Granulicella sp. S190
AACGATGCGCAGTTCCTCGCAGGCCAGAACCTCACCTCTCTCGACCCCCACCACATCCTCTTCCGCAACAACGGCAGCCTGCTGGTAGCTCAATCCCAGTCCAACGGCAATCCGCAAAACTGGTCCGTCTCTCCTTACTTCAACGCACAACAGATCGCCGCTCACCCGCAACTCTCCCAATTGCACAATGTCTTCGCCGACCGTGACGGAACTCTCTGGCTCGGCTGCGCCCAGCAGCTATGCCACGTAAGCGGAAGCCACATCGAAGTTCTGGGCGAGATTCAAGGCATCCCCGCCGAGCCGTGGCGAGTCATCTTTCGCGACCGCCAAAATGGCCTGTGGATAAGGAACAATCAACACATCCGCTACCTTGCGCCGGGAGCCGCCACATTCTCGGACCGCAGCATCACCCCGGAAGACCTCGGAACCTTTGGCGGATCCGGCATCCTCACCCTCTCCGAAGATCCGCGTGGCCGCCTGTTCACGCAAACCTCAACCGGCATCGCCCGTTGGGACGGTGACCACTGGCGGCTCTTCGACCGCACCAACGGCATCGACTTCTCCGACATCAGTACGATCCTCTCCGACCGCAGCGGCTCCCTCTGGTTCAGCAGTCGCGGCCACGGTCTCCACCGCTGGCTCGGCTACGACGAGGTGGAAAACTGGACTACCTCACAGGGCCTCGGCAACGACATCGTCTGGACCTTCTTTCGCGACCGGCAAAATCACCTCTGGCTCGGAGACGAGGTGCAGGTAAGCCAGTTGGACCAAGCGCAACACCGCATCCTCGCAGTAAAAATTCTTCCATCAGCTCCCTTCCAGAAGACCAACGGCTTCGCCCAGTCCCCCGACGGTTCCCTTTGGATCGTCAATCTCGACGGCCAGCTTCTCCACTCCGATCCCGTCACCCAGCGCTTCATCCAGGTTGCAAAGCTGCCCACAGTCGCCAGAATCTTCGAGGACTCCTCTCACCGCATCTGGCTCCTCTCTCGCGAAGGCCTCTACGTCGTCAAAGATCCTGTCACCGCGCCCAATCCCGAAAAAGTAACCAGCCAGCCCGTCTCCACCGATGCCTTCGCCAATGCAACTGAAGGCCTGGATGGCACGCTATGGTTCATCTCCGACCATCACCTTTATCGCCTCTCCCCCAGCCAGCACGATAAACCCGAACAATGGACCGAGATCGCCCTCGACCCATCCCTCATTCAAGGTCAGATGCGCGGCATCGCGGTCGCATCGGACGGCACACTTTGGATCGGCGGCGGCCTTCCCTCACTCCTGCATCTCCGCATCGAAGGCTCACAAAGCCATCTCCTCGCCTCTCTCACCTCGCCGGAGATCGTCTCCACTGACATTCAGTTCGTTCACTTCGATCAACGTGGCTGGCTCTGGGTCGGAACTGACGTCGGCGTCAACGTCTTCAACGGCTTCAACTGGAAGCTCCTCACCCAGCGCGATGGCATCGTCTCCAACGACATCAACGAAGCGGCCTTCTTAGCCGACCCTGACGGCTCCATCTGGTTGGGAGTCAACGGCGGTGCCGTCCATCTCCTCCACCCGGAGCACCTCCTCACCCAGGCCCCTCTTCAGGTAATGATCGAGTCAGCCACGCTAGGCGCTCGCTCTCTCAACCTTACGTCTAACAAAGACGTCTGGCGCTGGCGAGACGCTCCCCTCGACATCGCATTCACCTCGCTCAACTACGATCGGCAGGGCTCCACGCTCTTCCGTTATCGCCTCCTCGGGCTCGAACCCTCCTGGACCCAGACCGCATCCCATCACCTTCACTATCCCGCCATGCCGCCCGGCAAATTCCGCTTCGAAGTCCAGGCAATCGACCCCGATCAACAGCAGCAATCCGCCATCATCTCCTTCGACGTCTCGATCCGGCCTCCCTGGTGGCGAACAGTAACCTTCTACATCTTTCTCGCGATCCTCTCTCTTCTCCTCTGCCTCTACCTCTCGCGTCTGCGCGATCGAAGACTCACCCGCCGTCAGCAACAGCTTGAGAAGCTGGTGGCACAGCGCACCAGTGAACTCGAAGCAGAAAAAAGTGAGCTGCTCACTACCCGCGAAGCTCTCCACTATCAGGCCACCCACGACGCTCTCACCGGCCTGTGGAACCGCTCCGCCATCCTCGATATCCTTCAACGCGAGATGGACCACGCCCGTCGCGAGAACACGCCGTTGGCCGTCGTTTTGGCAGACATCGACCACTTCAAAAAGATCAACGACACCCTCGGCCACCTCGCCGGAGACCTCATCCTGAGCAACGCCGCGCGTCGCATGGCCCAGAACATCCGCCCCTCGGACTTCATCGGCCGCTACGGCGGAGAAGAGTTCCTCCTCGTCCTGCCTGGACTGCCCGAAGGCGATCCCCCCGCCCGCCTCGAGAAGCTCCAGCTCTCCATCTCGCAGGTACCATTCTTCTACCTGGAAGAATCCATCCACGTCACCTCCAGCTTCGGAGCAGCATGGGCCGGCCTCGAATCCATCAGCATCGAAGACATGATCCGCTGCGCCGACGAAGCCCTCTATCTCGCCAAGGCTTCAGGACGCAACCGCATCGTCTTCCACTCGCAGACATCACAGCCAGGCGATCTGCAAGACGATCTCCCCAACAGCCTTTCCTCAACACCCTTATAGACAGGCCCTGAAGCCGCGCGAGCATCCCTACGCGTAGCTCGACACACTCCCGGCATTCTTGCTCGCTCGTTCGCGCGTAATCTTCTCCACGTATCCACCCTCTGCCAGCGCCTTCAAAGGCTCCGCCGGCAGCCCCCGAGCTATCCGCCACTCCCTTACCACCGGTCGCACATCCTGCCAGAACGCGCTCCGGAAGCACTCCTCCGCTTCCACCAGCCTGCACGCCTGCTGTAACTCCGCAAGCTTCGCCCGATCCACCAGCGCCGCCTTTGCAAACAGCTCCTGCGCCGTCACCACGGTCTGCACCATCGCCTCCACCTTGCCCTTCAGGTTGTGGCTCTGGTCGATCATGAAAGCAACATCCTCACGCTCTGTCGCCTCCGCGCTCAAAATCTCATGAAAAATTCGAAACACCTGGTAAGGATCGATCGAACCCAGCGTCAAGTCATCATCCGCATACTTCCGGTCGTTGAAGTGAAACCCACCCAGCTCCCCTACATGCAGCAGCCACGTCACAATCTGCTCGATGTTCGTCGCCTGCGCATGATGCCCCGTATCCACCAGCACCTTCGCCTTCGGCCCGCACCGTCGCACCAGCTCCAGCGCCATCCCCCAGTCCGCAATATCGGTGTGATAAAAAGCGGGCTCAAAAGGCTTGTACTCCACCAGCATCCGCTGCCCCTCTCCCAGCGCGGCGTGCGTCGCCCCCAGCACCTCTTCCATCCATCCAATGCGCTTGCGAATACTCTGCGTCCCCGGATAGTTCGATCCATCCGCGATCCACAACGACACATCCTTCGACCCAAGCTCTCGCCCAATCTCTACAGAATCCAGCAGATGCTTCAGCGCCATCGCACGAACCTCCGCGCTGGGATTGGCAATCGAGCCGTACTTGTACTCTGCACTCTGAAAAAGATTGGGATTGATCGACCCGCTCTTCATCCCGTACTTCTTTTCAAGCGCCCGGATCACCGGAACATCCGCCACCCCATGCGGCAGATCCCACAGCACATGCAACGCCACCGTAGGGCTCGCTCCAGTCAGAGCATTCACCTGCGCCGCATCGCTGAACTTCTCTTCAATCGTCGTCGCAGCCCCACCCTGGACAAACTTTCCAAATCGCGTCCCGGTATTCGCAAACCCCCACGAGGGAACCTCAATCCGAAATCCATTCAGCGCCTCGTACACTCGCTGTGCATCCCGCTCCGCCACCCCTGCCCCGTTGTTTCCCATCTCTCAATCCCTCGCGAGCTTCGCTGTATTACAAAGCAGAAATATACTCCCTATTGAAACAAGAGCAGATTGCTCCTTCCTCCGGCATTTGTCAAAGAGATTTTTGCCGTGCTTCAAACAATCAGAATCACGTCCAGAAACCGCGGCCCATGCACTCCCTTGATCCGCGTCATCTCGATATCCGCTGTCGCCGAAGGCCCCGAGACAAACGTAGTCGCCACCGCCGCCGTCTCCTGCAACCGAGCCATCGCCTCCGGCACCGTCTCCACCACATCCTCCGCCCTCACCACGCAAAGGTGATAGTCAGGCACCAGCGTCGCGGCACGTCTTCCCTCGCCTGCTACGTTCTGCAGCACGACAGTCCCAGTCTCCGCGATCGCCACCGTAGCCCCGGTCATCACGCCATCGAACTCATTCAACTCCGACACTGGCAAACCCGTATCCACCACGAACTCAACTCCCTCCACCGAACCCGGCAGCCACCCAACCTCCAATCCCCCAGGCACCACCATCCGCCGAACTGCGCGCTCCCGCAACCTCTCCGCGACCTCACGCGCAACACCAGCAGGCCCCACACGAACCACCCGCGCGTCATAGTCCACCAGACGATCCTCCAGCAGCTTCAGCACCGCCTCCCGCCCAAGCAACCCGGCACTTCTATACTCTCGCGTAATCCCGTCCCATCTCCTCCGCGCTGCCGCAGCCTCCGACACCCCGCCCATAGCAGCCCGAATTCGCCGCAGCATCTCGGTCCGCGCAGAACTTGTAACCGAATCAGTTGCCATTGCTACCTCGCCTCTCCCACCAGTCCCGAAACGTCTCCTTCGGCATCTCCTGCAGATCCCGCACCTGCGTCCAACCGCCCAGCAGCCCCGGCAGCCATCCAATCCACCCATCGCCCTTCCCATCCCTGCGCACCAGCGGCCCCTCGACGACGCGCCCCAGCCGTTGTGCCGCACGAAACCTCCGCTCACTCCGGAAGATCATCGCCATCGCCTTCATCGCGCCCGCCTCCACATCGAAAAACCCCGCGACACCAGCCGTATTCTGTTGCACCACCTTGTTTCGAAGATGAATCAGCACCTCCGGAATGTTGATCTTCACCGGACACACTTCATAACAAGCCCCGCACAGCGAAGACGCATACGGCAGCGACTGCGCATGTTTCATCTCCTGCAGCTGCGGCGTCAGGATCGCGCCAATCGGTCCCGCATACACGCTCCCATACGCATGTCCTCCCGTCTGCCGATACACTGGGCACGCATTCTGGCACGCCGCGCAGCGAATGCAGTTCAACGTCTGCCTCGCCTCTCCGTCCGCCAGAATCTCCGTCCGTGCATTGTCCATCAGCACCACATGAAACACTCGCGGACCATCCCCGTCCTTCACCCCCGTCCAGATCGAGTTATAAGGATTCATCCTCTCCCCCGTCGCCGACCTCGGCAGCAACTGCAGCATCACCTCCAGATCCTGAAAACGCGGCAGCACCTTATCGATCCCCGCCACCGTGATCAGCGTCTCCGGCAGCGTTAGGCACATCCGTCCATTGCCCTCGCTCTCCACCACGCACACGCCGCCCGTCTCCGCAATCAAAAAGTTCGCCCCGCTCACCCCCGTCTTCACCCTCAAAAACTTCTCTCGCAAAAACATCCGAGCCGCATCCGCAAGATCTTCCGGCTTCTCCCCCAGCTCCGGCAGATTCATCTTCCGTTGAAAGATCTCGCGAATCTGCTGCCTGTTCTTATGCAGCGCCGGCACCACAATATGCGAAGGCCGATCCTCCCCCAGCTGAATAATCAGCTCCGCCAGGTCCGTCTCAAACGGATGAATCCCCGCCGCCTCCAGCGCCGTATTCAGCTGAATCTCCTCGGTCGTCATCGACTTGATCTTGATGACCTCGTCCGACCCCGAAGCCTTCACCAGACCGACAATAATCTGCCGTGCCTCCTCTGCATCGCGAGCCCAGTGCACCACCCCGCCCGCGCGCGTGCAGTTCGTCTCAAACTCCTCCAGGTAAAAATCCAGGTGCGCCATCGTATGTTCGCGAATCTGCTTTCCCGCCTCGCGCAGCTGCTGCCAGTCCGGCATCTCTGCCACCACCCGCGCGCGCTTGGCCTGAATCACATCCGTAGCATGCCGCACATTCTTCCGCAGCTGCGTATCCCCCAGCATGGCCTTCGCCGCCATCGGAAACGTAGGCGCCGTCCGTGGATCCAACCCCACTCCACTCATAACCCAACTCCGTTCAGCCACAAATCCGGGTGCCCCATCTTCGCGACAGCTCTATCGTCGCTAAAGTGGGCATTCGCGAAGCGAACCGCCTCTATCGATATTCGCTGCTGCAAAATAATCGAAGTAACTCCCATCACCCCTCACCCCCCGCCAAAATCTCCGCCAGGTGAACGGTCTTTACACCTGTCCTCTGCCGATGCAAAGCCCCCTGAATATGCATCAGGCACGAATTATCGCAAGCCGTGCAAGCCTCCGCCTTCGTATTCAAAACCGCCGTCGTCTTCTCCGCCAGCATCGCGCTTGAAACGTCCGCATTCTTCACCGCAAACGTCCCGCCAAATCCGCAGCATTGTTCCAGCCCCTGCAGCTCCACCAGATCAATCCCGCGCACCGCCTTCAGCAGCCGCATCGGCCCATCGCCCAGCACCAGGTTCCGCAGCCCATGGCAGCTCGCGTGGTACGTCACTCGATGCGGATAGTAAGCCCCAACATCCTCCAGCCCCAGCCGCTTCGTCAGAAACTCCGAAAACTCAAACACCTTCGGCAGTAGCTCCTCCACCTCGCCCATCAGCCGCTCATCCTTCAACGCCAGCGCCATCTTCGGATAGTGATCCCGCATCATCGCCACACACGAGGACGAAGGAACCACCACCGCCTCGGCCCCGCGAAACTGCGCAACGAATCGCGACAGCAGCGGCATCGCCTCCGCCTGGTATCCCGTGTTGTAGTGCATCTGTCCGCAGCAGGTCTGCCCCGCAGGAAACTCCACGGTATGCCCCAGCCGCTCCAGAACCCGCACCACGGCCTTGCCCGTCTCTGGAAACAGCGTGTCGTTATAGCAGGTAATAAAAAACGAAACTCGCAGACCGAACCTCCCAAACGGGAACAAATTTCAATAGAGAGTATATTTCCCCAACGCAACTCGCGTCAGGTACGATAGTACCCGCTCAACCGAACCACCACCATCATTCACCAGAACGAGGCCTCGTGGGACCCAATCCTTTCATCGGCGTCATCTATCACTGGATCGGCGGATTCGCCTCCGCCACCAACTTCATTCCCTTCCGCGGCATCAAGCGCTGGTCGTGGGAGATCTACTGGCTCATCCAGGGATTCGCCGCATGGATCGTCGCGCCCCTCGTCCTCGCCGGCCTCCTCGTCCCCAACCTCTTCGGCATCCTCCGCGCCGCGCCTGCCTCCAGCATTCACTACGCCCTCTTCTGGGGAATCCTCTGGGGCGTCGGCGGACTCACCTTCGGCCTCGCCATCCGCTACCTCGGCATCGCCCTCGGATACGCCATCGCCCTCGGCCTCTGCACCGCCTTCGGCACCCTCATCCCGCCCATCTACGACGGCTCCATCCACGTCATCATGCACGAAACCTCCGGCCAGATCATCCTCGCCGGCGTCCTCGTCTGTCTCATCGCCGTAGCCGTCAACGGAGCCGCAGGCCTCTCCAAAGAGCGCGAAGTCACCCCCGAAGAAAAAGCCGAAGCCGGAGAGACCGACTACAACTTCGGCAAGGGTTTGGCCGTCGCCATCTTTGCCGGCATCATGAGCTCCTTCTTCGCCTTCGGCCTCAAAGCCGGCGCCCCCATCGGAGCCCTCGCCAAGACCGAGCTTCTCGCCCACAACAAGCTCGACCTCTTTCAAAACCTCCCCATCCTCATCGTCGTACTCTGGGGAGGCTTTCTCACCAACTTCATCTGGTCCGCCATCCTCATCCTCAAAAACGGCTCCATCAAACAGTTCGTCGGCGAGCCCGGCCTCAACCCTATGCGCGCCTCTCACGCCTCCGGTCAAACCCTGGTCGACTTCGACCCCCTCGACCCCTCCACCTACGATCACCTCGCCCCCAAGACTCTCGTTCAGAACTACATCTTCGCCGCCCTCGCAGGAGTCATCTGGTACTTCCAGTTCTTCTTCTACTCCATGGGTCAGACCAAGATGGGCAAGTACGACTTCTCCAGCTGGACCCTCCACATGGCCAGCATCATCATCTTCGCCACCCTCTGGGGTCTCTTCCTCAAAGAGTGGCGCGGCACCAGCCGCCGCACCAAAACCCTCGTCGCCACTGGCCTTATCCTGCTAGTCAGCTCCACCATCGTCGTAGGCTACGGCAACTACCTCAAAGCCAACGAGTCCCCCACCACCATCACTACCCAATAACAAAACAAGCCGCCGATCATGCATCCCTAAGCCTTGATCGGCGGCCCCAGCAACTCCATTCCCCACTTCGTGTGATAAGCAGCCAGCGCCGCACGATCCGGCGTACCCGCGCCCAGCACCTCGCCCAGTCCCGTAAAAAACGCCAGCGCATCGATCGCCGGTAACAGCATCACCAGCTGTCTCGACGGACGATCGCTCACATTCACAAACGTGTGTGCAACACCACCCGGCAAGCTCACAACATCCCCCGTACCCACGCGAAATCTCTTCCCTTCCACCTCATACAGGTACTCTCCCTCCATCACCCGAAACACCTCCGCCTCGGGGTGACGATGCAGCGGCGGCCCGAATCCCGGGGCATTCACCGTATCCATCACGTTCAGCAAACCACCCGAAGCATCTTGTGAGAGCCGCACCGTCAGCTCCAGTCCAATCGCTGGAATCTTCACTACCTGTCCTTCACCGCTCTTCGAATGAAAGATCTCAAACGCCATAGACACCTCACTTCAAATTAGATTAGCGTCCCGGTCCTACTTATCAGTATCCTCGAACGCATACCTGCCCAGCGCAAAAGGCTTCGAGACCGACGGCTTATTATCCAGCGGATAAGAGGGATAAGGATCAGTAGACCCCGTCGGAAAACCCCAGATCTTCCCACTCCGCAGATCGATCACAACCTTTCCAAACACCTGCCCCGTAGTACCCGACCCCTCCGGATACCGCAACATCTGCACCCCCGGTTCAATATAAAACGCATGCGCAGGCGAAGACTCAGCCGCCACCGTCACAGGTGCGACGTACGGCCTCGCCGCGATGACCACCAGCGCCACCGCAATCACCAGCAGAAGAAACTTCGTAACCCCGTCTTTTCTCACAAATCACCTCCGTCTCAGGATTAGAAACCCAAAACAGCCACATTCCCGTTTCAGCACCGTTAAAGCACGAACACTCCTACCCGCAAAAAAATCCCTACCGGTAAAGAAGATCCCGCCGATAGAACCCTCATGTTCTCAAAGCCCTTCTTCTCCAACGGAAAACTCTGCCCTCACTGCAACACGGAGTCCATGCATCGCTCCCATCACCGCGGTGTCAGGGATTGGTTCTTCAACCTCCTCGCCCTCCGCCCCGTCCGTTGCACCTGCTGCTGCCAGCGCTTCTACGCCCCGCGTGCCGCCTACGGACCACACATCCGCACCCACACAGGCCATTCGCGATAAACTAGAAGGGACATGATCCCTACCCTCGAATGGCTCCCCACCGGCGTTAACTTCCTCGATCAAACCAAGCTTCCCCTCGAGGAGACCTACGTCCTCGCCACCGACTACAAGCAGGTCGCCACCGTCATCCGCGACATGATCGTCCGCGGAGCCCCCGCCATCGGCGTCTCTGCCGCCATGGGCATCGCCATCGGCATCGACCGCAGCACCGCGACCACCCTCCCCGCCCTCACCGAAGAGGTCGCCATCATCGCCAAGACCCTCGCCGAGACCCGCCCCACCGCCGTCAATCTCTTCTGGGGCATCGACGAGGTCCGCAACCTCTACAACCAGCTCGCCGCCAAAAACGCCCCCATCCCCGAGATCAAAGCCGCTGTCGTAGCCAAGGCCCGCCGCATGTACGACGAGGACATCGCCGCCTGCAAGCAGATGGGCGCTCACGGCGCATCGCTCCTCCCCAAAGAAGGCACCGTCCTCACCCACTGCAACGCCGGGGCACTCGCCACCTGCGGCTACGGCTCTGCCCTCGGCGTCATCCGTGCCGCCATCGAGCGCGGCCACAAGATCGACGTCTTCGCCGATGAAACCCGCCCCTTCCTTCAAGGCGCCCGCCTCACTGCGTGGGAGCTCATGAAGGACAACATCCCCACCACCGTCCTCTGCGACAACATGGCCGCAGCACTCATGCGCCAGGGCCGCATCCAGGCCGTCATCGTCGGGGCCGACCGCATCGCCGCCAACGGCGACGTCGCCAACAAGATCGGAACCTACGGCGTCTCCATCCTCGCCAAAGAGCACGGCATCCCCTTCTACGTCGCCGCCCCCTGGTCCACGCTCGACCTCGCCACCGCCCACGGCGATCTCATCCCCATCGAGCAGCGCGCCGCCACCGAGGTCACCCACTCCAACGGCAAGCAGATGACCCCGCACGGCGTAGCCATCGAGAACCCCGCCTTCGACGTCACGCCCGCCAAATACGTCACCGCCCTCATCACCGAGCGCGGCGTCCTCACCGCCCCCTACAACCAATCCATCCAGGCCATGGCAAAGCAAACCGAACCCGAGCTGACAGCAGTTTAGCTATCCTGAGATAAAGAAACTCTCTGGTCTCTCCTCTCCGGTTGTGTTCAACTGTCTTGGTCACAACCGGAGATCCCATGCTGAGCAAGTTTTCCCTCCTGTTCTTCCTCTCCTCGGCATCTCTTCTTGGCCAATCCTCCCCACAAGTCCCTCAGCCAGCGCAAGCCAGCTCAACCCTCCACACCGGCACCCAGCTTGTCGTCGTCGATGTAGTCGTCACCGACAAGAGCCAGAGTCCCGTCCGCGATCTGAAGGCCAGCGACTTCACCCTCTCAGAGAGCGGCCACCCGCAACAGGTAAAGTCATTCGAAGAACACACCGACTCCCCCGCGAAGGCCGCCCCCATGCCGGTGAATCCCCCAGGCATCTTCTCCAACTACTCCCCCGTTCAGGCACACGGCGCCATCAACGTTCTCCTTATTGACACCCTCAACACGCCCGTCACAGATCAGATCTATCTGCACGATCAATTTCACAAGTACATAAAGACCGCAAAGCCCGGCGCTCCGATGGCGATCTTCGGCCTCACCACAAAACTCCTGCTGCTTCAAAGCTTCACCTCAGATCCCAATCTCCTCAAAGCCGCGATCGACGACAAAAACATCAAGCACTTCCCCCTCATCGATCGTGCAGATGGCGGCAACACAATAAAAACTGCAGATCAGATGACTGAATTCACCAACAACACTGGACTTAATCAGAACCCTGCCCAAGCTGCTTTCATGAAAGAGATCGTCGCCGACCTTCAGGCCTTCGACGCGAAGCAAGACTCATTCCAGTTACAATTACGCGCTAAATACACCCTCGACGCCATCAATCAACTCTCCCGCTACCTTGCTGGCATCCCTGGCCGCAAAAATCTCATCTGGCTCTCTGGCTCGTTCCCCCTCAACGTACTGCCCGATGACACCATCAATGACCCGTTCTCTGTCGTTGCCGGCTCCGAAGACGAGTATCGAGAAACCACGAATCTCCTCGCCCAGGCACAAGTCGCCGTCTATCCCATCGACGTCCGCGGAGCCATGACCTCTCCCAACATGGACGTCTCTCAGTCCACAGCCATCTACGTAGACGACCCTAAACGCTTCGCCGCCGACGAGAGAAAATTCCACCTGACCACAGGCAGCGAAAACATGACCATGCTCCGAATGGCGGATGACAGCGGAGGCCACGCCTTCATCAACACCAACGACCTCGTCGACGCAGTCGATAAAGCCATCGCCGCCGGCTCCCACTACTACACCCTCACCTACTCTCCCAACGACACCAAATGGAACGGCAACTTCCGCAAGATTCAGGTCAGCCTCCAGCAGCAGGGCCTTCATCTCGCCTACCGTCGCGGATACTTCGCCGACAGCTCCGACGCACATTCACAGCCCGGGAGCAGGACAAAAAAGAACCCCGCCGCAGCGGCAGTTCCGTTAGAGCCCATGCGCGTCGCCATGATGTTCGGCGCTCCCGACCCCACGCAGATCACCCTCAAGGCCCGCGTCCTTCCCGCCAGCACAACTCCTGAGGACCAACTCGCCGAAGGTAACATCCTCACCCCTTCTTCTCCCATGAAAGGCCCCTACCGCCGCTACTCCATCGACATCGCCGCCGACCCCGGCCCACTCCACTTCGAGCCGGCATCCGACGGCATCTACCACGCCAACCTTCAGTTCCTCACCTACCTCTACGATCAGAACGGCCTCCTCCTCAACGTTGAAAACAACCCCGTCCGGGCCAACTTCTCACCCGAGGTCTACCGTCGCGTCCTTCAGTCGGGCCTCCCCTATCACGAAGAGATCAGCGTCCCCCTCAAGGGCGACTACTACATCCGCATCGGTCTCCACGACCTCACCAGCAACAGCATCGGGGCTCTCGAAGTTCCTATCGCCGCAGTAAAGAACCTCGCCCCCATCGCCGTCTCCACATCTGCTCAGCCCCCGGCGTCACCAAAATAACTCAGCAGTCGTTACAAATAACTTTGCCATCGTCAAAATTCCCCTCTGCCTCCTGTGCCCGGGCAAGCCCTCTCTCGCCCAAACTGGCACCAAACCCACCCCGCCCGTATCCTTGGAGGTAGACCGCCTTCGTGAAACTTCCCCTCTTCAATCCGCACTCCCGCTCTTTATTACGCGGCAGTCTCCTCGTGCTCCTCAGCCTCGGCGTCGCCATTCTGCTCTCCGACTTCCCCCACAACCGCGCCACCCCACTCCTCATCTTCCCGGTCCTCTTCGCCATCGCCGGCACCGCCGACACCGTCCGTTGCATGCAGCGTCGCTGGAGCTTCTACCACGCCGGCGTCATCCTCTGCATCTACATGGACCTCATGGCCCTCTGCATGATCCTCTTCTTCCTCCTCTACCCCTACACCCGCTGGATATCCTCCTCGCAGTAGCCCTTACGCGTTCCCATAACTCAGGTTCGCGGCACGTATTCACCTCATCAACCATCTTCTCTATCCTCTAAAACCCTCTGCGTTATACTCGCCCCACCGGAACGAGCAGCGATCACACGGTTCCAGGCACGATCAACCTTAGGAGACTGACCTCATGTTCAAAGGATTCCGCGACTTCATTCTGCGTGGCAACGTCATTGATCTTGCTGTCGCCGTCATCATCGGAGCTGCATTCACCGCCATCGTCACCTCGCTCACAGAGAAGATCATCAACCCGCTCCTCGGCGCCATCATCGGCAAGCCCAACTTCGGCTACCTTAAAGGCCACATCAACGGAGGCGAGATCCTCTATGGCGACTTCCTCACCGCCATCATCAACTTCCTCCTCATCGCCGGAGTCGTCTACTTCTTCCTCGTCATCCCCACCCAGTACCTGCTCAAGAAGTTTCATCCCGCCGTCGCCACACCGCCCGCCACCAAGCCCTGCCCCCAGTGCCTCGGCGACATCCCCATCCCGGCCACGCGCTGCAAGTTCTGCACCCAGCCCGTATAGCCCCGCAAAGAAAAGAGCCCGGCGAGTGGTCTACCCTCCGCCGGGCTCTTTATCCTTAAAATCTGCTCATCACACCCTTAAGCGCTTGCGCTCCAGATTCGGCAGAAATCCCGTCAACAAACCAATGGCCGGCAGATACGCGCACACCTTGTAGACATAGACGACGCTCGTAGCATCGGCCAGCTTCCCCAGCACCGCAGCGCCAATCCCGCCCATCCCAAACGCAAATCCGAAGAACAGCCCCGAGATCATTCCCACCCGTCCCGGCACCAGCTCCTGCGCATATACAAGAATCGCCGAGAACGCCGACGCGATCACAAACCCGATCACCACGCTCAGCACGCCGGTCCAAAACAGATTCGCATACGGCAGCATCAGCGTGAACGGAAGCACCCCAAGAATCGAGCACCAGATCACCACCTTGCGCCCCACCCGATCGCCAACCGGACCGCCAATCAACGTGCCCGCCGCAACGGCACCCAGAAAAACAAACAGGTGAATCTGCGAACTCCGCACCGACACATGAAACCGGTCGATCAGGTAAAACGTGTAATAACTCGTCAGGCTCGCCAGGTAAAAGTACTTCGAAAACACCAGCGCCACCAGCACAGCAATCGCAGAGATCACCTGCCTTCGCGGCAGCGTGATAGTAGTGTCCTCATGCTTCACAGGCCGTTGCTGCAGATCCTCCAGCCGCTCCTTATACCACCCACTCACCCGCAGCAGCACCACGATCCCCAGCAGCGCCGCCAGTGAAAACCACGCCACTCCGCTCTGCCCTCGTGGAAGCACGATGTACGCCGCCAGCAGCGGCCCAATCGCAGACCCAGTATTGCCCCCCACCTGGAAAAACGATTGCGCCATCCCATGCTGGCCACCCGAAGCCATCCGCGCCACCC
>NZ_LMUD01000031.1:104154-147560 GCF_009766095.1 Granulicella sp. S190
GACCCAACCCCAATCAACGAAGCAGCAATCAGCAGCATCGAAAAACTCGGCGCAACCGCAACCAGCATCAGACCTGCAAGCGTCACCGTCATCCCGATCGGCAGCGAATAAGGCATCGGTCTTCGATCCGTATAGTGCCCAATGAATGGCTGCAGCAGAGACGCCGTAATCTGGTACGTCAACGTGATCAAACCAATCTGACCAAAGTCCAGCCGAAACGAACTCTTCAGAATCGGGTAGATCGACGGCAGCAGCGACTGGACCATATCGTTCAGCAAATGGCAGAAACTCACCGCCGTCAGCACGCGAAACAGCGCACCCTCTTCTGCAACAGGCGAGTGAACCTTCGTCTTGGAAATGGTCTGCAGAGCCACGTTTCACCTTGTCAGTTGATATCTTCATCGTAGTGGAATCTCTCTCGCACCCAAACCAGCATAAGAAGAATCAATCCGCTTCTTGGCCTCTCCGAATAGCAGCCCCAACGCAAAACCTCCACGCCGGTCTCCCCACATCTCCACTCATGCGATACCCTGAAATCCTGACACCCCATCTCTCGAGGCCTAAGACTTGATCCATCTCCGCACCGTAGCCTGCATGCTCCCTCTCGCCGCCCTCACCCTGGCTCAATCTCCCACCTCCCCGCAGGTCTTCGGCTACCGCGACTTCGCACCTCAGGCAAAGTTGGACAACGCCTTCATGGCCATCCCCGACGCAACCCTAGCAGGCCAGCACCTCAAGACCCTCACGTCTGCCCCTCACTGGGCCAGTTCGCCGGAGGACTACACCACCGCCGTCTACGTCGCCGACAAGTTCAAAGCCGCTGGACTCGAAACCGAGATCGTCCCCTACAAAGTCCTCCTCAATAAGCCCATCAAGATCGTCATCGAAGCCTTCGACGCCGACGGCAAAAAACTCATGTCCGGCCCTACCGCAGAGCACGTCGACCCCAACAAGTTCGGTGGCGACCCCTTCCAGGACGATCCCCGCATCCTCCCCGCCTTCAACGGCTCCTCCCCCTCCGGTGACGTCACCGCCGAGGTCGTCTACGCCAACTACGGCACCCTCGCCGACTTCCAGCAGCTCGCCAAGCTAGGCATCAGCGTCAAAGGCAAGATCGTCATCGTCCGCTACGGCGAAAACTTCCGCGGCATCAAGACCTACATCGCCCAGCAGTACGGCGCAGCCGGAGTCCTCATCTACTCCGACCCCGCCGACGACGGCTACTTCCGCGGCGACATGTACCCCAAGGGACCGTACCGCCCCGAAACCGGCGTCCAGCGCGGCTCCATCCAGTTCCTCCCCATCTACCCCGGCGATCCCACCACCCCCGGCGTAGCTTCCACCCTCGACCTCCCCGCCTCCAAACGCATCCCCCTCGATAAGCTCCAGAACAACCAGGCCACCATCCCCACCAACCCACTCTCGTACCACGATGCAGCCCCCATCCTCAAAGCCCTCGGCGGATCCGAATCCCCTCGCGACTGGCAGGGCGCACTCCCCTTCACCTATCACCTCGGAGCTATCGGAAACGGAGCTGCAGTAACGGGAGCCGCAGGAGCTGGAGCAGGCAGTGGAAACCACACCCCCGCAAACAAGGTCACCGTCCACATGCACCTCGAGCAGGACATCGCCCTCCGCACCATCTGGGACGTCATCGGCAAGATCCCCGGCACCGACAACTCCGAAGACTGGGTCGTAGCAGGCAACCACCGCGACGCCTGGGTCTACGGCGCCGTCGATCCCAACTCCGGCACCGCCGCCATGCTCGAAACCGTCCACGGCCTCGGCGCTCTCCTCAAGCAGGGCTGGAAGCCTCAGCGCACCATCGTCATCGGCAGTTGGGACGCCGAAGAAGAAGGTCTCATCGGCTCCACCGAGTGGGCCGAGCAGCACGAGAAAGTTCTCGCCCACGCCGTTGCCTACTTCAACACCGACGTCGGCGTAGCCGGCCCCAACTTCGACGCTGCCGCCGTTCCCTCACTCAAGCAGTTTGTCCGCGAAGTAACCAAAGAAGTCCCCAGCCCCAAGGGCGGAACCGTCTACGACCAGTGGAAGGCCGACCAGGCCACCGCACCCACCCGCCGTAGCCACAAGTCCGTCGACGCCTCTGACGGCGACGTTCGCATCGGCACCCTCGGCTCCGGATCCGACTACACCCCCTTCATCCAGCACCTCGGCGTCCCCTCCACCGACATCGGCTCCGAAGGTCCCTACGGCGTCTACCACTCCGTCTTCGACAACTACAACTGGTTCATCAAATTCGCCGACCCCACCTTCGTCTATGAGCAGCAGCAGGCTCGAGTCTTCGGCCTCGAGATCCTCCACATGGCCGACGCCGACGTCCTCCCCTACGACTACCAGCTCTACGGCAAAGAGATCGTAGGCTACCTCGAAGCCGCGCAAAAACTCGCCACCACCAAGAACCTCACCCTCGACTTCGCCGCAGCCCAGACCGCCGCCAACCGCTTCGCCGCAGCAGGCACTGCCATCCGCGCCGTTCAGTCCGCACCACCCGCCAACCCCACCGCCCTCAACCAGGCTCTCCGCAACGCCGAAGAAGCTCTGCTCAACCCAGCCGGACTACCCAAACGCTCCTGGTTTCGCCACACCATCTACGCCCCCGGCGAGTTCACCGGCTACGCCGCCGTCGTCATCCCCGGCGTCAACGAGGGCATCGACGCCCCCGATGCCAACCGAGCCCAAACCCAGCTCGTCGCTCTCACCGAAGCCCTCAACCGCGCCGCCGCCATCCTGGAGGCCGCCAAATAGAGGCGATGGCAAATCTAAACACCGACCAACGGGACGGACCACCCGAAGGAGTACACAAGTCACGAAGTGACCGCACTCCGCGCAGGAGGCCCGTCCGGCAGGACAGGAGCTTTAAGGGGTATCCATAAGACCATCCCCCAAAAGACGCATCTTTCATTGCCTAAGTGGGATATGCCCACTTAGTAACATTGCCTCATAGTTACTCTCAAGACGGTTAAAGCCGCCCAAAGGAGACTCCCCAAATGGTCCATGATCTCGTTCTAGCTTTGGTTTTTCTCGCAATGATTATTGCTCCTGCACTTCTTGCCATGCGTTCCGACAAAGAGGAAAAAGACATTCTGTAAGCTGACCCTGCGCTGCAGCCCCACGGGGTTTTGAATCAACCCCTTGCCGCCCGCAGCTTAGTAGCACTCGCTCCCGGCGCAACACAGCAGCATCAGAGTCAGCGGGAAAAAAGGTCTACCCGCAACAGAAAAGGCCGCATCCCAAACAATGGATGCGGCCTTTTTCATTTGTTTCAAACCTAAAAGCAGCCTACCCTCGCAGCGCCATCTGCTCCGTCACAATCTGCGTCAGGTCCTGCTTCACCAGACCATGCTCCTTCGCATTGAACTCGTCCACCTTGCTCGACCAATTCATGCTGCAGAACTTAGGCCCGCACATGCTGCAGAAAGCCGCTTCCTTGTAATAGTCATCGGGCAGCGTCTCGTCGTGCATCCCTCTCGCCGTCTCGGGGTCCAGCGATAACGCAAACTGCTTATCCCAATCAAACGTGTACCGCGCATGCGAGATCGCGTCGTCCCGATCCCTCGCGCCCGGACGATGCCGCGCCACATCCGCCGCATGAGCAGCAATCTTGTAAGCGATAATCCCGTCCTTCACATCCTTCTCATTCGGAAGCCCCAAATGCTCCTTCGGAGTCACATAGCAAAGCATCGCAGCACCATGCCACCCAATCATCGCCGCGCCAATCGCACTCGTGATGTGGTCATACCCAGGAGCGATATCGGTCACCAGCGGCCCCAGCACATAGAACGGAGCCCCATCGCACAACTCCACCTCCTTATCCACCTGCAGCTTGATCTGGTCCATCGGAATATGTCCCGGCCCCTCGATCATCACCTGCACATCGCTCTTCCAGGCCTGCCGTGTCAACTCACCCAGCGTCTTCAACTCCGCAAACTGAGCCTCATCGCTCGCATCCGCCAGGCATCCCGGCCTCAGTCCATCGCCCAGCGAGTAGCTCACGTCATACTTCGCCATGATCTTCGTAATGCGGTCGAAGTTCTCATACAAAAAGTTCTGCTTGTGATTCGAAGTCATCCACTGCGCCAGAATCGCTCCACCGCGGCTCACAATCCCCGTAATCCGCTTCGCCACAAGCGGCACATATTCAATCAGCACACCCGCATGAATCGTAAAGTAATCGACTCCCTGCTGCGCCTGCTCCTCAATCACTTCGAGATACAAATCGATATTCAAATCTTCGACTCTCTTGACTCGCGAAAGCGCTTCATACAGCGGCACCGTTCCAATCGGCACCGGCGAATGCCGCAGAATCTGCTCCCGAATCATCGGGATATCCCCGCCCGTCGACAGATCCATCACCGTATCCGCACCAAAATGCACCGCCGTGTGCAGCTTCCGCAACTCTTCATCGACATTCGACACCAGCGCCGAGTTCCCGATATTCGCATTGATCTTGCACAGCGACTCCACCCCAATCGCCATCGGCTCCAGCTCAACGTGGTTGATGTTCGCGGGAATGATCATCGTCCCCTTCGCCACCTCGCTCCGCACCAGCTCCGCCGCAATCTTCTCCCGCTGAGCGACATAAGCCATCTCCTCGGTAATCATGCCCTTCCGCGCAAAGTGCATCTGGCTCATATTCGTGTCGCCGGTCCGCGCCGACTCGGCCTTCCGCTTCACGATCCAATCCGCCCGCCCCGTCGGCACCTTGTAATCATTGCCGTGCGCATGCGCCCCATTGCCGTTGCCATTCGAAGCTGCGCCGTTTCCGTTTTCGCTCATGTGTCTCCCCTGCCGTCTTGCAGTGTTATCGAGTAAGTATACGATGCACGCGCACCGCGTATAGCGTCGCGCCCCCACATCTCTTCCAGCAGTTCTCTCTCGCAACCCCCTCAAACCTTCCAGCGGCTCGCCACTTCTCAAGCTGCATCACGGCCTCGCCAAATCGGGGTTTTCCACCGTCCACACAGCCAACCTCCTCCACACCCACGCATCCAATCCACCAGAACGCAGAACGACCGTGAGCACCCCGGCTTGAACGTTCGCCGCTCTCACCCACACATCACGCAGCATCACAAGACGCTTCTAGCGTCAGCGAGACAACTCGCGAGTTTTTCCAAAAGGAGCACTCCCCATGAAGCTATTCTCCGAAAATATCGAAGACCTCCGCACCCTCTACATCGCCAACCTCAAAAAAGCTCTCGACATGGAGCAGAAGATCACTAAGGCCCTCCCCACCATGATCGAAAAGTCCACGGATCCCCAACTAGCCGCAGCCTTCCGCGCTCACCTCACCGAGACCCAGAGCCACGTGGCCAAGGTCGAAAGCATCCTCCGCGACGCCACCAACGGCAACGCAGACACCTCAACCTGCAAAGCTATCTCCGCTCTCATCACCGAAGCCGAGGACAACGTCAAGGATGCCGCCGACACCAGCATCCGCGACATCTCCCTCATCGCCTCCGCCCAGCAGGTAGAGCATCACGAGATCGCCGTCTACGGCACGCTCCGCACCTGGGCCGAACTCCTCGGCGATGACGACGCAGCCGACATCCTCGACAGCATCCTCGACGAAGAAAAAAACGCCGACGAACTCCTCTCCACGATCTCCGACACCGTCAACACCACTGGCGTCGTCGCCCAAACCAACTACGCCACAGCCCGCGTATAGCCTTTAGACCAAAAGAGCGGAGACCCGAAATCCTCGGGTCTCCGCTTCATTTTTGCCGCCAACGCTCAACATTGTCGTCTGACTCAAAGCTTCTAAGACGATGCCTCGCCAGCACTCAACCCGAGTTCAACTCTTCCCATCAGTCGCTCAGCCCAGGCACTAAGCATCGTATTCGATACCACCAACGGCACTGACGTAGCCATCATGCGATACACGTCATTGCGTCGTATCTTCGAGGCCTTCGCCGGATCCAGCCAGTTGTCATTACGAACAAGAAGCGCTAGCGTCTCTAATCCAATCACGATCGGCCACCAGCACGACAAGCGCAGTCGAATCGAGAACGCAGGTAGAGCCAGCGTATAGTCAATCGCCTCGCGGTAGTGATCGAGAGCCTTCCTGACAAGTTCAAACAAGACCGGTCGTGCGCGCAGGGACGTCTCCGGCAACAACAACTCCTGAGGACTCAGGCCGAATCGGACCAGCATCGTTGCCGGTAAGTAGCACCGTCCGATTCGCAGGTCCTTGCCGCAGTCTCGCAGAATATTTGTCATCTGCAGCGCCTTCCCAAACCGAATGCCGCGCTCCATCATCGTGTCGAGTGGACCCGCCAGCGTACCGGGCACGTGCGCATAAGTCATCTTCGTCCAGAACTCCCCCACGCATCCGGCGATCAGGTAAGTGTATCGATCAAGTTCGGAGTACTCCTGCAACGCGACGATCCGCCCGGATCTTTCGTCGGGAAAGGTACGCAGGTCGAACTCCATTCCTTCCGTAAGCGTGGTCACGGTAGCGCATACCGCCTCCCGATTAGGCTGGCTGAGACGAGAGAGCAGGCTCAGTGCCGCTCCAACAGATTCGAGCAAAACTTTTTCCTCTGAGTCCGTCTGTTGAGTCCCTGCCTCCGCTGCCATACGTATCAGCGCTCCTTCGTCCGGAAGGCCGTTGACTTGACCGCGCAGGGATAAAAGCAGCTCCAGTCGCTTCTCTGGAGAGATCAGGGATGTATCCGCGATCGTGTCCCCGGCGCGTGCCAGCAGATAAGCAAGGCCAATCGGATCGCGCATGCCCACGGGGAGCACACGCAAAGAAAGGTAGAAGGAGCGGGAAACACCTTTCAGCAGGGGGCCGAGAAGAAGAGCTGTAGTGGCGTCATGCGTAGATTTTTTTAGTGTCATTGCCTCCACTGATTCTATCGACAACAAAGATTGATCCTGTCGCAGTTCAACCACGCAACCTCACACCATGCAAAGCGTCGGCTCTAAAAAAACAAAATCCTTGTCAATACCCTGAGTCGCTAAAACCCGCGCCCAGCAAGCACTTTGTCGTGGCGTGTTCCCCCTTGTCCATCGCATAAAATAGATGCAGGAGAGAGTTGCACCAGTCGAACTCAAAGAGACAAAGGCGTACCGCGCAACTGCAACAAAATAAGTATTTTGCGCCTAAGTCTTTTGAATAGAATATTTTACAGACACATACCCCCTGCAACTTATTCATTCCAATAAACTTACGCCCAAGATACTCACCCAGCGGGGAGGGGGGTACCACCCTCCGTGCTCGCTACCCAAATCGAATCCGGAAACGTAGACTGAAAGACGAAGCCATGGCAAACGCAACCCAGAAGAGCCCGATCAAATTCATCGTCGCCACCCTCATCATCGTGGCCACCGTCGCCTACCTGTCCTTCACCGGCGGCCGCGACAACAAGAGCTACTACGTCACCATCGGTGAGCTTCAGGGCATGGGCAACAAGGCCTACGTCCGCCACCTCCGCGTTGCCGGCAACGTCGCCCCCGGCAGTATCCACCGCGTAGGCACCAGCGCCACCTTCGATCTCCTCGAGCAGGGCCGCAAACTATCCGTCGTCTACCAGGGCTCCGAGCCCCCACCCGACACCTTCAAGGACGATGCCCAGGCCCTCGCTGTAGGCACCTACGGACACGACGGCGTCTTCCACGCCACCCAGCTCCAGGCCAAGTGCGCCTCCAAGTACGCGCCGGCCCCGGCTACGGCCACTCCGGCAACCACCGCATCCGCTATCGTCCCCGCCACCCGCTGATCTCCGTACCCAGAGAAAATACGATGCAGACGGCAGAGACAACTCGTAGCAGTTCGACTCCCCCCACTGATGTCGCCGACTGCATCGTGCTCGACTCCGTCTCCAAGCTCTACGGCTCCTTCGCCGCACTTCGCAACGTGACCACCAGCTTCTGTACCGGCTCCTGCACCGTCATCTTCGGCGAAAACGGCGCGGGGAAGTCCACCCTCCTCCGCGTCATCGCTGGCCTCATCACGCCCACGCGCGGAACCGTCACCGTCTTCTCCGGCCACCCTCACCAGCAGCGCCGCCGCGTCGCTTACATGAGCCACTCGCCCATGCTCTACGACGAGCTCACCGCCATGGAGAACCTCAACTACTTCTCCTCGCTCCACCGTGACGGCGGCTGCGCCTGTGTCGGCAACCCGGAGATGGCCCTCCGCGCCGTAGGCCTCGACCCCAAACTCAACCGCCCGGTAGGCCAGTACTCCCAGGGCATGCGCCAGCGCACCTCCCTCGCCCGTGTCCTCCAGAGCGACCCCGAAGTCCTCCTCCTCGACGAACCCTTCTCCAACCTCGACGCCGCCTCCGCCAAGCACATGGTCGAGCTCCTCGCCGACTTCCGCACCTGGCCCGTAGCCCCCGTCAACGGAGTCATGGGCGCCCGCACCATCGTCTTCACCACCCACCAGTCCGCACTCGCCGAACCCCTCGCCGACCGCACCCTCACCATGCGCAACGGCCAGATCGTGGAGTCCCAACCAGTCGAAACCCAGATCTCAACCTCAGCCACCGAGGCCCTCGGGTGAAGACGTCAGCCCCAGCCGCAGTACGAGCTAAGACCAACGCCGCCCGCCTCCTCGATACCCTCGGCATCCTCTACGAACTCCGCCCCTACGTAGTCGATCCCGACGACCTCACCGCCATCTCCGTCGCCCGCAAGATAGGCCTCCCCCCGGAGCAGGTCTTCAAAACCCTTCTCACCCACACCAACACGGGAGAACACGTCTTCGCCGTCATCCCCGGCGACGCCGAACTCGATCTCAAAAAACTCGCCCACGCCGCGGGAGCAAAAAAAGCAGAGCTGGCCTCCCTCAAAGAAGTCGAGCCGCTCACCGGCTACATTCGCGGCGGAGTCACCGTCATGGGTGCCAGGAAGTCCTTCCCCGCCTTCGCCGATGAGACCATCG
Source organism: Granulicella sp. S190 (assembly GCF_009766095.1). Taxonomy (GTDB): domain Bacteria; phylum Acidobacteriota; class Terriglobia; order Terriglobales; family Acidobacteriaceae; genus Edaphobacter. Next base: position 113,069 of record NZ_LMUD01000031.1, read on the forward strand.
AGCTCTTCGACCAGATCTCGGTCTCCGCCGGCCAGCGAGGACTTCAACTCCTGCTCACCCCCGCCGACTACCTCCGCGCCGCCGAAGCCACCCTCGCCGACCTCACCAAAGGCCCCACCCCGGCATGAACTACCTCCGCCACGTCCTCGATCACCTCCGCAAAGACCTCCGCCTCGAGTGGCGCTCTCGCGACTCCCTCAACGGAATGCTCTTCTTCTCGCTCCTTGTAGTCGTAGTCTTCGGATTGGCCTTCGACCCCACCAGCTACCCCACGGTAGCCCGCCAGATCTCAGGCGGCATCCTCTGGGTCGCGCTGCTCTTCGCCTCCATCACCGCCCTCAACCAGTCCTGGGCCCGCGAGCAGCGCAACAACGTCCTCGAAGCCCAACGCATGGCCCCCTCCCCCGCCTCCGCCCTCTTCCTCGGCAAAGCCATCGCCAACCTGCTCTTCGTCCTCGTCGTCGAAGCTGTCCTAGCTCCCATCTTCATCGTATTTTTCAACCTGCACGCCCTCGGAAGCATCTGGCTATTGGCCTTGATCATGCCTCTAGGCACCTGGGCCCTCGTGGTAAACGGAACCTTCTTCGCCGCCCTGGGCCTGCGCGCCCGCAACCGCGAACTTCTTCTCCCCCTCCTCCTGCTGCCGATCTCCTTGCCCGCTCTTCTCGCCATGGTCCAGGCCACCACCGGCGTCCTTACCGGCGATCTCGACCCCATCCAGATCAACACCTGGATCAAACAGTTGCTCGGCTACGACATCATCTTCACCACCGTCTGCATACTGCTCTTCGAAACCGTCCTCAACGCTGAATGACCCATTCGAGATAAACTAAAGCAATGGAGCAGCGCACCCCCACTCTCCGCGGCGTCGCCTGGCTTTGGTTCGGCCTCAGTACCGCTGTGCTCGCAATTGGCTTTCGACAAGCCATCTTCCTCGTCCCCACCGATGCCGCGCAAGGCAACGTAGGGCGCATCTTCTACTACCACGTTCCCATCGCGATGTTGAGTCTGATCTTCCCTTACATCAACTTCGCGGCCTCCCTCTTCTACCTCTACTGGCGCCGTCGCGACCCGCTCAAAGCCCTCACAGCCGATGCACTTGCTCTAACCACTGCGGAGGTCACGGTCGTCTACTCCAGCATCTGCCTTCTTACAGGCATGCTGTGGGGACGAGCTACATGGGGAATCTGGTGGACCTGGGATCCCCGTCTCACCAGCATGCTTCTCCTGTGGCTGCTGTACGTCAGCTACCTGATGCTGCGCCGCTTCTCCTCCACCGGCCAGACCCACACCCTGGCGGCTGTTCTCTCGGTCTTCGCCGCAGTAGACGTCCCCATCGTCTACATGTCCATTCGCTGGTGGCGAACCCAGCACCCGGCCCCCGTCTTCGGTGGTGGCCCCGACTCCGGCGTCGATCCGTCGATGCTCCCCGCCTTCTACTGGAACCTCGCAGGATGGACCCTGTGGGGTATCTGCATCGTCCTCTTTCGCTTCGCTCTCGAACGCCGGCGTCAACTTGCCGAGCAGGAAGCCGCCCTGCAGGCCATCGAAGCCTCTTTGGAGATCCCGCAATGACCTGGCATTCCTTCTTCGACCTCAGCACCATGCCGCATCGGCATCTGGTATTCGCCTATGTAGCCGTGTGGGTCATTCAGGGTGGGTACTTTGCCTGGACGGCGTGGAACTGGACTCGAATGCCGGGGGAGCGTCGCTAAAAATCAACGAAGCCGCAGGTGGACCGCAGCTTCGTTGTCCGAGTAGGAATTGCAGTTGACGCGAATCAATTCCTATCGATTCGCATCAACCGCCTAAACACCTAATGGCGTACAAAAGTTTCGGAGACTTCTAAAATCTCTTCGTAGTTCGCCTTCCCTTGCCGCTCTCGTATTGCCTCGATAAACTCCAAACAGTGCCCAAGCTTCCCCTCTCTCCCGTTCGTCTCGTTATCGCCTTAGCCCTCGTGCTCCTCAGTCTCTCCGGCTGTCGCAGGAGTAGTTTTCCTGACGTCCCCGCCGGCTACCGTGAGTTTGCTTATATCAGCAACGGCGGATCGAACACTGTCACCGTTCTTGATCTTGTCTACCTTCGTCAGGACCGAACACTTCAGGTCGGCACTAATCCAACCAATCTTGCCGCAAACCCCGTTCGCAATGAGATTTATGTCGTCAACACTCAGTCGGGCACAGTCACTGTAATCGACGCCAGAACGAACCGTGTTGCTGCGACGATCTCAGTTCATCGCCAACCGTCCTTCGTCGTGGTCGATCCTACCGGGCACAGGGCGTACGTTGCCAACGCCGGCTCAAACAGCATCAGCGTGCTTGATCTTGATCGGCGGCGCGAGATCTCCGTCTCAGGGACTGGGGAGCAACCGGCAGAGGCTAGCATCTCGCCCGACGGCCGCGCTCTTGTCGTCGCTAACCAACGTAGCGGCAGCGTATCCCTCTTCGAAGTCACTCCGTTTACCTCTGGCTCGTCATCAGCCATTCATCTTCGCTCTACGTTCTCCGGCTGTCCGGGAGCTAAAAGCATCGTAATTTTGCCTGACTCCTCGAAGGCATTCGTGGCTTGTTCCGCAGGTCATCAGGTGATGGCAGTCAGCCTCGCAGCGGCGCCCGGATCGTGGGCTGCAAAGCAGAACTCCTCTCTTTTGAATGACCATATGCTTGCCCTGCTGAATGTCGGGAAGACGCCGGTTCACCTGGCCATGAAGCCTGATGGTGGGGAGATCTTCGTGTCCAACTTTGACTCTGACAGCTTCTCCGAGATCTCTACGTGGACCAATGAGGTGGGTGGTACTTACAGCATCGGCAACAAGCCGATAGGCGGCATTGTGAGCCGTGACAACAGCATGCTTTGGGTCTCGAACTTCGGTGCTGACTCCCTTGGGCTCTACAGTATCGACGATGGAAAGCTGGCTGGCAGCGTCCGCACGGGTTCAGCGCCGGATGCGCTTGCGTTTTCGGCCGATGAGCATCTTTTGCTGGCTGCGGACTCGCATTCGGGCGATGTTGCGGTGATTCGAACGCAGGGAAAGCAAGGGCCTGCGCTATTTACAATTCTTCCTGCCGGTATCTCGCCGAACTCTATCGTGGTTAAGGCTCTGCGAGAAAAGTAGTGGTTGTAGAAAAAAATCTGGCGTGGTGGCTGCCCGGATTTCTATCGTTTTACTGGGCTTTTTGAGGGGTGTTTTGAAATAAGAGCCTTCCTAGCCATGGTTTTTTGCTGGTGTGAACGTGGTGCAGTGCGTGGCTAAGCTGGTGTCTTAGCAGCGCAATTTTCGGCACTGAAAAACACGCCACTGCTTCCAACTATTTTTTTCTGAGAGCTTCAGACCTGCCGGGCCAGTACCAGGGTGATGTCGTCGGGCTGTTCGTCGGCGCCGATCCAGGCGTCGAGCGCGAGCATCACCTGGCCGGATATGACGTGCAGGGGCTGGTCCCTGTAGCGGGCTACCACTTCCATCATCCGCTCTTCCCCAAACTCGCCGAAGTCGTTCTCCGGTTCGGTAACGCCATCTGAGTAGGCCACCATGATGTCTCCGGGCTGCATCTGGAACCGATCTTCCTCGTAGTGCATTCCATCCATCAGGCCAACCACGGTGCCACCCTTATCAAGCCGCCGAATATGGCCATCCCTGCTCAAGACGAGCGGCGGCAGCTGCCCCGCGTTCGAGTAGGTCAACATGGCAGAAGTTGCGTTGTAGTGAGCTAGAAACAACGTGGCATACTTCTCCGGCTGGGTGCTGCGGTAGAGGTGACGATTCAGCAGAGAAAGAATGCGCCCCGGCGACTGGAAGAGCTCGTCGCAGTCTCCGCCGCGGCCTTCCCTGCTGGCCGTCAGTCCGGCCACACTGGACTCGCTGTAGACCAGCTCCTCGCTGGCGAAGCGATAGGCGCGCACAGCCGAGTGCAGAGTCGCCATCAATAGCGCGGCGGAGATTCCCTTGCCGCTGATGTCGCCGATAGCAATGCCTACGCCGGTTTCGCGTCGGCTGACCATGCCTGCGTGCGCCTCTTCGTGGAAGACGAGGAAGTCGTAGTAGTCGCCGCTGACGGAGCGCGCCGGCCGGCAGACGCCATGGAGATCCAGGGTCTCGAGCCCCTGCGCGTGCAGCGGGAAGAGATTGGCCTGCACCTCCTGCGCGATGGAGATCTCGTTTTGCAGACGCTCTTTCTCTTTCTGCTCTTCGAGAAGACGCTTTAGCGATCCGGACATCGTATTGAACGAGCGGCTTAGTTCGGCAAGCTGGTCGTCGCTCTTTACGCCGATGCGATAGTCCAAATCTCCACGATCAATATGCTGGGTAGCGCCGTAGAGATCGGCAACCGAGGAGGTGATGGAACGGCTGAGACCAACGGCCATCCACAAGGCCAGCAGTTCGATTACGGTAAAGACCACGCAGAGCAGAATGATCCCGATGCGCAGAACGCTGGTTACAATTCCGCCGAGCGAGGAGCCGAACAACTGGTTATAGAGCAGAGAGGGCCGGGACTGGACAGCGATAAGAACGTTGTCTCGCTCTCCCGTATCCCAGTCTGTGATCGGCTCTGTCGAGGTGAAGCTTACCCGCATGTCGGCGAGATTAACGGCTGGAGGCTCGGTTCCACCGACGATCCAACTGGATCCACCGTTGATCCCATCCGACCCGACTGCAAACCTGACCTTCTGCCGCGGTTGTTGGCCGGAAGCTGGGGTGCCTGCGTTTACCTGCTCCTTTTTCTCGCTGCTGATTTCGTTCGCAGTTCTTCCGGCGCGCTGGGGCAGGAGGCTTGCCTGTCCGAGTCCTTCGGACATCAGCTTTAGTACGCTGCTATCTACGGGCAGACTCGACATGAGCGTGAAGATGCGGCCATCATTCCACTTATGCTGACGAAGGGCCACAAGGTAGAGATCTCGCCCGTCGAGGACCAGTCCGGAGAATTCGTTACCCGGCAGCTGAGTTGCCCAGGGCGGGAGGCCGAAGGGGGCTTTGCCATGATAGCCCGGCCCCAGATCGACCGGGGCACTGTTAAGGAAGACGCGCGTCTCGCGATGCAGTTTCATGCGAGGCAGATCCAGGCGCCCAACATCTCCTGCCCGTTCAATGTTCTGGATAGCATCGGCAAGTTGGGGGGCAGTGTCCTTTGGACGTTCGGCAACCAGCGCTGTGGTGAGATCGGCGCGGTGCCCACTCTCGTTGCTCATCTGACGTAGCTCGGCTTGCAGCCTGGAGTCTGTGAGGTGGATGGCAAATTGTCCGGCGGCAACGTAGGAGAGGACTCCAACCAATGTAACGAACAGGACCACTGGAGCGACACCGATCAGAAGATAGGTGAGCACCAGCTTGTTTCGGAGGCTCCAGAGGAGGTGCTTGCGGACCAGCTGCAAGGTAAGCGGGATGGCAACCGAGATGAGAGCGATTCCAACAAAGAACTGCAGAACGCCTAAGAAAGTTCCGAATCCTCCGGAGATCCAGCGGCGAACGAATAATACGCAGAACCAGAGCCCGAGCCAGAACGCGGCACCGGCAAGTCCTGTAGGCACCCGTTCTCGCAGAAGCTCGAGAGCGCGCGGCCTGGTAGGGCTATACGGTTCCTGCATCTTTTGTCGCCTCCAGTTCCGCCTGCCGTGCCAGCTTCAAGGTATAACGTGTCGCCGAAAAGTGTGCTCCGGCCAACAGGAGCAGACCTGAGAGAAAGGCCCACATCATCAGCCCTACCGAAATATAAAACGGTCCATAGACGGACTGAAAGTCCAGCCACGGAAGCGCCTTGATATAGAGATATTTGGCGCCCAGCCATATCAGGCCAACCACGATGGCCGTAGGGAGCACCGCGCGCGCTGGAACTTTTCTGTACGGCAACACCCAATAGATTAGGAAAAAGAGCAGGATGCTCGCAAGCCCCGCGCATAGCTTGAGGAAGGTGAAGGAGATGAAGTGGAAGACGTTGTTGTTGGTATGGCCAAAGAAGACCCAGGAGAGGATCGTCTGCTGGCTGGCCGTGGAGGCAACCGACGCCATCGCCAGAACGCCGACGGCAAAGGCCAGTCCGAGGGAGATAGCCTGATTGTGCAGATAGCTGCGGTTCTGGCGTACGCCCCAGACGCTGTTCAGAGCAACTTCCAATGGGAGAAAAACGCCTGTTGAGGTGATGAGCAGCATGACCAGGGAGAAGAGCTGCGTTCCCTTATGGGGATGGGCCAGAAGCTGCATGTTGCGCATGACGAAGTCCTGCCCTACGGGGAGCAGATTCTTCATCATGTCGCCGACGATCTGTTCCATGGATCGCGAGTGAAAGACGTTGCGGCACAGGGTCAACAAAAGCACGATAAAGGGGAAGAGCGAGAGGATGACATTGGCGGCAACGCTGAAGGCGTAGGTGTGCACCTCTGTGCGGGCCATGTAGCGGGCGAGCGCGGCGAGCTGCGCGGAGAGGCCGTAGCCCCGAACGACGGGCTGGACGTCCTCGATCGGCTTGGGCGGAGTCTCCGATGCAAATCCGGTCGTTCCTGGAACTTCGCTTTTGGGTGGAAGAATGGACGGCATAGGAGGGTTTCGTGTAGAGCGGGCGTCAATGGACCGACACGGTTTCCTTCGATGCTAGCAGAGCGGCTCGCTTTGCCCATCTTCTTCTGCCCGACACTGCGATTCCCTGACGGCGATGCCGCGATCAGGCTCAGAGGAGAGACCGCGTATTCTTTGCAGCGCCCAGTCGGCGGAGTCGGCCAGAACAAGATCATCGGCAGCTTTCCACCGCTCTAAGTGGGGGATGAACTGCGTTTCGCCACTGTTTCCCATGGCGACAGCCACGTTGCGCTGCAGGCGCTTCAGGCGAGTCCGCTCCAGAGGAGAACCTTTGAACCAACGTTTGAAGTCGGCAGAGTCCATCTCGGCGAGCCATGCTAACGGCGGATTGACCAGCTCTCTGCGTGTCAGCATGCCTTCGTTGACGGCAACTGGAGAGCGGCGGTTCCACGGGCAGACGTCCTGACAGATGTCGCATCCGAAGACCTGACGGCCCATCGGTTCGCGCAGTTCCTCGGCGATGGCACCCTTTTTTTCGATCGTGAGATATGCGATACAGAGTGAAGCATCCATCTGATGCGGCGCTATCAGAGCGTCGGTGGGGCATGCATCGAGGCAACGGGTGCAGCTTCCACATCGATCCGCGGCGACCTCCCACTCGGCCTCGGGAGAGACAGGGATCGAGGTGATGATGACGCCAAGCAGCAGCCAGGAGCCTAGTTTCTGATCGATGACGCAGGTGTTCTTCCCGATCCAGCCGATGCCTGCTTTCGCGGCTGCGGCACGCTCCACCAACGGGCCGGTGTCGACATAACAGCGCGTCTGGCAGGCGAATCGATCCTGCAACTGCGCTTCGATCTTTCGGAGGCGGCCGAGAAGCTCGTCGTGGTAGTCGCTGGGTTGGAGTTCCTTCGCGGAGAGAGCGGCGGTGCGTCCGCTCCAGGCATAGCGGGCGATCCATCCGGTATTGGGCGATGCGTTGTCGATAGAGAGCGGGCCTGCAGCGTTGTAGTTCAGCGCGCAGACGATAACCGACTGAGCCCAGGGCAGCGCAATCTGTACGTCGCTTCGCAGCAGGATTCCGTGCTCGTCGCGTCGCTTGAGATAGTCCATCTCCCCTGCTCTGCCGGCTGAGATCCAGGTCGCAAATCTCTCAGCGTCGAGCAGCTGCTCGCCAGTTTGAGGGCCTGCAGAGACGGGAGCGATTCCGGCAGTGTCGAAGCCAGAGCTTACGGCTAACTCGCGCAGCCACAGCTTATGTTCGGAGGTCCATACGCTGGCGCCTGGTGCTCGCTCTGCCGTCAAAACTCTTCTCCCATGCGAGGAAGGACCTCTTCTCCGACAGCCTTCAGGATAAATCGACGGCATTGCACTGGACACGCCTTTGCCAGTAAACTTGTCTGGTCAGGGAAGAGATTCGAACTAACGAAGAATTCCCTGGCTACACGTCACTCTCAATGGCTTTGCTGGTTGTCTCTTGCATTCGCATGTCCTGCAGACGCCGTTGATTGGTCGGTTACAGTTCCCCAGACTGCAATTGACGCCACGTCTGACGCCGCTCCTTTAGCCAGCTAAGAGACGGTCTCAAGGTGATTGATAAAACGCGGAGAGGTGGCAGAGCCCGGTTGAATGCACCTGACTCGAAATCAGACATAGGCGTAAGTCTATCGGGGGTTCGAATCCCTCCCTCTCCGCCATTTACTTGTTTCAGGAGTTCCAGAGACATCCAGATGAACCGCGATAACCCCAGAGAATGCTGGGGCGGTGCCAAGGCCACTGGCTCCGACTGATTTGATACGCCAATCGGATCATGGCGACTGCTCGTGAGAAGGCGGTGGTGTTCTCGTATACGAGCGTAAGCTGGACCAGGTGCAGCGACGGGCAAGCGGATTCGGCTGGATGAACCAAACGCGACTGATCGGAATTTGTTGCATTCCTTGAAAAACTTCATGCTATGGTTTCCGGGTGGGTCGTCTCTGCCCCGTACGGTGTACGAGAATCCGAAATCCTATCGAGGATGACATGATGAAGAACAACAAGGGCACAGGACGATCTTTCTCGCCAGCAAGCTTTCTCCCTCTAGTCACAATGGCGCTAGCAATGAGCCCACTCTTTCTAGCAACCCCGACCCTCAGGGCACAAGACGACCTACACGTCCAATACAAGTTCAATGGTCTGGCCGATGGTGCTTCGCCCATTGGGAACCTGCTCGCCGACGGTTATAGCCATGTCCTCGGGGTCGCCAACGCGGGCGGAACATTGTGCCATCCGACCGGCTGCGGCGTAGTCTTCGATTGGGCACATGGCTATCTGGTACCAGAGTTCACCTTCGGATCACTTGATGGCAAGCCAAATTTTCCATCCTCTGGCTTAGTGCGCGACACTGCGGGAGATCTATATGGAGAGATGTTGATTGAAGTTGCAACAAACTCTACGGTCGGAGCGATTTACAAGATTCTTCCCTCAGGTACTGGGACCGTGCTACACGTTTTCTCCGCTACCGAAGGGGAGCCGTATGGCGGTCTGACGATAGACAAGAAGGGAACTCTCTACGGCGTGACGACGGCAGGCGGCTGCGCTCCTGGTAACGGTTGCGGGGAGATCTTCGAGATCAGTCCTGCTGGAGTTACCACTGTCCTCTTTCACTTCAAAAACCCAGTCGTGTCCGGCTCCGACCCGCAGACCTCTTTGGCGGTCGATGCGGAGGGGAATCTCTACGGGACCACGACGGACGGTGGCCCGGATGATACCGGGAACTCCGACAACCCTGGTTACGGAGTCCTGTTTCAGTTGAGACCCGATGGTACCTTCACCGTCCTTCACAACTTCACTGGTGGGACGGATGGTGGTTCTCCTAACGGCATCGCGCTCGACGGCAAAGGAAACATCTTCGGCTTTGCGCTTTCAGGTGGAGATCTCAGCAGTTGCGCCCTCTATGACGCAGGTGCCTTCGCCAATTTTGGTTGCGGTGTGTTGTACGAATTCGACACAGCCGGCAACTTTTCCGTGATTCACTCCTTTACTGGTTCGGATGGCGCTGGGCCGCAGGGAGTACCCCTGATACTCGGCGATACGATCTACGGGGCAACCCAGGCCGGGGGAGTCCACGGCTCCACCGAAGGACTCGATGGATTCGGTGTCGTCTTTCAGATCACTGCGAATGGACATCACACCACGCTGCATTCCTTTACGGGAAAGGATGGCCTTTTGCCTTCTACCGGACTCATTCAACTGCCAAATGGAGATATCTACGGGGCAACCCTGTTTGGGGGGCATTCCAGTGTTAGCACTAATCCATGCAAGACTAACGGAACTGCCGGTTGCGGTGTGTTGTACAAGATTTTGCTTCCCAAGTAACTTAGTCGGCCTTCCGTAGAGGTTGAGTGTAGCTCGAGGTTTATTTTGTCTTAGGGTCGAATACAAAACCGCCGAGCAGAGGAAGATTAGATTAATGTTCGACCCAGCACCTTCCAGCCCATCGTTCGACTCGATGAGGAGGGAAACGCGAACTCACGATCATGCGATGGGTCTGATTCCCATATACTCCGAGAACGACAAGGCAACGTGCAAGACTACGAACGCACGCGCCGAGACCGTGGCGACGTTGCCAGCCTTCCGCGAAGCATTCAACCGACGGCACTGCATCGTTCCTGCCGATTAGCTTTACGAATGGAATGAAACATATGGGTCTTCGCCCTCACTATGGGTAAAGACGGGTGATTCGACTTTACCTGTCAACGAGGAGGTCTCATGCCTAGCGATAAGTCTGTATCAGTTGCTGTCATCGGGGTAATCGGAGTAGTTCTTGCTGCGCTAATCACTACCTACCATACAAATATTGGTGCTGCGATAGGGGGAGGCGGCACACCTAATCGTGGGCTTTGTTCTTTTAGTGTCCACTATGCACATTGCATGATGCGGGTACATCGTTGGGAATTTTAGTCATCCCGTGTGGATGTCCGGGCGTAGCGATTGGCCATTTCCCAGCGATTTTGACCGATACGAAGGTATCCAACGATACCTTCGTACGATTGTTCGTCTTCGATGCTTCTGGTGTGATCGCGTTGTGTGCCTATCGGGACGACGCACGAGAAGGAACAGAGGAGAAGGACCATGAAGATATTGATGGTGTTGACATCGCACGATCAGCTCGGCGGTACGGGCCGCAAAACCGGCTTCTGGCTTGAGGAGTTCGCTGCTCCCTACTTTGTCTTCATGGACTCTGATGTGCAGTTAACTCTCGCGTCACCGAAAGGCGGGCAGCCGCCGATCGATCCGAAGAGCGATGTGCCGGAGAATCAAACGCCTGCAATGGCGCGGTTCAAGGAAGACGAGACTGCGCAGAAGGCTCTTTCTCATACCGTGAAGCTCGCTGACATGAAAGCGGAAGACTTCGACACGATTTTTTACGTAGGGGGGCACGGGCCCCTGTGGGACTTGGCTGAGAGTCCGGTTTCGATCGCTCTGATCGAAGCCTTCTATAACTTGGGTAAGCCAGTTGCGTTGGTGTGCCATTCTCCCGGCGTGCTGCGTCACGTCAAGTACAAGGGCGCACCACTCGTGAAGGGGAAACGACTGACGGGTTTTACGAATGAAGAAGAGGAAGCGGTACAACTCACCAACGTCGTACCATTTCTCGTCGAGGATGAACTCAAGCGGCTGGGTGCAACCTTCGAAAAAGTACCCAATTGGCAGCCCTTCTCTGTTGTCGATGGACTGCTGATTACGGGACAGAATCCTGCATCCTCGACCTCCGCAGCCCAGGCACTTTTAAAGTTGCTTGCTTCTTAAAGTTAACCTAAGCGTCTGATATCCCGAACATCTTTGTGCTGATCGTGAAGTAGAAAAGCTACTAAGGAGCTCAATACTGCGATTACCATGGCGCTTACGATCAGTTGTTGAACTCCACCATGCCAGGGAATGCTCAACGAATGAAGCAGCGCAAACATTGGGTTTTTCTGTGACTGCAGTGAAATTCCGGTTGTCGTGTGCAAGGAATGTGCTACGCGCATCCTTGCCGGAATTTGAAAAGGCAGACCGACGCCAAGTGACACGCGTTCTGGTCTATGTTTTATTACTTTCTGGTCTCCTTGCAAGACCAGAGCGCGCCTCGTCGCAGATCGGATCGGGAGCGCCGGACGCATCGTCTCGCGTCCAGGTCCAGATACAAGGCACGGCTGGGCAGGAAAGTGAAGCGGTGGCTAAGATTAAAGGATTCCCGGGACAAGCTCTCGATCAGGACGCCGCTGTGCTGGCAAAGGTACCGGCTGATCCGTTCTTCAAGAGAGACCCATTTCATCCTGTGCTGGGACCTGTTGATCGGTCGATGAACGAGTTGCGTAAAGCGGAGGGGCTGAGCTTCGCTGCAACGTACACCGTAGTGGACCAGTATGCGACGGAAACGCCCGACGGCGTACGGCACAATTGGGCGACAGGTCGATTCGACTTATCGGGCGGGTGGAAGGCGTACGACCATGGAGGAAACGCCGGTACCTTCAGCATGTTGGTACGGTCCGGAGTGAATCTTGGGGTAAGCCAGCAGTTCAACTTGAGTGACGCCCTTGGATCAGGGTTGGTGCTGAACTGTTTGCCAGGAGGTGGTCCGCAGGAACCGATTACTCTGAATATCCTCTACTACAGGCAGGATTTCTATCAAAAGAAAATTGCCTTTTACATCGGCAAGATCCACCCTAACGAGTTCATCAGCCTGAGTCTCTACAACAATGACGAGCGAAGCCAGTTTCTCAATGCTGAAAACGACGGGAACCTGACCATTCCATCCGACGGAACATACGCGGGAGGCGCGGCGCTTGAGTACCAAGTCACTCCGCACATCTACCTCCACGCGGTGACCGTGGATACAGAAGGCGCGCAGCAGAGAAACCTTAAGACGCTAGTAGACAAAAAGTATATGAATGCGATTGAGCTGGGATGGAAAGAGGGTGCTCCGACCCAGCAGGAACACCTGTTCCGGTTTCTGGTGTGGCGGAACGATACGGCTACGCAAGGAAGTGGAGCGGGGCTAGGATTCGGTTCCGATTATGAATTGAAAAATGGATGGGTTCCCTTTGGACGCCTGGGAATAGCGACTGACACTGGTTCTTCCATCAAGAGAGTCTTAGACGCAGGTATTGTGAACATACGGCCATTTGGGCGACGCGGGGACATGTTTGGCGCGTCGATCAATATCACGGAACCAAGCCATGGAGCTAAACATCACGAAACCCTGTTTGAGACGTTTTACCGCGTAAGGCTGACGCAGAGCATGGAGCTAGGGCCCGATCTAGAGGTTTCAGTGCATCCAACGAATATCGTCAAGCAGTACACGACCGCGTTGCTGGGGCTGAGGATGAAGATAATTTTCTAGGCGTTGCGAACACGAAAGAAGATTAAGAACATGTCTATTGAACGTTATTTTGGACCCTGGAACTATAGCGGGCAGCTAGCATCGTACCTAGTCTTGTGCTTGCCCGATAGAGCCGCGACTTGGCAGCTGCCTCAGAGATGTTGAGCTGGCAGGCAACTTCTTTCGCCGAGCAGTCTCTCGCAATGTGCAATTGAACGGCTTCCCGAAGGCTTGCAGGGAGTCTATGGATCGCCTGCATAAGCTGCACGTGTCTCTGTTGTTGTTCGAAGACTTGTTCAGGATTGGGGGCCGTGTCTGTTAGCTCTTCAGGAGCACTCTCTTCTTCTTGCTGAGAACCTGAGTTGATTGATGTTTCCGGCCGGCAGCGGCGCTTGCGCAGTATGCCCAATGCCGAGTTAATTGCAATGCGAGTCAACCAGGTGTAGAAGCTCGCGCGGCCTTCAAAGCCTTCGAGAGCCCGGAACGCGTGAAGAAAGGAATCCTGCAGCGCGTCTTCGGCATCGTACTCATTCTTAGTAATGCCTAAAGTGGTTCTGTAGACTCGCCATGAATATAGATCCCAGAGCTCCTTGAATGCGGCCCCGCAACCCGATCGGGCAGCGAGGATCAGTTGCTGGTGACTCAGAGGGGTCATATGGTCAAGGACTCCACTCACGTCTTTATCTGATGGCGAAGGGACTACCGCCGGCGTGCCGTATTCACCTGAAAGAGACATCGTTTCCTCCAATCGTCAACTGCGGTATTTCTATTTCAACGCGACCTTTTGCATCGTCTTTCGCGATTCCAATCGACAACAGGATCAGCAACAGCGGTGGTTTCGGATATCAATGTCCGCAGGAGCGTCTTCGCATCACTCTGTTGGACAAGGCTTGCACTCTGTCCTGCCCAAAGTTGGAGAAGCTCAGTTCTGCCTGCTTTCTCCGCGGGTACAACAAGGCTTCGAACGAGCATGCGCTGCAGTGGGTACGGAAGAATATCTACGCCTGGGCGATTTAGTTCCTCGATCAGCTGGTTGTGAACTCCGCGAGCAAGTCGTCCAGTAAAGCCCTTGGTTAATGAAGTTCTCTGCGCTTTTCGACTGAGGAGCGCGTTGCGATGATGGACACTCGCACCGGAATCTTCACTCACTAAAAAGGCCGTACCGATTTGTACGCCTTCAGCTCCGAGGGCGAAAGCTGCGACTATTCCACGCGCATCGGCGATACCTCCAGCGGCGACCACCGGTGCAGAAACAGCATCTACGACCTGAGGCGTCAGTGAAAATGTTCCGGTGAGGGAATCCTCGGCGGGCAGCAGGAAAGAGCCGCGATGGCCACCCGCTTCAAAGCCGGAAGCGACAATGACACTGACTCCTGCCTGATCTAGAACCATGGCTTCGGCTGCCGTTGTCGCGGTTCCAATCGTAAGGATTCCACGGGTACGGCATTCGTCCAAAATCTCTTTCGGCGGTATCCCGGCGATGAAGCTGAAGATCGGGATCTTTGCATCGAGCAGAACGCGTACCTGGTCTTCAAACCGGACTGGAACATACGGCTTATGGTCCGGCAGAGTTCCTCCCAGTGCTTCTATATGTCCAGCCAGGTGTTTAAGGCTTCGCACAAACTCTTCCTTGCCCGAAGCGCGTGCTCCCTCATCTTCCGTCGAGACCCACAAATTTATTGCGAAAGGCTTGGTAGTAAGTTCACGAATCTCAGAGATGACGTCCTTGATTCCAGAAGGGCTCAGACCATGCGCCCCGAAGGAGCCCAGGCCGCCAAAATTCGACACAATCGCTGTCAATCTCTGCGTCGACAGACCACCTAAAGGACCTTGAATAATCGGGTACTCAATTCCCAAGGTGGAAGAGACGCGTGTCTTATACCACGGTGTGGATGAACTAATGATCTCTTTTTGCACTGTCGCCTCCGCAGGTGATAGTCAGGCGTTGTATAGCCTTTGCCTTTGCTCGCTACGAATCGACTTCGAAGATCACATCGAGTTCTATCGGCATTCCGAGAGGAAGGCTGGCGACGCCGATCACTAGCCGGACCGAAGTTTTCTCGATGCCAAAGATATCTCGAAACAAATCTGAAACAGCGTTCGCGACACTGGGTTGGTCGTAGAAATCCCCAAAGGTTGCAATGAACACTCCAAGACGAACGACGCGAGTCACTCGATCGAGTGAGCCCAAATGCTTTTTCGCTGCGGCGACGACGCTTAAAGCCGCGGTGTAGGCTGCATCTCTTGCGGCGTCGAGATCAAGTTCCTTCCCGACCCGGCCAACATACTTCGGCTTATGGTCAACAACTGGAAGCATTCCGCTAAAAAAGAGCAGGTTGCCGGTCTGCACTGTCTCGACGTAAGTGCCAAATGGCGTCGGTGCAGCGGGAAGTTGTATGCCGAGGTCTTCCAGCCGTCGCTCAGCACTGTGCGGCTGTGAACCTTTAGCGGCTACCATCGGCCCACGTGTGCACCGCCGTCCACGTGCAGCACCTCCCCGGTTACGTCGCGAGCTTCCGTCAGAAAAACAACGGCCTCCGCAATGTCCTTCGCATCCGATATCGTGCCCATCGGCGAAAGACTCTTCATGAAGTCCTTCGGAGTTTTTTCATGGAGCGGGGTATCGACGACACCCGGCGCTACTGCATTGAAGCGAATTCCATTTTTTGCATATTCACTGGAAAGACTGCGGGTAATGGCCTCAAGTCCTCCCTTGGTGATCATCGGAATCGACGCAGTAACGCCTGCAATGGGGTTCACCACCAAGGACGACGTGATGGTAGTGATGCTACCGCCAGTACCCTGCGCCAACATCTGTTTGACCGCGAGTTGGGTTATGAAGATGAATCCTTCGAGATTGGTAGAGACGAAACTTCGGAATTCGTCGACGGTATACTCCGTGAAAGGCTTGACTGAGAAAACTCCGGCGTTGTTGACGACATGGTCGATCGAGCCGAATTTGGCCAACGCGGTCTGCGTGACCTTCTCAGCTGTTGCTTCCTTGCCGATGTCTCCATCGACAAGTACGAGGTCGGGCGACGGCTCGAAGCCGGCTTTCGTAGCACTCCGCGAAGTTGCTACAACTTGATAGCCGCGATCCAGAAACAGTCGCACGATGGCGGCTCCGATCCCCTGCGAGGCACCTGTAACCAGTACGGTCGCCTTTTTTTGCATGACTATCTCCTTTCTTTGTTTGTAGTGAGCTACCGCAATCTGATGGGTGTGAGTGCTTGAGCTCTTCGTTCGATTTCGAGTAAAGCGCGTCTTATAAAAGCGATCTCACCAGAAGTGTGAGGAACCAACAATTGGACGAAGGTATTGCTTGATACCTTCGTATTTATCGGTACGTTGTCATGGGTGGCTGAAGATACAGAGATCAGCGCAACGTACTGAAAGAGGTACGCATCTCTTCCGAAAAGTATGGCGGCTGCTCCCAAACGGCAAAGTGGCCGGCTTTAGGCCTAAGGCCTTCGGACTGGTTGATTACAGAATCAGGAAGTTGTCAGATCACGCCTGCGTCAACTCCGGATTCATAAACCCTCACCAACGTTCTCTTGGTTGACGACTTCGCATATGGGAGCGACATTTGAACGTGATGAGCTGAGGGCGTGCTCTGAACAAAGCTTCATGGCCATTCTGACTAAGTCTGCGAAAGATTCAGCCTTCATTTTTTGCATGACATGACCCCGATGCGCCTTAACCGTTATC
This sequence comes from Granulicella sp. S190, assembly GCF_009766095.1. Lineage (GTDB taxonomy): Bacteria > Acidobacteriota > Terriglobia > Terriglobales > Acidobacteriaceae > Edaphobacter. Next base: position 129,631 of record NZ_LMUD01000031.1, read on the forward strand.
TCGCTAATACCGAGTTCCGCACCTACTTGCTTGTTCAATAAGCCAGAGACCACTAAAGCCATGACTTGCCGCTCGCGATGGCTGAGTCGCGCATAGGTTTTACGGAGTGCGCGCATCTCTGCATCGCGGCTCACAGCAGCTCGGCTCCGTTTGAGACACTCCCGAATCGCACCCAAAAGGATGTCATCGTCGTATGGCTTGATAAGGAATTCGGCGGCTCCGGCCTTCATAGCCTGGACGGACGTGTATACATCGGACTGGTCCGTGATAAATATGATCGGCGTATTAGGACGTTCGACGGCAACACGTTTTTGCAGCTCTAAACCATTGAAGTCCAGAAGAGAATTGTTGAGCACCAAGCAGCTTGGAACAGCAGGCTTCGGGCGAGCGAGAAACTCATGAGCGGAGGCGAATGTTTCAGACTGCCAGCCACCGCAGCTGATTAGCGATTCGACCGATTCGCGGACAGAGACATCGTCGTCGACTACGAACACGATCGGCTCTATGTTCGATAGATGAAAGAGCCTAGATTCACGGCCTATCACGCGTACTGTGCTCATAACGATATGCTCCTGTGGCTGGCACTGACGTCTATGTGAAACTTATGCATTCACCTTTAGAACTCAGTAGTCAGGTGGATTCCATACTGCTGTCATGCCATCAGTGCTAAGCGAACGGTTTGGAGTAATTGTTCGTCGCTAAAAGGCTTATCTAGAAATGCAACAGCGCCGGCCCGCATCGCTCGTCCACGAGAGTCTTTATCCTCATAAGCGGTGACAAAAATAATGGGAATGGCGTAACCTGCGGCAGCTAGCTCGCTCTGGAGTTCTAATCCATTCATGTCCGGCATTCGTACATCCAGGATGAGACAGGAAGTATCACGCAGTTGGTCAGACATCAGAAAACTCTTGGCAGATGCGAAGGCTACCGCTCGAAAGCCGAAGGATTCGATGAGTAGTGTGGTCGTCCGGCGTACGGACTCATCGTCGTCAATCACAGATACCAGATTCTTTATGGCCTCGAATTCTCCTCGCAACGCTACACGGACGGCTTGGAGCAGCTCGTCATCGTTAAAGGGCTTGCCTAAAAATGCGGCTGCACCGGCTTGCATCGCCTGCTGACGGGTATCTCTGTTGTCGTATGCGGTGATGAAAATAATGGGAATGCCGTAGCCTGCCGCAGCCAACTCGCGTTGGAGTTGTAGACCATTCATGCCCGACATCTGGACGTCAACAAGAAGACATGAAGTATCGTGCAACTGGACGGACTGCAAAAAACTTTGGGCAGAGTCAAAGGCAGCCGCTCGAAAACCGAAGGATTCGATCAAAAATGTTGTGGTTCTACGGACGGACTCATCGTCGTCAACTACCGAGATTAGGTTCTTTATCACCTTATAGCTCCGTCCTGAGAACAAGTTATCCCCAGACGGACAAAGAATCTATTGGATGTTGGGATATCCAGCGACTCAAAAGGGCTATGAGAATAAGCCTTTCGCTTATCGGAGTCTCCCCGAGGGCCCGTTCAATTTTTCGATCATTCTTACCATGTCGACAAGAGATTCCGCGTGCATCTTTTCCAATGCCCGGCTACGCTGAACTTTCACGGTACTCTCCGCAGTTCCAAGCTGGTCCGCGATCTGCTTATTGAGCATGCCCGAAACAACAAGGGAAATCACCTCCCGCTCGCGCGAAGTCAATGAATCGAAGCGCTGCTGGAGGATCAGCACTTCTTTTTCATGCTCACGCCGGGTGCGATCCCGCTCCAGTGCGATACGAACCGCATCCAGCAGATCCTGATCTCGAAATGGCTTAGTCAAGAACTCGACGGCCCCAGCCTTCATGGCGCGGACACTCATCGGAATGTCGCCATGGCCAGTAAGAAAGACTATGGGAATATTAATTTTTCTCGCTCCCAGCTCGCGTTGAAAATCGAGTCCACTCAATCCCGGAAGCCTGACGTCCAGCACAAGGCAGCTAGGAGAATCTGGCAGATTTTTACGTAGAAACGCATCCGCAGAGTCAAAACTTTCAACGTGCAAACCCACAGTGCTTAGGAGGAACTTCAGTGAAGACCGCACTGACTGATCGTCGTCGACAACGAAGACAACTGGAGCATTCGTCATGAAGCAGTCCCTTCGATTGCCGGCAGCGTGAACGAAAATACCGCGCCGTGAGGAGAATTTGGCGTGGCCCAGAGTTGGCCGCCATGACTTTCAACAAGTGAGCGACTGATCGACAAACCCATTCCCATCCCTTTCGCTTTCGTTGTAAAAAAGGGGTTGAAGACGCGATCTATCTCTAGATCAAAGCCAGTGCCAGAGTCGCTTACCTCAACAAGTACGTCCCGAGACTCGTTTATCCGGGATTGAACTAACAGTAACCGAGGTCGATTTATCACGGAGGCTAAGGCTTCGATGGCGTTCATGATCAAATTGAGCAGGACCTGCTGCAACTGAACGCGATCAGCCAAGACAAACGGGAGATCTGTTGTCAATTGTTGATCCACCACGACTTGACTTTCATAAAGCTCATGGCCAGCCAGAACCAGCATCTCCTGAATCACTTCATTTATGTCCAATGGGTTCTTATCGGCTGGCTCTTTCTTTATAAAGGCACGGATCCGAGCTAAAACAGCGCTCGCGCGAGTACCATCGGCAACAATTCCTTCGAGAGCGCGACGCAGAACCTCAGGTTCTAAATTACGGTTGGCGAGCAATCTCAGACAGGCACTTCCGTTATTGATTACCGCGGTCAAGGGTTGATTGACCTCATGCGCTATCGACGCCGTCAGTTCGCCCATGGCTGTGAGCCGGGAAACCCGCGCGAGCTCCGCTTGGGTCATCTGCAGGTTACGCTCGCTGGCGCGAAGCTGATCCTCGGCCCGCTTTCTTTCACTAATATCGCGGATGAAGCCTGTAAATAATTTATGCCCATCGCTCGTTAGTTCCCCAAACGAAACTTCCACCGCGAACTCCTGGCCATCCTTGCGTTGAGCTGTAAGTTCGATGCCTTGCCAATTGAGATGCCGCTTTCCGGTAGCCAAATATCGTTTGAACCCATTCTCATGAAGTTTCCGCATCATTTCCGGCATGAGCATTGTCAGAGGTTTACCGATAATCTCGATGGGGTCATACCCAAAGATGCGCCTCGTAGCGGGATTTGCAATGAGGATAGCGCCTGTTTCATCCATACTCACGACTGCGTCGTTGGCTGTTTCAACAATCACGCGGTGCTTTTCTTCGCTACTTCTCAGATCGTCCTCGGCGTGCTTGCGGTTGGCAATCTCCTTTCGCAGCTCTTCGTTGGCCACGGCAAGTTCTGTAGTTCGCTGCGCGACGCGTTGATCCAGTTCACTCGCGACCCGCTTCTGTTCGCTTCGGAGCCGTGCCTCCTGCAACCCGATGGACGCCTGATTCGCTGCTACGCTCAGAATAAGTCTCTCGGTTTGCTGCGGAAAATCCGATCGTCCTGATCCTGCTACGATTACGCCAATTTCACCCTGCAGCCCTAGTCCTAAGGGCACAATCGAAATGTCCCTGTCTCCCAAAGTGTTCCGCATCAGCAGGGGCCATTCCTGCGGGTTGGCCCCTAACCAGCCTTCGAGTATCTCGCCGATCTCATGTGGCTGGGCTATATCTTGTTGCGATTGAGCGAATCGAACGATTTCAATTGGCGTCTGACCACCGGTTTCCTTCAACCGCACATAGACGAGATCCAGCTGGAGCATTCGCAGCAGGGCGTCGAGCAAAGTTTGAACAATCCGGGATGGCTCACCGCCGCTCCACATAGCCGGAAGAGCGAGGACGCTAATCAGATCATTAATGCAGTGCTGAAGCTGCTTGATTCTATCCGCAGGGTCTCTGGCGTGCACGTCCATATCTTAGGCCGTTGCAGGCGAACTGCTCCTACCAGCTCGCCTTTGACGAAATTCTTCCAGGAACTCATCCGGCGGCACAAAGAAGGGATTTTGCTGAAGGATGCCACCGACGATAACCATGGGATGAGTTCGCATGATGTCAATCACCGCGTCACCGCTAAATTGACCGAGATGGTAGGTACAGATAACCGCATCGTCGTGCCGAAGCCACACGTCGTTTACACGCGACTCGAACTCAATCACGTCATCAACATGAGATCGATCTTTAACTGCCCAGTCCATGCGACAACAGATACGGCTGAGAGGAAATCCTCCGTTAGCGTTTCCACTAGCCAGTTGTTCAAATACCCCAAGCATCCGATCCTGATCGAAGCGGCCATCAGGAAGGTAGACCTCTGTATTGGTCCGAAGCTCGAGCTGCCCGCTCTGCTGCGCGCCCGCCGGATCGATGCCTGCGGCAGCCAGGCGTTGCAGATGGTCCTGACGTTGCTTCGGGTTTAGTACGTGAACGGCTTTGTCGCCAGACTTCATCCCGTCCTTTATGAAAGGTAGCAGGATGCGATATTCCTCCTCATCATTGTTAAAAAACGCGCAGACGTGGCGCGTCTCGCGAAGTTGGGAGCCGGCAAGTGAAATGGGTGCTGAGACGCTCTTCATGGCTTTCTCCTCCTATAGCCGGCTCATCCGGAACACAAAGCAACTGTCGAACACCCGATGGAATTGTGGGAACCAGTGATTATGTACTACGCAAAGGAGTTGAGACGAGAGAGGGCTGCGCGACATAATTATACCCTCGTTTAATCCAACCTGTAATTGCCCTGACCTGTCACCAAAGAAAATTCGGGATTCCACCGCGTTCAACAGGAGTACCGTTCGGCCGACTGACGCTGCACCAAAAAAGTCCACTGGCTCCTCGAAAGACGACCCGACAAACGCCAAGAATAGATGCTCGACTCGATTGACGGAGATTGAATTGGACCGCTGACGCCTGTCAATTCGATCATCTAGTCAGGCTCAATTTAGAGGCATGTGGTTGGACTGAAGGGCTACGTTCCCTTCGGCCAGCGAGTCGAGTGGCACGGATTGACCTTCTGTTGATCGATCCGTGCCACTATCGGTCGTTTCGTCATTTCACAATCTTCGAGAAATTTTAGTCTCCGAACGGTTGACACGTTCGATGCCTCCGAGCGGGACTGCAGTGTGACCATTGAGCCAGCTTGCCTGCATTCACGTCATGACGCGACCAAGCCGGTGCCTACCGATAAGCCAAAGTAAGGTTACCCGTCTGCGAGAGCTCCATCAGACGAAGGTATCAATCGATACCTTCGTCTGATAGCTGCAATTCTCTTCCTCTGGCCTAATCAGCACATCAGCCTTGCGACCATGGGCGCGCGAGACTGGGTCAAGGCCACACCCGAGACAAGATTAGCGATCTTGAGACTTCATCCTCTCTGGATCTTTGAAACAGACTGCAGGTCCGAACGAGAAGGTTCAATCCGCATAAACAACATCAGACTATGCGTTGTTGCAACCGAATCCCGGACTTGAAACACGACTGGGGAGAATTCAAATGAGCTTGATCGAACGCGCAATTGAGGTAAATCGCAAGAATGCAAAACATCATGATCCTACGCTGGCAAACAAGCCAGCTCCGAAGATCGCAATCCTTACGTGTATGGACCCCCGCGTGAATCAACTGCTCGAATGGTTAGACATCAAACCCGCCGATGCGGATGTAATTCGGAACGTCGGAACAGCAGCAACGGAAGACGTTGTGCGGTCTCTCATGTTCTCAATTCACGTTCTGGGCGTGCGAGAAGTCATGATCGTGGGGCACACTGGCTGCGGAATGGAGATGTTTACTGAAGAGACGTTCGAGAACCACCTTCACAAACAATGCGGCGTGTGGTCAGTAGCTCCCGATAGATTCCATTTCTATACCGACGTAAATTTGGCAACGCAAAAGCAGGTGCTGAAGCTTAGGTCACACCCATGGATTCCTGCAGACGTCGTGATTCGTGGATTTGTTTTTGATTTGTCAACGGGCGAACTAAGAGAAGTACCGGCGAAGGACGACAAATAGTCGACTAGCTGGATTGAAATTCGTCCATACGCGATGCGAGCTGGCGCGATGAGAAGGTCGTCGTGGATATACGCGCACTAGCGCTCACGAATTTTAACCAACCGTCTACCTCAAGTAGGAGAGTGCCGTGAGCAACCTGGGCATCACAGCCGCTAGTCCAGATACGAGCGCGGTAGCCTCCCGCGGAAAGATTATCGTGATGGCGATCATTGCCGGCGCGGTGATCACCAATATCTATTGCACCCAGCCGATTCTACCGTTGATAGCGTCGGAGCTGCGAGTCAACGTAGCGACGGTCGATCTCGTCGCCGGCGCTGCGTTGCTCGGCTTCGCTAGTGGACTTGCCCTTCTATTGCCGCTGGGTGACCGTTTCGACCGGCGCAAGCTCGTACTTGGTCAGATCACGCTCGCCTTTGGTTTCGCTTTAGCGGCGGCGTTCGCGCCCGGTATCTGGTCACTGATTGCGGCCTCCTATGGTCTCGGTGTCGTCAGTTGCGTGCCGCAGCAACTCGTACCATTCGCGGCCGTAATGTCGCTGCCCAGCGAGCGGGGGCGTAATGTCGGAACTGTCGTCAGCGGCATTATGGTTGGTATTTTGGTTGGCCGCACGATCAGCGGCGTGGTTGGAGCGGCCTACGGTTGGCGCGCGGTCTACGGCCTGGCAGCGACGTTTATGATCCCGGTCTGGATCGCCGCTGCTTCTTTCCTCCCGCGGGGTTTGCCAACGACGGATCTATCCTACGGTCGCCTGCTCGCCTCGCTGTGGCCGCTAGCGCGGGACAATCGTCCGATTCGTGAATCGATGATCGTCCAGGCGCTGTTGTGGGCTTGCTTCAACGCTTTTTGGGTCAATTTGGCGGCGCTTCTGGCGAACGGGCCGCGGCACCTTAGCAGTGCCTGGGCGGGCGGCTTCGGCCTTATCGGCGCGGCCGGTGCGCTTGCCGCTTCACTCAGTGGCCGCGCCTCCGACCGGCTCGGGGCCCGGACCGTCATTGCGGCCAGTATCGGCTTCGTCACGCTTTCCTATGTGCTTCTCTTCGGCGCGGAGTCATCGCTTACTTTGCTCGTGATTGGTGTCGTCGTGCTTGATATTGGGGTGCAGGCGGGTTTGGTGTCGAATCAGACTCGCGCCTTCGCAGTCGATCCGAAGGCACAGGGCCGCATCAACAGCCTCTATATGACCGCCACCTTCTCCGGGGGCGCCATCGGCGTGGCTATCAGCGGCTGGCTGATGACCCGGTTCGGCTGGACTGGCATTGTTGTCTTTGGTTTATCACTCGGCTTGGCAGCTTGCGCAATCCACTGGGTCGGCGCTCCCCGTGGGACGGGGGCTAGGTCGAGTTCGGACTTCGAGGCACCGATCGAAGAAAGTCGGATCTCATCGAAGCAATGATTGAGGTAAACCGCGGGGAGCTTTGTACTCATCTTGGAGAAAGATTCGAGGTATTGCAATGTGGATCGTCAAAGTTGCTCTAAGCCGTCCCTATACCTTTATTGTGCTGGCGTTGCTCATTCTGATTTTGAGCCCAGTAGTGATCTTAAGGACGCCTACCGATATTTTTCCAAACATCAACATTCCAGTGGTTGCTGTCGCCTGGACCTTCACGGGCTTGAGCCCGGAAGAGACTGAAGGCCGTATCACCACGGTCTACGAGCGCGTGCTCACGACGACGGTAGACAACATCGAGCATATTGAGTCCACAACGGTCAACGGAACTGCAATCGTCAAACTCTATCTGCAGCCAACCGCCAGCGTCGATCGAGCGAATGCTCAGGTGACCGCCATCTCCCAGTACATCCTGCGTCAATTGCCACCGAGCGCTCTTCCTCCGCTCGTTCTCAACTACAGCGCCTCCACGGTCCCCATTCTTCAACTTGGTGTCTCCGGAAAGAACCTCACGGAATCGCAACTCAACGATATTGCGCTGAACTTCCTGCGCACCCAGTTGGTCACGGTGCCGGGCGCAGCTGTTCCGTTTCCTTTCGGCGGAAGGACGCGGCAGGTCATGGTCAATCTCAATCAAGGTTTGCTGCAGTCCAAGGGACTTTCGCCGAATGATGTGTTAACCGCGCTCGGCAACGAAAACCTCATCAGGCCTGGCGGCACGGCCAAAATGGGGAATTTTGAATACGACATTGATATGAATGTCGATACGAAGACCGTCCAGGAACTGAACGATCTTCCGATCAAGACTACTGGTAGTTCCACCATCTATATGCGGGATGTTGCGACGGTCAGCGATGGCTTTGCGCCGCAAACTAACATCGTTCGTCAGGACGGCAGTCGTGGGGTGCTCGTAACGGTTCTGAAGGCCGGGGATGCCTCAACGATCGATGTAGTCAAGGGCATCCGCAAACTTCTGCCGCGCGTTGCACAGACTCTTCCGCCTGCGCTCAAAATTCAACCACTCGCGGACCAATCCATCTTTGTTCAGAGCTCCATCAATGGCGTTGTGAGAGAAGCAGTCATCGCAGCGACACTAACAGGACTGATGATTCTTCTCTTTCTTGGGAGTTGGCGCAGCACGCTTATCATCGCCATTTCGATTCCGCTCTCCATCCTGACTTCAGTGATGGTTCTGAGCTTCCTGCATCAGACGATCAACATCATGACGCTGGGCGGCCTGGCGCTCGCTGTCGGTATTCTCGTCGATGACGCCACCGTCACCATCGAAAATATCGAACGTCATCTTGAAGAGGGCGGTCCGCTTCAAGATGGCATCCTCGAAGGAGCTGCGCAGATTGCGGTTCCCGCAATGGTCTCGACCTTGTGCATTTGTATCGTCTTCCTGCCGATGTTCTTCCTGAGTGGAGTTGCAAAGTTCCTCTTTGTACCTCTCGCTGAGGCGGTCATCTTCGCTATGATTGCGTCGTACACGCTGTCTCGCACCTTGGTGCCGACGCTGGCGATGTACCTGTTGAAGGCCAAAGTTCAGGGCGCTCAAGAGTCGCGTAATCCGCTCGCGCGATTTCAGCGAGCATTCGAACGATTCTTCGAAAAGGTGCGCGTTGGCTATTCTTCTTTGCTGGCGCGGCTTGTTTCTGCCAGAAAGCTCTTTATCCCAGGCTTCCTGGTGACTTGCATTTGCGCATTCGCGCTTATTCCATTTCTTGGCCAAGACTTCTTTCCAGCTACGGACAGTGGGCAGTTCATCTTGCATGTACGTGCAAAGACTGGAACTCGAATCGAGGAGACGGCACGCTTGGCGGATCAGGTGGAGAATGGCATTCGTCAGACCATCCCGTCGAGTGAGGTTAACAATATCCTCGACAACATTGGCCTGCCGTTCAGCAATATCAACTACATCTACAACAACTCAGGTCTGACCGGCGCTGCTGATGCAGATGTGCTGGTCTCTCTGAACGAAAAGCACCACCCGACCGCCGATTACGTGCGCACGCTGCGCGAGAAGTTGCCCCGCGAATTTGCTGGCGTGACGTTCTATTTTCTGCCAGCCGACATTATGACCCAGACGCTGAACTTCGGTTTACCTGCGCCGATCGATATTAAAATCGATGGCCCGGACATCGACAGCAACAGTCGCATCGCCGACAAGATGATGGCCGAGCTAAGTCATGTTCGCGGCATCACGGACCTGCGTATTCAGCAGCAGGGCGACTACCCCAAATTCCACATCGCGGTTGATCGTACCAGGGCCGCCCAGGGAGGCTTCACCGAACGCGACATAGCGGATAGCATGTTGATCTCTACCAGCGGCAGCTTCCAGGTCACGCCAATGTTTTATCTCAATCCCAAAAACGGCGTTTCGTACAGCCTAGTCACGCAGACTCCTCAATACGATCTTCAATCGGCTGATGATCTCCGCAATATACCCATCAGTGGGCCAAACCAGAAGAAACCAGCCATTCTCGCGGATGTGGCAACGATTCAGCGCACCAATGAGCTTGCCTCGATCAACCACTACAACATCCGCCGCGTCGTCGACATTTATGCATCCGTTCAGGGACGAGATCTCGGTGCGGTGGGTCGAGAGGCCACTCGCATCGTCGACGAAAATCGAAGGTTTCTTCCACGCGGGAGTTTCGTAACCCTTCGCGGCCAGTACGGCACGATGCATACGTCCTATATCGGGCTGATCGGTGGACTAGGCTTTGCCATCGTCCTCGTGTACATGCTTATTGTGGTGAACTTCCAGTCGTGGCTTGATCCTTTCATCATCATCACTGCACTCCCGGCAGCGCTGGCTGGGATCGTTCTATTTCTCTTCATTACGCACACGACGCTTAGCGTTCCAGCTCTTATGGGAGCCATCATGTGTATGGGTGTCGCGACCGCTAACAGCATTCTTGTCGTGGCCTTCGCCAAAGAGAGGCTGCTCCATCACGGAGACCCGATTGCTGCTGCTATTGAGTCGGGAGCAACTCGCTTTCGTCCCGTCATCATGACTGCTCTGGCCATGATCATCGGCATGATTCCAATGGCACTCGGCGTTGGCGATGGCGGCGAACAAAATGCCCCTTTGGGCCGGGCGGTCATTGGCGGCCTGCTCTGCGCTACAGTGGCGACTCTGATCTTTGTCCCGTCTGTGTTTGCGCTCCTGCACAGCGGGAACAAACCCGCAGATGGACAGCCCATCACGAATCCGGACAACGAACTTTCGCGTGCGTAGTCGTGCCTCGAGAAATGGAGATATACCATGAGCAACAGTGCCAACAAGCCCTCTGAAGTTCCCTCAGGTGTTTCGGAACAACCTTCACCTACGTCGCCAAAATCATCCTCGCGCTGGCTGTTGTCCAGCCTGACAGCTGCGGTCATAATCCTCGCGATTCTCATCTACACGGGTATTCGCGAACGCGCCCATGCAGAGACGACTCTGGGCACAAGTACAGAGCGAGCAGCAGTCCCAACAGTAAATGTTGTTGTGCCGACTGCGGGCGCAGTATCCCAGGAAATCGTGCTGCCGGGCAATACGCAGGCGCTCAACGATACGCCCATTTACGCTCGAACCAACGGCTATCTCAAGCGCTGGTATACAGATATCGGCGCACGTGTGAGCCGCGGGCAGTTGCTCGCGGAGATCGATACTCCCGAGATCGATCGGCAGTTGGAACAAGCTCGTGCGGACCTCAAGAATGCCCAGGCGAATGAACAGCTAGCTGAGATTACCTCGACACGCTGGCAAAACCTTCTCAAAACAAACTCTGTCTCCAAGCAGGAGACAGATCAAGCGATTCAGGATCTCAGTGCGCGGCAGGCATCTGTGGATTCCATGACTGCGAACGTCCACCGGTTGGAGCAGCTGCAATCCTTCGAAAAGGTCTATGCACCCTTTTCGGGTGTGATTACTGCACGAAATACAGATATCGGCGCTCTGATCAATGCCGGAGCTGGCGGCGTACCGCAGGAACTGTTCCATATGGCATCGGTGAATAAGCTGCGTGTTTACGTCGCTGTGCCTGAGATAGATTCACAGGCTGCACAGACAGGATCCAAGGCAACGCTAACTCTTGACGAGTTTCCTGGCGAGACCTTTGAAGGAACAATCGTTCGCAACTCCGATTCGATTGATTCTGCCTCCCGCACGCTGAATGTCGAGGTGGATGTGAACAATCCGCAAGATCGCATCAAGACCGGGGCTTATGTCTTTGTGCATCTCACGCGTCCCCACTCTATAAATAATTCTTTCCAATCATTTACGATCCCAGCCAACACACTACTCTTCCGTTCAGAGGGTCTACGGGTCGGTATCGTTCGCGATGACCGAGCGGAGCTGGTGCCCATCAAGATCGGACGCGACTTCGGATCGACGGTCGAAGTGGTCGCCGGCCTTAAGTCCACCGATCACGTCATTGTGAACCCATCGGACTCACTCACCAGCGGCACGCAGGTTCAGGTCAGTGCACCGCAGGCAGGAGGCTTGAAATGAAACGCCAAGTCGTTTTTGTTTTTGTATGCTGGTTCAATCTGCTTTTCAGCGGATGTATGGTCGGTCCGAAATATGTGAAGCCAACGATTGCCACTGCTCCAGCATTCAAGGAGCAACCACCTGAATCCTTCAAGGAAGTTGACGGTTGGAAGCCAGCGCAGCCAGGCGATCAGACGCTTCGTGGCAAGTGGTGGGAGATCTTCAACGACCAGCAGCTCAATTCGCTGGAAGAGGAACTGACCGTCGATAATCAGGACCTTAAGGTGTCTGAGGCTCGGTTCCGGCAGGCTCGTTCGATGATCCGCTTCAACCGATCCGCAGAGTTTCCGACCATCTCCACTTCGCCAAGCGTCGTCAACGAACGAACCTCTGCTAATGCTCCCTACTTTCCGCAACAGTTCGCGAACAACGGCACCGGGAACTACACGTTGCCATTCGACCTCTCGTACGAAGTAGACCTATGGGGCAAGATTCGCCACGCGGTTAACGCATCGCGCGAAGAGGCGCAGGCCAGTGCCGCCGACCTTCAGACCGCTAACCTGAGCCTGCACGCTGAACTTGCCATAGATTACTTCGAGTTGCGCAGCGCTGACGCGCAGAAACAACTTCTGGACGATACGGTGAAGGCGTATACAGATGCTCTGAAACTTACGCAAGATCGCTTCAGCAACGGTGCAGCTCCCAAAGCGGATGTGGCTCAGGCACAAACTCAGCTGGATGGAGCGCGGGTTGCAGATACCGACGTTACGGTTGCCCGCGCACAGTATGAGCACGCCATCGCTACACTAATCGGAAAACCTCCAGCCACCTTCAACATTTCCTTCGCGCCGCAGACTCCGCTCAAGCTCGCCGTAATTCCGGTCGGGCTGCCTACGAGTCTCCTTGAGCGCAGGCCCGACATTGCCGCCACGGAACGTCGCGTAGCAGAAGCGAATGAACAGATCGGCATCGCTCGCGCTGCTTATTTTCCGTCTTTGACCCTGGATGCAGCGGCTGGGTTTGAAGGAAATACGATCGCCAATCTGTTCAACTGGTCGAGTCGCCTCTGGGCGGTTGGGCCACAGATGTCACAGACAATCTTCGATGGCGGGCGCCGACGCGCTGTCTCTGAATCGGCAACGGCAAACTACGACGGCACGGTGGCCGCGTATCGGCAAGCAACACTCACCGCTTTTCAGGAAGTGGAAGACAATCTTGCCGCGTTGCGCATCCTGGAGCGTGAGGCGCAGCAGCAGGAAGAGGGCACGGCCTCTGCTTCGGAATCACTGCAGCTCTTTACGAACCGGTATCAAGGCGGCGTTGACAACTACCTCCAGGTCATCACTGCGCAGACCGTACTTCTTTCGAATCAGCGTAATGATATCGATCTCCAGCGCCGGCGCATGGATGCGACCGTCCTTCTCGTCAAAGCCATTGGCGGCGGATGGGATACGACGCAACTGCCCAAGCTCTGAGACTCGACTCATAGGTCGCTTCGGCGATGCGTTGGCGACTGATTTTTTTCTGACGTGGTGGTGGCGGGACTTTCTGCGTTTTTGCAGGGGGTTTTGCGGATTTGTGTGTTTTTTTGCGTGGTGTTTCGGTGGTGAAGTTGTGGTGATTTGCGTGGTAAACGTGGTGAGTTAGCAGCGTGTTTTCTGGTGGCTAAAAATACGCCAAAGATTAGAACTTTATTTTTCGACAGGCTCTCACGAGAACCATTCCTTTCTGAAAACCAATACCAAAGCACAATGGCCGCAGCATTCCAGCCTGGTCTATCTTTAGACACGCCAATCATGACGGAGCAAAAGCGTAGGTAGTCGAGTGATTGAAGAATTGGCCAGAAAGCCGGGGGGGCGAGCGAGCCGTTCGGCGACGACTGTTTCTGGGGTCCCTTGCAAAGTCGAGAAATGGGGGCTACTGCGAGGGGAGGAAAAGTGGTTTTGCGAAGGCTTGCAGTCGGTGTTCGGAAGAAGAGTTCAAGGATCCTACGTCCACTGTTGTTGTTTGCGGTTTTTCTTCTTTCTTCTGCGGGTTGGATGGCTGCGCTCGATCCGTCTCACCGAATCTCGCAGTATGGGCACAGTGCGTGGAGAATCCAGGACGGATATTTCTCCGGCCAGCCCTGGTCTATTACACAGACGACAGATGGGTATCTCTGGGTAGGAACCGCAGCAGGACTCCTTCGATTCGATGGCGTTCAGTTCGTTCCGTGGAGTTCGCTGGCTGGAGAGCCGTTGCCGTCCGACGATGTCCGTGTTGTGTTTGGCGCCAGGGACGGAAGCCTCTGGATTGGAACGGCGTCTGGGTTGGTCCATTGGGTGAACCAGCGCTCGATCAGGTACCTGAATGAAGAGCTCATAAACGCCGTCTTACAAGACGAGAAGGGGCAAATCTGGGTCGGGAGACACATACCCGGTGGAGGCCCGCAGCACGCACTTTGCCGCATTGTCGATACCGACGTCCGTTGTTTCGGAGAGGAAGAAGGAGTGCCCTTGACGGATGCGGACACTCTCGCGGAGGATACTTCGGGCGATCTTTGGGAAGGAAGCGATACGGCACTCCTCCGATGGCGGCCGGGATCATCCAAAGTGTATCGACCTGCGGCGTTGAGATCCAATCAGGGGATTCAAGGCGTGGAGGCCCTGGCAGCCGCAGCCGACGGCTCTGTCTGGGTTGGAATAGAGGTGCCCGGGCATGAAGGAGGATTGCAGCACATGGTAGCCGGCGTTTTGAGGCCGTTTGTCATCCCAAAACTAAACGGCGAGACACTGGATGTCGATGACCTTTTGATCGATCGCCAGGGAAATCTCTGGGTCGGGACAGAGAGTCAGGGCGTCTATCGAATTCACGGTACTGACGTCGATCATTTTGGAAGTGCGGACGGCCTGTCCAGCGATCACGTAAGCCGCTTCTTTGAGGATCGAGAGGGTAACTTGTGGGTCTCTACCGCGAAGGGCATCGATATGTTCCGCGACCTCCGCGTGATCAGCGTCTCCAGGCGCGAAGGGCTTACCGAAGATGCAGTCGAGTCAGTTCTGGCTGCGCGGGACGGTACCGTCTGGATCGGATCGAACCGACTGCAGGCTCTTCGCCCGGATGGCGTGGTGACTGAGCCTGAAAAAGGCTTGCCGGGATATCAAATTACTTCCCTCCTTGAAGATCACACCGGCCGTTTGTGGGTGGGATCGGATAATTCGCTGTGGGTCTATGAGGGTGGGAAGTTCACCTCGATCAAGAGACAGGACGGCAGAGCGTTCGGGATGGTCATGGGGATGAAGGAAGACTCTGACCACAATGTCTGGGTCGAGTCTCGCGGGCCGCCCGCGACGCTGATCCGCATTCAGGATCTGAAGGTTCGTGAGGAGTTCCCGGCACCGCCGATGCCGATAGCACGCAAGGTTGCGCTCGACCCGCAGAGCGGGATCTGGCTGGGCCTGATGAGTGGTGACCTGGCGCGCTTTCGATCAGGCAAGACGGAGATATTTACCTTTGCCGACCATCCGAACACACGAGTCAAGGCGCTTTTTGCGGCGCCTGACGGATCGATACTGGGAGGGACCGAGTTCGGAGTGGTGGGATGGAAGAACGGGCGGCAACAGATTCTTACTGTCCGTAATGGCCTGCCTTGCAACGATATCAACGGACTTATTTCGGACGATCAAGATGACCTGTGGCTTTACACGGGATGCGGCCTGATCGAGATTTCAAAGGATGAAGTGAAGCGGTGGTGGGACGAGCCTGAAGGAAAGCTGAAGATGAGAGTCTTCGATGTGCTGGACGGCGTGCAGGCGGGGATAGGCCACTTCAATACGAGTGCAAAGACGCCTGACGGCCGATTGTGGTTTGCCGGCGGCAGCGTGTTACAGATGGTCGATCCGGCACATATGGCCGGGAACACTGTGCCGCCGCCGGTGCATATCGACGGCATCGTTGCGGATCGGAAGAGCTACTCGGCGCAGGACGGGCTCAGACTGCCAGCGCTAACACGTGATCTTCAGATCGACTACACAGCGCTTAGCTTTACTGCGCCGAAGAAGGTGCTGTTTCGTTACATGCTTGAGGGACACGACAAAGACTGGCAGGAACCGGGAACGCGGCGCCAGGCTTTCTATACCGATCTGCGTCCAGGGCACTATCGCTTCCGCGTGATCGCATGCAATAACGACGGAGTGTGGAATGAGACCGGAGCGTCTCTGGATTTTTCGATCGCTCCAGCGTATTACCAGACGATGTGGTTCCGGGTTTTGTGCGGGGCGGCGTTTCTTGTTTTGTTGTGGGCTTTGTACCAGCTTCGCCTGCAGCAACTGCGGCATCAATTCACCATAGGGCTGGAGGCGCGGGTGAATGAGCGAACGCGCGTCGCTCGAGAGTTGCACGACACCCTGCTTCAAAGTTTTCAGGGGGCGCTTTTCCAGATTCAGGCGGCCCGCAATATGCTGCTGCGAAGGGCGGATGATGGGATGGCTGTCCTGGATGAGGCAATCCATGCAGCGGAAGGGGGCATTAGCGAGGGGCGAGTAGCGATTCAGGATCTGCGCCCGGACCCGGTGGGACAGCGCAGCCTTCCGGAGTTGCTGGAGGCCACGGGGCATGAGCTGGCCGGAGAGCAGGAACTCGACGGGCACTTCCCGGAGTTCCGGGTAATTGTCGAAGGAAAGGAACAGAACCTGTCCCTGACGGTTCAGGAGGAGGTCTACAAGATCTCCCGCGAGGCAATTCGGAATGCGTTTCAGCACGCCGCTGCCAGCCATATCGAGGTCGAGATCCGTTACGATGAAGATCGGTTTCGACTGCGTATCCGAGATGATGGCAAGGGAATCGACTCGACGATCCTGAAGGCAGGCGGGCAAGCTGGACACTGGGGACTACAGGGCATGCGCGAGCGCGCTCAGCGGATCGGTTCACGCCTGGAGTTTTGGAGCGAGGCAGGTGCGGGCACGGAGCTGGAATTGACTGTCCCCGGGGTGGTGGCGTACGAGAATCGTCCGAACCGACGTCGATTTCGTTTATTCCATTAGAGTAGGTAACGATGAACAACGTTCCTGGCATGATTCGAATTCTCGCGGTGGACGATCACCCTCTTCTTCGCAAGGGCATTGCGGCCGTGGTGAATGCGGAGCCTGATCTGAAGTTGGTCGCGGAGGCCTCCAACGGCGAAGAGGCCATCGAGAAGTTTCGCGCTCATCGTCCAGATGTGACCCTGATGGATCTCCAGATGCCTGGCCTCAACGGAATTGAGGCGATGAACCGTATTCTGAGTGAGTTCCCTGACGCACGGATTATTGTCCTTACGACCTACAGCGGCGATGCTCAAGTGCTGCGCGCTCTGCGCGCGGGGGCCAAGGCTTACCTCTTGAAAGGGCATGATCGAGAGCTGCTCGAAACGATTCATTTGGTGATGGAAGGACGAAAGAGGATACCTCCTGAGGTCGCCGCCGAGCTAGCTGAACACGCCACGGATGACGAGTTGAGCGATCGCGAGATCGAGGTTTTGAAGCTGATTGCAGCGGGGAACTCCAACAAGCGGATCGCCGACCTACTCTCAATCGCTGAAGCGACGGTCAAGAGCCGTGTCACGAACATCCTTTCCAAGCTCTATGCCAGCGATCGAGCGCACGCTGTCACGATTGGCCTCAAGCGCGGAATTATCGACCTCTAATCACCCGAAAGTAGGAATTTCGTTCAGGCCTTCGGCCGTTCCCAGAGCATTGCAAGGAGCGGTACCCTCCCTAAGGGGATAAGGTGCAACGACTCTTCACTACTTTCGCGAACGGGTGGCCAGGTTTCGGCATCTTCCTTCAACGACTGGTCACAGGTGTCGTCCTGTTATCGCATGGAATTGCGGCGCTTAATCAACCTTCTGCGGCTGAGCTACTCGTCCCGCAAGTCGCCGGAGCTGTGTTGGGATTATTGATTGCTGTGGGTTTGTGGACACCCATGGCTGGGGCGCTGATAGTAGTCATCGAGGTGTGGATCGTCTTGGCTGGCGGCGGCAATGCCTTGTCGTTGCTATTAGCGGTCCTCGGGGGGACGTTGGCGATGATTGGGCCTGGCGCGTGGTCGATCGATGCCCGGCTATTCGGAAGAAAGCACATTGCAAC
>NZ_LMUD01000031.1:147676-201159 GCF_009766095.1 Granulicella sp. S190
GTTCCTGTAGTCGGGCCCTTCCCTGCTGAGCAATTTCGATCAGCGAGAGCAAATTACAAGATCCCCAGACGATCTTCAGTACAGATCGCGGGAACATCAAGGAGGCCGATATGGATTTGATTCTGACGGGATCTCGCTTGGAAGATGGAACGAGCTCGTCCATCGATCACCGACTCGGGCTTACAGATACATCAAGGCTCACGCCGGTCGTTTATGTCGTCGACCCGGACGAAGCTGAACGCGAATCACTGGAGCGGCTCATACGCTGCGAAGGCTGGCATGCGGAGACGTTTGCGTCGGCCGAAGAGTTCCTCGCCCATCCGCTCGAAGTTGTTCCCAGTTGTTTGCTGCTGGACGTGTCTCTTCCTGGCCTGAGCGGGCTCGAACTGCAGAAGCGTGCAGCGGGAGAGACCCCTTACATCGCAACCATCTTCCTGAGTGCCAAAGGCGACATCCCCATTGCTGTAGAAGCCATTAAGACAGGAGCTGTTGAATTCCTCACGAAGCCTTTCCATCACAGCAGACTCTTGGGTGCCTTCCGAGAAGCCCTCGATCGGAGTCGCAAAATTATTGCTAGAGAGGCGGAGAAGCGAGCGCTCCAGAGATGCTATGCGTTACTCTCATGCCGTCAGAAGCAGGTGATGGCATTGGTTTCCGCTGGGCTGTTGAATAAGCAAGTCGGTGTGGAACTCGGCATCAGCGAAATCACAGTCAAAGCGCACCGAGGCCAAGTGATGCAGAAGATGCAAGCTAACTCTTTCTCAGATCTAATAAAGATGGCTGCTAAACTTGGGCTCTCCAGGAGGAGAGAATCTCCTCGGCCCTGCCGTGGCGATTCTGTCACTGACCTTAGCGGCGTACTTTCGACTCTTATCGCCCAGGCATATTAGAGACCGCTTGGGCGGCTTCTTGGAATAAGTTGCTTGCAAGAAGATACGAATCTCTCCCTCTAAATGGTGCTTTCTTCCAGTGATGAGACGAGCAGAGTCTCTGTTCCGCATCTCATACGCTCCCACTGAAGAAGCTACCTGGATCCAGGTTTGACGGCTTTCATATTTCTGGTTTCCGTTCTCATGAAGAACATGAATCTGAAACGGAAGAGTGAGTCTCAACTGACACCTAGAGCTTCAGTCGATGGAACGGTTCCCCTGCTGTTCGGTTTTTTAACCCTGCGTTGCTGGAGCCGATGCAGAAAGAGATAGATCACCGGTGTCACATAGAGGGTTATCGTCTGTGAGAACAAAAGGCCACCTGCTACTGCGATACCGAGCGGACGGCGTGCTTCACCGCCGATTCCCTGGCCCAATGCGATAGGAGCGGCGCCTAGCAGCGCTGCCATGGTCGTCATCATGATGGGGCGGAAGCGCTGAAGACAACCCTGATAGATGGCCTGCTCGGGCGTCATCGCCTGATTGCGCTCGGCGTCAATAGCAAAATCGACGATCATGATGGCATTCTTTTTGACGATGCCGATCAGCAGGACGATGCCGAGGAAGGAGTAGAGGTTGAGATCCTGGCCGAAGAGAAGCAACGTGAGGAGCGCACCGATCGCGGCGGCAGGAAGACCAGAGAGGATCGTGATGGGATGAATAAAGCTCTCATAGAGAATGCCGAGGACAAGATAGATAACCATCACTGCGATGACGAGCAGCAGGCCGAGACCTCTTAGAGAGCTTTGAAATTGTGCCGCGGTCCCTTGAAAAGTGAAATTCATACTGGCGGGAATGCCGAGTTCTGTTGCAGCTCGACGCACCGCGGTTGTGGCCTTGTCCAGCGAGATGCCGGGCTTGAGATCGAAGTGAAACGTAACGGCAGGAAACTGCCCGAGATGATTGACTGTCAGGGGGGCGACGGTCTGGGTGAGCGTAGTGACGGCCGAGAGTGGAACGAGGTTACCCGTATTGGATGAGAGAGAGATGCCGCCAATCGCTTCGGGTTCGCGCTGATATTGGGGAGCGACTTCGAGGATGACATCGTACTGCTGCGATGCGACAGTGATGGTGTTGGCGCGGCGGCCGCCGAAGGCGTCGTAGAGAGTGTTGGCGATCTTCTCAGGATCGACGTTGAGAGACATAGCGAGGTCTCGACGGATGTCGACGTTGACGCGCGGCGCGCTCATCTGAAGATCAGTCGAGACATTGGCGAGTTCAGGCAGAGAATCCAGTTTGCTCTTGAGGCGAGGAGCCCAGCGGTAAAGCTCGTCTGCATCCGGGCTCCGGAGTGCAGCAGAGTACTGAGACCGGGATTCAGTCTGTCCCAGGTCGATGAAGTCCGGCTGGCGAAGATAGACCTTGAGCCCGGGTATGCGGTCGAGTTGTCTCTGAAGGTCGGCGATGATGACCTTGATGTTTGGCCGTCGACGCCCCTGACGAAGATTGACCCAGAGCCAACCTCCATTCTGGGAGAAGACTCCTGACAGGTTGCTTTCCATCCACGGAATCGTGGCGAGTACTTTGTTGACCTGCTCCCCGTAAGAGATCATCTGGGCGAAGGAGCTGTCTTGCGACGCCTCCATGCTTCCGGAGAAGCCGCCGGTATCGACGGCAGGCATAAAGCTCTTGGGCACGATTGCGAACAGTACGACAGTGGTTGCTGTCATCGCAATGCTGGCTACGATCGTCGCTCGTTGATGGCGCAGAACAAAATCGAGGGAACGTTGATAGCCCATCTCGAGCGCAGCATGGAAGTCCTCTGTCCGGCGAAGGAACCAGTTGTCACCGTGAACGCGCTCGCTGAGAAATCGGCTGCAGAGCATCGGGATAAGGGTAAGCGCTGAGAACCCAGAGAGCAGAATGGAGACCGAGATGGTGACGGCGAACTCGCGAAGAAGCCGCCCGAGAACGCCATTGAGAAAGAGGATTGGAAGGAAGACGGCGACGAGCGAGAGAGTCATCGAAAGAATCGTGAAGCCGACCTCAGCGGCACCGTTGCGCGCTGCATTGAGACGAGACTCACCCATCTCGCGATGCCGGACGATGTTCTCGAGCATTACGATGGCGTCATCCACGACAAAACCTACTGAAAGCGTGACCGCCATCATGGAGAACATATCCACGGTGTAGCCGAGAAGATGCATTGCGATGAAGGAGCCGAGAATGGAGACGGGAATGGTGGCGCTAGCAATAAGAGTCGAAGAGAGCGTTCCCAGAAAAGCAAAGATGACGAGCACGACGAGCACGATGGTAATGACGAGGGTGTGGTTAACTTCAGCGATGGAGCTGCGAACGATGTCGGCGTTGTCGGCGACTTTGCCGAACGCTACACCGGGAGGCAATACGTCGCGCAGGGTCTGGACCGTAGCCTTCACCCGGTCCGCAACCTCGATTGTGTTTGCGCCTGGTTGCTTGCGTACGGCGAGGATGACACTTCGCTGCCCGTTGATCCAGAAGGTGCGCTTGTCATTGCTGGAACTATTGAGGACGTGGGCGACCTGACTGAGACGCAGAGGAAGCTCATTACGATAGGCGACCACCAGGTCGGAGAACTGATCGGCGGTGGTGAGCTGACTATTCGCCTGCAGGGAATAGTCTCGAGCGTTACCGTAGAGCGTGCCTGTGGGAAGAGTTGCGCTGTTATTGGTAAGCGCGGTGCGGACTTGCTCGAGATCAAGACTGTATGCCGCGAGACGTGCGGGATCGACCTGGATGCGAATCGCCGGGCGCTCGGGTCCATATACTTCTACCTGCGAAACTCCGTTCACCATGGAAATCTGCTTGGAGACAATCTGCGTGGCGTAACGCGAAAAGTCTTCAAAGGACATCGTCTCTGAGTGCATCTCAAGCCAGATGATGGGATCATCCGCGGGGTTGACCTTGGAGTAGGAGGGTGGTTGCGGCATGCCCGCAGGGAGGTTGCCGACTGCGCGGGAGATGGCCGCCTGAACATCCTGCGCGGCCGCATCGACGCTGCGGCTAAGCGCGAACTGGAGCGTAATGTCCGTTTCGCCGACCAAGCTGCTGGATGTCATATTCTCGATGCCGGGAATGCGCGAAAACTCGCTCTCAAGCGGGGTCGCGACGTTAGCGGCCATGGAATCCGGGTTG
This sequence comes from Granulicella sp. S190, assembly GCF_009766095.1. Classification (GTDB taxonomy): domain Bacteria; phylum Acidobacteriota; class Terriglobia; order Terriglobales; family Acidobacteriaceae; genus Edaphobacter. The sequence continues at coordinate 151,720 of NZ_LMUD01000031.1, forward strand.
GCGCCGGGCAGCGCGGCTGATACCTGAATCGTCGGGTACTCGACCTCGGGCAGATTGCTGACCGGAAGCGAGAGATAGCTGAGTATGCCGAAACCTGCAATCGCGGAGATCAGGAGTGTGGTGGTGATAGCGCGATGGATAAAGAAATCTGTAAAGCGCAAGGGGAACACCTCGCATACCTATGTGGCGGAAGAGCTGCCGTTATGGTGGACGAAACTACCGTCCGAACTGCGTATTGATAGAAGAAACCCGGGCGCCAGGAGTGAGGCGCAGCTGACCTTCGGCCACGATCACGTCTCCGGGACTGAGACCGCTGCCAAGAACTGCAACTTCGCCGCCCGCTTGCGATGAGATCGCGGCGCTATAGGTACGCAGCACTGTGACAGGAACCATCGTCGCAACGCCTGATTGGACTCTCCACGCGTACTTTCCCTCGAGTCCCTGCTGGATGGCGGATTGTGGAACAACGATCTGGCGGACGTCCACCCGCAAACGGAGGCGGACGTTGACGAACTCTCCGGGCCAGAGCGTTCGATCGATATTAGAGAACGTTGCTTTCATTCGAACTGTGCCGGTCTTGGGATCGACAGTATTATCGATGAAGTCGAGATGCCCTTCGACGAGATGGTGGTCGCCGCTCTCTATCTCTACTTTCAGAGAGCCCACGGCATTGAGACGCTGTACTTCCGCGAGCGATTGTTCAGGCACACCGAACACGACGCGAATCGGAGCGAGCTGAAGGAGCGTGACGAGAGTTGTATCGTTCTCAAGAACCACATTGCCGGCCTTGACTATTGCGGCACCAGCTCGCCCGGCGATAGGGGCAACAACATCAGCAAAGTTGAGCTGTAACTTTGTCTGCGCCAGACGCGCATGGTCTGCCCTGACGGCCCCAGCGGCGGCGGCTATCGCGGCCTGATCGGCGTGAAGGCTGGAACGTGTTGTCTCGCTCGCTGTGATCGCCTGGTTCACCGACTGACCTGAGAGCACACCTAGTTCGCCCAACTTAACCGCAACATCGGCCTCCGACTGACTCTGCTTCTGCGAAGCTGCATCTCGCGCCGCAACCGCTACAGCTTGTTGCTCTATGGCGATGTCACGATCGAGTTCGGCCTGCTGTTGTGCCTGCTGCCGATTTGTCGTATCGCGATCGATGGTGAAGAGAAGCTGGCCTTTTTTCACATTCTGTCCCTCGGCGAATGCAACGCTCCTGATCTGTCCTGCGATGCGCGGCTTGACGTCGACCCGTTCGACGGCCTCAACGTTTCCTACGGCCGCTATCTCAAGTGGAACATCCTGCGATAAGACGTGGGCGACGTGAACCGGGATACCCTCCGGTGGGGATGTATTGGCGTGGGCCACAACGCGCGAACATGACACTAGGGGGATGCAGAGAAAAATGCACAGAAGCGCGAGGGTTCCATGTGCCTGCATGGCTGTCGTACCTCAGTCTCCAGAGTGTTCTTTTCTCCGCTGTAAGAAAACTGATATGCAGCCGAAGGTGTAAAAGCTGCAGGGAGAAATGCAGGACGTGCCGCGGAAGAGATCGCTTCCCACCGACTTTGCTACGTTCGGATAGGTCAGGAAAACTTCTTGCATGTGCTCGCGATGCCGGACAGGATGATGGAAATCATCGATTGCCTGCAGAAAGACGGTGGTTGGCTGCAAATATCTTGGAGGCATCGAGTGGAGGGTGGATTCTGATTCTTGAATGTTCTGGTGGATGAATCATGGAACGAGTAGATTCTTCCTAGACAGAAGCGGCCGTGCAGAGAGAAAGAAAGGGCGCCATGAACGTTGTCACGACCACATCGGAATATCAACCCGCTCCGGCAATCTCTCAAAAGAAACCGTTGGGTGAAGCTGCTGCTCCCGTGAGCAGGCACCTTAACGGTTACATGATGATCCTGTCGCTGTCGGTGATGCTGGCGCTCACGACGGCAGGCGAGTGCGGCTCCGTGACGCATCCAGCTTCGCTAGTCTATGGTGCAGTCCTATGGGGATGGTGGGGCACGATTGCTTGTGTTCTTTGGAAGTTGGCACCGCGCCTGCCGATTGTGTCTAGCCTTTCAGTGAAGACAATTCTGCTGCATGTGATCGCCGGATCGGTGCTTGCTCTGGTCCATCTGTTGATGCTGTGGGGTATCGGCTTTCCGCTTGGGTGGGGTCCGGCGGGGGAGCACGAGATGTGGACGATTCTGTTCAACATCAACCGATTTGGCATAGAGCTCCTGATCTATGGATTCATCATTGGGATCACGGGGATCGTTCAGTACAAGCAGCGCGCGCAGCAGGATGCGATGAGATCGCTCGAGCTTCAGAAGCAACTCTCCTCTGCGCATCTGCGAGCGCTACAGATGCAACTGGAGCCTCACTTTCTCTTCAACACTCTTAACGCAATCACGACACTGGTGGAATTGGGACGACAGAGCGAGGCGGTCGAGATGCTGTCCCATTTAAACCTGATTCTCAAGAGCACGTTGATGCGGAGCACGCCGGAGAAGGTCCCACTCTCGCAGGAGTTGGAGATGATCGATAACTACCTCGCAATCGAGCAGATCCGTTTTGCAGACAGGTTGCAGGTGCAGATCAAGGTCGACCCCGGAGCACTCGACGGGATGGTGCCGTGCTTCCTCTTACAGCCGATAGTCGAGAATGCGATACGCCATGGTATTGCGCACTGTGTGAGCGAAGGAAGAGTCGAAGCTTCTGCAAGGCGTGATGGCGCGAGTCTGCATCTGAAGGTACGGGATACAGGAGCTGAAGCCGGCATACTGGCGCAGGATGGACACGGGATCGGGCTGAAAAATACGAGGGAGCGACTTATGCACTTCTACAACAATGAGTTCGCGATGCAGGCGCAGCCACTCGACGAGGGCGGTTTTGAGGTTGCGATCACCATACCGTACGAACCCCAGAGAAGATGAGACTGAGAGCACTGATTGCCGACGACGAGCCGCTGGCGCGCGAACGGCTGCGCTTTCTTCTTGCCGGAGACGACGAGATAGAAGTAGTTGGCGAGTGTAAAAACGGCAGCGAGGTACTAGCGTCGTTGAAGGCACAACAGGTCGATGTTCTGTTTCTCGATATTCAGATGCCAGGCAAAGGAGGCTTCGAAGTCATCGAGCAGATGGGTGCAACCCAGATGCCGGTGACAATTTTTGTGACAGCTCATAACCAATACGCTCTTCAAGCGTTTGAGGTGCATGCGCTCGACTACCTGACTAAGCCTGTAGAGCCGGAGCGATTAAAGGCCACGCTGGCGCACGCCAAGGAGCGGATCGCTTCGAATGCCGCGTTACTAAATCAGGAACGGCTGAAACAGGTGCTCACCGAAGTGGGGATGCGCGGAGTCCTCGGGAAGGAGTATCCCAAGCGGCTGCTTGTACCGAACGGCACAAAAGACACAGTCGTCAATGTTCAGGAGATCGAGTGGATAGAGGCCGCGGACTACTACTCGTGTCTCCACGTTGGGGTGAAAAGCTTCATGTTGCGAGAGACCGTCAAGCAGTTGGCCAATACGCTCGACCCAAATCGGTTCGTGCGGATTCACCGCTCGACGATTGTGAACATGGACTATGTCCGCGAGGTGGCGAGAGAGGGTCGCAGCGAGGGATCGGTGATCCTGACACGTGGACAAAGACTGAAGATGAGCAAGAGCGGATGGCTGAATTTAGTCGCAGCCAGCAGATCGTCTTGAATCAAAGTCGAATCACGCCACACCTCCCGGTCCTCAATCGGTAGATTGAGAGTGAACTTTGTCCTCCTCTGGATGATTGGTTTCGGACGAGTAGCCTGTTTGCCGTCAGTGACCGCAAGAACGTCCGCACGGTGGGGCCAACCAGGGGATTGCCTCTTCCAACAAGCGATTCTGGATGTTGCTGTCGAAGATCTTATCGCCGTGCCCCATGTTGAGGTACAACATGCGGTATCGCGTATTCGTCCAGACAACGGGGAGATCTCCCCCTTCGATCGTATCTTTCAAACCTATCGGGTAGTTTGAGGGGGAGAGGGTCATGAGTACCTTGATGTCCTTATTCAATCGTGGGGACGGTTTCCAGATATACCACTCGTTAGGCGGCGATAGGAACGATTTTGGAAGTGTCTTTGTAAGAGATTGCGTTGGGTCGTCGACTGTAACTTCTGCTGGTAGCGGCGGCCAGTTATTGCCGTAGAAAACTCCCCCGCCAAGAAAGCGGACGAACCAGGGCCAATCGGTGTCGCTGTCGTTATACGCGGCAATGTGAAAGCCCAGCCAGCCTCCACCGTGCTCCATATATTGTTCAAAGGCGTCACGTTGTTGCGGCGTGTGCGGTTGATCGTCCAGCCAGATCACGAGTTGATAGTGCGCCAGAGTTCCTGCGTTAAGGTCGTCCCAGTGGGTTGTGGCCGTGAAGTCGAAGTGGCGACGTCGCGCCACAGAACTGTAGAACTCAATCGCCTGATGCGCAAAGTCGACATGGTCACGTTCGACTGTGTCTGAGTAAAACGCCAGCACGTGAAAAACCGGCTGCTGGGCCTGCGCCGCGTCCACGAAGAGCAGAACAAACCACAAAAGATATCTCACCGGCCGGCTGCCCAAAGGATGGAGTTGTGAAATAAAGTCGTGAACTCGGGATTCTGAAATAACTCAGGATGGTGCCCCATAAAGATATAGATGTTACGCGCTTTTACGTGCTCATTCGTCCATATGACAGGATGGTCTCCCATCTTGATGGCAGTCACCGGCGTATAGGTGTTCTCATCCACACTTGCTAGGACATGCACATTGGCGCGCTGAGATCGGTTCCACGTATACCACTCCTCATCTTCGATCTTGAACGAGCGTGGAAGCGCTTTCATCGCCGGATGATTCCGATCTTCAACCAGTACAGTCCCGGTGACAAAGGTCGGGATGTACTGCGTGAACCGGATATCGCCCATAAAGCGTGAGAACCAAGGCCACATGGTGAAGCCGTCAAACTCGCCTAGAAGCGTAGCGTGATGGAAGCCTATCCAGCCGATCGTTCCATGTTCGATCGCCTGCTCGAAGGCATTGGTCGCGGTGGGCGTCCAATTATAGGGCGGATAGTTCAGTTGGATAAAAAGCTGGTACTGTGCAAGAAAAGCATCGTTGATAGGCTTGGTGTCTTCAATATAATCCACCGTGAAGTTGTAGGCTTGAGCCTCTTTCCGCAGCCATACCTTCGCCGCGTCGACGAAAGGTTTGTGAATGCCGCCCGCTTCAGCGATAGCAATAACTTTGAACGCGGGGGGCACGGCTTGTGCCGAACCGCTGCGCGCAAAGAGTAGGACCAAAGCCGTTATGAGAACTAGCTGAAGAGAGGCACAATATAGTCTAAGAGTCACGAACAGTTATCCTTAACCTCTGCGAAATACAACAATATCTGTGCTGGATATTACTCTAGACAAGGCTTTGTTCTATACAGACGAATCTTACAAGGCGAGCCCGAGGAGAGCTATGGAAATAGCGCGCTGCAGATGCTTCGGTCTCACAGTAATCATCGTGCTGACTAGCTTGTCGCTCCGGGCACAGTCCGCTGCTCCTTCCTCTGGCTTGATCAATCGCTCAGGAATTCTCTACAGCCACAAAAATGACAAGGTGTATGTCGTCGATCCCGAGCATGGAGGGATTGCGATCATAGCTCCTAACGGTATAGTGAAGTCGCTGCACACTGGATCAGGTCCAGTGTCCCTCGCGGTGAATGAGCAGACTGGGCGAGTGTATGTGGCGAACTCCGGCGACAAGTCAGTCGCAGTGATTGATGGGTCGACGGATACCATGATTGCTATGCGAAGCACGGCAGCGCGACCCTATGCCCTTGCCATTGATGAAGTGACTGACAAGGTTTTCGTCTCCAATACATTCAGCGATCAGCTTACGGTGATCGACGGCAAGACGAACGCCATAAGCAACGTGAAGGCCGGATCAGCAGATGCGATTCTCGTGGATGCTCGGCGCAGCAAGGTGTATTTGCTCGGCTACGAGAGCGATTCGGTAAGGGTGTTGGATGAGCAGACAGACACCCTGACAAAACTTTTCGCCGGAGCGATGCATCTGTGGGCAATCGCTCAACTGGGGTCAGTACTCTATGTCACGCACGTGCAGGACGCGTCCTTGGAAGCTATCAATGTAGAGACGCACGCGACGAAAACGATCGCCACTGGAGCAATGCCATGCGCGCTTGCTGAGGACGACGATCGCAACGAGCTATACGTCGCGAATTATGCGGGATCGATATCCATCATCGACACTCGTAACGGTTCAGCCATCGCGACGTTGAACGTGGGTGGCCATCCACAGGCAATCGCGGTGGATACAGAGCAACGCCTGCTCTATGTCGCGGATGCCCAGGAGAGCTCCGTGAACATCATCGATATACAAAGCCGTCGTGTACTACAGATACTCAAGATGAATGGTCAGCCATATGCTCTTTCAGTCGATACCCGGACTCACCGGGTCTTCGCCGCAACAACAGGATCGTCCCCGTACAAAGAGTTAAAAGTTCAATTAGCGCCAGCACTGCTCGGAAAAAATAGAGGCCACAAAGATTGAAGCAGTCAATACACAACCTTGAGATCTCGACGCGTGGCCAGAGTCTCTATGAGGTCACGTCGGCTATCAACGAATGGGTCAGACGGCAGAGAATGCAAACTGGTCTCCTGACAATATTCTGCAGGCATACGTCGGCCTCACTTCTGATTCAGGAGAATGCCGATCCGACTGTGCGCAGCGACCTCGAAGCATTTTTCGCCCGTCTCGCGCCTGAGGATGGTCCGTATCATCACGACTCCGAAGGTCCCGACGATATGCCCGCGCATCTGAGAGCAGCACTGACCCAGGTGCAGCTATCGATACCGGTTGTAGATGGCAGCCTCGTGTTGGGAACCTGGCAAGGTATTTATCTTTTCGAGCACCGGGTACGTCCTCATAGACGAGCGATCGTGCTGCACCTGATCGGGGAATAGACACGCCTATCTGTCGAGAAGACAAGTTCCGGCTAAGGCGTCAATGTTTGATCTTTGTCGCACATGGCGCACGATTGCCAAGTTCCATAAGCTCATCGAGTAGCCTTGGATCATTGTGCGCGATTAGGTTGCTTGGCAGCGGTCGTTAGAGCATCAACAATAGAACAGAACTCTGCATCCTCCCTCATCTCGTCGAAACCTGGCTCAACCGCCACCCAAGGAAGTTCGGCTTCTCTCTCTTCGAATGCTCGTTGAAGATACTTCCCTGCGTGCGTCAGATCCCCAGTAGCAACTGCAAGCGAAGCTCTCCGAACGTTGCTCAACGGTGTATCTATGGCGAAGAGGCGGAACTCTCTGACAGTACTGGCCGCCATTTTCGTCTCGCCGCACCGAGCAAGGACCTCAGCAATTACGCCTCGGAACAGAGGTTGTGCCCCTACGCTCTGCTGCAAAATCTTTACCAGCTTCATTGCTTCCGCGTGGCGGCCAAGTTGTACTTCGATGAGTGCGTGGACGGCAAAGACCTCGAGAGGCAGCGGGCCATAGAGCGACGGCCTGGCAAAGTGCTCGAGTGCTTCTTCATATCGACGGCTTACGTACAGGAATCTCGCATAGGAAACCTTTTGACGATAGGAGAATGGGTCCATCTGTTGCGCCGTCTGCAGGTGAGCCCAAGCCTCGTCAAAACGTCCCCGCGCACTCAGAAACGCAGCATACTGACGATAGGTAGCCTGGTGTGATCCCAGCGCGAGCGCTCTTTCGAAAGCGCTCTCTGCTTCGATCCAGTTCCACTCCATCGCGAACGCGCAAGCCTGTGCGGTGTGCGCTTCTATCATCGACGGCTCAAGTGTCAGTGCACGCTGTGCAGCTTCCTTCGCATGTGCAACGAGGATTGCCGAATCGGGTGCGCCACGTTGCGCCATCCAGTAATAACACTGCGCTATCTCGCAATAAGGACGTGCATACTCAGGGTCGGAGGCCGCTATCTGCTGAAATTTTTTCAGAGCAGCATGCACATCCGCGACACTTCCCTCTTCAAGCAATGCCTCGGCAGCAAGAATAGCTGGGTAACGCTCCAGGTTTATGGGATTCGTCGATGACGAAATCAGTCGCGTAACGGGGCAGCGCGGAGCCACGCGACTTACCATGGCCGAGGCTATCTGCTCCTCTACCTTGAACAACTCCTCGGGCAGCGCCTCTGCTTCAAACTGCTGTGACCACATTTGAAATCCCTCGGCATTTACCATCCTCACCGTTACACGAATGCGGCTGCCTTCTTGCCGCACCACCCCTTCGAAGACGATCTGCACGCCAAGTTTCTCGACAAGAGCTGGGATGTCAGCCGACAGCGCACCGAGGTGCATCATCGAACTCCACGCAATGACGCGGCATCCTTCGGCTCGCATCAGTCGATGCACTAATTCATCGGTGATTCCCTGCGCACAGGTCAATGCAAGTTCATTGTTGGATAAAGCTGTAAACGGAATGACGGCAATGGCTGTGCCGGCAGCGCCAGCCGAGGTCACCTCGTTGCCGCTCGTCGAGGTCTCTTTCTCCCGGTCAAACATCTCGCGCGACCGAAAGATGGGAACATAGCTACCCAGGCGAAAGTAGATGTAGATTGGGTCGTTCTTCCCGTCACCTTCGTAGTACTCCTTAAGCTTGGCGCGCAGGCGGCGTGCCTCTGACCGCACGATCGAATCCTGACTCGGTTGATAGGTTGGCTTGCGATCATAGACTTCGGTACCAATCGCATACTCTTTCAGTGCATCCTGCTTTCCTTGCAGAACCTGCTCGACAGTAAAACTCAGGAAACGCCCCAGCCGATCTGACTGGGCGAAGATCGCGCTTTCAAGAAGTCGTGACAGCTCCCTGCGAATCGACTCCTCAGAGAGGCTCGCATCCTTCGCCGTGCGCACTTTACCTGACTCCAAGCATCACCTGTTCCAGAAGTTTGTTCTCTCGTTACAAAAGGATCACACATGCATTCTAAACGCCATGATACCCAGACCCATGTCATCACGGTGAGATCACCGTTCCTCACGTTTCTACCCTGCGATTGTTCTGTCATGCTTCGGCTATCAGGCAAGAGGTTCGCCGTGACACAAAAACACAACGAACTCAGGGTGCTTATCGTGGGGTCGGCCCACACGCAGATAGAGTTTCAGCGACAGTTGGCCCCTCTCAACCTAACCCTCCTGTTTGTGTGTTCTGCTTCGGATCTATCGCAACTTGTCCACGAGCAGGAGTTCTTCCACGTTGCTCTGTTGCCTGCTGCACTGTTGGAGGTCGATTGGAGGGTGTTTTGGGAAGAAATCTGCTTCCTCCGCTTTCGGCCATCGTTAGTGGTCTATGCCCCCACGGCAAGTTTTAAGCTCTGGACTGCCGTGCTCGAGTCAGGAGGCTACGACGTTATCGTTGAGCCATTCGTCGAGGAAGAACTCCAGGGTGCGGTACTTCGAGCTGCCCGGAGCCTCGAGGACAGGGCCTAAACGAATCCTGCGACCTAACGGTTGGCTTGAGCAACTAACAACGAAGGAGCCGTCCCATGTTCCAAAAGATCGTCGTCGCGTATAACGAGTCACCAGAGGCAAAGCGGGCGCTCGTATCGAGTGTGGAGCTCGCGAAGCGTCTTAGTGCTCAGCTTAATATTGTCACAGTCATGGCGGACCTTCCAGCCTATACTGCGTATGCCGCTGTTGCTGATCCATCTCTACCGAATACGCTTCGTGAAGACCGTCGCAACTTCTATCGGGCCCTCCAGCAGAACGCCGTCGCCGTAGCCGAAGAACAGAGCATCCCTGCGAACAGTTATCTGCTCGAGGGCCATCAGGTTGAGTCACTGGTTCACTTTCTCCGCGAACAGAAGTCGGATCTCCTGGTCGTAGGCCTCCATCAACGCGATCTCTATATCGCGCGCCTTTGGAGCACCGTGTACGAACTGGCACAGGAAGCGCCTTGCAGCGTGCTAGGAGTTCACTAGCAATAAAACAGCAACCCAAGCCTCATGGGGAGTCACAAAGCACATGACAAAACGAGTTATCCTTCCGATCGTCACACTTTGCATCGCCGCCTTGATCTTCTTTACCGTCAAGAACAACTGGACCTCATGGGAGGGGGGAAGCACCGAGCAACAAACCGACGATGCTTATCTGCGTGCCGACATGACACCTCTCAGTACGCGTGTTTCGGGCACTGTACGTCGCGTCAACGTCAATGACTATCAGACGGTGCAGCCGGGACAGATGCTCGTTCAGCTGGATGATGAAGACTACCGGGCGACCCTCGGTGAAGCCCAAGCGGCACTTGAAGGCGCGAAGGCGCAGCTCGCCGACAACCAAGCTGCCAAGCTTGTAGAAGACGCAAAGATTCAGAGCTCTGAGGCTCTCGTGAGCCAGGCAACCTCAGCCGTCGACGCGGCCAAAGCGGCCGTTGCCTCGGCTCAAGCTGATGTGTTGCGCACCAGCCAGGAGCGTGCTCGGCAGGAAGCATTGCTTTCTTCGAAGGCCACCACACGCCAGCAGATGGAGTCCACCATCGCCGACGCAGATCGCTTCACTGGAATGTCGGCCAGCCGCCAGGCAGACCTGGACCGAGCCAACGCTTCGCTCGCAAGCAGCCGCAGTCTTCTTGAAGCCGATCGCCGCCAGCGCCAGGCACTCAATACGCACGATGCAGAGTACAAAGCGCAGATCCAGGCAAAGGAAGCGGCTATCACAGTCGCCAACGTCAACCTGGGCTACACTCGCATCTCAGCGCCAACTGCAGGCTCAGTAGGGGAACGGCACGTCCTCGAAGGACAGCTCGTCGCGCCCGGCGTACAGATCATCGACCTGGTCAAAGGAGATGTCTGGGTTCAGGCTAACTTCAAGGAGACTCAACTCACCAACATCCGCAAGGGCGACACTGCCGACATCACCGTCGATACCTTTCCCGGCGTAACCCTGCACGGCAAAGTCGAAGAGATTGCCCCAGCCAGCGGATCGCAGTTTGCCCTCTTACCCCCCGACAACGCTACCGGCAACTACACAAAAGTCGTCCAGAGGATTCCGGTGAAGATCCTGCTCGATCCCGACCATCCCCTCAAGGATCGGCTCCGTCCCGGCTTCTCCGCCGTCGTTACCGTGCACGCGTCCGGCAAAGGCAGCCGTAAGGGAGACCCCCAATCATGACCTCGGCAGATGCGACCTCTGCAACCTCACCTCCTGCATCATCCCCTGCGCCGACACCGGCAGTCATGACAGTACACCCTCTTCTCGGAGTCGCCGGCGTGCTGCTCGGCGCGATGATCGCGACCGGAACCGGCCGCCTTATCAGCGTTGGACTCGCCGACATGCGAGGCGCACTGCACCTCGGTGTCGACGAGGCTGCCTGGATCGGTACCGCTTTCAACGCCCCGATGATGTTCATCGGACCCTTCTCCGTCTATCTCGGTGGTCTGCTTGGAGCCCGTCGCGTACTCCTCACCTGCGCCTCCCTCTTCTGTCTCATCAGTCTGCTGCTCCCTTTAGTTTCGAATCTAACCGCTATCTTTATTCTGCTCGGTCTCGCAGGTGTTACTGCAGGAACCTTCTATCCCCTCACCCTCTCCTTCGTGCTGCGCGGTCTTCCCATGAAGTACGTTCTGCTTGGCATCGCCATGTATGCCATCGACATCGTCTTCACCACCAACGTCTCGACCAGCCTCGAAGCCTGGTACATGGATCATCTTTCATGGAGATGGATCTTTTGGACTGGAGCCGCGCTCGCGCCAGTCATGGTGTTTCTCATCTACTTCGGCGTTCCCTGGCAGCCTCTGCCAAAGCCAAAAGAGGGACAGCCCAAACCAAACTGGAGAGGATTTCTCTATGCAAGCCTCGGGTTTGCGTTTCTATACACTGCGCTCGATCAGGGACAGCGGCTCGATTGGCTGCACTCCGGCACCATTGTGGCTCTGTCTCTCACCGGACTCTTTCTCCTTTTAGCCGCGCTGGAGCGCCACTTCCTCTTGCCGAATCCGCTCATTGCCTTCCGCTTTCTCCTTCGCCGCAACACGCTTCTATTAAGCCTGGTGCTCGTTCTCTTTCGCTTCTCCATGTTGGCAACCGTGGTCACCATTCCCAACTATCTCGCGGCTGTGCAGGGATACCGCGCACTCCAGACCGGCCCTGTTCTTCTGTGGGTGGCACTTCCGCAGATTCTCCTCAGTCTGTTCGCCATGTCGTTGGTACGTCGTATCGACCCAAGACTCATCCTCACCTTCGGCTTCACGCTTATTACGATCGCATGCCTGATAAACGCTCGACTCTCCTCGGAATGGTCAGGCAGCAGCTTCGCCGTCACCCAACTGGTTCTTGCGGTAGGACTGGCCTTGGCCTTCAACGCCATGGTTGGCTCACTCGTCCTGGAGCTCATCAACACTGGCGCTCTCACCCGCCCCGTAGACACGCTCACCTTCGCAGGCTTCTTTCAGACTGTTCGGTTGTTCGGTGGACAGATCGGCACAGTTTTCATGCTGCACTTCATCTCCATCCGCGAACAGTTCCACTCGAACATTCTTGGACTGGGTGTTCACTTGGGACAACCTGCTACGAGTCAGCGCCTGCTCGGTCTTCGTGCAGCAATGGCCTCTCACACAACAGATATGAGTGTGGCCTCCGGTAGAGCTGGGCAAATCCTCGGAATGCAGCTTCACGAGCAAGCGTTCACCCTGGCCATCGCAGACAGCTTCACGCTCGTAGCATGCGCCGCGGTCTTCTGTCTCATCGTGATCGCCTGCATGGAGCGTGTGCCTACACAGTATCGTCAGGTTGTCGCAGCACCTGCAGGTGCTGCATGAATCAATTAGACTTTTCCCGGAAAACGCCTATGAATATTAGCCAGAGCCGCCACTCGCCAAATAAGTTTCTCTCACTCCTCGTGATGGGAGTCGCCGTCTCATTCTTTCCAGCTAAAGTCGTTTGCGCGCAAGACACTTCAAAGGATCTAACTCTCTCTCAGGCTATTGATCTCGCTCTTGCGCAAAACCGCACACTCAAACTTGCGCGGCTTTCCATCGATGACAGCCGGCACAAGAAGCAGATCGCTCGCTCCTCCTACTATCCGCAGATCACCAATCAATCCAGCTTTCGCTATGTTACTCAGGTCGAAGGGGTCGAGATCCCCGCAGGGGCCTTTGGAACTCCCCCTGCAACCGGCCCCATCCCCGCCCAAAAACTCTTTCTCGATCAGGGATCTCTCACGTCCTATCAGAGCATCACCGCCATCAATCAGCCGGTCACTCAGCTGCTCAAAGTTCGCGAAGCCAACCGTGCAGCGACCGCCGACATCAACACCGCAAAGATCAAACTCAGCCAGGCAGAAGATGAAATCGCGCTCCGGACTCGTCAGCTCTTCTACAACGTCCTCATCGCGCAGCTCAGGAAGGACGCTGCAACCGAAGAGGTCGACGCCGGAAAAGTGAAGTTTCAGGAGAGCACCGACGATGTCGCTCGCGGCCATTCCCTCGAGATCGTTGCGCTTGAAAGCCATGCTGCTCTGCTAGACGCCCAGCAGACCGTACTCACCGAAACTCTGCAGCTCCACGACCTCACGCTCACCCTCGACGACTTGCTCGGCTTGCCGCTAAATACGAAGCTTCATCTCTTGCCTGAAACTACGGAGACACCGCTCCCTCTGGCCAGCCGCGAAGACAGTCTTCACACCGCCGAAGCAAATAACCCGGAGATCCTGGCCGCGCGGCAGTCAGTGATAAAAGCCAGGGCGTCTCTGGCCGCATCCAAAGATGAATTCATTCCAGACCTCACGCTCTATGGACACTATGACTACCAGAGCGGAACCTCTTTTCTGGTACACAACTTCGGAGCCTTTGGGTTTAACTTCAAATACGATCTCTTCGACGGCGGCCGCAGGGTCGCGCAGATCAAAGACGCTCACACCATCCTCGCTCAGGCCGAGCTGAGTCTTCAAAAGCTTGAAGATGAGGTCACTGTGCAGGTAGAGACTGCCTACGACAAGGTTCAGCAGCTGCAGCAAATGGTCGATGTCGCCAAAGAGTCCCTCGAAGTTCGCGTCGAAGCATCTCGCCTCTCAGATCGTCAGTTCGAGCAGAACGCTGCGCTCGCTTCGGCACAGGCCGAGGCACACGCAAAGTCAGTGTCTGCCCAAGCCTCGCTCCTTGAAGCAAACCTGGGCCTTTCACTCGCGCAGGGCGACCTCAAACGCATCGTCGGCGAGATGCCCAGATGACGCGGCTGCTTTCTTTCAGTCCAATTACCTGACCTGCCCGTCGATCGCGTCCGTCAGGGTAATGTTGTTTTTGTCGATGAGATTGCCGAGCGAGCGATCCAATGCAATTCGGGCCTTCGCCCAATTACTCCGTGCAACGATCTCGGTCGAGCGTGCCTGCGCCAGATACGCCTCGTTCTGAACCACCAGCAGATTCGTCGACTGACCCAGTGCCAGCTTATCGCGCTCCGCGTCAAGTAACTGCTGCTGATATCCGCGACTGGCGACAGCGGCGTTATAAGCAGCTTGCGCAGTCTGCAAAGCGATCACAGCGTTTTCAATCTCTTCGCGGACCTGATCTTCAAGCCTCTGCGTTCGAGCTTCAGCCTGACGCAGTTGAATCGTATCGCGTGCCGCGTCCGCCTGCGCAATTCGATTCCTCAGCGGCAGGGTTAGCTGCACGCCACCCTGGTAGATCGTCGCAGTTCTTAGCCCACCGAGTGCAAGATTCTGTGGCAACGTCACCGCGCCCGTTCCAGACGCCGCGGGCGAGCCAAGCGGCTCGTAGTTTTGTTCAGAGCTGCCCCGCGTCTGAACGTTTGCATAAACGTTCAACTGTGCCAGTGCATTGTTGCGGCTGCCCTCGACGCTGATCTCCCCCGTTTTGATCTGGAGATGAGCCTCAGCAAGATCAGGACGATTCGCTAAACCCTCTGCTTCAAGTTGTTCAACATTTAGTGGCTCCAGATCATCCGGGACCGTAATATGGTCGGTTGGAACGATGCTGCTGAAGGCAGATCTAAAAGCAGGAGCTCCCGGCCGGATAATCTCATTGCGAAGAACTACCTCCTGCTGCCGGTACAACCCTTGGGCCTGCACAAGGTCGAACTCCGAGCTTGTCACCAGCGCCTGAGCACGCGTCAACTCGATTGGAGCCAGCGTGCCCTGCTCCACCTGGTCTCTGTCATCCTGGTAAAGTTTGCGCGCAGCCCGCAGCGCCTCCTGCTTCACGCTGATATTTTCCCCCAGTGAAACCAGGTCATAGTAGAGCCGCGACGTACCGTAGATCGTATCGATCAGCTGCTGCTGAAACAGCAGGTGCGATA
Source organism: Granulicella sp. S190 (assembly GCF_009766095.1). Taxonomy (GTDB): domain Bacteria; phylum Acidobacteriota; class Terriglobia; order Terriglobales; family Acidobacteriaceae; genus Edaphobacter. The sequence goes on from NZ_LMUD01000031.1 coordinate 167,001, forward strand.
CCTTCCGATTGAGATTTGCAATCCTCAGGTATCGCAAATTGGTTCCCCGTCCGAAGCCGCGAAGCAGAGGCTGTGTCACAGTCACCGAAGTGCTCGGCGAGTAGAACGGATTGTTCTGTGAAAGCGACGAATAGATCACCTGCGAATCGTTGTTGACCGTCGCTTCAACCTGAGTTCCAGTCGAAAAACCTTCGAGATAAGCGATGTTTGCGGTCACGTAGTGCAAGGTATTCGGACTCGCCGTTGTGCCAGAGGTACCGGTGGTGCCCGCGGTTGTCCCGGTAAAGTCGCCGATCGTCTGAATATCGGATCGGCGCAGATAGCCACTCTCGACAATCAACGAAGGGTCAAAATAAGGAATATTCGCGCCGGCGGAGTAGTTTTGGGTTCCAGTCTGAGAGAGGTTGGTCTGGGTCACAGTCGTGGCGTTCAGTGACGTAAGATCGTCGATCGTTGGTGTGATTGGATTGGTACTCGTCTGCGAGCTATTGAGCAACGGACTTCCCGGTCCGCCAATGCCTTGCGGAGACTCCGTGATGTTGTAGTCGATGCCCCGTGTACTGCCACCTCCCGAAGCGCGAACGATATCCGTCTCGGCGAGTTGCAGGTTATAGCGCTCCACCTGAACTTCGAGGTTGTTCTCAATCACAAGAGCCAGCGCATCCCGAAGAGAGAGATAGAGCTTTCCATCGCGGATCAGGCTATTCAGTCGTTCGCCATTGCCAGGAAACAGCTCTGGCACGTGAGGACGTCGATAGGGTCCCAGGAAGCCAAGAAAGTTCGGTCGCAATCCTGTGAACTGATCGCGCACCGGTTCAGCTTTGCTCCCTTCGGCTTGCTGAACCGAGTTCGACTCCTGCTTCGGAGTAGGTGGCTGAGTCTCGCTGATAGACGGCGGTGCTGGTAGATCCGGCAACACGTTGTCTACCTTCTCTGCGGCAGCTCTGGCCTGCGCAGCGGAGAGCGGCCCGACAGAAGGCAAGCTCTGCTGCTGCTCCTGCTGCATAGGCGGGGCTAGAGGAATGAGCTGATTTTGCTGTGGGCTGGCACTTCCGGGTGTCAGAACCGGCGCCGTCTGCTGCGAGTGTCCAACAGACGAAGCCGCCGCCATCGCCGCAACAAGAACGCAGGGACGACCGACCGCATGGAACCGCAACAGGCCTCGGTCGCGTATCTTCTGATCGTTACGAGTCCAGGGACTCACTGTTTGCCCCCGTTGCCCTGTTGGCCGCCACCTTTGTTGCCGCCGCTCTTTTGCTGTTGCTGGCCCCCACCCTCACCGCTGCCCACGATCTCCTGGTTTCCATATTGCGCAGCAACGCCAGGCTTCTGATCCTGCTTTTGACCGCTGGTTGCGTTCGTATTCTCTCCGGGCGTCTTCCCTTGCCGCGTCTTGATCTTTACTCCCTCTTTCACCTCATCCGAAACCGTGGTCGCGATAACATCGCCAGTCTTGAGTCCACTAACGATCTCAACTGACGGTCCAAAATCTCTCCCTATCTCCACCGGTTGCATATGAATGGTGTCGTCCCGAACCACCGCGACCTGATTCTTATCTGCTCGAACCACAATCGCATCTCCCGGAACCGTGATCCCCGGATCGCCGTGCATGTTTACAAAGCTCACAATGACATACATTCCGGTCAGCAATCGTCCGTCTCTGTTATCGACCTGCACCTCCGTCAGCAGCGTGCGACTATTCTGATCGATCGATCCAGAGGTGCGGGTCACCCTGCCATAAAAGGTCTGGCCCGGAAACGACTGAAGGCGCAGCGAAGCCTGCTGCCCCACCTTCACCGCCGTCGAATACCCCTCCGGAACACTCACGAGAATGCGCAATCTATTCACTTGCGCCACACTGAACAGCGCCCCACCCTGAGCGCCCCCGGTATTTGGCGAAGCCGCTGTGCTCGCCGAGCCTGTAGTACCGCTCGTGTTCGTGCTTCCCGCCTGGGTTGGGCTTCCCATGTTCTCCGGAGCAGATGTTGTGTCGCCGCCACCAGAGCCTTGCGCAGAGATCAACGACCCTACGTCCACATTGCGCGCCGTAATAATCCCGTCAAAAGGAGAGGTCACGCGTTCGAACTGCTGCAGCGCGAGTTGTCGGCCAAGATTTGCTTGAAATGACTGCACATTTCTTTGCGCAGCCGCCACATTGGAGAGCGCTGCGTTGTAGTCTGTCTGCCGCTGATCGCCATCCTGACGGGAAAACACTCCCTTCGCAACCAGAACCTTCCATCGATCCCACGTAACGCGGGTAAGATCGAGCTGCGCCTGCTGCTGTGCCAGTTGTGATTCAGCCTGTCGCACGGAAGCGCGCGCCTGATCGACCTGCTGATCGAGATCGGGTGCATCGATTACTGCAAGCAACTGCCCCTGATGAACGCGGTCTCCGATATCCACATAGCGTCTCTTGAGATAGCCATTGGCTCGCGCATAAACATTGGCTTGCGTCAGGGGTGTCGTAGTGCCAGGCACAGTCAAATCACCTGCAGGTGGCGCATTCTTCACCTGAAGCACCTCCACCACCGGGACAGCATTCTTCTGCGCCTCTGCCTGCTTCTTGGTCTCTTCGTTACGCTTATGTCGTGGAAGAAAGCCCAGCAGAAAGACCAGAGCCAGAAGAACGATCAAGCCAATCACAAACCACCAGAGAAGCCGGTGCATCTTTCGTTTGTGCTTTTCTTCCTCTCGACGCTTATCATCCTCGGTGCGCGTGTCTTTATGCATGGGCAGCTTGGAGGTGCTATCCATCGCATCGCCATGCCACTGGCTGATTGTCGCTTTCTCCGGCTCTTTACTACCACCTTGCTGCTCTTTTTGATCACTCATGGTTGCGTTCGCTCATAACTTTCGTCGGTAGCAAGATTGTCTCTGTCTGCTTCGCCATTACGCTTCCTTACTTCGCTCAAGCTCATGACGCATCCACGCCCTGTCCTCCGTACTCCATATCAATTCGTTTGTCATAGTCCACCGGCGCATTCTTGCGAAGAAGCGAATACATCACCGGCACAATAAAGAGAGTGCCCACAGTAGCCAACAACAACCCGCCGATCACAGCGCGTCCCAGTGGGGCATTCTGTTCTCCTCCCTCTCCAATCGCAAGAGCCATCGGCAGCATTCCGATAATCATGGCGAGCGCCGTCATGAGGACCGGTCGCAACCGCGTATACCCGGCGTTTAACGCGGCATCGTGCTGGTTCTTGCCTTCTCCACGCTCATCATTTGCAAAGACGACCATCAGAATCGAGTTCGCAGTAGCCACACCGATCGTCATGATAGTTCCCATCAGGGATGGCACTGAAAAGGTGGTCTGCGTTGCGAAGAGCATCCACAGAATTCCGCAAAATGCCCCTGGAATCGCGAACAGAATAATGAGGGGATCAAGCCAGGATTGGAAGTTCACCGCCATCAGCAGGTAGACGAGTCCAAGAGCAAAAATAATCCCGATTCCAAGCCTTATGAACGACTGCTGCATCGTTGTCACCTCACCTCTCAGCGCCAGTGTCGTTCCAACGGGAAGGGTCTTATTCGTATCTGCCATAATCTTCTGGATCTCGCTGGCAACGCCCCCCAGATCGCGCTTGTCCACGTCGGCATACACATCGAACACAGGCTGAATATTGTAGTGATCGATCACGATTGGGGTCGCATCGCGGCGAAATGTGGCGAGGTTGCCGAGCAGCTGCGATGCGTTGCCGTTAGGCGATGTAATCGGTGTTCGAGCGAGCGAAGATAAGGTGTCCACGCGATAGATCGGTGTCTGGACCACAACCTGATAGTTGACGCCGTTCTTTGGATTCAACCATTCATTAGGCGCCGTCTGAGAGGTGCCGCTAAGCGAGATCAGCATGCTCTGTGCAACGTCCTGCTGGGTAAGCCCAATCTGCCGCGCCTTATCGCGATCTACTGCGACCTGCATGGTGGGGTAGCTGACCTGCTGATGAATATGCACATCGACGGCACCCGGAATCGCAGCAATCTTTTTTTGCAGATCCAGCGCTATCTGATAGTTCCCCTTCGAAGGCCCTGTCACCTGTAAATCGATCGGTGCCGGAAGGCCGAAGTCGAGGATCTGGTTCGTTATATTGGCAGGCGTAAAAAAGAAGGCGCCGTCGGGAAATTTCTGGGCAAGATCCGCGCGTAGCTTTCGCATGTCGAGCTGTGTGTCGCGTGGCCCGGGCTTGAGCGCGATCAGAATCTCCCCATCTGTATTGGAGATAGTTGCGTTGTTGCCGAAGGCAAGGTTGATGCCCCCCGCAGGCAGACCGATATTGTCGATGATCGTGTTAATGCGTTCTGCTGGAATCTGTTGGCGGATCTCGTGCTCGATGGCGGCGAAGTACTGCTCCGAATCTTCGATTCTCATCCCTTGTGGTGGATTGACGTGAAGCCTCATCTGCCCGGAGTCAACATAAGGGAAAAAGTCCTGCCCGATTATGAGGACGAGCGGCAGTGAGCATACGACAAAGATGCCAAAGATCCCCAGTGTCAGCCCACGATGGAGCAGACACCATTCAAGTACATCTTTGTAGTGCTCGCGCATTTTCTCAAACTGCCGGTCAAACTTCGAGTGGATCCGCCAAATGAAGTTATGCTTCTCTTCCTCACGTGCATACTCAGGGTCTTGGTAGAGCTTGAGCTCCGCCGGCAGAAGGAAGTGCATCATCGTCGGCACCAGAGTGCGCGAGAGGAAGTACGAGGCCATCATCGCAAACACGACCGCCATGGCAAGCGGCGTAAAGAGATACTTCGCAGCGCCGGTCAGCAGCACCACCGGAATGAAGACAATGCAGATGGAAAGAGTCGAAACAAACGCAGGAGCAGCAACCTGCTGCGCGCTGTCGAGAATCGCATGCACCAGGGACTTCTTCTCATGCATGTTGCGATGCGTGTTTTCGATCTCAACGGTAGCGTCGTCAACCAGAATCCCGACCGCAAGCGCCAGGCCACCAAGCGTCATCACGTTGATCGTCTCGCCAAGCGCTGTAAGGATAACCAGGGACGTCGCTATGGAAAGAGGAATGGAGGTACAAACGATCAAAGTTGAGCGCCAGCTTCCAAGAAAAAGAAGAATCATCAATCCCGTAAGCGCCGCTGCGATCGTTGCCTCTCGGGTCACCTCAGAGATCGAATCGCGAACGAACACTGACTGATCGAAGAGCGGAGAGACCTTCAACGTTGCCGGTAATCCAGCCGTCACACGCGGCAACGAGTCTTTTATACCCTTGACGATATCGAGCGTCGAGGTCTGTCCATTCTTCAAAACGGTCAACAGGGCAGACCGCTTTCCATCCTGCCGCACAATATTCGTCTGTACCGCATAGCCTTCGCGAACCTGTGCAACATCTTTCATAAAGACGATCGAACCGCCCGAAGCCCGGATCGGAAGATCGTTGAGAGCTGCAACCTCCGTCGGACTGCTGTTCACCTTCACCACAAATTCCCTGTCGCCAAGCCGCGCCGTACCCGCAGGCAAAATCAGGTTCTGCTGGTTCAGAGCGAGAGAGATATCGGTCGCGGAAAGATGTCGCGCATACATGGCGTTCGGATCGGTATCCACCATGATCTGCCGCACCTTGCCTCCATACGGCAGAGGAACGGAAGCACCCTTCACGGTAGCAAGACGTGGCCGAATGAAGCTAAGGCCAAGATCGTAGAGATCTTCTTCGCTAAGCCCCTGGCCCGAAAGTCCGAGTTGAAGGATCGGAACGCTCGAAGCGTCATATTTCACGATCGCCGGCGGAAAGATTCCCGGTGGCATCACACGCAGAACCGTCTGCACAATCGACGTAACCTGCGAGATCGCCAGTTCAACTTTGACCGTCGGTTGAAAAAACACCTTGATGACCGAAACACCCTGATAAGACTCCGACTCAGTGTGTTCAATATCGTTCACCGTCGTAGTCAGGGCTCGCTCGCAGACAGTAACGATGCGGCCTTCCATCTCGTTCGGCGGCAGACCGCTATAGGTCCAGACAATTGTCACCACCGGAATGTCGATGTACGGAAAGATATCCTTCGGCGTCTCAATGGCCGAGCCGATGCCAAGCAGAAAGATAAGCAGCGACAGAACGACAAAGGTATAAGGACGCCGAAGCGCCAGCTTAACAATCCACATGAGAAGACGTCTCCGGATCTCAATCAGGAAGAGGAGATCCCCCTGCTAGGTGCTTTAGACGTTAGGATGCGTCATTTAGCCTCGGAGGCGGCTTAATCCGGTAGGGCTTCCAAGAAACAGCCGGATACCCCTTTGCGGGAATAAAGTTCCTCGTAAACAGCACAGATCGCCGCTCAACGTGCCACGTCGAGGCGGCCCCGAAGTAAATCGAGGAGAGCCAGCTCTTGACGCTGTAGCTCCGCAGAATCGTCCGAATCCTTCTGCCGTATCTTATGTTCTGTCATTTTAATCATGGCTCCGCTGATGTAAGCGTCCAGCACGGCGGGATGGATGTAGCATTTTCTGCAGACTGCAGGCGTATTCCCAAGGCGTCTGGAGATCGATTTGATTGCCTCCACAACGTTCTTTTTTGCCTCCGTCTCAGAGTCAAACGACTCGAACTCGTACAACATCTCGCAGGCAAGTACGCTTCCGGCCCACGTGCGAAAGTCTTTCGCGGTGAAATCCTGTCCCGAAATCTCGCGAAGATAGGCGTTAACATCGGCAGAGTCGATAGAATGCTGGGTCCCGTCCTTATCGACATATTGAAAAAGCTCGTACCCGGGAATGTCTTGGCAGCGTTGAATGATCTTTGCGATTCTGCGGTCCGTGATATCAACGGTATGTTTTACCCCGCTCTTACCCTGAAATTTAAAAGTGACGGTAGAACCGTTTACATCGACGTGTTTGTTTCGCATCGTCGTCAGACCATAAGAATGGTTTTGACGCGCGTACTCTTCGTTTCCTACACGAATCAGAGTCGTTTCCATCAGGCGAACAATCGTGCCAAGTATCTTGGATCGCGGCAGGCCCGAAGCTGAGAGATCCGATTCAACACGTTCACGAATACGCGGCAGTGCCGTGCCGAACAAAATCATGCGTTCATACTTGGTTTCGTCACGCACTTCGCGCCAACGCGGATGATAGCGGCTCTGCTTTCTGCCCCTCGCATCACGGCCCGTAGCCTGAAGATGCCCTTTAGGTTTTGGACAGATCCATACTTGCGTCCATGCGGGAGGAATCACAAGCGACTTGATTCTGGCCAGGGTTTGCTGATCCCGGATTACCGACCCGCTCAAATCAAGGTATCGAAAACCCTTCCGGAAACGGACCCGGCTTATGCCTGTTCCAACATCGCTAACATAGCAAAGACCTGCGTTTTTCGCGGACTCGACAGGATCCGTCGAGACTATATTCTGCGGCTTTCTTTGCATGATTATCTCTTCTGAAACGGCTGAAGAAATATGATGCAATTCGAGAGTCCTCGACCCTCGGCTCGAGTTGGGCCATTTGCATCACATGAAACATTTATCTCCGCAAGCTCTGCTCCGCCTAGAAATCGACATCTCATTCTCCATGCTGTCCTTTACAATGCACGGCGATCATGGACCTCTTCTGATCATGTTCCATTAGCTGGGTGGAAGCGCAAAGGTCTCTCCCTCCCAGCCAGGCATTGAACCTATGACCGAGAAGACCCGTCAGAAGATCCGAGACCCTGCATCTCGGTGACGACAGCGACTCCTTCACGGCCACACAGATGCAACGTTGATTCGGAGAGCTTGCGCTGCGAACGGCAGAGCGCTTCTTATCGAAAAGGTAACTCCACAGGATAGGGCAGACCTGGGCGGACCACTTGCGCTCGACGAGGTGAGAATAAAGTAGTTATATTCTGCTTCTCAATTCGTCTTAACGAAGGCATATAAAGTGTAGAAGCTTTCATAGAATAGAAAATGATAGCGTCCTATTCAGTGGTAGTTCAGCACGATTCAGAGGTCGCAGGAATAAGGACAGTTCGCTGAAGGAGGGTCATAATGTTCACTCACCTGGTCTTTTGGCTTTGGTTTGTTGGGCTCGTCTTTCTTGCTGTCGGGCTGGTCGCTAGCAGGAAAAATCTCGCCGCCGTCCACGGTCTGGATAAGTGGATTGAACTAGGACCGGCATTCGTCGCCGCCCCTCTCGCGGTCTTCTCAGCGGAACACTTTGTGTCAGCGAACTCCATGCAGCAAATGGTTCCGGCGTGGATGACGGCACACCTCTTCTGGGTCTACTTCGTAGGCTGCGCTTTGATTGCAGCAGCCACCAGCCTGGTGGCCATGAAGTTCGTTCGTCTCTCCGCAACCCTGCTGGGTGTGATGTTTTTGCTCTTCGTCCTCATGCTTCATCTGCCGTTCGCCATGACACATCCCGGAGAGCGCATTGCCTGGACCATGGTGCTGAGAGAGACAGCATTCGCCTGCGGCGCGTGGGCGCTCGCCGTCAGTCAGGACCCGGAATCGCGTACAGGAAAGCGGGACTGGATCATCCTGATTCTCCGCTCCTGCGTCGCGATTGCCGTAATTTTCTTTGGAGTCGAGCAAGTACTTCATCCGGAGTTCGCGCCCGGAGTTCCGGATGACAAACTGACGCCGGCCTGGATTCCCCTTCACACGCTATGGGGATACCCGGTAGGAGTGTTCCTGCTGATCGCGGGAGCGGCTCTGCTCCTCAACTTCAAGCCCCGCACGGCCGCCATATGGATCGGTGTGCTGATGACGTTGCTCTCAGCATTCCTTTACCTACCGATTCTCGCCGTCACTCATGATCCCTCTCAGATGACGGAAGCTATCAACTTCGTAGCAGATACTCTTATGTTCGGCGGAGCTGCATTGCTGTTAGCAGGAGCGCTGCCGGCAAAGACAATCCGAGCGCACGCGCCTAGCCTCTGAGCTTTCCACCGATCGCAGCGGTAATGTCGGCAGCGGCCTTTCGCAACATCTTGGTCACTCGAGCAGCATCCTTGGACGACCGGTTGTATTCGATGTAGGGAACCGTCAGCGCCCCCACAGGGCAGCTTCTATCGTCCAAAATCGGAAAGCTTATATTCATCACACCCTTTACCAGATAGCTGGCACGCTTCTCGTAGCCTGCATTGCGAATGCGCAACAGATGCGCACTAAGATCTCGCGATGGCCTTTTACCGCTCTCACGACTCCAAACCGCAATAGAACGGGCGCGCAGCACATCGTCCATATGCGCCAGAATCACATAGCCGCTGGCTGCTTCCATCAGATCCACCGTAGATCCCGGCTTCACATAGAAACCAATGCTCGTCGGTGCATTTACCTGTGCAAGAATCACCACGCGATCGGTCTCGAGCACACCCAGATGGCAGGACTGCAGCGACTCGTGGCTGAGTCTGCTCATGATCGGAAGCGCATCGGCAACCAGGCGCTCCGTCGGCGGATGCTCCTGCACCAGCTTGAACAGCTTCAAGGTAAGGGAGTACCGCTCCTCCGCAATCTGCGCGATGAATCCGCGGCTCTCCAGGCACAAGAGCATGCGAAATATCTCTGACACCGTTCGTTTCAATTCGCGAGCAATCTGGCTTTTGGTCAACCCCCCGGGCTGTCGTGCTAGTAGCTCGATAACATCCAATCCCTTCTCCAGCGCAGGAGCGGAGTAGATCGTCTTCACACTCTTCATGCTGGGCACAACACCCTCCGTCTTTCCGTCGATCCAAATCCCATCAAGCAGACTCAAGGATCACATTGGAATAAGGCGCGGTCCCCGCACTGCGAACCAACCCAATCGCACCCGGCACCCTGCGTTTGAAATCGATATGCGGCTCGAACACAACAGGAGGCAGGATCCGTTCAAACTTCTCCACCAGCTCAGTTGTGTTGTGCTCTTTGAACTCAGCAGCCATCCACGCTTTGCCAATCACGAAGTTCGCCGCGATCGCCTGCAGCACATTAAGCACGGTAGGCAGGTCGTCCACCAGCGAAATGTCGACCGTCTCAATCTGGGGCCAGAAAGGAAAGCCCCGATCCGCAATCACCAATGTATTCGTGTGCCGGATGCGGCTCAAGAGCGAGTTCAGTTGCGGATTCAGAATTCCCGTTCGAAGCATGACCCACCCGAAAAATAGAATTTGTAACTCTGATCATTCAGTAACCCGCGTCCGATTGCGCAAAGTACCCAGCCGCTCAATATCGATCACCATCTCTTCGTCATCCCTCAGCCAACGAGGTGGTGTACGGCCCAAACCAACGCCGGGTGGTGTACCCGTGCTGATGATGTCGCCCGTTTCGAGCGCGACGATCTTCGACAGGTATGCGATCAGCTGGGGAATGCGAAAGATAAGATCCCGCGTATTCGCATCCTGCATCACTTCCCCGCCAAGCGTAAGCCGGATATCGAGTGCATGAGGATCAGGCACCTCATCGCGCGTAACAACACATGGGCCAAGCGGCGTGAAAGTAGGAAAGCTTTTTCCCAGCGTCCACTGCGAAGTAGCCAACTGCACGCCACGTGCGCTGACATCGTTGACGATCGTATACCCAAACACATGCTGCTCCCAATCCCCCTCCGGAATGCGATGGCCGCCCTTCGCAATCACCACCGCTAACTCAGCCTCATAGTCGGGCTGCGTAGCGTCAGGTGGAAGAAGAACGTCGGTATCCGGACCGGTGATAGACGAGGAGAGTTTTAGGAAGACCGTCGGCACGCTCTGCACCGCCATCTTCGATTCAGCCGCGTGCTCTCTATAGTTCAGCCCTATGCCAAAGATGCGCGGAGGGTATTGTAAAGGCGCAAGCAACCTCACCTCATCCAGCGGAAGCGACGCGCCATCGAAAGCCGGCAACGAGCTGCCGCTTCGAATGTAAGCAAGCACAGGATCCGCCTCGCCCTGCCCAAAAGGACGCACCCGATCTCCCTCGAGCACACCTCCGCAAACCGCATACTCTTTACTGCTAAACGAGACGAGTTTCATGAATATGATCTCTCCAAACAATCCCATCCGGAAAACTGAACTGCTCCAGCGACTCCGGCAGAATCTCGATGCTGTATCCAGCTTTCTGCGGAATCGCATAATGACCGCGAACGATCTTCACTGGGTTTCGAAAATGCTCATGGAGATGATCGACATATTCAATCACCCGGTCTTCCATCGTGCACGACACTCCAAGGAAATCGAAGATCGAGAGATGCTGAACATACTCGCACAACCCCACCCCACCTGCGTGCGGACACACCGGAACTCCAAACTTCGCCGCCATCAACAGGATCGCCAGGTTTTCATTCACTCCCGCGACACGGCAGCTATCAATCTGGCAGACATCGATTGCGCCTGCCTGCAACAGCTGCTTGAACATCACGCTGTTATGGCAATGTTCGCCTGTCGCAATACGAATCGGTTTCACCTCTCGACGAATCCGCGCGTGTCCAAGAATATCGTCTGGACTCGTAGGCTCTTCCATCCACCACGGCTCGAGCTCAGAGAGTTGCATCGTCCTTCGAATCGCCTCTTCGATGCCCCACTTCTGATTCGCATCCACCATCATGCGATTCTTGCGGCCAATCTCCTCACGCACAATTCGTCCACGTCGTAGATCGTCAACAGGGTCGCCGCCCACCTTCAACTTGAAGTGTGTCCAGCCGTCCTCAATACCTTCGCGGCAAAGCCGCCGAATCTTCTCATCGCTAAAACCGAACCAGCCCACGGAGGTAGTGTAGGCCGGATATCCACGTTGCTCGAGAATCGCCAGCCGATCCGCCTGACCGCTTTTTCCGTGACGAAGAATCTCCAGCGCCTCAGCAGGCGAAAGCGCATCCTCGATATATCGAAAATCGATGGCGGAAACAATCTCTTCCGGGCTCATCTCTGCAAGCAGTCGCCACACAGGCTTGCCCATCGTTTTGGCGTAAAGATCCCACACCGCATTGATCAAAGCTCCGCACGCCAGGTGAATGACGCCCTTCTCCGGCCCCAGCCAGCGAAACTGCGTATCGCCGGTAACCTCGAGATAAAACGCATTCAGGTTGGATACGATGCTCTCTAGTGTGCGGCCCTGAACAAATCGCCCAAGATACTTCAGCGCACTCACACAAAGCTCGGTGCCGCGGCCAAGCGTGAAGGTCAGGCCATGCCCCTCGACTTCACCATCTGTCTCTAGAATGCAGTACGCTGCCGAGTAATCCGGATCCTTATTGACCGCGTCCGAACCGATGCTCTCCCGCGAGGTGGGGAACCGTAGATCGATAACGCGAACGCCAGTGATCGTTATGGGCTTCAAATGCTTCCTCGAAATCTTCTATGCGCCGCAGACAGTTGCGGAGTTGTTTCCGCCATTGACTTACAGCCGCAGAACGAATTGTAGTGATGTGTCTAAATTTCCGTCAATAAAAGCTCAATTGCATGGGAGAAACTTATCCGAGAGCTAAAATCAAATACTGCAAATGCTCTTCCTTGCTTTATCTAAGAGAAGAGCCGCTTCATCTTTTGACACTCTCGCATCACGGGAGTAAAACAGTCTGCGAATCGAGGACACCCCATCGCCGTGAATCGCCCCTTTCAGCTGACTCAGAGACGCGCCGTAGTGACCGGTGCCGCAAGCGGAATTGGCCTCGCCATCTCCCAGGCCTTCGCAAGCGCCGGCGCTCATGTCTCCCTGATCGATCTCGACCGCGAAAAAGCCTCGGCTGCAGCCATGGCCATAACCGAGAGCAACAAGCAATCCTGCTCCGGATTCGGCTGCGACGTATCAAACGAGGCGGGCGTAGCCAGAGTCTTCGCCGAGATCGGCGCCCCAGTCGATATTCTCGTCAACTGCGCAGGTATCGCACACATCGGAAATCTACGCAGCACCTCCGTAGAAGATATGGATCGTCTCTATGCAGTCAACGTCCGCGGCACCTATCTGTGCATGCGCGCGGCACTGGAACCGATGCTTGCAGCAGGGCGCGGCGTCATCCTCAACCTGGCATCGATTGCAGCGACCACCGGACTGTCAGATCGGTTCGCCTACTCGATGACCAAGGGCGCGGTACTCTCCATGACGCTCTCGGCCGCCAAGGACTATCTCTCCCAGGGAATTCGCTGCAACTGTATCTCGCCTGCCCGTATTCACACACCCTTTGTCGATGGCTTCGTTAAGAAGAACTATCCTGACCAGATCGAAGAAAAGATGAAGGCTTTGGCCCAGGCTCAGCCTATCGGACGCATGGGTACGCCGGAAGAAGTAGCTCTGCTCGCACTTTATCTTTGTTCCGACGCAGCGTCCTTCCTCACCGGTGCCGATCTTCCCTTGGATGGCGGCTTCTTTAATCTGCGTTAGAAATACCGAGACTGGAGCACAGATGGATTTGGGATTGAAAGATCGCGTCATCGTGGTCACCGGTGGTGGAGAAGGCATCGGCCAAGCCATCAGCCGTCTGGCTCTCAACGAAGGAGCAGCTGTCGTCATCGTCAGCCGAACTTCGCAAAACGTCGAAGACTTTCTGACGGAGATGAAGCAGCAGTCCCTCCCGTGCGACTTCGTCGAAGCGGAGCTCGGCGATGCAGCCCAGTGCAGGCAAGCAGTCGAGTACATCCGCCAGAAGCATGGGCGAATCGATGGCCTCGTGAACAACGCCGGCTCAAATGACGGCATAGGTCTGGAGAAGGGCGACCCTGAGCAATTCATGGAAAGCTTGCGGCAGAATCTTCTGCACTACTACGCAATGGCGCACTACGCCCTGCCGATGCTGAAGGCGAGCCGTGGCGCAATCGTCAATATCAGCTCAAAGGTCGCGCTTACAGGGCAAGGCGGCACATCAGCCTACGCAGCGGCCAAGGGCGCACAACTCGCACTCACGCGCGAGTGGGCCGCAGAGTTGCTTCCCTTCGGCATTCGCGTCAACGCAGTGCTCCCTGCCGAAGTACTCACCCCTCTCTACCGGCGTTGGCTCGACAGGCAGGCCGATCCGGAGGCGGCAAAAGAAAAGATCGTCGCCCACATACCCTTGGGCAAACGCATGACCGAAGCCGCGGAGATCGCTGCTATGACGGTCTTTCTCCTCTCCTCTACGCAGTCAGGCCACACCACCGCGCAGCATCTCGTCGTCGACGGAGGCTACACGCACCTTGATCGCACGCTGACCTAGCGCCCCCATCTGAGCCGGATCACTCACCTTTTGCCTCGCTCTTATGCATCTCGTACACCTGCTCGCTCAAAAGGCGAAACGGATCTGGAGAAAACACAGCCTCCACCGGCAGCTTTAAGAAGCGGCTGATCTTGAAGGCCAGCTCAAGCGAAGGGGTGTAATCCCCCCTTTCAAGAAACCCAATGGTCTGAGGATTCACCCCAACCTCAGACGCAAGGGCCTGTCGACTCAACTTTCTCTCGGAACGCAAAACGGCAATGCGGTTATAAAGCATGAGCATGTTGTAGATCAATCATTGCCTATAAGCAATAATACATTATTCATAAACAACTAAAATAATTTGGTAAAAAGTGGCACAGTCTCCCACCGGCAAAGAATGGCTGCTACGCGACCAGCTCAGCCACGCAAATCACCACATCTTCACCAGCAAAAAACCATGGTGAATACACGCTCTTTTCCAAAACCACCCTCAAATATGCCCGCAAAAGCACGAAAAAGCTCCGGCAGTTGCCGGAGCTTTTTTTCTAAAAACTAACTTCCAAAAACTAAACGCTGAAGCTCGATCCGCAGCCACAGGTGCTCTTCACCGCAGCATTCTCAAACTTGAATCCGGCAGCCTCGAGCGTCTCCACGTAGTCCACCGTGCAGTTGCTCAGGTACATGGCCGAAGTCGCATCCACAAACACCTTTAGATCCTCGAACTTATAGACCTTATCCATCATTCCGCTCTGATTTTCGAACGACATGGAGTACTGGAAACCCGAACATCCACCACCAACCACGCCGATCCTCAGCCCTGCGGGAACCGGTGTCTGAGTCGCCATAATCTCCCGAACCTTGTTGATCGCAGCAGGAGTCAGGGTCACAGGCGTAGTTGAAACAGCAGGTGCTCCAACAACGACTTCAGGGGTAATAGTTGCAGTAGACATCGGCAAATCTCCTCGTCTCATTCAGACTACTTTAAGTGTATGCGCCTGCCCTCACTCCGGCAAGCCCTCAATCACGAGACACATACAATAGATGCACAGGAATCACGTCCGATTCAGCTATACGACACATTGGTGCTGCTACCATCGACCTTGCCTGTTCATCAGATAGAACGTGAAACTACTCCTCTTCATCTCGAATGCGTTCATCAACACTATGGGCATCACACAGCCCTCGCCAAAGGCCGCAAACCGCGCGGCCTGGTTCATCTTCACGATGTTGTGTGCCGTCCTGATCGCGGTCACGACCATCGCGTTACTCGCCATCCACTGGGCCTCCCATCACTAGCATTTCAGCCCGTTATAACTTAGTCTCCCCCTCGAAAAACCCTGTCTCCAAGCGCCCTCAACGAGTATGATGATCGCGGACGGCCCGCTACCAAAGACATAGAAGTTGCACCAATCGGTACTCGGACCGCCGAAAACGTCGGCCCTTTTACAGGGCGGAGGAACCGCTATGAGTGCTTTACCTGTTCTCCTAATCGTCTGGGCGGTATTTTCGGCCTGTTTCCTCGCGCTACTCGCCTACAAGGGACAGCTGACCCGCTATGAAGATGACCAACTCTTCCTCAGCGAAAACGGTTCTGCTCACGAGCAGACGATCCAAACCGAGATCGTTCGTAAGGTCAATCAGATATCTCCATTTGTCCGCGTCTTCGGCGTCGCCTCCGCTATCATGACCGCAGGCGTCATCGGTATCTTTACCTTCGAGGCATGGCAACAGCTGAAGTAACTGGCTTTGTCCAATCAATGCCGACCGACCCACTTCAGGACTGTGCTGGCACTCCAACTGCTATCGTGGATCTGCAAAGCTCCGTTAGCACTGAGACTGAGTGCCAAAATGCGTAGGCTTCTCTTTATACATCGCGTCCACGGCAACTGATTGGTCAGGCCTCCCAAGCTGCCTTTCCTCCTACGGAATTATTATTGCAGTGTCCCCAACCTCAGCACGCTATTCGGTAATGTCCTGAATCAATCATAAAGAGCCAGAGACCTCGCGGTCTTTGGCTCTTTATGATTGTGGGCAAACGATCGGGACGAACAGTTAGAACGAGAGTTCTACTTCCCTTTCACTGCAATAACTTCAATCTCGATCAACGCCCACGGAGCAGCAAGCGCAGCAACCTGTACTGCACTTCTGGCCGGCTTATTGGGTTGATCCTTTGTCCCAAAGAACTGCGTATAAGAGGCCTGCAGACCAGCGAAGTCCAGCTTATTTCCTTTTTCCGGATCACCGGCCAGGAACACCGTCATCTTCACAACATCTTTCATGTCCAGGCCCTCTGCCTTCAATAGGGCCTGAATCTTGTTCAATGCGCTCAAAGCCTGCGTCTTAGTATCTCCATAAACAGCAGCGACCCCCTTCGCTTCATCCGCAGTAGTCACGGGAGAGGCTAACTGACCACTCAAATAAAGAGTGTCGCCGGCCCACACTCCATTCGCTATCGGAGACTTCTCATTAGGTTGAAGATGCTTTACCACAACCTGGGCCTGCATTCCGCACGCAACAGCCATCAACGCCGTCGCCATCACACCACACTTAATCTTCATCCACATCTCCTATCGATTTTTTTTCATCCAGCAGTTAGCTAACCACAGCGGCGGTGCCAGTCCCGGCAAGTTTTGCCGACTTGACCTTATCCGAGATCATTCCGACTGCGCGGCGGGCGCTGAGAGCGGCGCCCTCTTGCCATCCCACGATGTGGCTGGCTGTATCTCCGGCAAAGTAGATCGGCCCATCCGCCTGGATGATCACGTCATACCCACTCTTGCCGCCGCCATACTGGTTGATCCACGAGCCCTCATTCCATAGCACCCTGCTCCATCCGCAGAACACAGGATTCATCAACTCTTTTCCATGGCCTGGATGAATCTTCTCGATCGAAGCGCGGGAAGCCGCAAACTTCTCTTCCAGCGAAAGGTTGTAGAACGGCGTATTCAACTCATCGGTGTAACCCGAAACCACCACCCCGGTCGGGTGCATCAGCCGCGAGGAGGGATACCAGATCGGACTCGGCCCCTGCATCAGATACGACAGGCCACCGTAGATGTTGTAGTCCTGCTCCCAGAATCTTCTGCTCTCCCAGGCGATCTTATAGGCCCCACCCATCGTGCTATCGTCCACCACCGTCTTGAACGGCTTTGACAGGTCATTCGGAATCTTCTTCAGCAGAGAAAATGGCAGTGCACTGATGCAATAAGAAGCCTCTATCTGCTTCGTCACGCCGCCTTGCTTATACGACACCCGAACCCCATTCGGCGTCTTCCGAATCTCCGTCACCGGCGAGTTGTACTGCACCACCGGTCCCAGAGCCTTCGCAAACGCGTACGGAATCCGATCCATTCCTCCGACAGGCTGCATCATGGTTGCCTGCCAGTCCCATGCCTCCTCGACAAACAGATCGCTCCAGAAGTTCTCATCCAGCAGGACGCGCATATCCATGGGCGCTTCATCCACCGGCATCTGTGCTCCAGCTCCAGGAGGTGTCTTGTAGCCGGCCCTGTCTGAGCCTGTATACGCACCTTTGTCATTCAATGGCCCATAGATCTTGAGAAACGCAGTCATCCGCTCCCGGTCTTCTTTACTCAACTCCGCGTCCAGCGACCCATGAGCGATACACTTCGACAGCAACTCCGAGACGTGCCCGCGAGTATCGTTGATGGCCTTCCTCTGCGGGACAGGCTTACCATCGTTTGCCTTATCGTTCTGCAGCATCGTGGAACGAGAGGTATTGATCTCCACCTCCATCGGCACACCAAGCTCGCGACAGTATCCCAACATCGTCCAATGAGTGCTTGGCAGCCGCGCGGGTCCAAGGTTCTGGTAGTTGCCCTCTTCCCAGCCGATCGCCTGCTTGCTTCCATCGCAGAAACAAACCTCCTGCCCGGCCCGCCCAGTCCAGTTGCGTCCACCCGGCCGCTCCCGCGCCTCCAGCAATGTCACATCGTATCCCAGCTTTCCCAGCTCATAGGCTGAAACCAGGCCGCCAATGCCGCCACCCAGCACTACCACCTTGACTCCCTTACCGGAGCCCGGTGCCGCCTGAATAATCTCCGCCTCTGCACCTTTCATCGGCATCAGCCCGAGAGACTGCATCGTTGCAAATGCGGCGCTATAGCCACCTACCTGCCCTACCCGCATCAGGAAATTACGCCGGGAGATCCCCATCATGCCACCTCTTTTCTTCCAATGAATTCAAACCCTGTTGCTCTTGCAAAAGAACGAACGTTACTGGTGAACCGGAAAGGAATGGAAGCTCCGCCAAAGACGTCGTGAGAAACACGTCGTCCGAAGTTCGGAACCGAAAAGAGTCTATTTTTCCAAAAGATTATGACTACTTTAGCGCAAAACTTCGGTGAGGTCAGCAAATTTAACTCACTACCCTTCCCTGGCCATGTCCGCCATACCGCAACTATGATCAGCAGAGAATCTCGAACGAACTCCTGGGTGGCAACCGAGTTCATTCGCGAACGCGGCATCGAGTCGCAAGACGTCCAAAGACGCCTGCGGCATTCTTGGGTTAGAAGTACCCGCATGTTACGAGGCAAGCAGTGTTCGCATTAGGATGCTAACTTGCCTGAGCAAACGAAGGAGATAGATGAGCTGGAGTAGAAGAAACTTTGTATATGGAGCAGCCACGTCGGCCGCCTCCCTTGCATTAACGGAGTCAAAAGCAGCCGCCTACTTCAAAGCTGCAGGCGCTAGCCCTCTCAATGGCAGGTTTCTCACACACGTTTCGCTGGTACGGGTAAACCAGATCGAGGTTACCCCTGGCCACTCCATCGGTGAGGATGAGTCCGCCGATAACACTCCTGACCATATCCGCTCGCGGCGCGAGGCCTTCGCAAAAGGCTGCCCGGGAGGTCAGATGACCTGGGCGATATCCTGGCTGGCGCTCAATGACAACCGGCAGCAGTATCAGGATGCTCGCCGTCTGCTTGCCTCTTACCATGATCGCTACGGAGACGAAATAACTTACATTCCGGGTGGCTACTTTGCGCCGATGTACGACACGCGCGAACACAACCGGAAGAACATTCACGACGCGCTTAGCCTCATCTCCAAGATGGTTGGTGGCGGCTATCGTCCGCAGTGCGTCGTCGCAGGTTTTCTCGACTCGGAGAATCAGCGACGGCTCGCATCGGATGAAGGAATTCATGTATGCCAAGGCCAGATCTGGAGTCAGCACGGCATCGATCATGGAGATGGTGACGGAGGCATCTGCTACCCGTACTATCCGAGTCGCGAACACTACCTAAAGCCTGCTCAAGGGGCGGCTGACTTCATCGACTGCGTCTGTCTTGATGGATGGACCTGTGACTTTCTTACCGCGAGGAGAGAGGGCTTCGAAGGCAAATTTAACAGTCGACTCGGCGTGGGCCCCATCGAAGCGGTTGGCAATCTCGGAACCGAAAAAGGCCGCAAAGAGATGTTGGACACCACCGCGATGCACTTCGACCGAGGCCATGCTTTAAACGGATTTGGCTGGGTGACCTCTATCTGGGAGGTTTCAGTTGGCCACGATCAGGATTTGACCTACTGGCTCCAGGCAATTCGGGATCGCTGGCCAGATACACAAGTGATGACCGAGGGAGCATTTGGTTTGGAATGGCGCAAGCATACTCCCGATAACGCATCGCTCAACTACCGTTTCGACGCGAAAGGCACCGGCGCACCCGGCTCAGAAAAGGAGTTGGAAATAGAGTGGTTCATGAATCGCGACTTTCGCTTGGCGTTACTGCATAACTGGGAAAAAGGCACTCCTCCGATGGCTATCGACTTCACACGCTACGACTTGAAGGCAGAAGAGCCGCGAGACCTGCAGAGGGAATGGAGCCTGATGAACGTGCTCAACCAGAAAGGCACACGCTCGCAGGACAAACCGATCCGGCTCGGACAGTTAAGCGATGAAGACCAACATCGCATCTATAGACGGTACCCAGAGTTAAAGAATCGCGTCTGATGAGCTAATTGGAGCGACTAGTCGCTTCAATTAGAGCAGGTCTTCGCGACTTTTTTGGTCGCGATCCCCTGTGCGCTGCACGCACTCAACAAAGCGAGTCCAACACAGATCCAGATCACCTCGCGATAGCCAGATACGAATGCTTCATCGACCGCTCTTCTGACCTGCGGGTCATTCGTCTGTGCGCCTGCAAGTTTAGATCGCTGACTATCAACGTCCAGACGTGTAGCGCTCGAGAGACGTAAGTGCGGAAGGCTGCGGTTGAGCGCTCTATTAAAGCCGGCGGATAGCACAAGGCCGAAGAGAGCAACTGCCAATAGCCCGGCGATTCTCGAAACAGCATTATTAACCCCGGACGCTACACCTGCCTCGCTTGGTGGAAGCGACTCCATCACAGCAGTTGTCAGCGGGGCTACGCAGATGGCCATACCAATACCAAGCACAACGACTGCGGGGAAGAAGGTAGACCAATACGACCCCCCTATCCCAGGTCTGAGAAAAAGTCCGAAGCCCATTGCAGCGACGAGAGGTCCGATCGTGAGAGGTAGTCGTGCTCCATATCGAGAGACGAGGCCCCCTGACCAGCGAGACAGAACGAAGATCAACAGGATAAGCGGCAGCAGAGCTGCTCCAGCCTCTGTGGCTGTGTAACGTTGCACTTGTATAAGGTCGAGCGGGAAGAAGAACAAAAGCCCACTAAGCGCGGAATAAAGCAGGAATGTAAGCAAATTGGCGCTGGAAAAATCTCGTGAACGAAAGAGATGCGGAGAGATCATGGGCGTCGGAGAACACGCCTCGACGATCAGAAAAACTGTAAGTGTAACAAGGCCAGCGAAGCCGCAAATCCAAATCGCCACTCCTCCTTTAGGCGCCTCGATCAGAGTAAAAGTAATGGCTCCCAAACCAACAGTTGCAAGTACTGCGCCCTGCCAATCTAGCCTTGGGCTTGCATCTTCGTTCCGACTCTCTGGCACTCGCCACAGTGTGAGTAAGACAACGAGGACAGCCAGAGGAAGATTGATGAAGAAGACCCATCGCCAAGAGTAGTTCTGTACGAGCCACCCTCCCAGAACCGGCCCCAGCGCTGCTGTAATTGCCGTAAATCCTGACCAGGTCCCTATCGCAGAACCGCGTTCCTCCGTGCTAAAGGATGCGCTTATCAATGCGAGACTTCCTGGGATGAGGAACGCTGCACCGATTCCCTGCAATCCTCGCGCAACGATGAGTGACATGATTGAAGGGGCAAGTCCGCACCAGGCCGAGGCAATCGCGAAACAAAGAACTCCACAGATAAAAATCTTCCGGCGTCCATAAACATCACCTAGCGAACCGCCCAGAAGCAGGAGAGAGGCAAGCAAGAGTGCGTAAGACTCCACAACCCATTGAATATCGCTCACTGTTGCATGCAGAGCAGTCTGGAGCGCAGGCAGCGCGACGTTCACAACGGTACTGTCGATGAAGGCCATGCTCGAAGCCAGAATTGTTGCAACCAGGATCCAACGACCTTCTCGCGCTAAGGAAGCCTTCGAGGAGCTAGACATCCTCTTGCCCCACGACGCCATCTGGACGATTCATTCCCACCACGAAATCACCTATTCATAGAGAAAGACTACGATTGCCTCTACTGTGTCAGTAGGCCACGAAGCCTGTGACAATGGAACGAGCAGTCACGTTATCGTAAAGGCGTTTCAGCGTCACACGAACAGGAAGTTATAACCGCATCTCTCCATTGTCCTGGAGTCAACTACTCAGGGGACGACTTGGCGATCTTCGGAGTAATGGACGTGAATCAAGCGCCAGCTCCCAGATTCTTTGCGGTAGATCTGGGTTTCGACACCGTGCGTCGTTATGGCTGATTCGTCTTTGCGCATTGTCGCGTGAAAATCCAGTGGAATTCAGACCATGCTGCATCACCGTTCACGTGAATTGTCACAGCATTTATCTCAAGATCGCGGGCCGAAAACATGCCGCCCATTAAGTTCTGGAAGACATGCTGCTCGATGGCGTCGAAGCCATGCTCCTCGCCTAACGGATAGATAAACGAAACCTCGGGTGAGTGAGACCAGATTTGCGAGAGCAGCTTCAAATCAACCTTATGGATAGCATTGGTATACTGGTTGATGAGCCCGTGGATAGCCCCAACATCTTTTTTGTTGCCACCGTTAATCCCAACAGACACCAAAACAGGCATCTGGCCAACACGAAGAAGACCACCTCTTAGGTGGTCTCTATAGCTTATTGATTCTTATGCTAATGTTGGCTCCTGAGGTAGGACTCGAACCTACAACCCTTCGGCTAACAGCTAAAAGCTCTAATTGCCGTAAGTTTATATTAATCAAAATCTTTGTATATAAACCCAAGGCTAGTGTAGCGGAAAACGTAGCGGCTTCGTATAATCCGACATAGCAACCGATGCCTAGGAGGACTACAAAATGGCTGTCTACAAGCGCGGAAAATATTGGTGGTATCACTTCAATTTTGCAGGGCGGAACGTTCAGGAGAGCGCTAAGACAACCTCAAAGACCATCGCAAAGGAATTGGAGCAAAGGCGGAGGCGAGAGATGGAAGAAGGGTTCGGTGGGATCGAGCGCGAACGCAAGGATCGCGTGCGCACTCTCGCTGATTTATCCGCCGACTATTTCAAAGAGTACCAACTCAGAAACCGCGCTCATACATTCGCCAAGTACGCCATCGGACATCTGTGCAGGCATCTTGGAGCCAAGATGCTGGTCCAGATTGATGCCACCGTTGTGACCGAATACCAAACCAAGCGACTTGAGGAGAAGTCCGCACCAAAATCAGTCAATGACGAGGTCGGTATGTTGCTGCGCATCATGTCAGATCGGGGCGACCTGCTCCGCAACGAACTAAAACGCAAGAAACTCTTGAAGCTAAAGGTCGGTGAACAACCGGGAAAAGCCTTTGACGTAGCCGAGAAAGATAGGATGCTACAAGCCGCCGAGAAGTCCCGCTCACCGCTGATCCTTCCAGCTCTGACGCTCGCTCTCAACGCTGGCATGCGCGATGCCGAGATCAAGACAACTCGCTGGTCGCAGGTTGACTTCGCAAAGTTAATTCTGACAGTCGGCCAGTCTAAGACCGATGCGGGAACGGGCCGCACGATCCCGCTCAACAGCGAAATCCTTCCCGCTCTCCTGAAGCATGCCAAGTGGTACACGACGAAGTTCGGTGAGCTTCGTCCAGAGTGGTTCGTCTTCCCTTTTGGTCGACGAGGACACATGGATCCAACCCGGTCGGTCACTTCGCTAAAGACCGCGTGGAATGGGGTACGTGCAACAGCAAAAGTGCAGGGTCGCTGGCACGACGCGAGGCATACTCTGATAACCGAACTAGCCGAGAGCGGAGCTGGGAATGAGACGATCAAAGCGATTGCGGGACACGTCTCACAGCAGATGCTCGACAGGTATAGCCACATAAGAACTGAAGCGAAGAGGTCTGCACTTGAAGACGTGGTCACCCGGCGGCATACGATTCGTAGAGCGAGAAGCGCTGCGGCCGAGAAGGCCGCGCAAGCCGTTGCAGTCAACTAAAGACCCTACCCTTCCGGGCGATTGCGGGGACATTTCACATACGGACCGAACTCCATCAACTTGCCGATGACCCGAGTCTGCGGGAGGGCCAAGTTCATAGAGATGGGAAATTGAAGAAGACCCTCTCATGCTGGACTTCAGGAAGTCGCCCCTAGCTTGCTGTTGGTGGTCCAAGTGCGGCGCGCTCGTGGTTGAGGACGAGGAGGCGCGCGAGGATTTCCTGGTCGGTCAGGTTGGCGGGCCAGCCGTAGGCGGCGAAGACCGCGTTATCGAGAGCGCGGTGGGCGTTGGCTAGCCAGTCGAACATTGCATCGTAAAGCCTAGTCAATGTTCTTTCTTTGAGCTTCTCCTCCGGAAGCGGTCTATCTTCTTCATCGACGGGATTTAGCCACATGTTGCGAAGACGCACCAACTCGCGAGCGGCTTCGGCTACCGCAAAAACTAGCTCTGACTCTGATTCTGACGGTTCCGTGCCGGGTGACCAAGGAAATGGGAATGTTTCGAATGTGCTATTCGGTGTGTACCTGAACCCGCTGCTCGCGTCCCTTACCTGAGTTCCTTGGGACCGCGCCCATACTTCATGGGCTCGCGAGTGCAAGACACCAAAGAAATAGTCATCATCACGAGCAATTGCAACGAGGGCGCTATCTGGGAGAAGATTCGCATCCCCCCAAAGAAAGATGCGGTGCTTCGAGTGTCTTGTGGTGACGATAATCCTTCTCAGTCCTTTTCTCGCCCGTTCGAGTTTCGCTCCACTACGGCCATGTCTCCACCAGAATTTCTTGCGTTCGGGGTTCTTATTCTTCTCTCTCTCTGGTCTGACATGTTTTGCGACATATGCAAAGGGCTGCTCAAATTGGGCAGCTTCTTTCTCACTCATGCTCCCAAAATTGATAATGTATCGCCCCTTCGGCCGATACTTCATGTCATGCCCATTCATCCAAGGAATAAGGACGACCGAGTTACTCGATCCATTCACATTCTTGATCCCTAGGAACGAACGCGCAGTAGCTGCGGTTATTTCAAACTTCCCAACCTTTACCGGTCCTTGAAAGGCAAGTGCTTTGTTCGCGCGAAGTGATTGCCGCTTTGTAGTGTCAATCCCCGTCTTGAGATTGGCGGGAATATGTTTAACCTCTAAGCCATCCAGAATTCTCGTAACCTCCTGTCCATTGTCGAAGCCGACCATGGAGACCTGAACCATAGCGTTCTTGCCGTCGCCCGGCCCGTTTGGTCTCGCCCACTTACGATCAGAAATGGCCCAAAAGATATTCGCCGTGTCAACGATGGCTTGCAGAACTCGTCTATTCGCGCCGCCACGGATAGATTGAGTGGCGATTAGCCCCGCCCTCTGCACCTTTCCCGTAGAAACCAGACTCCTTGCTTTTTCGAACCAGAAAAGGACAAGGTCCGCCGAGCCGGGGACCCTGCCGTCGAAGATCTCCCGCAGATCGTTTACGTAGGCTTCGTTAATCTCGCCTTTCATATCTTGCCCGCCTAGGAACGGCGGATTGCCGACGATGTAATCAGCTGGTGGCCATTCTGGTTCGTAAGGGTTGCCTTTAGGATATTCTTCGGACTTTTGCGACTCCCTGTAGCGCATCACTGCGTCATCATGTTGGATGTTGTCGAGTTTGTGAAGGATGGGCTTTGGCTGGTCGTTGTAGCTGTGGTCACGCTTCCACTGGAGGAGACCGATCCAGACGACGGCGGAGGCGATTTCGTGGGCGTAGAAGTCGATCTCGATACCGTAGAGCTGCGCGGGGGTGGGCATGGATTCGACCGGGAGCAGGAGACCGTGTTTGAGGCCGAAGGTGCGAGCTTCTTCCCAAAGGTCAAGCAACTGCTTCATGGCGATGTAGAGGAAGTTGCCGGAGCCGCAGGCGGGGTCGAGGATGCGGACCTTGCTCAGGTTATCCGCCCATCCCGTGAGGAGCTTGTTGGCAGGGCGGTTAGCGCGGAGGGTGCGGCGCTGGGGCTGTCCCTCCTCTGCTGCCAGCGATTCTTCAATGGCCGCTTGCGTGGCGGCCCACTCACGGCGGAGCGGCGTCATGACGACAGGCTCGACGAGCAGGAGAATGTCTCCGGGCGAGGTGTAGTGTGCGCCGATCATGGAACGCTTGGCGGCGTCGAGAGATCGCTCAAAGAGTGTGCCGAAGATGGACGGCTCGATCTGTGACCAGTCGTGCCTGGCGGCCTTGCGTAGGATGTCGCAGTCGGCGGGGTTTAACTCGATGGTATCGGTGCCGTTGAAGAGGCCGCCGTTGAACCAAGGAATAATTTCCGCGCCGAAGTAGTTGCCCTCGTTACTCATGGCCTCGAAAAGCTGCGGCAACTGCTTGTTGAACATGATGCGGGACTGGCGGCTGGCTTCGACGAGCTTGCGGAAGACGTTGTTGGGGATGAGGCCGATGGAATCGGCAAAGAGGCAGAAGACGATGCGGATGAGGAAGTGCGCGATCTCTTCCTTGGAGTGGGGCGTGGGACTCGCGGCGCGTTCGAGTTCGAGTTGTTGGGCGAGCTTGAGGAGATCGGTCGCGGCATCTCGGGTGACGCGCTCTGTGACGGCCTCGGGGCGGAGCATGTTTCGGTCGCCGAAGACATAGCGGAGAACATCTTGCGGGAGGAGGGCGGAAGTGGGAACGGGCTGGTTCTTCCGAAGTTCTTCGAGGTCGAACGTGTAGACGCGTGAGCGCTGGCTGTCGAACTTAGTGTGGACTTCGAAACGCTTGAAGTCACAGACGATTAGAAGTGGCGGGTTCTCAAGATCCTCGTGGTATTCGTTCAGCTGCTTATAGGCCTTGTTGAGGTCGCCGCCGG
This sequence comes from Granulicella sp. S190, assembly GCF_009766095.1. Taxonomy (GTDB): domain Bacteria; phylum Acidobacteriota; class Terriglobia; order Terriglobales; family Acidobacteriaceae; genus Edaphobacter. The sequence continues at coordinate 193,387 of NZ_LMUD01000031.1, forward strand.
GGAGCTTGTACTCCCACGCAAAAGCATCGCGCTTCCAGACGTCGGCGAAGCCGGATCCGCCGCCCACCTTGGTGACACGCTTTTCAAATGTGTAATTGGTGCCAACGATGTCTTCTTCTGTGGGATGGGGAACGCCAAGGGCCTCGCAGAGGTCGCGAAAATGCTGCTGATACGCTGACTTCTCAGTGAGTTGAGTCTGTTGCCACTTGACGGCGAAGGATGTGAGGTCGAGCGGCATGTGCTCGCACTATTCTGACAGAGAAGAGGCTTCGAAGAAAGTGATCGACTATCGTATGATTCTCGGCCAACTCGATACTTTCGTTTCACTGGAGAACATTAGACTCCAAAGATGCTAGGAAGCCGAAGCTATCAGAAAAGGTGCCTATGCGGACAAGGTCCCTGAAAGGGGGGTACATTTCGGGAACAAGCCTCAGAAAAAGTAATTCAGCGACTGACCATCCCTTTCAACTCCATCGCAAAGGCCTTCAGGTCGTCTACGTCGGTGCCACCGGCGGACCTCGCGGCGAGACATCCCGAACACTCGTCGCCCTGACATTGTTCGCAATCGTCGTCGCACTCGTCGCAGTCTCCAGCGATGCAAGAGTCACAGTCGCACGAGCAATCATCGCCTGCATCTTTTTTGAGAAGCCCCTTGAGTGTGAGGTCGATGGCTTGGAGCTGGTCGAGCGTGTCTCTTGACATATCTCCAGGACGGACACTGCGGAGAAGGGTTTCGACTTGCGAAAGCGACTTCACGGTGACGACCTGCGCTCGCGGGTTGGCAGGCACGGCGACGACGGAGCACTCATGAATCATCAGCTCCTTCAGCGTGCGCGTCCCGTCGTTCCCATAGATGACTTTCCCTGACGACTCTGGCGGCGCGGTGTACCCGATGGAGATTCCCTTGATGACTCCAGCCTTCATGAAGTTGTAAGCGCGTGCAGCTCCGCCATCGGTCATCAAAAGCGTGCCGTTGATGACGAGACCCGACGGCGAGTCCGACATCTTCGCGAGTCCGATGGGTTCGTCTTGCTTATGCGCCCAGAGCAACGGCACGCCGTTGCCTTGTGACGCGATGGCCGCTTTGAATGCGCCGGGTTCGATGATGTCGCCTTGAAGGTCAGGCGGTCCACCATACGTCGACGCAAGCCCCGTAAAGGTGCCTGTCGTCGAGTCGAGCGACTTTGCATTCAATCGGAAGGAATAATCGCGTGTTTCCATCATTCCCCTTTACGAGACTGGTGAACTGTTGAGCGACCCGACGACAAAACTTCCGGGTCGTTTGGTGATGAGCGCCATTCTTTTTTCTGCCCTGCACGCCACTAAATTTTGAGTGAAATAATCCGCGTGAGAATCGGAAACTTCAAACTGCAATTCCATGCGGTCGCGAATCTCGCACGCTGCCGGGTTGCCGCTGCCGACTAGAAACGTGCCTGCTGGAATCGAGGTCGTCGGAATCACGAGCAAGTCGAACAGCTTCGCGTTTGCAGTCGCCTGAGGGTCGCCGATGAGGTATCGACCGAAGGAGTCCTTCGTCAACCTGATGCTCCACCAATCGGCGGGATGCATCACGACGAACGTCGGCGGAATCTCTTTAGCGGTCGTAAGTTGTTCGATGGCACGCCCGACGATGTCGATGCGGTTCCATCCTGCGGTCGCCGATAGCAAACCAGTTTGAAAGGCACTCGCCTGCGGGATGAGTCCATGCAGATTCTCGCCGGTATCGTCTCCCGCGAGGAGCTGCAACTCTTCCTCAAGATTCACGTAGTAGCTCAGCGACGTTTGCAGGAAAGATGCCAGCTCTGTGAAGTCGTCGAGAATCTGCTTCGTTGCAGGAATCCACGTCGCGATGGTGCGGACCTTCTCACTCTCAGACGTGAAGGCGACCGCGTTCTCAGGCTTGACCGAAGCCTCTGGCACTGGCGACGCGAGTCCCATCGGAGTCGTGACCTTCACGAAATCGACGACGGCCATCGCAGTTGGTCGCGAGGTCAGAGCATCTCGCACCGTGAGCGTCTGCCGTGCCTCCGCCGTGATGCCGGTGTCGCGGTCAATCGGCAACACGCCGGTGGTCTGGAAGCCTTGCCCGATTTCGGTGAGTGTCGTCTTCCGCTGGAGAAAGTCGCTCGCATCCTTCCCGGTGAGAGTGAGGATGGCGCTGCCGCGGCGGTCGTGGAGAAGACGCTGGAATCCTTCATGCGCCTTGAGCTTTTCGACGAAGGGTTGTGGCGGCGTGTCTCCGAAAATCTTGGTCGCGAAGTTGCGATCCTGAGCGTCCAACTGCGTCTGCATTGCGGTGATCTTCGGCCCGTAAGCTTCCACCGATCCTTTGATGGAGTCGAGAACTGTTTTCAGGTTGGGGTCCATGATGTGACACTCCGGTGACGCGGGGATTCGTCGGCGCTGAATGGCTAACCTGACGGGTGAGTCCGCATCGACTGCCCAGCCTTGCTCACCTGCACTGAATCGGCTAGTGAGCTGCTGAAGTGTCTCTGCGATTATGCTCCATCGGCAGGCGAACGAGAAACATTTTTGCTGCGGTCATCATCGGGTCGCGGTGATGACTCGCGTTGCTGTGCGGCGTCGTGCGCGATGACGTGCTCCACATCCGTCGCTAAGACACGAGCACGCCGACGGAGATGATTGAGACGGAGCACGTCATCAGGCATTGAAGTTGCCCTTTGGGAGTGCGGTCTCAAGCATCGCTACCCGATGCTCATGGCTGTCCAGAAGGCGCTGCTGGAGGTCAGCCTTTGCCTCTGCCGCTGCCAGTCGCCGTTGCAACGTCAACTGCCCTTTGAGCACGTGTCGGACAATATCTTCTCCGCTCATTCCACTAAGGTCGTCGGTTTCGGCACTCATGATTTCCCCTTTTTGAACAGCTGTTCTAATTCGTCGATATCGATTTTTGCCTTAAGAATGGCCGCGTGGCTTGCCGATGATGGCGACCGAGATTCCGGTTCCATGCCCAGAGCGTTGCGCAATGTATCGGCGAGCTTGAAGTGACTTTCGGCGACAACATCAAGCTGCTTCTGCTGTTCGGTGACAACATCGTAAAAATTGCGAATTGCGAAGAACAATTGCTCTGTAGTGGTATCCATTTTCATCCTCGTGTGCTGCTCGATTTGCTGATTGCCTGAATTGTCGTTGTCATAACCGGTGTATTTTTCCTAAAACCTGCGAAAGTTAGCGCGACCCGTGCGCGAGGTTCCGAATGTCGTTTGCGTACACTTCAGACCCGCCCTACCCCTGCCCGTTCAGGCCCGGAGGCGTATCGCTTTGCGTGTAGCACCCTTCGCCTTCGCTCTAGGAGCCTCAAGGCGCTGTCGTGGGGTCAGGTGCGACCTGAGCGATAAGAGGCCATATGTAATTCGGTCGGCTCGTCATACGCGTTCTTGTCGAGCAGAATTGCGCCCAAGGTGGTACGTTCCGCGTGAGGACTCGCGGGACAGCTGTTGAGGTTCTCTCTCTCGACGTTCACTGGCGCACCGCCGTCGAGGTTGCCATGTACTCACGAGCGACCGTTGGCTTCTTACTCGGTCGGTCGTAGTTTCCGCCGAGTATCTTCGCGATGTTGTCGTCGTTCGCAATCAGGAAGTCGAAGGTCACTCGCCAGCCGCTTGCGTTATCGCCGAGACAGTACGGCGTCTGGTGAATCTTCGTAAGAACTTCCTTCAGCTTCGTCGGCGTCAGACCGCGACCGATTCGAGTCTGGAGCTTTGTTCTGCGGCTCGCGCTAAGCGGCGGAACAACACTCGCCAACGTGCCACGCTCTTTGTTCCAAAAGGCGACGTACTCCTCCGGGGTCCGTTTTCGCTTCTCAGGAGGTTCTAAGACCAGCAGCGACTCGTCGACGACTTGCGTCGACAGTGCCGGAGGCACAAGAGATGTTGTTTTTGTTCTTGCAGGTACAGGTGCTGGTATAGGTAGAGGTACAGGTACCGTTGCGTCGGCTGAATGTGGCTGAGTGGGCCCTGACCCATGGCTCAGCTTTGGCTGACCTTCGGCTGCGTTCTGGCTGGCTCCGCTCACCTCGTTTTTAGTGAACGCTGCGACGAATTTGAGCCGCTCCGCCTGATTGAGACGACCACTGCGTGGGACGGCACCATCCGCGAAGCGCTCACCCTTACGAGCTAATTGGGTGTGAACGTTCTCGTCCGCCCACTGACTCCAATCGTGAACAACTAGCCGATGAACGGCGCTCCGATCCAACCATCGCGAGCTGATGAGTGCTTCGATCAACGCTCCGGCTGCTCCTTCCCACTCCAATGAGGCCTCGATCTCGGCATCAGAGAATCTCCCAACGTTGCCAGCGAGCGCAAAGCGTCCTGCGAAGTGCCACAGCAGTTCTAAGTTGCCCACCGCCGCAGCCTTGCTCAACTTCGCGAGCGATTTAAACGTTGCGAATTTAGGATGATCCGGCGCGGCTTTATACACTCTTAGCCTCCGAGTGCAGTGCGCGCGGCTGTAATACGTTTTGAGTGCTCATCATTTCACCTAGGGTCCCGGTAATCCCGGGGCCTTTCTATTACTGGTTTATGGCGCGTGTCATAGGCCTACGGCTGTTAGGGTTCGATACCGCCGACGAAGGAATACCAGCCCCGCCCGATGGCAAGCTCTCCACCCATGCGCGAAGCGAACCGACGTTGTAACGAACCGAAGCACCGAATTTTCGGTACGGTGGACCGCATCCGTGAACACGCCAACCTTGAAGGGTTCGCACAGGAATCTTTACCGCTTCGGCTACTTGGACTTCGGTTATGAATTCAAGATCTAGGGTCGGAGCGGACGTTAGCGTTGCCTTCGCAAATGCCATGACTTCTCCTGCATTACTCCTTGATACTTAGAGCAACGCAGTCGAAGTTCAAAGGGCATCTCGCGGGCATGAAGTTGAAAAGTCCGCTCAAAGTCCGGTCGTCTTGAGCAGTTTTGAGGTGGTGATGCGCATCGCCTTCGCCACTTCAGCCCAAGTTCGAGCGCTTGCAGAAGTGGTGTGCAATAGACGGCGCAGTGTCTTTTCGTCAATGTGCGCCTTCTCAGCAAACTCAACTAAGGTCATCGCATGGCGTGTGATATACGCAGCTACAAGAGCGGTTGCCGAAGTGCTCTTTATGCTTCTGACAGCCTGGCCATTAGTCTTGCCGGACTGCGGCTTCGGCTTGCCCAGATTTTGCAGATCCTTGAGTACCTGATGGGCGCGCTGGACATCTTCCAACGAACCGTAATAGGGCCCTTCATCCTGTTTCGCCACACCGCCACCTTTTAGCCCGCATATCTCGCGTAGGCTGCTACATAAGGAATGTAGCAAAAACGTAGCAGTACTGTAGCAGAAACAAGCGTAACTCAGCGCTTTCCAGCGTACTGCTGGCTGGAGAACGTGGCATCTAAGTTATTCAATTATCGGGTATTTTATGGCTCCTGAGGTAGGACTCGAACCTACAACCCTTCGGTTAACAGCCGAATGCTCTGCCATTGAGCTACTCAGGAACGTCTTTGGAACGCGAGAGACTCACGCGCTTCCTTAGTTATAACAAATCAGGATAAGGGGGTCAAAGTCGATCTGCTGTAAGTTCGGAGCATTGATGAACAAAAGGTAATTCGCTCGTCACTATGTGCTGTTGAAACGCTCTTTACGGGTAGAGCAGAACGGCAATGTTATAGGCCGTGAATGGACTATTGCGTGATGCGGAGCAGGCTCCTACGACGGCCTGGTGATATTTGCCCGATGCCAGCTTGCTTCGAAGCTGATTGGGAATCTGATCGAGGCTTCCTGCGGTGTAGCGCATGATGTACCAGGGTTGGCGAGCCCCCGCGTATCCAGTGGACATGGTGCAGGTCTGGCGGGCCTCTTCGGTGGTCTCTGCAACGCGCATTCCTGACTGCGCGATGACACTGGCTACGGTGCGTTCTTGTTGATTGAGCGATAGCGTCTGAACCGTGCTCGCAAAATCTTCTACTGCATAGAGTTGGTTGTTGCGGGTCACGATCGCGATGCCGATGGAATCGACATTCGGATCCAGCAGATTAGCGCGGTGACCGGGCGAATGCATCCACAGGTTGTGGAGGATCACCGATGTGGGGGCCTCGCCTACATTCTCTGTGATGAGGCTGAAGTGTGCGCCGGCATTGGCTCCGCGCTCTGCGAGTTCGGGTTCGCCCTCAAACTGGTGAGAGATTCCTTCACGGGCAGCCATCTCGCGGGCGTGTATGGCGGAGGCTTCGGCGAGGACCGGATCGAAGCGGAGGGGCTGGAGTCCTTGATTGACGCGGTCTTCATTCGCGGCAGCGAGGAGGTACTGCTCGGCGATGCTGAGATTCGACGCGGATTCAAGGAACCTGTTGCGAGGTTGAGCCTGTAGAACGGAAGAGGCCAGCAGCGCGGCGAACGCGAGCACCCACAGATACGATTTCGACAATGAAATCAGGGACTTATCACGCGTTGCGAAGATCGTCAGCATGTTGGTGATTTTAGGTTTGGGGTGCCTTGCTAGGTAATACAACTTTCCGGTCAGGGTGAGGATCGCTTCTATGAACTATAGGGTGGGACGCGAGATGGGCTAAAGAAAGATGCTTGGCCCGTCAAACTTTGGTACCAAAAAAAGTCTGACGTGGGGAAACCCTCATTTTGCAAGGGTTTTTAGATTTTTCGTGGTTTTTTCGATGGTGAAATGGTGGTGAGATTGTGGTGGATTGCGTGGCTAACGTGGAGTTTTGGATGCCGTTTTTCGGGCGCCGAAAAACACGCCACGTCTTGCAAGTTTATTTTCGAGCGAGCGTCATCCGGTGTCTCTTTTTGAGACTAGTACCCGACTGGTAAGAGACGAGCTTGTTTACGACTTGAGTTCGGGAAGCCGGCTGCGGTTTCGAAGCATGATAGCCAAAAGTTTGCGCGCATCCCAGTAGCGGGGAATGTAGCGACTGGGTTCGGCGAGGGAGCGGAAGAGCCAGCCGAGGTAGAACTTGTCGGCCCAGACCGGGATGTGGACCTGATCGCCGGAGAGAAAGGCGATGGCCGCACCGATGCAGTGAATAGCTGGGCGGTAGGCGAGGTTGCGTTTGAGGTAGAGGCCGAGGCGCTCCTGGGTGCCTCCGCCGATGGTGACGATGAGGTGTTTGGGGCGGAGAAGATTGAGGCGTTCGAGCAGAGACGGATCGTCTATCGGTGCGCTGCCGTACATCGGGGCCATGTAGATGTTGTCTTCGGGGATAACGATTCCCTGTTTTGCCAGCCAGCTGAGATTGCGTTTTGCGCTTGCGGGACTGGCCATGATCCAGAGGGTGTTGCCGGGTTGGCGAACGTCCGGCTCCAAGAGAAGTTCGCGCAGATACTCGAGACCGGAGAGACGCTTGATGGGGACCGGCTGCAGGCGATTCCAGATGAGAACCATGAAGGCAGAGTCGGTGATGGCGAGGTCCGCGTTGAGCAGGGCGTCGCGATAGTCGGGGCTGCGGTCAAGATCTTTGAGGGCCGGGGCCGCAGGGACCACAAGAAGGCCTCCTTGCGTACGCATGATCTCGATCGCGTCTTTTGCGGAGCCGTCAAAGAAGTCGATACCAAGGATGCGGTGCGTGTGGGGAGGTGTCGGCATGAAGAGACGTATTTCCATCTTATTTCAGATGCGAAGGGTTTGGCGCCCTACAACCCTTGCTGCAGTTCGTCATCTGTTACCTACAAGGCGACATGAACGAAGCCGCTGTGCGGCGGACGCATTCGCGTGCGCTGGGCGAGCGGTTGAGGTGATGATCTAGCGTTTGTCGCAGAGAAGGAGGATT
>NZ_LMUD01000032.1 GCF_009766095.1 Granulicella sp. S190
GGCTTATTGCGCGATATAGCTTTTCCCCAACCGCCGAGTTGCCAGCGCAATGATCGCTCAGTTCTCAACGCGCTTAGTCCTTATCAGTAACGAGAAGTCGGCATGTCGGAAGTGATCCCATTTGACGGGAAGCGCGTTTCTCGGTACCGCTCAACAAACCCAATGGCGAGCCGCTTCGATATTCCAGCGCTCACCAAGTGTCAGCTCCGTCCAAAGATGCTTCAGAGCCCGAGTCCGGTGAGAAAGACTTCTATCTGCTGCTCGAAGCGAGACCTATCGTAAGACACAAGGGCCATCCGCCAGAGGCCCTGCATATATGTACTGACGACAGGCACCACAAGCTGAGGCTCGAAACCCGCCGCAAGAAGTCCATCTCGCTTGTCGGCGTTCATCCGAGCGATCATCTTGTCCTGAAGCGTGGAGATCTGCCCTTCGATGTACTCTCGCAGTTCAGCCTCATCAAGTACCTCGTGCGTCAGGCTTCCAGCCATCATGCAGATGACCGAAGGTGTATCAGGATTGTCGAGAGATTCCAGCATATTCTTGAATAGCGCACGCACCCCGAGTGCAGCCGTGGGTGCCTCAAGGAATACCTTGGAGCGCTTTCGAGCGACGGTCTCGTTATAGTGCTTCAGGCACTCAAGGTAGGCTCGCTTCTTGCTTTTCAGGGTGTTGTAAAACGAACTCTCCCCAATACCCATTTCTTTGAGCAGATCGCGCAGCGAAGTGCCTGCATAGCCACTCTTCCAAAAGAGGCGCGTCGCCCGATCCAGGGTGGTGTCGTAATCGAACTCCAAAGTCCGCGCCATGAGAGACCTTTCCTATTCTGTAGCGACTGCCCCAAAATAATCCTTGACACGGGCGATCTCCCCTTTCATTATGTATCGAGTGCTACAGATAGTCAACGGTTGGCACTCAGGAGATCAATATGGCTTACAAACAGTCGGCAGAGGCATTACAGGCAAAGGTCAAGGCCACCCTCGGAGAAAAGTTCAGCATTATCTCCGGTGACATGGAGCGCGTCCGCTCGTCCGACGTGCTGGATCACGCTTTGAAAGTCGGCGATGCCGCGCCTGAGTTCAACCTGCCGGATGCATTCGGCCACGAAGTCTCGCTCGGAAGTCTGCTGGCTGAAGGGCCGCTCGTCATCAGTTTCTACCGGGGCGAATGGTGCCCGTACTGCAATCTCGAACTGCGTGAACTACAGGCGACTCTGCCAAAGATGCAGGCGCTGGGCGCAAAACTGATCGCGATCTCTCCTGAGAAACCGGACAACGGAATTATCGCAACCGAAAAGAACCAACTGACCTACCCAATTCTCAGCGACTTCGAGAACAAGGTGGCGCGGCAGTTCGGCATCGTCTTTCAAGTGGGAGATGGGGTGAAGGAACTCGGCAAGAATGTGTTCAAGAACGATCTAGAACTCCGCAATGGAGAGGGGTCTTACCAACTCCCTGTGCCCGCCACGTATGTGATCGACACCTCGGGGATCATTCGGTTTTCCCACGTCGACGCAGATTACATGACCGGACGTGTGGAGGCGGAAACCGTGGTGGCGGCACTGGAAGCAATCGCTCAGCCCGTCGCGCAGTAGCCCCGGGAACGCGACGCTGCCCTTTGCCGAGGCACTGCCTTTCGCGGCCTGGTCCCCGTCAAGCGCAATCTCTACTCAATCAACCTGACCTCCGCTATAAGCGGACGACCTATGGAGACCATCATGAACACCAGCAACCAAGTCATCCCACAATCGGCGGGGGCTCTTACCTTCAACCCGGACGGTGTCCTCTTCGTAGGCGACAGCAAGCTCGGAGCCGTTTTTGCCTTCGAGACGGAACGCGGCCAGGCTCCAGCCTCACTAGACCCCTTCCTGTTCGAGTCGATTGACGAAAAGATCGCAGCGGCGCTGGGCGTAACGGCGAAGAGCCTCGTGATGAACGGCATGGCCGTTCATCCGGTGACGCGCGAGCCCTACTTGTCAATTGGCGTGCGCGATGGTGACCGCTTGAACCCCGCGATTGTGCGGGTCCCGCTTACCGGCGAGGTCCAACCGTTTGACCTCTCATCGTCGAAGGTGACGGTGCACCCACTCTCCGACGTTCCAGACGAGAACGTGACCTTCAAGTCGCGGGCTGGTACTTTCCCATATCCACCCGCGTCGTACTTCGACGAGAAGGCACGTACGCCGATCCGTTCCATGACGATTGTGGATCTGAAGTTTCATGACGGCGAGGTGTTCGTCGCCGGAGTCTCGAACCAGGAGTTTTCCTCCACGCTGCGGCGAATCGCCTACCCGTTTACTGGAGCCGCCAGCGAGACCCAACTGGAGATTTACCACGTCGCTCATGGCCGCTACGAAACACGCGCGCCGATCCGCACCATGCAATTCGCTACGCTCGATGGCGTAGACACGCTCGTCGCCGCGTACGCTTGCAGCCCACTCGTCACCATTCCGGTTTCAGAACTGCAGCACGGCGCAAAGGTAAGGGGCAAGACAATCGGCGACATGGGCAACGGTCAGCCCATCAGCATGGTCGCTTACCGTGATGGAGACGAAAACAAACTGTTCATCACCAACCTCGGTCGCGGCCCCATGATCGTTCCGCTCTCCGGCATCCGCTCGGCCGAAGGTTTCACGCCCGAGAACCGGCCGGCTCAGGGCCCGATGCTGGACCAATCACCCTTCATGCCCGCAGGACCCGTCGGCAAACAGGTGCTGTTCGTCGGATCTTCGTTGCGGGCGGATCTGTTCAGCGACAAGTTCTTCGTCTCGCTGACCCGCTACGCGGATACCGGCAATTTGACGCTTGAGACTTTGATGGTCAGCCCACTGCCCGCTCGGCTAGACAAGATATGGGTGGAGTTCGATTTCCCAGGTGTCGAGTTCCCGCGAAAACACGCGGCGTAAAGGCGGCTTGAGTTCAGAGAGAGACAAAGATGCGGACAAAAACTTTCCCAGAGATGCTAATCAGCATCTCTCCTCAAGCCAAGGTGCTCCCCGCCAACACCCTGCGTTTCTACATCCATTTCCCAAGGCCAGGAGAAGCTCACTTCGAGCGTGACCAACTTTGCTTACTGGACGACAAGGAACAAGTGGTGCGTGACCCTTTTCTCGTCCTGTCGCAGGAACTCTGGTCACCTGACGGGCGTCGCCTAACAGTGTTGATGGAGCCAGGAAGAATCAAGCGCGGTCTTGGTGCGGACCCGACTCACGAGCCAGCGCTTTTTGTCGGGCGGACCTTTAGCTTAGCCGTCACGGCGCTCGGTCAAACAACACGCCATACCTTCCGCGTAGGCGATCCAGTTCTTGAGGCGGTCGAAGAGACCAGGTGGCGTCTCGTCGCCCCAACACTAGGCAGCCGCAATCCCGTGGTCGTGCACTTCGACAGGGTTATGGATGCCGTCCTTTGCGAGGACGAGATCGGAGTTCTGAACGCTTCCGGCGAGGTCGTTCAAACGAGTGTGTCACTCGCACCAGACGGAACCACAGCGCAGATTATCCCGAGACACCCTTGGAGCGCCTTGGAGCACCACCTCGTTGCCTCTGAACGTCTCGAAGACGTTTGCGGCAACAGGTTGGGTGAGGTTCTGGATCATGACCTGAGTACGGGCGGACGACCGCGAGCTGGGACGATCAGCTTCACTTGCCATGACGTACAAGGCATAGACACGCCGCGGAACAGTTCTACAACCCCGGTATACCCGGACGAAACACCTGTTTAGGACGGAAACTATGACAAGCGCAATCCAGACTCCAAACATCCCGTCCGCACCTCCCCTCAGCAAAGTTCTTGTGCCGGTCTTTCTCATCGTCTTCACAGACATCATGGGCTTTGGTCTGATGATTCCTCTATTACCTTTCTACGCAGAGCATTTTGGAGCCTTCACCGTAGGCCTGCTGCTGTCGGTTTTCGCTCTCTGTCAATTGCTCGCTGGACCTCCGCTCGGTCAGCTCTCAGATCGGATTGGCAGGAAACCTGTGTTGGTCATTAGCCAGATCGGCACACTTGCGGGATACATACTGCTCGCCCTATCGAACACCCTATGGCTCGTTTTTGCGGCAAGGATCATTGACGGCTTGACTGCGGGGAACATTTCGGTCGCGCACGCATACGTCTCGGACAATACGGCACCCGAACAGAGAACAAAGGCATTCGGTATCGTCGGAGCTGCATTCGGTCTAGGCATGCTTGTTGGGCCAAGCCTCGGCGGTCTCCTGGCCAGACACAGCCTGACGACGCCGATTTGGGGAGCTTGCGTTCTTTCAGCCCTCAGCATCGTGGCGACGGCCGTGCTGTTGCCGAAAGGAGTAAAGGCTGAGCACAAAGGGCCGTCCGAGAGTCTGCTTCCCGTCAAACCGATCCTGGACTGCTTTCGCGATCCAGCGACAGGCGGAATCTTTTTTCTCTTGTCTCTTTTCTATTTTGTCTTCAACACATTCATATCCGGGTTCGCCTTGTTTTTGGCCGGGCGCGTCACCTGGGGGGGAGAGCCGATCGGACCGCAGACCGCCGGGTTTATGTTCGCTTACGCTGGTCTCCTGAATTTTCTCTTCCAGGCGATCGCTCTGGGACACCTTTTACGGTGGTTCCGGGAGCGTACCTTGGTCTTCGCTGGTTTCCTGCTGATGGCCATCGGATTTGGCGCGCTCTCGCTGAGCCATACAGTCCTTGCAACGCTGGCATTCCTTACCCTGAGCCATAGTGGTGCGGCGGTACTCAGGCCGACGATCACGGCGCGGCTCTCTAAACGTGTTTCACCACAGCGTCAGGGGCTGGTGATGGGAGTCAATCAATCCGTAATGTCGATTGCCTCTGTTCTCGCACCTCTGGTGGTAGGCATTTTGATCAATCATGGCTTATACGTTGGCTGGGCTCTCTGGATGTCTGTAATCGCTGCTGCAGGAGCTTTTGGTGTGTCACGCATTTCGTCCATGAGAGATGAACCATTGGTGAGTCAGCTACCGCAGGTCTAGGTAACGATAATGTATGGTCCGCCGCAGGACTGCAAGGGAGAAGCTACGTGCGATAGACAAGTCTGCGGCAATGTATCCGGCCTTTGAGTGGAGATCGTCTCTCC
>NZ_LMUD01000033.1 GCF_009766095.1 Granulicella sp. S190
GGTGGTATCGGAACTGTGCCTGTCGGGCGTGTTGAAACCGGTATTATTAAGGCTGGAATGGTTGTCTCCTTTGCTCCTTCAAACGTCACTACTGAAGTCAAGTCGGTCGAAATGCACCACGAGCAACTCGATCAAGGTAACCCTGGTGACAACGTCGGGTTCAACGTCAAGTCAGTTAGACGTGACTCTTGACTAGTAATTTGGCTGACATTGGCATAGGAACGTCTCTGTTAAGGATATCCGTCGTGGAAACGTTGCATCCGACTCCAAGAACGACCCTGCGAAGGAGGCCGCTTC
>NZ_LMUD01000003.1 GCF_009766095.1 Granulicella sp. S190
TCCAGCTACACCATCACCTGGCCCAACCAGAGCATCGTCTACGGAACCGCCCTCGGCGGCAGCACCGGCATCAAGGCCTCCGCCTCCATCTCCGGCAGCTTCTCCTACAGCCCCTCGGGCGTCCTGCCCGTCGGCCCCGCCACCGCCGTCGTCGCCACCTTCACCCCCACCGACACCGCAGACTACGCCGGCCAGACCGCCACCGCCCAGATCACCGTCACCCCCGCCGTCCTCGCCGTCACCGCCAACAACGCCACCCGCGCCTACGGCCAGGCTGATCCAACCTTCACCGCCACGATCGCAGGCTTCGTCAACGGCGACACCGCCGCCACCGCCGTCACCGGCTCCGCCTCGCTCACCTCCGCCGATACCGCCACCTCGCCCGTCGGCTCCTACCCCATCACCGCCGCCCCCGGAACCCTCGCCGCCAAGAACTACACCTTCACCTAC
>NZ_LMUD01000034.1 GCF_009766095.1 Granulicella sp. S190
AGCACAGAACCAGCGGAGGGATCATTAGCGCGCAGGCCGGAGGCTGGCCCCCCACGATAGGGCCAAACGTCCGTCAGGGGTGAGCAGATGTGCGCCGGCCGTACCGCCCCATTCTTGTCTACATTACTCGGTTGCCTCGGCGGGCCGCGCTCTCCCAGGAGAGCCGTTCGGCGAGCCTCTCTTTAGTGGCTAAACGCTGGACCGCGCCCGCCGGAGGACAGACGCAAAAAAATTCTTTCAGAAGAGCTGTCAGTCTGAGCGTTAGCAAGCAAAAATCAGTTAAAACTTTCAACAACGGATCTCTTGGTTCCGGCATCGATGAAGAACGCAGC
>NZ_LMUD01000035.1 GCF_009766095.1 Granulicella sp. S190
ACCTCTCTGGCTTTTAAAGCTGGTCAGGCTTGGATTGGTGGGAGTTGCTGGTTTTCTTGCAGATCCAGCTCTTCTTAAAAGCATTAGCAAAAATTCTTGCTGAATATCTTTGATATGATAAATTATCTATATCATTGAGATGCAGCTTTTCCACTTTGGCGGATCAGGCTCTGCTTGGATTATATCCAAGTGTTCGATTCAACCGCTCTGAAGCACCAGCTTAGGCACAGATGTTAATTCATCTGATGGTGTTGAATACTTCAGGTTGACGAAGCGAGGCGTTCTTTGGAGCGCTCACGAGAGCAAGCACTGTAATCATTCCTTTGATGTTGTGCACTGTCATATTCCTGTACCTACCCTAGCTACTATGTGGCTTTGATGGGTCTGGTCAAACCATGACCTGAACATATCCTTAGTGGAAGGATCTTGCTTCTAATAATTTGTTCCCTTAGGAACGAAAAAAATCTTGACAATTTGACCTCAAATCAGGTAGGACTACCCGCTGAACTTAAGCATATCAATAAGCGGAGGA
>NZ_LMUD01000036.1:0-9771 GCF_009766095.1 Granulicella sp. S190
ATCATCCTCGCCTTCGAGAAAGACGGCATCCCTCTCGGCAACGATCCCGCCAACATGCTCATCCTCCGCGCCCCCAACCCCACCGCCCCGCCAGTCCAGCAACCTCTCATAGGCTGATAGCTTCTGGAACACGCATTAACTTTCGCGAGGAACCCCACCACGACAGCTGCAGTTGTCGTTGCACTTGCCGTTGCACTTGCCGCTGCAGTTGCCTGTCCTTTTGTTGTCATCCCGCAGGGTTCTGCGGTTGCTGTTGCCGTTGCAGTTTCTGTCCTTTTGTTGTCATCCCGTAGGGATCTGCGGTTGCCTTGCAGTTGTTTTCTCCATGGCCTCCACAGTTTTCACCACAACCCGCGAAATAAATTCGCACATTCATCGCCAATTGACAGTCCCGCCTTGATCTAGGACTGAAGTTGTCGTATATTTTGAAAACAGCAGAGATATGGGAGTTTGCCGCAGGAGTGAAGGCGAGAACTGCGAACTCAAGCCCTTAGCTCCTTCCAAAAAGCAACACCTGAGACACGTACCAATCAGATCCTCGCGAAAAACTCTTGGCGGAGGCCGCGAAGACCTGAAACGGAAGACAGAAGACTAAAGCCGAGTAGACGCGCGGGCTCCTGTCACCCAGGATTCCACGTTCACAAGATTCAACCGTCACGATGGCGAGCAGCACTCCCGCCCAGCCAAAGGACGAATCACGCAATTTTTTTGAGGCAAGTGCCATGAACGCTGCAGTAAAAATCTCACTCCTCTCCAGGCTCTTCTTCTCCTCTTTATTGTTGATGCTCTTCTCTGCCGTGACTCTCTCAGCCAATGCGCAAAAGGCTCACGCTGGCCGCGGAGCAATCTCCGCGCAGGATCTGGCCAAGCTCGCCGCACCCAAGGCAATTGGCTCCGACTCCGCCGATCAGGTCTGCGCCCGCTTCACCGCCGGCTCCATCGTCTCCGCGCCGCCCGAGCTGCACAGCCAGAACGGCGTCCTCGAACTCACCATGCAGTTCTTCACCACCACCGACTCGCAGGGCCTCGTCCGCTACTGCTTCGTCACCAGCACCGGCCTCGAATCCCCCACCCTCCGGGTTAACCCCGGCGACCAGCTCATCATCCACTTTCAAAACGCTCTGCCCGCAACCATACCCTCCGCCACCGGGGACAACATGGCCGGCATGAAGATTACGCTCTCTCCCAAAGCGACGCCGACCACCAGCACCAGCAGCGCCTGCAACGGAGCGATGTCCGCCACCGCAACCAACATCCACTTCCACGGCACCAACGTCGCACCCGTCTGCGGACAGGACGAGGTCGTCCACACCCTCATCGCGCCCGGCCAATCCTTCGACTACAGCGTTCAGATCCCCGCCAACGAACCTCCCGGCCTCTACTGGTACCACCCCCATCCGCACGGCTTCAGCGAAGGCCAGGTCCAGGGCGGAGCCACCGGAGCCATCATCGTCGAGGGTCTGCAGAACGTAGACACCGCCCTCGCCGGCCTCACCGAGCGCACCTTCGTCCTCCGCGATCAGGTTCTGCCTGACTCCGAACTCAACGACACCAATATTCCCGCGTGGGATGTGTCCATCAACTACATTCCCGTGACCTATCCCGGCTACACGCCCGCGATCATTCAAACCAACCCCGGCCAGCAGGAGCTCTGGCGTGTCGCGAATACCGCAGCCGACACCATCATGAATCTCCAGTACGTCGTCAATGGAGTCGCACAAGCAGTGCAAGTAGTAGCGATCGACGGATACCCCATTGCTTCGGGAAGTAGCGGACAGCAATCGACCAGCGAAACAACCATTCTCCTGCCGCCTGGTGCTCGTGCGGAGTTTGTAGTGACCACGCCGAACGTCGGCGATAAGGCCCAGCTGACCACGCAATACTGGAATACAGGTCCGGACGGTGACTTCGATCCCACCCGTACGCTCGCTACCATCGTCAGTCAAAATGGTGTCGAAGGCTCGTCCAATCCAGCCGTTGCCGCGGTGAAGAAGCTTCCGTCCAAAGTTGTCGCGAGAAAAGTCACCCGCTTCTCTGCACTCGCCAACGCAGCCCCCGTGGCGCAGCGCAATCTGGACTTCTCTGAAGTCCTGCAGGACCCGTCGAACCCCGCCGGCCCCACCAACTTCTACATCACCGAACAGGGTCAGCAACCCGCCCTCTTCGACATGAATCAGCCGCCGAACATCGTCGTTCACTCCGGCACAGTCGAAGACTGGGTCGTACAAAACACCGCAGAAGAAGATCACATCTTCCACATCCATCAGATCCACTTCCAGGTCCTCGAAGTAAATGGACAACCGGTCAACGATCCTGCAATTCGCGACACCGTCGATCTCCCATACTGGAACGGAAGCGGTCCCTATCCGAGCGTGAAGCTGCGCATGGACTTCCGCGATCCGAATATCGTCGGCCTCTTCGTCTACCACTGCCACATCCTCGCGCATGAAGACGGCGGCATGATGGGCTCGATTCTGGTGCTGCCATCTTCCGGTTCGGCCTCCGCGGTAACAGCCGCTGCATCGGCATCAAGCGTCACCCCGAACGGAAACATCACTCTGACCGCAAACGTCGTCGACACGGCCACCGGCAATCCTACCCCGACGGGAACAGTGCAGTTTCAGATCAACGGATCGGCCATCGGTACCCCCGTAACGATCAAGAACGGCCAGGCCGTCCTTACCTCGACGATCAACGGAAACGCCGGCGTAAACACCCTGACTGCGTTCTATCAGGGAGATCCCACCTACGCAGAATCGGTCTCGACGGCGCTTCCCATCACTATCTCTAGCTTTGCTCTCTCCTCGTCAGGCACCACCGCAGCGGTAGGAGCAGCCGCACTGGCCAACATCGCCGTCAACGTCGCCAACAACTACATCAGCCCCATCGCCTTCACCTGCGCCATGCCGTCGAACCTCACTGAATCCGCCTGCTTCGTCAATCCGAACTCCACCACCGGCACCGGACAGGTCTCGCTTACGGTCAACACCACACCGACCCATCCCCTCAGCTCGCGAACCAACACTCCTGGCTGGCTCGCAGCCGGAGGCGGCACCAGCCTCGCCTGCCTGCTCTTCTTCGCTCTCCCACGCCGTAGAAATCGGAGCCAGGCCATCCTCGCCTTCGTCATGACGGCCGCGCTCTCCACGGCGCTCTTCATGGCACTCGGATGCAGCAGATCAACGAAGACCGACCCCGGCACAGCAAAAGGAACCTACTCCATACTCGTCACCGGCACCGCAGGCACCGGCACCTCGCAGTCTCAGACCACAGTCAACGTACCCATCACCCTTCAGTAGAAATATCCGTGCCCATCGCTCACTAAAAGATCAGGAGAGAAGTAATGTTGAACCCAGTAAGTCTGAACGAAGCCGGTCTGAACAAAGCCAGTGTGAACCAAGTCGGCAGTACCGTATCCCAAATCCTCAAAGCCTTCTGCCTCGTCATCATCCTCTGCGGCTCGCTCGTCTGGGCCAGCGTCGCAGGAAGCATCTCCGGCACCGTTAAGGATCCCTCCGGCCGCGTCGTCTCCAACGCGGAGATCATCCTCCACGAGACCAGCACCGGCCTCTCCTATCACGCCACCGCCAACAGCAAGGGCTACTACACCCTCCCCGTTCTTCCCGTCGGCCGCTATGAACTCGAAGCGCAGTCCACCGGCTTCCGCAGCTATCAGCGCAAAGACATCGTCCTCGACACCAACGCCGCCCTCACCATCGACGTCGCCCTCGAACTCGGCAGCGTCAAGGAGACCATCAGCGTCACCGACAACACCCTCCACGTCGAAACCATCAGCACCCAGCTCGGCGAAGTCATCACCGGCCGCCAGATGACCGCCGTCCCACTCAACGGTCGCAGCTTCACCGACCTGCTCTCCCTCCAGGCCGGCGTCGCTCCCGCTACCTCCATCACCAACAGCACCGTGCAGGACGTCGGCGCCACCATCCTCAACCCCTCCGGAACACTCAACCCCGGCACCGTCTCCGTCAACGGCCAGAACGAATTTTCCAACTTCTTCACCGTCAACGGCAGCGACGTAGAAGAAGACGTCAACGGTGGCACCGCCATCATTCCCAACCTCGACGCCATCGCCGAGTTCCGCATCGTCACCAGCAACTTCGACGCGGAGTATGGCGAATTCAGCGGCGGCCAGATCAGCGTCATCACCAAATCCGGCACCAACGCCTTCCACGGCAGCGCCTTCGAGTTCCTCCGCAACACCGACCTCGACGCGCGTAACTACTTCTCGCCCACCCGCGGCGCCTTCCGTCAGAACCAGTTCGGCGGCACCTTCGGCGGTCCCGTGCACAAGGACAAGGCATTCTTCTTCATCGACTATCAGGGCACCCGCCAGACGATGGGCGTAGACACCGGCAACATCGGCGTACCCTCGGTCGCTGATCGAACCGGCAACCTCCTCGACTTCACCAACGGCACAGCAGGAAATCAGCTAGGCGGCGCAGTCGGCGGTCCCTACTTCGCCAATCTCCTCAGCCAGAAGCTCGGTTACCCAGTCGTCCAGGGCGAGCCTTACTACGTCCCTGGCTGCACCTCCTCCGCACAGTGCGTCTTCCCCAACGCCAACATCCCCCAGAGCGTCTGGTCCACTCCCGCGCAAAAACTCCTGCAGTACATCCCCGCTCCCAACACTGCCTTAGGCACCTACGCCACATCGTCCTTCAACCAGAAGGTTCGCGACGACAAGGCCGGAGCACGCTTCGACGTCACCACCCGTCTCGGCCTCATCTCTGCCTACTACTTCATCGACGACTTCAACCTCGACAATCCCTACCCCGTCGCGCAGAGCGGCGCCAGCGTCCCCGGCTTCGACGCCATCACCACCGGCCGCGCCCAGCTCTTCTCCCTTGGCGATACCAAAACCCTCAACGCCACCTCGGTCAATGAGCTTCACGTCAGCTTCATGCGCAACCTCACCAACCTCGGCCAGCCCGTCGGTGGCAAAGGCGTAAGCCTCGCTTCGCAGGGGTTCGTCAACGCCGATGGCAGCCCCAGCATCGTCGCCCTCGACCCCAAAGGGGAGAGCGTAGAGAACCTCAACTTCAACGGCTACTCCACCGGAGCAGCGGCCAACCAGCTCATCCAGGCCAACAACACCTACCAGGTCACCGACGTCTTCTCCAAGGTCCTCGGCCGCCACACCCTCAAGTTCGGCGGCGAGTTTCACGCCGACCAGGTCAACGGCGCGCCCATCGCCCAGTTCAACGGTAACTTCGTCTTCCAGGGCACCGAGACAGGCGTGGACTTCGCCGACTTCCTCATCGGCGTTCCCACCCAGTACAACCAGAGCCAGCTCAACCCCTTCTACGCCCGCAACAAATACGCTGGCCTCTTCGCGCAGGACAGCTTCCACCTCCTCCCCAATCTCACCCTCAACTACGGCGTTCGCTGGGACCGCGTCACTCCCTGGAGCGAGCGCTACAACCAGATCTCCACCTTCGTAGCCGGCGCACAATCCACCGTCTTCCCCGGCGCGCCTCCGGGCATCCTCTACCCTGGCGATCCCGGAATCCCCGACACCCTCGCTCCCATCAGCAACCGCCACTTCGCTCCGCGCGTAGGCCTCGCATGGTCGCCTCAGTCTGACTCAGGCGCCCTCGAAAAAATCCTCGGCGCACCCGGCGCCACCAGCATCCGCGCCAGCTATGGCAACTTCTACACCGCCATCCCCGCGCTCTCCATCGGCGTGCTCGCGGCCAACGCTCCCTACGGCACCACCTACTCCAGCCCTCAATCACCACTCTTCGCCACCCCATTCGTCAACGCGGCCGACGGACAGAACAACGGCCAGCCCTTCCCCTACACCTTCGCGCCGCTCAACTCTTCGCGCAGCAACCCCGACCCCAACATCAACTGGAGCGCCTTCCAGCCCATCGAAGGCATCCCCGGCTACGACATCCACAACCGCATCCCCTACACCGAAGAGTGGTCTCTCTCCATCGAGCGTCAGCTCGGCCCCAACACCGTCCTCAGCGCCAGCTACATCGGAAACTCCAGCCACCACCAGCTCGTTCTCATCGAGCCCAACGCCGGCAGTCCCTCCACCTGCCTCAGCCTCAGTCTGCCCAGCGAAGTCCAACCCGGCACCCTCACCTGCGGCCCCGGTGGCGAAGATACGGTCTACTTCCCCATCGGCGGAGGTCAGGTCAACGGAACCCGCGGACCTCTCGGCCCCAACTTCGGCAGCAACGCTCTCCAGTCCACCATCGGCCACGCCAGCTACAACGCCCTCGAACTTGGCGCGCGCCACACCAGTGGCCGTCTCGAGTTCGCCGTCGCCTACACCTACGGCAAATCTCTCGACCAGTCCTCAAACCTTGGCGAAGAGGTCAACCCCACGAACCCCTCTCTCAGCTACGCCGTCTCCGCCTTCGACGTCAAACACAACGTCGTCGTCAGCTATGAGTACCAGCTCCCCTTTGACCAGTTCCTTCGCCCCAATCGCCTCACCAGTGGCTGGTCGCTCTCCGGCATCTCCCACTTCGCCACCGGCTTCCCTATCACCCTCATCAACAACAGCGACAACTCGCTCCTCGGAACCAATCCCAACGGCATCAATAACAGCGCCATCGACGAGCCCGACTACAGCGGCGGTTCGCTTCATCTCAACCACAACCCCCGCAACGGAAACGGCTACTTCGACACCACCGCCTTCACCCAGAACGCGCTCGGAACCCCCGGCACCGCCAAGCGCCGCTTCTTCTACGGCCCCGGCACCGACAACTACGACATGGCCGTCGCCAAGAGGCTCCCCCTCACGGAAGCGAAGTCGCTCCTCTTTCGCGTAGAAGCCTTCAACGTCTTCAATCACACTCAGTTCAGCGGCCCATCCTCAGTGGACGGCAACATCGGAAGCACGACCTTTGGCACCGCCGTCAGCGCAGCTCCGGCGCGCGTCCTGCAAGGCGCAGCCAAGTTCAACTTCTAATCCTGATCTCTCTCACCTTCGTCTCAGGGATTCATAGTCGAACTACAATAAACACGTCTATGAATCCCACTTCGAACCTCACTCAGAATCCCATTCAAGCTGTCCTCTTCGACTACGGCCTCGTGCTCTCCGGCGCGCCCGACCCCACCGCATGGGCTCGCCTCCGCTCCATCACCGGCCTCAGCGAAGACCTCCTCCACCGCGAGTACTGGGCTCACCGCCACGCCTACGATCGCGGCGACCTCAACGCCAGCTCCTTCTGGCACACTGCCGCCTCGGGCGCAGGCATCGTCATCACCCCCTCGCAGCTCGATCAGCTCATTGCAGCCGACACCGACCTCTGGTCCACCCTCAACCCACCCATGCTCGCCTGGGTCCAGCAGCTCCAGGGCGCAGGCATCCGCACCGGCATCCTCTCCAACATGCCCGACGCCATGGAGACCGGACTCCGCGCCCGTCACCACTGGATCGAATCCTTCGACCACCACACCTGGTCGCACGCCGTCAATCGCGCCAAGCCAGAGCCCGAGATCTACCACCACGCCGTCGAAGGCCTCCAGACTCCAGCCGAAAACATCCTCTTCATCGACGATAAGCAGGAGAACATCGACGCCGCAATCGCCGTCGGCATGCAGGCCATCCAGTACTCCAACCATCCCGCCTTCGAGAACGAGATGCGTGCCCGCGGACTCGAACCTCTCCTACAACTTGGGCGTCATTCAACGTCCCAAAACGGGAAGCTATAGTACCTACGTAACGTCCACCTCAACTTCATCAAAAAAAGAATCTTCACCGCACGAAATAGTTAAGGTCAGGCTGCAACAGAGGATTGCCCGCAGCCACAAAACATGACGACTCCGCTCTCTCCCCAACGTACCGTTGCCGGTCTCTGCGGCTTCCTCGCCCTCCTCTTACTCGCCACGCTCTCACTCTCCGCAGCAGCCGTAGCTCAGCAAATAACAGGCCCGCAACAGCTCCTCTTCACCGGCCTCCTCGGCTCCTCCAACCCCGATCCCGCCAACGCGCACTACGCGCAGTTCAACGCCATCCAGTCCGACGCCTCCGGCAACCTCTACCTCCTGCTCGATCAAGGCGACGGCATCCGCCTCCTCAAGACCAACGCCTCCGCTACCACCATCCTCGCCCAGGCTCATCTAGGCTCCAGCGGCGACATCGGCCTCGCCATGGCCCTAGATCCATCAGGCAACCTCTACATCACCGGCACCACAACCTCTGGCTCCCTGGTCACCACCCCCGGCGCAGCATTTCCTGCTGCGGCAGATACTTCTATCAACTCCTTCATCGGCAAGTTCGATCAGAACTTGAACCCGATCTTCCTCACCTACACCGGAAGCCCCCGCACCACAGCCACTGCGATCGCCGCCACCGTCGACGCCGTCTTCCTCACCGGCAGCATCTTCGGCTCTGCACTCCCCGTTACCCCCTCCGGCATCATCCAATCACCCGCCTCAGGCTCCCTGCAAAACAGCTTCGTAGAAAAATTCAACACCATCGGCACCGCGCTCCTCTACGCCACCTATCTCAGCGGCCAAAACGGCGACACCGCACCCGCCACCATCGCCGCCGACGCATTCGACAACGCCTATATCGCCGGATACACCACCTCCTCCGGCTATCCCACGCTCTCCGCCCTCATCCCCGACCTCCTCACAACCACCTCCGGCTTCCTCACCAAGCTCACCCCCGCAGGCGACGGCATCGTCTTCTCCACCTTCCTCCCCGGCCCCGGCATCACCTCCCTCGCCATCGATCCCGTCGCGCAAAACCTCCTTCTCACCGGCTCTATCGCCCCCGGCCAGTTCCCTATCGCCAACGTCGCTACCCCTCTGGTCAACACCAACTACCAAACCCTCCTCCGTCTCTCTCTCGACGGCAGCACCCTCATCTCCTCAACCATCCTCGCCCCCGGCATCCAATCCTCCGTCATCCCCGCGCCCTCAGGCGCAGCCTGGGTCTCCGCAACCGGCAATAACCCCGCCTGGCTCTTGCCCCTCACACCGCTCTCCGAAATAGGCAACAGCTACGCCCTCCGCATCACCCAGCAAAACACCTCGCAACCCGTAATCGACCAGACCATCCGCTTCGGAGGCCTCCCCACCACCAACCTCCCCTTCGCGTCAGCGCCGGTCACCCTCACCGGCCTCACCGTTGACTCCACAGGCCAACCCACCTTCGCCGGAAGCGCCTCGCCCACCGCCAGCGCCAGCCTCCTCAGCACCGAAACCTACGACCTCCCGCTCACCAACTCCCCAACCGCCGCTCTCCCATCCATCCTCCGCTCAGCCGCGCTCCTCCCAGGCTCCTGCACAGGAAGCCTCTGTGCAGGAGCCGCCGCCTTCCTCGCAAAGCTCAACCCCACCACCGCCGCGCCCAGCCTCGCTCTCTCCACCGACGATCTCCCCAACCTCAAACTCCGAAACCTCGGCAGCATCGCCGCCACCAACCTCCAACTCACCGCCACCAACGTCACCCTCGCCACTGACTGCCCAACCACACTCGCTCCCGGCGGAGAGTGCAACGTCGCGCCCACCAGCACCAGCAGCAACCCCGGAACCCTCACCGTCGCAGCGAGCAATGCCACCGCTCAAACAGTCAACCTCCCCGCCACCAGCACAACACCAAACGCAATCGTCTTCTCCCCCCGCGAGCTCGACTTCGGCATCCAGACCTCCACCAGCCCCATCGCCACGCGAACTGTCACAGTTACAAATCTAAGTAGCTCCCCTCAAACCTTCTCCACGCAACCCGCCAGCAACCAGTCCACCCCATACACCTTCACCGAAGCCTCGACCGACTGCCCCACC
>NZ_LMUD01000036.1:9924-10641 GCF_009766095.1 Granulicella sp. S190
CACATCACCTTCAGCTTTACCCCATCCACCTCCACGGACGACGGTTTCGCCCAAAACCCATGGGTCATCGGCACCGACTCCATCCTCCTCACCGCCTACACCCAGGCCTCCGACCTCAACCTCTCCGCCACCGAGATCGACTTCGGCACCCAGTTCGGGACCCCCTCCGGCATCGGCGGCACACCCGGTCCGCGCCTCCCTCGCTATCTCTACCTCTCCAACAACTCCGCCAACGCCATCACCCACACACCCGTCACCCTCGACCAGCCCTTCACACTCATAGACCGCTGCTCCACCACGCTCAACCCCCACACCCTCTGCCAGCTCGAAATTAGCTACCAATCTGCCATCGCGCCATCAGCAGACTCCACTACCCTCACTCTCGACGAAGGCCTTACTGTCCTCATCACCGGCACCACCAAGCCCCAGCCCACCGCCATTGGCCAGTCCGCCAATCCCAACCTCACCGTCACTCCCTCAACCATCATCTTCCCCACACCAGTCCTCGTCACCAGCACCTCCAGCACCACCCAGACCGTCACCCTCGGCAACACCGGCCCCATCCCCTTCCCGCTCGCCCTCACCCTCACCGGCGACTTCACCGACGCTACCGACTGCCCCGCCACCCTCACCGCCAACTCCACCTGCACCGTCGTCCTCACCTTCGCCCCATCGCAGCCCGGCATCCGCCAAGGCCTCCTCGCCATCACCACCGGA
>NZ_LMUD01000037.1 GCF_009766095.1 Granulicella sp. S190
CCCATGGCTTGCTTACCCATTGCGGATTGGTAGGTATTACGAGGAGACTAGAGCACTGGTTAGTTCCTGAAATGGCCGATCTGTGTAGGATGAGCATCTTACCTGATTGTGGTCCGGGAATGGAATGATACTTGCACAAATACCCAAAATCATACTTGGATGAATCTCGCAGTGAGTGTACATGTGTGTGGTTGGGTTGGTTTTCGTCTTCAGGCGCTTGTTTGGATCCTCGCCTGAGTCGTCCTCGACAGGTACACCCGCTTTTTGAAGTCTATAGAGCTCCAGATCCTCCGGAGTCATGCAAATCATTGACGTCTCCTCTTCTTCCGCATC
>NZ_LMUD01000038.1 GCF_009766095.1 Granulicella sp. S190
CCACAGGCTTGGCCTTCTGGGGTCTCGGCTGGGCAAACAAGACCCCAATGAGAGTTGTGAAGCTGTCGCGGCTTCGCCAGCTTGCCGTCGCGTCCAACAGGAGTGTTCGTTCGCCGAAGATGAGATAAGGTGGAGGCATACGTGTATCGATTCAACACTTGCGAGACTCCAGCCTTTGCAGAAGCTGCCTTCTTCTGATCACCCCAGTTGCCAGTCGCTAGCGAATACTTCAGGCCGTTTGTGATGATGCTAGCCTTGACGGCCATCTGAACATTGAAGTCCTGGTTGTTCTCGACACAGCGTTGGAGGTATTTGTAAATATCCTTGGTGAGCTTGAGGAAGAGGATGCGGAACAGATTTGCAATCAAGGGCCCGGCCAAATCCAGCCTCTTCTTCCCAAAATGATCGGTGTG
>NZ_LMUD01000039.1:0-3148 GCF_009766095.1 Granulicella sp. S190
ACCAATGTAAAGCTCACCAGAAACACCGATCGGCACAGGCTCACCAACTCCATCCAAAATGTAAATCTGCGTGTTCGCGATCGGACGGCCGATCGGGACGATGTCCCCCTTTGCATTCGGGGTGCAGGTCCAGGAGGTCACATCGACGGATGTTTCCGTTGGCCCGTACAAGTTGTACAACGTCGCCTGGGGAAGCTGTTCCTCAAAGCGCTTGCACTGTGTCTTCGACAACGCTTCTCCGCTGCATATCACGCGAGTCAGCGAGCAGTCTTCCATTAATCCCGCATGACTCAGAAACGCCTCCAGCATCGAAGGGACGAAATGTATCGTGGTGATCTTGTTCCGACGGATGATCTCCATCAGATAAACCGGATCTTTGTGACCCTCCGGTCGAGCCATAACCAACTGCGCTCCATACAGCAGAGGCCAGAAGAACTCCCATACCGATACATCGAACCCGAACGGCGTCTTCTGTAAAACAACATCCCGCTGATTGAGCCCGTAGGCAGACTGCATCCACACAAGACGGTTCACGATATTTCGATGTTCGACCATGACTCCCTTGGGTGTGCCGGTCGAGCCGGAGGTGTAGATCACATAGGCCAGATGACTCGGGTTGAGCTCGGCGCGGGCCAGATTCCACTCCGGATATGCACTCCATGCGACGCTCTCTCCATTCCGTTGCAGCACGACTATCTTCGCGCTGCCGCCCGTGGGAAACAGATGCGCAAGATGATCCCCGATCAGCAGCACCACCGGCTCCGAGTCGCGTAGCATGAATTGCAGCCGCTCCACGGGATACACCGGGTCCAGCGGAACATAGGCTCCTCCGGACTTCAAGATCGCCAGCAGCCCAACGATCATTGCAAATCCGCGCTCCACGCACAGCGCCACACGGTCATCCGGTTTCACCCCAAGCTCTCGCAGAGAGTGCGCCAGGCGATTCGCCGCACGGTTCAACTCTCCGTACGTCAGCTCACGATCTTCGAACACAACCGCCACCGCATCCGGACTACGCTCCGCCTGGGCTTCAAACAGCTCGTGCACGCAGGCTGATTCCGTGCCGTACTCCAATGCCGTCGCGTTCCACCCATATAACAACTGCTGACGCTCTGACGCGGGAAGTACCTCAAGCTTCCGCAACGGAGTATCCAAGGCAGACTCCAGCGCCGTCACCAGAGAGTTCAGCGCCGTCTCCATGAAGGCGCAGACCCGGCCAGGGTCGATCGAAGACGCGGTCTGCGCGGTCAGCCAGAAGCCGTCTCCCAAATCATCGATCGAGAGTTCAAAGGGGTAGTTGGTGCGTTCTTCGGCTCGAAGCCAAGTCATGCCCTGTAAAGCTTTCTGCGAAGATGCCGGCCCACCTTCCCGGCTGTGGCGATAGTTCAGCAGCGAGGAGAACAGCGGCGCGGGCGCGGGAACCCCGCTGCAGCGCTGCGCCAGGGCCAGTGAGGCATGCTCATGCCGCAGAAGCTCCGACAGCAAAAGATGTGTCTGTCGCAGGCCTTCCAGCACCCCATCTGTCCCGAAACTGATTCGCAACGGCAGCGTGTTGATATAAAGCCCCAGGGCACCGGCAGCTCCTGCACCGCCCTGCATACGACCAAAAAACACCGTGCCAAACACGACATCCTCACGCCCCGAGACACGGGCCAGCACCGTTGCCCAGGCAAGGTGGCACAGACTCGCCGTACTCACACCCAGGCGCCGGGCGCTCTCACGCATCCGCCTACTCAGTGAGGCCGGAAGTTCCAGATGCGCCTCGACGATCTCCGAGCCATCCCCCTGCACCTCCAGCAACCCGAACGGCGCTGTCGGCTCCTCCACATCCCCCAGCATCTGCCGGAAGAACATCTCATGCTCTTCTCGGCTCATGCCCAGACGCGCATGGGCCACGTAGTTCCGGAATGGTATTGGCGCAGGAAGCTCTTCCCCTCTTCCCAGAAGATGCATCCGCACCTCTTCCAGCAGGAGCTTCGTAGAGGTGTTGTCTTGGACGATGTGGTGGATCAGCATCAGCAACAACCAGCGGTTCTGGACTGCGTCATGGGCGACGTAGAGCCGCAACAGCGGAGCCTGCCGCAGATCGATCCGCCTGTGGCGCGGGTCGAAGCGGCGGTACAGCTCCTCTACCGCGTCCCCCTCCCCGCTCAGCGCCACCTCTTCGACCGGAAGCTCCACGCGGCGCAGCACCACCTGTACCGGCTCCGGTATACCCTCCCAGAAGATCGCTGTCCGCAGAATGTCATGGCGATCCACCACTGCCTGCATCGCCCTCAGATAGCCATTCAAACGCTTCCGGCTATCAAAGGCCATCAGACCCGAGGACAGATATGGATCACCCTGCTCCGTCATCAGGTAATGGAAGAAGATCCCCTCCTGCAACGGCGCGAGCGGATAGATATCCTGCACATTCCTGGCTCCCCCAGGCACGCAGGCAACGATGCCCGCAATCTGCTCCTCGCTCAATAACACCAGCGGAAGCATCTCAGGCGTGATCTCTGCACTTCCTGTGGGAATCAGATTGGGAGGAACCTCCACCTGGGGCAACGCATCGGCCGTCGTCGCGGCAAGGTCCATCACCGTGGGTGTCTGGAAGAGATTGCGGATATCCAGTTCCACTCCACGGCCACGCAGCAGACTGAGCAGCCTGACGATCAGCAGCGAATGGCCACCGAGCTCGAAGAAGTTATCCTTCCGCCCGACCTGTTCCAGATCCAGAACCTCGGCAAAGGCCTGCGCCAGCAGAATCTCCAGCTTCCCAACAGGGGCCTCGTAACCTGATGTGCCGTAGGCATCTGATTCCGGTTCCGGCAGAGCCTTGCGGTCCAGCTTGCCGTTCGGCGTCAGCGGCATCTTCTCCATGCGAACATACGCCGCAGGAATCATGTACTCCGGAAGCCGCTGCTGCAGATGAGAACGCAGATCCTCCGCACTGACTTCGTTTGCTCCCACGTAGTATGCGACCAGGCGTTTGCCGCCCGTTTTGTCTTCGCGCGCCATGACCACGGCTTCGCGGATCTCCGGATGTTCCAACAGCTGTGTCTCGATTTCGCCCAGCTCGATGCGGAAGCCGCGGATCTTCACCTGGTCATCGTTCCGCCCAAGGAACTCGATCGTCCCATCAGGATGCCAGCGGCCCAGATCG
>NZ_LMUD01000039.1:3158-30132 GCF_009766095.1 Granulicella sp. S190
GTACATCCGTTCTGTTCCCTTCACAAACGGATTCAGAACAAATCTCTCCGCCGTCAGCTCCGGACGGTTCAGATAACCTCGCGCTACACCAAATCCACCAATGTAAAGCTCACCAGAAACACCGATCGGCACAGGCTCACCAACTCCATCCAAAATGTAAATCTGCGTGTTCGCGATCGGACGGCCGATCGGAATTGAGTTTGCCACCGCGTCCCACTCATTAAGCAGATACATGGTCGACCAGATGGAGGCTTCTGTGGGACCATAAGCGTTGATGAGGGTCCGCCCGCGGCTCCAACGCTTTGCCAGGTCGGTCGTCATTGCCTCGCCAGCAGATACCAGGAAACGGACAGAG
Organism: Granulicella sp. S190; assembly: GCF_009766095.1. Classification (GTDB taxonomy): domain Bacteria; phylum Acidobacteriota; class Terriglobia; order Terriglobales; family Acidobacteriaceae; genus Edaphobacter. Next base: position 3,514 of record NZ_LMUD01000039.1, read on the forward strand.
CTGAGCGTAACGTCATGAGACAGCGCAGCTAAAACCGCAGGAGGGAGGGTGATGTGCGTGATCTGATTCCGTTCGATGACGTTCACCAGTCCGTCCTCTGTGTGAATATCATTCTTCGGACACAGATAGAGAGAGCCGCCATGGCACAAGGCCATGGCAATCTCGAAGACAGAGGCATCGAAGCTGGAAGACGCAAACTGCAGAACTCGGCTGTGTGCGTCGACTACTATGGCATGAGCCTGCTCCACGATCAGGTTTGAGAGGCCCTGGTGCTCGACAACAACTCCCTTGGGTCTGCCGGTCGAGCCCGATGTGTAGATGACATATGCCGCGTGGGCCGGGCTCAGTTCCAATTCGGAGCGTTCGAGATTTCCATCCGGGTAATCCTCCCAACGGATGCTCTCGTCATCCAGAGATACCACTGCCGTCGCTGGCCTGACCGACCCATCGAATAACTTTTTGAGCGAGCCCTCGGTCAGCAGTGCGACCGGTTCTGCGTCTTCCAGCATGAAGTGCAGTCGCTCTTCCGGATAGCTGGGGTCCAGCGGGACATACACTGCTTCCGCCTTAAGAATGGCCAGCAGACCGGCAATCATCGCAGGACCGCGCTCCATGCACAAAGCCACCCGATCCTGCGGCTTGACATGCAGAACATGCAGATATCGCGCCAATTGGTTTGCTTGGCGGTTCAGTTCACCATAGCTGAGCCTGCGATCACCAAATACGATTGCGGACGCTTCAGGATTTTGTCTGGCATGTGCCTCAAAGTGCTCGTGCAGAAGTAACGGCGTCGTCCCTTCAGCCTTCTTCGCGCCGTTCCATCCGAAGAGCACCTGCTCCCGTTCTTCTGCCGGCAGCATGGAGAGACGCGCGATCGGCTGCCCCGGATCGCGAACGATGGCTGAGAGAAGGTTCTGGAAATAAGCGAAGTAACGCTCAATCGTGGTCCGCTCAAAGAGTGCCGTGGCGTACTCGAAACTTCCGATGATACGTCCGCCTACCTCGGCGATATCCAGTGATACATCGAACTTTGCTGGACGATGGCTTAGCTCCAGCCTTTCGAGCTTCAGGTCGCCCAGCTCCAGCCCTACAGTCTCGCCGTTCTGCCAGACCATCGTGGCCTGATAGACCGGCTGATACGAAAGACTGCGTTCCGGACGAAGCGCTTCGACGACCTTTTCGAACGGAATATCCTGATTTCTCTGAGCGCCGGTTGCCTGATCTTTCACCCGCAGCAATGCTTCTGCGAATGTCGGCTGACCGGACAGGTCCACCCGTATGGCCAGAGTATTAACAAAGAAACCAATCAGGCTCTCCCACTCTGAGCGAGTGCGGCCAGCGGTCGGCGATCCGATGACCACCTCATCCTGCCCGGACAATCGGCTTAGCAGCGCTGCCCAGGCTACCAGCAAGGTCATATACAAGGTGGCGCCGTAGCGGCGGCTAACATCCTTGAGTCCTGCGGTGAGAACTGCGTTCAGATTTACAGGCACCGCTGAGCCGACGTAATCCTGCTGTGCGGGACGTGGACGATCCAGTGGCAGCATCAGCAGAAGCGGCGCTCCATCGAGGGTCTGCTGCCAATACTTCGCCTGAGCCTCAATTGTGCCTTCACTCAGGCTTTCACGTTGCTGTGAAGCGTATTCCGGATATTGCATCGCAGGCGGCGGCAAAGACACCTCGCCGTTCCTGCTATACGCGTCGTAGAGAGTTCTCAATTCCCAGTTCAGTACACCCACCGACCATCCATCCACGATGATGTGGTGCATAGTCAGAAGAAGTACATATTCCTTCTCTCCTGTACGTAATAGCTGCCCCCTCATAAGCGGACCGACCTCGAGATCAAAGGGAGCGTCAATTTCCTGGGCCATCTGGACAGCTAACTCACCTTCTACATCTGCGTGCGTTCTCAGATCGAGTATGGTAAGCGGGAAATTGGTCTTTTCATACGCAATGCGCTGGACTGGAGAGCCATCCACCTCAAGAAACGTCGTCCGTAGAACATCATACCGCTCCACGATCTGGTCGAGTGCCCGCTGCAACGCTGTACGATCAAGATTTCCCTGGATGCGCCAGCTTAGCGGCACATGATATGCACGACTGCTCTCTTCCATGTGCGCCAGGAACCAGAGACGCTGCTGTGAGAAGGAGAGCGGCCAGTCTTTTCTGCGGACGGGCGGAAGAACAGTCGGCTCTGCTGTGGACAGAGCAGAGGTCTCAGCTTCTCCATCTATCGAACGATGCACTTTCTGCTGCATGGAAGCTACGGGCTTCTCTTCAGCAGGTTCCGAAGCGAGTACCGTTTCCATTTGCGCTTGATGTTCACTGACTAGATGCTCCGACAACCGCGCAATCGTCGTGTGTTCAAAAAGCGTAGCGACACTCAGCCCCACGTTGTAGCGGCTGTTCAGCTCGTTGCAGAACTTTGTCAGATAAATGGAATCGAAGCCGAAGTCGTACATTTCTGCATCCGCATCCAGCGATTCACGATCAACCTTTAATAACGAAGAAGCGGCTCTCAGCAGAGCGGCCTGGACCTTGCCACGTAATACACCATTTGCCGCATGGACGGGCGCTGTTACCTTTGCACTGACATCTTCCTCGACCGCGATATCCACATGCAGAATGCGGCGCATCTTGTCGCGGCTGGCATCTGCGACAAGCACCTGCGATCGTCCGGAAGATACGGCTCTATAGAGCGCGGTGAACCCCTTTACCGCCTCAAGCGGCACCATTCCGGCGTGAAGACTCATGCTTCGGTGTGTCTCCACGTCGATCTGCATGCCACCTTCCGCCCAGAATGGCCAGTTGATCGAGAGCGTCCGGCCGCTGCGTTGCCCCTGTGTCACAAGGCGATTGCGATCCTCCGCGTATGCATCGAGGAAAGCGTTCGCAGCCGCATAGTCCGACTGCCCAATGTTCCCGAGGACACCGGCGAGAGACGATATGAGCACCATCCAGTCTAGTTCGATGTCTCGAGTCGCTTCATCCAGATTGACGAGCCCGGCAACCTTCGGCGCCAGCACAGCCCGTACCTCCTGGTGCGTCTTATTGATCAGCAGGCTATCCTGCAATACTCCCGCAGCGTGGATGATCCCGTTCAACCTGCCGTATTGATTCTGGATCCGCTCAACCAACCGCAGGACCGCTTCGCGATCTGTTACATCTACGGCGTGATACGCCGCGCGAGCGCCGTTCTGGATCAGACGATTCACTTCAGCGACGATATCTGCATTCATGCTTGATCTGCCGGTCAGGACGATCGAAGCATTCCTGGTCCTGCAGGCAATTTCCCGTGCGAAAAGTCTCCCCAGTCCGCCCGCTCCGCCGGAGATCAGATAAACTCCGCCATCCTTCCAGAGAGATTTCTGATGTTTGGAATTGATCTCCTCCCAGCTTCGTATCTGACGCTGACCCTGTTCATAGCGGACAACCATAGAGCTGCCATCGCGGAAGTTCTCGTCTAGATCATGAAGAATCTGTCGCACCGAGACATCGGCCTCCACTATGATGAGCTGCCCTGTTACTCTAGGATTTTCCTGCAGGGCAGACTTCAGCATTCCTGACAGTCCGGCAAAGACACTTTCGGCGCTGGAGGAGGGAACCACAACCTGCAGCAGGATCTCCCCGAAAGAACGCTGCGCCATGATTCTCTGAATCGTCTGCAGCAGTTGCTGCGCTGCCGTTGTGAAGCGTTCCGCGATATCCTCACCTTCATCGTCGATCCATACGACGCTGGCTTTGTTCAACGCTTCTTCTAGGGCTGTCCGTTTGGACCTGAGTCGATTTCCTACGCCGATCACCCAACGCTCTGCAGATTTCTGTGACGTATTGAGCTGCTTGCGATCTGGCGCATTTTGCCAGACAGGCTCGAAGATCAGCAGTTGATGGACTGCCTCGTTTTGCACTCGCCTTGCGGTGAGATTTCGCATGCATACCAGGGCGCGGCCCTGCGCATCGCAGATATCGACGTGCATTCTGCGCAGTGATTCGCCGGCTCGATGGCTCTCACTGTAGCGCACCCAAACCCATGCGTCTGTCGAGGGCCGGCCGTAGATCTCCACCTCGTCCACTGCAAACGGCAGATATGCGGACAGCTCGCAGCTCTCCTGCTCCATAAGTCCAATTGCGGCCTGTAAAGAAGCGTCCATCAGGCTGGGATGGAGCATGTAATCCGAACTCGTTTTCTGCACGCAATCCGGAAGCTGTACCTTCCCCAGGACCTGCCGAAGGCCCTTCGCGTCCGTTCCGATATCGATGTACTCCAGTCCACGGTGGGATGTGCCGTAACGAATACCGCTCTCTTCAAGAAAGCCGTAGCATTGCTCGCCGCTCAACCGCTCTCCGCACGTTCCCCGAAGCTCCGGAAGATCCAATCGCAGAGACTCTTCGCGGGTCAGCAATTCTGCGATGCCTTGGCTGTGTATGACCGCCTCAGCGTCGACTGCCTCGCGCGTATATATCTTGTAGGCGACTGCCCCGTTCTCTTGCAGAGCAAGAGCAGTTCGTATTTCCACGGGCTTCTCATCGACAACAACCGGTTGCGCCCAGACCACGTCTGTCAAACGTATTGGTGTAAAGGGTTGAGGAAGCCGTAATGCGTCATTCACCGCCGAACGGGCGATCTCCAGATATACGACTCCCGGCAGCACACGCTTTTGCTCAACTCGATGATCTTCCAGAAAGAACTCTTTGCCGGTGAAGCGGGTGCTGTAGCAGTGTTCGCTCAGCGTGGATACATTCTGGTGAAGCAGCGGATGCAGCACAGCAGCAGGCGCCGTCATCGTCACAGCTTTGCTACTCGCTGGAAGCCAGAATGTATTGCGGGCAAACGGGTAGGGGGGTAGGCTTATCCGCGAATAGTTTCTTCCCTCAAAGAGCTGTTTGAATGGCAGTTGGTAGCTCTCAACAAAGAGTTCCGCCAAACCTGCGAGACGGTCCAGATACTCCTCATCGCTCACAGGCTTCCGGCAAGCTTCGAGGCAATCTTTCCCGTAGCGCTCCAGTGAGAACCGCTTCTCGCCCGTGTTCTCAGGGGACTGATAGACATGATTTGCGTTGCCCTTGTTGAGCCAGGTCTCCAATTGGGCAATGAGTTCGTTGCTAGAAGCCGCGACGCAGGCCAGGCGATGGGCTAAGTGCTTGCGGCCGGTGAGCAAGGTGAAGCTCATGTTGCCGCAATCAACGGCCGGGTTCTTCTTGCAATGTTCCAGCAGACGCTCCACCTGCTGCCGGAGCTGCGGCATCGTCCTTGCCGAAAGGACAATGAGATATCCCGGCATTTTGTCATGGATTATTTGCGCGCGAGGCGCTTCTTCCAGCACCGCATGAGCATTGGTGCCGCTGAATCCGAAAGAGCTGATCGCCGCACGGCGGCTGTTTCCTTCTTCGGCGGTCCAGTCCTCCAGCTTCGTGGGGACATAAAAAGGGCTCGATGCGAAGTCGATATGCGGGTTGCTGGTCTCGTAGTGCAACGATGGCGGAATCTTGCCATGCTTCAGCGAAAGAAGAATCTTTGTCACTCCGGCAACACCTGCAGCGGCGGCGGTGTGGCCTATGTTGGTCTTGATCGATCCAAGCGCACAGTACTGCTTCCTTTGCGTATCCTTGCGAAACGCATTGTTCAACGCTTCAAATTCTATTGGATCGCCGAGGCGGGTCCCTGTTCCGTGCGCCTCCACCATCTGGATGCTGCCCGCATTGATCTGAAACCGCTCATACACGTCTCGCTCCAGTTGCTCCTGTGAGAGGGCACTGGGCGCAGTTATTCCGTTCGTCGCTCCATCCTGATTGATTCCGGACCCCCGGATGATTCCATAAATGTTGTCGCCGTCCCTCTGGGCTTCACTCAGCCGTTTTAAGACAATGACCCCGCAACCCTCTCCCGGCACAAACCCTTCGGCGCGTTCGTCGAACGTAAAGCATTTTCCTTGCCTGGAAAGCATGGAGGCTCGATTGGCGGTGATGTAGAAATCCGGGCTGCACTGAACCAGAACCCCTCCCGCCAAAGCGAGGTCGGTCTCTTGAGACCACAGGCTCTGGCAGGCTAGATGAATCGCCACAAGCGAACTCGAGCATGCCGTGTCTACAGTAATGGCCGGCCCTTTCAGGTTCAGGTGGTAGGAGATACGGGCAGAGATGACCGATCCCGCGTTTCCCCACATCGCTTGCGCCGGGGTCTCGTCAAAGTCGTTGTAACCCTTGATGTATTCGCCCCCGCAGTAGCCCGCGAAGATACCGCACCGGACGCCATTTACCGCATCGCCGGCATAACCCGCGTCCTCCAACGCTTTCCAGCTCTCCTCAAGGAAGATTCGCTGGTTTGGATCCATAAAGGCGGCTTCATCCCCGGAGATGTTGAAGAAAAGAGGATCGAACTGGTCGATTCCGTTGAGAAAGCCTCCCTGCATGCAGTCTCCTGAAGCAGGACTCCACTGCGACTTATCCCATCGAGAGATGGGACTGATCAGGTCATCTCCTTGAGCCAGATGGCCCCACAATTCATGGACATCGTCTGAACCGGGATAGCGTCCGCTCAGCCCAATGATTGCGATGGGTTCACGGACTCTCTTATCTGTTTCGTTTTCGCGCGGGGCATGATTTGTCTCCGACGCAATCGTTTCAGACTTGAAGTGGTAGGATTCCGGGATGCTCACGACAACCTTGCCGATATTCTCTCGATTCTCCAGACATGCGTAGGCTCGCTTCAACTGATCGAACGGAAAGGTCTTCGCGATAGTCGGACGAAGCCTTCCCGTCTGCGTAAGCTGGATCAGCTCTTCCTGATAACGCCGGATACTTTCAGGCCTGGACTGCGCCAGCCTCGCAAGGTCAACGCTGTGAAACTGCTGATTGTCGTTGAGAACCGAGAGATCGACACTCCTGGCTTTCTTCAATGCAGTCATCGCGAGTTCGACATATCGACCGCCCGCAGCCAGGCAACGCATGCCCTTCTGCATCGCGTCACGCGGAAGCGTGTTGATCACGACATCGACACCTCTCCCACCGGTCAGTCGATAAATCTCTTCTTCGAAATCCGTGGTTCGGTAATTGATCAAGTGTTGTACCCCTTGCCCCGCCAGAAATCTGAGCTTTTCTTCCGATCCGGCTGTCGCGTAAACCTCGGCACCTCGATTCTGCGCTAACTGGACACCCACCAGCCCCGTGCCTCCGGCGGCTGTCTGAATGAGAACCTTTTCTCCCTTCGCGAGATTGATCCTCGAGAAGGCATGAATCATCGTGATCGCAGTGGCAGGCAAAGAACACGCCTCTTCGAAAGACAGTCCAGCAGGCTTCCTGAACACCCAGTCTTCATGACAGATGGCCAGGGTCGCATGCCCACCCAGCTTTCGCCACATTGTCCCGATAACTTCGTCGCCCGGCACAACCTTCGTGACGGAAGCTCCGGCTCGAACCACGATTCCACTTACTTCAAAACCCGGAGTGAATGGATAAGGCGGCATGTTCGGGTACAAGCCACGCGCACAAAGCAGGTCACCAAAGTTAAGAGAGAACGCCGCGACGGCAATCTGGACTTCCTGCTCGCCAACAGTGGGAATCTCAGCTTTCACGATCACAACATCATCAACGCTCCCTGGCCCCTTGATAAGAACCTTGTGGTAATGCTTCCTTTCGCTCAGGCGACTATCGGAAGATTCACTTCCTGCATGCCGCTCCTCTGCGTGTTCCGAGGTTCGATCCGATGCTCTCTCAACGGGCGCAGCAGCAGTGGCTTTGTCCTCCGGCTTACGCTCCTCTGCACGAGATTCTTCAACCGAACGTTGCTTCTTCGAGAGGATGTGGCGAACCAGTGCTTCCACGGTGTTGTAGTCAAAGATGACGGTCGCCGGCAGAATCAGTTCGCATCGCCGGCTGATCTGATTGACCAACTGCACGGCGATGATCGAATCCACTCCCAGATCAGCGAAATTGCGATCGTCTTCGACTTTGTCTTCATCAAGCTTCAGGACCTCCGCTATGGTTTCGCGGATCAGTTGACACATTTCTCTCTCACGGCTTGGAATCGGCCGGATGTTCTCGCGCCGAACTCCAACTGGGGTCACAGGGTTCTGCTCTCCGGTGCGGATAAAGCCAGACTTGCTCGCGGCTCTGTCTGTCTTCAAAGGCGATACAGGCGCCGATACCTTATTTGAGGCAGCACGCTGTCGAACAACACCATCGCTCACGGCAACGATGACTTCCTGACCTGGCATATCGTCTGATCTCGCAGGAAAGCCAATGGAGTGGAATCCCTCACGTTCCAGGGCATTCCGCCAACTGTTGCCGGATAAGAGTGGAGACCCGCCGATTCGCAGAGCTTCATCTTCGTAAAGCCACCATCCACTCAGAAGACCGAAGGTGACATGGGCGAAGACCTTCTTGCTCGTGATCTCATTGAGCAACAGCAGGCCATTCTGCTTCAGAGCAGCCTTCGCGTTCCGCAGCGACATGCACACGTTGCGCGTTGCGTGAATCACGTTGGTCGCTACAACGAGGTCATAGCGGCCGACATCGATCCCCTGTTCCAACAGTGGTTTTTCTACATCAAATATCTTGCATCGCAGGTAGGGCGCGATGCTCCGGTACTTTCTCTCTGCATGTTGCAGAAATGCTACGGAAAGATCCGTATAGCAATACTCTTCGATACGATCGCGAAGGGATGACAGTTTCTGAAATATCTGGGCACTCGTTGCTCCTGTTCCGGCGCCTATCTCGAGGATCCTGAACTTTCCCGCGTTAACTTCGGATCTCTTCGATACACGCGTGAAGATCATTTCAGCCAAAAACCTGTTGAAGTAGTCAGCGACTGGATTGTTGCTGTAGACGGACTCGACAAGCTCCATCGACGAATTTGGAAACAACAATTCAGTAGCACCGCGCCGCCCCACAAGAATGTCCGGAAGATTGCGAAGCGTCTTTTCCGCCAGAAAGGCCTGCGCCTTCAGGGTCGGATCGGCATCCCAGTGAGACTTTTCCTGTTCCCATCTTTGCCAAATCTCGTTCGGATCGGCTGCTTCGAGCATTACGACGCGATCGCTCATACCACTCAGGTGTCCCGAATCCTGCAGCAGGGAGAGGCTTTCTGTTATCCAGCGGTCATATAAAGGAAGCACATTTATGCGTGCCTTCCACTCCGCGAGTGATCCGTTCATGCCTCCAAGGCCCATCGCGCGCAGCTGCGCATAAAGTACTTCAAGGATCATCAGATCAAACGATTCGTTCATCGGCGGCATAATGCATTCATCTCCGTGAGTGAGGATGGAAAAGACTAGACGCTTCCCATCCCTCACCTTGTTGGTTCTTGATTTCGTTTTGGACCGGCGCACGAGAAGCCGCCGCAATCCTGATTGCTTCTAGTGCTGCTCTATGGCGCGAGGACTGTGAGGCATTCTTCCTCTTCCGTATCGAGATACTGGATGCCCTGCGTTCCCATTGCTTTCACGAACACCTGCTGATCAAGAGGCCCTGCAAGCAGGTTTTCCATGGCCTGCATTGCCTCTGCCGGTTCAATGGAACTGCATCCCAATTGGGCCATGCGATGGCGATAGTGTTCCGAAGATACGACGCCAACGCTCCCCCAGTATCCCCAACTCATAACCTTCACCGGGTACGACACACGAGCCCGAAGCTGCGCGGCAAATGCGTCCTGGAAGACGCTTCCCGCTGCGTAGTTGCTCTGACCCGGAGCCATGGTGAAGCTCTGGATCGAAGAGAAGAACAGGATGAAGTCCAGGAGCTCTTCCGCCACGATGTCAGCCAGCCAGACGCTGGTATCGACCTTGGAAACAAGTCCGGCGGCAAACCGGTCTTCCTGCATTCGCCCAATCGTCTGATCCGCAAGCACAAGAGCAGAATGGATCACGCCATGGATGAGTCCATATCTTTCCTTGATCCGGCGCCAGGCGCTTGCGAGTTCATCGCGATTTGCGGCATCGGCCTGAATGTATTCAGGCATGGTCCCGACGGAAGCCAGATGCTCCATGCTGTCTCTCAGCTCTTGATCCGGCGCGCTTCGGCCGATCCAAACGATCCTGGCGTCGTACATCCTGATCAGGTACTCGGTCACAACCTTACCGAGTCCTCCAGCTCCACCGAGCAGCACATACACTCCGCCCTGTCGAAACCTTCCCTTCACAGAAACGCTCGATGAGCACCCTACGAGATGCTGCCGATACCACTCACCTTGCCGGTACGCCCAGGCCTTCCCGTCTGCGTCGGGGGGCAGATTCATTCCCGTTCGAATGTCCCAGTGTCCATCCGGCTGTGCATCGATCATTCGCACCGGCCATTGAGGAAACTCTTTTGCGAGCGTTCCCACGAAGCCATGTACCCCCGCGTGGGTCGCATCATTTCTCCATGCAGACCGCAATGCTTGCGTACCGTGAGTCACCACGGTTAAGGCGAGAGCACGGCTGTCGTATCCAAGCTGCAGGAGTGCTTTTGTTAATCGAAAAAGCTCTTTCACACCTTCGTTTTGCGCCTGCGGAATGAGCTCAAATTCGTTGCCTCTATCCCTCACAGCAGGGGCCAACCAGACGAGATGATCGATCTGGCCGCACTCTTCAATTGCATCGGCGATTGCCTGCACTTCACAGCAGGCCGGAGGATTCAGATGTTTCGCGTCGGGATACAACCGGCGCAATGCGTCGAATACCTCGCCATCTCCGCCGATCACCACCATGTTGCTGTTCGCTTCCTGACGGGACGGATGCCAAGGATTCACAGGCTCTGCCTCCCAGAATGGAGCCAGGGTCAGGTTCCCACCGTCTTTCAGCTCTTCTGCATCCACGTCCGCATCATCCTGGAAATTTTGCATGTGGCGATCGAGCGAATCCACACGCGGACTGCGGCCTACGAACTCGCGGATCTGAACCATGACGAAACCATCTTCATCGGTGATGTCCAGATCGATTTTGTTGATGCCGCCCGCTAAAGACTGGTCATTGCTCGATCTTGCCCATACCCACACCACCTCACCGGGCTCTGCGAATATCTGCATCTCCTCAAGCGAGAAAGGAAGATACGGATGGATTGCCCCACTGAACTGTGTGAAAGCCATCGGAACCTGTAGTGCGGCATCGAGAAGGCATGGATGTATGCCATAAGTATCCTTAGCGCTTCTTACATGCCGAGGGAGGACCACTTTCGCTAGAGCATGCTCCTGTCCCTGAGAATCCCTGCCTAAGTCGACAAACTCGACTCCCTGGTAAGACACACCATGATGGACACCAGACCTCGCGACCATGTCGTAGAAGTCCTGACCTGACAGATGGCTCTCTGCACAGAGTTCGCGGAGCCGCATCAGATCTAGGCGCGATCTTTCATACGCGCTGCCCAGTTGCATCTGGCCTTGGCTGTGGACCGCGACATCGCCCGTCTCCGCGTCCATGGTACACAGCTCATAACGAACATGCCCGGGGCCCTCTTCTGAAAGGCTGAGCCGCAGATCCACTTCGATTCCTTCTGCGATGACCGGATGCATCCACGCAATCTGGTAGAGGCGGAGCGGTACGACGCTTGTTGAGGGAATCTTCCATAAAGCCTGCGCGGCCTCTCGTGCTATTTCGAGATGAACCGTGGCCGGCAACACAGACTTGCCCTGAACGATGTGGTCCGCAAGAAGAATATTCTCCGTGGCAATCCTCGACCGGTAAACTCTATCGCCCACAGCCGGTTCGGCGAGCTGCAATAAGGGATATGAGGTGTTCGCGGATGCCGTGGGACCCGAGACCTTCGTGGCTGGAACCCAGTAGCGTTCGCGAGCAAAGGGATAAGTGGGAAGACTAATTCTTCTGGGCCTTCCAGCGCCGTAAAGTGCGTCCCATGGGATCACCGCGCCTCTCACCCATAGATCGAGTATCGCTTCATACTGGCTCTTCTCGATCCACAACTGGATTGCCTTGTCTGTCTCCTTCTGGAGATTGACAACATCGACGTTATCTCGACGATTTCTGACAACCCCGCGCCAGATTGCATCACTTCTTTCGGCTCCCGAAACAACCTGCCCGAGCTTGTCCCTCAGTTCATCGATGTCCGTCACGTACATGGCGAGCCGGTGATCCATGGCGTTACGTCCGACCTGCAGCGTGTAAGCTACGTCCGCCAGACGAGCCTGCCCAAATTCGGGGGACGCAAGCGCATCCAGTAGCTGCCGCGCCTGATCCTTAAGCCGCTCCTCGTCGCGTGCAGACAACACGACAAGGGCTGGACGAGCATCCTTCTGTTTCAAAGTTGCTTTCTGTACCGGTGCATACTCTTCCAGAACCACATGGGTATTTACCCCGCCCGCGCCAAAACTGCTTACTCCGGCTCGCCGCGGAATCTGCCTTCCCTGCGAATCCTCGAAGGAAAGCCATGGCTGGTTATGCTGTACGACATAGAACGGACCGTCTTCCAACTGGAGGTATGGATTCAGCCGCTCGCTATGCAGAGTCTTAACCAGCGTGCGGTGCTTCATCTGCAGCAAGACTTTCACTAACCCGGTTACGCCTGCGGCCATCTCCAGATGGCCAAGGTTGCTTTTTACAGATCCGAGTCCGCACGGCATTCGGCTATCGTTGGATAAGGCTTTTGCCTCGTGAAGCTTCTGAAATGCGCTTTTGATTCCGTTGATCTCGACGGGATCTCCGAGCGATGTGCCGGTTCCATGCGTTTCGAGATAAGCAACCGTGCGCGGATCGGTGCCAGCAAGCAGATGCGCCCGAAGGATGACTTCTGCCTGCGCCGTCATGTTCGGCGCCGTGAGAGAGCTTGCCCGTCCCCCGTGATTCTCCGCGCTGCCGACGAGGAGACCGTAGATATGGTCTCCGTCCTTCTCCGCCGCCTCTAATCTCTTCAACACGAGAACTGCTATGCCTTCACTTCTCACATAGCCGTCTGCACCCGCTGCAAACGCCTTACAACGCCCGTCCTGCGCCAGCATCCCTGCTTTACTGAGGCTGATGTGCCCCTCCGGCGTGAGGATCGTATTCACGCCGCCTACAATGGCCAGGTCGCACTCGTTGTTTACCAGGAGCTGTATAGCACGATGAACGGCAACAAGTGAGCTGGAGCACCCGGTCTCAACCGGTTCGCTCGGACCATGCAGATCGAGAAGGTAGCTGATCCGGTTCGGCCCCAGTGAAGTGAGCGAATTTGTCACGCTATAGGCGTTCAGGCCAACAGAGGCGCTGGCAAGCAATCCACTGTAGCCGCCCGGCATCATTCCGATGAGGACGGCGGTTCTGCTTCCGGCTAAACTTGCGGGCGCATAGCCGGCATCTTCAATCGCCTGCCACACATGGGTCATCAGCAGACGTTGCTGGGGATCCATCATCTCCGCTTCGCGCGGGGTGATGTTGAAAAACATCGGATCGAAGTCATCGATGCCGTCAATAAAACCGCCCCACCGGATGTTCGTCTTTTCCTCTTCGCTTGCCGGGTCTCCCCATACCGCTTTCCAGTCCCAACGCGCGTGAGGAATCTCGGTGATGGAATCGCGTCCCTCGACCAGGTTCTTCCACAGTTGCCCTACATCTGCTGCCCCGGGAAATCTCCCACTCATCCCGATGACTGCAATCGAATTGGACGCAGACTCTTTTACGGGAGCGCCATCGGCCGGCCGCAACGCTTCCGATTCGGTGCTCGATGTGTCGCCCGACAAGTCAGACGCAGCCTGTTCCTCGGGATGCGACCCTTTCTTTTCCTCACTCGCCTTCGTGAGTCGCAAAGCGACGACGGGATGCTCCACCACCAGATAATCCGCTACCATGGCTATTGTGGAGTGCTCGAAGAATAGCGCTGGGGTAAGATCCAATCCTCCTACCTTGTTGATCTCACCGGAAAGTGCGGCGAGGGTAATCGAATCGAATCCAAGCTGATAAAACCCTTCGTTGACATCCAGATCTTCAGCCGGGAGCATAAGTAACTGCGAGATGATCCGTAGCAGCTTCTCCTGCAGAGCCAGCCGCAGCTCATGCTGTGTCATCTTCGGTTCGGTCATCGCTTCGCTGTTCGCGGACGGACTCACTTCAGCCACAGCCGTTCTCGCTGATTCAATTTTTCTGCGAGACTCCTTGTGCTCGGGGATCCAGAACTTATCGCCGCGAAAAGGGTAAGTAGGCAGGCTGACTCGCTTATATTGAGTGCCGGCAAAAATCTTCTCGTATGGAAGCGAGTATCCCTGCGAATACAGCGTGGCTATCGTGGTCAATCTCTCGCGATATTCCGTGGAATCGAGACACCAATCGAATGTGTCAAGAATCTCCCGGCCGCGCTTCTCCATAGAGACACGAATCGGCTGCTTCGCATCGTCCCAGCTGGAAATGCCTGAAGCCTTCCCATGCGATAGCCAATGCTCGAGTGCGGCCATGGGGGAATCATTCGCGTCTACAACGCAGGCAAGACAGCATGCGAGATGTTTCCGGCCAGTGAGCAGGGTGAAGCTGCAGTCACCATAATTCACATCGGCGGTTGCCGCGCAGTAACGCAGGAACTGTTCAACTTGCTGCCTAAGTTGCTCAGGCGTGCGCGCGGACAATGCGATGAGATACGCAGGGACATCCGCACTTGTCCTGACCGCAGGTGGCGCCTCCTCCACGACCATGTGAGCGTTCGTTCCGCTTAGCCCGAAGGAGCTGACCGCCCCGTGCCGGAGTCCCCCTGCTTTGACCTCCCAGGATCTCAGATTTCGATTCACGTAGAACGGGCTGTGCTCAAAGCTTATATGTTCGTTGCTCCGTTCAAAGTGCAGTGAAGGAGGGATCTGCCGATGCTGCAGAGAGAGCAGCACCTTGATTACACCGGCGACACCAGCCGCCGCAGTGGTATGTCCCAGATTCGTTTTGATTGAGCCGATGGCGCAATACTGCTCCACATTGGTGTATTGCTGGAATACATTCTTCAGCGCGTTGTACTCGATCGGATCGCCTAATTTCGTTCCCGTACCATGGGTTTCCACCATCTGAATCTCTTCGGGATGGATGCCGCTGATTTCATAGACATGGCTTATCAACTGCTCCTGCGAGAGCATGCTCGGAGCGGTGATTCCATTCGTCGCCCCATCCTGATTCACTCCTGATGCGCGGATCGTGCCGTGAATATGGTCCCTGTCCGCAAGCGCCCGGCTCAAACGCTTGAGCACTAACACCCCACATCCCTCGCCGGGAACGAAGCCGTCGGCCCGATTGTCGAAGGTCCTGCAGCGTCCGCTCGGCGAGAGCATTCCTGCACGGTTTGCCGCGATGTAAAAGTCCGGGGTGCATTCCATAGAAACACCGCCGGCCAGCGCCAGATCTATTTCCCCACGCCAAAGGCTCTGGCACGCGAGATGCATCGCGACCAGAGAGCTGGAGCAGGCAGAGTCGATCGTAATCGCCGGCCCCCTCAGATTCAGGTAGTACGAAATTCTCGAAGAAAGAAGGGACGGAGCGTTCCCCCACAGCGCCTGCGCGGGAGTTTCAGGCGTGGCCAAGTGCTCATCAAAATAATCGCCGCCACAGTATCCCGCATAAACACCGCATCTTGTTCCCTCGACCTGGTTCCCCGCATACCCGGCATCTTCCAGGGCTTTCCAGCTCTCTTCCAGGAAGATTCTCTGACTCGGATCCATATAAGTGGCTTCGGTTCCTGAGATATTAAAAAATTGCGGGTCGAATCGATCGATCTCATCGAGAAAACCGCCGTCACGACAATCACCATCGCGAGGCGTCCACTGGGATAGATCCCATCTGGATACGGGACGAACCAGATCGTCTCCGGACGCCAGGTGTTGCCACAGTTCCTCAGCATTCTTCGAACCGGCATATCGCGCGCTGAGGCCAATGATGGCAATCGGCTCATCACGGTCTTTCTCACCACGGTCAATACCTACCGAAAACTCTGCGGCCTTACCCGCACGGTCGGTCGGTTTATCTTTGCCGCTTGAAATTTCCGGCTGCACTTCATGCGATTCTGATTGGCTCTCCTGAAGGAGGAAGGCAAGCTCCGCGCCATGTTCGGAGAGGAGATAGGTTGTCAGCTTGTCCACAGAGCTGTAGTCGAAGAGGATCGTCGACATCAGGTTCAACCTGAATATCTCGTTGATTTCCTGAACCAGCTGAACGACTGTGATTGAATCCACGCCATAGTCTGCGAAGGAACCATTTGGCTGGATACCATCGATGCTCATCCGGAGAAACTGGCTGACCTTTTCCCGGATCGTGTGTTGCACTTCAGCTCGGAGCGTACCTTCATCAACACTCTTTGTTGCGATTGAAGGGCGTATCTCGGCCGTCACCTCTTTGACGCTTACCGAACCGCTATGCTGCTCTGGCTTCGAATCGACAGGCTTCTGTCCCCGGGCAAACTCCTGGCGGATCAGGCCGTCACTTTGACCCACGATGACCTGTTGTCCCAGCTGCCGCGCTGCCCTGACCGGAAAGCCTATAGAATGGAATCCTTCCTTCTCCAGGACAGAAAGCCAACTCTCGGGTGTCAGAACAGGCGACCCAGAAATCCTTATGGCGTTATCCTCGCAAAGCCAGAAGCCTTTCAGCAGACCGAAGGTAACTTGAGCGAATATATCCTTGTCTGTGATCTCATTCAGCAGAAGAAATCCATTTGCCTTAAGCGCGGATTTTGCATTCCGCACGGTCGCGTGAATGTTGCGCGTGGCATGAAGAACGTTGGTCGCGATAACGATGTCGTAGCTTCCGATGTCAATCGACTGGCCATCGAAGGGCAACTCTGCGTCCAGAATTCCGTAACTTAGAAATGGATTTTCCTGACCGTAATTCCTCTCTGCATGACGCAGGAAAGCAGGCGACAGATCGGTGTAGCAGTACTCCTCCATCCTCTCCTTATGCTTCGTAAGCCTGCGGAGTACCGACGCAGTTGTGCCACCGGTTCCGGCGCCTATTTCAAGTATCCGAAGCCTAATATCTGTCCGGTACTTTCCAACCTCTTTCACGTACTTTTCAACGAAATCTGCAACGGCCTCGTTGAAGTAATCCGCCACGGGGTTGTTTTTATAGACTCCCTCAACAAGCTCCATGGAGGAGTTGGGGAAAAGAACCTCGGTAGCAAGGGTGCGGCCCGTCAAAATGGCAGGAATTGCTTTGAGTGCTTTTTCTGCCAGCTCGGCCTTTGCCTTGAAAAACACATCGTCGCGCCAGATGTTTTTTCTTTCTTGCCACTGCCGCCAGATAGCCGACGAATCCCTCCTGCCCTTCTCAGTAAAATGGCAAAGCTCATTGTCATAAACGACGTAGCCGCGCTCGTTCAGGAGCGTCAATGACTCCTGCAGCCAACCGGCGTAGAAACCGGGCATCTGAACGCTGTTGCTCCAGTCCTTCACCGAAGCAGCATCTTCCCATCCACCGATCTCATACAACTGGGCAGACAGCAACTCGAATAAGAGAGACTGGAAAGTCTGATAGCTTCCCGCCGCATTCCATCTGTTGATTTCTTCCTGCAACGCTCGTCCTGTGCTTTCAGGCTTCAGCTCTGTAGAGATGGAGATGGCCTCGTGGTCTGCGCGGAACATCCGTTGCGAAACGCCAAGAATCTCTATAGCTGATGGGTCGGTCACGTTCCAGAATGCGAGCTGGCGAAATGGACCGGCCAGCAACTTCTCTAGGGCCTCCATGGCGGGAACGGCTTCCACGGATCCCCATCCGGCCTGCTGCACACGCTCTCGATACGCTTCTGTTGCGACCACCCCGACGCTGCCCCAGTAGCCCCAGTTCATGGTTTTCACGGAACACTTCAAAGTCCGTGCGAGATGACTGGACCATGCATCCTGGAAGCTGCAGGCAGCCGCGTAGTTGCTCAGCCCAGGGTGCTTTGTAAAGCTCTGGATGGAAGAGAAAAACAGAACAAAGTCGAGCGGCTCTTCCTTCAGCAGTTCCCCTAACCAGAGACTCGTATCGACCTTGGCAGCAAGAACAGACACTAACTGTTCCTCTTCCATACGCCGGAGGCTCTGATTTGCCAAAGTGACGATGGAATGGACGACGCCGTGTACGGTCCCATATCGTGCGCGGATGGCCGTCCAGGCCCGTCGAAGAGCATTGCGATCTCTGGCATCGGCGCTCACGTAGTGTGGAGCTGGACCCAACGCTGCAAGCCGCTCGATCTTGGCAGTGATTGCATCATCCTGCGCGCGCCGCCCGATCCAGACCACTTGGGCTTGGTAGCCTCGAATCAAGTATTCGGTGAGAGCCTCCCCGAGGCCGCCTGCTCCGCCGAGAATCACATACACACCCGCACACCGATACGCACTTATCTTAGGGTCGGGCACATCGCATACAACCAGCCGCTGACGGTGCCACTGCCCATTTCGATAAGCCCATGCGCCTCCAGTCTCGTCCGGCGGTAAAGAGAAGATTTCACGGAAAGGCACGTCGCGGTTACCATCCGCATCCACAACACGGATGCGCCATTTCGGACACTCTTTTGCCAATGACCCACATAATCCGTGTACACCGGCATGCGAAGGATGGTTCGCTTCGGATGGTCGAACGACATGGGCGCCATGGGTCACAACGGTCACGCCTAAAGCTCGGTCCTCATAACCAAGTCTGAGCAGCGCCTTCATGATCCTGTAACCCAGGATTACTCCTTGCTCCTGCTGCCTGGCGATCTCGCCTGCCTCTGTTTCATCCGCGACCGGACACAACCACAACAAATGGCTGATCGTACTCGTCGATTCGAGCTGCTGCCCAATACTGCTTGCACTCGATGCGGAAAGAACCTGGGCATCGGGAAACATCGTCCTCAATGCTGCATGTTGTTCTTCGTCTCCGCCAAGAATCGCGACTCTCTCAGTCGTCAGCGGCCACGCAGAATTCGATACAATGATGGCCGGGTCCCACACTGGCGCCAGCATGAGATCGCCCGTCAGCATTGAATCCAGCTTTTCCCGAAACTCCGTTACTTTATCTAGAACCATTTCAGCGACCGGCTTTTTCGTCGGTTCCGTCTCGTGCGACAGCGAGGGAGACTCTACCTGCAGCGAGTCCTTCACTTCGCTCGAATCACCATGCGGCCAGTAGCGTTCACGGGAAAACGGATACGTAGGCAAACTGATCCGCTTTGGCCTTCGATCACCATAAAGCTCGCCCCATGACACAGAGAGACCCACAGTCCACCCCTTCAGAAGCTTCGCGGCATTGCTTTTCGCGAGCCCCCGTGCAAGCCACGAACGAATCATCGCGGCCATCTCATCGTCGCTTGTGAAGCCTTTCCAGCCTTCACTGCTGCTCTCGACCTCTCCCAGAAATATCTCTTCGTTTTGCGTCTCCTCATCGAGGTAAGCCTGCAGCTTCGCCTTCGCTTGATCGAGGGAGTGCGCGGCGAAACCGAGCCGGACGCGAAGAGCCTCGCGCCCAACCTGCAATGTGTACGCGAGATCAGCCAGATTGACGTCGACATGACGGTTGATGTGTTCCAGCAACTGCTCGGCCTTAATCTTCAGATCTTCCGTGCGCCGGGCCGACAGGACAATCAGCAGCGGGTATGCCACTGGCGTTTGCGGCGCATCCGCAGGCTGCAGGTACTCTTCAACGATGACGTGCGCATTCACTCCGCCAAACCCGAAGGAGCTCACACCGGCGCGGCGCGGCAGCGAATGCCCGGCGGAATCCCGAAATGCAACCCATGGCTGCGTCTTCTGCACAACGAAGAAAGGACTATCGTCAAAATCGATATAGGGATTCAGTTCGTCGCAATGCAGACTTTTGACGAGCGTCTGATACTTCAGCTGCAGCAGCACTTTGATAAGGCCGACAACACCAGCAGCGACCTCAAGATGACCGATATTGCTCTTGATGGATCCAATCCCGCAGGTTCCTTTCTCGAGGCCCTTGTCCAGTTCTGTGAATGCGCTCTTGAGCCCCTGTATCTCAATCGGGTCGCCAAGTTCGGTCCCCGTGCCATGAGCCTCAACGTAGCCGATCGTACCGGGATTCACACCGGCGCGCGTCAATACCATTTTGATCAGGTCAGCCTGTGCACGCGGGTTGGGAGCTGTGAGTGATTTGGCGCGCCCGCCATGATTCACGGCGCTTCCCCGAATCAGCCCATAAATGTGATCGCCGTCGCGTTCTGCCGCCGAAAGCGGCTTCAGGAAGAGCATGCCAATTCCCTCCCCACGTACAAAACCGTCTGCCTGCGCAGAGAAACTCTTGCAACGCCCCCCGGGCGACAGCATGCCCGTCCGGCTCAGTCCTTCGTGAAAATCACTCCACAACAATGTGTTAATTCCACCAACCACCGCCTGGCTGCATTCGCCGCTACGCAGGGATTGAATCGCACGATGCACCGCGACAAGAGAGCTTGAGCAGGCTGTATCCAACAACTCGCTCGGTCCGTGCCAATTCAGCCAATAACTCATCCGGTTGGGGCCCATCGCTCCCCACATGGCTGCAGCGCTGTGCCCCTCAATTGCCTCCCCAGCCTGGCTCAGAAGATTTCTGTATCCGCTGGCAAACATCGCCATAAAGAGACCGGTATCACTTCCTGAAAGACCTTCGACGGAGTGCCCCGCATCCTCAATCACTTTGTAGACATGAGTCATCAGGAGCCTATGCTGTGGATCCATCGCCTGCGCTTCCCGCGGCGAGATACCAAAGAACAACGGATCAAATTCATCCAGGCCCTCCATCACTCCGGCATGGCGAATATGCGGAACAGTGCCCCACCGATCAGGAGGAAGAACCCCCACGCAATCGCGCTCAGCGATCAGGTTGCGCCACAGGTCGTCTGGATCTTTGGATTTTGGAAAGCGCCCGCTCATTCCGATTATCGCTATCGGCTCGATCTCGGCCAGGGGAGGGCCTTGACGAAGTGAGTCTGCGCTGCCGGAATCAGGCATCGGTTTCTCTACCGAAGGCCGGTCGGAGTCATCAGTCGGATTCCTCTCCACCAAGGTGGCTTGCTGCACTGGGTCGACCGCCCGAGTGAGGCGGCGACGCACAACTGAAAGCGCAGAATGGAAATTCATCTCGTCTCCCTAATATCCCTTCTCTGATATCCCTTTCAGGCAACGCCTGACGATCGCGGACATCTCCTCGCGCACCTCACGTCCGGAGACATGGAGACTCTCATGACTACTACAAGTGCTATTGCGCTAGCGTTAGCATCTTGCTATTACAGCTTTTATGAGCACCGAGTATGGAAGATCGCCACTAGAGCCTGTATTGCAGGCGAATCTGCTCCTCCATACCCTGCAGTAGACGGCGAGTCTCAGGTGACAAACCCTCAATTGCCGATTTCACTTTCACAGGATCGAGGAATGGATCACCGCCGCAAAGCGCACTGCGCAGAATCGTTAGATAAGTCGCGTGGAAGGAGGCCTTGTTGAGTCGAAGTTCATTTGGCTGCCACCAGAAGTTGACGTTTATGTTGACATCGCCCTCGTGAAACAAGGCGTGGTGCCAGTAGGAGGGGATGAAGAGCATGTCACCCTCTTCAAGCACACCTTCCAGAGCCCTTGCTGAACGGAAGGCAGGAAAGCGCGCTTCGTCAGGCCTTGTAATATCAATCTGGCTGAAATTATGACCGCCATTGGAGTTCTGAATCCCGCTGAAGGGATAGAGAGACTGGCTTGGATGGAAGAGAAGCACTCTCTTCTGGCCCTTGATCTGCGCGTTGAGATTGTGACTCCCATCGCCATCATAATGCAGCGCGGCAACGACACCTTTCGCACTCAGCCAGAAGCCGATGGTATTGATCGCTCCATCACAGTATTCAGGCAGCTCGATATCATTCATCAGAACTGACAGCTCAGAATCTGTCTGGCTGTAATTCGAAACGATCCGCACATCGTCGCCGCTCAAATACTTCTTACTTCTCTCCGGCCGATTCGAAGCAATCAGGTCGATGTAATCGCTAAACTTCAATTCGCTGAAGCCCACCTGCATACCAGAGAAAATATCCGGATATATTCCGGTGGCAGAGTCTTTGACGCGGACAACCTTCTCGCCGATCAAGGAACGAAGGCGATCGAGCGTCCACTCGGAGTAAGCTTTCCACTTCCTGGTAGCACCTGCAAGGATGACAGGCTTGCTGGGAATGACAAAATTCTTAACAAATTCTTCTTTGGTAGCCGATTCAATTCTCGGTACCTGTCCTTCAATCTTCATCCACTTCTCTCCATCATTCCCATGCAATTCCCGCACCTTTTCTCGCGAAGGAAGCAACCCAGGATCATCAGGACCCTGGCTGTAAAAATTCAACGAACGGAGACGCTGCAAATCACCTTCGCTGAACAATTACGGCCTTTTCACTTTATGAGACGATCGGGGACCTCACTTGGTTACAACCCCTTGCCGCCGGATTTATTCCGACTCTCCATGGAAAAGCTACTCTTCAACTCCAACTGGAGATCGACAAGGGAACTACACCCATGTCTCATCTTTTAATCACAAAACGTTTGAAGATATATCGTTGATTCACTGCCGCGCGTTGTGCGGAGACAAAAGGTTAGTATAGAAAGCGGAGAGGTAATTGCTCCCGTTACTGGATGGATCGCCTCGACTTGAAATGCCAGCGGTTGCAGGGAACCTCGGTAGTCGAATCTGCCTTTTATTTCTGGGTGCGTTGTGGGAAATGAATTTTAGAAGCTTGGCTATCAAGCAATATCCCCGAGATATTCCACATACCCGCTCGAATCTTCATACCCGGCTGCAGGTCAAGATCAGTGATCGCGTCGCCGTATACCTTCCCTCAAGAATCTGTGGACAGAACCGACCCACGAAGTTCAGTCTGGTCCTGAAGATCTCAGCTTCTAAATCGATCTCCACATGTGCTTGATGGAAATCCAACCAGCATTGCTCGAGCGGATACCAGACTTTGTACACGCTTTCCTTGATGCTGAATAGGAGACGATCAAAGCAAACTTTCTCGTCCGTCATGTTTGCGATCCATTGCCGCTCCTCCGGTCGGGCGATGAGTTCGAGCACTCCCGGGGGAAGGGCTTCATTCGGTTCGGCGTCAATGCCGAGGCTCCTGTACCGTGGCTCTGTCGTTACTGCGGCAGCGCAGTAGCCACCGCAATGCGTAATGCTACCGATAACATGCTTCGGCCACAGCGGTTCACCATGCAAGCCTCGAAGAATCGGGCTCGGGGCAATTCCCAACAGGCCCAAAGCGGCTCGCGCACACGTCCGGCCGGCAGTAAACTCCTCTCGGCGCTTGCTTACCGCATTTGGAGTTAATAACTCTGTCTCGCCATCGAGTAAGCTACCGCCGAGTGTGCCGATCTGCTCAGAGCACATTATCCCGGGCGGAACAAGCGTAGCCATTAGCATTGCCACTTTGTCGTCAGCCATGGCAGGTTTACCTTATCTGTATCGTGTATTTGCCTCAGCGACAATTCTTGGAAGTGTCTCGTGAGTAGTCAGGATCTTGGGAATAAACCTTCCGCTCGATTGTTTATTTATCGCTCCTTAATCCAAGATCTTCATTCTGAGCCTCATTTGCATCATTCCATAAAGTTGCCTGATGATATAGCTACTGTATGACTCGCATTTCGTCATTGCCGTCTGCAATGATGTATGGACTCACGCGCATGGACTATGAGCTCATTACCGAGATGTGCCGAATCGTGGAATCATATTGCGAGTTGTTTTCGCTTTCGTGCTTTATCACCTTCAGGGAAGACTTGTGTCTAGACCTCAAGTAGCGTTTTTGTTCTCAGGGCAAGGGTCGCAATACTTTGACATGGGTCGCGAACTCTATGAAGACAATCCAACTTTCCGTTACTGGATGGATCGCTTAGACCTCGAGCATCGTCGCTTGCAGGGTATCTCGATACTGGAAATACTCTACCGGAGCGGTTACAAACGATCCGCCTGTTTTGATCAACTCCAGTTGACGCATCCTGCGATCTTTATTTTGGAATACTCTCTTGCGCAAGCCTTATACGAAGCGGGAGTGGAGCCAGATGTCGTTGTAGGGTCAAGCCTTGGCATCTTTGCGGCGGCGGCAGTTGCTGGCGTGCTCCCTGTTCAAGAAGCGCTTGCATCTGTAGTACAGCATGCGCGGAACGTGGAACTAACCTGCGATGCTGGATGTATGATTGCCGTTTTAGCCCCGATTGCAGCGTTCACGGCGAGCGGACTGGCCCGATGCAGCGAGCTTGCCGCAATCAATGCTGACTCACATTTTGTGATAAGTTCGACAGTTTCAGCCGTAGGGCAGATCGAGCGCATCCTTACAGAAAATAGTCTGACCTACCAGAGATTACCTGTACATTTTGCCTTTCATTCTCGTTGGATTGAAAGATCGGCTCCCATTAAGAATCAGTGGCGGAGGCTTTCGTTCCGTTCGCCGCAGGTGCCGCTGTTTTGTTGTGCGAAGACTCGGGTTTTAACCTCGATCTCCGCCGACGATCTCTGGGATGTGACTAGGATGCCTATCCGCTTTCGAGACTCGATCCTTGGGCTAGAGGCTCTGAAATTTTGGCACTACGTCGATGTGGGACCGTCTGGTACGCTCGCAACGTTCACGAGATACATCAGCTCGGCCGCCGCTAAGGAATCCCGTATACATAAGATTCTCTCTCCGCTCGGTGGCGATCGCGAAGGTTGGTCCAAGGTAATCGCAGTGCTAGGCCCTGGACATTAGGGGGTCCTGCGCTCACATTGCAAGCAAACTCCAGCTCGAACTGGCAGTCTGATAGCTGTGATCTATCTATCCCCGGATTTTGCAGTTTTGTGACTGCGACACGCACAACAGCAATCCCCGCTATAGCTTGGCCGAGTGGTGGAACCTTCCTCGTAGGCGAACTCCTAAAACGCAATTTTCATTCGACCGCTTAGTGATTTGACAATCACGTGTTCCTGCAGACAAAAAGAACAGCAATTATCGCGTTGCCGCCTAAGAAAAGTTACAGGAGCAACGATATTGCCGTGTCCAGCACACACTCGGCTCGCAGCTCACAATAATTTGCAACTGCCAAGCGTTTTGCTGTAACTAATCGCAGTGGAATCACTCTCACTATCATATCGATCAGGTGAAGAGGCAAACACTCAATACCTTGTCGTGCAGTCTCTCAAAAGAGTCCGAATTGGTTTCTGCCCTTTGTGAGTTTTCCTCAGTCGAAAAATGGCTAAGCGTGACCGCCATGCAGTCAGAAATACGAAACGGTCGCAGTCTATCGTCTCGCAAATGGTTCAGTCGCAGAATCAGCTGTGAGAACAGGAGTCGCAGTCTTAATAACCGGGAATGCCACTGGTATGCCAATTATCTGATTACAAGTTAGTGCAATAGTGCCGTTCAAGTATCCAATTTTAAAATTCATGCGCTAGAGCTTTGACGAAGCATCTGTCAAGTCCATCTGGGAGATTTTTGTGTCATCACTTTACATCCACGGTATCGGGCATTTCCATCCACCGAACATCATCGACAATAAGTTCTTGGAAAACTTAGACATCGGAACATCCGCCGCTTGGATTGACGAGCGCTTGGGGATTCGCGAGCGTCGAACAGTACTAGACCTAGATTACATTCGCACAACCAAGAACTCCGACGTGCGTGCTGCAATCGATGCCTCCCTTTACACGAACACCGATACAAGTGAGAGAGCAGCAAGAATGGCCCTCAGAAGAGCTGGGATTCACGCTTCAGAAATCGGGTTTGTGCTATCGGGCAGCAGTGGCCCCATCCATTCCTCCCCACCCGAGGCCTGTATGCTGGCGGATCGTTTGGGAATTGTGCCGGTCGCATTCGATGTCAATTCTGCTTGCAACACCTTTCTAACTCACTGCTCCGTCGCACAAGCATGGCTGGGCCAACATGAATGCGACTATGGTCTTCTTGTGCAGGCCGAAAACTTCACGAGATCCTTAGACTATAGTGAACGAACCAACTGTTCCCTAATGGGAGATGCGACGACAGCTGTAGTTGTATCGACAAAACACGCATCGTGTTTCAGCCTTGAGCAAATCAGAATCGCCGCCTTGCCAAGCTTATGGCAAGCCGCAGTGATAACTGCAGGCAAGCATTTCATCCAGAGAACGGCTGCGGTCAAAGAGTTTGCGCTCGCATATCTTCAGCGGGGCATTCCTTCCGATCATGACTCATTCGTAGTCTTCCATCAAGCAAACCTTCGCATTCTAGAGACTTCGATAAGCAAGCTTGGGATCCCGCCTGAACGGCATCTTTACAATGTAGATCGTTTTGGCAATTGTGCTGCGGCTGGTTCCGTTAGCGTGCTCTCTGAGAACTGGGACCGGCTGTCACAAGAATCCGCTTCGGTTGCAATTTCTACAGTGGGGGCCGGATTAACTTATGGCAGCGCTATCCTTTTGAGTGTCCCCAATGATTGAGGCATTCTCATTGATTTTTAAATTAAGAGATATTTATTCAGTTCAAGAAGCGCGACCGCCGGATGTCCCGTAAATTCCTGAAATATAGTCCGAAGGCATCAGTGCTGCATTTTTAGAAATTCCCAAGAGGTCAATCACAAGATGTAATTGCGTAATAGAAATTGAGGACCAGTATTGAAATGATGGGCTTGGCAAAAACTAGTCCAGATTGAGAGTTAGTTTTTGGCGAAATTGAAGGGCCTAATTTTCCTGTACCAAGGTCAGAGTTAGTCTTCGACCTGTTTAGGTTCAGCGAACTCTCTCGGCGTCCTGTCATCGAGAGAAGCGT
>NZ_LMUD01000039.1:30142-83440 GCF_009766095.1 Granulicella sp. S190
ACAGGCGCCGCTGCTACGACTCTACGTCGCCCATGACGCAGCCCAGGACCGCTGGTTGTTGCTGATGCTGATCCACCACATCGCCGAAGACAAGACCTCACTGATCAGCATGGTGGGAGAGCTGCGGATACATCTCTTGGGTGAAGCGGCAACGCTGGCTGCGCCGGTGCCATTCCGGAACTACGTGGTCCAGGCGCGTCTAGGTATGAGCCGAGAAGAGCATGAGAGCTTCTTTCGCCGGATGCTGGGGGATGTGGAGGAGCCGACAGCGCCGTTCGGTCTGCTGGAGGTGCAGGGAGATGGCTCGGAGATCGTCGAGGCCATGCTGGAGCTTCCGGCTGCTCTTGGGGAGCGGATGAGGCAGAGAGCGCGCAGCTTCGGGGTGAGTACGGCGAGTCTGTGCCACCTTGCCTGGGCAACGGTGCTGGCCCGTGTCTCGGGGCGTGAGGATGTCGTGTTTGGCACGGTGCTTTTTGGTCGTATGCAGGGTGATGCAGGAGCTGCCGGTGCCCTGGGGCTTTACATCAACACGCTGCCATTGCGAATCAGTCTCGGGACAGATGGAGTACTGGAAGGCCTGCGACAGACGCATCTTTTGCTGTCGGAGCTTCTGCGGCATGAGCATGCCTCACTAGCCCTGGCGCAGCGCTGTAGCGCGGTGCCGGCACCCGCGCCGCTGTTCTCCTCGCTGCTGAACTATCGCTATAACCCGGAAATCGCTTCCGACTCTTTGCCGGAAGCACTACAGGGCATGACGTTTCTGCGGAGCGAGGAACGTACCAATTATCCCTTCTATCTCTCGATCGATGACCTGGGAGACGGCTTCTGGCTGACCGCGCAGACCGCGTCTTCGATCGATCCCGGCCGGATCTGCGCCTTCATGGAGGCGGCGCTGGACTCTCTGGTCGGGGCACTCGAGGCGTCTCCGCAGACCCTGTTGTGCCAGTTAGAGGTGCTTCCGGAAGGGGAGCGTGAGGATCTTCTGTATGAGTGGAATGCGGCTGCGATGGAGTACCGCACGAAGTCACCCATTGTGTCAGCATCGGAGTCCAGTGCGCATGCGAGTATTGCGTATGTAGCGCCCAAGGGGGAAGCGGAGATTCTGTTGGCGCAAGCCTTTGCTGAGGTTCTGGGAGTGGATCGGGTCGGCCGGGAGGATAACTTCTTCGTATCCGGAGGAAACTCGCTGCTGATCATCAGGCTGCTGAGCCTTCTCCGTAGTCGCGGGCGGCATTTCGATATCCGGGATCTCTTTCTCACGCCCACAGTGATGGACCTTGCTGCGAATCTGTGAACTGTCTCTCTCCCCTTGGTCATATGCGCACCTCACATGGACTGTCTGATAAGAGAACCGATATATCAACCGGATCTTTTGCACCAGTGGGATTGTTAGTTTAGCGCAGCTATGAAGGGCCTAATTTTCCTGTACCAAGGTCAGAGTTAGTCTTCGACCTGTTTAGGTTCAGCGAACTCTCTCGGCGTCCTGTCATCGAGAGAAGCGTGAGGACGACTGTCATTAATTCCTGCCGCCACGCTTCAATCAGGTGCTTTGCCTCCTTCAGATCGAGGAACCAGAGGGTATTCAGACATTCACTTCGCAGGGTTCCGTTGAAACTTTCAACGAAGGCGTTGTCGGTTGGCTTGCCGGGTCTGGAGAAGTCGATCTTAGCGCTGTTGCGATAAGCCCATAGATCCATCGCCTGACTGGTGAACTCCCTGCCGTTGTCACAGAACAGCACCTTCGGCACGCCACGGTCTAGCTTCAACTGGTTCCGTGTCCGCACAACATCGTCTCCTTCAGGCTCTGTCCTACTTCGATCGCTACAGCTTCTCTCGTATGCACATCACGATCGTCAAGGCGCGGACCGCGTTCCATCCTGCAGCTGATCCATCACGAAGTCCATACTCCAGGCTTCGTTCGGAGCCGTAGGCTTGATCCTCGCGAGTTCGAGATACCTTCCGCTTCCCGGCGCAATTCGGGCAGTTCATTACCCCCCACGGTGAGCAGAGTTCGCGCGCCAGGGCCGATGTGTGATTCCCGGGCTGAAAACAGCGACCTCATCCGGGGTGAGATGGAGCTTCTCGCTCAAATAGCAGAGCCGCATCGGTTCGAGATCGTACAGCCCGCTCATGCCCAGCACAAGCGAGACCGCCGGGTGCCCGCGTAGTGCTTCTGTTTTCGGATTTGCTCCGCCAGAAGGCTCATGCATTCAGCCACAGCTTGTTCTCATCGTCATGCACCGGCCCATGCGCGATCAGGAGCACGACTTCATGGGCGGATCCTGACTGATAGACTCTGCGCGATCCTTAAGGATTTCAGCAACAGCAGGATGATGGTCAAGTGCCTCAGCCATGTGAACGGGAACGGAGGTGGCGATGGGTTTCCCGGCCTTAGCACTCATGGCTGGATCGTGGGCCATCGTGCTATGGTTCATCGCCATGCTGCCCCATGATCCATCGAGGCGAACATCGTCAGGTCCTCGGGTTTCTCTTTGCGAAGGCCGAGAAGATATGCCGTGCTGTCGATGACCGAACTATGCGAACTCACAAATAAAGGCACGGCGACAATTTCCGTTACGCCGCGAGCTTTCAGCCGGTCGATAGCTGCCTGCATGGTTGACTTGGTTGCCATCCCGAAGGCGACCTCCGTTAGGAATGGTCAGATCGACCTGATCGGCGACATGCCGTACTTCTTCATTCCACTCCGTGGCGCTCCCGCCATGAGCCAGAAGGAGTACCCCGGAGCGCGTAGCAGGAACATTGACCTTTGCTTCAGGGGCACTCTGCGCCCGCATCTCACAAACGGAAACAAGACAGCAAAGGACAACAGAGCAGAGCAAGATTTTCTTCTTCATCGCTTTTCTCTTTTCAGTGCGTCATCGGGCTGTGACTGCGTTGGAAGGCAGGCGATTGTTCCTGGTCGAGTTCGCCTACGGCAACGATTACCGTGAGCGTTTTAGACTCCTCGTTTTGCGTAGTATTCCGTGACCTGCCTGGCTCCCGCTGGTGGCTGTGATGGTGACGTTGTAGGTCTGCGGCGCGTGGCCGAAGAAGCCGTTTCCAGTACCGCAGCCGGTAAGGCCCAAGAAGTCGGGAATGACGTCACAGGTCGGCTATTCATATGAGAAATAAACAGCCTCCGAAAATCAATCAAGCATTTGGTTCGGAAAAGGACGGTCAGCGAGTCGCGTTTCGTCGCCATGATCTAATGATCAATCCCCAGCATCGGCCCCAGTCCCGGCACCAGGGTATCGGACTTGTTGAACTCGCGAGCCCCAGCCCCGCCCGTCTCAATCACCACGACCAGCGCTAATGGCTCGCCGCCCGTATCCTGCTCCAGGTTTAGTTTTTGCGGAACCCCATCGTCGGTCAGCTTAAAGTCGTCGGCAGTCAGCGTAAACACAAGCCGCCCATCTTTGCTGCGAACCAGCGCAGGAACCTGCACCAGCGTTGAGTAAGTGCTCAGCGCAGCCTCTGGCCCCTGAGGTGCAACAGCCTGCGCCAAACTCAGCAGAGCCTTCCCGGAGATCGCGACGCACATCCATGCAAGAACGCCAAAGCGCCTCTTCAAGCCAGCCCCTTGTGGTTTACCCTGCACTCTGATGAGTATGAACACACCCGATCACCTCAGGCAACTCGAAGAGCGCCTCCTCGATCCAGCCGTCCGCCGTGATCCGGAATTGGTCTCTGCTCTTCTCACCGACGACTTCGTCGAGTTCGGCAGCTCCGGCCGCGTCTTTGACAAAACCGCCATCCTCGAAGACCTTCAAAACGAGCCACCTCGCCTGCCCTCACTCCTCAGCGACTTTTCCACGCGAGAGATCTCACCAAACGCGATCCTCGCAACCTGGAAGGCCACCCGTAGAGATCTCGCCGGTGAAACCATAGCCCAATCCTGGCGCAGCTCCCTCTGGCTACACTTGGACGGAAGATGGCAGATCGCCTTCCATCAGGGCACACCCATCCCGCCCCCGGCAAATCAGCACTCGCAAAAATAAACTTCAAAAGGTTGGCGCATCTTTCGTCACCCAAAAATCACCACCCGCAACTCCACCTTCACCACGCATCCCACCACGTTCACACCACCCAAAAACCACCTCCACGCACCACGTTTTTCCGTAACCCCCCTCAAAAACACCAGCAAAACAGCAAAAAGCCCCGGCTCACCACCAGGGCATTTTTCTTGCAAAACAAACCATCAACCCGCCTTGAACATCTGCCTGATTCCCCGCAGTGCCTGCCGGGTCCGCTCCTCATTCTCAATCAGCGAAAACCGCACATGCCCATCCCCATGCTCGCCAAAACCCACGCCGGGACTCACCGCCACCTTCGCCTCCAGCAGCAGCTTCTTCGAAAACTCAATGGAACCAAGCCCTTTGTACTGCTCCGGAATCTTCGCCCACGCAAACATCGTAGCCTTCGGCAGCTCCACCGGCCACCCCAGCTTATTCAACCCCGGCACCAGAACATCCCGCCGTTCCTTGTAGATATCGCGTATCTCCGCCACACACTCCTGCGGACCCTCCAAAGCACAGATCGCCGCTACCTGAATCGGCGTGAAAGTACCGTAGTCAAAGTAGCTCTTGATGCGCCCCAAAGCCGCGACTAGCTTGGTGTTTCCCACCATAAAGCCTACCCGCCACCCGGGCATGTTGTAGCTCTTCGACAACGTAAAAAACTCAACCGCAATCTCCTTCGCCCCAGACACTTCCAGGATGCTCGGCGCCCGATATCCATCAAACGCAATGTCCGCATAGGCCAGATCATGAATGATGTAGATCCCCAACTCCTTGCACAGCGCGACGATCCGCTCAAAAAAAGAAAGCTCTACGCACTGTGCTGTAGGGTTCGAAGGAAAGTTCAAAATCAGCAGCTTAGGCCGCGGCTCCATGCGCGGCAGGTCATGCTCCAACTCCTCCAGCAGAGCCTCAGCGGTACCGCCTCGCATCGGTATACTCTGCACCTTCGACCCTGCAATCACTGGCCCGAAGATGTGAATCGGATAGCTGGGATTCGGCACCGCAACCGTGTCCTCATCGTCAAGCACCGCCAGGCAGAGATGCGCGATCCCTTCCTTCGAACCGATCGTCACGATCGCCTCAGTCTCAGGATCGAGATCGACATCGTAGCGCCGTTTGTACCAGTTGCAGATCGCTCTTCGCAGCCGCGGCACGCCACGCGACAACGAGTAGCGATGCGTAGCAGTACGTTGCGCCGCTTCAATCAGCTTGTCGACAATGTGCTTTGGCGTTGCGCCATCGGGGTTGCCCATCCCAAAGTCGATAATGTCCTCGCCACGCTTACGTGCAGCAGCCTTCAACTCACTCGTAATGTTGAAGACATACGCTGGCAGCCGTGTCAGCCTTCGAAATTCTTCCATTCCTGTCCGCCCGCTCCTGTCCTGTCCTGTCCCTCCATGATGCCACCACTCCATCGCAAATACAGACAGATGTACCGAAGCTACCAACAGAGATGCAGAGGCACCCAAGCTACAAGAAAGCTATTTTGCAGTGAAGATCACCTGTATCGGCAGACTCTTCGGCGGGTAGCACGCCGCATGATCGCAAGCCTGATACCGCAGCGTTCCATCAATCGTATGAGCTCCAGCCTCGGCAACAACCGGCAGCCTCATAGTGAACGCACCCGAATAAACATCAAGTTTTTCGGTAGGATCGAAGCTGAAACTGTACGAAGTTCCCGCAGGATACTCCATCGTCTCAGCGCGGACTCCGGTAGCCTGCTGCAACTCGATCCTGGTAGGAATCAAAAGCTCAGACTTCGGAGCGTGGGAGTTAACATGGTAGCCGTCCAAGACGCGGAAATGCAGCTCTAGCACACTGCGCTTACCCGCTGTCACGCTCTGCTCCTCTGCCGCGTAGACCACATACGACTTCGGCTTCACCGCAGGCGCATCGAGATTGCCGATTTGAGCCGCCAAAGCCGCAGCCGGTAACGCCGCCAGCAAGCCCACGCAAAATGCCTTCAACCCTGTCACTGTCCACCCGCACCCGCTGCCGCACCAGAAGCAACAATCTTCTTGATGTGCGCTTCAATCTCATCTTTGCTGCCAAGCCCGGCCGTCTCTTCGACGATCACGCCGCTCTTATCGATGTAAAACGACATCGGCAGATAGTCCATCCCATCAGGTCCACCATAGGCCATCTGAATCTTTCCATCGGTCAGCAGAATGGGATAAGTTACGCCGGTCTTCTGCGCTACCTTGGCAATCGCATCCTTCCCTGCGTCCACATCATCCGCGAGTCCCAGGATCTCAAAGCCCTGCGCCGCATACTGCTTCCGGAACTCCTCGAACCACGGCATCTCGACCTTGCACGGCCCACACCAGGTCGCCCAGAAGTTCACCAGAACCGGCCGTCCCTTGTAATCGCTCAACGACACCTTCTTCCCATCCAGGGTCGCCAAGGTAAACGCCGGAGCCACCTTGCCGCGCATCTGCATCGCTTCTGCCGCAGGAGATTGCGAATCCGCCTGGGTTGCCGTGCCTGCCTTCTCCGGCACCAGAACCACGTGATTCTCTTGGGCCTGCTGCATCGCCAGCTTCCGCTCCCGCAGATTATGCCATCCTGCCCACAACAGCAGGGCAATTCCAACCACCATCACACCAAAGACCAATCCACTTCGCTTCACGTTCGATATCCCTCCGGCGCGCGGTCCATGCCACACCCTGCCTCTCCAGTTTAGACGCAAAGCTCTTTTAAACGATGCAAAGACCACAATCCTGCCTGGTTATGCCGCTTTATCCAAAGAGAAAACCTTCCGGTGCGCTATGCGTAGGACTGAACCCACACTCTGCTAGCATCGACATGGTTCGGCCACTATGTCCATCAAAGCCCCCGAGTCATCGCGCCCATCAGACTTCGTCCGCATCGAAGCAGCAGCCCTCAACGAGCTTGCCCTTCGCCTCGATACCACGTTGTCATCCTCTTTCGCGCTTGCCGTCAATCATCTCCAGCAGTCCATCGCCAGCCAAAGCCGAGTCATCGTCACCGGCATAGGGAAAAGCGGCATCATCGCACGCAAAATCGCGGCCACCCTGCGCTCTACCGGCACCCCGGCTCACTTTCTTCACGCTGCGGAGGCCATTCACGGCGACCTGGGCATGCTCGCTCCCCAGAGCATTGTCATCGCCCTCTCCTATAGCGGCGAAACCGAAGAGCTGCTCCGCCTCCTGCCAACGCTCAAGCGCCTCAACACTACATTGATCTCTCTCAACGGTTGCAGCACCTCCACCCTTGCTCAAGCCAGCAACATCTCTCTCGACGTCAGCGTCTCCATCGAAGCATGCCCACTCAATCTCGCGCCCACCGCCTCCACCACCGTCATGCTCGCATTGGGAGATACCCTCGCCCTCGAAGTAAGCCGCCGTCGTGGCTGGAAGGCAGAAGACTTCGCCGATCTTCACCCCGGCGGTCGCATCGGCAGACGGCTCGCCCGTGTCCGCGAGCTGATGCATTCTGGCGAAGCTCTCCCGCAGGTCAGCACCTCTACCCCGATGCCTCAGGTCATCTACGAGATGTCGCGGAAAAAACTCGGCATGACCACAGTCCTCAAAGAGGACAGTCACCTCGCCGGCATGATCTCCGATGGAGACCTTCGCCGTCTGCTCGAACGCGACGGCTCCCACGCCCTTGAGCACACCGCCGCCGAGATCATGAACGCAAACCCTCACACTATCGAAGGCAGCGCTCTGGCCTCGTCTGCCCTTGCCATCATGGAAGATAAGAAGATCACGTCGCTCATTGTCATCGACCACATCGGCCACGTAGAAGGAGTAGTCCATCTCCACGATCTGTGGACCCTTCAATTCAACTAGCTGCTCCACCTGCCCTGTCCGCCAGGAGCTACATCCTGTAGTCGCCGTGCAGTCCGGAATCCACCGTATCAGAGCTATCGCCGTCAGCCATCGTCGGTATCGAATGCGTATCCCTGACGCGCAGTAGCTCATTGACACTAGCAATCAGGCGCTCAGGATTCGACAGGCACGTATCATCAAACCTCGTGTCCTGAAGAGGGTCCTCATAGCTTGCATTTGGCAGAACCATCAGGATCTTCGTGGCCTTGTAACAGCTCCGAATCTCATCCGCAATCGTTCCCGCCTCCACCTGCAAAAGCGAGTGACAAAGCACGACGAGGTCCGGCCTCCATCTCTTTACTTCTTCGATCGTCTCCGAGCCCGTGCAGGAGATGACATCGGCACCGGTCTTGGTAAGCACGGCGACTCGCGTGCTCAACAATCGGATATCATCGCCAGCTACCAGGACCTTCGACATAGTCGTCTCCGACAGCACTCTTCTCGAGCGGTAAGAACAGCCTCAGATCCGCTATTGTGTCGCGCTGAAGGCTGCGATGTTAGCAAAAGCGGATGCCACGCCTCTGCCATTTACTAGACATAAACCAGACTTTCACTCAGATCCTTCTTGATAATTCGCTCATACGCCGAGGTGACGATGCCGTAGCACTCACATGCCTTCCTGATCAGCGCAGGTCTGTCCAGAATATTGATCTTCCCCCGGCTATAGCCGATAATTCCCGCTCGTTGGAGATCTCCAGCCGCAACAGTTACCGTTGATCGCTGCACTCCCAGCATCTGTGCCAGAAACTCCTGCGTCAGGTTCAGCGAATCGGACTCCATCCGGTCGGCCGAGGTAAGCAGCCATCGTGCCAGCCGCGCATCCACCTCATGCATCCGGTTGCAAAGCACGGATTGTGAGGTCTGAACCAGCTGCAGATAGGCGAACGAATGAACCAGCCGCTGGAACGTACCGCCCTTCAAAAACTCATCTCGGACGAGAGAGGATCGAATGCGAAGCCCCTGTCCAACTCCCTGCATCAACACCGAGTGAGACATCTGCGGCTGATCCAGAAGCGCGGGCAGACCCGAGAATCCCTCACGTCCGATCACGCCCACCTCCACCGACTCGCCCTTCTCAGTCAAAGCGTCCGTCGAGATCAGGCCGCTGTTCAAAAAATAAACAAACTCAATGGGCTCATTCGGCTCCGAGAGACGAGTCTCCAGCGGTAGCTCGACAGGCACAAGAGATCTGGCCAATGCCTCATATTCCGCATCCGGCAACTGTGCCAGTATGAGGTTTCTTGGTCGCGGAAGCATCTCTGCCATAATGTGGTTATTTCGCACCTCAAGCGTCCTTTGCACGAGAGTCGCCTCTCTAGCCGCAAAGACGGGTTGCCCACGTAATGCAGGGCGGGTAGATGCGATTGACTGGACTATAGGCTTTATTCAAATAGAAAGTCTGTCACATGAACGACATAGCAGCAGCAATGTTGACCTAACCCCATTGCATGCCTCGTGCACGAGAACCATCCTGGTCACAAAATAAATCTCACTATGCCCGGTTAGAATGGAAGCTCATCCTCAAATGCCCACGCCGCTCCGGCGCGATGGGCCGGAAAGCGCTCCTTTTGCCTATGCATCGCTGGTCTCAACTCTTCATTCCCACCCTGCGCGAAGCACCCGCAGACGCCGAAGTCGCCAGCCACAAGCTTCTCCTCCGCGCCGGATACGTCCGTCAGCTGGGCGCAGGCATCTACAGCTTTCTCTTCCTGGGAAACCGATCCATCAACAAGATCGTCGCCATCGTCCGCGAGGAGATGAACCGCATCGGCCAGGAGTTTCTGCTACCCACCCTCCATCCGCGAGAGCTATGGGAAGAGTCCGGCCGCTGGACCGTCATGGGCGAAAACATGTTTCGTCTCAAGGATCGCAAGGGCGCTGACCTCTGTCTCGGCATGACCCACGAAGAGGTCATGACCTCGATCGCCCGCAACGAACTCCGCAGCTACAAGCAACTCCCCCAGATCTGGTACCAGATCCAGACTAAATTCCGCGACGAGCCCCGCCCCAAATCCGGCCTTCTCCGCGTCCGGCAGTTCATCATGAAGGACTCCTACTCCTTCGACATCGACGACGCCGGTCTCGACCTGTCTTACAACAAACACGATGTAGCCTACCGCCGCATCTTCACCCGATGCGGCCTCCAGTTCGTCGCCGTCGATGCCGACTCCGGCTCCATGGGCGGCTCCCAGTCGCAGGAGTTCATGGTCTACACCGACGCTGGCGAAGACCTCATCGCCAGCAGCTCCTCCGGTTACGCAGCCAATCTCGAAAAAGCCACCTCGCAGCTTGCCCCCGTCGAAGATCTCGCACCGATTAGCGATAACCCAGAAGAGGTTCACACCCCGGGCCAACGCACCATCGAGGAGGTAGGCGCCTTTCTCAACCTCGCCCCGGTCCACCAGATCAAGACCATGGCCTACATGGCCGAACTCCCCGCGGCCGACCACGCCAAGCTGGGCAAGCTCCGCCCCGTCGTCGTCTTCCTGCGCGGCGATCACTCCCTCAACGAGGCAAAGCTTCTCGCCATCGCCGGAGGCGAGCTCCGCCCCATGGTCGCCGAAGAACTCGAAGCCACCTTCAAAGCCCCTGCAGGCTATCTCGGCCCCATTGGCCTCGAGGCCGCGCCTCATCCAAAGAAACCCGGCACCCTCGTCATCCTCGACAAGGCCCTCGAAGGCCGCACCAACCTCATCGCCGGAGCCAACAAGGAGGAGTACCACCTCCGCAACGTCACCCCCATGCGCGACTTCAAGCCAACCCTCGTCGCCGACGTTCGCAACATCATCGAAGGCGAGCGCGATCCCATCGGCGGCCAGCCTCTGCGCCTCGGCAAGGCCGTCGAGATCGGTCACATCTTCAAGCTTGGCCGCAAGTACACGCAGTCCATGGGAGCCTCCGTGCTCAACCGCGACGGCAAAGAGGTCACCCCCATCATGGGTAGCTACGGCATCGGCATCGAGCGCATCCTCACCGCCGCCATCGAAACCTCAGCCGCCGCAAACCAAGGCGCCAGCTACGCTCTTCATCCGGCCATCGCTCCCTTCCAGGCCGTTGTCACCATCACCAACGTAGGCGACGCGGCCCTTCTCGCCGCCGGAGAACAAATCGCAGCTGACCTCGAATCAGCTGGAGTAGACGTACTTCTGGACGACCGCGACGAACGCGCCGGAGTCAAGTTCAAAGATGCCGACCTCGTCGGCATCCCGTATCGAATCAACATCGGTCGCGGTGTCGCCGAGGGCAAGGTAGAATTTCTCGACCGTCTCCACAACCTCGCCGAAGACGTTCCCCTGGACGAGATCACCGCCAGGGTATCCAGCCAGATAACCTCCACGCTGCACAACTCGCTCTCCGCAGCTGGCCTCTAACCGTCCAACGAAAGAGTCTCTTGCCAGTCAAACTCAAATACGGCAACAACGCGCGACCCGGCACAAAAGCCTCGACGTTAGAGTCGCGCGTCCTGCGCATCGCACTCCTCACGCTGCTCTGCATTCTGGTCGTCGGCTCGGCTATCTTCGGCTACTTCTACTATCACTACCAGCGGGTCGTCGACGACCGTCTTGCAGCCGGCCCCATCTTCGCCAGCGTCTCGCAGATCTACGCCGCGCCACGCGAAGTTCGGGCAGGCCAGAAGCTCTCCGCAGCCTCTATCGCTGCAGACCTGCGTCAGGCAGGCTATAACGCCAACTCCAAGCTTGGCACCTATCAGCTCAACGCCGACAACATCTTCATCAAGCCCGGCTCCGAAAGCTACCACAACACCGACGGTGCCACTATCAACACCAGTGGCGGCATCGTGCAAAGCATCACCGCTGAAAACGGTGTCACTCTCAGCGCCTACGAGCTCGAGCCACAGCTCATCACCGCCCTCTCCGAAGACAAGAACCGCACCAAACGCCGCCTGGTCACCTACGACGAGATTCCGCCGCGCATGGTGCAGGCCGTCATCGCCATTGAAGATCGGGACTTCTTCAACCACGGCGGCATCAACTACCTCCGCATCGCCAAGTGTGCTTTTTCCGACGTCGTCACCCACCACCGTACCTGCGGTGGAAGCACGCTAACCCAACAGCTCGCGAAGAATCTCTTTCTCTCCCCTGAAAAACGCATCAAGCGCAAGCTGATAGAGATCCTCATTACCTTCCAGCTCGAGGCCCGCTTCAACAAGAAGCAGATCTTTGAGATGTATGCCAACGAGATCAACCTGGGTCAGCGCGGCAGTTACGCCATCAACGGCTTCGGCGAAGCAGCTCAGACCTTCTTCGGCAAAAACCTTCAGCAACTGGACCTTGCCGAGTCCGCTCTTCTCGCTGGCACTATCCAGTCGCCCACTCGTCTTAACCCCTACCGCCATCCCGAGCGCGCTATGGAGCGCCGCAACGTCGTCCTCGACTCCATGGTCGAGACAGGTGCCATCACAGCCAGCGAAGCCAGCCGCGCCAAAGCCGAGCCCCTCCGTCTCGCGCCGCCCAACATCGACGCCAGTGAAGCCCCCTACTTCGTCGACCTCGTCCACGACCAGCTCGTCAAACGCATCGGCGATCAGGACATCGCCCACCAGAACCTGCGCATCTACACCTCGCTCGACCCCGAGCTTCAGCGCGTCGCCTCCGAGGCTGTCGAGATCGGCATGAAGAACGTCGACGAACTCATTCGCAAGCTCCACAAGCAACCCAAAGGCGAAGAGCCACGCCCCATTACCTATCCGCAGATCTCGCTCATCGCGATGAACCCCCACACCGGCCAGATTCTGGCGCTCGTCGGTGGCCGCAACTACGGAGTCTCTCAGCTCAACCACTCAGTGGCGGAGCGGCCCACCGGCTCAATCTTCAAGCCCTTTGTCTACGCTACCGCTTACAACACCTCGCTCAATGGAACCACCCTGGGCGACGGCCAGGTCTTCACTGCTCTCACCAAGCTGGACGACGACGCCACCACCTTCATGTACGACGGCAAGGCTTACACCCCCGGCAACTTCGACAAGAACGAGTATCCCGGCATGGTCACCGCCGCTGCCGCCCTCGCTCACTCTCTCAATATCGCCACCATCTCCCTTGGCCAGCAGGTCGGCTTTGAAAACGTTGCCGCCCTCGCCCGCTCCGCTGGCATCGTCAACGCCCGAGGAACTCCGTCGGTGGCCATCGGCACCTACAACGCCACTCCCATCGACATGGCTGGGGCCTACACCGTCTTCGCCAACAACGGCGTTCACCTGACCCCCTGGATGCTCGCCTCCGTACGAAACGCAAGTGGAGACATCGTCGCCGACTACTCCCCTGAGGCCAAACAAGTCCTCGACCCCCGCACCGCCTTTCTCACCCAATCTCTGCTTGAAGGAGTCATAAACTACGGCTCGGGCGCGAGTGTTCGCGCTCACGGTTTCTCAGCGCCTGCAGCCGGTAAGACAGGCACCTCGCACGATGTATGGTTCGCCGGCTATACCTCTAACCTCCTCTGCGTCATCTGGGTTGGCAACGACGACTACACGGACATCTCCACCGGCCTCTCCCGCCATGTGCAGGGTGCAGACACAGCTGCCCCCATCTGGGCCGAGTTTATGAAGCGGGCCATCCAACTCCCTCAATACTCGGACGTCAAACCCTTCTCCGCGCCTGAAGGCATTACCACCGCGCGCATCGACAAGGTCAGCAGCCTTCTCGCCGACCCTACCTGCCCCGGCAACATCCTCTACGCCGCCTTCCTCGACGGCACTGCACCCACCAACACCTGCAGCCAGATGAGCGAGAGCCCGCAAAATCTCATCCAGAAGATCCTCGGCATCGGTGGCAGTAAATCCGACGCCAACACTCCTCCGCCAGCCACCACCGGCGCACCTATCGTTCGCATCCCGCCACCGAACACCCCACCGGATGGCAACGCTCCCGACAACACCCAGCAGCCAGCCCAACCCAAGAAGAGAAACTTCCTGCAAAAGATCTTCGGCGGCGGCAAGGATAAAGACAAACAACAACCCACCCCACCACCGCAATAATCCAGCAACAGAGCAATCAATCTCCGAAGGGAAGATCTAACACCCGATCTTCCCTCGTCTCACCACCATGGCCCGTCCCACCGGAGCGGCCGTCTCCCCCATCCCAACCCAAGGCTGGCATTCCGGACACCAATAGGTTGACCGAGCCTGTACACCCTGCTTCCTCATCATCACAGTCGCACCGCACCGGCGACACTCCTGACCCTGCCGCCCATACACCCAAAGCCGCTCCTCGCGATTCGAAGAGTGCGTCGTCCTCCGATTCCCCGAGTACGTCACAATCCCATCCCCAGCTCCATCCACCACATTCGCCTTCATATATCGTTGCGAAACCTCCACCATCACCTCCATCTCGCGCGGCGTAATCGTCCTCATCGCGCGAAACGGGTTCACCCCCGCAGCAAACGCTACCTCGCTCTTATAGACATTGCCCAATCCAGCTAGAACCCGCTGGTTCAACAGCACCACCGCGATCTCCGCCTCAGGATTCTCTCGTCCAAATGCAGCCAGCCGAGCCACCCCGCCCTCCACCGTAAACTCATCCGACAAGATATCCGGCCCCAGCTTCGGCACCTGGCTCGACCGCTCCAGCGACCCCGCTGTATGAAACTCCGCCACCGGAATATTGAACCCTACCGCCTCCCACTCCGCCGTCCGAATCACCACCCGCATCCGGTCCCGCCCCATCCACCACTTCTCGCCCGCACGATACAGATGCCAGCTTCCACTCATCAACATATGCGTCACCAGAATCAGATCGCTGGAGAAAAATATCAGGCACCACTTCCCCCGCGACTCAACCTTCTCCACCACTCTGCCCACCAGGGGCGCGTCATCATTCACCCGTGCAAGCTTCGCCAACCCGGTATCGAATCCCGTGACGACCTTACCCCCAATCGCCTTCTGCAAAGCTCTCGCTGTCCGATAGATTGTGTCTCCCTCAGGCATTCACTCTCACCTCGCCTCGAACACCTGGCAGCGGAGGCAATCCCCTCCGCACGTTGAACCCCATCGCTCCGGCAGCAAAACCAGCATCCAGCAGGAACCGCGCCATAGGATGCTCTGCCACCGCAGTCCCATTCAAACTCGCAATCAACATCCCGCCCCGCCCTTGCGCATCCTCCTGATCCTGCACGCGCGACACCAGAAACTCCGCCAGACTTCGCGCCACCTGCGACCGCTGCGGCTCCTCCTCCGGCAGAAACACCTGCAGGTTTGGATTCCCTCTTCGCAGATAGGCCACGAGCAACCCATCGCAAAGAATCACCCTAGCTCCCACACTCCTCGTCAACGAAGATCCAGCATCTGGTGCAGCAGGCCACCGCAGCAACGCTCCATAAGGATTCGCCGGATCGGTAGCCGCCAGCTGCAGCATCTCCACCTTGTCAGGATCCTGTTGCACACGAAGCGACCGCAGTAGATCCACCGCCGCAGGCATGGCAAACTGCGTCGCCCCAAGATCCGCAGCAAAGTACCCGCGACGAATCTTTCCGCTCTCCTCTAACGCTTTCATCACATCGTAGATAGCCGAAAAACCGCCCGGTAGATTCTCTGCATGGGCCGTCTCGCGAAACACCACGCCATACCGCGTCAACAACTGCTGCGCAATCGCATGGCTCCACTCCGTGGCGGAACGCTCCGTCGCAAACGCCGCCAGGTTCAACGCCCAACGCCCCTGCGCCGTTGGCGGAGTCGTTCTTCTCGACCGAAACCCCGTCTGCTGATGCACCCTCCGCGCTGACTTCCTCGAGGCACTCGCCGCAGGCCGCTCGCAGTAAGCGCGTAAGGCGGCTAGCCCATCGTTAGTCAGCATCCCCTTCCAAACCAGACCCCACAAGGCCTCCAGCGTCTCCCCCGGATACCCACCGCCAACCCCATCATGTAGATCCTGAAAAAACGAAGCCCCATGATCCTTCAGATAAGCAACAATCTCTTCTTCCCTTCCAGTAGCTACAGAAGAGCTGTCCTCTTGACCGGAGCGAACACCGCTCGCACGCTCCTCCGCGACTGAGCGGCCAATCGGCCACAACACCGGCAGCTTCTCCGCAAGATAAAGCCCAATCCTTCCGTCTCTCTCGCCAATCGGATCGAACCCAACCCAGACCACCTCCCCCGCCGCAATCAACGTATCCAGGTCAGCGCTCTTATACCCAACCAGACGAGCGGGCAGAATCTCCGTCTCCAGAATCGATGCTGGCAAAGGTGCTCCCTGCAGATTCTCAACCACGTCCAGCACTGCATCAAGCCCCCGGCGTGGCTGCACCACACCCTGCCACCGCGTAAACAACCTCGCCAGCGTTCTCTGCTCCACCGGCTCGATCTCCTTCCGCAGCCGCGCAAGCGACCGTCTGCGAATCGCCCGCAGCACCTCGTTATCGCACCACTCCCGGTGAATCCCTCCCGGTCTGAACCCACCCTCGACCACCTTGCCGCTCTCTATCAGCCGCTGCAGCACAGCCTCTACGCTCTCTGCCGGAAGATCGAACCGGCCAGCAGCCTCGGGTGTCGTAAATGGCCCGTGCGTCCGCGCAAACCTCCGCATCAGGTCCACCAGGGCATCCGGTACCTCCTGCAGAAAAGCCGAAGGCAATCCCGGCGGAAGCGGCACTCCCAGCGCATCTCGGTACCGCGCCGCATCTTCCACCGCGATCAGACGTTTCACTCCCGCAATCTGCACCTCCAACACCCGTCTCGCCCGCATCAACTTCCCAACCGAATCTGCAACCTCATCAGTAACACATCGCCGTCTCAGCTCTTCCCTGCTCAAATCCCCCAACCGCAGCAGCAGATCATGGACCCCATCCATATTCCGCGCACGATACGTCTCAACCAAGCACTGCAGCTGCTCTTCCGTCTCTTCAATTGCGTTGCTATCCAGTAGCTCCCGAAGATCCGCATCCCCCATCAACTCCCGCAGTTGATCCTGATCGATCGACAGCGCCTGAGCCCGTCTCTCCGCCAGCGGAGCGTCCCCGTCATAGATGTAGTTCGCCACATAACTGAACAGCAACGCCGAAGCAAATGGTGAAGGTGTCCGCGAATCCACCGTATGCACTCGCAACGAACGACTCTCTATACTGCGCAAAGTCTCCATCAAAGCAGGCATATCGAATACATCCCGCAGACACTCCCGATAGGCCTCCAGCAAAATCGGAAACGAGGCGTACCGGCTGGCCACGCTCAACAAGTCATAGGCCCGCTTTCTCTGCTGCCAAAGCGGTGTTCGCCCATCTGCTCTCCTCCTCGGCAACAACAGCGCCCGCGCGGCGCTCTCTCTGAACTTGGCGGCAAATAACGCCGTCGAACCCAGCTGCCGCAGCACCAGCTCCGCCGCCTCCTCGGGCTCCAGCAGGATCGAATCGATAGCAGGAGCTTCATCGGTCTCAGGAAAACGCAGCACAAAGCCGTCCTCCGACCACATCGTCTCCACCTCCTGCCCGTTGCCTGCACGCAGCTTCGCCGTCACCGCCATCGCCCACGGCGCATGCACTCTGCTGCCGAACGGTGTCAGCACACAGACCCGCCAATCCCCTAGCTCATCCCTCACCCGCTCGACCACGATATTCCGGTCGTCCGGAACATTCACAGTAGCCAGCTCCTGGTCAGCCAGATACCTCAACACATTCTCCGCAGCTCCCGGCTCTAGATCGTGCTCCGTCGTCAACCGGGTCATCGCCACATTACGTGGGGCATCCCGAAGCTCCCTCACCAGCGCCCCGATCCTTCGTCCAAACTCTAGCGGCCTTCCCGCCCCGTCTCCATGCCAGAACGGCATCTTCCCCGCCTCACCCGGAGCAGGCGTCACCAACACCCGGTCATGCGTAATCTCATCGATCCGCCACGTCGAAGCGCCAAGGATAAACGTATCCCCCGTTCGACTCTCGAAGACCATCTCCTCATCGAGCTCGCCCACCCGAATCGGCTTAGATCTCTCTCCCGCTAAAAACACTCCATACGTCCCGCGATCAGGAATCGTCCCACCATTCAGAATCGCAATTCGCTTCACACCAGCCCGCGGAGTGATCCAGTTCCTCGTTCGATCCCACGTAACCCGCGGCCGCAGCTCCGCAAACTCATCCGACGGATATCGCCCCGCCAGCATATCCAGCACGCCGTCGAAGACGCTCTGGCTCAAGGTGGCAAACGGAGCCGCACCCCGCACCAGCCCAAACAGCGCAGCATAGCTAAGCCCGGGGCTCTCCTCTTCCTCGGTCTTATGCTTCGTTCGCCGCTCCGCATCAGCAACGTTCAGCGGAGGATGCGCAATCACCGCCACCATCTGCTGCGCCAGCACATC
The DNA here is from genome assembly GCF_009766095.1 of Granulicella sp. S190. Classification (GTDB taxonomy): domain Bacteria; phylum Acidobacteriota; class Terriglobia; order Terriglobales; family Acidobacteriaceae; genus Edaphobacter. The sequence continues at coordinate 48,308 of NZ_LMUD01000039.1, forward strand.
CAACGGGTTCCGTAGAAACCTCGTCGCCTCCACATGCCCTTCATGCATCGCCCGCGTCACTGCCGCACATGCAATCAAATCGGCCCGGTACTTTGGAAAGATAATCCCATGCGAAGGTGCACCCACCTGGTGCCCTGCTCTTCCAATCCGCTGCATCCCGCTGGCGACTGACGGCGGAGCCTCGATCTGAATCACCAGATCGATCGCCCCCATATCGATCCCTAACTCCAACGAAGAGGTCGCAACCAGCGCCTTGATCTTCCCCGCCTTCAGCAGCTCTTCGATCTCGCTCCTCTGCGTTGCAGCCAGAGAGCCATGATGTGCCCTCGCAATCTGCTCTCCTGCCAGCTCGTTCAACGCACCAGCCAGCCGCTCCGCGATCCTTCGCGCATTCACAAAGATCAGCGTCGACGTCCGTCCCTGAATAATCTCCAGCAGACGCGGATGAATCGATTGCCAAATCGATGTCCTCTTCGGCCCCTGCGAAGCCGGGCCGCTCGGCTGCTCCTGAATCTCGCCAAGACGAGCCATATCCTCCACCGGAACCTCCACCCTCAGCTCCAGCACCTTTCTCGCCCCCGCATTCACCACCGTCACCGGACGAAACCGCGTTGCTCCCCCACGCACATCAGCCTTCGCATCTTCCTTACCGGCAACCTCCATCAACATATTGGCAGTCTCTGCTTCAACCTCTGCAGCGTGACTCAGAGCTGCGCTCTCATCCGCAACAAATCCAGACGTGTCCGCCCCACCAAGAAACCGTGCCACCTCTTCCAGAGGCCTCTGCGTCGCGGACAACCCAATCCTCTGCAATTTTCTTCCCGTCAACGCCTCCAACCGCTCCAGCGACAGCGCCATATGCGCCCCGCGCTTATTCGGAACCAGCGCATGAATCTCATCCACAATCACGGTCTCCACCGACCGCAGCGACTCGCCCACCTCCGAGGTCAGCAACAGATACAGACTCTCCGGGGTCGTAATCAGAATGTCGCCAGGATGTCTTCGAAACCGCGCGCGCTCCTTCGGCGAAGTATCGCCCGTACGCACACTGATCTCCGGCATGCGCACTGCAATCCCCTCACGCTTCGCCATATTGGCGATACCCACCAGCGGAGATCGCAGATTGCGCTCCACGTCCGCTGCCAGCGCCTTCAACGGCGACAGGTATACCACCCGGCACCCGCGTTCGGCCTCAGGCGCAGTCCGCATCATCAGCTTGTCGAGACACCACAAGAACGCCGTCAGCGTCTTGCCAGTGCCGGTTGGAGCCAGGATCAACGTCGACTCGCCGCGCGCAATAGCGGGCCAGCCCTCTACCTGCGGAGCCGTCGGCCAATCAAAGACAGCACGAAACCACTTTTCAGTGATCGGATGGAAGAGAGTCAAAACCTCATCGCCCTGAAGGGGATGTTGAGGTGGCGGTGCAATCCCCTCTTTCTCGGCTCTCTTCGCTTTGGCGGGCTTCTGTGGCATAGCTTCAGGGGACACTTACAGCAGCATAACTGCCTACCCTATTGGATGCGTCTCCAGCCCGCTAAGTGCGATCCATACCCCGACATCAGCTCAACCCGTCAGAAAACATTCACCGGGCTATAAAAGTAGCAATCAGCCCCAAATTCGACTTCAAACAAATTTGTAGACTCCTCTGCCTGTTCAGCATTTCCCAAAACCAGGTAGCCATTCGGCGATAACTTCCGATGAACCTCGCGGAAGAGCGTCCTCCGATCCTGCTGTGAAAAATAAAGCAACACATTTCTTAGCAAGACCAAATCGAACGTAGGCAAAAAAGGCAACGGGGCACACAGATTGGCATAGTGAAACTCGCACATCGAACGAATCTGCGGACTCACCCCCCACTCTTCCCCATCACGGGTCATATACTTCAGCAGCATCCGCGCCGGTAATCCTCGATTGACCTCCAGTCTTCGATACCGCCCTCTCTTGGCATAATCGACGACCTGCCGCGAGATATCCGTACCGACAATCTTTACGTCCCAACCCGCAAGCTCCGGAAAGTGCTCCACCATCATCATCGCGAGGCTGTAGGCCTCCTGTCCGGTCGAGCTCGCTGCACTCCATATACGCAGATGTCTCTCCTCTGCCCTGCGTTCGACTAACTTTGGAATCAGCACCTGACGCAACATCTCAAACGGCCTCATATCGCGAAAAAAACTCGTCTCGTTGATCGTCATCGCCTCAGCCACAGCGCGATGCAGATGCGCCGTCTGCCCAGACCGCAACATACTCACAAAATCCCCAAGGTTCTCCGCCCCCGACAATCGCGCTATCGGGGTCAGCCTCGTGTCGAAGAGAGCATTGCGTGACGGATCGATCTGGTTCGCCGACTGCTCCAGCACAAGCTCGCGAAGATACGCATAATCTGAATCAGAGCAAGTCATCGTTCATCTCCCGTTGCGGCCCGGTTGCAGAGCCCGCCTTTCCCTCCGCGTTAATCCTCAGTCGCCCCGTGCAGACCCTCTGCTGCAGCGCACCGGCAATCTCCGCGAGCGGCAACGTTGCACTCGCGATGCCGGCCTCGGTCACCTTGCCCGGCATACCCCAAACGGCGGAGCTGTACTCATCCTGCGCCAGAACCACGCCCCCACATTCATGGATGGCTCGCGCCCCGTCCAGCCCATCTGCACCCATTCCAGTCATCACCAGGGCCAGAGCGGAGGCTCCATACATCCGTGCCGCGGAGAAAAAAAGATAGTCCACTGCTGGCATGCAGTGATTCAACGGCTCCCGCTGATGCAATCGAATCCTGCTGTCCCGGCCTGCGATACTGCCGGTCTTTCTGTCCATCAAGCCATTGCCTGGGCCAACCTCCATGTGTGCATCTCCCGGAGCCAGCCACACGGTGCCTGGTCGAATCATCGCGTTCTCGTACGCCTCTTTCACACGCAAAGAACTGCTCTTGTCCAATCGCTCCGCAAGCGCGCCAGTAAACAACTTCGGCATATGCTGAACAATCAGCACAGGGACGGGAAAATCCGCAGGCAGCCGTGGCAGCAGCTGCTCCAGGGCTGACGGCCCACCAGTAGACAATCCAATCACCACCACCTCGATCACGGAAGAAGCCTTGGGCGCCCCCTCCACCCTCAGCTGAAGCGCATGGCCCGCACCGCTCTTTGTCGCAGCCCGTTCTTCTCTCCGCTTCGATCCCTTGGCCACTGCGGCAATCTTCGGCAGCAGCTGTTGAGACAGTGACAGCATCGCCGAGAAGAAGTCTCTTTGCTCTGCTGGCTTAGTCACATAATCGGCAGCGCCGTAGGCCAACGCTTCCAAGGTCGACCTGGCCCCATGTTCCGTGTAGGAGCTGCACATGATCACAGGCAAAGCAGTGCTTTCCACACGCAACCGGCGCAGTACCTCAAGCCCATTCAGACGAGGCATCTCAAGGTCCAGCACAAGGACATCCGGAATAAGCCGCTTCACCTGGTCCAGGCAATCCGTCCCATCCCGCGCGACGCCGCACAACTCCATACGCGGCAGCTCGCTCGATCGATCCTCCGCATGCATCTGGAACAGCTTCGCCATGACACCGCGCATCACAGCCGAGTCATCCGCTGCAAGGATGCGAATCGGCCGTTCCTCTAAAGATCCCATCTCTGCTCCTCACCCTTCCGCCCCACCGGCGTCATGCAGCAATCACCCCAAGCAGAAGCATCTTCTCCCGAAGGCTCTCAGGAGTGAACGGCTTCATCAGAAACTCATCCGCACCATGATTTAGTGCCGTCGCAATAAACGAGTGATCGGCCTCGGTCGTCACCATCATCACCTTCATCTCCGGGCCTAGCTTCGCTTCTCGTAATGCCTTCACACACTCCAATCCGTTCATCACCGGCATGTTCACGTCCAGCAGCATCAGGTCGAAAGACTCCTCCGCCGCCAGCACCGCCAGGGCATGGCTTCCATCCTTCGCCTCTTCACACTCCACATCCATCCGGTTCAGCAGATGTCGCAGGTATTCCCGGATAAAACTCGAATCGTCAACGATCAGGGCTCGCATCGGCACCTCCCTTCGAACTGTCTTTAAACAATCCCACCTCTGACAGCCGCGACGGCGATAGCTTTCGCGGATCCAGTTGCACCATCAGCCCCGTCTCCATCTTGTAAGCTCCATCGAAGAGCCATCTCCCTCGCGCCTCCAGCGTGCTGGGATTGTCCTCTAACCTCCTCCGGCTGGCCATGACCACGCCACCCACCGCGTCCACCACCAGGCCAAACCGCTCCTCAGCCTCATCGTCCATCACCAGCACACAGGACCGACCACTGTGTGCGCCCATGCCGAGCAGCGCCCGGAGATTCACTGTAGTCAGCACCTCTCCGCGGTAAGGAACAACTCCCGCGAGAAACTGCGGCGACATCGGCACCCGCTGCAGATCCTTTTCTCCAAGCACCTCGCGAATCTTCCTCGTGTCGATTCCAAACATCTCGCCGCCCGCATACAGCGAACACATCGACACTGCGTCACTCTCCTCCAGCAGCTCGTCGACCTTCTCCCAACCGCCTATCTTCATGCAACCTCCTGCCACGCAACCTTCACTCCAGCTCCGAACTCTCGATGAACCTGCATCAGCTTTTCCTTCACCAGCGCAAGCTCCATCTCCCCGTTCGCTGCATCCTGTTCCAGTAATGTCCCGGTGGAAACATCCAACACCTGTCGAACCACCATGCCGCCCCTCTGCGTTCTTTGGGTGTCTGCATTGCCGCAGATCAGCACCGTCACCAGTGGCTCTTCGCCCTGCCGCCGGGCATCCTCCATCTCACGCAACACGCTTCCCTCATCTCTCAAGGGCAAAAGTTCTCCGCGATACTGCAACAAAGGCCTGCCGCCGGCATACTCGATCTGTCCCAGTGGAACGCTCTCAATCCGTTCCACAACATCGAGCGGCAGCGCAGTTCTCTCCCTGGCGCGATCTTCAAAGATCAGGAACGAGATCTCCGCAGCCGCCTGCGCCATCTCCTCTTCACCGCCTGCTTCAGAAAGCTCACCTTCAACCGGTTTCACCCCTGCACGTGCGGCCGTCGCGCCCACGTCCAGAATCAAAGCAAGCATTCCATTTCCTAGCACCGTGGCTCCGGAGAACAGACCGATCTCACGCAGCACGGGCGAAAGAGGTTTCACCACAATCTCCTCCGGCGACATCAGGTCGTCGACCACCAGGCCATACCTGCACCCTTCCGCCTCAAGTACCGCCAGGTAATGTCCCTTCGACGTCTCTGGCTGATACGCATCCAAACCCAGCAGGCGGTCCAGCCACACCATCGGCAGCAGGCGCTCTCGCAGCCGATACAGCTCCGACGAACCTATCCGCTGCACCACCTGGGCAAACTCGCGCTGCGGGAGATCCACCAACTCCACCAGCGCGCTCTGTGGCAGCGCAAAGCTCTGTCCTCCACTCTTCACCACCAGCGATGGAACAATCGCCAGCGTCAGCGGCACCCTCAGACGCAACGTCGTCCCTATCCCCCTGCGAGACTCCACCTCAACGCTTCCACCAACCTTCTCCACGTTGGCCCGCACCACATCCATGCCAACGCCGCGTCCCGAAACCGTAGTCACTGCAGCCGCTGTCGAAAATCCCGGGAGAAAGATAAGCTGCAGCGCCTCTCTCTCAGACATGGCCGATGCATCTTCCGCCGTAACCAAATTGCGCTCCACCGCCTTCTGCAGCACTCGCTCTATCGGGATTCCTGCTCCATCATCCTCAACCTCGATCACCACAGATCCGCTTTGGTGAAATGCCTTCAGCCGCAGACACCCTTCAGCAGGTTTGCCCGCCAGCACGCGATCCGCAGGCGACTCGATCCCATGGTCCACCGCATTCCTCACCGCGTGAGTCAACGGGTCTTTGATCGCCTCCAGCAGACTCTTATCAAGCCCTGTCTCCTGCCCGCTGAACTCCACCCGAACCTCACGAGCGCAAGTCCGTGCAAGATCGCGAACCATCCTTGGAAACTTACCGAATAAATTTCCTACCGGCTGCATCCTCGCCTGCATCACCGTCTCACGCAGGTCCGCCGTCACGCTATCCAGCCGCCGCGCCAGCTCTGGAAAATTCGCCGCGTCCATGCCGCTCTGCAGCATCTGGTTGCGTGTCAGTACCAGCTCCCCCACCAGGTTCATCATGCGGTTCAGTACATCCACATCGATTCGCAGTGTCTTATCCGCACTCGCCTTCTCACTCACGGCTACCGGTTGCAGAGCAGGCGACGCGTCTCCCCTGGAAGCCACCGGCGCTTCACCCTGAACCCTGCCCGTCTCTACTAGAGCGATCTGCGGAGTCTCTATCTCCGGCAACTCCTCTGCCTCGTGCCCGTTCAAACGCGCAAGCTCCGCGATCAACTCCCCGTCTTCATCACCGGCCCTGGTCCCTTCGCTACCCGTCTCTTCGATCAACCCCAGAATCGCGCGTAGTCCATCCATCAGGCGCAGCAAGCCGCTGATCAGATCCGACGTCGCCACCAGCTTGCCATCTCGCAGAGCCCCCAGCAGATGTTCTCCGGCATGCGCCAGCTTCTCCAGCCGGTCGAATCCCAGAAACCCCGTCGTCCCTTTGATCGTATGCACCGCGCGGAAGATCTCTCCCAGCAGATCGACATCGTCCGGGCGCATCTCCAGCTCGGTCAGACACCGTTCCATCCGGTCCAGACCCTCTTGGCTCTCCGCAAGAAATTCCTTTGTCAGCTCGTCCACACTCTGTATATCGGGCGCAGAGACGTAATCATGAGGCGCGACCACTTGCTATCGCTCCCCGCACCCGATAGCCTCACTCCATCATGTCCTCTGTCGAACACCCCATTGGCCTCACCTCTGCCCAGATCGACCATCTGCAGCAGCAGGCCATCGCCGTCGCTCACCACGCCTACGCTCCTTACAGCAACTTCCGCGTCGGCGCAGCCGTCCTCCTCACTGACGGCACCATCGTCACCGGCTGCAACGTCGAAAACGCCTCATACCGCCTCACCACCTGCGCGGAACAGACGGCCATCGCCGCCGCCGTCGCTCTTCGCGGCCCCGGCATTCGCATCCGCGCCATCGCCGTGGCCAACCTCAACGCCACCGCCAGCCAGCCCTGCGGGGCCTGCCGCCAGACCATCCACGAGTTCAGCAGCCCAGACACCATAGTCTTCTACCCCGCCGAACGGGGCGCACGCGCCGAAGCCACCATGGCGCAACTTCTCCCCGCCGCCTTCCTCCTCTAAAAATTCGTAACTACATCAGATACAATCCCATGACACAGACCATCCACCCCATCGACGTCATCCTCCATAAACGTGACGGCCATGTCCTCACCGATGCCGAGATCCAGGTCTTCATCCACGCCCTCGTCGAGCGCACACTATCCAGGCAGCTCGTCACCGACGCCCAGATCGCAGCCTTCCTCATGGCCGTCTTCCAACGCGGTCTCAATCCGCAGGAGCTCGCCACCCTCACCGACGCCATGCGTCACTCCGGCGAGACCTTCGACGCCGCTCCCCTCCACACCTTCACCGTCGACAAGCACTCCACCGGCGGCGTCGGCGACAAGACCTCGCTCCTCGTCGCGCCCATCCTCGCCGCCGCGGGTCTCGCCTCTCCAAACAGCGCCGGCACTCCCGGCATCTGCGTCCCCATGATCTCCGGTCGCAGCCTCGGCCACACCGGTGGAACCTTGGACAAGCTTGAGACTATCCCCGGCTTCAACACTCAACTCACCCTCGACCAGTTCTGTCAGACCCTCAAAAAATGTGGCGCAGCTCTCGTCGGCCAAACCCCACGCCTGGTCCCCGCCGACCGCATCCTCTACGCTCTCCGCGACCACACCGGCACCGTCGAATCTCCCTTCCTCATCTGCGCGAGCATCATGAGTAAGAAATTAGCCGAAGACCTCAAGGCCCTGGTACTCGATGTCAAAGTAGGCAGCGGCGCGTTCATGCCCACCTACGAGCAATCCAAACTCCTCGCCCAACTCATGGTCGAGACCGGCGAAGCCTCCGGCACACGCACCGTCGCCCTGCTCACCAACCACGATGAGCCGCTGGGCCGCTTCGCTGGCAACTGGGTCGAAGTCTGGGAGTGTGTCGACATCCTTCAAAACAAGCGACATCCCATGTCCTCCGACCTCATCGAACTCTCAAACATCCTCGCTGGCTGGATGCTTCATTTTGCGGGCCACTCCGCCACTCCCGAAGCAGGAGCGAAGCTCTCCGATGAGATTCTCCTCAGCGGTGACGCCTTCAAAGCGTGGCTCAGAATGGTCGCCACCCAGTGCGGCGACGTCTCCGTCTTTCACGATTCTGCCGCCCACCATCAGCCCACAGCCTCGCGCACCCTCACCGCAACTCACTCCGGATACCTTAGCTCTATGGACTGCAAACAGGTAGGCTGGGCCGTCCAACGCCTCGGTGCAGGCCGCGCCAAACCCGGCGATCCTGTCAGCGCCCACGCTGGCATCGAGATGCACGCAAAACTAGGCGATGAGATCAAAACTGGTCAACCGCTCGTCACCCTCTTCTCGGAAGACGCTTCGCTGCTCGACGAGCCCGAAGCCATGCTCCGCGAAACCCTTCACATCGCCCCAGCCCCACCCCAGCTCAAACCACTTCTCCGCGAAGTCATCGCGAAGACAAGCCCCACGATCTGATCCGGCTCTGCACTTGCGTACTATGCACAAAAAAGAAAGACCCGGGAACAATTGCCCCGGGCCGTGCTCCATCCTTCGTGAGCAACTATTTAAGAGCGATCAATACATCGTGATTGACGCGCAGGGAGGCTTCCTGGGTCTGCGCTCTCGCGTTCTTCTCCTGCTTCGACGTTGGAAGATGGCAGTTCATCGAGGCATTCGCTGTGCGTACTTCGCTCAGGAAGTACTGATTGCCGTAGCGATGGAAGACCAGCTTGTTGCCGCCATCCGAAGCATCCGCATCGGCAACGGTGATGACCATCGCAGAAACCCCCTTCGCGCGATCTGAGAGAGTCAGGATCCTTGGAGAGTTGATGTCGGAGCCAACCGTATAGCTCCCGGCGGGAAGCGAGTTGCCATTAACCGTAAAGTTGAAAGGAATGGTTGCCGTGACTTTGTGATCCTGAGCCAAGGCACTACCAGCGGTGACAAAACCGGCGGCGACGAAGAGAGCAACTGCGGTGAGGTTTTTCATGACGTTCTCCTTTTTGAGGGTTCTTCCCTCGGGGTCCCTTTGATCTTCCGTTTCATCTAATCTCTGGAATTCGTTCTCTCCTGAGCTTGCTGTTACGCCCGGATATATTGCATGCGCATAGCCAAAGCCGGCCAAACGCACCTCAAACAAAATCCCCCCACGCATTTGCAACGAGATAGCCCAAATCCCTCCGCCCATGCAGCCGCTGCCTCCGTTTACATTGGCTACTGTTGGTATCCGAATGGTTCCCCTCGGGTATCCGATCGGTTCCCGGCGTCCCGTCAATCGCGGCGATTGCCGTCTTCAGCTACACTTTCACTCAACGGAGGCCCCGATGAATCCGCGGCTCCTCGCCATCTCAGGCTCGACAAGCGGCGTCAGACGAGAGTTGATCGACGCGCCCCTCACCATCGGTCGACTCGAAACAAACCAGTTATGCCTCAACGATCCCACGGTCTCCCGAACCCACTGCACCATCAAGCCAATAAGCGAACAAAGTGGACAGTATGAACTGGTTGATCTTGGCAGCAGGAGTGGAACCTTCGTCAACGGAATGCCCGTCTTGCGCAGGGCACTCGACGACGGCGACACCATTCGCATCGGCGCCGCCGACTTTCTCTTCCTCACACGCGAGAGCGACGCGCTTCCAGTCCCCGCGCTTCCCATCCCCAGGCGACGCGCCAGCGATCTCTCCGGCCCCTCCTCGCAGACCACGCACATCAAACCTCCCGCCGGACTCCCGGCCTTCTCCATCGAAGTCGGACGCATGGCGCGCGACCTCGCGGCCCTCTTCAGAATCAGCAGCGTCATCAACTCCATCCGCGACTCTCAACTTCTGCAGCGAGAACTTCTCCAACTCATCTTCGAAGTCGTCCCCGCAGACGAAGGAGCCGTCGTCCTGCTCACTGACTTTGAAGAAGAGACCTTAGACATCTGTAGCTGGACCCGTCAGTCAGATGCCGCCACAGCCATTGAGATTCAGCGCGACCTCGTTCATCAGGCCTTCTGGGAGCGTACCCCGATCACCAGAAGCGCTGACCCGCAGTCAGGCAGCTCGCACAACATACTCTGTCTTCCCCTCGTCGCTATCGAAAGAACCATCGGTGTCCTCTATCTCACCTCCGCACCTCCCGCGCCACCCTTCCTCGAAGAGCACATCAACTTCCTGGACTCGGTCTCCCGCATTGCAGCAGTCACTCTCGAAAACATCCTCGCCCTCGACTCACTGCGCACAGAGAACTCCCAGTTGAAGAAGCAGCTCAACCCAGTCACGAACCTCGTCGGTGAGAGCCGGCAGATTCGTCAAGTCAGCGAGTTCGTCTCCCGCGTCGCTCAGAGCGACTCCACCGTCCTCATCCGTGGAGAGAGCGGCACCGGCAAAGAGGTCGTCGCGCGCTCCATCCATCAGAGCAGCCCCCGAAGCGAACGGCCCTTCATCGCCATCAACTGCGCCGCCATCCCGGAGACCCTTCTCGAAAGCGAACTATTCGGCCACGAGAAGGGAGCCTACACCGGCGCGCTCGGCATGAGAAAAGGAAAGCTTGAAGCCGCGGAAGACGGAACACTCTTTCTCGATGAGATCGGCGAACTCGCCCCGCCCATGCAGGCCAAGCTCCTGCGAGTCCTGCAGCAAAGAGAGTTCGAGCGGGTTGGAGGAACCCACTCCGTAGCCTTTCGGGCCCGGGTCCTCGCCGCCACCAACAAAAATCTCGAACAGGCCATCAAGTCCAACGAGTTTCGCCAGGATCTTTACTACCGCCTCAACGTCGTTTCGGTCGCCGTCCCGCCGCTGCGCGAGCACGGAGAAGACATTCCTCTCCTCGCCCTCTTCTTCGCGTCGAAGTACGCGGCCAAAAACAAGCGTCCCTTCAAAGGCATCTCGTCCGAAGCACGCTCTCTTCTCATGGGCTACAGTTGGCCGGGTAACGTTCGCGAACTCGAGAACGCGATCGAGCACGCCATCGTCCTCGGCCTCACCGACGAGATCCTCGCCGAAGATCTTCCCAACGTCATCCTTGAAGAACAGTCCTCAAAGCTTGCGGGAGCGAAATATCACGACGTCCTCAACCAATCCAAAAAAGACCTCCTCGTTAACGCACTCCGCGAAGCAAAGGGCAACTACCCAGAGGCGGCGCGCTCCCTCGGCATTCATCCCAAGTACCTCCACCGCCTCGCGCGAAACCTCAATCTGAAATCCGATTCAACCTAGAGAACTCACCTTCTGACCCTGAGCTTCGTTGAAGGAGAAGCACCCGCATCTCATCGCTCCGGTCGCCACTCCTCGTCTCCGCATCAACTGCAAACCAGCACCAAACAGGAAATCCTTAGGCCCCATCCCCTCCCTCCCGGTACACTCAACCCAAGCACCCAAACGTATTCACCTCTGCAGTAGGAGCGAAGCCTTTGTCTCGATTCACCGGTCTGCTCGGCCTCATCGTCTTCCTCGGCCTCGCCTACGCCTTCTCCACCAACCGCCGCGCCATCCGTTGGCGCACCGTGATCTGGGGACTAGGTCTGCAGATCCTCTTCGCCTTCCTCGTCATCAAGTGGAACACCGGCCAGGCAATCCTCCACTCCGTCTCCGCCGTCATCACCTCGCTGCTCGCCCACTCCGCCGACGGCTCCTCACTCGTCTTCGGACGCCTCGGCACCCCTGGCGACCCGCTCGCCGTCCTCGCCTTCGCCGTCCTCCCCACTATCATCTTCGTCAGCGCCTTCTTCGCCATCATGTACCACATCGGCCTCATGCAGATCATCATCCGCTGGGTCAGCTGGATCATGCAGCGCACCATGGGAACCAGCGGTGCCGAGAGCACCAACGTCGCCGCCAGCATCTTTATGGGCCAGACCGAAGCCCCCCTCACCATCCGCCCCTTCCTCGCCGGCGCCACCCGCAGCGAGCTCATGGTCATCATGACCTCAGGCATGGCTCATGTCTCCGGTGGCATCATGGCCGCCTACATCAGCTTCGGCATCAACGCCCAGGATCTGCTCTCCGCCGTCATCATGACCGCCCCCGGCACCATCCTCGTAGCCAAGATGCTCGTCCCCGAAACCGAAGTCCCCGCCACCGCCGGCACCGTTCACATGCCGCCCAACGAAGAGCACAAGAACGAAAACTTCATCGCAGCCGTAGCCCGTGGCACCATCGACGGCGGCCAGCTCGCCTTCAACGTCGCCATCATGCTCATCAGCTTCGTCGCTCTCGTCGGCCTCTTCAACGCCATCATGCTCGGCATCTCAAACTTCGCCTGGGCTCACGGCCACATTCCTTTCCCGCACTCCCTCAACGCCATCCTCGGAGTCGTCGGAGCCCCCATCGCATGGCTCATCGGCATCCCCTGGCACGACGCCCGCACCATCGGCAACCTCCTCGGCACCCGCACCATGATCAACGAGTTCGTCGCCTTCACTCAGCTCGGCGCCATCAAGTCCGCACTCGCTCCCCGAACCTTCTCCATCGCCACCTTCGCCCTTTGCGGCTTTGCCAACGTAGGCAGCATCGGCATGCAGATCGGAGGCATCGGAGCACTCGTCCCCAACCGCCGAAACGACCTTGCTCAACTCGGCCTGCGCGCCATGCTCGCCGGAACCATGGCCAATCTCATGTCCGCCAGCATCGTCTCCATGCTCCTCAAATAAACCCGGATCAACCACGCTAAAATCTCCTCCGACTCAAAACCGGCTCGTCCGCCAAGCCTTCCGCTCGGCAGTCGAGTTACTCTTATTGAAAGACGAAGCCGCAAGGATCGAGATGACTGAGACCAATAAGCCCACTGACCTCTACAGCAAAGCCCAATCCGCCGCCGACTACATCCGCAACAAGACCCCGCTCCTGCCATCTCTCGGTATCATCCTCGGCTCAGGTCTCGGCAACTTCGCCAACCACGTCAAATCAGCCACCCGCATCCCCTACGCCGACATCCCTCACTTCCCGCAATCCACCGTCCAGGGCCACTCCGGCCACCTCGTCCTTGGCACCATCGCCGGAGTTCCCGTCGCCGTCATGCAGGGCCGCGTCCACGCCTACGAGGGCTACGAGATGGCGCAAGTCACCTTCCCCACCCGCGTCCTCGGCCTCCTCGGCTGCAAGACCCTCATCGTCACCAACGCCGCCGGCGGCATTCGCACAACCTTGCAGCAAGGCTCCATCGTCGTCATCTCCGATCACATCAACCTCACAGGAACCAACGCCGCACTCGGCCCCAACGAACCTCGCTTCAGCATGATTCCCGGTGCCGGCCAGCGCTTCTTCGATATGTCCACCGCCTACTCCCTCCGCCTCCGCACCCTCGCCATCGAAGAGGCCGCCCGCCAGGAGTTTCTCCTCACCGAAGGCGTCTATCTCGCCGTCCTTGGCCCCAGCTTCGAAACCCCCGCCGAGATTCGTGCCTTCCGCACCCTCGGCGCGGACCTCGTCGGCATGTCCACCGTGCACGAAGTCATCGTCGCGCGCCACATGGGCCTCGAAATCCTCGGCCTGTCCCTGGTCACCAACATGGCCGCAGGAATCCCATCCTATGGACAAGAGACCGCCGACACCATCGACCATGAAGAGGTCATGGAGACTGGCCGCCGTGTCGAAACGCAGTTCACCAGCCTCCTCACCGCGCTCATTCCCCAGATCACCATGGAACAGTTAGTGGCAGGTAAAAAATCGTAACCGTAACCGTAACAATCTCTACACGCAATTCAACCATCAGAAGATACGCATGCCGAGCCTCCCATCCGAGCAACTTAGCCTCCCCCGCCGTCCCTTCATCCTCGGCATCGCCGGCTGCTCCGGCTCCGGCAAAACCACCCTCGCCAAAGAGCTCACACAGCAGTTCAAAGCTACTCTCCTCCCCCTCGACTTCTACTACCGCGACCTCGGCCACCTGCCGCTGGACCAGCGTCCGCTACAGAACTTCGATCATCCCGACTCCATCGAACACACCCTGCTCGTGGAGCACATCAACGCCCTAGCAAATTATCAACCCATCCATCGCCCCATCTACGACTTCGCCAACCACACCCGCATCCCCAACCAGACCGAGCTCATCCACCCTGCCGAATTCCTCATCATCGAAGGCATCCTCGCCCTCCACTATGAAGACCTCCGCACCCTCTACGACTTCAGCATCTACGTCGACGCCCCAAACCAGATCTGTCTCAACCGCCGCATCTATCGCGACATGCGCGAGCGTGGTCGCACCGAAGAGAGTGTTCGCGCCCAATTCGATGCCACCGCAAAGCCAATGGCCGACAAGTACGTACTCCCCTCAGCCGCATACGCCTCTGTAACCGTGGAAGGCACAGATGCCCTCGACTGGTCCGTCGAGCAGATTCTAAAGCGCCTCCACCAGCTCGGAGTCGTGCTCCCAACCCAGTCTCGCCCCAGCCTCTAATCCCAACTCTTCATACATCTCCGCCACTGCCCCCTGCGCGCTCTCCGACAACACAAACCGATCGACCCGCTCAATGATCTCCTCGCCAAACCGTATCTGCGCCTGCAGTCCCTGCAGCCCAAGAAACTGGAACATGTGCGGCGCAAACTCCATATCGCCCCACCAGCACACATCCTCCCCCACCGTCGCGTCGCCATTCACCACATGCGAATCAAGCGCGTACCGCAGCGCCGCAACCCGCAGTGGAATCTCATCTTTCAGCACCGAATGAAACAGCCCCCGGCGAAACGGCAACACCCCGCCCCCCGGCGTCGTCGTTCCTTCAGGAAAAAACAACACTGGCAACCCGCTTCGGTAGGCCTCGGCCATCGCCGCATTCACTTGCGGATAAGTCGGCGGCCCACCGCCCCGTTCCACGTACACCGTTCCCGCCTGTGCCGTCAGCCAGCCTAGCAGCGGCCATCCACGAACCTCCGTCTTCGCCACCATCACAAACGGCTGCACCGAGCTGTACAGCAGAATATCTAGGTAGCTCAGGTGATTCGACACCACCGCACCACCACTCGGCACGCGCCCTTCCACGCTGCACTCGAACCCCAGCACTCGCACAATCCGTCGGCACCATCCATGGATCCACACCGCGCCTTCAGCGCCAACCCTCGGTCGCCGCACCCGGCAGTCCACCACCGCCGCTACCAGCAGGCCCACAAATAAAAAGCTCCGCCAAACCGAGCGCGTAAACCGCCAGAGCGCAATCGTCCGACTCACCTCAGCAACCCTCGAGAAATCTCTTTGCCACGCGCGGATGCAGCGTCTGCAGATCCAACAGCGTTAGAAAGTCGATCGTCTTGAAGTCGCGATCGATCGCCGGCTCGCTGCATATCTTCGCCCCTATCGTCAGGTACGCTCGCAGCAGCTTCGGTGCTCGCACCTCTGTCATCGTCACCGTTGCCGCAGGCAACCGAAATGCCGGTGTCGCCACTGTCAGCAGCGCCGGTTCTACCATGCAGCTCCGCAGCGACTCATACACCGCGTGCCCCATCTCCGCATCCTGCGACGTCAGCGAGCAGCATCCCATCATGTACCGTCCGCCGTTCACCAGCGCATAGCGTGCAATCCCCCTCCACAACAGGTGCAGCACCTCCGGCGAGCGATGCTCCCGATGGATGCACGCCCGGCCCAGCTCCACAATCTGCGATCGCATCGACTCATATGGCGCAAAGCAAAACTCCTGCTCGCTGTAATATCCAAAGTACTTCCCTGCAACATCGCCCATCTGCATCCGGTACGTCCCCACAATCGCGCCGGTGTTTCTCTCTGTCACAATCAGGTGGTCGCACACATCGTCGAAGTGGTCTTTGTCATATCCATCCACGTAGGCAGCCTCAAGCCCTTCATTCATCTCCAGGTTGAACACCAGAAATCGCAGCCTGTACGCCGCAGCCCGTTCCCCCTCGCTCAGCGCCAGCCGCACAACATACTCTCCCGCCTCCAGCCGAATATCTTTCTTCGACGGCAGCTCCGGAGATGCAGCTCTATTCGGAAGCAGTACGGCAGACCGCGACTTAAGTACTGTTGGCATCGACTCTCCTTGTAACTTCCAGGAATGTGGTGCGTTCGATGTCAGTCTGCTTCGTCTTCTGTTACAGAATGTTCACGGCAAGTGAACATTCGTTGAATCAAAAATGATGCATCTGCCACGCTACTCGTTCTTCTCCCCCAAGGGGTGAGCCGTCGCAAGCGCCGTCACCGCCGCTCGTGCCTCTATCGCCGCCTGCTTCCGGTGAAGCGCATCACTCGAAAACTCAATCGGTTCATCCGCAAACAGCACCTCCGCCCGCACCCCGCGCAGCCCAAGAAAGGTAAAGATGTGCCCCAGCATGTCCCTGTCGCCCCAGTAGCAGACATCGTCCGCCACACTCACATCCGGCCCATTCTGCTCTCGAAACCCATAGCGAATATGAGCCGCCGTCACCGGCGCACCCCCATCAATAGCCTGCGCCAGCAGGCCGCTATGAAATTTCAGCATTCCGCTCCCGTTCGTTGTCGTCCCCTCCGGAAAGAAGACAACCGGCAACCCCGCATCCACCGCTGCCTGCATCCCCTCGCGCGCCTTCATCGCCGATCCGCCATGCCCCCGCGCCACATACACCGTGCCCGACATCGTCGTCATCCACCCCACCACCGGCCAGCTTTTGATCTCCGCTTTCGACACAAACACGCAAGGGTGCAGCGCCGCGTACACCACGATATCCAGATAGCTCAGGTGGTTCGAGATCACCGCACCGCGCGTCGGAAAGCTTCCCGACACATCGATCTCAATCTTCAGCCCCCGCATCGCCCGCGCACAAAAACGATGCAGCCACGCCGCTCTCTGCTCCCGCGTCGCAGGCCGCGTCACGACCAGCTCCGCGCCTGCCCTGGCAAACATTCCCACCAGCCGAACACTCCGCCACGCAGCCCGAAAAAAGTTCACCAGATCGAATCCTCGCTTTCGCAAACCGGGCCCCACCACATCAGCCCTCGTTGCGCAGTCTATCCTGTCATCAGTGCAACCCAGCGAATCCAATCTCAACGTCGGCTCCGAAGCTCCAGCCCCCGCACATCACAGCTGGCTCTATCGCCGTGTCGCTCTTCCCATCCTTGCTCTACTCCGCATGGGTGCTTCACCAGAAAAACTAGCCTGGAGCCTCGCCGTCGGCCTCCTCATCGGCATCAACCCCATCCTCGGTAGCACCACCCTTCTCTGCCTCGCCATTGCTTTCGTCCTCCGCCTCAACCTGGCCGCCTCGCAGATCGCCAACCACATCGTCTACCCGTTGGAGTTGATTCTCGTCATCCCCTTCATCCGCGCAGCCAGCCGCCTCTTTCACACCGCGCCCATGCCTCTCTCGGCGCCAGAGCTTCTTCGCGCCGCGCGCGAGCACCCCATCGCTCTCTCCCGTCAGCTCTGGCTGTGGGAGTGGCACGCCTTTCTCCTCTGGGCTCTCCTCGCAGCGCTCGCCATCCCAATCCTCGCGCTCGCGCTAACACCAATCCTCCGCCGGCTTCTCAAGCGCGTAGAACACCACCAATACCCGCTCCTCTCCGCAACGAAGCAAGCAGAAAAATAACTCTCCTAATCGGCCCACTTCGAAGGCGGCAGAGGCTCCGCGCTCTTCACCCACGCAGAATAGATCATGTCTCGAAGCTCCGTCGCTCCCGCTGCCAGCCGTTCTTCCGCAAACGCCTTACCCTCCGGCGTCCCAGCGCCCGCAAACGCCCCGGTCTTCTCCAACTGGTACGTCTTCTCCACCAGTGAGTTGGTATGCCGCAGGTAAGCCATGTAGTCCGTGAACACATCCCCCAGCACCACCGGCTTCTCCGTAATCAAAGGAGCTACTTCGTTCGGCTTCACATTCGCCGTCACAAACGTCGACTCGAACTGAGCATGAATCTTGTGCTCCGTCGTATATCCCTGCGGATTCGGCCCCGTCCACCCGTTGTATTGAATCGTCGTATGCAACGGCTGTGAGCCATCCGCGACATAGTGCCCCAGCCATCCAGCCAGAAACACAATCTCGCACTCCGATGGCTTCGTATCTTTGTGCGCGTCCTTCAAAGCGCGATAGTCCCGCATCGCACTCTTCAGCCGCTCCCACACCTCGACCGTCACATAGGGCTGCAGCCCAACCTTCTCCGGTGTCAACGCCAGATCCGGGTGCGACTTCTGCGCAAACGCCAGCGCCCTCACATAGTCGTACCGTCGCCGTGGCAGCTCCCCTACCAGGTCCGCCCACTCCAGATCGATAAAGTGCTCCGGAAATCCCGCCGCATTCAGCTCCGGCTCCAGCGGAGACTTCCACCGGTCCGGCTCCGGCCCATAGTATTCCAGCGCATCCAACGCCTGCTTCGACCGCAAAAACTCCGGCACATCATTTGGCAGCGCAGCCCCAGCCAACCGGTTGATCATCATATGCCCATCCCGGCCCCATGCCATACCCTGCTGAACCAGCATCACCGGCAACAAGGCAACTGCTGCCGCAACCCGAACCGCACCCATCACTCTCTTCATGCAAAAAGTATACGAGGCTCCCCCCAACAAAAAATAAACAGACGAGCAACACGAGACCCAGCAAAATCACAAAAAGGTATACAAGTCACGAAGTGACCGCCCCGCGCGTAGCGGGCCCGGCCGGCAGGCCAACTAAACCGTAATCAAAGCGCCCGTTACAGCCACACTCCCAAACACCCGCCGATACCGCAAGATCTCCTCCGCAGGCCCGGTAGCCTTCCGCGCATTATCCGAAAGCTTCACCGCAGGCCTTCCCTCCACCGTCATCAACTTGCAAACCAGGCTGATCGGCTCCAACGTAGTCTCTCCGCGTGGATGGCACCCGCGAAAGTCGTTCGTCAACAAGGTCCCCCACCCAGCGCTAAACCGTATCCGCCCATGAAAGTACTCATGCAGCCGAAGAATATCGTCCACATCCAACCCATCGGAGGCGATCAGCCGCTTCTTCTTCGCATCCCTCCCATGCGCCGTCAGCCACGCAACATACTCGTCCCCGGCAATAAAAGGATCCTTGCTGTCACACCGTTGTCCTGTCCAATCCGCCACCCAATCCGGTGCGCCCTCTAGAAACTGCGTCGTCCCAAAAGTATCCGGCAGCATAATCAGCAGCTCGCCACCATAGCTCTTCTGCCAAAGCTCGAGCACCCGATACTGCGACTCATGCAGCTCCTCATCACTCTTAGCGAGCGCGGCCATCGCCATGGGCAGCTCATGCGCATTGGTCCCCATCGCCTCCAGGTCATGCTTATAAGCCAGAAACGTATTCGACGTTCCAGAGAGGCTTGCCCCCAGCGCCACCCTCATCACCTCCACCACATACTCCTGCCACAAAAAGCTGTGCCGTCGCCGCGTCCCAAACTCCGAGATCCTCACCTCTGGCATCGTCCGCAGCCGTTCGATCTTCTCCCACAGCTTCGTCTTCGCCCGCGCGTACAACACATCCAGCTCCAGCTCGCTCAACGTACTCAACGCAGCCCGCGTCTTCATCTCGCTCACCAGCGCCAGCCCGTACACCTCCCACATCGTCACCTCGGTCCACAAACCTTCAAACCGAATCACAAGCTGCCCGTCATTCTCCGTCACCGTGTAGTCGGATAACCGAAAATCCCGCTCCAGCCACTCCAGAAACGCAGGCTCAAAGATCGTCCGCGTCCCATAAAACGTATTGCCAGCCAGCCAGATAATCTCCGATCTGCGAAATCGCAGCCCTCGCACATGCTCCATCTGGTCTACCAGCATCGTCATCGGAATCTGCTCCGACAGCCGAACCGCCACCGTCCGGTTTGTAACCTCCGAGGTCACATGAACCGCAGGAAAGTTCTTCCAGATAAACTGCAGCATCAGCAGCTTGTAAAAATCCGTATCCAGCAGCGACCGTACAATCGGGTCCAGCTTCCAGTTATGGTTATGCGCCCGCTCCGCAAAGTTCACATTCATCTTCCGGCTCCGTCTTTCCTGGATCGTCGTTGTCGTGAGCCTGGGCCCTTGTAACAGCCTGAAAAAACAAGAATATCTCTCTAACAATAAATCCCTGCAGGAGACAAGAAGCGCAGCAAACAAAAAAAAACGGCCCGGTTGAACTCCGGACCGCTCTTCAATACTGAGGAACCATTTAGGTGAGATTTGCACTTACCTGCTGCAGGAAGATCGTCACAACATCTTGGGGAACCTGGTCCTGAATGAAGTGGCCCACATTCGGCAGAATGACAAACGTGTACTGTCCAGTCACGAAGTTCGCCGTGTTCACTGCGGCCTGCTTCAACAGGAACGCGTCCTGCGCGCCCCAGATGTAAGTGACCGGCCCGTTGACGGAAGCACCATTCGCAACCGTAAAGTTCTCCTGCTGGTACCACATCAATGCAGCCGCCAATGAGCCGGGGTCGGTCTGAGTAAACTGGGTCACAAACTGGTTCGCTAAAGGCACAACGCCATTGTAAGAACCGAAGAAGTTTGCATTGTTATTGGCAGTCATGAACTCCACTCCACTGGATCCCTGCAATATCGGAATGTAGCTGGAAGCGGTCTGCTGCGGATTCCCCGACTGCGTGTACGCAGGCACAAAGGCGTTCAGGTGCGGTGTCGCAAGAATGGTCGTCGACAGCAGCAGCGCCTGGTTCGCCGCAGCGAAGGCCCAGCCCACCGAACCGCCCTGGTCATGCGCTATCAGGTGAAACTTCACACCGGTTCCCTTAAGCGACGCTCCGAAACCCACGATGTCGGACACAAGATTGGCCTGGGCGTAAGAGGAGGCAGACGTAGGACGCGCCTTGGGCGAGTAGCCCCGCTGGTCCACAGCAACTGCATAATAGCCCTGTGCGCCAAGCGCCTGGATTACGGGAATCCAGGTCTCTTTAAACTCGGGAAATCCATGCAGGCACAGGACCAGCTCTCCTGTCGTCGGACCGCAGGAGATGGCTTCGAAGATGAAACCGTTCGCGGTCACCTCAAAGTTCTGTATCGTGGACGGCGTGCTCTGAGCGCTCGCTCTCCCTGTGGCCACGGAGCCAAAGCTCAGTGCGCCAGCTACTAAACTGCTCTGTTTCAACAAATCTCGACGATTTAACATAGTTATCTCCTAGCAGATGAAAACTGCAAGCCCTCTAATAAGGTGCAGACTTGCTTGGGCTGATGTTTTACAAATGTCAGCGTTGGTTATGAGTGCGGCCATAGTCAACAATCCAAGGCCATAGAAAAGAGTAAAGGTCACATGCTCGAGCAATCAGGCGTCTACAATTGCCCGCATCAGCGGCGAAACTACGCTTTACTCGATTAACCCTTTAGAGCGCACTTTCATCCCAGCCGTTACATGAAAAATTTCCACAGCCGTTCACAAGTCTCGTTTAAATCGCAACTCTTACCTTCCAGGCCTTCATTCATCGCAAATTTTCAAATCACCCTGTCAACAGGCGGCGCAGCTTGCTATCCTTGATAGGCCATGCCTACGAAAAAAGAACTTCTCGCCCGCCCCATTCAGCACCTCGATATCAAGCAGCACAACGTCGTCCCCCTCGTCGACGCGATGTCCCACATGGCCTACTCCGCGCGTGACACTGCCCGCGCCGCCAACATCTACGACATGATGCTCCGCGACACCGACTGCGGCGTCATCCTCTGCCTCGCCGGATCCCTCATCTCCGCCGGACTCCAGAAGATCTTCGTCGACCTCATCCGCAACAACATGGTCGACGCCATCGTCTCCACCGGTGCCAACATCGTCGACCAGGACTTCTTCGAGGCCCTCGGCTTCAACCACTACGTCGCTGGCGACGAGTACAAATATGGCGCAGGCGACGCCGAGCTCCGCGAGCTCATGATCGACCGCATCTACGACACCTTCATCGATGAAGAAGAGCTCCGCATCTGCGATGAGACCACCCACCAGATCACGAACTCTCTCGAGCCCCGCCCCCACAGCTCCCGCGAGTTCATCCGCGAGATGGGCGCCTACCTCAGCAAGAACGGCAAGACTCCCCAGGCCGGTGGCCGCGACTCCATCGTCCTCGCCGCCTACGAGAAGAACGTTCCCATCTTCTGCCCCGCCTTCTCTGACTGCTCCGCGGGCTTCGGTCTGGTCGCTCACCAGCACGCCCGCCAGGGCAAGCCCATGGTCTCCATCGACTCCGCCAAGGACTTCTACGAGATCACCCAGCTCAAGATCGCCAATCCCACTACCGGTCTGCTCATGATCGGCGGCGGCGTTCCCAAGAACTTCGCCCAGGACATCGTAGTAGCCGCCGATATCCTTGGTGTAGAAGCCTCTATGCACAAGTACGCCATCCAGATCACTGTGGCCGATGCCCGCGACGGTGCCCTCTCAGGCTCCACCCTCAAGGAAGCCTCCAGTTGGGGCAAGGTCGACCTTACCTACGAGCAGATGGTCTTCTCCGAAGCCACCCTCGCTCTCCCTCTGATTACCGGCTACGCCTTCCACAAAAACGCTCATGTCTCCCGGAAAGGGAAAAAGTGGGCCACCATCCTCGACCAGGTACCCGTCTCGGCCTAAACCCGTTAAAAACCCAACGGAAGCCGCCTTTTTCCCAGCAAAAGGCGGCTTTTCTATGCTCTTTTTTCGTCTAAGTGCTTTCCCTCCAATGTTGTCATCTCCGATAACCCACTGAGGTGTTATTGCCGCTACAACTAGTTTTCTGTCATTCTCACCCTGAAAACAGAATCTACGCAGAACGATATCGGGTTCCGCACAATCTTTGGCCGAATCCTCATCCAAGCTGTGCTTTAACACGTACGTGCTATAACGCTTCCAACGGTCACCAAATAAAGTTACGAATATATAGCACAAGAAGTTACCATGGGTTACCGGAAAACATGCACATCCTTTCACTACTTGGTTTCCTTTCGCTGCTCGCCACCTCCGCCGTTCTGCTGATCGCGTTCCTCCGTGCTCAACGCACCACCCGCGAACTGACAGAACAGTTGAACCAGGCCCGCGAACAGCAGCACCAGCACACTCTCCAGCTCACCCATCGCTCAGAACTCGACACGCTCAAGGATGAGTTCATCTCCACCGTCTCGCACGAGCTGCGCACTCCTCTCACCAGCATCCGCGGCGCGCTCGGCCTTCTCTCCTCCGGCATCATCGGCGACGTCGACGCCAAAGCCCTCAATCTCCTTCGCATCGCCGTCACCAACACCGACCGCCTCATCCGCCTCATCAACGACATCCTCGACCTCGAGCGCATGGAGTCAGGCCGCGCTCCTCTCCAGATTCGCCGCTGCTCCCTGCGCGATCTCGCCCAGCAGGCCATCGACACCATGACCCCGATGGCCGACGCCAACACCGTCCACCTCGCGCTCGAGCCTTCCACCGTCGCGCAGGCAGCCTATCCGGAGGCCCTCTTCTTCGACGGCGACTCCGATCGCATCCTCCAAGTCCTCACCAATCTCCTCTCCAACGCCATCAAGTTCTCGCCTCCCGCCTCCACAGTCCGCATCCACACCGAGGCAGCTTCTGACTCCATCCTCCTAAAAGTCGCCGACGAAGGCCGCGGCATCCCGTCCGACAAGCTCGACAGCATCTTCGACCGCTTCCAGCAGATTGAACCCTCCGACGCCCGCCAGAAGGGCGGCACCGGCCTTGGCCTCGCCATCTGCCGCAGCATCGTGCAGCAGCACAGCGGCTCCATCTGGGCGCAGCGAAACCTTGGCCCCGGCACCACGCTCTACATGATGCTGCCCCGCACCTCGCGCGCCACCGACGTCACCGCTCCTGCCGAGCCTGCCCCACGCGGCGAAGGCTGCATCCTCGTCTGCGACGATGACCCCGGCATTCGCACCGTGGTAGCCGAACACCTCCACCGGCAGGGCTACACCGTCGTCGAAGCCAGCTCCGGCGAACAGGCTCTCGTCCTCGCCGCAGAGCATCACGTCGAAGCCATCCTCCTCGATCTCTACATGCCCGGACTCAGCGGATGGGAGACCCTCCAGCGACTCCGCAACAATCCCGTCACCGCCAACATCCCGGTCGTCGTCCTCAGCGTTCTCTCCTCCACCCTGCGCCCTCAGCTCACCGGCGACGCCCAGGGCTGGGTCCAGAAACCCTTCAACGAAAATCTCCTCTTCGCCGAACTAGGCCGTGTCCTCCATCAAGGCGAGGGCCCCGCCTACGTCCTCCTCGTCGAAGACGATGAAGACCTCGCCAGCGTCCTCACCGCCAGCTTTCAAGACGCCGCCGTCCACATCGATCACGCCGCCACTCGCCAGCAGGCCATCCGCCAGTGCATCACCCGGCCGCCCGATCTCCTCATCCTCGATCTCACCCTCCCCGACGGCGACGGCTTCTCTCTCGTCGAGTGGCTTCGCCAGCAGCCCACCCTCCGCACCATGCCGCTGGTTGTCTACTCCGGCCGCGAGATCTCAGAGGGAGAGATGGCCAAGCTTCGTCTCGGCCCCACCGAGTTCCTCACCAAGGCCAAGGTCCAGCCGCAGGAGGTCGAAGAGCTCGTTCTCTCCATGGTCCAGCGTCTCCGTGGTAAGTTCGCCGACCTCGCCGCCACAGGTCAGGGCGCCTAGCAAAACTCTGCCGCACTTCTCTCTCCTCCCTAGACGCCTGACCGCGAAGCTACCAGCCGACTCCACAAACTCTTTTCACATGAGAGAATGAAACTCGCCTATGCGACGCATTCTCATCATTGACGACGAAGACGATATCCGCGAAGTAGCTGCGTTGTCCCTGGAAGCCACCGCCGGCTGGGAGATACTCACCGCCAGCTCCGGTGCCGAAGGCATCGACATCGCCACCATCGAGCAGCCCGACGCCATTCTCATGGACGTCATGATGCCCGGAGTCGACGGCCCCACGACCTTCGGAAGAATGCAGCAGACCCCCGCCATCGCCCAGATCCCCGTCCTCCTGCTCACCGCAAAAGTTCAGGGAGTCGATCAGCGCCGCTTCGCCGGACTGGGCCTGGCCGGAATCCTCTTCAAACCCTTCGATCCCCTCACCCTCGCCGAACAGATCTCCACCACCCTCGGCTGGAAAGATTAGAACAAAGTGGCGGTTGGCGCAAAATCTGCTCGTACCCTTTATCTGTATTCTTTGTTTGTCATTCCCGAAGGGAATCTGCGGTTGCCTTCCTCCCCACCAGCCGCACAATCCGCAGTAAACTAACTCTCATGCTCTGCGCATCAAATGCGTTCGACCCGCTCCCCAACGACACATTCCATCCCTCTCCGCTCCAATGAAAAAAGCCGACCAGATCGACACTCTCCTCGCAACCCTCTGGAAGAAGAACCTTCCCACCCTGCGCGAGCGTCTCGATCTCCTCGACCGCACCGCCTCCATCGCCGCCTCCGGGTCCCTCGACGAAGCCCCTCGCCTCGAGGCATACGGCATCGCTCACAAACTCACCGGCTCTCTCGGCATGTTCGGCTTTCAGCAAGGTACTGACATCGCCCGCCAGATCGAGCAGATCCTCAAGTCCCCTACTCCAGCCGAACTCACCACCCTCCTCACGCTCGCAAAAGACCTCCGCACCTCGCTCGCCGCAGGCCTGTAACTCTCAGCGGAAATCTCAGCTATAACTCGGATCGAAAACGCATCCAGAAGTCGTCATCGCGCGACGCAGTGGAGAGACCCCCGTATTCCAGCTCTTGTTGTTGTTGCTTGTGCTCTTCGCTCCCACCGCACGCCGTCAGTTACAAGCCAGCGCCACCCACATCCCCGAGGCTGTCCCACTCGCGCCAGTCACCGTAAAGTCCACAAAGTTTCCCGCCGCCACCGTCACACTTCCGTTCTGCGTACAAGACCCGCCCGGCGCCACCGAGCAGACCAGCGAAGTATTTGCCATACTCCCCGCGCTACTGCCCTGTCGCAGAATCACATTCACCGTATTCGTCTGGTGCGAAAACACGCTCAACTGCGTAGCCGTGCATCCCGCCGGAACCCACGTCAGCACCGCATCTGTCTCGGTCGAAGCGTCCGTCGCGCTATTCACGGAGTGAAACAGCAGGTTGAACGAAACCGAATGAAAGATCGAGGCGAACGGTATCCCGCTGGTCTCCGCACCGCCGCTGCCCCCGCCCGTTCCATTCGCGCCAGCCGCACCCTGAGGAATCGTAAAGTTCAGGATCGCCGCACTACTCGTCCCAACGTTCGTCACACTGGCCTGCGTCCCAGCCGCACCCGTCGCCACCGCTCCCACGCTCACCGTCGCCGGAGCGCCAGCCGGACCAGTAGCCCCTGCGCTCCCGTTCTGTGCCAGCACCGCCCAAACCGACGGCGAAGTATCCGGCTCCGAGCCAACCGACCCCACCGCCGCCAGGTACGTCGCTCCACCGAAGCTCACCACATCGTTCGCATGATAAGTAGCCGCAACGCCCCACGCCCCGCGATACGTCACCCCCACAACCCCCGCCGGTCCAGCCGGGCCCGTAGCGCCCTGCGGACCCGCAACCCCGGCGACTCCCTGCGCGCCGGTCGCCCCGGTCACTCCCGCAGCCCCGGCCGAACCCTGCGCCGCCAACAGACTCCACACCGACGGGCTCACACTCGGAGCATTCCCCACATTACTCGCAGCCACCGAGATGTAGCTCGATCCGAGATAGCTCACCGCATCGTTCAACCCGTAGTTCGTTCCCGAAGAGTAGCTCCCCCGGTAGACCATTCCCACCGGCCCGGCAACTCCCGCAGGTCCCGCGATCCCCTGTGGACCGGCAGCCCCCACGGCTCCAGTCGAACCCGCAGGTCCCTGCGCCCCCGTTGCGCCCGTCGGCCCGGCAGACCCCTGCGCTCCGGGAAACCCGGTAGGCCCCTGTAACCCCGTAGCCCCGGTTGCTCCGACTGGTCCCTGCGCTCCGGACTGAGCCAGCACCCCCCAGAAACTCGGACTCACATCCGGCTCTCTCCCGCTATTCGCCACCAGCGCGATATAACTCGACCCGCCAAAGCTCACCGCGCTCCCAACTCCATAGCTAGTCCCTACCAGCCATCCGCCAACAAAACTGACCGGAGGCCCCTGCGGACCAACCGTCCCAGCGGCCCCCGCGGGCCCGGCAACACCCGTCGGCCCTGCAGGCCCAGCCGCACCTGCGGGTCCCGTTGCCCCCTGAGCAGCCAGCAAAGCCCACTGCGCAGAACTCGACGAAGGCGTATTCCCCACATTTCCCGCAGTCAGCGAAACATACGTCGAACCATTGAAGCTCACCGCATCATGCAGCGCATAGTTCGTCGACGAAACATAGTTCCCGGTATAGTTCGCAACCGGGGGACCCTGTGGTCCGATAGCCCCCGCCACACCCTGCGCACCGGCCGCACCCGCAACCCCTGCAGGCCCCTGCAATCCCTGCGGACCCGCCGGTCCAGCAGACCCTTGGGCACCCTGCGCCCCAGTCGCGAACAAGGACCACAGCGTCGGACTCACGCTCGGAGTATTCCCAATATTATTCGCCACCAGCGACACATACGCCGACCCGCCGAACAAGACCCCGTCCCCCAGTTCATAGTTCACCGCCGACGAGTAGCTCCCGCGAAACGTCATCCCTACCGGACCGGCAGGCCCCTGGGGACCCATCGGCCCGCTCAACCCCTGCGCCCCGGTAGCTCCCGTCAAGCCCTGCGCTCCCGCCTGCCCCGGAACTCCCTGCACACCCTGTGGACCCGTCGGCCCATTCGGCCCCACCGACCCCGGCAAACCCTGCACACCCGCAACGCCCTGCGGACCCTGTGCGCCAGTAGCCCCGGCAGGCCCCTGCGCCGTCAGCACTCCCCACTGCCCCGGGCTCAAGCTTGGAGTACTCCCGCGATTCCCATTCAGCAGCGAAGCATAGCTCGACCCCTGCCACAGCACCACATCTCCCAGCGCGTAGTTCGTCGTCGAAGCGTAGCTCCCCTGGTAAACCAGCCCCGGCAGTCCGGCAGCGCCCGCAGCCCCGGTCGCTCCGGTCGGTCCCGCTGCACCCGTCGGTCCAGGCGGCCCAGTCAATCCCTGTAAACCCTGCGCGCCGGTAGCTCCCGCAGGCCCTTGAATCCCCACCGCCGCCAAGGCCAGCACACCCCACTGCCCCGGACTCAACCCAGGCGTATTCCCATGGTTGGCCACGATCAGCGAAACATAGCTCGACCCCTGATACGTCACCACATCGTTCAACGCATAGTTTGTCCCTGAACCATACGTCCCTTGGTATGCCAACCCAACCGTCCCACCGGTGCCCGATCCGGTGCCGCCTTGGGCCAGCACCGCCCACTGCGCCGCAACTCCCGGCGTATTCCCCCGATTCCCGCCCGTCAGCGAAACAAAACTCGACCCCAGATAAGTCACCACATCGTTCAGCGCATAGGTAGAGCCAGCCGCATACGCCCCCTGAAAACTCAGCCCCGGCGCACCAGCCGGTCCCGTGGCGCCCGCAGGTCCAGTCGCTCCTACAGCCCCAGCAGGTCCGGCCGGTCCCGTAGCCCCGGTAGCCCCTGCCGCCCCGGACGAAGCCAGCGCCACATCCAGCACCGCCGCATGCCCCGTCAGGTCATTCTCCTTGCTGTCGAACTGAACCACCGCCGTCCCGGCCGTCAGCGCCATCCCAAAGTTCGTCGCCGGAGCACTCACCCACCCCTGCACCAGCCCGGTCACATCCACCACCACATATGCTCCGGCCTGCCCCACTGAAACCACCTGCGTCGCACTCCCGAGCGACGGCAGCGTTCCATACGTCACGCTGTACTCGCCCCACGCAGCGCCTACTGGCTGCACGCTCACCTGCCCAGCCGTATCCATCCGGTTGCAATAAAGCCTCAGCGTCGCGCGTGAAACCTGCGCCGCCGTCGTTCCCGCCGGCAGCATCGATAGGTCGAACTGCAGTAGCGCCGTATACCCGCCGCCCACATTCAGATTTGAGATAGTCCCGCTGTTCGCCGTCGGCCGCGCGCTGTTCACATGTGCGTCTGCCACCAGCGTCGCCTCCACCCCAAACGCAGGCAAAGCAGCCGCCAGCAACCCCGCACCAAGCAGACAGATTCTCCGTACCAAACCCATCCAACCCCTCATGGACAGGCCACCGCAGCGCACCGCGCCAACCAGACCAGCCATCGTTCAACGATCGATACTCAACAGTGCACGTAGAAACCCATGAAGCGGCCCAGCACGTACCAACAAAAAACAAAACCCGGATCCTCTCCGTTTTAGGCGAACCCCGCACAAAACACAAGCTCTCCCCCGTGCCACTTCCGTGTCATCGCCAAATCCGCAACCCGCGCGCCATACACACATTTCCCACACCCCACGCATCCCATATAGTGTCTGAGATCAAAGCACTCGACGGTCACAACCAACCAGCAGTCGAAGAGGGATATAAAACGGCATGAGCACCAACTCCACCCAGACCCCCAACCAGCCCGGCAAACCACCCCTTCCCGCCAACCTGGTCAATCTCTCCCGCCTCGTCACCGCCTACTACACCCTCCATCCCGATCCCGCCGTCCCCTCCCAGCGCGTAGCCTTCGGAACCTCCGGCCATCGCGGCAGCGCCTTCAAAACCGCCTTCAACGAAGACCACATCGCCGCCATCACTCAGGCCATCGTTGACTATCGCCGCGACCAGATGACCACCGGCCCCCTCTTCCTGGCCCAGGACACCCACGCCCTCTCCGAGCCCGCCTTCGCCACCGCCCTCGAAGTCCTCGCCGCCAACAGCATCGACGTCATGGTCGATACCGATCTCGCCTACACTCCCACCCCCGCGCTCTCCCACGCCGTCCTCACCTACAACGCGACGCACAAAGATCATCAATCGGATGGCATCGTCATCACCCCCTCCCACAACCCCCCGGAAGACGGCGGCTTCAAGTACAACCCACCCAACGGCGGCCCCGCTGACACCACTGCCACCAAGTGGATCGAGAACCGCGCCAACGAGATTATCGCCTCAGGTCTCACCGCCGTAAAAAAAATCCCCTACGCCAAGGCCCTCGCCGCCTCCACCACCCACCGTCACGACTACATCACCGCCTACGTCGACGACCTCAGCAACGTCATCGACTTCGACGTCCTCAAAAACACCACCCTCAAGCTAGCCGTAGACCCACTCGGTGGAGCCGGCGTCCACTACTGGCCACGCATCGCAGAAAAGTACCTCCCATCGTTACAAATCATAAACCCCAACGTCGACGCCACCTTCCGCTTCATGACCTGTGACTGGGACGGCCGCATCCGCATGGACTGCTCCAGCCCCTATGCCATGGCCAGCATGATCGCAAACAAGGAAAAGTACGACGTAGCCTTCGCCGCCGACACCGACCACGATCGCCACGGCATCGTCACCCGCACCACCGGCCTGCTCAACCCCAACCACTACCTCTCCGTCTGCATCCAGTACCTCTTCACCCATCGCCCCGAGTGGTCAGAAAAAGTAGGCATCGGCAAAACCCTGGTCTCCTCCAGCATCATCGACCGCGTCGCCAGAGGCCTCAACCGTCCCATGCTCGAAGTCCCGGTAGGTTTCAAGTGGTTCGTCGACGGCCTCATCGACGGCACCCTCGGCTTCGTCGGCGAAGAGTCAGCCGGAGCCACCTTCCTCCGCCGCAACGGCCAGGTCTGGACCACCGACAAGGACGGCCTCATCCCCGGCCTCCTCTCCGCCGAGATGACTGCGCGCACCGGCAAAGACCCCGGCCAGCTCTACGCCGAACTCACCGCCAAATACGGCGACCCCGTCTACGAGCGAATCGACGCCGCAGCCACCAAGGATCAAAAAGCAAAGTTAGCCAAACTCTCCCCACAACAAGTCACCGCAAAGGAGCTGGCAGGCGAACCCATCACCGCCATCCTCACCGAAGCGCCCGGCAACCACGCCCCCATCGGCGGCCTTAAAGTCACCACCGAGAACGGCTGGTTCGCCGCCCGCCCCTCCGGCACCGAGGACGTCTACAAGATCTACGCCGAATCCTTCAAAGGCAAAGATCACCTCAAGCAGATTCAGAGGGAAGCGCAATCACTGGTCACCGCCGCCATCGCGTGACCTCAAACAAGCAGCGAGTGCCCGCAAAGTTCGCAACGGGGCACTCGCCAATCGCACACATTCAAATCAATGCGCCGCAGCCACCCCAATCGAGTCCAGCGTCGCAATCACATCCGCAGGAATCTCAATCGTCGCGGCCGCAAGATTCTCCCGCAGATGCCCCACCGATGATGTTCCCGGAATCAGCAGCATATTCGGCGAACGATGCAGCAGCCACGCCAGCGCCACCTGCATCGGAGTCGCATTCAAAGACGCTGCCGCATCATCCAGCACAGAAGACTGCAGCGGCGTAAACCCTCCCAACGGGAAGAACGGAACATACGCGATCCCCTGCTTCGCCAGGCTGTCGATAAACTCGTCATCGCTTCGATTGGCCACGTTATACAAATTCTGTACGCACACAATCTCCGCGATCCCCTGCGCCTCAGCCAGCTGCGTCGGTGTCACATTGCTCAGGCCAATATGGCGAATCAGCCCCTGCTGCTGCAGCTCCGCCAGCACCGTCACCTGCTTGCCGATCGAGCCCTCCTTTGGACCATGCCCATCTCCCATCGTCCTGTAGTTCACAACATCCAGCGCCTCCAGCCCGAGGTTACGTAGATTGTCATGCACCCCATCGATCAGATCCTGCCGTCCAATCGCCGGCTGCCACGATCCATCCGCCGGCCGCTTCGCCCCCAGTTTCGTCACAATCACCAAGCCATCCGCATAAGGATGCAGCGCCTGCCTAATAATCTGGTTCGTCACATGCGGCCCATAAAAATCGCTGGTGTCGATATGGTTCACGCCAGCCTCTACCGCCTCCCGCAGAACCGCAATCGCCGCATCCACATCCCGCGGCGGCCCAAACACCTGCTTTCCCGCAAGCTGCATCGCGCCATACCCCATGCGATTTACTCGCATCCCGGTCTTCGGAAAAGTAAAACTGCCGCCCAACTTCGCGCTACCATCTGTCTGTGTCATCACCGTGTTCTCCTCTTTTCAATTCCCTGCCATCACAGTTACCTGTAGTTAGATGAAGAAAGCTTCCGCTTAGGAGTTCGCATTTGCCTCAAGCCTCGCACACGCTCCTGGAGCCCCGTAAACAGCCAGTTCAAGCTCGCTCCACTGCCAGCGTCGATGCCATTCTCGACGCCACCACTCAGGTTTTACTGAGCGTAGGAAAAGAGCGCCTCACCACAACCAGGGTAGCTCTGCGTGCAGGCGTCTCCATCGGGACCCTCTACCAGTACTTTCCCAACAAGAGCGCTCTCCTGCAAGCTGCCTTGAAGCGTCACCTCGACGACGTCACCAAAGCCATCGAACAAGTCACGCAGGAGCAAAAAGGAAACACCCTCGAGAGTATGGCGACCGCTCTTATCACCACCTTCCTCCGCGCCAAGATGAAGGATGCCAAGACCAGCGTCGCTCTCTACTCTGTCAGCTCCGATGTGGACGGAGCCAAGATGGCGCAGCGCATGGGCCTCCGCTCCAACAAAGCCGTAGTGGAGATGTTATCAACCACCTGCGAGCCTCTCGCCAAAGATCCGCACCTCGTAGCCTCCATGCTGATGAGTGCCATGGCCGGAGTCAGCCGCAGGCTGCTTGAATCCGGCGCCCCAGAAAAACACTTCGACACCCTGCATCAAGAGCTCCTCTTCATGGCGTCCACCTATCTGCAAGCAGTCAAAGCTCCGCAAGCGACAGTTACTCATCGCCTATAGTCTCTACTTCTTGCATACAGGCTTCCCCCCAAGAACGTCACCTCCACCGAAGCCATGCAGCTTTCACACGGCGCAGCAGAGACCACCCGTAAGAAACGTCAACTCGACCGAAGCCGTTCACAGTCTTATCGTGAACGGTGCAGTGGAGAGACCCCCGTATCTCGCCTTTGTCTCTGCTTTTGCTCTTCGTCCACCCACAAAAAATAATTTGGAGTTTTGCACAGCCTTCTCAGGTCAACCTGCAAAAAATCGCCTCCTTTACTACTTCCCACTACGTCTAACGTGACAGGCAAGAGAGAAGGAGTTTAACGAATGCAGATTCAAATCAGCAGCGATAAAAACATCTCCATGCACACCAAACTCTCCAACTTGATCGAGTCCGATCTCAACCGCATCTTGGACCGATTCAAAGACCAACTCACCCGTGTTGAAGTTCACCTCAGCGACGAAAACGGTGACAAGGCCGGAGCGCAGGACAAACGCTGCCGCCTCGAAGTCCGTCATAAACATCACCAGGCACTCGCCGTCACCAACGACTCCTCTGACATTCCCACCGCAGTCACCGGTGCCGCCGCCAAGATGCAGCGTCTTCTCATAAGCACCTTCGGCCGCATCGAAGACAAAAATCGCTCTCTCACCACGCGAACCAGCGGCGAGGGCCAGAATCTGGTCCTGAAACCCGACGCCGTCTAAAACCTGTCAATCCCCGAAGTCCCAAATCCCCATGCGCCACGGGCACATTCTCGTGGCGCATGAGTTTCTAGTAATCCATTAAAATAAATAAGGAGCTCAGGAAAACTGAAACCTGGCTCTTCACTACAGGCGTCGTTCAGAAGCGAAGCGGTCTCTGGCTGCCATCGAGCAAACAAAACAACGAACAAAGCGAAAACGGTATAGCTCAGCATCCTGACCGTGGGCGTAGTCGAAGGGGATGGATCGCTGTATTGCTGTCGTTTGTTTAGGCAAAGTACGAACGCCGCGTTCGATCCAAGAGGAGGCTAATGCAACGCCGGAGCGTCTTTTTGATCTCTATCCTATTGATTACAAGTATTTTGCGCACAACCCTTTATCCTTCAACATTTTACAGACACCGACCCCTCGTAAACTGCTGATAAAAAGTACCTTCTCCGCAAGATACCCCCATGAGGGGGGAGGGGCTACACAGCAGGCAAACCAACGAGCCTCCGTGATACTCTGCCGCCGAAGAGGCTCTGCCAACAATGGCCATTAACCGCCGCACCTTCTGCGCCCAAACCGCTACCATCCTCCTCTCGCGCAATCTCCTGACCGCCCAGGCCCTGCACCCAGCACCACCCTCCGCCCGCCCCGACGTCGCCGCGATCGACCATGATCGCATCCTCGCCCAGGCCAATAGCTACCTCACCCAGCCCCCCGTCCCCCTCACCACCCTGCTCTGCCCCCGCAGCCCCGGCACCCCTAACGATTTCTACTCCGAAGCCGAAGACTACTCTCCCGACCCCGCCAACCCAACCGGCCCATGGACTCAACAGACCCAGCACCCAGACAGCACCCCCAACCCTGCCGCCTTCTCCGCCCACCGCGACGCCCTGCTCAACCTCAGCCTCTACGTCCCCGCCCTCACCGCCGCCTTCCTCCTCACCAGCGACCCACGCTACGCCCAGCAAGCCGCCGCTCACCTCCGCGCCTGGTTCCTCACCCCCGCCACCCGCATGACGCCCAGCATCCAGTACGCCCAGACCATACCCCCCGCAAAAAACGGCCGCCCAGAGGGAGTCATCGAAGCAGTCCACCTCGCCGAGATCGTCCAATCGCTCCCCTTCCTCCTCCCCTCCGAAGTCTTCACCGACGAGGACCTCGCCACCCTCACCAAATGGTTCACCGACTACTTCGACTGGCTTAACACCTCCCGCCTCGCCGGCCTCGCCCGCGACCATAAGAGCCACCACGGCTCCTCCTGGCTCCTCCAGGCCGCCGCCATCGCTCACCTCACCCAGCTCACCGACGACAGCCCCCTCACCACCCTCCGCCACCAGTACAAGAGCTCCACCATCCGCGCCCAGATCCTCGCCGACGGCACCTTCCCCCACGAGCTCACCACCCCAAACCCATACCGCAACACCCTCTTCAACCTCGACATGCTCGCCGCCATCTGCCTTCTCCTCTCCTCCCGCTTCGAGAGTGTCTGGGACTACGAGCTCCAGGACGGTCCTGGCATGCGCACCGTCGTCGCCCGCATCTACCCCTACATCCTCAGCCGAGGCTCCTGGCCCTACCGCGCCGACGCGACCTACTTCACCTCGCTCCCCATCCGCCCCCCCAGCCTCCTCTTCGCCGCCCGCGCCTACGACCGCCCCGAGTACGCCGCCCTTTGGAAGACCCTCCCCCCCGACCCACCCAA
>NZ_LMUD01000039.1:83619-98613 GCF_009766095.1 Granulicella sp. S190
TCAACAAAGCAAGGAGCTTCCCAATGCCACAAAGCCCACACGACCGCGCCGCCGAATACCACAACAAAGCCGCCCACGCCCACAG
Source organism: Granulicella sp. S190 (assembly GCF_009766095.1). Classification (GTDB taxonomy): domain Bacteria; phylum Acidobacteriota; class Terriglobia; order Terriglobales; family Acidobacteriaceae; genus Edaphobacter. The sequence continues at coordinate 83,705 of NZ_LMUD01000039.1, forward strand.
CGCCGCCGCAACTGCGCACGGCAAAGGCGATCACCTCACCGCGCACGAGCTCTCAAAACAAGCTCACGAGCACTCCACCAAAGCCTTCGAACACTCGAAAGCCGCATCCTCTCACCAGGAATCCGGCAAGAAGTAGCGACCTATCTGTTGCCCGTCTCTCGCAACGCAATATCCAACACCTGATAGCTTTACAGCATCCATTAAGAACAGACTTATTACGAATGTGACTCTTCCATCTCTTTTTGCAGTATCACTTTAGGAGCGATTTGAAAGACCTTGTGAATGCTGAGAGTCCATGGCGCGATCGAATCAGCGCTCTCCGCAACATGCCTGCCGTTCTGCGCATCCTCTGGGAGTCTGGACGAGTAGTCGTCACCTGGGGATTATTTCTCAGGCTTATCGTCGCAACTCTCCCCTTTGGCATCGCCAAGATAGCCGCATACATCCTCAACGACATCGCCGAGGTCATCCGGGGTCACGCCCTCGCCGCCAACTTCTGGCACCTCGTCGCAGCAGAGGTCGCCCTCAACGTCTCTCTCGGTCTAATCACCCGAGCCATCGACTACTCAGACTCGCTCCTCGCCAATCGCTACACCCAGCACGTCAGCGTCCGCGTCATGGAGCAGGCCGCTCGTCTTGACCTCACCACCTACGAAGACCCCGTCTTCTACGATCGCCTCGAGCGCGCCCGCGTCCAGGCTACCGACCGCCTCGCAATGATCCAGCAGTTGGGTCGCCTGATCACGCAGATCATCACTACCTTGGCCTTTTCAGCTGCATTAGCTCTGGCCTCTCCGTGGCTTGTCCTCCTGCTTGCGTTAGGAGTCCTACCCTCCTTCCTCGGCGAAACCCACTACGCCTTCCTCGGCTACGCCAAGAACTTCCGTCAGACTCCGGCCAAGCGTCAGATGGACTATCTCCGCCAGGTCGCCGGAAGCCGCGAAGGCGCCAAAGAAGTAAAGCTCTTCGGTCTGAATAAGTTCTTCACCGATCGGTTTCAAACGCTCGCCAACCAGATCTACCTCGAAGACGTCACTCTTTCAAAATCCAAACTTATCGTAGGCGGTTTGCTCGGTATCATCGGCACGCTCGGCTACTACGGCGCTTATGTCTACGTCATCTGGCGCACCCTCCACGGCGCATACAATATCGGCCAGTTTGGATTCCTCACCACAGCGATCCAGCAAGCCAGCTCTAACCTTCAGCAAGTCTTTTCGACCGCCTCCGGCATCGCCGATCAGGCACTCTTCCTCACCGATCTCATCGCCTTCTTCGACATGAAGCCAACCGTCATCTCGAAGCCCGACGGCCTTCCCGCACCGGCAAAAATCCGCACCGGCTTCGAGTTCCGCAACGTCTCCTTCACCTATCCCGGCACCAACAGAACCGTCCTCAAGAACTTCAACCTCACCCTCTCTCCAGGGGAGAGAATCGCGCTCATCGGAGAAAACGGTCAGGGCAAAACCACAGTCGTCAAGCTCATCACTCGCCTCTACGATCCAACCGAGGGACAGATCCTGCTCGACGGCATCGACCTCAAAGAGTACTCCCTCGAAGACCTCCATCGGCACATCGGCGTCATCTTTCAGGACTTCATGCGCTTCGAGATGACTGCACGCGAGAACATCGCCGTAGGCCGCATCGACCAGCCCTACCAGGACAGCGATATTGAACTCGCCGCCCACAAGAGCCTCGCCGACACCGTCGTCACCAAGCTTGCCGGCGGCTACGATCAAATGCTCGGCCGCCGATTCGAGGGTGGCGTCGAACTCTCCGGGGGAGAGTGGCAGAAGATGGCTCTCGCCCGCGCCTATTTACGGGATGCCCAGCTCCTTATTCTGGATGAGCCCACTGCAGCTCTCGACGCGCGCAGCGAACTTGAAGTCTTTGAGCGCTTCGCCGAATTGACTCAAGGCAAGATGGCGCTGCTGATCTCACATCGCTTCTCGACCGTACGCATGGCTGATCGCATCGTGGTCCTCTCTGGAGGCAGGCTCCTCGAAGAGGGAAATCATCAACAGCTCATCGACAAAAATGGACTCTATGCGAGCATGTTCGAGATGCAGGCAGCAAGCTACAGGTAGCTCTTCCTTCGCATCCTAATCTCAAACACTGTACGGCTTGCTAAATTCAGAACTCCTGTTTCGGCAGGCAACCGCACAAGAAAGGCCACATGGCACCATCTTCAGAAAATCCCGTCGCTGCAGAGCACATGCTTCCACCCACCGCGCCGGCATTAGAGATGCCGACCGACGGCCTGCCGGAAAAACCGGACGTGTCGGACGCGGAACTGCGCGAGCGTGCCGATGCTATGAGCCGCCAGTGGGAGATGGTGCCAGCCAGCGCAAAATCCGATGGACTCTCCAAGCGGCTCGAAACTCTCAAGCAGCGTCTTGCCGAAGTCCTTCGTACGTGTAAAAAAACCGCCTCTATCCACGAACTCACGCCTGAGCTTGAGCTCCTCGAGAGCACTCGCATGCTCGAGTCCGCCCTCATCGCTGGAGACAACACCGCCGAAACCTTCGCCTCGCTTCCCCATGTCCGCGTCGACAAAGACAGCGAACTCCCAAGAGCCATTAATCTCACCGAAGGATACCTCGTCGCAGCAAAAGGCATCTGGTCCGACGATTCTCTCACCGTCTACGTTCAGCAGGCACAGCGACGCGACGCCCTTCTCCTCGAAGAGATCACGGTCCTCCCTCAGGCTCTCAAGCTCGCGCAACTCGAATACATCCTCGACCGTGCCGAAGAAGCATTTGCCGCCGGGCCTCTCCCTCCGATCGAGCGGTCTCCCTTCTCCGCAATTCTGCACAGCATGCGGCGGCTCAATCAGTTTGAGTGGCGTAACGTTCTTGAGCCGCTCATCGCCTTCGACTCCATCCTGCGCGAAGACCCCGCCAGTGTCTTCTCCCATATGGAGGATGAGACTCGCCATACCTATCACCTGCGCGTTGCCGAACTGGCAAAGCACGCCGACTCCAGCGAAGTGGAGACCGCACAGATTGCATTGAAGCTCGCGCGCGAAGCCGCAGTCATCTCTGATCCTGATCCTCGTCTGGCGCACCGGACCCGCCATATCGGCTACTATCTCTTCGCCGACGGCTTACCTCTGCTCAGCCGTCGCATCGGCTACCACCCTCCACCCATCGAACGCATTCGTAGCGTTATTCGCCGATTCAACGAGGACTTCTACATCCTCGGCATCTTTACACTCTCCTGCCTTCTTATAGTCGCCATCATCGCGCCTCTGGTTCCTCATCATGCTTTCTGGCCGGTTATGGTCGCGCTGCTGCTCGCTCTGCTTCCCGCAACTCAAGGAGGCGTAGACCTCATCAACAACACCGTCACCGCGTTGATGCATGCTGAGTCTCTTCCCAAGATCGATCTCTCCAAAGGCATACCCGACGACGCCATCACCCTCGTCGTCGTCCCAACTTTGCTCTTGAACGAAATTCAGGTACGCGAACTCTTCGACGAGCTCGAAGCCCGATACCTCTCCAACCAGGATCCTAATCTTCACTTCGGCCTCCTCACCGACCTTCCTGACACCAAGGCACGCCCTCTCGACGAGGACGCTAATCCTCTGGCCGAACTCGCTGTACAGTGCGTTGATCATCTCAACGCGAAGTATCCTCGCGCAAAAGGCGGTGCCTTCTTTCTTCTCCATCGTTACCGCGTCTTCAACTCACGCCAGGGCGTCTGGATGGGCTGGGAGCGCAAGCGCGGCAAACTCCTCGACCTCAACAAATTCTTATTGAATGAATTCGATAGCTTCCCGCTGAAGGCAGGCCCCCTCGAGGTCCTGCAGCATGTCCGTTACGTCATCACTCTTGACTCCGACACGCAGCTTCCTCGCGGCACCGCAGCTCGCATGGTCGGCACCATGGCGCATCCCCTGAATCAGGCCATCGTCAACCCACGCCTCCGCATCGTAACCCAGGGCTATGGCATCCTCCAGCCACGCGTTGGAGTGAGTGTTGCCTCCGCATCGCGCTCTCGTCTCGCTTCGCTCTACTCCGGCGAGACCGGCTTCGACATCTACACCCGCGCTGTCTCCGACGTCTACCAGGATCTCTTCGGCGAGGGCATCTTCGCCGGCAAGGGCATATATGAGGTCGACATCCTCCACCAGACGCTCGACCGTCGCTTCCCCCGCAATGCTCTTCTCTCACACGATCTCATCGAAGGATCGTATGCGCGCGCCGGCCTCGTCACCGACATCGAGATCATCGACGACTATCCCTCGCACTACTCTGCTCACACCCGTCGCAAACATCGCTGGGTCCGCGGAGACTGGCAGATCGCACAATGGCTCTTCGCCTCCGTTCCTGATGAATCGGGCAAATCAGTCCCGAATCCGATCAACACCATCTCACGATGGAAGATCTTCGACAATCTCCGCCGCAGCCTGGTGGAACCGGTCACCTTCCTTCTCTTTCTCCTCGGCTGGTTCGTCCTCCCGGGTGGTGCACTGTATTGGACCGCTGCCGGACTACTCCTCCTCCTGCTTCCCGTCCTGGTTCAACTAGGCTTCAACCTTGGCCGAGCCCTGCTCAAGTTCAGCTTCGTTGGTGCACGTGAAGGTTTCTTCACCTTTGCCACCTCTTTCGGCTTCACCATGTTGAACCTCACCTTCCTTCCCCATCACATGTTTCTCGCCATCGATGCCATCATTCGCTCCTTGAGCCGCACTCTGGTATCCGGCAAACACATGCTCGAGTGGGAGACCGCAGCACAGGCAGAGTCCGGCAAATCCAGTACTCCGCTCGACATCTACCTTCAACTCTCCCCGGTCGTAGCTCTGCTGGTAGCCGTGCTTCTCGCCTTCAAAAGCATCTGGTCGCTCGTTGCTGCCTCGCCCGTGCTTGTTCTTTGGGCCGTCGCTCCGCTGGTAGCCATATGGCTCAATCTGCCTCCCCGCCGCGAAGAAGGTCCTCTCTCCGCAGAAGATCACCACTTCCTGCAGCAGCAGGCACTTCACATCTGGCGATACTTCCACGACTTCGGAGACGAAAAAAATCACTGGCTCATCCCCGACAACGTCGAAGAGCTAAACACACTCCAGATCCGAAAGCTCTCCCCCACAAATCTGGGCATGCTCTTCAACGCCCGCCAGGCAGCATACGAGTTCGGCCTCCTCACCCTCCCGGAGTTCGCCGAAGCCACCCTCGGCACGCTCAACACCTACGACCGTCTGGAAAAGCAGCGCGGGCATATCTACAACTGGTATGACATCGAAACCTTGCAGGCGATTCCTCCGTTCACCGTCTCCGCCGTCGACAGCGGCAACCTTGCCGCGTCTCTCTACACCTTGCACACTGGAGCGCTCGACCTCCTCAAGCGTCCTCTTCTTAGCCCAGACACCTTCGCTTCTCTAAAACAGATGCAGCGTGCTGCCTCTGTCAAAATAGCGCTAGCTCTAACTCCAGCCGAGACGCCTGCAGCCGCCATAAGAGGTCATCTCCGATCTCTCTCGCAGCAAACCGCACCTCTCCCGCCGACTGATCTTTCAAAGCTCAGCGGGGAAGAGTGGATTACCCACGAAGTTTCCACTCGTCTGGCGGCCTTATCTCGATTCGCCGAACAGTACACCCCGTGGCTGCTTCCAAAGTTCGAAGCCCTCTTTGTTCCCCCACAACTGGACGGGGCTGAACATAAAGCGATCCACACTCTTCTGGACGCTGCTGGCTACGTCACCGAACTGGAGTCAAAACTCTCAGGAACATCACGTGATCTCCCAACAGACTCCGCACTTGCCGCCTCCGCCGCCGAGCTGTTAGCTCTCCTTCCCGCAACCAGGGAGCGCCTCGACCAGCTCAAAGCGGATATCAACGCAATCGCAGCCGAGGCAGAGCGTCACGCCGATGCCATGGAATACGGCTTCCTCCTCGTCGAATCGCGTCAGCTTCTCTCCATCGGTTACGACGGTGTCACTCACGAGCTGCACTCGGCCTGTTACGACCTTCTGGCCTCCGAGGCGCGTATCGCATCCTTCATCGCTGTAGCGAAAGGTGACATCCCGCAGCAGTCATGGTTTCGCCTCGACCGCTCTCACGTTCTGGTCAACGGACGCGCCGCTCTGCTCTCCTGGACCGGCACCATGTTCGAGTACATGATGCCGTCGCTCTGGATGCGCACCTTCCCTGACACCCTCATCGCCCGCTCCCTCGAATCCGCAGTCCGCATTCAGAGAGATCACGTCCACAACATTCCATGGGGAATCTCCGAATCAGGCTTCTCAAAGAAAGATCCGCAAGGCCGATACGGCTATCAGGCCTGGGGCATGCCTAAACTTGCGTTGAAGTATGGTGCGGAGGATGGGCCCGTTATCTCTCCCTACTCCAGCTTTCTCGCTCTTCCACTTCTTCGCAAAGATGCCATCACAAATCTTCGACGCATGGCTGCGATGGATTGGTCAGGAGCCTACGGCTTCTACGAAGCAGCCGACTACACCCAGGGCAATCAACCCGAGCTGGTTCGATCCTGGATGGCACATCACCAGGGCATGTGCCTGCTTGCTCTCACCAACCTGCTGAAAAACAACATCGTGCAGGACTGGTTCCATGGCACACCTCGCGTTCGCGCAGCAGAGCTACTCCTGCACGAAAAGGCTCTCAGCAAAGAAACCCTCAAAGATCTATCGAAGCAATCAAAGCTGCAGGCTGATGAGTAATTGCTTGCTTTATCCCTGAAAAATCTAAACGCAAAACAAGAGGAGCAGCGGAGACTATTCCGCTGCCCATCTTTACTTGCTTCGAACACTGTTAGAAGTGGAAACCTAACTCAGCCGTCAGAGCACGCGGTGTTACATAGTGCGTCCCACTGAAGGTTGAGAGAAAGTTGTAAAGCGCATATTTGTTGGTCAGGTTTACGCCCGTCAAACGAAGACTCCACTTACGCTTGTCCCCGTTGAACAGATTATCCTGCCCAATCGACGCATCGAACAGACTACGTTCGGCAATACGCGGTGGGTGTTTATCGTCATTCTCAGTTCCCGGCGCTGGAATCGAGACCAGCTTCGAAGTAAGCTGCGATGCCAGGCACTCGTTACCAGGGATACCTGCAAACGGTGTCGCCTTCACGCCATTGCAGGTAAGCCCAGCCTCAAACTGCTGATCCGGAGTCAACCCACTTAGATCGATTCCAGGCTGTCCATTGATCGTGATCGATGGGCCGTTATTCGCAGGATTGCAGAGGCTGTTTGGATCGGTGACGTTATAGCAAGGCACCGAACCCGCAGTCAGACCACTGTCGAACCTCCAGTTGAAGCCGACCCACGGACTACGCTTCCCGGGAATCTGATACTGAAGATGGGTGCTCTCGTTGAATCGTTCATCGTGGTCGATACGGAATGGAAATCCGCTGCCGCCAACCGTAGCCCCGGCTCCGGCGACCTGCGGCGGAAAGAACCGGGCAGCCACCGACGACATCACCACGAACGCGGAAAAGTTGTGAATGTTGGGGACATCCGCACGCAACGCAAAGCCGGGAATCTTCGAATTATGCCAGTCAATCGGGAACGTGATCGGTGTATTGCCAAGCACGCTGAAATCGAACGCATTATGCGTGTACTTCCAGATGTAATCCCCGCTGATGACGAGGTTTTTTCCGAAGGCCTGTTGCAACCCTGCATGAAACTCATTCTTGAATCCAGGCTGCAGCGTTCCCGAAACCCCGGATGTACATAGCAGCAATGGAGAAAGAACCGCGCTCTCGCACCCTTGGCTCGAGAGCACGAGATTCTCATTGAAGGGAGACTCCAGTGTCCGTGCATAAGAGAGACGGAGCACAGTATTGGTAGGCTTGATGCTGTAAGAGACACCCAGCCGGGGCTCTGCCTGACGAGCAACCGTCAATCCGTTGTAAAGATCTCCACGGATACCAAGGTTGAACAGCCAGTTTCCCGCCTTGATCTGGTCCTGGGCGTACAGCGCAATCTCTTTCACATCTGTGTGACCGACGAAGTTAAACACTCCTCCGCCCCGCGTCAGATCGTACGGAAGCAAAACCGGCAGAAACTTCGGATTCTGATTCGCAACTCCTCCGACGCACTGCGATGGATCTGTGAATCCCGGCAAAGCATTCCCCGCGTTATCCAGACAAGGCGAATTGAACGTCGAGCTGACTACTCCCAACGTGTCGCTCTCGCGAAGAAATGTCTGCGAGTAATTAGCCCCCACCTTGATGTTGTTGATTCCCTTCACATACGAAATATCCGTATGCACACCAGCATTGGTAAGAGAACGAGTCTGCGCAATCGTCTGATTTTGCAGGTTGGGTGGCCCCATGTCGGCCAGCGGATTTGCGCTCGGATAGTAGTCATACTGATCCTTGCGGATATAAGGGCCGAAATTGAAGACCGAGTTGGCCCCGACCGTGCGCGTGTACGTCGGAGCTATATCGAAGGTGCCGATCTTCGAGCGCTGATCGGCGTTTCCAACATTCCCAAAGACTGGATTCGCTCCCGCTCCTCCGCTGATCACATTCTGCACATTCAAGCTGTCGAAGGAGTTCGGCGTCTGAAACCACGAACGGCTGTAGTTGAGGTTCAGGTGAACCGAGTCAGCTTCCGTAAGCTGGCGGTCGATACGGTCGAACACATTAAACTCGTTGCCCTTGTCATGAAACACCGTGAACTCTGGAGGATCAAGAAAGCGACCGGTGTTCAAGCCATCGACCTCGATGAAATTTCCCCAGTTCTTTCCCCCATAGCTCAGATCAATGCCGCCGGTCGCAGATCCGAAGGTCCCATATGAGGTCGTCACACTTCCGGTCGGCTTCGTCACCCCGAGTCCGGATCGTGTCGTGACCTCGATCACCAGACTCGTCTTGCCCCCAAACTCCGCAGGCGGAGCCCCGGAGATCACCTCGATCGACTGAATCGAATTCGAAGGAATCTGGTTCGAAAAAACCTTGCTCTGCTGATCCGTAATTGGCTGACCGTCGACCGAAAAGGAGTTCGACGCATGATCCCCCAGGCCATGAAACAGTCCATTCGAGTCCGCCGCAACACCCGGCGACGACAACGTCACCAACGAGCTGAGCGAAGAAGACTGGCTCTCCAGCGGAAGCTTATCGAACAACCCTCGATCCACATCCGTATGGAACGTCGAGTCGTTCTCTACCAGATCGCTACCCGTCACATTCACAACCGTCGAAGTCGCGCCCACCACCAACGTCGTCTTCACCGCTGTAGGTACTGACGACCGCACCTCAACGTCCTGCGTCGACGAGGCAAAGCCCGCCAGCGAAACCACGACGTGATAAGGATTCAGCGGCAGGTTCGTAAACTGATAGTGCCCTGCACTATCAGTTGTAGTAATCCGGCTATATTTGCTCACCGGATTCTCAATCGACACCGTGGCGCCCGGCACAATCGCGCCCGTCGCATCCGTTACCGTTCCAACCAATGTGCCGGCGTTTCCAGCAGACTGCGACCACAAAGCAGCACTCTTGAAAACAAACAAAACTAAAAATAATGCGAAGATGACTCGTCGTCTCGACGTGTGCATACACAACCCCCTTGAGTTTAAAGCCCTGTTTTTGACGTCGTTCTAAGCGAGAACAGACGCAACAGGCGGTGGTCGAGTAAAGAGGGCAAACGTAAAGAAAGTCTTCGTCCGCATGGGCGGATCGAAGACCTCAACAGCCGAAACAACGGAGGCGACGGTAAGCGTTACCGGAGGTTGCGCTACCTCAACAGCTACGTGCGCCGTAACGCAGAGCGCGCAATCCGCATGCGAGATATCGCCAACTGGATGGGAGTGAACAGCCTGAATCGTTCCAGTCGCCAGCACCAGCAACATGCAAAGCAGTGCGAAGAAGATTCTCCACGAGCCCTTCACATTCGGTTTTGGTCCAGGCCTGAACACGATAAATCTAATATAGCGCAGGATCTGTCGCACCAAAACATCGCAACCCAGCTATTAGTTCACAGCAAAGACAAGAGCCTGCCGTAGCCTATTGAAAACTAACGACAACCGCCTCATTCTCTACTGAGAATTTATTCTTGATAACCTTTAGACCAACTGCACTTCAACCTTCTTCGCCTCGCGGTCCAGCAGCGTAATCCGGAAACTCCGAATCTGTCCCGCACGCACCGGCTCTGCCTTTGCCTCCGCAGCGCTCGGCCCGTTCTTCCATCGCGACGCCAGCATCAACCCCAGCGCTGAAAGATCCACGGCCCCTGGCTCCGACTCTTCCTTCGCCGCAGCCTCCGCCACCAGCCGCGCCCGCGAGCGAATCCCCTCACCCAGCTCCACCGTTCCGTGATCCCCGGCCACTTCAATTAGTCGCCCCGTCACCACATCGCCCTCAGCATGCTCAGCAAGATACTCATCCAGCCCAGTCGGCACCAGCTGCTTCATGCTCAGTTTGATCTGCCGCTTCTCTTTATCCACATCGAGCACCTTCGCCTTCACCACCTGCCCCGTGCGCAGCACATCCTGAGGCCGTTCAATCCTCTTCTCCGCGCTGATCTCGCTCACGTGAATCATCCCCTCCACACCCTCAACCAGCTGCACAAACGCGCCGAACTTCGTAAAGCTCGTCACCGGGCCCTCCACCTGCGAGCCCACCGCAAACTTCTCCGCCGCATCCGCCCACGGATCGCCCAGCGTCTGCTTCAGCCCCAGCGACATCCGCTTCTCCGGCACGCTCACGCCAAGAATCATCACCTCAACCACATCGCCAGGCTTCACCAGATCCCCTGGCTTCCGCACCTTCTTCACCCACGACATCTCCGAGATGTGCACCATCCCCTCAACGCCCGGCTCCAGCTCCACAAACGCGCCATAGTCCGTTACCCTCGTCACCGCTCCGCGCACCCGCTCCCCGGCAACATACTTGCCTGCCACCGCATCCCACGGATGCGCCGTCAACTGCTTCATCCCCAGCGAGATCCTCTTCCCCGCCGCCTCCACCTTCAACACCTTCGCTTCAATCTGCTGCCCCACCGTCAACACATCCGCGGGCTTCTCCACCCGAGCCCACGCGATATCGCTGATGTGCAGCAGCCCATCCACTCCACCAATATCGACGAACGCGCCATAGTCCGTCAGGCTCCGCACCGTACCCGACACCACATCGCCTTCATTGATCTCTCCAAACCGTCTCTCCTTGGTCGAGCGGTCTTCCTCCTCCGCCACCGCACGCCGGTCGACAACAAGATCCTCCTCAGCTGCATCCAGCTTGATAATCCGGCAGCGAATCTCCTGCCCCACCAGCTTCTCCATCTCCGCTGCGTCCTTCGCCCCACTCCGCGACCCAGGCATAAACGCCCTGACGCCCACATCCACCGTCAGTCCGCCCTTCACCACGCCCGTCACCGTCCCCACAATCACCGACTTGTCCGCCAACGCCTGCTCCAGCGCGCTCCAATCCTTCGGCTGCTCCACCCTCATCCGCGACAGCTCGTAGTACCCCTCTTCGTTCCGCCCCTTCACCGAAACCAGCAGCTTGCTCCCCGGCTCTACCGTCTCGCCCGCACCCTGGAACAACGCCAGCGGCAACACGCCCTCGGTCTTATACCCAATATCGACGAACACCGAATCAGCCGACACCGCAACTACCGTCCCGGAGATCTGCTTTCCACCCTCACCCGACCGGCGCGAATGCGTCTGCTCATACTGCGAAAGAATCGCGTCGAACGATTCGCTAGACTCTGCGTTTTCGGGAGATTCGAACGATGCGGACTCTGGAACACTTGGGTTTGACATGAAAAGCGAAGGCCTCATTCCTACTGATTCTGGCTAGAATATCACCGCGCAGCGTGCCCCTGCATTGCCTTTGCTTCTGCCCTCGCGGCAGCAGCGACCGACGAAGCGGCATCCATAGTCCAACCAGTTGTCACTCCGAAGCGCAGCGAAGTAATCTCTGCTGGCTTCGCGCTAGCCCTGCACCTCTCCTCACAATTCCCTTCTCCCCCAACCTCTTTTCTGCCACACTCTCCTCTCATGCCTCCCTCACGCAGCAGAACTCTCCTGCACGCCGCACTCCTCGCTGCAACCATCTTCTCTGCAGCGCCCTTCGCACGAAGCAGCGCCATCATCGACGCCAAAAGCATCGACAGCGGCTCCATCCTCATCACGCCCTCAAACTTGAGCAACGGCTCTCCCTGTCTCATCACCATCACTCTGCCGCACGAAGCACTCTCCGTCACCGGCAACTGGCAGGCGCATCGTGTCCCCTTCTTCTCACTCACCGATCGCCACACCTGGTTCGCTCTCGCCGGAGTCGATGTTGAACTCGCGCCCGGCAGCTATCCCCTCACCATCGAAGCCGCCTTCAAAGACGGCACTCACACCACACTCCACCAGCAACTCACCATCGAAACCGCACCCTACGTCCAGGTTCCGCTCACTGTCCCGGACAAGTTCGTCGAACCGGATTCCAAAGCACTCAAGCAGATCGCTGCAGACAAACTCATCAAAGACAAAGCCTTCGCAACCACGGCCGCAACTCCTCTGTGGACGGGCAACTTTACACCACCCTTACGTCTCGCCCCCCAATCCGACTCCTTCGGCAACCAGCGTCTCTTCAACGGGAAGGTAGCCAGCGTTCATCGTGGCCTCGACTACCACGCCAAACTCCACACGCCTGTAGGCGCCATCAACTCCGGCCGCGTCGCCCTCGCCCGCCCGCTCTACTTCGAAGGCGGCTGCGTCGTCATCGACCACGGCCTCGGCCTCATGAGCGTCTACATGCACCTCTCGAAGATCGAAGTCACCGCAGGCCGCCGCGTCCGCCGAGGCCAGATCATCGCACTCAGCGGCGCCTCAGGCCGCGCCACCGGCCCTCACCTTCATCTCGGAGTACGCTGGCAAGGCAGCTACCTCGATCCCGCAAAACTATTCCAACTCCAGATGCCTCAAATATCAGCGCTCAGGGCACATTAGCAGGTCAGTCTTCCGGATGTGCGTCATCGCAGGTACTGATAGCCGAAACTCCAAATTGCTTCCACTATGACGACTTGTCGGGACTCATCGTCTCGATGAGTTGCATCAGCGATTGAGCCACAATTATGGAAGGGCTCCCGTTACGGAGTGATGGGTTCCGCGTCTGCTTCAACGTCAATCTCGATATCGACATCGGGTGCCTTTAAATCGCCCACTTCTGCCGAATTGTCGCGTGCCCCCATGCCGAATTCAGCGCGCTTCGTGGCTGCAGTTCCATGGAACGCGACCCTCGCCGGCTGGTTCGGTTCTGTATCGGCGAAGACGCCGCTGTATTTGAAGGTAAGCGGCACTACTTTGGTAACGCCATGCATGGTCAGCGAGCCGTCCATTCTCCAGAGATCTGCCGAGACACGATGAATGCCCCGCCCTTGATAGGTCATTGTCAAAAACTTCTTCACATCAAAATAGGCGTCACTGCGAAGATCGTCATCACGTTGGCTGACCTGCGTGCTGATCGTAGCGACATCGATCGTGACGTCTACGCTGCAAGCGGCTGGATCCGGCGATACGGTGATGGTCCCTGAAACTTTGTCGAAACGGCCACGCACACGGCCCACCAGATGGTGCCAGGCGCTGAAATAGGCAAAACTGTGACGCGGATCTATCTTGTACCTCCCCGGAGCTGGAAGTGCCTGAGCTTCGACGCTCTTTTGGACAGGTGTAGCGACAGGCTGCTGCGCCAACGCCGAGGGACAAGACCCCGCCAAAATTGCAAAAAATAGAGTACCGGCTCCGAAAAAACCCGGCAGTCTCTTGACGATCGCTCTTCCTGCATTCCTGTTGATCATCTTGCTAGCCTCCGATCTGATTTGCACCTGACCATCGTCACTCGCCTTTGACGCTGAAGCCATCGAACTGTTCTTAGAAAGGGCTCGGCGGACTTCTTGGATCACGAAGAAAAACGACATGGATGTGCGCACGTGTCTCTCCAAATCACACGCTATATTTATCTTCTATTTAGCGAGCGCGTCGACAGAACGTGTGTCCAGCGATCGAAAGTGACGTCCACAACTGGACATACAACTGCTTGTCATCCGGCCCCAACAGGGTTTCAAGGAGCGATGCCGCTCCGACTGTGGAACAGATCCGGCCGCCCTGCCGTACTGACGGAAATGAGCGGCTCGGTGAATCAATCGGCGACACGCGTGTGGATTCCGATTGGAGCCGCACTTTTCTTAATAGCCTTGACTGTATCCGCATGGGTTGTCCCACAGCTTCGGCTTCTTCACCTCCTCCAGGGATTCATTTACGTTGTCATCGTGATTCTTGCGCGCCGCAAGAGTGCGTGGGGGTTTGGCGCGGGCGTCACGATCGGGGTCGTCTGGAACAGTCTTAATCTCTTCGTGACTCACCTCATGCAGGCGGGAGCGGTCGCATTCTGGTTTTTTGTGCATACCGGCCAGGTGCGGCGGCCCGAAACCATGATGGTGACACTCGGTGGCATCGGGCACTTCGTTCTCATCATTGCTTGCCTGGCCGCATTCTTCCATCAGACGACCGAAGATAGAAAGTGGTGGAAGTTCGTCGGCGGAGGCGCGTGTTCGCTTGCATATTTCTGTCTGATTATCGCTGTCGCGCGACCGCGATAGCTTTCGGACATAGTTGTCCCACCTCATCCAAGTCTGTGCCTCGCGTTGCGGTGTGGGATTGCTGGCCGGATTGCAAAAAATCGATTGAGGAGGCAGCAGGTTATTACCAGCAAACAAGCTCTTCGTCGTCTATCTCCTGACAGATCAAGGCAAAACGCAAAAATCCTTAGATAAGGCAAATAACCTGTCAAGCCCATCAACCTCTCAAACTATTCATACGGAGAGACTTACTCCATGGCATACGAGTTATCCACACTCGCTATACTGGAAAAGGTAGAGATTAAGCCGTCTAGGCCCTGAGGCGCGCATTAAAGCTGCACATCCACTCATAACCCATTTGTCCGTAATATTTTGCAGGCAACCC
>NZ_LMUD01000039.1:98761-222380 GCF_009766095.1 Granulicella sp. S190
GTCCCAAACAGCCGCCGCAGAGGCCTCTGTATCGCTCGCAGCAGCGTACGGGCCGCCAGAATCGCAGCCGCCAGCAGAACCAGCGCAATCGAAGCCGCGACCACCGGATGGTGAGTCGCGAACCACGTCAACCCAACCGCCGCAACATCTTCGGTCGAGCTCAACGCAATATTCGAAACCGGCTCCGGACTAGGCGTAACCGCCGCACGCAAAGCCGTCTTCGACCCATGCGCCGCCAACGCCACTGCCGCTCCAATGGCGGTCGCCAGCACCTGCATCTGCGGCGAAAGCTGCGAGCTTGCGTGATACGCCACCAGCGCCGCAATCGGAATTCGAATCACCGTATGCAGCGCGTTCCAGATCATATCGAACGCAGGAATCTTATCCGCCACAAACTCGATCGCAAACATGATCCCGCACACCACCAGCACCCAGGTGTGCCCCAACGAGTCCAGTCCAGGAGGCAACGCCACCCACTGCGTACGCGCCAGCAGCCCCAGCGTCAGCACCGTGGCATAGATGTTCAGCCCAGCCGCAAAGCTGGCCGCAATCACAAGCGCCGTAATGTTCGCCGGGCTGAAGCTCATTTGGCTGAAAGTGTACCCTCTCTCGAAAGAGACCGTGCACTTTTATTATTTGGCAGAAAGCTCTATCGCCGCACCGCGCGCTTGATCTGCGCGTACTGCAACAGGATGAAGCTATCGGTCATACCGGCGATGTAGTCGGCTACGACGCGCGCCAGACCCTGCTTCTCGACCGACTCGAAGTGGTTCACCGGCAGCTCCTCGGGATCGTTGATCCAGTAGTCGAACAGCGCCGTGACCACCTCCTCCGCCTTATCATGCTCATGTTCAAGCGCCCGGCAGGTGTAGAGAGTGTCGTAGAGGTACTGTTTCTCCTGCAGACGCTGAGCCTCAACCTCAGGCGAAAACAACGCCAGCCGGCTCGGATGCCTGCGGATATCGGCAAGCGATTCAGCCCCTATTGCATGCGTGTTGAGAGCAGTATTTTCAATCAGGTCATCGGTAAGGACGTTCTGCATCAACTGCAATGCTTCGTTGAACAGGAACTTCTCATCGACTCCAGCATGCTCCCGCTCCACGGTCTTGTAACAGCGCGCAACAATATCCACATGTTCGCAGATGTGGCCGATCTCAAGCAGCCCCGACTCGACGCCATCATCGAGATCTGCCGTCAGGTAGGCGATCTCGTCGGCCAGATCGATCAACTGCGCCTCCAGCGGGGGACGCTGTTCGAGCAGTAAGCCCGTCAGATCGGGATGCTTCTCGATACTGTAGTCACGCGAGTGTTTGATGATACCCTCGCGAACGCCCAGCGTCAGGTTCAACCCACGATGAGCCGCATATCGCAGCTCAAAGTGGTCGACGATGCGCAGAGCATGAATATTATGGTCGAACCCGCGGCCATGGCGCTTCAGGCACTTGTCGAGCGCTCGCTCCCCGGCGTGTCCGAACGGCGGGTGGCCGATGTCATGGACCAGCGCCAGGGTCTCCGCCAGATCTTCCTGAAGTCCCAGCGCTGCTGCCGCCGCTCTGGCGATCTGTGCAACCTCAATGGTGTGGGTAAGGCGGCTGCGAAAGTGGTCCGAAGCGCGGCTGGTGAACACCTGCGTCTTCCCTGCCAGCCGACGGAAGGCTCTGGCCTGCACAATCCGCTCCCGATCCCGCTGAAACGGAGTCCGCGACGGCCGAAAAGGTGCCGGATACACACGTGTGAGCAGCAGGTCGCCCGGATCGGCAACGACCGCGCAGTGATGGAGCTCGAGGGACATGGTCTACTCCAGTGTAAACGGCAGAGGCCCCTCGAGATCTCTCGAAGGGCCTCTGGTCGAACTGCTTATCTACTGTTTGACCGGTGCGGTTCCACCCTTCGCCAGCTTCACGCGAGCGTTCTCGAGCTTGTGCTGCACCTTCGCCACATCCATTGGGTCAGCATCCGCCGGCAGGGATCGGGAATACTCCGTCATCGACCTCTCCCACTGGGCTACCGCCATCTTCAGGTTCCCGGTCTTCTCATAGACCTCCCCCAAGTGGTCGTGAACCGTAGGATCCGTGTTAATCCTCTCATTCGCCTTGCGCAAATTTTCTTCAGCCAGCGCATATTGACCCGACTTGTAGTAAGCCCACCCAAGCGAATCCAGGAAAGCACCATTCTGCGGGTCGAGCTCAACTGCCTTCCGAATCATCGTCAACGCCTCAGGAAGCCGAACGCCACGATCTGCCAGCATGTAGCCAAGATAGTTGAGAACGGTTGCGTTCTGTGGATCGATCGCCAGCGCCTTCCGGAACTCGGCTTCGGCCAGATCGTACTGCTTCTGCCGGTCGTAAAGCGCGCCGCGCAGAAACGCTACATAAAGCCTCTCATCCGGCTTCGTCGCCAGCGCATCAGCGCTCGTCAGCTCAACAGAAGCCTCCTGGTAACGTTTCAGGCGTGTATAAATCTGGGCCAAAGCCAGATGCGAATCACGTTCATCCGGTGTCCCCTTTGTCGCCAGCAGCTGCGCATTCGCCAACGCAATGCCTTGCTCAGCCGAACCGGTATCGGCAAGCTGCCCGGCATACATCAACTGAATCCCATGATCGTTCGGCATCACCTTCGCGATCTCAGCAGCAGTTGCAGTAGCTTCCTTCCACTCATGGGCATCACGATAGGCGTCAATCTGGCCCTGATAGCCACTCTTGACGTAATCACCGCCAAGAGAAACCAGTTGTTTGTATGCAGCGACAGCGTCTACAGTCTTGTTTTCCTCGCGGTAGATGATAGCCAGGCGGTCTAGAAAGATTGAACGGTTCGCCTTCTCCCCATCGGTATACTTCCCGTCGGGATGCGCAGAATCTGCCACTAGCTTGGATAAAACTCCAGTCGCATCGTCATATCTACCCAACGAGTCATAGATAAGAGCCTCGTTGTAAGTAAGCTCCAGCGAGTCTGGAGCTAAAGGTTTAGCTTTTTCCAATGTCTTCAGGGCATCGTCATAGTGCCCTTGTCTCCGCTCAATCTCGGAGATGTGGATTTGCGATTGAGCATCCTGCGGCTCGGCAGCGACGATGCCATTCAGCACCTTAAGCGCCTCATCAAGCTGACCATCCGCCAGCAAAGCATTTGCGAGACCCCGCTCGGTGTCCAGGTTGTCAGGCTCAAGATCCAAGGCCCGATGATAGGCGGCAATCGCATCTTTATTCTTCTTCAGTTGTTCATAGCTTGCTCCTAGAGCAAATTCGACGCGAGGTGAACGATCATCAACCGGCACGGCATTGAGCACATCGGCAGCACGTTTTGGATCTCCCTGCTCGCTGTAAAGTCGCGCCATGTTGAGCGCAACTTCTTCCGAATTTGCGTCAATGCCTTGTGCTGCCTTGAACTGCGCCTCCGCTTTGCCGGAGTCATGATTCAAACCGTAAAGCTGGCCCAGGAGTAGATGCGCCTCTACATCGTTCGGTTTTAGCTGCGCGAGTTTCTCGTATTCTGTGATCGCCAGTTGAAGCATTTGGCCGGACTGTGGGGTCTGCATATCGCCCAGCGACCGAAGATAGACCTTTCCCAGCAACGTATGCGCTTCAATATCATCGGGATTCTTCCCCACCTGATCTTGCGCAGCTGTTACGGCCTCCCGAATACGACCAATCTTAAAGTAAAGGTCAGCTAGACCATCTTGCAGAAGACGTGAATTTGGATCGGCATCGAGAGCCAATTTGTACTGCTCCACCGCTTGTGTGGCGTAATCTGACCGTCCAGCATTAACTGCCATATCTTCATATAGTCGCGCTAACCCATAGTGATAGTAAGAAGAGGCTCGATCAACCTGTACTGAAGTCACTGAACTCTTCGCAGTATCTGGTGTTTGAGCGACCAATGTATGAGCTATAAAGAAAAACGCTGCAACGGGAATCAAACGGGAGTAACGAAGAGAGGAGGCACGTAAGAGAGGTGTCATGATGTAGTTTCCTGTGCCGAGGGAATGGAAGCCAAAGCGATGCAACTAGACACTGGTTAGACGGTACCGCCGACCGATTGGATGCAGGGTGGCACAGACCAGCCATTTTGACAGCATGGCGGTGATTATATCCACGTTTGAAACAAAATCGGAGGATTATCCATGACGGAAGTGCCTGACGCCTGTGAATGCCATAGCGATACCCAATCGATCGGCAGCCTCAACGACCTCGGCATCCCGCACTGAGCCGCCCGGTTGAATTACCGCTGTAGCCCCCGCTTTTGCAACAACCTCTAACCCGTCAGCGAAGGGGAAAAAGGCATCAGAGGCGGCTACTGTACCGTTTAGCGGTAGTACAGCTTTCATGGCACCAAAACGTGCTGCATCCACTCGACTCATCTGGCCTGCCCCAATACCGACTGTCTGACCATGTCCATTGCTAAAACGAGCGTAGACAATTGCATTTGATTTGACGTGCTTGCACACCCGCCATGCAAAGAGGAGCGCACGCGACTCCTCTGCGGTAGGGTTGCGCTTAGAGACGATCTTGAGCTCCCCTGCTTTGATACGCAGTTGGTCGGCATTCTGTACCAACAATCCGCCTGAAACCTGCTTCAAAATACGTCGTGTCTCGGCAGGTAAAATTTCGATTAGGCGGAGATTCTTCTTCGTCGCAAAACGTTCCAGTGCCTCTGCAGTAAAAGAAGGTGCCACAATCGCTTCGACGAATAGCTTGGCGATTTCATCCGCTGCGGCAGCATCCACCTCGCGATTGATACCAATTACACCGCCAAATGCCGATACTGGATCAGACTCAAGCGCCCGCTGGTAGGCTTCAACTACAGTTGCGCCAGTAGAAGCTCCGCAGGGGTTTGTATGTTTTATGATGACAACCGCAGGTTCATCGAACTCGCTTACTAGCTCCCAACAGGCATCAAGATCCACGATGTTGTTGTAGCTAAGCTCCTTACCTTGTAACTGTCTGGCATTCGCTATACCGTTTTTGCTACCGTCCGTGTAGAGAGCGGCTTTCTGATGAGGGTTTTCCCCATAACGAAGAGTCTTGAGGATCGGTTGGATGACACGAATTGTTGGCGGTAGCTGCTCTTGCGAAAAGGCAGCCTTGCCACCAGGAGTTTCGATGCTTTCCAGTGCTGTCGCTATACCGGCATCGTAAGCTGCTGTGACAGCGAAAGCCTTCTTGGCGAGAGTCCAACGTGTTGAATGGCTCAAGCTGCCAGAGTTTGCAGCCATCTCATCTGCCAATCGTGCGTAGTCCGTACCCGATGTCACGATCGCGACATCCGCGAAGTTTTTCGCCGCCGATCGCACCATCGAAGGTCCACCTATATCAATATTTTCGATAATGTCAGCAAAGGCAACTCCGGGACGATTGGCTGTGTTCTCAAACGCATAAAGGTTCACCACGACCATATCGATTGGCTCGATATGGTGTTCGGCTACAGAGGTCAGGTGTTCCGCATTGTCGCGAATGTGCAATATTCCTCCATGAACCTTTGGATGGAGCGTCTTCACGCGACCATCGAGCATCTCGGGAAATCCAGTCAGATCGCTAATATCACGCACCTGCAGGCCGGCTTCGCGTAGCGTACGAGCAGTTCCGCCCGTCGAAACCAGATCGACATCGAACGAAGCTAGGATTCGAGCGAAATCAACAAGCCCAGTCTTATCGGTCACTGACAGTAAAGCGCGGCGAATCTGACGAAGATCAGTAGAAACAGCTGAGGAATCAATATCGTGTTCAATCATCACCTGACTATTCTAAGCCAGCGGAAGCTAAGTCACACCTTTAGAGTAAGGCGGTTCCTGTGAGCGAACTTACTTGAACGATTTCGTGTGAGGAGCACCAACGTTTTAGAGCATTGGCAATATTTTCGACGGCACGGGGATCTGCGTAGCTGGCCGTCCCAACTTGCACTGCCGTGGCTCCTGCCATCATGAACTCCACTGCATCTTCGGCCCTCACGATTCCTCCCATGCCGACGATTGGAATGGTCACGTTCTTTGAAACCTCGTGTACCATTCGCACTGCAATCGGCTTAATCGCGGGTCCAGAGAGTCCTCCGGTGACGTTGGCTATACGAGGCAGCCTTGTCTCGACATCGATGGCAAGAGAGACAAAGGTATTGACGAGTGAAACCGAATCCGCTCCACCGTCGGCTGCAACGCGGGCCATCAATCCGATGTCGGTGACATTAGGGGAAAGCTTGACCATAAGAGGTCGGCGAGCGACTGCCTTGCACCGCGCAACCAGCTCCCAAAGCTGAGGTGGATCAGTGCCGAAGACCATACCTCCATGACTCGTATTGGGGCAACTTGCATTTAGCTCATACATCGCGATGCCAGGTGCATCATTCAAAGCCTGAATGACCTCAAGACAATCTTCGATGGTAAAACCGAATACATTTGCAATAATGACTGCACCCTTAACTTTCCTCAGTTTAGGAAGCTTTTCGGCGATAAAAGCTCTAACTCCCATATTCTGCAGTCCAATAGCATTCATCATCCCTGCAGACGTTTCTATAATCCGCGGAGCGGGATTACCTGCCATTGGTTCGCGTGACAACCCTTTGGTAACAAATCCTCCAATACGCTCCAAGGAGACAATATCCTCGAACTCAACTCCGTAGCCAAAAGTTCCGCTTGCGGCAATCACAGGTGATGCAAATTCAACCCCTGCCACGGTTACTCGCATATCAGGATCTTTACTTCGTTTAGAGGCGTTCACTCTTCCTCTTTCCTTCCAGTTGTTCTCGCGCATCTGCCCTGATCACTGTAGTCAGCACCGAGACAAACTTTCGCATATTCCTAAGGGTAACTTCATTTTGCTGCGATTGCGCGGTCTTATCCCCGTTTCCCAGCGAAGACGCTAAAATGTATAGTGATGATCGATCTTGCATTTGTGCGGGCGAACCTGCCCCTCGTAGAAGAAAAATTACGTGCACGTGGAATGGACCCCTCCACTGCGCTAGGTAACTTCACAGATATCGACCGCAAACGCCGCGAAGCCATTACTCAAGTAGAAACACTTAAAGCCCAGCGCAACAGGCTGACGGACGAGATTGCAAAGCTAAAGCGCGAAGGTGCCGACACCACCTCGCAGGCTTATCAAACACGATCTCTTAAGTCTGAGGCGGAGTATCTCGAATCGGCTGCAGCAGTCTCCGACTCGCGCCTGCGTGAGATTTTACAGGCTCTCCCCAATCTTCCCCAGGATGACGTTCCTACTGGCAAGTCGGCCGAAGAAAATCGTGAAGAAAAGACCTGGGGTGACAAACATTCCTTCGAATTCACCGCCAAACCTCACTGGGAGCTTGGCGAGTCGCTAGGAATTCTAGACTTCAACCGCGCTGCCAAGATCTCTGGCTCGCGCTTTGTCGTCCACTTTGGTCAGGGGGCAAGGCTGGAGCGTGCTCTCGCAAACTATATGCTCGACCTTCATACCAAAGAGCATGGCTATACCGAGGTTCTCCCGCCTTACATGGTCAATTCGAAGTCACTCTTTGGCACTGGCCAGTTACCCAAGTTCGCCGAAGACCTCTTTCATTGCGATGACAAAGGCAGCTACGAGCCCGGAGTCTATCAGGAGAACGACCACTGGCTCATCCCCACCGCTGAGGTGCCCGTTACAAACCTTTTTCGCGATGAGACTCTGGACGAATCACAGCTTCCGATATCCTTCTGCGCTTACACTCCATGTTTCCGCTCTGAGGCAGGATCCTACGGTAAGGATGTTCGCGGCATGATTCGACAGCATCAGTTTCAGAAGGTCGAATTAGTAAAGTTTGTACGTCCGGAAGATTCGGGTGTCGAACACGAACGCCTTACCCGGCATGCAGAGACCGTGCTCGAACGCCTCGGTCTGCCCTATCGGCGCATGCTGTTATGTGCTGGGGATATGGGGTTTTCTGCATCCAAGACTTATGATCTGGAAGTCTGGCTACCCGGCCAAAGCCTCTATCGAGAAATCTCTTCCTGTTCGAACTTTGGGTCATTCCAGGCTCGCAGGGCAAATATTCGCTATCGCCCGGCCGGAGCAAAAAAGAGTGAATTTCTTCACACGCTTAACGGTAGCGGTCTTGCCGTAGGCCGCACCTATCTTGCAATCTTGGAAAACTATCAGCAAGCAGATGGCACCATACGGATCCCAGCGGTGTTAGTTCCTTATATGAACGGCGATACTGTCATTCGCAAACAACAGGGCAGGAGCTAATCCATGTTCAAACTAATTCGAAACTACATCTTTTGGGCTTATGAGCGGGGTAGCTTCCATTATGACGTTATGGTGACAGCCATTCTAGTCTTCATGTTTGTCTCACCATACTTCATCGACTTCAAGGACAAACCTGTTGAGACTGTTGCGCTACATGCGAGCGAGGTGTTGGTTCGAGAAGCTGGAAGCTCTGGAGGAAGCAGCCGTTTCATCTACCAGGTTCGGGCAGATGATATGAGCGGCGCGAGTACGGATTCTGAGCGCAAAGCTTCAATCCTACGTGTAATTGAACCGATCTCGGGGGAGGTATCCTTGGAACGGTACGAAGCTGTTCGTGATACCCAAGGCAAAATCATCGCTTACAACGCCTGGGTCCTACGCTAAACATCTTGACGCATAAGGCATCTAACAAATGGGAGCACCTGATTATGACCACCCTAAGACGCATCGCGACCTTACTCATCTTATCGTCAGTCGTTTCAGGGCTCGCTATATCCTCCGCATTTGCACAACCAAAGCCGGGCCATCTGGATGAAGTATTACGGCAGATGGATGCAGCGAGCCTGAAGTTCCAGTCGACGGAGGCCAGTTTTCAGTGGGATCTCTACGAGAAGGTTGTGCAGCAGACGACCACGCAGAAAGGTACCATCTACTTCAAAAAAGAAGGGCCTGTAACTGTAATGGGAGTGAAGATGGTTTCTCCCTCTCTCAAGATTATCGAATTCAAGAATGGGCTACTTCGACTCTACGATCCTTCTATCGATCATCTGACGGTCGTTGATGCAACAAAAAATAAAGCTCAGCTAGAAAGTTTTCTGACAGTAGGCTTCGGTGGCAGCGGAAAAGATCTCGCAAAGGCATGGACAATCTCGGACTTAGGAGATGAGATAGTCAACGGCGTGCAAACAGCAAAGCTGGATTTAGTTCCCAAAGATCCCGCACTTCGCAACAATTGCACTCACATGACCATCTGGGTTGACCCTGTGCGCGGAATCGAATTGAAACAAAGCCTTTATCTACCTTCAGAAGACTATAGAACCGCTGTTTACAACAATATCAAATACAACCAGGGCGTCGACACCAAGCCGTATCAGATAAAAACCGACGGCAAGACCACTACCGATTCACACTAAGATGCTTTAGCCTTGACTGGCGCTATTACGACATCGATTATGCATCGAGCAAGAAATGGCCGTCGCGCATAATTTGCTCTTCGCCATCCGCGTCTCCAAGCCAAATGCTGAACTCCAGACCGACCACATCGATGTGAGTAGATGATTTCCATGGAGCTCCAGTGTGAGCCCCGTACGGATCTCCGAAGGCGATGTGGATCCCCGGGAACTTTTCGTCTTGAAGAATGTTACCTATGACGCGATCAACGCCGATGTTCGTGCCGATGGCAAACTCACCGACACGGTCGGAGTTCTCGTCAGTGTGAGTGTAGGTCCAGAAGTCTCGCTCCAAATCTTTGTTCTCGCTGGAGACTTTAGTAATGCGGTTTCCTTCGATATTAATAGTCAACGGCTGTGCACGTAGGATCCCATAGCGCGCACAAAGATAATCGCCAACAACGCCGTCAACCACAAAAACACCGTTCACCTCGCCGGGTGCTGTAAAACACTCGCCGCCAGGAAGATTACCCCACTTTTCAGTGGAGATAATTCCAGAGGTCTTAAACCATCGATAGTCAGGATTGAACTGGGCATGAATGTCCGTACCCGCTGGGGTTGTAGCGCGAACGTATGTGGCGACACGGACCTTATCAAGGACCGCTTGTGAGAGGCGATCAATAGCGAGGAAGTCGGCGCGCATTCCTTGGGTCATGATTTCAGGGGTGATGTTGACCATGTGTGCGTGGCGCATACGGCGGCGATTGACAACGTCTGTCATCTGCATGCGACTGCGGAGTTCGTTCGGCTGGACTTCAACTGCAAAAATGCTGACCTGCGAAGTCTCCATATCAGCAAGGATTGCCGCAGGAAGATCAGTGAGAGGTCGCGGCGAGAGGGCTTCGAGGACGAAAGCATTCCAGGTGCAGCCGATGCGCTCTAGTTCGGCGACGAGAGAGGCCGCAATGGTGAGGCAGCGCTCGTCGGTGATGAGAGTGACCTTCTCGTTGGGCTGGACGCGCAGGCAGGTGGTGACCGCGTTACGAGCGCCTGGTGTGAACTCTGCTGGGAAGGCGGTGGCGCGAAGGTCTGGTGCTGTCTGTATTGCTTGATCCATCATGGGTGCGGCCTTCCGAGTAAAACTTCTCTCTAAGATAGCTTGTTACCGCTGCCTTACAGGAGGAAAAGGAATCTCTCTTAGCGGGAGTGGCCATCCGATAGAGCCCTACCCCATCGTTTCTGTTCTAAAGTATTCCATCGTTGAGACTTAGGTTTGGACTTGGTTTTGCCCCGTTGCGTTAGGTCTTGAAGATGTTATGGAGTTTTGTAGAGTCTTCATTTTCTATGAACTGTCGGTAAAAAAGAAACCCCGACGCCTGTCGGGGTTTCCATTTATAGGACTGTGTTAATTATATCGGGTTCGGACGGGTGGTGTGCCACCCGAATCTGCTTGTCTGGCAAGGGGATTTGTAGCTTAGGGCTTGACAGGATGTTTAAGGCGTCTGGTTGGCAGTAGCGAAGAATGGAGGCGGTAGTGATAACGCATCACCGAGGCAAAAGGCAACAAACGCAGATTCCCTTCGGGAATGACAACAGCAAAATAAATGGTGGGATTCCTCGCTGCGCTTAGAGGCCGGCG
This sequence comes from Granulicella sp. S190, assembly GCF_009766095.1. Taxonomy (GTDB): domain Bacteria; phylum Acidobacteriota; class Terriglobia; order Terriglobales; family Acidobacteriaceae; genus Edaphobacter. Next base: position 109,699 of record NZ_LMUD01000039.1, read on the forward strand.
CGGGTTTCTGCGGCCATGTAGTCGACTACGGATTTGAGGCTGCCGGTTTCGTGGAAGACCTTGAGCTGGCGATCGGCACCGGTGCCTTGCGCAAGCATGGTGTGAATGTAGTTGAGCTCGTTGCGACTGCCTAGCTCGTCTACGACGTCGTCGATGAATGCAAGATATTCGAGGATGAGCTCTCGGACAGGAACTTCGGTTTGTTTGCCAAAGTCGATCATCTTGCCGTCGATGCCGTAGCGAACGGCGCGGAATTTGTTTTCCATGAGCAGCGCGCGGGAGTACTGGCGATAGTCGATGTTCTTTGAGTGTAGGTGCCAGAGTTTGCATGCTGTAGCCTGAATTAGTGCCGCGATGGCAATTGACTCTTGCGCACGGAGGGGAATATCGCAAATGCGGACCTCGACAGTATCGAAGAAAGGATGAGGACGTACATCCCACCAAATTTTTTTTGCATTGTCGATCGAGTTGGTCTTGATAAGTAGGTTGACGTAGCTCTCAAACTCCGAGTAGCTGGCGAAACTATCGGGGAGATTAGTGCGAGGAAAGTTTTCAAAGACCTTGGCGCGGTAGCTCTTGTAGCCCGTCTCCATTCCTAGCCAAAAGGGGGAGTTAGTGGAGAGGGCGAGGATGTGAGGAAGGAAGTAGCGAAGCGAGTTCATGATGCGGATGGCGGCTTCGCGGTCTTCAATGCCGACGTGTACGTGGAGGCCGAAGATGAGGTTGGCTCGGGCAACGAGCTGGAGGTCTTCGACAACCTGAGCATAGCGGGGGTCAGGGTAGATTTCCTGAACGCGCCAGTCAGCAAAAGGATGCGTGGCTCCGGCGATGAGCAGAAGGTTGTGCTCTTCGGCTAACGCGATCATGTTGCGGCGGAGATCGAAGAGATCCTCTTGCGCTACCTGAATGTTGCTGCAGATGCGAGTGCCTACTTCGATGACGGACTGATGCATCTCGGCCTTGACGCGCTCTTCGAGGCGGAGCTTGCCCTTAGCGAGCATTTCAGTCGCAATGTGCGAGCGTAGATCGCGGGTTTCGGGGTCTACTGTCTGGTACTCCTCTTCGATGCCTAGCGTGAAGGATGGCCGCATACACTCTCCTGTTTTCAGTTTGAGTGAGAAGCGTATCATCCGGGGCTTTTTAAGGGTGAAGGGTTCTTGAAGTGGGCTTTGTAAGAACGAGGCTGCACTCGCGAACAGCCTCGTTCGCCGGCTTTGTCAGGCCGTCAGCGCGGCTCGGTATAGTTCTGGGCGTAAGCATTCTCAACTCCGGGCAGAATCTCCAGGATGGAGAAGTAGCGGTCCCAAAAGGGCGTTTCGCGCAGCTCTTAGACCAAAAGCTCTGCTAGTGATCATCAAAGGCATTGTGGACGGGCCGGCGAACGCAAAGAGAGAGATGCCGAAGGTCTAGAGTCTCGTGTAAGACGAGCTATGTTCGGGTATCTCTCCGCAGATTGGGTCAGCAGCAGCCCGCCAGTGGAGGGGCGGTCAAGGAGCTTTCTTGGCGGATTTCTTTGTGGCTGTCTTTTTAACTGCCTTTGCCGGGGCTTTTTTCGGTGACGCTTTCGTGGCTGTCACAGCGGCAGGTTGCTTTGTCGCCGGACCGGCGAGGAAAGAGCCCCAGTTCAACTGCTTCTGGAGCGTGCTGGCGAATTGCGCTTTCTTTACGGCGAGGTTTGCGACTTTGTCGACGATCCACTCGAAACTTTCTTTGCCGACGGAGTGGAGGTCCGCGTCAGGTGCGGGGTTCATGAAGTCGATGGCGTAGGGGATGCCATCTTCTACTGCGAACTCTACAGTATTGAGGTCGTAGCCGAGGGCTTTGCATAGGGTTAGGGCATCTTTTTCGACGCGCTTGAGGAGCTTCTTATCGTACTCAGGTGGGTCGAGGACGTAGCGCTGCTCATGCGGGCGGCGCGGGTCGTAGGGCATAATTCGGACGTCGGCCTGACCTACAACGTAACAGCGGAAGTACTCTTTGAAGTTGACTGCGGCCTGAAGGGTCATGCAAAGGTCGCGGGTCTGGTCGTAGGCGTGGAAGAACTCGTCGCGGTTGTGAACGTGAAAGACATCGCGCCAACCACCGCCATCATGTGGCTTGAGAAAGGCCGGGAAACCTACATAGTCGAAGATTCCGTCCCAGTCGAGGGGAAACTGAAGATTTCGAAGTGAGCGCTCGTTAATTTGTGGAGGAAACCTCTTATGGGGCAAAAGGACGGTCTTTGGGACAGCCACGCCTAACTTCGCAGCCAGAGCATAGTTGAAGAACTTATCGTCCGCCGACCACCAAAAAGGATTGTTGATGATCTGTGTGCCGGTAAGGGCAGCGTTCTTGAGAAATGCTCGGTAGAAAGGCATGTCGTGGGAGATACGATCGACGATGACGGCGTAGCCTGAGGGCGCGGCCATTTGAACTCCACCTACGCAGACGAACTCAGCCCGAATGCCCTCGATCTCCATTCCGTTGATGCGATCGACCAACGCACCGGGAAAGGTATTTTCCATTCCGAACAGGACACCGATCTTCTTCACTGAATCCTCCATAGAAGGTTATTAGGTGAGTTTTGCTTGCGAACTAGAGATAAGTCTGCAACATTCTCTGCCACCAAGGCCAGTCATGGCCTGTGTTATCGCCCCAAACGTCGAGACGGCAGGGAATATTTTTATTGTGAAAGATCTGTGCCATTCGTTCGTTGTCGTTCCAACATTGATCATGCACACCTGTTGCGAGGACATAAGTGTTACGACGGTAACGATCGAGATACCAAGGGTCGCCGATATTGGGGAGATAGTGCATGGGGATATTGAAGTAGCAGTCGTCATCGTAGTAACCGCGGAGAAAGTTGGAAGGATCAAACGCTCCACTCATAGAAAGCATGCCAGTGAAAATATCGGGATGCCGAAGGGCAGTATTCATAGCATGATAGCCGCCAAAGCTAGTGCCGATGGCACCTAGACCGGAGTACTGATTCAACTGGCGGATAAGAGGTACCACCTCCTTGATGATGTAGTTGTCATACTGCAATTGGCGAGCTATGCGCCAGCGTGGTGGAACATCACGGTTGTACCAGCTTTCTCCGTCGACCGAGTCGACGCAATAGAGCTGGAGGTGGCCGTGCTCGAGCTTGTCCTGAACGGTGCTGACCATTTGGCGGTCTTCAAACTCGTAGAAGCGGCCGCAGGACGTGGGGAAGACGATTGCGGGATAGCCTGCGTGTCCGAAGGCAAGCAGTTCCATATCACGCCCAAGAGAGGGTGAGAACCATTTGTGGTATTCGCGTTTCATCGAGCTCCCTCTGCTAGTCTGATGCAATCGTATTTTATTGGAGAAGCTTCTTCAGCATTGAAACAATTATCGCCATCCCAATCCATTCCGGCGCTTGAGACTCTTGAGTGCAAAACTACTTCTGCGAACTCGCCCGCAGGCGAGATGAGTGAGCATATCGCAAACGATCTCGATTCCAATCCGAGATATATTGTGCGCGAATTTCACTCGGAGATTTTGCCTGACGACCGCGCAGTGTCGGTGTATCTGCCTCCTCAGTACCTGCAGCAGGAAGAACGCCGCTTCCCTGTTTTTTACCTGCAGGATGGGCAAAACTTGTTTGACGGGCGCACTTCTTATCTCGCGGGACAAACCTGGAATGCTCATACCACAGCCGACCGGCTCACGTTGGACGGTGAGATCGAGCCTGTGATCCTAGTAGGGGTTGCCAATACGGGGCTTCGTCGAATGGCGGAGTACACGCCGACGCGTGACTTCAAGATGGGTGGTGGCGAAGGCCGCAACTATGGGAGACTGCTGGTCGAGGAGCTGAAGCCGCTAATCGACAACTCCTACCGCACGTTACGAGGGGCGAAAGACACAGGCCTTGGCGGGTCTTCTTTAGGAGGATTGATCTCGCTTTATGTTGGCTTTACATGTCCAGAGGTGTTCGGAAAGCTGGCAGCGATGTCGCCTTCGCTCTGGTGGAATCAGCGCAGTGTTGTTCGCATGCTCGACTTGCGCAGCTCAAAGCCTGAATTGCGTATCTGGCTGGATATAGGGACAGCAGAGGGAGCGCGTCATGTGCGGGATGCGGATTTACTAGAGCGTGTGTTAGTGAAGCACGGCTGGAAGGCTGGGAAAGACTTTGTTTATATGAAGGATCCTGATGGCGTCCACGATGAAAATGCCTGGTCGGCACGCTTTGGGGATGTATTGCGGTTCCTCTTTCCGCCCGTTTAAGGGAGTTTCGCTTCTCCGTTGCGAAAAGCTGTGTTTTCAGCCATACTTAGATGTTGGGTAATATATCTAAGGTCCCTGTTCAGAGAAAGATTCGACAGCGCGGCTATGTCACCCAAACCAAAAATGTTCTGAAAGGCAATGCCAGTGTTGATGATCCGTTTGGCGCGCGTTGGAGCGCGTAAGCAACCGCACTACCGTATCGTTGTTATTGAAAAAGACCGCGCCCGTAACGGCCGGTCGGTCGAGGTTGTCGGCACCTACAATCCGCGTACAAACCCTGCGACGGTTGACCTAAAGCGTGACCGTATTGACTACTGGACTGGCAATGGAGCGCAATTGTCGGAGCGCGTTGGAAAGCTGATGGCGCATAAGCCATCAGAAGCTGTAGCCGTCGCCTAAGGGTCACTGGTCGATGCTATCTTTGGGCATAAGATGTTGGTTCCCAAAGATAGCTGACACAGTATGTTCCAAGTGCTTCGCACTGCACACCTTTTGACGTAGACTCCTTGGTATTGCACAGTCGCATGCAGTTGGCCTTGCAAAAGCAGAGAGCCCAGGGTGTACAGCCTTGGACGCTCTGCGACCGATGATTTGCTCGTTGCAGCACTTTTTCAAAGATCTCGCATTAGACGAGACAGAGGGAAAGAGCTTGAGCGTTTCATCGTGACTCCCAGACCCAGAAGGTGTGTGATGACCCAGGCAACTCAGTTTCCTGCAGGGGAAAACCCTGTAAAGAACATGACAGACCTTGTAGCGGAGATAGCCCGTGCCTTGGTAGACGACCCAGACAGTGTCTCGGTCGAGGCCATACAAGATGGCGAAAGCACCGCGATTCGTTTGCGGGTTGCCACCAGTGATGTAGGCAAAGTGATAGGCAAACAGGGTCGAACAGCACGTTCTATGAGAACGATCCTGAGTGCAGCCAGCATGAAGCTGAAGCATCGTTTTTCATTAGACATCGTGGAACACGACCCGCCAGCCGCGCCCTAGAGTACTGATCACGCACACACTTGCTGGGCTCATGCGTTGGTTTAAATTTTTCTATATGACGCAAAATGCTCCAGCCTGGATTGTGTTAGCTCATCTGCTTCGACCGCAAGGTCGCAAAGGCGAGCTGCTGGCAGAACTGTTTACTGACTTTCCTGAACGGTTCGAGGATCAGACTAGAGTGTTCCTCGCCCCTTCAGGCTTTGCAGGGGGGGAGGCAGAAGCTCGTCTCGCTGAAATCGTGGAGTTCTGGCTGCCCGTAGGGAAGAATGAGGGTCGCGTCGTGCTGCAGTTTGCAGATGTTCTCACTATCTCTGATGCGCAGTTGATCGCAGGCATGGATGTGCTTGTGCCACGGGAGGAGAGGCTTCCGTTGGACGACGACTCGGTTTACATAAGCGAGTTGGTAGGCTGCACGGTGTTTGACGGCATAGTTCCCGTTGGCATCATAGACAACGTACAATTTGCCACCACCGCTGATGGAGTTCGGCGTCTGAGCGATGCTGCTCCGCTGCTGGAGGTGACGTCGGTGGCTGGTGAGGAGATTTTAATTCCTTTTGTGAAGGCGTTTCTGATTGAAGTGGATACGCAAGCGAAACGCATTGAGATGAAGCTGCCCGAAGGTTTGGTCGAGGTAAATAAAAACTCTAATGGCAAGAGTTAGTTCCAAGTTAGAGCCAAAACCTAGAAAATACCGCTAGAAGTGGTAGGCCACGCCTATTGAAACAATTGGATAGACGGGAACTTTCTTTAGATCTTCGTTGAGGATTTGGATCTCCTGTCTGAGGCTGGTCTGCGCCTCTGGGTTCTTCATAAAACTGACACAACCTTCACTTGTGCAGGCGGTTCCACTCAGATTGACGTCAATGGTGGCTGCCCCTGTATATGCGACTCCAAACTCAACGGGGACTGTGAGGTGATGATTGTCACGCGGCAGAGTATTCCCGAAGCCAAGCAACAGCATAGGTGAAAGATTATGCGGATAGATGACGGACATGGTGCCGTGAACAGGATCATCAACGCTATTGAGAAAGCTTTGGTCGCCGAGCGTAAAGTTCTTCCCTGCGGGGACCGTGGCAACCGATGACACGGTGTTTCGAGAATAAAGAACACCAGGACTGATGTGAAAGGTGTGACCTGTAGGAAACCAATCGAGAGTGGTCTGCGAGGATTTGAAGTGCAAACTTGCGTTGTAGTTCACCCCATCGATGCCAAAGGGGTAGGCGAAAGTTAAGTAGCTGATACCAGAACGGATATTGAAGCATCGGAGTAGTGGTGTCGCCAGCTCTATGCCAGCTCCTAAAGTACTGCCTTTGACACTAACGGCTACTGTACGGAACGGGTTCTGTGACGGCAGTCTCTTTGCAGAATGAGTTGTCAGGCTGTTGCGTATCAACCCTTCATTACTGGATGAATCACGGGCTGACTTGGTAGGCTCTGAGATCGAGAGACTATTTGTGGTCGTGGGTATCGTGAGAGCGAGTTGCGGCGCTATTGAATCCGGCAATATCTGATCCTGCGCCTCGGCAGTAAAACCAAAAGATACTGACAGCAGAAACAGTAGCGCGATAAGTTTTAGCTGCAGCATATCAAGGCTCTTGCGGCCTGCCGCGATGATCTGAAAGACGATAGATACACTGGTCATCCCTGTAAGATTTTCGTTTGAAATCAGTCTGGTGGTTCTACAACTTCCAAGTGATATGGTGCAATCTGGAAGTCATAAACAACCGACCGCACCTCACTTATCGTCTATGCGTTTTGATATCATCACGATCTTTCCCGACTTTTTCTCAGGTCCCTTTGACTTTGGGATTCTTAAACGCGCCCGTATTGCAGGTCTTGTCGATATTGCTACTTATGACTTGCGCAGCTTCACGCACGACCGCCATCGAACGGTAGACGACCGCCCGTTTGGCGGAGGTGAAGGCATGGTGCTAAAGGCGCAACCAATCTATGAAGCAATGCAGTCAATAAATGTTTCTCCGAAAGAATCGCGAGAAAGACAGAAGGAGACGGTGATTCTTTTGTCAGCTCAAGGACAGCCATTTACTCAATCGTTGGCTCATGAGTTATCTAAGACGGAGAGAGTTATCATTTTGTGCGGACGCTATGAAGGAATCGACGAGCGGGTCAATGAACTTCTGTGTGACCGCGAAGTTTCGATTGGAGATTACGTCTTATCAGGTGGAGAGCTTGCAGCGGCAGTAATTGTGGATGCCGTGGTTCGACTGCTGCCCGGGGCGCTTGGGAATCCCGACTCTTCGCGATTCGAAAGCTTTGGCGCAAAGGAGGTCCACTCCGAAAGTGTTGACCGCGCTGGGGCACCGCGATCAACTTATGGAGCAGGAGGATTGTTGGACTATCCCCATTACACGCGACCCGCTGATTTCTTGGGAATGACAATTCCGGAGGCATTAGCTGGAGGTAACCACGAGACAATCCGGCGGTGGCGTCGCAGAATGGCGTTGAAGAAGACTCTTCAAAACCGCCCTGATCTGTTAGAGAGGATCGAGATCACCGACGAAGACCGGGAAATTCTTGCGGAGTTGCGCGAATGCGGAGAATAATAAGATTAGGCTAGTTAACGGGTTTCTGGCCTGCGATTCCTCCGGAAAGTGAAGATTTCGTGTACACTAAAGGTCGAGTCCAACATAGGAAAGTTGTGTCATGTCCATTCATCCCATTATGCAGAAACTGGCCGCTAAATTAGAGCGGACCGATCTACCCGCGTTCGCCCCTGGCGATACAGTTCGAGTTCAAGTAAAGATTCGTGAAGGCGAGAAAGAGCGTCTGCAGGCTTTTGAAGGCATGGTGATAGCGTGCCGTAAGGGAGCGCAGGGATCCTTCACTGTTCGAAAGATGAGCTTCGGCCAAGGCGTCGAGCGTATCTTTCCATACAACTCTAAGGTTGTCGACAAAGTGGAAAAGGTACGTTCCTACGAGGTTCGTCGTTCGAAGCTATTCTACCTCCGTGGTCTGCGAGGCAAGGCCGCTCGTCTGCGCGAGGTTGAGCGCGCCACCACGAAGTAAGCATTCTGTTCCTGTTTTCCACTAAAGCCACGACTTCGGTCGTGGCTTTGCTTTGCCTGATGGTTATACACTCAGGCTTGAAGAGCATGGCTTCGACTCCCTCCATACGTGCGACCCGTAAGGTTACAGCAGCTACAGCAAAACAACGCATGCTCAAGCAACTGGTGTGCAGCGACGCGCCAGAGCAAGCTCTGCGGTATCACGGATTTCAACGGATCGCGGGAGTAGACGAAGTAGGTCGAGGTGCATTGTTTGGCCCCGTAGTTGCCGCCGCAGTGATTCTACCCAAGTCTTTGGAGGAGTTATCGAACGCAGGTCTGAAAGATTCGAAACAGATGACTCGGGAGGAGCGAGAGTCGCTCAACCAGCAGATACGCGCGATGGCAATGGCAGTGTGCGTAGCCGAAGTCGACGCAGAGACGATCGACCGCATAAATATCTATCAGGCAACTCGCCTGGCAATGCTCGCAGCGGTGCAGGGGTTGACGGTTGCTCCAGATCATTTGTTGATCGATGCCATGATACTCGATCATCCTTGCCGGCAAACAAAGCTTATCTACGGAGATGCCCTGAGTCTTTCTATTGCGGCTGCTTCCGTCATCGCGAAGGTACATCGCGATGCATTGATGAGAGAGCTGGACGCAATTCATCCTGGATACGGGCTGGCATCGCATAAAGGATATGGAACCCCGGAACATCGGCGAGCGCTGGCGGAAATAGGACCGTGTGCGCTGCATCGTAGGAGTTTTGCGCCAGTTCGCGGAGTTGATCCTGAAGCAGCACTTGAGCAGGTTATAAGCGCTGAACTTCTATTTGAAGATGCAGATCTGGACGCGAACTTAAAGCAAGCTGAGTGGGCATGAAGTTCGTTCCGTGCGTTGCCCCCAGACTGTCTGATAAAGAGCCAATCAAGGGTGAGCTTGCGGGAAGCCGCAAGGGCTATCAGGCTCGGCGTTACTTTTCCAATCAGGATTTGTCTCCCAGTCGCTCGGCAGATTAGGCGGTCTATAGGTTGGGTCGACGGCCAGTTTCTTCCAAACAGTTTCGTGAACATTGGAGTTAGGCGGAATTGATCGAGAGGCTCCAAGCGGGATTCGCCACTTCTTTCTTTGAGTCTTTGCGTCATAATACGAGTGCGGGAAAATCTCTAGAATCCACCACGGCAGAGTGAGTGAATTATGTTCGCGCTGGGCCGGATTTGGGGGAATCTCCGATGTGTTGGGGGTCCTGGAAAGAATTTGATTCGCGTGATCGGGATTAACGAGCAATCCCAGTGAGATGGCTTCACAAAGCATCCACTGCAAAGTGATCTGTGAGAGACCAGCCTCGGCACTGGGGTAGGAGCCTCCGATATCGGAGTGCACACCCGAGAACCATACCTGCTTGATGCTCTGACCGGGAAAGGGTGTTCCCCACAAATTACTTTGGAAGTAGCAACGGCGCTCGTCGATAGAGATGGCGTGCCGTCCATTGAGCATGTCTGGATTGCGTCCAGTGTAGGGAAGCTTCAGAGGGTCCCATATCCAGCCGACGGAGCTGACCGTATCCCACACCCCGACTAGGTGCAAAGGACAAGGTCGGCAGAAAGTCGCTTTGAATCCTTCTGCTACGAGAAAGGTATGAGTCATACCGTCGGCTTTACGACTTCGTTTGGCGTACATCTTTACGACGTAGGGAATAAGACCGTCATTGCCAGGACAGAGGAGACCGAACATTTGAAGGACACCTGCGATGGCGCGGGCAGTATATGCTCCTCGACTGAATCCGAAGAGAAACACGGCATCTCCCTGTTCATAGACGTCCATCAGATAGCGATAAGCATCGGCGACATTGGCCAGAAGACCCGCACCGAAGGCAAGGCCTGCAACAATGGACACGGCCGCACTCAGCTTGTTAGTCGAGGTAGGAGAACCTTCGGTTCCGACGCCGGGATGATAGTAGCCAACCTGACGCTTACCGTCGATCAGGAGAGCCTGGTAGAGCTTGACTACATTGGAGTTGTTATCGCCGTAGGCATTGCCGGTGCCGTCACAGCAGATGACGATATTCTTCGCCATGCAATATGCTCCTGATTGTTGGTGACACGAATGATATGTGGCGAAGTGGTGAGAAAGAAAGACATTTGTGACAGTAACCTCTAAAAGAAGAACTGTTTCACGCTTTGCACTTGCTGAGAGCATGCAGAGACATTGAATCGACCGGCTGGCTACGTCTCTAAACTTGAATCGGATTGAGGCTTTGATGAGTGAAATTGACGTTGACGATGCGGTTGATCCGATAGCACTTTTCAGGCTGTGGATGAAAGACGCGGACGAGAGAGAGATAAACGATCCGAATGCGGTGGCGTTAGCTACGGCTACCCGTGAGGGGGTGCCGAGTGTGCGCATGGTGCTGATGAAACGTCTTGATACCCAGGGGTTCTGCTTCTACACGAATGCAGAGAGTCAGAAGGGGACGGAGTTGGCGGAGAATCTCAAGGCTGCGATGTGCTTTCACTGGAAGTCGTTGCGGCGGCAGGTGCGGGTTGTGGGGAGCGTGGTGCAGTTGCCCCCAGAGGATGCAGATGAGTACTTTCATAGCCGGTCAAGACTGAGCCAGCTCGGTGCAGCTGCCTCACAGCAGAGTCGCGTCGTGGCCTCGCGGGAGGTGCTTGTGAGTCGCGTAAAGGAGCTGGAGCGCGAGTTTCCGGGAGAGATTCCTCGACCGGATTACTGGCGAGGTTACGTTCTTCGACCAGAGCAGATCGAGTTCTGGAAGGACGGTGAAGGGCGGTTGCACGACCGTTTTTTGTTTACGCGAGTCGGCGATGGGTGGAGCAAAGAACGACTGTTTCCGTAGTATCCAGCTCCTCAGCGGAGTTGAAACTCGGGGCTGCCCATTACCAGCGCTGTGAGGAGGTTGAGGGTATCTGTGGAGTTGGTGGTGGGGATTTCAGTAATTTGTTTGTGGATCAATTGATTGGTTTGAGTCGATACCTCGCCGTCAATCAGCGTTGATTCGAGGACATGGAGGGCTATGTCCTGGCCGTTCCCATCGGGTGCTGGGCTGGGGTTGGTGTTTAGTTCAGAGGTGAGGAGTGCCTCGGAGAACTTTGCCCTGTTGGATTTTTCTTTCTCGGACATTTGTTGGGCTGATGGGTTGGATGGCTGGGCCATCAGGCCCAGCGCGAGGACGTGGGCGGAGTCGAACTTCTGGTTGGCGAACTTGCTGCCGGTGAGGGCATAGGCAAAGTTGAGGCGGTCAACGAGGGCGGTGGAGTTCATCCACTGGTCTGCGGTGATGTAGTAGCCGGTGGGGGGTAGCGCGTAGTAGAGAGGCATCCCCATCGTCTTCAGGGTGTTGACCAGAGCGCCTGGATTGACGGGGTCTGTGGCGGTGGTGCGGAAGGCGGAGGCTACGAACTCCATCGGCGTCTTGACCTTGTTCCGGAAGTATCTCGTGGAGTTGAACTCCGGGGATTGAACGAGGAGGCGAAGGATGGCTTTGATGTCTCCGTCGGTGGAGAGATAGGTCGCGGCCATGCGGTCGACCAGGGCGGGCGGCGGCTGATCAGCGACGAATCGCTGGGCCAATTTGTAACTGATGAAGTGCGCGGTGTGCGGGTCGGCAGCGAGGAGGGTCAGGGCTTCGATTCCCTCTTTCATGCCTGCCTGCTGGGCTGCCGGAGTGTTTGGGGGGAGGGTGGGGTCGGAGGAGATGGTGTGGCCAAGCCACCTCTTGGGGCCGGGTTCGTGTTTCTTGTTGTCGTAGAGGAAGGGGCCCCCCTGGTTGGGGCGGTCGACGGTCCAGCCGGTGAGGATGGAGGAGAGTGCGGTGACGTCAGCCTGGGTGTAGCCGCCGTTGACGCCTACGGTGTGAAGCTCCATGACTTCCCTGCCGTAGTTCTCGTTGAGGCCCTTGTTGCCCCTCTTCGAGTTGGGGTTGGCGGGGTTGACTCCGTTGGCCTGAGAGTCAGGGCCGATGGAGAGCCAGTTGTCGAGGTAGACCATCATGGCTGGGCTGGTGGCCGTGGCCAGCAGTAGCTCGCGGAACTTGCCGAGGGCGTGTTTGCGGATGACATCGCGCTCGTAGCTGGTGGTGTACCAGTTGTCGGAGTCTTTGCCGAGGAAGATGTTGAAGTGATTGAACCAGAAGTCGGTCATGACCTCCTGGAGCTGACGCTCGCTGAGGATGGCCCGGAGCACCTTAGCCTGGGCTAGCTCGCTGGCAATGTTGTAGGTGGCGCCGACGTTGGCGGCCATGCCGTTGAAGATCTCACGCTCGCGAGGGTTGAAGTCGGCGAGGAGGAGATTTTTCTGGTCGCCTGCCACGTAGGTGGTGAAGGCGATGCGGTCGGGTACCGGGAGCTTGATGAGCGCGGCCATTCGCTGGTCTTTCGGGAGGGAGAAGAGGTCTCCCGCGATGCGGGCGGCGGTGGCCTGGTCGGTCTTCTTCTGCGCGGCGGCTTCGGCGTCGGTGGGGGGAGTGAGTTCGGGCTGGCCATTGGCGTTGATCTTCTTCGCTTCGACGTCTTTTTTGTACTTATTGACCTGGACCTCGTACATGGCTAGGAGGAGGGGGTCGGTGGGGTAGGGGTGCTTGCCTTCGGCTACTTGCTGGATGGTGAAGCGGTCGGGAAAGAGTTGGAGGGCCTGGTCTGGCGGCAGGTTGAGAGTGGTGTAGGTGGCGAGGCGGTGGTCGAGGGCGGCGTCGGGGATGGTGGCGGGGTTGAGCTGCTGCTCGAACCATTTCTCCGAGGTGAGGGTGAGGATTTTTTCGAGATCGCCGGGGCGGGGGCCGAAGGTGAAGCGGTTGAGGAGCTGCTGCGCTCTCTGTTGTTCGGTGAGAGGCACCAGCGGAGCCGACTTTGCTGGCTTGGGTTTGCTGGGCTTCGGTTTTTGCTGGGCGAACAGGGGCGCTGCGATCAATAAAACGATGAGAGTTGCTACGAGCCTTCGCATGGACGCCTCTGGTGGGTTAGACCTGAGTTCGGGTGGTGAAGTTGCGTTTCGGGTTTTGGGGTACCCCCCTCCTCCTCCGCGGGGTATCTTGGGCGCAAGTCTATTGGATGGAGTGGTTTACAGGGGGTGAGTGGCTGTAAAATATTCCATCCAAATGAGTTACGCGCAAAATACTTGTTATGAGTGAGTTAGCGAGTGTTCGGGTCTGCCGTGTTTTTTATGCTCTGTCTTCTAAGTATAGAAGTTGACGGTGAACTGATGCGCCACGCGAATATGCTGGATTGGCGCGGGTTTCGAGTGGACTGATGCTTGACAGGTTTGTTGGGCGACACGGGCTTCTGATGTCGTCGTTTTGTGGTGCCTGGGTGGTTCCCTAGTGCAAATATGCGGTCGTTCGCTCGGGACGGTCGCTGGAGTGGGCTTCGTTCTATCGGGATGCCAGGAATAGAAACAGCAGATTCCTCCCCTTCGCTGCGGAATGACAGACGAAACAGACTACGGCAACAACCTGATGCCGAGATTCTTCGCTTCGCTCAAAGTGACTAGCGGGAACGATATGAGCTAGGCGGAGCTGGGGCGCGCGGGGATTGGTGCGGGCTTTTTGAGGCGCTTCATCGCGGTATAGGCTACGCGGGCCAGCAGGAGGATGACGAGAACTACCGTGTCCTTCCATGGGGCGTTGTTGCCTTTTTTGACCAGCCACCAGAAATGGATGACTCCAGCAATACCGGCGAGGTAGACAAGGCGGTGGAGGCGCTGCCAGTTTTTGCCGCCCATGGCTCGCATGATGAAGGCTGGCGAGGTGCAGGCGAGTGCGAGGAGGAGAAGCCACGCGAAGAGACCAACCTGGATGAAGCGACGCTTGAGGAGGTCGTCGAGCATGTGTGGCCATACGAGCCTCCATTGGGTGACGAGGGCGCCCGGGTGGCCTGCGCGGAGGCCTGTGAGGGCTGTCTGTACGTCGTAGCCGGAGAAGAGGAAGATGTAGGTCGCAAGATGCAGGGTGGCGTAAAAGAAGGCATAGAGGCCGAGAAGGCGGCGAAGGCGGATGAGGAAGCCGAGGCTGGTGGCGAGGCGGCGTATGGGGGTGATGGCGAGCGAGGTGAAGAGGAGGTAGAGGGTCCAGTCGCCAGTGAAGTGGGTGATGTAGTTGACAGGGTCGGCGTTGAGGGCGAGGCCGCCTGAGGTGTAGAAGTGCCAGAGCCAGGCGATGGGAGCGAGGCAGAGGAGGTGGAGCAGGACTTTGAGGGCGATGATGGCGCGCTTGGACATTCGGTGGAGTTAGTTTAGCTTGCGGCTGCTGGGATGAGACGCACGGAGGAGATTTGAGTTACAGCGGTGGTTCTGAGTGGGGTTGGTGGGTGAGGGAAACTTTGCGATGATAAAGACGGACGGTGCAATGCCAGTTCTTTATCTTCGCAGATTGACGGGGAGTCAACGGAGCCAGAAGGCGAATCGGCAGCTTGCGCACTTTCTGGCGTTTATCGCGGGTGCGGCAAACGCTGGAGGATATGTTGCGGTGAAGCAGTACACGTCGCACATGTCCGGGATCGTGTCGGCGATGGCGGATGCGACGGCAGCGCAGGATTTGGGATGGCTGGCAGCGGGGATGAGTGCTCTGCTGGCATTTCTGGCGGGCGCGGCGACCACGGCGATTCTGGTGAACTGGGGACGAAGACGGGATTTGAAGAGCGAGTATGCGCTGCCGATGATGATGGAGGCGGGACTGCTGTTGTGTTTTGGGTTGATGGGCAGCCATCTGGCTCGGCATGAGTGGTTTGTGGTGCCGATGACGGTGGCGCTGCTGTGCTTCACGATGGGAGTTCAGAATGCGATTATCACGAAGATCTCTCAGGCTGAGATACGGACGACGCATGTGACGGGGATGGTGACCGATATTGGGATTGAGCTGGGGAAGGCGCTCTACTGGAATCGGCGGAACAACGATGCAGAGCGTGCGGTGCGGGCGGACCTGAACAAGCTTTGGCTGCTGACTTCTCTGGTTGGGCTTTTCTTTGTCGGCGGGGTGGTGGGGGCGGTCGGGTTTCGGCTTGCTGGGTTTGTTGCGACGCTGCCGTTAGCCGTGGTTCTGCTGATGCTGGCGATTGTTCCGGTGATTGATGATCTGAGGGACCTGCGATTGGGAGATGCCTAGAGCGGCGGATCGCAACGCTGCTTCTCAGTAGAATTTCTTGAGGTCCATGCCGGCGTACATGCTGGCGACCTGATCGCTGTAGCCGTTGAACATCTGCGTGGGGATGTTGCGTGGGAAGAGGCTCGAGTCCAGGCGGCGCTCGTGGGCCTGGGACCAGCGGGCGTTGTCGTAGTTGGGATTGACGTTGGAGTAGAAACCGTACTCGCCGCCATCGGCTTCGTTCCAAGTGGTCTCGGGCTGCTTGTCGGTGAAGTGGAAGCGGACTATGGCCTTGGCGGATTTGTAGCCGTACTTCCAAGGAACGATGACGCGGACGGGGGCTCCGTTCTGGTTGGGCAGGACCTGACCGTAGCAGCCGAAGGTGAGGAGGGTGAGCGGGTTCATGGCCTCGTCCATGCGGAGGCCTTCGCGATAGGGCCAGTCGTAGCCGCTGGGTTCGTCGGGCATGACCTTGCGATTGTTGTAGGAGAAGAACTGCACGTATTTTGCGCTGGGGAGCGGCTGGCAGAAGTTGATGAACTCGGAGAGCGAGTAGCCGTCCCAGGGGATGACCATGGACCAGGCTTCGACGCAGCGGAAGCGGTAGACGCGCGATTCGAGTGGGCGGTAGTTGATGAGGTCGTCGATGTTGATGGTCTGGGGTTTCTTGACCATGCCTGTGATCTGGATAGGCCAAGGACGGGTCTGGAGACGATAGGCTTCGTGGGAGGGATCGGACTTGTCGGTGCCGTACTCGTAGAAGTTGTTATAGGTGCTGGCTTTGGCGAAGGGAGTCTGCGGCTCATCGACGGTGTATTTGCTGGGGATGGTTTTGAGCGGCTCTCCGGCGGCGTACACCGCGGTTGGAGGGTCGATGAGCGAGGGGATGGCGCGAGCGGCGAGAGCGGCTGCGCCAAAGGTGGCGGCTCCGGTGAGGAACCGACGCCGGCTCTGCTGACGTTGCTGCTCAAAGACCTCCTGGGGAGTGATCTCTGAGGAGCGGATGGTGCCGTTGTGGCTCGGAGATTTACGGAGGAGCATAGGGTGTTTCCCTTCTATATCTGCATTCATAAGACTCTTAATGGGAGCCCCTGGTTACAAAACGATGCAGAAGGGGCAATGGATGGAAGATTTGGAAGTGATAGGAGATGGGAGGTTGTGAGAGATTAGAAGGCAATGACTTCTAAACGGGTTATAGCGGGTCTGGGTGCGGTATCGGTGATGGCGCTGGTGGTGGCAGGCGGGGTGGTGAGCTGCCAGGAGCTGCGGGAGACGGCGAACCTTGCCGGGGAGCAGGTAAAGCCGGCGGTTGGGGTGCAGAAGATTGCGGCGAATGAGGGATCGACGGCGCTGTGGCAGAGCCTGGTGAAGCTGCGGACGCGGGCGAGCCTGATGATGATTGTGGCGCATCCTGATGATGAGGATGGCGGAATGCTGACCTATGAGGCTCGGGGGCAGGGCGCGCATGTGGCGATGCTGACGCTGACCCGCGGGGAGGGTGGACAGAACCTGATGTCTGCCGATTTTGACGACGCGCTGGGGCTGGTGCGGACGCAGGAGTTGCTGGCTGCGGGCCGGTATATGGGGATCGACCAGATGTGGGGGACGCAGGTGGACTTCGGATTTTCGAAGACGAAGGAGGAGAGCTTCGAGAACTGGGGGCATGATCGCGTGTTGTATGACGCGGTGCGGGCGGTGAGACTGTATCGGCCGCTGGTGGTGACGGCGGTGTTTGTCGGTGGGATTACGGATGGGCATGGGCAGCACCAGGTGTCGGGTGAGATGGCGCAGGAGGTGTTCGACGCGGCGGGCGATCCGAAGGTGTTTCCGGATCAGATTGCAGCAGGGCTGATGCCGTGGAGTCCGCTGAAGGTTTATGCGCGGGTGCCGTTTTTTTCGGTGACGGCGAAGGGGATGTACGACTATGCGACGGGCAAGTACGCTCCGGCGCGTTTCTATAACTACGTGACGAAGGAGTGGACGACAGAGTCTCCGAAGGCGAATGTGGAGGTGCCGGAGGGAGACTATAGCCCGGTGCTGGGGATGACGTACCTGCAGTTTGCGCGGATGGGGCTGGGGCTCCAGAAGACGCAGAACGGCGGGATGGGTGTGCCGTCGGCGGGGAGGTTCGATGTACCGTATCACCGGTATGGGTCGCGGGTGAATGCGGGTGAGGAGGAGAAGGGATTCTTCGATGGCGTGGATACAACGCTTACTGGGATGAGTACGCTTGCTCCGGGCGAGAGTACTTTTTTGAAGCAGGACCTGGCCAAGATCGATGGGCTGGTGGGGCAGGCTGCTGGCGTTTATAAGATTGCTGTGCCGGAGAAGACGGCTCCGTTTTTGCGGGATGGGTTGAAGGCTACCGATGAGCTGATTGCGAAGGTGGAGGCGAGCGGACTGACGGCTCGGGAGAAGTACGATCTGTTGCATGAGCTGCAGGTGAAACGGACGCAGTTCAACGATGCAATTGTGCAGGCGCTGGGGCTGAGTCTGCGGGCGCAGGTGATGGGCAAGGCGGAGACGGGGCCGTTTGCACGGTTTAGCGATGGCTCGGATACGTTTGTGACGGCGGTGCCGGGGCAGAGCTTTGGCGTGCAGATGCTGGTGGTAAATGGAAGCGCGGTGCCGGTGACGTTGAAGCGCGCGGGGCTTGCTTCAAATGCTGGGGCTACTTATGAGGATTCCGGTGCGAAGGCTGGTGCGGGGCCGAAGACGATTGTGAGTGGTGAGGCTTTTCAGGATTCGTTCCAGGTGAAGCTGCCTGCGGACGCGACGGTGACGCGGCCTCCATTTACACGGCCGGGGATCGAGCAGGCTTATTACACCGTGGCTGATCCGACGTTGCGGAATGCGTCGCTTCCCTTGCCTGCTTTGACGGCGTGGGTGACTGTGGACTACGACGGTGTGGAGGTGAAGCTGGGGCAGCAGGTGCAGACACTGCATCGCGTGACCGGACTGGGGACGGTGTATGAGCCGCTGGTGGTGGCTCCGGCGATCTCGGTGGCGGTGTCGCCTTCGGCGGGAGTGGTGCCGCTGACGGAGAAGACGCTGATGGTGACGGCAAAGGTGAAGAGCAACGTGAAGGGCGCGGCGACGGGCACGGTGAAGCTGGAGCTGCCGAAAGGCTGGACAGCTTCACCTGCGACGGCGGAGTTTTCACTGGTGAAGGATGGGGATTCTGCGGATGTGCCGTTTGTAGTGACGCCGGAGAAGATGGCGGAGACGGCGTATACGATGACGGCGGTGGCGACGTACGACGGTAAGGAGTATCGCGAGGGGTATAAGACGGTCGGGTATGCGGGTTTGCTGCCGGCGAATCTTTATCGGCCTGCGACGTATCGGGCGCGTGGGACGGATGTGAAGGTGGCTCCGGGGTTGAAGGTGGGGTATCTGCCGGGCACCGGGGATGAGGTGCAGGCTTCGCTGGAGAATCTGGGCGTGCATGCGACGACGCTGACGATGGGCGATATTTCCGGTGGAAGGCTGGGCGGATATGACGTGGTGGTGCTTGGGGTGAGGGCGTACGCGGCGCATCCGGGGTTGGCGGCGGCGAATGGACAGCTGCTGCAGTATGCGAAGAACGGCGGCGTGGTGATCGTGCAGTACAACCTGGGGAACTTCGACTACGGGCCTTATTCGTTCTCGCTGGGGGATGCGGAGAAGGTGGTGGATGAGAAGGCTCCTGTGCAACTGGTGGTGCCTGACAGTCCGGTGTTGAGTTGGCCAAACAGGATTACAGCGCGGGACTTCGATGGGTGGGTGGAGGAGCGAGGTCACGGGTTTATGGAGAGGTGGGACTCGCAGTATGTTGCTCCGCTGGAGACGCATGATCCTGGGCAGGATCCGCAGAAGGGTGGGCTGTTGGTGGCGAAGACGGGTAAAGGCGCTTATGTGTATGTGGCGCTGGCGCTGTATCGCGAGCTGCCGGAGGGTGTGCCGGGGGCGTATCGGCTGTTTGCGAATCTGTTGAGCCTGGGGAAGGCTTCGAATTAGCGGTTTGGGGTAAAGATAAAACACGCAACTGCAAAATGCGGGGGTCTCTCCGCTGCGGTGCTCACGATGAGACTGTGATCAGCTTCGGTCGAGATGACGATATTTTCTCTGGTGCGGATAAAGACGAGGCGAGACAGAAGCGACGTGGTTGAGATAACAATGTTTTCTCTTGTGTGGATAGAGGCGAGGCGAGACAGAAGCCGCGTGGTTGAGAGACACTGGACGACATGATGACTGGCGAGAGAGAGAAGCAACTGATGGAGGCAGCGGACCTGCTGCTCGATGCGCGGCGGACGGGCGTGGCGATCGAGGATCTGCCGGAGGCTTTGCAGCCGACGACGCTCGATGAGGCTTACTTTCTGCAGGACGTGATTGCGCTGGCGTATGGCGAGATTGGCGGGTGGAAGATCGGGGCTCCGAGCGCCGAGGCTACGCCGATGTTTGCTCCGATGCCGCTGGCGTGGATGGCGCGGGATGGGGCGGTGGTCGGTGGCGTGCGGAGGGTTCGCGGGTTGGAGGCGGAGATTGCCTTTTTGCTGGGGCAGGATCTGCCGCTGAGGACACAGGCTTACTCCTCCGAGGAGATCGCAGCGGCGATTGCGAGCTGTCATCCGGTGATTGAGGTGATTGAGAGTGGGTTGCTCGATCCGTTGAAGGCGGCGAAGATGTCGATGCTCGGCGACCTGCAGATGCATGGCGGGTTTGTGTATGGGCCTGCTGTGGCGGATTGGCAGAAGATTGACTTCAAGACAGAGCATGTGGCGATTGCCGTGGATGGGGCGGTGAGGGTGGACCGGACGGGATCGAATACTTCGGGGAATCTGATGCGGTTGTTGCCGTGGCTGGCGAATGAAGGCGCTGCGCGGACTGGGGGTCTGAAGGCCGGGCAGTGGGTGACGACGGGAAGCTGGACCGGGGTGACGATGGCGGATTCGAACTCAGCGGCTGATGTGACTTTTGCGAACGCTGGCGCGGTGCATATGCGGTTTGAGTAGAGCTGCGGATGTCTCTGGCAGGGTGATGACGGAGAGGATTGCGTTTCTACTTTTCTCTAAGATTTGTCCTGCCGGACGGGCGCCCTGCGCGGGCTGCGGCCACTTCGCGGCTTGTATACCTTTTCGATGTCAGGGGAGAGATTTCGGTCCTCCCGTTGGTCGGGAGGACTGTTTTCGACTGGATTCCAGCTGCCGCTTAGAGTGCTGCGCGGCTTAGCTTCATGACCAGGCATTTGGCGGCGCCGCCGGCTTTGAGGAACTCGGTGAGGGCGACTTCGAGGATGTTGAAGCCGCGTGATTCGAGCTGATGGCGGAGATCGGCGCTGATGTTGTTGAGGATGATGGTGCGGTCGACGTTGATGGCGTTGCAGGCGAAACAGACGGCGTCGGACTCGCAGACGATGATTCGTTTTTCGAGGGGGTAGAAGGCTTCGATCTTTGCACGGGAGGCTTTGTCGAAGGCTTCGGGAAAGTACATGATGTAGCCGCCTTCGAGTGGGGCGAAGCAGGTGTCTAGGTGGTAGAAGCGCGGGTCGACGAGGTGGAGCGAGGTGACCTCGATGCCCCAGATTTTGCGGAGGGGATTGTGGCTGGAGGGGTCGGTGCGTGGGCCGTAGCCAACCCAGAGGCGGGTGCCGTCGGTGGAGAAGAGGGCGTCGCCTTCCCCTTCGAAGGGAGTGGTGCGTGGGGTGTCGACGACGGTGTAGCCGGCCTGCTGAAACCAGCGGCGGAAGTGCGGCTCTTCGCCCTGGCGCTCGGGATGGAAGAAGCTGCTGATGGCGACGGTGCCGTTGCGCTCGAGACCGGCATTGGCGGTGAAGACCATATCGGGAGAGCCGGGTTGGGGTTCGACGAGCTGGACGTCGGCGATGGTGTTGACGGCTTCGTAGAGCCGCTGCCACTGCTCGGCGGCGCGGGTGCGCGAAGAGGCGTGGACGTTGCCGGCCATCCAGGGATTGATGACGTAGTTGACGTCGTAGAGCTTGGGGGGGCACATGAGGAAGGTTGCTGCTGGTGCGGGAACGATCGTAGCTAGGATCGCCGGGGTGGTGATCTCGATTGGCTGGGTGCTCATGTGTTAGAGCATGAAGGAGCGCGGAAGGCGCGTCAATGCTAATGATTATGCATTTGTAACGGATATTTATACATAAAAAGAGATGTCCTGCCGGACGGGCTCACTGCGCGTGGGGCGATCACTTCATGACTTGTATGCCGCTTCGCTTGGCGCTCCGATTGGTCGCGATGGAGATGATTCCGACCACCGGGAGAACCACGCGAAGCTCTAAAAAGGCGTGCGAACGCCCGCGCTCCGCGCAGGAGGCTTTAGAGATTGCCGCGTAGCTCTTGTTCGCGCTCGATGGCTTCAAAGAGGGCTTTGAAGTTTCCCTTGCCGAAGCTGCGGCTTCCTTTGCGCTGGATGATCTCGTAGAAGACTGTGGGACGGTCTTCTACCGGCTTGGTGAAGATCTGGAGCATGTAGCCTTCGTTGTCACGATCGACGAGGATGCCCAGCTTTTCGAGGTCTTCGATGGGCTCGTCGATCTTGCCGATGCGGGTTTGGAGGTCGGTGTAGTAGGAGTGGGGGACGGTGAGGAAGTCGACGCCTTGCTGCTTCATGGCGGCGACGGTGGTCAGGATATCGTTCGTGGCGAGGGCCATGTGCTGAACGCCGGGACCGGGGTAGAAGTCGAGATACTCCTCGATCTGGGACTTGCGGCGTCCTTCGGCTGGCTCGTTGATGGGGAACTTGACGTAGCCGTTGCCGTTGGCCATGACCTTGGACATGAGCGCGGAGTACTCGGTGGAGATGTCGTTGTCGTCGAAGTGCTGGTAGAGACCGAAGCCCATGACATCGCGGTAAAAGTCGACCCACTGGTTCATGGAGTTCCAACCGACGTTGCCGACGATGTGGTCGATGTGAAGGAGGCCGACTGGGCGAGCAATGTCGTCGTGGGGAACGGCCTTGTAGCCGGGGAAGAAGGCTCCAGTGTAGTGGGTGCGCTCGACGAAGGTGTGGATGGTGTCGCCGTAGGCGGCGATGCTGGAGGTGACGATGCGGCCGTGGTCGTCTTTGAACTCGGTGGGTTCCTGAACGCTTCGAGCTCCGCGGCTGGTGGTCTCGAGCCAGGACTGGCGGGCGTCGTCGACCCAGAGGGCGATGGCATGGACACCATCGCCGTGCTTGTCGACGTGGCGGGCGATGTCGGAGTCGGAGCGGAGAGCGGTGGTGAGGACGAAGCGGACTTTTCCCTGCTGGAGGACGTAGCTGGCGCGGTCGCGCTGTCCGGTCTCCGGGCCTGAGTAGGCGACCAGGGACATGCCGAAGGCGACGCGGTAGAAGTAGGCGGCCTGACGGGCGTTGCCAACGAAGAACTCGACGTGGTCGGTGCCTTTGAGGGGGAGGAAGTCGGGGATGGTTTCGGGGGTGGTGTGGGACTGGGTGTGAACTGGGGCGTGTGTTGCCATAGCGAGTCTCCGATTCGCGGGCTCGTCGCCCGGCTTCTACAGGATGAGAATAGTCCACCCGGGTGAGGGTTGGCTAGGTTGGCCCGGGCGACCTTAGGTGTGGGCTGGGAGGATGGTGGCGCGGCACTCGCCGAGGCCGATGCGGGGGTGGTTGGGGGCTTCGCAGGAGCCACGGAGGATGATCTCATCGCCGTCTTCGAGGAAGGTGCGGGACTCTCCGGTGGGAAGGAGGATGGGTTGGGTTCCGTTGCGGGTGAGCTCGAGGAGGCAGCCGGCGGAGGATTCGGCTGGGCCGGAGATGGTTCCTGTAGCGAGGAGGTCTCCGACCTGAAGGTTGCAGCCATTGCTGGTGTGATGGGCGATGAGCTGGGCTGGGGTCCAGTAGAGGTCCTGGGCGTTGGAGTTGCTTAGGAGATAGGGTTGGAGCTTATTGGCGGACGTAGCCTTGGTTGAAAGAAATACTTCAAGTTTTACATCCAGACTTCCATGCTTTTGATCGGAGATGGAATGGAGGTAAGGGAGAGGCTTGGGGTCGGTACTGTCGCGGTGAAATGCCGGGGCGTGAAATGGCTCGAGCGCGGCCATGGGGGTGACCCAGGGGGAGACGGTGGTGGCAAAGTTTTTGGCGAGGAATGGGCCGAGAGGCTGGTACTCCCAGGATTGAATGTCGCGGGCGGACCAGTCGTTGAGGAGGCTGATGCCGAAGAGATGGTGGGCAGCTGCTCCTATTGGGATAGGCGAACCCAGGAGGCTGGGCTGGCCGACGTAAAGTGCTAGTTCAAGTTCGTAGTCTAATGCATTGGTGGGATGGAAGTTAGGTTTAGCGGTCAGATCGGTGGGTCGGGATTGTCCTGAAGGGCGGGTGATGGGTGTTCCGCTGGGGATGATGGAGGAGGCGCGACCATGGTAGCCGATAGGAATGTGCCTGTAGTTTGGCAGGAGGGGTTGGTCGGGACGGAATAGTTGGCCAACGCGGGTGGCGTGGTGGATGGAGGCGTAGAAGTCGGTGTAGTTAGGGACATGGATTGGCTTTGCAAGGGTGGCTCCGGCGATGGAGTGGAGAGCAGCTTCGGCTGCTTGTCGTTTTGCCGGATCGGCTTTGGCGTGGAGGAGGGTGGTGAGGGTCTCGCGGAGGAGCGTCCAGGAGCGATGGCCGAGGGACATCAGGGCATTGAGGGTGGGGGCCTGACAGGCTTCCACCAGCGTGGGTGGGAGAAGGCCGGAGGCGGCGCAGGCGTGAAGGTCCAGTAGGTGGGATCCGATGGCGACGCAGAGGTGCTGCTGGCCTTCGTGCTCGAAGGCGCCGTAGGGGAGATGGGTGAGGGGGAAGTCTGTGGTGGCAGTGTTGGCTTCGGGGAGCCAGCTCTCGTGAGGATGCGCGGTTCGATTTGCCATGGGGAATGATAGCCCGTCCGGCGTTCGTTTTAAGCTATGTCCTGCCGGACGGGCGCCCTGCGCGGGCAGCGGTCACTTCGTGACTTGTCATTGCTTCGCGAGGTGCTCCCGTTGGTCGCAGACTAGAGATCGTGCCGGACCAACGGGAGGAGCTACGGGGTTCTTAGTGGCTCGGCTGCTCCCTGCTTGGAGCTACGGCTTTTTTGCCAGAGAGGTTGGTGAGAATGGTCTTCAGGATGACGTAGAGGACTGGGATGAAGAAGAGGTTGAGGACGGTGGAGAGCACCATGCCGCCGACGATGGCGGTGCCGACCGAGTGGCGGCCGTAGGCTCCAGCGCCGGTTGCGAAGTAGAGTGGACCGACCCCGAGGATGAAGGCGATGGAGGTCATGAGGATGGGGCGCAGGCGAAGTTCGGCGGCTTCGATGGCGGCTTCGATGATGGTGCGGCCCTGAGCCAGGAGCTGCTCGGCGAACTCAACGATGAGGATCGAGTTTTTGGCGGAGAGACCGATGAGCATGACGAGACCGATCTGGACGTAGACGTCATCGACCAGGCCGCGGAGCGAGACGAGCGAGAGGGCTCCAAGGATCGCCATGGGGACGGCGAGAAGGATGATGAACGGCAGCGCGAAGGACTCGTACTGCGCCGAGAGGGTGAGATAGACGACGAGCAGGCCGAGACCGAAGATGATGATGGCTTTGCCGGCGGACTCTACCTCTTCGAGGGCGAGGCCGGTCCAGGAGTAGGTCATGCCTTGAAGCTTGTTCTTTTCGAAGAGCTTGATCATGGCGTCGTTACCCTGGCCGGAGCTGACGCCAGGTGCGGGCGAGCCGTCGATCTCGGCGGAGCGGAAGAGGTTGTAGTGGTTGATGACCTGTGGGCCTGAGATCTGGGTGACCGTCGCGAGGTTGTCGAGCGGGATCATCTGGTTGGTGTTGGAGCGGACGTAGTACTGGCGCAGATCCTGCGCGTTGCGGCGGTACTGCTCGTCTGCCTGGACGTAGACGCGGTAGGAGCGATTATTGAAGTTGAAGTCGTTGATGTAGCTGGAGCCCATGAATGTTCCGAGGGCTGCAGTGATCTGGGCGAAGGGAACGCCGATGGTCTCCGCTTTTTGACGGTCGATGGTGACCTGAAGCTGGGGGTCGTTCGAGGTGAACTGCGTGTTCATGGCGGTGAGGCCTGAGCCGGGGGCGCTGCCCTGCGCGACCAGAGTATGGGCTACGCGGGAGATGTCGTCGAAGGTGTTGCGACCGCCATCCTGCAGGATGAACTGGAATCCGCCGACGGTGCCTAGACCGGCCACGGCGGGCGGCTCGGCGGCGAAGGCAATGCCTCCGGGTACGCCGAAGAGCTTGGGTCCTACGTCGCGAACGATCTCTCTTGCAGTGAACTTCTCACCCATCTTAGTGCGGTCGTTGATGGGCTTAAGTGGAGCAAAGATGAGGCCTGAGTTGGGTGAGCTGCCGCCGGCAAGCGAGAAGCCCATGACGGAGAAGGTGCCAAAGACGCCATCGTTTTTGCGAACCACCTCGGAGACGCGGTCGGCGAACTCGCCGGTGTAGCTGAGAGATGCGCCCGGGGGCGTCTGGATGATGATGAGGAAGTAGGACTGGTCTTCCTGCGGGATGAAGGCGGTGGGGACGTAGTTGTACATGAACGCCGTAGCAGCGAGGGCTCCAACGAAGAAGAGAAGCATGACGTAGCGGATGCGGACGACGAAGGTGACCATGCGCGCGTAGGTGCGGATGACCCATTGGATGAGGGCTTCGATGGGGTTTAGGAGGAGGCCCATGATGCCGGTCTTCTTCTGCTCCGGGCGAAGAAGAATGGCAGCGAGTGCCGGCGAGAGCGTGAGGGCATTAAAGGCCGAGATCGCGATGGAGAAGGCGATGGTGAGGGAGAACTGCTTGTAGAGAATGCCGGTGGTGCCGGGGAAGAAGCTGACCGGGATGAAGACGGAGATGAGCACGAGCGAGGTGGCGATGACGGCGCTGGTGACCTCGGCCATGGCGATGCTGGTGGCCTTGTGCGGGTCTGAGGAGGTTTCGGCAATGCCCTCGCCGCCTTTTTCTCCTGAGAGAGTGTCGGGAGCGTAAGGGTCGGGCTCGTTCAGCTCGTGGCGCTCGGGAATGACGGAGTGGCCAGAGAGATGGCGCTGTACGTTCTCGATGACGACGATGGCGTCGTCCACGACGAGACCTGTAGCGAGGGTGATGCCGAAGAGGGTGAGCGAGTTGATGCTGAAGCCGAAGATCTTGATGAAGGCGAAGGTCCCGATGAGCGAGACTGGGATGGTGACGGCGGGGATGATGGTGGCGCGCCAGTCCTGCAGGAAGAGGAAGATGACGATGATGACGATGATGACGGCTTCGCCGATGGTGGTGACGACCTCGTGGACCGACTCGCCGATTACGAGGGTGGTATCGACAGCGATGATGCCCTGCATGCCGGGGGGGAAGTTCTTCTGCAGCTCGGCGAGGACGGCGCGACACTTCTTATCGACGTCGAGGGCGTTGGCGTTGGAGAGTTGCTGGACACCGACGCCGATGGCGTCTCCGCCGGAGTATTTGAGCGCGGTGCTGTAGGTTTCTGCGCCCAGCTCTGCGCGGCCGATGTCTTTGAAGAGGACGACCCCGCCTGCGGTGGGATTGTTTTTGATGACGATGTTTTCAAACTGCTTGGGATCGTCGAATCGACCGACGACGCGGACGGCCATCTGGAAGACCTGCTTAGGGTCAGACGGCGGCTGGCCTAACTGACCGGCGGGGACTTCCACGTTCTGCTCGGCGAGGGCGTTGGTGACATCGAGCGCGGTGAGTCCGCGGGCGGCGAGGCGATTGGGATCGAGCCAGAGGCGCATGGCGTACTTGCGCTCGCCGAAGATGACGACCGCGCCGACACCGGGGACGCGCTTGAGCGCATCGCTGACGTAGACGTCGAGGTAGTTCGAGATGAAGGCCGGGGAGAGCGAGTGGTCGGGCGAGAGGAAGCCGGCGGCGAAGACGAAGTTCGAGTTCGCCTTGGTGATGCTGATACCGGTGTTGTTGACGGTGGCGGGCAGACGGCCTTGAACGGTGGCGACGCGGTTCTGGACGTCGACGGCGGCGATATCGAGATCGTAGCCGGTATCGAAGGTGATGGTAATGGACGAGGTGCCGTCGTTGGAGCTGGTGGAGCTGATGTAGCGCATGCCCTCGACGCCGTTGATGGCCTGCTCGAGGATGATGGTGACGGCGGACTCTACATCTTTGGAGTTGGCGCCGATGTAGTTGCTGCTGACGATGACCTGCGGTGGCGCGAGGGTCGGATAGAGCGAGATGGGCAGCGACGGGATGCAGACCGCTCCGGCGAGAACAATGAGAAGCGCGCAGACCGTGGCGAAGATCGGACGACGAATAAAGAAATCTACGAACAAGGCTGACCTCTAACCGGAGCGGCTGGCCCGGTGGCGAAACGTGAGACATGCGGAGCCAAAAGCAGACTCCGCAGGAGGAGATAAATCCAGCTGCTTAGCCGAGCGGCTTGACCGGCGCGCCTTCCTGCAAAAACTGCAGGCCCGAGATAATGACTTTTTCTCCGGTCTTGAGACCGCCGATAACGGGATAGGTGTTGCCTACGGTTTCGCCTACTGTGACCGGGATCTGATGGGCGATGTAGCCATCCCCTTTAGGCGTGGCGACGTAAACGAAGGTCTGACCGCCGACGAGACTGACGGCGAGGACTGGGATGGTAGGAGCAGGAGCGGTGCTCCAGGTGATGCGGGCCTTGACCAGTTGCTGATTGCGAAGAAGCTCAGCGGTGCGCGGAATCTCGGCCTTGGCGAGAATGCTTTGCAGGCCGTTATCAACCTGAGGCGAGATGAAGCTAACGGTCGATTTGACGAGGACGTTTCCGGCTGTATCAAGGATAGCGACGGGAAGACCTCTGCGGACCATCGAAGCACGCTCGGTGGGAATGTAGATGTAGGCCTCAAGGTCTGCGTTCTCATCCACCGTGGTGAGGACGGTGGTGGGCGAGACGTAGTCGCCGAGGTGCACGGGGATGTCGCCTACGATGCCATTGAAGGGAGCTCGGATGTCGTAGTAGGCGAGCTGCTGCTTCTGGGTGTCGGTGAGTGCGGCGTTGGATTCGTAGTCGCCCTTGGAGTTTTCGTAGGCCTGATTGGCCTGGTCATAGGCGTCGCGCGAGACGACACCAGCCTCGAAGAGTTTGCGTTGGCGCTCGACTTCAATCTTGTTGTAGTCGTAGACGGCCTTTTTCTGCGATTGAGTGCCCTGCTGGGACTGGACCGAGGCGAGCTGCTTGAGCGGATCGACGCGCATGAGCACCTGGCCGGCCTTGACGACATCGCCGGACTTCACAAAGATCTTGACCAGGTTGCCGTCCACTTGCGGCTGCATGGTGGAGGAGCGGCGGCTCTTGATGGTTGCAACGTAGGTGTCGGAGTTGGGAACAGGCGAGAGCGACACGGGTGCAACCTGCACAGGCATAGCCTGAGGAGCAGCGGCAGGAGGAGCGGCAGGCTTGCATCCAGCGACCAGGCATACGGCCGCGCAGACAAGCACAGGGAGGACGCGGGGGGTGTTCGAGATCAGAGGCACAGAACTTCTCCTTCACGGGCGACGACTTCAAAAGACAAGCCACAGATAAGTGGCAACAGCAGTAGACAAGAAAATTAGCGACGCAAGTTTCTGCGGATCAGCAAGTTATCTGACAACAGCTCAAGGATGTCCATTTTAGATGAGATGGTCCGTGAAAGGGTTCGGAATGTGTAACGAAAGAGTTTTTGGAGCTGGCCCTACCAATTTTGGTGCAGATATCAGGCGTCGAGAGTGCTTTTTTCGGTGAAAGAAAAGGGGTTGAAGCTCTGGTGGCGATCAAACGCATCGGCGTGCTCGGCGCGCTTGAGCCAGTTTATGACAAGATACGTGACCGGAGTGGCAATTACTTCGTAACCAACCTTAAGGGCGTATCCGGTGACAATGATGTTAATAAGGATGCGGACGGGATAGATTCCACCGAAGGTGAGGGTAATGACGAGGATGGTATCGACGGCCTGACCGACGATGGTGGAACCGATGGTTCGGGTCCAGAGCTTGCGTCCGTTGGTCAAAAGCTTGAGCCGCGCCATGGTGTAGGAGTTGGCGAACTCGCCCGCCCAGAAGGCGACGAGGCTTGCGGCGAGGATGCGGGGGATGAAGCCGAAGACGGTAGCAAATGCCTGCTGGTTATGCCAGCCGGGGGCGGATGGGAGCGCGATGACGACGGCTCCTATGAGGTAGAGGAGCGCGGTGCCAAAGAAACCAAGCCAGATGGCGCGGCGCGAGGCGGCGAAGCCGTAGACCTCGGTAAAGACGTCTCCGAAGATATAGGTGACGGGAAAGAGGAGAACCGCACCGCTGACGGCGAACGGGCCGAGCGACCATGACCCGAGATGGATAGGGCCAAGTAGGCAGACCTTTTGCGCGATCAGGTTCGAGACGAGGAGGATGACGACGAAGGCGGTCGTGAGGGCGTCGAGGTACCTGAAGCTGCGAAGAGATGATGGCGTGGTGCTCGGCTGGATGGAATTGGGTTGGGAGGGCATCATTTATCAGTATGCCGTGGGAGTGAAGGGCGCGCCAGTTTTTGACAGAGCATGGCTCGCTTGTTAGCGTTAGGAGTGGTGAGGGCGCTGCTGGAGCCGTCAACCTGATGTGTCCCCGTCGTCTAGCCCGGCCCAGGACACCGCCCTTTCACGGCGATAACATGGGTTCGAATCCCATCGGGGACACCAAGAAGCACAAGGGTTTTGAGCAAAACACACTCGCGCTTTTGAAACTATAGTCGTGGTCGGATATGAGCCTCGCGAGTGAGCTGTCGGGCGACGATGCATTAGCTCTCATTCAGGATCGTGTATCGGCTGCTCGACGTAAAGGCTGAAGCAATCTATTTGGTCGCGATCGACCAACCCTATCCGTCGCGTGCCAAAGGCCGATATCATGCAGGCCGCAGCCGCAAGACTTGACGTATAGCCTTCCGAACAAAAGACGATCACCTTGATGTCTTGATCGGTGGCAACTGGCAGCCACGCTCCGGAAGCGGGATCGACGCACCTGGAGTGTGCCTAGAGCCTCAATCGCCGAGGGCGCGACGTCCGAAGCAACCTCCGCAGCGGACACAAAAGTGTTATGTCCAGATGGCTGCACTCTGGATACCGTGAAGATCATTAGCAGTCCAAATCCATCTGCATTTAGGAAGGTAATAGAAATGGTAGAAATCAACGTACATCGGACTTTGATAGGCAAGTCTCTCATCCTCAAAGGTGAGATCACAGGTCTTGAGGCAATGCATATTGAAGGTCGAGTTGAAGGGTCCATTGCACTTCCCGGTCACACGATCACAGTGGGGCGAAACGGTCAGACGGAGGCTCAACTGATAGCTAGCGAAATAGTTGTGCTTGGACAAGTTCGCGGTAACTGTCAGGCGAGCGATCACCTTGACATTCGGAGCGAAGGGTCGATGAGTGGAGACGCGATCGTATCGAGAATATCCATCGCCGATGGAGCCTTCGTCAAAGGAAACATAGACGTTCGCCGCTCCTGAATGAGGTGACGCAATATGGTCACGGCAGATCCAGCAACACTATATTCGAGCGCTCTTGCACTCGTTCGAGGACAACGTCGCGGCCATCTGGAGAGATGTCGAAGTCACCAATGTCGAAGTCGGATGCGATGTTGGTCAACTGTCGCTCGGCGCCCGTTTTGAGGTCGATGAGCCAGAGATTCTTATGATTAATCTCTCCTCGCAGGAACACCAGGGTCTGTCCTCCAGGCAGGAGTGCCAGATGTCTAGCGCCGCGAGTAAGAGCCAGATCTGGCACGGGATGCGCTACGGCTTCGGCAGTGACAGCTTTCACAGAAAGTGTAGTGCCGATGTCCGGTCCTGAGTAGACAACGAAGCGGCCATCCGGCGCCCACACGGGATCGACCGAGTACTCCCGGACAAAGGGAGTGGGTGAGTGGCCGTCGATCGGCACACGGAAGAGACGTGGGACGCCGCGATCAACAACCGCCGAGGTGATCGATTGACCATCGGGCCTCCATGCTGGAGCGCCCTGAAGATCGAGCGAATCCGCGAGATTCCGCGTGTTCGTGCCGTCCGCCTTCATCACATACAGGAGCGTCTTTCTGCGTTGTCTAACCGAGAATGCGACATACTGTCCATCCGGGGAGATTGCCGGGCCGCCAAAGACTTGCGCTCCTTCGCCACGCCACAGCTCTGTGCTGGCTCCGTTAGCGAGCTTCCAGATGCTCTCGCTTGTGCTGGTCGCAGAGATGTACAAAAGATAATTTGGCCCCAGTCGCGGAGAAGATCCCGTCATCGTTGTCAGCGGGATTGGAGTGGCTCCCGACACATTCGTTGTTGAATCATTGAGAGGCAATCGCCAGAGTGTCTTCTTCGGACTTGCAAGCGTGCAAACCAGACGGCGACCGTCGGCGCTTGCCGCGAGCGAAGTGTAATGGTCAAGACCGGATGTCAGCCGGTGGGGAATACGACGCTCGACGTCCATGCTGTAAAGCCATGGCCCCGAACCATCGGGATCGCTGGAGAGATACATCAGCGTCCGAGGGTCCAGTAGAACCGGGTAGATCACGCGCCCGGTCTGCGATGTCATCCGTTCGGGACTTCCACCCTTCGGACGAATACGCCAGACGTCTAGTTTGTCAGGGGGAGTTCCCTGGACGAAATAGAGAAACGCCATATCGGGCGACCACGACGGGAAGTGGTCGTGGAGCCCTGCAGGCGCGGTGAAGATAGGCCGGTTCTCCGATCGCACGTTGCCGTCGGAGACGAACATCGGGTCCCCGGGTCCCGGCGTGTGGTAGACCAGGCGGGCCCCATCGGGCGACCAATCGTATTCCGCCACCCCTTCAAGGTATGGCCTTGGCGCGCCTCCGAGTGTGGGTACGGCCCAGACGCCGATACTCCCTGCACTCGGTCCGTCCAACTTCCGAGTCCAAAAGGTGACGAGAGATCCATCGGGCGAGAACCCCAGGGTCCGGATGGAGGAGTTGGCCAGTTCCGAAACACTCCCACGGGTAAGGTTGTGGAACTCACCCGAACCGACCTGCGTTATCCAGACGTCCATCTGTCCGTCCCGATCCGAAAGGAACGCAACGAGGTGTCCGTCACGGGACACCGCGGCGGCTTGCTCCAGCCCAGCGAAGTCCGTCACCGTCTGAAAGCGTGCGTTAGCGATAGGGTTTCGCCAGAAATACTCTGTTCTTTGAAGCCAGAGGGCTGCTCCAATTACCAGTGCTGCTGCAGCTGCCAGCGGCAAGATCAATCTCCATCGGGCAAGCGATCTCGATGTCGCCAACTGCGGCGTCGGCGCCGGAAGGTCTTCGACGGTGGCAATATTTCCATTCTCCTGCGCTGGTTGAAGGTTCCGGCTGCGCATCCATGCATCCAGGTCTGCCCGGGAGGCGTAAACCGAGCCCATCCTGTCATGCAGATGTCGGTGGACTGGCATCCCCTCCCGCTTCTCCCAACGCTGAACCGTCGTCACGTCGCGTTTGAGGTAGGCTGCGATCTCCTTCCAGGAGTCCAGCCGGTCTTCAAGTCGCTCGGATAACGGGATACCAAGGGATGGTTCGCCCATCTAGCTCTCCTGAGTGATCCGCAGTGTATAGCCGACCCGGAATCCCAAATTGTACCTCGACGCTGTAGCGGCACAGCAGAATGCGGCATTCGACGGCAAGTTGAGGAATAGCTGCAGTTCTGTTCCTTACCGCTTGAAAGCCGCGGCTCCGGTGTTCGATTGTGTGCGTGCGTTTCAAAATAAATCTCAAATTAGAGGATCGTTCATGAAAAGCAACACCCTGACTTCGGCAGCACGCATACTCTCACTGCTCCTATTGATTTCTGGAACCTGTGCGTTAGCGCAGGGGCCCAGGCCAGTACACTTCGGCGGCCTGTTCAACGACTACGTACCCCTGAGTGCCACTATCAGTGGCAGCCCCTACGAGATGCATGGTCAATGGTCCATGGACGTGCACCCGGAATGGGGCACGGCCGACTTCGCAGCGGATATGACAATGTCCGGCTTTGGAAGGACAGAGGCGGGCG
This sequence comes from Granulicella sp. S190, assembly GCF_009766095.1. Lineage (GTDB taxonomy): Bacteria > Acidobacteriota > Terriglobia > Terriglobales > Acidobacteriaceae > Edaphobacter. The sequence continues at coordinate 142,986 of NZ_LMUD01000039.1, forward strand.
CTGTCGATCCGACGCAGCCCATAGTGAACCCTCATACACACCATATCAAGCTGACGAACGTCAGGATCACCTGGGACATGATCGGCTGCCCCACCTACGGAACACCCGTCCCCACGGTGGGCTTTCAGTTGAACGGCAAGGTCAGCCTCTTGACGGGGAATGGGCAAATCGCACCCTTCGAGACGGATCCGCCTTCCTCGACACTGCAGGTCTGCATCAGCGGAGGGACCGAAGGCCGGTACACGGTCCAGACTTCGAACATGACACTGGTGTTTGGGGGGCTGGCGGCAAACAAACACTTCGGGCCGCAGGCTATTCATGGCGTCGTACGCATCGCACCAACCGAACCGTTCGGAATAGTTCGATAAGTTCCTCGACTAACGATCAATTCGAATAATTATTGTCACTTCGATCAATTCCGGCACCCTAGAAAGGGGGCTGTCTCACTGGGAGACAGCCCCTGGGACAAGTGAGCCTCTGCGAGTCCGTTATTAACAGACTAGTAACGGCATTGGATTTTTGCCATACAACTCGTCTGGAGATGACGAACAAAAGTCGTACTGCCTGAATGCCTGGGTGCTGACCGAATTCGCGTTGGGTTGTCAGGCGACGTTGATGCCGTGGTCCTCTGCCTGGCCGAAGACAGAAAGCAGGTTGGTCATCTTCAGCACGTTGCGGAGCTGCTTGCCCAGGTGAAGCAGCTTGAACTCGCAGTTCCCTTGCCTGGCGGCCGAGTAGAGGCGTACTAACGCGCCGAGACCCATGCTGTCGACGTAGGTGAGATCTGCCAGGTCGATGGTTACCGATTTGAGTTGAGGAAGCTGGCGCTTCACGTCCTGGTAGAACTCTTCGGTTGCACCTGCGACCAAGCGGCCGTGACACTTCACAACGGCTGTGTCTCCGTCGCGCTCGACCTCAAAGGTTAGGACTTTGTGGACTTCTTCTGGCATTTGGCTTGCTCCTGACAGACGACGAACATTGGGCTGGAATATTGCCGGGAGAATTCTCGCATACGGGGCCACGTGCAGGAGAAAATTTGTGTCGAAGCGGGGCCGTCGTGAGAAGTGCTAAGGTCGCTAACTCTTACGGATGCGCGGCATCGGTGCTGCAGACGACGTAGACGTTCTTCGCTTCCGGAGCGTGTGCCTGGGTAAAGGGGCAGAGGAAGGATGACGGACCGATTTTGAAGTACGGGCAGGAGTTTGCCGGCGTCGATGTGGGCCTGTCTGCGGGTGCGATCCACTCTACGAGCTTATCGTTTTGCGCGAGCCTTTCGCGAACGTGGTGGTTCTTCGAGAACTGCTGCATGCTTCGATAGCAGCCATCTCCGATGGAGGCCTGCACTCTTTGAGTTCGCATTCCGAGCGAGTTGCAGAAGGCAAAGGTGGGGTTAATGTGATTCGCGTCTGTGGGCGTGATATCGACGACTGCGCCTGCGACGAAGCCGTTCAAAAACTCAAGCTGCCGAGGGTCTAAAGCAGACAGATTCTGTTGGCCGATCTCGCGGAGGATAGAGAGACTCTTTCGTGCGGAGGTCTTGAAGGTGCTTGTCTTGCTTTCGTAGGAGAGGCTCGTCGCGCGATCCTTGACGGCAAACATGGTGTCCGATTGCACGTTAACGTCAGGCACTGGGGAGGCGTTGAGCCCAGCGGAGATGATGAGATTGGGGCTGGCGGCTCGCGATTGCACACGTGCTTGTACCTCAGCAGGGCTGGCGAAGGGTACAGCGCGTTGAATCGCGGAGAGAACTTCGAGCGCGGGGAAGAAGGGAAGGTTATCGAACATGCCTCCGTCGGCAAAGTAGCGATCCATTCTTCCTGCTCCCGGCATGAGCTCAGCCTCGGTACGGGCGGCAAAGACGGCAGGAAAGGCGCTTGAGCAGAGGCCTTGCTGGGTGGCGCTCCAACTTGGGGCGGTGGTGAGAAAGTCTCTGCCCAGCACCAGCGACGAGCTGGAGTTGAGGAATGAGGTTGTTCCGAAGAAGGCGACCTTACGACCAGAGGGTGTGTTGTCCTGATAGGGCTGAACCTTCGTCAACTCATCGCCTGATGCGCTGAATGCGAGCAGGCGACGAGTCTCGGCTTCGAGCAAAGAGACACCCATGATGCAGCTTTGGATGTCGAAGCTGGCGAGGGTCTCGCGTCTCACTTCGCTGAGGAATCGGGCTACAGCCTCGCTAAAGTGGCCTGCAACGAACTGCGATGAGATCGCGGCGGTGCTTATGTGCGGAATGACGAAGAGTGAAGACAAGGCATCCGTCAAGACCGGGGGCGCTCCTGTGGCGGCGTAGCCAGCGTCTGACTGCGAACCGCTGCGGACTTTGCGTGCCAGCTCCGAAGGAGAGAGGCGGATCTCTCTTGCGCGAATGCCAAGCTGCTTGGTTGCGTTCTTCAGAGTGAAGGTGAGCGATACCTTCTTGTCGACGTGGGAGAACAGAGCGGTGAGGTCGGATAAGACCTCTGGCGCTTTGGCCGGATCGCCTACGGTCATGCGGCAGAGGGCTCCGCCCATCAACGTACCGACAGAGGCACCGACTACGAGGTCAGGAAAGAGTTCAGTCTGGTACATCGCCGCCATGACGCCGATGTGGAATGCACCACGAAAGACGCCTCCGCTGCCAAGGAAGATAACCTTGGACTTCTCTTCTGCAAGCTGCGGAAACAGGTTTACCAGTTGCTTATTCGTTGGCGGTGCCTGCTGTCCGTAGGTTTGCAGGGCGCCTTCCTGAGGAGCGCCAGGGCTGACTGCGGGCCGATACTCGAGCACGCCGGTGCAGGTGTCGCAGACGGCTTTCAGTCCTCCGCAGCCGGTCATAGCACCAGCGCGGCGGGGGGCGACGTGAGCGAGCAGCTTTATGCAGGAGACCTTCGCGGCTCCATGCCGGAGCAGGTGAATGTCTTCGCGGTACAGAGTTTCGAGCGTGGCACGACAGCCGTCTGCCACGGTGCAGCGGAGCTTGTCATGATCGGGAGACAGGTCGTTGCCGAGATCGATCTGTTTGCGTGGAGCAATCTCATCCGCAAAGATGATGAGGACGCCGGGGGAGTCGGGGATCAACAGCCGACGATGCCACTCCAAGCGGGAGAGGTTGTTGGTCTGACGGACCTCCTGCCGGGTATCGCGGCGCTTGGCGAGCTGGATGGCCGTCTGTGCCGAGAGGACGATGTCTGGACAAGGCATTCCCGGAGCGTCTTGTATAGAGCCGTCGTAGCCGGTGGGCACGTTATAGACAACATGCAAAGAAGGCGTTACACCGTCTTTCCGCATGAGGCACTCGCGAAGATCGGGATCGCTGAGGCGCTTACACCAGTCAAAGAACGCGGGGAGCGGGTTGGTCCGCACGGAGGCTCCGTCGATCACCTGAAAGGTCTTGGGGTTGGTTGCGGTTTGCGTGGCGATCCATTGCCGACCAACTGCCTGGGGCGGCAGCAAGCCTGGAATGGCAAGCGCGGCTGTGAGCGCATCCACCACCGGCATATTCTCTTTCAGGATGATCTGGTCAGTTTCTTCCAAGGCTGCGCAGACGAACAGAGCCTTTACGGCATCGGGTGGAGGACCATGGAGAACGAAGTCGGGCGCACCTTTGACAAACAGATCGTAGATCGCGCGTCTTACTTCGAAAGGATGGAGCAACCCCTTCGTGATATCGAGATTGTCTGCAACGACTTTGAGCAGGAGTTTTCCGTACCAGGTTCGCTTTTCGGCGACTCCGGGTTTCTGTGCCTTCGGCTTACCGGACGCGGTCACCTTGTTGTAAGCCCAACGATCGAGCAAGAGAAATATGCAGAACAGCACCGCCAGAATGCATGGCCATCGGAGCTTCGACGGTATATCGCACACCCCTAATAACCAATAGAGTCCCCAGATAGAGAGTGCCAGCAGCGCAGCCAGCAGCAGTGGCGCGAACCATGCGAAGAGGTACATGGGCCAGCCGATGAGAGGTCTCACGGTCTTGCGTCGGGAGGTAAGGAATCCTCCCTCGGCGATCCACTGCGGGCTGCGAACCAGATGAAAGTTCACGCCCAACACGGAGAGGAAGAGGTTCCAGTAAAACGAGATCCAGGTGAGTATCCGTACGCCGTAGCGTTCGGAGCGCCGGACGTACATGACGGCGAGCGTGGCGACGCTGCTGAGCCGCACAGGGAGGTTCGCCAGCCAGATGCCACACTTGGTCAGAAGGTAGTAGTGACGGCGAGCGTACTCCGACTCTTTGGAGAGGCTTGCCGGGACAGAGGGGTCTCGCGCGGGCGGAGTCTCGGAGAAAAAATCTACCGGGTTTGGGAGCGCATCCCAGAGGGGGCCGATGGGATTCTGCGTGATCGCCTGATAGTACCGCTGGTACCAGCGCCAACGCTTGACTTCGAGGTCGTCGCCGTCTTCGTGCTCGAGCTCTTCGTAGACGCGACGCATGGCAGCTGCGGCGATGGTCCCCATGGATATTCCGGTTGCGACCTTTGGCCTCTCGCGGTCTGCCGCTAACCATGCATGTACCGCCCCGGCCGAGAAGGAGGTTCCTTCGGGGCCGGAGGTGAAGGCGACAGCGTCGTTACCGCCAGTACGTAATGGTGCCTGGGGAGAGTCCATTTCGTCAGCCTCGCAGAAATCAGGGGTGGGCCGAATGTATCCCAGGGAACAGATTATGCAAAGTAAATTAGTACGCCGGGATAGTTGCTCTGTACCTCGCGACGGTGACGCAGGCGGGCTCCTGGTCTAGCGTCACGAGCAGCTGCAATAGATGTATTCCGGTGCTCTTTTAGCTTCGGGCAAATTGGTATTTGCGCCGCGCCATACCCGCCAGTCCAAGCACTCCTGTGCCGAAGAGAGCGATGCTCGAGGGTTCGGGGGTCACATTGGTGCGGCTGGTTTCGTCGATAAACTCTTCGAAGTTGTTACCGTCGTCGAAGAGGATATCCCCCTTGCCGTTTATTACCGGATTGAGGGAGCCAAAACTTCCACTCTTTACGATGGAAAGATCCGACGGGGTTCCAGAGTACAAGACCACAGGAGCCGCACCGGTCCCCTCGGCGATGAATGCCTCTCTCCCGTTATTGCAGATCTCTTCAGAACCCATGTACCCGACACCGCATTTGGCGCCGCTGTCATAGGCAAGAGAAGGGATGGAAAGACTCGTCGAAACCTCATGACCAGAGACGTACAGGGAGTAGCAAGGATCCCCGTGCGGATCACAATTCGGGCGATCGAGAACAAAATCGCCCGCGTCATCGATTCCGTAGATCGCGGTGTTATTGGAGTCCAGGGGCCCGAGAATCGCTGACTTGTAAGTATCTGCAAGAGCAGACGAGTTAGAGAATCGTGGGAGCAGGACAACGAACGCGAAAGCCAAGAGCAAGAATGAGCGTTTCATCCGATGAACCTCGGGTGTGGATTAGGAGCCTCTGATAGTGCCGCTCGCAGAGAGAACGTATCAATTACCTCCGTATGAATCTGGAGACCTGCCATATCTTCTTCCCTGCCCCGGTGGCGCATGGAGTTCCCTGCTGCAGTTGGGGTAGCACGGAAGGTGTAGAGAAGTCAGACACCATTACGGCTATCTTGGCTAGAGATTCACCTTTTTGCCGATTCCTGGCCCTGGAACACTTGTTTTCTTTTTCTGCATAGAAGCTGTGGGTGAGGGTGTTGAATCCTCATCGGCAAAACTTTGTGATGCATTCCAGGAGACTCGATGTTCAACGTTGCCGCATTTCTCAATTTGCTTGTCGCTTCGTCCCTCTCCAAGGCGGGTGTTGCCATTTGGCCTGACGATCGACGGACGAGCAGCTTGAAGAAGCTCCGTGCGGGCATGCAACTTTTCGCTGCGACGACTGCTCTGCTGGTGATGACGGCGTGCGGCGGCGGATGGAATGGCTACTCTGGCGCACCGCCGACCATTACCAAGCAACCCGTTAATCAAACTGTGAATGTGGGACAGACGGCGACGTTCAGCGTTACCGCTACGGGCAGCGGGACACTTACCTATCAGTGGTTCCTCAACGGGACCGCCATTTCAGGCGCCACTTCAAGCACTTACACAACGCCCGCAACGGCGAGCACCGATAGCGGCTCAGTCTTTACGGTTACGGTAACGAATGCGTCGGGAAGTGTGACGAGTTCTCCGGCCACCCTGACGGTGACCGTGAGTTCCACGACAGTACCGCCGAGTGCGCCGCTGATTATCAGTCAACCGGCAAACCAGACCGTGCAGGTGGGACAGACTGCAACGTTCAGCGTGACGGCGAATGGAACTGCCCCTCTTACTTACCAGTGGTTCAAGAACGGAACACTGATTCCAGGTGCTACTTCCAGTAGTTACACGACGCCTGCCACAGTGATTGGCGATAACAATTCGCAGTTCACGGTGACCGTCACGAACGCGACCGGCGCGGCGACGAGCAATCCAGCAACCCTGACGGTCGTCAACACGACGCCTGTCGCCACCAGTCTGGCATGCAACTCTTCTACGCCTCCGTATAACTCGTCTGCGACCCTGGTTCCCATATTTTCGGGCGGGACCGCGGTGATCGGCTCGACGGGAGTCGGGAGCAGCGATATTACCTTGTCCGCTGTGAGCGGCAGCTCTTATTCGACTCCGCTGCTGATCTCAGCCAAGACCTACACGCTCTCGGTGACTGGGACCGGCGGAGCTGTTGCTTCTACGACCTGCACGGTGACTCCGATGAGTGTCACGATCTCGCCGATCTCTCCTGCGAATGCGACGATCGCGCCAGGGACGCAGACGTTTACCGCGACTGCTTCGGGCGGAACGACAAATACCCTGATGTGGACTGCCAGCGCGGGTACTTTCATTGGGAACGTCTGGACCTCCCCCACTACGATTGGCACGTACACGATCACAGCAACAAGCGTCGATGAGCCATCGGTTGCGGTCACCACGACTGTAACGCTCAGCTTGCCGGTGATCACGGGGCAACCTCTCAACGTGAACGTGTGCAATGGCGCTACAACCACCCTCTCGGTGACGGCGCTGTATGCGAGTACGTACCAGTGGTTCTTCAACGGATCGCCGATTGCCGGGGCTACGAGTTCCAGCTACTTTATCCCGAGCACGGTTGCGATGGATGTGGGCAACTACACGGTCACGGTGACGAATGCAGCGGGTAGCGTTACCTCCAAACCCGCCAAGGTAGTGGTTGGAAGTTCTATCACCTCTAACCCTGTCAGCCTTTCGATCGTGCAGGGCCAGACTGCGACATTCTCGGTAGCGGCTACGGGAGACGCGCCGTTCAGCTACCAGTGGAATGTGATTGCCGCAGGCAGCTCGACAGGAACTGCGGTTACAGGTGCAACCTCAAGCGTCTACACGACACCGGTCGAGACTACAAGTTCGAGCGGAGAACAGTTCTACGCCACGGTTACAGATAACTGTGGAAGCGTACTCACAAGTACTTCGGCTATGCTGACAGTCAATACCGGCAATGATCCACCTACGATCACCATGCAGCCTGTGGGCCAGACGGTGGCGATTGGTGGCACGGCGACGTTCACGGTGACAGCAGTCGGATCGCCAACGCTTACCTACCAGTGGTATCGGATTCCTGCTGGAAGCGTGACGGGGACTGCGGTTTCAGGCGCGACTGCGACGACTTACACCGTGCCCTCGAGTGCGACAACGATCAGCAACGATCAAGACGGCTACTACGTGATCGTCTCGAATCCCTACGGGCAGGCCCTTTCGCAGACGGCCACACTGGCGGTGGGCAGCGGCATTCTGATTACGAAGCAGCCGATGGATGTTTATGTCAGCGCGGGTGATCCGGCTACCTTCTCGGTAACCGCTACCTCGGCCCTGCCGCTGACCTACCAGTGGTTCGAGGCAGCTCCAGGCAGTTCTCATTTCACCGCTATTCCAGGGGCTACGAGCACATCGTATACGCAGGCTACTACCGCTGTGTCCGACTCTGGTTCGGTGTTCTATGTTGTCGTGAGCAACGGGAGTTCTACTTCGGTGACGAGCCACTCTGCTTCACTCTTTGTTGGCAGCCTGACGGGAATCGGCAACTTGTGCGAGGGCTGGCAGTCTCTTGGCGATGCACTTCCTCCCGCGCCTGATTGCTCTATTCAGTTATCCGCAGCGACGCTTGGTCAGCGAGGTGAGATCGTATGGCCAAACCTTATCTCCACGGGAGATCTTCAACTGAGCTTCACTCTTACTACAAGTAACTCGAGTACTCCGCCGGCGGATGGTTTTGCCATGACCCTGGGCGACCCATCGCTCGGAGCATCGCTGACGAGCATAGGGAATCCCGGAGGAGGGCTCGGTGCCGAAGGAATTCCTGGAGTCGTGCTGGCCTTCGATGACTACCATGATCCGGGAGATCCAGCAGTGCCCTATCTGGGAGTTGGCCGGGGAGAGACTGCGTTGTGGGAGAATCCCTACTTCAACGTCAACTCAAACATCCCCCCGCTGGCTGCTGCGGGAGCGACCGTAACGCATACTTATGTCGTCTCCCTTGCCCAAGGCGTGATGACGGTAACAATGGACGGAGTTCAGGTGTTTTCCGGCAACGTTACAGTGCCGCCTGTCGCCTACCTTTACTTCAGCGCTTCTACCGGGGCTCTCGACGAGCAGACGGTCATCAGCAACCTCTCATCCACTATTACCGCGCCGTCCAACTAAGAGGACGAGGAGAACGAGAAAATGCGATCGCTTGTCTTGATATGTTTCTGGCTGATGGTTGGAACAACGGTCTGGGCCCAGGCCGTGGCTATAGGAGAGTCACACAGCGGCGACGCGGCCCTGGCCTATCACTGGGTGCATACGAATGCTCCTCCCGATGGAGGGTGCGGTTGCTTCCCACTGAATGGCGGCGGCATCTCCGCATCGTGGAACTTTGGCACGCGACTGGCCGCAGTGGGAGAGTTCAGTGTGGACCATACGAGCAATGCTCTCTCCTCAAGCAGATCGTTGACGCTGACCTCCTATCTTGGCGGTGCTCGCTATTACCTTCCGCGACCGTGGATGCATGGAGATCATGCCCTGCAGCCCTTTGTTCAGGTTCTTGTGGGAGGGGCGCACGCAGGCGGGGGGATGGCTGGCGTCGCCGACGGAACCTCTGCGTTTGCAGGCCGCCTTGGGGGAGGAGTCGACCTTCCGCTGAGGCCCGGGATCGCGATCAGGCTGATCCAGGCGGACTACTACATGACCACCTTTAAGAATGGGGCCGACGATCGTCAAAATAATATTCTGATAGGTGCCGGAGTCAGCTTTCGCTGGTTTCGATGAGTCTTTCCTTCGCTGGCTGATCTCTCTTGATTTCTTCTGCGGCAGATTCTCATACTGGTCCCGTTGTGCTCCGCATCGCGTCTCGCGAATTACTGCGATGAGCGTGGTGTAGGTTTTCCAGCAGGGTCCTGCTATTACTTTTCTTCTCGGAGATCGGGTGCAACTCGATTACTTTCTTCGACGTCCACGATGCGGCGAATCTCTCTTTCTTATCAGCTCCTTTTTCATCCGCATGCATAAGCGTGTGCATTAATGGATGAGTTTTGTTCTGTGGGGAGTTAGTTCCCTACTTCTCCAGCTAGTGGCTATACAAAAAAAATCAAGGGTGGCCATACCAACTTGCCTGAAATGCTCCTAACTTCATTTGTAGTTAGTAGCTCCCCTATTGTTTCGAGTTACTTTCACGACTAAGACGATAGTTTCAATGACTTATTCTGTTTTCAGTTGTAGGTTCTCCCTCTGAGCGTTCCTAGACTGGACAGTCTCTTGAAGTACTTATGAGGCAAGTGCCGCTCCCAGAGGTGTACGCGATAACCTAGCTGCGATTCGCTCCAGAGCTGGCGTGTAAACAAGTTTGTCGATCCGCGAGGGTACCCCGCGGAATCGGGAAGTTGTGACTCATCTCGCCAGGTGACAGGAGCTAACAGATGAAAAAGCTTATTGGGGCGCTCATACTTTTTTTCGCGGCCACGATGATGGTGGAGGGACAGGCGATCTCGGTGAACGGGGGATCGATTCAGGGCACGATTACGGACAGCACAGGAGCCATCGTGCCCGACGCCATGGTCGTCGTCCTTGGCAGCGACACCAACACTTCCAAGACCTTGAAGACCGACTCGAGCGGCTTCTACAGTGTAGGGCCTCTGAATCCAGGGCCTTATATCGTGACTGTGACCGCTTCAGGATTCGAGAAGCTGACCGTGAAGACCATCGTTCGCACTGGTACGGCGACGAACGGAAACTTCAAGCTGTCGGTTGGATCTTCGACCGAAACAGTAGAGGTAAACGCCGGTGCTCTGCAGATTAATACGGATCAGGCGGGTGTCAGCGATGTGATCACGAAGGATCAGATCGACTCTCTCCCGGTGAACGGCCGCAACTTTCTCGACCTGGCTCAGATTGAGCCTGGCGTGATTTTGCAGAGTGGCGAATCGTTCGATCCGACGAAGGCGGGGTACTCTGCCATCTCGACGAGCGGCGTCTCTGGCCGCACCACGCGCATTCTTCTCGACGGTCAAGACATCACAGATGAAACCGTCGGAACGACGATCTTCAATGTCTCGCAGGGCGCGATCGGTGACTTTCAATTGAATCGGTCGACGCAGGATGTCTCGGGCGAGGTTACTTCGACGGGTCAGGTGCTAGTCTCCACCAACTCAGGAACTAACCAGTTCCATGGACAGGCCTTCTATAATTTTCAGGATCACAGTGCGCTCTTCGCGAACACAGCAGGCGGAATCGATACGCCCTTTCAACGCAACCAGTTTGGCGGAAGCATAGGCGGACCTATTCTCAAGAACAAGCTTTTCTTCTTCGGGAATGCGGAACGGATTAAGCAGGAGTCGCCGGTTTCGATCACCATGTCTCCTCTGTTTGCGGCGATTCAGGCGGCACACCCGACGATTCCCTCTCCTTACCGCGAGACCTACTCTACGGCGCGTCTGGACTACGACGGGCCAAGGGGCGTGCACTACTTCGTTCGCGCCAACTACGACGTGAATATCTCAAGCTCTAACTTTGGCGCTGGATATGAGATCTATAACAATCGCGACAACACACCCGGGCTTGCGGGCGGCGCTGACTTTACGACAGGCCACTTCACTCACTCGTTCCGCGGAAGCTATGAAAAGTTTCACAATCTGCTGGTGGATGGCACGACTGGGAATACCAGTGTGTATAACGGTTTTCCCGGGTTGAACTTTCGTCTGAAGACGGCAGGTTTGTTCTCCGGGCCGAATGTTGATTCTCCGCAGAACACTTACCAATCGGATAAACAGTTTCGCTATGACGGGAGTTGGACGAAGAGCTCGCATTTGATCCGCTATGGTTACAGTCTTAACCGGATTCTTGGTGGTGGCTTTGCGAGTTTTCTTGGACTCGCTCCACGTGCGAGCCTTACGGCCTCGACAGAGCTAGCCAACTGTGGAGACGGCACGCCAGGTCCTTGCCCTTCAGATCCTTTGAACGGGTACTTCGCTTCGACGGTGTTATTTGGCAACGGGCAGGGCTTCTTTACGGAGAACCCAGGCTTCGACTTGGCAGGCGGTGGCGTCGAAGATTGGCGCGAGGGCGCTTACGTGTCGGATAACTGGAAGATCACTCCAAGCTTTACGCTGACGGCGGGCGTTCGGTGGAGCGTCGATACCGATCGGGCCAACCAGGATCTTCCAACGCCGCTCTGTTCGGATGTAACTATTACCCCTTCGCCGTGCTCCGGAAGCGCGCCGTTGCTCGATCAATTTCAAGGGGGACTGGGAAAGAGGATCCATCAGCCGTATGCGAACTTTGGGCCCCAGCTCGGCTTTGCTTTCAGCCCCGGCGATCACAAGACGGTTGTTCGCGCGGCCTTCGGAATCTTTTATGAGGGTGACGTCTTCAACAATACGACAAACTCGCGACAGGCTTTGATTAAGAAGGGATTGTTTAATGACACGAGCCACAGCATCTGTGGCGGAACTAACTCGCTAACGCTGCCAAACGGCACCGTCGTTACGAGCGATGGAGGCGTTTCGATTGCCGATATCTGCACGGAGCCGTTGAGTCAGGCCGGGCAGCACTTCATCAACCTGCAAAACCTCTTCCAGCAGGTGACGGCCGCTGTGGGACCAGCCAGCAACGGTCAGTATGTAGGAAATACGTTGACGATCGTCGGCGCGTATGCCGCTCCTTATCGGACTCCCTATTCGGAGCAGTGGAACGGCGGCATCCAGCGTGAAGTCTTCAAGGGCGGAGTGCTCTCGGTTGACTATATTCACAACTCGACGCTGAAGATCTCTCAGCAGATCGATGTGAACCGGGTAGGCGCTGCGCGCACACTGAACACCGCAGCAGCGCAGAACGCCATCGCTACGACCACGTCAGGCTTAGGCTGTGCAGGCGGTTACAGTTCAGCGGCAATCACCTGCGCCATTGCCGCGGGCGCGCAGATAGCCGATTTTGCCGGCAACGGCCTGGACTCAGGCAATGCTTACCTCAACAGTAATCCCGCATCGTATAACGGGCTCACGGTGGCAACCGGAGCTGCGTTCCCAGGGATCAATCCTGCTCTCGGCCAGGGCCTCTTTTTATTCCCCGCAGGAAGGTCTGGCTACGATGCTCTCCAGGCGGTGTTTCGTGAACAGAAGACGCATCCGGTTCCTGGAGTGATGAGTTCCAATCTGCAGATCTCGTACTCTTTTTCGCGAGCCATCTCCACAGCAAATCCCGCTACGAACGCTGGGAACACGGGTGTCGGGGATCAATTCTTTTCGTCGCCTTCTTATGACTATGACAATCCGACAGCGTACATAGGCAGGAGCGGGCTGGACCATACGCATGAGGTTTCGTTCGGCGGATCGATGACGCTCAAGTACGGCCCGCAGGTAGGTATCATCGGCCACTTCTTCTCCGCGGCGGCGACTAACCTGTATCTCGATAATGCTGGGACCAGTGGGAGTGCAGTAGGAGGGATCTTCCAGTCCGACGTGACCGGCGATGGAACGATCGGCGACATCGTTCCGGGAACGAACCCCGGCGACTTTATGCATCGGTACAAGGGAAACAATCTCAACAAGCTGATCACGCAGTACAACTCGACGCAGGCAGGTCAGTTTACGCCAGCGGGCCAGGCCTTGCTTGCAGCTGGGCTCTTTTCTCCGGGACAACTGCTGGCGTTGCAGGCGACGCAACAGCCGATATCTCCTGTCCCTGAGGCGCAGGGACCGAACAATGCGTTCTATCGCAACCTGGACCTGAGCGTCTCGTATCCGATTCGCCTGGCTCGTTTGCGGGAGGGTATGTCGCTTGTTCCGGGCATCGCGTTCTACAACGTCGGCAACTTCTCAAACTTCAAGGACTATATCGACGGCACGCTGGCGAATACGACAACCGCCCAAGGGGGGTCTCTTAGCGGCTTGCTGAATGGTCCGAGCAGCTTTGCGGACCACGATCTGAACCGGGTGCAGCGCGGCTCGGGTACGTCGGACATCGGTGGCCCGCGAACGACCGAGTTTCAGTTGAAGCTGAACTTTTAACCTGCTGCGGCTCTTGATGGACAGATAAAACGGTGAAAGGGCAGATCACGTTGTGATTTGCCCTTTCATCAGGTTTATAGAGGAGGCCGTCACAGACGACTGGAGAGCTAGTGCTCGGGCTTAGCTACCAGTGACTTTCAGACTTGCCTGTCGAAGCGTCTCTGCTGCCGATTCTGGGGTGATGTCGCGCTGGGGCGAACCGAGCAGCTCGTATCCGACCATGAACTTTCGGATGGTGGCCGACCGCAGCAGAGGCGGATAGAAGTGAGCATGAAACTGCCACTCGGGGTGCTCTTCGCCATCGCACGGGGCCGGATGCAGGCCCATGGAGTAGGGGAACGGCGTATCGAAGACCTGATCGTAGGTTGCGGTGACTAAATGCAGGATGGATGCGAAGTCAGACCGCTCCGCTTCCGTGAAGGCCTGAAGGTCTGCAACGTGACGCCGCGGCAGAACCATGACTTCGAAGGGCCAAGTTGCCCAGAACGGAATCACGGCGAGGAAGCTGGCGTTTTGCGCTACAACACGCTCCCCTAGCAACTCCTCGAGCTTCTGGTACTCGCAGAGGAGAACGGTTTTATTCTTTGCGAGGTACTCGCGCTGACCTGCCAACTCTGCTGCAATTTCATCGGGAATCGATCGGCTGGCCCAGAGCTGGCCATGAGGGTGCGGGTTGCTGGCTCCCATCATCGCTCCGCGATTCTCGAAGATCTGCACGTATTGAATGTCGTCACGCGCACCCAACTCGGCGTACTGCTCGGTCCACACATCGACGACTGCTCGAATCTCGGGCACAGACATCTTCGCCAGCGTGAGATCGTGACGCGGCGAGAAGCAGATCACGCGGCAGATTCCACTCTCACCCTCGGCAAGTAATAGCCCTTTGCTGCCTTCATCACTTGAGAAGTGTGGGGCGTCCGGTTTCAGTGCGGCGAAGTCGTTTTCAAAGACATAGGTGCTGGTGTATCTGTCCGTCTTTACACCGCCCGCACGCACATTGCCTGGACAGAGATAGCAGGTTGGATCGTAGGTCAGTGCGACCTCTGCTGTCTTTGTCTCTGTCTGGCCCTGCCACGGTCGCTGAGTTCGATGCGGAGAGACCAACACCCACTCGCGCTTCAGAGGATTGAACCGTCGATGAGGATTCTGCTGAGCCAAAGGAATCATCGCGCACCGTCGCTTTCTGCCATAGCCAGCGCGCCGTCCGAGGGGGCGCTGACGAAGCACTCCGCCGTGATGCCGGTGACTGCCGCGTAGTCCTTCCTTACGTTCGCAACAAACTGCTCCGCGGCCTCGGCGCGTACGACGTTGACGGTGCATCCGCCGAAGCCGCCACCAGTGATTCGGGCTCCAAAGCAGCCGGGTTGCTGCATGGCGATCTCGACCAGTTTATCGACCTCCTCGCAGCTCGCGGCAAAGTCATCCCGCATACTTTTGTGGGCTTCGACCATGAGGGCACCAAACTGTTTCATATCGTCATGCAGAAGGGCTTCTCGGGCCTCCAACACGCGTTGGTTTTCGGTAATGATGTGCCGACATCGGGCAAAGCTTGCTGCGGACATCTTATCCTTACAGGACTCAAGGTCTGCGAGGGTCGCATCGCGGAGCAGCTTTACGCCTGGCAGTTCGCGCTGAAGGACTGCCTGCCCAGCCTCGACTTCATCGCTTCGGTCTCCATATTCGCCTGTAGCGACAGCGTGCTTCACCATTGAGTTGCAGATGACGACCCGCACCTGATCGGGGAGAGGCAGAAGCTCAAAGGTGAGAGAACGGCAGTCAAGCAGCATCGCGCGATGCGCCACGGCGCCAGCGACGACAAACTGATCCATGATGCCGCTCTTGGCGCCGACGTATTCGTTCTCGGCGCGTCGGCAGAGAGTTGCAAGCTTCTGAAGTGGGATGGCGACTCCGGCATGATCCAGCAGAGCCATCGCCGTCGCAACCTCGATGGAGGCAGAAGAGCTGAGGCCGGCTCCCAAAGGAACGTTCCCGGCAAGGGTCATGTTGAAGCCGCCGACAGCGATGTTCTCCTGTTGCAGCGCCCAAAGTACACCTGAAGGATAGTCGGCCCAGCGCCCGTCGGCAGCGACCTGCAGCGGACCCGGTTCCAAGGAGATCTCCTCTTCGTAGTTCGCCGAGTAAAAGACAGCGCGCCCATCCTGCCTTCCACTAATAATGGCGACGGTTTGGAATCCTATCGCCATAGGCATTACCAGACCGCCGGTATAGTCGGTGTGTTCCCCGATCAGATTCACGCGCGCCGGCGCGGCAAATCGTCGTCCTGGCTCACCAAATCGCTGCCGATGTACCTGGAGCGCCTCTTCGTTATTTCCCTTCATTCAAAAAGACCCACATTTCAAAGTTGTATACGAAATCATCTTACAACCGTGAACGTGCCCGGTCGTTATCAGATTATTCTTCGCGCAGAACTTCCAAGGGCTTTCGCCCCAAAATACGGTGGCTTGCCAGCCAACCGGTGGCGACAGTGAGTGCGGCTGTTCCCAAAAGCGCCGCCAAGGTCCACAGCCATTGGAAATGGTAGGTAACCGTAAGGCGCGTCAGCAGTACGCGGGCGATGATATTGGCGAAGAGGATGCCCACCAATCCCGCAACCAGCCCCAGGACCGCAAATTCGATGGAGAAGACGGTGGCGATGCGGGCGCGCGTGGCTCCTAATGTCTTGAGAACCACCACCTCGCGGATGCGGCGGTAGCGGGTTCCAGCGATCGAGCTGGCGAGGATGACGATGCCGGCGAAGATTGAAAACGCCGCCAGAAACTGGATAACGTAGGTGATCTGAACGACTACCGAGCGCACGGTTTCCAGCGCCTGAGCGACGTTGATCACGGTCACTGTGGGGAAAGAGTTATAGAGCGCGCGTTGCAGGTCTCCGACATGATTCGGGTCGGCATGGACGCCTCCGTACCAGACCACCGGGAGACCCGCCAAGGCAGGCTGCGGCAGGATAAACTCCGCTCGCGAGTAGGCATGTTGCCCGTCGGACTTTGTGAGAGCAGCTACTGTGGCGACAAACTGGGTATCCTGAGCGGCGAAGGTGATGTGCGAGCCAACGTGGACACCGAGCCTGTCTGCCTCGCGCTCTTCGACCGCGACGAATGGACGCTTCTCACCAGCGGACCACCAGTTCCCCGCAACCGTTCTGGTTCCCGGAGGTGCGACATCGGACCACGTGAGGCTGATCGAGCGGAGCATCCGCTTGGGAAAGTTTTTCAGCTTGGCCTGGTTGGCGGGGACGCCGTCGATCTCAACGATGCGCGATGAGACGACTGGAAGGAGTTCGGGCGGAGCGGTAACGCTTGGTTGCGACTTCAACAGTGTGCGGATACCGCCTACTTCTTCATTCGTGATGTCGATGAGGAAGACGTTCGGCAGGTTGGGAGCAGCGGAGATGTGAAGCTCCGAGACGACGGCCTGCTGCACGAGATAGACGGTCATGATCTGCATGACCCCCAAGCCCAGCGCTGCCAGCAGAGCAGCGGAAGGATTGCCGGGGCGATAGAGATTGGCGAGGCCGTGGCGAAGCGACGAGGGGAGATGAAGGCGGGTCTTGGAGAGAAAAAACCGGAGTCCGGCAAGAACTGCGACAGACGTAACCATCAGCACAGCGAGAACAGCTACCAGACCCAGCGAGAAGACCTCGCCTACCACCAGCGAGTCGCTAAGTGTCGTCGCGATCGCGGCGAGCCCTGCAAGGATGAGGACGGCAGCAGCAACCTGGGCGAGGTTCTTCGTGATTTTGCGCCACGCTGCTGTAATAAATGGGTCGTCGTTGTCTTCAACAGCTCTGCGAAGAATGAGGATGGGACGAACTCCACGGATATCGAGCAGCGGCGGCAGGGTGAAGAGGAGGGTTGTCAACAGGCCTGCGGCTAGTCCGGTGATGACGGTGCGTAGCTGCAGATGTAGCTCGGTATCGACATGGATCAACCTCTCCAGCAGACGGGGAAAGCTAAGCTGAACGCCGACACCAAGCGCTACTCCGAGCAACCCTCCGGCCAGGCCGAGCAGGAGAGTCTGCAGGAGGTAGATCTTGATGATCTGTCCTGAGCGCGCGCCGAGGGACTTCATGATGGCGATGGTGTCCAGCCGCTGCTGAAGGTGGGCGCGCATGGCCATGGCGACGCCGATGGCTCCGAGGACGAGAGCCACCAGGCTCATCAATGAGAGCAGGCTCGTGGCTCGATCAAGACCCTGCGTGAGAGCGGGATTGGTCTCCCTGTAGTCGATAACTTGTGCCTCTGGCAGGAGCTTTTCCAGACGCAGCTTCAGGTCGGCGACGGCTTTGTCAGAGATCGGCGCGCCGTTGCCGGGCTTCGGCACCTTGAAGAGATAACGCTGTCCGGCGTGGCTTCCTGGGGCAAGAAGACCGCTTGCTTCGAGCCCCTCTCGTGAGATCAGCACACGAGGACCCGCCGCGAAGCTTCCAGAGAGACGATCGGGTTCGTTAACCACAACCGACGCGATACGGAAGAGCTGTGTGCCGATCTTGAGCTGGTCTCCGACCTTAATATTTAGCCGCACCAGCAGATCGTCCGCTACGGCGACGGTGTTGGCATTTAACACGGTCTTCAACTGCGCAGCCGGTGCGAGCTCGACCGTTCCGTAGAAGGGATACATTGCAGGATCGACCGACTTAAGCGAGACGAGAAGAGGGTCGAGGGTCTTTGCAGAAGAGGCCATCGAGAGCAGTTCAGTGACCGGAGTGATCTCGACTCCTGTGGCCGCGATTTCGTCGAGTGCCTTCTGCTGATCGGGCGTCGGTTGTTGGAACATTCTTGCGGAGAGATCGGCAGCCATAATGGCGCGTGCTCGATTGAGAAGCGTGCTTCGGAAGGAAGAGGAGAAGCCACGAACTCCGGTGAGCGCGGCAACTCCGATCGCGACCGAGAGAATGACGAAGAAGAACTTTCCGCGGGAGGAGTGCATCTCGCGAGCTGCGATCTTGGCGGCGGAGCGATAGGAGAGAGTGGCCATCAGCCCTCGGCCAGAGCGGCTTCGCGCGGGGATTCGGCGGGGCTTGGATTAATCTCGTCGGCGATGATCAATCCATCGCGCAGCGTGATCCGCCGGTTGGCATAGGTGGCCAGCACCGGGTCATGAGTTACGAGAACGAGGGTGGTGCCCTCGGTACGATTCAGATTCAGCAGAAGCTCGAGCACGTGAGCGCCGTTGGTGGTGTCCAGATTGCCGGTGGGCTCGTCGGCCAGCACGATGGGCGGGCGCAGAATGAAGGCACGCGCGAGTGCTACTCGCTGCTGCTCGCCCCCGGATAACTGGACGGGATAGTGATCCATACGATCGCCCAATCCGACGCTCGCAAGAAGATCGCGTGCGCGGGCGAGTCCGTTCTCTTTCGCATCGGCGTTCAATTCATGCGGCAGCAGAACGTTTTCGAGGGCGGTGAGCGTGGGGATCAACTGGTACGACTGGAAGACGAATCCGATGGTCTTCCCCCGAACCTGCGCCAGCTTGTCCTCCGGAAGATAGCTGATCGCGGTTCCGTTCAGGTGGACGTTGCCGGCGCTTGGAGTGTCCAGCCCAGCCAACAGCCCGAGGAGGGTCGACTTTCCGCTGCCGCTTGAACCCATGATGGCAGCGAACTGTCTACGCGGAATGGTGAAGTCCAGACCTTTTAGGATATCGACTGTACGTGGCCCGTTGCGGATCGATTTGCGAAGGCCTTCTACGGCGATCATAGGAGTGGAGGATGTCAACTTCGGGGATTCTCCTTCTTCGGCAACGGTTTTGATACTTTGTAAAGATGCGGAGAACAGTGTCTGTAGCTATTCTAGCGGTCTTGTCTTTCTTGGTAGCGGCGCTTTCGCTGAGTGGCTGCCGTGCCGACAAGACACCGAAACAGTCTGGAGTGGCGGATTCGAGTCAGCCTTCCTCCGTGGGAGAGCCTCCTGCTGAAGCACCCGAGGGCGCTCCGGCCGCGGCGAACGACAAGAGGCCCGTCATCGTTTGTTTCGGCGACAGTCTTACCGCGGGCTACGGAACCGATCTCGGGCAAAGCTATCCCGACTATCTTCAGACGGATCTGAACGCGGAAGGATATAACTACCGCGTGGTCAATGAAGGCATCAGCGGTAATACCACCAAGGACGGCGTTGACCGCCTGGACACGGTGCTCGCGCTGAAGCCGTCGGTGGTGGTGGTCGAGTTCGGCGGAAATGACGGTCTGCGTGGCCTGCGCATTGAAGATTCACGCACAAACCTGGACAAGATTGTTGGCACACTGAAGGCCAGTGGAACCAAGGTCGTTCTCGCGGGAATCACGCTGCCGCCCGACTACGGCCCGGACTACATCAAGCAGTTCACCCACACCTATGCGATGCTAGCTGCTAAGTACCACGTACCGATTTTGCCGTTTCTGCTCAAGGGCGTCTTCGGGGTAGATGGCATGATGCAGACAGATCGGACACATGCCACCAACGAAGGAAACAAGGTAGTGGCGAAGAATGTCCTTCCACTTGTGACTCCTCTGCTCAAGCGATAGCGTTCAGCCAAGTACGACGATCGGTTGCATGAGAGTGCCGGCGATGCGGCGGCCGATGGCAAGCAGATCCGTTGGACTCGTAAAGACCTTGACCAAAGGAGCCTGCGAGAAATCAGGTAGATTTACCTGCATTCCGTTCCTCAACCTGCCAGCCATCTGTTCGTCCACTGTGACCGAGGGCATCTCCGGGAGAAGCGTGCGCGGATGAGGCAGAAGCGCTTCCAGCTCTCTGACTGAGGAGGCCTTGAGCTGCTCGACGGTGATCGAATGGTCGAGAGTGAAGGCTCCGGCTCGTGTTCGTCGAAGGCTGGAGAGATGGGCTCCGCAACCTGCCAGCTGGCCCAGCTCATGCGCGACAGAGCGCACATAACCGCCCGCCGAGACAGACATCACAAAGGATGCGGTGTCGCCTTCGAGCGAGGTCAGTTCAAAGTTATGGATGGTGATGCGGGCAGGTTTTACGGCGACCTCCGCCCCGGCTCGCGCGAGCTTATGCGCGGCGACGCCATTGATCTTCTTCGCGGAGAAGATAGGCGGAACCTGATCCAGCTCTCCGTGAAACTCCCGGCTCATCGCACGCAGCTCCTCGAGCGTATGAGCAAGAGGGCGAGCTTCAGCCATAGCAGTTCCGTCTGCGTCGAAGCTGTCGGTTGCGAATCCGAAGCGGATGTGACCGGTGTAGTGCTTGTCTGCGTGTCCGAAGAACTGCGCCAGCCGTGTGTATTTGCCGAGCAGGAGTGGCAGCACACCGGTGGCCATGGGATCAAGAGTTCCAAGGTGCCCGATGGATTTTTCGCCAGTGGCTCGGCGGACGATGGCGACGACGTCGTGCGAGGTGATGCCGGAGGGCTTATCGAGTACAAGGAGACCGTTCATGCAGTCTCCAGTTTAGCTGCTAGTAAGCGCTTCCCTGACGTCGTACCAGCGAAAGGAACTCATTCCGAGTCTGAAGCTGCGTTTTGAAGACGCCGAGCATCGCGGAGGTGACCGTGGAGGAATGCTGCTTCTCGACGCCGCGCATCATCATGCAAAGATGCTGTGCTTCGAGAATGACGGCGACACCCTGCGGATGGATGGCGTCGGTGATGGCATCGCCGATCTGCCGGGTCAGCCGCTCCTGTACCTGGAGCCTGCGGGCGAAGACATCGACCAGACGCGGAATTTTGCTGAGTCCGATGACCTTGCCGTTAGGGACGTAAGCGATGTGGGCCTTGCCGAAGAAGGGGAGGAGATGATGCTCGCATTGCGAGAAGAACTCGATGTCTTTCACGATGACCATCTCGTCGTAGTCCACGTCAAAGAGAGCGTCGTGGAGGACCTCCGTGATGTTCATGGTGTAGCCGCGCGTGAGGAACGCCATGGATTTTTCCATACGCTCGGGGGTACGGAGGAGGCCGTCTCGTGTGGGGTCTTCGCCGATGCGGAGAAGGAGCTCGCGGTAAAGGTCCTGGGTTGAGACGCTATCGAGCTGAGGAGCTTCAGGCGGTACTTCGATCGTGCCCGAGTTGCGTGGCATAGTGGCCTTTCTTTTAAATCCTGCCGGGCGGTGTCGTACCTTCGCCAGCGTAGTCGAACGAGTTGTTACTGGTCTCTTCCACATGAACCCGCTCCAGATGAGCGGCAGGGAAGCTTTGGAAGATGCGGTAGATCTCGGTAGTTAAATTCTCTGTCGTGGAGACCGTATCTGCAAAGCAGTCCAAAGTGTTCAGGTTCATATGATCGAAGCGCGCCATAAGATTTATTTGCGCGAAGGAGTCCAGATCCGCGAGATTGCAAACCATTCCCGTGGACGGGTCCACCTGTCCGCTTACGGTCACCTGCACCACGTAGTTGTGGCCGTGGCCGTGGGGGTTGTTGCATTTACCGAAGACCGCATAGTTCCGTGCCGCATCGTAGGCTTCGGTGTGGAGGCGATGGGACGCGCTGAAGTGGTAGCGGCGGTTGAGATGCGCTTTCATCGCTCACCATAGTAGTCCGCGAAGAGGTCAGGCATCTCGTAGACGCGAACACGGTGCAGCTTTGCATGAGGGATTTTGTTGTCCAGTCGCTGCCAGATGGCGATGGCGATATTCTCTGTCGTCGGGATGGCCGCTTTGAACTCGGGAACCTCAAGATTCAGGTGGCGGTGATCGTAGACGCTGATGACCTCCCGCTCAAGAATCTCCTTCAGCTCTTTGAGATCGACGACAAAGCCGGAGGTGGGGTCAACGGATCCGGTGACTGTGACTTCCAAAGTGTAATTATGTCCATGGCCGTTGCGATTGGCACACTTGCCAAAGACGCGCTGATTCTCCTCTGGTGACCATGCATCGTTCCAGTAGAAGTGAGCGGAGGAGAATTCGGCTTTGCGGGTGAGAAAGATCATCGTTATTCCTGTGATTAGACGTATTTAGGGGACGGGCAGATGCAAACCTGAGTAACTAGGCGGCAGTGTTGTAGTTACGTCCCTTCCAGGTTACGTTTTTTTTGAAGCGGTAGTGAACGACACTCCGCAGAAGCAGATAGATAAAGAGAGGAACGCCCAGGATGGAGACTGCTACGTCGAGAGCCGGGAAGTTCGACCGGGCGACACGGGAGTAAAAACGCCATAGAGTTCGAACCCAGATGAGAAGGATAACGTTTCTCTGCCAGGGTTGCAGCCAGTAAAGTCCGAATGCCGCTACGGGCAGGCCAAAGAAGAGAAGGAGATCGAGGACCCGCCAGAGTGCCAGGGCAACGGGTTTAGGAAAGAGGAGGGCGAAGTTTTTGGTCCAGCCCTCAGTCATCTCCGAAGTCGTCCAATACATGCGGGTGGAGACGGCCTCCGGGGCGTAGCGGAAGCGGATTGCGTGGGAGCCGTGTTTCAAGTTTTCAGCGAGGGCTACATCTTCAAGCACGTTCTTGCCGACGGCGCGATGGCCGCCTACTGCGAAGTACGCTTCGCGTTCAACGAGGAGAAACTGGCCGTTGGCGGCGGCCAGGCGCTGGACGGGGTCATTCACGAGCTTCGAGGGATACACCGAAGCGAGCTCGGAGAAGACCAACGGCATGACAGCGTGTTGCCAGAAGCCTGTCACGACCTGTCGCGGCGAGTAAGAGAGCATCGCCGCATGGTGGCGATCGGCTTCGCGGAGAGAACGGGAGATGTCGTTGGTCTCGTGAGTCGTATCCGCATCTGTGAAGAGAAAGAATCTACCGCGTGCAGCCTGAACGCCGGCCCAGCATGCATTGTTCTTGCCGGTGAATCCCCCGTTGCTGCTGAGGTCGAGTTTGGGAGCATCGAGGAGCACAACCCCTTCGTGAGTCGCGGCTGCTTCGGCTGCAATGCGGCGCGTATCGTCCGTCGAGTCGTCATTGACGATGATCAGCTCCCATTGCTGGCCAAGGAGAAATCCGGGCTCGGACTGGCTAAGAAGCGATGCCAGGCAGGTCGGCAGCGAGCGTTGCTCGTTGCGGGCCGGGATGATGACCGAGAGTTCGAGGTCGGCTGTTTCTGCAGATTTTGGATCCAGTTGGGGGTCAGTATTGCTCACGACTTCGTATTATAGGAAGTGGAGCGACCTGTGCGTAGATTGTTGGCTAGTGTAGTGGCGGGGCTGATGCTGGTGACTGGCTGCGATCGGGGCAGCCATCCGGGTAATATCGATAAGCCCGCGCCTCAGTTCGTGATGGGGGACGGGACCCGAACCGTGGATCTGAGCAAGCTGCGCGGTCGGGTTGTCGTGTTGAACCTGTGGGCGACCTGGTGCGCGCCATGCATCGAGGAGTTGCCCAGCCTGCTGGCGCTGCAGAAGCAGATGCCGGACCTCGCGATCGTCGCCGTAAGCATGGATACCGATCCAGACGTCTATCAGCGCTTTCTGGTGGACCATCACGTCAACCTGCTAACGGTACGTGACGAAGATCAGAAGGTGAATGCGCTCTACGGAACGGTGCAGATTCCCGAGACTTACATCATCGACAAGCAGGGCGTGCTGCGGAGAAAGTTCATCGGAGCGCAGGTTTGGACCAGTCCTGAGATCACCAGCTTTCTAGCGAGGATGTAAGGCGGACTCCGCCTTTGATCAGGCTTTCCGTCCTTAGACGAGACGACCAGATGACTCGCTGGTATGATCGAAGCTATGACACAGCTTGATGTTCTCTACCGTTATGGGGTTTCGCCGACTGAGGCGTCTGTGATGGCGATGGCAAAGGTGCGTGAGGTCTACGGTGTCCGCCACATGGCGCTGGACGAGGCGAAGAAGACGGTTCGGATAGAGTACGACGCTACACGCCTGACCGAAGCGGTGATTCACCAGCTGCTGCGTCGCGCAGGGCTCGATATCGTTGAAACGATGCCGATGTTCGCTCCCCCGCTGCCGCCGCCGGAGCCCGCTACGGCAAGCTAGTTGCCTTGGAGCTGGTTTCTCCGGTAGTTTTGGAGTGCTCTTGTAGTTCACTTCCTGTATTGCGCGCCCGTAGCTCAGCTGGATAGAGCATTTGGCTTCGAACCAAAGGGTCGGGAGTTCGAATCTCTCCGGGCGCACCATCAATTAGAGACATAGAGCAGACCAGAAGAGCACTACCCCCCCACACACCAAGCATGAGTAGCCTTTTGGGCAGAACCATCTGCACCATCTTGCTAAAGCGCAAGTGCGAGCATTGGTCGGATGTCATTTCAATACCTTCGCAAATTGTCACCGTTCCGGGCTCATTCCAGGCCAACTTTGAGGCGTCTAAAACAGCCTCTAGATGCAACTGCTGGATCTCAGCAGACTTTACAGAGCGAACAAATGATTCGTGGTTGAGGTGGATAGATACATACGAATCCAAGCGAGGATCCCTATCAGAGTCGAAGGCAGTAATCCTCAGATAATCGTACGGGGAACGTTTGAACGTCATATTCAGCTTCATGACGATTGAACTTAGACATAACAGCCAACCGAATCTGTCTGCCACCCGACACTAAGTTGATTTTATCTCTATGTGATCCAAAAATCTCAAGAACGCACTGATCAGTCAGTTATTCCGCATAATCTCAGAGACCATATCAGAGTTTCAGCCGCACCATCCTCTGCTTAATAAGCGCCTGGCTGAGTAGATCAGCGAGGAGCTTATTGGCTCAGAAGAATAACTTGCAGCTTAAATGCAATTTTTAAAGAGCTTTCGTGCTCTATAAAGACAATTAGATGGAGAGGGATTTGCGGCGTAACAGACCTATCATC
Source organism: Granulicella sp. S190 (assembly GCF_009766095.1). Lineage (GTDB taxonomy): Bacteria > Acidobacteriota > Terriglobia > Terriglobales > Acidobacteriaceae > Edaphobacter. The sequence continues at coordinate 168,162 of NZ_LMUD01000039.1, forward strand.
CCGAGGATGCCGGTCCCCAGCAAGACAAACGAAGAAGGCTCCGGGGTTGAGGATGTGACGATCATCTCTTGCGTCCACGTACCACCCAACGAGGTAACGTAGATGGGGGCATTTTCGATGAGCGGGTCGCTTCCCGAGGTCGTGGCAAAGTAGGGCGGGCACGCCGTGTTTATGTTTGGATAGCAGCTATCGTCAGGATTTGTATAACCAACTGTTTGAGTGACTGGCCCTACCGAGTGCTGGAAGTCGGGAATCGTAAGGGTGAACGGTAGCCCAAGATCTCCATTGTCGTCATCCTCGTAAACCTGTGCTCCTTCGTAAATGGAGTCAACCCCGAGGTCCACAGCAAAACTCCCTATCCCCTGGATACTGACAGTGCTGGTGTTTGGAGTCTGAAAAAACGAGAAATCGTTTGGACCGTAGTATCCAAATAGAATGGCCTGGCTAAGTTGCTCTGGGCTGTACGAAAGAGTGAGCGTCAAAGGCGCGTTGGTAAATGTCTGGCTGCCATAGGAGCCGGTTGCATCTTCCGTGACAATAAACGATACGGTATCAGCGTGAGCGAGCGAGGAAGATCCAACGATGAAAGCGGTGATTAATAGTGCCACAGGAAAGCGCATAAACTCCTCCGAGATGGCCTGACTGATTGCAAACTATCCTGCGTTTACTCCCGGCTGGGATCGACTCAGCACAGTGGAATAAGCGGTCGAACGGTTAAAAGACTGTCAGCAATCATAATCCTGCGACAAGACTTCGAGTCTATCTTTTCTTGGTTAATTTGAGCGTGCAGCCATGATGCAACGTAAAGCGAGAAGCAAAAAACGCCCCGCTGAAGAGATCAGCGGGGCGCTACTGCTTGCTTCCGCTTAGAAGACGAACTTTCCGCTTAGCTGAAGCTGACGCGATGATCCGCCATCGCTGGTGGCGAAGCGTGTCGAACTGATCTGCCCAAAGGTTGAGCCAGCAGTATTGCCCGAGGGCTGACCAAAGTTCGGATGGTTCAGAATGTCGAAGGCGTCGATGCGAAGCTTGAAGGTCACTCGCTCCGTAATCTTCGTATTCTTCTCCGCTGACATATCGACATCCGCGAATCCCGGACCAGTAATGGCGTTGCGGGCGATATTCCCTATCTCTACCGGTACGACCGCAGAGGTTGGAGTAGCTTGCGTAGCCGGATTCTGAAAGCTGCATCCAGCAGGAACTGCAAGAGTTGGACCAATGGGGCAGACCGTCGACTGGATGAACGTAACATTGGCAATCCCTGTCTGAATCTTCCTGGTCGCAATCGGACCGACAAGATTTGGCCGAATCACGCCCGCAACACCGGTAAAGGTAGAGGTGTTGTAGGTGAGATTGACCGGATTGCCAGTCTGGTACTGGACGATGGTCGATAGGCTGAACCCCTCCACAAAGCGATTCCCCTTGAAGGGAAGGTTATAGATTGCGTTGCCTGCATAGTGGTTCCGAGTATCGAAGTCCGAGGGACCATAGTTGCCGGCGGGGTTGTTGCTGTCCTGGAAGGTATAGCCTCCCTGCGATCCGAGCGAGTTGGTATCGAGCGATTTGGACCAGGTGTAGTTCATATTGAACTGCAGCCCGTGACCGGCGTTCTTCGTTGCGACCAGCCACATCGCGTTGTAGTTGGACGAACCCACATCGTTGACCTCGCCGATGTTGGAGTTCGATGACAGACCAGCACCGAACGGGCTGGTTCCAGAGAGCTTCGGGAATGGCCGCACTCCGGCTGCGTCCGGCTGGTTCTCATTCGTCTCCGCGCGCAAGTGCCTGCCGACGGAGCCGTAGTATCCGATCGAGGTCACGATGCCCCAAGGGATCTCCTGCTGGAGATTCAGGTTGTAGGTCTGGGTATAAGCATTCTTGAGATTCGGATTGGTGGAGCTGATCGAGATGCCTGCTGCCGTTGCGGAGGCAAATAACGACGCCACCGGAATGGGAGCCTTCGAGTTCGCGTAAGAGACCTTGGTGCTGAAGGGGAGATTGGACGCCAGGCCGGTGACTACGCCGGAGACCGGCTGATCTGCCAAGTAGGCGTATCCACCACGGACGACCGTCTTCCCTGTCCGAAATACATCCCAGGCAAATCCAAGCCGAGGCTCGTAGTTGAAGTTTTGCGGATAGATACTGCCTACGCCGTTGGTCCCGGTTCTGATCAACGAAACCGTGCCCGGATCGAAGATCACGAGACGATTGGCACCCTCGGTTGGAGTTCCATTCCACTCAAACCGGAAACCATACTCCAATGTCAGCGCGGGAGTGAGTTTGAAGTTGTCCTGAACAAACAGGCCGCCAGCGTTCACGTAGATGCGGCTGTTGATCGTCTGGGGCGTGATCGTGAATCCTGTTGCCAGATCCTGTTCGAAGTGAGCCGTGGTGTCGTAGGTAATCGTACCGGTATCGGAGGAGAAGCTGGCTCCTAGAAACCGTCGAAACTCGCCGCCGAACTTGATGCTGTGTCTCCCCTTCAACAATGTTGCAGCGTCGGAGAACACGCCGAAGGTATCGGTGCGGCCTTGAGGAAAGCCAGATGGGCCGCCGAAGTTCAGCCCGGTGCCTACATCGGTGACCGTGATCTGCGGGATTCCGATGGCCGTAGTGATGTCATCGCCAATACCGAAGTTGGCTGGATCCAACTGTGTCGCCGGCGTGAAGGATATCCCAATGCGGTTGAACCCAAGACGAGCCTCATTGACGAGATTAGGATTGAAGACGTGGGTCTCGTTGAGTGTCAGGATCTGCCGTTTGCCGGTTCGATGATCGCCGAATCCTGGAATCGTATTCCCCTGCAGGTTCGGCTCCGTGCGAACATCTTTTTGATACGCGTAGAAACCATGCAACTGATCGTTCGAGCTGATCTGGTGCAGGATATCGATGGTGCCCTGATCGATGTTCACCGGGCCCGGCGTGAAGGCAACATACTGATTGCCATTGTTCGGCGCAGGAATCAGCGCAAGAAGAGCCTTTGCCGCCGGGGCACCGCTGGTCGCGATTGCACTGCGTACCGCAGGCGAGAAGACGGTGCCATTCTGCAGGATTCCCTGATGCTGACGCAACGCCTCGTAGCTCGCGAAGAAGAAAGTGTGATCTTTCCAGATCGGACCCCCCACAGCGGCGCCGAAGTTGTTCCGCTTCAATGGAGCCTTATCGCCACTCGATGTTCCGTTGGGCCGGTTAAAGTAGTTCCGCGCATCCAGGGCTTCGTTGCGGAAGTAGTCGAACACTTCTCCGTGAAAGGCATTGGTGCCGGACCGCGTGCTGATGTTCACGATCGAGCCGGAGCTCCGGCCATATTCGGCGCTGAACGTCGAGTTGTCGATCTTGAACTCTGAAGTCGTATTGATGGAAGGCTGAAAGGTGATCTGGTTCTGACTCATGTCATTCAGGTTCACGCCATTGATCTGGAAGTTCACAGAGTCTTCGCGATTGCCTGCGGTGATGAAGGAGTTGGCGCCCAATCCACGGCTCGCTCCAGTCAAACTTCCCGCTGTGGGCGCAACTACGCCGCCCGGCGTAAGGACCGTCAGATCGAGAAAGTGCCGGCCATTCAACGGAATCTCCTGGACGGTAGTTTTGTCGATGACCTGACCCACGGTCATCGTCTGTGTCTCAATCTGAGCGGCTCCGCTATCCACCTGAACAACCGCGCCGGCTGACGATAAGGAGAGTTGCGCGTTGACCGAAGCCTTCTGGTCAACCTCGAGATCTACCTTCTGCACCGTGTAGAGCCCGAAGCCGGCGGCTGTGACCTGAACGTCATAGACACCAGGCTGCAGCGAAGGAACCCCATAGATTCCGGATCCGTCAGTAACGACCATACGATCGAGCCCTGTCGCAACCGAATGAACCTTTACCTGCGCACCCGGCACTACAGCTCCGGTCGGATCGGTTACAGTACCGGACAGCGTTGCAGTCGACTGTGCAAAGCAGAAGCCAACACTCATCGTCATCACTGCGACCAAGGCGAACAAACCGGTTGAGAACTTCAGTGAAACTTTCATCGCAAGCCTCCTGCGGAGATACGTACTCCCTTCAAAGACTCTTCTTCGAAAGAACTACGGCTGCTGAACTAGGGATCCTGATCGTTTTGTAGTGTGCAAAACACACCCGATGCCCTGGAGTGATGCCGGTGGTCCGGTCTTGTGCGCCTCTTGCTTCTCTTGATGGATGAGGCTGTGACCGGTTCCACGATGTAAAGAGTAATGTGTGATATCTAACGTTTCATGATCGAGAACAGCTGTCAATATCTCAGCGCCATTACATTCTGATTATTTTTCGTGTAACTTCACGCCCTGGACTGCTCCTGCGTTGCTGCACGTCTGTCCTGGATGTGAGATCTTCCACCCAAAATCCGTAGGGTCAACCTTCCAATGGAAGAAGAGAGCTCCACCTGACAAGAGGTCTTTCAGGCTCGCTTCCACGAAGTACGGAGCCAATGAAGAGAATTTATTGAAATCTCCCTCGGCCATTGCCACAGTGAGGTCTCAGGATTGTCTTTTTCTTGTCATTCGTGCAGACGTTCATGCATTATTTCCCGGGCAAGGATCTTGTTCCCTGCCTTGAGCGTGAAGGTGTACAACTGTTGCCATACAAAAAATGATCTCTGTGGAGCAAGATGAAAGAACAGAAGAAGGACACCAAGCCGGATAACGGCAAGCCCGTGACGCTTAAAGTCCTCGCGGAATATCTGGAGCTCTCCCCTGCAACTATCTCGATTGTTCTCAATAACTCCCCAGTGGCCAAGTCTATTTCTCCGGCCACCAGGGAGCGCGTTCTCGACGCCGCGAAACGGTTCGAATACCGGCCGAACCTGAACGCCCGCATGCTTCGCACCCGTCTTACCAACACCATCGGCGTCATCGTTCCCGAGCTCAGCGAAGGATACTTCACCGGTGTCATGCTCGGCGTTGAGCAGTATCTCCTGCAGGAAGGATTTCTCTACTTCACGGTCAGCCATCTTGGCCGCGCCGACCTTCGCGATGAGTACAAAGAGCTTTTGATGAGTCGCCGCGTCGATGGCTTTCTGTTGGTCAATACTGACCTGCCGGTAAACGTTTCGCTTCCGGTGGTCGGCGTCTCCTCTCACAGCAAGGCATCCGAGGTCTCCAATATTCTGTTGGATCACGACTACGCAGCGAAGATGGCTCTCCGCCACCTCTACGACCTCGGTCACCGCAAGATCGCCTTCATGAAGGGCCAGTCTTATTCTCTCGATTCAGAGGCCCGTTGGAAAGCGATCGTTGAGATTGCGAAGGATCTCGGCATTGTTATCCGTCCCGAGCTTTGCATCTACCTCGAGAAGAATCTCTGGTCGCCGGAACTGGGCTATCCTCCCATGCGCGAGCTACTCTCCCGCACCCGCGATTTCACCGCCATGTTTTGCTTCAACGATACGGCGGCCATCGGCGCTATCCGCGCCATTCAGGATGTAGGCCTGGAGTGCCCGCGCGACATCTCGATCATCGGCTTCGACGACATCATCGTTGCCGAATACTTCAATCCGCGGCTGACTACCGTGCGCCAGCCTCTCCACAAGATGGGCTGGGCCGCTGCGCAGCTGCTCATCAAGCGCATTCAGTGTCCCGACCTGCCCTATCCGCGGGAGGTCCGGTTCGAGCCGGAGCTCGTCGTGAGAGAATCGACCGCAAGCATTCAGAACACCTCTCCGCCTCGGCCGCGGCGAGGTAGAGGTTGACAGGAGCGCCTTGCAATCAGTCCAGCCAGAGGTCTCCCAGGTTAGCCTGAGCCGCTCGACAGTCGTTCGGACCCTAGGGCCAGCGTACTTCTACTTCCTCGTAGCCGGTGCGGTCACAGTCATGCTGGGTCCGCTGTTGCCGCAGCTCATGCAGCACTGGCAGATCCAGGACTCTCAGGCAGGCACCCTTTTCACCGCCGACTTCATTGGCCAGCTCTGCGGCGCATGGATCGCCGCACGCAATCTACGCGCCAGCCTGGTCTACGGCTCGATCCTCTCTGCAGCTGGGTGTCTCGCTCTCATCTCATCAGGCTTCGGACCGGCTCACCTGGCACTTTTTGGTATCGGCGTTGGTCTCGGTGCCGGACTTACCGCCGGCAACATCATCGCGGGAACAACCCTTCCAGCGCTTCGCGCACGACTGCTTGTCATCCTGAACGTCGCCTGGGGGCTCGGTGCGATCGGCTGCCCTCTGCTGATCCATCTCACCAACGGCAGCACGCGCCGCTTCTTCCTCGTTATCGCCGCGCTTCTGTTCGGAGCTTTGATTCTCTCGCTCGCCATACCGCGAACCATACAGCCTAAGAGAGTCTCCGTTGCATCCGCGCCGAAGGAATCAAGATTGTCATGGACCGGGACGTTCCCTCTTCCTCTGATCCCCATGATCGCCTTCGCCGCAGCGATGTTTCTCTACGTCGGCGTCGAAAACTCGCTCGGCGGTTGGCTGCCAAGTTATGCCATCCGTTCCAGCTCTTCCCTCCGCGCCTCCACCATCGCGATCTACTTCTGGATTGCAGAGCTCACAGGGCGCCTGCTCGTCGCCGCACTGATGACCATACTCAGCGAGGGTGCGCTGTATCGACTCTGCCTGGGATCGCTTCTCCTCACCGAGGCACTGCTCTGTCTGATCGTGCACCCGTCGGCAGCCGGAGTCGTCGCGCTCACAGTTCTCAGCGCCTTAACTCTCGCCCCTGTCTTTCCTCTTCTTGTCGCGTTCATGCTTGCCCGCACTGGAAATCACAAACGTCTCGGCCCACTCTTTGCCAGCGCGTCTATTGGTGGAGCGGTGCTGCCTTGGCTGACGGGAGTCTTTTCCACTCAATTCCACGGATTGCGCGCCGGGTTGATCGTACCAGCCGCAGGAGCCGCCCTTCTTCTGGCTCTCTCCAGCATCGTCATTGAAAAAACTGATGCTACTGCCAAAGCAAACTCCTAGACTGCGCTTCAAAGAAAAGAGGCCAGGCGAAGGCCTGACCTCTACGGATTGACGACTGGCAGCTTTTATTTGACAGGAGCTGCAAAATGGTCGCGAAGCTGAATAACGCCGATCACTAGAACCGCCGCCATCGCTGGAGTAAACAAAATATACATAATGCCTCCTTCCCAAAGTAGGTATGTAACTGAAATAGATCTTGTAGATTCGGCCCGCCAAAAGCACAACCCGGCACCTGGATAAGAGCATCTGCAAGACCAAAGACTCCGGCTCAACTTATGCGCGTACTAATCTCCGGCGGAGCGCTCCTGCCACTCCTATCAATCCAGAGCCAAACAAGATCAAGCTCGAAGGCTCCGGCGTCACCGCGGTTCCCACAAACTCCTGCGGGCCTGAAGACGTGTCGTTAGAGGGGATGTACAAAGTGAACTGGTTGAAGTAACCAGAGTTGATCAACGCCTGATTGTCCGCAGCGCTTAGCGCATTGCTCGCCAGCTTCTGGGCGATGGAATCGAAGAGCGAATTTCCCTTCAGATCAGCCGAATCGAAGATGCTCCACTCGGCATACTGAATCTCACTCGCGCTCACTCCCTGCTGCGGATGGAGAATCTCGAAGTAGAGAATCGCATCGGCGCGATAGTCCTGATCCATCACCGAGTTGCCCGTAGGGATGCTCTCTTCGGTGGCTGTCCAGCTCTCGCCGGCGACGATCTCGCGGTTGTAGTTGAGGCACATCAGATTGAGCGTCGACGTGCCAGAGCTAGAGCTCACCTGAAACGAGTACGGATAGATCTCAACACTGCCACCAGAAGGGTTGATCGAACCATTATTGAGGGTGAGCGTATCCGCCTTCCCTACGAGTGAAACAATGCCAAGACAGACGATAGGAACAAGCAAAGCAAATTTAATCTTCAAAGGTCTTTCTCCCGGAAACTGTTGTCAGAGCTTTGTTGTCTCTGATCCCCGCAAACTCCCACCCAAGTCCGGGCACTGAATCTGCGGAAAACGATTGAGTTGAACCAGCACCTGTTCCGATAGCAGTGAACTTGTACCAGCAAGTCATTGCGAAAATACTTACTTCGCCCTGACTCATTGCAAGTCGCGAACCAATCGCAAAGATTAGAGAACTCTTGGTTTTTTGAGCTTTTTGAAGAGGAGCGAGAAGAAATATGCACTTGCTCGACTCGGGAACGCCAAAAGATTGCCTACAAGGGAAATCTTTTTCACTTTTCCTCTGCAATTTGGCAACTCACGCTCACTCACGCAGAAAGATCTGTACGGATAAGGCACAAGATGAAAACGGGACTTGGCTGAAATTCGTGTCCAGCAAAGGAAAGCCTCTTCCCGTGGGAAGAGGCTGGCGTCTTTTAATGAGCATTCTCTAACGACTCAGCAGGCTCAGACCGCGACAGTAAAACTGTCTTCGCTCCGCGTCACAGCGCGGTACATCGTATCGCGCTCAAACGGCTCACGGCCGGCCTCGGTGATCAAACGGACCAGATCCGTCCGCCGCATTCCCTGAGGAGTCGTCGCACCGGCGTCGTGGTATATCTTCTCCTCGATCACGGTGCCGTCGATATCGTCCGCACCGAACCGGAGCGAGATCTGCGCCATCTTCGGCGAGACCATCTGCCAATAGCTCTTGATGTGCGGAAAGTTGTCCAGCATCAGCCGGCCCACGGCGATCTGACGAAGATCCAGCATCCCTGTTGTCCTCGGAATATGAGCCAGCGCCGTATTGTCGGGGTGAAAGGACAGCGGGATAAAGGTCTGAAAGCCGCCGGTCTCGTCCTGCACCGCCCGCAGCTTCATGAGATGGTCGACGCGATCCTCTTCGTTCTCCACGTGTCCATAGAGCATTGTCGCGTTCGAACGCAATCCGATCTGATGCGCCATCCGCGCCGTGTCCAACCACTCGCTGCCGTCGATCTTGTGGTCGCAGATGATGTGCCGCACGCGGTCGGCAAATATCTCCGCGCCACCACCCGGCATTGAATCCACTCCGGCTGCTTTCATCTTCTCCAGCGTCTCCGGAATCGTCATCTTCCCGCGCTTTGCAAGAAACGCCACCTCCACCATAGTGAACGCCTTCACATGCACCTTTGGAAACCTGACCTTCAACCCGCGCACCAGATCCATGAAGTACTCAAACGGCAGGTCGGGATGCAGTCCGCCTACGATGTGGAACTCGGTCACCGCCTCCGAGTATCCCGTGGCAGCGGTCTCCCATGCCTCCTCCAGCGCCATCGTGTAGGTGCCAGCATCGCCCTTCTTCCGCCCAAAGGCGCACAGGCGGCAGGAGGCTACACAGACGTTGGTCGGATTGATATGCCGATTCACATTGAAGTAGGCAATGTCCCCGTGCATCCGCTCCCGTACAAGGTTCGCCAGCCACCCGACGGCGAGAATATCGCCGCTCCGGTAGAGCGTAACTCCGTCGTCGAAGCTGAGCCGCTCTCCCTGCTGAACTTTTGCCGCAATGGGCAGGAGTGCAGCGTCGTCTGTCTGGAAGGAGTGTCGCGCGGGCAAAGAGGCCGATGGAAAGGTCATAATTAGATTCTATTCCTCCTCGGCCTCTTCGCCACGCCTCAGTGCGTCGCCACTTCCTTTGAATCAACCATGCGCGGCTGGATCACCACCCCGTCAAACCAGGTTGTTCCGACCAGGTGATCGCCCATGGGACGTACCAGCTTGAGATTCCATCCGGTATTCCAGTACTGTACCGCGCGATCCGGCAGATGAACCGCAAACGCAATCGTGTTCTTATTACCAGCTGCGATCAGGACGCGCTGCGAGACCGCATCATAAAAGATGCTGTTCACATCGCGCAGGTAGAGGTTCTTGATCGTCTGCCAGGTAGCCCCTTTATCGTCGGAAACGAAGATACCCTGACGACCGCCGATCCAAAGACCACCCGCATCGTCCACGGCCAAAGCCGAGATTTGGTCCAGAGTCTCGGGAAGCTTGATGGGCGTCCACTGTTGGCCGCCATCGAGAGACAATACCGCAGAGTTCAGATTAGCCGCCAGAATCGTTGACTTCGTAGCCGCAACAAAGTTCCAGCTTCGCGGCTCGAAGCCTGCAACCTCTTTCCAGCTCTGCCCCGACGTAGCGCTCTCGAAGAGTCCCATAGAGGTCGCGGTAAAGAGCGTGTCTCCGGACCTGGCAAAGGCATTGATGGCTGGTTGGAAGTCGTGTACCGGCTGCGGGGCAGCAACCTTCCGTACGGCAGTAGCCTGCGGCTTGTGAGTCGCTCCAGCAGACCTCTTCCCTGCCTTTACGGGCGGCGCAGGAGGAGGATTGAGCGTGACATTATCCACGCGGCTCCAGATGGCTCCCTGCAGCCGATAGATCCCGTGTCGTGTGCCAGCCAGCAAAGCCCGGTCCGGGCCCTGAACCAGACTGAAAACATCGTGTCCATTCAATCCAGCACTCGTCTGCGACCAAGCCAGTCCGCCGTTGGTGCTGGCAAAGACGCCGCCCATCGCCTTGTCGTTAACCACGCCTACGTAGACGACGTTCGGATTCGAAGCGTCGGCAAGGTACGAGGTGATCTGCCGCGCCGAAAAGCCACTGTTCGACTGGGAGAACGAGTTCCCCCCATCATTACTCGCGAGAACACCACCGCGGTCGGTCGCAAGCATCACCCGATTCGTATTGGTCGGATCGACGAAAACATCATTGATGATTACCTCCGGGCCTGTGGTACGTTGCCATGTGCTGCCCGAGTCCACCGTGCGAAACAACCCTTCCGTCGTTCCCGCAAAGACAATGTTCCGATTCGTTGGGTCCTGCATCAGCACGCGGGTTCTGCGAGCAGTCGAAGGAATCCCCTGTACTTTCTGAAAGAGCTCGCCGCTGGTCTGGCTCTTGTAGATCCCCGAGCAGGCGCTCGCATAGACCACCTTCGGATCCTTGGGGTCGACGATGATCGAAAAAACATCCGAATCATCGATGACGCCCTGCTTGATATTGGTCCAATGCTGTCCGCCATCGACGGTCTTCCAGGGAAGATGCCATGTCCCGGCGTAGATGATCTGAGGGTCGACAGGATCGATCGCGATCGACTCAACCTCGTGCAGCTCCTGGCTTCCTGCCGGACTGATCAGCTTCCAGTGCTCGCCACCGTCGGTAGTCTGATAGACGCCTTTGAGAGTGCCTGCCACCAACATCTGCGGGTTCGAGGGAGAAGCTGTCAACGCGCGGATTGACTGTCCCTGCATATCGCTCTGACTCTCCCACGTGAGACCGCCGTCTTTGCTGAGAAACATTCCGCCATCCGGGCTGCCCAGCACCCAGGCGCCCACTACCAGATGCTTCGAATCGGCACCGCTCACCACAATCGAATCCAGTACCAGATCGTCGCGTTTACCGATCCACGCGAGCCGCTTCCAGCTACCGCCACCATCATGCGACTCATACATCCAACCCGTCGCCGTACCCAGGTACAGATGAGAGTGATCGTGAGGATCAACAGCGAAGGCACGCGCGTCGCCTCCGTCGGGACCATAGGGAAGCCAACTGGCCGCATGTAAACGGACACAACATAAAACGATCAGGAGAGTAGCAAATCTGAGAGGGAGTCGAAGAAATCTGTTCAAGGAATTTTCCAGTCTGTAGCGGATTGTAGAAATCAAGGCATCGGCCTATCAACACAAAAGCTGACTGGGGAACTCCCCAGTCAGCCAGTGTGCAGGTCTACGGCTGATTGTTACTTCTTCTTGTGGTGGTGCACTGGCGCCGTCCGTGGCTTGGCGGTTACTGCGCTTTCGTCCACAGGGGTGAGACCAGAGGTGCTCAACGTTGCACCCGCAGGGATCAACGTCGTCGTCACAGTCTTGCCGTTATCAGAACCGGTGTAGACCGAGACGCGGCTGGCGTCGACGCCCTTTTCCGTTACCAGATATGCCTTGGCATTGACGGCGCGCTCAGCAGCGAGCTTGTCGCCACGCTTCTCAGCGCTGTCCTTATCGCCAACCACAGCGAGCTTCGCATCCGAGGTGCGCTGCAGGTTGAGAGCGATATCGTCCAGGCAAGCCTTGGCTTCGTTATCCACACGAGCCGGACGCTTCTTGTCGCGGTCGAAGTTGATTGAGCAAAGCTGGCTGGTCGTTGGCGCTGGCGGCGGCGGCGGGGCATTGACCGTGACCGTAGTCGTCGAAGATGCCGTCTGACCCTTGTCATCGACAACGTTGCAAGTCACAGTAATGGTGCCAGGAGCTGCACCGGTCGTGGTCAGAGTCGCAGTAGAGTTGCTACCGGACACAGAGCCAGCCGAGGAGCTGTAGCTATAGGTAAGAGGACGATTCTGTGGGCTCAGACCACTAGCAGTGATCGTCGCAGAGTCTCCAGGAGCAACAGTCGAAGGATTTGCCGAGCAGCTGATGGTCGGCGGCTCATATGCCTTCACCGTATAGCTGGCCGAGCAATCCGCCATCTCGCCAGGCTTTGCACCCTCGCTCACATGGCCCTTGGCCGTGTAGGTGCCGGGGTTCGCAGACTTGGTGTCAATGTTAGCAGTGCTCGAGCTACCCGAGATCGTGCCGCCATCAGCTGTCCAAGTGTAGGTTGCCGTCTTCTTCGGGTTCAAGTTCAAAGCAGAACCGGTAATCGTAATAGGATCGCCAGGGAAAACCGTAGAAGGAGAAGCCGCGCAGGAGTAGGTCACCGGCGGAGGAGGAATGATGTGGCCGAAGTGAGCCACAATGCCAGTGCTCAACTCAGCCGCGCTGATGTTGGCACGACCGCCAAGAACGCCGCTGGTCGGAATAGTCGCAGGCGGGCCAAAGTCCGCATGGATGTACCGATAGTCGGCCTGGAAGAGGCGGAGCGAGAATTTGTGGTTGAAGAAGGGAAGATCGTAGTCCATCCCGCCGCCGACGGTCAGGGTCGGACCCCACTGGAAGGGCTCAAAGTAGGTCCCGTTATGAGAGTTCGGACCGTCGATGCGTGCGCCCCCAGCAAGACCATGGGCAAACAGAGTGAAACCCTGCAGCGGAACGCGGAAGATAGGACCCGCAGAAGCTGTGAAGACATCGTCGTTTTTGCCATTCGGATGAGCCGCGAAGATGATCTCGCCACCGACATATTTGTTGAAGTAGTACGCACCGCTGCCGATCGCGCCCACATCAACTGACGAATAGTTGACGTCCGCCGGCTTTACCTGGCCGTGAGCTCCGAAGTAGGAGTACCCAAGGAAAACATCGACGCGCGAAGGGTTCGGCCCCACCGGGGCGGCTGTGCTGGGAGTCTGCGCACTGAGACTGGCAACTCCGAGACCGACTGCACATGCAGCCAGTACATACCGGCGTGTACTACGAAACGGGCGATAAACCATTCGAGTTCCTCCACTCAAAGTCTTGCGTTTTACGAGCCTTCACACTTCTACAGGGATCGTTTTGTAAGTTCGATTCTTTACAGCTTACTTCAGTTGCTAATGCATCCGGTAAAAAAATACTCTTCGGTGACACTATTTTCAATACGTTACCAGCGAGAGAGGTAAAAATCTCCCAGTAGCAACTAGCCTGAACCCTTCCAGTAAACTGCATCGTTACTAGTGCGTTAACTCAAATTGAGTGTTTTTCGAACAGATCCGCGTTCCTGCTGGATCTTTTCCTGCAAAAGTGTAATCGCGTAAAGCAGCTGCTCCGGCCGTGGCGGACACCCCGGAACATACACATCCACCGGAATCACCTGGTTGACCCCCTGCAAGAGCGCGTAGTTGTTGAAAACCCCACCCGAGGTCGCACACGCCCCCATCGAGATCACCCACTTCGGCTCGGGCATCTGTTCATACAGGCGGCGAATCACCGGGGCCATCTTCTGCGAGACCCGTCCCGCAATGATCATCAGGTCGCTCTGACGTGGCGACGGACGAAATACCTCGGCCCCAAACCGGGCGATATCGTACCGCGATCCGCCCATCGACATCATCTCGATCGCACAGCACGCCAGCCCAAAGGTCATAGGCCAGATGGAGTTTTTTCGCACCCAGTTGATCGCAGCATCCATCGAAGCCAACACCACGCCCTCCGGCTGCTGCTCTCCCCAGCTCACCTCGCTTACCTTCTCGTGGTTTTTACCGAAGCTGTCCAGTGTGCCGAAGATATACCGGTCGTTCTTTTGCGGAGTAGCGGTCGGACGGCCATTGCTCGTGTTGTCGTTGGTAGCTGTGCTCATGCCTCTAATATAAAACCCCGCGCGGGTGACGCATAGCTTATTCCGCTCGCTTTATCGCCAGACAAACAAAGTGCAAGCCGCGCTCAGGCCTACCGCGCATTCTCATCCATCGCCTGCAACAGCGCCTTCCGCAGCGTCTTTTCGTCGTCCTTATCCAGCTTCGCCCCACTCCGCGTCAGGTAAAAAACGTCAATTGCCATCTCGCCCTCGGTATCTACCAGCGCCACCTCGATATTGCACCCCTGCGCCGCCAACGTCAGGCTCAGCGCACGCAGCAGCCCGGTCGTATCCTGCGCCACCACCTCCATCAGCGTACTGTGAGACGAGGCTTTTTCATCGAACTCCACTCGCGTCTCCACTACCACTAATGGAGCCTTCCGCCTCCCTCGCCGTCGCCCGCTCAACAGCTTCTCCACCGTTACCGTACCCGTGATCACGTCATGCACGCTCTTCACAAACGCAGCATGTTCGGAGGCATTCATCTCCAGTGTCTTGAAGCTGTCCGTAAACCGGAACATATCCACCACCACGCCCTGCCGGTTTGAAAACGCATCCGCAGTCACGATATTCATCCCCCAGGCCGCCAGTGCCCCTGCCATCGCTGCAAACAGCTGAGGCCGGTCCCGCGTCACCAGCGTCAGTTCACTCACCACAGACGAGTAGCGAAAGTCCAACTGTACGGCATCGCTCTCAAATGCCATCGCCATCTTGAAGTGCGTCCGCACCTGCTCCGGAGTTCTCGTCAAAACGTAGCGCTCCGGAAATCCCTCCAGGTACTCCCTCACTGCAGCCTTCTGTCCAGGCAGCAACGCGACTACGCGATGCACCAGTTCGCTCTCCTCCTGCGCCCCGAGCCGCTCATCATCTACGCTCCTATCCAGGAAATTCGCAGTGGCCATATACAGCCGCCACAGATTCTCCGCCTTCCAAGGTGTCAACGCATCCGGATGCACCGCATTGATATCCGCATAGGTAAACAACGTCAGCATCCGCAGAGCCTCCGGCGTCTGCATCTTCCCCGCAAACGCCCGCACCGTCTCCGCATCGAAGATATCCCGCCGCAGCGCAGCCGACATCTCCAAATGATTTGTAATCAGGCTCACCACAAGCCCACTCTCGTACGCATCAAGCTCCAGCCGCTCCAGCACACTCTCGGCCATCCGGGCACTCTCGCGCGTATGATCCCCCGTGCTGCGGCCCTTCCCAGTGTCATGCAGCAGCGCCGCCAGATACAACAGCCCCGGATGCGGCAGCTCTCGCAGAACCCCGCCAAACCGCGCCGCCCACTCCGCCATGCCACCCATCTGCGCGGTCTCCAGCCCATGAAGCGTGTCAATCAGCACAAACGTATGTTCATCCACCGTGTACCGGTGGTACGCATCCCGGATCACCAGCGCATCGATTCCATGAAACTCAGGAATCAGGAGCTCCAGCACGCCAAGCGCGTGCATCGACCGCAGCGCATCTCCCGCATGTGGCCCGGTCAAAATCTCCTGCAGATGATGCCACAGCGTTGGCCCCTCCTCGAGGTGCGCCGAGAGTAGCGGGAGCCCCCGCGAAAACCTCTCCTCCGCCTCTCTGCCCAGCGTCGCCCCAGTCCGTGCCATCGCCGCAAACACCCGCAGCACGACATCCGGATCTTCCGCTGGCTCATGTCCAAACTCGCCGAGCGTCTCCAGGATCACGCGTCCGCGCTCCAGCCAAAACCCCTGATGCTGCATCTCAGACTTCCGCTCGCGCCTCAACCCCAACAGCTTCGAACCCGAAGGGGCAGGCACCTCGTCCAGCATCTGCGTCACTCGCCGCTCCACACTGCGCGCATGGCGAAAGTACAGGCGCATCCAGTACGCTGCATCCGCCTTCTTCGACTTGCGCCCGGTCAACCCAACCATCGTCTCCGCCGCGGCATCCTGGGCCTGCCAGTCCAGCGTATTGTCGTCGCGCTCATGCCTGTAATGAAGAAAACACCGTACCAGCCAGAGAAACTCCACCGCCTTGCGAAACTCGCCGTCCTCTTCCCCAGCCGCATGATCGCCGTCGTTTTTCTTCTGCGCCAGCACCGCGACATGGCGCAACTTCGTCATCCACCCGCACACATGCACGTCCCGGAGGCCGCCGGGACAGTCCTTGATATTCGGCTCCAGATGAAAAAGCGTATCCCCATACTTCGCATGGCGAGCCCGCGTCAGCTCCAGCAATCGAGTAGTCGCCGCCTTGTGCTCTCGCTGAAGCAGCTTCGGCCCACTTTGGCCCGCGAGCTTCTCATACAGCACCCCATCCCCAGCCACTAATCGATGGTCCATCAGCGAGAGCAGAAACTCCGCGTTTTCAGGATCGAACTTTTCACACTCTGCAATCTTCCGCGTCACTGGCGAGACCCGAATCCCACAGTCCCACATCTCCTGGGTCACCCGTCGAATCGCGCCTTTAGCATCCTTCTCCGCCAGCTTCCCATCCAGCAGAAAGAGCAGATCCACATCGGAGTAAGGAAACAGCTCCCGCCGTCCATAACCTCCGACAGCCACCAGCGTAACTCCAGCCTTCAGCGTTGGCTCGTGCTCCACCGCCTGCGCCCAGAGCCCGCCCACCAGCTCATCCATCGCCGCAGCCCGCGCAGCAATCGCAGCCGCACCCGAGACGCCACCCGCTTCAAAGGCACCACGAACCTCCAGCATCTTCCGCTGGTACACTCCGCGCATCCCACCCGCTATGGACTCATTCCCCTGCATGGCTATCTTGCTCGAAAGAAGTTTAAGCATACAGCCAGGTCACTTCGTGACGTGTATATCGACTTCGCCCTGGGGCACCCGAAGGAGTTAAATAGTCACGAAGTGACCGCCCCACGCGCAGTGGGCCCGTCCGGCAGGACCCATCTTCAGCCTAAAGCGCAATCTCCCCACGCTCATCGTTCCGAATCCGAATCGCCTCATCAATCTTCGAGATGAAGATCTTTCCGTCGCCGATCGTCCCCGTCCGCGCCGCGCCTGTAATCGCCAGAATCGCCTTATCCAGCATCTCGTCCGCGACCACCACCTCAAGCTTCACCTTCGGCAGCAGATCCACCGAGTACTCGCGCCCGCGGTAGAACTCCGTATGCCCCTTCTGCCGCCCATGCCCCCGAGCCTCAATGATAGTCATGCCCTCAACGCCAATCTCCACCAGGGCATCTTTCACCGCGTCCAGCTTCGACGGCTGAATCACCGCTTCAATCTTCTGCATATCCGTATCTTCCTCTCGAACCTGTCTCTGTAGCGGAGCTCTCTGCTGCGCAAGTTTAGTGCGCCCAATCGTATCCTTCTTCGCCGTGCTGCGAAAGATCCAGTCCCTCGCGCTCGTCGTCCTCACTCACCCTAAGCCCAATCAATTTATCGACGATGAAAAGAATAATCAACGTACCCACAATCGAAAGAGTCCACGCAATCGCCACGCCGATCAGCTGGTTCAGCAGCTGGTGAGCATTTCCCTCAATCAGCCCCGTGGCCTTCCCCGCTCCGAAGATCGGATTGATCACGCTGTTCGCAAACACGCCCGTAAGTAGTGCGCCGATGGTTCCACCCGCGCCATGGACACCGAACGCATCCAGCGAATCGTCATAGCCAAACGCAGCCTTCACCTTCACCACCATCAGGTAGCAGAACACCCCCGCGATCAGCCCAATCCAGAGCGCTGACATCGGCGTCACAAAACCCGAAGCGGGAGTAATCGCCACCAGCCCGGCCACTGCTCCAGAGATCGCGCCCAACGCCGAGGGCTTACCCTGCCGAATCCACTCCGCCACACTCCAGCCAATCGCCGCAGCTGCCGCGCCAAAGTGCGTCGCCACAAACGCCGACGTCGCCAATGTCCCCGAGCTCAACGCCGAGCCGGCATTGAAGCCAAACCAGCCCACCCACAGCAAACACGCCCCGATAAAGCTCAACACCACCGAGTGCGGCGGCATTGGCACCTTCGGGTACCCCAGCCTCTTGCCCAGGTATAACGCCGTCACCAGCGCCGAAACTCCCGAGGTCACATGCACCACCGTCCCACCCGCGAAGTCCAGACAAGGAAACCGTCCGCCCAGCGAAGCATTCAGCAATCCGCCCTTACCCCACACCATATGCGCCATCGGGCTATACACAATCAGCGCCCACAGCACCATAAACACCAGCATCGCGGAGAACTTCATACGCTCCGCAAACGCTCCCGTGATCAGCGCCGGTGTAATAATCGCGAACATTAACTGATAGACCATGAATGTCTGCAGAGGAATCGTCGCGGCATACTTGACATCCGGAGCCAGACCAACCCCGCGCAGAAACACATTGTGCAGCCCGCCGATAAACGCGTTGCCCTCGCCAAACGCCAGCGAGTACGTTACCAACGCCCACAGCACCGTGATCACAGCCATCATCGCGAAGGTCTGCATCATCGTGCCCAGAATGTTCTTCTTGCGTACCAGGCCGCCGTAAAACAGGGCCAGCCCCGGCCCGCTCATCATCAGCACCAGCGCAGCCGAAACCAACATCCAGCCGTTGTCACCAGCCGTCTGCGCCTGCGCGATCAACGCGGCATTATCCGCGTTCTGCTTCTCCAGCACCGCGATCCGATCCGCTTGACTCGTCCCTACCGTCGAAGCCGCAGGAGACATCGTCTGGGCCATCACACGCGACCCACCCACCACTGACCCGACAACAATCAGCGCAAACAAAAAAGCCAGAAACACCTTCGCCACTGGAAGACGCATCGTTTCAATCACCCGTTTCAAAGTTAGTCATCTAAAAATAAACAAAGTTATCAGGAGAGAAGAGATGTGCCGTCAATTCGCCAATCCGGCAGCCTGCAACTCAATCTTCACACGTCACCAGAAGCGAAGCACCCTCCGCATCGCTCCAGTTCGCTTTACTCTACACAAGGGAGCGCGCAACACAAAGCGAGAAGTTGTTCCCATAGTCTTCCCCCGAAAGGCACGCCTCATGTCCACCGCAACTCTCCATCGCTGGAACGAAATCGAACCCGAACAGCTCAACCCTCTTCTCACCCGCCAATTCGTCACCGGCGCGCTGGCTATGTTCGCCCGCGTAGTGCTCACCAAAGGCTGCGTTGTTCCGCGGCACTCTCATCCCAACGAGCAGATCACCTTCATCACCGAAGGTATCCTCCGCTTCGACTACGACGACGGCACCTCCCACACCGTAAAAGCAGGGGAAGTCCTGGTCATCCCCGCTGACCTTCCGCACTCGGCCACCGCGCTCGAAGACACCATCGACTTCGACATCTTTGCACCACCGCGCCAGGATTGGATCGACAAAGACGACAGCTACCTCCGCTGACTGTTCTGCCGGACGGGCCGCCTCGCGGCGAGCCCGTCCGACAGGACCACTCGTCATGGATCCCTTCGACATCGCACCCACCAATCCCGTACCCTTGCGTCAGCACGAAAGGCTACGCCGGAGAATCCATGAAGCACCTGGTCCAAAAGCAGCTCGCTCAATCCATCTCCACTCTGCAGTCAGTACTCGCCGACGACACCATCACCTGCATCCTCGTTACCGTCGCCCAACTCACGGCGAACGCCATGCAATCCGGCCACAAATTACTCGTCGCGGGCAACGGTGGCTCCGCAGCCGACGCCCAGCACCTCGTCGCCGAGTTCGTAGTCCGCCTCACCGTTGACCGCCCTGCCCTCCGCGCCATCGCCCTCACCACCGACACCTCCATCCTCACTGCCGCCGGCAACGACTACGGCTTCGATCACCTCTTCTCCCGTCAGCTAGAAGCCCTCGGCCAGCCCGGCGACATCTTCCTCGGTATCTCCACCTCCGGCAACTCGAAGAACATCGTCAAAGCGCTGCACACCGCCAAAAAGATCGGTATCACCACCGTCGGCTTCACTGGCAATGACGGCGGCACCATGCGCCCGCTCTGCGACTACAACATCGTCATCCCCTCCGCCATCACCATGAACATCCAGGAGTCTCACCTGGCCCTTGAGCACATCTTCTGCATGCTCGTCGAGCGTTTCACCTTCGGCAAAGACTTTGACACCAAACCGGAGATCCTCAGCGAATAGCTACTAACCATCTCGCTCATCGCTCCGCCAGCAGAACGTTAACATCCTTCTCAAAGTCTCCCTGCCGCACTGCACCCGAGTACGTCTTCGCCACCCTGCCCTGCCGGTCCACCAGTACCGTCTCAGGCACTCCTGCCATCCCATACGCCATCTGCGAACCCGGCTCCGGAAGCGCCACCGGATACGGCACATGAAACTCCTCTACAAACTTCCTCACCTTCGCCGTCCCGCCCTCATCGACCGCCACTCCAACGACCGCCAACCCCTGCGGTCCCAAATCCCGCGACAGCCGAATCAACCCCGGCGTCTCCTCCCAGCACGGTTCACACCAGCTCGCCCAGTAGTTCACCAGCACCACCTGCCCGCGATGCTCCGCCATCCTCCAAGTCCCTCCGTCGAGCCGCAACATCACCATCTCCGGCATCGCCCTGCGCTCAGTCACCGGTACAATCCCGCCTGACTGTCGCGTCGCAAAGTACCACGCCCAGCTCAGCCCCGCGAAGGCGATCGCCACTGCTCCATACCGGGCCCACTTCGACTCCATTCCCAACCTCGCTAACTCCGTCGACTCAGCCTAACTCTTTCCTCGCATCCAAGAGCTATGTACAGTGTGAGTGGCGCACCACCGCCGCAGCCAGAAGGGACACTCCTCATTCGCACCCGCGCTCGCACCGGTCTCCTCAAAACGACAGCTCTTCTGGCCCTGCTCCTCACCGCGATCCCTGCCGTCCCGTACTCCGTCCAAACCCATCAAGCACTGATCGATCTGGCGTGGAAGCAGTCCATCCGCCCCCTCCTGCTCAAAAAATTCCCTACCCTCACCGAATCGCAGCTCCAGGAGGCACACGCCTACGCCTATGGTGGGAGCGCCATTCAGGACTTCGGCTACTATCCCTTCGGCAACGCCTTCTTCTCCGACCTCACCCACTATGTCCGCTCCGGCGACTTCGTCCTCTCGCTGCTTCATAACGCTCATACCCCCGACGAGCTGGCCTTCGCTGTCGGCTCCCTTTCGCACTACATAGGTGACAACTACGGGCACAAATACGCCGTCAATCAGTCTGTGCCGGTCGAATTCCCTAAGCTTGAAACAAAGTACGGCACCTCGGTCAACTACGCTGAAGACCCTCACGCCCACGTCCAGACCGAGTTTGCCTTCGACGTCAATCAGCTCAGCAAGCTCCGTTTTGCTCCATCCGCCTACACCAAGTTCGTCGGGCTCGAGGTTCCCCAGCCTCTGCTCCGCAAAGCCTTCTTCGAAACCTACGGCCTGCGTCTGCCCGACATCATCGGCAGCAAAGAGACCTCCATCCGCATCTATCGCTACGCCGTCCGCCGCTTCCTGCCCAACATCGCCCGTGCCGAAACCCTCCTCCACAAAAAGAACTTCCCCACCGATCTTCCCAGCCCCGACCTCGACACACTTGCCAACGATCTCCACCAAGCCGCCGCCGACAACAACTGGGAGGCCTACCGCAAAAAGCCCGGCATCCGCAGCCACCTCTACGCTGGTTTCATCTTCATCCTCCCCAAGATCGGTACACTCAAGCTCCTCGCCATAAAAGGTCCCAATCAGCAGACCGAAGATCTCTACATCAAGAGTGTGAATCACTCCATCTCCGCGCTGCGCCTCGTACTCGCGAACTACGACAATATCGGCAACTACATCGCCAACCGTGACCTAGACACCGGCGACGTCGTAAAGCCAGGCGCCTATCGCCTCGCCGACGAGACCTACGCCAAACTTCTCGCCACCATCACGAAGAATCCCGCCAACGTTGTTCCCTTTCAGCTCAAGCACGACCTCATCGCTTACTACGCTGACCCGCAGTCCCCCATCGAGACCAAGAAAAATCCGCAGAAGTGGGCGCAGTTACAAGCCAATCTGCAGACACTCGCCTCCATGAAGACCATCGGCGAACTCGACCCCGTCCCTGACGAAGTCCTCTCCGCCGACTAAACCGCAATAACAATTCCAGCTTCGCACTGAAAAAAATCTCTCCAAATCGAACGCCATAGAGGCCATCTCCTCCTTTTCTTTGCATCCAACCAGTTACACCAACAGGAGAAGCGATGACGATCGTTCGCACTCACAAATTATTTGCAGCATCCATGGCCGTTCTTGCTCTCATCCCCCTCACCGCCTGTAACAACACCGGCAAGGCTGCCGCAACCCCGGCAAACTTTACCATCGGCATCAACAACCACTATCTCGACCACTCCGAGTGCCTCTTCACCGACACCCGTTTCCCCTTCGAAACCAGCGATGCCGAGAAGACAAAGCAGCTCGATGCTCTAGTAAAAAATCTCCTTCTCGAAAAGTCCGTCGAGACCGCCATCCACGTCAGCCGCTATACCGTTGCCCCTGCGGGAACGCGCTACGCCCCGCGCTTCTGCTACGGCCACCGCGAGGTCACCAGCATCGACAGCTTCACTCCCGTCGCCGTCGCCAACGGCTTCAAAGAGACCACGATCACCTACAGCTACACCATGAAAGAGGTTCCCGTCTGGGCCGAGAGCAAAGACGTCCAGGCCGCGTTCCCCGCCATGGCCCATGCCATCACCAGCCAGGCAACCGACAAGATCACCCTCGCTCAAAGCCCCTTAGGCTGGCAGGTCCCCGACTAGTCCCGCAAAAAATCGGCTGGCTTTCTTGCTTCGCGACTCCGCAACAATGACCTCTACTCGTTCCCCTGCCGCTACAATCGGCAGTAGAGGAACCAATGTCGAAATCACGTCGAGAATTCCTGACTCAAAGCACACTCACGTTACTTGCCTCTGCTTCCGCACTCGCCCAAACTCCCTCGACCCCGGCCACTCCCGGCGCACCGCCAGCCTTCGGCACCTCACCCGCCGTAGGCCCCGAGGTCACCACCAGCACCTTCGCCGAAGCTGAAAAGCTCATTCAGCTCGCTCTCACCGAGAAGGACCGCGCGCAGGCCGCAGGCAACTGGCGTGTCGCCATGGCCCCCCTCTACGAACGCCGCACCGGCCCACGCAAAGTCGCCATCCCTGACGCCGTCGCTCCCTACTCGCTCATCAACTCCATCCTTCCCGGCCAACCCACACTCCCGGGGAAAGACGAATTTCTCCGCACCAAATCTGACGCTCCACTCCCAACCACGGACGAGGCCATCGCCTTCTCTCCGGTCCACCAGCTCTCCCGCTGGATCGAAACCCGCAAGCTCACCAGCACCCGCCTCACCGAGATCTACCTCGCGCGCATCGAGCGCCTCAATCCCAAGATCAACTGCATCATCACCCTCACCCGCAACCACGCTCTCGCGCAGGCCAAAGCCGCAGATGCAGAGATCACCGCCGGACACTATCGCGGCCCGCTCCACGGAATCCCATGGGGAGCAAAGGATCTCCTCGACACGGCCAACATCGCCACCACCTGGGGAGCCGAACCCTTCCAGCATCGCGTCCCCACCGCCGACGCCACCGTCACCGAGCGCCTCAACGCCGCCGGCGCAGTCCTCATTGCCAAGCTCTCCCTTGGCGCACTCGCCCTCAACGACATCTGGTTCGGCGGCCAGACCATGAATCCCTGGCTCACGGAAGAAGGCTCGAGCGGCAGTAGTGCAGGCCCCGGCGCAGCCACCGCCGCAGGCCTCGTCGCCTTCTCCATCGGCAGCGAAACCGGAGGCAGCATCGTCAGCCCATCCATGCGCTGCGGCGTCACCGGCCTCCGCCCCACCTATGGCCGCGTCCCCCGCACAGGAGCCATGACCCTCTGCTGGTCCCTGGACAAACTCGGCCCCATGGCCCGCAGCGTCGAAGACACCATGCTCGTCCTCAACGCCATCACCGGACCAGACGGCCACGACGTAGCCTGCGTCCCCAGCAAGCTCGACTTCGACGCCCAAGCCCCTATCAAAAATCTGAAGGTCGGCTACTTCCCTCAGTGGATGAAGGAAGCACCCGCCACCGACGTAGACCGCGCCGCACTCGCAGCCATCACCACGCTTGGCATGACGCCCGTCGAGGTCACCCTCCCCGACTGGTCCTTCGACAATCTCGACCTCATCCTCTTCGCCGAATCCGCCGCAGCCTTCGAAGAGATCACCCTCAACCATCAACTCGACCTCCTCAAAGCCCAGGTCCCGGACGCCTGGCCTAACACCTTCCGCCAGTCCCACTTTCTCTCCGCAGTCGACTACGTCCAGGCCGACCGGCTCCGCCGCATGGTCGCCGTGGAGATGGCCCGCATCATGTCCGAAGTAGATCTGCTCCTCGTACCCTCCCTCCGCGACGAGATCCTCACCATCACCAACTTCACCGGCCACCCCTCCCTCACCCTCCGCGCCGGCTTCGTCGAAGTCTCCGAGCCCCGCAGCGACTGGGCGCCCGACCCCACGAAACCGACGCCAAAGTTCAGCACCCCACGTCGCGTCCCGCATGGCATCACCCTCATCGGTCGCCTCTTCGATGAAGGAACCATCGCCCGTGCCGGCCTCGCCCTCGAACGCCACTTCAACGTAGCCCACGAAACCCCACCCGGCTTCTGAGCCGGATGGGAGAACTTCCGCCGACCATCGAGAGACCACGGGCGAAGCCGGTACACAAGTCACGAAGTGGCCGCCGCCCGCGCAAGGCAAACGTGAACCAGAACCTCTCGTCGCGCAATAAGACAAACACTACGCCTCGCTATAATGGCGCCCATGGAAGAGCTAAAGCCGAGACCGAAGCAGCTGGCCACATGGGCACTTGCAGGCGCGTTCCTGGCGACAAGCTCCTATCTCCTGGTCTTTGTGCCGATTCCACGGCTCCCCTCCCACGGGCACGGTCTTTGGGCTCTGCTCTGGATGAATCGACTGCGATTCGTCGCGTTCTTCACCCCCCTTGCTCTCGGACTTGCGATCTCCCAAGTTGCGGAGCGGCGGTTCAATCGCGGCTTCCACGATGACCTCTGGAGCGAGGCTGAACTCGAGCCCGTAAAGGCGTTAGTCGCAAATCCAATTTGGCGTTGGGCGAGCCTGATCTTATGCTGCTTCGGTCTCCTGGCAATGATCTTCAGTAACAACCCCAAAACCCACTTTAGCGGGATACTGTTCTACGTCTTCCTAGTCCCTACTCAGACAGCCATGCGTATCCGCCAGCTAGTCACCTCGAGAGTAAAGACAACCGGTGTATTCAGGGACTGGAAAAACGTCAAGCCCATTCGCTCCGACCACTGGGGCCAACAGCCGATTCCTCCCTCTGAATAGAATCTGTTATCCATGAGCAGAGGTACCCACTTAGATACAGCGAGCAAGAAACGCTTCGCACCTGACAGCTTCTGCATCACAATGCCGTATCGCTCGTAAACCTGGGGTTGGGGGTACGGATATGCCATCTACTGATTATTTTGAAGAGCTATACGGTGTCACTGAAGAGCGGGCTCTCAACTTCTGGGCCTCCAATCTTCATGAAGCGATAGGAAATAAGCAGTGGTCCCAAATCCGCGACTCGACAGGGGTATACCTGGCCAGCGTCTTGGGTCACTTCTGCCTGCAATCCGTAGATCGCGCCGAACTGCTCTCTCCAGACTACAACCCGGATGACCGGGAGTTTCGGCAGTTTGCCGACCTTACTCAGATCGCCGAGATGATGATGCGACAACTCACCAGCGCAAAAAATCCTCTCTGGATGGAGTCAGCCGGTGCGCACATTCTTCTCTACGCCGGCTTCTTTCAAACCCAGAATAAGCACCGACACAACATCGCCTTCTACTCCGCCATGGGCAGAGAGTGCTATCTCATGGCGGCAGTAGGCAAGCGGGCGTCCATGATGAAACAGATGGCGGCAGGCTTCAGCCAATACCTCTTTCATCTGGCCAGCCTCCATCAACATCTGCGCGAAAGCAGATACCTGATAAGAACGGTGAACTGAAGTTGTCTCGAACCTGCGCATGTTGGGGAGCGGCTGCGAAGACGCCAGCTGTTCTTTCAGTGTGTTGCTTCCTTCACCCTGTTGCACGCTCTAAGCCTCGTATGTGCCTCTGAAGCAGAGCTACCCCCTTTGAAAAATCCCCTGTCCTTAAAGCATCGACAATCTGACGGTGATCGTGACTTGACGTGGGTCTCCAGCCCGCAGAACGCGTTGCAGAAAATATGATTCGGGAGTTGGCGAGTTGAAGCTCATCGAGCATCTCGAGCAATCTTGGCATTTTGCATGGCGCGATCAGCTCACTGTGAAATGTTCGGTTGGCCCGTTCCCATTCGATGATTGTTTGTGCGTTGTCTCCAACCAGCATCGCGCGTTCGATCTTCTCGAAAGAGGCGGCATTCAACCTCGGGGCGGCATGTGACAGCGCCAAGGTCTCAAGGGAAGCACGAATCTCGACGATTTCCTGCATGGAGAAGTGATTGAGAGGGGCCACGCGCATCCCACGCCGAGGTTCACTTACTAGCAGCCGTCGCGCGCGTAAAAGCTGAAACGCTTCTCGGACCGGCACATGGCTCGACTCAAATTCCTCTGCGATACGGTCCTGGCGAAGTGGGACCCCGGGAGAAAGTTCCCCAGTAACGATTCTCTCGGCAAGCGTGTGTGCAATTCGTTCCGCCAGCGATTCATTTCTCGTCATAATTGTAGATTATCTCTGATAACTCTTCCATCAAATTGCTATAGTTCGAAAAGTCCGTTGCGAATGGGGCTGATTATCTATAATTTTGCCCTTCGGCCGAGAGACGCTTACAGGAGATTTCAATTCATGAAGGACGAACCCACTTCTGCGTCCCATACGCCCGTAATTCCAGCGCATATCTCTTCGGCGCGTTGGACCTCCACGAGCGCGCGTGCGCTGTATGAGCTGCCGTTCAATGACCTCCTGTTCCGGGCCCATTCTGAATATCGCGAGAACTTTGATCCGAACCGGATACAACTCAGCAAATTGCTCAGTGTAAAAACCGGAGGATGTCCGGAGGATTGCGGTTATTGTAGTCAGTCTGCACGCTATGAAACCGGACTGACGGCTTCGAAGTTGATGGAGGTGGAACACGTCCTATCCGAAGCACGCAAGGCAAAGGACGGTGGAGCCACACGCTACTGCATGGGAGCTGCCTGGCGTAGCCCGAAGCCGCGCGACATGGAGATGGTTGTCACTATGGTCCAGGGCGTGAAAGCGCTCGGCCTTGAGACATGCATGACGTTGGGAATGCTGTCGCCGCAGCAAGCTGAATCCCTTGGTGCGGCTGGACTCGATTACTACAACCACAACATCGATACCTCCGAACGGTTTTATCCGAAGATCATCACCACAAGAAGCTTCGGAGACCGTTTGGAGACCCTCGAAAATGTCCGACAAGCAGGGATCAAGGTTTGCGCCGGCGGCATTATCGGCATGGGCGAAACGGCTGAAGACCGCATCGACATGCTGGTGACGCTTGCAAATCTGCCCTCCCCGCCCGAGAGCGTGCCGATTAACATGCTCATACCGATTCCGGGATCGAAGCTTGCCGATGCAGCGCCGGTTGATCCGATCGAATTCATTCGGATCATAGCGCTCGCCCGAATCCTCATGCCGAAATCTCATGTCCGCCTATCAGCCGGACGGAAAAGCATGTCGGACGAATTGCAGGCCCTCTGCTTTTTTGCTGGGGCTAATTCGATCTTTGTCGGTGACACTCTCCTGACGGCCGCCAACCCCGGAGAAGACCGTGACAGCAGTCTGCTTCGTCGCCTCGGATTAACTCCAGAGGCAATGAGCACCATCGAATGATGCCGGAACGGCTGGCTCGATATGAAGTGACGCTCGGGCAGCTCGAACGCAAAGGTCGAAGGCGCGCCCTGGCGCGGCAAAGCGGTATCGACTTCACCTCGAACGATTACCTTGGCCTTGCCGGATCGGCTCGACTCCAAGCGAGCGTGATCTCCGCTCTCGACAGGGGAGTGCCGGTTGGAGCAGGCGGATCGCGGCTCCTTCGCGGCAATCATCCCGAGCATGAGGCGCTGGAAGAGGAAGCGGCCGCATTCTTTAACTCCGAGCAGATGCTGTATTTCGGCAGTGGCTATACCGCGAATGTCGCCATCCTCTCAACTCTGCCGCAACGCAATGATCTGGTTGTCTATGACGAGTTGATTCATGCGAGTGTGCATGCGGGAATTGCAGCGGGGCGGGCCACAGCAGTCGCGGTGCCCCATAATGACCTCGACGCATTTGACGATGTCGTCCGCAAGTGGCGTGAAGCGGGCGGCAAGGGACATCCCTGGATTGTGGTCGAAAGCCTGTACTCGATGGATGGCGACAGGGCTCCCCTGATCGGACTTGCAGGCGTGTCCGATCGTTACGACGGATTTCTTCTGATCGATGAAGCTCATGCAACGGGCGTTCACGGTGCAGATGGTCGTGGTCTCTCGACCGAGCTGGAAGGGCGCGACAATGTCGTCGTGCTCCATACCTGCGGCAAAGCGCTTGGCGTATCCGGCGCGCTGGTCGGAGGGAGCCGGATTCTTTGCGACTATCTCGTCAATCATGCGCGCCCTTTTATCTACGCGACTGCACCCTCTCCGCTTGCCGCTGCCAGTGTTCGCGAAGCCCTGCACATACTTCCGGAGGAACCGGAGCGGAGGCAAGAGCTTCACAGGTTGATCGTCTACGCCAACGAACAGATCGCCACTCATCTTGGGATTGAAGGCAGCGGTTCGCAGATACTCCCCGTCATTATTGGCGACAGCGCGCGCACCTTGCGCATCGCCCAACAGATGCAGGCGGATGGGTTCGACATCAGAGCCATCCGGCCACCCACAGTTCCCGCGAACACGGCTCGGCTGCGAATCGCCATTACATTGAATGTCGATCTCCCAAGTGTGTCCCGCATGTTCGAGCGGCTGGCACAGGTGATGACGAAGGAGCAGCCGTGAATCTGAGACTGGTCATCACAGGTACTGATACAGGGATTGGCAAGACGGTGTTTTCTGCCGCACTGACCGATGCGCTCGGTGCCTGCTATTGGAAACCTATTCAATCCGGCCTTCACGAGGAGACCGACAGCGAGACAGTCCTCCGACTCGGCCGAATATCCTCACAGCGCATTCTTCCCGAAGCCTGGCGGCTCAAGACGCCGGTTTCACCACACCTGTCAGCAGAACTTGACGAGGTCACGCTTGATCCCGATGCGCTACAGCCGCCCGAGACTAACTTGCCTCTCATCATCGAAGGGGCCGGCGGATTGCTCGTTCCGCTGACCCGTCACAAAACTTTTGTAGATGTCTTTGCGCGCTGGCAGATTCCGGTTGTCCTCTGTGCCCGAACCGGTCTCGGAACCATTAACCACACACTCTTGTCGCTGGAAGCGATGCGGCAACGGCGGATTCCAATCCTGGGTGTTGCATTTATAGGGGATGCTTATCCCGACACGCCACGAATCATCGAGGAGATGGGAGATGTGCGGATCCTTGGCAGGCTACCCCGGCTGGAACCATTGACGCCCGATAGTCTACGCCGAGCATTTCGCGAAAACTTTGACACCTCATCCTTTCGGGAAGTGATCGCGTGATGCGCTCTCATCCGCCGTCCCCTATCTGGCACCCCTTTACTCAACACGCACTCGATCCCGTAACCACCAGGATCGTCAGAACGGAGGGGGCCTATCTCATCGACGAACATGACCACTCGGTTCTCGATGCGATCTCCTCCTGGTGGGTGATTACGCATTGTCACCGGCATCCGATCATCATGGAGGCGATTCGTACAGCAGCCGAGACCTTCGATCAGATCATCTTCGCGGAATACACCCATGAGCCCGCGGAAGAACTGGCGCGAGAATTGATCCGGTTAGCTCCGCCCGGCCTCAAGCACGTCTTCTATTCCGACAGCGGCGCCACTTCGGTCGAAGTGGCGCTAAAGATGGCACTGGGGTTCTTTCATAATGCTGGCGATCCACGCTCGCGCATTGTCGTCATGGAGCACGGCTACCACGGCGATACAATCGGCACGATGTCCGCTGGCGAGCGTGGCGTCTTCAACGCTGCTTACAGCCCACTGCTCTTTAACGTGGAGACCATTCCTTTTCCTACACCGGGTCGTGAACAAGAGACGCTGGATGCCTTCGAGCGCCTCTGCTATGGACAGGAAGTGGTTGCGTTGCTGGTTGAGCCGCTTATCCTCGGCGCCGGCGGCATGAAGATGTATCCACCGTACGTCCTGACTGAGTTGAAGCGAATTGCCGAGTGCTACGGAAGTTTGTTGATCGCGGACGAAGTCATGACTGGCTGGGGACGAACGGGCACTCTTTTCGCCTGCGAACAGGCGGGCATCACGCCAGACATTCTATGCGTCTCCAAGGGCATTACAGGAGGTGCGCTTCCTCTTGCTGCGACCCTATGTTCGGCCGAGATCTTCGACGCGCACCTGTCATCGGATCGCCGCAGAACATTCTTCCATTCCAGTTCCTACACGGCCAACCCGATTGCTTGCGCGGCGGCGGTTGCCAACCTCATCGTCTGGCAGAATGAACCGGTTCTCAAACGTATCGAAGCACTGGAGAAGATGCACCGTGAAAGACTAGAGCCATTCCGTACTGATCCACGCTTCATCAACGTCCGACAGAGCGGTACCATCGCGGCTCTCGACCTCGATGTTTCGACATCGGGCTATCTCTCTGACGTCGGGCTCCAGCTTAGAGCTTTCTTTCGACATAGAGATCTCCTCCTCCGTCCGCTCGGCAACGTGATCTATCTGATGACACCATATTGCGTGACGCCTGAGGATCTCGACCGGGCCTATGCCGCCATTGATGAAGCAGCCGAGGTCTTCGGAAGGGCCAGAAAGTGACTCATGTGCAATCAAGCCGCATCGCCGGTTTAGGCCATTATGTTCCTGAAAGACGTGTCGAGAATGCTGAGATCGAGGCGAGGCTTGGCCTTGAATCCGGTTGGATCGAACGTCGAACCGGCATCCGCGCGCGGCGTTGGGCCGCTCCCGATGAAGCGCTCACGGATCTCGCTCTTAAGGCTGGTGACATGGCCCTGAAGGATGCGGGTATCGCGCGTGCGGATGTGGCGCTGACACTTCTCGCAACGTCAACGCCTGATCACCTGTTGCCGCCATCCGCTCCGCTACTCGCTCATCGATTGAATCTCCCGAACTCAGGTGCCATCGATCTCGCTGGCGCTTGTTCAGGATTCCTTTACGCTTTGACCCTGGCCGATGGTTTCGTCAGGACGCAGGGAAAGCCCGTCCTCATTGTGGCCGCCAATATCTTGAGCCGACGTATCAATCCAGAGGAACGCGGCAGCGCAATTTTATTTGCCGACGCAGCTGGAGCGATTGTTCTTGCTCCTTCCTCCTCACCGAGCACTGGCATACTCGGGGTCGACTTGGTATCTGACGGAAGTCACTATGATCTGATTTCGATTCCCGCTGGCGGAAGCAGGAGGCCCTTCGCTGCTGGCATGGACCCTAAAGAACTGCTGATGACGATGAGCAATGGCAGATCGGTATTCTCTCAAGCTGTGCGTATGATGACTGGATGTTCCATTCGCGCCATGGAACAGGCTGGACTGACGCCGGAAAACATCGATCGGTTTGTACCCCACCAAGCCAACGTCCGCCTCTTCGAAGCTGTCTGCGAAAATCTTGGACTGGCAAGCAGCAAGACTATCCGGACGATCGAGGAGTTCGGAAACTCC
Source organism: Granulicella sp. S190 (assembly GCF_009766095.1). Lineage (GTDB taxonomy): Bacteria > Acidobacteriota > Terriglobia > Terriglobales > Acidobacteriaceae > Edaphobacter. The sequence continues at coordinate 199,929 of NZ_LMUD01000039.1, forward strand.
TCGGCAGCTACCATTCCGTTGTCTTTGTCTCTCGCCAATAGAGATCGCCCCTTCGTCTCAGGTGAACGATTGCTCCTGACTGCTGCGGGGGCCGGTCTGACCGGGGGGAGCATCGTCTTAGGGATCTAGTGATGAGTGAGTCTAGAGCAGATGTCTCGGAGAGCACTCGACCAACCTTCAAAAAATAGACGAATTGATATCTGCCTCCCGAGAAAACGAGAGATGGACGGGCGACTTCACCATAGCCGTCGGTTGGCGTACATGAGCTACCTTCCTGAAGGACCACTCAAATGCACGCGCTGACCGCGGTTAGGCGACGACAAAGTTTCGCGCTGTGCGAGCATCGATAATACTCGCGAACGACTCGCATTACAACGCTATCTCGACAGCATCGAGAACGCAGACGAAGATCAACGGGCAAGCTTCGATCCATCCGCCAATGAAGAACAGGTCGCTTGCTGTGAAGCGGCGGGCATGCCTCATATTCCGGCAAGCGAACAGTCAATAATCAGGGCAATAATCAAGGGCGATGACATCCTTGTGTGCACGAAGGCAATTGTCAAAGGGGAGGAAGGCGGCGGGATATCGGTTGCGATTTAACGATGCAGGTTACGGTATGAGCATGATCGTGAAATTGTTCCAAGGCCTCATCCATGTCATCCAAAGAACGAAGACAAAGGCGTACAAAGAAGCAGTCTTCACCTGTGACTTTGTCGCATTCGATGATGCCAGGTGTCTCGATAATCATCCGTTCGACAACTCGAAGTTTACCGGGAAGCGGATTAATACGGACCATCGCCACGATGGTGTATCCGAGCTTTTTCAGGTCGACGTTGATGGTATATCCGGCGATCTGCCCTCGTTCTTCCAGGCGTCGTAGTCTCTCTCCCGTGCTCGGAGAGGTCAGTCCCACGCTGCCCGCGAGCTCCTTCAAGGAAATCCTGGAGTTTGTGGCGATAGTTCGGAGGATCTCTTTATCCAGGTCATTTAAGTCGTTCACGAAGCGTTTCCCCGATTAAGTAGAAAAACTAGATGGAAAGCCTTCTATAAAAAGGATCTTACACTCGTTAGCCTTCGTTTCTCTATTCCTTTTCGTGGGAATTCCTCGAATAATGAAGGAGGTTAAGGAGAACATATATGAAGATTCGTACCCTTACAGTTTCGCCATCCCGGCGTCTTGAGGATCTGGTATTGGTAGAGAAGCCAGCGCAACAAGTGCTTTTAGAGGGACAGATCCGGGTACAGATGGAGGCTCTCGGACTAAACTTCCGCGATCTGCTGGTCGCCACGGCCTATGAACGGTGGGCATCGCCGGAGGGGCGCGTCCTCGGCTCCGATGGTGTTGGGATCGTGAGCGAGCTTGGTCCTGGAGTCACCCGCTTCAACGTTGGGGATCGTGTTTTGACTACCTTTCTTCCGAACTGGAGAGAGGGAGACCTGACTGCAGAGAAGAGTACCGGCGCACTTGGTGGCCCTTCCGCTGAAGGCGTATTCGCAGAACAGGTTGTATTGCAAGCCTCGGGAGCGGTTCTCGCGCCGGACTATCTTTCTCCAGTAGAAGCCGCAACCTTGCCTGTCGCGGCACTTACAGCCTGGCATGCCCTAAAACGCGCTGATGTCATGCGTAAAGGTGCGAAGGTGCTCATCGAAGGTTCCGGAGGTGTTTCGGTCTTTGCGATGCAGATGGCTTTGAGCGCAGGAGCAACGGTTTTCGCGGTTGGCCGTTCCGATAAAAAGCTCGAACGTTTGAAGATGCTGGGAGCAGCGGCAACCCTGAATTCCTCTACTACGCCAGATTGGGGGAGCCGTATATTCGATATGGCAGACGGTAAAGGCGTCGATGCCGTGATCGATATTGGCGGAGCGAGCACGTTGAACCAGGCTATTGAAGCGACGGCTTTTGGCGGCACTGTCAGCGTGGTAGGTCTTGCCGGTGGTTTGCAGGTGGAGATGAATCTTGCAGATATCTTCAGGAAGAATATTCGCCTGGACGGGATTGAAACTGGATCGCGGACCATGCTGGAGGAGATGATCCGCTGGTTTGAGCAGCATCAAATACGGCCCATTATCGACAGCACATTCTCCTTCGAAAAAAGCAGAGACGCCTTCCTGCATCTGCAAGAGGCAAACCATTTCGGAAAGATTGGCATAGAGTTGGGTCCTCGCGTCTAGCTAGAGGGCAGCAGAGAAACAAAGCTATCGCGGCACACATCCAATCTGGGCTTGGAGAGTTTGGCTTTGATCGTTGCCTGCTTGTTGTCGGCCATCTTTAGTGGCCACGGAGCCCACACCCCAGCGGAGTAGCCTTCTTCTGCGTTGCTTTTATTCCCACTCAAACCGCGCAGCGGATACGACAGTTGATCACTCTGAGAACGAAGCCCACTGGCAGCCGTAGACGGGCATAACTTCAAGCCCATCGCTCCGACCGCTGGGGGCAGCCACCGATTTATTCCTCCGAATAAAGAAGGGCTCTTCGGCAGCACCAGAAAGTAACTCACCAAGTCCCATCACAAACTGAGAAGCAAAACCGGCCTGTTACAATTGCTGCGAAATAGCTACCAAATCTGTCTTCCAGTAGAGGTTCTTCCATGCAGTTGTCCGGCGCGGAACCGAATTTCAGTACGCCCTCAGGCGTCCACGGCAAAGACAATCGCTTCTCCGTCGTCCTCATAAAACCCTCTCACTACGATGACGAAGGATACGTCATCCAGTGGTTTCGCTCCGCCGTCCCCTCCAACTCGCTCGCCGTTATGCATGGCCTCACGCTCGACGCCCGCGCCCGCGCAATCCTCGGCCCAGAGATCGACATCGACGTCCAATCCGTGGATGAGGACAACACGCGTATCCGGACCCGCCGCCTCATCAAGCAGCTCAAAGGCCAGCGCGGAATCGTCATCCTTGTCGGCGTCCAGTCCAACCAGTTTCCCCGCGCAATGGATATCGCACGCCCCCTGCGAGTCGCGGGCATCCCCGTCTGCCTCGGAGGCTTTCACGTATCCGGAAGCATCTCCATGCTCGGCGGCGTCACGCCCGAGCTGCAATCCGCCATGGACCTGGGCATCTCACTCTTCGCCGGAGAAGCCGAAGAAGGCCGTCTCGACCTCGTCCTCCACGACGCCTGGCACAATCGGCTCAAACCGCTCTACAACTACCTCAACGATCTGCCCTCGCTCGAAGGAGCTCCCGCTCCCATGCTCCCTGCCGCCACCATTCGCGGCACCATCGGCAAGTACACCAGCTTCGACGCTGGTCGTGGCTGTCCCTTCCAGTGCTCCTTCTGCACCATCATCAACGTCCAGGGAAGAAAGTCTCGTCGCCGCACCGTCGAAGAGGTCGAACAGATCGTTCGCAACAACCTCAAACAAGGCGTCGCGCGCTTCTTCATCACCGATGACAATTTCGCCCGAAACACCGACTGGGAAAAGATCTTTGACCGCCTCATCGAGATGCGCGAACAGGAAAATCTCAACATCAAGTTCATGATCCAGGTAGACACCATGTGTCACCGGCTGCCGCACTTCATCGAAAAGGCCGGAAGAGCTGGCGTCCGCAGAGTCTTCATCGGCCTCGAAAGCATCAATCCCGTCAGCCTCGCCAGCGCACATAAGAAACAAAACAAGATCTCCGAATACCGCAAGATGCTCCTCGCCTGGAAGCAGGCCGGAGCCATCGTCTTCGCCGGATACATCATCGGCTTTCCCGGCGAAACCCCTGAGTCCGTACTCCACGACATTCGCGTCATTCAAAAAGAGCTCGCCATCGATCTCCTCGAGCCTCACTGTCTCACCGCCCTGCCCGGCTCCGCGGATCACCAGCAGCTTCACGCTGCCGGAGCCTATCTCGACCCCGACCTGAACAAGTACGACCTCGAGCACGTCACCACGACTCACTCCACAATGTCGACGGATCAGTGGGAGAAGCTCTACCGCGACACCTGGAAAGAGTTCTACACCCCGGAACACATGGAGACCGTGATCCGCCGCGCCGTCGCGACCGGTATCAGCTCCTCGAACATGATGGTGCTTCTGCTCTGGTTCCACTTCTGCATCGTCTACGAGAAGATCGACCCCCTGCAGGGTGGTTATCTGCGTCGCAAATACCGCTGCGACCGCCGCCCTACCCTCCCCGTCCAAAGCCTGTTCAGTTTCTATCCCCGTTACGTCTCCGACCTCGTCTACAAGCACTACCGGATGGCTCGCCTGGCGTGGCGATTCCATAACTTCAAAGAGCGCCTCAAACGCGAACCAGCGGCAAAAAACTACTCCGACCTGGCCCTCACCGCCGACGAGGACACCGACACCAGCGCACTCGAGATGATGCTCACCCAGATTTCAGTTGCCCGCTGACTGAACCCTAAAAATATCAGTCGCAACCAACGGGAGCGTCAACCAAAGGGGTATACACGTCACAAAGTGACCGCCGGACGCGCAGGGCAAACCTCGCTCTGGCACTCGTCATTGCTCCCATGAAACAATAGAACTCGCGCTAATTCGCAAATTCAGGGGTACCACGTTTGCTTCGATCTGCTTTTATTGCTCTCTCTCAAAACAAGTCCCTTCGCTCGTTCTCAGAGCGCTCCACGATGGGAAAAAAGATGTCCGGCCGCTTCGTCGCTGGCATGTCCGTGGAAGAGGCACTCGCCGCCTGTCAGCGCGTCAACAAGGAAGGCATCGCCGTCAGCCTCGACTCCCTTGGGGAATCTGTCACTAGCGAAGCAGAAGCCCGCAGATCAGCCGACATCTACCATCAGCTCCTCGACGCCATCCGCGTGCGCGGTCTCAATGCCAACGTCAGCGTCAAACTTTCGCAGGTCGGAATGGACTTCGATCCCGCGCTGGCCGAGCGGATCGTCGGTGAGATGGTCGAGCACGCCGCCCACGTCCAATCCTTCGTTCGCATCGACATGGAAGGCTCCCCCTACACCGAAGCCACCATCGCCATGACGGAGCGCCTCGCCGCAAAGTTTCCCGGCGCCGTCGGCACTGTCCTTCAGGCCTATCTCTTTCGCACTGAAGCCGATACCGAACGCCTGCTCAACAAAGGCATTCGCATCCGTCTCTGCAAGGGAGCCTACAAGGAAGGCCCCGAGATCGCCTTCCCCGCCAAGTCCGACGTGGATGCCAACTACGTCAAGCTCATGAAGCGCATGGTCACCTTCTGCAACCCGGCGACGGGTAAGGGTGTCTTCTGCGGCATCGCCACTCACGACGAGGTCATCGTGGAGCAGATGCGCGCCTTTGTCCGCGAGCACAATCTGGACAAATCCGCCTTCGAGTTCCAGATGCTCTACGGCGTTCGCCGCGACCTCCAGCGCCGTCTCGCCGCCGAAGGCTTTGGCGTCCGCGTCTACGTTCCTTTCGGTCCTGAGTGGTACCCCTACTTCATGCGCCGCCTAGCCGAGCGCCCCGCCAACGTCATCTTTCTCGCCAAAAATTTCTTCAAAAACTAGGCGTCGAGAGTCGTATTTTGGTAAGAAAAATTCAGGTGTGGTTGGGCGTCGGGTTTTCGTTGTTTTGCTGTGTTTTTGAGGGGTGTTTTTGGAAAAAGTGGGTGGCTGGCGGTGGTTTTTTGCTGGTGAGACCGTGGTGGATGGGTGGTGAAACGTGGCGCGTTGAAGGTGCTTTTTCAACAACGAAAAACACGCCACGTTTTTGAACTTTATTTTCAGGCTCAGCGCGAAGCAGACTGAACAGGAACAGGCTCCGCAAGCAGCCTCTCTACCAGTTCCGTAGTCTCCTTGATCAGAGCCTCATGCGCCGGAGGATTGGCCGGCCCCGCAAAGCCTGCATGAATCTCCTTCACTCGCCCATCCCGCCCTAAGAAGAACGAGGTCGGCCAGCAGTTCAAGTTCACGGCCTGCGGAATCTTTTCAGCCAACTGCTCGGTCTCCCCGGCTAGCAAAACCGTGTAGGTAAGGCCGTATTTTTCAATAAACGCATGCAATCGCGTAGGATCCTTCAGGTGATCCTCCTCTTCAAACGACAGGTTCACAACCTCCAATCCCTGGCTGTGAAACTGCTTGTAGAGGCTCTCCAGCATCGGAGCCTCGTCATGGCAGTTAGGGCACCACGACCCGCCGATCGCAACAATCACAACTTTCCCATCGAACTGCGGATCGGTATTTGAAACCAGCTTCCCGCTGAGGTCCGGAAAGCTGAAAGCAAACCTCGCCGAGGGGTCCTTCACCGTCGTCTGCTGCGTCGGATCGGTCATGCCGGGAAGCTCCGCAGCTCGCGCCTGTGCAGGCCTGCGAGCGACAAGGTTCTGCTGCTCGTTCACGTCGGCCCGCAGCTTGTTTGAGACCAGCAACGTTCCATCCACCTGCGGAACAACGCTATAAAGCGCAGGGCCAGCAGCTGTGAAATGGCCGATCAGATACTCCTTCCCTGTCCACCTTCCATAGAGCGCGCCGGTATCTCCATCGATCCGTTGAATCACCGCTTTCACTTCGTTCGAGCGATCGAGGGGTTCCATGCGAAGCTGCCACGCCGACTCTCCCTTGGAGGATTTGACCTCTACCTCCCAATCCCCGGGAATAGGCGGACCGTCGGCTTTCGTATCAGTGGCGGCTGAACTATGTATCGTCAAATCGACCGGGTAGCGGGTAGCAATCGTGCCGAAGGTTCCGGTCAGATGACCATCGACTACCGTCGCGTCGATGGTTCGAGCGAAGTAGTTGAATGTGACGAGCAGATGATTGCCGACAAAGCTCACGCTAGAAGCAGGACTACGCTCAGGGCCGTTAAGAAGTGCCGCATGCAGATCCTTCCCCATACCCGTAATCTCAAGGCGAACGGGAACCTGCTGGCCGTGAACCGTGGCATCACCGACCCACGATCCGACAACTACACCTTGCTTCGAACCCTGAGCTGCGGCAGAGAGAGCGACCAGAAAAAGACTGGCGAAGAGCTTCATAGAAGATCTCGATTCTTTAGGATTGTGTGAGGAAGTCTAAATGGAATCCGCGGAACTCAGCGGACCCAGAGCACAGAGCTATGCCAGCGGGGAGCGGCGACAACAACAGAAGCTGTGCTGCATGTGCATAAGAACAGGTTAGGCCGACCAGCATATCCAGGTCAAGCCCATACGAAAGCGCCCTCGCGCAAAGGAAGTACTCTCCCTCTTCCAAAGTTGTATGGATAGTCAACCAGAGCAGGCGCAGACTGTATCCACTATGGGGAGGAAGACCGTTCAGGAGACATCGTTCGGATCTGTTTAGACTTCGCGATCACCTCGCCGCAATCCTGTTTGGCTTGATCGTATACATCCAGAAGATGTCCTCTAGACGCTGGGCCACAAAGCAGACGGTGTTCCTCACTCATAGCCCTACCCCCTCCCTGCAATGAAAAATAGCCGCCTTCGGGCGGCTATCTCCTCTGCAAGTATCTGCCAACGAGTCGACTACTTCCCGTACGAAGGCCCCTCATTGGGCCGCTGGACAGGAAGATAGGGTTCCACGGCAAGAAGGCCGGAGAGAGTGCTACGCTCCTCCTCCGAAAACTGTCCTCGGAATCTATCGGAGTTCAAGATTGCCTGGCGCTGCGCCTGGGGCATCTCGCGAAGATCGCGAAACGCTCGCGCTACGAGGCGGCGACGGTCCTCCGGAAGTCCTCCAAGCTGCTGCATGGCCCCGCGCACCTGCTGCCGCTGCGGAGGGGTAAGCCTCTCCATCGCCTCGGTACGATCGAGAATGCGGCGGCGCTGATCCGGTGACATATTGTTCAACTGCGTGAGACGATCGCGCATACGCTGCTGGGTTGGCGGCGGCAGATCCCGAAAGCCGGGCTCGTTCTCAAGTGCGCGCTGTTGCTCGGGGAGAGGCAGATTGCTATGGCGATCCATCCACTGCGCCAAGTGCTCCTGGTTTCTCCTTGGCCCTGGCCCTGCGGGGCTTGGCCGCACCTGAGCCTGAGCTGCGGAGGGGCGGAAGACCGCGCCAGGTCTACGCGCAGCACCTCCCTGGGCCGTGACAACCGTCGAGGCAACCAACAAAAATGCCGCGGCTAGTGCCAAACCAACAGGACGCCGGAAGTGAAAGGAGGATGGCATGTGCTCAGCGCATGAAGAGGATACAAGTCAATAGAAACTTATTGTTAAGAGCAGCTTATCGCGATCCCTCCCCCTTTCATCAATTTTCTTGAAGTAGGACATTGGCTCGAAGATTAGCTGCTGGGTGGAGTTGTGGAATCGTCGGCTGGCTTATCGTCCTGCAGCAGTTGATCCATCGTCTGAAGCGCCTGGTCATTTTTATCGAGAATCTGCAGGTCTTGAACTGTCGCGGAAGTCTCAGGAGCTGGGTGAGGAAAGCCGGTGAGATTAGCAAACGTTCCGCCGCCCACCAAAAGGATAAGTGCCAGACCTGCCGCGAGCGCTGGACGAAGCTGACGCCCGGTATTGAAGAGGAAGCGAGATTTGAGCCGCTCAAACCAGCCCGCCGGTGCCAGTACCTGCTCCTCCCGAAGACGGACAGCAAGCTTCTGGTCGAAGTACGGGGACGGCTCCGGAGCCTTCCAGGTGTCGAGCAAAGCAAACGTAGCCTCTAACGATTTGAACTCTTGAGTGCAAGCCGTGCACGACTCAAGATGCGTTTGCATCTCCCGGCTTACAGGCACGCCCGGATCCAGAAGAAGATCGACGATAGCGGATTGGCAGTCTTTACAGATCATAGTGACCCTTTCCAATTTCTTTGCTGCGGCGCGTTTCAGTGTGCGCATAAATTCCAGAGGCCTAAGCTGGCTTAAATAAAATCTTTCAATTTTTCGCGTAGTGTCTGATAGGCGCGAAAGAGTAATGATTTCGTGGCGGACTCGCTCAATTTAAGGACGTCACCAATCTGCTTGTAGTCCATACCTTCATACTTGTGCATGAGTACCGCCATGCGCTGCCGTTCAGGAAGCGCAAGCACATGTTCTCGAATAGCGTTGAGACGCTCTTGCCGCAGAAGTTTAGCTTCCACATCCGGGGTAGAGTCTGCAACATCCGGAGTTGTTCCGGTCTCGGAGTCGGCTTCATCGAGATAGACGGTCGAAGCGGTGCGCTCGTGCCGGGTATCTCGCGCATGGTTCACTCCCAGATTGGTCGCAATTCGGTAGAGCCAGGTGCTGAACCGAGCCTCGGCTCGATAAGTCTCTCTGGACCTGTAAACCCGGAGGAACACCTCTTGCGCCAGCTCCTCGGCCACCGCCTGGTTATGAACCATACGATACATAAAGTGAATGATCGGCTTGCGGTACTTCTGGATCAGGAAGTCAAAGCCCGCCATGTTGCCGGTGCGCAACTCCAGCATGATTGCGGCATCGTCCATCTGCCCGAACTCGCCAGCTGCATGATGTGTCTCCGCAGTCTGGAGGTTCTCGAAGAGTCTCGGATTGATCGCCAGAGTAGCCATATCATCCTCAACCCCATCTTGGCCACTGGGTTGCGTTTCTTCCTCAAATTTCGCCTGAATCTCCGTATTGCCCTCTCTGGGAAGGAGGCCTGGGGGGGCAGCACGGCGGGGATTCGGAGGGGGAGCGGACATCTGCTGGTCGATTGTACCGCCAGCGAAAGCTCGTACCCAAGTATTCCCTGCCCAGCCCTGGTCAGGTGGAACTTGTTGGCGAAACGGAACTTGGTCAACCGGAAAGAGGGATGCTATTCTAGGTAAAAGCTTTGATGAGTGGATCGTGAGATCAGCCGAAGCCACCGGGCGCATAACTCAGCGGTAGAGTGCCACCTTCACACGGTGGAAGTCGTAGGTTCGAATCCTGCTGTGCCCACCATATTTTGAACAACTTACAGGCAGGCCGAGAGGCGATTTGTAGCATTTGAGATAAATGCTCAATTCATCCTCTTCGAACCTGCGTTGCAGGTTGCATCGCGTGGGCAGTCCCTACCCTCATTTAGACTCCACAATTTGCTTGCTGAGGGCTGGCTGGGCGATCTTCAGCAACGCACCTGAAGTTGAAGTTCCTCAGCTAGTAAAGGCAGCGGCTTGAAGTCGAACCTCTAGAATGATTCGAAACCGGGCCACATTCCTAAGGGCGCTCTTCCAGATGCCTTTCAGACACCGACTCGTACTCCTTCAAAGTCGGGGAGATGAAGCAGTTCCAGTCGCATACACCAGCATGTCGATCCGTTCCGGTGTCTAACCGATGAAGATGCCAGAATCCCATTCAGAAGTTCTAGTATTTCGAGGGTATTTTCTTGCATCTCCTTGCCCCGATCTCTGCTCTTATGTACACCGGGTATTATTGGTCAATATGGTGTTTAAGCCGTTATTCGTATCGGACGTTGCGGTTTGGGTTTCCCAAGGACGAACTGGTGCCGCTACTGACAGATTCGCTTCGATGAAAGGAATACGACATGATTACGTACCAACATGCTGAAGTCCGCGGTTTGAAGATTTTCTACAGAGAAGCCGGCAAGAGGGGTGCACCCACTATTGTTCTTTTGCATGGATTCCCCACATCGTCATTTATGTTTCGAAACCTTATCCCTCTTCTAGCGGAGACGAACCATGTCATCGCTCCGGACTATCCGGGCTTCGGTTTCAGCGACGCCCCCTCCGTGAAGGACTTTGAGTACACCTTCGACAATGTTGCGAGTGTTATGGAGGAGTTCCTCTTTCGCAAGCTCGGGTTGGATAAGTTCAGCATTTATGTGCAGGACTATGGTGCGCCGATCGGCTATCGCATTGCGACATCGAATCCAAAGGCGATCGATAAAATCGTGGTTCAGAACGGGAATGCTTACGTCGTTGGTATTGGCGGCGCTTTCGATCCAATGAAGCCCTTCTGGGCGAACCGGAATGCCGAGACGGAAGCACCTGTCCGAGGTATGTTGACTCTCGATACCACTAAATTTCAGTACACGCATGGCGCGAAAGATCCTTCGAAGATCAGTCCGGACACGTATACCTTCGACCAGGCGCTGCTTGATCGTCCCGGAAATAACGATATTCAGTTGAATCTCCTTCACAACTATCAGTCGAACCCGCCCAAGTATGAAGGTTGGCATGAGTTTCTCAGGACGCACCAGCCCCCCATGCTGATCGTATGGGGCAAAAACGATCCGTTCTTCACAGTCGAGGGTGCGAAGGCTTACTTGAAGGATGTTCCCAAGGCGGAACTCCACCTGCTCGATACCGGTCACTTCGCCCTGGAAGAAGAGTTGGACTTTATTGCTGAAAAGATGAATAGGTTTCTTGCCTGAACAATCAGATGCCGGGGAGAGATGCTCTCCCCGGCACCTGGTCTAAAGAAAGGGGTAATGATGAGTTTTCAAAAGGACGCAACCGTGGTCTTTGTTCATGGTGCCTGGGGGGACGGGTCCAGCTGGGGCACCGTGATAAATTCGATCTCCGAGGCTGGCCTCAAGGTGGTTTGCGCTCCAATTCCTATGACTACGCTGAGTGACGATATCGCCGCTGTGCAAAGAGTGATAGAGCGCATTGACGGTCCGGTCCTGCTGGTGGGTCATGCCTATGCGGGTGCGGTCATTGCCGGTGCCGAAGACAGCAAAGTGAAAGGATTGGTGTACATCACGGCCTTGGCACCTGACGAAGGTGAAACAGTCGCGGAGGTCTTCTATCGGCATACTCCGCATAGCGAGGCTCCGCAGCTGGCGCCCGACAAGAATGGCTACATCTGGATTCCGCACGAAGCATTCTCGAAGGCCTTCGCTCAGCATGCGAAGGCGGATGAGTTGGTGCGGCTTGAGGCTGTCCAGCGTCCGATTCACGTGTCCTGCATTCAAGAGAAATCACCTGCGCCCGCGTGGAAGAAAAAAGCCACCTGGTTTCTGATCGCGCAAGAGGATCGAATGATTGTGGAGAAGACACAACGATTCATGGCCGAACGGATGAACGCAACGATCCGTAGTGCGCCTGCCGACCATACCCCCTCGTTGACTCTGCCCAAGGCGGTCGTGGATATAGTTTTGGAAGCCGCTCAGGCGACCCTCACAAATTAGACGGACGAAAATCTTGACGAGCCTCATCCGACGGATGAGGCTCTTTCTTTACTTGACGTTCCATGTCTGAACGGTCTCATTTAAGAGATCATTCGACGTTTTCGTTACTCACGAGTCCCTAAAGACGGCAAAATCTGCGGTGATACAGCCAATTTTTAGGTTAAAGATTGCGAGTCTATTTGTTCTAAAATTTTTTTCTAATATCTTGCGACACCATTTAGAATCATTTTTAAAGGTGTCGTCATCTGATTTGCAGATTGATTCTGCACCGCGATGGTGACTACGCGGGGTGAGAGCCGGTTGGGTTGGCGAGTTTTGTCTTGCGGTCTTTTCGGTGGCTCACTGGGTCTGTTACGTGAAGAGAAAAGGCAACCAGGAATCGCACACTACGGTATGAAGGAGAATGAAATGAGCCAAGCGACGACAGCAGTTACATCATCGAGAACAAGTACCACGGACGATCTTTCCGTTTCACCTAGAAGTCTCATCACGAAGGTAGCCGCTGCGATTGCCGATCGAAACATCCCCTTCTTCGTAACAAGTATCGGCATGATCGTTATGCTGTTGTGGGCTGGCGCGTACAAATTAACCGCCCCTGGAGCAGAGGGGATCGTACCTCTCGTCTCCAATAGTCCGTTGATCAGCTGGCAATTCAAGTTGTTCGGCACATATGTCGGTTCGGACATAATCGGCATCACGGAATGGCTCGCAGCCACCCTGTTGATCGTTGGCTATATAAAGCCAAAGGCCGGAGTTCTGGGCGGTATGGTGGCAGTGGTTATGTTTTTCACAACCAGTACAATGCTCATCACTACGCCGGGAACGACGAGCTTGGTCCACGGCATGCGCTATATGAGCTTCTTGGGATTGTTTCTCTACAAAGATGTCATTTCGCTTGGCGTGGCGTTCTATCTGATCGGCTATTTTGGCAAGAAAGCGATAGCTGTAGAGCACTCCAAAGCGTAATGCAGATTCACCTTGGATTCCTGAGCCAGACGATGCTCTAAACCAGGCGATTTACTGGACTCAGCGAGACGTTGTACTTCTCGCTGAGAGTTCGGCTGAGACGAGTATAAGAGCTGTACTGCATGATATGTTCGCCATGAAGAGCGAGTCGTTCCTTGCAGAACCGCCTGGTAGAGTTGCGGTCTGAGAGCGAAAGTACATTGGTTCCCATGCGAACACCGTTGCATTATCGCGACTGGGTATCTAGGACGAGACTCCTATTCGCTATTGCGGCGCTCCTCTTAATTATTCCCAGGGGATGGGCGCTCGACCCAAAAGTACATATTACGCAGTACTCCCATACTGCCTGGCGTACGCAGGACGGTTTCTTTGCCGGGTCTCCCCTACGGCTGTCACAAACCTTGGATGGGTACCTTTGGATCGGCACCGCCAATGGCCTGTTCCGGTTCGATGGAGTACGTTTCGTGCCTTGGGCAGACCTCTCGGAGGACAAGGTGCTTGCGTCGGCGAACGTTTCGGCGCTATTTGCTGGTCGCGATGGCAGTCTTTGGATCGGAGCAGGTTTCCGTCTCTACCGATGGAAGGATAACCATCTCACCCAGTATTCCAGTCGAGATGAAAACGTAAGTTCGATGGTTGAGGCACCGGACGGGACGATTTGGTTCGCACGATCAAGATTGAGGTCTAGCGACAAAGATGGTGTGCTGTGTCGGGTGCAAGGCACAGGAACCCAATGTGTCGGAGAGCTAGATTCAATCTCTCTGCCGTTCCCAAACGATCTGGTTTTGGACGCGGATGGCAACTTTTGGATATGTAGCGGTGCGCATCTGGTGCGTTGGCGAGCTGGGTCGAAATCGACGTGGGCTCTCGGAAGTCCTCCCCAAAGAGAAGATCAGGGGGCAATCGAAACACTTCTCCTGGATCGCCAAAACACCCTTTGGGCAGGGCTCAACTCTCTTAGCAAGGGCTCCGGACTGGGCAAGATTAGCGACGGTCGATGGAAACCACTTGACTCACCAGAATTCAAGTTTGCCGACAATTCCATCAGAAAACTGCTGATGGATCACAATGGCTCCATGTGGGTAGGCACGGAAGATCACGGGATATACAGAATCACCGACGGCAAGGTCGATCACTTCGACAGTCGTGATGGTTTGTCCAGCGACGCCGTGCGCGACATCTACCAAGACCACGAAGGCACACTCTGGGTAGCGACTTCCAAAGGGATCGACAGTTTTCATGATTCCACGGTGGTCTCTTTCTCTCAACGAGAAGGCCTCCACCTTGACCGCGCTAGGTCAATACTCTCCGCTTCCGACAAGACAATTTGGATCGGCAACAATGGGAGCCTTGATGCCTGGCGCAATGGCGCCATCACGTCGCTACTCATGAAAGATGGCCTCTTTGGCCGAAATGTCACCTCTCTCCTTGAAGATCCGAAACGGGGACTTTGGGTCGGTATCGGATTCGGATTGTACTTATATGACGGACGAGGGTTCAAACAGATCATAGCTCCCGAAGGTCCGAACCTCGTCATGGATATGGCGCTCGCGAAAGATGGCAGCGTGTGGATTGCGTTAGCCGGGGTGGTCGGCGGAGACCTGTTCCAGTTCGAAGGGAACCACCTCATTAAGCATCAGAGTTTTGCGGACAATGAGTTACTGCTCTCATTAGCCACCGATACGCACGAAGGGCTATGGATAGCCGGTGATAAGCTTCGCTACTGGTCAAGAACGAAGAAGACAGAGGTTGCCAATTGGGATCCGCGATATGGATACATAAGGGACATTGCTATTGATGGCGATGACTTCGTGTGGTTCGGAGCGACAAAAAGCTTAGTAGGATCTCGAGCTAGTCACTTGCAGGCAATGACAGTAGCTAATGGGCTTCCTTGTGAACGCATCAATTCGCTTATCACTGATAATCGCCAGGCTCTTTGGCTGGATGCGCAATGCGGCCTCATAAAAATCGAGAAGGGAGAGTTGCAGCGCTGGTGGTCGCAGCCGAAGAGTCAAGTGAAGATGACTATTTTCGATGGCCTTGACGGGTTCAAAGGTGGGAAAGAAACATTCCATCCCGCTGTTGCGAGATCGTCGGACGGTAGGTTGTGGTTTGTCAATGGAAGCGTCGTGCAGACGATAGACCCCGAGCATCTCAATCGAAATGAATTGCCTCCGCCTATCCATATCGAGCGGGTTGTAGCCGAAACCAAATCCTATCCAGTAAACGATCCCGTCCATTTCCCGAAGTCAACGAAAAACATTGAGATCAACTACACCGGTCTGAGCTTCGTAATTCCCCAGCGGGTTCGTTTTCGGTATAAATTGCAGGGTTACGATACTCAATGGCAAGAGGTAGGATCGCGGCGATCTGCGTTTTATACCAACCTCCGTCCCGCCAAATATACGTTTCAAGTTATTGGCTGCAATAACGATGGCGTCTGGAGTGATTCGCCAGCAACCATTCAGTTCGATATTGCCCCCGCCTTCCACCAGACAATATGGTTCCGATTTCTCTTGGGAGCTTTCTTCCTCGGAGCACTCGTCGGTGTGGATTCGCTTCGGGTTCGCCAAGCGACGGCACGAATAAAGTCTCGTTTAGAGGAGAGGCTTGAGGAGCGTGGCCGCATCGCTCGAGAGCTCCACGACACGCTCATTCAGAGTGTTGACGGATTGATGATTTATCTTCAAGCTGCAATTGATGAACCTGATAGTCAGCGAGGCCGCGCGAAGTTGGAAAAGGCTTTAGATCGAGCTGATGAAGTTCTGGCAGAAGGCCGGGAGAGGGTTCATGTTCTCCGATTGGAGGCGGTTGAGATAGAGGATTTGGCGCAGTCGCTTACCGAGTATGCCGAAAAGCGAACGCAAGAACCTTGCATTGGGTTTTCACTAGTGCAAGAAGGCTGCGGGAGACCTCTTGACCCACTAGTTCGTGACGAAGCATTTCGTATCGGCAGAGAGGCTTTGTCGAATGCGTTCGAGCACTCAGCGGCTACCAAGGTCGAAATAATTATGAAATACGATAGGAGGCAATTTGGTCTGACGATCATAGACAACGGAACTGGGATTCCTGAACAATTTCTAGAGAGAGGAAGACCTGGACATTGGGGTCTCACGGGAATGCGAGAGCGTGCCAGGTACGTCCATGGCGATCTGACCATATCCAGCAATTCGACACAGGGCACGACGATTGAACTTTTGATTCCTGCACGTTTCGCATACCCGAGACGATACAGGCTGTTTTCTTCATTCGGTAGAACGACTGATAGTGAGCGAGGTTGAGCAAGTAGATGAGACAAATTAAAGTTCTTGTAGTTGACGATCACCCGTTCCTGCGTGAAGGAATTGCAGCTGCCATCAACGGCCAGCAAGATATGATCTTGATCGCAGAAGCGGAGTCGGGTCAAGAAGCGTTGGAAAGCTACCGGCGACACCGACCGGACATTGTCCTGATGGATCTAAATCTCCCTGGGATGAATGGTATTGATGCAACGCGCGCTATACGCAGCGAATTTCCTTCGGCTCGCATCGTCGTGCTCACTGCCTATCGCGGTGATGTCCAAGCCGTAAAGGCCTTCAGAGCTGGCGCTGTGGGATACCTTTTGAAGAATATGCTTCGGAAGGAACTGCTTGAAACCATCCGTGTTGTATCCGCCGGCCGGAAGCGGATACCGGATGAGATCGCCAAAGAGCTAGGGAAACATTCACTTGACGATGAGCTAACGGCACGGGAACTCGAAGTTCTCAGCAACGTTGCAAAAGGAAGAGCGAATAAACTGATCGCGTCGGAGCTTAAGTTGGCAGAGCCAACGATCAAGAGTCATCTCAAGAACATTTTTCAAAAATTGGGAGCGAATGACCGAACACATGCCGTAATCATCGCCATCTCTCGGGGCTATCTCGATCCCGTATGAGTCGAGCTAAATCGGTCATGATTCGATTTTTATATGCATTGTGACGGGAAGTTGAGTTCCGAGAGAATCTCGAGGAGCCGAGAACAAGAATCGCTACCTTTAGCGTAGAAAGCATCCGCAGCCACGCCATGTGGGACGATTCCTGAGGAGAACTCTCCGCTCATCGCGACAATACGAATTGAGGGCCAGAGGTGGCGAACCATGGGTAACAATTCGTCTCCGCCCAGGCGAGGCATGTTCATGTCAGATAGGATCACGTCCGGTTTATAGTCCATGAGTGCTAAGAGTGCTGAGACTCCATCTACCGCTACTCGAATATCATATCCAGAGTTTGAGAAAAGACACGCCAAGGACTCGCGAACGTCTTTGTCATCATCGACGATAAGTACTGCGGGTTTGAAGCCGGCCATCTTTATCCCCTGCTACTGAATCTCCCCGGGTCGGCTTGCAGAGTTGTGCTGGCCTGCTACAGATCAATTCTGGTGCGCTATGGCGACACTCCGCGTTGCTGCGGTTGATCGGAGATAAATCTCTACTGATCGTGAAGTGCGTGCTGTGATGCTAGTTCTTCTGAGGCACCTCAATTTCAAAGATTTTCAGCAAGTTGTAAAGCTCTTCATCGAAGCTGGATCGCTTTACTAAAGTTGATAAGTCACTGTTGCTAGCTGTTATCAGGCGAACGTCGATCTTATGAGCGCGCTTCCCTGATTGCTTAAGCAACTCACGATCTTGCAGGATACGCAGCAAACGACGTTGAAGATTCTGCGGGATCGCGCCGACGTCATACAGAAAGAGAGTCCCTTTGGACGCGCGTTCGAAACACGTTCGGGGGGAAGTGGAATCACCAGAGGTGGTGCGTGGCACTTGTCCGAAGATTTCAGTTTCGAAACGATCTAAGGATAGTTCTGAACAATCGATTCGAACGAATGCGCCATTTCGTCGATTACTCAAGCCGTGAATGGTCTCGGCGACGAGTGTTCTCTCGGTCCCTTTCCCCCCTTGCACAAGGACGTTGATTGTCGTAGGGGCAACGATCGATACAAGCTTCGAAACGCTTTTCAAAGGCGAGCTGCGTAATCTTCCACTTGAAGGCCCGTCCAGCCTAACTTTTGAAGAGTATGTCTTTGCTGTCGTCTCGTTTTTCCAGTCACATGTATTTTGAGCTATACCGCTCCGAATTTCATCTTCCATTTCGTTTTCCTTCTTTCACCTTTCCCGCGTTTAGGCTAGAGAGCGCCTTGGGCGCATCCTCGAGAGCATCGTTCGACGAAGCCGTGCACGTGCACGATGGAGACGCGCTTTCACAGCAGGTTCTGTCAAGCCCATCAGTATCGCGATCTCTTTTGTGCTCGCATCGTCGTAACAGCGGACTGTCATTACATCTCTCAGGCGTGCCGGTAACGAAGTAATAGCCCGCGATAGTGCACCGGACCTCTCGGCTTCAACCACCAGGTCTTCGGGCGACGGCAAGTCTGCGGCAAAATCTTCGAACAATCCATCCTCAAAGTCTTTGTGCACGATCAAGTGCCCCTCCAGCCCTTTACGTCGACTTCGCAACTGCATCAAGGCGCAATTGATCCCGATTCGCGTCAACCAGGTAGAAAATGCCGATGTTTGCTTGAAGGTCGCAAGGTGTTTAAAGGCTTTCATCAGACTCTCTTGAACAAGATCTTCTGCGTCTTCAGGATTGCGAACGATCCGAAACACAGTTCGAAAGATCTGTTTTGAGTGGCGACGACACAGTTCCTCATAGGCATACGCGTCGCCGGCAGCCGCAGCCACAACCAATATGTCGTCGCTCTCTGTTCTGCGACCGCTAGTCGTGGCTGCATATCCGCCTAGAAACCTGTCATCCATTGGCACCCTCAACCGATTAGCCAACCATAGCGAACACTTGGGCTTGAGGGAACCTTCAAAAGGATGGTTCGCCTGCTCTAGATTTCTGCAGGATGTCGGTACCGCGCGGCCGGCGAATCCCCTGCTTTCTGCCTAACAAGGGTTTAGCTCCGCAAACGCAGCTCGATTTTTTTTGCTTCGGCTTATCTGGCTGTAACCAAGAGAAGCAAGAATCTCGTGACACCTGTCTGGAATGATCTTTTAGCTGGTGAGCCGTTTGAGAACGGCTCACCAGACATGCCTCGGAGCATTTACGCCTTTAGGAACTCTCTCAGGAGACTTGCCGTGTCCTCCGGGTTTTCTTCTGGAAAGAAGTGGCCTCCTCGCATTGCTTGACCTTGGGCGTGGGGAGCCCATTGCCGCCAGATGCCAAGGGGACCACCATCATTTCCGTAGAGGGAGTCTAATGGTCCGCCCTCGGCCCAGAGGTGCAGCATCGGACACAAGATTTGCTTTTGTGCTTCCTTGTCCGCACGGTCATGTTCGACATCTATGGTTGCTGCGGCGCGATATTCCTCGCAAATGCCGTGAACGCGTGCAGAATCCCGATAAGACATCACGTATTGTTCGAGGATGTCGGGCCCGAAGGAACCCTGGCCGAAGGGATTCTCGAACACGGCTTTAGGAGCGCCCAGCAGATAGCTTTCTGGCAAGGGATTCAGTTGAGACAGCATAATCCATGGCCAATAAGTACGGGCGAATCGAGCATCCGTCCGATCCCATGCTTCCAGGATGGGAATAACATCAAACACCGCCAACCGATCGACCCTGTCTGGATGGTCCAATGCGAGCCGATAAGACACACGCCCGCCACGGTCATGACCCACGACTGTGAACTTGTGGAAGCCGAGCTTGTCCATAACGCCCACCAACTCCGTGGCCATTGCGCGCTTGGAGTATGGGAAATGATCCTCTGTTGACGCTGGGATGCCACTTTGACCATAGGCACGCAGGTCAACACAGATGACTGTGTGGTCGGTGGCGACCTTCGGTGCAAGGTGCCGCCACATTAGGCTCGTACGGGGAAAGCCATGGACCATCAGAATTGCTGGCCCTTTCCCATACCGGCGGAAGAAGATGCTGTTGCCGTTGATTTCGATCTGGGACGATTCAAATTCGTCGCCAGACAAGCTCGATAATTTAGTATCGGTCATCGTTTGTGCTCCCTAGGAGGTGAATGAAGGAATCTGGTAGAAACGCCTCAATCGATGCGGTTTCAAAAGAATTTAATAGGGTCCGGCAATTCACTTCATGATTCGCTCCTCAGCCGCCAATCCCTTTGGGAATAAGCCGGACGACATACGATCAAAAATTCGGTTCCGTTTTTGAGCCAATTTACGGGAAACGACGTGAAATTCGAATCACGACACCATTAGATGCCATCTATTAAGGTGTCGGGTGCAGTTCGACACCTTAATAATTTAGGTGGAGAGGTTACTTTGAGAAGAAACGCTATGCTTGAGGTGATGTCTAAACATTCGAGATCATTTGAGAAGAGGGGAGTTTTTCTCGCGAGCGATACGGCCCTCGATTTCTTGAATACGGAGTGGCCGACAGCGTCCGGGAAGGAAGACTTCTTCGAAACAGATGAAGATGTCTTTACTTGGCTACGTCAAGCAGGTTTGGCGCCCGAAGGCGTGACAAGCGTGCGCCCCTCGGGCGCTCTATTGCGAGCCGCACAAGCGTTGCGTACCGTGATTCGAAGTCTTGTCGAATCCCGCAAGGAAGGAAAAGTTCCAGATTTTTCTGATCTAAACGCTTTCCTCATTGCCGCTCAGAGCCATCCACAACTACTGTGGACTAAGTCCAAGACGATTGCACTCGAGACAGTTCGATCCGCGGATACCGCGGAGCAGCTCCTCGCCCCGGTTGCCTTGAAAGCCGCAGAGCTGTTTTCAACAGCCGATTTTCGCCGGGTCCGACGCTGCGATGATCCAACTTGTGTTCACTGGTTCAACGACTTGACGAGGCCGGGCCGGAGACGTTGGTGCAGTATGGCGACTTGCGGCAATCGTCTGAAGGTGAAGTCCTATCGACGACGATTGAAGCAGTTGTAAAGTCGTCGGTGTTGCCTAACGCTTCAATTAATGTGGTCAACATCAAGGGATTTTGAGTAAGAGGGACGATCCGAGAGCCCCGCCAAACCTCCGCTGAGATGTCACTAAATTCCTCGCACTTCGCCTCCGTCCATCCGAACTGCTGTGCCGGTAAGCCAACGAGCTCCGGGTGAAACAAGGTACGCGAGTAGATTCGCAATTTCCTCAGGTGTACCCAGCCTCGCGATTCCCACCTTCTCAGGAAATCGCTCGATTGCAGCGTCTACGGTAATCTGCTGCTGTGCTGCGGCTTTCTCCAGCATCGCGCGTCGGCGCTGAGTGAGGATCGCACCCGGGAGCATGCTGTTCACCTGTACGCCTTCCCTCACGCCTTTTTCGGCGAAGGCCTTCGCCAAGGCGTCGATGGCAGCGTTGATTACTGCAACTGCTGCAGTTGCCGCTTTCGGTTCCAATGCCGCGGTGCCTGAGATGAATACGACAGAGCCACGAGACTTCTTCAAAGCATCCCATGCATGAATCGTAAGGCGTCGAGCCCCGTGAAGTTTCAGTTCGGCACCCTGGATCCACTGCTGATCGGTCATCTCCATGAGATCAATGCCGGGAACCGCTCCTGCGATATTTAGAACAGCATCGATTTGACCGAAGGTCGCAAGAGTCTCTTCAACCAGAAGCTTGGCTGCGTCGGGTAACGACAAGTCCGTTACGACAACATGCGCCTTGGCACCTGCTTTTTCGACTTCGGCGGCAGTTGCGTTGAGATTGTCGCTATTGCGTGCTGCAAGGACGACGACCGCGAAATCCTGTGCAAGACGAATCGCTGTTGCACGACCGATGCCCTGACTTGCCCCTGTGACGATGGCTACCGACTGGTTCATGGATCCTCCTCTAAAATTTGACTAGTGCTGATAGTCAAACAGATGCTGACCTTGTACAACACCGCTTATTTTAGTAGATACTGGTGACATGCGTTGGGCGTGATGCTCAAAGCGAAAGAAGTGTACGACGGGAGCCATCAGATGACTGCGAATAATAATCGGCCAGCGGAAAAATATGACATCGTGATCCTTGGCAGTGGCGCGGGCGCAAAGCTTTCTGCCTGGACGTTTGCGAAGCAGGGGCAACGAGTCGCGGTCGTTGAGCGCAAGTACATCGGTGGTGCTTGCCCGAATATCGCGTGTCTCCCTTCGAAGAACATCATCCACACGGCGCAGGTCTCTTCCTACGTACATAGGCTTGGCGAGTTCGGATTGAGTGCCAGCGATGTCGCCGTACACATGTCCGGAGTCCGAGAACGGAAGCGTAAATTAGTCCACGCGGAAATTGAAGGGCACCTAAACTTGTTCCACCTTAGCGGGGCGGAGTTGATTCTCGGGTCCGGGCGATTTGTCGGCCCGAAACGAATCGAGGTACTCACGAATGAAGGCCAGGTTCGCGTTCTCGAAGGTGACAAGATCCTGATTGGAACCGGCAGCCGCGCTTCAATCGACGACACTCCCGGGTTACGTGAAGCCGAACCTCTGACGCATGTCGAAGCGTTAGAACTAGACGTTGTGCCAAAGCACTTGCTGATTCTGGGAGCTGGCTATGTCGGCTTGGAGTTTGCACAGGCAATGCGCCGGTTCGGGAGCAAGGTCACATTGATCCATCACGGGGATCGTCTCTTGAAAC
>NZ_LMUD01000039.1:222562-323961 GCF_009766095.1 Granulicella sp. S190
CCTTCGAAGGAACGCATCTCCTGGTCACATCGGGCAGAACCCCAAATACAGATGGACTCGGGTTGGAAAGCGCGGGAGTTGCGATTACGGAAGACGGATACGTTATGGTCAATGAACGTCTCGAGACGACGGCCCCAGGTGTTTGGGCCGTTGGCGACGTGGCCGGAAGTCCAAAGTTCACGCACGTCAGCGCAGATGATTTCCGCGTTTTTAGATCGACCTCCACGGGGGGCGACCAGACCACCACGGGTAGACTCATCCCTTACTGCCTGTTCCTTGATCCTGAGCTAGCGCGGGTTGGTCTCAATGAGACCGAGGCCCAGGCCCAGGGCATCAGGTACCGCCTGTTCAAAGTTCCCATGAAGTCTGTGTTGCGTGCTCAAGCCATCATGGAGACACGCGGCTTCATGAAAGCATTAGTTGCGCACGACTCCGACAAAATCATTGGCTTTCTCTCTTTTGGCGTTAGCGCAGGAGAAGTCATGTCGACCGTACAGATAGCTATGCTCGGAGGAGTACCCTACACTGTAATTCGCGACGCGATCCTTGCCCATCCGACCATGAGCGAGGGACTACGCCCTCTCTTCTTATCGCAGCCGAGCGATAGCGGAGCGAAGTAGACAAAGCTGTTCAGACCATGCCGACGGGAGCGGCTGTCAGAAGTGATCGGTAAAGTCATCTCCGTGAACGTCGGAATGCCTCGTCAGATTGAATGGCGTGGGCAATTCGTTCGCACCGCAATCTGGAAATCACCGGTAGCTGGCCGAATCATGGCTCGGCGATTGAATCTGGAGGGTGACGGGCAAGCCGATCTCGTGGGACACGGCGGTGAAAATCGCTCCTTGCTCGTGTATCAACTGGAATCCTATCGCTATTGGCAGCAATTGCTCGGGGACACTCCGTATGAGATGGGCCGCTTTGGTGAAAACCTCACGGTGGAGGGACTCGCGGATGCCGATGTGTGTATCGGAGATCGGTTTCGCATTGGCGAAGTCCTCGTTGAGGTTACCCAACCACGAGTCACCTGCTACCGGCTCGGTATACGGATGAAGCGTCCAGAGATGCCTTCTCTGCTCGTGCAACATGGACGTCCCGGTTTTTATCTTCGCATTTTGGAGGAAGGCACGGTCGGACCTGGCGATCCTATCGAACGTGTCGTCAGCGATGGTGCCATGATGTCGGTTGTTGACGTCGACCATCTTCTTTACCTGGGCAAGCATCCGGTGGACCAACTTGAGCGAGCACTCTCGATCAAAGCGCTGAGCGAGGGCTGGAAAGACTCCTTTCGTGATCTGCTTCAAGCCCAACGAGACGGGCACCTCGTCGGTAATCCAGGCCTTTCACAGGATGTCAGCAAAGAGCCATGGCAAGGGTTCCGCAAGTTGTCGGTTCTTTCCAATGAGAGCGAGTCTGCAGATGTTCGATCGATCGTGCTGGGCGCGCCAGGTGGCGAGTCATTGCCAGCCTTCCATGCTGGGCAACACATCGTACTGAAGACTCCCGGCCCCGATCACAAGGAACTTATTCGAACTTATTCCCTGTCAGGATCCCCTGAAGGAGATCGTTATCGGATCAGCATCAAGCGCGAGGCACAGGGAGTAGGAAGTGGATACTTGCAGGACTTGCTCCAACCCGGAGTCGAGATCGATGCCAGTGCTCCGCGCGGAACATTTGTTCTCGATATGGAGTCTGCGAAACCGGTCGTGCTGCTGAGTGCTGGCATCGGTGTGACCCCATTACTCTCAATGCTGCATGCTCTCGCAAACTCAACAAGAGATATCTTCTGGGTCCACGGCGCTCGTGATGGGGAACACCTTGGATTTCGGAGCGAGATCAAGAGACTCTTAGCCTCACTGCCAAACGCCAAGAGGCTTACCGCCTTCAGTCGGCCGGGACAAAGCGATGTCTTCGGTGATGACTATAACTGGACTGGGCACGTGACGATGGATGCCATCAAGTCAATTCAGATCCCCAAGTCCGCTGAATTCTATCTATGCGGCCCATCTCAGTTTCTGCAATCGATGGGAGACAGCCTCAGTACGTGGGGTGTATTTCCGGACCAGATTCATCTTGAAACATTTGGGGGAAGCCCAGGCGGTGCGAGTACGAAACCTCGGAGCGGGACGCAAGGAGATCAGGAGTTTCAAATCACCCTGACCCGGTCCAATCGAGTTTTGCACTGGACCGGCGACCGCCCGAGCCTCCTTGAATTCTTAGAGGACGAGAAGATTCCTGTGCAGTGGTCATGTAGGGTTGGGGTTTGCCATACCTGTGAGATTGGTATCCTCGACGGGCAAATAGAGTACGCCCCCGCACCTCTTGATGCGCCAGCGACGGGCAGACTTCTTGTCTGTTGTTCTCGCCCGAAATCAAATCTTGCGCTTGACCTCTAGCGGACCAAGAATCCGCCCGGTGACAGATGCAGGCAAATGCTTCCTTAAATTGACGGCGAATTTTTAAACAAACACCGTTTAAGAATCCTTTTAATGGTGTTTTCCATCTCTAGCATGTGATTCATCCAAAGCGAGGAGGAGATATTTATGCGTGCTATTGTCCTGCAGGGATTCGGCGGATTGGAGAGTTTGGCGATTAAGGAGTTACCAGATCCAGAGCCTACAGTTGGCCAAGTGCTAATCGCTGTTCGCGCTTTCGGGATCAATCATGCTGAAACCCATATGCGTAAGGGGGAATGGGCCGAGGCGGCAGAGGTGAGCGGCATAGAGTGTGTTGGCGAGGTTGTCGCAGCACCAGGCGGGGAATTTCAGCAGGGCGACACAGTCGCAGCGATTATGGGCGGGTTGGGCCGAACGATCAATGGTAGCTATGCGGAACTCACCGTGGCGCCGGCAACCAACGTGATAAAGGTGCAAACGCGCCTCTCGTGGGAGAACTTCGCAGTACTGCCGGAGTCTTATGCGACCGCATGGACATGTTTATATGGCAACTTGAAGATCCAACAAGGCGAGACGCTCTTACTGCGAGGAGCGACGTCAGCGCTTGGACAGGCTGCTCTCAACATTGCTGCAAACGCCGGCGTCCGCGTCATTGCGACCACGCGGAATGAGGCCAGGTTTGAACAACTGCGTTCCTTAGGGGCCGCGCGAATTGAGCGGGAGGGACCTCGTCTGGCCCAGCGTCTCCCCGAAACGAAGCAAGTCGATGCAGTTCTGGATCTAGTGGGTAACTCCACGCTCCTCGACTCGCTTGCGGTGCCACATCGTCATGGTCGTGTATGTCTCGCGGGCTGGTTGGGCGGTCTTGATCCGGTAACGGACTTCAATCCGCTGCTCCAGATGGCGAGTGGAGTACATTTCAGCCTCTTTGGAAGCTTTGTCTTTGGAACAGAAGAGTTCCCGCTTACGGAGGTTCCGATGCAGCAAATCGTGAATCGAGTGGAAGAGGGTATCTATCAGGCAAAGCCCGCGGCTGTTTTTAATTTCGATCAGATTAGAGAAGCCCAAGCACTGATGGAATCCAATGGTGCGAGCGGGAAGATCGTCGTGAAGCTCTGATCCCTATTGAAGATTCAGCCAGCCTCGAACGGTCTTGGTCGTTGATTTACACATCCCGACTTTCTCTGGCGTTTGGAACACGAGGACACTCTTTTTAGAGCGCCGCCTTACCTCAATAACACCTGTAAATATAGACTAAGACGGTGTACAAGCTGTCAGCAGCTGGTGGACGGGAGCGATCGTTCTGCATTTATGAGGCGACCCGGACGCTCAAGCCGATAGCAGAGGTAGATTATGTTATCGCAGCACTCCTTCCCAGGCCGGCAGTCGACCCTAGAAAAAAGTAGTGTCTATGAGGAACGTGTCGAAGACAGGGTAATGGCCGCAATTGCATTTCTTGTGTTCTTCAGCAATGCGATGTTCCCGCCGCTTATTCCCACACTGGCACGTGAGTTTTCGGTACGGCCTTTCGATCTTAAGTGGTTGGTTCCAGGATTCGCGCTTATCTATGGCGTTGCCACGCTGGCTTATGGCATCGTGTCCGACCGACTTGGACGTACGCCGATTCTCAAGCTTCTACTCTGCTTCGCTGCGATCGCGATGGCGGTGGTATCCCTCGCCCGAACGGCAGATCAACTGATTGTCCTGAGGGCTCTGTCCGGACTTGGAACCGGAGGCATTGTCACAATCGCTCTCAGCATCATTGGCGACCGATATCCCTATCCGGTGCAGGGTCGACCAATGGGTAGGTTGTTCGGCGCGATTGCTGCGGGAATGGGGCTTGGGGTAAGTCTAGGCCCTATGCTCTCCGCGGTTTTGGGCTGGAGAGTGACACTTCGATTGATTTCGATAGGGTTTATAGTCGCCGGCTGTTGGGTCCACCGTTGCTATAGAAAACACATCGCTCGAGACCGGCATGGGGCAAGCATTCGTTGGATCGTGCAGGAATATCGCTGCATTCTGGAGTCTTCAAGGGGGAGTCGCGCCCTTACGTTTATCTTTGCTAACGGGCTCTTTCATGGAGGAATTTTTGCGTGGCTGGGAGTGCTTCTTGCTGAACGTTACAACCTAAGCGCAGCGGGCATCGGATTTGTATTGATCGGCTACGGTATTCCCGATCTCATTCTTGGGAGACTGATCGGAGGATGGGCTGACAGGTTTGGGAGACGCTATGTTGTTCCAGCTGGCTTCTTCTGGGCAGCTGTATGCGCCGGGTTGCTTGCGTTGCACACCACGCCTTGGATCAGTGGGCTAGCAGTTGCCGCACTTTCGATTGGCTTCGATGCGACGCATCCATTGATGTCGAGCATTACCACGTCCCTCGATCCGAAACATCGGGGTCAAGTGACCGGGATGACGACCTTTGCGAATTTTCTCGGTATGGCAATCGGCGCCCTCGTGTTTCGTGAACTGCTTCGACTCGGATACCCTGCGGCGCTGCTCACGTTCGCTGGTCTTGAAACCTTATTCGGGGTCGCTGCCGCTATCGGTTTTATGAGCGAAGTTCCGCAGACATGAGAATGTTGCAAGAAGCGGAAACTCCTGCCATCACTTCACGCGGCCCATCATCGATAACACCTGAGTACCGCCATGCGATAAGACCTTGCGACGCCAAAACTCCGGGATTCGCTCATTGCGAAAGATCGCCAATCGAAGATCCGGCTCTGATTCGAAACCTACAGCTAAACGGAAGACATCATGAACGCTGATTCGCTCCGGTGCGCTAGATACGAGAGTGAGAGCATCGCCGGGAGCGACAACTCCTTCTTCGATGACCGAGGCATAAAACCCTGGCTTGATCGCCTCGAGGAACCTCGCCACCAGATCGTTTCTCTGATACTTGAGCGCCAGCTTGTAACAGGGACTTCTGGGTTGGGTGATTTCAAAGATCGCCGATCCGAGCTTCCATCGATCACCAACGTAAGCTTCCGCCTCTAACAAGCCAATAGAAGTGAAGTTCTCACCTAAAGCACCAGGCTCTAACCCCTTTACATTAAGCAGATCAGCCCAAAATGGATAGTGCTCCGAAGGATAAAAGTAAACCGCCTTGCGGGCCCCACCGTGATTCACGAGATCAACCTGCGAATCACCCTCGAGTGTAAGGGTTTTAACAGTGACCGGGCGGTTAACCGGCCTCTTGAAAATGCCCGTGTATACAGTCTTCCCGTTGAAGTCAAGCGGTTCGACTTGGCCGAGATTAAGTGAGACCACGCGCAGCGATTTCATCCTTATGCTCCATTAGAGTAAGGCGCTCACTCCCGGGGTCCACATATAGTAGCGGAGATCCCCGGGAGAAGACCCACTACGCTAACTCTTGGTAAGACACCTTGGGAAAATCGATATCGACTCCAGCCGCAACGTTGAAGTAGTTGGTGAGCACATTGAGAGCGACATGAGCGATTATTTCAGCGATGTCGCCATCCGTGAAGCCCGCAGTGCGAAGTTCGGCAATTTGCGCTTCAGTGGCTTGGCCCTTCGCGTCGAGCAGATGCTTCGCGAAGCTCAGAGCCGCCGTCTCCTCCTCAGTGCTTCCTTCGCCTTTTCTACTTGCAACGATCTGCTCAGGAGGTAGCCCCACCATCTTCCCGATCGCGCTGTGTGCCGAAAGGCAATAATTGCAGTGGTTCTCTTGAGCGCTGAGTAATGCGAGCTTTTCACGCAACTTCGGATTGAGATGTCCCCCTGCAAGTGCGCCGCTGAAACCGAGGAAGCCCTCAAGTACGGCAGGCGAGTTGACCATCACCTTTGTCATGTTGGGTACGATTCCTAGCTTTGCTTTAACTCCATCCAGCAACTCCTTCGCCTTGCCGGTAGCTTTAGATGGATCGACTGAGTTTAAACGAGACATTGTGGACTCTCCTTTTCGCGACCGCACAAGCGATCCATATATTGGAATCCCAGGCTGAGGGGAACGATGCAAAAAAACACCATCTTGGATGATTTTTAAAGGTGTCACACTATTGAGCCACAATCAGTATGTCTATCTTCTGGTCTCTTCTCACACTCGCAGGTGTCCATTTCTTAGCAGTAGCCAGCCCTGGACCAGCGTTCGTGTCCGTTGTTCAAACCTCAACAAAGTCGTGGTCAACGCGACTGGGCCGGTATCGGACACACTCCGCCAAATGGCCACACCTTCCGTGCCAAAGCGGATGCGCCACAGCAAAGGCGCACATATCCTTCTGCCGTTGGAAGTCTTTCCGACGAAGGATGCGCTGCTCATTCCCAAGACCGAGGATGGACGAGTTCTCTCCGCAGTTCCCTGGGGCGGGCGACTCCTGGTTGGCACGACGGACGAAGAGATTGACGCCGACGCCGAGTTGGTCGTAACCGATAAGGACATTGAATACCTGCTCCGGCATATCAATCACTACCTTACTCGCCCCGTTACCCCGGCAGATGTTGTCAGTGGATTCGCGGGAGCCAGACCTCTCATCGCGTCCGGAGACCAGGACAGCACGAAGGAGCTTGCGCGTGACGACGAAATTGAGATCGATGACGAGAGCCACCTCATCAGCATCATGGGCGGGAAATGGACGACGCATCGGGCGATGGCAGAAGACTCCATCAATGCCGTACAGGAAGCAGCGGGGATCGCGCGGACAGAGTCACTCACGCGAAATCATGTGCTATACGGCGGCGAGGGCTTTACCGACAACTATTGGAAGCGTCTAGTACGCCAGTTTCACATCTCCGATGAGACAGCTCACCATCTCTCCTGCAAGTTCGGTATTGCAGCCGAGAGCATTCTGCGACTAACCGCGGACAATGCTGAATTGGCCGAACCGATGGTCGCGGGCTATCCGGCGATCAAGGCCGAAGTGATCTATGCCGTGCGTCAAGAGATGGCGGTGACGATTGAAGATGTCCTCGCTCGAAGGATTGGATTACAGATGTACTCCTGGCGGGATGCGATTGACGCCGCGCCAGTGGTTGGCTGGCTCATGGCGTAGGAGCTTCGCTGGTCGAACAGCAAAGCGACCTCGGCGATCAAAAGCTATGTGAACAAGATTCATCATCTCCTCGGTTCGGCAGATTGTTGTGAAGACAGACGAATTCGGCAGACCTTTGTGAATGTCGGAGTCGGCGGGACTATGCGTTCATTCGGTTGAAGAGCCGCAGGCGGCCTGTAACGACCTGTTTCACAGCTGCTTCTACGGCAGGGAGCAACTTATAGGGCACAACTTCTTTGGGATTCGACGCGAGGACCGCCTCCAAACCGTGTCGCCACGCCACACGAAGCTCGGTATTAATGTGGACGATATTGATCCCAGCTCCAACAGCATCAGCGAGATCCTTGTCGTCGGTACCCGAGGCTCCGTGGAGCGTCAGAAGGGCGCCGGTGGCAGCTTTGATCTCTCGGATACTTGTCAGGTTTAGATGTTTTTTGAGGCGTCCCTCCACCATAGTCTGGACCATGCCGTGCATATTGCCGACAGCCGGAGCGAGGATGTCGACGCCGGTGTTCTCGACATAATGCTTGGCTTCTTCAGGTGTAGTAAGAATTCTTGGGTGGTCGGGTACCGTGTCATGAATCTCCGATCCGCTTCCTATATCGCCGATCTCTCCCTCTATCAGAATTGCGGGATTGATGGATTTCAACACTTCAATGGCCTTCTTGGTTTGCTTGATGTTCTCTTCGAATGGAAGCGCGGAAAGATCGAAGACGATCGAATCAAAGCCAGCCTCAGCTGCCGCAATCGCACTCTCCAGCGAATGGGTATGATCCGCATTTAGGAAAATCGGAAAGCCATAGTCCTCGCGGAGGCTTTTCACGAGGAGAGCAGCCTGTCGGACGCCGAGGAAGCTCCTTTCTCCTTCGGAGGCGCCTACGATGACTGGGACATTGAGTTCGCGCGCTGAGGCGAAGACTGCCTTGAGAAGCACCAAGTCGGAGATGTTGAAGTGACCGACGGCGACTCCTTCGGCTTGTGCCTTCACGAGAATGGGCTTGAGCTGGAACACGAATTCCTCCTGGATAACGAGTTGCTATCTTAGATAGCATGATAACGCGCTCGCGCCAATCCTCTACTGCCAGTAGGCGATAAGCTGTCGAGCCACGCCCGAAAGATCGAACGCAACAGTCTGGGGTTGAGGCTGATTCTCTTCCGATTCTTGAGTCGCTATTATTTGGGTCGCCATCGAACGATACCAAGTTAGACCTAACGAATGCGCATCTTCGACTTGCCGTCGGCCCAAGGCGACTTGTCACAAACCAAAGGTGCATTCAGCGTGCCAGACGCAGGTTGCTGTTCCTGAGAACACAACTTCGGCTCTAACGCTTAGCCCGACATAACGATGGTCAAGGCATCCGTCGGGTGGAACCATTCTCTCGTTGACAGATTGGCGACGGATATCCGTCACTTGGCGGCCATCCGTCGCAAGTTGCCTCATCCTGACAGTCCGGGATTCCTCATCGAGCCACTGGATCTCGCTGCATAACCACCTGCGAACGAACGGTCACCTCATCATCCTTTCGGAGGTGGAGCAAATATTGGCGATCCTATACGGTCAAGATTGTTGCTTGTCATTCGTAGAAACTCTCGAAACCGAGGTCGTAAGCGATGTGTAGAAAGCACGACCGCTAAAGAATAGGAACTTCTCTGCTCCTCTCACCGAACGGCGTCGCAGAGAACGGCGATGTTGTCAGATTTGTCAGTCTGCAGTAACGCTTCGACTGTCGCGCTGGAAAGCTTGACGGTGGATAGTGAATTTGTAGAGCGCTCTTCTTACCAAAGCATCATGGTGGGGCCTAGACAGCTGAGGGGATTGCTAGTTCATGACATCAGATCTTGTGCGCCACTTGTGAAAAGCACCGGTTTGTGATGAGAACAAGAGGGCACTACATAGAAGAGCAGATCCGGACTCGCCTCGGCTTCATCATTGGCGAAAGTGCATCTCTGATGAATACCCTGCACATGGTTTCGATCGTTGCACCTACTGACGCTAGCGTTCTAGTGCAAGGGGAGACAGGTACCGGAAAAAGAACTCATCGCGAAGGCCCTTCATGAGTTGAGCTCTCGTCAGAACCTTCCCTTCGTTAAGTTCAACTGTGCCTCCATTCCTTTGGGACTTCTTGAGAGTGAGTTATTTGGACATGAGCGTGGAGCATTTACCGGGGCGACTACGCAAAAACTCGGCAGGTTTGAACTTGCTAACAAAGGGATGCTCTTTCTCGACGAAATAGGCGATATTCCTTTGGAGCTTCAGCCCAAGTTGCTCCGGGTGCTGCAGGAGCAAGAGTTCGAACGGCTCGGAAGCAATAAGACTCACAAGGTCGACGTGCGCGTGGTCGCAGCTACAAATCGCGATCTCGCCGGGATGGTTCAACAGAAGTCCTTTCGCGAAGATCTCTTCTATCGGCTCAATGTATTTCCGATTTGCATACCTGCCTTACGTCATCGCACGCAAGACATACTTGAGCTCGCTTGGCATTTTTGCGTCACATTTTGCGTCTCGCATGAACAAATGCATTCGAGAGATGCCGCAAAGCACGCACACCGCACTCATTCACTATCCATGGCCGGCCAATGTCCGGGAACTGCGGAATTTTATCGAGCGGTCCGTGATCCTATCTCCACAGTCGGTGCTGATGGCACCGATTCACGAACTGGAGGCTCGACCGAGCATACGTGCGTCGCGGATACCGATGGGAACGCTGGACGAAGTAAAGCGCGAGCATATCCTTCGAGCACTGCAAGCCAGCGGATGGATTGTCGGTGGCCCTAATGGTGCGGCCGAGCTTCTCGGAGTCAAGCGAACCTCTCTCTATAAAGATGCAAAGACTGAATATTCAGAGACCCACCCTGGTCTCCAGTGATGAGGTCGACGGATTGGCGCAACCTCTGTACTCTCCAGTGCGCTCATTCGTTTTGAACGGAGAGCAGCCCACTTTCAACTGAGATCAACTCGTCCTGCTATCCCCGTTTATGAACTACCCACATGGGACCAAGCGAAGATACCGACTTATCGCCTGGTGACTGGGCAATCCGAGTCCAGAACTCTCAGCTTGTGGAAGGATGAATTGAATTTTGCAACCTAGGAGGAGGCGGGAGGTGTCCTTCTTGCCGTTAGAGGGATGCCCTAGGTATCGTGATAAAGGCGCGGCTAAAGCAGACGCCTCTTCATTTAGGGAGCTATTGACACATGGAAGCCACAAACAAAGACGCCAACGAAATGCTACCCACTCAATCGATAGAGGCGAGTTCTCTCGAGGGGATAACGGCTGATTTTCGGCGCGATCTTGCCTTTCCGAAACTGACCGAAGAGATGGTCCAAAGGCTGAAGCACTACGGTCGCGAGGAAGCGGTTCCTGCGAACGTGATCCTGTACACCCACGGTGACTCGCAAATTGATATGTTCGTCATCCTGGAAGGGGGCATCGATGTATTATTGCCGGCTTTGAGTGGGGGGACAAAGATCTTCGCGCGTCATCGTAAATTCGACTTCAGTGGAGAGTTCAATCTTCTTAATTCTCAAAAAGCCGTTGTCGAAGCTCGAACTATCTGTGACAGCCATCTCTTACGGATATCACGCAAGGAGTTCCAGCATTTGATGCGCGCGGAGGGAGACATCGCGAATCTCGTAATCCAAGCAACGATATGGCGTCGTATCGGGATTTTTGGTGAAGCATCGAGTGGAGTAGTGCTCCGGGGGAAAAGAGGGGATGCGGAGTTGATTCGTCTGCAACGCTTCTTCGTTCGTAACAGCTATCCCCACAGGATTGTCGAAGTGGCTCCCGAAGCGGAGAGTGGATCCGTAAGCGATTCGATGTTACCGGCCGTTATTCTGCCCGGCGGCCGCGTCGTCGCTCACCCGAGTATTACGGAGCTCGCGGATGAATTGGGCATCACGGAGCTGCCAGATTCGGAGATGACCTATGATGTGGCTGTCGTCGGGGCTGGTCCGTCGGGGCTTGCCTCAGCCGTCTATGCCGCTTCTGAAGGCCTTTGCGCCATCGTGATTGAGGGGACTGCTCCCGGAGGCCAAGCGGGCACGAGCTCTAAGATTGAAAATTACTTGGGTTTTCCGACCGGGGTTTCCGGTCAGCAACTCGCGAGTCGCGCGCAATTGCAGGCTCTGAAGTTCGGAGTCCATTTCGCAATCTCTCGAGATACAGTCACGGCTGAGCAGATTGATGGAGTACATAAACTCACTCTCGCAGGCGGTATTCAGGTGTGCGCTCGTTCGGTCGTGGTGGCCTCGGGCGCACAGTACCGCAAGCTCTCCGTTGAGAACTATGAGCAATTTGAGAACCGTGGTCTTTATTACGCGGCCACCGCCATGGAATCGTTGCTCTGTCGTGAGCGAGAGGTCATCGTCGTAGGGGGTGGTAACTCCGCGGGGCAAGCAGCTGTCTTTCTATCTGGCATCGCCAAACACGTTTATCACATCGTCCGCGGTGGCTCACTCGCGAGTACCATGTCGCAATATTTGATCTCTCGAATCGAGAGTTCGTCCCGCATCACACTCTGCACCGATTCCGAGATCGAGAAACTCGAGGGGGACCCTTCCCTCGAATGCGTTACCTGGACCAATCGTAGGACAGGTGAGACGACGGTAAAGCCGATCGGCAGCGTCTTCGTCATGATCGGTGCTCAACCAAATTCAGGTTGGCTCTTCGGTACAGTTAAGCTCGATAAAAAGGGGTTCATCCTCACCGGACATCCACATGGCTTTGAGACCACGCCATACGCGACGAGCGTTCCCGGCATGTTCGCGGTAGGGGATGTACGCGCTAACTCGGTCAAGCGCATTGCCTCTGCGGTGGGCGAAGGCTCCGTAGTGATTTCAGATGTCCATCGTTATCTTGCCGACCATCGCAACAGCTTTTCGGCTCAGCCGAACTCTGCGCTCGCCGCGCTACGAGCGGTACGTGGACAGGGAGAGCAACAGGCGTGAATGCTCACTTGGGGCTCTCCTCTTCAGGAAGCTGTGCGAGCACTCGCGCCGTTAGTTGCTCCCGTCCGGCGTGGACAGTGAGATGCTCTAGAGGCGAAGTAACCAGCCGGCAAGTCCCAATCCGATGCCCAGCGCAATGACAATACCCACCTTTATCTTGAGCCTTCCAAGTAGATAGAGCGACAAGCCCGTCGCCGCGAGGGCGATCCCGTCGACCCCTGCAAAGGTAGATCGTCCTGATGGAAGCAGAATGCCACGAGCGAGAAACGTGGCGAGATCGATCATCGCGGCGAATACGACGGCGATGACAAGGCTCAGAACAGCTTTGATGCTCCGGCTCTCTTGCGTCCACGCGACAAAAGGAGTGCCAACGAACACGAACAGAAAACATGGCAGAAAGGTGTAGAGAGTCGTCAGGAGGAGAGCCAACGTTCCCATGACGATCGAACCATGGAAGTGGTGAAAGCCAGCCATGAACCCAACGAAGGCTACGACGATAATCAGTGGGCCCGGTGTCGTCTCCGCGAGAGCAAAACCATCGAGCATCTGTTGTTGACTCAGCCAATGATACTTAGTGACAGCCGCGAGGGCTACGTAAGGAATGATGGTGTAGGAGCCACCTACTGTCACGAACGCAGTACGCGTAAAGAAGAGACCGAGTTGGGTCCAAAAAGGAAAGTCCTGGCTGGAAAGGTATAGCGCCAGCAACGGGATAAGCCATATCCCCAATCCCGTAATGGTGATCTTTGCAAATGATTTGAGAGCTTGCGTCCTCATCTCTCGATTTGCATCCAAGTTGACGCGGCGCGGCGCAGTGGGTACTGACGATGCTGAATCTCTGCGGAACCTCGACAGAATCAATCCGAAAGCAACCGCTACCACCATCACGACGGGCACCGAAACATGCAACCAGAACATTGCTGTAAAGGCTCCGCAGGCGACGATCCACTCTATGGGCTTAGTCAACGAGCGTCTTGCAAGCCTCGTCAATGCGAGTAGGATAAGAGCCAGTACGGTCGGCCTTAAACCACCGAAAATAGCGATGATCCAAGGTCGGTTTCCCAATAGGGCGTACACGATGCTCAGAGCCAACAGCACAAACATAGATGGAAGAACAAACAAGGTACCAGCGACAATGCCCCCCTTGGCGCCGTTCAGTTTCCACCCGAGGTAGATGGCAAGCTGTTGGGCTTCCGGGCCGGGAAGAATCATGCAATGAGCCAGCGCATGAAAGAACGTTTCGTTATCGATCCATCTTCTACGTTCGACGAGACCATCATGCATAAGGGCAATATGTGCTGCCGTCCCGCCGAAACTGATCCAGCCAAGCCGAAACCAAAAACGGACCGCCTCCGAAAACCCTGGGGCGCAGGGAGATTCATTTTGAATCTGAGTTTTTTCTGTAACCACATAGACATTATAACGTCATATTGTCAGTGGTCATTTACATAATCTGAGGAGATCGCAGGAGACCGAGTGATGAGCCAAGACACGAAGTGGTGGATGCGGATACGGAGAATTTCGAAGAAGTATGCTCTTGTTCCCCTTCGATTGATGGTGGGATATGGTTTTCTGGCGCATGGATTGGCCAAATGGAACAAGGGGCCAGAGGCATTCGCCGCGATCTTGCAGGTGCTCCATGTTCCTGCGCCTCATATGATGGCCTGGCTCACGATCTTTACAGAGATCGTCGGCGGGCTTGCGATCCTCGGTGGTGCTTTCGTGTCCTGGGTGAGCCTTCCCGCGATCACGTTGCTGATTGTCGCGATACTAACGGTCCATCTCCCTTATGGATTCAGCTCCATCAAGTTGATGCGTGTTGTTGATGGGCGCGCACAGTTTGGGCCACCAGGCTACGAGTGCGATCTGCTCTATATCGCATGCATTCTGACCCTTCTACTGTCTGATCCCAGCCCTTGGTCGGTCGATGCTTACCGCCTTCGCAAAGAGGGCGAGACTTTGGATTGAGGAGCTTCTCCCTTCTTCTGCCGCCCCAACCGGGTGACAAACCGAATGAGATCTCCTCTGTAAGAGAGCATCTCGTAGTCGACTGGCCTGCCCTTCGTTGTGAACGAGGTTCTTTCGATACGGAAGATGGGGGCCCCTTCTGGAATTCCGAGGGCATCGGCCACATAGGCCGACGCCGCTGCGGCTTCCAGGCTGTATTCGGCCTCGATAAGGGGTACACCATATTTTTCTTCAAGCAGTGTGAAGATAGGCATGACCCGAAGATCGTTGCGAACGATCTCTTTACCAATTTCGAGTGGAAGATAGGTTTCGTCGACTGACATCGGGACGGAGTCGGCCAGGCGGACGCGTTCGATTCGCATCACGCGTGTTCCTTTGCTGATACCGAGATGCTCCGCCACGCGTTTGCTTGCCGCCACAATGCCCTGGGTGACGACACGAGCGGAAGCCTTGCGTCCGTGGCTGTGCATGTCTTCCACAAACCCGGTCAATTTGGTTAGCTCTTGCGAGATCTTCGGTGCAAGCACAAATGTGCCGCGGCCACGCTGAATCTCAACAATTCCACGTTGGATAAGGTTTTGTACGGCGCGCCGGACGGTAATCCGACTAACACCAAAGCGAGCCAGCAACTCGTCTTCCGACGGAAGCCGATCACCGGGTTGATGGTCTCCTCGTGCAATCTCGGATGCCAGAACCTCTTCGATCTTTCCGTAGAGCGGAACTTCAGCCATAGACACAATATAACGTCGTTCTGCCGCTCAGTTCTTGGGACCGTATGTTGTCCCCTGCGCCGACGACCCGGACGAGAAGTGGGCTTTCAGCCGTTTTTCTCATAGATGGTTGGCTCTGTGCAGTCTTCGCGCGGATAACACGGCTCACCAGATAACTTGCATCTTAACGGAAGGACAAACAATAGTCATAGATTCGCGCTCCTTGGAAAGGAGCTCTGCAAAAAGATACCGCTTGTCTGGATGACCGTTTCACAGCTTCGCTTGCAGGATTGTCTGCAGGGGGAAGCTACACCAAGTGACTAGCGGACCTCTGCGTTACTCACTTTGACGACTTGCTCAACCTGCGGAGTCACCATGCTGCTGGTGTCTTTCATCGCGGCGATGGCCTTATCATATCGGCCGGCCAAGAAGTTCCCACGAATGCGGGCCATATCCTCCAGCATCTTGATGCCATCTCTTAGATAGCTCATACGACTGCGTTCGTCGTGTCCCCATGTAACAGGGACCTCGCAGATGACATAATCCAACTTGCGTGCGATGAAGAGTATCTCCGGATCGAAGCCCCATCTTTCGATCGTCTGCAGGCGAAAGATCACCTGGGCCGCTGAGCGCTTGAAAGCCTTAAAGCCGCACTGAGTATCTTTGAAGGGCAGTCCCATGACGACCCGGGTCACCCAGTTGAAGCACCGGCCGAAAAACTGGCGGTAAAGTGGCTGATGGATCGTCTGGCGCGTGCGGTCCATCCAGCGGGAGCCGATCGCCACATCTGCCCCATCGTTCAAAGCAGCGATAAGGCGCTCCGCCTCTTCCATCGGAGACGAAAGGTCCGCGTCCGTGAACATGACGATCTCGCCCGCAGCCTGCAGCAGGCCATTGCGTACGGAGTAGCCTTTGCCACGGTTGCCGGGGTTCTTCACCAGATGAAGCCGCGGATGCTTCGTCATCCAGCGCTGAACAATGGTCGCGGTATCGTCGGTCGAGCCATCATCGACAACCAGCACCTCG
The DNA here is from genome assembly GCF_009766095.1 of Granulicella sp. S190. Lineage (GTDB taxonomy): Bacteria > Acidobacteriota > Terriglobia > Terriglobales > Acidobacteriaceae > Edaphobacter. Next base: position 238,617 of record NZ_LMUD01000039.1, read on the forward strand.
GCGTCCCAACCCCGCTCCTCGACACACGACAAGACGCGATCCAGCGCATGCTCAATTCGGGCGCTCTCGTTATACGCCGGTATTACGATACTCAAATGTGGATGTGCCATAACGATTGCCAAACTTTCAGGCTGCTGATTCCAAGGGGACGGGAGTGATGGTACCGCGATTTATCATACTGCAACGTTTGACGTATGACGTGCCTCGTTTGGCGCAATTTTTCACCTTTCACACATATTTCCACGCTTAGCTCGACCAGTGGCGTTGCCGCGCACTCCACCGCGACTCCCTGCTAAACTCCACAGCATGCCGGAAGACTTTTCTACACCACCGCCGCCACCCCCACCCCCAGCCTCTCCGTACACACAAGCCCCAGCCTACCCCTATCCCCAGAGGTACGGCTTCCCTCCACCGCGTAGCCGGTCCGCGTGGTTCTACATCGCAATCATCGCCGGCTCACTGGCGGCAGTCTTCCTACTCGTCACTGGCATGGTTTGGCTCACCATGCGTTCGGTCGGCGGAAACTCAGGCGGGCTTGGACTGAACTCCGACAGTATCGCGGTGATCGACATCGCCGGTCCCATCCTGTCTCCTGAGACCATCGATGCGCAGCTCCGCAAGTTCGGCGAAGATTCATCCGTGAAGGCGATCGTCCTGCACATTAACTCCCCCGGTGGAGGCGCTGCAGCCTCGCAGGAGATCTATCATGAGGTGCTCCGGGTAAGGCAGGAAAACCACAAGAAGATCGTAGCCTCCATCGAATCCGTTGGCGCCTCGGGCGCATACTACATCGCCAGTGGATGCGACAAAATCTACGCAAACGATGCTTCGGTGGTCGGCTCCATCGGCGTGATCATGGAGTGGACCAACTACGGCGACCTGCTCCGCTGGGCTAAGCTCAAGAGCGTCGTTATCCACGCCGGAGAGCTGAAAGACGCCGGAGACCCCAGCCGCGATCTGACGCCAAAAGAGGAAGCTTATTTCCAGTCTCTGGTCGACAACATGTACACACAATTTGTGCACGACGTTGCAACAGGCCGTCACACCTCGGAGGACAAGATCAGGCCGCTGGCGACAGGTCAGGTTTGGACCGGGCAACAGTCTCTTCCCCTCGGTTTGATCGATAAGGTCGGCGGCTACCGGGTGGCTCTTGTCGAAACTGCCAGGGAGGCGGGAATCTCTGGAGAACCGAACGTGGTTCGCACGGCAAAAAATAAGCGCGGGCTGTTTGCTCTACTGACCGATGACGGGGAAGACCTGTTTCCAAACCCAAGCCAGCTCTTGAACCGCGCCCCGGGTTTCTACTTCATGTGGAAGTAACGCACAGTCCTTCAACCTTTACCCGGCTCCGCCGATCATCCGCACCTTCAAAGAGCCCCGAAAAAGTGGGGCTCTTTTTACGTCCCATCCGACCAAACAGAGCTTTTGCGCATCCTAGAATTTAGCTTTATTGTGTTCATTCTTTTGATTTCTTTCCCAACCTTTTCGCCCCCATCCCGTCTACAATCAACAAGAACGGATTGTTTCATCACGGCCCCTATCGCCCTCCCCAAGTACGAAAGGAACCCACTATGACTAAAGCCGACCTTGTTGATAAAGTGACTGCCCTTGGCGATCTGACCCGTCGTGACGGAGAGGTTATCGTCGATACGCTCTTCGACGCCGTCATCGGCGCCCTGAAGTCTGGTGACAAGATCGAGATCCGTGGCTTCGGCAGCTTCCGGACCCGCCAACGCAACGCCCGGACGGGCCGCAACCCCAAGACCGGTGCCAAGGTTGATGTTCCGGCTAAACGAGTTCCCTTCTTCAAACCATCAAAGGAGTTGCGCGATTCGGTTAACCCGAATGGAGCGGTAAAATCCAAGCCCATCGCGAAGAAGGTCGATAAGGAGCACATCGATCCACACCACCCTCCCGCGATGTAGCACCTTAGCGCGCGATCGGTTCGCATAGCAGATGCTCCGGCATCTGCTATTTTGCTTTGGGCTAGGATTACTCGCTGATCCCCTCGAGAACCGCAGGCGAGATAGGCTCCATGCCAAACTCGCCCTCCCACTTCGCAACCACGACGCTGGCAAGGCAGTTGCCCACGACATTGACGGTTGTGCGGGCCATGTCCGCAAGTGCGTCGATACCAAGAATAACGAATATCGGTTCAGTAGGTAGATGGAAGGTGGCTGCCGTCGCAAGCAGCACAACCAGCGTTGCGCGGGGAACTCCCGCAACCCCTTTGCTGGTCAGCATCAAAGTCACCATCATCAAAAGCTGTTGGCCGACCGACAGATGGACTCCCGCAGCCTGTGCCACAAAGATGCTGGCAACCGCAAGGTAAAGCGTGGACCCATCAAGGTTGAAGCTATAGCCGGCGGGAATAACGAACGCCACAATGCGGCGCGGAACTCCAAAGGCCTCCATGGACTCCATGGCGCGGGGCAGTGCGGCCTCGCTGGTGGAGGTGGCAAAGGCAATCGTTGCTGGTTCGGCCACCGCTACAAGAAATCGACGAACAGGCACGCGAAACAGCAACGCCGCTGGCAACAGAACGAGAAGACCAAATCCTACCAGCGCTCCATAAAGGGTCAGAAGCAGCTTTCCGAGGTTCACAAGTACGCCGAGACCCATCTGACCTACAGTGAAGGCCATTGCCGCTCCTACTCCAATCGGCGCGAAGTACATGACCACATTGGTAAATCGGAACATTACCTCGCTCAGGCTCTCGAACAAGTGCAGAACCGGGGTGCGCTTCTTTTCATTCAGCGTGGCCAACGCTATACCGAAAAAGACAGCAAAGACGGCAACCTGAAGGATCTGTCCTTCGGCGATCGACTTAGCGATATTCTCTGGAAAGATGTGCAGAAGAAAGTCCTGCCAGTGCGTAGGCGGAGGAGTAACAATAGTTTCGTTTGTGGTAACGGCAGGCAGGTTTAACCCCACGCCGGCGTGGCTCAGATTGATCGCAGCAAGGCCAACGACAAGAGCAAGCGTAGTAACGACTTCAAAGTAGATCAGGCTCTTGATGCCCATGCGACCCACGCTCTTCAGATCCCCGTGGCCGGCGATTCCTGTAACCAGCGTGGCGAGAATCAGCGGTGCAACGATCGTCTTGATGAGTCGCAGAAAGATATCGCTGAACACCCGGAGGCTAACCGCTAATACCGGAGCATCAAATCCCAACTCCGCACCTGCCACCATCGCGACAAAGATCCAGGGGGTTAAGGATCGCCGCCGAAACGCGAACAAACCAAGCATCGCAATCCCGAACCACCGCAAGATAGCGCCGGCCTGATGAAGGGCGACTCCGTGGGTCAGGCCCAGGAAAACTCCGGCTGACAGTAAAATTACAGCCGCAAGCAACACAATCTGCTGAAAGTTCGTCTTTAACATTAGGTGCGAAGAATATCAGTCTTCAACAGAAAGCCAATGTCCCCAGATTGTTTCAAGCGTTGATAGCATGTTTAGTATGCATCGCGTAGCCGTCAAAATCCTGTTATGTACTCTTGCGGCCTGCCCATTGGTAGCCCAGAGCCCTGTCGAAGTCGGGCCGGTCGCTGCTTCCGGCTATAACGCATTTGCCCAGAGTCCTGCCATCATCTCCAATCCCCTGTCTCAGCCGACACTTACGCCTGGAGCCCTGGTTCTGCTGGAACTCGAGGGGCGTTTCTCGCAGGCCGTCTCAGAGGGCGGAGGCAAGGCTTTTGGTACTTGGTTTGCAGAGGACGGAGTGACGCTCAACAATGGGAAACCTGCAATTTTGGGTCGGACCGCTATCGCTGCCCAGGCCCAGTGGGATCCGAAGACCTATCAACTTAGCTGGACTCCCCAAGGGGCCCAGATGGGCCCTTCCAATGACATGGGATTCACTTGGGGCCACTATGAAGGGCGCAGTAAAGACAAAAACGGCGAACCAGTAGTAATCTCAGGCCGCTACTTCACCATTTGGAAAAAACTCCCCAACGGCACCTGGAAAGTCGCCTTGGATGCAAGCGCCGACGAACCGCCGGCAACTAAGGAGTGTTGTGTCCTACCAAAGCCGTAAACCATTGCTGCAACAAAAGTAGGAGTGCGCAACCATTTGCACATATCCTACGATCGAACTGTCAAAATGAATGCTCTCCTGGTCAAAGACGAAGCGCTACGAATCGAGGCCCTCAATCAGTATGAGGTACTCAACTCTGCGCCCGATCCCATGCTTGATGAGCTGACCAGCCTCGCCGCCCAGATATGCGACACGCCGGTCGCTGCCATCTCGCTGATCGGCTCTGACCGCATCTGGCTGCGCTCTCGCTTTGGTATCGATTCGCCTGACGTCGCACTTGGCAGTCTGCCCTGCGAGACCACTATTCTGGGCGACACCGTCTATGAGATCACCGACGCGCGCAGCGATCACGACTATGCCCCCGACGGCATCCTCATCGAGGGCCGTCCTTATCGTTTCTACGCGGGTGCCCCACTCACGACTCCAGGCGGCGTCAGTGTCGGAGCACTCCTGGTTCTCGACCGTCATGCCCGCTCCTTGACCGAAGCTCAGTCCTCAGCACTAAGCGTTCTCAGCCGTCAGGTCATCACACGTCTCGAACTCAACGGCCGCATTCGCCAGATGGATCGCGCCGCGCGCTCCCGCCAGCGTGTCGAGTCGGCCCTTACCGTGGAGCGTAACTTCGTCTCGGCCGTACTAGACACTGTGGGTGCATTGGTCGCCGTCTTCGACCCTGCAGGCCGCATCGTCCGCTTCAACCGTGCCTGCGAAAATGCCTCCGGGTATGACTTCCCCACCCTCGTCGGTCGCTATGCATGGGACAAGCTGATTCCCCGACAGGAGATTCCAGAGGCAATCGAGACCTTTGAGCGCCTGCGCTCCGGTCACTTTCCCGCCGCCTACGAAAATCAATGGCTCAACCGCGACGGTAGCTTACGTCGCATCGCATGGTCGGCGACAGCGCTCACCGACACGCAGGGTCAGATCGCCTTTATCATCGCTACCGGCATCGACGTTACAACACAACGCGCTGCTGAAGCCACGCTCCGCGAAAGTGAAGCCCGCTATCGCCAGCTCGTCGAAGGTTCGTTGGGTATGGTCTGCACCCACGACCTGCGGGGCAACCTGCTGAGCATCAACACTCACGGCGCCGAAACACTGGGCCGCACGTTGGAAGAGATGACCAACCACAATCTCGAAGAGTTCATCGTGCCGGAAAAGAAAGCTGCATTGCCTGCCTATCTGAAAAAGATCGGCGAGACAGGCGAAGCACAGGGCCTCCTTCATCTCTCTCACAGCGACGGCGACATGCGAGTAGTCGCCTACCGCAACAAGCTCATCGTCGTACCTGGACGCGCCCCGTATGTTCTTGGGTTTGGCGTCGACATCAGCGAGCAGGTTCGCGCAGAAGGCAGGCTCCGAACCCTCACGCGGCAGTCCGACTCTATCCTGGAGTCGGTGGGAGACGGCATCTACGGCATCGATCTCGAGGGCAAGGTTACAGTCGTCAACTCCGCTGCCGCACAGATGCTCGGCTACAAGCAGGAGGAGATGCTGGGGCGCAACATGCACCAACTCATCCACCACACCCGCGCCGACGGAACACCGTACGCCTCAGAGGACTCACCGATTCGCAAAAGCCTCACCAACTTCGCCACCGTCCGTATCTCAAACGAGATCTTCTGGCGCAAGGATGGCACCTGCTTCCCTGTAGAGTACGTCGCGCGGCCCCAGATCGACTCGCAATCCCCCGATTCCACTGGTCCGAAGACACTTGGCGTCGTCGTTGCCTTCACCGACACCACCGAGCGCCGCGCTCTAGACCGCATGAAGGACGAGTTCATCTCGACCGTCTCACACGAGCTTCGCACGCCGCTCACCTCATTGCGCGGAGCCCTCGGTCTGCTCGCAGGCGGAGCTCTCACCAACCGTCCCGAGAAAACTCAGCAGATGCTCGAGATTGCCATCAGCAACTCCGACCGCCTCGTCCGCTTGGTCAACGACATCCTCGATCTTGAGCGCATCAGCAGCGGCAAAACAGAGCTGCACTCCACGATGTGCAGCGCCGAAGATCTCCTACGACGGGCCGCCGGCGTTCAGCAGACGCGATCGCCCCGCCCCAACATCCGCATCTTCTTCGCTGCGCATGGTGTCAACGTCTGGGCCGATCCTGACCGTATCCTCCAGACACTCAACAACCTTATCTCCAACGCGATCAAGTTCTCCCCTGAGGGCAGTGAGATCCACCTTACAGCGCGCAATCTCGACGAGAATGAAGCGCTGATCGAGGTTCGCGATCAGGGCCGGGGCATTCCCGCAGACAAGCTCGAACACATCTTCGACCGCTTTCAGCAAGGCGATGCCTCGGACTCGCGCGCAATGGGCGGCACTGGCCTCGGACTCGCCATCTGCCGCAGCATCGTCAATCAGCATGGTGGACGCATCTGGGCCACCAGCGCGCCGGACAAGGGCACTATCTTCCACTTCACCCTGCCCACCAAACCCAGCACCAATCTGCGCTAGGAAAACCTTACTCGTCGCTTTCGCGAAGCTTCGCAATGACGGTGAAGTCCTCTAACGTCGTCGTATCGCCCTTCACCTCGCCGGTGGTCGCGAGTTCGCGTAGCAGACGCCGCATAATCTTGCCGCTTCTTGTCTTCGGCAGAGCCTGCGTAAACGTCAGATCGTCCGGTCGCGCAAGAGCGCCGATCTCCTTCGCCACCCACTGCCGCAGCTCCTGCCGAAGCTCCTCGCTCGGCTCGTGGCCGCCTTCGAGCGTTACGAACACCGCGATAGCCTGCCCCTTCATCTCGTGAGGTCTGCCGACCGCAGCTGCTTCAGCCACCTTGGGGTGTGCCACCAGCGCCGACTCCACTTCCATCGTTCCAAGCCGGTGGCCGCTGACATTGATCACGTCGTCAACACGGCCCATCAGCCAGAAGTAGCCATCCGCATCGCGCCGTGCGCCGTCTCCGGTGAAGTAGCTCCCAGGAACCTCACTCCAGTAAGTCGCCTCATAACGTGCCTGGTCTCCGTAGATGGTCCGCGCCATCGAAGGCCAGGGTTTACGCACAACCAGCAACCCCCCGTGACCATCTGAGACAGGGTTGCCTTCTTTTGTAACCACTTCAGGAACAATCCCAAAGAAAGGCCTCGTAGCGGAGCCGGGCTTGGTCGCTACTGCCCCGGGAATAGGTGCGATCATGATGGCGCCTGTCTCGGTCTGCCAATAAGTATCAACGATCGGGCAGCGCTCCTTGCCGATCATCCGGTGATACCACATCCATGATTCAGGATTGATCGGCTCGCCAACCGTTCCGAGCAGGCGCAGCGAAGCAAGCGAGTACTTCTCTACCCATTCGTTCCCCCACTTCGTGAAGGCGCGGATCGCCGTCGGCGCAGTGTAAAAGACCGTGACCTTGTGGTCGTCGATGATCTTCCAGAATCGATCGCACTCCGGCCAGTTCGGAGCGCCCTCGTACATCATCACCGTAGCGCCGTTCTGCAGTGGGCCGTACACCACGTAGCTGTGCCCGGTCACCCAGCCAATATCGGCGGTACACCAGTACACATCGTCATCGCGCAGATCGAAGACATATTTACTCGTCAGATAAGTCTGCACCGCATAGCCGCCGGTCGTATGCAGCAGACCCTTCGGCTTCCCGGTAGTTCCCGACGTGTAGAGAAGATAGAGCGGATCCTCAGCATCCATCCACTCAGCCACACACTCAGGAGCCGCCTTCTCCATCTCGTCGTGCCACCAAAGATCGCGCCCTGCCTTCATCTTCACCGGCGAACCCGAACGCTTGAAGACGACACAGTTCTTCACTGTGGAACACTTCTCCAGCGCCTCGTCGACGATCGACTTCAACTGAACCTCTGACCCACGGCGATAGCTGGTGTCCTGAGTGATAACTGCAACGCAACCTGAATCATTAACGCGGTCCGATATGGCGTGCGCTGCAAACCCACCAAAGATTACCGAGTGCACAGCGCCAATTCGCGCGCAGGCAAGTAGTGCAATCGCAAGCTCAGGAGCCATGCCCATGTAGATCGCAACCCGGTCGCCACGCCGTACTCCGATCGATTTCAGTACATTGGCGAAACGCTGCACCTGCTCATGCAGTTCGCCAAACGTCAGCCTTCGTACGTCACCCGGCTCCCCCTCCCACAGCAGGGCCACTTTGTCTCTGCGTGCTCCCAGGGCGTGTCGGTCGACGCAGTTATGTGAGAGATTGAGCTTCCCCCCAACAAACCACTTCGTATGAGCGGCCTCCCCCTCGATCACTTTCGTCCACGGGGCAAACCACTCCAGTTCCTGCGCTGCCTCGGCCCAAAACTCCTCCGGATGATCGACGCTGCGTCTGTACATCTCCTCATACTGCTCCAGACTCTTCACATGAGCCCTGGCGGCAAACTCTGCCGGAGGAGGAAAAACCCGGTTCTCCCGCAAACTTGAATTCAAATCGGTACTCGCCTCAGACATCTGCCGCACAGTCCTCCGTCATTTGACCCAGCAATGTGAAGGTACCCTATACAACTCGAAGGCAGCAACTCCGTTACACTTCGATGACACTTGGGACGCATAAATCCTGTATGTTGGTTTGCGCGTATAGATGTCAAACGAGATGATCAGTTCCAACGCTTTTTTGTTCGACGTTGTACGACCTATCGCTCCTGAGGTTCTCAATGGCACTCGCTTTTCTCGATCGTGATCGTTCTATAGCACCGGCAGGTTACAGCCGTTGGCTCGTTCCCCCCGCAGCCCTTGCCATTCACCTTTCCATCGGTCAGGTCTACTCCTTCTCCGTCTTCAAAAACCCGCTGCTTGCTCTGCACGCAGCTGACGGCTCTGCCTGGAACCTGAAAGAGATCGGCTACATCTTTTCAATCGCAATCGCCTTTCTCGGCATCTCCGCGGCACTCTTCGGAGCATGGCTCGAGAAGGCAGGCCCCCGCCGCGCGATGTTCTACGCGGCTATCTCCTTCGGCGCGGGTTTCATCATCGCCTCGCTCGGTGCCAGCACCCATCAGTTGGCCCTGATCTACCTGGGCTATGGAGTCGTCGGCGGAGTAGGCCTCGGGCTCGGCTACATCTCCCCGGTCTCGACGCTCATCAAGTGGTTCCCTGACCGCCCCGGCCTGGCCACAGGTCTCGCCATCATGGGCTTCGGAGGCGGTGCCATGATCGGTGGTCCGCTCGCGAGCAATCTGATGGCACACTTCAAAGCCGCTGGCCAACCCTCCATCCCCTACACAATGGCCACAATGGGCGTCCTCTACTTCATCTTCATGATGTTTGGCGTCTTCACCATCCGCGTCCCGCCAACCGGCTGGAAGCCCGAAGGCTGGGTGCCAAAGGTCAACCACTCCGCCTTGATCTCCAGTCATAACGTCGCTGTCACCGAGGCCTGGAAGACGCCGCAGTTCTGGCTTCTGTGGGTCATGCTCTTCGTCAATGTCACCGCGGGCATAGGGATCCTCGAGCAGGCCGCACCCATGATTCAGGACCTCTTCAAAGGTCAGATCAGCCCTGTCGCCGCTGTCGGCTTCGTAGGAATTCTAAGCATCTTCAACATGGCGGGACGATTCCTCTGGGCCTCGGTCTCCGACTTCATCGGACGCAAAGGAACCTACTTCACCTTCTTCGTGCTCGGCTCCATCCTCTACTTTTTTCTGCCCTTCTCGCGGCAGGACAAGATCAACTCCGTCCCACTCTTCGTAGCCATCGCCGCCCTGGTCATCTCGATGTATGGCGGAGGCTTTGCCACCATCCCGGCCTACCTGAAAGATCTCTTCGGCGGCTTCAACGTCTCCGCTATCCACGGCCGTCTGCTTACCGCATGGTCGGCTGCCGGTATCATCGGCCCACTCATCGTCAATGGCATTCTGGACCACTACGTGGAAAACCATATGAACAAGCAGGAGGCCTACCCGCTGATCCTGCACATCATGTGCGGTCTGTTGGTGGTCGGCTTCCTCGCTAACCTGATGGTTCGGCCAGTTGCAGAGAAGTTCTGGCTGAAGGATCAGAACGTCGTTGTTCCCGACGGACCCGCACATTAATCTCATCCGGCGGAGTGCAGTTCACCTCCGCCCTTCACTCAACTCAGGAGCCCTCTCATGGCAGAGTCCACCACCAAGAAATCCTCTCCCTTACTCATCGCAGCGGCATGGATCGTCGTCATCATCCCCACAGCATGGGGCCTCGACTACACCGTCAAAAATGCGTTGAAGATCTTCGCCAAGCCAACCGCCGCCCCCGTCGTTCAGACAAAGTAGTTCGGGAAGTCGCTCTTCGGTTCAATCTGGACAATAAGGCAACAGCCTGACGCCGGAATCGCTCAACCGGTGCCAGGTTTTTTTATTGCAACAGGGCAATCGCCGCATCGGTCATCGCCGTGACACCCGTACGCAGCGTCGGCTCAGGCAGCGGCGCAAAAAATGGAGAGTGCGGCGAGGGTAGCGCCACACCTGTCCGTTCGCTCTCAGCAACCTTCGCCGGATCGTAAGCTCCCAGCCAGAACATCACCGCCGGAATCTTATGGTCTAGGCTGAAGAGTCCGAAGTCCTCACTCCCCATAATGGGCTTCTTCTCCACCACGTTCTCCGCACCAAGCTTTGCCACGAAGATCTTCTGCAGCCGTTCCGAGAGCGCAGCGTCATTCACTGTAGCCGGGGTCGACTCGTCGTCCAATACAGTAACGATCGGCATTCTGTCTTCCGGGACGCCTGCGGCGATGGCAACGCCCTTCGCAGTGCGCCGCACCCCGTCGATGATCCTCTGCCGTACCGCTTCGCTGTAACAGCGGGTCGTGAGTTCCATCTTCACCTCGTCCGGAATAATATTGCGCTTGGTCCCGCCATGAATATCCCCGACCGTCACGACCGCGGGCTGATCTGGAGCGACAGACCGGCTCACGATCGTCTGCGCCTCCACCACAAACTCACTCGCCATCACGATCGGATCCTTTCCTGCCTCCGGAGCTGCACCATGGCTTCCAACCCCGCGCATCACCACATCAATCGAGGTAGAGCTGGCCAGCGCCGGTCCTGAGACCACCGAGACCTTGCCTGCGGCAAAGTTCGCATCGTGCAACGCAATCGCCATATCCGGCCGGCCGAACCGTTCGTACAGACGATCCGCCAGCATCGCCTTGGCGCCGTCTATAGTCTCTTCGCTGGGTTGTCCAATCACCATCAACGTGCCATGCCATTGACCCTTCAGTGCGGCCATATTCCGCGCCACTCCGATCATGGTGGTGATGTGGATGTCGTGCCCGCAGGCGTGCATCACGCCAACCTCCAGCCCCGCAGGATTCTTGGACCGCTGTGTGCTCGCATAAGGCAATGACGTCTTCTCCGTCACGGGCAGAGCGTCAAGATCAGTCCTGATCAGCAGAGTGGGTCCCGCACCATTCTTGAGGATTCCAACCACACCAAACGCCTGCGACCCGTCAGGATACTTTCCAATATGCTCGGTGACCGTATAGCCGGCCTTGCGCAGTTCCACCGCGAACAGAGCTGAGGTCGCAGCTTCGTGGTGCGACAGCTCCGGTGCAGCATGAAGCTCCTTATAGGTAGTCAGAAGTCCCGGAAGCTGCTGCGACACCAACGACGATACCTCCTGAGCAACTGCCTTTGCCGTTGCGCCCGCAAGAACCATTGCCGTGACCGCGCACACCGCTATCGCCTGCCGTGTTTGCATTGCGCTCTCCTGTTATTACTGAATTTGTTTGTAACTGACTCTACATGGCGGGCCCCTGTAGACTCCAGTTATCGTGAGCTTTTACTGGCCATCGCTGATCGGTTTTTTCTTGGGCTTCGCCTTCGGAGTCGGCTGTGCTTTGGCAGTGATGTACTCGATCTATATGGGAGGATATCGCGCAGCCGTACGCGACTCCCAGCTAACAACCCCGCCCGAGCGCTACCTTAGAGCAAAGGAAAAATCAGCGGACTCATAGCGTCTGCCAAGGGAACGGACGGGCGAATGCAGGCTTAAATCGGCAACGCGCCTCGCGCCGCCAGCTCGGCACGCATCTGTTTCACCTCGAGATGCAGCTCCTCGATCGACTTTCTCAGCTCGGCACGCTGTGCATCATCTCCCATAGCCTTGATGCCCTCCAGGTAGAAGTTCCCATTCGGTTCAAGAACGCACTTCTCTACCTCGTTGAAATCGTTAAATCCCTGCTTGTGCAGAACCGATCGCAGCTCAAGTTCCGTAAGCGCCTCGCGCTTCGCCTCATCCCAGTCGACGACCCCGTGCCGGATCAGCACCGACGCCTTGCCTTCAAAAGCCTGACTAAGTTTCGGCATCCGAAACAGCACTCGCGACAGAAGCCAATTGATCGACAGCAGCGACAGCGCACCGATCACACCACCCGAGACCGAGTTGTCGTCTCCGATCATCGCGTTCTGCACAGTGTTTGAGAGACTCAAAAGCACAACCAGATCGAACGGATTAAGCTGTGCCAGCTCCCTCTTGCCGAACAGCCGCAGGAAGCTGATGAGACACAGATAGACAATAACCGGCCGGAGAATCTTCTCCAGCAGCGGCAGATGCATATGAAACATGCTTTCAATCAAGGGTCTCTCCTTCTACTTTGCTGCAGCTGCAAGCAGGACGGCAGCACGAGGGATCATGTTTGCCGTCCTGTCCGGGAAACATCCCTATGCGTACCGCCTCTGGTGCCACTCCCAAGCGCTCGACACAATCTGATCCAACTCCGCGAACTTCGGCTTCCACCCCAGTTCGGCTTTGATCTTCTCCGAACCCGCCACCAGAATGCCGGGGTCGCCCGGCCGGCGATCGCACTCCTCCACCGCAATCGGCCTTCCTGTCACGCGACGCACCGACTCGACGACCTCAAGCACACTGAACCCCTGCCCATTACCGATGTTGTAGATCAAGCGGCTCTTGGACTCGCTCAACGCCCCAAGCGCGAGAAGATGCGCCTCGGCCAGATCCTGCACATGGATGTAGTCACGAACGCACGTCCCATCCTTGGTCGGGTAGTCGCGGCCAAAGATCTTGATGTTCGCCCGTTTCCCCAGCGCCACATCGAGGATGAGCGGGATTAGGTGCGACTCTGGTTCATGGGCCTCTCCATAGCCTTCGATGGCCCCGGCTACATTAAAGTAACGCAGGCTTGCATACTTAAACCCATGGATGAGGTTCATCCACCGAAGCATATGCTCCACCAGTAATTTGCTTTCCCCATACGGGTTGGTAGGTTGCAGCTTTGCATCCTCAAGAATCGGCGTCTTCTCCGGCTCTCCGTAGCAGGCCGCCGTCGAGCTGAATACCAGACGGTCATGTCCCGTTGCCAGCATCGCCTCCAGCAAAGTCAAAGTCGCTGCGGTGTTGTTTCGAAAATAAATCTCCGGCCGCTTCATGCTCTCGCCTGCTTCGATCAGCGCAGCGAAGTTCATCACCCCATCAAAACGGCCTTTGCGAAGGGTCTCTTCGATCAAAGGACGATCTGCTATATCTCCCTCGACGAACGTGACATTCTCGCCCCCAGCAACCGCAGAACGCTTACTGTGGCAAAGGTTATCGAACACTGTGACGGTGTGTCCTTGGGCCTGCAAGATCCGCGTGACCGTACCGCCGATATAGCCTGCTCCGCCTGCTATCAGAATCTTCATAGATTGTCTCCTAGTACCCTTCTTGGATACCACAAAAGTGCCAGTGTCAATCACTTACGCTTACGGCACTATACTTGCAGTAAGTGAAGAGCAGAGCCCCGGCCCTGAAATGTAGGACCCCCCCGAAGCACGGCGCCTGCTACAACCTTTTTCTTGAGCCCTTGCGTCTTTTCAAAGATAAGTCCAGCGCAGGCTTCCAAACTCCCCCTGATGTAGTCATAAGTTGCATTGAGTGAAATGACCGCAGGTTTGAATCACCCTATGGCGCTCCGGCATAGCACCTCGGAGTTATTTCTACTTCGCACTCGTTCTGTTTCCATAGCAGTACCAGTGCAACTCTCCCGCCTCTCGATGTGAGGCACTTCAAGGACTTTTTTATGGCAAAGCCGCTTCGTAGTGATGATCCCACACCGCAGAATATGCAGTTCGCACACTTCGGCGTCCTGAACGACGGCAGCCAGAGCAAGTCTTCGCTCTTTACCTCCATCACATTGAACATCGTGCTTGCTCTCTGCGCGATCATCATCGGAGCAGCCGCCAAGAAGACGATCGATACACGGCATAAGCTCACCGAGCTTACCGAGCCGATCCCGATGAAGAAACCAGATGAACCGCCGCCCATCAAAATCAAGCCGCCAAAACTTCCGCCCACTCCGGTAGTCAAAGTAGATCCGCCAAAAATTAAGCTTCCAGATGTGAAGCTGCCTGACGTGCCGAAACCGCCAGAGATCAAGATGGTGCAGCAGATGCCGGTCGTGCTTCCGGCTCCTCCCAAGATCGTTCAGCCTCCGCCGGCTCCGAAGGTCGTCAGCCTCGCCCAGGCCCAGCCTGCTTCTGTGGTCAATAACTCTCCACATCCGACAGCTGTCGCCCTCGGCTCTCAGACCAACCCGATTGCGCCGTCGAATCGTCCCACCACCACTTCCATCAACCTCGGCAACAAGGGAATGTCCGGGATGCCAGCGTCGAATAACGGCATGGGAGCAAAATCAGCTGTTGTCAACCTAGGTTCCGGCTCGGCTGGCAGTCAAAACATGCACGGCAGAGATAACGCCTCCGCCGGAGTAGTTGGAGTCAAGCTTGGAGTCACCGGTGGCACTGGACCGATGAACGCGCCCGGCCGCTCCGCAGGCGTTGTCAACCTAGGGCAGAACACTCCTCCGCCCATGCCGAAGCCTGCAGGTCCGTCCGCGGCAACAGTCAAGTCCGGACCCAAGGTTCTCTTCAAACCCAAGCCGGAGTACACCGCAGAGGCTCGCAACCTTCATATCGAAGGCGTCGTCTCGGTTCGGCTTCGTGTCTCTTCGTCCGGTGCTGTCCAGGTTCTGGGCGTCACCAGCGATCTCGGCCACGGCCTCGGCGACTCTGCCATTCACGCCGTGCAGGCCACACGCTTTCAACCCGCCACCGACGCATCGGGTCAACCGATCGATTGGGAAGGTGTTGTCAATGTAGCTTTCCAACTTGCTGGATAAGAAACAATTTTTGTTCCGTCGTCGCAGCATAAAATAGCATTTAGACCATACTCAGGCTGACCCAAGGGTCACCGTAGGAGCCGTAAATCATGATTCTCGGGAAACAGTCTACCGCCGGTCTGCTTCTGGCATTTTTAGTCGCAACTACTCTCCCCGCTGGAGCAGGCATCCTACATCCTGGCAAGAAAAAAAAGGATGATGATCTCTCCTCGACGCGCAAACCCACCCCTGCGCAAAACGCGCTCATCGATAAGGCGATCGCCCGTGAAAAGGTAATCGTCAAGACGGTCAAGGAAAGGGCTCCCCTCGTTGAGACCTATATCCAAACCATGAAACCGGATCCGCTCCTGGGTCAGGTGCCTGAGTCGGACGAGCACTTCCTGAGCCGCGTCGACTTCAAGAGTGTTATCGGCGACAACTCGTATGCCGTAAACGAGAAGACCTCCAAAGGAAGCAGCGGCGACGGCAAACTTGGCTTTTTCAAGCACTCCGTCTCCTTCGTTGGTGGCCTTGGCAACAGCCTTCACCTGAACTTCCACGAGTCCGGCTTTGTCCAGATGCTTCTCATGGACTCGAACAGCTTCGACCGCCAGCATTACACCTTCGGCTACGTCCGTAACGACTTTCTCGGCAACACCCCGACGGCAGTGTTTGACGTAACCCCGATTGAAGGCAAGAAGGCTTTTGGCCGCTTCTTCGGTCGCATCTGGATCGAAGCGCGCAGCGGAAACGTTGTACGTTTCAACGGCGACTTCGCCGGCACCCAGGAAGATCAGAAGGAGTTCTATCACTTTGACAGCTGGCGGACCAACGTTCAGCCTGACCTCTGGCTCCCCACCTCTTTCTACGTCGAAGAGAGCGATCCCAGGAGCGTCTCCCGCACACTCAAGTTCAAAGCGATTAATCATATCTGGGGTTACGTGCTCAAGGTTCCGCCACCGGAGTCTGAGAACACCTCGATGGATGTCGTCGGCGCAACCGACGTCAGCAACGATGCTCAGGACGTCAGCCCTCTCGGAGCCCAGCGTGCATGGGTTCAGCAGGCAGAGGACAACATCGTCGAGCGTCTCTTCCAGGCTGGCCTGCTCGATGCGCCCAGCGAGTTCGATAAAACTCTTGAAGCTCTCGCTGGCAACATTCTGGCCTACAACAACATCACACTCTCTAGACCGATCCGCTGCCGTACGCTGCTCACTGAACCGCTGGAGTCTCTCGCCATCGGCAACACCATCGTGATTTCGAAGAGCCTTCTCGACACGACCGGTGTTGTAACTCAGGACGGCGCACAACAGATGGGTAACCTCAATGCGATTTTGGCCTTCCAGATTGCTCACATTATTCTTGCTCACCGTCTCGACACGAAGTACGCCTTCAACGATCGTCTGCTCTTCCCTTCTACTACGGTCTTCAACCGCATCCCTATGCACCACACCGATGCAGACAACACCGCAGCAGCGAAAAAAGCTATGGAGCTACTCAACGCGAAGGAGTTGGAAGGTGGACAGCAGTACTTCAGTCTTTACCTTCAGCAACTGCAACAGCGGGTTAAGAGTCTGAAGGCGCTCAATGAGCCGATGATCGGCGACGGTCTCGTCAAGAGCGACGCAGATCCTACCTTCTGGATGCAGGCCATCACGGCAAAGGGACCAAAGCTCGACATGAAGGACCTGAAACAGCAGGCCGCCATGCCGTTGGCCAGCTTCCTCCGCTTCGATCCCTGGACCGATCAGGTATTCGTTCTGCACTCTGCCTTTGAGCCTCTTCTTACCGCGGCTGACAAGATGCCGTTCGAGGTTGAGCCGGTTTATCTGAAGCTGAGCTACTATAAGGCGCCCGCAGAACCAGCCGCAGCTCCGGCCGCGACGCCTGCGACCGCGGCTCCGGCCGACAATACTGCAGCACCAGCCGCAGCAACGCCGGCTGTCACTCCCCCACCAACCAACGCACAGCAGAACTAAACTCCGAGAGCGTGGGTGGCTACTAACTCCACACCACCCACGCTCTAGCTACGTTGAGTCGGCTCACTTCAACATGACTTAGGCAATAGAAGTTGTTTTATAAGGAGGCACCCTGTTGAAGCGGCATATTTTGATTATCTGTTGCGCCTGCGTCCTCAGTCTGGCCACCTACTCTCACGCGCAGGCCGTTCCTACCGCCTCCCGTTCCGGTTCAATACAACTTGGTATTGCAGGAAGCACCATCAGTCCCGACTACACCCAGCCATACTTGAAGGGCGTGACTTTTTACGGTGACTTGGACGTACGCCAGCACCTGGGCGTAGAAGGGGAGATCCATTACTCCGTCATCACCAAGGACGATATTAGTGAGAACTCCTATCTCCTCGGCCCGCGCTACAAATGGCACCACGGGCGCTTCGAACCTTATGCCAAAGTCCTGCTCGGCGTAGGCCGCTTCGGATTTCAGTCCGGCCAATACCCCATCCCGGCTACGTTTTCTTACTTCCAGTTTGCCCCTGGTGGCGGTCTCGATGTACGAGTGACACGCCACATCAATGTCAGACCGTTCGACATCGAGTTTCAGAAGTGGCCAGGATTCGAGCCTCACGGACTATCCCCCATCGCCTATACGTTTGGCGTGGCTTACACCTTGCGCTAAACCGGCAAAATTATCGTGATGATAAAAATTTGCTTTCGTTCGACCTCCCTTCGCAACCCTTACTTATTTGCGATAGGAGTTATTTCGTTTTACAGGAGTGCACGTGCTGACTAAGGTTGTCATCTTTCTGGGCCTGTTGGGGGCCACATCCCTGCTGCATGGTCAAGCCTCTCCGACGGCGTCACGTACCGGAGATCTCAAGATTGGCGGCGGCTTCTCTTCAGCCGCCTCTGACTACGGAGACCGTTTCAATGGTGGCGCTGCTTACTTCGATTTTGACTTCCGCCCCCGGCTTGGAATCACCGGCGAGTTCCATTTCGTAAAAGATCAAAACGATCTCTACGAAAAGACCTACGAGATCGGCGGCCGTTATTTTCGCGACTACGGCCGCTTCGTTCCCTTCGTCAAGGTGCTCTACGGCCGCGGAGTCTTCAACTTCCCGGTCAACCCTGATGGATTCCGCGCGAACTTAGCCTACAACCTCGTAGCTGCTGGCGGAGGAGCTGACTTCAAAGTGAAGCCCTATCTTTACGTCCGTGCAGACTGGGAGTACCAGCAGTGGTTCCAATTCGCTGGCTCCAGCCTCACCCCAAACATCGTCACCCTTGGCGCAGCCTATCGCTTCCGATAAGAGAGCGCCCTGCCTAAAACACGAAAGCCCCGGTCAGCGCCGGGGCTTTCAGTTTAAACTTCAGCCTCTAGAAATGGTAAGCAATGCCGATAGAAGGAGTCGAGATGACCTCATAGCGGTTGGTATTGAAGATGTTCCCCGGTAGGCCGAAGGTAGGAGTCTTCACCACGAACCCACGATACTCTGCACGTATGTCGAAGCTTGGGCTTAGTTCATAAGCCACGCCGCCGCCAAACAGGCCGCCGATTCCAGTGCTCCGCTTTGCGTCCAAATTGGTCGATCCTGCATCTTTGAACGGCGAGAAGAACATCACGCCAGGACCAGCCTCAAGGAATGGGTTGAACCGCTTGAAGTTCAGGTTGTAGACATAAGCCGCGCTCACCTCTTGTTGCAGAGTATGAAGACCGCCGTTCGCCTTGCCAAAGACCTGGTAATACTGCGTATTCTGCTGGTATCCATAGTTGACTTCGAGTCCGCTCCGCGGCGTCAGCAGATAGCGGTAGCTCGCTACCAGTCCGAGAGTCGTGCTCGTGTTCTTCTGCACGCTGTTCCCGGTAATCTGTGGGGCAAACGCAGCACTGCCGCTCACGCTCACGTCTTGCCGGCTCTCCTGCGCATAACCGGCCGCCGCAGACAACATCAGCGCGCCCAACAACAACATCGTCTTCTTCATTCTTCGCTGGATCCCTTCGAATTCGTCCAAAACTTCCTACGCTGTCCCGCAGGCAACGCGTTTACAGAGTTATGGAACGCCGTAGTCACTGTTCTTCATTGTAACCGCACGACCGCCCTCAGGTGTCCCGCCAACGCAAGAAGACCGGAGGATATGCTCCTCCGGCCAGATTTCCTCGCTTGTGCTTACCCTGTCGCTACTGCTGAGGAGGAGGAGGAGCCCCCTGGCCACCCTCGCGGCTCTCTCGGCGCGCCTTCATCTCGGCCTGCAACGCGTCGAACTTCGTCTTCTGGTCATCTGTCAACACGCCGCGAATCTTGTCCTGCGACGCCTTGTGGATGTCCATCATCTTCGCGCGCTTGTCATCTCGTGAGGTTGAGGTATCCTCGCGAAGCGCCATCATCTGCTTCCGCGTGTCATCGTCAATCGCCTTCACCTGCGTCACCTGATCGGCGGAGAGGTTCAGCTTCTTCGTCAGAAACTCAACCTGGTGCTCCTCTCGCTGCCCTGACCCACGGTGGCCGCCATTAGGAGGGCCCGCCTGATCCTGTGCAGGCGCCGTAGACGGATCCTGCGCCATCGCGGGAAGGGCGCTTAGCGCTGTCGTACATAGCGCCAGAAAAGCTACTTGCAATACTGATCTTCGAAATAGTGTCGTCATCGGATTCTCACTCTCCTACTGCAATCGCCGGAAGAGCCTCTCCAGCAGTCCATCTACTGCTACAGACGCGCTTTTTTTGCAAAGGTTCTGGTATCGCGGAAAATTCACACCGCCCCCTTACAACCCTCGCTCCGCCTGAAAACAGTAAGGATCGCCATGCGCCTCGGCATAGGCCTCCACCACCTTCAGAAACGCCAACGCCGCATGCGACAAGCTCGCCTGTCTCCGGTACACCAATCGAAGTTTTCGCTCTATCTGCAGCTCCGGCACCTGCACCCGCACCAGCGCTCCGCTCTCCAGCTCGGTTCGCACTGTCAGCCTAGGCACAAGCGCTACGCCGTTTCCCATCTCGACAAACCGCTTGATCGCCTCCAGCGAGGGTAGTTCCACTCCCATCTGCAGCAGAGTCTTATGCCGTTTGAAGGCCTGAATTACCTTCTGCCTCTGCGGCGACGGAATATTATGCGCAATAAAGTTTTGGCCGCCCAGCTGCCGGATCGACACCTTCCCTTCCCCAGCCAGCGGGTGCCGCGGATTCACCACAAATGCCAGCTCGTCCCGATATACCACCATCGATTTCACCTGTGTGTCGTCCGGGCGAAAGGACAACACTCCCAGCTCCACAGAATGCATCAGCACCTCGTCTGAGATTCTGCTCGCCAAAGTCCGCTGAACGGCCAGTTTGATCCGAGGATTTTGCCGCCGAAACTCGTCGAGCAGCGGCAGCAGGTAAAGACAGGTGTACTCGTTTGCCGCAAGGTTCAGCCTGCCACGGTGCAGCTCTCGCAGCTCCGTCAAAGCCCCAGCCGCTTCGTTACGCAGATTCAATAACTTAGCGGCATACTCCCGCAAAACTTCGCCTGCATCGGTCAGCGTTCCATCCCGCGAAGACCGTTCGAACAGAACCTCGCCCAGCTCTCCCTCAAGCTTGGCAATTGCCTGACTCACCGCTGGCTGGGTACGATGGAGCCGTGCTGCCGCTCGCGAAAAACTTCGCTCCTCCGCCACCGCCAGAAACGTCTCCATCTGGACTAAATCCAACTCAACCCTCCACGCGGCGAAGATCTCTGAAGCGAATGCCGCAATTAGAATTTTTGATATACCTACAGGCCATCATAAGCATGCATTATGATAACGTCCAGATCGAGAGTGACCAGCCCTATGTCTTCGCATAACCAAATCGTCTTCTTCGACACCACCCTCCGCGACGGGGAGCAGTCACCTGGCTGCACCATGCACCACGACGAAAAACTCCGCATGGCCCACCAGCTGGCAAGCCTCGGCGTCGACGTTCTCGAAGCAGGCTTCGCCATCGCGAGTCAGGGTGACTCCGACTCCATCCGCATGATCGCCCGTGAGGTGCGAGGCCCGCGCATCGCCTCCCTCGCCCGCTGCAAACGCGAGGATATCGAGGCCGCCGCACGCTCTATCGAACCCGCCGAGAAGGCTCGTATCCACACCTTTCTCGCCTCCTCAGACTTGCACCTCGAAGCCAAACTCAAAATCACCCGCGCCGAAGCACTCGATCAGGCCGCCGAGTCCGTTCGTCTCGCCCGCACCTTCGCCGACGACGTCGAGTTCTCCGCCGAAGATGCCACCCGCACCGATCCTGACTTTCTCATCAAAATTGTAACCGTCGCAGTCCAGGCCGGCGCGACCACTATCAACATTCCCGACACGGTCGGCTACACCACGCCCGACGAGTACGCTGCAACCTTCCGCATGCTCATAGAAAAAGTCCCGGGCCTCGCCGGAGTCGATGGGAAAGACGATGTCATCCTCTCCACCCACTGCCACAACGATCTCGGCATGGCAGTAGCCAACACCCTGGCGGGCATCCACGCCGGCGCCCGTCAGGCCGAATGCACCATCAACGGCATCGGCGAGCGCGCCGGGAATGCAGCCCTTGAAGAGATCGCCGCCGCCCTCATGGTTCGTCGCGACAAGCTTCCCTACACCAACAACATCAAGTTGAACCAGCTCTACCCTACCAGCCAGATGCTGGCCGAGTTCATCAGCTTCGGCTGCTCCCCCAACAAGGCAGTCGTTGGAGCCAACGCCTTCGCGCACGAGTCCGGCATCCACCAGCATGGAATGATGGCCAACCCACTCACCTACGAGATCATGACGCCGGAGTCGGTCGGCGTCCCCTCAACCAACATGGTGCTTGGCAAACACAGCGGCCGCCGTCTTCTCGAGCAGCGCCTTACCGAACTGGGTCACAAGCTCACACGCAGCCAGCTTGATGAGGTCTACCACCGCTTCACTGAACTCGCTGACCGCAAAAAATCCATCTATGACCAGGATCTCCTCGGCCTCCTGCAGCCCGACAAGTCCGCCGTCATCACGCACTAGACCACGCAAAAGGAACGAGCGTTATGCGCCTCAAAATTGCAGTCCTCGCCGGTGACGGCATCGGCCCCGAAGTCACCCGTCAGGCAACGAACATTCTCCGCGCAGTCGCCGAGCTCGGCGGACACGAGTTCACCTTCGTCGAAGGTCTCATCGGTGGCATCGCCATCACCGAGACCGGTTCGCCGCTCCCTACCGCCACACTCGACGCTGCGTTGGAGTGCGACGCCGTTCTCCTCGGTGCAGTCGGGGATAACAAGTTCAACGCATTAACACCGGACAAGCGCCCCGAAGCCGGCCTTCTACAAATCCGCCAGGCTCTGGGCGGCTTCGCCAATCTGCGTCCGTCCATCGCCTATGCCGCGCTCAGCGAGAGTTCCCCGCTAAGGCCCGAAGTCACCAAAGACGTTGATATCCTCTTCGTTCGCGAGCTTCTCGGCGGTCTCTACTTCGGTGCCCCGCGCTGGTGGGACCGCGAGAGCAACGAGGCCATCAACACCATGCGTTACACCCGCGACGAGATCGTCCGTGTAGCCCGCATCGCCTTCGAGCTTGCAGCTAACCGCCGCAAAAAGGTGACCTCTGTCGACAAAGCGAACGTCCTCGAGGTCTCGCAGCTCTGGAGAGCTACCGTCACCGAAGTCGCAAAAGACTATCCCTCCGTCACGCTCGAACATCAGCTCGTCGATTCCATGGCAATGCACATTATGAACATCCCCCGGAACTTCGACGTGGTTCTCACTGAAAACCTCTTCGGCGACATCCTCTCCGATGAAGCCGGAGTCATTACGGGATCGCTCGGCATGCTCCCCTCCGCCACCATCGGCGGCGCGGTCAACCTTTACGAGCCCGTCCACGGCAGCGCACCCGACATCGCCGGAACTGGCAAGGCCAACCCACTGGGCGCGATCCTCACCGCCGCGATGATCCTTCGTCACTCCGCCAACCTCGACCAAGATGCAAAGGCCGTCGAGCAAGCGGTCCACAAGGTACTCAACGCAGGCTACCGCACCGCAGACATCGCACGCGGCCAGCAGCCCGGACAGATGCCCGTCAGTACCCAGGAGATGGGCAAGCTCGTCCATCAGGCCCTTGCCGAGTCCATCGACCGCCGACAGGCCATGCACGCCGTATGACTCGTTGGTTTCAGATCAAAGCGGTCCTTATCAACTGCGGCATCGCTGCTGCCCTCATCTATCGGTACTGGACCGGCACACCTCTGCTCATCATCGCTATCGTCGCCGTCATCCTCTTTCCGCTCGCAAACGTAATGATGGCCATCACCGCGAAACAACAGCCGAATCGAAGCAGATAGATAATCAGTGACTCGCTCTCTCCAACTCGCTGCTGCTCTCCTTCTCGCTCTACCAGGAACGATGACGCACGCCCACGCCCAGATCTCTTCGCCGCAGATCAAAAGAGACAAGAAGCAGCCCAAAGAAAACCTCGAGTGGCTCTGGCAGTACGGACCGCCACCCGCCGAAGGCCGCGAGAATCAACTCGTCCTCGACCCGCGCTTCCGTCCTTTTCTTGCGCAATACCTCACCGCCCCGCAGACCTTCTGGGGCAATCCGAAGACCGGCTACAAAACCCTCGACGAAACCGCTCTCGACTTCCTCTCGGTCCCCGACAAGGTCATCGCCGACGACAATCGCTATCTCACCATTACTGGCTGCGTCTTCCGCTTCTGTCCGTCACGCGGCTTGCTATGGGTCGACCTCAACGGCCCGCATCCCCTCGTCGTCTTCGCCGCTATCGACTGGATCAAAGACAGCAAGGTCCCCAGCGAACCCGACGCCGAATACACCCTTTGGATCTTCTCCAATCACCCCATCGACTCCGAGCATCTCCCCCCGGCTTTTGTTCACAGTGTCGCCCGCTGGACTGCGAAACCCACGACGGGAAGCACCGTGATTCAGCAGATTCGCAACGCCATCCTCGTCGATCCCGACGGCTCTCCGCATCCCATCGCGGCCTCCACCACCGGCGCCAACACCTTCACCGTTCCCCTCAACCAGCAAAAGGCACAGCAATGACCGCACCTCTCGAAAAATCCCCGAAGACCCTCTTCGAAAAAGTCTGGCAGCAGCATCTCGTCGCGGAGCCTGCTGGTGAGCCCTCGCTCCTCTACATCGACCTGCATCTCGTCCACGAGGTCACCAGCCCGCAGGCCTTCGATGGCCTCCGCATGACCGGCCGCAAGCTCCGCCGCCCAGACCGTACCGTTGCCACGGTGGACCACAACGTCCCCACCAGCAGCATCGAAGACCGTCTCCACATCGTCGACCAGATCGCCTCGAAGCAGATCGAAGCGCTGCGAAAAAACTGCGCAGACTTCGGCGTCGAACTCTACGACGTCCAATCTCCCAATCAAGGCATCGTCCACATCATCGGCCCTGAACTAGGCATCACCAAACCCGGCATGACCATCGTCTGCGGCGACTCCCACACCAGCACCCACGGAGCCTTTGGCGCGCTGGCCTTCGGCATCGGCACCAGCGAAGTCGAGCACGTCATGGCCACCCAGACCCTGCCTCAGGACAAGCCAAAAACCCTCCGCATCAACGTCGAAGGCGAACTTCCGCTCGGCGTCACCGCAAAAGACATCGTCCTCCACATCATCGGCGAGATCGGCACTGCGGGAGCCACCGGCTATGTCGTCGAATACGCCGGCTCCGCCATTCGCGCCCTCTCCATGGAAGGCCGCATGACCGTCTGCAACATGAGCATCGAAGCCGGAGCCAGGGCCGGCATGATCGCCCCCGATGCCACGACCTTCGCCTACCTGAAAGGTCGCCGCTTCTCTCCATCAGCCGTGAGCCAAGATGGAAAACCCGCCGAATGGGATGAAGCCGTCGCCCACTGGTCGCAGCTTGGAACCGACCAAGGGGCAATCTTCGATCGCGAACTGACCATCAACGCAGCGGACATCACTCCAACCGTAAGCTGGGGCACATCACCAGGCATGGTCGTCGGCGTAAAGAGCACCGTTCCCCTCGCCGATCCCACAGCAAGCGAGGCCGACCAGAAGGCCTTCGAGCGCGCCCTCGAGTACATGGGCCTTCACGCTGGCGAGCCTATCGAAGAGATCAGGATCGACCGCGCCTTCATCGGCTCCTGCACCAACGCGCGCATTGAAGACCTTCGCGCCGCTGCCTCTGTCGTTCGCGGCTACCACGTCTCAACGTCCGTCCGAGCGATGGTCGTCCCCGGTTCCCAGGCGGTCAAGGCGCAGGCAGAAAAAGAAGGTCTCGACAAAGTCTTCACCGAGGCAGGCTTCGACTGGCGCGAACCCGGCTGCAGCATGTGTCTCGGCATGAACCCCGACATCCTCGCCCCGGGCGAACGCTGCGCCTCAACCTCGAATCGTAACTTCGAAGGACGTCAGGGCCGTGGCGGACGCACCCATCTTGTCTCGCCTGTGATGGCCGCTGCCGCCGCCATCACAGGCCACTTCACCGACATCCGCACCTGGCAGTTCAAGGAGGCAAACTAATGCATCCCATCAATCTTCTGGCCAGCCACGCCGTTCCCCTCGACCGCCCCAACGTCGACACCGACCAGATCATCCCCAAGCAGTTTCTCAAGCGTATCGAGCGCACCGGCTACGGCGACTTCCTCTTCTACGACTGGCGCCGCATTCAGGAGGGCCCACACACAGGCGAGCCCGATCCCGGCTTCGTCCTCAACAAGCATCATCACAAGGGCGCGAAGATCCTCATCGCCGGAAAAAACTTCGGATGCGGCAGCTCTCGCGAGCACGCCGCCTGGGCTCTTACCGACTTTGGCTTCCTCGCCGTCATCGCCCCCAGCTTCGCAGACATCTTCTTCTCCAACGCCGGCAAAAATGGCATGATCCTAGTCCGCCTCTCCGAAGCCGATGTGCAGACGCTGATGGAGCGATCTGAAAAAAATCCTGCGCACAAGATCTCCATCAACCTCGAAGCCCAGACCCTCACCGACGACCAGGGATTCAGCTCTCACTTCGACATCGACCCATTCCGCAAATACTGTTTGCTGAATGGCCTCGACGACATCGGCCTCACCCTGCGCCACGAATCCGAGCTCGACGCCTTCGAAATCAAACATGACGCCGAGTTCTGGATGAACCCCAGACCCACTGCTGCTTGACTCACGCTAACCCGCTGACTCGCTAACCAGCTCCTCTGAAAGGCTGCATTTTGAGCAACGAAATCAATCCGAAGAAAAACTCCATCGTCCTGACCGAAGGCCCAAGCCGCGCCGCAGCGCGCTCTTACTTTCGCAGCGTCGGCTTCACCAAGGAAGACCTGCACAAGCCCATCATCGGCATCGCCAACACCTGGACCGAGATCGGCCCCTGCAACTTCCACCTGCGCAAAGTCGCCGAGGCCGTCAAGCAAGGCGTCCGCGAGGCCGGCGGCACACCGATGGAGTTCAACACCGTCACCATTCACGACGGCATCACCATGGGCACGCAAGGCATGAAGGCCTCGCTGATCTCCCGCGAAGTCATCGCCGACTCCATCGAGCTCGTCGCCCGCGGTAACTCCTTCGACGGCATCGTCTGCATCGCCGGCTGCGACAAGAACATGCCCGCAGCCATCATGGCCCTCGCCCGGCTCGATATCCCCGGCCTCATGCTCTATGGCGGCAGCATCGCCCCCGGCTCACTCAAGCAGGCCGACGGTACCACCAAAGAGATCACCATCCTTCAGGTCTTCGAAGGCATGGGCGCACACGCCGCTGGAAAGATCAACGACGA
This sequence comes from Granulicella sp. S190, assembly GCF_009766095.1. Taxonomy (GTDB): domain Bacteria; phylum Acidobacteriota; class Terriglobia; order Terriglobales; family Acidobacteriaceae; genus Edaphobacter. The sequence goes on from NZ_LMUD01000039.1 coordinate 265,393, forward strand.
CGAGCTCGAAGCCCTCGAAGCCTCCGCCTGTCCCGGCCCCGGAGCCTGCGGCGGCCAGTTTACCGCCAACACCATGGCGATGGCCGGCGAGTTCCTCGGTATCTCTCCCATGATGATCACCGGCGTCCCCGCCATGTCACCCGAAAAGCATGAGGCCTCCCGCCAGGCTGGCCGCCTCGTCATGGACCTCGCCCGCGCTGGCCTCACCCCGCGCAAGATCGTCACCCGCCAGTCCATCGACAACGCCATCGCCGCCGTCGCCGCCTCGGGCGGAAGCACCAACGCCGTCCTTCACCTCATCGCCATCGCGCACGAGTTCGACATTCCGCTCACCATGGAAGACTTCGACCGCATCTCCGAGCACACGCCCTTCATCTGCGACCTCTCCCCCGGCGGCAAGTATGCTGCGAAGGACTATCAGGAGGCAGGCGGCTCGCGCCTTCTCGCACAGCGTCTCATCGAAAAGGGACTCCTAAAAGGTGACAGCATCACCGTCACCGGCAAAACGCTCGCCGAAGAGGCCGCGCTCGCTGTCGAAACTCCGGGCCAGCCCGTCATTCGCACCTGGGATAACGCTCTCAAACCCACCGGCGGCCTCGTCATCATGCGCGGCAACCTCGCCCCTGATGGAGCGGTGATCAAGGTCGCCGGCCACGAACGCATCCACCACACTGGCACCGCGCGCGTCTTCGAATCCGAGGACGACTGCCACGCCGCCGTCGAAGCCGGAAAGATCAACCCTAACGACGTCCTCGTCATTCGTTACGAAGGTCCACGCGGCGGCCCAGGCATGCGCGAGATGCTCGCCGTCACCGCCGCCATCAAAGGTATCCCAGCCCTCTCAGAGACCGTAGCTCTCCTCACCGACGGCCGCTTCTCCGGAGCCACTCGCGGCCTGATGGCTGGCCACGTAGCCCCCGAAGCTCAACTGGGCGGCCCCATCGCCGCCGTCCACGAAGGCGACACCATCACCTTCGACATCCCCAACCGCAAACTAACGCTCAACGTCCCCGAAGCAGAAATCGACAAACGCCTCGCAGCATGGAAGGCCCCCGAACCCCGCTTCAAACGCGGCGTCTTCGCCAAGTATGCCAACTCAGTAAGCAGCGCGTCAGAGGGTGCGGTAACCACTTAATTTTCTCATTGCACCTTTGGCAACTTGGACCAAACCAAATCTGTAAGAGGTAACTACCATGTCGAAGACAAGCAGTTCCAATGCGAATCACCCGCAACTCACCGGAGCAGAAATCATCTGGGCCACCCTCGTCGGCGAGGGCGTGGACAAAGTATTCGGCTATCCAGGCGGAGCCATCCTCCCCGCCTACGACGCGCTGCGCAAGTTCCCGATTCACCATATCCTCGTGCGGCACGAGCAGGGCGCGTCGCACATGGCTGACGGCTACGCGCGCGCTTCGGGAAAGGTCGGCGTCTGCATTGCCACGAGTGGACCCGGCGCTACAAATCTGGTCACCGGCATAGCAACAGCGATGCTCGACTCGATTCCCATCGTCTGCATCACCGGCCAGGTTGGCTCAAAAGTGCTCGGCTCCGATGCGTTTCAGGAAGTCGACATCACGGGCATTACTCTACCCATCACCAAGCACAACTACCTCGTTACGCGCGCCGAAGACATCGCACCAACACTACGCGAAGCCTTTCAGGTCGCGACCAATGGTCGCCCCGGGCCAGTGTTAATCGACATCACAAAAGACGCGCAGCAGAACAGCGCGGCATTCAACTTTGAAGCGGCCGCACCTGCGGCTTATCGTCCGCACCCTATGCTGCAGGCGGAGTCCTCTTCGATTCAACAGGCCATCGAGCTCATTCAACAAGCGAAGCGGCCAGTCATCCTCGCAGGACACGGCATCACGCAGTCAGGTGCAGAGGCGCAAGTTCTAGCCTTCGCCGAACGTCAGCAGATCCCCGTTGCCAGCACTCTGCTTGGCCTTGGAGCCTTCCCGACGTATCATCCGCTCTCGCTCGGCATGATGGGAATGCATGGCGAATCATGGGTCAATAACGCCATTCAGCAAGCCGATCTTCTGCTTGCTTTCGGGATGCGGTTCGATGATCGCGTAACCGGAAACCTCGCGCACTATGCGCCTAACGCGAAGAAGATCCACATCGAGATTGACCCGTCGGAGATCAACAAGAACGTGAAGGCTGACGTTGCTTTGATTGGTGATCTACGCGAGACGCTCGAGTTGTTGCTGCCCTTGCTGCCCAAGAATTCCGATACAAGTTGGATCGCAGAGGTCAACGCGATGAAGGGCGATGCTGCCGTACGTGACATCATCAATCTGCCTGATAATGGCCATCTCTATGCCGCTCATGTCATCAACGACATATGGCGCGAGGCTCTCGATGCAGGGCGGCTCGCGCAGACCATCATCGTTACAGATGTCGGCCAGCACCAGATGTGGGAGGCACAGTACTACAAGCATGATTCGCCACGTTCGCTGATCACCAGCGGAGGCCTTGGAACGATGGGATTTGCGCTGCCTGCTGCGATTGGCGCGAAGGTCGCTTGTCCTGAGAAAGATGTTTGGGTGATCGCCGGTGACGGTGGTTTTCAGATGACTGCTTCGGAGCTTTCGACCATTGTTCAAGAGGGTTTGGCGATCAATATTGCCGTGATTAATAACGGCTTTCTGGGGATGGTTCGGCAGTGGCAGGAGGCATTTTATGAGAAGAACTACGCTGCTTCGCCGATTCTCTCGCCTGATTTTGTGAAGCTGGCTGGAGCGCATGGCATTGACGGCGCACACGTCAGCGTTCGCAAAGACGTAACCCCTACGGTTACGAAAGCGCGGACCAGCGGAAAGGCTTTTCTTATCAACTTCCAGGTGGAAAAAGAGGATGGGGTTTATCCGATGATTGCTCCCGGGGCGGCTCTTCATGAGATGGTGCGACGGCCTGCGAGTGACCCGCTTCTTGAGACGGCGGAGGATGAATAATTTTCCTCTTTCGCAGAAAAAAATCTGGCGGATGGTGGAGGGCAAAATATCTCTATTTTCCTTTGTTTTTGAGGGGTGTTTTGGAAAAACGGTGTTTCACAACGTGGTTTTTTGCTGGTGCGAACGTGGTGGATTGTGTGGCTGACGTGGTGCTGTAGCAACCTGTTTTTGACGCTCGAAAGATACGCCAGCTTTTTCAAATTTATTTTTTCCCGGCAGCGGCTGGGAGCTTCCAGAGAGAGGACACGATGCCAAATCCAGTCAAGGCCGTGAAGGATAGCAGCTTCGTACGCATGCGATCTGCGCGGTTGCTCGCATGCGCCCTGTTCGCGGCGTTCGCAGCGTTCTCAGCAGGGGTAGCGCCTGCAGCCAGTTCGGCTCAGAGTGCCCAGCCCTCTGACCCAGCTAAACCGCCCCAACCACTGCAGATTCACATCAAAGTCATCAACGCGACTACCAATCAGCCCATCACGGACGAGAGGTTGAACGTTGCTCTCCGCGAGGATCAGGTCGGGTCCGTCGCCATGGGCACCGACAAGAAGGGGATCATTCTCGTCGACCTAAAGGACGCAACCATCGTCCGCATCCTCTCGAACATGTATGCGGACTGCCGACCACGGGGCGAGCTCTATACCAACTACCGGGTCGAGATCATCGTGAGTACCGGAATTACGACGGGCAATCTCTGCAGCAGTACGAGCGTTCCTGCGAATCCGGGTGAGCTGGTCCTCTATGAAGTTCCCAAGACCTACATTCGCAAGTACCCTCACCCGCCGGTAGACACGTTGCCTCACAATCCGAACTAGAACGTAGAAACTGTTGAAAGGCACACATGCTTCACACTTTTGTAGCTTTAGTTTCAGACAAGCCCGGTGTACTGACACGAGTCGCTTCGCTGTTTCGCAGACTCAACATCAACATCGTCTCGTTGACGGTGGGCGAGAGCGAACGGCCCGATGTCTCGCGGATGACCATCGTCTGCGAGGCCCCGGATCATGCGGCGCACCGCATTCGCGCTTCGCTGTACAAGCTTGAGATTACTGTCGACGTCGATGAGGTTGGGCGAAGCGAGGCTGTGATTCGCGAGCTCTGCCTGATCAAGGTGGCCGCTGGGCCGAAGACGCGCTCGCAGATCTTCGAGCTTGCAACTGTCTTCCGTTCGCGGGTGGTCGATCTTGCGCCGGAGTCGGTGATGCTAGAAATGACCGGCGCTGCCAGCAAGATCGAAGGTCTGATTCAAGTGCTTACCGAGAGCGGCTACACGATCCTTGAGGTCTCGCGCACGGGTCGTATGGCCATGCGCCGCGGCCACCATACCAGCCGCGTACTGAAGGCGCTGGGCACGCCTCATCCCAACCACAGTGATGATACGTCGTTTCCTGAAAAGCCCGACGCGGACGAGATTCTACCGAACGAGTTCACCGATGTTCATGAGGATTGATATTCCGTTGTCATCCTGAGCGCAGCGAAGGATCCCCGCCTTTGCTCCGGTTGAACCAACGACTACACTCTCTGGATTGCAATCTCGTGTGGGAATTAGAGCAGGCAAGAACAAAATGCGGGGATCCTTCACTTCGTTCAGGATGACGGCGTGGATGGCCGAGGGTGCCAACTGGAGAATGTAGCTGACAGGACAGCTGATGCATGCAACTTAGGAGGTTTTCTGGAAAAGCAGGCTTATGTGTACATCATGGCGAGCAGCTTCAAAAAGCTGTATATCTGGGTGACGACGCAGATTGAGATCAGGATTGCGCAGCACAAACGGGCCTCAAGCCCAAACAGTCACACTGCGCGCTACAAGATTGACAGGCTGGTTTACCTGGAAAGGTTCACTTCAATTAGCGCAGCAATCGTCCGCGAGAAGCAACTGAAAGGGTGGCTGCGTGTGCGCAAACTGGAGTTGATCGTCTCGACGAACCCCGACTGGTCCGATCTGAGTGCCGACTGGGAGAAGCCATTGGAAGCCTTCTCAGAAGATACACATCGGAAAGCTTTAGAATCAATTTTGATGGGAAAACAAGAAAGTGGAGTTATCTAACAATGGCAAAGGCATACCACGACGCAGACGCAGACCTCTCTCTTATCCAGGCAAAGAAAGTTGCCATCATCGGCTATGGCTCGCAGGGCCATGCGCACGCGCTGAACCTGAAGGACTCGGGCGTTGACGTTCGCGTGGGTCTGCGCAAGGACTCGCCCAATGCCGAGCGTGCGCGCAAGGCCGGACTTCAGGTTGACACCGTGGCCGAGGTTTCGAAGTGGGCGGACGTCATCATGAACCTGACGCCAGACCAGACGGCGGCGAAGGTGTACCACGCTGAGATCGAGCCGAACATGAAGTCCAATGCGACCCTGATGTTCGCTCATGGTTTCAACATCCGGTTCCGCACGATTACTCCCCCTGCCGGCGTAGACGTCTCGCTGGTCGCGCCCAAGGCACCGGGGCATCGCGTTCGCGAGGTCTTCACCGAGGGGGGCGGCGTACCGGCTCTTGTCGCGGTAGAGCAGGATAAGAGCGGCCATGCGCTGGCGCTTGCCCTGAGCTACGCCAAGGGCATCGGCTGTACCCGCGCGGGCGTGCTTGAGACCACGTTTACCGAAGAGACCGAGACCGACCTCTTCGGCGAGCAGGCGGTGCTGTGTGGCGGCACCAGTGCGCTGGTGAAGGCGGGCTTCGAGACGCTGGTCGAGGCGGGCTACCAGCCTGAGCTTGCGTACTTCGAGGTGCTGCATGAGCTCAAGCTGATCGTCGACCTGATGTACCGCGGCGGCCTGGAGTATATGCGCCACTCGATCTCCGACACGGCGGAGTGGGGCGACTATGTCGCCGGACCGCGCATCGTGACGCCCGAGGTGAAGAAGGCGATGAAGGGCCTGCTGAACGACATTCAGGATGGCAGCTTCGCCAAGAAGTTCATCGCCGAGAATGAGACCGGGCGTCATGAGTTTGCGCGCATCCGCAAGGCGGAGGCTGCCCACCAGATCGAGAAGGTCGGGGCGGAGCTGCGGAAGTCCATGCCGTTCCTCGACCCAGTCGTCGTCAAGGACGGACAGGTTCACAAAGCGTAGAGCGGCACGTCTAACAGGTACATGATTTTTACAATCAAAACAGCGGGGGCGGCATCCAATCTGGTGTCGCCTCTTCTGTTTCCCTCTCAACCTGATCGTTTGACTTCGCTTCGCCCGTCCTGTTGCCTGAATTTTATGGGGAAGAGAAGCTGCAAAGCGGAACTCCTGTAACAATGGAGACGTAGATCTATTGAAACCGATTCAGACATAGCTAGCGGCAGAAGGAGCCCGAGAATGGCCACCGCAGATCTCTATGAAAGCCAGCTTCAGACACCTCCCGTTCCCCAGGTAGACCAGTTCGCTGGCCGCCCTGCTGTACCCACTCCGATCCCCGAGATCGTTGCCGGACTGCGCACGATTACTCCGCTCGATGGCCTTACCGAAGAAGAGTACACATGGCTTGCGACCAACGGCACGGAGCGCGTGGGTGGAGATCGCTCCATCGTGTTCCAGGAGAACGAGCCCGCAATCAATATGAACTTCATCCTGCAGGGTGAGGTGCAGGTACGTCGTCGGCATTCGAATCAGGCGCTGTTTATCGGGCGGGCAGGCGCGATGACCGGCAAGCTGCCCTTCTCGCGCATGAAGAACTATGGCGGCGAAGGCTACTCCGTCGGCCCGGTGTGGGCGATCGATATTCCCGAGTCGCTGTTTCCCGAGATGCTGGCCGCGATTCCTTCCATGGCGCAGCGATGCGTCTCCGCGCTACTGGATCGCGTGCGCGAGGTGACCCGCATCGAGCAGCAGTCCGAGAAGCTGAACGCGCTGGGCAAGCTGGCTGCGAACCTTGCGCATGAGCTGAACAACCCCGCGTCTGCCGCCCAGCGCTCGGCTGCGAGCCTGTTCGGTGAGCTGCGCGAGTACGGCGAGCAGAAGTACAGCATGGGCAAGCTGTGCCTGCCGGACGAGACGACTGAAAAGTATCGCGACTGGATCAAGAATGCGCGTGCGCGCATGTCCGCATACTCGAACCTCCCGAAGGGCTCGCAGAATCCGCTGGCCAACGCGGATCGCGAGGAGATGCTGGTGCAGTGGCTGACCGCGCATAACATTCCCAATCCGTGGACGATCGCCCCGGCACTCGCGGAGACGACGCTGGCATTTGACCTGCTCGATGAGCTGGCGACGATCGTAACTCCTGAGGTGCTGCCGATAGCCGTGGCCACGATCGCAAGCTCGCTGCGCGTGGAGCGGATGGCTGAGACGGTGGTCGACTCGACCGTGCGGATCTTCGATCTGATCAGCGCGATCAAGGACTACTCCTACATGGACCAGGCGCCGATCCAGGAGGTCGATCTGGCGCAGTCGCTGGAGAATACGCTGGTGATGTTCAACTCCCGACTGAGGAACGTCAAGGTCGAGCTGGAGTTCGACCCGGAGCTGGAGTCGGTGAGCGCATACGGCAGCGAACTGAACCAGGTTTGGACGGCGTTGATCGAAAATGCACTGGACTCGATGAGCGATATGGGGACGCTGCGGCTGAGGACTCACAAGAGCGGCCAGATGGCGCTGGTAGAGGTGTGGGACTCCGGGCCGGGGATCGAGGCGGAAGACCGGTCGAGGATCTTCGAGCCGTTCTTTACCACCAAGGCCCCGGGACGAGGACTTGGATTGGGGTTGGATACGGTTCAACGCATCGTCAACAAGCACTCTGGGTTTGTGACGGTGGATTCGAAGCCCGGTGCCACCTGTTTTCAGGTGCGCCTGCCGCTCGACCGTCTGCAAGCCTACTAACATGCAGCGGGAGAGGTAGTTAACCCCTCCCGCTGCATGTTATGCATGAGCTTATTTCGTGACTTCTACGCCACGCCAGAAGGCGATGTGGTGCTTCACGTTGCGGGCCGCCGGCTTGGGGTCGGGGTAGTACCAGGCTGCGTCGGGGTTATCTTGTCCGTCCACCACGATCGTGTAGTAGCGTGCCTGGCCCTTCCAGGGGCAACTGGAGGTCGTCGAACTGGGCTTCAAAAACTCTCGTTTTACTGATTCCTCGGGGAAGTAGATATTTCCCTCGACCGTCTCATAGGTTTCGCTTTCGGCCAATGTCTGACCGTTCCAAACTGCCTTCGCCATAATCCGCTACCTGCATTCTTTTCAACGAGTTACGGAGATCTCCCACGTCGGGCATCTCCGTTGAAAAAATTCTGGAACTTGTGGAGCCGTCCTGCATTTGTAACAGAAATGATGCAGGAAAGAAAAGCTTCGCCCTCGCGGCAGCCGCCTCGGCTAAGACTTCTGAGGGCTGAAGTTCTTTAGAAACACCTCGTACCCTGCCCTGGCGGTGGGGTACTTATCGATCAGGGCTGCGGTCTGCGCCATGAAGCGCTTACCGCTCTGCTTCTCCGTCTCGACGTGGAAATGATGGAACTTGGCGTAGAGCAGAATCCCCTCCTGGGCGGAGTCGAGGAAGAGATCCGCGTCCAGCCCACCACGCAGAACCAGCGATGCTGCCATCTCCCAATAGCTGAGAGTCTGCCGCCAGGAGGAGTTGTGCTCGGCCTTGACGTCGCGTGAGACGACGCGAAGCTCCTCCACCGTCTTGGGATTGAAGTCGAAGACGAGAAACCGCCGCGCCTTGCGGAGCGTCTCCTCCCGGCGAATCTCGTACAGCTTCAGGATCAGCTCCGCATCCGCTGCAGTTGCCATCTCGTCCTCTTGCCTTATGGTTAAGCTACGCTCTCGATAACCGCCCGGGTCTTCTCCGGGTCGGGCCGCTCAATCACCGGCACCGGGGCCGGGCCGGCGGTCTTCTTCTGATAGGTGCAGGCGGGAGTTGTAGGCTCCTCCTCCGGTGCGCCCTTCTTCTTGCGGCGCTTCGGCAACGCCTCGCGGTTGTTCGGGCAGACCACGTGCGTTCCCTTGTCGTTGACTACCTCAAGCAGATACGCGCTGTCGCACTTCGGACAGGTCTGGTTGATCAGCTTCAGGTTCGAGGCGAAGTCGCACTTCGGATAGTTGACGCATCCATAGAACAGGTCGCCGCGCTTGGTCTTGCGGACTGCAATATCGCCGCCATCCTTCGGGCACTTGACCTCGAGCAGCTCCTGCTTGATGTACTTGCACTTCGGGTAGCCGCTGCAGCTGATGAACTCGCCATACTGGCCGTTGCGAAGCAGCAGCGGTTTGCCGCACTTCGGGCAGGCCTCTTCAAGCTGGACCGGCGGCTTCTGCTGCACCTTCTGGTTGAGCTTGCGGATCGTCTTGCATGGGGGGTCTTCGTTGTAGCCGGGGCAGGCCATAAAGGGTCCCCAGGGGCCGTTGCGAAGCACCATCACGCGGCCGCAGTTGTCACAGAACTCCTCCTCCGCAACCTCGTCGGCGCCGGGAGCACTCAGGTCGGGCTTTGCGGCAAAGTTCTCCTTGGTGAAGTCGCAGCTGATCGGCTCGACCGTAACCTTCTTGCCCTGGGTCGCAGCCTCGGCGATGGAAGCGGCCATCTCCTTCGCGTCGCCAACCTCCTTGGAGTACTCGGTCACATCCTCGGTAGTCGCCTTCACGATCAGCGGAAACGCAAATGCAGTTGTAACCTTTTTGGTTACAGCTTTAGCGTCCTTCTTCCAGGGTCCTGCCGCGATCGTCATCGGCTTCACCTTGGTGAAGTTGCTGCACGAATAAAAGCTGCCGAACTTGCCCCACTTCAGGATCAGCGGACTGCCGCAGTTGTCGCAGATCTCGTCAGTCTTCTGCTCCATCCGCTTCACGTCTTCCATGTTGTCGCTGGCGACGTTCAGCTCCTTTTCGAAGTGGTCGTAGAAGCCCTTCAGCAGATCGGTCCAACGCTCGGTGCCATCTTCTACAGCGTCAAGCTCGCCCTCAAGCGTCGCCGTATACGCGGTATCAAAGATGTAAGGAAAGTTCTTCACCAGTAGCTTCGTGACCACGGTGCCAATCTCGGTCGGAACAAACTTCGACTGGATCTTCTTCACATAGTCGCGATCCTGAATCGTATTAATGATGGACGCATAGGTAGAAGGCCGGCCGATTCCCTTCTCTTCTAGCGTCTTCACCAGGCTGGCTTCGTTGAAGCGCGGCGGTGGCTGGGTAAACTTCTGCAGCGGGTCAAGCTTCTGCAGGCGTAGCGCCTCGCCGTCGCTCAACTCCGGCAGCCGGGCCTCCGCCTCTTCCTCGTCGCCGCCCTCGGCAGACGCTTCGGCGTTCGGCTTGCTGACCGCTCCGTCTTCCTTGGCCGCCTTGTCCTTCGCAGCCTGACGAGCGCGCTTGTCCTCTTCTTCAAACTTCAGATGGCCTTCGAACTTCAACACGCTGCCGGTCACGCGGAAGTCATAGGCAAGCTTTGCCTGCGCAACGATGTCCACCGTCGTCTGATCGAAGACCGCAGGAGTCATCTGGCTCGACACGAAGCGCTGCCAGATCAACTTGTAGAGCCGGAACTGCTCATCGCTCAGATACTTCCGGATCGAGTCCGGGGTGTACTTCACGCTGGTGGGACGAATAGCCTCGTGAGCGCCCTGCGCCTCCACCTGCTGCTTCTTACCGACATACTCATTCGGACTTGCGGGCAGATACTTCGCGCCCAGCTTGCCGATGTACTCGCGAGCTTCCTCGATCGCATCCGCGCTGACGCGGGTCGAGTCGGTACGCATATAGGTGATGAGACCGACCGTACCTTCGGATCCTATCTCTACGCCCTCATAAAGACGTTGCGCCACGCCCATGGTGCGCCGCACGTTGAAGCCGAGACGGCCTGCCGCATCCTGCTGCAGCTTGCTGGTCGTATAAGGAGCCTTCGGATTATTTCTGCGCTCCTTCTTCTCGACCGAACGGACGCTCCACTTCGCGACCTTCAGCTCGCTGACAACCTCATCGACGGCCTCGTGATCGGGCAGTGCGTTCGACAGGAAGAGATCTTTGCCCTCTTCATCTTTTCCATTCGCAACACGTGCCGGAACACCGTTGACGCCCACAAATCGCGCCGTGAAGCTCTGCTTATTCGCAGTCGGCTCAAGCTGCGCATCGATGGTCCAGTACTCCACCGGGTTGAAGTCATTAATCTCCTGCTCGCGCTCGACGATCAGCCGCAACGCGACAGTCTGTACCCGTCCAGCCGAAAGTCCACGCCGAACCTTATCCCACAACAGCGGCGAGACCTGGTATCCCACCAGGCGATCCAGCACGCGCCGTGTCTGCTGCGCATCCACCAGGTCCTCATCTATATCCCGTGCATTCAAAAACGCAGCCTGCACGGCTTTTTTGGTGATCTCATTGAAGGTGACACGCCGAACCTTCGACTTGTCCTTCATCATCGGAAGCAGCTGGATAGAGAGATGCGCGGCAATCGCCTCTCCTTCGCGGTCAGGGTCAGGCGCAAGGTAGACCATGTCGGCCTTCGCCGCGAGCTTCTTAAGACGATCCACCACCTTCTCTTTGCCCGGAGACACGATCAGCGTCGGCTCAAACGTCCGCTTCTTAAGCTCCACGCCGATGTCGTTCTTCGGCAGGTCCATGATGTGGCCAATGGAGGCCTCCACCACGTAGTCACTGCCGAGATATTTCCCAATCGTCTTCGCCTTCGCCGGCGATTCGACGATCACTAATGATTTACCCATTTGTTCCCTTCATCCACCAGAACGTACTGCCGAGGCAAAACGTTCCACACTTCCTTATTCCATTGCGAACCTAACACGAGTTCTGCAAACGCGTCATCCTCTCTTGATTCCTCAACTGACGAAACCGAACTGAGAAGGTCATAGCACAACAAAACAAATCGACAAGAAAATCCACGTTGTGGATAACTCGCCAAGTCAAACGAAACCATGAGCTTACGCCGATCTTTGCGGCTGCCGCTCCGTTGTTGGAATCAACTCCGCCACTCACGATCAGAAAGTCCGCACATAATTTTTTCCGGGCAGTTGCCGTACGCGGCCTGCGAGCTCCAGTTCGAAGAGCGCCGTAAAGATCTCGGCGGACCCCAACGTCGACTCCAACTGTTCGATCAACTCGTCCAGCTGAGTGGACTCATCGTGCCGCAGACGCTCGAAGACAATCCGTTCGTGCTCCGGAAGCGGCGTATCGTTAAATAGAGATGCGGCCCCAGCCGGTTTCGATTCAGAGCCCCCACCGGCGGCATCCCTCTCGTCCTCCAGCTGCAGCCTGATCTCAGAGGGCAGATCCTCCCAGATGTCCTCCCACGTAGCGGTCAGCTTAGCCCCCTGTTTTATCAACGTGTTAGGTCCCCAGGCGTTCTTATTCGTCACATTCCCGGGAACCGCGTAAACATCGCGATTCTGCTCCATCGCGCAGCGTGCCGTAATTCTGGTTCCGCTGTACTCTGCGGCTTCGATCACCAGCACGCCCACGCTCATTCCGCTAAGAATACGGTTGCGGATGGGGAAGTTCTGCGGCGCGGGGAAGGTGCCCAGCGGATACTCACTCACGATCGTTCCGCCGGTCGCGACGATCTGCTCGGCGAGCTTCTTGTTCTCCTTGGGATAGATGACGTCGATGCCTGTGCCCCAGACCGCGACGGTTTTGCCGCCGGCCTCCATCGCGCCCTTGTGCGCCGCAGTGTCGACTCCGCGAGCCATGCCGCTGAGGATCACAATGCGCCGATTGGCCAGATCGCGTGAGAGCAGCTCCGCCATTCCCGCTCCGTAGGGCGACGGCTGCCGCGTTCCCACGACTGCAATTCCCGGACGCGCCAGCAGAGACGCATCGCCGCGAATCCAGAGAACCGCAGGAGGATCGTAGATCTCGCGCAGCCGCTCGGGATAGGCTTCGTCTTCGGGCGTCAGGATACTGCCGCCAGCTTCGCCGACGCGCTTGATCTCGTCCTCCGCCGCAGCCTTCGCCTTGCCCTCGAAGACGAACTGCGCCGACTGCGCCGGCATCCCTGCGCCCTCTAACTCGGTGAGCGAAGCATCGAGCACACGCTCCGCTGCGCCCAGCCTGTTCATCGCCTTCCAGATTCGTGTGGGTCCCATTCCGGGCGTCAGGGTCAACGCCATCCATGCTAACCGCGCGGTCTCCCGCGTGGCTGCTTCATCCCGCTGCGCCAAAGCCATTCATCGTCCTCTTCATCGGTACGCTTCGTCGTCTGTGTCTGCAATCTGAACCCTGCTGTTGGCATAGGCTCAACGTCACTGTATCGCATCTCACTGGGCTGGGGTTAGCCGCGAAGGTCAGGACGCGAAGGACTTCGCCAGAACAAAAGACGCGCCGCTCATCGCAAGGCATACAAGCAGACTGGTGACCTCATCGCCGTTGCGTGGAGAAGCCGCAACGCGCGGCGCATGCAGACAGAGAACCCACAACAGAAACATCGTGCCAAGTAACTCCGATGCAGTACGCGCTACTTTCTTCGTCGCGATGGCCAAAGCTGCAGCGAGAAACGCCACGCCAACGAAGTATGTCAGGAAGAGATGCGCCGGAATCCACGCAGGGATCAGCGTGGCGACGAATCGCGCATACAGGAAGTGTTGAACCGCGAAGACAACCAACGCGATCGCAAACACGATGCGTCCGAAAGACGCCAACAGCGTGGTGACCTCGTTCGACGGCTCCATTCTGAAGCCATCAGGCAGCGCGGTACTCGCAAGTACAAAGGCGCCGCCCATCAGCGCAAGAAGCTCGAAGCTGCTGGTCCAGGGGCCGGGGTTGTGAAGCTGCGCGATCAGCCCGGGGAGATGGAAGAAGAGAACATCGAGGAGCAGAGCCACCCCAAGCAGTGTTGCCGATAGTCGCGCCAGTCTTCCAGTCACGAGACAGACTCCGACGGCGATCAACGCTGCGCCCGCCAGCACGGCTCCAACATGCGACGCGGGAATCCACGGCGGACCAGGGGCAGGACCCTTCAACCCGCCGATGTAGAGAAAGTACTCCACGCCGAAACACCCCATCGCGATGGCGAAGAGATAGCGGCCAGTTCGCAGCAATCCGTCCATTGTCTACACTCCCTTCGGTGTGACCTTCCGCATACGGCAGCATCGTACTACCAGGCGACTACTTCGCGGCTTCGTCGCATCGCTTGCACTCCATCACACTGCCAATCCGCGCCTCTCTTCCCTCTTCGGAGAGCACCCACTCTCGCAGCATCCAGGGAGGATCGTGCCGCACGTGCTGTCCATGTCCGCAGTCCAGCCGCGCCGCCCAGTCGTAATTTTCATCCTGATAAAAAGCGACCACTCGCCTCTGCATCGCACGTTCCCTCGCAACATCTAATAAACTAGTCCTTTGAGCAACTCTTCTTCCATGCTGCGTGTCGCCGCCATCGACTTTCTCAACCCCGCTCCATTGATGTGGGACTTCGAACACGCACCTCTCGCCGCAGAGTTGGCGGAGCGCTACGTGCTGCACTACACGCAACCCTCGCAGTGTGCCGCCGAGCTTCTCGCAGGCCGCGCGGACCTGGGCCTGATCCCTATCGCCGCACTGACGCCGGAGCTGGCGATCGTCCCCGGCTGCACCATCGCTTCGCTTGACGAGGTGCGCTCGATTCAGCTCATCCTCAAAGCTCCTCATACGCTCAGCACCGTGCGAACCGTCGCCGCGGACACCGCCTCGCGCAGCTCGCTCGCCTACGCCGAAATCCTCTTCCGCAAGTTCGCCAACAACTCCCCGGCATTCCATCCCGCGTCAGCGGACCCTGTCGTCATGCTGCGTCAGGCAGATGCCGCCATCCTGATCGGCGATCCGGCTCTGCTGGCCCTCGAACGACGCGAGCAGATTGAGGCTGAGGTAGGACCATGCCAGTGGCTCGATCTCGCCCGCGAGTGGCGCACCCGCACCAACCTGCCCTGGGTCGCCGCAGTATGGGCGGTACGGCCCGAGGCGCTCAGCGCAAAGGGGATGACGGCCGCTCAACTGATCGAAGATCTCGAGGCCTCGCGCAATCACGGTCTCCTGCACATCGAAGATCTGGTGGAGCAATGGACGCCACGCATCGCCCTGCGCCCCGCCGTCATTCGCCACTACCTCTCGCATAACATCCACTACGTCCTGAATACTGACTGCACCGAGGCGATCAAGCTCTTTCGCCGCTACGCAGCAGAGTCGAACATCCTGCCGCCTCTGCCCGAGCTCCGCTTCCTCTAGCTCCTCTGCTATACTCGCGGCTCTACCAATCTTCAATATCTCCGCGACTTCTGCCCGGCGGAGCGCGTCTTAACTTCTATGAGCCTGCGGACAGCTGCCATCCTCATCGCGAAGAATCTCGCAGCAGCCGTTCCCAAGGCTGCTGCCTCGCATCGCGCCCGTAGCCCGTTCCTGCATCTGCTCTTCAGCTTCGGACTCTTTGGCGTCTTCCTGGTCTCCATCGTCGACAGCTCTTTTATCCCGCTGCCTCTGCCCGGCGTCACCGACATCATGATCATCATCCTCGCGGCGCAGCATCAGAGCTGGTTCCTGCTCATCCTGCTCGCAACCGCGGGCTCCGCTCTTGGCGGATGGTTCAGCTATCAGGTAGGACAGTCCGGCGGCATGGCGTTCATCGAAAAACGCATTCCCGCCCGCATCTTCAAACGCGTCTGCGACTGGATGGAGAATCACGCGATCCTCTCCGTCGCCCTGCCCGCAATCCTGCCGCCGCCGATGCCGCTCAGTCCGTTTGTCCTCGCAGCGGGCGCGCTGAAGATGTCGCGCAAGAAGTTCCTCACGACCTTCATCCTTAGCCGTTGCCTGCGTCACACCATCGCGGCATGGCTCGGCATTCACTACGGCCGCCACATCGTGCATCTCTGGAACAACCTCTCGCAGAAGTATGCGACGCCGGTCCTCATCGTTCTGTGGACCCTCATCCTGGGCAGCTGCGCCTTCGCCTTCTGGCAGCTCTACAAGACCTCTCGTGCCGTTAGCAGCCAGCCCGGAAAGCTCGTGGGCCGTCCGACTCCCACAACCTGACCACACCCCCGCATTCACCCGCGAGGAGAACTTCGCCTGCTGGGATTAAAAGCAAAACGGGTGAAGGTCTTCCCTTCACCCGCCTTTATTCATCGCTAAATCAGGTTTAGAACTCCCACCGCAGCAGGGTGGCGCCCACCGTAAAACCAGCACCAACGCTGGCCAGCAGAACGAGATCGCCCTTCTTCAACCGCTTCTCCTCGAGCGCGGTCTGCATCGCCATTGGAATCGTCGCCGCTGTCGTGTTGCCATAGCGATCGATGTTGATGATCACCGACTCCTCCGGCATCCCCAGCCGCTCCGCCGTTGAAAGAATGATGCGCTTGTTCGCCTGGTGCGGGATGAAGCAACCAAGGTCCTTCCCCTCTACCCCATTGCGCGAGAGCACGATCTCCGCGGCCTCAGCCATCTTGCGCACCGCAAACTTGTAGACCGCCTGCCCATCCTGGTGAACATAGTGCATCTTCGCCGCAACCGTCTCCGCAGTCGGCGGATGCAGGCTACCGCCACCGGGCATATTCAGCGCCGAAGCGCCCGATCCATCCACCTCGTGCCAGTAGTCCACCAGCCCGATCTCTCCCTCTTCGCAAGGCTCGAGCAGCACCGCACCGGCGCCATCGCCGAAGATCACACACGTGGCGCGATCGGTGTAGTCGATGATCGAGCTCATCACATCCGCTCCGATCACCAGCACCTTCTTGTGCATCCCGCTCTCCACCAGCTTCGCACCCACCTGCAGCGCATAAGGAAATCCCGAGCAGGCCGCCGACAGATCGAATCCCCACGCGCCCTTCGCGCCCAGCTTGTCCTGCACCAGGCACGCCGTCGCTGGAAAAAACATATCCGGCGTCACCGTCGCGACGATGATCACCTCTAACTCGCTCGCGTCGATCCCGCGATTCGCAAGACACTTCTTCGCTGCCTCGACCGCCAGATCGCTGGTCGCGACCCCCGCTTCCACAATGTGCCGCTCGCGAATTCCGGTCCGTTCCGTAATCCACTGATCGTTGGTGGCGACCATCTTCTCCAGGTCCGCATTGGTCAACAACTTGGGTGGAACGTACGCTCCCACCGAACTGATCTTCGCGCGCACCCGCATCTGCGGTCTCAACGTCAAACTCAAACTCTCACCTCATTGCCTCTTACAGCAGTAACTATAGAACTCATCTCTTTCCAATGAACCGTCGTTCACCGTCGGAGACCATTCTCTCCGAGAAGCGTACTCGTGTCACTCTTCCATTGACGAGGTGGAAGCCGAAAAAGACACATCCGCGCCTCGGGAGGCAGGCTGGGCCTGTCATATCCTGAGTGGAAAAAAGTGTAGAGGGATAGTGCACCGGGCGACCTACTGCGCCCGTAATGACCCGTTACCGTTGCTTCCTTCCGGACCTGGCGGGGTTGGCGGGATTACGTCGCGTAGGACCCGGCACGAAAACCAGTTTACCACTTCAACTCGTACTGCGCTCATGCCGCACACGCTCGATGGAGGAAAGGAAGGAGCGAAATCTCACTTGACCTTTCGACCGTTGCCACTCTCAATCAAAGTAGTTACACTTCCTGTTGTCTTACGAGAGGAATCCTTTGCTCAATCGATTTAGCCGCCGCACCTTTGCCCGCCTTCTTGGCTCCGCAGCACTCGCCCCCACCGCACTCTCCGTTCTGCCCGAGGCTGCTCTTGGCGAGACTGTCGCGACCGCGCCCATTGCGCGATCTTTTCCTCAAGGCTTCCTCTGGGGCTCTGCCACCGCGTCTTATCAGGTAGAAGGCGCAGTCAACGAAGATGGCCGAGGGCCCTCGATCTGGGACACCTTCTCGCACACTCCAGGCAAGATAAAAAATAACGACACCGGCGACGTCGCCGATGATCACTACCACCGCTATAAAGAAGATGTGCAGTTGATGAAGGCGCTGGGTCTCAAGACCTATCGCTTCTCCGTCGCATGGCCCCGCGTCTTCCCACAGGGCACTGGTACACCCAACCCCAAGGGTCTCGACTTCTACCACCGGCTCGTCGATGAGCTTCTTGCCGCGAACATTCAGCCCTACTGCACTCTCTTCCACTGGGATCTTCCGCAGGCGCTCGAAGACAAGGGCGGCTGGCAGTCGCGCGATACCTCGGAGGCCTTCGCCAACTATGCAGGCTACGTCGCCGAGCACCTCTCCGATCGCGTCAAGCACTTCATGACCCTCAACGAGATGAGCTCCTTCGTCGATATCGGCTACAAGGATGGCCGCCACGCTCCCGGGCTCAAGCTGCCGCCTGCGGGCGTCAATCAGGTTCGTCATCACGCTGTGCTCGCCCACGGCCTCGGCGTACAGGCGATTCGCGCGCATGCGAAGCCCGGCACCAAGGTCGGCCTTGCGGAGAATGCAAGAGCGGCCGTGCCCATCATCGAAACCCCCGAGCACATCGCCGCCGCTGCAAAGGCGATGCGCCAGATCAACGCCGGCTATCTCACCGTCGTCATGGAGGGCCGCTACACCGACGCCTACCTCGCCCACGCCGGAGCCGACGCGCCGAAGTTTACCGACGCCGACATGAAGGCCATCGGCACGCCGCTCGACTTCGTCGGGCTGAACATCTACACCCCCACCTACGTTCGTGCCGACGACTCCCACGGCGGCTTCGCCCTCGTCCCACCACCTGCGTCCTATCCGCACATGATGAGCCCCTGGCTGCACGTCGGCCCTGAGGCTCTCTACTGGGGGCCGAAGCTCGCCGCGCAGCTCTGGAACATCAAGGAGATCTACATCACCGAGAATGGAGCATCCTCGACTGACATCCTCGCCCCGGATGGAAACGTCTACGACTCCGACCGCGTGATGTACCTGCGCAACTACCTCACGCAGCTGCACCGCGCCGTCTCCGAGGGCGTTCCCGTGCGCGGCTACTTCCTCTGGAGCCTGATGGACAACTACGAGTGGGCCGACGGCTACGCCTACCGCTTCGGCATCCACTACGTCGACTTCGCCACCCAGAAGCGCACCCCGAAGATGAGCGCGCACTTCTACAAAGAAGTCATCGCACGCAATGGGTTGGCCTAAGTCACTCCGTGGGTGTACCGGTTATGCCTCCCGATGCTCGCAAGATATTTCACCGCGACCATCGGGAGCGCCAACCGGAAGGGTATAAAAGTCACGAAGTGACCGCCGCCCGCGCAGGGCGAGTTTACAGTCTGCAAAGCATCTTTCTGCGCTATCCTCTTTGTCGTCGGGAGGTTTCTCATGCGCCGCTTCTGTTCCTACCCTGCTGTACTCTTCCTCTTCGCCACGCTATGCTCCGCGCAGAATCAACAGCAGATGCCCCGCGACTATCGCGGCGTCCAGACGCTCGTTCCCGGCATCTTCGTCACTCCCGTCCCCAATGCTCCCTTCAGCGCCACAGTCGAAATCCTCTCGCACGAGACTCTACCGGACGGCAGCGAAAACGTGCGCACCACCAAGGCTCACATCGCACGCGCATCATCAGGACGCATCTATAACGAGCGCCGCCAGCTCGTTCCCACCGGTTTCAAAGGCGAGCCGGCGCTTCTCTCCGCACACATCTACGATCCATCCAGCCGTCTCAATATCTTCTACAACCCGTTCCAACGCATCGCTCGCGAGAGCATCTTCAACGGGCCACCCGCTGCACCGCTTAACACGACCCCTGCTCGCACCCCCGCGAACAATCCTTACTTCAAGCAGGAAGACATCGGCACCCAGCCACTCGACGGTCTCACTCTGACCGGCATTCGCAAAACCCACATTATTCCCGCTGCAATGAGCAGCACCGGCAAAGACATCGCCATCGTCGATGAGTACTGGTACTCACCCGACCTCTCCATCTACATGATCATCAAACACAACGACCCACGCACCGGCGAGCAGCTCGTCGCCGTCTCCGATGTGGAACGCCACGAACCCGCCGCGTCCGTCTTTGCAGTGCCCGCCAACTTCAAGATCATCGATGAAAATCCGCCTGAGCAATAACGATCCGTCGACGGTCTTGCCTGAAGAACGGCCCTCTCAAGGTACTTCTCACAAAGCGAAAAGGGGATGCTCCATAAAAGAGCATCCCCCTTTTCATTACAACTTCCAGCCTACTGAACAGTGAGAGTGATGTTCGCTGTCTGGGTGATGCCGGCAGAGGTAGCAGTGATGGTGACCTGCTGCGTTCCCGTCGGAGTTGAGGGTGGAGGAGGGGGATTCGTTGAGGTTGCTGGCTGCGAGGGAGACGACGAGCACCCTACCACCAGGGTGGCAACAGTGAAAGAGAGAAGGACCACGCCCAACAGGCGCAGCGGGTTTTTTCCGTTCGCGTTGCGTCTCCAGGAGAACGCAAGGATCGAACCGAAGGGAAGCAGGAGAGCCGTTGCAATCGCAGCCTCTCCGTTATGCCAGAACGAGTGAGGCTGACGATTCGCCGCGCTGCCTGTCGTCTGGATCGTGACGTTCTCTGTGCTGACTG
Source organism: Granulicella sp. S190 (assembly GCF_009766095.1). Lineage (GTDB taxonomy): Bacteria > Acidobacteriota > Terriglobia > Terriglobales > Acidobacteriaceae > Edaphobacter. Next base: position 285,718 of record NZ_LMUD01000039.1, read on the forward strand.
CAGTCGCCGAGACCGCGAGTGACGGCGAAGGGAACGTGCACGTCACGCCTACCGGACCACTGCAGGAGAGCGCCACATTGCCTGTAAACCCATTGGTTGGGACCACGCTAAGGGTTGCTGTTGCACTGGAACCATCCGTGACCGTTGTAGCCGAGGTCGATGCACTGAATCCAAAGGTGGCAGAAGAGGTAGAAGTGGCAGAGGCAATCGAACCAACCAGGCCATGAGCTGCACCTGTGAGCCCAGCGGCGAAGAATAAGGTGTTAGGATCGCCCGCACCCGCAGGCGTGGCGTTGCTCTGACCGAAGACGATCTCCCACAGGTCCAGATTCGCCACTGCCTTACCGGTGGAGTCGGTGATCTGGCCGAGGAAGGCATACGTGGTCGGGTTGTAGGCATTGATGATGCCATCGCCGAAGTTACCCACCAACAGGTCGCCGCCAAACACGCCGAAGCCGCTCGGTGCCACGGCCACGCCCCAGGGAGCATTCAGGTTGCCACCGTTCACCGCCGTCGCAACGAAGTTCCCGTTGAGGTCGAAGATGTCGAGGATGCCGGCGCCAGCCTGTACTGTCTGCTTGAACTCCGTCACACCGTTCGTCGTGGTCGTGGAGCGCAGGGCGTAGGCTACGTAGACCTGATCGCCAATCACGTGAACAGAGAAGGGCGAATAGTTCGCCGGAAGCTTGGGATCGGTAAAGTTGCCCGAGAGCTTCGCGGGCTGGAAGCTGGTGTTGTAGACCTCAATATCGCTGGCCTGACCGAAGTTCGCCGCGAGCAGGAAGGTACCGGTTGAGTTATTTAGTAGCGCCATTCCTGTGTACGACGCGTTGGTCGCGCTGTTATTGATCACAATCTGGGCGGTGCTGTCATTCATTCCGAGAACGGCGTTCCAGCCGGCGATAGCACCGTCATGCGTCGCGAAGAGAAACGTCGGGGGAGCACCGATCGGCAGGGTGAATCCCTTTGCCGTAGCGGCAAAGACAACTTCAGTTGGCTGCCCGGGACCACTACCCGTGGCAGCGGGAATGTTGACATCGAACTTCTCGGCGCCCGTAGCAGCGGACACAATCTCGAAACCGGTCTTCTCACCGCTGATCCAGAACGCAGCTCCGCCAGCAGAGAGGCCCCACGGATTGATCAGGTTCGGATCGGTAGTTGTGGCCGTTACGGAGCCGTCAGAGATAATGTTCGTGACTCGATAGCTATTGCCGGTCTGTGCCGATGCGCTCGCACAGAGTGAAGCACCTCCAAGCAAAACCGCCAAAAGAGCTTTGCTTCGCCCCTTCATCCCTTTAGAAGACGATCCCTGAGCTGGAGCTTCCTTGCTCATACTGCTGTCGAAAGATCTGTGCTCTAAGGTGCAAACTGAACGTGTCTGGTTTTTTCGTTCCACTGGACCTGATACTTCATTGCGATTCATTGATAAAAAGTTCTCCTGTGCTTTGGTTCTGCATGAGAAACCCGCAGGGCGATTATTTATTCCGCGTTTGGTCTCTTTTTCAACCACCTCCTCCACCAATGGCCTCAGTCGAAGACGTGGTCGTGAGGTCTAACGGTCGGCAGGAATCAAACCGGTCGGACGACGCAACCTGCTGTGCGTATCCGCGGCATAAAGAGAGCGGACACCTCGCGAAGGCGCAAAGATCCTCGCGATCGGCGCAAAGTTGGTAGAATAGAAGTCTGTGACTCCACCCGCAATTCTCGATGATGTAAGCCTCGAATCTCCTGCCAGGACACGTCCCAAGGTAGGCTTCGTCTCTCTCGGCTGCCCCAAAAACCTCGTCGACTCCGAGGTAATGATGGGCTTGCTCCACCACAACGGAGCCGAGCTCACGCCTCGCGCTGAAGACGCCGAGATCATCGTCATCAACACCTGCAGCTTCATCGACTCCGCCAAGCAGGAGTCGGTCAATACCATCCTTGAGATGGTGCAGCATAAGCGTCAGTTCGGTGGCAAGGCCCAGCGCATCGTCGTCGCTGGCTGCCTCGTCGAACGCTATCGCGACGAGATCCAGAAGAACATCCCCGAGGTAGACGCTGTCGTAGGCACAGGCGAACTCGAGGCAATCCTCGCCGCCGCAGGCCTCACCCCCACCGGCCACGCCCAAACCAACTCGCCCTTCAACATCCTCCCGCAAGGCACGCCGGAAGCGACCATCCACACCCACGCCATCAGCATGTCCCAGACCGACGGCGAAGTCGCACAACTTGAATCGATCAGCATACAGCAGACCGGTCCGAATCTGATAGACCGCGCCCCCAGTGCCGTCAGCCAGCACTCGCGCCCACTCGCTGACCCCGAACACGACCGCGAGATCGCCCCCCAACTCCGCATCGTGCAATCGCTCGCCGAGACCGGCACCACCCACGGCGACGAGCCACTGAACCACGCTGGTGACCACATCGCGCACCTCCCTGTCGGCATCGACGCAGGCAACACCTCGCGCGCCGAAGGCGACCTCCGCCAGCAACAGGGCCGCTTCTCCCGCGAGTCATGGGACGGAGCCACCGCCGCGCTCCCCGAGTACCTCTACAACGACGCGACCCCGCGCATCCTCACCACGCCGCGCGCCTCAGCCTACATCAAGATCGCAGAGGGCTGCGACCACCCTTGCAGCTTCTGCATCATCCCGCAGCTTCGCGGCAAGTTCCGCTCGCGCCGCATGTCGTCGATCATCGCCGAGGCCGAAAACCTCATCAAGCAGGGCGTCCGCGAGATCACCCTCATCGGCCAGGACACCACCTGCTACGGCGAAGACCTCGGCTTCACCGACGGTCTCGCCACCCTGCTCGACGCGCTCGCCGTCCTTCCCGGTCTGCGCTGGCTGCGCTTCCTCTACACCTACCCCAACAAGGTCACCACGCGCCTGCTCGAGACCATGGCGAAGCACGACACCATCTCGAAGTATCTCGACGTCCCACTGCAGCACGCCAGCGCCAGCGTCCTCAAGACCATGAAGCGCGGCGGCAACGCGCAGATCTTCCTCGACCTCATCGCCAAGGCCCGCCGCATCGTTCCCGGCATAGTCATCCGGACGTCATTCATTGTGGGGTTCCCCGGCGAGACCGAAGCCGACTACAAAGAACTCGAGGCCTTCGTCACCGCCGCGAAGATCGACTGGCTCGGCGTCTTCACTTATTCCGACGAAGAGGGTGCGAAGGCCTTCGAACTGGCTGACGATCTCAAGGTTCCCAACCGCACCATCCAGGCTCGCCGCCGCAAGCTCATGAAGCTGCAGCAAAAGATCAGCACCAAATCCAAAGCCGAGTGGGTGGGTCGCGAGATCGACCTCCTCGTCGAAGGCGAGTCCGAAGAGACCGAACTCCTCTGGGAGGGCCGCACCTCGCTGCACGCCCCAGAGATCGACGGCAAGGTCTTCATCAACGACTTCGGCCCGCACGAAACTCTGGTCCCCGGCACCTTCTACCGCGCCGAGATCACCGAATCCCACGACTACGACGTAGTAGCCCGCATCCTCGACTAGCGCGCCAACTCAGCGTTGCCGGCAACTGGAGTCGCAATCGGCTTGATCTCTCCTGCCGGCGACGCAAGTGTCAACGCAACAATTCTGTCGCTGGCATCCGCACTTCCGTTCAACGTAATCTCCACCGAATCCCCAACTTGTTTACAAGCAACACTTCCTCCCGTGAGGCTTGCGCAACTCAAGATCCTGGCCGGAAGAGCAGGCAGCGAAAGCGTCCTCTCTGAGGCATTGAGAACATGCAGATAGATCGTCTTGTCACGATAGGTTGAGACACCAAAGTCACCTGGCAGATACGGGCCGCCCCGTGTGGCATAGATACTTTGCCCGTTCCTCCTCAACCAATCACCAACCTCGCGAAGACGCTCGACCTGTTCCGGCACAATCTGTCCATCGGGACGAGGTCCCACATTCAACAGCAAATTCCCATCGCGCCCGACGGCTCCAACTAAAAGGCGGATGACATCGTTCAACGACTTAATCTTCGCGTTCGGCAGATAGCCCCACGCCCCGGTAGTCAATGTCGTGCACAACTCCCAGGGATGCACACCGTCGAAGTTCCCCATCGCACCATCACCTTCGCGCGAAAGAAAATCCGCTGGGGCGTCCGTACGATCGTTGGTGAGGATCGATGGCTGAAGCTTTCTTAGATTGCCCAGAGCCTCGTCGTCCTTCCACGTAAAAGCGCCAGCATAATGCTTGTCCTTTGGTCTCTCATGCCATCCATCCTTGTAAGTAACACCATTGAACCCAAGCCAATCAACACCACCGCCGTCAAACCAGAGGATATCGATCTTGCCATAGTGCGAAGCCAGTTCATTAAGTTGGCGATGATACTGCTCGCGCATCTTCACCGCATTCGCCTGATAGAGGTCGGGAAAGAAGAACCCTGGGTATCGCCAGTCGAGGGGCGAATAATAAAAGCCAATGTGCAGCCCGGCTTTGCGCACTGCCGTAACGTACTCGGCAACCAAGTCGCGATGAGCCGCTGACTTCATCGCCGTAAAATCGCTCTCCGTATCGTCGAACAAAGCAAAGCCGTCATGGTGACGCGTCGTAAGGACGGTGTATTTCATGCCGGCTCTTTTAGCGATAGCCGCCCACGCATCAGGATCGAACTTATCTGGATGAAACTGAGCCGCCAGTTTGGCATACTCGTTCACCGGAATCTGTTCCTTCCATTGCACCCATTCGCCGCGACCGGGTATGGAATAGACACCCCAATGCAGAAACAGACCAAACTTGGCATCGCGCCACCACGCAATCCGCGAAGCTGCCGCCTCGTCAGAGATCGTCGACTGCTGTTGAGCCACGGCAGACGTCACACCTACGACAAGAAGTACTGTCACTAGAAACCATGCGCTCGCCGCATTCTTTTTCATTTGTTCCGTTTTACACCCGCAGCAAGCGGACCCATCAAAACTTTCCCGCGTTCCCATCGCCAGCCCGCTCTCCTCTGCGATAAACGGAGCCACACTGCTTGCCAAAGGCGGTCGGCTGCGTTCGATTGCGTAAGAATTTACAATCATTAACGTTATGTCAAAGATCCTCCGCTGCCCCACCTGCCGCAACATCGTCCTCGCCTCCAACGAAGACCTTCCCTTCTGCTCCGATCGTTGCCGCCGCATCGACCTCGGCAAGTGGGCCAGCGGCGACTACAAGATCTCTTCGCCCATTCAGGACCCCGACCTCCTCGAAGAGCTCGCCCGCTCCACCAAGCACTCCCGCCAGAACGACGACGACGGAAACTAGTGGCCAACTCCACCATCCAGATCCATCCCCCCTCAGAAAAAAAGACCCTCTGGGCGTGGCTCGTCGGAACATTCTTCGGCGCGGGCCTGTTGAAGCCCGGCCCCGGGACCTACGGCAGCATCTCCTCCGTACTGCTCTGGTACGCGGCAGCGCATCTCCTGCACCCGGCCCCCGTCGCGCTTGCCATCGGCACCACCATCGCTGCGATCCTCGCCACGCTCATCGGCATCCCCGCCGCCACCATCGTCGCTCGCGAGTCCGGCCGCGAAGATCCCGGCCATGTCGTTATCGACGAGGTCGCCGGCCAGCTCATCGCTCTCATCGCCATCCCCGCCGACTGGCAGCACGCCGCGCTCTCGCTGCTTCTCTTCCGCCTCTTCGATATCCTCAAGCCGCCTCCCATCCGCCAGCTCGAGCGCCTTCACGGAGGCACCGGCATCATGCTCGACGATGTAGGCGCGGGCCTCTTCGCACTCGCCATCGCGCAACTCATCCATCTCCGCTTCTAAACGCCCACTACACGTGGTGCGGTCACTTCGTGACTTGTATACCCCTTCGGTTGGCGCTTCGGGCCTTGGCGAAGCCGATATATAAGTCACGAAGTGACCGCCGCCCGCGCAGGGCGAACTTCACAAGTTGCGCTCCCCTCTGCAGCCGTCTACGCTAAGTCAGCCATGACTACACTTCGTTCGCTCCTGACCCCCGAAAAGCCCGACGCCCCCACGCCTCATCTCGACCGCGTGACCCCCCTCGCGGCGATGCCTGGTGGCGAGATCAACGTCCACGGCTCGCATCTCGAGCCGTACGGCACCCTTATCCCCCACGCCAGCATCGGCGACATCTCCTCCCCTGTTCTAATGAGCCGGCCCACCCGCGCCACCGTCCGCGTGCCCGAAGGCACCATCACCGGCGACCTCATCCTGCACCGCAGCGGCGTGGCCAGCAACCCGCTCAACGTCCGCGTCGCCGTGCCCATGGCGGAGAATCTTCACCCCGTCGCCAATCCTGCGGTCGATGCCGACGGCAACGTCTACGCGACCGTCTCCGGCTCACGCGGCCAGGCCGTGCCGGTCTCCATCTTTCAAATCCAGCGCGACTTCCAGATCCGCCCCTTTGTTCGCGAGATGATGAACGCCACCGGCCTCGCCTTTGGCCCCGACGGACACCTCTACGCCAGCTCCCGCGCCGAAGGCACCGTCTACCGCATCTCCCCCGACGGCGCCAGCTCCACCTACGCCGAGGGCATGGGCATCGCCACCGGCATCGCCTTCGACCGCGACGGCAACCTCTTCGTCGGCGACCGCTCCGGCACCATCTTCAAGATCAGCCGCGGCAGCAGCACCGGCGCCAGCGGCGAGATCTTCGTCTACGCCACGCTCGAACCCAGCATCGCCGCCTACCATCTCGCCTTCAACGACGCCGGAACGCTCTTTGTCACCGGCCCCACCACCTCCTCCAACCAGGTCATCCACGCCATCGACCGCGATGGCAATGCGACCGCCTTCTACCAAGGGCTTGGCCGCGCTCAGGGCATGGCCTTCGATGTCGACGACAATCTCTACGTAGCCGCCAGCCTTCGCGGTCAGCGCGGTATCGTGCGCATCGACCGCCATCAAGACGCTACCCTCGTGGTCTCCGGCAGCAACCTAGTCGGTCTCGTCTTCCTCGAAGATGGCAACGCCGCCCTCGCCACCCGCGACGCCCTCTATCACGTCGCCATGGAAGTAGAAGGCCGCCAACTTCCCTAGCTGATGGACAACGGCGTAACAACGAAAAAAACGATAAATATAAGAAGAATTTAGATCCCGCGACGGCTAGTACTGTCGAGTGCGATCTCAACGAGTGCATCCCGCACCCAGACCTTAAAGCCGCTATCTAAAGACTCAAAATCCCTTCTAATCTCTAAAAATCCGTTTTTATCATCGTTACGCCTTTCATCTTTTATCCGCGAGCATCCGCGAAATCCGTGGTCGCCTTTCAAACTCTCAAGTCGCCATTATTGACCCTGGTACAACCATCCTGCTCTTGCAGTCGCCAGATCAGCCCATCATTCCGTAGAATCATCACAGCCAGAAATACCTCTTCTGGAAAACGATCCAGACTGATAGCGTCTCTCGCGTGAGGAGCACAACTTGGAATCGCGGCTTTACAACAGGCTCTTATTTCGGCTCCTCGCTCTACCCGTTGCAGCACTTGCCGTTCTCGCTTTAATCCTTGGATACGGCCTTCAGCGTGTCGAAGAAAGCGCAAACGCCATCGACCGGGCGGATGTGGTCACCCTCCACGGAAATAGGCTGGGCAAGCTGATCCTGGATGAAGAGACAGGCCTGCGCGGTTTTCTCCTCACCCGCAATCCGGTCTTTCTGGAGCCTCTCCACTCCGCGGATCTGCAGATCGAACCCGAGTTCGATACCCTCTTCTCGCTGGTTCACCGTCCCGATCAGGTCGCCCGCCTGCATCGCCTCCAGGCCGGCCACAAGCAATGGGAGCTGGAGGCCTATCAGGAGATCAGCGCCTTCCCGCAGGATGCAACTACGCTCGAGCAAGACCTCCTGCAGCGCAAGCAGGACATGGACACCCTGCGCGCCCAGCTCGATGAGTTTCTGAGTATCGTCATGGGCCGTCGCGCCCAACGCTCTGCGGAAAACATACTCGTCACCCGCAACGCCCGCATCGTCCTCATCGTCGCCATCTCCCTCATCGCCGGCCTGCTTGCGTGGGAGACCCGCAGAATCTTTCGCATCCTCACCGCCGCCCATAACGAGCAGATCAAGGAGATCAGGCAGCGAGTCGAAGAGTCCTACGCTCGCGAGCAATGGCTCTCCACTACCCTTCGCAGCATCGGCGATGCCGTCATCGCCAGCGACACCGTGGGCAACGTCGTCTTTATGAACGCTATCGCCGAGCAGCTCACCGGCTGGCAGGAGGATGAGGCGCGCGGAATCTCGCTGCACCGCGTCTTCCCCATCTTCAACGAAGAGACGCGCGCCGCCGTCGAAAATCCCGTCGACAAGGTGCTTCGTCTGGGCACCGTCGTAGGCCTCGCCAACCACACCTACCTTGTTGCCAAGAGCGGCGCAGAGATCTGCATCGACGACAGCGGCGCGCCCATCCGCAACAGCTCCGGCAAGCTCATCGGCGTCGTCCTGGTCTTCCGCGACATCACCGAGCGTCGCATGTCCGAGGGCGCTCTCATGCGTGCCGAAAAGCTCGCCGCCGCCGGCCGTCTCGCCGCCACCGTCGCGCACGAGGTCAACAATCCCCTCGAAGGGCTCACCAATCTCATCTACATCGCTCGCCGCTCCGAAGAGATCGACGAGGTACGCCACCTCCTCTCGCAGGCCGAGAGTGAGCTTGGCCGCATCGCCCACATCACCCGCCAATCCCTCGGCTTCTATCGCGAGGCTTCGTCCGCCGCACGCTTCCAGCCCGCGGTCGTCGTTCAGGAGGTCTGCGAGTTCTACTCCGCCCGCGCCGCCGCTCTCGGCATCACGCTTCTTGCCCACTCCGACACCGACCGCGAGGTCCTTGGCGCATCCGGCGAGCTCCGCCAGGTCCTCTCCAATCTCATCGCCAACGGTCTCGACGCCTGCACCCGGGGCGACACCGTCCACCTCAGGGCCAACTCCACCACCGATCCCCGCGACCCCACACGGCCAGGCGTCCGCATCACCGTTGCCGACACCGGCCTCGGGGTGCCCCCCGAACACCTCAACAGCATCTTCGAGCCCTTCTTCACCACAAAGAAAGATACCGGCACCGGGCTCGGCCTCTGGGTCTCGCGTGAGCTCGTAGAAAAGCACGGCGGCAGCCTCCGCGTACGCTCCCGCACCACCACTCCCAACTGCGGCACCGTCTTCTCCATCTTCCTGCCCGTACAGGGGGGTGCCCACGCCAACCCGGAACTCAACGGGCACAAGGCGCAACCCAACCTTGTAAGTTAATTCCTCGCTCTTCAACCCCAAATCCGTCATCTTATGCAGAGGGACACCCTTATGCCTAAGACCTCTAAGCCACACCAAGCCTCACCCAGCACCGCCATCTTCGATCTCCGCGAGATCGCCGCCAGCTTTCCCGATACCGCCGACACCATGCTGATCGACACCCGGCTCACCGACCGGACGCATGCCAGCTCGCGCGTCTTCCGCGTCTATCGGCCCGTCGCAGCGCACTATCACTCCACCTGCGACGAGTATCTCGTCGTCCTGTCGGGCCGCGCCACATTCTTCCTTGGCGACGCTCCGCCCTTTGAAGTCGGCCCCGGACAGCTCGTCTTCTTCCAACAAGGCACCATCCACGGCACGCCTGCGATCCTTGAAGAACCCTTCGTCGTCCTCGCCGTCGACACCCCGCGCCGCGATCCCGGCGACGTCCACTTCGTCAACCCCGCCGACGGCAACCCGGACAGCTTCATTCAAAGCAAGCGTCTCTACTAAACGCTCGAAAATCCAACAATCCGCGCAACCCACATCCCGCATATCATCAAAACAGCAGAACCAAGGCCACTCCCAGGGCGCAGAAAGCCACTCTTTACCATGATCGCTGAAATCATCGCTGCCGGCTCCGAAATGCTCACACCCTTCCGTCAGGACACCAACTCCCTCTACCTCACTGACGGCCTCAACGATCTCGGCGTGCAGGTCGCCTTCAAGACCATCGTCGGCGACAACTTCGCTCATCTCACCAGCGCCGCCGCCATCGCCATCAACCGCGCCGATGTCATCGTCTTCTCCGGAGGCCTCGGCCCCACCGAAGACGACCTCACCCGCGAGGCCGTGGCCGCCGCACTCAACATCACCCTCCAGCCCAACCCCGCCATCCTCGCCCAGCTCTACAAGCGCTTCGCTGCGCGCCAGATGGTGATGCCGCCCAACAACGCCAAGCAGGCCGACGTGCTCGAAGGCGCCATCGTCCTCGACAACCCCAACGGCAGTGCCCCCGGCCAGTTCCTCGACACATCCATCGACACCGCAATCCCCGACGCCGACGGCAAGCAGCAGCCCATCCGCAAGATCGTCATCCTCCTGCCCGGTCCGCCCAAAGAGCTCAAGCCGCTCTTCGATACGCAGGTCAAGCCGCGCCTCGCCTCCTCTCTACCCCCGCGTCACCTCGCCAAACGCATGCTCCGCATGGCCCTCATCCCCGAGTCGCACGTAGACGCGAGAACCGCTCCCATCTACAAGCAGTACTCCGACATCGAGACCACCATCCTCGCCGGTGCAGGCGAGATTCAGCTGCACTTCCTCTGCGCCAAGCCCACCCTCGCCGAAGCCCAGCAGCGCGTCGACGACCTCACCGAAAAGATCGAAGCCGAGATGGAAGACACCATCTTCTCCTCTAACGGCGAATCCCTCGAAGAGGTCGTCCTGCTCCACCTCGGTATGCGTCACCTCACCCTCGCCACCGCCGAGAGCTGCACCGGAGGCCTCCTCGCCCAGCGCCTCACCGCCATCGCCGGCTCCTCGCGCTACTTCCTCGGGGGCGCCGTCGTCTACAGCGACGCGCTCAAGACCACCTTCGCCGATGTCCCCGCAGACCTCGTCGCCACCAAAGGCCCCGTCTCCGCCGAGGTAGCGCGCGCCCTCGCCGAAGGCATCCGCACCCGCACCGGAGCCTCGCTCGGCATCTCCATCACCGGCATCGCCGGCCCCGGCCCAGGCGCGCCAGGCCCCGACGCGGAAAAACCCATCGGCCTCGTCTACATCGCGCTCGCCGACGCACAAGACACCCAGGTCAAGGAGTTCCGCCTGATGGGCGACCGCGAGCGCGTCCGCTGGTGGGCCAGCCAGCACGCCCTCGAACTCATCCGCCACCACATCCTCTGACCCACAAAAACAAAGACGACCGCGGATCGCACGGATAACCACGGATAAACCTTCCCCACGCAATCATCATCATTAAACTGATCCTCTTGCTACAACGCATCTGTCTTCATTCGTCTTTGCAGTCAATCCGTCTCTCTCGTCTTTTTAAAATCCGCATCATCCGCATCATCCGCGCAACTCCGCGGTCGACCGTCTCTTATCCCATCCTCACCCACACTTGGTAGACTCATTCGGACGACAATGAACCCCTGGCTCCTCTCCATTCCGCTCGCTTATCTTCTTGGGTCTATCCCCTTCGGCTATCTCCTCGTAAAGACCTTTCGCAAAGAGGACATCCGCGCCACCGGCAGCGGCAACATCGGCGCCACCAACGTCGCCCGCAGCGGAGCCAAAGGCCTCGGCATCGCCACGCTTCTCCTCGATCTCGGCAAAGCCTTCCTCGCCGTCAAGATCGCCCAGCACCTCGCGCCCGGCAACTGGGGCCTCGCCGTCATCGCCGGTGCCGTCGCCATGCTCGGACACGTCTATCCCATCTGGCTTGGCTTCCGCGGCGGCAAAGGCGTCGCCAGCGCACTCGGCGTGATGCTCGCTCTCAGCCCGCTCGGCGGAGTCTGCATCTTCTCCGTCTTCCTCCTCGTGGTCTTCCTCACTCGCTTCGTCTCTCTCGGCTCCATCCTCGGTTCGGCCACCTTCCCTCTCTTCGGCCTCTACCTCATCCCGCAAAGAACTCCGCTCGTCATCGCCGGCATGATCTTCATGCCGATCCTCGTCATCGCCAAGCATCACGAAAACATCCGCCGCCTCCTCGCCGGCACCGAAAGCCGCTTCGGCAAAAAGAAGGTGTCCGCTTGAGCCGCATCGCCGTCCTCGGCTCAGGCGCATGGGGCACCGCTCTCGCGCTCTCTCTCGCCCGTCGCGGCGGCCACCAGATCCTTCTCTGGTCTCACTCTCCCGCCCTCGCCACCCAGCTCAGCGAGGCCGGCGAAAATCTGCCCTACCTCCCCGGCTTCACCCTGCCTGTCGATATTCAGGTCACCGCCGATCTGCCGCTCGCCATCTTCGAGGCAGACATCCTCCTCTGCGTCACGCCCTCGCAGCATCTTCGCGGCGTGCTCACTCACATCGCCCCCCTCCTCACGCGCAAGCAGATCATCCTCAGCGCCAGCAAAGGCATTGAAGAGACCAGCTACCTTCGCATGTCGCAGGTAGTCGCCTCCATCGCCGCCAACCCCTTCGCCGTCCTCAGCGGCCCCTCCTTCGCGCAGGAGGTCGCAGCCGGCATGCCCACCGCGGTCGTCGTCGCCTCTGAGCTCACGCACGTGGCGCAGACCATCCAACGTGACTTCACCTCGACCAGTCTCCGCGTCTACACCAACGAGGACGTCCCCGGCGTCGAGCTTGGCGGCTCCCTCAAAAACGTCATCGCCCTAGCCGCCGGTGTCGCCAACGGCCTCAACCTCGGACACAACTCCTCCGCCGCCCTCATCACACGCGGCATCGCCGAGATGACGCGCCTCGCCGTAGCTTGCGGTGGCCGCCGCCAAACCCTCGCCGGACTCTCCGGTGTCGGTGACCTCATCCTTACCTGTACCGGCTCGCTCTCACGCAACCGCGCCGTCGGCATCGAACTGGGCCGTGGCCGCCAGCTTCCAGAGATCGTCGCTGGCCTCCACGGCAAAGTAGCCGAAGGTATCCGCAGCACCGCCGCCGCCCTCGGTCTCGCAGCACGCTACGCCGTGGAGATGCCCATCACCGAACAGATGGACGCCATCCTCCACCACAACAAAAGTCCTAAGGAAGCCATCCGCGAACTGATGGCCCGCCCCGGCCGCGACGAATAACGCCGCTCGAATCTTCACCATTCACAATATAAAGAATCGTCATCTCGACCGAGCAGCGGACAACGTCATCGTCGCAATGCGATCAGTGACGATATAAGAATCGTCATCTCGACCGAAGTAGCGGACAGCACTATCGTCCGATACGCAGTGGAGAGACCCCCGTATTTGTATCTGCCTCTGTGTTTTAAAAGATCATCGGCACCACATCCAAATCTCCTCTAAGCTGGTACGCATGCATGATCACGAGCACGGACACATCCCTCCCCCGGACCTCCCGCAGCACAAAACCTACATGGGATTCCGTCCTCACATCTTCATCGGTGGCCTCGTCCTCATCGCGATCCTCTTCCTCTACCTCCTGCTTCTTGTGCGTCCACAGGTCTGGCCCTCTCAGCCCAGCCACGCGCCAGCCACCACCGCCCCTGCACCGGCCAACTAACGCCCAAGCTGATTTGCACAGTGCCATGCAAATCCATCGGCCCGGTCCTGCATCCAACCCCTTATGAGTCAACCTCTGCCTTCGAATAACGACCCCGCTCCGGAAGAGCGCACCAGCGACTCCTCCTTTCTTCCCGTCGTCATCGCGTTCGCGGTTGCAATCATCGTCGTCCTGGTGGCTGCCATCATCTTCATCAAGGCGCGTCAGACCAAGGTCATCCCCAACCCGAAAGATCCGCATCCCACCTCGCGGCTCATGCCCGCCAGCCCCTCCTCCCTCTCTCCCACATACATCATCCAGCTAGGCTGAGCTATTCTCAGCCGCAGACAACAGCAAGGAGCAAGATGAAGATTTTGATCGTCGGCGCAGGTGCGGTAGGGGGATACTTTGGAGCTCGTCTCGCCCAGGCAGGACGCGACGTTACCTTCCTCGTCAGGGCCGCCCGCGCCAGGCAGCTCCAGCAGGACGGCCTGCGCATCGTCAGCCCTCATGGCGACCTCACTCTCAAGCCGCAGACCATCACCACCGCTGAGATTCACGCTCCGTACGACCTCATCTTTCTCAGCGTCAAAGCCCAGGCCCTCGACCAGGCCATCAAAGACCTGGCGCCCGCAGTCGGACCCGACACCATGATCTATCCCGTCCTCAACGGCATGCGCCACATGGAGACCCTGACCCACACCTTCGGCGAGAAAGCTGTCCTCGGCGGCGTCACCCTGGTCTCCACGGAGCTCGACCAACACGGTCGCATCGTGCAGATCACCCCAGTGCAAAAGCTCATCTATGGGGAGCGCGACGCCGAACACAACAGCGAGACCACACCACGCCTCCGCGCCCTCGACCAGACCCTTCGCGACGCAGGCTTCGAAGTCGAGCTCTCCACCAACATCACCCAGGCCATGTGGCAGAAGTGGGTGATGATCGCCTCCCTCGGGCTGGTCAACTCCCTGCTGGGCGGCTCCATCGGCGAGATCAACGCCGTCCCCGACGGCGAACAGACCATCCTCCAGGCCATCGACGAGTGCGCCGAGATCGCCGCCGCCTGCGGCTACCCGCCCGCCCCGGCCTTCCTGGAAAACCTCCGCAAGACCGCCACCACCAAAGACTCGAACCTTACCTCTTCGATGTACCGCGACTTCCAGGCCGGCAATCCCGTCGAAGTAGACACCATCCTTGGCGACCTGCTAGACCACGGCCACGCCCATCACATCGACACCCCGCTCCTTCAAGCCGGCTCCGTCCGTCTCCGCGTCTACCAGAACACCCTCAACTCGACGAAACCCTCCTAGCAATCCCCACCGCCTCAATCGAACACCGCTTTAGCATCGCGTCAAAGCGCATGCAACACCGCCGATTCGCCCCCACTCGCAACATTGCTAAACTAGCAACAGCATGGCTTTTTCCCTCTTCGGCAAACGCGACAAATCCGACCAGCAACCAGACGAGCCCTTAACTCCCGCCGCCCCAGAGCCACAGGAGCCAAAACGCGGCCTCTTCGACCGCATGAAGCAGGCGGTCACCCGCACCCGCGAGTCCTTCTCCGAGTCCATCAGCTCCGTCATCGCCCTCACTCGCGAGGTCGACGAGACCACCCTCGTCAACCTCGAGCCTCTGCTCCTCGCCGCAGACCTCGGCGCCCCCACCACCGCGCTCGTCATGGAAAACCTGCGCCAGCGCGCCCTCCGCGTCGGCATCCAGGGCGGCGACGACCTCAAACGCCTCCTCAAATCCGAGCTCAAGCAGATCCTCGACGGCGTAGCCCGGCCCGTCACCCACCCGGCCACCCCGCCCGAGGTCATCATGATGGTCGGCGTCAACGGCACCGGCAAAACCACCACCACCGGCAAGCTCGCCGCGCACTTCACCGCCCAGGGCCGCACCGTTCTCCTCTGCGCAGCCGACACCTTCCGCGCCGCCGCCATCGAGCAGCTTGAAGTATGGGCCCAGCGCTCCAACGTACAGATCATCAAGACCAAGCAAGGTGGCGACCCCTCAGCCGCGCTCTACGACGCCTGCGCCGCCGCCAAGGCCCGCAACACCCAGGTCCTCATCGTTGACACCGCCGGTCGCCTCCACACCAAGACCGACCTGATGAAGGAGCTCGACAAGATGCGCCGCACGGCGGAGAAACTCATCCCTGGCGCTCCGCACCAGACCCTCCTCGTCATGGACGCAACCACAGGGCAAAATGGCCTCACCCAGGCCCGTCTCTTCACCGAAGCCGCCCACGTCACCGGCATCGTCCTCACCAAGCTCGACGGCACCGCCAAGGGCGGGATAGTCCTCGCCATCGCAACAGAACTAAAACTGCCAGTCATCTACGCCGGCATAGGCGAAAAGCTTGAAGACATCATCCCCTTCGACAGCGCCAGCTTCGTAGACTCCCTCATCGACTAAGCATCACCCTCCCGACCGAAGGGAGGACCGAAGCAGATAATCCAGCCGCAAAAAGGTATAAAAGTCACGAAGTGACCGCCCTCCGCGCAGGAGGCCCGTCCGGCAGGACAGATCTTCGTCCGTGGGTGGCAAGCGCAGGAGGCCCGTCCGGCAGGACAGGCCCCTCGCAGCTCTACCTCGCCGCAGTCAACTGCAGATCCCGCGACGACGGCCCCACCCGCACCACGCGATCCTCCGACCGTACCCACTTCTTCTCCGCCACAGACCAGTACTCCAGCGCACGCGGAGCCACATGCATCGTGACTTCCTTCGTCTCACCCGGAGCCAGCGTCACGCGGTCGAACGCCGCCAGCGTCTTCGGCGCAAACTGCACACCCTCCGGCTGCTTCGCCGGAGCATCCAGATACACCTGCGGCACCTCGTCTCCCGCCACGCTCCCCGTATTCTTCACCTTCACCGAAACATCCAGTCCGTGATCCGAAGCCTTCGCCACCTTCAGGTCCGAGTACTCGAACGTCGTGTACGAAAGCCCGAATCCAAACGGAAACATCGGGTCGATCTTCTCCTTGTCGAACCACCGATATCCCACATCCACGCCCTCGGAGTAAGTCGTCTTCCCATCCACACCCTTCGCCGAACGCTCCGGATGCGCCGGATCGTTCGCCGCATAGTCCTCCAGCTTCTTCGCCCACGTAAACGGCAGACGACCCGCCGGATTGGCCTTCCCCAGCAGAATATCCGCCGTCGCCCATCCGCCTTCGTCGCCCGTCCACCACATCTGCACCACGCCCTTCACTTTGCTCAGCCACGGCATTGCGACGGGCTGGCTTACGTTCATCACCACAATCGTGTTCGGGTTTGCCGCAGCCACCTCTTCCACCAGCTTGTCCTGCTCGCCCGGCAGCGCGAAGTCCGGCTTCCCTCGCGTCCACACAAACACCACCGCCGTATGCGCCTTCGTCGCCGCATCGATAGCAGCATGGTGATCGCTAATCCTCTGCTCCGGCGTCATCCAGTTCAGACGAACCTGCGCCGGCGCATTCGACGTATCGCTGCTCGTCGCCACCGTGATCGAGTGCGGTCCCTTCGTCAGCTGCACCGCACGCCGCACATTATCCAGCCCATCCACCGTTGGGAATCCATTGTCCTGCGTGGCCTGTTGAATATCGCCATGCACCGTTCCCTTGGCCGCGCCGGTCTGACCCACGCGCTTGCCGTCGATCATCAGCTTGGCCCGTGTACCCAGCGCCTGCAGGTACAGCCAGTACTCGCCCTCGCTCGGCACCGTCAGCGTTCCCTTCCAGGTCGCCGCCTCGTTCGCCGGAAGCGATTTGCCATCGCTATGCGTAAAGTCCAGCTGTGCATCCACGCTGTTATGGCCCGAACTCTCCGTACGCAGCAAACCAGGCTTGCCATCATGCGACAGCGCCGCCGCAGGCACCGGCACGCCCGTCATATCGTCATCCACGGCGAACTTGATCTTCGCCGAAGGAGCACCCTTCATCAGCGCCTCCAGCGGGCCGATCTGCCTCTTCGTCAACCCGGGGCTGCGCTCGCCAAACGTTCCAATCGCCGCAATCTGTCCCGCTCCCGGCCCAATCAGCGCCAGCGATTGCAGATCCTCGTCCTTCAGCGGCAACGCATGGTCATTCTTCAGCAGCACCGCCGCGTCCTCAGCCGTCTTCCGAATCACAGCTGCATTCTCTTCGATATCCTGCGGCGTCACGTTATGTTTCTGCTTGCCGTCCAGATACCCAAAGCGGTCGATCTCATACAGCACACGCCGCGCCGCCGCCGTAATCGTAGCCTCTGTCACCGTGCCGTTCTTCAGAGCCTCACGCATCGTCGTCTTATCGTTATCGCGCGGGAAGCCTCCCAGATCCAGACCGTTTCCCTTTGGCTCCTCCGGAATCGGACCGCCAAGGATCCCCGCCAGCTCCTCAGGATCGAGCGGCTTATTCGACGGTGGCTCCGGTGGGGCCGTCACAAAATAGTTAGTGATAAACGCCTTGAACGGACTATCCGCCTCCGCTGCGCCAGGCATCTCCATATCGAGCCCTTCGTTGATAAACAGAACACTGTGCACGCCGCCCCAGTCCGACGTCACAAAGCCCTTGAACCCCATCTCATCCTTCAGAATCGTCTTCAGCGTATCGCTGCTGCCGCACGCAAACGGCCCGTTGATGCGGTTATACGAGCACATCACCGACGACACGCCCGCACCAATTGCATCCACAAACGGCGCTGCATACACCTCGTGCAGCGTCTGCTGATCGATGAAGATGTTGTACGAGTTCGAGTCGTACCCCACATAGTGCTTCGCCATCGCCATCACACCCTGCGCCTGCGCTCCGCGAACCTCAGCCGCGCCCATCGCGCCACTCAGCATGGGGTCTTCACCGAACGTGTTATACGCACGCGCAAACGTAATATCGCGGTCGATATTGATAAACGGCTGCAGCACCACGTCGATACCCAACGACCGCGCCTCCCGCCCAATCACCGCGCCATTCGCCTCGGCATCCTTCGCGCTGAAGGTCGCAGCAACACCCATCGTCGCCGTCTCCGCCTGCCCCGGCACCCGCGTCAACAAGCCCGGAGGCCCATCGGCCATGCGCAGCGAAGGCACATGCAGCCGCGGAACTCCCGGCAGATACCCCGCCTGCCCTTGATACACCGAAGGATCTTCCAGCCCGCCGCGAACCAGGTTCATCTTCTCTTCCAGCGTCATCTGCTTCAGCAGCCGGTCCACCCGCGCCTCATTAGCCTTCTCCGCAGGCACCGCCTGCCCCCACGCCGCGACCGATCCAACGCTCAACAGGCTCAAACAAAATGCAAACGCAAGATATGTGCTCTTCCTTAGAGTCATGGCCCCTCATCCTTTTCTTCGTGCGCAATCTCAGTAATCAGGTTCATCCTTCGCCAGTGATATAAGAGCGCGCCTGCGCGCCCTCGCTTCAACTCCCAAATTCATCCATCGAACCGCACCCAGCCTCGCTCAACAGGCCGCTCTGCTGATGGTCCGCCTTCAGCGCCCGGAAAAGACGCCTCTTACAAAGGAGAGGATTGTAGCCCAGCCGACACAGGAGTGTGCGGCAAAACTCCACGCAATCACCACGAGCCACCACCGAGCCACCATGAGGAAGACCTCTCCCGCCATGTGAAAAAGAGCAGCGCTCGCCGTGATCCGCGCGAAATCTGGCCCCACACTGGCCCAGTTGAGAGCTCTTGCCCGCCAACTCCAGTGACGCTCGAAACCCAGCAACTCCTGCCGCAGAGGCCATCGCTTACACTCAAACCACATGCTCAACCGGGGCTATGCCTACACGACAATCATCAGCAGGAAACATCATGGACAAATCCTGCTCTCCCACTTGGCAAGCCTTTACTCCCACTCAACCCCACAAGCATGGCAACAAAATCTGGACAACGGCGAAGTCACCCTCAACGGCATGACCGCTACCGGAAGCGAATCGGTCACTTCAGGCCAAACCCTTGTCTGGAACCGTCCTCCCTGGATCGAACCAGACTCCCCTCAGCACTTCGAAGCCCTGTTTAATGACCCCCACCTGTTGGCCGTCAACAAACCCAGCGGCCTGCCCACCCTCCCCGGCGGCGGCTTCCTGGAAAACACCCTCCTGCGCCTGGTGCAGAAGCAAACCCCCAACGCAAACCCTGTCCACCGGTTGGGCCGAGCCACCACCGGCATCGTCCTCTTCGCCAAAACACCGCAGGCGGCCTCTCAACTATCCACACACTGGAACACACCCAGAGTTCAAAAGATCTACCGGGCGCTGGCTCAAAACGTTGCACAGCAGGACGCCTACGAAATTCTCACACCCATCGGCCTCGTACCGCACCCGCGCCTCGGTTCCGTGTGGGCCGCCAGCCCCACTGGCAAACCAGGTAGCAAACCGTCAAAGTCATTGGCGAAGGTGATCTCACGCACGACAAACACAACAACATTTGAGGTAAGCCTATATTCGGGCCGCCCTCATCAAATCAGAATCCATCTGGCATCCATCGGCCATCCCCTGCTAGGCGATCCTCTGTACGGCATAACCGGCCAGCCTCTTGAAGATCTCCCCGGCCTTCCCGGCGATGGAGGATATCTCCTGCACGCCCAATCTCTGAGATTCCACCACCCCATCACCGGAGAACAAATCAATCTTGAGGCAGCTCTGCCATCTGGATTCTCATTGCATCAATAGGGCCCACGACGGAAACCAAATCAGGGTGGCCGTTGAAACCTGCGCGATTCCGCCACCCAGAATCCTAACGAAGCGAGTTCAATAACACTCCGATGTTGGTGGTTAAGGGAACACACGCGTCGATCGTTTCCTCGCTGCACGATAGATTCCCTGAAGTCGACTTTTCGTCGGGAATCATCAAAAAATTCCAGCATCTGGCCGGTTTGCGAGTTTCGTAACAGGATGGAAGAACCAGCCTGCACCTTGGTCTCTCCAGCGAGCTGTCAAGCCCCCAACCGACGAAAACCTGCATCAGACAAGGACAATCGCATGGCATAGGAGTTATCGCCAAAACGATATACTGACTATGGAAAGAAAAACGCTCCGGCAGCCTGTCGGAGCGTCTGTCGTTTAGACACTAACTGTCCTGTTTTCTATATTTTGCACGTAAACCTTTTCGAATGAATATTTTGCAGTCAGCCACCCTCCGTAAGCTTATGAAACAAAATAACTTCCCTGCAAAATACCCCCGAAGGGGTGGGGGGAGGGGTACCCGTTACGTGAAAGACATCAAAGTTATCCTGCTAAGAGCATGACCCTAAACTCCATCGACGAAGGTTACATGCGCCGGGCTCTCAAGCTCGCAGCCGAAACTACAGGTCTGGCCTCACCTAATCCGCAGGTAGGCTGTGTGCTCACGCAGACCCCGCCCAACGGCGGTAGTGCAAAGATCATCGGCGAAGGAGCGCATCTCTACGCCTACCGCGATCACGCGGAGATAGTAGCCCTCAAACAGGCCGCTGAACGAGGCCTCTCCACCATCGGAGCAACGGCTTACGTCACGCTGGAACCATGCAGCCACCACGGCCGCACCGGCCCCTGCGCCGACGCCCTCGTCGCCGCAGGCGTCAGTCGCTGCGTCGTCGCCACGCAAGACCCTAATCCCCAGGTAAGCGGCCAGGGGCTCGCCAAACTCCGCGCCGCAGGTATCGAGGTCACCGTCGGCATCCTCCAGCAGCAGGCCCGCGACCTCAACGACGCCTTCGCCCACTTCATTCAGCACAAGACGCCCTTCGTCACGCTCAAGGCCGCGCTCTCGGTCGACGGCAAACTAGCCCCACCCCCCGCCGCCCGCTACCCCAACCAGCCCCACTGGCTCACCGGCCCCGCCGCCCGCTACGAGGTCCAGCTCCTCCGCCACGCCTCCGACGCCGTACTCACCGGCATCGGCACCGTCCTAGCCGATAATCCTCAACTAACCGACCGCAGCGGAGTCTTCGGCCCCAACGCTCTACCCCGCCGCCGCCCCCTGCTCCGCGTCATCCTCGACTCCCAACTGCGAATCCCGCTCATCTCGCAGCTGGTCCTCTCCGCCGACAGCGGAAAAGACTCCGGCTACCCGGATCTACTGATCCTCTGCAGCAAAACGGCGCCGAGCAACAAAATCACAGCCCTCACCGACGCCGGAGCCCAGGTAGAAACCATCCCCGACCACGCGGGACGCCTCAGCCTTCCAGCCGTCCTCACCACCCTCGCAGAGCGCAGCATCCTGAGCCTCCTGCTGGAGTGCGGCTCCCATCTCAACGGAGCCTTCCTCCAGCAGAACCTGGTCGACAAAGCCGTCCTGATCTACGCCGAGACCGAACTGGGAGTACAAGCCATCCCCTTCGCCCAGGGCATCGCCTCCCCCTACCTCTTCGAGGAATCCCTCCATCGCACCACCCGCGTCAACTACGGCCCCGATGCCTGCGTCACCGGCTACCTCCACGACCCCTGGCATGAGCAAACTGCGGACTGACACCCGAAAACTGGCACCTGAGAACTGACAACTGTAATCTGTACTTATGTTCACCGGCCTGATCGAAACCACCGGCACCCTGCTCGCCATCACGCCAACCGCAGGCGCAACCCGCATCACCATCGCCTCGCCCACGCTCACCGCGCGTCTCAATACAGGAGACAGCATCGCGGTCAACGGCGTCTGCCTCACCGCCCTCAGCATCGAGCCCAACGCCTTCCCCCCGCGCTTCTCCGCTGACCTCGCCGCCGAGACCATCGCCCGCACCACCCTTACCCACCTGCGCCCGGACGCTATAGTCAACCTGGAGCTTCCCACCCCCGCCGGCTCCCCCCTAGGAGGCCACGTCGTCCAGGGCCACGTCGACGGCACCGCCACCCTGGTCTCTCTCGCCCCGATCACCCCCAACCAGCCCGACACCGACTGGCGCCTCCGTATCCAACTCCCCGACACCCTCACCCGCTACGTCGTACCCCAGGGCTCCATCACCATCGAGGGCATCAGCCTAACCGTAGCCTCCATAGAAGGCGCCGAGGTTGAGGTAGCCATCATCCCCCACACCTACGCCGCCACCAGCCTCCACACCCTCACCCCCGGCACCCCCGTCAACATCGAGGTCGACGTCCTCAGCAAATACGCCGAACGCCGGCACTCCCCGGAAAAATTCGACCTTACCGAGCAGTACCTCATCGCCAACGGCTACTAGAAAACAGCGTAAAGGTTCGGATTCCGACGAAGTAGAGGCACCTAAGGAAAAAGCCATGAAATGGCCGCCCTCCGCGTAGGAGGCTCGTCCGGCAGGACAAGATCTTAGGAAAACAAAAAAGGCGCAGCTCCGAAGAGCTGCGCCTTTGGTCCTACGAAAACCGAATCTAGATCGAGCTCATATTATGCAGAAACTCCTGATTATTCCGAGTCTTCGCTAGCTTATCGGTCAGCAGCTCCATCGCCTCAACTGGCGACAGGGGGTTCAGCACTTTACGCAGAATCCAGGTCCGCTGCAGATCTTCCTTCGGAATCAGCAGCTCTTCCTTACGCGTACCGGAGCGCTGAATGTCGATCGCCGGGAACACACGCTTATCCACCAGCTTGCGATCCAGGATGACTTCCATGTTGCCGGTTCCCTTGAACTCCTCGAAGATCACCTCATCCATGCGCGAACCGGTATCGACGAGCGCCGTCGCAATGATCGTCAGCGAACCGCCCTCCTCGATATTGCGGGCCGCACCGAAGAACCGCTTCGGCCTCTGCAGCGCATTCGAGTCCACACCGCCTGAGAGAACCTTGCCCGAAGGCGGCACAATCGTGTTGTAGGCACGCGCCAGACGCGTAATCGAGTCCAGCAGGATTACCACATCGCGCTTGTGCTCCACAAGGCGCTTGGCCTTCTCGATCACCATCTCGGCAACCTGTACGTGGCGTGCAGCAGGCTCATCGAAGGTCGAGGAGATCACCTCACCCTTCACCGAGCGTTGCATATCGGTGACCTCTTCCGGGCGCTCATCGATCAGTAGCACGATCAGCACAACCTCAGGATGATTCGCCGTAATGCTATTCGCAATCGACTGCAGCAACATCGTCTTACCAGTACGTGGCGGAGCTACGATCAGCCCACGCTGCCCCTTACCCACCGGCGTCAGGAGGTCCATCACCCGGCCCGAGATGTGCTCACGAACCGTCTCCATCTTGACTCGCTCCTGAGCGTACAGTGGGGTCAGATTGTCGAACAGGATCTTATTCCGTGTCTCTTCCGGCGACTCGAAGTTGATTGCTTCGATCTTCACTAGAGCAAAGTACTTCTCACCCTCATGCGGGGGGCGCACATTGCCGCTAATCGTATCTCCGGTCTTCAGATCGAACTTGCGGATCTGCGAAGGAGAGACATAAATGTCGTCAGGACCGGGCAGATAGTTGTAATCAGGCGAACGCAAAAAGCCGTAACCATCCGGCAGAATTTCGAGCACGCCTTCGGCAAAGATGTGCCCTTCTTTTTCGCTTTGCGCCTGCAAAATCTTGAAGATGAGATCCTGCTTGCGGAGCCCGCTGGTGCCCGCAATGTCGAGACCGCGTGCAAGCTTACTCAGCTCCGCGATGTTATGTTCTTTTAACTCAGAGATAGTCATGTTTTAACCTGGAATTTGAAATTTAGGAGGGATTGTTTGGAACTGAGGCGGGATCTGCTTGACGAGGGGGTCGTGCGGAAGGCCAAAATTGTTGGGTGAATTTGAACTGCGGATGGGTTGTAGTGCGGGTGATCTTGTTAAATTTACTCGTAGCTTTTGCGAAAGGTGAAACAGCCGCGCGTTAAGCCGCGCGGCGCTCTTGCAATTGTACCTTTTCTACCACTGTTTCGCTTGACTCGTCCATCGGGATGGTGTCTTTGAAGCGATCCAGAACTTCGTTCGTCGTATCCTGCAACCGAGTGTTTGGCTTGTGCAGCTTACGGGTCGCCTTCGAAGCCAACTGACAAAGCTCGTAGCGGTTGTTCACGTGTGTGAGAGCTCCAAAAATAAGATCTGAGCGCATAGTTTCTCCCTTTTCGACCTTCAAGGCATAAGCGTCTTGTCAGCGCTGACTAGCCTGTTCTGATAATTGGCTACCGATCTTTCGAACTGTCGCCGTGTTTAATTCTCGCTAAAAGTTAGACGCAACAAACGAGCGAGGGGACTCTGTAAAAGTGTAGATAGTTACTATATTTCTATATCTGATATCTGAAATACAGCTGCCTTACAACATACATCTGACTGCGCTGGCTAAATTAGCCTTCCATCCAAATCTGCTTCTCCGTATGATTCAGCGCTCGCCGCGCCCAGGGAACGAAACAGAAGACTTATCAGAGCTCTGACAAGTCGAAAGTCCATCGCAGATTACCCGGTACTCATGTGAGGGGGGTTTTCTGAACCTGAGCAACTACGACTTCAAGGAAAGTAAACTGTCTGAGGCTCAAGGTCAATACTTATTTCGGGAACCTCTCAATAAAGATATTCCAGAAACAGGATTTTTGTAAGTTCTATGGAAATGCCACTCTTCTACTGTTATCAGTCATGCAATCCACCCTACGACCAGTAACTGCGGTCAAGAGTGCGGTACTGAATCGCCTCCGCAATATGTTTTACTGCAATATCCTGCTCTGCACCTAGATCGGCTATCGTCCTTGCTACCTTCAAGATACGGTCATGTGCGCGTGCGCTCAGCCCTTGTTGTTGCATGGCCCGCTCCAACAGTCGCTCGGCGTCAGAAGATAGTTCGCAATAAGACCGGATCTGCTGGGTATTCATCTGCGAGTTCGAAAAGATCTGCCGCGAAGCTCCCTTTGCCGAACCTTTTGTCCGCTCCCCCGCCTGGCCGAACCGCGCGTGCTGCCGTTCTCGCGCAGCCAGAACCCGCGCTCGGATTTGCTCAGATCCCTCCGCGGCCGCTCCACTACGCAACTCCTTATATTGCACCGCGGGAACCTCGATATGGATATCGATTCTATCCAGCAACGGACCTGACACCTTCGAAACATATCGCTGAATCATGGGAGGGGTGCACATGCACTCCCGCGATTTGTCGTTGAAATAGCCGCAGGGACACGGATTCATCGCCGCAGCCAGCATAAATCGCGCCGGAAAGCTCAAACTCATCGCCGCCCGGGCTATGGTGACATGTCCGTCCTCAAGCGGCTGCCGCAGAACCTCCAGCACATTTCGCGGGAACTCCGGCAGCTCATCCAGAAAGAGCAGCCCATTGTGTGCCAGCGAAACCTCCCCGGGCCGCGGCATCATTCCCCCGCCAATCAACCCGGCGTCAGAGATGGTATGGTGTGGCGACCGAAACGGGCGATGCGCCACTAGCCCCTGCTCAGCATCCAAAACACCAGCCACCGAGTGAATCTTCGTGGTCTCAAGCGCCTCTTCAAATCGAAGCGGAGCAAGAATCGATGGCAGTCGTTTCGCCAACATCGTCTTGCCCGACCCGGGCGGCCCAATCATTAGGATATTGTGACCACCGGCAGCGGCGACCTCCAACGCCCGCTTCGCTACCTGTTGCCCGCGGACGTCCTTGAAGTCGAAGGGAAAGTGCTGCATCTCGTTCAAGAGCTCTGTGGTCTCCACCTTCAACGGCTTCGCAGTAACTCCGCCCATCGTCACCGAGTTCAGCAACTCCCGAACCTCCAGGAGCGAGTTCACAGGATAGACGTTGACCCCCTCCACCACCGCAGCCTCTCGCGCATTGCTTGCAGGAATCACCATGTTCGGAATTCCCTTCGCACGCGCAACGACGGCGATTGGCAACATCCCCTGTACCGCACGGAGGCTTCCATCGAGACCAAGCTCTCCCACCAGAAGGTAGTCGCTTACATTTTTTATATGGAGCGCGCCATAAGCACCGAGGATGCCAATCGCAATCGGCAGATCAAATCCAGAACCCTCTTTCTTCAAATCGGCCGGAGCAAGGTTAATTGTGATCCGCGTAGGCGGAATCTCAAACCCGGAGTTCTTGATCGCCGACCGCACCCGATCACGGCTCTCCCGCACCGCCGCGTCGGGCAATCCAACAGTATGGAACTGTTCCTGGTCTAGCTTGATATTGGAAAAATCGACTTCGACATCGATGATATGAGCGTCGATTCCATACACTGCAGCACTGCGAGCCTTGAAAAGCATTCTTTTGAGCCTGATAAACCCTTGTGGCAGAAGATTTTCGCCGAGTATAGCACTCCTCACCCCTATAAGATGAGGGAAGCCAGTTACTGATCGACGGAGCAACAACGAATGCAAGCGCCTTGCCGCAACTTCTCATACCCTTCATTTCCCGCTATACCCTTACCCAGTGACCCTGTTCTATCAGCCATCCCAACCATTCAGGCTCAATCAGCTCTCTGCGCGAAGATCACTCTGACTAACCGCATCTCATCCACTCCCATAAATTCACTCGTGATCAAGTCGTGAACACAAGCCTCTTCGAACTCTTCAAGATCGGCATCGGCCCCTCCAGCTCGCACACAGTTGGCCCCATGCGAGCTGCGCTCCGTTTCAGTCGCGAGCTAGAATCCACGAATCTCCTCTCGCGCACCGTATCAATCACTGTCGATCTCTACGGCTCGCTCGCCCTCACAGGCATGGGCCACGGAACCGACCGCGCCATCCTCCTCGGACTTCTTGGTAAGGCACCCGATACAGTAGATCCAGCGACCATAGAATCCAGCATCGCAGCGATACGCTCCACTGGCTCTCTCCAACTCAACGGCAGCAGGACCATCCTGTTCACCGAATCGACCAACCTCCTCTTCCATCGCAACCAGATGTACCCAGCCCCCACCATCGCTTCCCATCCCAACGGCATGCGCTTCACCGCCCGCGATGAAACAGGCGTAACCCTGGCGGAGGAGGTCTTCTACTCCATCGGAGGAGGATTCATCGTCTCCGAAGCGGAACGCACTGCCGAGTCTCTTACCAATAGCCGCACCGTTCCGTATCCATTCCGTAGCGCCGCCGAACTGCTCGCCACGGCGAAGCAACACAGCCTCACCATCGCCGATCTTCTTCTCGCGAACGAAGTCGCACTCCTCAGTGACCCCACCCTCCGCATCAATCGACCGCCACTCCCGGCCACTTCCCCACATCTCGTTCAATCCCCCGAAGGAGAAATTCGCTCCAGCATCTTAGCCCTCTGGCAGATCATGCAACAGTGCACCGAACGCGGCATCGCCACCGAAGGCATCCTTCCCGGCGGTCTCAACGTCCGCCGCCGCGCTCACCGTCTTGCCGACCGCCTCAACACCATCGGCTCCAAAGATCCTCTCGCTCCCATTGACTGGGTCACCGTCTATGCCATGGCCGTCAACGAAGAGAACGCCGCCGGAGGAAGAGTCGTCACCGCTCCCACAAACGGAGCCGCCGGCGTTATCCCCGCCATCGGCAACTACTACATGCGCTTCATTGAGGGAGCAGAAGACGAAAAGCGCAAGGGCATCCTTCGTTACTTCCTGACCGCCGCAGCCATCGGCATCCTGTACAAAGAGAACGCCAGCATCTCCGGTGCGGAGGTCGGTTGCCAGGGAGAGGTAGGCGTAGCTTGCAGCATGGCCGCCGGCGGACTCGTTGCCGCACTCAATGGCACCAACGCCCAGGTCGAACACGCCGCAGAGATCGCCATGGAGCACAACCTCGGCATGACCTGCGATCCCATCGGCGGACTTGTTCAGATCCCCTGCATCGAGCGCAACGGGATGGGCGCGGTCAAAGCCATCAACGCCTGCCGCATGGCTATGCATGAGACCGGCGACCACAAGCTCTCCCTCGATCAGGTCATCGCCACTATGTACCAGACTGGCCTCGACATGCAATCGCGGTATAAGGAAACCTCGCTCGCCGGTCTCGCCCTCAACATCATCGAGTGCTAGAGGTTCACCATCGAACATCTTCTACCTTGAGCCCCCAAATGACCCGAAATGATTATGCGGTGCCCCGGCTAAACTGTCCGCAGGCAATCTTGCAGGTCGTGCTCATCGTCACCACTCCATCCGCCTGCCACTTCGCAAAGAACTCGCGCAGCGCCGCTTGCATCCCCTCATACTTCACATGTCCTGACTCTGGCGTCACCGATAAAGACTGAGTCTGCCCAACTAACTCCTCGAGCGTAAGTCTCTGCTCGCTGTGCACCTCTTCGCGAATCAGCTCCCCGCCCGTAAAAAAAACATCCACACGCGGCGCAATGTCATATCGCTCCCGGTTCGCCTCGTAGTCTGTCCCATGTTTGCGCAGCAGAGCCTCATAGTCCAATGACAGGGGCGACTCATCTCGCAGCCTGCTATTGCTCACCAGCACCACCCAACCTTCCGGCCGCAGGATTCGCCGAAACTCCTGCGCCGTCTTCTCATGATCGAACCAGTGAAACGCCCGCCCCACCGCAACGAGATCTACCGATGCCTCTTCTAGCCCCGTCGCCTCGGCTGTGCCCTTCTTCACAGTCAGCCCCGGCCACGCCGATGCCAACTTCTCGCAAGCTGCTCGCATATCGTCATTAGGCTCGATCGCGATCACAGCGTTGCCGTGCTCCAGGAAGAGATCCGCCAGCATTCCTGTTCCCGCACCTATATCCGCCACCAACTGTTCGCGCTGCAGACCGCAAACCCTTTCCAGAATCTCGATCACTGCCTCTGGATATCTCAGCCGATAGCGCTCATAGTCTTCAACCCGTCCTGTGAACCGCTCCGTGTTATCGCTCATGCTGATGTTGGATGCACTTCAGTCATCACGCGCATGTCTGTCACTTCGGCCTCTCCACCGCTAGTGCCACCGAATTGCCCCCGCCCAGGCAAAGCGCTGCAACGCCCTTCGTAACATCCCGCCGCAACATCTCGTGAATCAACGTGACCAGCACCCGCGCCCCGCTTGCTCCAATCGGGTGGCCTATGGCAACCGCTCCGCCATTCACATTCACCTTCGCGGCGTCGAGCCCTAACTCCTTCATTATCCCCAGTGCCTGAACGCTGAATGCCTCGTTCAACTCGTACAGGTCCACGTCATCCCTGTCCCATCCCGCGCGCTTCAAAACCTTCTGCACCCCGGTCACTGGAGCCAGCATCACCCACTTCGGAGCGACGCCGCTGGTTGCCTGTGCCTTGATCGTCACCAGCGCCTTGAGTCCCAGCCCTTTGGCTCTCGCAGCCGACATCACCACTACAGCCGCCGCCGCGTCGTTCACGCCCGGAGCATTTCCCGCAGTCACCGTCCCATCTTTCTTGAACGCAGGCTTTAGCGCTGCCAGAGCCTCTATCGAAGCATCCTCTCTAACGCTCTCATCCCGCGTCACCAGCGTCACAGCACCCTTCTTCCCAGGCACGCTCACCGGCACTACCTCCAAGTCGAACCGTCCTTCCTTCCAAGCTGCACTCGCTTTACGGTGCGACGCCAGCGCGTACGCATCCTGCTCTTCTCGCGTGATCGTATGCTTTTCCGCAACGTTCTCCCCCGTAATGCCCATGTGATAGTCCTCGCACGCGCACCACAGGCCATCCTTCACCATCGAGTCCACCGCCACCGAATCACCCATGCGAAAACCTCTGCGACCTTGCGGCAGAAGATAAGGCGCGTTAGACATCGACTCCATCCCGCCGGCGACCACAACCTCCGCATCTCCCGCCATCACCGCCTGCGCTGCCAACGCCACGGCCTTCAAACCGGAACCGCACACCATATTGATCGTCATCGCCGACACCGTATCCGGCAACCCGCCCTGCAACGCCGCCTGGCGCGCTGGATTCTGCCCCAGGCCGGCAGGCAGCACACACCCCATCAAGCACTCGTCAACGCTCGCCGCATCTATTCCGGCTCGCTTCACGGCCTCCCGAACCACAATCGCGCCCAGTTGAACAGCCGTCATCTCCGCGAACGCTCCCTGGAACTTTCCCACCGGCGTCCGTACCGCAGCCACAATCACAACATCCATTGATCGAAGTACCTCGAGGAAAACTCTACTCCACTAGATTCATCTCACACTAGCCCACACTTCACCTGCTCGACAGACATCCTCGACGCCGAACCCTTCACTGAATCAGCAAGCCGCAGCGCGACACATGGACGAAGCGTGGCTCATGGTGAAATCTGTAGCCGGATAGTTGTAGGGAAACGAGGCAGCGAACCAAAGCATCTACTCCGCTCTGCCAGAAACCGAAGAAGGATCTCTTGCCAGGCATTTGAGTTTCTCCTCTGCTGGAGCGCTCAATCGCGAAGCAAGAAGATCCTTACGATCCTTTTCAGGCCACGGATCGAGTGCCCGCCAGAGCAAAATCACAGGAGCTTCGATTGAGGAGGCCATCATTTCTTACTCGTCATGATCTTCGTCATTGCCTCATCGCACCCATCAGAGCAATTGAAAACCACATTCGAAGTTTTACTTTTTCTTTATGCAGTCCTCGCTTCACGCTGCTCGAAATCGCCTTCGCAGAAATCAATCGCTCTCCTCTCACGCCTCGCCGCGCAAAAAGAAATTGCGTTCCCTTCATTTTTTCCTTGACAGTGAATTTTCGTAAAACTATACCTTCGTTAGCTGCAATGCAGCGGTTTGTAGAGTCAATGTCTAATCACTAGGGAGAATAGGCAAATGGCAACTAAGAAAGCAGCAAAAAAAGCACCAGCGAAGAAGGCAGCAAAAAAGGCAACCAAGAAGTAATCCAACCAAGGCAACAGAAAGGGGGACGCGATAAGCGTCCCCCTTTCTGCATCTGCAATCCTTGATCTCTACGGCGTTGCAGCCGCTCTGGCTGCGTTCTTTGGAGTCGACAGATATCCCGACACCTTGTTCTTCTCAATCACATTCACCACCAGCTCATACAGCACAGGGTCCTTACCGTTGTAGAACTGTACCGGTTCATCCAGCCCCTTATCCTTCTTCTCAATCGTGCGATCGTCGGAGCTTACCGTCAATGTGTAGCGAGAGTGTTTCTCGTCCGCCTTCTTCAGTTGCAGCTTAATCGTCGACAGCAACGTTGGCTTCGCGCCCTTCTGCAAGGTGAACTCGAGATAGTTCCGGTCGCCCTTATGCTTCAGAACCTCGAGCTCGTCGTGATTGGTTGCAATCAAACCGCTCATCACGCCCGCATCACCCACCACGCGGTTCAACTGCGTCTTCGTCGCCTCGAGGTCCGACTTCGTCGTCGCAACATCCGTCTTCACGCCGCCAACATCCGTCTTCACGCTCGCAACATCGGTCGAGACCGCGCCAATCTTCTTTGAGGTCGCGACTTCCTCCTCTTCCAGCTTTGCGTTAGCGATCTTTTGCTGCGCAATGATGCTCTGCGTCCTCAGCTCAATCTGCTTCTGGGTCATCCCAACCGTCTGTCCCAGAGTCTCGCTTGTTGCTCGAAGCCGTGCGTTGGTCGCCTCCAGCTTCTCCGTCAGTTCCGCGTTCTTCTGGTCACTCGCTACGATCTTCTGCTCGGCCGCTGCAAGATGATTCTGCAGACCGTAGCACCACACCAGTCCGCCCAGCGCCGCCAGCAACGCGACCGCCACTACTCCAAGCAATGCCCCGGAGATCGACCTCTGCTCCACGTACTCTTCGCTCATCACACTCTCCTCAATGCTTCTGCCACTCGCTGCCATCTCCCGACATCCGTCTCGTGAGACGGACACACCCAAACTATCACCTCTCCCAAACCCAACTAAACTAATTCCATGTACCTTGTCACTTCTCCGGCACCGGAGGTCTGCATCGCGGGCGCCGGCATCATCGGACTCTCGCTCGCCCTCGAACTCCACCGCCGCGGTTGCTGTGTCACGATCCTCGATCAGGGGGACCCACTCGGCGAGGCTTCAACCGCCGCCGCAGGCATGCTTGCCGCCGCCGATCCAGACAACCCGCCACCACTCCGTCCCCTCGCCGATCTAAGCCTCTCCCGGTATCCCGATTTTCTCGACCACATCCACGACCTCTCCGGCATTCGGGTTCCGTTCCAGACTCACACCGCTCTGCAATCAGTCACAGAGCACAGTCCCATCCTCTCCGCCGTACTCACCCAGGAAGATCTCGTTCATCTCCTCCCAGCACTCACTCCTTCCCATCATCGCTTCGTACTACTCGACGAACACAGCCTCGATCCGCGCCAACTCGCCTCTGCACTCCTCGCCGCCGTCCGCGCCACTACCATCGACCTCCGCTCCCACACGCCCGTTCTCTCCGTCCATCGCACCGACAGTTCTATCGAGATTAGGACTCCCGGAAGCACCTTCGATGCCGCGCAGTTTGTTGACTGCACCGGCGCCTGGGCCTCGGGCACCTCACGTCTGCGCAACCTTCAAGTCACGGCAAAAAAAGGACAGATGTACTCTGCTTCCCTACCTACCTCGTTCCCGCTTCACTTCGTCATTCGCACACCGGAAATCTATATCGTCCCCCGCACCGCCGGACCCGCAGCAGGTTGCGCAATCGTCGGAGCTACTGTCGAAGACGCAGGCTTCAACAAGACCGTGCATCCCAATGACATTGCGCATCTACGCTCCCTTGCCGCTGCCTTGCTTCCTCCCCTCGCCAACGCCCCCCAACTCGAAGCGTGGGCTGGCCTGCGTCCCGTGACCTGTGACGGCCTCCCTCTCCTAGGACTTCTGCCCGACCGGCCCAATTACTTCATAGCTAGTGGCCACTATCGCAATGGAATCCTTCTCGCCCCTGCCACGGCATGCGTCATGGCGCAGATCCTTTCCGGCGAAGCTCCCTCAGTCGACTTGGCGGCTTTTTCTCCAACTCGCGCCAAGGCGATCTGACACTTTAGTCGCACAGCCGTATCGATATTCGCCCGGCCTCCCGTGACAACCGTTTCTCCGCTGCGCTATAACCAGATGTACTCAGTTCGACCGCATTTCATCTGTTCAGGAGAAGCGCCTTATGTCTACCGCCGTCGCACCGAAGGGCCTGGAAGGCATCGTTGCCACCACGTCCGCCATCTGCTGGATCGACGGCGATGCCGGAGTTCTCTCCTATCGCGGCATTGACATTCACGAACTCGCGCAGCGCTCTACCTTCGAGGAATGCACCTACCTTCTCTGGTTCGGCAAGCTTCCTACCACCGCCGAGCTCGCAGAATTCACCCAGCACCTCTCTTCCGCGCGCGAACTGAATCCCAAGATCGTAGACCTCCTCCGTAGTGTCCCTACAGAGGCCACGCCCATGCAGGTCCTCCGCACCGCTGTCTCTCTTCTCAGCATCTACGACGCAGACGAAGCCGACAGCACCCGCGACGCGAACGTCCGCAAATCATACCGTCTCACCGCGCAGATCCCGATGATCGTCGCTCTCTTCGATCGCATCCGCAAGGGAAAGCCTCTCGTCGAAGCAGACAAATCTCTCTCGCATGCCGCTAACTTTCTTTGGATGCTCAACGGCGAGAAGCCTTCGGACACCGCCACTCGTGCCTTCGATATCGCACTCATCCTCCACGCCGATCACGAGCTTAACGCCAGCACCTTCGCCGCACGTGTCATCGCAGCTACCCTGGCCGACATCCACTCTGCGATCACCGGTGCCATCGGCGCGCTCAAAGGCGCTCTTCACGGCGGAGCTAACGAGGCCACCATGCGCCTCCTTTACGCCATCGATAAGGCTGGCGCCGACCCCACCGAATACGTCAAGCAGATGTTCGCTGATAAGAAAAAGATCTCTGGCTTTGGCCACCGGGTCTACCACACCGAAGATCCGCGAGCGACTCATCTTCGCCGCATGTCCGAGGAGTTAGGAAAAGCCGCCGGCAACACCAGGTGGTTTGATATGTCCCGCAAGATCGAACTCTTCGTGAAGCAGGAAAAGAAGCTCAACGCCAACGTAGACTTCTACTCTGCCTCCACCTACACCACCCTCGGTATCGATATCGATCTCTTCACGCCTATCTTTGCCATCAGTCGCATCTCCGGTTGGGCCGCCCACGTCATCGAACAGCATGACGATAACCGTCTCATCCGCCCCCGCGCTGACTACACTGGGCCGGCTTACCCAGCAACTTATATCCCTGTCGAAAAACGCTGAAGTTAGATGTAGCCGCTCGGAACTCATAAGACGACGATTCGGAATCTTCTCTCATGCAAACAGAAAAGCAGCTCCATCAGGAGCTGCTTTTCTGTTTGCTAAAGCATTCTTGCTACAGCACTCTAGTGATGAACAGGATGATGCACAGGCGCTTTGGCCGGAGTCTTCTTCGGCTCCACCACCGCACCATCGCTCATCGTGATCAGGATGGGGCTTGGGGTGTAGGAGGCGTAGGTCCCGGTCACCGTAACCTTGGCGGCTACAGCAGGGGGCGTCTTCAAAGGAGCGGCCAGCTGGAAGGTGAAGTCCGCCGTCTTCGACTGGACTGCATCATCCGACACCGCAACCTGCAGAGCCGTATCCGAAACAGCGATCACCGTGGAATCCGGGAGCTGGACTGACTTACCCTTCATCGTGTCCCAAACCTTTGCAGCATCCTCGGGCTTGCCATTGGCAAGGATAAACTCCTTGTCGCTGATCGCGAGCGTCGACAGGTCCGGCGTGCTCGCAATTACCTGGGCAACGATGTCGGCCGGCGAAGGGGCAGGCTTGATCGTGAAGCCCGCGGGCGGATTCAAGTTCGTCTGTACTGCAGCCGTAACTGCATCGTAGCCATCATCTGCGCCGTGATACTTCTTATAGCAAAACTTCGCCAAGGGAAGCATCTGGCTCTTATAGGGTTCGGGCGCAAAAGCGGCTGCGCGCGAAGCATACCAGGTGCAGTTCACATAATCAGGGGGAGTCGACTGATAGTAAGCCTGACCAAGGATGAACGTGTCCTGAAGAAGCACACCTGGGGTCTGGGTCTGAGCGACCGGAACGGCAGCCAGTTCAGCCTTATAGTTCGTAATCGCAGTCGCGGCGTCTTTCTTATTCAAAGCAGCTGCGGCAATCGCTCCATAGAACACGGGAGTTGCAGCATCTTTCACTTTGGCAAAGTCCGCATCGCTCATATCCGCTGGCTTGGTGGTAACTGCGAGACCCTTCTGCCCAAAAGATGCGGCCGAATCAAGCGCTGTCTGCTTCGCCGTCGGATCTGTGGCCTGGTCACCCTGCTGCTTGCGGAAGTAAACCTCGAAGGTCAACGCCCGCAGGTTATTGGGATCCACTTGCAGGAGTCGGTCTGCGGCATCCAGCGTCTTGGCCGGATCGAACGCTGCATAAGACAGCATCAACTGCTCCAGCACGGATGCCTTCACTGAGGATTGGGGATAAGCTGTCAGATACTGTTCGAGGGCCGGAGCCTTCGTCTGCGGGGTTGTCTGGCTGATCGCATCGTTATAGGCCTTGTATTCAGCCGGAGACAACTGAACACCACCACTGCCTGCGGCCTGCGCGTTAGAACCAAGATTGACCTGGGTTTGTGCCAAAAGGGGTCTACCAACACTTGCCATGCTAGCGACCGCCAGGAGAGACGCAACGACTACCTTCTTCATTCCACACTCCTCAGTAAAGCTTTCTTTCAAATGTGTCACCGATGCTTCGGGGTCACTTGGATAAATAAGACGAAGTAGAACCGATCTTAGTGCCTCGGTAGTTGTCCTCGCCGTGCCTAACCCTTCGGTCAAGCGATTGAAGTGTTCGTGGCATCTCGGGATGATGATGCGGATTATAGAAACGCCGTTGCTCAAAACGCAAGCCGACGCAACCTTTACCGGCAATAAAAGTGTTATACACGAACAATTGCGCAGAAGCCCCCCAGAGCGAACGACCTTTCAACAGAAAATGCCCTGACCGGTAACATCGGTCAGGGCATACATCTTCCAATCAAAAATAAGTTACTTGTGTGCCATGGACTTCTCACGCGCATCAGTAGAGTGTTCGTTGGCATAGGTGGAGCTCGCGAGCCTTCACCGCATGCTCATGGGCGATATGCTGGTCGTCCTTCGCAGGATGCTCTGCTGCTTCATGATGAGCCTTCGCTGCGTGTTCGTGGTGCTCTGCCGCCTTCTTATGCGCTTCATACGTAATAGAATCACCTTGGGTGAAGCTTTATTGTTTTTTGCCAACATAGGCGTCACCCTCGTGGTACTGCATCTGTATGGCGTTGAGATCCGGTTAGGGCTTCCCTAACATCCAGACTTGGTAACCTGTCGATTTTGACAGTTTCGGCCCCTATCTCGACAAAGCCGCCCATTTCTAGTGTTTCTGTCGTCTTATCCACAATAGGTAGTGTTGTACCCGTTGATTCTGCGCTGAACCGCAGCTACAGTTGAGACAGTCCTATCGACGGGGGCGAATTCCTCGGGAACTCACCGGTCGCCCCGCAGAGGTGCACTTGCTCAAGCTTAAGAAAGTTCAGATACTCGGCTTCAAATCCTTCTGTGACCGCACCGAGGTTCAGCTCTCAGGCGAAGGCATCGCCGCCATCGTAGGTCCCAATGGCTGCGGCAAATCCAACATCTCCGACGCGATCACCTGGGTACTGGGCGAACAGTCCGCTAAAAGCCTCCGCGGTATCAAGATGGAAGATGTCATCTTCGCCGGCACCCGCGACCGCAAGCCCACCGGCATGGCCGAGGTCTCCCTCACCCTTGTCGACCCCGAGGTCTACGACGGTTCCAGCCTTCAGGACGACCCAGAGATCGTCATCGACGAGAGCCTGCCCACCGACTGGGATGAAACCACCTTCCGTCAGTTGCGCGCAGAAGAGACGGAAG
The DNA here is from genome assembly GCF_009766095.1 of Granulicella sp. S190. Lineage (GTDB taxonomy): Bacteria > Acidobacteriota > Terriglobia > Terriglobales > Acidobacteriaceae > Edaphobacter. The sequence continues at coordinate 322,609 of NZ_LMUD01000039.1, forward strand.
AGGCCGTTGCAGAGGCTCAGCCCGGCACTATCATCGAGGGCGAGGCCAAGGGGCCACACATCCTCCCTCCCCCCACCGAGGCCGACGCCGCAGCCGAGCTCGCCAATCCGAATAACGTGGTCCTGAAGATTCGTCGCCGCAAGTTTGGCCGCGCCCCGGTGCGTGCCGGCGAACTCACCATTACTCGCCGCCTCTTCCGCTCCGGCGATAGTGAATATCTCCTCAACGGCAAGATCTGCCGCCTCCGCGATATTCAGGACATCTTCATGGGAACCGGACTCGGCGGTGAGTCCTACGCCATCATCGGGCAGGAGCGCATCGGCCAGCTTCTCTCCGCCAAGCCGCACGATCGTCGATCCATCATCGAAGAGGCCGCAGGCATCACTCGCTTCAAGACCAAGAAGCGCCTCGCCGAGCTACGCCTCGAGTCTGCACGTCAGAATCTCGCGCGCGTCAACGACATCTTCGATGAAGTCACCCGGCAGATGACCACCCTCAAGCGCCAGGCCGCCAAGGCGGAGCGCTACGGGGCCCTTCGCGACGAACTCCGTACCCGCCTCCGCATCGTTCTTGCCAGCCGCATGGCCCAGCTCGATACCGAGCAGACCGCCACCACCGAGAAGATCACCGCCCTTGCCACTCAGATAGATTCTCAGTCTGCAACAGTCGAGCAGATGGACGTCGAGCATACTGAGGGAGTTAACTCCGGTTACAGTCTCGACCAGCAGATCCGCGAAGCTGGCGCGCAGGCCAACCAGTCCGCCGTCGAAGTCGAGCGTATTACCGCCCGCTCTGTAGCCAACGCCGACCGCATCGCCGAACTCACCAACCGGCTTGCCACCGGCGCTGACGATCTCGCCCAGGCCCGCGAACAGCTCGCCAGCCTCACCGCCGACCTCGAAGAGCACCGCAGTTTTCTCAACAGTGCAACTGCCGAATCAGCAGGCTCACGTGAGGCCGCGCAAAGCCATCAGGCGCAGGCGCAGGAAGCCGTACGCGCTGTAGCCTCAGCCGAGCAACAGGCCGAACAAAATCGCCGCTCCACCATGCAGCTCGTCCAACGCATAGCGCAGACTCGCAATGAAGAGGCTCAGGCAGCCGCTGCTCTCGCTGGCCTGGACCGCGAGGCCGAGCGTCTCCTCTCCGAGTCCGAGATCGCCAGGCAGGAGCTCGAAACCCTCGGCATGCAGCGTGGCCAGGTCAAGATGTCCTTCGAGTCCGTCACCGAGCGCCTCAAGCGTCTCGAGGCCGAGATCGCCGATCTCCGCCTTCAGATAGAGGCTAATCGCAACGAGGAGACGCACTCCAAGCGCCGTGGCGACCAGTTACGCGGAGAAGTAGCAACGCTCACCG
>NZ_LMUD01000039.1:324131-333187 GCF_009766095.1 Granulicella sp. S190
TAGGCACGCTTGCAGACTTCCTCGAAGTCGATGGCAAGTACGAGAGTGTCGTCGATGAGTTCCTCCGCGACGAGCTCAACTACGTCGTGGTCAAATCCTGGGATGCTGCCAACGCCGGCATGCATCTTCTGCAGACCGACGTCACCGGTCGCGCAACCTTCCTCGTCCATCCCAATGACTCCCAGGCCAACTTCGCATTCACCGAAGGAATGCCGAGCGTCGCCCAGACCAACATCGATGGCGTCGACGACGTTGTTCCGCTCAAAGAGTGCATCCGCGTCCTCGACGGCTTCGGAAAGTCGCTCGAAGTCATCCTCCCCAAGCTTCGCGAAGGCTTCGTCGCCCCGGACTCCTACACCGCCCGCTCGCTGGCCCTCTCGAACCCTCAGGCATTCTTCCTCTCCCCCTCCGGCGAGACCTTTCACAATGTCACCGTGACAGGCGGTCGTCCCCGCACCCAGGGCCCGCTGGCCCTCAAGCGTGAGGTTGCCGAGGTTCAGCAGAAACTGGAAAAAGCCGAGCAGGAGCTCGCCCAGACCGATCGAACCACCATCGAACTGCAGCACCAGATTGCTGCCCTCAACGCGACCATAGAGAGCAAGACCCACGAGCGTCGCGATGCCGAGCGCGAATCCGCCAACTCCGGCGCAGCGCTCCGCCAGATGGAGTCCGAGGTCGCCCGTATTGAACGCCGCCTGCAGGATTGGGCTCTCACCAGCGAGCGTAGCCGTGACGCACGCAACCAGAAAGTCGACCTGATTGCGCGCCGTCAACAGGAGGCAACTGCCTTCGAGAACGAACGCAACACTCTGGAAGCAAGCCTGGCTGCCCTTCAGGAACAGCTTGAAGAACTCAGAGGCCGCCGCGAAGAGCTCCAACAGGATGCAGCAACAGCTTCGGCTGCACTCGCTGGACTGGAAGAGCGTCGCCGCAACGCCGCAGCCAACTTCGAGCAGACGACACGCCTCTACAATGGTCAAAGTCAGCGCATCCAACAGCTGGATCAACAGCTGGCCTCTGCTGGCGCAGAGAAACTCCGCCGCGAAGAGGAGACCGCAGCCTTAACGGTCCAGCACGCCGAGCTCTCGGAGACCCGCACCAACGCCATGGCTCAGGGCGCTCGTCTCACCGAAGAAGCTCATGCACTCCGCTCCTCCATGTCAGAGTTAGACGCCCGCCTCCGCACCCTGCGTCATGAGACAGAAACTCTCCGCGAACAGCGTGCATCGCTCACTGCTCGCGCCGCAAAGCTCGCCTCCGACATCGAGCACATCGACGCTACCTGCCTCAACGACCTTGGCGCGGAAGCCATCACCCTCCGCGAAGACCAGAACATCGCTCGCATCGAAGGCGACGACCTGCACACGCAGGAAGAAGAATCCCGCGCCCTCAAGCAGAAGCTGGAAGCTATGGGCCCCGTCAACATGATGGCTCTCGACGAATACAACGAGACCGTCGCCCGGCACAGCTTCCTCGAAACCCAACGCAAAGACCTCCTCGACTCAATCGAAAACACCCAGGCCTCCATCAAAGAGATAGACGACGTCTCCCGCCTCAAGTTCGATGAAGCTTTCAAGGTCATCAACGACAACTTCTCCATCACCTTCACCAAGCTCTTCGGCGGCGGTCAGGCCTTCATGAAGCTCACAGATGCCGAGAACTCCAACGAGAGCGGCATAGACATCGTCGCTTCGCCTCCAGGCAAAAAGCTGCAGAACATCCTGCTTCTCTCGGGAGGAGAAAAGGCTCTCACCGCTCTCTCGCTGCTCGTCGGAATCTTCCAGTTCCAACCCGCACCGTTCTGCATCCTGGACGAAGTCGATGCCCCGCTCGACGAGACCAACGTAGGCCGCTTCGCTAAGCTCATTCACGATATGAGCGCTACGACACAGTTCGTCGTCATCACCCACAGCAAACGAACTATGTCCCAGGCCGATGTCATCTACGGGGTCACCATGCAGGAGCCCGGCGTCTCGAAGATCGTCAGCGTCAATCTGAATCGCCGCGACACCGCCGACAACCGCCGCGCCGTAGCCTGATCGCGCCGCCACAAGATCAATCCCCAGCCTTTGCGCAGCTGGAGCGATTCACCACTCGCTCCAGCTTTTTTTACCTCAATGACAGCCCCTCTATCCACCCAAACAGATCTTTCGTCCGTCCCCTGTAAGCCTCAAAAGCAGCTACTCTAAAAAGGCATGAACGTACCGCTCACTACCGCTGCCCTTCTCCTATTGACGATGGCTATGCTTTTGCTGCGGACTTTTTGGAGCACGCTGCCTTATCGTCTAAGATTCGGCCTCCTTATCGTGTGCGTGTTTCTGGTCCTGCTTCAGGGATTTTTCTCGGCAGCGAAATGGGGGACCATCTCCGACAAGCTAAACATCTTGATCTACTGGCTGGCTGTTGCCGCCTATGAGCTTCTGGTCCTTCTCTTCACACGGATGTCTCCAAAGTGGTTGACTTCCTTGAGCGCGGTGATCCTGCTGGCTCCGGTCTTTGCAGCGAGTATTGTGCTTCCTCTTGGCGAGCTTTTCGACCCTGCCACCTACACAAAGGTGCCCATGGGCAATCATTTTTTCTACGAAGTCAAACCTTGGAACAATCCCGGCGAAGGAAATAAGGGAGTCGATCTGATCGTCTCTTATCGTCCTCCCATAGCTCCCTTTCTGCGCCATAAGGTTCGGATAATCCCATTCAATAACCGCGAATGCGACACAAACGGCGCCACCGCCGTAGCTTTTCCTTCCACGAAGACCGTCCTTGGTCGCTGCCCGCGCTGGCCCGCGGAGCCAGCAGGAACCGTGGATAAAGTCTTCCCGCTCTAAAAAAATGGTTCGTTTCAATCGGATTTGCATACTCAAAGAGGTGGTACCGTCAACGTGATGCCAACAGCCCTGCTGAAGACCGATTTAGGTTCGCTCCCCCTCACCGCACGTGGCAAAGTCCGCGACATCTACGCGCTCTCCGCGGACCAGCTTCTCTTCGTCGCCAGCGACCGTATCTCCGCCTTCGATCATGTTCTCGGGAGCGGCATTCCTGACAAAGGAAAGATCCTCACCCAGCTCTCTCTCTTCTGGTTCGATCTTCTTCAGCCCATCGTCTCTAACCACCTCATCACCGCTGAGGCCGCACACTTCCCTATCGAACTACAGCCCTTTCTGAGCCAGCTTGCAGGTCGCAGCATGCTCGTCAAAAAGGCCAAGATGTTCCCCGTCGAGTGCGTCGTCCGCGGATATCTCTCCGGCTCCGGCTGGAAGGACTACCAGCAGACGGGCGCAGTCTGTGGGATTAAGCTGCCCCCGGGCCTTCGCGAATCCGACCGCCTGCCCGAGCCCATCTTTACCCCTGCCGCAAAGATCAACACCGGTGGTCACGATGAAAATATCTCCTATAAAACAGTCGAAGACACCATCGGCACAACCCATGCCCAGGCGCTACGGACTCTTACTCTCAAAATCTACGAGACCGCTACAAAACACGCGGCCAGCAAAGGGTTAATCCTCGCCGACACCAAGTTCGAATTCGGCCTCATCCCCGACAAGAACGGCGAGGATCAGATCATCCTGGCCGACGAAGTCCTGACTCCCGACTCGTCTCGTTACTGGCCCGCCCAGACCTACAACCCCGGCGGCCCTCAGCCATCCTTCGACAAGCAGTACGTCCGCGACTATCTGGAATCCATCCACTGGAACAAGCAGGCTCCGGCGCCAGCTCTCCCCGAGGAAGTCGTAACTCGCACACGTGAGAAATATCTCGAAGCCTACCGCCTCCTCACTGGACACGCCGACCTCCCAAACACTTGAACCGTATGAACCTCTTCGACTGGATTCTGATCGCAATCCTAGCCTACTCCACCATCATGGCCTTCGTGCGTGGCATCATCCTCGAACTCTTCTCCCTCGGCGGCCTGATCGCCGGAATCCTGATCGCCAGCTGGAACTACGGCCAACTTGCTTTCTATCTTCAACGCCTCATTACGACACCAGCCACCGCGCAAATCGCCGCCTTTCTCCTTCTCGTCGTCGGAGTCATGATCCTCAGCGCACTCCTCGGCAAAGCCCTCAACCGAACCGCGCACGCCATCGGGCTGGGCTTCTTCGATCGCCTTCTGGGAGCGTTCTTTGGCTTTGCCCGAGGTTGCCTGCTTGGCGTCGCCCTGATGATGGCTATCGCCGCCTTTCTCCCTAACTCCGGTTGGACTGCAAACTCGCAACTATCTTCCTATTTCCTTGCGGGGGCGCATGCGGTATCCTTCGTTGTACCTCACCACCTTCAGCAGCAGATTCTGGACGGCGCAGAACAACTCAAGCACGACGCGCCGCATTGGATCAACCCGCAACGGTAGAGGCACAATGAGAGAGTGGTTCCAAAAAGGAGCCGCCAGCGAGGAATAACCTTGAAGCGCGAAATGGACGGATTGATCACGCAGATGCACAGCGCCGGTATCCCTTACTCGGAGGCCGTTCGTCAGTTCAAGAAGCGCTACATCCTCGAAGTGCTGGCGCATCACAAAGGAAATCAGTGCAAAGCTGCGGAAGAGCTCGGCATGCACCGCAATACACTTAGCCGCACCCTGGCGGAGCTCGATATGGATACCGCACAGATCCGCAACGGTATGCGTCGTCCCCCAAGAAGCGAGCGCCCTCATGTTCAAAGTATTGCCAGCGCCCGGTAGTCTCTGGCTTCGTCTAACCAGCAGTCGATGAGAGTTCCCTTCCAACTTCGCGCCTCAGCAATTGCAAGCTATGCAGTCGCGATCGCTGTCGGCGTACTCCCTCTCTCTGCGTCGGCACAGACCAACTCGACTCAAAACATCAGCCATTCTTCTGCTTCTCCCTCAAAACAAAACCCCAAGGCCGCCGAAGAAGCTTACCTCTCCGGCGCACGTCTGTTAGATCGTAACGATCTCACAGGCGCCGAACTGCAGTTTCGCAAAGCGGTCGCTCTCAACTCCGCTGACAGGGACTACGCCCTGGCGCTTAGCATGACTCACCAGCGTCACGTCACCGAACTGGTCCAGCAGGCCGGAAAAGCCCGGCTTCTCGGGCAACAGGAAAAGGCCGAGACTCTCCTTGCCGAAGCCCGCCTCCTTGATCCCGAGAATGGAATTGTCGGACCACAAGTTGACAGCGGCGAACCTCAGAAGGTCTTTCATCCCGAGATCGAACCCTGGATTCGCGAAGGCCCCGCCTTCGCCGGCCCGATAACCCTCGAGCCTGCAACCGGGAAAAAAAGCTTTCACCTCCGCTCCCCGGAGCAGGATGTTATCCGTCAGGTCCTCGCCGGTTACGGTATCCGGCCCGTATTTGATGACTCCGTAACAAAGGACAACCTTCGCTTCGACCTCGACGATTCCACCTATCAGCAGGTAGTTCCGGTTCTGCTCAACGTCACCCATCTCTTCGCGGTGCCGCTGGATGCGAAGAGTGTTCTCATCGCCAAAGACACCCCGGAGAATCGCCAGCGCCTCGAGCGCGTCCTGCAGGAGACCATCTCTATCCCCGGCATGACCAACGAGGAGATGGATAACCTCGGCACCCTCGTAAAAAATATCTTTGATGTCAAACAGGTCACCGTAGGAAAGATGTCCGGCACTCTGGTCCTTCGCGCCCCGCAGGAGACACTCACCTACATCAATCTCACCCTCGCCGACCTCATCGACGGTGGCAGTGAAGTCATGATCGACCTCAAGCTCTACGAAGTCGATAAGACCAATCAACGTAACATCGGCGCACAGCTTCCGCAGCAGATCGGCATCTACAGCGTGGCCTCCGCTGCCCAGGGCATCGTCAGCTCTAATCAAAGCATCGTCAATCAAGCCATCGCTCAGGGTCTTATCCCTGCCGGAGCGAGCAACGTTGCCATCGCCCTTGCGCTGATCGCCTCTGGCCTCGTGCAAAGCACCCTTCTCTCCAGCACGGTCGGTTTCTTTGGCGGCGGCCTCACCACCACCGGCGTCACCACGAATCAGAATCCCACCTTCAACCTGGCCCTGACCGCCAGCGACACACGCGCCCTCAACGACATTCAGATCCGGGTCGGCGACCGACAGTCCGCCACCTTCCGCGTCGGCGAACGCTTCCCCATCACGACGGCAACCTACTCCACGGGCCTGACCGGTACCTCCTCTGCATTGGCGGGTGCGACGATCAACGGAGTCTCTGTCGCGAGCCTCCTCAACTCAGCTGCTGGAAGCTCTGCAACAATTCCACAGATTCAGTATGAAGATCTCGGCCTCACCTTGAAGGCTACTCCCACCGTCCAAAAGTCAGGCGCGATCAAGATGCACATCGATCTCAAGATCGAATCGCTGGGCTCGGGATCGGAAAACGGCATCCCTGTCCTCAACAACGAGCAGTTCGTCTCAGACGTGACTCTTGATGATGGAGACACAGCCCTCATGGTCAGCAGCCTCAGCAAAAGCGAGTCCGCGAGCATTAGCGGATATCCTGGACTCAGCGAACTCCCTGGCTTTCAAACCGCCACAGCGGATCGCCTGACAGACACAAGCTCTAGCAACCTTCTCCTTCTTATCACGCCGCACATAACCCGGCGCCGGTCGAACATTACTGTCGGTCCAAGAATCGCGATCAATCTCCCTGAGCCAGCGGGTTAAAATGGCCGTCCACAGGCAGCCACACACAAAACACAGTGCCGTGGCCTTCTCCACGTCGTGTCCTGACCCGGATGCGTCCCCCGTGCTTCTCAACAATTCCCTTGCTCACCCATAGTCCGAGCCCCGTTCCAGTCAACTCTTTCGTCGTCTGGAATGCTTCAAACAGATGCTCTTGTATTTCAGGCCTAATTCCTTCACCGGTATCAGCTACCGTCAGGCGCACCCCTCGGCAGTCGCTATGACTGTCTCTCTGAGAGTGCAACCTTATCTTTAGCCGCCCTCCGCCGCTCATTGCATCCAACGCGTTTCTCACCAGGTTGTTGATCACCTGGCGAATCTCTCCTTCAAGCACCTTTACCGTTGGCGTCTCCCTCAGTTTCAAGTCAATCTCGATATTTCGAACCAAGATCCTCCCTGTGTATAGCGCCATTACCGTCCGCAGCAGTTCGGACATATTAACTTCGATCGGTTTACTGTGCTGCCGGTTGAATCGTAGCGTCTGCAGCGTAATCTCAGTGACCCTGGCCAACTCCCCCTGAGCCAGCTCCGCATAGTGCTGCATCTCGTCCTTCGACTCCGACTGCCGAATCAGATACAGCAGGTTCGTAATCGACTCCAGCGGATTATTAATCTCATGAGCAATAGAGGAAGCCAGTTGCCCGACCGCCGCCAGCTTTTCCGACTTCCGTAGAGCTTCATCCTGCAGCCGAGCCTGCGTCACATCGGTATTCACCGCAACGCCGCCAAGTATCTTCCCGTTTAAAAAAATCGGCGCGGCAACGCTTCGAATCCAACGATCCGAAGTCCGCACAGTCTCTGTGGACCACTCCCCGGCAAGAGCCGTATCGAGCGTCTTCAACTCATGTGGGAACTTCCCATCGGTCATCATCTTTGCCACATGGTTCGAGCGGAGCTTCGTATCCCTAGTTGCGATATAGACACCATGCGGCATACTCTCAATCACAGCATCGAGCTCTGCGGTCTTCTGCTCAGCCAACTCATAGGCCTTTCGCAGATTTTCCTGTTGCTGCCGTACTTCCGTCACCTCGCGGAAGGTTACGACCACGCCAATGACGTTTCCCTCCACAATCACTGGTTGCGCGGAAAGCTCCGCTACAAAACTGCTTCCGTCCTTGCGAAACATCGTATCCGTAAGCTGGCGCAGCGCCTTGCTCTTCCGCAGCACGTCATAGATCGGACACTCCTCCCCAGGAAAGTGTCTTCCATCCGGATAATGGTGATGGATCAGCTCGTGCATGTTACTGCCAAGCATCTCTTCGCTGGCGAAACCGAAAGATTTCACCGCCATACGATTCACGAACGTACAATTTCCCTCAAGGTCGAGACCCCATATGCCCTCCCCAGCGGAATCGAGCAGCGCCTGCCAGTGGTGCATCTGCCCTACGTTCTGTAGTATCTGCTGCGTCATCTCCCTCACTTCGGCGAAGCGCCTTTGCTAACCCCGTGCCTGTCAAGAGATGTGATGCATATTTTTGTCTCTCCTGTCGCATCGGAAAATAAACCAGGGCTCTCCCGGACCATAATCCTTATTGATAAGGGGGCAGGACATCGCGTTGACCAACAGGAACATGGCCGTTATACTTGATCTTGTAGAGCGGGAGTAGCTCAGTGGTAGAGTGCTTCCTTGCCAAGGAAGATGTCGCCGGTTCGACCCCGGTCTCCCGCTCCAAATAAGTCCTGCCTGCGGTACACTTCTCCTACAACTCAGCAGGGCAGAAGCACATAGCCCACCCGAGGCGCGGTACCCAAGTGGTAAGGGAGAGGTCTGCAAAACCTTTATGCGTCGGTTCGATCCCGACCCGCGCCTCCAAAATAACAATAAGTTACGAAGAGTACCTGATCACCAGGTGCTGTCGTGTAGCGAGTAATGTAGCGAGGCCGAACCCTGCCGACTCATTTCCGCTTGACTAAGAAAGCGCTTGTGCTGATTGGTGCTGCACTGCGCGCTCAGCATGAGCAGTCTTCTGTTCGTTGACGTATCGTTCCATTTTGTCCATCGCCCTCGTCTGGTCCTCTTGTGTGGGTGCGCGTAGCGAAGAACCATGTTGATCTTCGAGTGACCAAGCATCGCAGCGAGTGTAACGAGGTCAATGCCCGACTCAACTGGGCGAGTCGCAAACGTGTGGCGGCAATCGTATAAACGAAACGGCGTGACCTTGCTCTTCTTCACTGCGCGATCATGCGCGTTGTTGATGAAATGTCCGAAGCAGGTACCTATTTTTAGCGTAGTGCCCTCGATCAAATGCTATCAGGGAGTTTAGTCACAAGAAAAGATCCCACCCTGATGCACACTATGCGCAAGAGGATGAGGCTCAATATTCGGCTAATGAGATGGTCCGCCGCTTGATTCTCCTGCATGAGCAGGAAGATCGTAGAAGCAGCTTGTGACAAGGAGGATCATCGCTATGCAGATACATTC
>NZ_LMUD01000040.1:0-83156 GCF_009766095.1 Granulicella sp. S190
ATGGGTAATAGATGCGGGGTGAACTGAATTTGATCTCCGGTGATGTGGAGTTGCTCGAGCAGCTCGCCGGTGTGGCGGTGGCCGAAAACGGCGTAGGCAGAGAGGTTGTCCGCCGCGTACATGAAGTGCGTCTTGGCGGTGGGCGCCTTGCCTGCGCCGCTGACTCCGGACTTGGAGTCGCAGATGATGCCGTGATCGAGATCGACGACGCCGGCCTGAATGAGAGGAGCCAGCGCGAGGATGACCGAGGTCGCGTAGCAGCCAGGGTTGGCCACCAACCGGGCTTTGCGGATTTCGTCGCGGTGAAGCTCGGGGCAACCATAGACGGCTTCGGACTGAAGCTGCGCGGCGTGATCCGCGTCTGCGTCCTTGAGCTTGTAGATCTCGCGGTTGGCGGGGTGTTGGAGACGCCATGCGCCGCTGAGATCGATGACCTTGATGCCTCGTGAGATGGCCTGCGGGACCCACTCGCGGGACTGCTCATGTGGGGTGGCGAGAAAGAGGACCTTGGTGCCGGAGTCTACAAGGCGTTCCCAGTTGAAGGGAAGGATCTCGTGGCTGCGATGGCCGCCGGCAACTGCGAGCTGCGGGTGGAGATCTTCGAGGAAGATCTTGCTGGCGGTCTCGGCTTCGCCGGCGCGGCCCAGGAAGACAGGCGCTGTTTTATGGAGCCTAGGGTGATGCAGGAGCAGGCGTGCGAGCTCTCCGCCCGCGTAGCCGCCGATGCCCACGATGGCCGTGCGGGGCGCGGTGGAGTGCGTGAGGGTGGATTCGAGAGTCTCTGAGGTTGCCAAATTAGCCAAGGTAGCCTTCGATTCGTATCTTGAGGAGATTTGCCTGCTTCTCATCGGGGCAGATGATGAGGACGGTGTCGTCGCCTGCGATGGTGCCGATGACCTCCGGCCAATCTTCGTAGTCGATGCCGGCGGCGATGGGTTGAGCGCTTCCCGTGGTGGTGACGAGGACGAGGAGATTGATGGCCTGACGGACCTCAAGGCCGAAGCTTTCGAGGACTTCGCGGATTCCGGGGAGCGCGTCCTCGTCGGAGTCGTTGCCGCCGGGAAGCGAGTAGCCGGTGGGCCCTTTATTTAGCCGCAACTCGTGAATGTCGCGCGATAATGTTGCTTGAGTGACATGAAATCCGCGTCCGGCAAGTTTTCGACGTAGCTCGTCCTGGCTGGTGACTGCGGTTTTTACCAGCAATTCTCGAATTACGGCGTGACGCTGTTGTTTCATGAGTTTGTTGTACCTGTGTTCTTGTATTTAAGTCGTCAATAGAGGCTCAATATCGAGCTTACTTGTTATGTATAAATATACATTATTTGTGTATATTTATACATGCATATCTCGTCCTTTTTTGTAGAGGATGAATCGCCAATCATAAAAAGGAAGGGATCGCGGCTACGTATTTTTTATCCGCCGCGACGTATAGTGAAGCATGGAACGGTCTCTTGCAGCTAGTCTGAACCCAACTCGCCGAGATGTGGATGGTTCTTCCGAGGTTTCGCTCTCCCTGGATGCTTCTCGCTCGTTAAATGCTTCGCTCTCGCTGATCGATGAGCGTTTCGATCATGATTCCTGCGGTGTGGGTTTTGTGGCTTCGGTGGATGCCGCGGCTTCGCATGTGATTCTGGAGCAGGCGCTGACGGCGCTGGGCCGGCTGGCGCATCGTGGGGCGACGGCTGCGGATGGCAAGAGCAGCGATGGTGTGGGTGTGATGACTGCGGTGCCGCGGTCGTTGCTGTTGAAGGCTGCAGATGTTTCGCTAGACGACAAGCAGACGCTGGGTGTGGGGATGCTGCTGGTTCCGCTGGAGGAGACTCGTGCCGAGGAGGTACTGGAGCGGTGCCTGCTGTCGCATGACTTTGAGGTGCTTTTTTGGCGCGACGTTCCGGTGAAGACTGAGCACCTGGGTGAGATGGCGCTGGGGACGATGCCGAAGATTCGGCAGGTGCTGGTTGTGGATGCAGCAGATGCAGAGCCGGAGACGATGGAGCGGCGGCTGTATCTGGCGCGGAAGCAGTTTGAGCGTGCGCATGAGCAGGGAGATGTGACGGGATACGTCTGCTCGCTGTCGTCGCAGACGATTGTCTACAAGGCGATGTGTACCGGGAGTCTGTTGCGGGAGTTTTATCCAGATCTTGCGTCGGCGGAGTATGTGACGCCGTTTGCGGTGTTTCATCAGCGGTATGCGACGAATACGTTGCCGACGTGGCATCGGGCGCAGCCGGGACGGAAGCTGGGACATAACGGTGAGATCAACACGGTGTGGGGAAACCGGGCGCGAATGGACGCTCGCGACTCGACGCTGCCGGTGGAGTGCAAGCCGGTGCTGACCAAGGATGGAACGGATTCTACGAGCCTGGACGAGGCGGTGGAGCTGCTCTCGCAGAATGGCAGGACGCTGGCGGAGTCGATCCGCATGCTGTTGCCGCCTGCGACCGAGGGGCATCATGAGTCGTCGTTTCTGCGGTACCACACAGACTGTGCGGAGCCGTGGGATGGTCCTGCTGCGCTGGCGTTCAGCGATGGACGAGTGGTGGGCGCTGCGCTGGACCGGAATGGATTGAGGCCTTGTCGATTCGCGATCACTAGTAAAGGGCTGGTGGTGGCGGGGTCTGAGGCGGGACTGGTGGATCTCGACCCGGAAGAGGTGACGCATAGCGGCCGGTTGGGGCCAGGGCAGATGCTGCTGGTGGATCTGGAGAACCACAAGATTTATGAGGATGAGGAGCTGCTGGAGCTTTTCGACGCGGGGGCGACGTACGCGAAGCTCGTCGAAGATACTCCGCTGATTGCTGTAGATGTAATTGCTGTGGATTCGACTGCGCTGGCTGCGTTGCAGCGCGGGTTTGGGTACACGCGGGAAGATGTGAAGATGATCCTGCAGCCGATGGCTGTGGAGGGTAAGGACGCGGTGTATTCGATGGGGGACGATACGCCGCTGGCGTTTTTGGCCCGGTCGCCGCGGCCTGTGTATGCGTACTTTCGGCAGAGGTTTGCGCAGGTGACGAATCCTGCGATCGATCCGCTGCGCGAGGCCTGCGTCGTGCAGCTGCATACTCGGCTTGGGCCGTGGCCACACATGCTGGATAAGAATGCTCCGCTGCCGGGGCTGTCGCTGCCTTCTCCGTTTCTTACGCTGGGGCAGGTTGATGCTCTGCGTAAGGGGGATTATCCGCACAAGGATGAGTTGAAGCTTGCGGAGTTGCAGGCGGTGTTCAGCGTGGAGAAGACGTTGAAGCAGGGAATCGATGAGCTTTGCATGCAGGCTATCAAGCTGGTGCGAGAGGGGGCGCGGATTCTATTGCTCTCGGACCGCAGCTCGAGCGCGGAGAGGCTGCCGATTCCAATGGCGATGGCTACGGGTGCGGTGCATCATGCGCTGGTGAATGCAGGGTTGCGCACGCTGGCGGGGCTTGCTGTTGAGGCGGGCGATTGCAGGGATATTCATCACGCTGCGGTACTGATTGGATACGGCGCCGGTGCTGTGTGTCCTTGGTTGGCGCTGGAGACGGGGATGAGCCTTGCTCCTGCTGGTACGGATGCGCTGGACGCTGAGCGAAAGATGATGAAGTCGCTCGATGCGGGGCTGGCGAAGGTGATGTCGAAGATGGGGATCTCGGTGGTGGATAGCTATCGGGGGGCGCATCTGTTCGACATTCTCGGTCTGCACTCGAGTGTGGTGGCGCGATGTTTCTTTGGGACGCCTGCGCCGTTGTCCGGCGTGGGATTTGCTGAGGTGGAGCGGCAGCTGCGGCAGACCTGGGTGCCAGGTGCGGCTGTTTCTGCGGCTGCGACGGAGCTGCCGGACTATGGTTGGGTTCGGTTCCGTAAGGCGGACGTTTCGGAGCCGCATGCGTGGCAGCCGCCAACGGTGAAGGCGCTGCAGTCGGTGGTGGGGAGTGCGCGAAATGTGCCGCAGCCTACCGATCCCGCGGGTGCATTTGCGATCTACACGAAGGACGTGATCGCGCGCGATCCTGCGGTGTTGCGGGATCTGCTTGAGATTCGTCCGGCGGGGCCTGAGCTTGGGTTGCACGAGGTCGAGATGCCGGCGGAACTGTGCAAGCGATTTGTGGCAAGTGCGATGTCGCTTGGGTCGCTGAGCCCGGAGGCTCACCAGACGATTACGGCTGCGATGAATATGCTTGGCGGCCGCTCGAATACGGGTGAGGGTGGAGAGGATTCGGCGGTGTATCGGCTGCACCCGGAGAGCGCTGAGCGCATTGATACCGGTGGCGGGATGAGCCTTGCTGCGCGGTCGGGTGGAGGGACTGCAATTGCAGAGGCTGCGGTGGAGGCTCCTGCGGTCCATGTATCGCTGAATAACAAGATCAAGCAGGTGGCGTCGGGACGGTTTGGCGTGACGGCGGAGTATCTGGCACACGCAGAGGAGATTGAGATTAAAGTGGCGCAGGGCGCGAAGCCTGGCGAGGGCGGCCAGCTGCCCGGGCATAAGGTGAGCGGATTGATTGCGCGTTTGCGTCATGCGCAGCCTGGGGTTTCGCTGATCTCTCCGCCGCCGCATCACGATATCTATTCGATTGAAGATCTGGCGCAGCTGATCTACGACCTGAAGCGGGTGAATCCACGCGCTGCGGTTGGGGTGAAGCTGGTGTCGGGTTGTGGTGTGGGCACGGTTGCGGCTGGCGTGGCGAAGGCTTATGCAGACTTTATCGTGATCGCCGGGAATACTGGCGGGACCGGTGCGGCTGCGCTTTCGAGCATCAAGTATGCCGGGAATCCGTGGGAACTTGGGTTGGCTGAGGCGCAGCAGGTGCTGATTCAGAACGGCATGAGGGGACGAGTGCGGCTGCGGACCGATGGCGGGCTGGCTACGGCTCGGGACATCCTGGTCGCCGCGTTGCTGGGTGCGGACGAGTATGCATTCGGAACTGCGGTGCTGGTGGTGCTGGGCTGCGATATGGCGCGGCAGTGTCATCTGAATACTTGCCCTACGGGCATTGCGACGCAAAAGCCTGAGCTGCGTGCAAAGTTCCGTGGAAAGCCGGAGCATGTGGTGCGATTCTTCGAGCAGCTTTCGGGCGATCTGCAACATCTGCTGGCTCGTTATGGTCTGCCGTCGATTGAGGCGGCTGTGGGACGATCCGACTTGCTGGAGCAGGTGCGTTTTGACGGAAATCTGGATCTGCAACCGATGTTGACCAGAGTGTCGGATGGCCCGAGCAGGTTTATGGGAGTGCGGAACAATCAGCCTTTGGCGTGTCCGCCGCTCGATGAGGCCTGGGTTGCGCCTGCGATGGCTGCGATCGATGCAGAGATGCCGTTCGTGATGGATTCGAAGATTGCGAACTGCGACCGGGCGGTTGGTTCGCGGTTGGCAGGAGAGCTTGCACTGCGCCGGGCGCAGGGTGAGTTGGCGGCAGATGTCACCTTCAATCTGACAGGAACGGCCGGGCAGTCGTTTGGCGCGTTCACGGTGGAAGGGATGAAGCTGGTGCTCGATGGGCAGGCGAACGATTTTGTTGGCAAAGGACTGTCGGGTGGTGAGCTTGTGATTCGAGCGCGCGGCCTGGCGGCGAAGGATAGTGGGAATCATGTGATTCTGGGAAATGTAGCTCTATATGGTGCGACCTCCGGCAAGTTGTTTGCGGCGGGACGTGCGGGGGAGCGGTTTGCGGTTCGCAACTCCGGTGCTACGGCGGTAGTCGAGGGTGTAGGCGACCACGGATGCGAGTACATGACCGGAGGAACGGTTGCGATTCTTGGCCGGGTGGGGATGAACTTTGGGGCGGGAATGACGGGTGGTCTGGCGTGGGTGCTTGATGCAGATGGTTCCTTCTTGTCTGGGGCGAGGTATCACCCGGACTTTATTGATGCTGAGCCGTTTAACGCGGTTGGAACCGAGGCTCAGGAGAGTCTGCGAGCCTTAGTTATTGAGCATGTGAAGGAGTCGGGGAGTGGGCTTGGGCAGACGATGCTGTCTGATTGGCTGGCTCAGGCTGCGGCATTTGTGAAGTTGACTCCACGGCCACAGGCTTAAAGGGTTTAGTTCCCGCATGGAGGGTTTGTTTCACTTCGCCGCTTACGATGGTCGGTCGAGCTGCGCTAACAGCAGATTCCTCCTTGGCGCTGCGGAATGACAAACATAAAAGCACGCAACGGCAGATAAAAGGCATGCAAGGTCAAGCGAATGAGCCCACTCGAATCGAGAGAGGACGCGGACGGATAAGGGAAACGGAGAGAGTGGGAAGTTCCGTTTGTAGTCTAGGAATACAGGAAGAGAGTGCATAAAGATTCATTGTGGGGTAAATGAATCGCAATTCATTCTTGGCAAAGTCATGCCAATTCATTAGAGTGGCGGCACTGGAGATTTCCGGTTTGAGGCCTGGACTGAAACGTAAAGCGAAGACGACGAGGCCTGATCTAACAAAGGCAGAGGCACCAGCAACCGGACCTGGAAGCGAAAAATATCAGCGCATTCTGGATGCAGCGGTAGAGGTGATCGCCGAACATGGCTATTTCAGTTCACCGGTGAGCGCGATTGCGAAGCGGGCCGGGGTGGCCGATGGGACGATCTATCTTTATTTCAAGAGCAAAGATGACGTGCTACGGACGGCGATCGACTCGACCTTCGACAAGTTTCACAGGCAGGTGGAGGAGGAGTTCAAGACTCTACACGGGCCGCGGGAGCAGCTGGAGTACATCGCACAGGTTCACCTGGAGAGCCATGCCGTGAATCGCAGCATGGCGGTGCTGATGCAGACCGAGGTGCGGCAGAGCGCGAAGTTTATTGCGGAGTTTTCGCACCATCACCTGGTGAAGTACATCCAGGTGGTGCGTGAGGTGGTGCGGAGAGGGCAGCAGGAGGGGATCTTCCGGCGTGATGTCTCCGATGGCGTGGTGGCGCACTGCATGTTTGGGGCGATCGATGAGCTGCTAAGTTCGGCGGTGTTCACGGGGCGGGTCTATGATTCGAAGGCGACGGCTGCCCAGGTGATCGATGTGCTGCTGAGTGGGATTCAGGCGAGATGATAATGGATTTGGAGATAAGGAATGTTTGATTTTGCGACCTTGAATGATGTTTTAGAGCAGGCAACAGGTCGGGGCGACCGTGCAGTGATGATGTCGCAGGAGTTCGGCGGGACGTGGAAGCCTATTACTTCTGATGAATTGTATGGGCGGGTGCGGGCGTTGGCGGATGTCTTTCGCGGGTGGGGATTGGTGAAGGGGGACCGGGTGGCGATTCTCTCGGAGAACCGCTGGGAGTGGCCGGTGACGGACTTCGCTGCAATGTCGATCGGGTGCGTGGATGTGCCGCTCTATCCGACGCTGACGCCGGAGCAGATCGGATATATGTTGCGGGACTCCGGCGCGAAGGTGGCGGTGCTGTCGTCGCGGGAGCAGTATGACAAGCTTTCGGCTGCGGGGGATCTGCCGGAGCTGGAGCATGTGGTGGTGATGGATGCGGGAGAGTATCCGAATGCGGAGAGCTTTGGCGCGCTGATGCAGGGGGCTAAAGAACGAGAGCAGCGGAGTGCCGAGTTCGATGCGATGTTGAAGACGTTGAAGCCGGAGGATCTGGCGACGATTATCTATACCTCGGGTACGACCGGCGAGCCGAAGGGTGTGATGCTGACGCACGGCAATCTGATCAGCAATGTGAACTACTCGACGGGGAAGATGGGCTTTTCGGATAAGGACAGCTGCATTTCGTTTCTGCCGTTGTCGCATGTGACGGCGCGGCATACGGACTATGCTCTGCTTTGTTATGGGGTGCGGCTGGCCTATTGTCCCAAGTTCGATCAGCTGGCGGTGGCGATGCAGGCGGTGAAACCGACGATCTTTTTAGCTGTGCCGCGGGTGTACGAAAAGATTCGGCAGGCCGTGGAGGGCAAGTCAGCGGCGTCGCCGGTGAAGTTGAAGATTTTGCGATGGGCGCTGGGTGTGGGGAAGAAGCACAGGGCGGAGATACTGGCTGGGAAGACGCCGGGTTCGATGAGTTGGAAGATCGCGAACAAGCTCGTGTTTTCGAAGATTCATGAGGCGTTTGGCGGGTGCGCGGAGGTCTTCATCTCTGGCGGGGCTCCGCTGGGGATGGATTCGGCGGGGTGGTTTGCAGATGTGGGGATTCGGATCTTCGAGGGGTACGGGTTGACGGAGACCTCGCCGGTGATTGCGGTGAACTATCCAGAGGCTCATCGAATTGGGACGGTGGGGAAGGCGCTGACAAATGTCGAGTGCAGATTTGCTGCCGATGGCGAGCTGGAGGTGCGGGGGCCGTCGGTGTTCGTTGGGTATTGGAAGAAAGAGAAGGAGACGGCGGAGGTCTTTACCGAGGATGGGTGGTTCAAGACGGGAGATATCGGGAATATCGATAAGGATGGGTATCTTTCGATTACGGACAGGAAGAAGGAGCTGCTCAAGACCAGTGGCGGCAAACTGATTGCGCCGCAGCCGATTGAGAATAAGCTGAAGGCGAACGCTCTAGTGGCGCAGGCTGCACTGGTGGGAGATAAACATAAGTTTGCGTGCGTGCTGATCTCGCCGAACTTTGCGGCGCTTGAGGGATGGGCGAAGGGACAGGGGATTGCGACGAGCGACCATGTGGCGCTGGTAAAGGACGCGAAGGTGGTGAAGGCTTACCAGGAGATCGTGGACAAGGTAAATATCGGGCTGGCGAACTTTGAAAGCATGAAGCGTATGAGCGTTGTCCCGGAGGAGTGGAGCGTGGAGGATGGAACGCTTACACCTAGTATGAAGCTGAAGCGGCGAGTGGTGGAGCAGAAGTACGCGAAGGAGATTGGAGACTTCTATGCGGATGAGGCTACTGCGTCGAAGGGGTGAGTTGAATCTGGTGAGGGTAGGAGTGCTGCGGGTTGCCGGAGTCGTGGCGCTGGCTGGTGGGGTTTGCCTGGCGCAGATGGAGCCGCCGGTTTGCGCTGTGCCGGGAGGCAAGACGGCTGCGAGTTTGAGGCCGACTGTGGGGGCGAGGCCTTCAGTGGCGGCTGCGGTGACTACAGCTGAGATAGCGGCGGCGGATCCTACGATCCTGGTTGCGGCGGAGCCGATGGAGAACTTCGGCGTGGCGCGGTACCGCCTATCGGACTATGCCGACTGCGTGGGAACGGGCGGCTGTTACTGGATGGACCTTGATGCGCAGACGAAGCGGGCGGAGGTGGAGCTGGGACGGCTGATTGCTACTCGCAAGGACGGGGAGAAGCTGGCGCTGGTGTTGGATATCGATGAGACTTCGCTGACGAACTACTGCGAGATGAAGCGGGAAGACTACGGATTCATCTCGGTGCCTTTCAATGAGTGGGCGGTATCTCCGGAGGCTGATATGGCGGTGCCGGGAACGTTGCGGCTGTTTACTGAAGCTCGTGCGGCGGGGCTGGAGGTTTTCTTTATTACCGGGAGGCCGGGGCAGCAGAAGGCAGCTACGGCCAGGAATCTGGAGGCTGCCGGTTATAAAGGGTGGAAGGGGCTGGCTCTGCGAGAGGGGCCGCAAAAGACGATGGACACGGTTGCGTACAAGAGTGAGGAACGGAAGAAGATTGTGGATGCGGGGTATCGCATTGTGATGAGCGTGGGGGACCAGTGGAGTGATCTGAATGGTGAGCCCAAAGCGGAAGTTAGTGTGAAACTGCCCAATCCCTTTTACTATTTGCCTTGAGAGTGTCTGGACTTATCTGAGAGGGGCTTGCCTTGGGGACTGTAGTATCCAGCGATAGAACGATGTTGCGGCGGGCGAATAAGGTGGGACGGAGATTTTTGAATCCGGTTCCTACGGTGATCGGTGGATTGAGCACGATTTTTAAAGTGCTGCCGCATTACCTGATGAATAGAGCTGAGACGGTACCTGCGAAGGCGCTCGGGCCATTCAAAACGGATACTTCTGTTTATGCGACTTCTCCGGAGGGTGGTCTGCGGGTGACTTGGATGGGACACTCTTCGATGCTGGTGGAGGTCGATGGGGTGCGAGTGCTCATAGATCCAATTTGGGATGAACGGGCTTCGCCGATGCGTTGGGCTGGGCCTAAACGTTTTTTCGCAGCGCCGATGCGTCTGGAAGATCTGCCGCCTGTGGATGTGGTGTTGGTGTCGCATGACCACTACGACCATTTGGGCGAGGCTACGATTCGAGGACTTGCGGGATTGGAGTCAATGCGCGGTGCGAGATGGGTGACCTCGCTGGGAGTGGGAGACGAGCTGCGCGGGTTCGGGGTTGAGGCTTCGCGTATCTCGGAGCTGGATTGGACACAGAGTGTGTCCGTGGGTGGGCTGGAGATTACGGCTGTACCGGCGCGGCACTTCTCCGGACGGAGCTTGTTCAATCGATTTGAGACGCTGTGGTCTGCATTTATCTTCAAAGGGCCGAAGCATACGATTTACTTTGGCGCGGACTCGGGATGGTGGGAGGGATTCGCGGAGATTGGTGCGGCGTATGGGCCGTTCGATCTGACGATGCTGGAGATTGGTGCGTTCGATGCGCTGTGGGACGGGATTCACCTGGGACCTGATGGCGCGGCGCGGGCGTTCGAGGCGCTGGGTGGGAAGGGGCTGATGATGCCGATCCACTGGGGGCTGTTTGACCTGGCGCTGCATGCGTGGCGACAGCCGATTACACGGATGCTGGAGTTGGCGGAAGAGCGCGGGATTCAGTTGTGGGCCCCCGAGCCGGGGCGACCGACCGAGGTTTTGAGTGGGGTCGAGGTGCGGTCGGAGTGGTGGCGTTAGTCTATTTTTTGGAGACTGTTGTCCTGCCGGACGGGCCTCCTGCGCGGAGGGCGGTCACTTCGTGACTTTTATGCCGGTCCTGGTGTCGCGATTTCTGTGGGGCTCGCGTTGCTCGGCTTTGATTCCCGTTCGCAGATGGTCTGTTCGGCAGTAAATAAGGTTCCGGTAGTATGATTCCGCTTACGTTCGAAGGAGGCTTGATGCGGATTGGGATGTTGACTGGCGGCGGAGATTGTCCTGGGCTGAATGCGGTGATTCGGGCTGTGGTGCGTAAAGGGATTTTGCATCATGGGGACGAGTTTGTTGGGTTTATGGAGGGCTGGCGCGGCGTGCTGGATGATGTGACGATGCCGCTCACGCTGGAGACGACGTCTGGAATTCTGCATCGTGGTGGGACGATTCTGCGGTCTTCACGGACGAATGTGAAGAAGATTCCGGGTGGGTTCGATAAGTGCGTCGAGGTGTTGGGCAAGCATAAGCTCGATGCTTTGATTGCGCTGGGCGGAGACGATACGCAGTCGATCAGCCTGGCTCTGAGCGAGAAGGGTGTGAAGTGCGTTGGGGTGCCGAAGACCATCGATAACGATTTGAATGGGACCGATGCTTGCTTCGGATTCGATACAGCGGTGGGGATTGCGACCGAGGCGGTCGACCGGCTGCACTCGACTGCAGAGGCGCATAACCGCGTGATGGTATGCGAGGTGATGGGTCGCGATGCGGGATGGATTGCGATTACTGCTGGGATTGCGGGTGGTGCGGATGTGATTCTGGTGCCTGAGGTGCCGATCGATATCGAAGAGGTCTGCCGGTTGGTAAAGTATCGTCGCGAACATGGGAAGAAGTTTTCGATTGTGGTGGCGGCTGAGGGGGCGCAGTTTCCGGAGACGGGTCAGGCGACGCATGGGACCGCCGTCGATTCTTTTGGCCACGCGCGGTTGAGTGGGATTGGGCAGGCGCTGGCCGAAGAGATCGAGAAGCGGACTGGATACGAGACGCGGAGTGTGAACCTGGGGCATACGCAGCGTGGCGGGACTCCTTCAGCCTATGACCGGATGCTGGCTACGCGGTATGGCGTTGCGGCGATTAACCTGGTGCATGCGGGGACGTTCGGCCGGCTGGTGGTGTTGAAGGGGACGCAGATTACGGATATTCCACTGGCCGATGCGATTGCCAAGACGAGGACGGTCGGGGAGGATCTACTGGCGGTCATGAAGGGGTTACAGCCGTTAGCTTCCAGTTAACAAAGGAGATTTTAGTTGTGCCGGTAGGCGAAAGCGGGTACAAAGAGGGTGTCGGCTGGTTCTTCAGCCGACATCGATGTCAGGTGATCTTCCCTCGATCTTGGACTGAATGGACTTGGGCTGAACGGAGACTGTGATGGCTGTGTCGGTGCAGGCAACGGTACGCGAGGTGATGGACATCCGGCAGGCGTCGGAGTATCTGGGCATCAGCGGGGATACGTTGTACCGATATGCGTCGGAGGGTTTTATCCCGGCATTCAAACTTGGAAACCGGTGGCGTTTTAAGAAGACGCTGCTGGATTCATGGATGGATGAGAAGTCGGGCGTGAAGGCGCCGACTCCGATTGCTGTGATGCCGAAGCAGAAGAAGCCGGTAGCGCGGGCACGGTAGGTGGATTGACTATCCCGTTAGCGCTTCACATTAATGGATACATTGTCCTGTTCGGGGCGACTGCGGTTGCGGCGTTCTGGTTTGCGATTCAGCTTTGCTGGTCGGCTGCAGGGAAGCCGTGGTATAGCGTCGTCTGGCGGCTGCTGGGGGCAGTGGCTTTGCTTGGTGCGGGGATTGTGATGATCTTTTTCACTGCCTTTGGCGCGTAAGTGTGGGATCAGGCCGCTCCAAGGGTGATAACGGTGATCTCGGGTGGGCAGTTGAGACGAAAGGGAAGGCCGACCGTGCCGAGACCGCGGTTCACGTAGAGCTGCATTCGGTTGAAGCGGTAGTGGCCTTCGGGGTAACGCTCGCCTAGTGGGGGCAAGATGAGAGGGCCCAGAAAAGGCAGGCGAACCTGACCGCCGTGGGAGTGGCCAGAGAGCATGAGATCGACGAGTGGACCTCGGGGGTGGGCTACGACGGTGTCCGCGTAGTCAGGCTCGTGCGCCATGAGTATGACTGGGCCGTCGGGTGCGGTGGGGATGGCGAGGTTGAGGTCGGGAGCACTGGTGCCTGGGTCGTCAACGCCACAGAGCCAGAGGCGCGCACCGTTGCGTTCGATGGGAAGGTGCTGGTTGACGAGAAGCGGTGTGCCGCGACTGGAGAGAGCTTGAATGACCATGGGGGCGCTGACGGCTACGTCGTGGTTGCCGAGGATGCCATACCGCAGAGGGGCGGTGAGAGTCGAGATGATCTCGGCGCAGCGGTGGACGGCGTGCTTGCCATTGAAGAAGGTGAGGGAGCCGTGGGTGATGAAGTCGCCGGTGAGCAGGACGAGGTCGGCAGCGAGAGTGTTGACCTTCTCGATGACGCGCTCGAAGAAGAACGGTTCGGTGTACTCGTCGAGGTGAATGTCGCTGAGCTGAACGATGCGGTAGCCATGGAAGGCAGCGGGGAGGTTCGCGATGTCGATGGGTCGCTGAACTATTCCGATTTCATGGCGTGCAATCTCCCCAGCGTAGAGGGCGAATGCTGCGGCGGTGGTGCCGGTGCCAATGAGGAAGTTGCGTCGAGTAAAGCGCGACGGCTGAGAGGGGGGAGAGCCGGGCATGTCCCATGATAGCGGGTAGATGTGGGATAGACCAAAGGAGAGTGTGTGTGTCACGGAGTTGGGTAGAATCAAAGGTAATGAACTTTAGTTTGAGGAAGAGACGAGCAGGAGCTGCAGCGAAGATGGCCGGTGTCGATGCCATGTTGCTGACTCATCTGCCGGATGTTCGGTACTTATGCGGGTTTACGGGCTCGAGTGCAGCGTTGGTGCTGGTGGGTGGGCGAGCGACGCTGTTTACCGACGGACGCTATACGGTGCAGGCACGGGCCGAGGCGGCAGGGACAAAGGTCGTGATTGCAAAGAAGCCGGCGGTGGTGGCGGCTTGCGAGTGGCTTGAAAGTGCCGGAGTGAAGCGCTGTGGATTTGATGCTACGCACACAACAGTGACAGGTTTGGAGACGATGCGGAAGTCGTTGTCCGCGAAGGTGCGCAGAGGGATGTTTGTCGCGGTGAGGCCGGTGGTGGCCGGAATGCGAGAGGTGAAGGACGCGGACGAGATAGAGCGTCTGAGGGTTGCGGCGCAGGTGGGGTGCGAGTTGTTCGATGGGATGCTGACGTATCTTGAGGCGGGGCTGACCGAAGTGGAGGTGGCGGCGACGCTGGAGTACGCGGCGAGGCTGGCGGGTGCTGAGGGGATGTCGTTCGATACGATTGTGGCGAGTGGAGAGCGATCGGCGTTGCCGCATGGGCATGCAACCGCTGCCAGGCTGCCGAAGCAGGGGTTCGTTACGCTGGACTTCGGTGTTATTCTCGACGGATATTGCAGCGATATGACCCGTACCGTGCACATAGGCAAGGGATTGCCCATGGAGCGGGACGTGTATGATTCTGTGCTGGAAGCGCAGGAGGCTGCAGTCGCCGCTGTGGCTCCGGGAGTGACTGCCGGAGAGGTGGACGAGGCCGCCCGAAGCGTTTTGCGGAGGGTGAAGCTGGACAAATACTTCAGCCATTCCACCGGGCACGGTGTAGGGCTGGAGATTCACGAAGGACCACGGCTTGCGGCGAAGCAGACGCAGGTGCTGGAGCAGGGAATGGTGATTACAATCGAGCCTGGCGTGTATCTGCCTGGACGGTTCGGGTTGCGCATTGAGGATATGGTTCTGGTGACTGCGAATGGCGGTGAGATCTTGACGCCGAGTGTGAAGGCCTGGATAGAGCTATAAAAACGAGTTGGTGCCGCAAGAGGCACGGGAAGAGACATGATGGACGGAAATAAGTTGAATGAGCTGCGCGAACTGGTGGAGTTTCTGAAGGCGAATGAGATCGCCGAGTTCGATATGGAGCAGGACGATCTAAAGGTGCGGATCAAATTTGCGGGCGAGCCGGCAGCGGCTGCCGGCGGGTTCGATATGGCCCACTTGAGCCGATTAATGGCTTCGGCACCTGCTGCACCGGCGGCTTCTGCGGTTCCAGTAGCGGCAATCCCAGCAGCGGCTGCTCCGGTGGCCGAGGTCGAAGAGAAGCTGCACGAGGTTAAGTCGCCGATTGTAGGAACATTCTATGAGTCGCCCTCGCCGGGTACCCCTTCGTTTGTGAAGGTGGGGGATCAGGTAGAGGTCGGCCAGGTGCTCTGCATCGTCGAGGCTATGAAGCTTATGAACGAGATTGAGTCCGATGTGGCAGGCGAAGTAGTGAAGCGGATCGCAGCGAGCGGACAGCCGGTGGAGTATGGGCAACCGCTGTTTGCCATCAAGGCGCGTTAAGAGACTGAAGCGATTCGTCAGCAAAGTTTGATGGAAGGCATCTGTATTTATGTTTCGTAAGGTTCTGATTGCTAATCGTGGGGAGATTGCACTGCGCGTGATCAGCGCTTGCAAGGAGATGGGTATCCGCACGGTTGCGGTGTATAGCGAGGCGGATCGAAATTCGCTTCATGTGCGGTTCGCTGATGAAGCGATCTGCATCGGCCCTCCGCGGTCGGCAGATAGCTATTTGAATGTGCCTGCGGTGATCTCGGCTGCCGAGATCGCGGATGTGGATGCGATTCATCCAGGGTATGGTCTGTTGAGTGAGAATGCGAACTTTGCCGAGGTTTGCAGAGCGTCGAATATCAAGTTCATTGGGCCTCCACCAGAGGTGACGCGAATGATGGGCGAGAAGTCCACGGCGCGGCAGACGATGAAGAAGGCGAAGGTGCCGATTCTGCCGGGCTCGGATGGAATCATCGCCGACGAGAACGAAGCGCTGGAGTGGGCGAAGGATGTTGGGTATCCGGTAATTCTGAAGGCGGTAGCGGGTGGTGGTGGTCGCGGTATGCGGATTTGCCGCAACAAGGAAGAGCTGCCGGGAATGTATCAGCAGGCTTCGACCGAAGCGGCGAATGCGTTCGGCAACGGCGACATGTACATGGAAAAGTTCATCGAGCGGCCTCGGCATATTGAGTTCCAGGTGCTGGCGGATGAGCATGGGAATGTGATGAGCCTTGGAGAGCGGGAGTGCTCTATCCAGCGGCGACATCAGAAGCTGATTGAAGAAGCTCCAAGCTTGATGATCACGCCTAAGCTCCGGGAGGAGTTGGGTAAGACGATTAAGAAGGCGTTGGAGAATATCGGTTATTGGAATGCCGGGACGATTGAGTTTTTGATGGATGAGGACGGCAAGATCTACTTCATCGAGATGAATACCCGAATCCAGGTGGAACATTGTGTTACCGAGATGGTTACAGGTATCGACCTGGTGAAGGCGCAGCTGAGGATTGCCGCGGGAGAGAAGCTGACCTCCATTATCACGAAGCCGGTGGAGATTCGTGGGCATGCGATTGAGTGCCGCATCAATGCCGAGCATCCGGAGAAGTTTACGCCGAGCGCAGGAAAGATTACGGCGTTCAACCTTCCTGGAGGCAACGGTGTGCGAGTGGATACGGCGCAGTATGCCGAGGGATTTGTGCCGCCGTACTATGACTCGTTGATCGCGAAGTTGATCTGCCATGGAGCAGATCGCGAAGAGGCGATGAACAAGATGCAGAGGGCATTGTCGCAGTTCGTGGTTCAGGGAATACATACGACGATTCCATTGCATGAGAAGATCTTTGCCGATAAGGAGTTTCGATCGGGACAGTTCGATACGAAGTTTATGGAACGGTTCTTCGAACGGCAAAAGGACAGTTAGGCTGCGAAGGGGACGTGAAGGCATGAAGAGCGTGCTGCGTTCTCTTCCTAGTTTTTATACGGTAATTGATGCGGGTGTGTTGGCGAAGCGCGGTATCGCTCTCTCCGATTTTGCTCGATCGCTTCGTGATGCCGGTGTGGGGTTGGTGCAGTATCGCGATAAAGAGAGTGCCCCGCAGACGATTCTGCGGAATGCAGAGACCCTACGCGAGATTTTTGCAGGTACAGAGTGCCTACTAGTGTTGAATGACCGAGCGGATCTGGCTGTGATTGCGGGGTGGGATGGCGTTCATGTGGGTCAGGAGGATCTGACGCCTGAGGATGCACGGCGGGTCGTTGGGCTGGAGTGTTGGGTTGGCGTATCAACTCATGCAGAAGAGCAGGTCCGTGTAGCGGATTTGAGTTGCGCGGATTACGTTGCCGTGGGACCGGTCTTTGCGACAGGAACGAAGCTGGATGCCGAGCCGGTGATTGGGTTGGAAGGCGTGAGGCTGGCGAGGACGCTGACGAAGAAGCCGATTGTGGCCATTGGTGGAGTTACGCGGGCGAATGCGCGGAGCGTGATCGAGGCGGGAGCGGATTCTGTGGCGGTGATCAGCGGTTTGGTCGTTGAGGGAGAACCGGTTGAGAAATTGGCGAGAGACTTTCTCAATGGTTTACGGTAGAAGAGACAGACGTGAATCTTGTGAAAAAAACTGAACTTAGTGCTCCTGTACTGACTGCGGCCGATGGCGAAGGAGCGTCGAACGCGCCACAGTTTGTGCAGGGAATGGGTTTGTTTTCAGCTACCGCGATCGTAATGGGATCGATGATTGGGTCGGGCATCTTTATTGTGTCAGCCGATATGTCGCGTGGGCTGGGGTCGCCGGCACTGCTGATTGCGGCGTGGCTGGTTACCGCAGCGATGACGATCATCGGGGCGCTCAGCTATGGTGAGCTGGCAGCGATGATGCCTAAAGCGGGCGGGCAGTATGTCTATCTTCGCGAGGCGCTGGGGCCATTATGGGGATTCTTATATGGATGGACCCTGTTTCTGGTGATCCAGACAGGAACAATTGCGGCGGTGGGTGTCGCGTTCGGTAAGTTTCTCGGAGTCTTTATTCCGAGTGTGAGTGCGCAGAACTGGATCTGGCATATCGGTCATGTTCCGGCATGGCATGTGGGCCCGATGGTGCTGGGCAACATGGATATTGGATTGAACACGGCGAACCTGTCGGCGATCGTGGTAATCACGC
The DNA here is from genome assembly GCF_009766095.1 of Granulicella sp. S190. Lineage (GTDB taxonomy): Bacteria > Acidobacteriota > Terriglobia > Terriglobales > Acidobacteriaceae > Edaphobacter. The sequence continues at coordinate 17,772 of NZ_LMUD01000040.1, forward strand.
TGTTGACGCTGCTGAACACGTTTGGTGTGAGGATGGGCGCTGCGGTGCAGAACGTATTTACCTCCGCCAAGGTGCTGGCGTTGGCTGCGGTGGTACTAGTGGGGGTGCTGGCCAAGAGTTCTATCGCTGTTGCTGCGAACTTCGGTGCAGGCTGGCACAACTTCTGGGCAGGTGCAGGCTGGCATACGTTGCATGCCGTGCAGGTGGGGGTGGGCGGTCCGACCGCGTATGTGGGGCTGTTCACGATGGTGGCTGTGGTGCAGGTCGGTTCGTTGTTCAGTTCGGATGCCTGGAATAACGTTACGTTTACGGCGGGGGAGATTCGGAACCCGAAGAAAAATCTTCCACTGTCGCTGGCGATCGGCACAGGCGTGGTGCTGCTACTGTATGTGCTTTGCAACTTCGTCTACCTTAGTGTGCTGCCGATGATGGGAGACGCGGCTGCGACGACGATAGCGGGACGTGGGATTCAGTTTGCTGCAGAGGATCGGGTGGCTACAGCGGTGATGGAGCAGGCTTTTGCGGGGTATGGCGCGAAGCTGATGGCCGCGGCGATTCTGGTTTCGACGTTTGGCTGCGTGAACGGAATGCTGCTGGCCGGGGCTCGGGTGTACTACGCGATGAGCAGGGATGGGCTGTTTTTCCAATCGGTTGGGCGGCTGAGCGAGAGATCGAAGACGCCGGTCAACTCTCTGTGGGTACAGTGGGGGTGGACTTGCCTGCTGTGCCTTTCGGGGAGCTATGGACAGCTGCTGGATTATGTAATCTTTGCCGTGCTGGTCTTTTATATTCTGACTATTGCGGGGTTATTTGTGTTGCGGCGCACGCGGCCGGATGCTGTACGACCCTATAAAGCGTTTGGATATCCAGTGTTGCCAGCGCTGTATATCGTAATGGCGTTGTGGATTTGTGCAGTACTATTGCGTTACAAACCTCAATACACATGGCCGGGCCTGATTCTTGTTTTGTTGGGTATTCCGGTGTACCTGGTGTGGAAGAGACAGGCAGTTACGGAAGCTGATTAGGGAAGTTGGGAGACGAGAACACGCATGGGAAATCTGTTTGCCAAGAAGTCAATGAACACGATGATGGCCGAGGCGAATGAGCACGGCGTCGATACGCTGGAGCGAGTGCTGGGTCCGGTGCAACTGACTGCGCTTGGCATCGGCGCAGTGATTGGCGCAGGTATCTTCGTGTTGAGCGGGTTGGGAGCGAGGACTGCCGGACCGAGCCTAATGCTTGCTTTTGTACTGAGCGGACTTGGATGCGCTTTTGCAGGTCTGTGCTATGCGGAGTTTGCCGCGATGATTCCTCTGGCGGGAAGCGCCTACACTTATGCGTATGCGACGCTGGGCGAGCTGATTGCCTGGATCATCGGGTGGGATCTGACACTTGAGTATGCGATGGGCGCGAGTACGGTGAGTTCGGGCTGGTCTAATAATTTTGTTGAGATGTTGAATATCTTCCATCTGAGATTTCCATTGTGGCTGGCCTATGATCATTGGACCGGGCTACGACAGGCGACCGATCGGGTGGCGAGAGGCATGGTATTAAGTTCGCATCCCGGGATGGTCCCGGGTACACCGGACTTCAGCGATGCAATGGACGCCTTGAAGGCTGCACACCCTCCCGAACTGGTGACACAGGCTCACGCTCTGCTGAATGCGCCGCACATCTTTGGTGTAGAGATCGGAGTCAATGTTCCGGCTTTTCTGATTGCGCTGTTGATTACAGCGGTGCTGGTGGTCGGCATTAAAGAGAGCGCGAAGTTCAATGCGACCATTGTGGCGATCAAGGTCGGCATCGTGCTTTTTGTGCTTGGACTGGGATCGCACTACATTACGAAGTCGAACTGGGGCACGGATTGGCATAGCTTCGCGCCGTTTGGCGTGGGTGGAATTGGTTTGGCTGCGGGACTGGTCTTCTTCTCGTATATCGGGTTCGACGCAGTGTCTACGACTGCACAGGAGGCAAAGAATCCGCAACGCGATCTTCCCATAGGGATCATTGTGTCGCTTTCGATCTGCACTCTGCTTTACATCGGAGTGGCGGCAGTACTGACGGGGATGGTTCCCTGGCGCGAGGTGAATATCGAAGCGCCGATCTCCCGGGCGTTCCTGGATCACAATCTTGGCTGGGCTTCGAATGTTGTGACGTTTGGAGCGCTGGCTGGGCTTACAAGCGTCATGCTGGTGATGCTGCTTGGCCAGAGCCGCGTGCTGTACTCGATGGCGCATGATGGGTTGTTGCCCAAGAAGTTTTTTGGCGATATTCATCACAAGTTCAGAACGCCGTGGAAGGGTACGATACTGGCTGGGTTTTTGGCGGCGATCGTGGGCAGCGTTACTCCTATCGACGATATCGGCAAGATGGTAAATATCGGAACGCTATTGGCGTTTGTGATCGTATGTATCGCCGTCATTGTGTTGCGAAGGACCGATCCGGATCGGGTAAGGCCGTTCAAAACACCGTGGGTGCCGTTCGTTCCGGCTCTTGGAATCATCTTCAACGGCTACATGATGTACAAGCTTGGAGTGTGGAACTGGGTGCGTTTGATCGTATGGTTGATCATCGGTCTCGTTGTGTACTTCACTTACAGTAGAAAGCACAGCACCTTGCAGCTGGCGCTTGAAGAGAAGCGGTCAGTGGAGACTAAGTAAATAAGGCTTGCTCTCTCAATGGGTCTAACGGGCGTCCGGCTATAGCCGGCGCCCATTCCGCTTTGCGGATCTGCTTATGACGTCTAAAGTAGCTAATTTTTAGTTGGGCCTTTGGGGTTCGAGGATATCGATGGGGCGTAAGGGGCGGATGCCGATCCCGAAGCTGGGAGGATCGGAAGGGTTACGATGTTCGCGGCTGTCGGGTCATCGCGCAGACGCAGGAAGAAGCCGGCTTTGGGGGGGCGGGGGAGAGTTAGGGTGGTCCCTACGAAGCCCTCAGGGACCGTGGTGGGGGCGGTGAAGGCCGGATCGGTTGCGATGGAGTCCACGAGATAGAGGCTTGAGCCTGTGATGGTGCAGGGTTGGCTAGCGTCTGTGGGGCAACGCAGGTCTTTGAAGGTGGGAAGCCGGACGAGGGTAACCAGGGGGATCCAGTCGCCTGTGGTTCCGTCGGGAGAGATGGGATGGAGACGGAGTGGGCCGAAGGCGGAGGTTCCGAAGTCTTTGATCGGGTCCAGAGTTGCGAGGAGAGTGTGGGGGTTCTGGAGCACCAGATTGCCGGTTGAGACGCTGAGCGTGGTGCGAAGGCTGTCGTCGGCGTTCGATATCTCAATCTTGCCGGTGCGGGGGAATGACGCTACGGATTTGAGTGAGAAGGTGAGTAGTTCGTCTGACGGTAGGTCGTCGTCGCCCGCGAGATGGATGGACGTCGGGGTAGCCTGACCGATGTTCTTGCTGATGAGAGTGACGGAGGGACGAGGGGGCGCGACGGTGACGGGAAGGGTGAGGGTGCGACCGTCATTGAGTGAGAAGCGGGCCGTGAGATGCTCGCCAACCTTGAGTTTTGGCGCCTGGCTGTTCGGCGGAAGAGTGAGGCGGAGTTGAGTGTCCGAGTTTGAAGGAGCGGGTATGGGGGTTGCGGTGTCCTGATTGGATGGGATGTTGACCGGGGCGGGAGTGAAGACAAGCTTGTCGATGGTGAGCTGCTGGACCTGGTCGAGGCTGGTGCCGGTGAGATCGGCGGTGGTGTCGCCGGCGTGGAGTTCGAGCGCGGTGAGGCGGGCGGGCTCGGAGTAGGTTTTGGCTGCGACGGTGTCGGCTTTGTCGTCGCCGAACTGCTTGATGGCGAGGTGGAGGGAGCCGGGGTCGATGGATTTGAGCGAGACGGTGACATCGACAGCAGCGGGTTTGTCCGCGGGCTTCCACTTGGCTTCGACTAGTTTGCCTGCGCTGGTGTCGAGGGAGACGGTGTCTAAGCAGGCTGTGCCGGTGGAGCTGAGCATGAGATGGTTTTCGCGACCGGCGATGAGAACGTCATCGTCGGCGAGCTTCCAGTCTTTGCCTGGGGTGTCCTGGAGTTGGAGGGTTGGACCTTTGAAGGCGTCGAAGCCCCAGAAGCCGGTGATGGTGCCGGTGACGGCGTTTGTGGCCTGATGCGGCACTGGCGCAGAAGCTGTTTCTGAGGGGTGGGATTCGGGGGTTGCGGTCGGCTTGGAATCGGTGTCGGAAGGGACGCTTGAGTCGAGGGGCAGAGGCTTGCGGGCGGGAGCGTGAGCGAGGACCAGACCGCCTCGAAAGGCGTCTGGAGTGACGGGAATATCGGTACCGCCGTTTGGGCCGTCGACGTGGAGGACGAGATCGTGTGCCAGAGCTGTTGCATAGACCAGAGGCGCGCCCTCAACGGGGAGAATCACTTCTGGCTTTAGCAGGCAGGCGATGCTTTCGGGGTGGGTGGAGCGCAGAGGCGGGGGCACTGCAGCCTGAATGGCAGGGAGACCGATGACGATGACCGATTTGGGGTTGTTGAAGGAAGGCGGGGTGTTGAGGCGGAGGTTGAGGGCGTCGCCGTCGGGAAAGGCGATGGCGGGGATGTACTGATATTTAGCAGTGTGGAGGGTGCTGGTGATGCGGATGAGGTCGACGATAGCGCCGACGTAGGGGCTGTAGTTTCCGCCGCCAGCGAGGCGGGTGTAGCTCGCTTGATTTATGAGGTCTGAGTTGGAGCCGTCGTTGAGTGCATCGGCGACGGACTGGCCATGGCCATCGTCGAGGAGGGTCTGGTTTCCGGCCTGGGTGAGACAAGTAGATTGTGTGTCGACGGGTCGCTTGAAGCAGTCGGCGTTGGGTTTGAGATTGAGGGTTCGGGAGAGGAGGTCGGAGTGTTCGGCGAGCCCCTTGGCGTCGTCGGGCGGGACGCGACGGATGGCGGCGAGGTAGGTTTCGATACGGGCTTGTTCGAAGCCGGATTCGATGAGGTCTTGTGAGGCACGAACGAAGATGCCGGGGCGGCCGCGTACGGCAGAGCGGAGAGTGCTGAAGTCGCCGCCAGTCTCAGGCGCGAGGAAGAGGATGACCTGCTGGGCTTCGGCAGGGACGGTGATGGTGACGCCCTCTTCGCGGACCTTCTTGTTCCAAGTCTGGATCTCGGTGAACCAGTTTTCGGGAGGCGGATTGGTGGTGCCTCGCAGGAAGACTGCGACGAGCAGGTAGTGGACCGATTGCGTGGGCGGGAGGTCGGCGCGGAGCCATATCTTGTCGCCCGGCTGGAGATTGGGAACCTGGGCGATCGGCAGGGTTTTGCCCGAGCGGGTTACGTGTACATCTACCTTTGGACCTGCGAGGTCAAAACGCGCGGGATCTGCATGAAGCAGCGGCAAAGCCAGAAGTGTGGCAGCGAGAGTTCCAACGATGCGCGAACGACGAAACACTTTTGCCATCATCCTATTTTAGACGGCTAAGAGGTTCCAGTGGCTGTTCACCGGATGTCGTTGATTCTCTACCACTACTAATTGCGAATGCGCGAGGACAAGTGGTCGCCGGCGACGACACCGTCCCGGATGGTGATGATGCGGTGGGCGTATTCGGCGATGTCGGGTTCATGAGTGACGAGGACGATAGTATTGCCGCTGGCGTGGAGGTCATCAAACAGCGCCATGATCTCGTCGCCGGTCTTGGAGTCGAGATTGCCGGTAGGTTCGTCGGCGAGGATGATGGAGGGCTTATTGACCAAGGCGCGTGCTATGGCGACGCGCTGACGCTGACCGCCTGAGAGTTCGTTAGGCTTATGCATCATGCGGGTGCCGAGGCCGACCGACTCAAGGACGCTCTTTGCGCGCTCAGTACGTGCGGCGGCGGGTGTTCCGTTGTAGATAAGGGGCAGTTCGACGTTGTGGAGCGAGGTGGCACGGGCAAGGAGATTGAAGGTTTGGAAGACGAAACCGATCTCTTTATTGCGAATGCGAGCCAGTTCGTCGTCGTTGAGCTCGGAGACGTCGTGGCCGTTGAGCCAATAACGGCCCTGGGAGGGTGAGTCGAGGCAACCGATCAGATTCATCAGTGTCGACTTTCCCGAGCCGGAGGGCCCCATGATGGCGACATACTCGTTATGGCGGATGCGGAGGTTGACACCGCGGAGGGCATGTACCTGCTGGTCGCCCATCTCGTAAGTCTTCCAGAGATTGTCGGTGACGATGACGTCTCCGGGGTTGGGACCGGAGGCGTTGCTGGTGCTCAGATTGGATTCGACTGCAGTTTCGATGGCCATCCGGTTCTCCGTGCTCCTACGAGTTTCAGGATAGTACGTTTGGGGTGGTGGGATGGTTCCGCGGTATTGATTGAGTCACTCCGAGGACAACAATTGTATGGACTTTTCTTGAGGAATCCATACTTTCTCACGATTTATCGGTGTCACCTGCGGCTTCAACGGTGTTATCTACTTTGACGGGAGTTCCACTCTTAAGGGTGCGCAGGATTCGATATCGACCAGTAACGATTTCATCCCCTTCTTTGAGGCCGCTGAGTACTTCGATATCTGTTGCACCCGTAACGCCGGTTGTTATGGGGACGAAGACCGCCCGGAGTTTTTTATGTTCGGTTTGAAGGACGTACACGCCCTGGGCCGGTTGAGGTTTATGACCTGGAGTGGAAGAGTTGGAGGCTGCGCCTGCACTTGGTTTGCCCGCGTTCTCTGCGAGAGCTTTCTCCACCGCCGGGTCACGCTGGACAAGAGCCTGAATGGGGATGGTAAGAGCGTTGGGTTTGTGGGCCGTCGTAATCTTTGCTGTAGCGGAGAGGCCGGGGCGAAGGTCGTCTGAGGCCTGATCCAAGGTGACGACAACTTTGAAGTCTTTTGCCTCCTCCGTGCCCGTGGTGCTTTGCGTGGTGGAGAGGCCTGTCGTGCGGAGGAGAGCCTGGTCACCGACCTCGGTGACATGCCCTTTGAAGATGCGGCCGGGAAGAGCATCGACGGCCACGTCGGCCGGTTGGTTGAGAGCGATGTTGACGATGTCGGTCTCATCAACCTTTACTTCGGCAGTAATGACGGACATGTCGGCGAGAGTCATGATAGTGGAGCCGCCGGCGTTCTGGATACCGACCACGACGGTCTCGCCTTCGCGGACCGGAACGTTGGTGACCAGCCCATCAAAGGGGGCGCGGCTGATGGTTTTGTCGAGCGCGTCGAAGTTAGCGCGTTGGCTCGCGACAGCCTGGTTTGAGTGGCCGCGCAGGGAGTCGGTTTGTGCGCGAGCCTGTGCAAGAGCCGCTTCACGCTGCTCGAGAGTCGCTGCGGACATGTCGTAGGCGGCTTTTTTCGCGTCGTAGTCCTGTTTGGCGATTAGTTTTTCGTCGAACAAGGACTCAGCGCGACCGTAGTCAAGCTTCTTCTGCTCGAGATCGGCTTTGCCTTGAGCAATGTTTGCCTCTGCGGTCTTCTCTGCCGCGATGGAGCTGGTGATGTCTGTGCGTGAGGCTTCGATGCCGGCCTGCTGCGCGGCGACCGTTGCCTGAGGCTGGACACTCTCGACCGTAGCAAGAGTGGCGCCGGCCTTCACGTGGTCCCCCTCTTTGACATAGAGATGGGTGATGCGTCCAAAGGCGGTTGCACCTACGTTAACGTAGGTCTTCGGCTTGATCTGTCCGGTGCCGTTGACGATGGAGATCAGATCCTGATGGACAGCTTTACCTGTGGCGACTTTCGTGACACTGGCTTGTCCGTGGAGGATAGTGCCCACCACGATGCCTCCAAGGATCAGAACCACAGCTACGATCAAGAGAATTTTCTTTATGCTCATTGCCGCTTTCTATCGCGCCTCACTCTGCTTCAGAGGTGCGTGGGAGTCTGTGCTCATTTAAAGACAGTACGGAGGCGAAAGAAATTGCGTTCCGTAATCTTTCGAAACCAAAGTTCGTTCGTCTTATCAGAGGGTTATACAAAGACCTGCAACTCTCTTATAGGCAACACTTGTGGGCTTTCCCGGAACACGAGCGATGATATCAGGAGTGTCCGACAGTCTCCTCTTGTAACGGAGGTATAACCGCTCTACAATGTTGGTTGGCAACAGGAGTGCACCCCTTTCTTATGACGACTTCACGGCGCTTGGTATCCGGCACGACCCTATTTTTGTTGATCCTGATGGGGGGACGTGTTTTGACTGCCCAGGATGCGGCCAATGGCTCTGCACAGACCGACGGCGTGACTAAAGGACCAGTGACGGTGGAGAAACCGGATCCTTTGAAGCGTCCCTTGACCGATAAGGAGAGGCGGGAGCAGCAGAAGAATTTGAAGGTCGAGTTGAAGGGCGTCTATAAAAAGTGGGTCGATGAGGACGTCCGCTGGATCATTACCGATCAGGAGCTTCAGGCATTTCGAAGTTTGAGTAACGACGAGGAGCGCGATCAGTTCATCGAGAACTTCTGGCTACGGCGCAATCCCAACCCGGACTCTCCAGAGAACGAGTTTCGCGAAGAGCATTATGCGCGCATCGCCTACGCGAACGATCATTTTGCTGCCGGTAAGCCTGGCTGGAGAACGGATCGCGGCCATATCTACATCGCCTATGGGAAGGCAGACAGTATCGATTCACACCCAAGCGGTGGGAGCTACGAGCGACCAATTGAAGAGGGCGGTGGAAATACCTCAACTTTTCCCTTCGAGATATGGCACTACCGCTACCTAGAAGGTATCGGAGACAACGTCGATATTGAATTCGTTGATACCTGCATGTGCGGCGACTATCACATGACGATCGATCGCTCTGAAAAAGATGCTTTGAAGCATGTTCCAGGCGCCGGCCAGACACTTTACGAGCAGCAGGGACAGTCTAAGCAGGCAGATCGGTTTTCAGGTGGCGGACTCGAACAGCTTGGCGCGGGACCGTTATCCAGCCAGAATCAAAGCAAGCAGTTTGACCGTTTGGATCGATTCGCGAAGTTGATGGCACCTCCTGAGATCAAGTTCAAAGATCTGGAGTCGTTTATGACGACTTCGAAGATTCTGACCGGACCTCCCTTTCTTTTTGATGTTCGGACGGACTACGTCAAGGTCACCAATGATACGATTCTGGTTCCTGTAACGCTGCAGATCAAAAACGGCGATATTACGTTTACTAACAAAGACGGCGTGGCGATGGGTACTGTGAACATCCTTGGTCGCGTATCGAATTTGAACCACAAAGCGATTCAGACCTTCGAAGACACGGTCAGCGTGCAGGTGCCGAGTGAGCTTCTCGCACGGAAGCGGGCTGATCAGTCAGTGTATTGGAAGTCCCTGCCGCTACGTCCCGGTCTGTACAAGATCGATATTGTCATCAAGGATGTAAACAATCCAGACCATATTGGACGTTGGCAACGTAGCTTGAATGTGCCAGCCTACGACGACGACCGACTTGCGTCTTCTTCCTTGATCTTGGCTTCGTCGATGGAGAGGGTGCCTTCGAAAGATATTGGTGCAGGAAATTTCATTATCGGTGATACGCACATTACCCCGCGCGTTCCCACGGGCCTCGGGGTTCCTGTGACCTTTCATAGAGCGCAAAATTTGAACTTCTGGATGCAGATTTATAATCTGGGGATCGATGAGAAGAGTAAGCAGAATGGAGCTACGATCGAGTACCAGATTCTCGACGTAGGGACAAATAAGTCCATTCTCACGACGCAGGAGCTTACTTCGAAGACTAATCCCAATGCAGATCAGGTTACGATTGAAAAGAGTTTACCGCTGGCAAGTCTTCAGCCCGGCAAGTATCAGATCAACATCAAGGTGAATGACGGAATAACGAAGCAGCAGATCGCAGAATCTGCGCCGTTTATCGTAGATTAGACAGGTGCGGCTAGTACGGGAACATGGTTATGCAGACCCCAATTCGCGATAACCAGCCACATCGCACTCTGTAACGACGTACCCTAATTTGCTGGGTGCGGAACAATTTGGATAGCCATCGACGCGCAGGACGGCTTTACTGTGCAACGACCCCAGGTGAAGATCGCGCTTCTCTCGCTAATGCTGCTGACTGCAGCGGTTGGCGTTGCTGTGGGACAAAATGCGGCTGTGTCAGGTGTCGTGCGCGACGCGCAGGGGGTGGCGCAGCTTGGCGCACTGGTTCAGGTGATCGCGGCAGACTCCGCGATGGCGGGAACGGCGTTTACCGATCTTCACGGACGCTACTTCATTCCTCATCTTCTTCCCGGTCAATACGAGGTGAGAGCAAGTGCGGCCTTGTTTGTTCCAGCGATGCGAGGCAATCTGGAGCTTAGGGCCGGAGCTCAGGCGGTCGTCAATCTGACTTTGAGTACACTTTTTGAATCGACCTCATGGCTTCCTGCTGAACGTCGCAGAGCGGACGAACCGGGCGACGACTGGAAGTGGACGCTGCGGTCGGTGGCCAATCGGCCGATCCTTCGCCTGACTGAAGATGGGGATGTGATTGTCGTCTCCTCCAGTGCTCGGGAGACACCGAAGCGTGCTGAACGAGTCCGCGCTGAAATGACCGCTGGTGATGGTGGTTTTGGGAGCAACGGAGTTCACAGTGTTTTTGCGTTCGATAGGGTGCTCGATGATGGAGCAGGTCTGACGCTACATGCGGATATCGGGACGCAGCCCGGAGCACCTTCTATTGGACAGTCTACGGAGATTGCGACTGGATATGGCATGCGGCTTGGGCCAGGCGGTGCGGCACGGACTGTGTTGAGCTACCAGGCTCATCCCGAGATCGTGGGTTCTGGTGGGACTTCGGGGCTTGAAGTGATGCAGATGGCCAGCGGACAACAGATGCAGCTTGGAGATATGGTCGACGTCGAAGCTGGGGGGACAATCTATGTTGTTCGGACATCCGGGTATGCTTCGGGATCGAGGCCGTTTTTAAAGGTTATGGCGCATCCGACAGAGAACTGGAGTGTTGGATATCGCATGGCCACCTCACAGGATCTGCAGTCTTTTTCAGGGCTCGATACGGTGAAGAGGGAGTTGCCGGTTGCAGTGCTTTACCAAGGAAGAATGCAGACTGAGGGTGGATTGCATCAGGAGTTCACCGTTGGCCGAAAGACTGGCCGTGGCATGGTGCAACTTTCCTATTACACGGACGCTTTGAATCGGGTTGCGGTCTCAGGCGGCGGCGCGTTGACAACAGCCGATATTGCCCAAACGGGACAGACTGGCGCGAGCGGGATTGTAGCCGACGCGACGACGGGAACATTCCGATTTTTGAGTGCGGGATATAAGGCCCAAGGTTTAAATGTCATGCTGACCGAACCGTTGACCACAAGCTTGTGGCTGGCTCTGGAGTATGGCACAGGAGCAGGACTCGCAGCGAAGGATGGCATTGCTGTAGCTCTGCCCAGCGCCGGGTCTGATCTGGCTCCTGTGGCTGCACGGACCGCAACGGTGGCTCTCCGAGGCAAAGTACTTCGTAGTGGCACGACACTTCGCGCAGCTTATCGCTGGCAGCCGTCTCGACTGGTGACCGCCGTTGATCCGTATGCTGCGTTCAACGATCAAGCCTTCCTGAGCTGTTACTTGCGTCAGGCTTTGCGTCTGGGTAATTTGTTGCCGCCGGGGCTTGAGGCGACGGTTGACGTCACAAATCTTCTAGCTCAAGGGTATCGACCGTTTCTGTCAGAGGATGGGCAGACACTGTTTCTTGCTCAGTCGCCTCGGACGGTTCAGGCCGGGCTCGCATTTACCTTCTAGTTGCTTTTTTGTCCTGCCCAGCATAATTAGATCTCATTTCAAGATGCCCATCGTAGTTGGGTATGATGTGTCTCTGTGCGATTCAGCTCTGAGGCTGATATCAAACGAGGAGGCTTGGCTTGCGAGTTGGTCTGATGACACGAGAGTACCCACCTAACGTCTATGGAGGCGCTGGCGTTCACGTCGAATATCTAAGTCGTGAACTGGCCAAATCTGTCGACGTCGAGGTTTACTGCTGGGGAGAACAATCACTCGACAAAGGTAACTTGCATGTCCACGGCGCTGAGCCTTGGTCTGTGATCACAAATGGCACTGAAGGAAAGTACAAGACCGCTCTCGAAGCGCTGAGTCTGAATCTCACGCAAGTGAAGTCGCTCGCGACGATTGATATCGTGCATACGCATACCTGGTACGTCTCTATGGCAGGCTTTCTTGCCAAGAAGCTCTTCCATGTTCCCTTTGTGCTGACCACCCATAGCCTTGAGCCGTTGCGTGCCTGGAAGGCGGAGCAACTTGGCAGCGGATATGCGATGAGCTCCTGGATGGAAAGGACGGCAATCCTGGATGCTGACGCGGTGATTGCCGTTTCTAAGGGCACCCAGGAAGACATTCTCCGTGCCTATCCGGAGATCGATCCTTCACGAATTCATGTGATCTACAACGGGATTGATCTAAACGAATATCAGAAGACCTCTGAGATCTCAGCATTAGTGAAGTACGGGGTGGATCCTTCTGTCCCCTATGTGTTGTTTGTGGGAAGAATCACGCGGCAGAAGGGTGTTACCCACCTTGTGGAGGCGATTCCTTATCTGCCGAAGGGAACTCAGGTTGTGCTCTGTGCCGGGGCACCCGATACCCCGGAGATCGCGGCGGAGATGCGAGAGAAGGTAGAGCAAGCCAGCAAAGTAAACTCTCGCGTTGTTTGGATAGAGAAGATGGTGACAAAACCGGAGGCGATTCAGCTTTACAGCAACGCAAGCGTCTTCTGTTGCCCATCTGTCTACGAGCCGTTCGGCATTATCAATCTGGAGGCGATGGCTTGTCGCGCTCCGGTTGTGGCGAGCGCGACGGGGGGAATCCTAGAGGTTGTAGTGGATGGTGAGACGGGCCACCTGGTGCCTTTCGAGCAAGACCCGGTAACGACTTTTCCATCTCATCCGGAGAAGTTCTCCCGTGATCTTGCGGAGAAGATCTCTGATCTTTTGACTCATCCGGAAAAGGCGAAACAATTCGGCGAGGCTGGCCGCAAGAGGGTAGAAGAGACCTTTTCCTGGTCGGCGATTGCTGCGCAGACTGTCGATCTGTATCGAACCCTTATTCGACAGACGAAATAAACTGGTGATCTCCGGTATGACCAACGCATATCGAAGATCGTCAACACATGCGACGCCAGGGATAAGTCCCTTATTGTTTGAGCCGCTCGAGCATAGCCCTTGGATCAGGCTCTTGTTGGGTATCGGCATCCCCCGCCCCCGCGATCACCAGGGCTATGGTTTCATCTCCAGCAGAATGAGTGCATTAGGTTCCAGCTTGAGGATGAGTTGATCGTTTTTAAGATGGGTTTGTTCGGATGGTCCAAGCGAAGTCTCTTGATTTAGCTGGTCTACCTGGGATTCAGAGGGGTCGAGGGGGCTGCCCATTGCTGCGTATTTTGGCAGGACATTAGCATGTTCGTTATCTACCCGCTGTATCGAGATAAGTGTGTTGGGGGGGACATTGTGGACGTCGAGTTTCATAGCGACCGATTCGCCTCTGTCTTCGGGGTCAACTAAGTTCCAGGCTGCTATGACCAGGGTGCCGTCTTTGCGCCTGGTGACAAGGACGTTGTGGGAGGGGTTTGGGAGACGCTCATCGCCTAGCTGATGAAGGAGGGCGAAGTCATAGAAACTAGGCTTGTTGATGCCGCCTTTGGCTCGGAGGCCAAAGGCTCCTTCAAACGGGCGAGGAGCTGGGCCGCCTTCCTCAAACACGTCCGAGAAGGTCCAGAAGGACATCATGTCCACCATTCCGCCATCGCACTCTCGGATAGTGTTGGCGAGGGCTGGGCCTACGTAGGTGGTATCGCGGGCCTCCATGTGGCCGGGGACGTTCCATTCGGTCCAGAAGAGGGGGACATTCGGGGTGGAGGACGCCAGGATCTGGTTGTGGACCTTCTGGACGGCGCGGCAGACTCTGTCGTCCATAGGGATTTTCTCGTCGGTACCGATCATATCTTCAACAGAATCATCGGCATAGCCGTGGGTGGAGACGAAGTCTACCGGGACGTGGTTGGCGGCGGTGTGGGCGAGGAACTCATCGACCCAGTGGGCAGCGGCGGTTGCTGGGCCGCCTACGCGGAGGCGGGGATTGACTGATTTCAAAGACTTTGCGGTGTGGTCGTAGAGCTCGAAGTAGCTCTTTTCGCGGGGAATTCCATTCCAGAAGTCGATGTTGGGCTCGTTCCAGACCTCGAAGTACCACTGCGCTACCTCGTTGATTCCATAGCGGTCTACGAGGTGCTGGGCGAAGTGGGTGATGAGGTCGTCCCATCGTTCCATGCTCTTGGGCGGGGAGACGTTTGGCTTGTACCAGAAGGGGTGAAGGGCGTCGGGATTGAAGGCTAACTTCTTTGGCATGAAGGAGATTTCGACGACGGGACGAACGCCGTTCTTGAGCAGGCCGTCATAAATCTGGTCGACGTAGGCGAAGTTATAGACGGGGTTGCCGTGCTCGTCTTCGTTGTAGACGCCGACCTCGTCGTGGAGGATGGCGTGAAAACGGACGTAGCGGAAGTCGGTGATCTTCTTGACGGCGCGGAGGTCGTCGCGGTAACTCTCGCGTAATGAGAGGATTGCGCGGCCTGAGCCGAACATCTGTTCCCAGAAATGGGGGAAAGGTGTGGCTTGGGCGTGGGCGTCGATTTGAACAGTTTCCTGCGCCGGGGCTGGGAGGGTTGCGGCGAGGAGGAGGAGAAGTGGAAAAAGTCTGAACATGATGGCCTCGGACGAGATAGAGGTGATTTCGGGGTGGTGTTTGGATGGTGTGACCGCGGTGTCTGGTGGTGGTGAGATGGTGTTTAAGCAACGAGTAAACGTGGTGAGAGGCTGGATTGACGCGGGTTTTAGCGAGTTGGTGGTGAAAAAAATATGGTGGCGTGGTGGTTCGTGCGTTTCCTGGGGTCTGGGTTGTCAAGTTTTAATAGCTGAGCGGGGCTGGGACCGGCAAAGACGGAATACAGGGATCCTTCACTTCGCTCAGGATGACGACCATTACCTACTACCTATGACTCCATTAGCTGTGATTCATCGCTCTTTTCAAGCCGTCCTCCAACTCGCTTGAGTCGGCCTATTACCTCGGCGCCGAGACGTACTCTTTCCCTGCGGCAAGTTACTCTTTTTACCAGAACTCGGAGCGGAGCTTCTTGGGAGAGGTCTTAGCTGACCTCTCCCTTTGACTGTTGTGGAGTGTTAGAAGCTGAAGCGGGCCTGGAGGTTGACGGTTCGAGAGCCGAGAGCAGTCTGGGCCTGACCGAAGTTGCTGGAGGTGATTGCGTTGGAGATGCTGGAGGTTTGGAAGTTGAGATTGTTGAAGAGGTTGAAGGCGTCGGCGCGGATCTCGAACTTCGCGTCCTCGCCGAGGATGGGGAGTTTGGGAAGGCCGAAGGCTTTGGTGATGGTTGCGTCCACGTCTTTGTAGCCCGGTCCGTCGAGGGAGTTGCGTGCCACTCCGGGGAGCTGTGGAAGAGGTGCGATGGATAGCGGACCGCCAGTGGGAATGGGAGCAGTGGGTGCAACAAAGTATGCTGTTCCCGTTGCGGTCGAGGCGAGTGGAAAGTTTTTATTCTGGCCGCCGCCGACGCCGGGGCCTGACTTGAAGGCGTCGTTGCTGGTGTCGTGGCCTGCTCCGCCAAGGTAAGAAGCAGGACGCAATGAGCTGTAGCCGCTGCTGGCGTAGTAGAGGCTGCCAGGCGCGTTGAAGACGGGAGTCCAGGGGAATCCGGTGTGGATGTTGAAGATGCCGCTGAGGGACCAGCCGCCTGCGACCTTCTCGACCCAGCTATGGGAGCCGTGGAAGAAGACGGGCTGCCAGAGGCCGTAGATCTTGAGCGCTTTGCCTACGTTGTAGTCTGAGCGGCCGCGGGCAAGGTATGGCGCAAACGGGTAGGGATCCTGATAGAAGGGTCCCGATCCGTCGTCCATGGTCTTGGCCCATTGAAACTGTGCCTCAACCTGGAACTGGTGCGACATTTGATGCTTCAGGCCAGCGAGCATGGCGTTGTTGTTGGATGCGCCGTTGTTGCCGAAGAGCTGGATGCTGTTGACGAGAGGGTTGAGAGCGATACCCTGAGCCACCGCAGTTACATATTGGTTGGAGGTATTGATGACGTGGCGCGTCGTGCTGCCTTGATAGCCCAGAGTTGCGACAAGTTGATAGGGAAGCTGGTATTGGGTATCGAGCGAGTAGTGCTGGGTGTAGATGGTGGGCAGGTTGGCAGGGAGGGAGACGAGCCCGACACCACCTTTGACGGGGAGATTGGCGCTGTTGAAGGTGGTGATGGTGTTTGGATTGGGCGGATAGCCGAAAAGAGAGTGCGGATCCGAGGCGATGCCGTAGACGATGCCGGGGCTGATGTTGGCGGGGCTCGCACTCGAGAAGTTCGAGGTAACGATGCTTGGCGGATTGCTGGCTACGTTGCCGGCGATGGCGATCTCTTCCTCGTTGTAGTTGAGTCCATAGCCACCACGCACGACAAATTTTCCATTGAAGTGCGGCGGGCTGTAGTTGAATCCGAATTGCGGACCGAAGTTGCCCTTCTGCGAGCTGTAGAGCGCGCCCCCTTGCCGAATGGAGAGGCCGGTGAAGGTGCTCGCTCCTGAGCCCAGCACAATTCCGTTGATGTTGTTCTGTTTCGAGTTGAAGGGGCCAAAGTAGGAGTAGCGCAGACCGAAGTTCAGGGTGAGGTTAGGCCGGACCTTCCAGTCGTCCTGGGCGAAGAAGCCCCAGAGGTCTTCTCGTGTGTCCTGACGATTGGTGGCTGGTGTTCCGGTGAAGGGGTTGAAGCTTCCGACTTCGGAGTTTGGTGCGTCGTTGAGGAAGTCCCAGTAGTTGTAGAAGTTGTAGCTGGGACGCGCGGAGTAGGTGGGATTGTTGAGGTAGTAGAGACGAGTTAGTTCGCCGCCGAATTTGATGGTGTGGTTGCCCACAATTTTGGTAGCGATGTCCCTGTAGCCGAAGGTCCACTGATTAACATCGCTTGGTCCGGGTGCGCCGAAGCTGCCGATGTTGGTGGTGGTGATGCTCCCGAAGGCTCCGATGGAGTCGGTGGGGAGGCCAAAGGGCTCCTGCGGATTGTCTCCGATCTCATTCCAGCGATAGCCAGCCGCGTTGGCACGGGCTTCGTTGAGGAATGTGGGGGAGAAGATGTGATTCCAGATGACGGAGAAGGCGTCGTTGATTGCGTTGTGGTTGTAGAGATTGTAGGCGCGAATGGAGCCGTTGTAGTCGGTGCTGGATGCTGGAACCCAGTAGATGGCGAAGGAGGCGTGATCTTTCCTGGTGACGTCAGCGTCGATGCGTCCGTTGTACTGAGATTCGGTGATAGCGGTGGGGTTTTCGAGGGTGTAGTTGGCGATATCGGCTACGTTGGCGAGGCCACCGCCGACACCCGGATTGGAGGTGCTCTTCCAGGTGAGGTCCTGGGTGCCAAGTCCGGTGGTGATCGGCGATCCGATGTTGAGGCCCTGACCAGCGATGGTGCGGCAGTTTACATTCTCGGTAAGGCCGGCAGTGGCGCAGGTCTGGTTGATGAGCCCAATGGAGTTGACGGCTGCGCCGGGGAAGGAGAGGAATGTCTTCGAGATACTGTTGGCGGGTGCAAGAGCGGCGAAGGCCGGGGTCTCATACCAGCCTGTGCTGGTAACCGAGGAGTTATTGCGTTGGGTCTCGTAAGCGAAGAAGGCGAAGACGTGATCCTTCCAGATGGGGCCGCCGACGCTGCCACCGTACTGATTGAAACGCTGCGTGTCTTTGAGGAGTCCGCGATCTGCGGGTGTACCGGACATGAGCGAGCCTGGGCCGTTATACCGCTGGTAGGCGTTGAGGCCAGGCCTGCTGGCGCGAAAGAAGAGGCTGCCATGCCAATCGTTGGTGCCACTCTTTGAGGTGACCTGAACCTGAGCTCCACTGAAGCGGCCATTCTCTGCGTCGTAAGAGTTTGAGACGATCTTGACATTGCCTACCGAGTCTTCGGTTGGGGTGATGACGGAGGTTCCGCCCCATACTGCGCTGACGGTACTGATGCCATCGATGGAGATACCGTTGGTCTCGTACTGGCCACCGTTGGAGACGGCCTGCGGACCGTTCTCTGTAGCGAAGATTCCGGCGTTCGCGCTGGTGCCGCCTGGGCCCTGGGTGCCGGGAAGGTTATTCGAGCCGCCAGCGCCGCCTTGCGATCCGTCGCCGAAGACACCGGGCGCGAGCTGAACGAGTTGGAAGACGTCGCGACCGGCTGAGGGGAGGTGCTGTATCTGATTACTGTCGACGGTACCGCTGGTGGAGGCGGTTTCGGTTTCAAGTGCGGAGACCTGGTCGCCGTTGACGGTGACGGTGGTGTTGGTGTCACCGATCTGGAGGGTGACGTTGATGGCGTTAGGCTGCTCGGGAATGATGTGGACGTCAGGGATGTTGTTGGTCTGGAAGCCCTTGGCGGTGGCGGTGAGGGTGAAGGGATCGGGCGGGAGAGCATTGAAGTTATAGACTCCGCTGCCGTTGGAGATGGCAGTGAGGGCGTGGCCGGTGGCGGTGTCGGTGAGGGTGAGGGTGGCGCCGGGGATGACGGCTCCGGTGGAGTCGGCTACGGTGCCCTGGATGGAGGCGCGGAACTGAGCGTGGGCGGGAATGGCGAAGATTGAGACCGCGAAGGCGAGAACGAGAGCCAGGAGGTGGTTCGAGCGCGTGGAGTTTGCGGCGGGTGCTTTAGAGGTTGAGAGAATCATGATGCGGCAGTCCTTTCTGAACAGGTGCGCGTGTGTGCTATGGGGAGGCAGAAAAAGGGTCATGAGCCAACGGGGAGGCTGGGGTCGATTGGGATACGGCGAGGGGGAGGAGACTTTGCGGCATGGGAATGGCGGAGGCATACTTCGCTCGTGGAGATAGGATGCAAAATCTTCCTCTTGGGGGGCATCTAAAACGGTAAAAGCGAGACGGGAGTTGTCTGCTTGCGTTCGGCAGCTACGTCAAAACACCCCGCATCGACTTTGAGAAACGTGATGACCACTTCGTGGGAGAATCAAAGCATCTGATTTATCGCATCGAAAAGAGCGGAACGGCGTAGAGCATCACCAAACTACTCCATTGCGTCGGCCCTGCCCAAGCAGAGATCTCATTGTGAGCGAACTCGGGAAGATGTGGCACAAGATTGCCTAGAAGATGATGAGGCACTCTTGCATCGAGCCGAGAGCAGATCCGAGGAGAGCGTAGCGATGGGCAATACGATGGCGTCTCAGTCTGCTGCAGCCGACCCCTCAGCATCCTCTAAGCGTCTCCTGCCATGGCTGGTGGCGGTAGCGTTTTTCATGGAGTCGTTAGATACGACCATCCTGAACACCGCGGTTCCGGCGATCTCCGCAGCGCTCGGCGTTGCTGCGCTCAGCATGAAGGCGGTGCTGGCCAGCTATACCTTGAGTCTCGCTGTATTTATCCCAATCAGCGGATGGATGGCAGACCGGTTCGGGACTCGGCGAGTGTTCGCGTCAGCAATCGGACTTTTCACCTTCGGGTCTTTCCTGTGTGGCATATCCGGCAATATTCATCTGCTGGTTGCTTGTCGGATCCTGCAGGGTTGCGGAGGCGCGATGATGGTGCCTGTGGGCCGGCTAACTCTGGTGCGTACTTTCGCCAAGGCGGACCTTTTGCGCACGATGAGTTTCGTTTCCATACCGGCCCTGGTCGCTCCGATGCTGGGACCGATTGCAGGAGGTCTCATCGTCGGCTATCTGCATTGGCGATTCATCTTCTTTCTCAACATCCCGGTGGGCCTGGCGGGACTTGTTCTCGTTTACATCCATTTGCCGGACTATCGGGAAGAGGCCTCTCATCCGCTCGACGTTGTCGGCCTGATTCTGTTTGGATCTGGAATCGCGTTACTGTCCTACGTCCTGGAGATCTTCGGGGAGCACACATTAAGCGCCCGAGAGATGTCAGGTCTCCTGGCGCTCTCTGTGATTCTGCTTGCAGGTTACTGGCTTCACGCCAGAAGGCTCAAGTTTCCTTTGCTACAGCTGAGGCTATTCACGATTCGCACCTTTAGAGCGGCGGTGAGCGGCAGCTTCTTCACTCGTCTGGGAATTGGCGGGGTACCGTTTCTTCTGCCTCTGCTGTACCAGGTCGGACTTGGCTTCACTCCAATTCAATCGGGGCTGCTCGTGATGCCCCAGGCGGTCGCCGCCATGACGATGAAGACGATTATGCCAAGGCTTTTGAGACGGGTTGGATATCGCGGCGTACTGATCTCGAATACTCTCATCCTGGGAGCCCTCTTATTAGGGTTTGCTACGATAGGTCTCCGAACGCCGATCTGGGCAATCGTTCTGCAGGCTTTCCTTTATGGTGCCTTTACTTCGCTTCAGTACACGAGCATGAATACCCTCGTTTACGCTGATATCACAGAGCAGGACACCAGCAGCGCGAGCTCTATAGCGAGCACGATGCAGCAGATGTCGATCAGCTTCGGTGTTGCTACCGCAGGCCTGGCGACTGCTTTCTTTATCTCCAACACGCATACCAGTCCAGTGGAGATGATCACGGGAGTTCATAAAGCACTCATCGCTCTTGGAGTTTTGACCATAGTCTCAACGATTGTGTTTCGCAGCCTCAAGAGCGGCGACGGCGACGACGTTAGCCAGCACAAAGTCCTTCACCCCGGCGGGTAATGGCGCGACCGTCCCGACGAGCTCAGCCACACGATGGGGCAATTGATTCGACGACCATTACATTTATTCGCGGAGTACCGAACTCTCATCGAGCCCAACTCCTCTCTCAAGTGTGCAGGCCACACCCAATCCGAAGGAGGCCCCAACCGCTGACCAGACACTCCTTGTTCTTCTGGCCCAAACCGGCGACCGGGCTGCGCTGGAGCAACTTCTGCGTAGTCACTATGCTCCGTTGCGCAGCTACATTACCCGCTTAGTCGACGTTGCCCTGGCAGACGATATCCTGCAGGAGACCTCGCTCCAGATCTTTCGCAAGCTCCCGTTTTTACGTGAGCCCGCGGTCTTCCGCGCCTGGACGTTTCGTATCGCCTCGCGCATTGCTTTTTCCCACCTGAGACGCGCTCGCCGTTGGCAGCCCCTCGACAGTGGTCCACCCGAACCCATCACTACCCCCAGCCCCAATCTTGGTGAGCCACCCGACGCCGCGTTCTTCGCTCTGCTCGACCTCGTCTCGCCCGCCAGCCGAGCCGTCCTCCTTCTCCATTACCAGCACGATCTCTCGCTTGAAGAGAGCGCCGCCATTCTGGAGATTCCGGTCGGCACTGCCAAGTCGCGCCTCCACTACGGAGTCACAACCCTTCGCAAACAGCTCGCCACTGAAAGGAAACCAACATGAGCCCCGAATCTCAGCAGCCTAACTCCGGAGATACTAACGCCGAACTCGCCTTCGTCCAACAAGCCCTCGCGGCCGCCGACAGGTCCGAACGCACCTCGCGCATCGTCGTCGGCGTTCTCGCGATCCTGGCCCTCGCCGCCTTCATCTGGATGCACCTCAATATGTTCCCGCCACAAACGCTCGGCGGACTTTTGCATTCCTTGCTTCGCGTCGACCTGTTTTTTCTTGTCCTCCTGTTCGCGATCACCATGTACCTTCGCCGGGTCATGAACCAGAACACCCGTACCTTACTCCGGGCGCTTGCCAACACCCGCCAGCGCTAGTTCATCGGAGATGAAGCGCGGACGCCGAGATCCGCGATGGTATGCGTTTGGACTTCAATCTTCCGGATGGGCTGATAGAAGATATATTCATTCATGACCGGATGATCAGTACCGGTCAAACGGCGATTGCGCAGATGGGTTGTAGCCAAGCGCTGTTCCCGCGGGGATTTATGAATATTGAAGCTGTCGCAAGACGCGCCAATGTCTCAACTGCCACAGTGAGCCGGGTGATCAATCGACCAGAACTGGTGCGGGCATCGACGGCTGCGGCGGTTCTGGAGATCATTCGTGAGTTGAACTTCTACCCCAACCGGAATGCGCGAGCGCTGGGAACAGGGCGCAGCAGCATGTTTGGGCTGATCATCTCCGATATCACCAACCCTTTTTTCCCTGAGCTGGTGAAGGCTTTCGAGACGATTGCGGTGGAACATGGGCAGGAGGTGCTGGTCGCGAACACTGACTACGATCCGGTGAGAATGGAGCATTGCCTGAGCCGCATGCTGGAACGCAAAGTGGACGGAGTCGCCATTATGACCTCGGAGATTGATGAAGCGCTGATCGGGCCTTTCGGCAGGCGCGGCATTCCGCTGGTGTTTTTAGATGGCGGGACGCCGGCGCTTGGAGTCAACACCATCAGCGTGGATTACAAAGCGGGTGTCGGCCTGGCGATGCGACATCTTAGATCACTAGGTCATCGGCGGATCGGGTTTATCAGCGGTCCACTGAGACTGATCTCTGCGCAGAGGCGTCTGGACGCATTTGCGATGGGTATGGCAGTCCATCAACCGCGCATGAAAGAGAAATGGATCGAGGAGGGAGATCATCGGATCGAAGGGGGAAAGATTGCGATGAGACGCATGCTTACTTCCAAGGTTCTACCGACGGCCGTGATAGCGTCAAACGACCTTACCGCGATCGGGGCGATCGACGAGATTCATGAAAAGGGTTTGCGGGTGCCGGAGGATATCTCGGTGATTGGCTTCGACGATATTCATATGAGCGCTTTTACGTATCCTGCGCTGACGACAATCAGCCTGCCCAGAGCGCAGATTGCGCAGATCGCGTTTCAGGCCTTGTTTGAAAGTTACGATGGGCAGCAGATAGAACCTCGCACAGGAAAGAACCGCGTGATTGAACCGACGCTGGTGATCAGGAAGTCTACTGGACCGCCGAAGAAGTAGAGTTGTTTGAGTGCGATATTGCGCTTCGGAGAAGAGCTTCGGCATGGGGCGGATTTAACTGCGGTTCGTGCTCTCGCGCAAAGTCCCCCACCCTGTCGCGATGAGACCGCGAAAGGATGGGGGCTGGGACAACACCGGGCACTGGGCGACGGGGTCAGGCTTGTTCTGGTGAAGATGCCGAGCACTGTATGTCGATCGTCTGCGTGCCCAGGACCGGGTGGATGGCGTGCAGGCGGAGGTTGCCGGGTTGCTCTTTCGTTCGGATCCATATGGCGCCTGTGCCACCAATGAGGGCGAAGGGATTGTCGCCGATGATTTCGCCGGGGCCGTCGAGTTCAAGGCGGATGGCATCGTTGGCGAAGGGGCGGACCTGGCCGAATTCGTCGTTTACGCGCAAGACCACCCGTGTTGCGTCCGCGCCGTCTGCGATCAGCTCGCGATCGTCGGGCAATATTACGAACTGCTGGTCGACGCCTTTGCCGGAGTAGCGTTTTGAGATGACCTGTTTGCCAGCGATGTAGCCCTCGATGCGGAGATCTCCCCAGTCACGAAGACCTTCGCCGAGCGGGATGGAGAAGGGTGGGTGCTTGAGGGAGGGGAACTGCTTGCGATCGGGATCGCCTTCGCCGACCAGGCGGTCTCCTTTGGCACTTTGGACGAAGAGCTTCAGGTGGTCGCAGTTCGAAGAGATCATGGCTGTTGTGAACCCCGTCGATTCGTCGTTGCGGGCCCAGTGGAAGGCCGGCTCGAGGACGATCTCTTCGGAGGGTTCGCACATGGATTTATAAAAGCCTGCGGCGGATTTGGGCGTGCGGAAGATGTCCATGACGCCGTGATAGCAGATGCGGTCGCCGGAGCCGAAGTTGTCGTGGGTGTTGTAGTCGAAGGCGCACCAGCCGATGCCGCCGGCGTATTGGGGGTTCGAGGCGAGAGTGTCGTGGACGCGAGCGTGGCGGACGACAAACTCCTGCAGGCGCTCCTTACTGTCGATGGTCTTGGTGGGGAAGGTGTGGCCGACGAACTCGGTGTTGAGGTAAAGGGGATGGTTTGGGGCCTTGAGGGGCCAGCCAAAGTCATTCATGGTGAAGACGTCTTCGAGGAATTCGGACTCCTGGAAGTAACGGATGCCGCCGGTCTGGCGCTGCTCGTCGAGTGCGTGGGCAAGGGCGTTGGTGCGGGTGTAGAAGTCGTGATTGTCGCGTGACTCATTAATGCGGACGCCCCAGAGGATGATGGATGGGTGGTTCCAGTCGCGCCGGATCATGCGGCGGACGTTGTCGACGGCGATGTCCTGCCAGGGCTTGTCGCCGATGTGCTGCCAGCCGGGAATCTCTTCGAGAACGAGGAGACCGATCTCGTCGCAGGCGTCCAAGAAGTGCCGGGACTGCGGATAGTGTGAGGTGCGGACGAGGTTGCAGCGAAGATCGTGCCGGAGGATCTTTGCGTCCTGCCGCTGCACGCGCGCGGGCATTGCCTGGCCGACGAAAGGAAAGGTCTGGTGGCGGTCCAGGCCGTGGAGCTTGATGATTTTTCCGTTGAGCGAAAAGCCTTGCGGGGTGAATGTCGCCTCGCGGAAACCGATGCGGCGCACGTCTTCGTCGATGACTTTTCCGTTTTCTACAAGTTGCACATGAACGGTGTAGAGATGCGGAGTTTCGAGATCCCATAGATCGAGCTTGCCCATCTTATCGAGGGTGAGGGTGTACGAGCCGGGGACCGGGGACGAGGGCGGAAGAGCGCCCAGGGCCTGATCGGCATCGGCCTCATGGTGTTCGATGGGCGAAGGCTCAGAGATCTTGTGAGTGGCCGAGGAGAGGACGTTGCCGTCGTGCTCGCGGCGGAGTTCGGTGCGGATTGAAAGTGCTCCGAGACGAGAGTTTGGGGCGCGGTCGAGGAAGCATTCGACCTCAACGGTCGGGGAGGCGCTGAGCACATTTTTTGGACGGGCGTAGATATTTTCCACGAAGGTCTGCGGGACGATCCGGAGTGCGACCTCGCGATAGATGCCGCCAAAGGTGAGGTAATCGACCTCGTTGCCAAAGGGCGGGATGTCGGCGCGCTCCGTTGAGTCGACGTCGAGCGAAAGAAGATTTTTGCCGGAGGGGTCAAGATGCTGGGTCAGTTCGAAGGAGAATGGCGTGTAGCCCCCGCGGTACTCGCCCAGCTTCGTGCCGTTGAGGTAGACGGTGGATGCGGTCATGACGCCTTCGAAGTCAACGAAGACGCGTCTACCGCGTGCGCTGGCAGGAATGTCGAGCGGACGACGATAGAGTGAGATGAACTCGTAGGTCTTCTCGTCAAAGCTGTGCCAGGGGAGGCGAACATTAGTGTGCGGAACGACGACGTGGGTAAAGCTGGAGTCATCGAAGCTGGGCGAATGGCCTTCGCTCGAGGTCTTGGGGCTATAGCGCCAGCCACGATTGATTGGCAGGATCGTGCGACTGCCAGGAGTGGTGACGGGGGCGATCGCCTGACTTGTGGCGACGGGGGCTATGGTGCCGGCGGCGAGGACTGCACCGGTGGAGGTGAGAAAGTTTCTACGGTTCATGCTGTTTGTATCCGTTCTATGTGTTGGGGAAGATTGGTTGGGATGGTAGAGGCATTATTTGTGATCGACCTTTTCGAAGACAATAGCGGTGCTGTCGTAGTCGCCGATGAGATGAAGTGAGATGCCTGGTCCCATGAGTTCACTCCCGGTTATCTGCTGGGGCAAGCCTGGAGCTTTCGATGGATCGAGTGGTTTGACGCGGTAGAGCGCAGCGGGCTCGAGTCCTTGGAGGCGAATGGTTTGAAACGGTTCTCCATAGTGCTGTGAGTGCAGGAAGCCAAAGAGGACGGCCTGATGCCTATCTTCGGCGACGTACTCGACCGCTGACTGCTCGCTCGCCTCGGGCGCGATGAGGCGATAGAGCGCACCTTGCTGCACGGTGGAGCGGACGGTTTTGTAGAACGCTACGAGACGTGTTGCGAGAGCTGATTCGTCCGGCGTCCATTTGGTGACGTCGCTTCCGATGCCGAGAGCCCCAGTCATGGCGACCGTGAAGCGGAATTCGAGCGGGATGTTACGGCGGTCGAGGAAGTTTGGGACGTCGGTGACCCAGGCCACCATGACTCCGGGGGTGTACGCCTGGGAGAAACCGTCCTGAATGGAGAGGCGGTCGAGAGCATCGGTGTTGTCGGAGGGCCAGACTTCGTCGGTGTAGCGGAGGATCCCGAGATCGACGCGGCCTCCGCCTCCTGAACAAGACTCAATCTCAAGCTTCGGGTGGCGTTTGCGGAGTTCTGCGAGTACCTCGTAGAGGTTGTTGATGTAGCGAACGTAGATCTCTTTCTGCTCAGGCAAAGGCACTGCATCCCAGCCCGGTTCGGACCAGTTGCGGTTGTAGTCCCACTTGAGGAAGGCAATATCGTTTTCGCTTACCAGCTTGTCGAGAAAGGTGAGAAGGTACTGCTTCACGTCGTCGCGGGCGAGGTTGAGCACGAGCTGATTGCGGGCTTCGGTTCGGGGACGGCCGGGGAAGCTCATGGCCCACTCGGGGTGCTTGCGATAGAGATCGCTATCCGGATTTATCATCTCGGGCTCGACCCAGATACCGAAGTCCATGCCAAGTTGATGGACCCGGTCGATGACGGGTTTGAGGCCGTGGGGGAACTTTGTCTGGTTGACGTACCAGTCTCCAAGACCGGCGTGATCGGTGACGCGCTGACCAAACCAGCCATCATCGATGACCATGCGCTCCACGCCGAGGCTGGCCGCCTTTTCCGCGAGCGCTAACTGACCAGCTTCGTTGACGTTGAACTCTGTTGCTTCCCAGGAGTTGTAGATGATTGGCCGGGGCTTTGGAGTCGGCGCTCCGGGCAGAATCTGCTTTTGCTGAAATCGGTGAAGTATTCGCGACGCCTCTCCGTGGCCCTTGTTGGTGTAGCCCACATAGAAGATGGGCGTTTTGAGGAGTTGGCCCGGGGCGAGAGGATAGGAGAAATCGAAGGTGTTATAGCCGCCGGTGATCTTGACGCGATGGCTGTAGGTTTGTTCGACATCGATCTGCCAACTGCCGCTCCAGCCGAGTTCTCCGAACCAGACGGGACCTGATGTCTCGGTGGTCTCCCCGGTGCGTCCAATGGCGAGCCATGGATTGGATTGGTGCGAGGTGCTGCCACGGCGGCTTTCCAGTACGCTGTGCCCAGGCACGAGGGGGACCGTGTGAAGCTGCCATTCAGCGCCCCAGCGACCGGTGAGTGAGCTTAGCTCGTAGGAGGTGCTGGGCGGAAGGTTGAGGGTTGCGGAGGCGGCTTGCTCCACCGTGATGACTCCCTTGGTGCGATTCTCTATTTGTGACCAACGAGCGAGAATACCTGTCGCGTACACCTTGTAGAAAAGATGGACATAGACCTCGGCGAGGCGGTCACGGAGTGTGATCTCCAATTGATCGCCATTGGGGCCGTCGGTCTGTTTGCTGTCGAGATAATCGAGAAGGAGAGAACGGTTGCCGTCGGGGAAGCTGATTTTGAGAGCGGGTTGCGTTGGTAAGCCCCCGCCCCAGCCGGCGTATTCGAGTGGGGTTGCCGAGACGGAAGGATCGAAGGACGCTGCCTCCGGGTAGGCCTTTGCCGAGACGAGTGTCGATGGCCCTTCAAGGCGTTGACCCCAGTAGATCGTCTGTAGGCCTTTCTGATCGTTGACGCCTATTGCGTAGGTCATCTCTCCTGCTGACAACTGCCAGACGCGTGAGTCCGCATCGTAGCGAATCGCAGACTGAGAGAGCGCAGCCCGTGAGCTTATTAACGCCACAAGGAGAACGAGGCAGATATTACGTCGAGACAAGAAGAGCTCCTTAATCGGGAGAATATAAGGCGCACGGATCAAAGTATCTGCGCGGCGCAGAGCTCCGGTTCGTTCGATCGATCCCGTCCAATGTACGCGCATACATTGGACGCTAGCAATCCTAATTTTTCGTACACGCTGCGAGAGACCATGATTCCAGCTCGTGCGCTATTTAATCGTTGGTGTTGCGAGAGTGGAGAGATGCGACTCGGATCAGGGTAAGCGTGGTTCACCTTCTAACAGAACGATGCGGAGGTATAGTTGCAGTCAAGTACATGAACAACCACCCTGACAACCTGTTTAATACACCTGGGGCGAATTTGCTGGCGATCCTATTGCGCAAGTTGCGTTCTTACTTCAAGGCGAGTGCTGCCGATTGGTTTCGCGGTGCTTTGGTGGCTGCCGCTATGCTTTTGTCTGTTGTCTTCCTTCGCGTGGCAGTTGCGCAACAGATCTCTGCCGACGCGACTGGGGTAGTGCAGGGAACTGTCCATTCCGTGGGCGGTAAACCTGTCGACGGCGCAGTCGTGCGGCTTGAACGGAAGGATGCTTCCGGGGGTGTCGAAACCCGAACCAACGCGGAGGGGATCTTCGCGTTTTCGTCACTTCAGCCGGGGACATACCTGTTGAGCGCGGAGAAGTTAGAGTTGCACAGCCGCGCTGTAGCTGTCACACCCTTTTCAAGGGGCACCCAACAGAAGCTTGATCTGGTCCTCGAAGAGGGCACTTCCGTTTCATCCAACTCCGGAGCAGCCTCATCGTCTTCCAGACAAGCTATGGCGTTCGCCGATAAACCGAACTTCACTGTTGCGGGAGTGACTGACTGGACCGCCGTTGGGGGGCATGGATCGGACTCGATGCTGCGAACCAGCGAAGCTCTGGCGAGTGAAACCGTTACGCTCAAACCGTGGGAAGAGCGAGGCAGTATCGGAACAGTCGATGCTGCTCCTGTTATGAAGGAGACGGAAGGCAAGCTGCGCGCAGAGGTGGGACATTCTCCCGGAAGCTTTGAAGCGAACCATCAGCTTGGCGAGTTCTATCTTCGAACTGGAAGATACGGGGAATCACTGGCGCCTCTACAAAATGCCTCCCGGATCGATCCTGAAAACATGGAGAACCAGTACGACCAGCTACTGGCTTATGAGCAGAGCGGTCGTGTTGCGGAGGCCGTCGCTCGCGTTCATGAACTACTCAAGCAGCACGGGAGTGGGAAGCTGTATCGGCTTGCAGGGGAGTTGGATGAGAGATCAGGGGATCCGCTAGCCGCTGTCCACGAGTATGAGGAGGCGGTCAGCCTGGAACCGAGTGAACAGAATTATTTTGAGTGGGGTTCTGAGTTATTACTTCATCGAGCTGTTTGGCAGGCACAGGAGGTCTTTCGCAGAGGAGAGGAAGCCTACCCGAAATCGGCCCGAATGCAGACGGCCCTGGGTGCGGCTCTCTTTGCGGGCTCGTTGTACGAGGAGGCGGCCGTTCGCCTGTGCAGTGCCTCCGATCTTGCCCCGATGGACCCCGAACCCTATGTGTTTATGGGCAAGATGCAGATTGTGGCTCCCGATATATTGTCATGTGTTGAGCAGAGGCTGGCACGGTTTGTGAAGGAGCAGCCTGACAATGCTCTTGCAAACTATTTTTATGCGATGGCGATCCTGAAGCGGCAGCAGCATTCGGCGGATACAGAGGCCACGTATCAGGCCGAGAAGCTGTTTACAAAAGCAGTCACTCTCGATGGAAAGTGCGGCGACGCTTACCTTCAGCTGGGGATACTGTCTGCGTCTCGATCCAAAGTTCCCGAGGCGATCGATTTTTATAAAAAGGCAATCGAAGGGGAGCCGCAACTGGGCGAGGCTCATTACCGGCTCGCGCTGGCCTATGACCGCGTCGGCGAACGAGCGAAGGCTGAAGAAGAGTTCAAGCTTCACGATGAGATCAAGAGCCAACAGGCAGAGGCGGTTGAAAAGGAGCGGCGCGAGGTCAAGCAGTTCCTGATCGTACTACCGGACCAGCCGGTTCCTTCGACGCACGATAAGAGCAACTAGACTCATTGAGCGCCTGTAGACAGTGTCTCCCTAATGAGAACCGATCTTATGTTCCCTGAGTGGAGCGTGAGGCGGAGGCCGGCTTGAAGGTTGCGACGACTCCCTCGCCTTCGCGGATGGTGAGTATTTGATTGGCTTTGACCTGCAGGAATCGTTCGACCTTTTGCGTTGTCGGCCACTTCACTTCAAGCACGTCCACTACTTCTGCTTTGCCAAGACCGAAGTGAAGGCGCAGGTCGCTTTGCGACATCACGCTTGTACCGCTGTGGACTTCGTCCATTTGAACGTGCTTTCCAGTTGTGACCCGCACGCGCGCTCCGATTGCAGTGCGATTGCATTTCACGCCCAGCAGTTTGATCTTGATCCAGTTTTGCTTGTTGCCTCCGTCGTTGCGAAGGAGAGATGGAAGATCGTTCATGTTCAGAATCAGCGCATCCATGTCGCCGTCGTTGTCGTAGTCTCCAAAGGCCGCGCCCCGGCTGGAAAAGTGTTCGGCGATGCCGGGGCCCATCTCCGACGAGACGTCCTTGAAGCGTCCATTGCCGAGGTTCTTGTAGACGAGACGGGGATTCTTGAAGGTCTGATCGAAGTGATAGTTGTCGATCTCAGGGTAAACGTGTCCATTCACCTGAAGGATGTCCTGCCAGCCATCGTTGTCATAGTCAATAAAAGCGCATCCCCACGCGACGTAGCGGTTGTTGATTCCGACGCCTGAGGGAAACGTAACATCGCTAAAGGTTCCATCTCCGTTGTTGTGATACAGGTTGCAGGTGTCGTCCGCAAAGTTGGTCTTGAAGATGTCGAACCAGCCGTCGCAATCGTAGTCGGCGACCGCGACGCCCATACCGGCCTGCTCATGGCCGCCGTCGCTGTAGGCACAACCGGCGATAACGGCGACATCGGTGAAGGTTCCGTCATGATTGTTCTGGAAGAGAATGCTCGGTTGTGAGTCGACCGCAACGTAGATATCCGGCCAACCATCGTTATCGAAGTCGTAAGAGACGGAGGTGATGGAGTATCGCGGGCCGGGTTTCAGGATGCCTGACTTTTGAGAGACGTCGGTAAAAGTGCCGTCTCCATTGTTGTGATAGAGAATGTTGGTGTCGCCGGGAAGGCCGCGGGGGCCGCACATGATGGGGACACCCTTCCACTGACAGTAGTGCGTATTGTCTGCGGCTGGAATCGTCTCAGGATTCAGCTTCAGATAGTTGCAGACGAAGAGATCGAGATGGCCGTCCCTGTCATAGTCGAGAAAGGTGCAGCCAGCACCCCAACGGACCTGTTCCTGATAGAGGCCGGCTTTGTGCGTGACATCGGTGAAGGTTCCATTTCCATTGTTGCGGAAGAGGATGTTATGCCCCCAGAAGGTGCAGAAGAGATCGTCCCATCCGTCGTTGTCGTAGTCACCGATGCAGACGCCGGTCTGCCAACCGGTGACACCCAGACCTGAGTTCTCGGTGACATCGGTAAACGTGCCATCCCGGTTGTTCTTGTATAGATGAGATATCGGCGCCTTTCCAGCGGGCCATTGAGTATCCAGTCGATTTCCATTGGTGAGATAGATGTCGAGCCAACCGTCGTGGTCATAGTCGAAGAAGGCCAGTCCGCTTCCCTTGGCCTCGATAATGGAGTGCTTGTGGTCGATACCACCCCACACATTTGGGATTTTCAATCCGGCTTGCTGCGCGACATCCACAAACTGCACAGGCGGCGCGGAATTCGAGGTTGCGGCCTGGACCAGCGTTGGATCTTTCCATTGCCAGAGCGGAGTCGTTAGCGCGTCCATCAACGGGGTGCCGAGCATAAAGAGCGATGAGCCGAGGAAGCGGCGCCGGGGAAGATTCATAGGTTGCGATTATAGAAGGACAGGTGGCTTCGGCTGTTGCTGACTTGAAGTGTTAATCAAGGTACTGCGTTCAACATCTCCGTGGCTTGTATGGCACTCTGGTTTTGCGGCTGAAGGCGTAGCAGATCCTGCAAAACCTCTTTGGCCTTTTCCTTGTCGTTCCGCAATGCGTAGAGTCGAGCAAGATTGAGATAGGACTGGTCGAAATTTGGGACGATGCGGATGCAAGTCTTGAACTGATCCTCTGCCTTGGCATAGTCCTGCTGCCTCACGAAGAGAACGCCAAGGTTATTGCGTGCTTCAGGATAATCGGGACGCAGTTCAACGGCTTTTTGCAGATAGTCCGATGCGGTCTGCATCTGGCCTTGCTGGACGTAGAACATGCCGAGACTGTAGTTGACTTCAGGATTGTCGGGCTCCATTTCTAACGCGCGTTTCAAGCAGTCCTGTGCCTTCTCAACAGCACCCTGCCGCCGGTACACATTGCCCAGGTTTAGGAGTGCGATGGCATAGTTTGGTCTGAGGGCCAATGACTGTTGAAAGCTCTGGATGGCTTCGTCAGGCTGGCCTTCCTGGGCAGCCATCATTCCAAGATTGTTCCACGCCTCGGGATAGTTCGGTCGGAGCTTCAGGGTTTGCTGAAGGTATTGGCGGGCCTGCTTGAAGTCATTTCTCCGCAGGCTGAGCGTTCCCAGGTTGTAATAGCCTTCCGGGTTATCCGGCTTTGCGGCGACGACCTGCTTGAATGACTCAGCGGCCTGTTCGAGATAACCGTGCTGAAAGAGCGCTACGCCATAGGTAAAGTCATTGCGTTGAAATGCTCCCTGGTAGAGCACACCGCCTAGAGGGATCGCCTTTTGCATGCGCCCTGCTGCCGTGGTGGGAACGGACTTTACATCCTCGAGCAGACGTGCTGGGATGATCGGTCCCTGATATAGCTTGACGATCATGCCTTCTCTGTCCAGCAGGAAGGAGGTTGGAATCGCGAGGTCTCTGCGACGATCAAACAAGTAGCGGTAGATGATGTTGTAGATCCCCGCTACTTCGGCTGTCGCGAAGACAAGTGGGAAGGTAAATTTTTCCTGAGCCGCGAAGGAGCGAGCTTTGCCTAGATCTTCCGGTTCGTCGACGCCTATTGCGAGAATCGTTAGCTGGTTTGCGGTGAAGGATGATTGGTGTCGATGAAGAAGTCTCAACTGGTCGCGACAGAGCGGAGCCTTTGTTGACCAGAAGTTGAGAAGCACGAAATTACCCCGCAGCGCTTGTAGTGTTCGCATGCTGCCCGTGAGATCAGGCAGGGAAAACTCCGGCGCTAGCAGGGGCTCAATGAGCCATGTGTCTGCCTGGGAGGGTAGAGGCTCTAACTTCGGCGCGGGACCCGCTTGCGCAAAGGAAGGGTTTGGGGCAGAGAAGGGCTTGGCTATAAATGTGGGAGTGCCCTCTTCGATTTCGATCCGATGGTTTGCTGTTAAGTTTTCGAACTTCTGAGAGAGCCCACTCGGCCAGGTGATCGTGACGCGGATCGGTCCCTCCGGCTTCCCAACCCCAAAGAACACTTCTTTGGAATGCTGAGCCAGGAACCCTGAGCCTGCTTGCAGATACTTTGTCTGGCTGAGAGTTCCTACTTCGACTTTAATGGCGGTTCCGATGGCATCGCGATTGCTTTTGGTCCCTCGCAGGCGAAATGCAATCGATTCGCCGATATTCTTCATCGAGTTGTGAAGGACCCGCAGCTGTGGGGCGTTGCGGTTTTTGAGGATGAGCTCCAAACGGCCGTCGTGGTCGAGATCTGCAAGAACGAAAGAGCGGCCGTCCTCTGGAAAGTCCAAACCGAGCGCGCCGGAGACTTCGGAGAAAGTGCCATCGTGGTTGTTGGCGAAGGCTACATTTCTTTCATGGCCGCTCCACGAGCTGTCCGATCGGATCAATTCGTTGAGAGCGTTCCATCCATGTTCGTAAGCCAACGAGGGCGTGGCGTCGTCGGGGGATTTCGCAACTACCTGTCGCCAGAAAAAACTGCCGAGGTCGTTTCGCTCCGATCGATGTTCAGGGGCGGAGATGTACCCATTGGCGACGTAGAGATCAGGGTAGCCGTCATGATCGAAGTCCCACAGATCGGAGCACCAGGCCCATCGGCCCATCTCTACTCCGGCTTGTTGGGTGACGTTTTGAAACTGCCCATTCCCCTGATTTTTATAGAGGGTATTACCTCGCGCGTGCCGCTGGTAGAGTGCTCGGATGTCTTCCGGGGCTTTTTGCTGAAAGAGCTTTTGTGCTGAAACTCTTTGACCCGCTGCCGACCACATATTAGCGACATAAATATCCTGATTTCCGTCGTTATCAAAATCGGACCAGCAGGCACTCATCCCTGCACCCACGTCCTCAACGTGGGCTGAGCTGGAGACGGCGGCGAAGGTTCCGTCACCGTTGTTGCGGTACAAGTTATTGCGCCCGAAGTCATTGGCCACGTAGAGATCGGGGAAGCCCCTGGAGGTGGATTCGCCCCAGGCGCACGCGAAGCTGTATCGATTGTTCTCGACGTTCAGTCCGGCCTCTTCGGTCTTCTCTACGAAAACTCCGTCCCCCTGGTTGTGCAGCAGACAGTTGGCTGGGCCATTGCGGGCGTCGAAGTAGGGTATTGGGTAGTGATATTGATCGAGGCCAAGGTAGTAGCTGTAAAGGCAGAAGTAGATATCAAGACGACCGTCGCGATCGTAGTCGGCGATGGCGGCATGGGTAAAAGATCCCTGGGGCGGATTCGCGAACTGGAAGGCGTCGCGCTTGATCGCGAAAGTTCCGTCCCCTTTGTTCAGGAAGAGCAGGGGGCCGCTGCCACAGACCACCAAAAGATCCTGAAGCCCGTTGTTCTGAAAGTCGGCGAAGAGAGCGCATGCGGTGTTGTCGAGCACTCCGACGCCCGCTTTTTCTGTCACGTCTTCAAAGGTTCCGTCGCCACGGTTGCGGTAGAGGCGGTTCGGCAGACCTGCCGGCTGACAGACATAAAGATCGTCGAATCCATCGTTGTCGAAGTCGCCCGCGGCCACACCGTTGTTGCCGTAGACATCGATGCCGCA
Source organism: Granulicella sp. S190 (assembly GCF_009766095.1). Taxonomy (GTDB): domain Bacteria; phylum Acidobacteriota; class Terriglobia; order Terriglobales; family Acidobacteriaceae; genus Edaphobacter. Next base: position 52,270 of record NZ_LMUD01000040.1, read on the forward strand.
TGCACCATCCAGGACCGTACGCCAATAGTCGGATCCGCGAAGCATCTGGCTCGTGTACGACTCCGTTCCTGCGAGAGCTTGATGGGTGACATCGACAAACGCGGGCCCTTCGGTGACGCTCAGGACCTCTTCGGTGGCCTCCCACCGGTGCGCCTTCCAAGCCTCGGATGCGTTGCGGGATTCATCGTAGGACCACTCGGTGCGCCACGATCCGACTCGCTCCTCACGGCGTTGATCGCTAAGACTGGAGACGAGGTCGTACCGGATATCCAAGCGAACCGTGAGCCGATCTCCCGCGACTTCCTCGATACCAGTGATTTCGAACTCCGCGGTGTCCACGCGCGAGACCTGCGCCAGCCAGCCTTGGATTTCCTGGAGAAATCGCTCGCGTCCAGGGACGACCTGGGCGGGAAACTTTCGCTTCATTCGATGGATCGCATCCCCGGAGCCGAGCCTTATCTCCCCGACAGGTGCCAGAGGCGAGGCTTCCAATGAAGAATCCAAGAGCCTGGCTAATGAAGAGAGGTCGTGGACCGATGCCTCAAGGGCTCGACCCCATTGGGTCAGTTGTGAGGCGATTTCAAAGGCGTATTTTTCGGTGACGTACTCATCCGAACCTGGAGGGACGAGGCGGAGAACCTCTTCCAGAGGAGACCTTGCAGGGTAGTGGGGTGTGAGCCGGATGTCGGTGAAGGAAAAGTTGAAATCCTGACTCGGAAGGGTCTGCTGTGAGGCAAGCAGAGAGGAAGACGCATGGAGAGCAGCTGAACGAAAGAGCACGGGAGCCAAGCTTAGGCTCTTGAGGAGCTTCCGCCGTGAAAAAGAGTAGCTTCCGTTTTTGTGATGAGACATTTTTAAGCGAGGTCCGTGTAGACCGAATGTTAGCACTTGGCATGGGCCAGCCGGGGATCGTTTCGGCGAGTGAAGGGGCAGGTATCGAAGTGTCCATCAATCTGCGGACGGCGGTTTCAACCTTTTGATTGACAATAGTTATCTGGTTGTACTAAATTCCTCGCGTCGACAATGTAACCGCTTACTTTTATTTGAAAAACGTCTACATATGTCTCCCAATAGAGTTTCAGATTCGACCAAGCGTACTAAAGATAGAACAAAAATTGAGGTAATTCGGATGGCCTTTGATCGCGAAGTGACGAGTTGGTATAGACGTTTCGGCTTCATAACCTTTTCATTTTTGTGCCTTCTCCTGATCCAGACGCAATGCGTCTTTGGACAGGTAGACGAAGGTGCAATCAACGGTACGGTTGTGGACTCCGCAGGTGCGCTTGTTGCGAATGCGCATGTGACCCTCCTGAACAAGGACGTCGGCTTGTCTCTCGAGGCCACTACGAATAACAGCGGCGAGTTCACCTTCACGCCGGTGAGAATCGGAAACTATTCCCTTAAGGTTACCGCTCCTGGATTCTCCACCACGACACAGGAGAACCTGAAAGTGAACGTCGGACAGCATCTTCAGGTGCCTGTCCAATTGAAGACGGGCGCTTCGGCTGAAACCATTGAAGTGACTACAGCGCCGCCTCTGCTGCAGTCCGACGAAGCATCGGTTGGGCAGGTCATCGGCGAAAAGACGGTTAACGACCTTCCGCTGAACGGTCGTAACTTCACCTTCCTGGCACAGCTCGGCGCCGGCGTGAACACGCCGCAGGCAGACACCAGAGGCAACGCGGCCTCCGGTGCCTTCTCCGCCAATGGGCTCCGTCCTTCGCAAAACAACTACCTGTTGGATGGTATCGACAACAACTCCGATACCGTCGACTTCCTGAATGGAACAAACTTCATCGTTCTGCCTCCTGTAGACGCAATCCAGGAGTTCAAAGTTCAGACCGCGGATTTCAGCGCTGATCTTGGTCGTGCCGCAGGTGCCGTTCTCAACGCAACGATCAAGTCCGGCACGAACAGCATTCACGGCAGCGTTTGGGAGTTCTTTCGCAACGACAAGCTGGATGCAGCCGACTGGTTTTCAAACAACAACGGCACTGCGAAAGGAGAGCTACGTCAGAATCAATTCGGAGCCTCCATCGGTGGGCCGATCATTAGAAACAAGTTGTTCTTCTTCGGGGACTACGAGGGGCTGCGAGTCGTACAAGGTGTTACCTCCACCGCTACGGTGCCAACTCTGACAGAGCGCAACAGCGGTTATACCAACCTCTCGGACCTGCTTCAGAGCAAGACGCAAACGGACGCGCTGGGCCGCATCATACCGCTAGGCACCGTTTTGGATCCGGCGACAACGCGAGCGGTAGGTACCGGCTTTGTGCGTGATCCCTTTCTAGGGCCCGGGTCACCCTGTTCCGCTGCGACCAAGGACTTTTCCGCCGGCTGTAACCTCAATCAGATTCCTGTTGCCCGGCTGGATCCGAACGCTATCGCCCTGTTGAATCTCTACCCCTTGCCGACAAGCGGAGCGCTCAACACGACAAACTTCTCGTCATCGCCGAAGTCGACCCAGAACCGAGATGCCTTCGACGTCCGGGCGGACTTCAACCCCACCGACAGAAATCAGGTGTTCTTCCGCTTCAGCTATGTGGATAACCCCCAATTTATTCCTGGCACCTTTGGCGGTATCGCAGATGGTGGCGCCTTCCAGCAAGGCATCCAGACCGCGAAATCCGATCAGGCCGCGTTAGGATTCACTCATGCATTCTCGCCGACCGCGGTCAATGTGGCACGCGCCGGGTTCAACCATCTTCACACCACGCGATTCGGCCCAGAGGGCTCCGTCATGGGCATTCCCGCTCAATTCGGGATTCAAGGAATCCCACAGGTAAGTGAAAATGGCGGTCTTCCCGGCTTCACGTTCGGCGGTTTGTCTAACCTGGGCGGCAATAACTTCCTGCCCTCCGACGAAGTCAGCCAGACACTCCAGATCACCGATGACTTCACGAAGATCTACGGTAAACACAGCTTTAAGACAGGTATCGAATACCAGCACGTGAAGTTCTCAACCCTGCAGCCGGCATATTCGCGCGGCCAGTTCGACTACAACGGTACCTACACGGACGTTCCCAACAGCAACCAAAACCTCACCGGCATAGCGCAGTTTCTTCTACAGCCGATGCTGTCGACCGTTCCGGGAGGAGTCGATTATTCGGGGGGCTCCGATCAGGTACAGGCCTCCAACATCAACAAGACCTACGACGTGAAGAACTACTTTGCGGCGTACTTCCAGGACGACTGGAAGGTAAGTCCTAAGATGACTCTCAACCTTGGTCTGCGTTATGACTACTTCGGGCCGCTCGGTGAATCCAATGGCGGCCAGGCCAACTTCATTCAGGACGGCCCGCCAAACGGGACTCCTACCTACCTCATCCCTGCCACAGGCAAGGACGATAGGACGCTGTCGACGAGCTTCGTCAACCTGTTGGCTAAGGATGGAATTGCGCTTGAGTTGACCAACAAATACGGTAATGGACTGACGCAGACGCAAAAGAGCAACTTCTCGCCGCGCGTGGGATTTGCGTATCAAGCCTCTCCAAAGGCGGTGGTACGCGGCGGCGTGGGCTTGTTCTACAACGCCTTTGAAAACCAGGGATATGGCCCCAATATTGGCGAAAACTATCCCTTCGTCTACAACTTCAACTATCAAATACAAGGTGCGGTCAATCCTGTCAGTGCCGGTACACCTTTTGCCGGATGCCCGACGGCGGGTCCGGGTGGAACCGCGACTTTTGAGTCTGGTTTCTCCTGTCTCTCCTTTACGCCGTCTCTGGTCAATGGATCGCAACTGAATCTGCAGGGACTTCAGTTCAACTACCAGACGCCAGTCACGTTGAGTTCGAACCTGACTGTTCAATACGCGATAACGCCTACACTTAGCGCGACAGTGGGGTATGTCTTTACGAATGCCTGGAATCTTCAGACCGGCGTTGGTAACAATAACCCCTCACAGCTCTGGGCAGCCGGTACAAACCTGACCACTACACCAGGCGCATTGCCATTCCCTGACTTCGCGCGCAATGGCAGTTATCAGCGAACGATTGGAAGTAGTGACTACAATGGCCTGCAAACCAAGCTCGAACAGTCAAACTGGAAGGGGCTAAGCTTCCTCGCCACCTACACCTATTCAAAGACACTCTCCGATGCTGGCGACCTGTTGAATGGAGGAAGCATAGGCGGATACCGTGCACCGGCGGTACCGGGGCTTGGTATTGGTTTTGACAATGCTCTGGCCGGCTTCGATATTCGAAATGTATTCCACTTCAGCGGCGGATATAGCCTTCCATTCGGCAAGGACAAGCAGTTCCTGGCCAACTCAGGGAAGCTGACCAACGCTTTGATTGGTGGTTGGAGTGGAAACTGGATCGTAACTCTTGAGGGTGGCCAGCCGATTACGCTAAGCTGCCCCACCGCGACTACTTCAGGAACGAACTGCGACGATATCAATGTTCCTGGCGAGAGTCAGAAGCTCGGTCTTCATCTCGACTCAAACAATAAGTTGAGTTGGTTTGGTAATCCGAACGCGTTCCAGCAACCTTGCCCGCTGGGCCAACCGGGAACAGCTGGATGCATCACTGCAACAGGTTCAGCCCTACTGGGAGGCAACCCTGCGACAACAACTGGACCGGGAATCAAGACATTCGATTTCTCGGCGTTCAAGGCCTTCCAGCTTACCGAACGGTTCTCGATGCAGTTCCGGTCTGAGTTCTTCAACATCCTCAACCATCCCAACTTCAATGCGCCTAACTTCGGCGGCAACGGCGTAGTAGGGATCTCTGGCTCTGGCAACTTCACCAGTAACACGTTCGGTGAAATTGGATCCACTCGTACTGCTCCGAGACAGGTCCAGTTTGCTCTGAAACTGTACTTCTAAGCTAAGATGGAAGACACCCTTGAGGTCACAGAATCAAGTGGCTTCAAGGGTTTTCTTCTGCGTGACGCTTTGCTCATGCAGCTATAACAGAGGTGGAGTATGAGCACGCGGGCTCGGTTTTGGCTGCTGGTCTTTTGTTCCGCGCTGGCTTGCGTAAGTTTTGCGACAGCCGAAGACAAGCCAGACAAGCCCAACCAAAAACTGAACCTTCAATTTCAGTCCGCGGAAGCGCAATACGATGCAGGTCACTTTGCTGAAGCCGCGACCCAACTAGAGCATCTCTTACCTTCTGCCCCACAGAGCTTCGAGATTCATGAGCTTTTGGGCCTCGTCTACGCCGCTGAATCGGAGGATGCGAAAGCTCTCAAGCACCTCGAGATAGCGGTCCGATTGAAACCGGACTCGGCAGTCGCTAGAACGAATCTGGCAGCAAACCTTACCCACTCTGGAAAGCTGGATCTGGCCGAAGCACAACTCCGTAAGGCGCTCGCTCTCGCGCCTCAAGACTTCGATGCCAACCATAACCTCGCCGACTTCTATCTTCAGTCCAATAAGATTGCGGAAGCACTCCCTCTTCTCGAACAGGCGCAGAGAATCAGCCCCTCCTCCTACAACAACAGTTACGATCTGGCGTTGGCCTTCTTTCTAACTGGAAGATCAGACGATGCGCGGCCACTTATCCAGGGCCTTATGGCGCAGAAGAACACTGGAGAGCTGCACAACCTGTTGGGTCAGATCGACGAGAAAGAAGAAAAATTTCTTGATGCCGCGAACGAGTTCCAAATAGCTGCTCAAATGGATCCAAGCGAAGACAACCTCTTTACGTTGGGAAGCGAACTTCTGCTTCACAGGACGTACGAGCCAGCTATCCAGGTCTTCCAACTCGCAAGCCAGCGTTATCCGAAATCACCTCGGCTGTTGATCGGACTCGGCATGGCTCTGTATTCACAGGGCAAGTACGAGGAGTCGATCAAGTCTTTGCTTACAGCAGCAGATCTCGATCCTACTGATGCCCGATGTTATTTGTTTCTATCTAAGTCCTACCTCAGCTCTCCGAATCAGGCAGATGAAGTCATTCAGAGATTTCGGCGTTACTCAGAGTTACAGCAGAACAACGCGCTGGCACAGTACTATTACGCCATAAGCTTATGGAAGGGAAGGCGCCTGGAAGAGGCCAGTGTAGATTTTCGGACGGTGGAGTCTCTCCTGCAAAAGTCCATCGCACTGGACGGAAAACTAGCAGAGGCTCATTTGCAGCTAGGCATCCTCTACGCGGACCAGCATGAGTTAGCTAAGTCGCTTCCGGAGTATCAACGGGCACTGGAGCTGGATCCTAATCTTCCAGACGCACACTACCGCCTCGGCCAATATTATGTACGCGCAGGACAAAAGGACCATGCACAGCAGGAGTTTGCGGTTTATCAGCAGCTTCAGGCCCAGCATATGGCCGCAGTCGACAAGGAAAGAGCCGAAGTCCAGCAATTTGTACTTTCAGAAAAGCCTGGTTCTGTTACAAAACCTTGAGTGCCGCGTTTTGGTGATGACAAGAGATATCCGATAGGCGTACGAAGAGTAGAAGAAAGTAAATGCATGATCGAGCACGAGGAACCATAAGGTGGATTTACGTTGACGGTTTCATCTTCATTCAGCAAGACGCTTCCTGCACGACATGAAGTTGCCAGACATCTTGGTCGCAGCAGGCGCGACTTTCTTCGCAGTACAGCTGGACTCGCGCTAGGAAGCGCACTGATGAGCGGCAGCCCCTTTGTGCACGGACAAGCTGCGGCAAAGAAGCGAAAAGTCATCGTCGTTACCTTTGGTGGAGGTGCGCGAGATCAGGAGACGTTCGCTCCTGAAGGGCAGGAAAACATCCCACATATGCTCCGCGAGTTGGCTCCTCAGTCCAGCTTCTTCACTCAGGTGATGAACCAGGGGATATTGGGCCACTACGTGGCGACCGCAAGCCTGGCAACCGGCGTCTACGAGACGCTCAACAACTTTTCGGCAGTTCCACCCGACCATCCCACAGTGTTCGAGTACTTCCGCAAGGATCTCAATCGGCCATCATCAAGCACGTGGGTCGTCGCTCCCAGTAACGGCTTCAATCGAATTGGCGAAAGCGACAATCGCTCCTATGGTCCGGGCCTCGGGGCCAAAGTCATCTTGCCGAAGCATTTACTCAGTGCGGCAACCTCTGGAGCCACTGCGGACTACAACCACCTGCTACGTGACAACTACGAGACGCCGCTCTACACCCCGCAAATCGGAGGCGGCGAGTTCGAACTCCAGCAGATGGAACAGATATTGAAGCTCTCCGTCGATGACTTCAAGACGCACGCGCGAACTGTCTCAAGCCCGGATGAACTCTCCATTTACATTACGAAGCGCCTGATGAAGCTGGAATCTCCCAGTCTGTTATGGATCACGATGCACGACATCGATATCGCTCACTCCGGCGCTTACTCGCTCTATATTGAAGCAATTCGGCGCACCGACCGTCTCTGTGCGGAGCTCTGGCAGGCAGTCCAGGCCGAGCCCGAATATGCGGGCAACACAACGATGTTCATCCTTCCAGACTTTGGCCGCGATGCCGACGAGGATGCCGGCGGGAACGGATTTCAGCATCACCGTACCGGTGACGCAGCGTCACGCACTACCTGGATGATGACCCTCGGCGCAGGTGTTCGCCAAGGAATGGTGTATGACCGTCCGTTGCAATCGATTGATCTTGTCCCTACTCTCGGCTCAATCATGGGCTTCTCTCCCAAACTGTCACGAGGCACACCGATCCACGAGTTGTTGTAATTATGTTGCCAAGCGATCTCAAAGCCGAACAGTTTGCCGGATATCCCCCCAAGGCGAGGGAGCTCGCAGTGGCTCACCTTGGAACGCTGCGACAGCTGCCGCTCAGCTTCGTACCAAGTTTGTTGCGCGAAGTTATTGACTACGACTTCAAGTTTCCCGCAGAGCGCTCGTCAATCGATCGGGAACTTGCCACTCTCAGTTCACTTACGCCCGCGCAGCTCAGGGAATGGTTTCAACCGTTCTCTCAACTCTCGCTCTCGCCCAAGCTTCAGAGTCTTGATTGGATCAACCAGCCAGGTCAATTCGTCGAACAGCTATCCGCATATCTTTGGACGACTCATCAACTGGATGCATTTCGCGAGGCAGCGACGACATACGGAGACCGTACCCGCACGGTAGCGGCGTCAGACCCAGCTGCCGTGCGCAGGCTGGGAATCGCGGTTATAGGGCAGGGAGTTGAGTCGTATGACGGAACCCTCTTTCGCAACCTGCGCAAGCACGGCACCTACTTTAAGCGAGTCGAGCCGGAACGCGGAGTTGAGCTCTTGCTGACCAGCGTCGAGACCAGGGCAAAAGCACATCCCGTTCCTTACGGACATTGGTACATCGATGGAGGGCAGCACGCGGAACACAGCCCGTCGCTCACTTGCGTGTCATTTCAAAAGCTAGAGCCCGTTCGCGCCGCATTGCTGAAAAACATTCAAACCGAAATCGCAAGACCGGGGATGGGGCCGGAGGAGCTGCGCACACATATGGCGCGCCTCTCTCCTTCGGATCTCGGGATGGAACGAGGGGGAGACGAAGTGCTGGCGCGTTTTGAGGTCAAGCTCTTCACCGAGGGTTCTGGGACGCAGATCTTCAGCACAACCTTCGCTCAGTGGGCGACGCGCGAGGCATTGCGAAGGGCACAACCGCATACCCTATTGGTGCGCTATGCACCCAGGCAACGACAGAAGCCAATGAATGAGCTGATGGCTGTCAGCGACAGCAAACCTGAGCTAGATCCCCTGGGCTCACTGATAGATGCGGACATGGGCGCTTACTATCAGTGGATCAACCAGCAGCGGCTGCCTGAGTCTGAACAGTCATCGTTCCTAGTCTGGTTCGAAGGCCATAATCAGGCCCTTGTTATTGGCCCCTCACTGCCTCGGGGCACAGAGTCGAACACGATTCTTAATCTGGGAGAGTTGCTCTCCGTTGCCGTCGGCCGGACCTAAATGTGAGGAGTCTATCAGCGACTGATGGGCTTTAATGTGCTGGTCCCAGGAGTCGATTGAACCGGTTCGTCCACTCGAAGAATCTGGTCCGCCTTTATCTCGCCGAGCTTCTGGACGATACCACTGGGCCAGTGAATTTCAATCTCCTTTGCGACTGATTCCGCACCGAGCCCGAAGTGCGCGCGCTTATCGTTGGAGGAGAGGTAGCCGCCCGCCGTCGAAACGGTGACATATTGCGGGCCTTTGGATGTTGTCAGTTTTATCTCTGCGCCGATGGCGTCCCGGTTGCTGCGGTGTCCAACCAGGCGAAGAGTGAGCCAGTGATTCTGCGTCTCAGTTTCGTTATGCAGGATGTGGGCGGCTCCGCCGTTTGCTGTGACGACCGCGTCGATACGTCCGTCATTGTCGAGATCTCCTACTGCCATCCCGCGACTAACCCAAGGCTGCGCAAAGACGCTTCCTGAGGCCTCGGAGACATCTACAAAGCCATGACCAGTGTTACGTGCGAGAAGCATCGGCTCCTTGTAGTGAAGTTGCGGCGAAGTGAGTTCGATAGTGTCGAGATCGTGGCTCTGGGCGATAAGGAGATCCTTGAGTCCGTCGTTATCGTAGTCGAGAAAGTGCAGGCTCCAGCCGGAGTGGAGGAGAGTGATACGGCCAATGCCTGACATGTAGGTGTCGTAAGTGAAGCTGCCGTCGCCGTTGTTTTTGTAGAGGGCGTATGCCTGGTTGGCAAGGTTGGTGATGACGAGGTCGGGAAGTCCATCGTTGTTGTAGTCTTCAAAATCGATGCCCATGCCGGCGTAGGTGCGGCCATCACCGTCGACTGCGATCTCGGCGTTGAGCCCGATTTCTTCGAAGGTGCCATCTCCTTTGTTGCGATAGAGGAACTCGAGCATGGAATCGTTCGCGACCGCTATATCGATCTTGCCGTCACGGTCAAAGTCGGCGAGGGCGATGCCAAGACCTTTGCCGGGGACAGAGATCCCGTTTTTTTTAGAGACTTCGGTGAAGTGGCCGTTTCCGTCATTGTGATAGACCAGCGGAGCGATCGCAGGGAATGTGTCCGGATGACAGTAGGCGCGGTAGCCGTCACGGTGCTCACCGCACCAGATGTCATCAAAGTCCCATTTGACGTAACGAAGGACGACGAGGTCGAGCAGGCCATCGTTATCGAGATCGACCCAGGCTGCGCTGGTCGACCAGCCGCTGCCAGCGGTTCCGGAGCTTTCGGTGATGTCGGTAAAGGTGCCGTTGCCGTTGTTGTGATAGAGGCGATTGCCGCCATAGGCTGTCACGTAGAGATCTTCGAAGCCGTCATTGTCGAAGTCTCCTACTGCGACGCCCATGCCATAGCCAATGCCTTTTAGTCCGGAGTGTTCGGTGGCATCTTCGAAACTGCCGTCCTTTTTCTGGTGATAGAGGCGATTCCAATCCTGGGGACCCGACTTCTGCGGAATCGTGCCCTTTGGTGTTGGATTGCTTAGAGGAGCTCCGTTGACGAAAAAAATGTCGAGTAGACCATCATTGTCATAGTCGAAGACCGCTACGCCCGAGCCCATTGTCTCGAGCAGATACTTTGCCGAGGTGTGAGACGCGACGCCTAGAAAATGGACTCCACTACTTTGGGTGATATCTACGAATTTGCCGGGTATCGCGGGCCCTTCTTCAGAATGTTGTGTGGCAATGCGAGGAGGAGGCGAGGTCTGCCCGAAGAGAACAGATGCAGTCAGAAAACAGAGTACAACCGCACCGCCGATGCTTAAGGATCGCGCGGTCAGAGGGATTGGGAGTTGTGTCGGGAGTTTCGCGGCCTTAGATGAATCTCCTAAGTACACTGTTCGCTCTTTCTGCTTGTGCGATCTGGTGATTTCGATCTATTGATATGATCTCTCTCTTTGGCCATTGGGCAAGATTTAACTGGCAAAGTCCTCGTTTTTGGCCTACCCGTTTTTTTCGTTGCAGGAGCAGAAGATGACTGATTGCCCTCTTCCAATGCTGCGAGGGTATGGCCCACCTCCCCAATCCAGGGCTGTAGAGTAGCACAATTGTGAGAGTGTCTTCGGCAGCCTTTTTAAATCGTCCCGCGCCCGAAGACGCCGCGCCCATTCTTCTAATTACATCAGCCCTGATCGAGTTAATGAGATGGTCGCCATGGCCAACAAGCTGGCCCGCATCGCCTGGGGTGTGCTCTCCAGCGGTAACAAGTACAGACCCGGTCGCAACCTAACGGTTCTAGTTTACTTCGACAGTTTATTTTTGTTCGCGTCGCGAGAAAGCGAGCGTACCTATGTGCTCGTACCTGGATTAATATGATGAATATGTGTGGTGTCTCATCTATGAATTTTTCCGAACGTCTGGAATCGTCTCCCGTTATCCTGACCGAAGGTGCTGTCGTGACGCGCCTCAACTACGAATTCCATCTCTCTACTCCGGATTCCGCAGCGTTCGTACATCTATTTGATCGCACGGGTCGCGCCGCCCTGGATGCAATCTCTCGCAGTTACATGCAGATTGCGGCAGACCACGACCTGCCGATGCTGGTGAGCACACCGACTTGGCGAGCGCACCCAGAAGGTCTCGCCCGTCAGGGCTTTACGGCTACCAATGATCTTGCGCGTGTCAATCACGAGGCTGTTAGCCTCCTCCACGACATGCGTCGAGACATGGGACTTGAAGAGACTGTCTATATTTCTGGCGCCGTGGGCCCGCAGTTTGATGGCTATGATTCCAAAGGGCGCCTGATGCGACAGCGGCAGAGGCTTACCACGATGCCCAGGCGCAGATACTAGCAAGTCTCGACATTGATCTTCTCTACGCACCTACGTTTTCCAGTGCGAACAAACTGCTTGGCGTCTCCCGTGCGTTCGCTAAGACCAAGCTGCGCTATATCATCGCACCAGTCATCGATTCTGTCGGCTGTCTCCCGGATGCTGTGGCACAGGCGAAAGCCATATTCGAGCACTGGCGCAGCGATTTGCGCTTGGGGCCTCCCGTACGAATTAGATAACGCAGTTGAGCAAAGGTTGGCCGTGCCGCAACCGTTCGATATTTGCAGCGACGACGTCGGCGATGTCGTTGAACGACTCCTCCGTTACTCCTGCAAGATGAGGAGTGGCGATGACATTCGGCAGGGACAGAAGCGGATGGCCCACAGGCATCGGCTCCTGAGAAAACACGTCGAGGCCGGCGCCAGCAAGATGCCCCTCTTTCGAGGTCGAATACAAGTTATCCTCGTCGAGAAATCCACCGCGCGCGATGTTCAGAAGATAAGCGCCGAGGCGCAGACAACTCAGCTCATGCATGCCGATCGTTCCGCGCATCTCGGTGAAATACCGCATGCACAGCACCAGAATGTCCGTCTCTGCAAACGCCTTATCGCGATCGGCCACGGAGAAGCAGTGGTCAAGAGCGAACTCCGAGACCTTCTCAGAGAGCGGATTGCGAGTGACTCCGATCAGCCGAACGCCGAACGTCTGTAACCGTTTGGCGAGTGGTAACGCAATCGCGCCCAATCCATAGAGGCAGACAGTGCGTCCCGCCAATACCTTGCCGATCGGCGCTCCAAGAATGCTGGCGCGAACATTTGCCTGCGCCCTGGGGAGATCTCGAAGCAGCGCAAGAATCAGCAAAAGCGCATGCTCCGCTACCGATTCCGCATTGCCTCCAGTCGCGGGTACGTTGGCCACACGGACTCCGTTTTCGCGAGCTGCCGCAAGATCTACGCCTTCAAGACCCGCGCCCCACTGCTGCACAAGACGAAACCTTCCCACCTCCATCTCATGCCGCCCTACGCGCTCCATGCGCGGAATCACCACGTCGACACCATCCAGCATCGGGCGGACCGGCCACTCCGGACAGACGATCAGCTCGTCGTTTGCATCGGGTGGGAGTCTTCGCCGCAGGTAGTCGGGCTCGTCGGGAAACGCATCTCCGCAGAAAAGGATCCGCATCAGAGCACCTCCTTTTTTCGCGATGACGGCTCCGCTTCGACCTTATGCAGCACATCACGGCCGGCGCTGCGTTCGTCGCGGATGGCCATCATGGTCGCATTGGCTCGTGCGATCAACCGGTCTCGCTCATCGAATACGTCGCACTCGAAGAAACTCAGATTCTGCCCTCGCTTCACGCATCGTGCCTCCGAGCGAAGCAGCCCCCCGAGCGCAGGACGCAGGTAGTTGATCTTTGATTCGACAGTAGTGCCCGTCTCCTCAGGGGAGAGCGAGGCAATATGAGCCAGGCCAATCGCAGTATCGGCAAGTGTAAAAATGGTACCGCCATGGGTGTAGCCGAAGACATTCTGATGTCTCTGATCGCAGATCATTTTCACATTCGCTGCTCCCGGCTCAACGGATTCCACCTCGAAGCCCATCAGGGTACCTAACGGCATCATTGCCGCGTCCTTGCGCCGCAACGCATCAAGCTGCGACACACGTGTCTCTGAAACAAGAAAACTCGCCATATTCCAATGCTACGGTTGGTCTATTCATACTGTCCAATATCGAAAGTTCGATGATCTATATTGATTTAGATATGAATGAAATTGTCGATCTGCGCCAGATCAAATATTTTCTTGCAGTAGTAGAGACACTTCACTTCAGCCGTGCAGCCACAAAGCTCGGTATGGCTCAACCGAACCTGAGTATGCAGATCAGGAAGTTTGAGGAGGCTCTGGGATGCGCCCTGTTTGAAAGGACAACTCGCGGAGTCGCGCTGACGCCGGCCGGCGCATACCTGGCCAGGCGAGCGGAGATGCTGCAGACTCAGTTTCAGGAAGTCATGAACATGACCCAGCAGATTGGGCGAGGCGAGGAAGGTGCGCTCGCCATTGGGTTCAATGGGTCTGCAATGTATGGCCGCTTGCCTCTGGCTCTGGAACGTTTTCGCCGTCAGCATCCGGGGGTAGCAGTGCAGTTGCGGGAGATGTACGCAGCCGATCAGATGCCATTGCTCCTCGATGGAACACTTGACGTCGGTTTCATTCGAGATGGCACCCCAACATCCGGGCTGAAGATGACCTCTCTCACGCGCGAACCGTTCCATGCGGTTCTACCTCAGTCCCATCCCTTGGCAAAAGAAAAGGGACCGATCCGGCCAAGGGCACTTCGCGACGAGCGCTTTGTTCTGTTCGCACCGCGAATCGCGCGGCTCGCGTTTGAGCGGACGATGGAGGTCTGTAAGGCAGACGGATTCACGCCAAATATCTCACTTGAGGCGCCGCAGTGGGTAACGATCGTGAGCCTTGTTGCAGCGGGCATGGGAGTCTCACTCGCTCCGGCATCCGTGAACAAACTCAATATTCCCGGTGTTGTTTTCCGCCCGCTTCGCTCAAAGGGTTGGTCGTCCGTGGACGTATGGACAAAGCTTGATCCCCCTAATCCCGCGGCCAGAGTTCTTCTGAAGATCGCGCAGAAAGAGTTCTCGGGAGGTGAGCCGAAGAGTTGATAGGGGAGAGAGAGTGGTGGACGCGGTAGGGATCGAACCTACGACCAGTCGATTAAGAGTCGAATGCTCACATCATACTAACCGCCTGTATATTCATTGATTTGAATGCATTTACAGCCCTTTCCGCCCGCACAGACGCATGCCGCAAGTTGTTCAATTTGTTCAGTAGATTTGGAGATGTCTTTGGACGTTGGTCATGTTTTGGTCAGGTTCCATTAGTTCTTCTTGACCAGGTGCCGATTCACGTGGGTTCTGGATTTAGACCTGTCCTCGCAAGGACATCCTGTTGGTTACAAAGATGAGTCAAGAATTCATCTTCTAAAAGGACGTGGGCAAGCGGATCGACGTTTAAACCGATACAGCAAATTACCTTCCTCCAATTTCAAATACCGGTAGATACTTCGTAGTTCTTACACCAAACTATTTGGCTCTGACGAATCCAAAAATGACTGCCGCATCTTTCCCGTGGTACCCAAATCGAAGGGGACAAAGACACTCGACCGTTCCGTAACGTCAGTTCCCACTTCGGCCTTGCCGATGGCATGAGACATACATCGATTCGCTCGCCGCAGCCACAGGGACAAGAGAGTATCGCCCACTTATATCTAGCGGGCTTCCCCATGACGAAGAGACGATCGCCGAGCACGTCTGGAAGTTCCTGCATGGACGGGATCAGTTGGAGATGGAGTTGATCGGAGCGCTGTGCGACCGTAGCCCACAGGCGCCGTAGGACATTCTTGCTGTGCATAGGAGAGCATGATGCCACACTGCAACGTCTTGTTCTTATGCACCGGCAATTCGGCGCGATCCATCCTGGCCGAGGCCATCATGAACCGGAAGGGAGCGCCGAACTTCACTGCTTATAGTACCGGGAGCCATCCGTCAGGAAAGGTACGCCCGGAGGCGCTTCGACAGATGGAAGATGCGGGGTTGAATATTGCTGGTTTTCGCAGCAAGTCATGGGATGAGTTTGCCAAGCCGGATGCGCCGGTGATGAACTTTGTCTTCACGGTCTGTGACAACGCTGCGAACGAGGCCTGCCCTGTGTGGCCGGGGCAGCCGATCACGGCACATTGGGGCGTACCTGATCCAGCAGCCGCAATGGGAACGCCGCAAGAGATCGAGCGGTCGTTTACGCAAGCCTTCTACATTCTGGAGAGGCGCGTCACTCTCGTGCTCTCTCTTCCACTTACCAGCCTGGATTCGATGGCGCTCAAGAGCGAGTTGGACAACATCGGAAAGAAGTAACGGGAGACATCATGTTCAGAGTCATTTTCGCTTGTGTTCACAATGCCGGACGTTCCCAGATGGCGGCGGCCTTCTTCAACCAGCTTGCAGACCGGCAGAAGGCAGAGGCCATCTCGGCAGGAACGGAGCCGGGCGCGCGCGTCCATCCCGAGGTTCAGGCCGTCATGCAGGAGGTCGGGATCGACCTGAGCGATGTCAAGCCTCAGAAGCTTATCAAGGAATTGGCGAAGGACGCAGACTTATTTATCACGATGGGATGTGGTGACAAATGCCCTTATGTTCCCGGTTTGAAGAGGGATGATTGGCCGATCCGCGATCCTAAAGGGCTTTCGCCGGACGAGGTGCGTACTATCCGGGATGAGATCGAGGAAAGAGTGCAATCGCTCATCGCGAACTTCCCAACAAGCGCAGTGGCCGCTGGTGATCTAGCCAGCCAAGATTTATCGTAAGAAGCATGGAACGTCCCACCGCAACACGAGCCTGCGTTATCGCATGGCTGTTGTGCGCGGTGTTGGCTTGCCTGGCAGTTCACTCGCCGCACTGCGACTTGTGCGATGGGCCGTACTTTGTTGCCTCTTCACACCACTCTCATGCCAACCACCCGCTACCTGCCGCTTCGGATACCTGTAACGGAATCTGCTCGTGCTGTGGGTTTCGCGGGCTCCCGAATGCAAGCCCTGTCCTGGATCTGGTAAGTACGGTGACCACAGGTGTTTGGCCTGAATCGACTTCCCCTGCCCGTGGCCCGCGCTCGCCCATATTTCGACCACCCCGCATAGCATTCTCCTCTTAGCCTGTCGGCGCCCGCGCCCCTTCGCGCGGACACACACAACTTCAATATGGAGATTCGTTATGCGTATACGCTCGTTCACGCTCGCTGGAGCGTGCCTGTTTCTGTTTTTGTGTCTGCCCGCTCCTGGACAAACCTTCGGAGGTAAATCCTCGACCCATCCACCACCAGCAGCCGAGAACAAAGACCCTGTAGCTATCCTTGAACTTGGCGCCTCCACAAGCTGGAACTTCAGCGGAGGCGCGGCGACGTTCGCGCCGAACCTTGCAGCGGAGATTACGCCCATAGAGAATTGGCTGGAAATTGAAGCAGGCGTGTCGCCCTTCTACACTCGCAATTCTACGGAGTGGGACACCGACCTGCTCTTCAAGAAACCGTGGACCCTGTCGCGGACGGCAGAGTTCATGCTGGGCGTCGGTCCCGAGTGGGTTCACCTCAACCAAAATGGGAAGGCGAGCAACTCGATAGCTGGTGAGGTGGCGGGAGATTTTATGTTCTGGCCAAAGAGAAAGCACTGCTTCGGATGGTATCTTGAACCGGCTTACGACTACAGCTTTGCAAGAGGTCACCAGCAATCCATTGGCATGAGCGGCGGTCTGCTAATTGGCATTCCGTGATGCCCAGGGGCGATAGAAAAGTCGATTAGTGCGAAGGGAGAAGGGGAGGACCTTCTCCCCTCACTGAAGTCCGTGGCTGTAGATGTCCCTTCCGCAATGCACGTTCCTTCATCATCACGAAGAAGACGGGCACCAGGATCAGGACGCCTATAGTGGACGTAATCATGCCGCCCACTATAGGCGCAGCAATCGGCTTCATCACATCCGAGCCGATACCGGATTCCCAGAGGATCGGAACGAGACTGGCAAGCACAGCGCAGACGGTCATCAGTTTTGGCCTCAGACGATGCACCGCCCCTTCGATGGCCGCGGCTTCCACATCAGCCTCGGTCAATGTCTTTCCGCTTTGCAGTTTGTTTTCGAGCGCTTCATGGAGATAAACAACCATGACCACGCCGGTTTCTACCGCGATCCCAAAGAGCGCGATGTAACCAACGGCCACGGCGACGCTGAAGTTGTAGTGAAGAAGCCATTGCAGGAGCAGCCCTCCACTCATCGCATAGATGGTTGGAAAGATGAGAACAAGCGCTTCGGCAACTGAGTGAAAGACCAGATACAGCAATAGAAAAATCACAAAGAAGACCACCGGGAGAATCAATTGCAGGCGTTGTTTGGCACGTAGTTCTAGTTCATATTCTCCCGACCACTGGAAGGTGTAATTGGCGGGCAAGGCGAGTTTGTCGTGAATCAGTTTGTTCGCTTGTGCGACGAAGCCGCCGTAGTCGGAGTTCTTGAGATCGATGTAGATGTATCCCGTCAGTGCGCCGTCTTCGTCCCGAATCATTGCAGGGCCATGCGTGACGGAGATCTTCGCTACCTGACCGAGCGGAATCTGCGCTCCCGAAGGTGTGCCGATCAGCACGCCACGCATCTTCTCGACATTGTCGCGGAAGTCTCTCTGGTAGCGGACATTGATCGGATAGCGCTCTCGTTCCTCGATGTTCTCGGCAATATTCTGTCCGCCGATGCCGGATGAAACCGCTGTCTGCACGTCCGCGATCGTGAGACCGTAGCGGGCCGCCTCCTCTCGCTTGACCTCAACATTGACGTAGAAACCTTGCGCGACCTTTTTCGGCAAAGACGGATCTCACCTGCGGAAGCCCTGATAGGACAGTCTGAAGCTGCGAAGCCAACTGCTGAATGCCGTCCACATTCGGCCCCTGCACCTTCATGCCCAGAGGTGTCTTGATGCCGGTCAGCTCCATGTCTAAGCGGTTCTCTACCGGGCTTGTCCAGGTATTCGAGAGCCCCGGAATCTGGAGCTTCTCATCCATCTGCTGAATGAGCTTTTCGTAGGTTATTCCAGCGGGCCATTGCTCCCGTGGTTTGAGCATGAGCGTGGTGTCATACATATCCAGTGGAGCATTGTCAGTTGCGCTGTCTGATCGCCCAACCGCACCGACTACGCTGGCTACTTCCGGAAAGCTGCGCAGAACACGGTCCTGCTGCTGCAGGAGTACCTTCGCCTGTTCAATGGAGATGCCGGGGAGAGCAGTCGGCATATAGAGGGTGGAGCCTTCAAATAGCGCTGGCATGAACTGGCTGCCCAATCGGGATGCAAGCGGAAACGTGATCAGCAGAAAGATCAGGTTGACCACAATGGTGAGCCAGCGATGGTGCAGGCAGAACTTCAGGATAGGCAGGTAAATCGCCTGCGCGATGCGTGAGATTGGATTCGCATTCTCCGGCTTCAGCCGCCCTCGAATCAGCAAGACCATCAGGACCGGAACCAGCGTAATGGCGAGGATGGAGGAAGAGCCGACGGCCAGAGTTTTGGTCCATGCCAACGGGCGGAACATCCGGCCCTCCTGCGCTTCGAGCAGGAAGACCGGCATGAAGGAAACAACGATGATAATCAGCGAGAAGAAGAGCGCTGGACCAACCTGCTTCGCCGAGTTGATAAGAATGGCTTGTCGCTCCGGCTCCGATACCGGGTTTGCGTCGTTTTCCTGCCGTTTCGAAAGATGACGATAGCCATTTTCGACCATCACAATGGAGGCATCGACGAGCACACCAACGGCCAACGCGATGCCGCCCAGCGACATGATGTTCGAGCTCACGCCCAGCCAGTACATCGGGATGAAAGACATCAGTACCGCGATGGGTAACGCGACAATTGCGATGAGCGCCGAACGGAAATGAAAGAGGAAGACGATGATGACCAGGCTGACGATGACGGCTTCTTCGAGTAGATCGCGCTGCAATGTTTTGATCGACGCATCGCGTTCATCGAGTGACTCGTTCCGATGGCGGACTTTGCGAAGAGGTCTCAGTCAACTCTGCCCACGCGCGCAAACTTGAAATCGCTCTTAGTTTTTCTAAATGCGGACTTGGATAACGTGCTCTATTGTCCGTTTTTCTGAAGGGACTCCTTATTCGGAAGAACACGGATTTCACGACGGATCACATTGTCGTCTACATCGATTTTAACGGGGCTGCGGCTTCGGACCTGACAATTTCAAGTTCAAATCGAGTATGGCCGCCCTTCGAGTGCGCGCTCGACCGATTTCAAATCCCCAGGCGGGGCAAGGGGTGCTCATCGACTTCTGGGCATCCCCTGCCGGAGCGCGATGGCCGTGCTTTATCGGAGCGTTACGACTTAAAGAGGGGGGAGCGGTCGTTTTGGCTCTCCTCTGACCCATCCGTTACTTTACGGTGGCTAACCGTTACTCCAAGGGGGCCAAACGGAAGTTGTAGTGTGAAAAAGTGGTACACCCCTGTACGCTTCAGAGGTTATGCTTGGAGGGAAAGTGGGTCTGGTTGAGTTTAGCTCCTTTGAAGATAGTCTTCATCCTTGTTGTAATGCCATTCTCTCTGCCAACCAATACGTAAGGAAGATGAAAGGTGGTTCACAGTCGATGTTAGTTCGAGCCAATGATGGCAGAAACTACGTTGTAAAGATGTCGGACAATCCCATAGGCCCCAACCTCCTTGCCAATGAACACGTGGGCAGCCTCGTTGCAAAAGCTGTCGGGCTCCCCGTAGCGGAAGCCAAGGGGATATGGCTCTCTGACAGCTTCATCGACAGTCACCCGGACCTGTGGTTCGAACTTCCATCTGGAGTACGCCGTCCCAATAAGGGGATGCATTTTGGCAGTCTGTTAGTAGGCCAAACCTCTGGCGCTGACCGGCCAACGGAATACATAAGCCCTTCGAGAGTCAGCATGATCACGAATCGGCAGGCGTTTTTGGGGATGTACCTTCTTGATGTTTGGGCCAACCATCAAGATAACCGTCAGGCTATCTTCCGACGAAGTTCGACAAACGCTCAGGAAGTTTGCTTCATTGATCACGGCCATATGTTCGGCGGCCCAGAATGGAACTTTCAAGGTAATCTTGGTTCCGCTCTTCATTTAGAGATGGCAGTCTATACAGATCTTTGGCAAGATGAACAAGTAGCCTCTTGGATTTCACGATTTCAAACTATCATTCCGGAAGTGCTCACATCGATTGTCGCCCCTATGCCATCAGAATGGTATTCGGGAAACTTGCGTGAACTGCTCAGCAATTTAGCGGATCGCTTACTTCGCTTGCCGGAACTCGTCCAAGCAGATTCAGAAAAGACTTGGCACCCAAGTCAACAGAAAAGCATAGATGAATATCTGCGAGTATCAGATTTTGGAATACACGACCTCAGAACTCCGGGCACACGGAGTGCCTTTCGTCATAGTCGTGCGACTGCCTGAACGTAGTTCATACGCGTTACAGGTTCTTTGCCTGCGGGATTGGAAAATGAAAATTGGAGTTGCCTCCCAATGGGAGATTGATGAAATCGAAACCTTCTTAGAAGATCTTCGACTTCAAAGTAACGAACAGAGTTCGATTGCCGCTTTGTTTAAACGCTTAGCCAATCTGAACGTTGGCCCCATGCGTGCCATCGTGTCGGGCTCTTGCTCCGTGCAAGACCTAAATGAAGTGATCCAAGAGTTCTTTGATGTTGTTCGCGGATCTTTGCCTTGGCACGAGTATTTCGATAACCTTCTTTAGATCCAGAATGGGAATGCGCTCATAGGCCATTGCGTTTTTGTCAGCGTTGGTAGGCGATGTGCCCTTTACCATCTGATTTATGGAAACAGCGATCATCGAGAGTGGGGGCGACCATTCCTCGCATTCAGAAACCGAAATTACGCCGGCCATGCCGCTATCAGATTGCTTTGAAGCTTTTGTGGGACTGCGAAATGTCTGTCTAATCTCCGTTACTTTTTGGATTGTTCTTGCGAAGGTCATCCATACGCTGCACTTCATGTTTCACAATCCACAGTGATGATTATTTCCTCTGAGTGAATTGTCTGAATGCAGCCCTGGTATCCAGAGCACAACGATTCCAGGCAGCCGGCACAACTCGCTGCGCCAAGTTGCAGGCGCTCTCAAGAGCGCAGCATCCGGACAGCCGGCTGTGGCGAATGGAGCGCGGTGCAGGTAAAACTGATGGGCTCCGGTAAAACTGAACCAAAGCAAATGTTAGTCTTCGGCAAAATCTGAAGGGAGATTTTGCATGAAGAAGAAGTGATTTTCTGTGTAGCAGATTGTGGCCGTGCTGAAGCAGGCGCAGCTGGGAGTGCCTGTGGCGGAGGTGATTCGCAAGGTTGGGATCAGCGAGCAGACCTTCTATCGATGGAAGAAATAGCATGTTGGTATGGAGACGGACCAAGCACGGCAGATGAAACAGCTCCAGGAAGAAAATAGCCGACTCAAACAACTGGTCGCAGATCTAAGTCCGGATAAGACGATGCTGCAGGAGGTGCTCAGAAAAAGTTCTGAAGCCCTCGGGACGCCGTCCGATGGTCGATCATCTATGTGACCAGTATCGGGCGAGCGAGCGGTGCGCCTGCCGGGTTCTTTTGATGAGGCGAGGCACATATCGCTACTAGGGCTATCAGGAGCCATGGACGGAGTTGCGAATGCGAATACGCGAGATCGCGCAGAGCAGGGTGCGCTAGGGGGATTGTAAGATCCGCGTGCTGCTGAGCTGGGACGTTGGGAAGTATCTGATATATCAGTTGCAGGATGGAACGCGCTTCCGAGCGTTGACGATCCTCGATATTTACACACGGGAACCTGCCTGCTCAGTCTCAATGCTCCTCACAGGTGCAAATGGCTCCCTTTTACTCTGTCCTTGACAACAAGACTGCCTCGGCTTCGAGTTCTTCAGCGAAGATCTAGCCGAGATTAGACGGTACTAATCCAGCGTAGATAGATTACGTCACAATTACGGGTTAGATTTTTATCACCCGGATTCTTTATTTAGCCAAATCGCGTCTTGGCGCTTAGCCACGGCTGGGACTGGCAAATTAGAAAATCATAAATAGCGCTGGTCAGTTTTTGGAATCGAAGGTGCAGAGAGAGGTCAGGCAGCAGTGCTCTATCTGCACGCGAGACTACCTTACAACACGCAATGAAGATTAGAAGTCACTGCGCCTGGTTCAAAAGGGGGGATTTAAACGGATGAAACAGGTTGATTGTGGTTTATTCCGAAAAGCTAGTAATGGCTATAAGCCGATTATGGATAACCGGCTTATAGCACGCTCGGTCTTTAAATTGCGGTGCTTTTTTATTGCCAGTTGCTGTGTCTTGCTTGGCTTTCACGAAGAAGCTCTTGCTCAGCCTGCATTTATCTTCCCGTCTACAGTCCAGGTCGCGGGCGGATCTCTGACCGAATCGGTTACGGTGACGATTCAGTCTGCAGGAAGTCTCGCTGCAGTTCATGTGGTGACCCAGGGCGCCACCAACTTAGATTTCAACGGTTCCGGGATCGGCTCGTGTATCACTGCATCCTACGTTCAGGGACAGACCTGCGCCGTATCTGTCACCTTTACGCCTAAGTACCCTGGAGCGCGCATCGGAGCCATCTTGTTGATCGCTGACGATGGTCATGTCATGGCGACGCAATATCTCTCCGCTGTAGGGACAGGCGGCCTCAACGTGGTAGTTCCCGGCCAGATCAACACTGTAGTTGGCGACGGATGTCTAAGCGATAGCACCTGTCCCAGCAGCGGCGGCACACCTGCCACCCAATCCGCTTTGAAGCTTCCTCTTGGAGTGGTAACGGACGTCGCAGGGAATCTTTATGTCTCTGACACCGGAGGCAACAGTATTCGCAGGATCGATCTCACCGGAAATATCGCAACCATTGCAAACAATAGTGGGGTTGCGGGTTCGAGTGGAGATGGAGGTTCGGCTGTATCCGCTCTGATCAATCAACCGTCGGCGATTGCGATCGATGGAGCCGGCAACGTTGTCTTTGCCGACACAGGGAATAGTGCGATCCGCAAGATCGATGCGACTACAGGCAATATCTCGACGATCGCTGGAACTCTCGGGAGCTCAGGATTCGGCGGAGAAGGGCAGGCCGCGACAACTGCGTTACTGTCGTCACCTCAAGGTTTTGGCTATGACAAGAACGGCAATCTCTTCATCGCGGACACCGGAAACAATCGCATTCGTAAGGTGGATGCCTCCAGCCAACTCATCACAACCATCGCTGGGAACGGAGGTGCTGGGTTCTCTGGAGATGGCTCTGCAGCAATCTCGGCTCAGTTCGACCAACCGTGGGGCCTTACGATTTCGATAAATGGAAGCATCTATATCGCTGACTTCGCGAACAACCGCGTTCGCAAGATCGATGGAGTCACCGGAGACGTCACAACCGTTGCTGGAAATGGCAGCAGCGGCTTTGCAGGGGACGGTGGCCCCGCAACAGCAGCTACTTTAAACAGCCCGGCCAGTGTCATTACTGACCCGGCAGGCAATTTCTATATCGCAGACTCTGAGAATAACGTTATCCGTAAGGTCAACGTCGCAGGTGTCATAAGTACGATCGCCGGTAATGGCACGGCTCTCTTTGGTGGCGATGGTTTCAGTGCAGCACTTGCAGGCCTTTATAAGCCTTACTCGGTCTACCTTGATGGCGCAGGCAATCTCTTTCTCGCTGACCGTCTGGATCTTCGTATTCGTGAGATCAGCGCGTCTACAGGTAGCCTTCAGTACCCCACTTTGAAGGAGGGGAAGATCTCCTCACCTATCGCACAAAAACTAGAAAACGATGGCAACACACCACTCAACCTGTTTGATCTCACGGCCGAGCCGGCCACTCAAAATGCGGCTTTAGATCTCAACCCGACAGACCCGATCACAACTACATGCTCGACCTCTCACCCGCTAGGCGTTGATGGTAGTTGCATTCTAGCGGTAGAGTTCGCGCCGATCACTGTGGGCACTCCGGGAACGGGTGTCCTGTCGGTCACATCCGACGCTGGTAACAATCCCACTGGCGTAGATCTAACTGCCACTGTGCTCTCGGTCGATCCAAGCTCGACCACCGTTACATCAAGTCTCAACCCAGCCGGGGTTGGTTTGGCAGTGACATTTGCTGCTCATATCGCAAGCCCGAACCAGGTAACGGGAACCGTACAGTTTTTTGATGGGTCAACTCCGATAGGTGTTCCTCAGCCGGTGGACCCTTCGTCTGACACCGCAACGATCACTACCTCGTTTTCTGTTCTCCAGGGCCACACCATTACTGCTGCCTATAGCGGCGATAATTTAAATGCTGCCAGTTCACCCAATCATCCGCTCATCGAGACAATCGAACAGACGACATCTCTCAACGTGATCCCAAGTGCGAATCCAGTCGCCAAGTTTGTTGAGGTGACCTTCGCGGCTACGGTGGCAGGATGGATCATACCTCCCGCGGGAGTCATTTCATTTTCAGATGGCTCGGTCGCTCTCGGAGCCTCGACTTTGAGCAGCAACGGAACTGCATTCTTCACCATGCCTCTGCTTCCAGTAGGGACACACGACATCACGGCTACATTCGCCGGAGACGCGAACGATTTCACCAGCAGCTATTCCTTTGTGCAGACGATCAATCTTGCTCCTACATCGACCATATTGAGTACGAGCTCTGCTGTAGCGCAGTTTGGAACCCCAATTACTTTGACCGCTACGGTGACGGGAGTAAGCGCCTCAATACCAACTGGTGCCGTCAACATCATGGACGGCACCATCGTTCTCGCATCCATACCGTTGAACGGAGCAGGTGTCGCGACCTATATCAACGCGAGCCTGACTTCGGGAACGCATACGATCACCGCTGTATACCAGGGAGATGTGAACTATGCGACTAGTAAATCGACTCAGATCATTACGGAGACCATCTCGCAGACGCCGACGGTTACTGCTCTTTCTTCGAGCACGACCAGCTCGCTCTCTGGAAGAGCTGTCGTTCTTAGCGCATCTGTCACGGCAGCAGGGGGAAGCCCTCCCACTGGAACGATCGCATTCATGAACGACAATGTATCCCTCGGAACAGCAAATCTCAGCCATGGCACGGCTTCTCTGAGTGTCTCCAACCTGAGTGTCGGAACGGATAATCTGACCGCGATCTATAGTGGCGACTCCAACGATGTCGGCAGCAGGTCGCGGGTGGTTACGATCGTCGTTCTGCAAACTCCAACTTCGACGGCTGTCTCATCAAGCCAAAGTCCGCTCCCCACTCTTACTTCAGTCGTAATCTCTGCGGCGGTCTCCAATGGAGGATCGATTTCGCCTACTGGGCTGGTTACATTTTCCGAAGATTCGATCTCAATTGGAGTTGGCACTCTGGATGCGAGTGGTGTCGCGACTATCTCGATCCCATCTTTGCCGGCGGGCTCTCATACGTTCACGGCCAGCTATGCTGGCGATATTCAGGACATCCCAAGCACTTCCGGATCCTTTGTCCTGGTTGTGCAGCCTCGCTCTACCACCGACATCTTGACCACCTCGGCGACCTCCCTGAGCGGAGGCCAGCAACTGACACTTATCTCCGTTGTCCGCGCTATAGGCACTCCTCCTGCTACGGGGCCAACTGGAACCGTAACATTTCTATCGGGAAGTACCACATTGGCTACTACTCCCGTCGACGCGACAGGAGTGGCAACCGTCACCGTCATTCTGTCTGGAAGCACAGCTACCATCTCATCTACCTACGGAGGCGACGCCAACTACGCGCCCTCCTCTTCCTCGCCGACTCAGGTGACCATCGGTCCGGCACCTGATTTCAGTTTGGGAGCCACTCCGTCTACCTTTCAGATGCAGACTAAGCAACACAGTACGATTGCTCTTACATTGACCTCGGTCAAAAACTTCACCGATGTTTTTTCGCTTGGTTGCCTTGGGCTACCTCAGAACGCTACATGTACCTTCTCCAAGGACCAGGCGGAGCTACCTGCCGGCGGGGTGCTGCCCCTAACTGTAATCGTCGATACGAACTCTGCGTTGTTGAGCGGAACAGAGGCGCGTCTGGAACCCCGCTCCAAGGCCAACACAGTTCTTCTAGCGTGCTCACTTCCAGGTCTACTCGGTCTTGGACTGCTGGCCTTTCGAGCTAGACGGTCGGGCTTTAGTCACAGCCTCATCGTCTTGGTCGCGCTTTGTATGGTGGCCCTGGGCATTGCCGGTTGCGGCAATATCCAAAGCATCGGCACCCCACCGGGCACCTATAACTTTGTCGTGAATGCAACGGGTCGGACCGGCGTCTCGCAGTTTGTCAATATGACTATGACGATCACGAGATAGGGGGAACTTAATGAAGAATCTGTTCGCTCTCATCTCTTTCGGCTGCTTTTTAGCCTGTTGCCGCCAAGGTGATGCCCAGGCAGAGCCCACGGCAACAGCGCCGGGCGCTTACATCTCGGTCGGCACGACCTATTCCTTGTTCAATACCGGTTACGGCGGACAAAAGGTGCTGGGCTCTGGTGCCTATATTGACATCAACCCCGTTCGGGCTGCTGGCCTCGAAGCAGAGGGACGATGGATGAAGCAGAGCGGATGGCCCGACATCGGCCAGTCCGCGTATTTTATCGGGCCGCGAGTCCAATTTCGTAAAGGACCGTACACCCCTTACGTGAAGACTCTCGTCGGTCTAAGCTATTTCGAATTCCCCTACGATGCAGCAAAAGGGCGATACTTTACAGTTGCGTCGGGTGTAGGAGTGGACCTTATGCTGGGTAGCAATCTGAAGATCCGGTTGATTGATGTGGAGTATCAACAATATCCGCAGTTCACGTTTGGTACGATCAGCCCCTACGGTGTCAGCTTTGGCATAAGCTATCGAGTCTTCAACGGGAGTCGATGAATGCCAGAGAGGAATTGCAGTCCTCGATAAAAAGGACACGAAAACTGAAGCTCAGAGTAATTGGCAGGTGCGGGCGATTTGGAAGCTACAAGAAACATTCCCGACGACTCAGTCGATTGTCGTATCGCAAAGCTCTTCACGAAAGAGGAGAGACAGAATGAAACTGTGAAATCCATAAAAGCTATCTTTTTCTCCTTGCCAAAGGCGGGGGTCTTCTTGACCGGGTCGAGCAACATATCACATTCTGCACCAACTCTCAAAGATTGAGATTTGAGACTACTTCCCACGAAATGCAGCTCTGGCTAATGTTTTCTTGCTGGCTTCTTAGCGAGGTGCGACGACGAGCGGACCGAGCGATGCGAATGGCTTTATAAAATGTGTGTCTCACTGGAAGGCCTGAACTATTTCATCGACCGACACTATTCAGCTCCTCCTGCTGGCTAGTTCGGAGGCCTGGTGGTGGGTTCGAGTAATGGAAATGCGTTTGTCGGTGAGTGACATCTGTGCTCGATTGTAACCACTGCAGTTCAGCCGAATGGGCGCTCGAAGCAAACGTGATGCGTGGTGGATTGCTAGAGCAGTTCTGCAGGGTGTAATGACGCTGCGATATGAAATGCAAGGATCCTTCCCCATTCGGCACGCCCAGGGTCTTCGGATTCGACAAGGTGCGATACCGAGGCATTGCGACAAATCATCATCGGCTCTGCACGAACTTCGCCCTCATCAACCTCTACCTTCACCGCAAACGCCTGGCAGAACTCGGGGCATAAGTACGCCTGGAGGACGCAAAAACAGCCTCCAGTCCACCCAAATCAAAGGTCAACCCATCCACTCCGACGATCCCTCTGGCAGATCTCACCTCGCCAACGAAGTCAAATGTCCGCGCAGAGGCTCCCTAGAGGCGAAGAAAGCGGTTCACGCTTCCGCGTAAATGACCCACTCTTCGTGATGAGGCTACGAAAGGGTAGGTCACCCATTGTTGAAATAACCCACCTTTCGCGATGAGGTTTTTCCCAAGGACATGTGGTCGCAGTTCGTTATTCACAGGTTGTGGTGAGTTCCATTATGGGAGTTGGTCTTACTTTGAGGTATTACGAACGGCTCTTAGGTCGATAAAGAGACTATCGGTCGTCCTGGAGATATCTCTGTGAACTGTACTACGCACACTGTCTTATTACTGCTGGGGAGCTTCGCCAGCAGCTGCCCGTACCAACTACTTGCATCGAATAACTCGTCTAACCAGCCTTCTAACTCCGGTTGTCCTGAAGTGGTTGGAGTGAAAGCCGGCACGAACTCCATAACTACCGACGCAGGCTGTCGCACTCGAGAAGTTGCAAAGTCGGAGGCCTCAGCAGCTGCTGAACCGGGGAGCGATCATAGGGTTGCGACGGAGTTACCGGGCAAGGTCTCTCCCTCCACGGATTTGAAGACTCCGGGTGTTATCGGCGTATTGAGAACTACGATCAAGGTAGAAGGTAGACCAACCACTACCGATACGACGGAGGGATTTGAGCGAAAGGTCAGCGAGAAAGAGATCGAGGAGTCTGCGGGTACGTTTGGCGATCCGTCGCGGTTTCTGCAGCTGCTGCCCGGTGTGGTCTCTGACAACGATCAGTACAACGACTTTATCGTTCGCGGAGGAAACCCGGATGAGACGCTCTTCCTGGTAGACAATATCGAGGTCCCTTCGATCAACCAGCTTGCGCTCTCCGATACGACCGGCGGCTTTGTGTCGATGATCGATAACGCCGCGGTCCAGAAGTTGACCCTGCACACGGATGCCTACGACAGCAAATACGATCAGCGGCTATCTTCCATTGTGGAGTTCTCTACCATACCGGAGGGCAAGACCGTTGCGCACTCGGAGTCGGAGCTGGGCATCGCTGGAGTCGGAGGGTCGAGGACCGTGCCTTGGGGAGACGGATCTCTGTTTGTCTCCGCTCGTCGGAGCATCCTGAATTTGTTGACCAACGACATCGGGCTTAACGGTGTGCCCATCTATTCGAATGCGTTGATCAGAGCTGATAAGCGCGTGGACGATAGGAACAACTGGTGGGGTTTATCGCTGACGGGGATCGACTCCATTAATATTCATCCGAGTCCGACGGATCCGTTCGAGACAAATCCATACGATATTCACTATCAGGGTTGGAGAAATACTACTGGATTGAACTGGCAGCATGTACTTTCGGCGCGATCATTTGGTGTGCTTAGTGTGAGTAACTCGCAGCAGTCACAGACGGTGCTGCAAGATGCGCAGCTGCTGAACGAAGCACCTATCTACTCCGAAGAGTCGAGCGATGGTGTCAGTACGATAAAGTATGATTGGACCTTGCAGGCGAAGCAGTGGCTGACGGTGACCTCGGGTGCTCGGGCGTCAGTCGATCGTCTGGACTATCGGGTGGATCAGCCGCTGGGGCTGCAGAATCCTTACAGCGAAGATCCGGCTCCGCTGGATGCGACGTCACTGAATCGAAGATTTACACCATTCTCCTCGGCCGTGTATGGGCAGGCGAGCGTGTTGCTGCCGCATGGGATGAAGTTGGTTGGAGGGGAACGAGTCTCACAATGGGCCATCACTGGAAGTACGATCTGGAGTCCGAAGGTTTTGTTTGTGGCGCCTATTCTGGGCAGGCTCGTCCATGTTGGCTATGCAGAGTATGCGCAGCTTCCGCCGAATCTTTATCTGGTCTCGTTTACGAACCAACAGACGTTGAAGCCGATTCGTTCGAAGCAGTATACGGCGGGGATCGATGTGGTACAGAGCTTGCATATCGCGGTCTCGGTGGAGGCTTATCGGAAGCGTTACATGGATTATCCGGTGGCTACTAACTACCCGCAGCTTTCGTTGGCAAATATTGCCGATACGTTTGGACAAGCCTTCTTACTTTTTCGTATGACGAGTGCAGGGCTGGGACTGGCGCAGGGAGCGGAGTTATCTGTTCGATATAAACCTACGTCGGGATTTACGGTGACGAGCGCGGTGACGTATGCGAGGAGCTGGTACTCCGGGTTGGATGGCGTGTTGCGGCGCGGTAACTATGACATACCATTTGTAGCGAATATCGCGGGGACACTTGCTTTGCGGAAGAGGATGGTGCTCACGTCTCGATATAGCCAAACCTCCGGGCGGCCATATACGCCGGACAATATCGCGCTGAGCGATGCACAGGATCGAGACGTCTACGATCTGAGCATGATTAATGCGGCGAGATCGGCTGCGTATCATCGACTGGACTTCAGGTTGGAGCAGAGCCATCCGTTACGACGGGGCGTGTTCACGTGGCACGTCGGACTTGAGAATGCGTTGGGGTCGAGTAACTTCTATTCGTACCAATGGCGACCGCGAGCAGGAGATCTCGGCGTACTGGCGCAGGACCAGTTGCCGAGGTTTCCCGATGGTGGGATCAAGTTTCTGTTTTGAGTTGGAACTTATTGGGCCGCGGCTACGGAGAGTAGGTCGAGAGCGCCTTTGGAGTTGAAGTCGTCTGCGACACTTAGGCCAAGGGTGATGGGATCACTGTGTAAGGGGCTTCGGTATCGATCTGGACTGACCTGCCCCCAAAACCCGCACGTTTGTGAATACGAATTTATCCCGTCGCCGGAGCTGTGGCAAAGTGGGAAACGCTGGAGGCGTTTTCCAAGCAGGCGTAGCCTGCGTCTTTTCCATAGCTCGCCTTCTTGATTGCCAGTGCGAACTCATTGGGTGTTCTGTAGTCGAGGCTGCTGTGGGGCCGAACTTCGTTGTACTCCTTTCTCCAGTGAGCGATCTTGGTGCGTGCGTCGAACAGGTTGCGGAACCAGTTGGTTCGTAGGCACT
>NZ_LMUD01000040.1:83166-115168 GCF_009766095.1 Granulicella sp. S190
ATAGCTCGCTTTCCGGATTGCTTCCACGAACTCATTGGGTGTTCTGTAGTCGAGGTTGCTGTGGGGCCGAACTTCGTTGTACTCCTTTCTCCAGTGAGCGATCTTGGTGCGTGCGTCGAACAGGTTGCGGAACCAGTTGGTTCGTAGGCACTCTTCCCGCAAGCGTCCGTGGAAGCTCTCGACGTGGCCGTTCTGCATGGGGCGACCCGGCTGGATGTGGCGCAGCTCGATCTTCCACTCCAGGCCCCAGGCCAGGAAGTGCCGGCTCGTCAGTTCCGGGCCGTTGTCGCAGCGTATCGCTCGCGGCAGGCCGCGTCGAGCGATCACCTCGTCAAGCACACGAGTAACCCGCCGGCTCGCAAAACCTGTATCCACTTCAAGAGCAAGACACTCGCGGGTGAAGGCATCGATGATGCTTAGGACGCGGATGGTTCGTCCCGCCGCAACTACATCGTGCGCAAAATCCAGTGCCCACTCCTGGTTGGCTGCCGTTAGTAGTACCCGTGGTGATCCGCTGCGGACGCAGTGCTTGCGCTTCTTCCGCTTCAGGCAAAGCCCCGCCTCGCGGTATACCCGATACAGACGCTTGTGGTTCACTCGCTCGCCTTCGCGCTCGATCAGCACCTGTAACCTCCGATAGCCATAGCGCGGCTTCTCTCTGGCCAGCCGAACCAGCTTCTCCTTCAGTCCTTCATCCGACCGTCTGGAACAGTAGCGACAGCTGCTCACAGCGATCGACATCAGCCCGCATACCCGGCGCTCGCTGGTCTCAAACCGCTCCTTGAGCCAATGGGCATCCGTCCTTCGGTCTACGAGCTCAAGCCTTTTTTGCGATCACCGCCTTCAGCATCTCGCGATCCAGACTTAGGTCCGCCACCAACCGCTTGAGTCGCCCGTTCTCATCTTCTAATGCTCGAAGCCTCTGCGCCTCACTAGCCTCCATGCCGCCGAACTTCGCCTTCCAAGCGTAGATCGTGTGCTTGGACACACCGCACTCCCGGGCCACATCGTCCGCCGTACGTCCCGCCTCTACTTGCTTCAAAGCCGCAATAATCTGCGCTTCGCTGTGCTTGCTCTTGCTCATACTGCTCTCCTCCCTGAATCCGAAATCATACTTGCGTATGTGCGGATCCAAGGGAGCAGGTCAGTGTGGCACTTGGTCAGGTTGTCGATAACACAGTGAATCATTGGTACGACAATCAGCCTCTGCCAATACCTCCAGCGCTGCGCGAGCAGATGAATGGTAACCGTAGCATGGACGTAAGAGCTCCCCTCTCCTACAAGGTTCGTCCCCTTAACGGCATCTGGGCAACGCCACCGTATCTTCACAACGGGTCGGTCCCAAATCTATATGCACTTTTATCGCCGGTATCAGAGCGGCCGAAGAAGTTCTATCTGGGCAATCGCGAGTATGACCCGGTAAATGTCGGATATCGGATTGATGCATTCCCCGATGGCTTCGAATTCGATACGACCAAGCGGGGCAATAGCAACTCTGGACATGAGTTTGTTAGCAGCTCGAAGGATATCGGCGTCATTGGCCGCTCTCTCAGGCCCGACGAGCGGTTGGATTTGATTGAGTATCTCAAGACCTTGTAGAGATCCCCACAATAGATAGGATGACGGAGTTAAGAGTCGGTCTTACCAAATAGGAGGGCTAGATGGATCGTTTCGAAACGCTTTCTCTCAGAGGCTTTAGGGTCGTATTGGTCGGAATCCTACTGGTATGTATTGGCTGCGCCGGCGGGTCCCGGCAGGAACACGTTGGGACGGTGGCTACCGCATCTGCGCCGACACGAGCAGTTGCAATCCAGCCTCTCTCTGCCGATGATGTGTCGCTGCTGTTCCCTCCACCCACGAAGGCCGAAGACTTTGCCAAATTGATAGCGGTCCGTGACCTCACCGTGCCGAACCCGCAGGATCCCACGAAGCGCGATCCGGTATGGCCCGATTCGGCGTTTCAGCAGTTTCTTGCGATCGCCGCCGGCCCTGCGGCACAGGTCGATGGCACACAGAAGAGTATTGGCTTGCCCGCCGAGGCGAAAACAATTGACGGCTGGTTCGTCTCAGGCATTCGAATCGATGCTGGAGCACCGGGACTCTCCAATGATATTCCAGCGCAGTTCGGGCAGTCCCCAGAGATTCGCCTTATCATCCAACCAGTGACGCGCAATTCGGATGGTACACCCAAAGTGGACGACATCGCGGCGCATCTGATCTTTGATTTTACACTTCTGAACCAACAACAGCCAGGCTGTCTTCCGCGGCAGGTGCCCGACATGGTCGCATTCAACGCGATCGTCAAAGACGTCGCCGCTCTGCGAACCGAATTAAGCGAAGGGAAGCTCGGCGTAGACAAAGTCATCACTGCCGGTGTTCCCCTGGGTATTCACCCCGGACTCGCAGACGAGACCACAGCGAATGATGTCCGCAACGAGATTCAGTTGTTTCTCGAAAGGCACATATCCGGTCAGCACTTAAATGCCATGGCCATCGCGGGCCTTCCCGCGGGAGCACCCGAACCATGGATATTTTTATCGATGCTCAAGGTGCCTTCCGGTTTCCTACCGGCGTTGCCAAACGGAGGATTCGTTCCGGTGAACGGTCCCACGCTAGATGGCAAACAATTCGCTCAGATGCTTCAGCCCGCCGGAGCAATTCCGCGCGTCGCTCCCGAGCCCCACACCAATAATCTGAACCCTATTACTTGCAGCAACGCAGCGGTAACGGGAGCAGTTCTACCCATTGCTAAACGCAGAGGCGTTTCCACATCTGATCTTTCCAACACTCCGACTCCAACAGCTGAAAAGACGAAGGAATTACTCGATGTGATCGCCGATCCCACCAGGAGCCACTTTTTCAATACGGACTGCGTTAGCTGCCATACTGAGACTCGACGTGCCATGGAGTTATTGAAAGTTACGAATATTCCCGGAATCAATACGGCTACGTTGCCAAATGGTCCATGGGACGTGCGCAACTTCGGCTGGGCTCCGGCGGGTAAAGGGTCAATTCAGGCGACCGTAACCAGGCGCACGACCGCCGAAACAGCTGCAGTCGTTTCGTTCATCAACGCAGAACTGCTTACCCGGCAGCGGTGAATTCCGGTAAGCCGACCAAGGGTTGAGACCAACCAGATGAATCACCGTCCCAGTCACCTGGCCAATCGCTGTAGACACCTCTCAAATATTCCTCTGGGGATAATCGCAAACCGGTTCTCCTCGCTTCGATACATTGTCAGGCGTTGGTCTTGACGTACTCTACGATGGTGTCGACCATTTGCCGGCGAACAAAAGGCTGAACGCCACCGCGCGATGATTTGATCTCACACAGTTCGAGTTTGTTGCACGCGCATAACGCCATGAGACGCCGCGAGCTCGTTCCTACCAATGCTGCGACCCACGAAAGGCGGACAAATAGCCGGCTGAATTCCTCAACAGAGGACTCGGCTATCTCCCAGCCTCGTGCAGTCTTCCTGGCGCAAAGAAGTTTCTGTTCGATCAATCCCCTCACAGTGTCGATCTCGCAGTTGAGGGTTTTCGCGGCAATGGCACAAGTCATCACACGCCCGAATTCGTTCCTTCGTTCGCCCTTGATGAAGATGGATAGATCCTTCGACGAAATGAGCAAGCCTCGCAATGTTCTCTCTGTCTGTCCAATCACCCGAATTCTCTTTGCAAGCAAATCTCGGAGGAGATTCGCTTTCTCTCCCGTCGCCTGACAGACCCTCTGCAGACTTTCGCCGACTGTAATCACCCGTAGATCCGTTGTGCAACTCATTTCACCTAGAACGAGCGCCAACACCTTATCTTTAAAAGAGCGGACATCATATTCGTGAAATCCAGGTTGTCGAGGTAACTGATGTCTCACCTCGAACTCACCGCCATCTGTC
Source organism: Granulicella sp. S190 (assembly GCF_009766095.1). Lineage (GTDB taxonomy): Bacteria > Acidobacteriota > Terriglobia > Terriglobales > Acidobacteriaceae > Edaphobacter. Next base: position 87,059 of record NZ_LMUD01000040.1, read on the forward strand.
AGGGAGCGTAAGACTGCTACGGAAATGCCGATATCCCTCGCCGCCTCCCTGACGCGAAGCAGTTTCGCGGACCTGTCGATAAAGCTAAACTGACTCTTGTCAAATCGCTCTGGTGATTGAGATTTCTTCACCGGCAAACAGTGGAGGTCTACATGGCGCTTGATCGTCCTGGGGTCCACACGCAACGAACGCGCAAGCTGAGCCCGTGACACATACTGTGTCGATACCTGACTGCGTACGGAGCTCAACAAGCGGCTGTCGACTTTGCGTCCGTCCCAATGGTTCGATACGAAATCAAGAAATGCAATCCTGATGAAATCCAGTTCCTCGGCCGACCCAGTTAGCTTCTCCTTAAATAGGGAGCTGTACAGTGGCGCGAACTGGTCGCGGATATCGCAGGGGTTTTGGGTTCGTCGTCTGCCGAGTTGCCGCAACAGTTCGAAGAAATTGGAAGGCCACCCAGATAATGTCTCTGCCGCCGCGGATAGGATCGCTGCAGGCGGACTGTTCCGCGTTGATGGGCTCTTGAGTAGATTCGAACAGGAGCCAATCACGGTAATGACTCTGAGCAAGCTCCGCAATTCCATCTGCTGCAATTCGCGAAAGGGCAGTCCGGTGCCGAAATTGGCAAGGGGGAGTAGACGCAGAACCTTGGTTCGGAGAACCTGCAGCAGATCGCTTTCGGGTAAGCTGATCGATTCACCGGCGCTCTTAATCTTTGCACCGCAGTGGCAGCGCAATTGCCCCTGGCGGAACCATCGCAGAGCTTCACCACAGTCGACACATGACGAAGTCGCCCAACACAAGTGAACCGGGCAGCCTACCATGTACGCCAAATCCCACTGTGCTTCAATAAAACCGAGGCTCCGGACACACTCCGGGCAAATTCTCGGACTTTGGAGATCCAGATCGGTCGGAAGTAGCTTATGGTCCAGAAGGTGACAGGAGCGCTCCGAATTAGGATCGGAATATCCGAGCGCAATGAGATCGTCGATCGGACAAGCGGTGATGGCGGCAATCTTCCCAAGCTTAATCCCCGTGCCCCGGAATTCGTGTTGCTTCAGTCCTGCCCGCCGGATCACGCTCCAGGGAGAGCTGAAGCCATTGGCTTGGCTGATTTTGAGAATGTAGCCCAGAAGGCTAGAAGTGGGCCGCGGAATTGGGTGCCTCACGAGACACTTTCCGGCCCCAATGCTACTAGCCTCCCAAGCGTCCTGCTTATCTCGCATCTACGCCGCCAAAACGGACCGGCGGTTCCGCCGGTAGAGGGCTTTAGGTTTCGAGTGCAAATTGAAAGCAAGCAGATTGGACTCATCTTTAGCACATATGAATAATTGATTCCCGCTCCTGGTGCCCTGCCCCGGAGGTATCGTGGGAATGCCGTGTGCTGCGCAAAATTGAGCCAAGGCACAAGGACTCGTACGCAACTCTTTCGCAACCGACGCGATTTGAACGTAAGTTGTACTGAATTTGCGGAGCTCCTCCTCTTCAATCAACCACATATTCCCCTGCTTAGCAGCCTGGATCAGGCGTTGCTCCAAAAGTTTATAAACGGTTATTTTTGAACAGTTCAGATACGAAGCGGCTTCGGCACTACTCATCCTACGTCCGCCGTCTTTTGCGGCAGGAGCCGTTTTAGTGAAGAGGGCTCGAGTGTGGTCCCGGAGCACCCGTCTTCCCGAGCTGCCTATTGCGGACACAGGAACGAGAATGCCACCAATCGTTCCATCGTCGCATCCCCAAGCTTCGAGGGACCCATGGAGCAACCGCCTAACGATATCCGCTTTCTCCTCGACTGTGCAGAAACTGCGTTGCAGAATGAATTCCAGCCGAATCAAACGCTGCGCCTCGTCTCGGCCCATACTCTGTTGCGAGGCTATCGCAACTAGCTTCTCAACAAATACCTTTATGTCGGACTCATGGAAGCCCGACATGCCCTTGGGAAGGTGGCTTACCTGAAAGTCTCCGCTCTTCTTCAAGCTAGAAAGTAGTTCCGATGAGATCCCGATTGCTTTGGCGGCAACCTGCCGCCGGCAGACTTTGCCAGGAGATCTCGTTAGCAGGGTGACCTTCGTAAGGTCTACTAGCGTTCGTTTGTAGCGAGCACGCTCGATTTCGACTGTCGGTAGTCGTTGACGTTTGATCAATTGCTGGGCAGTCCGCGGATCAATTCCCAACATTTCAGCAAATCCATTGACCGGAATATAGCGTTTGACGTATTCGTTCTTCGTTGCTCGAAACTCGCGGTCGTGACACCCAGCTCCAAGATGATTCACAACAAATGCCGAGAGGGCGTGTCGAAGAAATATTGCTTCGGATCGTGGCCTAACCCCATATCCTAAGGAAAAATAGATTCCACGGAGAGGCTGCGTAGTCAACTTGAGCGGCACATCATCGGGGATGTCCGCCGTCAATTCCCGCAGCCAATCGTGGAATCCATGGGGCCAATTGGCCAATATCTCTGCCGCGCCCGACACGATCCTACCGTAATCATTCCACTTCACAGCACTGCGGCCTCCAACGACCCGCCTCCCGAGAGCTCCGATTAGATAAATGAGTGACTGGAGGTTCATCTTCCAGAGTTGAGCATCAGGGACTCCAGATGAGTAATCTGCTCCAGGTTCAAGAAGAAGCGCCTTGCGACGTACGATATCAAGAAGCTCACGAACGGCAGGCGACACTAACGAATCGTCACATTGGATCAGAGCCGCACCACAGTGACATTTCAGCAGTCCTGGGCGTTCCCACCGAATCTCTGCGGAGCATTGGGAGCAATGCGTAAGCAGCAGCTTTCCATGAACAGGGCACGCGATCATCACGGCCAAATCGAAATGTGCTTCAATAAATCCTTTAGCCTTCACGCACTCTGGGCACACTTTTTTTTGCTGGAATTGTAGATCCGCCGAATGGATGCGCTGGCCCATCAACCTGCAGAACATCCGGTCGGGCTCGCCCCAGTGGGTCACGATCGACAATAGTTCAGTTGCAGTCAGTCCAGCAATATGCGCCAGCTTGGTCATGGCATCGATAGTATTGTGTCGTTTAAACTTTGTGCCCGCTCGAGTAAGAACAGCCTGAGGGCTTACATAACCATTCTTCTCGCTAAGCTTGAGGATATAGCCGAGCTTACTTTCTGTTCGGTTGGGACATGGACGCCGGACAAGTAGCTGATTGTTCTGCATGCTAGTTAGCAAAGCTGCCTCCCAGAAGCTCGCGCTTGAACAGAATTATTCCGCAGCTGAATAGGGAACCTATCATGACCTTTGATTTAAATCTCACAACAACAGCTACACGGCCACTGAGCATCATGTTGCAGACAGACCCGCCTCTACGAATGACCTACCTAAGGTTCGCGGCGACCTCTTACGAACCGTCGCCACTGGTCGGTCGGGTGGCATACTGATGAGGAGTGCCAGAGCGAGCAGCTCGTCGGTCGGTGTTGGATCGAATTCTTTACTGAATGGTCGGTAGTCGATATTCTGCAGCTCCGGACTGTCGCACAAATATCGGTCGTATGCCAGATCAAAGTCCTCTATGCCAATCGTAGATTTCTTACACCCATCAGCAGAAAGAACAACTTCCTGGAGCAATCTTTTCAGATAGCCAATTAAGCCACCGGTTGCACAATAGCACCTGAAGATAAAGCTCGCGCTGCGTAAATCCTCTAGTGTGAATTGAGATTCCAGATGATTGAGGAACTCTTGTTGGCAAGCGGCAAACTCCGTTCTCTGCTTTACATCGCTCCACGAGAAGCACGGCAGCGATAATTTGGCACGAAAGCGCCTGCGCAATTGCGAATTGTGATTAATCACTTTCATGGCGTCGTCAAGGCCAGAGACAATTAGCATCCGCTTAGTCCTGTTCTTTTTCCTAGTTTCGATTAGATTCTTCAGCCAATTTGATGCTTCGTAAAAGAACTTTTCGTTATGTCTGTCATAGAGGTGCTGAAAATCGTCAAGCCAAATAACATCTGTCTCACACTCTTCCAAGAGCGCTGTGATCCGATGTGTTATTTGGCTCTCTGTCGATCTAGTACCAGAATCTCCTGGATCCAATACGGTGAGGATTGACGCAGCCATATTTTTTAGCGTCGGTACCGAAGGTACTTTAACCTTGATCCAAGGATGCACCATTCCTTCGGTTGTATCGTAGGCGCAGTTTTTCTCGTACAGGGCATTGAGAGTGAACGTCTTTCCGGCTCCAGTCGGTCCCGTGAGGGCGATACAATATGGGTCTTCACGTTTATCTCTCGCAGCTGCCAAGAGTTCTATACGTTCCGTGATCTCGGTGGAGGCAGCATGGGGAATCGTCACATTGAGAAAGGTATGGGGATCGAACATTTCATGAAGCTCCTTGACTGCGTACAGCTTTGTAGGTTGGGATATCCGATAGTTCGAGGTTCAGAGATTTGCTCGCCGGAGACGTTAATGAAAGACGCGGCAACCCTCTAATTGCCTTCGGCGAAGGGAGCGCTAGTTCCGGCTGCTGTTCGATGACGCGACCCCTGCCTCGCCTCGACACGTCCTTCAAGTGCTCCCGATCCCTCCGGAATAGTTGCTTGATTCTCTCCTTCCCCGCCAACCATGTATCGGGGTCATACTTTGGGCTATGCTTCTGAAGTTGCTCATGAAGCCAGAGGCTGAGACCAACCGCATAGTCCTCTCTGAGCGCCCTGGCAATAACGATTTCATCGCCGTACAAGACATGGATTGCCCCTATGTCACTTTCGTCAACCCGTATCTGTACGACCAACCTTGCTCCATAGAGATGGCGAAGTTGATGCAACGCGTCAGATCCGTAATACAGGCCTTTGAACTCGACGCCTTTGTGAGTCAGAACGCGCGGGTAGGGTCTCCCCATCACGATGTTCAGGCATTCACGGTCGGCGGGGAAGCGGATGTCCTCCGTCCGGACGTTCAGCTTCCACATGGTTTCGGGGGGCATTCCTAGTGCGTGGTGTTTTTTTTGGTGGTACACATCGCATACCCATATGTGTATGCCTTGTTTAAGGGTCGAAAGCCTGATTACCGCAAACCCTTCGGGGTTGTAGTCACCTTTTTCAAAGATGTTACTAAATGTGGTTCCTGGGGTCCCATGAGCCACTTCGCGGTTCAATCTTCCTAAGACGCGCTCAATCTTGCCCTTGTACCAACCTTGTTTCCTCGGCGCATATTCGATAGTTGTGCCAAGTTGAGCACAGGCAGTCTCTAATGCCGTTGAATGCATCTCTACGGCCTGGTCAACGACCAGCGTCCGACAGAGGCCACATGCTATCCATGGGTGTTCTACATCTGGGTATTCAGATTTCTGGCCTATCTTCGCCATGAAAGCGTGCTTTAGACAATTCGCAACCGACTGATAGCTTGGTGGGACAAAACCGACATAGAGTCCCAGAATGCAGCGCGTATAGTCGTCCACACACATCGTGACGTACGGCCGTCCGAGCGGGAGGCCCTTGTCGTCGACAACAAAGAGATCCAAAGGAGTGTGGTCGATCTCACAACGCTCGAGAGCCTGTGTAGTAACTCGGTGACCATGTACAGCGCGGAACTTCGTCAAGGCTACTTGTCGGCCGTAACGCGCAGCACAGATGTCAAAGGCCGAGATTAGCGATAAGCGACTCTGGACCTTGCGACGTGTCGGCATCGATAAGAATGGAATGCCAAGTCGCTCTCGGCGCTTATTTTCGTCCTTGGATTTGATGATCGCGGCATCGATGGCCTCCTGCAGTGGATTGCGCTCGCGGATGAGATACTCTTCCTCGAGCGCCTCATCGATTATCTCTGCCAGATCAGGATCAGTAGAATCTTGTTTGCGCGCTTGGTTCACTTGTGAATAAGCGTTATCGCCTGATTGCTCGTAACGCGTCCGCCAGCGGTAAACAGTAATCCACCCGGGGCGATGCGTATGCCCGCTTCTGCGGCGGCGGCGAGTCGGCGACGTTACCGATTCTTGTTTCAGGTCCTGCTTGTAGCGCTTCCACGCGTCTTCAATGGCAGGATCGAATGCCGCTTTCGAAGCTGGAAGGCTTTGTACCGCCTTGATGAAGTGCATACGCCAGCGAACGTCGGCCTTCTCGATCTCCGAGAGTTCGTGATGCACAGGACGGGTCCGTATACCTGGCACTTCCCCGATGAAGCGCAAATTTCCCTTATAGTGCTGCTCAAAAAGTTCCGTTTCGTCGCGCTCTAGGATACTTCCCGTACGGGTCTCCACAAGTTGCCAACGTTTATCTGTGAGCTTCTTCAGCAGCCGAAGTTCAGCTCCATCAATGTCGATGCGCGCATTTTTTTCGAATCTAAAGCCCCCACCTCCCATATCAGCACCTCACCGTGCCCAGAATGAATTTCGTGTCGTCGCTAAAGCGAACTTGGAGATCAATCTCGAGATGCCCCTCAATAACGAGCCTGCATAGGATCTCTCTGCCATAGCCCCCATACTTGCCCTCAACCGCATCCCGCCAAACGATCTGCCCTTTTCGCCTCAGCTCATCGGTGATCATCGACCTCTCCGAGTCGGCGACCGGTCTACGTGCGAAGTCCAATATCTTGAGGATGTTGTCCTTTCGTGGCTGGAGGTTCAATTCTTCAGCTGTCATCACTCGGTATACGAAGCCCCATGACGGCAGCTCAGCGGAAAGAATCTCTGTTCTGCGTCGAATGACATCCGCGTTCGCGAATCGTTCCGCCTTGACCTCCCAGAGCTGAGGCCCGGTATGAGCGAGCACCTCGATATCGGGAAAATGACGGCACTCGACGCCATCATCGTCGAGATAAACGATCTCGCAAGGTTGCTCGCGGTACGTCAACACTTCAGGATTGAAATCGAGCCAGCGAAAACCGCTCGTTTCGTTGGGAGACTCGCCGTGATTATTGAGGACCGCGTTTTTGAACGACGGATATTTCCACGTCGGGCGCATTCGTGACCTCGAAATGATGTTGCGCATTCTTGCCTGGCCGACGACGCAAAATGTGATCCGCTGGATTTGTCCGCCGGCAGGACCACTGATGAGTCCGGGGCCAGAAAATTTGAGGTGAGAACTTTCCGTAGTCAATATTGGTGAGCGTCTTTGACTATTGTGTCCAGCGGCCGATTGGCAGTTCGCGTATGACTTCATGCGCCAAAGAATTGCTCGGAAGGCGAAAAAATGCAAACTATTTGTGCACAATCAAAATGTCAAAAAACAACCGAGTGAGTTTCACAAAGTCATGGTGAATAGCGGCACGGCTAATTGCAGGTTGCCCAGTAGGACCTATCTAGTGGACCTTGTTGCCACGAGGTCTTCGGCATAGTACTGCGATGATGCAGCAAGCCTTGCTGTCTAGGCTAAACCGTGAATTCCTTGATTTGGTGATGGCCTCCGAGAATGCGTATTCGTCTTGTTGAGAGGCGTATCCATTACTTGGACAGAAATTGCACCCGTCCACTGAGACGGAGTTCGGAACATACCCTTAACAGGGTTGCCTTCCTAAGATATCTCTGGATCAGGTCGAACGGATCGCGATCACTCATCTCCACCGCGTGATCGGCAATATTGCTAAGACCATGTCTCAAAAAGCAGCGATACAAAGTTGAGCGCCTCAGCGACGGGACCAGCTTCTTCAAGTAATAAAGACATTCGTCCAGAGGTAAGTTAGTTCTCTTTCGAAAATCAAGAATAACGTATTCTTCCTCCCGGGATAGTGATAAGAACCCTCTCGTCCGGGTACCCATAGGGGCGTCCTCCACTGAACTTCGCCGCCTCCACTTGGCCACCGTTTTCGGGTTGATCCCGAGTTCTCTAGCCACACTCTCGATACTGCCGCTGCTTTGCCTAATGACCCGCCGCATGTCTCGAGTGGTTCGAGCGCTTCCATGTAGCCGCTTCTCGGCCATAGATGTTCCTCTCCATGACATTGTGATACTGGATTACGCACTTTGAAGAGAATCAAGATAGGTACAGGCCCGCTAAGCACGGTGATGGAAAACGCGGAGCGACTGGAGTTTGGGGGAATACTTGGAGCGCCCGCGTCAACCCTAAATTGGTGTCAATACTAAAACCGGATGTTCCTTATCTGTGTCGTTGCGTCTCCGTGGCCGAGTTGTTCAGCATCCGCGATATATGCAGAGTGCTACCGCAATTGCTAAGTGGGCAGCCGTATAGTCGGTGTTCATGAACGACGATCACAAGTTGCATTGACAGTGTCTACTTGCTCCTATGAATGCCCTGAAGCGTGAAGCCTACGCTCACGAACTGGATCGCAAGCTCATGAATTCCGCTCCTTTGGTGGAAACTTCGTACATAATGCCTATTACGGAGTGGCGCATAATGTTCGCTATGAGCAAGGAAGCCGTACTGCAAAAACAAGCACCGCTACTGGTCACTCTTCGTGTCGACCGGGACGCAGTCGAATCCGGTTTAGCGGTCAGCGTCCTTACCGAATTTTTGTCCGCTTCTGGGATGCAGTGCCGGGATATTTACGAGGTGGTCATTTCCGCTAGGACGCTCAAGCAAAGGATGAAACGCACACAGCGCTCACCTTGGATGAAGGTGATAGTCTCTTGAGACTCATTCGAGTCTTTGATCAGGCAACATATGTGTTTGGGGAACAGGGAAAAAGCCCTCTCCTGGATGACCAAACATAAATCGCGCTTCAGTGAACGCACACCTATCCAGATGCTGCGCACCGATCTGGGCGGCCGCATGGTCGAGGAAATGCTAGTGCAGATTGATGAAGGCATGTTTACCTGATGCGCAGATTCACCTCTCAAGCGCGATTCGTTGGGCTATTATGGTCGTTTATTCATCATTCGCGTCTACCTGACGAAACAGCTCGTCAAGAGCCAGGTAGATGGGAGTTGCCTCAACTTCAAAGAGGTCCTTACGGATCCAATCGCCACTGGTGCAATTCCATCCAATTCTCTTCTTTGGATCAATGAACCAGATGTTGGCAATTCCGAAATCGATGTAATCGGCGATTCTCTCCTGCACTTTTGATTGGCGGTCCTCGGGAGATAGGACTTCGACAGCAATGAGTTGCGGGCGAGTATAGACCTGTTCGATTGGCAAATCTCTTGGAAATACGCTGACGTCGGGTAAACGAACGTTTCCGGACCTCAACCTCGTCCGTTGCTCCTGCATGGTGCGCGTCCGCCATTCCTTGTCGTGTTGGTCAAACCAAAGAAGGACTGCTTTTTGGACAGCATTATGATCGTACTCTCCAGCGTTTCGCTCCTCGATCTCACCATTTACATACTCGGCATCGGGCTCGAACGTAGAGTGCAGATACTCCGTCATCGAAATCTGTGCTGAGGTTGCCATAGGGCACTCCTGACGAAAGTTTACTCCAGCGGCTGAGCTCTGACTCTAACGATCTACCTGCTCGGGGTATCAAGCGGCAGATCATCTCATTAGTCGACACGTCTCGATCGTGCGTCGTGCCATGAGATGACGACGCGAGTGCGAATGATTACGATAGCCCCATGTATCAAGGGCCCTTGAACGGAGTTTTCACAACCTATGGGATTATCGATCCACGCACAAACCTCTTTGTATACATAGGTCAGACATCCAACTTCGAGGGGCGCAAGCGTGCGCATCTAACGATACCGGGCGCGGGTCGGAAACGCGAGGTCTCCAGCAATAGCATTGCTACCTGGCTATTTGATGCCATAGGCGCGGGTGTCAGGCCGGTGATCGTCGTTCTGGCGATCGTTGACACCTACCAGGAGTCACTGGAGTCAGAGTGCGAATGGGTGCTTCGACTGGCTGCGGCGAAGCATCCGCTTCTGAACCAGTGGAAAGAGCACAAGGATGCAATCAAGCTTGGACACCGTGGCGGTTGGGAGTGTCATAAGACGCTTCCTGACCATCTTCGTAGTGCCACGATCGCCAGGATTGCGCTTACCCTCAAAGGGAGAGAGGAAGAATGCAGATCACCGGAGGCGACACTGGCTGCTCAGAGAAATGGCGGCGAGAGAAACGAGGAACCTATACCTCACAAGAAGAGACGGGCTGCTCAGGAGGAGAGGGGCCTGACAGAAAAAGAGCTTAGGGGTCGTAAGGAAGGCACGCATACTCCGGAAAATAGAGGCTCAGCGTGGACGGATGAGAATGACAGGAACCTGGTCGCTTGCTTTGAGAATGGGGAAGGAGCAAGAAAGATCGCAACGCATTTGGGACGAACACCTGCCGCGGTGCGAGCGAGACTGGTACAACTCAAGAAGATAGCCAAGCGAAAGGATCTTCACGAGCTGACGGTCTCTGACATCGATCCTGCCTTCTAGCTCAACCGGGCTCTCGGAGACTTTAATCTCGTAGATGATTCCTATCACCGACGACGGCACTTCGGCATCCAGCGCTTCGGTTTCAATTTCAAACATGGGCTGATCGTTCGACTCGATCACCGACTGGCAAAGCCATTTGACCAACTTGATCGCTTTCGAATCAAAGTTGGAAGAGCCAAAACTTTCGAGAAGAGCGAGCTTATCCTGGTTTCTCTAGTGCGAATCGGGGTTAGTCGGAGCAACGTAAGAGTTCCCGAGCAACGCTTAGTTGCGCTTCATTGAGACCAATAGCTCGCTGTGAGATTGTGAGTAAACGCTCAGCAAGGACAATCTCATTGTTAATATCGACTTCGGCTGTTGTGAATGCAGCAGCGAGTTCGGTATCGTCGACACCACTTTGATGCATCACGTAGATGAGGGCCACGAGGTTCTCAGTGTCACCGGCGAGATCTTGGATGAAGTCTACCAAAGTTGGTTTCGTTTCTGCCGGGACCCTAATGTCGTCGGACGCAGCGTTTCCTGAAAGCCACTTCGCTCTGCGAACAGCGAGGTGTCTGACAGCCTCCGTCCAGAATTTCCCATTGAATTGATCAATCGCTGCCATTTCGTGAACGGCTTCGCGGAGTAGACGGAGCAGCGCCCCAATGGCGTTTCGCCGATCATAGTTCAAAGGCCGCGGTGGAATAATCAGGTGGTCCAACATCATCAGACCGATGCTGAACTGGAGCATGAGGAGACGGGCAGCGTTCATCCTTCCTTGCCATACACTGCCGTCGTTCTCATCTGGGTCTCCAAACTCAACGATTTCACGCAGTGTTACAGATCCTTCCCAAAAGTATTTCCATTCTGCATCGGCCCTATTAGTTTCAACTAATGGTAAAGCAAGCAGGCGAGCGCCATATCCATCTGCTCTTTGGGCGTCTCCGTCAAAAGGTATGGCGCGTTCCTTGAGTTTCTGGCCGCGCTGCGTAGGCCATTCATCCGGGTTTAGATTCCATTCGTCGAGAAAATTTGCCGTGGAAGGCATCGAAGATTTTCCATTAAACGCGATCAAAGCGCCTGCAGCGAGTTGACACCAAGGCTCCCAAGATTCCGCAGCTGGCGCAGTATCCGGCTTCCAACTACCCGCAGGCATCTCGACTATGAGTGCGTCGAGAAGTGCGCTTTCAATAAAGCCCTGCGCAGTGGCGTCAGTCGGATGCGGAAGAGGGTTTAATGAGACAGCTGGAACACCGGTTCGGACAAGCCAGTTTCCCCACCGTGTCATACATCCGACAGCATCCAAGCGGGAAGCGATCGTCCTTGCCACCTCGGCCGCAAGATCATTAATACTGCTGGTCGCCTCGGAAACCTGATCCGCGTTAGGCTCGCGACCGAGCCCGAATTGAAACTCATCTCGCGCAATCGCCATCAGGAGTGGCAGTATCAGAGATCCGTTCCACTTCGCATGTTCCTCAAAAGCTGTCGGCGCCGCAAAAACCAGTTTCTTCCAGAGTTCAAATCGCCATGGTGCACCGCACCACATAAGAGCGTGTGCGACCGGGTCGGGATAGTCATAGAGCTCAAGCAGATTTACAAACTCAGGTACATCGATCTTCGCAACGATTGACAGGACATTGTCATAGTCGCTCTCGACAGTTCTGGAGGAGCGTGCGATGTCCCCACGCCAGAGAGTTGAAAGTTGAGGATACTTTTGCCAGTACTCCCTAGGATCCGCGCCCACACCCTTTTCGCCCTGAATGCCACGGTGTTTCCGGTGTTGGACGGCACCCTTCACCACGTTGCGAGCAATAATAAAAAATTGCTCTCTGAAAACGGTTTCATTGGCAGCTGCAATGACTGCCTCGGGGAAGAGATTTTCGAGTGACACAGAGTGCCGGGCTAGGGACCATAGGTACTGCCACATCTCTTTAGTGGGCGTTCTTTGAAGCGCCGCCACACAGGCAAGAGCAAATACGGCATGGCGCGCTACTTCGTCATACTCACCAAACGCGTCTGGCTGATCGATAGCCGTCGATAGTTCCGCTAATTTCACCTGCGGTTCAACTTTTTCGTTGAACCCAGCAGCCAAGGCCTGCACCTGAGTCTTGAATGATTTGGCTTTTACCATTTCGCGGATAAGGTCACCAGGAATATCCACAAGTCGTTTTGGGATGTAGAAAGTCTTGCTTAATCGATTCCTGCTTTCTTGCGGCCACTCATCCATTGCGACCTCCGCGCTGGGTGTCCTCATCGCCCTTCCAAGCGATGTTAAAAAAGCGTATTGCATCGTGTGTCGTCGCATCCCAGCCTCGGGACGCAGCGTTTACTTTGTTGTGTAGCCCTCCAACGGTGGCACCAAAATGCCAGAGTTCGTTATCGATGATGGCGAAGCGATCATGCACATATGGGAAGTTTTTGTTAAGGGAGAACCTTATCTCAATCTTAGCCGCGCGGGCGCTACGTTGCGCACTCCGGCTTATGTTCGCAGCCCGTTCATTAAACTGAGCCTGTATGTCATCTCGCACCACTTGATCCCACCGCTCATTGGTAAGCAGCCGTATATCGTTGGCAACCAGGTTGTCGGGAAGCCAGAAGAGGATCTGATCGCATCGTTCTTGCTGGGATTGATCATCCTGCGGCTCAAAGAGATAGTCGTCGAGAACAAGGATCCGCTCTTGGGCGTCCCATACGGCCTCCACAAACGCACTGAGCGCTGCAGGAGGCCGAGCACCATGACGTGCTTTGATGGCAGTCAAGCAAGGAAATACGATGGAGTCCGATTCTCCGTCTCCGCTATAACCTGGGGCTGATGGCCAAAAGATCCGCTTCTCCAAAGAAGGGCGCGTCACAGGAGCGGCCACCTTGACGAGAGGTGAAGGATTCAAAACCACGAGTTAGTCTTCTCCCAACGAAAATACCGAGGTTGCGCGACGCCGCGAGGCATAGACTTCAAAGGATAGCGCCAAGCTTATCATTGACCGCAGTTTTATAAGGATCGGTTCGTAATCCGGAACGCTGAGAATAAGCGAGGCACGCACTCCTAAGGTGTTGAGAGAGTTGCCGAGGAACAGAACTTCATTGTCGATCACCAGGAATCGGTCATGAAGCGGCGGTGTTTCTTCATCCAAGACCAAGGCAGCGACACTCTTCAACACCCGTTTGTGCAGCGCAGCGAGCGAGTGTTCGAAGCTCTTCAACCGTTCCATCTCTTTCGCAGTAACGGCGGGCTTTTCGGCCTTGCTCTGAACGCCTTCAGGCAGCGCATCGACGAACTGATCGTTCTCGCCTTCGAATGCGAGCCGTGACGTGAGAATGGTGAATTCAACCTGAGTATCAGGAACGGCCTGAAGAAACTGATAAATTTCGTCGGCACCAAAATAGGGATCGGCTATCATCACCGACAATCTGGCTCTCACTAATTGACCTTTCAGGAATGAGATGGCTTGCGCACCCTCGCCACCATCGAACCATGTCTGCTTGTAGCGCTTAGCGGCTGCTCTCCCAATGCGACGTTGCTCTGCCTTGACCACTTTGCGGATCGCGTTGTCCCTCTCTTTGCCCACGCCTTTCGGGCTCCCTGAAGAAAGAGATGTGCCCGTTGAGTCCATCACGCTGTATGAAACGCTGATCGAACGAATGAAGCGAACAGGCTCTTGATAAGCTATGATCCCCTGCACCGGGTGAGAGATGACGTAGCCGGTTTGATCAAACGGCAAGACACTCTCGATAGTAACGAGGCCGTCAGCTGGGACATCAACGGTCTGGAACCGTGACAATAGATTTGATCGATGCTCAAGGACAGTCAGTTTAAGGTCGTCGAAGCTTTGACCTGGACGAGAAGTGAGTCTGTAGACGATACGCTCAGTGCCACCAACGTCTTGCGCAGGAATTAGAAAGTGGTTGACGCTGCGCAATATTGGGTCGGGAACGGCTAGAGCCAACCCACCAAGGTATTCAGAATAGTCCAAGAGATCGAGATGAAGACGCCGCTTCAGGAAACGGATAGCCGAGTTGTCAGAGGTGACAGCTTCGAAGCCAGTGCTGTCGCCAAAGCGTCGGTGAACGCGTGGCGCAGCCGATCCACGGAACGGAGCAGGGTCACCAGGGCTTCCCGAGTTCAAGAACTGATCGGTGCCAAGAGGTACGCCGAGCGAAGGCCACTGCGGATCATCTTCGAAGGAAGTCGATGACAGTGAGATGTCGTCTATCTTTTCTTCGACTTCACTTGAATCGGACGAAACAGGAGTTGTAATGCCTCTTTCCCCCGCGTTACGGTACCAGGCGATGGCGTCCTGTGCTCTTAGCACTGTACGTCTGAAAATTACGACCCCCCTCTTGCCATTTCCTAACGTGTAACGGTCAGGTCCTTTGCTGCTGAGCGGCCGCGGCCGGTCCCTAGTGAGGAGCGAGACTGAGCCGAAGAGCAACCGAGCTTGAGATGCAGACGCCGGGAAATAGGTCGCTAGTCGCACCACGGCCCAATCGAATGCGTCAGCGAATTCGCTTTCCTGAGCGGCCATTGTCAGGTCCTATCGAGTAGTGAAAACATCTGATTGTATCAAGCGGCCAAAGAAGACACGATTTTTCCAGTGCTGCGTCGGGTGCCTTATCGGATATATCTCCGCATGTGTAGCGTCTTTCAGGGTCACAATGAACTTGAAGGGATGGTCCCAATCCCCAATCGTGACGCGTATCTGACTGCGACTGATCCAACCGCGGGAGTCGCGGTGTGCGAAATACGAGATTTCCCGCCAAGTTCAATTCGCTGATCGAAGTTGCCTTGGTGAACGTGGTCAAAAGTCGACTTTGCGGGGAGTTCAAGTCACTAACGACACTACAGGGACTTAGGGTCTGACCTCGACTGGAAACGCCGCCATCTATATTTCTCGCCACATTCGCAGTGGAAGTGAGTACGCGGGTTGGGATAGGCTCTGAGAGCCCGGAAAAGTGTCGGGCAGGAATGGTGACCGAATCATGACCAACATTGAAGGTCTAGTTTTTTCGGATTCCGCTGCTGCTTTAGTCGAACAGCTTGTGGCGGAACTCCGCTCGGTGGCTGGTGAATCTGCCGTATACAGCGCAAATAAGCAGATTCGCGCTGCGGTCGACGGAGCCACCGATACGCACAAAGGTCACGGTGTATTCCTGATGATTGCACCCAGAAGCAAAGGTGCCGCTGTCTGGATGCCGTCGTTTGTGGGATACGGAGATAAACGCCGCGCCCTTTCGTCGGAGTCGTATCCTCGTATCCTCGTCGATATGGCTAGGTCATACGCCGCTGTCAAAACGAAGCTGGAGCAAAGGGAACGGGGTGCAGCCAGCAAGGCCAAAACCTCGGAGACCCACGCGCTTCTGACAAACATAAACCACAATCACATTCTTGAGGCAATTGCTGACCTCAGGCGTGGCGTCAATCATGACTTTGGTAGGTCAATGTTTTACGACCTCCTGTACCAGGGAGACCGATACCCACCAAAGGCAGTGTTCGGCCTCGCAGCCGGGAAAGCTGCCGGAATGTCGCTCGGCCCGCAGGACTTGAAAGGCAGCTTAAAAACCATCTGTTTCCGAACTCTTAGAGAAAACGGGTTTGAGATTGTCACCAAACCTAACTATCAACCTTTCCCCGAAGAAGTGGACTTGTCAGAGGAATACAGCGAAGGCGCTATCTTTCAAGTAGCGGTAAACCGTTTTGAACGTGACCTTAGTGCGCGGGCGAAGTGCATCGAACACCACGGGCCCCGTTGCCAAGCGTGCGGGTTTGATTTCGAGATGACCTTCGGAGCGATTGGGAAGGGATTCATTCACGTTCACCATCTCATACAGCTTTCCGACATTCGTTCGACTTACGTTGTAAACCCCATCGACGACCTCATTCCCGTGTGTCCGAACTGCCACGCGATACTGCATAAGCGCAGTCCACCATATTCACTTTTCGAGTTGCGGTGTTTACTTCAAAGTGTAAAGGACGGTGCCAATCACTAGCGTCTTGGGTGGCTTACCGCTTTGGCCCAAAGAGGTGCCTCCACTTATCCGGATGGGGCTCATCTTCTATTAGCCGCACTCTTCCCGCCAGAATCGGATCATTCGGCCGTATGTTGTGACCTTTCTCACCAGTCTCGCGTTGAGTCTCGCCTCGGGCTATAACTCTGCCGTTTTGCGTAGCCTTGTAACCGCCGTTTTGTTTATCCGGTTCTACGAACACATTCGCCATCGCGCTCACCTCTTGCAAACTCTTGTAACACCTCGCCACTGCTATGCCAAGAAAATAACCCAGCTACTGTAGTGTGCCGCGCGCTCCGGCTAATCGAATTGCTTCGAAGCCACCTTTGCTTCGAAACACAAGAGTTGAAATGCACGCGCCTCAAAGAGATCCCTCGCGCCGGCATCCGCAATGATTCTCGCTGAACTGCGAGAAAGAGTGCGATAGGTCCTCATCATTTCGGGTACGCTTGGACGATTCCGGGTCCGTTGAAACGCATTCGCAAGCTCGCGCATGACACCGGTAACTTGACCATCATGGATGTGAGGGTCGGTCCCGTTTAGGTCGCTCAGCGACTTCAGCACCCGATAAGCTCTCTCTTCAAACACGAACCAGGTGTGTTTCGTCGGATTGGCCTTTTGCCATGCGACAGCTAGGCCAAGCTCAAAAGGCATGTTGAAACGAGGCGTCGCAAACGGCGGGTTTCGGTCTAGGCCTACTCTAGAGAGATCGTGGATCGAGTAATTGCACCCTTGAATCTCCGCGATTATTTTGTCTAACCGTCTGTCGCCTCCCGGCAGCCCGAGGGTCACACGCGGCACGAATCCGAGGTGTACCAGTCCCGCTATATAAGCTAGGTAAAGGGCGCGGAACCCCTTGTCGTAAGGAATGTTTAGGAAAACCGATTGAGGGGAGGTCGTGCTTGTCGTTCGCTTCACCACGCCTCCACTACAGATTCGTCTATGCCTTGCGCCACTTACCTGGGCCAGTCGATGAATCGCGGACGCGCTCCACGAAGACACGGTCGGGCGCGATCGTCTTTGCCCGCTCAATGGCTTCCCTCTGAGTCGAAAACACAGACGAGGCCCGTTCTGTGCCTCTCCTGCGAACGGCATAACCGCCGTCAGCACGGCGCTCTACGAATACAGGAGCAAAGGACTTCTGCCTGGCCTTGCTAAGACCAAGCGCCGTCCCGAACTCCTCAAGAGTTGGTACAGGAGTCGTAATTTTCACCGAACGTGCCATAACTGAGTTTACAACCACGGACTATTTTGATCGCAAGCTCGGGTGTGTGTTGGACTATCGTTCTCGTAGTCGCAGATCTTATGGCCTAGCGCTTCAGCGTACCAGGTAAGTTCATAGCATCCTTTCAGGTTATGATCGCTCAGCGCGCAGCAACTGACCTCTCACGCTTCTCCAAACTCTAAGGAATTGATCCTTTTGGGCTTGACCTCTATGGATGGCCGCGCATGAGTCTGCCTGAACGACCGGACCATACGACCGTCGCAGCGACGAGATCTCGCTCGATGAAGTCGAGCGGATCTGGATTTGAGAAGTGCGCTCAGGTCCCTGTCCTGATCGAGCAGAGGGAGACCTAAGCCGTCCCGTTATCCGGACGTTGGTTGTAGACGGGTTCTGGGAGACTTTTCAGTTCCAAATTAACTTCTAAAACGATCTGGCGAGTGAGTTCTGAAAACGGTCGTTTCACTACACCGAGCACACGATTGAAAACCGTTAGCTGTTTGCGTTCATTGCGAGGAGATCGTTAGCGTACATAAAGTTCCGTTTCTTGAGGTGAGGCCATGATCCGTTCCGCGCTCATCTCCCCGCCTCGGCCACGGAACTCTTGCTTCCAAAATCGAATACGAGAATCTGGAAACGTCGAAGGGTTTCCCATACGCTCTGATCGTCGTGGGGCGCATTGTTTATTTTGAGATGCTCTCCAAACGTCGAAACGAAGCGGCGCATAGGTTCGCTGGCCACCTTCGGTAGACGCAAACGCCGATGAAAGCTTTGCGCATCTCCGAGTTCTCTTGCCCACGTCAGAACATCCTGGTAAGGGCCATCGATTTGTCGCGAGTGCTGACTGGTTGCCACTGCGAGTTCTCGGCGCACACTCCAGAAGTCCGGCTTCTTCACCGCCTCTGCAACCTGAACCATCACCGCGGCGAAGACTTCGTCAGAAGGCGAGAAGTCGATGCTCCGCTTCACCTGAATTTCGAGGCTCGCAGGGATACCCTGCGAATCTCGGCCGTACACGATCACATCGTCCAGGGAATGTCCTTCAGGTGACCCCTGCAGACGAACTCGGCTTATCCCGCATCTCGGAAGTCCCAGCGCTTCCGCATCGGCCAGCATCGCGAGCAGGTAATATGCCCCCACTTGCCCCTCGAAATGGGACCCACGGGCGGCAGAAGCTGGACTTGCCAAGCGTGCGGCTCCTTGAGGAAAAGAGTTGACTCAGTCTCATTATCGCAAGTGACAATCGTTTCTAGGTTCGGCGATCTATTTGGGGGATTCCTCGTCGGTCGCGACACACCAAGGCACCTGTTGCTTGGAATAGATCGGGGGCTCTAATGCACGCTCTCTACTTTTGTGATCTCGAAGCTCACAATTTCAGGGGTATCCTTGTCGAATTCGAAACTGAATTTGATCCGAGCAGGCACATCAGTCACTTCTACCTCTGAATAATTCATTCCAATTCCGCGTGGACACGAAAAAGTGTCCCTCTTCGGACTGACTAAACGCCTCGAATTTATCCAGAAAACGCTCCACGGTGGCGTGTACCTCCGCCGTTCCATCGCAGAGGTAGTTTCCACTTTGAAGCTTATAGAGAGACTTCGCTTCAATCTCTCCGGGCAATTCAATCGATGTCACATAGGGGGCTCCTCCAGCGGGACATGATCCCGCCCGCATAGGAATATCGAAACGCCCACCTAAAAATAATCAATTAGTTGTGTTTCGTCAGTCGGCGACAGCCGGGGTCGCAATTTCCCCGAACGCCACCTGGCGTCGAGATTTCAGCTTAGGAATAATTATCTACAATGCTTAACATTTAGGAATTCACGGCATCACGCTGCAAATACGGCCTGATGCCCAGTGAAATTATCTACATCAATAGTCACTTCAAGGCCGCAACGGCACACGATCAAGTTCAGAGTCACTCCTACCAACAGGCTTGCATGAACGGGGACAGAAATATTAACGCAATGTTACATTTCACGCGTTTCGTTCAAATGCAAGGGCCACGACGCGAACGTCGCATCCCCTATATGGTTCATAAAGAATCGGTTAGCAGACTTTCATTTTGACGCTTCGGACTTTCATCGAAATGGCTTCGACTTTCATTTTTGCTGGCAACGCACAAAAAATGTGCGGTGACGTCTAAAGTGAAAGTTCCACGTCCTTGGATTCAACAACTTGCGACGCGAACGTCTGGTTTCGATGAAAGTAAATACCCGGATAGAATGAAAGTTTCGGCTCACATTTGCACCTAACGTGAAAGTTTCATCGTTTTCATGTCGCAGAAGAGCAAGACGCTTATTTTCAGCAGCTTGCTCGTTTGTCAGAAATGGTCGATCTCCAAGACCTGTTTTGAATTCAGGATGTCCAACGGGTCGTCCTCTCCCTGTTGCAGAACGGAAAGCTCGAGTTGACGTTCACCATCCTGATTGATGGAGATGACGGGCTGGATGGAGCCAGGCGGGCATTGTCAACTTAAGACGTTGAGGGACATTCTGAGTTGGGAACGCTGCGGGTCTTGCGCTCGCTTAGGCCGCGGTCACTTCCCGCCAGACCGCGAATGACCGCGATCGCAGGAGCCGGTGATTGCTAGACTTCAATAAGTGTCGGCCCACTCGGAACAGATTTCGGACGGCATCATGGAGGGAGAGAAAACGTTGTGCGTGCCTGGCAGATTTAAATCGGCGCATTTGCCGTTCCCGTTGGCGCGTCGGCTGATGCGAGGCTTCGACGCGATTGTTGGCGTACCGCTCCACCCTGTGAGTCACATTGCTGAAGATGCTTCGCATGGCAGCGGAGTAGCTTCTCAATTTGTCGGTAATGATCTGCAGTGGTTCCGAACCCTGGCCACGCAAGAGTTTTCGAAGAAATCGCTCTGCGGCGCGCTGATCACGATGCGGCTGGACCAGAATGTCGATCACGTCGCCGTCCTGATCCACTGCGCGCCACAAATACCGCTGTTGGCCGTTGATTCGAATGAAGACTCATCCAAATGCCAGTGGTCGCCCAGCCGTCCCTCTCGTCGCTTCAATCGCCGAGCATACCGGGCAGAAATTCGATGAGCAAGATCTGAGTAAAGATCATGCAACAAATCGTGGTAAACGTAAAAGCCATAGCTGATCATTCCCACGGCACGCAGTGGCTTCCAGCTGAGCACAGCGCCGAGGACGCTTCCGGGATGAATGCATTCGAGGATTAGCGCAGCAGCAAACAAATCGATCACTGTGAAGCCGAATACACCAATCCAGTTTGAAGCAGACCCTTCCAAGGTGAGTGCGAGCACTTTGGTGAAGACAAAATAGAGCGCAACAAAGAGGACGCTGGAAACGATGAGCAGAGGGCGCCGAAGCCGACGCACCATAGCCTCCTCGGGACCTCTCATCAATAGGGCAACGAGACCGCCGATAAGCAGAGCATCAAGGCGGGTAGGAAGACTCCGATAGAACAGCTCCATCCGGAGAAGCTGTGGCGACAGCACTACGCTCAGCACGGCTCTCGCGATCGGATTTAGGACGATCACCGCGAGGCAAATTTTGACCAGAGTCTCCCGCTTGCGCACTTGATATACGACAAACGGCCAGATCACATAGAACTGTTCTTCAGCACAGAGCGACCAGAAATGCCCGATGTAGAGGTGAAAGGGGTATCCGAACCAAGAGCTGACCGGAGCGCCAAACGTGAGCTTGTCGAAGCGGTATGGTCGCCGGGCTGATGGAGGAAGAAGAAGCGGGCATAGTTGCCAAAATAACCAGGCCAGAGCGCCCAGCGAAAGTTCCATTGCCAATGTGCGAACGGAGCAAGGAGTAGGACCACAGCCCATATGAAGTACTACAGCGGAAAGATTCTGAGGGTACGCCGTATATAGAAATCCCTGTACCGGTGGACCTTGCTTTGGCTGTCATACAGAATTCCGGTGATGAGGAAGCCAGATAGAACAAAGAAAATATCGACTCCGGTCCATCCCCAGCCAAAGATGAAGGCGTGACCAGCCCCATAATGTTGAAAGAACACCATGATGACAGCGATTGCACGCAGGCCATCAAGTGTGACGTAGTACGTTGATTTTGGCACTCCCGGTGGTCAAAGTCATCTCGAAAGCAACTATACGGGACTAAGCAGAGTAGAGCTTATCGTACGATTTTGACGTTGATGGTTCGTGAGGGATAGTCAGCGGTTGGGTTTTTGGCATGCCGTCAGTTACTCCTTAGTAAGAACCCTCGGGCTGCAAGGCTCTTGGATGTAACACGCGGCTGACGAATTCCTGCCTCCGCTGACCAGGCACTCGACCGATTTGTTTGGTTCGCCGTCAACGTCACACTGACGTTCTTCACGCCGACAAGCCCTGTCTCGAATAGCGACTATCCGTTGCCAGATTATGCGCCTCGTTTTCGTCGTGACTGACTCTCATCTTTGAGCTTGAGGCAAGCGGATCTGCACTCGTGGAGATGAGGTTCTTTGTAGCAAGTAAGAGGCAGACATTGCTCTTATCCTCAAATGTCGCGCAGGAATGCCAATACCTTCTCACCATCCATGCACTTGTTTAACGAATACCGGGGAGCGACTTTGCCCTTGTGCTTCCAACGAATATTGGTCATCAGTGATCCATGCTAAATCGCATGTCCCTTTAGAGGTGGTGTTGGGTATATCGCCGAGCAAGCCTTGAACCTTCACTAAGACATGAGATCGGTCATTGCTGATTGATAGCACTTCGCCAAAGAAACCTACCGGCTGGTATTTTTCCAACCTTATTGTGATCGAATCCCCAGATTTGAGGTTCAGAGGTCTCACGATTTTTTCCTGGCCGGCTAGCTGAAATTTTAAGTCTAATCAATTCAGAATTATGCTCAAGAAGTTATTCTTGATCGTACATCGTAGACCGCCGTTCGATAGATATTCCCATGCCCCGAAAAGCGTCTGCACGTTCGCTTTGGCGGCAGATCGCGACGGGAAGAGACCTGTAGCATAATGCCCGTCGACCAAACACGTTCGCGGCAGCTCAGTGATGATCTCGCAGCGTTGGGCGTAAGAAGGCACGACCTGTTGATCCCAAGCCATGTATGCAGCTTGAGCAGAATAGATCGGCACTATTACGTCTGGTGAGGCTACACTCTGGCCCGCAGCTTTCGGCGAGGAGGGCTTAATCGGGGTGACGTCTGAGTATGTTGCTCCCGCATCTGTGGTCAACATTAGAGCGTCGGACTGTGTACATTCAACTCCCGCCGCCGCGCAGGAGGTGCTTCGGACTACAATCCACCCAGTCTGGGCATCCGTAAACGAGGCCCCTAAAACTGAGGGATTGATTAGCTTCTTTGGCAAAGCAAATATCTTTGCAGATCCGGCTACGTGAGTTGTATACAAATTTGCGCCGGCTTGCACCTGTACCATTAGTGGATCGCGAGAATTCGTGCCCGCTTTAGGCGTTATTGAAGTAACCCAACTGCGACTACCTACTTTGGCCCACGTAACTCCCCGGTCGGTCGTTCCGTAGGTAATGGTTGTAGTGTTTGACCCAGTCCTGACGACCGCCAAAACTAAACTTCCTTGCAGCTCGTTGTCAAATTTAGGCAACGATAGACAGACTAGAGCTTCTCGATTCATAGTTGCCTCTTCTGCAAATTCAATTCTGCTCCACCTCTTCCCCCCGTCAGACGTACGGTATAGTTCGCTATCTGAAAAACCGCCGAGGACAAAACCTAGTGTCGGTGAGATGAATTTGAGCTGACCATATACAGGCGGAGAAGATACTAAGCGCCAGCTCTGCCCACCGTCCGAAGTGCTGAATAAGTCCGAAAACTGAAAGCCGTGCTGGATGACTGAAGCGCGACCAGCCAACCATGTTGTTCATCCAGAAAGAAACTATTTAGTTGGCCGCCAAAGTGGCTTAGTGCTTGGCCTTCCGATAATGAACTGAGTCGCGACCATGAGACGCCCCTGTCAGAGGTGTGGAACACATCGACAGACGCAGCGCCGCTCCCGTCTTTTGCACTACTAAAATATGCAATCCCCTCGGTCGGCGAAACAAAGGTGGTTGTCATCAGATCGCCATTCGCTTCTTTTGGGGTTATATCAGTCCAATTTCGTCCAAGTGTGGTTGTGTAAAATATCCGGTCATCCGTAATGGCATACCCCTCTGTAGCGTTGAGCAGCGTGGCTTGCACAGTCTCGTCTTTTTGCACTGGCTTCGGCACAGTGTGCCTAGAGGTTACCTGGGCGAGTTCGGCGTAGCTGGTGCAGATATTCGCGATTAGAACGACGAATAAGATCGGGTGTCTACTTCTCATAAAAGACCTTTCCCCTTTGGCGGTGGTACTTGAGGAGTTGAAATGATCGAGCCAGCTGTAGCGAGGTTAGTAACACACAACTTGGGAGCTTCGGGGAAGCCATGACGGATATCAAACCAAGGCATGATTCCAAAAGAGATTCGAAGCACAGTTCAACATGAACATTCCTTTCACAGCAACAGGTCAGAGAGCTTAGCTTGTGTGAGTGAGCCTGAGAGAGATGCCACAGTGGTTCAGGCAGCGTAACGATCATTACTCAACTTTGCACGTACCTGAAGGCTGTTGTACATAAGCCTGCCTAAGCTCCCATGCTCCCGAATTTCTGTCAAGTATTTTATCGGCCTCTTTGAAAATAGCGGCGGTGTCTACGGGAAGCAGCGCGCATGATTGCAATGGATCGCAATCATCCCGTCATCTGCTGGGATGGCAAAGACGTGATCTAACGATGGAACGATCCAATCCGCCTCCACCAAGGCGTCGATCTGGTGGGAGGACAACACCGCAAGCGTCTTGCAACCCGCGGCCTTGCCTGCCTTGATTCCAGCCGGGCTATCCTCGATGACCAGACACTCCGATGGTTCCAGACCCAGCTTCATGGCGCCCAGTTCGTACGGCTCCGGATCGGGCTTGCCACGGGATACATCGTCAGCGCTAATAAGATTGTGAGGCAGGCTAATCCCTGCAAACTGAAGTCTGGTCTTCGCCAATCGCCCAGGAGCGGAAGTGACAATCGCCCAGGAGCACGTTGGAAGCGCTGCAAGAAGTGCTGCGGCACCGGGCAGCGCGGAGGTTCCGCTCGGGTCTTCCGCATCAAAGTCCTCCAGCCGCTTCAGCTCAACATAGGGATCAAGATCGGGCCGAAGCGCACGAACTGTATCGACAGCGCGTCTTCCGTGTGTGGAATGAATTGAGAAACTACCCTCCATGCCGTGAAGCTGCGCCCAGCGCAACCAGCATCGCTCGTCCGAGGCGGTCGAATCAACGAGCACCCCATCCATGTCAAAGAGCGCGCCGCGCACATACAGGGTTATGTCATTTGGAGCGTCGTTCACCATAGCTCGCATTGTCCCATACAGGGCCAGTCCTGGGCTCATGCGTTCCCTAACGCGCAAATTGCACATCCAGATTTCCGCAAGTGTCCGCTGCACTCAAATCCCGGAATATCGGCCTTTTGTAATCAATCGTTTTCCGATAATTCACTGCAGTTTTACGGCACTGGAATCCCGGAGTTCGAAGATCGCTTCCGCTAAGACTTATCAGGGGTTGTTGTCGGCTGTTCGGTTGACAAGCAGAAGGTCTACGGCCTTATGACAGTCGCCGTACTTCTTGTTCAAGCCACACCAGCAACTCTGATTCGACCTAATTTGACGCAGGTGTTCTGCAGGGGTCATCGCCCTTGCGCCCTTTCCCGGCCAATACCCAGACCAGAAGTCGATGGCCTGAACAGGGCCCGTCGGCCATTGAACCACCTGTCGTCGCGGCGGTTGCTCAAGGATTGTTTCACCTGGCAGTGGTTGGTAGAGAACACTAGTTGTGTTTGCAATGCGACGGCACAGACGTCGAGTTCGAAGCCATATCAAGTGCTTCGCAACGTACTGTGTCAGTTGATCAAGGAACTGCGTGCAGAAGTTCGCAGCATCGGTAAATACCATCTCGGCGCTGGAGAAGACACAGAGACCCGGAAGCGGTCGACCCTCGTACAACAAAAACTGGTCTCCTCGTGGGTGCGGGTGTATCAAGGTGTCCGCGTAGTACGGTTGAAATCTAGGAGTGATTAGATAGGCGCGCGGCATCGCATCCTCCTGAATGCATAGCATGACCTCGCAAGATACATCCATGTTCACAAGCAACGGGTGCGCCCAGTGCTGGGCGTTCGATTCGACGGGCGGATGGTGCCTTCCGATATCCATAGCGTGCGCTCGTCCTCCATATCGCAAAGGATCGATCGAGCTGCTGCGTCATCCGCAAACGGTTTCAAGAAGCCTCTCCAAGCAGATACCGTCAGCCCGCCTGCTGGCGGGTCCGCCGGAGAGAACTACGGATAATCTGCGGTTAGCATCAGAGCTGGGGCTTGCCCGCCCACGCCGCGCTGACTGCATGACCACGATGGACCGGAACGGGGCGATACGGCTGCGGGACGGGCGCCGCCGTGACGTGATGACACATCGGCAGCCGGCCAAGATTATCGGTCTTCACACTGTCGCGGTGTGTCTCCAAGAAACGGTGGTCACCATGGTGCGAAACACGCACACTAGCCTCGTGGCCGCTAGCGTCCCGTACCACGAATGATTCTGCACTTGTTCGTGTTAGAGAATCGCTCTATGGGTTTTCTGTAGGAAAGACCTGAATTGCAAGTGCAACAAGCGTCCCCTGCCTAGAATTTGCATTGTTTAACCTTCCCTCGGAATAGCGCGCAATTCGGGATTTGACTCGTTACCAAATCGTTCGCGCATTTGCCGCGGCTCAATCACCTCGCCAGTTCCTGCGGTGTTGGAATGTTCTTCGCGTGTGCTGCCATTGTCGTGCCAAGGATGCGCAGGCTTTGAGTTGAGTGTACAAACAGCGAGCGAAACTCAGCGTATCGTTCTGACGGCACTTGACAGCGCACGTCGAACTCAGTCCCGCTAACGCGGGTTTTCACATGTAGATAGCTGCATTTGCCGCTGCGGTATACCATGCGAACGGCCTTGATCCCCTGCTGTACAAGCTCTTTGTCCTCATCGCTTTCAACAATGTTGCATACAGAGCGCGTTACGTCGGAAAGGCTGATCAGTTCGAAGTAGCCGTCTTTTCGAAGAACGTCCATATACCATTCAACCGAACTCTCCAGGGTGTCGTGAAGGATTCCGTATCCACCCCAGCCCCGGATTTCGATCTCCTCGTCGTCAGGGTGCGCAAACTTTGCTCCATCGCCGTTTTGGGGATTCCAGCGGTTCCAGTGCTCAGGCACGAGAAACGAGAAGCCAAATCTAATATTCACTTCTCGATGCAACTCGAACGGCGTCTCGAGCGTGAAATCTGACTGCACGACCGGACTTTCCGGGGTCAATTTAAGTGTCGCTAGGAGTGACGCCTCAGCCTCTTGCTTCCAGCAGCGGAGAAGCGATGGAGGAAAGCGTCCTTCATCCGTGTCTATGATGCGCGCGCATGATCTGCAAAGCCAAATACCGTTGGATGCAGAACAGCGTTCCGTCTGGCTAAGTGTCGGATCGTACCTAGGGCCACCAGGACTCGCTGCAGTTATGTGGGCGGCTTCGCCAGTGCAGTTGAACTCGTCCGGTGCCGAGTGAGCAGCGGCGGTGGGCAATTTACACAGCGGATTGGAGCATTGGAGAGACACTCTGTAGGCGAGCGCCCTCTTAATTTTGGCCGGGAAGTCATCCCGGGTTCTCTCAATAGCCATACCACCACTCTAACCGTAACGACGGAATGTCGTCCTTCCTCAGGCCGTAGGACAAATCCCGGGAACGGACCGCGTTGCCCTTTGTAGACGTGTAGTCATTCAGGCTACCGAAGCATTTGCGGGTTGACGGGTCACAGTTCGAGCAGGATGGCTCGAGCGGGTAGACCTGTGGCTCGCTGAAGCGCGAGTGCGTAGAGCTGCACCTGCGATTTGTACTTCTGTTCGGATCTTCCTGTTTTGAAGTCTATAACGGTCCAGGATTCACCATCGGACCACGCCAAATCGATCACGCCTTCCACGACTTCGCCGCTCGTCAGAGTTAGAAGAATTGGATATTCGCGGTGAATCTTGACGGCTCGCGTCGGGTTGAGGAGCGGATGCTGCATGGCTGCCCGGGCGACGACGATTGCTGAAGCAACTTCGTGTTCCGTGGCGCCTATGCGTCGGCCGTGGAATTCGGCGAGGCGATCCGCTGCAGTTGCGTCCCAAGATTCCAAGAGGGCGTGCACCAGGCGACCGAACTTGCGGGTGGACGGACGCGGTCCCTCGCATTCAACGGCAATCACTTGGAATTCAATCTTGCCCGTTTCGGGCGTGCCGCGGGAGTTGCTCGCTAGCACCGTCTTCACGGTAGGCTTGCTTGCCGTTGCGATCAAGGCCGCGCGAATATTCTGCCATTGATTCCATTCCAAGAGGCCCGCTTGGCGCTGAGTCTCCGTGCCATCTAGCATCACGTCACGTTGTAGCCCGGGCAGTGTCTGCGTGGCCAAGGGAAGTACTTTCGGATCGAACCAGAAAACCCGATTGCCCGCGACGGTCTTATGCATTCCAGGGCGGACGGATACAGCATCTTCTCTATCGGGCGGAAAGTCTAGGACGGTTGCCGAGCCCTGTACTTCTAGAGGCGGGTAGCTCTCTGGCGTGCGCCACTGGCTCTTCTCGGGATAGAGGGCCCC
>NZ_LMUD01000040.1:115390-176930 GCF_009766095.1 Granulicella sp. S190
CCCACGTACATAGCTTCTGGGCACAAAGGAGGCGCGTGGGATCGACGTAGCGGTCGCAGCCTCCGCGCTGTGTGGCGTGGGTCGTCATGTCAGCGAGGATCACAACGGGAAACTCGAGGCCTTTCGCTTTGTGCACCGTCATCAATTGCACGCCGCCGGCCTGTTGCTCAAGCACTGCGGCTTCTGACTGCTCTCCCAGTTCGTATTCATTCTCCAGAAATTCGACGAAGGACCGGAAGGACCCTGGGCGCGACGCTTCGAAACTGCGGGCAAGATCGCAGAGACGATAGACGTTCGCGAGCCGTCGTTCGCCGCCAGTGTGAAAGGCAAGGCCGATGTGCGCGCGGGCCGCGTCGAGGAGCCGACGGATAATTTCGGCGGGAGGCTTGTAGTTGCGGCAGCGATGGAGATCCTTGAGAAGGGCGAGAACCTCCGCTATGGGTGCGAAGTTGACATGTAGATCGTCGGGAATTTTGAAGAATGGGGTGAAGTGCCCATGCTGTTGCCGAAATCTGAACAGGTCGCTATCGGAAATGAAGAAGAGCGCACCTCGCAGGACGGCGTAAACGCTGAGTTCGTCGTCTGGCCACTCAATGGCTCGCAAAGCGGCCCGAATAGTGCCGATTTCTTCGCGACGGTGGAAGGATTTTGACCCAACGAGCACATGCTCGATGCCTCGGGATTCAAGAGCTCGAACGTACGCCTGCGTGAGGTCTTCGCCATAGCTGACAGTTTTGCGAAAAAGGATGCAAATGTCTTCCGCGCGTATGGGACGGCGCGTGTTGTTATGTTCGTCCCGAACAGTCCACTTGCTGGTGTGGAGTAGCCAATCCACGAAAGCGGCGGTGGTGTCGGGTGCGTGTTGGGCCGCTACCTTCGGTGATTTGTTGCGTTTGCCATGCAAATAAGGAACGGGTAGAGCGACTACGGCGGGTTGAGTTTCGGGAGACGGGGCACCCCCGGTGAGAGGTAGTGCGTCGGGCATATCCGCAAACGCCTCATTGACAAAAGCGTGCAGAGGTTCTGTCGAACGATGTCCCTCCTGAAGGTGGCGGTTGCCGAGGCCGCCCAGTAGCAGTTCTTCGCGGATGCGGCGGTACTGGCGGGCGTCTGCTCGACGAAATCGGTAGATGGATTGCTTGGGATCGCCGACAACGAACAGTTTGCCCGTCTCAGCGGCGTTGTAGCCCTCTTTGTTACCGCAGAGCGAGAGCAGGATTTCAGCCTGCAACGGGTCAGTGTCTTGGAACTCGTCGATGAAGATGCGATCGTAGCGGGCCTGCAAATCGCGGCGGGCTTCAGGGTGACGCAGGAGGTCGCGAGCGCAGATGAGTAGATCCTGAAAATCAAGGCTGCCGGAGCGGCGTTTGGCATCCTGATAGCGCTCGACCACTTGCCATAGTTCGTCGCGCAAACGGCAGGCTAGATCGGCATCGGCGTCTACGCGAAAGGTTTCAATGGCATCGTTTAGATCGCGCCAAGCGGCAATGACATGACTTCGTGGAACACCGCCGCCCCAATCACCCGACCCTTGGTTCGTGTCGAAATACTTGACTCGAAACTTGAGGGAGAGGAGTTCATTCTCTACTTCGTCGGGGTTGGCCGCTTCGGCTTCCTTCGCGATGCGAATCCGGTGACGAGATTCCTGCACCGGTTTCAGGCAGCGAGCCAACGGGTCTGTATCGCGCCTTGCAACACGCAGCATGGCTTCGAGCTTTTTAACGCGCTCGAATAGGGCAAATATACTTGCGCGGCGGTCGAACGCGCGGATTTCCCACGCGGAATCGTGATCACGCCACTCGGCCAGCCGCCACGCAGCATCGCGGAGTTTCTCCACCGGACCTTCGGCGGAACGTTCTTCGCTCCAGGCGAGCCGCGAGAGCGCTCGCCACAATACGGGGCTTGGATCGTTGAGTTTCTCCGCCAGCCATGTGCGGAACTCACCATCGAAGAGTGCACGGGCATTAAGCTCATCGAGTTCGCTGAAGTCCGGGTCGACACAAGCTTCGACGGGGCGCTGACGGAGCAGATGTGCACAGAAGGAGTGAATGGTGCCGATGAACGCCCGGTCCAGCGACCGGAGTGCTTCGCCCTGGTTCTTCCGGCGCTCCAGTTCCTGGCGGACCCGCACCTTCATCGATCCGGCGGCGGCGTGGGTGAAGGTGACAGCGGCAATGCGGTCTACCGAGACTCCGCTCTCGATCGCCCCTGCGATCTCGGAGACCAGCATGTGGGTCTTGCCGGTTCCCGCCGACGCTTCCACGAAGCATCCGCGCGAGGTCGTTTGGATCGGAGGCGTCATGGTTGCTCCCGGAGTTCCGTCAGGTTCCGGAGCTTAACCTGGTTCTTGCGGACGGCGCGTTCCTCTTCGTACGGCCCGCAGATTGGCAGGAAGTCGCAGTATGCGCAGCCATCCTTGCGTGGTGCCGCTGGGAGATCCCCGCTGCGCAGAGCTTTGTCGATTTGGTGCAGAACGCTCTCGGCGCCCTTGCGCGCTTCGGGGGTAAGCCGGATAGGGAACTCAACGAAATTGCCCCGCAGCGTGGAGTAGAAGAGGCGTGCTTCTTGGACGGGCCGCTGTAGCGATCGAGAAGCGGCTATCGCGTAGAGAACAGGCTGCAGGAATTCACCTCCGCCGATCTCGGAAGGAACGCGCTCGGGCACCTTCCCGGTCTTGTGGTCAGTAACGCGGAGCAGACCGCTGATGTGTTGCTCGATCAGGTCGATGCGGCCTTGCAAAAGCAGATCGCGATCTATGGCTATGTTCTCAAAGCCATACTCAAAGTGAATCGGCGTCCATTCGGTTTCGTTCGCGGCAACATGCCGGAGCCACGCGCGAAGATCACCGCGGATGCGCTCCATGTCAGTCTTCCAGACGATGGGGATAGCAGGCATGTAACGCTCGGCAAACTCGGCTTCGACATCATGCAAAATGACTTCGAGTCGCATCAAAGCGGACTCGACGTCCCGGACGGGCAGTAGATCTCCCACCTGCATCGCCAAGTAAAACCGCGATTGTACCGCATGATAGAACTCCCCTCGGATGCCGGGGTCCATGCGTTGGATCGCGGCGGGGCGTTCAGCGGTACGCAGGCCGAGGATGGACTCCAGGTGGAATCGATATGGGCAGCGAGCGTACTGTTCCAGACGGGTCGGCGAGTAGGAGCGCATGGAAAGTCCGAAGTGTTTCTCCATTTCGAGACCGGCGTGACCAGGGGGACTAGCAAGACCGTCGGCCCATGTCCACGCGGCCCCCCAGCGAAGACGGCGAGCGTCAAGAGCCCGGTGGACGTGCGCGTTTACAAGTTCTAGCCAAGCCGCATTCCCCGACTGTGGCTGATCCCAGCCAGGGCGAAGGGTGGAGAGGTCGTACTCAGCGGCGTCAATTGCGTCACGTGAGTTGGTGGGTGCCGGCCAGCCCAGATGTGCCTCACTGCGGTCGCGCGCTTCTTTCTCAAAAGCCCGGACGTCAAGTTCGCCGGAGCCTGCCGACTCGGCCACTTCGAAGGCGTAAAAGGAAGGAACGCGCTCGCGGCCAGTAGCCAGATCTATGCGCGACCAAGAGCAAACGAAATGTTGCTTGGCGGTGGCGGCGGCAGTCCGCAGGAGTAGGGTGTCATCTTTACTGCCTTCGATTCCGAGGACGGTACGCTGGGAATCGAGGAGTAGCGGGTCCTCACGCACCGGCTTTGGGAAGACACCTTCATTCAAACCTGGCACAAAGACGGCTTCGAAGCACATGCCCGCGGACTCGGCAAGCGAACCGACAAATACCGCGCCATATCGGGTTCCGTCCTCCTCAATGCGGTGGCTGGACAGTTCGGATTCCAGCGTCGCAACAACATCCGCGAGCGTCACAGGGCCGGTGGCTCTCATCGGCTGAAGTTCTTCCAGCACGGCGTACACGGAAGCAGGCTGATCGAGGGTGCGCTGCGCCATGTCACTTATAAGGTCGAGCCATCGGTCCCAGTAGGCTTCCGTCGGCAGGGTCGCGAGTTCGCGAACGATTGGAAGGGCGAAATCTCGCAGGCTCTTAAGGGCTTCGAGTTCGCCGGCCTGATCATCTTTCAGTTCGTTGCCATAGGCATGCAAACGGCGATCCCACCGTTGCAGTCCGCTGATAACGCTGGCCCTCGACAGGATTCGTTCCCACCGGGACGCCGGACGGGGCGCTCCTTCTTTGGTGGGCATTTGACCGAGAGAAAGGTACTCAGCAAATCGCGCTGCACTCAAATCTTCGGCAGCGCAGCGGAGAAGCGCGAGAAAAGCTCGCCCGCTAACGTCAGGACGGTGGATCCCCCGGCTGTACCAAGCAGGTATGGCAGCTCGGGCGAACGCTTCTTCCAAGAGAGGCTGATGGCGCGCAGCACTGCGGACGAAGACTGCAATTTGGTCGAAGCGCATTCCACCTTCAGCTAGGCGTAGGATACGGCGCGCGATTTCGACGCACTCCAACGCCTCTCCTGAAGCAGAGAAGATCTGGACTGAGTCGTCGGCATCGCAGCGAGGCACGGGTTCGCCGGTGAGTACGTATCGCTGCAGCGACTCGAGCTGTGAGAATGCTTCTCCTGGCTCAGGTGTAAGAGTCAGTTCTAGCCAGGCGGGTGCGGCGGATTTTAGCGCGTCCACAAGCTTCTGCTCACGGCGGGTGCGCAAACGCAGGTCAACGAGCAGGAGAGAGCGCGCTCCAATGCATTCCAGCGCGAGGTCACACCGCTCGGCATGGTCAGCGAATTTGCGCTCTTTTAGGGCTCTGTCGTAAGCATTCATCAGCAGAGCGAGATCGGGACCGGACCGTCCTGTGGAGCGCAGCTCGTCCGCTGTGATGCCGTTGAGACGAAGGTCCTCAAGAGTGCGTGCGAGCGCTCGGGCGAAGCCAGGAAATCCCGCAACTGGGGCGAGATAGCTGAGCTTCGCACGTGACCGGGCGGTGATCTCGGCCGCTATGGCCTCGCGAGCGAGACGGCGCACGGGGGAGAGTCCCCGCTCCATCATAGGCTCCATGCTGATGGTGAGCACGAAATCTCGCAAAGTATGCCGGTACACGCCAGTAAGGGCGCCCCCCTCCGATAAGCAGCAAGACCTTACCAAATCGTTAGCGGCTTCGCGTGTCCCGGCCAGTATGAGCACTGGCGAGCGGCCACGGAGAAACTTCGTACCGCGCTTCAGAAGAGCGTCGTTAGAATGCGCTGCGAATAGCAACGGGCAGGCCTTCGGGAAATATTCGATAAGCGGTTAGAGGGCGACGTTGGACAACGAATAACTTGGTGATTGGTATCAAAGAGCTTTTATAGCGTACTACTGAGAAGCCGGCAGCGGTGAAGTAATACATGTGGGACATGATCTCGATAGCTGATGAATGGAAGACAGAGAACTCCAAAGAGGAGAGGCCCATTCGATCAGTGGGACTCGAATGGGCCTTGGGGTTTGGATGACAGCTTATGGTGACACCGATGACAGCTTATGGGTACAAATGACAACTTATGGTGCACAACGCACAACAACTCCTATGGGCATTCCATCGCATGATTTAGCTACAACCGGACGTACCGCCGCAACAAGGACAGGAAAAGCAAGAACCAGCGTTTTTCGTCAGCGATCGACAAGACCAATCGGACATTCCGCACAGCTGCCGGATTCATCAGACTAGAACGAGCGCGGGAACATTAACACAGTGTTACATTTCAGGCATTTCGTTCAAATGCAAGGGCCACGACGTGAACGTCGCGGCCCTATGTGGTTTATAAAGAATCGGTTAGTCGATTTCATTTTGACGCTTCGGACTTTCATTGAAACGGCTTCTACTTTCATTTTTGCTGGCAACGCACACCCCTATCCGTTTGCTCTGATTTGATTACTAGCTGCAGCCGCTTGTGCTGCCGCAGGACATGCAGCGGTAGCAGGATCCGCTGCGGGTCATGATGGCTCCGCAGGTGGCGCAGGAGGGTGAGTCGCCCATCTCGTACATGGACTTCATGGCGTCGGAGGCGTGGTAGATGCCGCGGTCTTCGAGGGACATGGGGTCGGGGGATTCGAGTCCGCTGCGGGCGCTGAGGTCGGGTGCGATGCCTTGCTGGGGCGGGGTGGTGGTGTGGGTGTGCTCGTGGCTGTCGTAGGGGCTAAAAGCAACCGCAGATCCCTCCGCTTCGCTGCGGGATGACAACAAAGGAGATGCGGATGCGCTTGGGTCAGCCGAGGCGTTGAGGTTGGGGAGGAGCGACGACTCGATACGGTTGACGGGTACCGAGGTGCTGGAGGGTCCGCTCAAGTTGGCTGATTCGACGCGGTTGCCGGGGGCGTTGACGGTGCCTTCTACCGGGATGCTGGCCTGTCCCTGGTTCTGGGGGCTGAGGCCGGCGAAGAGGTCGAACTGGTGTCCGGAGAGGAAGCGGATCTGGATCCAGCGGAAGATGTAGTCCATGATCGACTTGGCGTAGCCGATCTGCTCGTTGCCGGTCCAGCCGGAGGGCTCGAAGCGGGTGTGGGCGAACTTCTCGCAGAGGACACGGAGAGGAACGCCGTGCTGGAGGGCGAGGGAGACGGCGGTGGCGAAGGAGTCCATGAGTCCGGAGACGGTGGAGCCTTCCTTGGCCATGCGGATGAAGATTTCGCCGGGCTGGCCGTTGGGGTAGAGGCCGACGGTGATGTAGCCTTCGTGTCCGGCGAGGCCGAACTTGTGGGTGACGGAGGCGCGCTCGGCAGGGAGACGGTGGCGGACGGCGCGGGGCGGAGCCTGCGAGTCTGCGGCGTCGGAGTTCTGGAGAGCGGCTTCGGTGATCTGCTTGAGCTGGGTTTCGAGGTTGTGGATGCGGTTGTGGGCGGCGGTGGCGTTCTCCATGGCCTCGACGAGCTGCTGGCGGGTGTTGGTTTCGTCGGGAGAAGCAGATGCCTCCGCTTCGCTGCGGGATGACAACAGAGGAGCAGCTACGGCGTTGGTGCCGCGGGTGCCCTTCTTGTCGGCGTCAGTCTGGGCGGTGACGTTGAGGGGCTGGGTGCCCTTGGAGTTGTCGCGGTAGATGGCTACGGCCTTGAGGCCCTGGCGCCAGCTCTCCATGTAGGCCTCGGCGATGTCGTCGACGGAGCAGTCCTGGGGGAGGTTGACGGTCTTGGAGATGGCTCCGGAGAGGAAGGGCTGGGTGGCGCCCATCATCTTGATGTGGCCGAGGTAGTGGATGCTGCGGGTGCCCTTGGAGGGCTTGAAGGAGCAATCGAAGACGGCGAGGTGCTCGGGCTTGATGGCGGGCGCGCCTTCGATGGTGCCGGTGGCGTCGATGTAGCTGACGATGGCGTTGACCTCGGACTCGGAGTAGCCGAGCTTGATGAGGGCCGAGGGGACGGTGTTGTTGACGATCTTGATCATGCCGCCGCCGACGAGCTTTTTGTATTTCACGAGGGCGAGGTCAGGCTCGATGCCGGTGGTGTCGCAGTCCATCATGAAGCCGATGGTGCCGGTGGGGGCGAGGACGGTGACCTGGGAGTTGCGGTAGCCGTGCTTTTCGCCGTGGGCGAGGGCTCCGTCCCAGGCGTGGCGGGAGGCTTCGATGAGTTGGTCGAGCTGAGGGACGAAGAAGGGCTCGGCGGAGGTCTTCGACTTGCCGATGTTGTTGACTTCGGCGCGGTGCATGCGGACGACGTCGAGGAAGGGCTCGCGGTTGACGTAGAAGCCGGGGCAGGCTCCGCCAGCGATTTCGGCCTGCTGGGTGAGCGGGGTGGCTGCGCCGAGGGGCGGGCAGGTTTCGGCGATGCGGGAGGACTGCCAGTAGGCGTCGCCGCAGAGGATGGAGGTGAGGGTGGCGGCGAAGTCGCGGCCGGCGTCGGAGTCGTAGGGGAGACCGAAGGCCATGAGGAGCGCGCCGAGGTTCGCGTAACCGAGGCCGAGAGGGCGGTAGTCGTGCGAGTTCTTCGAGATCATCTCGGTGGGGTAGCCGGCGGAGTCAACGATGATCTCCATGGCGGTGGTGACGATCTCGATGGCGTGACGGTAGGCGGGGATGTCGAACTGGCCGCCGGGGGTGAGGAACTTCAGGAGATTGAAGGAGGCAAGGTTGCAGGCGGAGTCATCGAGAAACATGTACTCCGAGCAGGGGTTGGAGGCGTTGATGCGGCCGGTGTTCTTGCTGGTGTGCCAGCGGTTGATGGTGGTGTCGAACTGCATGCCGGGGTCGCCGCACTGCCAGGTGGCTTCGGCGAGGGTGTGCATGAGATCGCGGGCGCGATACTCCTTGACTGGAGTGCGCTCCTTGACGGTGCGGGTGACGAAGGTTCCGTCGGACTCGACTGCACGCATGAACTCGTCGTTGACGCGGACGGAGTTGTTGGCGTTCTGGAAGAAGATGGAGCTGTAGGCCTCGGAGTCGGGACCGCTGCCATCGTAGCCAGCCTGCATGAGGTGCCAGGCCTTCTGCTCTTCCTTCACCTTGCACTGGATGAAGTCTTCGATGTCGGGATGGTCGGCGTTGAGGATGACCATCTTGGCGGCGCGACGGGTCTTGCCGCCGGACTTGATGACGCCGGCGAAGGCGTCGAAGCCGCGCATGAAGGAGAGTGGGCCGGAGGCGGTGCCGCCACCAGAGAGGGTCTCCATGGAGCCACGGATGTTCGAGAGGTTGGAGCCAGCGCCTGAACCCCACTTGAAGAGCATGCCCTCGGTCTTGGCGAGGGTGAGGATCGAGTCGAGCGAGTCCTGCACGGAGTTAATGAAGCAGGCGGAGCACTGGGGCTTGGTGTAGCCAGTGACGGAGAACTCGACCTTGCCGGTGGTGGCGTTCCAGTGCCAGTTCTGGGCGTCAGAGTTGGGCTCGAGACGGTCGCAACCGACGTTGAACCAGACGGGCGAGTTGAAGGCGACCTTCTGGTTGAGGAGGAGGTGAGCGAGCTCGGCGTAGAAGGTGTCGGCGTCGGCCTGAGAGGCGAAGTAGCCGCCTGCGATGCCCCAGTCGCGGATGGACTCGGCGACGCGGGTGATGAGGGCGCGGACGCCGGATTCGCGCTCGTCGGTGCCGTTGAGGCCGTGGAGGTATTTGCTGGCGACGATGTTGGTCGCGGTCATGGACCAGTCGGCGGGAACCTCGACGTTCTTCTGCTCGAAGATGGTCTTGCCCTTGAAGTCCTGGATGATGGCATCGCGGAGCTCCCAGACGATCTCATCGTAGGGGGAGATGCCTGGCTTGGTGAAGTGGCGATCGAACTTGAGGCCCGGAGTGCGCGGGTTGTTCTGGTAGGGGGCCGCGGTGCTCTGGGTGCTGTTCTGAGTCTGGTTGGGGATGGTCGCCATGGGGAAGTACTCCTTCTAATTTGATGAAAAAACTGAGAGACCGATGCTTCCGGAAGGCGTTCGTTCCGGGGTAAATCCGAGGTAAAAATGACGACGAGAGCGCTGGATATGTATCCGGCTAAAGGAGCCGGCGGCGTTCTGGTCGAAAGATGTAAGGAACTTTGGCCGTGTTTTGCGTGGCTGCAGTCGTGAAAGTAACGCCCCTTATGGGGTGTGTCAAGTATAAAGCACAACATGTTGTGTTAGCTGTGCGAATACCCCTGTTTACGCGGGGTTAATGTTTCAAAACCGTTAAAAACCGGGGTTTTGCTGTGGATTTTGTCGAATCGTCGCGCCGGGGGCGGGTTTACTGCTCGGTAACGGGACAGGTTTGAGAGTAGGCGCGAAAGGGCTACGAAGCAAGGGCAGAGGCAGTGCTTTTGGTGTGGATGGGGGTGGAAATGTGGGAAAGTGAGTAACTCTGTATCTGCGGCTCGACGTGACCACTGCTCCGCGGCCAGCAAGATGGCGTAAACTCCATCGAACATAGGACGTATCTCGCTAATGCAGGCACTGTGGAGCACAAAGGAAAGCTGGGATTGAAAGGACGATGCCCAGCCATCCTCGCGAGGCGTCCATTCGTTCCAGATTGTGTATGTTAGCGGACGCTTCTGGATCTCCGGCCTTCTCTTTCTTTAGCCAAGGCTGACGCTGCCTGCGGAGTTCCTGACAAAGGACGGATTATGAGGAGAGCGTTTTCGAGAGTCTCGCAACAGCGACCGTTATCGATCTTCCTGTTTTTTCTTTGTGCGTTTAGCGGGTGCACCTATGCCCTTGATGTTTACACCCATCACCTATCCGAAGAACTCGTCCAGTTCATCGTGTGGTGTCCTGGTATCGCTGCGCTGTGCACCTGCCTGCTGCTCCGCATCCCACTTGGAACACTGGGCTGGTCTTGGCCGGCACGCCGCTTTCTCAGGCTCGCGTATTTCCTGCCGCTGATTTATGCTGCGCCGGTTTACCTGCTCACCTGGCTGGTCATTCGCGGCTCATTCTCCCTGAAAAGCTTCGAAGCCGCGATGGTAAAGCCTTATGGATTAGGACGCTGGCCGGCCTTCGGTACGTTTGGCGTGGCTCTACCGCTGTTGTTTACCGTCTCGGTTATCGGCGAAGCTGTATGGTCACTTGGCGAGGAACTTGGATGGCGAGGGTTCCTGTTTCCCAGGCTTCAGCAGCGGTTCGGCTTCCACGGAGCCTGTCTGATCTCAGGATCGATCTGGGCAGTGTGGCACGTTCCGGAGATTCTCTGGACCGACTTCAACCCAGGCACGAACGCCGTCTTTGCCGTCGCTTGCTTCACGGTAATGGTGATCGCGCTGGCCTACATCATGGGCTACCTTAGAGTGCGCTCGGGCAGCATATGGCCTTGTGTTCTCCTGCACGCCACCCACAACACGTTTGTTCAGGGCATATTTGATCCGCTGACTGCTCCTGTTGGTTGGGCAAAGTACATCACCACAGAATTTGGGGTCGGACTAGCAGTCGCCATGGTCGTAGCAGCAACAGTCATTGTTTCGAGTGGCCGTCCGCGTAAAGGCTTCCCTTACCTCGACAGCTGAGCCTCGATAGTGAAAGGGAAGTGCAGGAATCGTTTGGCTCCCAAGACCTCGGCTGTTAAGCCGCTAATAAATCCGATTCCGATCGGACTTTGGCATGGATCGGTCCTGATATACGCTTTCCGTCAGGCTGACTCGTTATTTCCGCTAAGCCGACTTTCTATGAGCAGGTCACTGGTGTCAAGATTTGTTCTTTGCTTTTTTCTTCATAGGGCTTTTGCTTTTGTTGTTGCTCGTGATTTGTTGCTCTCCACCGTGTTTCTATTCGCACTCTAGATGAGCTGTCTTGAAGCAAGCTCGGTGCCGGTTGGGGTTCGAAAGGAGAATCGATGCTGCCATTTATCGGTCGGCCTCGAAGGCCGAAGTCGGCTCGCAGTCATCGGAACACGGTGTCGTCGCAACGGGTAAACATGTGGATCTCTCAGGCTGCTTGTTCGTAGAACGGCATGTACGGCTCTTGAGTGCTCCAGAGGTGATGAAGTAACACGGCTAACTTGCGTGCCACGGCAACGACGGCCTTACTCTTGGCCTGCTTTCCACCTCGAGCGGCTAAGTGCAGACCCCACTGTCGCAGCGCCGAGTCTCGTCCATGCGGTCGAAGGATATGGTTGGAGCATTCGATCAGCAGACTTCGGAGATAGGCGTTACCGGCATGGGTGATGCCGAGCTGAGGATCGTGGTCTCCAGACTGACTTCGCCGTGGTCGTAAGCCAAGATAGCAACCGACATCACGACTTCGTCCGAACCGTTCCTTGCTGCCGAGGGTCAGTACAAAGGTCAAGGCGGTGAGGTGGCCGACGCCATGAACCTTCAGCAGCGCCTGCGTCTCCGGATAGTCGGTCTGGCCGAGTTGCTGGATCTGCCGGTCGTACTGCTTGATCTTGATGGTCATCTCCGCGATCTGCTGGAGCACCGGACAGAGTGCCTGCGCCAGTCCAGGCGGCATAACAGCCAGGCTGCGCTGAGCGAAGCACGTTGTGGCGGAGGCAGGCATACGGTAGCCGCACGACTTCGTCAGACCACGCACGGCGTTCACTGCAGCGGTTCGCAGTCGTACCAGCAGAGCTCGCGCACGGACCAAGGTGAGGGCTTGCTGTTGCTCGACAGTGCGATGGGCGATCGGCCGGAGGATGTTCGGATCAAGCCGGGCATATCGCGCCAGCTTCTCAGCATCGACCTGATCGCTCTTCCGATCACTGTGCGAGATCGCACGCAACTCGCGAACGTTCGCCACGATGACCTCGTGGCCTAGTTCCTGCAGCTGTGCGCTGATCCAGATCGAGTGTGTCCCGGCCTCCATCGCAACTCGTGCTGGAGGTACATCGGTGAACCACTTCTCGATCGCCTTCGGCGTCGTTCGAAACCGGCCCCGATCGACGACCAATCCGTCCTGGTTGAGGGTGCAGTAATGACTCCAGACATCGCCAAGGTCGATCCCTATCGTGATCTCAACCTTGGCCTGTCTGCGTGGGACTTCAGCGATGAGGTGCTGCGGTGGCTTCTTCATGGGAACAGTCTGCTCCTCCTGCGGAGGGCCTGCTCATCCCATTTCTCGTTACTGATAAGGACTAAGCGCGTTGAGAACTGAGCGATCATTGCGCTGGCAACTCGGCGGTTGGGGAAAAGCTATATCGCGCAATAAGCCATTCTCCTCCGTTCATTTTGCGAAGCAGGAAAAGCTCATGGAAGGTGGCGGGAGAGCTCTTTCGAGTGCTGGCGGGGGTGAACAGTCCCGCGGACTCCGTACGTACGTAGGCCCACTCTAGAGACATCTCCACCAACTCCTCTATCTTCGTCTCCATCCGGAATTGAATGTGCTGGAAGGTGTTCTCGTAATTTTCGGCAACGGCTTTCCGTCCGACGACTGTGGGTTGAAGAAACGGCAACATCACGGGATCGTCTGTATAAAGCTTGAGCGCTGCGTCGACATCGCTGCGATTCAGAGCGTCGAAGTATCGCGCGATTGTGTTCCTGATCGCGGCGTCGTTGGTCTTAGCATAGAGGGTCATCGAGAAGCCTTTCTGGAGTGTGAGTTCGACGGAATCGTTCGCGGATATGTGCTGTCGAGAACCATCCTCTCCCCCGAAGCGGGCTTTGACCGCTTCGGGGAGAGGAACAGATGTCAGGACTGAAGGAGGAGATTGCGCATCACCAGCGGCTCGCCAAATTGTTGCGAGCGTCCCGCCGCTAGGTTGCCGAGGTCAATGGGAGCGAATCCGAGGCTCTTGATGACCGCGCTCACCGCAATACGCGCTTCGGCATCATTACCCGACAGGAAGATGACACGCCGGCCAGCGCCCTCTTCCGGGGTCGCAGCGAGAACTGCTGCAGGAAGTGTGTTGAACGCCTTCACCACGCGTGCACCGAGTAGGTACTCAGCCACCACTTCAGACGAGAGCTTTCCGCCCAGATCTGTGGGTGTAAAAGCGGGAAAGTCGATGGCGTTAGTGGCGTCGATGACGATTCGTGCAGCCCAGTCTGTCTTATCGCCAAGCTGCGCGACCGCCGAAAAAGGAAGCGCCAAAATTACGATGTCAGCCTCGAGCGCCCCTGCCAGTTCTACAGCCGTGATACTTGATCCAAGCTTCTTGCAAAGAGGCTCCAGCGATGCCGGACCGCGATTGTTTGCAATCGAAACGGGAATATTCTTTTGAGCAAAGTGACCAGCGAGCGCGGAGCCGATGTTTCCAGATCCAAGGATGGAGAGTGTCATGATGTGCCTTTCCGATACGTTCTCCTGGATCTCTATCAGAGTTCCAGACCGTTCGAGACCGTAGGGACTCGCACCGGTTAGGCAATCATATCTCAGAATCGCTTGTGTGTATGCAACACAACTACACTAGTTTGGTGAAGGACAATGCACGTGGAGGCGTCTTGAAGTTCCCTCGCTTGCGAACATCCTTCATCACATCGGCGATGCTCACGCCGGCAAGCTCGTCTTCCATTGCTTTA
This sequence comes from Granulicella sp. S190, assembly GCF_009766095.1. GTDB lineage: Bacteria > Acidobacteriota > Terriglobia > Terriglobales > Acidobacteriaceae > Edaphobacter. The sequence goes on from NZ_LMUD01000040.1 coordinate 129,212, forward strand.
CGCGCTCTGTCCAGGCTCGGGCTTAGCACAGCTTGGATGTTCTTCCCGACCATGCAAACCTTGCTCGGCGTCGACCTGTGCAGCGCGAACAGGTCGCCCTGCTCCATGATGTTGTAGACCTCGAGCAGGGTGATCTTTTCTGGCGGTTTGGCGAGCAGCGCTCCTCCGCCCGCGCCCAGTTGCGAGGTCGTCAAGCGAGCAGCCGCGAGACGGCCAAGAAGAGCTCGTATCACTGTAGGATTGGTGTTCGCGCTGAAGGCCAACTCTTCTGACCGAACAGGTGTTCCCTCATTCACAGCCAAGGAGGTAAGTACATGAACCGCAACGACGAATCTGGAGCTTGTAGCCAAAGTTAATCTCCGTATGTGTGTTCAGCATACACATACAGATAGATCAGAGATGATTCGTCCTGGTGAACGCTCTTCCCATAAGTTAGGATCGTCAACTATTGGCCGATACTTCGGTACTGAAAACCCAGAACATTTCTGGCAAACGCACCCTCCGAGGAGATTCGGGCCACAATCGTAAGTCTCGCCTCGCCATTTCCGAGCATCTGACCAAGGAAGGTGAGACGAGCCATGTATTTCGAACAAACAGAACTCTTGAATATCGCATTTGAGGCGCAAGGGGTTTCATCCGGAGAGCCGGTGGTCCTACTTCACGGGTGGCCGGACTCGCCGGCAAGCTGGATGCCTATCGCGTCTAAACTGCAAGACCGTGGCTTCAGAACGATCGCGCCCTATTTGCGAGGATCGCATCCGACAAAGTTTTTGTCGCCAGCTACGCCCAGATTTGCCGGAGCTGTAGCGATGGCGCAGGATGTGGTCGATCTTGCAGACAAGTTGGGAATCAGCGAGTTCGCTGTTGTCGGGCATGACTGGGGAGCCCGCATTGCCTACACGCTGGCGGCGCTCTATCCCAAACGCATTCGCGCGCTAGCCACACTTGCATTGGCTTACCAACCACGTGGTGAGTTCCATCTAGGAAGCTTCCAACAGTCCAAGCAGTTCTGGTACCAGTTCTTTCAATGCACCGATGCGGGAGCAGAGGCGGTGCGCCGAGACCCCATCGGCTTCGCTCGCATTCAATGGGACACCTGGAGCCCCGAGGGCTGGTTTGCGGAAGAAGACTTTGAGCTTGCGAGCAGGCACTTTGATCGCCCGGACTGGGCGGAAATCACTTTGAATGCCTACCGATCCAGATATCTCAAAGGCGAGGCTTTTGATTCTCGTTATGACGAACTTCAGGCACGTCTGAAGGACAACGTGCTCCTGGACGTCCCTACCGTGATGATCCAGGGCGCTTCAGACTTTTGCGATCTTCCGTCAGCTTCAGAAGGCCAGGAGAAGCATTTTCGAAATGGCTATAAACGAATTCTACTTAGCGGCGTAGGACATTTCCCGCACCGAGAGAATCCATCAGCAGTCGCTGATGCAGTGCTGCACCTCTTGATGGAAAACGGTTCACACTCAAAATGATTGAACAGCCCTTACGGCTGTGTTTGATGCACAAGGATTGCCTTGATCCAAAATATTGTTCGGACTTTTTGAATGCACTTAGGCTGTTCGCGCAAGGCCCAGCGAAGCTTGAATCTGCTCAAAGAGCTCTTGGGGGTGCTCTTCTGGGACAAAGTGTCCGCAATTCGGAATGACAACCCCAGAAACAGTCGTTGCGACCATCGAGATCATCTCGCGGATTTGATCGCCCCGGGAGTTTGACCCACCGATAGCGATCACGGGCACCTGCACTTTTGCAGTCTTCAGGGCTGCCGTCTGTTCCATCGTCGTAAAGGCCGCTCGGTAGACGCCCATCGAGCCAAGAACGCCCTCGCGTCCGGAAAATGTGCGCAAGAACTCATCGACGGACGCTGGAGAAACTGCTCCCTGGATTGCACTCTTGTTGTCGTAGAACCAGGTAAGAAACTCTCGTTCCTTACCAACGATCAAACGCTCCGGCACATCAGGAGCGAGTGGTAAGATCCACCACCAGAGGGAGCCCTTAGTCATCGCTTCCGGTGTGTACGCGATCACTTTTGTGAGGATCTCAGAAAGCATCACAGGGACGTCGATATAGAGGAGTGCCTGCACCTCATCGGGATAATCCGCGGCCCATAGCAATGCAGGTGGGCCTCCCATGTCATATCCGACAAGGACAAGAGGCTTTCCAGAACCAAAGTCAAGGTGCTTCACCAGCGAACGGAATTCTTCTGCAAGCGCGCGTGCATCGTAACCGTCTTTGCCAGCTGGCTTGTGAGAATCACCGTAGCCCCGCATATCTGGCGCGAGTACGGCGAAGCCAGCCTCTGCCAGCAGCGGCATCATCTTGTGCCACGTATAACTTGTGCCCAAGAATCCATGCCAAAGTAAGATGGGCTGTCCGTTCGGATTACCCCCAACCCAGTAGTGGATGCGGACATTGTTCAACGTCGCATAGGCGCTCCTGAAACCAGGCATATCGGCTTTTTCGTGATTTTTCATAGAGTTGATCTCGAACTTGTTTTGGACCGCGCACAGATCTGGCGTGGTGGCCGCAAGCGCGGCCGTGGTACCGAGTTGGGCGATAAAACTTCTACGGCTGAACATGAGATCTCATCCTTTACGTCGCACCTTCGAAACTCAGAGTGCCGTTGTATCCAGGAGGATGGTTCCCTGAACCTCACGATCCTCCAACAAGCGATGCCCCTCCGCCGTCTGACTTAGAGGCAGCACTTGCGCAATAGACGGCTTCAGCTTCTTATCTGCCGTTGCCTTTACGAGGAATTCCATTCCCTGATGAATGAGATCAGGCCTTGTAAGATAGACGGGCAGGTAAAACCCAGTCAGGCTTTGCGATTTTTGCATCAGCCGACGCGGAGCAAATGGCTCGCCCGGGCCACGCGTGGATCCAAAAAGAATGTAGCGGCCGAATGGCGCAAGGCACTCGAAGTTCTTCTCGAAGATCTCTCCTCCGATTGACTCAAGTAAGATGTCGACCCCTTTGCCGCCTGACTTCTCCAGCACCGTCTGAGGCCAGTTATCTTCCGTGTAGTCGATGGCGTCGTCAGCTCCGAGACTGCGAATGAAGTCCAGCTTCTTGCTGGTGCTGGCTGTCCCTAACACTGTGCCGGCGCCGAGGATTTTCGCGATCTGTATTGCCAAACTGCCGACACCTCCGGATGCACCTTGCACAAGTACCGACTCACCCGACACCAGCTTCGTTGAAGCAGTGAGCAACAGGTATGCCGTCAATCCTTGGTTGGGTAGAGCCGCAAACAGATCTGCATCCTCGGATTCTGGTATCTCGACGCAGAAATTGGTCTCTGCCGTAACGAATTGAGCATAGCCACCGCCCTTAGGTGTGTACGCGAGAACCTTCTTGCCAACCCAGGACTGATCCGCAGAGGAACCGGCAGCTTTCACTCTTCCGACTGCCTGCAGGCCCGGGATATGCGGCAATTTGATCTCGCCACCATGTGTCTCTGGGCGGTTATAGGTTCCCTGGCGCTCGCGGATATCGACGTAGTTGATGCTTGAACGCTCCACCTGAATCAGCAACTGCTTCTCCCCGGCAATCGGTTCTGGCATTTCTCCGAATTCCAAAACGTCCCGCTCTCCGAATTTGCGATAAAAGATTGCTTTCATGTGTCCTCCATGTCGATATCAGATGAGACCTTCAGCCTAGTTCAGCGTTTCCTAATCAAGGCCCGTAATTCTTGCGACGAGTTCTCCAAATTTGGCATCCAGTGCCAAAGCTGCTTTCAGAAGAGGTTCGTTCTCGACGGTAACCATCAGCGAGGAAGGCTGCACATAGTAAAGTGTTGAGCCTTCGCCCTCCTCTACAAGCAGCATCTCCACAGGCGCAAAGAGGCCTGCCGAGATGTCTTCCTGCAACATCGTGATCGCGAACTGTGGATTTCCCAGGATGATCCGCAAAACCCGTCGATGAATTCCATAGAGTGCGATCCAACCACTGTGCTCTATCTCGGCAAAGAGCATAAAACCGCTTGGTCCGACAAAGCGCCTTGTAACTTCAGCGTCAAACTCTTCCGGCGAGCGACTCTGCGAGGCGACCTCGTTCACTAGAGGAACGGTTGATTTACCTGTCTGCTCTCGCAAACGGTTCATCACCTCATCAAACGGCAGAGCACTCGTCACTTCGATACGCTTTCCTGCAAAGTCATGAACCGACCGTGTCGTATCCTTCATCTGTCCCTCACTTTCGTCTGTTCCCTCGTCCACGTTGAAACCGTTCGATGCAATTTATGCGGGAGCTCCAGCAAGCTCTGTCACAAATGCAACAACCTTCGGGTCGATCCTGCGTGCTGCCTCATTCACCTCGTCGTTATGCAAACGATCCATGAGAGTTGATGGCAGATCGTATGCGATCCGAACTTCGCCTTTTGCGGCCTCGTAGATAAGGATGTGGAACGGCACCTGAAAGCAGACCCCGATGTCATGTTTTACCATCGTGTGCGCCAGGAGAGGATTGCCGTAGGTGTACTGCTTTGCTTTACCTCCGATCCCGTAGAATTTTAGCCAATGGCCATGATCGAAGGTCAACACATGCAGGAAGCCACTGGGACCAAAGCTCGACTTACACAAGTTCTCCCAGTCCTGGACGTTCGACAGAGCTTTCATGCCGTTCAAGAACTTGCCGTCATCTCCATCACCGACAGCAGCTTCGAACGCATTGACGACTTCCTCGAACGATTTGGTGCTCACATGCTCATAGTGCTTCACGACATACTCATCAATCATTGAAAACTCCTTATACCGTGGCTCGTCTGAGGGTGATCCGGACGGCACCGTTCCCCCAACACAATCTCTGATGATGGGCAGACCTTACAAGATGCATATACATCACACTTTGCCGATTCTGCTATATTGATGATGTGTACACATCTCTACCATCGGGAATAGACCCTTGCGCCTGCACCACAGTAAAGAAGTTGTCACGGGTGTTGGGCCGCTATTATGACTCGGACATCTCCCCTGCCGGCGTAAACATTACCCAATTGGCCGTGCTTCGCTGTATCGCCAGACGCAGTGGCGAGCCTTTGGTTCGCGTCGCAGAGGAGATGGAAATGGATCGAACATCCCTCTATCGGGCAATCGCACCGATGATTCGTGACGGTTGGCTTGTTTCCGCCGACGGCAGTCACACTCGCTTTCGCACTGCGAAGGTCACGCCCAAAGGGCGCAAACTTTTGACTGACGCGAACAAGCGTTGGGAAGGTGTACAGCAGAATGTCATCGGTAAATTCGGGCGAGAGAAATATGAGGTACTGCTTGCCGAGCTCGATCGACTGGCGGCCTGTGCGACTGCGGAATAGTCAAGAGCCTTAATGCCGGTTCAGGCGATGGCGATCCGAATCACGTGAAAATATTTAAGCAGGTTATGGTGACGCGTCAATAACACTGGCGTTATACAGTGCCGGACTCCAGGCGGCCAATTCCGAACTGGCGAGTACATCCCCTGTGAAGTAAGGGTCCGCCTGGCGTATCTCTTCCGCTGCCTCAAGATCTACCGCTTCGTAAATGAACAACGCTCCCGTTCCGTCCTCATAAGGACCAGCTGCCCATAACTTATTCTCTGAATCGAGTCGCGCCATGTACTGTCGGTGAGCCGGCCTAAGCTCTGCGACTCGATTAAGGTCGTCGATGTAGCGGCACAAATTGACGAATTTCATGATGCTCCTCCGAATGATGTGAAAACCTTAGAGCATCAGAGATGACAGTGACCGGTATCGCCACAGCAACGAGACGATGCATACACATCTTACTGCACAATGCCACAGCTGGGCGGGTCGATCAACCTATTCTCGGTTCTCACTGAAGTTCTTTGAAGGCAGCCACATAAGTTTCCGGCGTTAGTGCCCGCTACCTGCTGCTGAAGTATCTGCGTGAACTGAAGTACGTATGACTTTGTTGGACCGTATACGGGGATCCAGGTGATGGGAGCTATTCCAGCGCCGGAGCCGATATTGATGATCGTGCCATTCCCGCGTAGCGTGAAGCGTTCCAGGGCCGCCTTCGAGAGTGCCGTGACATTGAGGGCGATCATGTTGGCCATGACTTCAGGCGCTATTTCCGTTAGAGGTTTCGCCAACGAGTAGCCCGCGTTATTGACCAGCACAGAGATCAATTCATTGCTGGCGATCTTCTCAATCGTCTCAGAGAGGCCGGCGGGTTGGCTGAAATCTGCGACGAGCACTTCCGCCCGGATGGAGAAACGCTCCTTGAGGTCGGCCGCGATCTGCTGGAGACGGTCGGTGCGACGTGCTATGAGAATAAGATTGTAACCACGCGCCGCCAAACGGTCGACATAAACCTTCCCGATTCCTGAAGATGCGCCGGTGACGATAGCAGCCCCAATGCTGCTGGAATTCGATTCGCTCAATGTTTTCTCCTTAATGGTGCACGTCCTGACAGAACGCCATGTTCCAATGCTAGGTTCGGACTAGCGATTGAGGCTTGCAACCTTGGTGCCCGTCTTCTTGCGGTCGGCCAGGATTTGGGCTTCCGGCAGGAAGGTGATGGCCCTGGCTACCTCGGGGTCCCAGGCAGCGGTGACCTTGAGGCCTTCGGTTTGGCCGAATTGGCTCTTGAAGAGCTCGCTCTTGATGCTGGCCTTGAGCCAATCGTTTACGCCGGCGATCTCTGCGTCCGTGTATTCGACGTCCTGGAACTTGAGGAAATCCTTGAAATGCTGCATCACGGGGTCGTCGACGGTGAAGTCGCGGGCGATGGTGTGGTTGGCGAGGTAGTGCTTGCTGAAGTCGAAGAAGGCATAGTGCTGGTAGAGCGTGCTCTGGAAGTGGTTCAGCTTGGTTGGGTCGATCTTCTCGTCCGGGGTAATGCCGCCGCCGCCGTAGACGGTGCGTCCGGAGTCGGTGAGCTTGACCTCAAGGTTCGACTTATCCTTGGACGTGGTTTCCTGGTCGCGGCCGTAGTAGTAGTCGTAGAGCGAGACGCCATCGTAGTTCCGCTGGATGAGTCGGCCGGACGGCGTGTAGTAATGGTAGGTGGTGAGCGTGAGACCAGTGTTATCGGAGATATGGAATTCGGTCTGGACGAGGCCCTTGCCGAAAGTGGTTTCTCCGGCGATCAAGGCGCGGTCGTGATCCTGTAATGCACCGGTGACGATCTCGGCGGCGGAGGCGGTGCCGCGATTGACCAGGACAACGATGGGGTACTTGGTGCCCTGCTCGCCGTGGGAGGCGCGGTAGACCTGGTCCGGAAACGCGCGACCGCGTTGGCTGACGACGATCTGGCCCTTCTGGAGGAACTTGTCGGACATGTTGACGGCTTCGATCAACAGCCCGCCGGGGTTGCCACGGAGGTCAACGATGAGGCCCTTCATGTCGTTGTCCTTGTTCAACGTATCGATGGCGTCGCCGACTTCCCGGCCGGTAGTCTCGATGAAGCTGGTGACGCGGATGTAGCCGATGCCGGGACGAACGTTGAAGGCGAGGTCGACGGACGGGCGGGTGATGTCGTCGCGGACGAGATCGAAGGTGAGGAGTTTGGCTGTGCCTTCGCGTTCCATACCTATGGCGACGTGGGTGCCCTTGGGGCCTTTGAGCCGGGAGGAGACGGTGGAGGAGTCCATGCCGGCGGTGGGTTTGTCGTCGATGGTGCGAATGACGTCGCCGGGGCGGATGCCCGCTTTATAGGAGGGCGACCCTTCGAACGGTGTCACGACGACGACCTTGGTGCTGTTGCCGGCCTTATCGGGCTGGGGCTGGATGGACATGCCGACGCCGTAGTATTTGCCGTGCTGGTCTTCGCGCATCTGGGCCCAGGCCTTGGGATCGAAGAAGTTGGAGTGGGGATCAAGGGTGTGGAGCATACCTGGAATCGCGCCGCCGTAAACGGCCTTATCAATCTTGTCGGTATCGAGGTGTTCGGCGTAGTTCTGCTCGACGATGGAATAGACGTTGGTGAAGGAGTGCAGGGAGTCGCGCAGGGTGGACTCGTCGGATGCCGACTGAGCAGCCACTTTATGGCTGATAGCAGACCCGAGCACGGCGCAGGTCGCCAGAAAGAGAGTGACAGAGAAGAGAGCGCGGCGTGTGTGTGGGGCCATTTGCTGATTTACCTCGAAATAAGGCGGCGCGTGGCCGCGGGACAGGTTAAGGGCGCAGAAACCACGAAGAAAGCGGCTTAGCTATTCATCCACAGAGGGGCGGTATTGCATCTTCCCTCGGCTCTTAAAGTTCAACAATCGCGCGGGGAGAAACCGTGCTGGTTTCTCCCTACGCCCTCATTTCGCCTCACCCCGGCCCGCTCGCCGGGTTCGCGCTAGGAGTTTTGAGGAGCACTCGACGCAATCTATTCCCGCCTCTCAAGTCAACCGCTTTGGGCAAGCATCTTGAGGCCGCAGTCCCCGTGCATGCTGTGATGACGGCGCTTGTTGAAGATGCGACGGGAACGGGCGTTGACAAATCCGGAGCGGTCAGCCTCATCGCTTCACATACACAACTTCGCCTGCGTATTGCGGCTGACCTGCGGGCCACGAGATATCGACCCACGCCTTGCCATTCTCGACCAACGTCATTCGACCTTCCCCTTCGGGCTTTCCATTGCGAGCAACCTTGTAGATGAGCACCTCTGGACCCTCCGCAATGACACTTAGCGTTAGTCCAGGCGCAGGCTTCGTCCTATGGATCTCCATCGGCACACCGTCAGTTTTCCCCGTAACCACTTCTCCAAGGGATGGAATCTCCCACTTGATCTGCCCATCGGGCTGCAATGTAAACCGATAACCATCCGCAGCCTGATCTTTGGCTCCGGGAGTGCTTCTGCTGGCATCGAGAACCCAGGTACCGTTCCACGGATTTTCTGCCGGCGTCGCCGCAGGGGCTAAAGAAGCAAGGAGGAGAGCAGTAGCCAAGGTAAATCCCATATTTGATCTTCACTTTCCGTTGGTTACACCAACATTGGTTGTGGTTAAGGAGCGCCGATTTTGCTTGGATGTAGCCTTCCATCAGCAACGGGCAGTCAAGAGCCGGTCTGCCGTTGCCCTGGCTTCTCGCCTGCCGCTTGTACGCTCCTGATCCATCCATCGATCCGAGCGTCCAACATGTCCATGGGTAAGTTACCGGCGCTCAGTATCTCGTCATGGAACTTGCGGATATCGAAGCGCGGGCCAAGCTGCTGCTGTGCTCGGGCGCGCAATTCGCGAATCTTCAGTTGACCAATCTTGTAACTAAGGCTCTGGGCGGGAAGGGCAATGTATCGGTCGATCTCAGCCTGAATAGTCGGTTCGTCGGCGGCCCCGCTCTCGCGAAAATAAGAAACCGCCTGGTCGCGGGTCCATCCATCGGCGTGGATGCCAGTATCCACAACGAAGCGAACAGCCCTCATGAGTTCGAGATTCAATCTGCCGTAGTCCGAGGCGGTGTCCTGAAAGAAGCCAATCTCTTTGCCCAGCGCTTCCGCGTAAACGGCCCAACCCTCGGCATACGCGTTATTCTGAAATTCTGATCGAAAGGCCGGCAGGCCTTTTAGATGCTGCTGAATAGTGACCTGCAGTGCATGCCCCGGTATGCCTTCGTGATAAGCCTGTGTTTCATCGCTTATCAGCCGTCTATGGGCATAGTTGGAAGTAGCCACGACCACGCGGCTCGGGGTGCTTCCGTCTGCGTTGCCACCGACATAATGCGTACCCATTTGCGGTTGTGATTCAGGGACTGCTTCGACGACCAGCTTAGCTTTAGGGTAGTCAAGAAATAGCTCAGGCAGTCGAGGTTCCATTTGGCTGACGTAATGCCTATAGTCTTCAACGATTTGTTCCGATGACGTTGGGATGTACTTGGGGTCACTGTTAATCGCGGCGCGAAAGCTTTTCAAATCCGTATATCCCGCTTTGTGAGCAAGGTCGGTGAGGAGCCCATTGATGCGAGCAATTTCTCGGAGCCCGAGCGCACGAATCTCAGCTGGGGTCATATTCGTCGTGGTCTCTTCGTGGATGGCGTTCTGGTAGCGCCGCGCTCCATCTGGAAGGCTGCTCATTCCGATTGCGGTGCGGCCATGCGGCGCGTAGTCGTCCGCAACATAGGCAGCAAAACGCTTGTATGCGGGCAAGACCTCATTGTTCGCCGCAGCGACAATCTCTTCGGTGAGACGCTTCTGATCTGCCGCAGAAACGGACGATGGGAACTTCGTCGTCGGCAAGACGAAAGGATCTTCAGCAACAAGCCCCTGGCACTGAGCGGGGATTTGCTCAAGCAGGAAGCGCACCGGCATCAACCCGTCCTTTTCTCCCTGTTTCAAAACTTCAATCGTCTGCTGGAATGCCAGCGGCATCTCATGCAGTCGCGTGATGTAATCCTCATAGTCCTTGACCGAATGGAATGGCAGGGATCGAGGAACGTCCGCGAGATCGGTGTGAATGCCTCTGAATTGCGTGAGCGGCATCTCATAGGTCTTCAGAGAATAGTCGGTCATCCGTTGATCCAACTCCCGCAGCATCAACTCGCGCGAGATCCGATCCTGTTCGGGAAATCCATCTGAAGAGATGGTGGCGAGCCGGGACCGGAACCCGCGGTCGATCGCGTTCTGACGTGCGCTTCCTGCGAGCGAAAAATCGCCGAGTAGGGACTTCTTCTTTCCTGAAGTAGGAGCTGCGTCCGAAGCAGCTTGCTCTTTGAACAGCAGATTCTGCCGATCAAGCCTGTTCTGCAGGGAAGATGCCTCAAGTTTCTTCCCCTTCTGACTCGCTCCGCCGGTCGGCGTCTGGTGCAGCACGATTGAAGCCGACTCATCTGTTCGGAGACTGAACGACGACGAGGGCGTGCCATAGAGCAGCATAGCCAACAACACAGACATAATTTACCTTTCGCGGTTGAGCTCAGAAATAAGGGGGCCTAGGTGCATGAGGGTCCGGCTTAGTAGAGGCCGTAACGTCCCTTTACAGATTCCAACAGTCTTGCGGAGTTGAAGCCAAGACCATCGCGGAAGACTAACTCGACGTTCTCTATATCGTTAACATGGCTGCTTGGATTCCCCTTGACCACAACGAGATCAGCATTCTTGCCAACGGCAATTGAACCGATATGATCCGCCTGGCCGAGATAAATGGCGCCGTTGAGTGTGGCAATCTTGATCGCCTCGACAGGTGTGAATCCGCTGTCCACAAGGAGTTCGATCTCACGCTGATCTCCGAAGCCGGGCAGAATATGTCCATCACCGGTGGGGTCCGACCCCGCGAGCAACAAGCCACCAGATGCCACGAAACGACGTTCTAACTGCTGTCCACGCTTGAAGCCAACTTCGTGATAACGCCGGTAGCCATCCCGGCTTTTGGTCGTATCGGCATTTCTTTCATAAAGGTAGGTTTCCCTTGCTTGAGGCGTCATCGCGTCGAGAGCACGTTGTTGCAAAGGCGGATTCATGTCTCCATCTTCTTCAAATACAGGAAGCGTACTCGTGACGGCGACATGCTTGGATACCAGCAAGGCGATCAGTGCTTTCGCCGCTGGCCCATCCGGGTCCATCGCCTTCAGCGTAGGGCCACCAGACGTGGAGGGGCATACGTCAGGCTCTTTACCGGGATCGAGTTGGGTATTGACGAAGAAGCCGTGCTCTAGATTGTCAATGCCCAACTCTGCGGCTTCCGGATAGGTAACCGAGCAAAGATGTCCTGTGATCTTGAGCCCTTTCGCATGGGCTGCTTCGGTGGCCGCCTTTAGCTCGGCGCGCGTGATATGGTCGTAGGCCTTGAAGCTCGTCGCGCCTTGCGCTGCCCAGTATTCGACCGTCGCCCGAGCATCCTCTGGACCGGTCAGCGTGTGCATCTGTAGGAAGAGATTGGGAGCTCCCTGAAGATAGGGTCCAGTGACATCCATGTGCGGACCGGGTGTGTGGTTTGCTTCGATCTCGCGTTTGAGATTCAGTTCAGCGTAGGGTTCAACCGATCCGGTGGTTCGGAGAGTGGTGACGCCGTTCGCCAGATAGAGACGTGGAGATGTGTAGGTCATCTGCGGCAACAGAGCGGGATAATTCGTCTGGTGCTCGGCATTGTCATCCGGCCGGGCTACATAGAACAAATGATCGTGCATCCCTACGATTCCAGGGAGCAGAGTACGGCCTGTCATATCAAAGACGGTCTTCCCATCTGCCACATCGGTACGTACGGTTGGAGCGAGTGCTGTGATCTTTCCATCTGTGATTTCGATTGTCTGATTCTCTAGCGGTGCTGCCCCCGTGCCATCAATCACTCCTGCATGAATCAGGCGAACCGAGCCTCTGTGTGCATCGATATCGACGAACTTGCTGACCTCAGGAGAGACCCGTGCAGGTTGACTTGCACCAGTTTGCAAGACGGCACTATTCACGGTTTCTGCGTGTGCTCTGCCATCAAAAGCTAACAAGAGCGAGAGGGCATAAGCAGAAAGCCGACTTCGATTCGCACGCTTGGACTTGATGATGCGATGCTTAGGCAAAGAAACGGAATCATGTTCAGCTAAGCGTTGTTGTGAGATGGTCTCTTTGAGAGGGTGGGGCCAAGTGGTATAGGGGTAAGGCAAGCGGTTCTCTCCAAGCTGTTCTGCTACTGTTTGTCACTTTCACTGTTCAAGAGGCAACTGACCAGATACAGAATGTGCTTCTGCGCTCGTAGCGAGAGCGGCAATGGCGAGAACTCCTGCCCTGTAAACGAAACGTCCTGAGACGAATTTCATCCCAGTCAAGTGTGGCGCGCAGGCGGGCACCTAAACCTTCATAAGTCGCCACTTTACGCTTGCCCTTGTGCTGCAGTGAATCGATCAAACTCATCCTCCTCATGCCACCGTCCCCGCTGACTCCCTCGTATCCCTCGAAGGGATTTATCAAATCAAGCGAAGCGGACGCTTGTGATGAACCAATCAATCCCTCGCGGTTTTTCTTGAACGTCCTCGGGTATAGGCGCTGTCCCTACGCAAAGACCTCTTCCTGCTCTCTTGAAAGGGACGTTATACCGCCTGATCACTTAGCCGCGGTAGCGGGACGCCGGCGTACCTGTCTGGGCGGAGCCCATCAGCGTTGTGCTGGCCTTGATGTAACTTGCGAGCAGAGCAAGGTTTTCCACGGAAGGAAGCGCAACCTCTTCGCCCATGTCCAAGCTCTTGAGCGATGCTGCTACGCAGTCTTCGGCAGACATGATGATTGATGAATCAACGTTCGAGCTGTCCCATCCCTCCGTTGCCGTTCCTGCGGGAGCGACAAGCTGAATCTTCACCGTGCTGTCCGCATGCTCGGTCTGAAGACCGCGCGTGAAAGAGAGAACGAATGCCTTCGTTGCGCTGTAGGCGCTCGTGCCGGGATAGCCCGCAAAGCCAAGCACCGATCCGATGTTGACAAGTGTCCCTCCACCTTTTGCTTTGAAACGAATGAGCGCGGCCAGGGAGATATGCACAAGCGCATCGATGTTAACTCGCAGAAGGGTGTCAATCTGATCGAGAGTCGCATCCGTAGCGGGTCCCATCAGCATGATGCCGGCATTGTTCACCACCATCGTGATCGCGGGTTCGGTGCGGATCACCTCAACTACCCGTTGCACATCTCCGGCCTTACTAAGGTCGGCAACAACCTTCGTGACTTTGTTCCCATAACGAGCCTGAAGCCGAGTCGCCAGTTCGGAGAGGCGGTCCGTTCTGCGCGCAACGAGAAAGAGATCGAAACCCCGTTTTGCCAGCTGCTCCGCGTATTGGAGTCCGATCCCTGACGACGCTCCTGTTACTACTGCAGTCCCTGTTGTCTGTTCTGTCATCTTCTAGTCCTGCCTTCTTTTGAAACTTCATGAGCAATTGTGAAGCTGCTATTGAGCGCCGACTCTAACCTGGCATCGGACGCCGGGGATGTGGCCTGTAAGAAGTTAGCTGCGAGATGGGATGCGCCCCATTCCGCGAGTTCGTCCAGCAAAGAGATGAGAGGCTCTCGTATGGAATCTGTGAGCGTGTATTCAACATGCAGTACGGAACCGCTGAGGTCTCGTCTTAGGATGATTTGAGAGGCTTCCAAGAAACGTAGCCTTGCTGTAAGAGCTTTCTTAGACGCCAGCGGTATCTCACGTCTAAGCTCGCTGAGACGCACCGGACGTTCACGCATGGCACAGAGAATCTCTACTGTCCATTTACCCTGCAACAGCTCAGCGACAATTGAAACTCTCTTTGTGTAGGCGATATCCAAGTTGCGACCAAGACCTGCTCATACTATTTCTCGTGAGTAATTAATTTCGCCTCATCCTTGAGAGCAAGCCCCTAGGATCATTTCGGCCGGAAACTGGGCCGTGGCTTTGCGCTGCAGCGTTCGTATGCGGACGTCCTATGCATCCACGACCACCAGGACCTTCATCGCGTCCTCCTTTCGCCTCACACTTTCGCCCATACATATGCACGATCTGACAATTAGAGGCGCATGAAAACCAATGGTTGCAAATTATTCAGCGGTTATTTACGATGTGCACATCGATCGATTTGCCATTGTAAGGAGGCGCCTTGCACCCCAAATCGTTCCTGTCTCGTGAGCGGGGAATGACCTTTTGCAGACAAAAAGCACGGGAGAGTTGTGAAAATACACGCGTTTAGAAAAAGTCTCCTATTAATCTCAGCAATATCCGTCGTGCTGGCTGCACCGGCGGATTGGGCACAAAATGCGTCCCCTACGCTCCTTGCTTCACGCAATAGCTTCGCTGAGAAAACGATCACAGTACCCATGAAGGCCGATCGTTGGCTTTCGAACGGCAATGCCACGTTCACGGCTGACGATCATGCCCCCGATGGAGTGCTTGCGATCAGTAAGGGACCTGTCGATGTGAAAGGTTTGACCTTTCGCGATGGCACAATCGAATTCGATATGTACATGCCGGATCACGGGATACTTGGAATTAGGCTGCGCGTGCAGAATCGAGATAGTGCCGAAGCTCTCTTCTTCCGCCCACAGAAGGACTGCAACGCCTCTCCTGATTGCATGCAGTACATGCCCCTTGAGCACGGCGCGTACGAATGGGATTTATTCCCGGAGTATCAAAGTTCCGCGCCCATTCGCACCCTGAGCTGGAATCATTTTCGAATCGTGGTCATGGGGAGGACGATGCGTATCTACGTAAATCGTTCCAGCAAGCCAACGCTCAGCGTGGATCACATGGAGGGCGGCGCGCTCTCTGGGGGACTCACCTTCGGAGGTCCGGCAAAATATGCGAATCTCGTGATCACGCCTGCGAAGCCATCATCCGCCGCAGCCCAAACAGTGCCGGAGCGGAAAGACGGATTCCTGCGACACTGGAAGATTTCAACGGCATCCGTACTCGCCTCCGTTCACGACCCAAAGCTCGATGCCCCGATGGGCGTTCAGCCGCCTTATGCGTTGATGCCCCCTGATGGTAAGGCTTGGAAAGCCATAACTGCTGAGACGAAGGGTCTGGTCAATTTCTCACACGAAGTCGGGTCTGCGAAAGACGGTTCGGTGATCTCTCTGGCGTGGGCAAAGACTACGCTCGTCTCCAACAAGGCACAATCGAAAAAAGTCCAGATCGGCTGGGTACGCGAGATCTGGGTTTACGTGAACGGAACCCTTGTATTCTCGGACAGAAACATCGAAGGTCTTCCAGCGGCGAAGGCCGCCGACGGACGAATCTCGTTGGAAAACGGAACGTTTCTGTTGCCGCTCGAAAAGGGCAAAAATGAGATCGCAATCGCGCTAGACGATAATCTGCCGGGCAACACGCAGCACTATGGATGGGGTATGGAATTAAAGCTTAAAGATTCGACCGGGATCTCGTTGGAGACGGAAAAATTGGGTGGCCAGTAATGATGCTTGGGTTGGAGTCTCTCTTGACGGAATACCGCGAAGAGTAGAGCCTATGGGAAGATCGTAAGAGTACACCTAGGAATTTTTACCAGTATCAATCGGACCGACGCTGCAGATTGCACCGGGCGATTGCGTTGCTAGAGAACCAACCGCCCATGCGGCTCTATTCTCCGAGCCGGGATGTCGTGAGTGAACTGTGCGGGTGTAGAGCATGTACGCGACACTAGGGTCTTCCGATCCGATTCAATCGAACATGCGTCTTGTAGTGTCGATTGTCTGCATTTTGTTTTGTATCTCTGCGGTCGCCCAAGTCGGCGTGGGCCCCTTCTCCATGCCTCTGCCCCTTCCAATACCTGAGCCGCGCGATCAGAAGTTTAAGGGTACGATCCAACTTCATGTCGATGCTACCGACACGTTTCATAGCCTTTTCCGCGTAAGCGAAACCGTGCCAATACAGAGCAGCGGCGAAATGGTGCTGCTTTACCCTGAGTGGGAAACGACCAGCCACAGCCCCACGGTATCCGCTATAGAGCTGGCAGGCCTCCGCGCAAAGATCGATGGACACGCTATCGAGTGGCGACGCGATACGATCGACATTCACGCCTTTCACTTGACCATCCCTGCGGGCTCACATTCGCTGACACTAGATTTTCAGTACCTTCCGTCGCGCTCCTCAGCCAAGTTGCGCCCAGAGATGGTCGATGTGGAGTGGCAACATCTTCTGCTCTATCCTGCTGGTTGGTTTGCTCGGGATATTCCGGTGGTTGCTCAATTGGAACTTCCCAAGGGGCTGCGTGCATTTACCGCGCTCACACGGCTCCCCATTCTTGATAGCTCAATCTACTTTTTGGCTTTCGCGCCTGAAACACTTGACCGCCTCGTTGATGCTCCGGTCTATGCCGCTCGATACACACGACAGCTGGACCTCACATCTTCATCCCATGTCCCCGTCCATCTTGATCTCCTCGCAGATGAACCTGCGGACCTCGAGGTATCGCCAACAGATCTTGGAGAGTTGCGGGCCCTGGTGGTGCAAGCCTCAAAGGTGTTCGGCCCCCCACCATTTCGCCACTACGAAGCTTTGGTTTCGCTCAGCGATCAGCTTTCGCCGGGTGGCGGCCTCGAACATCTTGATGAGGGCGAAAACAATCTGCCAGCTAACTACTTTACGGCAAGCGGGAAGCAGTTGAACAACCGGGACTTGATCGCGCACGAGTATATTCATGCCTGGAACGGCCGCTTCCGCCAGCCCGCTGGTCTGTGGTCGCCAAACTTCAATCGACCAACTGACCCCTCGATGCTGTGGGTCTACGAAGGACAGACTGAGTTTTGGGGACGCGTGCTCGCGGCCCGTGCCGGCCTGCGCACGACGCAACAGACTCTGGATAAACTTGCGTTCGACGCCTCACTGGCCGCCCCACGTGGGGGCCGCGCGTGGAAGACACTCGCCGACAGTACACTCGACGTTCTCTACATGCCCGGACATCCAGTCATTTGGCGCGACTGGCAACGCCGAGAGGACTACTACCCGGAAGGTGTTCTGCTATGGCTCGATGTTGACGCGCGCCTGCGCGAACTCAGTCAAAACAGGGTGAGCATCGACCAGTTTGCTCAGCGTTTCTTTGCCACGCACGACCGTGTAGAAAGCATTTCAACGTACAGCTTTCAGGATGTTTGCGATACGTTGAACACGCTCGCACCTGCGGATTGGAAGAGCTTCCTGAATCAGCACCTATTCACACACGCCGCTTCCGTCGCCATCGCCGGGCTAAAGCGCGCAGGTTGGCAGCTAACCTACACCTCCAGTCCGACCGAAACGTTTCTGCAGGATGAAGCCGATGCTGGCGTCATCAATCTCGACGATTCGATCGGTGCTGAATTCCGCCCCAACGGCAGCGTTCGCTCGGTTACGTGGAACGGCCCCTCTTTCCGTGCTGGACTCTCCCCCGGCGTCCACGTCGTCGCCGTGAATGGACACCCCTTCTCTTCGTCCGTCGTGCGTTCCGCCATCGTGGATTCTGCAACGGTCCCAATATCTCTTACGTTGCAGGATGACGAAATGCACCGCGATGTTATCGTCCCCTACGCCGGGCCGTTGCGCTATCCACATCTAGAGCGCATACCCGAGACGCCCGATCGCCTCACGGCGCTGCTTGCCCCTCATTAAGGATCGCTCGGCGTAGATGGCTTGAAAAGATTCGCTCGAAGCCTGTGCCAGAAGTGTCTAGCTTTACTGGTTTCTCGTGCTGCCAAGTATGGCCTTTGGAAAAGTGGATGAATTGTGGCGCTCCACAGCATACCTCCAACGGCTCCTAAGTAGACAGAAGTTCTTATTACTTCGAGGCATTAAATCGGCCGGACCGCTGTGACTGTGCTCTTCGTCAATAGCGAAAACAGCTGGACGCCTGCCCAAATCTTGCGATCGTCGGCTCGACCAAGACAGCACTGTTCATGCTTCAATCCTCGCTTCATTGTTGTCAATTGCGGTCTGCTTTGCGAAGCTTATTCTCCCGGCGTGCACGGGCATCTTGGGACCATGATCCCGACCGCACTATCGGTAGCGACAAACAGTTGTGGTTGATCGATGACATGGTGAACCACGAATCCCCGCAATCAGAGCGGGAAGAGTATCCCTACGAGAACAGACGAGAGATAGCGACCGTTTTGCGGTCCAAAGCGCCACCCGCTAATGGCAAAGTGGCCGGTATGTTCACAATGATAAACCAAAGAATTATTTGCAACCAATGGTTCGTATACGCCTCTAATCGACATATCGCTTGTCTGAAGTGGCGAAAATGCGGGGCAGAAGGGGTATGTAAGGGAGCTTCTAGTGATCGGGGCGCGTCGCAGGACGTTCGCGAGTGACACGCTGCACACGGTTCTACAACCCTAAATTCTGTTCCTGTTTACTTTAGTTTTGAATCGCCCTCGCGGCCCGGCTGTGATAACGCGGGTAGCGACGCCCGCAATGAGGGTTAGTTGAAGGAGAGATAATGAAACGACGAATCGGCAAGCTATTCCTTGTACTGCTAAGTTCAACCTTAGTTGTTCGTGGCCAGAGCCCACAGTCCCCGCAGATGGTTCCGGCTGCCACAAGCAACATCGTATCGGACACCACGGATGTGCAGCACGTACTTGATGCTTATCACGCAGCGGTTCTCGCTCACGATGGAGCGCGACTCGCCAGCTTGTTTCTTCCTCAGGGGAGCACCTGGATCAACGTGCTTTCTGAAGAAGCCTACGCGCGTGTCAAAGCCAAATCGCCGAGCGCGACAAGGGTTCGCGTCGGCAGTTATACAGACTTTGCTAAGTTGGTATCTTCCTCGAAGGCAAGTCTCGATCCGACCCACACAAACATGACGATTCACACTGACGGAACAGTGGCCTCTGTGTACTTCGACTTCATCTTCCTGGTTGATGGAAAGGAAACGAATCGCGGAAGTGAGACTTGGGTACTTGTGAAATCGGACGGTGGATGGAGGATCGCCGATATCACTTATTCATCAAATCCTCGTCTGTGATTGATTGTGATCGGTCGGAGAGAATGCGATAGGCGCAGCCAAAGCGGTTCACCTGAGTAATGATAAGTGGGTATCAACATCCAGCTTCGTCCACTCCAGGCTTATCACCTCGCTGAATCACTACAGTTGGCTTCAACAGCTAAACGCTCAACCCTAATAATTCCGATTGTGTTTTCCCACGACATATCAACTGGGGGGGCCAAGTCATTGAGAAGGTCTATGACTTCAACGAGGCACCGGCACCATTGCAGGCTTCGAATCGGCGCAGCACTTTGGGAAGCTCGTCTTGTGTGTGCTAAGCACCCGGAATTATCTGGTGAAGAAAGAGAAAACTATGAGCACTAAAATTGTAACGAGATCGACCCAAGCCCACACCATCACCGTCGAAGCAGCGAACGAGTTGATCAAGATAGCTCGCGCAGCCTCTCAGCAGATCGGATTTGAAGTGGCGATTGCGGTTACGGATTCGGCTGGAAATCTCAAAGCCTTTGAGCGCACCGACGCCTGCCCGTTCCTAGCGGCGGACGTTGCAATCGACAAGGCCTGGACTGCCGCAGCCTTTGGGCTGTCCACCCAGACATGGGCGTCGATTCTGACGAACCCACTTGTTTCCCAGCTTGCACATCGACCGCGTCTTGTAGCGGTTGGCGGTGGTTATCCCGTGATCGAAAGCGGTAGGGTGATCGGTGCGATCGGCGTCTCCGGTGGCACCGCCGAGCAGGACCAGCAGGCAGCCGAAGCGGCACTTCGCAGCCTCGGTTTTACGCTCCCCGCTTAATTCGTGCCGGGAAACATCAGACGACTTGCAAGGAGCAAAGCTTGTGCAACTGACATCAATTCGCCGCAGACGGGACGAGGCGCGGGACTACCGGGAGCTCTGCGTTCCGCGCCCCTTACAATTGTTCAGCAGATCGTCAGTACTTCACGTTTGCTAGATCCTCGATCATCCCTGGGCCGGTCGGCTCCCAGCCCAACGTCTTGCGCGTCCACTCGCTCGAGGCCGGCATGTCCATCGTCGCTGCGTGACCAAAGAACGGTCCAAAGTGTTCGCCCGCCTCTTCTGCGGGGATAGCAATGGCCGGCACGTCGAGGCCCCTCGCTATCGTCTCGGCAATATCGCGCAGGGACACGCCTTCTTCCTGTACCGCGTGATATGTCGTCACGCCCGATCCCGTGTTCTCGACCGCCAGATAGTACAGGTGTGCAACAGCGTGCAGCGGGGCTGCAGCCCAGCGGTTTGAGCCGTCGCCTACGTAGGCCGAAGCACCTTTCTCGCGTGCGAGCTGAATAACCCTCGTCACCAGTCCCTGCTTGCGCGTGTCGTGCACCTGCGGCAGACGCACAATCGCCACATGCACACCCCTTGCCGCAACCGCCTGCGCCGCCTGCTCCGGCCTACGCGGCATTGCAGCCGATTCTGCTGGAGGATCAGTCTCTTTGCGAGGCTGGCCCAGCGCGCCAGCCGTGATTCCGATGCCTGAGGTGACCACCAGCAGCTTGCCCGGCTCAAGCACCGATCCCATCGCTTCAATCGCCTTGATCTCATCCTGCGCACTCTGCGCGAACTTCGACATATCGTCGTGGTTGAACGCCAGGTTCACCACAGCGTCCATGCCGGTTGCGCCGGTGCGCAAACAGTCGAGATCGGTAAAGTCTCCGCGAAGCACCTCCGCGCCCACGGCCTTCAACTGCTCCTCGCCCGCGTCCCTGCGGGTAAGCCCACGTACTTGGTGCCCCGCTGCAATCAGCTCCTTTACCAGCTCCGTACCAATAAATCCCGTTGACCCCGTTATGAATATACGCATCGTCGCCTCTCCTGTTGTTGGTAGCCAGCCTGTGGTGGTTGCGTGAAAAAACGTTGACAGGCGAATCTCTGCCTTGTAAAACGGGGATAGTCCCCGGATATATAGGATATCCGGGGACTGTCCCCGGTTGCATTTAAATTTCTTGTCCGTTCGGCATGTCGAAAAAGAAGATCTCGCCACTTCCGCCTGCCCGCAAACCCCGCGCCGACGCGGAGCGCAACCGCGAGCGCATTCTTGAGGTAGCCAAGAAGGTCTTCACGCGCGACGGCACCGCCGCGAGCCTGGATGAAATCGCGCGCGAGTCCGGTATCGGCAACGCCACCCTCTATCGCCACTTTCCAACTCGCGATGATCTCATCGGAGCGGTCTATCGCAGCGAGGTCGAAAAACTTGCGTCAGCTGAACAGCGCTTCGCCGCCTCTATGCCGCCGCTTGAAGCGCTCCGCGCCTGGATGCTTCTCTTCATCGACCATGTCGCCGCAAAGAGCCTTATCATCCCAGCCATGAATACCGTCGCCGGCGGTGCCACGCGCCTCCTCGAAGGCTCCCGTTCGCTCATCCATACCGCCTTCGTATCCTCCGTGAGACGCGCCATCGCCAGCGGCGATCTCCGCTCGGACACAGACCCCGATGACTTCGTTCGGGCCCTCGTCGGCATCTTCCACACCGCCGCTCTCCCCGGTTGGGAGCCCAGCGCCCGACGCCTTGTCGATATCCTCATCGCAGGTTCCCGCGCTGCGAATAAGCACTCCGCCGCTTCGCCCCGTATACAGCACCAATAGCGAGGCTCTGGCACCATGCATCCCGGCGTCGAGTGGGCGAATAAAGGGAAGCACTGACCGGCGACTATACCTGGCAGGATGCAGAACGCCTTCGCAAAGGTGCCTTCAGGCCTCTACGGCCCTTCGCAGCCTCAAACGAGTAATCCAAATTCCTTTTCGTACGATTTTGACGTTCGGTGTAGTGGCCCCTACTGGCCTCTCGTGCGACCAGGAAGGGACTACTGCTCTGGTAACTGGAATGAGTCTTGATACGCCACGGGCATAAATTCAACGACTCCTAAGTGGACAGAAGCTGTTATTGCTTTATTGCACTGGAGCGGCTGTATCGCTTAGAGATTGCACTTTTCGGCAATCGCGGAACAGTCTGAAGGCCCGCCCAAAGCGTTGCGATTGTCTGCTCGGTCACGAGAGTCTGGTCAGACAATCCAGGCACAACTCCCTGAATAACAAAGAGTGTGGCGAGGCCAAAGATCGTAAACCACCAAGTGTGGGCTATCACGATGTCATCCCTATTTGGCAATTTTTCACTCTTGGCAACATCGAAAAAGAGCTGCACAAAGCGCGCGAACAACGGCGCACCAAGGTCGTCGATATATTGTCCAGCGCGGACGCCGTTTCTGTTCTCAGGCCCGAACCAGACGTTGCGGAACTGCTGTGGATGGTCAATGCAGAATTGAATCAAGCCGCGTGACGTTGCGAAAAGGCGTTCCTTCGGTGCGGGATGTTTAGCGGCAGTCGCGTCGAAGTTCTGAATCATCAGCTCGATCGTCTCGCGGCTCAACTCAGCAAGAACGTGCCATTTGTCGGGGAAGTGCTGATAAATCACAGCATGCGTATAGCCAATCTCTTTAGCGATCTCGCGAAGCGTCACGGCTTCGTAGCCGCGATCGGCAAACATCTTGCCTGCAGCCGCAAGGATCTCGCCTCGAAGTCTTTCCTTACGCTCTAGCCGGCGACTTGGTGATGTGGTTGTCATCTGAATAGCTTAACTCCTTCTGGTCGAAATTTCCGTCCAATCGTTGACTTATAACCATTGGTTACAGTATAACCGCGGGATAGATTGTTGGGGCTGAAAACGCTTCGGTTCAAACGACTGATTGCCGAACGAAATCGCAGAGCGAACACCGAGGGAGAATCATCGATGCGACTCAACCGAACTCACATAACTTCAACTGTTCTTCTTGCGATGTTGGTTTCGGCCGGGTTGACCCCGCGGCGACTTCGCGCGCAACAGACCTCAACGCTGACCATTCAAGTCACTGGGTTGAAAAACGCTAACGGACAGGTTTGTATCAGGCTGTGGAACAAGAAGGATGGATTTCCCACGGACGACAGAAAAGCATTGCGAGCCATAGAGGTGCCCATCATCAACGGCTCCGCAAGTGCGGTGTTCACCGCAATCCCGTTCGGCACATATGCGGTGAGCACTTGGCACGATGAGAACAAGAACGGAAAGTTCGACACACGATTTCCTGGTATACCGTTGGAAGGCTACGGCATATCGAATGGTACGCGTGGAAAGCTGGGACCTCCCCCGTTCGATCCGTCGATCTTCCCAGTTCACAACATAGCGACCACAGTTCCCGTCGCGATCCACTACTGATCAGAAGTAAGTCTCTTTCCAGTGGAGTCTTGACGAAGAATGTCGCTCCGCTGATGAATTGAAGTGAGCGTTTCGAAGCTTATCCTCCCTGAGTGCCCCCATCTATTGTCGTCGTTCCGACAGACCACTCGGAAGTCACACTGCTTTCGGCGGATGGTCAAGAGACTGAAGCACAAGGGTCAGCAGGCCGCCACAAAAGCGGCCCAGCGAGTTTTCTGGATGATCCCCCGGTTGTTCTGTGTATGAGTGTGCGGGCGGTGAGTCACAGCGATTTCATACCAACGATTATTTTGCAACCAATGGTTATATCGCGCTTCTAATTCCTAGGTCGCGTATTTGGATTGGCGGCCCAATACGAGACAAAGGGAGAATGCGATGAAAGTTCTAGTGATTGGAGCAGCGGGCAAGAGCGGGGAGGCGCTAGTAGATGAGGCGTTGGCCGCTGGGCATAAGGTGACGGTTTTCGTTCGCGGCGCTGCCCAGTACAAGAAGGCGAACGTCAGGGTTGTGGCAGGCGACGTGTTTGACGCGGCTGCCGTTGACCCTGCGGTATTTGGACAGGACGCGGTCATCGACGCGCTAGGCGGCAAGACACCGTGGAAAGTGACGACGATGGAGACGAAAGCCGCACACAACATTGTGGACGCGATGCGACGCCACGGCGTGCGGAGGTTGCTGAAGATTTCGGTTGTTGGAGCAGGCGATAGCGCCAGAAACGCCGGCTTCTTCAACAAGCACCTGCTGATGAAGACGTTTCTGCGCGGTTTGCTGGTAGACAAGGCGGGTATGGAGGCAGAGATCGAAGGCAGCAACTTGGATTGGACGCTCGTGCGGCCGCCGATGTTGACCGACCATGAGAAGACCGGCATTGCCAGGGTGCTTAGTACTGAGAGCGGCGAGAAGGCACACAAGATCGGGCGCGCGGATCTGGCTGCCTTCATGGTGCAGCAATTAGAAAGCAGCCGGTATGTACGTCAGGCAGTGACGGTAACCACCACATAGCTCGTCCGCCGCTCCGATCGATTGTGCTCGGTCGGCAATGTTTCACGCGACAGATAGCTGTAAAACTTCATGGGACTGGCGAAGTGGTAGCTGCGCAACTCACAAGCTCTTGCATTCACATCAGAGCCCTTAACTTGGCTCACGAAAGGATTGTCTTATGTCGAACTTCCCTAAACCGCTTGAAGAGGTCCTTCATCACAACGTCATTAAGAACAACAAAACTGGCGGCCCGACGCTGGATATCGGGCCTATGCAATTGCTGTGGAGGGCACTGGGAGAAAACACAGGCTACACCTTTTCCATTTTTGAAATGACGGTTGTGCCGGGTATGGGTATTCCACTACACAGGCACCCATTTGCAGAGTTTTTCTACGTGCTGGAAGGAACTTTGTCGATAGGATTTTGGAACAACCAGGGTGTCACTGAGTGGGACACGTGTGAAGCCGGAGAGAGTCTGATGGTGCAGCCCAATGCGCCTCACTCATTCTTCAATAAGAGTGAGCGTCCGTGTCGCGTGCTGAGTGTCTCGACGTATCACCACGAGCGAATGATGAAGGATGCGGTGCATCCGGATGGCAGGACAGACTTCTTGCCTGCTCAACTCACCCAGGCCGACTTTGAGAGGTTGACCAGGTCCATGGAAAAGAACCAGACATTTCTCGTCGCAGACCGCGCTTAGTACGGGGCGTCTCTTGAGTTCACGCCTGAACTTAAAGGGTGTGCCGCTACACAAACGGGGCTGCAAATACGACCCCATATCGCTGTAACAACACCAAGGAGAAAACGAATATGTATTTAGTCATGGGCATTACAGGAAACGTTGGAGGGGCCACGGCGCGGCATCTTCTGAAGCAAGGCAAACAAGTGCGAGCACTTGTACGCGATCGCCAGAAAGCGGCGAAGTGGGCTGAGCAAGGCGTGGAGTTGGTGGATGGAGACTGGAACGATGCGACAGCCATTGCGGCGGCCCTCAAAGGTGTTGAAGGAGCGTTTGTTATGTTGCCCTCCGTATGGGCACCATCGCCTGATTACAGAGAGGCAAAGGACGTTATTGCGAACTATGTCGAGGCGCTGACCATAGTAACGCCCTCGCGGGTGGTGGCACTCTCGTCGATGGGCGCAAATAAAACAAGCGGGCTGGGGATGATCACGGGCTTAGCACTTTTCGAGCAGGGTCTTCGCGACGTGACCTCTCCGGTTGCCTTTGTGCGCGCAGGCGGGTTCTTCGAAAACTTTCTTTTCGGCTTACAGGCCGCCCAGGGTGGAACACTACCGGTCTTCTACAATCCTACGGACCGAAGATCGACCATGGTCGCGACGGATGACATCGGCGCAGAGGTGGCAACGCTTCTCACCGGGCCGGCGTGGTCAGGGCATCGCGTCATCGAGTTGGGTTCGATGGTAAGCGCGGATGAAGTGGCCGCACAATTGGGTGAAGTCTTGAAGCTCGACGTAAAAGCCTTCGCACTCCCGCGTGCCGCCTGGGCCGATGCGTTCCAGCAGTTCGGCGTCCCGAAGGGTCACACTGGACCTGCCGAAGAAATGTACGAGAGCGTTAACGCGGGATGGATGGACCTCGGGGTCACGGGTACGGAGCACGTAGAGGGTACGACGTCCGCACGCGATGTATTTGCGGCTGCACAGAACGCCGTCAAGGCGTAAGTCCAGGCGATCGTGACGATCTCGGATCCGTTAACACTTGTTCGGGTGCAAGGGTTGGACCGGACAGCTGACCGTCCGGTTCCACGCTGTCGAGAGGCCATCGCGTCATGATCGAAAGAACAAGAAGGAGATCCTTTTACTATGAAAACTGAACGGACAATAGATAAATCCGTGCAAGCAGGTCGAGCGACTCAAAGAGCCGCAATGATAACTACCGTCGTGGTCGCCTTCATGTGGGTGTACTTCGGCAGGTTGTATCTAATTCACGATCCCGACGAATGGAGGATCGCCAATCAGCAGCTCGAATACCCGCTCTACATCATCCCTTTTATTGGCGTAACGCACATCCTTGGTAGCGTGGGCCTTCTGATTCCCAATATGCCTCGATTGACCGAGTGGGTCTATGCTGGTCTCAGCTTCACACTTTTACTTGCGTTCTATTCACAACTGAATGGTGGTGGCAGTACTTGGGACAAATTCGATCCGATTCTCGTCTTGGCGTTCGTCTTCGCTTCTTATGTATTGAGACGCCGCATGCGCGCAAACAGGTGGTCGATATGAACAACACGCTCGGCAGGTTTTCGTTTTTTCCCCGCACACCGCTAGCGACACCATCAGTCCTACTGAACGCGATCCCCTTCAGCAGCGATTACTGATAAGAAGCCGACTTGAACGAAGCCGCTGCGCGGCGGACGCATTCGTGTGCGCTGGGCGAGCTGTCGGAGCGACGATCTGAGGTTGTCGCAGAGAAGAGGACTATCTGTGACTCATCTACGTCGGGTCAGACTGGAAGAGTTGGAGCAGCGCAAAGAGGCTCCTGAAGTGGCAATTGGAAGACCAATGCCGTTCTCGACCCATAATCTGGTCTGCACCCGCTTACAGCCGTGACTACTGCGCTTAGGAGATGTTGCTCCATATGTCCCGTTCCCGCATCACCCTGCTTGTTGTTGCACTAACAACCTACATATTCGTTTCCGCAAACTCACATGCGCAGACAGTCGAATCTGATTCTGCTCTGGCTGCGCAGTTGCGTAGAAGCGACGAGCTTTTGCTCTCGGCGGTGCATACGGCAGATCGCTCCGTCTGGCAGAGATTTGCGGCGTCTGATTTCTTTTATCTCGACGAAGAAGGGGGCGTTACATATCTCAGCAACTTTCTTCAAGATCTAGCGCCAATGGCCACAAAGCCGCTGCAAATACGGACCTATAAGCTGACCCGAATCAACGAGACAGCAATCGTCCTTCACGAGGACATAGATGAGAACAAGGTTCGATATATCTTCACCGAGACATGGCAGCGTCTGGACGGCAGGTGGAAGCTACGCGCGCTCCACATCACAAATGTACTTTCTGATCCCCCCGCAATCAAGCTAAATACAGCCCAGATTGAAGAACTGGCGGGGACCTATCGTTTCGGTTCGGACACATTCACCGTTCGTGGAGATGGTGATCGAATCCTTGCCAATCGTGCGGGTGTCCCAGAGCGGGAACGAAAAGCCGAGACGCGCGATGTGCTGTTTACTCCGGGAGAGCCCCGTAGGCGCATAATCTTTCTTCGGGACTCGATGGGAAAGGTGACTGGTCTCGTCGTGCGCTATGAAAGCAGTGATACTTTCTGGACGAAGGTCCCCTGATTCGCTCCCGTTGCACGCGTCCTGATCTGCAAACTTCGTAGTGACAAGACGTTCGTGCTCCATTCCTTCGAGTCAACGTCGCAATAATGCCGATAGCCCCCGCGCACCGTTATTGTGTGACGTTCCAGCAAAAGATGTGATCTGTGACGTCATGAGATAGTGTCTCCTTCGCTTAACTATGACTCGAGGAGCAGAGCGCTGAAGCAGCACCAATGGAATTGAAAACCCATTTTCATATCTTGAAGATTTGAGCTAAATGCCGTGGAGGTCCGTAGAAGTCCATCGAGGGCGCGCCCAAAACCCTTGGGACTGCAAGCGATCCTGCTGTCTCTGAGTCGAGAAGCTCTAAGAGATCCAACCAAGTGGTCCGAATAAGATCGGGTGCGAATTCCTATCCCGCATGTGCGCAACAGCTGAACCTGGGAGTGTTCAGAATGCCAATACATGAGATTTGGAATTGATTGGCCGTCGCGCCGGAGCCCGCCTCGCTGAGCGCGTTGTCGATTCTGTGAAGAAATCCGCATCCATAGGCACGTCCGGATTTGTGCAAAGCGTCGGCGCGATTGAGCAGGTCCGCGAGCACCGGACGGCGGGATGGAATAATTACCGATAGCACGAATGGGGCCGCATTCCCGAGATTACGAGACGAGGGCTCGAAGCCGACCGCCGAGCTCTTCGCAATACACTTGCGAATCTGAAAATTTGTACGTACTAATTAGTACAAAGCATGAACTCTCGTCAAAGTTTAGTACGAAGCGCGCAGGAGCTCCTCTGGGAGCGGGGCTATGTAGGTATGAGTCCGAAAGCGATTCAGGAAAGGGCGGGAGCTGGCCAAGGGAGCATGTACCACCATTTCAAGGGGAAATCCCATCTGGCGGCAGAAGCAATCCAGCAGAGTGCCGCGTCCTTTCGTGATGGAGCTGACAAGTGGCTGAGTGCATCAGGTACGCCACTTGAACGGATTCGCGGCTACATGCTCCGTTCCCGTGAGGTTTTGAAGGGCTGCCAAATCGGTAAGTTGACCCAAGACCCCGATATCGCTGCGGATGTGGATTTGCGTCGCCCGATAGACGAGACATTCGAATGGCTTCAACTCAGAATTAAGTCCATCTTGGAGGAGGGGCAACAAAACGGCGAGATTTCCACGGAACTGAACGCCACCGAGGTCGCTGCGACGCTTATTTCCGTGATCCAGGGCGGCTACGTTCTCGCTAGCGCTGCTGCCTCTCCTAAGCCATTCCACCGCGCGATCCGAGGTGTTCTCAGCTTATTACGATGAAGCTTACCGCGTAGTCGGTCACGGACGCACTGGGTCTCTGTAGGAGCGCCGGAGTTCCGGGAACATGGAGACACGCTCTCGCTTGTTCCCTTCTTTGGTAAAGGATGAAGCGTTGTGTTGCTGACTACTTGCTCATTGGTTGCAGAATTTCAGCGATCCGATCCGGGGTATTCGGAACACGCTCCAGCACGGGATGCCTTTGCCCACCGTGATAGTCAAGATGCAGGTCAGAGATTTCGCCAGTGTTGTCGACCTTGAAGTCGACGGGCGTCGTCGTCGTTTTCGCGGCATCGATTGCCTGCCGCAGAGTCGGGCGCGTGAACGGTTGACCGTCTACCGCAAGTATCTTCATCCCAGGACCGAAACCTGCCTGATAGGCAATTCCGTCCATTATCACGTCGGAGATCACGCCGTCAGCTCCGATGCTCATGGCAAGGGAATACTGAAAGTCTTTGTCAGCACCTTCTTTGTAGACCAGCCTGTAGCCGGCTCCAGCGATGCCTTGAAGAGGTGCTTTTGACAGAGCGTGAAGGCGTTCGGTGAGGAAGCCTTCCCAGTCGTTGGGAACGATCTGATTCAAGCAAGCAACGATGTCGTGGAAGGAGTACGGAACAACTTTGGGACCGGTATCCCCACCGAGGCCATGGAAGAGAGCCACAAAGTCGTTAAGAGATTTCTTGCCGTTCGATTTGTCGCGGATCGTCACATCGACATCGAGCCAGATCAAGTTTCCTTCGCTATAGAAGTCAAAGCCGTTTAGACGCCAGTTATCGTAACTGGAATCCTCACTGCTCCAAAGCGGGTAGGCCATCGTGTCAACGTCGTCAAGATCTCTCCACTGCATACCTGGACGGCGATCATAGTAGGCAGCTTTCGATGCCAGAACATCCAAAAAGTCTTCCTTGGTCGCGTTGCCTATTCTCGTGGTCATCACAGTGGAAAGATAGTCTGTCAGCCCTTCGTATACCCACATTCCGTTCGTATTCACAGGGGTTTGAAAGTTGGGTGTGGCGAGTCCTTCAGGGCGCCGATACTTGCCGTTCCAGCTATGAAGAAAATCGTGGATCGTGTAATTCGCGTAAAGCTTCTGCCCTTTCTCATTACGGAAAAAATTGGCCGAACGACGATTGTCCAGGGACTGCAGGTGATCGATCGCCGCTTGCGAGATGTTGTTCGAAAGCGTGATGAGAAAGCGATAGTCGTCATAGTGATGGCTACGAAACAGTAACCCGGCCTGGCGAATCGCCTGGCTTAATTCATCAATTCGCGCTTGAGGGACTTCGAGATCTTCCGGCTGATCCGCTACTATGTCGAGGTAATGCCTGGGTGAAACTTCAGGGGCAAGTGCGACTTCTCGGAAGTAGCGTCCCGCAATCATCGGGGAATCGACGAGTTGTTCGAGCGAGATGGGCTGAAAGTTTACGATCGAGCTAGCAGTCGGCTCCATCACGCCCGCCACAGTCTTGAGCGACGTAGCCGTGTGCCAACCGTTTGGCAATGTGACCGTCGGGGTGACGGTGAGATCGGCGACTCGCGTATCGGGTCCGCTGTAGGGGTAAAGGACGACAGTGTTCCAGTCCAACACCGCGAGGTTTGCATCTGATGATCCGTGGGCGTCCCCATTCTTGTCCGCCGTAATGAAGTCGAATCTGACTTCGATGGAGCGGACTCCATTCGGAATGGTCAGATGATAGAGATACGGGTCGAAGGGATCACGCTTCCAGAAAAGAGGCTGGCCGACAACCCCGCTGCCATCACGGGCTCTAATGAATAGGCCTACCTGCTGAGTTAGAGGAGCGGGCTCATGTTCGTTCCGAATCCATTCTGGAAAGGCGAGGGTCAATGGACCGTCTTGTACGGGAACAATTTCGGTCGCATGAAGCAACTTGCGAGGAGCATCGCGCAGATCCACGGAAAGACTTAGCGGCAGTTGTGCCTGTAACTGGCAGGCGCTTGATAGGAGCAATGCTAGATATAACGGCTTGAGACGTGCAAGAAACATAAAACACCTCAACACGAGCGAATTGGTCTGCTGAATCTTTGTGAATATGCAACCATCGAGAATCTCGAAGGAGTGTGTTGCAGGGCTGAGGAGCCGATGCGTGGATCTACTCCCGACAACTCTTGGCTAAGGGGGAATTTATTCCGCTCATCTGCAGATACGCTGAACTATCCATATTGGCGAGGCGAAGGGCACCGCAGGTCATTTCAAAGGTTGCTGCGGTAGTTTCTTGAGGTGTCTAAGTTCCTCATCCGTTTGCTGAATGCTGGGGCCGGCGAAGTCAAAGAACGCCCACTTACCATAGCGTTCGCTCACTTGGGGCAATACCGCTTTCAAAACGTCGGCACTGCTTGCCCCATGTGTCTGTGCCTGGGAAACCGCCTGACGAAGAAACACGAGGTAATCGCGAAAAGCTCGAATGTCCGATTCATCCCCTACATTTTCGCCATGGCCCGGAACGAACTTTGCTGAAGGGTAGTCGCGGAGTAGCAAGTTCAACGTTTCAACCCACTCTTTGGTCGACGCATCAATCAAATTAGGCAGCGCGCGATTCCAGAAGAGATCGCCACAGAAAACGACATTCGCCTGAGCATCGTAGATGATCGTATCCCCTCCGGTATGACCAGGCATGACCCGCAGGACTTCACCACGATTTATTCCGATATATGCTGTAGCACCTTGTGTGTATGTCAGATCCGGAAGGTAGAGATCGTCCACCCACTCCCGCTGCTTTGGTGTGATCTTCTCACCAAAAAACTTCAGGTTTTCTGTTCGCATCCAAGAACGCACATTGTCTTGGGCCATAACGGTAGCGCCAGATTTTGCAAAGACTTCGTTCCCGGCCACATGGTCAAGGTGGTAGTGCGTGTTCACCACATATCGTACGGGTAACGTTGTTTTTTCCCTGATCGCTTCCATCATCTTCTGCGCAGCTGCCGAACTCTCAAATGTATCCACCACTAGAACCGCTTCTGGCCCAATCACAAAGCCTGTGTTTGAACCTGCCAAATCTGGCTTGGCGGCCGATTTATCGATCGCCGCCCAAGCTCCGGACCCCAGGTCCCGCAATGAAAAAGGCGTCGGGCTTTGGCACGCTGCACTCAAGCACATAGCAGCGCACATCGCATATGCAACAGGCACAATGGAATTCTTCATAGAAGTCACTAGTGGTGTACGAATCGAGCCGAGTCCCAATGATGTACTCAGTAGTCCTTCACCTAATCTCAAGAGGTAATTATACATACTAGTAGGTACAGGGATCGCGGAAAGAAAACCAAGGTGGCGGAGAGTGGTAGAAGACGTATAAGGTTCGCAATTCACCGTCATCCAATCAAGTGTGGCGTGAAGGCGGGCACCTAAACCTTGATAAGTTGCCACCTTGCGCTTGACCTTATGCTGCAGTGAACCAATCAAGCTCATCGTCCTCTTGCCACCGTCCCCACTGATTCTCTCGTTGCGATCAATGCGAGCTGCTGCCAAGGCTATTTGAGCTAAGACAAGCAAAATCCAGGGATGATGTGGTCATTTACTTGGGGGAAGATACTCGTACCGATAGAATCTGCTGACCTCCTGAAGACGTTCCATGCCATCCGGCAATCGAAGCGAAGAAATCTCGGCGAAGTACTCGTCCAAGCCTCCACCAGTTGTTGTGAACATCATTCTTCCCGCGGAATGACCGACGTTCCGGAAACCGTGATAGATACCGCGAAGGGAATACTTAACCTCGCCCCTGTGGAATGGTACCCACGATTCGCCATCAAAGAATTCGAATTCACCGTCGATCACCGTGAAGACTTCGTCCTATCCAAGATGACGATGTGGAGGTGGTCCCCCGCCTGGGGGCGAAGTTTGCAAGCCAATCACAAATGAATAATTCGTCGTGGCGCTCGAAGCAATGATTTCGATTGGCTCCCCAAATACGTTGATAACTGTTCCGTTTTTCACTCGTACTCCTGTTTAGCTTGCGTTTGCATGAAAGCCAAGGACCCGCTCTTATCGCAAGAGAGTCGCCGACCGCAACAACTCTGACGTTCGCCTTCTTATACTGCGTGGCACCGCGCAATAAAGGCGTCGCCTTATGCACGGCCCCCAGGGCAGGCCGCTCCAATCACTAGAACTTTCATCTCCTTTGCCTCGTATATGGCGCCCATCAAAATGCGCGGCCTGACAATTGGAGGCTCCTGCAAACCATCGGTTGCAAATTATTCATTGGTTGAAAAGGGTGGGCAGATCGAGGCTTACTCGCTTGTAGCTTTGCGAAATATTGGCGTAAATTTTCTGGGCTATCTGAACATTACGATCTCGCGCTATCCCGACCTGACTATCAACGGACATCAGACGACCAAAGCCCGGGCCGGAGTCCATCGCCGACGGTTCCGAGATCATTCTTCAAGCGGAAGAGATTGCAGACGGCGTCTGCAATCTCACGGGCGAGTCAGTTCAAGTCAATGCTGCGTCAAGCTCTTGAAGCATGACTTGATATTGCTCCGGATTCTCAGTTTGCAATCGCTCCAGATTCATAAGCTTCCATCGAATCGCCGGGAGATTACGAATGGCCGGTGAACTTACGAGGTTCCAGTCTGGACTGAGTGCATGAAAAGACCTCAGAAAGAGCTTAGATGTTTCATCTAGGCGGGAGCGAATCTCCGCAACCAATTGTTCTCGGGTCGCGAGTAGCATGTCCAACGAGGTTTCTCTTACAGTCATCCCGACAAATTCTCTCTCGAAGGCTTGCCGTATCTCCTTCGAGCGGGGTTGCAGGAGCTCATGCGCGGGACGATTGTGGCTCAGGATGTATGCCAGAAATGTCTGATAGAGAGTGTTGTCGATCCCTTCATTGGCAAGCAGGTGTTGAGCGTCAAACAGATCTCGAGGATGCTGTCGGTCAAGTGCAGCAACCAGTTTCCCCGCGTATAGGTCGGCGAACGAAACCACTTGGATTTCAGCGAAGCCGAATCGCTCTTCTACGAGGGACCGGACTGTTTTCAACTCCGTGGGATGGACAGTGCCACGAAGCACGGGAGTGACTTCGATCTTGATTTGAGCGTTTCCTTGACGAACGAGGACGAGGGTTCCGCCCGCGTTAGCGCTGTCTGTGACGAAGCTGTCTGGGATCGCTTTACGAATCTTCTGGGCAATACGGCCCAGCGCAGATCGTATCCCGATAAGCGATGTCTCTCGGTCCTCAATCGGCAGATAGACCAGGTCGATGTCCACCGAAAGGCGAGGCAGGTCGCGTACGAAAAGATTGATTGCTGTTCCGCCCTTGAGAGCAAAGCAAGTCTCGGTCGCCACATAGGGCAATACACGGACGAGTAGGGCTACCTGTCCCTCGAAAACTTCACTGGCCATCGTTCCTACCTCCAGTATTGAATAGTTCCATTGGAAGCGTGATCTGATAGCGCGAGTCAAAACGACCTTGGGGAACCAGTTGACGCTTTCCTTTCCCGAGATCGACGGCAGACAGATCCAGATGTTTGAACCAGGCATGTCCATGTCTGTCCGCGTACCAGAGGAAGAGCCGCTTTACCTTCACACTCCTGCATTCCCGCAGAAGCTTCCCCAGCAGTTGAGGACGGAGATTGGCCAAACCTTCCATGACGACATCGACTTGATGAAAGCTCTCGTGATGCGGGAGTTCATCGATCATCTCCAGGATTGCTCGTTCGGGAGCTGACATGGTCAGCGACCATTCCCAGGGGCTCGTGGATTCCGCATCCTTTAGCGATCCTGATGCTTCGCTAGAACGCAGATCGTAACGCTTCGCTTCAACGCCGCTAATCGAGTTTGCAAACAGTCCCGAAGAGCGGGTCTCAAACTGAGCGGATATCGGCAGCTTTGCAAGCCAGGACGGGAGGCCCGAGCCGTACAAGTAGACTCGCGAAGTGTCGCCAGCTTCGACGTAATGAGCATACCCAGACAGTTCGACCGCTGTTCGTCCGCCGACGTGAAGGGGCGTGTGCATGATCTGCTGGAGAGAGAGTACAACAACATCCCATCGCAGCGAGGCCTTGGTAAGTTGGCTTGGCCGCCGGTAAACGCGGGGACCTATTCGTTCGAGCCACCCCCGGTCCACATAGTCTCGTATCGATGAACGGGAGATCCCCTGGGTTTGGAGCCAAGTGCTATCCGCCAAGAAGCCCTCCGGCAGACTTAGGAGAAGATGGTTTAGCCGAGATGATCTTTGTGCGTCCATGACGCACATATTCACATTTGCATAAACCCGATGTCAAGTTCACAAAATCCCCTCATTGTGCGCCATGAACGCACACAAGCGCCATACAGCAAACCCAACCGCCCAAAGCCATCTAGCTGGAATGGGGGATCTACAGTCCTAAGCCAACTACCTCGGCAAGACGGTTCACACAATCAATCGGGCTGTCCGCCCACGGATCAGCCCGATTACCCGATGATGAATTTGGCAGCATTTTGGCAGCAAATGCTGCCAAGTATGCCGGTTTTACCGGTTTAGCCGACTCATAACCACCGTATCGTCAATAACTTAGGTTCCGACCCACATCATGGCATGGAAGAGGTCATCGGTTCGATCCCGATCAGGTCCACCAACAAACTTCCCATAATGTGTAGCTTGCCGAGGTTGCCCAGCTAGTTCTTGAACCTCCGAGGGTCCGGAAGGGTCCTGAAATTTCCTTGCCTCCAGCGGCAACATCATCTCCACTACTTTTGCATTTGCGTCCGCTTCTGCTGCGACACAGCTTGGGTATAGATATCGAGCGTCGTCCGGCAGCTCGCATGCCGCATCAACTCTTGAGCTACCTTGATGTCGACTCCGAGGGCTCTCAGGTTCGTCGCCAGTGAGTGACGGAAGCTATCGTGGTGTCAATATCTTTCTAATATGGAATGATATTGACACTATGCGGGACGTCAAAACGTCTGCCGTGACAGTTACGCTAACTGGTTGCATCTAAATGATTTCATGAGCGTTGATGGCTAACTACAGCACCCTTGGGCACTCAAAAACACTGGGAAAAACGCAGATTAGGAATTCAGCACCCTCACCAGCACCGTCGCAGAAACCAAGGTGCTGGGAGTCTGACCTCTGCCGTGCATAGGCAGAGAGGTCGACCTGGGCAGAGGTCTGTCGCATATGCGGGGTAATCGAATTTCGAGGGTGCGGAAGGGTGCTCAAGCACCCTCCCTTAGCTTCAACTGAAACCAGTCAGAGCACTTATGGAATTGATTGTTTCCCATTCCTAGACACCACGAAGCTGATGACGACAAGCGCATTTACGGGGAGTAAACCTGAAGGTTGCGCGCAAACCGCTCTCAAAGAGTGCCTTGGCCTGATATCGCTCTTCGACCTTCCCACGATATGCGACAGACGCCATAGTAGGCTCAAGTAGAATCCTCGGCTTCAAAAAGCTTCCGCTGTTCCGGCATCGCTGCGGTCCTCAAATCCACGTTTGAGGTATTCACCAGGGTTGGCCCCGACAACTCGCTTGAACGCCTTACTGAACGCAGCGTCGGACTCGTAACCGACCGAGCGAGCGACGTCTATGAGCTTTTTGTCGCGCTGTTGTAGAAACTGAATCGCCTTCTGCATCCGCCACTCGGTTACATATTCCAGCGGTGTTTGTCCGAGCAGCTCTTTGAAGCGTGCTGCGAATGCGGAGCGAGACATGCCCGCCGCTTCGGCCAGGGATTCGACCGTCCAAGGTGTCTTCACACGATCGTGAATGCCACTCAGGGCAGCGCCGATTTGAGGGTCGAAGATGGCACGAAGCCATCCTTTGTTGCGTGCTGGTCCCGACGCGATATGCGCGCGGAGAACCTGGATAAACAGGACCTCGGCTAGCCTCGTCGCGACGACTTCAGATCCCGGCGCTTGTTCTGCCATTTCCGAAGCAAGCGCCTGCACTGTGTTGTGAAGAGCAAGCGTACGTGCCTCATCGGCCTTCATCAGAATGAAGCTCGGCAATAACTGAGTGATCGGCTTCAGGCTGGCGCGATCGAAACTCAAGGAACCACAGACGATTGTCGTCGGTGCGCCACCACCTCCATAAAGAGCGACATTGCCGTTGGCCTTGGCCCCAATCTCGCGGAAGGTTGACCCTGGACGTGTTCGCGGGCTGTCGCGCAGAACAATCGAAGTCCCTTTAGCCACCAAAAAGCAATCACCGCCGGTGAGGGGAATCTGTTCCGCAATCCCTTCCACACTCAGCCAGCAGTTGCCGCGCGAGAGCATGGCGAAGTGCGCCAGATCTGTGGGTGGCATCTTCTTACCGGAAAGAGTGGCTTTTTCTTCGGTCTGATTTTCCTGCTTCACGCCCCACGGGGCTGTGGCTTCGAGCCTGTGCAGACCGAAAGCGGTTACGTGCAGCGTTCTGAAGATGTCTGTTATCGGGTCCAACTGAGCCTCCATCTGCTCTCGAAAGCCATAGTGTTCTGTGACCTCTACGAAACTGCGCAGCTTCGCTCGCCGGACAAGTGCAGCATCAGGTCGAAGAGGCCTCTACCATGACGGACATTCTCCTTCCTTCCAGCATCACAACTCCTACACTCCTTTTCCCCGCGCGTCCCAGTTCTATCAATAATGAGCAAAACAGCTCGGTTTAGCCATCTTTCTGGACGAATAGACAAAAATCTTGGACTCCCGAGCAGTTTTCGTCCGCCGCCAAAGAATCTACCTTAGTGTACGGAATGCTTCACACATTCCGAAGGGAGCAATTATGGGAAAGCTTGAAGGTAAGGTTGCAGTCATCACGGGTGGATCGAGCGGCTTGGCGCTGCAGAGCGCCAAGCGGTTCGTTGAAGAAGGCGCCTACGTTTTCATCACGGGCCGGAGGCAGGAGGCGCTCGATGAGGCGGTCAAGCTGATTGGCCGGAACGTGACCGGCGTGCGCGGCGACGCGTCCAATCTCGACGACCTCGACCGTCTGTTCGGCACAGTCAAGCGAGAAAAGGGCAAGATCGACGTTCTGTTTGCGAGCGCAGGCAAGGGCGAAGCCGCCAAGCTGGGTGAGATTACTGAGCAGCACTTCGATGCGGGCTTCGACCTGATTGTGCGTGGAACGCTGTTTACGGTTCAGAAGGCGTTGCCGCTGCTCAACGATGGCGGATCGATCATCATGATCGGGTCCGTTGCTTCGGTAAAAGGATTTCCTGGTTTCGGCGTGTATGCGGCGAGCAAGGCGGCATTGCGTTCATTCGCACGCACATGGGTCAACGAACTGAAGGGCAGGCATATCCGCGTGAACGTGCTGAGCCCGGGGCAGGTCGATACCCCGGATTCCCAGCGACTCGACAAGGAGACGAGGGAGATGTTCGAATCCCTGATCCCGCGCGGCAAGATGGGTCGTCCTGAGGAAATTGCGGCGGTCGCGCTGTTTCTTGCTTCAGACGAGTCGAGCTACGTGAATGGGGTGGATTTGGCTGTCGACGGCGGCTTCTCAGCCATCTGAATTCGCGTTGACGAATCGACAAAAGATTAGGACTCGCGAGCAGTTCTTGTCCACCGCCAAAAAGATCTGCTCTTCAGCACTGAATTCTACAGATCGACCAAAGGGAGTCATTATGGGAAAGCTTGAAGGAAAAGTTGCAGTCATCACGGGTGGGGCTACCGGCATCGGCCGCGCCGCAGCAAAACGCTTCATCGAGGAGGGCGCCATCGTCTTCATCTTCGGCCGTCGGCAGGCAGAACTCGACGCCGCTGTGGCCGATCTCGGGTCCAACGCCCGCGGGGTGAAGGGCTCGATCTCCGATCTGGCCGATCTCGACCGACTCTACGCGGCGGTGAAGGCCGAGCGCGGAACCCTCGACATCGTCTTTGCCAATGCCGGGGCGGGAAGCCCGCTTCCGCTTGGCAAGATCACCGCCGAGCACATTGACGAGACCTTCGACACCAATGTGAAGGGTACGATCTTCACGATCCAGAAGGCGCTTCCGCTGATGGGCAAGGGCGGTTCGATCATTCTGACGGGCTCGAGCGCCGGCACCACGGGCGCCCCGACAATGAGCGTCTACAGCGCGAGCAAGGCGGCAGTGCGCAACCTCGCGCGGACCTGGGCGGAGGACCTGAAGGGCACCGGCATCCGGGTAAACGTGCTGTCGCCCGGAGCGACGGCGACAGAACTCGCAAAGGCAGCGTTAGGCGAGGAGGGCCAGAAGGTCTACGCGGCGATGACTCCGCTCCAGCGCATGGCCGATCCGGCGGAGATCGGGGCGGCTGCTGCCTTTCTCGCGTCGGACGACAGCAGCTTCATGACCGCTAGCGAGCTCGCCGTCGACGGCGGCTTAGCGCAAATCTGACGCATTCGCCCAACGGCGCTCCAGTCGATGATTCGGAGCGCCGCAGGATTCGGTAAATCAAAGGAGAACATATGAGCTACGCAATTGTAGGATTCGGAAAGATAGGTCAGGCTCTCGCCCAAGCCTTTGCCCGTAAGAATATCAACGTGGCCGTTGCGAGTCGCCGGCCCCCCGAGGCGTTGGCACCGCAGGCTCGGGCGATTGGACCCACAGTCGTCGCCAAGTCGCTGCGGGATGCACTCGAGGCTGACACAATCATCTTGGCGGTTCCGTTCGGGGAACATCGCGAGATTGCGAAGGCCCTGCCGAGTTGGAAAGGCAAGACAGTCATCGACGCGATGAACTCGTTTCCAGTCCCACCTGAGGAACTGGACGGTCTCCCATCCTCCGCATTCGTTGCGAAGTCGTTCACCGGCGCCAAGTTGGTGAAGGGTTTTAATCACCTGGTTGCGGCCACACTGGCTACCGACCCGATCGTCGAGGGCGGCCACCGGGTCGTCTTTCTGTCGAGCGATGACGAGGACGCTATCGCTCCCGTGGCGGATTTGGCCAAACAACTTGGGTTCGCACCCGTCAAGCTTGGAAAGTTCAACGAGGGTGGCGCGTTAGTCCACGCACGCGGCAAGACTTGGGGTCTGCTCATCTTTCAGGATTTGTTCAAGAAGCAGCAGTAATCGATCTATGACCGTGTGATTTGGCCCGAGAAGGATGGTTCCGAAACGTCCGCTTAGATCGGACACACTTGATGTAAGGGAAAAGGAGAGATTTTGATGAGCATCGAAAAGAATGTCCAAATTGTGAAGGATTTCTTTGCAGCAATGGGCAGCCGCGATAAGCAAGTTCTGCTGGCGTTGGTTGCAGAAGATATTGAGTGGATCGTTCCGGGCGAGGACTGGCCGCTGGCCGGCACGCACCGTGGGCACAAGGGATTGGAGAATTTACTTCAGAAGGCTAACGAAACGGTGGAAACTTCGTACCCAAAGCCCCCCGAATTCGTGGCGCAGGGAGACCGGGTTTTGGTCGTCGGCGTCGCTACGGGGAAAATCAAAGCCACGAATAGGGCGTTCACGGACGACTGGGTCTTCGCCATTACCGTTCGAAACGGCAAGGTGACGAAGATTCGGGAGTACATCGACACGCAAGCACTGGCGCGGGCCTCCGAGGCAGACGCGAGCCCCAAGCTTTAACCCATCTGAAATTGGCGGATCTCGGTGAGTGCATTTTCGCCAATGCACTCACTGAGACACGATAACTACTGAAAAGTCAGCTTGCGTTGACCGGTTCGGAGTTGCGGATGGTTATGCTCCTACGAGACCGAATCAGAAGGAATCGATCTTTCAACCGTTAGCTGAGAGGCTTGGGCCCAATTGCTCAAGGTCCAGACGTT
This sequence comes from Granulicella sp. S190, assembly GCF_009766095.1. Taxonomy (GTDB): domain Bacteria; phylum Acidobacteriota; class Terriglobia; order Terriglobales; family Acidobacteriaceae; genus Edaphobacter. The sequence goes on from NZ_LMUD01000040.1 coordinate 169,926, forward strand.
GGAGAGAGCGTCAGGTCTGTGAAATATTCCTTTGCGCGACCATGTTTCAATCGTGGATCGCGGTCTGTTCCGATGTATTCAGCAAGGAAGTCAAGAAGCCCTTCTACTTTTGGCGTGAGTCGAGACGAACCGGAAAACAGCGCACACAATGTGATCGGTTCCGGTTTCCACAGCGGAAGAATCGGAACAAGCCTACTCCGGTTGTCCGGGTGCTTTGCCATCCACAGCGGCAGGACAGTGATGCCAAGACCATCCAGAGCAAACGGCAGATTGATGCCGGGATCACTCGTCACGACGTGAAATGCAATGTTTGGACTGACCTCTTTCGATCCGCGGGACAGCTTCCAAACACCGGAGCCCGCACACCGATGGGCGGCGAGTTCGTCGGGATTAGCCGGACTGCCAAATGCGTCCTCGTATGCCGGACTCGCGAAGAGCCCCCGTGCAGTCCCAGGGTAGGACCGGACCCGTCGTACCGAGTCCTTTGGCGCTTTGAGTTTGAAGAACACGTCCACATCTTCACGGGGTTCCTGATCCCAGCCAAAAGAGTACGGCTCAATTTCCATTTTCAAAGACGGAAAGCGAGTGATGAATTCTTTAAGCAGGGGCGCCAGTATCTCGCGGGCCATAGTCAGCGGGCACGCGATCTTGATCGTGCCACTTGGGTCAGAGCGGCGAACCTCTAGGGATTCCTCCCCATCTGTGAGCGTACGCAGCGCGCGTCTGCAGGCGAGAAGATACTCCCTGCCCGCGTCTGTCAAAATCAATCCTTTCGGACCCCTATGCGCCAGAAGTACCCCAAGGTGCTTTTCAAGACGGGTGAGAGATCTGCTTACCGTCGACGCTGGTTGATGCAGCGTCTTCCCGGCAGCGCTCATTGTTCCCGCCTGCGCGGCGATCACAAAAGTCCGGACGTCATTTAAATCAATGTGGTGCGGCATGATGTGTTCCGGCAGTCACTGGTAATAACAGTGCTTCTTTCCTGGGAAGTCTCAGGTGTCCAAATGTCCCCCAACAAAGGACACCAGATTCCTATTCGCGAACATGCTGCACTCATTGTCATTCATTCGTTGCTCTAGCGCAAAGCAGCTTTGCGTGTATCAGGGCTCCATAAACTCCGGGTCCCGCATCTGTTCTATAGACGACATAGGACGAGCTGCCTTCACCTGATCTCTAGTGAACGACTCGCGCGGAGAACTTAGAGGCAACTACCAGATGTAAACCATTGAGAAAGAGCGAAGAAGATATGAAAGTTTTGGTCACTGGTGCAACGGGAAATGTAGGCTCTTTGGTGGTCGGGGAACTCTTGAAGCGCGGCGCAGAAGTCCGTGCGTTGATTCGTACACCAGACGCCGATCATAAGCTGCCAGCAAGCGTTGAGGTGGCCATCGGCGATTTACTTGATCCCGTTTCCATAGAGGAAGCGATGAAAGGAGTCGACAAGCTGTTCCTGATCAATGCAGTCGTTGCGGATGAGTTGACGCAGGCGCTGATCGCATATGGCATCGCAAAGCGGATCGGTTTGAAGCACGTGACCTATCTGTCTGTCTTCAAAGTGCAGGAGTTCCGCGATGTCCCTCATTTCGCTTCTAAGCTTGCCGTCGAGGGTGCATTGCGTGAGTTCGGTGTGCCGTACACCATTCTGCGTCCCGGTTACTACATGCAGAACGATATCGGCTTGAAGGATGCTCTGACCGGACCTGGACTCTACCCAATGCCTCTGGGCATCGCCGGGATCGCCGCAGCAGACATGAGGGACATCGCGGAAGCGGCAGCGATCTCGCTCACAGAAGGCGGTCATGAAGCACAGACCTACGACATTGTGGCTCCCTCGCTTATCAGTGGCCCGGGAAACGCGGCACTGTGGAGCAAACTGCTCGGCAAGGAGATCAAATACACCGGACACGATTTCGACCAGTGGGAAAAGGGCATGCGCGAACGAATGCCAAGTTGGAGCGCCTTCGATCTCCGCATGATGCTCCAAGGCTACTTCGACCGAGAGTTCGCCTCAACCGAGACGGAAGTTGCACGTCTGACGAAACTACTTGGTCATACGCCTCGCAGCTATGAGGATTTTGCCGCAGAGACGACAAAACTCTGGAACGCATAACAACCTCTGCAGAAACTGGGATCTACATGACGACCACGAAACAACAAATTGCGGGCTTTCGCAGTGAATCGGCCAGCGTGAATGGCGTAAGCCTTCACTACTGGATCGGCGGCGATCCGAACGGTCGTCCTGTGTTGCTCTGGCATGGGTTTCTTGGAACTGCTTATTCGTGGCACAAGTTAATGCCGCTGCTCGCAGATGCAGGCTACCCGGTTCTCGTCCCTGACATGCGCGGCTACGGAGACTCAGATAAGCCCGCAGGAGATGCCGGTTACGACGGCGCGGCACTCGCAGAAGAGTTTCGGTCGCTCGTAGGACAAATAAGGTTTGGTGCAGGGCGTCCCCTAACGCTTCTTGCGCACGATATGGGAGCACCATCGGCGCTTCTCTGGGCCGCAAAGTACCCAGACGAGATCGCGGCGCTTCTCTACATCGAAGCGCCGGTGATGCTGCAGTCGATCCTTGAAAAGATCATCACCTTCACGCCCGAGGCAATGGTAAAGGGCAGCATGTGGTGGTGGATTCTTCCTCTCGCACCAGGTGTTCCTGAAGCTCTCCTCGTCGGCAAGGAGAGAGAATTCCTTAACTGGTTTTATCTCGGAGATGCGGTCGTACGACATGAAACGATCCTCCCTGAAACAGTGGACGAATATCTGCGCACATTCGCTGGTGTTGGAGGCGTCTTGGGAGCGCTCGGCGTCTACCGCACGGCCTTTGCGACCATGGCGCAGACGTTGCCGCTCACACAAAACAAAGTTCGACTGCCCGTCGTCGCCATCGGCGGAGAAAAAGGATTGGGAGCGCGCGTTGGTCAGTCTGTGGCGATGGTGGCGGCCAATCTCAAGAGCGTTGTTCTGCCAGACTGCGGGCACTTTGTTCCGGAAGAGCGTCCTGAAGCTGTTCTGGAACAGCTTGAAGGACTCAACCTGCAGCAGAAGCCATGAAATGAATCTAAAACTCAACTGCCGTCAGATGACGGAATTCGCAATAGCTGCCGGTGTCTTATCGGCGTCACAGTCGGCCCGGGCATTTGCATTTTCAATCTTCGGTGCGCAAGTTGACACGGACAAGACCTCAAGGAGAAGCGACATGCCAGACCCACAAACACAATACCCTCCCCTTCCGCCCGACGATCTCAATCGCACTTTGACTTCCGCGAATCCCGATCATGAAGGCAAACTGCCCCACATCGGTCTCGTCGGAGATACTTACACCATCACCGTCGATGGAGACGACACCAACGGCCGGTTCTGCGTAGTCGATATGCACATCCCTGCCGGCGGTGGCCCTGGACCACATCGCCATGACTTTGAAGAAACGTTCATCGTGCTGGATGGAGAGATCGAAGCAACATTTCGCGGAAAGAAATCCGTCGTCGGCGCGGGCGAAACAGTCAACATTCCTGCCAATGCTCCGCATCAGTTCCACAACGCATCCGCAAACCCGGCTCGTCTGATTTGTATCTGTTCTCCAGCTGGCCAGGAGAAGTTCTTCCTGGAAGTCGGCGTCCCTGTAGCGACCCGCACCACAGCTCCACCCAAACTCGATGACAAAGAGATGGCCGCGTTTCTTGAAAAGGCGAAGGCACTTGCTCCCAAATATCACACCGAACTTTTGAAAGAAGCTTAAGGGTTTTTCGGTCGTAAGATGCGAGGTCCTGTCAGAGAATGGCTAGTTCACGACAAGCGCAAAATTGTTCTCGTAGCCTAACTCAATCGCACTTTGCCTAAGTTACGTCCATAAAATCCATCGGAGGAATCATGACTAGATTCAAAGACAAAGTTGTCATTGTGACGGGGGCCGGCTCTGGCATTGGAGCAGGCACGGCACGCCGCTTTCTACACGAAGGCGCGTTTGTTGTCCTCAATGGACGGCGTGAAGAGAAGTTGTACGAAACTATCGCGGGCTTTGATCGAGCACAGTTACTTATCCATCCTGGAGATGTCTCGGATGAGGAGTACGTGAAGCGACTCGTTAAAGAGACGATCACTAAGTTCGGCAAGCTGGATGTGTTGGTCAACAACGCGGGGATAGCCACCTTCGGTCCCTTCGCGCAGACCACCACAGAGCAATGGCGGAAGCTGATGGGCACCGACCTGGATGCAGTGTATTTTGCGACTCGTGAAGCATTGCCTCACCTCTTGAAGACCAAGGGTTCAATCGTCAATCTCTCCTCCGTATCGGGTCTCGGCGGAGATTGGGGGCTGAGTGCCTATAACGCGGCAAAGGGCGCCATCACGAACTTCACGCGCGCCTTGGCGCTGGAGTATGGCTCGCGCGGCGTGCGAGTCAACGCCGTGGCTCCGAGTCTGACCTCCAGCGAGGCCACTGCCGACCTTGAAAAAAGCGAAGCAGTCATGACGGCGTTTGTTGATCGCCTCCCTATCGGCAGAGCCGCTACACCGGATGAAATCGCAGGAGTGATCGCATTTCTCGCGAGTGAGGACGCCGTCTTTGTCAACGGAGTGATTCTTCCGGTTGACGGTGGACTCAGCGCGTCCAATGGACAACCTAACTTCCTCTCGCTCCTGGGACAAGGCTAAGATCCACATTCACGTTAGACATTTCCAGGGCCAGTACACCAAGCGTCAAAACCAAGGAGGAGCATCATGCAAACACTTGAGGAAGTTCATAGTACGGCTTCGTGGTTGCTACACCATCCATTGAGCTCGGAAGACCAAGCTGCGATGGCCGCCATGCGCGCCATCGTCGAACCTAATAAAGGTAAGCTTCAGGGCATTGCAGCTCGAGTTTCGTTCGACGCGATCATGGAGCACGTCGCTGCGCCTGCGGGCGTCGTCTATGAAGCTGGGCGCGTTGGAGGTGTTTCGGGATGGTGGTGCCGACCTGAAACCGCGCGGCGCGGTCAGGCCGTCATGCACATCCATGGCGGGTGGTTCAACTGGGGCTCTGCACATGCGTTTCGCCATTTGGCAGGCCATATCGCTGCTGGTGTGGGGGTAGCGGCATTCGTGCCTGATTACCGGTTAGCTCCCGAACATCCATTTCCTGCTGCTGCCGAAGACGTGCGCGCCTGCTACTTCGGTCTGGTTGAGCAAGGCTTCTCGAAGATTGCCATCACGGGCGACTCTGCCGGCGGCACCCTGGCGATTGGGTTGCTCGTGCATCTTGCGGCGAATAGTGCTCTTGGCGGTGAAGCGCTGGTCGGTGGAGTTGCGCTCTCGCCGGTGACCGATCTAACTCTCTCCGGAGAGAGTTGGTCGACACGCGCTCTTGCCGATCCATACTTCACCCAGCCTCAAGCCGCCGAGTTGGTGGCTTCCTATCTGGACGGTGATGATCCGGCAGATCCAAAGGCCTCGCCGCTCTATGCCGATCTGAAGAACCTGGTCCCGATCCGTGTGCATGTCGGCAGCGACGAGGTGTTGCTCGATGATTCCATCCGCTTCGTCGAGCGTGCGGTCGCGGCCGGAGTGGATGCTCGACTGGATGTATGGGAAGGGATGGTCCACGGATATCTGGGAGGCTTGGGACGCCTGGCAGCTTCGACCGAGACCCTTCAACTCATCAGTGAGTTTCTGAACGACCGATTTGCCAGGGCAGCAAAATGAACAGTAGACGGAATCGCTTATAGACAACGGAAGGGGGAATAAGAAATGTATGACCATGTGATTTGGCCTCACCCATTTGCCCCGAAGACCTCGGCGATCTACGCGCTCAACGACATTGACGTGAACGCGCCGCCTGAAGTGGTGTGGAAGCTGCTCGTCGACGCCGAGAATTGGTCAAGCTACTTTCCCGCCGAAGATCAGGTCAAGATCCTGTCCGGTGAGCCGGAACTGGCGCTCGGAACCAAATACAGCAGGGTGACTGTTGGCTTTCCTATGCATCTCATCGTGACGGAATACGTACCCGGCCGCAGGCTCGCGTGGTCGACACTGGTCGACGGCGACGAGACCGCTTCGAGCGCCTATCACGGTTGGGTCATCACTCCGACGGACACGGGTTGTCACCTGCTGAGCGAGGAGACGCAGCAAGGCCCCTTCTTCCTCGAAGAACTCGGGCGCAAGAATCCCGGTGCGCTTTACCGCTATCACCAGGAATGGGTTGAAAGTCTTGCGCGGGCGGCAGATGCTCGAGCGGCCGACGCGGTCAAAGGAGATAAGACAATAGCCAAAACTGACCTCGAAAAAGTGTTGACGATATTTCATGGCATCAGCGCCGGTGATGTAGGCGTTGCGACGCAGCACATCGACCACAAGCTATTTGTACAACACAATCCGTACGCGACCGACGGTGTGGAAGGGCTGACGCAATTCATCAATCAGTCGCCACGTGACCAACTGCAACTGACCGTGGTACGGGCATTCCAGGATGGCCCCTACGTCGTTACCCAGGCTAAAGGACAACGATCTGGGAAAGAAATCTTCTTCGACGTTTTCAGGTTTGAAGACGGATTGGTTGTCGAGCACTGGGCCTTCTCCGCCGAGAATGCTCAACCCAACCCGAGCGGGCATACCCAGGTCGATGGACCGACCGAGGTGGAACACTTCGAGGATACGGAGAAGAACAAGTCACTATTGCGGACGTACTATGAGACCTTTCACATCCGCGCGGACCACAGTCGAAGTGAGCAGTACTTTGCTGGGGATCTTATGATCCGTCACGAACCTGGCGTCTTCGACGGGGTCACGGAGTTCATGCGAGATGTCGAGGTCCTAATGCAGCACCGGACCATCGATGAAATCAAGTTTTTGTTAGGACAGGGAGATTTTGTGTTCATCGTCGCTAAGGGCACACATGAGGGCGAACTCTGCGTTTACATCGACCTGTACCGCGTGAAAGACGAAAAGATTGTGGAGCACTGGGGCTTTCCCGAGATGGTTCCTCCTAAAGAGCAATGGAAGAACAATAACGGCATGCTGTAGGACACC
>NZ_LMUD01000040.1:177014-187941 GCF_009766095.1 Granulicella sp. S190
CGGATGGCTTGAGGTGAATAGTCGAATACCGTTCTGAGGATGGGTAACGGGATGTCGGCTTCTCGGCAGTTGCGGCCAGATGAAGAGAAAAGGCATTTAGGAGACAAATTCTCAAAATGGACCCTATTCTGGGTCAATGAGTGCATCGGCCGGAATGCGCCAATTGAGTTTTGGCGGCGGCGGTATCACTAAACACGGGCCGATTCGTGAGGATTAATATTCCATCTCGGGCGCACGATTCAGCTCCCACATCCGATAGCATTCGTTGATCGTACGGATCGAGCGCAGGTAGATCTTTGGTAGGAGGAGATGCCGGTATATCTCGGCATAGCGTTTACGATTCTCGGGTGTTACGACTCCGATGTGGTGAAGCATCGCGAGCTTGACGCTATCCTGCCCGCCATCGAGTGCACCAAACCTTCTTCCGTCAAAAAGTGTCCTGCGGACGTAACGAAATAAGCTCGCGCCTGTGGAGATGTCCATCAGGATCACCCCTGTCGCACGCTCGAAGCGTTTGGGGAAGAGCTTCGAATAGTTTCCGTCCATCACCCATCGGTCGTTTGCGATTGCCTCATCATGCAGGGCGACAAACTCGTGTGACGGACGCACTTTCCAATCAGTGTGGGGAAGGTGATGGAGGTGATCCAGATGGACTGCTCTTAGTCCACGCTTTCTGGCAATGGCAGCGGCAAGTGTGGATTTGCCACTATTCGAGGGACCCAAAATGCAGATGCGTTCTCCGAGTTCTTCTAAGCGCATGAGCTGACCTCGCCATCGACTCCAAGCTAACCGCAAGGCCAGCTTTCAGAAAGTTTACCGCCCCGTCAGACTGGTCTGGCGCTGCCATCGCCAGCAACATTTGTAGCCGGCCGTTATTACACAATTACCTGCTACAGAGACGAAGAAAGATTCGGCCCCATAAACGCGCTCCTGTTGCCCGATGGTTCCTTGTTCCCGCGGAGTCGCATTTTCGGCAAAGTCGACTGTGTGCTTCCTGGCCTCGTCCCCGCCGCTCAAAATCTAACTTTTCCGGGAAAGCCCTTAGAAGCTTGGACGGCTGCGTTAGGCAGCTTTTCCAGCAAACCGTTTCGGAGAACACCCCACGGCCCTGGTGAACGATGTGCTGAACGCGCTCGGCGACTGAAATCCTACAGCCAGCGCAATCTCGCTGATGCTTCGTGTTCCGCGTCGCAGTTCATCCTTCGCCACGGCCATCCGCCAATGCATCAGGTATTCAATCGGTCCCACACCCAGCACGCCCTTGAAGCGTGTCGCAAAACCCGACCGCGACACGCCGCACAAACGCGCCAACTCCGCCACGCTCCACTCGTGCGCAATCTCGCCATGCATGGCCAGCAGCGCGCTTGCAATGGCAGGATCAAGCAAGCCGGCAATCAACCCCGTCGACCGGTCATCCGCCTTCGGCGTCTCACGCCGCAGCATCTCCACCAGGATGAGCTCCATCAACCGCGCGATAATAAACTCGCTGCCCGGACCCGGCTGCAGGGTCTCCATCTCATTCAACTTCAGCAAGGACCGCACGCGCCACGACGACGTATCGTCCGCCGCAACGTGCAGCAGCGACGGCAATAGCTCCCATAGCAAGCTCTCATTCGCTGTATCGAAAACAAACCGCCCGCCACGCAGCGTCACCGGCGACTCCGTGCCTTCGCCAAGCTGCAGCGAGACACTCTTCGCTGCCGCCACCAACTCTTCGCTGTCTTCCGGCTCCATCGTTGGGTCTGAGGTGAGCACAAACGGCGTCGAGGTATGAATCAGAACGAAGTCGTCCGGCCGTAGTAGCACCGGCGCAAGCTGAGGCCGCAGCAGGTGACACTCGCCCCGCTCCACGCGGCAAAACAGCAAATCGTCGCGCTTCCGAAACGCCAACCCCCATCGACCAAAGCCCTCAATTTTCGACCACAATGTGGCCCGTGGTCGAAGCAGTTGCACAACATCGAGAAACGGATCCATGCATCTAGGATGCCCCGGCTTGCGGCTTATTTGTGGGCTTTAGATAAATAATTTCGGCGTTTCAACTATCGACCGTACAGAAGTCCCGGCCTACCTTAGGGACAGAAGGAGAACCATCATGACCAATCTACAAGCATTGAACGTCTACCAAAGCTACGTGGAAGCCTGGAAGCCGATTCCCGACGCGCAGCGGAAGAGCATCCTCTGGGAAGTCTTCGACGAGAACGTGGAATATCTCGTGCCGGAGTACGTCGGAGGCACCAGTGCAGCAATCGAAGACATGGAGCGCTTCCAGAAGCAGTATCCTGGTGCCCACTTCGACATCGAAAACGTCTCCACGCATCACGAGGTCGCCCTGTTTATGTGGGTGCTCATACTTCCTGACGGAAAGGTCACGGTGAAAGGCCACGATTGCATTCGCTTCTCACCGGCCGGCAAAATCGTAAGCCTGCTCACGTTTGGTCCAGCGTCCCCGAAGTCATAACCAGCAAGCCCGTAGCGAAGCTGCTGCGGGCTTTGTCATTGTCGTTGCCTTTCTTGTTTGTCATCCTTGAGGAGGATCTGTTCCTGGTGCTAAATCGCCGGGTCACTCGCCGACACAGACGAAGCTGGAAACGTGCATCGCCTTGATATCGGCAGTTGAGAGCCCGCGCTTCTGCAATATTCCTGGACACTGGCCGACATACCACTCCTAATTTGCTAGAGAGGAGGAGCAGGACGAAAAATCTGACGCACTGTCTCTCTAAGCCACATATGCAGCGGATCGCTTTCGAAGCGTGGGTGCCAGACCATGGAGTATCGTATCGGCGGGATCTCTTTCGGCGCTTTCAGACTTACCAAATCATGAAGCGCTGCCACTGGGGCTGCGATGCGGGCAGGTATCGTTAACGCCAGGTCTGTCGTTTCCAGCATGCGAATTGCCGCGAGGAAGTAGGGAAGGTGAACAGCCAGACGGCGCTGGAAACCCGCTTCTCCAAGAGATCGGTCGATGAGGCTCTGTTGGTTGGATTGCGTTTCTACGGATATATGCCGAAAGCTTAGATAGTCCTTCATTGTGAGAGAGGTTTTCGGATGTTTTAGCTTACGGCCGAGAACGCACACGAAGATGTCTTTGAACAGAGGCTCCACACGAAACGTCGAGGGCACGGACAGTGGACTCAGAATCAGGTGCGTTGTCACGAGCCCGCTCTCTTCATGGAACCGCTCATGCCACGGAACTGCCTCCAGCGTAATCCCGGGCGCAAGCCGTCCACAGATTTCCGCAAGTGGTGCCAACACGACGCTGGTTGCATAGTCGTTCATCGCCAGGCGGATGTGTCCTTCGCTTTGGGCCGGAGAGAAGGTCTCTCCCGCCCAAAGTCGAGCCAGTCGAGGCATCACTTGCGCCAGTTCGTCGAGCAGTTCACTGCCGCGTGGTGTCAACTCATATTTACGTCCCACTCGTACCAGCAGTTCGTCTCCGAGTTCCGAACGCAGGCGGTCCAGCGCGCGGCTCATTGCGGATTGGCTGAGATGGATGCGCTCCGCGGCGCGGGTGACATTGCGCTCATGAAGCAAGGCCTTGAGAGGTATCAATAGGTTCAGGTCGATGTTTCGGAATTGGACTTTGCTCATGCTTCGAGTGCATACCTCCCATTCCAACAATGCATGGTGCGACTACAATCCCAGAATACTCCAATCGAAAAGGAGAAATGCCCATGCAAGACAAACCCGTAGCTCTGGTCACTGGTGCCAACCAAGGAATTGGTCTTCAAATCGCAAAAGTTCTCGCCGCACATGGTTTGACTGTGTTGGTTGGGTCTCGTAATTTCGAGAGCGGCGAGGTCGCGGCCAAGGAGGTTGGGCCCGACGCCTACGCTCTTCAACTCGACGTGACAAATCAGGCTTCGATCACCACCGCAGCGGCGCGTGTTCGCAGTGAGTTTGGTCGCCTCGACGTGCTCATCCAAAACGCGGCGATCTCGAATACGAACAAACTGCCCGGCCAATCCGTCGCAGAATATGCAGCCATGACCCGCCCGAGCAACGTGGCCCTCGATGAAATGCGCGCGGTGTGGGAGACCAATGTGTTCGGCGTTCTTGCCGTCTACCAAGCGATGTTGCCGCTTCTACGCGAAACGCCGAACGCCCGCATTGTCAACGTGTCGAGCGGCGTCGGCTCGCTGACGACGAATTCGGACCCGAACTTTCATTGGCGCTCGATCTTCGGCCCCGTCTATCCCGCGTCGAAGACGGCCCTCAATGCGTTAACGGTCGCCATGGCGCTTGAGTTGGAACCGGAGGGGATCAAGGTTAATGCTGTCTCTCCGGGTTTCACCAAGACGGGCCTCAATGGATATGCGGGTACCGAAACCGTCGAGCAGGGCGCTGCAGAGGCAGTGCGCGTTGCGCTGCTTGGTCCGGATAGCCCGACTGGAACTTTCACGCGTTGGGAGAACGAAACGATTCCGTGGTGACGGGAAATCCCGATCATCGAACCGCTAATAACCGCTTTGACCGCACACCGACAGACGAAGGGACACTTTCATGAAATACCGCACGCTAGGCCGGACCGGCATCAAGGTTAGCCCCTATTGCTTGGGCGCGATGATGTTCGGCGGCATCGCCAACTCCGATCACGACGACTGCATTCGTATCATCCACAAGGCCTTGGATTTCGGCATCAACTTCGTCGACACCGCCGATAGGTACAGCAACGGCGAGTCGGAGGAGATCGTCGGTAAGGCGCTGAAGGGCCGTCGCCACAATATGGTGCTGGCCACCAAGGTGAACGGCGCCATGGGCGAGGATCCGAACCATCAGGGCAATTCGCGCCGCTGGATTACGCAGGCGGTGGAGGCGTCGCTGCGCCGTCTGCAGACCGACCACATCGACCTTTACCAAATTCACCGGCCCTCTCCCGATACCGACATCGAGGAGACGCTGTCGGTGCTTACCGACCTGATACGCGCGGGCAAGGTCCGCGCCATCGGGTCATCCACCTTCCCCGCTTCCGAGATCGTGGAGGCGCAATGGGTGGCGGAGCACCGTGGCCTGGCTCGCTTCCGCACCGAGCAACCACCTTATTCGATTCTCAACCGCAGCATCGAGCAGGAGGTTCTGCCGGTCTGCCAGAAGTACGGGATGGGCGCGCTAGTCTGGAGCCCACTTGCAAAGGGTATGCTCACAGGCCGCTACCGGAAGGGCCAGGCGCTGCCAGAGAGCCTGCGCGTCAAGGTGTTCCCCAAGCAGATGTCCGACGAACGTAACTTGGAGGCGGTCGAACGGCTCATCCCAATCGCGGAGCGGGTTGGGCTATCGCTGACGCACATGGCGATTGCCTTTGTGATGGCTCATCCCGGTGTGACCTCGGCGATCCTCGGCCCACGAACGATGCAACAGTTGGACGATTTGCTCGCCGGGGCCGAAGTGGCCCTCGACGACGAAACCCTGGACCGGATTGATGAAGTCGTTCCGCCGGGGACCGACGCCGGACCGATGGGTGCAGTCTATGCGCCGCCGACAACGACTCAGGCGAGCTTGCGGCGTCGTGCAGATCGGGTCGCAGTTTGACCGAAGTGCTGGGACTTGCGATCTCTGGGATTCCCTCGATTTACGCTAAATCGCGAAGGCCCTCATCGAGCCCCATGATTACTTCCGACAATGTATGGTCCGCCGCGCGACTGCAAGGGGGGAAGTTTGGTCGAGAAGACAAGTCTGCGCAAATGTATTCGGCCTTTATGTGGAGATCGTTTCTCCTGGCCATGATGAGCTGCGCGCGTATCCATCCTTATAAGCCGATCGGACGTTGAAGCCCATTGTCGGAACCAAGCTGTGGATACACCGTTGTGACTGTTCTTTCGTCCTTGCTGACCCTGTGCAGACTTCGGTGGAGAGCTTGTTCGTCGTCGTGGTGCGGGAAAGTGGGAGCGCGTAGCGCTTCCAGGCCGAAGGCGTCTTTTCCGCGCCCGTTATGCTGGCACAGCTGCTGGCCTGTATTCGTTGCCGCTCGACAGCACTGCCCAGGCGATCCGAGCAATCTTGTTCGCCATGGCCACGATGACGATGTTCTTGTGAGCCCTGGCATCGAGCCGATCGAGCCACGCACCGATGGGTGCTCTATCGCGCTTGATCCGCAGCACGGCTGCTCGGGCGCCATGAATGAGTATCTTGCGGAGGTACACGTTACCGCGCTTGCTGATGCCCAGCAGCCTGGCCTGGCCTCCGGTTGAGTACTGCCGTGGCACGATGCCGAGCCATGCAGCGAACTCCCGGCCCTTACGGAAAGCAGCACCGTTGCCGATCGCCGCAACGATCGCTGTAGCGACAACCGGTCCGATGCCTGGGATCTTCCGGATGCGCGTGCAGCCGGCATCCGCAGCGGAGATCCGTTCCAACGCATCGCCAAGCTCCTCGATCTGCTGATCGACGATCTTCCACTCCTCCCAGAGAACGTTGATGAGGTTGCGCATCATGGGGGTGAGGTCAGCTTCTGCGTTCTCCCGGACGTCTGCCATCGCGGCCTTGAGTTGGGCTGGCCTCTTCGCGAATACCAGGCCGCGTTCCAGCAGAAATGCACGGATCTGGTTGATCACGGCTGTACGCCGGGACACCAGCCGGTCGCGAACGCGGTGGATCGCTTGCAGGTCCAACTGGTCATCGGTCTTGATCGGTACGAAACGCATGTTCTTGCGCTCAACGGCTTCAGCAATCGCCTCGGCATCGATGAAGTCGTTCTTGTTCGACTTCACAAAAGGCTTCACGAACTGCGCTGCGATCAGTCGCACCTCAAGGCCCTGCTTGCGCAGTGCCCGGCCGAGGAAGTGAGCGCCCGAGCAAGCTTCCAGGCCGATCAGCTAAGTCTGCAGGTTGGCGGTGTAAGCGAGCAACTGCTTCTGAGTAAACTTCTTCTTCACCAGCACCTTGCCCGAAGCACCCAACGCCACAAGGTGAAACGTCGTCTTGCCCAGGTCGATGCCAATCGAATGTATCTGCATAGCGATGATCCTCCTGTCACAGCTTGCTCCCAGCGATCACCTGCTGGGGATGAAAAACAAGCGGCGGACCATCTCATTAGCCGACTTAAGATAACTTATCTCTAGGTCCGAGCATTCTTCACAGGACTAGCTGGGCCGTGGATTGAACTGAAAGCAAGAAGCGAAAGTCTTCTCTAAGTGTTCGATGAAGATGCGAACTTTGGCGGACATTCGGCGACTCGCGGGCCGCACGGCAAGGATTGGCACTGTCCGTTCAAACGGAGAGAGTAGACGTACAACTGTACCTTCTCTGAGTTCTGCAGCGAAGAGCCATGCTGGTGCCTGTGCAATTCCCAAATGCTCAAGGACACCCATTCTCATCTATTCCATATCGCTGGTTCGAAACACACCCGTGGGGATAACACGCTTCATCTCTTGTCCGGCCCCAAAGCTCCACGGCTGGACGGAATCTCGCTCAACAAAAACGACAGATCGAAAGCGCTTAAGATCCTCCGGCGATTCCGGTGCACCGTAGCGTGCGAGATATTGAGGAGTGGTCGAGCACATAGTCGCGTACTCCCCTGCTGATCGCGCTTACCTGTAAATTGGCTGCGATGAACTCGCAGGCCAGGCAGTCCTCACAATAATACGGCTCCTATTTAATCTTGGTTCCTAAAGCGAAAATCATCAGAAGGCAAAGCGACCACCGATCGTTGGAGCAAGGTTGTTGTTGTGGAGATATGGGACGCCCGGGCCATGAGGAATGGCGATGGCCAGACCGCCGCTCACGTAGGAATGCGCAACTCCGGCAAAAGCGTCAAAACGCTTGGTGAAGTGATGATCCGCATATCCCGACACCTCGTTGAGGGTGCCCGCGCAGGAAGCGCGGAAACCGGCTTCGGCTGAGCAGGTCTTCGGAACTCGGAAGTCGTTCTGCCGCTGTTGATACCAGGCAAGCGTGAAGTCGGTTTTCTTGCGGTAAGTGTACTTTGCACCAGTCCACCAGATCTGCAGCAGCTTTTCAGAATCAAGATTATTGTCTTCGACCCCGCTCAAGATATATCCGCCCTGGTCCGAGGCACCAACGCCCAGCGGGTCCTTCGGGTTATTCTGCCAGATGTATTCGTAGCCGCCATAGAACTTGAATGCATCCCACGTATACTTCACGGCGCCTATAACGCCGTTGTTGTCGGTCACGATGCCATATAAGGTGTTATTCGTATCGATCAGATTTACCCCAGTGATGGGGTTTGTATTGATGCTGTTCGTGGTCGACTGAAAGGATTGCGTCGGACTCTGAGGCCCCAGCAGGGGATTCAATACGCTGATCGCCTGGTTGTAATGTTGGAAGACGAGGTCGGCAGATAACTTGCCGTGTTCTCCTCCGAGGTCGAATCCATAGGCGTTGTTATGCGCCGACTCCGGCGTACAAGTGGCAGCAGTCCAGGTTGCGGAGGCCGAGTAGCAGCCTCCATTGCCATCGGCGAATTTATACGTCGCGCCGAAGTGGGCCGGCCCATAGGTCAAGCGGTACTTCAAGGTGGAGTCCCAACGGCTGTCCTCGGTGTCGCCACCGCCAGCCATCGTGCCGTTATACCCGATATACGAAAAGGCATAGCCGCCGTTGCTCGGATCGTAGTTGAGCATCAGATCGGTACCGAGCGCGCGCTGACGACCGAAGGTCAGCGTGCCGAAATGTGTGGACGAGATACCGCCATAAATTTCGTCATTGAAGGGTTGGCCCGCCCGTGCGCCGTCGATGGTGTACGAATAGCTGGCCCTGGGAAGTCCGTTGTTAATGATCTGGGTCTTCGAGGCGTCGGCGAGGAGGCCGGACTGTGGATTTATGCCAGTTGAAGCGTTGAACACAACGGACCAGCCAGGCAGAAACTCTTCCTTGCCCCTGATGCCCAGCCCCGTCTGCTGCAGGTTGTTCGGTGCGACGAGGAATCGATGTTGATAGCCGTTTCGGTTTACCAGGGATGCGCCTTCATAGTTGTAGCCGTTCTCCGGTAACCCGTGGCTGACCCAACCGACGCCGACGTCATACGAACCATATAACGTGATGCCGTACCAGGTCAGCGCGCAATCGGTGGCGGCGAACTCACGGCCGCTCGCGCAGGCGTCGGTGGTCTTCGCCTGCATGTGAATGTCGACCGCGGCATCCTGGCCAGCCGTCACGCTGATTCCTGTGCGCGTTCCATCGGCGAAGCTTTGCTTTGTGGCCCGGACCACATAGCGTCCGACAGGAACCGCAACTATTTCATAGTGACCTGCCTCGCTTGTGACAGCACTTCGCGACACTCCTGTGTCAGCGTCGTTTGCTGTGACAGTCGCCCCCGCGGCGACCCCCCCGGTTGAATCGGTGACCCTGCCAGACAAGGTTGCTAATGCCTGCGCTCCTGCAAAAACGGAACATAGGCACCCCAAGCATGTAACCAGCACGAAAGAGCGGAAGACTATAAGCTTCATTGCGGCCTCATCGAGTCATGGAACAAGCGAATTATTGGATCTTTCTAAAGCTGGAGTTTTGTGCGCATTAGCACGCAACAAAGCGCCTCGGTAATGCGTTCTTGAATAAAGAAAATGGTGAGTTGCATTACAAATCTCCTCCCGGCTGGAAGGCGAGAATAAGTTATCGGTTCACGCCGTGACGGGGAGCATTCCCCGATCTAAACGAATTAAACCGTTAATGTCAACCGGATCTAGTCGGGTAGAACGATCATCACTTCGGTGGATTTGACCAGAGCGATAGCGATCTGCCCGCTCTTCAGGCGCAACTCCCGCACCGCATCCGCTGTGATAATCGAGGTAATTCGCTGATCCCCTACTGCAAGTGTGATCTGGGCGAGCAAACCGCTGATCTTAATTTCGGTGATTCGTCCAGTCAACTGATTACGGCCGCTTACACGCCGAAACATGTGACGTGTCTTCTCAGGCTTCCCCTTGACGGAGGACCGAGGCAGTAGACGGTCGATTTCAGCTTCGGGAATTCGATGGTGTCCACCCGGCGTTTGAACACTCTTCAGTTTTCCGTTGTAAATCCACTGTTTCAGCGCCTGGTAGCTGACACCGAGCACTTGGGCTGCCTCGCGAGGAGTGTAGAGCTTGGGCATAAAATAGGCCACCTCGTTGAAGATTGTTGCCTCGCATTGGCCGCGACAACGCCTCACCCTATGGAGGATACCCCAAGGGTTATGGTCCCCGTTGCTTTACTCTTCGGAACTATCCACTCTTCCTGAAGCACAGCTTTCTGAAATGACAACGCCAGCCGTTGTGGTCGCGGGTGATCGCGATATCGGCGTGACCCACTATCTGACGATGCGTGGTGCCGACTAGTCTGCGGTGTCGCAGGCTGAGTTGAACCGGCTGGGTGCGGGCGTTCCTGTTGGAGCGGATCCGCAGTTCCGCCGCCGGTATCCTCCACCTCCGCCTCCGGGATACTACGGTCCGGCTTACTACCGGCCTTACTAGGGATTGGAGGGAGCGATTTCGGCTCTCTCTATTACCTTCCGGTGTGAATTCGATGCGCCCGTGAACCAGTTTCGACTGGTTTGCGGGCGTTTTCGCATGCGCCTCTCCACACTTTCGTGGTGTTTTCGTGGCTCGCGGCCTGTCGGTTCAGGACAATCTCCGCTTTTCGCTTCGCTTCAGGAGAGGTTCTCCGACAAGACAGGACCCTCCCCCCTCCCCCTGATGGGTATCCTGGACGCAAGTGCTTTTGCTGCAACAGTTTACAGGGGGTGAGTGTCTGTAAAATATTCCATTCAAAGGACTTAGCTGCAAAATATTGTATCCAGGAGGGTTAGCTCTGTTGTAAGGGCTTGAGAGGTGCGATATCTGTTCTACTAACCATTATAGGGAGCCAGAGATAACTCATGCGCCACGCGATTGTTCAACGCTGATGCGGGTGTTTGCGTGTTGTGGACTTGACACGGCGTTTTGCTGGTTCTTCGATGGTGTTGTGCCGCAAGCTTTGGGAGGAGTGGGTCGATCCT
>NZ_LMUD01000040.1:188217-197535 GCF_009766095.1 Granulicella sp. S190
TTTTCCGACGTCAGCCCTTGGAGAAGTCCCCTGTACCCTTTCGCAAGCGATAGTAGAGAGGGGCGTAGAGAGAGTCGATCGCAGCTTCGATGTCGAGGTCTGTGTCTATGTCGATGTCTATGTCGGCTCGCGCTTCACCTTGTCTGATGGCCTCTTGCAAGATCTCGTACACGAAGCCTAACCCCGAACCATTCAGGACGAACGATATGAGCAACTACACCCACCACACCGCACCTACGCAGTTCATCGAGGCTAACGGCGTCCGCTTCGCTTACCGACGCTTCGGCAAGAAGGAAGGCACGCCGCTCGTCTTTATCCCGCACATCCTCGGCAATATGGACAGTTGGGATCCTTTCGTGACCGATGGCATGGCGCAGCAGCGCGAGGTGATCCTCTTCAATAACGCTGGTGTCGGCAGCTCCACTGGAGAAGTCCCCACAACCTTCGCTGAGATGGCCAAGAGTGCAGGCATCTTTCTCGACGCACTCGGCCTTACTACGGTTGACGTGCTTGGTTTCTCGATCGGTTCCATGATCGCGCAGAACGTCGCCATGCAGCGACCTGACCTGGTACGCAAACTGGTGATCGTCGGCAGCGGCCCTCGCAACGGCGACGGCATTCCGCTGACACCGGAGTCGCAGAAGATCTTTACGAACAAGTATGGGAATCTTGACGATTTCTGGATTGACGGTTTCTTCACCGCTTCGCCGGAGAGTCAGGCCGCCGGCCGCGCCTTCCTCAAGCGCCGTGACGCCCGCGTGGAGGATCGTGATACTGCCATCGATGAGAAGGTGCAGCCCGCACAGTTTGCTGCTCTTCAGGAGTGGGGGCAGCCGAAAGGAGAACGCTTCGCTTATCTGAAGGACATCAAGATGCCCGTGCTGGTCGTCGGCGGGAAGTCCGACATTATCTTCTACACGATTAACTCCTTCTACCTTGAGCAGAATCTGCCGAACGCGCAGCTCATCCTTTACCCGGATGCAGCTCATGGTTCGCTGTTTCAGTATCCAGAGCTGTTCGTCGAACATACGAGTCTGTTTCTGCGCGGCTAGCGTAGCTGGGTCGACGGGAGATCGATGCGACTGCGCCAGCAGCTTCCCTGGGATTTGAACGGTGAGAAGCACGGGGATGCTAGGCTGCTGAAGGGATGAGGAGTAACGATGATTTTTGATATTGAGAAGATAAAGGCGCGTGAGACCTATAACCTGCTGATCGGGTTGGTTGCGCCTCGGCCGATTGCGCTGGTGACGAGCATGAACGAAGAGGGCAGGATGAACGCTGCGCCTTACAGCTCGTACAACTACCTTTGCACCGATCCGCCGATTATCGGGATGGGTGTGATGAACCGGCCAGCAGGTGATTTTGTGCCGAAGGATACGGCGCGGAATATCCGGAGGACGGGGGAGTTTGTGGTGAATGTGGTGACCGAGGATATTGCGCAGCAGATGAACATCTGCGCCACGGACTTTCCTGCGGAGTTCGATGAGCTGGAGAGTGCCGGATTTACGACTGCGCCGTCGCAGGTGGTGAAGGTGCCGCGCATCGCAGAGGCTCATGCGGCGCTCGAGTGCAAAGAGTTTACGACGATGGAGATTGGCCGGTCGCGGATTGTGCTGGGGCGGGTGGTGTCGATTTATATCGAAGACAAGTTTGTCGATCCGGCTGGGCCTTATGTGTTGTCGGAGGAGCTGCACGCGATTGGACGGATGAATGGGTTGGGGGCGTATGTGAAGACGCGGGGTTCGTTTTTAAATATTCCGCGGATTCCGTATGAGGAGTGGAAGAAAGGGAAGCGGTAGAGCACTTCGTGACGTGTATACCCCTTCGGGTGGTGCTCCCGGTGGTCGCTATTTTGTGATGCGCCGGTTGGAGATTTAGGAGAGGTATTCCTTGAGCCAGGGATCGGGGGAGTGGACCAGCTCTTCGGTGGTGCCGTCGAAGACTACTTTGCCTTCGTTGATGACGAGGAACTTGGTGCTGTCGTCGATGCCGTTGCCGGGGATCTGTTCGACCTTGCCGGTCTCGGTGTTGAAGCGGTTTCTGGCGAGGAGGAAGGCGTCCTGCAGGCGGTGGGTGATGACGAGCGAGGTGGTCTTGGTGACGTCGCGCTGCTTGATGACGAGGTCGACGATGGTGGTGGAGGTGATGGGGTCGAGGCCGCCGGTGGGGGAGTCGTAGAGGATGAGGTCGGGCTTGGTGATGATGGCACGCGCGATGGAGACGCGACGGCGCATGCCTCCGGAGAGCTCGGAGGGAAACTTCTCGATAGTGTTTTCGAGCTCGACGAAGCGGAGCGCCTCGACGACGCGGGTGTGAACCTCTTCTTCGGGGAGACGATCTTCGTGAAGACGGTAGGCGACGTTATCGCCGACGGAGAGCGAGTCGAAGAGGGCGGACTCCTGGAAGACCATGCCGATGTGGCTGCGAAGTTTGAAGAGATCGACCTCGCGCATGTGGGAGACGTCCTCGCCGAAGACGTGGATGGAGCCGGAGTCAGGTTTGATGAGGCCGTTGATGAGCTTCATGAGGACTGATTTGCCGCCGCCAGCAGGACCGAGGATGATGCGGGTTTCGCCGTGTTTGACGGTGAAGGAGATGTTCTGGAGGACGGGCTTTACGTCGAAGGTGATGGAGATGTCGTCGACGACGACGACGGGCTCCTGCGAGTCGGATGGCTGCTGGAGGGTTGCGGAGCCGGATTGTGCCAGGTCTGGCGTCATGAGGGTGGTGCTGCTCCTTACCTGCCGAAGATGCCGATCATGGCGCGGCTGACGATGAAGTCGACGATGATGATGAAGACGGAGGAGACGACGACGGCCTGAGTGGTGGCTTTGCCGACGCCTTGCGTGCCGCCTTTGGTGTTCATACCGAAGTAGCAGCCGACGGAGGCGATGATGAAGCCGGAGAAGAGGGGCTTGGTGAGTCCCTGAATGACGTCGGCGTACTGGAGGGCGCGGTAGGAGTTGTGGAAGTACGAGGAGGCGTTGAGGCCGAGGAGTGCGACGCTGACCAGAGCTCCCCCGGCGATGCCGACGGCGTCGGACATGATGGTGAGGAAGAAGAGCATGAAGACGGTGGCGTAGAGGCGGGGTGTGACGAGCTTGCGGACGGGGTCGGTGCCGAGGGCGCGCATGGCGTCGATCTGTTCGGTGACCTTCATGGAGCCTAGCTCGGAGGCCATGCCGGAGGCGTTGCGGCCAGAGATCATGAGGCCGGTGAGGACTGGGCCGAGCTCTTTGACCATCGACAGGGCGACGAGGTTTCCGGTGAGGCTGACCGATCCGAAGGCCTGAAGCGAGGTGGCCGACTGGAGGGCCAGGACGCAGCCGGTGAAGAAGCCGGTGAGGATGACGATGGGCATGGATCCGACGCCGATGGAGTCCATCTGGGTGTAGATGTCGGCCATGTAGCGGGGGCGAGAGAAGAGATTTGCGACGGCACGCCATGACAGGATGGAGTAGTCCTGGATGGAGGCAAGTCTTTGCTTGGCGAAGATCTCTGGGGAGACAAAGGGCATGATTATGAGGCTCAGATTATCAGATGCGGAGGTTTCAGCGAGGATTGCATCTTCTTGAAAGATTTGAGGGAGGACCGAGGTGCACCGATATGGGTGGGAATGAGAGGATAGAAGAGTGAAAGCTGAGATGACGGCAGCGGTGTTGTACGGCAAGGAAGATCTGCGGCTGGAACGCGTGGCAGTACCGCAGGCCGGGCCAGGAGAGCTGGTGGTGCGGGTGGGCGCTGCGCTGACCTGCGGAACGGATCTGAAGGTGTACCGGCGGGGCTATCACGCCATGATGCTGAAGCCGCCGATTCCGTTTGGGCACGAGCTGGCGGGCGAGGTGACGGAGGTGGGTGCCGGGGTGACGGCGTTCAAGGTTGGCGACCGGGTGGTGGCGTTGAACTCGGCTCCCTGCGACGTGTGCTTTTTCTGCAGGCATGGACAACAGAATCTGTGCGAGAATCTGCTGTTCAACAATGGGGCTTATGCGGAGTTTCTCCGGATACCGGCGCGGATCGTTGAAAAAAATACCTTGATGGTGCCGGACGATATTCCTTTGGAGTATGCGGCGTTGACCGAACCGCTGGCCTGCGTGGTACGCGGGCTGGAGGAGAGCGGGGCACAGGCAGGGGACACGATGGTGGTGATTGGGGCAGGTCCCATCGGGTTGATGTTTATGCACGTGGCGGAGCTGGCTGGGGTCGAGGTGATTGCCGTGGTTAAGCGCGAGGACCAGGTGGGCGCGGCGAAGCTGTTTGGCGCGAGCGAGGTGGTTCGGGTAGGCGCGGTGGAGGATGTGGTGGCTGCTACGAGGGCGTTGACTCCTGACGGCCGGGGAGCGGATGTGGTGATCGAGGCCGTGGCGACTCCAGCGACCTGGGAGTGGGCGGTGGATATGGTGCGGAAGGGCGGACTGGTGAACTTCTTTGGCGGGCCGCCGAGCGGAACCAAGGTGAAGCTGGACACGAACCGGCTGCACTATGGGGATATTACGTTGAAGGCGAGCTTCCACCACACTCCTGCGACGTGCAGGACGGCGTTCGGACTCGTGACGAGCGGACGGTTTAAATCTGCGGAGTACATTACGGGCAGCGCGGTGCTGAGTGACGTGCCGGCGATCTTTGCGCGGATGATGCACCGGAGCGGCGGCTCGAAGGGGATCAAGACGGGCGGCGCGGGGAGCATGGATATCAAGACGGCGGTGTTTCCAGAGCGAGGGCCGCGATGAGCGAGACTACTGAGATGCAACATGCTCTGCTGGGGGCTCCGCACGAGTATCTGACGCCGCTGGAGCAGCCGACTCTTGCCGAGGCTCAGGCCTGGTGCACGAACCTGGCGACGTCGCACGATGAGAACTTTCTTTTGGCGAGGTTTTTTCTTCCGGGGAAGGTGAGACCGCACTTCGAGAGCATCTACGCCTACTGCCGGGTGGCGAACGATCTGGGAGATGAGGTTGAGGATCGCGAGGTGGCGGCTCGCCTGCTGCATACCTGGGGCGCGATGCTGGAGGAGTGCTACGACGCACCGGAGCGAACGATGCATCCCGTGTTTGTGGCGCTGCATGAGACGATTCGCGAGTGCGATCCGCCGCGCGAGCTTTTTCTGGATCTGCTGCATGGGTTCCGGATGAATCAGTACAAGACGGAGTATGCAAGCTGGGAGGAGCTGGTGGAGTACTCGCATTACTCGGCGAACCCGGTGGGGCGGCTGGTGCTTTGGGTGTGCGGGTATACGGATGAGGCACGGGGGCTGATGTCGGACAAGGTTTGCACGGGGCTGCATCTGGCGAACTTCTGGCAGGATGTGGTGGTGGATGCGGAGCGAGGGAGACGATATATTCCGGCGGAGTCGATGCTGCGGTTCGGAGTAGACGAGGGTCAGATCGTGGGGCGGGTGTTCACGCCGGAGTTCCGCGCGATGATGGAGGACTTGGTGGAGCGTACGCGGGCGATGCTGGTCGAAGGTGGTGAGATCAGCCGGCATGTCGATAAAGATCTGAAGGTAGTGCTGGATCTGTTTCGCAAGGGGGGCGAGGCGATTTTGAACGGCATCGCGAAGGACGACTACGACGTGCTGCGGGGGAGACCTGTGGGTTCGAAGCTGGGAAAGATTGGGTTGCTGATCGAGGCTGCGGCGGACAAACTGCGCGCGGGGATATCCGCGTGACGATTACTGAGGCGTATGCCGTCTGCTCAGGGATAGCGCAGCGAGAGGCGAAGAATTTTTATTACTCGTTTCGTGTGCTTCCGGAGCAGAAGCGGAATGCGATGTGCGCGGTGTATGCGTTCATGCGGCGGGCCGACGATATCTCCGACGATGAGGGCATGCCGTTGTCCGAACGACGGGTCGTGATGGCCGAGTGGCTGGAGGCGTGGCGTAAAGCTCGTCGGAGCGGGGCTTCGGACGATGCGGTTTTTCTAGCGTTGAACGATACGCAGAGGCGATTTGCGATTCCGGATGAGCTGCTGGAGGACCTGGTTCGAGGTACGACGATGGACCTCGAAGAGAGCCAGCCGGATGTGGTACTTGTCACCGAAGCGGTAACAGATACAGATCAGACACTGCAGGTGTATGAGGACTTCGATGGGCTATACCGCTATTGTTACCTGGTGGCGTCGGTGGTGGGTTTGGTCTGTATTCGGATCTTCGGGTATAGCGATCCTCGGGCCGAGGAGTTGGCCGAGAAGACGGGTGTGGCCTTTCAGCTGACAAATATTCTGCGGGATGTGAAAGAGGACGCGGAGCGGGGACGGATCTATCTTCCGCTGGAGGATCTAACAGCGGGCAGAGTCGAGGTAAAACAGCTTCTGCAGGTGGTGGGCGGGAAGGCCGAGACCAAGGTGGTGCGCAGCCTGCTGGCACAAGAGGCTGCGCGGGCGCTGGTTTACTATGCGGCGGCGGAGGAGCTGCTGCCGCTGATCGATAAGGACAGCCGGGCGGCGCTGTGGGTGCTGGTGACGATCTATCGCGGGCTGCTCGAACGAATTATGGCGAAGAACTATGATGTTTTTTCCGAACGAGTCAGTGTGCCGACCCCGAAGAAGCTGTGGATCCTGGCTCAGGGGATGGGGATGGCGGCGCGCAACCGGATGTTGCCGTGAAGGTGGGACCGTGCCCAGCGATGTGATTGTGGTGAAGCGCGAGGCGGTTGAAGGCAGCAGAGACACCCCCAGCGTTGAGGCCGTAGTTTATGGCAATTGGCCTGATGATGTAGAAGCTGCAAACGCATATCCCCTTCGGGAATGACAGACAAAAAGCGAAGGCGACTCTGCACCAACTGCGCGGTGGCTCAGCGGGGCTATTTTATTTTGCCAGCAGAGCTACGCCAGCGCAGACGAAGAGCGCGGCGATCCAGCGGCGGCTGTCTACGTTTTCTTTGAGGAAGAACTTTGCGGCTGCGGCCGTGGTGATAAAGGTGAGGGAGGCTGTCGCGGGCGCGATAAGGCTGAGATCTGCGCCGGAGAGAGCGTACAGAAGCGAGAAGAAACTGAGTGCCATGCAGGTAATTCCGAGGAGGAACATGCTGCTGGAGAGGACGGCTTTGATTGCTCCGAAGAGACCTGAGGCGGCGCGAATATCGTCGAGGTCGCCGAGTTTGCGCATGCCGCCTGCGATGAGAATGTCGCCCGCCGTGGCAGTGAGGACGACAACGAAGATGGTGACCCAGGTGTGGAGGGTGTCGGGGTTCATGGAAGTGCCTCGACCTTTGCTGCGGTTTCTACGGTTTCAGTGCGGGAGGGACCGTTGGCGACGAAGCCTACGCCTATGACGATGAGGGCAACGCCGAGCCAGCGAGAGAGGGAGACCTGCTCGTGTAGCCAGAAGCGGGAGAGAACGGTGACGATGACGTTACCGAAGGCCGTGGCGGGGAGGACGAAGGTGATGTCGGCCCAGCTGAGGGCGGTCATGTAGCAGGCCATGAAGCCGAGCAGGACGACGATTCCAGCAATGATCCAGGCATTTTTGAGGGCGAAGAAGAGGGCACTGAGGTGATTCAGTGAGACGGGGCCGATATGCTTCATGCCGGTGCTGAGTAGCGTGTCGCCGATGGAGGCGCCAAGCATAACAGCGACAAGGATGAGCCAGCGGCGAGGGGTAAGAGTGTGTTGCATCATGGGGCGTTCAAGAAATCCGCTGGAAAGATCCGCTGGTATGTAGGAGTGGTTTCAGGGTTGTTAAGTTACGAGGTTTATGAATTAAGTTTATCGCAATCCGGGGAGATGTTGCGGCAGGCCGTGTGCTACCTGCAGAAGATAGAGTAATGTGCGGAAGATGACATAAACCGCGATAACAAAGGCGATGCGTGGTTCTTCCCCTTCGAAAGGCTCGGTATTTTTTATCGGAATTAATAGCTGGCGGCTGACTAAAATGACACGTCGGCTGGTTGGGTGACTTTGAGGACGGATTGATCACCAGTGAGCTGCTTCCATGCAGCGCGGATGGCTTCGACGCGTTTTAGATTTTCTGAAGTGGCGGGATAGTCGATGAGGAGCATCTTGGAGCGGATGCGCTCCGGGGCGGTGCGCGGTTGAGCCTGTGTGGGTTTGCTTTGCCACTGTCCGTAGACGTCGATGACGCTGAGGCCGGAGGGGAAGCGGGGCGTGACCTCGGTGTCGAGGAAGTTTCGCCAGGAGGCTTCGCTGACGCCCTGGCCGGGAGCGTCTGCGGGGCCGAGGCCAAAGAAGAGTTTAGTGTCGACCCAGCGCTGGGTCTTTGCGGGATGGGCGGGGTCGCCCTTGAGGGTTGCGGAGGTTTGGGTCTGGGGTTGTGTCTGCGCGGTGAGAGCTGAGGAGAGGCTTCCGAGCAGAAGGAGTATGGCTGCAAGAGTTGGCTTGAGCATATGGCTCTATGCTAATAGGAGGTTAGGAAGACGTGAGGGAAAGAAAAAGGACGACCGCTTGGCCGTCCTTTTGTTTGAAGCTTTGCTTGAAGTTATGCGTTCATGCTGACGGATTCCTGAGCCTTGGCGGCGTTGGCTTCCTTGACGGCACGGACGGCCTTGTTGCGCTGTGAACGGAGG
This sequence comes from Granulicella sp. S190, assembly GCF_009766095.1. Lineage (GTDB taxonomy): Bacteria > Acidobacteriota > Terriglobia > Terriglobales > Acidobacteriaceae > Edaphobacter. The sequence goes on from NZ_LMUD01000040.1 coordinate 196,740, forward strand.
GTCATGAAGGACTTGGCTTCGGTGTAGAGGCGGGGCACGTCGCGGTTGACGATGGCCTGCCAGACTACGCGGAAGGCAGCCTTGGGGCGGAAGTAGTACTCATCGTAGAACTTGTGCACCATCTCCATGACGTATTCGACGGGCAGGCCTGGGTACTCGATGTGCGCCATCTGGTGGCCGCCATCGTCGCTCATCGCCTCGTTGGTTATGAAGCCGTTTTCCTTGGCGTAGTCGAAGAACTCGGTGCCGGGGAAGGCGTGCGCGATGGAGACTTGAATGGTCTCGCAGTCGAGCTGCTTGGCGAAGTCGATGGTGTTGCGGATCGACTCGCGAGTTTCGCCGGGGAGGCCGAGGATGAAGTCGCCGTGGACGACAAGGCCGAGCTTGTGGCAGTCGCGCTGGAAGTCGAGTGCGCGCTGGACCGTGGCACCCTTCTTGATGTTCTTGAGGATCTGGGGGTCGCCGGACTCGTAGCCGACGATGAGGAGGCGGCAGCCGGCTTCCTTCATGGCTTTGAGGGTGTCGTAGTCGGTGGTGACGCGCGAGGTGCAGGACCAGGTGAGGCCGAGGGGCTTGAGTTTTTCGCAGAGCTCGATGGTGCGGACCTTCTGAATGTTGAAGGTGTCATCGTCGAAGAAGAACTCTTTGACGTGGGGGAAGAGCTCTTTGGCCTGCTTCATCTCGGCGGCGACGTCGTCTGTGGAGCGCTTGCGCCAAGCGTGGCCGGAGAGTGTCTGGGGCCAGAGGCAGAAGGTGCACTGAGCCGGGCAGCCGCGGGTAGAGTAGAGCGAGACGT
>NZ_LMUD01000040.1:197791-203011 GCF_009766095.1 Granulicella sp. S190
TGCCGGAGGCGTCTTTGTAGCTGACGCCGAGGATCTCATCGAGCGGCTTGCCGTTGGCAAACTCTACGACGGAGAAGTCAAACTCGCGGCGGCAGATAAAGTCGATGGCGGGGCACTCGTTGAGGGCCTTGTCGGGGGAGGTGGTCACCGGGGGGCCGACGAAGGAGATCTTGATGCTGGGGTAGGTCTGCTTGATAACCTCGGCCATCTTCTGGTCGCCGTCCCAGCCCATGGTGCTAGTGAAGAGCACGAGGAACTCATAGTCCTTGAGGATTTCTACGACTTCCTGCCACTTGATGTGGTGTGGTGGAGCGTCGAGGAGACGGGAGCCTTCCAGCATGCCAGCCGGATAGGTGAGCCAGACGGGATACCAATAGGACTCGATCTCGCGGGTAGCGGGCCAGCGGGAGCTGGCACCACCGTCAAACTTCTCGAAGGAGGGCGGGTTCAGAAACAGGGTCTTAAGAGGCATAATAATAGCTCGATTTTACCATTTCGTTAAGGGCTTAAGTGGCTTTTCTGGTGTTTCCTGGCAGGTACCTTCGGCGATGCGCAGGGGAGCCAGACGATTCATTCCAAAAAAGATAGTCAAGTTTGTTCGAAGTCTGGCTAGTGTTTCGCCGGATCTACGGGTTGAGCCTGCAGGGCTGCGGAGAGCCAGCTCTCCAGATCACCGCTCTCGCGCATGAGATTGATCTGGGCTTGCTGAAGCTCGAAGTTGGCATTGAGGAGGGCGAGGAACTTGTCCCGCTCGGCGATGCGCGAGGTCTGCTCGTCTTTGGGGGTCATCTGGGTGCCGGCGAGGTTTCCGTTGCCGGTGTTGAGCTGCACCATGAGGGCGTCCAGATTTTGCTGGGCAAGCTGCTGGTCGAGGGTGGCGATCTCGTTGCGAGCGGCGAGCTCGGCGACGTTGTGCTGGGCCTTGAGGCGGGAGTCTAAGAACTGATCGCGGATGGAGTCGGCATCGTGCTCGGCGTGGGCTGCGTCGGCGTTTGATTCGCGAGCCTTGGCGCGGCGGGTGGCGTCGAAGAAGGGCAGGGTGATCTGCACGCCGATGGCGGCGTTGTTCTGCTGGAAGCGGAAGTAGTAGTCCTGGAGGTTGTTGAACTTTGCGAAGCGGCTGTACTGTGCGTCGAGGATTACCTGCGGGCGGAGGATGTAGCGGCTGTCACCGAAGGCAATCTCCCGCTTGGAACGAGCGAGAGCGTAGGCGGATTCGACGGCAGGGCTGGTGGTGACCATGATGGCGGAGGGGTCTGCGGATTGGCTGGGAAGGAAGGGCGGAACGCTGTCGGCAGAGGTGGCAAGACCGCGCGGAGGCAGACCGATCAGGCGTGCCAGGTGAGCCTGATCTGCCACGGTCTCATCGTCCATGCGCAGACGGGCAAGGCGGATCTGCGCGGCGGTGAGGCGGACGGTGGTGAGATCGATGCCCGTGTCCTGTCCGGCGGTGAGGCGATCCTGCACGATGGAGACGAGTCGGTCGGCGAAGCCCTGCTGCTCCTGCAGGACGGCCTGCCGCTGGAGGTCGCGGCTGAGCGCGAGGTAGGTGATGGCAGTGTCTTCTGCGACAGCTTCGCGAACATCTTTCAACGAGAGAGCGGCAGCGTCGAGCGAGGCCCTTGCGCCGCGGATGTAGTCGCGCTGCGAGTAGCTGAAGACAAGAGACTGGGAGTTGAGGTTGTAGATGGAAGGCTGCCCGAGAGGGAATCCATACGAGGGCGGCCCGATGGAGGAGGCTCCGACGACATTTGGGATGTAGGCATCGCGGAGCTGGTCGAGAGCTGCTCTCGCCTTATCGACGTCGGCCTGAGCGGTTAGAACCTTTGGGCTGCCCTTGAGAGCGAGACCTACCGCGCTGGTGAAGGAGATCTGCGCCACGGCAGGCGTTACCGCACAGGCAAGAGCAGAACTGACGATCAATCGACGAAGAGTGCAGATCATACTGAGTGAGAGATTCCTTGAGACGGGCTAGAGATCATGGTACCGCCTTTTGTCTACGATCTTTCTTTAGGATCCCTGTAATGCTTTGCGGGCAGGTGCATAGTTCGATGCGAGGGCGAGTGCGGCGAGGTACTCGTGATGTGCTCCGGCGGTGTCACCCTCGAGTGCGAGAAGGCCGCCTAACTGGAGATGCACCTTGAATGCGGGAGCACCATCGGTTTTGCCCGATGAGGCGAGATAGGTGCGCAAGAGGGTGATCGCAAGCTGGGGGGAGCTGTGGGCTGCAGAGAGGGTGCTGGCGGCGTCGACCAGGGGAGGGCCCTTTCGGCGGTCCCCTGCGACGGCCGATTGGAGAGCCACAAGCATCTTGTCCGGCTGGTTGTGGCGCTTGTAGAAGTCGCCGAGGTTGATGTAGGCCTCGGGTGCCTTGCCGGCGGCGACAGCGGCCTGGTATTCGGCCTCGGCGGCCGGGAGATCTTTCTTCTTTTCGGCGATCAGGGCTGAGAGGCGGTGCGCCTGCGCGGGGAAGTCTGGCTGCATCCTGGCGGCTAACGTCTGCGCTTTGTCGAGTCCACCGCCTATCAACGAGGGTGCAGCGACGTAGTACTCGCCGAGATCGCTCATGGCGTGAAAGTTTTCAGGATCGAGCTGGACTGCGTGCTCAAACTCGGTGCGAACCTTGACCGCGAGGCTGAGTGCAGAGAAGGGGCTGGCGTGGGCAGCCTTGAACCCGTAGGCGCGACCCAGCCACATGTGGTTTTCGCTGTTGCCGGGAGCGTGGGCTACGGCGAGCTCGCACTCGTGGATGGCGGCATCGGCTTTGTCCTGCGAGTAGAAGACGCGGCAGAAGAGCTGGTGCGCCTGGGCGTTGGTGGGGTCTGCGAGGAGAAGAGTACTAAGCATGGCTGCTGCTTCATCGACGCGGCCCTGTTGGAGAAGCGTGTCTGCCTGAGTCTCATCCGCGACGGAGAAGCGTGTGGTGAGGAGGAGGAAAAAGAGCAGCGCGTGGAGGAGACGAGGTGGGCGTGTCGAGTAACACGAACAAGGGGAACACGGAGAAGACGAGGACATGGCTACTCGACTATTTTAACGGGGAGCCCATTGGTGAGTTCGCGGTTGTTGACGGCGCTGAGGGCGACCGTATCTTTTTCGGAGAGGCCGCTGATGATCTCGACGCGAGTGAGATTGACGCCAACGCCAACCTGAACGGGGGTGCGGACGAGTTTGTTGTTTAACACGCGGAAGACAAAGTCTCCTCCTTCAGTGTGAAGAGCTTCGCGAGGGACGCTAAGAACATTGAAGCGCTGCGAGGTGGTGACGGTGACCACAACGTTGGTATTGGGCAGCAGATCGCCTCGGGCATCATCGACGGTAATGATGCATTCGCCTACGTTGCGGGTGCCGTAGGTGATGACCGTTGTCGGGGCGCGGTTGATGTGTCCATGCCAGGTCTGGGTGGGTTTGGCATCCCAGACGATCTTAACCGCCTGGCCAGCTGCGAGCTTGCCGATCTCCGGCTCGTCGAAGTAAGCGCGAACCTGAATTTTGTTAAGGTCGGCCAGGTCGAGGAGGTTTTCGCCCGCGGGAACGAAGTCGTAGTTAGAGACTGGAATAGAGTAGACCGTTCCGGCGAAGGGAGCACGGATGTTGTCGTTGGCGTAGTTGGCTTGTGCTGCGGCGAGTGAAGCGCGGGCATCGCCAAGCTGGGCTTCAGCACGAGCGCGATCAGTGGCGCCAAAGCGCTGAGTGCTACGCGACTGAAACCCCTTGAGGGCGTTGTCTGCGGTCTGCAGGCGCTGCTGGGCGGAGGCGACTTCGCTGGCCGAGGCTGCTCCTTTTTGTTGAAGAGCTTGCAGCGCGGCGAGATCCTTCGCAGCCTGCTCCTGCTGCTGCTGGGCGCGGCTGAGATCGCCGGTGAAGCCGATGCGCTCATCCTGAGAGCCGCCCTGGCCGACGTCGTGGAGGGTTGCCTGAGCGTTATGCACCGCCGCGTTGGCTGCTGCAATCTTGGCGACGGCGTCGGCGTCATCCATCTTTAGCAGAAGCTGGCCCTCTTTGACCTTCTGGCCTACGTCAACATAAACCTTCGCGACCACACCAGGAGCGGGAGCGTAGGCAGGGAACTCTTCGATAGGTTCGACTTTCCCGTTAGTCGATACGGAGCTGACGATGTTCTGGTGGTCGACTACCGCGACGCGAATGTCGATGAGGTCGCGGGTGGAGGAGCGCACGATCACGAAGATGACAGCGATAACGGCGAGGAAGATGCCCCACAGCATGGCAGGATTCAAGCGTCTTGTTTCAGTAGTAGGCATCAGTCGAGGTTCAGTATATAAGACGCTCTTCACTGCTCGAATGGACCAGAAAGTTTTGAGGGTAAGGTAGTTAACGCTCGCGATGCGCTCACTTCGGCCAGTCGGAGATCGACTAGTTCCAGCTCCAGTCCAGGGAATTGCGGGTTGGCTTTGTCTTTCAGCTTGTAGACGACATCGATCATGGAACCCGTATTCAGGGACATTTCAGCACAACGGAGAGACCAGTCGATGCCGCGGCTCCAGCCGAGTGCGCTGATGCGCTGGGTTTCGCCGGGTCTCTGGAGCTGGAGGCAGATGTGTTTCTCCTTGATGAATCGGACCGGAGCTGAGAGGACGAGGCCTCTGGTGAGAAATACCGGCTCCCGGTTGCCGATGCCGAAGGGCTCGCAGCGGGTGAGCCAGCTATAGAAGTTCTGGGTGAGCTCGGCGAAGGGTAGCTCTGCGTCGCACTCGAGCGGCGGGGAGGTGATCTCTTGTGTGAGCCGGAGGGCGCTGTAGAGACGCATCCGCTCGCGGAGAAGAGTGACGTGGGCGGAGGGCATGGAGAAGCCGACGGCGTGGGCATGGCCGCCGAATCGGGTGAAGAGCGGGGAGTCCGACGGCTCGACCGGTTCGTGGACTGCTGTCAGCGCGTCTAGCAGATGGAATCCATTGATGGAGCGGCCGGAGCCGTGGGCGTGGCCGTCTTCGTGGGTCATCACGATGGCTGGCCTGCCGGTGCGATCGACGACGCGGGAGGCGAGGATGCCGAGGACGCCGCGATGCCACTCGGGGTCGTCTAGGATGATGCACTCGGCGTGGAAGTCTTCGAGGCCTTCGCGGAGGGCGGCGAGCTGTGCTTCGATGGCTTCGAGGGCTGTCGCTTCGGTGGCGCGGCGCTCGTCGTTGAGGCGGTTCAGCTTCTCCGCAAGGTCTGTGGCGCGGGTAACGTCCCTGGTGAGGAAGAGCTCGACGACGTCGC
>NZ_LMUD01000040.1:203115-223218 GCF_009766095.1 Granulicella sp. S190
GCGGGGTGCGAGGCGGAAGCCGACTTCGGTGGCGGTTGGAGGACGGTCGGTGGGGATCTGCGCGACCTGAAGAAGAGCGCGGAGGCCGGGCTGCACAGGGTTGCGCAGCTCGCGCAGGCCGAGGGATGCGATGACGCGGTTCTCGCCTTCGAGGGGGACCGAGTCGGCGATCGTGGCGATGGCGACCAGCTTGAGAAACGAGGGAATGAGGCTGCGCTTGAGCCGGTCGCGCTGGTCTTCGGTCTCGGCTGCGGCGAGCAAGAGTGCGTGGGCGAGTTTGAAGGCGACTGCTGCGCCACAGAGAGATTTGAAGGGATAAGGGCAGTCCGTCTGTGCCGGATTGAGGACTGCAACGGCCTCGGGAATGCCGATGACCCCATCGGGAAGGTGGTGGTCGGTGACGATGAGGTCCATGCCGAGGGCTTTGGCCTCTTCTGCTGCGGCGAAGGCGCGGATGCCGGTATCGACGCTGATGACGAGGCGAACCCCTGAGGCGGCAGCTACGCCAAGGACGCCGGTCTGCATGCCGTAGCCTTCGCGGATGCGATGCGGGACGTGGTAGGTAACGGTGGCGGGGTTGTCTTTGGGGGCGATGCGCTCGATGGCTGTTTTGAGGAGAACAGTGGCGGTGGTGCCGTCCACGTCATAGTCGCCGTAGATGAGGATGGGTTCACTCGAGCGGATGGCCTGCTGGATGCGAGCCACGGCGGTGCGCATTCCCAGCATGAGCATGGGGTCGTGGAGGTCGTCGGTCGATGGTGCGAAGAAGATGCGGGCCGATGCGGGGTCGGCGACTCCGCGCGCGACGAGGAGCTGGGCGATGGTCTCTGGGCAGCCAAGTTCTTCCGCAAGCAGCCGAACGGCGTCGCTGTCTGCGGCGCGCGTGATCCATTGCGGAGGCCCGATTTGGGCGGTGGACATGGGGCTCGTTTACTCGTCGCTATCGTCGACTACTATGCCGCCGAGGTCGGTGACTGTCTCCATCAGGTTCTGGAAGCTGTCGTACCAGTCGGTAGCGACCTCGAAGATGAACATGACACCCTGGTGGGCGAAGCCGAGCTGAAGATAGCCGATCTTGCCGACGTGATTCACCAGATATTCGGCGTCGTCGATCTCTTCGGCGTTGTCGTCGGGGAAGCTCTGGTCGCGGAGCTGGTCGAGGAGGATGGCGACGTCGGTCTTTTCGAGGATGACCTCGCTCATGGTGACGAAGGGAGCGCCGGCTGCCTTGGCGTGCTCGACGAAATCCTTCCATCCATCGGGATTTTCTTCTTCGAAGATGACGGTCGGGACGTCTTCTGTAACGTAAGCGTTGAGTCGACGCATGCCGTGGCCGGCGATGAAGGCCACCATGTCGTCTTTAAGCGAGATAAGATTGTCAGGTTGCATTCGTTCCATATTGTCTCAGAAACGCCGGTGCATCGCACGGAAAGGCTCAACCGCTTTCCGGGCGAGGACATGGGCAGGGAAACTAAAAAAATGCCAAAGTTCAAGCATCACGTTTTTATCTGTACTAACGAGCGGGACGAGAGCGCCTCGCGGCCAAGCTGCGCGAATGAGGGCAGTGGGAAGCTGAAGTCGGCCTTCAAGGATGCGGTGAAGGAGGCCGGGCTGAAGGGCCAGGTTCGCGCTAATGAGCTGGGCTGCCTGGACCAGTGCGAGCACGGGCCGGTGGTGGTGGTCTACCCGGATGCGGTCTGGTACGGGTTTGTGCATGTGAAGGATGTGGAGGAGATTGTGAACGAACACCTGGTGCATGGGCGGCCGGTGGAGCGTCTGCGGCTGGCGGATACGTGCCTGAATACGGAGCGTTGCCCACATAAACCGGCACCAAAGCGCAAGGGATGACTCGCGGCGGGATGCAACCTGCTGCGTGGTATATTCGAAGGAAAGTCAAATGATTTTTTCAAAAGATTACGTTGGATACCTGGCGCGCCAGACCGTGAAGCATTTAGTCGCCGAGAAGATGATCCACACCGACAAACCGGCTTTGGTCAATGAGCGCGTTACTGCCGCGATGGTAGACGAGCTGTCGCTGGAGGACCGGATCAACGACGAAGTTCGCGTGATCCTCGAGGCCTTTCAGGACGATATGCGGAAGACCGGCGCGAGCTACCCGGAGATGTTCAAAAAGGTGAAGAACGAACTGGCCCGCAAGTATAAGGCGGTGCTGTGAGAATCTCTCGCGACAAGCTGAACAAACTGGCACACACGGTTGCCGACGCGCTGGCGGAGATCACCGAGGTGGACTTTCTGGAGGATCGGAATACGATTCGGCAGGAGGCGCGGAAGGCGCTCGAAAAGCTATTGATGGAAGAGACGAAGATCGATGCGGCGGCACGGTTGAAGATCGCTTCGCAGCGGAAGATCATCGTGGAAGGGTCGCAGGAGTGGGACATCCTGTACCGCAAGTACTACAACGACGAGGTGAAGAAGCTGGGGTTGTAAGAGCTTCTTTTTGAGGGTGGCGCGCTGGTTCGGCAGCGTCTTTAGCTGGTATAATTTGTTTATCGCGAGTGGATGCAGTTCCTCTCCTGTTTGGTATCTGGCGTCATGGTGTAACTGGTTAACACGCCGCCCTCTCAAGGCGGAGAGTACGGGTTCGATCCCCGTTGACGCTACCAATTCCTTCCATCTGCAAATCGTGTTTTGGCGCCATGGTGTAACTGGTTAACACGCGGCCCTTTCAAGGCTGAGAGTCCGGGTTCGAGCCCCGGTGGCGCTACCAAACCCTTCTAAATCAAATCAATGTGCCCTGTGGTGGCAGCGTCTTGGGGACGGTGCGATTCAGCCGATAGCCTTGACCTCGAGTCTGCGGAACCAGATCTCGGCGTACTCGATCTCTAGAGCGATCTTGCCACGCGTTAGCGGGATGAACTTGCCGGGATTCGCTGGGTCCGGTTGCTGCAGTTGTGTAATGACGTTGACGCAGCGGCCGTTGATGATATGCGCGGCGCGGTCTCCCTGCCAGAGCACCTCGACTGTATTCCAGCCGTCCAGCATCTCGAAGTTTCCGTCCTTGATCTTGCGGCCCGTGCTCGGCTCTTCCGTGCTGGGCTTTCCGGCGGCTTTGGCGGCTTCGCTGTCGGGCGCAGGCCAGCCATGGGTCAGACTTAAGCCCTGGCCGAAGAGGCCAGCGCCATGCGAAGACTGCACGCCACGAATGCCGTCCACCAGAAAGAAGTCGCCGACATCGCCTTCTTCAATCTGGCACTCCACGCAGCGCGGCCATACCTTGTCTTCACCCACCAGCCCGTACAGCAGCCCGTTGTCGCGCTTGCTGATCGTGCGCGGCGCAAACTGTTTGACGCCCCACTTGTACTCCAGGCGGATGCGCACGTTTTCAAACTCCTGGTGCGTCGCCAGGTAGCCTGCCTCGTATTCGGTGTCGTCCACGTCAGCGCCCATGATGTGGAGCATCTCGTTCTCCACAGTCACGATGCGCTTCTTCTCCGCCACGCCCTTGCCGCTCTTCTGAAGCATGGAATACCAACCAGTCAGGTCTCGATCATTGATTAACGAGATCCATCCGTCGGCACCGGGCTGAGGCAGCGTCAGCCGGGGCGGTGCAGCCTGCGCAAAAGTTGCAAGAGGCAGCAGCGTGGGACCCAGCGCAAGCGTACTCATCCCCTTCAATACGTGTCGGCGGTTAATCATGCAGTTTCCTCACAATTCAAAGATAGGTACAACCGTTAGGTTCGTCAGGGGCGTCGAGCCTCTCGCCAGCGATCCATTCCATAGTATGGTGCGCTGGCAACTTGTGTGCGGTCTGCATTGACTTGCCAGGATCGGGTTTGCCGAAAACGCCATTTATGTGGAGCTTCATTTGAACAGATGTCTATAAGGCTGGAGAAGAGGCAGACGGATGAAAGTTACTTTCAGTTTCCCCGCCGATCTGGCCTTCTACTGCTTTTTTTCTCAAAAGAGCGCTGACTTCGATTGCCCCAAGCCGGTACACGATCAAAACAAACTATGACAGCAGCGATCAAGAGGACTTCAAGATGTTCCACATCTGGAAGTGCAAGCTGCAATCGCCGACTATTTGTTTTGTCGTCAATCGAAACTGAAAGCTTCGTATTACTCGTTAATGCTGTGTTTAGAAACGTTTGGAGGTCTGGCGTCACTATAGGCATGGGCATGATCGTTTATGTCCGCAGACACGAAAATAATGAAAAGGTGGTCTATAGGAATGCCAACGGATCAATGCCAGCCTCTGTCTCTTCGGACTTTTGCGATTCCCCCAGGTTGTGACGACGGGATGGTACTCGCACACACTTTCTTAGAGGCTGCCAGCGAGTGTGTGAACAATTTGGGCATAGGCAGAACCACCGGGAACCTAGCAACACTTCTTCTTGCTCACAAGGCGATGGTTCAGCACGCTGACTGGTGCAGGAGATGTAACGAAGTTTCTGTGAGTCGCAAGACGATTGTGTCTCGAGATGAGCTTTGTTGAGTCGTCGGCACTCTGCCCAAGCGAATTGTCACCGTCCAGTTGCTTATGGGCTCGCTCTCACGTGTCTGCCTGATTGTGTCTGAGAGTAGAGGCCGTTGCGCATGCAGTTGCCGGTCATCAGCCATCAGCCATCAGTCATCGGTTGGCGACCGGATATACTGATAGATGTGAGTAAGACTTTTTATATTGAGACGTTTGGCTGCCAGATGAATGCCCATGACTCGGAGAAGGTCATTGGGACGCTGGAGCAGCAGGGCTATGCCCGTGTGCAGGATGAGGATGCCGCAGGGTTGATCCTGTACAACACCTGCTCGATTCGCGATAAGGCGGAACAGAAGGTGTTTCATCGTCTGAACGAGTACAAGAAGCTGCAGGGCGAGGGGAAGAAGTTCGCCGTGCTGGGGTGCGTGGCGCAGCAGGAGGGCGAGAAGATCTTCGATAAGGCTCCTTATGTTTCGATGGTGGCCGGGTCTGCGTCGTACCGGAACCTGCCGGAGATGCTGCGGCGGCTGGAGGCCGGGGAGGAGCGGATTACCGGGCTCGACGACCGGCAGACGGACCTGACGTTTGAGACGGAGTTTACGGCGCGGTCGAATCCGCATCGCGGGTACATCACGATTATTGAAGGCTGTGACAAGTTTTGCGCCTACTGCGTGGTGCCTTATACGCGGGGCAAGGAGCGCAGCCGGACTGCGGCTTCGGTGCTGGTGGAGGCGCGGAAGATGGTGGATCTTGGGTTCACCGAGATTCAGTTTCTGGGGCAGAATGTGAACTCGTACCGCGATCCTTCGGGGCGGATGTCGTTTGCGGAGCTGCTGGTGGCGGTGGGCGAGCTGCCGGGGATTTGCAGGGTTCGGTTTACGACGTCGCATCCACGCGACTTTACGAAGGACATTGTGCAGGCGATCGACGATACGCCGACGCTCTGCGACCATATTCATCTGCCGGTGCAGTCGGGTTCGACGGCGGTGCTAAAGGCGATGTCGCGGGAGTATACGCGGGAGTGGTATCTCGAACGGATGAGCTGGATCAAAGCGGCGAAGCGGGATATCAGCATCACCAGCGACATGATTGTGGGGTTTCCCGGCGAGACGGATGCGGACTTCGAGCAGACCATTACGCTGGTGGGCGAGGTGAAGTACGACGCGGTGTTTGCGTTCAAGTTTTCGCCTCGGCCGAATACACCGGCGGTGACGATGGCGGACAGCATTCCCGATGAGGTGAAGTCGGAGCGGCTGCGGATTTTGATGGATCGCCAGCGGGAGATTCAGCGCGAGCACTATGGACGGCATCTGGGTGAGGTGCAGGAGGTGATGGTGGAGAGCTATAACCCATCGCGCAACCAGGTGGTCGGACGGAGCTCGCAGAATAAGACGGTGAACTTTTCGACAGCGCAGATTGTGCAGGCGCAGCCTCCGATTGGGAGCTATCTGCCGGTGCGAATTACGCAGACGCTGCCGAACTGTTTAGTGGGAGAGGCGATTGCGGATGCGGACCCTCTGGCTTATATTGCGGTGCAGCGTGTTTCGGACTTTGTGGTGCTGAATTGATAAATCCTGCTTCGGCTCAATCCGTCGTTCAGACTCCCGATGAGGTGGAGATGCAGATTCGCGGGCTGATGATGGACCCGGTGACGAATATGCCGATCATCGTGTTGAAGGATGTGGGGAGCGACCTAGTGCTGCCGATCTGGGTGGGAATCTTCGAGGCGAATGCGATTGCGCTGGAGCTAGAGAAGACGGCGACGCCAAGGCCGATGACGCATGACCTGTTGCAGAATATGGCTCGCGGGTTGAATGCAGAAGTGCGCAAGGTGGTGGTTTCGGAGTTGCGGGATGACACGTTCTACGCGGTGATCTGGATGGATCATGCGGGCGAGACGGTGACGATGGATGCGCGGCCTTCCGATGCGATTGCGCTGGCGCTGCGTTGGGATTGCCCGATCTATGTCAACCGCGAGGTGCTGGAGAACTCGAAGCAGGCCGCCAGCGGGTCGCCCAATGTAAACGCCGAGGAGATGCGGCGTTGGCTTGAGAATCTGAACGACGACGATATGGGCCGCTACAAGATGTAGCTTGCGCCGGCGCGAACGGTACTAACGAGTCTATTTCCAGGGGAAGCTCTCCGCATGATGGTACGCTCGCTGCTTGCTTTGGAAAGACTATGGCGAGGTGGATCCGTGCAGAGTGATCCTGCCAGGGCGAAGAGGGTGCTGATCCTGGAGTATCAGCTTCCGCTGGGGTGCTGCGTCCATATGACGCCGGTGTTTGAGGCTCTGAAGCGCTGCAGGCCGGAGATAGAGATCGCGGTTGCGACGCTTGGGCTTGGGTGCGAGGTACTGCGCTACTCTCCGTTTGTCGATCATCTGATTGAAACTTCGAATCCGTACGACGATCTGCGCGGTGCGGTTGGAAGGCTACGGTCGGAGCTGCGCAGGCTGCAGTTCAAGCCAGAGTGCGTCCTGACCGGCGCCTCGGATCAGAGGACGAAGATTGCCCTGATGGGTTTGTTGGGATCGAGCGGATGGCGCGGCGGCTACACGGTGCAGGATGCGCTCTACCATCATCCGCTGGTGTACGACAAAGCGATCAGTTTGATCGATAGAAACCTAAAGCTGGCGAGGCTTTTGGGGTGTGAACCAGATGCGTTCGAGCCACGGCTCTTCTTCTCGCGCAGAGATGCAGATGCGGCGAAAGTGTTGTTGGAGAGTGCTAATCCGACGCGACTTCCGTTGGTGGCGATGGTTACACAAAACAGCGGCGGGCAGAGAACGGGGTGGCGCAAGGAACACTTTGCCCAAGTGATCCGGCATACCTCCGAAAGGCTTGGCAGCGCGGTGATTTATGTCGGCACTGCTGTCGATGGTGAGGCGATCGAAGAGATACGGGCGAGTGCGGGTGGGGTCGGGGTTTCGCTTGCGGGGAAGACGAGTGTCGCGGTGCTGGCGGCGGTGCTCTCACGTTGCGATGCGATGGTTTCTCTGGATACGGGGACGATGCATGTTGGGCGGGCGGTAAAGACGCCGATGGTGGTGCTGGGGCCTTCGTGGCAGAAGCCGATTGAGTGGCTGCCGCTTGCTTCTGCCAACGCAAGGGTATTGCGTGGGGCTGACCGGGAGACGGTGCCGGAAGATTACAGGCTCGACGAGATCTCACCTGAGGTAGTGATTGCCGCATTGGATGATCTCTTCGCGACGTATCGGCCGAGCGAGGCAGATCGTGAGAGTCGTACTGAGTCAAGCTTGTCCTCTGTGGATCATCTGCCTTCGCGCGGTTAGAGGGTGATCAGCGTTGACAGAGATCCTCAAGGTGCTTGAAGAACTCGGGGAAGCTGATGGCGGCAGACTCTGCGCCGTGGATCTCTGTGTCGCCGGTGGCGCGTAGCGCTGCGATGGAGAAGGCCATGGCGATGCGATGATCGCTGCCGGAGTCGATCTGTGCGCCGTGAAGCTGCTGCTTGCCGGGAATGACCAGGCCATCCTCGTGTTCGGTGAAGGTGGCTCCCATGGCGCGGAGGTTTTTAGCGACGAGGGCGATGCGGTCTGACTCCTTGACGCGAAGTTCTTTGGCGTCACGGATGGTGATGCCGTCGCTGGTGTAAGGGGCGATGGCGGCGAGGACGGGGAGCTCGTCGATGAGCTGCGCAGCGAGCGCTCCCTCGATGTGCATGCCGCGGAGTCCGTTCGGAGAGGCGTTGACCTGGATGGTGCCGATGAGTTCGCCGTACTGCTCTTCGACGTTGAGAACTTTGATCTTTCCGCCGAGTGCGGTGATGACATCGAAGAGGGAGGCGCGTGTTGGGTTCATGCCGATGCCGTCGAGCACGAGATTGGAGTCGGGGAAGAGAAGCGCCGCGCAGAGGAAGAAGGCAGCGGAGGAGATGTCGCCGGGAACGGTGGCATCGATTGCCTTGAGGGTCTGATGTCCGGGGATGCTCAGTTTTTCGCCATCGCGTGTGAGTGTGGCTCCAAAGGCGCGCAGGGCATGCTCGGAGTGATCGCGCGTTCGAATGGACTCGGTGAGGCTGGTGGTGCCGTCGGCTTGTAGTCCGGCGAAGAGCACCGCGGTCTTGACCTGAGCGCTGGGGATCGGAGTGTCGAAGTCGATGGCGTGAAGGGTGCCGCCATGGATGGTGACGGGTGCGTGGCCGTCGATCAGGTCGATCTTTGCGCCCATCTGGCTGAGCGGTTTGCGAATGCGCTCCATCGGACGATTGGTGAGCGAGTGGTCGCCGATAAGCGTGAAGGTATGAGGGTGTGGAGCGATGAGTCCGGCGAGCATGCGCATGGTGGAGCCGGAGTTACCGCAGTCGAGTGGCGCGGCCGGCTGGCGGAAGCTGCCTGCGGTGCCGGTGATCTCGATGGTCCTGTCTTCCTTGTGGACGACGGTGGCTCCGAGGGCTTGCATGCAGGCAAGCGAGGAGTGGGGATCGGCGCCGGTGGAGAAGTTGGAGAGGCGGGTGGTGCCCTCGGCAATGCCGGCCAGCATGGCGTAGCGGTGTGAGATGGATTTGTCACCGGGGAGAGTGAGGGAGCCTTGCAGGGTGCGGGCTGGGCGGATCGTTTGCGTCGACATTGATTCCATTCTAGGGGATGCCGGGGGCGTTTTGTTCTGTGTCTCAACTCCCGATTGATCAGGCAGGATGGAAGAGCAGCAAGTAAAAAAGATCGCGGCGGAGAAAAGAATCTCCACCGCGATCGGTGATAAAGAACTTTACTTTATACGTTTTTATTTTGTTCCCGGAGTAAAGGAGACGCCGCGGAAAACCTCTGCGAAGTCAGCTTTGCGGATGACGTGGAACTTCTCTTTGGCGGCCTTGGCGACTTCGGTATTGGAGAGGTCGTCGGTGATGGCGATCAAGCGGTTGGGATCGGCACCGGTGTCTCCATTGCCGCTGATGGTGGAGGTAATGCCGTAGATCGTAACGGTGCCGCTGCGGTCTACCTGGCCGGTAATGTTGCGGACGCCGTCGGTAGCTGGAGCCCAGGGAAGATTGGTTACAGGGTTGTTGCCTGTTGGGTACTTGTTGATGGTGTAAGGAACGCCAAGCTCAAGGCCGTTCTGCAACGTGTAGGCGAGGTTCCAGGTTTGGGTCGAGGAGTTGAAGATCCACTTCTGAATGCCAGCGGCTGTCTGTGCGGCAGCATGGGTGTAGAGAGTGGTGTCGCCTGTGAAGCCGTCACCTTCGTCGGTGACGTAAAGGGTGTCTGCATTAGCGAACCAGAGTCCGAAGGGAGCGGCGACCGGGTTGGCAGTCTTTGCCAGCGCTGTCGGGAAGCCGGCGAGGATGCACATGTTGCTCGGCAAGCCTGCGGTTTGGAGGGTTGCTGCGTCATAGGC
The DNA here is from genome assembly GCF_009766095.1 of Granulicella sp. S190. GTDB lineage: Bacteria > Acidobacteriota > Terriglobia > Terriglobales > Acidobacteriaceae > Edaphobacter. Next base: position 212,908 of record NZ_LMUD01000040.1, read on the forward strand.
GAGAGGAGAGATGGGCAGGGTTGCTCCGACGGCCGGAACTCCTACACCTTTGGGGCATGCCGTGCCAGTGGTGTCGATGAAGTACACGGTGTTGACGCCGTTACTTCCGCTACCCTTGGTGAAGTAGACGACGTTGTTAAAGATGGTCAGACCGCGGAAGTTATCATCCTTACCGATCTTGTCGGCCTTGTCGCCGAGTTCGGTGACGGAGAAGCTGGCGACCGGGGTGGGAGCGGTGGGGGTCTGAAAGCTCTCCGGCGCCTTCGAGGGATCGATGATCTGCGCACCAGCGCCGAGGATGATGCCGTTGGGTTGCGGGTTGGCGCCGTTGCCTGCGTTGCCGGTGGTGTAGAAGAAGTCTGCTCCGCGGGTGTTGTTGAGGATGGCGGCACGTCCGTTGTTGCCGCTGTAGGCGTTGGTTTCGGTAAAGGTGAACTTGCCGGAACGGTTGACCGTGGCGACGGCACGATAGTAGTTGATGCCCACAGGGTTGGAGGGATCGACGGCGCCGGGGGTGTTGGAGTTGGAGACGTCGATAGCATCGATGGGTGCGACGTAGCCCATAAAGGTGAGGAGTTTGCCATCCGTGGAGAGATTGAGTGCGATCTCCGATTTTGAGCTGAAGCTGGTCACGAGCTGATTGCTCTCGCTCCGGATGTTTCTCAGGGAGCTGTTGGGTACTTCTAGACTGTCAAGGAGGAAGCCCGAGGGCGTGACCTGGTCGAGATAGATCTTGGAGGTGATGCCGAAGCTGGCGTCGACGGTGACGTTATTGAAGACAAAGGGATAACTGCCGTTGTCGATGGCAGCGACGCAGGGTCCGACGGTGTTGGCGCAGTTCGGGGGGAGCAAGGCTCCAATCTTTACGTTGTTGACGTTGTTGTTGTAGAGGCTACGGCTGACTACGAGATTATCGGGATAAAAGTGGATACCGGCTTCAAGTTCGGGCTCCTGCGCAACTGCTGGAAGACTGACGGCAAGGGCTCCTAAGGAAAGAGCGACGACTCCCGTTAGGAGCGGCTGCCAGGAACTTTTTGACTTTGGAAAAATGGGCTGCATGGTGTCTCCAAGTGTTAATTTTTGTGCTGAGTTACAGAGAGGACTTTATGCCGATTGTGTTAGAAGCTGGTGAATCTCAAGGAACCCTGAAAGGGGGCTGCGACGGTTAGGATGGATGACTACGCCTGCGGTTTTTTTGAAGAGTGAACGAAAGTAAGCCGGGTTGCGTAGGTTGTCTTGAGAGTGGCGCGAAGCATCCTATCAGCGTTGAGACGGATGTTATTTCTACCGCCACTTGTTGTTGATGTCGACGTTATGGCGTGCTGTACGTCCATTGGAAGCGCCAGATTTATGAGGCGGTGAGTAGTTGGTGCAGGACAACGGAAAAGGATGACAGATGACTCCTCAGGAACAGGACATGATTGGCGGTCTGATCGACCGCATTCAAAAGACGCAGCTTGCAGAGAAGGATACGGACGCGGAGCAGATGCTGCAGCAGGGTTTGGGACGCAATCCGGATGCGTTGTACATTCTGGCGCAGACGGTTCTAGTGCAGAAGTATGCGTTGGATCAGGCGCAGTCGCAGTTGGCAGATGCCAAGGCGCAGATGGCGCAGATACAGCAGCATCCTGAGCCTAAGCATGCAACGAGCTTTCTGGGGAGTCTGCTGGGGCGGAATGACGCTCCTGCGCCGCCACCCCCGCCTCCGCCTCAGGGCTATCAGCAGGTCCCATCGTATCCGCAGTATGCCCCGGTGGGCGGCGGGTATGGCGCACCTCCTCCGCAGTATGGCGCACCGCAGGGTATAGGAGGCGGCGGGTTTTTCCAGGGCGCTCTGCAGACAGCGGCTGGAGTGGCCGCAGGCGCGCTTGCGTTCGAGGGCGTCGAGTCGCTCATGCATGGGTTCGGCCACGCGGCGGGATACGGCGGCGGCTCGGGCCTTGGGGGTTTCGACGGCGGCCAACGGCCAACCGAGGAGATCGTCAACAACTACTATGGCGACGACCACGGCGGCCGTGGCGATAGCGGCAGCCACGATGCTTCGAGCGCAGAGCGGACAGAAGGCGATCGCGAGGACCGCGACTTTAATGGGAAGGATGACTCCAGCGGCAGCAACTCGCTCTACGACGCGAGTGACGACAGTTCGAGTGATGACAGCTCGTCAAACTTCGACGACAGCTCGGACGATGCATCGCTCGACGACGGCGGAGGTGACTTCGGGGATGATGGATCGGGATCAGGCGGAGACGATAGCAACTTTGCCTAAACAGCGCAGCAGCTATTGGTTGGTAGACTTCGTGGGTTCTGAAGACCGCTGACGGGTGGTCTTCAGAGCTAGTCCACGTCGCTAGTCTGGGTTCGGCTCTCGGGCGCGCAGGATGACGATGGTCTCGTCGTCGAAGTGATCTGTTCCGGCCTGGAAGTCGGTGACAGCCTGCAGGATGGCATCCACAGTTGACTGCGCGGTGGCATGGTGTTGGGACTCGAGGAGGTGAATCAGGCGCTCGTCGCCGAACATCTCCCCGGTGGCGTTGATGGCGTCGACGATGCCGTCGGAGAAGAAGACGATGAGGTCGCCCGGCTGGGTGGAGAGGGTGAACTCCTCGTACTCAGCGTTGGGAAAGAGGCCTAGCGGGAAGCCCTCTGCCTGTATGGTGCGGACGCTCGGCGGCTTGGTGACGTCTGAGTTCGCGGCGACGAAGAGAGGCTGAACGGAGCCTGCGTTCGCGATCTGGAGGGTCTGATTGCTGTCGTCCCAGACGGCCATGAGCATGGTGACGTACTGGGAGTCGAGCTTGCGCTCTTGAAGCTGATCGTTGAGCGCGACCAGCATCGCGGCGGGGGAGAGATGCTGTGGCGCGAGAGAGCGCAGAATGCCGCTGACCAGGGCGGCGTAGAGGGCAGCCGGAGCGGCTTTGCCGCTGACGTCTCCCACGGCGAGCGCGATGCGTCCGGGACCATAGTCGAGGTAGTCGTAGACATCGCCTCCGATGGATCGCGCGGCGACAAACTGGGCTGCGATCTCGGCGCGCTCCAGTTTTGGGGGATGCGAGGGCATCAGGCGGAGCTGAACCTTGCGTGCCATATCGAGGTCGCGTTCCATGCGCTGCTCTTCTTCATGGATGCGTTGGTAGAGCTTCGCATTGGCGATGCTGATGGCGACCTGCGAGGCGAGGGTGGAGAGCGTTCGCTGGTGGTCCTCGTTGTAGTAGTTGACGCGGGTGTGTTCGAGATCCAGCACTCCGATGACTTCACTCTTGTAGACGAGTGGGATAGCAAGCTCGGAGCGGACCTCGGGGTTGGCTTCGACGTAGCGCGGATCTTTGCGTACATCGGGGGCGAGGATAGGCTCGCGCAGTTGGGCAGAGGTGCCGATGAGGCCTTCGCCGAGGGCGATGGTACGCTCCCGCGTGACGCGCTCGCCGAAGCGAGACGAGAAGCGGTGCTCGAAGAGCTGGGTGCGGTCGTTCCACAGAAGGATGGTGAACATGTGGAAGTCGATGACACGCTTGAGGAGATGGCCGATACGCTCCAGCAGATCGTCGGGGTCGAGGATGCTGGTGATCTCGCGGGAGATCTCGTTGAGGACGCCAAGGGTCTGTGCCTGCCGCGAGACACGGGTGTAGAGCCGCGCGTTTTCGATGGCGACTGCCATACGCGAGGCCACCAGCTCAAGGATGCGCTGGTGCTCCATGGTGAAGTAGCCGACAGACTCCGATTGCAGGTCGAGCACCCCGATGACCTTATTCTTGACGACAAGCGGCACGGCGAGCTCGGATCGCACCATCGGATTGGCGTCGATGTAGTTTTCCTGGGTCCTTACGTCTTCGACGAGCAGGGACTTGCGATGCAACGCGGCCTGCCCCGAGACTCCGCGTCCCAGCTTGATGCGCATACGCTCGATCTCGGTGGTGTGGCCGATCTGGAAGCGCATGCGGAGGTCTCCGGCGCGTTCGTTGATCAAAAGGATGGCGAAGATCTTGTAGTCGATGACGGCGCGGACAAGGTCGGCCACCCGGTGCATCAGCGTGTTCAGGTCGAGAGTGCTATTGAGAGCGTCGGCGAGGCTGTGGAGAAAATCAACCTGGAGGGGCTCAACACGGATCTTCGGGTCTGCAGCATGAGGGTGGAAGAGCTGCGGGGCAGGAGGACGGTAGTCGCCTTCGTAATGCTGCTCGGGCGCAGGCGCTTCGGGGCCGGTGGGTGGGGAGCTGCTCGATTTGGCGGATGAGGGCATTCTGCTTTGCGTTGATATTACCGGGTGAGGTCGGGTTTGGGGAGTGGCTGGATTGGAATGACTAGCGAATCCCTGACGTTGCCGGAACACCACGGAGAGAAATCATCTCTGCCGATTGCCTTTAGGCATCAGAATAAAATCTGACCAGAGAAGACCTAGTAGCCTGGATTCGCCGAAGGGGTGCCTTCGACGGCATTGCCGGCCAGCTCGTTGACGATCTTGACGCTGGCGCTGGCTCCAATGCGGGAGGCTCCGGCACGTAGCATCGTGGTTGCGTCGGCAAGAGAACGGATGCCTCCAGAGGCTTTGACGCCTGCGCGCGCGCCGGCTACCCCACGCAGCAGGCCGATGTCATCGGCGGTGGCTCCGCCGGTGGAGAAGCCAGTGCTGGTCTTGAGGAAGTCTGCGCCGGCCGATAGGGCAAGCTCCGAGGCACGCAGCTTCTCCTCAAACGTGAGGAGGCAGGTCTCAAGGATCACCTTCACGATCGCTCCTTCTGCGTGAGCGATCTCCACCACGCCGTGAATATCCTGTCGGATAGCCTCGTAGTCGGCGGACTGGCCGGACTTGAGCAGGCCCACATTGAGGACCATGTCGATGTCATGAGCGCCGTGTTTGAGCATATGGGCGGTCTCTTCGCGCTTGGAGACGGACAGCGTCGCGCCGAGAGGGAAGCCGATGACCACGCCGACTGGGATACCGGTGCCCTGAAGCGCGGCTGCGGCGAGCGAGACCCAGGTGGGGTTGATCATGGCGCAGGCGAAGCGGTGTTCGGCGGCTTCGTGGCAGAGCTGGAGAACCTGGGTGCGGGTCGCGTCAGGCTTCAGGAGCGTGTGATCGAGGACGGCGGCTAGGTTCTGCGGGGAGGACAGCGTGTAGGTGGCGAAGGCTGCGGCGTCGAAGTGCTCTGGGCCGTGAGGAAGCGGATCGGTGATCGACAACGTGTTCAAGGAAGTGCTCCTTCGACGAGGGGAGGTGACCGCGCCGGGTTACTTCTATCATACCGGGGAGAGGGCTGGCTTTGCGGCGGCGGTCTGCCAGGCCAGAGCCATGTCGTCGCGGAGAAAGTTGTAGAGCTGCTCGCCCGACTCTTTATCCCGCGCCCGCAGCACGGCGCTGGGGTGAATCGTGGCGATGACCTGGCTTGCATAGGGTGTTTCGAGGATTTTGCCGTGATCACGCATGAGGGCGAAGGTGCCTCCCAGTAACGACTTGGAGGCCGAGGCGCCGAGACATAGGATCACCTGAGGCTTGACCGTGTCGATCTCGGCGAGTAGCCACGGACGGCACGCGGTGATCTCCGACATCCGCGGATTCTGATGGAGGCGGAACTTGCCGCGTTGCACAAACTTGAAGTGCTTTACTGCGTTAGTGAGGTAGATCTTCGAGCGGTCGATGTTGAGCTCGGCCATCGCGCGATCAAGGATTCTGCCAGCGGGGCCGACGAAAGGCTCTCCTTGTAGATCCTCCTGGTCGCCGGGCTGTTCGCCGACGACGAGAAGCCTCGCGTGGGCACCGCCACTACCCGGAACCACCTGGGTGGACTCTTTGTAGAGGTCGCATCCTTTGCATCCCGGCAGAGCGGCGCGGAGCTCTGGCAAGCTGTGATCTTCCGGGACGAAGGGCTGTGCGGAGGGCTGTTGCTGCTGACGTGTGACCATGGCGGAGACTCGGTTTTGAGATTGGGTGATGAGTTGAGGCAGCAGCGAGACCTCCGGCAGATTCTTCCAGTAGCGGACTGGCATCTCGCTGCGCATCATTCCGGGGTTCATGCGTGCGGGGTTATAGATGCTGGCGTAGTAGGAGCGCCAGAGATCTTCGAGCTCGTCTTCGGCGGGTGCGGACTCGCGAGGCAGGCCGGGCGCGAAGGTTAGTTGTTTGATGGCAGGGTCCCAGGAGACCGAGGCGTCTGGAGTAAGAATGGTCCAGCGCATGATGCTGAAGCGCTCGGCAAAGAACGGCGCTGCAAGCGGCAGGATGCGGTGGTCTGGTTGATACCAGGCGATGAAGTGCTCACAGGTATCGGGCTGCGAAGGTGTCGGTGTCGCGAGAGGATCGGGATCGCAGTGAGGGAGCTCGGTGCGGTTGATGCCGAAGGGCGTGGGCGTAGCGAGGACCAGGTGATGCGGCTCAGGTTCGCTGGGCAGCGACTCGTCCACGACGATAGGGCGGGCATTGGGATCGCCTGGTTCGAGGACCAGGCGGAAGCGAAGGAATGCGTGCATCTTGTGCAGGTCGCGGCGGACCTGCGACTCCAGGCGCTCGAGTTCGCCGATGTCGGGATCGACTGAGATCTTGAGCAGGTTGCGGTTGCTCTGCAAGCGATAGAGGATGCGGTAGAGGAGGTTCCAGCGTTGGGGATCGCGATGGGCAGCCGCTACGCTTGCGGATTCGAGGAACGCCTTGGACGTATGCGGTGCGGTGACCGGCACTCCTGTAGGATCTCCCGCTGATTCGAGAGCCAGATCGAGCGTGACGGGCGCGGTGGAATCCTGGAGGTCCAGCTCGTCGGGACGGTAGCCGAGATGAAGCGCCTCTCGTGCGGCCTCGCGCCAAGCGTTGAAGTCGGGTTCGAGAGGGATTCGCTTCATCTATACAGACCCGGTAAGCGCACTACGCGGTGCGAAGAGATCGAGCTGTGTGGTGAGTTGCGGTTTGCTGTCCGTGGGTTGCTGATGGGGAAGATGATCCACCGTGATCAGATATGGCATCGCGTTTTTGATGCGGACGTGCAGCTTCTTCAGGTCATTGAGGAGAAGTTGGTGGTATTTGCGAATGCTCAGAATGCGCTCCACGTTGCGGTAGCCGATGCCGGGGACGCGCAGAAGCGCCTCGCGCGGGGCAGCGTTCACATCGACAGGGAAGAATTCCGGATGGCTCCTGGCCCAGGTCGTCTTGGGATCCTCCGTCAGTGAGAGGTCGGGCGAGTCGGAGGAGGTGAGTTCGCTGGCCTCGAAGCCGTAGAAGCGCATCAGCCAATCGGACTGGTAGAGGCGATGCTCGCGCATCCTTGGAGATGGCTTCAGGGGGAGGCGTGCGTCAGCGGCTGGATAAGGGCTGAAGCCGGTGTAGTAGATGCGGCGCAGCTTGTACTGGCCGTAGAGGTGGGTCGCAGTGGTCAGAATCTCCCGGTCGCTGGCGGTTGTGGCACCGACGACCATCTGGGTCGACTGGCCTGCGGCTGCGAACGCCGGAGCTCGCGAAGACCTGCGACGGTCTTCATCCGCCTCGTCCTTGCGAACGGCGATCTGATTCATCGTGGACTCGATGATTGCGGACTTCTTCTCGGGAGCCAGTTGGACGAGATCCTGCTGGGTGGGTAGCTCGATGTTTGCGCTCAGGCGGTCGGCGAAGAGGCCAGCCTGCTGGATGAGAAGCTCGCTGGCGCCGGGGATGGCCTTGAGGTGAATGTAGCCGCCAAAGTGGTGAACCGCGCGCAGGGTCTTCGCCACCTGAATGAGCTGCTCCATGGTGTAGTCGGGCGACTGGATGATGCCGGAGGAGAGGAAGAGGCCTTCGATGTAGTTGCGCTTGTAGAAGTCGAGCGTGAGGGTGATGACCTCTTCAGGAGTGAAGCGGGCGCGCTGGATGTCGGAGGAGATGCGGTTGACGCAGAAGACACAGTCGTAGGTGCAGAAGTTCGTCAGGAGAATTTTGAGTAGGGAGACGCAGCGTCCGTCAGGCGTGTAGCTGTGGCAGATGCCCATGCCATCGGAGTGGCCAACACCTTTGCCGTTACCGCTGCGCTTTGCGCCCGAGGAGGCACAAGAGGCGTCGTACTTGGCGGCGTCAGCGAGGATCTCGAGTTTTTGCTGAACGTTCATTCGAGGTGCATAAATCTCAGAGATGAGATGCTTGATTATAGCGAATAAAAGGCGAAATATGCTGGAAGCTCTATGGTTCGATTTGAGCGCATCCACATCAAAAGAAAGTGATTAAAGATAGCGGAATTAAAGAGTTGGGGTTTTCGGTGCTGGACCAGTCGCCGGTGCCGGCGGGTAGCACTCCCGGTCAGGCGCTGGCGAACTCGATCGAGCTGGCGAAACTAGTGGACAGGCTTGGGTATCGCAGGTTCTGGATGTCTGAACACCATGCCATGGATACGCTGGCGTGTACTGCGCCAGAGGTGATGCTGGCGCGGATCGGCGCGGAGACAAAGAGAATACGGATCGGGTCGGGCGGGATCATGTTGCCTCACTACACCTCGTTGAAGGTGGCGGAGTGCTTTCGCATGTTGCATGCACTGTATCCGGGCAGGGTAGATCTTGGGATCGGGCGTGCGCCGGGGGGCGGTCCGATCGAGGCGCTGGCGCTCAAACGCGAGCGTAAGACGAGAATGCAGGATGACTTTCCTGAGCAGGTCGGCGAGTTGCTGGCGTTTCTGGGACACAGTTTTCCCGAGGGCCACCCATTTGCCGGGATTCGCGTCTCGCCGGAGATGCCGGGCGCGCCCGATGTGTGGATGCTGGGATCGAGCATGTGGAGTTCGGCCGCAGCCGTGGAGTTTGGTTTGCCTTATTCGTTCGCGCATTTCTTCAGCCCGGTGAATACGCGGGCGGCGATTGAGACCTATCGCAGAGGCTTTACTGAGAGCCTCTACCGCAAGACGCCGGAGGCGACGGTGGCGGTCGGAGTGATCTGCGCTGAGACCCAGGAGGAGGCGGAGTTCCTGTCTTCGAGTGTGCGGCTGTTGCAGCGGAGGATTCGTCAGGGCGATCGCAGACCGATTTCATCGCCTGACGATGCGGTACGCGAGTTGCGGCTGTTAGGCGATATGCCGATGGAAGAAGGGGAGTGGCCAAGGTATTTCGTTGGAACTCCGAAGAAGGTGGGGAGCGATCTGCGGGCAATGGCTGGCGAGTTGGAGATCGAGGAGCTGATTGTGAACACTATCGTGTGGGATCAAAGTAAACGGTTGCGAAGTTACGAGTTGCTGGCGAAGGAGTTTGACCTGAAGCCGTAACGGATCTTTGACTGGGGTTAATTTGCGAAGAGTGCGGCGGCTTGAACGATTGGTTCAAGCCGCCGATTGTTTGCTAGAAGAAGTGGACGATTGCAGCCTGCGCAGCCGGCAGCGTGAAGGTGAAGGTTCCGTTGGTGAGATTCTGCTGTTGTCCGTAACTGCCGGTCCATGTGCCGTCAGTGCCCATGGAAGCACCCCCGAACGTAATGCCGGTGGTCGCGGTGACGTCATTGTTGGCCTGCTGGAGGACGATGACCTGAGCGTGGGTGTATGCGCCGCCAGGAGTGATGGTCGCGGTGACGTTGGTTGCGCCGCTACCGTAGGTTTTATTGATGACATGCAGGGTCTCGCCACCGTTTGTTTCGAGGAGGCCGTAGGCGCTGACGTTTGCGTTGCCAGGGTTGCTGAGTGTTGTCTTCAGCGGCTGACCCTGGCTGCCGTAGTGGAAGGCCCACAGTCCGTAGCCGGGGCCGAGGAGGGTATAGCTGGAGGCCGCACCTACGGGAGAGATGGCGTTGTAGGAGTTGCTCCCGATGGGTCCGTTGTGGAGATTCATGCCTTCCATGTTGGTGGAGTAGGCCATGTAACAGAAGTAGTCCATGGCCCATAGAGCCGCGGCGTAGGTTTCCTGAAAGGCCACGGTACTGCCGCCCTGGTAAGCGCTGTTGGTCTCCTCGATGCGAATGTTGTAACCAGTGTTACTCGCGTTGTCGTTGAACTTGTTGTAGAAGGTCTGGTAGGCGCTGTCGTTGCCTGAAGACAGCAGAGCGGAGACGCCTGCCGCGACGGACGAGTAGCCCGATGCGCCGCCGAGAGGATAGGTATGCACGGTGACAAAGCCGATGGTGGGTTTGAGAGAACCGGTGTAGGTGGGGTCGGTACTGAAAGAGTTTGGAAACGTGCAGCAACCGGAGCTTGAGGGCCCGGTAGACAGGATGGAGCTGTTGATCTGGCTGCGAAAGTCGTTGCTGAGGGTGTCGTACTCGGACTGCCACTGGGTGTAAGAGATTGAGGTAGGGCCGTCGGAGTCGTCGTTGTCGGGCTCGTTGCCAATCTCGATGTTGGTTGGGAAGCTGTAGCTGTGGTTTACGTGCTGGTCGTTATAGAGTCC
>NZ_LMUD01000040.1:223323-224177 GCF_009766095.1 Granulicella sp. S190
TTTGCGCCGTCCTGTGTGGTGGGGTAAGGCAGACGCTCTGAAGAGTTGCCGCCGATGCGTATGCTGCCGACGCCGATCTTCTGCACCATGGCGCTATAGGCGGTGGGAGTGCCGCTAAGCCACGCGACCCCGTTGTTGTTGGCTGACTGAATGGAGCTTGCTTCCAGTGAGAGCCCGAGAAAGTCGTTCGGGATGGTTCGGCGCAGTTGAGTGGAATCAAGGGTGATGCTAACGGAGGCACTGGACTGGGCCGCGAGTGGTGAGACGAGTGCGAGGGTTAAGCCGAGTTGGCGAAGGATGGAGCGGCATTGGGGTGAAGGGGCGGGGAGGAATTTGCGTCTCTGCATGTGGTCTCCTGATTCGAATTTGGTATTTAGTTCGAAGTTCGATCATCCTGAAGACACAAACCCAAAATCCGTCTGATCTCCAAGCGGAGAGCATCCTATCCATGCAGGCAAGCGTTTGTCTATGTAATTGTGATGAGTTTTATTCCAGAATGCCTGGGCGTTCGTGAAGCAGAAAAAACTTAGGGCAGTTATAAACGACCATAAAGCTTCGCACGTCAGGGACGCAGGAGGTTTTGTGGTCGTATTTAGTCAGGATTTTTAGTGGCTTAGGGCTTTAGTGGCCGGCGACTTCGGCGGGGAAGATGCGGATGTCCTCGACGCCGCGGTAGCGCTCGGCGTAGTCCATGCCGTAGCCGATGACGAACTGGTTGGGAATCTTGAAGGCGACATAGTCCGCTTCGATGGGGACGAGGCGGCGCTCGGGTTTATCGAGGCAGGTCGCGATCTTGAGCGATGCGGGTTTGTGCTGCAGCATGAGGCCGCGCAGATAGCTGAGGGTGAGTCCGG
>NZ_LMUD01000041.1:0-10925 GCF_009766095.1 Granulicella sp. S190
CCAAAACCGAAGCAGCCGCAATCACAAAAGTACTTCAAGACTTCTATCAACACAGTCCGCTGGTCCGGCTCCGCAACCCGCCTCATCTGCCGGAGATCCAGCACATCGTCCGCACTAACTTCTGCGATCTCGGCTTTGCGCTAGCTTCCGACGGAAAGCGCCTCATCCTGGTCTCCTGCCTTGACAATCTCCTCAAGGGAGCCTCCGGGCAAGCAGTCCAAAATCTTAACCTGATGTGCGGATGGAACGAAGAGGAGGGCTTGCTGTGAGATTCGTCGTCAAACTAGGCGGTGCCGCGCTCGAGGACAAAACAATCCTCCACGCCTGCGGCAAAGCCATCGCAGACCTCGTCACAGATGGCAATCAGGTCGCCGTCGTCCACGGTGGCGGCGTCCAACTCACCCGGACTCTGGCGCTCATGGGCAAAAAGAGCGAGTTCATCTCCGGACTACGCATCACCGACGCCGAGACACGCGATGCTGCCCTTATGGTTCTTGCAGGCAGAGTCAACAAATCGCTCGTCGCCGCGATTGGCTCGCACGGCCAGTCCGCCGTCGGCCTCTCCGGTGGAGACGGCCACGTCTTCCGCGCTCGCAAAAAGAAAACCAACCCGGACCTCGGCTTCGTAGGCGAGATCGCTGCCATGGATCCCAAGTGGCTCGAAGCCATCTGGACCATGGGCGCAGTCCCCGTCATCTCCTCCATCGCCCTCGGCTTCGACGGCGAGTACTACAATATCAACGCCGACGAGATGGCCGCTGCCTGCGCCATCGGCACCAAAGCCGACACCCTCGTCTTCCTCACCGACGTCCCCGGCGTCAAAGGCGCCGACGGCACCGTCATGCGTTGGCTCACCCTCGCCCAGATCCCCGCGATGGAAAAAAATCAGGTCGTCTCCGGAGGCATGTTGCCCAAGCTCAACGCCTGCCGCGATGCCCTCATTCACGGAGTCAAACGAGTTCGCATTCTCCCCGCAGAGGCGGCATCCTTGCTGCCCGACCTCTGTACCACCAGAGTCAACGATGGAACGGAGGTCATGGTCGCATGAATGAAGCATCGAAGTTGCAGTCCATCCAGGCAGTAGAAAAGAAGCTGCTCCTCAACACCTACGAGCGCAACCCCATCCTCTTCGTCAGTGGACAAGGCGTTCACCTGCGCGACGAGAACGGCATCGACTACCTCGATCTCCTCAGCGGAATCGGCGTCAACGGCCTCGGCTACGCACACCCCGCCGTCGAAGACGCAATCGTCAGCCAGTCGAAGCGGCTCATCCACACCTCCAATCTCTTCTTCCACGAGCACACCGCCGAACTCGCGCTCCGTCTTACCGAGATCTCCGGCCTCGACCGTGTCTTCTTCACCAACAGCGGCACCGAAGCCTGGGAGGCCGCCCTCAAACTCGCTCGAGCCAACGCCGGTCGCCTCCGCGCCAAAGGCAACACCATCGGTACTCGCTTCCTTGCCCTCGAACACAGCTTCCATGGCCGCTCCATGGGCTCGGTCGCCACCACCGCGAAAGAAAAATACCGCGAGCCCTTCATGCCAGTCATGCCAGGAGTCGACTTCGTTCGCTTCAACGACGTAGCCGATCTCCGTGCGAAGTTCGCCTCTGGCAATGGAAGCGAAGTCTGCGCCATCTGCATCGAGCCGCTCCAGGGCGAAGGCGGCATCCACCCCGTCTCGCAGGAGTTCTTCGCCGCAGCCCGCGAGCTCTGCGACTCCACCGGTGCCCTCCTCATCGCCGACGAGATCCAGTCAGGCATGGGCCGCACCGGCAAATGGTTTGCCTACCAGCACTACACCGTGATGCCAGACGCAATCACTATCGCCAAGCCCATCGCCAATGGCATCCCCATGGGCGCTATGCTCTGCAACAACACAGCCGCCGAATCCATCACCCCCGGCATGCACGGCACCACCTTCGGCGGCAATCCACTCGCCTGCGCCGTTGCTGTTGCCGTCATCGACACCATCAAGCGCGATAACCTCCTTGCCCACATCAACGAGGTAGGCGCGTACTTCCACGACCAGCTCACCCAACTAGCCAAACGCCACGACTGCATCACCGAAGTCCGCGGCAAAGGCCTCATGCTTGGGCTGGAGATCAACTCCGCCGACCTCGCCCAGCGCGTCGCCGCCCAGATGCTCGACCACCGCATCATCATCAACCGCACCAGCGAGACGGTCCTCCGTCTCCTGCCGCCGTTCATCCTCGAGCGTCAACACATCGACACCGCCATCAAGGCCTTCGACGAGATCTTCACTGCAGCACTGGCCGGAGCAGCGCCGGCAGGAGAAAAATCCCATGGGTAGCAAAACCGTCATCATGAACTCGAAGTCTGAAACCACCGAAGACTTCGCCCCCACGCGCCGCGCCGCCCTTGGCATTCAGTCCGACACCGCCTTCAGCGAAGCCTCCAGGCGCCTCAGTGGCCGCGACCTCTGCTCCATCGCCGACCTCACCGTCGAAGAGATGGCCGCCCTCATGGAGCTCGCCCACGCCGTCAAGGCCAACCCCGAAGACTTCCGTCACGCCCTCGACGCGCGCCAGATGGTCATGTTCTTCGAGAAGGCCTCCCTCCGCACTCGCCTCACCTTCGAGACCGCCATCAACACACTCGGCGGCAACGCCATCTTCGTCGACCAGACCCAATCCCCCCTCGGCGAGCGCGAATCCCTCTCCGACATGGCGCACAACATCGAGCGTTGGATGGCCATCATGGTCCTCCGCACCTACGCCCACGACACCATCACCGAGATCGCCGCCTGCTCGAAGATCCCCGTCATCAACGCCCTCTCCGATCTCGAGCACCCCTGCCAGGCCATCGCCGACTTCTTCACCCTCGAAGAGCGCTTCGGCTCCGCAGAGGGCCTGCACTTCACCTACGTCGGCGACGGCAACAACGTCTGCCACTCCCTCATGCTCACCGCCGCGCAACTCGGCTCCCACTGCACCGTAGCCACGCCCAAAGGCTTCGCCCCCAAACTCGAAATCATCCACAAAGCCATCGAGATCGCCGAAACCACCGGCGGCAGCATTACCCTCACGCAAGATCCCATCAAAGCCGTCACCGGAGCCGACGCCGTCTATACCGACGTCTGTACCTCCATGGGCTTCGAGCACGAGGCCACCAAGCGCGCTCCCATCTTCAAGGCCTATCAGGTCAACGAAGCCCTCATGGCCAACGCACAAGCCGACGCAGTCTTCATGCACTGCCTCCCCGCGCATCGCAACGCCGAGGTCACAGACGCCGTCCTAGACGGCCCCCAGTCGCTAGTCTTCGACCAAGCCGAAAATCGCATGCACGCACAAAAAGCCATCCTGCTCATGCTCCTAGGCGGAGCCAAGCGCACCACCAACAGCCGCAACCGCGGAACCCAACCCCGCAAGCGCAACTAGACATGAGGAATGACACTCTCATCCATCACGTTTCATCTGTTCCATGGTCCGCATTCGGACTACCTCCTGTTTCTGGCTGTCGCACTGTTCCTTGCCGTTAGGTCGTGGTTTGTCGACATCTTCATCGATGAAAGTGAATCAGCTCCTTCCGGTGTAGCGAGAGAGAGTCACGGACTCAAAGCTACAAAAGTGACTCGCCCAATCATGAGCATGGTCTTTTTGCTTATAGCTGGCTTTGCTCTTTGGAAGATGTGGCAACCATGATCCAAAGTTTTGCACACTGTTCTTAACTAACGCTCCATAGATTGATGACTAATCTTCAGAATCTCCGCCCAACCATTGAGGTCTGTATCAAATGTCCGTAATACTAGAAACCCTGCCCCTCGGCCAAAAAGTCGGTATAGCCTTCTCCGGCGGACTCGACACCAGCGCCGCACTCCACTGGATGAAGCAAAAGGGCGCCCTCCCCTACGCCTACACCGCCAACCTCGGCCAGCCCGACGAAGCCGACTACGACGAGATCCCCCGCAAAGCCCTAGAGTACGGCGCCGAAAAGGCCCGCCTCATCGACTGCCGCGCCCCCCTCGTTCGCGAAGGCATCGCCGCCCTCCAGTCCGGAGCCTTCCACATCACCACCGCCGGCGTCACCTACTTCAACACTACCCCCATCGGCCGAGCCGTCACCGGCACCATGCTCGTCACCGCCATGAAGGAAGACGACGTCAACATCTGGGGCGACGGCTCCACCTTCAAAGGCAACGACATCGAGCGCTTCTACCGCTACGGCCTCCTCGTCAACCCCGACCTCAAGGTCTACAAGCCCTGGCTCGACCCCACCTTCATCGACGAGCTAGGCGGCCGTGCCGAGATGTCCGCCTTCATGACCAAGGCCGGCTTCGGCTACAAGATGTCCGCCGAGAAGGCCTACTCCACCGACTCCAACATCCTCGGCGCAACCCACGAAGCCAAGGACCTCGAGCTCCTCACCACCAGCATGAAGATCGTCGAACCCATCATGGGCACCGCCTTCTGGCGTGACAACGTCACCATCAAACCCGAAGAGATCACCATCCGCTTCGAAGAAGGCTTCCCCGTAGCCCTCAACGGCAAGGAGCTCTCCGACCCCGTAGCCCTCATGCTCGAAGCCAACGCAATCGGCGGTCGCCACGGCCTCGGCATGAGCGACCAGATTGAAAACCGCATCATCGAAGCCAAGAGCCGCGGCATCTACGAGTCACCCGGCCTCGCTCTCCTCTTCATCGCCTACGAGCGCCTCATCACCGGCATCCACAACGAAGACACCATCGAGCAGTACCGCGACAACGGCCGCAAGCTCGGCCGCCTCCTCTACCAGGGCCGCTGGTTCGACCCCCAGGCCATCATGCTCCGCGAAGCCGCCCAGCGCTGGGTCGCCAAACCTGTAACCGGCGAGGTTACAATCGAACTCCGCCGCGGCAACGACTACTCCATCCTCAACACCGCCTCGCCCAACCTCACCTTCCACCCCGAGCGCCTCACCATGGAAAAGGGCGAATCCACCTTCTCCCCCCGCGACCGCATCGGCCAACTAACCATGCGCAACCTCGACATCACCGACACCCGCGCCAAACTCATCACCTACGCCCAATCCGGCCTAATCACCCTAAGCAAAGGCTCCGAAATGCCCCAACTAAACAGCGTAAATAAGAAGGATTAGGATGACGATGCGCAACTGGCAACGATTCGGGCTTATGTTCAATTACTTTCGATCCGCAGTCATAGTCGCACTGGCGATTGTTGTCTTTTCCTTGGTATCGGAACTCCATGCATCGACTCCGATCTCAGAGAAAACGATCGCGGGCACATGGGCTTGCGCTTCATTGACCGCGCTTGAAAATGGAAAGCAATCGGGGACTGTAAAGTTCAACCCCGGCAATATTACGTTTACTTTTGCTGAAGACGGTACTTGGCAAATGGAGACAAATCTTACGAAGACTCACGAGAAAACTCGAATCAAGGGCAATCTCATCCTCCATGAAAACGAACTAGTCCTGAAATATCCAGATGGAAAAACTTATAAGGATTTTCATCTGGACCTGAAAGATGATGGCAAAACGCTAGTCATGACGGATGATGGCGAAATTATTTCGGCTTCTAAATTGAACTGACTTCAACAAAATCCAATAACTGAGGGTCAGATTATGAGCCAACAATCCGCAAAAATGTGGTCCGGCCGCTTCCGCGAACCACTCGACCCCGCCTTCGAATCCTGGCAACGCTCCTTCCCCTTCGACTGGCGCCTCGTCCCCTTCGAAGTAGAAGCCAGCATCGCCCACGCCCGAGCCATCGAAGCCGCAGGCATCCTTACCAGCGAAGAACTCCTGCAAATGGAAGAAGGCCTCCGCGCCGTAGCCAGGCAGCAAGCCGAACAAGGCGAGGCCATCGTCCCCGCCAACCCCCAGGCCGAAGACGTCCACCACTACGTCGAACTCGAACTCACCAAACAAATCGGCGACCTCGCCCTCAAGCTCCACACCGGCCGCAGCCGCAACGAGCAGATCGCCACCGACATGCGTCTCTTCGTCCGCGAAGCCGTCGACAACACCCTCGCGGGTCTCACCGCATGGCGCAAATCCCTCATCGACCTCGCCGAATCCGCAGGCGAAGCCACCATGCCCTCCTACACCCACCTCCAGCGCGCCGAGCCGGTCTTAATAGCCCATTGGCTCTTAGCCTATGTAACGATGATCGAGCGCGACGCCAGCCGCCTCACCGACGCCCGCAAGCGCATGAACTTCTGCCCGCTCGGCTCCGGAGCAGTAGCAGGCGCAACCCTCGCCCTCGACCGCACCATCGCCGCCCGCGCCCTCGCCTTCGACGCCCCCACTCCAAACAGCATGGACGCAACCAGCGACCGCGACTTCGCGCTAGAGTTCACGCAAGCCATCGCCACCCTAGGCATCCACATCTCCCGCTTCGCCGAAGAACTCACCCTCTACTCGACAGCCGAGTTCGGCTTCCTAGACCTACCCGAGCGCTTCTCCACTGGCTCCTCCGCAATGCCACAGAAGAAAAACCCCGACCTAACCGAACTCATCCGAGGCAAATCCGGCCGCCTCCTAGGCGCAGCAACAACCCTAGCAACCCTAATCAAAGGCCTACCCCTCGCATACAACAAAGATCTTCAGGAAGGCCAAGAGCCAGTCTTCGACGCAGCCGACACCATCGCCGGAGTCCTTAGCGTCCTCCCCGCCTTCACCGCATCCCTGAAATTCCGCTTCGACACCATGAAGACCGCCGCACACTCCGGCTACCTCAACGCCATGGCCGCCGCAACCTACCTCACCGACAAGGGCATCCCCTTCCGCAAAGCCCACGAGCACATCGGCAACGCCGTCCGCCTCGGCCTCGAATCCCACCGCGAACTCCAGCAACTCACCCTCGACGAACTGCGCACCATCTGCCCCCAATTCGGCGAAGACTTCTTCTCCGCAATCACCCTCGAAGCCACACTGGACTGCCACGACGTTATCGGTGGCACAGCCCGTCCCCGCGTCCGCACCGCCCTCACCGAAGCAAGAGCCCGCGTGGCCACGTAAACGGGTGCCCCATATCTCGATTTTGAGATCTGGGCATTCGCGTCACACGCGAACCGCACTCTTCAACCCCGCACCAAACATCGCCCTCAAATCATCCAATACTCTGCGAAAATAATGGAAGGAGCCGAACACAGTTGCCCACCACACCCCTGCTGACCGTGAGCGAATCCACCTCCACATCGCGCCCCCGCGTAGGCGGAGCCACCGTGCGCAAAGCCAAACTCCCCGACGCCGTCGCCATCTTCGACCTAGTCAACTCCCTCTCCGGCGACGGCACCCTCCTGCGCCGCAACTACGCCGAGATCTGCGAAAACATCCGCGACTTCGCCGTGGCCGAATCCCCCATCGAAGGAGACTCAGGCGGCGTCTTCCTAGGCTGCGGCGCCCTTCACCTTTATGGCCCACACCTAGCCGAGGTCCGCTCCATCGTCGTCAAGCCTGAAGCCAAGGGCCAGGGCGCAGGCGGCCGCCTCCTCCGCGCCCTCCTCGAAGAGGCCGAAGAGCAAAAAGTCACCGCCGTCTGTCTCTTCACCCGCATCTCCGACTTCTTCTTCCACTTCGGCTTCCGCGTCGTCGACCGTACCACCCTGCCCGACAAGATCTACAAAGACTGTCAGACCTGCCCGCGTCTCTACGCCTGCGACGAAGTCGCGATGGTCCGCGGCCCTCTGCCCAAGATCGCCGTCCTCGGCCCATCACGCATCGCCCAGCCCGAGCTAGTGAAGCTCCAGACCGGCGTGATCCCCCACACCGACTAATCTCGCATTCCGACCAACGGGAGGACGAGCGAACCGAACCCACCCCAAAAAGGTACAAGTCACGAAGTGACCGCCCCACGCGCAGTGGGCCCGTCCGGCAGGACACCTCACCAGGCGTGATAAAAACCATCCCGCTCCGAAAGCTGAACCTCAGTTTCAAACAACTCACCTAGCCGAGAAGCAGTCAGCAACTCTTCCTTCGATCCATCCGCAACAATCCGCCCGTCCCGCATCATCAGAATCCGATCGATCTCCGGCGGAATATCCGCAATATGGTGCGTAATAAGCATGATCCCAGTCCCCTGCTGCGCCAGCCTCCGCATCAACCCTCTCAACTCCGCCTGCGCCGCAAGATCCAGCGCATTCGACGGCTCGTCCAGCAGCAACATCCCTGCTGACCCCACCAGCGCCCGCCCAATCATAATGCGTCTCTGCTGCCCCGCCGACATCTCCCCCACCAGCTTCTCCGCGAATTCCGTCGCATCAATCTGCAGCAAAACCTCCTCCGCATGCACTCGCATAGCATCCGTCACAATAAGATTCGGCCATAACGTGCTACTCGAAAAAAACCCCGTAATCACCGCATCGCGCCCCGAGGTCTGCGACGTTTGCTTCCCCGGCAGATCAGCAGAAACCACCCCCAACAGCTTCTTCAACTCCGTCAAATCCCACCGCTCGCGCCCAAAGATCCTCACCTCGGTCTCCGGCTTCACGATTGGATAGCACTCACAAGTAATCGTCTTGATTAGCGTCGACTTCCCGCATCCATTCGGCCCAAGAAGTGCAATGTGCTCACCCGCCCTCACCGTAAGGTTGATGTCGTGAAGAACAACATTATCGCCACGGGCGACATTCACATGCGCGAGATGAAGAAAGGATTCTGTTGAATCTACCTGCATAGTCGTCAGAATATAAGACCTGCCCCTTCGCTTATGCATCTCTATACCTAGACTTATGATTCAAATACAAACCACCAGAGGAGCAACGATGGTCGAAGCATCAAAATTTTCCGATGAGCAAATCGCATATGCTTTACTGCGCACCGTAGTAGGCGTCAACCTCATGATGCACGGTGTAAGCCGCATGATCGCGGGTCCCGGAGAGTTCGCGGCAAAGCTCGTCATGCAGTTCGGTCACGCCCCTCTCCCAGCGTGGAGCGTTTGGTTCTTCGGCCTCATCCTTCCCACCGTCGAAGGTCTCTTCGGACTGCTGATCCTCATCGGACTGCGAACGCGAGCAGCACTCATCGCGGCAGCCCTGCTCATCCTCGTGCTGACATTCGGGTCATCGCTCTTACAGGACTGGGCTGCATCAGGAACTCAACTCACCTATGCTCTCATCTACGCCATCTTGATCTTCCTTCACCGATACAACAGCTGGTCCATCGACACTTGGATGAAACGACCCTAAGCTCGTCGTTCTACCAGCACCTTCACTCCGTGCTTAGGCCGAAGGCTAATCGCAGGATTAACCGCAATCTCTTCAGGCGCCCCGCGCGGCGGGCTAATCCTCCAGTTACGCGCGATCGTCGCGAGGGACAGTACTCCCTCCATCCACGCCAGTCCCTCCCCAATGCACTGGCGGTTCCCCGCTCCGAATGGAAAAAAAGAAAAGCGCGGACGCGCTCTCGCCCCCTCTCTTTTGTCCCCGGCAAAGCGCTCTGGATTGAAGCGCAGTGGATCCGCATAGAAACGCGCATCACGGTGAACAACAAACTGTGATGCGATCAGAACCGCTCCTACGGGAATGTTGTAGCCAGAAATCTCATAAGGCTGTATGCAAGTCCGAGCTGTCACCCAAACAGGTGGATAGAGACGCATCGCCTCAGAGAAAACCTGCGTCGCGTACGGCAGCCGACCGTAGTCCTCAGACGTCGGCGCACGATCCCCAAGTATCCTCCGCGCCTCCTCATGCACTCTCTCCTGCACCTCCGGATGTTTGGCCTGCAGCCATAGCGCAAAGCTAAGCGCATTCGCCGTTGTCTCATGCCCGGCAAGCATGATCGTCAAGCACTCGTCATGCACCTGCCGGTCTGACATGCGGCCTGTCGAATCCTCCGTGTCCACCGCCTCCATCAACATCGAAAGTAGATCGCCCCGATCCCCCGGCGACTGGCGGCGCTCCCGGATCATGCCATAGATCATCGAATCCAGATCCGCTTGCCCTTTGCGAATCCGCTTCATCGCAGGCAGGGGCAACCGCTGAATCTGTTCGGAAAAAGGCAGAATAGCCAGCGGAAGAAATCCCATGAACGCATCGACCGCAGCCGAAACCTTCTTCACCTCCTCCTGCGACTGCACATCCAGATCGAAGAGGCACCTCCCAACAATCCGGAGCGCAAGCTCGAGCATATCTTCATGAAGATCGCGTACCGCGCCCGACGTCCAGCCTTGCGAGATCGCAACCGCGTTTTGCCCGATCACCTCTCCATAAGAAGCAATACGCTGGCGCAAAAATGCCGGTTGAGCCAGTCTGCGCTGCCGCATGTGCAGCGGCTCCTCGCTCGTCAGTAGACCCTCCCCCAGCACAACCTTGGCGCGTTGCATCACGATTCCGCGATGATGTTTCCCCGCGTCCTTGATCAAAAGATCTTCAATCAATTCAGGATGATTCAGTTGGTAGATATGACGGCCAAAGATCGTGTAATGGACCAGATCGCCATATCTTCGCGCAGACTCCTCCATCGACTCGAGCGCGTTCTGACGAAACATACGTCCTGAGAGGAACCGGGAGATAAACGGAGGTCCCGCAGGAAAACTCTTCGAGCGGCTGGATCGTACATCGAGACTAGCGGCGATCATTCGAACCTCTGTTTAAGTCTAGATCAGGCCAGCCACAATCGCGCCTTCGACAGTCGTGTCATCTTCCGAATAGAACCTCTAGCTCGTGTGGCTCTCGGCAACTTCACGTCTGCTCTTTTTACATCGTCAATCCGCTCATCTCTTTCGAGTAGAAGCAGCACCATCCCTTAGAACGCCGGCGGCACTCTTTGCTACATCCCTTTTAAGATGGAGCCGACAATGCCGCCGACAACTCCTCCCTCGGCAGTCTGCTGCGCCCGCTCCCTCGGCAGATACTCCTGAATCTGGTGTGCAAGCCGCGAAATCGGCAGCGTCTGCAACCACACCCGGCCGGGTCCAGTGAGTGCTGCAAGAAAGATGCCGTCGCCCCCAAAGATCATATTCCGGA
>NZ_LMUD01000041.1:11051-36089 GCF_009766095.1 Granulicella sp. S190
TGGAACGCAACCGTAGACTGGAACGCACCGACATGGCCTGGATGAACACGAAGCGTCTCGCCCGGAGCCAGGTCTTTGATGACCAGCTCACCAGATAACTCAAGCCACGCAATTCCCTGACCGCTTATCTTCTGAAGAAGAAAACCGTCGCCGCCAAAGATTCCAGCCCCAAGCGACTGCTGAAAGCCAACACCCAGCGTGATGGCAGCCGTTGCACAAAGAAAGCCATGGCGATGCACAAGATACTCGTGCCCCGGACCAACCTCGACCGGCACAATATGACCCGGTACCCGCGTCGCGAAGGCAACCTCCCCCGGCCCACCCACCGCGCGATACTCCGTCATAAATAGCGAGCCGCCGCCCGCCACCCGCGCAATCGCACCGAAAAAGCCGCCGCCGCCAGCATGCTGCGTATGCGTCGTCATTTGCACCGAAGCGCTCATCCAGGAAAGCTCACCAGCCTCGGAGATAATGGCGTCATTCGGCCCAAGCGCAAACTCCAGAACAGGCATCGTCGTGCCGAGAATCCGATTCTGCATACTTCCTCCTCATATAACGCAACAAGTATACGGTGGCCGCAAATCCTACTCTCTTCCGACACGCTCACTGCCCGGCTTTCGCGAAAGCCCCGTACGAAACAGCACCCCGAGGATACGGATCGCAGCCTTCATACTGGCCCTCATGTCACCTGAAACCTTCGATATCCCGCCAATCCTTCGGCGGTAATCAACAGCGATCTCTCGAATACGCAGCTTATGCTGAGCTGCGCGAATCTGCATCTCAAGATTCCATCCATAGGTCAACTCCGACATCTGTAACTCATCCAGTGACGTTCTACGAATCGCTCGAAAAGGGCCCATATCGGTGTAACGTACGCCTTGAAAGAGCCGCAAAAGCGTGCCCACAAGATGAGCCGCAAAGACCTGAGAGCCAAGCATAGACCGAGCCTCACGCTTACCCCGAATCCGCGACCCGATGACAAAATCTGCGTCCCCCGCCTCAATCGGCCCGACCAGGCGCGGCAAATCAGCAACTAAGTCAGAGCCGTCACCATCCATAAAGACAAGAATCGAGCTCGACGAAAGGGCAGCATCACTTCCCGCCTTGCAAGCAGCTCCGTATCCACGCGGCGAACGAACCACTCGAGCGCCCGCAGCCTCCGCGATAAGCACAGTGTCATCCGTACTTCCGTTGTCCACCACAACACACTCGGCGATCAGAGACCACGGCATCTCAGACACAACATGGCCGATCGACTCAGCTTCATTTAACGCAGGAATAACAACGGAGATAGTGGAACGCATCCCGATTGCAGTCTCCCGAGAATCGGAAGCGGTGGTCTCAGAGGAGCGGGAGTTATCGAAGCCCAACGTACACTTCGATCTGGGCCTTCTCTGGATCGGCAGCCCGCTGGTCGTAGATCTCGTAATCAGACCGAAAGGATCTTGTTCCACCCAAATCCTCTGGCGACATCGCCCAGATCCGCTGCCACGCCTCCGCAACGACCTCTTTGAGAGGTCCTCGATTCGACGTCACCACGGCATAGCGGCCATTGGGAATATGTTTCGCAATAAAATTCGCTGGCACATCCTGAATGGAGGAAACAGGAAGCCCCAAAAGATACGTGTACTGGCCTCTATGGTCACCTTCGTAGTCCGTATACACGGCAATCAGATCAACCCCGAGCTTATTTGGAATCTTCGCAACCAGGCTATCTCGCAGAAGCGTCTGCCATATCTGCCCAATCTTGCCACTGCCGTTCATCTCTGCCGCATTGTTCGTACGCGCCGCCACCCCTACGACGTAGAAGCCGGAGTGTTGCTGGATATTCATCGCATCCTCTCTGTGTTTCGCAGGTGCGATTATAAGGAATTGCAAGGACGGCGCAAGACCATGCGTCAGAGGCTCCAGCGCAGACCGCAGTTTGCACACGCTGGCGGCGGCGCACTAGTCAAAAGACCCTCGCGAAACCGCTGATACTCCGCACCGTTCCAGATCTCGCGCAGACTGCTCTGCGTCGCATCCCCCAGCGTAAAGCTGCCATAGCCCTTCATACTGAAAGGCGCGATGCAGCATGGAAGCACGCGGCCATTCGCCGTAATGTACATCAGCGACCATGGCCTGCGGCACAGCGACCACGGACTGTCCGATCGCTGCATCTTAATCGACTCGCCCGGATCCACCGCGCCCGAAGCAGAGAACATCACACCCAGTTCATGGGCAACCGCTTCAGCTTCGCGAATCAAACCCTCTTCTCGCTCCGTAGTGTGCTCAAACAAAGCAGACTCCGCACGCGCCAGCGAGTGCTCATCCATCGGATCGTCAAAGAAGACAAGCCTCTGCAAATAAACCTCAGTGACACCAATAGAGTGCGCGAGGCGTACAAAATTTGGCAGCTGATCAACCGTCTCACGCAGCCCTGTAAGCCACAGCGACACGCGCGGCTTCGGAGCATTCAGCTCACGCTGCAACCGGGTAAAGTTCTTAACATTCGCAACGATCTTATCGAAGAAGTCTTTTCCGCGAACCATCTGAAAGACCTCCGACTCCGCAGCATCCAGCGACACGCGAAGCTCATCAAGTCCTGCCTCAATCAGAGCGCGGCCGTTTGCCTCTGTGAGCAGCGTGCCATTGGTGTTGAACAGCACATAGACGTTCCGGTCCTTCAGATACTTCACGCGCTGAGCGATATCCTTCACCAGCATCGGCTCCCCAATGCCATGCAGAACCACGCGCGCAATATTCGGATACTGATCGATCAGCGCCGTAAACAGCTCCCACGGCATATCAGCTTCAGGCTCCAGCTCTTCGTAGGTCCGTGGACACGTCGTGCACAATAGGTTGCAACGGTTCGTGGTTTCGAGATAAAGACACACCGGCTCCTGCGCGGCGATTGCAGCAAGATGCGCATCGGACTCCGGCTTCTCGAAGTAGCGACGCATACGGTTCTTCTCTTCCTCAGCCTGCTGCGCAGCCGGGCTCAGCTTATCTTTCTCATGGAGCAAATCATCTGGAGGAAAAATTGGAAGCAGAGTACTCATAAAGGATCACTCGAAACTACGGGTTGAACAAACAAGTAGCGAGAAACCTGCAGACGTTCAAAGGCTATTTGGATTATGAACGCTGCAAGAACAGAGGCGTAAAGAATTTTGTTAGCTAAAAACATCTTGGGGCCAGGCTCTGCCAGGGCTGTCGTGTATAGGTAGAAAAACCCAAGAACATAGGCAAGAATCGGCAGGTTCGGCATCAGCGTAAAAAACGGAATCAGCCACACGATGTACCAGGCGTAGTGAGGCGAAAACAGAAACATCAACGCTGCCGCTAACGCAAAGGCAGGCGGAAGAAAGGAAGCAACCCCGCTCGCAGAAAATGGCCTAATACGGTCAGCCCCGCCAATACCCGCACGACGCCAGCACCACCAGATGATTCCCGCAAACACCATCGCGCAGAAGACAAAGTAAGCAGCCGTGGTGAAGTTATGCAGTCCGGGCATCACTTGCGCAAGCTCCAGTAGAAAATAGCGCGCACCCGTAGCCATCCCCTCTTCCTTCACGTACCCCCCGAGAAACCCGAAGACCAGCAGACCGACGCTCGAATAGGCCGCGTACCCCAACGCCACAACGCCTGCAACCGTAGCCGGCATCTTGTAGTCGCCGCGACGATACAAAGCAGGCAGCAGCACCAGCGGATAGAGCTTCAACAAAATCGCAATGCCCAGAAAAATTCCTGTAAGCACCGGTCGTCTCCGAAGCCGTGCCAGAAGGGCTAGCGCAGTAAACGCCATCGCCGCCGAGTCGAGATGACCCGATCCAGCAATCTCCCACACCAGCACAGGGCACCACGCATAAAGCAGGCTCTGTTCGCGTCGAACACCGAGAGAATGAAGAAAGGCCACAACCGCATACATCGTGACACCTTCGAACAGCACCATCGCGGTCTTCATACCCGTGACTGTCTGCGAGATCCAGGTAATCAGGTAGAACAATGCCTGCGCAGCCGGTGGATAGATGGTATGGGCATAGTCGCGGCGATTGATCTTGTCGAAGATGCTCTGATGGGGCTCGCGAAGAAAGGCGAGCACCGCATCGCCCGGAACATAACGATAAGGGCTGATATGAGCATGCTGCACGATTCCATCCCAGACATAGCGATAGATGTCACTGGAAAGAAACGGCACCGCTGGCAGCGCCACCAGGCGACAAGCTACCGCAACCAGAAGAATGATCGGGAACGTAAATCTATCGACCGGCTGACTCATGACGATCAGCGCCGCACCAAGGTAAAGTATGCATGACCATCCCGAAACTCCCGAGAATCCTATCGTAAAGTGGTCATACTCACTAATCAGCTGCCGTGTCAGCAGAACCAGCCCCACCCCGATCGACAGCAACGCAGCGTTGGTCTGCCACGGTCGTGCGTCGAACCAGCGTCGCTCGCGCAAAGCCCCTGCGGCAACGCCATCATTTGATCTCGTCATCCGATCTGTAGTCGCGCTCATCGCCCCTCGCCCCCTTGCTGACGAAGCATTCGAAGATAGGCACGTGTATGTTCGGCACCGTACCCGGCAAGCGTCGCGAACGGAGGAGGTGTATCGCGCAGTAGCTCCGCCTCAAGCAGTTCAAGCGTCGCTCCATCGTCCACGTCGTACCATAGCGGCAGAACAACAACCTCAATCCCAGCCGCCTCCGCAGCAGCCACCGTCTCCGAGAAGACCGACGCGGTACTCCACGTAATCCCTGCAAAAACCTCCGCATGCGCACGCTTGAGCCCTATCAGATAGTAGCCGCCATCCTGCGAAGGCCCCAGCACAATGCGGTCGCCACCTTTTTGCAGCTCGGCAACAGCCTGCTCGAACGCCACCGCCGGAACCGTGGGTGAATCCGAGTCGATCAGGCAGACGCTCCCATACCCGCACGATAAAAGATCCTCCGCAGTCGCAAGCAGACGCTCCCCAAACCCATCTCCCCGCTGCGGGATCAGCAAAAAATCACCGGGTAGCAGATGATCGAACAGCGCCTCATCCCCGACCGGTGTGTACGAGACGATGCCGGTAGCTCTTCCCGCTGCGGCAACAGTAGAGAGTCCCTCCGTAGTATCCCGCAGGAAGCAGATATTGATCTCCGCAGCCTGCTCAAGCGATAGAGGAGGCGCAAGTCTGGTCTTCACCCGTCCTGGCCGAGGTGCCTTCGCCATCACCGCCAGCGCGCACTGTCCCGCTCGCGCCGCAAGCGGCATCGCAGGGTCGAGAATCGGATAAGACACCGAAGAAGCAGACATAAACTTACACCGTGCTCCAGCTGATGGACCGCTCTATTCGATCAGAGTCAGCCAGGACGACAGGGTCTTTGCCAGAGTCCTTCGCGCAGACCGCGTACTGATACCAGCCGTCGTACTGCAGCTCCACCTCGCCCCACTCCTGTGAGCGAATCAAGGAAGCAAAATCCGGCGCCGTCATCACATCGGCTTGTCGCGGCTCGCGGTACTTTCCGGCTGGGCTGCTGCTCATCAGCGAGAGCAGCCACATGCAACTCAGAGGAATCCGTGTCCTAAATCCCGACGTAGGCTCAGCGATAAAACATCGTCCTCCAGGCCGCAGCACTCGAAAGATCTCGCTCAGTACGGCCTCCCTGTCCGCCACGATCAGAAAAAGCCGCGAAACAACAATGGCATCGATCGAATCGGAAGCATCTGCAAGAGAATGGACGTCGCCGTGGGCGAAGGTGCAGTTCTGAAGGCTCCGGCTCGCGGCCCGGGATTTGGCTCTCTCCAACAGGCGGCGCGAAAGATCAACGCCGGTCGTATGAATCTGCGGATACTCCTGCGAGAGTCGGCAGGCATAAAATCCAGGTCCGCAGCCCAGCTCTAAAACGCGCGTCCCCGGCGCCGGACCATCCAAAGGAAAAAGTGCCCGGCTGATCTCCGGGGTGTGATCGCGAAACAGGTACTCGCGACAAAGTGCGTAAAACCAAGCACAGCTCTCAAAGAGGCTATCCGGCGGGTGCGCAGGAGGATGCGCAAGGGTTCGGCCGGGCATTTCGCAATCGCTTGTTTCCATTCTTGGCCCTGTCAAGGTTTGAACGTGCGCTTCGATCAACCGTTCTGCCTGCGATCAATCAGATCATAGACGTTTACGGATCTGGAATCTTCAACATTCTGCTTCTGCGTGGTTTGATTCCTATCGCTGCTTAAGGTTACGGCTACGCAAAAGGAGTGGATTCCACGCTCAGGCTCTGGAGTGTGGCAACCTTCTCAATCGTGGTCCGGCAAAGTCACCTCATAAGATCGAAAATTAAGCTCCACTTTGTTGATCCTCAAAAGACGCCCACCCAACAGCACCCAAATCGATCTGCCGCGTGCAGTAGCTGTAAAGCCGCTCCCCCACAGTCCGCCTCATCAAGAAGCAGCACTGTGGTGGAAGCAGGCTCCCATCCCCTAAGCCACATCGCTCCAGTCGAGGATCACCTTGCCCGAGTTCCCCGATCGCATCGCCGCGAAGCCTTCTTCATAGTCGCGCCAGTTCAGCCGGTGCGTGATCACCCCGGAGATATCCAACCCGCTCTCCAGCATCACCGTCATCTTGTACCAGGTCTCGTACATCTCCCGGCCATAGATACCCCGAATCGTCAGCTGATTGAACACCACCTGGTTCCAGTTGATCGAGATATCCTCCGACGGAATTCCCAGCATTGCAATCTTCGCGCCATGGCTCATATTCGCCAGCATCTCGCGAAAGGCGCTCGGATTCCCCGACATCTCAAGCCCCACATCGAATCCCTCCTGCATATGCAGCTTCTGCTGAGTCTCCTTCAGCGGAGTAGCGCGCGGATCGACCGCAAGCGTCACCCCAACCTTCTCCGCCAGCGTCCTGCGGTACTCGTTCGGGTCCGAGATCACCACATGCCGCGCACCCGCATGGCGAGCCACCGCAGCGGCCATAATCCCAATCGGCCCCGCCCCCGTCACCAGCACGTCTTCGCCCAGCACCGGAAACGCCAGCGCCGTATGTACCGCGTTGCCCAGCGGATCGAAGATCGCCGCAATCTCATGCGGTACCCCGGCGCTATGAATCCAGATATTCGACATCGGCAATACGATGTACTCCGCAAACGCGCCGTTTCGATTCACCCCGACCCCCAGCGTGTACGCGCACAGATGGCGTCGACCCGCCAGGCAGTTCCGGCATCGCCCGCACACCACGTGTCCCTCGCCGCTCACCAGCTGCCCAATCGGAATATCTTGCACGTTCGACCCTACCGCCACCACCTCGCCCACAAACTCGTGGCCGATCGTCAACCCTTGCTTGATCGTCGATCGTGCCCACGCGTCCCACTCGTAGATGTGCAGATCGGTACCGCAGATGCCGGTAGCCAGAACCCGGATCTTGACATCGTTGATGCCCATCTCCGGTTCCGGAACGTCTTCGAGCCAAAGTCCGCGCTCTTCGCGGCTTTTTACTAATGCCTTCACTTGGAGAACCTTTCCTATCGATCACAGTCAGCCTCTTCGCCAGAGGTCCGTAGCTACCATTCTAATCCGCGTCAAACCGCTCTGCCCCAACCCGCGAGCCCCACGCTAAGATGAAGAGACGTAAAATCCTTGTAAGCCCCATAGCGGAACAACGCTTTATCTGATCTGATCTAAACGAGACCCATGCTCTTTCCCACCGATGACCTTCGCATCACCTGGACCAAAGTTGTCCTTCCCCCCGTCGCCCTTGAAGAAGAGTTGCCCGTCACCGAAGCTGCCTCTGCCACCGTCTTCAAGGCTCGCACCGAGATCATCAAAATCCTCCATGGCGAAGACCATCGTCTCCTCGTCGTCGTCGGCCCCTGCTCCATCCACGACACCGACGCCGCCCGCGAGTACGCCGAGCTCCTCAAGACCGCCATCGCCGAGCACTCACGCGATCTCTGCATCATCATGCGCGTCTACTTCGAGAAGCCCCGCACCACCCTCGGCTGGAAGGGCCTCATCAACGATCCCTACCTCGACGAGTCCTTCAAGATCAACGACGGCCTCCGCCAGGCCCGCCATCTCCTCCTCGACCTCGCCGAGATGGGCGTCCCCGCCGGCACCGAGTTCCTCGACATGATCTCCCCGCAGTACGTCTCCTCCCTCGTCAGTTGGGGAGCCATCGGAGCCCGCACCACCGAAAGCCAGGTCCACCGCGAGCTCGTCTCCGGCCTCTCCTGCCCCGTCGGCTTCAAGAATGGCACCTCCGGCAACGTCCAGATCGCCATCGAAGCCATCCTCTCCGCTAACCAGCCGCACAACTTCCTCGGCCACACCAAGCACGGTCAGACCGCCATCTTCGTCACCAAGGGCAACTCCGACTGCCACATCATCCTGCGTGGCGGCCGCCAGACCACCAACTACGACGCGGCCTGCGTCGAAGACACCTGCAAGCAGATGGAAAAAGCCGGCATCCGCCCCCAGGTCATGATCGACTGCAGCCACGCCAACAGCCACAAGGACCACACCCAGCAATCAGGCGTAGCCCGCAACGTAGCCGCTCAAATCGCCGCCGGAGACAGGCGCATCATCGGCGTCATGCTCGAGAGCAACCTCGTCGCAGGCGCCCAAAAACTCGCTCCCGGCAAACCCCTTGTCTATGGTCAATCCATCACCGACGCCTGCATCGACTGGCCCGAAACCAAACTCGCCCTCGCCGATCTAGCCGCCGCAGTCCGCTCCGCCCGCAGTACCCAAACCTAGCGGCATCTGTTCATATACGAACATCTCTTTTCGATTTCGGACAAATCGCCACGCCTATCTCTCTGCATAGGTGCCGCAACGGATTGAAATCAGGGCCATTGACTCGCCAAAGGTTTGGGTGAAAAAGTGCAATGATCCTTCGAGAACGCGCCGTTGTCTTCGGAGAGAGGCCCCATGCATACGCTGCTTCAGGATCTACGCTACAGCCTTCGCACTCTTCGCCGGTCACCTGGCTTTGCGTTCACTGCCATTCTGACTCTCGCGCTCGGAATCGCGTCCATCACATCGGTCTTTAGCGTGGTCAAGTCCGTGCTGCTGAAGCCGTTCGACTTTCCGGACTCGAGCCGCCTCGTTGTATTGCGGGAGACCTCGCGCGAGCAAAACTACGCACCCTCCCCCGACAACTACAAACACTATCTCAACTGGAAGGCCAACTCGCACACCCTCGCGGACGCGGCCATCTTTCGCAACAACACCTTCAGCGTCTCCTCGGGAACGGATCACCCGGAGATCGTGAGCGGCCTCAATATATCGCCTGAATTCTTTTCAGTCCTTGGCGTAACACCTATGCTGGGTCGGAGCTTCCTGCCCGCCGAAGCGGCTAAAGGCCATGACAATGTCGTCATCCTCACCTGGAGCGCCTGGCAGAGATACTTCGCAGGGGACACCGGCGTAATCGGCCGCATGCTCACCATCGGCGGAACCCCTGAAACCGTAGTGGGCATTCTGCCGCGAGACTTCAGCTTCCCCCACATGAACGAAATGGCCACCGCCGTCTCGCAGCGTGAGGTCAACGCCTACGAGGTCTTTCAACCGCTTGTACCCGATCCCAGCTTTATGAATGATTCAGGCGGCTATGACTTTCTCGTGATCGGCCGTCTCAAGGTAGGCGTTTCACCGGCGCAAGTGGAGAGTGAACTGGGAGGACTGCAACAGGCCTTCGCACAAAACGCCCATCTTTCCTTACACCCATGGATCGTCGTGGAATCGCTCAAGCAGGAGGTCGCCGGGCGGGTGAGCACGGCACTCTGGTTGTTATTGGCCGCGGTCGGCGCTGTCCTTCTGATCGGCTGCGTCAATCTCGCAAACCTTCAACTGGCCCGCGCCATCGCACGCGAACGCGAGATCGCTGTAAGGGCTGCACTGGGCGCAAGCCGTAAGCGTCTGGTGGGCGCCACTCTCATGGAGAGCGGCGTTCTGGCCGCAATAGGAGGAGCGCTGGGCATTCTGCTTTCGTTCACGGGCGTGCAGTTCTTAATTGCAGCGGCTCCCTCCAGCCTGCCTCGGCTCAGTGAAACTCACGTAAGCTTGCCCATTCTGCTCGCCGCAGCTGGACTCTCGATCCTGACCGCCCTCATCTTCGGCGCGCTGCCGGCGCTCCGGTCCATGCGGGTTGACCCGCAGTCCGCGATGCAGGCCAACTCCAACCGCGCAGCCAACTCAAGAAAGGGGCAGCGTACGCGCAATCTGCTTGTCGCTGGTGAGGTTGCCTGCACCGTAGTTCTGCTCATCGTCACTGGATTGCTCATGCAAAGCTTTTCACGGCTGTTGACGCAGCAACGCGACTTCGACTCCAGCCGTGTCACCTTGGCGCAGGTAGATCTCTATGCGCCGCAGTACGGAGACACCAGAACCAACTCGGACAAAGTACGAGCAGCATTTATCGACCGCGCCCTGGAAAGCCTGCAAAATATGCCAGGCGTTCAATCCGTCGCAATGACCAGCGAGATGCCGCTGGCAGGCGAGACCTGGATCGACGGCATTCAACGGCCCGATCATCCCGTTCCCTCAAACCAGGAACCCTCCGCCAATATGCGCTGGGTAAGCCCCAGCTATCTCGACACGCTCAGAATCCCACTCGTCGAAGGACGTAATCTTCAAGCATCGGATCGCGACCACCCAACCAACGCTCTCATCTCGCAACAGATGGCGCGCATCGCATGGCCCGGCGAAGACCCCCTCGGCAAGACCTTCACCACGGGAGACGTCGAGATCTTCACAGTCGTCGGCGTCGTGGCCGACGCACGCATCAACGACCTGAAGAAGACTGCCAGCATGGTCTATCTGCCGTACTGGCAAAACCCCTTGTGGCGTGTGTATCTCCTCGTTCGCAGCTCCCAGTCCTCCTCTCTGCTTACCGACTCCATTCGCCGCGAAATCTGGAAGATCGATCCCACGATCGCGATTCCGGTATTGAAGTCGCTCGACGATCAGGTAAACGATTCGGTGGCAACGGAACGCTTTCAGACGCTGTTACTATCCGGCTTCGGCATCGCCGCGCTGCTCTTAGCGCTGCTCGGCGTCTATGGCGTCTTGGCGTATTCGGTCTCACTACGAGAGCAGGAGTTTGGCATTCGCATCGCCCTCGGCTCCGGCAAAACCGCACTCATGCGGCTCGTCCTGAGTCAAGCAGCCCTTCCGGTCGTCGGCGGCAGTCTCGTAGGACTGGCGCTCGCCCTGATAATCACTCGTTGGATCCAAAGCCTTCTCTACGAGACAAAGGCATTCGATCCTGCAGCGATCGCGGCATCACTCGCTCTGCTGCTGACTGCCGCTCTGCTCGCTGCCCTCCTGCCTGCCCGGCGCGCAGCCTCGGTCGACCCAATCAAGGCCCTGAAGACCGAGTAGTCTGCGCCCACCGCACGAAAGAAAACAAAGCGAGCGCGCCCTCGTACCCAGCACAATTGGGTATATCCTTTTTCTAGAAAACCATGCGCAATCACCCGTCGAACCTCCTGGCCTGCACAGTCTTAATCCTCACAGCTTCCCTCTCCGCTCAACAGCCCGCCGCGCCGAAGCATCAGGACACGGAAGTCTACGAGCCCGTGCCGCCAATCGTCACACCAGGCGTCACCGATGCTGCTCCGCCCTCCGACGCAATCGTCCTCTTCGACGGCAAAAACCTGGACCAGTGGGTTTCGACAAAAGATAAGTCCCCAGCCAAATGGACCGTCGCTGACGACATACTCACCGTGAGCAAAGCGCCCGGTACAGGAAACATCGAAACGAAGAAAACTTTCAAAAACTATCAGCTCCACATCGAATGGAGAATCCCCGAGAA
The DNA here is from genome assembly GCF_009766095.1 of Granulicella sp. S190. Lineage (GTDB taxonomy): Bacteria > Acidobacteriota > Terriglobia > Terriglobales > Acidobacteriaceae > Edaphobacter. Next base: position 22,828 of record NZ_LMUD01000041.1, read on the forward strand.
CATCACCGGCACCGATCAGGCCCGCGGCAACAGTGGTGTCTTCCTCGCCTCCACCGGTCCTGGAGATGACGGATACGAGCTTCAGATTCTCGACTCCTACAACAACAAGACCTACGTCAACGGCCAGGCTGGCAGCATCTACAAGCAGGGCATCCCGCTCGCGAACCCGAATCGCAAACCCGGCGAATGGCAGACCTACAACGTCATCTGGAACGCCCCTACCTTCAACTCAGACGGCACCCTGAAGACTCCCGCCTACGTCACCGTCGTCTTCAACGGTGTGCTGGTGCAGAATCACTTCGAGCTAAAGGGACAGACCCTCTACGTCGGCCAGCCCTTCTACAAACCGTACGACACCGCGCCAATCAAGCTCCAGGCGCACGGCGACAAGAGCGAACCCATCAGCTTCCGCAACATCTGGGTCAGAGAACTAAAGTAGCCATCAGCCGTCGGGATCTCGAGCACACAGAAGAGATCCCGACGAATCGGCACTCGTACCCTCTCGTCTCACAATCCCGATCAAACACAAGGATCGCCGCGCCACAGCGCGGGACGGTCCCCTCTGCTAGCATTAACCCTTGGCCTTTATGACGATTAACTCCGAATCACCTGTCCGCGTCCGCATCGCTCCCTCCCCCACCGGCGACCCCCACGTAGGCACCGCCTACATCGGCCTCATCAACTACCTCTACGCCCGCCAGAGCAACGGAAAATTCGTCCTCCGCATCGAGGACACCGACCGCGCCCGCTTCGTCGCCACCTCCGAGCAGGAGATCTTCAACTCCCTCCGCTGGCTCGGTCTCACCTGGGACGAAGGCCCCGATCTCGGCGGCCCCTACGGACCCTATCGCCAGTCAGAGCGCACCGAAATCTACCGCGAGCACGTAGAGCTCCTCCTGGCCAACGGCACCGCCTATCGCGCTTTTGAAAATCCCGAAGAGTTGGAGGCTCTGAGACAGCGCCAGATCGCCGCCAAGCTCCCCCCACGCTACGACGGCGGACATCGCGACCTCTCACAGGCACAAATAGACGCCTACCTCGCTGAAGGCCGACCCTACGTCATCCGCATGAAGGTCCCCGCTGGCAGTACCACCTTCCGCGACGAACTCCGCGGCGACATCACCTTCGAGCACTCCAACGTCGACGACCAGGTCCTCATGAAGTCCGACGGCTTCCCTACCTACCACCTCGCCAACGTCGTCGACGACCACCTCATGCACATCACCGACGTCATCCGCGCCGAAGAGTGGATCTCCTCCACCCCCAAGCACGTCCTGCTCTATCAAGCCTTCGGCTGGGCCATTCCCCGCTTCTGGCACATGCCACTCCTCCGCAATCTCGACAAATCCAAAATCTCCAAGCGCAAAAATCCCGTCTCCCTCATCTACTACCGCCAGGCCGGCTTCCTCCCCGAAGCCATGATCAACTTCCTCGGCCTCATGGGCGGCGGCATGCCCGCTGTAACCGATGCGCAATCCGGCAAAAATCCGGGTGCCCCACATCTCGATTCTGAGATGTGGGCATCGGGCGCAAGCCCGACCGCTCCCGCCCCTCTCAATCCGGCGTCCGCACCAGCCGACGCAGCCAAGCCCGCGTCAGGCGCACAGGTCAAACCCCAAACTAAATCCAGCGAGACCGACATCTTCACCCTCCCCGACATGGTCGCCCGCTTCGACGTCAAGAACATCCGCCTCGGCGGCCCAGTCTTCGATCTCACCAAACTCAAGTGGCTCAACGGCGAATACATCCGCGCCCTCACACCAGAAAAGTTCTACACAGCCCTACGCGAAACCATCCTAAGCGACGCCTACCTCCAGCAAATCGCCCCACTCGTCCAGACCCGCATCGAAACCCTCGGCGAGTTCGGCAACCTCACCCACTTCCTCTTCGCCGACGACATCATGCCACCAGCCGAAGTCTTCGTCCCCAAAAAACGCACCCCGGAGGAAACCCTGGCCTTCGCCGCCGATCAGCTAACCGTCCTCGAAGCCTTCGATTCGTCAACCTGGACCCACGAAGCCCTCGAGCCCGCCCTCAAAAAGCTAGGCGAAGAAAAGCAGTGGTCCGTCAAAGAAAACTTCATGCTCCTCCGCGCCATCCTCACCGGCAGCACCATGTCCCCGCCGCTGCTCGAGAGCATGGTCGTCTTCGGCAAATCCCGCACCCTCGACCGCGTCCGCCGCTTCCTCGAAGCCCAGAAGAAACTCGCCAACATAAAGAAGTAGGTCGGCTCTAGGAACTACAGTCGTATCCTCTTCAACCCCAAAATATCGCCCGCAACCACCCAAAACTACAGGCATTCACCTGTAGAAAATACACTGTGCCATCACCTGCGCAAGGGGCAACTCACAACTCACCGTAGATCTCCTACAACATGAATTCGGAGATCTCCCGGCCCACCAAACTCCAACGACTTAATCTGATGAAGGTTATCTCGCTACCCTGAGAGTCCATCCCTTCCGCCCTGCAGGAAGTAGGAGGCACTCGCAAGCCATCCTCTCTGGCCTCCCCACGTGCCATGCAACCTCGAAAGAAAGGTTTCAAATGAACGTCAGAATCATCAAAAATCTTATAGCCACCGGAAGCCTCATCCTGCTCGCCTCCACTGGTCTGGTCTCCACCGCTCACGCTCAGGGCAGCGGTCTCCCCTGGGTAGGCACATGGAGCGCTGCTCCGGCCGAGTTCATCTTCAACAGCAGCAACGTCACCCTCGGCTTCGATCAACAGACCTTCCGCCAGGTCATTCACACCACCTTGGGCGGAACCTCCGCACGCATCCACCTCTCCAACATCTACGGCACCGCTCCGCTCACCTTCTCCGACGTCCACATCGCCGTCAACACCGGTTACCGTACCGTCAACGTGCAGACGGATAAGGCCGTAACCTTCGGCGGAGCCACCTCCATCACCATCCCCAGCGGTCAGGAGGTCTTCAGCGACCCCATCGCCTTCACCGTCGCTCCAGTCAGCGACGTCGCCATCAGCTTCTACCTCCCCGGCACCACGCCTCTCACCACAGTCGACACCCACGTCTTTACGGAGACCACAGAATCCATCACCTACACCGCCGGCGATCAAAGTGCCGCCGCTACCCTGCCCGGCTCCGGCGTCGATAGCCGCTTCTTCTTCCTCACCGGCCTCGACGTTCAGAACACCGCTGCCACAGGCACCCTCGTCCCATTCGGCGCCTCCATCACCGATGGCTACCACTCCTCAAACAACTCAAATCATCGTTGGCCCAACTATCTCGCCCAGCGCTTCGCTACCGCAGGTCTTAACATCGGCATTCTCAACCAGGGTATCGCCGGTGCAGGAATCCTCGAAGACAGCGAGCCTATCTATGGAGACAGTGGTCTTCACCGCTTCAACCGCGACGTCGTCTCTCAACCCGGCACACGCTGGACGATCCTCTCGGACTTCCCCATTAACGATCTCAACGACAACCCCACACCCACGACCAGCCAACTCACCACCGCCTATCAGACCCTCATCACTCAGGCCCACGCACAACAGATCAAGCTCTTCTGCTCCACCCTCACGCCCTTCGCCGGAGAAAACAACAACGGCACTCCCATCAACTGGACGCCCGCGAAAGAGACCATCCGCGAAGCCATCAACACCTGGATTCGCAGCGCTAACAGCGGTTGCGACGGCGTCATCGATATGGACACCGCAGTCCACGATCCCAACAATCCAACCTTCTACCTCCCGGCCTACGACAGCGGCGACGGCCTTCACCCTAACGACGCCGGCTACCAGGCCATGGCCGCCGCCGTCGATCTCTCTCTCTTCATGTCCTCTACGCCGCTCGCTCCTGTCGTCGCTCCTACCGGCTGCGGCACCATCAAGGCTGGCCAGGTCCTCACGCCCGGCGCATCTCTGAAGTCCTGCGACAACCGCTTCAACCTCACCCTTCAGACCGACGGAAACCTGGCTCTCTACTTCGGAACCACTGTCCTCTGGACCTCCGCAACCAACGGAAAGCCAAGCGCACAGGCCGTCTTAGAACCCACCGGAAACTTCATCATCACCGACAGCAACGGAAATCCCCTATGGGCCACCAACTCGGACAACAATCCCGGATCGACCCTCTCCCTCCAGAACGACGGCAACCTCGTCATGTACACCACCACCGGCCATCCCGTCTGGAACACCTACACCAACGGCCACTAACCGAAGGCACCTAAGCCTGCATGGCTCTCCTCCCATCGAAAGAGCCATGCAGGTCACAATCCTCAGCATTGGGTTCCCTCAAAAATCAACCCATCTCCGCAGCGACTTCCCGGCATCGCCGTATCCGCAGCTCTCGAAACTCAAAAGAAGCTAGCCACGCAACAAGTGAGATCACCGCAGGAACATACAGAGCAGTCCGATCCCACAACATAGCAATAGCCTCACCGCTAAACTCCAAACTGCCCCAGATGATGGTCCAAATGTTTGTACATCCATGCCGACCACTCCTCCGGCGTCAGCCTCCCAAAAAAACTATGCGGATGCGAAGTACATCCCTGCGGCCCACCCGCAGCTAAGCGGTCGATCAGCCCACACAGACGCTTCCGCTCCTGCTCAAGCTCGCACTTCTCCATCACGACAAGGCCCGGAACCGTAGGCGAATTCTTTCGCATCGGCTCACTTTCCACAAACGCCTTCTTCTTCACCATCGGCCCGAGAATCCGCCCAATCAGCGTCCGGGGCGGCCTCCGATCCCCTAACGCCAGCTCCAAACCCCGCGCGCAGTGCTCCATCGCCTGCGCCGCACTCATCTTGCCCCACTGCCCCACGCTATCCGGCACCAGCCGCGCCATCCGCCCCTTCACTTCATCCACTGTCGCCGCTTCAAAGAGATTCTTCATTGGAAACGCCTCCTCTAAAACACGTACCACTGGACCACCTACTTCCCTGGCGTCGCCGTATCAGCCCAATAGCTGCTCCTCGCAGTCACAGCTACCCCTGAATACTCCGGCAGCCGCAGGCTGATCGCATGCAATCCCGGATGCGGCGACTGCGGCTGAAAGCTTAGCACGTACCGGTTCGGAATGTGATTCGAGATCGTCGCAAAGTCCCGTTCAAGCTCTTTCGGGTTCGTCAGATTGAAGTACTCGCCACCAGTCAGGTGAGCCACCGTCTCAGGCACATTCCGTTTCAACGCATCACTCGCAACAATCGCCGCCATCTTCGCCAGCGCCAGCGGAGGAGCAAGCTGCGTCATGCAGTCGTATAACTGCACCGCCTTGTTCTGCGTGGCATCCTGATCTGGGTTCGGGTCCTTCCCCATGCAGCCGTTAGGAGGATTCGGATGATGATTCTCCAACGAGAGCAGGTTGCCGTGCGGCTTTCCCGGCTGAGTGGGCAGCTCCCTCGCCGCATAGTGCGCCGCCTCCGACTTCCCCGTCGAATACCCAACACTGTATATCGCAGTATTTGTATCGCTCACCGCACGCAACGCCTCTTCCAGCGTCGCATGGCTCCCCCGGTCCAGCGTCTCGCTGATCAGCAAAATAGCCCGGCGATATCCCAGAGGCTGCCTCCGCAGCAGATCGACCGAAAACTCCAGGCTATCGAGAATCGCCGCGCCGTTATCCCCCAATGCCTCATCGTGAATTGCCAGCGGCGACGCGCAATGCTCGAGATGATGCTGCCGCGTGCAATCAGGCCGCAGGCTCTCAATCGCATCTGCCGCCACATCAATCTCCGGAGTAAAACCCTGCAGCAGCGCAGGCTGAGAATCGAACGTAACCACCGCAACCCGATGCGGAACATTCCCCACAATGGACTCGATCTCGGCGGGGAGGTCTATACCGTTATTGGCGTCATGCCACCTGGGTTCAGCTTTCCTCGCGCCAATGAGATGCCCGGCAGCTTTGAGTTTCCTCGCGAAGCACAATTGTGGGTCCCGCTGGTTGTTCCTATTACAAGTGCTCCAAGTGAGCCCGACTAACTCGCAGTCATTACGCGGCTAAAAAAAGCGCTACGCCAAAAGAGGCGCAGGCACAGATGAACGCATTCGCACGCGATGAAGAGCGCCGATCGCCACAAATGAAAGGCTGGTTTGACTCTCACGTGGTGTCCTGAAAGAGCAGGTGGACGGAGACACACGCAGGCCACTCCAGCTGATTCTTGCCGCAGTCGGTGTTGTCCTTCTTATCGTCTGTTCCAATATCGCAAGCCTGCTGCTTTCTCTCGGGAGCGCGCGGAGCACCGAATTCAGCACCCGTCTGGCGTTGGGGGGTCCAAAGGAGCGGCTCATTCGCCAGCTTTTGTCTGAGAGCATCCTCCTCTCTTTTGTCGGTGGCGGTTTGGGAGCCATGGCGGCCCTCGCTGGAATGCATTACGTCAAGGTCTTTGGACCTTCTAATATTCCTCGTCTTCAGGATGCGACGGTGGATTTCACTGTGATCCTGTTCGGGGTCGGGGTCACTGTCCTGTGCGGTATCCTCGTCGGCCTATTTCCGGCAATCAACGCCACCCGCAGCAGCATGATCGAGTCAATTAACAAAGGTAATCAACGGACCGCGTCGGGCGGCGGTAGCTCGACGTTCCGCAACGCTCTCGTGATCTCAGAGATAGCACTTGCTCTCGTGCTCTCCATCTCTGCGGGACTGTCCTTCCGCACTTTCACAAACCTGCTGAAGGCTAATGGAGGATTTCGTCCGGAATCTGTTCTCACCTTTGAGATATCTTTGCCAGGCCCCCAATATGCCGACAACGCGAGTGTCGTCTCCACCTATCGGAACATCTTGACAAAGCTCCAGGGTTCTCCTGGTGTAGTCCCTGAAGGCCTTGGAGAAACGACACCTCTGAACGGCGCCGGATAAAGCACAGTAATTCGAATTCTGGATCGCCCGCCCGCCAAGCCCACGGAACTGCCGATCGCTTCCTACACGATCGCCTCTCCAGGATATTTCGAGTCGATTGGCACTCCTTTGCTTCAGGGAAGAACGTTCCTCAATTCGGATGGAGCGGATTCGGTTCCCGTAACAGTCATCAACAGAGCCATGGCTCGAACTTATTGGCCCGGAGAGAATCCCATCGGCAAGCAAATTGGTCTGGGCAGTCCTAAGTTCCCGCCGACGACCGTCGTAGGAATTGTCGCAGACATCAAGCATTTGTCGCTGCGAGAACAAACAGGGCCGGAGATGTACGTACCGTATATGCAAAATCCAAGGCCCTCGATGCTCATCATGCAGGTTGCACTGCGTACGAAAGCGGAGCCCAGATCTATTTTTCCCCGTATCGAACGAGATGTTCACTCCTTGTACCCCGATCTGCCGTTAGCAAAGGTCAGCAGGCACTCGCGCGTCGACTCGTCGATCAGGTTGAGGATGCGCACACTACGGCCGTCATGCGTTCGCGCGCTCACGAAGTCGCAGCTTCACATGTCGCCCGCATACGTCGGTCTGAGCCGCACACACGATCCATCGTTGAGCCACAACCGTCCTCTTGGCTTCTGCCTCTTCGGTACCTTCAGCCCTTCACGACGCCAGATGCGTTCGACCCGGTCCTTACCCACCTTCCAGCGGGCGCGCACTAGCAACGCCGTAATCCGGCGATACCCGTAAGACCCATACTGGCTGGCAAGAGCAACGATGGCCTGAGTCAGACGATCTTCGTCTTCGCGCTGTGTCGGCTGGTAGCGCTGCGTGCCCCTGGGCTGCCCCAACAGATAGCACGCATGTCGCTCACTTACGCCATGCTCACAGGCATGGCTCACCGCACTGCGCCGTCGATCAGGGCTTAGAAGTTTCCCGCGGAGATGTCCTTCAGCACCAGGTTATCCAGGCTCAGGTTCGCCACCAGACGCTTCAGCTTCCCGTTCTCCTGCTCCAACTCCTTCAGCCGCTTCGCCTGGTCAGATCTGCAACCCGCCATACTCCTTGCGCCAACGAAAATACGTCTGCTCCACGATCTCCGCTTCCTTACACGCCTGCGCCGTCGTTTTTGCCGTTCGCTACCGCCACTTCGATCTGTCGCAGCAGGTTCACCACCTGCTCGGGTTGGTCCCGCTTCCCTCGTGCCATCTCGCTCTCCTTCTTCCAGTGTGTCTCCTAATCACTGGTACAAAGCAAGCCGGGCAGACCAGGCGTGATGTACAAAGTCGTAGTGAATGATGAAGGACAATATTCGATTTGGCCTTCAAAACGTGAAAATGTACCCGGCTGGAACGATGCCGGGAAGTCTGGCCCTAAAGAGGAATGCCTAAGTTACATTGACGAAGTATGGAAAGATGTGAGGCCGCTGAGTCTTCAAAAGCAAATGGCTGAGTCGAGCAGCCAGTAATTTGAATAATCTGAGTCAGGTTCCGATTGCGAGGAGATTTTTTTCGATCACATCGCATTTTGTCCACAGGTCGGTCTTGCTGAGTTGTCGGACATTTCGCCTAGCCTCTCGTAAACTGTTCGGTCGAGGCAGCATATTCACTTTGTCCACCGATTAATGTCCTTCTCCGGCCTGTCTGTAGGCGGCGTTAGAAACAACGGCAGTGCGGGATGTAGCTCAAAACATGTTACGCGTTGCCATCAGATGTCGAGACCAGGTATCAAGCGATTCAAAAGAATCTGCAACTTCTGGTCTCGCGCAATCTTCCGATATCAACAATCCCGTTCTCCAGTCGCGGGATCGTGGCTAACGAGATGACATCGAGCGCTATGGTGGCAAGGCCAAAGTTTCTAAGCTCTCTTCGAAGCTGAAGAGTCAACATTTGCACGTAGCGAGACGTGTAGGGGCTATTGGACCAGTCCTTGCAGCATTCCTGTGACGCGCCGCAAAGATTATTCTGGCCGACTATAGAATCATATTTATTGCCGATCGAGCGTTTTCGGATAATGACGTTATAGTGGAATGCGAAATTGTCATCCGAGGGTTCGATCTTGACACAATATGACGGTAAATGATTTTCCAGATCCCAAAACAGTTCGGGGTCGATCCATCCCATATCTAGCATTTCATGCTCAGCGTCTGACAGGATAGACTTCAGTTCCATTTCTTCGTTTACACCTTTGAGAGTTGAAATCAGAGCATAATCGCTCCTGAGCCGGAGATTTGGTACATGCCATATGACCAATTCCTCCGGTTGCTCTTCGCCGAGAAGTGCAACGACGAAATCCAATGAAATAACAGGCGGCTTTCCCCACGCAAGCTCACGCCTTGGATTCGCGATTCCCTTCTTAATAGAAGGAGGAAAGATTAGGGCATCGTACCGATACCGGGTGAGCTCATTTCTGGTAGAACCCCGGCGAAGCTGTAATTCAACATGTCCTGGAGCTCTGCCATTCCAGAGAGCATGACGAAAGAAGCGTGGATCCAGAACAAGCTCTCGTTCTGCGGCCATACTTCTTCGAACGCTGCGACAGATATCTTTAGCTGCAGTTTCCGCAGGAGCCAGCGTGCAATGTCGCGAAGCGTGAAACGAGGAGAGTAACCGCAAATCTCGAATATCTCCAACAAAGATACGACCGTGTTCAGTGATGACCCGCATACATTCACTAAGAACGTTCCATAAGTAGATTGGGCTCGGGAAATACTGCACAACGGAGTTTAAAATTATGGTGTCAAAGCTACATGCCTCTAATTCGGAGAGTTTGTGTGCTGCTTCTGTCTTTAGATTGACATTGTTGATCCCATGGCCTGAGAGACGCGTACTGATTAGGTTGATCGCTGTCTCTGAAATATCCCAAGCCGTATAAGAAAGACAGCGTGGAGCGAGAGGAAAAAGCAGCAGCCCGGTTCCACAACCAATCTCAAGTACGTTGCCAAGGTCCAGGCCAGCTAATCTGGAAACTGTAGTGCCAACCCACTCCTCCATCTCAGCAGCAGAAAAAGGAGCTCCCGTATAACTATCATTCCAGCCGCTGAACCTGGATACGGATAGCTTCGTGCTGTCGGCAGAATATATCTCCTCGAATAGCCCTTTCCACTCATCGGTATATAGATAAGCATCGTTTAAATCTTTCGTGCCGGAGAGAGACTCCTGGTCCAGGACAACATAAACCTGATAACGATCAGTATCGTGATTATCAGGCGCCATTACCACAGCATCGCGCACTTCCTGAATATTGCGCAGAGTTGATTCCGCTCGTGCAACAATATCGGCAGGTCTTAGATTTTGACTCAAGTCACCCTCGCAACTTTACGTTGATATCAACGATCATGAGTTCTGGCCTCTTCTCGCTCCTGAGTGCGACACCACACTTTCAAGTGCGTCTGAAGGGCAGAGTAGTTTGAAATGTAATCGGGACTATGCCTGTTTGGTGAAGCAATGATCTTTTGCCTGTTTGTATCTACTTGAGGAAGTCTGAGCCTATGGATCAGGCCTGGCGTGACAGTTGTGAAAAGAGCGACTCAATCAGGATTATGAAATTTATATCTGCCATTTATGTCCTCGAGGATCTGATTCAGCCGTTCCGCAATCTGTTGGACGGCCGGTCGGTTGAGTATCGAACGGTGGTTGCCGGGAACAATGAGAACCTCCACTTTGTCATTTAATTTGTCCCACCCGTGGGGTATTTGCTGACTGGATGCCTGGACAAAGAACATAGGACCCTTATAACCATGTAGCTTATATCTCAAGCGCATTTGGATATTGGGCTTATACACGGCTAGAAATCGCTTCGCATGATCCAGATCGAAATCGACCGGAACATCTTGTCTGCGATGGGCTTGATCCAAGGCATGTTTCATAGATTCTTCAAATCCCACTTCTTGTAAATGATCAAGCGAAAGGGAGAACTGTGCTCCGAAAATTGTGAAGAGAGCACGAACATCGTCTTCCATGGGCCGCTGCTTCCTGGGGATCGTAGTCCTGATAGCAGTCAAGCAGAATCAGACGATCCACCTGTTCATGCTGAAGTTCAAGTTGTCGCGCCATTTCATAAGATACCGCGCCCCCGGAAGACCAACCTCCTAAGAGATAGGGGCCCGATTTCTGCACAGCTTTGATCATTTCAAGATATCTGTTCGCGAGTTCGGGCAACTCGACGTCCGAGGGACGACCATTGCCGATCCGGTCGGATTGAATTGCATAGATAGGGCGCTTATCTCTGATTTCTTCAGCGAGTGCGCTATAGCATCCGACAGTCCCAGCTGCCGGATGTATTAAGAACACAGGAGTATGTTCACCGAGTGATTGGAGGGCGATCAGACTTGGCGCATTCTCTGTGCCAGCAGTTTGAAGATCAACGTGTGCAGGTTGTTCAACATCGAGCAGTTGAGCCTGAAGAGTATTCGCGAGTTTCGCAATTGTCGGTGATTCAAAAAGTATCTGAATGCCGACCTTTAGAGAAAGCTGCTTATTTATTTGTGAGAAAACCTGCATGGCCAGGAGGGAATGCCCGCCAAGTTCGAAGAAATTATCGTCGACTCCGATACGTTCTATTCTCAAAGCTTTTTCCCAAACCGCCGTCAGAAGTTGTTCCATTTTATTGCTCGGACGAACGTAGGTCTCGTCCGAGGTGGGGTTTGTGCGGTCGGGTGCCGGTAGTGCGCGGCGGTCCAGTTTTCCGTTCCGCGTCAGCGGGAGCTGTTCCATCACAATCACGATCGATCGTGCACGCTTGCTGGAGCCTTCTGGCAGCAACCGTGCGATGCCGGCATCTCCATTTGGCCGCATTGGTTCTTCATTGCCTGGCAGCAAGCACGCTCTTCGCTGTTCATCTGCACATCGGAGACCATGCAGGCCATCGCCGGAGCGAGGCATGACACCAGCAGCAGGACCAGCACACCGAATTGGCGAAATGCCTTCATTCGTATATCGAGCATACCTGAACTGGCAGCTTCGAGGCGATCTCGACCGTCGGGCGACCGCCGATAGGAGGCCCTTTTGAAGACCCAAACCGATGATACGGTTCCGAAAGGTTCGGATCAGGAGCGCGGGAACAGAAAGGTGAAGCGTAAGCGTTCGTGGTGCGGGTAGAACGGCGCTGGTCGAGCGCGAAGGTGATCGAAGCGCTGGCTGACGTGATGGTGATCAAGGGTGTGCCAGAGCATCTTCGCTCGGATAACGGGCCGGAGTTCGTAGCGCATGACCTGCGCAAATGGCTGGAGAAAACAGGAGCGAGAACGATGTACATCGAACCCGGTTCACCGTGGGAGAACGGCTACTGCGAGAGCTTCAACTCGAAGATGCGCGATGAGTTCCTCAACGGCGAAATCTTCTATTCAATGAAGGAGCTGCGCGTGCTGGCTGAACGTTGGCGCAACCACTACAACACCGTCCGGCCACACTCGTCGCTGCGCTACAGACCTCCAGCACCGGAGACATAGCTGACTGACCTCCTGGCAGTATGGGGAGCCAGTCGCTACGCCCCCGGCTCTCCCTGCTGGCATATCCCGCAACGATCTGAACACAGAGATCGTGATCGGCCTCGTTATTCCTGTACCAGTTGAGATGTTAGTCTTCGACCAAATCTGACCTTATGGTTGAGGAGGATTTGGATGAGGAAGAAACGGTTCACAGTAGAGCAGATGATTGGTGTGCTGAAACAGGCGCAAGTAGGCGTTCCTGTTGCGGAGGTGATCCGCAAGGCGGGGATTAGCGAGCAGACGTTCTACCGGTGGAAGGCCAAGTACGCCGGCCTCGAGGTGGACGAAGTTCGTAAGATGGCCCAGTTACAAGAAGAGAACCTGCGTTTGAAGCAGCTTGTTGCAGAGCTAACGCGGGACAAGACGATGCTGCAGGATGTGCTGTCAAAAAAATGGTGAAGCCTTCGCGGCGTGGGCCGATGGTGGAGCGGTTGGTTGGAAGCTACCTGGTAAGCGAACGGCGTGCATGTCGTGTTCTACGCGTCCCTCGAGCGACCTACCGCTACCGAAGCTGTCTCGATCCACGGACTGAGCTGCGGATGAGAATCCGCGAGATTGCTCAGGCAAGAGTGCGTTACGGATACCGCAAGATCCGCGTACTGTTGAACCGCGAAGGCTGAGATGTGGGCAAGTACCTGGTGTACCGGCTGTACAAGGAAGAAGGACTGACGCTGAAGAGGATGAAGCCTGCCGGGAAGCGGAAGGTATCTCGAACTCGCGAGGATCGGATCAAGCCTACGGCTCCGAACGAAGCCTGGAGTATGGACTTCGTGATGGATCAGCTGCAGGATGGAACGCGGTCCGCGCCTTGACGATCGTGGATGTGCATACGAGAGAAGCTGTAGCGATCGAAGTAGGACAGAGCCTGAAAGGAGACGATGTTGTGCGGACACGGAACCAGTTGAAGCTAGACCGTGGCGTGCCGAAGGTGCTGTTCTGTGACAACGGCAGGGAGTTCACCAGTC
>NZ_LMUD01000042.1 GCF_009766095.1 Granulicella sp. S190
ATAGAGGCATCGATGAAGAACGCAGCGAAATGCGATAAGTAATGTGAATTGCAGAATTCCGTGAATCATCGAATCTTTGAACGCACATTGCGCCCCCTGGCATTCCGGGGGGCATGCCTGTTCGAGCGTCATTTCAGCCCCTCAAGCCCGGCTTGTGTGATGGACGACCGTCCGGCGCCCCCGTCTTTGGGGGTGCGGGACGCGCCCGAAAAGCAGTGGCCAGGCCGCGATTCCGGCTTCCTAGGCGAATGGGCAACAAACCAGCGCCTCCAGGACCGGCCGCCCTGGCCTCAAAATCTGTTTTATACTTATCAGGTTGACCTCGGATCAGGTAGGGATACCCGCTGAACTTAAGCATATCAATAAGCGGAGGA
>NZ_LMUD01000004.1 GCF_009766095.1 Granulicella sp. S190
CGAATCTGGAGCTTGTAGCCAAAGTTAATCTCCGTATGTGTGTTCAGCATACACATACAGATAGATCAGAGATGATTCGTCCTGGTGAACGCTCTTATCGTCAGTTGGACGACAAGTCGGCATTTGGACGAGTGGGCCAACTCGCGAGACTTGCGGATTTCCCGAGGTTTTCTGAGGGCGCGAATTGATCAGATGACGTGGAAAGAGTGAACTCGCGTGTAATGTGTTGCGTAGCGGTCGGGCTGACGGAGGGTTTCTGGTGCAGACAGAGATTGGCTTGGAGCGGGAGACGCGAACAGGTATCTGGGCGTTGGTGGGAACTGCGGTGGCGGTGGCGCTGATTCATCTGCTGACGAATGGACGGTATGGGTTTCATCGGGATGAGTTTCAGTTTTTGAGCGATGCCAAGCACCTGGACTGGGGGTTCGTTGCTTATCCTCCCTTTACGCCGTTTGTGGAGCGGGTGAGTCTGCAGATGTTTGGGGTTTCGCTGGTGGGGCTGCGCCTGTTTTCGGTGATCGCACAGGCTGCCGCGATTGTGGTGACGGGGCTGATGGCGCGGGAGCTGGGTGGCGGGAGGCTGGCGCAGGTGACGGCGGCGCTGGTGGTTGCGACCTCGGGGCTGCCTGTGTTTGAGGGGACGGAGTTTCAGTACTCCTCGTTTGACTACTTGTGGTGGGTGGCGATTGCGTACTGCGTGATCCGGTTGTTGAAGACGGAGAACCCCAGGTGGTGGCTTGGAATTGGCGTCTTTGTGGGGCTGGGATTGATGACGAAGTACACGATTCTGTTCTTCATCGCAGGGATTCTGGCTGGCCTGGTGCTGAGCCCAGCTCGACGTTACTTTGCGAGTGGGTGGTTCTGGGGTGGGGTGGCGGTTGCGTTGATTCTCTTTGCGCCTAACTTTGTGTGGCAAGTGCGGCATGGATTTATCTCAGTGCATTTTTTGCAACACATCCATGTCCGTGATGTAAGGCAGGGAAGAGCGAATGGTTTTTTGTGGGATCAGTTCAAGATCTGCGTGAATATGGCTGCGGCACCGTTGTGGATCGCGGGATTGATCTGTTTTTTGCGAGACAGGCGCTATCGAATGCTGGGGTGGATGTACTTGGTGCCGTTCGCGCTGTTTTTCTTTGGGAAGGGGCGTGGGTATTATCTGGCAGCGGCGTATCCGATGCTGGTGGCGATGGGTGCGGTTGCGGGAGAGCAGTGGCTCGCGAAGCTGGGCATGGTTTGGCGGCGGGTGGTGCTGGGGGTCTTCTTTACTGCTGCTGCGGCGTACGGGATCTTTGTGTACGCGATTATTGTCCCGCTGGCTTCGGATGGGCCGCTGAAACGTTTTGCACTGAAGAACAACGGTGACCTGCGGGAGGAGCTGGGATGGAACGAGATGGTGGGGATGGTAGCGGGGATTCGCGACTCGTTGCCACCGGAGCAGCGCGCGGGCGTGGGCGTGTTTGCGGCGAACTATGGAGAGCAGGGAGCAGTGGAGATTCTGGGGCCGGCGTACGGTCTGCCGATGCCGATCAGCAGGACCAACTCGGCGTGGCTGCGGGGGTATCCTGCGGTGCCTCCTACGACGCTGATTGTGCTGGGGCTCTCTCGCGCTACGGCGGAGAGGATGTTTACAGGGTGCCGTTTGGTGGGGCGCGTCGATAACCCTGAGGGCGTGGATAACGAGGAGCAAGGCGGGAGCGTGTGGGTGTGCGGCTCGCCCCGGCTGCCGTGGCCGGAGTTCTGGAAGGAGTTTCAGGGTTACGGATGAGAGCTACGACGCCCTGGTGAGGCGCAGGCGCTGGCGAAGCTGGGCCGTGGCCTCGCGATGGCAGAGAAGGCATAGGGTGCGGAGGTTGTCGAGGTCGCACTGGCCTCCTCCTTCGGCTACGGGACGGATGTGATCGGCATCCCAGAGGCTGCGGCGCGAGGTAATGAACTTCATGCCGTAGAGGCTGAGGCCGGCGATGCGGGCGGGCCCGCGGGCTCGTTTGAGGGCGTTATAGGCGGCCAGGGTGTCGAGTTCGCAGACGGCGCAGATGCCGCGGTCGCGGGCGAGGACCTGGTCGCGGAGGTAGCCGGGGTCGGTGCGGAGACGCCACTGGTGGACGCAGTAGTCGCTGCAGAAGGTGCGGCGGCGTTTGGCGAGGATCTCGAGCTCGCACCAGCGGCAGAGGGGCAGGCAGTTTGGCCCGAGGGGTAGAGCCTTACGTGTGGTGCGGCCGCCGGGGAGGGTGCGAGGAACGATCATGCTGTCTTGAGGATAGGGTGCAGGGGCAACCGGTGGGATTACCGAGGCTGGTTCGCCTGGGGTTCGGGCTGGCTCCTATCCAACAGATCAGGTCTCGAAGTCTACCTCGATGGCATCGATGAGCGGAACCAGCCAGGAGAGTAGTTCGAGGTGTACAGGATGGACGGAGTAGGCATCCAGGGCGGACCGGTCGGAGAACTTCATGACGCCGCCGAACTCATAACCCTGGGAGCGAGGGGAGAAGTTGAAGCCGGCGTGCGTTTCAAGGATGCCTGAAATCCTGGTGTGAAGGTTGCGGATCTCGTCCAAAGCACGCTGCTTCAGAGCCTCTGAGGTTTCGGGTTTCCAGCGGAAGGCGAAGGTGTGGAGGATCATAACGTCATAGTAATTTGGCCGCTGGCGTTGTGGTGTAACAAGAGTTGGCTATGATCGTGGAGGTAGTGGAGGGTGCGATGTCTAAGGTGCAGTCGACGATGGTAGCGCTGGGAAGTACGGCCCCGGCTTTTGAGCTGGTGGATGTGGTGAGTGGGAAGGCTTTGGGCCGGGACGATGTGTTTGCGATGTCGTGGGACGATGACCGGTCGGACGTGGAGAATGAGATGACCGGCGGCGGGGCTTCGCCTACGGGACGGCACGGATTGCTGGTGATGTTTCTCTGCGTGCACTGCCCGTATGTGAAGCATGTCGAAGAGGAGCTGGCACGGATCGGGCGTGACTACGAAGGGAAGATTGCGATTGCTGCCATCTCGTCGAATGACGTGGAGACTCATCCGCAGGATGCGCCGGAAGAGATGAAGAAGCAGGCGGAGCGGCTGGGGTTCCGGTTTCCTTATCTGTACGACGAGACCCAAGAGGTGGCGCGGGCCTATGACGCGGCTTGTACCCCTGATTTTTTCCTCTTCGATGCAGGGATGACGCTGGTGTATCGCGGACAGCTGGACGACAGCCGGCCTCGCCGACGGGATTCCGGGAACGATCTTCCGGTGACCGGAAAAGACCTTCGAACGGCGATGGATGCTGTGATAGCTGGTAAACGGCCGGATACAAATCAGAAGTTTTCTATCGGATGCAATATTAAGTGGAAGATGTAACTGGTAGTTTTCGGGAACGAGAGCAATGATCTGACTTTGAGAGGAAGAGCCATGGATGCTGTGTTGGAAGAGCTGAAGGCGGGTATACGAAAGTTTCGGATGGAAGTTTATCCGGAGAACAAAGAGGCCTATGTGAAGGCCGCGGGTGAGCCGCAGACACCACATGCGTTGATTGTGACGTGCGCGGACTCGAGAATTGATCCTGAGTTGATTACACAATCCGGACCAGGGAACATATTTGTAACTCGAAATGTCGGGAACCTGGTACCGGCTTACGGCGAGATGCTGGGCGGCGTGAGCGCGGTGATCGAGTATGCCGTAACGGCGCTGAAGGTGCAGCATGTTGCGGTTTGCGGCCATTCGGATTGCGGGGCGATGAAGGGGCTGCTGCATCCGGAGGCGCTGGAGAAGATGCCAACCGTGAAGAGCTGGTTGAAGAATGCGCATGCGGCGTTGAGCGTGGCGAGCTCGCTAACCCCAGCTGACGAGACGCCAACCGCGCTGCTGCGCCGGGTGACGGAAGAGAATGTGCTGTTGCAGATTCAACATCTGCGGACACATCCCTCGGTGGCAGGTGCGGCGGCGCGTGGGGAGTTGACGATCTCCGGATGGGTCTACGACATCGGCAAGGGCGAGGTGAGGATTTCGGAGAATGGCGGGAGAGAGTTTGTGCCGGTGACGATCAAGGGCGAAGAGCGGTGATCGTTCCGCGCGGACCACAGCTGTGGCGAATGGTCATGTATGTCGGCAGGCCGCTGCTGATCCTGGTGCTGTATGACGTTGCGGTAGTGGCTGCTTATAAGGTGATGCACTGGAGCTGGGTGGCACTGCCGCATATTCCGCTGGCGCTGTTTGGATCGGCGATCGGAATTATTGTTGGGTTTCGCAACCAGTCGGCATACGGTCGATGGTGGGAGGCGCGACAACTGTGGGGTTCGGTCGTGAATAACTCCCGGAGCTGGGCGCGGCAGGTGACGACAGGGATGCTGCCGTTGAAGGGTGAGGACCCTGCGGAGCTAAAGGCGATGCAGCGACGAATGGTGTATCTGCAGATCGCCTATGCGCATGCTTTGCGACAGCATCTGAGGAAGCTGGAGCCTTGGCCGGAGCTTGCGCCGTTGCTTGAGCCGCACGAGGTTGAAGCGCTGCGCGCACAGAAGAATGTACCGCTGGCGATTCAGGAGACGATGGGGCGGCTATTGAACGAGTGCCTGGTGCGGGAGTGGATTGACGCGCTGCAGTGGCGGGCGATGGATGAGAGCCTGAACGACCTGATGGATGCGCAAGGTGGCTGTGAGCGGATAAAGAACACACCGATGCCAAAGCAGTATGACTACTTTCCGCAGTTATTTGTTCACATCTACTGTGTCCTGCTGCCGTTGGCACTGGTGACGAACATGGGATGGTTCACGCCGCTAGGATCGACGTTAGTAGGGTTTATTTTTCTGGCGTTGGATAAGATCGGGCGAGACCTGGAAGACCCGTTCGATAACACAATCTATGATGTGCCGCTTACTTCTATAACGACGACGATTGAGACAAACCTGCGTCAGTTGCTTGGTGAGAGCGAGTTGCCAGCGGCTACAGTGGTGGTGAACGCAGTTCTTTGGTAACGCTCATTGGAAGACAGCCCCGGCTTGGTGCCGGGGCCTTTTGCATTGGAGATCAGGCGTGGGTGGTACCGTCGGAGCCGTGGAGTTTCACCAGCTTGTTATAGATGCCGAGAATGAGGAATGGAGCGGCCCACTGACCCACGAAGAGAGCGGAGTGCTGCTTCTTCGCGGCTTGAAAGCCGACGGATACGGCCATGGAGGCAAGCGCCAGACCGAGGTATACCGCAGAGGGAACTTGCGCGGTTACTTTTTCGATGGCGGCGGTAATCTGATCTTCCTGAACATCTCCCTGGCTTACACGATAGTCGGTCATGAACGAATCTCCTTGGCGGCGTTGCCGTCTTGTATCGAGAGATGCAAGAATCGGCGAGAGTGAGCCTGTGAGTTTGAGAAGATTTTGCCGGGTCAACACGGGTTCAGATTGCGTTGATAAGGTGGATTTTGTCTATCGTTGGCTTAGCCTCTCGGAGAGACGCTCAAAGTCAACGGGCCCGGTGGCTCCTATAAGCTGGAACTCCATTCTCCATCTGACATGCTCTCGCGCGTTCAGTCTGCGGGCTGTCCCGTTTCGAACAGCTGACTCGAGGGAGTCCGAGTTCGATGTCGTAGGCTCGATCGCGATGGTGTATTGCTTTGCCGCTCCACTTGAGGGCCACGCTCCGGCGCAGATCCACAAGCCGACGAATGGAAGGACGTTCGGATCGAACCGTACTACCAAACCCTGTCCATACTCTTTCCGATAAAGGGCACTCCAGCCCGATCTTCCCATTCGCCCAAAGAGCTTCGACGCGGTTCTGCCGTCCCTTCCGGGCATGGTGTCAAGACTTATAGCTGCGCCTGCAGGAGATGTCGCTATAGGCCAAGGAATGCATGTGCCCTTTTCAAAGACGCCGTCAGCGGAGTACTCGACCTCGACCTCTTCGACCTCATCAGGAAGCAGAATTCGATCTCCTTCGGAGACCTGGAGCAGCGGATGAGCGGACCACAGCCAGTTCGTTGGAGCGTCGGAGAGGTTCAGCAGACTGTACTCCAGAACGAGGGTCTCCTCTTCGAGAGTG
This sequence comes from Granulicella sp. S190, assembly GCF_009766095.1. GTDB lineage: Bacteria > Acidobacteriota > Terriglobia > Terriglobales > Acidobacteriaceae > Edaphobacter. The sequence continues at coordinate 6,008 of NZ_LMUD01000004.1, forward strand.
GCCCTCCGGGTCAAACGTAACGGGCGTGACGTCGATTCGGCATGTAGGACGATCGCACCCTCTTCAGAATCAGAATCGACATGCCATGGGACGCGCCAGAGGTCGCCGTGATCGGGAATCGAAGGTTCGCCCGCAATGGATTCACAGGGCGCGACGCTTGGGAGACACTCATCAAAGCCGCCTCCGTCGCCCGCGCTGAACTCGTCAGATGGGGCGACATGAGCGTACTGATTGAGCGACGGGAGAATAAAGTCCAGGCCAGTCCGCACACTGCATAAGGAGACTATCTTGCCTCCAAATTCCGGCAGTATCCGGACCTTCAGAGAATTGTTTTCAAGAGAGAGCGTCTTCATCGTGTCTCAGCTTTAGCGCGTCCGTTGGACGGGCACGTCGGCCAGCCGAGCTGTGAACAGAGAAAGATTACTGCGGAAGATGATGTGCGGTGCAAGGCGCTGGGTTATGACCGGTTTTTCTCTCTCCATGAGATGACCCAGCAGTTTTTCAAACGAAATCTTACCCTGCGAGTAAGGCCGTTGGTAGAGGGTGGCAAGCACTTTCCCTGATTCCAGAAGAGGTACCAACTCATGGAAGAAATCGGTCGCGATGACCTGAATCCGGCCAAGCATCTTTTGTTCTTCGAGCGCCTGAAAAACAGGCAGGCTGTTTGCGGTGCTGAGGTAGAGCGCATCCGGCCGAGTCTTACTTTTAAGCAGAGCAAGAGTCTGCCGATACGCATCCCGAGGGCTCTCATGGGACTCAACCACAGGCTGGAGAGTGAGGTGAGGCGCCAGCATCGCCAGAGTTGAGGCAAACCCTCGCAGTTTTTCTGCGTGATCGAAGATCGCCAGCTCCCCCGTGATCATGGTCACGCGGGAGGGAACCTGCAACTTGAGCGATAGTAATTCAGCAGCGACGGCGCCGCTCGCATGAGCGTCAACCGTCACGGCCCCAATCCTTTCGCTGTTCGGGGCATCGCTCGCCACACAAAGCATTGCAATGCCCTTCTCTGAAAGAGATCGAATCATGGGGGCCAACTCGCGAGGTCGTCCGGGAGTGAAGAGAATGCCCTCATACTCGCTCTTTGAGACCTTCTCGAGCACTTCAAGGTCGCCGGTGCCGAGACGAGGATGTTCGTAGAAATCGAGGGTGACCTGCAGGCCCAGGGCCTCTTCTGCCGCCGCGCGTATGCCGGCCCGAAGGGGATCGAAGAATCCGGCGATCTCGCGCGGCAGAACCGCGGCGATGCGAATCTTGCGATTCAATTTGAGCGAACGCGCGGCGATATTTGGTTTGTAGCCGAGCTGGTCTGCCATGCGCAGAACCTGCGCCCTCGTCCTTGGACTTACGCCTGGACGGTCATGGAGCGCGCGGTCCACAGTTCCAATGGAGGTGCCGAGTGCCTCCGCAATCTGTTTTATTCCAGCGTTCTTCTCGCCTTTATTTACTGCCTTCATCGTATCCGGGTACCAGTCTTTCCAGGATCGAGCGCCTTGCGGCACGCAGATTCATTTTGACAGCGAAAGTGAGGGATGTGTAGTGTTGTTACCGGTAACGTACACATTTTTTTACCGTTTTACCGCACTACCCACTTCAGAGGAACTCGATGATCCCCTCAGTCTCGGTTTTTTGCGCCCGCATCAGGATTTATCTCCGTAATCGCTCGGTTCCTTGTCTCGTTGCAGTCGGCATGTCGGTCGGCCTGATTTCGGTAACCTCACCGCTCAAGGCCGCCACTGCTCCCCAGAGTGGGCCGATTCGATACGATTCAGCTGCGCGCACGTTTCGCATGGACGCTGGCGACGTCACCTACATTCTGGGCGTCGCCGAAGATGGCGATTTGCAGACTCTCTATTGGGGTAAGCGCTTGCGGATCCAAGACCCGTCTCCTGCGCCGCGAACGGAGGGTGGCTCGGGATTCGAACTGCCCATAGACGTGACCCCTCATGAGTTTGTTGGCTGGGGAGGCGGGCTGTATGTTGTTCCTAATCTGAAGGTGAGTTTTCCGGACGGCAACCGTGATCTGGTGCTGCATTATCTTTCCCATACCATTCGGGAAAATACATTGACGATCAAGGTCAAGGACATAGAGCGGGATGTGGTCGTGGATCTGATCTACGAGATGGATCCTGCCACTGGAGTGCTCGCGCGGTCGGCCCGCATTGAGAATCGCACGAAAGAGGCTTTCACGATCGAAGAGGCATTTGCCGCTACGTGGAATCTTCCCAGCAGCAGCGACTACCAGTTGCGATACCTGACCGGACGTTGGGCCTCGGAGTTCAACCTGCAGGAACAAGCGCTCCACCCGGGGAAGGTCGTTCTGGAGAGCCGACGCGGCTCTACAGGCGACGAGGTTAATCCTTGGTTTGCCATCGAACGTGGCGCCCAACCCGATCAGGACACGGGGGACGTGTGGTTCGGAGCGCTTGCCTGGAGCGGATCCTGGCAGATTAATGTAGAACAGAACGCGGCCAATCGGGTGCGAGTTACCGGCGGCTTCACACCGTTCGACTTTGCTTACTCGCTCAAGCCGGGCCAATCGCTTGATACGCCGAAGTTCTACGGTGGATACTCCGATGGAGGCATCGGGGGAGCATCTCGATTGCTTCATCGCTTTGAGCTCGATGCAGTAGTCCCACAATCACCGAATCGGAAATTGCGCCCCGTCCTCTACAACTCGTGGGAGGCGACCGGCTTTGACGTAAACGAGGCCGGGCAAGAGGCGTTGGCGGAGAAGGCCGCCAGCATCGGCGTGGAACGGTTTGTGATGGATGATGGGTGGTTTGGGAAACGGAAGGATGACCATGCGGGACTGGGCGATTGGTATGTGAACCCGCAAAAGTTTCCGAACGGCCTTAAGCCTCTTATCGATAAGGTACACACTCTCGGGATGGACTTCGGCCTTTGGGTCGAGCCGGAGATGGTGAACCCGGACAGCGATTTGTATCGCGCTCATCCTGACTGGGTTCTGAACTTTCCTGGACGTCCCAGAACCGAAGGTCGCAATCAACTGGTTCTCAATCTGGCGAGACCTGATGTGCGCGCCTACGTGTATGGGTTCCTCGACAAACTCCTGACGGAGAATGATGTCGCCTTTCTCAAATGGGACTACAACCGCAACTGGTCGGAGCCGGGATGGCCGGCAGCTCCTCTTGAACAACAAAAGCAGGTTTACGTCGAGGCCGTTCGCAATCTGTATAACATTCTCGCGGAGTTGCGCGCCAAACATCCTAAGGTCGAGATCGAGTCTTGTTCCGGTGGTGGCGCACGAGTGGATCTCGGCGTTCTCCGATACACCGACGAGGTCTGGCCTTCGGACAACACCGATCCTTTCGACAGACTTCGCATTCAGAATGGATTCAGTTATGCCTACGCTCCTGGTGTGATGATGGCCTGGGTAACGGACTCTCCGAACTGGATGAACAATCGGTCCACCTCTCTCGAGTATCGATTCCTCTCTTCGATGCAAGGCGGACTTGGCATCGGAGCGAATCTGAATAAGTGGACTCCGGAAGAGTTCGCGACTGCGAAGACCATGATTGCGCAGTACAAGAGAGTACGTTCAACGGTGCAGGAGGGGGCACTCTATCGCCTGATCTCGCCGGAGAATGGTAGCGAACATTCTGTTACGGAGTCTTTGTCGAAGGATGGCAGGGAAGCCACTCTCTTTGCGTTCCTCCATAGCAGTCAGCTGGGCGAGAGCTATCCGCGCATCTATCCTCGGGGACTCGACGAAGCTGGGGAGTACAGCATCCGTGCACTGGACGGGCAATTGGATTCTCGAATCCCCCAGCATGCGAGCGGTGACTACTGGATGCACCACGGAATCGAGATCTCGCTCCGAGGAGACTTCCAGGCAATGCTTTTCACCCTTGAAAAAGTAGAGGCGAAATAGACGACATTTTTTAGAAGAGAGCATACCGATGCGACCGATGTTTGTTGTTTTGACACTTCTACTGGCACGCCTCTTCGGTCGAGCGCAGGTTGCGGTCTCGGCGACCCAAACAGAAATCGTCGAAGGCCATGTCCTCTGCAACGACGGCAATGTGCCCGCTCGCAGTGCAGACGTTCGGCTGATTCCGATCACAAATCTGTTGCCGGAAAGCGATACTGCCGGGACGACTAACCAGCCGTCTCCTGAAACAACGACCGACTTCGATGGTTACTACATGCTTTCGTCAGTTGTGCCTGGGACCTACCTCGTTGATGTGAGGAAGGATGGCTATAGCGATGATCTTGGTTTTATTCGTATAGTGATTGATCGTCTTACGCGCGATCAGAGGAAAGCGCTTCTGTTGACGTTTCCGCAGGTTTTAGTTCGTGCCTCAGGTGTGGCACGTGAGGATGCAATGCTGCGACGGGCGGGAGCGATCACAGGTCATGTCACAGTCGACATTGGCGGAACGATCGATCGGAACTATGTGACAGTGACTCTGGTCTCAAGCAGCCTTCTTGGCAATCCGGAAGGGAATGACGATCAGAAGGCGACCGGATTCTCGCAACGTGGGCTCATTGATGATCGTGGAATCTATCGCATCACTGGCCTGCCTGTTGGCAAGTACCGACTTTCCGTACGTGTCTCGGAGGCATATTTTGACATTAAAATGGACGGTTCGAACACTACCGTTCAACCTCAAAGAACGGGTACAGGCGCGCTCACTATTTTTGCTCCCGATGTTTTTACAGAGAGCGAAGCAAAATTAGTTGAAGTTCACGATGGCGAAGAAGTCTCCGATGCCGATTTATCGATTCCCCGGCGGAAGCTTCATTCGACTGGCGGCATCGTCACGCAAGGCGGAGCGCAAGTTGCCGGAGCCACGATCAGCGTGCAACCTCAAGGACATGAGCCTTTGGGGAACACTGCAGTCTCTACTGCCAGCGGCAATTATCGTTTCGATCTTTTGCCTCCGGGTGTTTACTTTGTCGAAGCGAAGTACCCCAATCCGTTCTTATCTCCGGCCCACTCCGCTAGCCGGAAGATAACAGTGCAACTCAATGAGAGCGACATGCTTGATGCGAATGTGGATATCCCGACTCAAGGGCACGCACCATGAAGACGGATTCAGCTTCTGAGAGTTTGAGCTTCAATCTCCTCCAGGGTGCGGCCTTTGGTTTCGGGGACAAAGAAGAAGACGAGGACTCCTCCCGCAAGGCAGACCGCGCCATAGGTGAAGAACGTGCCTGAACTCCCGAGCGCCTGATTGATGAACGGAAACGAGTAGGTGAGAGCAAAGGAAGCGATCCAAAGAGCGGACACGGCTGCCGATACGCCGAGCGACCTCAATCGGTTGGGAAAGATCTCGGAGATCAGAACCCAGGTAAGGGGGGCGAGCGTCATGGCGTAACATCCGATGGCACAGAGTGTCAGCACAAGCACTGGCTTGCCATGCCAGCCCGTTCGATATGCCAGGCCCGCGAGTATGTGCGATACCCCGATGCCGCAGCAGCCGAAGAGCATCAGAGGACGGCGTCCCAAACGATCAACAACGGCCATCGCAATTAAAGTGAAGAGTAGATTGATGGTGCCGGTGATGACGATGTCCAGGAATATCTGGTTCGTGCCAAGACCAGCCGCACGATAGACCTCTTCGGCGTAACTGAAGAGGATATTGATGCCGCTCCATTGCTGCAGGACCGCGAGAGCTATGCCGATGAGCAGCACCGAGCGTACCCCCGGCTGCAACAGCCCACGCCAGTTCGCTGTCTGGGCCTCTTCTTCCTTGAGGGCGTTAGAGATCGCCAGGACTTCCGCATCGGCGTACTCCACGCTGCCGCATACTCTACTGAGCACGAGCTTCGCAGAGTGTTGGCGTCCTCGGGCCAGCAACCAGCGAGGACTCTCCGGAATCGCGAAGGCAGCTGCGAAAAATATAATTGCCGGCACCGCGACCGCCGTAAACATCCAGCGCCAGCCGTATTGGACGTTCCACGTAACGAGCAGCGCTTCGGGAGAGATGTTCGCCGGGACGGTCTTTGCGATCTTCCAGTTCATGACCTGAGCCAGCAGGATGCCGACCACGATGGCGAACTGGTTAAGGCTGACCAGACGTCCGCGATGGGAGGCGGGGCTGACCTCGGCGATATAGAGAGGCGAGATATTGGAGCTGAGACCAATTGCCAATCCGCCTGCGATCCGCCAGATAATAAATGCTGTGAATGAGGACGCCCATCCGGTGAGTACTGAGGAGACGGCAAACAGAACAGCAGAAGCAAGCAGTACCGGCTTACGGCCGAATCGATCGCCAAGGCCGCCTGCAATCATAGATCCGGCAAAACAACCGACCAGCGCACAACTATTTGCCCATCCGATTGAGGCTGCTGAAGTCAGGTGAAAGTACACCTCGAAAAACTGGCGTGCGCCGCCTATGACAACCCAGTCGTAGCCGAACAGCAAGCCGCCAAGCGCGGCGACGAGAGCGATGCCCCAGACGTATGCGGTGGCGGGTGTGGGCACTGCAGTCGGAGTTGATCCGGAGAGTGCTGAAGGCCCATGCATCGTTAGTGACCAGCCCTGCCCACCCGCAAATCAATGACTCCCGTATGAGAACGGTCCAGCATGAGTACTTCATCAAGTGCCGCATTCGCTTCGTCGATGCGTTCCAGACCTAATAGCGCCTGTGCGCGAAGAAACGTCACAGTGATGTGTTTCCGCTTGGCGAGATCCTCCTCAAAGAGCAACATAGCTGGCAACGAGGTGGCAAAATAATCGATCTTCGGCGTCTCCAAATTAAGTGCGGAGGCATAATCGAGAATCTGCTGAAACATCAGAGCGGCTTCTTGTTCGCGCCCCAGGCGTTGTAGAGCTTTTGCGCTCCAATAGGTCATCTCGGAGACCGGCCGCACCTGCATCTGCTGGAAGTCGCCGCGTTTTCTTGCAGCGCGTTCCCAATGATGATTAGCTCTCGCGGAGTCGCCGGCAGCGGCCCTTGCCTCGCCCAACCAGAATTCGATGTCACTGCTGTTTCTGAGGAGATGGCGAGCTTCACTCAGGCTCTGCGGCGGCTGGTTGGCTGCCTCAAAGTGATAAGTGGCATTCTCTACGTCCTCAGCGTTGAGGGCGGTCTGGCCCAGCTTGAGATGAGCTCGCTCGTATTCGCCCAGGACCAATCCTTCACCACCCTCCCACGGTTGAAAGCTCCGCGAAAGCAGGAGGTCGAGCGCATCTGAGGGGCGCCCGACCTGGTTATACAGAGCGGTAAGTTCGACCGAAAGATCATCGCGCTTGCCCACTAAATCAATGTCTGCTTCGAGCGAGGCAAGCCGCTCTTTCGGATCGTCACCCATGCGTTTTCTGAGTTGATCTTGTTCGTACAGGATGCGAGCGTCAGCAGGGGCGGCGGCCCGAGCGCGCCGGAATGCCTCACTGGCCCGCTCCTCGTCTCGTTCGATATTGAAATAGGCGATACCAAGATTGCGCCATGCCGTGGGAAAGACGGGGTCCAGGGCGACAGCACGTTCCCATTGCATGATTGCCTCGCGATGGCGGCGCCGATCATAGAGGAAGTTGCCGAGATAATACGGTGCGCGTGCGTCCGACGGGCTCGCGGCGATTGCTGCCTCAAGAACAAGTTGCTCCTCAACTCTGCTGGGGAAGACATGTGATGCGGAGGCTTCGGCAGCCTGCCAGGCAATCTCACGCGCTGAATTCTCTTCCCCTCGCAAAGTATTGAGAACAGCTCTCGTGTAGAGTTCCATTGCTCCCGAGCCCGAACCGAGCACCCATTCTGCATCGGAGTAAAGTCCCGAGCGAATGAGGTCGTATGCCAGATCAAGTCGCTGCCCTGCATCGGCGGGGGGTACGCGAGTAACCAGGAAGCGGCTCCAGATATCGAGCGGGTCTAACGCACGCACTGCTGCGAGCGCGGATTCAGCTGCCTTCGTCTGCTCCAAAAGGCGGAGTACCACGACACGGAGATTCAGAGCATTGAGATTTTCCGAATCGGCTTTGAGCGAGCGCTCCAGATGCTCGAGTGCCGCCGTGAGACGTCCATTGCGCACATCCAACTCCGCCAGCCGATGGAAGCCCGGACCTCGCCACGCCGCCGACCAGGTGGCCTTGTAGAACGCATCGTAGGCTTCTTCCGTGCGACCTTGCAGGAGCAGCACCAGTCCGAAGTTGTAGTAAGGCTCACTGTCGTAAGGATTCGGATTGCGCAAGGAGATCCGCGCAATGGAGACGCGAAGGTGATCTTCCGCCAGCTTGAACTCGCCACGTCGCAGATGCATGCGCCCGAGCGCATTGTTGGCACGGCTTTCTCCCGGATCGCGACGCAGGATTTCGTGCCAGTATGGCTCCGGCGAGCGCGTCGCATGGCGGTATTGTTCGAGGTGCAGCCCCGTGAGATAGAGCTCGTCGACGGATTCAATCTGCTCGGGTGAGGCCGGTTCGGTGGCTTCATCGGGGGCCGGAGCGGCGGTGACCTCGATAGGCGCGTAACGCAGAAGCAGATCTTCACCGATCCTCAACTTGACAGCCCAGCTCTCTTCGTTCGCAGGCAAAGGCAGATTTATGTTGAGTGTTTCTTCCGGTTGAAGAGTCCCGCGCCAGTGGGCAGTTACTCCTTTTCCGTAGCTGACTTGTACTGTTGCGTCTTCGAGGGCACGAGTGACCAGCAGATGTATCTGCGCCTTGTCTCCGTCTCGTACCACTCGCATGGCGCCATGCAGGTTTGCTATGTCTGGAACTCCGATCTTTCGAATGGGATACCAGTACTGACTAAAGCTCTTGGTCTCTCCGGGAGCGAGAAAAGAGAAGTCAGGCTGGTTGTCGGTATAGACACCGGCCATCAGCTCAACGTACGGGCCGTCCGAGTCAGTGAGGCTGCGGTCCCAGGCATAGCCAAACTCATGGTTTCCCCAGGTCCACTGCTTCTTTCCCGGCGAGATGTGATGGTTCGCAATATGCACCATGCCAGCATCTGCGGCGTGATCGTATCCTCCAAAGAAGTCCTGACGGGAGTTCGCGATCATGTAGCTCGTAGGCACCGGTATATTGGCATACCAGCTCAGGTCGTTCGGCGGATAGGAGCCATCGGGCACGAAATGACTCGGCAGATCTTCAGTGGGAACTCCATGCTTCGCGCGCTCGCCGTAGGGAATGCCGTAGTAGCTTCCCAAGCTGAGTGGAAATTCGGTTACTGCGCGTTTGGCGTGGTCTGCCACGAAGCGGACATCGCCAGGAAAAAATGATTGGTAGTGCTCGTTCACTCGCGTGGCAACGTTGGCCCACCAGAGAAACGTCTGTGTGTCCCAGGTGCGGTTGTAGAGACGTACTTTCAGTTCGAGATAGGCGCAACCCGGGCGGAGGCAGACACCATGCATGCCCTTCATCCGCGACATGGGATCGTGATCGCTACACCAGATGGTGATCGCCCCATCGTTGTCGCGTTCAATCTCTACCTCAACCGGCATAAAAGTGGCTGGCCGGTGATGCTGAGGCCAGTTAAATTCAACTCCTCCTGAGATCCATGGCCCAGCCAAACCCACAAGCGCAGGTTTGATCACATTCTGGCGATAGAAGAAGTCGTAGCCGTTGATCTTGTCGTAGCCCACATGAATGCGGCCTCCGATCTCGGGCAGGACCATCACGCGCAGAAATTCGTTTTCGAGATGAACGGCCTGCCAGGCGTGTTCGCAGGCTTCCGTAGAGACACGGTCGATGACCGGCAGAGGATAGACTTTGCCGCTGCTCCCCTGGTAGACGCGTTTTTCAAGGAATACCGGATTTGTGTCCGGTTCGCCGGGCAGATAAGTCTTCATCGTTACTGGCTCGCGCCAAGCCTTGACTGCTCCCCTCTCCGTCGGAGGAGCCTCTGGGAGCTGCAACTTGGCGTTGCCGTTCGCCTCTCCGGCGGCGCGGTCGTAACTATTCTCGGTCGGTATGGTCGACGATTGCGGTGAGCTCATAGACTCGTTTACGTTACCGCGTGACTATGAAGATTGACAACCTTTTTCGGAAGAGATCCTCATTTCCACGTTGTAGCGGCTAAAACGTAGGCTTGATTGAACGCCGCGAGGTTGCGCTCGTTTCACTTTGACAATAGGGGCCGACTCGCTGCGTCTGGGAGATACTTGACAACGGTAACGATAACGCACTAACGTCTCAGGCAGAGTTTGTAATCTACGTTGTCGTGGACTGATTTTCAATTTTTTTCGCTAAACCTTTGCGATCGCAGTAGTTTCTGCTTTGGAGAAAACATGTTGAGCGTACGATCGGTCGCCTTCTTCTTCGCCAGCCTCGCAGTGAACTTTTTTTGCGCGCCGTCCATTCACGCGCAATCTGAGCCGGTCGAGGTCAGCTCTCCTGATCACCGCATCGCACTCCACTTTGCGATAAAACGTGCCAAAGGATCGAGCTCAGGAGATGGGCAGCTTGTCTACTCCCTCTACTTTCGTGGCAAACCCATGTTCGAAGAGTCGACTCTTCGCCTGGAACTGGCAAACCAGCCTGTGCTTGGCTCGGTGGTTCACATTGTCAGCAGTACCCATGGTTCGAGTGTCAGCCAATACAAGTTGCTGATAGGGAAGACCTCCGAGGTTCACGATGCCTACAATGAAATCACAATCGATGTAAGCGAGTCGTTGCCTTCAGGACGCAAATTTTCGGTGGAGGCCCGCGTCTACAACGACGCTGTTTCCTTTCGCTACCATGTTCCGCAGCAGCCGGGGCTTGCGCGCTATCAACTCACCCAGGAAGACACCGAATTCCGGCCGGTGACAGATGCAACAGCATGGACTCTGCGCCTCCCGAATTATCAAAGCGGCTACGAAAGCGAGTACACCCGGCAGGTACTGAGCGCACTGAGCAACCAGGGCGGAGTCTCGAGTTACATTCTCAACGGTTCGCCTGGATTGCTTCACCTGCCCGGAATCGCCTGGGCGGCTGTGGGAGAAGCTGACCTCGAAGGCAATTCTGCGATGTACCTCGAGAACCCTACCGGTAACTGGGGTGGTCACTATCTGGTCAGTAAGATCTCTCCTCCAGTCGACGGGAACGGTCCAGCGGTTGATGCGGCACTTCCCCATGACAGCGCCTGGCGTGTGGTGATGATCGGCGATAAGCCCGGCGATCTGATCGAGTCGACTGTGATGACCGATCTCAATCCTGCGAGTCGAGTGGCCGACACGAGTTGGATCCATGATGGCAAAGCGTCGTGGGACTGGTGGAATGGGGACATTGGACCCGACGGCAAGTCTGCCTATACCACGGAGACCATGAAATATTATGTCGACTTCGCTGCCCAGTCCGGTTTCCCTTACATGATGCTGGATGCGGGATGGTCAACCAGCGACATTACCAAGATGCGAGGCAATGTCGATGTCCCGGAGCTGGTACGGTATGCCGCAACCAAAAAGGTGAAGATATGGATCTGGTTGTATTCAAAGTCTGTCGCGGCGCAAATGAAGGAAGCGTTCCCTCTCTATGAAAAATGGGGCGTTGCCGGAGTCAAGATCGACTTTATTTTGAGGAACGATCAGCAGGGAATTCAGTGGTACTACGACGTCGCCAGGTTGGCGGCAGAACATCATCTCTTGGTTGATTTCCATGGAGCAACCCAGCCCTGGGGAATGGAACGCACCTACCCGAATGTACTGAACTACGAAGCGGTCCTGGGACTTGAGAACAATAAAGCCGGCCGACGCGATGGGCCGGTCGATCGCACTGTGTTCCCCTTCACTCGGATGCTAACTGGAGCCATGGATTACACGCCTGGCGGCTTCAATAATGTGACCGAAGAGGACTTTGTCGCTCTCGACAAGAACCCAATGGTCATGGGCACTCGCGCCCAGCAACTTGCCCTTTACGTTGTCTTCCAGGCGGGACTGGAGATGGTATCCGATGTGCCATCTATCTATCTCAACGACCCCAGCTTTAAGTTTCTGCGTGATGTTCCGACAACATGGGATGAAACTCACGTGCTCGCTGGTGAGCCAGGCGAATTCATTACGATTGCCCGGAGAAATGGGCTGGAGTGGTATCTCGGAAGCATCACGAACTGGACGCCGCGTGATCTGCATATTCCCCTCAAATTCCTAGGTAAAGGAGTGTACCGTGCGGAGATTTACAAGGATGCGCCTGATTCGGTCGAGAGTCCTAAGCACATCTCGATTCACAAACAGATCGTACATGGCGGGGAAACACTAAGTGTTTCACTTGTAAAAGGTGGGGGATGCGCGATTCGGTTTGTCCCGCTCCACTAAATAATCCTGGGATAGGTTTCTTGAAGACTGGTTCTAACCAATGCAACTTTCTCGACAGTCGCAATACGGTGGCGAGGTCCACCGAGATGAGCTTTGGATGGTCGGACCTCAGCTTGGTCTAGGGTGCTCAGAGCATTGATCGCGTAGCAAGATCCGTACTTGAATACGTTGTCGTTACCGAGTATTGCTTCGCATTTCTCTAAGTACCCTCTCCAAAAGAATGTTGACAGGATCCTGTTTTAAATGGCACGAATAGAGGAATAAAGAGGCCACTCCGTCGATACAGAGTCAAGAATTTTATGGGAATAAAAAAAAATACTTGACAGCGGTAACGATAACGAAATAGCCTCACTTGCGATTAATAAATCTATCTTTGGACGAAATGAATGCCTGCGGTCTCCCGGCTTTTTCGGCCGCACACATTCAAGACTCCTAAACAGAGAAGCACGGAGTAAGCAACGTATGATTTTTGTCCCACGAGTACGATGGCCCTGATCCGGTAGGGTTCCAACGCGAAGAAAGAATTGAAATAGCTCGTCGTTCCAGGCGACAGCGAAGTAGTGCGTCCAGAGCTCTTCACGCACCCAACAGATTTATCAAAGGCCAGTTCGAGAGGAATCAATGAAATTCATAAGACTCTGGAGTGTCTGCTTAGCCATCCTGATGTTGCCCGCCGTTTTGAGCGCGCAACAGTTTACGGGGAGAGTGACAGACTCGACCGGCGCTGCCGTGCCGAAGGCGAAGGTCACTGTTTTGAACCAGGCGACTAATGTTGCCAGCTCTACGACCACTACCGGTGACGGCGACTATACCGTCCCCTATCTAAAGCCAGGATTGTATAAGGTGAGCGTGGCGGCTCCTGGATTCGACCTTGAGACGAAGACAGACATTACTCTGCAGGTGAGCCAAACGGTAAGTCTAGACTTTGCACTCAAGATTGGCTCTGTCGACTTGACGGTCAGTGTCAGCGGCGAACAGTTGGATCGCAGTAAAGCGGACGTGGGTGAGGTGGTTGAAAACGAACGTGTCAACGAGCTGCCGCTCAACGGAGGAGACTTGGGACAGCTTGCCCAATTGAGCGCTGGCACCTACTACGGCGGGAACGTCTTGTATACGCGGCCGTTCGATAATTCAGTGGCAGATCTGTCGATCAACGGCGCGCAAGCAGCTGAAAACCTACTTTTACTTGATGGCGTCTCCAACGAGGCCGCCCATGGTGATGCATATAACGGAACAAACTCACAAATAGGATATATCGCTCCAATTCAGTCAACGCAGGAGTTTAAAGTAGTCACCGTCCCCCTTGACGCTGCTTACGGACGCCTTCAAGGTGGAGCACTCGACATAACCTTGAAGTCGGGTACAAATCAACTGCATGGAAGCGTCTACGAGTTTGCGCGCAGAGGATGGCTTGATGCCAATCTCTGGTCCAACGACTTCGCCGGCCTTCCTAAGGCTGCGCACACCCGAGACCAGTATGGCGCGCAGCTGGATGGTCCCCTTGTCATTCCCCACCTCTATAACGGCCGCGATAAAACATTCTTTGTCGCCCAGTTCGAGAATTGGAAGGAAGTTTTTCCTGGTACCGCTCTCGACAGTGTTCCCGATCCGGCTTGGCTAAACGGTGATTTCAGCAATCTGACCTACTTTGATAAGCCCTCGAGTTCGCAAAAGCCCCTCATTATCTACGATCCTTTGACGCTTCACAGCGACGGAACACGCGATCCGTTTCCTGGGAACATCATTCCACAGAGTCGCATTAGCCCATTTGCTAAAGCAATTCTCTCTTTGTACCCGACCCCAAACGCTAAGCCTAACGCTCAACAAAACTCCTATGTCAACAACTATGCCGCAGATACTTCTGTAAGAGATACCTATCGCAACGCACTTATCAAGGTCGACCAGGTAATCGGTTCGAATGACCGCGTGAGCATACGGTATGGCTGGTGGGAGAGGTCAGAGACCCAAAACCAAACCGGAATCCCAGGAGTTGGAGCCAATGGCGAGTTTCCTCATGCTGAGCGCGTCAATACGTTTTCGCCGGACTGGGTGCACACCATAACTCCCAATCTAGTTGCGGACTTTAAGGCTTCGGTGATTGTCCGCGGCAATGAATTGAACTCAGGACCACTTGGCTACGATCTCAGTCAGTTGGGACTGTCGAGCAGCTTCATCTCATCGCTTGGCATATTTGGGCATTCTCTTCCGCAGACTAATTTCAATAATAATGAATTCACTTCAATTGGAAATACGGGCGGTGAGTTTACAGTGGGTGATTCCTTGGCTCTATTGCCGAGCGTGACCTACGTTCGCGGCAAGCATACTATTCGTGCCGGGTTTGACTGGCGCATTCTTCAGTGGTCCTGGAGAAACATCCGCGGAGGCACCACTCTCAACAACGATCGTACCTGGACGCAGCGGGATTACCAGAACGGAGACGTCGCCAGCGGAAATAGCGTCGCGTCATTTCTGCTCGGTACCGCTGTTTCCTCAGGTTCAGGCGTACAGATAAATCCATTAGCGTTCTATTCCCAACACTACTATGCGCCATTTATTCAGGATGACTGGAAGGTATTGCCAAAGCTCACGCTGAACCTTGGCTTCCGGTATGACCTCAACGGCAGTGTCGTGGAGCGTCACAATCGAGTCGACTACGAGTTCAACCAGAATGTCACTAACCCGATCACATCCCAGGTAAGCTCTCCGTATTTGAATGGGCCGGTGATGGGCGGCCTAGAGTTCGTCGGTGTAAATGGTAATCCAAGAGCGTTCAATGCTCTCGTAAAGACCAACCTGCAGCCGCGTCTTGGTTTCTCATATTCCCCGGTAGACAAAACTGTTGTACATGGTGGGTTCGGAGTCTTTTTCCTGAATCCAAATCCCGGGCCGAACCAACTAGGCTTCTCGTCGACAACTCAATATAACGCCTCAAACGACAACAATAAGACACCGACTCAAAATCTAGGCGTTGGTGGAGCTGCTCCCAATCCCTTCCCAAGCGTCACTCAGCCCACAGGCTCTTCGCTGGGCTATCTGACAGGACTGGGTCAATCACCCTTCTATCTCAATCCATTTTTCAGAACGCCTAAGACCTACCAGTATGTCGTTGGAATTCAGCAACAGTTCAACAAGGGTAGCGTCGTGGAGTTGAATTATGTAGGAACTCGGACCCGAAAACTAGGGACCAGTGACAATATCAATCGTATCTCTACGGCTGCTTATGCTCAGTGCAACCCGGAACTCGGAGGTAATCCCGACGTTTGCGACAACGACGCAAATTCTTTGGTTACAAACCCGTTTCAGGGAGTTGCAGCGTTTCAGGGTTCCAACTATTACACAAATCCGGTCATCCAAGCCATAAACTTCACCAGATCCTTCCCGGCCTTTGGGGATATTACTGAGTACGACATCAATGGCGGCAAGGCCTGGTACAACTCTTTGCAGTTGACCGCTACGCAGCGTGTCAGCCAATCATTCACCCTACACGGCACCTGGACTTGGTCGAAGTTTATGGATGCAGGCGGATTTACTGACACAACTTACCGTGTCCTTTCCCGTCACATCGACAGCGCTGACTTTGCCCACCGTATCACATTCTCAGGTTACTGGCTTCTGCCCGTGGGACGAGGACGTCAGTTCCTCGGTCACGTCAACCGCCTGGTCGATGCTGCAATCGGAGGGTGGGAGATGTCGACGATCGTCAGTTGGCAGACAGGTATGCCATGGCAGCTGAATGGCAAAACGGACCTCTTCGGGAATGTTCAAATCGACCGCAAGGTTACACCCACGACTATTACCGGTGTAAATACTTCATGCGTGGCCCAGTGGGAACGACAGGGGAATGGGAGCTACGCTCTTGAAGCCATAGGAAGCGGCGGCAGTAGCTGCGGAGGCTCATATAACCTCATCTCTATCCCGACAACTTACGGGATCCAGCCGAATGTGAACTACACAGGAGTCCGCAACCCAGGTTCTAACGATGTGGACGCCAGTCTGTCGAAAAACTTCGACATCTACGAGCGCCTGCGTGCGCAGTTCAGGGTTGATGCATTCAATCTGCCGAACCATCCTGTCTTTTCGGCGAACTACGATAACAGTCCATCAGACGGAACATTTGGTCAGATCGTAAAAGCCTCTGGACAAAGTAATCAACCGCGCGATGTCCAACTCACATTCAAAGTGACCTGGTGAGAGCTGCTCTCTTATCGGGAGTTACGTGACCTGATGCCGCGTCTGTATGCGGGTGCGGCATTCGCCAACCTTCAACCGGATCTGTAATCCGCACCGTTTCACAACGCTGTAAGTCTTGACCGAATTAGAGGAGACTGCCATGGTTCGCAAACAGGTAACAGAAATGCGCATATCGGGAGATACCTGGCAACGCCGTCTGTGCGTTAGCCTTTGCTTGCTTACGATTCTGGCCATCACTTCCCTTACAGGTTGCAGTGGCGGTTCGGTCGCTCCATCAGCGATGACGGTTTCTTCTATGACACCGAACACCGCGTACACAACTGGAGGGCAGGTCGTATTTTCAGGCACCCATTTCACGCCAGATATGAACGTCTCATTTGGCGGAGCTGCTGCCCAAAAAATATACTTCCAAAGTTCAACTCTGATTACTGCAATTACACCTGTTGTCTCTTCAGTGGCAACTGTAGATGTTGCACTCAGCGCACCTGGCGGATCGGTCACCTTGCCGAAAGCTTTGACTTACACCGTACCTCCACCCCCCGTAAAACCAGGTGACTGTTCGACTCTGCCATGCACATATCAGGCAGTAAGTTCGGAGAACACGTTCCTCGGCACTGCAGCACCCACAACGTGTGCCGGGTGCACCAACGGACAAAAAGTAGGAAGTCTGGGTTTCGGCGGCTGGGTCATCATCAATAACGTGTATGCTCCTGCGGATGGCAACTACACCCTCAGCATCATAGGCTGTGAGGGCGCGGGGACCCAAACCTATAAGGTGCTGGTCAACGGCGGTAGCGCCATCAGTGTTCCTCTCTCAGGAAACAATTGGTTCGCAGATGCGGCCCCGGTGTCGATCACCGTACCGCTCAAAGCTGGTGGCGGAAACACCATTCAGTTGGGCAACGATACGGATTGGTCTCCTGACGTTGTTTCAGTCACAGTCAACGCTTCCAATAGCAGCGCTCCTACTCTGACATCGGTCGCGCCAAATCAGGTTCTTCTGTCAGGTGGCCAGGTTGTACTTGTCGGCACTAACTTCACATCCAGCACGGCGGTCACTTTCGGAGGAATTGCAGCCACAGCGGCAACCCTTCAAAGTTCGACGCAGATGACAGCAACTGCGCCAGCAGTCAAGTCGGGGGGAACGGTCGACGTAGGGGTTAGCTCTTCTAACGGAATGGCGACCCTCTCAAAAGGACTTACCTACATCCAGTGCAACGCGCTGCCATGCACCTATCAAGCTGCTGATGGTGGAAACACGCTGGTAGGCAATGCGGCAGTCGGGACGTGCACTGGATGCGCACAGGGGGTCAAAGTTGGAAGCCTCGGGAACGGGAGCGATGTCATCTTTAATAATGTGTACGCCCCAGCTGCTGGGAACTACACCGTTACGATCACAGGCTGTGAAGGTGCAGGAACTCAAAACTATCAAGTCATAGTGAATGGCGGAACTCCTCTCACAGTTCCGCTCGTCGGGAATAATTGGGATGCGCCAGCGGCTCCGGTCTCTATCACGGTCGAACTCGCAGCAGGTGGCAACAATACCATTGAGCTCGGTAATGCTGACGATTACTCTCCTGACGTCGTCTCGATTGCGCTGAGTCCTGCAAATGCCGCGACGATTCCGACCGTAGCTTCTATTGCTCCGGCTCAGCTTCCGATCACTGGCGGTCAGGTCGTCATCAATGGGACAAACTTTACACCGGATACCACCGTCACCTTCGGTGGCGTAGCTGCACCTCCGATCTCATTCCAAAGCGCCAACCAATTTACCGTGACGGCGCCCGCGAATGCCACCGTCGGGGCTGTAGACGTCGCGGTGACTTCCCCGGCGGACGGCACTGCCACTCTTTCCAAGGGGCTGTCCTATGTAGAGCCTGCAGCATGTACCAGCAGTACTTGCGTCTATCAGGCGTGGGATCCGCAAAACAGAATTAATGGAGGGGCAGCAGTCGCAAGCTGTCCTGGTTGCCTTAATGGCCTTAAGGTGGGTGGCATGGGCTATGGCAATGGAGTTACGTTCAATAATGTGTATGCTCCTGTCGCCGGTAACTATATCGTTACGCTCGTTGGTTGCGAGGGTGGTGGAACGCAAACTTATCAGGTCTCGGCAAACGGAGGCGCTGCCAATAACGTACCTCTCTATGGAAACAACTGGTATGTTTCGACGCCGCCGGTGTCAACGGTCGTTGCGTTGAATGCAGGAAGCGCAAACACCATCACGGTCACAAATGCTCAGACCTGGTCGCCCGATATCGTTTATATCGCGGTCAATGCTGCAAATACGGGTGCACCCTCTTCACCGCAGCCTGTAACGATGTCCAATGGACAAAACCTGATCACCTACGATCTGAGCACTGGGCTCGCTACGTTTGCCAGCGGTGGTCAGAATAAGATCGCAGGCTTCTACAGCGAGGCCTACAGCGGTTCCACGCTGTATCGAAGCACCTCATCCTCGTATACCCGCACCGCATCGAATGGCACGAATGGCGAAACGGATATTACTCTGACGGCATCCGACGGGTCGCCCACCATGATCCAGCGATTCATCATGAGCGCCAATCACTTCACCGTCCAGATCGAACTTGATGGTGCGAGTGCAGGTAGCAATGAGATGTCGCCTCTGTTGGTCAATCAGGCGGGGGCAGTTGACCTGGGGAGTTACACAGACCCGCGTTTCCTGATTGTCCCTTACGACAACAATGCCTACTACAACTACAACGCCGAGACGCCGAACGGCTTGTCCGACACTGGCTCCGAAGTCGGGGCTTTCTATGACAACACCAGCCGTAATGGCCTGGTCATTGGCTCGATAACTCACGACACATGGAAGACCGGTATCCAGTTCACGGGCAACGCGAACAAGTTGGACTTCCTCTGGGCGTATGGCGGGGCCAACAGCACTGAGGATCAACTGCCTCACGGTGCAATAGCCGGTGCAAAGATCTTGTCTCCTGTGGTGATGGTGGGTTACTACGACGATTGGCGTAATGGGATGGAAGACTTTGCCAATACGAACGCGCAGTACGCGCCGATGCTTGCATGGACCGGTCCGTCTCCGATGGGATGGAATAGCTGGGGCAAGATTCAAAGCAACCTGAGCTATGCCAACGCGACCGCTGTAGAGGATTACTTCCACACGCAGCTGCCGAACTACAACAACAACGGCGTCGTCTACATTAACCTCGATAACTACTGGACCAATCTGTCGGACAGCGAACTGCAGAGCTTCGTCACGCACGCACACAGCCAGGGTCAGAAGGCCGGGATCTACTGGACCCCGTTCATCATCTGGAACTGGACAGATCTAACGACGGCCGTCGATGGGGCACCAAACTATAAGTTCGGTGACATCGTCATGAAGTATTCGAACGGAACCCCCGCGGGAGCTATCGATAGTGCGTGGGGCGCCGATCCGACGCATCCGGGCACCCAGCAGCGGATCGACTACTACATCAATAAGTTCAAGACGATTGGGTTTGACTACATCAAGCTTGACTTCCTGATTCACGGAGCGCTCGAAGGGGGCTCGAATAACGGAGCGTTCTATGACACAACGATCCATACGGGTACGCAGGCATATAGCCAGGCGATGAAGCGCCTTTACACCGATGTAGGCACATCGATGCTCATCGACGAGTCGATCGCCCCGCTGTTCCCGTATCAATACGCCCATACGCGCAGGGTTGCGGGCGACACCTATGGATCGATCGAAGATACCAAGCGAGAGATGGCTTCGGCCAGCTACGGTTGGTGGATGGCCGGTAGGATCTATAACTGGAATGATCCGGACGAGATGCTGCTCGAAGGAACTGAGACTCCCTCCGGCTCTACGACTGCTGTTCCGTTTACCGCCAACGAGAACAAGAGTCGGGTCACGTCGGGTGCGGTCGCCGGCTTCATGCTGAATGGTGACGACGTGACCGATGCAGGCTCGCCGCCGCTCGTTCAAAAGTGGCTTACCAACCCCAGCATCAATGGACTGCCGGCTCTCGGCTTGAACTTCCGGCCGGTAGAAGGCAACACTGGAACCACTCCAGTCAATGTACTCGTCGCACAACAAGGCAGCGTCTACTACGTCGCCGTCTTCAACTACGACATCAACAATCCACTCAGTACTACAGTCGACCTGGGACGTGCCGGTCTAAACAGTTCCACTGCTTACTCCGTTACGGATCTCTGGTCTGGCAAAACATCTTCTGCAGCCGGAAGCCTCCCGATCAGTCTCGGAGCTGCCGAAAGCACGATCCTAAAGTTGCAGTAACGACAGTTGGCTTGATTACAGGATCAGCATCCCAATCGGGTGCTGGTCCTGTAATCGTATTCTGATCTCTTGACGCAGCTATCCATTGGAGCTGTTTTACTCCCCGCGAAGGCTCTCTGCCGCGGGTTTGGCTATTCGTAACGAAGGGAAATTCATGGGTCTCGGTCGGATGTTTCGTTGGTTGTTCGTGTGTGCCATTGCTGCTCCTCTCACTTCTCTGGCTGCCGGTGTGAGCCACCTCGAACGCCTCCCTCTCAAGTCTGCATGGACTGTACGACAGCTTCCCGATGATGGGATGGCTGAGAGCCAAAGCGCGACACCTCCCGTTCTGGAGGGAGGATGGTTTCCTGCGACGGTACCGGGCGATGTGCATCTGGACCTGCTCACGAGTGGCAAGATACCTGACCCGTTTTATCGGGACAACGAAGCGAAGCTTCAGTGGATCGAGAAGGCTGGATGGGAGTACCGTACCTCGATCGACGCGACGAAAGCGGCTCTTGCTCGTGAGAACGTGGAGCTGGTATTTGATGGGCTGGACACGGCTTGCACGATCTTTCTCAACGGGCAGCGGATTGGCTCGCCTGACAATATGTTTCGACAGTGGAGATTCGATGTTAAGGACCGTCTTCATGAAGGTGCGAACGACCTGAGGATTGTATTCCCGGCTCCGATGAAAGCAGCGGAAGCCGTCGCCGAGAAGGATCCTTGGCACTCTCGAACGCATACGGATCCGAAGGGATATATTCGCAAGGCGGTTTACGAGTTCGGATGGGACTGGGGCCCGCGGTTCGGAACGAGCGGCGTCTTTCGTCCGGCGTATCTGGATGTATGGGATAGTGCACGCATCAAAGATATCTTCGTCGAGCAAAGCGATGTGACTTCTGTTTCGGCAAATCTCGACCTCCATGTAGAGGTGCTTGCCTCAAAGGAGACGAAAGCTACCGTGAGCTTGACATACGGAATCGGATCGGAACAGCTCCACATCGATCGTGTCGTAACGCTTGGTCCGGGAAGCAATAAAATATCCTTCCCTATCGATATCGCGCATCCCCAACTCTGGTTTCCGTCAGGTTACGGTGCTCAACCCATCTATCACTTCCATATCTCCGTCAAAGAAGATGGGCATGAGCTTGATGCCAAGGATGCAAAGACGGGGCTAAGGTCTGTCGTTCTACGGAGAGAGTTGGATAAGTGGGGACGTTCCTTCGAGTTTGTGATCAACGGAATTCCTGTCTTCGCAAAGGGTGCGGATGTGATCCCCTTCGATAGCTTTCCGAACCACGTTACCAACGAAAAATATCGGCACATCCTCCAGTCGGCCAAAGACGCAAACATGAACATGGTCCGGCTGTGGGGGGGAGGGTACTACGAAACAGAGGAGTTCTACGACATATGCGATGAGCTCGGATTAATGGTCTTCCACGATCTCATGTTTGGGAATAACTGGCAGCCTGGCACCTACGACTTCAAGCAAAATATCGAGCGCGAAGCTGAGTATCAAATAACTCGTCTTCGGAATCATCCAAGCATCGTTCTCTGGGATGGTAACAACGAAACCGAGGATCTCAGAGAATGGAACGGCAACGGCCAACTTCCTCCGAAGGTCCACGAGCGAATCTGGGAGGACTATCTGACCGAGTTCAGCGGCATTCTTGCGCGAACCGAAGCGAGACTGGATTCAGAGATCCCCTATTGGCCGAGCACGCCGAGCGCTGACTACGAGGAACTTACTGATACCTATCAGAGCGGCGATAACCACGATTGGAGCGTCTGGCACGGTGGGGCTGATTTTACCGATTACGAGAAGCGCCCCTGGCGATTCGTCTCCGAATATGGTTTCCAGTCCTTTCCTGAGATGAAGACGATCGAGTCTTTCACTCTGCCGGAAGACCGGACAAGTATCTTCACCCCAGTGATGAAGGCCCACCAGAAAAATGGAGACGGCAACAGGCTCATTCAGGAGTACATGAAGCGTTACTTCGGGGAGCCGAAGGACTTCGCCTCGTTTCTCTATGCCAGCCAGGTGCTCCAGGCAGAGGCCATCAAGGTCGGCGCGGAGAGTTTCCGTAGAAAGAGACCCGAGACTATGGGCTCACTTTTTTGGCAGTTGAATGATTGCTGGCCCGTCGCCTCCTGGGCAAGCATCGACTACTACGGACGATGGAAGGCTCTGCAATATTACACGCGCAGGTTTTATGCTCCTGTCCTGGTTTCACCCCATGTCGACAGCGGCACATTGTCTATCTATATCGTGTCCGACAAAACTGCTCGGATGGACGGCACACTCCGTCTTCGGATCATGGATTTCTCGGGTAAAGTGATCAAAGAGACAAGCGAGGCTGTAAAAATCGACCCGCTTGCCTCAAAGGTCTATCAACAAATACCGCTCGTTCAGTTGTCCGGCACCACCGCTCCCGATTGGTCCGGTCTTGTCGGAGTCGCGGACGTCACGGTAGGCGGACAAGAGGTCTCGACAAACACAGTCTACTTCGTGCCTTCCAAGCAGATTAAACTTCCCCCTGCTGCCATTGCCGCCGAAATCTCGCAGTCCGGAGATGGATATGATGTGATCTTAAGCTCAGCGGTACTGGCTCGCAGCGCCTATGTCTCTTTTGGTGAGTTAGAGGCTCAATTCTCAGATAATTATCTTGATCTCCTGCCGGGAGAGAAACAGACGATCCATGTCACCAGCAAGGCCACACTTGCGGATCTCAAATCTCAAATGAAGGTAATCTCCTTGGTTGATGCGTTTTCGCCAGCGGTGGCCGAGAAATAACCTTGTGAGCCGATAAGAAATTCGTGTAGAACGAACGTCGTTGTGGTCCTAGCCAACAAGCTGGCACGTATTGCTGGGCTGTGCTTCCAGCGCTAACGAATACAGACCAACCACCGCCTAACGGTGCGAAAAAGCCTGCGGCTTGGACGTGGAGATTGACGGGTCGAGTGGTGCACGTAAATTTAGAGCCCGAACGTAACAAACTTAGCGACGAGCGAGGTGACACTTCCCGCTATTGTGAGTCCTTTTGGGCTCGTGGGCGTCAGTCGAAACGAATGAACTCTTCAGGTCACGATTTGGGGTTTTTGCAAATCGGGTTGTTCGTTATCCTCATCTGCGCACCTGCGTTTGCCATCCAAGCGATCGAACAATTGCGCAGTTGGCACACACGAGTTGGACAGCTAAGGAGGATGCTCCAAACGCGGTTCACGCGTTTGCGCAGACGACCGATGGCTATCTGTGGATGGGTGGACCGACTGGTCTTTATCGTTTTGACGGAGTTCGCGAGTATCGGGGTCAGACTTCGCCGGAGATTATGTGAAAGTGCGAAATTGAACGTTGTACAAAACGGGACTTGGGTTCTGCGGCTGCGCTTCTGCTTCACAAGCGCTCAGTGTTCTGTAATGAGCTTAAGAGCGTCCAGCCGCTGCTACGTTTGTTTCTCGGCAGCCACAATCTGCCCTGGGTGCGTTCAGCCTATGTTGATCGGATCGCGACATGGGAAGCGTGAGTCCGTGGCCAACTCGGCCTAGGGCTGAAAGAAACCACTCATTTGAATAGACATTTCCTGTGATCCTGAAACCTGAGGGTGAGGAAGGGTGCTGAATCGCCATTTGCTCGATTCACTGCGTAGACGTAGTCTAATCATAGCCCACGAGGCGGACGGCGTCGGTGTTACGGCCATGGATCCTCTCTATGTCTTCGAGGGCTATACGATCGACGAGCCTTGGGTTGTCGTGCTCGCCCCGCTCACAACTACGAACGCCTCAAGGAAGTCCCATCCGACGAGACAAACGGCGTAGGTGTCTGCGATGTGGGAGATCAGTATGCGAAAGAGACCCGCTCTTCCTATGCGTTGGTGAACTGGATCCTCTCTCAGGGGTATCACGCTAACCCATACCCGGGCCCTTCGGCCAGTGCTCTCGCGCTAATTCCACCGCCTCAGGACTGGGAGAGCTCGGCAAGCATGGGTCGCTGATCAGTCGCTACTTCGGATCCGGCGTCCGTCTTGCGGGAGTTACCATCGACATGCCACTCGTCGCTACTGGTAGTGATTGCTTTGGAGCCGACGAGTTCTGCGCGACCTGCCAGGTCTGCACGACCTCATGTCCGCCCGGCGCCATTGTCCCGCAAAAGCAGATGGTGCGCGGTGTCGAGCGTTGGCACGTTGACTTGATAAATGCATCCCCTATTTTGCGGAAGCGGCTTCTTGCGGGATATGCATTGCGGAGTGCCCATGGACGCGGCCGGCGGGGCGCCCTAAGCTGCTTGCGACTATGGCGCGTCGGCTCGGTCAGTAGATTCAGGTTCGGGTAAACGATAATTTTGTTCAACTTACAGATTCTAAAAGGTGCGGGAAGCGCTAAAAGTGCCAGAATACCCAAACGTTCTTGCAATCTTTTGCAAAATTCACCTTCGGACCTTTCGTCGGGTCGGACTGGCCGGTGCCCGATGCGGTGGAATCTTTGCTTGTGGGCTGCACATGCATCGCCCCGCCTACACCGTAAAAGGCTGGGTCAGGAACCGGTCCAATGTAAAAGTTGTCACTGATAAGGTCTGCAACCTCTTTAGGGGTGTTGCATTTCCCGTGCAGAGGGCCGAATACAGCGGCGAATGCCTTCTCCCGTGCTTTCCGATCTGCTTCGCCGCAGTCTGGTATTTACTATGGGTATGCTCGTTTTCAGAGTCGCTCTCACTTTTGACAGTGGTGAACCAACGGTCGAGGGCGTAAGTGATGGTGACCTCTCCCACCTCCCGAGCTTGCTGAAGCTCTTCCAACTCTCTGAGCTTTTGCTTGACCGGGTCCCAACTGTCCCTGATCTCCCGTGCCTGCTCCTCTGCCTTAGTCCAGGAACGTGTCTTTGCCGAGATCGTCTTGTTCTTCCCGTCCCTTAATTAATAGGTAGATGTACTTGACGCACTCGCAACGCTTCCAGTGAGGGTCATCCTTCTTCGAGCAATCCGATGTGTGGCGGGTGTATACGGATACGGTTTGGGTCTTGGTTTGGAGGGAGCGGACGTTAAGTGCGGACATACCTGCAGAGTAGAGTTCCCCTCTTGCAGATCTATTGCAGTTTCAAGAAAATCGCTGTAAGTGATTGATTATAAGGTGGTGCCCAGAGACGGGATCGACCGCCGACGCCGGCCTTTTCAGGGCTGCCGGACAATTCAGTTAAGTGGATCGGATCAGCGGATGTGCTTCACAATAAAGCTTTTATGTTCGGTGGATTTTAGGACTTCCTAGGGCAAATTGGGATGCGTATTGTTCGCGTATTGTTCGCGCGAATGCTCAGTGGCGCTAATAACGCAGCCCTGGCTCAGAATCCCAATTGAAGGATCGGCGGCCTTAGGCAAACTCTGGGATAGAGCACTGGGTTCGCGGGCGGCCTAGCTTAGTATGGTCCCACCGTCTGGGCTTCGTTTTGAAATAGCAGCACCGTTTTCGTAAAAGATCTGCCATTCCGCAAGACAGTCGAGAAGTTGGTAGGTCCCTGATCTGACTGTCTCGACCAAATCGTATTCGACGTGACGATTGTAGTGGTCTAAGCATCTCCTTTTGCTATCCCACTGCAAGTCCGAGAAGTTCTACCTCCTTTCCGCAACCCGCGCAATAGGTAAGTAAGTCATCTGAAAAGCGGTTTCCAAGTTATATTTCGCCCACAAGAATATACCTTATATCGCAAAGAGAAATGATGAAGTCAGAGTCAACTTACATTTGAAAAAGGATCGACCATCAGGTGAAGAGTAGAAGTAATGCATTGGACACTTGGAGCGCCCAACCTGACCTGCCCCCAAAACCCGCACGTTTGTGAATACGAATTTATCCCGTCGCCGGAGCTGTGGCAAAGTGGGAAACGCTGGAGGCGTTTTCCAAGCAGGCGTAG
>NZ_LMUD01000043.1 GCF_009766095.1 Granulicella sp. S190
ACCGGAATCAGATGCCTACGGCACATCAGGTTACGAGGCCCCTGTTGGGAAGCTGGAGATTCTGCTGGCGCAGGCCTTTGCCGAGGTTCTGGATCTCGAACAGGTCGGGCGGCATGAAGACTTCTTCGAGCTCGGTGGGCATTCGCTGCTGATCGTGAAGCTGCTCAGTTTGCTGCGCAGCCACGGAGTCGAGCTCGATATCCGCAACTTCTTTCAGACACCCACAGTCATGGATCTTGCCGCAACGGTGGGCGGCGGTTCTGCGCCGATCGAGATCCCTGCTCAGCTGATTCCAGCTGGGAGCCAGGTGATCACGCCGTCGATGCTTCCGCTGGTGACGTTGAACGCGGAGCAGATTGCAGCGATCATAGCCCAGGTTCCGGGTGGAGCAGGAAACGTGCA
>NZ_LMUD01000044.1:0-51161 GCF_009766095.1 Granulicella sp. S190
AGTGCTTTTGCTGCAACAGTTTACAGGGGGTGAGTGTCTGTAAAATATTCCATTCAAAGGACTTAGCTGCAAAATATTGTATCCAGGAGGGTTAGCACTGTTGTAAGGGCTTGAGAGGTGCGATATCTGTTCTACTAACCATTATAGGGAGCCAGAGATAACTCATACGCCACGCGATTGTTCTTAGTTGATGCGGGTGTTTGCGTGTTGTGGACTTGACACGGCGTTTTGCTGGTTCTTCGATGGTGTTGTGCCGCAAGCTTTGGGAGGAGTGGGTCGATCCTGCGGATGTCCAGCTTCGTGACTCGGAGGTCACTGCTGAAATGGACACCTAGAGGCGTTTGTTTATCTTGGCTGTGCCTCCCGTAAGCTGACTGTGACGCGAAGCTCGGAGGCACCAGATTCAAACTTTTCTCTGTGCATCCATAGCCCCTTGGAAGATCTTGCCGACGTAAGCCTCTGGAGAAGTCCCCACAACCTTCGCTGAGATGACCGAGAGCGCAGGCATTTCCTCGACGCAATCGGCCTCCCCACGAAGCCTTGAAACTCGATCCTGAATTCGAACCTTCTATCGTCCATCTAGGGGAGCCTACTACCAGCTCGGACAGAATCAGGATGCGGTGCGAGAGTACCAACGCTACATTCATATCGCCGGCAACAGCGATGCAAAGGCAGTCGGCTATGGAGATCTAGCCGTCGTCTACAGCACCATGAATAGGGCCTCCGAAGCACGCAACGCTGCGGCTGACGAATTGCGTTACAACAACAACTCTGTATGGGACTCCCTTGTCTTTGCCTTGGAAGATCACCGCTTCGATCGCGCAGACGCGCTCAGGAGACGACTCCTGGTGAGTGTGCCGAATCCAGAGCGAGGCTCGCCGCCCGATCTACGCATGGCATTCTTCTATCGCGGCTATCTTGCCTTGAAGAACGGAGATTCACCCGCTGCGATAAGTTATTTCAAGTCTGCACTCGAACATCTCCCGCCATCTTCCGGCATAGACTCTCACGAGGATTGCCTCGCGAACGCCTACCTGGATCTGGGTATGCTCCCAGAAGCTCTTGCCGAGTACCATCGCATTTTGAAACTCAATGCGAACTATCCTCTCGGTTATTTCCACCTCTGGCAGACATACAGCAGGCTTCATGATGCCCCCGCTGCCGAAGACGCTTTCCGGCACTTTCTCAGCTCTGTTCCTTCAGCCGACCAAGATAGTCCCCAGGTACATGAAGCACGTCAGCCGGTTTAGACCTCCGAATAATATTCAGCGTAGAGAGATAATTCTGTACAGCGCGATAACGATACCTTAGGCCACGATACCTTTGCATGCAGACCCTTGGCCATGATCGGCACCAGGATGCCAACACCGATCTTTAATTTCCTGGAACTGCTCTCGCAGGGCCGCGACGGTTGCAGCCACACGACTGTCGAATCACTAATTCCACCGGCATTACAATCTGCTGGCCAGATAGAGAAACTTCCTTATGCTCTAATCTCGCGAATAGCAGCTCCGCGGCTACTCGGCCAAGCTCATGCGAAGGTTGCCGAACGACCGTAATGGCAGGCACGAAGATGTCGGCCATCTCCCAGTCGTCAAAGCCGATGAGAGCAATATCGTCTGGGATCCGAATGTTCAGTTTAGAAAACGCATGCAGTGCGTGTCGCATAACGAAGTTGTTGCTCACAAAGAATGCCGTGGGTTTTTTGCGCCCTGACATCGCTTTCTGGATAAGGACACGTGTCGCCTCTTCCGTGACGCCCCCAAAGTACTGATCTGGAATCAGGTTAAACCGCATCATTGCTTTCTTATAACCTTCGTGGCGTGCGCGAATGGTGTAGACCTTGTTGGAAAGTCCTAAGCAGCAGATTCTTTTATGTCCATGATCAATGAGATGCTTCACCGCCTCGATCGCGCCCTGCTGGTTCTCTACCAAAACGCTATTGAAGCGCTGGCCACGAATTGGGCGATCAAGTGTGACGATATGAGTCGAGTGGAACTCCGGCCGATCAAAACTTGATTTTCCGATCGCTGCCGGTATGACAGCAAGCCCTTCGACGTGATTCAGCACCATTAGATTTGCCTCGGTGAATTCGATACCGGCGTCCTCGTCGGAGGTGCTGACATTTACGGAATAATGATGTTGCTTGGCTACAAGACTGATGGCATGAGCGCAAGTCGCGAAAAAGGGATCGTAAAAGTTAGGGACAATGATGCCAATGGAGTTCGACTTCGCTTGGCGCAAAGAACGCGCTACCGGATTCGGCTGATAACTAAGTCTCTTGATCGCCTGATAAACCCTGGCCTTGGTTCCCTCGTTGACAGGGGCACTCCCGTTAAGAACCCGGGACACAGTCATAGTGCCTACGCCTGCCAATTTCGCTACATCGCTCATCTTTGCTTTTCTAGCCAACAATAGAACCTCTTTTCAAAGCGGCTCCAGACTAACGTGTGTTTGCGCCTGCGTTAAGCAAAAAAGACAAAAGTTGCTTAAGAGCCAGGATCGTAACCCAATAAGATTGCTGGCTGTCCGTGTAAAACTATCCTGCAATCGGTCAACATTTTGAACGCAATTTAATCTTCCAATCCAACGCTCAAGCGGAAGCTTCGGAAAGCCTGCTCCGATATCGATATCAAGACGGTCTTTAGATTTCGGCTTGCTCAGCCCCCTGCAGTGAGTTTTTGTTTAAGACGTTTCGTTGGGCTTGGAGTTGAAGGAGTTGTTCAAAAAAAGCGATATTTGCTGGAAGTTTGAGCTTCACCCGTGACCCGGATGGTTTTAGAATCAGACGTTTCATCCGTCGTCAAAAAAGTTACAACTTTCTTGTTGACAGAAATCCGTCATCAGTCTTATCGTTCGTCGGTCAGCTGATATCGATATCATGAAAATCCTAATCAGACTGATGCACCTACGACAGACGGAGCCGACGTTGAAACTGCCGGCTTCTCAACAACTGGAAGTGAACTCTACGAGGACAGAGATGACGATCAAAAAACTTGTGCTGTTAAGCGCCCTGTTGTGCGGGCCAATGTTTGCCCAGAGTCCCACCGGGGCTCTGCAAGGTGTTGTCTCTGATAGCACTGGCGCTGTTATTCCTAACGCGAAAGTAACGATAACTGAGACGGCTACCAACTCTTCGAAGGTGCTCACTACTGACAAAAGCGGGCGCTTTCAGGCACCCCTACTTCCTCCTGGAACATATAGCGTTCAGGTCTCCGCGCCAGGATTCAAACAAGGACGACAAGACAATATCAACGTTGAAGTGTCGGAGAACCACCCTGTCGATTTTGCGCTCTCCCCTGGCGGAGATAACCAGACAGTTGAGGTCTCGACGACTGCGAACCTTGAGATCGATACCTCCTCAACGGGTGCGGTGATCACCGAGAAAAGAATTGTCGATCTTCCCCTTAATGGCCGCAATCCTTTCGATCTCGCTGGTCTGGCTCCAGGTGTGAATATTACAGGCAACTCGAATGGTGCGTCGACGCCACACATCTCAGGTTCGCGTAATGCAAACAACGAGCAGCTACTAGACGGGCAGACGAACATTCTTCCTGAAAACAATGTTGGCAACAGTTCTAGCGCCTACACTCCTATCGTCGACTCCGTACAGGAGTTCAACGTGCAGACTAGCGTCCTTCCGGCCGAGTACGGACGATTTTCAGGAGGGGTAATTAGCCTTATCACAAAGTCTGGGAGCAACCAGCTTCATGGCACAGGCTTCATCTTTGCAAGAAATTCTATATTTGACGCCCGGAACTACTACAACAACGGCGACGTCCCGCCGGTTAGCCGTTATCAGGAGGGCGGAACTCTCGGTGGCCCACTGGTCATTCCTCACGTGTACAACGGTCATAACCGCACTTTCTTTTTCATTGCTTACGAAAAATCGAATCTTACTCATGGCGACACCGCAAACTTTTTGGTGCCGACAGTTGCAGAACGCGGTGGCGACTTCTCTGCCTCAGGCTCAACGATCTACGACCCAACGACGGTGACCTCCTCCATCGACCCAAAGACCGGAGCCACTATTTACAACCGCACACCATTTTCTTACCAAGGCAGACAGAATGTGATCGATCCCGCCCGGTTCAGCAAGGTCGCGATTGCCTCACTCGCCTATTATCCATTGCCGAATGTGGCTGGGAATGGTTATAACTTCACCTCCACCGGAACCGATACGGATAGCTATTATCACTTTGACACGAAGATTGACCACAACTGGACTCCAAACTGGCACACCTTTGTTCGCTTCTCTCATTATGCTGATTTCAATGTGCCGTTCAGTGACTTCAACAATGTTGCCTCTGAAGGATATGGAGGCCCAACGACTTCCGGCTCTTACAGTCTCTCTTATGACAACACCTTCACCTTCTCGCCCACACTTTTGGGAGAAGTTCGCTATGGCTTGAGCCGCTCGTCCTCAGTACGTTTACCCTTCGGAGGGTCGTTCCCCCTTACCAGCCTCGGGTTCCCTCAAAATCTTGCTACTGTCGCGAATGTGCAAGTCTTTCCTAACTACAACTTCGGGAATGGCTTCTCGAGCCTAGGTTCAAGTGGCTATGTCGCTCTCCTGGAAAATCCTCTTGCGCACGATGTGAACGCGAGCATCATCAAGATCACTCATGGAAATTCTCTTAAGTTCGGCGGTGAGTTCCGAAAACTATTCCTGAACTTCCACCAGTACGCTCAGCCTTCGGGGACCTACACTTTTGGACAGAGTTGGACGCAATCTCAGCTCAATAACAACCAAGGCAGCTCCGACGGCAACAGCTTCGCCGACTTTCTGCTCGGGCTGCCCGAGAATGGAAACATTACTCACGACATCACTACGGCACAGGCTTCTTCGTACTTCGCGCTGTATGCCCAAGATGATTACAAAGTGAACAGTCGGCTCACGCTTAACGCTGGCCTGCGTTGGGATGTGGAACTGCCCCGCACGGAGAGGCGCAATCAATTCTCCTATTGGGACATCAACGCAGCGTCTCCCATTCAGGGGGCTGTCACAGCAACGAATGTTTCCAGTACCATCTGTCCGGCATGCTCTAATCTTCGCGGAGCGCTGAACTTCGTTGATCAGCCCGGCTCACCTTATGGCCGCAGACAGGCTCCCACGCAGTGGAAGGGATTCGCTCCCCGGGTTGGGGCGTCTTTTTCTGCTAATGAAAAGACTGTCATCCGCGCTGGATTTGGGATTGTCTATGCCCCTTCTTCTCTGCAGGCGGCAGGTACTACTGGCGACGCCGGCACACAAGGTTTTGCGGGTCAGACTAACTTCTCCTTCACCCATGATCAGGAACAGACCATCAATACAACTCTTGATAATCCAGCCAAAGATGGTTTCAGCTTGCCACAGGGTGTGGCAGGCGGCCCAGGGACGTACCTGGGAAATGCTATTGGAGATTCTTTCTTTAGTTCGGTACGTAACCCCTACTCCATCCAAACGAATTTCAACGTTCAAAGATCGTTGCCGCTCAACACTGTTCTCGAAGTTGGCTACGTCGGTAATCGCGGCCTTTTCCTCCCTGACGGCGATCCCGGTACGCCTTACGATCAACTGACCACAAACTACCTTGCACTCGGCGATCATCTCTTCGACCAGATTGCAAACCCCTTCTACGGAATCATCACAACCGCCGGTTCGAACCTTTCCAATCCCACTATCTCTCGGAATCAATTGCTTCGCCCATTCCCGCAATATTCGAATGTATCGTCAGTGCGCAAACCGGATAAACAGTCCAACTATCAGGCTCTCACGGTGAAGGTCGACAAACGGTTCTCACAAGGCCTTACCGTCCTCATCGCATTTACCGGATCGAAGACCCTCGACACGGCTTCAGCTGCTGTAAATTATCTTGGACCTCAAAGCGCTACTTTCGCGAACCAGTACAATCCGAACGGAGAGTACGCCGTATCGGCTTATGACGTATCCCGACAGTTGGTCTCGAGCTTCTCTTACGAGCTTCCGTTCGGGCGCGGTCGTCACTTTTTGTCAGGGTTGAACGGAATCGGCAATGTATTGCTTAGCGGCTTTCAGGTGGACGGTATCGTCAACTACAACTCAGGCACTCCCGTTGTGCTCGGCGCACTTTCGTCGGACAAGACCGGCCTCTTAGGAGGAGGTCAGCGTCCGAACCAGGTGCTTCAGAGTGCGAAGCTATCTCATCAAACGAACAATGAGTGGTTCAATACCGCAGCCTTTGAACTGCCGGACCAGTTTGTCATTGGCAATGCACCGCGCACGTTGCCGAATGTACGAAATCCGGGCTTTACCAATGCGGATCTTTCGATCTTCAAAAACACTTACATCGGCGGTAAGGAGCGTTACAACCTGCAGCTTAGGCTTGAAGCGTTCAACGCGCTCAACCATCCCTATTTTGCGGCTCCAGATGCAACCTTTACAGACGGTTCGAACTTCGGCAAGGTTACCGGGACCAACGGCGATCCGCGCGATGTTCAACTTGCAGCGAAGTTCATCTTCTAATAAGCAATGATAAGACCGGCCCTGAAGGAATTTCCCCTTCGGCCCGGCCCTATCATTGCTACTGATCCTACGGGCAACATCCAATACTCGGTTCGAGAACCCCTGAAATTCAATCCATGGTCTTAGAAGCATTTCGGTCGCGCTTAATAAATCGTCGCCAGTTTGCTGGGCAGTTGAGCGCCGCAATCTCGATCGCTGCCACGTCACCCCTCCTGGGGCAGTCCGCAGATCGGCCCTCACCCTGGGATCCAATCGCCTTCGGTGCATGCGGCGATGGCCGCGCAAACGACACAGACGCTCTGCAGCGGACGATAGATGCGTGCGCTGCCAAAGGTGGAGGAATCGTAGCTCTTCCCGCGGGGCATGCGTTCCTAAGCGGCACGCTCATTCTGCGCCCCCATGTAGAGTTTCACCTCACGGGTGGCAGCAGGTTATTGGCCAGCCCGAATCGTGATGACTTCCGCACCCTCGGCGCTCTCTTTTTCGCAAAGGATTCGGCAGACATTCACGTCAGCGGCACCGGAACTATCGACGGCAACTTTCCTGCTTTCTTTCCACCAAAAGGGCCCGAGGGCTACTCCGTTCCGCAGCCCTTCCT
This sequence comes from Granulicella sp. S190, assembly GCF_009766095.1. Lineage (GTDB taxonomy): Bacteria > Acidobacteriota > Terriglobia > Terriglobales > Acidobacteriaceae > Edaphobacter. The sequence goes on from NZ_LMUD01000044.1 coordinate 7,083, forward strand.
GGGACCCTATGATCCTCTTTACGACTCTTCTTTCAGAAACCCACCCGATGGCCGACCAAGGATGATTCTCTTTGTGAACTGTCGCGGCGTGAAGCTGGAATCCTTTACCATTCGCGATAGTCCCACTTGGACGATTCATACAGTAGGCTGCGAAGACCTTCATATCTCAGGTATCTCCATCCTCAACAGTCTCGATGTTCCAAACTGTGACGGCATCGACATCGACCACTGTCGACAGGTTCGCATTGAAGGCTGCAATATCGTCGCCGGAGACGATTGCCTCGTGCTAAAAGCTTCGCGCAACTTCGGTGAATATGGACCTTCTGAAGGCATCACGGTGACGAACTGTACCCTTGAGTCTTCCTCTGCAGGGATTAAGATTGAGACGGAGGGACCGTACCCTCTTCGATCCGCAGTCATCAGTAATTGCTCGATTGTGCGCAGTAACCGCGGCATTAGCTTTCTCAACAGAGATGGCGCCACCGTCGAAGACCTGCTGTTCACCGACCTGATCATTGAAACCAAGATGCGAGCCATCAAGTGGTGGGGATCGGGCGAACCTATTGCCGTGTCGAGTCTGCCCCGCACGGCCGGAGGCTCCGCAGGTACGGTTCGTGGTATTCAGTTCGCGAATATTCAATGCAGGAGTGAAAGCGGAATTTATCTGCGAGGAATGCCAGCAGCCCCTCTTCGAGACATTAGCTTTCGCGGAGTCGAGCTCTCAATCGCTAAAACAACGCCCGTCGACGGAGGATTCTACGACATGCGTCCGGGAGATGCATTCGGAAAGAGCGGTTTGGACAAGCGAGATACCGCCGGCTTCTTCGCCGCAGATGTAGATGGGCTGCGACTCGACGATATCAACGTTCAATGGTCAGGGACAATCCCTAGTTATTACGGTGCAGCCTTCGAGCTGCACTCCTGCTCAAACGTATTGATGGACGAACTCACAGGACAGGCTGCTCACGCCAAGCAGGCTCCCATGCTGTTGAAAAAAGTAAGTTACGCTAAAAACCTCACGTCCCCGTGCTCACCGGCAAGTCCATAACAACTGGTGCAGAGAGCCGAAGTACCATCGCAGAGTTGTACTCAGGAGGTTCGTTGTGAAGAGCATTTTTGCAGTTTGCGTTCTGGCAGCGTTTTCAAGTGTTCTTCAAGCGAAGACCGTAGTGTTTTGGCAACCTGGTTTTCCAACTGTGGCCAGCGAGCAAGTAGATCAGGCTTCACTGCGCACTGCCCTCAGCGAAATAGATCCAGAGTTTGCCGACATCTCCACTCTGAACGAACCCGAAACTCTCTCCAACGCGGACTTGCTTGTTCTACCTTACGGCTCTGCTGTACCGGCAGATGCCTGGAAGACCATACAGAAGTATCTCGAGACCGGAGGAAACTTGCTGCTCCTGGGGGGAGAGCCGCTGCACGTTCCGGTGAGCATGACCGCACACGGTTATGAGGCAGCCAGACCGCAGGACAGCTATGCGCGCGTGCTAGGGCTGCGCCATGTTTACGAGGTTCCGATGCCGAAGGATACATCCTTCACCTGGAGATCGGGCTATAACTTTGGGCCCCCGCCACAGATAAGAGCGAAGCGTTTCTTCGCCGTTGAAGGCCGCCTGAACGGTCTCGGCTACATGAAAGATTCAACTGGGCAGCTTGTCGCCGCTCCGGTGATCGTGATCGATCATGCGAATGGTCCCATGCGCGGAAGTCGAAGTGTTGCATTGGACTTCACACCGGAACCCGGCTACTGGTCAAGTCCGGACGGGGTCGCACTCATTCGGCAGTCGGCCGCCTATGCACGTCAGGGAGCAACGCTATTCTCCGTGGAGTCTCTTTTCTCTCTGCTCCGTCCCGGAGAGTCGCCGCAACTAAGCTTGCATCTTCTTCGCCAAGCGGCGCATCTGGAGGACGGCGAAGCAAAAGTGGAACTCCTGTCGAATGGTAAGTCTATCGAATCCATTACGCTTCGACTCTCCGCAGCCGATACGATCGAGATGCCAATCTCCTTTCACATGCCGCTTGCTCCCGGCTTCTATCAGATCGCGGCTACCTACACTCAGCATCAGCAGCTTCGCGAGTTCTACCAAAACGGGATCTGGGTGTCGCCTCCGGATGCTTTGCAAAGCGGTCCTTCCCTCGGGGTGCACGGCGACTTTCTGACTAGGGACGGAGTGCCCTTCTTTCCGGTCGGGACAAACTACTTCACCACGGAAGAGAATGGCTGGGACTTTTCGGGTCCACGAAATGCCGCCATATGGGAGAAAGACTTCGCGGAGATGGAAGCCCACGGCGTCAGTTTCGTACGTACCGGCGTGTGGATGCCCAATGCCAGGTTTATCGATGGCGATCTGGGAGGCGCAAACGAACGCTTTCTGCGCAATCTCGAAGCATATTTACTGTCCGCTCAGCGGCACAAGATCGCCGTCAATTTCACATTCTTCGCCTTCTCTCCAAAGTCGGGAAATCAGAGACAGGACAACAGCCCCGTTGCCGCTCCCAATCCATTCCTTAATCGAGATTCAGTGCGTGCCCAGCAGGCGTATGTCCGCTCGGTCGTGGAGCGCTTTCGCGACGTTCCCTGGCTCTCCTGGGATCTGATCAACGAGCCGAGCTTCTCCAATCCTGCCCATATCTTTAAGGGAAACTACCCAAACAATGATCCCGATGAAATCGCTGCATGGCACAATTGGCTGCGACAACACTATGTAACTCTTACAACACTGGCGGATGCCTGGTCTGTCACACCCGAGCAACTTGGCGCGTTCGATAACATCCCGCTTCCATCGATAGCAGACTTGAACTATGAAAGATACGGAAATCCAGCACAGGTCCGAGCACTTGATTACAATCTGTTTGCGCAAGACTCCTTCACCGGTTGGGTCAGATCGCTCGTCTCTACCATTCGAAACACAGGAAGCATCCAACTGATCGATGTCGGGCAGGATGAAGGTGGCGTCACCGATCGTGTGCTTAACCAGTTCTATGCCAACGCGGGAGTTTCGTTTACAACCAACCATACTTATTGGCGAGATGATGCCTTACTTTGGGACTCGGTTGTCGCAAAACGTCCTGGCATGCCCAACATTACCGGAGAAACTGGCTATCAGCCGGCATGGGCCCCGGATGGAACATGGCGCTACGACGAGCTCACCGGCTTGGGCTTGACGGAGCGCAAGTGGGCTCTTGGGTTCGCTGACGGTAGCAGCGGAGCCATGCAGTGGGATTGGGCGAGAGAAGTGGACTTCGGTATGCAGCGAAGTGACGGATCGGCCAAACTCTGGGAGAACATGATGCGCGACTTCGGACGCTTTAGCGCGGCCGTGTCTCCCCATGCCACCGCCCTGATTCAACCTCAGATCGCAATCGTCATTCCCCAATCCATGCAAATGTCTGTGTTGAATTCCTATGCGTTGGAGGCTCAGCAGAATGCTGTTCGCGCCCTGTATCAAGAGGCTCACGGGCAAGCGTATGCCGTCGGTGAGTATCAAATCGACAAGCTGGGAGATCCGAAGCTCATCTTGCTTCCCTCGCCGATGGGGCTCACGGAACAGGCATGGAGCGCTATAGAGCACAGGATACGTGAAGGAGCCACCTTGCTGGTCACAGGGCCTTTTGATGGCGATGCTCATCTTCATCCAACCCATCGTCAGGACGAAATTGGCTTGCATTACACCACGGAGCCGCTGGGTCTAAGGGAGCAGAGGGTGCGTTGGCCGGGCGGCGATGATCTTTACACCTTCGGTGGTCAACTGACGACCGTGCTGATGAGTGCGAGGCTCGACGATGGGAAAGAATGGGACGAGGTGCAGCTCGGCAAGGGCAACATCCTCTTCTCTTCCCTTCCTTTGGAGCTAGGCGCAAATCTGCAGGCGCTCGGTCGCGTGTACTCCTATGGGATGCAGAAGGCAAAGGTATCGCCAGACTTCACAACTGCCCAAAACGATCCAGGAATTCTGATCTGTCCAACATCCTATCCTGACGCCACCCTCTATGTTCTTACCTCCGAGACACAACAGCGCACAATTACGTTTCGAGACAGTCGCAGTGGCAAAAACTTTTCGGGCGATTTGGCGCCTGGGAGGGCGGCTATGCTCTTGGTAGAAACTAATGGAAGATTGATCGCAAGCTACCATTGGTCCACCCTGCCTTCAAGCGAGAAATAAATGCGGAATTCGTGATATTTCGGATATTGGAGTAAATTGCCCACCAGAATCAAAGCTGCGTTGCGATCCCAATCGATCTAGTCAATGGTGAGCAATTCTTCAAAGAAGCCGCCAATTTCTCGCTGCCGGTCCACGAAGTGAATCTCTAGAATCCAATGCCGGTTTTGTCCTTTTTCATCAAGCGAGCGCATAGTCAAAGAACTTTTGGGATGAACATAGAGGGTCACCTTATCGTCAGCGATCCTTTCATGCGGAAACTGACCGATGAGATGTCCTGCAATGACTCCGCCGAACTCCCAGCCATACTTCTTCGCGAGAGACTGAGTGTAGGCGAAGAGTTCATTACTCTTGATCGTAGGATTTTCATGAAAGTATCGCTTCCCTTCAGCAAATGCCAGCTCCACATCCTTTTTGATCTTGAGTTTTGCGGGATTGTCTCCGATCACGAAGGTGCGTCCGAAATCTGCTTCCCATTCTTCAAAGACCGGACCAAGATCGAGGAAGAGAATGTCGTCTGAGCCGATCATCCTATCGGGTGGATTGTCTGCGTAAGGAAACAGGGTATTTTTTCCCGCGCGAACGATTCGCTTGTGCCAATAGATTTTAATGCCGTACATCTCTTCGGCCAAGGCGTATATCTCGGCGTTCAGTTGCCCCTCCGTGATGCCTGGACGAATTAAGCCCACGCGCTCTACTTCGTGAAACAGGGCTTCCGCTTGATTCTGGGCAGATTTGAGTTCTTCGACCCGCTTTACCTCCGCTGTCATCATGAGTTCTCCAATCTAGGCCAAATCTTGTAACGTACTTATAGTTATAGCGTCACATCGCTGGAGATCGGAAGTCTTATGATTTTGTTCGTCCTTGCGTTTTTTGGTGGTGTTCTCACCATTTTGAGCCCGTGTATATTGCCTATTCTGCCTTTTACCTTCGCGCGGGCTGACCAACCATTTCGGAAGTCCGGACTACCTCTCCTACTGAGCATGGCGGTTACATTCTCTGTCGTCGCGTCTCTCGCTGTAGTGGGAGGCTCCTGGCTCGTTCGTGCAAACCAGTATGGCCGCATCATGGCCCTTCTTGTTTTTTTGCGATCCTCGGCCTGTCGCTTCTATGGCCCGCTTTTGCGGAACGGCTTTCACGACCTTTTGTTCAGTTGGGAAGCCGTCTGACGAACTCGGCTTCGTCCGATTCGCGTGGTGGCGTATTGCAATCGTTGTTACTCGGCGTTGCCACTGGCTTGCTATGGGCACCCTGCGCGGGGCCAATTCTTGGATTGATTCTCGCGGGCGCTGCGCTTCAAGGAGCGAGCGCTCATACAACGTTGTTGTTACTGACATACGCCCTTGGCTCAATCACTTCGCTTGCTATAGCTCTGCTCGCAGGAGGACGAGTCTTCGCCGCAATGAAGCGCTCTCTGGGAGCAGAAGAATGGATACGGCGCATCCTCGGCGTCGCGGTGCTTGCTGGAGTAGCGATCGTCGCCCTGGGGCTGGATCGCGGCATCCTGACGAAGCTTTCGCTCGGTAGTACCTCCAGCATTGAACAAGGGCTTCTCGACCGATTTCATCCCAGGCCAATCGATAAATCATCAGACCAGATGATGATGACCAAGAGCACCGTCGCAGGAGCTGCACAAGGGCCTGTACTAGCTGGTCTGTCAGGAGCGACGGACTGGATCAACTCGCCGCCCTTGAATGCTGATCAGCTCAAAGGTAAGGTCGTCCTGGTCGATTTCTGGACGTACTCCTGCATCAACTGTCTGCGGACCCTGCCTTATATTGAGGCGTGGGCACAGAAGTACAAAGATAACGGCCTCATCGTAATCGGAGTCCATACGCCGGAGTTTCCTTTCGAAAAAGATCTTTCCAACGTCAAGAAGGCCGTGAATGACCTTGGCATTACCTATCCCGTAGCAATGGATAACAACAACAAGATATGGAACGCCTTCAGCAATGAATACTGGCCGGCCCATTACTTTATTGATGCGACTGGTAAGGTGCGCTATCACCACTTTGGAGAGGGAAACTACGATGAATCCGAGCGCTGTATTCAGGATTTACTGAAGGAGCGAGATACGCAACAGACCTTACCGGGAGGGATAGTCAATGTCCAGGCGCAAGGAGCTGAAGCGGCTCCCGATATGGATGAGGTGCGGTCACCGGAGACATATGTAGGCTATGAGCGGGCGCAGCACTTTGCGTCGCCTGGGGGTCTGAATCAAGACGATGCGCAACTCTATTCGATTCCACAGCACCTCGAACTCAATCAATGGGCTTTGGCTGGAAGATGGACAGACCAGGGTCAGATCGCGGTACTTGGCTCCGCGAAGGGACGGATTGCCTATCGGTTCCACGCTCGCGATTTACATTTGGTCTTAGGACCATCGGCCGATGGCAAGCCAGTCCGTTTCCGTGTGACCATAGACGGCAAGGCACTTGGCGTTAACCACGGAGTTGATGCGAACGACGAGGGGGATGGAGTGGTCACCGAGAACCGTCTATATCAGTTGGTACGGCAAAAAGGCGCGATCAGTGACCATACCTTCACAATCGAATTTCTGGATCCTGGGGTTCAAACCTTTGCCTTCACCTTCGGGTAAGCAGTCTCATTACGCAATATCGACTGCGCTCAAATCCGGTATGAGTTCGACGATATTGCGATTCTAAAAGTCTACTTGAGCGACAATAGAGATATGGCTCATGCACCGTTTCAAGAGATCCTTAGCGAGATTGAAAGATTTAACACGACCTCTGATAGTGTTCTTGCTTTGCAGGAGTTCACTGTCCGCCTGATAGCGACGAAACTGTCTTACTGCAACTGGGTCGGCTTCTACATGCTGGACCCGAATGATGCGAATGTTCTTGTCCTCGGACCATTTCACGGGGCGCCGACTGACCACGTTCGTATTCCCGTTACGGAGGGCATTTGTGGTGCTGCGGTTGCCCAGGGTCAGACCGTTATCGTAGAGGACGTCTCTGCCGACCCTCGTTATATCTCTTGCTCTATCGAGACGAAGTCAGAGATTGTCGTCCCAATTCGCATGCAAGGCGAGATTGTTGGCGAGATCGACATCGACAGCCATGATCTCAGTGCGTTCGGGACGGAGGACCGAATTTTTCTGGAGGAGTGCGCCGGAATCATCGGTAAGTCCATGGAAAAGAAGCACGCCTAGCCGAGAGACGAGTGCGCGCCGCTTAAGTAGGCTCGCCGAAATAAAAGTGATAATGATTTCGGCAGCCGGGGTTAAACGCCGCGCTGCAAACGGGACACTTGTAACCGGTTTCCATATACTCCGCAATGCTCAGCTCTGCTCCGCAACTGCCACAGAGGACTGCCTCGCAGTCCCATCTCTCCTTAGGCCAGACTTTGATCGGATGGTCCGCCAACTCCTCGTGACAGTCCTTGCAGGCGTAGTAGATCCCGCAGCACATCATCTTGATCGCTATTATGTCGAGCGCTGAACGGTAGTGAAGGCAGCGTGTCTGAGCATCAAGTTCGACGCCGCGCACTTCTTTCGCATTTTTTTGTCTATGCATCCGTCAAATCAGTATCGCCCGAATGGAAGGAATTTTCCAGACATGCCGATCTTGACCCGGTCCCCCTTGGGATTCGGCTCACGCTCTATCTGCATGTTGAAGTCGATGGCGCTCATGATGCCGTCGCCAAACTCTTCTTCGATGAGGACCTTCCACGTCGTCCCGTACGTCTGGACGAGTTCATAGAAGCGATAGATGAGAGGGTCGGTGGGCGGCATTCCAGAGGACGCACCACGATATGGTGACTCTGTCAGCATGACAGTTTCGGCTTCGGTCAGGCCTAGCAGTCCCGCAGCTTTTTCGGCTTCGGTCTTCGTGAGGGTCATCTGGCCGAGCAGGGCTGCGGTGTACAAAACCGGCGATCCATTACCAATTGCCGACGCAATCTCTTTCCAGCTCAGTCTATTGTTTCGCTTCTTCTCTTGAATCTTCTGTGCGAGTTCTTCGCGTGTAGCCATTGCAATCTCCCATTAGCAACTGAGATGGGCGAAGACAGACTCCGCCCACTCTTGTCTTCAGCGTGACATTGATCTACTTGTTGACAGTGTACGAGTGAGCGCCAGTACCGGCGAGTTTGCCTCCATTGACGATCAGGTATTCGTCGCGGATTGGACGTTGCTCGAACCAGCACTCCAATATCTCCCGTGTACCGGCTGCGTATCGAGTCTGTGCGGAGAGTGAGGTTCCGGAGATGTGCGGCGTCATACCGTGATGAGGCATGGTGCGCCACGGGTGATCCTTCGGCGCGGGCTGGGGAAACCAGACATCGCCGGCATAGCCTGCAAGCTGGCCGCTCTCGAGCGAACGGACGACGGCATCGCGATTACAGATCTTGCCTCGTGCCGTGTTCACAAGATATGCCCCTCGCTTCATCTTCCCGATCAACTCATCATTGAACAGATCGAGAGTGCCTGGATGGAGGGGAGCATTAATTGTGACAACATCGCACACTTTGACCATATCTTCCACACTCGGATGGAAGGTGAGACCGAGTTCTGTCTCGACACTCTCAGGAAGGCGGTGCTGATCGAAGTAGTGCAGCTTCACATCGAACGGCTTGAGGCGCTTGAGAACTGCAAGACCAATGCGACCGGCTGCAACTGTGCCGACATTCATTGCTTCCAGATCATAGGAGCGCTCTACGCAGTCGGCGATATTCCATCCGCCCTTGAGGACCCACTCGTGCGATGGAATGTAGTTGCGTACCAGCGAAAGAATCATCATAACCACATGCTCCGAGACGCTAATGCTGTTGGAGTATGTGACTTCGGCAACGGTGATGCCATTTTTGATGGCGGATTCGAGATCAACATGGTCAGAGCCGATGCCCGCAGTGATCGCGAGCTTTAACTTCTTTGCTTTCGCGATTCTCTCTGGTGTCAAGTAAGCGGGCCAGAACGGTTGCGAGATGACGATCTCTGCGTCCGCTAGTTCGCAGTCGAACACCGAATTTTCGCCTTCCTTGTCGGACGTCACGACCAGCGTGTGGCCGAGACCCTCAAGATACTTGCGAAGGCCAAGTTCACCGGAGACACTGCCGAGCAGTTCGCCCGGAATGAAGTCGATTTGCTTGGGGGTGGGAGCGGTCTGTCCGCCTGGATAGACGTCGATCTTGGGAACGTCGTTGCGTGCGTAGGTCTTGGGATACCCATTGATTGGATCGTCGTATAAAACACAGAGAATCTTTGCCATTTGCTTCCTCCACTTACAGAAGCAACGATGTCAAAGCGCAACAACGATGGTCAAACAAGAGACTTCAATCGGCCAATCGACGATCTCGATCATTATTGCAGCCGTGTAAATCAAGAAGTCTATGATGTGATCGACTTGAGTTGGCGAACGATCTCGTGGTTCATATTCGACTGCTTCGCTACGTCTAGAAATGCACGCGCAACAGGAGGCAACGGATCACGGTCGGATGCAACCAGACCAACGTTGTGCGAGGCGTCAGGCTCAACCAGCGCCAGCGCTTTGAGCCCCTCCATCTTGCCGATGAGAGACAGAAAGGAGTTAGGCACCACCGTAGACCACTGCCCGAAACGAAGGTGTGACCACAGGGTGATAAGAGAATTCGTCTCGATGGGAGAGTGAACCTCAGCACCCACCTGATGAAAATGAGCGTCGATGATGCGGCGGTTTTGCATATCGGAGGTAAGCAGACACAACGGAAAAGCAGCGGCTTCCGACCAAGTGATCTTGTTCCGATCTGCCATCAGTTCATTCTCTTGTGTGAGTAGAACATAGCGTTCTGTGTAGAGCTGGAAGCGGCGGACCCGGGCCAGTGGTTCGTTGTCGAGGTATGTCATACCAATATCCAGACTAAAATCGTCGAGACCTCGCTGAATCTCAATTGAAGTCAAAGAACGAATGATGATGTTAGTCTGCGGATGAAGTTTTGCGAACGGAGTTGTGAGCAGCGCGATGACCGGTAGAGTCACAGGGATCGCGCCGATCTTCAGTTGACCAGTAAGTCCGCTCCGCATTTCAGCAAGATTCTGCCGGAGGCTTTGATAATCCGTGATGACGTGCTGGGCCCACTCAAGAACTTTGTCACCTTCAGGAGTCAGCCCGACAAACCGCTGCCCCCGCTCTACCAAAAGAACCCCAAGGCTTTCTTCCATTTGCTTGATCCCGGCCGAAAGGGTTGATTGGGTTACATGACAGGAGGCGGCTGCACGTGCAAAGTGTTTTTCTCGTGCAAGAGCCGCCATGAACTCAAGATGTCGAATGATCATTCGTGAAATTGGTCTCGGTTTAAATCATATAGTTTAGTGTCGTTGCCGGTATATTTAGCTCCATAATGGGATATGTCACCTGCATCGAAGTTCGTTCCGACTGTTGCCCTCACATCGTCTGAATCTGTGGCGCAGGTTACGCTTCCCCGCGAGTGCACCTTCACGGAAACAGACTGGCGTGCTCTCGCCCCGTTCTGGTATCCAATTGCTTTCTCTCACGAGGTTGGAGATAAACCCTTCGCGGCCAAACTTCTCGACGAGCGTGTGGTTGTCTACCGTCTCTCTGATGGTTCACTCGTCGCGGCAAAAGACATCTGCTTTCACAGGGGCGCACCTCTGAGTCTCGGCCGCGTAGAGGGCGATGAGATCATCTGCAAGTATCACGGCCTACGGTACGACCCAACGGGAAGATGTACCTGTATCCCGGCTCACCCTAACGGAGCAATCTCACCCCGTCTTCATCTGCACCTCTTTTCGGTGCAAGAAGCGTATGGACTGATCTGGGTGCGTCTGGTCGACGACGGCGCTCGATCGTTGCCCACGATGGAGGAGTGGTCTGATTCCAATTACATTAAGGTGCTTCCAAATAGCGTGAACATGAACGCGTCAGCAGGGCGGCAGATGGAAGGCTTCCTCGATGTCAGCCATTTTGCATTTGTACACGTGGACACCTTCGGTGAATTGGATAACCCCGAGGTTCCGGACTATGGGATCACGAAGACATCGGAAGGCTTCGTAGCTGACTACTTCAGCACGGTGAGCAACTACTCGCTCCAGTTCAAGCACCTGAATCCTCCAGGTTTCGTTTGGCACCGCCGTTTCGAGGTCTTCTACCCGTTCACGGCGAAGCTAACGGTCACTTTTCCTGAGAACGGAAGTCTTCATATCCTCAACGCAGCATCACCCATCTCCGCCCGCAAGACACGTCTCTTCGTTCCCATCTGCCGCAACTTCGACAAAGATGCACCGCTGCAGGCCTCACTCGACTTCAACCACTTAGTCTTCGCCGAGGACCAGGCTATTGTCGAGCAGCAGTACCCTGAAGACCTGCCCCTGGACCTACACGCCGAGGCACACTTTCCTGCTGACCGAAGCTCGATCACCTACCGCAAAGGATTGTCCGCTCTCGGACTCGGAAGAAGCTTTACAGCCTAGACTCTTAGCTAAGTTGGTTTGAATTACGAAGCTGAGTAGAATTCATGCTTTTGCAATCCTATCGGCTTGCAGAATTGCGGAGCAGATAGATGTCCATTATCCATCCATTTTTTACCCGTGCTGCTTGGCGGATTGCTTTGATGCTCTCCATTTTTTCGATGAGTTTGCCAGACAGAAGAATCTCTTTATCGGTGCCTACATATGCACCCCAATAAATTTCGACATCTTTATCAAATGCTTGCTCGAAAGCGCACTCTCCATCAAGCATTACAACTACATTTTTCAGATCATGCACTAAGTCAGTCGATAGTTGACGACCTGTTGTGATGTGAATCGACTCTCCTATCCCATTCAACATTATCTTGTGACGGGCTGCGAGTGCCTGAACGCTAGTTATCCCCGGGATAACTTCATATTCAAAACAGATTTTGTTTCGAGCAGTCAGTCGATCGATTACTCTGAGAGTGCTGTCATATAGTGCCGGATCTCCCCACACGAGAATAGCTCCACATTGATCTTCTTTTAGCTCGTTCTCGATCAACGCTTCCCATATTAATGTCCGTTGCTCATGCCATACCTCAACGCGCGACACATAAGAAGCGATGGAGGGATCGCGTTCAGGATCGACGACTTCAATAGTCCTGTAAGATGTCTTGTCGATGTAGCGTTCGCAGATATCTTTTCGTAGACGCACAAGATCGCTTTTAGCTTCACCTTTGCTCATTACAAAAAAGACGTCTACCAAATTCATCGTCCTGATTGCCTCTATTGTGATATGTTCCGGATTGCCAGAGCCAATGCCAATGACGTATAGCTTTCTCATACAAGTGTCCTTTTAGTTTTCATACAAATACTCCTGTTTTCGAAGTTGCTAAAGGGTCATTAACGAAAGGCCAACTCAAACACTATTGCTTTCGGCTTGAACGAGGCGATCAACTCTCGACAGGATGTCATCTATTGTTTTCGAATTCGATACGCTATGGCTATCAGGACGGCCAATCATCACTACTGGAATTCCAAGAGACCGCGCCGCTTCAATTTTGGGATAAGTTGCCGACCCACCGCTATTTTTTGAAACGATATAGTCAATTGAATATTCTTGTAACAACCGCAGTTCTCCCCGAAGATCGAAGGGGCCACGTTTTAAGAGAACCTGATGATGAAGAGGAAGGGGTTCTTGTGGGTCTTCAATTGCGCGTATCAGAAACCATGTACAACTACAAAAAGCGAACGAAGATACTTCTTGTCTTCCAACGGAAAGTAAGACCCGCGCTTCTCTTAATTTGAAAAACTCTGCAGCTCTCTTGATATCGGCAACCTCATGCCAACAATCGTTTTTCGTCTTTTCCCATGGTGGTCTAACAAACTTAACTAGCGGCAATCCTAACCGTGCACATGCATCTTCTGCATTACAGCTTATCGTGACGGCAAAGGGGTGAGTTACGTCTACAACCGCCCGTATATTCTCGCTTCTTAGATAAGAGACAAGACCATCAACTCCACCAAATCCTCCCACTCTCACCGGTCCCACCGGAAGCTGAGGCTTGCTTAGTCGTCCTGCCAGCGAGGAGATAAGGCTCAGATCTTTTCTCCGCTCAAGCCTCTCGGCAAGTTGTGAGGCCTCGGCGGTGCCGCCAAGAATCAGTATCCTGGGTGGGGCTTTTAGAACCCTGTCAAATGCACCCTTCATCAACACATCCTCGGCTCTGATCAATTGAGCTCACAATACTACCTTCGAAGTACAGCATCAGAGCGTACTTCAAATAGAACACCAAATGCACGCTCCAGTCGTCTAACTGCGATCACGAGAGATGGAGTAAAGATAACTTTCCCCAAAGCTGGTAGCGCTAAAGGACTTTCCGACCAGTATCAAAGCATTATGATCTATTCCTGATTTAGTTACGATCGCTTGGATAGTAGACAAGGTCCCGCGCAGGATCATTTCGTCTGGCCAGCTTGCACGAAATACTACTATTACAGGGCAGTCTTCTCCATAAAGCGGTGACAACTGTGTTGTTACGATATCGAGATTCATGATGGAAAGGTGAATCGCCATTGTTGCACCGGACCGCGCCAATGTTGTGAGGTCTTCTCCAATCGGCATCGCGGTAGATCGGGTTGAGGTCCTTGTTAGTATAAGAGATTGAGCGACTCCTGGGAGAGTCAACTCCTGGCCAAGAGCAGCTGCAGCGGCAGCAAAAGACGGTACGCCGGGAGTTACATCGTAGGGAATATTAAGACTTGTCAGGCGGCGAATTTGCTCTGACATCGTGCTCCAGATCGAAAGGTCTCCCGAATGAATACGAGCCACGTCAAGTCCTTGTTCATGGGCTGACGCTAGTTCTTCAATAATTTCATCGAGGTTCATCTCTGCAGTGTCAATGATCCTGGCTCCGGGCGGTGCATGTGCGATTACCTCTCTTGGCACTAAAGAACCGGCATACAAGCACACAGGAGAACGGCGAATCAGATCTCTCCCACGCAGCGTGAGTAGGTCAGGAGCTCCAGGGCCCGCTCCGATAAAATGGACCGTCATGGCAACACCGCTACGGCGCAAGTGCAGAAACATCCTATCTGGCGTGGCAAAACTAGGCGCGCGAGCGGCCCGAGAGCAGCTAGTGCGGAGGCCTCCGCGACGCTCGGAGTTCCCACCTTCGTTTCCGCAATGCTAGAGTAATTTTTTACTCCACGAATCTGAGCAAGAACACTTGCAGGAAATATCATGAGCCGTAGTCTAAGGGTTGATGCAACAATCTCTCCAATACTCGAACAGCCATCTCTTGTTGCGATGACAGTATTGGGAGCAACTTCTCCGATGCAATGTTTAATCAGCTTGATTACGTCGGCAGCGGTCGCGCGTGAGGAACAACCAATACCGATAGAGTGGGCCTCATCTATCATTTGTTAACTACCCATTGAGTTATGGGCATCAAATGACGCCATCCAAGAGTTCCACCAACTGGTTCAGCTCGGGCCACGAGAATCCTCACGAGGTCGCCTCCATACTGTTTATGTAAATTCGCTACCGTTGCTTCGCTCTCGATTGTCACCGCATTCACAACTAGCCGGCCACCAGTTATGAGCTTATCCCAGCATGCCCTGAACAGCCCTTCCCTGCCCAGGCCGCCCCCAATAAAGATGGCATTCGGAAGTTTAAAACCATGGAGAGTTTCCGGAAAGCTTCCACAAACGACTTCTAGCCCTGGCACTCCGAGGCGCTTCTTATTGATCGAAATCCTAGCAGCTCTCTCTTCCCGTTCTTCAAATGCAACACACGAGCAAGAAGGATGAGAGCGCATCCATTCGATACCAATTGATCCTGAGCCAGCTCCTACATCCCATAACCGTTCGCCTGGCAATGGAGCGAGCCTCGCCAATGTAACTGCGCGGACTTCACGTTTAGTTAACTGTCCATCCGTTTCAAAACAATCCTCTGAAAGTCCTGGAACAACTGAAAAGGATTTGATTCCAATATCAGCAGTACAGGCTATAGCGATTGAGTTCAAATCCCCGCATGGTTTTGCGGGCCATTCCTTCGCGGTGGCATCCAAGCGCTTTTCTGCAGACCCACCCATATATTCAAAGACGGCTAATTGGCTTGATCCATAACCGTTATCTACTAGAAATTGTGCCACCTTGGCAGGCGTCATACCATCTTCAGAATAAATTACTAGTCGTTGACCACGATGCAGATATCTAAACAGCTGCTCGATAGGACGGTTTACAAGAGAGATCAAAATAGTTTCTGAGACAGACCACCCTAGGCGTGCACATGCAAGAGAAAACGCGGAGACCTGTGGCATCACACAAAATTCACCCGGATTCAACTCTCGGGTCAGCGTTACGCCTACCCCGAATAGCATGGGGTCACCACTCGCTAAAACCGAGACTCGAGTCTTCCCTCTATGCAATGTCAGAATCTCATTCAGTGCGGATATCATGGGAGAAGGCCATGCAAGACGCCTCGACTTGCCTATAGGGATGTGAGCGAGATGTCGTGTTCCACCGTAAAGAATCTCCGAAGTTTCCACAGCTTGTTTTGCAGCGGCACTGAGACCTTCCCAACCATCCTCTCCGATGCCAACGATCGATAGCCAGCACTCGTTGCCATTTTCTCTCGCAACTTTCGACTGCGGAGTTAGCATGTGGTCAAGCTCCATAGCTTCGCGGAGTGTAGATTAACTCCCTGTGATTCGACATTATAAGGCGACGTGTTGTTGAAGAACCCACAAGAATTATGGTTTGCATATCAGCCATGGAGGGGTCAAATCGGCCCAGATCTGTGGTTACTATTTTTTCATCAAACCTACCTACGGCGCGAGCAAGTACAACGGGTGTCTCAGGAGACCTGTAGCCTGAAAGAATTGCCTGCGCCTCTGCCAGTTGCCATTCGCGCTGTGACGAGATCGGATTGTAAATCGCGAGTGCAAAATCAGCGGAAGCTACAGCATGCAGCCTCTTAACAATAACCTCCCATGGCTTCAAGCGATCCGAAAGTGATATTACGCAGAAGTCATGGCCTAAAGGAGCACCTACTCTTGCTGCCGCGGCCTGCATCGCTGAAATTCCGGGAACGATGCGAACATCCAGAGAGCGCCATATTTCCGGTCCTTGGTCGATTGACTCCAATACAGCAGTTGCCATGGCGAAGATACCTGGATCGCCAGACGATACGACACACACCCGGCGTCCCGCCTCCGCGAGAGACAGAGCGTGACGTGCCCGCTCCGCTTCGACTTTGTTATCCGAACCGAAGCGGCATTGGCCAAATCGAGTCGGTACGCGATCTAAGTAGGGCTGGTAGCCTATTAGGTCCGTCGCCTCCGCCAACGCTTGCTGAGCCTCGGGCGTAATCCATTCCGTGGAACCTGGTCCCAGTCCGACGACTGTTACCTGACCTGGCTTGTCGACGAGATTCCTGCTCTGGTCGAGATGTGAATCGGGAACGAGTATGAGCGAAAAATAAGGAACAGTAGCCGGGTCCACATCGATAAGTTTAGTAATCCGCTCCTGACTGGTTGTTGCACGCTCTATATAGAGCGCTCTCTCTATTACCCCAGCCCTCGATAAAGCATTTCTCACTTTAGCGAAATTGCGCCCAAGCTTCATAATGGCAAATGCACCATGAGAATTGAGCTTATTTGTGAGTGCATCCTCTGAGAGAGTTGCAGGCAATACTACTAATTCTGAATCCCTTCTTACGAGCGGAACTCCTAGCCTTGCGGCTGCGGCCATCACGGATGGAATTCCGGGAATTACCTCAGTAGAAAACTGGTGAGCGAGCCTGTCATGAAGATACATGTATGATCCATAGAAAAAAGGATCTCCTTCACAGAGAATCGCGACATCACGACCGCAACGAAGATGGTCTGCGATCTGATGCGCCATCTCGTCATAGAACTCGGCGATAGCTGCTTCATATCCGCCGGGATGATCCGTAGACTCAGTTGTGATCGGATAGATCATTGGCAACTCAATCTGTTTGAGTGTGAGCTCGGAACTTACAATGTGACGCGCATTACTTTGCCCATGCTTAGCCGCTGGATAAGCGACTACGTGGGCTTGCCTAATGGCACGCAAAGCCTTAAGAGTTACGAGTTCTGGATCACCGGGTCCTAATCCGACACCAAACAGTCGTCCTGGTATCGTGCTCTCAATCATTCTTCCTCACTTGCCAAAGCATTTACAGCAGCAGCAACGATTGCACTTCCACCACGTCGCCCGCGGATCGTCAAATAAGGAAGATTCAGCTTATTCATTTCCAGTGCTGCCTTCGATTCGGCCGCGCCCACAAACCCAACGGGAACACCAATAATGAGCGCAGGAGTTGGCGCCCCATTTTCAATCATATCCAAGAGATGAAATAAGGCGGTAGGGGCGTTTCCAATCGCCACTAGAGAGCCGCCCAGTTTATCGCGCCAAAGCTCCAATGCTGCGGCGCTGCGCGTAGTTTCGGATCTTTTCGCCAGTTCCGCCGTTCGCGGGTCATTTAACGTACAAATGACCTCGTTATTCTGGGGCAGTCTAGATGGAGTAATCCCATTTGCGACCATAGTTGAATCACAAAATATAGGCTTTCCAGCAAGCAGAGCCTGTCGACCGGTCTCGACCGCAGAGGGTGAAGCGGAAACATATTGTGGCAAGTCTGTCATGCCACAAGCATGTATCATTCGTACGACCACGCGAGAAAGATCTGGTGGAAAAGCAGAAAGATCTGACTCTGCCCGAATGATTTCGAAAGATTCACGGTAGATGTCAGCAGCATTTTTTTTGTAACTTATTGACACGAAGAAACCTCAAGCGGCATTTCGGCCTGGTATGTGAGCATAGCGTCCAAGGCAGCTTCAAACGAATAGCCAGAGCCAAGGAAATGCTTATTGATCATTAGGTTATAACCATTGGGAGTGGCTACCAACTTGGCCGTCGCTTCGGTTCTCATCGCACATTGTTTTTCGCATCCCGAGATATTGACCGTCCAGCCTGGTTTTGGCTCACGACCGGACAAATGAGCTGCAAGAATTACTGCATCCCTCCGCACATTCGCCAAAGAAGCATCACAGCAATCGCTACCCGCGCAGGCGGAGACCCCTTGATACCCGTCTTTGCCGTCGAGTGATAAATTGACGGCTTTAAGTTTTGCGGAAACTAGACCAACCGAATCATCAGGAATAGAGCTAAGTAGAATGCCGCGCCAAGGAGCTAGCCGAAGATCTCCACCCCACTCCTTTGCTATCGAAGCAAGACCTCGAGCTTGCTGGCACGTCAATCGTCCAAGTGGAACCGATGGTACGACGCTTACGAAGCCAACCCTTTTTGTCGAATAGATCCCTGTAGGGGTATCACCTGAGTTATTCGAAGTCGGTTCTGGACAGTGCACAAGAAAACGAGACAGCCCGTTGAGGAGGGGCGTAAGTGCCTCCGGCCTTGACACGATATTTCGTCCTCGAGCAGGCACGCCCAATTTCTTCGAAATTTGAAGGCACATCCTTGCAGCCTCCAGCAGACAGTCAAGTGCCCTCTCAGTTCCCACACCAAAACCTGATAAAGCACCACCGATTGCGAGATGAAACAACGGAACGCCATTGACCATCACTGCCCGCAATGCCAGATCGTCTCCATCACGGCTAAACCATGTACCGCCACCATCTATTGCAAAGTTAAACTTGGGAAGCAAGTTAGCCAATATAGTGTCCGCTATGAGACGGTCATCTAGCTCTCTAACGAAAGACCGCGAGTCCAAGATCTCATCAGGAGCTAAACCTGCAAAGGGACTAGTGACTATATTACGGACTCGATCGTGTTGTCGTGAAGGGAGACATCCTGCTGATTCAAACTCTTGCACTAATTGAGAGAGATCCTCAGCCTTAATGCCTCGCAGCTGTAGATTGGCACGAGAGGTAATTTCAATCTGTCCATCCGCATATGCATCCGAGAGCTCTGCGATTATTTCGAGCTGCTGAGGGATGAGCACTCCACCCGGCATTCTTATCCGAATGAGCAAACCGTCTTTTGCCGGAACCGCATGAAGAATTCCAGGACAGAAACTGTCTCCAACTCTCATCGTGAGGCTTTCTTTCTCATTCTGCGGTAAAACGGACTGCTTTAGAAACAAAGCTGTGCGTCTCTTTCTCTGACCCTTATAAAAGCCGTCCGTTCTCGCAGTGATGGGTAGGAAAATACGGCATTAAAGATTCCGCAGCACCCAGCCCT
This sequence comes from Granulicella sp. S190, assembly GCF_009766095.1. GTDB lineage: Bacteria > Acidobacteriota > Terriglobia > Terriglobales > Acidobacteriaceae > Edaphobacter. The sequence goes on from NZ_LMUD01000044.1 coordinate 26,379, forward strand.
TCCCGCGAAGGCGTGTCTATTTGCCCCAGATCGGCATCGTTTACGGCAGGTTTTCGGACTTACAGGCTACCTACTTGCTCCGGCTTCCCAATTCATAAAGAACCAGTACCATGTTTAGAGCTTTCGTTCCTGATTACCGCTGCGGGGCAGTTCCGGGTTCTCACCGGATTCCCTTTTAGTCTGTGAATCAACAGACACCGGAAACAAACTGATTATAGATCAGATGGCTGTTCTCTTCAAAGTACTGTGCTATCGTTCACTCCTTGCTGAGAACTGCCACTCCGTATTGCTTTAATGTAACCGCACCAACTTTGCTGCCAGCGAGAATGTCGGTCATCTGCTGGGGCAAGGTAACTTCTGCAGAATCTGCGGCGAAGTTAATGAGGATCCAGATGCACTTCTGTCCGTTAGAGCGAACATAGAGATCAACGCCTTTAGGCAGCTTGATTACTGGAGGGTGAATGCCGCTGGTCATCACCATCCATTTTGCTGCTGCGCTCATGGTACCCTCATCAAGCCATGCGCCGATGTAGGTAATGCTACCGTTACCAACCGACCTTGTGATGGCCGCAGGTTGCCCATCAAGCCAACCATTGCTTTTGCCGTAGCGCATTAGCACCTTGCCTTGAGGATCCCCTAAGCTTAGTTGCTCCGCCCAAATTTTACTGTTGCCTATCCCCCAATCCCCTGAGATTGGGACATCTCGGTCAAGCGCATAATACTGCTCCACACGACCTCCAAGCATCTCCACGAGAGGACCGGGCTGCCGCTCTATCTCTAGCCCGTTGTCTACGTTTTTCATTCCGCTGCGCTGGCCCAATACCAAATGTCCCCCGCCACGAACATAGTCCATTAGATTTTTTGCCTGTTCGTCAGTTAAGACATTGAGGGCAGGTGCAACCACCAACTTATATTGAGTCAGGGAAACTGAGGGAGAAACAATATCAATGGTGTGAACTAAGTCACGGAGTGGCCCGTAGTAGCTTATGAGTGCATCGATGGGATCAAACTTTTGATTATGCCTCTGCCAATTAATTGCCCAGCGGCTATCGTACGAGTGGAGAATGGCCACTTCTGAGTGAGGTTCGGTTCCCTTTAACGCGGGTCCAGCCTTGTCAAATTCTTTTCCAATTTGTGCGACCTCCTCGTAGAGAGGGACTGGAGTACCGTCTGCTCCCACTAAGGTGCCGTGATATTCCTCCTGGCCATTCAACGCGCTGCGCCACTGCCAATAGGAGACAGCATCAGCTCCATGACCTATGTCGTGCCACGCCATGGCCCGCGTCTCTCCCTTATTGAGGGCATTATTGTCTTTTGACCAGTTTACGAATCCTGGCTGAGTCTCCATCACCCAGAAGTTTCTGCGTAAGAATCCGCGTGTTAAATCGTGTGCTGCACCATTGCGTACCGGATCCAACTGACCGGTACCAACGTAGTCGTCCCACGATGCGAAGTCTAGATCCTGACTGACGGTGTAGTGATCGTACGCATCAAAAAAACCCATCATATTCGTCGTGATGAACTGTCGCGGATCGCTGTGCTCTCGGATCTTTTCAATTTGAATCTTCTGATAGCTGCGCCATGTATCGCTGACGAACCTTCTCCAACTAAGTAATAAGCCGGGATTTCCACCAAAGGTCTCGATGGGAATCTGGCTCCAGTCTGAGTAGGTCTGACTCCAATAGCTCGTCGTCCATTTGGCATTCAGGTTATCGAGTGTAATGTATCGTGCCTTCAGCCATGCTTGAAACTGACTCCTAGTGTCAGCTCCATAGGATTCGTTCGCGTACTCGTTATCGATCTGCCAGCCAATGACATTCGGATCGTGCCCGAAGTGAATTGCCATCTGCTCCGCCATGTTCCCAGCTAACTCTCGATATTTCGCATTTGACCAATCGAACTGTTGTCTGTTTCCGTGTTCATCTTTGCGTCCATCTTCTTTGGTTCGCAGTGTTTCCGGGTACTTAAACGTTAGCCAAGCCGGGGGTGCCGCACTTGGAGTACCAAGTACAACGGCGATATGATGTTTTTCTGCTAACCGAATTGCACGCTCAACCCAGTCCAAATCGTAATGGCCTTCGCTTGGCTCCATCGCGCTCCAAGCAAATTCCGTAATCCGGACAAAGCGGATATGCGCGGCTTCCATCAATGCAAGGTCAGTCTCCCAACGTAGCTCTGGCCACTGTTCGGGATACCACGCTGTGCCAAGATAAAGGGATCCATCGGTCGGAGAAGGCGATTGGGTAGCTGCTCCATAGGTAACCCTCAAACTAAAGATAACCAGCAAAAATATAACTAAGCGATGAAATCTGGACACGTTCATGAATTTCCTCTAAGGCGAAATAATGGAACTGAATGTCTAAATAGAATGTCCGCTAATAAAGCGACGACTTCAATCTGATCCGATTGCTGAGTGTGCCTCCATCAACCGCATTACAAGAACCTAACGCGACAGAGGGTCGTTGAGGATGTCATCGTTGGACCATTCCTTAGCCGATTATGCCTCTCGCATACGAGGCACACTTCTCTACTTCTTCCGGTGAACGACCGGTTCCGGCGTAGTCGCAATCTACGTAGGCTGTGATCGAAGCTTGCTTTTTCTTCAAGAACTGAAGAACTTCTTTCATATGCGATGCGCCTTCTCCAAACGGAACACTTGGACCTCCGGGCATCGCGTCCTTGAGATCAAACGCGTACATGGATGAATAGTTAGTTTGGACAAACTGTAATGCGTCGATCTTTGCTTTCGTCAGGTCGCCTATGTCGGGGTCCATACGGAAGTATTGAGAGGCGGCGAGCTGTTCCTTCAGATCATTCACATCAGAAAACTGGATACCAACGATCATTCGATGTTTATCCGCTGCGGCAGCTGTCATGCTTGTCAATGTTGACGGGAGGCGGGTAGCGATCGAGTCCGCTCCCAAAGCTTTCGCCATCAGGAATTGCCGGTCGATCTCTGCCTCAGAGGTTCCCAATCTGACCGAATAGGATTTGATTCTGAGACCCTGTTTTTCGAAAGTGGACCGGATGTTTCCAAAGTAGCTCATCGGAACGGAGAGTCGCCACTTCGTCAGCGCTGCTGCGGTCGCCTTCTGTTCTTCGAGTTGCTGTGCCGTTGGAGATAACTTGGGTGGGCTGAAAATTCCGTCTGGAAACACGGGATTGAACTTCGCGGGTTCCACGTGGGTGAATAGAATCTGACAGTCGTGCAGACTCGCCTGTTTCATCGCCTGAATGATGACGGGAATTGCTTCCTCTTGTGAAAGAGCTCGCAGACTCCATGTATTCAGTCCAAGACTCAGGCCATTTTCCACAAATCCGAAGCTCTCGCGCGAGTAGGCGGCTGCAACCGCGAGTGCACTTATCCCCTGGTTGAACTGCCTTCTAGAGAGCTTCATCGATTGCCTCACCAATTCTGATTAGTTGCTCGCTGCTGTGTTCGCAATTCTAAATTGTTATGAAGCAACAAGGAGGACACTGCTGGCGCAATCTTCCTCCTTGTCGGTTATTGCGTCTTTGGCAGTTCCATCAGGAGACCGCCGCTGCCGCTTTGGACGGTAGGAAGTTGTCCGTTCCACCGCTCGATGAGAGCCTTCTGGTTCTCGATCTTGCGGAGTTCGAGAAGCTGCGGGGTGAGCGAAGTTTGGCGGATCTTATTCGCTTCGGCCTCGCCGTTGGCACGGGTGACGGCGGCTTTAGCTTCACCTTCTGCTTCGGCGATGGTCTTGGCTGCTTCGGCCTGCGTCTTGGCGAGCTCGTTGCGTGCGCGCTCCGCGTCCTGGATCGCCTGGGCCTTCGAGGTGATGGCTGCGGCTATTACGGGCGGGACACGGGGAGCGCCAATGAAGCCGAACTGCTGGATGCCTACGCCGACCGGCTCCATCTTCGACTGGATGAGGGCCTGGACTTTAGTGAGGAACTCGGCTTTTTGTTCTCCATAGATCTGCTCCACGCTGTAGGTCGAGGCGACCTCGTTGAGTGAATTGCGGACGACGTCGCGGAGGATACCGTGAGTGAAGAGATCGAGGTCGCTGAGACGATACTTCACGTAGAAGTCGGGCACGCGGCGCGGATCGATGGCGTAGCTAAGGGAGACGTCGGAGTAGATCTCCATCCCTTCTTTCGTGTTGAAGCTCATCTCTTCGTTGGAGGCATGGCCTTCGTTAAGATCGTGGGTCCACTTCACAGTTTGGACAAAGGTTGGAAACTCGATGATCTGACTGCGCAACGGACTGTAGAAGACCCAACCCGTGCGGATAGGAATCTCTGCGGGACCGCGTTGCGAGCCGCTTAGAACGACCTCAACGCCTACATAGCCTGCTCCGATGCGTGTGATGGAGGCGATGTAGTTAAAGAAGATGAGACAAAAGATCAGTGCGGCAACCGCGGCTGCTGCGAGCTTGAGGAGTCGGGTTACACCGGGGATTTGAGCGTTGAAATTGCGATTATTGCCAGGGTTGATAGTTTCACCAAAGAGAGTCACGACAGCCTCCAGATCTTACGAAACGCAATGAATCCACCTGCTGCGATGAGAAGCAGCAGGCACAGTCCTCCTAGGACAGCCCGATCACTCGGCAAATTGAGTAGGTGGAACGCGGTCACCATACCCCAGTACAAGGGCAGTGCGACGAGCAAAGAGACTAACGATTTCCAAAACAGCATTGCACTTCCTGGCCTTGAACTGCAAAGGCCCTTATAACCGACAGCAAGCGTTAACGCTATGCCTTATTTCGTAAAGATGGCGTAAAGGCTGAGCTCACGGTCGGACTGGTGTGGATTTGCTGAAAGTGAGGAATTGATTGGCGTCCCATCGGCCGAACCCGTTCCTCGCGGGCGGTCACTTCGCTACTTTATACCTTTGTGAGGATCGAATGATTCGGTCCTCCCTTTGGTCACATTCAGGGCCCAGATCTAGTTACGACGGCCCAGGGTTGGACGGTCGTCGGTACTGCTGGCTGGGTTATTAGGATCGTTATTGCCATTACCACTGGCGGTGCGGCGGAGAGTAGGTTTGTTGCCACCCTTGCCATCGGTGATCTTGCGTTTGTTTTCTAGGCGAGCAAGGCGGGCTTTAACGTCGTCGAACTCTGAAGTGGTGACCATGTAGTCAGGACGCGCGGGAAGAATGGTGGCGATCTCCTCTTCGGAGTGGCCTATGCGGTCTGGGGTTTGGGGATGGTCGGCGAAGACTTTGGCAAGCGTGCCCGGTTTATGTTTTTCAAGCGCATCGAGTTTCTCAAAAAACTGTACGAACGCCTGTGGGTCATAGCCGGACTTGTACATGTATTGCACGCCAAGCCAATCAGCTTCGGCTTCGTCCATGCGGGAAAACTGAAGGAAGCTGAGAGGGATAGCCAGTTGTGTTGCCTCGTAAATCCCATACCCAGTCCAGCTTCCCTGGGTGAAGATGATGAGCGGGATTGAGCCGATCTGCGCGTAGTTCATCTTAGTCATCTGACGAGCAGCGTGGTGAGCGCAGACGTGTGCTGTCTCATGGGCCATAACACCAGCTAACTCCGCCTCTTCATCGGCCGCAAGAATGAGGCCCGAGTTGACGTAGAAGAAGCCGCCAGGAAGAGCCATGGCGTTAATCTCATCGGAGTCGATGACCTTGATGGTGAAGGGAACTTTGCAGTCGGAGTTTTTGACGATGTTCTGGCCGACGCGGTTGACGTACTCCACAATCACGGGGTCGTTGACCATGTGAGCGGACTTCTCAATCTCCATGGAGTATTGCTTACCAGTGCGGATCTCCCAGTCAGTGGAGTACCAGTTGGCAAGTCCGCGACCGCCGATGTTGCGTGTTCCTACAGCATTGACATCATCCTCACTACCGGCCTTGATGTTAGTCTTCATGTCTTCGCCTGGGGATGGCAGACGGTCGGTCTTGTTTTCTGCTTTAACCTTATTTGCCGCGTCCTTATTCTCTTTGGGTGTCGCGGTGGGATGGCCGGGAATGGGCTTTTCTGCCGGCACATCCGAGGGGATTGTGTCCGTAACAGGGGTAGTCGACTGAGTTGTGTCTGGGGTTGTCTTGGCCGGGGTCTGCGCTGGCGGTGCCGGAGCTGCAGTCGGACTCTGCGAGTAGGCGGCAACGGAGAGGATAAGGAAAGCGCATAGGCCAAAGTGCGCGACGTAACGCATGGGAGTCTCCTGGTGGGCCGCTTCCCTGTTGACCGGACGCAGCTCGACGTGTCTTAGACCATAGTATGCGCCTTTTGGTGAGCGGAGGCGAGAAGGCGATCCTACCAGGTGGAGTAGGAGGTACCGTCGGAGGCGGTTTGCTGAGCCCCGCTGTGGACATCGTCGATACCGGACTCTGTCTGGTCGAGGCTCGAGAGGGTGTCTTCCTGGACGGGCAGCCACGTATCGGAACGATGCGTAAATGGGTCCACTGGCATGACTTTGATGTACCCGGATTGCACGAGATCATCGAGAGACTGCGGCGCTTTGGCTTTATCGACGGTGTAAGAGTCGATAGCTTGACGGAGGGTATGAAGATCCTCTTTGAGGACAGCCTCCTTGGCATTGCGAATGTTACTGGTGTACGCGGGGATGGCGATCGCAGCGAGAAGGCCAATGACGACCATGACGATCATGAGCTCAAGCAGAGTGAACCCATCGTCCACTGTACCGGGTTGGCTCTGGAGAGAGTGTGTTCCCTCCGATACGCTGCGGAGAGAGAGCCTAGACGGGCTGATGACGCGGTTTGAGCGATTGACTACCATGTGGAGTACTTCGTCCCGTCAAGTGCAGTTCCTGTGCTTTTGCTATGGACGTCAAAGACGTTCTGTCCACCGAAGGAGTCGGAGTCGGTGTCATCCTGATTGGAGCGCATTCCCCAGTCGGTCGTCCCTGTCATTGGATCGATGGGGATGCGACGAAGAAATTTTACCTTCTTCCCTTGAGCAGCCGTTACCTCAACTCCGTCGACGAGGGTTTGGAGGTCGGGAGGATATCCCAGCGAGTCTGCCTTGATCTGGAAGGCTCCTTTATCGGCGGCATCTTTATAGTGGTCAATGGCGTCACGCATCTCCCAAAGGTCGCGGTGGAGTTCGCGTTCCTTAGTTCGTTTGACCTGAAAGCGGGCGATAGGAATCGCAGCGGAGGCAAGGAGTGCAACGATGGCAACACAGATGATGAGTTCTACCAGGGTAAGGCCAGCCTGTGGGGTAAACGGCGGGGAGTCCACAGTTCGATCCCACGTCCAGGAGTTTGGACGTGGGATACCTGAATTGGTACGGCGTCTCACTTGACATGTACCACGGCCTGCGAACCGACGGCCGGAAGATTGGCCTGCGCGCTGTTGAGGGCGCCGACTTTCACGAGGGCGAGGGAAGAATCTCCAGGAGCTACAGCCTTGAAGGTAAGAATACAGAGGTTCCCTGTCCCGCTGACCCCGGCTGTATTTGGCGGACGAATGGAAGAGATAGCGACGAGACCCTTGTCTTCACGGTGCACGAGTGAAACGGGTTGGCCGTCTTTACCAAGAAAGTCCCCCGCATCGACGTTTACAAGCTGGAGAAGAGCCGGATTGAACTGGAGCTGTAACGGCACAGAGAAGACGTCGCGTCCGTTGCCAAGCATCACAGCGACCTGAAAGGTACTGCCGACAGCTTGATTAGACTCTGGCGGTACTACGGTAAAGCTGACGGGAGGACCACCGGCGTTGGGCGCTGGGGCTTGCGTTGTAGATGGTTGAGCTGCAGGGGTATCGGCCCCAGGAAGATAAGAAGCAGGAGCACCGCCGGGCTGCGCCTGCTGGCTGAGCTGTTGCACCATGGCGCTGGCCGCGTTGGCCGCGCTGGTAGGGGAGCCGGGGGTTCGAGGCTTATTGGCGTATACAGGCTCTGAGTTACTGTCGTCAGCGGAGACATCGCGACGCAATTCGATCGACTGGCCTGTGCCTGTATCAATGGCCCGAAGGTTGGTACGGGTGAGGACAGATTCACGGACGATGTGCGGAATGATGATGAAGACAATCTCAGTCTTGTCGTTGACTTTGTCGCGCGAGCTGAAAAAGTACTTCAGGAGCGGAAGTTCTCCTATACCTGGGGTGCCGTTGATATTGAGACTATCCGACTTTGTAATGATGCCGGCGAGAAGACTGGGTTCGCCATCTTTTAGCGTGATGACCTGTTCCGAGGTACGTTGGCCGATGACCGGCTCGGTCACACCGCTAATTGTTTGGTCAGAGATATGCGAGAGCACCTCAATCTTCATCTTAAGGGTTACCTCGCGGTCGTAGTGGACCGTTGGCGTCATGTCGATGTTAACGCCGATATCAAGATAGGTGAACTGGGTCTGCACTCCGATGCTGGCGACACCTGTAGAAACGCCCGCGTTGTAAGAGCCGGTAGCGACAGGGATCCTGGATCCAATCTTCATAGTCGCGCGCTGACCGTCAGTAGCCCGGATGCTGGGATTCTGCAGAACACGGGTGTCGACATCGCTGAGCAGCGCATTAAGTGTGCCTCCAGTGATTCCCACGGCGAAGTTATTTGCATTGAGGTGTGCCAGAGAGTTGAGAGTGAAGTTTGAGGTGGTGTTGGAGGCGGCGCTGCCCGCTGCTGCGCTGCTGCCGCTCGCCGCAGTGTTTGGGTTGGCCTGGGGTGTAAGGCTGATGGAGGTGGGAAGCGTAATACCTAGATTGCGTTCGACATTTTTGTTGACTTCAAGTACGGCGACATCGACAACCACTTCAGGACGGGCGCGATCGAGGTCGTTCAAAAGTTTCTGCGCGAGAAGCAGCTGGTCGGGGGTCGCTCGCATGACGATAGCGTTCTGGCTGGGAACGAGATAGATCTTGACGCTCGGATCGAGCAGGTTGCGGATTGCGATAACGACTTCGTTTGCGTCGTTCTGCTGACTTGCATTCGTAAGATAGAAGGTCTGGACGGCCTGCTCGTCGAGGTCCGTGCGCTTGGTGCGGGAGTTGGTGGCGACAAAGATCGTATTCGAGGTAATGGGCTTGTAGAAGGTGCCGGAAATCGTTCCGACGATACGAAGGGCATCCGACAGGGTGACGTTGGTGAGATCGACAGGAATGCGTTTTGAGCTGTAGTCAGGATCGAACAAGACATTGAGGCCGGCTGCTTTGCCGATAGCCTCATAGATCACTTTGACATCCTCTACCATGTGGAGGGTGATGGGATCGTTCGAGACGGGCTTGAGTTCCACCGGACCAGAGATGGAACTGATCGTGCTCAGAGTCTCATTCTGCCGTGACATCTGCTCCTTGGCCTGCGGCGTGTTGTCGTGAGTCTGCTTCTGTAGCTCCTGAATAGCATCGATCTCCTGCTGTGCGCTCTGGTTGCTGGAGTCGATTTGGAGGGCGCGGGTGTACTGAGCAAGGGCGCCGTTGAGATCCCCGTTTTGACGGAGAACGCGGCCGCGGTCGACGTGGGTCACCGACGCCTGATACCTCATATGCTCGAAGTGTTCTTGGAATCTCAGGTCTTTGGGCTTTTTGAGAACAGCGTTGTGGTAGTCCTCGTAGGCCGCGTCAAAGTCCTGACGTGCCTCTGCGTCGACGCCGCGCTTATCCCACTTAGCAGCTGACTGGGCACACGCAGTTGCTGCGCTGAAGCCCGCTACGCCGCACAGAAGCAAAGCTGGGAGCGCGTGACGGAGAGATGTCGATAGTTTGTTGATTGATTTGTACCCGCGACCCATGCTGCTTCCGTTTTCGTCCTTTACACCGTGAAGAGTATGGCGTTTGCCGGAGATAACGCCCGCCGGGAAGATTTTTTCGGCTTCGGCGCTCCTTGTAACGACCGTGCTTTCCCCGCTTCTGCGCTCGGGTGAGTATAGCATTCGCTCCAATATCGACCTCGTCAAAAACAGATAGGAACCGTGGATGGTCCGCGGTCGTTTCGCATCACGGCTCGCGGCTGTCAGATTAGTCGGACTCAAGCCTATATAAGTTTTTAGGCAGTTGAGTTTTCTGGTTAGACGCACGCAACGTTGCCGGGTGAGGAGCCTGCATGAACCTAAAGTTGCAGGCATGTTAAAGTAAGAGATTGCATGGCTCGTTCTATGTCCATTACGACTGCAGCTCACCAGCCGAAACCGGCGGTAAAGGAGAAGGACCGCGATCCGGTGGCGGCGGGCAAGAGAGATGCTGCTTTTAACCGATCTGCAAGCTTTAACTACTTTTTGACAGACAAGTTTGAGGCGGGCGTTGCCTTGCGGGGGACCGAGGTTAAATCGATTCGCGAAGGCAAGGCCAATCTGAAAGATGCCTATGGATTGCTGAAGGACGGCGAGTGTTTTCTGCTGAATGCACACATTGGACCGTTCTCCCATGGGAATGCTATGAATCACGATTCCCTGCGGACGCGTAAGTTGCTGCTGCATAAGAGCGAGGTTCGCAAACTCGAGGGTATGACGAAGCAGAAGGGATTTACGCTGATCCCGACACGACTTTATTTTCGGAATGGTCGCGTGAAGTGCGAGATTGCTCTGGCAAAGGGCAAGCAGGAGTATGACAAGCGCGCCACCGAACGCAAGCGCGAGGCCGATAACGAAGCCAAGGCCGCAGTTGCTAGAAGCCAACGAAATTAGTTCTACTTTCGTTGCACTGTGACTTTCGAAATGATCAACATGCAGCCGGGTTACGATAGACGCATGGATACTAAGCTAAATTTTCAGGATGCTGCCGGTTTCCAGACACCCCTGCTGGCAGTATTTGTCGTGGATATCGCTATCGGCAAGGATGCGGAGCCTTTGTTGGTTTTGTTGACAACTTCGGACGCGGTGACAGGGGCGGCGGCGAAGGTGCTGGCGTCGGGTGAGTTCAAAGCAACTTTGGGAGAAACGCTGCTACTGCATGCTCCCAACGGGCTAAAGGCTGAACGGCTGTTACTGGTGGGTTTGGGAAAGGCCAAGGGGCTCTCAGTCGACGAGGTTCGAAAGGGTGCCGGGACTGCGGTTCGTGCAGCCAAACCGCTCGGAGTAAGAGAGCTGGCGATCGCGTTTCCTGAAGACCATGCACTGGATGACGAACACCTCGAGACACTGCCCTGCGCACTGCTGTCGCGGGTGCTTATCGAGGGAGCGGAGCTGGCGGAACTAGATTGGGACACCTATCGAAGCGAACGGAAAGACCGGTCGGTACGGGTACTCTCGGTGATCGCCAAAGACGTCGAGAAGTCGACCAGAGCCGAGATTCAGGAAGGTTTCGATGCGGGCCTGATAGTGGCTGCAGCGCAAAACTTTACGCGGTCGTTGGTAAATGAGCCAGGAAACATACTGACACCAACAGAACTTGGCAAACGTGCTGCTGCAATGTGCGCGGAGATGGGGTTGAAGTGCGAGGTACATTCGACCGCAAAGTTGCTCGAATTGAAGATGGGTGCGTTTGCTGCAGTAGCTCAGGGCTCTGAGCAGCCTCCGGCGCTGATAGTGATGACCTATGAGCCGCAGCTGGCTAAGGGCGAGACGCTAGCAAAAGACGCTCCAGTACTGGGTCTGGTAGGCAAAGGGATTACGTTTGATACCGGAGGAATCTCGATAAAGCCCGGCGATGGCATGGAGAAGATGAAGTATGACATGGCTGGCGCGGGCGCGATGATCGGCGCGATGAGGGCCATCTCACAGCTGAAACCTAAGGTGAAGGTGATCGGCGTAGTATGTTCTGCAGAAAATATGCCGGATGGTAAGGCATATCGGCCAGGTGACGTCGTGACAGCAATGTCAGGTAAGACAATCGAGGTAATCAATACAGATGCCGAGGGCCGATTGGTGTTGGCGGACGGACTGCACTACGCAAAGACACTAGGTTGTACTCACCTGATCGACGCGGCTACCCTGACAGGAGCTTGCGTAGTGGCTCTGGGAACTTTGAATGCCGGTTTGTTTTCGAACGATGAAGAGACCTGGCAGAAGTTCATGGCTTCTACAGCAATATCGGGCGAAAAGTTTTGGCGGCTTCCCTGCACCGATGACTACAAGGATCAGATCAAGAGTTCGATCGCAGATATGAGAAATACTGGCGCTAATCGGTGGGGCGGCGCAATCTCGGCGGCGATGTTTCTCAAGGAGTTTGTCGGCGAGACCCCATGGTTGCACTTGGATATCGCAGGGTGCGCCTGGAACGACGAGAGTAGACCTTGGATTGCGAATGGACCAAGTGGTATTGCCGTACGTTCGATTTTGGAGTGGGTATGGAGCTACTCGGACTAAATCGCTTGCAGCAAGACAGACGAGGCCTCCAAATGGAGGCCTCGTCTTGTTTAAGCTGCCGGAAGCGTAAAAGCAGAACGCTGCGGTCTCTGCGAGGGGAAACTTACAGCTTTTCGCAAACTTTGCTCCTGGCGCATTCGCCCAGATCAACTGGGCTCCCGTCTTTTACATAACCGGTGGAGCTTCGATGCCTAGGAAGTTGAGTGCCCGAGTCATCTCGCGCTGTGCTACGGCTGCAGTAGCCAAAAGTAACGCCTTGCGAGTTGGATCGGTTTCGTTAAGGACATGGTGGCGGTGGTAGAAGTTATTGAATTGCTGGGCTAGTTGGAAGGCATACTTTGCAAGATAGGCTGGCTCAGCAGTAGCGATGCACTGTTCGATAAGCAACGTGAGCTTTGAGGCGAGAAGCCAGGTCTCCCACAGACTGCTTCCCTCCTCGCCGTCGAGGATATTGGAAAGATCAAGCGTGGCAACAGAAGCAAGGGATTCGGCTCCCGTTGTATTGGCTTTACGAAAGATGTTGGCAGCTCGGACGATTGCGTATTGCACATAAGGTCCTGTTTCGCCTTCGAAGCTGAGAGCATCTTTGAAATCAAACGCTATGACTGTGTTGCGCGTGAATCGGAGCATGAAGTAGCGAAGCGCACCCACCGCAATCTGGGTAGCGATGGCGACGCGCTCGGCGGGATCAATCTCAGGATGGCGGGTATCGACCTCGGCCTTCGCGGCCGCGATGAGCTGATCGAGAAGATCGTCAGCCTTGACGCCAAAGCCTTTGCGTCCACTAACTTCTATATAAGATTTGGCCCTGTCTTCATCACTAATGACATAGCCGAGATCGATGGCACAACGAGGAGTGAGTGCCACCATCTCGTAACTGAAGTGAGTGTAATGGTCCGCAGCTTCGGTATAGCCCATACCTCGGAGAGCCGCAATCACATTGTTCTGCGGATCGTTCTGGCGTGAGTCGATGACGTTATAAATAGCATCTGCTTTGCCAAAGGTGGGATGCGGATCTTGACCATCAACTGTGGAGATCCAGCAGGTGTGGTCGGGGTACTCATGAAATCCTGCATAACCAAAATCTTTTCCGGGAAGGAGTCCGAACTTCCAGAGATGATAGGCAATATCTTTGCCGACATAGGTTACGGTGCCGTTAGAACGGACTATCACTTTCGCGTCTTCATCGGGCAGATTAGTGTCTTCGGTAGCGATCTCTTCTGCACTGCCTGCGCGGCGCATGACGTAACAACCTTTATTCTTCCCTGTGGTTTCGAGATAAAGAACGCCTTTTTCCAGCATGAGTTCGCGGGCGGCATCCCAGAAGTGGAGAGAGAGAATCTCGCTCTCGCGGGGAAGGAAGTCGTATTCGATGCTGAGGCGTTGCATGGTTTCGAGGTGACGACGCAAGACTGCGGTGGATATGAGATCAGCAATCTCAGCCGTGTCATTGTTGCCTGTCTCTAGAGAATGGAGTGTGTCAAGACGGATTTGTTTACGAGCGGCAATTTGAGCCGGATCTGCGGTATACCATTGTGAGACACGAGCGTAGAGATCCCAACAATAGTAATCAATGCGCTGATTGGTCTCCATAAGTTCGGTGAGCAATTCGCGAGTGCTGGAGAGATCTTTGCCCTCCAGGTGAACCAGACCGACGACTATATCCGCAACCTGAACACCAGTGTTGTCAATATAGTTTTGTACTCCCACTGCATAGCCCGTCTTAAAAGCGTCGGGGCGGAGCAGCCGCTGGAAGGTATCGCCTAAAATAGCGTTGCGCAGATGGCCGATGTGGGCGGCTTTGTTAGGGTTGATACTTGTGTGTTCAACAAGACGGAAGCCGGGACCACCTATGTCTGCGTGCTGGTCTGCAGCAATGCGGCGAATAGTAGAGGCTCGGTCGAGGCGGATATTGAGATAGCCCGCCCCAGCTACTTCGACGCTGGCGACACCTTCGAGTTCCGGTAAGACGGTAGTAAGCTCAGAGGCAAGCTCGGCTGCGATCGCACGAGGGGCCTTGCGGAGACGTTTGGCGAGCTCAAAAGCTACGGGAAGGGCCAATTCACCAAGAGCAATACTGGGTGGCTGCTCGACCGCAAGGTGAGCGAGCGTGACGTCATATTTCGCGAGAAGGATGGCTTGGATGCGAGCCATCAAGGACTGCTGAATTGTGCGGTACATGCTTGTGGGTCACCACTTTGGAAGATAGGTTCAGTTTACTAGAGGCGTTGAAGCGTATTTCTGGTGGAGTGACCTGCAGCCTCTATCTTTGTTCGGCTTTGGCAGAACATCGGGGAAAGACTAGGGCATTTCGACGGGTAGATCTTCGATCTCTTCGAGAAGGGGTTTGTGATTATGAATACGCACACGGTGCAGCAGGAAGATGACGCCCCCCGCGCCTGTGACGGAAAGAAGCATCCAGGCATGGATAGCGAGGCCGAAGACTGCGGCCTGAGCCATGGTGGCACCATGGTTTACGAGTGAGGTTTTAACGGCAAGCTCGAAGGGACCAATCGCTCCAGGAGAACTTGGAATCAGGTAAGACAAATTTGCGAACGAGACGGCAAGCCACGCAGCAATCCCATCCACGGTGAGACCAAGCAGACGAATGGCAGAGAGGAAGATCATCCCCTCGCAAGTCCAGATGATGGTCGTTTGGAGCAAAAGAAGCAGTGAGCCCGTGATGCCAAGCCGGCCAGTGGCGTCCAAGGCCAGGGTGATCCAGTGTTCAACTTTCTTCAGTAGCGGACTGTCTGGGAGACGAGCAAAGAGCCGCTGGACTGGCTCCTGCAAACTACGCGCGGCCGCTAGTAGGATCAGCAGTCCAACGGTTGAAATGACGAGAGAGATATTGGCAATCAGCCGGAGGCGCGCTGTGGCAATACTGCCTACCGTAGAGACAAACATCAGCACAAGGATGAAGATGTCGAGAAGTTTTTCAATGATGACGGTGCTGAGGATGACGGACGGCGAGGTACCGAGGTCGTCTGCATAGGTAAAGATGCGCATGATATCGCCGATCCGCAAAGGCAGAATGTTGTTGGCGGCAAGCGAGGTCATGAGAACACGGGCGCATACGGCAAAGTGATCGCGGAGAGTGCGTCCGTTGCGAGGCATCATCTGACTCCACCGAACACACCGCAAGGTGTAGCTCGCAACCGTGAAGCAAAGTACACCTAGTAGCCATACCGGATGAGCCACACGGAGGGCAAGGATCTGGTTGAACGAGATTCCCCGAAAGGTATACCAAAGAAAAAAAGCGCTGATAAGCAGGCCCGGGATGGTCTTCAGCAGGCTGCGGCTATTGGTGGCATTCATGAAGGCAACCAACAACGCAGGGTGCGATGGACTGTTTCACGGGAGTCTAGGAAATAATGGGAACGATAAAGCATGCAACTTTGATTGTATCTTCTGCGTGTTGCTTTGCCCTGTTCGTTGTCATGGGCTCACGGCGATCAACTTGGAAAAATGCAGCTCGAAAACAACCTGGAAAAATCTCTTATGTTCGCTTGAGGCGGTGGAAGTGAGACTCCAGGGTAATTTGACCGTCTAATACGTTGATATTCTAAAGCTACGTCAGACTGACATAGTATTCCGGAGCTATCACCGAGGCAGGAGCAACAGATAGTTGGCTACTTTAATTGCATCACATCCCACCTCGGTAAAGTTTGACCTGGAAAAGTATCGGCATGAGCGACGCCTTGCCGCGGCGCTTGTAACAGGACTGACTTTCTTCGCGCTACTCATACATGGTTATCATCCATATGCCGAGGATGGCGGTATCTACTTGCCCGAGATCAAAAAGCTGCTCGATCCTGGGCTATATCCGTCTGGTACCGGGTTTGTAGTAGGTCACCTTGCATATTCTTTTTTCGCACAACTGATAGCTGGACTAGTTCGCAAGTCTCACCTAAGTCTGGGGTTGGTGTTGCTGCTGGTTTATCTGGCGAGCATCTGGATGACGCTCTTTGCAGCATGGCTGCTGGCGGCTCGCTGCTATCGATCGCGTGAGGCTAGAAGCGGCGCAGTGACTCTACTGGCAGTGTGGCTGACGATACCCATTGCAGGAACCTCCCTGATGTTGATGGATCCTTACGTGACGGCACGTAGTCTTTCAACTCCTTGTGCTCTGTTAGCCATGGTAGGGATACTGCAGTATCTGTTACCTCGATTTGAGAGTGATGGGGAGACGTGGGAACGACGGCGTGGATTAGTTCTTTGTGGTGGAGCGCTTGTGGCGGGTGGGACGATGCACCCTCTGATGTCCGCATACGCACTCGGATCTGTTTTGCTACTGATCACGGCTATGTCGTGGATCCGACAGGTGCGAGTATGGGGGACCATCGGATTGTGCCTGACAGCACTGGTAATATCGGCAATAGTGCAAAGAGCAGCTCCGGCAGAGAGCATTGCCTACAAAATGGTAATGATGACGCGAAGCTACTGGTTCCTCAGCCAATGGCATTGGTACGAGTGGGCTGGACTCATTGGACCGCTGCTTATTTTGTCGATCGTTGTCACGAAAAGAGCCTACGAAGATGAGGCTCCACGCGTGGGCCTGGCTCACGTTGCCATAGCGTCAGGCATAACGGCGATGGCCGTCGCGGTCCTTTTTGCGCGAATGGGGGCGCCAGTGCACCAGGTTGCGAGGTTGCAGCCTCTACGAATCTTTCAACTGGTGTACATAGTAATGATTCTGGCTGCCGGAGCAGCCTTGGGAGAGTGGGCTTTGCGGCGCCGCGCGTGGCGCTGGATTGCAGCGTTTTCTCTGCTGGCGACAGTAATGTTCCTGGTAAATCGAGAGACGTTTCCTGCTTCCAAGCACCTTGAGCTTCCGGACGCTCTGTCGTGGGACCGAGCGAGCGGAAATAACTACTGGGAGCAAGCGTTTGTATGGGTTCGAGATAACACCCCAAAGAACGCCATCATCGCACTCGATGCGTATTACACGGTTAAGGATGGGGAGGACGCACAGAACTTCCGCGCTATTGGCGAGAGGAGTTCTGTACCCGACTCCAAAGATGGTGGAACCGCAACCAACCGACCTGCATTGGCGGAGGCTTGGGCACAGGGAATGGCGCTGCAGACAGGAATCGACAAAAGGTCCGATCCCACGCGCTTTACTGCGTTGAAATCCGTTGGTGCAACATGGGTAATTCTGGAGCGTGGTGCATCGGTTGGGTTCGGCTGCGTTTATGAGAATAAAACTGTAAAGGTATGCCGCCTGCCCTGAAAAGAAAGCCAAGCGGCAGCAAGTCTTAAGCTTCTTCTAAAAGTTAGTCTCCCTCGGTTCCGGTCCTAATTGCTTCCCTGTAAACGGGCGCGGGCGCGTCGGCGCAATGCCGATCGAAGGATGACGGAGAGAAGAAAACAGGAGACCAGGGTGGAGATCACCATCAGCCATTGGTAGTCCGAAAAAAGCATGTTGAGCTGAAGCCACAGCGAAAGTGATCCCACCCTGTAAACATCGTTGCCTATGCGATAAGAGGAAAAGCGGGAGCCATGCAGAACGCTGACCGACTGAGAGATGTCCGAGGACTGAGACGTCTGGAGGAAGGCAGAGATAAAGTTAGAAATGACGCTTTTCTCACGAAGGGTAATCACGACGACGGACTGTTTTGATCCACTGGGCCACTCGACACCTTCGATGAGCGCATCAGGAATGCTGCCAGCAATCTCGAGTTGGCCGGACTGGACCCGGTCTGCGCTGCGTACCTTCCACCAGGCATGCTGCAGTTGCGCAAAGAAGTCCTGGGTGTCCTGGATATGGAGACCACTGCCATCGACACTGACAGGTAGCGATGGATTAAGCCGGTTGATCGCAGCTTGATCGTCAACTGTACCAAGAACGAGGTAGTCTTTGTGAATCTCGGGCTTCATTCCATCCGCATTAATGACGGAGACGTTGAGAACGGGATAGCCGGTCTGAGCGCTGAAGTGACCCATCAGAGTAAGGAACATCTCGATCTCCTCACCGCTCGGAACATTGGGTAATACCACTGCTGTGTCGGAGAGATCGGCTTTGCGCGTAAAAGGGTAGCCGGCGTTGGCAAAGATCTCTAAATTTGGCAGAACAGCTAAGTGAGGAATGCCCTTGAGGTCAAGAAAGGAGTCTTTCAGGATCGAGCCTTGCAAATTAGAAGGTGCTGCACCAGGGCAATCATCCTTTTTTGCAAGCTGAAAGAGAAATCGCAGCAGGATTGAGTTCGAGAAGGGCCGCAGATCTGAGACTGGAAATGGAATAATGCGCGCAGGTGCTGGTTTATCGCTATGCGATAACGGAGACGAATTGACATAAGAATCATTCAGGTAGACCTGAAGAGAGCTTTCGTCCGAGAGAGGGATACCGTTGTAGCGATACTCAAGGTGGAAACCAAGATTCTGCCGCGCGCCGTAGAAAAGATCAGGAGGCAATCGCATGGAGATGGCAACCGGGTCGGAGCCATTCGTCTGAAGGTTACTTGTCTGAACAAGGTCACCGATAGGGATGTTCTTATCCGTTCTGAGCCAACGCGGTGCGTCGTCGGCTTCGCGGGGAGCAGGAGTTGTCAAGCTTGGGATACGAATCCGGTCTCCAAGGAACAAATCGCGCTGAAGCACAAGCGCCAAGGCCGCATTGAGAACGTCGCCATCCGTCTCTCCCGTGAGGATAAGAACCTTTGAGTAAGGATCCGAAGGATTCGGCCGCATGACAATGGTGGGCCCAGCAATAGAGTTAATCTGGAGCGAGGCAGGCAGAACGGCGCCACTCTGGCTGAAGACAACGACGTTGCCCTTGGGGATGGCGCCGATTGTGACCGGGAAGCGAACAGGGTGTGAGTCGGTGAGAACGCCGAACCATGAGGCTACTACTGCGGCAGCCTGTAGGATTTTGGGTGAGGGCTGGCTCAAAAAAACTATCGGAATGACTGGCCGGAGATTCACCATGGAGTCATAGAATGGCGCGGGGAGGAGCTTGAGATCATCCCGCAAATGGGTAAGGTTTCCTGCAAATTCGATAGTCGAGTTGTTGTCGATGTGGGCCCAAAGAGTAGAGTGCGTTGGGTCTTCGCACTGCGAGGCGTAGTGTCCGACAAACTCAAAAGTAAGTCTGTTATCGCGTGCCAGAGTATCGACTGGAAGAACTACGGTTGATTCAAGGAGGTCGCTGTTTTGATTCGAGACAATATTGCCTTGTGATGCGTTCGGTTGAACTGTGTCCGAGGTTTTGCTCTCAACAGCAAGAGTTGCGAACAAGGTACCGTTAAGGCTGACCTTGAGATGGCTGACTGATGGAATCAAGCCGGGAGAAAAATGGTAACGAAGGTGTATTGTCGCCGTCTTTACTGTTTGGTTCTGTGGCAACGAGAAGTGGATCGTGTTGAAGTCATCCATGCCCTGCATCACAATGGTTTGGCGAACTCCGAGTTCTGAAAGCGAGACGGTGTTATCGAAAGTACTGGGTGCAGCCGGAGCCTCCTGTAACGTTAAACTATTGCTGGGGAGCAACTTCGTCTGCGGCGCTGGCTTGATCGGCGCCGTCTTTTGACCAACTCCTGCAGCTTTGGTTTCTTCAGGAGTCGAGGCTTGAGCCAATAGGAGAGAAGAACTCAAAAGGAGGGCCAACCCAAGAAGCGGAACGACGCTGGGGGAAAGCTTTCCTTTCGGCGAGCGTTCCCTCACCCCTGTCCCAAGTCGAAATGTCTGAACAAGACCATGAGCAGAGAGCTGGATGATGCGGCCAAGACTGGCCAATGGCTTATCTGCTTCGTGGGCTTCTCCCCATCCTAACCAGGTGTCAGCACGGGAGTAGAGGACCATGGTGAGGGCTTCCTCTTCTCGAAGAGTCAGCGGATCGAATCGCACGCGGAGTACATTGCCGTCAATGCCTACGAGTGTTGCTGGCAAGGTAGCGTTGCCGTCGAGAACCGGCAGCGTTAGCTTAACCGCTTCGCCAGTGCGGGCAGAGAAGGCTCGCTCGATGCGGATCATGAGGCCACCGCTGGACATGTCGCTGGTGACGCCACGAACGATCATCCCATTAGCGAGTTGCACGTCGGCCGGAACAGACATCGGAAGACGCACGGACTGACGCCGCTGACGGCTCTCCCAGGCAACGGAGGTGGCAACGCCAAGAATCACCATGTTGAAGCATGCCCACAGCAGGTTCATCAGAATAGTGCCAGGATGGCTGCCGTCGTAGAGGTCCGCAATGAAATGAAGAGGCGAGGGCGTCCCGGCTCCGGGAAACTGAAAGAACCGGGGGACGGCACAGAAGATGCCTAGAGCGTTAATCGCTATCAGGAAGAGGAAAGGTTGGGCAACACGGGAGTCGAAGAATCTTCGTGTTACTACACCGCCCTTGGCAGTCACATCGAAGCTGCCAGCCTTCGGAGCGATAACAGCGAACAACGTGGGAAGAAGGATATAGGGTGCAAGGACTGTCTCATAAATCTGATTCCAGAAAGAGTGTCGATGTTGACCTTGGATGCGAGAGTTGGCGATGTTCGCAAGAACTAGATGCGGGAGCGCATAGGCGAAGATAAGTACCCAGTAGCCGGGTAGGTTGACGTGTCCAAAAATGAGATAGACGAGCGGCGCAGTAAGAAAGATAAGACGCGGCAGAGCGTAAAGAAAATGCGTCATCGCATTGAAGTAACAGAGCCGCTGTGCCGCGCTGAGTCCCCGGATGAAGAGCGGGTTGTCGATGCGCAGGATCTGGACCATCCCGCGAGCCCAGCGGATACGCTGTCGAATGTGGCCGCTTAGACGTTCGGTCGCAAGACCTGCTGCCTGTGGAATGTTAATGTACGCTGTGTTCCAACCCTTTGACTGCATGCGAAGTGAAGTGTGTGCATCTTCGGTTACGGTCTCAGTCGCAATGCCGCCGATCTCGTCCAGCGCGGAGCGGCGGAGAATCGCGCAGGATCCGCAAAAGAACGTCGCGTTCCAGAAGTCGTTACCATCCTGAACAATCCCGTTGAAGAGCTCTCCCTCGTTAGGGATTGTGCGGAACTGGTCAAGATTCCGCTCGAAGGGATCAGGAGAATAAAAGTGGTGCGGGGTCTGCAGCATGCCGAGCTTTTTGTCGCGTAAAAACCAGCCCATGGTGACCTGCAGAAAGCTTCGCGTGGGGACATGATCACAGTCGAAGATAGCGACATAGGGAGCCTCAAGATGTGCGAGAGCGTGATTAATGTTGCCAGCCTTCGCGTGTTTGTTGTCATCTCGCGTCATATAGCCGATGCAGGCTTCTTCCGCGAACTGACGAAACTCTTCACGCTTACCGTCGTCAAGGAGATAAACATTAAGTCGGGCAGCCGGCCAGTCGATGTTCATCGCCGCAAGTGCCGTGTACTTGACTACATTAAGCGGCTCGTTATATGTGGGGATAAGTAGATCGATCGCCGGCCATTGGCTCACTTGGTCAGGCAGCGAGACAGGGGTGCGTCGCAGCGGCCAGAGCGTTTGCAGATAACCGAGAAAGAGAACGACGAAGGCGTAGATCTCGGCGAAGAGCAGAAGACAGATAAAGAAGCCGTCTAGGAAACTCCAGGTCGAACCCGGATCCATGAAGAATTTGAGTGTGGTAGAAACTCTCCAAAAGCCGTAGCGAAAAGTGGAAAACATCGAGGCCAGCATCAAAGTCAACGTAACGAGGTAGGAACCGGAACTACGGTCCATCCAAATGACCAGCGCGATGGTAAGGATGCCCAGAACGATCTGCTGGGGCCACGTGAGTTCCAGAATGCCGGTGAACGCTAGTAAAAATACCCCACAGAAAAGGATGAGAAAACGAAGAGCTTTGTAGAAGAGTGCATTACCTGACTGTACCTGTTCAAAGAGAGGCGACGACCTCATCGCTCGCTCCAGCGAACGTTGCGGAAGCCTGCAGTAGCTGGTGCAGCGACGGTGCGAAGCCATGTGGCGAGGTTAAGGTAGTCTTCGGCGACAGGTGCATCTGGCGCATAGTCCACTACGGTCATGCCTTCTGCCAAAGCTTCGCTTACGGACTGCGCTCGACGAATGACAAAGGGAAGGAGGCGATCTCCTAACTGCCGACGCATGACCTCGCGAACGTCGAGGTGCAGCGGCAACGAAGTATCGAACTGATTAAGCACGTAGAAAGGTTGAAGAGGACGCCCATCGCCATCATTGACACCGCTGAAGAACTTCTCAACGGTCTGCAAGCTGATGACGGAGTTCATGTCCGGTGCGACAGGAACGAGAATTGTCGGGCTCATCCGCGACATGCGACTAACAATCCAACTTGAACCTACGGTGAGATCGAGGAGAATCCGATGCGCTCCGCGGCCATTGCTGATGATCTCTTCCGCAAGAAGTTCCTGTGCCTCATCAGCTGTCTGCTTCTGGTCTACATCGTAACTGACCAGGTAGATCGGCGCGTCGGTGCTTCCGCTAGGAGGAGAAAATGTCCGGACAGTGCCATGACGCAGTTCACTGGCACCAAAGTAGAACGGCAGAAGACCGTGCGAAGTAGTATCGGTGAGCAGAACCTTCTCTCCCATCGAGGAGAGTGCCCGTCCAACCGTTGCGACGAGACTGGTTTTACCGACTCCACCTGCGAGAGAGAAGACGGCAAGGACCGGTGTACGAGTCTCTTTCTGACGTACTGGTGCTGCCTCTGGCTGATCATGCCCGGGGTGCTCAAAAACTCCTTTAAGGGCATACCAGCGAGCAGCAACACGCTCCCTGGAGTGCTGGAGGGTATCGGCCACGGACGATTGGGAAGCCGAAGAAGGCGAAACAAGAGACTTAGCGGCGGTGGGTTGAACCGGTGCAGCATACAGCCACGCTGGACCAGCCGGATCTGACTGGAAGGCAGGTCGCGCAGAGGCCAGCGGAGCAGGCTCAGGCGAAGACTCCCCAGAGTTACGGAGAGAGAGATCAGGGGGGGGATGCGGCTGTTGATAATCGAAGTCGTCCTGCGCACGCCGGCCACGAGTGGAATCGGAGGGTACCAACGCCTGTGAGAACGGAGAGACAGGCCTCGAAGAAGTAGAAGAGGCGTGTGGCGTAGAGCGAAAGGTTCCCGACAGCCTGGGAGGAGTAGGCATTGCTGGGGAAATACTCGCCGAAGAGTCCCGAATGGGATCGAGTGGCAAATCACTACTAACGCCAGAGCGATCTTTCGCGAAGGGGACTCGAGACTCTGGATTTGTTGCAGAGCTTGCGAGCAATGAATCTTTCGGTGGCATCCGGGATTCAGCATGCGGATACGGGTCGGTGCGACGCTGACCCAATAAGGAAGTCCCATCGCTAGCGCTGGAAAACGAACGCGGCAACGCTGCGGACTGTTCGGAGGCCGGCTTCATTTCAGGGGGTGCGACAGTTCCAGGCACGGCACGGTTCTGGGGTGAACTCAAATGTCTGGTTGAATCAGAGGTAGTGTACTCGGCTTGAGAGTCATCAGGGCCGCGGTAAATCTGACGGACGCCTGATGCATCGTCGGGCCGGTATCCTTGCGGACGGCGCGGTGTCATATTTTTTTGGACGAAGACACGCCGCTCAGGCTCTATGGAAGAAGGTGGAGCGGATTCTTTATGATCACTGCTCAAGGGCGGTTCCTGGGATGAAATGATCGGCTGCCGAGGGTCGGTCTCAAAATTAGAGCGCAAGATCGGCTCTGAAGGTGTCAGCACACGTGCCTGAGAATTAGAATTATAAGGGTCAGAGATTTGGCCGGGTAGCTCCGACCCAGAACGTTGATCGTTGACAGTTCTGCGGCGGATCTCTGAGTCGGCATACCTGGCAGCCTGTCTTTGAGCGGAGGCATGGGCTTCTGCAATCTCACGCTCTTCCCGTCGGGCAGCAGCTTCGGCAACCGCGGCAGCCTCGGCCCGGCGGGCAGCTTCGACCCGTTCAGCAGCAGCCGTGCGAGCGGCTTCATCAGCATCGCGTAGTGCACGTCTTCGTACGGATTCGGACTCTTCAGACATATGGTTTAGAGCAGCCTTCGATGCGTGGCGAGCCGCAGCCTCTGCGGATAGAGCAGCGTCTTCCGCCTCGGCCTGCGCCAGCAAAGCTTGCTCCTTGACCTGCTCTGCGGCGCGATGCCGAAGTTGTGCACGATACTCGCGACGCGACGCGGAAAAATCGCGATACTTCGCGCCGTGAAGATTTGCCCAAGAGTAAAGTACAGCAACATCTTCAGGGGTTTCGTCTGCTGAAAGATCCTCAATTTTGTCGGTGATCTTACCTGTACCGCGAGAGTCCATAGCTCTTGGTCCTAAGTATTCCATCGTGCTACTTCTTTTTAGTTTGAACTGCGCCGGTTCGCTGCCAGCTCAAAAAGACCATTGCACCTGTTCCTATGCAATAACCTGAGGCTACTGTGGGTGCCACTTCAAGTCAATGAAACCGTCGTGCGACTTAAGTGTAAGAATTCAATGGGACGCAGCTTCGCGATCATAGGTCAATCCAAGAGGAGCGCATCGCGGTTCCACTCAAGATGAGATGCTGTTCTGGATGACGACGCGCGATGGTCAGTGAAGGTAACAGCTTGCGCTGGCATGGTTTGAAGGCTATTGGTCATCGCCTAAATGTGCTAACTTGGTATTGTGGTCTGAGAGCGTAGCTCAGTTGGTAGAGCATCGC
>NZ_LMUD01000044.1:51278-52389 GCF_009766095.1 Granulicella sp. S190
AGACGCCGACGCGAACCACGAGGGCGCTGTCAGCAAGTTGCGATCCTTTCGCCAAGTCCCCCACTGGAAGAAGTATCTGTGCAGCTGAGCCCATATTCAAACCACCTACGCTAGCGTGCGTGTCCGATGGAATCATTGGAAGCTCAGTTACTTGCGGCCCCCGAAAGCACCTGAGACAGCGTTGAATATCTGGTTAGGGATGTTCAAAGTCATCGGAACGACATATAGTAAGCCGCCGACTGCTCCGTCGATATGATCCCATGTCGAACAGTTTTGGCCGTTCTGATCACAATGCCCATCTGCGCTCCTTGTGTCGGGCCATCCTCATACCCGTACAGATTTAGGCTCTGCGGATTGTCGAGTGAAGAGTACGGAATGGCTTCGGGTTTGTCAGCCCAGGCCGGCGACATCCATCTCCCCATTGAACTTCCGTAGTACCTTACCCCGAAGTAGTCTAAGCTGCTGTCAGCATCCCGTTCTTTGCCCGTAAAATGATGCTCGGACGCTCCAAGGAGCGTTGCGGGAGTTAGCCCCTCTCCGAATGGAAAATTCTGCCAGTTGCCTTGAGGATTACCGGCATAGTCAGTCTGTACTCTTCGGGATCCGAGCCAGTCGGAGAAATGAAAATGCAGCCCTTGGCTATCGTAGGTACTGATCAAATTTCCTGAAGCGTAGACGTTCGATTGCAGCGATTGCCGCCCCCATCGAGTTCGGTCATCTGCTCTCCAGACTGATCTAGGAGATATTGATTGGTCAGCGTAAATCTGTTCGAAGTGGCGTCACAGCTAAGTATCGATATAACGCCCTTACCGACCGCTGCCCGACAGCATCATAGATATATTGAGTCATTACCACGCTCTCGGGCACGGGATCGAATGTTCCTACTGCGTAGAGTCGCCCGTCTGCGTCATACCGTCGAACCCAGCGCAGGATCGTCGTATGGGCAAGCTGGAGACCTCGTTCGGCCATCATCTCCACCAGATCACGGAAGCTGAGCTTGTAGCGCAGATACCAACGCACGCACAGATGGATCACCTCGCGATCAAAGTGCCGTCCTGCAAACAACTCTTCGATGTTTCTCAGCCTGCCCATTGTCAGTCCTCAATCACAA
>NZ_LMUD01000044.1:52578-91808 GCF_009766095.1 Granulicella sp. S190
GCTATGCAAGTAATTTTGCGGGTTTCCTGTCTTAGCGAGATGAGCATAGGAATCTCAAAAGAAGTGTACCTAGCGCCATTTCATCTTTAGTGGCGCGCTGGGCGAAGTGGTTGTCGTATATGAATTTTTAAGGAGATCACTTGCGCTATAGATGGAGCTTTATCTTTCTTTCCCTGTTTCTTTTCAGCTTTGGCACCTTTGGTCGAACCAGTGACGCTCAGGAGCGCGCAGGAACAAACACGACTCCGCCAATACCACACGTAAAGCAGATTCATCTCAAACATATTCTGGTGGTTGGCCAGACAAAGGGGTTTGAACACGACTCCGTCTCCGCCGCAATGGCGGCGATCTATTCGATGGGCCATGATAGCGGGCTTTGGGATGCAACGCTACGGACTGATACCGAACTGCTCACGAAGAAAGATCTGGGAAGAAATGCGAAGAACCTGAGTTACTTCGACGCCATTGTCTTCACGAGCACTACCGGGGAGCTTGACCTGGACCAGAGCCAGAAAGAGGACATGATGTCCAGTATCAAGGTCGATGGAAAAGGCTTTGTAGGCATTCATGCCGCGCTCGATACCAATTACACATGGCCGGAGTACGGTGAGATGATTGGTGGCTGGTTCGATCAGCATCCATGGAGCACCTTCAATGCGCCCATCATTAACGAAGATCCTGACTTTCCTGCCGTCCGCCATCTCCCCAAAGCATTCCTGAAGTACGACGAAATCTATCAGCCTAAGGAATGGTCTCGGGACAAGGTCCATGTGTTGCTGAGCCTCGACCCAAACAAGCTTGACTATGCTAACAATTCGCGGATCCATCGTGCCGATCATGATTTCGCGGTGGCCTGGTCAAAGATGTATGGCAACGGTCGCGTGTTCTATTCGACCCTCGGACATACAGAAGATGCGTGGGAAGATCCTGACATTCGAAAGATGTACTTCGAAGCGATCAAGTGGGCGCTCGGCTTGACTGAGGGCAGTACCGCGCCTCACGCGCGGCCCGTGACGTCCGGACAAACTCCTTGATGGCAGCAAGCCCTGCTTGCGTCACAACGCTTGATTCGACATCATCGCCCCTCACTAGTTAACGGTGTTGGGGCGATGCTCCTTTTTGATGAAGCCCATCGGGAAGCTTCCATGCAAACAGTACGCCACCACCGCTAGTCACAAGATATTGCTTGCCATCCAGTTCGTATGTGATCGGAGAGCTGGCTATGGTCGCTCCTGAACCTGCATGCCAGAGCGTCTTGCCATTCGTAGTATCGAGCGCGAGAAAATTTCCATGCACGTCGCCGGTGAAGGTCAACCCGGAATCTGTCGTCAGAACGCCGGCACCAGATCCTCCCTGACCGAGTTCGTGTGTCCATCTAATTTTGCCTGTCTGGTAGTCAATGGCTTCAATAATGCCCTTGCCCCATAGGCCATAATCTGCACCCGCCCATCCATAGGTGCCATCCGCTGGTTTTGCGAAGTAGATGCTCCAGCTGGGATGGGCATCGACGATGAATAGGCCAGTGTGAGCGTCGAAGCTAGGTGAGCGGAAGTTTGTCAGTCCGCTCTCGTCGGGGGCAATCAATCTGCCGTCCTGTGCTGGCTCTTTTGCTGGATTAGGAATGGGGCGTCCATCCTTATCAATGCCAAGCGTCCAATTCACTGGACCGAACGGGACGGTCAATAGATTCTTCCCGTTGGTTCGATCCAGTACAAAGAAGTAGCCGTTGCGAGAGGACTGCATCAACATCTTTCTCTGCTGGCCATGGAAGATTCCGTCCACCAACACGGGGGTTTCGACGGCGTCCCAGTCGTGCGTATCGTGAGGCGAAGGCTGAAAGGCCCAAACCAATTTACCCGTATCAGGATTCAGTGCGACGATACAGCCGGTGTAGAGGTTATCTCCAGGACGGGTGGAGCCGTTGAGAACCGGCGTAGGATTGCCAGTTCCCCAGTAAATAAGATTCAAGTCAGGATCATATGTTCCAGCCATCCAGGTAGTTCCTCCGGTGGCAGTATTCGGAGTGCCCGCGGGCGGAGTGACATCCCATTGCCATTGGGTCTTGCCCGTCTCCGGATCAACGGACCTGATGAAGGTGGCGAGATTATCCAAGTCACCGCCGACCCCAATGATGACGTGATTGCCTACGATGAGGGGCGCCATCGTCGCCCAGTAGCCTTTCTCAACATCCGCGATTTGCACGATCCATCGCACAGTACCATCTTTAGCGTTTAGCGAAACCAGATGCGCGTCGGGAGAGGTAAAGAATACCCAGTCTTTGTAGATGCCTACGCCTCGTTGGCCGATGTGATCGCCCTTATTTGGGGGGTAGGTGTAGTGCCAGAGTTGTTGCCCCGAACGGGCATCGACTGCCCATACGTTGTCCGGGATGGTGAAGTACAACACGCCATTGACTAACAGCGGGGAGGATTTGATAGTGGCTGTATGTTGGGTCTGGAACGCCCAGGCAAGCGTCATCTCGTTCACGTTTTGTGGCGTGAGCTGCGTCAATGAGCTATGACGTCTCCCAGAATAGTCACCATGATAGCCGGGCCAACTGTCAGCAGGCGGCTTGAGCAACACCGCCGAATCTACATTTTGCGCTACAAGCCCATTAGAAGAGCTAACCAGCGCCAACGCGCTTCCTACTACGACAGTTGCAGTCTTCAGGAATTTCATATGGTTCGTGATCCTTCCAAAACGTTGAAATGGCATCGGGTCTAGGCGGCAACTCACGCAGCCAATCAACGCAGTGTTTGCAAATAAGCCATCAAATTATGGATGTCGGCATCGGTGTACTTGCTGAAGAGATCGACATGTGCGTCAACCGGTGAATCAACCACATACTTCACGTTACCAACGGACCAGGAATGATAGACGCCATTACTGTCACGAAGGCCAACGACAAATTCATCGAGATATGCCAGCGTTCCCGTCATCTTTTGTGTGGAAGGAAGAGTAACCGTTACGTGGCTCTTAACTCCGCGAGGGTAGAGCATACGCTGCTCCAGTTGGAGTCCCTCGTACCGTTTCGCGATGTCGCTTAGATCACCTGTGGCTGAATGGCACTTCGTACAGCCACCTGCGCCGTTGAAGTACTGCTTCCCTGCTTCAGCATTTCCGGTTTGCAGATCAGCGACATCAACACCTCGACGTCCTCCTTTTTGAGAGGTAGCCTTCTTCACCTGCGCATGGATAAAGGCCGATAGACTGAGCAACTCCTGATCAGAGAAGTTAAAGGCGGGCATCTTTTTTTCGGGGCGCCCGTTACGCACGACTTCAGAAATCTTGTCTCCTTTGTCATCCGCCAAGACCAGCTTTGAGCGAGTCAGGTCAGGGCCGGTCTCTCCGCCCATAGTGTCTCTTCCATGACAGAAGGCGCAGTTCTGATGGAAGAGTCCATTTCCAGCGTCTACCATGCTCGAAGAACCAGTCCCTCCAGCACTATCTGTCCCGGCTGATGTCGTGGGAACTACCAAAGGTGGACTGGCAAGATAGCTCAGCAGCGCCGTCAACTCATCGTTCGGCAATTTGGGAAATCCAGGCATACGCCCTTTCCCAGTGTGGATGAGTTGGGTGATCTGTTGATCGGTCATCTGACGTTTAACGCTGAGGAGAGGCGGAAATGAGGGCAAGATGCCTTCACGCTGCTCGCCATGGCATATCGCACAGTGGGCCTCATAGGCGCTGGCGCCTTGCTGGCCTGACGCAGCTTCGTTGGATGACTGAATTGCATGAGATTCTGATGATGTATAGCCAGAAGCCGCATATGCGGGCACCAGACGAGATTGAAAAAGAAGTAACCCGACTCCTACCAGTAGGAGTACTGCATCCCTAATTCTGTGCATTCGTAAGGCTCTCATCAAAAAGTAAGTAGAGCGGAAGCTCTGTGAATTTAGCTAACTGGAGTACTTGATCAACTGCATGAAGCCATAATCCATATGCAGTTGCTGATGACAGTGCATCAGAGTGTCTCCCGGATTATTGGCGATAAAGTCGACCTCTACTGTGTCGAGCGGCATGATGTTGATAACGTCCTTCATCAATCCGCTGAACGGTTTTTTGCCGATGCGGGTTACTTCAAACGTATGTCGATGCAGGTGTATTGGATGTTGGTCTCCACTGCCATTTCTGAAGACCAGCCTATATCTCTTGCCCGGTTGCACTATCAGCGGATCTATATCAGGCCAAGACTTATTGTTGATCGTCCAGGTATCGAACTTAGCTCCATGTTTCGGGCCGTTATCTCGAAAGGTGAGAACGAACGTTTCATCAGGCTTCACGGATGGTGCGGCCTCATTGGCAAATTGAGTGTAATCCCAGTCGATTGGTGCAGGGTCTCTCCATACGGGCGCGCCGCCCTTTCCCGCATATTCGACAACGACGCCGAGTCCCATCTCACGTTCTTTGGAGAGTATCGAACCAAGCACCCATACACCTGGGGAGTTCATCTCTACGATTGCGTCCACACGCTCTGCCACTGCCAAGGAGAGTACTTCAACTGTTTTTGGATTCGGAACAGGGTTGCCATCCATCGTGATAATTCTGAATGTGTGGCCCGGCAATGCCAGAACCACATTTTCTGTTGCGCTGGCATTCAATAGTCGCATCAGCACGCGTTGCCCACGTTTCACGCGGATAGGCTCACCTGCGCCCAACATATGTCCCTGGATCGTTGCGTACTTATATCCCACATCGGAGCCTGTCGTGAGGGGCATGTTCGATGACTGATCCCGCATCGTCTCGACCATGGGGACGAAGGACGGGCCCCAGTGATGAATGGCAAGGTTTATCTCCTGGTCGTAACGAGCAGGTTGTTCCTTTCCATCAATCAACAAAAAACCAAATTGTCCGGTGTATGTTCCCTTCGAAAGGTCGTCGTAGGCGGTCGCGTGCGTGTGGTACCAACGGGTGCCTGAGGGCTTTGGCGTGAAGGCATAACGCTGGGTCTTACCAGCGGCGATCATTGGCGAACCTTCTTCCATGGCGCCGTCGTTCAAGGAATCGATGGCGAGTCCATGCCAGTGAACCAGGTCTGGACTTTCGCTGGCATTGGTCACATCGATTGTGACCGGAACGCCTTCGCGCAGTCTTAGCAACGGCCCTGGAACCTGCCCATTGTACGCAAGTGTTTTGATCGTTACACCTGGACCAATTTCCACGGTACACGACTCGATACGTATCGTGTAGTCCGCGTTACCGGATGGAAGAACGTTTCTCTGTTTCAGCGACGAAGGAAATGCCGCATCGAACGATTTACTCGCCAGCAAAGCACCGGCCGAGAAGAGGAGACTTCTACGATTCATTTAGGCCCCAATTACTTTGTAGGGGAAATTGTAAATGAGCATTGTGGGGAGTGACGGATGATGCGTTCAGAAAAACAAACAACCCTACGTTTTCCTATTGCAAGAGATAGCCCGGCTGCTTTCAAACCCGCAGTTAGGTGGTGCAATGAGAGTTAGGGTCTCTGACAAAACTCAGCTCAGGCGCAAAGGTGAAGGTACCGTTGCCACTTCCCAGCATGACCTCGAACGTGCCACCTTCATCGTCCTCGTATACGACCGCCAGATCGAGAATGCCATCTCCGTTAAAGTCGGCGGCGACGACGTGGGGAACGGTGCCCGGCATACGCAATGGAGAAGACCACGCGTGGTGGAATAAACCATTGCCAGTACCAAGAAACACTGTCACCAAACTCGCGCGCCAGTCTGTGACAGCTATGTCCAGAATATTGTCGTGGTTGAAATCAGCGACCACGACCGACACGACCGAGTCGAGGTGGGCTATGTCGCCGGCAGGAGCCATTCTGCCCGTCCCGTCGCCAAGGAACAACAGCAGTGAACCGTCGTCGGTTCCGACGATCAGGTCGGGAAGCCTGTCTCCGTTGAAATCTCCAATGACGATTGATCGGGGGGCGTGGTTCAGCACCAGATTGGAAGGGACCTGCTTGAAGATGCCGCTTGGTTGGCCGAGTAACACGGTTAGAACGGCAGGTCCGGAGCGGTTTCTGGCCGGCAAGATAGCCACTGCTTTATCGGCGATGCCGTCTCGGTTGAAGTCGCCCATCACCATAAGACTGAAATTTTCATCGGGAGTCTCTTCGGACGATTCGTTTGATGTGGAGGTCCCCGATGCAATCACTTGCAAAGCACCAGGATCGGTAGCCCATGCGCGCCCAGCCGCAAAGGTAGCAATTGCAAAAAACGCGAATACTGGCACGAAGAAAGAAGACATTGAGTAGAGCTTGGAGGCAGCGCGGATCATTAGGTTCCTTCTTCAAGAAAGACTAACCCCTGAGACCAAGATTCTTGCCATCTTTTTCACAAAATCAGCAATGGAATGAGTTGTTAAGCGTTAGCAAAGCGATGGCCGGGGTGGGCGGAAGGTCACATGGTAAAACCACGATTCACAAGCTGTGCGAAGGGTTGTGGTGCAAATATGTTGGCGTGCGGCGATCATCTGACGACGACGTTTGAGATCAAGCGACGAGCACTGAATTCCAGAGGATGGGCGCAGCGTGGTCTTTGAAGTGTAGGCGGCTGAGGGAGAATTGATTTTTGTAGATACGCCGAAGCAGTTCCACCCCGGCAATGGTGATGGCAGCAGAGGAGGAACTCTTGAACCCGAGCATCGGGCGGGTTCTGGACTTGAGGCCGCGATGATCCTGCTCGATCAGATTGTTCAAATCCTTCGACGACCGCAACCTTGTGCGTCGTCTTGGGAGCAGGACGTCTACTTTCAAGGCGTTGCTCCTGGGTTCGAGCCCCAGCGTTCTCACCATCAAACCAAAATAAAGACGAGGGTTTTAGCAACACCTCTTTCCAAAACAACGAGGGCCATCCCATATTGCACCGCACCTGGGAGATGGTTGTCATTATGCTGTCATTCGACTGTCATTTGCTAGTTGCGACAATTAACAGCCGGCGAAGCCTCCTGTCGGATTTTTTAAAATGGCTATTCATGCTCCCACACTACGTCTCTTTTTTTCACATTACTGCTGACCATTCTCCAATATTCCATACCTATTCCGAACCGCGACTTAACAAATCGGTCAATCTCCTAACCTTCGCCAGACTACGGTTTGGCCCAGAAAATGCAATCATGTTAAAACGCCTTATAAGGAATTTTGACGATCTATTGCATTCAATATCTTGGTGGCTAAATTCAACCTCCCTAACCTTTAGGCAGATGCAGTTGTAAGGAGTTTTCCCATGCGTTTTAGGACTTTGCTCGTTACTCTTCTGGCGTTCTCGATCATGGTTGGTACCGGAGTTGCACAAACCGGAAGTATTACCGGTCAGATATTCGACCCCGCAGGCGCTGTCGTAGCCGATGCGAGAATTACCGCAACTTCCGCTTCCACTGGGTTCACGCGTACGGTTACCTCGACCTCCGCCGGTGTTTATAACTTCGGCGCACTACCACCCTCCGTCTATAGCCTTTCTGCGATCGCGGCAGGCTTTCAGGAGCAGATCAAAAGAAATGTCACCCTCAGTGTGGCCGCAACCCTTCCAGTTAATTTCACACTGGCGATCTCGGGTGCGACGGCTGTCATCGATGTTCGGGATGTCTCTTCCGCTTCGGTCGAGACAGACAGCTTTCAGCTCTCAACTGTCATCGATTCAAAGCAGATCAACGATCTCCCTCTAATTTTGCGCGATCCTTACCAACTGGTTCTCCTGTCGCCGGGTGTCGTCAGCGCCACAAATAACGACGGTGGAGTTTCGGTCAACGGCCAGCGCGACCGGAATAACAACTTTACGCTCGATGGAGCGGACAACAACGACACCTCGGTTCCGGGTGGTCTAGCCGGCGTATCTTCTGCGAATCCAGACTCGGCACAGGAGTTTCGTGTCATTACCAACAACTTCGACGCGGAGTTCGGACGAAACACCGGCGCCATTATCGACGTGATCACCCGCGGAGGCACCAATAGCTTCCACGGGGATGCTTATGAGTTTGGCCGCTATAACGCGCTGGGCGCTCGCGACTTCTTCAACACTAAGGAGAACGGCCCGCAGGACCCTTATGTCCGTAACGACTTTGGCGCTTCGGTCGGCGGCCCACTGTGGAAGGATCGCACCTTCTTCTTCCTGAATGGCGAAGTTCAGCGTTTCAGAACCACACGCACGGAGAGTACTGTCACCCCTACCGCAGCCTTCAAGTCAGGCAAATTCACCTATATCGACCCCACGGATGGTAGCCAGACACCGGTGGATCTCACCAATCCGGCCGGCAACCCCAATAATCTGTCCGGTCTGCCCCAGGACTCCACCATTGCAAAGATCTTCGCGGTCGCTCCTGTCGGCCAGGCAGATAACGGCGATGGCGTCAGCACCACATACTTCTTTGCGTCACCAGACGCACTTAACTCTTACACTCTCACCGGCCGCTTCGATCAAAAACTAACCGATAAGCACCAGCTTACGGTGCGCTACATCTACGGCCACTCGAACGAAAATGATCCCTTCCACGATGAGAGCCTGCCGGGATATGGCAACACGGCCGTGATCGGGACAAACCACAATGGCGTGGTGTCCATTGCGTCTGCTCTCTCCGCCAACACCGCCAATGTATTCCGCGCCGGTTACAACCAAAACCAAGCCGGGTTCTTCTGCAATCACGCAGCTTTTGACTCGCTGCTCGGCGTCGACAGCTTCGGGAACGGCCAGGATATCAATGTCCCCTATTTCTTTAATGGCAACGCCTTTGGCTGCTTTGACTTAGGTCACAGTAACGCGCAGGCTCGCCTAAGCTCGACACTGCTCTTTTCGGATACCTACTCGGTCACCAAGGGTGCCCATTCGCTGAAGTTCGGCGGCGAATACCGCAGCGTCAAGGACACCAGCTTCGATAACTTTTCCTCTCGCAATCTACTCTCACTTACGAACTTTACCGACTACGGCGCATCTGCCTACAACTTCGCCGGAAACCCCAATTCACCCAGCGTCCTCTCTTTTCAGGACCTTATCTGGGGCGCGCAAGGCTCGGTCGCAGAGACGACCGAGAACCAGTTCTTCACGGCCAACGGCACTCGACGTGGCACTGATCTCACCCGCTTCCGCCAACATGAGTGGGACCTCTTCGCGCAGGACACCTGGAAGGTCACTCCCCGCTTTACTGCGATTCTGGGTCTCCGCTACGCCTTCAACGGGGTTCCTTATGAGGAGAACGGTAACTTCTCCAATTTTTATGGCGATGCCTCGGCTGCGCTTCCGGCATCGGGCTTCTTCAGCTTCACTCCTGTAGGTCCTGGAACCGGAAAACAGCTCTATGCAGACAGCTGGAAGCTGTTCGAGCCCCGCCTGGGCTTCTCGTACGATGTCAATGGGGATGGTAAGACTGCAATCCGCGGCGGCTACGGCATCTTCCATGACCGCATCTTCGATAACATCTTCGGAAACGCAAAGTCCAATCCACCCTTCCAGGCTAACCTTACCAACTTCCCGTTCGATTCCAAACATCCTGCAACCAGCCCCACGGTGTCTAACATCCCCAGCCCGGGTAATCTGATACCGTCCGCAGATATCACCAGCGGCTCCTACCTTGAGCCAGTGGTGATTGATCCTAACCTCAAAATACCAACCAGCCAGAGCTATAACATCGGCATCCAGCGCCAGCTTAACCAGCGAATGACGCTTGAGGTGGACTACGTCGGCAATCACGGCACCCATGGCCTGCGCGAAATCGACGGTGCTCCCCCGCAACAGAATCTCGTACAAGCCGATATCGCCGCTGGTGTGCTGCCATCGGCCCTGACGTTCAACGCGCTCTACCTCGGCGGCGCTGATGCCAATGGGACTAAATTCAATCCGGCGGTCAATAACACAGCCTTTCTTCACGAACTCTTTCAGACCTCGATCGTCAGCAGCAACTACAACGCACTACAAGCTAAGGTGCAGGGACAACTTGGCGGCCTTACTCTCACCGGAAGCTATACCTATGCGCATTCTCTGGATAATGGTTCCGATCCGCTCGTCCCTGGTGCGGGCGGTTCCGGTCTCCCGCGCAACAGCTTCGATCTCGGCCCCGAATATGGGAACTCTGACTTCGACGTCCGTCACCGTGGCACCATTGGTGCCAGCTACAATCTGCCCGTCGGAATCGGCGGCGCGTACCTGAATAGTGGTGTGCTCGGACACGTCTTTGAAGGCATCCAGATCTCGGGCATTCAACAAGTCCAGAGTGGTCTGCCCTTCGATCTCCGGGGGACCGCTGACAACCTGCATACCGGCCTCACCAATAGGCCCCAGCTCGTTGGAAGTCCCTATCCCTCCGGACGCGGAACCATCGTTGCACAGGGCAAGATTACCGGGCCTTCCGCTGCGGCCTTTGCCAACGCTCCGTTTGACGAGAGTGTCTCAATACACCGCAATAAGTTCTACGGGCCCAGCTTCGTCAACACGGACGTCGTGTTCCAAAAGACGCAGGTCCTGCACGAACAGGTCAAGCTCATATTCCGTGCAGAGAGTTATAACGTTTTGAATCATCCCAATCTAGTATCGCCCGGTTCGTCAAGCTCTCCTAACTCAACATCGCTCGGCTCTTCGACTTTCGGCATTTCAACCGCTCAGGTTGGTCAGAATGATGGCACAACCGGCGCCCGGCAGATCCAGGGTGCGCTAAAGGTTATCTTCTAAACACCAAAAGCTAATGCAAAAAGTCCGTCCCGCCTGACACTAGGCGGGACGGACTTTTTTGGGGGGCGCGCCGCATCTCTCATATTGAAGTGCAAACTCTCATGCCGTCGGTTTATCTGGTGGAGGAACGACAGCGCAAAAATCTTCGAGGAAGCGGAGAGTGTACTGAGAAATCAGATCTTCAATCCGCTCAGCGGATCTGGATTGAAGGATCAGGCCCGCATGGTGATGCCGCTCGAGGCGTTGGACCACCTCGGCCGCGTCATAGCTGCGAAGATCAGGATGCTCCTGTCGTGCAAGACAGATCACGCTACCCGCATATTGTTCCTTGAGATTTGGCAGCGTGTACTCCATCTTCAACAGTGTCGCAACCTCAATTCGTGCCCACTCGACCCAGGGGTTGATGCCCGAGGCAAACTCGACGACATCTGAGATGTGTGCTCCTCCGACACGGGCAGCAGTCTCAAGGAAGTAGAAGCTCCCGTCAGCTTGCGATTTGATGAACTCGGTATGGGTGACACCCGAGACCAGGCCCAACGCCTCGATGACTTGTCTGTTGATTTTGCCAAGAGCAACCGCATCGCTCGATTCCCTGTCCAGCGCACGTGTACTGAAGATTCCCCCTTGATGCATCGTCTGCATAGGGGGTTTGCCGTATTTGTACGGAGCGCTGAATAGAGTTCTGCTGTTCCAGGTAACGCCTTCGACGTGAAAGATATCGCCCGGCACGAAACGCTCGAGTAGATAGTGAGATTGCAAATCGCCTAGTTCGTCGAGAATTGGCCAGAGATCGCATGGCGATTCGATCTTGCGAATTCCTATGGCCGAGGCATTTGTGCGAGGCTTCAGAAGCCAGGGCCCTGGAACATTCCGAAGAAAGCTGCGCAAATCCTCATAATGGAAGACACCTATGAACTCGGGAACGGGAACGCCCTTTTGTTTGGCGCTCACGCGCATCGCCAGTTTGTCGCGGAAGTTTCTAGTGAGCGATTCCCCCATTCCGGGCAGTCTCATGTGCTCGCGCAGCAGCGCAGCAACCTCGAGATCAAACTCATCAAGAGCAACGATGCGGTCTATTGCCTCCGTGCGCGCCAGATAAGTGACCGTATTCAGTACTTGCTCTGGAGTAAGCCTCTCCGGCATGGTAATCAGCTTCGTAAGGGATTCCAGAGGCCAGTCAGCATGTTCGAGCGCATCGACAGTAAGCAGGATTACTCTTGCGCCAAGACGCGCTGCCTCTTTCAGAAAGGGTTGGCCTTTTTCATAGGTGCTGATGCAAAGAATCGTGGGCTGCCTTTGCGTATCGGTCACATTGGCTCCTGTGGCAGAGGAACAGATTTAAACAGCTAAAGCTACCAGAAACATCTGATGCACGCAGAGAGTCTAAAGGACGGGTTCTTCGGCGAATGTCTGTCTAACTCCGTCCTCAAGCGATGTGAACGGACCGGTGTAGCCTGCTATGCGCAGACCAGATATGTCAGCCTGTGTGAAATGCTGGTAGCGGTTCTTCAAATCCCCAGGAAAAGGAATGTATTCGATGTTTCCTCGGCCATGAACCTGCATGAGCGCCTCGGCGACTGCTTTGAAGCTGCGCGCCTCGCCGGTGCCGGCATTGACTATAGCGTGGATCGGTCTCTTAGGGCTGTCAGGGAGGAGACCCGCGAAGAACATGTTGATGCGGGCAAGGTCTTTGACGAAGACAAAGTCGCGGCGCTGCTCACCATCAGAATAGCCACCCGAACCTTCAAACATGCGGATGACTCCGCTGTTCTTGAGCTGCTTGGTGAAGTGATGGATGACGCTGGACATTCGCCCTTTGTGCTGTTCGCGTGGTCCGTAGACATTGAAGTAGCGCAGACCCACGACGGTACACTTCATGTCATGAAGATGACGTCGGACGTAGTTGTCGAAGACCAGCTTCGAGTAACCGTAAATGTTGAGCGGACGTTCATTCGCTGGGAGCTCTGTAAAGTTGGTACTGGCTCCGTAGACGGCCGCCGTTGACGCGTAGACCAAGGGAATCTTGCGTTCGAGAGCAAAATGCAACAGCTCCTTGGAATAGGTAAAGTTGTTGTCCATCATGTACTGCCCGTCGTCTTCAAGAGTGTTTGAGCAGGCGCCTTGATGGAGAATGGCACGGATTCTGGTGTTCTCGAAGTCACCTGCCTTCAGAGCCGCCCGAAACTCACGCTTGTCCATATAATCGGCGTACTCCGCACCCGCGAGGTTGAGAAACTTAGGCCCCGTGAGATGAGGGGCAGGCGCGAAGTTATCCACCAGCAGAATGTTGCGCTCTCCTGTGCGATTGAGCTGCTGAATAAGGTTGCTGCCGATGAAGCCCGCTCCGCCTGTAACGATGATCACTTCTGAACCTCCTCGCTCGGCGCAGAGTTTGCAGTGAGCTTTTTTACAATGTTGGTAGTCGAAAAACCTTCGACAGTCGGAACAATCTCAACCCGCCCACCATTAGCAAGAACCTCTTCGTGGCCAATGACAGTCTCAACAATGTAGTCGCCGCCTTTGACGAGAACGTTAGGCTTCAGGGCTCGGATCAGCTCCAGAGGAGTGTCTTCTTCAAACAGGACTACGGCATCAACAGCCGCCAGAGCAGCCATAACGCGGGCGCGTTCTCTCTCAGAGACGATGGGGCGAGTTGGACCCTTGAGACGACACACCGAAGCATCCGCATTGAGGCCGAGAACAAGCTTAGAGCCAAACCTGCGGCAGTCTTCTAAAAGCGTTATATGGCCGACATGCAACAGGTCAAAACACCCATTGGTAAACACGATCGTCTCGCCCGAGGCACGCCACTCAGCTACTCGTAGCTTGATGCGTTCAAGATCGAGAATCTTCTCTCCCGCACTAAGCCCGGAGCTGGGAGTGAGGGCCGCTACCAACTCGTGAGCGGAGACCGGCACAGTGCCGACTTTGCTCACTACAATTCCTGCTGCGACGTTGGCGAGCTCTACCGCGGTTTCGATCTGAAGACCGCCGGCCACACAAGCGGCAAGTGTTGCGATGACCGTGTCGCCGGCGCCTGAGACATCGAAGACCTCGCGAGCGCGAGCAGGAGAATGATAGACACCAGGGGCTGCCCCAGAAGCAGCACGAAGGACTGTAATTCCCTTCTCGCTCATGGTGACAGTAAGAAATTTGAGATCGTGTTCGGTGATCAATGCCTGTCCGGCAGACAGAAGATCTTCTGTCTGGTGCGATGGAATCCCTGTTGCTGCTGCAAGCTCTCCGAGGTTTGGACACACCGTCGTGGCACCAGAGTATTTGCTAAAATCCGGGGTCTTCGGATCCACGAAGACGGGGATGCCGGTATCGCGTGCAGTCCGAAGGACCGCCTCGCAGAGAGAGCGGCTAAGGGCACCCTTGGCGTAGTCAGAAAGAATGACGGCATGAACCTTGGAGACGAGTTCGATGGCTAGCTCTTGAAGGCGCTGGGCTTCAGCGGCCGGCACGGGATCGCGGCTCTCGATATCAAGACGAAGAAGTTGCTGCATGCGTCCGACAATGCGCGTCTTGGAGATAGTCGGGAGCGAACTTGAGACAACCCCGATCGTGTCGATACCGGCACGGTCAAGGAGTGCCGCCAGTTCTGCCTGCTCAGAGTCCCTTCCCCATAAGCCTCCGAGGAAGGTCTGACAACCCAGGCCGGCGAGATTCATCGCGACGTTGGCGGCCCCTCCGGCACGCTCGTAACGCTGCGCATGGCGGATAACCGGAACCGGAGCCTCCGGTGAGATACGGTCGACCTCGCCGTGAATATAACGGTCGAGCATGATGTCGCCAAGAACAAATACCTTGAGTTGACCGAACCCACCCTCAAGCAGGTTCAAAATCGAATGAAGTTCCGGAAGCATGAACGAAGAGATCTCCTCGCGACCATCATCGCATCTTTGAGTGGAGGCGCGTACTAACCAGCTAACCTAAGACAGCCCGAACCTCATTCACAACCTCATCGACCGTAATAGAGGTCAAACATCTTTTGCGTTCGAGAATGCATGTCTCCAGACCGCAGCCCCAGCAATCGGTCTTATGGTAGACGACGCGGTGTTGCTTGCCATAAGGGAACCAGACGCGAGGTTTGTTACGAGCGGCGAAGATCGCGACGCAAGGGGTTTGCACAGCCGCGGCAAGATGCATGGGACCACTGTCATGGCCAACGAACAGTCGGGCCTGGGCAAACACGGCGGCACTCTCACGTGGAGTCAGAAGTCCGCATAGATTGAGGACCGGTCCTGCAGAGTTTTGCCGCCAACCATCCGCTGCAAAGTTGCTCGCTTCGGACTCTTCCGGCGCTCCGCAGAGCGCCAGAGCAAAGTCCGGGTAGAGGACGGCAACTCTACTCAGCAGAGCTCGCCAATTATCTCGGCCCCAGTCCTTCGATTGCACTTTGGTGCCTACGCTAACCGCAATAAGAGGCAGGCCAGCCGCTCCAGCCAGAGCATCTTTGGCACGCTTATGCTCTGCGGGGGTAAGGTGAAGATCCCAGCTTGCGGGGTCGTCCAGCCGCGCGTCTCCCAATTCGACAACGTTCCGAGCTAGCCGTGCACCTTCTGGCTCCAGCGATCCGGTCGAATCCTCCCAAAGGTTTTGCTGCATCTCTTCGGTAATGGGAACGCCGATCAGCCGACGTATACCGCAAAGGCGGAAAAACTTCGCATCGCGACGAGCTGAGTCTACCCCCCTTGCTGGCCCCAGATAGACCAGCACCTGAGGACGCCAGCGCAGAATCTGCCACCATAGGGAGATAAGCTCTCGTGGACTTCGCATGCCGACGCCGTAACGGAAGTAACCATGCACCAGCTCGCTGCCTTCAAGGATTGCAGCAGCAGGCGGGGCTTTTACGTTCACGGGAAAGTTCGTCAGCATGCGCCGCTCAGCCTCTGGAAAGGCACGGGC
This sequence comes from Granulicella sp. S190, assembly GCF_009766095.1. Taxonomy (GTDB): domain Bacteria; phylum Acidobacteriota; class Terriglobia; order Terriglobales; family Acidobacteriaceae; genus Edaphobacter. Next base: position 68,130 of record NZ_LMUD01000044.1, read on the forward strand.
CACAAGATGGAGAGCCGGCAATGCGATGAGCGTGTCGCCTAGACTGCCCAGGCGATAGATCAGAACCCGTTTGGTGGAAGATGCCATTGTCTGTCTTTAGTCTGCTTGCTTCCACGTGTTACGGCAAATCCGGCGAGTGGAACGAGATTGCACAGCAAGGCAGATTGATAGGATAGTGCGAACGGTTAGCCTGAGGGATCGAGGAATCTAGCTTGAACGCGGTGAATCATCTGATCTTTGTTTCGATTGCTGCTTATCGCGATCCTCAGTTGGTTCCAACTCTCGAGGATTGCATTGGCAAGGCTCAACATCCGGAGCGGCTCAGGTTCGGCATCTGCTGGCAGCATGACCCACATCAGGATACGCTGCCATTTCGCAGCGACGATTGTTTCCGGATCTTGGCCGTAGACTGGCGCGACAGTAAAGGGGCCTGTTGGGCCCGCTCCGAGATTATGAAGCTCTGGCGGGGAGAGGCCTGGTTTCTTCAAGTGGACTCGCACTGCCGTTTTGCGTGGGGTTGGGACGTCAAGCTGATCGACGAGATGACTCAGACCGAGAGCCCTAAGCTTATCCTGAGCACATATGCCTCTCCGTTTACCCCCGGAGGAGACGAGATTCTAATCGAAGGTCCGCTCCAAATGGCATTTCAAGGCTTCACTGAGGACGGAATCCCTCATATGAAGCCGATGGCGATCCCAGATTGGCGGAGCTTGACGAGGCCGCGGAGAGCACGTTTTCTCTCTGCAGGGTTTCTATTCGCTCCAGGCTCTTTTATTGAGGAGATTGGATACGATCCTGAGTTGTATTTTCTAGGAGAAGAGGCGGCGATGACCCTGCGCGCATTCACCAGCGGATACGATCTGTACCACCCCAGGGAGACTATCGTCTGGCATGACTACGGTAGACCGGCAGCGCCGAAGCATTGGGGCGACCACTCTCAGCAGAGTGAGACTACCAGCGCCTGGCATGAACTGGATTCGCGAAGTAAAAGCAAGGTACGGAGGCTGCTAGCGGGACAGCCGGTTGAGAGCTTCGGGCTTGGTTCCGCTCGAACCTTGGAAGAGTACGAGGCCTATGCCGGCCTGTCGCTGAAGCTGAGAAAGGCTCAGGAATACACGGTCCGTTGTGGCGAACCTCCCAATCCCGAATTCACCCCGGACTGGGAAGGCCAGATCTTCCCTTGGATGGTTCGTATTACATTCGACCGCACTCTGCTCCCCAATACGGCCTTTGATGACCCTGAATTCTGGTATGTCGCGGTTAAAAATGAAGATCGCACCGAGATCTATCGTCAGGATATCCCTTCGTCTCAGCTGGCTACGCTAACTACCGGCCAATCGAAGATCGTTCTTGTCTGCGAGTTCGAGTCAGGAACGATTCCCGCATCATGGACCATATGGCCGGTTAGCAAATCGCTGGGTTGGCTGAGGAAGCTTGAGGGCGAACTTGGAGAGGAAGACTACACGATCGTTCTCGAAGACGAGGCTGAGTGAAGGATTGCGTCTCCCCTTAAGCGTTTGCGGTGCAACCCAGGAAGACGATAGAGTTTTTGGTTGGAAGGAAGGCCGTATGCTCGACGCACTTTTGATCACGCGAATGCAAGAAGATCTCACGGCGGACCTGCACAAAGAAGAGAAGGAAGCATCGGAGGTGCCCGGCGGCGACGGCTTTATGGCGCTGGCGATGTCCCAGCATCGCGCTAACTTCGAGCTGTGGCATGAGGAAGATAAAGCAAGAGTTCCCGATGTCCCCGACTCGGAGATCGTAAGGGTGAAGCATGCGATTGATAGATTGAACCAGAGGCGAAACGATCTGGTGGAGAAGATGGATGTTTGGCTTATGGAGCGGCTGGAGCAAAACCCCGCAACGCCCCTGCACTCGGAGACGCCGGGCTTGATAATCGATCGGCTTTCCATTTTGGCGCTCAAAATCTATCACACCCACGAAGAGGCGAAACGAGCCAGCGCGACCGAGATTCATCGTTCGCGCAATACAGACAGACTAGCTTTGCTTATAGAGCAGCGGGACGATCTCTCTGATTGCCTCGATCTGCTTTGGGGCGAGGTTCTGGCGGGCACGCGGCGATTTAAGCTCTACCGGCAGATGAAGATGTACAACGATCCTGAGTTGAATCCCGCGGTTTATGGCCGAGGTTAGCTCATCGGTCGGGGGTCCCAAGCGACAGCGAACCGAGGTGGGGTTGACCTGAAGGCCCGCTCTGCGTATAAAACCGACACGAGAACCAAACTAGAATTGAGCACCCGTTAGAATGGGAAAGCTCAGAAACGCCCTAGGCGACAGGATTGACGATGGCTCAGACAAAAACCGCAACTGCACCTGCAACAAAGCGTGCTCCCCGAACACTCGCAGGAACCGTCTCTCAGGCTACCGACAATGCGCGAGCGCAGCTGGTCGCTCAATATGAAGCTGCGCTGCGGCTTATGCAGGATGGAAAGTACGACAAAGCGCACACCGCCTTCGACAAGATGCTGGCTGCGGGCGCAGGCGAGCTAAGCGACCGCGTCCGTATGTACGCGACCGCCTGTTCGCAGCAGATGGCGAAGGGAAAGAACGACTTTGCTAACTGCGAGGAGCAGTATGACTACGCCATCTCTCTGCTCAACGACGGACACTACGAAGATGCGCGGGAGCACTTCAAGCTGATCCTCAAGGAAAATGAGAAGGCGGACTATGCTTTTTATGGTCTGGCGGTGCTGGCCAGCATGACGGGCGACTCCCACCGCTGCTTGGAGCATCTGACTGAAGCAATCCGGCAGAATCCTCGCAATCGGATTCAGGCCCGGGCTGACTCTGACTTTCAAGACATGGCCGACGATCCTCGCTTTACAGAGTTGCTCTATCCCGAGGCCTGACTACGGCCTGCAATCTAAGCCGGCAGGCGCTTCGTTAGGCTTGTGTAGGAGAACCTGCGGATGTCGTTGCCGAATCTAAAAGAATCGAACGAAAAAAACCTCCGCGTAGTGGCCATTGGTGGAGGTACGGGGCTATCGACCCTGCTGCGGGGGCTGAAGCGCTATGTCGCCAGCCCTGACCGCAGAAAAGGGATTCGGCTGGGAAGATCGCAGGAGATGGAGGGCGCTCCCACACCTCCCTGCCCTTCTCCTCGATGCATCATCCGCGAGCTCTCCGCAGTGGTGACGGTGACGGACGACGGTGGATCCTCAGGAAGGCTGCGTGAGGACTTCAAGATGCTCCCCCCGGGAGACATCCGGAACTGCATGGTCGCTCTCTCTGAGGATGAGCATCTGCTGTCCAGGCTCTTTCAGTTTCGCTTCGAGCACGGAGAGCTGGAGGGGCATAGCTTCGGCAACCTCTTTGTCGCGGCTCTCTCGCACATCACAGGAGACTTCGCCCAGGCCGTGCAAATGTCGTCACAGATCCTGGCCACCAGGGGCAGGATCTTTCCCTCGACCAACGCCAATGTCACTCTGGCAGCGGATATGGATGACGGATCGCTCGTTCGTGGTGAGACCAATATCACGGCAAGTAAACACAGCATCGTCGAGCTTCGCCTTGATCCTCAAACGGCGCATCCCCTTCCCGAGACGCTCGAAGCTATCGCGAATGCTGATCTCATTACACTGGGGCCAGGTTCGCTCTACACCTCCCTGATCACGAATATGCTGGTTCGCGGAATTCCCGAAGCTCTGGCTGCCTCACGAGCGACCAAGGTCTTCGTATGCAACCTGATGACCCAGGCGAATGAATCCCTTGGCCTTACCGCATCGCAGCACATCGAAAAGATTCTGCAGCACGCCGGGGGGCTGTCCGTCCCAATCTTCGACTACGCGCTTGTCAACACTGGCCATATCTCTCCAAAGAGATTGGAGCAGTATGCCCGCGAGGGGCAACAGCCGATCGAAGCCGATCTGGAGCGGATTCGGTCCCTTGGTGTCGAGCCGGTAACAGGCAACTATGTCCACGAGGGCGACGTGCTGCGTCACGACTATGATCTTGTCGCGGAGCGACTGCTCGCCCTCGGACTGGATCGGGTCGCCGTTCCAGCCTAAGCGCCGCCTTGGTTGGCAGGCGAGATCTCAACCAGAGTTTGAGCCAGAGGCTGTTCAAGCGTGCGCTTGAGCTGGCCGCAGGCAGCGTAGATGTCTCGGCCGCGCGGCTTGCGGATGAACGCCGGGATACCCGCGTCGCGGAGACGTCTCTGGAAGACTCCTACATCCTGCACCGTCGGCTCATGGAAGGGCATCTCCGGCCCGGAGTTCCAGACGATCAGATTGACCTTGGCACGAATATTCTTCAGCAGCGCGATTACCTCGTCCGCATGCTCGCGCTGGTCGTTGATTCCCCCAAGTAGGACATATTCGAAGGTGACGCGCTCGCGCGGCCGTAGCGGCACAGCAGCGACAGCCTCAAGAAGAGCGGCAATATTCCATTTACGCGTAATCGGCATAATAGCCTCGCGAACAAAGTCGTTCGAGGCATTCAGGCTCAAGGCAAGCTTGGGACGCACGGTCTCTGTAGCGAACTGCACAATCCCGGGAAGGATGCCGGAGGTGCTGACAGTCATACGCGACTCCGGAATGCGCATCGGACCAGCGAGCAAACGGACGGCATCCATAAATCCGTTGTAGTTGAGGAAGGGCTCCCCCATCCCCATAAAGACCAGATTGATGCGGTCGCGGCCAACTTCGACCTTGTGCCGGTTAAGAACTGCAGCCACCTGGCCCGCAATCTCGCCGCAGGTCAGGTTCCGGCGGATGCCCAGCTTCGCCGTTAGGCAGAACTGGCAGTTGACCGCGCAGCCAACCTGGCTGGAGACACAGATGGTCGCGCGCTTGTACTCGTCGTCATCGTAAGAGGGGTGTTCTTCCTCCTCCGCAGCCTCAGTGCCGTCCCCCCGCTCACCCCCGTCACCTCCTGGCATCCAGACGGTCTCCACGGTCTCGCCGTCGCCCATGCGGACCAAGTACCTCTCAGTCCCATCGACAGAACAGGCAGTCTGCAGCAGCTCAGGGAGACCAACCGTATATCCCAGGGTGGCAAGGCTCTCTCGAAGGGCAGACGGAAGGGTAGTGATCTGATCCAGTTCAGCCACACGTTGAGTGTAAAGAGCCTCGTAAAGCTGTCGAGCCCGATATACAGGCTGACCGAGGCCAGCTATAAAAACAGCCAACTCCTCCAACGAAGCACCAAAGAGCGGTATCCCCTCAACCACTACACTCGATTTTTCCAGTAAATTGTTCATATAAATATACTTATTTATTCCATACGATTAGTAGACACCCGCCCTTGAAGCGTGCTCTGGAGTTAGAGCATCTATATAAGTCTACTCCGGGAAACCAGGAAGATCGTGACCACACCGCTGTGAAACAATGGAGTTTGAAGGAGTCTCATGTCTCAAACGTTAGTTGATGAAGTAGGAATGATGAAGAATGCCTCAAGGAACATCCGCAAGACTGTTCTCTCGAACGGTTTGCTGGTCTTGACCGAGAGTATGCCGCATGTACGGAGTGTCTCCATGGGGGCCTGGGTTGGATCGGGGTCCCGCGATGAGACCCCCGAGGTGAACGGGATCTCTCACTTCGTCGAGCATATGGTATTCAAGGGCACTACCTCCCGTTCGGCCCAGCAGATTGCCCGCGAGGTAGATACGATCGGGGGAAACCTCGACGCTTTTACAGGAAAAGAGACTGTTTGCTTCAACATCAAGGTTCTGGACGAGAATGTGCCGCCAGCGCTCGATGTGCTCTCGGACTTGGTACTGCACCCAACCTTCGCGCCTGAGGATGTGGAGCGCGAGAAGGGAGTCATCCTCGAAGAGATCAAGATGGACGAGGACAACCCCGACTATCTGGTCCACGAGACCTGGACTCAGAACTTCTGGAAGGGTGATGCCTTGGGACGGCCCATCCTGGGAACCAAGAAGACGGTTTCGAGCTTTGATCAGCAGACCCTCTTCAACTTCTACGCTGGGCAGTTCACCCCGCGGAACATGGTCTTTTCGGCTGCAGGAAACCTGGAGCACGACGACTTTGTCGCTCAGGTAGAAAAAGAGTTTGGCTCGCTGGCCGCAAGCGGAAACAATGTGCCGGAAAAGATAGCCGCCCCCAGGGCAACGCCTCACATCACTTTGAAGCGCAAGAAATCGCTGGAGCAGGTGCAGCTCTGCCTCGGAATGCCAGCACCGCCGGTGAACGACGCCCGTAGGTATATCGTCTATTTGATGAATACGATGCTGGGTGGCGGAATGAGTTCCCGGCTCTTCCAGACCATTCGCGAGGACCGCGGACTGGCATATTCGATCTACTCAGAGATGAACCCCTTCCGCGATACCGGGTCGCTCTGTGTCTATGCAGGAACCTCGGCAGACAAGACCCAGGAGGTCCTGCAGCTTACCCTCCAGGAGTTGCGCCGTCTCAAGGAAGAGACAGTCAGCGAGGTCGAGCTCAAACGCGCTAAGGATCAATTGAAGAGCAACATGGTCATCGGTCTTGAGAGTTCGGGAAGCCGGATGGCGAATCTTGCGCGGCAGCAGATGTACTTCGGAAGGTTCTTCGGCGTCGATGAGATCATGCAGGAGATAGAGGCGGTATCGACAGCCGATGTGCAGGAGTTGGCGCAAGAGCTGTTCAAGCCCGAGACGATGGCGTTGACGCTGCTGGGAAATCTTGGCACGATGAAGATCGAGCGGGAAGATTTAGCCTGCTAGACGCACTGCTGATAGAGTGTTCGGGGTAGAGATAGAGAGTTACCGAGGATCAATGAAGACGATGAAGGCTTTGGACCGTTTGCGCGCAGTACGACCTAACGAAGATGGATTTACGCTGATCGAACTGCTCATCGTCATGTCAGTGATGCTGATTCTTATGACCCTTGCAGTGCCGCAGCTATTGAAGCTGAGGAAGCAGGCGAACGAGACGTCGGCGATTCAATCGCTCAGAACTATCGGCCAGGCAGAGCTGCAATACAACTCCGCCTTTCCCGCGAATGGATTCTCTTGCTCGCTGCCAACGCTCGGCGGGGATCCCAAGTCGGGCGCCCCTACTGCCCAGGCAGCTCAGTTGATCACCCCGGATCTCTCTACCGGCCAGAAGGCGGGCTACACCTTCGCCATCGTCAACTGCACCAAGGTCACCGTCAACAATCAGGATATGTACACGTCGTACGAGATCACCGCGACGCCGAACGCGATTGGCAAGACAGGCGACCGCGGTTTCTGCACAGACGAGAACAACACCATCCGTTACGATCCCGCAGGCGGAGTCAACTGCACTCAGCCCATTCAGTAATGCTATCCAGGGTCTTGCTGTTCGCATCGTTCTGCTGCGCCCCGCTTCTGTTGGCGCAGCAGAACGATGCCGTGCATAACGACGCGCTAATTCATAAAGTAGACGATCACTACAACCACCTCACCTCCCTGCGCGCTCATTACACAGAGAGCTATGCCGGCATGGGTATGACACGCGCCGAAGAGGGCACCCTCCTGTTGAAGAAGCCTGGCCGCATGCGATGGAGCTATGCAGCTCCGGTTGGCAAGGTATTCGTACTCGATGGCAAATTTGCGTGGTTCTATACGCCGGGAGACTCTCAGGCGACCCGCGTACCGGCGAAGCAATTGGATGATCTGCGTTCACCCTTGCGTTTTTTGTTAGGACATACTCAGCTCAAGAAAGAGCTCGACAACCTGACCGTCGTAGCTGACGGTAACGGGTTTCGAATCTCAGGTGTTCCCAAAGGAATGGCCCAGAGGGTGAAGCTGCTGTCACTTGGTGTATCTGCAACCGGGGCTATCGAACGAATGCGCCTCGAAGAGGTCGATGGCGCAGTGACGGAGTTTACGTTCTCTGCAATGCAGGAAAATGTTCCCGTTAAGGATGCCGACTTTGCATTCCTTCCGCCCGCAGGAGTAAGCGTGGTGGAAGGGCTGCCGCCAATCTAGAGCGGTAGAAGTCAGATCAATACTCGATTAAATTGGTGGCGCGTTGGATACGCTCAACTTACATCTGCGTCCGATCGCATCCCGGGTCTATCTACCAGAGTTTTCGCACGGATACGGTAGTAAAATCAAAGCATTATCGGATCGAATTCGCATTGCAGCGCGCGTAAGAGACGCGCAGAAAAGTAGAGCCTTGATCGTGAGCCAAGTTGTTTCAGTGAGTCGCCTGACTACCTCGGAGTTTCATTCGGCTGTCTTCGCCCTCTCGCCTTCTGTCGCTGTCTTCGATTGTGATGGCACCCTGTGGTCCGGGGACGCCGGCTCTTCGTTCATGAAGTGGACCATCGAGACCGGGTTGGTCTCTCGCGAAGCCACAGACTGGATCGATGGACGGTATCGCGGATACCTGAAAGGAGACGTCTCCGAGATCGCCATCTGTGGGGAGATGGTGCAGATGTACCAGAGGCTTCGGGAAGACGAGATGCGGCGCGCCGCAAAGAACTTCTTCGCCAGCCAGATCGAGGCCAATATCTTTCCCGAGATGAAGCAGCTCGTGGATGAGCTTCGCGCCAGAGGCATTGACATCTGGGCGGTAAGTTCGACGAACAACTGGGTTATCGAAGAAGGTGTGCGGCGCTTCGGCATTCCTGCCGACCGAGTCCTCTGCGCACGGGTCCAGGTCAAAGACGGAGTCGTGACCGATACGATTCTGGACGTGCCCACCGACGAAGGAAAAGTTGCGTCTCTCAAGCGGGCTGGGGTGACGGCTCCCGATGCCGTCTTCGGAAACTCGGTTCACGACGCAGCCATGCTGGCCATCGCGCGGCGTGCGTTCCCTGTGAACCCGACGCCTGCTCTTGTGGAGCGAAGCGCACAGGAAGGTTGGCCGATCTTCTATCCGGCTAGCGTTCGCCCTGCCTAAGTAAAGTGAATAGAAGCTTTTAAGCTGCGGATATCGTCTAATCTGTAGTCAGGTGAGAGAGTCGATTCGCAAACTCGATGAGCATGTTGAGACTGAACTCCAAAAGCCCGTCAGGCTCGTGGTAGCGGCTCTGATCTTGCGTGACACCACAGGGGCAGGTGGCTCCGGAGTCGAGGTCTTGATCTGCCAGCGTAAGCCGGATCAACCCATGAGCTTGAAGTGGGAGTTCCCTGGAGGAAAGATTGAGGCCGGGGAGACCTCGGAAGATGCTCTGGTCCGTGAATTGAACGAGGAACTGGGCATCACGGCGGTCATTGGTCGCCGCGTGGCTCGGATAAGGCACAAATACCGCAACGGCGGAGCGATCGACCTGCAGTTCTTTGTGGTCCAGGAGTTTGACGGCGCACTGGAAAATCGCATCTTCAACGACATGCGATGGGCTCCTCTGGCGGATCTACCCGGCTATGATTTTCTGGCAGCCGATCTGGGACTGATCCGGGATCTCTCTGAAGGCAAGCTGCTCTAACTACGGAAGCCGCCCAGAGCGGTTCAGCTCGGTAAAGCCTCATCCATGTAGCGTATTCCAAACCAGAATCAGAGAGAGCGCTGTGACGATGATCACCGTGATCCATGCGATCGCGTTGAACCACCGGCTATTGGTGTATTTGCCCATCAGTTCGTGCTTGTTGATCAACTTCAGCATGAAGATCAAAATAACCGGAAGCAGGACGCCGTTCAAAACCTGTGAGAGGATGCTGAACTTCACCAGGGGAAAGTTCGGGATCAGCACAATGGCTGCGCCGGCGAAGAGCAGCAGGCTATAAAGCCAATAGAAGAATTTGGCCTCGTTAAAGCTCTTGTCCAGTCCACTCTCAAAGCCGAGGCCCTCGCAGACCGTGTAAGCAGTAGAAAGCGGAAGAATGGACGCCGCGAAGAGTGAGGCATTGAAGAGACCGGCTGCAAAGAGGATGAAAGCGTACTGTCCGGCAAGGGGCTTCATGGCGCCTGCAGCGTCGGAGGGGTCACTGATGTGGCGAATGCCGTGAGTGTAAAGAGTCGCGGCGCACGCCACCACGATGAACCAGGCAACAATATCGGTAAAGATAGAGCCCACGATTACGTCCAGGCGCGAGGCCTTGTACTGACGAACGCTGACGCCTTTTTCGACGATAGAAGACTGTAAATAAAACTGCATCCAGGGCGTGATGGTGGTGCCGATGACAGCGACGGTAGTGTAGACATAGTCCTTATCGGACCAGACGTTGCGCGGAGGCAGCTTGACGGTCTCGACCAGCGCCAGGTGCCAGTCTGGCCCGCTGAGCACGCCGGTAATAATGTATGCGATATAGAAGACGCTCGCGATAAGAAAGATCTTTTCGACGCTCTTATAATCGCCTTTGACCACAAGCGCCCACACGATAAACGCGCAGACCGGAACGCTCGCATACTTCGGAATATGAAAGAGCTGCATACTGCCTGCAATGCCGGAAAATTCGGTGACCACGTTAGTAAAGTTCACCGCGATCAGCAGAATCATGATCACAAAAGTGATGCGAAGGCCGAACTCTTCCCGGATGAGGTCGCTAAGACCTTTGCCAGTAACAACACCCATGCGCGCGCACATCTCCTGCACGACGATAAGCGCCAGCGTAATGGGAATCATCGTCCACAGCAGCGTGTAGCCAAACTGTGCGCCCGCCGCAGAGTAGGTGAGAATACCCCCGGCGTCGTTGTCCACATTGGCGGTGATAAAGCCCGGCCCAAGCACCGCAAAGATCAGAATGAGTCGGGTTCTCCAGGCGCGCCATTGGCTCATTGCTTATCCTTCAATGCGGATGCGGTGTGATGGAAGTATGTGCTGGTCTGGGGAGCCTGCGCGCTCGCCACTATCAGGCTACCTCATCTGCCCGGTCTGGCGTTATAGGGGAGCGTCGACTTCACAGATATGGGTATCTAGCTTGCCCCCGCCCACTGGCAAATAGCTGCTCGCGTTCGGCCTGTGCAAGCCGGTAAAGCTCCTTCGCCGGAGCTTCCAGGCTCGGATCGTCAGCGACATCTACATTAGTCTGGATGTGGCGCGGGTTCTTGGAAGAAAAAAGTACAACGCTCCCTGGATTCATCACAAATGCCGCCTTGAGCATGAGGCGGGCAAGACCCCTTGGGTCGCCGAGGTCGGTCTTCGTCGAGTCCGACCAGCGTCGGCAACGTTCTTTGTCGTTGTTCAGAGCATCGCCGAGCATACGGAAGGCGTTCGCTAAGGAACGGTGATGGATACGAAAAGCTGTTCCCGTCAGCGCGCCCTCCAGCTTTCTTTCCCCCTTGAGAACCGACCACTCGTACTGCACGACACGGCAATAAGCAGCACGTTCAACCAGCAGGTCCGAGATCTCAGCGCCGCCGCTTCCAACGCCAAAGGAACCGATTCGCCCACGTTGCACCTCCTCGTCCAGAAAGGAAAGAAGCGAGTCATCGTTGAGGTCAGCCACTGAAACGTCATGAAGCAGCCAGAGATCGATATGACCCGTACGCAGCGCCGCTAGGCTGCGTTCAAGCGAAGCCTTTGCCTGACCAGGCGTAAAACTGGCCTTCTCGGCGGTGCGAGTGACGGCCTTCGCCGTTCGAGCTATACGCTCTTTGAACCCGGGAAGCTTCTTCACAAGCGGAACGGCGAAGCGGCGTGCGGCAGAGAGCAACGATGTGTTTTTCGGTGGGAGGATCCCATACTTCGACGTGACGGTCACCTGGGACCTATGCCCTTGTAGGAACTCGCCCAGGCAGCTCTCCGCCTCGCCGTAGCCATACATCGGCGCAACGTCGAAGTGGCGAATCCCAGCATCATAGGCCCAGTCAAGAACAGCAAGCGACTCTCGGCGGCTCATCGCGCCCATCAGGCTGGAGCAACCGAAGCCTAGCCGGGTAGTGCTGCGACCGGTTTCACCGAAGGCGATCTGCTCCATTGGCTCCCTTTGTGAATTCGCTCTAAAGTCTAACCAAGATGATCGCTCAGCCGCAGGGCGAGGGCTAGTACAGTGTGGGTGGGGTTGGAAAAACCCGAGCTGGGAAAAACTGCGGAGCTGCAAATATACGTGTTAGCAACGCCGAAGAGTCTGAGATCAGTGTCGACAACGCCACTCTCATCCGAGGGAGACATGCGCATGCCACCCATATGGTGATTGCTGTCGTCGCAACGGTCAAGGAATTTTGGACTACCGGACACTAGATCTTCGTTCGGAAGAATGCGAGCCACGCCAGAGAGAACGCGCTGGGCGATCAAGACATACTGACGGATAGTATCCAGCTCCCTCTCCGAGATCTGCCAATCGAAACGAATACGCAGTAGACCCAACGGATCGTAGTGATCGGTTAGAGTAACGCTGCTACGCGAAGTTGGTTCCTGTTCACAGTGAACGCGGAGAAAGATGCGAACCTCGGGCGGACTGTACGCCCGGCGCTGCACCTTGTATCGCCACGCTTGATGCGCAAGCATGGGCAAGTGGTCTACTGTGTGCCGGAGATTGTCTCGGGTGATCTCACTGAACCGTCCACGCATAAGATTGCGGACGGTCGTCTTTGCCTGGCCGCGAAGCTTGCCGGTATCCTCGAACGCTATGGTGGACCCAACATTAAGCGATCCCAGAGCGACTTGCACCTGGGGCCGCAGGCGCAGCTTCGGAAGATATTTGAATCCGCCCGCGAAGATAGGATCGAAGGTGTCGTGAAAGCGCTTTGGGTCAAGCGGCTCAATGGCTGCTGCGTTGCAATCGATGTGGTCTTGGAAATGCTGCCCTAGCAACCCTGATCGATTCCAGGGCAAGCCGCCCGCACGAGGCTGAAGGAAAAACCGCGAGCTTTCGATACCGCCCAGCGCAAAGATGTAATGGCTGGCGTGAAATAAAGCTTCAACCCCGGTGAGTGTACGACAGCGAACCCCGGTGGCCACACCGTTCTGGGTCATCAACTCGACGGCACTGGCATGAAGCCAGAGTTTGATAGTGGGATCTTCAGCAAGAGCACGATGATGCAGGCGGGCAAAGTTAGGCTCAGGGCACCAGCGGGAGAGGTAAGCTTCGAGATCGTCGAACTGGGTGAACGGCAGGCCGAGGTCTCGCCAGACCTCTGCGTCGCTCCGCTCCACTTTGGCAAGGCCTTCAAGGGAAAGTGCCCGCTCGTAGAAAGGCGTCAGCGTATCCTTCGAAAAAGGCCAGCCACTCTCAGGGACGCCAGGGCGTGGGCAAAAATCGTGAGCATCCAGTTCAAGGATCTGGCCTCCCCAGCGTACCGTGGTGCCTCCCTTTACGCGGATCCGGCCGGTGTGAATACCACGGTGAGGAAGACCGGCAACTTCGCTGTCGTAGAGCGCCTGCGAAGATTCTTCCCGGATTGCGCCTCCCCCCTCAAGCAGCAAAACCCTCTTTCCTTTTCCTGCCGCTTCCACAGCAAGCGTGATCCCTACGGCTCCAGCGCCGACGACGCACAAGTCGACGAACTCGACAGGTGAAGGCGTCTCGTGAAGAAGATCGTAGATCACCGACTGCCTTCAGATAGGGGCTTGGCAGTGGACCTGAACCTCTCAACTATCGCAAGCGTGCGCTCCATGACCAACTCCATCTGACGATCGTTATGGTACCCGTCACGTGCAGCGCGTAGGCACCCGGCTGCGGCAATACGTCGTCGCGCCTCCTCATCAGGTAGGTAACGCCGAATCTTCGCCACTAGTTCGTCGAAGCCCGAGAAGAACACAGCCTCTTCGTCCTCCTTGAAGCGTTGCATGTGGCCATCGGAGCGCTCAGCCAGAAGAAACCCTCCACAGCCGGCTATCTCAAAACTCTTATGAACAAACTCGTCACAATTGGAGTGCGTAATAAAGCTGAGGTTGATCTTCGACCTCCAGATACCTTCGCGGTAAGCATCGAGGTACAGTTCGCCCTCTTGGAACAGTGCCTTATAACCTTCAGATCCCATCGCACGTCCCCACTGACGGGGGTTCCCCGAGACCACAACCGAAAACCCGCACTCACGCCAAAGTCGTGTCAGGGTCTGCGCTCGATCGTCATACGGCGTACCGATAAACGAGACCTCGCGGTTTCGATCGGCATCTGACCAACTCTCCGGCGGTGGAAACTGAAGCGTAGGTTCATAGGCGGTCTGAATCTTGATCACATCCCGCGCACCCCGCGACTTGTAGTCAAGAATGTTTTTATCCCGCTGCACGACGTGTAGATCATAGTGCGGAATGTCCTTCATGTAGAGCCGCCAGCCAGGATCCTGGCGGGTCCCAAAAGGATTATCGATCATATAGCTGACCGTCACGATCCCCATCTCACGCATACGGTCAAGAGTCTGCAGGCGCATGTAGAGAAGCTTGTCGGTCCACAAAACATCCGGCTTCTCCGCCTCCGCGATTTTGATCAGGTCTCGATTGAGACGGCTCACGGACGGCCCTATCACTAGTCGTTGATTTGCCTTGCGGAGAAACGGATTGCTCGACTCATACTCAAATGCATTGAGTGGGATAACTTGATGCCCCAGGCGTTCAAGAGCCCAAAGGCGATAAAGAGACGTATCGTTTGGTGAGAGCCCGGTGGCGTAGAGAATCTTCATGCGGTGCTGTGTTTCCTTTTGATGGCCTTGCTGTCTGTTCTAGCGATTTGCCCTCAAAAGAGCAATCACCTGTTCAGCATGGATGACTCCAGCAAGGTGCTTCTCCTCATCAATCACCGGCAACGATCGCAGGTTGTACTTGTCGAACAGCTCTGCGACCTTGCGGCCATTCGCGTCCAGATTGCAGGTAACAAGATGGCCGTGCGGCAGATCCGCCAGGGGCGTAGCCGCCGCGGCGAGAAGAAGCTGCACCAGCGGAACAAGCGCAGTGATCTTCTCCTCTTCATCGAGAAGATAAACGTCTGTAATGGTCTCGATATCTCCTTCGAACTCCCGTAACGCTGCAATCGCCTGCTCGACGCGAGCACTGAAAGGAAGCGAGAGGTACTCCGTAGTCATGCGACCCGCGGCCGAATCCCCCGAAAACTCGAGCAGATCCTCGACCTCCTGCCGCTCCTCAGGATCCATCTCGCCCAGAATGGCCTCAGACCGCTCGTCGGTAAGCTCCGACAACAGGTCGGCAGCCGCTCCTGGGTCCATCTCCTCGACGATGCCCGCGATCTGCTCGGAATCAAGCGACTCAATAAGAGCCTGCTGCATCTTGGGCTTCACCTCTTCCAGCGCTTCGGCCGCAACCTCCTCGTCAAGCGAAATAAAGAGAGCATGGCGTTCGGCAGGGGCGAGTTCTTCGAGAATGTCGGCAATGTCGGAAGGATGCATCTTCGAGAGGCGATCCTGCTCGATCTTCAGCCGAACGCGGCGAGCCGGATCCCGGTCGATCAGATCGACAAAGTCCCATGGAATGACACTGGCGCCGAAACGGCAGGCGATGCGGTCCACCGACGCTGCCGGAAAGCCCTTCAGCAGGCGGCGCACAGCTCCTCGAAGACCTACCTCTACTTCCGCGATGCGCAAAGAGAGATCCGGCGTATCCTCCTGGCAGTTCTCCCACACCAGATCGACATCATTGACCCGGACAACCTTGTGCCCGTGCACATCGATAATCTGCTGATCCAGCAGGTCTCGTTCGAGTAGAAGATAGCTCTCATCCTCTGGCAGCGGCGTAGGTTGCGCCCCCTCTCGCAACTGCATCCCCCCGCTGGAGCCGAGCTTAAGCTGCGAGATGGGAATCAGCGATGGGCGGTCGCCTCGACCCGCTGAGACCACCTTGAGCACGATGCCGTGGATATGTCCGGCGTCCACCGAGGGGGCCACCGCGAACTCGCGTACATGGCCGAAGGTGCCTCCCTGCGCGTCCATAACGGCAGCGCCCATCAGGGCCGAAACACTCGTCCTTTGATTTGCATGTTTTGTCATAACGACTTACAGGACACTCCAACAAACTTACCCTGTATCCGCATGTTAGCCCACCTTACCGCCGCCTTGTCGTCCTAAAAAGTCTGTTTGGTCAACCCAACGAGGTCAAAAAGAGTCATAAATTGGAAGAAGAAGATTGGGGGCGCCTTGACATTCGAGAAATCCACAAGCAAACTGCCATCATCGCTGTTGTCTGCCGTTGACGACTGGCATACCCGTATTGCAAGGACTGCTTTGGCCGATTCAACGACAAGCCGTGTCAGCTTCACCCTGGACTCGTCTCTCGATAGTGTTAACAAGATTGAGCTGACGGCTGAGCAGTGCGCCCAGCGAGCTGGCTTCGATGAGGATACAATTCCCAATATTGCTATGGCGGTGCGCGAAGCAGCGGTGAACGCTGTGCTTCATGGCAACTCCTACGACACCAGCAAACACATTACGGCTTCTTTCGAGACCACGGCGGAAGCACTAACGATTCGCATCGCCGACCAGGGCCCGGGGCTCGATCCTGAAACACTTCCCGATCCCCTGAAACCCGAAAACATCCTCCGCGGCTCTGGTCGCGGTATCTTTCTCATCAAGGCTTTCATGGATGAGGTAAACTTTCGGCAGTTACACCCGGGCACGGAACTTACTCTTATCAAGCACCGAAAACCCGCGCAGTCGGGGACTTAAGGAGAACATTAGACATGAGCATGAAAGTAAAAACTCGCCAGGTGGACGGTATTACCATTCTGGATCTCAGCGGCCGCATCACTCTTGGCGAAGGCAGTGTGACGATCCGCGACGCCGTGCGCGATGTTCTGGCAAAGGGTTCCAATAAAATTCTGCTCAATTTGGGCGACATCAGCTACATCGACAGCTCCGGTATCGGCGAACTGGTCAGCGCCTTCACCACCGTCAAGAATAGTGGCGGAGAGCTTAAGCTGCTGAATCTGACCAAGAAGGTCCACGACCTTCTTCAGATCACCAAGCTCTACACCGTCTTCGATGTCAAAGACGATGAAGCCACCGCGATCTCATCCTTCACCAAATAAATTAGCCTGCCGCAACAAAAGAGCCGCCGCGAAATGCGACGGCTCTTTTTATTGGCTTAGGTCTACCTCCCCTACTTCGAGAAGTCGACCTTAGGTGCCACGCTGTTCTCCGGATTACCCTTGAAGTACTCGTCCCGGTAATGAAAGCCTGCAATATTCGCCCAGATGCTCTGCGGGAACTGCCGGACATAAACGTTGTAGTCCTCCAGCGTCTTGTTGTAGCGCTGACGTTCAACGGCGATACGGTTTTCAGTTCCAGCCAGCTCGTCGGTCAGCCGTGTGAACTGCTCATTCCCCTTCAGATTAGGGTACTGCTCCTGAAGCCGGAAGAACGGTCCCAGCGCCACGTCCAGCTTGGCATTGGCGTTGATGTTGCTTGCGTGGTCGCTGCCTGCAGCAAGAACGCCTGCACGCGCATTCGCAATGTTCGTGAGAATAGTCGACTCTTCGGCGACATACCCCTTCACCGAGGCGACGAGATTCGGAATGAGATCAAGCCGTCTCTGCTGCACGACGTTGACCTGTGAAAACGCCTGGTTGACCGCCTCATTTTTCTGCACCAGCGTGTTCTTCGCGCCGATGTAGCTGCCTCCTACAAAAAGCAGAACGACGATGAGAAGAGCTACAACACCCAGCACAACCCATAAAGATTTCATGTTTCCTCAGTTTCCCTTCGTCTGAATTTCAAATCTTCCCGACAGATGGCGTCTCCGGCTGTACTTTATCACTGGAACCGGCCTCCTCTGCTCTTCTTTGCAGCAATGCGATCTACATTTCATCTCAAAAATCTCCGCTCGCCCCTCCGCCGCCGGAGCTGCCGCCGCCGAAGCCTCCAAAACCGCCGCCGCCACGGTCATCGTCGCGGCCACGGCCACCACCGAACCCACCTCCGCCGCCTCCCATCAGATTCCCCAGCAGAAAGAAGATCAGGCCGGTATTTCCGGTCTTCACCAGGAAAAAGAGAATAAGCAGAATAGCTCCGCCGCCAAGCACAACCTGCGTCAGACTCAACTGCACGGGCTGTTGCTCGCGATGGTACTGGTGAACCGGCTGTGCCACGGTCAGGGCGACGCCTGCGTCGGTAGCGATGATCCGGGCAATCTGTTGAACGCCGAGCGGAATCGCAGTGTTGTAGTCTCCCTGCTGCGCCGCCGGCACCATGGAGCGACCGATATCGCCAACCTTGGCATCGTTGAGTATGCCCTCAAGACCGTAGCCCACCTCGATCCGGCCGCGCCTCGGGGTCATCACAAAGAGCATCAGAACGCCACGGTCTGTCCCCTTTGCGCCCACCTTCCACTTATCTTCCAAAGCGGTCGCAAACTCCTCAATGGACTGGTCTCCGTCCATCGTCTTCACGGTGACTACAGCAATCTGGGCATGAGCCTGCCGGTCAACCTGCGTGCACAGACTTTCGAGGTTGTACTTGGTTGAGGGAGTCAGGACACCTGCAAAATCATTAACGTAACCAGTGGGAGCCGGCAGCGTGCTCACCGACTCCGCTGTCACCGTCAGCGACGGCGCGAAGATCAGGAGGGCAATGGCCAGCCATCGCGAAAGATAGTTCATCGACGCTCATTCTACGCCCTGCCTGTTTCAAGCGTGGGTAGAACCTTCGCAGACTTTGCTGCATTATGCTGAAGAAAAATGCCCCCGTTCCATTCCGCCAGGATTCTACGAAGTAGGTGGGGCACCCGCCTTATGGCCGCCATGCTCCGGCACCGGCACACCCTTTTCGCGAGCCAGCTTATCTACCATCACAGTGTGGTCGTGGATGACCTTAGTCCCATTTGCGACCGCGGTCTGCAGCGTCGGATCCGTCGTGCTGGTAGCCTCCATGCGGAACTCATGAAGATCCTTATGGTGGTCCTTCACCATATACGACAGGTACTCCCTATCGAAGTCGTCGCCTGAGAGTCCGCTCAACTTGTCGTACTCAGCCTGATCTTCTTTGTTCATCTCCTTTGGCAGCCTCACTCCCATCGAATCCGCGATGGGAGCCATATCGCTGTTGAGCTTCGTGTGGTCGTCCACCATCCTTTGACCGAACGCCTTCACTTCATCGCTTCCGCCCCTCTGCGCAGCAAGCTGGCCGAGCTTCACCTCGGCGATGCCTCCCTGCGCTGCCTTGCGAAGGAACATCTTGTCTCTCATCGTCTGGCCGACATCGCCGGAGGTTGTTGCGGAGTCCTGCATAGAGGTCGCCGAAGTCGGGGCCTGCTGTGGCCTATTAGCCTGAGTTTGGGAGGCCGGCGGACTCATGGGGTCAGACTGTGCAAAGAGAAGCATGGGAAAAAGAAGCACCGTACTCAGAATCGCGGCATTCGAAACCCTGGTGAAGGCTAAAGTAGTTTTCATACGTTCGCTCCCACTACAAAATGCAAAAACGAGTTCACCAAAGTGACCAACTAAGTTGGGTGTACCCACACAGGTTATGGTTGCTTTCAGTGCCTCTGGCGACCCTGTATCCTGTCCATGGAGCTTCAAATTAATGATGCAAGGCAACACGTACCCCCCTATCGCTCGCCAGGAACCGACGCCCACCACGCTGCATGGACACATCTTGGAAGACAACTATCGTTGGATGAGAGATAAATCCTCTCCAGAGGTGATCGCCTATCTTGAAGCCGAGAACGCCTACACCACCTCAGTCATGGCAGGGAGTGAGGAGCTACAGGCGAAACTCTACGCCGAGATGCTCTCCCATATCAAAGAGACCGACGAGTCAGTTCCCTATCGGCAGCGCGGTTGGTTCTATTACGTTAGAACCGTTGAGGGAAGCCAGTACTCGATCTATTGCAGGAGAAAAGCCAACGGGGCGAACTTCGACCAGGCTCAACCGGAAGAGATCCTCCTGGATGTGAATCGACTCGCGGAAGCCCAGCCCTTCATGTCTGTGGGCGCAATGGCTGTAAGCCCGGACAATACAAAACTTGCCTACTCGACCGACAACACCGGCTTTCGCCAGTACACACTGCACATTCGCGATCTGCAGACCGGTTCGGATCTCCCGGACACCGCGGCACGCATAGGTTCGGTCGCCTGGGCCGCTGATTCACGCACCCTCTTCTACACCACTGAGGATGAGGTTACCAAGCGGCATGACCACCTCTTCCGGCATCGGCTGGGAGACTCCCCCGAGAGCGATGTACTGGTCTACGAAGAGAAAGACGAGCGCTTCAACATTGGCGTCGGCAAAACGCGCGATAACCGATACCTCTTGCTGGAGGCAGGCAGCCACACCACCAGCGAGTGCCGCTTCCTCTCCTCCACTACCCCGGAGGGCGAGTTCAAGCTGATTGCACCGCGCCTCGAAGAGCAGGAGTACTCGGTCGATCATCGCAAAGGCTTGCTCTACATCCGTACAAACGATGCTGGAAAGAACTTTCGCGTGGTTACAGCCGGCATAGAGACTCCGGAGCGAGACTTCTGGGAAGAACTGATTCCGCTGGACGTAGACGCGCCGCTTGAGGACTTTGACGTCTTCGAATCCTTTTGCGTCTGCTCAAGGCGCAGACTTGGCCTTCCTACTCTCACAGTGATCGAATTCGACGGGGTAAAAGATCTGGGCAAATCAACAGAGATCGAATTTCCCGAACCCGTTTATTCGGCAGCAACCAGCATGAATCCGGAGTTCAACACGAGGAAACTGCGGTATAGCTACCAGTCTCTCGTTTCGCCTGCATCTATCTACGACTACGATCTACAAAACGGCACCTCGGCCCTCCTAAAGCAGCAAGAGGTACCGGGAGGCTTCGACTCTTCGCGATACGCTTCAGAGCGCATTTGGGTCGAAGCATCGGATGGAGTAAAGATTCCGGCGTCTGTCGTTTATAAGCGGGATTCCTTCAAGCGTGACTTCAAGAATCCTCTCTATGTTTATGGATATGGGTCTTATGGTTACGCTCTTCCCATCGGCTTCAGCGCGACCCGGCTATCGCTGCTGGACCGTGGCGTGGTCATCGCCTATGCCCACATCCGCGGTGGTGGCGAGATGGGAGATTCGTGGCACGATGCTGGCAAGATGATGGTGAAACGCAACACCTTTAGCGACTTCATCGCTGTGACGGAGCAACTAGTCGCCAAGGGCTACGGAGCCAGGGATAGAGTCGCGATTGAGGGCGGTAGCGCAGGTGGTCTCCTCATGGGCGCCGTAGTCAACCAACGCCCCGACCTCTTCCGGGTGGTTCTCTCGCACGTTCCCTTCGTGGACGTGATGAACACCATGCTCGATGCCAGCCTGCCCCTCACGGTAGCGGAGTATGAAGAATGGGGAAATCCGAATGAGCCGGAGGCGTTCCACTACATGCGCTCCTACTCGCCCTACGACAACCTCAAGGCCGGCGAGTATCCGGCGATGCTGGTCAAAACCAGCCTGAACGACTCCCAGGTGATGTACTGGGAGCCCGCAAAGTATGTCGCCAGGCTCCGTACGCTGAAGACAAACGATACCCCACTGCTGCTGCACATCAACATGGATGCAGGGCATGGTGGCGCGTCCGGGCGCTACGACTACCTGAAGGAGATCGCATTCGACTATGCGTTCCTATTGAAGCAGCTCGGGGTGGTGGACTAGACGCCGCGTCCGGCAGGCAGCCCAGAACGTTTCCGCAGCACCCAAGTCGTCATGCATCGGTAGTCTTGCACGATCGTCGTCTTCAACGGATCCACCATAACGGCGTGCAACTGCTCCGTCAGATGCATCAACGCGGCCTCATCCACCAGGTACCACTCCGAGCCGTCGTTGATGCGGAAGATGTTTCCCCGCAGCCGCTCGAACTCCATGCCGATGCGCGAACCTAGGCGGCAGAAAAATAGCCCGCCTGGCCGCAGAACACGCCACATCTCGCTCAGCATTGCCAGGAAATGAGCCTCATCCCTCGCAAAGTGCAACACCGAGTTGCAGATCACAACATCAGCAAAGTTGTCCGGCAGATCGACTCGATCCAGCAGCCCTACGCGAAAGTTGCTCTTCGGCAAATCCGGCGCAAGCTCGGCAGCGAGTGCCTGAACATGCGCGATGCCGTCCTCCTGCGCGTCTACGGCGAAGACCTCGCAGCCCTCCCGCAGCAGATGGACAAGGTTTCTCCCATACCCACATCCTGCGTCGAAGACACGCATCTCGCCCGTAATGTTCCCACGGAGGATCTGATCGAAGACATAAATATCAATCTGCCCGAACTGCTCTTGCACGTTCATTGCGGCTTCGGCGGCTTTCACATCTTCTCCGAACTTACGAGTCTTACTTCGTGACGCGGCATGAGAGCTCTAGATCGTCCCTGATACCGACTCTTCGATCTTGTCGCCTTCCCCTGGCGCGAGAAACAGGTTCGTCTCTAGCCCATGTTGGCGAGTGTAGAGGTCATAGTAGCGGCCCTGCAGCTTGTACAACGACTCATGCGTCCCACGTTCAACGATTCGCCCTTGCTCAATCACCAGAATCTGGTCGGCACGGCGTATGGTGGACAGGCGATGCGCGATCACGAAGGTGGTCCGGCCCTGCATCAGGAAGTTAAGCCCGCTCTGAATCAGCGCCTCGGACTCGGAGTCGAGCGAACTGGTCGCTTCATCGAGGATCAAAATGCGCGGATCGGCAAGAATGGCACGTGCGATCGAGATGCGCTGCCTCTGCCCCCCGGATAGCTTCACTCCACGCTCGCCCACGATGGTGTCGTATTTTTCAGGAAAGCGTTCCGCGAACTCGTCCACGCGGGCGATTCGGCTCGCCTCCATCAGCTGCTCCTCCGTGGCCAGCGGGCGGCTGAAGAGAATATTCTCGCGAATCGTGCCATCAAAGAGAAACGTCTCCTGCAGAACGACACCAAGCTGCTGACGATAGCTGCTGAGACGGATGGTGGCGAGATCGACATCATCGATGAGAACCTCTCCGCCGACAGCGTTGTGGAAGCCGCAAATCAGCGAAATGATGGTCGACTTGCCAGATCCCGATGAGCCGACCAGCGCGGTAACAGTCCCTGGCTTCGACTCGAAGCTGATGCCGTGAAGAACAGGTTTGTTGATCTCATAGGCAAAGGTCACGTTCTGAAAAGCAACATTGCCTCGAATGGGATCGACCGCGACGGTGCGATTTGGTTCGCTGTCCTCTTCCCGCTCGTTCAAAATCTCGGTCGTCCGATCAAGACCTGCCAGGGCCTCGGTAAGCTGGGTGCCAATGGAGACCAGTTGAATCACAGGTGCCACCATAAAGGCCAGCAGCATCGTGTACTCCACGTAGCCGCCAACATCCAGGCGATGGGCCGAGATCTCCTTTGCGCCCAGATACATAATCAGGCCACCCACCACCCCAAGCACCATAGTCGAGGAAAGTGTCATCAGCGACTGCGCCGTGATGGAGCTGATCACATTCTTGAGCAGTCGATCGACTCCGCGAGCGAAGACGCGGGCCTCACTCTCCTCGGCATGATAGCCCTTCACGACGCGAACCCCGCCCAGCGATTCAGTCAGCCGGCCAGTGACCTCAGCGTTAATCCTGGAGCGCTCACGGAAGATAGGCCGGATGGTCTTGAACGCCCTTTGCAGAATCAGGCCGAAGACCAGCAGGATGCAGACGGTAAGCAGCGTCATACGTCCGCTGATGCGAATCAAAATACAGAACGCGATTATCGCAGTGAGGATGCCGCCGACAAACTCAAGCAGCCCCGTGCCCACAAGATTGCGAACTCCTTCAACGTCGGTCATGATGCGCGCGACCAGCGTGCCCGTCCGGTTTTCGTCGTAGAACGCTACCGGCAGACGGCCGATGTGCTGTTGCACCCGCGTGCGCAACTCGGAGATGAGTCGCTGGCCCGCGGTAGAGAGTAGCTGCGTCAGCGTGTAGGAGGTAACCCCCTGCAGAAAAGTGGCCGCGGCAACCGTTGCAATGATCT
>NZ_LMUD01000044.1:91960-138444 GCF_009766095.1 Granulicella sp. S190
GGCAGCCAGCAGCCATCGGCGCGGCTTGACCAGATTCCAGACCTCAGGCATCACCTTGTTCAGCTTGGGCTTTGGACGCGAAGCCGTTAGCTCGGCCACCGCGGCTCTGCCGGTGCCGCGGGAGGCGCGGTCAACGGACTTCATACCCCCGCCAAAGCTGGAAGGACCGAAAGAGGAAGACATGTCTATGTTAAGTTTACGCTTTAGTCTCTGCTAAGCCAGCCGCGCCCGGCGTGCAGAGATAAAAGAACGCACGCAGAACAGCACATAGATGAGGCAGAACAGGCAAAGCGCTCCTTTCTCTTCGACCGCGATGGGATGCGGGAACGAAGCGCCACGAGAGAGCCGTAGCGTGTCGATCGCAGAGGGAATCATCCCCAGAAACACCAGCAATGCCACCGTAACGGAGATGTGCATCCAGAGCATCCGCTTCTTGGAGTCCTCCGTGTTCGCCATAACCCCGAAGAGGACGAAAAAGATGCCGATTCCGCTCGGAATCAAAGACGTAGGATGAGCGCTGCCCGTGGTGACATAACCGGTGATGCCAAGCAGGATCAACAAAATGCCGAAGGCGATAGTGAGCTTTGCCATGTGCTGGAACTCCTTCAAGGAACGAAGTATCAGAATACTTGATGGGAGCAGACGTCTGCGCTATCGCTGCCAACTCAGCGACGACTGCTCGTTGCTACCAGCCGAGTGTACCGGGTGCGCCCTTGAACGGCCCTTTGATGTTTGAAGTAATCCACCCGCCGTAGAAGTCTCCCACCTGCGGAACGACACGCTCTCCATTTACCATGCACTCATCGACGCGGTTTGCATAGAAGGCGAGATAATTCCGAAGCGCGGCATAAGCGCTGGAAGGATCTCTATAACTCCAAGCCGCATCCGTGCGGCGAGCAGCCAGCTCAGGTGCTTCCAGAGAAGCAGACACATCAACCGTCCAATAACTGGCCGAGCCTTTGAACTCGCAAAAGCTACTGCGCCGGTTGGACGGCTCAAGAAACTGCATCGCAATGTCCGACTGCGGAATGTAATAGACCGGAGGATGGCTCGTCTCGAGAATGCGAAGTGCGCGATTGGTATCGGCCAACACAACTCCACGATGCACAACGCGAAGATGGCTTGAGGTGGGCTCAAGTCGGGGTGGGCGCGGATAGTCCCACACCGACTCAACCTCACTATTGCTCGCCATACAAACAGCTCCTCGCTGTCATCTTCCTGACGCGATCTAGCCTCTTTAGCAGCTATAAAAAACTCTACTTTCAGCCATAGAAATGCGGACAAAAAAACCAGTTCTAGCGCGGTCCCGGACCGCCATTGAGCAGATGCGCCATAGCCGTATCGTAGCCTCGTCGAAATCCATCTCGATAATCCCTGCGTTCCGCATGAGGAACGCTCGGATGGCGATATTCGTCGCGATTATTCACATCGGGGTGACGATGATTCTCCAGGTCCTTCCGTGCTCCTTCGATGCCGTCATGAAACCCCTGGCGCTGCGCATCGCGAAACTCGCCCGGAGGCGCATCCCAACCACCTGGACCCTGGCCATATCCGGCAGGCGACGGTCCGTAAGATTGCACCATCGCGAAACCAGGCACTGCAAGAGCAATGATAAGGACAAGAACTGGAGCGGCATACCGGCTGAGCTTCATAGTGAACTACCTCGGTGCAGTGGCACACAGATAGTCAGATGGCCGATCGCAGCTTCTTGTTGTCTGAAAGCTAAGCGGCACTCTTCCGTATGGCCGCCAAAACATCCTCGGGCTTCCACTCATTGGTGGGATACCAGTCGACGATCTTGCCATCTTTTCCTATGAGGATCGTAGAGAGAGAGTGCGTGAGAGACTTGCTATCCCCAGGCGTCACGCCCACGTTGAAGAACTGTGTCATGGCAGGCAACTCCTTCTCCGTGGGCGCCGCGAAGTCCCAGTGTTGGAAACGCTCGTTAGTGTAGTTTCCGGTATACGCTCCCCCGTAGCTGCGAAGCACCTTCGGCGTGTCGTAGGCCGGGTCAAAGCTGACGCTGATCAGATGAGTCTGTTTGTAGAGTGCGGGATCCGCGGCAAGCGCTCTGTCAATCTCCGCGAAGTTATGGCTCATGCGGGGGCAGAAGTCAGCCAACTGACAACGCGTATAGATGAACGTCATCAGCACCACCTTGCCCCTGAACTGCTCCAGATGGATCGTCCGGCCGCTCTGGTTCAGAAGTTTGAAATCGGGAACCACATCTCCTGCTGTCGGGACGTGGTAAGCCACGGGTGGCATGTAGTCTGGGCGAGCCTGCGCGATGACCACAATATCGGTCAACCGCACATCTTCATAGCCCTCGCTTCCCTTCTTGGCCAGCACCTTCGCCGTGATCCGATCGCCAGGGTGAAGCTCGCTGACCACGCTCGGATCGGCCAGCTTGTAGTCCATTGTCATTGCTTCCATGAAGCCGGGAACCTCTTCGCCATCGAGCGTAACGTGCGTAGCGTCAGTCGAGACGACTCTGCCGCGAAGTGTAAAAGTCGCTCCCGGAGCTGCTTGCTGTGAGGCCACAGGTTGTGTGTTCTGATGGCAACCTGCGAGAAGAGTCAGACAGACGAAGAGAAATAAAAGCTTGCGAGACACGTGGAGACTCCTGACTCAATGATAATGGCTGAAATGCAAGATCAGGACGCCGCCACATCGAGAGAGCGAAGCAGACCGCAAGCGCCCTCCGTAGCGCTAATGCACTTTGGGCTGATGCTGGCCGGGTTAGGTACGGCACTCCTTGGGCCGATTCTTCCTCTTTTGGCCAGACAATGGCAGATGGTCGACTCGCAGAGCGGCCTGTTGATGATGGCGAAGTTCTGCGGCGCCTTTCTTGGCGGCATCACCGTATCGCAAAAGTTAAACCGAAGCCTCCTCATAGGCCTGCTCTCGGGATTGGTTGGATTCGGCGGATTCGCCCTCTCCCCATCGATGGGCATCGGGTGCGTGGGCCTCTTCATTGGCGGATTTGGCCTCGGTCAGATCATCACCTCGGTCAATATCCTCGCGGGCCGCAGGTTCACGGCGCATCGAGGCTCCGCCTTGTCGCTACTGAACTTCTCTTTCAGCCTCGGAGCCATGCTGTCTGCTCTTCTGACTGCATGGTTGCTGCCTCGATTTACCCTGCGAGTCGTCCTGGAGGACTTCGCGGGACTCTTTGCCGTTGGCGTTTTCATCCTGTCAATCCAGATGCGTATGGATCAGTCCATCCCGAAAAATATTGGCGGCGCGCCAATTGAAACCGCCC
The DNA here is from genome assembly GCF_009766095.1 of Granulicella sp. S190. Lineage (GTDB taxonomy): Bacteria > Acidobacteriota > Terriglobia > Terriglobales > Acidobacteriaceae > Edaphobacter. The sequence goes on from NZ_LMUD01000044.1 coordinate 95,223, forward strand.
CGAAGACCGGCTTAGGCAGTCGTCAGTATCTCTACTTCGCGGCGTTGCTCGTGCTCTACGGAGGGCTGGAGACCTGCCTTAGCGGGTGGCTGACCACCTTCGCTCTGCGATATGGTGATAGGACTCTGGCTGTCAGCGAGTACACGACGCTCCTCCTCTGGATGGCCTTGACCTTCGGCCGTCTCGGCGCTTCTGCAACCATGCTTCGTATTGGCGAGAAGACAGTACAACGCTGGAGTCTCGCACTCGCAGCAATATTCACGGCAGCCTTGGCGATGTCGCACTCAGCCATCACCATCGCCGTCTTCGCCGTACTCCTTGGGCTAAGTCTCGCTCCCTTCTTTCCCGCGACCTTCGCCATGTTGATGGCGGAGCGACCCACTGCCCGGCAGGCCGGAATCGTAGTAGCCGTCTCGGGCCTCGGCGCAGCGGCGCTCCCGTGGACGATGGGGGTCGTCTCTTCGAAGACCGGCTCCCTGCAACTGGCTCTCATCCTTCCCTTTGTGGCAGCCCTCGGCCTGCTGGGTTTGAGCTTATTCCCGCCCCGAGCCCACCACGCCGCAGACTGATGTCACAGGCTGCTTTTCCTGTGACCGTGGGCGTATAACCGAAGTATGGATGGTCGTGGGTCGCTGCAGGGTGGGATTGCTCAGGCACTGGAGCAGGGCGCAGTAGTCGTAACCGGAAACCAACGAGCCGCGCGGACGCTTCGACGCGGGTGGGACCAGCGCAATCGTGACCTGGGGCATGCCACTTGGACGCCGGCAGCCGTGCTGCCGTGGGATGCATGGCTGACCAGCCTATGGCAACGTCTAGTGGTGGAGGGTCACGTTGCCCAGATGATTTTGAACCGCACGCAGGAGCAGGTGGTATGGCAAACAGTTCTTGAGGCGGACGAAGAGCTGGCCAGCCTGCGAGGTGTAGATTCGCTGGCCGCAATGGCGGCTGAGGCCTGGCGGCTCATCAATAGCTACGACGGCAGGCAACGCCTGCGAGGAGCGATAGGCAACTTCGATACCCGGTCGTTTCAAAAGTGGGCATGGGCCTTCGAACGCCTCTGCCACAGCGAAGATCTCCTGTCGCAGTCCCAGCTGGAAGACAGGCTAAGCGAGGTACTGGAGAGCGGCATAGCAGGATCGACTTGGTTCGGCGATCACGCGGCCAGGATAGCTCTCGTGGGATTTGATCGGATCACTCCCGCGCAGCAACGGCTTCTTCGCACAATTCAGTCAACAGGCATAGCAGTAGAGGAGTTGCAGATCACCGTACCAACGCAGAGACAAACGTTGGTCGAAGTAGAAGAGAGCCAGCAGGAGTTGTCTCTCGCAGCGCGGTGGGTGCGTGAGTTCCTCGAAGAGAACCCGAACGCAACCGTCGCTGTGATCGTTCCCGCACTCGAGGCAGAGCGCAGAGAGATCGACCGCGTCTTTCGCGAGGTTCTGGCACCCGAACTCGAAGACATTCGCGCAGACAGCGACACCGGACCTTATGAGTTTTCGCTTGGCATGGCATTGGCGGAGATACCGATGATCGTAGCCGCCTTCGACCTTCTGCGATGGGTTAACGAGCCGCTCCCTCTGGAGCGGGTGAGCAGTCTTCTGCTGTCGCCTTACTTCGCAATGACAGCCGAACAACGAACCGCGCGCGCCGCCTTCGACGCCTTCGAGCTGCGCAAAACGCGGATGCTCCGTCCGGAGATTACACTCGACGGCCTGATCACCCTGATGGATAAATCAAAAAGAAGGCAGCACCTCTCTCAACTACTTGGCGTGCTGCGTTCAACACAGAGGGTTGCCAGCCGCCTGCAGGGACTCGACGCTCGAACCAACGCCGAGTGGGCGGAGAAGATGCGTGAGCTTCTGGCAGCGGCAGCATGGGGCACTAAAGCGAAAGAGACCAGCGTTCAGTTTCAGACGCGCCTGAAGTGGGAGAGCGCGCTCGATGAGCTTGCCACATTAGACTTCGATGGCGTCTCCGTCGAGTTCGCACAATCCCTGGCTGCACTTGAAAGAATTGCTCACCAGACCATGTTTGCACCAGAGTCGAGAGACGCTCCCGTACAGATAATGGGTCCGCTTGAGGCTGCAGGAAGCACCTTCGACGCCGTGTGGTTTCTACGTGCGGGAGAGTTGAGCTGGCCCACGCCAACCTCGACCAACTCTCTTCTGCCCTGGCATCTGCAACGAGAGCTAAAGATGCCGGGAACCGACATCAACCTCGACAGCAATCACGCCCGAAGAATGACGGAACGTATCGCGACGAGCGCCGGCACTGTCATCTTCAGTTACGCAAAAGAGTCGTCAGAGGGCATGCAACGTCAGTCTTCCCTGCTCTCCGAACTGACGCTGGAAACCGTCAACATCCCCGATCTCGTAAAAGAGGAACCGGAGCGAACCGTTCTCGAACTGGAGCAGGTTGCGGATACAGCCAAAGTTCAACCCCTTCCAGACAGGGTAATTCGCGGCGGGGCAAGAATACTCCAGCTGCAGGCAGCTTGCGGCTTCCGCGCCTTCTCCGAGCAGAGACTCTGGGCCACGGAGCTTCAATCGATCGAACCCGGCATCGACGCAAAGGAGAGCGGAATAGTGGTGCACCAGGCCCTCGAGCTCTTCTGGAACGAAGTGAAGACGCAGGATGCTCTCCGCTCAATGACGAGGGAGGAGCGCGCGGAGGCACTGGATTGGTGTATCGCTCAGGCCTTGCAGAAGTCCGCCGAAGCAAGCGCAACCGAATGGGACGAAGCCTACATGGAGGTGCAGCATCTGAGACTACGCAGACTGCTCACCGATTGGCTGGAGTTGGAATCAAACCGTGAGCTGCCCTTCGAGGTCAAACTCAGCGAGAAAGAATTTGAAGATGTCCACGTTGGCCCGCTGCGTCTCAGCGTTCGCATGGACCGCGTGGACGTAGTGGAAGGTGGAGAGGTCTTGATCGATTACAAGACCGGCCAGGCTTCGCCGAGTGACTGGCTTACCTCCCGGCCCGATGCTCCGCAACTCCCGCTATACGCAATCCTCTCGCAGGCAGATCAGCTACAGGGAGTCGCGTTCGGCCTCGTCCGAGCGGGCGAAGGCCTCGATCTGAAGGGCTACGCAGTCACCTCCGGAGTGCTGCCCAGCATGACCAGGATGAAAGATGCTGCAACCCTCGAAGCTCAGGTGGAACAGTGGAGAAGAGTCCTGGTGTCGCTCGCAGAAGAGTTTCACTCGGGCGATGCGCGTGTGCGTCCGAAGACCTATCCCGGCACCTGCACACACTGCGGGCAACGACTTCTCTGCCGGCTTGACGTCTCGCTTCTCGAAGAAGAGGACGAGCAGGAAGACAGCTCTGCCTCGGAGGTAAGCCGTGGCTGATCTCTTCCTCGTTCCTCAGAACGACACTCCGCAAAAAAATCAGTCCGACAGCCGTCCGCCGGACTGGCACGAACGAGAGCGCGCGCTCGATGTTCAGCGTTCGTGGATAGTGGAGGCGCCGGCAGGGTCGGGCAAGACTGGCCTTCTGATCCAACGCTACCTCAAGCTGCTTGCCGATGAGAGTGTCGAAGATCCAACTCAGATTCTTGCCATTACCTTCACCGTAAAAGCAACCAACGAGATGCGGGAGCGCGTCCTCGCCCAACTGGAGAGTGCCTCACGACACGATCCTCTGAAGGGTGACTCTGCCTTTGCCAGCGAGACTCGCGCCTTGGCAGAGGCAGTCCTTCGCCGCGATGCGTTGCTCGGTTGGGATCTCTTGCTGCATCCGCGCAGGCTCAACATCCGCACCATCGATTCGGTCTGCGGAGAGATCGCTCGTCTGCTTCCCGTCCTATCCGGCGGTGGCGGCCGCCTCACTCCGGTAAAAGATCCGACGCTGATGTACCGCGAGGCAGCGAGGGCGACCCTCATGCAGCTTGGTGGACAAGACGCCGAGTTAGACAATGCCCTGCGCACCGTGCTGCTCCATCGCGATGGCAGCCTTCGCGACTGCGAACGTCTGCTCATGGAGATGCTTCCTCTGCGCAATCAATGGGGAGAGCTCGCTCCCATGGGGCGCCATCAGCTGGACGACGCCTTCCTCGACGAAACCGTGCTGCCAAAGCTCGAGTGGGCGCTCGAGCAGGCAATATACGCTGGACTGACGCGGCTCTCCAACACTGTTCCGGCAGACATCCTGCAGGAGTTGACCTCACTCGCAGGCGAGATGGGACACGCCGAAGGCTACAAAGGTAATCCCTCGCCCATCGCCATGTGCGCCGATCTGCACACAGCCCCGCAACAGACATCAAAGGATCTGGAACACTGGCAGGCCCTGATTCATCTACTCACCACGCGGGAACAAAAATGGCGATCCGCCACCTCTCGCAATCATCTGGGCTTCGAGATTGAGAAAAAACACGCCATCCAGTTGAAGCTCTTTGTGCAGGAGCTGCGCGATCGCGACGGCGTGCTCGAAGCCATCAAGAGTGTGAACAACCTGCCTCCCGCTCAGTATCCGGAGGAGCAGTGGGTCGTCGCGAAGGCGTTGTTTCGCATTTTGAACCGTGCGCTCGTGGAACTGCAGCTCATCTTTGCACAGCGTGGCGAGTGCGACTTCGCCGAGCTCGGACTACTTGCTCAAGTCGCACTGCGACGCGACGGCGCTGTCGCCGATCTCAACGAGGCACTCGGAATGAAGCTGCGCCATCTGCTCGTCGATGAGATGCAGGACACCTCCACCAGCCAATATGAGCTGATCCAACTGCTCACACAGGGTTGGGACGGACACAGCCAGACGGTCTTTCTCGTAGGTGACCCAAAGCAATCCATCTACCTCTTCCGTCAGGCTCGCGTCGAACGGTTTGTCAGAACGATGCAGAGCCAGCAACTAGGCGATCTGCCTGTGGGAAGACTGCAGCTCACCGCAAACTTCCGCTCGCAGAGAGAGCTTGTCGAAGCGTTCAATGAGGACTTTTCGCTGCTCTTCCCACGCGAAGTCACCGACGCCAACGCAGAGGAGGTGCCCTATGTCGAAGCTCAAGCGGTGCGCGGAAGCTCGCAGAGCGGATCGCTGAATCTCGTGTGGCACGCGCATGTCTTACCCGCAGGAGCATCTCCCGAAGCGGCGAAGAAGGCGAAGCGGCGACAGGTAAAGTCTCAGGCAGAGCAGATACGCGACATCGTCGAGCAGTGGCGCAACCGCCCCCTTCCGCATGGCCGGAGCGAGCCATGGAAGATGGCAGTCCTCGTTCGAAGCCGCAACCTCCTCGCCGACATCGTCGCAGAGTTCAAGGACGAATCGAAGGGCTCCCTGCCCTTCCGTGCCGTCGATATCGAGGCCTTGGGAGAACGTCAGGAAGTTCTGGATCTGTTTGCCGTGACCAGGGCTCTGCTGCATCCGGCCGATCGTGTAGCATGGCTAGCGGTCTTGCACTCTCCCCTGTGCGGACTCGGGCTTGCCGACCTTCACCTGCTCACAGGCGCCGACGATCCCAAATGGTCCGAATGGTGCATCGAGGATCTCGTCGCCGACCGGGCGAATCTCTTGAGTGCAGAAGCTTGTGAAAGGCTGAGGCGCGCATGGCCTGTCTTGCAGGCAGCATCGGAGAGCAGATCGGAGCTCACCGCAGCTCAATCTGTGGAGAGGACATGGCGATCTCTGGGCGGCGATGCTTTCTTGAAATCAGCGGAGTTGGCCAATGCGCGGAGATACTTCCAGCTGCTGGATGAGTTAGAGCAAGAGGCCGTTACGATCGATGTGACTCAGTTGAAACACAGGCTCGGTGAATTATTTGCTCAACCGGCTTCCGCCACAGGGGCCGTCGATCTGATGACGATTCACGGAGCGAAGGGCCTTGAATGGGATGTCGTGATGGTCCCGGGTCTCGAAAAGAAAGCGCCCATACCCCGCGAAAAACTCCTGACGTGGAGCGAGATTGACTCCGGCGAAGCAGAAGCCGCGCAGATGGTGTTAGCCCCGATCCCAGGTCGCGGCGAAGGCTCCAAGGACCTGAATAACTGGCTGAAGAGTCTGGAAAAAGCAAGGGAGGCCGCAGAGAGAAAAAGACTCTTCTACGTCGCCTGTACACGAGCGAGAGAGGAACTACATCTCTTTGCATCTCCTGAGGAGACCTCAAAAGGTCAGATCTCTCGCCCTTCCGGAAGCCTGCTGGCAACCGCATGGCCCGCAGCTGAGCGGCACTTTCAGGCAAGTCCCTCAACCCAGGAAGAACAAAGCAGCAACCTTGTGCAGTTTGAGCAGCCATTCCTCTTTGATATCGCCGCCAACGCCGATGAGGACAGCCGGCCAGCCATGCTCCAGCGTCAACCACTACGCTTCAAACCGGAAGAAAGATTTTTGGTAGACCATAAACTCTCCTACGGCGAGGTCAAAGCGACAGCCGCCTCCGCGAACTTCGCGCGTCCTGAAGGCTCCTTCGAAGCTCGCACCTTTGGAAATGCCGTCCATGTCTTTCTGGAGACACTCGCAAAGAGACTGACAAACACCGGCGCCGATGCGCTGCTACCCGAAGTGGCAGCGTGGACTCCACGAATTATAGGAGTGCTGCGAGCAAGCGGACTTCCTCCCGCCGCCGTCGGCGATCTCGCCTCGCGCGTGAAGGCAGCACTCATCAACACGCTGCGACATGAAGAAGGACGCTGGCTGTTGAGTCAGCGCGAGCAGGCATCCAGCGAACTCGCGCTAACCACGTGGACCGATACGCGCAGCAGCGTACGACTGGACAGACTTTTTCTTGGCGGCCCATCTCCCATGGACGACGGCACAGATCATCTTTGGATCATCGACTACAAAACGGCAACACACGGGCGGCAAGGCATCGACGAGTTTCTCGCGGGAGAACGTGCAAAATACGACGGGCAGATGCAGACGTATGCGCAGCTACTCAAAGGGCGCGTCTCTAGCGGGAACCTGCGCGTGGGGCTGTACTACCCCCTGCTCTCGAAGTTGGTCTGGTGGGTGCCCGAGATAGACTAACCGACCATCGTCGCTGGAAACGCCTCCGCGATCTTAAGCCGTGCTGTTGTTATGCCGGACATCTGCTCCCCGCACCCAGAAGATAACATCCTCCGCAATGTTGGTGGCATGATCGCCAACGCGCTCCAGATTCCGGGAGATGATCAAAGCGTTGAGCGATTGCGGGGTCAACTCCGGCTTCTCCTTGATCAACGAACTCAGCGCATAAAACGCAGCGTCATTCATCTCATCCACTTGATCGTCGAGCCGCAGAACCGACTCAGCAAGTTCAGCGTCGCCTTCAATAAAAGCCTGCAACGACTTCCGAACCATCGCAGAGGAGAGTGAGGCGAGCTTGGGAATGTCGACAGGAAGATCGATATTGGCAAAGGCGCCCATCTCTCGCACCCGCACCGCAATATTGACCGCCTGATCGCCTACCCGTTCCAGGTCAGCGTTGATACGGATCACGGAGAGGATAAAGCGAAGATCGATAGCCATAGGCTGTTCCATGGCAAGCAGGTCGAGCGCCATCTGATCGATCTCGCGCTCCAGGCGATTGATCGAAGGTTCGGCTCGGAAGACAAGCTCGCAGATCGAGAGATCCCGCGTCCGGTAGGCCTCGATGGAGCGTTGAATCGCCTGCTCCGCCATACCTGCCATTACCAGCAACTTCTCCTTCAGATCGTCAAGGCTCTGATGAAATTTAACCCGCATCAGCCGAACCTCCCGGTGATGTAATCTTCCGTTCGCTTGTCCCGCGGATTGGTGAAGATCTTGTGGGTCGAATCGAACTCCACCATCTTGCCGTTGAGAAAGAAGCCCGTGTTCTCGGCGACGCGCGCGGCTTGCTGCATGTTGTGTGTCACGATCACGATCGTGTACTGACTCTTCAACTGGAAGATAAGGTCTTCGATCTTCGAAGTCGAGACCGGATCAAGTGCAGACGCAGGCTCGTCCATCAGCAGAACTTCAGGATCGACAGCCAGTGCGCGTGCAATACACATACGCTGTTGCTGGCCGCCCGAAAGTGAGGCGCCTGACTTCTTCTTGAGATCGTCCTTGACCTCTTCCCACAACGCAGCCTGCTTCAGTGAGCGCTCTACCGTCTCATCGAGGATCCGGCGATTGCGAAAGCCATTGAGCTTCAACCCGCTCACAACGTTATCGTAGATCGACATCGTAGGAAACGGATTCGGACGCTGAAAGACCATACCGACGCGGCGGCGAATTTCAACCGGCGAAGCATCGCTATAGATGTCGACATCGCCCATCTTCACCGTGCCCGTTGCGCGTGCGATGGGGTTCGTCTCATGCATCCGGTTAAGGCAGCGGACGAAGGTGGATTTGCCGCAGCCGGAAGGACCGATCAGCGCGGTGGCGTGGTTCGCCGGGATATGCAGGTTAATATCCTGCAGCGTGTGCGTCGTCCCGTACCACGCGTTCAAATCCTCAACTAAAATGCCGACTCCCACTAGCTTCCTCCCTTGAGTGCGCCGCGGTTGGCAAAGATGCGGACGAGCGTGACTGAGACCATAATCAAAACGATAAGGACCAGCGAACCGGCCCACGCCAGACGATGCCACTCGTCATACGGCGAAATCGCGTACACGTAAATCTGCAACGGCAGCGCAGCGATAGGCTCGCTGAGTTTAAAGCTCCAGAACTGATTGCCGAACGCAGTAAAAAGCAAAGGCGCAGTCTCGCCGGCCACTCGTGCGAAGGCCAGCATGCAGCCGGTAATGATACCCGGCGAAGCTGTCCGCAGACTCACCGAGATCGCAGTGCGCCACTTGGGAACGCCCAGGCCCAGCGCAGCCTCGCGAATCGCATGCGGTACCGTAGCCAGCATCTCTTCCGTGGTCCGTGTGATGGTAGGAACCATCATGATGGCAAGCGCAACGCCTCCAGCTAATGCAGAGAAATGCTTCTGCTGCATGACAATCAAAGAATAGATCGCGATGCCCATCACGATCGACGGCACGCCATTCAACACGTCTGCGGTGAAGCGAACCGCAGTAGCAAGTGCCTTGCCGCGGCCGAACTCGGCAAGGTAAACCCCCGCGGCGATCCCAATAGGAATACCCATCAGGCTCGCCAAAAAAAGAATGATGCCCGAGCCGACGATGGAATTCGCCATCCCTCCACCCGACTCGCCCACCGGAGCCGGGATGCGGGTAAAGAAGGCAAAGTTCAGCGAACTGGCGCCCTTGTAGATCAGGTAAAAAAGAATCGCGATCAACGGCAGGATCACCAGCACGGTCGCCAGGATGCAGAGACCGCTGACAAGATAATTGATTGCCGTGCGCATCATCGTGTTCCTGCGCATCGACTTCGATTCGAAGTCCATCGGACGGGGCTGGTTGCTGAGTGGTTGTGTACTCATGTCAGTTCACCCGCGCCGGTGCGTTGCGAGTGACCGCCCAAACCATCAGCCGGGCAATCGCATTGACGACGATGGTGACCAGGAAGAGCGCGAGGCCAATCTCAATCAGGGCGCTGAGGTAGAGATCCCCCGTAGCCTCGGAGAACTCGTTCGCAATCACGCTCGCCAGCGTGTAGCCGGGAGCGAAGAGTGATTTGCTGATGTCGGGATGGTTGCCGATAACCATCGTGACCGCCATCGTCTCGCCAAGCGCACGCCCGAGGCCCAGCATAACGGCGCCAACAATCCCGATGCGGGAGTTGCGCAGAACCCCGATACGGATCATCTCCCAGCGAGTGGCGCCAAGGGCGAGCACAGCCTCGCGCTGGCTGTTGGGAACAGCGTTCATAATGTCGCGGGTCAGCGAAGAGATGATCGGAAGGATCATGATCGCCAGAATCATACTCGCAGTCAAAAGTCCGACACCAAAGTTCGGACCTTCAAAGAAGCCCGTCCACCCCAGCGTCTTATAAAGAAAAGGACCGATGACATCCCGCATCAGCGGAACCAGCACGAAGACCGCCCAAAGTCCGTAGACAACGCTGGGAATGGCGGCCAGTAGCTCCGTGAGAAATGAGATCGGCGCGCGCAGCGGACGCGGGCACAGCTCGGTCAGGAAGACGGCGACGCCGAGAGCCAGAGGAACGGCCATACACAGAGCCAGCAGCGACGTGGCAATCGTCCCGTAGATAAACGGCAGAGCGCCGAAGTCGCCCGAGACCGGATCCCACGCCTGGCGCGTAAAGAACTTCCAGCCGAACTGCATCAGGCTAAGTCGTGAGTGCACCACCAGAATGCCGAAGATAAAGATGACGATCGCGAAGATGCTGCATGCGCAGAGCAGCATGACTGCGGCGAAGCTGTTGTCTGCCAGACGGCCGCTTCCCCGTTTGCTGAGGAAATCACGAATCGGAGACAGGCTCGCGTCTGCCCCGGAGGCCGCATCGGTAGAGCTTGCCGCCGGAGCATTCGGCAGGGGGGATGGTACAGGTAACGGAGACCTGGATTCTCTTTCGGGAGTCATACGGGTAGAAGACACAATCCTATTTTCCTGACGGTTTGACTCTACGGGTCGATTGTATCGGGCTTACCATCCTGAGATCGGGAAGAAAAAGAAGCCGCACGGATTCTGATGCAAAATCCGTGCGGCAGTACAACTACTTCACGTTTGCGATGCTCTTGCGAACCATGTCCTGCACCTGCTTCGGCAGCGGGGCGTACGTAAGAGCAGCGGCTTCGTTCTCACCGTGATCCAGCATCCAGCCGAGAAACTCGGCCAGCGCCTTTGCCTTGTTCGGATCAGTCGAGTGCGTCGGAATCAGCAGCCAGGTAAAGCTCGAGATCGGGTAAGAATCGGCACCCGGAGCATTGGTGATCGAGACCCGGTAGTCGGCAGGCATCGTCTTGGCTGCAGCAGCCGCAGCAGCGGTCACGCCGCTCGTCGAAGCCTTCAGAAACTTCCCGGAGGCATTGCGAACCGCGCCAAAGCTCATCTTGTTCGTCTCAGCGTAGATCAGCTCGACATAGCCAAAGGAGTAAGGCGACTGGCGAACCATGCCCGCGACGCCTTCATTTCCCTTTTGGCCAATACCTGTAGGCCACTTCACAGACGTGCTATGCCCCACTCTGCTCGACCAGTCAGGGCTCACCTTAGAGAGAAAATCGGTGAAGATATACGTCGTTCCGCTTCCGTCCGAACGATAGACAGGAAGAATCGCCTTATCCGGCAGGTTGACGCCAGGATTATCCTTCGCAATTCGCCCGTCGTTCCACTTCGTGATCTTCCCCAGATAGATATCGGCGATCACATCGGAAGAGAAGTTAATATCTTTGTTGACCCCTGGGATGTTGTACACCGGAACCACAGCGCCCAAAACCGTAGGAATATGCATCACCTTGACCTTGGCGTCCTTCAGCTGCTGATCGGTCATCGGACCATCGGTCGCACCAAAATCGACTGTTCCCTCCGATACCTGGCGGATACCTCCGCCCGAACCGATCGACTGATAGTTGATCTTCACATTCGAATGCAGCTGGCTGTACTCACTAAACCACTTGGAGTAGATGGGGTAAGGAAACGTCGCCCCGGCTCCGTTGATGTTCTGTGCATTGGCTCCGACACTGACCATTGCCAGTATGCCCGCTGCGATAACTTTCAGATTCACATATCCCCCTAGGCTTAAATGCATCGATCCAGCAATCCCGTCAATACATCCTCCTTAAGTGTGAGCGGAGATTGTTACGGGGAGGTTACATGGGGGTGAAAACGGCATTATTCCTTGGATTTTTAAGCCTTCGGCAACGTAAAAATGAACGTGCTTCCGGCATTCAACTCGCTCTCGGCGCGAATCGACCCTCCGTGCGTCTGCACCATGTGTCGTGCAATCGCCAGCCCAAGTCCGGTCCCTCCCGACTCCCTCGACCGCGCCTTGTCCACCCGGTAGAAGCGCTCGAAGATCCGGCTCAGGTGCTCGGAAGCAATTCCAGGACCAAAGTCGCGAACGCTGAACTCCACCGCCTCAATCGGATCCGACACCTCGCGAGAGCTGATGACCACCTTGCAGTGACGCGCATTACGAGCCTGGCCGTACTTGATCCCATTCTCAATCAAATTGCTCAGCACCTGAACGATGGCGTCGGTATCGGCGAAAACCTCCGCAGTCGAGATCTCGCCGATCTCAAGCACCGCCTCGGCATCCTGCACCAGGCCACGCATCGCCTGCACCGCATCTCGCACCAGCATATCCGCCGGAATCGGCCCGGGATGCAGCTCCTGTTCGGACGACTCGACCCGCGCCATCACCAGTAGATCCTCGGTCAGGCGGTTCATCCGCGTGGCATTCTTCAGAATGATCGTCAAAAACTCGCGCGCCGCCTTGCTCAACGACGCCTCATGATCGAGAAGCGTCTCCACGTAACCCGTAATAGAGGTCAGCGGCGTCCGCAGTTCATGCGACACGTTCGCCACAAAGTCGCGCTGCGTTCGTTCCACCTGCTCGATCCGCGTAATGTCATGCAAAACCGCAACCGCACCTCCGCCGGGCATGGGCGACACATTCACCTCGAAGATGCGCCCCGGTAGAAGCGAAGTCGAACGGCCATCGCTCACCACCCGCTGTTCCAGCGCAGTCCGAACACAGTCCAGAATCTCCGGATCGCGAATCGTCTGAACCAGTGCGTGTCCAACCCGGATGGAGCTGCTAACCGACGTGCCGGGAATCAACCTCTGCATTCGCTGATTCGTCCACTGAATCCGCCCTGCGGGATCCACAGCCACCACCGCATCCTGCATGCTGTCGATCATCGCCTCAAGCTCGCGCCTGCTCTCGGAGGCATCGTTCAGTGCGCGGTTCACCTCCTCGGAGGCGGACGAAATCGATCGCGCCAATCCCTCGAAGTCGCTGAACGAGGACTTGACCTCGCTGACCTGCCGCTCTGGAATCGCCGCCGCCGCGCTCTGCAGACGTGCGAGATTCTGCCGAATCGAGCCCGTCACCAGAAACGCATTCAGGCCCGCCCACGCGAGCACCAGCACCGTTCCAATCAACCACCCATGCGGCATCATCCAGATTCGCAGCACTACCAGCAACGCCAGGGCGATCGCAATGCGGAGAAAGAACGAAAAAAAGAGACCACGCCTCACAAGCTGCTCCCGCGCCTAGGCCTGCGCAGCCTTGGGAATCTCGAAGCGATAGCCGGCCCCGCGCATAGTCTTCAAATACCGTGGCGTCTCTGCATCAGCCTCGATCTTCTCGCGAATACGCCGAACATACACGTCCACTGAGCGCGGCGTAACAAAACGAGCATCCCCCCAGACAGCATCCAGCAGGTGATCGCGGCTAAAAACTCGCCCAGGATGGCGCGCAAGATAGTCCAGAAGCCGGAACTCCGTAGCCGTCGTCGTCACCAGCTCTCCATCGACACGAAGCTGCATCGCACTGGCATCGATCTCGACATTCTCGAACTTCAGCACCGAAGGCGCACTTGGCCGCTCGAAACGCCGCAGCACCGCCTTCACCCTCGCCACCAGCTCGCGGGTGGCAAACGGCTTCGTGATGTAGTCGTCCGCACCCATCTCCAGGCCATGCACGCGGTCGTTCTCAGCCGCCCGGGCCGTCAGGAAGATAATGGGAACCACACTCAGAGTCGGGTTCTGGCGCAGCCTCCGGCACAGATCCAGCCCATCGCCTCCAGGCACCATGATGTCCAGCAGAAAGAGTGCTGGCGGTTGCCGCTCGGCATCGCTAAGTATCTGATTGATAGCAAGATAGGGTCGAACAGTGAAACCGGCGCTCTCCAGGTGGTACTGCACCAGGCGGGAGATATCCGCATCGTCTTCCAACACAAAAATCGTCTGACTCACTTCGTAAACCTCTGTCAACTCGCGACTTGATTAATGTCAGGTTAGCGCACCACCGACGGGGGATTGCTAACGTACGATGAATCGTCCACAGTAAACAGCAGGAAGGGTACGTTCGTATACTCTAGAGTAATCCTACGGACCAACGACGGGCAGAACCGTATGACTCAAAACTCCAATCTCGTTCTCTGCGTGGACGACGAACGAATCGGACTCGAAGTCCGCAAGATCTTGTTGGAACGCGCTGGATACCGGGTACTGACAGCCTCGGATGGGCCCACCGGACTTGCAATCTTCTCGACCGAGCCCATCGAAGCAGTCGTCCTCGACTACTCCATGCCGGGCATGCATGGCGGCGAGATCGCAATCCAGATGCGCCGGACCAAGCCAACCGTCCCTATCCTCCTGCTTTCCGCTTACATTGGCCTGGCCCCCGAAGTGACCGCTGTCGTCGATCTATATATGACCAAGGGAGAGGGAGCGCCAGTCCTGCTCGAAAAGTTGGGCGCCCTCCTGCAACCGGTGAGCTGATCCCACAAAGAGTTGCATCATAGGGAACGAGAGGGTTGTGAATCTAAGTCAGTTCAATCATATTTTGCGGCAGGTCTTCGCATTGCCTGTCGTGGCGCTGCTGGTGGTCGCCGGCGCCCTCTACGTTCAGATTCGGGGATCCAACGCAACCGTCAATCTGATCCAGGAGTCCGATGCGCGAATATCGCAGGCGACCCTGCTCTCCAAACTCATTGTCGATGAGGAGTCAGGCCTCCGTGGATACGAAACCACAGGCGATACAAGATTCCTTCAGCCCTTTTACGATGCAGAATCCCATCTGCAAACTGAAATCCAGATTCTCGACAATATGGCCGGGGCCGATGCCGATCAGAAGCATGACATCGTTGACCTCCGTGATGAACATCAGACCTGGCAGGACGCCTTCGCTCTCCCCGTCATCGCCACCGTCCGCGCTGGAGGGCAGACCAACGACGTCGACCTGAACCTTCACGGCAAGGTTTTGATGGATAACGTCCGTCATGACCTCGACGACATCATCCAGAAGGCCGAGGCCAGCCGCACCCGGCGCATCGCCCGCTGGCATCGTCAGGTGCACAGCCTCCTTCTCGTGTTGCTCGCTCTGGCACTCGGCATGGGAATACTGATCGGGCTCTTCACCCGCGACCGCCTCCATGCTGTCTCTGCCGCCTACCGGGGCTCACTCGACATCCTCGGTCGACGCGCCGAGGAGCTCTACCAATCCGAGCAGCAGCTTCGTACCACCCTCGACTCCATCGGCGACGGCGTCATCACCTGCGATGCCGAAGGCTGCATCCAGATGATGAATCCCGTAGCCACAGAGCTGACCGGCTGGAGCCAACCCGCGGCCAAAGGCCAGCGCCTCGAAGACGTCTTCCGCATCGTCAGCGAGACCACGCGGCAACCCGTCGAGACGCCCGTAGCTAAAGTCATGCGACTGCATAAGACCGTTGGTATGGCCAACCACCACACCATTCTTCTGCGCAAAGACGGCACCGAGCTCGACATCTCCGACAGCGGAGCGCCCATCCGCGACAAAGCCGGAAACACCATCGGCATCGTCCTCGTCTTTCGCGACATCACCATGGAGCGCAAGACCCAGGAAGCTCTCATCGCCAACGAAAAGCTCGCCGTCGCCGGACGTCTCGCCGCAACCATCGCCCACGAAATTCACAATCCCCTCGACTCCGTCTCCAACCTGCTCTACCTCATGCGCAACGGTGCCACCCCGGAAGAGTCAGTCCACTTCATGGACATGGCCGGGCAGGAGCTGGCTCGAGTGACCCAGATCAGCCGCGCCATGCTCGGCCTCTATCGTGAGTCGAAGGCTCCCGTCGTCGTCGACCTCAAAGAGATGCTCGAAGAGATCCTGCTCCTGATGGAGAGGCGGCTCAGCGACCTCGGCGTCACCGTCTCCACCGAAATCCCAAACCGGGTCGAGGTCTCTGCCTTCCCCGCCGAGCTGCGTCAGGTCTTCACCAATCTCATCACCAACGCAGCTGAGGCAGCAGGCGCAGGCGGCGAGATCAAAGTCGCCATCCAACCGCAAGGCCAGGCGATTGAACCCGGCGGGCAGAAGCACCAAGCCGGCGCGACCGTCACCATCACCGACAACGGCCCCGGCATCCCCGACGAGATACAGCCGCATCTCTTCCAGCCCTTCTTCACCACCAAAGGAGAGCATGGCACCGGCCTCGGTCTATGGGTTAGCCGTGGCATCATCAACAAACACGGTGGCACCATCACTGTCGCAAGCGACACCGGCGCCGAAGTCCACGGCACCGCCGTTAGCGTCTTCCTCGCCAAAAACCCCACCATCAACGCAGGCGGCGATTAGCGTAGCGCCAACGCTAAAGCGCCTTCAGCTCCTCCGACACAATCGCCGCTGCCCTCTCACACGCCGCACGATCCACATCGTAGTGCGTTACAAACCGCACCGCGTGAGCTCCGATCGCGCTGACCGCCACGCCCCTCTGCTTCAAGCCCGCCGCGAACGCCGCGGCATCGCCCCCGCTCGCTGAACCAACTCCGTGCAGTTTGAAGATCACAATGTTAGTCTGCACCGCATCCAGATCGATCTCCGCCTTTGCAGGATGCGCCGCAACCGCCTCTGCCAGCAGCTGCGCATTCGCATGGTCCTCATGCAGCCGCTTCGGCATCTCATGCAGCGCAATCAGCCCGGCAGCCGCAAGAATCCCCGCCTGCCGCATCCCCCCGCCCAGCGCCTTCCGGTAGATCCTCGCCTCTTCCATCGCCTTCCTGCTACCCACAAGCATCGAACCCACCGGCGCTCCCAGCCCCTTCGACAAGCAGAACATCACCGTATCGAATCCGCTCGTAAGCTCCTTCACGCTGATCCCCAGCGCCACCGCCGCATTAAAAATCCGCGCCCCATCCAGGTGAACCGGCAGCCCCGCCTCGTGAGCACCCGCCCATACGCCCTCCAGCACCGGCAGCGGGGTCACCGTACCGCCCGCCATGTTATGCGTATTCTCCAGGCTCACCAGCCCCGTCTGCGCACGGTAGTAAATCTTCGCCCCGATCGCAGGCTTGATATGCTCCCACGTCAGAATCCCTCGCTCCGCCGCAACCGTCCGCGCCTGGCAGCCAGCAAACGCCGCCATCATCGCCATCTCCCAATCCAGCACATGCGACCGCGCCTCGCAGATCACCTCCTGCCCATGCTGCGTATGCAGGCGAATCGCAATCTGGTTCCCCATCGTCCCCGTCGGCACAAACAGAGCAGCCTCGCGTCCGAACACCTGCGCCGCCTCGCTCTCCAGCCGGTTGATCGTTGGGTCTTCTCCATAAACATCGTCGCCTACCTCCGCGGAGGCCATCGCCTCACGCATGGCTGCAGTAGGGCGGGTGACGGTGTCGCTGCGCAGATCGATCATGGTATTCGTTCTCTCCTCGGTGTGTAGTACTTCGTTTGTTACGCAGCCGCTGGAATCAACAAGCGGCTGAAAACTTCGTTCGAAACCACGCGACCCTGCGCAGTCAACCGTATCCTGTCGGACTCAACCTCCAACAAACCAGCATCGCGAACCTCATTCAGCGCAGGCATCGCCTCAAGCAGAAGCCGCTCGCCGAACTCTCTTCGCAACACTCCAAGATCGATGCCTTCATTCAAGCGCAGTCCAAGAAAGAGCGACTCTTCAAAGGCGTCGCTGCGCCCCACTCTATCTACTTCCTCATCGTCACCCCCCCGCTCCATTGGAAGCAGCGGAAACGAACTAGACACCGTGCCCTGCAAAAGATAGCGATCCAGATCGCTCGTGTTAGCGAACCTCACCGCATCCTCTCCTGCAGGCAGCATGGAGTGAGCATCCAACCCAAATCCAATATAAGAATGTCGCCGCCAGTACTTCAGATTGTGCCGCGAAGCATGTCCCTCCCGCGCAAAGTTCGAGATCTCATACTGCTCAATCCCCGCCTCACCCAGCAGCTCACAAGCCCGCTGATACCACTCCGACGCCTCATCCTCCGAAGCCACATCCCCAGCACCATAGCGGCTCCCCTGCTTCAACATCTCGCGCCCCAGCCGCGACTCGTCATCCACCTCCAGCAGATAGACACTCACATGCGGCACGCCGCTCGCAATCGCCTGCTCCACCGAGTACCGCCAACTCTGCGCCGTCTGGTGAGGCAGCCCTGCGATCAGATCGAGATTGATCTCTCCCACCCCTGCCCGTCTCACCCTCGAAATCTCCGCCTCGCACTGCTCCCGCGTATGCAGCCGCCCCACCGCCGCACTCTCGCGATCGACAAACGACTGCACCCCAAAGCTGATCCGGTTCATCCCCTGCCGCAGCAACTCTTCGAGCGTCTCCTCCGCAAGCTGCCCCGGCGCGCACTCCAGCGTGATCTCCGCGCCGCTCTCTAAGCCAAACTCGCCACGCAAACTGCGAAAGATCTCCGCAAACTGCTCCCCTGAAAGCAGGCTCGGTGTCCCACCCCCAAAGTAGATCGTATCGACCACCCTCGGCAGCGACGCACTGATCTTCTCCGCCGCCGCATGCGCCCCGCGAATCTCTCCGCACAGACGATCCACATACTGCTGCATCCGCTCCGGGCCAAACACTCCCGAGGCAAAGTTACAGAACGTGCACTTTGCCTTGCAGAATGGAACCGAGATGTAGACCCCAACAGATCCAGCCATCGACGCGAACGACCCTCACCTGCAATTGTTTCACGCCTCATTCTTTTACGCAGACGTAACGAATCCGGCTGCAAAGACTCTAATCTGGCAGAGGTTCAGCCCCATGTTGCAGATTCGCTCCTTCACCACCGCAGCTCTAGCTTCCCTTCTCCTCGCAGCCCCCCTCACAGCCTTCTCGCAGTCTGCTCCGTCCAATCGCACCCCGGTCCTGGTCGAACTCTTCACCTCCGAAGGCTGCTCCAGCTGTCCTCCCGCCGACGCCCTGCTGGCGAAGCTCGACCACGATCAGCCCATACAAAACGCCGACATCATCGTCCTCGGCGAACACGTCGACTACTGGGACGACCTCGGCTGGCACGACCGCTTCTCCTCGCATCAGTACACCGAGCGCCAGAGCCAGTACAGCGCTCGCCTCGGCGTCGACGGCGTCTACACTCCGCAGATGATCGTCGACGGAACCGACCAGTTCGTCGGCAACGACACCTCGCGTGCGCGCCGCGCCATCACCACCGCAGCACAAAAGACGAAGCTCAATCTAGCTCTCTCCCATCCCACACTCGACGCGCGAAAGATCTCCGCCTCAGTCTCGCTTCCTGCCTCGTCTCAGTCGCATGCAGAGCTCTACGCCGCCCTCGTTGATCCGATGGACACCACCGACGTTCGCAACGGAGAAAACGGCGGACGACGCCTTCAGCACGTCGGAGTCGTTCGAAATCTCCAGCGCATCGGCTCCCTGAAGGATCTCGACTCAGGCCCGCTCCACTTCAGCCTCGATGCTCCCGCCGACGCAAAGCTCGCCGACATGCGCGTCGTCGTCTTCGCCCAGCAGAGCGGCCAGGGCAACGTCCTCGGCGCAGTCGTAACCGATGTGAAACCCTGATAAAACCTGTGCTCCCGAATCCTCGTCGGCCTTGAAGCATCTAGAATAGAAGCTGCTCATGGCCGACGACAAAAATCCAAAAGACTCGAAGCAGGATCCCGCAAAAAAACCGTCGCCGGACGATGAAGTCGCCGGCAAGGCCTACGACGCGCGCCTCATGCGCCGTCTCCTCACCTATCTCAAGCCCTACAAACTCCAGACCGGCCTCTCCGCCCTCACCATCTTCTTCAAGGCCTCCACCGACGTCATGGGCCCGTACCTCGTCAAGGTCGCCGTCGACACCTACATGACCGGCACACCGCCTGCAAAACTCTCCTGGCTCGCGCGGCACCTCAGCCCCAGGCCCATGACCGGCATCACCCAGATCGGCTTCCTCTACCTCGGCGCGCTCCTGCTCACCTACGTCCTCGAGTTCGCCCAGACCTACATGATGCAGTGGACAGGCCAGAAGATCATGTTCGACCTGCGCAGCCAGATCTTCCGCCACCTGCAACGCATGCAGCCCTCGTTCTTCGATCACAACCCTGTCGGCAAGCTCGTCACCCGCGTCACCTCTGACGTCGATGCCCTCAACGAGATGTTCACCTCCGGCGTACTCGCCATCTTCGAAGACGTCTTCGTTCTCCTCTTCATCGTTCTCATCATGCTGCGGATGAGCTGGCCGCTCGCGCTCCTCACCCTCTCCGTCATCCCGGCCATCCTCTACGTCACCAAGATCTTCCGCCGCTATGTTCGCGACAGCTACCGCCGCCAGCGCGCCGCCACCGCACACATCAACTCCTTCACCCAGGAGTACGTCTCCGGCATGTCCATCGTGCAGCTCTTCAACCGTGAAAAGCGGGCCTTCGACGACTACTCCGCCGTCAACGCCGAAAACAAACAGGCCTGGACCGACGCCATCTTCGCCTACGCCGTCTACTACCCCGTGGTCGAGTTCCTCAGCTCCGTCGCCATCGCGCTCGTCATCTGGCGCGGCGGCATCTCCGCGCTCCACTACCTTCAGGCGACGCAGCTTCACGTCCTCCAGCCTCTTCTCCATGCTCTGCCGAAGCCCGGCAGCGTCGTCACCGTCGGCGTCCTCATCGCCTTCATCCAGTACGCGCAGCGCTTCTTCCGCCCCATTCAGGACCTCAGCGAAAAGTACAACATCCTGCAAGCCGCCATGGCCGCCAGCGAGCGCGTCTTCAAGCTGCTCGACACCCAGCCCACCATCGTCTCCCCTGCATCTCCAATCGTAGGAGACAACTCAGGCCGCGTAGAGTTCCGCAGCGTCTGGTTCACCTATCAAACCCTCGATGAAGCCCAGCGCACTCGCGTCGCCGCCGCCACCGAAGAAGATCTCAACTCCTTCGCCGACATCGAATGGATCCTTCGCGGCGTCAGCTTCACCGTAGAGCCCGACGAGACCGCCGCCATCGTCGGCCACACCGGAGCAGGAAAGACCACCATCACCGGCCTCATGATGCGCTTCTACGACATCCAGCGCGGCACCATCCTCGTCGATGGCGTAGACGTCCGCGAGCAGGATCTGAAAAAACTCCGTCAGCGCTTCGGTGTCGTCCTGCAGGATCCCTTCCTCTTCACAGGCACCATCGCCGACAACATTCGTCTCGGCTCCAAGTGGATCACCGATGAGCGCCTCCAGCTCGCCGCCGACGAAGTCAACGTCGGCGACTTCATCCGCTCCCTCCCTCTTCAATTCAACGAGCCCGTCCGCGAGCGCGGCGCTACCCTCTCCACCGGACAGAAGCAACTCATCAGCTTCGCCCGCGCCCTCGCACACTCCCCGCGCATCCTCATCCTCGACGAAGCCACCAGCTCCGTCGACACCGACACCGAGCTCCGCGTCCGCCTCGCCCTCTCCCGCATGATCACCGGACGAACCTCCATCCTCATCGCCCACCGCCTCTCCACCATCCAGCGCGCCGACACCATCCTCGTCATGCACAAGGGCCAACTCCGCGAACGCGGCACTCACCAGCAGCTCCTCACCGAGCGCGGCCTCTACTGGAAGCTCTACCAGCTCCAGTACCGGGACCAGGAGCTAGGCACCGGCACCGACTCCATCCCCCTCGAACCCCTCAGCGCCGACTAGCTCTCTCCCGCTCCGCCGCATTCACGCAATCCTCCACCAGCTTTCTCACCCGCTTCTCCCGGGCCTCCGGGCTCTGGTAATAAAACACCGCCAGCAAACTCGTTCGCCGCTGCGTCACCGTCAACAGCTCCCATCCCCTCCGCGCCGCCGGACGCCCGCGAAACGCCGCCTCCACCACCGGTGGCAGCACCTTCTCGCCCTCCATCGCCAACAGCATCCGTTCGGCCATCTGCTCCGCGCGCCTCTGCCGAGCCTCCACACTCTTCACCGCGCCCAGCCACTTGCCCACCTCGCGCTGCATCGACTCGCTCTGCTCGCCATACCACCGCGCCAGCCTCTTCTCCCGCTTCAGAATCGCCGCAAACTCCCGCGTCAGCTCCGCCTCGCGCTCCTCAAGATCCGGCTCAATCGCAACATCCACCATCGCGCCTACCTTCGCACCCGCGGCCAACTGCATCTTCTTGTTCACCAGCACGTAGTACCCACCTCGCACCGCATCGCCAAACAGAGAAGTCCGAAAGATCTCCCCGCCCATCTCCACCTTCACCCGAAGCCGCACCATCTTCTTCCAGGCCTTCTCCACGTCGAACGGCAGCCACACAATCACCCACCCCAGCCCATTACCGGCTGTCTCCAGCACCGCCCGAAACCGCCTGATCGCA
Source organism: Granulicella sp. S190 (assembly GCF_009766095.1). Taxonomy (GTDB): domain Bacteria; phylum Acidobacteriota; class Terriglobia; order Terriglobales; family Acidobacteriaceae; genus Edaphobacter. The sequence continues at coordinate 117,271 of NZ_LMUD01000044.1, forward strand.
CTTAAAACCATGCAATCCCCTCCAGAAAAATCTACACTGATCCCATCGCTACGACCTCCAACCCGCGCATCTTCCTCTCGGCCGGCGAAGCCAGCGGCGACCTCTACGGCGCCCAGATCCTCGCCGAGCTCAGCCAGCGGCACCCGAACCTCACCAGCTTCGGCCTAGGAGGCACCCAGATGGAAGCCGCCGGGCTCGACCGCATTGTCCGCGCCGAAGACGTCGCCCACATGGGTATCACCGAGGTCATCCGGCACATGCCCTTCATCTACGGCCAATACCGCCGTCTCGTCGTCTCCATTAAGCGCCAGCGCCCCGACGTCGCTATTCTCATCGACTTCCCCGACGTCAACCTCCGTCTCGCTCGCGAGCTGAAAAAGCTCAACATCCCTGTCGTCTACTTCGTCAGTCCACAGCTTTGGGCCTGGAAGCGCCGACGCCTCCGCTGGGTCCAGCAGCGTGTCACCCGCATGATGGTCATCTTCCCCTTTGAGCAGCTGTTCTACCGCGCCCGCCACGTCGACGCCACCTTCGTAGGCCATCCCTTGGCAGAGCTGCCCAAACCCACCGTCTCCCGCGAAGACTACGCCGCCCGGCACAGTCTCGACCCCGCCAAACCCTGGATTGCTCTCCTCCCCGGCAGCCGCTGGAAGGAGGTCACCGCCAACATTGAAGTCATGGTTGAGCTGGCTCACCGGCTCCGCCAGGGCTATGAGTTTCTCCTCCCCGTCGCCTCCACCATCGATCCCGAAAAACTCGCCGCCTACATCGCCGGTCCCGACCCATGGTGGCCCGCACGCCCCGCCGCCGAGCTGCAAAAACTCCACATCCGCCTCGTTCCCGACGCCCGCGAAGCCCTCCACCACGCCCGCGCCAGCGTCGTCGCCAGCGGCACCGCCACCGTTCAGGCGGCAGTCATCGGCAACCCCTTCGTCGTCGTCTACCGAGTCTCCGCGCTCACCTTCCGCCTGGCAAAGCGCCTCATCCGCTACCCGCAGGAGATCCCAGCTCAACCCGACGCCAATGGCAACCTCCCCATCGCCATGGTCAACCTCATCGCAGGCCGCCGCATCGTCCCGGAGCTTCTGCAGGAGCACTTCACCGCCGAAACCGTAGCGTCAGCCCTACGCCCCCTCTTGCTCGACGGCCCCCAGCGCGACCAGATGATCGCCGATCTCGCCGAAGTCGGCAGCATCCTTCGTCCACCCTCCCAATTCACCTCCATCCAGCAGGTCTGCGATGCGGTCGAAGCGCTTTTATCGCGAAATGCCGTCGCCGGTGGCCTAAACGCAACCGCAAGCGTCTAACTCTTCGACCGCTGTACCATGATGTTTTGAGGAACCTTAGCCTGCATGCCTGCTCTCTTTCGCATCCTTCGAACCGCATCCACGGGACTCCTCTCGCTCTGCCTCTTCACGGCAACCCTCTGGGCCGCGCCCGCTAAGCCCCAGCTACAGATCACCGGCTACCTCATCACCGCCGATCTCGACCCCTCGGTCAACCGCCTCAGCGCCACCGCAGACGTCACCTTCACCGCGCTCGAAGACCTCACCACCCCCACCTTTGAGCTCAACAACGGCCTCCAAATCACCAAGGTCACCGACGCTCAGGGTCATCCACTCGAGTCCGAGCGCCTCACCAGCAACAGCACCGTCCGCTTTACCCTCGCCGCACCACTCCCCAAGGGCACCAGCACAACCTACCACTTCGAGTACTCCGGCACCCTCAAGGGCGCGGACACCAGCCCCGTCGAAGGCATCAAGCTCGCCTCCGTCGAAGACCCCATCAGCATCCTCCTCTACGCCGGCCGCTGGTTCCCCATGACCGGCCTCTTCACCAACCGCTTCACCGCCGAGATGCACATTCGCGTCCCCGCAGACGAGCGCGTCATCGGCTCCGGCAGCGGAGTCGCCGCCGCAAAGAGCCTCCCCGGCAACCGCACCGAGCACACCTTCAAATGGGCCAAACCCGGATTCCCCGGCACCATCATCGCAGGCAAGTTCCTCGAGCCCATCACCGCCGGCAACATGCGCGTCTACGTCACTGAAAAGAACAAGGAGTACGCCCACGACTTCGCCAGCCAGGGCGAACGCGAATACCTCTTTCTCTCCGGCACCTTCGGCCAGACCGAATCTACCCACATGAACCTCGTCGAGCTTCCCGACGACGCCGTCTCCGCCGCCTGGGCGCCCGAGATCGCAGCCATCGCCGGCGGCCGCATCGCAGCTCACAACGAGCAGCGCCTGCTCTCCAACACCCTCGCCCACCAGTGGTGGGGTAGCCAGATCTCGCCCGCTACCCTCAACGACGCTTGGATCACCAACGGCATGTCGCGCTACTCCGAGCTGATGTACCTCGAAGACTCCTCCGGCAAAAACGCCTTCCAGTCCGCCATCACCGACGTCTCCGCCGGAGCCCTCGCCTACGACACCGAGCCCCTCACCACCATCGGCCGCCTCGACCCCTTCTCCCCGCAGTTCCAATCCATGACCCTCGAAAAAGGCGCTATGGTCTTCCACATGCTCCGATGGGAGATGGGCGACGACGTCTTCAACAAGTTCCTTCGCGCTCTCCTCACCCAGTACACCGACAAGTCCATCCACACCTCCAACGTCCAGACCATCGCCGAAAAAGAGTCCAATCTCCAGCTCGAGCCCTTCTTCGCGCAGTGGCTCGACGGCACCGGCGCCCCGGCCTTCGCTGACAAATACTCCGTCTTCCGCCTCGGCGACAACAAGGGCTTCCGCACCATCGGAGCCGTCACTCAGGATCTCGATCTCTTCCGCATGCCCATCGAGCTGCGCATCGAAACCGACGGTAAAACTGAGATCCGCCGCGTCGACATCTCCGGCTCCGACTCGCAGTACTCCATCGAAACCTTCGGCCGACCCCGCCGCATCAGCATCGACCCCGACAACTGGCTCCTCAAGAGCACCCCCGACCTCGCCGTCCGTGTCGCCGTACTCCGTGGCCAGCAGCAGGTCGCGCAAGGTGATCTCACCGCCGCCCTCGTCGAATACCAGAAGGCCCTCGACGCCAACAAGAACAGCTCGCTCGCCACCTACCGCATCGGCGAAGTCTTCTTCATGCAGCACAACTATCAGTCCGCAGCCAACAGCTTCCGCGACTCCCTCCGTGGAGACGGCGATCCCAAGTGGGTCGAGGTCTGGAGCCACATCGAGCTCGCCCGCATCTTCGACTGCACCGGACAACGCGACCGCGCCGTCAACGAGTATCGCCTCGCCGTCCAGACCAACGACAACACCCAGGGTGCAGTCAACGAAGCCCGCGCCTCCATGCAAAAACCCTACAAGTGCGTCCGCGGCGAAAACTAAACCTTGCAGCGATCCCAGAGAGTGGACTAAACTAAGTAGACTTAGTTCAACGAGGACTCTGCAATGGACATCATCAACATTCACGAAGCCAAAACTCATCTCTCGAAACTCATCGAGAAGGCTGCTCAGGGCGAACCTTTCATCATCGCAAAGGCGGGCAAGCCCATGGTCAAAGTCATGGCCATCGATGCACCCGTTGGCAAAAAGATGAAACGCTTGGGATTCATGAAGGGAACAATCTCCGTTCCGGATGACTTCGACAGAATGTTCGAGAAAGAGATAGAGCAGATGTTTTACGGTGAAGAATGAGATTGCTCTTGGATACTCACCTGCTGGTGTGGTCTGCATACACACCCAGGAAAATCTCTTCCTCAGCGCGTTCTCTCATCAACAGTACCGAGAATGAACTCTTCTTTAGCGCCGCCAATCTCTGGGAGATCGCCATTAAGCAAAGTTTGGGAAGAGGAGATTTTCAGGTGGACCCTCACCTTCTTCGCCGCGGTCTTATCGACAACGGCTATAGCGAACTGTCGGTAACAAGCGACCACGCAATTGCGATTCGCACTCTCCCCGTCCTTCACAAAAATCCGTTTGATCGAATCCTGATTGCTCAAGCAATCGTTGAAGGTTTTACTCTCCTAACGGCCGACAAAATCGTGGCAAGTTATCCAGGCCCGATCCGAAGAGTGTAAGCGTCCGCACCTACTCGTACCGCAGCGCCTCAATCGGATCCAGGCTAGCCGCCTTCATCGCCGGAATCATCCCGCTGATCGTCCCCACCACGATTAAAATCACCGTAGCCACCAGCACCGAGTTCGGCGAAATCAGCAGATGAATATCGCCCGCCTCCGCATTCGAGGCCAGCGCGCTGTAAAGCGTAATCCGCCCCACCCCCTTCGCCACCGCATACGCCAACGCGATTCCGCCCACGCCGCCGACACCGGAAATCACCAGTGCCTCGGCCAGAAACTGCATCAGGATGTGCCGCTTCCGCGCACCCAGCGCCTTCTCCACGCCGATCTCGCGCGTCCTCTGCTGCACGCTCACCAGCATGATGTTCATCAGGCCGATGCCCGCAATCCCCAGCGTCAACGCGCCGATAAACGACAGCAGCACCTGCAGCCCCAGAGAAATAATCCTGAACTGCGTCAGCTGCTCCATGATGTTCGCCACAAACACAGCGCGCCGGTCCGACGGCCGATAACCATGCGCCATCGCCAGCGTCTTGCGCAACGCCGCCTCCACCATCTTCGGATCGCCTTTGTAGTCCATCCAGATCCCGTCGAGGTACTTTGTATCTTTGATGTCGCTCATCGTCGACAGCGGCACATTCACCTGCCGGTTGATGTCGCTGTCGTCGCCCTCCTGCATCTTCGGCGTCATCACTCCAACCACTTCAAAGCTCACGCCGTTCAGCCGGATCTTCTCGCCGATCGGATACAGCCCAGAAAACAACTTCGTCTTCGCCTCCGAGCCGATCACGGTCACATGCGCTCTCTGCTGCACATCCGCCTCCGTCAGCGTCCGCCCCTCCGCGACGTCCAGCTTTTGAATCGACTGCAGCTCCGGCGTAATCCCCGTCACGTCCCAGCTAAAGCTATGCAGATCGTTCTGCACCGGAACCGTCTTATCCACCGTCGGCGCCACTCGCATCACGCCCGGCACTGTCTCCTGAATCCGCTCCACATCGTCCTGCGTCAACCGAACCTGCACCCCCGCCTTCGAACCTCCAGCCTGCTCGCTCGTCCGGCCTGGAAACACCCCGATCATGTTCGTCCCAAACTGCGCAAAGATATTCTCGAACGCCTGTCCAAACCCCGCACCGTACGCCAAAAGCAGCACGACCGTGGCAATTCCCCACGCCATGCCTACAATCGTAATCGTCGTACGTCGGCGATTATGCCGCATCGCCTCAATCGCCTGCCCAAGAATATCCGTCAGCATATTCGTTACTCCTTTCGCAGCGCTTCCACCGGAGCCAGCATCGCAGCCTGCCTCGCGGGATAAAGTCCAGCCACAACCCCGCACAGGGTCAACGTCCCCATCGCCATCGCCGCAGACCAGGGCACCAGCCGCGGCGGATCGAACCCCATATCGTTATTCCCCACCACAGACCCCAACGCTGCCATCAGCGCCGCAGCACCCAGAATCCCAATCACGCCGCTCAGAGCCGTCAACGTCAGCCCTTCCAGAAAAAACTGGAAAAGAATGCTGCGGTTCGTAGCGCCCAGTGCCTTCCGCAACCCAATCTCCTTCGTCCTCTCCGTCACCGTCACCAGCATGATGTTGATAATTCCCACCGCACCCAGCGCCAGCGTCACGATCCCAACCCCGCCCAGAAACAGATCCATCGCCGTAAAGATCAGCCCCACCATGCGATTCGTCTTGATCGTGTCCCACTCCTCGAACCCTTCCTTCCGTTTAGGATCGAAGCCATGCCGCGTCGCGATCACCTTATGCACCTCGGCCTTCGCCGTCTCGTTCAAATCCTCCGTCAGCGGCTGGTACTCGATCTGCGAGATCGAATCCTCCGGAATGTTGTCTCCGGCCAGCGGAAAGAACTCCTGCATCGTCGGTATCGGAATATAAATTCGCTGGTTGGGCCCATCGTTGTTGCCGCGTCCCACCTTCTTCGCGATCCCGATCACCTGGAACCGGTAGCCGTTCAGCGTGATCACCGCACCCAGCGCAGGCCGGCCCGGAAACAACAGCCCCACCATCCTCTGGCCCAACACCACCACCTGCCGCCGCTCATCGATATCCTGCTGATTTAAAAATCGCCCCTGCTCTATCGGAAGATTCGAGATCTCCGGATAGTTCAGCTCCACCCCCAGCACCTGTCCGCCCGCGCTTGAAAAGTCGCTCACCTGCTTAATGTCGCTGCGATTGATGATCGAAGTCACATTCCGCACATCAGGAGCCTGCGCTCGAATCGCCTCCACATCGCTCAGCGTCAGCTTGTACGGTCGCATCCCTACATGCTGCTCCGGCAGCACAGGAATCGTCCCGCCCCACATCATGATCATGTCGGTGCCAAGCTCGGCCAGCCCCCTCCGCTGCCCCGACCGGAAACCCTCGCCCAGCCCAATCAGCAGCAGCAGCGAAGCCACCCCCCACGCAATTCCGAACATCGTCAAAAACGACCGCAGCTTGTTAGCTCCAATCGACTGAAATACCTGGGCGAAGATCGTAATAAGAGCGCGCATGGCTTTGGTTGGACGGAATCTCTCTGCAGTTGTCTACGTCGAAAGGAGGGAAACAGTTCCGCGTTATCCCGGAATTAATACTAACGAATCCAAACGAAACATCATCCGCCGAGAAGAGCTAAAGCGCTCCTGAAGACGCATTCTTGATCAGCGCAGGCTCATCCGGATCAGCCTCCGCATGCACCTCCAGGCCCAGCGCCCGCAGAAAGCCACTCACTGCGGCAACGGTCAGTTCGCAGCTGAATCTCAGACCCGCAGCCGGATACAGCAGCCGCACCACCGGTGCCACCGCCGTCTCCCCGCGAACCAGCTCTCCCCGCACCGCAACGCAGCGCTCCGGCCGATACACACACGAGGCCAGGTCGGTGATGCTCAACGCATAGCTCGGCGTACACAGAATCGTCTTCGGAGGCGCCATCCTGTCGATCATGCTGAAGATCTCGAGCTTCGACTCCAGCTCGTCCGGCACAAAGTCCACAGCGATATCCGCCGTCCGAACCGCATCTTCCACGGTCGACGCCAGCTCCAGGCTGCCTGCGGCGACACGCGCACTCAGGTCGGAGTACTCCGCCTCCGCCCGCCACAGATTCGCAGGCATCACATCTTCCAGCACCACGTCAAACCCCGCGGCTGCACACGCTAACGCGAAGCTGCGGCCAGCCGTTCCCGCCCCGATAATCGCAACCCTGCCAATCGCAGCATTGCCAATCCCGGACGGCGGCTGGCCCGCAGCCCCCTCGCTCACTTCTTGCTCGCGACAGCCGTGATCACAGACTCGTAGCTCGGCTCGGCGCTCTTGATATGCTCGGACACACGCTGCCGCTCATCCTCTGTCAGCGACGGAAGAACCGCAAGAATGCGGCGCAGCGTTACTGAAATGTCATCAACGTAGTTCATGGTGCGGATTGCTTCGCCGGAGAGAGGCATGCTTTGGTGCTCCTGAGAGATTAGCTACTCACCCAGTCTAAACGTTCACGCCCAGCTCTGCCCGCTTCGACGCCTCCTCCACCGGCTTGCCCGCCTCGACACCCTCCACCGGCTTCTGCCATCCATCGCGATCCGTCATCACCATCAGCTCCGCCAGCTGGCTCGCGAAGTCCGGATGAATCGCGTTCATCCCATACCGCCAGCACCAGTTTCCCGCCCCGGCCGAAGGTGTATTCATCCGCGCCTCGCTTCCCAGGTGCAGCACATCCTGCAAGGGAAACACGCACAGATTCGCCACCGACCGCGCCGCCGCGCGAATCATCGCCCAGACGATGTCTTCGTCATGTTCGATCTGCTGCAGATACGTCCGCACATTCGCCCGCTCCGCGTCGCTCACATCATCCCGCCACCATCCCAGCGTCGTGTTGTTGTCGTGCGTCCCCGTATACGCCACCGTGTTCGGAACAAAACGATGCGGCAGATAAAGGTGCGCCCCGCGATCCGAGAACCCGAACTGCAGAATCCGCATCCCGGGCATCCCAAAGTGCTCGCGCAGCTCGTCCACCTCAGGCGTAATCAGTCCAAGATCCTCCGCCACAAAAGGCAGATCACCAAAGACCTCTTTCAACCGTGCAAACAGATCATGCCCCGGCGCCTTCACCCACTGCCCGTTGATCGCCGTCTCCTCCTCTGCCGGAATCGACCAGAACGCCTCGAACCCTCTAAAGTGATCCAGTCGAATCACGTCATACAACGTCAGTGATCGCCGAATTCGTGCCACCCACCAGTCGAACCCTCGCTCCTTCAACAACCCCCACTTGTAAAGCGGATTGCCCCACCTCTGCCCGGTCACGGAAAAATAATCCGGCGGCACGCCCGAAACGCGCACCGGCCTCAGATCCTCATCCAGCTCGAACATCTCAGGGTGCGTCCACACATCCGCGCTGTCGTAGTTCACGAAGATCGCAACATCGCCCATGATGCGAATCTTCCGCTCCGCGCAGTATCCCCGCAGCGAGCACCACTGCTCATTGAAGAAGAACTGTACTACCTGCTCGACCGCAAGTTCGCGCCCCTGCTCGTTCCGCAGCTTGTTCAACGCATCGCCCTCACGCCGCGCAAACTCCGCTGGCCACTCATGCCAGCTCCCATAGTTGTGCTTGCGGCGCAGCACATTGAACATCGCGTAGTCCTGCAGCCACGAGCTGTTGTGCTCGCAGAACCTCTGAAACTTGGCGTGAGTTTCATCCGGCGCATGGTCCAGAAAATTCTCCGCCGCCTCTTCAATCAGCGGCAGCTTCAGCCGGAACGCCGCCTCAAAGTCCGCAGGCCCATCATGACCAGGCAGCCCCGCAATCCGCTCCCCTGCGATCCATCCATCATGCACCAGCATCTCCAGGCTGATCAGCAGCGGATTTCCCGCGAACGCCGACAACGCAGAATAAGGAGAACTGCCATATCCCGTAGGACTCAGCGGCAGCACCTGCCACATCCTCTGCTTCGCTGCCGCCAGAAAATCAACGAAGGCATACGCAGCTGGCCCAAAGTCCCCAATCCCGCCATACGATGGCAGCGACGTCACATGCAGCAAAACTCCCGACAGACGCTCCTGATTGCTCACTTCCCCACTCATCCAGCCCCCTTGATTGCACTCCCTCTTATGATGCCAGACTGCGATGAAGGTTACTCCTCCTCTCGCTTTCAATCTCCGAAGAAGAGACGAGGTATCTGATTACTTATCCGTAGCAGCGCTCCTTCCAAACCGGATCTCAGGTTAAAGACCAAGTCCCGGAGGAATCATCCTCCGGGACTTGGTCTTGCGATCTGCGAATCGGTTAGTTCCCGGCAGGTAGGGCAGGCTCAGCCTGCTTCTTCGAGAACCGCACCGCGCCGCCCTTCTCGTACTTTTGGGTCAGCTCTCCGATGTACACGCGGAAGATCTCCTCGCGCTGATCGTTCAGCAGCTTGTCCCGGGTCGTGTTGAAGTTCTTCGCAATGTCGTCAGCCGACGGCTCCTGCTTGTCGATCACGCTCAGCACAACGCCAACCCGGCCCGCATTGATCGGACCCGAGATCGCGCCCTTCGCCAGCGAAAACGCCACCGAACCTGCGCCGCTCATCGCACCCAGATCCGGCACCTGGCCATCCTTGCCCACCAGGTCGCTCGTCTTCAGCGGAACATTCATCTCCGCCGCAGCCTTCTTCAGGTCGTTCAGCACCTTCGCCCGCTCATCCAGCTTGTTCAACTCGGTGCTCAGCAACTGAGGAACCTGCTGCTCGCGATAGTCCTCCAGAATATGCGTCTTGTACTCCGCAAACTCCGGAGCATGCGCCGCTCTGACATCGGTCACCTGGAACACGGCAAATCCATCGCCGGTCGCAACAGGAGCTGGGTCCGCGCCCTTGGCCGTCGTAAACGCCTGCGTCAGCAAAGCCGAACCATCCGCCAGCCCGGCAATCACGCCATCCTTGGCAACGAAATCCGTCGTCACCGCATGCAGACCCTTCGCCGCGGCAGCCTTCTCCAGACCGTTCTTCTTCGCATCCGCTGCTAGTGTCGACGCAAACGTCTGCTCCGCCGCTCCTGCTCTCTGCTGCTCCAGCACCGGCAGAATCTCCGGCTTCACCTCAGCCAGCGGACGCAGATGCGCCGTCTTCTTCTCTTCCACCTGCAGAATGTGATACCCAAACTGCGTCTTTACCAGGTCAGAGGTCTGTCCCGGTGCCAGCGTAAACGCCGCCTTATCGAACTCCGGTACCGTCTTGCCGCGATCCAGCCAACCCAGCTCTCCACCCTGCACCTTGCTGCCCGGGTCGTCCGAGTTCTTGCTCGCAAGATCCGCAAAGTTTCCGCCGGCCTTGATCTGCTTCAGCAGATCCTCTGCCTTGGCCTTCCCCGCCGCATCGGTCTTCGCATCCGCGCCCGCAGGAACCGCGATCAGGATATGCCGAACCCTCACCTGCTCCTTCACCTGGTACTGGTCCTGGTGCGCGTTGTAGTAAGCCTGAACATCCGCATCCGAAACCTGCGGCTTGCCTCCCGGCAGGTTCGACGTGTCGAACGACACGTACTCAATCTTCCGCGCCTCAGGAACAGCAGTCGCATACCGCGCCGCATTCGTCTTGAAGAACGCCTGCAGCTCGGCATCGCTTGGATTGATCGTCTTGCGCACATCGTCCGCCGAGATCACCGCATAGTCGAACTTCACCTTCGTACCATCGACCTTGTACGCCTGCCTCACCGCTTCATCCGAAACCGAAACCCCGCCCGTAATCAGCGCCTGCAGCCGGTTCAGCTCCATATCCGCCTTCACCTGCGACTCAAAGTCTCCACGAGTCGTCTGGAACGCGCTCTGCACAAAATTGATATACGCATCGTCGCCAATGTACTGCCCATTGGGAAACAGGTACTGCGCAAACGGTCCGGTCTTCAGCTCGCGCGCCAGATCCGCATCGCTCACCTGCAGGTCCATCCTGTCGGCCTCATGCTTCAGGATCGCCCGCTGCACCAGGATCTGCCCCGCGCGTGGCAGAAAGTAAGGCAGCAGTGCATCCGGAAAGTGCTGCTGCTGCAGCTGACGGCTTGCCAGCTGATTCACCTCTACCGTCTTGATCGGCGTACTCTCGCCGAAGACGCGCCCAAAGTATCCCGGTTGCTTCACCGTTGCATACACTGCGGAGTCGTTGGTCGTGGCGTTGTCGAAGATGCCTGGCACCAGCGTAATCACCATCGTGATCACAGCAAATCCAATAATGACGGCGAAGATAATCTTCGTGATGCGGTTGTCCTGCTGCAGAATACGAATCATGCTCGACTAAAACCTTCACTTCGCGCGAACGCTCTTCCCTCAGCGGAATCGGCGGCGTGCCCGGGATATTTGCGTGACCTTGCGGGCAGGTCTTTCGACCAGCGCCACGCCGGTTGCAGGGCAAGCGACAAGTATAAATCACCAGCCTCTGGAATTCATCCTTCAGACTGATCTTCAATCGTTGCAGCAGTTTGCTTCATAAGGAAAGCGCTCTCATCGGGTGGACCCGGCTCTCAACCTTCGGATCGATTGCGGTACCAGTCTCGCACTCTATATAACTGCCGTGGCATCAGAACAACGCCGCAACTGTAGGCACGCCTTACCAAATCCAGGAAAGAGGAAGACATGTCGGAAAATGAAGTTGTCCGCAACCAGAAAACAATCCTGAGCAACCAGGAGACGATTCTGAAAAATCAGAACACCATCGTCGAAAACCAGAAGGCGATTCTCAACAACCAGACCGACATCAAGAAGAACCAGCAAGCGCTCGAGCAGATCCTGGCCAATCAAAAAGAAATCCTGTCCGCCGTCAAGAAGTAGGTGTCTCTCTAGAGTCCGCCGCCGTTTGGCGGCGGAACTCTCCAGAAACGAAATCGCGCGACACAGCCTTAGCGACTCAAGCTGAAGTGTCCACCAGCGAACAAGCCGCTCCACCTCTGGACACTCACCTGCCATTCACCCCAGCAACTACACGCTAACCCTCAAGGGAACAAGCATCTTCGCCTCACCGTATTTGGAAGAACAATTGCTAGGATTATCTCCAATACCTACGAGGACCCAATGCGTTCTTTCTTTACCGATCTGAAGATCGCCATCCGGCACCTCTCGAAGTCCCCCGGATTCGCCGCCACCGCCATCCTCATGCTGGCCCTCGCCATCGGCGCCACCACAGCCATCTTTTCGCTCGTCGAAGGCGTGCTCCTCCGCCCTCTGCCATTCCCAGAGCCCAGCCGCCTCGTCGTCCTCTCTGACATCCTCAAAGGCCTCGACACTGGCAGCGGCAACAATGAAGCCGGTGTCACCGCGCCCGACATCCGCAACTACACCCGCGACACCCACAGCTTCACCAGCCTCGGCGGCTATCACTCCACCAGCTACGAGCTCTCCGGCGCAGGCGAGCCTGCCAACATCAACGCAACCCGCATGAGCAGCGGCGTCTTCCCCGCCCTCGCCGTCCAGCCCCTCCTCGGCCGCTTCTTCACCCAGCAGGAGGACGATCAGCGCCAGCAGGTCATGGTCCTCAGCTACGCCACTTGGCAAAGCCGCTTTCAGGCCGACCCCAATATCCTTGGTCGCAAGGTCCTGCTCGATCGCAAGCCCTACCTCATCATCGGCGTCATGCCCCGCAACTTCGAGTTCCCCTTGCAACCCGGCCACCTCAATCGTAGTGAGTTCTGGGTTCCCATCAGCTTCGAGCCGGAGGAGTTCGGCACCGGCTCAGCCTCGTGGAACTATCAGATGGTCGGTCGCCTCAAACCCGGCGTCACCATTCCACGCGCCATAGAAGACGCCAACGTAGTCGCCAAAGAGACCGTGCGAAACTACCCCGCCTTCATGGCAGAGTTCAGCATCACCTCCATAATCAGGCCGCTGAACGAAGAGACCGTCGAAGAGGCGCGGCCCCTTATCCGCACTCTCTTCCTCGCCGTCGCTGTCGTTCTACTCATCGCCTGCGCCAACCTCGCCGGTCTTCTTCTCGTCCGTTCCATCCGCCGCCGTCGCGAGATCGCCGTCCGTCTCGCGCTTGGCGCCTCCGCACGCACCCTGCTCTGGCAAGCCATCCTCGAAAGCCTCGTCCTCAGCGTCTCCGGCGGCGTCCTCGGTCTCATCCTCGCCGCCATCGCACTCCGCATTGGTATTCGGGCGCTCCCCGAAACCCTGCCGCGTCTCAACGAGATCGGCCTCGACTGGCCCGTCGTCGCCTTCGCCCTCGGACTCGCCGTCTTCACAGGAGTCCTCTGCGGCCTTGCTCCCGCCTTCGCCGCCATCCGCACCAGCGTCAACGACACCCTCAAAGAAGGCGGTCGCACTGGAACCTCCGGCGGAGGACACGCTAGGCTCCGCTCCGCTCTCGTAGTCTCAGAGATCGCCGTCGCTCTCATCCTCCTCGCCGCCTCCGGTCTCCTGCTCCGCAGCTTCGACAAGATGCGTCAGGTCGACCTCGGCTTTCAGCCCGACCACACACTCGTAGCCAGCTACAGCCTGCCCAAAAAACAGTACGGCAACCAGACCGCCGTCAATGAGTTCAGCCATCAGTTGTTGGCGCGTCTGCAGGCTCTTCCCGGTGTCAAAAGCGTCGGCTTCACCACCTTCCTTCCGGCCAGCGGCAATAACTCCAGTAGCGCCTTTGTCGCAGAAGGACACGTTCTCCCCGCCACCGCCGGAGGGCTCGATCTTGGAACCTCGATCGCGGTACAAGGCGACTACTTCCGCGCCATGGGAATCCCACTCCTCCAGGGCAGGTTCTTCACCCCGGACGACAACGCCAGCCAGCCGCCCTTCATCATCGTCAACCACATGCTGGCCCAGCAGTCCTGGCCCAATCAGAGCCCCATCGGCAAAAGGTTTCGTATCGGCACAGAGACCATGAAGACACCGTGGGCCATCGTGGTCGGCGAGGTCGCAGACGTAAAGGAAAACTCGCCCGACCTTCCCCTCAAGCAGCAGTACTATGTGCCCGTCGAGCAGCAGGAGGAGATGGCAGGATCGCTTGGCTCTCCCACAGATATCAGCGGAGACGGCGGCTACATCGCCGTTCGTACCGCCATGGCGCCCGAGCAGATGGAAAACCTCCTCCGCTCCACCGTCCACTCCATCGACCCGCAGCTCCCGCTCACCGATGTTCAGAGCATGGAGCACGCCATCTCGGAGACCGAGGCTCCCCGTCGCTTCAACACCGCCCTCATCTCCTCCTTCGCCTTTATCGCTGTCCTTCTCGCCGTGCTCGGCATCTACAGCGTCATCGCCTTCTCCGTCGCCCTGCGCATACAGGAGATGGCGATCCGCATGGCACTCGGCTCCCAGCGCGCCGGCATCGTACGGCTCGTCGTCATCTCCGGAGCAAAACTTGCCTTCATCGGCTGCGCCATCGGCCTCGCGGGCGCATTCGCTGCCTCCAGTCTGCTGAAGACCTTCCTCTTCGGAGTCAGTGCCTTCGATCCTCTGGTCCTCACCCTGTCCACACTCTCACTCCTGCTGCTCGCTCTGGCCGCATCCCTGCTTCCAGCCCGCCGCGCCGCATCGGTAGACCTCACCCAGGCCCTCCGCTCCGACTAGCCACCAACCAGATCTGTAATCGGCCCAGATTCATTTCACTTTTCTTGGTTTGTCATTCCGCAGCGAAGCGGAGGAATCTGCTTTTGCACTCTCGTATGCAAATTCGCAAAGCCCCCTGACGAAAGCTCAAACAACTGTCAATCCTCGAAACCACCAAAACCCGCGCCAACCAAGCGACTCCGCATGGCGCATGAGTTATAACCAACCGGATAAAATAGAAACAGCGAAAGAAGAAGATCGAGACTCGGAGCTACGATCCTTCGAATACTGGCCGCTAACCCTTTTGAAAACAATATTTTGCACGTAAGTCCTTTGAATGGCATATTTTACCAGCTACCAACCCTCTGTAAACGACGCCATCCAAAGGACTTACACCCAAAATACCCACAGGGGGTGAGGGGGAGGGTCAAACAGAAAGACTTCAACCCGATCGACTTAGAAGGGGACGATCAGAAGCTGCTCCGAACGATGGTGGTTCCACCACGAAAAACACCCATCCCACCGTCGAGCCACCACGAAAATGCATCGAGGAAACACGAAATAGGCGCGGAATTGTCTCAGTCTTAGCGGTACAGTCTTACTGCTTGGCGACGCTGGCAGACCCAGCCGATGTCGCTCCAGTGGGTGCAGGCATATACACAATCACCTCGCCCGGCTTGGTATAGTGCAGCTCCTCGCGAGCCTGATGCTCAATCGCGTTCGGATCGCTCTTCAACCGCCCCACATGCCCCTTCAACAGGTCGTTCTCCCGTTGCAGGCTGCGCAGCTGGCCATCCAGGCTCTGGGTATCGTTCCGCTTCTGCTGATACACCGTCAACCCGTTCTGCCCGAAGATCACGTGGTACGCCATCGCTACCGTGAGCACCGCTGCCGCGCCGGTAGCAACCTTCCGCCACCCCACCCGGCCCCGCTCATACAGACGCACGATCGCACCCGACCGCTTCGCCACCACGCCTGTTGTACTCGAACGAGTCATCTCAAACTCAAGTACAAACTCCACTCCCCCCACCGTCAAGTGGAAAACCCACTTCCGCCCACCACGTACCTACTTCATACCGCCCCACCGAAAAATATCTTCTCTGGCTTACAATCGAAGAGCTGACTCTCTGGAACGGCAGGCATCGTAGAAGCAGACATCACTCTGCCGCCGAAGCAATCTCATCACGGCACCACCAGCACGAAAGGATATTCCGCATGCAATCCGCCACCTCTCAACTCGGTCTCTCCCACCGCTCCGGATCGCTGCAGGACACTCTCTCCGGCAAGGTCATCCTCACCGTCGCGGCCAGTGCCTTCGTCGCCCTCTGCGCCCACGTCTCCCTGCCGCTTCCCTTCACGCCCGTGCCCCTCACCCTGCAGAACTTCGCCGTCATCCTCATCGGCATGCTGCTCGGTCCGACCGTCGGATTCTCCGCGATGGTCCTCTATCTCGCCGAAGGCGCGATGGGCCTCCCCGTCTTCACCCCGCACAGCGTCGGCGGCATCGCACACCTGATCGGCCCCAGCGCGGGCTATCTCTTCTCCTATCCTCTGGCCGCAGCCACAGCCGGCTGGGCAGTACGCGCCATGCAGCGCGTCACCACCCGCTTCCGCGCCGGCCTCGTAGCCGCCACCCTCGCCAGCGCACCTATCTTCCTCCTCGGAGCAGGATGGCTCGCCCATCTCCTTCACATCGGCCCCGCCGCCACCTGGACCATGGCCGTAGCCCCATTCCTCCCCGGGGAGGTAGTCAAGATCACCGCCGCCGCCGGCATCTTCAGCTCCATCCAACGCTGGCGTCAGTCATAACCCATCAGCCCCCGGGCACCCACCCCAGCGCAGACCCCCACTCCCCTGCGCATCTCACAGCACATAAATACCGAAGGAAGCGTCATGACCACCGCAAGCACCGCAATTCGGGAAATCGCTATCGCCCACAGCCCCGACTCCGACGACGCCTTTATGTTCTACGGCCTCGCCACGAACAAGGTCAGAGTCCCCGGCTTCAAGTTCACCCACACTCTCACTGACATCGAGACCCTCAATCACCGCGCAATCAACGAGGCCTTCTACGACGTCACGGCTATCTCTTTCCACGCCTACCCTTATCTTCAGGACAACTACACGCTCATGTCCTGCGGAGGCAGCGTTGGCGAAGGCTACGGCCCCATGATCGTAGCGCCGCGCAAGCTCTCCCTCGACGAGGTCAAGAAGACACGCATCGCGGTCCCGGGCACCCTTACCACCGCCTACCTCACGCTTAAGCTCTTCGCACCCGAGATCGAAACCGTCACCGTTCCTTTTGACAAAATAATCCCCGCCGTAGTCGCCGGCGAGTTCGATGCCGGTCTCATCATCCACGAAGGCCAACTCACCTACGCAAACGACGGCCTCATCAAGCTGCTCGACCTCGGCCAATGGTGGCGCGAGCAAACGGGTCTGCCTCTTCCACTCGGTGGTAACGCAATCCGCCGCTCCTTGGGAGCCGAGACGCTCCTCACCACGACCAACGCTCTACGCGACAGCATTCAGCACGCCCTCGATAACCGCGAAGAGGCTCTGGCCTACGCGATGCAGTTCGCTCGTGATCTTGACCCAACGCTCGCTAATCGATTTGTAGGCATGTATGTCAACGAGCGCACTCTCAACTACGGCGAAGACGGCAAGGACGCGATTCGCAAGCTACTCGCCATGGGCTACGATCGCGGCATCATCCCTCACCGCGCCAACGTAGACTTCGTCGGTTAGTAGAGAGCAACATCACCACCTGCGGACTACCTCATCCGCTAGTAGACATCGACTTATTTCAACTAACTCACAGCTTGCATCGCGCAATTTACGCTGCAAGCTGTGTTATCTTTAATAAGTCGAGCGATTGAGTCCAGCCTGCAACATCCCAAGCGAAGACTCTTGCCGACCTCCCCTCCAGGAGCAAAAAACAAAAGGACGCGTAGCTCAGTTGGTAGAGCATTCGACTCTTAATCGACTGGTCGTAGGTTCGATCCCTACCGCGTCCACCACTTTCTCCCAATCTCTCAAGCACTTACCGTTACCGGTTCGTTTGCTCCCTACGATGCGTTTTCCGAAACATGACCAAAAACCTGACCAAACTTTTTTCGCCGGTTGCGCTGGTTGATCGCAATCCGCAGTGGTTCCAGTTCCTGGTGCTGATACGGCTCCATCGACTTCAGGTCGGCGTGCCCCATGGACTTGCTTACTGCAAAGGCATTGCCGCTCTTTTCCATCGTGTAGGTGCCGTAGGTGTGCCTTGCTGAATACGGGACCAGTTTCTTATCCAGCCCCGCCCTTCCTCGGGCAGCCTGAAAGCCCTTGGCAATCGTTGTGAGATGACCGGACTTCGAACGAGAGGAAGAAAAAACCCAACCCTCTTTTCTCGATCCGCACCACCCTCGCAACATGGTCTTCATGCGGTCGCTCATCGGTACGAAGCGGGTGGCGTTATCCGTCTTGCCCTCCGGAACCCAAATGCGGTTCTGATCCCAGTCGATGTTTTCGATTCGCATGGGAAAAACCTCGTCCGGTCGCATGCCACTGTCCTGCAGGATGACCACGACCAGCCAAGCCTGCTGCCTGAGCCGTTTGATCCTGCGGTGTTCGACCGGTTCTAAATAAGCCTGCTCGAGTTCATCCTCTGCCCGCTCATCTATCATCCGATCCCGCCCAGGAGCCTTCGATAGCCTGATCTTCGGAGCATCCCGCAATAGCTTCCATTCAACGGCCTTGTTGTGCATTCGCTTCAAGGTGCGCAGAGCCTGGTTCGTGTAATGGCCGGTGCAGGTCACCGTCTCCTTCTTTTCTTCATACCTCCCTTCCTTATCTTTCTTCTTCCTGTTAAGCAGTGGTCGCTCAAAGACAATTGACTCGGCCACGTCTTGCGAGATGTGGTCGATCCTCATGCCGGCAAGCTTGGACAGACGTAACAACCGCCATCCGTAACGGTAATATCGCTTTCCGTTGGGCGTCAGCTGCTGCGAATTGTCCACCCATTCCAGAAACCGTTCTGCAAGGTCTCTGAGGACAGGAGGTTTCTTCCTACCCAACTCGATGGCATCGCCTTGCTGAAGGTGCGCCAGCAAGCTGGCTTCAACAACCGCCGCAGCGGTCTTCTTGGTTTTCTTCGTACTCTTGCGGTGCCGTTCTCCATCGAAGTAGAACGAGTACCACCAGTAACGACTATCTTTGGGACGAAACAGAGACAAGGTGTTCCTCCATGTGTGCCCGCACAGACGGAATACGCTCGCTCTCGTGGAGAAAATTCTCCACGTCGGTTTTATCATAGCGAACACTTCCCCTCAGCTTGTGCCATTTCGGACCGACCTCTGAGGAACGCCATTGCCTTAAAGTGCCTTCTGCAATCCCAAGAAGCTTTGAGAGTTCCTTGGTACTCAGGAAGCGCGTTGAATCTAGAGCTGTGTTCATGGCTATCCCCTGCTGTCGGCATATCGAGCCTTGCAGCCATATATGAAATAACCCCGTCTCGAATTTCGGTCAAATTACCCCCATCGAACGGGGCTTTTCGCATTCAGACATAAATTTCCATAAGATTTGCGACCGTCTTCAGCCGTGTAACCAACATCTCTGACTCATCGATGTACGTCACTGTAGGGAGATCTGCACTTCCCCCAGAACTTCCGAATCAAATTTGACCGAGTATCGGAAGTGCAGCATGCTGACAGCGCTCTTGAAGGATGCAGTTCCCAGCCTGATGGGTGGAATTGCAATCGACAAGAAGCAGTCCGTCACAAGCTGTTCCTAGGGAGGAAATCTATGCGAGTCACAACCGAGCAAAACATTGCGGGGCAGTCGGCGTTAAAAGTACGCAACTTTCTGAGGAAGCATTATTTCAAGGGAATTTCTGTCAGAAAGGCCGAAACGGCGTTGGAGCTAAGTCAAGAAAACGCCGCCGCGTTTCTGAACGAACTCGTTCTCTTGGGGTATATCAACCAGCAGTGGGAGAATGCGCATCAATGGTTCGAGCTGACGTTACAGGGAGAAGCGTTGGCACATACGACGGCAGCCAAGCCCATTCACCGGAAGACCGCCGAAAAAGCACTTGCCCACTTCATGGAACGGGTTCATAGGGTTAACTCCACCTCCGAATATCTCTATCGAATTAGTGATGTGATCTTGTTCGGCAGCATACTATCCAACATTGAGCGCCTAGGCGATGTAGACATTGCACTCCAGCTGGAAGCAAAGGTTAATGACGAGAAAGTCTTTCAAGATTGGGCTACGGCTCGTGGGCGTGTAGCTCAAGCTGCGGGTAGATCATTTCGCGGCGCGATCGATTGGATCTGTTGGCCTCAGATGGAAATCATCTTGCAACTTAAAGCCAGGTCCCGCAGTTTGAGTTTGCACACACTAGAGGAGGTTCGCCTCCTACCCAACTTGTCCTATCGGGTACTGTTAGGTGATGCCAAAAGAATTGAAGCCCTGATTCCGACCGGACGCGCCCTCTAATGTTTTTGATAAAGGAGAAACGTTTCGGAATTGCTCAAAATTTTCACTTGGCCAACGGTCCCGGATGATTTGACGATGCGAATTTGACAAGCGCCTGAGCAGGAATTAAAACCCTTGAACCGATTCTCTTACTTTGAATAAAACCACCAGCGATTAGATAATCCAAGGCTCTGAGACTGATCGAAAGGCGCCATGCCGCTTCACGTCGACTCACCAATAACCTATCTGTCGATTGCCTATTTGTTTGCTGGGCTTGTTTCGAAACTGAGTCAGGTCTCAAATCTCCCTACTTCTCCTGCGTGAAGATTAAGTGGTCTCTTGCTTCTATCAAGCCTATGGCAGCAATCTTTAAAACGCATCAATTCGTGCATTCTCTTCTGGAGCAAACCGCTCCTTGGTTTGTTTATTGTTAGGTCACGCCCCGTGGCGGCAATTGACTGACTTGCGATTCACCAAAAATTGAGGTCAAAGACGGTCAGAATGACCGCAAAGACTCCCGCTCATTGAACATAAATATCAAATGCGGCTGAACCGTTAACTCTTCGCCTTGAGAGGGCGACGCGTTAACGGTCAGCTGAATACATCTAAGTAAACTATTCAAATTGTTAGGCTTAATGATTCAGACTCTCTGCTATAACGCAAGGTGGAGCAGAATTTCTGCGGCATTCTTGTTCTTGGAGGGCGGTAGGTATGTAGCGTGTACGCGAGGAAGGCCGGTTCCTTGATGCACCTCGAGAACATCCTTCAATAGTTTTCGGAACTGCTGGGAAGCGCCAGGCTTCAGCTTATAGCGAAGAAGAAGAACACACTTGGTAGACACTGACGAATCCGGTTCTGTCTGCTCACGAAAATAGACATATAGCATCGGGCGGTTATCTTCTGGCGGAAAGTAAGGGTCGATCTCCCCATACCGCTGCAATGCAATTTGAAACTCTTCCAGGGTACCTGTGAGCTCTCCTCTCACGTCAGACGGGGCACCGATCTTGTTTCAAAACATCACCACGGTAAGGTGTGCCGTCCTCAATTCCTTATTTATAAGTTCCTGCGGCCTTCCGAACGCTGGAATGACCTGCTCCCTTGGATCCGCACCTACGCAAGTATGATTTCGGATTCAGGGAGGAGAGCAGTATGAGCAAGAGCAAGCACAGCGAAGCGCAGATT
>NZ_LMUD01000045.1 GCF_009766095.1 Granulicella sp. S190
CTCGGGTGGGGTATGGTATGTCCTGCAGAGACACCCGAAGGGCAGGCTTGTGGTCTCGTCAAGAACCTGTCACTCATGTCGTGTATCTCGGTCGGTTCCCTTTCGGCCCCCGTCATCGAGTTCCTGGAAGAGTGGGGTCTGGAGTCGCTTGAGGAGAATGCACATTCCGCGACGCCATGCACGAAAGTGTTCGTCAATGGCGTGTGGATGGGTGTTCACCGGGATCCCGCGAACTTGGTCAAAACGATTAAGAAGCTTCGGCGGAAGGACGACATCAGTCCCGAGGTCTCGGTTGTCCGCG
>NZ_LMUD01000046.1 GCF_009766095.1 Granulicella sp. S190
CCCATGGCTTGTTTGCCCATCATGAGAGCCACGCAGCCTCTTGCAAAGAGCTTTCTTGCGCGGAGTTTTGACGAGCTCAAGAGGCGCTCCAGCATAGGTAACCAGCATCGCACCCTCTGATCGCATATACATACCTTCGGATTCCCCATACGCTCTCAAAGCGCTAACATTCGCATCATCAGCCTGGAACCTCGACGCCGTCAAGGGTCCCTCAGGCCCCCGCGAGCTCTACGACTTCCACAGCGCCGATTCCGTGAGCAACTGCATTGTCATGTCCGACAAATTGATCGGCGGTTCCTCCACCAGCAGTCTCGACTTTATCCATTCCTCGACCTCCTCCTCCTCCGCGTC
>NZ_LMUD01000047.1:0-177484 GCF_009766095.1 Granulicella sp. S190
GTCGGTGGTGTCGGTGGGGGTGAAGGTGGCGACGACGGCGGTGGCGGGACCGACGGCGAGGACACCGGCGGGGTTATAGGAGAAGGATCCGGGGATGGAGGCGGTGGCCTTGATGCCGGTGGTGCCGCCGAGGGCGGTTCCGTAGACGATGCTCTGGTTGGGCCAGGTGATGGTGTAGCTGGATCCGGTGGCCTGGGTGATGGTGAGGGTTCCGGGGGCGTAGGTGAAGGTGTAGTTCTTGGCGGCGAGGGTTCCTGCGGCGGCGGTGATGGGGTAGGAGCCGACGGGCGAGGTGGCGGTGTCGGTGGAGGTCAGGGAAGCCGAGCCGGTGACGGCGGTGGCCAGGGTGTCGCCGTTGACCAAGCCTGCGATGGTGTCGGTGAAGGTGGGATCAGCCTGGCCGTAGGCGCGGGTGGCGTTGCTGGCGGTGACGGTGAGGACGGCTGGGGTGACGGTGATCTGGGCGGTGGCGGTCTGACCGGCGTAGTCGGTGGTGTCGGTGGGGGTGAAGGTGGCGACGACGGCGGTGGCGGGACCGACGGCGAGGACACCGGCGGGGTTATAGGAGAAGGATCCGGGGATCGAGGCGGTGGCCTTGATGCCGGTGCTGCCGCCGATGGCGGTTCCGTAGACGATGCTCTGGTTGGGCCAGGTGATTACCGGAGTGGCCTTCGTAATTGTGAGCGTGCCATTGACCAAGGTGAAGGTGTAGTTGCTGGATGTCAAAGACCCGATGGCGGGGGTGATGGGATACGTGCCAGTGGCAGTCGGGCTTGCCGGATTTGTAGTCAGCGATGGGCTGCCGGTGGTGGAGTTGGACTGGGTATCGCTGCCAAAGAATCCTGTGATGGTGTAGGTGTAAGGAGCAACCGAGCTGCCGTAGGTCACTGTCTGATCAGCGGCAGTCACAGTGAGAGCTGCTTTGGTGATAGTGACGGAGCCATTGGTGAAGGTGAAGGTGTAGTTGCTGGAAACGAGGGACCCGATGGCTGCAGCGATGGGATAGCTGCCCACAGCGCTCGGAGTTGTTGGGTTAGTCGTCAGTGATGGCGCGCCAGTGGTGGAGCTGGACTGGGTATCACTGCCGGCGAATCCTGTGATGGTGTAGGTGTAAGGAGTAAGCGCATGGCCGTAGATCACGGTCTGGCTGGCTGCAGTGACGTTAAGTGTCGCTTTGGTAATGGTGACGTTGCCGTTGGTGAAGGTGAAGGTGTAGTTGCCTGAGGTGAGCGACCCGATGGCTGCGCTGATGGGGTAAGAACCGGCGGCAGTCGGCGTCGTCGGGCTGGTGGTCAGCGCGGGGCTACCGGCGGTGGAGTTGGACTGGGTATCACTCCCTGCGAATCCTGTAATCGTGTAGGTGTAAGGAGCAACCGGATTTCCGTATGCAATGGTCTGGCTGGCTGCAGTGACGTTAAGTATCGCTTTTGTAATGGTGACGTTGCCGTTGGTGAAGGTGAAGGTGTAATTGCTTGAGGCCAGGGATCCGATGGCCGCGGCGATGGGGTAGCTGCCTACTGCGGTCGGCGTTGTTGGGCTGGTGGTCAGTGAAGGGGCACCGGTAGTGGAGTTGGACTGAGTATCGCTGCCGGCGAATCCTGTAATCGTGTAGGTGTAAGGAGCTACTGTGTTTCCATAAACCACACTCTGGCTAGCCGCAGTGACATTTAGGTTCGCTTTGGTGATGGTGGCTGTGCCGTTGGTGAAGGTGAAGGTGTAGTTGCTTGAGGCCAGGGACCCGATGGCTGCAGTTATGGGATAGACGCCTGCGGCAGTCGGTGTTGTTGGGTTGGTTGTTAGCGATGGACTACCTGTGGTGGAGTTGGCCTGGGTGTCGCTGCCAGCAAATCCTGTGATCGTGTAGGTGTAAGGAGCAAGCGCATGGCCGTAGATCACGCTTTGGCTGGATGCCGTGACGTTAAGCGCTGCTTTGGTGATGGTGGCGTTGCCGTTGGTGAAGGTGAAGGTGTAGTTGCTTGAGGCCAGGGATCCGATGGCCGTGGTGATGGGATAGCTGCCTACAGCGGTCGGCGTCGCTGGGTTGGTGGTAAGGGATGGGGCACCAGTGGTGGAGTTGGATTGGGTGTCAGTGCCGACGAAGCCTGTAATAGTGTAGGTGTAGGGAGCAAGCGCATTACCGTAGACAACACTCTGGCTGGCCGCAATGACGTTGAGACTAGCTTTGGTGATGGTGGCGTTGCCGTTAGTAAAGGTGAAGGTGTAGTTGTTGGAGGCGAGAGAGCCAATGGCTGCAGTGATGGGGTAGCTGCCTACGGCGGTCGGCGTTGTTGGGTTGGTCGTCAGCGAGGGTGTGCCGGTAGTGGAGTTGGACTGGGTGTCGGTACCTGCGAAGCCTGTGATGGTGTACGTGTAAGAAGCAAGCGCATTACCGTAGACAACGCTCTGGCTGGCCGCAGTGACGTTGAGATTAGCTTTGGTGATGGTGGCCGTGCCGTTAGTGAAGCTAAAAGTGTAGTTGTTGGAGGCCAGCGATCCTAAGGCTGCAGTAATGGGATAGACGCCTGCGGCAGTCGGTGCTGTTGGGTTGGTTGTCAGCGATGGTGTGCCGGTAGTGGAGTTGGACTGGGTGTCGGTACCTGCGAAGCCTGTGATGGTGTAGGTGTAGGGAGCGAGCGCATGTCCGTAGACCACGGTCTGGCTGGCTGCAGTGACATTCAGGTTAGCCTTGGTGATGGTGGCCGTGCCGTTAGTAAACGTAAAGGTGTAGTTGCTGGATGCCAGGGATCCGATGGCCGCTGCGATGGGGTAATTACCTACTGCGGTCGGAGTTGTTGGGCTGGTGGTCAGCGAGGGGGTGCCGGTAGTGGAGCTGGACTGGGTATCGCTATAGGCGAATCCTGTGATGGTGTAGGTGTAGGGAGCAAGGGCGTTACCGTAGACCACGGTCTGGCTGGCTGCGGTGACGTTGAGTGCTGCTTTAGTGATGTTTGCTGTGCCATTGACGAAGGTGAAGGTGTAGTTGCTGGATGCCAAGGACCCAACAGTCGAAGTGATGGGATAGGAGCCCACGGCAGTCGGTGTCGTCGGGCTGGTGGTCAGTGACGGAGTACCGGTGGTGGAGTTGGACTGGGTGTCCGTGCCGGCGAATCCTGTAATGGTGTAGGTATAGGGAGCAAGTGCATTGCCGTAGACCACAGTCTGGCTGGCAGCAGTGACATTCAGATTAGCCTTGGTGATGGTGGCTGTGCCGTTGACGAAGGTGAAGCTGTAGTTGCTGGAGGCGAGCGATCCGATAGCTACGGTAATGGTGTACGCGCCTGCAGCAGTCGGCGTCGCGGGAGTAGTACTCAGTGATGGCGCGCCGGTGGTGGAGTTGGATTGGGTGTCGCCGGTAGCGAATCCTGTAATGGTGTAAGTGTAGGGGGCAAGTACATGGCCATAGACAACACTCTGGCTGGCAGCGGTAACAGTAAGAGCACGCTGGTCAACATTTATTTGGACGGATGCGGTAGCGGTTGTGTAGTCGATGGCGTCGGTGGGAGTAAAGGTAACGGTGAGCGTATGCGGTCCGGCGCTGAGAATCGTGTTTGCTGCTGGGCTGTAGGAAAAGGTGCCACCTACGGAGGAGGTTGCATTCAGCTGTCCGGTTGAGCCAGTGGTAAGAGGAGTGCCGTAACTAATATCTGCCGGCGTCGCCCAGGTGAGCACCGGCGTAGCTTTCGTGATGGAGAGTGTTCCGGGTGCAAAGGTGAGGGCGTAGTTTGACGAGGCGAGGGAACCGACTGCGGCGGTGATCGTGTAGTTGTTAGCAGCAGTTGGTGATGCGGGAGTCGTTGTCAATGACGGAGTTCCCGTGAAAGCATTCGACGACGTATCTCCGTTGACGTAGCCGGATACCGTGTAGGTGTAAGGAGGAACTGTGGTGCCGTAGACGGCAGTCTCGTTACTCGCCGTAAAGAGCAGCGTCTGCTTGGTGACGACGATGCTTATCATCTTTGAAGCCGCTGCATAGTTCGTGTTGGTCGGAGTGAACTGGACGCTGAGGGAGTTGGT
Source organism: Granulicella sp. S190 (assembly GCF_009766095.1). Classification (GTDB taxonomy): domain Bacteria; phylum Acidobacteriota; class Terriglobia; order Terriglobales; family Acidobacteriaceae; genus Edaphobacter. The sequence continues at coordinate 4,015 of NZ_LMUD01000047.1, forward strand.
ACCTACAGGAAGAACAGTTCCTGCGGGAGGGGTATAGGTATAACTTCCTGCGATAGTGGTAGGCGTCGAGGAGGTGTTGAGCGCCATTGCAACAATCACTACGTTGCGATTGTTGGGGAGGGTTACACTCTGCACGGTTCGCGTGCTGTCAAGAGGAATGGAATAACCGTATAGGTTTACATTGCCAAGAGTCTCGCCGCCGCCGCTGGTGTTTCTATAGGGAGTTGTGGAGACGATCGTCTCGCCTGTGTAGTTTGCCGACTGTGTCCAGCTGCTGAGACTTACCGTGGTGATCGCTGTGGTTCCATCTGTATAAGTGATGGTGAAAGATTGCGCGGTCTGTCCGCTCGTGGTGGCTGCACCGATCATGGTAAGGCCGGCGAAGGTTCCCTGGGGCAGAGCGATAATCGTACTCGTGACGGCGTCCGGAAGATTCGCAGGCCCGAGCGAATAGGTCTGCCCATTCCACGTGATCGACGATCCAACCTGATTGGAGGAGTAAGCATTTCCCCCGTTGTCGAAACCGCCTGTTGAATAGATCGATCCATTCGATTGGAAGGCGTTGACGCGGTAATAAGAAGAAAGAGAGACGGACGTAGTGCCAGGATTTGTCTGAGCGACTGCGTTGAGTTGTGTACTGCTGAGCGGCGTCCCGTAAACGATAGGAGAAGGTGTGGGCCATACGATCGTCGTTAGATTCGCCGGGTTGTCGAGTTCCTGGACGCTGGCTGTGGCGCTTGTGTAATCGGCCTGATCGGTCGGAGTGAAGTTTGCAGTAAGAGTATTTTCACCAGTCGGAAGAACGGTACCCGATGGGGGCGTATAGACAAGCGCCCCTGGGATTGGAGGCGAGACGAGTGCCATCGCGAGCATCACAATATTTCGTGTTGCAGGCATGGTGATGCTCAACGGAATTTTCGTACTGTCGAGCGGAATCTGATACCCATAGACGCAGGTGAGGTGGGCATCCTGGCTGCCATTAGATTCATCGCGATAGGGAACGCACTTTACTTCTGTCTCTCCCGTGTAGTTCAACGGGTAGACCCAGTCGCTGAAGCTTTGCGTGACTTGAGCGCTAGTTCCGTCGGTGTAGTTCACGGTGAAGGTATTTGCTGGTGTCGCATTGTTAACAAGCGCACCGAGCATTGTCAGATTTGCATAGTGTCCCGCTGGCAGGCTGATGGTCGTATTGCTGACCGCATCGGGAGCGTTAGCCGGTCCCAATGGATACGTAATGTTGTTCCAAGTGACTGAAGTCCCTAGCGTGTTCGCGGAGTAGGCAGAGCCGCCGCCGTCGAACCCACCCGTGCTGTAATTCGAGCCGTCCGTATAGATTCCAGAGACGTTGTAGAAGGAGGCCAGTGGAACCATCGTGTAGACGGCTACAGTTGCATTCAGCTGAATGCTGCTCAACGCCGTTGGATAAGTAATGGGAGCTGGAGTTGCCCAACTGATCTGTGGGTTTGCAACGCTTACAGTGAGAGTGACGTTGCTGGTCGCCGTGCCATAGCTCGAGCTGTTCGCGGCATTTGGCGTGAACGTGACGCTCAACGTGTAAGTGCCTGGAGTCAGCAGGGTGTAGGGCGCTGGGCTATAGGTAAAGGTTCCGGCGATGGTCGTTGTGGCATTCTGCTGCATGGGGGATAGCAGTGTGCCGTAGTTGATAGCTGCGGGAGTGGGCCAGGTGATTACAGGAGTCGCCTTCGCAACGGGATAGCTCACAGGAGTGGAGGCGCTGGTCACGAAGTTCGCGTCCACTGGGTTGGTATCGAGATAGGTTGCGGTGAGGCTATCGGTTCCAACTGGCAACGACGTGACGTTAAGCGTTGCGACTCCGCTTGAAAGCTTGCCCGTGCCCAGAACAGTGGTGCCGTTCATGAAGGTAATGAGCTCGTTGTTTGTGGAATAGGTCCCTAAAGAAAAGGGACTCAAGGTGGCGGATAGTACGATCTGCTGGGTGTAGTTGCTTGAAGAGGGGTTTGCTCCCAACAGGGTCAGGGTGGAGATTGGCGTTCCGGTAAGAGATATTGTGCCGGACGTACTTCCACTAAAGAACTGTCCGGCCGGCAGTAACGGCTCTCCGGCATAAACCGCGTCAACCTTATGTGTTGTAGCCGCTCCCTGTGGAACGTTGGGCGTGTTGAGCGTGGCTGTTGCGGTGTGGGTGATCTGGTCCGACAAGATCGTGACTGTATTGTTGGTCTGGGTCGGGGTCGCAAGATCTGGGAATCCGTCGCTATTGAAGTCCGCTGCCAGTGTGGCGGAGCCATTGGTCCCGACCGAGAAGCTCGCTGCGGCTCCGAAGGTTCCATCACCATTACCGAGCAGCACGCTTTCGGTCTTTTTATTCGTATCGGTAGGATCTACGACTGCCAGGTCGGCGATTCCGTCTCCGTTGAAATCGCCAAGAGCGATCGAGCTCGGATTTGTTCCCGCTGCATAGGCTACGGCTGGTTTGAAGGTGACAGTTGGGTCACCGAGAAGAATGCTGACCGTATTGTCGCCGGAACTGGTGATTGCGAGATCGAGTCTTCCGTCGCCGTTGAAGTCTCCGGCAACCAGACTGTTGGGAGATGTTCCGGCAGCGAATGGAGAGCCGGTTGGCTGGGTGAAGGTGCCGGTACCACTTCCTTCGAGGATGGAGACTGAGTTTCCAACAGTATTGGTTACGGCAATATCGGAGTGACCGTCACCATTGAAGTCACCTACGATCAAACCGGAGGGGCTTTTCCCAACAGCGATAGGCGAGTTAAGCGGTGCGGTAAAAGCGCCGCTCCCATTGTTGAGGAGAATCGTCACGCTGTTGGTGGTCTGATTTGCGATGGCGAGATCGGCGTTTCCGTCGTTGTTAAAGTCGCCGACCGCGATCGCGACTGGTCCTGTCGTCGGAACGGTGATCGTTCCGGTGGCGTAGTTAGCCGGAGCCTGAAACCCGCCAGCTGCTATGCCCAGAAAGATGCTTACGGTGTTGCTGCCGAAGTTGGTAACAGCAATATCAGCAACTCCGTCATTGTTGAAGTCGCCGACTGCGACGCCGGTTGGAGTAGTTTGAGCGGTTAGCGTGGTTCCAGCCGCGAAAGTTCCATTGCCATGGCCCAAAAAGATGTTGACACTGTTGGTTCCCGCAGCGACAGCAATATCCTGAAAACCATCACCATTAAAGTCACCTAGAGCGGCGCCTCGCGGAGTTGTGACTGCAGACGTAAAAGTGGCAGCGGCAAACGTCTGTATCGCCACGGCTGCTGACAGCGGAGCTGTTCCGAACGCATAGTTGCCATTCGAGGTGTCCTGAAAGGAGACTGTGGTGGAGGGAGAGATCTCAAAGCCACCTTTGGCAGCAACCGAAGCTGAAAGCGTGTAGTTGCCTTTAGTTCCTGTCGCCGGGGCAAGAGTTGTTACGGTCGAATAAGTTCCACTTACGGTAAGAGTCTCTGAGGAAGACGTGCTGCCTGTAAAAAGATTGGTGCCATGGAAGACGGCTGTGTAGCTGTGGTTTCCGATCGCTGGTACAAAACGCAATATCGCGGTGCCAGCGGAGGTCAACTGTGCCGTGCCTAGAACTGCGGAGTTGACGCAATGGGGTGCTGTAGCTTCGCAAAAAGTCACCAGGCCAGGTGAGACAGCTGTAGCAGTACTCGTAGTTGCGACGGCGGCGGTGAGGGTCACCACAGTTCCACTGGTGACGGTACTAGAAGAGAGACCTAGAGTAGTAGTCGTCGTCGCGCCTAAGGCAAAGCTTGCAGGTGTGGCTACTGCTGCCATAAGTAAGGCGAGCACTGCCGAGAAGATGGCTGAGAAAGAACGCGAGCCGAACTTTAGATTCCCTGAGCAGCTTTTGTAGGTGGCGCAGTGTGACGACATACATATCTCCATGACGACCGTGACGTAGCAGGAAGTCTTCAGGGCAGACTGGGGCGTTACACAAAAAACCGGTAGCTGGTGGCCACCTTGCTTTTGCGCTGTCAGTTGCTGAAAGACTTCCTGTGGCGAGAACTGTGCTTGTATTGCTGAACCTGAAAAAATCCCCTAAGAACTTACGTGCCGTTCTTATCAGGCCTGCATATTCGCCGATAGAGAATGGAGTTGGGCAAGGAGTTCTTCGCTACTTTGTCCATCACTAGAATCACTTAGCGGAGGGTTCTCATCCATAGTCCAAAGGTGGCAGCAGAAACATCGCAAAATGCAGGGATTTTTGCGCAACTTGGGTACGTGTCTCAGGGGACTGACACAGAAGTGTCAGAAGTCTCGTGGCTTTGACGTCATCTGTGGTATCAAAAATGGCGTCAACTCTCCCACCAGTTCTAAAGAGCCGCGACTGAAGGTGGGAAGAGAAGATCTGGAGAAGAAGTTTGTGGCACTGGAGCAGATTTGCAGTCGAATGAAGGTGACTGCCTACTATCATTTTGCACTAAAGATCGCTGCCCGATGGCGACTGCATCTCTTCGCCTTTCGTTTGTTAGGCGAAGAGTAATACGGCAACCGTAGGGACGTTACATAGACGGTGGTGGAACTTCGATCTCTCGCTTTTGTAGTCGAGCCTGATTCGACTGAACCACCGCGAGAGCTGAGCCTAAGCCGACATGGACGTCCGCAATAGGCCGCGAGCTGGTACGGACACAGTAGATAAAGGCTCGGGTTGCTGCCGTGGTGGGGTCCTCAGCAGTTGTAACGTTCACGGGTCTCCCAGGACCGCGGTACGGCATTTCACCGGACGAACGATAGGACGCGCTGGTGGTCACGCCCTTCTCCTCACCATGGGCGCTCGGCTTGGCGCGTTCGATCTGATGGGGTTCGTAGAAGAAAGTTGCGTCTTCAAGAGTCAGATTAAGAGAGCCCTTGTTGCCATATAGCCAAAGCTGATCCCCCATCTTCGCGTTATCAGTCACGGAGTTGAATATGAATCGACGACCATCTGAGTAGCCGAGGACCGCCTGCACGTTGTCGTCTGTCTCGCGTCCATCGTGGTAACGGCAGATAGAACCGGAGGCGAGAGCCGTTATGGGAGTTGAACCAAAGACCCAGTTAGCGATGTCTATATGGTGAGATCCCAACTCAGCGAGAAGACCAAGAGACCACTGATGATAGAGTCGCCAGTTGATCAATCTTTCCAGTGAAGGATCCGGCACAGGTCGTCGCCAATCGTTATTGCGATGCCAGTAGCCTTCAATGTGGGTCACAGTGCCAATTTCTCCCGCCTGCACACGAGCGATGGCAGCTCGAATCCAGGGAGAGTATCTATATTGATGCCCAACCTGATAGAGGCGCTTTCCCGCTTCGACGGCAGAGACAATCTGCCGAGCCTGATCGACCGTGTAAGCCATCGTTTTTTCGCCATAGACGGCGTGTCCTGAGGCTAAAGCCGCAAGTACATGATCTGCATGCAGGCCAAGTGGCGTAGCCACGACGATAGCGTCCAGATCCTTGCGATCGCAAAGCTCCCGAAAGTCGCTAAGAGCAGCAACCGGATACCCGCACAGGTCGTTGAGTTCCTGGAAACGCGGAGCATAGACGTCGGACGCAGCAACAATCTTGATTCCCGGAACGCGGAGGAAGTTTCGAACCAGCTCCTTGCCGCGTGAACCCGGACCGATGATACCGATATGGAGCGGCGAGCTATCTTTAGAGGGAAGAATCTGTTTGGCCACCTCGGCCTCGGCCTGAGTCAGTCCCGGAGTATCGGCATCTGCACCCAGCCCTATCAGGGAGTCTGCTGCAATTGCCGTGGCTGAAAGTCCCTGAAGGAAGTGGCGCCGGTCGATCATCGTCGATCTCCTCTTTGAAATGGTTATGCCTGGCCACAGGGGTCTCCGGGCCAATTCATATTGAGACAGCTTTGATGAGTCTGCGGCCGACGAAAGACCAACGCCTTCCTGCCTGGGGTGGATTCGATGACTCGTCGAGAAAGGGTTGGATCAAGGACGAAGACCACTGTGGAAAGCGCATCGCTGTCCGTCGCGCTGGGATCGATAACGCTGGTCTGCAGGACGCCCTCCACTGGTCGGAGGCTTTTAGGATCGAAGATATGGCAATATCGGTGACCATCTTTAATGAAGAACTTCTCCGTACAGGCACCTGTTGAGAGGGAAGAGTCTTTCAGAAGAATTCTACTGGCTATCCTGCCGGGGTGGATGGGATCAGGAATATTGACCGGCCATCCTGTCGTGCCGGGAGGAGCTCCAATTGCATAGAGAGTGCTCCCGCCGGCGGAGAGAAATGCGGATGTGACGCCTAATCCGTGAAGCATCGTTACCACCTGATCAATAGCAAAACCCTTACCGATACTGCCGGGGTCAAGTTCCATCGACTGATGGTGTGAGAAGCTCACGGTCCTTGCCTGGGAGTCGAGGATCACCTTCTGCCAGCCAACTTTCGAACGCAGAGAGACAAGCTCGGAGCCGGAAGGGATGCGACCGCCCTGAAAGAAGAATCCCCACGCTCGCAGCAGCGGACCCACGGTGATGTCGAACGCGCCCTCCGAGCGCGCACTCCAGTAAAACGCTCGCTGAAGAAAGCGGAAGGTCTCGGGGTCCGTCGTGACGGGCTCGTTAGACGCTTCACGGCTGATGCGAGAGAGCTCGCTCGAAGGACGGTAGTTGCTGAGCAGGTCTTCCAGTCGATCTACCTCATCAAATGCTAAATTGATGGCCCGATCAGCCTCGGATTGATTGTGAGCGTATATATCGATGGAGAACTCTGTACCCATGGCGGGATGGGTCTTGTGGAAATACTCGAGTGGCTCTACGTCAATGGCGCTTTTAGTCGCGGAGCCAAATAACTCACCACTAGAGGTGTTTGCCGGACTCCAAGCGGAAAGAATAAGAAATAACGCGCCCACGAAACACCGACCGATGAGTTGGTGGAAGTGCAAATATGACCTCCCTCGCATTTATAAAACAGAATTGCCGCGCTCCTCTGTGCGATGCAGGTTTTACCGTCTACGGACCGAGGAGCTATCACTCTGCATGCACTTTTAGCGATAATAGAGTTCTATGTCGAAACGCGAATTTCAAACAGAAGTTAGTCAACTGCTCCAACTGATTATCCACTCTCTTTACTCTCATCCTGAGATCTTCCTACGCGAACTTGTCTCGAACTCGTCGGATGCGCTTGATAAGCTTCGCCACCTGACGCTCACCGACGAGGCCTACAAGTCATTGCCATTTAGCCCTCGCATCGACCTGGAACTGGATGAGGAGAAGAAGACTCTAACGATCAGCGATACCGGCATCGGCATGAACGAAGAGGATCTGAGTTCGAATCTTGGCACGATTGCCCGCTCCGGCACGAAGAACTTTCTGTCTCTCCTCTCAGGAGATGCCAAGAAAGACTCAAATCTGATCGGTCAATTTGGCGTCGGCTTTTATAGCGTCTTCATGGTCGCAGACCGTGTTGAAGTGGTCTCTCGTAAAGCCGGAGAAGAACAGGCCTGGCGTTGGGTGAGCGACGGTAAAACCGGCTTTGAGATTGAACCGGCGGAGCGACAGGGCGTAGGCACTACTCTCGTGATTCACTTCAATGAAGAAGGAAAGCAATACGCCAATAGTTGGCGATTGCAGGAGATCGTCAAAAAGTACTCAAATCACATAGCGTTTCCTATATTTCTGACTTACGACAAGAGTGAGTGGAACGAAGCTGAGAAGAAGTCGGACAAGATTCGCGCTACGGAACAGGTAAATGCAGCAAGCGCGCTATGGCGCCGCCCGAAGAGCGAGTTGAAGGATGAAGACTATAAAGAGCTTTACAAATCCGTCTCAGGAGATTGGGAAGATCCTCTGTTTTGGTTTCACACCAAAGCAGAGGGAAGTCTGGAGTACACCACTCTTTTTTTCATCCCTTCCAAGGCTCCGCTCGATCTGTACCACGCCGAATATAAGGTGGGAGTCAAGCTTTACGTGAAACGTGTCTTCATCATGGATGATGCCAAGGAGCTTCTCCCGCAGTACCTCCGCTTTGTGCGCGGCATTATCGACAGCGAAGATCTTCCACTTAACGTCAGTCGAGAGATCCTGCAACAGAATCGCATCCTCACTAATATTCGTACAGCAAGTGTTAAGAAAATCCTCTCCGAACTCAAGAGCATTGCTGTCGACCAACCTGAAACATACCTGAAGTTCATCGCCGAATATAACCGTCCGCTCAAAGAAGGACTCTATGGGGATTATGGAAATCGCGAGGCACTGTTAGATCTTGTCCGCTTCAAATCAACCAAAGTGGAAGGTCTTACCAGCCTAGCCGACGTGAAGTCACGTATGAAGGAAGGGCAAAAGAGCATCTACTACATCACGTCTGGCGCAGAGTCGTTGCTACGCACATCGCCTCTTCTCGAAATCTACAAGAAAAAAGACTTTGAAGTTCTCGTCCTCGATGATGACTTTGATGAAGTTGTCTTCTCTGGCATCGACAAATACGGCGAGATCGACCTTAAGGCCATCAACAAGACCTCTACCGGGGAAGACTTGAAGGACGAGAATGAGCCTGATAAGGCCGAAACCCTGCAGCCTCTGCTCGATAAGCTAAAGAGCACATTGGGAGATCGAGTGAAGGATGTACGGATTTCAGCGCGTCTTGCAGATAGTCCCTCTTGCATCGTCTCCGATGAAGCTGAGCCGTCACTGAAGATGCAGCAGATGATGCGCGCTATGGGGCAAAAAGATATGCCAGCGCTCAAGCCCACGCTCGAAATCAATCCTGATCATGAGATTGTCAAAAAGCTCCTTACGCGATCTGATGATGCCGTCGCCGAGGATGCTGCATGGTTGCTATTTGATCAGGCGTTGCTCATGGAAGGCGTAGCGCTTCAGGATCCTGCAGCCTTTGTCCAACGGCTGAACCGGCTCCTGAGTCTCTCCGTTTAGCCTAGGGATTTAGTAGAACCCAAGATAGTCCCTTCGTTAGGAAGGGCCTTCTTTGATTGCATTCGTAACTAGAGAGTTGTAGGGAGATACGATCATGCTTCTCTGCGGGGATGTCCTTCCATTCGTAAGAGATACAGCAGCCGCCATCGACAACACGCCCTGCATTCCGCCCCATCCGATGACGAATACGGCTCGTGGATCTGTCTCTGTGGCCTTTACGTCTTTCTTATGCCAAAAACATTAGCCTAATCGGTACGTCGGTAGCGAATATTGAGGCCGACCGACGGAGAGATGTATGTCGTTGTTCGATGTTCTGGTAGGCAAGCCTTTGGCCACTACAGAGGAACGCGCTGAACATATCGGTCCAATTGCCGGCATCCCGGTATTCGGCCTCGACGCTCTGAGTTCTGCGGCATATGGTCCCGAGGCTGCGCTTGCTCTGCTTATCCCTCTGGGCCTCGCAGGCATTCAGCACATTGTGCCGATCAGCATTGCGATCATCGGCCTGCTTGTAGTGGTCTTCTTCTCGTATCGTCAGACTATCGATGCTTATCCTCATGGAGGTGGAAGCTATACCGTCGCATCGGAGAATCTGGGGGAGACTGCCGGTCTACTTGCTGCCGCCGCTCTCATGATCGACTACATCCTCAATGCGGCAGTTGGCATCTCTGCCGGCGTTGGGGCGCTCATATCTGCCTTTCCGAAACTTCAGCCTCACTCTCTCGCGCTTTGTCTGGCGATTCTATTGTTGCTCACTGTCATCAACATGCGAGGCGTCAAAGATACAGGTGCGGCCTTTCTGCTGCCTACTTATCTTTTCCTGGGAACGCTGCTTCTCGTACTCGCAGTAGGAGCAGTTCGAGTTATAGCGTCGGGAGGTCACCCCACACCGATCGTGATGCCACCGAAGTTGCCCGCCACAGCCTCTCTCTTGAGCATCTGGCTGCTGCTCAAGGTCTTCGCTAGTGGGTGTACAGCGATGACGGGCGTTGAAGCAGTGTCGAACGGTGTGATGGCATTCCGCGAGCCGAAGCAAAAGAATGCGAAACGAACCCTCACGATCATCATCCTGCTTCTGATTGTCTTCCTTGCGGGTATTGCGCTCCTCTGCAAGTTCTACGGCATCGGAGCCACTGATCCGACCGGCGCCGGCTATCAAAGCGTACTCTCGCAACTCGTCTCTGCCGTCATGGGTCGAGGATGGTTTTATTACCTAACCATTGCGTCCATCCTGGCGGTGCTGGCTCTCTCCGCGAATACCTCTTACGCCGACTTTCCCCGTCTCACCCGTGCCATTGCCCAGCGGGACTACCTTCCACATGTCTTTCAGATTCGCGGGAGACGCCTCCTTTATTCGCACGGAATCTATGCACTCGTAGGCCTCACAGCATTCTTGCTGATTATCTTTGGCGGAGTGACTGATCGGCTCATCCCTCTGTTTGCCATCGGAGCCTTTCTAGCCTTTACGCTCTCTCAGGCTGGTATGGTCGTGCACTGGAAGCGTGTGGGGGGAAAAGGCGCACGTCAGCGGATGATCATCAACGGTGTTGGCGCGGTTGCTACCGGCGTTACCCTCATCGTTGTGCTTATTGCTAAATTTACCGAAGGTGCCTGGATCACCGCGATTCTAGTCCCCGCTCTGATGATTACCATGATCGCCGTGAAGCGTCATTATGATCGAGTCGCTCGCGAGGTTGGTGTGGATCGTCCGATAAGAATGGACAATCTCGCCCAACCTTTCGTGATTGTTCCTCTTCATCGCTGGACACGTATTACGGAAAAGGGTCTCCGCTTTGCGATGAAGCTGAGTGACCAGGTGCAGGCTGTCCACGTCGATGCGGAAGAGTGCTGCGACGAAGTGAAGGAGATGTGGCAGCGTAATGTTGCAGGACCAGTCTCTAAATCAGGCAAAGCCGTACCCGAGCTTGTGTCACTTCCGTCGCCATTCCGCTATGTGCTCGGTCCGCTCGTCGAGCATATTCTGAAAGTCGAGCGAGACCACCCTGAACGACAAATAGCTGTTCTCGTTCCAGAGCTCGTCGTCAAACATTGGTGGCAGAACCTGCTGCACAATCAACGCGCACAATTGCTCAAACTTATCCTCCTGGTTCGAGGCAATCAGCGCATCATCGTCATCAATATCCCCTGGTACTTATAACTGCCTAGCTACTTCGTTAGCCGGGATTCAGTTCTAAGCCTCCGTTTCATCGACCATAATTTATCTGAGGAGCGGCTTTTGCCAGGTTTTGCCTCACATCGTCGAGCCACAATGTAAATTTGTGGGTAGTCCCGCTGAAAATGTCTCTTACAGCCGTAGCCTTATTCGCGATCACGATAACGCCGGGCATGCTCGCCGCCTATCATGTGATCCATATTCCAGATCGGTTCACGATGGGTGGCATCGACGATGCCCGGGCGATTCTAAGCGCGATGCTGGGATGCGTCAGCACAAGAAGAAGAGTAGAAGACTAAATGTCTAGGTTCTTCACATCAAGTGCGTTTTCTTCGATGAACTTTCGGCGGCTCTCGACATCTTCGCCCATCAGGGTGGTAAAGATCTCTTCGCAGGCTGCGATGTCTTCTAGCTTTACCTGAAGTAGAGTGCGGCGTTCGGGATCCATGGTCGTCTCCCACAGCTGTGGAGCCGTCATTTCGCCCAGGCCTTTGTAGCGCTGGACCTGATACTCCTTTTTGCCTTGTTCGATGACGTATTCGAACACATCGCGCGCGGTCTTCTTCTCCACCGGATCCTGCGATGCCTTGCTGGACCGTTTGGCTGGCTTCGTCTCGGCTACAGTACCGGGGGCGGTGGCGGTTTCGGCTACACCCTCTTCGGAGGCAAGCTCTTCTGCCTCTTCTGCGGCGGCCTCGGCCTTAGTCTTTGCGGCATACTCGATGAAGAACGGCGCTACGAGCTGTTCTTTGATCTGAGCGTGCTTAGCGAGCATCTGTCTGCTCTCGGGAGCGGAGGCAAGTGCCCAGTCGATCGTTCTCACTGCGCCCTGAGCATCGGTATAGCTCACCGAGTAACTCCTGTGCTCCTCATCCATCACGACGTCGCCAACATTCTTGAACTGATAGGTCTTCTGCATCGCTACCAACCGCTCACGCATGGCCTGAACCTTAGCGGGCGTCTCAAAATCCACGCGGCGAACGGAGTCCTTTCCTTCGTGGGCAAACAGCTCAGCAAAAGCCTGGGTTACGTCATCGTTCCGCAATCTCTTCTGCACCTTGTCGAAGAAGCCGAGGTAATCGTTGAGCTGGCCCATGTATTTCGTGAGCGCTGCACCTTCGAGCCTGCCACCGTCCTTCCCGTAGCGAATGACCATGCCATCGGAGGCGCGTTTGACCATGACGCTGACGTACTCGCGGTCGTCCTTGATGTACTGCTCGAACTTGCCCTTCTTGATGCGATAGAGCGGCGGCTGAGCGATGTAGACGTGTCCGCGCTTGATGAGTTCGGTCATGTGTCGAAAGAAGAAGGTGAGCAGCAGCGTGCGGATGTGTGATCCGTCGACGTCAGCATCGGTCATCAGGATCAGTTTGCCGTAGCGCAGCTTGCTGGCGTCGAAGTCGTCTTTGCCGATGCCGCAGCCTAGGGCTGTGATCATGGCGCGAATTTCTTCGTGCCCCAGCATCTTGTCGTAGCGGGCTTTTTCGACGTTGAGGATCTTACCTTTCAACGGAAGAATGGCCTGGAACTTGCGGTCGCGGCCCTGCTTGGCGGTTCCGCCTGCGCTCTCTCCCTCGACGAGGTAGAGTTCGCAACGGTCAGGTTGGCGCTCGGAACAGTCAGCCAGCTTGCCTGGGAGTCCACCGCCGTCGAGGGCGCCTTTGCGGCGTGTAAGGTCACGGGCCTTGCGTGCAGCCTCACGCGCTCGAGCCGCATCGATGGCTTTATTGATAATCTTCTTCGCAACCTGCGGGTTCTGCTCCAGGAATGCTCCCAGCCGCTCATTCACAAACGCTTGTACGGTTCCAGCGATATTCGAATTGAGTTTGCCCTTCGTCTGGCCCTCGAACTGAGGCTGTGAGAGCTTCACTGAGATCACTACAACCAGACCCTCGACCACGTCCGTGCCAGCCAGATTCTCTTTAACATCCTTGAATAGTCCTAAAGACTGCCCTGCCGCGTTGATCGTCCGGGTCAGCGCGGTTCTGAAGCCTGAGAGATGCGTTCCACCATCAACCGTGTTGATGTTATTTGCAAAGGTAAACACGGTCTCGGAGTAAGCATCGTTCCATTGCAGCGCGATCTCCATGGCCACGTTGTCTCGCTCGGCCTCCATGTAGATCGGCTTTTCGTGCAGCACAGCTTTGCCCTTATTCAGATGCTTGATGAACTCGGCGATGCCACCTATGTACTTGAATTCCTGGTGCTTATACTCGCCCGTTTTAGAGTCGGTGGTGCGCTGGTCGGTGAGGTGGATCTCAAGTCCTTTATTCAAGAAGGCGAGCTCGCGGAGACGCTGGGCGAGGGTGTCGTAGTTGAACTCGGTGCCGGTGAAGATTGACTTGTCGGGCAGGAAGTGAACCTTGGTGCCCTTGCGGGTCGAGGCGCCCATCTTCCGTAACTTGCTGATGGGGGCACCTTTAGAGTAGTCCTGCTCCCAGGCGTGGCCGTCGCGCCAGATCTCGACGTCGAACTCTTCGCTGAGCGCGTTGACGCAGCTTACGCCGACGCCGTGGAGACCGCCGGAGACTTTGTAGTTCGAGGCGTCGAACTTTCCGCCCGCATGTAGCATGGTTAGAACAACTTGCACGGCGGGCATCTTCTCGCCGTTGATCACTTTGTCGTCTACGGGGATACCGCGGCCGTCGTCGACTACGGTGATGGAGTTGTCGACGTGGATGGTGACGTCGATCTTGGTGGCGTGTCCGCCGAGGGCTTCATCTACTGAGTTATCAACGACTTCGTAGACGAGGTGATGCAGTCCCTGCTCCCCGGTGGAGCCGATGTACATCGCCGGCCGGAGGCGCACGGCGGCGAGACCTTCAAGAACTGTAATGTTTTCAGCTGAGTAGCCGCCGCCCTCTTTAACCTTTGCCGGTGCGTCTTTCGTTTTTCCGATTTCGAGCTCCAAAAGAGCGCTTTCTGTGGGGATTGCAGTCGATGCCATGTATCTCCGTTCAGCGGTTGCTGAAGTGCAGGATTTTCAGCCCTTTCCGTGCCCGCGCAATCCGCGAAAACCCGCGCCATTCCAGCGCTTTACACACGTTCCAGCCTGATTCTCAGTCTCTTAAGTATAGCATGCTGGAGGGCTTTTACGCCGTTTTCGGCGTACCTCGAAAGGCCCCTCCCGGCTTATGTTTTTTCGAAGTGGGCGCAATATTTTTCCCAGCGCTAATATCGCTGTTTTACAGGGGATTTTCGAGGAATTGTGGTATTTGAGCGTGGTGATTTGATGGTGTGGTCGTGGTGAACGGGTGGTGGGAAGGTGGTGCGGAGCAACGTAGTTATAGTGAGCTAAAAGTACGCCACTGTTTTGAACTATATTTTCTGGGGAGGCATGGTGGTTTTCACGTGTCAAAGTAAGTCGTTTGTTCAAGCGTGCGGGCAGCTTTTCGAATAAGCGTGGTCTCCGGCTACTTCGTCGTATATACTTAATAAGTTGTCCAGAACACAGTTTTCGTCAGGAACACCATGCCAAAGTTGAAGACACACAGCGGCGCAGCCAAGCGCTTTCATAAGACCGGTACCGGCAAGTTCAAGCGCGGCCAGTCGAAGATGCGCCACATCCTCACCTCGAAGGCCACCAAGACCAAGCGCAAGCTCGGCGGGTCGGCGCTTATCTCGGATGCGGATCATCACAAGGTTGCCCGGATGCTTCCTTACGCCTGAGTATCAGGCAGGGAAGCATAAGTTGTTCAAGTCGAGCCGCCTCGTAAGAGCAAAGGGCCAGTAAAAGCGTTGTGGCCCCTGGAATCGCGTTAGCGATTCCACCGAGACTTGAAGTTGCATAGCGAGTGAAGAGGCCACCTTACCTCCAGCCGCTTAAACGAAGTACGCAAAAGGAGAAGCAAGATGCCCCGTGTAAAACGGAGTACAAAACGCAACGATCGCCGCAAGAAGATCCTCAAGCGCGCGAGTGGTTACTTCCTCACAAAGTCCAAGCTGTACCAGGCCGCTCAGGAAGCTGTTGAGCGTGGACTCAAGTTCGCCTACACGGGCCGTAAGCAGAAGAAGCGTCAGTATCGCGCTCTGTGGATCGTCCGCATCAACGCAGCCTGCCGTAACAATGGCATGAGCTACTCGACGTTTATCAACGGCCTGAAGCTCGCCGGCAATCAGCTCGACCGCAAGGTTCTCGCCGATATCGCCGCCAACGACGCTGCTGGTTTTACTGCTCTCACCGAGCAGGCAAAGGCAGCGCTGAAGACTGCAACCGATAAGCACACCGCAGATCGCGTCACCGCCGCTGCGTAGAGCACACCGTTTCAAGAAGAGGCACGGCGTACGCTGTGCCTCTTCCTTTTTAACCCGACGCCGTCGTGAACCAGTATTCTGTCCCTATGCCTGACCCAAATACCACAGAGGAAGCTCAATCGAAGGTGCAGGCTCCGTTCGAGTCCTGGGGACGCTACCCTACCTACGACGCGAAGCTTCTGCCGCTCCACTGGCAAGGCGATTATCCAGCACTCGTGGAGAACCTCCACAACGGAGCTTTGCCTGTAGGGATGGGCCGAAGCTACGGCGACGTTTGCCTCCTTAAAGACGGCAACCTTCTGGTCACCACGGCGATGAATCGCCTGATCAGCTTTGACCCGAAGACCGGGCTGCTTACCGCCGAGGCGGGCGTGAGTCTCGCGCAGATTCTCGACTTTGCTGTTCCGCGGGGTTTTTTTCTGCCTGTCTCGCCGGGAACCAAGTATGTAACTCTTGGCGGAGCAATTGCGAATGATATTCACGGTAAGAATCATCACTCTGCCGGAACGTTCGGATGCCACATCACGCAGTTCGAGCTTGTGCGCTCCGACGGTTCGCGTATGCTGTGCTCCCCTACGGAGAACCCTGAGTTCTACGCTGCGACCATCGGCGGCCTCGGCCTGACGGGCGTCATCACCTGGGCCACGCTGCGTCTCAAGCCGATTGTGTCCCGCAAGATCGACTACGAAGGTATCCAGTTTCACGGTATCGACGAGTTTCTAGACCTTACCAATCAAAGCAAGGATATTGAGTACACCGTGAGTTGGGTCGATGTTACGTCGTCTGGCCGTAATTTTGCCCGGGGCATCTTCATGCAGGGCGACCACTCCACGAAGAGAGATGACCTGACGCGATCTCCGAAGCCGAAGCTTGTCTTTCCCTTTGAGGCTCCGGGCTTTGCACTCAATTCGCTTACGGTGAGCCTCTTCAATACTGCGTTCTTTCATAAACAGATTCATAAGCGCGTCGTCGCCGTGCAGGACTACGAGCCCTTTTTCTATCCGCTCGATAAGGTTCTCCGCTGGAATCGCATGTATGGCAAGCGCGGTCTTTTACAGTTTCAGTACGTCATTCCGTGGGAGCACGCCAAAGAGGGAACCATCGCTGTCCTGCGCGAGGTGGCCAAGTCCGGCCTTGCCAGCTTCCTTGCTGTACTGAAGGCCTTCGGCGACGTTCCTTCGCCCGGCATGATGAGCTTCCCGAAGCCGGGCATCACGCTCGCGCTCGATTTTCCCATCAAGCCTGACAAGAGTTTTCCGCTCTTTCAGCGTCTAGCCGATATGACCCGCGAGTTCGGGGGTCGCCTGTATCCCGCCAAAGATGCTGCCATGACGGCTTCGCAGTTCCAATCCTTCTACCCTCAATGGCAGCAGTTTGCCCAATACCGTGACCCTATGCTCACCTCCAGCTTCTGGGAGCGCGTCACTCCAAATTCATAAGACCGGACAAAGCACCTATGAGCACGACCCCGCAATCGACCCCTTCGGCTCCGCGCAAGATTCTTGTTCTTGGAGCCACCTCCGGTATCGCGGAAGCGACCTGTCGCATCTGGGCCTCGCAGGGCGCAAGCCTCTTTCTAGTCGCGCGCAACGCCGAAAAACTTGCAGCCGTAGCCGCCGATCTTAAAACCCGTGGAGCAAGCTACGTCGATACTGCCGTGGCTGATCTCGACGACACGGACCAGCACCCGTCGCTGCTCGCTCACGCCATTAACTCGCTGACCGGCATGGATATCGCGTATCTCGCGCATGGTGTGCTCGGCGACCAAGCCGAGGCCGAGCGGGAGTTTAATACCGCTGCGCAGATTCTGCACACCAACTTTATGGCACCCGTCTCGCTGCTAACGTGGCTGGCTAACTTCTGCGTCCAGCGCCACGCCGGCACCCTTGCGGTTATCTCTTCCGTAGCTGGCGACAGAGGCCGCAAGTCCAACTATGTCTATGGGTCTTCGAAGGCTGGCCTGTCGGCGTTTCTTGGCGGCCTTCGCAACCGTGTCGACCGCGAAGGCGTTACTGTTCTTGCTATCAAACCCGGCCCTACCAAGACCGCAATGACCGCGAACATGCCGAAGAGCGAGACGTTTGCCGATGTCGACTCAGTGGCGGAGGCCATCGTTAGCGCTATCGATAAACGTAAAGACGTTCTTTACGTTCCGTTTAAATGGCAGCCGATCATGTTTGTTATTCGCAACATTCCGGAGCGAGTGTTCAAGAAGCTGAACCTCTGAGATTCTTCTGCCGGAGGGCTATTTCAGCAGGCTCTCAGGCTTCAGGAGACTCTTCGGTGCGACCATCTTCCAGGCTTCCAGAATGTGTGCCGCCAGGTCATGTTCGCCTATTCGGTGCAACTCGATCCCGACCCAACCCTTGACTCCGACGTAAGGTGGGCGGAAGAAAGTTTCGGGCGAAGCTGCAATCAGATTTTCCTGCATGCCGGGTGGCGTTGGAAGCCAGACTGCGACATGACCATCGCCGTGATGGTTATTCGCGAACATGACGAAGACTTTCTTGCGGACGAACCACGTCGGCTCCCCATGCGATAGCTTCTCTTCGCATGCTGGCATGCTCATGCAGATCCGTCTTATACGACCGGTGTGATCTTCAGAGGTTGCGACTTTCTTTTTGACGACCATTTTTTCGCTTTCGCGGATGCAAATGGACTTGCAGGTTTAGCCTAAACATTTTCCTGCTGTTGCTGCGCCATCTGCTGCTGACGTGTCGGAGGTGGAGGCTGCTCGGGAAGCTGCGTTGCTTTTTCGACGAGGATCGACCAGTCTTCCGGTACGGGCAGCTCCTGGTCGAGCGATGGTGTTCCGAGGCTTGGTGTGACTCGCACGGCTACGGTGAGTTCGCTCGCAGCGCGGCCTCGAAAGATGCCGTGGGTTGGCGGCACATCGGAGTAGTCACGGCCAATCGCGGTCCGGATGTGGCGATCTCCCGCTACCAGCCAGTTGGTTGGGTCGAATCCGACCCAGCCGAGGTGGGGAATGAGAGCTTCGATCCAGGCGTGGGTCGCGGAGCTTACGGAGCGGTCCATGTCGCTTTCGCCGTGGAAGAGATATCCGCTGACGTAACGGCAGGGGATCCTCAGCTTCGATCGCACGAGAGTGATCATGATGTGCGCGAAGTCCTGACAGACCCCGGCCTGGGTGCCTAAGGCGAGGTCGATGGGTGAGTCGACGTTGGTCGACTTCGGCTTGTAGTCGAAGTACTCGTAGATCTGCTGATTGAGGTGATGAAGGACCATGAGCGGATCATCTCTGCGTCGCACATCCAGCTTTGCGGCGAGGGAATCGAGCGCGGGGGTGGGTATGGCAAACTCGCTGGGCAGCAACATCTCCCAGTAGTCGCCCTGTTCGACCATGGCGTCGAGATCTGCCCAGGCATCGGGCGCGAGGAAGGCTGGAATCTGTGGTGCCGGCTGCACTTCGACCAGGGACTCGGCAACGATGACCAGCTGTCCGTGCATGCCTGGGATGTCGAAGTGGTGAACATGATTTGCGAGATGGTCGCGATAGCTGAAGACTCTGCAACGCGGGCTGACGGAGAGATGGAAGGTCAGGCAGCGTTGATTGTGGTCGCTGCGCGGGTGCATTCGAGTCTCCATCATGCTCTCGCTGACCTGGTTGCTATACAAAAACTTCGTCAGATGGCGAATCGAATAATACATAGACCGTCCCTTTCGATTGTTCGAAGAGATGCATTCGGATTACAGGGGCCAGCGAAAGAGCCAGCCCAGCCGCCATCGATCCTGTTGATACCAAACAATAGCAGGTAAGAGTGTCGCGAAGGCCGTTGGGAGGAGCAGTTGAAGCCAAAGATTGTTGGTGTGGAACACTTTCAGCAATATTGCGCGTGTCGTGATCTGCCCAAAGGCGCTCATCAGAAAGACTGCCAGCGATGCCCGGCCGATCCAGGCTAAAGCGTTGCCTAGTTGGTGTTTTTCCAGGACTCGTGCTGCGAAGAAGAGCAAGCATGTGCCGGTAAGGCCAAGTGCAACGAAGCTCCATCGCCCGGGTGGGCCATAGAGTCGGATCGCGAGAAACTGAATCGCCAAGAAGAGAATGAGGCCAAGAGCTGCTCTTGCCTTTTGCAGCCGCTCCAGTCGAAAGATGGTGTTGCCCACCCACATACCCGCAGCTAAGAAGCAGAATTCACGCAAGATCTCATAAGGTATCAATGTGCTGAATGGCACACAGAGAGAGATGATGAGTGCAGATACAAACCGTAGCCAGTGCGGAAGCCGGACGGTCAGCATCGCCAGCAGGAGGCAAAAGAACAAGGTATACAAAAACCATCCCTCATTCCCCTCCAGAAGGCCTACAAGAAAAACTTTCCAAAGAAAGGGACGGGGAGTCGCCGCGAAGTACACCAGAAAGGGGCTGAGTACCGCAAAGACCGTACCCCACAGCGCGTAGGGATACAGGATTGTCTTCACCTTGTCCACCGTGAAGTGCGCCGGCCCACGCTTGCGAATGCTGCCTATAACGAACAGACCGGCCACGAAAAAAAAGGCCGGCATATGAAAGCTGTAGATAAAGTCATCGGTAAAAAAAACTCGAGAGCCTGTTCCCCATCCTCGATGAATTGCGCCTTGAAGCGTATGGCCAAATACCACCAGAATGATGGCTATGCCCTTCACGATATCGACAAGAGTGGAGCGTGTCCCGCTGGTAATTGGTTCTGAGGTCTCTGCCGTTGATCTCTGTGTGCTCATCTATCCTGCCAGGGCCGCCTGAATGGAATAGTCCACGTATAGCTCGTAGATCGTCTCGTGAATTGCGCGGCACTGTGCCTGGATGCCGCTCAGATATCCCAGCACATCCTGGTTTAATATCTCATCGACGCTACTGTAGTTTAGTGAGGACTGAAGTCTTCCGCTGAGCCGACGCAATGTTTCGGCACGGCTTTTGCCGCTGTCTCCCTGGATCTTCTCAAGAGCGCATTGCAGGCTATCGATCGAAAACCGAACCGAATGGGGAAATTCCTCGTCGAGGAGAAGAAATTCAAAGATCTGATCCGGCGTGAGATCCGCGGTATACACCTTGCAATACGCTTCGAAGGCTGTAGCCGAACGCAACAGGCCCATCCAGTCGAGGTACTCATTTCCATCAACGACTCTCTCTGTGTTGCCCCAGAGATCGACGTGATAGGCCTGGAGAAGCAACGCGGTTGCGCACGCCCGCTCGATATATCGTCCCACCTGGATGAACTGCCAGCCTTCGCCGTGATTCATCGTCGAGTCGGTAACACCCTGAAACTGATGCACCGCCTCCATCACAGACTGAAGAAATTCACTTGGCTGCGACATGCCGGCAACCAGCGCTTCAGACTGCCTTTGATGCTCCATCTCCGGTCCTGTCACCTGAAGATAGAGGCTGTTCAGCCGATGCCACTGCTCGGTAGAGATCTGCTCACGCACATGCCGCGAGTTCTCCCGCGCGGCGATGATGCACGACAGGATAGAAGCCTTGTTCGCTGTATCGAAGGTCAGGGCCTGGGTCAGCGCGTACGGCTCCCCTGTCCACTCGACGTTCTTAGGTTTGCCCAAGGCCTGCAAGACTCGCTGCCATCGCCGTTCCGCGCTGATAGGGCTCTCATCGAGCATCAGGTTCAGATTTACATCGAGCAGACGCGTGGTGTGTTCGGCGCGCTCAAGATAACGGCTCATCCAGTACAAGCTATCGGCAACACGTGAAAGCATAGACCTCTCCCTTCACTGGCTCAATACCCACGTATCTTTACTCCCGCCACCCTGCGACGAGTTCACCACCAGCGACCCTTGATTCAACGCCACCCGAGTCAAGCCGCCCGGAACGATCGTCACCTTATCGCCATACAACACGTAAGGCCGTAGATCCACATGCCGCGGTTGCAGCTCATCGCCGATCAAGCATGGTGCTCGCGAAAACGTTATGGTTGGCTGCGCGATGTAGTTCCTCGGATCGGCTTCTATCTTTCTCGCGAACTCTTCCTGCTGCGCCTTGGTCGACTGTGGTCCGATCAGCATGCCGTAGCCACCGCTTTCGCCTACTGCCTTGATCACGAGCTTGTCGAGATTCTGGAGTACGTGCTGCCGCTCTTTAGGCCTGGTGAGGAGATAGGTTTCAACGTTCTTCAACACGGGCTCTTCGCTCAGGTAGTACTTGATGATTTCGGGGACGTAGGCGTAGAGCGCCTTATCATCCGCTACGCCGGTGCCGAATGCATTGGCCAGCGTTACATTGCCCGCACGGTAGGCGTTGAACAGACCCGCTACTCCAAGGATTGAGTCCCCACGGAACGCGAGTGGATCGATGAAGTCATCGTCCACGCGCCGGTAGATTACATCGACCCGTCGCAGTCCGATGGTGGTCCGCATGTAAACGACGTTGTCGTGAGTGACCAGGTCGCGGCCTTCGACCAGCTCGATGCCCATCTGGCGAGCGAGGTAGGCGTGCTCGAAGTAGGCCGAGTTGAAGACTCCGGGGGACAGCAGTACGATGTTTGGCTCGGGGCGTCCCTCTGGAGCAAGCGAACGCAATGTTCCGAGAAGCAGCTGCGTGTATTGCTCGATCGGCCTGACGTTGTAGCTGCGAAACAGCTGCGGAAAGATTCGCTTCATGACCCGGCGATTGGTCAGCATGTAGCTGACGCCGCTGGGAACACGGAGATTGTCTTCGAGCACGACAAACTCTCCGCTCTCGAGTCGAATCAAGTCCGTTCCGCAAACGGCGATGTAGACGTTCCTGGGAACCTGCAGGCCCGCCATCTGCCTGCGGTAGTGCTTGCAGCTATAGACGACCTCGCGCGGCACGATGCCATCGTCGAGGATTCTGCCTTCGTTGTAGATGTCCTTCAGGAAGAGGTTCAGAGCGGTGATGCGTTGAGTCAACCCAGACTCAACCGTGGCCCACTCCGCGGCAGTGATGATGCGCGGAATCAGGTCGTAGGGGAAGATCTTTTCGGTCCCCTCTTCGCGCCCGTACACAGTGAAGGTGATGCCCTGATTGAGAAAGCTGAGGTCGGCAGCCTGCTTTCTTCGCTGCAGCTCGTCTGAGGGCAACGATGCGAAGTGCTCGAGGAGCGGCTCGCAGTGGGGGTGCAGATTGCCTGGACCCGTGAACATCTCGTCATAGGCGTGATCCAGCAGATAATTTTTCAGGGCCGCATGCTCGAACTGGGATGGCTGGGTTGGATGCATTAGGAGCCTTGAGTATAGCGGCACAATCCCAAGCGTCAAAACGCAATCTCACAGCCTTTCGACTGAAAGGATTAGATTTGAAGAACTATCTCCTGGGTGGAAGTGGAGCTGAAAATAAAGGCGCATTCACCATATCTTCTTCCAGTTGGGCATTTTTGGGAGTCAACCTGTGCCCAAGTAGGCTAAACTAGGAGAGACGCGCACTTTCCCCGAAATAACACCCCTAAGCGCCCAGACAGGACATACACGCAGTGAGCAATTCAACCGCAGTAGCCGTTAAGCCTATCTTCAATATCGCCATTATCGCCCACGTCGATCATGGCAAGACCACCCTGGTCGATGCCATGCTGCGCCAGAGCGGAACCTTCCGCTCCAATGAGGCCGTTACCGATCGAGTCATGGACTCCAACGATCTTGAAAAAGAGCGCGGCATCACGATTCTCGCGAAGAATACCGCTCTTTACTATCACGACAATAAGATCAATATCGTCGACACCCCTGGCCACGCCGACTTCGGTGGTGAAGTGGAGCGCGCACTGAAGATGGTCGATGGTGTCGTTCTTCTCGTCGATGCCTCTGAAGGACCCCTGCCGCAGACGCGCTATGTGCTCTCAAAGGCCCTTGAAGCCGGTCTCACGCCGATGGTCGTCATCAATAAGATCGATCGTCCGGACGCGCGTCCTCAGGAGGTTTTGAACGAAGTTTATGACCTCTTTATCGACCTGGATGCTGACGAGTCGGTTCTCGACTTTCCCGTTCTTTATACCAACGGCAAGCTGGGTACCGCGACCAACGATCTTGCGACCCCTGGCACCGATCTTCAGCCTCTCTTCGAGCAGATCGTCAAGACCATACCGGTCTCGAAGGGCGATCCCGAGGGCACGCTCCAGATCCTCGTTACCAACCTTGACTACTCCGACTATCTTGGCCGTCTGGCTATCGGTCGCGTCTTCAATGGCACGATGCGCACTGGTCAGGAGTACTCGGTCGCGAAGATCGACGGCACCTTTACCAAGCACAAGATCACCAAGCTGTTCAGCTTCTCCGGGCTGAAGCGCACGGATATCGACGAGACTCAGGTGGGCGATATTGTCGCCATCGCCGGTATTCCGGGCATCTTTATCGGGGAGAGCTTCTGCGATATCGAAAATCCGCAACCGCTGCCGCAGATTACCATTGATGAGCCGACGATTGCCATCCAGTTCAACGTCAACAACTCTCCCTTTGCAGGTCGCGAAGGCAAGTTCGTTACCTCACGTAATCTGCGTGACCGCCTGGAGAAAGAGCTTCTTACCAACGTCTCGCTGAAGATGCAGGACACCGGTTCACCGGACTCGTTCAAGGTTCTTGGCCGCGGCGAACTCCAGCTTGGCATCCTGATCGAGATGATGCGCCGCGAAGGCTTCGAGCTGATGGCGAGCCGTCCTGAGATCGTTACGAAGCGGGTCGACGACCAGCTTGTCGAGCCGGTCGAACATCTGTCGATTGACGTTCCGGAGAACTTTGTGGGTACTGTCATCGAACGCCTGGGGCCGAGAAAAGGCGAGATGACCAAGATGATCAATCATGGTTCAGGCCGCGTTCGCATGGAGTTCCGCATTCCTTCGCGAGGCTTGATTGGTCTGCGCTCGGAGATGCTGACCGAGACTCGTGGAACGATCATCATGAACTCGATTCTGGACGGCTACATCGCGTACCAGGGGGAGATTCCGCAGCGTCTTTCTGGTGCTTTGATCTCCGATCGCCAAGGCACGACAACTGCTTATGCGCTGGAAGGGCTGCAGGATCGCGGCGTTCTCTTCGTTACCGACGGAGTAGAGGTCTACGAGGGCATGATCGTCGGTGAGCACACGCGGGACAACGATCTGGACGTGAACTGCGTTCGCGAGAAGAAGCTCTCGAACATGCGTGCTTCCGGCTCGGATGATGCTGTACGGCTTGTTCCTTATAAGCAGTTGACCCTTGAGCAGTGCATCGAGTTCATTGCAGACGATGAGCTGGTTGAGGTTACGCCGAAGTCGCTGCGCATGCGCAAGAAGGTTTTGCAGGCTAACCGCCGGCCGCGCAAGGGTTCCAGCGAGTAGTTCAGAGTAAAACTTAGAGCCAAACAAAACGGCTGCCCCCCTGGGGGACAGCCGTTTTGTTTGGTGTGTCGACTACACGGTTGTTTATGCGTTGGAGCTACTTTTTGGCGGTGGCGAAGCGCTTGTTGATCTCGTCCCAGTTGACGGTGTTCCACCAGGCGGCGAGGTAGTCCGGGCGCTTGTTCTGGTACTTGAGGTAGTAGGCGTGCTCCCAGACGTCGTTGCCGAGGATGGGATAGTGGCCCTGGGAGAGGGGATTGTCCTGGTTGGCAGTCGTGACTATCTTCAGCTTGCCGCCTTCGAAGACGAGCCAGCCCCAGCCGGCGCCAAACTGCTTCGCGGTGGTCTCGTTGAACTGCTTTTTGAAGTCTTCGAAGGAGCCGAAGTCTGCTTTGATCTGATCGGCGATCGCGCCGGTGGGCTCGCCGCCACCCTTGGGCTTCATGATCTGCCAGAACATGGTGTGGTTGACGTGGCCGCCGCCGTTGTTTTGGACGACCTTGCGAACGTCCTCGGGGATGCTGGCGAGGTCCTTGACGAGCTCCTCAGGCGTCTTCTTGCCGAGTTCGGGGTGCTTCTCGACCGCGCCGTTGAGGTTGGTGACGTAGGTCTGGTGGTGCTTGTCGTGGTGAAGCTTCATCGTTGCTTCATCGATGTAGGGCTCGAGCGCCGCGTAGTCATAGGGCAGTGGGGGTAGTTCGTAGGCCACGGTAGTTCTCCTGTCGTCGTTCGGTATGTCAGTCAGGAGTATCCTGACCGCCTGAGAATGTTCGATGCTGTCCGGAGGGTGCGCGATGCACTCGGGGAGTCGGCACAACCTCCAGAATGATAGCGTACCTGCGGGATTCATCGCTCTTTGATGAAGGGATGTAACTTACTTCGTGGATCTGCGTTCTAATAGGAACCAACAATGAACGATCTGACCTCTGCGTATCGCTGGCTTGATGACGATGGACCTGCCTTTGGCGGTCCCGGGATGGAACCGCGCTGGACTTCGAGCGAAAAAGACGCGGTGTCGACGGCCTACGCGGCCTCGAGCCGGGTGTGGTTCACGGTGTCGCATGGCACTTTGAACGAGATCTATTACCCGACGATCGATCGGCCGCAGACTCGCGATATGGAGCTGCTGTTCACGGATGGCGAGACCTTCTTCCACGAGGAGAAGCGCAACTTCGAGTATGAGTTTCACTACATCGACGAGGCGGCGCCTGCGGTACGGGTAATAGCGAGCGATCTGGATGGAGGATATACGGTGACGAAGGAGTTCATCTGTGATCCGCACCATCCCGTGGTGCTGATGAACGTGAAGATTACTGGAGACGCGGAGATTCTGTCGCGGCTGAAGTGTTATGCGTTGCTGGCTCCCCATTTGAATGGAGGCGGTGCAGGGAACTCTGCACGATCGATCGACGTGGCGGGACAGCGGTGCCTGCTGGCGTGGAAGGGGGAGACGTCGCTTGCGTTCGGCGCCAGCTGCGGTTTCGTGCGTTCTTCCTGCGGGTATGCGGGTACGAGCGATGGGTATCAGGACCTATCTCAGACGATGAAGATGAGCTGGCAGTTTGGGCAGGCTCTGGACGGCAATCTCGCGTTGATGGGGGAGATCGATATTGCGAAGAATCCGGAGTTCACGATTGCGATCTCGTTTGGCGATGGGCATCATTCCGCGATTGCGCAGATGATGCAGACCTTGTCGTCGCCTTACGCTGAGCTGCAGGAGCGATTTCTGGACCAGTGGCGTCGCGTGAGCTCGCCGGCACAGATGGCCAGTGCCTCCACCGATGGCGGCAGGCTGATGGGAATCAGTCAGAATGTGCTGCTGACACACGAGGATAAGACGTATTCGGGTGCGTTTATCGCTTCGGCTTCGATACCGTGGGGAGCGTCGAAGGGCGACTCGGACCTGGGCGGGTATCACCTGGTGTGGACGCGCGATATGGTTCAGACGGCGAGCGCCCTGCTGGCCTGCGGGAGGACGGATACGGCGCTGCGGGCGTTGGTCTACCTGGCTTGTACGCAGAGGCCCGACGGGAGCTTCGCGCAGAACTTCTGGATCGACGGGACGCCTTATTGGACTGGGATTCAGCTGGATGAGGTGGCGTTTCCGATCATCCTGGCGTGGCGATTGTGGAAGCAGAATGGGCTGGGGAACTTCGATGTGTTTCCGTTTGTCGAGCGGGCGGCGGCTTTCCTGGTGGGGTATGCGCCGGTGACGCAGCAGGAGCGCTGGGAGGAGGCGGCGGGGTACTCGCCTTCGACGCTGGCGGCGGTGATCTCGGGTCTGCTGTGCGCGGCGGATATTGCTCGCGATCGGGGATCGATTGAGCTGGCGGATTATCTGGAGACGTATGCGGACTGGATAGAGGCGCATCTGGACGAGTGGACGACGACGACCGAAGGAATTCTGCACCCGGAGATCAAGTACCACTACATGCGAATTCGTCCGCCGGCCAAGGGCGAACCGTTCCACGACGACACCCTGCCTGAAGGTGTGATTCGAATCAATAATCGTGAGCCCGGGGAGAAGAATGAGTTCGAGGCGCGTGAGGTGATCGATGGAGGTTTCCTGGAGCTGGTGCGCTATGGAATCCGGCGAGCGGACGATCCTTTGATCGTCAATTCGTTGAAGGTGATCGACCACTGCCTGAAGATCGAGACGCCGTTTGGAGTTTCGTGGCGGCGGTACAACCATGACGGCTATGGTCAGAAGAAAGATGGCGGCCCGTATGACGGCTCCGGGCAGGGCCGTGCGTGGCCGATTTTGACCGGGGAGAGAGGCCACTACGAGATCTGCGCCGGGTCTGATTTCACGCCTTACATCAAGGCGATGGAGCAGTTCAGCTCGGTTGGAGGGATGCTTCCCGAGCAGGTCTGGGACTATGACGACATTCCATCGCGTGGGATGTACCGGGGGCGTTCCGCGGGTTCGGCGCAGCCCTTGGTGTGGGCGCATGCGGAGTATCTGAAGCTGCTGCGCTCTGCGGCCGATGGCAGAGTGTTCGACCGGATAAAAGTAGTGGAGGAGCGGTACGCGGTGCCGAAGGGGAAACGTACGTTCAGCAACCATATTCAGATCTTCGAGCCTAACCGGGCGATCTGCTCTGTGCATGCAGGACATACGTTACGCATCGTCGAACGAGAGCACTTCCGCGTGGTCTATACGCTGGATCATTGGGCGACGACGCTCTCTCTTAGTTCGACCTCGGTAGGGTTTGCGGGATCGTATGTAGACATACCGACGGAAGGAGACAAGACAGGCGCGATTACCTTCACGCTGGCGTGGCCGGTAGAGGGTCAACCGGAGCGCTGGCTAGGGCGAAATATTGATGTCTCCATTATCCGCATTCCAGCATCTACCAAGGTGTAGAGATGCGGCAGCCGGGTCTCGCTAGTACACTGATAGAGTTTGACCAAATCTTCCAGATTCAGCGTAGTTGACGACGCCGAATCTTCAAAAAAAGAGTAAAGGAACAGAATGAGCGAACAGCAGGATTCGAAGCAGCACGAAATTGACCAGATCTCCATCAACGCCCTCCGTTTCTTAGCCGTCGATGCCGTGGAAAAGGCCAAGTCCGGCCATCCCGGGGCTCCGCTTGGATGCGCTCCGATTGCTTATCTGCTGTATCACAAGATAATGAAGCACGATCCATCGGATCCGAAGTGGATTGACCGGGATCGGTTCGTGCTTTCGAATGGGCATGCGTCTGCGCTGCTGTACGGCGCGCTGCATCTGTCTGGATACGATCTGCCGATCTCGCAGCTGGAGCAGTTCCGGCAGTGGGGATCGCATACTCCTGGACACCCGGAGTACGGCGAGGCGCCGGGAGTTGAGGTGACGACCGGACCGCTTGGACAGGGCTTCGCAATGGCGGTGGGCCTGGCGATCGCTGAACGGCATCAGGCTGCGGTTTATAACCGCGATACGTACAACATCGTCGATCACCACACCTATGTGCTTTGTGGCGATGGCGACATGATGGAAGGCATCTCGCACGAGGCTGCTTCGCTGGCCGGAACGCTGGCTCTGGGCAAGCTGATTGTGCTTTACGACGACAACCTGATCTCGCTCGATGGACCGACAGAGCTGTCGTTCACCGAAGACGTGACCAAGCGCTTCGAAGGCTATCACTGGCATGTGCAGTATGTTGCTGATGGAAACGATCTGGTAGCGATTGAGAAGGCGATTCTTGCGGCTAAAGCTGAGACGACGAAGCCTTCGCTGATTCGCGTGCGTACGGTGATCGGTTACGGAAGCCCGAAGGCCGGCACGAACAAGGTGCACGGCGAGGCGATGGGACCCGAGGCGACGAAGGAGACCAAGAAGAACCTCGGCTGGCCCGAGGACAAGAGCTTCTATGTTCCTGATGAGGCTCGCAAGAACTGGGACACGATCAAGCTGAAGGGCAAGGATCTGCACGCTGCGTGGACTGCGGAGTTTGAGGAGTACGCGAAGGCATATCCGGAGCCGTCGGCGCAGTTTGACCGGACGATCAAGGCCAAGCTGGCCGAGGGATGGGAGAAGAAGATTCCTACGTTCCCGATCGAGAAGCCTATGGCGACTCGCAATGCGGGGCAGGCCGTGATGCAGGCGATTGAGAACGTGGTGCCTGAACTTTTCGGCGGCGCAGCTGATCTGACTGCTTCGACGAAGACAATCTTCAAGGATTCACCGAGTTTTCATGTGGACCCTGCGGGACGCAATGTGTTCTTTGGCGTGCGCGAGTTCGGCATGTGCGCGGCGGTGAATGGCATGGCGGCACATGGCGGATTGATTCCGTTTGGTTCGACGTTCTTTACGTTCTCGGACTACTGCCGGAATGCGCTTCGCCTGGCTGCACTGATGAGCATTCATTCGTTGTTCGTCTTCACGCACGATTCGATTGGCCTGGGCGAGGATGGACCGACTCACCAGCCAGTGGAGCAGTTGATGAGTCTGCGGTGCATTCCGCAGCTCACGGACTTCCGCCCTGCGGATGCGAATGAGACGGCGGCGTGCTGGCAGTTGGCGCTGGAGCGAAAGAGCGCTAGCTTTATGGCGTTGTCGCGGCAGGACCTGCCAACGATCGATGCCGCGATTGCCCGGCCCGGTGCTCGTTTCGGTGCGTACGAGACGGTCTCGTACGGCAAGGATCTGATCCTGATCGCGACTGGGTCCGAAGTTGGACTCGTTACAAAGGCTGCCGAAGAGTTGAAGGCTGCAGGCATCAACGCGACGGTCGTTTCGATGCCGAGCTTCCACATCTACGACGAGCAGAGCGACGAGTATAAGGCGAAGCTGCTTCCGGAGAACACGCCGAAGCTGGCGGTGGAGGCCGGCGCGACGTTGGGCTGGTATAAGTACATCGGCCATAACGGCGCGGTGATTGGACTGGACCGCTTTGGCGCCTCGGCGCCTGGGCCGATCGCTCTCGAGAAGCTAGGCTTCAGCGTTGCGAATGTAGTGGCCCATGCCAAGAAACTGGTGAAAAAGTAGACGGGAAGGCGGGGCTTATCGCCCCGCCCTTTCACTCTCTGGCAATAAATTCCGCGTCTATGGCAATTTGGCTCATGGTGTAGAAACTGCAAACGCAGATTCCCTTCGGGAATGACAAACAAAAAAGTTTTTTAGGAAATGGCAAACAAAAAAGCGAAAGCGACTCTACATCAACTGCGGCGTTGCTCTAACTTAAGTGTGACTACGACTCCTTTTGCGCCTTTGGAGTCCGCCTGCGCATCTTATTTTGAATGCCGATTTGGACCCGATGACGGGCTTCCGACTGAGTTGGTTGCAGGCGTATCAAGCAACATGGACCGGTTAGAACGGGAGCCGGGTCAAGCAGCGGCAGCGACGCAGGGTGCGCTGGACGGATAGTTTTCTTTCATGGGCTCGGGATAAGAAACGCGGTTTTGGAGTTTGGAAGATCATGGCTCTATCGATTCAACGTGTCTGGTTCATTACGGGAGCATCTACGGGCTTTGGCCGTTTGCTCGCCGAAGAGGTACTGAAGTCGGGCGGGAAGGTGGTCGCAACTGCCCGCAAGCTGGAAAAGGTCGCCGATCTTGAAAAGAAGTATCCGAAGACTGCCAAAGCGCTGGCGCTGGATGTGACTGACGCTGGTCAGGTGGACTCTGCGGTGACGCAGGCGATCGCACAGTTCGGGCAGGTGGATGTTCTTGTCAATAACGCGGGCTATGGCGTGGCCGGCGCGATTGAAGAGGTTTCGGAAGATGAGTTTCTGCCGATGTTCGAGACCAATGTCTTTGGCCTGCTGAAGGTGACGCGAGCTTTTCTTCCTCAACTTCGCAAGCAACGCAGCGGGCACATTCTTAATCTTTCGTCGATCGGTGGATTGATCGGCAGCCCGGGGGGTGGGATGTATAACGCGACGAAGTTTGCGGTCGAGGGGCTTTCCGAGGCGTTGGCGGCCGAACTTGCCCCGTTGGGCATTCGGGTTACGGTGATTGAGCCGGGGCCGTTCCGTACCGACTTTCTGGGCCGCTCGGGCGTGATCGCAAAGACGAAGATCTCCGATTATGACAACACAGCTGGCAATATGAGGAAGTACTTCGCGGAGAATGACGGCAAGCAGACCGGCGATCCGTTGAAGGCAGTTCAAGCGATGATGGAGGTGGTCGAATCTCCGAATCCTCCGCTCCATCTTTTGCTGGGCCGCAGCGCGTTGCAACGCTTCCGAGGCAAGCTCGACAGCTGGCAGAAGGAGATTGCCGCGTGGGAGCAGGTGACGGCTGGGGCAGATTTTCCGGAGGGTGAGTGAGTTCTTCGTCGCACATCAAGACGATCTTCTGGGACATCGGCGGAGTTCTGCTCACCAATGGGTGGGACAGGGGCCAGCGAACAGAGGTGCTGAAGCGGCTCGGTGTGGATTTAGCAGACTATGAAGCGCGTCATGAAGAGGCGAACTACTTCTGGGAGCGCGGGCTGTCGACGGCGGAGCACTTCTTCAACCAGACGGTGCTGAACCAGAATCCGAATCTTACATTTGCGGAGCTTTGGCCGCAGGTTTGCGCGGAGAGCAAGATTCTGCATCCCGGCAGCCTCGATGTTCTTGGCGAGCTTGCTTCTTCCGGAAGGTACCACCTCGCCACGCTGAACAATGAGAGTCGCGAACTGAATGAGCATCGGCTGGATGCCTTTCGGCTGCGGCCATTTTTCGATTACTTTATCTGCTCCGGTTACGTGCATGAGATGAAGCCGCATTCTGGCATCTATCAAGCGGCGATAGAGATCTCTGGGCATGTCGCGGAGACAGCGCTTTTTATCGATGACAAGGTGGAGAACTGCGATGCTGCGGCAGCGTTGGGCATGCAGACGATTTGTTTTGAATCACCAAAACAGCTTAGAGCTGAGCTTGCGCAACTGGGCTTACGGGCCGCATAGGGAAGGGAAGATCGATGGAACGGGGAGTTACCGGATTCGGTAAGATGGCTTCAACAGGGCAGAACGGCTTCGTCTGGCGGGTTATATGCCGGTGAGCTTCGACTGCAACCTGGAGGCGTCTGCGAAGCTTAACGGTAATGACTTTACCGACCGCATGATCTGGATTACGCGTGAGGCCTTGGTGGTCACGACGTGAAGAAGTTGTAGTTCTGGTGGACGTGCGCTTGAGTTTGACGCGCACGTACCTTGAATTTCATAGCCTGACGAGTTTTATCGGTCGGCACAGCATGGAAGGTTTTGTAAGGAGCAGATTATGAGCACGAGCACAGTACCAGTTGGCGTATCGGCAGCAGCGGCGGACGCCGCCAAGAAGGGTGAGCGGATTCCTGAGCCCTGCATCGTTGTTATCTTTGGCGCTTCGGGCGATCTAACGAAGCGCAAGCTTTTGCCTGCGCTCTATCACCTGGATCAGTCAGGTCTCTTGCCGAAGGATTTTGCGGTGGTGGGCGTGGCGCGTCGCGACCTTAGCGCGACGTTCGGGCCCGATATGAAGGACGGAATTCTGAAGGGCGGCGGCGTGGAGGAGAGCGATCCTAAGCTTAAGCCGTTTATGGACCGGATCTCCTACTTCGCCACTGAGTTTGACGACGACGCGGGCTTCGACAAGCTAAAGGCTCACCTCGCAGAGCTGGATGGCAAGTTCAACACCAAGGGCAATCGGCTTTTCTATTTGGCGGTCGCGCCGGAGTTTTTCGCCGATATCACGCGCCGTCTAGGGAAACATGGCATGGCGAAGCCTGAGGCCGGGGACAAGCACTGGATCCGGGTGATTATCGAGAAGCCCTTTGGCACCGATCTGGAGTCGGCGCGCAAGCTGAACGATGAGATCAACGACGTGCTGGAAGAGGATCAGATCTTCCGCATCGATCATTATCTGGGTAAGGAGACGGTGCAGAACATCCTCGTCTTCCGGTTTGGCAACGGAATCTTCGAGCCGGTCTGGAATCGCAACTTTATCGACCATGTCGAGATTACAGCGGCGGAGTCGATCGGCATTGAGGGGCGTGGGCCGTTCTATGAGAAAGCCGGTGCAACTCGCGACGTGCTGCAGAATCATGTGATGGAAGTGCTTTCGTTCGTGGCGATGGAACCACCGGACTCGTTTGAGGCCGGGGCGGTGCGTACAGAGAAGCTGAAGGTCTGGCGTGCGATTGAGGGTATTCCGATCAACAACGCGGTGCGAGGACAGTACGGACCGGGCAAGGTTGATGGCAAGGAAGTAATTGGTTATCGGCAGGAGGATCGCGTCTCGCCGACTTCGAGCACGGAGACCTTTGCGGCGATTCGGCTGGAGATCGAGAACTGGCGTTGGGCGGGGGTTCCGTTCTACCTGCGGGCTGGAAAGCGGCTTGAGAAGCGGGTAACAGAGGTGACGATTGTGTTCAAACAGCCACCGTTGCACCTGTTCAAGTCCAATAGCAGCGAGGATAATATTGCGCCCAACATCATCAAGATGCGAATTCAGCCGGACGAAGGGATCTCTCTGCAGTTTGGCGCGAAGATGCCTGGGCCGACCACGAATCTGGCGCAGGTGAACATGGCGTTCAGCTATGCGGATGCGTTTGGGAAATCGTCAGCGAACGGCTATGAGCGGCTGCTGCTGGATGCGATGCTGGGCGATGCGACTTTGTTCGCGCACCGCGACGGTGTTGAGGCGACCTGGGCGCTATTTACGCCGATTCTGGAGGCTTGGGCCAAGGTTGAGGGTAAGCACTTTCCTAACTATGCGGCGGGCTCCGAAGGTCCGGATTGCGCGGACGAGCTGCTGGCGAAGGATGGCCGGAAGTGGCAGAAGCTGTAGTTGAGTAGCGGTCTGGCACGCTGCGGGTTGAATATCTTCAGCGTGCCGGATTTTCTGCAGGTGTATCCAATGTTTGTCGAACTCCGGAGCGGCTTTGGAGTTCGCTGGTTTCAGTTTTTTACTTCTATTTTCTTGTGAGATCTTATGCCCCGTCCTGTATCTGTTACATACCGTGCATTGCCAACACCGATGGACACAGCCCGTGCCGGGGCGCAACTGTTTACCGACGTGGCGGTGAAGGCCGCTGCTGCCAGGGGGTTGGCGCGAATTGCTATCTCTGGCGGCACTACGCCCAAGACGATGTTCGGCCTGCTGGCGAATCCGGCCGAGCCGTTCCTGAAGCAGGTTCCGTGGGACAAGCTCGACCTTTACTGGGTGGATGAGCGTTGTGTGCCGCCTGATAATGTGGAGTCGAACTACCGGATGACCAATGAGGCGCTGCTCTCGAAGGTGCCGCTGACGGCGGAACGGGTGCACCGGATGGAGGGCGAGCTAGAGCCTGAGGTAGCTGCGGCGCGGTACGAGTCCACGATCCGGAACAGCTTCAAACTCGAAGGCGCGGAGACGCCGACCTTCGACCTGGTGCTGCTAGGCATGGGCGACGACGGGCATACGGCTTCGCTGTTTCCGCACACCGAGGCGCTGAATGAGATGAGTCATATCGTGGTGCCAAACCACGTTCCGCAGAAGGATACGTGGCGGATTACGCTGACCTGGCCGGTGATCAACCAGGGCAGGGAGGTGGCGTTTCTGATTGAAGGCACGGGAAAGGCGCAGGTTCTGCACGATGTATTTCTGGGCCCTTACCAGCCGGAGGTTCACCCGTCACAGTTGATTCGCCCGGCCAGCGGGCAACTGACCCTCTTGCTCGACTCGGCTGCAGCGGCTAAGCTGCCTGAACCGGCGAATTCCGGTTCGACCGGCACTTTGGAGCTTAAATAGATGATTCTCGCTGGGGACGTTGGCGGAACGAAGGTTCACCTTGCACTGTACGACTTTACCGATGGGCGGCTGCACCCGATCCGCGACCAGAAGTTTCCTGCGCATGAGTTTGCGAGCCTGGACGATGTAGTGAACAAGTTTCTTGCCGGCGATGGCTCCGATGAAGCTAAAGGAGGCGACATTCTGGCCGCCTGCTTCGGTTGTCCGGGGCCTGTGCGCGATGGACGCATGAAGCTGACGAACCTACCGTGGACGCTGGATACGCGCGATTTGGTGAAGTCTCTCTCGATTCCCCATATCTCCCTGATCAACGACCTAGAGGCGAACGGCTATGGCATCCCCGAGCTTGCACCGGAGAGCATCTTTACGTTGCACGAGGGCGATCCGGAGGCTAGTGGACATGCAGGGTTGATGGCTGCGGGGACGGGTCTGGGAGAGGCGTTGCTGATCTGGGATGGGAAGAAGCATCGTCCGATTCCGTCAGAGGGCGGACACTGTGACTTTGCGGCGCGGACAGACCGCGAGATCGCGCTTCTGCAATATCTGCGCGGTACGTTGAAGGGTCGCGTGAGCTGGGAGCGGGTCGTCTCCGGTCTGGGGATCAAGAATATCTACGCCTTTCTGCGGGATGTGGAGAAGATCGATGAGCCAACGTGGCTACGCGACCGCATGACCGAGGAAGACCCGAACGCGGTGATCGGGGAGTGCGCTGAGGATGGTTCGAGCTCATTGTGCTTTGAGACGATGAATCTCTTCGCGGCAGCTTATGGGGCCGAGGCCGGCAACGTGGTGTTGAAGGTGCTTGCAAACGGGGGGATGTATCTTGGCGGAGGTATCGCTCCGAAGATGCTGAAGACGCTGAAGAACGGCAATTTCATGCAGGCGTTTATCGATAAGGGACGGCTTTCGCTTGTACTGGAGTCGGTTCCGGTTCGTGTGATCCTTGACGATACCTGCGCTTTGCTGGGAGCGGCGGCGTATGCGGAGGCGCGGGCGTCGGAATACTCCGGCTACTCCGAGAGGGCGGCTTCGCTTCAATCCTCGTAGTTGCGTCGGAATGACCTGAAGCGTGGTTGGTGATTATCGCTTTTCCGAGGATTATCTCGTCGTAGTTCCCGGCTTAGTTTTAAGAGGTTTTTTCTCAAGCGGTTATACTGATCGCGGATCATCTTGTCGATTACACCTATCTCGCCGGTCGAAGTCTCGTCGCAAGAAATTCTCAATGCCTGTTCTCCTTCAGACCAGGTTGCCGACACTTCGCTGGCAGCGACTCGAGCTCCTGCGCTAGCTGGAGCGCTCGATTTCTCCCGGCGTGCCGATCTGATTGAGATGATGGACCAGCCATGCTCGTATGAGGAGCTGCGAGCTTGCCTGCACGATATCGCCCGCGTGAACCGACTGACGTTTGCGCAACGGCCTACTCTCGGCTGGCTTGCGGAGCTGGTGGCAGCGCATCCTGTCTCCGGCGCTCCGCTGCGCATCGTGGATGTTGGCTGCGGCTATGGGGATACGCTGCGAAGGATCGACCGGTGGGCTGCGAAGCGCGGCGTTGCTGTGATGCTGACGGGCATCGACCTGAATCCGGATGCGATTCGAGCGGCCCGTGAAGCGACTTCAGCGAATCAGAAGATTGAGTGGCTGGTAGGAGATGCGCTGGCCGACCACACCAAAGGGCCGATTGACGTCGTGATCTGCTCGCTGCTGACCCACCACTTAACCGATTCGCAGGTGGTGCTGTTTCTTCGCTGGATGGATCAGACAGCGCGGCGGGGGTGGTTCATCGACGACCTCCATCGCAAACCGGTGCCATACCACCTGTTCCGGTTGTGGGCGCGTCTTTCGAACTGGCATGAGTTTGTGAAACACGACGGGCCGGTGTCGATCCGACGCAGTTTTGTTGCGGAGGACTGGCAGAGGTTGTGCGCCGGCGCGGAGATCGCTGCGGACACTGTGTCCATTACGGAGCATCGACCGGCGCGGCTTTGTGTGGGGCGCATCAAGTAGGGCGGAACCTGCCATGGGCTAACGGTGTGCCCGCAAGACGGACTCGTGAAGTATGAAATTGATCTTTGGTTTTGAGGCCCTTTTCATGTTTGTTCGTACCGCTGTTTCTGCCTTTTTTGCTTTTGCACTTTCTCTTCTCGCAACCCCTGGAGCTGAGGCACAGCGATTGCCTTCAGGTGTCCATCCCGAACACTACAGTCTTACGATTACGCCGGATTTGAAGAGTGCGACCTTCACTGGCGAAGAGACGATCGATGTCGTTCTGGATGCGCCTGCCAAGAGCATTACGTTAAATGCGGTGGAGATTAAATTTGGCGAGGTGAAGGCTTACGTTCTGCCGGTTGCCGCTTACTCTTATGGCAAACTGGGCATCCAACCGAAGCCGCTGAGTCCGCTGGATTCGGACCGGCATCCGCAGATCGCGACGACCATGCTCGATGCGAAGAAAGAGCAGGCCAGCTTTACGTTTTCTGAAGAGCTGCCTGTGGGCACAGTTACGCTAGCGATTCGATACACGGGGGTGCTGAACGATAAGCTGCGCGGGTTTTATCTTTCGAAGACGAAAACCCGCAACTACGCGGTGACCCAGTTTGAGCCGACGGATGCGCGGCGGGCGTTTCCCAGCTTCGATGAGCCTTCGCTGAAGGCAACCTACGACATTGCGATGGTCGTCGATCGTGGCGATACCGCGATCTCGAACGCGAACATGATCTCGGATCAGGCGGGGCCGATTGCGGGCAAACGTACGCTGCGGTTTGCGACGACGCCGAAGATGTCGAGTTACCTGGTTGCGTTTCTGGTGGGCGACTTCAAGTGCAGCGAGGGCAAGTCGGATGGCGTGCCGATTCGTGTCTGCTCGACTCCGGATAAGGTAGGGCTGACGAAGTTTGCGCTGGAGTCGGCGAAGTACGTTCTGCATTATTACGATACTTACTTTGGCATTAAGTACCCGATGCCGAAGCTCGATATGGTTGCGCTGCCGGACTTTGAAGCCGGGGCGATGGAGAACTTTGGGTGCATCACCTATCGCGAGGCCGACCTGCTGGTGAATCAGAGGACGGGAAGTATCACAGGGAAGAAGCAGGTGGCCGTGGTTGTGGCGCATGAGATGGCGCACCAGTGGTTCGGCGATATGGTGACGATGCAGTGGTGGGACAACCTGTGGCTGAATGAAGGATTCGCGAGCTGGATGGAGACCAAGTCCGTGGCGGTGTGGCATCCGGAGTGGAACTTTCCGCAGGATGATGCCCAGGAGCTGAACGACACGCTGAACTTCGATGCGACGAAGACCACGCGAGCCATTCGCGCGACGGCGAATACGCCCGATGAGATTAACGAGATGTTCGATGGCATCGCATATGGCAAGGCCGGCGCGGTGATCGGCATGGTGGAGAACTACCTGGGGGCGGAGGTGTTTCGCCAGGGGGTGCATAACTACCTGCAAGCTCATCTGTATGCGAATGCTACTGCGGAGGACTTCTGGGGCGCGCAGACGGCGAACTCGCATCTGCCGGTGGACAAGATCATGTCGAGCTTTGTGACGCAGCCGGGAGTGCCCCTGTTGACGTTTGCGGAACGGCAAGCGGGAGGTGTGCCGGTGATGCAGAGCCGGTTTTATCTTTCGACCGCCGAGTCCGGTCGTTCCCTCGAAGGAAGAATGCCGCAGTGGACGGTTCCGGTTTGTTTGAAGACGAATGGGCAGCCGATCTGCCGGGTGCTCGGGAAGGAAGATTCAAGCGTACCGCTGCCGATGGATATCG
This sequence comes from Granulicella sp. S190, assembly GCF_009766095.1. Taxonomy (GTDB): domain Bacteria; phylum Acidobacteriota; class Terriglobia; order Terriglobales; family Acidobacteriaceae; genus Edaphobacter. The sequence continues at coordinate 42,508 of NZ_LMUD01000047.1, forward strand.
GCTTGCCGGTGTTCTATGCCAATGCCGCTGCGAAGGGATACTACCGCACGGCGTACACGCCTGCGCAGTTCAGCGCTATCAATGCGAAGGCAGAGAGTTCGCTGACTCCGCCGGAGCGGGTGGGTCTGGTGGGTGATCAGTGGGCGCTGGTGCGCTCAGGGCAGGCTTCGGTGGGAGATTACCTTGACCTGGTGCTGGCACTGAAGGGCGATCCCAACGCGGCCGTACTGGATACGGTGCATGAGGAGCTTAAGAGGATTGATTCGAGTATTGCGAGCGATGAAGATCGCGATGAGCTGGCAGCGATACTGAGGCGTGAGTTCGGGCCGGTGTATGTGGGGCTTGGCAGTCCGGCGAAGAAAGAGTCGTTCGACCGCCAACAACTTCGCGGTACGTTGTTCGAGCTGCTGGGAGAGGCGCGAGATCCGGCTGTTCTGGCCCAGGCTCAGCGGCTGACGGGGCGGGTCTTCGCGGGGAACAATGCAAAAGACAGGACGCTGGACCCTACCCTGGTGGATGCAGCGGTGGAGTTGAGCGCTGGCGTAGGGGATGCATCGCTGTACGATAAGCTACTGGCGGTGAGCAGGAACTCCGGGGATCCGGCGCAGCAGACGGCTGCCCTGGGACTGCTGGCGAGGTTTCGCGACTCCTCCCTGGTAAGCCGCACGCTCGACCTGATCGCCTCGGGGGAGATTCGCAACCAGGATAGCTGGACCATGCTGACGACGCTTCTGCGTAACCGCGAGACACGCGACCAGGCGTGGGAGTACGTGCGACATCACTGGGAGAGGGTGCAGGCTCAACTGACGGTGTCTTCGGGGGCCGAGGTGGTGGGCGCGACAGGATCCTTCTGCACGGTGAAGCGACGCGAAGAGGTGGATGAATTCTTCTCCGTCCACAAGGTGGAGGCTGCGGAACGGACCCTTGCCAAGGCGGTTGACAGCATCAACGATTGCATCGAGCTGCGGGCAGTTCAGGAGCCGAAGCTTCATGCCTGGTTGAAGCTGCAGGCGAAGTGAGCTGTGCAACTTAAGTATCCGCAGGTCAACACATAGTTGAGGGAGGCACCTGTTGTTCCGCGTCCAGGGCCAAGTCCTTTGTGCCATATCGGGAGGTGGATCGAAGAGGGCGAGGAGAGAAGCGGGCAGAGCTTTGTGGATGGGCAGGGAATCGACAGAGTACCCGAAAGTGTTAGGAAGTGGAAGGCATTCTGCGTTGACTTTCAACTTTTGTAACGGTACCTTCCCAATTGAGGACACCAATGAAAAAAACCTGTCTAGTAGTCGCTTGCATCGCTCTCCTCTCCTCCGTCGCGCTCCCTTTGTACGGTCAGGTTGATACCGGCGGTTGTGTGAACTCTCCAGAAAATCCAACAGCTATTCTTGCCGTTGTAGGCTCAGCCGGTGCATTTTTCGTCTCAGTTCGTGCCCGCATCAAGGCTCGTCGCAGCTCGTCCAAGTAAGACTGTATTGGGATCGGCCACCTAACACTCTCCTGGTGCGCTGTCCGGATTGAAACCTGAATGCCAACTTTACCTGCAAGCGCTGAAGTCAGCCCACTCCAATCGGCTGGAGCGGAAGGGATAGGCTTGTCCCGAGCCGCAGGACTTGCTGCGTTGATCGCGGTCCTCGGCCTGTGTACAGTCGCCTCGACGGTGAATGCGTTGTGGTTTCTGTGGACTACGGACGCGCTTAAGTCGATCGGTATGTTCATCCCGCTGGTCAGCTTTGTGCTGGTGCTGCGGGCGTGGCGTTCGCTTGGGTGGGAGACAGAGGGCAGCTGGTGGGGACTCGTCGTGCTGGTGGTTACGGCTGCGGTGGTTCATGTTCGCGATCAGGCGATTCTGGTGTTTGTTTTTTCTCCGAAGTGGTCGGTCTATATCCCTCCTCACTCGCTGGTGGCTTTTGCGTACGGGGCTGGGGTCGTGCTGCTGTTTGGCGGAACACGCTTGTTTCGTGCGGCACTGTTTCCGCTGATTCTTCTCTGGTTCGTCAATCCGATTCCTCACATCTTCAACGTATTCGTCGATCTGCCGTTGCAGCGTGCCTCGGCGCATGTGGCGCGTGGGTTTGCGATGGCGTTGGGCCAGCCGCTGAGCCCGGACCAGTTGCGGCTAATGTTCACGCCGCAGTTCGGCATGTTTATCGCTCCGGGATGCAACGGCATTCGCGGAGCCGTTACGATGGGCTTCATCGCACTGATTGCCGGCTACGTCTATCGCTTCCGCTGGTATGCCCATGCCGGGGTTGTTGCCGGCGCGGTTCTGCTCGGGTACGTCTTCAACTTTGCTCGGCTCTGCATTCTGGTTCTGTACTACCTGGTTGCATTGCGCTTCCCTTCGCTGCAAAACAAGGCAGAGATGGGGGATTATGTTATTGGCGCCTGCCTCTTTCTTCTTGGTACTTTCCTGTTGTTCCATGTCGTCCGCCGGCTGAGCGAATCGCCTGACCAGATCAAGCCTCCTGTGCTGTCTTCTTTGTCTACCGGCGCGAGTGCGGGATCCTCCTTCTATTTGCGCTTTGCGGGAATGCTGGCGCTGGTGTTGTTCAGCGGCTATGGGGTCGCACGCGCCTATGTGCAGACGCATAGCGGTAGCTACGCCGCCGAAAGAAAGATCGAACAAGATGCGCCGGGTCAGTTCCCTGCACAGATCGGGAGCTACCGCCTGACGCGCATGTGGAATGAGAACATGTTCGCTGGCCCATTGATCTTTCATTGGGCGGAGTACACTCCAGCCGATGGAGGAACTCCTATCGCGGTTGGCGTGTCTCCTGTGCTGGGCTCGCACGACACGCTGATCTGCCACTCCGCGCGTGGAGAGGATCCGATCTGGCGGGATCAGCTTACGATTCCTACCGCCTCAGAACCGATCAGCTTTTCCGGCTCTCTGTTCAACGATGGCGCTACGCAGTCTCTGGAGGCGACTACTATCTGTAACGGAGGCTCCTGCGGAGAGTACTCCAGCGACCGTACTCACTTCGGATTCGTCTACAGCAAGCCCACTTCGCACTCTCTCCTATCGCAAGATGTCCAGCGGCCGATCCCGATCCTGTTGAAGGTAGAGACGACCAATACGACGCTGCCGGCGGAGAAGGCTCGCCAGCAGATGACAGCAGCTCTTCGTTCGTTCCTTGCCTCGGCCGATCTGGCCGGTCTTACGCAACCTTACCGCCGGCAATAACTGCGGTCACCCTTCGATCTTCCTGGCCCCTTCGTGAACTTATTCTTACGCAGCTATCAGAGACTTTGCATCGCGGCGATGGCCGGTGCCCTGGCCTGTTCGCTCGCTGGATGCGGCGGTGGGACGACTGCTGTAACTCCTCCGCCTGTCACGCCGCCACCTGTAACACCGCCGCCAGTGACTCCACCGCCTGTTACACCTCCCCCTGTGACTCCGCCTCCAGTCACCCCTGGTTCGGGCGTGAGCTTTACCGGAACGGCGATGGCAGGTAAAGCTCCAATTGTTGGAGCGACCGTACAGCTTTACGCGGCCGGGACTACAGGAAATGGATCAGCTTCCACGGCGTTGCTTACCAGTACGCTGACTACAGATGCGGCTGGAGGCTTTACGGCTCCGGCTGGTTACACATGCCCGCTGACGAGCTCGCAAGTTTATGTAGTAGTTCATGGGGGGCAGGTAGGTACTGCTGCCGATAATCCAGCCATTACGCTGACTAGCGCACTGGGAGCTTGCGGCGATATCGCAGCTTCGTCCTCGTTTGTCGTCAACGAGGTCACGACGGCGGCGAGTGCCTGGGGTCTTGCACAGTTCTTTGGTGCCGATGCCAATCTGGGGGCGACTTCAACGAACGCCCAGGGGCTGGCCAATGCGGTGGCCACGGTTGCGAATCTTGCTGATCTCACAAAGGGATCTTCGCCGGGTGCGGCATTTCCAAACACGGGTTCCTCCCCAGCTGCGAAGATCAATGCTGCCGCCGATCTGCTGAACAACTGTACGGGTGCAGCCTCAGGTTGCGCTGCGCTCTTTTCCGCAACGACACCGAGCGGTGGGACGGCTCCTGCCAACACGCTCGATGCTGCGCTGAATCTTGTGCGCAACCCCGGAAGCAATGTAGCTGTGTTGTGGGCGCAGCTGTCTGCGCCTACCGCGCCTTTTACGCCTCTGCCTACTGCTGAGCCCGCGGACTGGACGCTCCTCATCAACTACGGCGGAGGTGGGATCAAGCAAAGTACGCTGACGAGTAGTGGAAGTTCGCCGTCAGGTCTTGGCGTGGATGCAGGCGGTAATATCTGGGTCGCTAACTACGGTGGTGTCGTCTCGAAGTTCTCACCGACGGGAGCGCCATTGTTTCCGGCCGGCATTACCTCTGGGGGTCTGTACGACTCGGATGCGCTAGCGGTCGACGCGGAGGGCGATGCGTGGGTTCCCAACGACGGAAGTCCCGGAGTCAATGGCGGCTTCGGTACGGTAACGGAGCTGAGCTCAGCGGGACAGCCTATCTCCGGCACGACGGGATACTCGACTGGAGGGATCAACTATCCTACGTCGATTGCGATCGATACCAATGGAACAGTGTGGGTGCCAAACTATGGGAACTCGACGATCACGTTGCTCTCAAGTACCGGCCAGCCGTTGTCGGGCGCGACGGGATACGCCTCGAAGCAGTTCAGCTTCCCAGTAGCCGTCGCGATCGATGCGAACCATGACGGCTGGGTGGCAAACACCAGCAACGATACGGTCAGCAAGGTCTCCGCTGACGGCACCCAGGTGACCAGCTATGCCTGCTGCCTTGGGCCGGATGGCATCGCCGTCGATCAGCGCGGTTTTGTATGGGTAGCAAATGAGCGCGGCAACAGCATCAGCGAGCTGGCTAACGATGGAACTATCGTTTCCAGTGGCTACAGCGACAACAAGGCGAGTATCTTTGCGCCTCAAGGGCTGGCTATCGATGGATCGGGTCACGTCTGGATCGCGAATCTGCATGGTCCGTCGATCACAGAGCTGGCAGGATCGACTGCTGCTTCGCCGGGGCAGATTCTTTCGCCGACCGCCGGTTATGCGGCGGACTCCGGTTTCACCGAGGCGTTCGCCATCGTGGTGGATGCCAGCGGCAATCTGTGGGTGACTGACTTCAACAACAATACTCTTTCAGAGATCGTTGGGTTGGCGACGCCGGTAAAGACTCCTGCGCTGGGGCCGCCTCAGACGCCCTAGCTTTCGAGTGGTGCGCTAGCTGAGGAGCAGTCGCTTTTCGTAACAAAAGAAACGCAGGCCGGGCCGAAACTCAAGGCCGATCTCTCCGGCGAGCAAGTACCCCAGCTTGGGAAAGAGCCGCTGCGTGGCTTCGTTCTGCGTATTGGTATCGACACGCAGCACGGTGATGCCGCGGTCGAGTGCGACCTCTTCTGCTTTTTGCATCAAAGCTCCGGCTACTCCGAGTCCACGAGATGCGGGATCGACGGCCAGCCGATGGACTACGATCGCAGGTTCGTGGATGTCCCAACCCACCTGAAGGTAGTCGGACTCTTGATCCATGGTAATCGCGGCTACACCGGCGATGCGATCATCTTCCGCGGCGACCCATAACTGCTTCAGGTCAATGTCCCGCTGAAAGACAGCGTCGTTAGGATAGGTGTCGTCCCACTGTAGGTTTCCTTCTGCGCGCATCAGGGGGACGATGCGTCGCATCAAGTCCATCAGCGCCGCAAGATCATCGCATGTGGCAAGCCGAATCTGCATCGTCTTTCCAGCGTATCAGGAGCACTGGAGCGACGGGACGCGCGGAGACAACGCGCGCGGCGGCGATTGCACTACATGATTCGAAAGCGTTCGCGCATGAGACGCTGGAAACGGGGACGCCAGATCAGGTCGTAGGCCAACTCCTTGCCGGGGAACATGGCGAGTGCAGCCTTTCTGCTGTCCGCGATCATCTGGGCTGCATCGTCTACTGTCAGGGACCCGTCCTGCGCGATTACCTGCATCACCATGTTCATCATCATCTGCAAGCGCCGAATCAGTTTTTGTTCCTCGGCTTGCTCGTCTGTACGGATCGCAACGACTTCAGCATTTGGCCCATTCAACTCCATCGAAACCTCCCGATCAAGTCAATTCCTTATGGATTAGACGCATCAACCAGCTCACGGATTTCTCCAGCGCGCCCCAGCAGAAAGGTGGTGAGGCCGAACTCATCCGTTCGATACAGCTTAGCCCGAGCCTCTGTGATTCGCTCGATCACTTCGTAGCGGGGGTGACCAAAGGTGTTCCCCTTGCCGACCGACACGACAGCAGCTTTGGGAGAGGCCGCACTCAGAAACTCCTGGGTGGTTGAGGTGCGACTGCCGTGATGGCCGACCTTCAAAAGTGTCACCGCTGCCACTCTGCCGTGAGCGAGCATGGCGCGCTCGCTGGGCGCTTCGGCGTCGCCCTCCAGCAGCACAGAGGCGTCGCCGTACTGCATTCGCATCACCAGCGAGTCGTTGTTTATCGGCTCTCCCGAGTTGGTGTAGCCGGTCTCCGGCGCAAGCACAGTTACCTGCGTCCCTCCCCAGGCAAACTGAGCGCCTGCATAGAAGTGGCGCACGATAACGCCGAGTTCGTTCGCTTCCGTCAAGAGTTCGCGGTAGGATTCGGAGTTGGGATCGATGCTCACCCATAGCTCGCGGGGGCGAAAGTTTCGCATCACGGCAGGCATCCCTCCCATGTGATCGCTGTGGGCATGGCTCAGCGCAAGGACATCGAGATGGCGAAATCGCCTCGACCAGAGATAAGGAGAGACGACCTCCTCGCCGACGTCAAAGCGGCTTGTCGCCTCGGCGGCTTCGGTGACTCCGCCGACAGGGCCGCCTGCATCGATCAGCATAGTTGCTCCGTCTGGACTGACAAGGAATATTGAGTCGCCCTGCCCGACGTCGATCGCCGTCACCTCCAGCTTACCCGGGGAGACGATTGCGCGCTCCGGCCACAGGACGATCAAGGCCACCAGCGGCAGTAGGACAACCGTCACCCACGCACCTCCGCGAGATCTCCGCACCGCCCAGCAGCAGAAAGCCCATGCGGCGACTGCTAGCAATGCAATCCACCACGCTGGTGCCGGGACGCGCAGGTCGGCTGCGTGCACCGCGCTGACGCGGCCGATGACGCCGGTGACTCCGTGAAGGAGCAGCGCTGTCAGCGCGCCTGGAAGGAGTGCGGCCCAGGGGCTGAGGAGGGAGGCACAGAAGGTGACGACCGCGGTAGGAGCGAGAATCGCTACCAGGGGCACGCTTAGCATGTTGGTAGGGACGGCAAACATGGTGGCGCGATGAAAGTAGACCGCCATCGGCAGAACCATCACCAGCTCTGCCACTACGCCTATCAGCGACAACTCCAACGCCCATAGGCTGTAGCGGATGATCGCAGGCAGCAACCCTCTGGACCAATGGCCAAGCACGTTGGCGACGGCCTCGCTTCCTATGCGTAGCATCAGTCGAAACTGCGCCACGGGTGGAGGAAGGCTTGCGTCAATCCACTTGTCCCACAGATTCTCCGCGGCGCGGGCATAAGGCAGAAAGCTGCGCTCTCCTAGAGGGATCGCGATGCCCCCAATTGCGATGATGGCAAGGAACGTCATCTGAAAACTGGCTTCAAACAAAGCGTCTGGAGACAGCACTAATACAGCCATAGCCGCTGCACCCAGAGCGTTCAATACGTTGCGGTCGCGCGAGAGCAGCCGGGCGAGGAGAAAGACCGCCGTCATGAAGAGGGCACGCTGCACCGGTGCGCCGAAGCCCGTCAGCAGAGCGTACCCAAACGTCAGCGCGATGGTGAGCAGAGTTGCCAACCAATCACGCAACTTCAGCCTTCTAGCCAGCCAGAAGACGATGCCGGCCAACAGGCCGACATGCATACCCGAGACGACAAAGAGATGGAAGGAGCCGGTGCGCTCGAATCCCACACGCTGCGATTTGTTCAAGCCTGCACGGTCTCCGAAGAGCATCGCATTCAGCATTCCGGCGTCGTCCGGGCTCAGTCGCAAGACGCTGGGCAGGCTGCGATTTGCGCGGGAGTGGACGTAGCCAAGTACGCGCCCGGAGGCCCAGCTTTGTGCTGCGAAGATTCTGCACTGCCACTGGGCCGCCCGATCAGAGGTCATCGTGTTGGCTGGATTGAGTACGGAGAGCTTCGAGGATCGGACGCTGGCATGTGTGCCAATCCCTTGCGCCAGAAGGTAGTCGGCATACTGCCATGCTCCGGGGTCGCGATAGTACTCGGCGACCTTCATTCGCATGGGAGCCTGCACGAGGTCGCCGCAGTGCAGCGTTGGGAGAGTGGAAGAGACCGCGGCATTCGGAAGTTTGTCAGGGATAACGTTGATGCGTACGCCGCCCTGCACGGGCGCCATCCATGCGATATCCGGCGTCACCTCTTCTACAGAATCAACCTCGATATCGACCGAGAGCGCACCAACGGTTGCTGCCTCCTCATCCGCTTCTTTTTCAGGCCACCAGCCGCCTTCTTTATCTTCATCAGAGCTTTTCTGTTGAGGAGCGAGCTCACGCACTCGTACTACGCGGCCTCGAACCTGCCGGCTTAGTCCGTCTGCGTATGCCTTCAGTGCATGTTGCGTCGGCGCGGCTGGCTGCACCTCGGCGCAGAGAAGCCCCACTGCGATCCAGACTGCAGCGAGAGGGAAGAGAGCTGTCCGGAGCGACCATCGCAGGCTCACGAGAGTTAGAACGGCCAAGAGAAATAGAGCGAGGAGCAAAAGGATCGTTGGCGCATGGTTCCGCGCTATCACCTCACCCATTGCAAAACAGCACGCCGCTGTGAGAAGAGGAGCTCTTCGGAACTCGAGCGCAGGGACACGTGCGACTGCCTTCGGCCAAAGTTCAGGGTTCGGCTCGTTTACTCTTCCGGTCTTCAAAGCTCTGCCTGCGGACCGCACTATCGACTATTTCACCACAAATCTGACCAGGCCTATCTACGCAGAACCACGACTGTCTCCAGATGAAACGTCTGAGGAAACAGGTCCACGCTATGCAGCTGCTCCACTCTGTATCCCGCATCGACCAGCATTTTGAGATCTCGACCCAGTGTTACGGGATCGCAGGAGACATAGACGAGCTCTGGTGCTGACACCCGCGCCAACAAAGAGCAGACTTCAGCTCCGACACCGGCCCGCGGAGGATCCATGACGATCAACTGCGGCCGGTCCCTCTGCACGGCGGTGTGACGGAGGAATTCAACTGCCGTCGCTTCCACGGCTCGTTTGCCTGGTCCCTTAAAGGAGTTGACGAGATCGCTCCCGGCGACTTCGACTGCTACAACCTGTGCGAACTTTTTCGCCAGGGCTCGAGAAAACAAGCCGACGCCGGCGAAGAGATCCCATGCCAAAGTGCCTTGACGATTCGTCGCCACGATCTCGACAAGCTCATCGACGAGAAAGCGGTTCACCTGAAAGAAGCCGCCTCGGCTGACCCAATAGTCTTCGCCTGCTGCGTGATAGCTCAAGCCGCTCGCTCCCCAACTCTCCAGCGGATACGGCTTCTGGATCTGGCGCTGCGGCCCCGGGGGCTTGATGAGAGACGAGCCGGCGCCCACCAGTTCGGGCACAAGCTGCTTCATGCGTTCGCAAAATGAAGCGAGACCCGGCTGCTGCTGCTTCAGAACGAAAAGACTCATTTGAAGCTTCGTTTCGTCGCCGCTTGTAAAGAGCTCTATGTCAGAGACGTTATCGATCCAGCGTTGGATCATGGAATCTTCCACGGCTGCCTGCAGCACGGACTGTGCCGCGCGCCATAGCAAGGGCGCGGTAATGGGGCACTCCTGAATCGGAAGAAATTCATTGGTGCCGCGACGGTTGTAGCCAACACGCAGGGTCGAGTCTACTTTTTTCACTCGCAGGCGCATTCGATTTCTGTAGCCCCACGGGTCTGCGGTATGGCTCTGAATCTCCGGCAGCGTCTTCAATCCAGCACGTTCCAGCGTCTCACGCAGAATGGAGATCTTGATCTTCTTCTGTGCCGGATAGTCAGCGTGCTGGTAGTGGCATCCACCACACTCTCCGAAGTGTACGCATCGCGGCTGGACGCGGTCGCCGGACGCATCAAGCACGTGCAGCAGAGAAGCTTCGTTAGATTTGTTCTGTTCGAGGAGGCTGGCTTCGATCAGCTCTCCCTGTAGGGTGAATGGCACAAGAACCGCCTCTCCGGCTGCTGTTCCTTCGGAAAGGTGGGCCACGCCTGGGCCGCCGTAAACTAATTTCTCAATTTGTAACTTCATTCGTGGCTCATATAGAAGAGGCTGAGACGGGGTAGTTTACGCGCTTCTAGCATTCGTTTCTGCAAAAACTGCTGCTGAACCTGCTTGATCTGCACCGCTTGCATCTTGCCGCGGTAGGGTGCCAACTCCCTGGCCGCCTGTTCGCGAAGAGCTACCATCTCCTCCTCCGGCGCTGCTGTCATCAGCGCCGCAAACAGCTTCTCTTCGAGCACGCTCAACGTTCTATCAAGCTCTTCGAGGGAGCGAATTGGTTCGGTGCGCAGGCCGATTGCTAAAGCGCGGAGGCGCCCTGCGACCTCATCGGCTGTCACCTCTGCAGGTGGAGGAAGCTTCGCCTGCTCAACAGCCGCGGCATTGTTCTCGAGGTATCTGGCTACACGTTCGGCCTCGAAACCGCTCTCTACTACTTCGGCTCCGGCAGCTGGCGCGGTGCCGATGGAAGCTTCCATCGCCTGCTCCACCGCCTCCATCACGCTCTGCGCACACCAAGCGAGGCCGTTCACCTTGCGCGTCCTGCCGGTAGCGCGCAGAGCCTTCGCGTCGTGCTTGTCGAAGGCACTATCAATGCCGCGCAGTACGGCTTCGAGCGGGATGCCGGCCTCGCGCCAGGTCTCAATGAGTGCCCAGTCGAGCGTGGAGAGCATCAGGAGCGAGCCGCGTCGTTGCTGAAAACGCTCTTCGATCTCCGTAAAATAGTTGAAGTAGTTTTGCATCCGCTCTTACAGTTTAAGCCAGCGCAGGGGAGCGTGCCTGAACGTGTTTTGCAGATCCGGTTCAGCGTTTACGATGCCGGTCGAGATTGCGTTCGTAGATGAGGCGCAGTCCGGTCAGGGTCAACATCTCGTCTACGGCGCCGATATACTTCGATCCGCTGGCGATCAGCCTTGCAAGGCCGCCTGTGGCTACTGTTTTGGTCTCAGGCCCCATCTCGGCGATCATGCGTTCGAGGATTCCGTCGACGAGCCCGATGTAACCGTAGTAGAGGCCGATCTGAATGTTGTCAACCGTTCCGGTTCCGATGACCTTTGCCGGTTTTTTTATGTCGATTCGCGGCAGACGCGCAGCGCGCGCAAACAGGGCATCGGCAGAGATGCCGAGTCCGGGAGCGATGGCGCCACCCAGGAACTCCCCTTTTTTTGAAAGCACATCGAAGGTCGTGGCTGTGCCCATATCTACTACGATGCAAGGGCCGCCGAAGCGCTCGAACGCCGCGACGCAGTTGACGATCCGGTCCGCGCCCAACTCTGCGGGATTGTCCGTCAATACGGGTATGCCGGTTTTCACGCCAGGTTCGATGAAGACCGGTTTTACATGGAAGTAGAGGTCGCAGACCTGCCGCAGAGTAGAGTCCAGAGGCGGCACTACCGAGGAGATTGCGATGCCGTCGACGGAGCTGATCTCCAGTCCCTTGAGGGAGAATAAATTGTGTAGCAGAATGCCGAACTCGTCACTGGTCTGCTTCGACGAAGGCGTCGTGATGCGCCAGTTCGCCACCATCTCCGGCTCTTTTGTTGGCGTGGTCGTTTCGCCGGTCAGCCGGTAGAGCCCAAGAACGGTGTTGGTGTTGCCGACATCCATTGCCAGTAGCATTGCTGCCTCTCCTGCTGTGATTGCTGTTTAGTACGGACGAACGCCGCCCGAGAGAACGGTATGCAGCTTTCCATCGTCTCCTGCGACACGGAGGAAACCGCGCGCATCCAGCCCCGTCGTCACGCCAGTATATCCGCCAGCTTCCTCAACGCGGACGCGCTTTCCGCAAACCCAGCTTGAGGCTACCGTGAACCTCTCTAAAAGTCCCGCAGTATTGGAGACTTCACGCAGCTCCTCTTCCAGGAGAGATATCTGGGTCTCAAGCGCCAGCAGAAGTTCGATCAGTATCGTTTGCCTGGACCAGGGTCTTCCGTCTTCGCGTCTGAGCGAGGTTGCGGCGGATTGCAGTTCGTCAGGGAAGTTTTGATGATTTACGTTGAGGCCGATGCCGATGACGGCGTAACGCAGCATCGCGGGCGCTTCAGAATGAGAGGCGCCGGTTGAGGTTTCGACGAGTATGCCTCCACACTTCTTTTCTTTGATCAGAAGATCGTTCGGCCAGCGAATATCCACTTTGATCCCGGTGACGGCGGCGATAGCTGACTGTGCGGCCAGACCTGTCGCCAGAGAGAGCCAGAGCGCGTCGGCGAGAGCCATCTGTGGGCGCAGAAGTACGCTGAGATAGAGGCCGTCGCCGGGGATGGAGTACCATCCATGTCCGCCGCGGCCTCGTCCGGCGGTCTGCTCGTCGGCTATCCACACGCTGCCGTGCGGGGCCCCTGCCTGCGCGGCTTCGAGAGCCAGTACGTTGGTGGATCCTATCGAAGGCAGGTGCTGCACACGGTCTGCAAAGGCTGTGGCGGAGAGGGCAGCCGCAACCGCAGAGAGGTCAAAGGAATCAGCCACTCTTACCTCAGTAGATGTCAGCGGTGATCCGCATGCTAAGGTCGACAGCGGCTGCGGAGTGCGTGAGTGCGCCTACGGAGACGAAGTCTACTCCGGCTAAAGCATAGGCGCGGACTGTCTTCAGATTCATATTGCCGGAGGCTTCGACAGGAACACCTGGCAGGGATTTGCGAATCAGTTTGACCGCTTTTTTTACCTGCGAAGGGGTCATGTTATCGAGCAGGATAGACTCCGCGCCGCCTGCGATGGCTTGATCCAGCTCGGGCTGACTGCGGACTTCGACCTGCACCACCTGGCCTGCTTTACGGCCTTCGAGCGCGCGTTGGAGCACTGTGGGAAGGCCTCCGCCCAGCGAGATGTGATTATTCTTGATGAGGATGCCGTCCTGAAGGTCGAGACGGTGATTGACGCCGCCACCGCAGCAGACAGCGTACTTATCGAGGGCGCGGAGGCCGGGGATGGTTTTGCGGGTGTCGAGGACCTTTGTTTTTGTGTTGGCCAGGGCTTTGACGAACTCGTTCGTGAGGGTGGCGATGCCGCTCATGCGCTGCATGAGGTTGAGGATGACGCGCTCGCAAGAGAGCAGGGCCGAGGCGTTATGCCGAATAACGGCGAGGGGTTGGCCGCTCTTGACCTTTACGCCGTCGAAGATCTCGGGGTGGCTGACGACTTCGAAGCGGCCAGCAGTGGCGGGGGTCATCTTGGAGAAGATATCTAGAAAGACGGGGATACAGCCGAGGCCTGAGACGATGCAGGCCTGCTTGGCGATGATGGTGCCAGAGGCGCGCAGATTGGGTGGAATGGTGAGAGCTGTGGTGACGTCGTTGGCTACTTTGTCTTCCGCCAGGGCAGCTTCAAGAATGGTGCGAATTCGTTTGCTCTTCCAGTCCATCCTGTAATCCTAAACCTCTTATTTTGAGAGAAAAAATCTCGGGTGGTAGCCGGGGTGGATTTCGTCGATTTCCGGCTGTTTTCGAGGGGGTTTTAGAAAATGTCGTGTTTTGAACGTGGTTTTTGGGTGGTGTAGACGTGGTGATTGGATGGTGAGATGTGGGGTTTGGGATGCGTTTTTTCGAGCGATGAAAGATGCGCCAGAGTTTTGAAGTTTTTTTCTGCAATCACAGAGGCCGCCCTAAAAAACTGTCCAGTAGGTCAAAACAGACCAGCTTTTTGACGCCGATAAGCCTAACGTCGGTTCTATAGCCCTTCCCCCACCCCTCTTGGTACCTCAAGACCAACCAGCAAGCAGGAGTCGACTATGAGTACAGGTTCTCTGGACTATATTCATTGCTTCCGAAACGGGGCGCACGATTCGGTTTGCCGGACCTGCTTCAAGACAATCTCCTCTCAGCTTTGGGAGAGCGACCTTGCGCGGGACGAAGAGATACACCTTTGCAAACCCGAACATGTGTACTTGTTCCGCCTGTACTCTTCGTTCCGCTTGTACCTTGAGTTGGATACGCTGAAGCGTAAGCCGAACTAGGAATCTGTCGCAGACAAGGTTTGGCTCCAGCCTCCACTCTTTGGCAGAAGCGACCGGCTCTTCTTCGAGTCGGCCGCTTCCGTTGTTTAGGGATGGTCGGCGAGGAAGCCGTTGATCTCGGCTACCTCTGCGTCGGTGAGACGGAGGTCGATGGCGGGCAGTACGCCCTCGACCTGCTTCGCGTTGCGGCCGCCTACGATGGCTGCGGTGATGGCGGGTTGGTGGAGCGTCCAGGCGATGGCGACAACGCCTGCGGAGACGTTGTGGCGCGTTCCGATTGCTTTGAGGAAGTCGGCTACGGCGAGGTTGCGGGAGAGCAACGGCTCCTGGTAGTTCTTCGCGTTGCGGCGGAAGTCGTCCTTCGGGAAGGCGGCGACGCGCTCCTTACTCATCGCGCCGGTGAGCAGGCCGGAGTGCATGGGAGCGTAGTTGAGGACGCCGATGTTGTGCTTCAGGCAGAAGGGCAGGATCTCCGCTTCTACAGTGCGGTTGAGCATGGAATATGGCGGCTGGTTCGAGGTAATGGGAGCGATCTTCTGGGCGCGTTCCATCTGGGAGGGGCTGAAGTTGGAGACGCCGATCCAACGGACCTTGCCCTCGCGCTGCAGATCGGCCATGACGGTCCAGCCCTCTTCGATGTCTTCGTCGGGCTTGGGCCAGTGGACCTGATAGAGGTCGATGGTTTCGACCTGGAGGCGGCGGAGGCTGTCTTCGACCTCGCGGCGAATCTGCTTGAGCGAGTTGGTGATCTCGCGCTTCTCATCCCAGACCATGGAGCATTTGGTGAAGAGGTAGGGTTTGGTGGAGGCGGATTTGACGGCTTTGCCTACCACCTCTTCAGAGTGGCCGAGGCCGTAGACGGCGGCGGTATCGATCCAGTTGATGCCGGAGTCGATGGCCTTGTGAATGGCGGCGATGGAGTCGTTGTCGTCCTGCGGGCCCCAGGAGAAGGCCCAGTCGCCGCCGCCGATGGCCCATGCGCCAAAGCCGATGGGGGAGAGGTGCAGGTCAGAGTTGCCTAGTTGTCTTTTGTGCATACCGACATTAGACGCTGGAGCGGGCGCTAAAGCTTCCAGGAGCCGATCACCTCGGCGACTTGCTTCTCTTCAGAAGCGTGTTCGTGATGACTAACTCTGGCCACTAGCCTAAGCTCAATGAGTGCATTGGCCTGTTATCGCCAATTGAGGATTCAACAAGATTGTCGGATCGAGTGGACAAGGGATCCCTGGCAAAGTGCTTCTCCGCATGTTTCTCGAAGAGAGATTGCATCCTAAGCGATCCAGTTCAGGAGGCGCAGAATGGACTTGAAATCCGCAGCAGATAACCTACAGTCGGGTGCAATTCCCTTCGAGCACATAGATCTCGCGGAGCGGTCGCACTCTTGTGCACAGAGTAGGATTACCGGAGCGTGCTAACCGCCAAGCCCAATCCGAACGCCGCTGAGCACAAGACTCGAGACCTCTGGCGGCGTTGGATCTTTTTGCTGCCGGCGGTCTTTGTAACCTATAGCCTTTCTTATCTTGACCGCGCCAACTTTGGTTTTGGTGCGGCAGCAGGCCTAGCCGCGACGTTGAAGATTACCGGGGAGCAGACATCGCTTCTAAGTGGACTTTTCTTTCTCGGGTATTTTGTTTTTCAACTTCCAGGGGCGGCGTTTGCCCGTCGGCGAAGTGCAAGCTGGCTCATCTTTGCGGCGCTCCTGGCCTGGGGCACCTTTGCCGCGCTTACCGGCGTGATCCGCGTTTTCTGGCTGCTAGCGCTCGACCGCTTTATGGTGGGAGTGGCGGAGAGTGTGATCTTTCCAGCGATGCTGTTGTTGCTGACCCGCTGGTTTACTCGCGCAGAGAGATCGCGAGCCAATGCGTTTCTGATCCTGGGCAATCCGCTGACGGTGCTTTGGATGTCGGTCGTGACCGGATACCTGATTGAGAGCTTTGGCTGGCAGCGCACATTTGTCCTTGAGGGTCTGCCATCGATTGTCTGGGCTTTTGTGTGGATCGTCTTTGTGAAAGATCGGCCGGCTGCGGCGAAATGGCTAAGCCGCGATTCAGCTGAGACGTTAGAGCGTGAGCTCGCCGGCGAGCAGGCGCGTTTCGGAATCGTGATACCTGCGGTGCGACAGGCGTTCGTACGAGCGGATGTGTTGCTGTTGAGCGTGCTCTATTTCTTTTGGAGCCTGGGAGTGTATGGTTTCGTGCTTTGGCTGCCGACGATGGTGCGGCGGGGCACCACGCTTTCGATGGGCAGAACCGGGCTGCTGTCGGCAATGCCATATGCGGCCGGGGTGTTCCTGATGATGCTGGTCTCATTTGTGTCGGATAAGCTCGGGAGCCGCGAACGGCTCGTATGGCCCTTTCTTTTGCTCGGCGGAGCGGCGCTTCTGGGATCGTTTCTGCTGTCCGAACGTAGTTTTGTCGCGGCTTTTACGTGTTTGGTCGTGGGTGGAGGGTGCATGTATGCGCCCTATGGGCCGTTTTTTGCGATCTTCCCGGAGCGTCTTCCGGCAACCGTTACGGCGGAGGTGCTGGCGTTGGTCAACAGCGCTGGAGCTCTGGGAGGCTTTGTTGGGAGTTATCTTGTTGGCTGGCTGGGGACGGTGACGGGCAACTCGCGCGCAGGCTATCTGCTGATGTCGGTCGCGCTGGGGATGGCCGGCGTCGTCATGCTTCTACTGCCCCCAAGCAAGACGGTACGGAGCGAGCTTTCATGATGAGACAGATTTCCTTAGCGGAGGTGCTTGAAAGTGATGCGATGATGTTTGCCGACGTACGCACTCACGCGCCAGGGCCGGAGGGCCGCCTGCCGGTCACCGCGGAGATGTTGCTGACCGAGCCGAGCGGGAACTTGTTCGGGTTGACGCAGAACGCTGGGATGGGCTGGGAGCCGTCGCGTTTGCTTGATCCGGACTATCTAATTTTGAGCACGCATGGTGGCCTGCGTTCAGCGGATGGAACGCCCATCGCACTTGGCTTTCACAGCGGCCACTGGGAAGTGGGATTGCTGGTGGCGGAGGCTGCGCGCGAACTGCGGAACCATCATGCAGTGCCATTCGCTGGAGCGTGCACCGATCCTTGCGACGGCCGAACGCAAGGGACGGCCGGAATGTTGGACTCGCTGCCGTACCGCAACGATGCGGCGATGGTTTTGCGGCGGCTGATGCGTTCGCTGCCGACGCGCAGAGGCGTCCTGGGAATAGCGACCTGCGATAAGGGACTGCCGGCGATGATGATGGCGCTCGCGTCTTCGGGCGCTCTGCCGAGCGTGCTGGTGCCGGGCGGCGTGACGCTGCTGCCGGAGAGCGGCGAAGACGCCGGCAAGGTGCAGACGATCGGCGCACGGTTCGCTCAGAAACAGATCACGCTCGAGTATGCGGCGGAGATGGGCTGCCGGGCATGCGCGACTCCGGGCGGCGGCTGCCAGTTTTTGGGCACGGCGGCGACGGCGCAGGTGGTGGGCGAGGCGCTAGGGCTGAGCCTGCCGCACACGGCGCTTGGTCCGAGTGGGCAGCCGATCTGGCTGGATGCGGCGACGCGCTCTGCGCGGGCTTTGTTGCGGCTGACCGCGATGCATTGGGGAACACGCGATGTGTTGACCGACGCCGCGGTCCGAAACGCAATGGTGGTATATGCCGCATTTGGCGGGTCGACGAATCTGCTGCTGCATGTACCGGCGATCGCCCATGCGGCCGGCTTGCGCAGGCCGATGCGCGCCGACTGGGAGGCCGCGATGCGCGAAACACCACGGCTGGTCGACGCGCTGCCGAACGGGCCAGGGAATTTCGCCACGGTGCAGGTCTTTTTGGCCGGAGGCGTACCCGAGGTGATGCTCCATCTGCGCAGGTTGGGTCTGCTGGATACGAGCGTGAAGACGGTCTCGGGTGAGACGCTTGGGATAACGCTGGATTGGTGGGAGCAGAGTGAGCGGCGAAGGATCTTCCGGCAGAAACTGTTGGCTCTCGATGGGGTGGATGCGGACCAGGTCATCCTTTCGCCAGAGCAGGCCCGTGCGAAAGGGATGACATCTACCGTATGTTTTCCTGTAGGAAATCTGGCCCCGGAGGGCAGCGTCATCAAGAGTACGTCCATCGACCCAGCGCTGATGGATGGGGATGACGTCTATCGGCACGAAGGTCCTGCACGGGTATTTTGTACCGAAGCTGCGGCGATTGCGGCGATCAAGGCTGGCGAGGTGGGACATGGCGATGTGATCGTGCTGATATGCGGCGGGCCGGCAGGTGCAGGCATGCAGGAGATCTACCAAGTGACGTCGGCCTTGAAGAACCTGCCGTTCTGCCGCCATGTTGCCGTGCTGACGGATGCGCGCTTCAGCGGAGTCTCGACAGGCGCGTGTGTGGGGCATATCTCGCCAGAGGCGCTTGCCGGCGGCCCGATCGGTAAGGCTCTGGAGGGCGATTGGATTGAGATCGTGGTCGACCGCAAGCGGTTGGACGGAACCATTAATCTGATCGGCGAGGGGGCGGAGCGTTTTTCGCCTGAAGAGGGCGCAAGGCGGCTGGCGGCGCGACAACCAAGGACTGACCTGCGACCGCATCCTGCGCTGCCTGCCGACACGCGTCTTTGGGCGGCTCTAGTGCAGTCCAGTGGCGGGGTCTGGGGTGGCTGCGTCTACGATACCGACGCGATTGTGGCTCAGCTGCAACGAGGATTCCAAGCAGGTTCAAAGGGAGATGAGCGATGAAACTCTACCGGATGAGTACGGGTTCGTTTGTTGAGGAAGGCGGACGGTTCTTCGAGGTCGAAGGCGTGAGTTGGGACGAACTGATAGCGACTCCAGGGCTGCTCGAGCGAGCGCGACGGGCAATCACTGGGGCGCCCCGGAGCGTGCATGAGGATAACGCGCTTGCGCCGGTGGTTGGACAGGAGGTCTGGGCCGCAGGCGTAACGTACTATCGCAGCCGCAGCGCGCGGATCGAGGAGTCGAAGGGAGCAGGATTGTTCTACGACCATGTGTATCAGGCGGAGCGTCCGGAGCTGTTCTTCAAGGCGAACGGGCACCAGGTAATTGGGCCGGGAGGAACGGTGCGCATTCGCCGGGATGCGAGCTGGTCGGTGCCGGAGCCGGAGTGGACGCTGGTGCTGAATCGTGCGGGCGAGATCGTTGGATACACGATCGGCAACGACATGAGTTCACGCGATATCGAAGGCGAAAACCCGCTCTACCTGCCCCAGGCAAAAGTGTACGACGGCAGCTGTGCGATCGGCCCATGTGTACTGCTGGCCGAAGAGCCGTTCTCGCGAGCGACGAAGATCGGCATCCAGATTGAACGTGGGGGAGCGGCGGTGCATACCGGCGAGACGACGCTGGCCGAGTTGAAGCGCGAACCGAAGCTGCTGGCGGAGTACCTTTTTCGGGAGAACAGCTTTCCCAACGGCGCATTGCTGATGACGGGCACGGGCATCGTGCCGGGCGATGAGTTTACGCTCGCGCACGGCGACGTAATCCGTATCGAGATCGCGGGAATCGGTACGCTGATCAACACAGTTGGATAGCGAAACTACGCCGGCTCCCGGGTAAAGGCGCTGTCGACCAGCCGCAAGATACCGAGCGGGTTTTCCGGCTGGAGTTCGGAGGGTAGCAGCGTGGACGGAACGTCCTGGAAGCAAACCGGGCGCGCAAACCTCAGAATGGCACGCGTGCCGACCGAGGAGGATCGGCTGTCGGAGGTCGCCGGGAACGGACCACCGTGAACCATCGCGGGCGAGACCTCGACGCCGGTGGGATAGCTGTTGAAGAGGATGCGGCCCACGCGGGTTTCAAGGATGTGCATGAGCTCGCAAGCGTGTGCGAGATCGTCGGGCGCAGCGTGGATGGTGGCGGTGAGGTGGCCGTGCAGTTGTTGCGCGGCGATGAGCAGGTCCGCAGGCTCGCCATAGTGAATGAGCAGGATAGTCGGACCGAAGATCTCGTGTTCGAGCTCCGGGCGCTTGAAGTAGTCGGCTACTGCTACTGACAGGACGGTGGGTAGAGCGTGTACCGGACCGCCAGTGGAGGTCTCAGGTGGTTGCTCTCCGGCAAAGAGTTGGGCGCGGCTCTCGCTGACGCTCTGCCGAATGACCGAGGTGTAACGCTCCGCGATGCCGGAGGTAAGCATGCCGTGATAGCCGAGCGCGGTGACGCCGGTGCGCAGGGTCTCAAGGAACGATTCGGCTTCGCCCTGGGGAACGAAGATAAGGCCAGGCTTTGTGCAAAACTGCCCGGAGCCAAGGGTGAAGGAGCTTTGGAGATCAGCCGCAAGGTACGCGCCGCGCTCACGCAGGGCCCCGGGAAGGATGAAGAGGGGATTGGCACTGCCCATCTCCGCGTAGCATGGGATGGGTTCGGGGCGGGTGGCGGCGAGCCTCATCAGCGCTTGTCCGCCGGCAGAGGAGCCGGTAAATCCTACGGCCTTAATGGCCGGCTGTTGCACCAGAGCACTGCCGATTGCTGTGCCCGCGTCGAAGAGAAGAGCGAAGACGCCAGGCGGCAAGCCGGCCTCCCCTACGGCTTGATGGAGGACGCGGCCGACGAGTTCGCTGGTACCCGGGTGAGCTGGGTGTGCCTTTACGATGACCGGGCAGCCGGCCGCGAGGGCTGATGCTGTGTCGCCGCCAGCTACTGAGAATGCGAGAGGGAAGTTGCTCGCACCGAAGACTGCAACGGGGCCCAGCGCGAGGAGCATCGATCGCAGATCAGCACGCGGGAGCGGTTTACGCTCGAGTAGTGCGCGGTCGATGCGGGCGTCGACCCAGGAGCCTTCTTCAAGCAAGCTCGCAAACTGCTTGAGCTGACCGGTGGTGCGTACGAGCTCGCCCTGCAGGCGTGGCAGAGGTAGGCCGGTCTCAAGGTTTGCGCGAGCTACAATCGGCTCGGCATTTGCGGTTAGCCCGTCGGCCATGGCGCGCAGCAGTGCGGCTCGCTGAGTACCAGGCGTCGCCGCGAAGGTGGGTGCCGCGATGGCTGCGAGGCCTGCTGCGCGGTCGAGGTCGTCAGCGCATGCGGAGTAGAAGGCGGGTTCGAGAACCTCGCCGCTGGCCGGATTGACGGCGTGAAAAACTTCTCCGCGATGAGTGGTGCTGCCGTTGTCGATGAGCGAGAGACCTTCTAAAGCGAGCGTTGCCAGATGCATGGTGAGACCTTTCAGCTATGTGCGCCGTTCCGACCGCCGAGGGCTGCCGACGGCTGCTCAACCTATTATGCGACTTATCGTTTACGAGGTTGCGACACTGTCGTCGTTCGCTCCTGCGGCTGTGCCCGGTGCCTGGAGCTCAACCACCTTGCACCTCATGATCTTCGGCGCACCTGCGCAAAGCTCTGGCATGTGAATGGCGGCGAACTGGAGCAAATACAGTTTCTTCTGGGGCACGCCTCCGTCCTGACAACCGAGCGTTACCTCGGTTGCAAGCAGAACTTGGATGAGCCCGTAAGCGACCGCTTTGGAAGCCTGTTTTCGGGAGGTGTCGATTCGCGATAAGGCCTGATAACACCCACGTAGCAACAGCGTCTGTTCGACCGCTCCTTTAGGTTCTCGATATCTCAGAGATTGGCCTGAATCTCTTGATGAGGACGAATGGAGATAACGACCTTGCCCTTTGCATGTCCTTCTCCGCGATAACGGATCGCCTCGGCCACCTCGTCTAGCGGGTATTGCCTGTCGATGACAGGCACGATCCTTCCAGCTTCGAGCAGATCTTTGAGAACAAGCAGGTCCGCTGCGTTGATCTTCGCAATAAAGAAGCGCGTTTTCTTGTTTCCGATCAACGACAGCAGTGGCTTCAGTGACATCGCCTGGAGCATGCGAGCCAACCCGCCTCCAACCAACACAAAGGTTCCGTTCTCACTGAGCGCACGCCTGTAGTCGAAAATCGAATGATGGGCGTTTGCACCGAGGATCAGATCGTACCGAAGCCCACTTTGCGTGAAATTGTCTCGTATGTAATCGATCACATGGTCCGCACCGATAGCTCGCGCTCTGTCCATATTCCTCGTGCTGCAAACGGCAGTGACGTTGGCCCCAAATGATTTAGCAATCTGGATTGCAAACGTACCTACTCCACCAGATGCGCCGTCGATCAGAACATTCTGCCCGGGCTGGACCCGGCCATGATCGCGAAGACCCTGAAGAGCCGTAATCGCCGCGACGGGAACCGCTGCCGCTTGCTCGAATGAGAGATTGATTGGCTTCGGCGCCAGACCGTCTTCCCGAGCACACACATACTCGGCAAAGCCTCCCTGGCCTTTTCCCATGAACGACGCCCCAAACACGGCATCTCCGGGACGAAATCGCTTTATATCCCGGCCGACTGATTCGATGATCCCGGCATAATCAGCGCCTGCGATCTTGTGTGTTGGTTTGAGAAGTCTCCCCAGCTTCGGTACGAAAAACAGCGGCCCTCTAATTGCGAAATCGTCGAGTGGGTTGACCGACGAGGCAAACAGCTTGACTAGCACCTCGGCGTCAGAGGGCTCGGGGGCCGCGACCTGTCTCATCTTTAGCACGGCCAGTGGTAGCCCGTATTCCGTCGTTAGAATGGCTTTCAACGAGCCACGCCCCCTTCGACATGGGAGAAACGTAGTATAGCCGTGGCTGCCCCTTAGCGCACAGATTCTCCGTTGACGCAAAATTGCTGAGTCACTGATCGAGGATCGAGTAGGTCATCATAAGTCAGCTTTTCGGCAGACGAAATAAAGGGATCTTTCCCTTTCGACTACGCTCAAGGTCAGGATGACGGCCTTTCTTTGTGTGTACCTTGCCCATGGTGTAGAGGCGGCAGTGCTCGAGGTAAGCGGTCTCGTGGCTGGCGACGAGATGACGAGTCTGCTACCTTGCAGGCCGATGGACGTGCAAAACATACAGTAGAACTCAACCAGCTAAAAGCGAGCGATTCTCTGGACGAATCTCGCGTCGGCTTCCGATCGAGATGACCGTATAATTTGGCCAAACATGGAGGCCGTTGATGAAGATGCAACGCCGTGAAGTGCTTGGGGTGCTTACTGCCGCTGCCGGAGCGGCGCTACTGCCGGGGTCGGGATCTTTTGCAATCGCGGAGCCAACGCCCGCCGCGAATTCTCTGCCGAAGGAAAGGGTGACTGGTATCGGCGGCTTCTTCTTTCGCGCGCATGATCCCAATGCGTTGGCGCAGTGGTATCAGGACCACCTTGGTGTCTTCGTCACTCCGCAGAGCAAAGACGATCCAGTGTGGAATCAGCAAGCCGGACCGACGAGTTTTACGCCCTTCTCCGAGAAGAGCAGTTATTTTGGCGACGTGACGAAGCAGTGGATGATCAACTTTCGCGTGGCCGATCTGGACAAGATGACCGGCCAGCTTGAAGCAGCGGGCATCGCGGTGAAGGTGGACCCCACGACCTATCCATACGGTCGCTTTGCACGCATTCATGATCCGGAAGGCAACCCGATCGAGCTGTGGCAGCCGCCGAATGCGGTCGCTGTGAAGTAGGGTTCCGGGTTTGGTCAGGTCAGACTTCACGTGCGTAAGGACGTGGCGGGGAGCGAGATTCAGGCCATGGCGTAGAGGCGGCAGTGCTCGAGGTATGCGGTCTCGTGGTTTGCGATGAGTTCGACGACGCTGCTCCACATCCATCCGGGGGCGTTGAGGGTCTTCGACTGGTTTCGGTTGAGTGCGGTGACCCAGCGTTTGCGGGTGGCCGCGTCCATCTGGCGGGCATGCGCTTTGCCCACGATGCCGGCGAGGTAGCTGGCGGCGGCGACGGCCTCTTCACGGGTGAGGCGGTCCATCTCCAGCTTGAGGTCCTGAGGCATCAGCTCACGCAGGACGACGGGGCGGCCGAGGAACTTCGATGCGAGCATGCGTTCGCCCAGGTAAGGCGACAGGTTGCTCGCGCCGGTGACGACCCGCTGGGCGAAGTCCTTCGGCATGTCGGCGTTCTTTGCCGCGGGGGCTGCGGCGCGGACGGCCTCCTTGATATCGACCAGGCAGTACTCCTTGTCTTTCTTTGGGCCGACACCAAGCAGGACGGCGTAGCGAAGACGGCCCAGCGAGCTACAGCCCTTCATCCAGTAGGCGGCGTCGAGCACGCGGATCTTCGCGTCGTCGTCGCGATGTTTCAGCGAGGTGATGAGCTTGCGTGAGGCTTCGTTCTCGAAGAGCTTTGCGATCTCCTGCTTCTCTTCGTCGGAGAGCGCCCAGAAGCGTTCGCCGAGGGGGATGGTCGGCTTGACGTCTTCGATGCGCTCCTGCGCGAGGTGGCGCCACTCGCGATTGTCAGCCTGGCGCAGAACGACTTCGATGGGGCGCAGCTTCTTTGGATCTTTCTTCACCTTCTTCGCGCGATGCGGAGTCAGCGCGGCCTGATAGCCGAGAACCATCTGCTCCATCATGAGGGCGGTGGTGATGCCGGGGAGGTCGGAGCCGCGCGCCGAGGTGGCGAGGGAGAGGCCGAGACGGATCAGATCGTGCGCTGGATTTCCGATGACGGTCTGGTCGAGGTCGCGGATCTCGATCTCAACTTTGCCATCGGAGTTGGCGACAGGGCCGAGGTTTCCGAGGTGGCAGTCGCCGCAGATCCAGATGGGCGGGCCCTGAGGCAGCTTACTGGCGGAGTCGGCCTTGAGCCACTCGTAGAACTGAAGGGTGTTTCCGCGTACATAGGCGTGGGCCGAACGGGCCATCTTGAGTCGTCGCCGCTCTTCGAGGACAGCCTGACGGTCTGCCGGCTTGATCTCCAGTACTTTTTTTCGCATCAATCAGTATTAGCAGAAAATTCACATTCATAGTGCGGGTGGGCTGAAGATGCGTCTTCTGTGGATCGCGGAGTTAGCTGTCTTTGCGGTAGAGGAGGTCGCGGATCGCCTGTTTGCGGGCCTGGTTCGCTTCGGTCTGATTCTTGCGTTCGTCGGCGTCCATGCGCTGCTTGGTGACGGGATCGGTTGCTTCCTCGGCGCTGCACTCGGGACAGCGATTGGCGAATCCGGGCTTATCGGGCTTCAGTTCGAACTCTTCGGAGCAGATGGCGCAGACTTTGATCGGAAAAGGCATACTCCATCATTTTATAAGAGTTTCGGGTCGGTCGGGAGTGTTGGTCCGCGGTCCCGAGCGGGGTAGAGCAGGTATTGAATCGCTAGGGTCTAATGCCGGCCTTGATGAGGGCGTCGGCCCAGATCAGATAGCCTGCGTCGCTTGGATGCAGGGCGTCCGGCATGAGCGAAGGAGGCAGCTTGCCATCGGGCGTAAGGAGCTGGTCTCCAATATCGAGATAACTGATGGACGGGTCTGTGCCGAAGCGCTGCTTGAGGAGTTGATTGGTCTGCTGGATCTTTGCGCGAAAGGGTGAGTCAGGATTGGGGCCGCGGGGAAAGATTGCCATGAGGATGATGTGGGTCTGCGGTGAGCGCTGCGTGATCTCTTGACAGATGGCGCTGATGCCTTCGACGATCTCCTGCGGGGTGCTGGCGCGCGCGTGGCTAGTGGCGGCGAGGTTGTTGGTTCCGATTGCGAGCACGGCCCACTTTGGATGGAGTCCGTCGAACTCTCCCTGGCGAAGACGCCAGAGCACGTTCTGGGTGCGGTCCCATCCGAAGCCCATGTTGAGGACCTGCAGGTTGCCGAAGACGTATTGCCAGGAGCTAGAGCCGTGCACCGGACTGCCGGCGGGGAGACCACCCCAGAAGTGAGTGATCGAGTCGCCGAGGAGAACGACCTGAGGTTGCAGGCGCTTTTGCAGATCGAGCACCGCGTGGTGCCGCGCGTACCAATCGTAGGAGTCCTGTTCGAGGCGATCGACGGGGATCAGCGCGGTGTCGATATCGGTCATGGAGTCGAGCGTGTGCTGCGGGGCATCTCCCATGAGCTTTGCGAGGGTGGGCTCGATGGCTTCGGCCACCATGCGCTGGCCGTTGGTGTCGGGGTGCAGGGGACTGCCGGGATGCGGCAGACGCGGGTCGTAAAAGAGGGCTGAGTTGAGCGCGCCGTGGGCGAAGAAGATGGAGCTGATATCGAGGTAGGTGATGCGAGGGTTGTCGCCGTAGCAGGTGGCCAGGTAGCGGTTGACGGCCTGATCGCGCTGGGTCTTGCTGTCGGAGACTCCGCTGGGCAGGATGTTGAGGAGGAGAATCTTCGTCTCAGGGAGGTGCCTCTCGATGCTTCCGATGACGGCATCGATGCCGGCTTCGGTCTGCTCGGCGGTTTGTTTCGCGAGCCCGGTGTTGTTGGTCCCGATGAGGACTACGGTGACTTTGGGATGGAGACCCTCGACCTCGCCGTGGTCGAGCCGCCAGAGGACGTTGGCGGTGGTGTCTCCGCTGAAGCCGAGGTTGATCGCATGACGCGGCTCGTAGAACTGCTTCCAGAGGGGCTGAAAGTCTTCGTCGGGCGGATGGGCCTTGTCGTAGTTGTTGGTGATGGAGTCGCCGATGAGGAGGAGCTGGGTGTCGGGGTGGGTGTGGACGGCTTCGAGGACGGAGTTGTGACGGTCGGACCACAATGATTCGCTGAGGCGATCTGCCGGAGCGGTGGCGGGGTTTGGCTGGACTTGCGCAGAGGCGATGACGGGCAGCGCCAAGAGTGCGGCGAGGAGGGTGGCGGGTCTGAGGATGCGTGAAGCGCGATGGGTCAGGTTTTGCACCAGATCATTCTAAGACGTGGTGTGCCGGAGGTTTTCTTTCGTGCGATGTCGGGGAACCTTCGCTTGGGTTGCGACGTAAACTAGTCACGGGGCAGAGTCACAGCCGAGTGACGTACGGCCAAGGAAGAGACGGTGCGGAGCCTGAAGACTATCTGGGTAGAGGTTCCCGGCTCGCGCCTGCGCTCATGGGTCGTGTGTGGGGCAGCCATTGCTGTTTTGCTTTTGAGTGTGGCTCCAGCGGTGTGTGTGGCTCAGAGCAGCGAGCATCCTACGATTCTTCCTACGGATCCACCGAAGCGAGAGCTGCCGTCGGAGGAGAAGGTGCCGCTGCTGGATCAGCCTCCGCGGCTTACTGACTTTGCCGAGTCGGAAGACATGCAGCCGAACGCTGCGCTGGCGGCGAAGCTTGGCCACGTCACCGATTTCATCCAGAGCGCGCCGTCGGATGGAAAGCCCGCCACGGAACGGACGGACGTGTGGTTTGGGCGGACGGCGACGGCGGTTGTCTTTGTTTTTGTATGTCGCGACCATCACCCGGAGTCGATTCGCACGCATCTGGCGCGGCGAGAGAACATCCTGAAGGACGATAACGTTTCGGTTCTGCTTGATTCGTTCGAGGACCATCGTCGCGGGGTTTTGTTCACGGTGAATCCGAGCGGGGTGCAGGCGGATGCTGCATGGACAGAAAATAACAATCCGGACTACAGCTACGACCAGGTGTGGGACTCGTATGCGCGGGTCACTAAGTCCGGCTGGGTCGCGATGATCTCCATTCCTTATCGGAGCCTGCGGTTTCGCTCGGGCGTGGGAGGGTGGGGCGTGGTCTTTATGCGAAGCCTTCCGCGCAACAGCGAGAGCGATAACTGGCCGCGCATTGCTGCGAATGTCTCGGGCGTACTGCCCCAGGAAGGGACGTTGAACGGGATTGAAGGCGTCACGGGGTCGCACAATCTACAGCTCAACCCCTATGGGCTTATCCAGAACGAGCACACGTTGAATGCGGATAATCCGCTGTTTCCATATTTCAGCTCGCGCAGCTTTGAAGGCACCGCAGGCGGAGATGCGAAGGCGATCCTCAAGAACAGCATTGTTCTGGATGCGACGATCAACCCGGACTTCAGTCAGGTCGAGTCGGATCAGCCTCAGTTCACGGTCAATCAACGGTATCCGGTCTTCTTTCCGGAACTGCGTCCCTTCTTTCTAGAGAACGCCAACTATTTTTCGACGCCTATTAACCTGCTCTATACGCGCAACATCGTTCATCCCGAGTTTGGCGTGCGCGCTACCGGGAAGGTCGGCCGCACGAACATCGGCTTTCTTGCTATCGATGATAGGCAGCCCGGCGAGGTTTATGCGTCCGATGATCCTCTGCGTGGCAAGCATGCGCTGTTTGCGATTGGCCGCATCACGGAGGACTTTGGCAAGGGCTCCAGTCTCGGCGTTATTTACACCGATGAGGAGTTTGGCGGGGGCTGGAATCGTATTGGAGGAATCGACTTCACGGCACGGTTCAACAGCAACTGGACAGCGCAGGGTCAGGCGGTTGAGAGCTCTACGAAGACCGTGAGTGATGAGGGCTCGGCTGCGACGTACTCTGCGGGTCCGGCCAGCTATCTTGAATTTACACGCAACGGGCATTCGTTCAACTTCGACAATACTTATCAGGACTTCAGCAACGGTTTTGTGAGCCAGGTGGGGTTCATCCAGACGGCGAACATCCACACCGATCAGAACCATACCAGCTACCAGTGGTATCCGATGCACAGCATCTTTCAGAGCATCGGCGTGGAGACGAACAACAGCCTCGCCTTCGATCATCAGGGCAATCGCGTGTATCACTATACGAACGGCGATCCGTTCTTCGCGTTTGCCCGCAAGATCATCGTCGCGCCGCTAGTTGGAGAGAACTCCGATACGCTTACGCCTGTTGAGTATCCTCTGCTCACGAAGAATCTAAACCTCACCGAGAACTATGGGGGAATTGTCTTCAGGGGGGCGCCGTACTCCCAATTGAACTTCAACATTGTCTTTACACACGGCGGAAACCCCAACTACAACCCACCTGCCGGAGCTATTCCTTTTCTTCTGCACGAGGAGTTTTTGCAGGCTCTTGTCAGCTTCAATCCGCTTCGCAATGTGACGATCGACAACACCTACCTGCTGGATAGAAACCACTCTGCGGCGCATGGCACGAGCGTCTTCGAGAATCAGACGCTTCGCACCAAGATCAACTATCAGTTCACCCGCGCCCTCTCTGCGCGTGTGATCGTCGAGTATGACTCGCTGCTGGTGAATCCGCTGCAGACGTCGCTTCTGCGGACCAAGCAGGTGAGTTCAGAGGCGTTGCTGACGTGGCTGCCACATCCCGGCACAGCGATTTATATCGGGTATAACAACGATCTTCAGAATCTCGACCGGTCGCTGTGCAACCGGCTGATCGGCGGAAGCTGCGATCCTGACAATACGGTCGCTCCCCGGTCGCCGAAGTACCTCAACGATGGACGCCAGTTCTTTGTAAAGGCGTCGTATCTGCTGCGCTTCTAGAGACGCAGCAGATACGACCGTCGCTCTATGCGGGTGGCAGGGCGTCGAGAGCGGCTTTGGTCTTGTCGTAGAGGATTTTAGTTTCGGCAGATTGTTTGCGCAGGCCTTCGATGATGTGGGCGGGAGCCTTGGCGGTAAAGGCTTCGTTGTTGAGTTGCTTGTCCGCCGAGGTGAGACCTTTTTGGTACTTTGCAAGATCTTTGGTGAGGCGCTCGCGTTCTGCGGGTACGTCGATCTGGCGCTCGTAGAGGACGGCGACGTCAAAGTCTGCGGTGGAGCGGGCGTTGGTGCCGGTGAGAGGTTCGCTGGCGAACTCCACGGACTGGACGCGGGCCATGCGGGCGAGGACATCCTGATTTGCGTCGGCGAGTGCATTGATGCGGTTGCTCGCGTGGATGGTAATAGCGGTGGCTTCTTTCTCGGGGACGCCGAGTTCTTTGCGCAGTCCGCGAACGGTAACGATCAGGTCCTGCAGGGTCTTCATTGCGCTGGTTGCAACAGGGTCGGCGGGGAAGTCGGTGGCTTGTGGGTAGCGGGTGAGCGCGATGGATTTTGCCGGCGGCTTGCCTTCGTAGAGGGCGTGCCAGATCTCTTCGGTGAGGAAGGGCATGAAGGGGCTGAGGAGGCGGAGGGCGCTCTCGAAGACGTGGACGAGGGCACCCAACGTGTGACCAGTTGTTGCATGAAACATTGCTTCTTCTGTTTGGCTAAAAGAAGACCGATCCCGAGAGAATTCCAGGCGGAGTTTGACGAGTTCTAGGTACCAGTCGCAGAACTCGCCCCAGAAGAACTGGTAGATGGCGTTCGCGGCTTCGTCGAAGCGGTAGTCGGCAAGGGCGCGATCGACTTCGGCGGAGACGGCGCTGAGACGGTCGAAGATCCAGCGAGTTTCGAGTGGGGTATTCGTGGGGAGTTCGGTGACGGTGTTGGTGTCGCGCATCGTCATCTTGTAGCCCGCGGCCTTCGCATTCTCGATGTTCATGAAGAGGAAGCGGGCGGCGTTCCAGATCTTATTGGCGAAGGCGCGGTAGCCTTCGGTGCGGGCTTCCGAGAAGGCGATGTCGGTGCCGGGCGAGGCCATGCTCGCGAGGGTGAAGCGAACGGCGTCGGTGCCGAAGCGCTCGATGATGTCGATGGGGTTGATGACGTTGCCCTTGGTCTTGGACATCTTCTCGCGGTTGGCATCGCGGACGAGGCCGTGGATATAGACCTCTTTGAAGGGGACTGCATCGGCGAGGGTTCGCTTGCTGCCGTCGGGCATGGGGACGTCGAGCATGAAGTGACAGCCGAGCATGATCATGCGGGCAACCCAGAAGAAGAGGATGTCGAAGCCGGTGACGAGAAGTTGCGTCGGGTAGAAGGCAGCGAGATCGGGCGTAAGGTCCGGCATGCCGGTGTCGGGGTTTGCGTTGGGCCAGCCGAAGACGGTGAAGGGAAGCAGCCCGGAGGAGAACCAGGTGTCGAGGACGTCGGTCTCCTGCGTGATGTCGGCGGAGTTACAGGTGGTGCAGTGCGTGGGTGTCTCGCGAGAGACGGTGATGGCGGCGCAGGCTTTGCAGTGCCACGCGGGGATGCGATGACCCCACCACAGTTGACGCGAGATGCACCAGTCGTGGATGTTGCGCATCCACTCGTCGTAGGTCTTGCGGTACTGGTCTGGAGTGAACTTGATGTAGCCCTTATCGACGGCTTCGATGGCCTTATCGGCGAGTGGCTGGATTTTGATGAACCACTGCTGCGAGAGGCGCGGCTCGATGACGACGCCGGTGCGCTGCGAGAGACCGATGGCGTTGGTGTGTTCCTTGATTTCGACGAGCAGGCCCTGGGCTTCGAGGTCGGCGACGATCTTTTCGCGCGCGGCGTAGCGGTCGAGGCCGTGATACGGAGAACCGGGAAGGAGAACGTGCGCGGTCTCGTCGAGGATGGTGAGGTTGGGCAGGTTGTGGCGCTGGCCGATGGCGAAGTCGTTGGAGTCGTGCGCGGGGGTGACTTTTACTGCACCGGTGCCGAACTCCGGTTTTGCCCAGTCGTCGGCGAGGATGGGAATCTCGCGGTCAGGCGTGCCGTTGATTCCGCTGAGGGGCAGCCGTACGAGTTTGCCCTGGAGAGCGAGGTAGCGCTCGTCGGTGGGGTTTACGGCTACGGCTACGTCGCCGAGCATGGTCTCTGGGCGGGTGGTGGCGATGACGATGCTGCCTGTGCCGTCGGCTAATGGATAGCGAATGTGGTAGAGCTTGCCGAGGCGCTCTTCGTGCTCGACCTCAAGGTCGGAGACGGCGGTCTGGGCGACGGGATCCCAGTTGACGATGTAGGCTCCGCGATAGATGAGACCCTGCTCGTAGAGGCGGATGAAGGCCTCTTTGACGGCGGGGGAGAGCTTATCGTCCATGGTGAAGTACTCGCGGGACCAGTCAACGCTCGCGCCGAGGCGCTTCATCTGGTCGAGGATGGCTCCGCCGTAGAGCTCGCGCCAGGCCCAGACCTTTTCGACGAAGGCGTTACGGCCGAGATCCTGGCGGGTCTTGCCCTCTTCTTTGAGCTGGCGCTCGACCATCATCTGGGTGGCAATGCCGGCGTGGTCGGTGCCGGGAACCCAGAGTGAGGTTTCGCCGCGCATGCGGTGCCAGCGGGTGAGGATGTCCATCTCCGCCTGGTTGAGCATGTGGCCCATGTGCAGGCGGCCAGTGACGTTGGGCGGCGGCAAAAGGATGGTGAACTTCTTTTGTGCGGCGTGCGTAGTTTCGGGTGTAGGAACGTCAAACAGACGTTCCTTGACCCAGTACTCGGCCCAGCGTTGCTCAATAACTGACGGATCGTATGCTTTTGGAAGTTCCTGGCTCATCGGTGCTTTAAGGGTAGCATCCACCGGCGTTCCCCGCTGAAGCGGTGGGGTGGCGGGAGGCTGCAGGAAAAGCGCTTCACTGAAGCTATGCGCCGCCGTACACTAGCCCACGAGGTCTCCCTGCATGCGTCGACTGCTCCTCGCTACTCTTTTGTTCCTTCCTGCGGCCGTCCCGGCCTTCGCCAGCTCCGCGCAGGATCGCGTGGGGGTTGGGACTGACATCACAATCGCCGACGGAGAGACGGTCGGGGATATCGCGTGCGCGTTCTGCACAGTGCGCGTTCACGGAGAGGTCCGGGGAGATATCGCCACCTTCTTTGGAACTGTGATGGTGGATTCCGGACGAAACATCTCCGGCGATGTGGCTTCGCTGGGCGGCGATCTTGTGCTGGGTCAGGATGCCTCGGTCGGAGGCGATGTAGCTATTGCTGCAGGCGAGGTAAAGCTGGCTTCGGGAGCCGCGATTCGTGGGGAGCAGACGATTCTGCCAGGACGTCTCTGGCTGCTGATTCCGTTTGCGCCGTTGCTGATTGTTGCGGGCGTCATCTGGCTGATTGTCTATATTGTGCGGCGCAACCGGTACCAGTTTCCGATGTATCCGGGAGGGGTAGGACCGGGAGGAGCAGGCCGGCCGAGAGGGCGCGGGGTTTAGCTTTATCCCCTTGAGGCAGGAGCTGGGACGAAAGAGTTCCGGGAACCTGGCTTGCGATGTCTGCGTATCACCTTCTGCACACTGTGACTTTTTGGGGGAATTTTGCCGAACTTTGCGTTACGCAGCCTCGTGTTTTTGCTCCTTCTGGCCTCGACGGCGCTTGGCCAGTCGCCGGGGAACCGGGCGTATTTTGGCGAAGATATCTACGTCGCCTCCGGTCAGCAGGTGCACAACGCAACCTGCGTCTTCTGCTCGGTGCAGGTGGAAGGCGACCTGACGGGGCGTGTGTTTGTACTGTTCGGCAGCGTGAATGTCACCGGGCGAATCGAGAAGGGCGCGACGGTGATCGGGGGTAATGCAGTCATCGATTCGCAGGCGCGTATCGGCGGCGATACGACGGTGCTGGGCGGCAATGCGGTGTATGAGTCCGATGACTCGCTCGGCGGAAGCGCGTATGTGCTGGGCGGTCACCTGTCGCATGTGCCGCTGGCGCATGGCGAGGCCAGGGCGCATCCAAGGCTCTCGCTGAGCCCTGTCCTGTCTTCGATTCTGGGCGTGGTGGCGCTGATATTGTTACTGGCTCTGATTGTGCCGCAAGTACGCCGTCGAACTGTGGTGAGACAGACCTCCTGAAGCGACTGATTTTCAGGCACTAAAAAGAGGATGCGGCTCAGGGCTGCATCCTCTTTTTTATTTCTCCGAAGGACTGAGGAGGGTTAGAACGGGTTCAGCTTGTTCAGACCCTTCTTCTTCTTGTGCTTGCTGTCGGACTCGTCGCTCTTGTCGAACCCCGGCTTCTTGTTCTTTCCATTGGCGGCGCTTGCCTGGGCTGCGGGCTGGGTTCCGGGCTTGATGTCGTTGATGGCGTCGGGAGCGTCTGCTGCCTTCTCCGCTGCCGGAAGCGGCGTCGAGTTCGTCGGGCCAACTGCCTTCAGGCCGCCGCTATCGGGAACCGTGGTGCCGGAGGCTCCGGAGTTGAGAATCTCCACTCCTCCGATGGTGCTGCCGGAGCGGGCGGGAGGCGTGGGTGCGGCACCGGAGATGCTCGTGGTGGACGATGTGCCGGACGTCCCGGCACCAGAGGCATCAGCCGCGGGGACATCCGAGAGTGCGAGAGGCGCAGTCGGAGCTGCCGGAGCAGCGGCAGGCGCGTCTCCTGTGCTCGCGGCATCTGTGGTCGCCGCAGGCTTCGCGGAGAGCGGGGCTCCGGCGGCTGGAGCGTTAGGGCTCAGCGCGTCGGTGAAGTCGGCCTTGATCTGGTTTACGACGTGCGGCGCGATGGTCGGGGTGGGATCGGCCAGGGTAGGCTCGCCGTCGCGAGCAGCCATGACGACGTCAGGCTGGTGGAGGATGAGAAGCCGGGCGCGATCCTGCAGACGATATTGTCTCCGGCTGTTTTCGAGCGCGACGCTGGCGGCGATCTGCTCCGGCGTCGGCTGCGGAATCTTCACGTTCAACGCATCCAGCCGGTCACGGGCATCTTCAACGTGGGGCGAGGCGGAGTGGTCAAGGACAACCTTGCTGTAGGCGGCAATGGCCTGGTCGTCATAGATCTTTTCGAGCTTCGCCTTGCCGGCTTCGGGCAGCTTCATCGTGCGGACGAAGCGCGCCTCAGCCTCATACGCATCGCCCAGGCCAACCAGAACATCGTCCATGTGGCTGTACTGCGGATAGGTGTCGACGACGGTCTGGTAGCGTGCGATGGTCGCGGGATAGTTATTGTGCGTGCCGTAGAAGGCGGCGATGTTGGCCTCGCGGGTGGCCATGACCTCCTGCACCTCGCGCAGCCTCTGCTTGGCCTGCGGCACCAGCGTGGACTCGGGGAACTGCTGCAGCATCAAGCGGTACTCTTCTTCGGCGTGGACGGCCTTCGCGTAGTCGCGGTCGGGCTTGTCCATCTGGCGGAAGTAGATATCGCCGACGCGCATCTGGGCTTCGGCGGCTTCGGGGGCGTTGGGGAAGAAGGTGATGAAGTCCTTGTACTCGCTCTCGGCCTGGGTAAGGGCCGCGGTGCCGCCCTCACGGTACCAGCTATCGCCGATGGCGAGCTTGGCCTTCATCTGATACTGCGAGTCGGGATAGGTATTGAGCAGGGTCTGAAGGTCGAGACGGGCGACGTCGAAGTGGCCGCGCTTGGTGGCGTCGAGCGCCTTATCGTAGAGCACCTTGTCCGGAAGCTTGGCGTCGGGCATATCGGCCGGCTTCATCGCCTTCTCTTTGCGCATCTCCTGCTTGGTGTCTTTGGACTGGACGACTTTGTCCTTCTTCTTATCCGGGGTTGCGGAGAGAGTGACGCTCTCGTGCTGCTGACCGTTGGCGTCGGTGGTGGTCTGGGAGGAGCCGGCTACCTGCGCCATGCTGCTGAGAGAGCCGCCCATCAGGCCGGCGAGAACCATCCCGGCCAATACGCTGGCCCTGAGAGTTGGGAAAAAAGAACGTTTGTTCATCCGCTGTAAGACCCCATCCGCCTCGCGCACCAGGGCGCTCAGGCTGTGTTCTATTCTAATCGCTCCTGCGCTACTTGTGCCGTGCCTATGCCACTTGTGCCGTACCGGCTGCGCGGGCCAGCTTGAGAAACTCCTGCGCGTTCAGCTCGGTCTTGCCCGGGCTGAAGATGGCTGACCCCGCGACGAGCATATCCGCTCCTGCTTCGACCACCTGAGCGACCGTATCGTGAGCAACGCCGCCATCGACTTCGATGCGAAAGTTGAGTCCCATCTCCTCGCGCAGCTCGGCCAGGTGGGCGATCTTGTCGAGCGCGAGGGGCAGGAACTTCTGGCCGCCGAAGCCCGGGTTGACGCTCATGACCAGGACATAGTGCAGCATGGGAAGGACTTCGACCAGAGTGTCGACCGGCGTGGCAGGGTTGAGAACGACGCCGGGCATCATGCCGTGATGGACGATCTGCTGAATGGTGCGGTGGAGGTGACGGCAGACCTCCTGGTGGACGCTCATCATGTCGGCGCCCGCCTCGGCGAAGTCGGGGATGAAGTCGTCGGGGTTCTCGACCATCATGTGGCAGTCGAGCGGGAGCCTGGTGACCGGGCGCAGAGCCTTGACGACGGGCGGCCCGAAGGTGATGTTGGGGACGAAGTGACCGTCCATGATGTCGACGTGGAGGATGGTCGCGCCGCCACGCTCGGCCAGGGCAACCTCGTCGGCGAGGTGGGCGAAGTCTGCGGCAAGGATGGATGCTGCCAGTTCGATCACGGGGTTCGCTCCTGTGAGGAGTTTACCAGCGTGGGAGGTCAGGGCTGGTTAGCTGATGTCTAGGTTTTTCGGATGTCATCTATTTTCGGAAGCATTACTTGGGGAGACGTCCATGATGGATATCGCTTTCCGATAACACCATTTGCGGGACAAACAAATTTCCTATGAGTCGCGTCACGCGATCTACGCGTCGAGAAGAGAAAGCTTGTTCTAGCTCTATTGAGTTCGGTCTGACGTGGTAGCAATCCGCGCTATGATGCGCGAGATATTGCCCGACTCTACATCCGATACATCAACACCGTAGATTTCTTCGATTTTCTTGAACAAGGCGTTATTCGACTGCTCCGTGTGAAAATCCCAAAGGGTTGACTCATCTGAGACGAAAGCCCAATCTAGTCCGAGAACCCGCGAGATGAAGTCATCTGCCAGTTCAGGGTAGTTATCCATCAGCTCGTTTGAAGCAAAGACAATCGGGACCTGTTGACCGGGGCGTGGCAAATCGAGACCATCCTGCAGTCGGCTGCGCTTCACCTCCTCAAATTTTGTTGCGAGAGCAGCTCGTGCATCTGAAGGACTGGTTCCGAACCCTGTAAGGCTCCAGTTCACTATGTATGCGTAGTATCCCGGTTGATTCTCGAGGCGGCCAACATCGTACTCGGTAAGATTCTGTTTCCTCGCTCGAACCGGATAGTCATTTATCGTCCAGTCGCTCTTGAGATGCGAGACGCCACGTTTCCACCACGCGTAGAAGCGATTGGGAAGTCGCCCAAACCAAACAGTCGGGAAAACTTTGTCTCCTGCCTTGTGCCTCATGTAGAGGCCGAGGAAAAGACCCGAGACGATAGAGAAGATCGAAAACCGGTTGAGCACGCGACCTCTAGGAACTGCCAGTGCTGATTGTCCCATAATGGAGAAAGGAATCTAAGCGCCCAGACGCTAACGTCAACTCATCCATCTTCTTCCGCTTCGAACCCACGGAGTTGTAGTTACCGGATCCTTCCTTGAAGTCGGTGTTATCTGCAACGACGAGTAGTCAATTGGCTAATCCTTTACCGATTCTTCGGCGGCACGGGCACGACTCGTTCCACGTCGGGGCGGCCTTCGTGGAGGATCTTGGTTTTGATTCCTTTTGCAGCTTCTTTGGCGGCGTCGCGTTGGGTTTCGGCCATGGGTTTGGGGTCGCCGACGACCAAGCGGGCAGCGCCGCGCAGGATCTTCCGAATAGGCCATGCACCTTTTTCGCCCGTGTCTTCGTTGGGGAAGAAGATCTCGCCGTTGCGCTGCTTTTCGGGGCGATAGTACCAGCGGCGGAGGAGCGAGAGGTGGTCGCTGAGGAGCGCGAGATCGTTCTCCGGCTCGGCTCTTTTTTCGAGCAGCGAGAGGACGTAAGCGGCGCGGGTCTCGGGTGAGTTCGAAGCGGTGGGTTCGCCTTCGAGCGGGACGGCCTGCAACATCAGCGGCTGCGCGAAGAGAGAGCTGCCGACGCTGGTCTGCTCGCGCACGGCCCGGACACCGAGGGTGGAGAGGTGCTCCGGGCCTACGATGCAGCCGCCGTTGAGGAGAAATAACGCGGCGTGATCGGGATGCTCCACGTCGTCTCCTGCGGCCTGCACGATGATGGCGCGCAGCCTGGGGATAGGGCGCACGATCCAGTCCGCGAGCGTCTGCGCGGCCTTCACCTTTTGCCACTGGGCGTGCAGCGAGGCGGCCTTTTCAAACTGCATCGCGGAGGAGGCCACCTCGCGCTCGAGGCCGATGGAGATGATCATGCTTTCGCCGCGAGTGTCGAAGAATTTTTTCACTGACTCTGCTTCGACTGCATACTCCTCTGGCGTGCAGGCCTGCTTGCACGGCTCGATGCACTTCTTCATCTCGCCGTAGAGACATCCGGGATGCTCAGGATGCGGAGCGAGGTCTTCATAGCAGCGCCGAAGTTTGAAGAGGTCGAGAACCGCGTCGCAGTAGCGTTCGGCGGAGAGGCGCGAGGGGAAGGGGCCGTACATCTGGGCGAGGCCGCGCTTCGATAGTTTATTGGTGGAGTAGACCCGTGGGTGCGGGTTCTCCATCGTCATGCGAAGGAAGTATGGCGTGTGAAGCTTGAGGCGGCGGCGGGCCTCGGTGTATCCGAAGTGCGCGGCCGTCGCCTGGTAGAGGACGAGCGAGGACTCGAAGGCGGAGCCGGTGACGCAGTACTCGATGCGTGCAACTTTTTCTCGGAGGTTGAGGCGCTTGGACTGCGACTCGGGCGGATCGAGCAGACGCCGCATGCGACGCCGAAGATCGGTGGTCTGGGTGAGGTAGGGGGAGTCTTCGGCACGCGCGCCACAGAGGGCAAAGACCCCGGGGAGCGCAGGAATGGCACGGAGAATCTCGTCTGCCTGACCTGGGGTGAAGTCTAGTACGTGTTCGAAATGGAAGCTGGTTGCCACAGAAGGAATTGTAGTCGCGCTTATCTGATGATGCGCTACTACTTACGCCCCGGCGATGGTCATGCCTTCGAATGCGGATGGTGGACGTCGCAAAATTGTAATCTTGAACGCGAATATGGGGTTAGGATCGGTGTTAGAAAAGCTTGAGAGCGCAAATGTTCAACGTCGAGCCGCAAGAACAATGGGATGCCACGGAAGCTGCTGAATTTGAAGAGCACGTTTCCGAACAGCTAAGAACGTCAATTAGACAAGTCTCGTGGGCTGGCATCGCGTTGCTCTTATGCATCCTGTGCATTGTGCCTTTTCTAGCAGGTCACCAACTCCATCGGTATTGGAACCGAGCGAAATTTCTCCTCGATGTCGCAGAAGCTTTGCTCATTTGGTTCTGTATCAAAGGTGCATCTGTATGGTCTATCTGGCAGAGCGCACGTGAGGTAAGACGCGAGTCCCGCGACCCTTCCTAGGAACAAAAGTCAGGCTCCGGCGATGGTCATGCCTTCGATGCGCATGGTGGGAGCGGCGCTGGCCCCTCGGAAGATGAGGTCGTTGCCGATAGCGACGATGTTCTTATACATGTCTTTCAAATTGCCGGCGATGGTGATCTCTTCGACAGGGTAGGCTAGCTCGCCGTTCTCGATCCAGAGGCCACTTGCGCCTTGCGAGTAATCGCCGGTGACGAGGTTGACGCCGAAGCCCATGGTCTCGGTGACGTAGAGGCCGCTCTTCACGTCGCCGATGATTTGATCGGGAGTGAGCGTGCCGGCTTCGAGGAAGAAGTTGCCCGCGCCGATGCCGGGGTTGCCGGCGAGTCCGCGTGAGGCATTGCCGGTGGACTTCATGTTGAGCTTGCGTGCGGTGTAGGTGTTCGAGACGTAATTTTTAAGGATGCCGCGTTCGACCAGCACGGTGCGGCGAGTGGGCAGGCCTTCGCCGTCGAAGGGGCGTGTGCCGAAGCCGCCGATGCCGTCGTGAACGAGGGTGCCGTCGTCGATGACGGTGATGTTTTCGCCGGCGACCTGTTCGCCCAGCATGCCGCTGAAGAAAGAGGCGTTGCGGTAGATGGCGTCGCCGTTGGCTGCGTCGAAGATGTTGCCGATGATCCCGCGTGCGATCTCGGGCGAGAAGACGACGGGAACCTTTTGCGTCTTGACCTGGCGTGCGCCGAGTCGCTTGAGGGTGCGGCGCGCAGCCTCGTGGCCGATCTCCTCAGGATTCTCGAGCTTCGTCACAGTGCGCGAGTTCGAGAACCAGTAGTTGCGCTGCATATTGCCCTTTTCATCGTGGGCGATGGGCGCAGCGGAGAAGCCGCAGTAGCTGCGGCGGTACTCGCCGGTGAAGCCGCGGGAGTTCATCAGGATCTTGTGCGAGGTGGAGGTGTCGAAGTCGCCGCCGCCGGAGTTCTGGATGCGGGTGTCGTAGGCCATGGCTGCTGCTTCGGCGCGGCGTGCGATCTCGATGCGCTCGGCTGGCGGCATCGCGTTGACGTCGTCGAAGTAGAGGTGTTGATCCTCTTCGATCTTGCCGAACTCGTGCGCTTCGGGAAGACCGGCGAAGGGGTCTTCGCTGGTGATCTTCGCCAGCGTGATGGCTCCCTCGACGAGGCGCGCGATGCTCTCGTTTGAAAAATCGGAGGACGAAGTGCTCGCGGTACGTTGAGCTTTGCCGGAGTTGAGGAAGACCCGCAGGCCAACAGCACGCGAGCCTGATTCTTTCAGGGTTTCGACTTGTCCCAGACGCACGAGAGTGGAGAACTCGTCTCCCTCGTAGACGACGGCTTCGGCATCGGTGGCTCCCGCCTTCAGTGCCTTCGAGAGAACCTCGGAGGCGAGTTGTTGCAGGTCAGACGAGACGGTCGATGCTGGCTGGGACAAGTTTCAAACCTCGGTGATTTTGAGTCTAACGAACAGGGGTTGCGGAGGGACGCGCCTGACGGCCATCCGTGGCTTTGAGAAAGTAGATGCCGGCGGCGCAGTACTCGGAGTCGCTCTTGAGCTTGTGCTCGATGTGCGTGGCGGGGCCGTCTTCGGAGCGGCGTTTGAAGAGCTTCACCGCGCCGCCGCAGCTCATGCAACGGAACTCGGTGTCGTTGTCTTCGAGCGCAACCGCAATGGGCTTCACCTTCCAGAACGATTCGTAACCGCCGGCTGCTCTTACGCGGCGACGCTTCACTTCACATTCGTAAAACTTTTCACGTTCGGCTGCCATAGGAGACCTCGGAGATACGGGGGTGCGGTTGAGTCGTACGGTTGGATCGTACTTTCAGGTGTCGTGCGCACAGAGAAATAAGAGTGTTGCAGAGAGGCAGATCGTTACTCTACGGGGTGTGCTGAGGGCTTGGGCTCGCGTCCGTCGGTTGCCTTCTTGAAGAGGATTCCGTTGGCGCAGTACTCGGAGTCGGCCGGGGACTTGTGTTCCACGTAAGGCACGGTGCCGGCTTTGCCGTTGCGGCCCAGCAGCTTGACTTCGCCGAAGCAGTCTTTGCAGCGAAACTCGGTATCGCTATCGACGAGTGCGTCGGCGACGGGCTTGACCTTCCAGAACGGCTCGTAGCCTCCGCCGGCTCTCACGCGACGGCGTTTTACTTCGCACTCGTAGATCTTTTCGCGTTCGGCCGCCATTATTGTCCCGTTCCCCCGACCGTCATGCGGTCGAGCTTTACTGTGGGCATGCCTACGCCGACGGGCACGCTCTGCCCAGCCTTGCCGCAGGTGCCGATGCCTTCGTCGAGCGCCAGGTCGTTACCAACCATCGACACATACTTCAATGCTTCAGGACCATTGCCGATCAGCGTTGCACCCTTCACCGGCCGCGTCACCTTGCCGTCTTCAATGAGGTAAGCTTCGCTGGCCGAGAAGACGAACTTGCCATTGGTGATGTCGACCTGTCCGCCGCCGAAGTTGACAGCGTAGAGGCCGCGCTTAACACTCTTGATGATGTCTTCGGGCATGTCCTCGCCGTTGAGCATGTAGGTGTTGGTCATGCGCGGCATGGGGATGTGGTGGTAGCTCTCGCGGCGTCCGCTGCCCGTGTTGGGCATGCCCATCAGGCGGGAGTTGAGCTTGTCGGAGAGGAAGCCTTTGAGGACACCGTTTTCGATCAACACGGTTTCCTGGGTCGCATTGCCCTCGTCATCCATGTTGATGGAGCCGCGGCGACCGGGCATCAGCCCGTTATCTACGACGGTGACCTTGGGACTCGCGACCTGCTGGCCGATGAGTCCGGCGAAGGCTGAGGTCTTCTTGCGATTGAAGTCGGCTTCGAGTCCGTGGCCAACAGCTTCGTGCAGCAGAACGCCCGGCCAGCCTGGGCCGAGTACGACGGGCATCTCGCCTGCGGGCGCTTCGATGGCTCCGAGTTGCAGGATCGCGGTACGGGCGGCCTCGCGAGCGTAGTGCTCAGGCGATTTGTCGCCTTCGAAGAAGTCCATCGTGACGCGGCCACCGCCGCCGCTGGTACCGCGAGCCGTGCCTCCGGAGCCTCCGTTCGCGCTGCCGTCCTGCGCGATGACGAAGACGTTCAGGCGGGCGAGAGGTTGAGTGTCCGAAGCGAAGGTGCCGTCGGAGGCTGCGACAAGAATGCGGCGCAGCTCATCGTTGAAGCCTGCGCGGACCTGAGTGATGCGAGAGTCGTAGGCGCGCGCTGCTTTGTCGGCGCGTTGAATGAGGGCGAGCTTGGCGGCGATCTCAGCGTCGCTGGTGGCTCCGGCTACGGGATAGAGCGAAGGCGTCTCGGTGTGGCGGAAGCCGCTCATCAGCTCTTTGGCCGGGCCGCTGGCGATCAAGGCTGCGGTTCGGGCTGCGCGGAGCAGGCGATCGCTCGAAAGATCGTCGGTATAGGCGTAGCCGGTGCGCTCGCCGGAGACCACGCGGATGCCACAGCCGACGCTGATTCCCTGGCTTGCAGACTTGACCAGGGACTCGTCGATGCCTAGCGAAGTGGAGGTAACTGACTCAAAATAAAGGTCTGCATAGTCGCCTCCCGCAGAAAGGGCTTCCCCCAGACAGCGTTCCATCAAGCGTTCGGACAGACCAAGTTTTTCGATGAAGTAGCGTTTGTGGTCGGGTGCGGGTATGGTCATCTAGATTGATTCTAGGCTTCGAAGGGAGCCGCGGCAAATAACACTCTTGCGGAGGGGCAGGTGGAATATGCCCTTCGACCACTTTTTTGCCCACAAAACAACTCCACTTCAGCGCCCGTGCGACGGATCCGGGGAACCGGCTACGTTGAGATCCAGGGGTAGCTTCGGCAGGTCGGGAGCATAGCAGTTATTGTCTGCAGCGTAGGTTTTGCCGCAGGCTGCGGTAATCTCCTTGCGCCGTGGCGACTGCGCGTACTGCCACACTGTGATGTCGGGAGTTCCGCTATTGCCCAGCGGCGGAGGCTGCAGGCTGCATCCATTGGCGGGCGGACATGCGTCCTGATAGACCCACATGGCGATCGCATGCAGATGCTGCGCGGCGACCTGTTCGCGAATGTCCTGCACGGTGGTGATGGTCTTGCCTGGTCCATCGCCCACAGGTTGGCCGCTACCGTAGACCCCGGGAAGATAACCCGAGTGGGCGACGCCTTCGGTCCATGCGAGCAGATAGGCGGATTGGTCGGAAGTAAGGCGGCCACCCTCCTCCTGATCGAGAAAGAGAATGGTGCGGTCCGGGAAGTGTTCGCGCTGCGCGGCGGCTACGGCAGCGGCGGCATCCTTGGCTCCCAATGCTGCCGGTGAGGTGCCGGAGCGCTTTGCCTTCTTGATCTCCGACTCGAGCCGCCCGTTTGCCAGCGTCAGGAAGCCGAAGCCGTTCTGCCGCAGAGTCTCGCGCTTGCCCAACCAGCTGTTATGACTCTCGCCGGGTGGGTTGTTGAGCCAATATCCTACGAAAGCGAAGTGTCGTCGCAGCACGGGCAGCACATCGTCGCCCGGGTAGTCATTGCTGTCGAAGCCGATAGAGCTGCCGCTTACCCCGGAGGAGCCAGCGAACTGATTCGGAGACGCTATGAGACGCTGTTGCGCGGAGACAGCGATGGTCAGAAGAAGAAGCGTGGAGAGGCCGGAGAGGGAAATTCGCATAGAGGGGCTTCGAAGGACCAACAGAATCTTCATGGTAGGTTATACAATCCCGTGTGCTAAGTTGCTTATTAGAGCAAGGAGGCGTGGCCATGACGCTCACAAGTGTTGATCCCAGATATCCCATTGGCGACTTTGAGGTGCCTTCCGTCATCACTCTCGACGACCGCACCGGAGCGATTGCCACACTTGCGGAGCTGCCCGAGCAGC
Organism: Granulicella sp. S190; assembly: GCF_009766095.1. Taxonomy (GTDB): domain Bacteria; phylum Acidobacteriota; class Terriglobia; order Terriglobales; family Acidobacteriaceae; genus Edaphobacter. Next base: position 86,195 of record NZ_LMUD01000047.1, read on the forward strand.
TGCGCAACGCAGTCGATGGATTGAGTTCGGCTGAGCTGAGTACACCTTATCGCGAGGGCGGGTGGACGCTGCGGCAGGTAGTGCATCATGTCGCGGACAGCCACATGAATGCCACCGTGCGGGTGAAGCTTGCGTTGACCGAGGACTGGCCGAAGGTAAAAGCCTACGACGAGGCCGCCTGGGCAAAGCTGCATGACATGGCGGCGCCGGTGGAGTGGTCGCTCGAGTTGGTGGAAAGCCTTCATGCCCGCTGGGTGATGTTGCTGCAGTCTCTCGACGAGCAGCAGTGGCAGCGCGGATATGACCATCCTGCGGACGGCCGGGTGACGGTGGAGATGGCGACGCTGATCTACGCCTGGCACTCGCGGCATCATGTGGCTCACATCACGCACCTGCGCGCGCAGGAAGGCTGGTAGCCTCTGCCTCCTACGCCGACGATCAAAGTTGCAACGATGCCCAGCGAGATCGACCGCTGCTTTCCGGTGATGCATCAGCTTCGTCCCGCGCTGGTTGCGGAGGAGTTTGTGAGCCGAGTCCAGACGCAGCAGTCCGAGGGCTATCAGCTCGCCTTCCTCGAGTCTGATGGTGCGATCGTGTCGGTCGCTGGCTTCCGCATGCAAAATCTTCTGTGGAGCGGCAAGACGCTCTATGTGGATGACCTGGTCACCGCTGAGGATGCACGCTCGAAGGGACACGGGGAGTCGATGCTTACGTGGCTGATCGCGCTGGCGAAGGAGGCAGGATGCACGACCTTCTCGCTTGACTCGGGGACGCATCGGGACGAGGCGCATGCTTTTTACTTCCGCCATGGGCTGCGCATCTCCAGCTTTCACTTCAAACTACCCCTATAAACTGCTTCACCGCTGCGACGAATTCTTGTCGTTCCAAGTGTGCTAACGTTCGGCTATATGCCGCCAAGAGTCTCTTCCGCGGAGCCAGTGCAGACGGTCGAACAGATCTCCGCTGCACTCGAATCCTTCTTAGCTGAGTCTCCCCGCGCCGTGGTGCTCGAAGAGGGCAAGGTCCTCTTCGATATGCGCGAGGCAAAGTACAAGCTCGCGACCGAGCATGGCCGCTGCACGCTTCATCTGTGGGGTGAGGACCGCAATCTCGTCCGGCGGGTAAGCGGCACGACGCTGCGCAACGGTGTGCTCCGGCTGAGCACGCATCGCTTCGGACAGACGAAGCCCCACACGCTTGAACTTGTAACCGATCGCGATCGCCGCACCCCGTCGACACGCGAGGCGACGCGAGTGAAGTATCTGCGCGTGCTCGACCGCGTTCTGCTGCGCAGCTTTCCCGATTTCAAGACCGATGCGTTTCGCACGGCGATGGATCTCGAGAAGAGCTTTGGCCCGGCGTATGCGCGCGGATCGCTGGTGCACGGGCAGAAAGCGTGGGCCGTGATTGCGGTCAACGAAGAAGAGACCCAGGCTACCGTCGATGGGATTCTGACGCTGGGAATTCTGTGGCTGCAGCACTGCCGCGAGTCGGGTGATGGGCGCAGGCTGTACCAGGGGCTCAAGCTGATCGTCCCGCGTGGGATGGCGATGCTGACGCTGTCGCGCATGGCCTGGTTGAACGCGAACGTCGCGCAGTGGGAGCTGTGGGAGCTGGATCAAAAGAGCGAAGAGTTGACACAGCGCGACGCCGCAGATCACGGCAACCTGACCACTCGCCTGATGCATGCGCCGAATGAGCAGGCCGCGCAGGAGCGCTTTGCGGAGTCGAGGTTGCGCGTGATGGCCCTGGTGCCGGAGGCGATGCGCGAGGTGGTGGAGCAGCGGCTTCGCAGCGGCACCGAGCTGGTGTTTCTTCTTCACGGCCTCGAGTTTGCGCGGGTACCCATGGGCTATTCAGAGAACTCCTTCAACAGCGCGCAGGAGATCACCTTTGGTGCTGGCGCCAACGAGACTCCGCTGACAGAAGAGAATGAGGCCGAGCTGCGAGAGCTGGTGGCACGGCTGTTTGCGCGGCGCGTTGCCGGTGGCGACAAGCGCGATCCGCTCTATCGCATGCAGCCGGAGCGGTGGCTCGAAAGCGTCCTGCGAAGAGATGTCGTGCCGCTCGATGCGCATCTCGATCCGAAGCATGTTTACACGCAGGTGCCTGCGTTCGCCGCTGCGGATCGCGGCATGCTCGACCTGCTCGGCGTCACGAACGACGGGCGGCTGGCAGTCATTGAGCTGAAGGCGGACGAGGATCTGCACCTCGCGCTGCAGGGGCTTGATTACTGGGTGCGCGTGCGCTGGCATCATCTGCAGAATCCGGATCACATGACCGGCCTGGGGGAGTTTCAGCGGCATGGATACTTCGGCGGCCTGCGGTTATCGACAGAATCTCCGCGTCTGTATCTTGTGGCTCCTGCGCTGCGGGTTCATCCCGCGACAGAGGTCGTCCTGCGCTATCTCTCACCGCGAGTTGAGTGGAGTCTCATCGCTTTGGACGAGCGATGGCGCGCCAAGGTGAAGGCCGTCTGGCGGAAGCGAAGCAGGGAACAGTCTTCGTGACTAGTCGCAGTAGGCGGCGGCTGCGGTAAGAAGCTGCTCGTCCTGCGCGACCATCTCGGGGTGGGCCGGGAGATCGTCTACGCGGTTGGCGAAGAAGTTCTCAATTGCGCCCAGAACTGCATCGCCGTTCTTCGACTCGAAGATCTGCTTGCGCAGCGCTCCGCCGCCGGGGACACCGTGCGTAAACCAACTCGCAAACTGCTTCATCTTGCCGACGCAGTCGCGATGGCGCTGCTCGCGTGCCACCTGGCCCGAGGCGGTGATGGCCTCCGCGCGCGCCGCTTCAGCGCGCTCTTCAATGGCGATCTCATCGACCAGCATCTGGAAGTAAGTACGGATCATGCGGTAACGATCCTGGTCGGTGGGGTGGTCGTAGGTGCCGATGCCGGTGGCCTCTTTGGTCGCGGTGTACTGCGCGATCTGGCGGAAGATCCACGGGTTCGAGGGCGCAGTGCGGCCGATCATCACGGCGTCGCAGCCGGTCCTGTCGACCATGGCGGCGGCGTCCTCTGGGGTCCGAATGTCGCCGTTGCCAATCACGGGAATCTTCACCGCGTCTTTGACCGCCGCGATGTACTCCCATCGCGCCTGCCCGGTGTAGCCATCCTCGCGGGTGCGCGCATGCAGAGCGACGGCGTTCAGACCGCAGTCTTCCGCCATCTTTGCAAGCTCGACGCAGACGATGTGCTTGTCGTTCCAGCCCATGCGGAACTTCACGGTAAAGGGAATCGTAACGGCGGCGCGAACAGTCTTGAAGATGGTCTCGATCAGCGGCAGATCGCGCAGCAGGCCGGAGCCTCCGTTGCAGGCGACGACGCGCTTCGCCGGGCAGCCGAGGTTTAGATCGACGAGGTCGAAGCCGGCGTCCTGCACGATGCGTGCCGACTCGGCAAGCGTCGCAGGGTTCGACCCGAAGAGCTGCGCGGAGATCGGGTGCTCATCGTCGTAGTAGGTCAGGTAGCGCTTGCGCTTGGTCTCGCGCATGCGGGAGAGGCCGTCGGCGGAGGTGAACTCCGTCATGATGAGGCCGCAGCCCGACTGCTGATTCGACGTGATGCTGTCTACCCCGTCTACGCTTGCAGAAGAATCCGAAACGCCGTCGGCGGGAGTCGTGAACTGGCTGGCGTTCTTGATAAAGCGGCGGAAGACCGTATCGGTCACTCCGGCCATCGGAGCCAACACTGTTGCAGGAGCGATCTTCACGTTGCCGATGGTGAAGCTGGCAGGCACGCGGGAGTGCTCCGGCATCGTGTGCTCCGCCGGGTCGTCCCAACGCTTCTGCTCGAGGGTGTAACGCTTCTTCATGGCAACCGAACTCTTACTTCTTGTGCTTCGTCTTTCTTGACCAGTTTAGACAAAACAAAGGCCCCCGCGTGTGCGGAGGCCCCTGAGATGGTTTAGGCGTCCGCTTACTTTGCGGCCGTCTCGGCCTTGCCGGCGTCCGACTTGGCGAACTTGCGGCGGAAGCGCTCGACGCGGCCTGCGGTGTCGATCAGCTTCTGCTTGCCGGTGAAGAACGGGTGGCAGGCGGAGCAGATTTCGACAACGATGTCGCCCTTATGCGTGGAGCGGGTCTCAAACGTGGTTCCGCAGGCGCACTTGACGTGGATGTTCTCGTACTTCGGGTGAATACCTTCTTTTGGCATGGTAACTATCCTTTTGACTGAATCTTGTATTTGCCTGCCGGCTCGCGGATCGCTTGCAACGGAAGAGTTCACGTCACATCGAAGGGCCTGTCGCGCCGCCGCTTGCGCCTTTTCAGAGCGCTCAAGCAGTTTCCTCAGTTTAACTCAGATTCGCACAGGGGGCAATTGGATTCAGATGCTGCCATACTGAAAGAACGGCCATGACTGAAGTTTGCACGATATGCGGTGGAGCAGGCGTCCGAATCCTGCAGGAGAACGGTCGGCAGTTCGCCAAAGACTGCGTCTGCCGGGTTCAGAAGCGGGCAGAGCGATTGCTCGGCCGCGCCCACATCCCCAAACGCTACGAGCACTGCACCATTGAAAACTACGACACTGACCTCCCCTACTCCCATAAGAGCCAGGTCTTGGCGCGACTTACGGCCAGGAAGTTCATCGACGGCTACCCGCTGGAGACCGGTGGGCGGGGTCTGCTGATCAATGGCTCGATCGGCGTGGGCAAGACGCATCTCGCAGTGGGTATCCTGCAGGCCCTTGTGGCCGAGCGCGGGGCCACGGGCCTGTTCTTCGACTACCGCGACCTTCTGAAACAGGTTCAAAACAGCTACAACAGCAAGGTCGCAGCGACCGAACTCGAGATCCTGGCACCGGTCTTCGACGCCGAGGTGCTGGTGCTGGACGAGCTTGGCGCATCGAAGCCCACGGACTGGGTCTGGGATACCGTCGCGCATATCCTCAACACCCGCTACAACGATCGCCGAACCACCATTATCACCACCAACTATGCCAACGCCGGCCCGTTGGGAACAGAAGGCAACGGACGCAACGTGATGCGCGAAGAAACCCTCGGCGACAGGATCGGCGAACGCATGCGTTCGCGGTTGCAGGAGATGTGCGTGGTGGTGGAGATGCAAGGTGAAGACTTTCGCCAGAAGGTAAAACGCGCCAGCTTCGCCTAGATTCAGAGCCAGATAATTCATACAAACGCTGGCGAGCAGAAGCACCCAAACGAGCCGTTAGCCCGCGGATTCTAGAGCAGGGTAAAGAGCAGAAACAGTCCAGCGGTCAGCGCAGCAAACTGGTAGAGCCTGTCAGCGGCGAGGGGAATCGCAGCGCCCTCCGCATGCGGAAGTTCATTCTGCGCGTCGAGTGACGAGTAGTGGAGTTGCGGCGAAAGATCGATTTGCTCAGCCATGATGAGTCTTTCCTCGCTCTGTTTTTGAGTGCCGTCCACCTACAAGCCATCGAGCGATACGGTCGGTACTACAAACACGTTCGACCGATACCCTATAGATGTTTCTTAACGCGATAATGCACCAGGAAGTTCTGCAGTTTTGATGAAAATCTGTCGAAGGTTTGAAGTCGATCCCGGCGAGGTTCCTTTTTGGTCGCTTCGAGATCAAGGTGACAAAGCAGCAGTTCAGTGCGAGGCGTAGCCCGCGGTATAAAATCTCCGCTTATGAGCGAAGCGCGGCATCCCCTCGAATCTCCTGTTGATCTCAATGGTTCCTCTCAGGTCACCCCTATCCCGGAGGCTGGCGATGGCAGCAGTCAGCCCGCGATGTTCGCGAGCAAACCCCCGGAGGGAGGTGGCGTGCCGGTCGCAGCGTGGGGCGTCGCCGGATTAGTGGTTCTGGTTGTAGTTCTCGGCCTGATCTTTGCGACGCGGCACAAGGGGCAGGCCTCGCCTAATACGATCCAGCCTCTGGCCGCATATGCTGCCGATCTTCACCTTTCGCAGCTCGCCATGAGCGAGTCGACCAGCCTCTCGGGCGGGAAGTCGACCTTTATCGATGGCCATCTTCAAAATACCGGCGGACAGATCGTCACCGGTATCACCGTTCAGGTCCTCTTTCGTAACGACGAAGCCATGCCGCCTCAGATAGAGACGTTGCCGCTTTCGCTGATCCGGACCCGTGAACCTTACATCGATACTCAGCCGGTCAGCGCTGCTTCGCTAAAACCAGGAGATGAGCGAGACTTTCGCCTTATCTTCGAGACGATTCCAACCAACTGGAATACCCAAATGCCCGAGATTCACATCATTAGCGTAGACACGAAGTAAGGCTGGCGGGTGGCCGGACCACGTAATACTTACTTGGCCATCGGAAGATTTTGCGGGAGTAGGAGGGAATCTCCCGCCTTGGCATCATCGGCCAATTTCGATAAGCCCAATCTTATCAATTACCTAATGCGTTTCAATAGTTTGGCACACTACCTGCTCTAAGCAAGTGCATGTTGACGTCTGGAACACAGGCGCATCGTCAAGACAGGAGAGTAACCAAATGATGAAATCCGGAACCACTTTCGGCCTCCCAGCTTTACTGTTAGGTAGTGTATTGGGTATCTCAGCTTTTGCTCAGACCAGCACCCCCGCGACGCCGGCAACAGACCCCGCAGCATCCAGCTCGAACTCGGGTGCTATGAATCCCGACGATAAAGGCACCTACGCCACCGGAAAGCCCTTGACCGATCAGTCGAAGGAAGGCTTCTGGGGCCACATGAATCCGTTTGCCCGCAAGAAGTGGGTAAATCGCCAGACTGCTCCAATCAAGGGTCAGGTCAACGAACTCGATCAGCTCCAGTCCAAGAACGCAAACGATATCAAAGATGTAGACTCCCGTTCGCAGGCAGGTATCAAGAACGCCCTGAACTCGGCTAACACTGCCGACCAGCATGCGCAGGATGCTGCAAATCGCGCGAACGCAGCAAATACCTTGGCGGGTAACGCCAGCAGCCGCACCGATGCGCTTGGTAACACCGTTGGCAATCTGGACCAGTATCAGACGGTCTCCTCCACTTCGGTAAAGTTTGCCTCAGGCCGCACGGCTCTCGGGCCGACCGGCAAGTCCGATCTCGACAACCTCGCTACCACCCTGGCAAACGAGAAGGGCTACATCATCGAAGTGCAGGGGTACAGCCGGTCTGGCGTACAGACCTCGCAGGCGATGGCTGATTCAGTTGTTCGCTACCTCGTCACTGAGCATCAGGTTCCCGTCTATCGCATCTACAAGACTGGTCTCGGCAAGAACACCGAGAAGCCTGCGGATGGTGAACAGGCAGTCGTGAATGGTGTTCGCGTCACGCTGCTCCACAACAGTCTGGCCACGATGAGTCCCTCCTCTGCGTCGAACTCAGCTTCGCCCCAACCCTCCCACGCGGGAGTCAGCTCACCACAAGAGGTGAATCAGTAGCCCTCCCCTTCAGGACGGTGCAGCTTCTACGCACCGTCCGCAAGTTTGCCGAGATAGCGACCTAGAGCGCACTCGCAAAAACCTCTCCTAACCAGAGAGAACCAAGGCAGATTGGCCCCTCAATGAGGGGCCGCTTTTTTTAACGATACTTCGTGGCACGCACTAAGAATCCCCAGGACCAACAGGAAGCCATGGCGAAGCGATATACGAGTCACAAAGTGACCGCCCCGCGCGTAGCAGGACTGTCCGGCAGGACAACCTCTAGTAATTAGCTGACAGCAGTATGCACAGCGAGCAACTGCTCCAACACTGCTTTCAGATTATCCAGATGAAGCGCATTCGCCCCATCGGACTTCGCCTCAGCAGGGTTGTTGTGCACCTCAAGAAACACTCCGTCGACCCCGGCAGCCACCGCCGCCCGCGTCAACACAGGAATAAACTCCGGCTGGCCACCACTAACGCCATTGCCCGCAGAAGGTGTCTGCACCGAGTGCGTGCCATCGAAGACCACCGGCGCGAACCCACGCATCACCGGCAGCGACCGCATATCCACCACCAGGTTGTTGTATCCGAAGCTCGCTCCCCGCTCCGTAAGCGACACGCGCTCGTTGCCGCTCTCGCGAATCTTCTCGACGGCGTGTCGCATATCCCACGGCGCCACGAACTGGCCCTTCTTCACGTTGATCGCACCGCCGGTTTGCTTCGTGGCCTCCGCTGCAGCGATCAGCAGATCCGTCTGGCGGCAGAGAAACGCAGGGATCTGCAGCACATCCACCGCTTCTGCCACAGCTTTGCAATCCTCCGCCGTATGGACATCGGTCAACACCGGAAGCCCGGTGCTTTTGCCGATTGCGCGCAGAATGCGGCAACCCTCCACAAGTCCAGGGCCGCGAAAGCTCTTGATTGAGGTGCGATTCGCCTTGTCGTAGCTGGCCTTGAAGATGTAGGGAACGCCAAGGTCCGAGGTGATGCGTTGAATCGCATCCGCCAGCATGCGAGCGTGGCTCTCGGACTCGATCACACACGGTCCTGCAATGAGAAATAGCTTGCCCCGGCCTACCGGGACCTGATGAGGTGCACTGCCAATATCGAAGGTATGAGTCACACCATTATTTGACCATAGCTGCGGCCCTGCGCGGGTGCAGTCGGGCGTCCGCCTAGTTCTTCAGCGACCGGCCCAGCCCCGAAAGAATCAGCGTCATGAACGAGAGCCCTCGTCGGCTGTCCTCGCTGGTGGCGCGTTTCGCAAGCTGAAACAGGCTCGGAGGTTTCTGCTCCGCCTGATGTTCCTTGGTCGCATGCCCCATCACCTTCGAGAGCTGGTCCAGCAGCTCAGGATCGAGCTCAGTCAGGACCTTCGCCGCAGTCAGCAGATTGCGGATCGCAGCGATCCCCTCAGGTTGCGCGGCGTACTTCGAGAGCGTGTTGAAGATCGTGTCCTTCGCGCCGATGGCTCCGTGCAGCAGGCTCAGCAGTCCCTTCCGGTGCGCCTCTTCGAGCACGTCATAGGCGAGCAGCAGCGCCTCAGCATGCTCTTCAGGAGCCTTCTCCAGCTTGCGGACAAGATCGGCCTTGAAGTCGACTGTGATCGGTTTGAAAGCGATAGGCTTGGCCATAAATAGCTCCTGAGAGATCGAATGCGTTAGACGGTGATAGAGGTGATCTGAACCAGCTTGTCGGCAGGTGCTGTTCCTGGCAGGTGGTAGTCCTTGCGTGCCCACTTGCGCTCGATCTCAAGCCCAGGCTGCGGCGTTCGCGTGCCATAGCGGAAGTTCCTGCGCGGCAGCGGATTCTCGCCCTGCTCCGGCAACACCGTCATGCTCACCGCCGTCTCCTTGAACGCCGGCGTGTGCGTCTGGCGATCGGTAAAGCTGCTAGTCAGACGGTTCACCGGCTCCTCCACCGAGTTCAAGGTCATGTAGAGCTGCTTGCCCTGCACTCGCTCCGACACCAGCACCTGCACGCGCGCCTTGCCATGTGGAGAGGTCACCTGCACATAGCGGCCTGTGGTCACGCCGCGCTCGGCAGCCAGCTCCGGCGATACTTCGAGCCAGCTGTTCGGCGTAATCTCCCGAATGCCCGGCGTCCGGAAGGTCATGCTGCCCTGCTCGAAGTGCTCCAGCAGGCGTCCGTTGTTGAGGTGCAGGTCGTACACCGAGCTCGTCTCCTCCGACCCCGGAATGTACTCGATCGGGAAGAACCTCGCCTTGTTATCGGGGAAGGGAAATCCCTCGGTGAACAGCAGCGGCGAGTCGGTGCCATCTGCATGCACGGGCCACTGCTGGCTGTCGAAGCCCTCCAGGCGCGTGTAGCTAACACCCGCAAACAGCGGAGTCAGCCGCGCTATCTCGTCCATGATCTCCGACGGATGCGTGTAGTTCCAGTTGCCGCCCAGCCGGTTGGCGATCAGTTGAATGATCTCCCAATCCGCCTTCGCCTCACCCAGCGGCTCCATCGCCTTATAGATACGCTGAATGCGGCGCTCCGTGCTGGTGAAGGTTCCTTCCTTCTCCAGCGAAGCCGCCGCCGGAAGCACAAGGTCGGCATAGCGGCAGGTCTCGGAGAAGTTGATGTCCTGCACGATCAGGAACTCGAGCTTCTCGAGCGCGCTGCCGACGAAGTTCGCGTTCGAGTCCGACGTAATCGTATCTTCGCCTTTGATGTAAAGCGACTTCAACGTCCCGGCCAAAATCGCCTCGATCATCTGGTGATTGTCTTTGCCCGTCGTGGTGGGCAGCGTCACGCCCCAGTCTGCCTCGAACTTCGCCCTTACCTCAGGGTCGTCCACCTTCTGGTATCCGCTGAAGACATTCGGCATCGAGCCGTAGTCGCTGGCGCCCTGCACATTATTATGTCCACGCAAAGGATAAGCTCCCGCGCCCGGCCGCATGTAGTTGCCCGTTACCAGCAGCAGGTTCGAGAGTGCGGTGGCCGTATCCGATCCGCCGCAGTGCTGCGTCACGCCCATGGCAAACAGGATGCAGGTGCCGTCAGCAGCCGCGATCTCATGCGCCACCGTGGCCAACGTAGCCGCTGGTACACCCGTAATTTTCTCCGCATACTCCAACGTGTACGGTTCAAGCGATTTCTTGAACTCGTCGAAGTGATTCACCCACTGGTTGACGAAGTCCATCTTTGCCAGTCCGCTGTCGATGATGTACTTCGAAACCGCGCACATCCACACCGAATCGGTGGAAGGGTTCGGCCGGAAGAAGATATCGGCGCGCTCCGCCATCTCATGTTTGCGAATGTCGGCGACGATCAGGCGCTGTCCACGATGCTTGTGCGAGCGCTTGATGCGCGTACACAACACCGGATGGTTCTCTGCAGGGTTAGCTCCAACGATGAACACCAGCCCTGCCTTCTCAATATCCGCGATCGAGCCGGAGTCGCCGCCATAGCCCACCGTGCGCTGCAGCCCCATCGTCGCCGGGTTCTGGCAGTATCGGGCGCAGTTGTCGATGTTGTTTGTCCCAACCACAGCGCGCGCCAGCTTCTGCATCACGTAGCTCTCTTCATTCGTGCACTTCGACGAGGCAATGAACGCCAGCGCATCCGGCCCGTGCTCGTTCTTGATGCGCTTGAAGGTGTGCTCGATGATGTCCAGCGCCTCCGTCCACTCGATCTCGCGGAAGGTCTCGCCATCGCGCAGCAGCGGCTTGGTCAACCTGTCGTCCGAGTTAATATGGCCCCATGCAAACTTGCCCTTGATGCAGGTCGAGATTCCATTCGCTGGGCCACTCCAGGGCTCAACCTTCAGGATGTGACGCTCCTTGGTCCATACCTCAAAGCTGCATCCCACCGCGCAGTACGTGCACACGGTCTTGGTACGCTTGGTGCGCTCGTTGCGCATCTCGCTCTCCATCTCGGAGAGCGAAAGGATCGGTCCATATCCAATCGGGGGTTCCACACCCTTCACCACGTCGATCATGTTGTTCAGCGTCGCCGCAGGCAGGTCCGTCATGTAGCCCGCCTCACCCAGCATCGACTTCTCCATCAGCGCATTGCACGGGCACACCGTGACGCAGTGTCCGCACGAGACGCAGCTCGAGCCTTCAATCTGCATTCCGCCATCCCACAACACCCGCGGATTGTCGCTCTCCCAATTAATCGAAAGCGTCTCGTTCACCTGCACGTTCTGGCACGACTCCACGCACCGCCCGCACAGAATGCACTGGTCCGGATCGTATCGGTAGAACGGGTTCGACATATCCTTCTCATACGGCTTGGGCCTGTACTCACGCGACTGATGCTTCACATCCAGCACCGCCGTCGTGTTATGGACCGTGCAGTTCTGGTTATTGTTGTCGCACACCGTGCAGTACAGCATGTGGTTCTGCAGAATCCGGTCGAAGGCCTCGCGCTGTGCGATATCGACTGTCTCGCCGGCGGTCTCCACCATCATCCCTGCGGCCACCCTGGTCGAGCACGCACGCGCCAGCTCGCCGTTCACCTTCACCATGCAGGTGTCGCAGCTCTCGATAGGCCCCATCTGCTTCACATAGCAGACCTGAGGCACCGGCTTCTGCGCGTTCGCTGCGGTGCGCCGGTTCAGCAGATCGATCAGCAGCTCCCCGGAACGGCCAGCAACCTGCAAGCCATCGATAGTCAACTGCGTATTGGGTTCGTGCTCAGCAGGAGTATTCAGCAGCGATTTCGTAATAGCCATAGGCCCTCTAAGATGCAGTGCAAAGTAGCGGCGTTTTCCTGTCCAACACTCTGCTTCCTTCAACATTACACCCAACATTGTGCGACAAGATTGTGACAAAAGGCAGCACCCGCCGCCGCGTTCGAAGAATCAAACTTCTCTCAGCGTTGGGAAGCTGCCGAGGCTTCAAGAATCTGTGCCGCCGCCCGCAGGCCAGATCGCATCGCCGCATGCACTGTCCCCCAGTGTCCCGTCACGTCCGTGTGCTCCCCGGCAAAGAACAGCGTTCCCGACACAGGCTCCGTCATCCGCATGGACGCATCCAGGCCACCCTTCGCCACATAGCTATAGGAACCACCAGAAAACTCATCGTGCTGCCAGTCATGCGTACAACAGCCCACCAACAGGCTCGCGAGACGCTCCTGTTGCACATCGAAGATCTTGCCCAGCGCCGCACAAGCCTCGCGGGCGATCTGCTCCGCGCTCATCCCCGCAAGTTCAATGGAACGCGGACCTCCAACCCAGCCCGTAAGGCTGTTGCTCCTCTCCGGATGCGGCGTCCACCACACCGGCGGCATCTCGGAGAACGAAAACAGGAAGCTCATCTCGCTCAGACCTGGCTGCGGCTCCAAACTCTCCCAGAAGCGCTCGCGAAAGAGCAGCGTAAACCTCCGAACCTGTCCCATGCGCAGACGGCTGGCCACCTTATCCACGGCGCTCACTGGCGGCGAAAATATGACATCGCCGCGTTGCAACACGCCAAGCGGCAACGTCACCACCGCCTTCGCCGCGACGAAGCTGCCCGACGCGGTCACTACCTCCGCTCGCCCCGGCGACCAGCGAATCTCCTTCACCGGAACTCCCGTCACCACGGTCCCACCGTACTCCTCGATCCGCTGCGAAAGATAAGCCGGAAGCTGATCGTATCCCCCGCGCAACCGAAAGATGCGGTCGCCCTCGGTCGCATCTTCCGCCTTCTGCTGCGCCCCCAGCGACGCTGCACTTATCTCTCGATGGTCGGCAGCATTGAAGCCCTCCACGTATCCGATCAGACGTCCGCGATCCTCGACAGGGACTTCCTCGCGTTCGAGATACTCCGCAAAACTGATGTCGGGCGCTGCAAAGTTCTCCAGCTTCTCCAGCGGATCAAACACTCCGTCCATCTGGCCGCCACAGTCTCGCAGCGTTCCGTCTTCGAAGTAGATCTGCGCCCCACCGCGCTCGTAGGTCTCAAGTCCGGCCTCCTCGATTAGCGCCCACAACTCCGGTGGTCTCCCGTGGATAAACTCCGCACCCAGCTCAATCGCCTCGCCGCCCACATGCTGCGTCAGGATGCGGCCGCCGATCCGCTCCTGCGCCTCCACCACCAGCACCTTCATGCCTGCTTCAGCCAGCGCCCGCGCTGCCGTCAGCCCAGCCATCCCCGCACCCACTACCACTACATCATTCATCTGGTTCATAAGATTCATGGTTAGATGAGATGCAAACTCAAGCAGGCTCGCCCCACCGCGCCTTCACCACGGCCAGCCCCTCTTGCGTAGTCGTCACCGCACCCTCCAGTTGCGCATCTTCGGCAACCTCGAGCATCTCCTTGAACTGCGGGCTCGGACGATACCCCGCCGCAATCAGATCCCGCCCCGTCACCAGCAGTTTCGGCCGCATCTCTTCCACGGGCACGGCCTCGTACCGCTCCTTCGCAAACTCATACAGCCGCAGATCTCCATGCGCCGACATGCAGTCCATCCAGTGCAGCCCCAGGTGTTCGTCAAACTTCGGCAGCCGCAGAAACCGCTTTACCGTCGCCTCCCGCATCTGCAGAATGTCTCCGAACCGCATGTGATTCTTCACTAGCGCAACAATCTGCTCGGTGTCCTCATTCGAAAACCGCAGCCGCGCCAGCACTGTCTCCGCAATCCGCACGCCCACCTCAACGTGCCCATCGAAGCGAATCCTGTCGCCCGGCTTCTTCGGATCAGGCGGCCGAAACGTCGCGGGCTTTCCGATATCGTGCAGCAGCGCGCCCCACGCCAGCGTCGGCGAAGCCCCCGGCCTCAGCTTCTCCAGCAACAGCATCGTGTGCACCCACACATCGCCCTCGGGATGATACTGCGGCGGCTGCTCAACGCCCTTCATCCGCAAAGCCTCGGGCAGTACATAGGCCAAGAGCCCTGTCGTATCCAGCAGCTCAAACGCCCGCCGCGCATGTCCCTCAGTCAACATCAGCGTCAGCTCGTCGCGAATCCGCTCCAGGCTCACCTGCGTAATCTCACCGGCAAGCTCACGAATCGCCGCCGTCGTCGCAGCATCGATCTCGAACTCCAGCCGCGCCGCAAAGCGCACCGCCCGCAGCATCCGCAGCTTGTCCTCGGTGAAACGATCCTTCGCAATCCCGATCGTCCGCACCCGATGCCTCGTCAGATCCTCACGGCCGCCGACAAAGTCGAGGATCGCCTCTTCGCCCCGTCCAGCCAGCGGATCGAACAGCATTCCATTAATTGTGAAGTCGCGCCGCTGCACATCCTCTCGCGGATCCGTCGAAAACCGCACCGCATCCGGCCGTCTCCCATCGCTATAGACCCCGTCATGACGAAATGTAGCCACCTCGGTAGCAATCTCCGAGCCGTCCTCGCCCAACGAACGAACCAGCACCACGCCGAAGTGCGCGCCCACCGAGTACGTCTTCGCGAACATCCTCATCACCACATCCGGCGTCGCGCTCGTCGCCACATCGAAGTCCTTCGCCTCAACCCCCAGCAGCAGATCGCGCACGCACCCACCCGCGAAGTAAGCCCCATGCCCCGCCGCACGCAGCGTCACCACGATCTCTCGCGCTGCGGCGTACCGCGGGTTCTCCTCCCAGGCGTTATTCATACTTCCCCTATGATAGAGAGATGCGCGAAAGCAGCGGAACCGGCCCTGGTACAGGCCTCATTCTCGGCATCGAAAGCTCCTGCGACGAGACCGCAGCCGCCGTCGTCCGCGCAGGTAGCGAAGCCCTCTCGAACGTCGTCGCCTCGCAGATGTCCCTTCACGCAAACTATGGCGGCGTCGTCCCCGAACTCGCCTCCCGCGAGCATCTTCGCAACATCGTCCCCGTCGTCCGCGAGGCTATGTCCCGCGCTAACATAACCTTCGCCGATCTCGACGCCATCGCCGTCACCGAAGGTCCGGGCCTCGCCGGAGCGCTGCTCGTCGGCATCACCTACGCCAAGGCGCTCACCTTCGGCCTCGGCAAGCCCCTCATCTCCGTCAACCACCTCGAAGGCCACATCCACGCCGTCCTCATGGAGACTCGTCAGCGCAGTGAGATCCCCATGGAACTCCCATTACTCGCACTCGTAGTCTCCGGTGGCCATACCCATCTCTACCTCGCCACCCACCAGCAGGGAAGCGAGACCTGGACCTACCGCAACATCGGCCGCACAGTCGACGATGCCGCCGGAGAGGCCTACGACAAGGTCGCCAAGCTCCTCGGCCTCGGCTACCCTGGCGGCCCCTGGATCGACGCGCTCGCTCCTCACGGCAACCCCCGCGCCGTGCCCTTCACCTTCGGCCAGATCAAACCCCGCGCCCCCCGCGAAGGCATCACCAGCAAAAAAGCCCCTCCCCCCGGCGAAGGCCCACACTTCGACTTCTCCTTCAGCGGCATCAAGACCGCGGTCCTGCGCTACGTCCAGACGCACCATCTCCACGACAGCATCGAAGCCCGTCGCGCCGCCTTCGCTGCGGACCCTACCCTCACACCAAAGTCCGCAGCCTCCGTCACCCTCTGCGACCAGCAGACGCTCGACCTGATCGCCTCCTTCCAGTACGCCGTCGTCGGCAACCTGCAGCGTCAGACCTTCGCTGCAGCCGAAGCCTTCGGCGCCCGCAGCATCGTCGTCTCCGGCGGAGTCGCTGCCAACAGTGAGCTTCGCCGCCGCCTCCAGGCCGAAGCCGACCGCCGCAACCTTCCCATCGCCTTTCCCTCGCTCGCCCTCTCCACCGACAACGCCGCCATGATCGCCGCCGCCGCGTGGCCAAAGTACGTCGCTCAAAACTTCGCCTCCGAAAACCTGGGAGCCACCCCACAGCTTCGCCTGGGCCAGCAATAGAAGGCGAGCAATAGGAAGTCAATAGATTGTCCGATTAAATCAGCTTCGCTCCCTTCCGCAGTGCTTGAGCCTTATCCGCGGTCGCCGTAGCATCCGGGGTCGGTCGTTTCGTCGTAAATCAGCTAAAATCATCAGGGAAACTCAAGCGAGAGCAGTCTGCACCGCGCCACGCGCCGGCTGCGGCAGGATACTAGAGCACGTGGCAACCATCGAACTCTTCAACACCCTCGGCGGCAAGATCGAATCGCTCGCCCCCGTAGGCACGCCGGCCCTGCGAATGTACTGCTGCGGCCCCACCGTCTACGACTACGGCCACATCGGCAACTTCCGCACCTTCCTTCACGTCGATGTCCTCCGCCGCGTCATCCGTCAGCACGGCATTCCCGTCGAGCACGTCATGAACATCACCGACGTTGACGACAAGATCATCCGCAACGCCGCTGCTGCCGGTGTCCCCATCGCACAGTACACCGAGAAGTTCGAGCGCGCCTTCTTTGAAGACCTCGACGCCCTCGG
This sequence comes from Granulicella sp. S190, assembly GCF_009766095.1. Taxonomy (GTDB): domain Bacteria; phylum Acidobacteriota; class Terriglobia; order Terriglobales; family Acidobacteriaceae; genus Edaphobacter. The sequence continues at coordinate 102,800 of NZ_LMUD01000047.1, forward strand.
CATCCAGCGGCCCGAGCACATCTCCCACGCCACCGCCTGCATCCCCGACATGGTCTCGCTCATCCAGCAGCTCGCCGCGAAAGACATCGCCTACCAGGCCGAAGACGGCAGCTGGTACTTCCGCATCGCCCGCTTTCCCGAGTACGGCAAGCTCTCTAAAAAAGACTTCGACGGCATCGAAGACGGAGCCCGCGTCGATATCGACGAGTACGAGAAGGACGCCGCCCGCGACTTCGCCCTGTGGAAGGCCGTCAAGCCCGGCGAACAGTCCTGGGATACCGCGCTCGGCACAGGCCGTCCCGGCTGGCACATCGAGTGCTCCGCCATGGCGACAAAATTTCTCGGCGACGATATCGATCTCCATGCTGGCGGAGAAGACCTCATGTTCCCGCACCATGAGAACGAGATCGCCCAGTCAGAATCCGCCTCCGGCAAACCCTTCGCCCGTCACTGGATGCACGTCCGCTTCCTGCTCGTCGAAGGCAAGAAGATGTCCAAATCCGAGGGCAACTTCTACACCCTTCGCGACCTGCTGCTCAAGGGCTACCGCGCCTCCGCCATCCGCTTCCTGCTCATCTCCGTGCCCTACCGCCACCAGATGAACTTCACCTTCAAGGCGCTTGCAGACGCTACGAATGCCGTTGACCGCCTCAGAACCTTCTACCAACGCATGACGATTCTCGCCGATCTTCTAAAAGGTGGGTTTGATGACTCTGAAACTGCTACCGATCCGAACATCCTGGGGATTGTCGAGAAGGCACGTGAAGACTACACAGCTGCGCTCAACAATGACCTGAATACAGCCGAAGCCAGCGCGGCCATCTTTGAACTCGTTCGAGCCGGTAACGCCGTCGCCGATGCAGGGACACTGCGACCCGGCGTTGCGGTAGAAATTTTGAAGGTTCTCGACCTCTTCGACGGAGTCTTCGCCGTGCTCGAAGACAGGGACGCCGCCATCACCCGCGCCGCGCTCGCCTGGGCCGAAGCCGAAGGCCGCATTGACGAGGCAGCCCCGGAGCTGGTGGCCACCCTCGCCTTCTCCGACGCCGATATCGACGCGCTCGTCGCCGAGCGCACCCAGGCCAAGAAGACTCGCAACTTCGCCCGTGCCGACGCCATCCGCAACGACCTTCTCGCCAAAGGCATCCTAATCGAAGACTCCAAAGATGGCGTCCGTTGGAAGAGAAAATAAGCCGCTGGAGCGGAACCCATGACCTTCGTATCCCGCACTCTCGCCGCAAGCTTTGTTCTCGCGATACTGTCCCTCTCGGCAACCGCGCAAACACCCACCTCCAACACCACCGAGTGGGAGAACGAATCCCTCAAGCTGCGCCTCTTCTACCCCTCCGACCTGGTCAAGGCGGACCCTGAGAAGGTTCTGCACGATGGCCATCTCGCTCTCTTCAACGTCGAAGATCCAAAGCTGGCCGCAGAGACTCACTGCCTGCGCCCCGCTCTTCTCCTTGAGTTGCCGCAGTCCGGGCCTGCGCAAACCACGGACACCGAACCCACCCCAGACGGTGGCACACACGTCACCATCAAGTCCGCAATCACTGCCTCCATCCTGCTCGCCGAGCTCGACATCGACTGCGTCAACAACGAGCACGAGAGCAGCAGCACGACCCTGCTCAACGACCTCGCAGAGATCGTCAACAAAGTCCCCGGCATGAAGCCTATCGCGCAACCAGCCTGGTATAACGTCGGCTGGCAGAAGGTTCACATGGCAGCCTCTCAGGGCCAGCCGCAGGTACCCGCGCAGGCCGCAGCTCAAGCAGACTCACAGCCTGCCGTACCAGCAGTTCCCATCCCGCAGTCCCTCTACACCATGGGCCTCTCCACCAACTGGAACAGTCATCTTCTCGTCTGGTACTTCTCTTCGAACAACATCGACACCCTCAATCGCATCACCAAGACAACCGTCCGCTTCGGCCGCGCCGATGCCGCACCACTTTATCCCGTCCAGATGGGCACTGCCGCCCACTAGCTCGAACCATCACCACCGCAGAGGCACATGAACAAAGATCTCCTTCCCATCGAAGCCATCGTCGCAAAGCTCAACCTGCCCGAAAAGTACGTCGAACGCCTCGGCCGCTACGGCGCCAAGCTCACGCTCGATCTCCTCGACGACCCCGCCTTCCCCGTGCGCGGCAAGTTCATCCTCGTCACCGCGACCACGCCCACCATCTCCGGCGAAGGCAAGACCGTCACCTCCATCGGCCTCGTGCAGGGCCTGGAAAAGATCGGCAAGAAAGCCATCATCACCTCACGCGAACCCTCCCTCGGGCCGGTCTTCGGCATGAAGGGCGGAGCCGCAGGCGGCGGCCGTTCGCAGGTCGAGCCTGCCGAAAAGATCAACCTCCACTTCCACGGCGACTTCCACGCCATCACCTCCGCGCACAACCTCCTCGCCGCCCTCATCGACTCGCATCTCTTCCACGGCAATGAGCTCGACCTCGACCCCGATGCCGTCACCTGGCCGCGTGCGCTCGACATGAACGACCGCGCCCTTCGTCACATCATCGTGCAGGCAGGCGCCAGCGGCAAACCAAACGCAGCCAAGCGCGACGGAGCCAACCGCCACACCGGCTTCCTCATCACCGCCGCCAGCGAAATCATGGCCATCATGACTCTCGCCGACAGCCGCGAAGATCTCCGCAAACGTCTCGCCCGCATCGTTATCGGCCAGACCCGCGCAGGCAAGCCAGTCCTCGCCGAAGACCTCAAGGCCACCGGCCCGATGTTGGCTCTGCTCAGTGAAGCCATCCTGCCTAACCTCGTGCAGACCACCGAAGGCACGCCTGCCCTGGTCCACTGCGGCCCCTTCGCCAATATCGCCCACGGCACCAGCTCCGTCATATCCCAGCAGATGGGCCTGCGCCTCGCCGACTATGTGGTCAACGAGACCGGCTTCGCCTCCGACCTCGGCTTCGAAAAATACATGGACATCGTGATGCCGTCCTCCGGCATCAAGCCCTCAGCTGCGGTCCTCGTCACCACGGTCCAATCGGTTCGCAACCAGGGCGCAGGCGACCTCGAAGCCGGCTTCGAAAATCTCAAAAAGCACATCGCCATCGTGCGCGGCTTCAACCTTCCCGCTATCGTCGCCATCAACCGCTTCCCCAACGACACCGAGGAAGAACTCAACTTCCTCGAAAAATACTGCGAAGCCCAGGGCGCAGCCTTCGCTCTGTCCGAAGCCTTCGCCAAAGGTGGTGCCGGTGCCACCGCACTCGCCGAAAAAGTCGTCAGCGTCATCGCCGCCAACCCCAGCGTCACGCCCACCAGCACCTTCGCCCCCAGCGCCTCGCCGCTCGAGAAGATCACCGCCGTCGCGCAAAAGGTCTACGGCGCAGCCAACGTCGAACTCACCCCGCAGGCCGAAGAAAAGCTTGCCCGCTTCACCAAGTGGGGATACGGCGAGCTCCCCGTCTGCATCGCCAAGACCCAGTACTCCCTCACCGACGACCCCAAGCGAATGGGCGCGCCCACCGGCTGGACCCTCCATATCTCCGATGTCGTTCTCTCCGCGGGAGCAGGTTTTCTCGTCGTCATCTCCGGCAGCATGATGCTGATGCCCGGCCTGCCCAAGACCTCACGCGCCATGGGCATCGACGTCGATGCTAACGGCGAGATCACAGGCATGTCGTAGAAGCCCGACTAAAAAGAAAAGGTATAAAAGTCACGAAGTGACCGCTGCCCGCGCAGGGCGCCCGTCCGGCAGGACATTATTCAACTAAGCTTCCATCCCCGCAGCGATATCTCCATCCACCACCGTCGCCGCTCCACTCTTCATCTTCGAGCTGGTCACCAGGAACACCGCCACCAGAATCGCCGCCATTCCCACGTACTCCACCGCAACGAAGCGCTCTTTCAGCAGAATCACTCCAAGAATCACCGCAATTACCGGATTCACATACGCATATGTCGCCACCTTCGACACCGCCACGTGATTCAGCAGGTAGACGTACGCGCTATAAGTAAGAATCGATCCAAACGCCACCAGATAGAGCGTCGAAGCCCAGGCCTGCAGCCCCCACTGCGCCCCGTGGTATCCCCTCGTAGCAACCATCATCACCACATTAAAGACTCCACCAAAGAGCATCTCCCACCCCGCCGCTGCAAATCCGCTGATCCGGAATGTAGACCGCCGTGAGATCACAGACGCGCTCGTCCAGCACATCGCGCCGCCCAACGTCACTCCCGCTGCAACGATCTGCCGTGAGTCGCCACGCAGTCCCTGTCGCAACCCAGGCCACAGCAGAATTACGAGTCCGACAAACCCGATGCAAACGCCAACCCACCCCTTCGCTCTCAACCCCTCGCCTCGAGGCAGCACAATCTCGATCAGCGCCGCATACAAGGGAACCACTGCTACCAGCAGCGCCGCCAGCCCCGTCGGCAGGTACTGCTCCGCCCAGATTACCGACGTATTCCCGCACCCCAGCATCAGCACGCCAATGATCACCAGCCGCCCAAGCTCCTGCCGGCTCGGCCGCATCTTCATCTTCAGCGCAGCCGACCCAGCCAGCATCAACACGCCCGCCATCAAAAACCGCACACTCCCCAGCACAAACGGAGGCAGCACCTCCACGCCGTACCGCATCGCAAGATACGTCGATCCCCAGAAGAGATAGACGCACGCAAACGAGAGCACAATCCTTGTGCGGTCGGGCGAAGTTGGGACAGGCATTCTTCAATGGTATCGCGCCTCCGCTTCGCCTCCGCGTCCCTGCAGGCAAGCCCCTTCCGGTGCTACGATAAGGAGATGGTGCTTCGTCCTGCGGCCTTATTTCTTTCTCTTCTTGTCTGTGTCTCTGCACTGTCCCAAACGCCCGACCAGACCTCCGCCCCCACTAATCCCAACGCCCCGCGGAGCTTCCACGACGAAGCCCTGAACATCACCTACTTCTACCCCGGCCGCTTCGTGCCCGACCCCGCAAGCGTGGCCCAAAACACCCCCACCGCCACCTCCAGCTCTGCCGCGCCCAAGTGTGCCCACTCCACCTTCTTCGCCAACTCGGTCACCCCGGTCGACACCTCCTCCTTCGTCCTCTCCACCATCGACAACACATGTCCCAACGTCCTCCGCGGCGCCACCACGCTCGGCCCCTTCATCCGCGAGCAGATCCTCCGTCAACTCAAGCAATACGGCGAGCCGACTGTCACCCAGGAGGCCACCCACTACACCGTCGACGGCCACCCCGCGGCCATCGTCCTCGCCTCAGTCCCCATGCCCGTGGACGCAGGAAAGATTCCCCGCACCACCTACGCCGCCAAGGCCTGCGTGCTCGGCAACGTCCCCGTCAAATCGAAGAAGAAGAACCAACCGGAGGATCCCACCCGACACGTTCTCTGCTTCGACTTCACCACCCAGCATAACGACCTCTACCATCTCCTCTTCGCCTTCAGCATGCAGTTCGACAACGGCACCCCTCAGCCCTTGGTTCCAGGCAGCGTCATTCGCTAGCGCAGCGAAACCCACAGCGATCGCAACTCTAATCCTCGCGTAGCAACGCTAACGGATCGGTCGCCAGCGCGCGCCTCGCCGGAACACATCCCGCCAGCAGGCCAAGCAAGAGCATCGTCACCAATACCCCGCCCAGCACCACCGGATCCCACGGCGTAGCCTGCGAAACAATAAAGGCGATCACCTTACCCGCCGCCAGTCCCAGCAACAACCCCACCGCCGAGCCGAACGCCAGCAGCCGGAAGGTGCGCCCTAGAGCCGCCTGGAGCAACTCACTCTTCTGCGCTCCTAGTGCAATGCGAATCCCAAACTCACGCAGCCGCTTGCTCACCGAATACGAGGCCATCCCGAAGATTCCCACCACGGACAGCATCGCGCCCATCACTCCCAGTACGCCCAGCGATATCGTCGCCATCCGCGGACCGAACAGGAACGCGTCCAGAGCTTTGTAACGTGTCTGGATATAAACCGGCAGTCCTGCGTCGATATTCCGCAACGTACTCCTGATGGCAAGCGTCAGCTGCTCCGGGTCGCGGCTCGATCTCACCACGAGATACGCAGAATTAGAGGCCGATTGCAGAATGGGGAGAAACATCACCGGCTGAGGATCCTCCGTGAGGCTTCCATACTTTCCATCCTCCGCAATCCCCACAACCTGGATACGCGCCCCATCCGGAATCTTGAAGTACGCGCCCATCGCCTTTGCTTCGGAGCCGAAGATCTTTCGCGCAAACTGCCGATTCACTATCGCGACGCGGGGCTTATCTTTGTCCTCCTGCCACGTGAACGCTCTTCCAGAGACCAACGCGGTGCCTGCCGCCTGAAAGTATTCAGGCGAAACCTTGAACATCATCGCGTCGCTTGCAGCATTCGCGGGCCGCAGGTCCGTCGTACTGTCTGCGAATACATTCGAGTCCGGCTGCGCATCACCCAACGGCACCTGATCGGCCAAACCCACGGAATCAACCCCCGGAATCGCCGCCAGCGCATCGATCATCCGCTTTTGCATTGGTGGCACTTTGTCGCCCAGGTAGCCCGCCATATTCAGGTCTGTCTCTACCAGAATAGTGTTCTTCAACTCGAACCCGAAGTTGTTATGCAGCGTGTTCGCCAGCCCGCGCACCGCGACAATGGAAGAGGTGACGAGCACTGCGCAGATTGCAATCTGCACCAGAAGCAACACATCCTGGAAGGTGACACGCAGTCCGAATCTGCCGCGCTTAGTCTCAACGCTGCCGCCCTTCACCGCCTCATACGGATCGGTTCGAAGAACCTGCCTCACCGGTACCGCGCCAAACAGCAACCCGCTGGCCAGCGCCAGAAGCAGAGCAACCGCATACACCTTTGCATCCGGATTCACGGACATATGAAGCGGCCATCGCGAGATCGGCTGCCACACGCTCAACGCTCGCAGCAAAGCTACACTGCCTGCAAGACCAACCGCCCCGCCGATCAGCGCAATCAGTAAAGCCTCGGCAAATAGCCCACGAAGAATGCGTTTGCGGCTCGACCCAAGCGCAAGCCGCAGAGCGATCTCACGCGATCGATCCGCTGCACGTGCGGCAAACAGGCTGCCAAGGTTCGCACACGCAGCCAGCAAAATCAGCCCCGCAAGCAGCATCAGCGCCGTCATAAACGTCCGCACCGGGCGCCCAATGTAGTCCCCATAAAGTCCCGGCCGCGCCAGTTTAAAACTCATCTTTGGGTCGTCTTTGGGATAAGCCTTCTCAAGAACAGCTCCAACCGAGTTCAGATCCGCAATCGCCTGTGCCGGCGTCACGCCCGCCTTCAGGTGTCCCAGCGTCATAAAGACCCAACGGTCTCCACGTGCATTCATGTCATTGGTATCGAACTGCGGATGATTCACAATCGGCACAAAAAAATCCGGATTGAAGAACATCAGTGTGCCGTGAAACTCGGGCGGCCCGACTCCAACAATGGTGTAAGGAAACTTGTTCAGCCGGACCACGCGGCCAATCACGCTCGGATCGCTTTGAAAGTGGCTACGCCAGAAGTCGTACGTCAGCACGATGAAGGGTGCGCTGTTCGTACCGTGCTCATCAGAGGCATGAAAGAACCGGCCAAGATAAGGCTTCAAACCCAAAGTATCGAAGTAATTTCCTGTAGCCTCATCGACCCACGCGCGAGAAGGATCGCTGCCCGTATCCAGGCCCGCCTGCGTGACATTGAAAGCTGCCAGGCTCTCAAAGCTGTGGTTGCGGTCCCGCAGATCGAGATAGTCCGGATAAGACTCGGACATATCGCTGGACAACCGCCACGGACCGTAGAGGCTCTCCGATTGAGGCACATTCAACGGCCGCAGGATAAACGCATTCAAAACAGCAAACACAACCGCATTTGCCCCAATCGCCAACGCTAACGTCAGTACGGCGACAATCGCAAAACCGGGCTTCTTGCCCATCCTGCGCAGCGCGAAGCGAATGTCCTGAAGCAGCCCCTCGCCGAACTGTACGCCGAGCGCCTCTCGGCTCTCTTCTTTCAACCGTTGATAACCGCCGAACTCAATCCGCGCTCGTCTCTCTGCTTCGGCATGCGGAAGACCGCCACGCTCGAGATCATCGGCGCGAAGTTGAATATGCGACCGTAGCTCCTCTTCGATCTCACGATCGGTCTCGGCACGACGAAAGAGGTTCGAAGCAAAGGAACGAAGCGAGTCGAAGAGTCTCATATCTCCTCCGGTTGCGGTGCGAGTGCGCTCGCGATGGCAGTCGACAGCCGATTCCAGCTCTCGGTCTCTTCGCGAAGACGTCTCTTGCCCGTTGCAGTCAACTCATAGAACTTGGCCCGGCGATTATTTTCGGAGACACCCCACTCCGCCTTCAGCAGCCCCTGGCGCAGAAGCCGGAACAGCCCCGGATAGAGCGCTCCCTGTTCAATCAGCAGCGCACCGCCGGAGATCTGCTCAATGCGCAGAAGAACCCCATATCCATGCAGCGGGCCCAGGGACACAGCCCTGAGAATAAGCAGATCGAGAGTTCCGGGAAGCAGTTGCGCCTGTGTGGTCACATTCTCTCCTAAGCTGATCAGGAGGCTAGACCCGCTTCCCTAAGCTGTCAAGGAGAGTTTTTGCGCAATAACAAAGGCGCTCGCAAAATCATCCACTCTCAGACCAACGGGAGGACCAGAAAGCTTCACTCGCGACCACAAGGGACACAAGTCACGAAGTGACCGCACTCCGCGCAGGAGCCCGTCCGGCAGGACAAGTCTTAGACAGCTTCTAAGGGGTTACTTCAATAAGGTATACTCACCGCCAAAGGCAGAAGACCCATGAAATCGCTGTTCCTTACAGCCCGGAGACCCCGATTCGCAGCTGCTCTGTGCTGCTCCAGGCGTCACCAGATACCGCGCCGCCACCTCCGCGTCCTGCCCAGCCTCACGCGACCTAGTCTCTTCGCCGGCGACTAAGCTCGAAGCCCCTCCAGCCGGCGAAGTCCTCGCCATCAGCGCACCCGTTCTCTCTGCAACCACAGAGCACCGTGCCTCTCCTCCGCATAAAGAAGGAAAATCCGGTAAGAACGGTAAGACCAAACGCACCGCTGCCTAAAGGAGAGACCGCATGACCACCCTGACTGAAAAGACCCTCGAAGATCTGAAGCAAAACTCCGCTCAAGGAGTCACCCACGCCGCTAGCGAAGCCATTCGCTCGAAGCACTACGCCGAGTTCGGCCCCAAGCTGAAGACCGCGCTCCCCGGCCCCAACGCCCAGAAGATCGTCGCCGCCGACGACCGCCTCATCTCCCCCAGCTACACCCGTAGCTACCCCATGGTGGCCAAATCCGGCCGCGGCATCCGCGTCACCGACGTCGACGGCAACGAGTTCATCGACTTCGCCGCCGGCATCGCCGTCAACTCTACCGGCCACTGTCATCCCGAAGTCGTCAAGGCTATTCAAGACCAGGCCGCCGAACTCATCCACATGTCCGGCACCGACTTCTACTACGAAAACATGACCACACTCGCCGAGCGGCTCTCCGCCATCGCGCCCATGCCCGGCCCGCACAAGTTCTACTACGGCAACTCTGGCGCCGAGGCCGTCGAGTGCGCCATGAAGCTCGCCCGTTACCACACCGGTCGCCAGAACATCATCAGCTTCTTCGGCGCCTTCCACGGCCGCACCATGGGCGCGCTCTCGCTCACCGGCTCCAAGCCCCAGCAGAAGCGCCGCTTCGCCCCCTTCGTCCCCGGCGTCCATCACGTCCGGTATCCCTACGCCTATCGCGGGTGTAGCGGCGGCCCGCAAGCAGAGGAGGCCTTCGCCCTCGGCTGCGCCCGCTACATCGAAGAGAAGCTCTTCAAGACCATCCTCCCGCCCGAAGAGGTCGCCGCGATCATCCTCGAGCCTATCCAGGGCGAGGGTGGCTACGTCGTAGCGCCCACCAACTTCCTCGAAGAGATTCGCCGCATCTGTGATCGTCACGGCATCCTCCTCATCGCCGACGAGGTCCAGTCCGGCGCCGCCCGCACCGGCAAGTGGTGGGCTATCGAGCACTCCGGCGTCCAGCCCGACATCGTCTGCATCGCCAAAGGCATCGCCTCCGGCATGCCTCTCGGCATCTGCATGGCAAAAGCTGAAGTCATGGACTGGGTCCCTGGCTCTCACGCCAGCACCTTCGGCGGAAACCCGCTCTGCATCGCCGCAGCTCTCGCCACCATGGACATCCTCGAGCGCGAAGGCATGCAGAACGCCGCCACCGTTGGCGAAAAGATGCTCGACCGCCTCCGTCCCTGGGTCGCCAAACACCCCATCGTCGGCGACGTGCGCGGACGCGGCCTCATGATCGGCGTCGAACTCGTCAAAGACAAGCAGTCCCGCACCCCGGTTGGCCCCATGCGCGACAAGGTCGTTGATCTCGCCTTCGAGCGCGGCCTTCTCATTCTCGGTTGCGGCGAAACTACCATCCGCCTCTGCCCGCCGCTCATCGTCAACGAGCACGAAGCCAACATCGCCCTCGACATCCTCGAGGAGTGCATTACCTTAGCCGCGAACTAAGTCAGTTACAAAAACGAAGCGGCAGCCTCCTGGAGACTGCCGCTTCTTTCCGTCTACTGCGCATGCAGCGTAAACGCCTGCGCATTCGTTCCATTGCACGCATACTGATCCAGAACCACGTTGTTGGCCTTGGACGCGCTCGGCACATCGAGACAGCTTCCGCTGTTCCGCGCCACGAACTTCCAGTTGCCATTACCCAGCGAGACTGGCATCCACTGCTGGTTCGTCCCTTGTGACCACAGGTACGTCTGGATCGGCACGCCATTTCCAGTGGCGCCCGCTCCGCCCGTGATGTCCCACACCTCCTCGTTCGAGGCTCCGCCCTTCGACACCAGCCGGAAGTACCCGCTGTCGGTCGGCACAAACTGCCACTCCTGGTTCGTCTGGCCGCTCCCACAGGTGTACTGCTGTACCGCCGTTCCATTCGTCGTGCCGAAGCTCGCAGCATCGACGCACAGCCCGCTGTTCACGTTGACGATCGTGTAGTACGCCGTCGAAGAGATCGGAATCCCGTTGGTCCCCTGCCACTTGAAGGTGGCGAAGCTTCCAGCGGTCATCGTGTAGTCCACATTCTGGTTGTTCCAGTTGATCGTGACGGTCGAGGTGTTCGACGAGTCGTTATAGGCAATCACCGCGATCGTGCCATCCGGGTTGCGGAACGCCACATCAAGAATCCCGCCATTCGCCTGCGAGTTCGTATTGATGTTCAGCGCACCGGGCACCACGAACTTGCCGATATGGCCCATCGCATAGTACTCCGGGCTGGGCGTGACTGCGCCAGTGGAAGTGTTGACGTTCACCACCCCCAGGCAGTTCTGGCACACGCCCGAGTTCAGCGTCGGCCCATCGCTCTGGTTCAACGCAACGTTCCAGAAGATGATCGACCGTGCTGTATTGCGCGGCGCCCCGATGATTAGCTGCTCCGCGTCCTGTTGCAGGTTCTGGCTAAAGCTCTGCGCCGAGATCCGCGTGCACTCCGTCATCCACGTATCTTTGTTCGTCGCATTGCGTACCGTAGCCTCGGCCGTTACAGTGCCTTCGTAGCAATGAAAGGCAGAACCGGCAACATACGATGAGGCAGCCACCTGCTCCGGATAACTGGTGTTGTTCCAGTTATGGTCGTAGCCGAAGATCTTCACCGCTGAGCTCAAACCCGCACTCTGCAACGCAGGCCCGAGATTCGCATTGATGAACCCAGCTTCGTCCGCCTGCAGCAGCGACTCCGACGGGTAGACCGAGGTGCTGTTCAAAGGTTCATTCTGCACCGAAAGCGCATAGATAGGGACATTCTGCGCCTGGTACGCCTGCACGTACTTCACAAAATACTGCGCCAGCGTATTCGAGTAATCGGTGTGATCGAAGTTTCCTCCATCCACGCTGTCGTTGGTCTTCATCCACGCCGGTGGGCTCCACGGGTTCGACATTACGCGCACCGAAGGGTTGATCCCCTGTGCCTGTTTGATCAAAGGGATGATGTGCTGCAGATCGTGGCTGATCGAAAAATTATTCAGGTTCGGGTCAGGGCTGTTGCCGTTGTCATCGAAGGTGTAATAGCCCGAAGCCGTGAAGTCCGAAGCACCCATCGGGTCGCGTATAAAGTTCAGCCCGATTCCGCTGGTCTGCGAGAAGAGACTTTGCATCAACGACGTCTGCGCGGAAGAGCTGAGTGAACTGATCACGCTCGCTGCGGAGTCGGTCATCGCCGCGCCAACTCCATCCCACGTCTGATAGGTCTGCGCATCGTTGACGTTGATCGTGAAGGAGCCGTTGCCGCCCGTGCCAAAGGTGATATTGCTCTGTGGAGCAAGCAGCTTCGACTGGTCTGCGCTTGTGACAGTGACAGATACCGTCTGTGCGGGAAGCAACCCCGCCTGCAAAACAAATGCCGCGAAGAGAAACCGTGTAGCTGAAAGTAAACCGTTGCCTTTAGTCATTCTTCCTCCTGAATAGCTGCAAAGTTGACGAGCCGTAGTGCGCTAAGCAGAGCGCGGCGTCTGGCAACTCAGAGGATTCAGGAGAAAGAAACAAAGAAATCAAGCCTAGTGAAGCGTTTGTCTTGAAGGTTGCGTTGTGCCGCTCTTCGTTAGCCAGAGGACAGTAGACGGGAACAGCGATGGTTGTCAACCCACAAAAACTTCAGGAGTCAAACCTGCATCTCGCAGGCGGCTTCATCCTCTCTTGCAGAGGCTGATACCGTCTGGCAAAAAGAGAAGGCCACGACCCATTTGAGATCGTGACCTCTCTTACTTTCGCTACAGCGGACTGGAATGCCAAATCGCCTCGGCGCGAAACCTCTTACGGCAGCAAGCCAAACACTGCCACCCCAGTCTGCGTTCCCACATACACCTTGCCGTTCACTATCATCGGCGTGATGAACTTGTTCCCATTGCCGAATGCATCTCGACCGCCCGTCGCCTGACCGGTGTTATACAGCTCATGGCTCAGGTCACTGGCGTCATAAGCATGCAGAACTCCACGGCTCCCAAGGCCCGACTCCAGCGTCCACACAATCCCATTCTGCGTTCCATTCGCCGAGATCCCAGGCGAAGTTCCGGGATACGGAAAGGTGTTCGCCGACTGGCTCGACGGTGTAGTACCCAACTGTGCATTCACCAGCGAAAACGCCTTCAGCGAAGCGCTCACTGGCCCGTAGTAGATCGTGCCGTTGAAGTAGGCGGGAGTGGAGAAAACCGTACCACCCAACTGGCCGTTTATCTGCTGGTAAAGGTTGCTGTCCTGGGGATTGCTCGCCGGATTGAACTTGCCCATATTGTCCCGGTTGGCCAGGTAGATATTTTGGTCCTTGCCCGCGCCCACGATCAGGTGCTGCACATCTCCATGCGCATCCGTCTGGTCAGGCAGCAGCAGCTCGCCCCCCGACCCTAAGTCGAGATCGCCATTCGACTCCGTCTTCGTGTTGTACATCTCGAAGTAGTCGGCCACTGCCAGCTGCCCGTTGGTCGACAGCTTCAACATTGCGTTGCCGTAGTCACCCTTTGCAGGGAAGCCGTTCGTGTCGAAGGTCGTGTCGAAGGTACCGTTCGCATCCAGTAAGTAGATATTCCCGCTGCTGTCTGCAGCCAGCCCATCGCCGCTCATCCAGATCGAACCCTCCTGGCCATTCGGCGTCACATTCAACACCTGCGTCTGTTGCAGTGTCGACTCGCTATATCCCATCACCCATCCCGTATAAAGTCCGTTATCGCAATGGGACGTCCACCCCATGTAGATCGCTCCATTGGCCAGCAAGAGAGCCGCACGCTCTGCATACTGCGACGGATCGAAGACCACTATCCCGTTCTGCGTGTTGTCGCCCAGCCCTGGATAGCTCGCCGTAATCTCCGTCGGACTACCGCTAATCTCCGCGCCCGTCGTTACATCCAGCGCATGCAGCCTCTGGTGATAACTTCCTCCGCCATCCTTGCTCATCCCCACCGCGAACAGCGTCCCATTCGGCCCTTGTGCGCGGTCGATCACCGGCGTTGAAGTAATTCCGATCTCTGGCGAAATCTGGCCGCACCCGTGATCGTCGCTCGGCGTCTCGCCGTTCCCGATCACAGAGACCTGCCAAAGCTGAACACCGCTGTCGGCATCGAACGCATACACGCTGCCGTGTTCGGTGGCCACGTACAACACGTTATGGAGCTGGCCGCCGATCGGCACATTCGCAAGATAGAGCGGCTCCGCATCCACCTTGCCGTCCACTGTATCGAACCCAATCTTCCCAAACAGTGTCGAGTTCACGTTCGTCAGCGTCAGAATCGTCTCCTTCGCATTCAAACCATCCCGCGCCACATCGTAATGATAGGTAGTCACGTCCGGCGCCGCTGTCGTCGCAGCAGCCTGCACCGTCAACTCTAGAGTCACCGAATGATCCAGCCCCGCGGACGTCCCCGCGAACACCACCGTCGAGCTGCTCTGTGCTGCCGTCAACGCTGCCGTCAGCGTCGTACTCTGCGTCACACCCGGAGCCAGCGTCAACGTCGTAGGATTCGCAGTCACTCCACTCGGAAGCCCCGTAATCGTGATCGCCACCGTCCCGCTGAACGCATTGACTCCGTTCGCCGTAAGATTCACCGCCATCCCAGCTCCACCGGCCACCAGCGTCAGTGGAGTCGGCGAAAGCGTCAGCGTGTAATCAGGCTGCGGCCCCGCAATCGTCAGCGCCACGGTAGCCGAGTGGCTCAGCGCCCCCGAAGTCCCAGTCAATGTCAGCGTAGCCGCGCCCGCAGCCACGCCCGGCGCCGCAACCAGCGTCACATGCTGTGCTGTCCCCGGAGTCAGGCTCAGCGTCGCCGGCTCTGCGGTCACTCCCGTTGGCAGACCCGAGATCGCAACCGACACTGCCCCCGCAAACGAGTTCGTCGGAACCGCATTCACACTAATCTGCTGTGTCGCCCCGCCCGACACCAGCGTAAGCGAGCCCGGCATCACCGCCAGCGAAAAATCAGCTCCCGGAGGATTTGTAGCCGCAGCCACCGTCACCGCGACCGAAGTCGTGTGACTCAGCGTGCTCGAAACCCCATTAATCACCACTGTCGAAGCCCCCGCCGCCACACCCGCACCGGCGGTCAGGGTAACGCTCTGCGCCGTCCCCGGAGTCAGGCTCAACATCGCCGGCTGTGCCGTCACGCCCGGCGGCAGGCCGGAAAGATCCACCGTCACCATCCCCGTAAACCCGCCCGACGGTGTAGCCGTCACACTCACCTGCTGTCCCTCACCACCAGGGGAGAGCGTCAAACTCGCAGGCGTAGCCGCCAGCGTAAAGTCCCCCACAACCGAAGGCGTACCCACCGTGCTGCCCGTATCCGTGCCGCCGCCCTTGCTTCCACCGCAAGCGACCAGCCCCACGCAAACCAGCAAACTCACGCACCCCGCCAATGCCTTCTTGCAGAAACTCATCTCGCGTCCCCCGGTTGTTTTTACAGAAAAAGACAGAGTCTCTGCGTTCCGTGCGCTGTCTGCTCTCAACTTACGTTAAACGTCACCGGTTTTGCTATGGATTCTAAGTTGTAGTCCTCCCCCAATCGAATCTCTAATCCACGCGCGTCAGCCCCTCGCGCCACACGCAAAGGGGCTGAACGCACCGCTCCATCTATCTTTCCTGCAGCTTAGGCGCGTACGCCGTACCGCTTGGCCGCATGTTTATGCGAAAGGTTCGGCCCCAGCGCAACCCGCGCCGCATCGAACCTCTCCCAGTCCGCAACCTCTGGCAGCGCCGGAATCGTCACCAGCTCGCCGCGATCAAACCCCGCCAGCGAAGCATCCACCATCTCCTCCGAGCTCATCACAATCTGCTCAGGCAGATTCTGATGGCCGCCAATCCCCGCCCGGTCCCAGAACTCCGACGCCGTCGCCCCCGGCAACACCGCCTGCACCTGGATCCCCTTACCGCCAACCTCCTTGTGCAGCGACTGCGTCAGGTTCAACACGTACGCCTTCGTTCCGCTGTACACGCCATTCAGCATCTCCGGAGCCACCGCAACGATCGACGAGATATTGATGATCGCGCCCTTGCCCCTCGCTAGAAGTCCCGGTACCGCCGCATACGTCAGCCGCGTCAGCGCCGTTACATTCAGCTCAATCATGTTCTCCAGCTCATCGATCTTCGAGTCCACCAGCGAAGCCGTCCCGCCAAAGCCTGCATTGTTCACCAGCGTCGTAATCGACCCGTCCGACCGCAGACGCTCCTCAATCCTGCGCAGATCGGCCTTGTTCGTCAGATCGGCAGCCAGCGCCTCGACCGCACGCCCGGTAGCCGCGCTCAGCGAAGTCGCAAGCTCATTGAGCTTATTGCCATTGCGCGCCACCAGAATCAGGTCGTAGCCGCGCCGTGCCAAACGATCCGCGTAAACAGCACCGATTCCTGTCGATGCGCCAGTGATAAGTGCAGTGCCTTTGGGGGAAGTAGCTGAAGTTGTCATAAGAAAGTCTCCATACCTGCGAAAGATGTGAACTAAAAATCAGTTCCCTTCAATAGAGTAGACCGGTTGGTTAGTGGATTCAAAAGATTCCGCTTCTTGTAAACGCATGCCCGTTCTTC
Organism: Granulicella sp. S190; assembly: GCF_009766095.1. Lineage (GTDB taxonomy): Bacteria > Acidobacteriota > Terriglobia > Terriglobales > Acidobacteriaceae > Edaphobacter. Next base: position 119,321 of record NZ_LMUD01000047.1, read on the forward strand.
GCCCACTCCTCTTGCTTATCTCGTGACAACTTTTCTCGGTCGCCCGCCCAGAGACCCGTTGGCGCGAGCTGCCACCGCTTTGGGCTTGCTTCGGGAGGAGCCTCCCGCTGCACCCAGACGAGCGGCCATCCACTTGCGAGAGCCAAGGAAGCCTTCAAGAAGCGCAGGCAGGTATAGGTCAGCATCGAGTTTAGGGAAGTGGATGCCGTAGCCGGAGGGCGAGATCTCGATGGTCTCCAGTTGGGATGGCTTCGCATGCTCAAGGCCTTGCGCGTTCTTCGGCGAGAACATGATATCGAGGTTGGTGTTGAGGCTCAAGATGATGCGATCGGCCTTGCGATCGTAGCGTGCAGCCGTGGCTATAGGAGTGGAGGCTTTGCGCTCAGCGGTACGACGATTCGCCTTTTCGAGGGCGCTAGGGGTTGCCATGAATCTCCTTCCAGGCGGCGCATAGCTCCGCAACGGATTTGGTGAGTGCCGCGACCATGCGAAAAATCTCGCGGGTGGAAAAGCCGAAGTTCTCACGCAGATCGACTTGGCCTTTCACGCAGTTTAGATAGAACAGCGCTTCATGCTCAGGTCCGATGACATGAACGTGTGCTGGCCGGTGATCATTCGGGTAGATCACTACTCGAAGGTTGCCAACTCTCAGGACGGTAGGCACAGCAGGAGAATAGCATATTCCTAAGCGGTTGGGTTAATCCACATCGCATGCGTCGAAAGAAGCGATTCGCGAGTGGCACAAAGGCCCAAACCGGAATCGAGAGGGAACGCACGGCAGAAGCGGCCACCAACAGGGTGGCGCATCACCCGAGCAGGTAAGGGGGAAACCGAAACGGGTCATGGAACCATAACCGAATCGCGCCATTTATCAAAACGCTAACCCGGCTAATACTGAGAAAGTTATGGCACGCAGAGCTGCACGCCGCCCAGGGAACATCGGTAGCTTTTGGAGGAAGGACGCCCCGTCGGATCTTCATGAGACGATCGCATGGATCTGGATTGGCTGGGCCTCCGCAACCTTGCTGGCATTCGTTGCCATCCATCTCTTCCACGACTGCCAAATCCTCCACACCGTCCTCAAGCACGAAACAAACCGCCTCAACCAACTCTCCCGCACCCTCAGAATCCTAAGAACCGCGTAGATACTTGGCGTTCCGCCGCACTCGCTTACTTCTTCAGCAGAACATCAAACGCAAAGTGAAGAAAGTTCTCCAGCGGTGCATCACTCTTCTCCGCCTTCATCCGAATCAACGCTCCCTCATAGCTGTTTAACAAAAACTCCGCCAGCGCATCCGGCTGCGTGGACTTCGCCAAATCCCCTCGCTCCACCGCCTCGCGCAGCACATCCGCAAGCGTCTTCTGCCAGAACCCGAAGACCCCTTTCAGCTCCGACCGCAGCCGCGGGCTATGGTCCGCAACCTCCAGGCTCAGGCTCCCCACCAGGCACCCGCTGATCTTCCCTCGCTGTCCGAACACCAAGATCAGCTCTTCAAAGTACCGCCGCAGCCGCTTCAAAGGAGCAACCTTCCGATCTCCAAGCACGCGCTCCAACCGCTCCACCTCGCCCTTCGCATAAAGCTGAAAGACCTCCACGGCAAACTCTTCTTTACTCGGGAAGTAGTGATAGAACGAGCCCTTCGGCACCTTCGCCAGGTCAAGCACCTCCTTGACCCCGGTCGCGGTATACCCGGTTAAGCGCAGCCGCTCCAACCCCACCGCCAGCAGATGATCGCGAGTTGAAGGAGTATCGTTCATAAATAATCAATAATAGACTGGTCGTCTAGTAGGGTCAACCATCGAGAAAAAGTATGTGCAAAGAGAAAAGTCCTCAATATCCCGGCCATCCCGTATCAAATTCGGCACGAACCAACATTGTGTCAAGCCCTATCCCACCTAAACCCGCGCCAAACGGCCAGATTCGCCTGGCGCATTCATCCCCTCCAACCACGTAAAATAGAAGGGAGTACCACCTTAAGGAATGACCGCCTGGTGGTGCTCCGAAAATAACCCCTTTCTTTACAATATTTTGCGGCTAAGTCCCATGTATGGAATATTTTGCGGACACACACTCCCCGCAAACCAAACAAAAGAATAGACTTCCGTACAAAATATCCCCGACGGGTAAGGGGGGAGGGGTACTGCCCCTCGAGAATCTCAAATCTGCGTCTAAACTGTGGAATCACCAGATGGTCCACCTGAGCCGCAGCGCAAAACTCGCAGCAACTCTCCTCGCCGCCACCATCAGCGCGCCACCGTATCTCCACGCTGTGCCGCAGCACACCACGGCCCTGCAACCTGATAACTCGGCTCCGCACCGCACCCGCCTCATCCTCAAGGACGGCAGCTATCAGGTCATCATGAGCTACCGCATCGTCGGCAACGTTGTCCACTACATCAGCGCCGAGCGCGGAGGAGCCGAAGAGGAGATCCCCATCTCCCTCGTAGACCTCGATGCCACCAAACGCTGGGACCGCCAGCACACCCAGCCAACCCCCGACGCCGACAACCCCCAACCCCCAGCCATCGACCCCGAGCTCCTCAAGGAGGAAGCCGACCGCGCCGCCCTCACCCCCGAGGTGGCCCCGGATCTCCGCCTCCCCGAGGAGGACAGCACCCTCGCCCTCGACACCTACCGGGGTACCCCCGAGCTGGTCCCCCTCGCCCAGACCGACTCCGACCTCAATCGCAACACCGGCCACAATCTTCTGAAAGCCGCCGTCAATCCCCTCAGCGCCAGCCACGAGCTTGTCGAACTCAAAGGCGAGTCGTCGCCCATCCAACTCCACGTCAAAGACCCCGTCCTGTACCTCCGCATCGGCGACGAGAGCGTCGGCAACACCGCCGGCACACCCCTCACGGTCGACACCCACGGCGCCACTAGCCGTGTCCAGAGCGACCCCACCGGGGGCTCCCCCCAAAGCCGCTACGTCATCGTCCGCGCCGACGTCCGCAGGGGGGCACGGGTCATAGCCAGCTTCCGCATTGGCCTCCTCGGTAGCGGACAGCGTCAGGAAGATGTGGTCGAAACCACCTCGGAGCTTCTACCGGGGGGCCACTGGCTCAAAATAACCCCCAGAGAACCCCTCGACTTCGGTGAATTTGCCCTCATGGAGGTGATCTCGGACAGAGCCGTCAACCTCGGTGTCTGGGACTTTGGTGTCCACCCCGTTTCCCCTGAAAACCGCGATGTCCTAAAGCCCGAACCCCGCCGGGGTGTCACGCTCGAGCGCCATAAACCAGATTAATCGTGCCTCATAGGCCCCGAAAAAAATCAGCCACGGGGAACGGAATCGCGCTCCAGAAACATCCCAGATACAGCCTGCCTTGCACCCGCAGCGGATCGGGCTACGTCTGAACGTTCCATCATGCCTCTGCCCGCCACCGCAACGTTGTCCCGCGTCACCTTCGCTTCATACATCATCGTGTCGGCCGCACGCAAGATCGTCTGCACCGTACTCCCATCCTCTGGGTACGAAGCCAACCCAAAGCTCCCCGAGAGGGTCAGCGATAACCCGGCACCCTCCAGAAAGCGCGCCGATCGTAGATCTTCGCATAGCGCCATCGTTGTTCCGCTCGCCGCTGCCTTGCCCATCCCAGGCAACAGCGCGACAAACTCGTCTCCGCCATATCGAAAGGCCGAGTTGTTGGGGCCTAAGCTACGCTTCATCAGACTGCCAACCTCCGCCAGCAGCCGACTACCAATCAAATGGCCGTGAGTATCATTCACCGACTTGAAGTGATCGAGATCGACGAACATCAAACTAAATACCTGTCCCCGCGCCACCTCTTCTTCCAGCATGGTGTAAAGATGCCGCGCGTTGAAGAGTCCAGTCACATCGTCTGTAATTGTCAACTCTTGAATGAGCGTCATGGACCGTGCATTCTGAATCGCAATCGCAGCGTAGTCGCACAAAATTCGAAGAAATGAGATGGCGTGCTCCGACTCCAGGTCGAGTTTGCTGTTCAGGAGTTGTATGACGCCCAGAGTCTTGTTGCCCGAACGCACCGGCACGCAGGCGATCGATTGGATCTTCAGGTCAGGATGCTTATTGGCAAATGCCGACCAGTGGGGATCGAGCGCGACATCCGGGACGACCAGTGGATTGCCTGTCGCGGCAACCCAACCTGCCACGCCCTCACCCATCGGCACGCGCAAGCCCTTCAACGTGTCCGCATTCTCACCCACGGCAATGGCGTAGTACAGTTCGCCTGATTTCTCATCCACCATCAGCAGCGACCAGCGCTCGGGCCCAAAAAACTGTGCCATCTTGTTCATGATGGCACCCAGAATCTCCTCTAGTTCAAGACTCGATGTCAGTGCGCGCGCCACATCATGGAACACTCGAAGGTGATCCATTTGGCGACTTTCGATGACTTCAAACTGCCGTCTGTCTTTCAATCGAGGTCCTTGAAATATGTGCATCTTTTTGCACATATCAGATATCAGCCTCTCATAGCTCTCGTAATATTTCAATAAAAGCCACCGCCACAACACCCCGCTAAATCAAGACTTACCCGCCGATATGGACCATGCTGCGCGACGGCTTCTCAAAACCTGGCTCTCCAATATGATGACGAGCTTCTTTCCGCATCAGGATCATGCGAATATACGCAGACACCTCCTCATCTGTTCCACCCCGCAGCATCTCTCCATAGAGGTCGTGATCGCTTTGCGAGAACAAGCAGGTCCGAATCTTTCCGTCCGAGGTCAACCTAACTCGGCTGCAGTGCCCACAGAAGGGGCGTGATACCGGTGCAATGATTCCAATCTCTCCCAATCCATCGGAGAAGGTGAATCGCTTCGCTGTCTCACTGGCTGCGTGTGGCGCCAGTTCCACCAACGGACGATAAGCATTCAAACGCTCCACTATCTCATCCATCGAAACGACCGACTCTCTTTTCCAGCTACGGCCTTCTTCCAGCGGCATCCATTCGATAAATCGGACGATCACGCCCTCTCGTCGCGAGAACTCCGCAAACTGCTCAATCTGCCCATCGTTGAACCCGCGCAACAGCACGCAATTGACCTTTACTGGCCCCAGCCCTACCGCCTGCGCTTTACGAATCCCTGCAAGTACCCTCTCGTGGCTCCGCGGAACCCGAGTAATAGCCGTGAAGGTCTCTGCGTCCACTGCATCCATGCTCACGGTGATGCGGTTCAACCCAGAGTCCTTCAGGGGTTGAGCCAATCCCTCCAGCAGATGTCCGTTTGTAGTAAGTGCAAGATCAAGAGGCCTGCCGTTACCGTTAGCAAAGGTTCCATCCGGAAGAAATGCCGTTCGCATCTCCGCCAACTCGCGGACCATCTCGATCAGGCCCGACCGCAGCAGGGGTTCTCCCCCCGTTAGTCTCACCTTTTCGACTCCTAATGAGACGAACGCCCTAACCATCCTCAGATAGTCTTCGCTAGCAAGCTCAGTGTACTGAGCGCCTTCGTTCCCAGTGCGGCAGTAAACACACTTATAGTTGCATCGGTCTGTCACCGAGACACGCAGGTCCGTTATCGCCCGCCCAAACTTGTCTCGTAATCTCTCCGGCACCTGCAAAGCCTGCTCTTCCGGCTCCAGAACCGCGGTTTCTCTGTGGCTTCTCATCAAGAGTCGTACCCGGCCGCCATCTACTCGATTTCCATTTAAGTGAGATGCATCTTCTTACGAAAGCGGATCAGCAGTACAGAATTTCAGTTGATGATGATACGACTGTAGACCGAGCTGCACCTAATCGCTAACTTCTTCATCCAAAAGTAGTTCGCTGCTTCCGTAACAAACGAAATTACGTATGGTTATCGCCCATAGCTCTGCATTAGCTAACTTGTAGGCGGAAAATATCAGCAATTCGAACGTATCAGGCAGACTTTTTACACAGAACTTTCTGCTGTGAAAGTCATAAAACTCTCTTCTAAATCCTTTTAGAGAAATTTAGTAGCTCACGAACTCATTGCTTCCACGCTTGAGCCGAACCCCGGCTATCCCAAAGATGAGCGCTAAAGTGAAGGTAATTGCGTTCCAATAAACCACCGGATGTGCCCAACCAGGAGACACGGTCAGGTCTTGACCGCTCCACAGAGTCAGCAAAGTTGACACGATCAGGCTCTGGAAGCAGAGAACTAGAAAGAGTTGGCCGCGGCGACGTCGTTTATCCAGCCGTTCCACCTCATCCGGCGTCAAATTGCGTTCTTCGATTGGAAGCAGCGTATTCGCCATTTCGTTCTTGGTCTCCGTCTCTCGTTCATTCCCAGTTCAAATCAGACTGACGAGCTTTCGAGTGTCAGTCTACTTCTGTATTAAATCACAGGCGGCCTGTGCTGACCGTGGCCGCGGAAAAAGTCTTTGATCTGAGCGCCGAAACAGTACTCAGAGACCATCAGGAGCGCTAAATAAACGCCACAGATTGAATCCCCACCACATCGAAGCGCTTCCGGCACCGGATATTCTTGCAACCCATCGGATCATCACGGCGAACCATATAACTTTGAGCCTTCGCGAAACGCGCCCGGTCGCGGTCGTCTGCTCCGCGTGGAAGCTGCGCCTTCTTACGACGCACTACCCATTCGATCTGGTACTCCCCTTGCTGCCCGCAATGGGGACAGGTCATCACGTGGGTCCGCTGCTCCGCCCGCTCATCAAAAAAATCCCGCTCTTCCATCCAGCACCTCATCCGGGTCTTCAGCCGCCAACGGCCAACCGAATCTCCTCTGCAATCCTGCCTCAGATGCCCCCTTACAAGCAAGAGTCATGCATAATCACGCATGGGCCAACCAGGCCCGGAACCGACGCAGGAAGGAACCAGGATGAGCAAGCCGAAGAAGCAGGTCTTTTCGAAGATTAAGGCCGTCAAGGCTAACGCTCGCGAGCGCGTCGGCACACCGCCACCGGAGCGTATCCTCCCCGACCCGAAGCAGAAGCTCGCCGCAAAGCCGAAACACAAAACTACATTAGCCAACCTGCTCGACTCTTCAGGAGAAGATCAATGACTATCGTTCGCCTAGCTTTCTTCGCATGCACTGCCAGTCTGGCCCTCTCGGCGACGATTCCGGCCTTAACCCAGACCATCCAGGTTAACAAGGAAAATCGCACCATCGCGATCACTGCAACCGACAAAGTCATCGCGCTTGCTGATGTGGCAACCGTCCACATCGGTTTCATTGCCTATGGCCCTGACAGCGACTCTGCCTATGCCGCTGGCTCCCGCACCTCCAACGCTATCGTCAAAGCGCTCACCAACGCCGGCGTCCCTAACGACTCGATCGAGAGCGAGAATCAAAACGTCTCCCCGGTGCAGGACTACCAGATCGACAAGCTCACGCCCGCCGAAAAGGCGCAGCGCAAGTTTCAGGTCACGCAGAGTTGGACCGTGCGCACCAACGCGAACGACGCAGCCAAGGTTCTCGACCTTGCCGTGAAGGCAGGGGCTAATCAAAGCGGACAGATCGACTGGAGCCTGAAGGATGAGAACGCTCCGCAGTCTGGAGCAGCTGCCAAGGCGCTCCAGCGCGCCCGCACCGTAGCAGCAGAGATGGCCAAAGGCCTGAACGCCAGCCTCGGAGCACTCCTCTACGCCAGCAACGAAACCCAGGCAGAGCCACTGCGTCCGGTTATGAAAGCAATGGCCGCTCCTCAAATGTCAGGAGGTGGCGGCGGAATCCCCCTCGCCATCAACCCGCGCCAGATCGAAAAAACCGCCACCGTCTACGCCGTGTTCGCCATAGAATAGGCGAACCAAAGATTCGCCAGTCCGCACCCGGACGAAAGTCAGCGAGGGAACCATGCCAGTCCATACCTACCGTGAACTCAAACCCACTCCCGAAGCTGAGGCCCTTTATCGCCGCTGGCTCGCCAAGCTAAACGACGAGTTCACCCGCCAGCAGTCGCCCGAACGTCGCTCCGAGGTCGTCCGCGATGAGCTCTACCAGATCTACTTCGGTCGGCCCCATGGCGGCCACATCAAGGCGGTGCTCAACAGCGAGCTCGCGATGTACTCTCTCTCCGAGAGCTTCGATCCCCGCAACATCACGCTTGAACCGGAGTACTACGGCGACGTCGATGCTGAGCAGTACGCCATCCGCAAGCCTCTCATCTGGTTCTGGCAGATGTTCGACCGCTCGCCGCTTGGCCTGAACCACTGGCTAGGTTTTCGCTTCCGCTGCATGCTCGGCCGCCACATCTTCCGTCACCTCGGCAAACACGTCAAAATCTTCCACAACGTCGAGTTCACCTACGGCTATAACCTCACCATCGAAGACTCCTGCACCATCCACAAGAACGTCTTGCTCGACGACCGCGGCGAGATCATCCTGCACGAAGGCACCAGCATCTCCGACTACGCCAACGTCTACTCTCACACCCACGACATCAACAACCAGTCGAACATCACCAATAAGGTGACGGAACTTGGCCCGCGCGCCCGCGTTACCTACCACGCGACCGTTCTCGCAGGCGCCAGCATTGGCGAAGACGCGATGCTCGGAGCCATGGGGTTGGCCACGAAGCCGGTTCCGCAGGAGACCGTCTCTGTGGGCATTCCGGCTAAGCCGAAGGTCCGTAAGCAGTCCTCACAGCTTGCCGCCGAGACCCTCTAAACCGCAAGGAAACAGTGATCTCGCCTGGGCGCTCCGATGTTTTACCAGGATGCCCAGGCGAAGGCCGCATCTCCGCAAGAGCAACTTTACGGTTCCCTCACGCGAACTTCAGTAGACTTGAACCTGTATGAATCAGGATGTAGTTCTCATCATCTTTCAAGTCGTGGTTTTGGTCCTGGCCTTCAGTGTCCATGAGTGTGCTCATGCCTGGACCGCCTGGCGCCTGGGCGATCCTACCGCCAAGATGCTAGGCCGTGTCACGCTCAATCCGCTGAAACACCTTGATCCGCTTGGCTCAGTCTTTATGCCTCTGCTGGCGCTGGTCTACCACTGGCCGCTCATCGGTTGGGCCAAGCCGACGCCAGTGACCGCGCGCAACTTCAAAAACTATCGGCGCGACGACATTCTGGTCACGCTTGCCGGGCCGGCCAGTAACCTGCTCTCGGCCAGCATCGCACTGATTCTGCTGGTGTTGATCAAGCACCTGGTTCCAGGAGGCGTCCTTGCTATCGGTACCGCGATGGCGCTGGCCTCACACATTCCCGGCATCTCGACCGATAATCTGCCGACGCTCTTTCCTATCGCGCTCTTTCTTTACTTCGTGATTCTCATCAACCTGCTGCTCTTTGTCTTCAACCTGATTCCCATTCCGCCGCTGGATGGGAGCCATATTGTGCGCCACTTTCTTCCTTACCGGGCTGTGCAGGTGTATGACCGCGTGGGGATGTTCGGCATGATCATCTTGTTTCTTGTTGGCGGGAGTTTTATCTTCAGCGTCTTTTTCACTCCACTGCTGAATACCTTCAATCGGATTCTGTTCACGTTGTAGTTTCCTGCAAAAAAATCCCGACGTGGCTGGACAGCGAGTTTCTTGAGATTTGCTGGTGTTTTGAAGGGTGTTTTGGAAAAAGCGGGTGTCTGGACGTGGTTTTTCGATGGTGAGATCGTGGTGGAATGCGTGGTAGACGTGGTGTGCTGACACCGGTTTTCCAAAGCTGAAAAATACGCCACCGATCTGGACTATTTTTTTACCCAGCCCCTCTTTTTCTGCCATGGCCGTCCTGGCCGGGCGCGCTTCTCCACAGTCCGCCCTAATCATTTACCCTTGCAATTGATCGCAATGACTGAAAATACCAACGGCACTCTGACACCTTCACGTCCCCGCGTCCTCAGCGGCATGCGGCCCACCGGCCGTCTCCACCTCGGCAATTACATGGGCGCGCTCTACAACTGGGTCCGTCTCCAGCATGAGTACGACTGCTACTTTTTCATCGCGGACTACCACGCCTTGACGACGAACTATGCCAATACAGCGGGGTTAAAAGAGGACATTCGAGAGGTGGCTCTGGATTTTCTCTCCTCCGGCCTCGACCCCGAACAGTGCACCATCTTCATTCAATCGCATGTGCCCCAACACGCCGAGCTCTTCACCCTGTTCAGCATGTTCACGCCCCTTCCTTGGCTTGAGCGCGTCCCTACCTACAAGGACCAGCAGGAGCAGCTTCGCGAGAAAGACCTGAACACTTATGGTTTTCTCGGCTATCCGTTGCTTCAATCCGCTGACATTCTGCTGTACCAGCCTGACTTCGTTCCCGTCGGCCAGGATCAGGTGGCGCACGTAGAGCTGACCCGCGAGGTCGCTCGTCGGTTCAATGCGTTTTACTGCTCTCAGCCGACACCGGCGATTGAAAGAGCTCGCAAAGACCACTCTGATAAAGAGATTATTACTGCCGAGCTTTCCGCGAACACTGTCGCACTCGGCATTCTGCCGGAGCCGAAGGTGCTCCTTACGCCGTCTCCCAAGCTACCTGGTCTTGATGGCCGCAAGATGTCCAAGAGCTACGACAACACCATCATGCTCTCCGAGCCTGAGGCCGATCTTCGCGCGAAGCTCAAGACTATGGTGACGGACCCTGCACGCATCCGCCGTACCGACGTCGGTAATCCTGATATCTGCCCCGTCTTCGATCTGCACAAGGTCTTCTCGACTGAGGAGAAGCAGCTGGAGGTTCGCGAGGGCTGTACTACCGCAGGGATTGGCTGCATTCAATGCAAGGGCTGGCTAGCAGACGCCATCGTGAGTGAGATTGCTCCGATTCAGGAGCGCCGCCGTGCTCTCGAAGCGGACCCGGGCCAGGTTGACGCTATTCTGTGGGACGGTTCCGCCCGCGCCCGTCAACGCGCGATTCAAACGCTTCAGCACGTTCGCCAAGCTATCGGCCTCGAGTAATGACTATGCCCGACGAGACGCTACCTCCCGAATCATCCGCCGCCGAAGAGGCAAAGACTGACGAGCAGGCCGGCGCTGCGTCTGACGAGACGACTCCTGCAAACGATGCGGCTGTCGCTGCTGACGCCGATACGACAGAGACTACAACTCCCGAAGCCGCCGAGCCCTTCGCTCTGCAGCATCCGCCCGTCCCACCGCCTGCGCCCGAGGCCAAGCGTCCTGCGAAGGACAAAGAGGAGGCCTCGCAGTCTCCGTTCTCGGTCACCATCGGTCAGGTCTACGATGGGCCGCTCGACCTTCTGCTCGACCTGATACGCAAGCAGAATATCGACATCTATGACATTCCGATCGCCCGCGTCACCAGCCAGTTTCTGGAGTACACCCACCACCTGAAGCAGGTGGACGTGGACGCAGCAGGCGAGTTCATCTACATGGCGTCGCTGCTGATCCACATCAAGTCAAAGACGCTGCTGCCGCGCGATCCTTCGGATGTTCTCTCAGGCGATCCCGAAGACCCGCGCCGTGAGCTGGTGGAACGGCTGCTCGAACATGAGCGCTTCAAAGCCGCAGCGCAGATGCTGCTGCAGAAGCAGCAGATTGAAGAGGCCACCTGGACCAACTCCGGGCTGAAGAACTTTCGTCGCGATATCGGGGAGGTAGGCGCGCCAGTACTCGACGAAGATCGCGAGATCGATGCCGATACGGTAGATCTCGTGCGGGTCTTCCAGGATGTTCTGGCGCGTCTGCGCGAGCGTCCCATCCTCAACGTCGATGAAGAGTCCGTCACGGTGGCGCAGATGATCGACTACGTCAAACGCCGCCTATTGATGGAAGACAAACCCATCAGCCTGAAGCGGCTGCTTCACAACACCCACACCGAGCGTGCGCTGATCTGCATGTTTCTGGCGATGCTGGAGCTGGTGCGCCTGCAGGCGGTGCTGCTGCATCAGCCCATCCTGGAGGGCGACATTCTCATCAAGAAGACGGAGAACTTCGACCAGGTCTTTACCGACCAGGCACAGGCCCGCGACGACTGGCGTTAGTAGATCTTGTGCGTCTGCGTCTTGCGAAGCGCCCTGCGGCGAACCGCAGCCGTGAACAGAAGCAGACCGGTCCCGACCAGCATCAGATTGCCGGGCTCAGGCACCGTAGAGACGGTGGTATCGATGGCTTCGTAGATCTCTTCGCCGCTGCCATCGGTCCAGGTGAAGTCGCCGACCGAGTTCAGAAAGACCTGGTCCGCAGACCCGCTGTGCAGAAACTGGAAGTCGTCTCCCGAGCCAATGTATGCACCGTTGGGATTGCCGTTGGCGTTGAACAAGGTCCCTAGTCCGACGTAACCGCTGTTACAGACCTTCTTCGCAGCATTGAAACCTGCGGGAGTTGAAGTGCAGGGAGTTCCGTCGTCGTAGACCATATCCGGAGCGGACTCGCTATGACTGGAAGCCACGCCGTCGATGAAGGTCGTATAACAGGGGCCGAAGGTACCGCACCCATTCCCGTAGATGACCACGTCTCCCGCGGTATCCATACCGTAGATGCTGCGGGCGTTGGCATCGCCGAGATCGAGAATCGTATAGCTGTCGGCGAGTGCGGTCTTCGGACAGGTGAAGGCGGCAACTGCAAAGAGAGCGACCGAGGCGCTAAACCAGCGTGCAAGGAGTTTCATCACAAAGACCCTCGAAAACCTGAATTATAGTACTCATTTTGACAGAAGCGACGGACTTTAGTTGTAGCCCGCGGCAGACTCTAAGGCAAGGTCTGCCGTCGCTTCGAAGTCATAGTGCAACGGGAGGGGATGCCGTTACATCGCGCTCCAGGGCCCGGGGTTCCGTGAGAGAAGTCCGCTCTGCAGGCGGGTGCCGACGCAAACGATTGCAAACAATCGAGGATTGAAGGGAGCCGTGGGCGACTTCATGCGATGGTTGCAGGGTTTTGCGACGTCAAAAGATGCCCATGTTTCACCTTTCTGTAACACCCCATTCTTATTTCAGGCCTATCGTCAGCTCACGCAACCATCTTGAACTTTCAGGCAAACTTAATATGGCCACTCCTGTAATGCCCCCTACCGGCTCGATGCTGGACCAGAAGATGAAGAAGTCGTCGCCAGGCAAGATCGGCGCCGCAGTCTTTGGCGTGTTGGTCGTCGGCGGCCTCGGCTATATTGCCAGCCGGCTTTATACCGATCTTCTACCGGTCCACGAAGGCTCGGCCTTCCCCTTTATTCTGCTGGGCCTCGCGCTGTTCATCGCGCTTGGCTTTGAGTTCGTCAACGGCTTTCACGATACCGCCAACGCCGTTGCGACCGTCATCTACACCCATGCTCTGGAGCCGCATGTCGCCGTGGTCTGGTCCGGCCTGTGGAACTTCATCGGAGTTCTTACCAGCTCGGGTGCGGTCGCGTTCGCCATCATCTCGCTGCTGCCGGTGGAGCTGATTCTCAAGGTGAGTAAAGGCTCCGGCTTCGCCATGGTCTTCGCGCTGCTGATCGCGGCTATTATTTGGAACCTCGCCACCTGGTGGAGGGGACTGCCTGCGTCGAGCTCGCACACCATGATCGGCTCGATCATCGGTGTGGGCGTTGCCAATCAGCTGATGAACGGCAGCAGCGGCGTCAGCGGAGTGGACTGGGAGCAGGTCACCAAGGTCTTCAAGGCGCTGCTGATCTCGCCGCTGGTGGGCTTCGGCTGCGCGGCTCTGGTCTTCCTGCTGATGAAGGCGGTACTGCGCGATCCACGGCTCTACGAGGCGCCCAAGGGAGCTGAGCCGCCGCCGTTCTACATCCGCGCCCTGCTGGTGCTTACCTGCACGGGCGTCAGCTTCGCGCACGGCTCCAACGACGGACAGAAGGGCATGGGACTGATCATGCTGATCCTGGTCGGTACGGTGCCTACCGCGTACGCGCTCAACCATACCGTGGGCGTCAACCAGGTGCAGACGTTTGCCGCGGTCTCGCAGCAGGTGATCGGCGCGGTCGGCAACTACGTGGACCCAAGCACCACCGTGGCGGACAGCGGGCCGGAGCTCGAGGCCTTCGTCAGCACGCATAAGTTTCAGCCTGCGACCATGCTTGCGCTGCAGGAGATGGTCGGTGACATCCGCAACGAGGCGACGCAGTATAAGTCTCTCGGCGCGGTGCCGTCGAACATGCAGGCCAACGTTCGCAACCAGATGTACCTGACCAGTGAGACGCTGCGCCTGATGCCGAAGTATGGCCCCAAGGTTAGCGACGGAGACGAGAAGATCTTCAAGAACTACAAGGGCATGCTCGACAACTCGACGAAGTTCATTCCACCATGGGTGAAGGTCGCGGTGGCGCTGGCTCTCGGTCTCGGCACCATGATTGGCTGGAAGCGCATCGTGGTGACGGTCGGCGAGAAGATCGGCAAGACGCATCTCACCTATGCGCAGGGCCTTTCGGCCGAGCTGGTCGCGATGCTGACCATTCTTGCGGCAGACGGGTACGGGCTTCCGGTCAGCACGACGCATGTTCTCTCGTCGGGTGTTGCCGGTACGATGGCGGCGAACAAGAGCGGCCTGCAGATGTCCACGCTGCGCGATATCGCGCTGGCCTGGGTCTTCACTCTGCCGGTGGCGGCTCTGCTTTCGGGCTGTCTGTTCTGGCTCTTCAACATAATCGCGAAGTAACCGTTCTGGCGCTTTATCTCAAGGAGGGCCTGCCACATCGGCGGCCCTCTTTTTTGCGCCTTTACTGTTGACCCGATGTTGTCGCCCGGCCGATCCGGGTCTGCGCATGACGGGATTTCCGCTTGGTCCCGGGCAGGGGGGCGCGGCGTTGGTATGCTTAGAAGTACACCAACGACACCATGAGCCTTAAAGCCAAGATCGAAGCCGTCATCTACGCCTCAGAAGAACCAGTAACGCTGGCTCAGCTTGCCGGTCTCCTCGGGCATGAAGCCCAGGCCGAGCTGGACCACCTTGACTCCGCGCAGCACTCCTTGGCGCTCGACGCTGAACCGCTCACCACGGATCTCGCGATGGATATGGACGGCCTGAACGGCGAGGTGCTCTCGAACGAATCCGAGGCGCAGTCCGCCGAGGCTGCGGGAGACGACACAGCGCGTCACGAAGCTCTCGAGCATCATCTTCACGAGGCCGCCGCGCACGAGGCTGCCCACGCCCGCGCACTACGCGAGCACGCCGCTGCCGATGCCGCCGCCATGAGCACCTCGGACGATCTCGAACCCGATACGGAGACGCCCGCCGAGTCGGATCGTCCCGCAGAGATTGCAGGAGAAGCCTCAGAGACTTCAGCAACCCAGGAGCAGGGTAGCGAACCCTCTGCCGAGATCGCTCCCACCGAGAAGGACGAGAAGAAGCTCGCCCGCGAGGCCAGAGAGAAGGAGCGTCGCCTCCGCGAGTACTTCCGCACCATCCTCGACCAGCTCATCGCCGACTACGCCACCTCAGATCGCGGCCTCGAGATCCGTGAGGTTGCCGGCGGCTTTCGTCTCGCCACCAAGCCCGAGTATCACGATGCTGTCCGAGGCTTCGTCAAATCGCTCAAGCCCCCCTTGAAGCTCTCTCTCCAGGCGCTGGAGACGCTCGCCGTCGTCGCGTACAAGCAGCCTGTCACCGCTCCCGAGGTCTCGGAGATTCGCGGCGTCGACTCCGGTGGTGTCCTCGGCTCCCTGATGGCCCGCAAGCTGGTTGCGACCGCTGGCCGCAAACAGGTCATCGGCCGCCCGATACTTTATAAAACTACAAAAGATTTCCTTCTCCGCTTCGGCCTCAAAGACATCAACGAGCTTCCCAGCATCGAAGAGTTTGAGAAGATGGCCGGCGAGCTGGCCGAGCAGGAGGAGATTCCCATGGAACACCACGCCCCCGAGTCCTCGAATGAGGTCGAACAGGAGAAGTACCAGGTTGAGCCTCAAGCAGACGGCGACAGCAATGAAGAGAACGACAGCAACGAAACGGTAGCCGACGAGGCCATCGTCGATGGACGCCTCTCCGGTCTGCCGCCGAACTACGATACCGATCAGGTGGTCGAAGGGGAAGACTCCCCGGCCCTCGACGCTGAGATCCAGTCCGATGAGGAGCACGAGTCGGAGGAGGGAAGATAATGCCCTCCAACCTCGATCCGACGCCTGACCCGCTTGACTCTCCTGATACGCCTGAGGACAACGAGCCGGACACTGTCGCCACGCCTGAAGGTGACAACGAAGCTCCGCCCGATGCCCCACTCACGCCTGCTCCGAAGGGCATGCAGCGAACTCCTTCCATCGATACCAACAAGATCTAGCGCAGAGTTGCCGGCGTGCGCGTCCGCCGAACAGAGGTAAAGACCTCTGATACGCTGTTGCTGTTCTTGTCGGACCCGACTTTACGGAATCGGAGTTTTGATGAAACCTGTTACAACCTTCAAGGTCTTTGGCGAAGATGTCGACGTTCTGGTTGACGCTGCCATGAGCAGAGATAACGCGACTGTCCTGATACAAACTATGCACCCAGGGGGTGGCCCTCCACCTCACAAGCACACCAACGAAGATGAGACCTTCACGGTCTTAGAAGGCGACTTCGAATTTCTTCAGGAAGGCGAGTGGACGCCACTTCGCGTGAGTGAGGTGATCTTCGCCCCGCGCGGGCACATTCACTCCTTTCGCAACTCCGGCACCACCGTCGGAAGAGTTCTTATCTTCGTCTCGCCCGGCGGCTTCGAGAGGTATCTTCAGGAGATAGGCCCGCTCTCACCCGCGAATGACATGCCGAAGATCATAGAGATCTCCAACCGTTACGGCATCACCTTCCATCACTCCTAATCCCCACTGCAATCGCCGACAGGCATCTCATGATCGCTCCCACGACCTTAGCGCCTCAACCTCCGAATCCCGAACTCTACTCGCACGTCAAGGTTGTCATCTCGATCATCGTCGGACTCGGCATCACGACGCTGCTCAAGGGATTCGCGCAGTTCGTCCAGCATCCCAAACGTGCCAAGGTCTCCATTCTCCATCTTGGCTGGGCTGCATCGCTTTTGCTCTGGATCATTCACTTCTGGTGGTGGGAGTTTCGGCTTGTGATGGTGCAGCAGTGGAACTTCGCGATCTACTTCTTTGTCATCCTCTACGCAATCCTCTTCTACTTCCTCAGCACCCTGCTCTTTCCTTCGGACCTGAAGGACTACGCCGGCTACGAAGACTACTTCTTGTCGCGCCGTAGATGGTTCTTCGGTTTCCTCGCCGCCACCTTCCTTGCAGACGTCGTCGACACCAGCCTGAAGGGCGCCGCCTATCTTCACTCCTTCGGCTTCGAGTACCCCATTCGCATAGCGGTGTATCTGGCCGTCTGCGTCGTCGCGATGATTACAAAGAATCGGCGCACGCAGCTCATCCTTCTTACTCTGTCGGTCCTCTACCAGATCTCGTTCATCGTGCGGCTCTACGCTACGGAGTAACCTTCCACCCGCTGCCCTCTGTTTCAGTTAGAACAGTCTCGCGTCCCGGCACGATACAATCGATACAGCAGTATCGACCGCGATGAGCCGCCCCGCAGTCAGAAAGCCGGAAACACATGACCAAGTCCCCCTCCGCTGCAAAGCCCAACACCAACGAAGAACCCAAAGGCGACCGCCTTCAGAAGATCCTCGCGCAGGCGGGTATTGCCAGCCGCCGCAAGGCCGAGGAGATCATCCTCGAAGGCCGCGTGCAGGTAAACGGCGTCATCGTCAAGACACTGGGCACTCGCCACGATGCACTGAAAGATCACATCCGCGTCGACGGTAAACTTCTCCACGGCCCCGAGCAGCAGCGCTACTACATGCTCAACAAGCCGCGCGGCTATGTCACCACGCTCGAAGATCCGGAGAAGCGCCCCACGGTCATGCAGTTGATGGCGAAGCAGAAGTCCGGCCCGCATGGCGACAATGTTCGCCTCTACCCGGTAGGCCGCCTCGACTATCTCAGCGAAGGCCTCATCCTGATGACCAACGACGGCAACCTCGCCAACGCGCTCTCAAAGGCTGCAGCCGGCGTGGAGAAGACCTATCTCGTCAAGATCAGCGGCACACCGCCGGCTTCGGGCCTGCAGCAGATCCGCAGCGGCATCATGATCGACCGCGGCCGTCTCGACGAGGTCCGCAGCGGCCGTCGCGACCGCATCATCACCTCACCCGCCAAGGTCGAGCTGGTACGCGGTGGCGACAACCCCTGGTACGAGCTCACCCTCATCGAGGGACGCAATCGCCAGATCAGAAAGATGTTTGAAGAGATCGGCCATCATGTCGAAAAGATTCGACGCATCGGCTACGGAGCTTTGCGCCTCGATGTTCCTCCGGGCGAGTTTCGCGAGCTGACACTCGGCGAAGTGATGGCGCTCGACCGCGCAGCGAAGGGTAAGAAGGTTGTGCCGAAGAAGAAGACGCCGGAGTTCGCGCAACTCAAATCTCCTGCGAAGAAGAAGTCTTCGAAGCCGCGTCGTCAGCCCACAGGAACTAAGTCTGCAAGCCGCCCGCGCAGGCCGAATTAGTCCGTCGTCTATCCGACGTTCACCCCTTCGTAACCATAATCAGAGAACGTTTGTCTAACGGAGTACACACAAGGTACCCGTGTTTTTATACGACCTTTGATCGCTTGACACGGCTCTGTCGGCGCGCTCAAAATACTCGCGCTATTAACCTCTTGGGTGATGACTATCTCAACCCGGGAGCATCCAATAAGTGCATCAAGGATGTAGTCAAGGAGCAGCAGAGTGGCAACGGAAAAAGCAATATTTGGAGCAGGATGTTTTTGGGGAGTTGAGACCCGATTTGGCGAGATCACCGGTGTTATCGATACGGTCGTAGGATACGAAGGCGGCGACCTCGAACACCCAACCTATAAGGAAGTCTGTACGGACCGCACCGGCCATGCGGAAGTTGTCGAAGTCACCTTCGATCCATCCCGTGTCTCTTATGAGACTTTATTAGACGCCTTCTTCGCGCTGCATGATCCTACCCAGGTCAATCGCCAGGGTCCGGACTGGGGCACCCAGTATCGCAGCGTTATCTTCACACGCAACGACGAGCAGTTTATGCAGGCCCGCGCAAAGATCGCAGAGTTGAACGCCGCAGGCTCTTATCGCAAACCTATTGCAACCAAGGTCACTCCTTCGACTACCTTCTGGAAGGCAGAGGAGTACCACCAGCGATATCTCGAAAAGCGTGGCATGGTGAGCTGCCACATCTAACCTCATTCCAACTCAATCAAAAACGGCGGCAACGATTCCATGTATTCGTTGCCGCCGTTTTCTCTTTCTGGCGATCAGCCAGAAACTTATTCCGCACGGAGCGCGGTCGTGGGATCAACCGAAGACGCTCTACGTGCAGGGATGACAGCAGCCAGTAACGCCACCACCGCAATCAGCAACACCACGGCGAAGAGCGTGATCGGGTCCGCCGTCGAAACCCCGAAGAGCTGGCTCTGTAGAAGTCTGCCGAGCAGGATCGAGCAGGGAATCGCCACTGCGACGCCGACTGCTGCCAACCGAAACACATCCAGCAACACCATCCGCGACACGCCCATCCGTGAAGACCCCAGCGCGATGCGAATGCCGATCTCGCGTGTTCGCTGTGCGGTCGAATAAGCCAGCACGCCGTAGAGACCGATCCCCGCCAGCGCCGTCGCGAGTAGGCCAAATGAGATCGCCAGCAGCTCAATCAGGCGTTCGTTCTTCAGGGTGGTGTCGATCTGCTCGTCCATCGTCCGCAGCGAGTCGACTGCAAGCCCGGCGTCGATCTGCTTCATGGCCTGTCTCACCATGCCAAAGCTCTGCTCCGGCGGCGTCGTGGTGCGAAGGTAGAGATAAAGTTCGTCGACCGACTTTGCCTGCTTCAGCGCTCGGAACATCGTAGGCGGAGCCGCATCACGCACGTTGGCGTGCTTGGCATCTCGCGAGACGCCCACGATCACGTAGTCCAGCTTGTTGCCGCCGCCGAAAGCTACGCGCCGTCCAAGTGCCGCTGCCGCGTTCGTAAAGTAGTGTTTGGCAAAGCTCTCGTTGACCACCACAACTATCGGATGCGACGCATCGTCGTCCTCGCTGAAGCTGCGCCCCGCCAGCATCGGCTCCTGCATCCCGTGAAAGAACCCCGCATTGACAGTCGGAACTTCCACGTCGAAGTCGTCCTCTGCAGGCGCGGTGTAGCCCTCCACGGTGACGTTGCCGCTATGCCCATTGTCGGCCAACTCCGCATCGTTGGTAGCGGCAACTGATTGCACTCCCGGCAGCGCCGCCATCGCGTCGAGCACCTGCTGCTGCAACGCCGGAATCTTCTCCTTTGCGTACCCGGAGAGCAGGGGGTCAATGTGAAAGGTGATCAGGTGCGAGGTGTTGATGCCCGTATCGACTCGTCTCAGGTTCTGCATCGTTCGAACAAACAAGCTCGAACCTACCAACAGGAGAACGCTAAGGCCTACCTGCAACGAGACGATCACATGCCGGAAGCTTAGCGTGCCGCCCGCAGCAGTCGTCGTCTGCTGCTTCAGCGAGTTCACGATATTAGGTCTCAGCAGCTGCACCGCGGGAGCAAAGCTGAAGAGGAGGCTCACCGCGAGGGCGACCACGAAGTTGAAGAGCAGCAGGCGCGTATCGAGAGTCGTCGAGAAAGCCGATGCTCCATCCGTGCTTAGCCGCTGCACCAGAACGCGAAGACACAGGGGAGCGATCAACAATCCAGCGACTCCGCCCGCGATGCCGATCAGAACTCCCTCTATCAGGAGCTGCTGCACGACGCGGCGCGCATTGGCTCCCAGCGCATAGCGTAGCGAAAACTCGCGCACCCGCGCCGCCGATCGCACCAGCAGCAGGCTCGCCACATTCACCGCCGCGATCAGCAGCACCAGAAACGCCATCCCCATCACCGCCAGCAGAGGCTTCTGCAGAGACTCCCGCGCATACGAGACACCTCGCGCTCCGGGCGTCATCTCCAGCCTGCTGCGAGTTAGATACTCATCGACGAAGCGCTGCGGCTGTGTTCCCAGCGCCTTCAACTCCTCCGCCCGCAGCGCATGCCACAAGGGAGCCATCGCTACCTCCGCACGCTCCGGAGTCTCACCTGGCTTGAGCCGCCCGAGGATATCCATCCATCGGTCCTTGTGATCCTGCAGTCTAGTGCCCTTACCCGGCATCACCTGATCCAGCATCGACATCGGCACGAAGACGTCGGGAATCTGTCCCCAGATCGCGCTCTGAAACGCCGGCGCGGAGACGCCAATCACCTGGTAGGGAGAGCCGTTGATGGAGATCGTCTGGCCGACAACTCCCGCATCCGAACCCATATGCGTCTGCCAATAGTGATAGCTGACGACCACTACAGGATTTCCCCCGGGCGTTGTATCGTCGCTAGCCGTCAGAAGCCGGCCCTCAGCTGCCGAAACCCCAAGCACGCTGAAGTAGTTGCCGCTCACGATCTCCGCATCCACTAGCTCGGAGACGCCGTGGCGAGTAACCCCGACTCCGGCGGGCGAGGTAGCGATCAGGCCGTCGAACACCGCCGTACCTTTATCCTGCAGGTCGCGGTACATGGGGTAGGAGAAGGACTGCTCCGACCCGCCGCCATGATCGCTGCTATGTCCCTCCCATGCCTTGCCTGTGCCGCTCAAAACCACAAGCTGCTCCGGCGCGCGCACCGGCAGCGACCGCAACAACGCCTGGTCCAGCAGCGAAAAGATCGCCGTATTCGCACCCACTCCCAGCGCGAGGGTCAGCACAGCGGCCACCATGAACCCCGGCGACCGGCGAATCTGGCGAAGCGAGAAGCGAAGATCTTGCGTCAGTGAGTTCATCTCTACCTTGTACCCCGCGAACGATGGCATCCTTTGTGCAGTTGCAGCGCCAACCTGCAGCGCAGCTAACTCTATGGAAACAAATCAAACCTAACCGGTAGTTTTCAATAGTTATGTCCATCCTCGAACCGTTGTGTCCATTTTCGGGCGTTTGAACAGGGAGACTAGTCTTCGCGTAGATCGCTGATTTTTCGCCCAAGACGTACGGGAAAAGAGATTGTCATTTCCCCGTCGTTGCCGCTATTGTTGGGCTAACTGTTCGGTAAACCGAACAACGAGATTCGAGGAAAGTCTATGAATCGGGTGGCTGTACTCGTACTGACAATGGCTTTCTCTACAGCCATTGCCCAAAACCAAAACCTATCTGTACCTGAATTGAGAGAAAAGGCTGAAAAGGGGAACGCTCAAGCTCAATTCTCGATGGGAGAAGCTTTTTACTACGGGAAAGGTATTCCTCAGGATTACGCTCAAGCAATCGTTTGGTATGAGAAGGCGGCTCTCCAAGACGATATTGAAGCAGAATATTCTGTCGGCTATATGCATCGATTTGGACAAGGAGCACCTGTGAGCTATCCCTTAGCCGCCTTCTGGCTCGCTGGAGCTGCGGCTGGAGGATATGCTCCAGCCCAAAGTGAACTTGCTTCGCTTTTTGAATTTGGACTCGGGGTCGAACAGGATTCCACAAAGGCTTTCAATTGGTATATGAAGGCGGCACAACAAAGAAATGTCAGAGGAGAGTTTAATGTTGGCCTAATGTACGAGCAAGGAGATGGAATACCACAAAGCCATACCCGTGCAGTTTATTGGTATCGCAAGGCGGGAGAACAGGGTTATGCGGCAGCTATGTGGAATCTTGGGGAAATGTATCACACGGGTAAAGGAGTTCCGCGAAACTTTGCCGAAGCGTATTTTTGGTTTGATCTGGCACTCTCACAGCGCTGGGACAATATGGACCCTCAGTACCGCACGACCCTTACCACGGAACGAGATGAGGTCGCTTCTCATTTGGCAAACACCGCTTTGCTCCAGACTCAGGAAAGAGCGCGGGTATGGGCTGACGTTCACAAACCGTAGGAAACTTATGTTCTAAATCCCATGGATGGGAAAGTTCACATGACAGATCAGGAACAGAGGTGGTTGACTCTCTATCTTGCAAAGAAGGCTAAATCTCTATATCGGGAGAATCTGGCTCTACGGATGTTAGTCGAGAAACTGAAAGAGATAGGCTATCGGGATGTAGACGAAATCTTAGATAGCGCAAAGGGTTCTCCTGAGGCGGAATCGGCGGCGAATGCTTTTGATCAAGCGATTGACTCTAGGATGCCACCATTTCTCGAAGCTGATGAGGATCAGGCTTTTGGAAAATGGCTTCAAGATTACGGATTTGGTCAAGGAACGCCGAACTAGGTTTTACCAATTTTTCACCCCCTAAAGCCGCCAACGCACATTTCAGACACCACCGAAAATTACTGATCATCGCCAGCTGCATCGTTACTGTGCTACTATTATCTTGTACTCCGGTTAAAAGGAGTGCGGGCATCGCAGGCAAAGACTCTTCATGGACTTCGGAGTTTGGCCAGAGACTGCGATTCGCCTCTTCCCACCGCATACCTTCCCGCACCTTGGAAGCCGCGCTGGTTGCTCTGGCTGGACGACTCGTCAACGGACGAGTCTCGCCGTGCAGCAGCAGCGCTTCGATTCCCGACAGCAATGCTGACTAATTGAAATCCATGATGCCACGCTGGCATCCCTGCATCCTTATGCCGCTTTATAACGCCCACTCCGGGCCAGACAGGAAAAACCTTGACCTCCGCAACTCTAGACGCAACCACAGAACAGAACGAACAGATTATCCCAGCCCAGCACCACTCCACCCCCGAAGGCAACGCTCCTGTAGCGAATGCAGTCGCGAATCCCGCTGGCCTTCCGCTCGTTGACGACGTTCGCTTCACCGACTTCAACATCTCCGACTCCCTCAAGACCCGCCTCACCAACGCCGGCTTCCTTACGCCGACCCCGGTCCAGGCCAAGGCCATCCCGCCCGCCCTTGAAGGCGCCGACATCCTCGCCACCGCCTCCACCGGCACCGGCAAGACCCTCAGCTTTCTCATCCCTATGATCCAGCGCATGGATGCGAACTCCGTCCCCAGCACCAAGGGCAAGCGCGGTCCTATCCGCGCCCTTATCCTGCTGCCGACGCGCGAACTCGCCATGCAGGTGCTCGAGGCCTACTGGAAGCTCGTTCCCGGCTCCAAGAGCGATGCTGTGCTCGTCTGCGGCGGCCTCTCCGAGAACAACCAACTTGATCAGCTCGACCGCGGTCCCCGTCTCGTCGTCGCCACCCCTGGCCGCCTCGAAGACTTCCTCCGCCGTCGCGAGATCAACATCAACTCCGTCGAGATGCTCGTTCTTGACGAAGTGGATCGCATGCTCGACATGGGCTTCCTCCCCGCAATTCGCCGCATCGTAGGCGCGCTGCCGAAGACCCGCCAGACCATGTGCTATTCCGCGACCCTCGACGCGAACATCCGCGAGATCGTACGCGACTACGTCAACAAGCCCGTCCGCATCGAGATCGGCACCACCTCCAAGCCCAGCGACCGCGTGGAACTTCGCGTCTACACCGTCATGCAGGACCAGAAGCTTGGCCTGCTCGACCAGATGCTGCGCCAGGAAGAGGGAACCTTCCTCGTCTTCTCGCGCACCAAGCACGGCGCCGACCGCATCTCGAAGAAGCTCGAGAAGCTGGGCCACGATGCTGACGTGATCCACGGCGACCGCAGCCAGTCGCAGCGCACCGCCGCTCTCAAGGGCTTTGCCACCGGCCGTCATCGCGTTCTCGTCGCCACCGACGTTGCCGCCCGCGGCATCGACGTCAATGACATCGCACACGTGGTTAACTACGATCTGCCCAACGCTTCGGACGACTTCGTTCATCGCATCGGCCGCACCGGCCGCGCCGGCAAGAAGGGTGTTGCCACAACGTTCGTCATGCCGCAGGAGCGTCACGACGCCCGCAAGCTCGAGCGCGAACTGAAGATAAAGTTTGAGTGGCGCGAGGCCGATAAGAACCTTGAGAAGGAGGTCCGCAATGCACCCCTCGACACAACCGCCAAGGGACAGGACCTCATGCAGCTTGAAACCCGCTCCTGGAAGGGCAACGAGCCCGTCACACCGATGACGACGCCCAACGCCAACTACGGCGGCAACAAGAGCGGCTTCCGCAGCCGCAGCGGTGGCGGCGGCTTCTCCGGCGGACGCAACTCCGGCGGCCGTGGCCCCGGTGGCCGCCCCAGCAGCAACA
The DNA here is from genome assembly GCF_009766095.1 of Granulicella sp. S190. Taxonomy (GTDB): domain Bacteria; phylum Acidobacteriota; class Terriglobia; order Terriglobales; family Acidobacteriaceae; genus Edaphobacter. The sequence goes on from NZ_LMUD01000047.1 coordinate 144,220, forward strand.
GCCGCCCCGGCAGCAGCCGCTCCGGCCCAGCTCGCCGCGGTCAGTAACGCCGCCGCTCAGACACTAAGACGCTCCGCCCTGCCAGCCAACCAGCCGCAGCGCGGAGCGTCTCTGCTTTACATCGTCGGTGTAACTTGTCGTCAAAGTCACCTCAGTAATACCTATTAGTTATTCTCCGGAAAGTAGTAATCCGCAGCGCGTTGAGTCTGACAGGCGTTACCCGCTGCACATCTCCCGATACAATCTGGCTATGTCCAAGTCGAATAGGCTGCAACTTGACTTCATCGATGGACTTCGTGCTGTCGCGGCCCTCTATATCGTTGTGCATCACTCCCTGCAGGCAGCAGACTACTTTCCTACAAGCCTCTATTTCATGGCGCGTGGTCACGACGTCGTCACGATCTTCATCGCAATCTCCGGCTTTTGCCTGACACTTCCTTTGGCTCAACGGGGCAACTGGAGCATTCAGGCGAGTCAGTTCTATCGGCGGAGGGCAGTGCGCATTCTGCCCCCCTACTATGCCGCTATCGCAGTAGGATTACTTTTCGCTGCAGTCTACAGTTACAAAAGCTACCTCCAGGATTATGGTGGTGCTCCCATAACACTGACGCTGTTGATGAGCCATCTCTTCCTCGTGCAAAACTGGATCCCGGATCAGAGATTTACTCTTGATGGCCCTTTATGGTCGATCGCGGTAGAGTGCCAGATCTACCTTCTCTTTCCTCTGCTCCTATGGCTGTGGCGCCGCGGTGGGAAGCGGCTTCTTCTTGCAGTGAGCTTCGTCGTGGCACATGCTGTCTTCTACGCGGCCCATCATGTCGGAAGCGCCAACTACCTGTTTATCTTTACGCTCGGAATGTTAGGCGCCGAACTGGCTTTCTCCGAAAGCTCAGGGAAATGGCTGGGAATCACATTTCTATCGAGTGCTATGGCCTATGTGATATCGATTCGGATTGCTCGAACTCCAGTTCAGATTAGTGACATACTGGTCGGCTTAAGTACTGTGTTGCTGATGGCATATCTCACACGAAACCGCGAACATTGGGGCAATAAAGTTCTCGGATGGAAGCCTTTCGCCTGGGTGGGAACGTTTTCTTACAGCTTGTACCTCGTACATAGTTTTGTGCTGTCAGTCGTACGGCGATGGTTTCTAGGTTCAGACGGCGGCCATCTGAGAAGTGGAAAGATGGCTGTCCTCATGGTCTTTGTGGCCGGTCCCCTTGCGGTGGCCTCCAGTTATGGTTTTCATATGCTCTTCGAGCGCCCATTCATTAGTCGGAATCGCCAGCGGGTTGAACACAGACTTGCGTCGTGAGGCAGGGCGCTCATGGTTCGGAGCTTTCTTGACCAGCTACGCTTTTACCGCAAATCTTTCCTCATCAAATCAATTGATAAGATGAAGTTCATTGAGGGAGCAGAGTTTAGTGCCCGACGATTCCAAGAGCCTTCTCCACACTACCCTGCCCCTGCCGTCGAAGATCCATCAAATAAACGGACTTCAGATCATACGGGCCATCGCCGTTGCATTGGTTGCATGGTTACACGCTGGTCAGGACCTGGTGCCGGTGACGAAAGAGATCCTCCCGGAGTTCGGTGCCTTTGGCGTGGACATATTTTTTGTCATCAGCGGATTCATCATGTCGCTGATACTGCTTCGATCACGGCATGAAGCGTCCGGTCTCCGCGCTACATGGGAATTTCTTAAGCGCCGCTTGATCCGGATCTTCCCCATCTACTGGCTCTTCTGCCTGATCATCGCGCTTCGGTTACTTCGAAATCGATCCTTCTTTCAACAAAACTATCTTCCCAGCATCTTCCTCTTGCCCTTTGGCCATCAGCCAACCCCCGCGCTTGTCAGTTTTAGTTGGACACTAGTCTTTGAGATCTTCTTCTACCTGTCGCTCTCTGTAATTCTGATGTTCTTTTCTGCGCGGCGGGCTGTCTTGGTCTCGATCGTATCTTTCTGCTCTGCAATTTTGCTTGGGGAAGTAGCAGGAACTCAGCATCCATTCTGGATCATCGGCTGTAATCCCATGTTGTTGGAGTTTGTCTTTGGCGCCCTTCTCGCCCTCGCACATCAGCGCTTGGGACGAATGCGTGGCTTTGGGATTGCACTTCTCCTCCTTGGTGTCGCCGAGGCTCTGTATCTGAGAGCGTTTCCTGATCAGGGTGGCGCAAACGGGATGCAGATGGTACTCGCTGGTGTTCAGGTGATCAGGCGCGTCACCACCTGGGGACTCTCCGCTGCGATGATCGTAGGCGGTATTATCTTCTGGTCGCCGGTGATCACGAAAAAACTGGGTCGCATCGTCGTTATCCTGGGGAACGCCTCGTATTCCACTTACCTCGCATCGGCCCTACTCATCGAATTTACGATGCGGCTCATCCTGAAAATTCGTGGCGAGGCAACGATGTCTACCCCTGAGCACGTCGCCTATCAGACGCTCATCGTCTTCGCGGTCTTCGCAGGCGGATGGCTCTGCTACCAATTCATCGAGTGGCCAATGATTCGAAAGCTGCAAGGAATGGTCTAGCCCGGATGTTTTGCGTCGGGTCATTCGCCTTCGAGTCATCGTTTTTTTGCTCGCTACATGATGGCCATAGACAATTCGTTACACTACTCTTGAACCTTCCGGGCTTTTCTGATGAGAATTTGTAACAAACGAAGTCTCTGCCAAAGGTATAGCTGGCTTTCGCCACGTGAGATTCGCTATGTTCTCTACGCCTGTCAGACCCAGGTCTATAGAGGCCACTGTGTTCGCACCGAAGAATGTAAGCTGTTGCTCAAAGGTCGAATACTCCCTTGGCTGTTATCGTGTCAGTTGCTCCAGCCCATTCAGAGATGTTCCCCATGAACTCTGCGAACTACAGACGTCTCTACAACATTGCCGCGGCGGTTGTGCTGGCCAGAGTGGCCGGCATCTGGCTTCAGAACCTCTGGGCTTTCCAGCGTAAACCTCTCGCCTTCGACGACTCCTACATGTTTGCCCGATACGCGATGAACATCCGGCGCGGGCTCGGCATCTCGTGGAATCTCGACGGGGTCCATACCTACGGACAGACCTCTCCGCTCTGGGGTTTCTTCATTCTTGTTCTCAGCTATCTTCCTCTCAGCACGTGGAAGATGCTTACCCTTGGCTCTTGGATCTGCTCCCTCGCAGCGGTCGTTGCGCTGTCCTGGGCCGTCGCGGCAAATGCCCGCAGCGAGTTCCTGGCCAGCACCTGGCGTGTCCTTCCTCTGGTTGTTTTGCCGTTAGCGGACACGCTTGTCTTCTCCGGAAACCAGGCGACCGGCATGGAGACCATGCTGGCAACTCTTCTCTGCGCCGTCTTCGTCGGTCTCACGCTGTCCTGGGCGCGCGGTGTCGTAAGGCCGGAGATTGTAGCGGTCATCGGCCTCCTGCTCTTTCTGACGCGCCCCGAATCGGCTCTCGCCATCATTCTGCTCCCGTTTCTGCTCTTCTTGCTCATGCCGACGCCGGCACTTTCCAAGAGGAGTATTGCGACCCTGCTCGGCCTCTTCTTCGTCGGAGTCGTCCTCGAACTCGTCGTGTGCAATCTGTACTTCCACACCGTCTTTCCGCTCAGCTTTTATATGAAGGGCAAGCACGCCTATGAGGGCTACCGCGAGGTATGGCATCCCGAACTGCTCATGCTGGCCTTTCTTGCCGGATGCCAGATCTACCTCGCGGCACTCATCCTGCTAGGCCGAAGGCAGGATTGGCGTCTGATCGTCTGTTGTCTTGCGCCGGCGGGTGCTGTCTTTGCTTATCTCGGCACAGTCACGCAGATCATGGGCTTCAACGCTCGCTATTACACGCCGTACTTCGCATTTTTCATCGTTCCCGCGCTGCTGCTGGTGGATCGCTGGCTGATACCGAACGAGGCCTCGACTGAGTCGCGATGGCCGCGCCACACCCTTCTCCTCAGGTCCGGTGCGACTGCGCTTTTAATGCTCTGCTTCCTCGCGCTCTCGTCCGAGGGAGTTCAGGCTACGGTCCGCCGCTTGGAAGCAAGGCCGCGCTTCGAATATGAGCCCGCGCATCTCGACATTGCCGCAGGCACCGCGCTCCCTGAAAAGACCTGGCAGGAGATCATGACCAATCTCACCGATCTTCTGATATCCCCCTTGCCGAAGGGAACAACGGTAGCTGCAACGGAGGTCGGGTATCTCGGAAGCAAATCGCCTCAGGCAAACATTATCGATCTCGCGGGTCTCAACGACACTGACATCGCCCTGCACGGCTTTGACATGGCGAGGCTGCTCAAGCGCAAGCCGGATATCATCTGGATGCCCAACACCAGCTACACCTATCAGCGCGGTCTCATGTTCTCCGATCCCGCCCTCTTGGCGCAGTATGACGTCTATGACGGAGCCGCAAACTATGGCCTCGCCATTCGCAAGGACTCACCCTCCCGGCCTCAAATCGATCAACAGATGCAGGCCTTCTGGAGCGCGGTCTATCCGGGATATGAGAAGAAAGATTATCTCGTCAGGTCCGCGACCTGGTCCGGACGAAAGTTCAAAGTAGTCGGCGACTAACGCTGCCTCGACTTCCAATCACACGTCTAGTCCAGGCCGTTCTGCCGGTGAAAGTTCTTTCCGAACCACTAAAAGGCGTCGGCCTACGCGAATCAGCGGCATCTCGATGAGGTAATAGCTTGTGATCGCGCAGGCAAAGGTGCAGACCAGGCCTACGGTAGTAGATCTCTGCAGAAGATGAATGGCGCCCGGGTATTCAAAGGTACGAGTCAGAAACAGGGTCTGCCAGAGATAGAGACTGTAAGAGATGCGCCCGACAAACTTCAAGGGAGCCGTCTCGAGCAAGCGAGTGACAACATGTTGCGGGTGCAGAACGGTGCTCAATAGCAGCAGAGGATTGAAGATCGCCTTTGCCAGAACGATCCTTAGAAGATAGGGCGCGCTGCCTTCGTGGTCATAGAACGTAACGAACAGAACAATCACGCACAGCACCCAAGGCGAAAGGTATCGTACAGCGGTCTTCTTTGTAGAGGCAGATCTTAGTGACATCGCGAAGATGGCGGGGATAAGCAATCCGCCGATGCAGAATTCGGTCCGCTGCTCCCAGAAGAATGGCAGGATCTTCGCAGAGGGAACCAGGAGGAAGAAGGCGAGCCACCCCAGGGAGACTCCCGTAAGGCACAGAAGGATCTGACGGCGGAATCGAGGAAAGAAGATGACGACGGAGGGGAGAAGGAGATAAAAATGCTCTTCCACGCTCAGAGACCAGAAGTGACCGGTAAACCAGCTGGCTGCAGTTGCTCCAAAAAAATAATGCCAGTAGTTGCGATAGAAGAATACCGCCGCCATCCAGGACGAAAGGTCGAACGGGATGATGTGCAGCACTCCTAGAAACGCGATGACGAGAAGATAGGTCAAAGCAGCCGGGAGAATCCGGAATGCCCGTCGAATATAGAAATTCCTGAGGGAAGCGCGTCCATATGCCCACTCTTCATCGAGCATGCGAGAACAGATAAGGAAACCGCTTATGGCAAAAAACAGCCAAACACCCTCCGCTCCATTTCGTTGCAGATGATGCTGAACGGTCAGAGAGCCAAAGGGCCGTGCATGGTCCAGTAGGACAGCTACAACAGCAATTGCGCGCCAACCGTCCAAGCTATGGAGATAGCTTCTGCTTTGCTCATTCGGCCGCAATTAGACGTTAGCTCCTGTCGTCGTCAACTATAACAGCGCGCCCAAGTGCGAATTGCTATCCTGAGTGAAAGGCTCCAAGCCTTCAAGGGCCTGACCTTCTCGTTGATGCATGGCAGCTGGCTCTCCACAAGGATGCAATGAAACTTCGCCGCATCACGTCGCACGGAAACTGGATTCCCGAGATCGATGGCCTGCGTTTCGTCGCCATAGCCGCGACCCTGCTGGTTCACATCCTCGGAGAGACCTATACCCGCGGGGGGCAGACCTTCCCGGCACGCTACTACGAAGCCGTCATGACCTGCATCGACCACGGCGGCCGTGGCGTCCTTCTCTTCTTCGCGATCAGCGGCTTCATCCTCGCGCAGCCCTTTCTCCGTCAGCATCTGCTCCACGGCCAGCCTGTCTCCATCAAGGGCTTCTTCAAACGGCGGCTCACGCGGCTCGAGCCTCCTTACATCCTGTCGCTGCTTCTCTACGCCGTCGCGCTGGCGATCAGTCAGCATCATCCCGGCATCTTTCTGTTGCCGCTTCTCGCTCACATCGTCTACCTGCATAACTTCACGCCGTTGCCTGCCATCAACTTCGTCACCTGGAGCCTGGAGGTCGAGGTGCAGTTCTACATCCTCGCTCCGGTCCTTGGACTTCTCTACACCCTCTCCTCTCCATGGCTTCGCCGCGGCGCGATGGTATCGCTCATCGCCGCCAGCGCCCTCTTCCAGTACACCTCGCACGGCACCGCCTCGTGGAACCTTCCCGGTCAGTTGCAGTTCTTCCTGGTCGGCTTTCTCCTGGCCGATCTCCGCGCCACCCGCACCGAATCCACCACCAGCCGCTGGTGGGATCTCGCGAGCCTCGTTGTCTGGATCGCAATCTTCACGACTCCGACAAAATACATAGCCTTCTCGCTGCCCGCTCTTATTCTGGTGGCCTACCTTGCAACGTTCAACGGACCAGTCACCCGCCAGATCTTCCGCACCTCATGGATCGCCCTCACCGGCGGCATGTGCTACTCCTTCTACCTCATGCATATGCTGGTCATCTCGGTCGTCTCCAGATTCACGCGCCGGTTCATCACCCCCACCAGCCTGACCCTCAGCTATCTCATCCAGGTCGTTCTGCTGGGAGCCTGCATCTACCTCTTCTGTACGGCTTACTTCGTTCTCATCGAACGTCCCTGCATGGACCCCAGCTGGCCCCGCAAACTCGCCGCAAAACTCGCCGGTCTGACTCGCCAAAATCGGGCCGCCGCCATCGAAAACCGCTAGATCTCATCTATTTACCGTCAGGGCGGTCGTGGGGATTCAACCTTCTTACTGCGTGGAATCTTGTCTCGCCAGATCTATCCGGCAATCTCTTCCTCCCTCAAAGTCCCATTACTTCCGGATCTTTTATCGCAGATCGCCAGATCGTTTTCGTAGGAGTATGATTGCCTAAATCTTCTCAATTGAGCACCACGAAAGATTATTTGATGAAATTTGGGCGATCAGGTTCTATATCATCTCTCCTGCTTGTTGATAAGCAAGTCTCCGAACAGGCCAAAAAGCAACTCTTAGGACAGCCCGACCTACAGTCAGGTATATTCGACTCCTCAAGACTTCGAGAGACGCAGCGGGGGGCAGTTGACTCCAGTTTTGAAGCCACCACTCTGGCTCGGCTTCTGGCTTCTCTCACTCTTAGTTCTACCCTCGAAGAGGCGCTGGCGCGGTTTTATTCTTTTCTTCCAGAGCCGGAGTTGCATCTGCGCATCTCCGTCGTTCTGGCCAGGATGTACGAGATTCTGCCGGAAGACATCGCTTCGAAACTGAGACGCATTGGGAGCCTTTCGGTCAACCTGCTGACTAGGACAGGCGCGGCCAAGCGTTCTCAGTCGGAGTCTCTTGGTCTGCTGAGCCTCCTGCTCGTCAGCGGATTGATTCTGGTGCTTGCGGTGGTCGGCGCATTTACAACCTACGGCTACGTTGCAGCTCACTTCCATCCGCTTACCGCAGGAACGACATCAAATCGAATCTTGAAGAACCTCTTCTTTATGGTCTGCACCTGTTCTGAGCACTCCAAGTGACAGATCGGAGAGGCTGCCGGGTGGCGTGAAAAATCAGCGTTGATAAGGAACGTCGCATAGCGAATCGAACTCCCGATAAATCTTATCGGCTTCTCTCGCGAAGCGCCGGCCGGCGATGCCTGGCGCGCATCTATGGGCATCGGGATATGCAAAAGCATAGTGTCACGGCAGACAGCGCAAGGAAAACGAACCGGCTGACTCTCTGGTTCGTTTTCCTTGCGCTATTAACAGCCTGAACGAGCAAATTGCCGCAAAACCCAGCTAAAATGAAAGTAATACCATGATCTCAGTCTCTAACGTCACTATGCGCTATGGCTCGAAGCTCCTCTTCGAGGATGTCTCCGTCACCTTTACCACGGGTCGCCGCTACGGCCTCACCGGCCCCAACGGCGCCGGCAAATCCACCTTCATGAAGTGCCTCACCGGCGAGATCGATCCCCAGAAGGGAACCGTCGTGAGGCCCAAAAAAATCGGCGTTCTTAGTCAGGACCAGTATGCCTTCGACGCCCATCGCGTCATCGACACCGTCATCATGGGCAACAAGGCCCTCTGGGCCGCTCTTGAAGAGCGCGAGATCATCTACAACAAGCCCGAGATGACCGATGAAGACGGCTCCCGTCTCGGCGAACTCGAAGGCGTCGTCGGCGACGAAGACGGCTACGAAGCCGAGTCCAACGCTGCCGTCCTTCTGCAGGGCCTCGACATCCCCGACGAGCTCCACGAGCGCAAGATGTCCGAGCTGCAGGGCGGCCAGAAGGTTCGTGTCCTGCTCGCCCAGGCACTCTTCGGCAACCCGCAGGCGCTGCTCCTCGACGAGCCCACCAACTATCTCGACCTCGAGTCCATTCACTGGCTCCAGGACTTCCTCATCCGTTACAACGGCACCGTCATCACCATCTCGCACGACCGGCACTTCCTCAACAACGTCTGCACCCACATCGCCGACATCGACTACGAGACCATCATCACCTACAACGGCGGCTACGACGACATGGTCTTCCAGAAGACCAGCGTCCGCACCCGCATCGAGAGCCAGAACGAGCAGCGCGAAAAGAAGATTGCTCAACTCAACGACTTCATCGCCCGCTTCTCCGCCGGTACGCGCTCCAGCCAGGTGAACTCCCGCAAAAAGGAGGTCGAGCGCCTCGCCACCAGCGAGCTCGCCCGCTCCAACATCGCGCGCCCCTTCATCAGCTTCAAGATGGAGCGTCCCTCCGGCAAGAACGTCCTCGAGTTCGAGCAGGTCAACAAGTCCTACGTGCAGAAGGATGGCAAGACCGAGCATGTCATCAGTAACTTCACCGCAGCTGTCAACCGCGGCGACAAGGTCATCCTGATGGGCCGCAACGGGCAAGGCAAGACCACGTTGCTCAAGGCGCTCCTCGCCAATGGCCCCGGCATCGAAGAGAAGGACGTCTCCATCGACTCTGGCACCGTCAAATGGGGGCACGAGGTCTCCATCGGCTACTTCGCTCAGGACCACAAAGGCTCGATCCAGCTTGGCATGACGGCCTCCGACTGGCTGCACCAGTTCGACCCGCAGGCCACCAAGGAAGACATCCGCGGCATCCTCGGCCAGATGCTCTTCAAGGGCGAAGAGGGCCTCAAGAAGACCGACGCTCTCTCTGGAGGCGAAGCTGCCCGTCTGCTCTTCTGTAAGATCATGCTGCAGAAGCCCAACGTCCTCGTCCTCGACGAACCCACCAACCACTTGGACCTCGAGAGCATCAACGCACTCAACCAGGCGATCCAGAAGTACGAAGGCACCGTCTTCCTCGTCACCCACGACCAGGACCTGATCGAAGAGGCCGGCACCCGCATCTGGCACTTCGAGGGCGGCCCCACCGACTTCCACATCACGGACCACAAAGGCCCCTATGAGGAATATCAGCAACAGCTAGCCATCGCCGCAAAGTAGTCTTGTTTCAGTCACAAATTGAAAACGCACTGCTAAAAGCACCTCCGATAGTTACAAAAATGCCCGGTCCGCAATCTCTCGCGAACCGGGCTTTCTTCATCAGCCTGCCAAGGCGTGCTGAATCATCTCCCGCAGCCCGAACACGCCATTCACCGCCAGCGACGGAGTCCAAAGCGGATTCAAGCTCACGTAAGAGCTCGAATCGGCCAGCAGCAGCCCGACAAACGTCTCCGCAACAATCCGTCCGCCCACCGGCCCCAGCTTCCTTGTCGCAATCTTCTTATCGCCCTGCAGCGTCTTCACGGTAAGTTTGCTCTCAATCGTCTCCGCCAGAACATACGTCCACAATGGGCAGTTCCCGACGAAGCCCTTGCCATCGCCGACCGTCGCAACGCTCTTGGCCACAATGTCCCCCGGATCGCCGGTGAACTTCCCGATCACGATCTTGTCATCGGTCAGCGGCACCAGCCCCATGGCCCTCGCCACATCCTGTCCGCTCGGTAGCCTCATTCGCCATCCGCGCTCCAGGTTCCGCTGTGCCAGTATGCTCGGGTTCACCGCCACCGAAGGCGGCAAGACTCCCAGCGGATTCACCAGGGAAGTGTCGATCTTGTACGCCAGTTGCAGCCGGTTTTTGTTCGTAGGGTCGTTCTGGTCAGGATTAGCAACCAGCGTCCCATAGTCCAGGGGCACTAGGTCGATGTACCTTCTCCAGTCCAGAGCCCAATCCGGCGGAGGAGCCTGAAAGCCGCGCAGATCCTGCGCATTCGCACCCCGCTTGAAGATCGACTGTGGCCCCACCGTGCTGTTCACCCGATACCCCGGCCTCACCATCGAGTGCCCGAACCGGTACGCCGCCGCAGAAAACTCCAGCGGCATAAACGCAAAGTTCTTGTAGTGAAAGAACTGCAGGTTCGCCTTACTCACCACCGATTTGTTGTCCTTGAACGGCAGCACCCCCTCCAGCACCTCCTTCGCAATGATCGTCGGCAAAAAATCATGCAGCAGAATCCATTGGTAATGAAATCGCACCATCTGCTGCACCTGCGGAAACGTCAGCGTCGGATTATCCTTTGCGATCTTGTTATGGAATCTCTGCCAGAGCCCCTGCAGCTGCGACACGATCTTGTTCTCATCATTCCGCGGATCACCGATCAGCGCTCGCGCCGGCGTCTGCTGATTCCTTTGCAGATCATGCGCGTTCCCATTCACCTCGGGCGCGCCCGTCATCGGATTCCCCAACACAAAGCTGCGTCCATCCGCCGTGTAGAGATAGGGTTGGTCATCAGGTCCGCGTCCGTACAAGTTATCCATGTCGAACTGCGGCGTCCTGAAGTCCACCAGCGCATCCGGATCGTTCTGCTTCTGCAGACTGCTTGCTGGGTCGAACGTCAGGTCGTGATCGATAAACTGCCCGAAGTAGGTATACGCCGCGGGAATCCCGCTCTCCTCATTATCCGGACCATCCTTCGGATCTTGCGGATCTGCGACCGAGGTCATAGCCGTCGCAAGCGCTGCCAGGTTGCTAAGGGTCGTCGGATCGTCCGGGCCGAAGTCCGCCGGCGGCACCGCTCGAAACATCTTTCCGAACGGTCCATCAAACAGCAGGGAACTCCGAGACAGGTTTGCGCCACGTACCCCTCCATGGGGGCGAAAGTTATTAACTGGGGGCATGGGTTCTCCTTCAAGTCATTTCTTCGAAGATTCTGCGGACTTGGTCCTCCGTCTCGCACTCAGCGGCAGAGCCGGCGCGAACAGATGCGAACCAGTACCTCACAGGGCCCAGAACACAGAAAAAGAGAAACAGTGTTCGATTGTGGGTGTTGGGGCCGATTTCCCGGTGGCCGTGCGTCTTCAGCCAATCTACGGGGCCAATCTGAGGTCGACCTGGGGTCAACCGATGGAACGACCCAAAATATCACAAACCAGGCCTCGCTGAAATCAAAACGCGCGGTCATACACAACGCAACTCGCTGCCCGCACCCTCCTGTCCGAAAAGTGGGATACTGGACCCTGAGAGATCTTGTAACCATGCCTAGCGTTGAACCCATCAAGAACCGTGGCAAGAACGTCCTCGGCCAACCCCTCGACATCTGCGGCTGCGAGCCCATGACCGGCTTCTATCGCACCGGCTGCTGCGAGACCGGCCCCGACGATCACGGCGTCCACACCATCTGCTGCCTCGTCGACGCACCCTTCCTCGAAGCTTCCAAAGCCCTCGGAAACGATCTCAGCACCCCCATGCCCCAATACGGATTCGCTGGCCTCAAACCCGGCGACCGCTGGTGTGTCTGCGCCGCACGTTGGCTTCAGGTCCAGCAAGCCGGAGCAGGCTGCCCCATCATCCTCGAAGCCACCCATGAGAACACCCTCAAAATCGTGCCCTTCGAGCTCCTGATTCAGTACGCCGTCATCCCGAGCCAGCTCCACTAGCTACCGCACTCCAAAGGCGCACACCCAAGAGGTCCAACCTCTCGACGCAACTTCGACAAAAAACGCTGTCCCGAGCGTCTTGTAACACCGCGTCAATCCCCCATTCATAATCGCCCTTGACAGTCCAGACCCTAGGCCTGACTGTTTAAGTACTACGACAAAGTCATTTGAGGTTGCACGCGAACGTCTCCGGAAGACACCAAACCCGGATTCCTATAGCCGCTAGCCATTCACACATCGTTTTTTAATCGGTGTCTATTCAGGAGCCAGTCCATCTATGAAGCTTCCTCCCGCCTGTAAAGGCCTGTTAGCGTCTCTCGCAGCAGCCCTTTTTCTCACCTCGTCTGGCCTTCCAGCCGCCGCTCAAACCTCCGGCAACGGCAACATCGTTGGCACCGTGACCGATACCTCCGGCGCAGCTGCTCCCGGAGTCGCCGTCATTGTCACCAACAATGACACCGGCATCTCGCGCTCGCTCACCACCAACGGCGACGGCTCCTACACCGCCAACTTCCTGCTCCCCGGGCACTATGAGGTCATCCTCGGCGGCGGCGGCTTCGGCAAGATCGACCGCAAAAACCTGACCCTTACCGTCGGCCAGATCCTCACCATCGACGCGGCGCTCCCTGCCGCCTCGGTCTCCACTCAGGTTGAGGTCACCAGCGACTCTCCGCTCGTCGACACCGACAAGACCGAAGTCGCTCAGACCATCGGCGAACACCTGATCTCGAATCTTCCCGTCGCCAGCCGCAACTGGAGCGCCTTCGTCCTCAACACCCCCAACGTTACGCAGGATGGCGGCAGCGGTCTCGTCAGCTTCCACGGCATCAGCGGTCTCTACAACCAGAACTACGTCGACGGCTCCAACAACAACCAGATGCTCTTCTCCGAGGCTCGCGGTCGCGCCTCAGGTGCTCCCTACGTCTACTCCATCGACTCCATCAAGGAGTTTCAGGCTGAAACCTCCAACTACTCGGTTGAGTTCGGTCAGGCCGCAGGCGGTCAGGTCAACGCCATCACCAAGAGCGGAACCAATCACTTCCACGGCGACGCCTTCTACTATCTCCGCTACCCGGATCTGAACGCCCTCGATCCCTACAACAAGTTCCAGGCCCTCCATAACAACGGAAACGCCTTCCTGCTGACCCAGCCCGTCCACCAGCAGCATCAGTTCGGCGGCTCCATCGGCGGCCCGATTCTTAGAGACCGCCTCTTCTTCTTCTTCACCTACGATGGCTTCCGCAAGGTCGGCCGCGTCCTCTACTCCGACTCCAATACCATCTCCACAACGGGCTCTGGGTTGTACGGCGCTTCGACCACTGTCACTCCGAACCAATGCCCGGTCGTCGGCACCCCTGGCTACAAAGGCACAACTGGTATCTCCGCCGCACAGTGTCTCAACGGCATCCAGTTCCTTCTCAACGTGGCGAACATCAACCCCGGCGACGCACCGCCCGCCCGCTTCCAGAAGCAGAACCTCTTCTTTCCCCGCTTGGACTATCACATCAACCAGCGCAACGACGTCTTCGTCGATTACAACTTCGCCGACTACGACAGCAGCTACGGCTATAGCCCTGCCAACACCTTCAGCAACAGCTCCCCCACCACCAACGGGCCCACCAGCTACCACGAGCGCTTCCTGGTCGCAGGCCTCACCACTCAGATTGCCAAGGCCTCCATCAATCAGGTTCACTTCCAGTACGGTCGCGATCTCGAGACCGCAGGCGCCAACGCCTCCGGACCCAGCGTCGCCACCGGTGTCGTCACCTTCGGTATGCCAAACGCTCTGCCGCGTATCGCAGAGCCTGACGAGCATCGCATTCAGTTCACCGACGTCTTCTCCACCACCAAGGGTCGTCACACGCTCAAGTTCGGCGGCGACGTCAACCTCGTCCACGAAGTCCTGATCAACCTCTTCCAGGGCGGCGGCGTCTACAGCTACGCCGACACTACCAACACCGCAGCCTTCCAGGACTGGATCGCCGACGCCTTTGCAGGTCAGCCGGGCGACACCGACCCCTACGCCGGTTATCACTACAACACCTTCGTCCAGACCATCGACAAGGTCAACACCGCACCCGGCACCCAGGGCAAAGACGACTTCTGGATGAAGATGTACGACGCCTTCGCAGAAGACTCCTGGAAGATCCGTCCCAACCTGACCCTGACCCTCGGCGTGCGCTACGACCTTCAGCTCACACCCGCCCCCGGTCTGGTCAACAACAACTTCCCGCCCATCTCCACCGAGTACAGCCAGACCATCAAGAACGTTGCCGACCGCGTTCAGCCGCGCGTTGGCTTTAGCTGGTCGCCCCAGAATGGAACTGTCGTTCGCGGCGGATACGGTCTCTTCTCCGCGCTCAACCAGGGCAGCACCTACTACGCCATGCGCGTAGAAAACGGTGTCGTCCAGGTCAACTACAACTACACCGGTTGCGAGAGCCTCGTCGGCAGCGCCTCTGGTGCGCGATGCCCCACAGTTCCTAGCGCGACCAACAGTCTGCAGTATCCCTTCGTTCCCTTCCCGGTCACCGGCCCGTCTCTCTCCACTGCCGTCACCCCCGTCGGCGGTACAGCACCAGCCGTCAACGGTCCGGCTAAAGTTGGTACCCAGAGCTTCCACGGTCTCGATCCCAACTTCGTTCCGCCGCTGTCGCACGAGTTCCAGCTGGCCGTCGAACAGGCCCTTCCCGGCAAGATGACTGTCTCGATCGGATATGTCGGCACCCGCGCCCTGCGTCTGCCCGTCTTCCTCGATGCCAACCTCATCGGACAGACGCCCAGCGGCGTCCGCACCTACGACGTGCTCAACGCAACCGGCGGAGTCCAGCAGGTTCTCACGGTGCCGGTCTACCGGCAGCAGGATCGCCGCAACCCCAACATCACCTCCATCAACACAGGCTTCAGCGTAGCCAATACCTGGTACAACTCCCTCGCCGCTACCGTTCGCCGGCCCTTCAGCAACGGTCTTGAGGTGATTGCAAACTACACCTGGGCGCGCGCAACCGACGACGGTCAGGTCGGCGGAGCCAACGGCACCTTTTTCGGCGGCGACACTCCGCTCGACCCCAACAACATCCGCCGCGATAACGGCCCGTCGGATACAGACATCCGGAACCGCTTCACCCTCAGCTTCGTCTACCAGCCCAAGATCTTCCCCGACAACAAGGTCGTCAAATATGCCTTCGATGACTTCACCTTCTCCGGCGGCTTCATCGCCTCCGGCGGTCAGCCCATCTTCCTGGGCATGAACGGCACCGTCTTCTCGGGCACGGGAACAAGCTACGGAGCAGACGGCAACATCTACGGTGGCGCTATGAGCTCCAGCTCCGGCACCCCAACCACCGGCCGTCCTCCTCAAATCGGCCGCAACAGCATCTATGGACCGGGTTTCAACGACCTCGACTTCCGCGTTGCCCGCAACATCCCCATCCACGAGGCCATGTATCTGCAACTCTCCGCAGATGCCTTCAACCTCGTTAATCACACCATCATCACCGGAGTGCAGGGAACGTTCTCGCAGTATGCGGCAGCGTCAACCTCTGCAACGTCTGCCTGCAGTAGCGCCATAGGCACGGCAACCGGAGGCACCGCTCCTGCAGGATCGGCGCTCCAGGGCTGCATCTCGCCTTACACCGGCACCGGCCTCTCAGCCTTCGGCGCAACCTCCGGCACTAACAACAGCCTCTATGGCGCACGTCAGATGCAGTTCGCCGCGAAGTTCTTCTTCTAACCACTTCGTGGGTCTCCCGTTGGTCGGCGGAAGATAATTCCACCGCGACCAACGGGAGCGCCCACCGAAGGAATATACAAGTCACGAAGTGACCGCTCCACGCGAAGTGGGCCCGTCCGGCAGGACATCTCTCTAAAGCCCTCAAAATTGGACCGAAAATAACAAAGCCACCGGCTCACCGGTGGCTGATTTTTTGGTCCAACAAAAAAGGGAAAAGATGGTGCGCCCGAGAAGATTCGAACTTCTGACCTACAGCTTCGGAGGCTGCCGCTCTATCCAGCTGAGCTACGGGCGCGTACCTCTAGCCTAGCACGGTTGACAGCCCGGGCCCACCCGGTTGAGCATCAACTCCAGCACCCAAGAGCCTTCCAAACCGCAGCCCCACACACCCCGAAAGAGAGTCCAAAATGTACCTCCGCTCCCTGGCCATCGCCGCCTGTTGTACGTTCCTAATCGCCGCAACCCCACTCCAGATGCACGCTCAAAACGGAGCCGCCATGACTGGCCCTCCCAAACCCCCGGCCAGCCCCGCCGCCTCCACCGACGTAAGCCTCAATGGCAAGCAGATCGTCATAAAATATAACTCCCCCCGCCTCAAGGGCCGCGCCATCGGCACCACCATCGTGCCCTACGGCCAGGTCTGGCGCACCGGAGCCAACCCAGCCACCACCCTCATTACCGCGTCAAACCTCAAGATTGGCACCCTCGACGTTCCCGCCGGGACCTACACCATCTATACCCTGCCCAGCGCCGACAAATGGCTTCTCATCGTCAATAAGCAGACCGGCCAGTGGGGCACCGAATACTCCGAAGCCCAGGATCTCGGCCGCACCCCGATGACCAGCAAAACCCTCCCTGCCTCGCAGGAGAACATGTCCCTCTCCTTCGAGCACACCAAGGGAGCAACCACCGAACTCCACGTCAAATGGGGTACCACTGACGAATATGTAACCGTCAAAGGAAAGTAGATTCGAAGCAAATCATGGCCGAGCCGGAGAAGTAGAAGCACGAAGCAGAGAACACTCTACTTCGCTGCCTCCTTCTCCAGCTCCAGCCGGTCCAGCCTCAACCGTTCCATCACGGAGCCCACCAGCTCCTTCGCCCCATTTAGATTCATCATCACAGCCTGCAGATCCAGCGCTGGAACCGCAGGGTTTCGCGTGCTCGCGCAGTAAACTCCGTGCTGTCCGATCAGGATCAGCGCATCGGTCAGCACATCCAGCGTCACCGCCAGCCGCCCACGCGCCTCTCCCATCATGAACTCGTACTTCTCCAGCTCCGCCTGCCGGTCGTCGAAGACAGACACGCTACCACTCCTTCGCAGCCGTATCGACGAGCACCGGCTCAGCAGCCACAGGAGCCTTCCACCTCAAAATCGGCTTCCTCGCCGCGGTCGTCTCATCCAGCCGCTGCAGCCGCGTCGTATGCGGGGCAGTCTGCACCAGCTCAGGATTCTCCTCTGCCTCCCGCGCAATCTGCTTCAGCGCATCGATCAGCAGATCCAACTCCTCGCGGCTCTCGCTCTCCGTCGGCTCAATCATCATTGCGCCGTTGACCACCAGCGGAAACGAAACCGTATACGCATGGAAGCCGTAGTCGATCAGCCGCTTGCCCATATCGCCCGTCTTCACGCCGTTGCGCGCCTGCAGCTTATCTGAGAACACCACCTCGTGCAGCGACCGCGTTTTGTACGGCAACTCAAACGTGCCCTCCAGCTTTGCGCGAATGTAGTTCGCATTCAGCACCGCATCCTCAGTCGTTTGCCGCAGACCGTCCGGCCCATTCGCGAGAATATATGCCAGCGCCCGCACAAACATTCCAAAGTTGCCATAGAACATTCGCACGCGACCCACTGTCTGTGGCCGGTTGTACTCCAGCCCAAGCGTCCCATCGGCCTTCGTCACGAGAATAGGTGTAGGCAAAAACGGCTCCAGAATCTTCTTGCAAGCCACCGGCCCCGACCCCGGACCACCTCCGCCATGCGGAGTAGAAAACGTCTTGTGCAGATTCAAGTGCATCACATCGACACCGAAATCTCCTGGCCGCGTCTTACCCACCAGCGCATTCATATTTGCGCCGTCCATGTACAGCAGCGCGCCCTTCGCATGCAGAATGTCCGCGATCTTCTTGATATCCGACTCGAATACGCCGATGGTCGAAGGGTTCGTCAGCATCAGCGCCGCCGTATCCTCATCCACCATCCGCTCTAACTCGTCGAGGTCGACCATCCCCTGTGCATTCGACTTCAGGTTCGCAACCTCGTACCCGCACACCGCCGCAGTAGCTGGGTTGGTCCCATGCGCCGAGTCCGGAATCAGAATCTTCTTCCGCGCATTGCCTTTGCTCTCGTGATACGCCCGCACCAGCAGGATGCCGGTAAACTCACCATGCGCGCCCGCCGCAGGCTGCAGCGTAATCGTGTCCATGCCGGTAATCTCGATCAGCGCATCGGACAGCGTCTTCATAATCCCCAGGCAGCCCTGCGACAGCGACTCCGGCTGATAAGGATGCGCCTCCGCGATCCCCTCCATCCTCGCCACTGCTTCGTTCACGCGCGGGTTGTACTTCATCGTGCAGCTTCCCAGCGGATACATGCCGAGGTCAATCGCATAGTTCCAAGTCGAAAGCCGCGTGAAGTGGCGGATGATCTCGATCTCGCTCAGCTCCGGCATCACACCCAGATCAGTCCGCACGGAGTCCCCAAGCAGTGCAACCGAGTCTACCGCCGGCACATCCAGCTCCGCCAGCCGGTAGGCCTTCTTCCCCGGCGAAGACTTCTCAAACATCAGATCTTCGTTCTGATTGGTGTGCGTCGTAGCCTTCTTAGGCGTCCCTACAAACTTCTCAACTGCCATAGTTAAAACTCCTGCGCATCGGCTGCGCTTCCGGTCTCCGAGTAGCTCCCAGTCTCCGGCCCATCCAAATCTTCTTCCCGCAACGAAAGCCCAAACACCGTGCCGTTCTCAAACTCAATCGTCAGTGCATCGCCCTCTTCGAGCGATGCCTGCACCACCTTGTCGTTGATCTGCGCGCACAGTGCATTCCGATACTCCGGCTCGCCATAAGCCAGCGAAAACTCGGGAAACAAAACATGCGGCCATGCATAGAGCGTCAACGAGGGCTCATCAAAACGAAGCTGCAAAAAGTCCTCAACGAACTCAACTGCCTTCAACTCTTCGCCAACAATCGCAGATACGTCCATCGCTAAGCCTTACCCGCAAGCGCCGCAGCGGCTGCATCCATCTGCTTCTTCGTCGTCAGCTCCGTCGCGCACCAAAGGCTCGCATTCGGGCCAAGCTCGGGATACCACTTCGCCAACGGCAACCCGCCGATGATCTTGTCTCCAAGCAGCGCAGTGTTGGTCTCCTCCGCACCCTTGGGTGTCTGCAGCACAAACTCATGAAACCGCGGCGCGCCATCAAACAGCACCTTCGCGCCAGCAGAAGAACCAAGCACGCTCTGCAAATAAGCTGCCTTTGCAAGATTCTGTTCTGCTAGATCCTTCATCCCTTGTTTGCCGTACACGCTCAGGAAGATCGTCGTCATCAGCGCAACCAGCGCTTGGTTAGTGCAAATGTTCGAAGTCGCCTTCTCCCGCCGAATATGCTGCTCGCGCGTCGAAAGCGTCAGCACAAACCCGCGCTTGCCATCCTTGTCCTTCGTCTCGCCGATCAAACGTCCCGGCATCTGCCGCAGAAACTTCTCCTTGCAAGCGATCACGCCGCAGTAAGGCCCACCATATCCAACCGCCACGCCATACGACTGCGCCTCCAGCGAGACGATATCCGCCTCAGCCGGTGGCCGCACAATCCCCAGCGACACCGCCTCCGCAATCGAAACGATCAACAGTGCGCCCTTCGCATGAGCAATCTCTGCAATCGCAGCAACATCCTCAATCGTCCCAAAGAAGTTCGGCGACTGAATCAGCACGCAAGCCGTATCCTTCGTAATCGCGGCATCGAGCGCCGACAAATCCACGCGCCCATCCGCCGAATATCCAACCTCAACAGTAGGAATCTCCTGGTGCTGCGCATACGTCGCAATCACCTCGCGGTACTCCGGGTGCACCGTCCGCGCAATCACTGCGCCATCACGGCCCGTCACGCGCACCGCCATCATGATCGCTTCAGCCGCGCCGGTCGAACCGTCATACATCGACGCGTTCGCGATCTCCATGCCCGTCAGCTCGCAGATCATCGTCTGAAACTCGAACATCGCCTGTAGCGTGCCCTGCGAGATCTCCGGCTGATACGGCGTATAGCTCGTCAAAAACTCGCCGCGCTGCACCAGCGAGTCGATGATTACGGGCCGATAGTGCCGATAAACACCCGCGCCCAGAAAGCTCGAATAACCAACCGCATTATTCTCCGCAAACTCGCGAAAGCGATCCAGAATCTCAGACTCCCCATGCTGCCGTGGAATCTTCAGATCGCGCTTCAGTTGAAACTCCGCTGGAATCGTAGAAAACAGATCGTCGATCGACGCCACGCCAATCTCGGCAAGCATCTCCTCGCGATCCAGGGGGGACTTCGGCAAATAGCGCATCTTTTAGTGTCCGGTCTCTTCGTTGGTAAATTTCTCGTAGTCCGCTGCCGTCAGCAGGCCATCAATCTGCTTCGCATCCGCGAGTTCAACCTTCAACAGCCAGGTCGTATTCGCAGCAGCGTTAATCTTCTCGGGAGCATCCTTCAGCTCCTCGTTGATCGCCGTAACTTTGCCCGTCACCGGCGAAAACAGATCGGAGACCGCCTTCACCGACTCTACCGAACCGAAGGTCTTCGCAGCCTCAACCGCATCGCCCACCTTGGGCAGGTCGACATACACAATATCGCCCAGCGAGTTCTGCGCGTAGTCCGTGATGCCGACCGTTCCGATATTGCCGTCGACCTGAATCCACTCGTGTTCCTTCGTGTAGCGATAGTCCGCAGGATAAGCCATTCGTCGTTCTCCGTAGAAAGTGTGTGTATCTCAATTGTAGATGCTGCGGCTATGCGGATTTCTTCGCTCTTTTATAGAAGGGAAGCGGCACAACCTTCGCCTTCACCATCTGTCCGCGAATCTCCACCGCGACCTCAGTATCGAGCGCCGTAAAATCCACAGGCACATAGGCCATCGCAATATTCTTCTTCAAGAACGGCGCAGGCGATCCGCTGGTAATCTCGCCGAGCCGCTTCCCTTCAAGCGAAAACACGGTGTACCCGTCCCGTCCGATTCCACGCTCGATCATCTCCAGACCCACCAGCTTGCGACCGGGTCCGCCCTCAGCCTGTATCTTCGCCAGAGCCTCACGCCCGACAAATTCTCCCTTGTCGAGCTTCGCATAGCGTCCCAGCCCAGCCTCAAACACATTGATCGTGTCCGAGATCTCATGCCCGTACAGCGCCATTCCAGCCTCCAGCCGCAGCGTATTTCGCGCTCCCAGCCCACACGCCAGAATCCCAAACTCCGAGCCTGCCTCCAGCACCTCGCCCCATACTCGCGCGCTCGTCGGTTCGTCCGAAGGGATGTAAATCTCAAATCCATCCTCGCCGGTGTATCCCGTCCGGGCGATCATTACGTTGTGCAGACCGCACACCTGCCCCCACGTAAACCAATAGTTCTTGATCGTGCTCAGATCCGTCGAAGTCAGCTTCTGCAGCGTCTCCGCCGCCCTCGGCCCCTGTATCGCAAGCTGCGTGTAGTAGTCGCTGAAGTCGTTCACATGCACGCCAGGCATATGTCCAATCTGCTTCCGCACCCACTGCACGTCCTTCTCGCGCGTCCCCGCGTTGATCACGATCAGGTAGTCATTGTCCGAAAGCTTGTGCACCACCACATCATCGACAAACGTGCCATTGGGATGAAGCATCGCCGAATAGTGTGCCTGTCTCACTGCCAGCTTCGAAGCGTCGTTCATGCAAAGCTGTTGCACCGCCGCCAGCGATCCAGGCCCGCGCAGTTGAATATCGCCCATGTGCGACACATCGAACACGCCCACCGCAGTTCTTACCGCCATGTGCTCCGCAATCAGGCCGCAGCAATCCACCGGCATATCCCAACCACCGAAGTCCACCATCTTGGACTTCGCTGCCCGGTGTACCGCGTTCAGTGCTGTCTTGCGAAGGGGTGCCATTGTCTCTGCCATGCGGTGCTTCCTCTAATCTTTCTCGTGGGTGCTGCCCATAAACGATAGCATTCGATGGCCACCTTCAACCACCCGCGAGCGAGTCGCGCCACGCACCTCTATCTCGCACTCTTCCCCGCCAAACCCTCAACCTGTTGCTTTAACGCCGCATAAGCCGCATCGGTCGGTTGGCCTTGGGTCTGCCAGACTACGTTTCCCTGCCCGTCCACAATCAGCAGGTAAGCATCATCGGCCGCGCCATAGTGGACCACTTCCCGCCATCCCTCTTCATTGCTCGTAATCGGCAGGATCCGTTGGTAAGCCCGCTCCGGCGTCGACGACTTGATCGATCGCAAAACAAGTCCACGCAACAGACTCGGTACTGAGGCCACCACCGGCAGCTCATAGAACGCCACCACTTCGGAGCTTCGATAGTCTCCAGCGATCTTCTGCGCCCAATCCGTCACAGCCTCACGAGATCCGCGACTGAACCCCAGCACAAGAATACCCGCGGCCTTATCCTGCAACTGCGCCGGAAGACTCACAGCCTGATTCGCAAACGAAGTGCCATGCACCTCGGGAATTCGCGCACCAGCCGCATGATCGGTGACAGCCAATCCATTCACTGCAAGCAGCGCGAACAACAGATGGCAGCGGAGAGAAGACTTCACGCCCATAGCCATCCCTTAAGTCTATCCGCCTCCACCCGTCGGCTTCTCTGCCAATACCCCGCGTCAGCAACTTCTTACCATCCACTGAAACTCTGGCCGCGATTCGTTGATAAGCATCCGTTTCGAACAGCATCAGTGCATGGAGCTAGGCAGAGACTTGGTCAGCCTGCCCGCATCCAGCACCAGGCTCGCCAGTGCTTCGTCGAAGTTGTGATCGTGCGTCTTCTGCTTTGCCGCCGGAGCCACAGACTCCGTCAACGCCCAGAGAACATAGTGCGTCGGCCTGTCATAGATCACCAATCGGAACATCGGCAGCGGATCGGACGCACCCTTCTGCTTATCCGCATTCGAAGGCCCGTTCGGAGCCGAGAGCTGCAGCTCAAACACAAGATCAGCCTCCGCTGGCGTGGCCACCAGCTGATACCGTCCCCAGCTGGAAACATCGGCATAAAACTGGTTGTAAGCCCGATCCGGATCGCCGCTGAACGGATGAGGGAACAACCCGCTATCCGCTCCCGCATTCGAGAGGAAGACAGTCTTCGCGTTCAGCAACAAAGGCGGAACCGGTGCAGTCTCAGGAGTCACAGGCTCCTGCGCCACTGCGAGAACCCCGGACAGAACTACCAAAGCACAGCATCCTGCAATCGATCGAAACCCCATCATCGTCATGTCCTCTCCATGCAGGACGGAGCATCCATCGCGAAACACTGTCCGTCCGCGCACTCAAGAGACGCACTCACAAGAACAAATGTTTCGCCGAATGCCGCAACGGCGAGTCGAGAAAAAGGGAAAAAGTCACGAAGCGACTGCCAAACCGGGGTCCCCGCAAACAGGTCTTGTTTGTGGGGTGGCTAGGCGCAGGAGGACCGTCCCGCAGGACTAAACAGTCACCGACTCGCGATACTCCCCAAACACCCTCCGCATCACATCCGCAATCTCGCCCACTGTAGCGAAGCTCTCCACGGCGTGCAAAATCTGTGGCATCAAATTTCCCCCACCCCGAGCCGCATCCTCCACTCTTCGCAGCGCCGCAGCATGGACACCCGCATCCCGCCGCATCCGCATCGCCCGCACCCGCTCAACCTGCCGTCCCTCCAGTGCCTCATCGATCCGCTGAATCGGAATCGCGACCTCCTGCTCACTGGCAAACTCATTCACCCCAACCACCACGGCTTCCCTCGCATCCACTGACCGCTGATACGCATACGCCGCATTCTGTATCTCCCGCTGCACATATCCCTTATCGATCGCGCGCAACATCCCGTACTTTCCGCCCAGATCGAAGCGCGCAATCGTAGCGAGATACTCCTCCGCACGCCGCTCAATCTCATTGGTTAGCGACTCCACATAAAAAGAGCCTGCCAGCGGATCGACCGTCTGCGCCACCCCACTCTCATGCGCCAGAATCTGCTGCGTCCGCAGAGCAATTCGTGCCGCATTCTCTGTCGGCAAAGACAGCGCCTCATCGAATCCATTCGTGTGCAGACTCTGCGTCCCGCCCAGCACCGCTGCCAGCGCCTGCAGCGTAGTGCGCGCAATATTGTTCTCCGGCTGCTGCGCCGTCAGCGTAGACCCGGCCGTCTGCGTATGAAACCGCAGCATCCAGCTGCGCGGATTCTTCGCGCCAAAGTGCTCCCGCATGATCCGCGCCCACATCCGCCGCGCCGCGCGAAACTTCGCCACCTCTTCCAGCAGATTGTTATGCGAGTTAAAGAAAAAACTCAACCGCGGCGCAAACGCATCCACGTCCAAACCCGCGTCAATCGCAGCCTGCACATAGGTCATGCCATCGGCCAGCGTAAACGCCACCTCCTGCACCGCCGTACAGCCGGCCTCGCGCATGTGGTAGCCGGAGATCGAGATCGTATTCCACTCCGGCACCTCATCCGCCGCCCAAGCGAAGATGTCGGTCACAATTCGCATCGCCTGCGTCACCGGATAGATATACGTCCCGCGCGCGATGTACTCCTTCAAAATATCGTTCTGGATCGTCCCATTCAGCTTCTTCGCATCCGCCCCCGTACGCTTCGCCACCGCGACATACAGCGCCAGCAAAATCGAAGCCGTCGCATTGATCGTCATCGATGTTGAAATCGTATCCAGCCGTATCCCATCGAATAGCCGCTGCATATCCTCGATCGAATCGATCGCAACCCCAACCTTGCCCACCTCACCCAACGCCAGCGGCGAGTCCGAGTCATACCCAATCTGCGTCGGCAGATCGAACGCCACACTCAAGCCTTTCGTCCCATTCGCCAGCAGAAACTTGTATCGCTTGTTCGACTCCTCGGCATCGCCCATCCCCGCATACTGCCGCATCGTCCACAACCGCCCGCGATACATCGTCGGCTGGATTCCACGCGTAAACGGATACTCCCCCGGCTCGCCCACCGTAGCGGCCGCATCGAAGCTCTGAAGATCTTCCGCTCCATAGACAAGCTTCACTGGAATCCCGGAGCTCGTCTTGGTCTCTTCCATCTTCTTTTTTATCTGTTCAGACATGCCGAACAAGTGTACCCGCACACGCGCAACGCTAACTGCGCTTGCCCCTGCGATTCGCCTTTACGAAGCTGCTGGCGCAGAAGTATCCAAACACCACCGCCATCGCCGCAGTCAGCAGCAGATGCACATGCGCGTCATGGTTCGCTGCCGTCTCGTGCCACTCTCCGCGCATCTTCCACGCGCTGGTCGCCGCAAACACCGCGAAGATCCCGAAGAACACGCCAGTCAGCTCCAGCCACAACTGGCCGGACAGCTTCACGAATGGTCCCCACACCGCCTCGCCAAAGCGTTTCCCGCCACGCTTCAAACCATGCCCGGTCTGCACCACCTGCGCCGTCGTCCGCGCCGCCTTCTCACCCAGCCGAGCCCCAGAAGCCTCAGCCTTACTCCGGTCGACACTCGAAGCCGCACCACCAGCCTTCGCCGCACCAGAGGGATTCGGTGCCGTAGCCGCATCCACCGCCGTCACCAGCGTCTTAGCCGCTGCACGAGCCCCAACCCCCAGCGCACGACCAAACCGAACCGAATCCATAATCCAAAGTGTAGCCGTTCCCCGAATATCCACAAAGCCATCCCTGAAAACTGCAACACCTTCACGCCTCTCCGCATCCAAGCCCCAGAACACGTCGTTCTGTGCACCGGAATCAAAACAGGAAAAGGAACCTCCCCATGAAGAGCACGCTTTGGATGATCGGCGGATTCTGTGCTGCCGCCGCTGGCTTTTTAGTCTTTGGTTGCCGCAAGACCCCGCCGGTCGAACTTCTCGCCCACCGACTCCAGGATGCCTGGGCCGACCATCACACTGTAGCGGAAACCACTTAGCTTCTCTCCCTCTTGCCACGAAGGAAAATCACGTTGCAGCCTCCGCAACGATGGGCGTATTCTTGAACCAGTAACTTTGCGATGCAGTTATACCCGCAATGCCGTTCCCGCCGGGCACCTTCGCCGGGAATACCCGATGCGTGGAGATGTTCGACCCATAGGGCAGCCCGGAGGTGGCATTGAATCAGAAGGTCAAAAACCTGATACAGAAACTTGGCGAAGCGATCCACGAGTCCGTCTCGGAGTCGGAGGATATAGCAGGCGTCGTCAAAAACATCCGCGAACAGGGTTTTGATGTCCTCCTTATGCTTGAGGCCACCATCGGTCTCAACGAGGTTGAGGCAGAAGCCGATGAGGTAACCGACGCTGCCGAAGACGGCACCGAAGGACCATTTACCTCAAACGATCTATCCTTCCTGAAATCTTTGCGCATCAGCCTCTCTGAAGATGAAGCAACCGACGTCACCGATAGCACTGACTCCACAGATCCACCCGACGTCACCGAAGTCTAATCAGGGCCACGCGACGAGGTTCAGGCTCACCCCGTCTGGATCTCGTCGCCGTCCTCTCCCTCATTCGTTCCCAAGACCCTCTCTGCGTGGTAGACTCGCGTTTCTCCGTAACACGCCGGTCACTTTGTGCATCTGACTGACGTGACACGAAGTTAAGCCGTCTAACGCAGAAGTCGGAGTCCGGAAGATTATGAGAGATACCCTTGGTGTTCTACTCGCTGGTGGTGCTGGCGAACGACTCTTTCCCCTCACCCGCGATCGAGCGAAGCCTGCCGTCCCCTTCGCCGGCCAGTACCGCATCATCGACATCACCCTCTCCAACTGCATCAACTCCGATCTACGCCACGTCTATATCCTCACCCAGTACAAGGCGCTCTCGCTCAACCGTCACATCCGCGAAGGTTGGGGCACCGTCGTCGCCAACGAGCTGGGCGAGTTCATCGAGATCCTCCCCCCCATGCAGCGCGTCTCCAAATCCTGGTACCAGGGCACCGCAGACGCCGTCTACCAGAACATCTACTCCATCGGCTCCGAGGAGCCCAAGTACGTCCTTATCCTCTCCGGCGACCACATCTACAAGATGAACTATGCCCTCATGATGCAGCAGCACGTCGACACCGGCGCTGACGTCACCATCGCCACCCTCCCCATCAAACCGGAAGACGTATCCTCCTTCGGCGTTGTGGAAGTCGCCCGCAACGGCGAAGTCATCGGCTTCGAGGAGAAGCCTAAAGAGACAAAGCTCCGTTCGCCCTTCAACCCCGACATGGTCGACGCCTCCATGGGCATCTATCTCTTCAACACCGACATCCTCCTCCCCGAGCTCATCAAGGACGCGGAAGACCCAGACTCCAAGCACGACTTCGGCCACAACATCCTGCCCAACATCCTCGGCCGCGTAAAAATGCACGCTTACAACTTCGTCGACGAGAACAAGCAGAAGGCTCTTTACTGGCGCGACGTGGGAACCCTCGAGGCCTACTACGAGGCCAACATGGACGTTGCCGGCGTCACCCCTATCTTCAACCTCTACGACAAGTCCTGGCCCATGCGCACCCGCCCCTATCAGTACCCGCCTGCCAAGTTCGTCTTCGGCGAGCCGGGCCGCACTGGCATGGCCATCAACTCCATCGTCGCTGCCGGATCTATCGTCTCGGGAGCAGTCATTCGCAACTCCGTCGTCTCCCAGGACGTCCGCGTCAACTCCTACGCCGATGTCGACTCCAGCATCGTCTTCTCTCACGTCAACATCGGCCGACACTGCCGCATCCGCCATGCCATCATCGACCGCGACGTCCACATCCCGGACGGCACCGTCATCGGCTACGACCCCAACGAAGACAAGAAAAACTACTTCGTCTCCCAAAGCGGTCTTACCGTCGTCACTCGCGACTACTCCGTCTACGAAAACCCCGTCTCCCCCGAATTCCTCCAGCAGGGAAACTCCTGGTAGAGCAAAAAGGACTACCGATAAAAACGAAATAGCACGGACTAAAGGCAGCTATCTGGCCTCTAAATCCGTGCTATCGGTTTTATCCGCGGTCTGCTTTTACTTCTCTTTGCCTATCCGGTAAACCACACCTGCCGAGATAGAAAAGAACTCCCGAGTCTCCGTTCCGAAGTGCTCAAAGATCAGATCAGGCGAAACCCGAATCGCCCAGTTCTTCGAGCGGTTGAAGTCGAGACTCGCTCCCACCGCAGCAATCGGGCTGGTACGGTTCGAGTAGAGCCCCGTAGACGCATACGCCTGGGCTATGGGCACCACCAGGTTCCTGAAGCTGTAGTTGAAAGTTCCGTGAGACGCACCGCCGTAGGCATGAAAGTTCAACGCGGCATATTGGTTCTTGTACCGAGTGCGATACTGCACGCCCCCCATGAAGGTATTCAGGTACACCAGTGGCCGGTTGTTGATGCCCGTACCGCCGGTTGAATTGGGCTGAGTAATTCCCGCGTTCGCAAACACCGGCGTCGTTCCTGCATCAATGCGGTAGTTCGCAGCTAAGCCGATGTCGCGCGTAAACCAGTGGTCTCCCGGCAGCCAATATGTTCCCAGCACCTCACCACCGCCCAGGTTCATACGCTTGGGCAGAGACTGCCCGGCCTGGAAGTTCATAAAGTTCAGGCCGCCGTAGATCTCATACTTGTTGTCGTAGGTCGGAAGCGCGGCCAGCGCGATCTTCGAGTTCGCGATCGGAACCGTCGTCGTTGTTGTCGTCGTCGGACTTGTCTGCGTCGTCGAAGACGAAGTGGAGCTCTGCGCCTGCATCGCGCCTGTCATCAGCAAACCCATCACACCCGTTGCCAACACTCCAAAGTATGCGCGCCGTCCCGTCCTCCGCGCCCCGGTCAACTTCCTTGCATCACTCGTCTTCAATCGCAACATCCGTCTCCGCATCTCTTCCAGCATCTGCTACTGCAATTCTTCAGTTACCAAGATATAACGTTCAGCCAACATCTGCTTCGGCCGCCCCGCCGTATCTATGCAGAGCGCATACCTGTGCGACAATAGTGGGTGGCAGTTGGCCTACGCGCCAGGCTGCAGGGAGAAACAGTATGGGCGAACTATTTACACCGACACACCTCATCGTCATCGCCGTTGTCGTTCTGGTCCTCTTCGGCGGCAAGAAGCTGCCTGAGCTCGGCAAGGGCCTCGGCGAAGGTCTTCGTGGCTTCAAAGACGGCATGAAGGGCGTTACTGACGAGGTCAACAAGCCTACCGAGACCACGCACGCCGTAACCCCCAAGCCCGAAGAGTCCGTCAAATAGACGGACCTTACCTCCCCGCAATCCCATTCCCTTCAATAGAAGCCAATCACTGTTGTCGTGCCTGAGACAGTCGGGCGGTGACCACGGAGCACTACGCGAAGCAATCACAAGTCACGCAGTGACCGCCCCACGCGTAGTGGGCCCGTCCGGCAGGACAAGGTAAAGCAAGGGAACCCAGCTCATGAAGATCAAGTCTCCCTATCTCATCAAGCCCGGCGCGCACGTCAAGCTCGCGAAGAAACCAACCTCAGACACCGGAGACTACAAGTCCCAGGAAGCCGCGGCGGCGGCCCTGGTCAAACACCGCACCCAGCTTGCTGACCTCCAGGACACCTTCTACGCTAGCCAGTCCAAGTCTCTCCTCATCGTTCTTCAGGGCATGGACACCGCAGGCAAAGACGGCACCATCAGCCACATCTTCTCCGGCATCAACCCCCAGGGCTGCGATGTAGCCGCGTTCAAGGTTCCCACGCCCATCGAAGCCCGTCACGACTTCCTCTGGCGAGTCCACGCGCAGGTCCCACCCCGCGGCATGATCAACATCTTCAACCGCTCGCACTACGAAGATGTCCTCTCGCCCAGCGTCCACAAGCTCATCTCCCCCGAGGTCATGCGCCGCCGCCTTGAGAACATCAACTCCTTCGAGAGCATGCTGGTCGACAATGATGTCCTCATCCTCAAGTTCTACCTGCACATCTCGCGCAAGGAGCAGACCAGCCGCCTCCAGTCCCGTATCGACGACAAGCAGAAGCACTGGAAGCTCTCCGAGGCCGACCTTCACGAGCGCAAGTTCTGGCCCCAGTACATCGACGCCTACGACACCATCCTCTCGAAGACCAGCCACAAGCACGCGCCCTGGTTCGTCATCCCTGCGGATCACAAGTGGTATCGCAACATCGCCATCTCCAGGATCCTCGTCGATGCCATGCAAAGCCTCAAACTCAAATTCCCCGAACCCACCCTGGACGCCTCCAAAATCAAGCTCTAACGAGCGTCACGTTGCGTGTTCTTTTGTCGCCATCCCCGCAGGGGATCTGCGATTGCACGTGTCATAGCCGTAGTCGTAGCAGTTGCCGTTGCCGTTGCGTGTTCTTTTTGTTGTCATCCCGTAGGGATCTGCGGTTGCAGTTGCCGTTGTCTGTTCTGCCGTTGTCGTTGCTTGTTCTTTTGTTGTCATCCCGCAGGGATCTGCTGTTGCCCTTACCCCACCCACCCACTCACTAAACCGTAATCATCACCACCGCCGCCACCGCGACCGCCATCCCCAGCCCCTGCCTCCGCGTAGGCCTCTCCCTCAGCGTCCAAGCCGCCAGCAGAATCGTCGTAGCCGGATACAGCGAAGCCAGCACCGCCGCCACATCCAGCCGCCCCGCCCTCGTCGCCGCAATGTACAGCATGTTCCCCGAGGTATCGAGCAGCGCCGTAGCCACCGCCCACACCACCACCCTCCGCGTCACCTTCGCCCGCACCTCACCCGTCTTCGTGCGCAGCGACAGCCCCGCCAGCAGCAGCGAACAAACCGCAATACTCCCCATCCTGCAGGTGGCCAGCGGCCAGATTACGCCCGTCTTCGCCGCCGCCAGCTTCAGCGCCGTAAAATAAACTCCAAACCCCACGCCCCCAACCACCGCCAGCCAGAAGGTGCTCCTGTCCGCCGCCTTTGCCTCGGCGTTCTCCCCCGCAGCGATCAGCCAGATCGCAGCTCCCGCCACCACAAATCCACACAGCCGCAGCACCCCAGGCGAACCCTCCCACACCACCGAAAACACCGCTGGAATCGCCGCCGCCAGCAGTCCGCTCAACGCCGCCGAAGCCCCCATCGCCCCTCGTGACAGCGCAATATAAAAGCAGGCCAGCGAGATCCCAGCAGTCATACCCGCGACCAGCCCATACGCCAGCGCAGCCCCATGCGGAAACGTATCCCCGCTCAGCCACGCCGTCACCGTCAACACGCTCAGGCTCATGCAGTGGCTCAACAGGATCACGCGCAGCGCAGCCCCCATCGAGCCTCCGGCATGCTTCACGCCCATGCCGCCCGAAAAATCCCCACCACCCCACACCACCGCGGCAGCCAGCGCCAGCAGCGCATTCCCATGCAGCAACATCTCCATCCGATTCCGATCAGGCGTCGCCCTCAGCCACGCGGTCTTACTTCACTGACACGATCCCCGTGGGCCTCGACTCGCCGGCCGTAGGCCAGTATCCAGCCTTCGCGATCACCGTCAGATTCGGTCGCAGCACCTTCACCTCCAGCGAACGGTACTTGCCATCGATAAACGGCTCATGCGTGTAGTAGCCGACCGTGTACTGCGTCCGCACCTCCTCCGCAATCTTGGCAAAGCTCGTCTCGATCCCCCGTTGCCGGAACTCTCCATCGAAGTTTCCGCCGGTAGCCTTCGCATACGAGGGCAGAATGTTATCCCGCATCTGTAGCGGCAGGTGAATGCGGTCGAGGAACCCAACCACCGGCAGCGTCGAATCGCCCACCAGCGTGCCGTACACCGCAATCTTGTTCGTGTTCAGGTATTTCACCACCTGCGAAAACTTCGCCGTGCTGCCATACTCCCGGCCATCGCTGATCACGTAGATAATCCGCCGCCGCCCTGTCTTGGTCTTCGAGAGCGCCGTAGCCGCCGCCAGAATCGCATCGTTCAGCGTATGCACATCCCGCGGCACGTTCTGAATCCCCAGCACGCTCGTTCCATGCGTAGCATTTGTATTCGGATCGGTGTGGCTGTCGGCCCCGCCGTTGATGTTGATGTTCTGCCCCAGCGGCCCCGTCGTGTCGTAGTACAGCGGCTCGCGTCCCGGAGTCTTCGAGCGCTCCAGTACCGCCGTCAACCGCGCACTCTGCGCCCCGGTAAAGTCCGTCTGCAGCTTCGGCCCGTTGTTATACGTAAACACCGAAACCTCGTCATACGGCGTAAACGCTCCCTGCAGCGCGGCCAGCGAATTATTCACCTTCGCCATATTGTCGAAGGTCATGCTCTGGTCGATGACCAGTGCCACCGACAGCGGAAACGGATCCACCGTAAACACCGCCAGCTGCTGCCTCAGGTTGTTCTCATACACCCGGACATCGCGCCACGTCAGCCCCGGCACCAGCTTCTGCTTGCTGTCTTTCACCGTAAACGGTACTTCCACAAAGTTCGTCTGCACCCGCAGCGTAAACTGATCCGGGCCCTGTCCCGTCGCCGGTAGATCAGGCGGCGGTCCATCCTCCTGCTTCTGTGCAGCGCTGTCCGGCAGCCGGTTCGGCACCGCTCCCGCCTCTGCAGGCGCCGAGTTGTCTCCATTCAAATCCGGCGTCGTTCCCGCGCCCGGCGTTACCGGTCCCACAGGAATCCCCTGCGGCTTAGGAGCGTCAGGAATCTGCGGCTTTGGCCCGTCGGGGATCTGTTGCTGCTGTTGCGGTGCATCCTGCTGTGCCTGCGTCAGTGCCGGCTGTCCAGCCATCATGCACGCCAAAGCCCCTGCCAATACGCTGTTCCTAACCACGAGAAAATCCCCCATACCTTCCAGCCGGGCTTTCACAACCCAAGACTTTACGAACTACCAGACTATCAGCGCAACATCCCCGCCGCCATCCCCACCCGGCCGACAGACTCATATCCTTTGACGTCGCACCCACCCGCAACGTTGCGCCCGGCTGTGTTTGCGTCTCCAAAATCATCAATGGCGTGAAAGAAGCGTCATCTCGACCGAAGTGGTTCACTGTCTCATCGTGAACCACGCAGCGGAGAGACCCCCGCATCTGTTTTTGCAGTTGCCCATCCATCGTCGGTGACGTTCTAAGCTGTTACTTCTCCTGAAATCAGTAACCCACGCCAATCCGCGTTGAGCCGTCACATTTTCCTCAAACTCACCCCCAACTTCGTCGTCTAATACGTTATGCGCTCTCTCCCTCTCGCAGCTGTCGTCCTCGCTCTTGGTCTCGCCCCCGCCCTCCATGCGCAGGAGGCACCCTCCCCCGGTGGTCCTCCCCCTCCCAGCGACGCCGCTGCCCAGCCCGTCGACATCGGCGACACCCAGACCCTCAAGGTCAACGTCAACCTCGTCAACGTCTACT
>NZ_LMUD01000047.1:177640-178501 GCF_009766095.1 Granulicella sp. S190
AACCTCCACAAAGACGACTGCAGCATCTACGAGGACAAGGCCCTCCAGAAGACCAAGAACTTTACTCAGGAAAAAAACCTCCCCCTCACCATCGGCATCCTCCTCGACACCAGCGGCAGCCAGCGCGCCGTTCTCCCCCTCGAGCAGCAGTCCGGCGCCGAGTTTCTCAAAGACGTCCTCACCCCCAAGGACGAAGCCTTCCTCATCTCCTTCGACATTAACGTCAATCTCCTCGCCGACTACACCAACAGCCCCCGCGAGATAAAGCACTCCATCGACTCCGCCGAGATCAACACCGGCGCAGGCACCGGCTCGGTCACCGGTAACGGCAGCGCCCGCGGTACCCTCCTCTTCGACGCCGTCTACCTCGCCGCCCATGACAAGCTCCGCCAGGAGGCCGGCCGCAAGATCCTCGTCCTTCTCACCGACGGCGGCGACCAGGGCTCGCAGGAGACCCTCAAGACCGCCACCGAAGCCGCCCAAAAGGCCAACGCCATCGTCTACGTCATCCTCATCGCCGACCGCGGCTTCTACGGCGGCGGAGGCTTCGGCATCAATATTGGCGACAACGGCGCACGCGACATGGAGCGCCTCGCCACCGAGACCGGCGGTCGCGTCATCAACGTAGGCAACAACGGCAAGCGCCTGCAGGAAGCCTTCGACCAGATCCAGGACGAACTCCGCACCCAGTACCTCGCCAGCTTCACCCCCACCAACACCAAGATCGACGGCACTTTCCGCACCCTCAACCTCACCTGTCAGCCCGGCCAGAAGATCCAGGCCCGCAAAGGCTACTACGCCATGGCCGACGCGCTAGGCAAAGACGACTAACCGCAACTCCAGTTGCTTTGCCATCGTCTG
>NZ_LMUD01000047.1:178620-191847 GCF_009766095.1 Granulicella sp. S190
AGTTGTCGTTGCTTTTCCTTTACCTCAACTCAAAACATCGTCATCTCGACCGAAGCGGCCCACTGTTTTATCGTGGGCCGCGCAGTGGAGAGACCCCCGTATTTGCTCTTGCTTTGTCGTTGACTTTTGTTTGTCATCCCGTTAGGGATCTGCTTCTGCCCTTGCCGTTGCCTGTTCTTTTGTTGTCATCCCCGCAGGGGATCTGCGGTTGCGTTTGCCGTTGTTTGTTCTTTCATTTGCAATCCGATAGGCATCTCCTTCTCCTCTTCCCTCCGCAACACCGACAATCAAAAATCCAGCCGATACCGCACCGTCCCCTCCTCCTCCCCATGCCCATCAAATCTCATCCCGCACTTCTCCATAATCCGAACCGACGCCGGAATCGAAGGAAACGTATGCGCAATCACGCTAGCGATCCCTTCTCCTCGCAGGTACTCGATCAAAGCCTTCGCGCCCTCCGTCGCAAACCCTCGCCCCTCATACGGCGGCAGTATGGAGTACCCAATCTCACACTCCTCCGGAGTCGCGGCCTTCGAAAACGCGCCCAGCGAGCCAATCAAAGTACGCTGACCCGCCTCTCCGGTCAGGCTCACATACCGGTGCCAGCCAGTCTGCTCCGGATGCTCCGCCAACTGCGTTCGAAGAAACTCGTAAACATGCGGCTCCCAGACGGAGTTAGGCCAGTTCGGCGGAATCTCACACCTAATCAGCTCCCCCAGGCGGCCATCGTTGGCCTCCTGCGAGCACAGCATCTCAGAGGTAGTTGTAATGAGCGAAAGACGCGAAGTAACGATATCGTCACTGCTTTGAGGCGACATGGGAGACTCTCCTGAAGAAATGGGTTAAAACGCGAAAGCACAGTCCGGCTCACCAACATCCGGAGTCACAACCGCGAAACACGCATCCAATTCAGGCAGTCATAGGCAGAACAGAAGTCTACGCCAAGAGGGCCAAGTCAAGAAACTAAACATTAGCCCTAGCCAACTAAAAGACGCCGAATCCAGCCAAAGTCAGTTGTCAAGTCCACGAAACATCTAACTCTTTACCAGTCAGCAACATCTGCCTGACCTATCGACCGCAGCCAGCCGCTATACTAGATACAGCGATTCCTAACGGGATTAAGATGATCTCGGCGTAACTATTTGAAAATAAGTATTTTAGCCGCAACCCATTTATTTTGAATATTTTACAGGCGTATCCTGTCTGTAAGCTAAACAATAGAAAAGGTTTATCCCCAAAATACCCCTTAGAGGGGGAGGGGGTACCCACCGATCAAACACCCAAAAAGGGAGCATCCATGGAGTACGTCAATCTCGGCAAGACCGGCCTCAAAGTCTCTCGCCTCAGCCTCGGCTGCATGTCCTACGGGGTCCCACCCGCTGGCCCGCTCCGCCCCGGCAGCCACGCCTGGGCCCTCAACGAGGCCGACAGCCAGCCCTTCTTCAAGCAAGCCCTTGACCTCGGCATCAACTTCTTCGACACCGCCAACATCTACACCGTAGGCTCCAGTGAAGAGATCCTCGGTCGCTTCCTCAAAGCCAACACCAAACGCGAAGATACCGTCATCGCCACCAAGCTCTTCAACGCCATGCGCGACGACCCCAACGCCAAAGGCCTCTCCCGCAAGCAGATCTTCTACGAGCTGGACCAGAGCCTCAAGCGCCTCGGCACCGACTACGTCGACCTCTACCAGATCCACCGCTGGGATTATGAAACCCCCATCGAAGAGACCATGGAAGCCCTCCACGACGTCGTCAAATCAGGCAAGGTCCGCTACATCGGAGCCTCTTCCATGTACTCCTGGCAGTTCGCAAAGGCCCTCTACGTCGCCGACCTCAACGGCTGGACCCGCTTCGTCTCCATGCAGAACCACTACAACCTCCTCTACCGCGAAGAGGAGCGCGAGATGATGGGCCTGTGCCAGGCAGAAGGCATCGGCGTCATCCCATGGAGCCCCCTGGCCCGTGGCCGTCTCGCCCGTGCGTGGGGTTCAGAGACCACCAAGCGCA
The DNA here is from genome assembly GCF_009766095.1 of Granulicella sp. S190. Lineage (GTDB taxonomy): Bacteria > Acidobacteriota > Terriglobia > Terriglobales > Acidobacteriaceae > Edaphobacter. The sequence goes on from NZ_LMUD01000047.1 coordinate 180,630, forward strand.
ACGACACCGACCAGTTCGCCAAATCCATCTATACCAAGACCGAAGAGGCCGACAAAAAAGTAGTCGACCGCCTCACCGAGCTGTCCGAAAAGCGTGGCGTTCCCCAGGCAACACTCGCCATAGCCTGGATGCTCAGCAAACCCTACATCACCGCACCCATCGTAGGCGCCACCAAACCCAATCACCTGCCCGACGCCGTAGCCGCCCTCGAAATCAAGCTCACCCCAGAGGAGGTCGCCTCTCTGGAAGAGCCGTACATCCCCCATGCTGTCCTGGGTTTCAGCTAAAAGAGAGCTTTTCCCGACCAACGGGAGGAGTACAAAAGTCACGAAGTGACCGCCCCACGCGCAGTGGGCCCGTCCGGCAGGACAAGCAGCGAAGAAGAGAGAAAGAAAAATGTTAATCCCCTCAATCGACCTCATGGGAGGCCGCATCGTCCAGCTGGTGCAGGGCGAAAAGCTGAAACTAGCCTTCGACGACTTCGAGTACTGGATCGAACGCTTCGCCAAATATCCGCTAGTCCAGCTCATCGACCTCGATGCGGCCATGCGTCTGGGTAACAACCGCGCCCTCATCGAGATGATCGCAAAACGCCTGCCCTGTCAGGTCGGCGGCGGCCTCAAAACCGCGGAAGACGGCAAGATCCTCCTCGAGGCCGGAGCCAGACGAGTCATCTACGGCTCCAGCCTCTTTCGCCCCGCCGAACCCGACCACATCCGCCGCCACAAGCTCATCTATCTCGAGTTCGCAGAAGGCCTCAAGTCCTCACTCGGCGAAGAAGCCTTGGTCTTCAGCGTAGACACGAAAGCTGGCAAAGTAGCAGTCAAAGGCTGGAAAGACTCGGTAGACCTCACCCCGGAAGAAGCCATCACCTGGCTCGAAGACTACTGCGCCGCCTTCCTCTACACCCACGTAGACACCGAGGGCACGATGCAGGGCTTCCCGATAGACGTAGCAGCGATCCTGAGAGCCTGCACCGCTAAACAATTAATCGTAGCGGGAGGAATCAAAGAGCAAAGCGAAATCGAAGCCCTGGACGCCATGGGAGTAGACGCAGTAGCCGGAATGGCAGTCTACTCTGGCGCCATGGAAGCCTAACCGACCAACGGGAGGGATAAACAAGTCACGAAGTGACCGCCCGCCGCGCAGGCGGCCCGTCCGGCAGGACAGGAACAGGTCAGTCAGCAGGGCAGCCGAACCGGCACCCCAGCCCGCTGTAGCTCGCTCTTCAACTCTCGCGAATCCGTAACCCCGAAGTGAAAGATACTAGCCGCCAGCGCAGCATCCGCCCGCCCTCGCCCGAACACCTCGACAAAGTGCCCCGCAGTCCCCGCCCCACCTGACGCAATAACTGGAATCTGCACCGCCCCACTTACCATCGCGGTCAACTCACAATCAAATCCACCCCGCATCCCATCGGTATCCATCGACGTCAGCAAAATCTCCCCTGCCCCCCGCTCCTCCGCCTCGCGAGCCCAATCCAAAACTCGCAACCCCGTAGCCTTGCGACCACCACTCACAAAAACTTCAGCCTCATCTACTCCACGGCCCTCAACGCGCCGAGCATCAATCGCCACAATCACGGCCTGGGCTCCAAAGCTCCTACCAATCTCCCCGATCAACTCAGGCCGCGCAATCGCCGATGAGTTGATACTCACCTTATCCGCACCCGCATCGAACACCGCGGAAGCATCCTCTGCATTTCGAATCCCGCCACCAACGGTAAACGGGACAAACAGCGCCGCCGCAGTCCGCTTCACCGTATCGAGCAGCGTTCCTCGCCCTTCATGCGTCGCCGTAATATCCAGCAGCACAATCTCATCCGCTCCCGCAGCAGCATGGCGATGCGCCAGCTCCGCCGGGTCGCCCGCATCGACGATGTCCACGAACTGCACACCCTTCACCACGCGCCCGCCGCGCACATCGAGACATGCGATGATCCGCTTCGTCAGCATCTCTACCCGAGCCTCATCGGCACGACCGCCGGCACCGTAACCGACTCACCCTCGCACACCACACGCGCCAGCGAATCTCTATCCTCAATCACCGCGCCATGCTCCACAAACCACTCCACCATCAACCCCTGCCGGGGTGCCAGCACATGAAACTCCATCGCACCATCCGTCAGCGTACAGACCGCCTGCCCCGTCCCCACCAGGGATCCTGCCGGCACCAGCTGCTGCACAAACGTATACGAAGGTTCTTCCGCTGCAATCTTCAACTCGTACATAAACGGCATAATTTACAACTCCAGAAAATTCTTTAAAACCTGTAATCCCACTGCGCTCGACTTCTCAGGATGAAACTGAACCCCCATCACATTCTCCTTCTCGACCACACCCGTAAATGCTCCACCATATTCTGTAACCGCAGCCGTTGCATGAGTCACCGGGGCTCGCCACGAGTGAGTGTAGTAAACAAACCCACCTCCCTCAATCCCGCGCATCAACCTCGAATCAGACCTCACTCTCTCCAACGAGTTCCACCCAACATGCGGCGACTTCAACTCCGCGCCATCGTACAAAGCAGGGAATCGCTCGCACTGCCCTGCAAAGTGCCCCAGCCCAGCAACCCCGGGAGCCTCGGTTGATCCATCGAACAACCACTGCAGTCCCACGCAAATCCCCAGGAACCACGAACCCTTCGCAACACTCTGCCGAATCGCGTCGGTCAACCCACGTTCCTGCAGTAGGGAAGTAGCCTGAAAATGCCCGACCCCCGGCAGCACCACCTTCGACGCAGCCACAACCACCGCCGGATCCTGGGTCACCACCACTTCGCGCGCGCCAAGGTAGTCCAACGTCTTCACCACGCTGGTCAAATTGCCCGCTTTATAGTCGATAACCGCAATCATGCAGAAAGCCCTCTCTAATCCGTGGTAGCCGGAAATAGCGTGTTCCTAAAGCAGGCCCTTGGTTGAAGGCAGCATCTCTCGCATGCGCTCATCTCGCGAACAAGCCCCGCGCAGCGCTCTCGCGAACGCCTTGAAGATCGCTTCGATCTTGTGATGATTGCTGCGCCCATACATCGTCTTCACGTGGATATTCGCCTTGGCTCCACGCGCAAATCCATCGAAGAAGTCAGCCAGCAACTCACTCTGAAAGTCACCGACCAGGCGCACCTTCACCTTGTCATCGACGACATAAGCAACTCGCCCACTCAAATCCACTGCCGCCACAGCAAGCGTCTCATCCATGGCCATCACAAAGTATCCGGCGCGCATAATGCCCTTTTTATCGCCCAGCGCTTTCCCAAATGCCTCACCCAAAGCGATTCCCACATCTTCCACTGTGTGGTGCTGATCGACGTCGAGATCGCCCGTGCACTTCAGCGTTAGATCAAACCCACCATGTCGCGTAAACAGCTCCAGCATGTGATCGAAAAATCGAATTCCCGTCGAAACCTTATAAACGCCCTGTCCATCGACGACGAGCTTCAACGCAATCTGCGTCTCTGTTGTATCCCGCTTGATCGTTCCCGTCCGAATGCTTTTGGTCATTATTCAAACTCCCTTTCGGCATCGACGGTCTGCTGTCCAGTCGGTTCGTTAGCCTGCTGCGCTTCCCACTTAATCTCATTGAGCGAAGCTCTGAGCGCTTCAAGCCCGCGCGTCACATGCTCTTCAAGCCCAATCGTGATCCTCACGCAGCCATCGCATCCGGGATCGGTCGATCGGTCGCGCAACAAGACACCTCTCGCATGCATAGCCTCTACCAGTGCTTTATGTTTCGGACCAATCTGCATCAGCACAAAGTTGGCATGGCTAACAAAGAAGGGAACACCTAACTCCTGCAGCCCTTTCATCATCCGCTCCCTCCCCACGCGCACCTGCTCGATATACCAGGCGAGGTATTCGTCATCGGCAACAGCAGCGGGCAGACAGGCCAGCGCGACTCCATTCACGTTGTAAGGTGAACTCGCCTTCCGCACATACTTCAACAGATCCGGGCTTCCAACCAACATGCCGACTCGCAGGTTTGCCAGCCCATAAGCCTTGGAAAAAGTCCGTGCGACGATCAGATTTGGTACCGTCGCCAGGTCTTTCATCGTCGACTCGCCATGAAAATGGTAGTACGCCTCGTCCACCATCAGCACTGCCTGCGGAGCCGCCGCTGCAATCGCCAATAGATGTTCTCGACTCACTACCGCACCCGTAGGATTATTCGGCGAAGCAACGATGATGAGCTTCGTTCGCTGCGTAATCGCTGCCATAAAACGCTCAAAGGGAAACTCCAGCGTCGCATCGGCCTGAATCTTTCGCAAGTGCGGCGTCATCATCTTGATATTCACGTCGTACATGAAAAAAGTAGGAGTGGAAATGAGCGCTTCATCCTCCGCTTCGAGAAACGTCGCACACATCAGATGGATCGCCTCATCTACGCCGTTGGTCAGCAGCACCTGCTCCGGTCGCAACCCAAAGTGCTTCGCAACGATCCGCTCCACTGGTTCTCTCTCGGGATACTTCGTCAATCCTTCAGCCGTAAGTGTCCGTAGTACCTCCATCACTCGCGGCGAGGGCGCAGCCGTGTTCTCGTTGAAGTCCAGACGCAAAGCATCTCGACCCGCCAGTGGGGGATGGTACTCCGGCATATCCAACACCGCCTTGCGCGGCTGCACAGTTTTTACTTCTGTAACCAAATCAGTAGCAAGACTCATCGCATCCTGACTCGCACGCTCTCCGCATGTCCTTTCAGGCCCTCCGCCTCTGCCAATGCAATCGCGTGGGGGCCCATCTTCTTCAATCCTGCGCGAGTATACTGCTGCACGGTAATTACCTTCACAAAATCCATGACGCTCAGTCCACCTCGTACCCGCCCAACGCGCCCCGTAGGCAGCACATGGTTTGGTCCGGATACATAATCACCCATCGACTGCGGCGCGTACTCTCCGACAAACACGGACCCGGCATTCTCGACCCATCTCAAATCTGCCGTCGTATCGACCGTCAAATGCTCTGGAGCGAGTCGATTCGTAAGCTCTTGCGCCTCACGAACTGTAGCAGTTACAAACAGACATCCCTGCGCCGCTAAGGATTGCTTTGCAATCGCATTCCCGCGAGCCTGCGTCTTTACCTCTGCTGCGACAGCCCTTGCGAGGGCTTCATTGCTCGTAATCAGAACAGCAAGCGTCTCAGGATCGTGCTCCGCCTGCGCCACCAGGTCAGCCGCAACTCCTGCTGCATCGCCGGTTTCGCTGGTCACGACGATCTCCGTGGGCCCCGCCGGCATGTCAATGCCGCACTCACTCGCAACCAACATCTTCGCCGCCGTCACATACAGATTTCCCGGTCCAACAATCTTGTCGACCCGCTCCATCGTAGCCGTTCCGTACGCCATGGCGGCAATCGCCTGCGCCCCGCCCACTCGATAGAACTCCTTTACCCCTGCAAGCCATGCTGCGGCCATCGTCTCTCTCGCAGGCTTTGGGGAGCACACTACAATCCTGCTCACTCCCGCGACCTGTGCGGGCGTAACCGTCATCAGCAGGGTCGAAGGCAGCGGATACCGTCCGCCCGGCACGTAGCAACCCACACTCCCCAGCGCCCGAACGATCTGCCCCGTCTTCACTCCCTCAACCGGAGAGATCGTCCATTCTCGTGGAAGCTGAGCCTCGGCGAACGCAAGAATATTTCCCCGCGCCACCATCATCGCGGCTTGTAACTTTGGCGAAGTCGAATCCCAGGCTGCCTTCATCTCCTCAGGTGAAACCAGCAAAGACTCACCCTTCGCAAGCCCATCAAACTTCGACGCGTACTTCAGCAAAGCTCGGTCGCCGCCCCTCCGCACCTCTGCGAGAATACGCTGCACCACCGGAGCCACGCGCGCCGTGTTCACAGCGCCCCTTTGCTCCAGCGACTCGATTAATGCGTCTGCCGCAGCCTTGCCTCGGCCAAAGGTCTTCACCAATTTCATCGCCAAACTCCAGAGTTTCACGTAACCTTTTACATCGGCAACCAATACAGTTACAGAACAACCTTACTTAGCGGATATTCAACAATCCCGGTGGCTCCCGCAGCCTTCAACTTCGGAATCACCTCACGCACCAGCGATTCATCGAGAATCGTATTCAACGCGACCCACTCCTGATCACTCAACTGCGACACTGTCGGCGAGTTCAGCGCCGGTAGCTCGCCAACGATCTTCTCCAGGTCGCTTTTCCGTGCATTCAGCATCAAGCCGACTCGCCCCTGTGCCGCAATCGCTGCATTCAGCATCAGCGAGATATTCTCGATCTTCTTCCGCTTCCACTCATCTTGGTAGGCTGTCTTATTCGCAATAAGCTGCGTCTCGCTCTCCATCAGCGTCTCAATGATCCGCAGTCGGTTCGCGCGCAGCGACGATCCTGTCTCGGTCACCTCCACAATCGCGTCGGCCAGCGTAGGCGGCTTGACCTCTGTTGCGCCCCAGCTGAACTCCACCTTGACCGGAATATTCTTCCCAGCAAAGTACCGTTTCGTAAACTCGACCAGCTCTGTAGCAATAATCTTTCCCGCAAGATCCTCAGGCTTCTGGAACGGTGAATCCTCTGGCACAGCCAGCACCCACTTCACCTTCTGCCGGCTCTGCTTCGAATATGTAAGACTCGTCACATACTCCACGTCGGTCTCGTTCTCGAGTACCCAGTCGTTTCCCGTCAGCCCCGCGTCCAGCGCACCATGCTCAACATATCGGGCCATCTCCTGCGCCCTTACCAGCATGCATTCAATCTCGACATCGTCGATAGAAGGGAAGTAGCTCCTCCCATTCGCGAAGATCCTCCAACCCGCCCGCTCAAACAGCGCGATCGTGGCGTCCTGCAGACTGCCCTTCGGTATTCCCAGCTTCAAACGCTTCGTCTCGCTCACTTAGCCTCCATCGCAATATCTTTCATAAAGCAGCTCACCGTGCCCTCGTGGCACACCAGCCCATCACCTTCGACCTCAACCTTGAACAGCAGCGCATCGTTATCGCAATCAGTAGAAGCTTCGATCACCCGCAGCCTGTTGCCGCTGGTTTCGCCCTTCATCCATAGCTTCTGCCGTGTCCGGCTCCAAAACGTCACGAACCCCGTCTCAAGTGTCTTCGCGTAGCTCACCTCGTTCAGAAAACCGAGCATCAGCATCTCTCCCGTCTTCGCATCCTGCACCATGCCCGGGACCAGTCCATCCATCTTTGCAAAATCAATCTTTACCGTATCGGCCATCTCTGTCTCTCCTTATTACGCAAGAAAAAGGCCCGCTCGCGGTGTGCGCGTCAGCGGGCCTTTCGAAATCCTTAGGAAGCGTTTGTTACTTCGCCACTCCGGACACAGCCGCCAACACGCTCTTTGCGTGATGATGATGCGAATGTCCGTGATGGAGGCGCAGGCTGCTCATCTCCCCTTCAGGGTAGCTTTCGAGCAGGGAGAAGTCAACTGGCCGCCTCGCAAGAGCTTTCATCTCCCGGCAACCAAAACTTGTTCGTTGACGCGGCCTGCACACTCTCGTACTCTTCCGCTGTAAAGCATTCAGCCCACAGTAGGAGAACCCACCATGCGCAACCTTCGCCATACCCTTCTCGCCGCTGCGCTCCTCTTCGCCGTCGCCCCTGTCTTTTCCGTGGCGCAGGGCTCCAAGGCCGGAACTCCAGCCGCCGCGCCAGCCTCTGCACCTCTGGACATCAACACCGCCACCCCTGACCAGCTCAAGGCATTTCCCGGCATCGGCGACGCCTACTCAAAGCGCATCCTCGACGGTCGCCCTTACACCGCGAAGAACCAGCTGCTCACCCGCGGTATCCTCCCCGCCGCAACCTACAACAAGATTAAGGACCAGATCATCGCCAGCCACCCCAAAAAGTAGGCTTCGAACAATGCCTCCCGAGAGACAGGCATCCGGAAAGGATGCCTGTCTCTTTTAATCAATATCTTTAGGTCTGATCTTCAGAGACCGCTGCTACCATCTCTCCAACCGGCTATGCCACAGAAATCCGCACGCCTCCAATACTTCCTTCTCGCCCTCGTAGCGGCGTTCGTGCTCCTGCATGCGTACGGTGCTGCTATTCGCGACTTCAATGTTTTTGTGCATGGCCAGTCTATAGTTCGAGCCCCGTTTGAAAGTGGATTGCGCCTGGCAACAACGACAAACCTCCGCGAAGAGGCTCTCGCCGCGGGCCTCCAACCCTTTGACACCGTACTCACGCTCAATGGCCAGCCCTACACCAGCCACAACATGCTTCTCGGCCAAATCCGTCGCGCGTCGCCCGGCGACTCAATGACAATCACCTATCATCACGGCTCTGACCCAGCAATCAAATCGACCAGCATCCGGCTAGCCGCAGTCCAGTCCCAAAAGCTCTCGCCCTTCCAAATCTCAGTCAACTTGGTGTTCGCCGTATTACCTTTCTGCTGTCTTCTCATCGGTCTGTGGGTGGTCTTCGCTCGTCCGAGAAATCTAAATGCTTGGCTAATTCTGGGGATCCTCTGTTACTTCAACGCTCTCATCATCAACCCGACCCTGATCGTCGGACCTTACCTTCTCATCATTGCCTTGACCTGGAATATCGTAGCGCAGTCAGCTATGCCGGTCTGCCTCATGTTCTTTGGGGTCTACTTTCCTGATCGGTCACAACGCGATATCAAGCTTCCCTGGGTCAAATGGCTCATAGCGATTCCACTCGTCCTTATGTCCTTGACGGACTTCATCGCCAACTACGGCGACATGTGGAGCTTCTCTTCAATCTCCTGGTTCGCGCCCTATATCTACGCCATCAACGTTGCGGAAAATATCTTGGCTGCCATCGCAGTCTTTTGGTTCTTCCTCAATCTCGGCCCGAAGATTGGGGAAGCCACCGGAGATGCTCGCCGTCGCCTCCGCATTCTCTTGGTCGGAAGTTCGATCGGACTCACTCCACTGTTTCTCCTCCTCACGGTTGCCATTGTTACCAAAAGCGATGTTGGTCAGAGCACCCCGGAGTGGGTCGATATCTCTGTGTTCCTCATTCTTCTGCTGTTTCCGCTCTCTCTGGCCTACGTTGTCGTCGTACAGCGTGCCATGGATCTTCGCATCATCATTCGCCAGGGGACCCGCTACGCCTTCGCCCGCGAGTCTCTTACCGTGATAAGAGTTGGTCTTGCCATCTGGATGGCTTTTTCCCTCAATGATTTCTTCAGGCACCCCGACCATCAGCGCAACGACATCGTCCGCATCCTTCTCATCATCGGAGTCTTCTTCGCCTTCCGCTTCCTCCTTTCAAATCGCCTGCAAAAGATGATCGACCAGCGCTTCTTCCGCGAAGCCTACTCCACCGAGCAGCTCCTCTCCGAGCTCTCCGACGAAGCCCGCAACTTCACCGAAGTCGCGCCCCTGCTCGAAACCATCACCCGCCGCCTCGGCTCCACCCTCCACATCGAACGCATCGCCGTCTTCCTTCGCTCCGGCGATACCTATCACCTCCAGCTCGCCACCGGAATGCCCATGACCGTCAGCGCGGCGCAGTTTTTCTCTCTTCCTGCCGCCTCGACAACCATCACCACACTCAGCCGAGCTAAGACCCCTGCAAACGTTTATCGTGACGATCCCTCCAGCTGGCTCATCGACGCCACCGACGCCGAGCGTAACGCGCTCAACGATCTCTCCACCGAACTCCTCGTCCCTCTGCCGGGTCGCACTCGACTCGCCGGTGTCATAGCCCTCGGCCCAAAGAGCTCCGAAGAGCCCTACACCAAGACCGACCGTCAGCTTCTCCAGACCATCGCCTCCCAAACCGGCCTTGCTCTCGAAAACGCCGAACTCCTGCACAACCTCACCACCGAGGTCGCCCAGCGCGAACGCATCTCCCGTGAGATCGAGATCGCCCGCGAGGTTCAGGAACGTCTCTTCCCGCAAACATGCCCCAAAGTCCCAGGCGTCGATGTCGCCGGTTTTTGCCGCCCCGCCCAGGTCGTAGGCGGCGACTACTTCGACTTCTTCCTTCTGCCCTCAACCTCAGCAGCCGAGCCACGCCTCGCCCTCGCCCTCGGCGACATCTCCGGCAAAGGAATCTCCGCCGCGCTTCTCATGGCCAGCCTTCGTGCAAGCCTTCGCAGCATCGCTGGCCTGCAGCAGGGAGATCTCGCCGCTCTCATCTCCCACGTCAACAACCTCGTCTACGAGTCCTCCACAGCCAACCGCTACGCTACCTTCTTCTACGCAGAGTACGACCCGTTCAACCGTCTCCTCACCTACGTCAACGCCGGTCACAATCCTCCCTACATCCTTCGCGGCGCAGAGACCATAGCCCTCGAGGCCACAGGCACCGTAGTCGGCCTGCTCCCCGACGCCGAGTACGCTCAGGCCGCCATCCAGCTCCATCCTGGCGATGTCCTCCTCGCCTTCACCGACGGCATCTCCGAAGCCATGAACCATCAGGACGACGAGTGGGGCGAAGACAACATGCTGGCCGCTGCCCGCGAACTTCTCACCCGGCCCGACTGCACTACCACCGCCGATCAACTCCTCACCTGCATCTTCGATGCCGCCGACGAGTTCACCTCCGGTGCCCCTCAGCACGATGACATGACCCTCCTCGTCTGCTCCATCGGCCACATCGCGACCCACTAATCCCACCTATGGGTTATCCCTTCCATCCAATCCACCGTCCTGCGCGTTCTGAAATCAAGTAAAGTGAAGGCAGTGCGATGCCTCAGGCCAACCTGAGGCTTACGAGTCGACAGTACATGTCCAATCTCCTCCATCTCGCTCGACCCGCCGGGCGCCTCGCTGCGACTGCGGCACTTTCGTTCGTTCTCACCGGCTGCGGAGCCATCGTTAGCAGCGCTCCCGTGGCGCAGGTCCGTGTCGTCACCGCATCCCCCGACGCGCCAAAGCTCGACATCTATGAGGGGTCCAATCCGCTGGCTCACAACCTTGGCTTCGGCACCGTCACCTCTTATATCCCGCTCTCGCCCGGCAACGAAGCGATCTCCGCCAACACCGCCGGAACCAGGCAGTTCCTCTCTCTCGCTAAAGCGAACTTCGCTGCCTCCGGTCAGTACACCGTCCTCATCGGCAATCCTGTCGCCAGCATGCAGCAGCTCATCCTCACCGACCAGACCCAGCCTGCACCCTCAGGCCAGGTCGCACTCCGCTTCGTCAATCAGGCTGTGCGCGCCGCTGCCACAGACATCTATCTCGTCCCTACTGGCCAAAGGCTCATCACCACCACACCGCTGGTCACCAACACTCTCTTCGGCGCCAACACCGGCTACCTTAACCTTCCCG
>NZ_LMUD01000047.1:191935-283337 GCF_009766095.1 Granulicella sp. S190
CCATCGCTTGCCATCTACACCGGTCCGCAGGTTGCCTACACTGCCGGCTCCGCCAGCACCATCATCCTCATCGATCAGCAATTAGCCTCCACCCCAGGCCTTCAGGTCATCACGGCCACCGACTTCGAACCCACAACGAACTAAGCGTCTCCAGGGAATATCGGAGAACCCGATCCCACTGGGAAGAGCCTAGCGCTTACCCGAAAAACACCCGAAAGTCGCGGCATAAAAAAGAAATATACTTTGTAAACTCGCCACAACACCTGCAAAACCAATGGGTCTATTCCATCCGTACGCGGTAGCAGCAAGAACAAAGCCACCGCAGAAAGTTATAGGAGCGATCCAATGAATCTCACCAAACTTGCCCTTATCGCCTCACTCGCACTTGCACCCGCCGCCATCTTCGCGCAGGCAACCACCCCCACCCCCGGCCAGAACGACTACAACATCAACCAGCGCAAAGGCGACCAGCAGCAGCGCATCGGCCAGGGCGTTCAGAGTGGCCAGCTCACCGCCGGCGAAACCTCTCACCTTGAGCATCAGGAGGCCGGTATCAACAAGGAAGAGCACGGCATGCGCGCGCAAGACAACGGCCACCTCACCAAATCCGACCGCCAGACTCTGCATAAGCAGCAGAACCAGGAGTCTCGCCGCATCTATCGCGACAAGCACAACAACAAAGTGCGTTAACGAAAACACCAAGCCGGGCTGAACCATGGAAGACTGAACGACACGCTTTGTTCTCTCTCATGCCGCAAAGCAAAAGGGCCGCCGAGGAAACTCCTCAGCGGCCCTTCCTTCTTCTCTTTCAAACTTAGTACCGGTAGTGATCCGCCTTGTAGGGTCCTTCCACCGGAACGCTCAGGTAGTCCGCCTGCTTCTTCGAGAGCGTCGTCAGCTTCACGCCGATCTTCTCCAGGTGCAGCCGTGCAACCTCTTCGTCCAGCTTCTTCGGCAGAATGTAGATGCCGACCTTGTACGTGTCCTTGTTCTTCCACAGGTCTAGCTGAGCCAGCGTCTGGTTGGCAAAGCTGTTCGACATCACAAAGCTCGGATGGCCCGTCGCGCAACCAAGATTCACCAGGCGGCCTTCAGCAAGAACGAAGATGCTGTTCCCGCCCTCGAAGGTGTACTTATCCACCTGCGGCTTGATGTTCAGCTTCTTTACGCCCTTCAGCGCATTCAGCGGCTCCATCTGGATCTCGTTATCGAAGTGGCCGATGTTGCACACGATCGCCTGGTCCTTCATCAGCTTCATGTGCTCCACCGTGATGATGTCCACGTTACCCGTGCAGGTCACGTAGATGTCGCCGCGGCCCAAAGTCTCTTCGATCGTCGTGACCTCGTATCCCTCCATCGAGGCCTGCAGCGCGTTGATCGGATCGATCTCCGTCACAACCACGCGTGCGCCAAGCCCGCGCAGCGAAGCCGCCGATCCCTTGCCCACGTCGCCATAGCCGCAGACCACGGCAACCTTGCCCGCGATCATCACATCGGTCGCGCGCTTGATGCCGTCCACCAGCGACTCGCGGCAGCCATACAGGTTATCGAACTTCGATTTTGTAACCGAATCGTTTACATTGATCGCCGGAACCAGCAGTGTGCCCTTCTCCAGCATCTTGTACAGCCGGTGAACGCCCGTCGTGGTCTCCTCCGAAACACCGCGCCATTCCTTCGCCACATCCTGCCAGCGCGTCGGGTGCTCCGCATGAACCTTCTTCAGCAGCGCCTTGATTACATCTTCTTCGGTCGAGCTCGAAGGCGAATTAATCCACTTGTCGCCCTTCTCCATATCGACGCCCTTATGGATCAGCAGCGTCACGTCGCCGCCATCGTCGATCACAAGCTGCGGCCCCAGCAAGCCACCCTTCCCGTCAGGGAACTTGAGCGACTGGTTGGTGCACCACCAGAACTCCTCCAGCGTCTCGCCCTTCCACGCAAACACCGGAACACCCGCAGCCGCAATCGCAGCCGCAGCATGGTCCTGTGTCGAGAAGATGTTGCAGCTCGCCCAGCGAACATTCGCGCCAAGAGCCACCATCGTCTCAATCAGCACAGCCGTCTGGATCGTCATATGCAGAGAGCCGGTCACGCGAACTCCCGCCAGTGGCTTGCCCGCGGCATACTTGTTGCGGATCGACATCAACCCGGGCATCTCCTGCTCGGCGATATCGATCTCCTTGCGGCCAAAATCTGCCAGGGAGATATCCGCCACCTTGTAATCCACCGCTCCTGCTGCCTTATCGATCGTCGCTGTCGCCATTGTCTGAAAACCTCAAAACGCTGAATTTTTACCTCTTTCAGAATAACATTCAGGCCCGATTTCTTTACTATTGAGGCACTTAGATCGTTGGCGCCATCGAACTCTTCGCAGCTCTTTGGAGTCTCGTCAGCACAACGGTTTTTCCATCACTCACCTCCGGCCGAACGCGGCACGCTCGAAGTTATCGGTCACGCTCGGCAACAAGATGCTTCTCTCTACTTCTGGCCGCCAGCGCAAGCCCCGCAGCGCCTACCGCCAACGCGCTCATCGCATACAGCCCCCCGGTAAAGCTATGAGTAGCGTCTCGCAATCGCCCCGTCAGATACGGCCCCGCAAATCCGCCCACCCCACCCACCATCTGCAGAATCGCCACTGCACCCGCCGCCGCCGCTCCGCTCAACATGCTCGTCGTCAACGTCCAGAACGGCCCCATCATGCTCCACAGCCCCACCGCTGCCAGTGTCATCGCACACAGCGCAACCGCCAGGGAGTGCGCCCACGCCGCCCAGGCAAACCCCACCGCTGACACCGTCAGACATCCGGCTATATGCCATCGCCTCTCATTCCGTTTGTCGGAGCTCCATCCCACCGCCACCGTCATCACCGCAGCCGCAAGATAGGGAAACGTCGCATACCGCGCAATCAAGATCGCATCTCTCTCACCGCCACGAGAGAAACTCTGCAGAATAAGCGGCATCCACAGATTCACGATGTACACGCCCACCTGGCTCACAAAGTACACCCCTGCCAGTACCCACAGCGCCGGCAGACGGAACGCATCCAGCAGACGATGATGAGTCGACGCCCCGAACCGCTCTTTATCCCGTTGCAACTCCCCCGCAAGCCACTCCCGCTCCTCTGGTCGCAGCCACTCCGCCATCGCCGGCCCATCCTTCAGCACAAACAACACCGAGATCCCCAGCAGCACCGTCGGAATCCCCTCCGACACAAACAGCCACTGCCACCCCGCCAGTCCGCCCACTCCATCCAGCTTCAGCAAGTAGCTCGACAGCGGCCCACCCACCACTCCCGCCAGCGAGGTCGCCGTCATAAACTTCGCCACCGCCCGCGCCCGCTCCTGCGTAGGAAACCAGTACGTCAGGTAAAGAATCATTCCCGGAAAAAATCCCGCCTCGCTCACGCCCAGCAGAAATCGCAGCGCATAGAACGACTCCTTCGAGTGCATAAACACCATGCACGTCGACACGACGCCCCACGAGATCATGATCCGCGCAATCCATATTCGCGCTCCCACCCGCGTCAGCATCAGGTTGCTCGGCAGATCGAACAGTACCGACCCGAGAAAGAAGATCCCCGCCCCAGTCCCATACACCGTATTGCTGAAGTGCAAATCCCGCTGCAGATCGTAAGCGGCGAACCCCACATTCACCCGGTCCAGATAAGCCACGATATACAGCAAAAAAATATAAGGAATCAGCCGCCACGTAATCTTCGAGTAAAGCGCCCGCCCATCCACTGCAATCGTCGATTCCATGCGCTCCTCTTCGTCCTAGTTACCAGATTCACTACGGTGCACGGGAGGGATCACCTGCACACGTCGCGACTCGCGAAGCGAACGCCAGCCGGCAAAGGCCATCAACACAAAAAATCCGCCGAACCCCATCGCAACGCCAAACGCCCCTGCAACCCCCAGCAGCGTCACCCATAGCGGATCGCTCTTGTCCGCAAAGTAAACAAACGCAGCGACCACGTCGCCCAGCACCAGCGCTAAGGACAACAGCAATACCGCGAGACTCGCCACCAGCCACTTCTTCGCACCGTCGGGTATCGCCTTACTCAGCACTGCACTCACGAATCACACCTATCCTCACACCCAACAATTGCGAAACACACTCCGCAGCCTACCACGCGGTCATACGCTCTCCGCCTCCAGCAGCCGCCGCTTCCTCTCCACGCCCCAACGATATCCAGTGATTGCCCCACCCTTGCCCACCACTCGATGACATGGCACTGCAATCGCAATCGGATTCGCTCCGCAAGCCCCGGCCACCGCACGCGAAGCCGTAGGCGCGCCAAGCTGCAACGCCACCTCCGAATAACTCCGTGTCTCGCCCCGCGGAATCGCCTGCAGTGCCTTCCACACCCTCTGCTGAAACGCCGTAGCCCTCACATCCAGCGGAAACGTAGCCGCCAGCGGATGTTCACTTAACTGGCTCGTCACAAACGCAACCGCATCCGCCAACCATCCTGTATTTCCCTTCGCCACCACTAGCTGCGCCTTCGAGAACTGCTCCCGCAAACCAGCAATCAACTCCTTGTCATCCCTCCCAAACGCAATCGAGCAGATCCCCACATCGGTTGTCGCCACCAGCATCCGTCCCAGCGGGCTGGCCACCGTGCAATACCGAATCAGCAGCCCTGCGCCTCCCTCACGCATCACGCGAGGCGTCATCCCCAGCGTAGCCGCGCTCTTTTCATACAACCTGCTACTCGATCCAAACCCCGCCTCATAGATCGCATCGGTTATCGGAGCCTTCACCTTCTTCGGCTCCCTCACCTTGCTCTTGAACCGCTCCAGCCGAGCCTCCTTCGCATACTGCCCCGGACTCACCCCCAGCACGCGCTTGAACCCACGCAGAATCGTCAATCGCCCCACGCCCGTAGCCTTCGCCACATCGGCCAGCCGCGTCCGCTCCTCCGCGTGATCCTTCAAATACTCCGTCACCGCCGCAATCGCGCCCGCCTGCGGATCGGCCTTCGCCTCCGTCCTATCAGGCTCACACCGCTTGCAGGCCCTGTATCCCGCAGCCTCGGCCAGAGCCGGGGTAGGGAAGAACGTCACGTTCTTCCGCGACGGCCGCCGGCTCGCACAGCTCGGCTTGCAATAGACCTTCGTCGACTTCACGGCATACACAAACTGCCCATCCGCGCTCGCATCTCGCCCCAGCACCTGCTGCCACTGCTTGCCGGGAAAGTAGCTCGGCACCGCCACATCCTTCTTCGCTGCACTCGTCATCGTCATTGTCTCTGTCATTCCAGTATCCTCCCATCGGTTCAAAATCCCCACACTCCGTTTCGTTCACCCAAACTCGCATCATGTATCCTCATCGCATCCGCCAATAAAAGAACCCGCAGGAGACCTAGAATGCGCCTCTGCCTCACCGCCTGTATCCTCGCCGCTTTTACGTCGACCGCAGCCCTCGCGCAGCCCGCCGATCCCCGCCTCAAAAACGCCTACACCTTCCAGAAAGACGGCTGGACCTACGTCCACCTCGAAGGCTCGCCCAGCGAAATCGGCTTCCAGCACGGCTATCTCCTCGCCTCCGACATCGCCGACAATCTCAAGACCATCGAGCTCGAAAACACCCACGAGGCGAACAAACCCTGGCCCTACTTCCGCACCATCGCCAAAGATCAGATCATGCCCCGCATCGAACCCGAGTACCTCGCCGAACTCCAGGGCATCGCCGACGGCGTTCAGGCCAAGGGCGAAAACATCGATATCCTCGACATCGTCGCCCTTAACGCCCACCTCGAAGTCTCCGACTACTACATCCCGTGGCTCCTCAAGCAGCAGGGGAAAGCCGCCCCCGCCGCCCTGGTCGCGCCTGGCCGATGCAGCGCCTTCATCGCCACCGGCTCCGCCACCAAAGACGGCAAGATCGTCATCGCCCACAGCAACTGGTCCGCCTACATGGAGGGTGAGCGCTGGACCACCGTCTTCGACATCGTTCCCGCCAAAGGCAATCACATCCTCATGGACGGCAGCCCGGGGCTCATCCACAGTGGCGACGACTTCGGCGTTAACTCCGCCGGCATCATGATTACCGAAACCACCCTGCCCATGTTCCAGGGCTGGAACCCCTCCGGCATCCCCGAGTTCATCCGCGCCCGCAAAGCCATGCAGTACGCCAATACCATCGACCAGTTCGTCGCCCTCATGCGCGAAGGCAACAACGGCGGCTACGCCAACTCCTGGCTCGTCGGCGACCGCAAGACCAACGAGATCGCCTACCTCGAGCTCGGCCTCAAGCACACGCCCCTCACCCGCAAGTCCACCGGCTACTTCGTCAGCGCCAACTTCCCCGTCAACCCCGACCTCATCCGCGACGACACTCCCGGCTTCGACATCCACAACATGAAGAGCACCATGAACGCCCGCCACGTCCGCGCCGAAGAGTTCGTCCAGCAGCACATGGGCCAGCTCGACACCAACCTCGCCGAGCAGTACCTCTCCGACCACTACGACAGCTACGAACACAAAGTAGTCGCCGCCCGTCGCAGCCTCTGCGGCCACGAAGACGTCTCCAAAGATCCCGAGCCCGCGTGGGACTCGCCGCCCTTCTCGCCCAGCGGAGCCGTCACCGGCAAAGTCATGGACGCATCTATGGCCGAGCACATGAGCTTCACCGCCCGCGCCGGCCACCCCTGCGGCGAAGACTTTATCGCCGCCCCCTTCCTCGCCGCTCATCCCGAGTTCACCTGGCAGGCACCAGTACTTCACGACATGAAGGCGGGCCCCTGGAGCACCTTCAGCGCCGCGCAACACCCCGGGTCATAAACATCTTCAACCATGCACCCTGCGCAAGCTAAACTCAGTCCATGCGAAGCATGATCCGAACTGTTTTTTTTGCCGCAGCTTGCTCTGCCCTCTCACCCGTCGCAAAGGCTCAAGACAAAACTATCCCTCCCCCACCGCAGCAGGCGGTTTTAACTCTCCACGCCAGGGGATCGCAGATCTACAACTGCCAGCAGGTTCAAAACGCCTATCAGTGGGTCTTCATCGCGCCCGTAGCTCGTCTCTTCGACGACGCCGGCAACGAGGTTGCCACCCACGGCGACGGCCCCGTCTGGAACTATCAGGACAGCAGCTCCATCCAAGGCGTTGTGCAGCAGAAAGTTTCATCGCCCGATGCCGCTTCCATCCCTTGGCTCCTTCTCAAAGCGGTCAACCCTGCACGCACCGGTGTCCTCACCAGGGTCGACTTCATCCGCCGCTCCGACACCCAGGGCGGCATCGCTCCCACCACCGGCTGTGACGCTGATCATCTCGATGCAAATGCCCGCGTCCCCTACACCGCGACCTACACCTTCTACTCCGCGAAGCCCTGAACCGCCCCTGCCGAGCCACGATTCACCGACCCCACCACAGTCTCCTGCGCAACCGTACCCGGCAGGCTAGGCACAGTCGTCCCATCCTCCAGCACCTCGTAGCTGTCGACGTAGAAGTTCGTCAAAATCGCATTCCCAAACGAGGTCGTAATCGCCACATCCGCCGCATCCCGCCCCGCCGCCATCAAGACGCGCCCAATCCTCGGTTCGTTATGGCGCGCATCCATCGTCATCCAGCGTCCATCTAAAAACACCTCGTACCACGCGCTGAAATCCCCAGCTCCGCTATAAGGCGCGCGAATATCCCCCAGGTACCCCGTCACGTACCGCGCAGGAATGTTCTGACACCGCGACATCGTGATCGCCAGGTGCTGATAGTCCCGGCAAACCCCCACCCGCTCCGTAAAAACATCCATCGCCGTCTTGGTAGGTCGCGCCGTCTTGTAGTTGAACACCACCTTCTCATGCACCCAGTCGCGAATCGCCGACGCCTTCGTCCACCCCGGAGTCATCCACCCAAAGAGATCCTGCGCGATCGGTCCAAACTTATCCACCTCGCAGTACCGACTGGCCAGCAGATACTGCAACACCTCCGACGGCAGATCCTCCACCGCAGCCTGCTGCGCATACGCATTAATCGGGTCCGCCAGCCCCTCCATCTCCACCACATTCGATCCGCTCAGACTGATCGCGCCCTCCGGCGTCATAAATCGCGTGCACCTGTTCCCAAACACATCCTGATACTCCAAAACTGGAACATTCGTCTTCGTATCGCGGCCCCCAGCATTGTCGATATGTTCGACCTTCAGCTCGTTTCCGGCTCGCACCCGCGGTTCCAGCGATGGATGCAAATGAAGCATAGCCACCATCGGCGTAGGCATTGCGAGATGAAATTGAATATCGTATTCAGACTTAACTAGCATCGAAAACCCTCTTCCCTACAGGGGTTGGTGTTAATGTGATGCACTTAAGCGATAGCCAGCAGTCTAACCCGATCCTCTTCAATCTCGTCCAATAAAAGAAACGGCAGGCCCGAAGGCCCGCCGTTTTCAGATCGATCGAAAAAAAACTACTTCGCAGCCAACTGCTTGACTCCAGCCTGTTCCGCCAGCGCCGCAGCCTTGTCGGTCTTCTCCCACGTAAAGCCCTCGCCCTTGCGGCCGAAGTGACCATAAGCAGCAGTCGCCTTGAAGATCGGCTTGCGCAGATCCAGACCCTCGATGATGCCCTTCGGCGTCAGCGAGAAGTTCTTCCGAACCAGGTCCTCAAGCTTCGATTCATCCACCTTGCCCGTGCCGAACGTATCCACCAGCACGCTCACCGGCTCTGCAACACCGATCGCGTAGGCCAACTGCACCTCGCAGCGATCCGCCAGCCCAGCCGCAACGATGTTCTTCGCCACATACCGCGCCATGTAAGCCGCCGAACGATCGACCTTCGTCGCATCCTTACCGCTGAACGCTCCGCCACCATGCCGGCCCATGCCGCCATAGGTGTCGACGATAATCTTCCGGCCCGTCAACCCGGTATCGCCCATCGGTCCGCCGACCACGAAGCGGCCAGTCGGATTGATGTGGTACTTCGTATCCTGGTCCAGCAGCTCGGCAGGAATTACAGCCTGGATCACGTGCTTCAAAATATCCGCGCGCAGCTCGTCGTTACCGACATTCTCCGCATGCTGAGTCGAAATCACAACCGCATCCACCCGCTTTGGCTTGTTCTCGGAGTCATACTCCACCGTCACCTGGCTCTTGCCATCCGGACGCAGGTACGCCATCAAACCGCTCTTGCGAACCTCGCTCAGCTTGTAAGCCAGCTTGTGTGCCAACGAGATCGGCGTCGGCATCAGCTCCGGTGTTTCGTTGGTTGCATAGCCGAACATCATGCCCTGGTCGCCTGCGCCGCCCGTATCCACACCCATCGCAATATCGCCCGACTGTTTGTTGATCGTCGAGATCACCGCGCAGGTGTTCGAATCGAACCCATAAAGCGCGTTGTCGTACCCAATCGCGGCAACAGTTCCGCGCACCAGGCTCTGAAAATCGACATAAGCCTTCGTCGTAATCTCTCCGGCGATCACCACCAGACCCGTACAGGTCAGCGTCTCGCACGCCACGCGGCTATAGGGATCCTGCGCCAGGCAGGCGTCCAGAATCGCATCGGAGATCTGATCGGCAATCTTATCCGGATGCCCCTCAGTGACAGACTCACTCGTAAACAGAAAACGGTCGCGTTTAGCCAAAACAACTCCTCCAGAGATACCTGCCCTGACACTTAGCCAGAACAGCATGCAACCTACTTATTTTACCCGCCTCGACGGAGTCAGGCAAAGGCCGGACCCTCGTCACCCACGGTCAACTAGCAGGATCGAGACCTCAATGGCGTTCTGTCGCAGTAAACAGTCGCTTCTCTCATCGAATGGAAAATCACAAGACGTGATTGCAGTATCTTGCACACTCTCATCCGAGCGGTTCAGGAGGCTGCAAAGCTCGACTCAGCGCCCTTCGGCCTCGAGTAACTGAAGCGCGACTTCAATCGAAGCCAGTGCCGCTCATAAAGTTGATAGCTCAGCACCGACACGATACAGGTCAATACCAGCACCTCCGCGACGTACAGCATCCCGCCCCATGCCTTCGAGTGCACCAGGCGTTGCGAAGGCAGGAGCAGCCTGGCGGCAAGAGGAAAGAACAGCACATGGTACACATACATCCCGTAGCTGTACTTCCCGAAGAAGCGCAGGCCTCGAGTCCCCCCCAGCCAATGAAAGACAGTGCCTCTCTGAACTGTTCGAAGCAGCACGCAGGTGAAGAAGACCGCCAGCAGGGGATACACAAACAGCGTCATTCCCACATCGTGGTATCCAAAGCCCACATAGTGGACCGCCAGCCCTGCCATGCCGACAAGCGACAGCGCAAAGGGCAGCCGTGTCCAGCGGATCAGCGTCGACAGCTCGGTCCTGCGTAGAAGCACTGCCGCGATCGCCCCGCACAATAGTCCGTCGCTATGCGTAGGCAACTCCCCGTAGCTCCACTCCTGCGCATGGTTCGGCACCAGCCACAGCAGCAGGCACCGCAACGCAAACCCGCCCGCTATGGCCCCGGCGCACACACGAATCAGCCTGCTTCCATCGCGTGCTCGAAGCACCACGAGCGGCCAGATCAGGTAAAACTGCTCTTCGACCGCCAGCGACCAGAAGTGCGTCAGGCTCACAGCCGGCGGCAGATCATTGAGCGTGAAGTCAACGTGCCCGGCGACGTTGCCCAGGTAAAAAAACTGCGCCAGATGTCCTGGCCTCCACTGCAGATGGAACACCGGAGTCAGAGCCACAAGCAGAAATAACACCCCGTAAAACAAAGGGAAGATGCGCAGCGCCCGCCGTGCATAGAAGTTGCGAAAGTACTTCGGATCTTCGCGCGTATCGAGCAGAATGCCCGTGATCAAAAAGCCGGAAAGCACAAAAAACAGATCGACGCCGGACCACAAGCCCGTAGTCACGTACATCGCCTGCTCCACCCATCGCGCCCCAGTATGCGCGCTCGCGCCGTAGTGAAAGCAGAACACCATCAGGAAAGCGAAGCCCCGCAGGCCATCCAGGCTCTCGATATGGTGTCGTGAGGGTTGCGCTTTAGAAGAAGTCAGAGGTCGTGTCCAGTTTAGTCGGCTTACTGATTCAAACTATATCCGACCCGCAACAAGACTCATCACTTCGAGCACGTGATTGGGTAGGTCATCTGAAAGTCAACTCAGTCAGGGAATCAAACGCCCATGCAGGGCAAACTTCCACACCACCCAGCCCAGTGCTCCCAGCATCGTCACCATGCTGCCGACGCCCATCCAGCGCAGATTGCTCTTCGATTCGCTACCGCTCCGGTTACGTCGTACATTTTCGGCAAACTCGGTCCAGTCGGTCTCTTCGACGACCGTACCGCTCTCTCGCAGGCTCGCCTCGAACCGCTCAACCCACGGCGACTCTTCCAGGCCAACTGCAGTGAGGTAGCTGCGAAAGATACCCTTCCGGAAGACGCCTCCGGGCAGAGCGTCATACTCGCCAGCCTCCAGCGCCAGCACGTGCCGCGACGAGACCTTGGTCTCCGCGCAGATCCTCTCGATCGAGACCTGCCGCCTCTCGCGCTCCCTCCGCAACTCGTCGCAGAACTGTTTCATTCGCTCCGTCAACCCTTTACGCTCCCGCAGGACGGGACACCGCCCCGCAGTACGCTAATTCATCGAAGAATAGACCGGGGCATTTGTCAAAGTCAAAGCCACTTTCGGGTGATATCACCCCACTACCGGGTTGGAAGCAGGCTAGTTAGCCTCTAAGGCCTTCCCCCACGGCTATAATCCACCCGAGGAGCCGATTATGTCCGCAGAGGCCGCCCCCACCGGCACAGCTTCGATCCACCGCATTCCAAGTCTTGACGGCCTCCGCGCTCTCTCGATCTTTCTCGTAGTCGCTCTCCACAGCCTCCAGCGCCTGGAGACAACCCGCCACGTCCCCTATCTTTGGGCGGGGATCTTTGACGGCGGCACCGGCGTCACTATCTTCTTTGTCATCAGCGGATACCTCATCACCAGCCTCTTGCTCCGCGAGCACGAAAAGACCGGATCCATCAGCTTCCGAGGCTTCTACTTTCGCAGGGCGATGCGCATCTTGCCACCCCTCTACTTCTATGTCGGAGTACTTTTGCTCTTGGGCTGGGCTGGGCGGCTACCCATCTACAAACTCGACATCTACAGTGCGCTGTTCTTCTTTCATGACTACGCTTTGAGCATGATGTGGAGCCTGGAACACTTCTGGTCCCTCAGCATCGAAGAGCAGTTCTATTTCCTCTGGCCCCTGATTCTCTTCTACTGCCTCCGTCGGCCCGGCGCCGAAGGCCGTCTCAAGGCCACAAAGGTCGCCATTGCGATTATCCTCGTGTCGCCTGTGGTTCGAGTCCTCTGCTTCACCATCTGGCGGAACACCGTCCTCAAAAACGGCTACAGCTTTCACATGCGTGAAGATTCGCTCATGTTCGGTTGCCTGTTTGCCCTGGTTCAGGGCACCCCCCTCTTTGAGCGTATCTACGCCTACGTCACCCGGATCTGGTGGATCCCACCCGCCGTCATCCTCCTGTCCGATCTCATAGGCTCGCGGTTTCAAAACTATTGGAACTTTCCCCTTGGTTTTACCGTCTGCGGCGCGGCAATCGCCTTCTTCCTCTTGTGGTGCGTACGCAACCCAACCTCAGCCTTGGGGAGATTTCTCAACTCCCGCATCATCGTCCATATAGGTGTGCTCTCCTACAGTATCTATATCTGGCAAACATTCTTCCTGCACCATCTCAACAAGCTCGTCTTTCCGCCTTCCCTGAGCCTTGTCTACACCTTTCCTTTCAGTTGGCTGGCGATTCTGGTGGCCGCGGAGATCTCCTACCACTTCGTCGAGCAGCCTTCCTTACGCCTTCGCAGCCGCCTGATTCAGAGCCTCGGCCTTTACCGGCAAAACCGCCGTATACGACAAGCTACCCTGTCAAACTCCAAGGTCTAGCGGGGGAAACGGGCATCTTCACTCCGTTATAGTTGTAGAAAGAACCGCACCTTAGTAGCTGCAACTCAAGAACCGGTCGCTCCTCGCAGAGGTCTTCCAAATCACAGCCAAACTAGACGATCGCGACAAAACGGTAGCTCAGTTAATACGACTAATACGACCTGAATCAATGCTTGAGCAGCTCCATTCGGACCAAAGAAGATAAATGCGCCTTCCTTTTCCAGAGCGAATCCCGTTCGTCCCCGTCTTCTACTTCGCGGGAATCCTCTGCATCATCCAGATGATGCAGAAGACGAGCGCCATCTTCTCGCTCTGCTGTTTCTTTTACATCATCGTTGCCACTATCGCTTTTAACGTCGCCGGAGGGTTCACCCGAACCTCTGGTGCCTTCATCTTCTTCAACTCCACCCTTAGCCTCATCCTCGCTCTCTGCGTCAAAGCCTATCTCGGGGAACCCGCAGACTCAAATCTTTCGTCTCCCATATTGACCATCACCGTCTACCTCGCCGGCATGTGCATGATGCTCTTTGCCGCTTATTTCAGTAGAAGGGTCGCTCCCCGCAAAGCTCTTCTGGCAGACATGGTCACCCCAACCAACATGCAGACCGCAACGGTCGGAAGTCTGGTCATGGGGATTCTGTTCGGATTCGCAGGGTATGTCCTTCCTAGCGGTCCCGGTTCTGTCGTAAGCGCTCTTAATCAGCTCAATCGTTTTTTGCTGCTGGCCATCATTCTGGGAGTCATCAACTCGGTCAGGCGCAGCGGGGGAAGGCGTAGCACCAACCTGCCAGTCCTGCTGTCCGCCTGTTACATGTTTTACGTTGGGGTCGTGAGCTATTCCAAAGAGGGAATGTTCGCTCCGTTCGCCTGTTGGTTCCTTGCCGCGGCCTCTGTACGCTTTAGAGTCAGTCGTCCTCAGCTACTCGGTCTCACCCTGGCGATTTTATTCATGTTCCGGTATCTCGTCCCTTACTCGCAGTACGGAAGAACTTTCAAAGATGTCAGCGGGGAAGTCAATCTTTCCACCAACCTCTCGCTCCTTTCGAACCTGGGGTATGTCCGCGAGCAGTATCTGGAGACCTCGCGAGACGCCTACGAAGATCGCATCCTCGGCTATTACAACACCCCTCAGGGGCTCTTCGACCGGCTTCAGATGGTCTCGATCGATGATGCAATCATCAATCACACAGAGCTTTTCGGGACCTTCGGACTCTATCCGATGGTTGCCTCTATCGAGAATCTTGTCCCCCACTTCATCTGGAAAGACAAGCCCGCGTTCTACTCAGGAAATGTCTACGCCCATGAGGTAGGGGTGCTCGGCGCGGACGACGACTCAACCGGCGTCTCTTTCTCTTCCACGGCGACGTCCTACCATCTATGGGGATGGAAGGGAATCTTCTTCCTCGCCCCGGCCCTTTGGTTCTTCCTCTTTTACATCTTCGATTCGCTCTGCGGGGACATTCGGAAAGCTCCCTGGGGACTTCTGGTCCTCGTCCTCTACACCCATGCCGCGCCGGAGGCAGATGCCGGCACCATTGTGTACATGTGCTACTTCACCGCGATCATCATCATCTTCGCTGCCGTCTTTGGTGCCTATGTTATGCCCGTCATCGGAACCTTCCTCATCGGTCCGGAAGGCATCGCTATTCGCAAAGGCGGTCCGGTTCGCTCCATTCGCGCCCGGCTCATCCCCTCCCCTTCGCCTAAAACCTGATCGGTCCACAGCCGCCGCAATCGCATTCCGTCGGCACATCCGTTGCAGCAAATAGGCTGAAAGTCCATTCTTTGCCCTTCGCCCGCAGAACCGCGCCTGCATTCCCATACACTAGTAACTGTATGAACAAATTAGTCGTCGGCAATCTGGTCCATCGTCCTCTGCGCTCGCTCATCAGCTGTCTCGCCATCGCCATCGAGGTCATCATGATCCTCTCCATCACCGCCATCCTGATGGGCAAGCTCGACGGCTTCAAGACCCGGCAGAACGGCATCGGCATGGACATGTTCGTGCGGCCCAACACCGCCAGCAACCTCATCGGCATGAGTCCCGCCGGAGCCTCCATCAAGGTCGCGGACGTCCTGGCCAAGGTCCCTCACGTCATCGTCTCCGCCCCGGTCAATGTTCAGATCAACAGCTCCCTCGACACCATCTACGGCATCGACTTCAAGAGCTTCAACGCCCTTCTGCCCTTTGTCTTCCTCTCGGGCACCCCCTTCCAGGGGCCCGACGATGTCATCCTCGACGACTATGCCGCGGCAGGCAAAAAAGTCGGCGACCCCATCAGCATTCTCAATCACCCCTTTCGCATCTGCGGCATCGTCGAGCATGGCAAAGGCGGCCGCAAGTTCGTTCCTATCGAAACCATGGGCGCTCTAACCGGCACCGAAGGCAAGGCCACCATGTTTTACCTTCGGACCGAAGACACGCCAAAGTATCAGGACGAAGTCCGCAAAGCCATCCTCGCCACTCCGGGCATGAGCACCTACAGCGTCGCCACCGCCGAAGAGTATCTCTCCTCCATCTCGCCTGACCGTCTCCCCGGCTTCAACATCGGCCTTCGCGTCGTCATCGGCATCGCCGTCGTCATCGGCTTCCTCGTCATCTTCCAGTCCATGTACACCGCCGTCATGGAGCGTACCCGCGAGATCGGCATCCTCAA
This sequence comes from Granulicella sp. S190, assembly GCF_009766095.1. Taxonomy (GTDB): domain Bacteria; phylum Acidobacteriota; class Terriglobia; order Terriglobales; family Acidobacteriaceae; genus Edaphobacter. The sequence goes on from NZ_LMUD01000047.1 coordinate 207,459, forward strand.
GTCCATGGGAGCCTCACGCTCCTACATCGTCGGTATCGTCCTGCGAGAGACCGGCGTTCTCGCCAGTGTTGGCATCGCCCTCGGCATCGCAGCCAGCTTTGCCCTCAGCATCGCCCTTCAGGCCCGCTTCCCCACACTCGACTTCGTCATCAACCTCCCCTATGTCTGGAAGGCCATCGTCATCGCCTTCATCGGAGCATTGCTGGGCGCACTCTACCCAGCCCTCAAAGCCGCCAGCAAAGACCCCATCGACGCCCTCTCCTACGAGTAAGCCGCAGAGTCTCCTAAGCAGTTAATTCCTCGAAGTTGAGAAAAGCCCTTGACCGGTAATCAAGCTCTCATCGCGCGTACGGCCCTTAGCGTTCTCATCGGCGGCATCAGCATAAGCGTCTGTTCGCTCTCAAGCCTTCGCCGGATGACTCGAAGATCCTTCGACCGAATGGTGAACTTTGCCTTCATCGCCAGCCGCCTCGCAGCCTACGTCGGCATCTTTTTCATCCTGCACATTCCGCCCAGGGGAGACATTCCGGCCTTCTACTGGGACGAAGCTAAAGCTGTAATCGCCCATAAACTCCCCTACAGGGACTTTCCATCCAGCTACGCGCCTCTTCATCCTTACCTCGATGCGCTTGCCATCAAACTGTGGTTCTCGCCCCTTGCCATCATCCTTCTTGCAATCTGCGCAGAGGCTCTCGTCCTGCGTCTCTGGCTGTATATCGGCAGAGACTTCCTCACCGAGCAGGAGACCCGTTCGAGCGCTCTCCTCTACCTCACCAGCATCATCAGCCTGCAGTTCGTGACCATCGACGGTCAGGACAATGTCATCATCGCCCTCCTGCTGATTCTGGCGCTACTCCTCCTCCGCCGCTCTCAAATCGTAGCTTCGGGTGCAGCAGTAGGCCTCGGCGTCGCAGCGGTCAAGTTTCTTCCGCTTCTTTACTTCCCGGCGTTCTTCGTCGTCGTCCCACGCCGTTGGCGCTGGCTGCTCGGCGCATCGTTGGTTCTTGTTGCAATCTTCGGAGCCGCCGTCGCTGCTCACCTGCCCATCCTTCAGCCTCTGCTGTTTGAGCGCACCATGAGATCCGCAGGCAACCTCCCCTACCTCTTCGAAGGCATCACCGGGATCGCCGTGCCCTCCGGCGTATGGGACACCCTCGTCCTTGTCATCGCCATCGCCATCATCCTTCTGGTTGCCAGCAAAGCCAGGGGCGCCAATGCAGTCTTCCGGTCGCGTCTTCTCATCTTTGGTTCAGCGGCGCTCACCCTCGCCCTGCTCTTATTCTCGAAAAAGTCCTGGCCACCTTACCTGATGCTTACCTTCTTCCCAATCTGTCTTCTGGTAAGAAGCTGGAGCAGGGTAAGAACTCTATTGTTCGCAATCTTCGGAGTCTCTGCTGTCGTCTGTCTCAGCTATTGGGCCACCGTTCTCGGACAGTTTGAAGCCGTGACCTTCCACCTCGAGCTTCTCGCCCTCAAACCCCACTCTTTAATCCTTCTCATCACCCAACTGGTTCTCGATACAGGGTATTGCTGGCTCCTCTATTTGGCTCTACGCGAAATCTGCCGGGATCAGAGCGCCTTTAGCTTAGAGACGGCTTTACCAGAAAGCGTGTAATCATCACCTCGGCAGTCAGCGGCGCCAGTGTCAGCGCGAACGGCAGGAAGATCCTCACCTCTTGGATTCTTCCCACCACCACCCACATCCCCAGAAAGATCACTGCCCCGGTCAGCATTCCGGCTCCCGCAGCCTCAGCCTCGTGCCTTCGCCTTACCACCATCGCGAAGGTCCATCCCACCGGTGCCATAAAGAGCAGGAAGGGAATCCAGCCAGACGGTTCCCGAAGATTCAGAAACAACTGAAACACAGGCGTATCTCCATAGCTTGCCGCCGGGAACACCCTCCGCATCAGCCAGAACTGAATCCCTACCACCATCGCGACCGCAACCAGGCTCGTCCCCATCTGCAACCCTCGAGGCAGAACAAACCTGCGTCCCAAAGGCGTCAGGCACACCACTAGGATCCCGGCATGCAGCGCAAACGCAACATCGGAGCGCACAAACGCCTGCGCGACTGCCAGCAGCAACAAACCGCACACCGCCGTCCCTGCCCCCCCGCGCAAAGGCACAGCCAGCAGCAGCAGCGCCAGCGACAAAATCGCCGCCGTCGGCAGCGTCTCCGGCCTCTGATACCAGATCAGCCACGCCACGTAAAACTGCACCAGCACCGTAAATGCCGCAGCCCCGAACCACTGCCCTGCAAGCCCGGCCTCCCGATAAGCCGTCGACCGCCGCAGCACCAGGAAAAGCGTGAACACCGCAACCAATCCTGCAACCACATCAATCATTGCCAGCGTATGCCGCAGTGCCAGGTGCAAATGTTGAGCCAGAAAGTAGGCCGTATCGATCACGCCGATCCGATACTGGTTTGGCGCACCGGCTGTACCAGCCACCACGTCCATCCACGTTCCCGGAGCCTTATAAAACGTCTGGCTATAACTCCAGTAGTCCAGATAACCCGCCGACAGCACAATCAAACTCAGCAAGATGCTGACGACCCTCTTTGGACCCTGCATCATCCGTTTTTTCTCGCTTCCCCACTGGCTTTTCAGAGGGAAGAATACCACCTGCACCCGCCCTGCCCGTGGCCCATAAGGAACCCCTTGCCCCGTCCCCGCATCCTGCAGAGGCTAAATCTGTAATACCCTGAACTCTTACGGCACATCTGCGTTTAACCCTCTATTGACATGAAGCGGCCAGGCTCCATCTCGTTCTCTGTTCTCCCTGTCATCGAGACGACCCTCCTCGTCGCCTCGGCCATCTTCCTCATCCTGCACGCCTTTCATCTCAGCGCCGACTTTCCGAATCACTCCCCCTGGATGGACTGGGCCAAATACACCGACGAGGGCTGGTACGGCGACGGTGCCATCCGCCACTTCCAGCGTGGCCACTGGAACGTCCCCGGAGACTTCAATCCAGCCGCCGCCCTCCCCGTCTGGCCCCTGGTCGAAGCCGCTCTCTTTCGCTTCACCGGCGTCAACCTCATCGCCGCCCGCAGCCTCGCCGTCGCCATCTTCGGCCTCATCCTCACCTCCTCCTACCTCCTGCTCCGCCGCTGGCAGACCCTCACCGCCTCCGTCCGCAAACAGCCGGTCAACACTCTCGCCCCTGCCATCGCAGTCCTCCTCCTCGCGGTCAGTCCCTTCTGCTACGTCTTCACCCGCATGGCGATCCTCGAGCCTCTGCTCATCCTCCTCACCCTCCTGGCCCTCCTCGCCGCATCCTTCGCGGAGACGGTGCAGGGAAGCGTCTCCACAGCTCTGAAAACCGATCCAGCGACCGCCCTCCGCGCCACTGCCCGGCAGATCCTCCCCATCCTCGCCCTCGGCCTGCTAATCCCCCTGATGGTCCTCACCAAAACCACCGCCGTCTTCCTCCTGCCCTCCATCGGCTGGATCCTCTGGGCTCGCGCCGGCTATCGCCTCCGTCCATTCCTCATGGTCACCCTCCCCGCCGCCACCCTCGCCGCCGTCATCTGGATCGGCTACTACGCCTTCATCGTCCGCCCCCACTTCCTCGACGACTACCGCTATCTCTTCAGCGCCAACGCCTACACCGGCATCACCCCCGGCACCGCCCTCTCCGTCCTCGGCGACACCCTCGCCGACGGCCTCTGGATCGGCAATATCCTCTACCCCCTGGCGCTCCTTGCCATCTTCTCAGCCTTCCTGCTTCGCCCCCGCCTCCTCCGCAACCCGCTCGTCCCGGCACTCCTGCTCTGGGCCGCAGGTTATGCAGCCTTCCTCGCCTACCACAACAACCTCCAGCCCCGTTACTACCTCGTGCTCGCCGTTCCGCTCACCTTGCTGATCCCGGTTGTCTTCTCCGCTCTCTGGACTAAAAACAACTCCGAACCTTTATCTCCTCTCCGCCGTCTCGGCACCTCCAGCATCGTCGCCGTCCTGGCCGTCCTCACCGTCACCGACGCGCACCAGACCCTCCACTACGTCCGCCACCCCGACTACACCTTCACCACCGCCGCCGCCGAAATCCGTCAGATCGTCTCCGCCGATCCCACCCACAACTCGCTAATCCTCTCCATCAGCGGCTCCAATCTCTCCCTCATGACCGGTCTCCCCTCCATCTGCGACGACTTCGGCACCATGGACCTCTCCGTCCGCGTCCAGGCCTACCACCCCGGCTGGTACGTCGCCTGGAACCAGGTCGACGACGATAAGATGGATGCCCTCAGCCCCACCTATCACCTCCAGCGCATCGCCGCCTTCCCCGCCATGGACGACCCCGAGCGCAACCTCCTCATCCTCTATCGCCTCGACCCCGCCACATCCGGTGCTAACCCGCGCCGCCATCGCAAACCCGTCATCCCCCGCCTCCTTCAAACCAGCTTCGGCCAACAGCCCAGCCCTGCTCAGCTCCAGCACTAAACCCTCCCGCATCCGTCCGCCACGCTATACTCTGCGTAAACATGCAAGACAAGATAAGCCTGCGCCAGCAAGGCGATTCCCGGCGCTTCTACGAGCTTGACTCCCTCCGAGGCGTGGCCGCTTTAACTGTCGTGTTCCATCATTTTTCCCGCATCTGTCCGGACAGCGTCACCCATCTTTTAATCCGTACTCCGCTGCGCCTCCTCATCGCCGGCCATCAAGCCGTCATCCTCTTCTTTCTCCTCAGCGGCTTCGTCCTCACCCTCCCTTACAAAAAGAAAACTCGTCTGAACTACGGACCCTTCCTCTTGAAGAGGGTGTGCCGCATCTACCTGCCCTATCTCGGAGCCGTGGCGCTTGCCATCCTCTGCGATCTCAGCTTTCCGGGCCACCGCCCCTACGCCAACTACTGGATCAACTACACCTGGTCCGAGCCCGTCACAGCTCAACTCGTCCTGCAGCACATCCTCTTCCTCGGCAACTACGACTGGTCGCAGTTCAATACCGCCTTCTGGTCGCTCGTCTACGAGATGCGAATCTCTCTCGTCTTCCCCTTTCTCGCGCTCGCGGTTCTTCGCCTTAGTCTGCTATGGCCCGTCCTGTGTGCGGCCGCACTCTCCCTCGCGTCATTTCCCCTTGCGATCCTCTTCGCCAATGTCTGGCACCTGAGTGGATTCACCGCCGCCATTAACACCACCCTTACGCTTCACTACGCGGCGTTCTTCCTCATTGGCTCTCTCATGGCCAGGCACCTCAACGCAATCAATCGGTGGTACTCCAGGCTCACACCACTTCAGGCCGCAACTCTCGCGCTCTTATCTCTTGCCTTGTACGGCTTTGGAGACGCAAGCAGCCTCGTCCAGCGCTCTTCCGCTCCCAGCAACCTCTTCGACTGGCCCGTTGCCCTCGGAGCCGTCATGCTCATCATCCTCGCCATCAACAACCGCTTCTTCCACGAGTTCCTGACCACCCGCTCCATTCATTACCTCGGCGAGCGCTCCTACAGCCTCTACCTCATCCACGGAACCATCCTCTTCTCCCTCATTCACACCCTGATGGGAAGAGTTCCCACTACTCTTTTGCTGATCCTCTATCTCTCGATCACCCTTGCCGTCACCGAGATCTTCTATCGCCTTATCGAGAAGCCGTCGATGCTGTTGGGCCGCCGTCTCACCACTCCAGTGACAGCTTCCACGTAGACTGGCTCCTCAGGATCGTGACCCATCTCGCACAAGCTTCACCACACGGCATGACATAAAATTCGAAGGTCTGGGCTGCAGGAGCTGTCTCCATCACCCAGCTAGACTCGCCCACCACAGAGGACACTGCATGACCCCAGCTTCCCTCCTGCACTTCATCGAGGCCCTCCTCTGGTGCGCTCTCCTCTTCTTCTCCATCACCGGCTACGGAGCCGTTCTCCTTCGTCTCTTCAACCTCCGCGCCCCCTCCATCCCCCTCGCAGCCTCCAGCGGCTTCGGCGTCGTCATCTTCCTCGGTGGCTGCCTCAATCTTCTCCACGCGATCACCACTCCCATCCTCATCGCCCTCACCCTTCTAGGAGCACTCGCCGTCCTCCTCCTCCGCGGCACCCTCACCGACGAGCAACCAGCCTCAACTCCACTCGCTCAGCACACCTCACTTGCCTCGAAGACCATTCCCGTCCTCCTGATCGTCACCGCCCTCATCTTCGCCATTCGTCTCGCCGCAACCGTCCACTGGCAGTCCTATCAGGCCTCCGACGACTACAACTTCTACCTCGCCGCCCCCGCAAAGATGCTTCAGCTCCACCACTATGCCGCCGACCCCTTCAGCGAGCGCCGCATCATGTCCAGCATCGGCGGCAACTACTTTCTCCAGACCCTCGTCATCGCAATCCTCCCCCTCGCCGACGTCCAGATGGCCGACCGCGCCCTCGGCCTCATCCTCCTCGCCTTCCTCACCTTTGCGCTCTCCGCCCAGTTCCGTCTTAGCCCCATGCAGCGCGCCATCTTCGCGCTTCTCGTCTTCTTTACGCCTCAACTCCAGTTCAACCTCACCTTCGTCATCCTGCCCAGCGCTCTCTTCTTCGCCCTCGTCTACCTCGCTGGTCACCGCAACCTCCTCTCCGAACACCTAACCCTCCAGGCGCTTCTCCTCGGAGCCGTCGCCGGCACCCTCGCCACCACCAAATCCACCTATCTCCCCCACGGAGTCCTCTTCGTCCTCGCCTTCGCCTTCTTTCAGGCACGCCGCCGCGGACTCGCCGCCGCCATCAAAACCACCCTTCTCGCCGCTCTCGCCTGCCTCCTCGTCATGGCTCCCTGGATGATCGCCAGCCACTTCACCTCAGGCACCTGGTTCTACCCCTCCCTCGGCAAAGGCTACCAGTACAGCGCCTACGGCCTCTATCCCGCTCCCAGCGGCGCGGGATCCTCCATCATCCTGCACAAAGTCGTCCCCTTCTGCGCCCCCTTGCTCCTCCTCCTTGCGCTCGAGTGGTTCTGGGGCGACCACGACGAACCCGGCGAAGCCATCATCGCCCTCTCCGCTGCCGGACTCTTCGCCACCCTGCTCGTCGGCATCGGCACCGGCGGAGACTCGGTCCGCCGCTACAACTATCCCTGCATCATCCCCGCGATGCTCCTGCTCTACGCCGTCTTCAGCCGCCGCCGCAACCGCGCCCCCGCAGCACGCCAGTGGCTCCTCCTCCAGACCCTCACCATCCTCTTCATCGCCTACACCGCCATCACCACCTGGCGCCAGAAGTTCAGCAACGAATACGACCAGATCCCTCTCGGCCTCAAGGCCGGCCTGCGCGACACCCCCATCGTCCCCGCCACCGTTACCGCCGAGTACGCTGCAGTCCAGCGCTCCATCCCTACCGGCGGCGGTGTCCTCATCACCGTCAATAACCCCTTCCTCTTCGACTTCCGGACTCACAACATGAGCATCGCCGACTATCCCGGAGCCGCCAGCCTCCCCCCAGGCTGGCCCTCCCACGGAGACGGCGAAGACCTCGCCCGCTACCTCCTCGCCAACCACCTCCGCTACCTCGTCTACTCCTACGCCGACTTCGCAGGCTTCGACGCCGGAGCACCCCACGTCATCGCCGACCCCACCCGGACCCAGTGGATTCACAGCGAGGCCAGAATCACCCTCCGCTCCCATCAGCAGTACGCAGAACTCGCCAAAACCCGTCGCACCCTCTACGACGACGGCCAAATGTACGTCCTGGACCTTGCCCAGCCCGTTGGTCGAAATTATCTACCCCCGACCAGCGGGAGGACCACGCGAAGCGGTACACAAGTCACGAAGTGACCGCCCCGCGCGCAGCGGGCAGTTGTCCTTTATCATCGAAATCGAAACTACAATCCCAACAAATCCTTGACGCAGCCCCGGACACGCCGGTAAGATTAAACCTCGCGCAGTCTCGCGCTTGTACGCCCGTGTCTGTATCGGTCCCAGGCGACTCAGGTTTCAGAGACATCCGTGGTGGATCCACTAGGGAGCAGCTCTCAACACAGCCGCCCCTGAAGCACCCATCCCATAGGTTGTGCGTACCCCAGCTGTAGTTTAGCTGTCGTTCAGGTCAAGCGGGCCACTCCGCGTGTTTGGAGAGAAACTCTCTCCCTTCCCGCTTATCGCCTCGCTCTGGGCAAAAGTTTTCCCCGTTTCTCTTATTGGCGAACCATCAACCTGCACCTCTTCTTCCTGCACCACGCCGAACATGGAAGACGGCAGAAACAAGGAGTAACCCAACGATGTCCACCACCATACCGAGCGGCAAAGATATTAAGCGCAAGTGGTTTGTGCTCGATGCCAGCGGCAAGACCCTCGGCCGCCTCGCCACCCAGGCCGCCTCTATCCTCGCCGGCAAGCTCAACGTCCTCTACACCCCCTACATCGATATGGGCGATCACGTCATTATCATCAATGCCGAAAAGATCGTTCTGACCGGCCTCAAGTCTGACCAGAAGCTCTATCGCCGCTACACCGGCTTCCCCGGTGGTCTCCGCGAAGAGTCCTTCGTCAAGCTCCTCGCCCGTCGCCCCGAAGCCATCGTCGAGCAGGCAGTCAAGGGTATGCTCCCCAAGAACAAGATGGGACGCCAGATGGCCACCAAGCTCAAGGTCTACAAGGGCAGCCAGCATCCTCACCTCGCCCAGCAGCCCGTTGCCATGGACTTCCATGCCAGCAACGCGCCAAAAGTTCTCACGTCGAAGGTCATGGTGCCAACGCACCCGGCTCACTCGCTCGAAGGCTAAGCGTCTCCTCCTGCTTCTGCAGGAGCTAACGAAGGTTGGGGCAAATAGCCCCGGGTTCTATCAAGTTCAAGGAGCACCATGGCAGATCTGATTCAGTACTACGGAACCGGCCGTCGCAAGTCCTCGATCGCACGCGTCTTCCTGCGTCCGGGCAGCGGCAAATTCACCGTCAACAAAAAAGAGTGTGACGTCTACTTCGTCACCGCACAGCAGCGCGCAGCCGCCAAGCGCTCGCTCGGCATCGCCGACATCGGCGAGACCTTCGACGTCATCACCACCGTAAAGGGTGGCGGCGTCATGGGCCAGGCCGACGCAGTCAAGCTCGGCATCGCACGCGCCCTCATGGTTTTCAACCCCGAGCTCCGCAAGACGCTCAAGGCAGAAGGCCTCGTTACCCGCGACTCGCGTGGTAAAGAGCGCAAGAAGTACGGTCAGAAGGGCGCTCGCGCTCGCTTCCAGTTCAGCAAACGCTAATTGGATGCTGCTCTTGGCCGTTAGCTCTTAGCTTCTAGCTAAAAGCTAACGGCCAAAAGCTAACAGCTGGCTTTTCGCATCACCCGCAGGCTTCAACCCTTGCGGCAAGGAGTCAAATCTCCCGAGCCGGTCTCGTCCGGTAAAGGATCAATCCAGGCACCGGCACCACGGTACCGGCTGTCTTAAACCAAGGAGCTACATTGGCAAACATTACGATGAAAGAACTTCTCGAAGCGGGCGTTCACTTCGGGCATCAGACCAAGCGCTGGAACCCCAAGATGAAGGAGTACATCTTCGGCGAGCGCAACGGCATTTACATCATCGACCTGCAGAAGACCCTCAAGATGTTCAAAGAGGCCTCCAAGTTCGTCACCGACCTCACCTCGACCGGCAAGCTCATCCTCTTCGTCGGCACCAAGCGCCAGGCTCAGGACGCGATCGCCGAAGAAGCGACCCGCGCCGGCATGCCCTACATCAACAGCCGCTGGCTCGGTGGTCTCCTCACCAACTGGGTCACCGTGCAGAAGTCCGTCAAGCGCCTCACCGAGCTCGACGACATGTCCACCGATGGCCGCTACGAGCTCCTCACCAAGAAGGAAGTCATCAAGCTCGAGCGCGAGCGCAAGCACCTCACCACCAACCTCGCCGGTATCAAGACCATGAAGCGCCTTCCCGACGCCATCTTCGTCGTTGACTCCAACAACGAAGCCATCGCCGTCGCCGAAGCCCGCAAGCTCGGCATCCCGGTGGTCGCCGTCGTCGATACCAACTGCGACCCCACCGTTGTCGACTACGTCATCCCCGGCAACGACGACGCCCTCCGCGCCATCCGCCTCTTCACCACGAAGATCGCTGACTCGGCCTACGAAGGCGTCCAGATGGTCTCCGAGAAGGCCTTCGCCACCGAGTCTTCTGACGTTCAGCCCCTCGAAGTCTCCCCCGAGCACATCGGCGAAGACGGAGAGATCGAAGGCGTAGAAGCTCACGCCACTGTCGAGCCCACCGAAGCTGTCGCCGAAGAAGACGAAACCGTCGACCTCGCTGCAGTCCTCGGCGGAAACATCCGCAAGGCGCCTTCCGCTGCCACCGAGCCCGAAGCCGAGTCCGAGGCTGTCTCCGCTCAGGCCGCCGTCTAGTCGCTCTTCATGTCGAGAGGTTGCCACCAGGAAAGGGCAGGGCATTAGCCGTGCCGTAACCGCCTCTTGTTAGTTTAGTGGGGCGCGGGCATTCAGCCCGCGCCCCCTTTCGCAGAAAACGTCACCAAAGGAAACTCACAATGACTGAAACCGCCGTAAAGATCGACGCAAAACTCGTCAAGGAACTCCGCGAAAAGTCCGGCGCCCCCATGGGCGACTGCCTCAAGGCCCTCCAGGAAGCAAAAGGCGACATGGAAGATGCCTTCGTCGTCCTCCGCAAGCGTGGCATGGCCTCGGCCGCAAAGAAAGCCAGCCGCACCACCAATGAGGGCGCAGTCGGAACCTACATCCATGCCGGCGGCAAGATCGGCGTTCTCATCGAGCTCAACTGCGAGTCCGACTTCGTAGCCCGCACCGATGAGTTCCAGGAGCTCCTCCGCGACATCGCCATGCACATCGCCGCCGTCGACCCGCGCTTCGTCAGCCGCGAAGACGTCACCGAAGCTGACCTTGAGCGCGAGAAGGATGTCTACCGCGCCCAGGCCGCTGCCTCCGGCAAGCCCGCCGAGATCATCGAGAAGATGCTCACCGGCAAGCTCGCCAAGTTCTACGAAGAGTTCTGCCTTCTCGACCAGCCCTTCATCAAGGAAGCCTCGCAGACCATCGGCCAGCTCATCGCATCGAAAGTCGCGAAGCTCGGAGAGAACATCAGCGTCCGCCGCTTCGCCCGCTTCAAGGTAGGCGCAGCCGACTGGACCGTAGCCCAGACCAAGGCAGCCGCAACCGACGAAGCCTCTGCATAATATGTAACCATCACTAGAACAATAAGCCCGGGCCACCAGCCAGGGCTTTTCTTTCGCCGATCACTTGGCGAAGCCGGTATACAAGTCACGAAGGGACCGCCCCGCGCGCAGCGGGCACTTCGCCGAATCTAACGCGAAGAGACCGAGTACTGCACCAGCACCCCATTCACAAAGTCAGCCCGCACACTCTCATCCCTGCTCTTATACGTGCACGTGGTCATCGACATCCCATTCTCCGTCCGGTCATGCGCCTCCACCGCCGGCCCATACAGAGCCTCCACCTGCTCTCGCGTCATGCCCTTCTTCAAGCCCTGCGCCGGATCGCCGCCCTGATCCGAAGGACGCACGGCCAGCCCCGGAGCACCACTAGGCGCACCCGCCGGAGGGCCGCCTCCACCATCCCCCGGAAACGAAACATACTGGGCCAGCGCACTCTCAATCACCTGCGGCGTCAGCGAGTCACCCATCCCTCTCGCATCCAGCTTGATGTTGAACCGCGACCCGCCCTGCTGCCGCTTCATCGCCACCTGCCCCGCTTTTCTCTCGGCAGTGTCTTGGGCTCTCTCGCGGTCGATCCTATCCCGCCTCTCCCTCTGCGACCTCACATAATCGAGCTCCCGCTGCAGAGACCGCCGCCTGTCCGGATCGCTCTCGTTGCTGATCTGGTTCTCCAGATCCTTCTCCCTGTCGCTCTTGCCCGTAGAGGTAAAGTGCACCGACGTATCAGAGTCGTCTCTCGCCGTCCCAAATCCCCCACCGCCAAGCTGAAACTCGACATTGTCTTTGTTCACCTTTACCTTCGTCACCATCACCGTATCGCCGTTTCGCACCGACACGCCAAACTGCTTCAGCCGGTCCCCATAGCTCTTCGTATCCATTGGCGGCTGCCGGTTCGGGTAGATATCCACCCCCTTCTGCGTCCCCGGCATATCGATCTTCACCACCACCTGCTTGCCCTCAAAGTAAGGCGAGAGCGCATCCGGATTCTGCGCCACGGCCCTCGGTACAACCGTAAAGGCAACCGCGATCGCAGCCGCAAAACCAAGTCGCAGGCAAGACTCTTCGAACCAGCATTGAAACCGACGCATAGCACTCTCCAGAATCGACAGGAAACGAAAAAGGGCCCAAGTAAAGATGTGATTGAAGACGAAAGTATCATAGCCTCCACGGCAACACCGCTTGCCGTCGGCCAAATCATGTCAAGCCCCGAACCCTCAAATACCCGCGTCAATCAAGGGGTATCCCGTGGCATAGGAATTAGCTTGAACAACGTAAACTGGATTCAGTATCAAAGAAGGCCTCGGGACAACCCGAGGCCTTTTCACTAGCGTACAAGTCGTTGAAAACAAATATTTTGTGCGTAACTCATTTGATGCCAATATTTTGCAGTCTGGGGGTGCCTGTAGCTTCAACAAAAGAAAAGACATCCTCCCAAAATACCCCAAGGGGGAGGGGGGAGGGAAGGGAGACACAAGAAGAAGGGAAGCATCGACTTCGATCCTTCTGTCAGGGCAAACAAAAGAGGGAAGCCAAAGGCTCCCCTCTTTCTTCTACAGGCGATACCGTTACTCCCAGTGAGCCGTACGCTGCGCATTGTCGACAATCGTATGCGCGTAGTCGATGTGTCCGATCGCACGATCACGAAGCCCATGCGCCTGCGGAACATCCTCTGCATGCTCCAGATCACGGTGAGCTGCAAACAGAAGTTCATTCGCCTTGCGGAACCGGTCATGTGGGCTCAGCCCTGTATCGATGTGGAACGGGTCATTCAATCCCTTGCCGTCATCGATGGCCGCATGCTTGATCTCGTCGATCGCAGCATCGATATGGTGAATCGCCTCATTGTCCTCGCGCTTCACCGGTGCCCAGGCCCATCCGTCGTTCAGGTAGTGCCGTGCCGCGCGCAGATCGCTCAGGGCATGCAGGTAAGCCGGGTGAGGCCCCGGAACCTCCTGTGCCTGTATCGTCATCGGCGCTGCTGCCGTCACCAGTCCAGCTGTCAAAATCATCAAACGTACCTTGCTGACCATCTTTCTTTCTCCTTGGGCTGCGTTGTGTCGTGCCCGCAACCTGCAATACCCACCTTACTCGGCAAAGTTGTGCACAATCACTCTCCGTCGCCACCAAGTTGTAAACAAAATTGTCCTCCGGACCGTCTATGGCAGCGAATTTATCGCCGGCATTCCCGGTCGCCCTCAGCATGCGATACTTAGTTCTGACATGTACAAAAGAGTGCTCCTCAAGATCTCTGGCGAAGCCTTGGCTGCAGGCAAAGGCTTCGGCATCGACGCCGTCTTCATCCACAAAATTGCCGCCGAGATCGCCGCCGTTCATGCCCTCGGCTGCGAGATAGGCATCGTCGTCGGCGGAGGCAACTTCTTCCGCGGAGTCGCCCAGCAAGCCATCGACATGGACCGCGTCGCCGCCGACCACATGGGCATGCTCTCCACCGTCATCAACGCCATCGCCCTCCAGGACGCCATCGAGAAGCTTGGCCTCTTCTGCCGCGTCATGTCCGCCATCGAGATGCACGAGGTCGCCGAACCTTACATCCGCCGCCGCGCCATGCGCCACCTCGAGAAGAACCGCATCGTCATCTTCGCCGCCGGCACCGGCAACCCCTTCTTCTCCACCGACACCGCCGCCAGCCTCCGCGCCATGGAGATCAAGGCAGACATCCTACTCAAGGCCACCTCGGTCGACGGCATCTACACCGCCGACCCCAAAAAAGACGACACTGCCACCAAGTTCGACGAGATCACCTATAGCGAGATGCTTCGCCTCAACCTCCGCGTCATGGACACCACCGCCGTCTCCCTCTGCCGCGACAACAACATGCCCATGATGGTCTTCAGCATGCGGGAGTCCGGCAACATCGTCCGCGTCGTAAGCGGCGAAAAGATAGGCTCCCTGGTCACAGCGTAACCGCCGTAATCGGTTGTCGTTGCCTGTTCTTTTGTTGTCATCCCGTAGGGATCTGCTGTTGTCCTTGTCGTTTTTGACCGTCTTCTCCCATAAAGAGGAGATATCCACAATCCCCAACCCACGCCCAAAACTCAATACCTGCGAATTATGTCGTCTTCCCACTCCGCATCCGCGTCAAAACCTAAGAAACAGCGTTAGATCAAGTTAAGATCCACAGCATCCCATACAAGCAGGACGAATCGTGTGAATCCGAGCCTTCTGGAACTAGAGACCGAGCAGCCGCGAAGCCCTGCCCCGTCACCCGCGGCCCACACCACCCGCAAGCCGCCTCTGCCGGCCCTCACCGGCATCCGCACCCTTCTCGCCATCTTCATCATCCTCTTCCACTTCACCCCTCCGCATCTGGGACTTCTCTATCCCATCATCGACAACGGCTATGTCTTCGTAGGCGTGTTCTTCCTCATCTCCGGCTACGTCCTTACCTATAACTACGCCGACCGTGCTCAGACCTTGGTCAAGCGCGAGTTCTGGCTCGCCCGCTTCTCCCGCCTCTACCCCGTCTACCTGCTCGTCCTCCTCCTCTCCTTCCGTATGGTTCAGGATGAGTGGCACGCCCGCTCCCACTTCGATTTCTGGCAGGGAATGATTCTCACCCCCCTCGTCCTTCAGGGCTGGAGCCCCTCCGTCGCCACCTTCTGGAACACCGTCGCCTGGACCCTTTCGAGCGAAGTAGTTCTCTACGCAGCCTTCCCGTGGTTGATCCGTCTCCCATGGCCGAGGAGGCCGATCCACCTCATCCTTCTCCTCCTCGCGCTATGGATCATCGGTCTCGCGCCCCACTCCCTCTACCTCCTGCTAAACCCAGACCACATCATCGGCCCGGTAGACCGTTACAGCTCCACCCAACTCATCCGCTTCCTCAAGTACACCCCACTCCCCTACGCCTGCACCTTCCTCATCGGCGTCACCCTGGGCAAGCTGCAGCACACCCTCACCATCCCCCCCCGCCACCGTCTGCTTCTCTCCGCCGTAAGCCTGACCCTCATTGGATTTTTCTTCTACACGGTCGTTCTTCACACACCGTACCTTCTAATGCACGGGGGCCTAATGACCCCTGTCTTCGCAGCTCTTGTCCTCGGCCTTAGCGGCCCTCATCCAATCTCGGCGTTCTTTTCATGGCGTCCTCTTTTGCTGGTTGGTGAGAGCAGCTACTGTCTCTATCTTCTCCACTTCAACGTATTCCAACTCCTCCACACCTACCACGTACCCGAGCATCTACATATGGTCGCCTTCGACCCCTGGCTCTCCTACGCAATCCTCATCCTTCTAGCACTGGCCACCTTCCACTTTGTAGAAGCGCCCGCCCGTAAAGCCATCCTTGGCCGTTTCTCCCGCAAAACTCGTCCGCTCTCCCCAGTCGCGTCCTAGCAGGATCGACAGAGGCCACGACCAAAATCTGTCATTAGATCTGTCATTTCGACTGAAGCGGACAGCTTTGTCCTGCGCAGTGGAGAAACCTGCTTTGCCGCTACCGGTTCAAACTAGGCGGGTGACGAATACGGATGTTTTGGCCTTGCCTATCCTTTTTGTTATCTCCCAGGGATCTACTGTTGTTGTCTGTATTTTGTTGTCATCCCGCAGTGATCTGCTGCTGTCGTTGTTGACTCACAGTTGCAACCAACCGTCGCCAGCCATCGATCCCCGAGAATTCCTGTCAAGCCCCCAAGAAGCAAATCACTGCTTCAGGCAACGACAAATGCGTGGCGTATTAGTTTCTCTGCCTTCGCTATACTTGAAACAGAGTTCAAACAGATACCCTCGGACATTAATCCGAGGGTATCTTTGTTTGTACAGGCAGCTGGAACGTGTCACCCGTAACGCATTTGTTTGGAATATTTTAGGCGTAACCCTTTTTGAATGAATATTTTGCAGAGGTAAGTATCCCCACATGTAAGGTACACTCAAAATACCGTCACAGGGCAGCTAAGAGATGTCTTGTAGTCATCTCTATTTTGGCGCTTCTTTGTAGGGTTCAAGACGACAGCCTATGGCTTTTTTCCGATGCATATTCTCAGTATTTCCTCCCCGGGGTCGGGGTCGAGCACTCCTTTTGTGACATTATTTTCTTCCGGAGGAGCGATGCTGGAACCGATCATTTGGCTCAAAACAATGCCAGCGCGTAACTTCTGCGACAAAGAAGGAAATGGCTTCACTTGGAGTTCTGCGAGCGATTCTTTTTCGGTGACATGTACCGCTATCCCCGTATCCAAGCAAGATGGAACCATTTCTCCCTTCTCCCCTGCGGCGAAGACTGTCTTCATTGTCGGAATGCCAATATTCATGCCAGCTGGCTGTACTCGGATCCAACCAGCATCTTTCAATGCTTGGGCGACGATCACTGAAAACCTATTGGATTCATCATCCATGAATGCATTAATGGTGAAGTCCGTTCCCTTGAACGGTTTGAGCCCAGTGACTAATTCATCTTTGCGAACAAGAGAACGTGGCGTCTTGATAGCACTCAATTTAGCCTCCGCTGTAGCTTCTCGTTGTGTTGAGTCTGCTAAGCGTTGCTCTGCATCAGCTAGTCGCGATACCGCATCTGCGGCTTGCTTCTTGGCAGATACGATATCTGACTCGAAAGAGTCTGCTTCTTTTCTTGCACCAGCCGCCAAGATTGTCGCTACCGCTGAAGATTTAACCGCCTCGCCAGATTTGGTTGACGCGTCTTTGGCGGAAGTATCTGCTGCTCCTGCGGAGGCTTTGGCTTGGAATGCTGACGTGCCAGCATCGCGCAACAAATCAATGTTTATGGATTGGATATTCTCGTCATCCCTGTTCACGTCCCTGTCTATCCAAAACTCTCCAGCCACTCCAACTGAAACGATGATCCAACCGATCAGTCCGATAAACGTAATCCAGTATGGCCCATGTTCAGCTACAGGTTTTTTCTCAAACGCTTAATGGCATTGGAGATTTCATATACCAGTTCGGGGCCCTCTAATATGACTCCAACAGCGACTAGCTGTGTCACGAACAAAAGATGGGAGAAATCAACCTTACGTGCGTTGTCCCATACGTTTCTACTGTCCTCCAAAGCTTTTATTGCTTGGGGAGAAAGCCCATCCATGAGTGAAGCTAAAGACATCAACGAGGACAACGGGCGAATTAGTTCATTTGATAGACACATGATCGTGCTCACCTTAGTGTTCATCGTTGTTATTGCATGGAGGGTTAGGGCCGAATGGCACTAGGCTATGTGCCATAATCCTAGCTAGGGAATTATATGAGTCCTTCACCAAAGCTGACCAAAGAAGAGAAGCAGAACGGGAAACGCAAGTTTCTCACCCCTCTCCCGCAAACGTTGGAGGAGTCGGAGATGCACCCTATCACCGTGGAAATGTTCACACGACTTGTAAAGAAAGCTATTCCGCCTTCGCCACAACCTGATCCAGCAAAGACTTAAACATCGGCTGGTTATCCATTCGGCGGTTGTAGCGGAACGAGTATTCATCGCAGTAAGACTGCAAATACTTGGTGCTTACCGAGTGGTATACGCCTTCGATCCCACGCTTCAATAGGCTCCAGAAGCCTTCAATCGTCTGGGTGTGAATGTGCCCCATCACATAAATGCCAGCCGTATGGTTGATGCGCTCATGCTTGTAGTTATTGCCCATCCATCGCACGTTATCGTATGAGGAATAGGAGTCCGTGTAGACGGTGCTCTTGGGCAGCACACGCTCTGCGACTATGGGCATGAGGGTCTTCTCTTTCACATCCGCGACCACGCGAGTGATGACGCGCCCCTTGCGCTCGACAATCCCAAAGATGGGCTGCTTGTCCTTGTACTTGCCTTCGGTACGCTTGTTGGCGTGCTGGTTCTTTTTCGGTGCGCCGTGAAATGTTTCATCCATCTCAACCGGGCCGGACAGCACGAGGTCTTCCGACATCAGAGTACGAATCTGTTTGAACATGCGCCATGCCGTCTTGTAGGTGACGCCGCACTCGCGCTGTATCTGCTTTGCGCTGATCCCGCAGCGCGTAGCCGACATGAGGTACATTGCATAGAACCAGAGCCGCAGGGACGTGCTGGACTTCTCGAATATTGTTCCAGCCATCGGCGAGATGTAGGTTCCACAGTAGTCGCAGGCATACGCCTTTTTGGTGGCGATCCGGTGGTGCTTGCGCTCCACTTTGCAGTAAGAGCAAATAGCAAGTGATCCGGGATAGCGTTGCTCCATCAGCCAATCTAAGCAAGCATTGTCATCCACGAATTGTTTGTTGAAGTCGTTGATTGTAAAGCGACGTTCGGCGGGAATGGGCTGAGGAATCTTCATGGCAAGACTAGTGTCCCACAAATATTACCTTACGTCAAGGGATACTTACCTTTGCAGACAGTGGTGTCGCATAAATCGATGATAATAATAGGCTTCCGCGCAAGATACCCCCCAAGGGGGGAGGGGGGTACCCCTGTGTAGGGTTGGGATAACGGAAGGCAGAAGAGGTACGGAAGAGTGACGCGAGAGGCCTTCCAATCTGTCTTGTTTAGGGCACGGCTTCAGCTATGACGCAAGAGCTTTGGTTGAATTGCGGCTTTATCGGCTGAGGTCCGCTTTTCGCTTTCGGGGTATCTTTTCGTCACCCTTGATGTCCCACAAGGGACATCAAGGCAAACCGGAAGAGTGCCATCGGCCCCATTGGGAACGCAAAAAGCCCCGCAGCTGCGGGGCTTTTTGCTAGGACATAGCAGCCTATTACTCGACGATGATTTGCGTCGGGTGAGAACCATTTGCCACTGCCACTGCGCAGGTAGGCAATGCGCCTGATGGGAACGGCGTATTCTGCACCTGCTTCAACGTCCCGTTTTGTGGGGCCAGTTGGAACGCTGAGACGTCGCCTTCTAGGTTATTCGGCACGTAGAGGTAAATCCCCAGAGCCGGCTCGACCGTTACGCACATGGGACCTGTTCCCGTTGCGGTCGACGCGGAGCCAACAGCTCCAGTTGGCATTCCTGAAGTGGCATCAAGCGTGTATGCCCCGACAGTCCCCGAGGAGAAGTTCGCCACATAGAGGAATTTACCTCGCGGATCGATGGTGACTCCCAACGGGAATATACCAGTGGCGAACGGGCTGTTGTTCATTGGGGTCAGCGAACCATCTGCATTGGCAGTCTTCCCAAACAGCAGATTCTGAGCCTGATCGGTGACATAGACAAAGCGCGAAGACGGGTCCTCAGCAATAGCGCTTGGCGTCGTTCCCGCGCCAAAGCCCGTGGCTACAGTCTTACCTGTGGAATCGGTAGTGATCGTGGTTCCGTTCGTAGGAGTCAAAGCTCCTGTCGCCATGTTCTGCGAAAAGCCAAGCAAAGCAGCCTTCGGAGTCGTGATGCTCTCCTGATCTATGACGTACACAAAAGAGGTCTGGAAACCTGGCCCCGAACCGTCGGTCAAAGTGCAACCTGGATTACCAGCGTTATATGAGGCTGCAGGTTCGCAGCGCGGACGGCTAACCTCAATACCCACGGGCGTATTCCCGACCGGGACATAGTTCAGCGTGGGAGTGGAGGGAGTAGTTCCGATCGTCGTATTCGCCACAGCGGTTCCAAGCGAACCGTCCTTATTAATTGGGAAGATCGTTACACCGCCAGGTCCGGGCGCGGCGGTCGAATAAAGTTGCTGCCCTTGAGGGCCAAGCTGGTACTGAAAGGTGACATAGAGGAAGGCTCCTGCTGCATCTATCGCAACAGAAGTAGCGTTGCTTCCTGTCACGTTATAGGTGTTTTGCAAGTAGATCTTGCCGTCCGTTCCAATCGAATACTCGCCGATGGTCGAATCGTCGTGATTTACGACATACAGGTTCAATCCGTTCGGCGAGGCTACCAAGGTGAACGGATTTCTTCCCGCTGGTATTGGAGAATCCGCCAGTGGCGTCAACGATCCAATCTGGAAGTCCACTGCGTATGCATTGATTCCGCCGTTAGGGGAGGAACTCGTCAACGGTTTTGCTGTCGTTACGTACACATACGCCAGCGTGTAGTCGCGGCTGCACGCCGTTACGCTCACCAACGCAAAAGACAAAATCGAGGCCACTGTCCCGCGGCCCATCTTATTCCACTTCATGCTTACCTGACTCCAGGGCAAATCGTTTCCGCCCATCCTGCTGTCCCGATACTCAGGATTCATGAAGACATCCCGTCCTTGTTCTCCAACTGCCGACCCGGCCAGCTAGTCTACGTTTCCGCTTATTGCAAGACACGTTGCTTGTCCCGTCGCTGTGAACTTGGATCCTCGACGAAGATCTGATAATTGGCCGAGCGTTGAGATCTGCTTACCTGTTACAGTCCCATCGCCATTTGAAGTGTAAACATATTGATTGGACGGATCCTCCGCCATACAGACTGGACCTGCTCCGACTGTATAGGGATTATTGCCAGGATCGCTCAACTCCTGCAGGGTTGAATTCGTTTGAATCGTAAATGCTGAGATCGAACTGTTAGGATTCGTTGTATCGGTCGTCGACTGATTTAGCACATACAAGTGTGTGGAAGTCTTCTTCTCTACCAACGAATAAACCGGATTTGCAGCAGGCGCAATGTTCGCCACCGCTCCGCCAGTAATTGTATTCAACGAGCATGTGGCAGCTCCAACCGTGTAGGGAAGAACCTGTCCAGGGCTGTTCTGGTTAGGTGCTCCTGCATCGGTGATATAGATGCCGCTTCCACCCGCGATAATCGAGGTAGGCGTTACCGCTCCCGAATTGAACTTCTGTGTGGTCGTGAATGTCAATTGCCCGGCTGTCCCTACCGCGTAAGGAGAAACCGTCTGGTCCGCCGTGTTCAGAGTAAACAGGCATCCACCCGAAACCGCCATCATTGTCGGTGTTTGACCCACCGCGAAGTAAGTCTGCTGCAGGCCAGTATTTCCCTGCGCCTTGACCTGCTGGTTGAGCACCAATGTTAGCCGACCGGTATTCGGATCAATCGAGAAAACAGTGATGCTGCCATAGCAAGAAGTCGAGGAGAAGCCTGGAAGGGTCGAATCGCAAATCGCATCTTTCGCAACTTGATCCAGAACGTAGAGGAAGTTACCCGTGCTGTCGTTGGCTGCCCATACAGGAGTGGTTCCCTGACTTTGGAAGCACTGCTGGAAGGTAAGAATACCTTGGCCGCCAACACTGAACTCGCTGATACTGCCTGCGGTCCCGCAAGGGAGGCCAGCAGCTGGGCCGTTGCCGCCGCCCTTATTCACGACGTATACAAATCGGCCGCCGGGCTTCACCACGATCGAGACGGGATTAGCTCCGCCGGAAGTAAACGGCGAATGAGGAATCGCTGTCAGGTTTCCCGTAAAGTCATCGATCTTGAAGCCTGCGATCTGGTTGTATTGCGTTCCAAGAACCCACATGAACCCGATCGTGCCGCCACCGCACGCTGTCATGCCTAGACCCATCGCCACGGACACTACCAAGGCCATTGAAACCCGGCCAATCCTGCTCAACTTCATGCGCTTCCTTAATCCTCGCCAGTGGGCGCTTGCCGTCCACTTTTTGCTGCGAGCAACTCTGTAGGGTACGATTCCTTCGCTTATTGTAGAAGCTGTCGCGACTTTGTGCCACTTGTAGCTGTTCATTCTGGCCGATCTGTCCTTCGGGGCACGGTCACCAACCTTATGGTTACCGCCAATTCCCTCGCCGTAAAAGACGTCCTGCCGAAGCTGGATCTCTTTTGAGATCGGTTCTCTATCAGACGCGGCAAATAATTAGAAGGTAGGCGGCATCGATTCAACTCAGCAGGCGAAAGGAGAGCCAGAGGGCTAGTGCAGAGCTTCGATGAGTCTCGCAGAATTCGGCCGGAAGGTAGAACTATGCGATGTTGCCGGAGACAAAAAAGCGGGCTCAGGCCAAAGCGTGGACCCGCTTTCTGTCTTCTCTTCTTTCTAGAAAATCTTCAGATGAATCGTAAGGTATTTTTTCGGATCGCTTCGAATTGTCGTCACTAGATCCGTACTCGCCGTTAACAGCTTATTCAGATTCGTGTAAGCGGCATCGTCGGTTGCCAGTTTGCCCAGCGTACCTCGGCCATCGTTCACCCCGGATACCAGTGAGTTCACCTGGGTCAGCGTATTGCTCAGATCTTGTCGAAACTTGGGATCTTTCAGCATTAAGCCAATGCCACCTTTACCCGCATCTGCGTCAGCGAGCAATGAGTTCGCGTGTGCCAGCGTTGAGTTTAGGTTTTTGTAGAGAGAATCATCCTTTAGCAACTTACCAGCAGTTCCCTGGCCACTATCCACTGTATTCGCGATGCTTTCCAACTTCGCAGCCGTAGCATCGAGGCGATTGTAGAGGGTATCATCCGTCATCAGCTTGCCGATCGATCCGCGCCCTGCGTTCAAGTTCTTTTCCAGCTTCAGCAACTCGTCGACAGTATTATTCGCTTTGTTGTACAAGTCTGGGTTGTTGATTAACTGTCCGATCGAACCTTTGCCAGACTGAATGTTATCGACGATGATATTCATCTTCGCCAGAATCACATTCAGGCTTTCGATAGTTCCCTGGCTAGCCTTCACTACATCAGTCAGGCTAGGCGTCTCCAGTGTCTTCAGCACATCCCCATCCTGAAGCGGTGGGCCCACTGCAAACTGGCTATTGATATCAACCACCGTATCGCCCAGCACCCCTACCGTCGACAACGAAGCCTTCGAATCTTTTTTCAGATTGGTGGTGAACTTGTCGTTCATCTTCATTACAACCTTCACGGGCGTCAGTTTATGCTCAGGCGAGTTGTCGATGGTCACCGACTTGACCGTTCCGATCGTTACACCCTCCAGGTTCACTGCAGCGCCCGTTTTCAGGCCAGCTGAGTTTTCGAAGTAGGTCAATACCGTCAATTTATGCGAAAAGATTCCCAGCCCCGACGAACTTGTCATCAGGAACAGAAGTGTCACCAGCACAACTGTGGAAATCAGTACAATCACGCCCACCTTCAACTGCGACCACCGAACCTCCTGCTGGCTGGGCATAGCTCTCCTTTAGGTCCTTCTTGCGACAATCTACCGACTACCGATACAACATCACACCGGTGTCTCCTGTCTGTCACGCAATTAGGGTGTCAGTAATTAGGAGGATACATTACCCTTAGTCCCGAGTACCTTATGAAAACTATGGGGATTCCGTTGCGCTAAAGTGCGTTATCCCCATATGGATGCGTAAAGCGTTCGAATGGTTTCAAGTTCTTCTCCTCGCGCTTAGTCTTCCGTCACCACCACCGCCATGGCCAGATCACGGCTATGGGTCAGGCTCAACTGCACCCGCCGCACACCCATGGCGGCTGCCATCTCCGCGGCCCGTCCCCTAAAGTGCAATGTCGGTCGACCGCTTTCTTCCCGCCGCACCTCGAGCTCCTTCCAGGTGATCCCTCGGCTGATTCCCGTTCCCAAGGCTTTGGCACCAGCTTCTTTCGCTGCAAACCGGGCTGCGAAACTCTCAGAAGCATTTTTCTTCTTGCGCATGCAGTAAGCAATCTCTCCTGCAGTAAAAACGCGTTGCAGAAACCGTTCGCCATAGCGTTCGATACTCTCGTCAATCCGTCTCGTCTCTATCAGGTCCGTTCCGACGCCAAGCACCATAAAAACCTCGCCTCTACAATCCTTCTACACCCTGCGCTCCGAACAATCTGTCAGTCCGAACGGTCAGACTTCTGAAAGGATTCAAGCCATCTCTTTTCAACAGTGTCAACAAGAAACACCACGTGACTACCGTACCTATAACAACCCCTCACGCTTCTCCCTTCTCGTTCCGATGAACACTCTATCGGCAAGCATATTTTCATCTGCAAAGGCTCTATATCCCATGCAATTACTTGATATCAAGGGATTCAGCTACGAAGAGCGTCACGGCCTTCTCCCCACGCTCGTCTCAGCCTTTGCAGACTGCGGAGGCTGGATACTTAAGCGTAAGACACTTTCGCCCACCACCATAGAGTTTCGGGTTGAGATTCAGCTTCGCGCCGTTATCGAACTCTATGCGGCCATCATCTCTTCAGGCCTTGAGCTTACTCGTGCTGGTCACCTCGGCTTTACTCATCTTTGTACTTGCCGTAAAAATCTCTCCACCCCAGCGGACCTTGGCCAGATCGTAACCGTTCGTCTTGAAATCAGCTTCCTCGAAGAAACTACCCTTCAGGCATTTTTCGTCGCCTAAGGAGAGAGTGCCTGATCTTACAAGCGCGTTTGTGGATGGCTAATTTGTTTTGTTCAGTTCTCAATAGCGCAACCGATCGGTTTGGAGAATCTGATCCTCAATCAGCGTCCAAGTACAACCGCTGTCCTGCGATGGAGAAGACTATCAGAGTCCCCAATGACGAGTACTCCTGGCTGCTTCCACCCTTGCGTCAAAATTAGTCTCAAGCCGGTGGCATCTCCAGCCACCTTGAAAACAGGCTCACTCATCACCGAGTCTCCCCCCGCTATCTTCGCCGTAAGCCCCACGCCGTTCACTCCGGTTGACTCTTCCCACCGGCGGCCCTGTTCATCCACAAGATAAGCCTTCATCAAACTTTCGCTCTGCGCCGATTCTCCCTGATTTGCGACTCGAACGGCTACTCGTAACAGTAGCCGCCCATCACGAATTAAAAAACCTCGTACTTCCTCGACTCCGATCACCGTATAGCACATGCCTCCAAAGCACTGAGGCTGACCCAACGCCACGATCTTCTGTCTCTGTCCAAGCGAAACTCCTAGCAGTACGCTGAGGTAAACCACCCATACAACAAAAAGTGACAATAATCCTCGGCGTACCCGCTGCCGCTCACTTCTTAGCTGCGATAATCCAATCCCCATCACTCCCAATGCCGTCCAACTCACCACCCCCACCAGCAAAAGCTCAGTCAGCCTCACTCCCCACTCCATTCGCGATAGACTTTATAAACGTACATGTCTTCTCATTCTTCCACGTTGTCCCCCCAGCCCGACCCGACCTCCGCAACGCCGAGTCAGTCGACGATCGCAGCCACCTCTACGGCTCCGATCATCTTGGCTCGCGACCTCGGCAAGACCTATCGTTCCGGCAAACTCGAGGTCCCTGCCCTTCGTAAGGTCAACTTCGCCATCACTCCAGGTGAATTCGTCGCCATCGTTGGGCCATCCGGCTCCGGCAAATCCACCCTCTTCTATATTCTTGGAGGCCTTACTGGTGCCACCACCGGTTCTGTCCTGATCGACGGCATCGACTTCGCTACTCTTACCGATGCCGAACGCACCAAGACCCGACGCGCCAAAATCGGCTTCATCTTCCAGCGTTTCAACCTATTGCCAACCCTTTCTGCGATGGGCAACATAGAGATCGCCCACGATATTGCAAATCTCGGCTCCTCTAACAAGCGAGAGTTGGATCGGCCTCTTCTCGATCACCTTACTGAGATGTTGGGTATTCAAGGACGCCTTGACCATCGTCCTAATGAGTTGTCTGGTGGTGAGCAACAGCGCGTGGCCATCGCCCGAGCCCTCATCAATCGACCGGCCATCGTTCTTGCCGACGAGCCCACTGGCAATCTTGACACTAAAAACTCTGACGCCGTTCTTAAGATGCTCCGCCAGTCAAGCCGCGAGCTCAATCAGACCGTTCTAATGATTACTCATAACCCTGAGGCTGCCCAGATTGCCGACCGTATCCTTCACATGCGGGACGGAGAAATTACTCATATTCAAACTGTCACACACTAGCTTTTATGCGACGCGATTTATAAAAATGGCGAAATAGCTAATAATTGTCTTAATTAGATTCAGAGTAACTTGAGTATCGGTTACCTAAAAAAACATGCAAACACTGCAGAGATGTGTTGCGGGTCACTTTAAAATTGAAGTAAACAGTCCTCCCCCTGTACCATTCGAGACTAGTAAGGCAAGATCCATTTGATTTGGGGGTTATCGTGGCTTACACGTATTTTCAACCAGAAGCTGAATTTTCTGATTCCTTTCGGCGAAAGCCATTCCTTTTTTCCCACAATCTGGACTCCAACGATTTGTTTTCGACGCAATCAGTGGAGAAGCTCGCCGAAATCTGGAGCCGTGACGATTCGAAGAAGGGTTTTTTTTATCTAGACAGAAAGTTTAGAGAGTGGGGAAGTGAAGATCATAGGGCCAGTCTTGTAGAAGCCTTTCGTCACTCTGACCTTAGTCGTATGAGAATGAAGCTCAGCTTTATTCACACTCAGCCTAAGTACGACAAGGTTCTCGAGACTATGACGGAGGAGCTCTCGGAGCTCACTCATGTCGATCTTCGTAAAGAGTATCGTGCGCCGATGGAAACGCTTTTCCTTACCTCGCCGAATGAATTTACTCCCTACCATATCGATAGTGAAGACAGTTTCCTACTGCAAATCCAAGGAACTAAGACTATCTACATCTTCGATGGAAGCGACGGCGAGATTCTTAACAACCTCGATATTGAAAAGTATTGGGCGCAGAATGAGATCGCGTTTCGTGAAGAGATACGATCACGTGGAGTTCGCTTCGATATGGTTCCTGGAACCGGAGTGCACATTCCAATGCACTTTCCTCACATGGTGGAGAGCGGCCCTACTTCTTCGATGTCGCTTAGTATTGGCTATGAATCAATAGCTTTTGATCGTGATCTCTTCCGGGTTAACCATCAGCTGCGCAAGCTTGGTCTAAATCCAACCCCTCCGGGGAAGAGTAAAGTCATTGATAACACCAAGATGGCTGTTTTTGCCGGTGCCAAGGGGATCACTAAGACACTCAAAAATCTGCAACCGAAGTAATTGGCAGGGATGTCTGGGATAGATAAATCCTACATTTTTTTGCTAAACCAAACCCCTGCTTTTGCAGGGGTTTTTCGCGAAAAGTGGGTTCGGGAGATGGTTTTTTGATGGTCAAATCGTGGTGGCGTGCGTGGTAAACGTGGTGTTGAAACAACACTTACTCTCTGCTGAAAAATACGCCAACCTTCTAACTAATTTTTTTTGAAGGTTTGTCGTGGTACAGAGGAGCAGTGGTGTTCTTACACGTTTATGCACAGATCGCTGGAGAGAAGGCGCAATCGCGTGACCTCAACGCATGCCGACGTGCTTATGACGTTGCCATGCGTTGCAGCATATTTTGAGTTTGATATAACACGTGCGAGTGCCATCTTTCGCATAAAAGATTTTTTGCAGGCGAAAAAGACGATGTCAAAACATCCGGGTTATCGAATGACCGGTCAGGTCGGCTTCTCGATTTGCGATCCGTGCCGGATCATGTTTGTTTTCTGCGGTATCGCTAAGTCTCGCGGCTGAGCGAACTTCTCCATTCTGACGATCTTTTCTGCGATGGCCAGGCTGATGAAGTGGTTGAGCGATATTCCGTCAATGTGCGCCAGGTCATTGGCCTGTTGGCGAATCGAAGGACATAGGCGGAGTGGAAAACTCTGGTGCCGCTTATATTCTTGGGTCATTCTTACTCCCTACTGGTACTGCAACCCTACCCGCGTAGCTGAGAGCACAGACTTGTTTCTTTGCTGATTCTGACCGAATAGTTATAGAAATAGCAATAGCAATTATTGGTTACGTCGGAGTTGGCTATGGAGGACTACTCACTTACTTGAGTGCTTCTTCCTAGCGTGAATGTAATACGCCGGACGCTTACCAACTAGATTTAGTTATCTCGATCTCCCCCAACAATGAGTGATTTCACCCAATAAACAAGCTGTGATATCGAATGTGATATCAAACGCTGGATTAATTGAAAATCCTTCCAATCCAAAATCTGAGGAAAACGCTATAGGAGGTGACTGCAATATTTTGCGGTTACTTTTGGCACTTCTTTGCCTTCGGAATTTTGCCTTGGAGGAATTAAATGGTTCAGCCGCGTAGCTACTCCAACTCTTTTCTCGATTTGACTTCTGATCCCTCCGTTACCGACTCCTTCGAACCTGGAAATGACAGGTTTTATAGCAACAAACGGACATGTTTGACAGAGACTCTGCAGGCTCACACCTCTCAAAGTAAAGCGTTTGCTGGCAAGAAGTCACAGCCACATTCGTACTTTGCAGGAGCTCTAATAGCCACCCTCACATCGCGTACGTTCCAGCAGGGCAATCAAAAGCGCAAACCTGCAAAAAAGTTCAATTTTACCCACCCCATTCTTCGTCACACGGACCCTAAGGAGCTTTCCATGTCGAACAAAACAATGATATTTTTGAAGCTGGATCAAATAACCAGTACTACCAGAAGCTACGATCAGCACCAGAATTCGGCTGTTGAAACGTTTGTACGTGGCAGCGCAATCTTGTTCTTGCTGCTGAGCATCTGTTTTGCTTTTACGGGATGCGGATCCGGTGGCTATGCTGGTGGGGGGATCGTAAGTCTATCTGCTTCTGCAGTTACCCTCGATGCTGGACAGTCGTTCGCAGTGACCTCAAAACTTTCCGGAAGCCCCAATGTGGGATGGGCGCTTTCGAGCACCATGTGCAATGCGGGCGCATGTGGAACGCTTTCTGCATCCGCTGGCAACTCTGTTACTTACACTGCTCCTTCTGGAATTACTTCACAGATGGTGTTGACGTTGACAGCAGCCGTTACAGGTACGACCAGTAAAAGTGCTGTCACTATTACTGTTAATCCTGATCCGACGATCTCGGGCAATCCGCCCTCGGGTACGGTGGGAACGGCTTATACCTCGACCCTTATCGCGGCTGGAGGTACGGCGCCTCTGAAGTGGAGTGTTGCAAGCGGCATGCTCCCGGCGGGACTTACCTTCGATACTACTTCCGGTGTGATCTCCGGAACGCCGACAGCTGTGGGTACTTCCAGCTTCACGGTTCAGATCACTGACTCAAGCGACATTCCGGACACGGTAACGGCGGCAGAGACGATCGCAGTCACAACGTCCAACTCCGGCACATCTCCATTGACCGTTATTGCAGGCAATCCACCTGCCGGTACGGTTGGAGTCGGTTATACGACGACGCTTACGGCTTCGGGCGGCGTCACACCTTACATGTGGAGTGTGATCTCGGGATCTCTTCCTGCAGGTCTTGCACTGTCTCCGGCAACAGGCGTTATCTCGGGAACACCGACGACGCAGGGAACATTTACGTTCACGGCGCAGGCGCAGGATGCTTCAGGAACGACAGCGAGTGCGAACTTCAGCATTAAGATCAATGCGGCAGCAGCGACGCTGACACTTACGGGTCTTCCAGGTGCTACGGTCGGAGTTCCTTACACGGGCACGATTGGAGCCACCGGAGGAACTCCCCCTTACACCTGCGCGATCGTGGCGGGGACGCTTCCTGCCGGCCTGACGCTCTCAGGCTGCGTGATTAGCGGGACGCCAACTGTTGCGGGGACAACCAACATTACGGTGACGGTGACGGATTCCGGTAGCCCGGTAGCAACTGTTACCGGTCCGGTTACAATTACCGTTTCTCCTGCAGCTCTCACGTTGACCGTCTCTTCTCTACCGAACGGTACGGTTGGAGTTGCTTATACCGCGACGATAGGAGTAGCCGGAGGCACCTCGCCTTACGCCTGCGCTATTACAGCTGGAACGTTGCCCGCCGGTCTTTCGCTCTCGGGTTGCGTTGTGAGCGGCACGCCCACTGTGGCGGGAACTGCAAATATGACGGTGAAGGCGACGGACTCAAGCACAATCGTCGAAACAACCTCAGGGCCGGTGAGTCTCACGATCCTACCGGCTCCGCTTAGTTTGACGCTCAGCTCACTCCCAGACGCGACGGTAGGGACTCCCTATACCGCCACGATTGGAGTGGCGGGTGGTACTGCACCTTACTCCTGCGTCATCACGGCTGGGCTGCTTCCTGCAGGTCTTTCGATCTCGGGCTGTGTCGTGAGTGGAACGCCAACCGTTGCAGGAACCGTGGGTCTGACGGTCAAAGCTACGGATTCCAGTCCTACGGTCGAGACTACAACGGGTCCGGTCAGCCTTACCGTGCTGCCCGCGAGTGTTGTCCTGACGCTTAGCTCGCCACCAAATGCCACGGTGGGTGTTCTTTACACAGGAACGATCGGGGTTGCAGGAGGTACCGCGCCTTACTCCTGCACGATCACAGCGGGGACGCTGCCTGCTGGACTCACAGCCTCAGGTTGCGCAGTGAGCGGCACTCCAACAACTCCCGGGACGGCGAACCTTACGGTCAAGGCGACCGATGGAAGCAGTCCGGTCAATACGACTACTGGACCGGTGACACTGACCGTTTCCCCTGCAAGTGCGACCCTGACGTTGAGCAATCCACCGAACGCTACTGTCGGAGTGCTTTATAGCGGATCGATTGGGGTGGCCGGAGGCACATCCCCTTACACCTGCACAATCACCGCCGGCACGCTTCCCGCTGGACTCACAGCGACGAACTGCCTGATCACAGGTACGCCTACGACAGCCGGGACTGCAAACCTGACTGTCAAGGCTACCGACTCCACCACTCCCACCGCCGCAACGATCACCGGGCCGGTTACGTTGACCGTCTCAGCAGTCTCACCTCTTAGCCTTACGGGCTCTCTGCCGAACGCAATTGTTGGTGTGCCTTACACGCAGACCTTGACTGCAACCGGTGGTGTGCCGCCGTACAGCTATCAGATTAGTGTCCCCAGTCTGCCTGCTGGATTGAGTCTCTCCACTGGCGGTGTTATCAGTGGAACACCGACGACACCTGGAGCAAGCAGCTTCACAGTGAAGGTTACCGATACGGAGAGCACTCCGCAGACGGCTACCCTGGCTCTCGTTCTACTTGTGGTCTATCCGCTGACACCCAATGACCCAGAGCTGACTGGTCCGTACGCCTATCTGTTCCAGGGTTATGACGATGTGCTGCTCGGTGTTCTCTCTTACCAGACAGCTACTGTTGGAAGTTTCACTGCGGACGGCGCAGGAGGGATCAACAGCGGTGAGCTGGATGCGAATCACCAGAGCTCAAACCCGACAGGGAACACGATCAGCAGCAATGCCTTCCTCGGCACCTACACAATCGGCACCGACAACCGCGGCATGATGACGATCACTAACCTCAACGCAGACGGGACGACGGCAGGGAGCGCCACCTATGCGATCTCGGTGAAGGCTCCAGTATCTCCGTCCACCATCTCAACCCAGGCCGACATGATCGAGTTTGACAATGCAAACCTGGCAGGGACACGCGGTTCGGGAACGATGCTGGCTCAAGTGCCGGCGGCGCTCGCCGCTGGGCTCAGCGGCAGCTACGTCTTTGGACTCTCCGGAGATGCACCCTGCCTGCCTGCCTGCACTGCTGGCCTGATTGCTGGTCCCGCAGCGGCTGTAGGACAGTTCACGACCTCCGGTTCGACCCTCGTCGGAACAGGCGACTCGAACAATGGAGCGTCGAATTATCCAACGGAGGTTCTCGGCGGAAGCTTCGCTACTGCGGACGCTAACGGGCGCGTAGCCCTGACGATGACCACGGCGAATACGCCGACCGGTTATCCCACGGACTATGCGGTCTACCTTGTCAACGCAAACCAGTCGTTCGTGATGTCGACTGACAAGCACTCGTCCTTCCTTCTCCTCGCAGGTTCGACTCAACTACAGACGCAGAGCAGCTTCAGCAACGCGTCGATGAGCGGACCGTTTATCGGGTACGAGAACTCGGCTACCAATCCTGGCTTAGTGACAGGGCTGGTGTTGGAGAACGTGCTCAACCTCTCCACGGCAACCATCTTCCGCGGAACGGCTACTGCCAACGGAAGCTGCAACGTTACCAACGTCGATCTAGGCGGCACGACTGGGCTGGTCAATGAGTTGACGGGACTTCTGCCAGGCCTTAGTGGATTACTCGGCGGCCTGCTGGGTTCGGATGCGACCACAGGACCAATCACCTGTGACGTAGCCTCCTACGGACGCGGGACTCTACAGTATCCTGCGCCCACACTGCTTGGTATTCCCGCCGGCCCTGCTCCTGCTCCTCGGGTGTTCTACCTGAGCGCGCCTGATCACGGCTACTTCCTGGAGTCAGGCTACGCCGGACTCGGGAACCTGGAAGCACAGACTGGAGCTCCGTTTACGACAGCGACCTTCGATGGAACCTTTGTCTACGGGACCACCGCAGCTGCTTCTCTGGCAAGCATCAACGCTTCGGGCAATATCGTAGCCAACGGAACAGGTAGCGCTACCTCCACTGTCGATGAAAACCTCGGCGTTGGAAACATCAACCTGCTGTCACTCGATGTAACCAGCACGAATCCTTACACCCTCACCGATGCGATAGCGGGCCGTTATACCTACGGCACGGACGTCATCTACGCGATCACGCCTACCAGATTCGTTCTGGTGGATACGAACGCGCTGACGACCTCGCCTTCCATCACGTTGCTCTACTAGGTCACCAGAACCACTAACACCGGGCGTTCTGTCCCGGAAGGAGATTAAAATGTTGCGTTCTATCAATCTCGCTCTGGTCCTAGTGACGGTTGGAGTCTCCGCTGCCTTCGGGCAGCGGGGCCCCGCCGATCAGTCACTGATTCCTCCAAAATTTGAGCTTTCCGCTGGATATAACAACATTCATTCCAATGCGCCTCCGGGCCAGACAGAGTACTTCAACTTGAATGGGGGGTATGTCTCAGGAGACTTTCGTATCACGGACTGGTTCAGCGTTGGCGGGGAGTTCACCGCAGGTCACGCGAACGATATCAGCCAGCTTGGTCAGAATTTGACCTTGTTCACGTTTCTTGGAGGACCAAGGATCTCAAGACCGGGGCATCGCCTGGTTCCATTTGCTGAAGTGCTCTTTGGCGGAGCTCACGGAACTGACTCTTACTTTCCAACGGCAACGTCTTCGACCACTAGCGCCTCAAGCTGGGCTCTTTCAGCCGGAGGCGGACTTGATATCAATCTCACACGGCGGTTCGCCATTCGTGCGGTCAATGCCGACTACCTAAGAACGGCGCTCCCCAACGGGACGAGTGACAACTCTCAGAATCACCTGCAGATCGGTGCCGGGGTGGTCCTCAAGTTCCTGCCGAAGGAGAGAGTACTCGCAGCTTCTCCGGTTACTCATAAACCGAGTGAGATCGTCTTTACCTGCGGAACGAATGTGGAGACCATCGACGAAGGGCAGGCACTGGAGATCATGGGTCATACGTTGACGGAGCCGGATAAGCTCGAGGTCACCTACACGTGGACGTCGGACGGAGGAAAGATCCAGGGTACGGGGCGTAGCGTGAGTCTCAACACTACGGGGATGCCCACCGGGGAGTATCGCATTACGGGGCATGCAGCCCTGGTCTCAAATCCCACCATCACCGCGGAGTGCGCTGTGCCATTCCACGTCAGCGGGCACTCCAACATCTCGGATAGCGCCAGTGCAGCGGAGCAGGCTGCGGAGGCCGCAAGGAAGGACAAGATCTTCCACGAGAATGTGCAGGATGCCTTATTCGATTACGACAGCGCCGATATTCGAAAAGATGCTCACGAGGCGATCAAGCATGCCGCGAAGTATCTGGCGGATAATCCTTCGATTCGTGTGCTGGTGGAGGGGTATGCGGACGAGCGTGGGTCGGCGGAGTACAACCTGGCTCTTGGCGAGGAGCGTGCGAATGCTGCGCGTAACGCGCTTCTGGCTGAAGGGGTGTCCCCGGATCGCATTGAGATCATCAGTTACGGAAAGGAGGCGCAGGTGTGTACTGCTGAGAACGAGGCATGTTGGCAGCAGAACCGCCGCGCGGCCTTCTCGCTGCATCCGTAGCTGGCGGTAACTCTGTAGGGCGAGCCCCCTCGCTGAGTACTTCATGGGGGCTGCCGTTACAGCGGTTGGTGAAGAGGGGTGGTGTGGCGCGATTTACCAGTCGAGCAGGACTCGCGCCGCACCCCTTTCTTTACGTCGTTGGGGAGAACGATACCAACGCCGTGACGAAGAGCACACCGTAAAGGATCACCAGAAGCGGCCACCAGTTTTCCAACCACGACGATTCAGGGGACGAACTCATCTCAACATTCTCCTTTTAGCACTACCAAAATCCTAACCGAGAAATCGGGTTGGGATTTTTGCTTTGGCTTTTACGGACAGGGTACCCCTCCCCCCTTCAGGGTATTTTGCAGGGAAGTGGTTTGGATAGAGAGGTTTAGAGGGAGGGTGTGCCGCTAAAATATTGCATTCATGAGGGTTGTGGATAAAATACTTGTTTTGTTTGGCTTATGGCAACTTGCATGATGGTGTAGGAACTGCAAACGCAGATTCCCTTCGGCAATGACAAACAAAAAGCGACTCTACCCCAAATTTACGACGTTTGCCCTTCGTATGAATTGAAGTGCAAGCGTCAAGCTTCGCTGCATCGAGATGGTGGCTTGCTTCGTTTTCGTGGTGCTTCGATGGTCTTTGGTTGCGTTGAATTTCAGAGTTGCTGTGTTTTTTGCGTGACGGCGGCTTATTTTGCTCTCTACTTCTTCGCACTTCACTTCTTTGCTTTCTTCTTAATTGTAGCGAGTTGGGTGTAACTCATACGCCAAGCTGGGTGAAGTTTTTTTGTTCGGCGGCCGGGTGTTGCGGCGTAGCTTCGATGCTATAGAGCGGTGATACGAGTTTCCCCTGGTTAGTGCTGTCGCGTGAAGCTCTGGATCTTTTCAAGTATCTCTTGCGCGCTTTCGTCGTAGACGGCGAGAAAAGTTACGTCATATCCGACCAGGCTGCCGGCGCTGCGGCGCAACGTATTGGACGGCCGTGCGCTCTGTCGAAGTTTGAGAGCTATGGAGGAGAGGACGGGCACGAGGAGGATGCGCTTTTTGACGATCCTTGCGGATTCGATATCGGCCCAGGGGTAGAGTCGCGGAGCGCCGGTGAGGTATTTGATCTCGAGGCCGTGCTCGTCGATGCGGAGGTAGCTGTGGCTGCGCATGGCCAGGGTTAGAACGGCGAAGGTGAGGAAGAAGAAGGCGAAGAGGGATTCGGTGAGGAGGCTGAGGTGGCGCCATGCTTCGGGATTGAGCCAGTAGGAGAGGATCATCAGGGCCAGTACGAAGATCACTGGCGAGGTCAGTCGGGCTGGCTGAAAGCGCGAGATCATCGGCTGGTTGTCCCTCGGTGTGACGGTTGTGGGAGAGCTCTACCGGAGATACGGTCACCTTACCAGAGTTGAGTGATTGCTTCGGGTAGGATGAGTCGTCTTGTTGTTGGTTGCATCCAAGGTTTGCAAGGTATGGGAGAGAGCGATATGAAGAAGGGTTATTGGGTAGTTGCTTACCACACGGTTGGTGATGAGGCGACGATGAAGCACTATGGGGAGTTGGCGGGAGCGGCGCTGGCTCCGTTTGCGGCGCGTGTCCTAGTGTCGCCAAGGAGCGACGTGACAGCGCTTGAAGCCGGGTTGAAGCAGATGACGGTGGTGGTGGAGTTCGATAGCTATGCGGATGCTTTGGCTGCCTATGAGAGCGCGGATTACAAGAAGGCTCTGACTGCACTCGGGCCGGGTGTGGAGAGGGACTTCCGGATTACTGAAGGGGCTTGATTGTTCTTTGGCTTGAAGCGGTCGAGCTTTGCACGAAGCCCCACCGTAGCGCGATAAGATCGCGCGAAGATGGGGCACCGAGAGTGGTAAGTTGGTTTTATGTCTGAGCCAGACTTCACTTCGCTACTTGAGAACGATCAGATTTAGTCCATGCAGTCGTGGTGGTTCGCTTAGAGTTGCTCGCGGAGTAGCTGAGTCAATGCCTGAAGGCTGTGCTCGGAGAGACTGGCATAGTGGCGCACCTTAGCAGGATGATCTGCTTCTTCGCAGATCAGGTAGATAAGGTTGTAGAGAGCTTCCGCGTGATTCGTTACCTCGCGGATGAATAACCTGTCGGGCGGGTTAGGAACATCTGCTTTAGAATCTTCCATCTTTGCCATTTCCAGACGCGTGATTACCGTGCGGCCAAAGCCTCCCTCTAAGGATGCGTTCGATGACTATTGAGATGAGATGTATAGACTTATATGTCTGTTGTGCGACATAGTAGAACGTAGTTGACTTAGAACTCTCACAGTCCTGGTCCCGGGTGGCCCTCCCTTGTCCCGACAAATTATGGTGTGTGGCAATGAAGCGTGGCTTCTGCAGACTCGCCTGCTCGTGCTTGAACAGGCCGGGTTCGCAGTCGTATCGGCATGTTCGCGAGCTCAGATCGACTCGCTGCCGCTACACCCTGCAATTGAGCTTGGAGTTCTGGGACATTCGCTCAGTGAAGAGGAGCAGATATCGATCGCTCAGAGTTTACGTGCCAAGTGGCCGAACGCGAAGATCCTTTTTCTGGCCGCACATCAGGCATCGCTCGAGAGGGTGGCTGAGAACGAGTATCGCTCGGACAGTTCTCATCCCAGTCAGTTTGTGGCGTACTGCCGTCGAATTCTTGAGGCTTAGGATACGGTTCGTGCTTTCGTATGAAGGCCCACGTTAGCGCGATGAGACCGCGCGAAGATGGGGCCCAGATTGGTGGTGGTTATTGCTGGTAGGTGAGGCGGGGGCCGCTGGTCTGGTTGACTTTGAGGTCTACGTTGACTTCGACGCGGTCGGCGATTTTGACGAAGGGGATGCTGCCGTTGATGCCGTAGTCTTTGCGGTCGAAGGCCATGGTTCCCTTGATGGTGCCTTTGCCTGTGCCTTTGCCTGAGATGGTCATCTTGAGGGTTTCAGGTTTGGAGACTCCGCGAATGGTGAAGTCGCCGATGACGTCGAGTGTCTCTGGGCCGGTCTGGACGACTTTAGTGGAGTGGAAGGTGATGAGTGGGTTCTGATCGACGTCGAAGAAGTCTTTGCCTTTAAGTTTTTTGTCTTTGATCCCGCTGCCAGTGCTGACGGTGGCGGCCTGGATCTTGATGTCGAGGACGCCAGAGGTGACCTCGCGCGAGGCGAAGGTGAGTCTGGCGTCCCACTTGTCGAAGTTGCCGACCAGGGCGACAGAGGCTTTGACATAGAATTTGACGGAACTGTCGACGGGTGCGGTTTGAAAGACGGGGACCTGGGCGCGAGCGTTTGCAGGCAGCAGGGAGAGTGCGAGGAGGCAGAGGGTGGCCAGGCGCATGTGGGTGAGTGTCGATGGTTTCTGCGAGCGTGTCAATTGGAATCCTGCGTTGCCGAGGAGATCGCAGGATGGCGGTTGTTTCCTCAGTCGTGGAGCAGGACTCAGTTTTGTGGGTTCGGTGAGGGCGCGGGCGTGTTGTCGTCGTGATGGCCGTGGTGGAAGATTTTTCCGATACCGCGACCTGTGCCCTTGGCAATTTTTCCGGTGCCCTTAGCGGCACCTACGCCGACGTCTTTTCCGGTGACTGCTGCGCCCTTACCGACGTTGCCGGCGGCGTTGAGGGGGTGGAGGGTGACGAGGTCTCCGGCGCCTTTTCCGACGCCTTCGGCTGCGGCTCCTGTTCCCTTGGCGGTGCCTTTGCCGATATCGCCGGCACCGCTGCCAACGTCACCACCGGGACTGCGGGGTTGGGGCTGTGGCGGGGCTTGAGTTTGTGTGGGGGGTGGCGTGGGCGTGGTCTGGGATTGGCCGCTCTGGGTGCAGATGGCAAAGGCGAAGGCGAGAAGCGCAATGAATGTAGTGGATGATCTGTGGCGCACGGATGGGCCCTCCTGACAATTAGATGCGTCTGCTGGTGGGCGGGGTCCGGGAGCGGGTTAAGCTTCGCTCGAATGTCTCCTCCTACGATAAGGCTGCAATCGGAGACAGGTTGATTTTGAGGAACGATCAGCCGCGCGAGATCGGAAGTGCGTGTAAGCTTGGTGTCTCAAAAAAACAGGAGGTTTTTATGCACTCTGCTTCCACGCGCCGGACGTTTCTTTCCAACTCGGCTTTAGGTGTTCTTGCAGCTGGCGTGCCGTTGTTTGGGCAGGCTGCTCAACCTGCGGCAGCGCCGTCTACGAACCAGCCGCCTGCACCGGCTCCGCCGCCAGCCAAGCGCACGCCGATGCCGCGCATGGCGCCGCCGTATGACAAGGCCACCATCAACATGATCGGGCCGAGGCCTGGGTATACGCCGCATATCGGCACCATGGTTACGATGCTGACCTGGATGGAGCCTGCGGTGCTGGGGCCGACGCGCGACCTCAAGCAGGATCAGCTCGACTACCTGTTCGACAAGAATGCGAATACGATCGGTGCACTGATGCTTCACCTGGCGGCGACCGAGGTTTTGTACCAGAGGATTACGTTCGGTGAGGAGAACTTCGATAAGCTGCCGGCGGACTATGAGGCGAAGTGGGGGCCGGCGATGAATCTGGGTGCGTCTGGGCGCGAGAAGATCAAGGGGCACGATGTTGCTTACTATCAGGACGCGATTCGCGAGGCTCGGGAGAAGACGTTAGTGGAGTTTGCGAAGAAGGACGATGCCTGGTTCACGACGGCTCTGAAGGAGCCGGGATGGGGCGGTGGGCCGGTGAATAATTTTTGTTTGTGGTTTCACGTGTGCGAGCATATCTCGCATCATGCCGGGCAGATTGATTTGCTGATTAAACGGCTGCCCGGGGCGAAGAGTGATGAGTCTGCGGGTTGAGTGGAGGGTTGCGAAGGAACAGGTTTTTTGAAGTGGGCCGTTGACTGGTTGAGTCGGCGGCCCATTTTTTTTGGATTTTTTCTTGCGGTGGTTACGGTGTTTTGGCGTGGTGTTTTGTATCGGCCACCCGCCGTTGCGCGTAGCACCTAAGGCCCAATTCAGTTTCATGTGCGGGCGACCCGCCTCATGTGTCGAGCCTGCACCTTGGACCTTGGTATTGATCGATACGTTCGTCCAATAGATTCCTTATCGCGGTTGTGGCGTAATCGAGTTTCCGGTAGTCGGAGCAATGAAGACAGAGCGCCAGAAAATTCTGCCTACGCTTTTCGTTCTGCTCCTGGATCAAAGGCGAATCGAGGGAGGAACTCAATGGATGATCTGGGTTTCAGGGTGAAGAAGAGATGTTGAACGGCAGGATCGTCATCTATGGGCGCGCGAATTCGGCCGCGGGTTACAAGATACGTGACTTCTTGACTCGTAATTGCACTGAGTATGACTGGGTCGAACTGAATACGGATGAAGAGGCCCGGAAGCTGGCAGGAATTTCAGGAGTCGCAGATCCGCGACTTCCTGTCTGCGTTCTTAGCCAGAATAGGAGACTCTATTGTCCTAGTCTGCGCGACCTGGCGATGGCTCTGGAGTGGTTCAAAGGGCCGAAGTACGAGTGCTACGATCTGGCGATCTTTGGTGCGGGACCAGCAGGTTTGAGTGCTGCTCTCTATGGGGCCTCTGAGGGGCTGCGCACGATCGTTGTCGAGAAGATCGCCGTCGGTGGGCAGGCTGGCAGCACCTCGAAGATTGAGAACTATATGGGGTTTCCGGATGGGATCAGCGGGTGGGAGCTCGCAAGCAGGGCACGTCAACAGGCAATAAAACTGGGAGCGGAGATTATCGTAGGCCTCGAGGGGGTCGCAGGAGAGCATCAGGATGGCTGGCAGTTCAGCTGGTTCGCCAGTGGCGAGCAGATCGCTTCGAAGGCTACGATCTGCGCTACTGGCATCGAGTACTCACGACTTGGGCTTGAACGAGAGGATTATTTTCTGAATCGCGGCCTTTATTATGGTGCCGGTTCGAGCGAAGCTGATATCTGCAAGGGACATGTAGTGATTGTGGGCGGTGGGAACTCTGCTGGCCAGGCGGCGTTGAACTTCGCGCGACAGACGCGGGTGACGATGCTCGTCCGAGGGGAGTGCTTGAAGGACACGCTTTCGACGTACTTGCTGGAGCGCATTGAAGGTACTTCGTCGATTACGGTCCTAACGAAGACCACGTTAATTAAGCTCGAGGGAGATGATGCGCTGGAGAGAATTACGTATCGCGATGAGGCTGGCAACACCGCATCCATTGAGACACATAGCGTCTTCGTTTGTATTGGAGGCAAGCCTCGCCTCGACTGGGCAAAACCTGGGGTGCTGCATTGCGATCCGGCGGGCTACATTCTGACGGGCCCGGATCTCGACCGGTCTAGCCTGTCAGCGGAGATGTGGACAGATGGTCGAGCGCCACTCTTCATGGAATCAAGCATTCCAGGCTTGTTTGCTGCAGGAGATGTCCGCCATAACTCTACGAAAAGGTGTGCAGCAGCAGCGGGAGACGGTGCAGCCGCAGTGTCTATGGCTCATCAATTTCTGATGTCCGTGAAACATCAACCTCTAGGGCGATAGTGCGCGGTCTAGGCTCAACGTCTCGGAGAACCTGAATCAAACGAAGCCAAGCACAACGCCTTATAACTTCGCGAACGCACCATTCCAGAACTGGGGAGTTATTTTCTCTACGAATAACCTAGGTGGTCAAAACTACCAGGCATTGGAGTTGGAGGCTTCACACAGAATGGCGAGGGGACTGTCTTACCAGGCGAACTATACCTGGGCTCACAATATCACCGATGCTCAGGGCGATGGACCTACCGCGTTCCAGGGTGAGACTCGCTATGGACTTGCTGATCTGAATCGTTTCGACATCAGTGCTAACCGGGGTAACGTTGTTGGAAATCGGCGTCAGCGTCTGTTGGTGACAGGGACTTACGAACTGTCCTCGAGTCGTGATGGCGGGAAGCTTCGAAACCGTCGTGGCGACTGAACAAGAAGAAGAACCCCTCGCATGGCTCTCCTTCAGGAAAAGCAAGCGTCTACAGGCAAAGAGACGGTGTTGTCTTTGTCATCGACTGGACGCACGCAGATTTGCACAATCGGGTGCAGCAATGAGCACGTTGGAAACAGCAAACATAGGCTGTACTTTGCGACTCTGAATAAGATCGGTCCGGTGAATGGAATCTCTTCTCGCGCTGATTGGCATGGCGATTGTGCTGTTTGCCTCAACCAATGTCGATGATGTGTTTGTGCTCGCAGGGTTTTTCGCCGATAAGAGGTTCCGCACACGAGACACTGTGCTCGGTCAATATGTAGGGATCACCGCTTTGTTCAGCGCGAGTGTTGCGGCGTCCCTGCTCTCTCTGGTGATCTCTCGCGCCTACATCGGCCTGCTGGGAATGGTCCCTATTTTGATCGGCGGAAAGAAGCTCTTCGAACTACACCAGCCGCGCGATCGGACGAAAGAGACTTTAGACCATCACGTCGATGCCAACAGAGGCGGACGAGTCGCAACAGTAGCGCTGGTGACGTTGGCGAACGGTGGCGACAACATTGGGATCTGCACGCCATCGTTTGCTTTTCGTTCGGCACACAAGATCATCGTAATTGCTCTCGTTTTCGCCGTGATGACCGCACTCTGGTGTTTTGTAGCACACGCGATAGTGAATCATCCGAAATTGGGCTCGCCTATTCGCCGGTACGGGCAACGTGTGACTCCCGTTGTGCTAGTCGGACTTGGAGTCCTGCTCCTCTATCAAGCGGGTAGTTTCGGATTGCTGCTCGGGCGTAGTGGGTTCTAGAGAATGTTCACAGCCTGCGCCGCTCGCAGTGCCGACTCGATTCGAACAGGTCCGTGCGCAGTCTCTATGGCTCATCAATTTCTTCTTTCCGTGAAGTGTCAGCTCTACGGGACTGCCGGTCTACTTTGAGATAACCCTCTTAGGCATCAACAACAATCGTTTGTTGACACGAGCTTGGGGTCATTTCATAATGGCTTCACCGTTCACCGGGCACGTCATAGCCGGGATTCGCATTAGCTGCAGTGCCATATGCTTCAACTCCCCTAGTTCGTGTAGCAGTGGCAACCAGTAGATCGAATCCCCGAGTCTCCCTTCATTGAGGGATGCACGGCAACCTCATCCGTCTTCAGACACAATCAGGCCGCATCCAGAGCTGTTCTCTGCGGAGTTCTCCCCCGTCGGTACCGCTCAGAGGTGCGCCCTTGCGAAGAGGTGAAAGCACGATGAGCAAACCCGCGACTGCGGGAGCAGCGGTGCGCCAAAAAGCTTCAGCAAATCAGTGTTTTGCTGACCAGAACTATGCCCGAGTATGAGCACTCATATTCGAGGTATGGAGCAGATCCTGGTAGAGGAAATCTTCTATCGGGATCACTAGTAATAGCAGTTAGACGAAACAGATGCAGAGCCAAAGTCTGTTTCAATGGAGAGCTTCATGTCAGAATTACAATCGCCCCCAGTCAAGGCTGGTCCCAGCCTCGATGATCAGCCATTCGTGCCCAGCGGCACCCCTAACCAAGTCCCAAGCGAAGTCTTCGAAGCTGATGCCAATGTCTGGTATCACCTTGCGGTGAACTACGTCGATAAGGAAGGGAAACCTGCTTCTTCCTTTTTTTACCCGTTGGCGGCCAATGCCTCGACGTCGTTCTGGGACTACATGGCCTTCAACTCCACTTCCGGGCTGAAGCCTTCCAAGTTCAAGGTGCATCCGGCGAAGGGTGGTTATTCAGAGTGGGAGATCGATGACGGGAACTACCTCTGTCTGAAGGCCACGGGCTGGGCTTATCGCTCCTCGGAGTATCGCATTGGATGGGCGATCGTGAACGGCCACTTGTACAGCAATTACTGGAGAGGTCCGGTGGGTTACAGGTACGACGGGGATTCGATCATCGCTCCTGTTCCCCGGGCCTATTACATTGGGATGGACCTACCGGCGTTCACTTGTGAGTTGGTTCCTGCCTAAGGACGATGAATCTCGTGCAGCGAGGATGAGAGGAAGAAGGCCTTATGAGGGACCTTCTTCCTCTTTCGAATGTAGGGTTACCCCAATTAAGTCTCTCCGTAGTTATTGTCCGATGAGAAGCAGTTGCGTTTCTCTCGAATGCTAAAGCACTCCGGTAAAAACGAATCAGCGCGATCGAGCAGACGGGTCTGTTCACTCTTGGGCAGCGGCCTACGGAGGCTCAGGGCAACGCGAACATTTCGCATAAGACGAAGGATCATTGGTTCAACACGGCGCTGTTTTCGCAACCTGCTCCGTTTACGCTTGGCAATGCGCCGCGAGCATTGCCGAATGCGCATGTTCCCGGTACGACGAACGCAGACCTGTCCGCAATCAAAAATAACTACATTGGAGACAGTAAACGCTACTCGGTTGCAGTTCCGCGGAGAGTTCTTCAATGCGTTCAACCATCCGCAGTTCGCGCCGCCAGATACAGGCGTGAACGATGGAAACTTCGGGAAGATTACGTCGACGAATGCGAATTCTTCGAGGCAGGTACAACTAGCCCTGAAGTTCATCTACTGAGAATCCGCCAGGAGTTCCGGTTGCAATGAACTCCTGCTGATTGCCTGGGTCACGGTTGCAATGACGGGCCGATTATCGTGGCGAATCGCTTTGTCAGTGGGTAGCTGTGACGTCTGCAGGCGGAAGCACGATCCACTGCCAAACGGTCTGAACGTCCAAGGCAGAGGAAGTGGCGATGCGAGAGGGCTGTGAGTTTTGCGCAGCGGAGTTTTTTAGGCGATGGTTGAAGCGAAGAGTAAAACGAGAAGGGCAATGGGTCGCTGCATGGAATGCTCCTCTTCAGTTTGGATAACGTCGGGACCGAACACTCCCTGCAGCACAACGACGGAGGCACGCTGCTCAATGTAGAGCGAGTGGCCCAGAGTGCTGAGAGCACAATAAAGCCGAACAAAAAGATGAGATGAATCCTGCTGAGATAGAGGCTGGCCAGCCTCTATAAGCGATTTTTTGATTCGTATACATCGTCTTCGGATCGCATACTCCGACGATCAGGATCCATAACGAGGCTTGTTGAGAGTCGGACTTGGAGTCACTTCTCTAGCTCCTTATCGTTGGGTAGAAGTTCGTAGCTTACGAAAGCCAGTTTGCGGCTGTCCGGAGACCACGAAGGCACGTTGATGGTTCCCTGGCCGCCAAAGAGTTTTGCAAGCACGTGCACCGACTTGTCCTGCATCGACATGAGATTGAGCACGACATCCTTCAGAGGCGGGTGACCGGTGACGTCTTTGTCGTAAGAGAGGAAGACCATCCATTTGCCGTCGGGTGAAAGATGTGGAAACCAATCATTGGTGTCGTCTGTGAGTACTCGCTCCTGTTGGCTGCCATCGGCTCGCATGCGCCAGATCTGCATGGAGCCGGTACGCTCTGAGTTGAAATAAATGTATTGACCGTCCGGGGAAAATTCAGACCCGTCATCGAGACCGTGAGCGGTGGTGAGCCGTGTTTCTGGGCCGCCAGCGGCGGGGACGGTGTAGATGTCGAATTCGTTATTGCGCTGGCCAGTGAAAGCTATGGTCTTACCGTCCGGTGACCAGCCGTGCCAGTAGGAGGGGCCGTCGTTGGTGAGCTGGCGAGGAGTTCCGCCTGCGATGGGCAGAAGGTAGATCTTCGATTTGTTGTCGATACCTTGGTCGCTGATGGCGATGGACTGACCGTCGGGCGAGATGCCGTGGTCGTTATTGCAATGATTTTGTAGGTCAGTGAAGATCGTGACTGGGGTGTCGCTCTTCAGCGGAAGACGCATGATGTGACCTTCACTATTGAAGAGAAAGAAGGAACCATCCCGTGACCAATTTGGAGCTTCGAAGTGGCTGGGAGCAACGTACTCGACGTGGCGGTCAGTCGAAGCTACGGTTGTGGTTTCGAGAGCGCTGTATAGCGTCAACTTTTCGGCGCCGGCTGGAAGATGAGTCAATTTGACATTTGAAAAGATCGCCGTCTCAGTGACGTTCTTATCGTGAGCGCTGACGCCGATACCGATGTAGAACGAGCCGGCTAAAGGCAGTTTGGTAGAGGCGCCGGAGACATGCAGTTTGCCATCGGCGCCTGAGACGAAGGCATAGAAATAATCACCACGTTTTTCGAGGCGTACGGTTTTTGGACCGACGGCATTGGCTTCAACCTCATGAGTGTGGCCACCTGTCGCCTCTCTAAATTGTAGAGAGGTTAGACCGTCTCCGTGCCGCGCGAGGTCTACGGATTTGGAGTCAGTATCGAGGGATTCCCTGATCATGAGGACGGCCTTGCGGTGGTTATTGCCGGTTGCGCCGACGAAGTCGATATCGGCAGTCAAGGCCACGTCTCCGGAGACTTTAGTCCATAGGTAGTGGAAGTCGTCTTCCGCAAACCAC
This sequence comes from Granulicella sp. S190, assembly GCF_009766095.1. Classification (GTDB taxonomy): domain Bacteria; phylum Acidobacteriota; class Terriglobia; order Terriglobales; family Acidobacteriaceae; genus Edaphobacter. The sequence continues at coordinate 252,447 of NZ_LMUD01000047.1, forward strand.
ATATTATCCCCGCTGCCGGTGACAGTGTAAGTGCCTTTGGTGGCGTCGTATTTTACTGAGCCGGGGTGAAGGACGGTTCCTACATCTTTTTGTTGTTGAAAGATGCCTAGAGATTGGGCGCTTGTAAATGCAGGGGTAAATGTCAGGATGACAGGGAGCGCACAGCGAAGAAGGGAGAGCAAACGAATGCTGGAAAGAGACATAAGCCACCTCGGAACGAACTAGTTTTTGGGGCTGCTGGCGGTGAAGTCTGAACAACATGGTTTGGCGACCGGCTGAAACTCCATGAGTTCAACACGGGTTCCGTCAGGATCGTAGAGATTGGCTTGCCACTTTCCGTCCTTGCCCATCTGCGGACCGTCATGCTGAGGGCTTAGGAATCGATCCTCGCGAAACAAGGTCGTTACTGCCTGCTCCATATTGGGCACACCGATAGAGAAATGATTCAATACGTCCATTTCGTGCTTGTCGACCTTGGCGAGAGGGACATCTGAACCTTCGCCAACCAGCATATATTCGATCCAGTCATGACCGTCAGGCACCTGCTGGGAGACCCAGTCAAGGTGGCCGGGTTGCATGGAACCATACCAGTAAGGCCGAAATCCCAAGACATCTTTGTAGAAACGATCTTCGGCATCTTTGCTGTGCACGAGGTAGCCGACGTGAATGATGCGGGTGCCGATCGGCTTGGTGGGCTGCAGCTTTGGTAGTTGACCAATCTGAATGAATTCCACCTCGTTACCTTCGGGATCTTTGGTCTCAAACCAGTGGCTGCCATCGCTGCCGGCCTGCAGGGGAGCGACCTCTTTTACGCCGTGAGAGAGGAGGTACTCTCGCAGGATGGCTGCATTTGCCGTGCTGTAGGAGATGCGCGCCATTCTGCTCAAACCATGCTGGGTGGGTAGCGGAAGTACTTCGACAAATTGCGTTGGGCTGAAGTAGAAACGCGTGCCATTAGGACTCTGCGGGTCAGAGCCTTTAGACGCGCCTAGACTGAAGGTGTAAAAGTGCTCGCTTGCCGCGGGATCACTTGTAAAGACAGACATGTGCGAGATGCCTGTAATAGCTGGTCGACTCTGTTGGCCGAGTATGCTTGCGGTGGTTGCGAGCATGCAGGATGCAAGACCAAGGGTACGTTTCCACTGAATCATTGCTGTCACATCCGTTCGCAACACAATTTGTGCATCGGGAAATACGCGCAATTATACCCAAAGGAAGAGAGTCGTGGGAACGTTATCATTAACGAGGGCAAAGAGACACTGATCCGTCATTAAACGATGGCGACTCGCTTTGCAGGAATTAGGTTGTCAGCGCCGATGCTGGGTGTGGGAGCTCAAGGTTTGATCACTTTGGGTGCATCCTGTGTGCATCCGCAGGAGGAACGAAGAACCAATTCAACTTTTAAAGTAATTCGGCTGCCCTTTGCCGGCCAGTCTTCTGCTTTCGCTTTGAATTGATTGAAGAGCGCCTCAGCTGCGGTTTTACCGAGCGCTTCTACAGGCTGGCGAATAACGGTGAGCGGAGGTTGCATCATGTCGGCCATGTCGAAGTCGTCAAAGCCAACAGTCGCAATATCAGTGGGAACGCGAACTCCAAGATTGCGTAGAGCGCGAAAGAGGTAACGGCTGATCCGATTGTTTCCCGAGAAGAAAGCTGTCGGTGGGTTTTTTCCCGCAAGCGCGGTTTTGACATACTTGAAGACAAGGTCTTCCGAGTCGCAATCGAGGCACTCGCCAGTCTTCAATCCAGCGTCCAAGAGAGCTCGTCGATAGCCTTGATGTCTTGTCCTGATGGTGAAGAGGTCCGGCCGGTCTCCTAAAAAGAGAATGCGTTTATGGCCGTGCTCAATGAGATGCTGAGTACCAAGTTTTGCGCCTACATGATTATCAACCACAACGGAGGAGAACCGGGACCCCTGCAAGGGGCGATCAAAGGAGATGATCGGTATGCGCTGGAAGATCTTGTCGGAAAACCTGGAATTACGCCCGACGGAAGGACAAAGAACGAGCCCTTCCACATGCTTTTGCAACATCCACTCTGCCTCGGAAAACTCCGTATCGGGATTTTCGTTGGAGGTTGTAATGATGGTTGAGTAGCCCTTAGACTGAGCGACTGCGTTGACGTTGTGAGCGCAGATGGCAAAGAAGGGATCGGTCAACGAAGGCACAATGAGACCGATCGACTTTGACTTGGCACCACGTAGTCCTCGGGCCATCTCATTGGGTCGATAACCTAGTCGTTCGATCGCTTCGTGTACCCTGCGGGCGGTCTCTGCACTGACATGCACTGAGCTGTTCAGAACGCGGGAGACTGTCATCGTCCCGACGTCAGCCAACCTAGCGACTTCGATCATCGTTGCTCTTTTGCTCATCGTTTCATACGTCAGGGAGTTTTCTCAACTTCATGGGAAACGGAGAAGCAACTTCTTTCGTCGCAACTTTGTCCAGCTGGACTGCCGTTGTAAAGAATCTTCTGCCACGAATGATACGCGATGTTTCTGTTGAACTTGCGCTAGCTCGGCCGATTTTCAGTGTTAACATTCCCGGTTACATGTTATGCCACAGGAATATTGAATGATTCTCTTCGAAGAAAATCGACCTTTGGATCTTTCGCTGATAACTGATGGACTGCGAGCCGAAGGGAACAATCGATTGCCATCGATGTTGCCGATTGCGAAGCGGTGAAGTGGACGCACTACTTCTGTATGTCAAGCACTACCGTTTGAGGGATGACGTTCCAGCCACGGATCGCGATCTCCGCAGATTCTTTCGCAGCGCTGGCCGGATATTCGATCTCCACGTCGCGGCTCTCTCCTGGAAGGAGTGATATGTAGTTGTCGGAGTAGTAGGCAGGGAGAATGCGTACTTTATCCTTGCCTCCGATCAGCGTGAGCTTGTTCGTCAAACTTACTACTGCTCCGCTGTTGGTCAGTTTAACCGTTAGCTTAACCATATCGTGGGTTGTGTTCGTGGTAGCACTGGCCTTCAATTGAGTTGCAGCAAGATGCGTCAGTTCGCGATAGGACGAGGCTTTTGCGCCGAGCCAATAGAGATTCTGCGAGACGGATTTACCCGCGTTATTCAGCATCTCCAGTTTGACGATGACCATTCCCTTTGCAAGATATGGAGCTAGATCAAGTTTGAGGCTGGCCTCGGAGGAGTCGGCGCCGACACTTTTCTGATCTCGAGCTTGAAAGAGAAGCTCGTTGGTGAGGGTGTATACCTTCGCAATGACAGTAAGACCGGCTTGAGCCGCGGGCGTGGTGTTGATGACGTCCACCTGGTACGTCGCCAGATTTAGTTGAACGTGCAAGGGTTCGCAGGCCTTTTGAGTTCCATAGAAAGATGCCTGAGTGTCGTAGTCGGAGCTAAGAATCTGCCACATCGTGCTTGGCCATGCGGGCTGCGTCATCCAGAGCATGCGACCGCTGTTGGGTGCCCACAGGTTTGCGTTCATGCCTTCGAAGATGGCGCGATGATCGACGTAGTTCAACATCTGCGCCTTGCGTTCGAAGTCTTCAAGGCTGGTGGGCGCACCGAACTCTGATTGAATCTCTGCCATGAAGGGCGCAACGTCGCCGTTTCCACTCTGGTGCCAGTCGTGATAAGCCCAGGCATCTCCGATGGGCCACTGGTCCTCCTTCGCTGTGCTGCTCTGGAAGGATTCAAGAGTAGACATGGAAGGTGTACCAGTTTCGACGGAGAAGCCGCGGTTTAGCAAGGAGTAGTAAAGCTTCGGGTTTTGATAGCGATAGGGACCGCTACCTTGCAGGTTCACCTGGTTGGAGCTGGGTGAATAGTAGCGTGTGCCATCGAGCGTGCGTACGAGGTCATCGAGGCCCTGGTTCAAGATTGGTTGGGGTACGCCTTCGTTGCGGCCACACCAGAGAACGATAGAGGGGTGATTGCGAAATTGTTTGATGGTATCAGCGGCGTTGGCGAGGAAGAGTGCAGGATCTTCGGCCTCGATGTTGTAGTTTTGAGTTGACTCCCAGAAGTCATTCCAGACCAGCATGCCGTACTCGTCAGCCAGGTCGTAGAAGGTCTCTTCCGTACTTTGGCCGACCCAGTTGCGAATGATGTTGAGATTGGCATCGCGGTTGAGGCGGAAGTACGGCTCTAAATGAGCCCGTGAGACACGTTTGCGCGAGTCGTCCATGCCCCAGTTGCCGCCACGCGCCGCGATGCGAACGCCGTTCACCTTAATGACAAGGTAGGGCGCGGGACGCGTGTCGGCGACAGTGTTGAGCGAAGGCGAGTTTTCCGCCCCGGCTGCGATTGAGGCTACGTGAGAATAATGTCTTTCGCGCCGAGCTTCGGAGTTTTCCGGTGTATCAAGAGCTACGGGATCTGTCGAAGGAATTTCGCGCATGCCCTCGTGGCTGACATCCACGACCGGTTGGGACAATCCACGCGCATCCGTGGGAGAGTATTCGACGCGACGCAGGTGGCCGGTGCTGTCGAGAAGGCTGAGTTCGTAGGTGATCTCGCGAACACCGAATCGCACATCCTTTGTGTCAGAGACAGTAGTGCCGTCATTGAGTGTCAGCTTGAGGTGATAGAGCTCGGGGCTGCCGTAGCCATTGGGCCACCAGAGACGCGGGTGTTGCAGATTGAGTTGCACGAACTCTGTTGGGCTGAGTTTGATGAGGCTCTCCCCGGGAGGGAGGGTGACAGTCTTCTGGATTGCCGTCTGCTCGATGGTTGCGCTGATGGTCGAGTGCAGCGGCTTGTCAGAGAAGTTTGTAACGGGGACATCGATTTCGACGGCTGCCTGCGAGGTATCGTGATTGGGGAATGATGTGACCACCTGAGCATCGCCCAGCTTGAGACTGTGCGTGACTTTCAGTGTGACCGGCTGCCAGATGCCGCTATTGCGGTCGCGTATGGCGGGTATCCAGTCCCAGCCTTCGGTGGCGAGGAAGGTGGGGCCGTCGAGTTCCATGAGGCCCCCGTTTTCGCCGGGGCCACCGAGCACAGACTGCTCCTGCGGTATGCCTGGGTGTGGGGGCGGAGATATTTTAACCGCGAGGACATTCTTCTGGCCTGACTTGAGCAGTGACGTGACATCGAAGGTTCCACGTTGGAAGGCGCCTTTTATGGTTCCTAGCAAGGAACCGTTGAGCCATACTGAGGCCTTGTAGTTGATGCCCTGGAAGGTGAGTTCGACGTGTCGTGCGTCGTCTCCGTTGCTCGATTGCACGGGCACGATGAATTCATTGCGATACCAGTAGTCCTGTTTGTTGAGCGATTCCGGGATGGCCATGTTGTTGAGGCCGAAGTCGGGATCGGGATAGATGCCGTCGTCGATCATCGTCGTGAGCACGGTGCCGGGAACGGTCGCTCGCATCCAGTCTTTTGAGTTGAATGAGGCCGTGGATAGATGCGCTCCGTCTGCATCTACTTTGGGGGCTTCGCGTAAGCTCCATCCATCGGAGAAGGTCCATTCACCGGGGCCGGTAAGAATCAGCGACTCTCCGACGGGTGGGCGCTTCAGGACAACGGGTCGGGAGAATGGAGCGTGGCTCTTCGGCAGGGTCGAAGGATCCTGCGGTGCACGATAGCCTGCCTGACCGCGAGTCTGAACTGGCCATGGCTTCGATCCTTCCTCGAACTGGAGCAGAGTGAAGTCTGGCGGGGATTGCTGAAGCTGATGAACTTCAGCGTCGGACAGCGCACGACGCAGGACGGTGAACGACGCTATCTGTCCGCCGAAGTGCTTCGCAGCATGGATTGCGGAGTTTGCAGGTGCCATCTGAAGTAATGGATTCGTACTGCCGAGCGTCAGCGTGCCGCTTTCAACTTGCTTGCCGTTGCCGTAAAGATGGAAGTTTTTTCCATCGAAGGTTGCCGCGAGCAGATGCCATTCGCCGTCCTTGAGATCGGTGGCCGCCACAAGTTGGTTGTCCTGGCCGACCCACAGCAGGATCTTGCCAGCATCCACCCCAAGATAGCGTGGGTACTCCTCCGAGATGCTACCAAGCCCGGCGACGAGTTCCATTGCATTCACGGGCTCAGTGGTCTTGACCCAACAGTACATCGTCCACGGAGAGCTGGCTAAGAGGATGGGGTCATGCGCGTTCGCCACCGGCATCTCGAGGCCGGTGCCGTCTGCCAGGAAATGTCCGTTGTAAGGACCGTACTGCGGCAGATCGTTCGTCTGAAGAACCTGCGCCGTTGTCACCGCGGAATATGCGACAAGCACTACGGATAGTACACGTGACAGACGCTTTGGCGATGTAACGGACAGGTGAGACCTTGTCCATATAAAGCAACATTCAGGGAACGACATGAGAGATCTTCTCCTCTAACGCGATAACGATATCATAGAAGGAAATGTAGGTGCCCACGTGCAGACTGCAAGGGGGAAGGCTCACCTGACCGATGTCTCGGGCAGTCTGATCAGCGCTTCATAACTGGTTGTCGGGCGGGAGATATCGCCATCTCAAAATCATCGAAGCCGGCAAACTGCTACGTCATTTGGAATTCTGATTGGAAGCTTGGAAAATGCATGCAACGCATTTCGCATCACCAGGTTGTTGCCTATGAAAAACGCAGTGGCGAGGCGACGATCGGAGAGTGCAGCTCGATAAGACCACACGTTTTTTCTTCGGTGGTGCCGGTGAGGTGTTGATCAGGGCTAATGCTGCATCGCCTTCTTGTACCCCTCATGCGCATTGGTGTTGTTGGTGTGCCATCAGCAATGCTTGATGTGTCGCGAGATTTCGCAAATATCTTACCAAGTGTTGAATGATCGCAACGCTGCACCCTGGCTTGCTGGCAAGGGTGCAGCGTTGCAGTAAAGAACATAACCGGTTCTTTAGAACAGCAGCTTGAGGGCGAACTGTATCTCTCGAGGGGTGTAGTACGGCGCGTCTCCACTGATCGAACCTACTCCGTTGGTACCGAGAGCGGAGTTCGGGACAGCAAAACTGGCCGTGTTCGTTAGATTGAAGATCTCCGTTCGGAACTCGAGATGAACATTTTCATGCACGGGAAACTGCTTGAACGCAGAGAAGTCAAAGTGGCGGGAGTGCGGTCCATGCAGTGGGTTGCGTGGCGCGCTACCGGCAGTCCCGAAGGCCTGCGGTTGGAAGGCCGCGACGTTGAAGTACTGCGTGTTGGTAGGGTGACTCAGTGTTGGATTACCTACCAGGTTAGGCCGGTCATCTCCTGCACCGGTGTTGATTTGTGGCACATTGTTTTGCACGGTGAAGGGCAGGCCAGATTGCCATACGAGAATACCGTTTGTGCTCCATCCGCCTGCGATTATCTTCTTGTAGCCAGTCAGGCTATTGCCGAAGGGTAACTCGTAGTTGAATGAGCCAGCGAGACGGTTGCGTACATCTGCGTCGCTGTTGCCGTAGTCATAGGTGGAGATCTGCGAGGGGATCAGGCCATAACCAGCCTGATTATCCTGGTTCAGATCGGCGGCATTGTCTAATATATGGGCGAGTGTGTAGTTCACATTGAAGGTAAGGCCGCGGTTGATGCGGCGCTGAAAGGCAACCTCGGCGGCGTTGTAGTATGAGACGCCGTGGCTGTAGGTCTGCGTGATGCTGGTGATGTCAGGCAACGTGCCGTTGAAGGGACGAACCGATTGCAGTGTCGGAAGCGCAAGGCACGCAGCGCTCCCCGCCGGAGCACAGTTGTCCTGGTAGGCCTGCTTTGAGGGTAGCGGCACATCGATGTTTGGAATGAACTGTGCCAGATGACGCCCGATATTGCCGACATAGGTTACGGTGAGTACATTCGAACCGATCTGCTGCTCGTACGTCAGACTGGTCTGGTACATGTAGGCGTTGCGGAAGTTCGGGTCCTGGGCATTTGCGATGGAGCCCTGCGGATTTGTGATTTGTCCGTTGTCGAGGATCGGCACCGGAAGACCTTGCGAGATGTTGTACTCAGGAGCGGGTTGAAAGTTATAGACGAAAGGCTGATTTTGCCGATCACCCGATGTGCCGTAGTTGTCAGGGAAGAAGCTTATGCCGAAACCACCGCGCAGGACCGCCTTGTGAGGAAGCGTGGCCGCAAAGCCGAAACGAGGAGCCAGGTTGCTATAGTCGGTTTCGACACCGGCTGCGTCGTTCACGCCGTTTACACCCGCTAGAATCAATGTCCCTGTCGTCGGATCGAGGTTGGAGAGCCGATTGTGCTTTTCTGTATAGGGCGTGAAGACATCGTAACGAACACCCAGGTTGAGTGTCAGCCATGGCAGAGCATGCCAGTTGTCCTGGAAGTAAACGCTCGGCTCCCACGTGCGATAAGAGATGGGAAAGAGCTGGTTGCTACGTTGAGCCGAAAAGGCTGTCCCTTCAAGCAGGGAGATGAGAGTGCAGGTATCCGCCTGCTGATTGTTGCATGCACCCAATAAACCCGCGCTCACCTGGTTCGCTGCAAAGTTATCGTTGAAGGTGAAAGCACCTGCAGCAAATGCGCTCTGAATGTTGGTCGCCTGGCGGCGGATCAATGTAGCGCCCATTTTAATGCTGTGGTTGCCTTTGTTGACCGAGAGCGAACCGTTGTATTGGAAGGTGTTATCAAGATCCTGCAGCGGCAGATACTCGCCGTCGCCCACCGATCCATATCCGCTCGGCACAAATGGCGTCAGGAAATGAGACGTCGGATCAGCGTAGTTTGCTCCGGCCAATCCAAACTGCGACGAGACGGAGTTGCCAAAGTTCAGCGGCAACGACGCATTGTTAATACGGGTGTAACCGGCCTTCAACTCGAGTAGAACGGACGGGGTAAAGACGTGGACATAGTTGAGGGCAATGTTCTGTTCCTGCTGGTTCGAGGTTCCGTCTTCGCCGTACACATTGCCGCCTGGTTGGATGCCATCGACGGCAGGAAAAGGTCCCGGGGTGTTCGTGTTGGTTCGATTGATGGAGTAGCGAACGAAAAAGAGATTGTTCTGATTGAAGTGTTCGTCGAAGCGCACATCGGCGAGTTCTGCGTTCTGCGTGTTGTTCGGAGAGCTTACAAAGTTGTTTGAGAAGCCTGCTTTATTCGGCGTCGGGTACAGTTTGTAATAGTTGAGCGCAATAGGATTGAGTTGACCTGGCGTCAAGACCGGGCCACCCGCATCGGAAAAGTTTCCCGGGTTTTGTTCTTCAAAAAGTGTGGGAACGGTCACAGTACTGGTCGAGCCCTGCACACGGCGCAGCCCTTCAAAGTCAGCGAAAAAGAAGCTCTTGTCGCGGATGATCGGGCCGCCGATGGAACCACCAAACTGGTTCTGACGAAACTCCGGCTTAGAACCTGCGGTGGCAAAGTAGTCGCGCGCATCAAGCTTGTCGTTGCGCAGGAATTCGTACACCGAGCCATGGAAGCTATTTGTGCCCGACTTTGTCAGAATGTTGATGACTGCGGCGGCCGTGCGGCCCACCTCGGCGGTGTACAGATTCGTCTCGACGCGGAACTCTTGAATCGCGTCAATCGATGGCCGGATGCCAATGGTTCCGATAATACGCTCGTTGTTGTCGAGGCCGTCGATCTGCTCGGTGTTGACCAACGTGTTCTGGCCGTTCACGGAGATTGCGGAGGTTTCGCGCCGATCGTCAGGGCGCGAACCGCTGGCGATGGAGTTAGCTGTACCCGAATTAGCACCCGGTACGAGTTGTGCGAGATTGATAAAGTTGCGACCGTTTGTCGGCAGATTCTGAACGGCTTGCTCGCCGATAGTGGTGCCAACTGTTGAATCATCGGTCTGAAGCGCGGGTGGCGCGTCCGTTACGACGATGCGCTCATTCAAAGAGCCCAGCTGCAATTTTGCATCGATGCGTCTGCGGTCTCCTGCCGAGACCGGTATCGTCGACTCGCTAAAGATGGAAAAGCCCGGTGCGGAAACTCGCAGCGTGTACGTGCCAATTGGCAGTAGAGTGAAGGTATATTCGCCCGTAGAGTTAGTGACGGTTTTTCGGGCTTCGTGTGTCCCCAAATTTTCGATCGTGACTTCCGCATTCGGGACGATGGCACCCGTATTGTCCATGACTGTACCGAGAACGTCTGCGGTGATGTTTTGTGCCGTGGCAAGTCTAGGTACTAGAAGAAGCAGAATAGTGATGAAACTGTAAAGTTTGGTAAATTTCTTGACTGATATCGTTATCATTTCGGGCCCCAATATCTCGAGATTCCATGCAGAATTGCTGGTCTCTAGTTGTGATTTCATTTCAAAGTGAGTTGAAGACTACACATGATCCACCGGACGCGTTCAGCTGAGCCGAAAAGAACAGTAGCAATGCCGCGTAATCCGGTATTTGGGATCGGAAGGTATACCATCGCAAATAACTGACTATCAGGTTCTCGCGCTCTTTAGGTCGAGGAGAGAGCTCGTCAAAATCTGTTCCAGCCGTCTTGAGACGATATGTGAGCTACGACTTGAGCAATCGGTAATTGGAGTCGAGGGACTCTATTGATCAGTGATCATGCATCTCTCGTTTCTCTAATCTAGTGTTCAAGGAATTCGTGATATCGATATCATGATGTTGTGAAAAATATAGAGATGCAAAACAAGGGTTGTCAACTGAGGGACGTAGATTGAGGTCTTTCCTCCGATCGTCTCCGACTCAATTGAGCGTAACTACTCTTCAGCGTGTTGGGTGAAGACGATGACGCCTTGCGAGCCCCGAGGCGGTCAGAGATACAACTATGTTCACTCTCAAGCGCGCGCATCTCATGACACCGGAAGAAGGTCTAAAAAGTTGCGCCCATACGATCGCGCAATCACGGATACAGGTATCCTGACATCGAATCCCCGAGTCTCCCGCTTTGAGAGGGATGCACGGCAACCTTACCCGTCTTCGAACAGATCGAGTCCTAGCTAAACCTGGAGGCTTATAGCTTCTTGAATCGAAGGGGGGACCGAGTCGACCGCCTGCGCGCTCGGTTCTGCGTTAAGAGGCTCGACGCTCAGCCTGCTGAAGTGTGTCCGCGAGGGTGGAGTTCTGAGGGATTCGAGCTTCGGTCGAAAGGTCCACTCATGCGATGACCCTGAATGGGGTACCCGGCCGTTTGCCATTACCATAGAATGGAACTGACAGTCAGGCACGAAGTCTTTTCATCTGCTTCGCCTTGGAACGGAAGTCTGAACATCTTCAACCAATTCTGCACCCAGAGGAGACTATTATGCCGTTTGCTCGTATCGATCTGCTTAAGGGAAAGACTGCCGAGTATCGCGCCACTGTGGCCGATATCGTGTACCAGGGGATCGTCGATGTCCTGAAGGCGCCGGACGGCGACCGCTTTATCGTCATCGGCGAGCATTCACCCGATAATTTAATCTACGACCCCAAATTCCTCGGCTGGGATCGATCGCCTGACTTCATCTTGATACAAGTGACCAGCACTGTCGGAAATAATAAAGATTCAAAGCTCGCATTCTTTCGATATATAGCTGACGAACTGAAGAGCAAGCTCTCCGTGCGTCCTGATGACATCATGATCAACATGGTCTTCGTTGACCGTTCGGATTGGTCATTCGGCAATGGCGAGCCGTGGGTTTAGCGGCTCATTGCCCGACCCGGCTCTATGAAAAGTAGACGTAGCCCCTCGCAGCCTTACATCGGCGGAGTACGCCTTGCCTGCGGCGACAAGGGTATACGTTGGGATTCGTGTGAACCATCCTAACTGAGATTGGACGGAGTTATGTCCTGGAGGTTTTGCGAAGGTTCGCGCTGAAGCGCGAGTGCTACTCATGCGATGAAACTGCATGAATGAGGCAAGGTATGGCTTGCGTTCATGTATGGGCCACCCGCCCACTTGGAGACCGTGAAGTTGGCCGTTGGATATTAATCCTCGTTTGAACGAAACTATTTACAATTTCGTAACGCAGAAGACTTTTCGGGCCATGTTTCTACTTCCCCACAAAGGATGGTATCCCACTTGACTCTGCAAACTCGATTCCTGACATACATCCTAAGCACGGCATTGGCCGGAAGTTATGCAGTGATTGCACAGTCCAACCAATCGAACTCCAGGCAAACGAACCTTATCTCATTCCGAGAGTGCGAGGACGGAGCAAACAAATGCGCTTCCTGGACATTCAATGGCAACGTAGGGCAGGGAACATGGGCTGCAAGCGAAACCGGCATTCTAACTTTTGAGCAAGTTCACATTAATCCGGATAAGACTGCGTCGGTGGTCATCCATCGCTCAGACGTGACCGGCAGAAAGTCAGGTCTGGTGCGCGACTATTGGGGTACGATGCGTAACGGTCGAATAAGCGGTGAATACGGCCTTCCCGGCCATCAAAACGCCCCGTCCGGTGTCTGGTTTGCCTCAACGGCCTACGCCCTTCAAAGCTTTCCGCAAGTCATGCACTTTTGTGACCAGGAACACTGCCTGACTTTGCTCTTGCATGACGGGAAATACGTAGTTCAGATGCCGAATAATTGCTGTAGTACTTCGTCGGTGTGGACAGTGTATGAATTCACACCTGAGAGACTCATCATGAATCGGCGAGACGCTAGTGGATTTGTGTCTTTTTACAAAGCGCCCATTGCACAAAATGGAAACACCACGTTGAGTGGTGATAGTGGAAACGGTGCGTATGCCGGAGACGATGCGGTTGGTCCCTACATGCACGGAAACTTTCGATTCACGTGGGGTACGCAACTGGATGCTATCCGTGGAAGTGCTGCTGGGATCGCAGAGTTTCAGCCTCCACAACAGCCTCAACAAGGGGGACCAAGTATCGACCCAAATGTAATGCTCAACTTTCTCGGTAATGTTGCGAAGTACGCAGCCGCGCGCGAGAGCAATCAGTAGTCGGGGCTAAATACACTTCACGTCTTCTAACGCGATGGCCTGCTTGAGACTTGCGGCAATACCGCGATAGGTGCGCTGGATCTCCCGCAGGCGGAGGAGTTCGCCAGAGGTGTCGGGAGGATCGCTTGCGATCTGGTACTCGATCGCGTCGATATCTCGCAGGACGGACTCCAACTCTTTTTCCAGCAATTCACGCGGTGATTGTGGCATGGTCTCCTGCGCTTTGTTTCCCTTTCAGGGTACTGCATTTTTCATCGTCCGGGCGAACCGTAGAATTTGGTGTGGGAAGTTGAATATTTTTTCTAGGTGGGGTTTGTGGTGTTTTGCAGGGGTTTTTGGGAAAAATGGGTGTTTTGATCGTGGTTTTTTGGTGGTGTAGACGTGGTGCCTGGGTGGTGAAACGTGGTGTTTTGGCAGTCAGTTTTTTGGCTTCGAAAATGCGCCATGGTTTCTGAGTTTATTTTTTGGGGTTCCCGTTTTGGGAAATGCTTGGCTCGAAGGTCCAACTCTAAGAGTTCTGGATCCCACCCTTCGCGGAAGCGCGAAGGATGGGGCACCCGATCGTTATCGGGACGTCTCATGTAGGGTGGGGCACCCGGCACCCGGCTTACGCTCAAGTCGATCTAACTCGACGCACCAGAGAACCGATCCCCAAAAGACCTGTGCCAAGTAACACGAAGGTTGATGGCTCTGGAGTGTCTGAAGTGACGAGGAGTTCTGAGTATCCTGTATTTGCCTCGTAGGAGGTTAAGGTCATGCCAGCAAACTCTGGTGGGCACGGATAAGGGTCTTCGGGATCGCAGGAATCGATACCGGAGTATGCATTTCCGGGAACGGGACCGACCGAATGGTCAAAGCTGTCGAAGGCAAGAGGTACGCTAATACCAAGACCACCGTCTCCATCAGAGATCAAGTAGGTACTGGAGTCTTCGTAGTTGTGAACGACGCAGGTAAGTTGAGCGCCACCGATGTTGCCGATGCCCTGAACGGTTGCTGTGGATGTTGGGATCGCACAAGTGGCGAAGCTGGCCGGATTGTCACCGGACTCCGAGAATGTTTCAAGCAGATCCTGCTCGGGAACGGATGCAGTTAAGGTTACGCGCTGGTCGGTGAAGGTGTCGTTCCCGACGTAACCTGAAGCGACGACCGAGACGATGAATGTTAGTGTGTCGGCGTGGGCGGTGCGCGGGAGGATGAGGGAGGAGGCGAGGAGCGGGAGTGCGAAGAGAGCTTTGCGCATGATGGGATTCCCTTCTCGGATTGGTGTGAGTAAGGGTGCGCTCGCTTTTGGGGGGCGTCAAGTGAATTTATTTGGGTAGGACGGGTTCGAGCTTTGCTCGAATGCCCACTCATGCGATGAGACTGCATGAATGGGGCACCCAGGGTTTAAGGCCTGAGTTCATGTATGGGCCACCCGCCGTGGGCGTTACCTACTTATGCGATGTTATGTTGTTAATTACATAAGAGCTCTTATGTAGCGTCTAGCATTATGTGGCGTTGGTATTCCGGCGTGGTTTACGAGCTGTTTGGGCTAAGTGCTTTTTAAGAGCTCGGCCGGTTTAGCAAAATTCGTCTTCCAAACAACCAGGGAAACCGACGCCAAACCGAATACCAGAACCATAAGTGCGCCGTTGGCCACGATCCAAAGATTACTGGAAGGTGCCCCAATCACGAACACGCCTATAAATTTCACTACGAAAATACTCGCTGTAACGCCGAATAGAGATCCAAGCGCGATCGTTCTGAAAGCGATCCGAAGGGCCAAAAGATAGATATGATGCATCCTCGCTCCAAACGCAATTCGAAGTGCCATTTCACCACTTCGGAGTGTTATCACGTAGTTCAACAGGCTATATAGACCTGCCCCGGAAATAACGAGAAACATCAAACTTGTCAAGCTGACTAATCGAAAGAGTCTTATCTGATCGCTGAGTCCTTCGTCGATGACTTCTTTCATTGACGAGACATCACTCTCCTGGAGATCGAGACTCGTCCGTCGGACAGCATCACCAATCTCTCGCTTAGAGGCGGGACCATTTGCAGTCAAACGGACGGCCATTTCAACGTGAAACTTTGTGATGGCATCGTAATAGTCGTCCGAAGGTCGAAGTTGGACTTCGTTTAGGATAATCTCTGGTCCTGGAGGTGAACTCAAACTCTCATCCTGGAAATCGTTCAACACCCCGATTATGCGTACATCTCTCCGTTGCCCGATGTTGATAGAAAAGCGTTCCACCGAGTCACCGCCTTCTTCATATAGCTTCTTGAACGCGTTGTTCACAACGGCTACCGGCTGTGTATCCGGCCGGTCTTGTGTTGTAAAGAAACGACCGCTTGCCGTCGATAATCTGAATACGTCCTTTAGTCCAGGACTTGCAGCGAGCAACCTTGTCTCGAATACGCGAGTTGTTTTGTCTGAGTGATTACCAGCACCTATTCCCAGCTTCATAGATACTGTGAAATTAGTTGACAGTGGCACGGACGTTGCTATTGCGGCTTCGGATACCCCGCGAAGCGACCTAATATTCGTGAGAAGCGGCTCATAAAGTGATATCCGTGGATCAAGATCCCTATATTTGTAAATCGGGAATCTGGGGCGCACTATCAAGACATTTTCTGGATCAAAACCAAGCGGAATGGAGTGAAGAGAATGAATCGTGTGACGGATAGTTCCTGCTGTCACTAAAGCTACTATGGAAAATCCTATCTCCATGACGACCAGGGCGGACTGAATTCTCCGAAAGCGCTTGCTTCCTATTGATCTTCCTCCCAGGCTACTAAGCAAATCCGGCAACGTTTTGTTGCTCGTTAGTATTGCGGGCACAACACTAAATACAATCGTGCTACAAATACAAAATAGGACCAACGTACCAAAAACACGATAATCAAACGTGTAAGGCGTCACGCCGATGAGATTCTCTAAAAGCCACCCCTTAATTAGATACAGTAAAATCCAAGCTAAGAATATTCCTACTATCGACGCGGACGTGCTAATTATTATGCTGTCTATCAGCATCCTTCCTAGCAAGACTGTGCGATTGGCTCCGAGAGCAATACGAAGTATCATTTCGGGGAGTTGAGCTGCTCCTCTCGCTACAATCAAACTGACCGCACTTGAACAAGCAACTAACCAAACCAAAAGTGTAATAGACGTCAGGGCAAGAATTCCTATTTTTTGAGAGGCTACCAATTCGTCTCTGTACTTCGTTGCGACAACTTTAGACGGCGCAAGATAAGCAGCCATTGTCTCCGCATATAATGGCGCTAATTGTGCTTGTATATGGGACAATTCGTCTTGAACTTGAGACTCTTTCGCCCAGGGCTCCTTGCGAGCGACAGTGGTGTACGTTGACTCGGCGGGCCTTTCTAAGTCAGTTTGCTTAAGTACGAGAGGAATCCACACCTGCACTTTAGAGTCCGCTGCCGGGAATCTGAAATTCGACGGCATTACGCCTACGATCAATCTTTTTGTTCCGTCGATGAGTATTTCTTTTCCAAGGACATCGCGGGAGCTTCCAAAAAGGGTTGATTTAGCTGTATCACTGATGACAGCGACATCATTACGGTCAACCAAATACTCGTTCGCAAGAAATCCCCTACCAAAAGACGGTGATCGCGCTAACAGTCCAAAAAGACCAGGGCTAATTCGAACTAGGGAGATCTGGAGCTCGCCACTTGGCGTCGCCATAAATGCTCCCGAATGTTGAAAATAGCCAAATTCTCGAACAGTTCGCGACCGTAGTTTCCATTCGGCTACATCTGAAGCCGACATTGACGTGAGAACATCCTTAGCATTTTTGGTTTTCAGAAGAAGAATATTCTCCGGAGCATCATAAGGAAGCTGTCTGTATAGTGTGCCCGCTAATATTGCTGACATGCAACTTACAGCGGCCAAGCCGATCCCTAGAACTAGGATGGTGGAAAGTGCAAATTGTGGAGCTCGAAGTAGGCTTCGAAGAGAGTACCGGATTTCTCTTACAAATTGTTGCATTCCAATCCTCCAGCTGGCTCTCCTCGCGTATGCAGCTAAAACCAGTTCATCTCGTTTGCTTCGGCCTGAGATTGCGAGGTTCTTGATAATCGAAGCAGAGGCTGTCTTGTGTTCCGCTAGTCTGGCTTGTGGTCAATCCCGAATAGTTGAGAAGGTCAACCACGGCCGTGGTAAACACGTAATACAGTAAGGGAGTTGTCAATTCGTCCCCCAGGTCGGAGATCGTCAAGGCCGCCGGTGGTTACTGATTGAACGATTCCCCCGGCGCTCACAATAACAGTTGTAAGATCAGAGTTCAGCCCCACGGTCTGGATGATCGACTCGTCTACATTAGGGCATGTCGGGTGCGCAGTTTGAGCTGCATTTGCGACTACTAAACAAGTGACGTTAAGTTCTTGATGTTGACCCGCTTTAAGGTTAACTAACGAACGATTGATCTCAACACAGCGGTCACATGACTTATACACAAATATGATGACGGTCGGAGATTCTTCACTGCTCTTGTAAGGCAGTTTGGACAACACATTTTGGACAGTTGTAGGCAGAAATGAACCTAACAATCTATAACGTGCGATGGCAGCTGCAACGCTTGGCTTTGACATCACGTTCTTAGACGCCACACAGGAATCGGTCTGAAATGAATGTGCCGTTTGCCTAGAGTCTGCTTCCAAATGATTTGCATATTGCAATTCGGCTAGATGGTAGCCTTCTATCACGAATTTGGACACATCTACGTCGTCTCTCTTCCTGCAGCTATCTTCTAGGGCCGACTGAAGCCGAGGCTTCTCGAGCAGTGCTATGCGAAGAGCCATTGCCGGACGCGTCGCTTCTGTATTCGTAACTACATACTGCAGAACGCTGAGGACTTCCGGTGAGGTCGAAAGCCTCCTTGTCATCTCTCCAACGTAATTTTCCGCACTGCTAAAATCACCGAGATTAATCAAGGCCTGTTCAAGGTATTGATACGCTTCGGCTACGTGTGCTTCAGATTTGGCATTTAGATATTGCTGTGTAACTTCCTGGACCCTCGGCCAATTTTGCGCTAGCAGGCAAAGCTTGGCGACAAACAACAATTCTTCTCCTGAAATATCTTTGGATGATGATGAACATTCTTCACCAGCCTGATGTACTGCTATATTCAGCGCAGCGAGTTCCGCAGGAGACCAATTCGACAAATCTCCCCGAACATCATTCAGCCTAGTAATGATCCGTGAATATGACTCACTAGGCACAGCAACGTTCACCTGAGCTTGATTCTGCGCCGCTGCATTTTCGACGATCAATAGCGACGACATGGCTTGAATCAACAAATATACCCAAATCAAAGATTTCTCCGTTAACTGATTCATAATAAAAGACTTTTTAGCCTCGCCCTTTCCCTAGCAGTAAGTTACTTACCAGTGTAATCATTTTAACTTGAGAACACGTTACTTAATGGTATAGTCGGGGCCATCCTCGAAGTTGGGGAACTCACACACATCAAAAGGAGCAACAACGATGTCTACAACTAGCAAAACCAGGCCATTCGGTCTCGAGTTCCTGGAAGAAATGCCTGCGCCTGAAAAGGGAACTTGGGGCGCAACCGCTACCACGGTTCAAACTACCGTTAAGCCCGGAGGAGGTAATCCAGATCAACCCGACAAGGGAGGCCACGACTGATTAGCGTTCCAGGCATGAATGACTGATGACATGGTGTCATTCATGCCTATCGTCTCGAATTTTGTACCTCGGTATCCGCAGAGCGGGCACTATCGAATATCAGGATCGCATTGCTACGCTAATTCGACCCAGCCCCCGGTTCATTGGAAAACGTGCACGCGCAGTAGATCGGCACTTCAGCTCACTGACAGAGAAAAGTCTTGCGAAATGGGATGTTGAAGTACCGAATGGCAATGCCTTGTTACTCAAACTTCTATTCGCATTATTGACTATGATCTTGATTCTTACGAACCGAAGGGACGTACACGCAGATGTTATTTGCGATGGACTGAAAAAGTGGCGCGCCGACTACTTAAGAATTAACACGGAGGACTTTCCAGCTGTCGCTAGAGCATCGATGAGGTACGGCCAGGATTCAACCGACATGCTGTGGCTTCAGAGCGGAGAAAGCTATAATCTTTCAACGGTCGAGACAGTTGTATTTAGACGTCCCGAATTTCCTAATGCGCAGCGTCTAAATGATGAAGGGTCTGGAGAGATAGTTAGAGTTGAAGCCGAACACTTTCTCTGGGGAATCTTGCGCCTCTTGCAAGGAAAGCGGTGGGTTAACCCGCTATCTGCCAATAGAGACTCCGATTTCAAACCGTACAACCTGCAACGTGCGGCTGCACACGGCTTTATTACTCCAAAAACTTTATATTCTAACAATGCAAGCCATATATTGAAGTTTGCGTCGGAATGCAACGGAAGATTAATCTACAAACCATTTGATTTCTATACTGTGACAGGCGCTAATGACTCTAGAAAGACGGTCTACACCAATCTTATTTCAAGCGAAGATATTAATGGCTCTATTCGTTCGCTCGAATCGGTTCCCGGCATATTTCAAGAGTACATAGAGAAAGAGCTAGAAATCCGTTTGACTGTTATCGGTGGCCGAGTTTTCGCATGCAGTATCGATTCCCAAAAAAGCAGCCGAGGTAAGGTTGACTGGCGGCGTTACGAGTTTCGCCGGGACTTGTATGCGGCTTTTACGCTCCCCTCCGATATTGAGCATTTGGCGATCTCATATGTAAAGGCACTAGGTCTTATCTTCGGCTGCATTGACATGATTCTAACGCCGGCCGGGCAATACGTGTTCCTAGAGATCAACCCTAATGGCCAATGGTTGTGGGTCGACAATTTCACACATATGCCGTTGTTAGAAACTTATTTGGATTTGATCACGTCTCGAATCTAAATTGGAAGGTCAATAACTTCTAGTGTTCAAGAAATTCGCCCACGTATTAGCACCATACTCAACCGACTGCGGCCCGGCGAGTTTGGCTACCATTGCTCTTCATTATGGAGCTACCCTGAATGTTTATGCTCTCGCAGAACGGCTAGGTACGGACCTACAGGGGACAGAGTTTCGTGATTTACAAAGAGTAGCCGAAGATCTGGGCTTTGAGACGGCTTTCGGTCTTGTGAAAGAAGACTGCTTAGACAAGATCCCACTGCCTGCCATTGTTCACTTCAAGGACGGAAGCCGCGGACATATCGTGGTGGTGCACCTCGTTTCAGAGAAACATGTCACCATCGCCGATCCCGCAGTCGGATTAGACAAGTTGAAGCGAGATCAGTTCATGTCGCGCTGGAGTGGCCGCGCATTGCTCCTTAGGCCTGTGCGGCAATTGGAAGGTGAGGGGCGAAGTGAGAACCTTCGCCGGCTGGTGAGGGTCCTGCTAAAACACCGCGCATTGCTGGCAATGGCTATCTTGGTCGCCTTGATAGTTACAGGGATAGCTTTCGGAGTAGCCAGATTTACGCAGTTTGTAGTTGATTCTTCGTTGCAAGGAAAGGCAGAAATTAGTTTTTTGCGGGTAACCCTTCTAATTTGCTTACTAATACTCATTCGATCTTGCCTTACCGTAGCCCGAGAAGAAATAATAAACCGAGTGGGTTATCTTTTAGAGTTCGATCTAAGTGACACGTTTGCAAGTCAACTTCTTTCTTTGCCGACCAAGTTTTTTGAGATTCGTGCAGTTGGCGACATTTATTCTTGCGTAAACGATGCGGCTGTAGTGAGGGCGACTTCGTTGGGTGTAATTTTCTCGGCTGCGTTGGATCTAATTCTCCTTGCCGCTGGGACTCTAGCTTTGTCTGCTCAGAACCTCTCTTTATCGATTCTAATCTGGCTCGTTCTACCACTAATCATTAGCGTCGGCTTAGTAGGGTCCGGTCCGCTGTCGACGCTAGACCGAAAGATGAGAGAGGCGGCATCAAGACATGCGTCCTTTTTTCTGGAGATGTCTATGAATGCGAAGGTTTTAAAAATGTACGGAGCAGAGTCAAAAGCGTTGGGATCAGTTAGAAGATCCCTGATTGATCTGCTGGAAATAAAAAGAGAGCGTTATCTTACCTTTGCGAGAATGAACGGAGTGATTGGTTTTACATCCGCCATTATCCTCGTGACAGTTTTGGTGCGAGGTCACTCTCTTGTCCTCGCGAGTCAGCTCTCCGTTGGCAAACTTATGTTGTTTTACACACTTATTGCGATGATGGTATCTTCAGCAGAACGATTGGCACCATCGCTAGGCTCTTTGAATGAGGCGTTGATAGGAATTGAGCGGCTTCACACGGTCAACCTTTTGACCCCGGAGTCAACGGGGGCGATATCACGGAGTGATGACTACTTCCAGGGAGGGTTGATTCTGCTAGAAAAGGTTTCTTTCAGCTGGCGATCGAGCGATCCTGTTCTTCGTGATATATCTCTGACTATTCGTGAGGGTGAATCGGTGGCTATAGTCGGGGAAACGGGTTCTGGAAAGAGTACTTTGGCATCACTGATGGCTGGTCTTCACGATCCTGTCCTAGGAAAAATTGCTTTCGGTGGCTTCGAAATTTCGGAATGGGATAGACCATCGCTGCGGAAGCAAATAGCATTTGTATTTCAGGACGCGGGAATAATTCCAGGATCTATCTTGGATAACATCTTAATGGGCGATCCGTCAGCCAGCAAAGATTCTATCGATGAGGTGTTGCGCTTAGCATGTATTGAAGCGTTCATTGAGCATAACTCGCGCGGCTTAGACTATCAGGTTGGACATGGAGGAGTCGCGCTATCAAGTGGCCAGCGTCAGCGAATAGCTATCGCAAGGGCCCTTCTCCGAGACCCGGCGCTGCTGATTTTAGATGAGGCGACAGGAAATTTAGACGTTGAGACAGAGGAAATGGTGCTAAATAATATCCTGAGGAGCCGCAAGGGAAAAACGACGATTATGATCACCCATAAACTAGCCATAACAGAGAAGCTAGATAGGGTGATCGTTATGCGCAATGGGCAAATTGTAGAAGAAGGATCCTTTCGCGCGCTATGCTCCATGAGTGGGCATTTTAGACGTCTCTGGGAAACACACAGCATCTAGAGGAAATCGCGACGGGTCGATAGCTTCACTCTCCGATCAGCAAGTTTATATACGCGTCCATAAGTGGAAGTTTCGTGCAAGCCTCGATCCATAGCCATTGTCCATTCGGATTTATCTCGAGAAAAACGTATCTGTCATCCGGCGTCACAATCATGTCGATGCATCCAAAGACTAGACCAAGTCCGTGCACATAAGATCGCGCCAGTGTCTCTATTCTGGTCGGTAAGCAGAAGGGCTTATACAGTTCTTCGCTGAAATCGTAGTGTCTCCAATCTATTTTGGACTTCATGCTCTTCTGAGAATCGATACTGCATGCAAAGACCTCGTTGCCGATCACTGTGATTCTCAGCTCGATTTTTTTATCTATATATTCCTGGTAAATACCGGGCGCTGCTGTCAACGCTACGCCAGCCCTACTGAGTCGGTCTAATGTGGTTAGATTGGTATAGATTGCCTTGGAGAAACCGTTGATAGACTCTTGAGCAAAGAAGGTGAACGGTTTATATATTATTTTCCCAGGGCAGCGCGAAGCGAAATCCAGAATATCTGACTGGTCATTAGACATGACGGTTGCGGGTATAAGGAATCCATGATTCGCGGCCTCTCTCAGGTTGAAGGGTTTGTAACCTGCAGTTCTGTTGGCAGCTATTGGATTCACCCATTTCCTTTCTCGTAGCAATCGCCATATCGCTCCCAAGAACTCCTCAGACTCTTTGATAACGAATTTATGATCTTCTTCGCTTATATCGTCAGATCGCTCTGGCGGCAGCGGACGCCTATAAACCACTGATCTCACATTGCTTAAGTCGTAAGAAACTCCTGCAATCAGAAGTGTCATATTAAGAGCGGCTGCGCTAAGACTCACGGAAGCTGAAAGGTTGTTCGGATACTCTTCAGTATTAATGCGAAAAAAGCCATGTTTTCGGCGTTCCAATTCCTCGCAGATGGCATCAGCATGTTCGTCTTCTCTGTTGGATATAACGAGGACCATCGAATCCTTTAGTTCAAAACTAATGTCTCGCCGACATGGAAATTGCCGTTCACCTACGATATCAAAGCAAGAAGCAATTCTCAATTTGATGGCAGTGCTTTGAGATGTACCTGATCCGCAAGCCAGTTAAGCGTCTAAGCTAATGCACTGCTTCCTCAAAGGCCCCTACTCTCGCTGGCAAATGCTGCCGAGGCGTTCGGAGATCACGCAGTTAGGGCTGCTCTAACGAACAAACGCGAGCATGCGGGGCCTATCCCGGCGTCCCTTCGAATGAATAAGCTGACTTCCGGGGCTCTTCCCGCAGGATTATAGTGAATTGCTTGTATGGTGAGACAGCAGACACAGCGGCCTCTAGGTCGCCGACTCTCTTGGGTCGTACGGGTTCAAATCTCGCAACAGGCAACCTCAACAAGTCTGAAGTTGCCAAAAGCCCGGCGGAAAGTGGAGCGCTCTCTTATGTTCGAACGTGCGCTCCTGTGGCAAATGGGTGCCCACCGTCCGTAGGATTCGGGCTCAGAGCGATTCCCTCATTCACCGCTCGAACCTGGGCAAGAAACTTCAAATATCTCACTGCTATGACGGTAGGAAGTCAGCCAACGGTATCGGTCCATACTCTACGCATGCTCGTCCGATATGTCTTGCCGGCAACACAGCGATATATCGTGTCCTGTTGAGCTGTCCGCCGAACTCCACCTTCCACCTATGTTGACGGTTGCGTTAGATCCAATTTACGTCGGCCCCGAGTCTAAAACGTATGCCGCCATCCCATGACGAGCCGACCTGAAAACCTGGTGAACAAATTCGCCAACGCCGTTACTGCTACTTAGAGAATGCGTTCAACAACTCAAAAATTAGCCTTCGAGCGCGAAACTCGCAATGGCTGAATTACGCACGTGTCCACACACCCGCCTTGGCCAGTTTGAGACCGGCCGGCTCTTCATGTCATTCGGACGATCTCCGAGGCAAGGGCGTATAGTCGGATCGTTTTTCCATCCCTCCAAAGGAGTCCGACTCAAATGCTTGAACAATTGTTTTTTCGATCTGATGCTTTAGCTCGTCAGCTTTCGGCACCGCTCGTAGACGAACGTAGGCAATATCTAGCTCATTGTGCGGCGCAGGGGATGACTCGGCGCACCCTACGCGTGAAAGCTCGACTTCTACTCTCAATCACGAAGTACCTGAGACTGGCTGAACGACCCTACGGAAGAATCGCTCTTCCAGAAATCGAGAAAGCGGCAAATCGATGGTTAACTCATAACCGACCATCGTCAAAGAGTTCGTATGCGAGGTTGTCGAGAGCGGAGTTCATAACCCAAGCGCTTGATTGGCTGCGGCTTCTTGATCGCCTCCGAACTATACCCAAACAGCTAAGCGTTTGTGACAGTATGTTAGCCGAGTTCAGCAGCTTCATGAAAAATGATCGAGGACTCTCTCCAACCACTGTTCAGTACCGTTGCAACTCCGTTAGACCATTCCTTGAGCAGATGCTTGAGGGAGAACGACCTCTTAACACGATCACTGTCTCCGATGTGGACTCGCTTCTCGCGCAGAAGGCGATAAAACATCACTATGCTCGCATTAGCATTCGGAGCTATGCTTCATCGCTCCGGTCATTCTTTCGATACGCCGAAATACGAGGGTGGTGTCCTGTCGGTATCGCTGGGTCGATTATGGCGCCTCGCGTTTTCCAGCACGAAACGCTCCCCTCTGGGCCATCTTGGAACATCGTGCAAGAAATTCTGGATGTCACCGCCGGCGAACATCCTACCGAGATTCGTGATCACGCGCTCTTGATGTTGTTTGCTATCTTTGGCGTTCGCTCTAGAGAAGTCGCTCGCTTGCAGTTCTCCGATATTGACTGGGATCGCGACAGAATAGTCTTTACCCGTTCGAAGGGAGCTCGAAGAGATGAGTTTCCTCTACCCCCCGTGGTTGGCGCTGCAATCATCCGTTACATCAAAGAAGCAAGACCAAACTCCTCCCTTCGGGAGATTTTTCTGACGAGGCATGCCCCAATCGGCCCACTCTCGCGCGGCGCGATTTGGTTTGCAGTTAGTCGGCGATTGCGAGAGCGAACTCCCTTGCTTCGCCATTTCGGACCACATTCCCTTCGGCATGCTTGCGCTACACGTTTGATCAATCAAGGGTTGACTTTGAAGGAAGTAAGTGATCACCTCGGGCATCGCGATCCGGAAGTGACCCGGATCTATGCCAAAGTGGATCTCTTACGGCTCCGTGAGGTGGCTACCTTCGACCTAGGAGAGCTGCTATGAAACTCAACTTGGTTTGCCAACAGTATGCTGCTTTCCGAAAGGCTCTTGGCGAGCGTTTTGTAACCAATGGGCGCTACGTCAAAGCCTTTTGTCTGGCGATGGGATCAGATATTGATATCGCGGCGGTCTCACCTGAGAAGGTAAATACCTTTCTCAACGGCAACGGTCCGCTCACCACCACTTGGCAAGTGAGACATAATGCGCTACTTGGTTTTTATAGGTATGCGATCAGTCGTGGGTTTGTCGGCAATTCTCCTTTGCCGCTCACGGTTCCAAAGCTGTCGGCGACATTCCGGCCTCACATCTATTCCGTCGATGAACTCCGGCGAATTCTGGAGTCGATAGAATCGTGTCCCCGTCCTCGCAGTGAGCTCGGTACATCTACATTACGGACTCTTATTCTTCTGATGTATGGCACAGCTTTGCGAACATCAGAGGCACTGTCATTAAAGATATGTGACGCTGACCTTGCCGGAGCCGTCCTGACGATCAGAGATTCGAAATTCTTCAAGAGTCGGCTAGTCCCCCTCGGCTCGAAGACTGTTCGACTCCTTACCGACTATGTCAATCCTCGCAGTTTACGGCGACGGGGACCGAATGATTTCTTCTTTGTTGGACGAAGCTCGAAGCAAATCCCGATTCATATGTTTGAGAGGGCTTACATTCAAATTCGAAACCATGCGGCGCTGCGCCGCGAAGGTGGTCCACGTAACCAGCCACGCCTTCATGACCTGCGCCATACATCGGCGGTCCACCGGTTAGTCAAATGGTATCGAGAAGGCAAGGACGTACAGACGCTTTTGCCTCAACTATGTGTCTACATGGGGCATACGACTTTGGCGGCTACACAGGTATATCTCTCGATGACGCCAGATCTTTTGCATGAGGCAAATCAGCGGTTTGAGCGTTACGCAATTCAGGAGGTGCTGTAATGACTAAGACGAGTCTTCTCGGACCATGGGTCCGGCGTTTTTTGCTCGAATACTTGGTAAGCGAGCGTAACTTGGCGCGAAATACCCAGTGTAGCTATAGGGATACGCTCAAACTCCTTCTTCCCTTTGTGGGTCGACAAACACATAAACAGGTCGACCAGATTGCACTGTTTGATCTTTCACCGGACCTAGTTCGGCTCTTCTTGCGGTATCTGGAAGAAGGTCGCAAATGCATCGCAGCTACGCGCAATCAACGATTGGCCGCAATCCGTTCCTTGGCCCGCTTTGTCGCATTATATTGCCCAGAGTACGTGGAGTGGTACGGCCAACTCCGCAACATCCCGCTTAAGCGGGCCACCCGATCGAGCATCACTTATTTGGAAAAGTCGGAAATGGACGCGTTGTTGAATGCGCCTGATCAATTGACGCAGCAGGGATGTCGAGACCATGCGCTCTTGCTGTTTTTATATAACACGGGTGCACGAGCTGACGAGGCCGCGCAGATAAAGATAGCGGATCTCCTCTTTGCCCACTCTAATCGGGACCATTCACTCGCGGAGATTCGGGGCAAGGGGAACAAGCTGCGACGTTGTCCTTTGTGGCCGCAAACCGTAATTGAGCTTTCATCGTTGATTAGAAGCCGCCCTTCGACTGATTATGTATTTCTTAATAGATGTGGTCGGCCCATAACCCGATTTGGCGTCCACACGACAGTGGGAAGATATGTTCAACGAATCGTGGGTCGGATACCTTCGCTCGCGACAAAGCGCGTGAGTCCTCATACTATCCGTCATACAACGGCGACCCATCTTCTCCGCGCCGGCGTGGACATCAACACCATCCGGGCCTGGCTGGGTCATGTTTCACTGAATACCACAAACATTTATGCGGAAGTCGATTTGGAAATGAGGGCCAAGGCTCTCGCAACTTGCGAGATCCGTGAAACTATTCCGCTGAAGCATTGGAAAGAGGATATTTCTCTGATGAAGTTCCTGCGAGCCCTTTGATCATATTATGTGGCGCCGCTATGAAGGCCGAGTGCTTTACTAAGCCACGTCGAAGTAGCAGCGCCACATAATGCTAGACGCCACAGAAGCGATGAATCGGCACGAATGGGGCACCCACCGATCGGAGTCTTACAACCCACCCTTCGCTAGAGCGGGGAGGATGGGGCACCCGATCGTTAGAGGTGTTCAAATGTGGTGTGGGGCAACCGGTGTCAACCGTAGGCAAGATCTGTGCTTTGACCGACCTCGATGATGTAGCCGTCAGGATCGCGGATGTAGCAGCGGATCTCGCCGTATTTGGGCAGCGGCTCGGTGATGAACTCGGCTCCTCGGCTCTTCCATAGCTCATAGCAGGCTTGAATATCCGCGACACGGAAGTTCAAAAAGCTGCTGAGGTGGTTCGGGTCGGGAACGCTGAGCGATACCATCGGCTTGTCCACCGTGGGGCCGCCTCCTACGTTCACAATCATCCAGATATTCGCGAGTTGAAGGTACCCGGGCGCGTTGCCGTCGCCCAGGCTCAGAATGCGAGCGCCGAAGACCTTTTCGTAGTAGCGAGCCGATCGCTCGATGTCCTTCACAGTGAGAAAATGCGCGATGCTCATCCCGTCCTTCGGAGGCATCTCATAGCTCTTCTGTTCGATTTGTACGCTGCCCATTGGCCACTCCAATTCCGATGAACCGTGCTCACTTGCTGATTCCGGTTCGTTCGTATCGATTATCCAGCCACAATTAAGCCTGACGAGGGAAGGCGAATCAATTGGACCAAGGTATTGGGCGACGCTTGGATTTAGTACGGTTCGAGCTTTGCTCGAATGCCCACTCATGCGATGAAACTGCATGAATGGGGCACCCAAGTCTTAGAGTCGAGTTCATGTATGGGCCACCCGCCGATGAAACTGCATGAATGGGGCACCCTAGACATGGCTCGAGTGATGCATGGGCCACCCGCCGAGGGTTCGCGCTGAAGCTCGAATGGGCCACCCGCCACCCAAGGTATTGGTTCAGTTCATATATGGGCCACCCAACGAAGGATTAGCGTTTGGTTAGTCGATCGGACCTAGACAATAGCACGTTCAGCGCATATCTCTTCATTACGCGATCGACGAGTTCGTAAACCCAAGGCTGTTCCCTTGGACCTACCACAACTTCACGTATGAGTGCCCCCGGCTCGATTGGAACGCTTATACCAAGAGGAGTCTCCGGGGGCTGTTGGCCCTGTTGAATTGCGCGTTGATGCTCAGTTGCGAGTTTACTGGGCCATATAATCGCTCGCAGCTCCGCCTCGTGCTCATAGCTCAGGTCCTTCCTCGCACTTCGGACTAACGTGTTGTGGTAGCGTCCTCGCTGAGACCAATCGATATATTCGACGAGGGTGATGTAAACGGCTTCGGGGTGAACTTTTACAGCGCGCTTCAGTTGTCCAACAGTGGACTTTATTCCGATGATTCCGTTTCCTTTGCCATACAAATCCCACATTGCAAGAGACTCGTTCGGCTTGGCACGCCAGCAACTGAAATAGGCAGTCGAGCGCATCAACTCCGAGGATAATAGCCAAGGCTGCTTCCCTCGCGTGGAAACACTGTTGAGGATAACTTCTCGTTCGAATTCTTGAATTTCGGCATCGGTGAGCATGCTCTCCAGTGGGTCACCGAATTGATCCGCCCGCGCAAACCAGAGACACTTCATTTCAAGCAAATACAGGAATCGCGCGAAATCCATGTAGCGCCACAAAACTGTATCTTCGATGGGAGTGAGCAAGTCGGGATGTTGGTCGTAAGGCATCAACAAAGAGTAATTGGTATGTAGGCGGAATTGTCGTAATAGCATCTATCCGCGCTGGCAAGGCACTCACTTGTCAGATCTCATAATCGGGGTCAATGCACTCGCCCTTTCACTAATTAGTCATGAGTTTGTTGTACTTCTCAGCGATTGCTCCCATGGATTCTGTGACATCTAGTTGAAGCTCGCCATTCGATAGGCTGTCCATAGATCGTTCAACTGAGCCATTAAAAATTTGAATCTCAGTGCCATTAATCCGAAGGTACGCTTCTACTCGTGAGACGGTGCTTGTAGAAGCTCTGAGAGATATTCGATCTAAATAAGGGCTAATGCCAATCGCCAGCACTCTGTAATCCCCGAGGCTTTTTATATCCTTGCCTGCTATTGAGCTCTGATCTAGTATCTGCAATTCCGCGCCGTGGACCCTGACAGTTTCTGAAACTGTTAAACCTCGAGATTGCTGAGACCCAAACGTAAGGACTTTTCTATCAGGCGTCGCGAGCGCCACTATCGGAGCACTGTCGATATAAGTGGAATTAACCTTGTTGACGTTTTGGGGTGTGCCGAAGACGATTTGTATTCGAATTCCTAGCGTTTCTATTTTTCCCGAACGAGCTCTTAGCTGGTCGATCGTCTCTTGCGCAGCCGAAAGTTGAAGCACTGCAGAGTGAGCATCATTCGCAGCCTTCGCAAACTGCTCTTGAGTCTCTGCAAGATCCCTCTTTGCTTGACTCAGCTCGACAATACTATTTTTGGCGTCTCGTGAGGCATCAGAAACACGATTGTTAAGAATTTCTTCTTTTTGCTTCTGCGAGCTTCCGCTCAAAAAATCTTTGCGGATACTTAGCTTGTATTGCACATAGGTGAGGGAGAGCGTTATTCCGCCAAATAGGATGAGTGCCAATTGAGTCCAACTGACAGCCTTACTAACGTCATCTAGTGAATCCCAAAACTTGCTCAGCATGGATTCCCTTAAGAAAAGGGCTCCGTCGTTCGGACGGAACCCCTTGTGCGTTTGAACCAAAAATGAAAGTTGTGACGTAATAGAATCAATTGTTTTGTGAGAACTGACGCCGCAAACATGAAAGTTAATTTACAGTTTTGATGAAAGTTTCGACGGGCTTTTACGGTTTCGATGAAAGTTTCGGCGTCCATCACAGATTCGATGAAAACGCCACGTGTCAGTGCTGATCTGTTTGAATATGTGCTATGCCAATCCAAGGTCTCAAGTGGATTTGGCTCTACGGTTCCCATCTGCGATAGCATGATGGGTCAGATGAGTAATGCCTCCCGAGAACGGTCGTTGAATAGCTCTCCCAACCTGTCAGATCCGGTCGAGCAAAGCGGCTGAGTCCTTCGGCAGTCGGGGCATTCGTCAACATTGCCAAGACCTGGTCACTCAAGGATGCCCAGGCCCTGGGTTGCTCGGTACTGTCACTGTCTCCACGCTCCTAGAATGGAAGCCCGAGGAGGGCTGAACACTCGACGAGGACAAGCTCATGCGAATCTCCCTCTATTGGGCCGCGGTAGCTTTGACCTCCAATGATTTTGTGCTCTCGCCAGAAGATGAAGTAGCTGTGATGAGGTAAAAATACTGAGTTCCAACCACGACATTGGTATCGACGAAACAGCGGCTCCTCGTCGTAAAGAACCTTCTCGAAGAACTCATTCGCTAAGCCGCTGACGCGACTCATTTCTGTGTCTGGACTGAATTCAAGCATGGGAAATCGCTGTTGTATTGAGCTTGGGCTCGCCTATTTATGTTTGTCGTGCTCGTCGAAGTTGAGCTCTGTTGTTGGGCCGATGTTTACGTCTGCCCAGCCTTCCACCAGTGATACTTAGCAACGAAAATTACTATCTCACCAGGTTTTGCTTCAGCTTTATTGTTTGCGGCCTTACCGCAATGATTGTCCCCAACTATCCCAGAGGCAACGACCTCATTAAGCGAAAAGAGACCGGTAGAGCATTGAATGCCAACCTGACCTCCCCCCAAAACCCGCACGTTTGTGAATACGAATTTATCCCGTCGCCGGAGCTGTGGCAAAGTGGGAAACGCTGGAGGCGTTTTCCAAGCAGGCGTAG
>NZ_LMUD01000048.1 GCF_009766095.1 Granulicella sp. S190
CCACAGGCTTGGCCTTCAGGGCAAGACATCCACAGAATTCGAGCGGTCGCCCAAGCCTCCCGTGCAGCTTGTGCAGGCGGTGGCGGTAGCCAATATCAAGACGCAGCAGAGGATATTTATCGGTGATATGCAAAGGTTCAACGTTGTTGAAATTGACAATAATACCACCGCGGAGAATGTCGTGACTATGATTAGGAATCAAGTTTCTTTGAACAGTGTGGTGGGACAAGGAGATTGGATGCTGTTTGAAGTTGCGCAGGATTTTGGATTGGGTGGGTGTTCCTTCTTCCCAAAATGATCGGTGTG
>NZ_LMUD01000049.1 GCF_009766095.1 Granulicella sp. S190
CGGGTGGGGTATGGTTTGTCCTGCCGAGACCCCCGAAGGACAGGCTTGCGGTCTCGTCAAGAACCTCTCGCTCATGGCCTGTATTTCCGTCGGCTCTATCTCTGCACCCGTCATCGACTTCTTGCAGGAGTGGAATTTGGAGAGCTTGGAGGAGAACGCGCGCTCGTCGGAGGCGACCTTCACCAAGGTCTTCGTCAACGGTGTCTGGATGGGTGTCCACCGCGACCCGGCAAAGCTCGTCGAGACTATTCGCCGACTGCGCAGAAAAGACGACATCAGCCAGGAGGTCTCTGTCGTCC
>NZ_LMUD01000050.1 GCF_009766095.1 Granulicella sp. S190
ATAGAGGCATCGATGAAGAACGCAGCTTGCGCCCTCTGGTATTCCGGAGGGCATGCCTGTTTGAGTGTCATGTAGACTCAATCCCTCGGGTTTCCGAGGAGATTGGACTTGGGTGTTGCCGCTCTGCCGGCTCGCCTTAAAAGACTTAGCGGGATAGCACCGTAGTCGGCGTAATAAGTTTCGTCGGTGAAGGTTGTGATGACTGCTTACAATCGCCCTCGGGCAATTTTTGACTCTGACCTCAAATCAGGTAGGACTACCCGCTGAACTTAAGCATATCAATAAGCGGAGGA
>NZ_LMUD01000005.1 GCF_009766095.1 Granulicella sp. S190
ATAAGTAATGTGAATTGCAGAATTCAGTGAATCATCGAATCTTTGAACGCACCTTGCGCTCCTTGGCATTCCGAGGAGCATGCCTGTTTGAGTGTCGTGAAATTCTCAACCCTGTGCTTTTCTTGTGAAAGCGCGTGGGCTTGGACTTGGAGGCTTTGCTGGTCCTCGCGGATCGGCTCCTCTCAAATGCATTAGCGAGACCCTTGTGGTGCCGCCCCCGGTGTGATAATTGTCTACGCCGTGGTGGTACGCCACGATTGTGGGGGACCTGCTTCCAACCGTCGAAAGACAAACTTTAT
>NZ_LMUD01000052.1 GCF_009766095.1 Granulicella sp. S190
CCGCAGGCTTGGCCCTCTGGGATCGGTAATGGGTTTAGTGTGATGTGATCGGGTTTCCGGTTAGCTTTGTTCTTTTGGCATTCTTCGCATCCTTTGACATATTGTTTGACGTCCGTTTTGATCGTGGGCCACCAGTAGTTTCTTTTGATCAGTTCTAGCATGTGGTGTATTCCTGGATGTCCAACATTGGGGGAATCATGGTGGTCTTTCAGTACGTGGTTTCTAAGTTTGGTGTTGTTGGGAAGGTAGATTTTCCCAGCCCTAGCGATGATTCCGTCTTTTTCCCAAAGTGATCGGTGTG
>NZ_LMUD01000051.1 GCF_009766095.1 Granulicella sp. S190
CCCATGGCTTGTTTGCCCATGGCAGATTGGTAGGTGTTACGAGGAGACTGTAGACGGTTAGAGCTTTATTCACCCGATACATAATTTGAGGCTGTGGCACAATACTCACCTGGTTGTGATCGGGGAAGGGGATAATGCTGGCGCAGATGCCAAGAATCATGCTGGGATGAATCTCGCAGTGCGTGTACATGTGTGTCGTAGGGTTCGTCTTCGTTCTCAGTCGCTTATTCAGGTCATCGCCAGGGTCGTCATCCATGGCAACACCTGCCTTTTGAAGTCTGTACAGCTCCAGATCCTCGGGTGTCATGCAAATCATAGACGTCTCCTCTTCCTCCGCATC
>NZ_LMUD01000054.1 GCF_009766095.1 Granulicella sp. S190
GATGCGGAGGAAGAGGAGACGGTCATGATCTCCATGACTCCGGAAGACCTCGAAAGTTCGCGCTTGCAGCAGAGTGGTCTGGCCCCCAATATGAATGACCCCGATTATGATCCTGCGGCACGGTTAAAGGCGGGCACGCATGCACATACGTGGACCCACTGCGAGATCCACCCCAGCATGATTCTCGGTATCTGTGCGAGCATCATTCCATTCCCCGATCATAACCAGGTGAGTCCAATTTTCTGTATTTATGCCAACACACCTAAATGCTTGCCATTTAGTCTCCCCGTAATACATACCAATCTGCCATGGGCAAACAAGCCATGGG
>NZ_LMUD01000053.1 GCF_009766095.1 Granulicella sp. S190
CCCATGGCTTGTTTGCCCATCCACGTTTGGTCCTTCCATTAGAGTTAGCGTGAAGGTTATTTACTTCTTTGGCAAATTCATCCCTGCCACATCTTCGTTAAGGCAGAAGTACATTTTAACGGCCTCAATGAAGTATTCAGCCTTCGAGCGATCCCCAGTGAAGATGGTGGGTAGCTGACCCATCATTTTAACGTCTTGAGCCGTGTTAATGGGTTGCTGGGGATTTGCTCCTTCTGGGGGTGGTCCTGATCTGAAAGGGGGGTTTCCTCCTCCGCTGGGTCCTCCTCCTCCGCATC
>NZ_LMUD01000028.1 GCF_009766095.1 Granulicella sp. S190
GCAATGTGGGCGGTGTGGCAGTCGAGGACCGGGGCGTAACCAGCACCGACCTGACCGGGGTGGTTGAGGACGATGACCTGGGCATCGAAAGAAGCGGCACCCAGCGGGGGGTCGTTCTTGGAGTCACCGGCAACGTTACCACGACGGATATCCTTGACGGAAACGTTCTTCACGTTGAAGCCGACGTTGTCACCGGGGAGACCCTCGGAAAGCTGCTCGTGGTGCATCTCGACGGACTTGACTTCAGTGGTGACGTTGGCGGGAGCGAAGGTAACGACCATACCGGGCTTGAGGACACCAGTCTCGATACGGCCGACAGGAACAGTTCCAATACCACCGATCTTGTAAACATCCTGTTCGAG
>NZ_LMUD01000006.1 GCF_009766095.1 Granulicella sp. S190
TTTGGGAAGAAGCGTTTGGACCTGGCAGGTCCTCTCCTGGCCAAGCTCTTCCGAGGCATCATGCGCCGTATGCACTCTGAGCTCGCCAACTACTTGAGACGCTGCGTGGAAGGCAACCGCCACTTTAACCTTGCCGTCGGTATCAAGCCCGGCACGCTCTCCAACGGTCTCAAGTACTCTCTCGCGACCGGCAACTGGGGTGACCAGAAGAAGGCCATGAGCTCGACGGCTGGTGTCTCTCAAGTGTTGAACAGATACACTTTCGCCTCGACGCTCTCCCATTTGCGACGCACCAACACGCCCATCGG
>NZ_LMUD01000007.1:0-28166 GCF_009766095.1 Granulicella sp. S190
CCTCTACTTGCTTCAAAGCCGCAATAATCTGCGCTTCGCTGTGCTTGCTCTTGCTCATACTGCTCTCCTCCCTGAATCCGAAATCATACTTGCGTATGTGCGGATCCAAGGGAGCAGGTCAGAGCAAAATCACAGCTTCTGCAAGAAGGAAATTTTAGCAATCCATCTGGTCTCTGACTGTTATCTTCTTTTCTTGATTTTTTTCTATAAGTACTGGTATATTTTCCCTGCCGAAATAAATGAAGAGGCTGTAGGTTGCTTTCCCCTAAAACTGGTTATCGCTTTTGCCACCTGAGTAGTTAGAAACAGATGCGAACCGTATCGTGAACGTAACGGACAGTCAACTCGATCTGTAGATTGACGCAGGAGGCTCTGGATGTGCCGGCGATTCTATCGGTCATTTCACGAATCAGAAGTGTTTGACGTGTTCGGTGCTACAAACCACGATTACCCAGCCATGTTCTCTGCTAAGAAGTGCGATGTGCATCCCGCAACTTTTCACCCCGTTCTCACCCAACAAAATCCCGCCGAAGCTCGAGAGTTTGTACCGATGCGTTGGGGAATGATTCCTAGCTCTGCGAAGTCTCTCTCTCGGTACGCCGGCTTCACCACGATCAACGCCAGGGCCGAAACCTTGGAAGCAAGAAGAACATGGAGTGTCCCATTTCACAGGAAACGATGTCTAGTGCCAGTATCAGGTTTTTATGAATGGAATGGGTTAGACCCCTATCGGAAACTCTACGCTGTCGAGATGGTCAATCAAATGCCTTTTGCACTCGCGGCCTTATGGGATTGCTGGAAGAATCCGCTTGATAACAAGGAGATACTCAGTTACACCATTATTACTACCGAATCGAATCATCTGCTGAACCACATCAGCACCAGAATGCCCGTCATTGTTGAGGCACCTGACTTCGATCGATGGCTGACAGTGAAACGTCACCTTGACTGGCCTTTCGATTTGTTCCGTCCCTTTTCGGCAGAAAAAATGTCTTTGGTCGAACTTATCGGCGAATAGCCGATGTCCTTGTGATGACCCGGAAGGTTTCCCTTATGCGGAGCGATAGATGAGCGCCACTTGCAAAGCCGGTTGTTATTTCACTTTCATGCTTCTCTGCGGATTCGTAAGCGCTCGAGCGCAAGGACCCTCACGGTCTCAGGCCCTGTCGCTGGAGCAGAATGGACTGCATATAGAAGCGGAAAGAATGTGGGACCAGTTAGGTCAAGTAAACCCAAGAGACCCGGAACCTCTGGCGCACATGGGTCTTATGGAATCAATGCAGCAACATTATGAGGCTGCTGCAACGATTTATAAGCGCGCTCTAAATCTCGATCCAGAGTATCCTGGACTGCAGATGAACCTGGGTCTTGTTTATTTTAAATCTGGTGATTTTCCGAATGCAGCGAAAATCTTCCGCGATGAGTTGCGAAAGCAACCTGGGGATCAGCGACTGCAAACACTTGTTGCTACGGCGCACTTCGCTATGGAGGATTATTTCGTAGCTGTCCCCTATTTTAGGAGGGCCGCCAGTCAGGACCCGCAGAATTTTGCTCTCTACCTGGCGCTCGCGCGAAGTTGTTTGTGGAGTAAGCAATACGACTGTGTGCTAGATGTCCGCAAGAACATCAATAGCATGAATTTAGACTCGGCTGAGGCGGATATGCTTTCAGCGCAGGCGCTTGATGCGGTGGGTGACCCCACCGGCGCGATCGATCAACTTCATGAAGCGATTCGCGTGAACCCATCCTTGCCAAGTGCACACTTCGCTCTTGGTTACATGCTATGGAAGGACAAACAATTCGGCGCCGCTGCTGCAGAGTTTGAAGACGATCTAAGATGTAATCCTAATCGGACACAAACACTGGCTTATCTTGGGAGTTCTTATTTGGCTGTTGGGGAGTACCAAAAGGCGGAGATCGACCTTGACGCAGCTGCGGCTCAGAATTTGCCTTTGGAGATTGTTCATCTCGATCTCGGAATCTTGCATGCCAAGAAGGGCCGCAAAGATGAAGCGGCCGACGAGTTTCAGAAGGCGATTCGATTGAACCAGTATGACCCAGCACCTCGTCAGCAGATGGAGATGCTGAATCGGCCAGTCGCAATCGCCGAATCCGCGACGCTCAAAACTAAAGCTGCGAGCGCCGCCCTCGATTCAAGCAATGAGCCGCTCTTGCAGTTACTCAGCGATCTGCAGCCGTCTCAACCGTAGATTAGTTGAGCTGGGAATAGATCTTGATCCAGTGACTTCGCATGCTTGCGTGGAGCTTGGTCCCAGCTGTCTCGGACACGATTTTGTCCGTAGGCAGCACCGGCATATGACAATCGATGCAGTTAGAGGTTGACCCATGGCCGAGCTTCTTGGCGACTTTACAGGTCTGCCATTGATGGCATGTCAGACATCGATCAGAGTAGGAGATTGCGGGGCGCTCGACTGAGTGAACGTCGTGACAAGTTGAACATGTCATTGAAGGAGATGACTGAAAGCAGCGGCTGAGCTTAAGCAGGCCAACCTGATTTCCATGGACGTCTGGATTATTACTGACAGGCGGCGACACCGGCTTGAAGAAATCAGTCAGTGGTCTACCCGGCACATAAGAGAAAGCTGGAGCAACCGGGTCAAGCTGTCCATTGTGGCAGTAGCCGCAGAGGTCAACCTGTCGATCGCGTGGGAAAGACGACGGATTCAAGATCGCTTCTTGATGGGCTCCATGTGCGGAGATTGTTCGTCGCGATTCCAACAATACGTGATTCGCGCCGGGGCCATGGCAGGTCTCGCACGATATACCTGGTACCAAACTTTTCCGGTCGAATCGATTCGTGGAAAATTCGCTCGAAATAGGCTGCATATACGTGGCGTGACACTCAATACAACCAGGGGCGATGGCCCGTGAAAAGTTTGCTGTGCCGTCTTCATATCCTGGACTATTAATCCATTTGTTTCCATCGCTCCAATAGCTCACGGGCAGTTCAAATAGGCGATCCTGTTGCCAGTATAGGTAAGTTTGTCCTCGCTTTCCTGAACCTGTGACGATGTCAATTTGTTCAGTCCTGCGTTGCAGATCAGAGCCGAAACCCGTCACTGCTGTCTCGAAATAGCTCCCCCCTTTTTCGCTCATCACGAATCGAAGCGCCGGCAACGCGGGATCATTCTCAGGGGTTATGGTGAGAATGTTGCTACCATTTTGCACCGCACCGCGAATAGAAGTAGTGTTTGCCAGCTGAGAGCTAAGGCGATGGCCGGTGTGGGCATAGGAGAGGTTTTGGGACCTGTGACACGGCAGACAAGTAGAATCTCCAGCGTACCCGACACGCTGCGAAGCGATATTATCGGCATTGACGTCGCCTGGATTTAACATTGCAAGGGCAAAGAACGCTGAGACGGGAAAAATCAGCCAACCAAGTCTGAACATGTCAACTGCCTCATTGGCAACGCTCCACAACTCCCCGGCGGCCGATACTGATTTACTTCACGTTTAGTGTTACTACAAAAGCAGAGAACGAGGGACATCTAATATTTTTGTTACTTGATCACAAGCGCCATTCCCTGCGTTGCCTTTACGCGCTCTTTTTGTTGCAGCTTACTTGTTATTGCAAACTCTGCTTGCGCTTCACTTCGGCTCCCCATCGCAAGATACAGCCTTGCCAACCGCCAGTGTGCATCAGTATTTTCAGGGTCAAGCTGAATGGCTTTTAGGAAGTTTGCCTTGGCCTCTTCGTTTTGCTCGAGGTCAGCTTGCAGAGTGCCTAGATCGAGATAGGCCACTCGTGTAGCTCCTGGCTGTGCGATCGCACGTTTAAGGTAGCTGATCGCTGTGTCCCTATCGTTATGTTTCATTGCGATGTCGCCTAGATAAGCGAGCGCCTGCGTCTGATCAGGATTCTCCAATAGCTCGAGGTCGAACTCTTTTTCAGCCTCCTCAAATCTCAGCTGCTTCCAAAGAAGATAACCGAGGCCGAAGTGAACCTGTGGCTCGTGAGGCGCGATCCTCTCGGTTTCACGAAATTGCTCAATCGCATCAGCGGTTCGACCGAGCCCGTCCATCGCTTGACCCGCGAGCATACCCGCCTGTGCAGAGTTGGGATTCTGATGCAGGATCTGCTGGTATTGTTCAATAGTGCAGGTGTAGTCAGCCGCCCACAAACAGCTTTGTGCAAGTGTCAGTCTGAGTTCAAGATTGTCAGGCGAAGAAGTCACGGCATACTCAAAATAAGGAATTGCTTCAGCGTACTGTGCGAGGCCGTAATAATCCATGGCGAGCAGAAGCTGCGGTTTTACCTCCCTAGGTGTCTCGATCACGGCAGCTTTTAGAGGAGCAATCGCATCCTTGAACTGCTCCTGCTTGAACAATGCAAGCCCAAGGTCAAGGTGCAATCCCGGTAGACCAGAGTGGAGTTGAAGCGCCTTGCGATACGCCGGGACAGCTGTCGCGTACTTGCTTTGAAGCGCACGAACGAGACCTAAATGAGCCCACGCATTTGCATCCTTCGGCCACGCCAAAGTAATATGTGCCCACCGCTCCTCAGCTATCGGATATGCCCCTTGTTTCTCAGCCTCTAAAGCGTGCTGCACCTCTTTGGGTAATGAAGTAGATTGAGCAAACGCGAAAAAGCAGACAGCGGAACAATAGAGCAGAAAAGCGGCCGCGCGAGTTACGAAACGGAGCATGGGAGCCACCAACGAGACTGACAACATCGTATCTCAGACCGCGATGCATTCAGCGAAGAAGAAAAGGGACAGCAGCTAAGACTAGCTGCTGTCCCTTGTAGTTTAGGGTTGTGCTGGCCAGATGGTCATATACTTCGTTAGAAGAGAAACTTGAGACCAAACTGCAGTGTGCGGGGATCGAAGGTACTGGTGACCTGACCAAAGTTCTGATCAGCAGTGTTGGCGTCGACATTCTGGAACTCAGTGTGGTTGAAGGTATTGAACGACTCTGCGCGGAATTGGAAGTGCATACCCTCTCGTGGAAGTGCGATGTCTTTGTAAAGTGAAATGTTCCAGTTGAACAATCCTGGGCCAACAACGACATCTTTGCTGGAGTTGCCATAGCCTGTGGTAGTACCGCCATTGGTCCACGGGGCCACAGGCGCTGCGAATGCTGCGGTATTGAACCAAGCGTGCTGAGTCTTAGGATAAGAGATCGCACCAACCACGTTTGGCCGGTTGAATGTGTTGCCACCAAGTCCTAGGGTATCGGGACCGTTATATGAGATTCCTACACTGCTGCCATTCACCTCAGGCGTCCCAGCCTCCGCCGTCGTGACTCCGGCTATCTGCCAGCCAGCAACAAATTCGCGCAGAACAAACTTGTCGGAGTGAAGGAAGAACGGCAAATCGTAGACGTAATTAGCATTGAAGATATGGCGTCGGTCATAGGCGCCAGATCCGCGATCGTACTTCAGGTCATAGGGATTAGAGACAGCATTGCCCAAATCGCCGCTTGAGATGTCGATCTCGTGTGACCATGTGTACGCGAGCTGCAAGGAGAGGCCATGTTTCTTTTCCATCCGCAGTGCGGCTTGAAACGAGTTGTAACTGCTGTTCGATCCGTTCTCCTCTACCTTAATGTTTCCGAAGCCCTGATAAGGCCGGTATAGATTTGCGTTGGCGTTAAGTCCGTTTGAGCCGCTGGTAGCTACGGCCTCACGCTCTGCTAGGATAGTTGGATCGTTGGACAACGCCAGATCATTTATTTCGCGGTCGTTGTTCTGATTCCAAGCCGAGCTGCCGACATACTGTAATCCTAGGATGATCGAAGGAGCGAGC
The DNA here is from genome assembly GCF_009766095.1 of Granulicella sp. S190. Lineage (GTDB taxonomy): Bacteria > Acidobacteriota > Terriglobia > Terriglobales > Acidobacteriaceae > Edaphobacter. Next base: position 5,769 of record NZ_LMUD01000007.1, read on the forward strand.
TCCTGTTGTACGCCGAAGCTGTATTGGGTGGTTGCGGGATTCGGATAATAGTTGCTGAGCGCGGTCAAGTTAGCTGGACTGACTGGAGATGCAGCCGTCGCCCCACTTGTGTAACTTGTGTTTGGATTAGAGAAAAAGACCTGGTTAGCCTTCGGCTGATAGGCGAAGGGAGGTGTTGTGTTGACGTTGTATGTATCATTGCCTTGGACGCGCTCATAGAACACCCCAAGCCCTCCGCGAAAGACTGTTTTGCCATTACCGGACACATCGTAGGCGAAGCCGAGTCGCGGCTGAGCTGTGAAGTAATTGTTCTTTACCAGACCAGCTGGAATACCGTTCTGTCCGGCCAGTGCTATTCCGTTCAGATAGAACGCTGCTGGGGCTCCCGCAGGCTGGGAAAAACCGGGTCCTGTCGGATCCAGACTGCCAGTTGAAGCGTTGGGGCTTTGCGCGTTGGCTGTTGTGAATAAGGCGGGATTGAAGGTCGCTACCTGATTGTTTTTCTCCGTAACGTGCGGCAGACCGTCATAACGGACGCCCAGGTTAAGGGTCAGCCGAGACGTGGCGTGCCAGTCGTCCTGAACATAGGCGGAGTAGGTGTTATTGACCCAATGGTCGATTGCCTGTGATTGCAATTGCTGATAGTTGGAAGCGAAACCTAGAAGAAAGTTCACATAGGCGTCAGTGGAGGCCTGTCCGGCGCCCCCTTGGAAGGTGTAGTCACCTTGCGTATCGGCCTGAAGTTGCTGGTTCTTGTCCGAACGCATATAAGATACTCCAAACTTTAGGGAGTGGCGGCCACGCACCCAGGAGAGGTCGTCGCGGATCTGGTAGTCCAAAAACGAGTTATGCCACGGCCAGTAGTTGACCGCATAAGTGGTGTTAATAGGACCACCGCTAAAGGCAATTTGAGGTAGACGATTCAAGGCATTGTTACCGGTAAAAAAGCTTCCCGCACTCCAGCCTGCAGGCTCGGCGTAGACACCCACCGGTGTCATCTGAATTGTGTTCCCGTTTACATTGAAAGCGGTCTCATTAAGCAAAGTCGGAGAGAGCGTCTGACTCAACTTGACGACGGCAGCCCAAGAAGGGTTTTGGAAGATGTTTCCAACCGTGTAGTAGCTTCCGCTGCTCCACATCGGAGGATAGACCGTTTGGGATGTAGTGTCGTGAATCCAGCTTCCAAGCAGATGTAGTTTGTCGGTTATGTTGTGATCGATTCGAACCGTATCTTCTCGAACATCCGTCGGTTGTTTCGGAGAGACGATAGTCTGATTATTAGCAGCGTTTGGCGGAGGAATGGCGCCGGTACCCAAGAAGAGAACAGCGTTCGGGTCGAGGAGAGTAGCCGGGATTATTCCATTTGGAAAAGGCTGGCCCGGAGTGAGTCCAGCTGCCGTTTCTCTCTGGGTGTATGCCGCATTGCCTGGCACGTTGGGAACAATTGGAGCAGCCTGCCCGTTAAATGGGGTGTAAGTGAGAGGCGCACCCGCGGTTGGGAAGTCGTTTGCCGGAATCGTGTTTACCGCAGTCGGATTCGCACCCTGGACTAACTTACGCCACTCCTCGCTCCAAAAGAAGAAGGTTTTCTGCCGATTGTTATTGTAGAGGTGCGGGATGACAACCGGGCCGCCGACGTCGCCGCCGTAGATGTTCAAGCGCAGTTCAGGCTTTGGCTGGTTGTTTTGGTTAGCGAAATAAGCGTTCGCGTCCAAAGCGTCATTACGAATGAACTCCCAGAGTCCGCCGTGCAGGCTGCGAGTACCGCTCTTAAGTTCCATCGCGATCGTACCTCCCGAGGAGATTCCATAGTCGGGAGTGTAGTTGCTGGAGAGAACTCTAAACTCAGATAGAACGTCAGGCGAAGGCAGAACGTCCAACTTCCCGCCTGAACCGCGGTCGTAGACTTCGCCCCCGTCGATGAGCCAGTTGTTATGATCCGGTCTTAGGCCATTGAAGCTCAGATTAGCGTTACTACCTTGGGCTGTTATCCCATTGAAAGACGGGGCGTTGGTGGAGACGCCGGTGCCCAGTGTCGTGAGTGCATACACATTACGGCCATTGGTAGCCAGTTGTACAATCTGCTGGCCCGTGATCAGTGTACTGACCTCGTTGCTTTCAGACTGAACTTGCAAGCCATTAGCTTCCACGGTTACAGTCTGACTACTGCTGCCAACAGCCAGCGCTATATTTTCCTTTAGGCTCGCCCCAACGTTCACGACGATGTCGTTCTTCTTAACGGTCTGGAAGCCCGTTGCGCTGACCGAAAGATTGTAGGTACCGATATCCAGTCCGTTGAACTCAAAGATGCCAGCGCCATTGGAAAAAGCAGTCTGTGAACCGCCCGTTTGCGGCGAGGTAAGGGTAACTTTGGCCTGCGGGACAATGGCTCCCGTTGGGTCCGTCACCGTTCCTACGATTTGACTCGTACCTTGTGCTTTGGCCATTCCGACCGAAAGCACTAGAAGTACCAACGCAATGAGCGAAGACTGCAAAGTCCGCATAAAACCTCCTGAAGATAAACTGCGTGAATCGCCAAACTACACGTTTGGGTTACTCCGAAGGATTACTCGCTCCTATAGCCGGAAAAGCTCACCGCACAGATCTACAGCTGGCCGTCGTTTGTATTGAGAGCAAGATCGTCCAAATTGAGTAAATATATCCACTGGTATCTCGATTCGCGGCAATCTTAGTGGTCCCGAAATAATTGTGTCAAGATAAATCTATAGTTCCGACTTGGTATCAAGAGGCAACACCTGGGGCCATACACCCGAGTTAATAAGTACGCCCTCTATCCGCAGTGGTTCAACTCGCCGAAAGCTATAATTCGGGTGCCTAGCATTAATCCGGAGCATAAAACTGCAGGAGCTATTCTCGTGAATAGTGTCTATTGCGTGAGTGTGCTGGATCTTTTGGTTGTTTTCGTCCGACGCCCTACTCGCTCAACGAGTCATACATCAGAAGCCAGACCTCGCCATTGATCAACGCATCGACGATCTGATTGGACGCATGACGCTTGAGGATAAGTTCAGCAGATGCTGGCGCAAGAGGTACGCCAGCGCCATCGTTGAGGCATCATATCGGGCGAGACAGGCGGGACCGAATGCACGCGTCCTCGAGCCGCCATAATGAAGCACGTACAATTTATTTTCATGCTGGAATGTAAAGTCGTACGCTGTTCACCGACTCTTCTTGCAGTCCTGCCTGACGCAGCCAAGCGTTCCCCTGTGTTGGAGGCTAGCATCGTGCTGCGCAACAGAACGGAACCCAGTTCTGGACAGACTTTTTGTGATCAGGCAGTTTTGATTGCGGCAGGTGATCGTTGCGCAAATACCGTTCGTGGATACGTCGGTCCCACATTCGCATGAAGAAAGCGGCACTGAAAAGATCAGTATTGAGGAAATCGGCCATAGGAGCATCACGCGCACAGGCTAATGTAGACGTAGGTTCCAGGGAGCTGACGCGCGACATCAATTGTGACACGCTTAGAGCGTGTGCGTGAGTTGCAGCCAGTCTCTCGCGTAGGCTTGGCGCGGGCTTCAGGTCTTCAGGCTAGGACTGTCTCCTCTATTGTTTTAGAACCCCTTAAAGAACGTTGGATTCGCGAGGGTGCAGTTGTAAAAATCCCGCGAGGGACGGCGGCCTGCGATGCTCTCACTCAATGACAAGCACGTCCCTCTTGTCGCCGCCGTTCGTCCTGCTCGGGCCGCTGTCGCGGTAATCGATTTGAACGGGCGATTTTATCGCGTGAGATAGCTTTCCTCGCGATGGAGCGTCTTCGAAGCAACACCAAGACAAGATTTTCGAAGGCGTAGGCCTCAACGTGCCGGGGCGTGTCGATCAAAAAACAAACCAGATGGTTCTTGTGCCAAACATGCGGTGGTTGAATTTCGACGTCAGCGGAATCCTTTCCCGACGGTTGGGTCTAGGCGTGGAGCTCGAGAATGACGCCAACGCTTGCCTCCTTTCGGAGCTTTCGGTTCGGTAACATCGATGCGACCAACAGCACCGTGCTGATTGCTATCTCTGAAGGCGTCGGAGCTGCGGTGCTTGCAGAGGGCCGACTAATATTAGGGCGAAAGGGCTTGCGGGCGAATTCGGGCACATGTAATCGACTCCACAGGACCGCAGTGTGCCTGCGGCCAGGTGGTGTGCTGGGAGATGTTCGCCTCCTCTACTGCGGCACTGAGATATTACACGGAACTAGCGCCAGAATCCGGCGGCCGCACTCAGATTCACGAACTACTTGCGTTGGCGATGAACGGCGACAAAGCCGCCTTGAAGGCGATTGACAAGCAAAGCATCGCGATCGGTAGAGGATTAAGAACAACTAACGCTGCGCTTTCGCCGCAGTTGATTCTGTTCGCCGGCGATATCACCCTGTTCTGGAGTATTTGTCATGAAGCGATCGAGCGCGAATGCACGGCTGGTCTTCTAACGAATTCACGGCCTCGAATCAAGTCCATCGGCGACGGAGAATTCGCCTCCTAAGGGGAGCCGGCGCCGTTGTGTTGCAACGTCACTCCGGCTACTACCGTGCTTCTCATAGGAAGAAGCAACGTACGCTAGCCGGGAATCTGATGCGATAGTACACACACTGGACTGCATTCTCTCCAGTTTGTACGCAACGCTCGACAGAAGGCTCCGCTAGCGCGAGATAGGTTTCGTAGGAAAAGAATTTAGTCTTTAGGATGCTGCTCCGGCGAATGCAGTAGTAATTCATCTAGTAGGGCTTGGTAACAGGAATGGGGAGCAGCATGGCTTTTCTGCCGGGTGGAACTCCATGAGTTCCGCGCGTGTCCCGTCCGGGTCATAAAGATTGAGCTGCCACTTTCCATCTCGGCCAAGCTGCACGGGGCTGTGTCTGCCGTTCAGCCCGTCACGCTCAAAGAGGAGGTTGTAACTGTGTTCGATGTTGTCAACGCCGAGGGCGAAGTGATCCAACACTCCGGCAGTCTCTTGCGACATGGCAGTTGGGATGCCTGTCTTCTCCGGCCCTTGTGCGGTCATGAACTCCACCCAGTCTCTTCCGTCTGGGAGTTGCATGGAGATCCAGTCCGCCGAGTCATCTTTCATGCCGCCGTGCCAGTAGGGACGAAAACCGAGCAGAGTTAAATAGAAATCGTTCTCTGCGGCTACATCATGCACGATGTAGCCAACGTGCATGATGTGCTGGCTTATGGGGCTCGGCTGGATCGCGATCGGGTGTGGCGGGGGCTGCACAAACTCGATCCGGTTTCCTTCTGGATCATTCACTGCGAAGAATTCGCTCCCATCGCTCCCCTTGGTTACGGCTGCTGGTACAACGATACTGTGGGTATCCAGGTAGCGTCTCATTTCTTCCGCATTCGCAACGTTGTAACCTACTCCCCTAAATCTATTTTTCTGATCCTGATCATCTGCGGGCAGCGGCAGCACTTCCACGAACTGCACTGGACTGAAGTAATACCGTACTCCAGCCGAGTCCTGCGGATCTGTGCCCTTTGTTGCGCCAAGATCATGTACGTAGAACTGCTCCGTTTTCTTGAGGTCGCTGCTGTAGACACTGAGATGCGAGACACTAGCCAATGACGGCCGTTGCGGATTCTCCCGCCCCTGTGCAGTTACGCCGTTCAATAGCAAAGCGCTCAAGGTTAATACAAGCATCCTGATCATCGTTCCCTCTCGGTAATGTGAGCTAGATTGTAGATGTCGGCAAATAAGCTTCGACGTGAGCAAGCGACTCGAACCAATACTAGCGAACTTTGCCGGCTCGATTTTCGAGGATCACATTCGAAAGCACTGCGGTGTCTGTTGTGTCGGGGAGGTGGGGGCAGAAACCGATGCCGACATAAAATGGACCGTCGATATGAAGTTGAATGGGCGGCCCGAACTGATGCATTGGCTCACCATCGACACTGACGAACAGCGTGTATGAGTCGCCCCGCTTTTCGAGTCCAACACGCTTTGCCAATACGGGCACAAGGCTGTCCGGAGACTTACCGGCAGGAAGTCCTCGACCGCCGATGCGATACTCCATATCCCTCATACGAAGATCTTTCTTCGGTCGCTGCGCAAGGTGGATCATGCCGCCGCCATGCAGGGCAACCAGTGCTTCCTTCGAGTCGTCTTCCAGATCCTGGCGAATGATCAGCACGGCCTTCCGGTCTTCATAGCCGTTTGGATCCGGATATGCGATGTCCGCGGCTAATGAGACGTCGCCCGACATCTTCCTCCACAGAAATCGGAACTCGTCGCGGGTGTACCACACGTTGTAGCCGGAGGAAATAATTGTGTACTGCCTCATGCCTGGATCGTAGCTGGCACTTCCTGGCGACAGCGCACCTCCGACGTCGGACTGTCCTTGAAAGATCCCGATTGGTAAGTCCGACGTCCTGGTAGCACGATGAAAGTTCGGAGGCGGCGCGACCTGCGTGTGCGTCGACGAGCCCGGTTGCGCCCAGTCAGGTGTCCCCGGCTTTGAAGATGCAGCACTACTGGCCGCCTGGGCACGCAGCAGATTCGGTGCTGTGCAGAGCAGCGGCGCAAGTAGAAGGGCTGGGACAAAGACACGACAAGAGGGATTGGTCTTGAGGCGAACTAAGAACTTATTCATTGGGACACCGTGGCGGAATGGCTTGCTGACGTGATAGCAGAGATGCTTGTCGAACTGGGCATGGGCGTCCAGGCTGACCTGTTCCGGGCGGACTCCAGAGCCGCAATGATGAACTGAACGCCAAGTACTCCATCCTCAACTCCAGGCACCAGCATGGCTCTCGGATCAGGCTCCCGCTCTTCCATTCGAGCTGTGATCTGCTCCGCCAAATCGGTGTAAAGCTGCGCAAACGCCTCGAAATATCCCTCTGGATGGCCAGCAGGAATTCTCGTCGCCCACTTTGCCGTCGTCCCCATTCCGGGCCCACCACGAGTGATGATGCGGGGCTGCTCTCCGAGCGGAGCAAAGCGGAGATAGTTCGGGTTCTCCTGTTCCCAGGACAGCCCAGCCTTTTCCCCATAGATGCGCAATTGCAGATGATTTTCATTTCCGACAGCTACTTGAGAGGCCCACAAACTACCTTTAGCTCCACCTGCGAAGCGCAGCAGGAGTTGCACATTGTCATCGAGTCGTCGTTTTGGTACGAAGGTTGTCAGGTCCGCTGCCAGGTCCGTGCAGCGCAACCCGGTCGTGAAACAAGCCAGATGAAACGCGTGCGTGCCGATATCTCCCAGGCACCCTGCTGGTCCACTGCGCGCGGGATCGGTTCGCCAATCTGCCTGCCGTGAACCCGTGGTCTCAAGTGGCGTAGAGAGCCAATCCTGCGCATACTCCACCTGGATCATCCTGACTTCACCAAGTTCACCGGCTAACACCATCGCGCGCGCCTGCCGGACGAGCGGATAGCCGACATAATTATGGGTCAAGCCAAAGATCAACCCGGTCCGGTTCACCGTATCTGAAAGATCCAATGCATCTTCGAGCGTTGTGGTGAGTGGCTTATCGCAAATCACGTGGATCCCCGCTTCGAGAAAAACCTTGGCAATCGCATGGTGCGTGTGGTTCGGTGTGACGATCGCGACCGCATCGATCCTATCGCTCCGCTTCGCCTCTTCAGCTGCCATCTCGGTGAAGCTACGATAGGCGCGCGGGATGTGCAACTCCTTAGCCGCTGTGTGTGAATGATCCGGGTCGGAAGAGAGTGCAGCCGCCACGAGCTCATATCGATCATCCAGCCGGGCTGCGGCGCGATGTACTGCTCCGATGAACGCTCCTGGACCACCCCCGACCATCCCCAACCTGATTCGTCTGCTCATGCCACTCTCTCCACGGTCTACCCTCCTTAACTTAGTGGATGGTATCTCTCGACTCGTACTTTACTCGCGTATACCAAGTAAGTGACGGATCGCCGTGCCTTCAATTGTCTTAATCAAAAAGTCTCTCGATGCCTTTGTTATCTGGCTGGCGAAGAAGCTATAGGCGTAGGTTTATTGGGGGCATCCAGTGGGTTCAGCCCCTTGGGATAGTTTGGGTCGAGTGCTGCCAGATCCGCCCGGTAGCTTATGGTGTTTTCATTTGGGAAGGTGCCCGGCACCTTCTGCGTTACCTTACCTGTAGCTGCCCACTCCACTCCTCGCTGGAGTGTGACCACTGCGTCCACCGAGCTCATCGCGAGTGCGTCGTGCCCCACTGCTGTTTGAAAGATACGGCCCTTGCCGAATTTCGAGACCATCAACAACGGCTCATCAAAACCTGTCCCTCCGTTTGCCGGATCGGAATACGCCGTCGCCAACACCGTCATGTTCGTACCTGGCCCGCGCAGGCTGTCGTAGAGCTCATCACCCTGGTGCATCCAGGTCCGGGGCAGCGCCTTCATGATGGGATGAGATAGCTTCCGTGACGTCATCTTGAAAGGACGACGCAGACCGTGGTGACCTGCCTTACCCGGCTTGCCATCTGACACCAACTTGTCGTCGCTGTAGTACCAGTGCGGCCCGGCTTTCTCATCCCGATCGCGCCAGCCACCCACACCGATCATCTCGTTGTAGGCTGTCCACTCTGGAAAAGCATTATCCGCAGCATGAACCGAGACCATGCCTCCACCGTTCCTCATGTAAGTCTCAAAAGAGGCCCCTAGCTCCGTTGGCCAGCGTTGGTCTGGAGCATCATAGTTGAAGACGATCACCTTATATTTGCCCCAATCAGGCCGGAAACTTTTGAAGTCGGCCCCCGCAGGCGGAGCGGTTAGAACATCCACGCTAAACATTCCGACTTCGCCCAACTCCTTCTTGAGAACCTGAGTAGTGACCCGCCAATTGTGGTAGGTTCCGCCACTCTCCCCATCCAAAATCATGACTAAAATGGGTGCGGCTGCCCGCGCCGGGATGCTCAACAGGCTGATCGTAAGGGCCAGAACACCAAGTATAACTTTATTCAAGATGCAACTCCCTGTTCCAACGTTCATCTCGCAGCTAAAAGTAACTCATCCTTGAAGGATTGCACAACAGCCATCTTCCTCTTGCCTCTCGACTAACCTCACCGTAAATGAACATCTCTCCATCTTGGCACCGTGTGCGCTCAGCAGGGCTAATCTACTGACCGGGAGCAAACAAGTTTTCCCCCGCATCTACGCTGACAACAGCGCCATGGAGAGTCTTGCTAGGTGCTCCCTATGCCCGAAAGTTGCACCGGCTCGGTCAGCATCCCAATGTTTTGCGAGATGGCAAATTCCTGTATGCAGACTTGTGAGCGAAACCTTTTTAACAGGCCGTTCTTTATGCTGCTCGATACGAAGAAGTTTCCGTGGCCAGCAAATCTCCGAAGGAGGCATCCTGGTTGGCGGCCAATCTGAATACATCAATAGCTTCCTGATAGCTCTGCAAGAACATGGCGACAATTGCGGTTGAAGTAGCTTCATTCTCAATTCCAACGGCAGGAAAGTTTGCGACGATATCAGAAATCCACGAACAGGAATAACTATTGACACATTTCATGCCAACATCATTAGAAGAAATGTGCGCCTAAGGGACGAGAAGCGATCGAAAACTCTGTTCTTTAGACTGCTAACTTCATGGCAGTTAACCACTTGGAAAAACAGGATGGGTTGTGCTAACTCAGTTTTACAATCAGGCGTTTTTTCGTTATTCGGGCAGTTTCATCGATCCTATTACCTGAATGGAACCCTTCACCGTAGGTGCAAGTGTATCCGGTTGCCCTCCGCCCACAATGACTACATACTTTCCCTCAACAATGGTCGGATCACCCGCTTCTGACACCATGCTCAGATCGCGCGGCTTCAAATCAAAATGAAGCGTCTGCGACTGGCCTGCTTCCAGATGGACACGCTGAAACCCACGAAGAGCGCGAAGAGGCGCGCCCTTTACTTGAGGAAAGCTGAGATAAAGCTGTGCAACTTCGTCTCCAGCGACTTTGCCCGCGTTTGTTACAGTCACGTCAGCCGAAGCAGACTGTCCCGCTGATATAGGACGTACAGGAAGGTTGAGGTTGCTATAAGAGAATGTTGTATAGCTCAGGCCGAACCCGAACGGGTAGAGGGGAGTTCCCTCGAAGTACCGGTAGGTGCGGCCATGCATTGCGTAGTCATCAAAAGATGGCAACTGATCGACTCCAGTATAAAAGGTGACTGGAAGCCGACCCGAAGGGTTGTTCTTCCCCGAGATCGTCTCAGCAATCGCTTTCCCACCTTCCTCTCCCGGATACCAAGCGTCGACGATGGCGTTGACGTGGCCCTGCGCCCAGTTCACCGCGAGCGCGCTGCCATTGGTTAACACAAGGACCACCGGCTTACCAGTGGCTACCAGCGCCTCGAGCAAATCTTCTTCGGGTCTTGGCAGATCAATACTGGTCCGATCGCCACCCTTAAACCCCGGCTCACTCACTTGCATCTCTTCGCCTTCTAATTCGCTCGATATTCCAAGAACTGCAACAATCACGTCTGCACTCTGGCCTGCGGCAATAGCCTCTGGGCGAGGTCTCATATCGACCTTAGCCCAAACTAGCTTGGCAATCGGATCTGCTTTTTCGGGTGGAGTGTACTCCACATGCAGTATTGCGGGTTTTCCTGCCTCCAGATGGACACGGCCCAGTTTTGCCTCATCCGGATCGCCGCCGTAGGAGGACGTCACATTCTTGCCATCCAGCTTCACCCGGAAAAAGCCATTCGCCTTCAGGCCTAGGTTGTAGTCCCCAGTCTCAGTTGCGGTTATCTCGCCGTCCCAGTGAATTGAAAGCGGGCGTATGCTCGCCACAGATGCAGGCAATGGTTGAGCACCCGCATCAACATTCAGGTCCGTGCGCTCAGCAAGGGACTTCGTGCCGGTCACGTTGTTCACATTGGACATGTCCAGTTTAGAGAACGTGAGCTTTACGCCAGGCTTACCATTCGCCGTCAAACTAGAACCGGGTACAGGTTCGACGGTGTGGCTCAAGAATTGTGTTCCAGCTTCATAATGAACACGGTCTGCCCCAAATTCCTTGCGCATTCCCTCGAGTACCGAAATAGTATGCGTCGGCGTTCCATTGTAATTTCCGAGAAGAACCTTGGTTTGTTCAGCCAACGGACCGATAACCGCAATCGTCTTTTTCCCTTTGAGAGGCAGTGTTCCATCGTTCTTCAGCAACACCATAGACTCGTTCGCTAGCACATGCGCCAACTCACGATTGGCCGCGCTATTCAACTCATTTTCGTCAACCCTGGTGTACGGTACTATCTGTGGTGGATCAAACATGCCTAGCTTCATGCGTGCTGTAAATAGCCGCACCAAGGCCGTGTCAATCTCCGACTCCTTCAAATAGCCTTGCTTTACCGCATCTGCATAGGGCTTGTAGTCACGGTTGTCCTTGACCTTGAACGTGAAGTCCACGCATTCATTATCCATCCCCCGCTTCAGACTTATGGCGGAGGACTGCGCCTGCGAGGGTAAGAATTTGTGGTTCTGGAAGATATCGACGACCGCGCCACAGTCGGAGACAACGTAGCCTTTGAAAGCCCACTTGCCGCGTAATTGGTCCTGCAGCAGGAACTCGTTCGCACAGGCAGGCTGTCCGTTTATGCTGTTGTATGCGCACATCACCGAGTCGGCTTTACCTTCGGTCACGGCCGCGCGAAATGCTGGAAGGTAAGTGTCAAGTTCGTCGTGCTTGCTTACCGTAACATCTGAGGTGTGCCGAGTGGATTCGGGACCACTATGCACTGCGTAGTGCTTCGGCGTAGAGATCGCGCGATAGTATTTTGGATCATCTCCTTGCATGCCGGTCACGAATGCGACTGCCATGCGAGCCGTCAGAAACGGGTCTTCCCCATAGGTTTCCTGCCCGCGACCCCACCGCGGATCGCGAAAGATGTTGATGTTCGGCGCCCAAAAGTCCAGACCCTCGAAGATATTGCTGTGGCCGCCATTGGATTTGACGGCCATCGCATTCTTTACGCGCCCTTCAATACCTATTACAGTCGCCATGCGATGGATCGCAGTCGGATCAAACGTGGCCCCTAGACCGATCGGCTCAGGAAATTCGGTCACCCCTTGGCTCGCCACACCATGCAGCGCTTCGCTCCACCAGTCGTATGAAGGTACGCCAAGCCGGGGAACAGCGCGCGCCTGATTTACGAGCTGGCTTGCCTTTTCCTCTAGCGTCATCCGCTGTACTAGATCCGCAGCTCTCCGTTCCGCAGGTAGCTCTGTGTCAAGATACGCTGGGGTTTGTTGGGCAGAAAGCTCGAAGAAGCTGACGCATAACACAATGACTACCGTAAACGATTTCCTGGTGAGCTTCATGTCCCCTTTTATAGGAATGTTGCGGTGTAGATAAAGATAATTAGGTAAAGGTATCTAGTATATCGACGCATGTCCACGAAGTTTATAGCTCAAGTTCGAAGTTTGAAGGAGTTTTATACGCCAGCAATTGTAAACGGAAAAGATACCTTCTGGTAAACGTTACCAAGATACATCTACATCCTGTACCTAACTTTCCCCGTCGTAATCAAGTCCCGACATCATCGGCGTTTGTCGTTGGAAGACGGTTCGTCAGATGCCGCAAGATCGCTGCCAATTCTGCCACGTGGATCTTTGCACCGGACCCGCTTTGACATCTGACAAAATCAAGCGATCTCCGTAAGGAGTGCACGGTCACTACTCCCCCTACTCTTTGTGTTGAACAGTGGAATTGCTGGGCTGTCATTGACGCCGGAGAGTGTCCCGCGATTATCCGCGATGCGATCCTTTAGCTGTAAGGGTCCAGCGAAGTTTCATAAAGCTAGCCGAGGGACAGCTTCGCCTATTGTTCTTCTCGCTCCGTGAGCGCGTTAAACCTCTACGCAGCAATTGAAAACCCCATTTTTCCCGAGGGAAAAAATATCCCATTGGACAAGGTACTATATCTATTTCTCTATGACGAGCGGATGGTATGCAGTTCAAACGAATGCGGTCACAAAAACAATCCGCCTGCGGAGGCAAAGGCGTCTGTATTACAGTGGATATCCACCAAGAACTTGAATAGTTCTTGATGCGAAATAAATCAACCAGCGAGCCCCACTCTGACCTAGGACATCCCTTTCGTAGAACGGAACAATACATGCGCACACCCCGCAGGTTCAATTTCGCCGCCGTATTCCCCTTTCTGACGTTGCTTCTGCTTATGTCGGCAATGGCACCCACGGCATCGGCACAACAGCATAAGTCTGCAGCTGCGTGGGTTCCCGTAGTGACCGACAAGAATTACCTCAACACGCAAGGGTTCAGCGTGCTTCTCTACGACAGCACGTACCATCCCGTCTTCGTCGACCAGAAGAACACGGCGATGGAGATGATTCTTCACGATCAGCGCATTGCCACGAACGGCGACGTGCGCCTGATGCCAACGCCTGAGCAATGGGACCTGGTCGCGACCCTCAAAGGGCGCCACGCCGACAAAACAACCGGCCGACTTACCGCTGATCTCGCTTTCCCTGCCTTCGGTCTCAGCTACACCCTTGAGGTGGCAGCAGAACCGGGCGGCGTCCAGGTCACGATCAATCTCGATAAGCCGTTGCCGGAGAAACTGGCCGGGCGAGCGGGTTTCAACCTGGAGTTCCTGCCTTCGATCTATATGGGCAAGGCCTACCTGGTGGACGGAAGCAAAGCCGGCACCTTCCCGCGAACGCCGGACGACCCGATGGTCAGAGTGCTGCCACTGCCGGATGAGCCCAAAAAGGCTTACTACTTGGAAGACTGGGACAAGGCCAAGGGATACACGCAGCCGCTGCCCTTTGCAGAAGGCAAGAGAATCACCCTGGGCGTCGACGACGCGCAGGCCCGTGTCAGCGTTACGTCGGAGACGTCCGACCTAATGTTGTTCGACGGACGCGACCGTGCGCAGAACGGCTGGTTTGTGTTGCGTTCGCTTATTCCATCGGGCAAAACCGCGGGCGCGATCGTATGGCATATCCGGCCGGACGTGATTCCCGACTGGACGCGGCCGCCGATGATCGCGCACAGCCAGGTTGGGTATGCCCCGGATTTCTTCAAGGAGGCGGTGCTCGAACTCGACCCGAAATACATCGGCCCCAAAACAGCTAGAGTATTGCGCTTGATGGAAGACGGATCGTACAAGCAGGCGTTTGAGGGCCGGATCACGCCTTCCACACCTTGGCTGCGCTACGTCTACTCCAAATTCGACTTCACCCCGGTCAAGGACCCCGGCCTCTATGTGATCGAGTACGCAGACCAGCGTACGGCGCCCTTTCCCATCTCGAAGAACGCGTACGCGAACATCTGGCAGGATAGCCTTGACCATCACATCGCGGAGCAAATGGACCACGTCTCCGTTCGCGAAGCCTACCGCGTTTGGCATGCCGCTTCGCACTTGGACGATGGCCGTATGGCGCCTGTAGTAGGGGAGCAATTCGATGGTTGGAACCAGGCCACGGCAACGGATGGAAAGTACAAAGGCGGCGATCACATTCCCGGGATGAATGTGGGCGGCTGGTATGACGCTGGTGACTTCGACCTCGAGGAGCCCGCGCAACTGAGCGTGATCCAGAGTCTCGCTCTGGCGTATCGCACCTTCGATCTCAAATACGACGAGCTCACGGTAAATGAAGCCACGCGTGAGGTCGAAATGCACCGTCCCGATGGTGTCCCGGACACGGTCGAACAGGTCAAGCATGGCGCGCTGCTGATCCTGGCGCAGTATCACAATATCGGTCATGCGATCCGCGGTACGCATGAACCAGATTTGCGGCAATACACCCACTTGGGCGACGGAGCGTCGAAGACCGACGGCCGCATCTATGAACCGAAGCTCGGTCCGAACGAAGTCAAGGGCGACTACTCCGGCAAGCCAGACGACCGCTGGATCTTCACCACCGATAACCCATACTTTGAGTGGAACGCTATAGCAGCTCTTGCGGCAGCGGCCGACGTGCTTAGGGGTTATGACGACGCATTGGCGAAAGATTGCCTCGACACCGCGATCAAAGCATGGAATCAAGAGAAAGCTCACCCCACGAAGTTCCCAGCGACTGGCGATTTCGGCGGAGGCGCTCCCGAGAATGCTCCCGCAAACGGCGTGCTGGCTGCATCGCAGGGTCTGACATCTGGCGCCAGGAGCGGCCACAACGCACAGATCACCTCAAGCGCCTCCGCAACTGCTGCCACACCTACAGCCCCAGCGGCTCCGCCGGCCGGCCCCAATCGTGGCCGCTTTGGCGTCGGGAAGGACTGGTCTGCGGCTTTGGAATTGGCCATCGCCACCAGTGGCGCCGAGCCCTATAAGTCTCGTCTTAGGGAGCTGTTCCCTCAGATGATCACTCCGCAGCAGATGGAGTTCCATGGTTGGACCGCAGTCCGGGCGTTGCCATATCTGGACCCTGGTGCGAAAGATCAACTGCGGGACGCGGTGAAGACCTACATGGCTGGCCTGGACAAGCAGTTGGACGCGACCCCATTCGGTGTCCCTCCGAGCTTGGGTACCTGGGGCGGATCGGGCGCCGTGGTGGACATGGCCATACGGATGTATTTCCTGCACGAGGCGTTTCCGGATCTTGTCGGCCCCGAATACACACTTCGTGCCGTCAATTACATTCTGGGCACGCATCCGGTATCCAGCACCTCGTATGTGGCTGGCGTAGGTACAGTCTCCAAGACGAAGACGTACAGCAACAACCGCGCCGACAATGCTTACATTCCGGGCGCCGTCATTCCCGGATACATCATCATCAAACCGGATTTTCCAGAGCTCATCGACGACTTCGGATTCCTCTGGTTCGAAGATGAAGCCGTCGTTGCCGGGTCGGCGAGCTGGGTCGTGGCCGGCAACGCTGCGGACGCGATCACAAAGGAATTGAAACAGGGCAAACAGTAGAAACGCCGTCAGCCTTGCCGATTCGTCATATGTGAACTTTGAGGATCTGGACCTGTCCGTCACGCGCTCGGTTTACCGACAGAGGGTTTTGGGATGCACTTCGAGGTCTGCAGTCTGTTCAGAGCGCACTCTGAGGAGTGAACGCGTCGGTTGTCGGCGTGCTGATCGCGGCACTCTTCACTCCGTTGTGGGTTTCGACGATGCGAGGACCTTCGAACTCAACCTTTTGGCCAGCATCGCTCTGTCAATCTCCTCGCTTTCGCCACGGTTCTTCGGATGTAGGTAGCTCGTCTGGAAGGGTTGGGATCTCGAGAGAGGTACTCGTCTTCAAGGGCGCACCCGATCCGGTCCTCGGTCATGCCATTAGCAAAAGCTGCGACACGGAAGGCGATGTCTGCTGCGGCGGACGGTCACGGTACTTGGCCGAGCTTCAGAATCGCTCGGGAGACAGGTTCGAGAACCTCGGTCTCCTTCGGATAGAAAGAGAACTTTGAGACGCTTTGCCTGATGTTCCTGCTCCCGAGCCCCGTAAAGCGTGGTTATCTGTTGCTCGAAGGCCCCGGCCATCGGGTACTGTTGTCCGCTGTGGCTGTGCAGGCGTACGAAAGGGAAGAGGCGATTCGGCTTTCTGTATTTCGGGTTGCAGTCGGTGAAGCCCGGAAGCCGTCCAAACCTTCCCCAGTCCGCCGTGCTGGGGTCAGCGCCGTACCGCTCGGCCAATCTCTGCGCGGCGAAGGTTCCGAGGAGCTTGGAAAAGACTCTTGTGTGTTTGAGCCACGCTTGAAAGTTGCCGGCGCTGGTCTCGACCACAGTACAAGGGTTGAAATCGTCAACCGAGAGCTTCGCGAGCGAGGACTCGCTGAGATCGTCGAGTGTGGTGAAACGCTGTTCCTCGGATGGACGCATATAGATGTGCGAGGCATGAGCATTGTGGTACTTGACCATAGAAAGCTTTTCGAAGACCGCAGTGGCAGAGATGCCATCGAGTCCCGGAAGCATGCCACGCTCACTAAGAACACCGACATCGTAGAGCGGTGCCTCGATGGCAGCGAGCATAAGGCGCACAGTGGATTCGGTCTTCCATTGATGTCTCCTTCTGAAAGGTCTCTCACTCGGGAGGGTGCAGGGAGGAACTGGCCCTGCCGCCCGCCTTTGATTGGGTGAGTCTTGGTCTCTACTAGCTAAGCGAGATGAGAACGACACTTTTTGACATAATTGCTCGCATTTTGTGCCAAAGCAGGGCTGCAAACGCCGTCCCGAATCAGACGGTTGTATCTTGCATGGGTGGTGCATCCTGCCTTTGCGACCGCGATTTAGTCTGGGACTGACGAACTCGAGTCCAGGGCAATGCTCTTCGTATAAATTCGCGGTGCGCGGCGTCGAGCGAAAGCCTCGCCTGATGTAGGTCGAAGAGAGAGAAGCAGGTAGAGCATCCACCTTTGATACCTCCGCGTCCTTCCCGTTCGGGTTATATCGTGGATGCCGTTGGCACTTAGCCTTCACCCGCTCGACCACCTTGAGTTTGTAGTTGAACTGAAACATGATCTCCTCTTTTTGAAAAAGGAGAGGGAGCCGTTTGGCTGACTCCCGCTGCGGGGTTAGGCTACGGCTTGCTTTTTAGCCGTCGTTTTCTTGGCCGCGGTCTTTTGTGCGGCTTAGATCGGCGTAGCTGTCTTTGCCTTCTTGCTGGCGACCTTCCTGGGTTGTGGGTAAGCGAATGCGGTTTCAGCCTCGGAGAGAAGATCGAGCCCGCCTTCGCGTGGAATGGATATGTGTGAGGTGAGGACCAGACGGAGAGCAAACTCGATGAGCTTGTCCTCTGGTAGTCCGTCGATGGCAGATAACAAAATCTCCTCTGACGTCTGATCGCTGTTGTCGTCGTCGACGGCAAGCTGTTCGGCGACGTCATCGAACACGTAAGGGTCGATAGTGACGAGGACGCGGAGAAATACCTTCAACTGCGGTGCGCTGAAGATGGTGGGGGCTGACTCAAGAATTCGGTCGAACTTGGATACACGCGCTTTGAGCTGCTTCTCTCTATGGGCGCGTGCAACCTCACGCTCCTTCTCTCCCCGCTCAAACTGCTGTTTGCCCTCTTCGGCCTCCCGCGCCTGTTCCTGCTCGTACTCCTTTCGCTGTTGGTCGTAGATCCGCTGTCGCTCCTCGGCCTCTTCCTCTGTCTCGGCTTCTGGAGCGAATGTCATGGTCGGGGCTGGATTAGCGGCTTGTTCTGCCGCTGCTCGTGGGTCATGTACGGGGCGGTCATCGTCAGTGCATACGGTGATAGTGGTTCCGACGCGTTTGCCGTAGACGATGATTGCGAGTTTCGCGGCTGTGCACCGTGGGGCTGTTTCTGCGTCCGGGTTCTCGTCTCCCTTCTCGATCTCGCGGAAGTAGCCGCGTCGAACGGCTCCGGGTTTCTGCTCTCGTGCGCTCCTCCAGCCGTCCTCAATCTGGATCAGCTCGGGATGGGCTGCAATCTCTCGGTCGATGTGTGCCGTGAGCTTGATTTGATAACAGGTACCGTCGAGGCACTGGTCGCCCTCGGTTACGTCCGAGAAGAGGGAAGTGTTGTATCCGCTGCGACGTGGACAGTTGACGCAAGCCCCGGAGGCGGAGTTGAGGTTAGGGTCTTCGCGGTCGAAGGGAGCGTCCGCAAGTGCGAGATACCCAAGAACGAGCTCTTACGAATCATACGAACCGTATCAACTGGACGAAGGCATCGCGCTGCGAAGAGGTCTGCTCCAGATCTGAATAGAATGCTTGTTTCACATCCATTCAACTTATATGCTTCTATAAAAGACCTACCGCACTTCGCACAAGGGTTTAAACAAAAAGGGGTTGCTAGTGAGGTCTATTGAAAGTCCGAAACGGATTCTTACCAGCCGTGGATCGAAGCGGATCGATCTGGCCTATGCAGAGGTCTCTTCCAGCGAAAAAGCACGAGAGCATAATCGCGACATCATCTTAGAGCTAGTCCGCTCTCGCCAGCCAGTCGCACGGGCTGATCTCTCTAGAGTGTCCGGCCTTCAGCCGAGCACTATCTCGTCAATTGTCGATCAGCTCATAGCCGAGCGATGGATCATCGAGGGGCAGACCGTGCGCAGACCGCGAGGACGACGCCCCACCATGTTGTCGTTGAACTCCAACCTGGTAACGATCGTCGCCGATGTGCGGCCTCGTCAGGCGCACTTGGCTGTTGTAGATTTCAACGGTCGCTTCCTGGCACAAATGGCGACGCCGATCACATCCGATCCCGGGCAGTCAGTCGCAAAACTCGGTGTTGCGATGCGAAGTCTTATGGATCAACACTCTGACAAAACTTTCGAAGGTGCAGGAGTAAGTCTTCCTGGCCGAGTCGACCCCGAAACTCAACGGCTAATACTCGCACCAAATCTCACCTGGTCCGGCTTCGATATCAAGAAAGTCCTGCAGCAAAAGCTAAAGTTACAGGTAGAGATGGATAACGATGCAAACGCCTGCCTGCTCTCTGAGCTGTGGTTCGGACGCATGGACGGAGTGCGTAACGCAGTGCTGGTCAGCCTTTCAGAAGGCCTCGGAACCGCAATCCTCGCAAATGGCCAACTCCTCTCAGGGAAGAACGGATTGGCAGGAGAGTTCGGTCACATTCCTCTTGACCCAACAGGAATACTCTGCGGCTGCGGGTTACGCGGTTGCTGGGAGACGCTTGCTTCGTCGGATGCAGCGCTACGCTTTTACGCTGAGCTGGTCCCCGACGCGCGGAGTAGAACTATCCATGATCTTCTTCAGCTTACTGAAGAAGGCGACAAACAAGCCATTCAGGCGATCTCTAAACAGGCTACTTTTCTTGGTAAGGGCCTTCGCCTCGTCACGGCCGCTATCTCGCCAGAGGTCATTTTAATCACGGGAGCTTTGACTACCTACTGGAACCGCTTCGGGCCTATCGTGGAAGAGGAGCTCCGGGCCACAATGCTTGCCGGAACTCCGCCCAGACTTGAGATCGCAAGTGGCGGCGAGCTAGCCCGATTGAGAGGAGCCGCCGCAATTGTCTTACAGCGTCACTCTGGCTATAACCGATCTACACACATGGTGCGTACAAGAGCTTAAAGCTAATTGGCAATCGCCATAAGACGATTGCCAATTAGAGCTGCGTCGCCCCAACCTCTGCGCACCACCACACTTACAAGATCATCCTGCCCAGGAAGTTTTCAAGCTGCTCTTGCTTTCCAGAACGTGGCTTCGGATTGATTTCACTCGCCTCAGTGGCTGAAGCAATCTCATCTAAAGTTAGTTCGCCCTTGAACATGGACTGCGCCTGAGCCGTCTGCCATCCGGAGTAGCGTTCCTTGAGCATCTGAGCATAGCGGCCGTCCTCAACGATCTTCGCTGCCACTAGAAATGCTCGAGCACACAGATCCACTGCGCCTACATGAGCATGGATCATATCCTCCGGCTCAAAACTCTGTCGCCGCACCTTCGCATCGAAGTTCAAACCGCCTTTTCCAAGGCCCCCCGCTTGTATCACGTGGTACATAGCCATGGTTATTGCCCGGAAATCATTGGGAAACTGATCGGTATCCCATCCCAGTAGCGGATCGCCGCGATTCATATCCAGTGAGCCCAGCAGACCCAGAGCTGCCGCCGTCGCAATCTCATGCTCGAAGCTATGACCAGCAAGAAGTGCGTGATTGGCCTCAATATTGACCTTAACCTTATCCTGCAGATCAAACCTTTTGAGTAGCCCGAAGACGGTGGCAACATCAAAATCATACTGGTGAGCCGTTGGCTCTTTTGGCTTCGGCTCAATAAGAATCTGTCCTTCAAACCCAATCTTGTGTTTGTAGTCCACGACCAAAGTAAGAAAGCGGCCAAGCTGATCAAGCTCTTGAGCCATATTTGTGTTCAAAAGAGTCTCGTAACCTTCGCGCCCACCCCAGAGCACATAGTTTGCGCCGCCTAGCCTCTTGGTGAGATCCATACAGTGTTTAGCCGTCGTCGCCGACCAGGCAAATACCTCCGGATCAGGATTCGTGGCAGCGCCCGCCATAAAACGTGGATGAGAGAACAAATTTGCCGTGCCCCATAGCAGCTTTGTCTTGTGTGTACTCATCTTCTCAGCAAGGTAATCACCCATCATTTGAAGATTTTTAAGCGAGTCCTTGAGCGAATCACCCTCTGGCGCCACGTCACGATCATGGAATGTAAAAAACGGAAGATCTAAAATACGAAACAGATCGAATGCCGCGTCTGCTTTGCTGCGAGCTGCACGCATGGCATCACCGTCAAGCATCCACGGCCGTTGAAGTGTTGGGCCGCCAAATGGATCGCTCCCGTTCATTGCAAGGCTGTGCCAATACGCAACAGCAAAACGAAGGTGCTCCGACAGAGGTTTACCTAGGACAACTTTATCTGCATCGTAATAGCGATACGCTAGCTCGCTCTGCGACTCTTCCCCTTCGTACTTCACCGTAGGAAACGCGCTAAAAATAGACTGGCTCAAATAGTGATCTCCTGGCACAAAGTGCGAAACTTACTAAAGGTCAAGCGACGAAGCTAAATATCCTCGAAGAGGATAACTATCCTCTTTCCAGTATTCAATAACGGTCACGGGAAAGATTGAGAGAATAAAGATATGAATTTCTTTCAAGTCAAAACTATTGCTAGTTTAGTCTGCTGTCAATAATCTTGCGGCAAAGGCGGCACAGCCTGCGCTTTCATTCGACCAGGAAATTATATTGTAAAAAACCAGACGCAGAAGCGACACGTAAGAAGTCAATTTCTAGCAAGTTTTTCATTCGCGCCCTTCGCCTTGATAGCGCACATAGAACCAAACGCCGCATCACTGGCCGCCATCGAAGGAAACTACAACGCCATTCCTCATGACCCTGTTCTTCCCGTGGATGGCGTTGCCGCTAAATTTCCGCTAGCGAAGATTCTCTATGCCCAGGGCTCACCCTATGCCGAAAACGCCGCTATCATTGTTCCGCGCACTCAGTTACACGCTGCTGCTGGCTCCTCCTCAGAGGGTCTCAAAGCGGAATACTTCGACAACGCTAACTTCACTGGCACTCCCGCCGTCACCCGTATTGATAAGCAGATTGACTTCGACTGGAATGGAGCTTCGCCAGCCCCCGGCAAGATCAACTATGGCGCATTCTCCGTGCGGTGGACTGGAACCATACAAGCCCCTGCAGCAGGCGACTACCAAATTACTCGCATCATGTCCTATTGCCAGTCCTGCACCGGAAGGCACATCTCACCGATCCCATCCAGACCTCGGAAGGGTTTATCCAGACTGAGCCGCCAGCAGAATTCGTAGATCACGCAGATTGTTGCCTGTAGCGCCGGTCATAATCGTTAGCCCAGCGTCATGCAAAAAGGTACCAGAGTCGAAGCGTCGCAACGAGGCTCGCGCTTCGAGCAACAGCCTTTCATCATCGGAAAAGACCCTCTCATCCACCGCGGCGCCCGCGGCAGAGCTGTTCCCATCGATGCCATCCGTACCTGCAGAGAGCACCGCAACAGACTCATCCGATGCTCGCAACAGGGTGGCAGCATACAGCGCAAAATGTTGATTTCGA
>NZ_LMUD01000007.1:28176-50103 GCF_009766095.1 Granulicella sp. S190
GGTAGTACGGTCGCGGAAAAGCCTGAAACTATGAATTTCTTTCAAGTCAAAACTATTGCTATTACACCGGGTTGTCAATCTTTGTATCGTTCTTTTCGAACCGCCAAATGCCATCGCTAATTTATCTTTTGAAAGCAAGAAAGGCTTATCAGCAGACTTCCGTACCGCTGCGAGTGCTCTGGCAAGAGACAATCATTCCTTGACACCATATCTTTCAATTCGATAAAGTTCGCGACACGTAAGAAATAGACTTCTAATGAGTTCATTCACGCCCCATCATCGTAAGCTGCGCACATAGGACTCCCTCAAGGATCGGAATAACAATGTGGCCTCGCCCTGTAACGTCTCTACTTTTGCTTGGATTCTTTTCCCTCAGTGTGAACGCACAGTCTCCACTTCCATACCTGGATCCCTCCCTACCCGTGGCGCAACGGGTGGACGATCTCGTATCCCGCCTCACCCTCGAAGAGAAAGCCGCTCAGATGGTAAACACGGCGCCGTCCATTCCCCGACTTGGCATTCCAGCCTATGACTGGTGGAGCGAGGGCCTCCACGGTATAGCTCGTTCCGGCTTCGCTACGCTCTTCCCTCAAGCGATCGGCAACGCCGCCACCTTCGACGCTCCACTCCTTGCCGAGATCGGCACCGTTGTCTCTGTCGAGGCTCGCGCCAAACATAATGAAGCCGACCGCAACGACATCCACTCCATCTATTTTGGGCTCACCATCTGGTCACCCAATATCAATATCTTTCGCGACCCGCGTTGGGGTAGAGGTCAGGAAACCTATGGGGAAGACCCCTTTCTCACCGCCTCTTTAGGCACATCTTTCGTCAAGGGCCTGCAGGGCGACAATCCAACCTACTACCGCACCATCGCAACACCGAAGCACTACGCTGTTCACAGTGGTCCCGAGTCCACCCGTCATAAAGCTAATATTGACCCAACTCCTCACGACCTCTGGGATACCTATCTGCCCGCCTTCCGTTCCACGATCGTTGAGGGCAAAGCTGACTCCATCATGTGCGCTTATAACGCAGTCGAAGGCAAACCCGCATGCGCCAGCGATCTCCTTCTCAAGGACATCCTACGCAAAGATTGGAAATTCCAGGGTTTCGTCACCTCTGATTGCGGTGCAATCGACGACTTCTACGAGCCTCAGGATCATCACACCAGTTCGGACGCGGAACATGCCTCTGTTGATGGTCTTCGCGCCGGCACCGATACCAACTGCGGCCAAACCTATCAAAACCTCGCCGACGCCGTACACAAAGGACTCATCTCCGAGTCCGAGATCGATGTCTCGCTCAAACGCCTCTTTACAGCGCGCATGAAGCTAGGCCTCTTCGACCCTCCGTCCATCATGCCTTACGCCTCTGTGCCCTTTAGTGAGGTCATGTCGCCCGAGCACACCGCCATCGCCCTTCAAGCTTCGCGTGAAGCGATGGTTCTGCTAAAAAACGATCGGAACACCCTTCCCCTCTCACCCGCAAAGATCAAAACCATCGCCGTTGTAGGTCCAAACGCCGCATCACTCGCCGCCATCGAGGGAAACTACAACGCTATTCCTCGCGACCCTGTTCTTCCGGTGGATGGCATCGCCGCCAAATTCCCACTCGCGAAGATTCTGTATGCCCAGGGCTCGCCTTACGCCGATAACGCAGCCACCGTCATTCCGCGAAGCCAGTTACGCGTCGCTGCTGGCTCTTCCGCAGAGGGTCTCAAAGCGGAATACTTCGACAACGATATCTTTACTGGCGCTCCAGCGGTAACCCGAACCGATAAGCAAATTGACTTCGACTGGAACGGTGCCTCTCCCGCCCCTGGCAAGATCAACTACCGCGCATTCTCCGTCCGATGGACTGGAACCATTCAAGTCCCGGCAGCTGGCGACTACGAAATTACCGGCATCATGGCCCACTGCAATCCCTGCAACAAGTCCGAACACTACACCCTCACTTACAACGGCAAAGAGCTTGCCGCCTCCGAGGTCAGCACCGACAAGTCGCAACACGGCGCAATGACCACCGGCACAAAGCTTCACATCTCCGACACCAGCCCCCACCCCATCGAAATTACTTACTCGCACACCAAAAAACTCCTTGGCGCCGGCTTCTCCCTGCAATGGGTTCCTCCCGTCGAGCCCATGCGCGATCAAGCCCTCGATCTCATCCGTAAAGCCGACATCACGATTGCCTTCGTAGGCCTTTCACCTAATCTTGAAGGGGAAGAGATGCCTGTTCATATTCCCGGTTTCTCCGGCGGCGACAGAACCGACATCGTTCTCCCTGCCGCGCAGCAGCAACTACTGGAAGCAGCTAAAGCCACTGGCAAGCCACTCGTCGTAGTTCTCATGAACGGAAGTGCTGTAGCAATCAACTGGGCTCAACAGAACGCCGACGCTATCCTTGAAGCCTGGTATCCCGGCCAGGCCGGCGCTCAGGCCATCGCAGAAACTCTCGTAGGAGAAAACAATCCTGCTGGCCGTCTCCCGG
Source organism: Granulicella sp. S190 (assembly GCF_009766095.1). Taxonomy (GTDB): domain Bacteria; phylum Acidobacteriota; class Terriglobia; order Terriglobales; family Acidobacteriaceae; genus Edaphobacter. The sequence continues at coordinate 30,670 of NZ_LMUD01000007.1, forward strand.
TCACCTTCTATACCGGAGTCGATCAGCTTCCCCCGTTCGACGATTACTCAATGGCGAACCGTACCTATCGCTACTTCAAAGGAGAACCGCTTTATAAGTTCGGCTACGGCCTCAGCTACACCAGCTTCTCCTACTCAAATCTCAAACTCTCCACATCCACTCTTCATGCAGGTGACACCCTCACCGTCGAAGCAGATGTAAAAAACACCGGTAGCCGTGCCGGTGACGAAGTCTCCGAGCTGTACCTCACGCCGCCTCACACCAACGTCTCCCCGGCCCTCGCCCTCGGCGGTTTCACCCGTAACCGCCTGTCTCCAGGAGAAACCAAACACATCACCTTCACGCTCGGTCCCCGCACTCTCTCTCAGGTCGACGACAAAGGCAATCGCGCCGTGAGCCCCGGCAGCTATCGCATCGCAGTGGGTGGTTCACAATCTGCCGGCCCCAATGACCAGACAGTCGACTTCGTCATCGAAGGAAAGCAGGAACTTCCTCATTAAGCTGCGCCTCACGATCGGAAGCCTCACCTGGACTCAGCTGTAAGCAAATACGCAGATCACGCAGATTATTGCCCGTAGCTCCGGTCACAATCGTCATGCCGGCATCATCCAGAAACGTGCCGGAGTCGAAGCGTCGCAACGAGGTTTGCGCCCGCAGCAATAACTCGTCATCGTCTGAAAAAGTCCCCTCATCCAGCACGGCTCCGGCGGCTGAAGTATTGCCATCGATGCCATCCGTACCTGCAGAGAGCACCGCAACAGACTCATCCGATGCTCGCAACAGGGTGGCAGCATACAGCGCAAAATGTTGATTTCGACCCCCACCCCGGATCGCCCATCAGTTTGGTTCCATCACCATCCACCCCATTCGCCAGAAGCTTTACAGTTACCTCTCCGGAGGAGATAAGGCACACATGCCTATACTTCCGTCGAAGCTTGCGAAGCCGTTCGAGCAAATATCGGGCAGATTACATAGCGCGTATAGCGTTTCATGTCTGTACAAAGGTAACTACATACGTTACCAATAGGGTTCCGTAAAACTGATTGGGCCACAAGACTGTAGCTTGGATCGCAACGTGGCGTAATTCCTTGGGCGCTATTTGGCGTAAGTGGCTCCAACATTGAAATCAGTCTTGACCAATAACGAGGCTATCTCTCGCGGCGGTGACAATCTCTTTGGAGACGATCTCGGCCTGATTGACCTTCAGGATGCGCTCAACTTGGGTCAGGAGCCGGGTGAGCAGCCAGCCGAAAGTTCCCACCACTCATTCGGATTAGAGTGGCTATCACATCAGGAGCAAGCAGTTGATTGGGAAGACTTACCCCTGCTGGCAACCATCCTTCGTTCAACAGTGTCGTCGTCTGCGCCTCGTCTAGCGGACGGAACTCGTGGACGAAGCCGATCCTTGAATAGAATTGAGGGAAGCGAGCAAGCAACTCCATTTGTTCAGGGATGCGCGGTTTAGTTGTGGGCTTTCTTCTGCGAGTATCAGTCCAAGTCTCGCGAAGAAAGCGTTCAATAAACGAAAGAGCAACATGATCCGCATGGTTCAGGTAGACGAATGCCGTGTCAGCTGTCCAATTGAGGCCAGCGAGAGGTCGTGTGATAAGGCCTGGGTCAAGCGGGGAAAGTTGATCGATGAGCGCTAGTCCTTACCGCTCTTTCACCATCCATTGGATCTCTCCCGGAGTACGGGCAGAGCAGCCGAGATGCATGGGAATGTTGACCTCCGCGAACATTTCCAGAAGACGTGAGTGTGCGGCGGTTGCAGCTCGGGGTCACGGAAGATAGTGAGACGTGAAGCTACGACTTGGATATCGAGTTGTGCGCGGTCGGCAAGGGCATCGTCAGATCGCATGCAGACAACCAACGGGGATTGTGCGATCTGCTGAACAGAGTAGAGACTCGTGTCGATCGGGAGCGGAAGAATCGCACAACCCAGGGTCCGTGCATCAAGCCGCTGTAGGGAAAGTAGTGGATCTCCGCTCATCAACTGGATAGCGCAACCGGAGAACATTCCTTCATAACCCTCTCGTAATTTTTCTAATAGTTTTGCGTTGATGAAAGATGAAAAGCCGAGTCGCAGCGGCGGGACCTCGTTACGTTGTACGGCCCGTGCCATGGCCAACATCTGATCCCAATCGCGCAAAGTGTTCTCTGCGTATACGGCGACAATTCGCCCTGCCGGGGTGAGCTGCAGTCCGTTCTGTAAGCGATTGAAGATAGCAACATCGATGTTGTCTTCGAGCTTGCCGATCTGATGGCTGAGAGAAGATTGAGCAACGAAGATCTGCTCCGCCGCGCGAGTAAAATTCAAGGTCTCTGCGGACGCCTTGATATAGCGAAGAAGACGGAATGTAAGGGAATCTGACATCGGTCTGAACGCTCCGCTTGGCTCTCGTCGATCCCACAGGCCCATGCATCGGCTGTGGAAAACCTGTGCTAAATCTCATTGTGCGCAACGGATGATCAAAGTCAATTAGGCTCCTCCAGGTGACCGGGTTCCTACGGGTAACCGTCCATCTTCAAAAATCGAGGCATAGGCAAAAACTGGGCCGAAATCGAAAAGAAGTATTGGACTGATATGTACGGAGACTGCACGCTCGAGGCTGATCGCTTAGGCGTGGTCACGCACGGGGAGAGCGCCCGGATGGATAGACGCGACTTGGTTCTTCCCACGGTGCCGCAACGATGAAGATGCCTTGGGCGACTTCGGTAATGGAATTGGAGGCACAATGCTTCACCAAAAATCGATTGAGATGGTGTCAAATGGAGCTATTGTCCGGCGGCTCCAGAACGTCGGAGAGACAGCCTTATATCTCGGAGTAAAGGTAGACACCGTCTACAAATGGTCCAGGATGGGGGTGCTTTCCAAGGTCAAGCTCGGTGGTGCGTTGCGGTTCGATCTGAAGTACTTAATCGATTCATTGAACAACACTCAACCGAAACAATTGACTACTAAGGAGACGTATTATGTCAGTTCATAAAAAAGCAGACTGTCTATTTGAAGTTCGTTGGAGAGAGGAGGGGCGACAGAAGAGCGTAAGGATTCGTGGCTTCTCCAGTCTTGGTGCAGCTCTTGTCTTCTCGCAACTGTAATGACACCGAAGTTTAGATTGCAACCCGTGGCACATGCCCGCGAAAACGAAGGATCCCAGCAATTTCGGCCCGCGCACTCGCCCCAAAGATAGCTTTTCGAGAGAACCTCAGAGAACACTCGCTCGACTGATCGATAATGGCTAGAGATACGCCTACCAGTAAGCGTTTTGGTCGGTGGTACATCTTTCGAGGATCGATCCCGCATGGGGAAGTGAAAATATCTAGTCGTTTTTCTGGCACTTCTGTCCTTATGCATTTCTACAGCCCATGCCGACGCGTACGACGCGAACCCGAAGCTAGTTATCATCCTCGTGTTCGATCAGTTTCGCGGGGACTTCCTTGATCGGTATGGCGCCGAGTTTAGGGCTAAGAATGGCTGGAATCTGTTTCTCAAACAAGGGGCGCATTTCACCGATTGCTACTACGATTACGCAAATGTTGTGACGGCGGCTGGTCATGCAACCATCGGCACCGGAGCCTATACCGACAGCCATCAGATCCCGTTGAACGAGTGGTACGAGCGTTCCTCTGATGGCACGCTGCGTCAAGTGAGCTCTGTCGCTGACGACCGTTATAAGCTAGTCGAGGCTCCGCCGGGTACAAAAGATCTTACGGGCGCTTCTGCCCATCGAGAGATGGCTACGACACTGGGAGATGAACTTGTCCTCGCTACACAAGGACGCGCCCATGTTTACGGTGTGTCCATGAAGGATCGGGCCGCGATTCTCACAAGTGGCCACGCGACGAATGGCGCCTTTTGGGTAGACCACGAGACCGGCCAATGGGTCACATCGACCTACTGGATGAAAGAACTTCCTCAATGGGCGAAAAATTTCAACGCCGGGAATCACGCTGTGGAAGCTCGCGCAAAGAGTCACGCGCCCGAGGGAAGTTTTTACGAGATCGTGGGCAGGACCGCTGCTAGTGTTCAATATCAACTCGACTTTGCACAGACCCTGATCGACGCGGAAAAACTCGGCAAGAATCCGGCTGGCGTTACGGACATGATCACGATCTCCATCTCTTCAACCGATATAAATGGTCACGCTTTTGGCCCGGACGATCCCTCACAAGAGGCACTTATCGTTCAGTCAGATACTTTGCTGGATGCCTTCTTCACTCATCTCGATCAAACCATCGGCCTCACGAATATCCTCATTGCAGTTACGGGAGATCATGGTGTAGCAACAAGCCAGAAGGCCGGGGACGCCGCTCGCATGCCTGTGCTCGAATTTCCTCCAGAATTGTTCACAAAGCCCCTCGAAACGATGCTCGAAGCAAAATATCCATTGAAAGGCAAGGAAGCTTACATTTTGCAGATGGATAACCCCTACCTGCTGCTGAATCGAAAGGCCTTTGAGTCTGCCGGCCTGGCAGAAGAGGAGGCAGAGGACACAACAGCAGCCATGCTCAAACAAATCTTCGCGAGCTTCGGAGAGTCAAAGGAGACGGAGGGCCGTCGAGAGCCTCCGATCTTGACCCACGTTTACACAAGCAAACAGATGCGCGAAGGCTCGATGCCCGATACGCAGTACAGCCGTTTGATCGCGCATAGTTATTCACCCAATGTCGGATGGGCGTTGCACATCAATTTTGCACCCTACCAGTTTCCCTGGAGAGGAGGCGGGACAACACATTTCTCGGCGAACAGTTATGACCGCCATGTCCCGCTAGAGTTCTTCGGTGAACCGTTTATCCCTGGCACTTATCACGGCATGGTGGCGCCCGTGGATATTGCTGCCACATTCGCATCGCTTTTGCGCATTAACCGTCCTAGCGCGGCAGTTGGCCGCACGCTCACAGAAGCACTCAGAACAGAGACTGCCACCTCTGGATGGGCGACCGATTCAGGAAAGACCGAGCAGAAGACAGTGATTCGATCAAACAAATCGCAGCAATAAACGCATCAGGAGGAATGGCGGATCGAATTCCGCCTTGGGCGCCGCAGGCGGTCCGGCCCCGAGATTCGTCCACTGGCTAGAATGTAATCATGGTGATCTTCGGGACAGAGGGGCAGGGACTCAAGCAGTTCATTGAACTCGGTACCGCCTTTTTACTTTCCGCCCTGATCGGACTCGAACGGGAAGTCCGCCGCAAGAGCGCCGGACTTCGTACCTATACCGTCGTCGGCACCACTGCAGCCCTCTTTCTGCTCGTCTCCAAGTACGGCTTCACAGACGTTCTTGCGCCCGGACTGGTCGTCCTTGACCCGTCCCGTGTCGCCGCACAGATCGTTACAGGCATTGGCTTCATCGGAGCTGGGCTGATCTTTGTCCGAGAAGATCGAGTCAACGGCCTCACCACCGCCGCCACCATCTGGCTCGTCACTGGAGTAGGAATGGCCTGTGGTGCAGGTCTTATCCTCCTAGCCGTCGCAGCCACCGCGGCCTACTTCGTCATAGCTTTTCTCTTCCCAAAGCTCATACGACTCCTCCCCGGATCACCCGTCTCCACGGAGCAGGACAAAGAAATTACTCACGATTAGCGTAAGCGGATCACCCACTTTACCTTAAGGCTTTCACAAAGTCTTCACAGCAAGGGGAGATCAATACAGCATTTGGCCCCGTGTTCAACTGACATATCGAAGAAAATCTGACCGCCGCTACGGTCGACAATCAACTTCGCGATCGAAAGCCCCAGCCCAGATCCACTGTACTTTGAAGTCGTCGGCGAGTTGCTCGTGAAGAATCGCTCAAAGACCTGAGTAACTTCTCCAGCAGCAACTCCGGGTCCGCTATCGTGAACACAGACTCTTTGATAGGCGCGGCCATCACTCTCCCGGCGTGAAAACCCGATACGAATCGTTGAGTGATCCCGAGAAAATTTAACGGCATTATGCAGCACATTCAGAAGCGCAATACGGACCAGACTACGGTCTGCAAATAGAAGCGCAGGGACACCGTCATCACGGTCCTGCACCACGGTGATATGTCGCTCTTCGAGTAAAACATCCACGAGGACAAGAATTTCATCAACAAGTTCAAATAAAGAAAACGACGTCTTCACACCATCGGACCGTGTCGCCTCTGCACGTGCGAGTAAAAGAAGCCCGTCGATCGTTTGGTTGAGACGAGTTGTTTCCTCAAGCATGCTGCCTATTGACTCCCGATAACCAGACTCAGTCCGGCTTTCCTGTAAAGTGACCTCCCCTGTGGCACGGAGAGACGATAGGGGAGTACGGAGCTCGTGTGCCGCATCGGCAGTAAATCGTTGTAGCTGAACAAAGGCCTGCTCCAGACGTTCCAGAAGATGGTTGAGCACCTTTGCCATGTGCCCCAATTCGTCATGAGGGTGTTCAACGACTATTCGATCATTCAGGTTACTTGCCGTAATCGACTCGGCTCGGGCGGCCATAATATCTAGCGGCAACAGCGCTCGTTTCGCGATTCGGTAGCCTGCGAAACCGGCCAAGATCAACCCGATCGGCGTAGCTACTAGAAGGAGGAGGAAGAACCGTACCATGCGGTCTTGTAGCGGCGCCATGCTGTAGCCAAGTCTGATTAGAACAAGCTTGTCTTGTATCGGATGGAGATGGCTTATGAGGAGAACGCGGGTACCGTCGCTGAGCCTCGTTGAACGTTCGTTATAGGAATTAGCCCCTTCGTCTGGCGACGATGCACCACCAAGAATTTGACCATGCAATGTCTCACTGCGATATAAGACCGTTCCGGAGAGGTCGCGAATCTCCATGAGGCGATCCTCAAGCAGGCGTGACTGCGGGTGAGAATGGTAATTCTCCTGCAGGTGTAGTACGCCTTGCGGATCGAAGTACAGTAGTCCTTCGACTGTTTCAACATCTTGGATTTCGTCGTGGTAAATCTGTCTCTCAAGCAGCACATACTGGAAGATAATTACTGCTGCGATGTACACGATAAGTATGCTGGCCAAAATCGCAACAAACCAGATGGCGAGGCGAGTACGAATATTTGCGGGCCGAGTGAATTTCACTGTTCCGGCTCCCGAAGAATGAATCCGACCCCACGGATTGTGTGGAGGAGCTTGACGGGAAAAGGATCGTCGATCTTTCTGCGAAGACGGGTCATCTGTACATCGATTACGTTATCGATGGGAGTAAATCGTGACACTTCCTTCCAGACATCTTTAGCAAGCATCTCCCGCGACACTGCATCATTTCTATGATTGAGCAGATAAAGAAGAAGGTCGAACTCACGTGTCGTAACGTCGATAACGCTCCCGGATCGGCTGACCGTTCTCGTTTGCGCGTCGAGGGTCAAGTCTGCCAGCTTCAAAGGCGACGAACGTTCGGACACACCAGTGCTACGACGCAGCAGCGATGAAACACGAGCCACTAGCTCGGGGAAAGAAAAGGGTTTGCCCAAATAGTCATCAGCCCCGGCGTTCAAACCCGTCACGCGATCGTCAACAGAGTTATGTGAGGTCAGGATCAGAACACGAAGTGTATTTGAGTGAGCGCGAATCTGGGCAAGGATTTCAAGCCCGCCTCGCTGAGGCAAGGTAAGGTCGAGCACAACTAGATCTGGCTGCTTACTATGGACGAGAAAAAAAGCTTCTTCGCCGGAACGAGCGAGGATGGTCTGGTAACCTCCGCGCTCCAAACCTAGTACAAGAGCGTCCGCCGTCTTCCGGTCGTCTTCGACAATCAGTATTCGGCCAAGTTTAGGCTTCTCTTGCACAGCAATCTCCATATTGATGATTTCTTACGATTGCCGTCAGGGCAAGGGGGTTGAGTCTGATGTAAGGAAAATGTAAGTCAGGCGTAAGGGGCTTCCGTGGTCCACTCTGTCTGTCGCCGGTACCACCGGTATGCGGAGTGAATATGAAGCCAATCTTGATTACGGTAATCGTCGCGTTCTCGGCACAGCTCGCTATGGCGCAGGCCCCAACAACTCTATTGTCGCCCAGAACAACCCTCCCAATTAACTTTGATCGAGGCATTGATTCAAAGCATGTTCATGTCGGCGATGTGATCTCAGCAAAGACCACTCAGCCAGTTCATTTATCCAATGGACAGGCTATACCTGCGGGCTCCAGAGTCACAGGACATGTAACGACCGCAAACGCTTTCGTTTTTGATTCAACCCCGTATGCCAAACAGAGCCAAGGCGTACTCGCAATCCACTTTGATTCTATCGACGATCAGGGTAAGAGCTTGGCATTGAACGTATACGTTCGCGCTCTCGCCGATCCCCTCACTGCGTGGGCGGCGAGAACGCCGAAGCCCAGTGACGAAGACCCACTCGGCACGGTGACCCAGGTTGGCGGAGACTTGCTGACTCCATCCCAGAATGGAGTGATGTCGCAAGATGGAGACATCGTCGGGTATCAAAGGCGCGGGGGTGTATACGCGCACCTAATCTCAGCATCTGGTAACAGCCCTGACGGATGCGACGCAAGTGATACCGAGGAGTCGATGGGGCTGTTCTCTGCATCAGCGTGTGGGCTGTATGGGTTTGCCGACAGTGCTCTCATAGGTACTGGAAAGGGCGGAGAACGTTCGACCCTGATACTTGCCTCCCGTCGCCGCTCGCCGAAGATCTGGGCTCATAGCACTGCGTTGCTGGAAGTCCTGCCGGGAGAATCTGGACTCGTTTCAGAATAACGCCCACCCATAAGGATGGAGTACCACCCCTGATCTGGCGCTCCGTCCTAGTTGCTCAATCTAGAGTCATGACAAATTGGAGATTTTGTTAATGCTTAATGCAGGTCCCGCGATGAAGGTCACTGTGCATCTGAACCAGGATACAGGTTCAGCTCGGGGCTTTCTTTACGATGACATCCTTCAATTCCTTCAGGATCACGGCATCGACGGAGCAACCGCGTTGCGAGCCCACGCTGGTTTTGGGGCGCATCAACGCTTGCATAGTAGAGACGCGGGCTCTGTAGCTGGAGAACATCTCTCAGTGCTTATCTACTTCGTTGATGAAGTGGCCAAGGTGAAGGCCATTCTGCCAGAGCTGCTCGCGATGGTGACCGATGGGCTAGTCGAGGCTCATCCGACTGAAGTTCTAAAGAGCATTACAACAGCCGAAAAGGTTCTGTCGTAATGGGCCGAAAGTTCAATGCATCTTTTGGGAGCATTTTATTGCTTTCGGTCGGAACTGCGCTGTCTTATGGACAGAGCCCGCAAACCACATCAAATCCTTTCTCGCCCACGGAAACGTTTGCCGCTACAACGTTGACAATCGCCCAGGCAGAGTCGATCGCGGTCGCCAATCAACCGCGGCTTCTGGCAGCACAGCTACGCACGCGGGCCGCAGTACAAAGAGTTCGCGAGGCGCGTTCAGGACTCTTCCCCACGGTTGCCTTCAACGCAACGGGTGTTGCTGTCGCAGACACGGGCACATCAACCGCCGCAGGTGCCCTGACTACTTCTTCGATCTCAGACAGGTTCGCATATGGCGGAAACCTCGTTCAGCTTGTGACTGACTTCGGCAGAACGAGCGCTCTGGTCGGAGCCCAGCGCTCTCTCGCCGACGCGCAGAAGGATTTGACCACATTGACTGCCGCTCGGATTCGCCTCAATGTCCGCAGTGCCTACTTTCAGGTCATGGGAGCGGAAGCCGTATTGCACGCAGCGCAAGAAGCTCAGGGAAACCGTCAGCTAATCGTCCGCCAGATTACGGCACTTGCTGGAGGTCAACTGCGCTCAACACTCGACGTAAGTTTCGCGAGCGTTCTCGAGAGTGAAGCAGAGCTCGCTGTCGTTCGTGCCGAGAGTTCTGTCCAGCAACAACGTACTCGCCTCTCCAGTGCAATGGGTCAACTGCAACCTGTTACCGCAACACTTGTCGAAGAGCAACTCCCGTCTCAGCTACCGCCGGATCCATCGTCTTACTTGGCTCAAGCCGATGCGCAGCGAGCAGATCTGAACGCAGCCATCGCTCAACAACACGCGGCATCCCGCTTCGCGGACTCCGAGCGACGCCTTAATTACCCTACACTGAACGCACTTGGTGCTGCGGGGCAAATCCCCTTCCACGACCGCACGTTGCAGGGAAATTATGCGGCAGCCGGATTCAATCTAAGTATTCCAGTTCTCAATGGCGGTCTTTTCGCAGCGCGGCGCACAGAAGCGGAGCTTGAGTCCACTGCCCGCACGCGCGACGCAGAAGAAGTGAAATTAGAAGTGAACGAACAGGTCCAGAACGATTGGTCCCAAGCGATGGAAGCGTATAGAAGCCTCGATGTCTCTGCACGGCTGGTGGCGCAAAGCAAAGAGTCGCTACGGCTGGCCCAGGCTAGATACCAGGCAGGTCTCGGCAGCATCGTGGAACTCAACGAGGCGCAACTGAGCGAGACATCCGCAGAAATCAACGCTGCCGGAGTGACCTACACCTACCTTACCCGGCGTGCGGAGCTTGACTTCGCCGCGGGACTTTTGAATTAGAGGATCTACTGCTATGCCAGTCTCCTTACGAACCGTGTTGCTTGGAGTAACTGCAGCAACCCTGTCGGGCCTTCTGATAGCGTGCCGCCAAACTACGACCGCGGCTGCCGAACAACCAACTGTCCCAACGGCAACCGCTCGACCTGCGAATCTCACCAACGAGCTAACCCTAACGGCTGAGTTCACGCCATACCAGGATGTCGACGTGATGGCTAAGGTCGCGGGCTATGTGAAGAACATCCGAGTCGACATCGGGGACCACGTACATGAAGGTGATCTCTTGGCGACCCTCGAGGTTCCGGAACTGCAGAACGATATGGCCAAAGCCTCGGCTGGTGTAGCGGCAGCTCAAGCCAACATCACCACCGCTCGAGCTGCAGTCACCCGTGCTGAAGCAGGAGAAAACATCGCACATCTTTCTTTTCAGCGTATACAGGATGTCTCCGCCAAGCAGCCGGGGCTGGTACCCAGGCAGGAGGTCGATGTTGCCCAGGCACATGATCTCGAAGCCGCTGCACAGCTTGCGAGCGCTCAATCCGCATTGCGGAGTGCTCAGGAGATGCTGACCCAGGCGCAGTCGGAGCATCAACGGACAGTCACCATGCTTCAATATGCAACGATCCGGGCTCCGTTCACCGGTGTAATCACCAAGCGATACGCAAACACAGGTTCGATGATTCAGGCAGGTATCTCGTCACAGACCCAGGCGATGCCGGTAGTCCGCTTAGCGCAAAACAACTTATTGCGGCTCACTCTGCCTGTGCCCGTCAGTGCGGTTGCCGATATTCACAACGGAAATCCCGTCGAAGTGAATGTCACCACTCTCAACCGAACCTTCGCCGGAAAAATCACGAGATCTGCGGACTCGCTGGAAACGTCTACGCGCACAATGGACACCGAAGTTGATGTTCCGAATCCAGACGGTTCACTTGTCCCTGGAATGTACGCCGAAGTCCACCTTCATCTTGCGACCCATCCAAATGTGTTGAGCGTCCCCGTCGACGCTGTTGAAGGACTTGGCACAACCGTGCAGCATGTCTACCTCGTTCACGAAGGACGTCTCCACCTTGTGCCGGTAACGGTAGGGCTGCAAACTTCCGCTCGCGTCGAGATCCTTTCAGGCTTGCACGCCGGAGATCAGGTCGTCGTAGGACGACACAGCGGCTTGTCTGAGGGAGAAGGCGTAGTCCCTCGCCAAGCTTCGTACGAAGCCGACGATAGTCCAAGTTGATCGTAAAAATCCCCTCTCAAAGTAAGGAATTCATTAACTATGTCGGGATTTGCCATACGCAACCCCTATCTAATCCTGGTCCTTTGTTTTTTTGTAATGATCCTGGGTGCAGTAAGTACGGCTGATATGCCGGTGGACATGTTCCCGCCGGTCGATCTCCCGGTCGTTGCAGTGGCAACGATCTACTCCGGCATGCCACCGCAGCAGATCGAAACCAACATCACCTATCACCTCGAACGGCAGTTCACTCTCGCGAGTGGTATCGACCACATGGAATCGCGATCGTTGCCCGGCGCAAGTTTAATCAAGGTTTACTTTCGAGCCGGAATAAACCCTGACGCCGCGGCAGCATCGATCTCTACCCTTGCAATGAGCGACATGCGTGACATGCCGCCCGGTACATATCCCCCTATCGTCCTCAAACAGGACGTATCAAGCCTTCCGGTAGCGCTGGTGACGCTACGCGGAACGGGTCTCGATGAGAGCACACTCAAGGACGTAGGCCAGAACTTCGTTCGCAATCAACTCGCCGGTGTGCCCGGTGCCTCTGTTCCGCAACCCTTCGGTGGCCGCTGGCGTCAGATCATGCTCTACACCGATCCATTCAAGCTTGAGGCAAACCAACTCAGCCCAATGGATGTAGTTCGCTCCGTCAATGAGGCAAATGTCATCCTCCCTGCAGGCGACGTACAGATCGGCCGCCTGGACTACAACATCTACACAAACTCCATGCTGAAAGGCCCAGACGACATCGCCCAGGTACCTCTCAAGATGGAAGGCCAGTCGCCCGTGCGCGTTGGAGATGTGGCAGTTCCAAAAGACGCCTTTGGACTCCAGTACAATATCGTCCGTGTCGACGGGGATCGTGCAGTGTATGTTCCGGTCTTCAAGCAGGGTGGTGACTCGAACACGATTGCTATTGTCAACGGCGTAAAAGAGACCCTGAAAAAGCTATATGATGTGCCGTCAACTCTAGAAACGAAAGTAGTCTTCGATCAATCTCGCTTTGTAAAGACTGCAATTGAAACTCTGATCCACGAGGGAGGAATCGGGCTCTTCCTCACGTGTCTCATGATCCTCGTCTTTCTCGGAAGCATGCGAGCCACTCTGGCCGTATTCTTCTCAATCCCACTCTCAGTCCTTACAACCTTCCTCGTACTGCATCTGGCGGGTAGTTCGATAAACAGCATGGTTCTGGGCGGCCTCGCGCTGGCTCTCTCTCGATTGATTGACAACTCCGTCGTTGTGCTCGAAAACATCTTTCGCCACCTCGAGGGAGGCGAGTCCCCCACTGTCGCGGCAGAAAAAGGGGGAAGGGAAGTCGCCTTACCCGTTCTGGCAGGCACTCTCACCACAGTGGTCGTCTTCTTTCCGGTCACACTTCTCTACGGTGTCAGCAAATTCCTGTTCTCGGCTTTAGCTCTTGCTGTGGTCATTTCCCTTTTCGCTTCGTACTTTGTCGCACTTACGGTCGTTCCGTTATTCTGTGCGCGATTCATCAAAAGCCCGCATGGGGATACCCCCGCCGTTCCAACGATCGAAGAGAAAAGCTCAACCTCGTCCAAACAGCCAGGATTCGGAGAACGTTTCAATGCGAAGTTCAATACCGCTTTCGAAGCGATGCTCCGCCGTTACAACGAACTTGTTGAGCGGGTCCTCTTATGGCCACGCGCGACCTTGGCTGTTTCTGGAATATTCTTCCTTATCAGTCTCGCGCTGTTCCCTTTACTTGGCCTTTCCTTTTTTCCAAGGACCGATCCAGGGCAATTCGTAATCAACTTCAAGGCCCCGTCCGGAACTAAGCTCGAAGCGACGAACGAAGAGACGGCAAGACTGGAGACGATGATTCGCGGCATTGTCTCCAAGCACGACATGGGCATGATTGTCTCCAACATCGGCCTCGACCCCGGATTCTCCTCCTTATACTCGCCTAACTCAGCGATGCATACGGGCTTTATGCAGGTGGCTCTGCAGCCCGACCACAGCACTAACAGCTTCTCTTACATCGAACAGGTAAAGCGGAAAATGGCAACGGACATGCCAGAATTGCAAGCTTTCTTCTCGACAGGAAGCTTGGTTGATGCAGTCCTAAACATGGGTTCCCCCGTCCCCATCGACGTCCGTGTCACTGGAACAGATCTGACTGGTGACTACGATCTCGCTCAAAACATAGCAACGCGCATCCGCGGCATCCACGGAGTCGCCGACGTTTACATCCCGCAGGACATCGACTACCCTTCACTCCAGCTAGCCATCGATCGCACCCGAGCTAGTGAACTCGGCATGACAGAAAAAGAGGTAGTCTCCAACGTCATCACGGCACTTACCTCCAACGTCATGATTGCTCCCAGTATCTGGATCGATCCAAAGAGCGGCAACAACTACTTCCTGACGGTCATGTACAAAGAAGGCCAGGTCAAGTCGCTCGAAGACCTTAAGGCAATCCCGCTGCACGGCAAAAATGTCCCGCAATCTACCCGCCTCGACATGGTAGCGAGTATCAAGCAATTCAACGCGCCCACGGAACTCGACCACACCCAGATTCGCCGATATGTCGACATTTACGTTCGACCGCAGCAAGAAGATCTCGGTCGAATCGCAACTAGCATCCACAATATTCTCGATTCAACCCAGACCCCGCACGGCATCGAGGTCAAACTGATGGGCAGCGTCGAGTCGATGAACGCGTCCTTCCATAGCTTCGCTATCGGCCTCATCTTGTCGGTAGTCTTGCTATACCTGATCCTCGTCGCACAGTTCCGGTCCTTCATCGACCCCTTCATCATCCTGCTCGCACTTCCTCCAGCGATAACTGGCGTTCTTATTACGCTTTTAGCGTGGGGCACTACGCTGAACGTCATGTCACTGATGGGTGTAGTAATGCTTGCTGGCATTGCTCTTTCAAACAGCATTCTCATTGTCGAATTCGCTCATCATCTCATCAAGGAAGGAATGTCAGCACACGCGGCCATTGTCGCTTCGTGCCGCGTCCGTCTGCGGCCTATTCTTATGACTTCGCTCGCGACGATTATCGGCCTACTGCCGATGGCACTCAAACTAGGAGAAGGCAGCGAAGCCTATGCGCCCTTGGCACAGGCCATAATTGGTGGCCTTACGCTCTCTGTTCTGCTGACCATCTTTCTTGTTCCCGCCGGATTCCTTCTGGCCTATCGTCACAAAAGTTGAGGGCTAGGTGGCCACTGGCCGTTTCTTACATTTTCCTTACATTTTCCTCTCCACCCAGTATTTGCCAATCTTTTCGGCAAGAATTCAAAGAGCCGCTATTTCGAGAGCTCTTCATACTGGAGGCCATAAGAACGCACATATTCCAGATGATCTCGGCGACGCGGTTTTTCTGGAGGCCCTATGATCACGAAGTCGAAACTGACTGCAATTATCATCTTCTCGTCTGCATTCACATTGCTTTCCCAAGCTCAGAATCCCGCCGCGAGCTCGAACCATCCGGCCCCTGCTCACAAACAGACAAAGAGGACAGCGGCACCGTCCATCGAAACTCAGATCCGCGAGATGCGTCAGGACCTCCAACACCAGATCGACACATTGAATGAAAAGCTCGCGGCGAAGGATGCAAAGATCGAAGCATTGCAAGTCCAGAATCAAGCCGCTCAGCAGACGGCAACTACGACCGCAGTAAAGGTATCAACCGTCGACACCGCAATCCAGCAGAACTCCACCGCCGTAAACAGCCTTCAGGCCTCGGTCACGGATCTGCGCGAAAAAGACGTTGCCGTGGTAAGCAGTGTTCAGCAGGTCCAGCAAAGCCAGGAAAAGCTTCAGAAGAGTCTCGATGAACCTGTGGCTCTTCACTATAAGGGCATCCTTATTACACCTGGTGGATTCATAGCTGGAGAAAGCATATGGCGCCAGAGGGCAATGAACGACGATATCTACACCGCTTTCAACACAACTCCCTATAAAAACTCTGGGGAGGCTTACACAAGTGAATGGGTTCCAAGCGCTCGGGCCACGCGGCTCTCCACACTCTTCAGCGGCAAAGTTCCATTCGGAACGCTGAATGGCTTCTTCGAGAGTGACTTCCTCTCCGCAGGCACAACATCCAATAATCTTCAAAGCAATAGCTACACTCTTCGCGTACGACAGGCGTGGGCTCAAGCAGTCGATGGGCATGTGAAGTTCACCGCCGGACAGATGTGGACTCTCATGACCGAAGACAAAAAATCGACTGACGCAGGGACCGAACTGGCACCTCTGATCTTTGATCAAAATCTCCACGTCGGTGATACCTATCTCAGGCAGGCCGGATTCCGCTTACAGGATTCCATCACGCCAAAGCTTACCCTTGCAGTGGCGTTAGAAAATTCACAATACCAGTTCAGCGTGTCGAATGCGTCACCGAATTTTTTCTTTGGGAATGCCGGACGGCTGGTGGTCTGAACAATCCGAGCGCAAACTACACCAATCAGGTCGCACCGGATGTGTTGGTCAAGGCCGCATATGAGCCAGGTTACGGTCATTACGAAATTGGAGGTGTCGTCCGCTTCTTCCGCGATCGTTATTACCCCACCACAACGACGGCTGACGGAGCTCAGAACGATACAGTGGTTGGCGGCGGCTTTGTTGCGAACGCGCGATTCCCAGTCACTACAAAGCTCGACGTGGGGCTGCATGTGTTAGCAGGTGATGGTACAGGTCGTTACCGTACTCTCCAGCGCCGATTCACGTACAGGTGAAGGGCGCAGTGGAGTGGCTGCTCGACGACGGAAATCTCGGCCACACCCTGGTCTTTCTGCCTGGAGCTGCGGAGATACGGCGCACGATGCGAGAGTGCGAGGCCGTTGCTCGCCGAGCCGGGCTGCTCGTGCTACCGCTACATGGCGATCTGTCACCAGAAGAACAGGACCGAGCGGTCTCCCCTAGTCCACAACGAAAGCTCATTCTTGCCACCAATGTCGCGGAGAGTTCAGTGACGGTTGAGGGCGTAACTGCTGTCATCGATAGTGGTCTGGCTCGTGTTGCGACCTACTCTCCATGGACGGGTCTACCGACTCTCCACCTCGGTCGAGTAAGCAAAGCTTCCGCGAAGCAACGAGCTGGCCGAGCAGGGCGCACGGGGCCAGGCAAAGCACTCCGTCTTTACTCTGAGGAAGACTATTTGCTTCGTGCGAATCAGGAGACGCCAGAGATACTGCGCAGCGACTTATCCCAGTTGTGCCTGGCCCTGCGGGCAATGCAGATCTACAACACCAACACGGTGGATTGGCTAGACGCGCCGCCAATGTCAGCACTTCAGAACGCCGAGTCGTTACTCGATCGCCTTGGGGCGACCGGAAAGATGGTCGACAGACTGGCGCGATATCCCTTATCTCCCCGGTTGTCGCGCATTCTGGTAGAGGCCATACACCGCGGCGTAGGTGAGGACGGATGTGCCGCGGTGGCTCTGCTTGAGTCAGAGACACGGAGCGAGAAAAGCGACCTTCTTGACGCAATGGAGTCACGGCATGACTACCGCACCGTTCAGCACATTGAGCAACTCCGTCGCATCGCTCGCCCTTCGAAGCAACTCAAGCACGACGACGATGCGTTGCTCATATCGGTCCTTGCCGGTTTCCCCGATCGCGTCGCACGACGGAGAGCGGGGAATCAGGTGCGGTTGCCGACAGGCGTCTCAGCTGAGATCGCAGGCGAGCCACCTGTATATGAGTTCATGGTTGCGATCGATGCGGAGGATCGAAAAGACAAACCTGTTCCTCTGGTACGCACGACGTCCCGAGTTGAGCCCGAATGGCTGATCGACCTATTCCCGGATCGTGTGCGGGAACAATCCAACGTGACATGGAATCGCGTCGCAGAACGGGTAGAGGCCGTCAGCACTCTGCTTTACGACGATCTGGTGATCCAGGAGTCCCAGGACACAACACCGGAGACGGAGGCCGCAGCCGATCTGCTCTGCAGCAAGGCGCTGGAAGTTGGGATCGAGCGTTTCGTTGATGGGGACTCGCTGGAGCAACTCCGAGCACGGGTTGAGTTCGCCGGTCTTACGCAGCCTGATATCGCACAAGCATTGCGTGAATTGTGTTCTGGACTTCGAAGCTTTGCCGATCTGAAAGGCGAAGGACTTCGGTCTCCTTCTGGAGCAAAAGACGGATTCAAAGCTTCTCAGGGAACTCGCTCCTGTGAGCGTTCGGTTGCAGAATGGGCGTCCGACCAAGATTCATTACAGTGGCGACAAGCCCCCCTGGATAGCATCTCGCCTTCAGGACTTCTTCGGGATGCGAGACACTCCGCGTATTGGAGCCGACCATACCCCGCTGGTAGTACACCTGCTTGCGCCGAACCAAAGAGCTGTGCAGACCACGACAGACCTCGCCGGATTCTGGGAGAGACTCTATCCACAAGTGCGACGCGAACTGATGCGCCGATATCCCAGACATTCGTGGCCCGAAGGTCCATAATCTGATCCGAGGGTATTCCGTGCCACTTTCTGAAACAGTTTCGCTCGAGCGCCTAGCTGCAGATGTGAGGGAGCATAAAGAACTAAATTGTTGACCAAAAACGCCTTATAGGCCGAGCATGGCATACTATTTGGTATCGCTTCCTCATCGGTAGCCTTAGTTTGACCCGCCATCGCGAATTTCGATGCCGGTATTCGGCATTAGTGTGGATGGACCTTAATGAGCTTTCCAGAAATTCCACCGGATGACTTTACAAGACGTTTTACTCTTCGTGCCGGTAACCTTATGTGGCCACTTGGTGCTGGCGTTTCCGCAGCGGCCGGTATTCCCACAGCGAGCGACATGGTCTGGGAGTTCAAGCAGCAACTCTACGTTACGCAAAAGAAAGTCTCGCTGCAGCAAGTTGCCGACCTATCCAATTCCACCATCCGAGAGCAACTTCAACGCCACATCGATTCTGGAACCCGATACCCTTCGGCCGGAGCACCCGAAGAGTATGCGGAATTGTTCGAAGCCGTTTATCCGGCTGAGGCAGATCGCCGCACATACCTTGACTCGAAAATTGCTGGGTCAAAGCCCTCATACGGCCACATCGCTCTCGCTACGCTCATGAAAGCCAAAATGGCTAGGCTAGTATGGACTACAAATTTTGATTCACTTTTAGCTGACGCCTGTGCAAAGATCTACGACGGGACTGGGTATCTGACTACCGTTTCGTTGGATGCACCCGCGCTGGCCCAAGAGTCTGTTCACAATGAGCGATGGCCGATCGAAGTAAAACTTCACGGGGACTTCCGATCTCGCCGGTTGAAGAACACGTCAGACGAGCTTCGCCTCCAGGATGAAGAGCTCCGGCACATATTTGTAGAATCTTGCTCCTCAAAAGGACTAGTGGTCGCTGGCTACAGCGGCCGAGACTCCTCGGTCATGGCGGCTCTAGAAGAAGCACTGGAAAAACCAGGAGCGTATCCAGCCGGGTTGTTCTGGTTACACCGTGGCGACGGCCCCCCATTCGTAAGCGTTGAGCGGTTCCTTCTTAGAGCCGTCGATAGAGGCATCGACGCATCAATAGTCCGGATCGATAGTCTTTCAGGGACCCACGGGGAATAGTATTTTTCTGTAATCTTGACAGACTTGTGCGACAGCATCTTGGACAAGTCCTGCATGCTGGTGCCACTCAGAAGCTGGCTGACAGCAAAGGTGTCGCGCAATTGATGCGAGTGAAATTTCATCGGTGTTCCATCGTCCCTCGCGATGGAGAGATAGTCGTTCAGGCGCTCTAGTTTGCGTTGCCATCGACC
>NZ_LMUD01000007.1:50220-86616 GCF_009766095.1 Granulicella sp. S190
TCCGGAATGAGCACGGTCAAGGCAGATTTGCCCTTCTGGGTTGTGAGGCTGAAACGATTTCCCTGAATCCTCGATTTGGCGCACATGAGGGCATCGCCAATCCGCAGGCCTGTCCACCGCATCAACTCGATGATCGCTCTCATTTCGGCTCCGAATTGGTCGGAGGGACGACGCGCACGCTTGTCGTACTCGAATGTGGCGGCGATCACCTTTTCATAGCGGCCACTCAATAACGGCCACGTCACGCTCGGGTCAGGCTTGATAGCCTTCAACTCGGTGGCGGGGTTTCCAGCAAGCCAGTGCATCTTCACGCAGTAGCCAAGAAATCTCTTGACCTTCTCGAGCCTCCTGCCTGCCGTTGTCTTGCCGATACGATCATCAGGATTCTTCGCCTTCGGTGACCACGAACTCTTCCAGTGGTCTAGGGCATCCGGCGTGATCTGGCTGAGACGGATGAGATGGTTCGAGTGCGCCCAGGCTCCGATATGTTTAGCGGCAGTCCGGTATTTGCTATGGGTATGCTCGTTGCCCGAATCGCTGTCTGCCTTCACGGACGCGAGCCACCGTCCCAAAGCATGGGTGATCGTGACCTCGCCAAGCTCCCGGGCTTGTTTGAGTTCATCCAACTCACGGAGTCTCTGCTTGACCGGATCCCAACTGTCCCTGATCTCTTGGGCCTGCTGTTCGGCCTTCTCCCAAGAGCGGGTCTTCGCGGAGACAGTCGTGTCCTTCCCGTCTCTTAATAGATAGAGGTATTTCGCACATTTGCAACGTCTCCACTGCGGCTCGCCTTTTTTTGAGCAGTCGGCGGAGTGGCGTGTGTAGACAGAGACAGTTTGGGTTTGGGGCGCAGCAAAGCAGGGTTCAGTTCGTGCATGCAAAAGAGTAACATTGCTCTCTTGCAATCCTCTTGCGCTCCCTGGAAAGTGCCAGCTAAGTTGTTGATTGTAAAGTGGTGGCCAGAGACGGGATCGAACCGCCGACGCCGGCCTTTTCAGGGCCGCGCTCTACCACTGAGCTATCTGGCCTTGGCATGAACGCCTATATCGGGGATCGCCAAGAACCACCGTGCGTTGCTTCTACATCTACCGGCCCCGGCTTTTTAGGGGGCTCCTCGCCGGTGAGGAACCAGCAACTCGGATGCAAGCTAAGTATAGCAACCTTGAGCTATCCCGCCAACTCACCTCTCTCGCGCTATCCTTTGTCATAACTTTTGAACCGCAAGGATGCCTATGTCCCGTTGCCTCCCAAGCTTTGCAGTTGCCTCTCTGATTTTTTGTGTTGCCACCCTTACTCAAGCGCAGGTTGCAGCATCACCCGCCCCAGTCAAGGGAGTCGTCGCAGTGGCGTCACCCCGCGAGCAGCGCGCGATCAAAGCTTTCAATGCAGCGAAGCAGAATCCCCTCCAACTCAACGCCTTCCTCACTCGCATGCCCAAGGGCGCAGATCTGCACATGCACCTCTCCGGAGCCATCTACGCCGAGACATTTATCAAAGATGCCGCTGTCGATCTTCTCTGCGTCAACCCCACCACGCACAGCTTCGTAAAGCCGATCGGAACCACTCGCAGTATTCCACCGCAGCCTGTCTGCGGCGAAGGCAACGTCCGTGCGGACAGTGCCTTTAAGGACCAGAAGCTCTACGACGCTCTCGTCGACTCTTTCTCCATGCGAGCCTTTGTTCCCAGCGCAGGAGTCAGCGGACACGACCAGTTCTTCGCCACCTTCGAGCGCTTCGGGGGCATCAACAAATCGCATACCGGCGAGTGGCTCGATGAGGTTGCCACCCGCGCAGCGGCGCAGAACGAGCAGTACCTCGAAGTCATGGAGACGCCTATCTTCACGGATGTCGCAAAGATTAGCTCCCATATCGAATGGCCTACGACCCCAGTCGATCCTGCGCAGAATCGCACCGGAAACGCCACGGGTACCAGCCGTGAAGACCTTAGCCATCTTCGCGAGACGCTCCTCAACGCAGGCCTCCGGGAGGAGGTCGCCGTTGACCGCAAAGAGCTCGACGATGCGCTGGATAGCCGCGATGCGATAGAAAACTGCGGCCAACCCAGCGCCCGGCCAGCCTGCTCGGTCAAGATCCGATTCCTCTACCAGGTCCTCCGCGCCTTTCCTCCGCAACAGGTCTTTGCGCAGACGCTCCTCGCCTTCGAGGTCGCCTCAGTCGATCCCCGCGTCGTCGGCCTCAACTTCGTTCAGCCCGAAGACGCCTATATGTCCATGTCGGAGTATCACCGGCAGATGCTTATGTTGGACTACCTCCACAACGTCTACCCGAAGGTCCACATCTCTCTTCACGCCGGTGAGATCGCTCCCGGCCTTGTTCCACCCGATGGTCTGCGCTTCCACATTCGTGAGGCCGTCGATCTTGGCCACGCAGAACGCATCGGCCACGGTGTCGACGTCATGTACGAAAACGAGCCTCAGGCGCTGCTAAAAGAGCTGGCTGACCGGCACATCATGGTAGAGATCAACCTCACCTCGAACGATGTCATTCTCGGCGTCACCGCGCCGTGGCATCCTCTCCCGTCCTACCGTGCCGCCGGCGTTCCTTTCGCGCTCTCAACCGATGACGAAGGCGTCTCCCGCATCGATCTCACCAACGAGTACACGCGCGCCGCTATGGAGTTCAACCTCTCCTATCTCGACCTGAAACAGTCCGCACGCACCAGTCTCGAGCACAACTTCCTTCCCGGAGCCAGCCTCTGGCAGCAGCCCGATGTCTTCACAAAGACCGTGCCAGCCTGCGCCGGACTGCCTCTGGGCTCAGAGAAGCCAAGCTCGAACTGCCTAAGCTTTCTTCAAGCCAACGAAAAGGCCGCCGAGCAGTGGGAGCTGGAACATCGCTACGAACGTTTTGAGTCTAGCCTGCCTTGAAGCCGCAGGATACTGGTTAAAGCCATAAGGTCGTTAGGAAAGTAACTTAATTAGTTACACAATAACCGGCTTGGACTCGCCAAGCGCCAAAACCTGTTTTGCTGAAGCCGAAAGCTCTTTCTCTCCCTGGCCGTTGAAGTTCTCTCTGGCCACCACCACGCAATCGCGACCATTGCGTTTAGCGTCGTAGAGAGCATGATCTGCCATCCGCAGCAGGTCTGTGCCATCTCTTGCCGGGGCAGGGAACATCGCCATCCCAATCGACACCGTGATGGGGCGCAGCGCCTCGCCTTTGAACTTCATCCGCAGTCCGCTCACGTGGCGCCGTATCATGTTGGCCTTCGCCAGCGCCAGTTCTTCGCTGATCTCGGGAAGGAGAATTACGAACTCCTCGCCGCCGTAACGGCAGACCACATCCTCGCTTCGCACCGTCTGCTGAAAGCAGTCGGCCACCTTGCGTAACACCACGTCGCCCGCCTCATGGCCGAAAGTGTCGTTGAATGCTTTGAAGTGATCGACATCCAGCATCAGCACTGCGAGCGACGTGTGGCGCCGAATCGCCCGCTGCACCTCGCGTTCAAGCGCAATCTCCATGAAGTGACGATTGAACAAGCTGGTCAGGCCATCCCGAATCGACTGGCTCTCAAGCTTCGCCCTGAGATTCAGCCCGGCAATCGCCATCGAAGCCAGCTCTACCATCTCCTGCACCAGTGCCATGCGGCTGGCTGCAACGTCCGCGATCTCCTGGGTCGGAAAGGAGAGATAGACAAACCCCAGCGTATCCCCCTGCGCCGCAAGCGGGATGCAGACGTAGTTGTCTGGCGCGGAACCTATGAAGTGAATGCAATGAAGCTCCGATTGTCCAGGCTTTCGCCATCGCAGTCTTCCCGCTCGCAGCCCACAGCACGCGTCCATATCGAACCCTTCAGACAGAGCCGAAGGATCGTTCCAGGAGGCCACCACCTCCAACATGCTTCGCGAGTTGTTGATGATCAAAGTTGCGCCGCTGCTCCCCGGCACAAGCTCCCGGAAATGTCGCACGGCGCACTCCTGGGCCTCCTTCGCGGTGACGCACAGCTGCAGTTCGTCGCGAGCTTCCTTCAATAGAATCGCCTCGGCACCCCGCCGCTCCAGCTCCTCGATCGTCGCCTCCAACTGATCGTTCGCCAGCGAAATCTGTTTTTCAAACGACCGCTGCCGCACCGCATCCTTCAGCAAAAAAGCGAAGAGCGCGATCACGACGAACAAAGAAAATCCCAGAAACCCTGCTCCAGAGAGGAGACTTCGATCCCGGCTGTCCTGCGACTCGTCCGAACGCCTTCGCAACAAGCCTCGTTCCTCCTCCTGCACCGCGTTAATGATGCGCCGGCAGTCCTGAATGTGCCCTTCGGGAATCTTTCCGGGCCGTTCAAATCCATCGACCACCTGGTACAGCTCCTGCACCTTCGCATCCAGCTCCTGCACATTTCGAATCTGCGTGGGATTGTCCTGAAGCAGACTCTCCAGATTGAGCACGCCGGTGTGCATGGCCACAGCAGCCGTCTGCGCACCTCGCTTTTCGGCCTCGTCTCCGGTTGCTTCGTATAACTGCATCCCGTAGCTCACGCGATCCAGCCGCTGTGACTCAGTCTGCAGGCTGGTAAGGATGGCGTGCGATCCGTCAAGCCAGTTGCGAGTCTCGATAAGATGCTGCGTATTTGTATAGACGACGAAGCCGCCCGCGCAGGTAAAGACGATGGCGCAGACGGCACAACCTACCAGCACAGGGATCACCCGGCTCGGCTTTATAGGGAGACGATGACTTCGCATCACGGAGGGTAAACTCAGCATAAAAACTCTCCTTGGGTTTCTTCGGATTGGATCTCTTCGGAAACGACCATTCGATCCGTGCTGGATCGACAGGTCTCAACTATTTTTGAACAAACTTCAGATCATTCCGCTCCATCAAGTTCGTTGCCCCATGACTGGAGAGATGCACTGATCCTCAATCTCCCTGGTTCTTCTCAAAGGCCGCGCTAAACTCATCTCCAGAGCCCATGAAAAAAGCCGTCACCACTCTCCTCCAGTTCTTCCTCTTCCTGATCGTCTTCGGGGCCTTCTCGCTCTTTCCGCCGTTCCACATCCAACACGTCCTCAGCTCAACCCCGGCCGGCACTCGCATCTTCGTCGCCGACGGTCTTCTCCTCGCGTTTGCCGTCTATCTTCTTATCGTCCTGATCGAAGTTTTGATGAAGCGCCTTCGTCTCTCTGCTCCCTGGACGACCCTCGCCTTTGTCCTCGCTGCGATCCTCGGACTCCTGATGAAGTTCGGTCTCCTCACGCGCTCTGCTTTTTAGCCGATCAGCCTACCCGGGAAATCAGCAAATCCATGTCAGACAGACTCTTCCAACTACTTAACGACGCTCAGCATCGTCTGGATGCAGGCTTCTCCCACCTTCCGCCGAACCCCGCACCACCGCTGGACGAAGCTGCCTCTGCGATCCTCCACCAGGTCGCAGACCGCCTGCAGGACAACTACCCCTACGCCCACCCTCTCTACGCCGGCCAGATGCTGAAACCGCCCCATCCCATCGCTCGCGCCGCCTACGCATTGGCCATGTCGGTCAACCCGAACAACCACGCCCTCGACGGAGGCCGCGCCAGCTCCTCCATGGAGGTCGAAGCCGTCTCCGCGCTGGCGAAGATGTTCCATCTGCCGCAGCACCTCGGCCATCTCTCCAGCGGCGGAACCTTTGCCAACCTGGAAGCCCTATGGGTCGCCGGTCAGCTTACGCCGGGCAAAGCCATTGCCGCCTCCGACCAGGCCCACTACACGCACAGCCGCATCTCAAGCGTGCTCGGCCTGCCCTTCCACGCTGTACCTTCCGATGCCTCCGGCCGCATGGGCCTCGCCGCCCTCGAGCATCTTCTCGAGACATCGAATATAGGCACCGTCGTCGTCACCTTGGGCACCACCGCTATCGGCTCCGTCGACCCACTGGACCAGATCCTCCTCCTGCAACAGAGATACAACTTCCGCATCCACGTCGATGCAGCCTACGGCGGCTACTTCACCCTCGCCGCCAACCTGACTCCCGAAACCCGCGCAGCCTTCGACGCCATCCCGCACGCCGACTCCATCGTCATCGATCCCCACAAGCATGGGCTTCAGCCCTACGGCTGCGGCTCCATCCTCTTTCGCGACCCTGCCGTAGGCCGCCTCTACAAGCACGACTCGCCCTACACCTACTTCTCCTCGAAGGATCTCCACCTCGGCGAGATCTCCCTCGAGTGTTCCCGCGCCGGCGCCTCCGCCGTAGCCCTTTGGGCGACTCAGCAGCTTCTGCCCTATGTCCCTGGAGGCGCCTTCGCGCAGGGCCTCGAATCCAGCCACACCGCCGCGCTCGAACTTTACCGCCGCCTGGCTCAATCCAACCACTTCTTCACTCCATCCCACCCGCCGCAGCTCGACATCGTCTTCTGGGCAGCCAAGGCTCCAACCCCGGAGGCCTCCTCGGCTCTGGCCCAGGCCATCTTCGACGAAGCCGCCACCCGCGACCTGCATCTTGCTCTCGCCAAACTTTCCACGCGCTTTTTTCCACATGACACTTGGAAAGATCTCTCACGGAGTAACCAGGAAACTACGGTCACCTGCCTCCGTTCAGTCCTGATGAAGCCAGAGCATCTCCTTTGGTTGGACCAGTTATGGCAGCGCCTTCAGGCGGCCGCCGAAAAAGTGACGGTCAATACCCCATTAGAACCAACGTAACTAACCTGCGTTCCATCTTTCGGTGGAGCATCCCTTTGGTAGAATCAGCCTTATTCGGTACACCAGAATGTCTTCTCTTTCGGATCTCGTGCAGAGCCTCTCCTCCACCGATAGAGTGCTGTATCGTCGCTCCTCATGCCACGCCGCCACGAGATGCAAAATTGGATGAGAAAAGGACCAACCAACGCATGACTCTTTCCCCTTCCGCCCCTCTCTCCTCCGTAGATCTCTCGACCCGCACCATCGCCTACTTCTCGATGGAGATCGCACTCTCTCCAGCCCTTCCCACCTACTCGGGTGGCCTGGGCATGCTCGCCGGCGACACCCTTCGCTCCGCTGCCGACACAGCCGCCCCCATGGTCGCGATCTCTCTCGTCCATCGCCTCGGCTACTTCCGGCAGAAGCTCTCCTCCGTCGGCCAGCAGACAGAGTCCGATGTCCCGTGGTCTCCCGAGACCACCCTCCCCAGCGCCAACCAGATCATCTCCCTCACCATGCAGGGTCGTCCGGTTCTCGTCCGCGCCTGGCGCTTCGATGTCGTCGGTACCACCGGTCACATCATCCCTGTTTTTCTGCTCGACACCGACGTTGAAGGCAACGACCCCTGGGATCGCCGCCTAACCGACCACCTCTATGGCGGTGATACCTACTATCGCCTCTGCCAGGAGACTGTGCTCGGCCTCGGCGGCATCGCGCTTCTCGACGCCCTTGCCTGTAAACCCAAGGTCTATCACATGAACGAGGGCCACGCCGCGCTGCTCGCCATCGGCCTTCTCGAAGACCATCTCGCCGGAACCCCGCTCAAGGACGCGACCGAAGCCGACATAGAGTTCGTCCGTCAGCAGTGCGTCTTCACCACCCACACCCCTGTTCCCGCTGGACACGATCAGTTCGGCACCGACCAGATGTATCAGGTTCTCGGCCACGAGCGCGGCGCAGCCATCGACCAGTTCGGCTGCCTCCACAACGGCCTGATGAACATGACCTACATCGCCCTGCGCTTCTCTCGATTCGTCAACGGCGTCGCAATGCAGCACGGCAAAGTCTCGCAGCAGATGTTCCCCGACTACAAGGTCTACTCCATCACCAACGGCGTCCACGCCGCCACCTGGCTCTCCGATCAGTTTCAGGAGCTTCTCGACGAAGAGATTCCGCACTGGCGCACCGACAACCAGTACTTCCGCTCCGTCTATGGGATCGACCCCGCCCGCATTGCCGCCGCCCATAACAAGGGCAAGCTGCGCCTCTTCAGCACGCTGGCCAAACGCACCAAGCAGCACTTCAACCCCAACGTTCTCACTCTGGGATTTGCCCGCCGCGTCGCAACCTACAAGCGCGCCAGCCTGCTCCTGCACGATCCCAAGCGTCTCGTCGAGATTGCAGAGAAGATCGGGGGCCTCCAGATTCTCTACGCCGGCAAGGCACATCCCGCGGACAACGCCGGCAAGGGTCTCATCCGTGATGTCTTCGCCTCGGCCACCAAGCTCAACTCCTCTGCGCTCAAAATCTACTACATCGAGAACTACGACTGGGAGCTTGGCGGTCTCCTCACTCAAGGCGTCGACGTCTGGGTCAACACGCCACGCCGCCCCTACGAGGCCTCCGGCACCTCGGGTATGAAGGCCGCGCTCAATGGTGTTCCCTCGCTCTCCATCCTCGACGGCTGGTGGATCGAAGGCTGCGCCGAAAACACCACGGGCTGGGCCATTGAAGATGGCGAAGACGAAGCGGCCGAAGCGACCAGCCTCTACCAGAAACTCGAAGAGTCCATCGCTCCCATGTACGCCAATCCCGGAGCCTGGTCGCGTATGCAGCAGCACTGCATCGCCATCAACGGCAGCTTCTTCAATACGCACCGCATGCTCGCGCAGTACTTCGAAAATTCCTACTTCCCGCCCACCATGGTGGGAGCAACGGTCAACCCTGTAAAACGTCGCCGCTCCACAGACCCCGTGACCGCGGAGCCGGCTCTGGTCTAAATCGACTGCAGAGATCAAAGAGAACAGAAATCGGCGCCGCAGGCGCGTCAGCCTCGATGGCAGATCGCGCCGTGCGCGCAGCACGCCGTTGCCTTAGTCCCCAGCCACAACCTCAGCCACGCGCCGCCCTTTGGTCCGTCTGCTTTGCGCAGCTCGGGCAAACCGCCCCCGCACCCGATCGAAAAAGAGATAAACCACCGGCGTAGTAAACAGCGTAAGAGCCTGCGAAACGATCAGCCCACCCACGATCGTGATCCCCAGTGGCCGCCGCATCTCACTCCCAGTCCCACGTCCAAGCGCCAGCGGCAGTCCACCCAGCAGCGCCGCCATCGTCGTCATCATGATCGGCCGAAACCGCAGCATACACGCCTCGAAGATCGCCTCCTGCGGTGTCTTCCCATGCTGCCTCTCCGCCACCAGCGCGAAGTCGATCATCATGATCGCGTTCTTCTTCACGATTCCGATCAGCAAAATAATCCCGATCATCGCGATCACGCTCAGGTCCACCTTGAACAGCAGCAGCGCCACAATCGCACCCACGCCCGCCGAAGGCAGAGTAGACAAGATCGTCAGCGGATGAATGAAGCTCTCATACAGAATCCCAAGCACCAGGTAGACCGCCACAAGCGCCAGAAGAATAAGCCACGGCTCGCTCTTCAGCGAATCCTTGAACGCCTGCGCCGACCCGGCAAATCCTCCATGAATCGCCGACGGCATCCCGATATCCACTCGCGCCTGTTGAATCGCCTGCGTCGCCGCACTCAGCGAAGCTCCCGGTGCCAGGTTGAACGACAGCGTCGTGGCCGGTGACTGCGATTGGTGATTTACGGCCAGCGGAATTCGCTGCGTCTCAAAGTGCGTCACCGCCGACAGCGGAATCATCGCGCCCGTCGTGCTCTTCACATAGATACTCTTCAGCGCGTCGGGATCTTCTTGGAACTGCGGCGCCACCTCCATCACCACGTGGTACTGATTTAGCGGCATGTACGTCGTCGATACCTGCGTCTGGGCAAATGCATCCGATAGCGTCGAATCGATCGTCAGCGGCGACACTCCCAGCCGGCTCGCCGTAGCCCTGTCGATCACCAACTGTCCGCGCAATCCCTGCTGCTGCTGGTCCGTCGCAACATCCTTGATCTGCGGCAGCTGGTCCATGGCAGCCTCCAGCAGAGGGCCCCAGTAGTTAAGCTCCTTCAGGTTGTCGCCGGTCAGGGTGTATTGATACTCCGTCGCTGTATTGCGGCCACCGATCCGCAGGTCTTGAAACGCCTGCAGATACATAATCACTCCCGGCAGGTTGCTCACCTTCGGCCGCAACCGGTCCACAATCACCTGCGCCGTGTCGCCCGTCTTCTGCCGCTCTGCATCCGGCTTCAGCGACATAAACATGAACCCGCCGTTCGAGTTGCCGCGTCCTCCTGCAAACGCCGTCACATCCTCCACTCCAGGGTCTTGCCCGGCAATCGCCGCCAGCGCCAGCACGTTCTTCTTCATCTGCGGAAACGAAACATCCTGCTGCCCCTGCACCTGCCCGCCGATGCGGCCAGCATCCTGCTCCGGAAAGAAGCCCTTCGGCACCAGGATGTACAGATAAACGTTCAGCACAAACGTCAGCACCGTAATGACCAGCACCAGAGTTTGATGCTTCAGCACCCATCGCAGCCCCAGCTCATACTCCGCCGCCAGCCACTCCAGCGACCGCTCTCCCGCACGATAAAACCATCCATGCTTCCTCGCGCTGTGCGGCTCCAGAAACTTCGCACTCAGCATAGGCGTCGTCGTCAGCGACACCACCAGCGAAACCAGGATCGCCACCGACAGCGTTACCGCAAACTCACGGAACAGCCGCCCCACAATCCCACCCATCAGCAGAATCGGAATGAACACCGCAATCAGCGATGTGCTCATCGACACCACCGTAAACCCAATCTCCTTCGACCCCACCATCGCCGCCTCAAATGGCGTCATCCCGGCCTCAAGATGGCGGCTGATGTTCTCGATCACCACAATCGCATCGTCGACCACAAACCCGGTCGAGATCGTCAGAGCCATCAGCGAAAGATTATCCAGCGTATACCCCAGCAGATACATCACCGCGAACGTTCCCAGCAGGCTCAAAGGCACGGCAACCGTCGGGATCAGCGTCGAGCGCACCTCGCGCAGAAACAGGAACACCACCAGGATCACCAGCAGGATCGAGATCACCAGCGTTCGTGTCACATCTTTCACCGAAGCACGAATCGTCGTAGTCCGGTCCATCGCCACATGCACTGAGATCGCCGGCGGGATCGACGCCTCCAGCATCGGTAGCATCTTCTTCACGTTCTCTACGGTCTCGATCACGTTTGCCGTCGAGGTCTTGAACACGATCACAAGAATCGCAGGCTTGCCGTTGAACACGCCGGTGGCATGAACGTCTTCAACGCTGTCGACGACCTGCGCCACATCCTCGATTCGCACCACGCCATGCGCCGTTCCTGGCCCCGCGCCCAGCCCGGTACTCGCAACCACCGGTGCCGTGACAGCCGCGGTCCCACTGGTCGTTGCAACTCCATTCGCGGTGGAAGCCGTACCTCCGCTCACAACCTGCGGATTACTCGTCAACGCGCTAGCCACCGAAGCAGGCAATCCGGAACTTGCAGCCGCCGAACTCACAGGTCCCTTGTCCGTCGCGACGATCAGTGGAGCATACGCCGCCGCACCAAACAACTGATCCGTCGCACTGATACTCCACCGCCGCGTGTCATCCTGCAGATATCCCTTCGGCTGATTCACATTCACGGTGCCGATCGCCGCCCGCAGAGCCTCCAGTCCTACGCCATAGTGCGCCAGCTGCATCGGGTTCGCTTCGATCCGTACCGAAGGCTTCGCGCTTCCGCCACAGAACGTCTGTCCCACACCCGGTATCTGCGCGATCTTCTGCGCCAGGATGCTATCGCAGGCGTCATACAACTGCGGCACATTCATCGTGTCAGAGGTCAGCGCGATAATCATGATCGGCGAGTCCGCCGGGTTCACCTTGTAGTACCCGGGATTACTCGGCAGATCCGCAGGAAGCTGACTCCTCGCCGCATTGATCGCAGCCTGCACATCCCGCGCCGCGCCATTCACGTCGCGCGTCAGATCGAACTGGAGCGTAATCCCCACCGTGCCGGTCGAAGAGTACGAAGTCATCTCGTTGACACCGGCGATCTTCGAGAACTGCCGCTCCAGCGGCGTCGCCACCGACGAGGCCATCGTCTCCGGATCGGCACCCGGCAGACTCGCACCCACCGAGATCACCGGAAACTCTACCTGGGGCAAACTGGCCACCGGCAGCAGCGTATACGCCACCGCGCCCGCCAGAATCACCGCAATCGACAGGAGAAACGTCGCTACCGGCCGCCGAATAAATGGTGCTGAAAAATGCATAGATCTAATCCCTCATCAATCAGCCGACATCGCGTGCGCGTGCAACTCCACGTCCTTCGGCCCTGACTTGCGTCGTGAACGTCGCGCGATCCGATCGAAGAACAGGTAAACCACCGGCGTAGTAAACAGCGTTAACACCTGTGACACAATCAATCCGCCCACAATCGTGATACCCAGCGGCCGTCGCAGCTCGCTCCCGGTACCCGTTCCTAACGCCAGCGGCAACCCGCCGAGCAGTGCCGCCATCGTCGTCATCATGATCGGCCGGAAACGCAACAGGCATGCCTGGTAGATCGCCTCCGTCGGTGTCATCCCCTGTTCGCGCTCTGCCTCCAGCGCAAAGTCGATCATCATGATCGCGTTCTTCTTCACAATGCCGATCAGCAGAATAATGCCGATCAGCGCAATCACACTCAGATCGACATGGAACAACAGCAGCGCCAGAATCGCGCCCACGCCCGCCGAAGGCAGCGTCGACAGAATCGTAATCGGATGAATGTAGCTCTCGTACAACACGCCAAGCACGATATAAACCACGATCAGCGCCGCCAGAATAAGTAACGGCTCATTCGCAATCGATGCCTCGAACGCCTTTGCCGATCCTTGGAACTCGCCCTTCACGCTCGGCGGCATATGTAGCTCTGCCTGCGCCTTGTTCACCGCATCGACCGCATCGCCGATCGATTTGCCCGGTGCCAGGTTGAACGAGATCGTCACAGCAGGGAACTGCCCCTGATGATTGATCACTAGCGCGGTCTGCTTCTCTTCAAAGTGCGTAAACGCGGATAGCGGCACCTGCGTCCCGTTCGAGCTCTTCACATAAATATTGTCGAGCGCCGCTGGGTTCCGCTGGTACTTCGGCGCTACCTCCAGCACCACGTGGTACTGGTTCTGCTGCGTGAAGATCGTCGACACCTGCCGCTGCGCAAACGCATCATCCAGCGTGTCGTCAATATTCTGTGGCGTAATCCCCAGCCGCGACGCCGTATCGCGATCGATCACCAGCTGCGCCTCCAACCCGCTCAACTGCTCGTCGCTCGCCACGTCGTTCAGAATCGGAATCTGCCTCAGCTTCGCGACCATCTTGTCAGTCCACATCGAAAGCTCATCAACATTCGCATCCTCCAGCGAATACTGATACTGCGTCCGGCTAACCCGGTCTTCGACCGTCAGATCCTGCAGCGGCTGCAGAAAGCACTGGATTCCGTCCACTGCCGCAACCTTCGGCCCTAGCCGCTCGATCACCTCGAGCGCAGTCGAACTCCTCCGCTCGCGGTCCTTCAGGTTGATCTGGATGCGCCCGCTGTTCAACGTCGAATTCGTTCCATCAATCCCAATGAACGAAGAGACACTCTCGACATCCTTGTCCTGCAGGATGATCCTCGCCAGGGCTTGTTGCCGCGAGCTCATTGCGCTGAAGCTGATCGTCTGGGGAGCCTCTGTTATTCCCAGCAGCACACCCGTATCCTGCACCGGAAAGAAACCCTTCGGCACAATCAGGAACAGATACACCGTCAGCGCAAACGTAGCCAGCGTTACCAGCAGGGTAATCGTCTGGTGCCGCAGCACAAACCGCACGCCCACCGCGTATTTCGCAATCACATACTCGAAGAACTCTTCACTCTTCTTATAGAACGCATTCTGCTCGGCTTCGGGAGTATGCCGCAGCAACTTGGCTGCCATCATCGGCGTCAGTGTCAACGACACCAGCGCCGAAACCAAAATTGTAACCGCCAACGTTACAGCAAACTCGCGGAACAGCCGCCCGACGATATCGCCCATGAACAGCAGCGGAATCAGCACCGCAATCAAACTCACCGTCAGCGACACGATGGTGAATCCGATCTGCTCCGAGCCCTTCAACGCCGCCTCAAGCGGCGAATCCCCCTGCTCGAGATAGCGCGCGATGTTCTCGATCATCACGATCGCGTCATCCACCACAAAACCAGTCGAGATCGTCAGGGCCATCAGCGAGAGGTTGTTGAGGCTGTATCCCAACAGGTACATCACGCCAAATGTGCCCACAATCGACAGCGGCACCGCAACCGAAGGGATGATCGTCGCAGCAATCGACCGCAGGAACAGGAAGATCACCATCACCACCAGCCCGATGGTCAGAATCAGCGAGAACTGCACATCCTTCACCGAGGCGCGAATCGTGTTCGTCCGATCGGTCAGCACCGACAACGACACCGTCGCAGGCATCGAAGACCGCAGCTGCGGCAGAATCTTCTGCACCTCATCCACCACGCCGATGATGTTCGCTCCCGGCTGCCGCTGGATGTTCACAATCACTGCCGGCTTCAACACCGCCTCGCGCTCTTGCTGGCCATGTATAGGAGCCTGCGCCGCAGTCCCCATCCACGCCGCTTGAAACAGGTTCTCCGCGCTGTCCACCGCATTCGCCACATCCGACAGCCGCACCGGCGACCCGCCGCGATACGCAATAATCACGTTGTTGTACGCTGCGCTCGAAGGCAACTGATCGTTCGCGCCAATCGTGTACGTCTGGCTCGCGCCGTTCAAACTTCCCTTCGCCTGATCCACATTGGTCGTGCCGATCGCCGCCCGAATATCCTCGAGGCTCAACCCATAGTTCGCCAACGCAGTGGGATTCGCCTGAATCCGCACCGCAGGCTTCTGTCCACCGTTGATCGACACCAACCCCACGCCCGAAAGCTGAGAGATCTTCTGCGCAATCACCGTATCCGCCAGGTCCTCCACCTTCGACAGCGGCAGCGTATCGCTCGTCAGCGCCAGCGTCATGATCGGCGCATCCGCCGGATTCACCTTGCTGTACACGGGCGGATTCGGCAGGTCCTTCGGCAGATAGCTGAACGCCGCATTGATAGCCGCCTGCACATCCTGCTGCGCGATGTCGATCGACTCCGCAAGGGAGAACTGCAGCGTAATCACGCTGCCGCCGCCAGAGCTCGACGACGTCATCTGGCTCAGCCCCGGAATCTGTCCGAACTGCCGCTCCAGCGGCGCCGTCACCGACGACGCCATCACCTCCGGGCTTGCCCCCGGATAAAACGTCTGCACCTGGATCGTCGGATAGTCCACCTGCGGCAGCGCCGACACCGGCAACTGTTCATACGCGACGAAACCCGCAAGCAAAATGGCCACCATCAAAAGCGAGGTGGCCACAGGCCGAAGAATAAATGGCTTCGATGGACTCAAGAGGGTTGCTCCGTGCCGCGCGTCATGCCCATCTCCGCCGTCGTCCCATCTCCGCTCTTCGCAGGAGCAACCTTAGGAAACACCTTGCTCCCATTCTTCAACTTCTCCTGCCCATCCACCACAATCTGGTCTCCCGGCTTCACGCCACCGCTAAGAATGATCTGCGTCCCTTCGGTCAGCTCCACGTTCACCGTCCGAGCCTCGACGTAGTAGTTCGTCTTGTTCTCCGGCAGCTCAATCGTTGGTCCATCGTCACTCTTCTTTGCCAGCGGATCCGGTGGCGGCTGCCCCTGCTTCAACAGATACACGAAGTTCCCTTGCGTCCCTGTCTGGAGCGCCGAAGCCTGGATTACCACTGCATTCCGCTTCTCTTGCAGAATCAACCGAACATTCACGAACTGGTTTGGAAACAACGCGCCATCTTTATTCTCGAAGACAGCCTTCGCCTTCACGGTCCCCGTCGTCGTATCGATCTCGTTATCGACTGTCAGCAGAGTGCCACTCGCCAGATGCGTCGACGCAGCGCGGTCATAGGCCTCCACCACCAGCTTGTCGCCCGCGCGTGTCTTCTTCAACACCTCTGGCAACTGATCCTCCGGCAGCGTGAAGATCACGGCAATCGGCTGGAGCTGCGTCACCACCAGCAGGCCATTTGTATCTGCTGCATGCACAATATTTCCCGCATCTACCTGCCGCAACCCAACCACGCCGTTGATCGGCGACACAATCTTCGTATATCCCAGGTTCACCTTCGCCGCTTCAATCGCCGCCTGATCCGCAGCCACCGATCCCTCAGCCTGTCCCGCGGTAGAGATCTGCGCCTGCTGGCTCTCCTTCGACGTCACCCCGGCCTGCAGCAGCGCCGTATAGCGCGCAGCCTCGGCTCGAGCGTTCACTGCATTCGCCTGGTCCTTCACCAACTGTCCCTGCGCCTGCTCCAGCGCCGCCTGGTAAGGCTTCGGATCGATCTCCGCCAGCACCTGCCCTTGCCGCACCGCCTGTCCCTCGCGCACCGGAACCTGCATCAGCTGTCCATCCACGCGGCTCTTGATCGTCACCGTGTTGTAAGCCGTCACCGTCCCCAACTCGGTCAGAAAGATCGGCATCGTCTTCTCTTCAACCGAGGCCACCTGAACCGGAGTCGGACGATCTGCCTGCGCCGCCATCGTCATCTGCACGACGTTCTGTTCCTTCGTGTTGCTGCGGATCTTCCAGATCGCCGCGCCCACCGTCGCGAGGATCACCAGAACCACAATCCACTTCCGCGCCGGCGAACCCTTCGGCTGCTCAGGCACCGGTTCGGTCTGCGGCAAACTCCCACGCGACGCATCAGCCGGTACTCTATCGTGGCGTTCTATCTCGTTCAGCTGCGTTGTCGACATGGAGGGGTCTCTGCTCTCTCGGAAAATTCACTGCACGAACAAATTGTTTCCTGTGCCAGATATCTAAGAATAAATGATAATGGCGTTGATCGTCGAAGCAGTTTCGCTGCAAACGCATCTACGGAAACCCATTGCGATAGAAACACTTCTGTTTCGTATCTTTGTTAGACGTAAGGAAGGACACTTTTGCCTCACACGGCCTCTGCAATCGACAACGCCGCGCTGCCGATACTCTGTGTCGACCTCGATGGAACTCTCGTCAAATCCGACACCCTGCACGACTCTGCGCTCGCCGTCGCCCGCCACCATCCCGCAGCTCTACTTCACCTTCCCGCGTGGCTGCTTCAGGGCAAGGCCGCCCTCAAACGCCACCTCGCTGCCACCGTCCAGCTCGACGTCGCCCACCTCCCCTACAACCGGGAACTCGTTCAGTATCTTGAGCAACAGCACGCCACCGGCCGCCCCATCTACCTCGCCACCGCAGCCGACGCCGACACCGCCCAGCGCGTCGCCGACCACCTCGGCCTCTTCACCGGCGTCCTCGCCTCCGACGGCCAGCTCAACCTCGCCGGCAAAAACAAGCTCGCCGCCTTCCAGTCTCAATTCGGCGATAACTTCTCCTACATCGGCAACGCCATCCCCGACCTCACCCTCCTCGAAAGCTGCAAGGAGCCCATGGTCGCCAACCCGACGCCAGCCCTTCGCGCCGCTCTACGCAAGGCCCGCGTCATCCCTGTCCGCACTTTCAACGAAACGGCATCTTCCTTCAAATCCTGGCTCAAAGCCATCCGCCTCCATCAGTGGGCCAAGAACGTCCTCATCTTCCTGCCGCTCCTCCTCGCTCACATTCACGCGCCAGGCCTTGTTGCCGGAGCAATCCTGGCCTTCTTCAGCTTTGGCCTCTGCGCCTCGGCCACCTACATCGTCAACGACCTCCTCGACCTCGAAGCCGACCGCCAACACCCCCGCAAACGCCGCCGTCCCTTCGCCTCAGGCGATCTCTCCGCGCTCGCGGGAGTCGCCGTCGCCATCCTCTTCCTCGCGGCCTCATTGGCTCTGGCTCTTCTTGTCCCTGTCGTCATCGCAGCGATCTCGCCCAACTCCGCCCTCCTGCGCCCCCATCAGTTCCTCCTCTGGCTCGGCATCTACCTCGTTACTACCCTGGCCTACTCTCTGCGACTCAAACGCGCCGTCCTGGTAGATGTCATCGTGCTCTCCGGTCTCTACACCATCCGCATCATCGCCGGCTCGGCCGCCACGGGAGTCGCCGTCTCCACCTGGCTCGCCGGCTTCAGCATCTTCTTCTTCCTCTCGCTCGCCTTCGTCAAACGCTTCGCCGAGCTCGAAAATCTCCGCGACCGTGGCGGCGTCTCCGCCGGAGGCCGCGGCTATCACATCACCGACATCGAGCAACTCCGTAGCTTCGGTTCAGCCAGCGGCTACGCTTCGGTCGTCGTCCTCACCCTCTACATCTCGAACCTCGACGCAGCCCAGCTCTACCAGCACACCAACCGCCTCTGGCTTCTGGTTCCCGTCCTGCTTCTCTGGATCAGCCGCCTCTGGTTCCGGGCCTCGCGCGGCCAGCTCGATGAGGACCCCGTCGTCTACGCCATCACCGATCGCCGCAGCCTCCTCATGGGTGCTCTCGTAGTCCTCATCGTCCTCTCCGCCCTCTAGAGCAGAAGGCGCACTGGCAGTGAGGCGCATGATGGGCTCCCATGCCCCATCGGGGACATCGCTCTAAAGACATCCCCCCTCGCCGCAGGTCTCCTCCAAGCCGCTCTTTACGAACTACTTATGCGCAGCTTTATAGCATCGCCTTGTAGTTAGAAGGGAGGCATGCAAATGCCCAATGTGCATGGTATCGAGTTCAATCCCAATCAGTCGGAGCTCGTCAAGGATCTGGTTCGGGAACTCCTCAAAGATGGCGGCTGCGTCGTATACGCACTGAACAACATGAAGCCCAGCGGCGAGCTCAGAATGGCGCCCACCCCGCCCACTCCAAGCCAAAGAGAGGTTGGTGGAGTCTTCCTCAGAATCCGACCCGGGATTAACCAAGCCACCATCGTCCGGCCGATGAACGCGAAGGCTGGTGAACCCCTCACCAAGCTCGCCAAGATCACCCAGGCCGAGACCCTTGAGATGATCCGCATCTGGCGAAAAGAGACCAAATCCGGCCCCATCCTGATCAAGTCAGCTGCCGCCGCAGGCAAAGGGACCAACCCCTCAGCCCCCGGCCAGACCACCCAGGCAGGCGTCTAGGGGAAACAACCAAACAGCCCTGATAGCTCCAAGGCAATGCCCAGCGTTCAGGGCTGTTCCACATACTCCCGTTGAAACACAGCCTCCACCCCCACCCCAAACGCATCCGCAATCCGAAACGCCAGCTCCAGCGAAGGCGCATACTTTCCCGCCTCGATCGCCAGCACCGTCTGCCGAGTCGCTCCCACCTTCTCTGCCAGCGCCTGCTGCGTCATCTCCCCATGCTCAAACCGCAGCCGCCGCACCTGGTTCGAAATCTTCATCTTTGTCTTCATGCCGTCACATCGATTCGGTGCAACACCAGCTGCGTCCCCGTCCTCAGCGCCTCAATTCCAAACCAGACCGCAATAATCAATCCCGGCGAGGTCAGCTGCTTTACCGTGTACATCTCAGACATTAGCGCCCACACCCATAAGCCCCCCACCGCCATCAACGTGAGATAGCTCACTTTGAAAGCCTTGTACTCGATCAACTGATCCCGTTCATCGCTCTTCTCTACTTTGGAAAAGATCGCGACCGCGATCAGGTAGACGATCTGCAGCACAACAATCAAAAGGATGTTGCCCACCACAGACCATGGTTTGTCGCTCACACGAACCCACCCAAAGTAGTAAGCGCAACCGATCACAATTGGAAGAAACTGTCCCAAAATCAACTTCTCTTGATAACTCATTCACAGTCTCCTGAGTAATGTGTAGCGAACTTAATGTATAATTAAATATACATAATGTAAATATTTATTTACACCCTCCAAAAACAATCAACATATCCGCCCTTCATTTACCCTGAAAGAAATGTCCGACGAAATCACTCCACTGCACAGCTTCGACGACGCCTCCCTCGACACCGCCTTCACCACTCTGGCCGATGAGGTCCGCACCGAAACCGACTCCCTCAGCGACCCCGAAGCCTTCCGTCTTCATTGGCTGGGCCGCAAACAGGGCCGCCTCAAGCTCATCAGCGAAGCCTGGCTCAAATCCGCGCCACCCGAAGCCAAGAAGGCCCTCGGCATCCGCTTCAATCAGCTCAAGCAGCAGATCGAAGCTGCTCTCGAAGCTCCCACCGCCGTCGCCACAAAATCAGCAGTGCATGGAATCGACATCACCCTCCCCGGCACCGTCCGCTCCCCCGGCATCCCCCACCCGCTGCTCAGCACCATGCACGAGGTCGTCTCCGTCTTCCATCACCTCGGCTACAGCACCAACCTCGGCCCCCAGGTCGAGTCCGACTTCTACAACTTCGAAGCCCTGAACTTCCCGCCCAACCATCCCGCGCGCGACACGCAGGACACGCTCGTCATCGCAAATCAGCAGTCGCGCCCCAGCCGCGATCGCCTTCTCATGCGCACCCACACCAGCCCCGTCCAGATCCGCACCATGATCGCGCAAGCTCCCCCGGTCCGCATCGTCATTCCCGGCAAGGTCCACCGCAACGACGCCGCCGACGCCACCCACTCTCCCATCTTCCACCAGATCGAAGGCCTCTGCGTCGACACCAACATCACCTTCTCCGACCTCAAGGGAACGCTCGACCACGCCATGAAGGCGCTCTTCGGCTCCGACGTCAAAACCCGCTTCTTCCCATCCTTCTTCCCCTTCACCGAACCCAGCGCCGACGTCCAGATCTCCTGCATCTTCTGCGGTGGCAAAGGCTGCCGCAAGTGCAAACACAGCGGCTGGATCGAGCTCCTCGGCTGCGGCATGGTCGACCCCGCCGTCTTCGCCGCAGTCACCGCCGAGCGCAGAAAGATTAATCCCGCAGACGACGCCTACAACTCCGAAAAGATCACCGGCTTCGCCTTCGGCATGGGAGTCGAGCGCATCGCCATGATGCTCCACGGCGTCTCCGACATAGGCCACTTCTACTCCGGCGACATGCGCTTCTTAGAACAATTCGCCTAAGCAGGAAAAGGTAAAAAAGTCACGAAGTGGCCGCTCGCCGCGCAGGCGGCCCGTCCGGCAGGACGAAGCCTTATCACCGCCCTCATTCCTTATGGTTTCTTTATGTTTCACTAACGAAATCTTTATTCCGAAACCGGTTAGATGAAAAGATTGCTGCTCATCGGAGGCGGCAGTTCCCTCCATGCACGAACGCCCCTGCCGTCTCATATTCTTGAATGCCGTCCTGATCGTCCTGTCCGCCGCCTCCTCGTTAGCCCAGGATCATAGCGACGCATCCTCCCCCGCAGCACCCGCAGCCTCAACTCCAGAAGCACCAAAGCCCTTTTTTCCCGCCCTCATCGACGCGTACAAAGAAGACTGGCACCCCACCCGGTCGTCAGGCCCTGACCCAGTTCGTCGCGGCTATCCGGCCCCGCTCGACTCCGTCCCATTCCCCAGCAGCGACTACAGCGTAGGCGGAACCCCAGTCATCGGCGCGCCCGACACTCAGACCTACCCGCTCATGCAGGCCATCAACCAAAACAAAACCCGCACCAAAATCTACGGCTGGTTCAACGGCGGCTTCAACGTCAGCACCTCCAATAAAGGCGACGGCGCCAACTCACCCGCCTCCTACTACTACAACCCCAACCGCATAACCCCTGACCAACAGGTCCTCTTCATCGAGCGACTTCCCGACACCGTCCAGACCGATCATGTCGACTACGGCTTCCGCTTCGCCCAACTCTGGGGACAGGACTATCGCTATACCACCGCCAAGGGCATCTTCTCGCAGCAGCTCCTCGCCAGAAATCACGAGTACGGCTACGACCCCGTCATGTTTTACTTCGATCTCTACATCCCTCACGTCGCCAGGGGAATGAACATCCGCATGGGCCGTTACATCTCGCTACCCGACATCGAAGCCCAGCTCGCACCCAACAACTACACGTACTCGCACTCGATCCTCTACTCCATCGACCCCTATACCCAGACCGGCATCGTCGCCTCCATCAAGCTCTCTGACCACTGGCTCATCCAGGGTGGCTTCTCCGGCGGCAACGACGTCGCCCCATGGACCAAAGACGCTCAGTCCACCGGCACCGCCTGCGTCGACTACACCTGGCACAAAGGCGGCGATGCTCTCTACACCTGCGCCAACTCCTTCAACAAGGGCAAGTACGCCTACAACAATCTGCAGGGCTACTACGAGACCTGGTACCACAAGATCAACGCTACTTGGCACACCGATACCGAAGCCTGGTACATGTACCAGCGCGACGTACCCAACATCGGCGGCAACGTCCCCAACCCAATCAAGCCGGAGATCGGCTCCAACGGAGCCTTCTGTTCCTTCGGCGAAAGAACCTGCTTCGCACCCGAGGTCGCAGTGGTCAACTACCTCGAAAAAGAGTTCAGCAAAAAAGACTACCTCTCCATCCGCAATGAATTCGTCGACGACATCAAAGGCCAGCGCACCGGCTACACCACCAAGTACTCCGAGCATCTCATCAGCTACGGCCACTGGATCGGCAGCACCCTCCTCTTCCGTCCGGAGATCCGCCTCGAGCACTCCTACAATCTCAGCGCCTACGATCTAGGTACCAAAAAGACCCAGTTCATCGCTGCTGGCGACATCACCTATCACTTCTAATCGTCAACTGACTAAAGGTATAAAAGTCACGAAGTGACCGCGCGCCGCGCAGGCGGCCCGTCCGGCAGGACACGCTGAAAAGCTCGCCGAAACTCCCGCGGCGTCTGTCCCTTCAGCCCCTTAAACTGCCGATTAAAATTAGCCAGATTCCCATACCCCACCTCATCCGCGATCACCGCAATCGGCTTCTCACTATTCAGCAGCAGCGCACAAGCGTGCCCCACGCGCAGGTGCGCCACATACATCCCCATCGTCATCCGCGTCTGCCGTTTGAACAGCCGATGCAGCGAGCTCCGGCTCAACGCTCCAACCTTCACCAGCCTCTCCACTACCATCTCGTCGCGATAGTGCTCATGCAGATGAGAGATTACTCTCCCAATCCGCTCCTCAGTGGCCTCCGCAAAGCTCTCACTCTGATTCGCCTCTGAAGCCAGCGGCAAGCTCCCATCATCCTCCGCCAGCAACAGCAAAACATTCAGCAGCCCAGTCAGCCGAGCCCCAGCCCCCTGCTCAACCATCGCGCAGATAATCTCCCGCGCCTTCTCCCGCACCGGCTCAGAAAACGTCAACGCCCGCGAAGACCGCTCCAGCAGCCGCCGAACCGGCCTCAGCTCCACATGCGGATCGATCATCCCTTTCACAAACGCATCGCTGAACCAAAGCACCAGCGCCTGGTGCTCCCTCTCCTTGCAAACATCCTCACTCGAGCACCAGGTATGCGGAATCTTCGGCCCAATCAACACCAAATCCCCATCGTCGTACCGCGAGATGTTGTCCCCCACAAATCTCTGCCCGCGACTATTCAGCGTCAGCGTCAACTCATACTCGCTGTTGTAGTGCCACTCAAACGGAATTGCAGACAGCCGCCGATCAAACAACACCCACGAAGAATCCT
This sequence comes from Granulicella sp. S190, assembly GCF_009766095.1. Classification (GTDB taxonomy): domain Bacteria; phylum Acidobacteriota; class Terriglobia; order Terriglobales; family Acidobacteriaceae; genus Edaphobacter. The sequence continues at coordinate 73,503 of NZ_LMUD01000007.1, forward strand.
TCGAAGTCTTAATGTGCTCCAAAAACGGCTTCATCCCGCCCCTTTAAAAATCTATCCACAGAATCGTTGCTGTGCTGCTGCCGGCCCATTGCGGTTGCCTGTCTTTTTGTTTGTCATCCGTAGGGATCTGCCGTTGCCGTCGCGGTTGCCGTTGTTGTTGTCTGTTCTTTTGTTTGTCATCCCGGAGGGATCTGCTGTTGTCGTTGCTGTTGTCGTTGCTGTTGCTGTTGCCTGTCTTTTTGTTTGTCATTCCGGAGGAATCTGCGGTTGTTCTTGCCGTCGCTCGCCCTCTCTTCACCCCCCAAAAATCGTCATCTCGACCGAAGCAAATCAGCACTTCCACACACAGCCCTCAAAGCCGACGCAATTATAGCCATCCAACCCACCCAAGTGAGATTCCAGTACCAGTATTTGGCACCCAAAGCCAACAACTCCCGTCCTTCCCGCAATAAAGTTCTCTCGTACGCAACCCGCGCAAAGGATCGGAACCGAAAATGAGAACCCAAACCGCAGTCCTCGAACACAACGTCGTCGGCAAGCCCGGCGAAAACAGCCTCAACATCGAAGTCGCCCGCCAGCCCCTCCGCGAGATCAAGAAAAAGCTCCCCCTCCGCGTCCTCTCGCAAGCCGACTTCGACCACTGGCAGACCTACGGCTACGTCGTCGTCCGCCAGGCCGTCCCCTCCGCCAACGTCGAGCGCACCCGCAACTTCCTCTGGGAGTTTCAGGAGATGGACCCCAACGACGTCGGAACCTGGAACGCCGCCCAACTCCGCAATCACGCCATGAAGGAACTCAACAACAGCGGCATGGTCGAGGTCTACAACCACCAAGTCCTCTGGGACAACCGCCAGGAGCCCCGCGTCTACGACGCCTTCGTCGACATCTGGGACGACGAGCGCCTCTGGGTCACCATCGACCGCGCCAATCTCAACACACCCAATCGCAGCAACCGCGCCTTCACCGGCTTCATCCACAACGACGTCGACACCACCCTCGACCCGCTCCCCGTCAACGTTCAGGGCGTCCTCTCACTAGTCGACACCGACGAATCCACCGGCGGCTTCCAGTGCGTCCCCGAGATCTTCCGCAACTTCGAATCCTGGAAGAAGACCCAGCCCGCCGACCGCGACGGCTTCAAACCCGACATCACCGGCTACGAACTAAAGCCCGTCCTCATGAAAGCCGGCGACCTCCTCATCTTCAACAGCCTTCTCACCCACGGCATCCGCCCCAACACCTCAGAAGACAAAGCCCGCGTAGCGCAATACATCTCAATGACGCCAGCCGACGGCGGCAACGAACAGATCCGCCAGCGCCGCATCGACTCCTGGCGCGAACGCCGCGCCCCCGAAGGCTTCGCCTTCCCCGGAGACCCCCGCGAGTGGGAGCGCACCAAATACAAAACCGCAGAACTAACCCCACTAGGCCGCAAGCTTCTCGGTCTCGATCCCTGGTAGAACACAACACTGTAACTTGAATGTCGTCATCCTGAGCGCAGAGAAGGATCCCTGTATTTGCAGTTGTCGTTTGCCCTACTTTTGCATTTTCTTCCTGCGAAACAAAACATCGTCATCTCGACCGAAGCGACGGCCAGTCTCATCGTCCGTCGCGCAGTGGAGAGACCCCCGTATTTGCCGTTGCTGTTGCCGTTGCTTGTTTTTTTGTTGTCATTCCGCAGCGAAGCGGGGGAATCTGCGGTTCTTCTCTGCAACCCAGAGCCTACATCCAGCGATAAAATCGCTCATGCCGTCCGCCCCCGACACCATAGACCAAATCTTCGCCGTCACCACCGCCATCCGCTACGTGGCTCTCTACCAACAAGGCCATCTCACCTCCCGCCAACGTTCCGCACTCTCCGGCGCCTCTGCCTCAGAGTCCGACCGCTACGAAGAGCTGTTCATCAATCCAACTCTTTTAACCCTGGCGAAGCAGCGCGGCAATCTCGACTGCGGCGGCGCAAAGTTTGTCCTCGTCGGCTACGGAAACTTCCACCAGCTCGTCCTCGATCTGCCTGATGGCCACGCATCCATCTGCTTCGAACTCGCTTCAAACCCTCTCAACTACATCGAATCCATCCGCGCGATATGCCACGACCAGCAAAAAAACCCTGACGACTTGGTCGGAAGAGTATTGAGTCCTATCTGACTTGAATTCACTCGATCGATTCCAATTACTCCGTCCCCAACCCACCACTCAAACTCTCCAGATTCTGCGGATGCACCCGAATCACCCCACCCCGCGGACTATCGATATCCGCAATCAGAAAAAACGCCACCGCCACCACCAGCGGCAGCACCATAAACAGCTTCGGCTCCAGCTGCCGCGCCCCATACCCCAGCAGCCCATTGCAAAAAATCGCAATCGCAAACATCAGCGCCCACGCCGCCACCGGAATCCTATTCCACCACGCCGCCTGCGTATACCCCTGCGAGTTCAGCACATCATTCATCCCCGTTACCGCAAGCGCATCCACGGGAGTCGGCTGCTCGATCGCCGGCCGCGAAGCCGCCGCCCAAAGCTGTCCCTGCACTCGCGCAGTATCCGCATCGATATGTCTCAGTTCCCCTGCATCCCGCGTCTGGTAAAACCGTATCCGCAGATCGGTATACTGCCGCAGCAGCGTGCGCACCTGGGCAGCATCGGAAGCAGGCAACAGATCTGCCCGCACATACTCCGTCCCTATCGCATTTGCCTCGGCCTCTTCGTACGTCTTGCGCTGGTCATACCGTCCCGTCGCCATCGAAAAACTGAACCCGATAATCAGCCCCAGCAGTGTCAACGTCGCGGCCAGCACCACCCCGAAGTCCGTCCTCAACTCCTCCGTCAAATCGCGCCGCCGCTGGCTCAACCGCCCACCCGTCCAGGCCGCAAGCCACAGCAGAAAAAACGCCGACCCGAAGATAAATAACGGATAGTCCAAAGGATTCCTCAAGCTTCGCCCTCTAGTGAATCAAATCCTAAGACCTAAGACCGGTTCTTCGTCGCCGCTCCGAAAAATCCAAACAGCAGGTGCAGCACCGCCAGCGCCAGCGCTCCAAGAAACGCCGCCTTGAACGTAGTCACCGCGAACCCCGGAACAAACTTGCTCGAGAACCACAGCACAACTGCATTCACCACCAGGAAAAATATCCCAAACGTCAAGATCCCCAGCGGCAACGTAATGATCTTAAGAAACAGTCCCAGCGTCGCGTTGAGCAAACCAATCACCACCACCGCAATCAACGCCGAAACAAAGTTGCTCACATCAAAGCCCTGAACAAAATGTGCCACTATCAGCAAAGCCACAGCGTTCAAAATCCAGTGCAGAAGCAAGCGAAGCATTCTCTATCCTCGTTCAGCAGAATTAGGTTTCCGGAGTGCGACCAGCATATCCGACTCCAGCTTCCAACCGTTTAAAAAATCACTCTACCCATAACTTACCCTGCATGAACACTTGGAGCCAGCGCTCTCCCGCAGCGGCTCCCTTGGCCTCAGCAACGCAAAGATCCGGTGTTAGCATCTCTGCCAGTCCAAGACTTTACAGAAAGGTATCGGCAATCGCTGGTACGACGGTTCCCTCTGCATGCAGGCTGCGCCACAGGGCAGGCTCCGCGAACTCGACTCGCTCCGTGGCCTCGCCGCGCTCGCAGTGGTCATCCATCACTTTGTCCTTATGTGGCCCGCATGGCTCGGCTCCATCTCTATCATTCAGTGGAAAGCCCTCCACATCACCATCCTCTATCCGCTCTACGCCGGTCACGAAGCCGTCATGCTCTTCTTCGTCCTCAGCGGCCTCGTCCTCGCCATCCCCTACATCCGAGGCCGCGGCCAGCCCTATCCCATCTACCTCGGTCGCCGTATCCTGCGAATCTACGCGCCCTATCTCGTCGCGCTCGCTCTCTCCGTCCTCGGAGCCTCAATCTGGCACGGCACCCTCGCAGGCCACGGGAAGTGGACCTCAAGCTTCTGGTCTCAACCCGTCAGTCCGTCGCTCGTCCTTCAGCACATCGCCTTTCTCGGCGTCTATGACTGGCGGCAGTTCGACTTCGTCATCTGGTCCCTCATCGACGAGATGCGCATCTCCATCATCTTTCCAGTGCTTGCTCTGCTCGTTCTCCACCTTCGCATCCGTACCGCGATCCTTCTAGCTGGCGCCGTCTCCTTCATCGCCATCTACGTCGTCCGCTATCAACCCGAACTCGGCGCCACCGCCAGCATTATGATGACCGTCCACTACGCGGCCTTCTTCGTCCTCGGCATCCTTCTGGCCATGCACCTCGAAGCCGCCTGCGCCCGCTTCCGCTCTCTCTCGGCAGCAGCCCGCACCGCGCTCGTGCTGCTCTCCTTCTGTCTCTACAACTTCAGCATCCCGCTGGCACGCCTCTACACCCGCATCCCGCTCGCCGCTGTCATGGCGGCAGAGTGGCTCGTAGCCGTAGCTGCCATAGGCTTCATTCTCACAGGGCTCAACTTGCCCATCGCGCGGCGCTTCCTTAACTCGTCGGTCCCGGCGTTCCTCGGTCGCATCTCTTACAGCCTCTACCTCACCCACGCGCCCATCCTTCTCGCCTTCACCTTCATCCTGCGCAACAGAATCTCCGCATGGGGGCAGTTTCCCCTCTACCTTGCCGCCACCATCGGCTTCGCCTACGTCTTCTGCATCACCGTCGAAGAGCCCTTCATGCGGCAGGGAAGACGTCTAGGCAAGCGGGCGCCCTCACTTGCAGCCAGCCACCTACCCGCGAACCGCGGCCAGTCTCAGCTCACTTAATCGCCCCATGGTCGTAGCTGATCACCCGCGAGACCTTCCACGCGCCATCCTTGTACTGCCACAGGGTAATAAACTTCGCCTCACCCACCACCCCATGATCCTGCATCCCCGGATGATAAAACCGATGCACCCCCAGCTCTACCGCGCCATAACCCTTCAGCGGATAAACCTCCAGCGACCCATCCACCAGCTTCCGCGTCACCTTCCCGCAGATGTTGTTCTTGATCGCATCCAGAAACACCTGCCTGCCCACCGCCAGCCCGGTCTTGTCGTGATAGAACTCCAGATCGTTCACCACCAGTGTGCCCAGCTTCTCGAGATCGCACGTGTTGTACGCATCGAACAGCTCTTTATCCAGCGTCGTAATCGCCGCCGTCAACTGGGCCTGATCCTTGATGTCCTCCAGCGCCGGAACCTTCTGCGTCTCTGCGCGCATCATCGCGCCACTCACCAACACCATCGACACCAAAGCCAGAATCTTCTTCATGCGACTGCCTCCCGGTAGATCGAAACATCCGACTGTACGCACGCATCGGCCCGAAGGTTCGCAGTCACGGCAAAACGTCTTCTTCAAACGCTCAAAAATCGCTCGATCGACTTCACCACCACCGCAGGCGCACTCAGGTGCGGCAGATGCCCCGTCGCATTCAACATCACAAATCTGCTGTCAGCCACCGCGCGCTGAATGTACTCGCCCGCATTGACTCTTGCCATCGCATCGGCCTCGGTCTGCAAAATTAGCGTGCGTGTCTTCAGCTTTGGCAGCTCCCCACGATAGTCAGACAGAAACGTCACCCGCGCAAAATGCTGTGCGATGGCAGGATCGGTGCGCCCGAGACTCGCAGCAAACGCCGCCGCAACCTCCGGCTGGTCAGGATTGCCCGCCACCACCGGAGCCATCATCGTCGACCAGCCCTCGAAGTTATCGTCCATCATGTTCAGCAGAGCATCGATATCCTCACGCTCAAACCCGCCCTCATATCCTTCCTCGTTCAGGTAGCAGGCTGAAGGAGCAATCATCACCAGGTTCGCGAACAGCTCCGGCTCCATAATCGCCGCCAGCGCCCCGATCATCGCGCTCACCGAGTGCCCTACAAACGTCACCCTCTGCAGACCAAGCTCCGCGCAGATCTCCAATACGTCATGCGCATACCCGCGCAGCGAGCCATAGCGCACCGGATCGAACGCCGTGGCATCCGAGCGCCCCGCCCCTACATAGTCGAACAGAACAATCTTGTAGTCGCGTTCAAACGCGGGCGTCACCGCGTGCCACATGCTCTGGTCGCACCCGTAGCCATGCCCGAACATCAGCACGTTCTCTCCGTGGCCATGCACCGTTACATGATTTCGCTTCGATACCATCGTCGGCTGTTTCTCGGCAAGTCAGCTTTTCGTTAGATACAAAGTCTTTCCTGTGACGTCTCCACAGGAATCTGATGATGTGTGATTGCAATAACCTTAGCACCTCAAGGCGCGCTGGTCGTCATCCCGATCGTCTTCATCCACTCGTCCACCAGGTCCGGCCATCCCGTCACCGGCAGCTTCGTCCGCCGCAGCCCATACCCATGGCCGCCCTCGGCATACACATGCAGCTCCGTAGGAACGCCCACGCCCTTCAGCGCCAGAAAGTAAGCCGTCGCATTCTCCACATGCACCGTATCGTCCTCCGCCTGCACCAGAAACGTCGGCGGCGTCTCCTTCGTCACCGGAATATCCGGACTGAACTCCATCCCTTTCTCTGCGATCGCCAGATATCCCGGATAAACCACGACAGCAAAGTCCGGTCTGCAACTCACCTCGTCCGCCGCATCCACCTTTGGGTACAGCCGCGTCGCATAGTGCGTACTCACCGCAGCCGCCAGGTGCGCGCCGGCAGAAAACCCCAGTGCCCCTATCCGCTTCGGGTCTACCTTCCAATCCGCCGCATGCGCCCGCACCAGCCCCACCGCTCTCTGTGCATCCTGCAACGCCGCCGCAGACTTCGGATAAGGCCCCGTCCTCGGCACCCGGTACTTCAGCAGAAAGCACGCCACTCCTCGCGCCGTCAGCCAGTCGCAAACCTCGGTCCCCTCCAGGTCCATCGCCAGAATGTTGTATCCGCCGCCGGGAAACACCACAACCCCGGCGCCGTTGCCTGCTCCCTTCGGCAGATACACCGTCAGCGTCGGCACCGAAACATTTCCCAGCCGAACCACCGGCCTCCCCGCAATCTTGTCACTCGCAGCCGTCGAAGTATCCGCCTCCGGACCAGTCGCCGTCACAGGCCCCGGAGCACCCTTCGCCCAAAGCGTAATCACCGCATGCTCCGGCCCCGCTGGCCAGCCACTCGACTGCGCCAATCCCATGTCACACCCCACCAACATCATCCCAGCAACCAAAACTCGCCGCATCCGCAAACCCTCCAACACACAGCAGCCATCATCGCCGTACATCCCGATCTCACGCAAGCCGCCGTTGCTGTTGCCGTTGCATGTCCTTTTGGTTGTCATCCCGCAGGGATCTGCAGTTGCCGTTGCCTCTTCTCAATTCTTCGGTTTGGACAAGTCAAGAGTCGTCAACTCAGAGTTCCCAAATAGCGACCACCCATCTTTATCCTCGGCCATCACAACATACGGAAAGCGTCGGAAGACGGCAGCAATCACCTCTTCGGACTGCTCTCGATTCAATCCGGCCATCAGGCAGGTGGCATTCCATCGCCCGGTTCTTGCATACAGTCCGCTGAGTTCATCTTCCCCACCCTGCCGAAAGTCCAGCCCGCTTATATCAATCCAGCGAAACTGAACGGAAGCGTCGGTCCAACCTCCCCGATTGCCGTTAGCCTCAATGTGGGTGTCAGTAATCCGCAGCTCTCCATCTTGACTTCGGAACAGCACCCACACAGCTGAACCAAATATGAATAAAGCAATGACAGACGAGATCCAATGTCTCTCTCTCCATACAAAGTACATAAATATAGCAAACGCGAGTGGCATCAGTAGATCGACGGTACGTCTTATCCCTGTGGCTTTGATCAGCAGCACATCGCCCTGTTGGATAACTTCGATCTGCTTCTCTGGTCCTAGCCAGTTCATGACAAAAGTTTAGTCTTCACCCGCGCTCACTTCACTTCTTTCTCTCGAAACATCGGCAACATTTAGACTAATAACCGTCCATCATGAACATCATCACACCATGGCTCCGCTCCTACGTCCCCAACATCCCGGTCGATGATCACCAGCTCGCCGAAGACCTCACCCTCCGCGGCATCGCCGTAGAAGGCATTCACTCCCTCGCTCCAAACAGCGGCCACCTCTTCGAGATGGACATCACCACCAACCGCGTCGACGCCATGAATCACTACGGCATCGCCCGCGAAGCCGCCACCATCTACAACCTGCCGCTCGCCCCCTTCAACATCAAACTCCCGATCGGCACCCTCGTCGACGAGCCTTTCTCCGTCACCATCGCCCCCGAAGCCAAAGGCCTCTGCGGCCGCTTCACCGTGCAGGTCATTCGCAACGTCACCATCGCGCCCAGCGCAGGCGAAGTCAAAACTTACTTTGAAGCACTCAACCAGAAACTGATCTCCAACGCCGTCGACGCCTCCAACTTCGTCCTCCTCGGCATGGGCCATCCCACCCACGCCTTCGACCTCGACAAGATCGAAGGCGGCATCCTCGTCCGCCTCGCCCACAAAGGAGAAAAGTTAAAACTCCTCGACGGCACCGAGCGCACCCTCGAAGCCGACGACCTCGTCGTAGCCGACCACAAAAAAGCCCTCGCCCTCGCCGGAGTCATGGGCGGCTGGGACTCCATGATCACCCCCGAAACCAAAAACATCCTCATCGAAGCAGCATGGTTCGATCAGGCCAGCGTCCGCCGCTCCTCCCGCCGCCACGGCCTCCACACCGACGCATCCCACCGCTTCGAGCGCGGCGCCGACTTCAACGCCGCCCCCATCGCCAACGCCCTCGTCGCCCAGCTCATCCTCCAGCACGGAGGCGCCGAAGGCCAGCTGAACGGAAAACTCGAAGGCGAACTCATCGACCTCATCGATCCCGAAGTCGCCGCCCGTACCGCCACGCGCCCGCCCATCGACCTCTCCGTCAAACAGGTTCAGCGCCACCTCGGCACCACCCTCACGCCCGAAGGAATCACCTCCGAGATCGTCGCCCAGTACCTCACCTCCCTCGGCTGCGAGCTCCTCCTCCACGGACTCCGTGACGATCTAGCCGTCTACTCCACCAGGCTCCCCTCGTGGCGTCTCGACCTCGAGCGCGAGATCGACCTCATCGAAGAGGTCGCTCGCGTCTACGGCTACAACCGCTTCGCCAACACCCTACCCGCGCCCGGTGTCGTCATCGCGCAACCCACGCAAGCAAAAGAAGCAGCAGTCCGCACGCGTCTCCTCGCCCTCGGCTTCAGCGAAGCCGTCTCCAGCACCTTCGCCGGCCAGTCCGACGCCGACCTCTTCTACCAACCCGCAAATCTGGGTGCCCCATATCTCGATTCTGAGATGTGGGCATCGTCCGAACGACGACCGCACTCCTCCAGCCCACAGGCAACCGTCCCCATGGAGAACCCCCTATCCGAAGAGGCCTCCCTCCTGCGCCCCTCGCTCATCCCCGGCATGGTCACCATGCTCGCCCACAACCTCAACCGCGACGTGAAAGAAGTTCGCCTCTTCGAGCAGGGCCAGATCTTCACCGGCACCATCCCCGCCGACAGCACCTTCATCTCCGAGGTCCACGAGACCGCGCAGCTCTCCCTCGGCCTCACCACGGCCTCACCCCAACCCACAGCCCCGCTGCAAATCGCAGCCGACGCTCCTTTCTTCGAACTTAAGGGCGTCATCGAATCCCTCCTCTCGCTCTTCACCCTGCCCGGCGGCCCCCACGCAGCCATCTTCACGCCAGAAGTCCCCGCATGGCTGCAGCCCGGCCGCAGCGCGACAGCGCTGTTAAACAACCGCCCCATCGCCTACTTCGGCGAACTCATCCACACGCAAAAAGAGACACGTAAGCTTCGCCAGCCCCTCTACCTCGCCCAGATCGATCTCGCAGCCCTCTACAATCTCCCCCTCAAAAAAGTCACTGCCCACGATCTCTCTCGCTACCAGGCCGTTGAGCGCGACTTCTCCTTCGTCTTCGCCGACACGGTCCAATGGCAGGCCGTCTCCGCCGCCATCCACGCGCTGGCAATCCCCGAGCTGCAAAGCCTCAAGCCCATCGAGGTCTGGCGCGACGCCAAGAAGTACCCCGGCGTCTACTCGCTCCTCCTCCGCACCGTCTTCCAATCCAACGACCGCACTCTCCGCGAAGACGAGCTCACCGACTTCTGGACCCGCATCATCGCTGCCCTCACCGCTCTAGGCGGCACCATCCGCGACGGCGCGAACGAAACCTCAAAATGATTGTTGCCGAAAGTACACTCTAGGCCGAGAGAGGATGACGGTATGAAGAACCAAAACTTCACTATGTGGAGACGCTGGATCGGAGTTGTGTGTGCGGTGCTGGGACTTCTCCTGTTCGTTGCTGCTCTTCTCACCTATCTGCGATACGCCTCAGACCTCGCCAATCTGCACGTAGAAGAACGGCTTCAGTATGCGCGGGCATTGAGTTTGCTCTGGAGCGTCACTTTTCGTGGCTCTTTGGCCCTGCTTGTCGTTTCGCTATTCGGATCGGGCTGGAGTCGCTGGATTGGCCTAGCTGCCAATGCCGGAGCATTCCTCTGCGCTATGATGACATTAGGCGCAATGTGTGGGCCATTCGGATGTTAGTGACATAGGGACATGACAATTGAGCCAGCCAAGTAAAGCCAAGTAAGTTGTCACCAAAAATAAACTTCAAAACTCTGTCACATTTTTCCTTACTAAAAACACGCGGCGAAACACCACGCTCCCACCATCAACCCACCACACCCACACCACAAAACCACCACAACAAAACCCCGCAAAATCGCAAAACCCCAAGAAAAACCACCTCTCCACCACAACCGCAAATTATTCCACAACAAACTCGCACCCAGATAGATTCCACCCCACGTTTCCCTCAGCAAAATCCACCTCTCCGCCGTCTATACTGAATTCAATATGAGTTCTTCCACCGTAAGCTCCACCATCAGTGTCGATGAGTTCCAGGCCCTCGAACAAAAAGTCCTACGCGCCGTCGAGATCGTCAAGCGCGAGCGCGAAGCCCGCGCCACAGCAGAAGCCGAAGTGGCCTCCCTCCGCGCCCAGCTAGCCGAGTCGCAAAGCCTCTCCACCATGGTCGAATCCGAACTCACCACCCTCACCAAAGAGCGCGAAGCCGTCCGCCAGCGCGTCGAAAAGATGCTCCAGCAGATGGACGAACTCCTCTAACCCAACCGCCAAGGAGACCCGATGGACCGAACTCTCGAAGCCCCGCAAGCTCCTGCCGAGCCCGTGCAGAATCAGTCCATCGCCGTTGAAATCTACGATCAGATCTACCACCTCCGCGGAACCGACACCGCCTACATCGAGCGCCTCGCTGCCATCGTCGATGCCAAGATGCGCGCCGTCTCCGCCCACGGCAATACCGTCGACTCCCTGCGCGTCGCCGTCCTCGCCGCCCTCAACATCGCCGATGAACTCTGCAGCGCCCGCGACAACAACGACAACCTCGCCGGCAGCCTGCAGAACTCGCAGCAATCCCTCCGTTCGCGCGCCGGCAACCTCGCCCACATGCTCGACGAGGTCCTCGAAGACCGCAAAGTCGGCTAGCGTGGCCCCTGCCTGCTTCACAGATTCTGCTTGAATTTACGAACCTCCGCTGCAATGATCGACAGGCGCCTTTTCATCATCGTCCCGGAGCCTGTCGATGCGTCGATCCAATTTGCCTGCCCTTGTTCTCCTCTGTAGCTTCACCGCCCTCTACGCACAAACCACTGACTACAAGTCCAATCCAAAGTTTCAATCGTCCATAGCGGAAGGCAAGAAGCTCGTCCATGAGCGGCAGATCCCCTTTGCCATCGACGCCTACAAAAAGGCCAGCAAGATCGCACAGGGCAAAGACATCGACACCCTCAACGAGATCTTTAGTCTTCAGGTCAAGCTCGGCAGTTATAAAGACGCTGTCGCCACGGCCACCGCGCTCGAGGCCGCATCCACAACGCCTGAGCTCAAGGCTCGCGCCGAGGTCAATCATGGCTACGCTCTATATCTCCAGGCCGGAGACAAACACAAGCCCGACCTCCTGAACGCCGCCGATGCCGACCTCAAAGCGGCACTTGCCCTCGATCCCAAAAATCCGACCGCCCTCTACCTCGACGGCGAGATCCTCGCATACCTCGGCAAAATGGACGACGCCCGCAACCAGTTCAAAGGCTGTCTCAGTTGCATGAGCCCGAACGATCCCAGTCGTCTCCGCACGCAGCACTTTGCCGAAGATCCCGCTCTCGTACTCCACAAGATGGCCCCGTCGTTTGAGGTCACTGCGCTCGACGGATCGAAGTTCAACCTCGACGCCATGGGCGGTCGCGTCGTCCTCATCGACTTCTGGGCCACCTGGTGCGGGCCCTGCAACGAAGAGCTGCCCCACGTAAAGAAGATCGCAAAGGAGTTCGCCGGCCAGCCCCTGGTCATCATCAGCGTCAGCTGGGACTCCGACGAGACCAAGTGGAAGAACTTCATCGCCAAAAACGAGATGACCTGGCTCCAGTACCGCGATGCCGACCACTACCTCAGCAAGCAGTTCGCTGTCGAATCCATCCCCCACTACTTCACAATCGACTCCGACGGCGTCCTCACCTCCGAGATGCTCGGCTCCGGCTCCGACGTCGAAGGCAAACTCAAAAAGCTGCTGGCGCGGGTCAGATCATCCAGCGCTCCCGTAATCCAAACAGGGAACTGAACTTACCCTTCCAGACCACGCCGCAAACTTGCTAATAGTCGCCTACACGTTTAGCATCCAACCTAAGAAACCGGCCTGCAAAGCAGGTACGCGACCCACGCTGGTTGAACCAATATTCATTGAACAGGGGCCTGGCTCGTATACATGGTTCGGTGTGCTGTCCTCCAGTCAGGAACGCCTAAAGAACCACGGCAGGGTCCCGCCGTCTTAGACGGGTTCACCAGCGACTCGACGTACGGCCCAGTGGGTCGGTCTTCTTTTTAGCTTTAGCATCGCTCTAAATTCAATCAGCAAAAGAACGTCGTTGTTGCACCGGCAGTAGTTGCAGTTGCCTGTCCCTTTGTTCTCATCCCGCGGGGATCTGCTGTTGTCGTTGCATTTGCACTTGCTGTTGCCGTTGCCTGTCCTTTTGGTTGTCATCCCGAAGGGATCTGCGGTTGTCGTTGCACTTGCTGTTGCTGTTGCACTTGCTGTTGCACTTGCTGTTGCTGTTGCACTTGCTGTTGCTGTT
>NZ_LMUD01000007.1:86808-173622 GCF_009766095.1 Granulicella sp. S190
GGATCTGCGGTTGTCGTTGCACTTGCTGTTGCTGTTGCTGTTGCACTTGCTGTTGCTGTTGCTGTTGCTGTTGCACTTGCTGTTGCTGTTGCCTGTCCTTTTGGTTGTCATCCCGTAGGGATCTGCTGTTATTGTTCCTGGCCCCCAAGCACCACTCTCAGAACGTGCACCCCTACCTCCTCCACTCCGGCCATCTCCTCCTTCCCACCTTCGGTGTCCTCGCCGCGGTCGGACTCATGGCTGCTCTCTCCCTAAGCCTCCGCACTGCCTCCATCGTCTCCCTCAACCCCGATAGACTCTGGGACGCCGGCCTCTTCACCCTCCTCTCCGGCTTCGCCCTCTCCCGCATCCTCCTCATCGCCGGCAATCTCCACAACTTCCTCGCCTACCCCATCCTCCTCTTGATGGTCCCCTCCCTCACCCCGTCCGGCATCCTCCTCACCCTCCTCGCAACCCTGATCTACCTCTGTCTTCGCCACCTTCCCCTCCTCGACACGCTCGACGCCTGGGCCCCATGCGCCACCCTCCTCTGGGCCTTCCTCGCCCTCGGCCATCTCGCCGAAGGCAGCGACGCCGGCCTCCCCACCGCTCTCCCTTGGGGTCTGCGCATCCCACCGAGCCAAATCCATCTCCACCCAGTCCCGCTCTACGCCGCCATCATGGCCGCAGTCCTCACGCTCCTCCTCTTCAAGCAACTCCCGCATCGCCGCCAGCCCGGAAACACCTTCGCCCTCGCCCTCGCCGCAACCGGTCTCATTCAGTTCCTCCTCACCTTCTTCCGCCAGCCCTACCCCTATACCGCATCCACCTTCGCCCTCCTCGACCCCATCCAGTGGATCGCTCTCGGTATGATTGCTACAGCAGGCCTCCTCGCGCTGCTGCCAAGAAAGCTGGTCACCTATGCCGTCTAAGAACATGCTCCCCAAGGGCCAGCGCCGCCACACCGTAAAACCCGAGTACCGCGCCACCCGCGGCGTAGAAGAGCTCCCACCGCCCCCCGTTCCCGTCCTCGAATTCGACGAACCCGAAGAAGACTCCGACGCACCGGCCATCCGCACCTTCGTAGCCGACCCCGCCGCCGCCAACCTCCGCCTCGATCTCTACCTCGCCCAGGCCCTCCCCGACATCAGCCGTGCCCGCGTCCAGCTCCTCATCGAATCCGGTCAGGTCCGCGTCGACGGCCAACCCGCCAAGACCAAGCAAAAACTCCACGGCGGCGAGTCCATCGAGATCGAAGGCTCCCCGCGCCCCGAGCCTCTCCACGCCGTTCCCGAGGACATTCCCCTTCACATCCTCCACGAAGACAAGTACCTCGCCGTCATCAACAAGCCCGCGGGCATGATGGTCCACGCAGGCTCTGGCGCGACCGATGACGCCCGCAATCGCGGCACCCTCGTCAACGCTCTCCTCTTCCACTTCGCAAAGCTCTCCGACGTCGGCGGTGACCTCCGCCCCGGCATCGTCCACCGCCTCGACAAGCTCACCAGCGGCCTCATCCTCGTCGCCAAAGACGACAGCACCCACCGCAAACTCGGCGACATGTTCTCCCGCCGCCAGGTCACCAAGACCTACCTGGCGCTCCTCCACGGCCACCTCAAAAAAGACGACGCCACCGTCAACCTTCCCATCGCCCGCGATCTCATCCGCCGCACCCGCATGACCACACGCCGCGGTATCTCCGATCCAGCCGCCCGCACCGCCGTCTCCCACTTCCACGTCGTCGAGCGCATCACTACCCCCTACGGCCCCTTCACCCTCGTCGAGGTCCGCATCGAAACCGGCCGCACCCACCAGATCCGCGTCCACGCCCAGTCCCTCGGTCACCCGGTCGTCGGCGACACTCTCTACGGCGCCCCGCACCTCATCCCAGGCCTCGATCCTGCCCTGAACCTCGAGCGAAACTTCCTCCACGCCGCCCATCTCTCCTTCGCCCACCCGCAGACCGGCAAGCCAATGGATCTTGAAGCTCCGCTCCCCACTGAACTCGAGACGTTTTTGCAAGCAATTCGCGCCAATTCGTCTTCTATTGAGTAGAATCATCCGAGTGACCGCAACCCTACGAATGAACCGCCTCCCCGTGTCGAAAGCCCCGATCTTCCTGCTCTCTCTTCTACTCGCCGGCGTGCCCCTTCGTGCCCAGATCTCGTCACCGCCCGCCGCGACGCCCGCCGTAGCCCCGGCACTCCCTCAGGCACAAACTCCCACGCCCGCGCAGACCCCCACCCCAGCCGCCGGCCAGTCCAATCAGCAGGGAAGCCCGCAGGTGAATGAGCCCGTCACCACCCTCCAGGTCCAGGTCAACGAAGTCAATCTCATCTTCACCGTCACCGACAAGCACGGCAAGTTCATCACCGGCCTCAAGCGCGAAAACTTCGGTCTCCTCGACGATGGCCGTCCTCCCCTCGCCGTCCTCCGCTTCACCCAGCAGACCAATCTACCCCTGCGCGTCGGCATCATGCTCGACACCTCCAGCTCCATCCGTCAGCGCTTCCAGTTCGAGCAGGACTCCGCCATCGAGTTCCTCCTCCAGATCCTCCACCTCAACGACCGCGCCTTCGTCGAGGGCTTCGACATCGAAACCGACGTCGCCCAGGACTTCACCAACAACGTCGACCTCCTCAACCAGGGCATCCGCAAGCTGCGTCCCGGCGGCGGTACCGCCCTCTTCGACGCTCTCTACAAGACCTGCAAAGATGAGATGCTTCCGCTCCAGGAGACCGGAGCCGTCCGCCGCGCCCTCATCCTCGTCTCCGACGGTGACGACAACTACTCCCGCGTCCAGGAGTCCGACGCCATCAAGATGTGCCAGCGCGCCGACACCATCGTCTACACCATCAGCACCAACATCAGCCCCAGCAAAGACAAGGGCGACGACGTCCTCAAGGCCATCTCCGACGCTACTGGCGGCCAGGCCTTCTACCCGGTCAAGCTTGAAGACGTAGCCATCGGCTTCCGCAACATCGAAGAAGAGCTCCGCAGTCAGTACCACCTCGTCTACCGTCCCGCCGACCTCAAGATGGACGGCTCCTTCCGCACCATCTACCTCCAGGCCAACGACCCCCGCTACAAGGTCCGCGCGCAAAAGGGCTACTTCTCCCCCCGCCCACCCCAGTAATCGCACCCACTGCTCTTCCCATCGTCGCGTGTCCCTGTCGTTGCGCTGTCGCTGTTGTTGCCTGTCCTTGCCGTTGACTGTCCCTGTTGTTGCCTGTCCTTTTGTTGTCATCCCGTAGGGATCTGCGGTTGTCCTTGTTGTTGCCGGTCCCTGTTGTTGCCTGTCCTTGTTGTTGCCTATCGCCGTTGCCCGCCCTTTTGTTGTCATCCCGCAGGGATCTGCTTTTCCCCCACCACCGCCTCCAACTTGCACCCATCCGCCAAATAGGCAAATAATGCATTCAGCGGAGAACTCCCCGCAAAAATCCGGGTCCAATCAATCAGGGAGACATCCATGAAACTGCGTCCCGTCCTCTTCGCCTTAGCCCTCTCCGCCGCTGTCGCCATCGCGCAGCCTCCAGCCGGCCCGCCGCCGCCCCCGCCGTTCGACATCCAGGGCGCGCTCATGAACCTGGCCGACCAGCCCGCCACCCACACCTCCTTCAGCTTCGACCGCTCCGAGCTCCAACTCGCCCAGAACCTGCTCGCCTCGAACGGCCTGGACGCGAACCACGCCGCCGCCGCCCTCAACGGCATCTCGGTCGATAACTATCGCTACCCCCGCCCGGCCTTCTACACCCCCGAGACCATGGGAGCCATCATCGCCTCCTACAACGCCGCCGGCTGGAAGCACCTCGTCAACGCCAACCAGAATCCCGCCAACACCGCACAGCCCCGCAACACCGTCACCGATCTCTGGCTGCACTATGCCGGGGCCGACATCACCGGCGTCACCGTCCTCAACCGCTCCCCCCGCGACATGAGCGTCATCCAGATCTCCTGCGAGCTGCGCCCCCTCGACCTCGTTCATCTCAGCGGCCACTTCGGCATCCCCAAGGTCGACCCCAACGCCGTCATGGTTCCCGCCGCTCCAGGCCGCTAACCGCACAATCGTAGCCTCGTGCTGCGAAAACTTCAGCAGCCTTGCCCTGACGGCTTCTCGCCATCTGGGAAGAATACGAGCCATCTCCTGCTTCGAAACCTCTGGACTAAGTGAAGGTATACGTAAGGTTACAGATAATTATTATTTTTAAAATACGCCGATCCCTGTAACGTTTCGCTCTCCCCCTACTCCCATACAGCACACGCCTTCTGAGGCCCAACACAACGCGAACCGATGTGTGCGGTTTAGAGAAGGCAGGAGAACCAAATGTCAATTGACGTTCGCACCAGTCCCTTCCTCAAAGAGGAAGAAAGTAGAAGTGCGGCAAAATTGCGCCGCATCGCCTCCCCCCGAACCGTCGTTATGCTCAGCACGTTAGCTCTTGGAGCTTGGTCCTCCCCCTTCACCCTGGCACAAGCCGCTCCTCAAGCCCCGGCCCCTGTCATCGCTGCACCCGTCTCTCCGGAAGTCCTAAGTCTGCATGCTTCGGTAAAACGAGCCGTCGCCAAGCCCAATGCGAACGCAGCCGCTGCCTTCTCTGCGGCCGCTGCCTCTTCAGGCTTCAACACTGATCAGGGTCCTGGCCCCGGAGCCATCGGTCCCGGCCCGGGCTGCGACCTCTTTCCTGCCCCCGCCAGTACCGGTGCTGCGGTAGGTCTGTCCTACTTTGGGCCCTCCCCCTCCTCTGTCAACTCCAGCTTAGTCGGTCCCGTGCAACTGCTCAACTCAGGGACCGTTGACGACCAGAACGCCACCGTCACCCTGCCGCTTTACAAAGGGACACTCAAAGGCACCAACAAGACCGTTTGGTACATCCTGACCGACGTCTCCGATCAGGGAGTAGCCAATGAGCTTGGTCTGAACTACTCCGCCAAGCTCAGCTTCGCAGCAAACGGAGCACGCACCGGAACCCTCGATAAAGAGGGAAATATCGTCTTCGACAAGGGAACTGTTGACTACTCCCCGGTACGCAAGATCGTTCCCGGTCCCACCGGCTCCGAATTCCCACCGAAGTCCTTTGCTCCCGGTGCCATTGGCGACAAAAACTACAGCCCCTACGTCAGACTCACCAACGCCGGCGGCGTCATCTATAACGCACCTATGATCGCCTTTGACGTTGATGCTTCCAAGATCAACTTCCCCAACGGCAACGTCGACTACTCTATCGTCCACGATGAGGTCGTAGCCATCGATCCCATCAAGATGACCGTCACCATCAATCTCATCAACGGCTTCAGCTTCGGCCGCCCCGTCTGGTACATCTCCATGGACTCCAGCCAGGAGCTACCCGCAGCCATCGAGCACAATACCTACGCCCCGCTCATGGCAAGCCTGCAGCTTGGTGACGATGACAGCTTCGGCAGCCCCATCGAGCGAATCTTCATCGCCACGAACGGACCGGAGTCCGGACAATGCAACAACCCCCTTCGTCAGGGACTCGACCCCGATCTGAACGACGGCCACAGACCCAACAACGTCCTCGGCGGTATTCCAACTATCGCTCTCGACTACAGCCCTGCCTGGGACGCTCAGCTCTACGAGTGGACCCAAAGCGCAATCGATAAGGGATTCCGTGGCCAGATGCGCGAGGAGTTCCAGATCCTTACCTTCGTTCAGGACGGTCTGATCACCGCACCCGGCGGTGCCGCATTCGGCAGCTCGGGCTTCGCGATCAACTGCCCTATCGTTCAACGACTCGACTAACACCGCAGCCCTCCCCCGTCACAGCGCTCGTCAAGGTACAACTCGTACCTTGGCGAGCATTGCACTTTAAAACATCCGCATACTGACTCGACTCCAACCCTTTCACCGGCTGTAGAAAGACGGCCGGTGCGTTATCGCGTCTCAGTCTTCCTGCGCCAAACTCCGGTCCCCGGAGACAACCCACCACCGCCACTCCAGAACGCTCCGGCTTCCACATCGGAACCTTCCGTGCCAGCAGCCTCGAAACCATCGCCGTCAGCGACGTGGAGCCCCACCGCCTCTCCGATCTCTTCAACCTGCTCGAACGAGTCCAGACACAGACCGCCCCGTCCCCAATGGACTAACAACGGCTCTTCGCTAATCATGTCAAGCCCCGACGCAGGCCAAACCCACGCCAATCGCTCACATTCGCATGGCGTATCAGTTAGGCTCGGCTTCTACAATTAAGAAGGTGATAGAAAATGGCCTTGGCATCCGCCCGGGCTCTTCATTTTGAGAGGGAGGGAAAGATGTAACCCATTCATTCTAAATATTTTGTGCGTAAAATATCTGGAATCAATATTTTGCAGACAGCTATTGTCCGCAGGTCTATGATTCCATTCAGTTTACGTCCAAAATACCCTGGAGGAGGGAGGGGGTACTCTTCGAAAGGTACTCGGAGGCCTAAAACCCGTACTGCTCCACCCGCCGCAGCAGATCGAGCTTCCGCTCCGGCGGCAAGAAGCTGGCCTCCACCGCATTCGCCGCCAGCTCCCGCATCTGCTCCAGCGAAAACTCGAACCGGCTCTGCACCAGCACATACTCCTCCAGCAGGTTGCTCCCGAACATCGGGGGATCGTCCGAATTGATCGTCACCATCAGCCCCGACTCGAAGTAAAGCTTCACCGGATGCTCGTCAAAGCTCTTGCAGCATCCCGTACGGATATTGCTGGTCACATTCAGCTCCAGCGGAATCTGCCGCTCCGCCAGAATCTCCAGCAACTCCGCGTCATGCTGCGCAGAGAGAGCATGCCCCACACGCTCCGCGCCGATATTAATCGCCGCCCAGATGCTCTCCGGCCCGATCGTCTCCCCCGCATGAGCCGTTAGCCGCAGGCCCGCCGCCTTCGCCTCCGCATACGAGTCGCGAAACAGGTCCGCACCCCCCCGCGCCTCATCCCCGCCGATACCAATCCCTATAATGCTCGGATAGATTCTGCGCAGCTCGGCCGCCTTGCGAAACACCTTCACGGCCTCCTCCGCCCCAAAGTGCCGCACCGCATCGATCAGCCAATACACCGTAGTCCCAAAGTCCTTCTCGCCCCGCACCCGCCCACGCTCGATAGCCTCGACATAGGGCTCCACCTCGGCATTCTTCCAGTAGAAGATAATCCCGAACGAGATATACACCTCGGCATGGACCACCCCCTGCGCCGCCAGATCCCGAATCATGTTGTAAGTAATCAGTTCATAGTCATCCGGCCCCTTCAAACGCGCCGAAACCGCCTTGAACGAGTCCATGAAGCCCAGAAAATTTTCATACACGTAAAGCTTCTTCGCCGCCTCTGCCGTCAGCGGCTCCGCATCGTGCCGCTGGCTCAACTCCAGCAGCGTATCCAGCTGAATGGTTCCTTCGAGATGCAGATGCAGCTCAACCTTCGGCAGCCTGCGCAGCCACTCCACCACATCGATCTCTGCATCCTGTTTGGTCTGCTTCCGGGCCATCTCTCTATCTTAGCTGCTCTTAGATCTTGTCCTGACCGTCGGTTACGTAAAACTCACTCCGCTTACGGCTGTACACCAGGTACACGAAGAGTCCGATGACCAGCCATACGAAGAAGCGAAGCCACGTCTTTGCAGGCAGTCCAGCCATCAGCAGCACGCAGAACAGCACGCTGAGCACCGGAATCACCGGCCCGAACGGAACCCGGAAGCCGCGATGCCGCTCCGGCTCCTTGTACCGCAGCACAATCACGCCGATCGACACCAGGACGAACGCAAACAGCGTCCCGATATTCGACATCTCCGCGAACGTGCCCACGTCAAACAGCCCCGCTGGAATCGCCACCAGGAATCCAGCCACCCATGTCGCAAACGCCGGCGTCCGGAACTTCGGATGCACCCTGCTGAAGACATCCGGCAGCAGCCGGTCGCGGGACATCGCAAACCAGACCCGGGCCTGCCCCAACTGGAACACCAGGATCGACGAGATCATGCCCACCAGCGCGCCGATCAGGACCGCCAGCTGTACCCAGTGCAAACGCTCGCCACCGGGCCCCATCGAGACCCGCTTCAGCGCATTCACCACCGGCGCCGCATCTCCCGCAATCGACTGCCATGGCACCAACCCGGTTAGCACCACGGCCACACCGATATAAAGGATCGTACATACGATCAGGGTGGCCATAATCGCAATGGGTACGTTCCGCTGCGCATCCTTGCACTCTTCGCTCGCCGTTGAGACGGAGTCGAAGCCGATGTATGTGAAGAAGATGATGGATCCGCCCGCCAACACGCCCGACCAGCCATTAGGCGAAAAGGGATGATAGTTCGCCGGATGAATAAAGCTGAGGCCGAAGAACACGAACAACAGAATGGCTGCGATCTTCACCAGCACCATGATGTTGTTCGTCCGTGCCGATTCGCGAATGCCCCGGACCAGCACCACCGTCAACAGCAATACGATCAGAAACGCCGGAATGTTGAACCCGGAGTGCCACCCCGCTCCATAGATATCTTTACCCTGCAGATCCTGCAGGCCGAGAGGCAGGTAGGCAGGCGAGAGCCATTTGGGCGACAGCGAAAGCCCCATCCAATCCAGTAGCGCCACCACATGCGCGGCGAATCCGACGCTCACGCTCATATTGCTGAAGGCATATTCGAGGATCAGGTCCCAGCCGATGATCCAAGCCACCAGCTCGCCCAGGGTCGCATAGGTGTACGTATACGCAGAGCCCGCGATGGGAATCATCGACGCCAGCTCCGCATAGCAAAGACCCGTCAAAGCGCAGACGATAGCAACCAGGATCAGCGAGATCGCCAGCGCCGGGCCTGCTCCGGGTCGTCCTGCGACCGCCCCATGATGCAGCAATAGATCGACGACAGGGGAGTCTGCCCAGGACGATAGGGAAGCGGGATTGCCGCCAATAGCAACACCGATGACGGTGAAGATGCCCGATCCGATGACAGCGCCAATCCCCAGCGCAGTCAACGAGACCGGACCCAGCGTCTTCTTCAACGCGTGCTCCGGCCGCTCCGATTCAGAGATCAGCTTATCGATCGACTTAGTTGCAAAGATTTGCCTGGCCAGCGCGCGCGCTCCTGCTTACAGATGGAATGGTGCGGGGCGTTTCCGACTACACAATGCGATTTCAGAAGACTTTATTTGCAGATCGGAGCCGCACGGCAACATTACCAGAGCGGCCCGTCAGACGATCAACTACCGCTTGCTCTGACCGCGAGCAGCCTTCTTGACCTTCTGTTTGTTCTCGCCGCGGGCGCCGACGCGCGGACCCTTCGCTGGTGCGGCTTTGCGTGCTGCGCGCTTTACCTTCTTGCGCTCCTGGGTATCGGTGATGCTCTTGGTATTTGCCATGTCTCTTGCCAATCTTTCTATAAATGCGATTTTCAGATCTTAGAGGCGCTCCAGCTGGGCAAACTTCTCCACCAGCTTCTTCACGCCGTGCTGTTGAAATTGTACTGTAATCTTCGCATCATCCCCATCGCCTTCGCGACGAAACACAGTTCCTTCGCCATACTTCGGATGCCGAACCCGCGATCCCTGCCTCAAACCTGTCTTTCCGGTCTGCTCCTGGACCTCCAGCTTCGGTCGCGAGATCTTCTGGCCTCGCGCCGCAAAGAAGTTGGCAATGTTGTCGATCGACTGTCCCGGTGCCGCAGTCTTCCCTGCGTAGCCTGCCCGATTATTCACTCCCGGAAGCCCTGAAGGTCGCGTGGGCCGCTCGCCGCTTTGGTCCTCGTCCTCATAACTGTAGTGCCGCTCGCCCTCTTCGGCACCCGCGCGTCCAAACCTCTTCGCCTTAGGGTAAGGCGTCGCATACGCCCCCCCATAACCCGAGCCATACTCCGATCCTGAAAACTGCGTTCGTGCCGGCGGACTCCCAAGATCCTCCACCAACCGGCTAGGAACCTCCTCCAGAAAACGCGAAGCGATGCTTGACTCCGGCATATCGCTCCCGTATCGCCGACGGTATCTCGCTCGCGTCATCACCAGCGTATCCATCGCCCGCGTCATGCCCACGTAGCAAAGGCGCCGTTCTTCCTCGAGTCCCGTCGGGTCGGTCAACGTCCGCGAGTGCGGAAACAGACCCTCCTCCATGCCTGTGAGAAACACCAGCGGAAACTCCAGCCCCTTGGCTGCATGCAACGTCATCAGCGTCACTCTGGCCTCTTCGCTGTAGCTATCAGCATCGCTCACCAGCGCCGCGTGATCCAGAAACTCATGCAGAGTCTCCCCACGCTCCTGCGCATCCTGCGCGGCATTCGCCAACTCCTTCAGGTTCTCTATCCGAGAGAAAGACTCCGGAGTAGCCTCCTCCTCCAGCGCGCGAATGTATCCACTACGGTCGTTCAGAAACTTGATCAACTCCGGTAGCGTGGCCGCATCTCCCGGTTTGCGAAACGCTGGCTTTTCCTCTTCCATCTTGATGGCAGCAGCCCTCTCCATCATCGTCCCGGCGGACTTCTTCAACACCACCGGCGCAAACGGATTGAAGCTCGCTGCATCAATGCCATGCGCTTCATCCGAGTCCGAAGTATTCTCAGCCGCAATCGTTGAGATCTCTTCACTTGGCCCGAAGTCAAATCCAAAGTTGAAGCTCGTATCAAAAGAGCTGTTCGCGCCAGTGTCTTCTTGCTCAGGAGCAGCACCAGCCTCTCCAAACCCGAACGAGACATCCGCATCTTCATCGTCTCCACCCGCGGAGAGAAGGGAAGCATCATCCCCCTCCTGGCCCTCCGCCAGATTTTCGGTCAGCTCCTCCGCAAACCCCGGCCCCAGCATCGCCCGCGCATCCTCAATCAAACGCCTGAATCCACTCAGAGCTTGCAGCGCGCGTGCAGGCAGCAGCTTGTCTTCTATCGCGCGTGCAATCGCATCCCACGTGCTCATCCCGCTCGACAACGCCATGCGTTCGAGCGTTTCCATCGTCGTCTTCCCGATGCCACGAGGCGGCGAGTTCACCACGCGCCCCAGCGCGACCGAGTCGTGCACATTCTGCACCAGCTTGAGGTAGCTCAGAATGTCCTTCACCTCGGCACGATCATAGAAGCTGAATCCGCCCACCATGTGGTACTGAATCTGATAGCGGCGCAACGCCTCTTCCACCAGTCGCGACTGAGAGTTCGTTCTGTACAGAACCGCGCAGCGAGGAAGATCCGCCTGCCCTCCCGCCTCCCGCAGATAGCGCTGCACCCGGTCCGCGATGAACAACGCCTCGTTCTCGCCATCCGGCGCCTCGTAGTAGCCAATCAGGCTTCCACCCTCACGCGTCGTAAACAGGTTCTTACCCTTGCGCTGCGTATTCTGCGCCACCACTGCGCCCGCGCCCTCCAGAATCATCTGCGTCGAGCGATAGTTCTGCTCCAGGCGAATCGTCTTCGTCTTGGGAAAGTCCTTCTCAAACTCCAGGATGTTCTTGATATCCGCGCCGCGCCAGCTATAGATCGACTGATCCTCATCGCCAACAACGCAGACGTTCGCCTCAGGTCCAGCCAGCAGCTTCATCAACTCGTACTGCGGCTTGTTGGTGTCCTGGTACTCATCGATCAAAAGATATCTGTAACGCCGGTTGTATCTTTCTCTGGTCTCTGCAGAGGTCTTCAGCAGCCGCACTGTCTCCAGAAGCAGGTCGTCGAAGTCCAGCGCATTCGCCTTGAACAGCTCCCTCTTGTAGATCTCGAAGATGTGAGCGATCTTCTCTTCCATCGGGTTCGTGCTCGCAAGAAAGTACTCCTGAGGATCAATCATGTGGTTCTTCGCCCATGAGATTCGTCCCAGCGCCACCCTGGGCTTCAGCGACTTGTCATCGATTCCCAACCGCTTCAGTGCTTGCTTCACCACCGCCTGCTGGTCGGTCTCATCGTAGATCGCAAAAGTCCTGGTCAGCCCCACGCCTCCCACCTTCAGCGCTTCGATATCGCGCCGCAACACCCGTACGCAGAAGCTGTGAAACGTAGCCAGCGTCGGCTTCGCAAGGCTGCTGTGTCCCAGAATCTTCTCGACGCGTTCCGCCATCTCTTTAGCCGCTTTATTGGTGAAGGTCACCGCGAGAATGGCATCCGCCGGCACACCTCGCTCCTCAATCAGGTAGGCGATGCGATGCGTAATCACGCGTGTCTTGCCTGATCCAGCACCAGCCAGCAGCAGCACTGGTCCGTCCACTGACCGGATGCCGTCCTGCTGTTGCGGATTCATATTTTCTAAAAGTCGACTCAAACTGCGCACTCTCCAATCTCTATTTTAAGCTCTTTCCCTCTGCATCCGAATTTGAGCCTGGAAAGCCGCCAAAAGCTCACATCGCCGTCCATTTGCGAACAACGTGTCCGTTCGTGAACAGGCATCGAAACAATTAACTTCTACGCAACAATGACGACGAAAATTCCGCAGCTTTCGTGGAACAAACGCAACCTGCCCTGCGTAAATCAATCAACGACGGGCTCCCTGATCCATGGCAGAGAACTTCAGTCGAATTTATGAAGTACTTGGAGCGTTACATGACACGTCAGAATCTCTTCACCCTCGTAGTTGTTGCATCCTCTCTTCTCACAGCACCTGCGATCTACGCATCGCCGGTCAGCATCTCGTCTCCCGTTCACGCCATGTTTGGCAAGACCAAGACCAACTCCGTCAAATTCAACCTTCGCAACGATACCGCAGCTTCCCTTGAAGTCTTGATCGGCGACAAGCCCATGACGCTCGAGCCTGGCAAGCTGGTCAATGTCGATGTTCCCGTTGGAACCCGCATCGTTGCCAACTCTGCAACTCCAAACCACGCTGTAGGATCGCTAATCGAAGAAGTCATCAAGGAGCACAGCGGCGCCACCATCGCGATTCGCTAGAACGCGATTCAAAGATCGTCAAACTGAGTCGAACCTTGAAACAGCCCTCCCTAAAGGGCCGCCCGCACTCAATCAAACTGCGGTCGGCCTTCAACTCTTCAATTCTCTTCTGCGTTCCATCTCCTTCGGCCTGTGACCGCAGGCCCACACAAAATTGGTATCCTCGATAGCATGATTCGCAATGTAGCGGTCTTCTGTGCCTCCGCCAACGGTCTTCATCCTGCCTATCGAACTACCGCTGAGCAACTCGGACGCGCCCTCGCCGCCCGCAACATCGGCGTCATCTATGGAGGCGCCAACGTCGGGCTCATGCAGGCCGTTGCCGAAGCAGCTCTATCCGCGCAAGGTAAAGTCATCGGCGTCATCCCAGAAGTGCTCGTCGATCTCGAAGTAGCCCATCACGGTATCACCGAACTTCACATCACCAGCACCATGCACGCACGCAAAGCTCTCATCGGAGAAAGAGCCGACGCCTTCCTCGCACTGCCTGGCGGCTTCGGCACCTTCGAAGAACTCTTCGAAGTCCTCACGTGGCACACGCTCAAGCTCCACGCAAAGCCCATTCTTCTCCTCAACACCAACGGCTTCTACGACAAGCTTCTCTCGTTTCTAGACGACTGCGTAACCGAGGGCATGCTCAAGCCGAAGAATCGCGAGCTCCTGCTCGTGGCAGATACAGTAGAAGACGCATTGAAGAAGTTGAAGCTCGACGATTGACTGTCGCTTCGAAGGTACTGGCTCGCACGCAAAAGAAAATTAAGACATCAGCGTCACAGTCGGCTTCGCCTGCAAACTCGCAGCAATCCCATCCCAAAGCGCCAGCCGGGCTCGCAACGCCACCTCTGCCGCCTCGCCAGCCTCATCCCACCTCTTTGCATCTTCCCCGCACAGATCGGCGACCATCCGAAGCGACATAGGCCCATGCTCTTCGCCATCGACCTCTATATGCCGCTCCATGTACCACCGCATCAACTCCAGCTTTCCATGCAGCCGCTCATTCTGATCGCGAATGAACCCGCGAAACATATCCGGAATCAGATCCTCGCGGCCAAACGTAAACGCTGCTGCAATGGCATGTAATTTGCCTTCCTGAATCACCGCGAACGTAGCCCTCACAAAACGCTGCGCTGCAGCAGGTGCTCCGCTCATCGCCAAAGCGTGCTCCCACGTTCTGCCGTCTCTCAAACCCTGGAGCAACGCAGTCATCGCAGTTGTCGATGCCCCGCACTCCCGCATCGCCCGCAGATAAAGTTCGAAGTGGCTTACCGCCTCGGTACCGTACACATCGCTCTCTTCACCCAGGACAATCTCGTTGATCAGGCGCCTGCTCTCCGCAAATCTGCTCGGCACCCACGGCACCTCCACGCACGTCAGGCCACGCTGCAGGCTCTTCAGCAATGACATAAAATCCCACACCGCAAACACATGCGACTCCATAAACACGTGCAGATCCTCTATCGTCTCAAACGCCGCATACAGCGGATGACTCGCCAGCATGTCATACAGAGGACGCAGCCGCTCCGCCAGCATCTGCAACCGCTTCGTCTGCTTCGAAAGACTCATCGACCTCTCCTATAGCCCTTGCTTCGTCATGCAATCGTCACACCGGCACACTCGCCGCAGATACTCCCACGAGTAGATACCGCTCTCATGCCCATCGCTCCACTTGAACTTCAAAGCGTACTTGCCCACCGGCGTCACCTCCAGCGGCTTTACCGGCGCCTCATACATCGTCAGCAGAGTCTTCTCCTTCGGCTTCGCAACTCCTGGCAGCCGTCCCGTCTTCTCTCGATCTTCGTGGCACGTGGCGCATGGGCATGCGTTCCTCAACCAGGCAAAGTTCCACGCGCTCTGGTGCCCGTCCTTCCAATCAATCTCAACGCCGGTCCCCTCGGTCTTCTTCACCCGCACCTTCTTCGGGGTTGCCGCATCCGCTGCGAGTTCCTCGTGCTCCATATCCTCGCGCTTCGCCTGCTCCGCGCTGACAATTCTAATTCCCTCATGACTCATAGCATGTCCTCCTTCTGCCTTCCGTCAGGACGAACGGCGTACTCAAAATCCTCATGCCAAACGCTCGGCTCCTCATCCGTTTCTCCAGAAGAAGTAAGCCGCCATCAGGCATCCTGTGCTCACCACGATCATGCGCAGAACATTCGCATTCATCCGTCGGGCGTACTGCGCTCCCACATATCCGCCCACGCCCGCAAAGATCATCGAGATCAGGCAGTAGTGCCATATCACCGCCCCGCTGAACACAAACGTGATCACCGCGCACAGGTTCGACAGGCATGCAGCCAGCACCTTCAGCGAGTTCAGCGCATTCATCTCCTCCACTCCAAACAGCGCCAGTGCGCTCATGATCAAAAAACCCGCTCCCGCGCCAAAGTAGCCGATATAGAAGCACACGGGCAGCAGCGCGAGAAAAACTCCCCACACCGCAGGCGCCCTCTTGATATGCGGCTCCGCAGACCGCCTCCTCAGCCACTGCGACACCGGCCCGCTAATGCCGAACAACAGCGAAGCCACCAGCAGTAGCCACGGCACCATGTGCAAAAACGTAATCTGTCTCGTCTTCAACAGCACGACCGCCCCGCTCACCCCACCCAGAATCGAAGCCGCGCAGACCACCGGCAACAGATCGCGCCGCAAATCCCCACGCAATGCCGCTACCGAAGTCAACTGCCCCGGCCACAGAGCCACAGTGTTCGTCGCATTGGCCTGGATCGGTGCCACCCCCATCGAAAGCATCGCGGGAAACGAAAGGAACGATCCGCCACCTGCCATCGCATTCATCACGCCGGCGATCGAGGAAGCTATAACCAGCCAGACATAGTGCCAATGCGAACTAAGACTCGATATCATCCATCTTCCATTGTATCGAGTCTTTGCGTACACCCATCTCTGGCACGCTAATCGCCCACTCGCAGCGCCTCAGGCATCTCGGGAGTCGCCGCGATCAACCGCCGCGTGTACTCGTCTCTCGGTGCACTGCAAACCTGCTCACACTCTCCCAGCTCCACCAGTCGTCCGCGCTGCATCACCGCAACCCGGTCGCACAGATATCGCACCAGCGGCATGGAGTGGGAGATGAACAGGTAGGTCAGGACATACCTCTTCTGCAGCTCCCGCAGCAGGTTCACCACCTGCGCTCCCACGCTTACATCCAGCGCGCTCACCGGCTCATCCAGCACCAGAAACTCCGGTCGTAGCGCCAACGCGCGTGCAATATTGATCCTCTGCCGCTGGCCGCCGCTGAACTCATGCGGAAACCGCTCCAGCGCCGACTCCTCCAAACCCACGGTCTTCAACATCTCCTGCAACCGTGCGCCGACACCCTCGGACGGTCTCTCCCCATGAATCTCAAACGGCTCGCTCAAAATCTGCTTCACCTTCATCCGCGGGTTCAAAGCCGCATACGGATCCTGAAAGACGATCTGCATGCGCCGTCGCATCCCACGCATCTCTCTCTGGCTCATCGCCAGCAGATCCTGCCCGTCGTATCTCACCGTTCCTGCGGTAGGCTCCGCCAGTCGCAGCAGCAGGCGAGCCACCGTGCTTTTGCCCGAACCTGACTCCCCGACCAGCCCCAGCGTCTCGCCCCGCCGTATCGCAAACGAGACATCGTCTACCACCCGGCGCCCCGGCTCATACTCCTTCACCAGGCCTTGAGCCTCCAGCAGCACACTCTCATCCACGGACATAGCCGGATAGTAGCATCCGAAGCCGCCCCATGGCTGCGCGGCTGTCACGCCCGAACTTGCCGCGCAGAAGCAAAATCTAGTGATGCGACGCAGCGAAGGCGTTCGTATAAATAAACTGAGAGCCGATAATCAGAAGCCATACCCAGAGGGCAAATCGCAGCGGCCGCTTGGGAATCCAGCGCACGGCAACTGTGCCCAGAACAACCCCAGCCAAACCCCCAAGAACCAGGTGCTGAAGCAGGGCCGAGTCAGTCCCATGAAAAAACCCATGTGCGCCACTTCCGATCAGCGACAGAAGAAAGCCAAATACGATATCCGTCCCCACTACCTGAGCCGGCGAGAGCTCCGTCAGGCTCAACAAAGCCGCAGAGCCCAGTGCTCCCGCACCAGCTGAAGAGAATCCCACTTCAATCCCTAGTGGCAGCATCAGGAAGGGAAGCAGGCGGCTGCGATCTCTCGGCAGTCGTTCGGCTCGCGCTGGTCGAAAAGAAAAGAAGATCTGCCAGAGAGCTGTTAGCACCAGGACACCACCCAGAAGGCCGTTCAACAGAAGCTCCGGGCCGTGAACGTCGAGGTGACGAAGAACTAGCGATCCGATCAGAACTCCCGGTAATCCGCCGATCAGCATAAGTCCCAGCACTCTCCATGAGACCTGTCTCCGCGCAATCTGCGACGGCACCAGTACAAGCTTCACCGCAGCCGAGAACATAAGCCCCGTCGCCACCGCCATCGGCGCGGGCACTCCAAGAAACAGGATCAGTAGCGGCGTGGTAATCGTGCCTGCGCCCACGCCGGTCAAAGCGATGAAGACGGCGATGATAAATCCAATGGCATATTCCATAAGGCTTCTCTCTTAGCGAACGTGCAGCGGGCTCAGCTGTTTGGTGCAGCCTGGATGTGGATGCCGCACTCGACCTTATGCCCCGCCCAGCGTCCAGAGCGTGGGTCGTTGGGATCGGTCGGAATCGAAGTGCAAGGCTCACAGCCGATGCTGGTGTAACCGGCGTCGTAGAGGGGCAAAAGCGGAATCCCGTAGAACGCGCATGCCTGCCAGACGTCCCGTGTGCTCCAGTCGGCAAAGGGACTAAGCTTGCGCACCGTGGTGCCGCTCGGCAGCGTGAACTCCGCAATCTCCTCCAGCGCAGCACGGCTGCGAGCCTGTTCGCGGCGAAGGCCCGTAAGCCACAAACGAAACTCCCCGACAGCAGTAAAGAGTGGTTCGACCTTACGCAATCCACAACAGCGATCGGGCGCGGTCTGGTGCAGCAGTCCGTGCTCCAGCTCCTGCTCCGCCACCGTACGAGCAGGTAGAAGATTCCTCAGATTCAGCTTCCACTCCGTCGCGATGCGGTCGCGATACTCATACGTCTCGCGAAAGTGGTAGCCGGTATCAAGAAAGAGAACGGGAATCTCGGGCCGCAGCTCCAGCACAAGATGCAGGAGAAGAACATCCTCAGCTTGGAAGCTGCACGTCAGACAAGCATCCTTCGTGTCCTGTGCTCCCACCAGCTCCAGCACAAGAAGTTCGCGGACACGGAACAGCTTCGCCTCGAGCGCGGGAGAGAGTGTACCGGGCAGCTCGGCAGCTTCAGTCTCGCGAGGCATTTCAGAATTAGCTATCGAATCATTCATTGCTGTCACTGTCGAATCTCCCGTCAAAGATGGTCTGAACTTCGAGAAAGCGAATCACTTCCTCAACACTCCCCACAACCGCATGTCTCTCACCGAAACGTACCCTGGTGTCTTCGGATAGCGAGCGAGTCAAAACCAAAGCCCCTCCCGCGACAAGTACAGCAATAGCCTCATGCGAAGTAGTCTCGGCACGCACTACGAACGCCCCGCGAAGGAAAAGAGCGCGCTCCGTCCTGTTGACGAAATCGGCAGGCCCGGACAGGTGAATGTGGGCTCCGGAATGTCCCCAGCGTCTGCGTCGTTCAACATCTGTAACCTCTTCTGTTACGGCATCCGTCTCTTGCGCGCGAATAGACCGGATCATCCCCGCCGCGACAGTCCGGTTGCTGACCGGATCGATCAGCACAAAGCTTCCTGTAGTTCGGTTCGCAGAGTAGTTGTCCGCCGCAAGAGACAGAACAGATTCGATCTCTACCAGGCCAATGCCATTGAACGTCAACGTCTCCGCAGGCTGCTGCTCAAGACTCTCCACATCCAGCCGATACAAGATCGCGGTAATCTGCGCCTGCACCGTGCGACTCATATGCTTCAGAAGGTAGCGCCGGTTCAGATCGAGAGGGCTCTCTTCCATCCAAACCAGCGAGGCGGTAAAACCCGTCGTGATGGTGGCCGCAGAGTCAGGATCCGCGATCAGGTCGCCCCGGCTCACGTCCACTTCATCTGTAAGAGTAAGCGTTACAGACTGCGGAGCCTGGGCAGACGGTAGGTCGCCATCGAAGGTAACGATGCTGCGCACCCGGCTGGTCCGGCGCGACGGAAGCACCACAATGGGATCCCCCGGACGAATGCTTCCGGCAGCGATCTGTCCAGCAAATCCGCGAAAGTTCTGGTGAGGTCGAATCACGCGCTGCACCGCGAAGCGGAAGGGATCGCCAACCCCAGCCTCCGCCGCTGGCACAGACTCGAGCAGCTCGAGCAGCGAAGGCCCTCCATACCATGGCATCGCAGACGAAGCGCGAACCACGTTCTCGCCGGTCAACGCACTCACCGGCACAAAGTAAAGGTGTGGCGGACGGAGATCCCCCAGCTCATCTGCGAAAGCATTGAAATCCGCGCGAATGGAATCAAAGGTCTTCTGTGCATAATCGACAAGATCCATCTTGTTGATCGCAACCACGATGTGGCGAACGCCCAGCAGCGCGGTGATGCAGGCATGCCGGCGAGACTGCGTCAGCACGCCCTTGCGCGCGTCGACCAGAACAATGGCCAGTGAAGCCGTAGAGGCACCCGTAGCCATGTTGCGTGTGTACTGCTCGTGGCCCGGCGTATCCGCGATGATGAACTTGCGTTTGGCCGTCGAAAAGTAGCGATAGGCAACATCGATCGTTATGCCCTGTTCGCGTTCGGCGCGGAGCCCATCGGTCAGTAAGGCAAGGTCGACGCTCTCCGCGCCCGTCGTGCCCTTACCTCGAATGGAATGAACCTGATCCTCGTAAACACTCTGCGTATCGTAGAGCAGCCGGCCGATCAGGGTTGACTTCCCGTCATCGACTGACCCGGCAGTCGTAAAGCGAAGCAGATCTCGCGCGTGTTCCTCCGCGAGAAAGCCTGAGAGAGAAAACTCTCTCTCCTCGCCGGAGAATGTTTCTGCGTCAACATTCAGAACAGACTCACTGGTAGGCATCTAGAAATAGCCCTCCCGCTTCTTAAGCTCCATCGACCCATCTTGGTCATGGTCGATCACTCGATTCGCGCGCTCCGACGAACGGAAAGAGAGCAGCTCCTCAATAATCTTCGGCAGCGTATCCGCATCCGAGCGGATCGCACCCGTGCACGGGCTGCAGCCAAGCGAGCGAAGGCGGGAACGCACGATCTGCGGTTGTTCGCCCAGTCGCGCAACGAAGCTTTGCTCCGTGGGAAGAAGCGCGTCCCCGCGAACATACATCGGCCGCTCCTTGGCGAAGTAAAGATCGACGATAGGAATCTCTTCCTGCAGGATGTACTGCCAGACATCCATCTCGGTCCAGTTCGAAAGCGGAAAGACGCGAATCGACTCACCCGGATGAATGCGCGAGTTGTATAGATTCCAAAGCTCCGGCCGTTGATTCTTGGGATCCCATTGCCCGGCCTTGTCGCGAAAAGAATAGATCCGCTCCTTGGCGCGAGACTTCTCTTCATCGCGCCGCGCGCCGCCAAAAGCAGCATCGAAGCCGTAGTGATTCAATCCATCCAACAACGCCTGCGTCTTCAGCAGGCCGCAGCAGCGTTTCGTATCCAGTGCAACTGGATTCGTGCCCGAAGAGATCGCATCTTCGTTGCGCCACACAAGAAGCTCAGCTCCAACCTCGGCCGCCATGCGGTCGCGAAACTCGATCATCTCGCGGAACTTGAAACCCGTATCGATATGCAGAAGCGGAAACGGGATCGGACCTGGGAAAAAAGCCTTCTGAGCCAGCCGCAGCATCACGGAAGAGTCTTTGCCGATTGAGTAGAGCATCACAGGCCGCTCAAACTCCGACGCAACCTCGCGAAGAATATGAATGCTCTCCGCCTCAAGAAGCTGCAGATGCGTGAGCTGAAGATCCGTAACAGGTGGAGCTGCCAATGCCATAAGGGACTCCAAGGGGAGTTGAGAGATGCAGGTTAATCAGGCCGCAGAGCCTGAAAAATGATTTGAAGATTTTCGAAGAGAGAAAGCTAGCGCATGAGTCGACACGCCTGCTCGACGTTGGCAGTACAACAACAACGGAGCTGGCATGTGAGGCGCATTTCTGTATTCAGAGTAGCAAAGCATCGCATCACGGGCAAACCTGAAGGCCATCCTGGAGAGGCCTTCCCATACCCTCGATACTCGTAAGTCGATAAATAGAAGCCACTTTCAGCCGCATAATTCAAATAGCAAAGCACCGCGAGCGTTCGACTCATTCAGCTTTGCAATGACTAGGGCACGCGGCGTCATCGGCAAAACAAAAATTCTCTGTGCTACTATTCGGTCTATGGCTCTGACCTTCCACTACGCCGTTCTCGGCTGTTGTTGTTGTGAAGCAGGTCTGCGCCTCCTTTGTTCGTAGAAATAATAGCCGAACCCAAACACCCAATCTTCATCGCATCTCAGAGCACGACGTTGCTCTTTCGTTAGCTCAATGCACTCGAGAAACTCCAGCCATCTTCGGCATGCCCGCATCGTAGCTTCCTCCCAGGAAGCCATGCAGAACTGTTGTTGTCTCTAGCCTTCGCCCTTCCCCAGACAAAGTAAAAATCAACTCCCATTTATTCGTGTCTTTGCCAGGCACTTGGAGGTCTCCTCGATGTTTCACAGATCCGCACTTCTCGCCATCTCCTTCTTCGCCGCAACCGCAAGCGCTCAAGTCGTAGGGGGCACCATCAGCGGGCTCGTCACGGACTCTGCAGGAGCCATCATCCCTGACGTGCAGATCACGATTCGCAATCAGGAGACCGGTGGCGAGCGCCACCTCCTCTCCGATGCCTCAGGAGCGTACGCAGCCCCATCCATCCCCGTCGGCGCTTACACGATCTCCGTCTCACGCGACGGCTTCGCTCCGCAGTCGCGTTCTGGTATCTCTCTCACCGTAGGCCAGGCCATCCGCATCGATCTCACGTTGCATCCCGGCAGCGTCATCGAGCAGATCACCGTCACCGACGTGCCCTCCGCCGTCAATCTCTCGACACAACAAACCTCCGGCCTCGTCAACGAGCGCCAGGTCAAAGACCTCCCACTCAACGGCCGCTCCTACGATCAGCTCATCACCCTCAACCCGGCCGCAGTCAACTACACGGCACAGCGCAGCGGCTCGGTAGGAACCTCCAACTCCTCCGTCGGCAGTATGTTCGCAATCTCCGGCCGCCGCCCCCAGGACAATCTCTATCTCCTCAACGGCATCGAGTACACCGGCGCGTCGTTGATCAACGTCACTCCCGGAGGCACCAGCGGCCAGCTCCTCGGTGTCGAGGCCGTGCGCGAGTTCAACGTTGTCAGCGACACCTACTCGGCAAGCTATGGCAAGCGCCAGGGCGCGCAGATCTCAATTGTCACTGCATCAGGCACAAATAATCTGCATGGCTCCGCTTATGAGTTTCTTCGCAACTCCTTCTTCGACTCCCGCAACTACTTCGACCAGGCCAGAATTCCCAACTTCCAACGCAATAACTACGGTGCCTCTCTCGGCGGCCCCGTTCGCACCAACAAACTCTTCCTCTTCGGCAACTATGAAGGCTACCGGCAAAACCTCGGCATCACCGATGTCACGCTCGTCCCCGACACGGAGGCGCGGCAGGGTCTTCTGCCTGACCCAGCCAACCCAGGCGGCCCTCGCAAAAACTACGGTCTCGCCGCCGGAGTCCGTCCCCTGCTGAATCTATGGCCAACGCAAAATGGCCCCGAGCTCCTCGATGCCAAAGGCCGTCCAACCGGCATCGCCGAAGCCTTCTCTAGCCCCACCCAGCACATCCGCGAAGACTTCGGCACCCTGCGCTTCGATGCCAATCTCACCGCGCGCGACCTCCTCTTCGCCGTCTACACCGTCGACGACTCCGTCGCAAATACCCCCACGCAGAACCCTCTTTCGCTCATCAACGAGTCGCTTCGCGAACAGGTCGTCAGCGTTCAGGAGCAGCATGTCTTCTCCGCGCACCTGCTCAACACGGCGCGCATCGGTTACTCTCGCGCCAGCTTCTTCTTTCTCGGCGACATCCCCTCTTCCGTCCAGGCTGATACCCCAGGCTTCCTGGCCGGCCGGCCCACCGGAGCAATCGTCATCGCTGGTTCCACGGCATCGAACGGCTCTTCGCAGATAACCGGCGCAGGTGCGAACGTAGGATCCAACAACGCTACATCGCGTAATCTCTACACCCTCGACGACCACGTCTTCTACTCCCGTTCGCGTCACCAGGTCGAAGCCGGAGTATGGCTTCAGTCCCTCCAGTCGAACGACAACCTCGCCCAGAATCAGTACGGCCAGGCCTCCTTCGCGTCGCTCGCGACCTTCCTTCAGGGAACCGTAAAAACCTTCACCGTCGTCCCCAACCCCACGCCACTCAACTGGCGAAGCTTCATGGGCTCCGCCTACCTCGAAGACACCTGGCAGCTCACTCCCGCGTTTGAGATTCGCGGCGGCATTCGCTTCGAGTCCACCAACGGTTGGAATGAAGCTCACGGTCGCGCCTCGCAGTATGGCTTTACCGACGGAGTCATCAACACCACTCCCACTACAGGCACCTCCGCCCTCTCCGACAACCGCGCAAAGATCCTACCCGAACCTCGCCTCGGCATAGCGTGGAACGTCTTCGGTACTGGCAAGACATCCCTCCGCTCCAGCATCGGCCTTCATCACTCCCTGCTCGACAACCTCGACTATCGCCTCGACCAGGCCGCACCTTACAACACAACTCTCTCTTACTCCAACGTCCCCGTCGCCAGCCCGGTCAGCGGCGCACCTGGCCTCATCTCTCCCTCGAACATTCAGACCGACATCTCCACGCCCGCGGTCGTCTCCTACACCTTCAGCATCGAGCAGCAGCTCGATCAGGCCACCTCGCTCACCATCGGTTACGTCGGCTCTCACGGCTATCATCAGATCCTCTCCGAGGATCAAAACGAACCCGCCTCCATCGTCTGCTCCCCGGCCTCAGGCTGCCCTCTCGGCGCCTCCATAGGGACGATCTACTACCCCACAATCGTCAAAGCAAATCCCCTCGTGGCTAACACCACCTCATGGACCTCAGGCGGTTCCAGTAACTACAACGCACTCGAAGTCGATCTTCGCCGCAATCTCTCTCATGGGTTGCAACTTCGGGCCAACTACACCTTCGCCAAAAATCTCGACGACGGTTCAGCCTGGAACACGAGCGTCTCTGCCAACACGCCGGCCTTTGTCTCCTACCCGGCAAATCCCTCGCTCGACTACGGTCCCGCCGCAACCGATATCCGCCACCTCGCTGCCTTCAACGCGACCTACGAGCTGCCTGTCGGTCGCGGTCACCTTCTTCTACCCACGACGTCGTCGTGGATCGACCACGCAGTATCAGGGTGGAGCCTCAGCACCATCGCAACCCTTCAAACCGGATTTCCGTTCAGCCCTCAACTTGGCTACAACCCCACCGGCTCCGGAGACACCCGCAACCCCGTTCGTCCAAACGTCAACCCGGACTTTCACGGAAGTCTCTACACGCACGGCAGCACTGCAACCCGTGTCTCGCAGTTTTTTGCGCCTACTGCCTTCACTGCGCCTGCCTACGGCACCCTCGGCGATCTCGGCCGCGACACTCTCACCGGTCCCGGCTACGCGGACTGGGATCTCTCTCTCCTGAAATCCACGACGCTGACCGAGCGAACCCGCCTCCAATTCCGCGCTGAATTCTTCAACGTTCTCAATCACACCAATCTGCAGACGCCGAACGAAGTCGTCTACACCGGCGGCCCCACACAAGGTCCACCCGCCAGCCAAACCGCCGCCGCTGTGCAAAGCCCTACCGCAGGAGTCATCACGGCCGCCTCTACCAGCCGTCAGATCCAACTAGCGCTCAAGCTGATTTTTTAGGAGAGTCGCTCCGGCAACAGAACCCTCTTCGCGCATCTATCGATATACTTCTCCGGGAAAATAAATTCAGCTTTCTCGTCATGTAGATGGTCAAGCCTCTACAGAAATTATGTCGGCCCGGAGTCCGTCAAGATGCTCATGCGCAATCGTCCCGCCTTCGCACGCAATACCATCCTCGCTGGCACCTTTCTTCTCGCCAGCCTCTCCGGCTTCGCGCAGTTCGTCGGAAACAACCCCCAGGCGGTCGACAAGCGTGTGGACGATCTCCTGGCAAAGATGACGCTCGACGAAAAGATCGACCTCATCGGCGGCGACACCCCCTTCAGAACCCATCCTGTAGCGCGGCTCGGCATCCCCTACTTCCAGATGGCCGATGGCCCGGTCGGAGCACACATTCCCGCGCCGACCATCGCCTACGCCGCAGGCATCGGCCTCGCTGCCTCATGGGATAGAAACCTCGCCCTCAGCATCGGACAGCAGCTCGGTCGCGACTCGCGCTCACGCGGCGCGGCCTTCCTTCTCGGCCCCGGCGTCAACATCTATCGCGCACCCATGAACGGCCGTAACTTCGAGTACTTCGGCGAAGACCCATTCCTCGCCAGCGCAATCGCCGTCGGTTACATTCGCGGCGTCCAGCAGGAGGGCGTCTCAGCCACCGTGAAGCACTACCTTGGCAACAACTCCGAGTACCTCCGCCACGACTCAGACTCCATCATCGACGAGCGCACCCTGCGTGAGATCTACATGCCCGTCTTCGAGGCCGCCGTGAAGACCGCCAAAGTCGGCGCCATCATGGACTCCTACAACATCACTAACGGCGAGCACATGACGCAGAACCAGCGTCTCAACGTCACCGTCGCCAAAGATCAATGGCACTTCCCCGGCATCATCATGTCCGACTGGGTCGCGACCTACGACACCGCCGCAGCCGTCAAAGGCGGCCTCGATCTCGAGATGCCCTTCGGCGTCTACTACTCTAAAGAAAAGATCATGCCACTGCTGAAGGACGGCACCATCACCCAGGCCGAGCTTGATGAGAAGGTACGCCGCATCCTCCGCGTCGCGGTAGACTTCGGCTGGCTCGATCACCCCCAGCTGGATACAAGCATCCCGCGATATAATCTCGACGGTCGCGCCGCCTCCCTGCAGGCCGCAATCGAAGGCGCAGTCCTCCTCAAAAACGAAAACAACGTTCTCCCTCTCGACAGGAAGGCCCTCAAGACCATCGCCATCATCGGACCTACAGCGACCCAGACTGTGACCACAGGCGGCGGCAGCGGCGAGGTCGTCAGCTTCGCCAACACCAACCTTCTCGTCGGCGTCAGCAACTTCGTCGGCCCACAAACCAAGGTCCTCTACGCTCGCGGACTCCACAGCGTCAACCAGATGTCACGCCTCACGCACTTCACCACCGATTCACAAGGCACCACCTCGGGAGTCACGCACATCAGCTTCGCCAAGGCCAACCTCGAAGGCGACGTCACCAGCACCGCCACCGAGACCACGATGCAAACCCCCGCATCCACTCGCCGCGAGCCCGAAGAGCAGGAGCTCAACGCCCTCACCTCGCATCGCAACGCATCGCCCTACGTTCGCGCCACCAACAGCAGCCGCTGGACCGGCTACTACACCCCTGCCGAAGCAGGGAAGTACGCCATCTTCATTCAGACCGACGGCAAGTATCGCGTCCTGGTCGATGATGCCATCGTCTTCGACAGCTCCGTCGTTCCCAAGTACATCCTCAACCAGACCACGCTGGACCTCACACCCACCGCGCACAAAGTCGTCCTCGAGCAGCTCTCGCAACAGATCGGCTCTGTCTCCGGCATGCGCCTCGGCATCGCTCCGCTCAGTAGCATCGTCGAGCCGGACGCTCTCGAGATGGCCTCTCACGCCGACGCCGTCATCCTCGCTGTTGGCTTCAACGCAGCGTCCGAGTCTGAAGGAGGAGACCGTACCTTCGAACTCCCCGTCGGTCAGGAGCAGCTCATCCAGCAGATCTCTGCCCTCGGCAAAAAGACGATCGTCGTCATCACCTCCGGCGGCAGCGTCGACCTCTCCAAATGGAAAGACAAAGTCCAGGGCATCTTCGAAACCTGGTACGCCGGTGAAGAAGGCGGTACCGCCGCGGCACGTCTGCTCTTTGGAGAAGAAAACCCCTCCGGCCATCTCCCCATCAGCTGGGAGAAGAAGATCACCGACAATCCAAGCTTCAACAACTACTACCCCGACCCCGGCACCAACAAGATTGTCTATCGTGAAGGAATCTTCGTAGGCTATCGAGGTTACGAA
Organism: Granulicella sp. S190; assembly: GCF_009766095.1. Taxonomy (GTDB): domain Bacteria; phylum Acidobacteriota; class Terriglobia; order Terriglobales; family Acidobacteriaceae; genus Edaphobacter. The sequence continues at coordinate 113,790 of NZ_LMUD01000007.1, forward strand.
CACAACCACACCGAGCCGCAATATCCCTTCGGCTTCGGACTCTCCTACACTACCTTCTCCTTCAGCAAGCTCAAGAGCTCTCCATCAGCCGATGGGCACGCAACCGTAACCTGTGACGTTACAAATACAGGCCATCGTGCCGGTGCCACAGTGGCTCAACTCTACGTTGGTCAGAACTCGACAACCGTAGAGCGTCCCACAAAGGAACTGAAGGCCTTTGAGCGAGTAGTCCTGCAACCCGGCGAGACCAAACACCTCACCTTCAATCTCGACCCACGCAGCTTCAGCTACTACGACGTCAAGTCGTCAGCCTGGCAGGCAGATGCTGGCCAATACACACTCCTGCTGGGCGACTCCTCGCAAAACACCCCGCAGAAGACCACCATCCAACTCACCAAACCCATCACCACTCCGGTGAGTGAATAAACGATCTCGCATGGATTCCTACTTGCTGTTGTCTGTCGTTCTGTTTGTCATCCCGTAGGGATCTGCTGTTGCTGTTTCCTCTGCCATCGGGAAGAGCCGTTTCCTTATGCATCCCGAGGACCCACGATCCGGTGAGCCGCAGAAGACAGCGGCCCCGGATCATCTTCCAACTACGGCGTAGAAGAATCCGACCCATTCGAGGACAGCATATCGCTCGAAGGCTGCGTCTGCTGTAACAGGCGATATCCGTCACGCGTCCGAATGTGATACTTCTGCAGATTCTTCCCCACCAGCTTCACCGTAATCGTGCGCCAGCCCCGGTTCGGATTCGGCTGAGGGTAATAGCTCAGCGTATAAAGATGCGCTAGGTCATCCCGAATCGAACTGAAAGCCTGCTTCTCATCTCTCCAGCTCTTCGAAAAATAAGCCTTGCCGCCGGTCACCTTGCTCATCCGTTCGAACACCGCGGTAGATATCGGCTCTGCCTCGGCCTGCTGCGTACTGATCATATAAATAATCGTCCCAGTAGACTGCGCCAGCTCCGCCACGTCCTCCGGCGGCACCAGGCTCGCGTTATCCGGCCCGTTCGAGAAGACAACAATCGCCTTCTTCCCCGTCAGCCGCGCCGCATCTTTCACCGTCAGCAGAAGACTGTTGTAGAGCGCAGCATCATCCCCTGCAACCGTGTTGCGTACCCCTCGCAACACCTGTGCCCGGTCCGGCGTAAGCGCTGCGACGCGCGAAAGATCTCGACTGTAAGAGTAGAGCGCCACCTTGCTGACTCCCTCGAGAGAGCGAATGAAGTCAGCAATAGAATCCTGCGCAAACACAAACCCGCGGTACATATAGTTGCTGGTGTCGAACAGGATAAAAACATTTGCTCCCGATCCCCATAACTCTGGCGATTTCAGCGGATCGCCCGTCGATTTTTTCACAATCTCCGGCCCTTTGCTCGTCTCCTGAGGAGCAGCCTGCCCGCCCGGCGCAGCAGCGTCGAGCAACCTTCGAGGGGCCTCATTTCCTTCTTCAAACGTCGAAGCTCTTTCGGCAATCTTATCCTCGCTGATCGAGAAGTCTTCCGGCCGAAGTCCGCTCACATAGTTTCCCTTCCCATCGGTCACCGCCACATTCAGTTGCACCAGGACCACACTCACCTTGATGCGCGAGTTATCATCCTGCGCGGCTCCATAACCGCCGCCATAGAAGGGAATCGAAAGAGCACAAAGAAGAATAAGAGTTCGCTTAGTCATAAGGCCCCTTAGGGTGTAGTTGCTACGGCTTCCTGCCGATCCGGCAGGTTCGTAGTAGTAGGTGGTGGAGTCAGTCCCGCACTCTTGCCCTGTCGGAACTCCTGCCCCGTCTCTTGAAACGCGCGAAGGATCGCAGGCCAATCATCCGGCTCCGTCGCAAAGATCTTCGTAATCGCTCGCCGGCTCAGCTCCGGAACAAGGCTGTTCAACGCCGCAGGCGAGTAGCCCATCTCATCCGCAAGCCGGGCCCAGTACAAATTGCTCGACTCCCACGACTCCCCGAACAGCCTGCTCGAATACGATCCAAAGAAGGGGAACGGCTTCACGTTCAGCAGATCGCAGCCGTTCGTTCTCGCCATCGTAGGATGCGGTACGCCGAAGTCACGAGACAGGCGATCCCAGCTCACCTCCGCCGGATACTTCCCTCGCAACTCCTCCAGCTGTTGGCTCGCCGGGCCCCACGTCACCTTCTCGTCAGGGAAACGAACACGGTACTCCGCCGCCAGGTAAGAGGTCTCAGACGGCGTCATCAACGGAAGCAGTGCAGCCGTATCGTCCGCACGCGCCAAAGCGCGTTGCACTCGTTCCAGCCGCTGCGAAGTCAAACGATCAGACAGAATCGCGACAACTCTCTCCCGCGTCTGGCCGTCCCCTGCAGAGGCCGTCAGCAGCTCCTCTCCAGATCGCTGATACAGTGTCACCGCATGCAGCTCCGCCGGCGATACGCTCCACCAGCGCGGCAGCGTAGCGCCAACCAGAAGCTCCGGCACCAGGTCTTTCCATATCAGCGCCTGCACATTCTCCGGAGACAAAAAGTCCTGCTCCGTAATCGCCAGCGCATAAGACAGATCTACCAGCGACCCAACCAGGTAAGCTCCCCCTCCAGCCGGAGACCCAGCACCCAGCAGCATCGGAGAGCCCCATAGTCGATCCGGCGTCTGGATCGAAACTCCAAGAAAGTCATGCGAACGCACAAACAGCGGATTATGGTGAAGCATCTGCGCCCCGGGCGGCTCATAGTAGGCGTAGTTCAAACCCACCAGCGTATCCCGCAAAAACGGCGTCAGTTGGCCTCGAGCTGCATCAACCTGGCCACGCGATCCTGGCTCTTTCAAAATCTTCGTCAGATCCGTCCGCACCTGCAGCTCCGCGTGGTGAGCCGTATAGTTCGGCGGAGCCCAGCTGATCTTCTCGCTGTTCGTAAAGATCGGCCGAGGCAGATCGAACTCGTGAAGCTCAGCTGCCAGCGGTAGCAGGGCATCACTTTTGCCCTTCCCATCGCCCAGCTCCTTCATGCCGTTGCTCAACGCAAACAAGGTGTCGAGAGACACCAGCCGTTGATCGTCCAACACCGCATTGATCCTCGCAGCCAGCGCCGCATGTACCTTCATCCCGTCCGGCGTCGATTGTGTAGGCCCGGCAAGCAACTCGACCATCTGCTCCTGTGTGCTGTTCGCATTGGCCCCAACCGAGCGCAGCAACTCCTCCACGGACGTGTGCGCACCATCGAACAATTGAGTCGAAGAAGAGATCGTAGCGAACGGCCCAATCACCTTCTGCCACGACGCGCTTTGTTGACCCTCAGGAATCTGTCCCTGCCGCGCAAGAATCTGCCACAGCCCGACGCTCGCCTGAAACGATCCCAGCGCGTTCCCGCGAAGCGTAGGGTTGGAGATCTTGTCGATCGAATCCACCGTAGCCAGAAAGTGCTCGATGCACGCATCGTTTAAGCCGGGAAACTCTGCGAACACCAGGTACCAGTTGTTCATCCTGCTGAACCGGTCGGCCATCATACGAACAGTTGCAGCCGACAACCGACCCCCCGGCTGTCGTCCGCGGTCCAGCTCACTCATCGTGAGATAGATCTGCAGTGGTCCACTGTCTGTATCTACCGTAGCCAGTGCGGTCATCGTCTCCAGCAACTGCTCCGGACGATCCCAGCTCTTCGCCCGCTTCACCCAGCTTTTAACCACCTTGGAGTCGGCCTTCTGCAGCAGAATCTCCTTCCACACCGCCATATCTCCCGGCACATGTGGCTCTCCGTTCGCCTCCCACTGCACGCGCGTAAACAGCACTAGCAGGTCAGGCGCCCGTGGAAACACACCCTTCACCGCGTTCGTCCCCACCGCGCCTCGCCGAAACACATCGTAAAGCTGCTTCAGCCGCGAATCTTCCGTAAGACGTATCTGCTGAGCCTGATTTACCCGTGACAGCGCATCGAAATACGCCGCCAGCCAACCGTTATCCTTCGCCAGCAGGTTGCTGACGAACTCCCCCGGCGCATCCGGGCTCGCACCCGCCAGATCCTTCCACTCCGTCACTACCGCCGCTCCTCCCGGAACGATCACGTGTCCCGAGCGAATACAGATCTGGCTCCCATAAAAATCGAGAATGCTTGCAACAGGGAGCAGTCTCCTAAGCCCAGGGGACCTCTGCAACGCAACGCTCGTCTCGCTGTCGGTCTTGTTCAGAGCCCAATAGAGTCGCGCCACCGCCGGATCACTCAGCAGCGCGTCCACCACATCTCCCGCTCCCCGCCGTGGGTTCTGGCTTAACCCAATCCAATCCGTCTGGTGAAACAACACTGGAACCAGCGAGGCTGGATACGAATAGGAGAAGGGCGTTCCTGTTTGCAGAGCCTCCTCCAGTTCCACCAGCGGGAACCCCGAGTCGATCGTCAGAAAAGCTCTCTCCGGATTCGCCGTCTCTAGCGTAAAGTCCTTCTGGCCGCATCCCTCGCGCAACCGGTATCCAAGGATCTGCACCAGCGTCCCGGCGTCGTCACAACCACTCACCCGAATCGTATTGCTCTTTCCCGCGAGCACCTGAAGCTCCCGGGCTTGATTCAGATAGCGGTCGATCAATATTAGAAACTCTGTCGGACTGTTCTGCTGAAAACCGCGAAGGTACACATTCCGCGCCAGTAGCGGAAGCACCTCCTCCTTGGAGACCTTCTGGCTGATGCCGGCCATCCGCAGAAACGACCGCAGCGGCCCGGGGATCAGCACCATCTCGCTCGCCGGAGACGCAGCCCTGGCCGCGTCAGTCCCGTGGTCCGCCGCAGAAGACACTCCCGCAGCGTAGGCAGGCGATCCCGCACAAACAGAAAGACATACCGAAGCGGCTACTGAAGCAAGCGATAGACGAAGAGAGAACTTCATCGCGGGACACCTCATGGCAAACCCAAAGACCTGCAACTCCGTTCCCTGCGAAGCAGCTTGCTTCTCATCGAACTGATAGGTCGCGGCAGCGAAAGAGGATCGTAACTATGCCGCGAAACGAAATCGAGCTGCAAAGACGAGAAGGCGCAATCTGCTTGCTCGTACCTTAAATGGCTCGGCTTCCTGTCAGCTCTCCTCAAAGCTTTCAGCGAAGAGGAGTTATAGTACGGAGTGTTTGGAGGGTACTCTACTACTACCCCGCAGAGATTTGCCATAGCATTAGAAACAAATCTCAAAAAAAATGCGTACGCTCAACAGCTCTGGAAAGCCCGCATCCCTTGCGGTCGACTTATCCTCTGGACTCAAAGCCAGGAAAACGAAGTCTCTCCAAGAGACACTTCGCAGCAAAACTCCCGGCAAACACCACCAGATGACATCATTTGGCCGACGTCTTCCCTCTATGCCAGCCTACGCCCTGCCCGCAAACTCGCGGTTCTCCGTCGCTACCTTCACCTTCTCCCCCTCCTTGATAAAGGGAGGAACGCGAATCTCCAAACCGGTCTCCAGCCTGGCCATCTTCGTCCCGCCGCCGCTCGAAGAGTCGCCCCGCGACGCAGGCTCGGCATACGCAACATCCAGCTCCACAAACATCGGAAGCTGCAACCCGATCGGATTGCCGTTGTACTTATGCAGCTGCAACAACGTGCCCTCGATCAACAGATCCAAGGCATTCCCAACCATCTCCTCAGTCAACGTCAGGGTCTCGTAGCTCTCCTGGTCCAGAAAGTGAGAGCCCTCGCCGTCGCTGTACAGGTAAGACACCGGCACGATCACTAGGTCCGGCTCCTTGAACTTGTCATTCGCCTTGAAGGTCTTTTCAAACACCGCGCTCGTCAGCAGGTTCCGCATCTTCAACCGCACCAGCGTCTGGCCGCCGCGAGCCGTGGGGCTGGTCACATCTGCTTCCAGGCAGGAAAACGGGGTATCTTCAAACTCGAACAACATCTTGCGTTTGATCGCAATCGCATCAATAAGTGAAGCCATGAACTCCTCAAAGCCAGGTCGTCAACAGACCCAGACCAACATCAAGTATAAGGGCAGTCCCTACTCACGCTGTCTCACCGCTCCGTCGAAACTAGACGCAGTAAGCCGCAAAGTGTCGTGATCCGGTAGCCATGAGGTTCTCAATCGTCTCCAGCGTCTGAATCCCACCTCGCGCTCCTACAGCCATACAGTTCAGCGCAGCCGCGGCGCAGGCAAAGTCGAGCTGACGCTCCAGCGGCCAACCCTGCAACAGCCCATAGATAAACCCGGCATGGAACGTATCGCCCGCCCCGGTTGTGTCCACCACCGAAACGCAGTAAGCCGGAGTATGGTGAAACTGCTTGCCATCCCACGCCACCACACCCTCCTCGCCCAGCGTGGCAGCCACCAGTCGGCACCCATACTCCCTCTGCATCTGCTGCAGCGCCTTCTCCAGGTTGGGCTCCCCCATAAACCGGCAGGGAAAATCCCGGCTCGCAATCAGGTAGTCGATATTCTCAACCAGCTCCTCCACCCCCGGATAAAGCTCATCCAGGTCCGCAATCACCGGGATCCCCGCCTCCCGCGCCCACTTGGCGGCAACCGTTGCTGCGGCCGTATCGTGCCCATCTACATGGAGCGCCCGCGCATTCACTATCCACTCGCGATCGAGATCCGCTGGCTGCAGAATAAGCCGCTCGTCCCGTCGGCAAAGCACCGTTCGCTCCCCGCCCGCATCCACCATAATCAACGACTGCGGACTCGCCGCCCCGGAGACCGTAACTAACTGCGTCTCGACTCCCACCCGCGCAAACGCCTCGCGATGCAGCGCTGCCGCAGCGTCGTCGCCAAGCTTCCCCACATATCGTGTTCGTACGCCCCAGTGCTGGCACGCCACCACGGTGGACGCGACCTGTCCCCCCGGCAGTACAGTCGCAGTACGGTACTCCACCTTCGACCCGCGCGAAGGGTATTCTGCGAGAGGGATGACCGTATCCGTCGCGTTAAGCCCCACGCCGACAAGATCGACCTTCGCCAACTTCGCCAGTTTCATCATCTCTTAACTCTAAATGGAATCCCCGTATCCGCGATATCGGCCGCACGAAACCGTCCGGGGTCGCAAGACCCCGTTCCCGGCTATTACAGCAATCCCGGCCCTAAATCTTGATGAAGATCTTTCGCCGGTACAGCACCGCCACAAACAGCCAGCACACCGCAACGAATCCAACCGAGTAGATCAAAGACGCGAACGCAACATTCGGAATAATCCCCTGGATAGCATGAAATATTGCCTGTTGCAGGTTCACCCCAGGATGCACCGGAATACTCGAGATCGCAGCCGCCAGCAGCTCCGAAAACACATAAGCCGCAATCGCATTCGTGCCGAAGATAAAAAACGGCTTCAGCCATCCGGCCTGGCCCTTCCCCGATCTCTTCTCCGGATAGTCCACCAGGAACAAGCTCAACGCGAGCAGCAGAAGGCTAAGCCCGCCCGCGAACAAAACGAACGAGCTCGTCCAAAGCTTCTTATTGATCGGGAACCAGGCATTCCACACCCCACCCAGCAGCACTCCGCTCAACCCCGCAACTGCGATGCCGGTAATCTTCTCACTCAGCGCCCGCTGCGTCCGCAGCCAAATTCCAGTCAGCAGTCCAAGCAGCGCAGTCCCCAGCGCAGGAATCGTACTCAGCAAGCCCTCAGGATCGCGCGTGTGCTCATACAAATGAGACGCAGAAAAGATCTGCCGGTCGAGCCACGCCGTCAGGTTCGCATCGCGGTCCAGCAGAGGAATCTGATGCGTCGGCACGCCGTATCCAGGCACCGGCACAAACCTCATCAGCACCCAATACGTTGCTAGCGCACCCACCACCAGCGCAACTTTACTACGCCAGCCCGGACTCACCAGGTACAGCGACGCCACCACCAGATAGCAAATCGCAATCCGCGGAAGCACCCCGTAAAACCGCATCGTGTGCAGGTTGAAGAAAGGGAAGCTGTTCACCACCAGCCCCAGCAGGTAAAGAATCACTGCACGCCGAGCCACATGCATCAGCAGCGACTGCCGCGAAGCCCCCTGTGCCAGTCGCGAGGCCGTAGAAAACACCGTCGAGATCCCAACCAGAAAAAGAAAAGTAGGAAACACCAGGTCCGTCGGCGTAAATCCATTCCACGCCGCATGCTTCAGCGGCCAGTAAGCATGCACCTCGTCGCCGTTGTTGTTCACCAGGATCATGAACGCGATCGTAAGACCGCGCAGGAAGTCGAGCGACAGCAGCCGTGCAGGCCGTGCGCCCGTCAAAGAAGGCCAGGGTGTTTCGGAGCGTGCACTCATCGTTGTCATAGTCTACTGATGCGCCTCGGTTTGCGAAGTAGGATTCAGTTTCAGTGCGCGTGCTATCGCGAGCGCCGCGCTATACGTATCGCCACGCGGAGCAGCGTCATAGGCCTTCCGGCTATGATTCCACTCGTCGCCGAACGCATACCAGTCAATGATCTCCGGTGCCTTCCCCGTCGCCAGCGCCGTCGAAAGCGAGTCGAAGTACATCTTCCATCGCACCTGGTAGTAGTCGCTCGTCAGCCCGGCCCAGTCGCGGTTGCCGTACTCATGCAGCCCAAACTCGCTCGCCTTCCGGTCGCCCCATGTCGTCAGAATCGACCGCGCATCGTAGTTCAACCGCTCAAGCTCCGCAGGCGAAGAAGCCCACGCCGGAACATACGAAAGCCATCTCCCCAGCAGAAAAAATGAGTTCGTCTGCAGAAGATCATCCTGCAGCGCCATATCCTCGAGCCACTCCTTGGTCAGCCTCGCAAACGCACCCTGATCCTTCGTGTCATAGGCCTGCTTGATCAGAGGCAGCAGCCGTCTGCTCTCATTCGCCATCGCCTGCCGCGCCACATCCACCAGATCGTACTGGTACGTCTCGGTCGAACGCAGCGCAGGCGCAACCTCCAGCATCTCCGTCAACGCGGGCGCAAGCTCTGCCGGGTCATACCGCACCACATCAGGAGACCACGTCGCCGCGCGCAACGCAGTCAAAGTCGGCTGCGCGTCAAACAGAGAATCCTGCGAAGCGTCGCGCTCGCCATGCTCCGCATTCCCATCCGCCCGATACCCATACGCCGTCTTCAGCAGAATCTGCCACGCTCGCCGCGCATGCGCATCCTCCGCCCCATAACGTCGCATCGCATAACCATCGGCCCACTGCGGCAGATCCACCGGATCTGTATGCCACGCCATCTCCGTATACAGATCGAACGCAAAAGGGTTCGTATCCAGACCCTCCGGAAACACCGCTGTCCCAACGATCTTGCTGCCAGGCCGCTTCGCCATCAGCGGAAGCCGCACCGCATAGTCATACAGTGGAGCACCCATCGTCGTGCGTCCGCCAAACTCCCACAACCCGCCGTACAGCCACGATGCCCCGCGAAACTCGCGGTCACGATCCTCGCGCGGAACTCGCCCCTGCTCGATCTCCGCTATCAGTACATGGCTCGTGTCGAGCGCCGAAAGCAGCTCCTGCGTCGGGTTCTTCTGCCATCCCAGCAGCATCCACAGCGCATCAGGATGCTTTCGCTGCAGAGCCTCCTGCACCTTCTTCGCCGCCGAAACCGGCACATCGCCCGACCCGCCACCCTCCTGAAAGATCTCCAGATCGTAGATCGCCGAATCGCCATACAGCGCATGCTGATGCCGGTAGAACGACTCCGCCAGCTTGTCGAAGTTCGAATCCCGCGGATCCAGCCACCCCGGCCGCGTAAACCCATTCCAGTCTCCCTGCGTAATCACATGCGCGCCCGGATGCAGCGTGGCGAAGTCCGCAGGCACGATCCCGTAGTACCCCGGCAGCACCGGCATAATCCCAAGGCTCCGCAGCATCGCGATCAGCTGCCGCGCCGACTTCGATCTCTTCTCCAGCAGCTCCATCGAAATAGGTGCCTCAAAGCAGCACATATTCCCCATTAGCTGCCAGTTCTGATGCGCGGGTTGAACGATCCACCTGCGAATTGCCTCATCGGAGTAGCCCGAGTCGCGAAACGTCTGATACAGCACCAGGTCCATCCCGCGCTCAATCAAGATCGCATTGGTCCCGCTCATCGCCAGAATGTCGATCTCATGCTGCCACCGCTTCAGATCCCAGTAAGGCGTCGAGTAGCCATCGACGTTCTCATTCAGCGCATAACGCCACGGATAGAGCGCAGGCTTTTCGATCGCTGCCTCAGGCGCAGGCAGCTTCATGCCGTCCGCGCCAAGCTGAAACCCGTTCGGCGAAATCTGTAGATGCGCCACATACTTCAGGTACCAGTTGACGCCGTACAACAGGGTCGGTTGCGTAGTCGCTTCCACGCGGATGTGCCCCCGCGTCCCGGTGATCCGGAAGTAGTCTTTGTGATCGGCCTTCGCCACCAGCGCCAGGTGAAACTGCGGAGCCAGCTGCGGCATCAGCCGTTCGAGCACACCCTCCGCTGGTGCCGTAGGAGACTCACTCCACGCCCGTACCCCAGGCACAAGCGCAGCCGCAAAAAGAGCAATCGAAAGAATCTGCTTGAGAAGCATGCACACCAATGTAGCGAACTTTCCCCGCCACGGTTTTGATATCTTTCTCGAAGAAGCAAAGCGGAGCGGGGCAGTCTTCCGCCGCCACGTGAAGTGAGAACAGGTCAGATACGCGTAATTCAAAGACATCTGGCATCGCCGACCAGCTCGAACATCGATCTCCTCGATCTTGTTGACAGTGCCGTTCACGGAAGATAGGGTTACCCGAACGTAACCGCTTACTGGCAACAGCATAGAGCATTTGGAGGCAAAGTGAGTCTCGCGAAAGACATAAAGACCGTCGTAACCGACAGCCACTTCCTCGTCCCGCTCGGTGTACTTGTGCTCGGCATCGCTCTCTTGGTGATCCTGCACTAGAAGAAAAACGAGCGGAAAAGCAGCACCGAAGCAATGAGGAAGCAGCATGGCGTTAGCAACAGAGCGGGTAAAGAAAACGGGGCTGTCGCTGCATGGCCTGGGCGTCATCTGCGGACTCACCGCAGGCGTGTGGCTCGGTGCAGCAGAGGCCCCCACTAAGCTCGTCAACGCCGGCTTCTCCCCCTTCGCCATCTCGCTCTGCATGGTCGCCGGCGTCTTCACCGCGCGTTGGACCTTCCCCACGCTGCTAAAAGGAACCAGCTACGTCTTCGCCGACCTCCTCGAAAAGAAGCACCTCATCATCTGGGCTCTTCTCGCGGGAGCCCTCTGGGCCGTAGCCAATACGCTCACCGTCTTCGCCATCCGCGACGTCGGCCTCGCCGTCGCCTTCCCCATGTGGAACGCCAACTCGCTCATCGGCCTCTTCTGGGGCCGCGTTCTCTTTCGCGAGCTCGAAGGCGCAAGCGGAAAAAACATCGCCAAGGTAATCACCGGCGCCATCGCCATCGTCATCGCGGCGGTCATGCTCGGCTTCAGTACCATCCACGGCGGAGCCGTCGGCTCTCACGCCCTGCGCGGCATCGCCGCAGCCCTTGGCGCAAGCCTTATGTGGGGAACCATGTACGTCCCCTACCGCAAAGCCTACCTCAGCGGCATGAACCCGCTCTCCTTCGTCACCGCCTTCACCGTCGGCGAGCTTGGCACCGTCCTCGCCCTTACCCTCGCTCTCGACGGCGGTCTGCACTCCTCCGCCTTCCATCTCTTCCGTATGCCCGGAGTCCTCTTCTGGCTCTTCCTCGGAGGCTTCGTCTGGGTCATCGGCGATCTCTTCCAGCAGTTCGCTGCCAAGTATCTCGGCATCGGCCGCGGCATCCCGCTCTCCAACACCAATCAACTCTGGGGCCTCGCCTGGGGAGCCCTCGTCTTCGGCGAACTCGCAACCGCAGACCGCCAGCACATGCTCCTGGTCCTCGGAGGCTCCGCCCTCATGATCCTCGGCGCGCTCGCCATCAGCACCGCCGTCGCCTCAGCCAAGGAGCTCAGCTCCACCAACGAAGCCGTCCTCCGCGAATGCAATCGTTATGGCTTGGATTATCATCGAACCATCATGGCTCAAGCCGGTGATGAATTCAGTGGCCGAAGCGAGCGCCGCCGCTGGTGGGACTACGCCATCGTCACGGTCGCAACCGCTGTCTTCCTCACCCTCGGACTCCGCGCCACGGTACCCCCGCTCACCATGGATCTCCGTTGGGCGATGATCCTCGGTGCAGTACTGATCGCCAGCCTCATCGCCGGTGGCTGGAGCCTCTGGCGGCGAACCCGCTTCAGCTAAGTCGAAGGAGAAGGGAAGAGATGGCAGTAAGGCTGAAAGACATCGCGCACGATCTTGGAGTCTCCGTCGTCACCGTCTCCAAAGTCCTCAGAGGCAGCTCCGACATCGGCGAGGCCACCCGCCGCCGTGTCCTCAAGCGCATGAAGGAGCTGAACTATCAGCCCAACATGATGGCCCGTGGCCTCGCCAGCGGCAGGACCTACACCGTCGGCCTCGTCGTTCCCGACCTCGTCCATCCCTTCTTCGCCGAGTTCGCCAAGTCCCTCAGCGGCGTCCTTCGCACCAGCCGCCGCGCTCTCATCCTCGCCTCCTCCGAGGAGGATCCCGAGGTCGAGCGCCAAGAGATCCGCACCCTCCTCAGTCGCGGCGTCGACGTCCTCCTCATCGCCTCCTGCCAGCCGAACCTCCGCAACTTCTACGAACTCGGCGACAACCGAACGCCCTACCTCCTCTTCGACCGCAACTTCCCCCATCTCGCCGCGCACTTCGTCGGCTCCGACGACGTCCAGGTTGGCGAGATGGCGACTCAGCACCTCATCGACATCGGCCGCAAACGCATCGCCCACATCGGCGGCAAGAACTCCAGTCCCTCCTTCGACCGACTGCGCGGCTACCGCAACGCCCTCACGCAGGCAGGCCTCACCGCCCCCGAAAACTACATCATCCTCCGCGAGCGCATGGAAGAGTCCGGCGACACCGTCGGCTTCCAGGCCATGCAAGAGCTGCTCAAACTCAAGCCAAGCCCCGACGCTGTCTTCTGCTACAACGACCTCATGGCCGTAGGTGCGATCGAGGCGACCCTCCAGGCCGGCCTCCGCGTCCCCGAAGACATCGCTTTCATCGGCTGCGGCAACCTCCGCTACGCCAACTACCTCCGCGTCCCCCTTAGCTCCATCGATCACGGCACCAACGAGTTAGGCCGCATCGCAGGCGAGCTCGCCCTGGAGCTCTCCGCAAACCCCGAGCTCGAGCCGAAAAGCCTTCTCGTCCCCTCAACCTTGAAAGCTCGCGCCTCCAGCGTCGGCAGCTCGCAGTAAGCAAAAAAAAGCAATTTCCTCTTGCCATCCGTCCCTCCGCGCTCCTATAGTTAGCTTCACGTAAGCGCTTACGTGAAGCTGACCGCTCAAGGAGCCACCTCCATGCCCGCCAATGTACTGTCCACCGACGCCCCTCTCAAAGACCTCGACGAGTGGGATGACTTTCTCACCGGCCGCTACCAGGAAGGCAAGAGCGAAGATCAGTTCCGGCAGTACGACGAAAAGGCCACCCCGGCCGTAGCCGAGTTCTACCGCCTCAACCACCAGCACCAGACCTTCGACTACGTCCTCGCCAAAGAGAAGGAGTACTTCGGCCTCAACAAGGGCCAGAAGAGCATCTGGGAGGCCGCCGAGTTCCTCAACACCCTGGTCGACGACAGCGACCCCGACACTGACCTCACCCAGATCGAGCATCTCCTCCAAACCTCCGAAGCCATCCGCCGCGACGGCCACCCCCGTTGGTTTGTTCTGACCGGCTTCATCCACGACCTCGGCAAAGTCCTCTGCCTCTGGGGCGAGCCGCAGTGGGGAGTTGTCGGCGACACCTTCCCCGTCGGCTGTGCCTACTCTAAAGACATCGTCTTCCCCGAGTACTTCGCCGCCAATCCCGACCTCAAAAACCCCATCTACCAGACCAAATACGGCGTCTACGAGCCCAACTGCGGCCTCGACAAGGTCCACCTCTCCTTCGGTCACGACGGCTACATCGGCGAAGTCATGAAGAACTACATGCCCGAAGAGTCCCTCTACATGCTCCGCTACCACTCCTTCTACTCCGCCCACCGTCACGGAGCCTACCGCCACCTCATGAACGATCACGACGTGGAGATGTTGGAGTGGGTCAACAAGTTCAACGTCTATGACCTCTACTCCAAGGGCCACACCAAGCCCAACCTCAAAGAGCTAAAGCCCTACTACGACGATCTCTTCGCCGAGTTCTTCCCAGAGAAGATCGCCTGGTAACTCATAAAGTTACAAATATGAAACCTTTCCAGCAGAAAAGCCTCGCATCAGCGAGGCTTTTCTGCTGCTGTTTCCGCGAACCTACCCAAAAGAATCGTCACCGCTCGCTGCATCCACCTACGAAGCCCGCTTCTTCAAATCGGGAGCAGCCTTCTTCTCATCCTCGCGGCTCTTTGCCGCCGCAGTCTTCTCTTTGGCGGACATCGGCTTCTTCTTCATCTCCGGCTCTTCAGAGCTCTTCATCAGAATCGGCGCCGCAGCCTCAGTAATCTTCGCAGCCGCAGCCAGCTCTTCATTCAGATTCTCAGTCAGCAGGTCAATCACATCCTGCATTCCCAGCGTCTTCGCCATCGCAATCGTCGCCTGGTAGCCTGCAATCTCGTAGTGTTCCGTGCGCAGCGCCGCCCCAATCAAGCCGCAATCGAAGGAAGCTCCCTCCTCATCCTTCTCCAGCGCATCCTTGCCCTCCTCGACGATGCCCTCCATTCCGTTGCAGTGCTCGCCGGTCGCCTTCTCTTCAAGGTGTGCAAACACCTCCTTCAGCCGCTCCACCTGCCCTTTAGTCTCTTCCAGGTGCGCCGTAAAAAGCGCTTTGAGCTTGGCATCCTTCGCGCCTTTAGCTAGCTTGGGCAGAGCCTTTACTAACTGATTCTCCGCGCTGTACATATCGCGCAACTCATCGAGCAGAACATCCTTAAGTGGCATACATTTCTCCTGTGTCGTTCTATGATTCCCGGCACATAAGCCACTTGCGAATCACTTAGTGAGAGCAGCAATCGCCTTAGGAAGTTGGCCGCCCCGCAGCTTAAATATCAGCCGCTAAACAACACGCCGCTTAAATATCGAAGGAGCCGCAGCAATCGCGGCTCCTTCCATCCGATCGGACTACTTCTTGCTGGAGGCTGCCGACTTCGCGTGCGCGTCGGTAGACTTGCCATGGGCTGAAGTGGACGACTCATGGGCCTTCTTGGAGTGCTCCTGAGCCTCATCATGGCTGCCCGAATCGTGCTTCGTGGCTGCATTGATGTGGTGACCTGCTGCTTCGGTATGATGCTTCGCTGCATCCATATGCGCTTGTTTAGCCATTGTGTGTCACTACCTTTTCTAAGAGCATGTGCTCTTGTCCGGATACGATGACATCGCCCCACCCCGCGTTATCCGTGCCTCTACGGCCCGTCCGCAAAACGGAGGAATTTGTTCATCCATTCAACAAAGCAAAAGGCGAGGCACTCGAGCCGTGCAGAAAGTCCCGAACCATCGAGGCAAAACTTAAAGCCCCAGCGTGCTCAGCCCCGGATGATCGTCAGGCCGCCGCCCCAGCGGCCAATGAAACTTGCGCTCTGCCTCGGTGATCCTCAGCTCGTTGATGCTGGCATGCCGCGCATACATCAGGCCCTCTTCGTCGAACTCCCAGTTCTCATTCCCGTACGCGCGAAACCAGTTGGCAGAGTCGTCGTGGTACTCATACGCGAACCGCACCGCGATACGATTCCCCCGAAACGCCCAGATCTCCTTGATCAGCCGGTAGTCCAGCTCTCTGGTCCACTTGCGCGTGAGAAACGCCACAATATGTTCTCTTCCGGTTACAAACTCCGCCCGATTTCGCCACCGTGAATCGATCGTATACGCCAGGGAAACCTTCTCCGGGTCGCGGGTGTTCCAGCCGTCTTCCGCTAGCCGTACCTTCTGCACTGCGGACTCTTCGGTAAATGGGGGAAGTGGGGGACGAGAGGGCATGGTCGTACGCTCCTTTTCTACATAGCAAGTATGCGCTTCGACCAACAAAGCTACAACAATCGGACACGCCGTCTTCTTACTTTTTCCTCGCCCGTTTGGCCGGTCTTCGCGAAGCCGCCTTATCCCTCCGCGCCACATCGGCCAGTTGAATCGTATGGGCATTCACGATCCCACGAATCAGCCCAGGAAAACGTCCCTCGATCTCCGTGCAGCGAGAGGTATTCTGCACCTCGACGCCATGCCGCTCTCCTCGAATCAATCCCGCCTCTCGCAACACCTTGAAGTGCTGCGAAAGCGTCGACTTCGGAATCGCCTTCTCGCTGACCGTCAAAAAGTTGGAGCAGTTCAGCGAGCAGTCCTGCGCCACGATGTCCGCATAGATGGCAACCCGCACCGGATCGGAGAGAGCATGCAGGATCGCCTCTACCGTAACGTCTTCAACCGAAGGATGGAAGAGGGGCCTCATGTCTATTAATCATATCTTCATTTGCAGCATTGTCCATTAGTTCTTTAAATCGGAACTAATGAATCTTAACTAAAACTCGCTTCATCTTACTCAACAGAAACCGGTCGGATCCTGCGCTTGCAGGCCGGCTGAAAAAGAGTTTATCGGCACACGCACTCTCGAAGAAGGAGATACATCATGAGCAAACTTAAAGGTAAGGTAGCAGTCGTTACAGGCGCATCCAAGGGCATCGGAGCAGCCATCGCCAAATCGCTCGCCACAGAAGGCGCTTCCGTCGTCGTAAACTACGCCTCCAGCAAATCCGGTGCGGACACCGTCGTCGCCGCCATCACCGCCGCCGGCGGCAAAGCCGTAGCGGTTGGTGGAGACGTCTCCAAAGCTGCCGAAGCAAAGGGCATCATCGACGCAGCCATCAAGAACTACGGCCGCCTCGATATCCTCGTCAACAACTCCGGCGTCTATGAGTTCTCCTCCATCGAAGACTTCACCGAAGAGCAGTTCCACCGCATCTTCAACATCAACGTCCTCGGGACCCTCCTCACCACTCAGGCAGCGGTCAAGCATCTCGGCGAAGGCGCCAGCATCATCAACATCGGCTCCGGCGTCAGCCGCATCACCCCGCCCAACAGCGCAGTCTACACCGCAACCAAGGGCGCACTGGATGCCATCACCGGCGTACTCGCGAGAGAGTTGGGCGCAAAGAAGATTCGCGTCAACTCCATCAACCCCGGTATCGTCGACACCGAAGGCACACAGACCGCCGGCTTCATCGGCTCAGACTTTGAAAAGAGCCTCATCGCCCAGACTCCGTTGGGTCGCGCCGGCCGGCCAGGCGACATCGCCTCCGTCGCCACCTTCCTCGCCTCTGACGACTCGAACTGGATCACAGGCGAGCTCATCATCACCAGCGGCGGCCTCCGCTAATCGGATCGAGACCCTCACTCAGGCAGCTTACCCAAAGCGCCGAGTGAGAGTCTCATAAACGTACCTATAGTCAACGCTTAACGAACCGCAGGCAACACTCCACATAAGTAAAAGGACAAGTCTCATGGGTAAGCTCGAAGGAAAAGTAGCAGTCATCACCGCGGCAACATCTGGTATGGCACTAGCCACAGCAAAGCTCTTCGTCGAAGAAGGTGCTTACGTCTTCATCACCGGCCGCCGTCAGGACAAGCTCGATGAAGCCGTAAAAGCCATCGGCAAAAACGTCACCGGCGTTCAGGGCGACGCCGGCAACCTTGCCGATCTCGACCGCCTCTATGACACCGTGAAGAAGCTCAAAGGAAAGATCGACATCCTCTTCGCCAGCGCAGGAACCGGCGAGTTCGCAAAGATCGGCGAAGTCACCGAAGAGCACTTCGACAAGACCTTCGACCTCAACGTGCGCGGCACACTCTTCACCGTTCAGAAGGCGCTCCCGCTCTTCACCGACGGCGGCTCCATCTTCCTCAACGGCTCCATCGCCAGCATCAAGGGCTTCCCCGCATTCGGCGTCTACAGCGCAAGCAAGGCTGCAGTCCGCTCCTTCGCTCGCACCTGGCTGGTCGATCTCAAGGAGCGCAAGATCCGCGTCAACATCCTCAGCCCCGGCACCATCGACACCCCCATCCTCGATCCCCTCGGCCCCGATGCCAAGGAGTACTTCAAGTCGCAGGTCCCACGCGGCGAGATCGGCCGTCCCGAAGAGATCGCAACCGTCGCTCTCTTCCTGGCCTCCAGCGATTCCAGCTTCGTCAACGGCATCGAGCTCTTCGTCGATGGCGGCACCGCCCAGATCTAAACCGCACCGCAACAAAAAAACTCGCCGCGCCCCCAAGCGCGGCGAGCCTGTCTATTTCCCCACCACGAGCAGCGTCACCCCATGCCTGGGAATCCTCGACGTCACCACACCCGACCTCCGTCCAAGATCCGCACCCTTCCAAACATCCCTCACCGCTGCGCCCTTCGCAAATCCAATCGCCGTCAGGTCCACCGACACATCCCGCGTACTCCAGCTCCGGTTGAACAGTCCGACTGCAACCCTCCCACCGCTCAGCGGCTTGGTCCACACATCCAGATCCCCGCTCTGGTAAAGCCGATCCCCCTGCTTCGCCATCGCGTCCTGGTCGATCGCAATCGCCTCTTTGTTCATCAAAATATTCTTGTCCGACTCCGTCATCTTGCTCAGGTCGTTCCCCGCCAGCAGCGGCGCAGCCAGAATCACCCACAAACTCATGTGCGTCTTGTACTCGTCCTCTGTCATCTTGCCGTTGCCGACCTCCAGCATATCCGGATCGTTCCACCGTCCCGGCCCCGCATACTTCGACAGCCCTGCCTGGCCGAACCCAATCGCGATCATCCGTCCATACGAGTCGTCGATATCATCGGTCGTCCGCCACATCGTCGCTCCCACCTCCGGACCCCACTTCCACGGCTCATCGACGCCATACTGGCACAGGCTGTAAACAATCGGCCGCCCCGTCGCCTTCAGCGCCTCCCCCATCTTTTTATAAGCAGCAATCATCAGCGCATTCGACATGTTGATGTCGCCCGAATGCTCTTTCTCCAACTGGCGCATGTTGTCCCCGAACGAGCACAGGTCGTACTTCAAAAAGTCGACGCCCCACTCTGCATACATCTTCGCGTCCTGCGCCTCGTGCCCCAAACTCCCCGCATATCCGCCGCAAGTCTTCGCACCCGGCGAAGAGTAGATCCCGAACTTCAAACCCTTCGAGTGGATGTAATCTCCCAGCGCCTTCATATCCGGAAACCGTTCGTTCGTATGCAGCACGCCCTGCGCATCCCGCGTACCCTGCCATGTGTCGTCGACATTGACATATACATACCCTGCGTCCCGCATCCCAGTACTCACCAGCGCATCCGCCGCCGACCGTACATCCGCATCCGTCACGTGCTCCGCAAAGTGGTTCCAGCTATTCCAGCCCATCGGCGGAGTCGCACCCTGCTTCACCTGACCCATCGCAACGGCAACTGAAATCAGCGCCAGAGTGACCAACGAAAAAGCACGCTTAAAGCTATGCATAGACAAGCTCCTGGTATCGTTTACAAAACCTGTCCAGCATACAGCGCCGCCACGCCAAATCGAACTTCCGAAAAGATCGTCTAAAGCCAATCCAGCTTGCGAAGGACGAAGAGCAGGATCGCGGTAGCGACGATGGTGATACCGCCGACCCACTCGGCACCGTGGGGGGAGTCTTCAAAAGGCAGACCTTTCAGATTCATCCCATAGATGCCCGAGATAGCGAGAACTGGAAGCACTATCGTGCCTAAAATCGTCAACACCTTCATCACCTCGTTCGTCCGGTTCGAGACCGACGAGAGGTAAATATCCAGGGTGTTGTTGAGGAGATCGCGCTGGGTCTCGACCGAGTCCAGCAGGCGGGCGATATGGTCGTACGTGTCGCGGACGTAGGGCTGGTTATCGACCTCAATGATCGTCGTCGGATCGCGTTGAAGATGCAGTGCGGCGTCGCGCGTGTTGACCAGCACACGGCGGAACTCGATGAGTTCGCGCTTGATGGCGAAGACGGCCTGCAGGATCTCGGGAGAGGGCTCGTCGAAGACCTTGTCCTCTAACTCGTCGATGCGGTCGTCGAAGTGATCGATGGCAGGGAAGTAAAGATCGACGATGCTGTCAAGAATCAGCGAGACGAGTTTGTCGGGGTGCTCCTCATCTCCGTCGCGGCGAGCGCGAGCCAGGGCCTGCTCCGTCGTGGAGCAGTTGGGATCCGCAATCGTGATCAGGAAGTTCTTCCCGGCGAAGATATCGATCGGCGTGAAGGAGGGCATCTGTTCGCCTGGATTGTCGGGATCTGGAACCAGCCGAACCGGTTTGAAGACGGCGAAGGTGTAGTCGCGACCGGAGTCGACTTTAACCCCTTCCTCTCCGCTCCGGGCATCTTCCAGGTGCAGAGGGTGCAGATTGTACTTCTTCGCGAGCTCGTCGAGCTTCGGGTCGTTGGCGTCTTCGAGTTGATACCAGGGCATGAGAACTCCTTCTGTCGGCGATTCGACGCCAGAGAACAGCAACTCAAGTCCATCCTACTGTGGCTTGCCTTTAGGTTCTGGAAGACTCTTAGATCTACTCAAGCTACTCTTTGTTGCTGACCAGCGAGAACATCGCCTTCAAGGAGATCGATCCGCACCCGACCACCGCGCCTCTCGTAACTAATCAGCCCGCGCCTTCGTCCCGTAAGCGAGCGAAGCATACCAATCCCCGCGCCCCTGCGGTGTCAGATCCATGAAGTTCCACACCGGCGCCAGCAGGTCGATGCCGCGCTCTTGGATCTCCGGCGCCATCTTCGGATGCGCGGTATAGAAGTGTCGCACCGTCCCATCGGTGTCCTTCATAAAAACAGAGACAGACGAATCTTGCCCGCCGTCACTGTCTTCACTACCAAGATCGTATTTGAACCTACTCGAGTCCGCGCTCAACAAACGCAGCTTGTCCCACCCTCGAGCGCGGGCATGATCGCGGAGTGCCTTGGGGTCCGCCGCGGCAACAACCGCGAAGTCGATGTTCTGCGCAAGGTGCTGTGCCACGCCGTTCGCTCCATCGATCCACATCGTGCACATCGGGCAAGGCTTGGTCTGCTTCTTGCCGTACATCAGGTGGTAGATCACCAGCGGGCGAGCCGCCGCAGTAAAAAGTTCGCTGAGCTTTACGGATCGAATCGGCTCATCACCCGCATGAAGATCGACCGGCCCCTCGCGGAACTCGTAATCCTGCAAAGCCGCACCCTGCGGCAACCCGCGCCGCAACGCGGCCACTCTCTCGCGGTGCTGCATCAGTTCAATCTCCGCGAGGCGCAGCTCCTCTCGCTTCGCCAGGTAGTCCTCAGATTCATTCGTGAGGTTCGTCTGCCGATACGTCCCATCTATAAATTCGTGAGTCATGCAACACCTCCACCGTCGGTCGGCGTGCTCTCCCTGCATGCCTCCCAGTAAAGACCGAGCCATGAACTCCCGTCACCGCCCGGTCTTGTCCCAGCAATGCGCCAGATACTTTATTCTTTGTTGCTGACCAGAGAGAACATCGCTCCAAGGGGATCCTGCCCCTGGATAATCCAACTCCCGCCCGGCACCTGCATCGGACCATTGATCACCTTGCCGCCACCGGACTCCACTCGTTTCACAGCCGCACCGATCGAGTCGACATTGAAATAAAAAGCCCAGTGTGGCACCGGGATCTGCGGAGCTTTCGTCATCATGCCGCCGTCGCCCATCTCCTTGTGGTCGCCCTCATCGAAGATCCGGTAAACACCCATCGGCCCCATGTCCATGTCGCTGAGCTTCGTCCAACCAAAAAGTTTGTTGTAAAACTCAAACCCAGCTTCAAGGTCGGTTGTGTGCAGCTCATGCCAGCCGATGGTACCGGGCGTTGGAGGTTGGGGCCGCTCCGGCGAAGGCATCGCGGGATTCGGCGTAAAGACAACAATCGCAGCTCCCTGCGGGTCCGACATCACCGCGAAGCGAAGCATGCCGGGAACGTCGGTGGCTGGCCTCCATAGCTTGCCTCCCGCCTCCACGATCTTTTCAATGTGTGCATCGACGTCATCGACGGAGATGTAGCCCACCCACGCGGTGTGTTCGGGGAGCGTCAACATGCCCGCGATCCCGGCCTCGCCCAGGTTGAAGGTGGTGTACTCCATACCGCCTGTACTTGGCATCTCGCGCGTCGTCCATCCAACGACGTCAGAGTAAAACTTGCCGGCGGCCTTCGTGTCGCTGGTCATCAGTTCGTACCAGCCGAATCTTCCTTTTGGCGTAAACATTGCAGAGTTCTCCTTTGGGTTTGACGACATGACGCGGTTCACGTCCATTTGACGGATCATCGTGCCCAATGCTCCGACCGCAACGTCCAAATGAGCCTATCAAAACCTGCACAAGGCAGGCTCGAAAAAATAATCAAAAAAACTACTCCAAACTTGGCGTATGAGTTATCTCCAACTCGATACAATTAAAGGAGAGATCAACCTTAGGGCTGCCTGCGGCGAAAGCTGCGGCAGCCCTTCGCATTTAACTTGCAGCAACCGGCCACCATCGCACCACGAAAGTCACACAAACCACCATGACCAACACAGAAAACATCGAGACACGGTCGCCACCTGTCCGGCCTCGAACCCTGCGCTAAACAAACAAAACGCACCATTACGTTTTGTCTGTCAATCCGAAGAGAATCTGCTTTTGCAGTTCTAAGCATTAGGTAATTTTCTCTAAGCCCAACAAAACAAGTATTTTAGCCGTAACCCTCATGAATGCAATATTTTAGCGGCACACCCTGTCGCCAAGCCATTGCATCCATTGCACTTACTCCCAAAATACCCCGGGTGGGGGGGAGGGGGCCCAACCGTAATTCAAGGAGCCAAAATGGAAACCGCCATCTGCCGCCACATCAAGACCAACGGACGCCGTTGCAAGTCGCCTCTCTCGGACTCTCCGCCTTCTGCTACTTCCACTCCCGCCTCTTGCGGCGCCACAGAAACCTCGTCGAAACCGCGCCCGTTCTGCACGAAAACCACGCCAACCCCTACCCATCTGCACCCGGAATACCCGAATATCTGCCCGAATCGGCCCTCGAGCTGGACCTCCCTCCCCTCGAAGACGTCGAGTCCATCCAGGTCTCCGTCTCGCTCCTCGTCACCGCACTTGCCCGCAACCGCATCGACTCCAAACGCGCCGCGGTCCTGCTCTATGGCCTCCAACTGGCATCCACCAACGCCCGGTCCGTCACCATCGAACCCGCCGCCTCCTCCATCGTCCGCTCCCTCTCCCGCACCAAATCCGGTCTGGACCTCGCAACCAACCAATAAAGAGTCTTAGAAGTCGGCAGCGACGAAGAAGGAGCCTTGTCGGTGGGGCAAGGCTCCTGAAGAAAAAACTACACGGACGAGTGGTCTCAACCGTCAAAGTATTACCCCGGGGAACAACGTCTCACCATGCAGCGTAAGACAATTCATCTCGTCCCATGGAAGTCGCCCTCAATCTCGACCCGCTCTCGCCGATAGCTCTCTATCGCCAGATCTACGATGGCCTTCGCGACGGCATCATCGGAGAGAGATTCGAAGGCGGAACCAGGCTGCCTGCCTCCCGCGCCTTCGCCGCTTCCCTCGGTGTCTCGCGCATCACCGTGACAGAGTGCTACGAGCGCCTGATCTCAGAGGGCTATCTCGAGACCCGCCGGGGCTCCGGAACCTTCGTCTGCTCCCGCCTGCCGGAGCGCGACCTCTACGCCTCAGGTATAACCGCCGAAGCTCCTCCTCAATTACATGCTGACGTGCCCATGCGGCTCTCCCGCTACGGCGAAATCGTCAACGCCCCCATCCGCCCCCCCACCCCTCCGGAGATCATCCGCTGCGACCGCCACGGCCCCGATGTCAGCCTCTTTCCAAACAAACTCTGGGCGCGCCTTTGGGCCCGGCGTATGCAGGAGGGAGCCGAAAATCTCCTGCAATACACCCAGGAGTACAGTGGCAATAACGACCTGCGCGTCGCCATAGCCCAGTATCTACGAAAGTCCCGCGCCGTCGTCTGCGACCCCAGCCAGGTCATCATCACCAGCGGATCCCAGCAGGCAATCTACCTCACCGCGAGAATCTTCCTCGACCCATCCGACTATGTCGCCTTGGAGACCCCGGGCTACCTCTTCGCAGGCAGAATCTTCGCCTCGCAAAGCGCAAAGCTCCTCCCCATCCCCGTCGACCGGCACGGCATGCAGGTCTCTCAGCTCAAAAAGCACCGCGAAAAATCCGTCAAGCTCGTCTACATCACGCCGTCCCACCAGTATCCGCGCGGAGTCTCCCTCTCTATCTCCCGCCGCATGGAGCTCCTCGACTGGGCCAAAGATACAGGCACCCTCATCTTCGAGGACGACTACGACAGCGAGTACCGCTACAACGAGCGGCCGCTCCCCTCCATCCAGGGCATGGTCCCGGACGCCCCCGTTCTCTACGTCGGAACCTTCTCCAAACTCCTCTTTCCAACCCTGAGGCTGGGCTACTTGGTCGTCCCCCCCGCCCTCCACAATGTCTTCACCGGTGCCAAGCTTCTCTGCGACTTTCAAAGTTCCTCCATCGACCAGCGCATCCTGGCCGACTTCATGGCGGAAGGGCATCTCGAGCCCCACGTCCGCAAGATGAGAATCATCTACGGCAACCGCCGTGCCCTGCTCGCCGAGTCGCTGCAGAAGCACTTCGGACGCAAGGTCACCATCCTCGGAGACCACGCCGGTATGCACTTCCTCGCCGACTTCCAGATCAACCTCTCCGAGGAAGATGCCTTCGCCCGAGCCCTGGCAGCGGGGGTAAGAGTGGAGCGCGTCTACTGGCCCGCAGGCTCATCGGTGCAGAGACCAGGGCACGTCCAGTTCGTCTTCGCCTTCGCCTCCCTCAGCGAAAATAACATCCTCCTCGCAACAGAACGCCTCGCTCAAGCGCTTCTCGTATAACGAGATAAGCGCCGCACACAGCAGCCTCGACCAGGACAGAAATACCCTCGATAGCGCTCATTGAGGTACTGTCGTGGCAAACTGTACTCGGACCGAAGAAGAACTAAGCCCATCCCTCAGAACGAAAAGGACACAGATGATCCGTCAGACCCGCAGAAACTTTCTCCAGTCCGCCACTGCCGCGGCCGTTTACAGCTCCTCTCTTCTCCGCAACGGACGTCTGCTCGCATCGCCCTTTGGCCTGCCTATCGGCCTCCAGCTCTACTCGGTCCGCGAGATGCTCGCGAAAGACTACGAAGGGACGCTCAAACAGATCGCGGCTCTTGGCTATCGGGAGGTAGAAGCCGCAGGCTTCTTTGACCACTCCCCCCAGCAGGTCAAAAGCGCGATGTCGGCAGCAGGCCTGAACTGTGTCAGCGCTCACTACCCCTACGCCAGTCTCAGCAAAGACTTCGACAAGATCCTCGAGTTCAACAAGGGCCTGGGTGTCCAGTACATTATCTGCGCGTTCCCCGGTATCAAAGACCCCTCACGGCTGAAAGATACGTCTTACCTCACGCAGATCAACTCCTTCACCTTGGAGGATTACCGCTGGAACGCGGATCAGTTTAACCACTTCGGCGAAAAGACGAAAGCTGCCGGCATGAAGTTCGGTTATCACAACCACACCATGGAGTTTGCCAAACAGGATGGAGTCGTTCCGCTCGACGAGATGATTCGCCTCACCGATCCCGAGCTGGTAACTCTTGAGTTGGACTGCGGATGGGTCATCGTCGGAGGCGCCAATCCAGTGGATTATCTGCATCGCTATCCCACCCGCATCTCGATGCTTCACGTCAAGGACTTCAAACACACCGACAAGCCGGCGTCTGTCTCGGCCCCACCGCCCGCGGCGCAACTAGGGCAGGGAACCCTGGACTATCGCCCGGTCTTCGAGGCTGCGAAGAAGGCAAATATCAAGCATTACTTTGTCGAGCAGGAAGGGTTCGACATCCCGCCTCTCGAAGCTCTCAAAATAGACGCGGATTACATGAAGAAACTCACGGTTTAAATCAGTTTTCTAACGCCGGCGTCGCTCTTACCTGACGCCGGCGTGAAAAAACCGCAGGGCACCCTCAAGGCCACGCCAACGATAGCCGGGATCGAGCGCACATGTAAATTGTGTGGCTCAGGGTTCGGTATATTACTGTACTGAACGTATAGTTTATAATCTTAGCAATTAGACTTCTCGAAGACGAGGAGTATTCACCCAAGTCAAGATAGGTTTAGCGCCAGGGTGGTGGAGTTCATTGTCTCCAAGAGCAGGCATATGCAAGCAATTCAGATCGCGGAACAACCGTTGGAGCTAAAGAAGCGCGGACGCCATCGCAGCCTCGAGGCGAAGGCCGCCATTCTAAAAGCTACGCTTCAGTTGTTGGAACGAGAATCCCTGCGCAAAGTCACCGCCGACGCAATCGCAACACGTGCCGGTGTTAGCAAGGCTACGATCTACAAGTGGTGGCCTAACAAGAGCATGGTGGCGCTCGACGCCTATCTGGCTGGCATAACGGAGCGCGTTGCCATACCGAATACTGGATCGGCTGAACAAGACTTCGTTATCCAATTGAAGTCGCTCACGGCCTTTTATACCTCGACCCTGGGCCGTCTCTTCTGCCAGTTCATCGCCGAAGGACAAAGTGATCCCGGATTTCTTGCCTCTTTTCGAGAGCGTTTCCTCTACGCCCGCAGGGATGCCGCCCGCATCATGTGGCGGCGCGGTGTCGATCGTGGAGAGATTCGAAACTCCATCGACGGTGAGATCGTCTTGGATCTTATCTACGGACCGACGATCTTCCGCCTCCTCGCTGGCCACGGCTCATTGAACGACTCCGAGTCCGAGGCAATGGTGGAGGCCGTCTTCGGAGGTTTGAGGAGGCTGGACTATCGTCGCCGGGCAAAGAAGAGAACAATTCGCGTCGTCAAACGCCTCAAACAGTAACTTTGAGTCCAGTTTGCTATTGTTGCATCTTATTTCTAAACGCTCGGTTTTTGTGTAGATCGTGAATCAGGCAGTTGTATCGGCATCGCTTATAAAACCCACGCTTTCATTGCAACAAAAGAAAAGTATCGTCTCAAGGAGCTTTGATGTGGATCGTTCGTCTCGCGCTTAGGAGACCATATACCTTCGTTGTCTTATCGCTGCTGCTGTTTATCATCGGCCCCATCGTCATGCTCCGGACGCCGGTCGATATCTTTCCGAATATCGATATTCCCGTGGTCTCCATCGTGTGGAACTATGCGGGTCTGTCACCGGAGCAGTTAGCAGATCGAATCGTTCTCCCCTTCGAACGAAATTTGACCACAGTCGTCAACGATATCGACCACACCGAGTCGCAGACGCTGAACGGCGTCTCCGTCGTCAAGGTCTTCTTTCGCCCCTCCGTTAACATCTCCCAGGCCGTGGCTCAAGTCACCGCCATCGCGCAGACAGCGCTTCGCCAGTATCCACAGGGCACCACGCCTCCTCTGGTCATCCAGTACAGTGCGTCGAGCGTGCCGGTACTGCAGCTCGGTCTATCCGGTCAGGGCTTGAGTGAGCAGCAGCTGAACGACTTCGGAACCAACTTCATCCGCACCCAGTTGGCGACTGTCCAGGGCGCCTCCATGCCATTTCCTTATGGAGGAAAGCAGCGCCAGATACAGGTCGATGTCGATACCCAGAAGCTGCAGGCTTATGGGCTCTCAGCCTCGGACATCGTAAACACCATCTCAACGCAAAACATCATTCTTCCAGCCGGCGACATGAAGATGGGGCACGTGGACTATCAGGTGGAGACCAATAGCGCCCCCAGCTCGATCGCTGCTCTGAACAATCTGCCCATCAAAACAGTCAATGGCGCCACCATCTACATCCATGACATCGGCAATGTCCGCGACGGCTTTCCTCCTCAGACGAACATCGTCCGAGTAGACGGGCAACGTGCCTCGTTGATGACGGTTCAGAAGACGGGCAACGCTTCAACCCTCGACATCATCTCGGACGTCCGGGCGCAGCTCCCTCTCATCGCGGCGCAGCTGCCACCCGCGCTTCGCATTCAGCCCATCGCCGACCAATCGGTCTTCGTTCGCGGAGCGATTAGCGGTGTTGTGCGCGAAGCCATCATCGCCGCCTGTCTGACCGCCGCGATGATTCTGATCTTTCTCGGAAGCTGGCGTTCGACCATCATCATCGCCGTCTCCATTCCCTTATCGGTGATCTGTTCTCTGTTGATGCTCGCGGCTCTGGGCGAAACCATCAACATCATGACCCTTGGCGGTCTCGCTCTAGCAGTCGGCATCCTCGTCGATGACGCGACCGTCGAAATCGAAAATATCAATCGAAATCTCGAGGAGGGTAAAGAGGTCGAACAGGCAATTCTCGATGGCGCCGCCCAGATCGCAGTTCCTGCCTTCGTCTCCACGATCTCCATCTGCATCGTCTTCGTGCCAATGTTCCTTCTCGGTGGCGTAGCACGATACCTCTTCGTTCCTCTAGCCGAAGCAGTAGTCTTCGCCATGCTCGCGTCGTACTTCCTGTCGCGAACCATCGTTCCGACCATGGCGAAGTATCTGCTCAAACCGCATGACGAGACAGCTTCTCCTCATACCAGCCGCAACCCTCTGGTCCGGTTTCAGCTCGCCTTTGAGCGATACTTCGAGAAACTTCGCAACTGGTACCACGGCCTGCTTACCATCTGTCTCGAGTACCGGCTCACCTTTCTCTTCTCCATCGTTGCCTTTTGGATCGCGTCGATCGTCCTGCTCTACCCCTGGCTAGGTCAGGACTTCTTCCCCTCGGTCGACGGAGGTCAGTTCAAGCTCCACGTTCGCGCTCACACTGGCACCCGCATCGAAGACACCGCAAGGCTATGCGATCAAATCGAAGATGTCATTCGCGGCGAGATCCCTAAAGCTGAGGTGACCTCGATCATCGATAACATCGGGATTCCATACTCGGGTCTGAATCTCTCTTACTCGAACTCCGCACCCGTCGGCACTGCCGATGCTGACATCCTGGTCTCGCTCTCAGAAAAGCATCATCCCACGGCAGACTACACTCACGCTTTGCGCGATAAGCTGACCGAGCAGTTTCCAGGTACCAGCTTCTACTATCTGCCAACCGACATCGTCAGTCAGATCCTCAACTTCGGTCTGCCTGCGCAGATCGACATCCAGGTAGTCGGTCAGCAAGTGAGACAAAACCGCGCCGTAGCGGAAAAGATGTTGGAGCAGATCAGTCACATCCCGGGAACCACCGATCTCCGCATTCAACAGCCCTTCAATCTTCCGATATGGACGATCGATGTCGATCGAACTCGCGCCCAGCAAGTCGGCTACAGCCAGCGAGACGTCGCCGTAAGCGTGCTTACTAGTCTGAGCGGCAGCTTTCAAACGAACCCCACGTTCTATCTCAATCCGCAAAACCACGTCAGCTACAACATTGCGGTGCAGACTCCGCAGTACAACGTGCAAAGCCTGCAACAGTTGGAAAACTTTCCCATCGCAACCAACGGCACGACGCAGCAGCCCCAGATCCTTGGCAACCTCGCATCGATCACAAGAGGCGCCGAGCAAGGTACCGTAAGCCACTACAACGCCCGGCCTGTCATCGACATCTACGGCTCGGTGGAAGGCACTGATCTTTCCAGCGTCTCCACCAGGATTGAGCAGATGGTCAAAGACAGCAAAGGGAATCTGCCTCGCGGAACCGAAATCTATGTACGCGGGCAGGTACAGACGATGCATACCTCCTTCACAGGTCTCGTCTACGGTCTGCTGTTTTCGATCGTCCTCGTCTATGCGCTCATCGTCGTCAACTTTCAAAGCTGGCTCGATCCCTTCATCATCATCGCGGCTCTCCCCGGCGCTCTCGCGGGAATCGTCTGGCTGCTGTTCATCACCGGCACCCACATTAGCGTCCCCGCCTTGACCGGTGCAATCATGTGCGTCGGTGTCGCGACTGCAAACTCGATCCTCGTAGTCAGCTTCGCGAAAGAGCAGATGGATCTGGGCATGACCGCGCTGGATGCCGCACTCTCCGCGGGCTTCACCCGCTTCCGTCCAGTCATTATGACCGCGCTGGCAATGATTATCGGCATGGTGCCGATGGCTTTGGGGCTTGGTGACGGTGGAGAGCAAAACGCTCCGCTGGGCCGCGCCGTCATAGGCGGTCTGTCACTGGCAACCTTTGGAACGCTAACCTTCGTTCCAGTCTTCTTTTCGTTCATGCATCGTAACGATCTTCCTCCCGTGTCGCCGGAACTGGAGTCGGAGGACGCCTAGTGAACGAGTCAAGGTCATTCAATATAAGAAACACCGCGCCAGTGGCGCATTGGGAGACACGGTAATGAGCGCCAACGAGCAGAACAGCTTTGGTCAAAGCACAGACAAGACGCAGGCGGGCACAAGTGGCTCGGAGACGGCAAAGCATGAGCCGCAAAAGATCTCGCGTGGATCGCTACTCTCAATGGTCGTGATCGTGCTGGTCGTGGCTGTAGTCATCGGCATCTTCGGAGTCATAACGCGCAAGCATGCGAGCGCTGAGTTGAGGAACTACACCGATAACACCTCGGCCCCCACGGTCACGCTCGAGCAGCCGGTCCTGCAGAAGAGCGCGCAGGAGATCGTACTGCCCGGCAACATTCAGGCCTTTGCCCTGGCGCCGATCTATGCGCGGACCACCGGCTACGTCAAAGCCTGGTATCACGACATTGGAACCCCGGTTCATAAGGGGGAGCTACTCGCCGTGATCGAAACCCCCGAGCTCGATCAACAGCTCGCCTCCGCAAAGGCAGATCTCGCGACAGCAAAGAGCAACTCTGGCATTGCGAAGGTAACAGCGGACCGGTACACCGATCTCATAGGCAGCAACGCAGTCTCGCAGCAGGATACTGACAATGCCACCCAGGCGTTGGAGGCTAGAAACACCCAGGTCGCCTCCGCTCAGGCGAACGTGCAGAGGCTTGAAGAGCTTGTCTCCTTCGAGCGAATTGTCGCGCCCTTCGATGGTGTCATCACTGCACGAAATCTCGACATCGGCCAACTCATTACGACGACTGGAAGCACCTCCACCTCAGGCGGAGCAATCTCAGGGAATAAAGAGATCTTCGATATCTCTGCCGTTCACACTCTCCGCGTCTTCATCAACGTCCCGCAGGTGTACTCGCCGGATGCGAAGAACGGCACAATAGCGAAACTCACTCTGCCGCAGTACCCGGGCCGCACCTTTACCGGCAAACTGGTGCGTTCGTCGGATGCTGTCGACCCTGCAACCCGCACCCTGCTCGCAGAGGTGGACGTGGATAATCGCTCCGGCGAGCTTCTTCCAGGAAGCTACACCGAGGTTCATCTCAGCGTGTCGAGCGGGGCGCCCGCTTTGATCGTCCCGGTAGGAGCCCTGATCTTGGAGCCGGAAGGTCTGCGCGTCGCTACCGTCGATGCCAGCCATCGCATCCACATGGTTCCAATCACTCCAGGGCGTGACTTCGGCGCGACCGTCGAGGTGCTGGCTGGACTCAAGCCAGGCGAATCCATTGTCGGTAACCCATCTGACTCCCTCGCGGATGGAGAAGAAGTTCGTGTGATCACCCCAAGCACCAATCAGAAACCGGCGGCGGAGGCGAAGCGATGAAACTTCGCAGCCTATCGGTTAGCGGTGCGATGCTAGGCGTCTTCGCGCTTGCCGGATGCAAAGTGGGACCAAACTATAAACTCCCTTCCATGCCTGCTCCGCCCGCCTTCAGCGATGACGGTCACAACGGCGACTGGTCTTCAGCCAAACCCGCTGACGGAGTTGACCGCGGCATGTGGTGGGCCGTCTATCAGGATCAGAAGTTGAATGACCTCGAGCAGCAATGCGCAACGGCGAACCAGAATATCGCCGCCGCGCTGCATGTCTATGAGCAAGCCCACGATCTCGTCCGTGAGAACAAATCCGCTCTCTACCCAACCGTCGGAATAGGAGCGGCATGGTCACGCAATCGCGCCTCGGACAACGCACCCTCAAGGCCGAACAATGCAGCTCTAACCTACTCCGACTTCCTCATCCCGCTCAACATCTCGTGGGAGCCGGATCTTTGGGGTGGTATCCGCAGACAGATCGAATCAAGCGCGGCCAACGCGCAGGCCACTTCGGCTGACCTCGCCAACACCCGGCTTAGCCTCCAGGGACTGCTCGCCTTCACCTACTTCCAACTGCGAGGAATCGACCTGCAGGCACAGCTTCTCCGGTCGACACTCGATGCATTTACCGAAACCCTGCAGCTCACACAGGACCGGCTCAGGGGCGGCCTCAGCTCCGATAGCGACGTCCAGCAGGCGAAGGCCCAGCTGGAAGAGACTCGCGCGCAACTCATCGATCTCGGCGTTCAGCGTGAGCAGTTCGAACATGCAATCGCCGTGCTCGTCGGAGAGCCTGCAACCGGCTTCCACATTGCAGAGAGCACACTAACCGGCGATCCTCCCAGCATCCCCACCGGTCTGCCCTCGCAACTGCTTGAGAGGCGCCCAGACATAGCAGCAGCAGAGCGTCGCGTCGCCTCCGCCAATGCCTTGATCGGCGTCGCAAAGGCTGCCTACTACCCCACCGTCTTCCTCGGCACCAGTGGTGGCATCCAAAGCTCCACCATCAGCAATCTCTTCAACTCAACCAGTACGCAGTGGAACGCCAGCCCAACGGCCAACGAAGTTCTCTTCGACGCCGGCCGCAGAAAAGCTCAGATGGACTTAGCCATAGCCCAGCGCGAGCAGGCCACCGCGCTCTATCGCGAACAGGTTCTCTCCGCGTTTCGTGACGTCGAAGACCAGCTCTCAGCACTTAGAGTCCTGGAGCAGGAGGCAACCGTGCAGGCCAAAGCGGTAGACGCCGCGAAGAAGAGCACGCAGCTCTCAACCCTTCGTTACAAGCGCGGTCTCGCCCCGTATCTGGAAGTGCTGACAAACCAGACCATAGAGCTGACAGACGAGCGTGCGGCTGCCTCCCTGGTCTCGCGCCGCATCGTAGCAAGCACGCAACTTCAGATGGCGCTTGGTGGAGGCTGGAACTCCGCTCAACTTCCATCCAACTAGAGCTGCTAAGGTCGCTCCAGCAGAACACTCCAGATCGCACTATCCTCCTGGCCCAGAACCCACGCGCAGATTCCCTGCAGATGTTGTTCCTTGGCCAGGTTGTAACGATCGGCGAAGCCACGCTTCTCGGTGTAAAAGATCCACTCTCTCATCTGGTCGCGATAGAAAAAGAAGTAAGCAGTGTGATCCTGTGAGTCCCACTGCTCTTGGCCGTTGTAGGTATCGCGCAACGTCTGAGAGTCGATCGCGCTGATATAGTCGGCAGTGATATTTGGCTTCTGATCCTTGTCGTTTGCGCCTGGGTCACCGGCGTACCAGTGATAGCCATAAAGCGCGATCCCGAGCGACAGCTTTTCCTTGGGAACAAACTTCAGAGCATACTCCAGATTCTCATTCGTCCACATCCACCCGCCCACTGGTCCCGGAGTCGTCCATCGCGTGTGCTGATCGTAAGTCATCAGGCACAGCAGATCCACGGATTCGCCAATCGCCTTCAGATCAAACACGCCGCGCCAGTCCGCGAAGATCCACCTGCTGAAAGCGCCGTGACCAGGATGACCAGGCGCGTTCGGAACCACGGCAATCTGCAGTTGCAGATGCTCTCGATGCATCGCGTCGGCAATGCGTTTCACTGTAGCCGTAAGCGCATCCCTGTCGGTCCACGAGATATCTTCAAAGTCCAGCTGAAAGCCGTCATAGCCATTCTGCTTGCACTCTGAGATCAGCGACCCGATCAGCGCCGTCTGCGCTTTGTCGCTGGTTAGCAGCGAGTGGACTCCGGTCTTGTCGAAGATCGCGACAATGGGAACCAGCGAGATGTGGCGCTGCTTCACCACGCGCACAACGCTCGGATCCGGCTCGCCGTACACCAGCCCATTCGCATCCACACCATACCAGGTCGGCACGATGATATCGATCTTGGTCTGATGCTCCATGAAGTCGCGAACCGAATCCGGATGATCAGTCATATAAAACAACGTCTTGGTCTGCGCAAAGACAGTTGGCACAACAAGAAATAGGCAGAGCAAAAACTTCGTCATCGAGGCCTCACTTCAAGAGCTAAAGCAAACAGGAAAAGGCAAACCGTTAAGCGCCCTCCAGCGTCAACGAAGGCGGCACATCCACCGGCTGCGATCCAAACTCCATATTCGGCTCAGCTCCCATCTCAAACACGATGCGCGCCCCGTTCGCGATATCGCGATGGTTAAACCACGACTTCGTGTATGGTTTGCCGTTGAAGTTGACCGATTGAAGGTACTGATCCGTCGCCGATTTGCGATGCGCAACAACCTCAAGCTTCTTTCCGTTGCCGAGGTTCACTGTCACTTCGTCAAACAGCGGCGACCCGAAGATATAGTTACCGCTCACCGGATCGACCGAATAGAAACCCATCGCACTCATGATGTACCAGGCGGACATCTGCCCCACATCCTCATTGCCTTGCAGCCCATCCGGAAGCGCGGCGTACATCTTCTCCATCAGCATGCGCACCCGTGCCTGCGTCTTGTAAGGCTGGCCCGCGTAGGCATACAGATACGCAATATGGTGCGAAGGCTCGTTGCCATGCGCATACTGGCCCACCAGTCCCGCAATATCCGGCGGAGCATCGGCCGGCAGCGTCGACGGCTGATCGAACAACTCATCCAGCTTCGCAAGAAACTGCTTCTGCCCGCCAAGAATCTCAATCAGGCCGGCAGCGTCATGCTGAATCCCAAACGTGGTCTGCCATGAGTTCGACTCCGTAAAGTCGCGCCACTTCTTGCTCGTCCCCATCTCGATAGGATTGAATGGCCCAGCCCACTCGCCATTCGCCAGCTTGGGCCGTGCAAAGTTGATCGACTTGTCATAGTAGTTGCGATAGTTGCGCGACCGCTCCACCAGCATCGTCGCATCCTCTGCATGGCCAAGCTTCTTCGCAACATGCGCGATCGACCAATCGTCGTAGCAATACTCAAAGGTCTTGCTCACCGACTCCTCTTCGAGATCGCAGGGAATGTATCCCGTCGTACGGTAATAACCCAGCCCGCGATAGTCATCCACCATCGCGCGTTTCATCATCACCTTGTAAGCGCGCTCGTAGTCCACACCTGCAATGCCTTTATTACAAGCCTCTGCAATCACGGCAGCGGAGTGATAGCCCGTCATCGTTCCCGTCTCGCAGCCCTGCAGCGGCCACACAGGCATTCCCGCCGGACTCTCCTCCGCCATGCGAATCAGCGCATTCGCAAAGTCAGGCACTCGATCCGCCGTCATCAGCGTGTACAGTGGATGGGCCGCCCGATACGTATCCCACAGCGAAAACGCAGTGTAGTTCCGCTGTCCGCCCTGCAGTTGATGGATCTGCTTATCCATCCCGCGGTAGCGTCCGTCCACATCGTCGAACAGCGACGGTCCCACACAAGCGTGATACAGCGCCGCATAAAAAATCTTCCGATGCGTCTCGTTCTCTGTCTTGATGCTGATTCGTGTGAGCTGCTGATTCCACTTCTCGCGCGCACTGCGGCGAACTTTCTCAAACTCCCATGCTGGAATCTCAGCCTTCAAATTATTCGCCGCAGACTCTGCGCTCACGCCGGAGATGCCGGTCTTCACCAGAATCACCGGGCTCTTGGCCGTATCGAAGAACAGGACGCACTTCAGAGACTTGCCCGTAATCGGCTGCGTCCCCGCTGGAACCTCCGCGCCCTCCTGGTAGAAGACGACTCGCATCGGCTGCTGCGAAAACTGCATCGTGAAGAAGATCTGCCGCCCATCGCCCCAAGCCTTGGTAGTGTGTCCTCCTGCGAGCATATCCGGCGCCGGCCGGCCAAGCGAAGCCGTCACCACGGAGGACTGACCGTTCGTGGCATAACTGTGATCCAGGTCGACGATGATGTGGCCAGACTTCGCAGCATCCTTGCCCGTAGGAAAGCTGTAGCGATGCAGACCGGCGCGCTCCGTGGCCGTCAGCTCCGCGTGAATGTCATAGTCCTTCAGCAATACGGAGTAGTAGCCCGGCTCAGCATGCTCGTCTGCGTGGTCAAAGCGTGAACGATAACCAGCATCGGGATTACTCCGCGGACCCGGCACAATCTTTGACTCGCCCGTCCCAGGCATCACCAGAAAGTCCAGCAGATCTCCACACCCAGTTCCGCTCAGGTGTGTATGGCTGAAGCCCATGATCGACGTATCTGAGATGTGATAGCCGGAGCACCAGTCCCACTGATCGTTGAATGTGTCCGGACTAAGTTGTACCGCACCAAACGGCACCGTCGCTCCAGGAAAAGTGTGCCCATGTCCCCCAGTGCCAATCTTGATATCGACCAGCGCAGCAGCGTCGAACGTTGCATCACCCTTTGCAGAACCGTGGACGACCTTACCGAATGCACTATTCTCCGTTGCACCCACCGCACAAACCGCCGAGACACCGCCAAGGAACGTTCTTCTGGAAATCATGTTGCTCCATCAAAGTCGAATTTATAAATCATCGAAGCTGGAAGGCAGCCGCATGCGGCAACCTCGTAGTGATTGACGTAGACTAGACCGAATAGAGGGAGCGTTCGATCACAATACTGATTGTATTAGAACTAAAAAATCAGCACTGTGAGATACCGCCTTCCGAAAATCTTCGACCCTCTTAACTTTCAACAGACTCAAAAAGAAGCTTTCGTGGACAGGAATGACAAACACAACCATCACACGTCGTGAGATGCTGCGAGTCGCTACCGCAGCCGCAGCCGTCACCACACTGCGACCGTCAACTCTTCTGGCGGGCACGCCTGTGTCATTCCCCTCCAGGCGTTCCGCCTCGCAGGATCGGAAGTTTCACAGCGCCGCCGTCGAGACCTACCTCTCAGACGTGAGCCGCGTCATCACCGACCCCGAGCTGGCCTGGCTCTTTGAAAACTGCTACCCCAACACGCTTGACACGACCATCGAGTTCGGCACCTTTGCAGGCAAGCCGGACACCGCCGTCATCACCGGAGATATTCCGGCTATGTGGTTGCGCGATTCGTCAGCTCAAGTGTGGCCGTACCTCTCTCTCGCGGCAAAAGATACACAACTCCGCCGAATGCTCGAGGGTGTCATCCGCAGGCAGGCAAGATGCATCCTCATCGACCCCTACGCCAACGCATTCATGGCTAATCTCGACGCGCCGTCTCTCGAGTGGAGTAGAACCGACTCGACCGACATGAAACGCGGCGTCGGAGAACGCAAGTGGGAACTCGACTCTCTCTGCTATCCCATCCGTCTCTCCTACGGCTACTGGCGCTCCACAGGCGACGCCTCTACCTTCGACGAGACCTGGCACGCCGCCATGAAGCTCATCGTCGAAACCATGCGCACGCAGCAGCGCAAACACGGCCTCGGCCCCTATCACTTCCAGCGAACCTCCAAAATTGCGACCGAAACCCTTCCCGCCGACGGATACGGCGCGCCAGTGCGCCCAGTGGGTCTTATCGCATCCGGCTTTCGCCCATCCGATGACGCCTGCATCCTCCCATTCCTCGTCCCCTCAAATCTCTTCGCGGTCACTGTGCTCGGTTATCTCGCGCAGATGGCCAACGAGGTTCTGCACGACTCCGCCCTGGCGAACGAAGCAGCCGCGTTAGCCGTAGAGGTAAAAACAGCACTCCAACAGCACGCCCTCGCGCAGACCGCGCAGGGAACCATCTGGGCTTATGAGGTGGACGGCTACGGCAGCCAGATTCTCATGGACGACGCCAACGTCCCAAGCCTCCTCGCTCTGCCCTATATTCACAGCTCGCCTGACGCAGCGCTCTACGCGCGCACCCGTAGCTTCGTCTGGAGCGAGCGCAATCCATGGTTTTTTCAAGGCTCTGCAGGCGAAGGCATCGGCGGTCCTCACGAAGGCAAAGACATGATCTGGCCTATGGCCATCACGATCTACGCCCTCACCAGTCAGTCTGATCAGGAGATTACTCACTCCCTCACCATGTTGAAGCATGCCAGCGCCGGATCTGGCTTCATGCACGAGAGCTTCAATCGCAACAACGCCGCAACCTTCACCAGAAGCTGGTTTGCCTGGGCAAACTCGCTCTTCGGTGAACTCATAGCCAACGTAGCGACCACAAATCCCAAGCTATTCGGAACACTCCGCTAGCAACCAGAGCCTCTAAACCGCTAACCGCAAAGATCCACGATAGCCTTGCGCAGAATGGTCACGCACTCCTCAAGCTCTGCAATCGGGACGCACTCCCTCGGGCTATGCGCAGTCAGCATCGATCCCGGCCCCATCACCACCGCCTCGGCACCCATCCGGGCGAGCCATGGTGCCTCCGTACCAAACGCGATCGTCTGCACCTGTGAATCAGCCGCACGTAGCACCGACCGAATTACCGCGCTTTCGCTCGAAGTCTCAAATCCCGACTCCATCCGCAGCACCTCGACCTGGCTCGTAATCCCATCCGCGCCCTGCTCCGCATTGAAGCGATCAAGAATCATCTGCAGACGCTCAAGAACAACCTCCGGCCATTGCGTAGGAATCGGTCTCCACTCCAGCAGAAACGAGCACTCCGCAGGAACAACATTCTTGGCCGTCCCACCACGAATCTCGCCAACGTTCAACGTGGTCCACGCTGGATCAAACGCATCGTTCCGATCCTGCATTAACTCCTGCGCCAGGCTCTCGATCTCACGCAGCAAACGCCCAGCCGCAAAGATGGCAGACCGTCCAGCCTCTGGAAAAGCACTATGTGCCGCTCGCCCCGTCACCTTCACCGAAGCCAGGCAGTACCCTTTACCCGCACGAGCAGGAATCAGCGAAGTAGGCTCCCCCACAATCGCATACCGCGCACGAATCACATCGTGCTCCAGGAGATATCGCGCCCCACGGCAGCCCACCTCCTCATCGGCGGTAAACACCAGGCACAGCCGCTTCTTCAGTCCATCTGCCTTCATCGAAGAAACTGCAGCCAGCATGCAGACAAGGAAGCCCTTCACATCGCAGGCCCCGCAGCCATGCAGCATCCCGTCTCTCTCTCGAAGCTCCGTTGCCTCCACCCACTCCGCGCCGAAGGGAACCGTATCGGTATGGCAGACGATAGCAAGCTCCGCACTAATCGAACCATCCCCCAGCGGCATCGGCGACACCACCAGATTCACCTTCTCCACGCCCGCAGCATCTTCATAGCGAAACAGCCGATGGTGCCACCCCAGCGGTTCAAGCACCCGCAAAATCCACTCCACCACCGGCCGGTTGCTCATCGACGAAACACTCGGAATCGCTACCAGCTCCTCAAGCAGCATCCGGGCCAGCATCAGAGCTCGCTCCCCAGCCGCACCTGCACCCGCCGAAAAGCTTCGATGATCTCCCCCTGCAACGCATGCCGCCTCTCTTCGACCACGACCTTGCCATCAATCACCACATCGCAGATAGCCCGCGGAGACATACTGAACACAACATTCGTCAGCAGCTCACCCGGCAAACTCCCCGCAATCGAAGCCTCCGAAAGCTCCACCGTAAAGAAGTCCCCCGCCTTCCCACTCTCCAGCGATCCCGCCTCCACATGCAACGACCGCGCCCCAGCCCGCGTAGCAAAATCAAACAACAAAACCGGCAAAGGCTCCCCCTGCCTCCCATCAAGCACCGCACGTTGCAAATGCCGCAACCGCAGATTCGACTCAAGCTCCCGCGCATTCTCCAGCGCATCCGTCTGCGTATGGCTATCGGTCCCAAACGCGATCGAAACTCCCGCATCAATCAGCTTATCCGCATCAAGAATGCCATCCCCAAGATTGCGCTCCGTCGTCGGACAAGCCCCCACCGTAATCCCTCCGCGCCCCATCCGCTCGATCTCACCCATCTGCAGATGGATCGCATGAATTGCGGTAAAGTCCTGCGTCAACAGACCTAGCTCGTCCAGAAATTCAAACGGCGTAACGCCATACTCCGCCACGCAGGCTTCAATCTCCGCAGGCTGCTCCGCAACATGCATGTGCAACGACAGCGAGTGCGTCTGCGCCCAACTCGAAATCACGCGTAGGAAATCACGCGGCACCGCCCGCACACTATGCGGCGCAATCCCGAAGCTCACCGCCGCAGACATCGCTGCGATCTCCCGCTTCAGCATCTCAGAATCACGCACAAATCTCTCAGCATCCGTCTCCAGAAACCTCACCTGTCCCACATCCGGCGGCAGCCCGAAGCCCGAGCGCACATAAGCGCAGCGCAGTAAAACGATCCGTATCCCCACACTCTGCGCCGCTCGAATCACCTGCTTCGCCAGCAGATTCGGATCCGCATACGCCTCACCCTCCGGCGTGCGATGAAGATAGTGAAACTCACCCACCGTCGTAATCCCCGCAAGCGTCATCTCCAGAAATGCCATCCGCGCCACGTCGTAGATCTCCTCCGGCGTCAGCGCGAGCGCGCAGCGATACATGATGTTCCGCCACGACCAGAAGTCAGGCCCGCTCCTGCGCCTCGACTCTGCCTTCCCTCGCAGTGCCCGTTGAAACGAGTGCGAATGAATATCGATCATCCCAGGCAGCAGAGCCCGTCCAGGCATCCGCCGAATCGTCGAGCCAACCCCGCCCTCTGTCGCCGCAATCGGCCCAACCCGTAGAATCGTCCCATCCTGAGCTACAACAACTTCATGCCCGCTTCGAAA
The DNA here is from genome assembly GCF_009766095.1 of Granulicella sp. S190. Classification (GTDB taxonomy): domain Bacteria; phylum Acidobacteriota; class Terriglobia; order Terriglobales; family Acidobacteriaceae; genus Edaphobacter. Next base: position 154,243 of record NZ_LMUD01000007.1, read on the forward strand.
ACTCCCATCGACATAAACAAGATCCGGCTGATAAGAGACGCTCATGCAACCTGCCTTCGTCCGGCGACACAGACCTCACGCACCACACTCTGCCCCAACGTATAAGGCAGCTCCCGCCAGTCAGCACTCTCGAGCACGAGCAGATCAGCGAGCATTCCAACCTCCAGCCGTCCCACATCGTCCAACCCCAGCGCCGCCGAGGCATTCGCCGTGCACGCAGTCAAAGCCTCAGCCGCGGTCAGCCCGTTCAACCGCATCGCCAGTCCCATCGCAGCCGCCGTCGAAAACAGCGGGCTCGATCCCGGATTCAAATCAGTGCCGATAGCCACCGCTGCCCCAGCATCGATCAGCGCACGCCCCGGCGCAGCAGGCAGGCCCAGGTGCAGACTCACGCCCGGCAGAATCGTCGCAATCGTCTGCGACCTCGCCACCACCGCACACTGTTCCGCCGAGCAGACTTCAAGGTGATCGACACTCAAAGCACCCATCTCCACACCGACCTCAAGCCCACCCACCCGTTGAAACTGCTCCGTATGCATCTTGATGCTCAACCCGGCAGCCTTCGCGCACGCCAGTATGACCCTCGCATCCACCGCACTCCACGCATGCCGTTCAACAAAGATATCCACTGCGGCCGCAAGTCCGCGCCGCGCCACCTCGGGAATCAACTCCCCGCAAACCATCTTGCGATATCTCTTCTGTTCGCCGCGCTCCTCCGGGCAGATGTGGACCAGCAGCGTCGGCACCAAGCGACTCTCAATCCTTTCCTGCAGCAACTGGATCGCCTCCAGCATCTTCAGCTCGGCCTCTAGCGTGTATCCATAGCCGGACTTCACCTCGATCGTCGTAGCCCCCGAGCGTTGCAGCGCCTGCACTCGCGGCAACGCAAGCGCCGCCATCTCTTCGCAGCTCTTATCCGCGGTCTCGCGAATCGTGTGCCATATTCCACCACCCGCAGCAAGGATCTCCTCATAGGTCGCGCCCGCACTGCGAGCCTCAAAGTCCGCCAGCCGATCTCCCGCCCACACCGCATGAGTATGAGGATCAATCAACCCAGGAACTACCGCACGCCCACCAACATCTATCACCGTCTCAGCGCGCCCGCTCCAATCCCGCTCCGGCCCCATCCACGAGATAACGCCCGCATCGATCGCAATCGCCGCCCGCTGCACCACTCGCAGCTCTCCCATCGCAGCTCCGCGCTTCGCACCCTCTCCAAACGGAGTCGCAATCTCGGAGATTCCGGTCAGCAGTAACTCACTCATCTCGTCACGCCACTCGGCATATCGAGCCCACGCTCCGCAGCAATTCGATGTGCCTTCTCATACCCCGCATCCGCATGCCGAATCACGCCCATCGCCGGATCATTCGTCAGACAAAGCCGTAGCCGTTGATCCGCCTCGTCGCTGCCATCCGCCACCGCGACCAATCCCGCGTGCTGGCTGTAGCCCATGCCCACGCCGCCTCCATGATGAAAGCTCATCCATCCCGCCCCGCTCGCAATCCCCGTCGCAAAGTTGAGCAGAGCCCAATCCGAGACCGCATCCGAACCATCCAGCATCGCCTCAGTCTCGCGGTACGGGCTCGCCACCGACCCCGCATCCAGATGATCGCGGCCAATCACAATCGGTGCCTTCAGCCGTCCATCCCGCACCATCTGGTTGAACAGCAGCCCCGCCTTATCGCGCTCCTTATATCCCAGCCAGCAGATCCTCGCCGGCAGCCCCTGAAACGCAACATGCTGTCCCGCCCACGGCAACCACTGGTTCAACCGCGCATCGTCAGGAAAGAGCTTCAGCAAAGCCGCATCCGTAGCCGCAATATCGGCAGGATCGCCCGAAAGCGCAACCCACCGAAACGGCCCACGCCCCTCGCAGAACGAATCGCGAATAAACGCAGGAACAAATCCCGGATAGTCGAAGGCGTCATTCACTCCTGCAATCTTCGCCTGCGCCCGCAGATTGTTCCCGTAGTCGAAGCAGATCGAACCCCGCCGCTGGAGCTCAAGAATAGCCTGCACGTGCTGTGCGATATCGCCGCGCACCCGCTCCAGGTAACGCTCCGGTTCGCGGCTACGCTGCGCCGTCAGGTCTTCGTCCTCTTTGGCAATCGGCCAATATCCGTAGAGCGGATCATGCGCACTCGTCTGATCTGTAACCACATCAGGAACAAAACCAGACCGCACAATCTTAGGCAGAATTTTGGCAGCATTCCCCAGCAGCCCAATCGAAACGGCACGGCCCTCCTTCTTGGCTGCCGTCGCCCGCGCAATCGCATCCTCCAGCGAACTCGCGACCTCATCCAGGTACCGGGTCGCAATCCGGCGCTGAATCCGGCTCTCGTCCACCTCAATGCAGATACTCACACCGCCCGCCAGCTTCACCGCCAGCGGCTGCGCTCCACCCATCCCGCCCAGCCCGGCCGTAAGCGTAATCGTCCCCTTCAGCGACCCGTTGAAGTACTTCTGCGCCGCTCCCAGAAACGTCTCGTACGTTCCCTGCAGAATTCCTTGCGTACCGATATAGATCCACGAGCCCGCCGTCATCTGCCCGTACATCATCAGCCCCGCACGGTCCAGCCGATCAAATTCGTTCCAGTTCGCCCAGTGCGGCACCAGGTTCGAGTTCGCAATCAGCACGCGCGGAGCCAGCGGATGCGTCTCCAGCACCGCAACCGCCTTGCCCGACTGCACCAGCATCGTCTCGTGGTTCTGCAGACGATCCAGCGTGCGCACCAGCGTATGGTAAGCCTCCCAGTTTCGTGCTGCCTTCCCGCGTCCGCCATAGACGATCAACTCCTCCGGCTTCTCCGCGACCTCCGGATCGAGATTGTTCATCAGCATCCGCTTCGCAGCCTCTTGAATCCAACCAGGTGCTGTACGGGTGTTTCCGCGGGGAGCACGAATCGGGGTATAGGAGCTCATGCGTGAACCGCCTCCTGCTCATTTAAAGTCGAGGCCCAGCGAACCTTCGCAAGAAACCCATCCGCCGCGGCCATGATTCCAGAGAGAACCATATCGCCCTCCCACGCCGGGCAATCCACGCGAAAAGCACCCCGCGCCGAATCGAGCAACGGCGAAACGTTCTTATCCCCGCGAAGGTCCAGCCCCCGCGTAGCCGTCAGCCACTCAATCGCCAGCACCATCCTGCAGTGCGCCACAGACTGCATCAGCTTCAGCGCAGCGGTCATCCCCATGCTCACAAAATCCTCCTGGTTACCGCTCGTTGGAATCGAGCAAGCCGAAGCCGGCGTAGCCAGCACCCGCATCTCTGCGACCAGCGCGGCAGAACTCACCTGTGCCATCATCAGACCCGACTCGATCCCGGGATTCGTAGCCAGAAACGCAGGCAGCCCTTCATTCAAGCTGGGATTCATCAGCCGCTCCGTTCGCCGCTCCGAGATCCCCGCCAGTTGGCAGAGAGCCATCGCAAGTTGATCCAGTATCAACGCCAGCGGCGCTCCATGAAAGTTGCCGCCAGAGATAAAGTCATCTTCGAACAACAGAGGATTGTCTGTCGCACTGTTCAGCTCAATCGCGAACACCCGTTCTGCCTGACGAAGCGAGTCCCACACCGCGCCATGTACCTGCGGAACACAGCGCAGACAATAGGCATCCTGAACGCTGGTGCTCGATCGATGCCGCGTCGACCCCGCCAGCAGATCGCGTAGCGAAGCAGCACTGTGCACCTGCCCCGGATGCGGTCGCGCCGCGTGCAGCCGCTCATCATAAGCCGCCGCCGTCCCGCGCAGCGCCTGCAGCGTCAGCGCTGCCGCAATCTGCGCCGATTGAAACAGCTCATCCAGATCATGTAGCTGTAAACATCCGATCGCAAGCATCGCCTGTGTCCCGTTCAGCAGCGAGATCCCCTCCTTCGCCTGCAGCGTCAACGGCTCCAGCCCAACCTGCCGCAGGCACTCTGCCGTCGCCCTTCGCTCTCCGGCAAAAAAAACCTCGCCCTCCCCGATCAACGCCAACGCCATATGCGCCAGGGGGGCCAGGTCTCCACTCGCCCCAACGCTGCCGCGCATCGGCACCACCGGCGTCACGCCATGGTTCAACAGGTTGCACAGCCGCTCCGCAACCACCGGCCGAATCCCCGACAACCCCATCGCCAGAATATTCGCCCGGATCAACATCATCGCGCGTACTACCTCCACCGGAAGTGGCTCACCCACGCCGCAGCAGTGCGACCGCACCAGATTCAACTGCATCTGTTCAATCCCGTCCGCCTCAAGCCGAACATTCGCCAGCAGCCCAACCCCTGTGTTCAGCGCATAGACAGCAGTCTCTCCGCGAAGAGCTTCATCAACTTTGCTCCGTGAAGCCTTCATGCCTGTCAAAGCGCCATCCGCGATTGAAGCAGCCTCGCCTCCGCGCGCAACCCGTACCACTTCGTCAATCGTCAACGATCTTCCATTTAGTTCAACCATATCGAGCAGCATAGTGAAGATCACTCGGACGCACCATGCCAAGTCACGGAAAACAGATATCATTATCAGTAGAAACATCGGAATAAACGTCCGGTAAAACACGAATCCACGAAAGTAAGTCAAAATCTCGCATGATCCATCTCTTTCGCCGGTTCAAATAACCGAGTAGAAGGAAAAAGAAGGACGGACCCCATGGCTCAAGATCTCGATCCCATCGACTACAACATCCTTCGTATGCTCGCCGAAGATGCCAGGGTCTCCTACGCCGAACTAGGCCGCAAGGTAGGCCTCTCTCCCTCCGCTATCGCCGAAAGAATCCATCAGCTCGAGAGCAGCAAAGTCATCCTCGGCTATCGAGCCCTGCTCGACGAAAAAGCCTTCGGCTACTCGGTCATCGCCTTCATCCGCCTCACCTGCGACAACACCCACTACCGTCCGTTCCTGAAGTTTCTCCCCACCATCGACGCCGTGCTGGAGTGTCATCACATCACCGGCGGAGAAGCCTTCCTCATCAAAGTCCGGCTCTCTTCCATCGATCAGCTCGAACCCCTCATCGAACGCCTGCTCCCCTACGGCATGCCCACCACCAGCATGGTCCTCTCCACCCCCGTCAATCGACAGCAGGAGGCATGGCTCCTCAAGCACGCAGGTCTCTCCGGACGCCCTAGAAAAAAATAGCCACCCTACTGCGAAGTCAAAGCCTTCAGGTACAGATACTCAAACTCGACGCCGTTGTAGAAGTCCACCACGCGAATCCTCTCATCGCGGCCATGGGCACGGTCATCATCGCGGTCCACCCCCATCCCCGAAAACCCATAACTCGGAATCCCCGCGTTCATCGTGTAGATGCTGTCCGACGCCCCGGTCTCCATCTCCGCAACCACCGCAATACCCGGCCACATCTTCTCGACCATTGCTTCTAGCGGCTTGAACACCGCAGGCTCCAACGGCGGCGGAGCCATCGACTTGCGATCCGACCCCTTCTCAAACACGTCGCCCCCGTCGGTAACATACTGCACCTTCAGCGTCGGGTCCGCGAAGATCCGAATCAGCTCCTGCCGAATCTCTTCCTGCGAGTGCCCCGGAAAGATCCTGCAGTTCACATTCGCAACCGCACTCCCCGGCAGCGCATTAGGCGCATGGCCTGCTGACATCATCGTCGCCACGCACGTCGTATGCAGCAGCGAGTTGTAGATCATGTCCTTCGACAAACGCTGCGCCGCCGCAGCATCCGGCACCGGCCCGGACACCGCCTTCAAATCCTCCGCCAGCTGTCCCTTTTCCGTCTTCGCGGCGCTCGCAAAATAGACCCGCGTCACCTCATTCGTCTCCAAAGGAAATGGTGTCTTCTCTAGGCGTCCCAGAGCATCCGCCACATGGTAGATCGCGTTGTCAGGACGCGGCAGGGAACTATGTCCCCCCGGATTCGTCGCAGTCACGCGGTAGTCGGCGTACAGCTTCTCCGTTGCCTCCACCCCCATCATGATCGCTTTACCCTTCTCCAGCTCCGGGCCGCCCGCATCAGGATTCAGCGCAAACGCGCCATCGATCAACTCACGGTGATTCTTCAGCAGCCAGTCCACCCCATTCGACTTGCCACCCTCTTCATCTGCCGTCAGCGCCAGAATAATATCGCGGTCCGGCACAAACCCCTCGCGCCGCAGTCGAATAAAACTCTCCACCACCGCCGCATCGCTGTCCTTCATATCCTGCGTCCCGCGCCCGTAGAAGTACCCATCCTTCTCGACGAACTGAAACGGATCGGTCGTCCAGTCAGATCGCTTCGCCTCCACTACATCGATATGCCCAATGATCAGCACCGGCTTCAGCGTCGAGCCCGCACGTCCGCGATACCGCGCCACCATATTGCCCTTGCGGTCATTCGGCCCCATCACCACCACATCGGCCTCCGCAAAACCCGCATCCAGCAACCGCTTCCGCATAGCATCCGCAGCCAGGGTCGTGCTGCCCACCGAGTCGGTCGTATTCGTCTCCACCAGCTGTTGAAACAGATCGCGCGCAAGCGTCTTATCGGCAGCAGGCAACTGGTTGGATTGCGCGAACAGCGAAGGGGTTAAAGCAAGAGAGATCAGACATGCGGCGATCGATTTCAAGCGGGCATCCTTTTGGATCGAAGTAGTAGGAATTGGATGGTCCTATATTCGCACGAATCACACACGCGCTATCAAATTCCTGGCACCCGCAGCCGCACTCCAAAAGCTCTGGACAACCCTCACCCGCAACGCATATTACTCTTAGACACCACAAGAACGAACAATCCCACGCAGCAACGATCCCCAGCACCAAGCGAGCTCTGATGAACCGGAGAAGTTTCGTAGTAGCAACAGGAGCAGCACTGGCCAACGTCGCCACGCAAAGAGCCTGGGGCATCGCCGCTCCGGCACCCGCGCCTCACGCCCCCGACTATCGTCTCCGCATCGAGCCCTGCACCCTCGACATCGGACACGGCGTTCAGATCAAGACCGTAGCCTACAACAGCCAGATCCCCGGCCCTTTGCTGCGGTTGAAAAAAGGCAAGCCGGTCACCATCGACGTCACCAACGCCAGCGGCAACACGGACATCGTCCACTGGCACGGCCTTACCACCGACCCGCTCAACGACGGCGCCGTGGAAGAAGGTTCTCCCCTCATCGCACCCGGCGCCACCCTCCGCTACCACCTCACGCCGAACCCATCCGGCACCCGCTGGTACCACACCCACGCCATGGCCATGGGCGATCTCTCCCTCGCCGCCTACACCGGCCAGTTCGGCTTCCTCCTCGTCCACGGCGCACCCGACCCCGGCCACTACGACAAGGAAGTCAACCTCGCCATCCGTCATTGGGGTCCCCACTTCGTCCCCATGGTCGAAACCATGCGCGCTGAATCACAGAACATGCCGCAGACCGCAGGCTCCGACGTCGGCTACACCCACGCCACCATCAACGCACACATGCTCGGCGCAGGCGAACCCATCCGCGTCAAGCAGGGCGAGCGCGTCCTCTTCCGCCTCCTCAACGCCAGCGCAACCGAGAACGTCGTGCTTGCTCTGCCGGGTCACTCCTTCCGCATCCTCGCGATGGATGGCAACCCCGTCCCCACACCCTACTCGGTTGAGGTGCTCTCGCTCGCAGTCGCCGAACGCGTCGATGCCATCGTAGAGATGAACTCCCCCGGCGTCTGGGTCCTGGGATCGACCCTGAAAGAAAGTCGCGACATCGGCTTAGGCGTAGTCGTCGAGTACGCCGGCAAATCAGGCGAACCCGTGTGGCGCGATCCGCAACCCGCAGAGTGGGACTACGCCAACTTCGCTGCAAAGAACGCCGTGCCAGAGCCCGAAGAAACCTTCACCCTGACCTTCCGCGACGCAGGCGCGCTCAACGGATCGAACTTCGACACCTGGACCATCAACGGCGATGCCTGGCCCAACGTCAAACCTCTCATGGTCAAACGCGGCAAACGCTATCGCCTCCTCTTCCGTAACGCCAGCGGCGACCAGCACCCCATGCATCTCCACCGTCACAGCTTCGAGGTCACACGCATCGAAGAGCAGCACCTCAGCGGGCTCATCAAAGACACCATCAACATCATGCCTCTTCAAACCGTAGCGGTAGACTTCATCGCCGACAACCCCGGCGACTCGCTCCTCCACTGCCATCAGCAACTCCACATGGACTACGGCTTCATGCAGATCATCAAGTATACGGACTAATCCATGGGCCTGATAAACGTGAAGAACTCATCTGACAATTTGAAGGAAATCGTCATCTCGACCGAAGCCGTGCAGCCTCATCGCACGACGCAGTGGAGAGACCCCCGCATTTGTCATTGTCTTTCTAGCGCTCGGGCGACATCCTTAACGAAGACACGCAGAGCAATCACACTCTTCATCGCAGCCGCGCTTATCTCATCCGCACTATGTAGCCAACGCACGTTTGCCCAAACCGACTGGCCCGTCTACGGTGGGCAGAACGCAGGCGATCACTACTCCACCCTGCGCAAGATCGATCGCACCAACGTCAAAAACCTCAAGGTAGCGTGGACCTTCGACACCAAAGAGCCCGGCGGCCTTCAGACCAACCCGCTCATCGTAGGCCGCGTCCTCTTCGGCTTCACCCCGACGCAAAAAGTCATAGCGCTCGACGCCGCCACCGGAAAGAATCTCTGGACCTTCAGCACCGGCACTCCCGGCCTCCAACCCACGCGCGGCCTCAGCTATTGGACCGATGGAGCTCATAGCATTCTCTTTGCCGGCCTGCTCAGTAATCTCTACGCGCTCGACCCCGCCACCGGAAAGCCCATCCCAAGCTTCGGCGACGAAGGCAAGATCGACCTGCGCAAAGATCTTGGCGAGCCCAATATCACTCAGTCCTTCGCCGCTCTCACCACGCCTGGTCTCGTCTACAAAGACACGATCATTGTCGGCTTTCGCGCCCCGGAGACCCAGCCCGCACTCCGCGGCGACATTCGCGCCTACGACGTCCACACCGGCAAGCTTCGCTGGATCTTTCACACCGTTCCTCGTCCTGGCGAGCCCGGCTACGAAACTTGGCCCAAAGACGCATGGAAGGTCACCGGCGCCGCCAACAACTGGGCAGGCATGGCGGTCGATGAAAAACGCGGCATCGTCTACGCCCCCACAGGCTCCGCGGTCAACGACTTCTACGGCGCAGATCGCATCGGCGACGACCTCTACGCCAACACCCTCCTCGCGCTCGACGCCAACACCGGCCAGCGTCTCTGGCACTTTCAGGGCGTCCATCACGACATTTGGGACCGCGACTTCCCCTCGCCCCCATCTCTGGTCACCGTTCGCTCTCACGGCAAACAGGTCGATGCCGTAGCCCAGACCACCAAGCAGGGCTTCCTCTTCCTCTTCGATCGCACCACCGGCAAGCCGCTCTTCCCCATCGAAGAAAAGCCCTTCCCAGCCTCCACCGCCCCTGGCGAAAAAGCCTCTCTCACGCAGCCGATCCCGTCGCTCCCCGCTCCCTACGCACGCCAGCTTCTCACCGCGGACATGCTCACCACCCGCACCCCCGAAGCGCACGCATGGGCAGCCGAGCAGTTCAAATCCCTTATCAGCAACGGCCTCTTCGTCCCCTTCACCGTCGACAAGCAAACCGTAGTCTTCCCCGGCTTCGACGGCGGCGCCGAGTGGGGGGGCTCGGCCGTAGATATAAAAACAGGCGTCATCTACATCAACGTCAACGACATCGTCTGGACTGGCGGCCTCACCGAAAACAAGCAAGGCGGCAGCCTCGGCTCCAGCATCTACCAGAGCCAGTGTTCCATCTGCCACGGGGGCGACCGCAAAGGCGCACCACCCGCCTTCCCCTCACTCATCGACGAGCAGAAGCGCCTCTCCGACGCCCAGATCACCGAGATCATTCACAACGGCAAGGGCCGCATGCCCTCTTTCCCCAACGTCGAAGCCGCCCGCCTCACCGCTGTCCTCGACTACTTGAAAACCGGTGACACCGGCCCAGCAGCAGCCTCCGCACCAAAATCCGCTAACCGCAACGAGATCGCCGGCGCAAAGATCTACGACAAAAACTGCGCCATCTGCCACGGCGACGATCTCCTCGGCGCACCCTCCAACTATCCTGGCCTCCTCGGTGTCCGCCTCCGCCTCACCGACCAGCAGATCCTCGCCAACATCCACAACGGCAAAGGCCGCATGCCCGCCTTCCACAAGCTCACCGACTCCGACACCGCCTCACTCCTTCGCTTCCTCGGCGACAGCGCCTCCCCCATAGTCGAAGCCGCCGTCACCGCCAACAACTCCTCCAAAAAAGAAGTCGAATCCGCCCTCGCCCCACCCGGAGGCCCCGCAAAATACCGTTTCACCGGCTACCGCAAATTTCTCGACCCCGACGGCTACCCCGCAGTCCAGCCACCTTGGGGAACACTCAACGCCATCGACCTCAACACCGGCAAATATCTCTGGAAGATCCCCCTCGGCAACTATCCCGAACTCGCCGCCAAAGGCCTCAAAGACACCGGCACTGAAAACTACGGTGGTCCTATCGTCACCGCCAGCGGCATCGTCTTCATCGCCGCCACCAACTTTGACCACACCCTCCGCGCCTTCGACACCAGCACCGGCGCCCTCCTCTGGCAGGGCGACCTCCCCTACGCCGGCAACGCCACCCCCGCCACCTACACGGTCGACGGCCGCCAGTACGTCGTCATCGCCACCAGCAACGCCCGCAACCCCAAGGGTCCTCAAGGCGCAGCCTACGTAGCCTTCGCCCTGCCATAGAATCAGAGATCAAGCACCACGCAAGAGAAGGGAAGCCCACTAACGTGAACATGCAGATCCGTGTACGACTCGGCGCAATGATGTTCCTCGAGTACTTCATCTGGGGAGCCTGGTACGTCACCGTCGGCACCTGGCTCGCCTCCTCGCTTCACTTCACCGGCCAGCAGATCGGCCTAGCCGCCGGCACCACCGCCGTCGGTGCCATGATCGCTCCCTTCTTCGTCGGCCTCATCGCCGACAAGCTCTTCGCCACCCAGCGTGTCCTCGCAGCACTTCATCTCCTCGGCGCCATCCTCCTCTTCCTCGCCTCGCAGCAAATCGCCTTCAACAAAATCTACCCGCTCCTCCTCCTCTACTGCCTCTGCTTCATGCCTACCCTCGCCCTCACCAACTCCCTCGCCTTCCGCCAGATGTCCGACCCCAAGCTGGAGTTCGGCCCCATCCGCGTCCTCGGCACCGCCGGTTGGATCGCCGCCGGCCTCCTAGTCGGCACCCTCCGTCTCGAAGCCACCGCACGCCCCCTGCAACTAGCCGCCGTTCTCTCCATCCTCATGGCCTTCTACTGCCTCACCCTCCCCGACACTCCACCCCTAGCCCGCGAAGGCCGCTTCACCCTCTCCAGCATCTTCCCCCGCGAAGCCATCGCCCTCCTCCGCGAGCGCTCCATGGCCGTCTTCGCCATAGCCTCCTTCCTCATCTGCATCCCGCTGCAGTTCTATTACGCCTTCACCAACCTCTTCCTCAACGAGTCAGGCGTCCACAACGCCGCAGGCAAGATGACCGGCGGCCAGATGTCCGAGCTCTTCTGCATGCTTCTCATCCCGTGGTTCTTCCGTCGTCTCGGCGTCAAATACATGCTCGTCGCGGGCATGTCCGCATGGGTTCTGCGTTATCTCCTCTTCGCGTACGGCAACGCCGACAGCAAGGTCTGGATGTTCTGGCTCGGCATCCTTCTCCACGGCATCTGTTACGACTTCTTCTTCGTCACCGGCCAGATCTACATCGACCGCAAAGCCTCTCTCGCCCTCCGAGCCGCAGCCCAGGGCCTCATCACCTTCATCACCTATGGAGCGGGCATGTTCGTAGGCTCGTGGCTCTCGGGCGCAGTAGTCGAGCGCTACACCACCACATCGACAGCCGGGGCACCCGTACACGAGTGGCAATCCATCTGGCTGGTAGCAGCCGCCGCGTCAGCGGCAGTCCTCGTACTCTTCCTCATCACGTTCACCGACAAAGAAGGCGCAACAGTCACAGCATCAGAGAGCGCCGGAGCGATCCCCATCGAATCACCGCTCTAACCCGAAGCGACCAACGGGAGCAGCCACGCGAAGCGATACGCAAGTCACGAAGTGACCGCCCCACGCGAAGTGGGCCCGTCCGGCAGGACAAGGCCCTAAGCCCACCAAGCCTCAACCGGAGCCTCTTTCAGCAGCACTCGCGAAAGCATCCCAATCGCCGAAGACAACCCCTCATGCGTCGAAGCAAGAGCATCCTCATGCTCAATGCTCATCACATAGTCATACCCAACCAGCCGCAGCGCAGAAGCAATCCGCTTCCACTCCAACTCGCCATGCCCCCATCCCACCGAACGAAACAACCACGACCTCTTCGCCATCTCGCGATAGCTCTTTGTATCCAGCACGCCGTTCACATCGCGCATTGCGCTATGGATCGCCACGTCCTTCGCATGAAAGTGAAAGATCGCCTCACCCAGCGCAGCAATCGCGGCCGGGATATCGATCCCCTGCCACCAAAGATGGCTAGGGTCCAGATTGATCCCGACTGAACTACCCACAGCCTCCCGCAGCTTCAGCACAGTCTCCGGGTTGTAAACACAAAATCCCGGATGAGCCTCCAGCGCCACCTTCACCCCAGCATCTTTCGCAAACTGAGCCGCGTCCTTCCAGTAGGGAATCAACCTCTCCTCCCACTGCCACGCCAGCGCATCTGAAAACTCCGGAGGCCACGCCGCCGTGATCCAGTTCGGCGTCACATCCTGTGCCGACCCACCCGGGCAACCAGAAAACGTAACTACCACAGGAACATTTATCTGCTCCGCCAGCTTCACCGTCTTCCGAAGCACCTCATCATCGCGCTCAGCGATCTCTTTCTTCGGATGCACCGGATTCCCATGGCACGACAGCGCGCTGATCGAAAGCCCCGCATCCTCCAGCTTCAACCGATAGGCCCGCGCCGCCTCTTTACTCGCCAGCAGCGCATCCAAATCCAGATGGCTATTTCCAGGCCACCCGCCCGTCCCAATCTCCAAAGCCTCAATCTGCGGATACTTCTTCAGCTGCACCAGCAACGCGTCCAGCGTCAACCCATTGAATATCGGAGTAAACAACCCTAACCGCATCGATAACTCTCCTTAGTCCCAAGAAGTCACAACCCTTGCAGATTCCCAATGAAGCGTAACCGCATCAAAACTCCACTGAACCCCCATGAAGCGTCATCTCGACCGAAGTCGCGCAGCCTCATCGCGCGACGTAGTGGAGAGACCCCCGCATTCGTCTTTATTCTTGCCATTGTCGTTGTAGTTGCTTGTCCTTTTGTTGTCATCCCCGAAGGGGATCTGCGGTTGCCATTGCCTATTCCTTTGCCGTAATCCCGCAGAAGACCCCCCCCAAAAAATCAACCCGCACCCTTCACCTTCTCATGCAAATGCTTCTGCATCGACTCCAGCGTAAACCCCTTCGTCTCCGGATAAACAAACAGCACCACCAAAAACTGCACCACCATCATCGCCGCAAAGAAGAAGAAGGGAATCGACTTCGAGTAACGCGCCAGAATCGGAAATACTCCCGCAATCAAAGCATTCGTAATCCAGTGCGCCGACGATCCAAGGCTCTGCCCCTTCGACCGAACACTCGTAGGAAACACCTCGCTGATATAAACCCAGATCACCGCGCCCTGCGAAAAGGCGAAGAAGACAATATAAGCAATCAACACCATCAACAGATACTGCTGGTGCGACTGCGTCTTGAAGATCATCGCCGCCGCCAGCAGGCACACCCCGCAGCCCACCGCTCCCACCAGCAACAGCTTCTTGCGCCCCACCTTATCGATCAGCGAAACTCCCGCCAGCGTCGCCACCAGGTTCATCGCTCCAATCGCCACCGCCTGCAAATTACTCGAGACCTGGTTGAACCCGGCACTCGCAAAGATATCGTTCAGGTAATAGAGAATCGCGTTGATGCCCGTCAGCTGATTGAAGATCCCAATCGAGATCGCCAGAAAGATAGGCAGCCGATTCTGCGCAGAGAACAACCGCGTCGCCGACTCCAGCTTCTCCTGCCGGATCGACTCGATAATCTCCCGCACCTCCGCCTCGGAGTCAGGCGATCCCATTCGCGTCAGCGTCAGCGTAGCCTCTGCAATCCTGTTCTGCGTTATCAGCCACCGCGAGCTCTGCGGCACGCTCAGCAGCATAATCAGGAACAGCACTGCAGGCACAAACGCCACGCCAATCTGTACTCGCCACTGGATCGGCCCTGCCACAAAGTGTGCCACGATCGCGTTCGAAAGATAGGCCAGCAGAACTCCAACCACCACGTTGATCTGAAACAGCCCCACCATGCGCCCACGCCACTTCGCCGGCGCAAGCTCCGCAATGTAAACCGGCCCCAGTACCGACGAGCCTCCGATCCCCAGTCCGCCCAGAAACCGGAAGAAAAGAAAACTCGTCCAGCTCCCAGCCAGCGCGCACCCCAGCGCCGAGACAACATACAACACCGCCATCCAGCGCAGAGCCTTGCGGCTGCCTATCTTCTGGCCCAGTGCGCCGCTGCCCATCGCTCCAATCACCGTGCCCCACAGCGCAATCGAGACGGTAAAGCCAAGATTCGCCGGAGATAGTTGGTACTTGTCCGTCAGTGCATGGGTAATCCCGGCGATCACCGCCGTGTCGAAGCCAAACAACAGTCCGCCAAGCGCGCCGGTAATAGCGCTCTTGGCCAGAAGAAGAACAGAGCTGGATTTTGAAGTCGTCATAAAGGGCAATGCCTATCCTAGCCTCTGAACCCCAAAATCGCCCAAACGAGATCAGCCAAATCTCTAACCCGAAAAAACCCCACAAAAATCTTCAGCAAAGTTGGCGTATCAGTTAGGTTCGCTTCGCTACAATTAAGGAAGAGATTGAGTACAGGCTGCCAGCGGTGAAGGCCAACGGCAGCCCTTTGTCATTCACCCGACCCAACCCACCACGAAACACACCATGAAATGCAACGAGGGACCACGTAGCGACCACGCTACGCCTACACACAAACTTCAGCTTCTGAAAGCCGAAGAGAGAAACTTTCGCTCGGAAACTTAGCCAACCTCAACAAAATAAGTATTTTAGTCGTAACTGATTTGAATGCAATAGTTTAGCGGTGCATGCTACCTCTAAGCCATTGCATTGACTACACTTACCTGCAAAATACCCCAAAGGCGGGGAGGGGAGGGGGTACCCCACAGAAATGACCTTAAATCCGCCGAGCCACCTCTCTCCCCCTTTAAAAGGTACAAAAGCCGCCTCCGGGCCCTGAAAAGCTCCCCAGGGCCGATTTCTGAAGAAACATGTAACCTTATTGATTGAAATTCGCTCACATCCTGCTACGCTTATACCTAACGGCGAAATATCGCCTTATGAAAGTAGGACGCATCATGGCAAACGGAACAGTTAAGTGGTTCAACGACGCAAAAGGTTTTGGCTTCATCACCCCGGAAGACGGTGGAGAGGATCTCTTCGCACACTACTCTGCAATTAACTCCAGCGGCTTTAAGTCTCTCCAGGAAGGCCAGCGCGTAACGTTTGACATCACCACTGGTCCTAAGGGCAAGCAGGCTGCAAACATTCAGCCCGCCTAACCCGACACATCTCGTACGGCAGTAGCAATCAGCACCAGGCCATGCCGTGCCCAACAGAAAAAGAGTAGAAGGGTTGCAAAAGGTCGCTTTGGCGTTCCTTGCAACCCTTCGCACTTTAGCCTCCACAAACCACTTACCGGCTTCCTGCTCCATGCAACTATCGAGTGATTCTGTACCTCATTGGTAACTGCTAAGTTACCTCCACTGCGATTCAGCAGGAGGTTACTCCCATGACTCGAACTCAGCAGTTCTCCCTCCTATTCATCCTTACCTCCCCAACCTTCCTCTTCTCCGCCAGCATCCCCAAGGCTATCCTTCCGGATAACGTCGTTACCTGCCAGCCGAACGCCAACTGCCTCAGCAAGACCCTCTACGGACGCAACTACAAGGTCCTCAACACCCCTCGCTTCACCGTCATGGTCGCCGTCTCCAAGGAGGGCGCCTACACCCGGGCAGACGTCAGCATCGCCAACAACACCATCATGTCCCAGAGCCTCACCCCGGAGGACTTCCGTATCGAGGTCGTCACCCCAAAGCCCAAGGTCCTCCTCTACATCTCCCCTGGCGACCTGAAGGATCTCCCTCAGCAGCCCATCCCCTCTCAGGCCACCACCCCGCCTTCACCCCCCGCCACCCCCGCAGAACCAGACCCACAAGCCGTCGCCAACCAGCAAAAAGTAGCCGAAAAAGCAGCGACAGAGCATCCGCTAACGGCAGTATCGCTCTCCCCGAACGAAGTCACGCAGGGTCGCGTCTACTTCGAACGCGACAAGCATGAGCATCTCGTCAACGTTGTTCTACCCATAGCCGGCCTTGTCTTCGAGTTCCCCTACAACATGAAATAACTAGCCATCACCCACTCGGAGACATGCATCACACCCTGCAGCGGGGGCGGCCGGTGACACATTGTCCCTACGTCCGTACAAATCCCTAAGGGGGGAGGGGGTTACATGTCTCATCCAGAAAAAGATCGCCTCGAATCAGAGATCGATCTTCAACAGACGGAGATTGAGCACATTGAAACTCAAATCTGTTTGAAGGACGCTTCTGTCGCTACTGAAGGTGAGGTAAGGCACCTCCAAACCGCCCAACAGGTGCACCGCGACAATATCCACGACCTTGAAAAGGCTCTTCGCGAGCAAAAACCTTAGGCGAGTACGCCAGTCTTGCCTAGCCAAGATGATCACTGGAACGCTTGAGGGGAGGCTGGGTCTGAGGCGAAGGTTATTGATCCTTAGTTGCTCATTACCCCCGGGGTGAGTCGCATTAGAGCGACCCGCCGGGCTATCATCAACGTATGACTGCTGAAGATCGCGCTAAAAAAATCAAAGTTCTCATCTTTGACGTCGACGGAGTCCTAACCGACGGCCAAATCTTCGTCATCCCTAACTCAGAGGGTCACGGAGTCGAGGCAAAAGGTTTTGCCGCGCACGATGGACTTGGAATATCGCTTGGCCGCCTTGGCGGATTGCGTATCGGCATCATCACAAAGCGCCAATCTCAGACGGTAGCCATTCGAGCCAATGACCTCAAACTTGAGTTCATCTACCAAGGTCAATCTCATAAGATGAACGCCATAAACGAGATCCTCTCGAAGACGGGATATACCCTCGATCAGCTTGCTTATGTGGGCGACGACATTATTGACCTCCCGGTCATGCGTCAGTGTGGTCTTGCCATAGCTACTGCCAACGCGCGTCAACAAGTCAAATCCGTCGCCCACTTCATCACCCCCAATGCTGGTGGTTTTGGCGGGGGCCGAGATGCCATTGACTACATTCTTTCTGTCCAAGGAACCCTCGAAAAAGTCATCGAACAATATCTTGATGAATCCAACGCAGCGGCGGCCGCGTCCGATGTAGGCACTGGCAACATGTAGATAACAAAGCGGCGAAGAAACAACGAACAAAACCGCGCTACAATCGGCCAATGTCGCTGGAAATCCCACAGTCTCTCGCCTGGGCACACCCTGTAACAGCCGAATGGTTTCTGACCAGGTTCGGCAGCCCTACCGAGCCGCAGATCCACGGCTGGCCTAGTATAGTTGCTGGCGACCCAACTCTTATCTCAGCTCCTACCGGGTCGGGTAAAACGCTCGCAGCCTTTCTGGTCTGCATCGATCAACTCCTCCGCGAATCGCTCTCAGGGCAGTTAGCTCCTTGCACTCAGGTCGTTTACGTCAGCCCTCTCAAGGCGCTTTCGAACGATATCCAGAAAAACCTGGACGGCCCCTTGGCGGAGATCCAGCAACTAGCCATGCAGCGCGGATATCTCTGCCCCGAGATTCGTACAGGTGTCCGCACTGGCGATACGCTTCCAAAAGAGCGGTCCGCCATGCTCCGCAAGCCGCCCAACATTCTCGTCACCACGCCGGAGTCTCTTTACATTCTCCTTACCGCCGGCAAGAGCAGGGAACACCTCCGTCGCGTTCGCACTATCATCGTCGATGAAATCCACGCTTTAGCCGACGACAAACGCGGGGCTCATCTTGCGCTCTCTCTCGAACGGCTAGATGCCCTTGTTACTGGCGAAAATAGTCTCAGTCCCGGCCAGTTTCTTGCCGGCCTCTCTAAAGCGCCGCAAAGAATCGGCCTCTCCGCAACTCAGAACCCGATTGAACTAGTAGCCAGCTTTCTGACCGGAATCCACGAAGGCAGAGGACCCGCGACAATTGTTAAAGTGGGTCAGCGTCGGGAACTCGATGTCGCCATTGAAGTTCCCAGCGATGAGCTAAGCTCTGTGACAAACAATGGGATGTGGGAGGAGATATTCGACAGACTTGCCGTCCATGCACAAAATCATCGTTCGACCCTCGTCTTTGTTAACACGCGCCGCCTCGTCGAAAAGATAGCCTTCCAACTCGCGAGTCGTCTCGGCGCGGAGCACGTTGCTGCGCATCATGGTTCGCTTTCCAGAACTCTGCGCCTGGATGCCGAGCAGCGCCTTAAGAACGGCGAGATTAAAATCCTTATCGCCACTGCCTCTCTTGAGCTGGGAATCGACATTGGCGACATCGATCTTGTCTGTCAGATCAGCACCACCCGTGCAGTCGCTGTGGCGATGCAGCGTGTTGGACGCGCCGGTCACTGGCGCGAAGCCATCCCCAAAGGCCGCTTCTTCGCTACCACCCGTGACGATCTCCTGGAACAAGCTGCACTAATCCGCAAAATGCGCGCCGGAGAACTCGATCAGTTACAAATTCCTCCTCAGCCTGCGGATGTTCTCATGCAGCAGATTGTCGCGTGCTGCGGGGCTGAACCTTGGGAAGAGGATGTCCTCTTCAACGTCCTCCGCCGAGCGTATCCCTACTGCGATCTCGCCCGCAAGACCTTTGACGATCTGATCACCCTGCTCACTGAAGGTATTGAATCTACACGTGGCCGCTACGGCTCTTATCTTCTTCGTGACGGCGTACACCATCACCTCCACCCGCGTCGGGGTGCTCGCATGATCGCCATCTCCAATGGTGGTGCCATTCCCGACACAGCTCTTTATAGTGTCATTCTTCAACCCGAAGGCGTGCAAATCGCGACGCTCGATGAACACTTTGCCGTTGACTCCAGCCCAGGAGACGTTATCCTTCTGGGCACCTCCAGTTGGCGCATTCAGCGCGTCGAAGCTGTTGGCCGTGTCTTGGTTGAAGATGCCCACGGTGCTCCTCCCAGCTTGCCTTTTTGGGAGGGAGAAGCCCCACAACGCACTGCTGTTCTTTCTGATGGAGTCGGCGAACTTCGCGAACAGATCTCTTCACTCACTCCTAACGTCAGTCCAGAGTACATCTCCCCAGTCCAACCGGAAGTTGCTACCGCAACTGAATGGCTCATGCAACAATG
>NZ_LMUD01000007.1:173853-253275 GCF_009766095.1 Granulicella sp. S190
TTCACGCGCCCTTTGGTGGTCGTATCAATAAAGCATGGGGCCTCGCGCTGCGCAAACGCTTCTGTCGCGGTTTCAACTTCGAACTACAAGCCGCAGCTACCGACAACGGCATCAACATCTCTCTGGCCGAGCAACACAGCTTCCCCCTTGCCGATGTTTTTCAATTCCTTACCGAGGACACCGCAAGAGAGCTACTGGAACAAGCTTCCATTGCCTCTCCAATCTTCAAAAATCGTTGGCGCTGGGCTGCTGGTCGTAGTCTGCAGCTTCTTCGGTTCTCCAAAGGAAAACGCATCGCCCCTCAGATTCAGCGAACTCGTTCGGAAGATCTGATGGCCAGCGTCTTTCCTCAAGCCGCTGCCTGTTTTGAGACCATAGTTGGAGACATTCAGATCCCTAATCATCCTCTCGTCAATGAGGTCATGCAGGATGTCCTGCACGAGGCGATGGATCTGGAAGGCCTCATGGCGCTACTTCGTGGAATAAAAGACGGCACCATTCGCTGCCTCGCTGTCGATACTCCCACGCCTTCTCAGTTCGCCCACGAACTTCTCAATGCAAATCCTTACGCATATTTAGATGAGGCCGGTCTCGAAGAGCGTCGTGCTCGCGCCACCTCTCTGAGTCGCAATCTTCCAGACGAACCCGGCAAACTCGATCCTGCCGCGATCGCCGCAGTCCGTAAAGAGATCTGGCCCGACCTGCGCGACGAGCACGAACTCCATGATCTGCTGCACTCTCTCCTAGCCTTCCCACTAACAGCCCTCGATACTCTGGAGACACGCCACTGGACTCCCTTCTACGACCGACTTATTCAAACAGGTAGAGCGCGGACAATTGCCTGCGGCGGATTCTCATGTTGGGTTACAACCGAACGTCTTCCCCAAATAGAAGCCTTATGGGAGCTCGCAGCCGATGGCACGACCTTAACTACAAAAGAAGAATCTTTGCAAAAATTAGTTCAGGGATGGTTACAAATAACCGGGCCCACAACTGCGGACAGCCTTGCCCGCACTTTGAATCTTGATCCAGCTCTCATTTTTCAAGCTCTTCTTGCTATGGAGATGCAGGGTCTCCTCGTGCGCGGTGTCTTTGAGAAGTCTGACGCAAGAGGCTTATCGGGAGAAAGAAACTCTGACTATTGCATCGAATGGTGTGAGCGCCGCATTCTCCAACGTATTCACCGCCTCACCGTCTCTACACTTCGTAAACAAATTGAGTCTGTTACACCTGCTGTGTATATGCGCTGGCTACTCCGGTGGCAGCACCTCGCTCCCCAAACCCAGCTCTCCGGTGAAGAGGGCGTCTTCGAAGTTCTACGCCAGCTTGAAGGTTTCGAAGCACCGGCAATCGAGTGGGAGCGCTCTCTCCTCCCTTCACGCGTTGCTGACTATGATCCGCGATGGCTCGATGCCCTCTGCCTCTCTGGAGCCGTAGGCTGGGGTCGCATCTCACCCCACCCAGCATGGTCAGCGGGAGATGGAGCCTCTCCTCGCCGCGTCATTCCAACGAATGCTGCGCCAGTTACGTTCTACATTCGTGAGACCGCCGAATGGCTTCCTCATGCTCTTGCCCGGCAATGTGTTGAGGAGTGTAAATTAGCGATCGCCCTCAGCGCGGAGGCTCTTCAACTGCGAACTTTGCTCCAGCAGCGCGGCGCTTGCTTTGCTAACGATATCCAGCGCATCGCGAACCTTACTCGTCAGCAGATACAGCATGCCCTTTGGGAACTCGCTACTGCTGGTCTGGCTTCTGCGGATGGGTTCGACCAACTTCGAGCCTGCATGGATCCCCGACGTAAATCCACCGTTACTGAAGCTCCCGGCAAGCGCGCCGCCCGCAGCTCTGCAGGTCGCTGGTCTCTCCTGAGCGAAGAACTCCACGCCGCGCCATCAACAATTGAACAGGCTCACCGCACCGAAGCCGCTTTGGAGAGTTTCGCTCGCCAACTTCTCAACCGCTACGGCGTCCTCTTCCGAGATATTCTTCTTCGCGAATCCAACGCTCCCCGATGGCGTGATCTTCTAAACATCCTTCGCCGCCTCGAATCCCGGGGTGAGATCCGTGGTGGGCGTTTCATCTCCGGCTTCGCTGGCGAACAATACGCGCTTCCCGAGGCGGTCCAATCCCTGCGTGCCGCACGCAATAACGAGTCGGACTCGATCGTCAGTGTTGCTGCTGCCGATCCCATGAACCTCATTGGCATCGTAGTCGCTGGTGAACGTAGTCCCAGCGTTCCCGGAAGGCAGATTCTTTATCGAAATGGCAATCTCCATGCAGAGAGAGATGTACCTGGACCGGTCGATCTATCCACTACAGTTTCATCCTCAATGCTCCCCTCTGCTCCCCTCACCGCAGACCTTGGGCTCTTCTAGGATGGTTCCGCCAATGCAAAATCCCACTCCACCCACGAAGATCAAGCCAGAAGAACAAACCCAGGAGCTTCTTCCCGAAGACTTCTATTACGAGGGTCCATATCTAGTCTTCACGGCCGCGTACCATCGCAAGCGCGGTTATTGCTGCAACTCAGATTGTCGTCACTGCCCCTATAAATCACTAGATTAGTTGTGGACCTCTGGGGGCATTGAGGGCACGCCGCCTTGTACATCGGCGATCACGATCTTCCCACTTCTCATCGCCCGTGCGTTCCGTACTAAGCTGATTACGCGTGGATCTTTGCGGTATTTTGCGAGTACCTCATCTGAACCCATTGCACTTGTTACATCAAATCCCCCTTCACTGGAGAGGGTCAGGTAGCGGAGCATATTTTCCTCATCACCGCGATGTGCGTAAAGTCGAGCGATCTCGAAGCAATAGTGGGCATGATCCGAGGGAGAGAGCATGTGAGCCGCAATGCCGCTCGATCCGTGATGTTCCATCATCTCCGGATCCAACGTTAAAGCGATGTCGAACTGCTGTCGCGCCTTCTCGAAGTTCTTTTCTTCGAAGTATGCCGTTCCCAGGTTGGAGTGATAGATAGCGGACTTCTTGTCCAGTTTGATCGCCTTGCCATAGTCAGCGATCGCAGTTCCATAGCGTCCGTCTACATATTCCGCTGCGCCAAGATTGTTCCATCCTTGCGCATTTTTCTTCTGAAGCCGGACAACTTGCTGAAAATAAACTTTTGCAACGCCTATATGCCTGAGATCGAGTTCAGTCACGCCCATTCGGATGAGTAAATCTTGTTGCGGTCCGCCGCGACGAAGAGCATAACCGTAATAGACCAGCGCGTCTTCCGGGAAACGTCGGGCGCGCAGCACGTCACCCGTAAGCTCAAGTCTTTGCGGGCTAGCAGTCGCAGGGTCGGGTAGATGCGGTTCGATTGCGAGCCAATCTGCGCTTTGGTGGCGCAAATCACGGGCAGCATCGGGCGCAGTCGCTGTTTCGAGCGTTTGCGAGGTCAAGGGAGAGTTGGCAAGCGTCAGGCCTACGATGGGAAGGATAAGAGAGAAGCGAAGATGCGGTCGCATATAAAGGACCTCACGAATTCGCCATCATCATCATCCTACGTTTAACTGCTGTCAATAGCCACTTTGCTAAGGTTTCATAGGGCCACCACCCGGCAGCTGGCCAGAAGCGGCTGCAGGAGTCACTACCGGAGCTATTTCTGGCTGTATCTTCATCGCCATCCGCGGAAAGCTAAAGCTCCCTCCGGCATCATCGATCACATTGATCTGGCACACATATGTTCCCGGTTTGAGTTGGGTCAAGGGTACATCAAACTGAAATGCCACCGCTCCACGCTCAGGAATATTGATCGCCTTTGCTTCCACTAAAGGTGTTTCATAAACTTTAGTGCCGCCACTCAGAAACTCTATGCTGGTCAGGACTCTGACCGGCCCACCCTCCCGACGTGTCAAACCGGGAGAACTTGCCGGTTCGGGAGCGCTCTTCTCCTTCGCCGGGTCATACACCTCGTACAGAAAATACAGGTGTTGGTCCTGCCGAAACACGTGTGGAACATTCGGAATCCACTCCACTCCATCCCGTACGAGCGGATTCTGACTCTTCTTCGCCGCGTTTGGTACCCGTTGACTCGACAGAACGATTGAGCTCAGCTTAAGCGGGCTTTTCTTGAGATCCGGCACTTGTAGGTCCGTCTCAAAACTTCCCATCGCTCCAGTTTGGTTCTCACGCACCACGAACTTTAGATGGTACCTTCCCGGGGCCAGCACAAACCCAGTCGAATACTGGATATTCTTTCGCTGAACTTGCTGCGCAGCATCCAGCGCCAGTTTCACCGTATCGCGTACATTCCCTACGACAAGACCCTCCGCATTCTTTACCTGCCCAATCACATCGATGTTCGCTTTATCCCGATCGCCGTTCTTTACGCTGTGAATCTGTGATCCGGGCACAATCAGAGATACTGGAACGAAGAACTTGTTATCACCCATTCTGAAGTACAGCGCCTGAAGATAGACCGCAACATCAGTTACTGGAAGATCGCTCCTTAGCTGCTCCGTCAAAGCCTGTTCTCGGTCTTCCGTCTTCTGATGCTGGAAGTCAGCAGGCGCGTAGTAGCCGGGACGATAGTCAATCTTTACATCATTACGATTCAGCTTCACCGTCAGGTGACGGTAGCTCCCATCTCTCGCCAGATTCGTCGAGTGAAATCCAACGATGTAATAAGCTTCCGTGTCATGCTGCACCTGTTGAAACGCGGGCGCAAAGTCATTTGAGTCAAAGAATGCTTTCCCTCCCGTATCGGACGAGAGAGTTGCCAGGGTCTCCTGTGAGCCAAAGTTAGCATCCAGTTGGCTCTGCATTGCCCCGCCGCTGTAAGCCGCTGTCCCGCGTAGACTTCCCGTTGAGGCATTGCCTACGGGAGGCAGAGCCTCTAGCCCGCGTGAGTCCACGCTGTAGATCGCCATATTGGCCTTTACCGCTTCGTTTGTCGCAGCGCGCATGCTGGCCTGATTTTCGATCCCCTGCCGGGTCAATCCGCCGCTAAAGTACAGCAGGCTCTTCCGCTGATCGACCCTCTCCAGACTTTTAGCAATCGTTCGGATTGCATAGAGCTCACGATCGGTATTTAGCGCGTTGTATTCACTGTCGTCGGAGGTAAAGCTTGAGGCGTCGTCCGCTGTACCGCCTGAGTTTCCGCCCTCATTCCCATTCGCAAACCCTGTACCCTCCGTCCCGTTGTACTTGCCCAAGCCCTTTAGCAGCGCTGTCTTATCCGAGGTAAAGTCCTGATCCATGCTTAGCCCTGTGGCCATACTTACCAGTGCTACCAGATCCGCAGGCTGCATCTTCTTCTTTACGTAGTCCTGCGCGGACTCCACTGCTCGATCGATATCCTCCGGTTGCATACTACTGAGATCGAAGAACATTACGATGAGCCGATGATCGCGCAGCGAGGCTGGATTGGTGGCGAACTCACCGTTTACGAGATCTGCAATCGTCGCCCTTCCGATCACTGTCGACTTCTCACGAAGCACAGCAGCTTCATCGACATTCTGATAGTCAAAGCTGGCAATCTTCTGCGGCTTTCCGTTCTCCAGGATAGTAAAGTCGTTCGCCTTAAGTCCCTTCACAACCTCGCCCGTCTTCTTGTCCCGGACCACAACGTTTGTCAAAACAATATCGGTTTGCACCTTCATCGTGAAGGTCCCGGAGGAGTCTGCCTGTTGTGCATGCCCAGCCGGAGACAAGGCAGCTATCGTACTCAAGAGCGTCGCGGCTATCATTCGTTGCAAGCCCATTGCCGAACCTCTCAAAATCGATACCGTGCCAAAACTGTTAATCGCCGCATAGCAGCTGCCGACGTCACCTGCCCAAAGGTCTGTGAGTTCAAGGTGGTATCAATCCCTGAGTACTGCACCGTGTTGAAGACGTTAGTTGCGGTCACCCTCGCTTCAAAAGATCGCGAGTCACCCATCGCCACTGTTCGCGAGAGAGAAGCGTCCGCGACCACAATTCCAGGCCCTTCGATTGATCCGCGCGAAGCGGTTCCAAATCCACTCACTGGAGCCGCGAATGCTGCTGGATTGAACCAGTTCAAGACACTTCCTTGCCCCGAAATAGGCTGCGAAAATATGCGATCCGGCCGCAAAGTGTTATTCGTACCCGTAGCTGTCTCCGCTACCGTCGAAACATAGTGAGGCGTAAAGTAAGTTCCGGTTGCAAAGGTAAAATCTCCCGAAAGCGAAAAGCCATCCAGCGCCTTCGACCAGAACCCTCCCTTAGTAAAGAAAGCTCGATTTGGACCGAACGGAAGCTCCAGCACCCAATTGCCCGTAACCTGATGTCTCACATCGAACGAACTGTTGCCCTCCTCAGCATTTAGATCTTTATCGTTCTGGGCCGGCACCACCGTCGTTCCACCGATTGAGGAAGCATTATCGATCGAATGTCCATAGTGATACGTCGCTTGCAGCGAGACGCCCTTTTGAAGCCTCTTCCGTACATTTACGCTTAGTTGTTCAAAACGTGAATACCCCAACGAGTCCTCAAAGTTGAATGGCTGAGCCCCTGAATTCAGAATGCCGGTAGCAGTTCGGTTTGGCGCGCGCACAATATCAAGGTCTCCGCCCTTCGCCCCGTTGTACCCGATGTTGGCAACGATTCCCAGGGGAAACGTTCGTTGAATGTCAACATTCCATACCTGAACGTGTCCCAGTCTGTAGTTCACATTTGCGGCATAGTTGTTCTGCACTGGAGTCGTCGAGCAGCCAAAACCACTCGCCAGAGTCAACGTTGCCGGCGTGCATCCCGTCTGCCCCACCACATTTGTTTGCGTCAACGCAAACGGCACCTGCGCCGATAAATTTCTTGCCAGCGTCGCATATTGTCCTGTGTTGAAGTTAATCCCGTACCCTCCGCGCACCACCGTCTCTTTGAACATCTTCAGCTTTGGACGATACGCAAATCCCAATCGCGGGGAGTACATATTTCTGTCTGGATTCACCAGCGATCGCGCCGTTCCTGCTCCACATGAACCTGCAATGGCCATTGGACACACCGGCGACACCACGGTGAAGTCAGCGTTGTGATCCAAGTTGACCAGCCGGTCATCCTTCTCGACATAAGGTGAAAAGTACTCATACCGCAAGCCATAGTTCAAGGTCAGATTCGACAGCACCCGCCAATCGTCCTGCCCATACCAGTCAAATACGTTTGCGCGCAGATAGGTCTTCTGTGTTGCCGCCTGAATCGCTGACTGCTGCGGCAGTCCTAATAAAAAATCTGCGAACCCATAACCGCTTGGCGAGAGCACCGGGCAGGTCACTGTCGATGATGGCGTACACGAGTTTGCTGGATTCTGCGTTGCATACCCTGTAAATGTGAACGATCCAACCACATTCGTCCCACCCACTGTATCCGCGTGCACTCGGCGAATATCGAATCCATATCGCATGTTGTGTTTTTTGTATCGATAGCTCACAAAATCAGAGAATGAGATTGTCTGATTCACCGCATCGCTTGGTAGGGATTGCGAGAGGCCGGTGAAGTTCGAGATGCTCACGCTTGGCAGGCCGTTGTAGATTCCCGGATCTCCTCCGATCAGTGGCTTCGGAATATCGATTCCTGTGCCGTCCAGCGGATCGTTTCCATTCGTAAAGTAGTTCCGCAACATGCTGTGTGATCGATTCCAGTTGATTGAGGCGTTATTGGTCAGCTTTCCGTATCCGATCGTGTACCCAGCCGTTATGCCATATCCATCGGTTTCGCTTGCCCCCCCCAGCGGCAGAAAGATATTCCTGTTGTCCATGGCCGTGTGAGAGTAGCTCCCATTGAAATTAATATTCTGCCGCAGCGTAGCGGGTCCGCTGCTTTGCTGCCTGCGTCCACCGCCGAAACCGCTGCTTTGTCCAAAGTTCCTCACATACCGCAGCGCCGCTGTGGCAGCATTATTGCCTGCGGTTGTGATCGTCTGATAGTTGTATCCTTGTCTTCCAGTAGCCGAGATGTTTGGTGCTGGATAGAAGTTCAGTAGAGCAGCAGCCTGTGGCGCCACTGGCACCTGATTATTCGCAAACGCCAGTCCCGTCGTAGGGTCATACAGTGTCACAGGTGTTGTCACTCCACCTACTGTTTGCGTCAGACCGGAAAAGTCGCCAGTTCGTTCCGCTACAGTGGGCACCGTACCGTACAGGTTCGAGGGCGTAATATTCCGCTGCCCGGTGACGTTGAGGAAGATGAACTGCTTGGTGCTTGCCTTCATCACTCCTGGGATGAAGGGAGACCCGGTGAAGCTCACCCCAAAGCGATTCGAGCTGTAAGCGGGCCTTACCACCGGTGCGCCTGTCAGGGAGAAGTTTGCCGCATCCAGCGCGCCATTGCCCCCCTGATAGAACACCGCACCATGTGGCTGTGTTGGGTTGAAACCTCGGAAGCCTCCAAAGCCGCCCCCACCACCTCCGCCTCGTCCTCCTCTCCCGCCACCACCCGCACCTCCTCCCCCCGGTCCACCAAATCCTCCTCCTGCCAATCCACCCAACAGCCCAGCTACCGAATTAGCAATGTCTCCCACAGCTCCGCCCTGCCGCTGTGCCTGCGCTATCGCATCCTGCACCCGCTCTCGAATGTCGTCTTCGCTATAGCCCGCAAGCCCATTCGTCTGCCCCACAGCACCATTTACTGCCACCGAATCGTTTGCTGCTGCGTCGCCTGCTGCCAGTCCCGAGAGAGAGGGCAATTGCGCCCCCGAACTCCCGCCACTTGTTGTGGCATCAGCGGATCCAGAAGCGTCACCCGTTACGTTCAGCGCCTGCAATCCGCGTGCAACGCCGGCACTCGCCGCCTGCCGCTCCTCTTGCTGTTGCACCCGCGAAGCTAGTTGTAGCCCAAACTCCGCAACCTGCGCAGGCTTCCCGCCATTTTCGCCCGCGGCATTAACTAAAACCTCCTTCGTCTCACTCGCAAACGCAGCCAGCTCAACCCGTACTACATATCGTCCGTTGCGCGGAATTGTCATCGCAAACGAGCCATTCACATCAGTCGTGGTGGCATACTTCTTGCCTGTCAGGGTATTGCTCGCCGTCACAGCTACTCCAGGCAGCGGAACCGCACCAGCTTTAACCGTCCCGGTGATAGTCCCGCCGCTAGCCTCGGTCACAGCCGCAGGCTGCGCAGGTGTCACTGTCGCCCCGGAAGGCGAAGTCTGTCCCCTGGCATTCCCCACCAGTGCAACGCACATAACGATCCATCGAATCGATCCCTGCACCTTACCTCGCTTCACTCCATCAACCCACAGATCGCAGCTAAACGACGACTGCCAACAAGAACTAAATCCTTACTGCTGAGGTGTCGCTGCAGGCTTTTCTGAAGTTGCTGATCCTGCTGGAGACGTCACGGCGCTGCCACCGTCCAACTCTCTCCTCCTCCGACGCCCTGTCGATGCAGCATCCGAAACGCCCAATTCTGTAGGCACGAACGCCCCATTCTTCAACGCACCTCGTCCTGCTATCGCATCTCCTACCTTGATATCTGCGAGTGTTATGCTCTCCCCGCCCGAGCCACCCCCCGAACCGGCTCCAGCGCCGGCCGCTCTTCCGATGACTGGCCCAATCTCAGTCACTGCTGCACCACTCGCAAGCACGCCCATGTTCCGGCCACCGCGCTTGAATGACGTCTGCTCGTCGACGCTAATCACTTGACTCACCCCATCAGGCCGGAGCACGGTTAGCTTCAGCGCATCCATATCGATTGCCGTCACCCTGCCGGTGATGTAAACCTTACCCATCCCTTCCCGGGCCTTCTTCACCTGCTCGGCGTCCATCACGCCAACAAATACTGCATGTATTGTCTTGGTCGCTGGATCAAGAACCCCCATTGCGCCCACGCCATCTCCAGCCTTAATGTCCACCACCTTCACTGGTTGTCTGTCCCTGCTCAACCGCGTGTTCGCTGAAACGTTGACCTGGTACACCTCGCCTGATTCTGTCTTTACCGTAAGGTGGTCTGCAGTCGAGGTCGTTACGATTCCGCGTACCACGTGACCTCCTGCAAATACTGCTCCCTCCCCATCGTCTCCTTGCTGAGCGCGCAAGGGCAGTGTCATCAAAGCCATCAGCGCTAGTGTTGGTCCCCACCGGTCTATCCAGTGCCGTCTCATGCTCCTCTATCCGCCTTACTTTTTCTAGGAATCACGTGCTCATACAGACGGTTTCCCCACGCGAAAGACTCTCGAAGGCACGCAAAAAACCTCTGTTGAACGTCCTCCCGAACTGTCGTATTTTCTGTCGGAAGGAAAAGCTACACTACACTACCGAAATGCATGAGGTAGCCCACGCGCCCCACACCCACGGCCCCCACATCGAAGGCCATTTCGAGTCCTCAGCTGCCGTTCGTGACATAGTCATCGGCCTCTCAGACGGGCTAACCGTTCCTTTTGCCCTTGCCGCGGGCCTCTCCGGTGCCGTCGCCTCGTCCCATATCGTTGTGCTTGCTGGCCTCGCAGAGATAGCCGCTGGCTCTATCGCCATGGGCCTCGGCGGCTACCTCGCCGCTCGCGGTGATGCCGAACACTACATCTCCGAGCGCTGTCGCGAAGAGCGCGAGGTTATCGAACGCACTCGCGATGAAGAAGAAGAGATTTACGAGATCTTCGAGCAGTATTCGGTGGACCGTATTAGCGCCGAGCCAGTTCTCAGCGCACTTAAAAAAAACCCTACCGCATGGGTTGATTTCATGATGCGTTTCGAGCTTGGCCTCGAAGAACCCGCGCCTAACCGCGCCCACCGCTCCGCTCTTACCATTGCGATCTCCTACATTGCCGGTGGGCTTATTCCATTGCTTCCCTACATGCTCATAGCAGACAACCTAACGGCTCTCAAGCTCTCAGTGATTATCACGCTTCTTGCACTTGCGATCTTCGGAGCGATGAAAGGAAAGCTTGTAGGCACAGGCTGGCTTCGTAGCGCTCTCCAGACCGTGATCATTGGAGGGGCCGCAGCAGCAGTCGCATACCTCCTCGCAAGGCTCCTCAACAGCCATCATGTTTAGGCATGGGATTGCCTAGCGAACCAGGAAACCCAAACACGCTACCACGACTCCCGCAGCCCCCAGCGAGAGCCCAAGAAGAAAGTAAGCGCGCTTCCGGGTAAACAGCGTAATGGAGCAGAGCACCACTGCGATCTGCAACAAAGCCTCTCCCAGATCGTAGTGGGAAGCCTTCGCCTCGGCCCGTGTCACCTCAGCTTCGAACTCTCGAGCTTTCTCCTGCTCTTCGGAGAGATCGTCCTTCCACTTTTCGATGTGGGCTTCATACTCTTTTCGCTTCGCTTCGGTAGCAGTTGCGTTGACAGTAGGCTCCATCGCAAGCAGATCCAGTGTTACTGAGAGGTTGTCCCTTCGAATCTTCTTTGCCTGGTATTCATTCCACTGATCGCCGGCGCGCGACTGCATCAGAACAGCCTCAGTGTGGGTACGGTGCCCAAGTACAGTGACCATGGCAACAAGGACGGCCAGTATCGAGATGCCGAGAGAGATGCTCTTCAGTGACTCTCCACCTGACTCCCCGGACTCTTTCATCTGATTGGCAAACTCTGAAACTTCATTGGCTTCCATAATGAAACAATTTTAGCCCCGTGCTGTGGACTCTTCCCAATCGAATAAGCAAGATCGAAGCGTAACTAGAGTAAAAGGGTAAATAATCAAACATTTATTTACCCTGTCTTCATTGGACGAAAGCGACTTTTCTACAGGAAGTACAGGTTATACACAGCCTGAGTCCTTGCAGAAGGAGGCAGTCATTGATAATCTCAGGAAGTCGCAAAGAGGCATACGGCAAGAAACGAAGTGAGAAGCGTAAAGCTTGCACGGAGACAAAAAGCTTGATACTCTAAGCAAGTCGCAAAGAGGCATACGGCGAGAAACGAAGTGAAAAGCATCAAAGCTTGCACGGACACGAAAAGCAAAGTACTCTAGGTGAGAAGTAAAGAAACACTGCTTCGCGCCTTGGCTCTAGTAGCATAAAGAGCGAGCAACAAGGTAAGTCGGAGCGCAGTCCAAGCGTTTGATATCGGTTTTTGAGCTTAAAGCCAAACCGTAAATCCAAACCCAAGCCACTGCAGTTGAATTAAGATTTTCAAGGAGCTAAGTGCTCCGCGCTCATTTTCGAGCGTCAAGATGTTTTGATATTTTGTGCTGAGTGAATGCTTGTTAGCTTGCTCATCTTTTTCGTGTAGCTTGAAAGTTCGAAAAATATGAAAATAAAAGTTGACAAACGGTCTGAAGATTGATAATCTCAGAAAGTTCGCTAAAACGTCCTACGTTACTGAAGTGCTTCTCGAAGAGCTGAAATTGAGCCGATAAAATAAGCGAGAGAGTCTCAGTAGGTAGTCAATATAGACGAAATACAGCGCATCAAGTTCGAGGACACGAATATGGCTTATGCCGATTCTGCCCTTGATCCAAAACTGCCCGCTTAGGTGGATGCAGTGTGGATCTTTGACAACATAGTTGAACGTGCCAGTCGTGAGATGATACGAAATTTGGTTTAGTCATTCTCACTAGTTATAAACCTCTGGGTGTTTTCGAGCACCGGGGGCGCTTGATCCGCACCGACCCCTGTCGTTGTGCGGCAAGCAAACCAAGATTAAACGAGAGTTTGATCCTGGCTCAGAATCAACGCTGGCGGCGTGCCTAACACATGCAAGTCGCACGAGAAAGGGTAGCAATACCTGAGTAAAGTGGCGCACGGGTGAGTAACACGTGACTAATCTACCCTCGAGTGGGGAATAACTGAGAGAAATCTCAGCTAATACCGCATAACACTTACGAGTCAAAGCAGCAATGCGCTTGGGGAGGAGGTCGCGGCCGATTAGCTAGTTGGCGGGGTAATGGCCCACCAAGGCGATGATCGGTATCCGGCCTGAGAGGGCGCACGGACACACTGGAACTGAAACACGGTCCAGACTCCTACGGGAGGCAGCAGTGGGGAATTTTGCGCAATGGGGGAAACCCTGACGCAGCAACGCCGCGTGGAGGATGAAATATCTTGGTATGTAAACTCCTTTCGATGGGGAAGATAATGACGGTACCCATAGAAGAAGCCCCGGCTAACTTCGTGCCAGCAGCCGCGGTAATACGAGGGGGGCAAGCGTTGTTCGGATTTATTGGGCGTAAAGGGTGCGTAGGCGGTCTGACAAGTCTGATGTGAAATCTATGGGCTCAACCCATAGTCTGCATTAGAAACTGTCGGGCTTGAGTATGGGAGAGGTGAGTGGAATTTCCGGTGTAGCGGTGAAATGCGTAGATATCGGAAGGAACACCTGTGGCGAAAGCGGCTCACTGGACCATAACTGACGCTGATGCACGAAAGCTAGGGGAGCAAACAGGATTAGATACCCTGGTAGTCCTAGCCCTAAACGATGATTGTTTGATGTGGCAGGTACCCAATCCTGCCGTGTCGAAGCTAACGCGATAAACAATCCGCCTGGGGAGTACGGTCGCAAGGCTGAAACTCAAAGGAATTGACGGGGGCCCGCACAAGCGGTGGAGCATGTGGTTTAATTCGACGCAACGCGAAGAACCTTACCTGGGCTCGAAATGTAGTGGAATCCGGCAGAAACGTCGGCGTCTAGCAATAGACCGCTATATAGGTGCTGCATGGCTGTCGTCAGCTCGTGTCGTGAGATGTTGGGTTAAGTCCCGCAACGAGCGCAACCCTTATCTTCAGTTGCTACCATTTAGTTGAGCACTCTGACGAAACCGCCTCGGATAACGGGGAGGAAGGTGGGGATGACGTC
Source organism: Granulicella sp. S190 (assembly GCF_009766095.1). Lineage (GTDB taxonomy): Bacteria > Acidobacteriota > Terriglobia > Terriglobales > Acidobacteriaceae > Edaphobacter. The sequence goes on from NZ_LMUD01000007.1 coordinate 187,554, forward strand.
AAGTCCTCATGGCCTTTATGTCCAGGGCTACACACGTGCTACAATGGCCGGTACAAACCGCTGCAACCCCGCGAGGGTGAGCTAATCGGAAAAAGCCGGCCTCAGTTCGGATTGGAGTCTGCAACTCGACTCCATGAAGCTGGAATCGCTAGTAATCGTGGATCAGCATGCCACGGTGAATACGTTCCCGGGCCTTGTACACACCGCCCGTCACATCACGAAAGTGGGTTGCACTAGAAGTCGGTGCGCTAACCGCAAGGGAGCAGCCGCCCAAGGTGTAATTCATGATTGGGGTGAAGTCGTAACAAGGTAGCCGTAGGAGAACCTGCGGCTGGATCACCTCCTTTCTAAAAGAGAACGCCTCGGCGCACTTCAACATCCTGCGATTGCAGGCAATCTGGTTTTGCGATCAGATTGAGTTGGAAGTGACGTTGCCGAGAACCATCTTGATGAGCTTCGGCGAGTCTCGATGAGCCTGAACTAAACCTTCTTTTTTTCGTTATCTGTCAACACCGATGGTCAATAGCGGCGTAGCTGCTATGTACGTTCAACTGTGTCCTCGAAACCTTTCGAGAGAGCTCGATTCTTGATTCTTCGGAGTCAACAACAGAGCAGCCTGCGCGCCAAGTTTTAAGATTTGGTGCTGTAGAGTCGGGCCTGTAGCTCAGTTGGTTAGAGCGCACCCCTGATAAGGGTGAGGTCGGTAGTTCGAATCTACCCAGGCCCACCATCTTTATCAAGTTTCGGATACACTGAAACGTATGGGGCTGTAGCTCAGTTGGGAGAGCGCCTGCTTTGCAAGCAGGATGTCATCGGTTCGATCCCGGTCAGCTCCACCATACTTCTCGATTGGAATGTTCGATGTAATTCAAGCGATGTCTGCTTGAGGTTGAGTCTCTGCGAGTGCGGAGGTTGAACCTTGAGCAGGAATGCTCGAGCCGCCTAAGGGTGCGAAGTGATAACGCAGTAATGCGAATCGCTCCATGATTTTTGACAACTGAATAGATTGGGTAAATATAACTACAAGGCTGAGCAGCTAGCTTTCAGGTTGTTTCTGATTGCGACGCTGTCGTCAGTATTGAGTGTCTTTAGAATAATTTTCGTGTTACCGACCTGATTCTCGCAAATTGAGATGACGGTTGTACGACACAGGCGTGGACTATATCAAACGTAGATAGCTCTATGTTGCAGAGGTTGTCACTCTGCTGCGTGCGAGTAAATTCTATGGTCAAGCTACTAAGGGCGCACGGTGGATGCCTTGGCAGAAACAGGCGATGAAGGACGCGGCAAGCTGCGATAAGCTTCGGGGAGCGGCACACACGCGTTGATCCGGAGATTTCCGAATGGGGAAACCCACCCAGGTAAAACCTGGGTATGTCCAACTGAATTCATAGGTTGGAACAGGCGAACGGAGGGAAGTGAACCATCTCAGTACCTCCAGGAGGAGAAAGAAACCTCGATTCCGATAGTAGTGGCGAGCGAAATCGGAACAGCCCAAACCCGTACTATTTCGGTAGTTCGGGGGTTGTAGGGCCTGCAAAAGTAGAGTTACCAATCTGGTTGCTAGTCGAATCTTCTGGAAAGGAGATCCAAAGAGGGTGACAGACCCGTAGACGAAAGCGATCCAGACTCGAAGCAGGTACCTGAGTAAGGCGGGGCACGAGAAACCCTGCTTGAATCCACGGGGACCATCCCGTAAGGCTAAATACTCGTTTCTGACCGATAGTGAACCAGTACCGTGAGGGAAAGGCGAAAAGCACCCCATTGAGGGGAGTGAAAAGTACCTGAAACCGTGTGCCTACAAGCAGTGGGAGGACTATGCCCGTAAGGGAATGTCTGACCGCGTGCCTATTGCATAATGAGCCGGCTAGTTATTCTTGTCAGCAAGGTTAAGCGTGAGCGAGCCGCAGCGAAAGCGAGTCTGAATAGGGCGATAAGTTGGCAGGAATAGACGCGAAGCGGGATGATCTACCCTTGGCCAGGTTGAAGGTGAGGTAACACTCACTGGAGGACCGAACCGGTGTTTGTTGAAAAAAGCTCGGATGAGCTGAGGGTAGGGGTGAAAGGCTAATCAAATTCCGTTATAGCTCGTTCTCTCCGAAATAGCTTTAGGGCTAGCCTCGGGTGATTTGGATCGGTGGTAGAGACATGGATAGACTAGGGGGCTTTCCGGCTTACTGAATCTAATCAAACTTCGAATGCCGATCACAACCAGCCCGGGAGTCAGACTGTGGGGGCTAAGCTTCACAGTCGAGAGGAAAACAGTCCAGACCGCCTGCTAAGGTCCCAAAATTACAGTTAAGTGGGAAAGGAAGTCGGAACGCTCAGACAGCCAGGAGGTTGGCTTAGAAGCAGCCATCCTTTAAAGAAAGCGTAATAGCTCACTGGTCAAGCGGTCCGGTGCCGACAATACAACGGGGCTAAAACTGTATACCGAAGCAGCGGATGCACACCATAAGGTGTGCGTGGTAGGAGAGCATTCTGTCGTGGATGAAGCGTAACTGGGAAGATACGTGGACATTACAGAAGAGACCCTGCCGGCATAAGTAGCGATAATGAAGGTGAGAACCCTTCACGCCGAAAGTCTAAGGTTTCCTGAGGAAGGTTAATCCGCTCAGGGTTAGGCGGTCCCTAAGCTGAGGCCGAAAGGCGTAAGCGATGGAAATCCGGTTAATATTCCGGACCTCCCAATATCTCGTTATTACGATGGGGTGACGCAGAAGGATAAGCAGGACCTCCTATGGCTATGGGGTTCGATACGCGTAAGCTGGATTCTCTAGGCAAATCCGGAGAGTCTTAACAGTGAGGCGTAAAGCAGTAAGCCGTATGGCTGAAAGCTGCTGATTTCATGCTGCCAAGAAAAACCTCTAAGGAGAGGAATTGGGAACCGTACCACAAACCGACACAGGTAGACGAGGAGAATATCCAAAGGCGCTCGAGTGAAAGCTTGTTAAGGAACTCGGCAAATTAGACCCGTAACTTCGGGAGAAGGGTCGCCCTTCAGGGTGCAAGCCCAGAAGGGCCGCAGTGAAACGCGAACGGCGACTGTTTAACAAAAACACAGGTCTCTGCAAAGTCAAAAACGACGTATAGGGGCTGACTCCTGCCCGGTGCCGGAAGGTTAAAGGGAGAGGTTAGGGCGCAAGCTCGAAGCTTTGAACTGAAGCCCCGGTGAACGGCGGCCGTAACTATAACGGTCCTAAGGTAGCGAAATTCCTTGTCGGGTAAGTTCCGACCTGCACGAATGGAGTAACGATCGTTCGACTGTCTTAACGAGTTGCTCGGCGAACTTGTAGTACCGGTGAAGATGCCGGTTACCCGCAGCTAGACGAAAAGACCCCGTGCACCTTTACTATACTTTTACTATGAGTTACGGCCATTGCTGCGCAGGATAGGTGGGAGGCTTTGATACCGGACTTTTGGGTTCGGTGGAGCCAACGGTGAGATACCACCCTGCGATTGTTGTGATTCTAACCTGCTCCCATTATCTGGGAGAGGGACATAGTAAGACGGGTAGTTTGACTGGGGCGGTCGCCTCCTAAATTGTAACGGAGGCGCGCGAAGCTACACTCAGGTCGTTTGGAAATCGACCGTCGAGTGCAAAGGCATAAGTGTGGTTAACTGCGAGACCTACAAGTCGAGCAGATGCGAAAGCAGGCCTTAGTGATCCGGTGGTTCTGTATGGAAGGGCCATCGCTCAACGGATAAAAGGTACGCCGGGGATAACAGGCTGATCGAAGCCAAGAGTTCATATCGACGCTTCGGTTTGGCACCTCGATGTCGGCTCATCACATCCTGGAGCTGTAGAAGGTTCCAAGGGTTCGGCTGTTCGCCGATTAAAGTGGTACGTGAGCTGGGTTCAGAACGTCGCGAGACAGTTCGGTCTCTATCTGCTGTGGGCGTAGGAGATTTGAAGAGGGCTGTCCTTAGTACGAGAGGACCGGGATGGACGAACCTCTTGTGTTCCAGTTGTCCTGCCAAGGGCACGGCTGGGTAGCGAAGTTCGGTTGTGATAACCGCTGAATGCATATAAGCGGGAAGCACGCTCTAAGATGAGATCTCCCAACCCAAAAGGGAAATGAAGGGCCCTAGAAGACCACTAGGTTGATAGGCTGGAGGTTGAAGTGCAGTAATGCATGTAGCTTACCAGTACTAATCGCCCGTTCGGCTTGTCCATAGAATTTACTCTGCGCAGTGAAAAAGTCCACTGTTCTGGAGTCATTCAATACAAGCTTTGTAGTTATATCTTTTGGAAAATACGCAGTAAAAGCAACAAACGTCTAATCCCAATCTATTCAGTTGTGGAAGATCGCGAGAGCGAGATTTCAAAAGTTTGCCGGTGAGTTTACCGCGAGGGTCACACCCGTTCCCATCCCGAACACGGAAGTTAAGCCTCGTTGGGCCGATGGTACTGCACGCGTAAGTGTGTGGGAGATTAGGTGATCGCCGGCATAATACAGAGCCCCATCCTTTCGAGGATGGGGCTTTTTTATTCTTGAATTACTTCAATGTTGCCTATGTTTCTCTCAACCCCCTCTACTTTGGAGAGCATGAAGTCAATAGCTGAGGTCAGACCAATAGTCTGTGGATAAAACCAGTCTTAGGTGTTTGTGGTGAGTTGTGGTCGATTTCTGGTTTTATGGGTTTGCTTCAAGCCTTTAGGCATGATTCTCTTGGGTTTCCAGGATGAAGTGGACGATTTTTCTGCTGCAAAACGTGGTTGATAACGTGGTGCCTGGGTGGTGGTTGAGTGCATCTCGATGGTGATTGGCAGTTCTTTCGCCTAATTGCGGAAGGATTGCGGCGCCTTTTGGGATTCTTCGGAGGGGCCGTAGCTTCGGATAGCTCTTAGACATAGAAGCTTCGCCCTGGTTCCTTCGCCATATTGCGTCGTCGACTTGTTTCTTCGACATTGGGAAAGGGTAAGTCAGGTCGAGATGAGGATGAGGAGCAGGATCTCAGTTGCAGGGATGCTAGTCGACTGTCTCCCAGCTGCGGAGAGCGTGTTCGTAGACTTCCATGTTGACGCGCTTGCCTCGAAACTTCACGCCTTCCATGCCTAGACGAAAGCGTTGCTCGGCTGCAGCTTCGCCTTTCAGCTTGATCTCACCGCCGGCACCTACGATGCGCTGCCAGGGTAGTCCGGTAAGGGAGGCGGTGCGCAGCAGTTTGGCCACTGCCCGGTGGTAGAGGGGATAGCCGGCCGCCGCAGCGACTTTGCCGTAGGTCGAGACCTTTCCCTTGGGAATGGAACGGATGATGCGCCGAAAGGCGGCATCGCGGTCTTCATTTTTGCGAAGCGCGTCTTTCAGGATTCTTCGTTTGAGATTCTGTGGGGTGATTTGGTGTCGCATGAGCAGAACTTTACTAAAACGTGATTGTCATGACTCGCTCCGACGTCTTTATCGAGTCACGTCCTGTAGTTGAGCCCAATGGTGCTATCGGCACAGGTGCTCCGAGGGGTATTGAACTGGGGGAGTTCTGCTTGGGGTAAGGCGTAACAGTGATTGAAGCGATAAAAGCTGATAAAGACGATGACGGAAGTGGTGTCTTCTGGGAAAGATGGAGAGAAGGACGAAGCGATTCAATTCTATTTGATACTACTTTGCTCGGGAGCCAACGCCGTCGAGTGCTCTTACGGCGCAAGCAGCGGATGGCTGGATGGGTTATAGGCTCGACTTGAGTTTCGCGGGTTCATTTGATGTTTGTCAGTGGGACGGAGGCGTACTCGAGTTTTGGATACCAGTCGGTGCCGCGGCCTTCGGGACTGATGTCCAGGAAGGTCCAGAGCAGGTCGATCTCCGGGGCGCCGCGTGGATCCTGGCCGGGGTCAGCCATCTCGCCACTGATCTCGCCTCCCCAGAAGTGGCGGATGGCGCCATCGCGGCGGGTGAAGACGTTCAACCCTGGAACGTCTCCATCATCGGCACTGACGTAAGTGCGGGTGTAGTCGCCGCTCGTGTCGGAGTAGAGTTGCAGGTTCTCCCAGCCTCGATCTTTTTTGAAGTCGAGAAGCCGCTGGATGGGCGAGCGCGCGAAGACCGCGAGGGCGACGCGCTCGCGGAGGTTCCTTGCGGCTCCGTTCCACCCGGAGAGGAACGAGGTGCAGACCGGACATGGCAGATGGCGTTGTGGGCCGAACATCATGCTGTAGATGATGAGGGTCTGCTTGTCGCCAAACAGGTCGGAGAGATGGACTGACCCTTTTTCGCCCTCGAGGAGATAGTCCTCGGGCACGGTGCCGCCCAGGGGTAGTGCACGGCGCAGCTCTGCGACGCGCTCAATGTGTCGTCTGAGCTCGATCTCTTCGGCGAGGAGGGAGTTGCGCGCCTTCCGGTACTCCGGGCTCTCATTGGGGAGGTGTGACTTGTTCTTTGTAGCGAGTTCGGTGGCTGAGGTGAGAGTGGTGCTGGTGGCCATCCAGTTCTCCTTTGTACGGAGTCGAGATATCGTCCTGCGGGGCCTGAGTTGAGGTACTCGACCCCACAGTGTATCGAGGGTTTGGACGCAACTGCCGATGATTCGTTGGCTGGACGGGCGAGATGTTCTGAGTTTGAGTGAAGAAGCTTCGAGCATTGCTCGAATGTGCATGTTCGTTTCGCCGATTGGAAGAAGCTGCCTCAAAGCGGTTCGAGCTTCGCTCGAATGCCCACCTTATCGACGATAAAACCGTCGCGAAGATGGGCCCCGGTTTTATGTGGATGTGAGATTTTAGGTTAGTTGTGGTCCCATCCGCCATCGTCGGTACCCTCTGTGGAGACGTCCTGACTCTCGTCTACCAGGGTGTCGATGCTGTCGTTTTCAAGCTCGATCTTCTCTTCCCGTGCATCTGCTTCGCTGTAGGAGTCGGTCTCTTCGTCTTCAAGGGCGATCAGCTCGTCGATGGAGTCATCTTCCTCTATTGCTCCTTCGCCAGCTTCACGGGCGATGATCGCCTCGATCTCCTTATCCATTTGATCTCCTTTTGCCTGGTTACCTAATTGTGGACGCGTTACTGGGAGTGTCGCTTCCGCTCCGGCATAAGACGCCATGCTCTTCTATGATTTGCGCGCTGACCTTTTCTGCAGGCCGTGCTTCTGTATCTTCTGCTGTCGCCGATCTTTCATTTTGGCGATCGACCGCTCAGGAGAGAAGAGACGCGGAGCCGGGCTTGAGGGTTGCGCCGGTCCTATTATTGCTGATCTGGCTTGTTCGTGTCTTTTGCGTTGCGCTTGGCTTCGTCGGCTGCCTGTTTGGCTTCGCGTTTTGCCTCGTCGGCTGACTGCTTCGCTTCACGCTTGGCTTCATCGGCTTCCTGCCTGGCTTCGCGTTTGCTTTCTTCTGCTTCCTGCTTGCCCTCGCGAATGGCCTCACGCGCCTCCTGCTGAGCTTCGATCACGGCCTGGCGCGCTTCGGGCGGAATCGGAGGTATGGCGGTGATCTTGGGCATGGGGGGCAGAGGCGGAAGAGGCATGATGCTCGCCTTCTTGATGGAGATGTCGCCCTGGCTGGTGGAGATGTGAAGGAGCGGGCCGCCTTTGCCTGCGGTGCCGCTGATGGTCTTCTTCTCCAGGCCGCCGTCGGGGATTTTGATCTCGGAGAAATCGCTCTCGATGTCGCCATTGGTGGCGTCGAGCTGGTAGGCGAAGTTGGCCTGCTCGGGCAGGCTGAGATTGACGGAGCCGTTGCGGTTCTCGACCGTGACGTTGCCGAGGGGAGGAGCGCTGGTGAGGTCGACGGAGCCGTTGCGGTTGGTGACGGTGACGTCTCCGGCGACGCGGTCGAGGGTGACGTTGCGGTTGCCGGCGGTGAGGGTGAGAGGCCCGACGGCTTCGCTGGCGGTGATGTCGGAGTGGCTGATGTCGATCTCGCCGTCGAGGCGGGCGAACTGGAGGTCGGTGCGGCTGGTGTGGAACTTGATGTTGCTGCGGATGTGCTCGAAGTGGGTGGTGCCGAAGAAGTCGCCGCTCATGGCGACGGGGCCGGTGAGATCGGAGAGGGTGGTGTCGTGGCCGCGGCCCTGGATCTGGATCGGCCCGTTGACGCTGTGGGCGGAGATGTCCGAGTCGCTGTTGTTGATGTGCATATCGACGGGACCGGAGATCGCGCTGACCTCAATGTTGCCGTGGTTGGCGGTGACCTGAAGCGGGGCTTTGAGGCCGCTGACATGGACGTCGCCGTGGTTGGCGGAGACGGTAACGGGTGCGGATGCGGGGAGGGTGATGATGAGGTCGGCGCGGGTGCCGTCGATGGCGGGCACGGAGAGGACTAGGCTGTCGCCGTTTTTGTTGAGGGTTGGATTGAGGCGCTGGGCCTTGCTGTCGGCGTCGGAGTCGGAGCGGGTGTAGACCTCTTTGTGGACGGAGACGTGGATCTGGTTATCGTCGCTGGTGCCGGAGATAGAGATGTCGCCGCGCGGGTTGTCGACGGTAAAGCCGGTGCTGGCGGGGAAGGCCTGGGAGAGGGTCTGATCGCTCTCATGCTTGTCGCCGAGGAACTCGTCGATGTTGTCCTGGTTGAAGTTCCAGCCGTAGAACCATTTATCGCCGTTGCCGTGGAAGCGGGCTTCGCTGAAGACGATGCCACTGATGCCGAAGATCAGCAGGAGGGTGAAAACTCCACCACCGAGACGACGGCGGTAGCGTGGTTGGGTAGAGTCAGACTGCATGTACTGGTCGTAGGCCCACTCGAGGAGCATGATGACGCCCGCTCCGACGAAGAGAATGGGCCAGAAGCGACCGTAAAAATCCCAGAGGCGGTGGCTTGCGAGACGTCCGGTCTGCACGAGCAGGAAGAGGATGCCGACGGAGATGAGCAGCAGGGGGCCAAGGATGGAGCTGCGGCGGAGGCTGCGGACCTGGTAGCGGTAGGCGTCGCGCTGGGCACGGGCTACATCGCGCTGGGCACGGGCCTGCTCTTTGAGGACGCGGCGCTGATATTTCCAGTCCCCTCCGTAGGGAGGGCCGGGTGGTGGCGGATAAGGTGGCGGCGGATAGCTTCCCATGACCTAGCTCCCTTCCTGGTCGTGCTGGTTGGAGGGAACGATGCTGGCGGTGGTCACGGGCGGTTGAGGCGCGGCTGCGGGCGGAGCCGGGGGACCAGGGTAGGGATAGGCGACCGCTGCTGCGGAGTTGAAGGAGGTACGCTGAAAGACTGCCATGAGACCGGCGACGATGATGAAGAGCGGCCAACTGTGCGACCAGGAGAGGATGTCGAAGGAGTCGAGGAGGAACAGAACGCCGACGAGGATGACCCAGATGGAGCCGCGCAGGGCGCTGAAGAGCCGGTACTGGTAGGCGGGAGTGCCATCGTCAGCGAGACCGTTGCCGGCACCCGTCATCTTGTGGACGAAGAGCCAGACTCCCAGACCGATGAGGAAGAAGGGAACGATTCTGTGGATGGGGAAGTGGTGAAAGAAGCCGGCGTTTCCGACTAAGAAGATGCAGCCGAGGCCGATGAGCCAGAGGGCGCCTGCGGGGAAACGGTTTCGCGCGGCAGCGAGATCTTGTTCAGCGGGGTAGGTCGGTGCTCCGTAGGGTGGAATGGGTGGGGCGTAGTTTTGCCATGGGGCTCCCCAGCTTGCAGTTGGCTGCTGCTGTGGGGGGTAGCCGGAGGGCGGGGGGGGATAAGGGATCTCGCCCGTAGCGGTGTGAGCGGCGTCGGGCGCGGTGCCTTGCGGGACGAATGGGCTGGCGGGAACGAAAGGGCTCGCTGGGGCAGAGTGGCTGGTGCCGGGCCACGACTTGCCGAATCCCAGACGTTCGCCGAGATCGTTGAGGCCGAAGGGATTGGGCAGAGGGGTGCCGTCGCGTCGCGCCTTTGCGGTGTGGTGTGCTTCGATCACCTGATAACAGACCCAGCCAGCGATGAAGAGGCCGAAGATGCCATGCTCATCGGCGAGGCTGACGAGGATCGCGAAGACGATCAGGTGCACGACGCCCTTGGCGTACTGGCCGTTATACATGGCACCGACGCCGGGGATGAAGCCTAGCAGAGCTGCCAGGCCGGGGTTGGGAGCACCGGGCGGCGGAGGCGGAGGAATAGTGCCTGCGACGTTGTAGTTGATGACGCCATCGCTTCCGCTGTAGGTGTAGCCGCCTGCGGGGCCGGAGGTGTAGGTGCCCGAAGGCGGAGGAGAACCAGCGCCAGCTAGCCTGGCGGCGAGGCAGGGTTCACAGAAGACAGCAGAGCCGACGACGCGGGTGCACTCCTGGCAGAGAGGTTTGCCGCAGTTCTGGCAAAAGGCAACATGTTCACGATCAGGATGGTTTGCGCAAGTCATACCAATCCCCCTTCCAACTTATAGACACTAGGAGTAAGTACAGCAAAAGCTTTTGACGCGAAGGGGGGAGGGGCCTGGGTACGGACGGATGCCACCATCTGGATCTGGCCACCGCTAGGGGTCTCGCGGCGGCTGGAGCCGGGGTTGGGCTTCGGGCTATTCTGCTTCTGGTCGGGCTTCTGATTATTTTGCAGGCCGCCGGGCTTCTGATCCTTCGGAGTATTGGGATCGTCCGGCTGTGTGGCTGCAGGCTTACGGGTTGAGTTGTTCTGGCTTGCCGGGGTAGCTGCGCCGGAGGAGCCGTCCTCATCCGAAGAGCGCTGCAGGTCGCGGACACGGGATTCAAGCTCGTAGACCACGCGAAGGTTGTCGGAGTAGCGAACGACCTTCGCTTTGGTCTCGTAGCAGGTGCGCAGGATGCTGGAGGGCTTGAGGTCGCTGGCGTGAATCTGGCTGAGACGAATGCCGGTAAGGTTCATGGTGAGTGCGATGGAGAAGAAGGCCATGGCAGCCGTCATCGCGAGACGCGGCTGAAGCATGGTATGGCCGAAGGAACGGAGGCCTGAAGTGACGCGGGCGCGGAAGGGAAGAACCTTGGCAGAGGCGAAGGGGTTGGTTGCGAGGTTCGTTCCAACCGGGGCCGGATAGCTGAGCAGGGTGGTAGGAGTTGGTGTTCGGAGGTAGTCGGTTCTGCCGAGAACGATCGGGGCCTTGTTTTCCTTGGCGGCTCCGAGGGCTTCTTTGCCGCTGGTCTGGGCAAGGATGCGCTCAAACAGGGCGGCAGGAGGTTCGGGACGGGGAGACTTGAGCATCTCCATCCAGGCGGCTCCGCGCTGGGCATCGGCGAGCAGGGCCGAGCAGCCGGGGCAACCGATCATGTGGGTGTCGAAGGTGGCCTGGTCGGCGACAGAGAGGGTGCCGTCGAGCGCGTCTACCAGCATCGCTTCGCATTGCGCGCAGTGCTGCGGATCGCCGGGTGCGCCGGGTTTGACGCTTCCGAATTGGTTGAAGTCTGCCACTCTAAACCACCTCTCTCTCTAGCACTATGTCCACTAACTTTCTATACGTTGCAATAGCCTTGCAAGTTCCCCGCGACCGCGACTGATGCGGCTTTTTACGGTGCCTTCCGGGATGCGGAGAACCTGTGATATCTCTTTGTAATCCATATCCTCGAGATCGCGCAGGATAACGGCTTCGCGCAGCTCAGGAGAGAGCTGTTTGAGGGCGTTCTGGACGCGGGCTTTCAGCTCGAGGCCGGCGACATGATGCTCCTGCGAAGGCCGGGTATCGGCGAGACGGTCGCCCATGGTGGGGCCGTCTTCTTCGCCGTCAAAGGTGGCGTCGAGGGACTCGGAGGCGCGTTCCAGGCGGGTTCGGCGGAAGTGGTCTACCAGCAGGTTGCGGGCGAGCGTGGTGATCCAGGTCTGGAAGCTGCCCTTCTGGGTGTCGAAGCTGGCGAGATTCTTGTAGAGCTTGAGGAAGACCTCCTGGGTGAGATCTTCGGCGTCGGAGCCTGAGCCGGTGAAGCGGTAGCAGATGGCGTAGATGCGGCGATGCTGGGAGGCGACCAGCTGCTGCCAGGCCTGCGAGTCGCCTGCCATGCACTGGCGCACCAGCTTGGCAAGGGCCTCCTGCGCTGCTTCCTGTTCGGGGTTTCGCTCCAACTTCGCCTCAAGTGATTTTGTCGGTGGGAGAAGTGTACCCCGAGGAGCCGGCGTCGGATTGATTTGTTGGAGGAGAAGCGAGCTGGGAAAGGTTCGCGCGGGGGACTGGACGACGTGCGGCGCGGCCACCCTGGGCAGACGCCGCGCCGGAGGGTTATGGCCGGTGATCCGGCTCGTCGTTGGAATCGCCATGTGTAAAACGCCCATGCGTTGCTATACGCATGGGCGTTCCGGTTGGTTCAATGACGGTTCACGTGTCCTGCCGGACCGGCCGCCTGCGCGTCGGGCAGTCACTTCGTGACTTTTGTTCCCCTTCGGTGCGCGCTACCGTTGATTGCGGCTTAGGGCGTTGGGGCCGAGATGACGCCGCAGGCGATGCGGTTGCCAGAGTTGCCCGAAGGGTCGGTCTTCATGTCATCGGCCTTCTCGTGGAGGACGATGGAGGTCCCGCCGTTGGCGAGGATGCTGTTGGGGGCGGAGGGATCGAGCGAGAGGTAGTCGACCTTGAAGGTGGCCTGGCCGAGGTGGCCTTCGCCGATCACAACGTTGTTCGGCAGGTCACCCGCGTGATGGCCCATGGGGTTCTGGAAGCCATGTTGCTTGTTTTCGGGGTTGAAGTGGCCACCGGCGGTTTTGAAGTCGGGAGCGTCGCAGAGTGCTTTGGCATGGATGTGGACGCCATGCTCGCCTACGGGAAGGTTCTTGAGGTCGAGCTTGATGCGGACGCCCTTCTTTGCGCTGCTGAAGGTAGCGGTGCCGGCATCTTCGCCGGTGCTGGTCTTGATAGGAACGACGATCGCGTCTTTCGGTTTGGCGAATGCTGGAACGACGAGAAGGCTGAGAGTCATGGCGGCGAGGATGTTACGCATAAGCTGTTCTCCAAATCGAATCGTGTTACTTCCTTGAGAGTACCTAAGTATTTGTCCGGGTTGCGTTGAGTTCGCGGGTTGTATGTAAAATTTGGGTCATGATCTCAACGCAATCCCTTTCTCTCTCGAAGCTTGTGGCTTTGTTGTGTGTTCTGGCGGTGTCTTCTACGGCGATTTCTGGTTATGCGATGGCTCAGCCGCGAAAGAATTCCGATGCGCCGGAGGCACAAGCGGCGGCCCCGGATACCAAGGCAGCAGCGGATGCGAAGCCAGCAGCTACGCCGGGTCTTGCGGTGGCGCTGCCTCCTCTCCCGGCAGATGCCCATGTGGAGCAGAGCATCCAGCTTGAGGGCAAGACGCTGCACTATACCGTCACGGTGGGAACGCTGCCGGTGCGCGATAGCAAGGGCGCGTTGAGCGGCGAGGTGGTTTATACCGCCTATGTTGTGGAAGGAAAGGATCGGCCGGTAACGTTTGCGTTCAACGGCGGCCCGGGTGCGGCTTCGGTGTATCTGAACCTTGGGGCGATCGGGCCGAAGCGGGTGGCTTTTGGCGCGGAGGGGCAGAGCCCATCGGATCCGGCGACGCTGACTGATAATCCGGGAACGTGGCTGGACTTCACCGATCTTGTGTTTATCGATCCGATCGGGACGGGGTTTTCGCGGTCGCTGGTTCCGCTGGAGGAGGCGAAGAAGCAGTTCTATGGGCCTGACCAGGACATCGAGTATCTTTCGCGAAACGTCTACGACTGGCTGGTGAAGAATGGGCGGCTGCAGTCTCACAAGTACATTGTGGGCGAGAGCTATGGCGGCTACCGGGGGCCGAGGTTGACGGCTTTTCTTCAGTCGAAGATCGGGGTTGCGATGAATGGGCTGGTGCTGGTGTCGCCTGCGCTGGCTCCGGATACAGGCTCGCAGGATCTCTCTCCAATACCGTGGATGCTGACGCTGCCTTCGATCGTCGCGGCAAACTACGAGCGGCAGGGCAAGCTGACGAACGAGAACATGGCGGCGGTGATCGACTATACGCGCGGCGAGTATGCGGTGGATCTGATGAAGGGGAACAGCGATCCGGAGGCGACTCCGCGGCTGGTGAAGAAGGTGACGGAGTTGACGGGGCTTGATCCGACGTTTGTGAAGCAGTCGGGCGGGCGGCTGGAGACGCAGGCGTTTTTGCGGGAGGAGTTTCGCGAGACGGGCAAGCTGGGCAGCCGGTATGACCCGAATGTGACGGCCTACGATCCGTTTCCATATAACCCGACGCAGCAGACGAATGACCCGATTCTATTGAGCATTATTGCTCCGACGACTTCGGCGATGGTGGACTTTGTGACCCGCACTGTGGGCTGGAAGACGGACGCACGCTATAACGCCCTGTCGTTCGAGGTGAACAGCGCATGGGACCAGAGTGGGCAGAATGGCCCGTTTGCGGGATCGGCTTCGGCGACCGATCTGCGGATCGCGGTGGCTACGGATCCCAAGCTGCGCGTGGTGATTGCGCATGGATGGGCGGATCTCTCATGCCCGTTCATGGGATCGGTGCTGACGGTGAGCCAGATTCCGACAATGGGCGATCCAACGCGGGTGCAGGTGCATGAGTATCCCGGCGGCCACATGTACTACGCGCGCACGGCCAGCTCGCTGGCGCTGCGGAAGGATGTGATGGAGATGGTTTCGAAGCACTGATGCTGTCCTGCCGGACGGGCCTCCTGCGCGCCGGGCGGCCAGTTCGTGGCGGGTATGTCTTATCTCGGGTTGGGGCGAGGCAATGGGTCTCGCGTTGCTCGGGGAGGGCAGAAGGTAACGTTTGGGTGTGGTTTTTCGGTGGTGAGACCGTGGCGGACGTGGGGATAGGGCAGCGTATTTTTCTGCTTCGAAAGAGGGGGCAGATTTTGCAAAGTTTTTTTGTCCGACGCAAAAATGGTTTTGACTCTTGACCTGAGGGTTGGGACGACCGTACCATCCATCCACCGTCGAGCTTCCAGTAAAGATGAAATCTCGCAATACCACGTTTGTTGTAGCCCTACCTTCTCCCGCAACAGATTTCAGACAGGCAAACCAAATTTAACGAGGCTACTTTTATGAAGCTACGTACTCTTTGCGCCCGCACGGCGCAGTCTTTCTGTCTTACGGCAATAGGAATCTCCCTGTTGTCGACGGCTCAAGCACAGTCTGTTTCGGCCCGGTCGACGGTGACCACGCCGGTCGTCGAGAGCAAGATGATCACTCTGGTGGGCAATGTACGCCACGAGGCAAACGCGTTGAACGATCGCGGAGCCGTAAGCAGTGAACTGAAGCTGGACCACATGCTGATGCTGCTGAAGCGCCCTGCCGAGCGGGAGACGGCGCTGAACGCAAAGATCGAGTCGATGTACAAGCCAGGCAGCCCGGACTTTCATCAGTGGCTGACGGCAGAGAAGCTTGGCGAGGACTATGGGCCGAGCGCAAAGGATGTCGCAGCCGTTGAGGAGTGGCTCACGGGGCACGGGTTTCAGGTGAACGAAACCTCGAAGAGCGGCATGATGATCGATTTTTCGGGAACGGCGGCCCAGGTAAAGAGTGCGTTCCGAACCGAGATTCACACTCTGAACGTGCGTGGTGAATCTCACATTGCCAATATGCAGAATCCTCAGATTCCTGCTGCGTTGGGAGATGTGGTTGTGGGTGTCTCTTCGTTGACTGACTTCCGTCCGAAGCCGGCGAACAAGGGGATCAGCGGGGCGCGGATCGACGGGACCTCAAAGAGCGTTGTGGCGAGAGCCGCGAAGGCAGCTGGTGCGAGCCCCGACTTCACGGTGAACGCCGATACCCAACTGGTCGTGCCGGACGATCTGCACACGATCTATAACTTCAACCCGATCTACCAGAAAAACGTTACCGGTAGGGGCGAGACGATTGTGGTGATTGAAGATACCAACGTCTACTCGACCGCGGACTGGAACGTCTTCCGTAAGACATTTCTACTGACGGCGTACACGGAGGGCACGTTCACGCAGATTCATCCGGGCGACTGCAAGAATCCCGGCGATCTGGTTGGAAACGACGGCGAGGCGATTCTCGATGCTGAGTACGCGAGCGCCGCGGCTCCGAATGCAGCGATCGTTCTGGCTTCGTGTGCCGATACGGAGACGACGTTTGGCGGTCTGCTCGCGATCAATTCTCTGATCAATCAGACGCTGCCTCCGCCAGTGATCAGCATCAGCTATGGCGAGTGCGAGGCTGGGTTGGGAGCGGCCGGCAATGCGACGTACAACGCTGCTTATCAGCAGGCTGCTTCGGAGGGTGTTTCGGTGTTCGTGTCCTCGGGCGACGAAGGCGCGGCAAGCTGCGATGCGGACCAGCCAACGGCTCAGTTCGGCATTGCGGTAAGCGGATTTGCTTCGACGCCGTACAACGTTTCGGTAGGTGGAACGGACTTTGGAGACTCGTACGCGGGAACCAACTCGCAGTACTGGAAGCCGAGCAACTACAACACCGTGCGTTTTGGTTCGGCGAAGTCTTATATCCCAGAGATTCCGTGGAATGACTCCTGCGCGAGCACTCTGATTACGAACGTCGTTGGGTTCAACGTTCCGTATGGTGCGAATGGCTTCTGCAACTCGGCAGAGGGAGAACAGTTCTTCCTGACGACAGCGAGCGGCAGCGGCGGACCGAGCAACTGCGCCTACGGAAATACCTCTCCGCTGGACGGGACAGCGGCTAACAGCGGAACCTGCAAGGGCTACGCAAAACCGAACTATCAAAAGGGGTTGGTTGGAGTTCCAAGCGACGGCGTTCGGGATCTTCCGGATGTGTCGTTGTTCGCCGCCAACGGAGTATGGGGACACTACTATGTGTTCTGCTACAGCCAGCCGGCGAATCTTCCGGATGGGACACCGTCTGGCGGCGCGCCATGCATAGGCGATCCGGCAAACTGGTCGGGTGCAGGCGGCACTTCGTTCGCAGCGCCGATCGTGGCAGGTATCCAGGCGTTGGCAGATCAAGCGATTGGAGCGCCGCAGGGCAATCCTAACTACGTGTACTACGCACTGGCCAAGCA
The DNA here is from genome assembly GCF_009766095.1 of Granulicella sp. S190. Taxonomy (GTDB): domain Bacteria; phylum Acidobacteriota; class Terriglobia; order Terriglobales; family Acidobacteriaceae; genus Edaphobacter. Next base: position 204,386 of record NZ_LMUD01000007.1, read on the forward strand.
GGAGTATGGCGGGAAGGGAAATAACTCTTGCAACTCGACGCTGGGCAGCGCGGTCGATGGCTCTTGCACCTTCTACGACGTGACGCAGGGCGATATGGACGTCAACTGCCTGGGACCGTTCAATTGCTATACCCCTTCGGGAACGAACGGTGTTCTCTCCGTCTCAAGCAAAGCCTATGAGAAGGCTTATAACAGCAACACGGGATGGGATTTTGCTACAGGTATCGGAACCTTGAATGTAACCAATTTGATCACGAATTGGAACAAGGCCTTCCAGTAGACTCCATCCGTCTGATATAGCGAGGTGATAAAGGCCGGCACTCTGACGAGTGCCGGTCTTTGTTTTTTGTGTGAGGTAGGAACTGGTGAATTGGAAGTATCTGATAACCCGCTTTGCCGAAATTGGCTAGCCGTGACGGCGCTTGTAGGTAGTACCAATTAGCAAATCTCGGCAGCTTCGCCAGATTTCATGTGATTGTCTATCATTCCTCACATGAGCGCTTTCGATACTTCTCGCTGCTGGAGTCTGCTATTCGCTTTAGCGGCCTCATTCAGCTTCTTGCCCGGTGTACCAGCAAGATCGCAGACCGCAGGTGAAATACCAGCAATCGGGCAGATTAACTTCTTCGGCTATGGCGGCATCAATATCAAGCCAATCGAGGCGGCTTTACCGATTCAGATCGGTACGGTGCTTAGTGTCGAAACCTTGGAAAGTACCCAAGGTCTACTTGAGCAGCGGATTAGAACAGTGCTCGGTCACGAACCCACAAACATCGACTTCGTGTGTTGCGACGAGAACCATCACCTGCTTGTCTATATCGGGCTCGGTGGAACCACATCACAAAATCCGTCCTTCCACCCTATCCCAAAGGGGACCGATTCCTTACAACCAGCCGCGTTAAGGCTCTATAAGGACGAGATGGACGCACTCATGCTGGCGACGAAGCGAGGCTCATCCGCCGAGGATGACTCCAAAGGATATGCCCTCGCCACGGACCCTGCATTGCGTAAGATTCAGACTGCCATGAGAGCCTACGCCCGTGATAGAGCTCCAGAATTTGAACGCGTTCTTAAAAACGCAGCAGATTTCCAGCAGCGGCTGGTATCTGCCGCTTTGCTCGGTTACTCCCAACGCTCCTCCTCTCAAGTTCAGGGATTGACCGATGCTGTTCTCGATTCTGAACCCGAGGTTCGCAATAATGCCGTCCGGGCACTAATGGTTCTCGCTTCCGTCAAGCAGACTGACTTACACCAGCTGACTGTGGAGCCCGTAGAGGCACTTCTCCTCTCAGGTGTATGGTCTGATCGCAATAAGGCGAGTCTGCTGCTCAACCAGCTAACGGCGTCGCGCGATCCGGCTATGCTTCGGGAACTCCACACTACGGCACTCGATGCGATCATCGAAGGCGCTAGCTGGCACGGCGATCCAGGGCATGCAGGCGCTTTTGTCATCTTGCTCGGACGCATCGCCAAACTTCCAGAAGAACGCTTTTTCCCAACCCCGGATGCAGAGGCTATCGCAGACATAATCAAGCAGGCACGCGCTGCATATTGAGGTCTGATAACCGTCCTCGACTGTTTTCTAGAGTTTTAGAGGGCTCGCGAAACGATTGTCAGTGTGTTCTGAAGCTAGTCTGCGTCAGCGTAGAGGGATTCTTCCGGGGCAGTGGTGGGGCTTTCGAAGTCTAATTTGTAACCGTCGGGGTCCGTGAGGATGGTGACCCACATGGCGTTGCCGACGAAGGGGCGTTGGGGTTCAAGTCCACGCGAGAGGGCTGAGCGATAGATGGCAACGGCGTCGGCGCACTGGAAGCAGAGGGAGACGCCTTCGCCTAGTTTACCCGAGGGGTGCTGGCCGGGGCCGTACTCTTGGAGCATGAGGGCTGCGCCTTCGAGTTGGAGCCAGCACCAGCGAAGTTTGCCGCTGTCGATCCACTCCCTCGTCTTCTCGAAGCCGAGGCCTTCGAGGTAGAAGCGGAGGGAGGCTTCGAGGTTCGAGACCCAGAGGAAGGGGACTACCTGCTGAATGTTGGGCGCTAGTTTTTCTTCTTTGAGTTGAAGAGTCTGCATGCGATCTTCCTTTGCGGAGAGGAGCTAGTCGGCGAGTGGTTGCCAGAGTTCGACGCGGTTGCCTTCGGGGTCGGTGATCCAGGCGAAGTGGCCGAAGTCGGCGCTTTCGCGGTTGGGGTCGATGGGAACGTTGGCGGCAGCGAGCTGGGTGAGGAGCCCGTCGAGATCGTCGACGCGGTAGTTGACCATGGCCTGCTGCGGACCTTTTTCGTTGCCCTTGCCGAAGTGCTTGGTGTCCTCGGCGAAGAGAGACCAGGTGGTCATGCCGGTGGTGGCGGGGATCTCGTCGGACCAGAGGAAGGTGGCGCCGCCGTAGTCGGAGAGGGTGATGCCGAGGTGCTGGACGTACCAGGCGCTGAGGGCTTTGGGGTCGCGTGCGCGAAGGAAGATGCCGCCGATGCCGGTGACTCGGGCCATGTTTGCTCCTTGGTCATTCTTTTTGTTGATTAGACTTTATATCTGTTTTCGCGGTATCTCTTTGAAGATTATTGAAAGATTTTGTCTTGCCGGACGGACTCCCTGCGCGGGAGGCGGTCACTTCGTGACTTGTGTTTCCTTTCCGTCGACTTCAGGATTTTTCTACTACTACGGCGGTGCCGTAGGCGAGGACTTCGGTGACCCCCTTCATGAGCTCGTTGGCGTCGTAGCGGAAGGAGATGACGGCGTTGGCGCCGAGCTGGGCGGCGTGGAGGGTCATCATGGCGTAGGAGTCCTGGCGGGTCTTTTCGCAGAGCTCGGTGAAGATGGTGATGTCGCCGCCTACGATGGTTTGGAGGCCAGCGCCGATGGTGCCGAGGATGTTGCGCGAGCGAACGACGATGCCGCGGACGATGCCGACGTTCTGGACGATGCGGTAGCCGGGCAGCTCCAAGGCTGAGGTGACGAAGGCGGGATGGATGGAGTTCGCGGGGGGCGGGTAGGTCGACATGGCGGAGCAGGCTCCTGAGTTGCTGGAGAGGATACGGATCGAGCGGGGATTTGGTTCCGGCGAGTCGGGCTGGATCGTTAGTCGAGGTGGAAGACTTCGTCGATGGGGGACATGAGCTGGTCGGGATCTTTGCCGTTGGTTTCGACAAAGAAGTCCTTCATCTCGGCCTGCCAGAGGGCGTTGATAGGCTCGTCGCGCATCTTTCTTTGGGCGAGCTGGAAGTCTTCGGTTTCGAGGTAGCCGATGAGCTCGCCGCGCGGAGTGAGGAAGAGGGAGTAGTTGTGCCAACCGGTGCGTGCGAGGGCTGCGATCATGTCGGGCCAGACGGCGGCGTGGCGACGGCGGTACTCGTCGAGGCGGTCGGGCTTGACCTGGAGCATGAAACAGATGCGCTGTCTGCCGGGCATTGTGATCCTTGCGATTACGGTTTCAGGCCGAGGCTGGCGATGAGGGCGGTGACGGCTCCGGAGTCGATTGTTTTGGCGGCGAGTACGATGCCGGTAGGGAGGTCGAGGGCCAGGTCGGCGGCGACCAGGACGGCGGCGGCGTTGAGCAGGACGATCTCGCGGCGGGGGCCGGATTCGCCGGAGAAGATGGCGCTAAAGATGGCCGCGTTGGCCTGCGCGTTTCCGCCCTGAAGGGCTTCGATCGGGGAGCGCTGGAGGCCGAGGTCTTCGGGCGTAATGGTGGTGAGGGTGATGACGCCGTTGAGGACTTCGGCGAGCTGGCTGGGGCCGCTGATGGAGATCTCGTCAAGACCTTTTTCGCGGAAGGTGTTGCCGTGGACGACAAAGGCGTGGCGGGTGCCGAGGAGGCACATGGCTTCGGCGACGATGGGAACGAGGTGCGTGGCGTAGACGCCCATGACCTGCGCGGAGGCTCCGGCGGGGTTGGTGAGCGGGCCGAGGATGTTGAAGATGGTGCGGACTCCGAGGGCGCGGCGGACGGGCATGACGGCCTTCATCGCGGGATGGAGGCTGGGCGCGTGGAGGAAGGCGAAGCGGTGGGTGCGGAGTGCAGTCGCGGCCTGATCGGGAGTGAGGTCGACGGGGATGCCGAGGGCTTCGAGGACGTCGGCAGAGCCGGTCTGCGAGGTGACGGCGCGGTTGCCATGCTTGGCGACCATCAGGGGAGCGCCAGCGGTGGCCCCGGTGGCTGCGGCGACGAGGGCGGCTGCGGTGGAGATGTTGAAGGTGCCGCTGGCGTCTCCGCCGGTGCCGCAGGTGTCGACAAGGGCGGTGCGCTCGGCGTCGGTGAGTGGGATGGGGGTGACGGCGGAGCGCATGACATCGACGAAGCCGGCGATCTCTGAGGCGGTCTCGCCACGGGCGGCGAGGGCTCCGAGGAGGGCGGCGATCTCGAGGTCGGAGAGCTGGCCGGCGAGGATCTGCTGCATGAGGTCGCGGGCTTGCTCGCGGTTGAGGGGAGTGCGGGCTTCGAGGATCTGCTGGAGGTGGGGCTGGGGCGGCATCGATTTAAAGCGTAGCAGGTCAGCGAGTCAGCGATAGGTGCCTCGACCTGTCTGGTCAGGCTGGCCTCTCCGTTAGGACGACAAACCTTGATAGGGGAGGAAGAGTTGGAAGATGGTTCCGCTGCGGGGGGTCGATGGGTCGCTTGAAGTGCCACGTGGCGTGCTGCGCACCATGAGGCGTCCGCGGTGACGCTCGACGATCTCGCTGCTGATCCAGAGGCCGAGGCCGGTGCCGCCGATGCCCTTGGTGGTGTAGAAGGCCTTATAGATGCTCTTCATGGCTTCAGGGTTGATGCCGGTTCCGGTGTCGGCGATGGTGATGACGATGCCGGTGGCTCCGGTGTGCCAGTCGGTGGCCTCGCGGCTGCGCACCAGGAGGCGGCCTCCACTGCGCATGGAGTCGATTGCGTTACTGACGAGGTTGTTGAGGACCTGGCGAATCTCGCTCTCCATGCAGACGATGGATTGGGTGGAGCGTTCGCGCCGCTCGACGGTCACGTGGTGGTTGACGAGACGTGACTGATACAGGTCGATGACGGAGCCGATGACGTCTTGGCAGAGGATCGCCTGGGGCTTGGTGGACTGCTTGTAGAAGCGGAGCGACTGCGAGGTGATGAGTTTGACGCGCTGCAACTCCTGGTCGGCAGTGACGAGATACTCTTTGGTTTCGGCGAGATTCGACGAGTGCTGAGCGAGGTAGATGAGGTTCATCATCGACTCGAGCGGATTGTTGATCTCGTGAGCTATGGTGGAGGCGAGACGACCTACTGCCGCGAGCTTTTCGCTCTCGCGCAGAGCGGCTTCGAACTCCATGCGGGCGGTGACGTCCTGCTGGATCCCGACCATGTGGGTTACGTTGCCTTCGCGGTTACGAATGGGCGAGAGGTAGAGCTCGTTCCAGAAGGGAGTGCCGTCTTTGCGGAAGTTTTTGAGGACGGTTACGATCTCGCGGTGATCTTTGAGAGCTTCGCGTACCAGGGTGAGACCGGGCTGGTCGGTCTCTTTGCCTTGCAGAAAGCGGCAGTTCCTTCCGTGTACCTCTTCGAGACTGTAGCCCGTCATGACCTCGAAGGCGGGGTTGACATAGACGAGCGGCAGGTCGGGTTGCGTGGTGCTGGCGACGGAGATTCCGCTGGTGACGGAGCGGAAGATTCTGCGATTGAGTTGAAGCTCTTCGAGCGCGGAGTGAAAGCGGCGGGCGAAGGCGCGGTGGGCGTAGAGGGTGACGCTGAGCTGAGCCACTATCTGGGCAGGAGCCATGGGGAGATTGAGAAAGCCATCCACGGTGTGCTCGGGTTCGTCGAGGGAGAGCGGCGTATCCATCTCGCGTTGACGCACGGCGATGATGGCGGGGTTTACGCCTTCGCCCGTGGCTTCGCGTGCGGCCAGGATGGAACGAATACGCTGGGCGATGTCTTCTTCTGCGACGATCAGTTCGTAGGCGGCGAGCGGATAGGACTCAAGAGCGTTTTCGCTCAGCAGGATAGGAGAGAGTTCGAGTTGGACCGCAGCGGCCTCGATGAGACGTTGATGGACAGGATTGTGAACGAGGATCGCCACGCCAGGTCCATCGCCCAATCGCGTTGCCGCTTTAGCGTCAGCGGTCTTTAGACTGTCTTCGAGTTCCAATAAAGAATATGCCTGCATCGGCCCACGATACACCTTTCCTGAAAGTTGCCTCTTTCAAGTGAGATGCAGGGTTTTACAGGAGAATCACCCAGGTTTTCCGGAAAACCTGGGTTCGCAGCTTTCCTTCTAAAATCACGGCTCCGAGATGATGGGAAACGGAGAGGGTGATGGCTGCGGGCCGAGAAAGGCAGGGCGGCGCAGGTTGGGGGAGGCGAAGGCGAGATCCCAGGCGGGAGAGCGGAGTTCCGGCATGGGCTTTGCGGCGAAGAGCTTGCGGCACTGGCGGGCGGTCCAGCGAGCCCACGTTTTTGATTTCTTGCGGCGGGCCGAGTCGGTGGAGATGCCGGTGCCGGCGTACATCTGGCGGTAGAGCTTGGAGAGGAACATGAAGGCGACGCGGGCGCGGAGGGTTGGGGTGCAGGCCGAGCGCTGCCAGATGGAAGACCAGTCGTAGAAGCGGTCCCAGACCTTTTGCGTGCGCTGGCTGATCTCCACGGAGCTCATGGTTGGGTGCGGGGTGAACATCTTGGGACGGATGGCGGTGGGAATAAGCCAGTAGCGGGTGATGGGGATGTCGCCGGTTGGGGTCGCGACGACTTCGGGGGCCTTGGCTTGCTCCTTCTCCCAGCGGTTGAAGTCGACGGTGCCGGGAAAGGGCGTCATCATGACGAACTGGGCGAAGGTGACGCCAGCTTTGAGGGCCATCTCGACGGTGGCGTCGAAGGTGGCGGGCTTGTCGGTCGGCAGGCCGAAGATGAAGGAGCCGAGGACGTGGACGCCGTGCTTCTTGAACGTCTGAAGCTGGCGGGCGAGGGCTTCGCCGGAGTAGTTGAAGTCTTTGAAGACGGCCTTGAGGCCTTCGGGGGTGACGGCTTCGACGCCAACGAGTGCGCCCTTGATGTTGGCCTTGCGCATGGCGTCAAGGTACTCGCCGTCTTCGCCGGCTTCCATGGTGATCTGGGTGAAGAAGACCATGTCCTTGGGGAGCTTGGCGAGCTCGGCCATGAGGAGGAAGCGTTCGGCGCGAATGGCGGTCAGCTCTGCGAGTTTGGCTTCGTTGTTTTGCTCGCGTGCCAGACGGAGGTCGGTGAGGGTGACGGGGTAAAAATTGTCGTCGGCGAGGGCGATGAAGCGGAAGCCGATCTGGCGGAGGTTGACGATCTCGTCGATGACGGACTGATGGGCGCGCTGACGAGGCTGCTGGCCGTCGGTGCGCCAGACGCTGCAGAAGGAGCAATGCTTAGGGCAGCCGCGAATGGTCTGGACGGAGGCCCACATGTACTTGTCGCGGGGCATGAGGTCCCAGCGGGCTGCGAGGAACTCTGTGCCGCCGATGCGTCCGCCGTCGTAGATCTGCTGGGTGGGTGCGCCGGCGAAGATCTCGGTAACGACCTGGCCCCAGGCGATGTCTCCGTCACCTTTGACGACGGCGTGGGCGTGGCCGCGTTCGAAGGCTTCCTCGGGAAAGAGGGTAGCGTGGATGCCGCCATAGACGACCCAGGCACCGCGTTCGCGGGCGATGCGGCCGACTTCGTAGCCGCGGAGAGCATTGCCGGTGTGGACGCTGATACCGACGATGTCTCCTGGCTGGATGGATTCGGGGACGATTTGCTCGATGGATTCGTCGATGAGGAGTGGGTCGCCTGCGAGGGAAGGAGTAGCTGCGGCGAGAACGAAGAGCCAACGTGGGGTGATGACGGCGGTCCCAAAAGAGTTGTCGCTGGGATTTACGAGATGAACACTCAAGAATCCGACCTTTGCCTGGAGCAAGTGCGGTGGGTTCACAGAGTGTTTGAGAGTGGAACGAATCAGACCCAGCTGCGGCTGGGGGCCGAGTGCCGACCGGGAATATTCCCGTCGGACTATGTCGCCTATCATACATATCGCATGTGCAGGCTGACTAGACATTTACAGTGTAAGGCCAGCGCGATAAACGCACATTTGTGCGAGTTACGATTGCGAGGCGTTATGGCAGTCCGCTACACTTCTCGCGCGAGCGTAATTCCAAAGGCATTCATGAAAATTCACGAGTATCAGGCTAAAGAGATTCTGCGGAAGTACAGTGTGCCGGTTCCGGGCGGCGAGATGGCGACAACCCTGGAGCAGGCCGATGTCGCGGCGAAGAGCCTGTTTGGCGCGGGCAACAAGGTCGTGGTGGTGAAGGCGCAGATCCATGCCGGTGGCCGAGGCAAAGGCGGCGGCGTGAAGCTGGCGAGGACGCTGGAAGAGGCGAATGCGGCTTCGAAGGCGATTCTGGGGATGCAGCTGGTGACGCACCAGACGGGACCTACCGGGCAGAAGGTGCAGAGGCTGCTGATCGAAGAGGGTTCGGCGATCGATCGCGAGCTTTACCTTGGGCTGGTGCTTGACCGGGCTTCGGCGAAGGTGGTGTTTATGGCCTCGCAGTCGGGCGGGATGGAGATTGAAGAAGTCGCGCGTGCGACACCGGAGCTGATCTACAAGGAGTACATCGATCCTGCGGTGGGATTTGCGCCGTATCAGGCGAGGAAGCTGGCGTTCAAGCTGGGGTTGAAGACGACGCAGATCAACGATGCTGTGAAGTTCATGACGGGCTTATACAAAGCGTTTGTCGATACGGACTCGACGCTGATGGAGATCAATCCTTTCATTACGACGAAGGATGACAAGCTGCTGGCGCTCGATTGCAAGATCAACTTTGACGACAACGCGATGTTTCGGCATAAGGATCTGAAGGAGCTTCGCGATCTGGCGGAGGAAGATCCGCTGGAGGTTGAGGCTTCGAAGTTTGCGCTCAACTACATCAAACTGGATGGCACGATCGCCTGCATGGTGAACGGCGCCGGGCTTGCGATGGCAACGATGGACATCATCCAGTACGCCGGTGGAAGCGCCGCTAACTTCCTTGATGTAGGTGGTGGTGCGAACCAGGAGCAGATTGAGAATGCGTTTGGGATTCTGCTGAGCGATCCGAATGTGAAGGCGATCTTCATCAACATCTTCGGCGGAATCTTGCGCGTGGATGTGCTGGCTCAAGGCGTGGTGAACGCCGCCAAGAAGCTGGGTGTGAAGATACCGATCATTCTGCGGTTGGAGGGCACGAACGTGGAAGAGGGCCGGAAGATTCTGGCTGATTCAGGATTGAACTTTCAGGTGGGCCAGACGATGAAGGAAGCCGCGGATCTTGCTGTGGCTGCTGCGAAAGGTGGCAAGTAATGGCAGTACTGGTTGATAAGAATACGCGGCTGATTGTGCAGGGGATTACGGGGCGTGAAGGGACTTTTCACGCGAAGGGCTGCGCGGAATATGGCACGAACGTTGTGGGCGGAGTGACGCCGGGTAAGGGTGGGACCACGCATGAGGGTTGGCCCGTGTTCAACACCGTGGAAGAAGCGGTGAAGGAGACGGGCGCGAATGTGTCGGTGATCTTTGTGCCGCCGCCGTTTGCCGCGGATGGGATTCTGGAGGCTTCGGCTGCGGGAGTTCCGCTGGTGATCTGCATCACCGAGGGGATTCCTGTGCTCGACATGGTGAAGGTATGGGAGTTTGTGAAAGGAACGAAGACGCGGCTGATCGGGCCTAACTGTCCGGGGGTCATTTCGCCGGGCAAGGCGAAGGTCGGGATCATGCCGGGGCGGATTCATAAGGAAGGCTCGGTGGGGATTGTATCGAAGTCAGGGACGCTAACTTACGAGGCCGTGTACCAGTTGACGACGCGTGGAATTGGTCAGTCGACGGCGATTGGGATTGGGGGCGATCCGATTATCGGGACGACTCATATCGATGCGCTGAAGCTGCTGAATGAGGATCCGGAGACCGAGGCGATCATCATGATCGGCGAGATCGGGGGCTCGGCGGAAGAGGCTGCGGCGAAGTACATCAAGGAGCATGTGAAGAAGCCGGTGGTTGGTTTTATCGCCGGGCAGACGGCTCCTCCGGGACGTCGGATGGGCCATGCCGGGGCGATCATCTCTGGCGGTGAAGGAACGGCTGCGGAGAAGATGAAGGCGATGACCGAGGCTGGGATTACGGTGGTGAAGTCTCCGTCGGAGATTGGCGAGGCGATGGCACGGGTGCTGGGGAAGGCTTAGAGCTGTGGCTTGCATGGAATAACAACAAGAAGCAAAAGAAAGAGGCCGCAGAGTAATTGCTCTGCGCCTCTTTCTTTGTTTGGGTGAAGTTTATTTGACGGGATTGCCGGTGGTATCGCGGTACTCGATAGGCCCGAGGTTGAGCTCCTTCAGGCCTGGCTCGATCTTGGCGCGGTCGCCTACAGCCATCACGATCAGTTGGTCGGGGTGGATGTCGGTTTGGGCGGCCTTCGAGACCTCTGCCGGTGTGACGGCTTCGTACTGAGCAGGGAGTTTGGCGAAGTAGTCGAGCGGCAGACCATAGATGAACAGTTGACGGAGGCCGCCGATGGAGGCCTTCGTGGTCTCGAAGTCTCCGGGGAGAGAGTGGAGGAGCGAGTCTTTCGCGAGCTTGAGTTCTGTCTCGGTGGGAGGCTCGGTGCGGATGCGGTTGAGCTCGAGCATAAGCTGTTTGGCGGCGGGAGCGGTGACGTCGGTACGGACCTGGGCGCCGCTGTAGAAGGGGCCTCCGGTGCGGTAGTAGAAGAAGCCTGAGGTGGCTCCGTAGGTGTAGCCGTGCTCCTCGCGGAGGTTCATGTTGATGCGGCTGGCGAAGAGGCCGCCGAGGACGTTGTTCAGGATCTGGACCGCAGGGTAGTCCGGCGTGGTGCGGGGAAGGCCGAGACCGAAGGCGAAGAGGGCGGTCTGAGGAGCGCCGGGCTTATCTACGATGACGATCTTGAGTGTGGGTGGCGCGGGCGCGGGCGGAACCGAGACGGTTGTGGCCGCGGCTCCGGTCCAGCCTTTGAAGTACTTCTCGGCGAGGTGTTTCACCTCAGACTCGTTGACGTCGCCGGCGAGGATGAGAGCTGAGTCCTTCGGTCCGTAGTGCGACTGCCAGAAGTTGGTGATGTCGTCACGGGTGATGGCTTTGGTGCCGTCGGTGTTGCCGATGGTGCGGATGCCGTAGGGGTGGTCGCCGTAGAGGGTGCGGAAGCCTACACGCAGGACGGAGGCAACCGGTTGATCGCCCTCCTGCAGGATGGCTACCAGGCGTTGTTTGCGGATACGCTCGACCTCTTCGGGGGCGAAGGCGGGATGCTCGACGACGTCGGAGATGAGATCAAGACCAGCTTCGGTGTTGTTGCTGAGAGCGTTGACGCTGGTGTGGGCGCTGTCGACTTCTGCGGTGGAGGTAAGGGTGGTGCCGATCTGTTCGGCGTCGTCTGCGAGGACGGTGGCGGAGCGCTGCTTTGTTCCTTCGGTGAGCAGGCGGGCGGTAAAGCCGGCGAGGCCAGCTTTGGCAACGGTGTCGGACTCGCTGCCTGCGCGAGACACGACTGCAGCACTGTAGACAGGCAGAGAGTGATCCTCAAGCAGATAGACCTGAAGGCCGTTAGCGAGGGTGAAGGTCTTGGGAACGGGGAGATGGAAGGCGGTGGTTGGGCCGGCTGCGGGTATGGTCTTACGCCAGTTCTGCTGCTCTTCAAACTGCGGGGCGTAAGGCGGAGTCAGCTTCGCATCGGCGTCGGTGTTGTCGGGGCTGCGGGGAACATCGTCAACGACCTTCTTACCTTGGATGCAGCTAACGACGACGCTCTGATCTTTGCCGAGGTACTGGCTGGCCGTCTGCTTGACGGAGGCGATGGTGGCGGCCTGATAGCGGGCGATGTCCTTGGGCAGGTAGCCGGGATCGCCGAGGAACTGGTTGTAACGGTCGAGGGTGTCGGCGACACCGCCGAAGCCGCCGAGACGCTGCAGGCCGGTGATCTTGGCGGTGACGTCGACGGTGCGAGCGCGATCGAGCTCCGCTTGGGTAGGGCCGTCGGTCTGGAGACTGGCTACTTCTTTCCAGAGTGCTGCTTCGAGCGTGTCGAGAGAGACGCCGGGTTTGGCGGTGAGATCGCACTGGGCGATGGAGCGTAGCTTCAGGGTGTTGAGATTGCAGGTGACGGTCTGGGCGACCTGCTGTTCGTAGACGAGCTTGCGGTAGAGGCGGCTCGCCTTGCCGCCGCCGAGGATGTGAGCGAGGAGGTCGGTCTCAGCATCGCCCGGTGTGAAGACAGAAGGAGTGAGCCATGCGACGGAGAGACGCGGAAGTTGAACGGTGTCGGTGACAGTGGCGCGTTTTTGCACGGTGATGGGTGGGGTCGTAACGGAGACCGGTTCGACGGCTGGGCCCTCTGGAATAGGGCCGAAGTATTTGGTGAGTAGAGCTTTCAGTTTTGCGGGATCGAAGTCTCCGGCGATAGCAATGCTGGCGTTGTTGGGGGTGTAGAAGTGCTGGTGGAAGTCGCGGATGTCGTTGATGCGTGCGGCTTCGATATCGGCGTGGGAGCCGATGACAGAGGCGTAGTAAGGATGCTCTTTGGGGAAGAGCATATGGTAGATCTGCTCGTCGCCGAGAGCGTAGGGCGTGCCTTCGCCCTGACGGCGCTCGTTGCGGACGACGTCACGCTGGTTGGTCAGCTTGGTGCGGTCGAGGCCTTCGAGGAGAAAGCCCATGCGATCACTCTCAAGCCAGAGCCCGAGCTCAAGCTGGTTGCTGGGCAGGGTCTCGAAGTAGTTGGTGCGGTCGAAGTCGGTGGTGCCGTTGATATCGGTGGCACCCGCGCCCTCGAGATATTTGAAGTGGGCTTTTTCGCCGACGTGCTCGGAGCCTTCGAACATCATGTGCTCGAAGAGGTGGGCGAAGCCGGTGCGGCCGGCGCGCTCGTTGAGCGGACCGACGTGATACCAGAGGTCGATGGCGACGAGAGGGAGACGATGGTCTTCGTGGGTGAGGACGACGAGGCCGTTGGGCAGGGTGTACTTTTCGTACTTCAACTCGGGAAGCTTGAGCGGCTTGGCGGCCGGAAGATCGTCCGCGACAACTACCATCGGAGCAGTAGTGAGTCCGCATAGAAGAGCTGCGGCGGCAAACTTTTTAAAGGAAAACAGCGAAGCTTTCATCTTTTCTCCACGGAGGCCCGGCCAGGTCTTGAGAGAGTGCCTGCATACTCGAATAAAAACGGTGAGAGGATGATACCAACGTGGCGGGTGGAGTGGCCTGAGGATGTTTGCGGTTTCTTGAGACGCAGGTTTGTATACTGCCCCCATGCGTCCCTTTTCGTTCTCCTGTGTCCTAACGTTGGCTGCGGCCTGTGTGATCGTTCTGCATGCCGAGGCTGGAAGCGCTCAAACTGGTGTCCAGACCGGTGTTCAGGCAGTCTCGGTGTCCTTTCCTGCTGCGCGGTCGGCGAAGCCATTGGATGGACGGCTGTTGCTTCTGCTTTCGAACGACCCTTCGGAGGAGCCGCGTATGCAGATCGACGATACGCCGCGGAGCCAGATTGTCTTCGGCGTGACAGTCGATGGGCTGAAGCCGGGGCAGAGCGTTGCGGTGGATGAGAAGGCTGCGGGATATCCGGTGAGGAGTTTGAAGGAGGTTCCTGCTGGCGACTATACGGTGCAGGCAGTGCTCGATGTGTATGAGACCTTCCATCGTGCGGACGGTAAGACGATCAAGCTGTCGCCGGACCGTGGCGAAGGGAAGCATTGGAATCTGGCGCCGGGCAATCTGTACAGCAAACCGGTGAAGGCCCATGTTGGGCCGAGCGGCGCGCCGATCGTGATCTCGCTGGACCAGGTGATCCCTCCAATTGTGCCTGAAGCAGATACAAAATATGTTCGGCATATCAAGATTCAGAGCGCGCTGCTGACGAAGTTCTGGGGGACGCCTACGTTTTTGAGTGCGGTGGTGCTGGTGCCGGAGGGGTTTGACGAGCATACGGAGGCGCACTACCCACTGATGATCTTTCACGATCATTTCGTGACGGGATTCGATGACTTTAGGACCACGCCGCCTGATCCGAATCTGAAGCCGAACTACTCGGAGCGATTTCATCTTGAAGGGTACAACCGGATTCAGCAGGAGGAGGCGTACAAGGAGTACCAGCAATGGAGCGGGCCGAAGTTTCCGCGCGTGCTGGTGATGAAGATTCAACATGCGAATCCTTACTACGACGACTCGTATGCGGTGAACTCCGCGAACCTGGGGCCGTATGGCGATGCAATCGAGACGGAGCTGGTTCCGGCGGTGGAGAAGCAGTTTCGCGGGATCGGGCAGAGCTGGGCGCGGTTTATGTATGGCGGATCGACGGGCGGATGGGAGTCGCTGGCGGTGCAGATCTTCTATCCCGATCACTACAACGGCGCTTATGTCGCGTGTCCGGATCCGGTGGATTTTCACGCTTACATGTCGCGGGATCTCTACAAGGACGACAACATGTTCTATCTGCAGGGGGCGAACAAGCGGGTGGAGCAGCCCGCGATGCGGAACTACCTGGGGCAGACTCTGATCTCGATGCGGGACAATATTGCATACGAGGCGGCGCTGGGGGACCACGGGCGGTCGGGCGATCAGTTCGACATCTGGCAGGCGGTTTACTCCCCGCAGGGAAAAGATGGATATCCGGAGCCGATCTTCGACAAGGAGACCGGGGAGATCGATCATAAAGTGGCGGAGTATTGGAAGGAGCACTACGACCTGAACGCGAAGCTGCAACGGGACTGGGCGACGCTGGGACCAAAGCTGCAGGGCAAGATCCATCTCTATGTGGGCAGCGACGACACGTATTTTTTGAACGATGCCGTCTACCTGATGGAGGATTTTCTGAAGACCACGGGAACCGCAGGGCATGGCGTGCCGTATGACGGCGAGGTGTTGTATGGGCCGCGCGCGGAGCACTGCTGGAATGGGGATCCGACGCTGCCCAATGCTTACTCGCGGCTGCACTACAACACGATGTACCTGCCGAAGATCATGGATCGTATTGCGAAGACCGCGCCTGCCGGGGCGGATGTGACGAGCTGGCGGTACTAGAATCGATAAGTAGTGAGAAGGCGGTGGAGTGGAAGGTCGCGGATCGGCGGCCTTGCGGAACCAATACAGGAGGTTGGAGTTTTTTGGATTCAAGGAAAGAAGTAGGTCTTTCTTTGTCTGAAATCAACTTTTTGCCGCGAAAAATTGAATTGCGAACAAATAAGTCGAAACAGAAACCTCCAGGATGCATCCAATCCAAACGACGGTGAGAGACACTCTTTGAGGCACGCCGTAGGTAGCGACTATTAAACTTCAGGGGACCAGACGTGCCATCTATTACCTTTGCTCCAGACGCACCGATTACAAGTACCTCCGATGCGATCGCTCAGGAGGCGCGAGCCGGTCTTAACGCTACGCCTAAGACTCTTTCGCCGTGGCTCTTTTACGACGAGGCGGGTTCGCATCTTTTCGAGCAGATAACCGAGCTGCCCGAGTACTACCTTACTCGGACAGAGCGTGGAATCTTCGCCGCAAATGCTGAGGGGATTCTGCGAGAGGCGGCGCTGGGGCAGGGGCCGAGTGGCAAGCTCACGCTCATCGAGCTGGGCGCAGGCACGGCGACCAAGACGGGCATTCTGCTAACGGAGGCGGTCCGGCAGCAGGGAAGCGTGGTGTATCAGCCCGTCGATGTCTCCGAGACCGCTCTTGATGAGGCGACGGAAAATATTCTGGCGAACATCCCCGGCGTAACGGTCCGCTCCCAGGTTGCGGACTACACCCGCGAAGCTCTTCCTCTCAATCGGCTTGTCGAGACGCGCACGCTGGCGCTCTACATCGGCTCCAGTATCGGGAACTTCACGCCGGAAGATGCGAGAGATGTTCTGCGAAATCTTCGCGCTCAGTTGCTTCCCGGCGATGCGCTTCTCCTGGGCACGGACCTTGCGCCCGGCAACGGCTCCAGCAAAACTATAGCTGCGTTGCTTGCTGCCTATGACGACGCTGCAGGAGTGACTGCTGCCTTCAACCTGAACGTACTGACGCGGCTCAACCGGGATCTTGGCGCCGACTTCTCGCCCGCGAACTTTCGCCACCGGGCTTGCTGGAATCCGACACAGTCCCGCATTGAGATGCATCTGGAGTCGCTGCTTGCGCAGCGCGTTCATATCCCCGCCAATGCAAGCGGTGGAGCGCTCACGATCCACTTCGAGGCGGGCGAGAGTATTCACACCGAAAACAGTTACAAATTTACTTCGACTGCAGTGGAAGCTCTTCTTGCGTCCGCCGGGTTCAAGAAGACGAGATCCTGGCAGGATTCGCAGCATCTCTTCGCGGTGACGCTGGCGACTGCGGTTTGAGTTAGAAGCCCTCGCGCCGATAGTCGCCGCTTTTGCCGCCGCTCTTTCGGAGGAGCACGACTTCGCGGATCCGGATCCCCTTGTCGAGTGCCTTGGTCATGTCGTAGACCGTCAGCGCTGCGATCGATGCCGCCACCATCGCTTCCATCTCTACTCCCGTTCCTGCGATGGTTGACGCGGTAGCCTCGATCGCGACGCCGCCCTCGACGATCGTTGCGCTCACGTCGACATAGCTGAGCGCGAGCTGATGGCACATGGGAATCAGGGTGGATGTCTGCTTCGCCGCTTGAATTCCCGCGAATCTGGCGACCTCCAGCGGATTGCCCTTGGGGTTTTGCGGCAGCGCCTGAAGTACGGAGTCACTCAGCTCAACGAAGGCTGCAGCGACTGCCTCGCGTCGCGTCGAGGGCTTCTCGCTGACATCGACCATGTGGGCTTCGCCGGACTCATTGTAGTGCGAAAGGCGCACAGGCAGAACAACAGTCTGTGTCTGCGGGTCAGGTGGGAAGTCTGCGTCATTGCCCAGCTGCTCGGGGGCGTCGTCCATGATCTGTTCCGAGGTGTAGTCCACATCATCCATAACACAAGCCTATCGCAGCAGAATGGTAATGACATCCCCGGCTGTAAATCGCTCTCTATCGGGTGGGAGTACAGCGTAACAGTTGGCGCGGGCATTGGCTGCGAGGTCGCCCGATCCCTGCCATCCGACCACGCGCACCTCGGGGCGAACCCTGTCTGGTGTCCACCGGGCAGGCAGCACGCGCATGAGGCCCGCCTTGCCGGAGACGTCTTCGGCGAGCGTCGCCTGAAGGAAGCGCGGCGGCTGTGCTCCGGTGCCACTGCTTGCGCGCAGCATCGGCTCGACGAAACAGTGGAACGTTACCTGCGTCGATATGGGATTTCCGGGCAGCCCAAAGAAGTACTGTGCGGGGAACTCGCCGCTCGCCGGCAGCCGCCCGAAGACCAGCGGCTTGCCCGGCTGCATCCACACGCCGGTAATGAAGAACTCCGCGCCGAGCGACTGCAGCACCTCCTCGACGAGGTCGTACTTGCCCATGGAGACGCCGCCGGAGAGCAGCATCAAATCACAGCTGCGGGCCGCGCGAATGGTGGCCTCGAGCTCGGGCCGTCGATCCTGCGCGATGGCAAGCTGTACGGGCTCGCCCCCTGCGTGTGCAATGAGCGCCGCCAGGCCATAGCTGTTGGAGTTTCGAATCTGTTGCGGGCCGGGTGTGTCGGCGAGGTCCACCAACTCGTCGCCGGTTGCGATGACCGCGACCTTCGGGCGACGAAAGACCTCAAGGTTGGTACAGCCGCAGGAGGCTGCAAGAGCAATCTCGGCACCCTCGATGGTGGTTCTACTCGGCAGGACGGTTTGGCCTGCTCTGGCCTCGCTTCCTTGCGGCACGATGTTCTGTTCGCGCCGAATCTCGCGGCCCTCGATTAAGCGGACGGTATCGCCATCGCGTTCGACGTGCTCGATCATCACGACGGCGTCAGCACCGGCTGGAACTGGCGCTCCGGTCATGATCTCAATCGCAGCATTGGTCTCCAGGCCGCTGCCCTCCCACTGCTCTCCTGCTCTCACCAATCCCACGACCTTCAATGGAGAGGCGGCATCGCCAGCCCGCAGGGCAAAGCCGTCGCGGGTCGAACGGTCGAACGGCGGCTGATCTCGATCGGCGAATACGGCAGCGGCCAATACGCGGCCTCTACAGGCGAGCAAGGGGATGGTCTCACTCTGCTGCGGCGTGAGGCTCGCTGCATGTTCCAGCACGATCTTCAACGCGCTATCGAAGTCGAAGACTCCATCCGCAGCCTGCATGTCTTCTCCCGCCAACCATATTGAAAAAGTAAGGAACAACTATGGAGCAGACAAAAGGCCCCGAGCATGCTCGCCCGGGGCCTTCTCTCTGGTTTAGAGACTACTTCTTTCCGGCTTTGAAGCTCGACTTCACCGGTGCTCCGATGCCCTCGAGAATACCCTTCACGTCGGCAGCGTGCGACCCATCGGGAGAGAGTTCAAGGTACGCCTGATAAGCCTCGACGCATCCTGGGGGAGCCACGATCTTCTGTGTCTTCGGATCGACCGTCGCCTGCGGAATCAGCGCCTGTCCCTTGATGTAGTAAGCATCAGCCTTCTTCGGATCGGCTGCAATCGCCTTGTCGGCTGCTGCGCCCGCTTCAACAAGCTTGCCTGAGTTGTAAAGGGTTGCGGCTTCGTTGAAGTAGTACATGCCGGCCTTCTCCGGCTGCGCTTTGGCAGCCTGCTCGTAGGCGTCGGAGGAGGCTTTGGCGTCTCCAAGCTTTGCCTCAGCCTGGCCCAGCTGGTTGTAGGCAACGCCGGCAGTCTCCGGATTCGGCTTCTTGGAGGCTGCGTTCAGGTCGGCAGCTTTCTTGTAAGAGGTTGCGGCATCGGTGTACTTCTGCACGATGGCCGGGTCGTTCACGGAGGTACCCGCTGCCTTGGCAGCCTTGGCTGCTGCGTCTCCGCTGCCGAGCTGTCCATCGCCCAGCGTCACCCACAGGATGCCTTCGTCCCCCTTGATCTCTGTCGCCTGCTTCATCGCGGTGATCGCGGAGTCGTAGTTGCCCGCCTTGTTATCCGCGCGCGCCTGGGTCAGCAGCGCATTCAGGTTCGAGACCTTTGCGTTGGCTGCGCTGACCTCGGAGTTCTTCTTCTTGTACTCTTCGATCTGCTTCCGCTCCTCGGGTGTCATCTTGCTGAGGTATTCGGGGCGAGACATGTCGAAGTTCACGAGCTTGTCTTCTTCTTTGGCGATGGGAACGTTTTCGTTGAAGTCGAGGCTCTTGTCATCCTGGAAGACGAACACGATGTAGTTGTTCGCTGCGATCCCGGTGCCCTTGTAGTCTCCGTTTGCGTCAATCGGGAAGGTGTAGAGGTACTTTCTATCCTTCGCTTCCGAGGTTCGATCCGTCGACAGGCGAACTTCGCCCTTGGTAAGGGGGAAGCCTGCAGGATTCAGGACGTGTCCGTGAATGCTGGCGGTTCCGGCGGGGGGTGCTGCCTGTGCTTTCAGGCGGGCAGGCTGCGCCAGCGCCAGAACTACCAGCAGAGCGGCTGCCAGGGTGCTTATCTTCCATCCGATACGTTTCATGCTCTTATCTTCTCCTGGCCCATTAGCGCGGGCGTAAGTGTTCGTTGCAAAGCGAATTGTACTTCCTCAAAATTGGATGCAAAATGCAGCGGTCATGCGACCGCATACGGGATGGGATCGACCGCTCCGGCCTCGCGAAATGCCCGCAGCCTCAGAACGCAGCTCTCGCATACGCCGCAGGCCTCAGTCTGACCGGAATAGCATGACCAACTTACATGGAACGGTGCACCCAGTTCAACTCCCAGCCGGACGATCTCGCTCTTGCGCATCCGGATCAGCGGTGTCACGACCTGGATCTTTCCTTCTTTCGTGCCCGTCCGGATGAGCTGATTGAAGGCGTCGTAGTAGGCCGGACGGCAGTCTGGATACCCCGAACTATCTTGTTCGACCGCCCCGATGAAGACGGTTTCGGCGCCCAGAACCTCCGCCCAGCTTACCGCCGCGGAGAGAAAGTGCGCGTTTCGAAAGGGAACGTAGGTGACCGGAACTTCGTCGCCGATGGAGGCCTCGTCTCCTGCCACCGGCACCGCGATGGAGGCATCGGTAAGCGCAGACCCGCCGATCCGTCGAAAGAGGTCGATCTTTAGATGCAGCAGCTCTTTGGCTCCTACGATGCGGGCCACCTCCTGGGCGGAGTGCAGCTCGCGATCCTCGGTTCTCTGGCCGTAGCTGAAGTGGACAGCGTAGACGTCGTAGTCCCGCGCCGCCAGCGCAGCGCATACGGAGGAGTCCATTCCACCCGACAGGCAGAGCACGGCGCGCAGACGGTTCGACTCAGGCGTCGCCATCACCCGCCTCCAACTCGCGCTCTTCGGCGGAGGTCAGCTCGTCTCCGGTCAGTTCACCGACGGCCTCGGCGAGAATCTCCCGCGCCGTCTCTTCATCCTGCTTGTGGACCAGCAGCCGCGCCCGAAAAGCTAACGCCAGCAAACTGTTGGCATTCTCACCCTGAAGGAAGCATTCGATGCCTGCAGACTCGAGCATGCCCTTAGCCATCTGCGCGTTGACGGGCTCGAGAAACTTGCCCACGGTTACGAACTTGTCGGGATCCTGCGCTTCGGGATCCAACGCTGCATCCTGAGTCTCATCTGTCATCAAAGAGCCGTCTTTCTTCTTATTTCGGTTCGTACGACTGCAGGTGGAAGGTGATCGTTCCCCAGAACAGCCGAGCCTGAATCTGTACCGGCATGTGCCTCGCGTCGTCGGTGTACCAGACCCAGATGTGGCCGCGGTTCTTCACGATGCCCTCATCCGCGGTCGGCTCGACCTTGAGCGTCTGGAAGGTTCCTGCCGGAGTCTTGATCTCTTCTTTGCCCTCCACCTTCATAGCCACGGTCACGGTGCGCATGGAGTCCGCCAGCGGAAAGCGGATGCTCTGACCGACCACCATCGGCTGCGAGGCGGCATAGAAGATCGCGGAGAGAGAGTCGGTGACGCAGGCCGGGATCGAGGCGGTCTGATCCTTGGAGGTGCCTTTTACCAGGTTCTTCTCGACCTGCTTCTGCTTGCCCTGCGCGTAGTCGAAAGAGAGCTCGCTCGAGATCTTGCGGCGACCCTCCTGCAGTTGCTTGCTGAAGCCGGTGGAGCATCCGGTCTTGGTGTCGAACCCGGCCTGAAATTTATCGATCACGGGGAAGAGCATGGTCACCGCGCCTGTGGTGTCGGCGGTGGCTGTAATCTTCTGCACCGTTCCTTGCTGCTCCAGTTGGAAGACCGCTGTGCCGGCGGTAAAGACGCGCCAGTCCACGGTAAAGCTCAGGGTCTGCTTCTCCGGGAAGGCAAAGCCAGGTTGCGGAGGCTGCAAGGTCGGGATCACGACCGGTTGCGGCGCGGGCTTCGGCCCAAGTCCCAAAAGCTGCGCTCTCGCCGTCAGCGAGATCGTGGAACACAGCATCAGGAGGATAAACGCAAGAAAAGACAGTTCCGGCTTCAGCAAAGGGGCAGCACTCTCACGAGTTGAAGTTTGTGGGCGATTCGCCCCAGCCTCCACGCCTTCAGTCACCGACGGTGATGGAGAAGAAGCCGGACCGCCAGCGCGAGATAGATCGCGCCAGCACCCATAAGAGCATTGTACTCGCGGTGGTGCTGCCACTGCTGCCAGGAGAACTTGCCCCCGCTCGCATTCTCATCGACCGGGAACCGAGCCGCCGTCAGTCGTGGCAGCAGCCTGG
Source organism: Granulicella sp. S190 (assembly GCF_009766095.1). Lineage (GTDB taxonomy): Bacteria > Acidobacteriota > Terriglobia > Terriglobales > Acidobacteriaceae > Edaphobacter. The sequence goes on from NZ_LMUD01000007.1 coordinate 225,982, forward strand.
GCACCTTCGCGGCGTACTCGCTGAAGTCGGCAAAGTGCTCTCGCAGGTAGGCTTCCTCACTCTGAATCGTCGGGATATAGATCGCCGCAAACAGAGCCGTCAACGCAATCAGGATCACCCAGCTATCCGCCGCAGCGGCAAATCCAAATGCGATCAGCATCGACCCCAGGTAGAGCGGATTGCGCGTGTAGGCATAGGGGCCGGTAAAGGTCAGCTCAGCGTTCTTGCGAACGTACCCGGCTGCGTAGGCTCGCAGCCACACCCCGGGAACTACCAGCAGAAGGCTCAGCAGCATGGTCTTGCCGGTGGGCCGCGCCAGCCATAGAAATACCGCGGCAAAGACAAATCCCAACGGCACCCGGATACGCCGCGCGATTCTCTGCCATGTCGTTCGTTCGCTCACCTCTTCACCTTATCCTGTCCAACCAGCAGCAGAGCAAGCGCAGCCTCCACCACCTTGTCCGTCGTGATCTGCATCAACCCCACCTCTGTCTCGGTGCGCCGCGTGTGATCCAGGGTGCTGGACTCATGCCGCAACACCCGCGCCTCGGTCCCGAACGGTCCATTTCTGGCAGGGTTCGTCGGCCCATACAGCCCAACCACCGGCCTCTGCAGCGCCGCCGCGAGATGTAATGGCCCCGTATCTCCTGCAATCACGACTCCGGCCCGTCGCACCAAGGCGATCATCTGACCAATAGAGCAGGGAACCAGAGTCGCATAACCTTCGCTTGAGGCAATCACTTTATCCGCCGTTCGATCTCCCAGCGTCTCATTCACCAGCGTGCAGTACCCTGCGCGGCCCAACGCCGCCGCGACCGCTCCATAACGCTCGGCAGGCCACTGCTTCGCACCCCAGCCAGCGGTCGGCGCAACAAACGCAAACTGCTCCCCCTGCGCCAGAGTTTGAGCCAGCAGACCGTCGCACCATGCCTCCGCCTCTGAATCGATGGGAAGCGTAACCTTTGCTGGGCTTAGCTTCTCTCCTACTGCCGCTCCCAGCAACTCACACCCTTGCTCGATCACATGACGCGCGGTCGTCAACACTCGTTGCTTGTAAAACCAACGGGCCTGCCTCTCTCGCGGCTCAGCCTGTCCGGCAAACACTCGCGCTCCGGCCATCCGCCCCACAATCGCCGACTTAAGCGATCCCTGCATATCGACACAAACGTCGTACTCCCACATCCGCAGCTCGCGTCGCGCAGCATTGATATCGCTCAGCGTCGATGGGGAAAACGGCCGCTCCTTCCAGGCCTTTGCCGGCACCTGATGCCACTGATCGACCAACGGCATCCTGTCGCTGCGACCAGCCCCGCAGGATGCGCGGTCAAAATCCGCCGAAGTCTGCAGCAACTCACTCCACCTCGGTTCGATCGCCCATCCGATAAACCAATCCGGATGCGACTCGCGCAGCGCGGCGACAGCGGGCATCGCGTGGAGCACATCTCCCATCGCTCCGATGCGAACAATCAGGACGCGCCGCGGTCGATCTGCCACGTGAGATGCCAGCCTGTCCGGCGAGGAGAGTGTGCTTTCGTGGTCCAAGCCATGATTTTCTCATGCGGAGCGCACGATTTCGCGGCGCTAGCGTCTGCGACGATCCAGCCTGCCCACGGTAGTTACCAGCTGTTCCAGAACCTGCTTCTCATTCACCAGCTCCACGCAGAGACGAGCCACGACGACCGGCCCGATGGTCTCCAGACGGTCTCGCATCACGGGTGTCAGCTTCACCGCGTCCTTCTCGGTGGTGACGAATCCATTTGCTTCAACCGCGCGCGCCGCCTGGAGCAGATGTGCGATGTCTGCTTCGCTGTAGGCATGATGATCTTCAAACGACACGGCCTTTGCCGGCTCGTACCCTTGAGCTTTAAGCATGCTGATGAAGTTATTGGGCCGGGCGATTCCGCAGAACGCCAAAGGTATCGTGGGCAGTGCCACTTCGCCTCCCTCGCCGAGGCTGAGCCGCCTCCGAATTAACCAGAGCGCAGGTTTGCCTGTGGCTCCGCTCAGTCCGTTGACGACACCTCTTAGCGAGTCCGCTTCTTCTTCGCGCAGGATCACCACATCCGCTTGCCCGATGACTTCGAGAGGCTCGCGCAGATTTCCCGCCGGCAGCAGCGCGTCGTCCACATCCTCCTGAGTAAGCAAAACGATATCGATGTCGCGAGCCAGCCTGCGATGTTGAAAGCCATCGTCCAGCAGATGCACCACGAGCTTCTCAGAGGGCTCTGCCTGCTCCGCCATTACGCCGGCCTGATAGCGGTCGGCACCGACATAGACGGGCACGCCCGACCGTTGCGCCAGCAGCACAGGCTCATCTCCATGCCAGCGCGCATCGTCGAAGGGGTCGACCCTGGAGATCGCATCGGACTGGCGTTTGTATCCGCGCGTCAGGATGCGGACCGCATAGCCTCGATGGCGCAGAATGCTCGCCAGCATCAGGACGACCGGAGTCTTTCCCGCGCCACCTGCGGAGACGCTTCCCACGCTGATGACCGTGCTCTCCAGGTGGCTGCGCTTCAACCAGCCCCAGGCGAACATCTGTTTTTTGAAGGCCAGCGCAGCGCCGTACAGCGGAGCCAGCGGCAGCAACCATGGTCTTCGCACGCTCATCTTCCCGCCACCACGGTCCTCTCCAGCAGCGCGACCAGAGCGTTCGCCGTTCGCGCTGTGGCTCCAGCCTGCGACTCGAAGACGGCCTGTCCGCGCAGCCCAAGCGCGCGCGCAGCATCCTTCGCCTGCATCATCTCGATCATGGTTGCAGCCAATCTTTCTGGTGCGACGATGCGAATCGCGTCAGCCCGCTGCATGGTCTCCACGATCTCACGAAAGTTCTCAAAGGAGGGCCCGATGATGACGGGTACGCCGAACTGAGCGGGTTCAAGCGGATTGTGCCCACCCTTCTGCACGAGGCTTCCTCCTACAAACGCTACTGTAGCAAGGGAATAGACGGAGGCCAGATCTCCGATCGTATCCAGCAAAAGAATCGTTCCTATGCTCACTGGCTGGGTCCCTTGAGCCAGCTGGCTGCATCGTAGAAACGGAATCCCGCTGCTTCGAATCAGATGCATCACTTCGTCGAAACGGTCAGTGTGTCGTGGCGCTATCAACAGGAATGCCTCAGGAACTGCGTGAAGGATCGCGGGCCATGCCGCCAGCAGCGCCTCCTCTTCCCCTGCAAGTGTGCTTCCAGCGACGATTAGCTCACTGCCCGGTAGCATGGAGGCGATCCTCTGAGTCATCCCGTTGCCGCTCGCGGAGAGCACGTCGTACTTCAAATTGCCTGTCACTTGTACCCGCGCCTGCGGAGCGCCAATCTTGATCAGCCTCTCTGCGGTCTCTTCACTCTGCGCGAGAAACAGGGAGATCCTCTCCAGAAGTGGCCGCCACAGACGGCGCAGCCGCATATATCGAGGAAACGAACGATCCGAGATGCGTGCGTTGACTACCGCCACGGGGATGCCTTCTTTACTGCACTCTTCGATCAGCCGTGGCCAGAGCTCACTCTCCATCAACACGACAATCTGCGGCCGCAGCACGCGCAGATACCGGCGGACGGAGAACCTGAAATCGAGCGGAAGATAAAACACCGGCGATCCGGAGAGCCGATCCTTTGCCAGCCTTTGCCCAGTCTCCGTCGTCGTTGACACTGCGACAACCCATCCCGGCAGCATTCCCTTCAGCTCGCGGATAAGCTGCGTCGCGGCCATCACCTCGCCTACGCTCACCGCATGAACCCAGGCCACCTTCTGCCCGGCGACGGCGGCCTTCAGCTCCTCTGGCACCGCGCCCAGCCGTCCCCACAACCCGGCGCGATACCGCCCGCTGGTCGCCATGCGTACCAGCCAGTACGGCGCACCCACCACGAGCACGGCCAGCAGCAACGAGCTATAGACCAACATCATGACTGGTGCCGAACCCTCGCTTTACCTTGTACGCCAGCGAAGATGATAATCAAACTGGCTATGAAGTCCCACCGGTTCCCCACTCTCCCGATCCTACTAGGTACTAGTCTCTGCCTCTTCGCAAGCGACGCCCACGCCGCCGATAAGAAGGCTCCTCTGGTAAAACCAGCCGGCCAGTATGCCGCCTTCGAGACTCACCCGAACGAGAAGGTTACGGTCGCCGCCGAACCCTGCGACGATCCCAAGGACTGCGACTTCTTCCGCCTGCCCTATATTCAGCATGGTTTTGTCGCGGTGCGCGTCATCTTTACCAACGACAGCGATACGCCGCTCTCCCTCGACGACGCTCGCATCCAGTTCATCTCCATCGACAACGACAAGATTCCTGCTGCAACCGACGACGACATCCAGCGCCGCCTCTTCTCGACCAAAGGCACGGCTGGCAAAAAGATTCCTCTGCCGCTTCCTCTGCCGCCCATCACGATGCACGACAAGCCCGTGGACAAGCAGATCACCAAGGACGACAACGACTTCGGATTCAACGGCACCACGGTCAAGCCGCACAGCACACTCGCTGGCTACCTGTTCTACGACGTTCGTCAGCTACCCGACCAGCCGCTCAAAGGTGCGGAGCTCTACGTGAAGATGGTTCACAGCCTGGATGGCAAGGTGCAGCTCTTCGACTTCAATATCCCGTTTGACAAGTGGCTGGCCGCACAGCCGGGCGCGAAGCCCGACGCGAAGGCGACTCCATAATCTCCCACCCAATGCCGGGCCGGTAGCCTCGCCGATCCGCATCCGCTACTCTTTCAGAAGCAATGGAATCCCTCAATCTACGCCCCGCCACGCCCGCCGATGTCCCGCAGATCCTGCAGTTCATCCGTGACCTCGCCACCTATGAGCGCGAACCCGACGCAGTCCTCGCCACCGAAGCCGATCTCCTGCGCGACGGCTTCGGCGAGACCAAACGCTTCGTCTGCATCCTCGCCGAGCTGACCGACGCGAGCACCATCACCCCCGCAGGCTTCGCACTCTACTTCTACAACTACTCCACCTGGCGTGGCCATGCGGGCATCTACCTGGAAGACCTGTACGTCAGCCCAGAGCATCGCGGGAAGGGAATCGGCAAAGCTCTTCTGACTCGCGTCGCAGCCATCGCCGTGGCGGAGGGCTGCCCGCGCTACGAGTGGAGCGTCCTCGACTGGAACCAGCCGTCCATCGACTTCTACCAGCAGCTCGGCGCGGTCATGAAGTCGGAGTGGAAGGGCATGCAGGTCTCGGGGGAAGCTCTCGCTGCTCTCGCCGCACAATCGAAGTGATGCGGGAGAGCGACGGAGCAACTTCCTCTATGCTTGAAGGAGCATGAAGAAGATTAAGATCATCGGCGGTGGCCTCGCCGGTCCCGAAGCAGCACTCCAGGCAGCTAAACGCGGCTGCGAGGTTGACCTTTACGAGATGCGCCCCACGCGCTCCACCGAAGCCCACCAGACCTCCGACTTCGCCGAACTTGTCTGCTCCAACTCGCTCAAATCCGAGTCAGAGAACACCGCGCCCTGGCTGCTCAAGCAGGAGATGCGCCGCGCAGGCTCCATGCTCCTCGCCGAAGCCGATGCCACCGCCGTTCCTGCTGGCCACGCGCTGGCCGTCGATCGGGTCGAGTTCTCTAGGCGCGTCGCCGAGCGTATCGCAGCCGAACCCCGCATTTGCGTCCACCGCGAAGAGGTGACGCAGCTCGATGAGACCGACGCCGACACGCTGACCATTCTCGCCTCCGGCCCGCTTACCTCATCTCCTCTTGCCGCCGAGCTGCAGCGCCTTACCGGCTCCGATCACCTCGCCTTCTACGACTCCATCTCACCCATCGTCGATGCCACCACGATCAACATGGAGAAGGTCTACTTCGCCGCTCGCTACGATAAGGGAACCGCCGACTACATCAACTGCCCCTTCACGAAAGAAGAGTACGAAGTCTTTCTCGACGCGCTCACGACGGCGGAAAACGTCGAATCGAAAGACTGGGAGAAGTTTCCCGTGGACGGTACCGCCAACAAGCTTCAGTACTTCGAAGGCTGCCTCCCCATTGAAGAGACGGCGCGCCGAGGCCGCGACACCCTCCGCTTCGGCCCCATGAAGCCTGTCGGCCTTACCGACCCGAAGACCGGACGCTGGCCCTACGCCGTCGTGCAACTGCGCCAGGAAAACCTTCGTGCCGACAGCTACAACCTCGTCGGCTTCCAGAATCACCTCAAGTACGGCGAACAAAACCGCGTGTTGAAGCTCATCCCCGGACTCGAAGACGCAACCTTCCTGCGCTATGGCCAGATTCACCGCAACACCTACATTCACGCGCCCTCGCTGCTCCGCGAAACGCTTCAGTTGAAGGCGCATCCGGGCATCATGATTGCCGGGCAGCTCAGCGGCGTCGAAGGCTACACCGAGTCCATCGCCAGCGGAATGCTGGCCGGTATCTATGCTGCCGCCATTGCGAAGGGGAACAGTCCGCAAACAGCACCGCGCCTCAGCGCCAACGGCTCGCTGACCCACTACATCAGCCACGCGGAGACGAAGAAGTTCCAACCGGCGAATATCACCTTCGACCTGCTGCCGCCGCTCGAAGTGGAGCTGCGCAAAAAGATGCGCGACAAGAAAGAACGCCATAAACTCCAATGCGACCGTGCCCTGGAAGCATGGGACGAGTGGACCGTAACCACGCTCTAGCGCAATCACTTAGAAAAACAACTAGTTCGTAGCTATCTGATGTCGGCTGTTTTATATCGTAATGCGATATAATTTCAATATGGCAAAGACATCCACTGCGTGGAGCCGGCACAGGCTCCAGAACCTGGCGAAGTTCCGATATGCGCTCCGGCAGTTTCTTCACTTCAGTGAAGGACGGGCGGCGGAGGCAGGCCTGCATCCCCAGCAGCATCAACTTCTGCTGCACCTTGCCGGGGCACCGGAGGGCGTGGAGACGACGGTCTCGTACGCGGCGGAGAGGCTGGGCCTGCGCCATAACAGTGTCGTTGAACTTAGCAAACGCTGCGAAGAGGCCGGGTTGATTCGCCGCAAACACGGCGTCTCCGACCGTCGCCGCGTCGTGCTGCAGGTCACCGCAGAAGGGCAGCGTGTACTTCGCGCGCTCTCAGAGGATCATGAACGCGAGTTAGTTGAGCTGGTCCCCCGGCTGATCCATTCGTTGACGCTGATTCGTAACTCCCAGAAGCACAATAAGAGCGGCGGCCAGGAGAGCGCAACCGAACGTGGAAGAAGAGGCCGATGAAATCGGATCCCTCCGCATTACGAGACTTCACCGTCGATCGAAGAGTCTGGTTGCTCTCGGGAGTCTCGATCGGCATCGGCATCTGCGCTACAGGGCTGGCCGTTTTGTTACTGCGCCTGATTGCGCTCTCCACCAACCTCTTTTACTACCATCGGCTGAGTATCACCTCCGTCTCGCCTGCCAGCAGCCCACTGGGACACTGGATGGTTGTGGTGCCCGTCGTTGGCGGCCTGCTTGTGGGGCTCATGGCGCGCTTCGGCTCCGATAAGATTCGCGGCCACGGAATCCCGGAGGCGATCGAGGCGATTCTGCTTCATCGCGCAAAGGTCGATCCTAAGATCGCCCTCCTCAAGCCACTCTCCGCTGCAATCTCCATCGGCTCTGGCGGCCCATTTGGAGCAGAGGGGCCCATCATCATGACGGGAGGTGCGGTCGGATCGCTGGTCGCGCAAAGGCTGCATGTAACCGACGCAGAGCGAACCACGCTGCTGGTGGCCGGTGCGGCTGCGGGAATGTCTGCCACCTTCGCCACTCCCGTCGCAGCAATCCTTCTCGCGGTAGAGTTGCTTCTCTTTGAGTGGAGACCGCGCAGCCTGGTTCCCGTTGCCCTTGCGAGCGCAACCGCGGGCCTTCTGCGGGTCTATTGGCTCGGTGCCGGACCCTTGTTCCAGATGCCGTCTCTCCCACCGACGCACAGCATCATGTTTGCAGTGGGCGCTCTGCTGTTGGGAGTTCTGTTGGGCCTGGTATCTGCCGGGATGAGCCGCATGATGTACGCGTTCGAGGATCTCTTCGAACGGCTTCCCGTCCATTGGATGTGGTGGCCGGCCATCGGTGGAGTAGGGATTGGAGTGGGTGGTCTGTTCTTTCCGCGTGGCCTGGGAGTAGGCTACGACAACATCGCCGAGCTTCTGCATGGCAACGCTACCTTCGGACTAATCGTTGGAATCCTGGTTGCCAAATCGCTGATGTGGGCCTTCTCGCTGGGATCGGGAACCTCGGGCGGCGTACTGGCGCCACTGTTGATGATCGGTGGTGCCGTAGGGGCTATGGCAGGCCATCTGGCCCATGCAACACCCGAAGTCCAGGCCTTCTGGGCGCTGATCGGAATGGGATCGATGCTTGCAGGTTCGCTTGGCGTGCCTCTTACGGCAATTCTGTTCAGCCTGGAAGTGACGCACTGTCTGCCTGCCCTTCTGCCGCTGACTCTTGCCTGCATCGCCTCCTACCTGGTGACAGCGCTGCTGATGCCGCGATCCATCCTCACGGAAAAACTAAGCCGCCGGGGTTATCACCTAACCAGAGAGTATGGCGTCGATCCGCTGGAACTGGTGATAGTCAGAGAGCTGATGTCTCCGGTACCGGCTGCGGGGCCAACCCCCGGGATGAAGGTCTCACTCCCCGCCCTCTACATCTATGCGGATGGAACTGCCCGCGCAGCGGCGGAGATGATGGCGGCCGAAGGTCTCGCGACGTTGACCGTAGTAGATCGCCGTACCCAGCAGGTCTGCGGAACCCTGTCCCTCAGCGATCTTTTGCGCGGACGCATCCGGTCGGTCGACCGCGAGAACGAGCGGATGCGTCTCTCTGACTTTGAGACGCCGAAGCAGGCTCGCTCCTGAAAGGATGGCTGCTACCTGCGAGATGCTGTCAAGGGCCTGAGCGTGCTAAACCCGCGTCAGTCGAGGCGATTCGCGTGGCGTAGAAGTTCTGCTCAGCCTGTTAAAATGGAAGATAACGGGTGAACTGAGATCTTTGTGGGCGTGGGCGCTCTCGAATCTGCTTTGAACAGAAACTTGATCCGTAACTTATTGCAAATAGGTATTTTAGGCGCAACCCCTTTCAATGGAATATTTTACGAGGGATAGCTTCCTTCAGGCTCATGTAAAGAAGAGACTTACGCACAAGATACCCCCACCGGGGGGGAGGGGGTATCTGCCGGACCACTATGCCGTCTTCTTCTTGTTTCGCGCCTTGATCTTGAACCAGATCGGACTGCCGATGAACCCGAAGTTCTCGCGAATCTGGTTGCCCAGAAAACGCTCGAACGAGAAGTGCATCTTGATGTCTTTGTCCGTGAAGAGAACAAAGGTCGGAGGAGCGACGGCGGCCTGCGTCATGTAGTAGATCCGCACGCGCTTGTTCATTGGGACAGAGGCCCTCTGGAAGTCGACCTTCTCCAGAAACTTGTTCATCTGGCCCGTGGTCACGCGCTTGCGGCGTTCGCGCGAGACCAACTCCACCTTCTTGAAGACGGACTCGATGTTTTTCCCGTCTGCTGCTGAGATAAAGAGCAGAGGGGCGTAGTCCAGGTACTTCAGCTTGTCGCGGACATCCTGCTCGTACTGCTTCTGGTCTGCCGGGGGCTTGCCGTCGAAGAGACGCATTCCATCTTTGCCGGTCCGCGTCATCAGGTCCCACTTGTTGATAACGATGATCACCGACCTGCCGCTCTCATGCGCGTAGCCTCCGATGTTCGCATCGAGCGCGGCCACGCCCTCCGCCGCATCGATGATCAGCAGCGAGACATCAGCCGCTTCAAGATGCTTCCGCGCCATGATCACCGATAGCTTTTCGGCCATCAGCTTGGTCTTGCCTTTGCGCCGGATACCTGCGGTATCGACGAAGCGGAAGTTGTGTCCTTCGCGTTCGACGACCTCGTCCACGGCATCGCGCGTTGTGCCGGCGATAGGAGACACGATGGCGCGCTCTTTGCCGGTCAACGCATTCAGCAGTGTGCTCTTGCCCACATTCGGCCGGCCGATGATGGCAACCTTCGTCTCTTTGCTGTCGTACTCGCCGTGCGAGCGCAGCATTCGCGGACGGTACGGGGCTTCAGCAGTTGCGGCGTCGGCGACAAGCGTAGCTCCGGGGGCAACGGAGTAGTCCGGGCCGGTCTCATCCTCTTCGGCCTCGTCACTCTCGGTCAGCATCACCTCAGGCTCTTCGATGACCTCCTTCGGCTCCGGGAGAACTTCGAAGACGGCGTCGAGCAGATCGCCCATTCCCGATCCATGTTCAGCCGAGATCGGCAGCACATTCCTGAAGCCGAGGCGGCGGAAGTTCTCTGCCTGGCTCTGCATCGCTTCGGTGTCCATCTTGTTGACTGCGAGAAACACTGGTTTGCCGCCGCGCAGCAGAAGGCGCGCCAACTCCAGGTCGGGCGATGCAAGCTCGGTTCGTCCGTCCACGACCATCACGATAGCGTCGGCCTCTTCCAGGCCAACCTTGGCCTGGCGGAAGATCTCTGCGGGGATCAGTGCCTCATCGTCCGGGACGACGCCGCCGGTATCGACGATTCTTGCCTCGCGCCCCATCCACTCCAGCTCGCCGTAGATGCGGTCGCGGGTGATGCCAGGCTCATCGCCGACGATCGACCGACGCGAACCGGTCAGGCGGTTGAAGAGGGTGCTCTTGCCCACGTTAGGGCGGCCACAGACCGCGATGAGGGGCAGTTCCCGGGTGTCGATGCTCACGGTGTCGGTGACCATCTGGGAGGCCAGCAGCTCGATGTCGCGCCAGTCTTCCTCTCGCCCGTCCATGTTGGACGACCGTGGCGTCTGCCTGCCCACGATCCCGTCCGCAGGCCGCACCGGTTTGACTCGAGGTGCGTTAGGAGCGGTTCCCTTGGGGGTCTTAGTTGATCCTTGGCCGTCGGTACGAATGGTTCTGCGCTTCTCCCGCTCGGGCGACTGCTTGGTCACCCTGGAGGCCTTATCCGCCGCCGCCCGCTTCGTGGAGAGTACCTTCCTCTTCCGGGGATCTACCGCCCCGGTGGTGGGGGTAGCTTTGGGCGAGCGGCCCTTCTTCGGTCTCGTTGATGCCTGCCTGTGCTTTTTGCCTAATCGCTTCGGTTCTTTCTTTCCTGCCATCGTTGATCCCTCTTGCCCGACGCAGACCTAAGCGCGCAGACTCTCAACCTCTATTATAGGAACGATTGAGGGTCGACCCAGGAAAAGGGCACTGATTAGCGGGGATTCGGTCTCGTTACGCAGGATCTAACCTACCTCCAGACCCCCGGTAGCCCCGTAAACTTCGCCAGTCACATAGCTAGCCTCCTGGCTGGCCAGCAGAACGTAAAGCGGAGACATCTCAACCGGTTGTCCTGGCCGTTTCATCGGAGTCTCTGATCCGAACGCGGGAATCTTTTTATCGGGCTGGCCTCCACTGGTTTGTAGCGGGGTCCACACAGGTCCGGGCGCCACGCAATTTACCCTAATTCCGTCGGCCGCAACCTGTCTGGCCAGCGCCCGGGTGAACGCGAGGATCGCGGCTTTCGTTGGCGCATAGTCAAGCAGGCTGGGGCTGGGATGGGTTGCTTGAATCGATGCCGTGGTAATGATCGAGCCGCCCTTCGGCATCAGCGGGAGCGCAGCCTGGCACAACCAGAACAGCGCGAATACATTCACCCGGTAGGTCTCTTCAAATTGCTTGGTCGTTATGTCCGCAATCTTGTCGACAGCATGTTGTCTGCCGGCCACACAAGCCAGGATATCCAGACCGCCCAGCTTTTTGTGTGCGTCTTTCACGAGCTTTTTGCAGAAGGCTTCGTTTTTGAGATCTCCCGGGAGCGCAAATGCCTTGCGTCCTTCTTTCTCAATGAGCGCGATCACTTCTTTCGCATCCGCTTCTTCGCTGGGCAGGTAGTTGATGGCCACGTCCGCACCCTCACGCGCAAACGCGATAGCGGCAGCCCTGCCAATGCCCGAATCGCCGCCTGTCACCAAAGCCTTTCGTTGCGGCAGACGCCCGCTTCCAAGGTAACTTGTCTCCCCATGGTCGGCCTTTGGAGTCATCTTCTTATCCAACCCCGGTTCGGACTGCGGCTGATGCTTGAACTTTGGCTGCGGGTACTGTTTGGTCGGGTCCTGCAAGATATAAAGACTTTTTCCCTGGACGACGCTCATTCTTCACCTCAGCCTGTGTGATGCAAGGCTTCAGGCCATCGTTACCCGGCAGCTGCACGCAGCTATCATGGGAAGAGCGAAACAGCAGCCCCTACTTTGTCGTCTACCGTTCCCATCTCGATCACGCCCGCGCCGCAGGTGAATCTTCCGAGCCTGCATGACTTCTTCGCGCCCGGGGGCATTCTCTCTCGCTCTACGCTGGCGTTCGAGCATCGCCGCGGGCAATACGATATGGCGCGAGCAATAGAGTCTACGTTCAAGGAGAAGCGACATTTGATTGTGGAAGCTGGTACCGGCACAGGCAAAACCCTCGCCTACCTGCTGCCCGCTTTACGACTCGCGCGTGAACGGGGCCAACGGGTCATCATCTCTACGGGCACCAAAAATCTTCAAGAGCAGCTTTACTTCAAAGATGTACCCTTCCTCGAATCCCTTCTAGGCCCGCTGAAGGTTTGCTATATGAAGGGTCGCGCCAACTATCTTTGCCGGCATAAGCTCTATGCGCTTCGCGATAACCCGCTCCTCAACGGGCTGGAGGAGATCGACCAATTTCACCACATTGCAGCCTGGGAAAAGACTACCGAGACCGGCGATCGCGCTGAACTCGATCACCTGCCAGAGTCCTCTGCGTTATGGCACAAGCTTGATGCCCGCACCGAGGTTTGCCTAGGTCAAAGCTGCCCGGATTGGGAGCGTTGCTTCGTCACGACGATGCGACGTAAAGCTCTCGAGTCGGAGATCGTCATTGTCAATCACCATCTCTTCTTTGCTGATCTGAACATCAAGCAGCAGGCTGCGGGGGCTCCCGACGCCGGCATACTTCCCGAGGCCGCGGTGGTCATCTTCGACGAGGCGCATGAGCTGGAGGAGGTGGCGTCCAATTATTTCGGTATCGGCCTATCTACTCAGCGCATCGACGAGCTTACGCGCGATGTAGAGATTCTGCTCAAAGCCAAGCAAGCCAGCAGCAGCGCTATTGAGAGTGCGTGTGCCACCCTGAAGGATCGCTCTCGACTTTTCTTTTCGGTGCTGCCGACTGAGCCGGGTGGGACGTTCAGCGGTGGCGGGCGCATGCCGTTCCTTCACCGCGAAGCCTTCCTGGAAGAGTCTGGAGATACCTACACTGCTGTTCTTAACGCGCTGACCCGTCTTGAAGGCGAACTGGAGTATCTGAAGAATGTGGAGGAGTCGTCCGGCCTACGTAAACGTGTGGCGGATATTCGTGCTCATCTGAACTTCCTGCTCGAATCTCCTGACCGCAATACTGTGTTCTGGATAGAGCGCCGCGCCGCGGGTGGTGTTCGCAACCTCGCTCGCGGGGCCGGCCATGGAAGCTTTCACACTCACCTTCAGGCGACGCCCATCGATGTCTCGGAGCTTCTTACTAACTCGCTTTTTGATAGCTACAACTCCGTGATCCTCACCTCGGCGACCCTTACGGTGTCAGGCGGCTTCGACCACATTCGCAAACGGCTGGGTCTGCATAGTACGCGTGAGCTTATCGTTCCTTCTCACTTCAACTACGAGAAGCAGGCGCTGCTGTATCTGCCTCCGAACATGCCAGATCCTCGCGAGCCTGACTTTCCTGAGCGCGCTGCGGAACGTATTCGCCGCGTTCTTGAGATCACCAAGGGCCGGGCCTTCTGTCTTTTCACCAGCTACTCTCAGATGCGCAATACCTATGAGCGTCTTCTTGCCGAACTTCCTTACCCGCTTCTTCTTCATGGGAGCGCACCGCGTAATGTTCTCCTGCAGCAGTTTCGTGATACTCCCCATGCGGTCCTGTTTGGCACTTCTTCCTTCTGGCAAGGCGTCGACGTGCAAGGCGAACAGCTCTCCTGCGTGATCATTGACCGCCTTCCGTTTGCTGTTCCGTCCGATCCCATCGTCGAAGCACGCATGGAAGCGATCGAAGCCCTCGGCGGTAAGCCTTTTTTTGACTACCAGATTCCGAACGCTGTCATCACTCTGAAGCAGGGGTTTGGCCGGCTGATTCGCAGCCTTAACGACCGCGGAGTGCTCATGTTGCTGGACCCACGTATCCAGCGACAACGATATGGGCGCATCTTTCTAGAATCACTACCGCCCTACAGGCTGACGCAAGACATCACCGATGTGGAAGAGTTCTTTACGCCTGCGAAATAGCGTGTTGAACTTGACGCATCTCCTCTGTGCGTAGACCATAATCCCGTGAAATCCTCTATCCTCAACGCCGTTCTGGTTCTTGCCGCCATGTTGCCTTTGTCTTCTGTCTCTTCGCGGGCCACGAACCCTGCTGCGCCCGCTCTCGTAAACGGCTACCAGCCTACTTGGTGGAAGGAAGCTGTCGTCTACCAGGTGTATCCGCGTTCCTTCAAAGACTCGAATGGCGACGGCATCGGAGATATTCCCGGTGTTACCTCCAAGCTTGACTATCTCCAAAAGCTTGGCGTCAACGTCATCTGGCTCAGTCCTCACTACGATTCGCCCAATGCTGACAATGGATATGACATTCGCGACTACCGCAAGGTGATGGCTGAGTTCGGCACCATGGCCAACTTCGATACGCTGCTCGCGGGTGTGAAGCAGCGCCACATGCGCCTCATCATTGATCTCGTTGTCAACCATACCTCCGACGAGCATCACTGGTTTGTCGAAAGTCGTAAGTCGAAAGATAATCCGTACCGCGACTACTACTTCTGGCGCGACGGCAAGCCCGGTCCTGTAGGTGCAGATGGAAAGCCAACTACTCTGCCACCGAACAATGATCCATCATTCTTCTCTGGCTCAGCTTGGCAGTTCGATCCTAAGACGGACCAGTATTATCTCCACTACTTTGCTGTGAAGCAGCCTGACCTCAACTGGGACAATCCGAAGGTCCGCGAAGAGGTCTACAGCCTTATGCGCTTCTGGCTCGACAAAGGAGTCGATGGTTTTCGCATGGATGTCATCCCTCTTATCTCGAAGAACCCGGCGTTTCCTGATCTGACTCCTGACCAGGTAAGGCACTATGGCGATGCCTACGCGAACGGTCCGCACATGCACGACTACCTGCAGGAGATGAACCGCAATGTGATGTCGAAGTATGACGTCATGACTGTAGGCGAAGCGCTTGGCATCTCACTCAAGCAGACTCCTCTGATGGTTGGGGACAATCGGCACGAGTTGAATATGATCTTCAACTTCGATGCGATCCGCTCTAATCGCGACGGCAGCAAACTTAAGGCCTTCGATCTACCAACGATCAAGGCCATCTATACGCACCATGCGGAGCAGCTCGATGCTTATAGCTGGGACACTGTCTTCTTGTCGAATCACGACAATCCGCGTCTGGTGTCGACCTTTGGCGATGATTCGCCCGAATTCCGCGTCCCCTCGGCCAAATTGCTGGCGACTATGTTGCTTACGCTTCGCGGCACGCCCTTCCTTTACCAAGGCGATGAGCTCGGCATGACCAACTATCCGTTCCGCGGCATTGGCGACTTCGACGATATTGAGGTGAAGAATGCCTACAAAGCGAATGTTCTGACGGGAAAGGTCTCCGAAGAGATGTTTATCTCAAATCTCCGGCATACGAGCCGTGACAACTCTCGGACGCCCATGCAGTGGGATAGCTCCGCTAATGGTGGCTTTTCCACCGCTACGAAGCCATGGCTCGCTGTAAATCCTAACTACACGGAGATCAACGCCGCCGCGGAAGTTGCAGATCCTAACTCGATCTACCACTACACGAGTAAACTCATCGCTCTACGCCATGCGCACCAGGCTTTTGTCTATGGGGACTACAAAGACCTGGATCCAGCAGATAAATCCATCTTCGCTTACACCCGCACTCTTGGCGCAGAACGATTTCTTGTCGTTCTGAACTTCAGCTCGGGGCCGATGGCCTACACGCTCCCTGCTGAAGTCAAAGTCGATTCGCTTGTTATGTCGAATGTCGGCACGACTGGCCTTGTGACCGGAACCCTCAACCTCGCAGGTTGGGAGGCTCGCATCTACAAGTTGAAATAATTCTTGGCCGGCGTCTGACCCGCTAATTCATGTCCAAGTTCCAGGCGCGCAGGGTCTCTACCATCGATTCCGTCATATATCGGCCATCGCCTGGCTCAGTTGAGAGTCGACCTCGTCTGCAATCGTCATCACTCCCACCAGCACCACTCTAAAATCGATTGTCGCGAGGTTATTTTGAGCATGTGAAAAATGCTGACCTGTAACATCCGCGACTCTTCCACCATCATCGCCGCAGTGTACCCCTGTGTGCGTCGTTTTATTCCATGATGATTAGCGGCGGGCGAGAGCATCTCTCTGGTGCCAAGCGGCGCAGAAGCGCGAAGCCGTCTCACCAGGTCGCGGAACATCTGCGGCAGATGTTCGCTGCGTAACTCACAGCTCATCGGTACCGCCATCAAGCTCTCATCCTGCATAACACGGGAGCACCAATCTTCAATGGTACTGTCCGCCTGACGTTCCAGAATCGTCGCAACGCTTTCAACCAAGCGTTTGCGATTTGGTCTGCCGGCCAGCCTGCTCTTTACCACCTCAACCATCTGGGACACATCTACAGGCTTTATCAGGATCTCGTCTGCCTGGGCCACGATCGCGCTGGCCGCCGCCTCCATCTCTGGAAACCCTGTCAGCAGTAGAGTTACTGCATCTGGATTCGCGTGTTGCATGGCACCGATCACTGTCAGGCCATCTCCCGGATTTGGCATGTGCAGGTCGCTCAGCAGCACGTCGTATGGCTCGGAGGCAATGTAGTGCAGAGCCTCCCGCACATTGGCCGCGGTCGTAGCATCAAAGCCGCGTTCCTGCATAAGGGCTGCCAGCGTAAGACGTATCACTTCGTCATCGTCCACCAACAAGACTTTTGCAATGGCCACGCAGCCTCCCTCAGCGTATTCAGGATCTTTTAATGCTTCCACCATGTGAACTATTTAGCTGTTCAATATTGCTCAGGTCAGGCATTGCTCAGGTCAGGCATTGCTCAGGTCAGGCTCATTTTTCTTCACTTACTATTTCCCTATTCGCAATTTAAAGGTGAGTCGCTGGCGGCTTCTTCAGATTTCTCTTCCTTCGTATTGTTTCCTTTGTATTTCTTTTCAATTGGTACGATGGACTCGAATACGACCGTCCTGTTCGATGGATCCAATTCTTCAAGTCCGGTTTCATACATCGCTTATCTTGGATCAGGTGAACTTAACTTTCCTCTTGCCGGCTTTAATCTCTCCACACCAGATGCGTTGTTCAAAGAGGCATCGGTCGCATTTTCTCTGTCGCTTTCGTCGTGCAGCACTATGTTCAAAAGCGACTTGTGAACTCGGATCCTGCCGTTGTATTCCACAAACCCCAGCTTCCGGAAACGATTCATGAAGAAGCTCACTCGAGATCGAGTTGTGCCAATCATCTCTGCAAGCATCTCCTGCGAAATCTTCGGTATCAGCATCTCCTGCTCGCCTGGTTTTCCGAACTCTGCCATCAGCAAGAGAACTCTCGCCAGGCGTTTTTCACTTGAGTTGAAGAGTTGGTCGACCAAGTCGGCCTGGGTACGCATACTACGTGCTAGGAGGAACGACAGAAAGAGATCCGAGAAGGTTTGCTCTTCGCGGATGACTCGAAGCATCTCACTTCTTTCGATCCGGAGAGCAAGGCAGGCAACAAGCGCCGTGGCTGTCGCAAGGTGATTCCCCGGCACCGCTGCAATCGACGCCTCTCCTATGAAGTCTCCGGCTGCGAGAAGAGAGATCGTTGCTTCTTTCCCCGTCTTTGAAACCACCGTGAGCTTTGCTCGTCCCTTTTGCAGGTAGAAGACTGCGTCGGCAGGGCTCCCTTGTTTGAAGAGTGTATTCCTTGCCTTCAAGTGGACTACCTTGCGTCCAAGTCCCGTGTGTGCCAGAAATTCCGCTGGGGTAAATACGGTGTTGGTAAATTCGTTCATCTCGATCACCTGGCTGTTAAGACCTTCTGCAAGCTCTGTGGGGGAGGGTCGCCGGACGCCGTATGGGGATCAGGAAAGTTTGCATCCGTAAGAGGAGAATCACGGATCGTCCTAATGTAATGTCGCCTATCATACATAAGAAACGCGGAACAGGTTGAACTGATTTAGACTTTGTTGCCAAAACGTTTCCGACATATTAGTCCGGTCTCTTAGGCTGTGAGCGAGACTTCCGGGCCTCGACGTATCGACCATCGCGTAGAACACGGCGGAATTTATAAGACGGAGGTCGATCGACGGATCGTAACTCAGCATAGACCGTAAAATAGAACAATCTCATGGGGCGAAACCTCTATATCCTCGCTGGTAGTCTCGTTCTTTTTGCCCTTATCTCTTGTGGTGTGGCTTACACCAACATTGCACAGCAGCCGGGATCTCCTGGCGATGCTGCTCTCTGGCGCACAATGGGCCTTGGTCTTTTTGTGGTCGGCCTTCTGGTGGCTCTTGCAGGAGTTCTGTCTTCGCTCTTTGAACAAGCAGAGCGCCGCAACGAAGAAGCCCGCAGAGCCAAGCGCCGACGCTAGCGGTTTCAGCTTGATTCTGCTTAAGACGGTACAATCAAAGTAGGCTGCCGCTAAGTCCCCAATCCATTCTGACCTCTCAGGACGCGGCTACCGAACGATTGAAGGGATTTTCTGACTCATGTTCGAAGTAACTGTAGAAGCCGGCTTTTCTTCCGGCCACTACCTCCGCAACTACCGTGGCAAGTGTGAGAACCCGCATGGCCACAACTATAAAGTCTTTGTCACGCTGATCGGGGAAGAGCTCGACGCTGCTGGTATGCTCCTCGATTTCAAGCTGCTCAAACAGGTAATGCGGCCGACGGTCGATTATCTCGATCACTTCATGATCAACGATCTTCCGCCTTTTGATAAAGAGATCAATCCGAGTGCCGAAAATCTTGCGAAATACTTTTACGAGCAGACCAGCAGTCAGCTGCATGAGATGACTTCCGGGCGGGTTCGCGTGAAAGACTGCACTCTCTACGAGACCGACACCAGCTTTGCGCGGTATTACAAATAGAGTTTCTTCGAGCTGGCCGAGTTTGAACTCGGCGATTCTTAAGTCAACACTTCTTTTCCGGTACCCACACACGAAGATGCATCTCATCGAACTCTACAAATCCGTGCAAGGGGAGT
This sequence comes from Granulicella sp. S190, assembly GCF_009766095.1. Classification (GTDB taxonomy): domain Bacteria; phylum Acidobacteriota; class Terriglobia; order Terriglobales; family Acidobacteriaceae; genus Edaphobacter. The sequence goes on from NZ_LMUD01000007.1 coordinate 245,181, forward strand.
CTTCCTTTGCTGGCCTTCCCTGCATCTTTGTCCGCCTTGCGGGTTGCAACCTGCGGTGTGCGTGGTGCGACTCCGAGTACACCTTTACCGGGGGTAAGCCTTACACTGCCGACGAGATCGTCGCAGAGATAGAGGCGTTGGCCCCGTGTCGGCTCGTCGAGTTCACCGGTGGCGAACCCATGCTTCAGTCCAAGGAGCTTCTGCCTCTGATGGAACGTCTTCTGGCGGAGAACTATACCCTGATGATCGAAACCAGCGGGGAACGCCCTTTGGCCGAGGTTCCCAAGGCCGTTCATAAGATTGTCGACGTGAAGTGCCCCGGTGCCGGCAGTGCTGCCAATAGTTTTCGCATGGAGAACCTGGAAGCGTTGACCAAGAAGGATGAGGTTAAGTTTGTACTCTCTCACCGCGAGGACTACGAGTTCGCCTGCGAGTTCGTCCGGACGCATGCGCTGCATGAGAGGGCCGGCCAAATACTCTTCAGTCCGGCCTTCAACAAGGCTCCCAGCCTGCTCCGTACTACGGACAATGCAACTCTGGACCCGCGTACGCTAGTTGAGTGGATGATGACTGATGGTATCGATGCCCGTTTGTCGCTCCAGATCCACAAGTTCATCTGGGAGCCGATCAAAAAGGGTGTCTAGTCCGATTAGTTGAGAAGACCTAGTGAACCCACCGCAGCCAGTATCGTAAGCATCACTGCAGTCTCATATCCGCTTCCTTTTTTTGAGCTGGGTTCACGTTTCAATTCGACCATCCGATTTCTTTCTTTTCGCGGTTCGCGTTTCGGCTCCCTTCGCATTGTTCTTCCACAACACTCGACTAAAGGAATCCAAGCAGCCATCACTACGAAGAAAGCGATGGTCACGATAACAGCAACTGTATCTTCAGACATTGCAGTCTCCTTCCTAACGTTCAAGGGGATAGTGAGTTTGTTTGCGCGCTCGTTACATAGTTCCCGCCATTGAGCTACCATTTCCTATGCGCCTCTTTTCTCTGCTTCTGCTGTCGGTGATGTCGAGCGTGTCTGCCAGAGCCTCAAAACCTATTGAAATCAAGGTAGTTGTCATCAATATGTTCGAGGTTGGAGCAGACACTGGCGATGCTCCGGGCGAGTTCCAGTACTGGGTTGAGCGAGAGCACCTCGACACAGTTCTGCCCTTTCCCGAGGGCTACCATGACCTACGGCTCAACGAGAAGAACGGAGTTTTAGGTGTTCTTACAGGTGTTGGCACTGCTCGCACGGCAGCGACGATCATGGCCCTGGGACTCGATCCCCGATTCAACCTTACGCACGCTTATTTTTTAGTTGCCGGCATTGGCGGCATCGATCCTCAGATGGGTTCGCTTGGATCTGCGGTCTGGTCGGATTACATCGTAGATGGTGATCTTGCCCATGAGATCGACGCACGTGAGATTCCGAAAGGCTGGTCTACCGGTTACGTTCCTCTAGGCAAATCTACTCCGTATGAGCAGCCTCGTGCTGCCCGCTTCGGCGATGATGGAAATGTCTATCATCTGAACACCACCTTGGTTGACTGGGCGTTCGCGCTGACCAAAGACACAACACTCCCCGATACGCCTGCGATCGCTGCCCGTCGTCAGCAGTACTCTGAAGATGCGGCTCATCGTCCTCCCTTTGTTTTGCGCGGTGACAACCTCTCCGCCGCTACCTTCTGGCACGGTAAACTGCTCAACCAGTGGGCTCGCGACTGGGTGAAGTATCAGACCGATGGCCATGGCACGTACGCGATCTGCGGCATGGAGGATACCGGCACGATGCAATCTCTCACATGGCTTGCTCGTGCTCACAGGCTCGACATCAGCCGGGTGCTCGTCGTCCGCACCGCGTCTAACTTCGACCAGCAACGACCCGGTATCACCGCTGCCGAAAGTCTCGGCGAAACGAAAATTCGCCAGTACAGCGCATATCTTCCCGCACTCGATTCCGCTTATCGGGTTGGACACGTCGTGGTGGATAGTCTAGTGGCGGACTGGTCTCAAACCCGGGATCATATCCCCACCAGCGCGGCTGTCGAAGCACCAGTAAAATAGGCTCTGGAGCACACTCTGAAGATTCTCATTCTTTCCCCACACCGTGATGACGCAGCCTTCTCCCTCTCACTGGCTATGACTCACTGGCTTACCGCACGCCACGCGGTAACGCTGTTGAACGTTTTTACCCGCAGCAGATACGCTCCTTACTCTGACGCTGCCTTCGTCCATGAAAACGACGAACTCTCCTACGTCTCGGCCATGCGTCTGCGCGAAGACGAGCTCTTTATAAGGCGGATCAAGGAGGGGCTTCCCAAGGGGCTCAAAAACAATCTTCAAATGCTTGATCTGAATCTGAAGGATGCACCCATCCGCCTTCGCATTCCGCTCGATCGACTCTGCGACACGCCGGTTAACTCTACTGACCCCTCCATAGAAAAGATCCGTAGAGCGCTCACCCGCCAATCGGAGTTGGGCTCTATGCAGGCTCTTGTGCTTCCAGCGGCCCTCGGAAACGAGATTGATCATCTCACCGTTCGCGAAGCCGCTCAATCCTTCGCCGCGTCGATCCCCAGCGCGTTTTACGAAGACTTACCGTATCTTGCCACCCACACCACAGCAATGACCGATCTCGAAGTATTGCGCACTGCTTCAGCTGAGCGCAGCGAACCTCTTTCGGAGATTCTGTGCAGCACCGGCGAGTTCGCAGGGGAAGCTGTTACACGTAAGCGCAAGCTAGTTCTCAATTATGCTTCCCAGATCGATGAAGCAGCCGGTGCAGTCATCAGCAACTTCGCCACCAAATACAACGGCGCTGAACGTCTTTGGGCGAACAGCCGGTGGATAGACACAATGGGATCTACCTAGAAGGTGGATGGATCTAGCCCAGCATCTTCCTAACAACTCGACGAACTGTCTCGGTGACCATGCCATAGACAACATGCGTAGCCATTTCGCTGGTTCGCTCTCGAGTCGTCTGCTCTTCTGGTTCGGCAGATAGGCCCAGTGCCGGTAGTGCAGTGCCGTGGGTCAAGGAGGTCAGCGCCATTCCGAATCCTGCGCCGTCCTTCGCTGTAGCCTGCGGGTAGTACTCTGCCAGCGCACCATAGGCGGCTCCGGTCAGGGCCCCGAATCCCCAGTGGATTGTCTCGACGGAGACCTCTTTCGGCGTTCCGACGAGCTCATGCCCGACGATCTTCTCCGCGAGAACCGCAGGCGGCTCCGGTTCGCCATGTGTTCGTGGCGGGTAGATCTTTTCGGCCAGCGTTTTTGCGGCTGTCGCTATCAATCCGCCTATTAAGCCTGCCAGCAAGCCCTTTGCCAGTGACCGCGTAACTGTCTTCTCGTGCAATTGATCCATTTGTTCAACCTCAAGGGAATTACTCTTGCGTACGATGCGTCCGGGGCTTGTTTAGGGTGTGGGCATTCGTTGTTTTGTTATCTGACTTCGGAGAGCCGTGACGCAATTTGCTCAGATTTGGTTTTATTGCAAAACACGAAGGCGCTGCACGAATGCAGCGCCTTTGCATGAAACAAGACTTATTTCGACTCTACCTTATCGTGCCAAGAGTGAGCGGATTTCAAAGCGTTATTGACGTTGGTGATGTTCTCTACGCCGGTAGTGTTGAGCCAATCTTCGAAGGCCTTTGCGCCCTGCTTGGCATAGATGGAGATGCCATCTTTCCAAGTGGCGCGACCGCAGAGGACACCGTTGAAGGTGGTTCCGGACTCGACGGCGAGTTCGAGGGTTTCGATGAAGACAGGATTTGAGACGCCTGCTGAAAGATAGATGAAGGGCTTGTGGGTCATGGTGGTGGCGTCGCGGAAGTGCTGGAGGGCCTCTTTGCGCGTGTAGGCTTTCTCACCCTTGAAGGACTTGGTGCCTTCGACGAAGGCCATTTCGACGGGTACTTCAACTTTGAGGACGTCTACATTGTAGTGGGCTTTGCCGAACTCGGCCATGGAGCCGGAGACGACCTCGGGCTTCTTGAGGGCGTAGCCGAGCGATTTTTCATCGTTGCTGTCGACGCTGTAGCCGACGAGCTCGAGGAAGAAGGGGATGTCATGAGCAATGCACTCGTCGCCGATGCGCTCGACCCAGGCTTGCTTGAGATCGTTGACGGAGGACTTCTCATAGGGGGTGTAGTAGAGAAGGATTTTAATGCAGTCGGCTCCGGCTTCTTTCAGGCGACGTACGCTCCAGACATCGAGCAGATCGGGCAGGCGTCCGGGCGTGGCTGCGTCGTAGCCGGTCTTCTCATAGGCGAGGAAGAGTCCCTTGCCGTTGCGATGTTTGGAGGCGGGGAGACCGTACTCAGGATCGAGGAGAATGCCCGTTGCGTGCTTGGTGAGGACGGAGGTGACGAGGATTTTGAATTGTTCGAGATCATGAGCGTCGGCAGCAGCTCCGCGCTCCTTGGCGAGGGACTTCTGGAGGGATCCGCGCTGGTCCATGGCGGCGGCGGCGATCACGCCACGATGGTCGGAGACGGCCTTGAGGCCGGCTAGTTTTCCTGGTGTCAACTTGATCATGGGGTGCATGTCTCCTGAAACGGTTCGAGTGATGGAAGGACTACGAAGGGTCATTTTACACAGCGGAGTGTATGTCCGGTATGACGGAGCAGACTCCGCGAAGTTACGCCTTCAGTCGCAGTCGCTTTTGCGAGAAGGAGTTGAAGCCTACGTATCGGATGCCGCTCGGGTAGGTTTGGTGTCATCCGTGATGGGGAGCTCAAGGTGCGGAGCCGGAGCTTTCTTTTTAGTGGCTGGTGGCGGCGTGTGAAGCACCTCTGGGATCTTGATCGATGTCTTTGCGGCGTGAAGCCAGGACCCCGAAGACGGCGATATAGATGTAGCAGACTGCAGGAATGATAAAGGCATGCTGAACACCGACTCGATCGGCAAGGTGACCTTCGGCAAGAGGTAGGATGGCACCACCGACGATGGCCTGAACCATCAGGCTTGAGCCTTTGCTGGTGAGCTCCCCAAGCCCGGCGAGGCCGAGGCTGAAGATGCTGGGAAACATGATGGAGTTGAAGAATCCGACGGCGAGGACGGTGTACAGGGCAACAGGTCCTCCGGTGGCCATAGTGGTAAGGACGAGGCAGAAGGCGATGAGAGCTGCTGCAGCCAGGGCTTTGCCTGTGCTGATGTAACGCAGAACGTACGAGCCGATAAAGCGACCGACCATTGCTCCGCCCCAGTAGAAGGAGACGTAGTGGGCAGCGGTCCGCTCAGAGAGGTTCATGATGTGGGACAGGCCAAGGTAGTTAATGAGGAAGCTCCCGATGGAGACTTCGGCTCCGACGTAGACGAAGATGCCGAGGGTGGCCATGAGGAGATAGGGCTGCTTCCAGATGCTGCCGACGGCGCGGCCGACGAGTTCGCCGGGGCGGAAGTCGCGGGTGAAGTCGGTGGCGGGAAGCTTGATGAGGCCGATGGCGACGGCTAGGACGAGAAGCGTGACCGCGATGACCAGGTACGGCATGCGGACTGACGATGCCTGCTGTTCGCGGTAGGTCTGGAGCGCTGCGGCGGAGAAAGACTTGATCTTCTCGGGAGATGCCTGGATGGCGCCGAGGATGAGGGCTCCACCGAAGAATGGAGCGATGGTGGTGCCGAAGGAGTTAAACGCTTGCGCGAGATTGAGGCGGCTGGCAGCGGTGGCCTGAGGGCCGAGGTTGGTGACGTAGGGGTTGGCCGAGACCTGGAGGCAGGTGATGCCGGCGGCGAGGATCACGAGTGCGGAGAGGAAGAGAGGAAAGGATGCGGTGCTGGCGGCGGGAAGAAACAGGAGCGCTCCGGCGGCCATGACGATGAGGCCGATGACCATGGACTGCTTGTAGCCGCGCCAGTCAACGAGTTTGCCGGAGGGCAGCGCAAAGATGAAGTAGGAGGAGAAGAAGGCAAACTGAACGAGCAGAGCCTGGCCGTAGTTAAGGCTGAAGATGCCCTTGAGATGCGGGATGAGAATGTCGTTGAGACAGGTAAGGAAGCCCCACATGAAGAAGAGCACAGTGGCGATGCTCATCGCACGGATGTCGGTGGCCTGTGGGTCGCGGGTAAGAGATGTCTGTTGCGTTGGGGCTGCGATCAAAGGTTACCTGCCTCTGCCGGGTGGAATTTATCGGCGAGAGAATTCTATAGGGAATGAGATGTTACAGGAGCGGGGATAGTGGCATTGTTGCACACGCATCTTACTGGGTAGCATCGAGGATGGTGCGCTGGGCTGCGAGAAGCTCTCGGATACCCTTCTCGGCGTAGTCGAGCATCTGGCCAAGCTGGATGCGGGTGTAGGAGTCGTGCTCGGCGGTGGCCTGAGTCTCGACGAGGCCCCCGTCGGCCAGCATGACGACGTTCATATCGACCGCAGCGCGCGAGTCTTCTTCGTAGGCGAGATCGAGGAGGACGTTGCCATCGACGATGCCGACGGAGGTGGCCGCAACCATTTGCTTGAGCGGGGATGTTTTGAGGGTGCCCGCCTTTACCAGTTTGCCTAACGCCAAGGCGAGAGCGACGCAGGCTCCGGTGATGGCTGCTGTGCGGGTTCCTCCATCGGCCTGAAGCACGTCGCAGTCCAGGATGATGGTGCGTTCGCCGAGAGCCTTCATGTCGACGACGGAGCGGAGAGAGCGACCGATGAGGCGCTGAATCTCGTGGGTGCGACCGCCAACTTTGCCGCGTTCGCTCTCGCGGGCTGTGCGGGTGAGGGTGGCGCGGGGGAGCATGCCGTATTCGGCGGTGACCCAGCCACGGCCGGAGTTGCGGAGCCAGCCGGGGACACCCTGCTCGATGGTGGCGTTGCAGAGGACGCGGGTGTTGCCCGACTCCATGAGGACGGAGCCTTCGGCCATGGAGACATAGTGAGGGATGATGCGGACCTGGCGGAGGGCGTCGGCGGTGCGGTGATCGGGACGAAAGAGCTGGGGGGAGGGTCCGGCGGTGGTTACTGACATGAACGAATTATAGTTGTGAGAATCTTCTTATGTTTGGATGGTGCCAGAGGAGAGGGAGTGGGTCGATTTAGTACGCGCGCGGTTCCATAATGGGATTGATTCCAGAATGGGAATGCCGGATTGGATTGGCGTTTGTTGGCATTAAGCAGAAAGCGCCGAAGGCGTGGTTCCATTTTGGGAACTGTGGGGAGGTAGTGAATGCGCTGTGGAGGAGTTTATGGTTGATGTGCAGTCATTTAGCGAAGGAGTTCCAGTTTGGCACTTGAAGTGATTACAGAAGTGCACCTGCTCTGAGAAAAAGCTAGGCAGGAGAACGGTGGATTGAAGAAATGCAGGCAACGCAGAGCAGTACTGCCTTGAGTCCAGAGAATTATTCCGAGAAGTTTGCGGCGCTTCGCCACATGAAGCGCCAGATGAGCCTTAATAGCTCGGCGATGCCAACCGTGCGCAAGACAGCAGTCGCGCCGCCGACTGATCCGGTCGCTCTGATGGATGTGGCCGAAGGTGCAGGACTGGCGCATGATGCGGGGAATCTGCTGGGTGCGTTGAGTCTCTATTCGGATCTTCTGGCGTTGCCTGGCGTGCTCCATGAAGAACACAAGGGATATGCCAGTGAGCTGAGGATGTTGAGCGATCGCAGCTGGGCGATGATCGATCGCCTGGTGAACCACGCTCGGTCGGGTCGATCGGTGAAGGTGCAGGTAGACACTTCCGTATTGCCGGATGTGGTGGACCGCTGCCAAGGGTTGCTGAGCCGGGTAGCTGGACGGAAGGTGGAGACTTCTTATGGTGTAGGGGCGTTTCAGCCGATTCGGGTGCCGGTGGAGTCGGTGGAGCGGATCTTAACCAACCTGGTGAAAAATGCGGCGGAGGCGACGCCGTGGGTCGGGCCCATCTCGATCCACGTAGAAGGTGTTATGGAACAGGATGATACTGAGGGGGATGAACCTCAGCGCAAGGTGGTGATGACGGTGACGGATCGGGGCTGCGGGATGGATCCGGCAGCCGTGCGCCGCCTGATGCAGGGTAGTGGCATCTCCAAGGCCAGTGGACGTGGACTCGGATTTCTCGTGGTACGCGAACTGGTAGCGAGCTCGGGAGGATGTTTGAAGGTTGAGAGTCAGCCGGAGGTTGGAACAAGTATC
>NZ_LMUD01000008.1:0-12907 GCF_009766095.1 Granulicella sp. S190
GTGCTGGGGTCGGGCGGGTCGCGGCGCGGGGATACGGTGTTGCAGGCGGCGGTGAAGAGTGCGGCGCGGACGATGGGGAGTACGGTAGGGCGGCAGCTGATCCGTGGGGTATTGGGTTCGCTACTGGGTGGATCGAGGCGCTAGCTGGTACAGGCGGCGCAGGTGCCGTAGACGAACATCTCGTGGCTTGCGTAGCGGAAGCCGCGGGGCAGCTTGGGGCGGGTGTGCATCTCGCAGCCCTCGAGCTCGTGGAGGGTGCCGCAGACGTTGCACTGGAAGTGATGGTGATGGGCTTTTCCGGCGACCTCGTAGCGGGTGGAGTTACCGGGAACCTCGACTGGGGTGAGCCACTTGTCGTCAACCAAACTGCCGATGTTGCGGTAGACGGTGGCGATACTAAGGGCGCCCACCTCTTTCTGAGCGAGTGCGAGGGCTTCGTCCGGGGAGAGGGGACGGTCGGCTTCTAGAAAGGCGGCGCGGATGGCGTCTTTCTGGCGGGTGTTGCGGGTTTGAACCGTAGTTGGCATGGGCACGCTTGTCGTAGCTTCACAGCCATCGTAGCGTGTTGCGAAGATAGTCTCAACTAGGGGTAGGTGGGACGGTACGGAGGGCTGTGCGGCCCATTCCACGGGGAGGAGTGGAACGGGCCTTCGGCAGCTAGATCACTTTGAGAAGAAGAAGGATGAGAACGATGAGCAGGATGAGGCTGATGCCGCCGCCGCCATAGTAACCAAGTCCAGGTCCCATGCGAAAGCCGCCAAAGCCGAACACCAAAATCAGAATAATCAAAAGAATAAGCATCAGTAGTTTTCTCCGATCGGCGAAGTTTCGCCAGATGGAGGTGTGATGCAGATTTTGTTACAGACGCGATAACAAAATCTTCCGGGTCACGCCCTCGCATCAGGTTTGAAAATTTGATTCTCCGAGCTGCTCCCCCCTCCCCCTCCCCGCGGTGGGGTATCTTGTGCGTAAATCTTTTCTTTGCAGTAGCTTACGGGTGGTATGCGACTGTAAAATATTCTAAACAAAGGGTTTGTGCACAAAATACTTGTTTTGAGTGAGTTGCGTGATTTGATCGGTGCCTTTCGCTGCTTTAGAGCAGATGTTAACAGGATAGCGGTTTGGATGGGTTGGATACGCCACGCGAAAAGCCGCGACTGGAGCGGGTTTTCGCGTGGTGGGTACTTGACAGAGCTACCGTGCGATAGTTCCTGGAGCTATGACAGTCTGCCTTATGGTGGAAGGACTGCAAACGCAGATTCCCTTCGGGAATGACAACAAAAGAGCAAAAGCGTGTGTCCCGATTGCGGCGTTGCTCTAGTTGCGGCAGAGGGGGCAGGTCATCAGGTGGTCGGTGGCGTGGCGATTTGCGGATTGGACGGCCTCTGAGGTGTCCATCTCCAGGGCGATGGCGTGGGTAGATCTGTTCCGGGCTGGGAGTTCACATTGACGGCGCATGGCTTCGGCCAGGTTCTCTATGAGTAGTGCGCCCTCGGGACAAGAGAGGATCGACATGTCTTGCCTCCTTCGACGAAAGAGACGTCAGATGGTGGTACGTGTTGCAAGGCGGTTCGGATGGGTCGGCAGTTTGCGGTGCGCCGGATAACCCGCAGGGTGGTGGAGGGATTAGGGGATTTGTCATGAAAGCTCCTCTGGGCGGGAAGGTGATGGTCGGACGGTGCCGCGATTGGTGCGAGATATGAAGGAGAGCGGTTCGCGCGTGGCGCGAAGGCCCACATCTCAAAATCGAGATATGGGGCACCCGGATTTGGTGGAAGTTCGAGAGGTTGCGGCTCGCCAAGGAAGATACCTGCTGGCTGGATGGGCAGTTCGAGAGTCAGCTCAGTTCGGCGTCGGCGAAGTTGAGGCTGGAGGTTCGGCGAGAGAGAGAGGGCGAGGAAGCGTAGTGGGAGCGCTTGGCTTCGTAGAGAGATTTGTCGCAGCTTTTGAGGAGTTGCTCCCAGGTAGTGTCGGGGGGCTGCAGCTGAGCGACGCCGAAGCTGGCTGTGATTTTGGAGGTGACCTGATCGTAGAGGACGTTGGCCCGCGCGACGGAGGCGTGGAGTTGAACGACGATGGCGGCGGCGGCTTCGAGGGAGGTGTCGGGGAGGAGGATGGCGAACTCGTCTCCCCCGACGCGGGCGAGGAGGTCGCGGGGGCGGAGTCCGTTCTGGAGGCAGGAGGCGACGGTGAGGAGGGTGGCATCGCCGCAGTGGTGGCCGAAGGTGTCGTTGATCTGTTTGAAGCCGTCGAGGTCGAGGAGGATGGCGGAGATGGGCGCTCCGGAGCGGTTGCAGGCTAGGATCTGCTGACCGGCGGCAACCTCGATGGCGCGGCGGTTGAGCATGCCGGTGAGGGGGTCGGTGGAGGCCTGCACTTCGAGGTCTTCGCGGAGGTGAGCGGCGGTCATCCAGACATAGGAAACGATGGCTCCGCACTGGAGGCCGGAGTTGACGATGATGACCCAGGCGAGGAAGGTGCCGCCGTTGAGATAGTTGTGCGGTGCGCCATGAGTGGCCACGCCTACTATGCGAACCAGGTTCGCGAGGGCGAGGCAGGAGAGCATGAAGGCCATGGAGAGGGAGGGAACGCGGAGAGCGGCGCGCTTCCGGCGGAGGAGAAAGATGGCGATCTGCGCCTGCTGGCAGCCGAGGATGAAGCTGTAGGCGATGAGGCGCTTGGGCGTGTCGTTGTGGAGCCAACCGTACTGGAGCATGGCGACGACGGCGATGAGGCACAGGACAGACTGAAGGTAGTAGCTTCTTTTTCTGCTGCCGAAGAACTCGGTGAGGGAGATGGAGAAGAAGAGATAGCCGGAGACGACGAGGAGGTTGCCGATGACGATGGAGAGGAAGTCGGGGATGTGACCGCGGAGGGCGACCGAGACGGCACCGAGGAAGGCAGCGAGGTTATAGAGGGAGAACCAGTGGATTCCCTTGACGCCTTTGTAGAGGCTGGAGTTTGCGACAGTGATGACGGTGTAGAGGGCCAGGAGGACAACGTGCTCGACATGTAACGTGTGGATGTCCAATGGAGTGGTTCCTTTGGGTTGCTGGCACGTTTCTTGTTGCATGAAGCTTAAGGTTTCGGCGCTTGCTGGTGGAGCCTGAGGGATTGGGTGTAGATGGCCTGACACATGATATCGCCTGGGTGGCGGATTTTTGCGGGAATTGTGTACCGACTTAGATGACCTGGCTCAGCCGAGATTCTTTGCGAAGTAGTTCACGGTCTTTGCGCCGTTGTATAGAACGGCTTGTCCTACTTTTTCGAAGTCCATCGCAAGGTGGAACGCATCTGATGCAGGGTTGGGCGGCTCCGAGTTCACTTCGCAGACGATCCGGGGTACTCCGGCGCGATGTGCGGTAGCGAACAAATCTTCGTAGAGTAGCCGGGCTATTCCCTGACCGCGCGCGGACTCTGCGACGATGACGCGATCTATGTATATGAATGATGGATACGCGCTTTTGAACCAGTCGAAGTTGGGATTCTGGTAGGGAGCGGTGTGGTCGAGCGCGATCAGAAAAGCGGTCTTGCCTTGATCTATACCTCTCGCATAACAAGCCATGCCCAGGAGCGTGGTCAGGTGTGCGAGGTCCAACTCGGACGTTTCTTTGGCATGGGTGTTGTTGAGTTGCAGGGTAGTGCCTGCGTCAAGGCTGCCGAGATTTCGGCTAGTTCTCTCCATCGGCTTTTCACCTATCTGAGGTTGGAGACTACGTTGCCGGTTGGGTCTTCGTGTCGGATGTCTCTTCGGCTCCCTTATTCGATCGGTTTGCGTGCTCCGTGGCGAATGGTGAGAACAGTTACGGTCTTCTTTGTGTCATCGGTGAAGTAGATTACGCGATACACGTTGGGCTTGCTGCCATAGAGCAGGTGGCGAAGAACAGGATTTTCAGGTGTGGCCGGTGCTCGATGAGGCAGGGAGCTAAGCGATTTCAGAGCCTCGTTGAGACCATTGAACCAGGTCGCTGCTGTCTCGGACTGCTCGGCCTGAATGAATTGGAATATGTTGTCGAGGTCCTTTATGGCTCGTGCCGTGAGGCTAACGCGGTATTGCATATTTGCGGCGCATCTCCTCGAACACTTCGTCTGCTGGACGGGTGCGACCTTCCCGCATATCTTCGAGGCCTTGCCGAATGCCTTCGTTCACGTCGGCTGAGGCGGCGAGATCGAGGAGTCGCTGGTAGGCGGCGGCGTCCTGAACGATGGCTTGGGCTTTGCCGTTGACGGTAAGGATGATGGGGCGCTTGGTTTTTTTGAGGCGCTGCATCATCTTGACGGAGTTGTTTCGGAAGGTGGTGAGGGGCTGGATGTCTTTGGTGATGTCGATCATGGGTGCCTCCGGTTTGGAGGTATTTTATCGTACCTGTGGGTAATATCCGTAAAAGCTGAGTGCTCCTTATGAGCACTCCCACCTTCCGCACCTCTTTATTTTGCTAACTCCCGTTCCGCCAAGCTCTGTTGTTCATGCCATCCTTGCCACTGTTTACTTTCACTTCTGATAGCTTCGGGATCGACATTACGAGGCCTATATTGCAAAACGGTTGGATCTTCGCGCGGAGAGAAGATGTAGCGGTGAGCATGTTCGGCAATCATTCTTCGAAGCAGGATTACCTGATGTCGAGGAATCACTTCGCCTCGTTGCTGCGACTTCGCACCTACCTCTGTGAATAACAGATGCTTCGGGCTGAGTGGCAGGAATATGTTGGTTTTCGGGACGTCCCATCCTCCTTTGAAGTCATAATCGTGGCGATTACGGAAGTTTAATCTAACGACTGGATCATCGGTGGTGAACCAAGGTAAGTCATCTTCTGTTGAGAGGATGGTCCATTTGTGATCTGAAAGCCTGTCAATCGAACTGGTGAGAAGATGACGCATTGCGAAGATCCAAGTTCCCCGGCCGACAACGGTTTCCGTTTTTACTTGTATTGAATTTCCGTCCGATGAACGCTCTTGAGTAACACGCAGGGGGAAGTACTCTGAGGTTGGGACAGCACTGCTTTGAATAGGTTGACCCGTCGCGCGCGCTTGTTCGAGTTCTTTCCTAACGTTTTGCGAAGTCTCATCAAGTTGCTTCTGGGCCAATTCTTGCCACCGCGGAAGATTGTCAATCAGAAACGCTGGCGTTCTAACAATTTGTGCAGCTACGAATCGAGCGAGCAAACGATAGTCTTCTTTTCCGAGCCGTTCGCCATGAACAGCTTTAGAGATGCTGTTTGCTGCCGGAGTTTCAAAATCACGATTTAGCCACCGTTCAATTTCGTCTGAATCCTCCTGCAGATGAGCACGAGTGTAAAGATGAGATTGATAACCGATGCCGCGAATGTGCACACGCTTCCATTCGGGAACGGTAGCTTTTGAAACTAAGGTCCGATATCTGAAGAGGTGACCAGATCCTGAAGCGAAATGCTTCAGGTAAAGTTGTGGAACATAATGATTGTCCCGCGTGATCGCGTCGGTTCTTGCATCGCCCGATTGCGTAGTCTTAGTGGACATTAATTACGACTTAGATTATCTGCCGAATTTTTGTTTGCCTTGCATTTGGCTCATCATGCGTTGCTGGGCTTTGATGCCGCCGCCACCGCCTAGGGACTTGAACATCTTTCGCATCTGGGCGTACTGGCGGAGGAGGTTGTTGACGTCCTGTACGGTGGTTCCGCTGCCGCGGGCGATGCGCTTGCGGCGGTTGCCGTTGATGATCTCGTGGTCGAGGCGCTCTTTTTGCGTCATGGAGTTGATGATGGATTCGACGCGGGTGAACTGGCCTTCGTCTACGTTTTCTACTGCTTGTTGCATGCCCGCGAAGGGGCCGACGGAGGGCAACATTTTTAAGATGGACTTCATGCTGCCCATCTTTTTGATCTGACGGAGCTGGTCTCTGAAATCTTCCAGAGTGAAGCCGTCGCCGGAGAGGGCTTTCTTAGCAAACTGCTCGGCTTTGCCGCGGTCGAGGGTGGATTCGGCGCGCTCGAGGAGGGTGGCGATGTCGCCGTGGCCCATGATGCGGGAGACGATGCGGTCGGGGTGGAAGGGCTCGAAGGCGTCGGGCTTTTCGCCGGTGCCGAGGAACTTGATGGGTGCTCCGGTCACGTGGCGGATGGAGAGGGCAGCGCCGCCTCGTGCGTCGCCGTCCATTTTGGTGAGGATGGCGCCGGTGATGGTGAGGAGATCGTTGAAGGCCTTGGCGGAGTTGACGGCGTCCTGGCCGGTCATGGCGTCGGCGACGAAGAGGATCTCGGAGGGGTTGAGGAGCTTTTTGAGCTGCGCCATCTCGTCCATGAGGGAGGCGTCGATCTGGTTGCGGCCGGCGGTGTCGACGATGAGCATGTCGCAGCCGAAGTTGGCGGCTTCGCGCTTGGCCTCTTTGGCGAGGCGGAGGACGGCGTCGGTGCCAGGCTTTTCTTCTGTGAGTTTGCCCTCGTAGAGTTGCGCGCCGATGCTGGTTGCGACGACCTTGAGCTGCTCACGGGCGGCGGGCCGGTAGACGTCGACCGAGACGAGCATGGGGCGGTGGCCGGCTTTTTTCAGCCACTGAGCGAGCTTGCCGGAGGTGGTGGTTTTACCTGAGCCTTGCAGGCCGGCCATGAGAATGACGCTTGGGGGCTGAGAGGCTTTCTGGAAGCGAGCGGTGTCGCGGCCGAGGAGGTTGACTAGCTCGTCGTGGACGATCTTTACGATTTGTTCTGACGGGCTTAGAGCGGTGGCGACCTTTTCGCCGATGGCGCGGGTGCGGATGTGCTCGACGAGCTCGTTGACGACGGTGAGGTTGACGTCGGACTCAAGGAGGGCGAGGCGGATCTCGCGGATGGCGTCGGAGATGTTCTCGTCGGAGATGGTGCCCTGGCCGCGGAGGGTCTTGAAGGAGCGCTGGAGTTTGTCGCTTAGGTTTTCAAACATGACTGCTTCAAGTTTACAGGGAACGAGGCACCGCTGCGCGCGGGGCGGTCACTTCGTGACTTGTATACCTCTTCGGTTGGCCGCTCCCGTTGGTCGCGAGGAAGATATCTTCCAGCGACCAACGGGAGCTTTGAGGCGAAGCCGGTATACCCCCCACGAAGTGGGCGCTGCCTGCGTAGGGCGAACTCAGCTAATTTAAGACGCCGCCTTTGGTGAACGTGATGGTGAGATCAACGAGGTGGGTGTCGGGGTCGGCGACGGCGTTGTAGGTGGCGGAGTAGCCGGCGAGCGTTTGGAGGACGCTGTTGTTGTGGAGGAAGTTGGTGAGGTAGGTGGTGTCGTAGAAGTCGCCGGGGTTCATGTGCCAGGCGGAGTCGAACTGCTTCTGCTGCTCGGCGGAGAGGCCGAGGGCTTTGACGCTGCGGATATGGTACTGCGGGCCGGGGTCGACGGTGATGGTGTAGGAGACGTGGTGGCTGAGATGGTCGAAGGTAGCGGGGGCCTGAACTTTGGCGTCCTGGAAGCCTTTGGCGAAGTAGGCGCCGGCGATGACGGACAGGCTTTGGCGGAGGGCAGCATCGGAGGCCATGTCGCCGGGCTTCATCTTGACATGTTTGTTGAAGTCGGCGGTGCTGATGATGTCGGAGCCGGGCCAGTTGAGCTGAAAGAGCTGGTAGGGCTGGCCTTCCCTGAGGGTAGCGGTTAGGTCGAGATCGACGCTGGTGGAGCTGACTTGCGGCGGGGCCTGGACGAGGTTGAGCACGGCCATGTCGAGGTAGCCCGCGTCATGGTAGGCACTGGTCAGTGCGTTAGTGATGGTGGTGCGGCTGGTGTTGGTGTCGAAGGGCTGATTGGTCTGGTCTTTGATGACAGGGTCGAGCCGGGGCTGCATGGCGGGAGAGGCGTGAACGAGGGTCAGCGTGTGGACGCGGACCTGGGGGGAGTCGATGGCGAAGCTGATGGAGGCTGGGGTGGCGCCGGGCTGCGCGCTGACGGCGATTGCCACAATGTGGGCGGTGACGCCTTTCTCGGCGACCATTGCCTTGAGGGCAGCGGAGATGGCGTCCTGAAGGTTGCCCGTGAGGGGAACGACGCCGGTGTAGAGAGGGACTCGGGTCTTGAGCGCGGTGGTGAGTTCGGCGGGAGTCCACCAGACGAAGTTGGTGAAGGTGGCGGGGAGGAGATTTGCTGGCGGCATGGGCTTGAGGTCGTAGACCAGGCCGGTGGCGTTGGATTCGAAGTTGATGTCGGAGAAGAGTCCGGTGTCGCCGAGGTGCTGGGCGGCGGATTGGAGATCTGCCTGAGTGGCAGTTGCGCCGGGCTGCAGGCCGCTGACTTTGAGGAGATCAGCTTGAGAGAAGGCAGGCGCGCCGGTGAAGGTGATTGGCGGCAGTGTGATGGATTGGGCGGAGAGATATGGCGTGAGGACAGAGAGGCAGAGAGCGAGAAGAGCAAGCCTGAGGGTCGGGGGGCGCATTGGTAGGAACCTTATCTTATGAATGAACCGGGTACAACATCTTTTGGGTGTGGCAGAGAGCATAAGGCGTGGTTGGCGATTGGTTTCTGTTGCGGTGTGGGTCTTTGGCAGATCAGAGGTGACGTTGCAGGAGGATCAGGTCGAGCCAGCGATCGAACTTGAAGCCGACCTGGCGCAGATGGGCGACGCGCTCGAAGCCGAGGCGCTCGTGGAAGCGGATGGAGGCGGTGTTTTCTGCGTCGATGCCGCCGATTAGAGTGCGCTTGTTGAGGCGTTGGGCGTGAGGGAGCAGGGCGAGAAGGAGCTGGGTGCCGATGCCGCGACCGCGATGTGCGGATTGGACGTGGACGGTGTGCTCGGCGGTGAAGCGATAGCCGGAGCCGGTGCGGAAGTCTCCGAAGGTGGAGAAGCCGGTGATGTTTGCGGTGCTGGTGGATTCGTCGGCGGCTACGAGGATGGGGTAGCCAGTGTGTGTTCGCGAGCGGAACCAGGCGAGACGGTCTTCAAGCGTGACGGGATCGTCGCGGTATACGGCGGTGGAGGTTGCGATGATGTCGTTGTAGATGGCGAGGATCCCGGGTACGTCGGACTTGGAGGCTGGACGAATCAGCATGGGAAGAGGTCCTCGCTGGCGTTGAGATCTCGATTTGATTATTTTGCGGGAGCCGAAAGCTGGTGAGGAGATTTTTTATGTGGCGAGGCGAGGGCTTTCGCAAGTGTCGGGCTTGGTGCGTAGTGAGGTTGGTTCGGGTTGCGAGTCGCCAGGCACGGAGGTTTGGGGGGCGGGATAATCGACTCTATGCACGAGACGGGACAGGTTGGCGGGAACGCGCGGACGGTGCGGGAGTTTGTGGCGTACCTGCGGGTAGAGAAGGGGCTGCGGCCGGCCAGTTGCGAGGCGTATCAGCGGGATCTGGAGCAGTTTGCCGAGCATGTGGAGGGGCGGAATGGGCTGCTGGTAGGGGCGGCGCAGGCGGATGTAAGTGGGTTTATGGAAGGGCTGCGGGGGCATGGGGTGGAGTCGCGGTCGATTGCGCGGAAGCTGAGCTGCCTGCGTGGGTTTTACCGCTGGCTGCTGATGGATAAGCGGATTGCGCATGATCCGACGGTGAATGTGGAGACGCCGGCGAGCTGGAAGGTGCTGCCGAAGTCGCTGGCCGAGGGCGAGGTGGCGGAGATGCTGGAGCGGACCGGCGTGGCTGCACGGAGCGCCGATGCGGACGGACTGGCGCTGCGAGATCATGCGATTTTGGAGCTGCTTTATTCGGGTGGGCTGAGGGTGGGAGAGATCTGCGCGCTGCGGGTGGAGGACTTGCATCTGGACCAGGCGCGGGCACAGGTGCGAGGCAAGGGCGATAAGGAACGGATTGTGCCGCTGGGGCGATCGGCGGTGGAAGCGGTAGAGAGATACCTGGCGTTGGGAAGGCCGGAGTTGGTGAAGAGCGGTCTGGACCGGGGTAGGCATGTGGTGCAGCGGGCCCTTTTTTTGAGCGTGCGGGGGAATGCGCTGACGCGACAGTGGGTGTGGGAGATGGTGCGGGGCGTGTCGGGTAGTGGGAGCAAGGTTAGTCCGCATATGCTGCGGCATAGTTGCGCGACACATATGGTGGAGCATGGCGCGGATCTGAGGAGCGTGCAGACCTTGTTGGGGCATGCGGATATTGCGACGACGCAGGTTTATACGCATGTGGCGCTGGGACATTTGAAGAAGGTGCACCGGGAGCATCATCCGAGGGGGAAGCGGCGGCTCGCTGCGAGTTAGGTTGGATCGGAGATGGGCGGGAGCGGTTCGTGCGTAGCGCGAAGGCCCACATCTCAGAATCGAGATATGGGGCACCCGAGTGTTCGGATGTTCACTGTCGATTTGTAGAGTCCCTGAAAGTTGAGGATCTATGCGGGAAGAAGTGAGCGAGATAGAGGGGTTGGCGGAGGGGTTTCTGGCGATGCTCGCGAACGAGCGGGGCGCGTCGGAGCATACGGTGCGGGCGTATGCGCGGGAGGTGCGGAGTTTCGCTGCTTATCTTGGCGAGACGCTTGGCAAAGATGCGCAGGTGCGGGCGGTGGAGCATCTGCATATTCGCGCTTATCTGGGCGTGCTGTATGAGCGGGGGTTGACGAAGGCGAGTGCGGCGCGGGCTCTGGCGGCGGTGAGGAGCTGGTTCAAGTGGCTGGCGAAGGAGGGGAAGGTGGCGCAGAATCCAGCGCTGCTGGTGGGTACACCGAAGCTGCCGAAGCATCTGCCGCGGGTGCCGAGTGTGGAGGAGGTGAACCGGGTTTTGAATTCTCTGGACGGGGAGGGTGCGGGGAAGAAAGAGGGGGCCGAGGCTGCGGCTTGGCCGGAGCGGGACCGGGTGATCTTCGAGATGTTGTATGGGTGCGGGATTCGGAACTCGGAGCTGGTGGGGTTGAATATGGGCAGCGTGAAGTGGCGTGACGACGCGGTGCTGGTGCGGGGCAAAGGACGGAAGGAGCGGCTGGTGCCGCTGGGGGACGAGGCGGCGGTGGCGTTGCGGGCGTATCTTCCGCTACGCGAGGCGAAGCTGGTGGCGGCGGGGAAGGGCGCACTGGTGCATGAGGGGCCCCTGGTGTTGAACCTGCGGATGCGTGGGGATTGCAGGCTGACGACGCGGAGTGTGGGGAGGATTGTGAAGGCGATTGCGCTGAGCCGTGGGCTGGCGGCGGATGTGCATCCGCATACGCTGCGGCATGCGTTTGGGACGCACATGCTGGAGGAGGGCGCGGATCTGCGGGCGATCCAGGAGATGCTGGGGCATGAGCGGCTGTCGACGACGCAGAGGTATACGCAGCTGACGGTTGGTCAGGTGCAGAAGGTGTATGACGAGACGCATCCTCGAGCGAAGTAGGGCGAAGTGATTTTTTCTGGCGTGGTGGATGGGCGTTTTTGCTGGGGGCTTTGGGCAAAACTGGTGTGCGGACGTGGTTTTTTGGTGGTGAGAACGTGGTGGAATGCGTGGTGGAGGTGGTTTGTTGACTGCGTGTTTTTGGGTGGGTGCGGATGCGCCAAGGTTTCCGGATTTATTTTGGGCTTGATGTCGGTTGATGACTTTGGGGTGGCGGGGTGCATCCAATGAGGACGAGGTGGACGATGCTCGAAGGGTTTGCGAAGGGTGCCGGGTTGGCGGCGGTGGGGTTGGTATTGATGGCGGGCCAGGGTTGCAAAAAGAAGCAGGCGCCGGTGGTTGTGACTCCCGTGGTTCGTACTGCGCCGCGAGCGGCTACGCCGGATTTTCCGGATCTGCCTCCGCCGGTGCCGGTGGTTGCGGATCGTGAGGTGCATCACGCGGTGCGGCATGTGGCGGCTCCGCCGGTGATGCAGGCTCCGAGGCCGGTGGTGGATCCGGCGGCGCTGGCTGCGGCGCAGAGGCAAAGCGATGCGGTGTTGTTGCAACGGCAGGAGGCGGCTTCGCAGAGGCAGCAGCAGGAGTTGAATGGGGTGGTGCAGCGGAGCATCAAGACTCAGCAGGATCAGCAGGCGGAGCCAAGGATTCAGGAGCTGCCGGAGGTGCCGATCTCGCAGCCGGATGCGTCTGGACAGCCGCGTATATCGGATAAGATTCCAGGGGAGGATTCGCCGCAGCAGGGTGTCCCGCCGCAGGATGCTCTGCCGCCGCAGGGAGATGATCAGGGGCAGCCTGCTCCACCACCGCCTCCGCCGCAGTAGTTTGTTGAAAGGCGTACTTTTCTGCTCGCTATGCTTCCACTGCAGAAGACAGCCAAACGCAAAGACGAAATACGGGGGTCTCTCCACTGCCTCACACGATGAAGCCGTGAGACTTCGGTCGAGATGACGTTTTTATTTGGTGAGTGATAGAGGAGTCGTGCTGGGTGACGACTCTTTTGAGAGGACGTTTTTTATCTGGGCGGCAGGTTGGCGGGAAACTGAACGAATACCTGCAGGAGATGTGCTGGCGCGGAGGTTTTAGTGGGAGTGACCTGGAGGGACTGATTTGGTTGGACTGCCATTACGCTGCCTAGTCCGAGGGTGGTGGTTTTGTTGTTGGTGGTGATGGTGGAGTCCGCGAGGCCAATGAGGACGGAGGGGGCCGTGGAGGGTGGGATCGCGCACGGGGTGGTTTGGACGCAGACGATGCGGGTGACGGCTACGTGGGGGGAGGAGAACTCGGCGGCATCGAGGTTTTGAGCGAGGCTGGCGGGGGCGGGGCCGCGGAATTCGAGGTCGGCGTCGCCCAGGTGGATGGTGGGGAGTTCGACGCGGAGGAAGTCGGAGGGCAGGTCGCTGAGGTTTTCGATGGCGTGGCGCTCGATGCGGCCGCGGCTGACTCGGAAGGCTCCGGTGTGGGTGGGGGGGCGGGTGATGATGTTGGGCGGGGTCTGGTCGTGGATGATGTTTACGGGGCCGGAGTTGTTGAGGTAGACGTAGACGGTGGTGACGTCAGGGTGATCGTGGACGGGGACCTTTTCATGCGGGCCGTAGTGGACGCGGATGATCTTGAAGGAGTCGTTGGTGAGGAGGGTGGTGTAGTTGGGGGGGAGGGGTGCCTGGGCTTGGAG
>NZ_LMUD01000008.1:13014-42214 GCF_009766095.1 Granulicella sp. S190
CGGGATGAGCAGCTTGGTCAATCTTGGCCTCTTGTCGGGTTGGGTGGTGGTGAGGAATAGAAGGATGTGAAAGGGCTAGGTCAAGTGCAACAGCAGATCCCTATGGGATGACAACCAAAAGGGCAAGCAACGGCAAGTGTTAGTGCAACAGCAGATCCCTATGGGATGACAACCAAAAGGACAGGCAACGGCAAGTGCTAGTGCAACAGCAGATCCCTACGGGATGACAACCAAAAGGACAGGCAACGGCAAGTGCTAGTGCAACAGCAGATCCCTACGGGATGACAACCAAAAGGACAGGCAACGGCAGCTTCAAGTGCAAGTGCAAGTGCAAGTGCAAGTGCAAGTGCAACCGCAACCGCAACTGCAGCGGCAAGAGCTACTTGGACTGCCGGTGCTGCTGGGTTAGTAGCGGGGGATGGTAGGGTCGATGGTGCGGGACCAGGCGTCTATGCCCCCGGCCAGGGATTGGGCGTGCTCGAAGCCTTGATTTCTCAACCACATGGTGACGCTCAGGGAGCGGGCTCCGTGGTGGCAGAGGACGATGATGGGGGCGTCGGGGTCGAGTTCGGTGTGGGCGCGGGAGGGGATTTCGCCCATGGGGATGAGGG
Source organism: Granulicella sp. S190 (assembly GCF_009766095.1). Taxonomy (GTDB): domain Bacteria; phylum Acidobacteriota; class Terriglobia; order Terriglobales; family Acidobacteriaceae; genus Edaphobacter. The sequence continues at coordinate 13,626 of NZ_LMUD01000008.1, forward strand.
TGGAGTTGGGGAGGTGGGCGGTCTGGTACTCCCAGGGCTCGCGAACGTCTAAAAGGAGGGGAGCATTGGGCTGCTGGCTGAGCTTGGAGTAGGCTTCTGCGGTAATTTCGGGCTCTAACATGGTTTCAAGGATATCCTTAGAGGTGGCATTGCGCACAGGGGCCGGACCAGGGCTTTGGTGCGGTCTGCGCGTTGATCGCGGGGAAGAGTTCGCCAGGCACTGTTGCCACTGTTCCGTTTTGAGCAGATTCGTGTCTGGATTCGATTTAAGATGGGCGGTCGAGTTTTTGTATGGCGGGAGTGACTTGTAGACTGCCTTTGGTTTTTGGTTTGGGGTTAACCGGGTTCCGGTTTGGAGAGTGTGTTGGAAAAGGTTCTGATTGTTGAAGATGAAGTTCATGCGCGAAGTGGCCTGACGGAGCTGATCGAGAGCTGGGGCTACCGTGCCGAGTGTGCGGCCGACGGGATGGAAGGTCTGGAGAAGGCGATCTCGTGGGCTCCGGCGATTATTGTGACCGATCTGAAGATGCCGCGGATGGATGGGATGGAGCTGCTGAACCGGATCGGCGAGCTGCCGCAGCGGATTGCGGTGGTGATGCTGACGGCGCAGGGGTCGATTGAGTCTGCCGTGGATGCGATGCGGATGGGCGCGTACGACTACATTCCGAAGCCGGTGGACCCGGTTCGGCTGAAGACGATTCTGCAAAATGCGAGCCTGCAGCGAGAGGCGGATGCAGAGCTGGAGGCGACGGGGCGGCAGCTGCGGGATACGGGCGTGCTGGGACCGATGGTGGGGTCGTCGCCGCAGATGATGGATATCTTCTCGATGATCGAGAGGATTGCGCCGTCGAATGTTTCGGTGCTGGTGACGGGCGAGAGCGGAACGGGGAAGGAGCTGGTGGCGCGAGCGCTGCATGACCTGAGCGCGCGGAGGCTGAAGCCGTTTGTGGCGGTGAACTGCGCGGCGATTCCGGAGACGCTGATCGAGAGCGAGATCTTTGGCCATGAGAAGGGCTCGTTTACCGGGGCGCTGGAGAGACGGGCAGGGTGCTTCGAGCTGGCGGAGGAGGGTACGCTGCTGCTGGATGAGATTGGCGAGATGCCGATGGCGACGCAGGCAAAGCTGCTGCGGGTGCTGGAGGACCGGAAGCTGAGGCGGCTAGGCAGCAAGATTGAGACGCCGGTGGATGTGCGCGTGGTGGCGGCAACGAATAAGGATCCGGAGAAGGCTGTTGCGAGCGGGGAGCTGCGCGGGGATCTTTATTACCGGCTGAATGTTTTCAATATCCAGATGCCGCCGCTGCGGGAGCATTTGATGGATGTGTCGGCGATTGCGGAGAAGATGATCGACGATATGAATGAGCGGCACCACTGCACGGTTGCGGGGCTGAAGGATTCGCTGATGACCCGGCTGGAGGAGTACAAGTGGCCGGGGAATGTGCGGGAGCTGCGGAACACGATTGAGCGAGCGGTGATTCTGGCTGGTAGTGGAATGCTTGGAGTGGAGCATCTGCCGCCACACTTTGGCGAGCCTGGATTTGCGCCGCCGCCTTCTCGGGCGGGTGGAGTGGAGCCGGCGGCGGTGCATGTGGCCTATCCCGATGAGCTGCAGCGGCAGCTGGATGAGACGAACTCGGTTCGAGTCGAGGTGGGGACGACGGTGGACGAGGCGGAGCGTCAGCTGATTTTGAAGACGCTGGTGTCGACGCATAACAACAAGACGAAAGCCGCCGAGATTCTCGGGATCAGCTCGAAGACGCTGCAGAATAAGCTGAAGGAATACTCTAACGCTGCTGTGACGGAGTAGAGATGCGGCTGAAGACCAAGCTGGTGCTCTCGGCAACGGGGCTGACGTTTGCGATCGTGCTGGTGCTGGCGGCTCTGTTTGTGAGCGAACTGCTGCGGCAGAGGATCGAGCAGACGACAGCGGCGAACGACGTGCTGGTGCACGAGGTCTGGCTGGAGATGCGGAAGTCGGTGGAGACGGGGCTACGGGCGAATCCGCCGGTGGACCGGAGCGATGAGGCGCTGCATGCGGCGGTGATGGACGCGCTGCGGAATCAGCCGGAGTTGCGGGATGTGATGAATACGATCGTCCGCTACTCGCCTACGGTGCAGGACGTGAGCGTGACGGACCCGCATGGGATGACGCTGTTGAGTACGGATCCGGATGCGGTGGACGAGCCGGCGGTGTTTCGGTTCAGCCTGGCGGGGCTGCAGACCGGGAGCGTGGCGCACCAGATGAAGGTGGTGTTCGGTAAGCCGCGGGTGCTGGATATCTCGCAGTCACTGGATAGGAACGGGGTGCCGTTTCTGGTGGTGCATGTTGGGGTGAGGTCGACGTTTTTGAAGAATGCGTATGAGCCGTGGCTGCTGGATGCACTGATCTTTGCGGCGCTGGCGGCGTTGGCTTCGGTGCTGGCGGCGGGGTTGCTGGCGAACCTGGCGCTGAGACCGCTGGAGGCGATCAGCACACGGTTGGAGAGTTTGACGCGAGCGGGAGATGCGATTCCGGAGCGATTGCTGGAGAGTCGCAGCACCAGGAACGATACGGTGGTGCGGGTGACGCGGACGCTGGATCGGCTGGGAGAGCAGATGCGCACGCAGGAGGCCGGGTATACGGCACTGCAGGCGAATCTGAACCAGATGCTGGATACACTGCGGGATGGAGTGCTGCTGTTTACGGCGGACCGGCGCGCGGCGATGGTGTCGGATGCGGTGGCGTATTTTCTGGGAGCGCCGCTGAACGAAGATCATGAAAAGCTGGTTGGAATGAGGCTGGAGGAGATCTTTGCGCCGGATAGTGTCCTGGGAGCGGCTGTTCTGGAGGCGTTTGCCGAAGGCGGCCAGGTGAGCGCGCAGGCGGTGACGCTGGAGGATGGTCGGCAGGTGCAGTTTTCGCTGGACCGGATTGAAGATGGGCTGGGCGGCGGAGTGGGGAGTGGGGCGACGCTGTTGACGCTGCGGGATATGGAGTCGGTGGCGCAGCTGGGGCAGGAGTTGGAGGTGGCGCGGCGGCTGGGGGCGATTGGGCGGCTGACGGCGGGCGTGGGGCATGAGGTGAAGAACCCGATCAACGCCATGGTGCTACACCTGGAGCTGTTGCGCGGGAAGCTGGTGACGCATGGGGTTGAGGCGTTTGGCGGTGCGCAGCGGCATGTGGAGATTCTTGCCGGCGAGATGCAACGGCTGGACCGGGTGGTGCAGACGCTGGCAGACTTCTCACGGCCGATGGAGCTGCACCTGCGCGAGCATGATCTGCGGCAGGTAGTGGGCGTGGTGATGGAGCTGACAGCGGCGGAGATGCAGGAGAACCGGGTGCAGGTGGTGGTGAATGCGCCGAAGGAACCCTTGATGGTAAGGGTGGATGCGCAGCTGATGCAGCAGGCGCTGCTGAACCTTTTGTTGAATGGAATGCAGGCGATGCCAGAGGGTGGGGCGATGGTGGTGCGGCTGCGGCGGGATCATCATTTTGCCGTGGTGGAGGTGATCGACGAAGGAGAGGGTATACCTCCGGAGCTATTACCGCGTATCTTCGAACTGTACTTTACGACCAAGCCCAAGGGGAGCGGGATAGGGCTGGCGATGACGTATCGGATTTTGCAGTTGCATGGCGGAGCGATGGAGGTACGATCCAGCGCCGATCCAGATTCGGTCGAGCGAGGTACGACGTTTACGTTCCGATTGCCGGTGGCGACGGGAGTTGGCGAAGGCCGCAAAGCCGCGACGGCTGGTGTAGTCCATAAAGAATTAGGGGAACGGGTTTGAAGGGTACGAGCAACATTACGCAGAAGATCGCATGGACGACTCTCTGGTTTGGTTTGGCAATGGGGTTGGCGGGTTGCCGACACAAGGCGCAGCTTGCGCCTTTGCCCCCCGTGATGGCTCCGGTGGAGCTGGTGGAGATTCCTGAGCCGGACGATCTGCCGATGGTGGAGGAGCCTCCGGCAAAGCTGCCGCCGGTGCCGGTTTCGACCGAGGCAGGGAAGCCGAAGAAGAGGAAGAAGCAGCCGCCGAAGGTAGTTGTGCCAGCTGAACCGGTGGCGGAGACGCAGGTGGCGGGCGTCGGTGCGCCGTCGCCTGGGGATGCTGCCGTGGGCGCGCTGACAGCGGGCGGAGAGACGAATCCCCAGACCAAGCAGGACGCGGAGGAGCTGATTGCTTCGATCGACAAGAGGCTGAACGCGCTGTCTGCGCAGAAGGCTGAGGAGCAGAAGGCCCAGGTGAGCAAGGTGCGGAACTTCTGGAAGGATGCGCAGGATGCACTGAAGTCCGGGGATGCCGAGGGTGCGAAGACGCTGGCGACGAAGGCGAAGCTGCTGCTGGATGATTTGGAGAAGTAGCGGGGTTGGAAGTCAGCTAGTCAGCTGAGGAGCTATCCTGGGATCTCGTAGCGGAGGCGGACAACGCCATCCGCATACTTCCTGACTGAGTGTAAATGAAGGGGTACGTCGCGATGCCGCGGTGCGATGAGTGGGATGCCCTCTCCGATCAGGGTAGGCATAACGTGAATGTCGAACTCGTCGATCTCGCCGGCGTCGAGAAATGAGGCGATCAGTTCTCCGCCACCCATCATCCAGATATTTTTTCCCGGTGTCGTTCGCAGGCGCTGTGCGAACTCTTTCACGGGTTCCGAGACGAACGCTACGCCTGGAGTTTTCTGCCTGGGCGGTTTTCCGGAGAAGACGTAGTTGACGAGCTTGGTGTCGAAGATTCCACCCTTGTTGCCATTTCGCTTGTCATAGTCGAGGGCCCAGTCGTACGTCTTCCGCCGCCATAGGATGGTGTCAATGGTGCGGTAGAACGCTCGCATGCCGTAGTCGGATTTGGAGGGCATGCGGTTCAGCCATTCGATATCGCCGTCTGGCCTGGCGATGTAGCCGTCAGCGCTGGTCGCGATATAGACGATGATCTTTCGCGGTGCGTTCATGCCGTATCATCCCGTTGTTTCGACGTGCAGATGTTGCGCGAAACACTCGACTAAAGATGCTACTTATTCGTTCGTTACCTCGGAACTTGTTTCCTCGCTATCACTGCGCGGTGGCGCCGTGGCACTTTTTGTATTTTTTGCCGGAGCCACAGGGGCACTCGTCGTTGCGGCCTATTTTTTCGCCGGAGTGGCGGGGGCCGGAGCCGTTGGTGTCGGCTGAGGCGGAGCTTACGGCTCGGGCCTGTTCGAGCTCGCGCTGCTTCTTCTTCTGGAACTCGCGCTCTAGGGCGTCGATGGTGGTAGAGGGAGCGCGATTTTGTGGGGGAGCCGGTGCGTTTTGGCGTGCTGCGGGTGCGTTGGTGTGCTGCGGCGGAGGCAGTGCGTTTTGTTGCTGGGGTGCGGCGAGCTCCTGTGCCTGCTGGGCCTGAGCGAGAGCCTGCGAGTGGGCCTGAGCCTGTACGAGCTGCTCGGCGGTCTCGATGGGGGTGCCGTCGGGACCGATGATCTGCATGCGGAAGAGGTGGCGGGCGGTATCTTCCTGGAAGCGCATCATCATGCCTTCGAACATCTCGAAGGACTCTTTTTTGTAGGCGACGAGCGGGTCCTGCTGGGCGTAGCCGCGTAGGCCGATGCCTTCCTTGAGGTGGTCCATGGCGAGGAGGTGATCCTTCCAGAGGCCGTCAAGGACAGAGAGCATGACGATGCGCTCGTGATAGCGCATGGCGGGAGCGCCGAGGATGTTCTCCTTGATGTCGTAGCGGGCGCGGAGTTTTTCGAAGATGGCTTCGCCGAGCTCGTGGCGGTTGAGTTGAGTCGCGTCGATCTCGGTTTCGAGGTGCGCACCGAAGATGTCGTAGATCTGTGCGAAGAGAGGCTCTAGCTTCCACTCGTCGGCGTGGACCTTTTCGGGGGCGTTCTCGTCGAGGATGTTGGAGAGGATGGTGGAGGTGTAGTCCTCGGTGATGAGCTGCTTCTGGTCGACGCCTTCCATGAGCTGGTGGCGGAGGCCGTAGACGGCTTCGCGCTGCTTGTTCATGACGTCGTCGTACTCGAGGACGTGTTTGCGGGATTCGAAGTTTTGAGTTTCGACGGCCTTCTGTGCGGCTTCGATGCGGCGGGAGATCATGCCGGATTCGATGGGGACGCCCTCTTCCATGCCGAGGCGCTGGAGGAGCGTGGAGACCCACTCGCGAGCGAAGATACGCATGAGGTCGTCTTCGAGCGAGAGGAAGAAGCGGGAGGAGCCGGGGTCGCCTTGGCGTCCGGCGCGGCCACGGAGCTGGTTGTCGACGCGGCGTGACTCGTGACGCTCGGTGCCGAGGATGTGGAGGCCGCCAGCGTTGATGACCGATTCGTGTTCGGATTTGGCTGCGCCCTCATGGGCTGCGGTGGCGGCGTCCCAGTTGGCTTGCGTGGTCTCGAACTCCTGACCGGAGTAGTAGAAGCGGACCATGCCGGGGCCGGCGACGGGATTGATTGCGCCTTCGGCGGCAGAGACGGCGCGGGCCTGCTGCTTGCGGACGATGTCCTGACGGGCCATGAACTCGGCGTTGCCGCCGAGGAGGATGTCGGTGCCGCGGCCTGCCATGTTGGTGGCGATGGTGACCATGCCGAGACGACCGGCCTGGGCGACGATCTCGGCTTCCTTCTCGTGGAACTTGGCGTTGAGGACGACGTGGCGGACGCCTTTGCGCTTGAGGATCTCGGAGAGGAGTTCAGATTTTTCGATGGAGGTGGTGCCTACGAGGACGGGCTGCTTTTCGGCATGGAGGCGAGCGATCTCGTCGGCGACGGCGAAGTATTTTTCCTGCGCGGTGCGGTAGACGACGTCGGCGTTTTCGATGCGGAGCATCTTGCGGTTGGTGGGGGTTACGACGATGTCGAGCTTGTAGATCTTGTCGAATTCGGCGGCTTCGGTCTCGGCGGTGCCGGTCATGCCGCTGAGTTTTTTGTACATGCGGAAGTAGTTCTGGAAGGTGATGGTGGCGAGGGTCTGGTCTTCCTTGCGGATGGCCACGCCTTCCTTGGCTTCGACGGCCTGGTGGAGTCCGTCGGACCAGCGGCGACCGGGCATGAGGCGGCCGGTGAACTCGTCGACGATGATGACTTCGCCGTCTTTGACGACGTACTCGACGTCGCGCTTGTAGAGGGAGTGCGCTTTGATGGCGACTTCGACGTGATGCTTGAGATCCCAGTTCTCGGGGTCGGCGATGTTGCCGATGCCGAGGAGTTCTTCGATCTTCTCCCAGCCCTCGTCGGTGACGGTGATGGAGCGGGTCTTTTCATCTACGACATAGTCGCCGGACCAGGTCTTGGTTTCGACAGTCTCGATGAGTTCGCCGAGGACGAGCTTGGGGATGATGACGTTGACGCGGGCGTACTTGTCGGTGGTCTGGTCGGTGGGGCCGGAGATGATGAGTGGGGTGCGGGCCTCGTCGATGAGGATGGAGTCGACTTCGTCGACGATGCAGTAGTAGTGGCCGCGCTGCACCTGATCCTTGATCTCGAACTTCATGTTGTCGCGGAGGTAGTCGAAGCCGAACTCGTTGTTGGTGCCGTAGGTGATGTCGGAGGCGTAGGCGTCGCGGCGCTGCTGGTCGTCGAGGTCATGGACGATGACGCCGACGGTGAGTCCGAGGAAGCCGTAGATCTTGCCCATCCACTCGGCGTCGCGCTTGGCGAGGTAGTCGTTGACGGTGACGACGTGGACACCGCGTCCGGCGAGGGCATTGAGATAGCAGGGAAGGGTGGCGACGAGGGTTTTACCTTCGCCGGTCTTCATCTCGGCGATCTTGCCGGAGTGGAGGACGATGCCGCCGAGCATCTGCACATCGAAGTGACGCATGCCTACGGCGCGCTTACCGGCTTCGCGGACGACGGCGAAGGCTTCGGGGAGGATGGCGTTGAGGGCTTCTTTTTCGGCGGCGTAGCGCTCGTCGGCGTTCTCAGGGGTGTCTGCGATGTTGGAGATGGCCGCGGCGATGCGCAGGCGGAACTCGGCGGTCTTATTGCGCAGGCCTTCGTCGGTAAGGGCCTGGATGGCCGGCTCGAGCGCGTTGATCTGCGCGACGGTGGGCTGGATGCGCTTGACGGCGCGTTCGTTGCTGGTGCCAAAGACTTTTGCAATGACTGAGTTGAGCAAAACGGTATCCTTCGGGGCGCACTTTGTCCCAAGTACTAGTGTAACTGGTAGCGGGTGGCGCGGTTAGGGTGGAGTTGGCCGTTCGTGGCGGCGAAGTCGGGCGGCGATGGGCGCGCTAGGACTTCGAGCGGACGTAGACCGGATCGCGCTTGAGATAGGCGAAGCGATACTTGGCGTCCTGGCCGGAGGGGCCGCAGAGGTGGCCTGTGAAGGGGGCGCGGAGGACGTCGGTTCCGATGGAGACGGCGACGGCGGCCGGGGTGAAGCACTTGCTGTTGTCGAAGACTTCGCTGGAGACCCAGTGCAGCTCGCCGGTGGCTTCGGCGTTGGCCGGAATGGCCACGGGCAGGATGACCGGGCCGGGATGCATGCCGGGCGGAGTCTCGAGAGAGATGGGGAGTTTGGTGTTGGAGGCGTCTTCGAAGGTTAGAGCGGGGCGGCCCGAGACGGTGCAGGTTTGGGAGCCGATGTTGCGGAGGACGAGGAGCGTGCCGGACTGCGACATGCCGTCGAAGTTGCCGCCTTCGCCGTCGAAAGAGAGTGAGAGCTGTGCCGCGGTGCAGGCCAGAAGCGCGGATGCTGAGGGCAGAGGGGCCGCGCTCGCGGAAGACGCGAGGATGAGCACCACTGCTACTACGACATAGACCGCGTTAGAGGCTGGTTTGGTCACTCTAGGGATTTTAGTCTTTCTTGGGACGAATGTTGAGATGTTTTCGGAGTGTGGTTGGATGCGGCTGTCCGTGGAGGCCTTGGATGGATTCGCCTGAATAAATAGGGGGCCTACCCCAGGGGATAAAGCCCCTTCTGCGAGTTGGGATGTAGAGGGCCAAGGCTGAAGCCTTGGCGTACCTAGAAGCAGAGGCTCAGAAGCAAATATTGAAAGCAATTGCTTAAGGACAAGTGTTTTCCTGTTGTCGTAGTAGATGGCCAAGCTAGCAAGGGAATGGCTTGAAGAGAGCTTGCGATGTACTCTGGCTTGTCGGCGGAAGCTTTTTAAGCGGGTGAACTAACGATGCTGAGTTATGTGCAGAGCGGATTGCTTATTCTTCTGGCGCTGGTGGTGTCGATTGTGATGGTGGCGGTGCTCAATCGGGTTTGGCCGATTCATCACCGAAAACTAATCAATGACGTGACGGGATGGCAGCTTGGGATTCTGGGGACGACCTATGGGGTGATCCTGGGGTTCATGCTTTATACGGTGTGGACGGACTTTCACGTGGCCGAGGTGAACACGACGCTCGAGGCGACTTCGCTGTTGAATGTGTCGCGCGTTGCGATGGAGCTGCCGTCTCCCGACCGTGAAGCGATGCATGGAATGGCGATGCGGTATGCGGATGCGGTGTTGAACGAGGAGTGGCCGGCGATGCGACGGCAGGAGGAGAACCATGCCAGCGAAGCCGTAGCTGCCGAGATGTGGAGACTGATCGCAGAGACGAAGATCGATGGGGAGGCGGCAGGCAATAGCGTGGACCATCTGACGAGCTCGTTGAGCGATCTGACGGAGAGGCGCAACCTGAGAGAGGAGGAGTTGAGTGTTCGGCTTCCGGCGATGCTGTGGATTTTGCTGATGGCGGGTGCGGGCGCGACGGTGGGGTCTTCATGCGTCCTGGGGAACGACAATCGGTGGCTGCACTACTTTCAGGTGCTGGCGCTGACGTTCGTGGTGGCGGTGGCGATCGCATCGATTGCGGATCTGGCGAGGCCGTTTGAGGGGTCGGTGGCGGTGAGTCCGGCTGCGTTTGAACGAGTGCAAAAGACGATGCAGAGGGATGCGGCTCGCTAATGTCCCATGTCTTCGGGCCGAGGCTTTGCGGCTTTGGTGGGGAGACGCATGATGAAGGGCAGCGGCGTGAGTACGAAGATGGTGCCGGCGAGGATGGCGAAGGCGTTTTTGTAGCTGAGCATGGAGGCCTGGCGAAGCATGTCCTGGTAGGCCTGGCCCATGGCCATCTGTGTGGCGTTGGCGGCGGAGATGCCTTGCGACATCAGCATCTCTTTCATGCGGTCCATGTAGAGGTTGTAGGGGACGCTGCCGCGAACGACGTTGGCGGAGAGGGCGGCCTGCTGGACCTGCGAGCTGCGCGCGAGATAAGTGGTGAGGAGCGCGGTGCCGGCGCTGCCGCCGAGATTGCGCGCGAAGTTGGAGAGGCTGGAGATCTGGTTGGTCTTGCTGGCGGGGACGCCGACGTAGTTAAGAGTGCTGATAGGGATGAAGATGAAGGCGAGGCCGATGACCTGCAGCATGCGCCAGAGGGTGACGGTGCCGAAGGCCGTGTTGAGGTCGAGGCGTGTGAGGTTGTAGATGCCGATGGCGGTGACGAGATAGCCAAGGCAGACCATGAGGCGGGGATCGAATTTGCCGAGGCTTCGGCCAGCGACGAACATCATCAACATCATGACGAAGCCTGCGGGGGAGAGGACCATGCCGGCGCGCTCTGCAGTGTAGCCGAGGAGAGCTTGCAGGTACTGCGGGATGAGGACGGTTGAACCGAAGAGCACCATCCCGAGGACGAGCTGGAGGAAGACGGCGGTGCCGAAGTTGCGGTTCTTGAGAAGCTTGAGGTCCACGATGGGGTCGGGGTGGTTCCACTCCCAGAAGGCGAAGAAGATGAGCGTAGCCGCGGCGAGAATCGCGAAGGTGACGATCATTGGCGAGCCGAACCAGTCTTTTTCCTGGCCTTTGTCGAGGGTGAACTCGAGACAGCCGACGCCGAGGGCTACGAGGCCGAGACCGAGGAAGTCGATCTTGAGGTGCTTAGCCTGCTCCATGCGCTCTTTGAGGTGTGGCGGATCTTCGACCATGCGGTTGCTGAGATAGAGCGAGATGAGGCCGATGGGGATGTTGATGAAGAAGATCCAGTGCCAGTTGAAGTTGTCGGTGATCCATCCGCCGAGGGTTGGTCCGATGGCAGGCGCGACGACGACGGCCATGCCGTAGACGGCGAAGGCCTGGCCGCGTTTTTCGATGGGGAAGGTGTCGGCGAGGATGGCCTGCTCGCTGGGCGCGAGACCGCCGCCGCCCGCGCCCTGCAAGATGCGCGCGACGATGAGCAGGGGAAGCGTGTTGGCGATGCCGCAGAGGAAGGAGCAGACGGTGAAGAGCGCGACGCAGACCATGTAGAAGCGCTTGCGTCCGAAGCGGTTGGAGAGCCAGCCGGAGATGGGGAGAACGATGGCGCTGGAGACGAGGTAGCTGGTAAGGACCCAGGTGGCTTCTTCGGAGCTGGCGCCGAGTGTGCCTGCGATGTGCGGCAGAGCGACGTTGGCGATGGAGGTGTCGAGCACCTCCATGAAGGTGGCGAGGGTGACGGTGAGGGCGATGGCCCAGGGGTTGTGATGGGGCTTCCATGCGGCGGGCGCGGCCACGGGGATGGGCCGGGCGAGCGCGGACGAGGGTGCGGTCATGGTTGCCATATCAGTCTCCTGATATGATATCAGGAGACTGATATGGTTTCTATTAATTTGAACGGAACGAAACGGCAGGTGGAGAGACGGCGGGCTGCGCAGATGATGAAGCGCATTCTGATCCACTTTCGCAGCCAGATGGACGAGGCGCTGCGTCCACAGGGCGTGACGACGGCGCAGCTGCATGTTTTGAAGACGATTCGCGATGAGCCCGGGGTTTCAGGGGCTCAGCTGGCACGATTGTGCTACGTCACACCGCAGTCGGTGCAGTCCTTATTGATGGGGCTGGAACGAGATGGATGGATCGTGCGGAGTAAGGGCCGGGGCAACGATCGGATTCTTATGACGCAGATTACGCCTGAAGGGGAGAGGTTGCTGGAGACCGCGGAGAAGGCGGCGAAGGTGATTGAAGGGAAGTTGTGGCGGGGGGTGGCTGAGGGTTCGATTGCGGCTTTGAATGGAGTGTTGGAGCAGTGCCTTGCGAATCTCGGGCCTGAGGCGGATGGCCGTTAGGTACGTTGAACTTGAAGAGACAGACCGGCACCTGATCGCGCAGATGCCGGTTCTGGATTTAGTTGGTGGACTTTTTGACGTGGAAGAGCGCGTGGTTGATGTCTGGCCAGAACTCGTGCACCAGGAAGGTTCCTGCGTCGATGCCTATGCTCGAGCCCCATTTGCTTGCGGTGTTGCCAAAGGTACGTTCGCGCGAGGGGTAGTAGAGGTTCGAGATTCCCGCCGCGGCTCCTGCTCCAACGATCTCACTGATGTTGAAGGTTTCGTTCCCAGCGTCGTTTCGGGTGATGACGACGCGGCTGATGGAGTATTCGGCGCGCTTGAGGAAGCCTCCGCTTCCGAGAGTGTAGTAGCGGTTGTCTTCGTGAGTCAGGACGGGTCCGATGAACTCGACGAAGTAGTTTTCACTGGCCTGGTCGACGAAGCTATGCCAGTAGTAGCGAGCGTATCCGGCAGCGCCCTGGTGGAATTCGGGGGTGTCATTTGTGGCTTGATCGATGCCGGCGGTGAAGGCGGGCAGAAGTAACGCAGAGTAGTCGAAGCTGTCCTGCGTGGCGGTGAGGAACTTTTCCTTTACTGTTTGTGGTGGCAGGTGGACGTTGGCGCTGACGGCACGAAAGTTGGGGAAGATGCCGAGGATGCGCTTGGTCTGCTGGCCTTCGCCCTGGGCGGCTGCTGAGGAGGAGTCGTGCGACTGCTGCGAAGCCTGGGGGGCGTCGGGGAGGTTGGAGTTGTCGAGCGAGGAGGATGTGAAGTCAGTACTGGCTGTGTGGAGCGTTGCTGGCGTGTCCGAAAGGGCGTTCAATCTGTTCTGGGAGTTGTCTTGTGCGTGTGCGTTTCCACAGAAAAGACACAGTGACAGGAACAAATTTGCGGCGCTGAGAGTGTAACTTGATTTTATTTTCATAGGCTTTATTGAGTTGATTCATTGGTTTGATGCAGAAGTAGGATGTTTTGGTGTGTCGTGAAGATTCATTCCTGCCCGGTTTTTGATTGGGCGCTGTGGATCGACTCCTTTCAACCAACCTTTGAGGCTAAAAGTAAGACGAGCGTGGCGCAGGGGTGTCGTGGAGATTTTGCTTTGTTTAGTGCAAGGTGGCGTGGAAGCGGAGCCGTACATAGTCCGCGCTCCAGTTGCCGTCGGCGTCGCGGAGGATGGGCTCGAGCAGAGCGATGGTGTTGGCAAGGGCGGTTGCGCGATCGGTGGGTGAGAGGTGGTCAAGGACTCCGTTACGGAAGGTGTTGAGCCATGACCCCATGCCATTGGGAAGCGGGGTGGGACGAGGGATGAGTTCGATGGACTGGATTTTAAAGCCGGCGGCTTCGAGGAGGCGACGATAGAGAGCAGGTGAAGGAAAGAAGCTGGCGGCGGTGGCTTCGGCGTCGATATGGAAGGGCGCGAGGGTGGCCTTGAGTGCGGTGCGGATGGCGGCGATGTTGCCCTGGCCGCCCATCTCGGCGACGAAGCGGGCCTTCGGATTTGAGCTGCGCAGCGCGCTATGGACTCCGGAGAGCATGGCCTGATGGCCAGAGACGCCGGTGATCCAGTGGAGGGCAGCGTTGGAGAAGACGGCGTCGAACTGCTGGTGGTAGGGGAGTGCGGTGGCGTCCTGCTGCTCGACATTAAGGTTGCGCTGACGGGCTGCCGCGAGCATGGCGGCCGAGGCATCTACGCCGATGACGATGGCTCCGGTGGAGGCGAGCTGCTCGGTGAGGACACCGTCGCCGCAGCCGAGATCGAGGATGTGCTCGCCTGGTTGCGGGGCGAGGAGAGCGACGACACCGGTGGCGAGATTAGCAACGAAACGTCCGTTGGCGGCATAGGCTTGGGTGTTCCAGGTTTGCCCCGTGGAGAGAGGAGTGCTCGAGGAGTGTTCAGTCTCGGTCTTCATGGAATCATTGTCGCTCTGTGGAGTGGGGCGTGTGGGGATGATAAGAATTTCGATACATGACATAAGCGGAACGGTTGGATAGTAAGATCGCTTCAAATGAAGAGACAGGTGTGTTTTCTTTTTCTGATGGGGCTGCTTGCTGGTGGCTCGTGCGCGTGGGGACTAGAGAAGCCGGTTCGGCATGAGTTCGTGATTAAGAACTTCAAGACCGAGAGCGGAGTGGTGCTTCCTGAGGCCCACGTGGTGTATGGGACGTATGGGCATCTGAACGCGGCGCACAGTAATGCAGTGCTGCTGCCTTCACACTACATGGCGAAGCTTGATGGCTATGAGTGGTTGATGGGGCCAGGGAATGCGCTGGATACCGACAAACTTTTTCTGGTGACGACGGAGCTGTTCGGCAACGGGAGCTCGTCTTCGCCGAGCAATACGCCGGAGCCGTTCCATGGGCCGAGGTTTCCAGTGATGACGATTCGCGACAATGTGCAGGCGGTGCATCAACTGTTGACGGAGGATCTGAAGATTGCACATCTGAAGGCGATCATCGGATTTTCGATGGGGGCGCAGCAGGCGTTTCAGTGGGCGGTGAGTTACCCGGTGATGGCGGATAGGATTGTGGCTACGTCAGGGACCGCGAAGACGTATGGGCACGGCTTTGTGCGATTGGAGGGGGAGATTGCCGCGATTGCCGCGGATGAAAAGTTCAAGGGCGGCGATTACACGGAGGAGCCGACAGCGGGGATCAATGCGTTTGGCCTGGTATGGGCGGCGTGGCTGTACTCGCCGGAGTGGTGGCGGGATGAGCTTTGGCGAGTAGATGCCAAGCCGGGGACGACGTTTCAGAGCGTGGTGGACGAGTTTCGAACACAGTTCATTCCGGGGGCGGATGCGAACGATTTGATTCTGCAGATGCGGACCTGGGAGAGGCACGATGTGGGGACGACGCCGGGGTTCGGTGGAGATACGAAGAAGGCACTGGGTTCGATCAAGGTGCCCTTCTTGTATATGCCATCTATGACGGATCAGTACTTTCCAGTGGGCGATGCGCGGTACGAAGCGCAGTTTATGCCTACGGTTTCGCTGCTGCCGATTCCTTCGTTGTGGGGGCATCCAGCGGGTGCAGCGGCTAGTCCGGCGGATGGGCGGTTTTTGAATGAAAATATTACGAAGTTTCTGGCTGGAGAGCCGGTGGCTGCGGAGAAGGTCGTGAAGGTGAATTGAGTTTGCTGCGATGCGATGGGACGGCGAGCGGTAAGCTTGCCGTCCTTTGTCGGTTAAGCGAGGGAGTGGGGATCTTCCTTATACTTATGTTTCGATTGCGCGGCGAATGAAGGTCGCGTGCGGAAGAATTTGGGAGAGTGGACCAGTGACGACGAAGATGATGGCGGCGGTTGCGTTTGCGCAGAAGAACGAAGGGCGATTTGTGGACGAGCTGAAGGCGCTGTTGCGGATTCCTTCGGTGTCGACGGCTCCGGAGCATGTGGGCGATGTGCGGCGGGCTGCGGAGTTTGTGGCGGCGGAGCTGAAGCGGATTGGGATGGAGAACGTTCGTCTGATTGAGACGACGACGGCGGAGCGAAACGGGCATCCGCTGGTGTATGCGGATTGGCTGCATGCTGGGAAGGCTGCGCCTACGGTTCTTTGTTATGGGCACTACGATGTGCAGCCTGCGGAGCCTCTGGATGAGTGGAAGACGCCGCCGTTTGAGCCGACGGAGCGCGATGGAAATATCTATGCTCGCGGCGCGGTGGATGACAAGGGGCAGATGTGGATGCATGTGAAGGCGCTGGAGTCGCTGATGGCGGCTGGTGGCGGGACGCTGCCGGTGAATGTGCGGGTGATCGTTGAAGGTGAGGAAGAGGTTGGGGGTGAGGGGATCGCCGCGTTTGTGCGGGAGCATGGCGATCAGTTGAAGGCGGATGTGGCGCTGGTGAGCGATACGGAGATGTTTGCACCGGAGCTGCCGACGCTTTGTGTGGGTCTGCGCGGGATGATCTATACGGAGATCGAGGCGCGCGGGGCGAAGGTTGATCTGCACTCGGGGATGTATGGCGGGGCGGCGCCGAATCCGTTTGTGGCGCTGGCGCAGGTGATTGCGAAGCTGAAGGATGAGAATGGAAAGATTTTAATTCCAGGATTTTATGACAAGGTGCAGAAGCCCACGGCGGATGAGCTGAAAGCGTGGAAGGCGCTGCCGTTCGATGAAGAGCACTATCGCGAGAGCGAGGTTGGATCGAGTGTGTTGACGGGTGAGCCGGGGTTGAGCGTTCAGGAGCGGACGTGGGCGAGGCCGACGCTCGATGTGCATGGAATGCCGGGCGGGTTTATCGGGGCTGGAGCGAAGACGGTGATTCCCGCGAAGGCTGTGGCGAAGGTAAGCATGCGGCTGGTGCCGGATATGACGCCGGCAGAGAGCTTCGCGAAGTACAAAGCTTATGTGGAGTCGATTGCGCCGAAGGGAGTTGCGCTGGAGGTGCGATTGATTCATTCGGGAGATCCGATTGTGGTGAGCACGGATAACTCTTACGTGAAGGCTGCGACGGAGGCGATGCGCGAGGTCTTCGGCAAGGAGACGGTGTTTGTGCGTGGGGGCGGATCGATTCCGATTGTGGGGGACTTTGTGCGTGAGCTGAAGATCCCCACGGTGATGATGGGGTTTGGGTTGCCGGACGATAACCTTCATGCGCCGAATGAGAAGTTTCATCTGGCGAACTTCTACCGGGGGATCGAGTCGATTGTGCGGTTTTTGAGCGGCGTGGGTGCCTGATGACTCCGGGGACTCCCTCTGAGATTGGCGGCTATGTGCTGGCGGGTGGGAAGAGTTCGCGGATGGGCCGGGACAAGGCTTTGCTGGAGCTTGGCGGGAAGCCGCTGGTGCTTCACGCGGTGGTGAAGCTTCGGCGGGTGTGTCTCGAGGTTAATGTGCTGGGCGACAATCCGGCACTGGATGCCTATGCGCCGCAGGTGAAGGATCTGCATCCGGGATGTGGGCCGATGGGCGGGATGGAGGCTGCCTTAGCCCACTCGCGATACGACTGGAATCTTTTTCTGCCGGTGGATGTGCCGTTCGTGCCTTCGGCCTATCTGAGCGGGTGGGTGCGGCATACGTTGCCGCTTGCGGAGACGCGAGTGAGGATGTTCACGGTGGATGGTATGCCTCAGCCAACACTGGCGATGGTGCATCGCGAGGTGCGGCCTTTTCTGACGGAGGCGCTGGAGCGCGGGGAGTACAAGCTGCTTCCTGTTTTGGAGAGAGCTTGTGTTGAGATTTCAGTTGCGAAGGGGCTGCCCCCGGGCGTGGGGATGTGGAAGATTCCTTACTGGTCTGGGTTTACCTCGAAGCCCGGCCCTCAGCGGAAGGGCGAGGACTGGCAGTACACGACGGAGGCGCAGGAGCGTGGGAGTGGCAGATGGTTTGCGAATCTGAATACGCCGGAGGAGTTTGCCGAGGCGGAACGGAATCTCGATGCGCTGGATACTTAGGCAGGGGGATGGGGTAGGCTTAAGCAGTTGATGGGAGAGTGCAGGCATGGCTGAGCCGGATGACAAGGTTGAGGAACAACGACCCGAGGTGACTGCGGATACTCCGCTGATCGAGAGTGTGTCGGAGGAGGTGTCGGCCCAGGTGGGCGACTTTATGGAGCAGGCGGCGCAGCAGAATGAAGCTGCCGCGGAGGCTCTGCCTGAGGTCAAGAATCAGCCGGGCCCGTATATCTCGTTCGAGCATGTGTACAAGTCGTTTGGCGAGTTTGTGGTGCTGGAAGATGTGAGCTTCTACGTGTTGCCGGGCGAGACGCTGTGCATCCTGGGGCGAAGCGGCGTGGGCAAATCGGTGTCGCTGCAGATGCTGCTGGGTTTTTTGAAGCCGGATAAAGGCATGATCAAGGTAGCCGGGGAGAATATCTGCGGTTTCAAAGAGAAGGAGTTACAAGAGATTCGCCGTAAGGTGACGATGGTGTTTCAGAACGGGGCGCTGTTCGACTCGATTACAGTGGGGGAGAACGTTGCGTTTCCGATGCGCGAGCGCGGCGAGATGGCGGAGGATCAGATTCTGCAGGTGGTGAAGGGTCTTCTGGAGATGGTGGGCGTGGCCGGGATGGAGGGTTTGCTGCCGTCGGATCTTTCGACGGGAATGAAGCGTTCGATCGCGATTGCGCGGGCGCTGGCGTCGCAACCGGAGGCGGTGCTGTACGACGAGCCAACGACGATGGTGGACCCGCTGATGGCGCATCTTCTCGGAGATTTAATCGAACGGCTGAAGCAACAGCTTCACCTGACCAGCATCGTCGTGACTCACGATATGCGGCTGGCGAAGAAGCTGGCGGACCGAGTGGTGTTTTTGAACGCGGGCAAGGCAATTTTCTTTGGAACGATGGCCGAGATGGAGCGCAGCACGGATCCGATTCTGCAGGAGTTTCTGGCGCTCGATGAGCTGGTTACGCCAGTATAGACCGGTCAGGTTACAAATTCCGATACGAAGGTAAGGCACGTCTTCTAAAGGTGTTACACGGAAGTTGCAGGGCACCTTGCTATGTATTGCCAAGCCCCTTTGCGAGACGTATCCTCCAGATAACATCCATTGTTGAAGTTGTGCGCATCCCTGTAACATTTTCTTATTTTCTCGACGGCTTCCTGAGCTTCGATTCAGGCATCCTACGATTAGATCCCTTGGATCATCCAGTTGAAAGGCGTTCGCCATGGCGACACCGGATTATCTGCAACAAGTCATCGTCTCAGAGAGAAAATACGCAGGGAATGGCCGACAGGCGTCTCGGGCAGGCGGCGGAGTATTCCGCAGGCCATCGGTGACGAGCACGGTATGGGCCTCGCTGGATGTTCTGACGGTGGTGGTTGCGGCTGTGGCTGCGTTGCGATTCCGAGTAGACACGCCGGCAGATGTGCCGGCTCTGCATGTTCTGCCGCACCTGATCAAGTCCTCTCCGAATCTCCTGTTCTTCTACATCGCGTGGTATGCGATCTGCTTGATTTTTTTTACGCGGTCGTATGGTTTGTATGGCACGATCCAGCACCATAGCGGGTTGCATGAGCAGAGGATGACGATTCAGGCGTCGCTGACCTCCGGTCTGCTGCTGTGCGGGACGCTGTACCTGTCGAGCGGGGAGGCTATCTCCCGGATCGTGGTTGGACTGATGGTTGTGTTCACGACGATGCTGCTGTGTCTGCGACGTGCGTTGTGGCGTCGGATGGTCTATCGGCGCTTCCGTGCGGGGATTGAGACGCGAAATGTTTTGATTGTGGGCGCTGGGCGTGTGGGGCACGCGCTGAGGAATCACATCGACACGTTGCAGCACCTAGGATTTCGCTTCAAGGGCTTTGTCGCGTTGACCGAACGCGAGGCGGAGTCAGGCAATGCGGATGTGATCGGCGATGCGCGGAACTGCCTGTCGCTGGCGCGGTCGCTGTTTGTGGATGAGATCTTCTTTTCCGTTCCGGCGGAGGAGAAGATGGTGATCAGCATGGTGGAAGAGGCGCGGATCGCAGGGATCGATGTACGCGTGGTTCCTGATATGTACGACGGGCTGGCCTGGAACGCGAAGGTCGAGTATGTTGGACAGTTTCCGACGATTCCGTTGCATCGCAGGGATTTTCCGATCGGTGGGTTTTTGCTGAAGCGAGTGCTGGATACCACTGTTTCGTTTCTCGGGCTACTCATCGCTTCTCCTGTGATGCTGGCGATTGCCATTGCAATCCGGATGGACTCGCCGGGAGCAATTTTTTATAAGGCGCAGAGAATTGGTCGCAAGGGGCGGGCGTTTTCCTGCTACAAGTTCCGCACGATGGTGCAGGATGCGGATAGGATGAAGGCCGATCTTGAACATATGAATGAGCGCGACAGTGTGCTGTTCAAGATAAAAAAAGATCCTCGCATTACGAAGGTCGGCAAGGTGCTGCGGAAGTATTCGCTGGACGAACTGCCGCAGTTTTATAACGTGTTGAAGGGTGATATGAGCCTGGTGGGACCGAGGCCTCCGATGGCGGCCGAGGTGGAACAGTACGACCTGGTGCATCTGCGGCGGCTGGATGTGCTGCCCGGGATTACTGGTTTGTGGCAGGTGGAGGCGCGGCAGGATCCTTCGTTTGACAGCTACATCTCCCTGGATACGGCGTATGTCGAGAACTGGAACCTGATGATGGATCTGCGTATCCTGGCGCGAACGGTGGGTGTGGTGTTGAGCGGGACAGGCTCGTAAGCGTTAGACTTGAAGAGTGAAGATAGCGCTTGCCCAGATCAACCCGACGGTGGGTGACTTCGCCGGGAACGCGAATAAGATTCTTGAATTTGCAGCTCGTGCCGAGGGTTTGGGCGTGGACCTCGTGGTCTTTCCTGAGCTTGCAGTGTGCGGATATCCACCTGCGGACTTTCTGGAGAAGGCTTCGTTTCTTGCGCGGGCGGAGCAGGTGGTGGTTGAGCTTGCGGGGTGGACGGCGGTGGCGGGGCGGCCTGCGATTCTGTGCGGTACCGTGATGGCTTCGCGGGCCAGCGCGGGCAAGCAGGTACGGAATGTCGCGGCAATGCTTGATGGGGGACGAGTGAGTTTTGTGCAGCAGAAGATGCTGCTTCCGTTCTACGACGTCTTCGATGAACAAAGATACTTTGAGCCGGCGGTGGAGCAAACGCTGGTGTGCCTTCGAGGCGAGCCGCTGGCGATCACTATCTGCGAGGACGCCTGGAACGATAAGGGTTTCTGGCCGCGGCAGATGTATCCAGTGGATCCGGTTGAGAGGTTGATGGAGAAGTGGGAGTCGCAGCCGCAGGACCTTGTGGGTATGCCGAAGGTGATTTTGAATATCTCGGCTTCACCGTACTGGCAGGGAAAGCCGCAGGTGAGGCAGAGCATGTTAGGGGCGCTGGCACGACGGCACGGCGCGTTTGTTGCGATGACAAACCAGGTGGGTGGAAACGACAGCCTGGTATTTGACGGCTCGTCGCTGGCGATTCGGCCGGACGGCGAGGTGGTGGCTCGGGCGGCTGCGTTTGCGGAGGATCTGGTCGTCTTCGATACCGAGGACGGCGCCGCTGTTGCCGCTGAGGCGGAGGTGGACGAGGTTGCTGCGATGTGGAGCGCGCTGGTTCTGGGGACCCGGGACTATGTGCGGAAGTGCGGATTCAGCAAGGTGCTGGTGGGATTGAGCGGGGGAATCGATTCGGCGCTGGTGGCGGCGATTGCGGTGGAGGCAGTGGGGAAGGAGAACGTGATTGGCGTAGGGATGCCGACGGAGTACTCGTCGCTGGGCTCGATCGACGATGCGCGGAAGCTGGCGAAGGGCCTGGGGGTGCGGTTTGAGCTGCTGCCGATTCACGACGTGTTCGCGCAGTTTCAGCAGGTGCTGCAGCCGCTGTTTGCGGGAACGGAGTTTGGACTAGCAGAGGAGAACCTGCAGCCGCGGATTCGCGGGACGCTGCTGATGGCGCTGTCGAACAAGTTCGGCGCGCTGGTGTTGACGACCGGGAATAAGAGCGAGATGTCGACGGGATACTGCACGCTGTATGGCGATATGGTCGGGGCGCTGGCGGTGATCGGCGACGTGATGAAGACGCGGGTGTATGCGTTGAGCCGGCATGTGAATCGTGTGCGGGAGGTTATCCCGTGGGAGACGATCTCGAAGCCGCCTTCAGCGGAGCTGCGGCCGGAGCAGCTGGATACGGACTCGCTGCCGCCCTATGACGTGCTCGATCCGATTCTCGAGGCATATGTGGAGCGTTACTGCTCTGCGGAGCAGATTGCCTCGGAGCAGGGAGTGGATGTGGGGCTGGTGAAGTCAGTGCTGCAGCTGGTGGAGCGGAGTGAATATAAGCGGCAGCAGGCGGCCCCAGTGTTGAAAGTTACGAGAAAGTCGTTCGGAATGGGCCGGCGGTTTCCCATTGCGGTCAAGGTTCAGGTGTAATAAGAGTGCTGCGCGGATAGCGACGGCGGAGGATGGTGTCTTTGAAGATTTCAAATGGGAAGATTTCGAATTGGATGTTGGCGGGATTGATGACCGCCTTGAGCGCCGGGTCGGTGGCGGGAGCGCAGACAGCGGCAGGTGCGGCGGCGGCTCCGGCGGCGCAGAAGGCGGCAGCTCCGCCGCAGCTGCAGAGCCTCGGACAGCAGACCAAGGCGGATCCGTTTCCTCCGGTGAATCAGAAATTCTTTACGGCATCGTCGCCGACTGTCGATACAGTGAACTCTTTCCTGAAAGCGCTGTGGGGGTATGACCCAAACCGCATCTGGCGGGTAGAGGCGATCCAGACTACGCCTGCTCCGAACGTGAGCAAGGTGACGGTGTTTGTGTCGGATAAGACCCCCAACGCAAAGGTGCAGCCGACGGCGTTCTTTGTAATGCCGGATGGAAAACATGCTGTAGCCGGCGATGTGGTCGTTCCGTTTGGCGCTACTCCGTTTGCGGATCTGAGGAAGACACTGCAGGCACGTGCCGATGGGGCTACGCGCGGCGCAACGAGCAAGGATCTGATGCTGGTCGAGTTTGCGGATCTACAGTGCCCGCACTGCAAAGAGGCGCAGACGACGATGGATCAGCTGGTAAAGGATTTTCCAAACGCGCATGTGGTGTACCAGAGCTTCCCGCTGACAGAGATTCATCCCTTTGCATACAAGGCGGCGGCGTATGGGTACTGCGTGCAGAAGCAGAAGAACGATGCGTTTTTTGTTTATTCTGCGGCCGTGTTTGACGCACAGGGCGCTTTGACGCCGGAGACCGGAGACGAGACGCTGAAGAGTGCAGTGACCAAGGCGGGACTGGATCCGGCCGCGATCGATGCGTGCGCTGCGACTCCTGCAACGAAGGGTGAGGTGGATGCTTCGATCAAGCTGGCCCAGGATGTGAGCGTGGAACAGACTCCGACGCTTGCGGTGAACGGTCACCTGTTGCCGCTGACCGGGATTCCGTATGAGACTCTGAAGACGATCATCTCGTACCAGGCTTCGCTTGACGGCGTGAGCACGGGCGCGACGGGACCGGCGGTGGGTAGTACGAATCCGCCTACTCTCGGGAAGTAGTAGTTACGGATGTTTTGAGAGAAGGTGTTCTTTAGAAGGGCTCCAGCCATGACGGCTGGGGCTCTTTTTGTTTAGCGGCGGCGGTCGCCGATGAGCTTGACGGCAGCGAGAAGAAGCGTGAGGAAGCCGGTGGGGAGGCAGCCCATGGCGAGCATGAGCGAGAGCCAGCCGAGGTTGGTGTGGGGGCCTTGGTGGCGGGCGATGCCGCCGAAGCTGGTGAAGATGAGCGCGGCGGCGATGGCTCCAGTGCCGAAGATGAGAAGGCCGGTGCGGAGGAGCTTGCGAGTATCTGGCTGCATAGGGGACTGGGGCTTCGTTGAGACAG
Organism: Granulicella sp. S190; assembly: GCF_009766095.1. Lineage (GTDB taxonomy): Bacteria > Acidobacteriota > Terriglobia > Terriglobales > Acidobacteriaceae > Edaphobacter. The sequence continues at coordinate 36,853 of NZ_LMUD01000008.1, forward strand.
GATGCAGGGGAACAAGAACAGTGTTAGCGGTAAGAGGCCAGCATGGCGTAGACGATGACTCCCGAGACTGAGACGTAGAGCCAGATGGGATAGGTCCAGCGCGCGAGACGGCGATGCGCAGGAAAGCGGCCAGTGAGTGAGAGAAAGAAGGTAATCAGGATCATCGGAAGGCAGACGATGGCCAGAAGGATGTGGGGCGTCAACAGGATCCAGAGGTAGATAAAGCGAGCGACGGGGTATGCCTTAGGGAAGAGCATATCGCCGTGCAGAACGTGGTTGGCGATGTAGGCGACGAGGAAGACGCTGGAGACGATGAAGGCGCCAAACATGCTGTTGCGGTGAGCTGTGATCTGACGGCGGCGGATGTACCGGAAGCCGATGATGAGGAAGACGGCGCATATCGCGTTGAGGACCGCGTCTAGCGCTGGGAGGAATGCCAGATGAGTGCCAGCGACATCGACCGGCGGATGATAGTAGACCAGCCACGCGAGGAAGATCGAGGCGACCGCGCTGATGCCAATGATGGCAGCGATGACCGAGGGCGGGGTGCGGTAGTCGGGATTGACAGCGGCGATGGGTGCGGGCATTTCGTTCCTTGCTGGATGAGAGATGAGAGTTAGAAGAACAGGCGGCCCTGCGCGTTGAGGATCATGGCGAGCATGAGCAACGGGAGATAGACGACCGAGACCTTGAGCAGATTGCGCGCGAGGGCGACGTTGTCGGCGCCGTCCGGGTTGCGCACGATGCGGGCGAAGCGAATGGTGGCGAGGAGATACCAGAGACCGAGAAGCGTTGCGATGACGGTGTACGGGAGTCCGGTGATGTGCAGCCAGCTAAGCCAGAGGCTGGTGGGGATCATGAGGACAGCGTAGAAGAGTGCCTGGATGACGGTGCTCTGGGCGGCGTATTGAGTATGCGGCAGGTTCGGGGTGAGGCGAATGCCCGCGCGGGCATAGTCTTCGCGATACATCCATCCGATGGCCATGAAGTGCGGGAACTGCCAGACGAAGAGGATGGCGAAGAGGGCAACGCCTGGCCACTCGATGACGCCGCGGGCTGCGGTCCAGCCGATGAGAGGTGGAAGAGCGCCGGGGAAGGCGCCGATGAAGGTGTTGAGAGTGGTGACGCGCTTGAGCGGAGTGTAGATGGCGACGTAGCCGATAGCGGTGAGGAGGGTAAGGGTTCCGGTGAGGAGATTAGTGGTGTAGGCGAGGTACAGCGAGCCAAGAAAGATGGCCGCGAAGCCGAGGAGCAGGCCGTGCGCGAGGGAGATGCGGCCGGCGGCCATGGGGCGCGCAGCGGTGCGGCGCATGAGGGAGTCAGTCTTGCGCTCGAGAGCCTGGTTGAGCGCGCTGCTGCCGCAGGTGACGACTGCGATGCCCACCAGCGCCTGGAGGAGGCCAGCATGGAAGGGGCTGATGCCGCTGCGGAGGCTGCCGAGGTAGAAGCCCGCTCCGGCGGTGATGATGACCATGGTGGAGACGCGGAGCTTGAAGAGCGTGGCGTAGTCGGCGAGCAGGGAGTGGGGCTTCGCGGGCGCGAGGACGTGATCGGTTGTCGCGGAGGTGGCCACAGAGTAAGGATAACGCGGTTTGGACTCGGACGACGGGGTTGGCGTCGTCCGAGTGGGCGCTATTCGGCGGACTCCCCGTGGGGGGCTTCTGCGGTGTCTGCCTGTTTGACCTGGGGGCGCAGCAGGGGAAAGAGGATGACGTCGCGGATGGATTTGGAGTTTGTGAGCAGCATGGTGAGGCGGTCGATGCCGATGCCTTCGCCTGCGGTGGGGGGCAGGCCGTAGCCGAGGGCGCGAACGTAGTCTTCGTCCATCTGATGGGCTTCGTCGTCTCCGCGGGCCTTCTCGGCCATCTGCTGCTCGAAGCGGGTGCGCTGGTCGTCGGGATCGTTTAGCTCGGAGAAGGCGTTGCCGACCTCGAAGCCGCCGATGTAGAACTCGAAGCGCTCGACCCAGTCGGGCTCATCTGGCTTAACTTTCGATAGCGGGCTGACCGCCAGGGGGAAGTCATAGATGATGGTGGGCTGGATGAGCGGCTCTTCGATGCCCATCTCGCCGCCGCGCAGGGCCTCGGCCCTAAGCTCGAAGAGATCGGAGATGGCCTTGCCGTAGGGTGCGCCCTTGTCGAGGAGGAACTCGCGGACGAAGTGGCAGTCAGCGCCGAGGCGGTTGAGGGCCCGGTCGAAGGTGGACTTCTCGGGATTGGCGAACTTCTCGCCTTCGTTCAGCAGGGCGCGGAACTTCTCCGCGGAGGCGAAGTCATCGATGGTGGGCTGAACCGGCGCATGCGGCGGCCACCACTTCATGATGGCCTCGCGCATGGAGAGCTTCGTCCACTTGCCGAGGTCAATCTCGTGGCCGTTGAAGTGGGTGATTGTGGTGCCGTTGACCTCTTTGGCGACAAAGACGATGAGCTCTTCGCTGAGGGTCATCAGGTCGTGGTAGTTCGCGTAGGCCTGATAGAACTCGAGCATGGTGAACTCGGGGTTGTGGCGGGTACTGATGCCCTCGTTGCGGAAGTTGCGGTTGATCTCGTAGATGCGGTCCATGCCGCCGACGACGAGGCGCTTGAGGTAGAGCTCGGGCGCGATGCGAAGGAAGAGATCGAGGTCGAGCGCATTGTGATGCGTGGTGAAGGGAGCTGCGGCTGCGCCTCCGGCGACCTGATGCATCATCGGCGTTTCCACTTCGAGGTAGCCGCGACGGTCGAAGAACTTGCGGATAGAGCGAAGGATTGCGGCGCGCTTGACGAAGACCTCGCGGACGTTGGGGGTCTCGGGTTCTGCCGGTTCGGTGGTTGACGCTTCGCCTGGGCTGGCGGGTTTGGTCGCGCCGGTGTTCATGAAGAGATCGACGTAGCGCTGACGGTAGCGAAGCTCGGTGTCTTCGAGGCCGTGGTACTTGTCGGGCAGGGCGAGCATGGCCTTCGCGAGAAAGGTCAGCGCGGGCAGGTGGTCGAAGCTTCCGACGTGGACGGTGAGCTCGCCAGTGCGAGTGCGGAAGAGGTGGCCACGGACGCCAACGTGGTCACCGAGGTCCAGCAGCTTGTAGAGGGCGAAGGTATTTTCGCCGACGTCATCCTTGCGGACGTAGATCTGAAAGCGCTGGCCGCCCTGCTGGAGCTGCGCGAAGCCGGCTTTGCCCTGGACGCGAATGGCCATGATGCGCCCGGCGATGCTGACGTGGATGGGGTCGGCGTCAAGCTGCTCGGCGGTAAAGGAGCCGTAGGCGGCGCGTATCTCGGGGACGGTGTGGCTGGCGGCGTAGTGATTGGGGTAGGTCGCCTCGGCGTGGCTGAGGCCGTCGAGCTGGCCGAGGGCAGCGATCTGCTGGAGCTTGTCGCGGCGCTGCTGATACAGATTCTTTTCGAACTCCGACTCGTACACGGGGATTCCTTTGGCTTGATGGTGCTGACATATCAGTATAGCGAGGCGAGGAGGATACAGAAGTGTCTGGTTTGAGGCTGCGCGTGATGTAATAGTTCTGCGATGGCGGATGAGGAAGCAGGGAAGAGCGGGAGCGGTGCAGGCGGGGGGAAGGGCGCGCTTGGGGAGTTGGTAAAGGCGGAGTCGATGATTCAGCTGGCGATTGCGCTGCCGGCTGGGTGCGTGATCGGGTGGCTGGTTGGGAGCTGGCTGGACCACCACTTTCATCAGAGCTGGATGTCGATTACAGGGATCCTGCTGGGGGCGGCGGCGGGATTTATTCAGATTTTCAGGACGGCATCGCGGTATATCAAGCGTGGATAACGGGGCAGGCGAGGACGGTTTAGTGAAGACGATGGAAGACTTCAGCGACGCAGACTTCAAGCGCACGATATGGAGCGCGCTGCGGCTGCTGGTGGTGATTACCGTGATCGCGGTGCCTCTGATCTGGTGGAAGATGGGGTGGCAGTCGGCGGTGTTGCTGCTGGTGGGCGCGCTGATCTCGGGGTCGGGGCTGTTTGAGTGGCTGCGGCTGATGACGGTGGTGATGGTGCGGATGGATGGCGGGGGGAAGGCGAAGCCGCTGGGGCTGGTTTTGTTCGGTTTCTTCCTGCGCCTGGGGCTGACCGTGGTGCTGCTTTATGTTAGCCTTAAGATTCTGAATGGTTCGGTCTACGCGCTTGCCGCAGGCCTCGCTCTGGGTGTGTTTGCACTGACGGTCGAGGGTTTGAGGCTGATGAAGGCGTGGACGGTTTAGTCCGGACGTTCGCAAATTACGTTTCGCAGAAGCTCTTATTACTATGCCGACACAGACACTCTTTACCCTATTTTTGAATCGGCACTTTGGTGCGTTGACGACCTCGCTGCTTGAGGCCCTGCATGTGCATCCGAAGTACTCCGCTTATCCTATTACGGATGCGTTCGCGATGGAACTTCTGGTATTTGTCGTTCTGATCGCGTACTTCCTTCTGGTGCGCACGACGTTGAGCGTGGAGAAGCCAGCCGGCGTGCAGCACCTGGCGGAGATGACTCATGAATTTGTCTCGGAGCAGGGAGAGCAGATCATCGGGCATGGTTCGGCGCGGTTTACAAGCTACCTGACGGCGCTGTTTCTGTTTATCCTGCTGGCGAACCTGATGGGCGTGATTCCGGGGCTGAAGTCCCCCACCGCCTATGCCGTGGTACCGCTGGGTTTTGCGCTGGTTACGTTTATCTACTACCACTATCACGGGATTCGCGAGAATGGCTTTGCGTACATCAAGCAGTTTCTCGGACCGGTGTGGTGGCTGTATCCGTTGCTTTTGCCGATCGAGATCATCTCGCATCTTGCCCGCGTGCTCTCGCTGACAGTTCGTCTTTACGCGAACATGTTTGCGGGTGACCTGGTGACGATCGCATTCTTTTCGCTGGTTCCGGTTGGGATCCCGCTGATCTTCCTGGGGCTGCACCTTGGTGTGGCGGTGGTACAGGCTTATGTGTTCTTTTTGCTGGCGGCGATCTATCTGTCCCTGGCAGTGGCGCACGATCACTAGACTTTGACCTTCGCTGCGTTGGGGCCTCCTCTCGCAGCGCGCAACAACGTCGCATAGCGTGAGGGTGCCAGCACGGTGAGCATCAACCACCCACTGGCGGCGTATTCACGGAGGCAGGAGTAACACCATGAAGAAGCTGCAATATCTGTTTATGTCGTTGGCCGCGCTGCTCTTTGCAACGCCGGCTTTTGCGCAGGGCGCTGCCGCTGTAAGCCCCGGAGCCCAGTGGGTTCCACTTGCTGCTGGTCTGGGCATGGCGCTGGCTGCTGGTCTTTGCGGTCTGGGTCAGGGTAAGGCTACCGCTTCGGCAACCGAGGCGCTGGCACGTAACCCCGGCGCTCGTCCTGGAATCTTCATCTTCCTGATTCTCGGTCTGGCGTTTATCGAGTCTC
>NZ_LMUD01000008.1:42322-151082 GCF_009766095.1 Granulicella sp. S190
CTGCGCGCGGCGCGGTCACTTCGTGACTTTTATAACCTCGTCTAGGGCAAGGAAAGGCATGGGTGCTCGCGATGCTCGCTTCTGATCAACAAGGCCTCAGACTCTGCTACTTTACGTCGAAGTCTAGTTGGAGGTGACAGCTGTCCGGAGAGGCAGCACACTCCTGCCGGCCTTGCTCGATGAGGGTGGAGTGGCTGGCGTACTCCGCGAAGGACACAGCACCGTTGGGTAGAATGCCCATCACGCCCGTGGCTACGGCCGCTAAAGCAAGGCCAATGGCTGCGGGAACGCTGATGCGGCGAAGCTGGTTGAGACGTGTGCTCTCGCTGCCGGGACGGGTATAGACGGCGGCCAGCAGGCGGAGATAGTAGAAGCAGGCTACACCGCTGTTGAGCAGGCCGATGACCGCAAGCCATACGTTGCCGCCATGAATGGCCGCGGAGAAGACATAGAACTTGCCGAAGAAGCCGCCGGTGAAGGGGATGCCGATCAAGGAGAGCAGGAAGAAGCTGAGCAGGGCGGCGAGGTAGGGGCGCTTCTGGCCGAGGCCGGTGAAGTCGTCGATGCTGCGGGCGCGCTCGTCATAGCCCGCGATCTGGGTGATGACGGCAAAGGCGCCGACGTTCATCGCGGCGTAGGTGGCGGTGTAGAAGCAAGCGGCGGCGATTCCGTCGAAGGGGAAGGCAGTGAAGGCGACCATGATATAGCCGGCGTGGGCGATGCTGGAGTAGGCCAGCATGCGCTTAACGTCGCGCTGCATCAGGGCGCCGAGGTTGCCGATGGTCATCGACAGCGCCGCGAGGACCCACAGCAGGATGGCCCAGCGATGCTGGTAGGTGGGGAAGCCGGTGAAGGTGATGCGAAGCAGGACGGCGAAGGCCGCGGCCTTGGGAGCGGTCGACATCAGGCCGACGACGGGGGCTGGCGCACCCTGGTAGACGTCGGGGGTCCAGACGTGGAAGGGAGCCGCGGAGACCTTGAAGCCGAGACCGATGAGGATGAGGGCGAGGGCGGTGAAGGCCAGGGCAGGCGTCGTGGTGGTTTCGAGGCCGTGTGCGATGGCGTAGATGTTGGTGGAGCCCGTGGCTCCGAAGGCGAGGGCGACGCCGTAGAGGAAGAAGGCTGTGGCAAAGGAGCCGAGCAGGAAGTACTTGATGGAGGACTCGGAGCCGGTGGCGTGGCCTTTGCGGAAGCCGCACATGATGTAGGTCGAGATGGAGGAGATCTCAAGGCCGACGAAGACCATGAGGAGCTCGACCGAGCAGGTCATCAACATCATGCCGACGGCGCCGAAGAGGGAGAGGGCGAAGTACTCGCCTGTATGGCTGGCGTTGCCTTCAAAGTAATCCAGCGAACCCAGGAGCGTGACCAGCACGACTGACGCGATGACGAAGTGGAAGAGCACCGAGAAGGCGTCGACCTGGATGGTGCCGGAGAAGGCATGGAGGGTTCCGAACTGGATCTGGTACCAGCTGGCGACGATGGAGCCGACGGTGCCTGCGATGGCGAGCCAGCCAAGTGGCTTTCGGCTGGAGCCGGCTTTGAGGCAGGGCTCTGCCAGCATGATGAAGACGCCCGCGAGGGTGAGGATGATTTCGGGAAGGAGGGCCAGGACGTTAGGGGACATTTACTTCGTGGCCTCCTGGGCGGCGGGAATCTGCGTCTGGGTGTCGATGGGGAGTATCGAGGCAGCGGGTTCGAGTGACTGAGGCTCTCGCGCGAGATAGGTGCCAACGGTGTCGATGGCGCGCATCCAGTACGGCGAGATAACTCCCATCAGCAGCATAACTGCGATGAGCGGCCAGAGAGCGAGATGCTCGCGGGCGGTAACGTCGGGGACTGGAACGTCGGCGGTGTTGTCGTTGAGGTCGCCGTAGAAGACGCGCTGGATCATCCAGAGCATGTACGAGGCGGTAAGGATGACGCCGGTAGTGGCGAGTACAGTCCAGGCGACGTGGTGAGCGATGACCGATTGCATGGCGCCGGTGAGTACGAGAAACTCGCCGACGAAGCCGTTGAGCATGGGCAGGCCGATGACGGACATGGTGGTGATGACGAAGAGGGTCACCATCCAGGGAAGCCTGGCGGCGAGGCCGCCGTAGTCGCGCATGTCATAGGTGCCGTAGCGCTCGTAGAGGATGCCGAGGAGGATGAAGAAGGCTCCTGCTCCGATGCCCTCGTTGAGTGTGGCGTAGATGCCTCCGTCGAGGCCGGCGATGGTGAAGGTGAAGATACCCAGGATGACGACGCTGACGTGGCCGAGGGCACCGTAGGCGGCGAGCTGCTTGAGGTCCTTCTGGACGAGGGCAATGAGCGCGCCGTAGACGATGCCGATGGCGCCGAGCGCGATCATCAGCGGGGCGATGTGGCGGGACTGGTCGGGAAAGATGCTGAAGGAGAAGCGCAGGATGGAGTACAGGCCGAGTTTGCCAACCAGGACCATGACGGCTGCGGTGGGGGCTTCGGAGATCGCGTCGGTGAGCCAGCCGTGCAGCGGGAACGCCGGGACTTTGACGGCGAAGGCCAGCAGGAAGGAGAGCGAGGCCAGCCAGAGAGCGGCGTTGTTGCCCGAGATGTTGTGGGCGGCGGCGAGCTGGGCGAGTTCAGGAAGCTGGAAGGTGCCGGTGCGCCCATAGAGCCAGAGCATGCCAACCAGGAGCGTAGCCGAAGGGATGAAAGCGTATAGGAAGTACTTGATGGCTGCACGGCGGCGGTTGGCAGTGCGGCCGAAGGTGGCGATGAGCAGGGTCATGGGAACGAGCGAGAGCTCCCAGAAGGCGTAGTAGAGGAAGAGGTCGAGCGAGACGAAGATGCCGAGCATCGCGACCTGCTGCAGCAGGAAGAGGGTGTAGAAGAGCTTCTTGCGATCGCCGACAGTGTTCCAGGAGACGAGGACGCCGAGTGGAGCCAGGAAGCCGGTGAGAACGATGAGCCACATGGAGAGGCCATCGACGCCGAGGTGGTAGCGGATGGCGGGAGAGTTGATCCACGCAGAGTTCTGCTCGAACTGGAAGGTGCCGGATGCGGCGGCATAGTTATAGTGCGCGGGCAGATGCAGGGTGCAGAGAAAAGTGAGAAGAGTGACGGCGAGCGCACCCCACTGCATCAGCCTGCCCTTATCGGGCAGCAGGGCCAGCAGGACCGCGCCCACAAGCGGGACGAAGGTGATGACGGTCAGGATGGTGTGGTCGATATTCATCGGTTCCTTTGGTGAAGCTGGTGCTGGTCTTGCGAATTACAAGTACAGAAGCAGATCTCTACGGGACGAGAAGCAAAAACAACAGTCAAAGGCAGGAACGAGTACAACGTTAGTGCATCCAGATGGAACGGCCGAAGATCATGACGAACAGAACAGCGGCTGCTCCTAGAGCGAGCCAGCCGGCGTAGGAGCGAATGTTTCCGGATTGAACGCGGCGAACCAGAGAGCTGAAACCGCGAGTGGTTGCGCCAGCGGCAGCGCCCGAGCCGTTGACGATGCCTCCGTCGATGAGACCGCCGAGAAAGAGACGGCTGAACATCAGCAGAGGAGTGATGATGAGAGCGCCATAGACCTCGTCGATGTAGAACTTGTGTAGTACGAGGTTGTAGAGAGCTGGGGCGCGCTGCGCGAGGGCAGCCGCGGTGCCGGGCTTCTTGTAATAGAAGAGGTAGGCGATAAAGAGGCCGAAGAGCGCGACTAGCACAGAGACTGCGGCAAGACCGAGTTCGGTGCCGTGGCTGGTTGCTGCTTCGACGACTGCGCCGGTGCTGAAGACGGGATCGAGGAAGTGTTCGATCTCGTTATGACCGCCCAAGGCTGCTGGGACGCCGACCCATCCGCCGATGATTGACAGCAGAGCGAGGATGGCGAGTGGGACAGACATGATCGCAGGAGATTCGTGGACCCCGTGCGCGTGGGTGTCTTCGGGGTCCGCCACCATGACGGCGTGGGAACTGGAAGCGACGTGAACCGCAGCTCCATGGTCATGCAGGTCGGCGGGAGCCTCGAAGTGCTCCGGTCCAAAGAAGGTCTTGAACCACAGGCGGAACATATAGAAGGAGGTCATGCCAGCGGTGATGAGTCCGACGAGCCAGAGAAGTTTGCCGATCGGATTATTCGAGACGAAGGCCTGGTAGAGGATCTCGTCCTTTGAGAAGAAGCCCGCGAGCGGCGGGATGCCGGAGATAGCGAAGACACCCATCGTCATGGTCCAAAAGGTGACAGGAATGCGCATGCGGAGGCCGCCCATCTTACGCATATCCTGCTCGCCACCAAGCGCGTGGATAACAGAGCCAGCGGCGAGGAAGAGCAGAGCTTTGAAGAACGCGTGGGTGAGCAGATGGAAGATGCCGGCGGTGTAAGCTCCTACTCCGCAGGCCAGGAACATGTAGCCGAGCTGAGAGACGGTGGAGTAGGCGAGGACGCGCTTGATGTCGTGCTGCACCATGCCGATGCAGGCGGCGAAGATGGCGGTTGCCGCTCCGATGATGGCTACGACGCCCAGAGCATAGGGGCTGCGGTCGAAGAGGACGTGGCAGCGCGCGACCATGTAGATGCCGGCTGTGACCATGGTGGCCGCGTGGATGAGGGCAGAGACGGGAGTGGGGCCTTCCATCGCGTCGGGGAGCCAGATGTAGAGCGGGATCTGCGCGGACTTGCCTGCAGCGCCGAGGACAAGCAGCAGAGCGATTGCGGTGAGGACGCCTCCGTGCCACTCCGGATTGACGGTGAGGGCCTGGAAGACGTGGGTGAAGTCGAGCGAGCCGAACTCGCGGACGATTAGAAACATCGCGAGAAGGAAGCCGAAGTCGCCGACGCGATTGACGATGAAGGCTTTTTTGCCGGCATTGGCGGCGGAGTCACGCTTGAAGTAAAAGCCGACGAGCAGGTAGGAGGCGAGACCGACGCCCTCCCAGCCGACGAAGAGCAGAAGGAAGCTCTCTGCCAGGACCAGAACCGACATGAAAAACATGAAGAGGTTGAGGTAGGCGAAGAAGCGCCAGTACCCCTCTTCGTGCGCCATGTAACCGGCGGAGTAGAGGTGGATTAGGAAGCCGACGCCGGTGACGACGCCGAGCATGATGAGGGTGAGGTGGTCGACGGTGAAGGCAAAGTCAATCTGCAGGCCGGTGATGGCGATCCAGGGCTGGCTGACGACGCGCAGGATCTCGGGCGCGCCTTCGGCCTTCATGACGATCCAGAGCCAGGCGACGATAGCGGCCGGGATGGCGGTGCATAGAAGCGCGACGGCAGTGACGAGCGCGCGCGGAAACTTGCGGCCGAGGGTTCCGTTGATGAGGAATCCAACGAAGGGAAGGATCGGGATGAGCCAGAGGTAGTCGGTGATCATGGAGACAGAGGGCATAGAGGTCACGATTTCATCAGGTCGATCTGATCGACGTTCAGCGTCTGGCGCGTGCGGAAGATGGCGATAATGATGGCAAGGCCGACGGCGGCCTCGGCTGCGGCGACAACCATCACGAAGAAGACGAAGATTTGCCCGGAGACCTGGTGCCACATGTGCGCGAAGGCGACGAAGGTGAGGTTGACGGCGTTGAGCATGAGCTCAATCGACATGAAGATGGTGATGAGGTTGCGCTTGATGAGAAAGGCTGCGACGCCGGTGGAGAAGAGCACGGCGGCGAGGATGAGATAAGCGGCGATGGGCACTTGCAAAGACATGTCTACTGCTCCTTTCGTGCGAGCACGACGGCTCCAAGAATAGCAACGAGGATGAGGATGGAGGTGACTTCGAAGGGAAGCAGAAGCTTGGTGAAGAGGAGGGTGCTGATCTCGGAGATGTTGCTGGTGACGTGGTTGAGATAGCCGCCGATGTTGGTGTAGCCGAGCGCCTTGCGCTCCGAGAGGAAGACAAAGCTAAGGAGACAGAAGATAGCCGCCGCGCCGGGGAATCCGACGAGGTAGGCGGCGCGGCTGCCAGTGGTGCGCTCCTCTTCTCCAGCGTTCAGCAGCATGATGACGAAGACGAAGAAGACCATGATGGCGCCGGAGTAGACGATGACCTGCGACGCGGCGAGAAACTCGGCCCCCAGCGACCAGTAGAGGACGGCGAGCGACATCATGACGACGACCAGCGAGAGAGCGCTGTTGATGGGATGGCGCTGGAACAAGAGGTTGAGTGCTCCCGCTACGGCCAGTCCGCCAAAGATGAGAAAGAGTGCCAGTTGCATGAGGTTCCGCGATTCCTTTTTGAATCTCTTGAATCGTTCGAGACGCTTGAGACGGAGCAGAAGGCTTTCTGGGCTATCTGCTGATTGTAAAACAGCTTGCTGCGTTTCTCGTGAGTGTTAGCTGCGTAAGGCGATCACGAGGCTGGTAATGATGATGTTGACCATGGCGAGCGGCAGGAGAAACTTCCAGCCGAAGCTCATGAGCTGGTCGTAACGGAAGCGAGGCAGCGTGCCACGCACCCAGATAAAGAGGAGAAGGAAACCGAGTACCTTGCCGACGAACCAGAGAATGGGGAAAATTGCCGAGAGGATCGGGCCGCCGAAGTCGGCGGGTAGGAGATGGCCAAGGGGGCTGGAGGCTCCGCCGAAGAACAGCAGCGAGGCGACGCAGCTTACGGTGATCATGTTGGCGTACTCGGCCATGAAGAACATGGCGAACTTCATGGAGGAGTACTCGGTGTGATAGCCGGCGACGAGCTCGGACTCGGCTTCGGGAAGGTCGAAGGGAGCGCGGTTGGTCTCGGCGTAGGCAGCCATGATGTAGATGAAGAAGCCGACGAACTGGAAGCCGCCGAAGAAGTTCCACGAGAGCAGACCGTGTGCGCCCTGGCTGTTGACGATGTCGCGCAGGCTGAGGGATTGAGCGCGAAGGACAACGCCGACCAGCGAAAGGCCAAGCGCGAGCTCGTAGCTGATCATCTGCGAGGTGGCGCGAAGACTGCCCAGCAGGGCGAACTTGTTATTCGAAGACCAGCCCGAGAGAGCGATGCCGTAGACGCCGATCGAGGTAATGCCCAGTATGACCAGGAGGCCGATGTTGAGGTCGGCGATATTGAACATCTCGACGCCCTTGACGGTCTGCATACCACCGAAGGGTACGACCGCGATCGAGATGAGCGCGCAGGAGAGAGCGATGATGGGCGCAATGATGAAGAGAGGGCGCTCGGCGGCAATCGGCAGCAGATCTTCTTTAAGGAAGAGCTTGATGCCGTCTGCGAGCGGCTGTAACAAGCCGAAGGGGCCCGTCCGGGAGGGTCCCCAGCGGTTCTGGATGCGGCCCAGGACCTTGCGCTCCAGCAGAACCGTGTAGGCGACCGCCGTCAGGGTGATGACGAGAACGACCACAACCTTGAGGATGCTGAGCAGCAGGAATGTCTGAAATGGGCTGAGGTGGCTCACGGCGGTGGGTTAGGCTCCTGTGTTCGTTTCGAATGCGATCGAGTCTAGTTAGTCAGCTGCGGTTTGGATCTGTGTGAGGCCGGTTGGAGGACGGAGGCTCTCGTTGTGTTGCAGATCGGAGAGCATGGTGGAGTAGCGGCCCAGAGTGCCCGACGTGAACAGTGTATCGTTCGCCGGGAGGACGAGGTCGCGGCGGTTGCTGATTTGAACGAGGTTGGCGGTGGAGACAGCCGGCTGCAAGTGTTGATCGTTGCCGCTGAGCAGCTGAAGGCGCAGCAGATTGTACCCTGGGACGAGGCGCTGAATCTCGTCGAGGATAGCGAACGGATCGAAGGGGCTGAGTTTTGGCTCCATGTTGTTGGCCGCAAGCCATACTGCATGCTGGTCTGCTTCGCCGGAGTGTGCGCCGCGGGACTGACCCATGTCTCCATGCGTCCCGGCTCCGCGTGGGCCTTTGCCAAAGGGGATCAGCTCGCGCATGTTGGCTCCCATCTTGTCGGCGATGCGGACGATCATCTCGAAGTCGGTACGGACGCCTGCGCGGTCGCCTGCTTTAGAGACGAGCTGAAGGTCGCCGTAGCTGTTGGTGACGGAGCCGGACTTCTCGTAGAGGTTCGCGGCTGGGAGGATGACATCGGCGAGCGCGGCGGTCTCGGTGAGGAACATATCCTGAACCACGAGGAACGTGTTCTTCAGAGAGGAGGGATCGACTCCGTAGCGGGAGACCGGGTTTGAGCCCACGACGTAGAGCGCGGAGAGATCGCCGCGGCCTGCTGCTTCGAAGATCTCCAGCATGTCGAGACCAGGCTCGGACGGTGCGTTGTATTCCGCGAAGGTGGTGTTGCCGGCGAGGGTGGTGTGGCCCGGGAGCAGATCGGGAAGAAGACCCATATCGGCGGCGCCGCGAGAGTTGACGTAGTCAGAGAGCAGAGCGAACTTGCGATTTGGCATGGTGGTGCCGAAGGCGAGCAGCCGCTTGAGGTCGCCGCCACGAATATCGGAGCCGATGAGGACAAGCAGTTGCTCCTCGGCACGAACGGCGTTGCGGAAGTTGTGAAAGGAGGCCGCGTCAGCACCGGGGTGCGTGAGCGAATCGACCGCAGAATCGTCTCCGGCGATAAAGCTGGCGAGTGCGCCATAGCTGAAGGGAGCGATGTGCGCGAAGGCTTTGGCCTGGCGGCGCAGCTTGATCTCGGAGGCGTTGGCGATATAAAGACGAGCCCGATTGTTGCGGACGTTGGTGCGGATGTTCCACGCGGTGGCTGGAGCCTGAATGGTGGGGTCGCCGCCCAGGATCATGATTGCCGGAGCCGTCAACGTGTCTTTCAGGCTGGCTGCACGGTCGGTCATTCCGGCCAGCGAGTGGGCGAAGGTAGCGTAGTCCGCAGTGCGGTGGTGATCGATATTGTTGGTGCCGAGAACGGTGCGGGCAAACTTCTGGAGAAGGTAGGCTTCTTCGTTGGTGGTGCGGTTGCTGCCGATGACGCCGATGGATTTGCCTCCGCGCGTGTCGCGGAGCTCGCGGAACTTTTTGCCGACATGATCGAAGGCGACCTCCCAGCTCACAGGCTTCATCTCGCCGCTGGGCTGGCGAACCAGGGGCTGGGTGATGCGGTCTTCGTTGTTGGCGAAGTCGAAGGCGTAGCGTCCCTTGTTGCAGAGAAAGTCGTTGTTGATGCCGGATTTGTCGCGGTTATCGCCGCGAACGATCTCACTGCCGTCCGATGTGCTGCGGACACCGAGCGTGGTCTTGCAACCGTCGCCGCAGTGGGTGCAGATGGTGGAGACGTGGTTCATCTCCCATGGGCGCGTCTTGTAACGGTAGGTACCGGAGGTCAGAGCGCCGACGGGGCAAGCATCGATGCACATGCCGCACTGCTCGCAGTCCACATGGGCGAGGTCGTCAGGAGACATCTGCGCGGGGACGTTCGGAGCGATGACGGAGGAGCTGCCGCGGTTCTGGATGCCGAGCGCGAAGACGTCCATGCCTTCGCCGCACATGCGCACGCAGCGGTAGCAAAGGATGCAGCGTGGCCGGTCGAAGTAGACGACGGGGGACCACTTCTGCTCTTCGCGGTGGTTCTTGGGTTCGGCGTAGAAGCTGTCGGCGGCGCCATATTTGAAGGTCATGTCCTGCAGCTCGCACTCGCCGCCTGCGTCGCAGACGGGGCAGTCGAGCGGGTGGTTGCCGAGCAGAAGCTGCAGGGTAGCCTTGCGGGCTTGTGCGATCTCGGGCGACTCGCTAGTGACGACCATGCCTTCGGCGACCGGCGTAGTGCAGGCGGTCTGGAGCTTCGGCATCTTCTCGATGCGGACGACGCACATGCGGCAAGCTGCCTGCAGCGAGAGGCCAGGGTAATAACAGAAGGCGGGGATCTCGATGCCGGCGGTCTTACAGGCCTCAAGGAGAAGAGTGCCTGCGGGTGCGGTCAGTTGTTTGCCGTCTACGGTGAATTTTACGTCTGGCATTAATGTGCTCCGACCAACTGTTCAACAGTGATGATGGGGGTTCCGGCCTTGTTGCCTTCGATGTAGTCTTCAAACTCCTTGCGGAACTTTTTGACGAAGGCGATGGTGGGCATGGCCGCTGCGTCGCCGAGCGGGCAGAAGGTGCGGCCCAGCATGTTTTCGGCGAGGTATTGCACGTTCGCGACGTCCTTCTTGTTGCCGCCTCCGTTGTAGACGCGGGTGAGAGTCTTCTTGATCCAGTCCGTGCCCTCGCGGCAGGGAATGCACCAGCCGCAGGACTCGTGTTGATAGAAGGCGATGGTGCGAAGGGCGAATTCGACGATGGAGACGGTCTCGTCGAGCACAACGATGCCGCCTGAACCAAGCATCGTGCCAGCTTTGCCCATCTGGTCGAAGTCGAGACCGATGTCGATCTCTTCGGGCAGCATAACCGGGCAGCTTGAGCCACCGGGAACGACAGCCTTCAGTGTTTTGCCGTCTTTGATGCCGCCAGCTACCTCGTAGATGGCGCGCTTGAGGTTGTAGCCCATCGGAAGCTCGTAGACGCCGGGGCGCTCGACGTGGCCGCTGATGCCGAAGAGGCGCGTGCCGCCGTTGCGCTCGCTGCCGAGCTTGGCGTATGCCTCGCCACCCATCAGCAGGATGTGCGGTGCATTCGCGATGGTTTCGGCGTTATTGATGACAGTAGGGCCACCGTAGAGGCCGACGACAGCAGGGAAGGGCGGTTTGATGCGGGGGACGCCGCGTTTGCCTTCGAGCGACTCCATGAGGGCAGACTCTTCGCCTACCTCGTACGCTCCTGCTCCGGTCTGCGTGATGATGTCGAAGTCAACACCCGTACCGAAGATGTTCTTGCCGAGGAAGCCTTTTGCGTAGGCATCAGCGA
Organism: Granulicella sp. S190; assembly: GCF_009766095.1. GTDB lineage: Bacteria > Acidobacteriota > Terriglobia > Terriglobales > Acidobacteriaceae > Edaphobacter. The sequence goes on from NZ_LMUD01000008.1 coordinate 53,028, forward strand.
CAGCTTTTTCGACGATCTTGAGCAGATAGCGGTACTCGCCGCGAAGATAGATAAAGCCGAGCTTGGAGCCGATGGCGAGGCCGGCGATCATGGTGCCTTCGATGACGGCATGCGGATCATGCAGGAAGAGGACGTGGTCCTTGCAGGTACCGGGTTCGGACTCATCGCCGTTGACCAGAACATACTTCGGCTTCTCGGACTGCTTGGGAACGAAAGACCACTTCATACCGGTGGGGAAGCCGGCGCCGCCACGACCGCGAAGGCCGCTGGCCTTCATCTCAGTGATGATCCACTCTGGACCCTTGGCGATGGCTTGTTGGACAGCTTTGTAACCGTCGAGCTCGACGTACTTGTCGATGTCGGTGGCGCCCATGCCGAAGCGGCGGGAGACGACCTTTACTTCATCGGGGTGCGAGACGAGTGCTGGCATCTACTTCACGTCCTTTCCCTGGCCGTCACGGTACATCTGGAATAGGACATCGACCTTATCGGGGGTGAGGTCATCGTGGAAGTCGTAGTTGATCTGGATGGCCGGCGCCCAGCAGCAGGCTCCGATGCACTCGACCTCTTCCAGAGAGAAGACGCCGTCCTTGGTGGTCTCTTTGTGGCCGATACCGAGCTTGTGCTTGCAGTGGTCGAGGATCTCGTAGCCGCCGCGCAGCATGCAGGAGATGTTGGTGCAGACCTGCACGTTGTACTTTCCGGCTGGCTTGGTGCGCAGCATGGAGTAGTACGAAAGCACATTGTGTACGTCCAACTCGAGGAGGTCGATGCGCTGGGCGATCTCGGTGACAACGGCGTCGGAGATGTAGCCGATCTCATCCTGCGCGTAGAGCAGCATGGGAACGAGCGCGGAGCGCTTGAGCGGATAGATGGTGACGAGTTTGTCGAAGCGTGCTGCCGTCTCCGGCGAAAAGATCGTATTGGCTACTGTACTCATTCAGTCGAATCCTTGGCGGCAAGATGAAGCAGATTCCTCCGCTGCGCTACGGAAGGACAACAAAAAAACTTACTCACTGTGCATCATCTCCCGCGCCAGCCTTTCGGCGGCAAGGTCCATCTCTTCGGCAATGCCATTCAGTTTAACCGTTCCATCTTCTTCCATGTTGAAGGAGGAGCGGCTTCCATCACTTCGTTCCATACTCTCGTGCGTAAAGCGAAGCCAGTTGCCTGCAACGCGAAGCGTAATCTCGTCTGCTCCTACTTCAACGACTGCATGATGCTTGCTGTTCAATCCGTGGGCAGCGGCGTAAGAACGAAGCAGCGAAGCCCACGAGGTCCAAAGTTCAGCTCTGAGGCGTGCATCGAGCATCAGAGGTTAGCGGTCGATCTCGCCGAGGACGATATCGATCGATCCGATGACGGCGACGACGTCGGCGAGGAGGCGGCCTTTGCACATGGTTTCAAGCGCCTGCAGGGTGGCAAATCCCGGATTGCGCATATGAACGCGGTAGGGCTTGGCGGTTCCATCCGAGACGACGTAGTAGTTCATCATTCCGTGCGGCGCTTCAACCGAGCTGCAGACCTCGCCCGCCGGAACAGCAAAGCCTTCGGTAACAATCTTGAAGTGATGGATGAGGGACTCCATCTGCGTCTTCATCTGCTCGCGATTCGGCAGGATGATCTTCGGCGCATCGGCGACGATGTTGCCTTCGGGCAGGCCATCGAGCGCCTGCAGGCAGATCTTCACCGACTCGCGAAACTCCTGCATGCGAACGATGTATCTCGCCCAGACGTCGCCGACCTTGGAGGCGGGGACGTTGAACTGAAACTTCTCGTAGCCGGAGTAGGGCATATCGCGGCGGACGTCGAAGTCGACTCCGGAGGCGCGCAGCGGCGGCCCGGTTACGCCGAGCGCAATCGCGTCCTCAGGCGACAGGTAACCCACACCCTTGAGGCGGTTCATCCAGATGGGGTTGGTCTGCAGCAGGCCTTCGTACTCATCGACGTGCGCGGGGAAGCCTTTGAGGAAGGTGCGGATCTTCTCGTAGATATCCCGTGGCGGTTCGAGGCTGAGGCCCCCGACGCGGACGTAGCTCGTCATCATGCGCTGGCCCGCGACTGCTTCAAAGATGCGCAGCAACTCTTCGCGCTCGCGGAAGCAGTAAAGGAAGACGGTGAGCGCGCCGATGTCCATGGCATGCGTGCCGAGCCAGACAAGATGCGACTGGATGCGGGTGAGTTCGTTGAAGAGGACGCGAAGATAGATGGCACGCTCGGGAATCTCAAGGCCCAGCAACTTCTCTACCGCAAGGCAGTAGGCTAGGTTGTTGGTCATGGGACAGAGATAGTCGATGCGATCGGTGAGCGGGACAACCTGCTGGTAGAACTTGGCCTCGCATGTCTTCTCGATGCCAGTGTGCAGATATCCAATATCCGGGGCGAGGGAGACTACGGTCTCTCCGTCGATCTCGACGACCAGGCGAAGGACGCCATGGGTCGAAGGATGCTGTGGACCCATGTTGATGACCATGGTCTGGTCCTGCGGCGGAGTATTCTGGCGATTGCGTGCAGAGTTCGCGAAGACGTCGTCTACACCTGGGTCGATCGCTGTCGGGCCGGTGATCTCTTCAACAGGGGGAGTCATTAGCGGTAGCCCTCCACAGGGTAGTCCTTGCGTAATGGATGCCCGTTCCAGTCTTCCGGCATCATGATTCGTCGAAGGTTAGGATGGCCGCCGAAGTGGACGCCGAAGAGGTCGAAGACTTCACGCTCGTAGAAGTTGGCGGAGGGCCAGACCGAGGTGATGCTGTCGAGCGCGGCGGCATCTCCATCGAGGCGAACAGCCAGGCGGATGCGCTCCTTCAGGGAGTGCGAGAGGATGTGATACGTGATCTGGAAGCGCGGCTCAGAGGGGTACCAGTCTACTGCGGTGACATCCTCGAGAAAGTTGTAGCCAGCCTGCTGGACGGCCATGGCTGCGGCAACGATACTCTCTCGCGCGACAGTGATGGTCAGTTCGGCGCGGTCGTATTTTGCATCTGTCGCGAGATCGGTGAGAGCCTTGACAGACGCGTTTTCAGGGTGCGCTTCGAAGACGGCCTGTTTGCCCTTGATGGCAGAGGCTGGATCGTACATTAGAGGTCTCCCTTGTCGTTTGCCCAGTCCAGAATGCCCTTCTTCCAGACGTAAAAGAGACCAACGGCGACGAAGCCGAGGTAGACGAGCATCTCGTAGAAGCCGAACATGCGCGAGCCGGTTATGGCTGGTAGTCGACGGAAGATCACTGCCCAGGGAAGCATGAAGACAGCTTCGACATCGAACAGGATGAACAGCATCGCGACCATATAGAAGCGGACAGTAAACCGGCCTCGAGCGTCGCCAACGGGATCCATCCCGCACTCATAGGCTCCTGCCTTGGTGCGTGAGTTTTTATGTTTGCCGATGAGAAAGGAGGCGCCCACCATGCCCACAGCTAGTCCGAGGGCGACCAGGACCTGAAGCACGAGTGGAAGGTAGTTCCAAATGTAGGGGTAACTGTGCATGGCCATCTTCGACTCTAAGATTGCGGCTGGCAAGTGTCAAGCGATTGTCGGGAAGGTGTGCGGCTATCGAAGCAATGCTATGTACATATTGATCAGATGATTACCGAACAACGCGGAGACCAGTCCGCCAACGCAAAGAAAGCTGCCGAAGGCGAGCCGGGAGGTTGCGCCGGCCTTATTGCGCGCCAGAAGCACAACTCCATAGGCGGCGGCGGCCAAAGTTCCGAGAAAGAGCGAAAGGATCGCTGGCCAGAAGCCGAGAAACGCTGCGATCATCGCGAGCAGCTTCACGTCGCCCAGGCCCATTCCATCCCGGTGTCGAACGGCTCGATAGATCCATCGGATAAGCAGCAGGAGCAGAGCCGCTCCACAGATCGCAGCGATGCGCCCAAAGATCAGGCTCTCGGGACCGGTGAAGAAGAGATTGCCGTGGTCCACCACTCCGCCGGGGCTGGTGAGCTGGATGTGGTGCTTGGTCAGCATCACCTGATCCTCGGTAGGGCCGAGGAAGAGCGCCTGCGTGAAGATGAGGAAGAACGCGATAGCTATGCCGCCAAGGGTAAAGGAGTCGGGCAAGATCATCGTCTGCCAGTCCATCACCATGAGTCCGATGAGCAGAAAGCCGAGGATGGCTATATCAATTTGAATAAACATGACTTGCGTCCACCAACGGATTACATTGTGGTAGCTGCCAGCTATGCCCAGACCAAGAGCAGCCACCAAAAACATGGCAATGTGAAGAAACCATGCGCCAACCGCTAGCTCTACTAGCAGATATCGCCAGGGAATTGATTGACGGCAGGCACGGCAACGGCCCCGAAGGATGATCCAACTGACAATTGGGATGTTGTCATACCAACGGATTGCGACACGACACTCAGGACAATGTGAGCGAGGGCGTATGACACTTTCGCCCCGAGGTATTCGAGAGATACAAACGTTGAGAAAACTACCTAGAAGCAATCCGATTAAAAGACCTATGGCCATTAACTCAAGCGTCGAGGACCGCTGAAATAGTGTGTAAACAGGTATAGGAAGATCGGAGAGCGTGGACGGCAGCATTGTGCTGAGTATATGGCCTTTTTGTATGCAGTTTCAGATGGTGGTGCCTAGAAATCCACGTGCATGCGGACCGACTCCACCAGCACCGGACCGCGATCCTGGTTGTAGCCGGGATGGTCGATGAACTGTAGATCGAGCGCATAGTAGACTCCGCGCCAGGTGTGCAGGTTGTAGTAGCTCTCCAGGATGTCCTCACGCGCATAGTTCAGCTTGCCGTCGCCAAGGAGGAAGCCAAGCCCGCCCAGCTTCAGATAGTCCTGGTGGTCTTTCTTTATAGCGTTCGTGACAAAGGTCAGGCCCACCTTATCGTTCGGGCGTGACCAGGCCCGGCCAGAGTAGTCTCCGCCGGCTTCGACTGTCTGATCGACCTCGGTATACGCAAAAGACTCGTGCTGGCCCTCGTTCCATCCGAAGCGGCCAAACACACGCAGATTTTCGGCCAGCTCCTGCTCCGCATTCAGGGCAAAGCCGTACTTCACCGCGCTGAATTTTTCGTGCAGCTTGATCTCCGGCACAGGATCTTCGCCATCGAGGAAAGCCTTGTTCGCGTCACGATAGAGACCCATGTGCGCATGATTCACATAGCTCATGAGTCGAACGATGCCTTTGCGATCGGGCGATAGCAGACTGCCCAGCAGCGGCTTGCGCAGCTCGAACTCCCAGTTCTGCCCACTGGCGCGACGGAGATCCCAATCGAGGTCAATGCCGTTAGCCACGGTTGGCATCAAGGCTAAAGCGTAGCGAGCCGACCAACTCTTGTCGTCATACTCGCTAACGATGCCGTAGGTGTAGCCTCGCGTATCGGCTGCGTAGTCCCACGCGCCATTGTTGTCTACGGTCCAGTTCATGAACTGCAGATGACTGTCGCTGCCGATGTTGTTAATGTCCAGAAAGTCGGGCAGGCTCATCTTGCCGACGTGAAACTCCAGGCGGCGCTCCGGCACCTCATCGCCAAGGGAGAACTGCGTGCGGTTGTTGGGCACCAGCTTGTCGGTGAAGCCGATCGTCTGGTGAAGCTGCACGCGGGCCATATAAGGCGTCGCACCCAGGTTCGGGTTGCGAACGACATCGAGGTTGGTAAAGCCGGCCAGTCCCAGCGCCTCGCTGTCGCCGCGGCCACCAGCGGATTCAAGATCGAAGAGTCCGTCCAGCGCATAGCGCGGATTGCGGATCGCCTGCGCCGCAAGATAGAGCGTGCCCAGCAGCGAGGTCTTATATTCTCCACGGCCCAGGAGGCTGTTTACTCCCTCATAAGGGGAATGAAACGGGCCATGCGCCTGGAAGATGATGTTCGTCTGACCACCGATAAAGAATCGCGAATGCTCCCAATGCGGGAACATGTTGAGCGTCTCGGATTTGTCCGGCGCCGGGGGAGGTGCATCGATCTGCGAAGGGTGTGCAGCGTCCGTGGCGTTCTGCGTCTGCGCAACAGAAAGAGAAGAGGCTGAGAGCAGCGTCAGGCACATCCCTGTCAGGAGGTGACCCCACTTGAGTTTTTGCATCATTGAACTGTTATCTTCAGGCCTGAAAGTGAACAGAGTGCAAACTTTCAGACAGATTGAACCCTTTCGAAAGCTGTAACTGACTGGGAAGAGGTAATTGCTTCGTCTCGCTGGTGAAGGTAGTATACCCCGGTAGGGTACAAGGGGAGCACATGGCTTACACAAGCACAGCACAGCTAAAACTGCTTAATAGGGTCAAAAAGATTCGAGGCCAGATCGACCGCGTGGAGCGCACCCTGTCGTCAGAGGATCATGAGTGCGCGGAGGTGCTGATGTTGCTCGCTGCGGCGCGGGGCGGGATCAACGGCCTGATGGCTGAGGTACTCGAGGATCACATCCGTCTGCATCTTCTGCAGGACGGACATGCTCCTCTCACTCCGGAGTTGGGCGAGGACCTGATCGATCTGGTGCGCGCCTATCTCAAGTAGCAACGCGGCAGGAAAAGACCAGCTACGATTTCGCGCCGACGACTACCAGCCCAACTCCGGCAATCAACGCGACTGTGCTCAGAATCGGTGAGAGTGGCAGAGTGTCCTGGGTCTTATGCGAGATCTGGATCGGTCCCGCATCGACCACCTTCTTCTCGTGCGTGAAGGAGAGGCCGCCCGTGGCGTAACCGATGATGCCAAGGAGGATGAGAAGTATTCCGATGATGGTTGCCGGCTTCATGAAGTCGAGCCTTTCTGATTCAGGGAAGTGTCGTGACCAGAGTTGTGATGCGGTTCGCAGCGCGTACAGATGCACGGAGGCCCTCATCTGTGGGAGCACTTGCCTGCAAACGGCCTCAGGAGTAATCTGCTGTTACACGGGAAAGGAGGATGGTCCAGCCTATGAAAATTGATAGTTACTGTAGTTCAACGCAACGTGAGGTGACTGAGGCTTAGAGCGTCCATAGCTCTAGTCCTGGCGGTCTTTAGTAGTAGCAAAGTCCACGCCGAGGCCAAGTCCGAGTATGGACGCCTCTGGTCAATCTCATCAGTTCACCGCCAGACGGCTCGCTGCTCTCTCGAGAGTGCGAGCCGTTTGCGTTTCACCCGCATCCTAACGGTAGGATATTAACCATGAACCCTCTGGTAATCGCAGGACGAGCCTTCCAATCGCGGCTCATCGTTGGCACGGGAAAGTACAAGGATGGTCCGGAGACGCAGGCTGCCATCGAGGCCTCCGGCGCGGAGATGGTGACGGTCGCGGTGCGCCGGGTAAACCTCGACCGCACCAGCGAGTCGCTGCTTGATTTCATCGATCCGCTGCGCTATTTTCTGCTCCCCAATACTGCAGGCTGCTACACGGCGGAGGAGGCGATTCGCGCCGCACGGCTGGGCCGTGAGGTCGGGCTCTCTGACTGGGTCAAGATCGAGGTTATCGGCGATCAGCAAACACTCTATCCGGACGTGCAGGCGACCCTGGAAGCGACCCAAGTTCTGGTCAAAGAAGGTTTCACGGTACTGCCTTACACCTCGGACGACATCGTCTTCGCGAAGCGGCTGATCGACGCTGGCGCGGCTGCGGTAATGCCGCTTGGCGCCCCGATAGGAACCGGCGCCGGGATAGCAAATCTTCACAACCTGCGCATGATGCGAGAGCTGATCACGGAGGTTCCACTGATAGTCGACGCGGGCTTAGGCACGGCGAGCGACGCGGCCATTGCCATGGAGATGGGCTTTGACGCGGTGCTGCTGAATACTGCCATTGCCGGGGCGAACGATCCTATCCTGATGGCGGAGGCGATGCAGCATGCAGTCCTTGCAGGGCGTCAGGCTTACCTCTCAGGCAGAATGCCGCGGAAACTCTACGCCACCGCCAGCTCGCCGCTTGAAGGAATCTCCCGCTAGCGTCCGGGCGGGTGCGGGGACTCAACCTCGATAGTCCATAGCTGCACCGGGATGCAGTAAACTTCGCCCATGCGAGTCTTCGGCATCGACTGCGGAACCGAGTTCACCGGCTATGGCGTGGTGGAGGTGGATTGCGACGCCCGCATGCCTCGCCTCGTTCACCTTGCCGCCGGCACCATCCGCCTCAACAAAAGAGAGAAGACACCGCTACGGCTCGTCCAGGTCTACAGCGAGCTGACTGCTCTCATCGCTCTGCATCGGCCAGAGATCGTCGCGATTGAAGAGGTCTTCTTCTCCGCGAATGTGAAGTCCGCGCTCAAGCTCGGGCAGGTTCGCGGCGTTGCCATGCTTGCCGCTGCGACCTGTGGTCTCCCGATTGCAGAGTATGCGCCGTTATCGATAAAGAGTTCAGTGGTTGGCTACGGACTAGCCGCAAAGGAGCAGGTGCAGTTCATGGTGAGACGTCTGCTGAACAACGAGAACGCCTTCGACTCACCAGATGCAGCCGATGCATTAGCGATAGCGATCTGCCACATCCACACCGCGCAGACGCTGGATCTGCAGGGCGCGCAGCGATGAGAGCTGGTACGAGTGTGGTGTTAGGCTCCGTCCTCCTATTATCTTCTGTCTTCGCCGCTCAAGCGCAAGCTCCCACTCCAGCTTCGGCAACGACTCCGGCTGAGGTTCGTTTTCAGTTCGACCGCGTTGGGCTGCCGGTCCCTCACTTCGACCTGCGCGTGCACGAGGACGGCAAAGGCACGTATCAGGCTGAGCAGGCTGAGATGCCGGCCACCCAAACGTCGATGCGTGGCCAGGCTGCGCAGCACATCGACCGTCCCATCGATCTGACAGCGGGTACCGTGGCAAAGATCTTCAAGGCAGCGCGCTCTCTCGATCGCTTCAACGTGGAGTGCGCGTCCAGGGCGAAGAACATAGCCGACACGGGTGCCAAGACGCTGACTTACACGGGAGCGGATGGATCGGGATCCTGCGTCTATCACTACTCCGAGAACAAGACCGTCGAAGCCGTGACCGACATCTTTTTGGGGATCGCCAACACGCTCGACGAGGGCCGCATGCTGGAGTTTTTGCATCGTTATGACAGGCTAGGCCTGGATGCCGAGATGAGTACGCTTGCGCAACAGGCCCAGGAGGGACGGGCGTTGGAGTTGGGAACGATCTCTGCCACCCTGGCTGCGATTGCCGATGACACTGCCGTGATACAGCGCGTTCGGTTGCGCGCAACCAAGATGCTGGAGCAGATAGAAGCTGACCGCCACTGAAGTTTCCAATGAACAGCTAGTCGAAGCTGCGAGCAGGCGAGCCTCTTATTCGTGAGCGGCGCTCTTGAGCGAACGATAGAGCTCGGCCATCGCCTCCAGGCCCAGCGACTCTGCACGAGCCTTTGCAGGAATGCTCGACGGCCACGCTGCGGAGAGCCGCTCCACGGCAATACCTGCAGCGCGAAGGTTATTCTGCAGCGTCTTACGCTTCTGCGCGAAGCACAGCTTCAAAAAACTGTTGAACCCCTCAGGGGCCACTCCAAGCTCTGTAAACCGCGGGGCAAAGTGCAATCGCAAAACGGTCGAATAGACCTCGGGCGGCGGTGAAAACGCAGAGGGAGGCAGCGTGAAGAGATGGTCGACCTGCGCGTTCATCTGCGCCGTGGCAGAGAGCAGGCCATAGTCGCGCACCCCGGGCGCGGCAGAGACGCGGTCGGCGACCTCGCGCTGCATCATCAGGACGGCGCGCGCCAGGGTACCTGCGCTGCCAGCCGCTAACAACTGCAGCAGGATATCCGAGGTGATGTAGTAGGGCAGGTTTCCGATGACGTCTGCCGTCTCGCCCTCGGCCACAAGCGTTCGCAGGTCCGTTTTCAAAACGTCGCCTTCGAGAATCTGTACCTGTGGCTGATCGCGAAAACGGAAGGTCAGCTCGGCGGCGAGAGCGCGGTCGAGCTCCAGCGCGATCAACCTCTGGCAGCGCCCCGCCAGGATGTCAGTAATGGCCCCATGGCCGGGACCGATCTCAATGACTGTGCGCTTGCTAAGATCACCAAGGGCATCGACGATGGCGTGACGGGCTGCATCGTCCACAAGAAAATTCTGCCCCAGCTTCGGTTTATGTTTCATCTGCATCCAATGTTTGCTGCTCAGTCTGTGTGCTCTTCTATAGACTAACGGTTTGGTTGAAAAGATAAAGGACGAAGGTATATGCATATTGTTTTCGCAGCATCCGAGTGCTCTCCCTGGGCCAAATCAGGCGGTATGGCAGATGTGGTCAGCTCGCTCCCGCGCGCGCTCGCTAAACACGGCCATCGGGTAAGCGTATTTTTCCCTTACTATCGGCAGGTCGCAAAGGCAGAGCCGAAAGCTCCGGTGGTTGTTCCCAGCATCACGATTCCATTCCCGACCTATAGTCGCTTCGTCCGCATCCTGAACGGTGGAATAGCCGGTGGAGTCCAGACCTACTTCATCGACTGCAACGAGCTCTTCGACCGCGAGGCCTTCTACGGCACTCCCTCCGGCGAATACGCCGACAACGCAGAGCGCTTTGGCCTCCTCTGCCGCGCGGTCATCGAAGCTTCAAAGATTCTCGGCGTCCCGGATCTCTTCCACGTGCACGATTGGCAGGCAGCGATGCTTCCCGTCATGCTGCGCTCTGTCTATTACTTCGATCCCGTTCTACGCAACGTCCCGGCCGTGCTGACGATTCACAACGCCGGCTATCAGGGCTGGTTTCCCCCGCAGACGATCGAAAAACTGCTTCTGCCGTGGGATATGTACACCGTCGACAAGCTGGAGCACTACGACAAGGTCGACTTCCTGAAGGGCGGAATCGTCTACGCAGACGCCATCACCACGGTAAGCCGCAAATACGCGGAAGAGATTCAGACCAGTGAGTTCGGCAATGGGCTCGATGGAGTTCTGCGCAAACGCAGTGGCGATCTGCTGGGAATCACCAACGGTATCGACTCCGAGGAGTGGAATCCGGCGACGGACTCGCACATTGCAGCGCACTACACTGCTGAAAATCTTGCCGGCAAGAAGGAGTGCCGACGCGATCTGCTCCACGCCTACGGACTCGAAGGTGTCAGCGACGACACTGCCGTCATTGGAGTCGTCTCTCGCTTCACCACGCAGAAGGGCTTCGACTTCATCGTCGAGATCATGGACCGGCTGGCGCAGGAGGACATGGTTTTAGTCATCCTTGGCAGCGGCGAAGAGTACTACGAGCGCCTCCTGGTTGAGATGGCCGAAAGGTATCCCGCCAAAGTTCGTGTGCAGGTAAAGTTCGACATCGTGATGGCGCACAAGATTGAAGCAGGCGCCGACATCTTCCTGATGCCCTCCCGCTATGAGCCTGGCGGGCTAAACCAGCTCTACAGCCTCAAGTACGGCACGGTTCCCGTCGTCCGCGCCACAGGCGGCCTCGACGACACCATCGACGAGCAGCCGGATGGCGAAGGCAACGGCTTCAAGTTCTGGGGGTACAACGCGTGGGAGCTCTTCGATGCGATTCAGCGCGCCCTCGAAACCTTCCGCAACAAAGAGCAGTGGGCGAAGATGATGCGGCGAGGGATGGCGGAGGACTTCTCGTGGGACAAGCCTGCCGCAGAGTACCTGCGACTCTACGAGCGAGTCATCCAGAATCGCAGCTAGCTGGTCCGCCGTCGTTGCAGCACATAATGAAGCGGAACGCCAAGCAGAATAATCCCGGTGCCGATCAGCGAGTTGCGTGGCTGATCGGCGAAGGAAAAGACCAAAAGCACCGCGGCCGCCAGAATGAAAAGCGCAGGAAGCACGGGGTATCCCCAGACACTGTAAGGCCGAGGCACCTCCGGTTCGCGCCGTCGAAACACAAAGATTGTGCTCGCCGTCAGCATGTAGAAGAGCCACTCGCCAAAGATCGCGAGGGAAAAGAGCGCCTGAAACTTGCCGATCGCGAGCAGAAGCAGGGAACTCAGCACAGCCTGAAGAATCAGTGCAGTCGAAGGCGTCTGAAACCGCGAATTGACATGCGCCAGTTGTTTGAAGAAGAGTCCATCGCGCGCAGCGGCGAACGGCACACGTGCCCCTGAGAGCGACGACCCCACAAAGGTTGCGCATATGCTCACTGCCATGCCAATCGACACCAGGATCGCTCCCCACGGTCCGGCGACCAGCCGCATCGCGTCGGCTGCGGGCCGATCCGCTATGGCGATCGCCGCGGCCGGCAGGACATACTGAATCGCTGCATTGGTCAGCATATAAAGCGCACCAACGATGGCAACGCCGCCGACCAAAGCCAGCGGCATGCTGCGCTGCGGCCTCTGTACCTCGCCAGCCATCGTCACGACGTCGCTCCATCCGTCGTAGGCCCACAGCGCCGCGACTAGCGCGATCATGAATCCGGTGAATCCTCCCCGCGCTCCCGTAAAATCTGTGCTGAAGTTGTGCCACGATCCATGTTGGCCGGCCGCGCCAAAGCAAAAGCCCGCGATCACTAAAATCAGCGCGCCCTTCAGCCAGGTCAACAGAAGCTGCACGTTGGCCGATCGTCTTGTCCCGATGATGTTCAGAATGGTGATGAGCCACGTCACCGTAATGGAGAAGATCTGTCCCCAAAACAGGTGAAAAAACGCAGGCCGCGCGAAGAAGCTGAAGACCGCAAAAGTGCCAAGCACCCGCGCCAGGCCTGAAGCGACTGTCGCCAGCGACGCAGGCTTGGCCACCGTGATCTGCGTCCACATATAGAGAAAGCCGGTAAGGTCTCCATAGGCCTCACGCAGAAAGGCATACTCGCCGCCATACTTAGGCCGCGCGGCGGCGATCTCCGCGTAAGTCATAGCCCCAAAGAGCGAGAGCAGGCCGCCCACGATCCACACCACGTACACCATGCGGGACGAGCCCACCGCCGCCATCATCTCTCGCGGCACCAGAAAAATGCCGCTCCCAATAATGATGCCCACCACGATAGAAGTGGCGTGGGATGCGTTCAGAACGCGAGGCAGTTCAGACTGACTTTTCGGCATCGGTTCCCGGAGAGTAGCATACCCACACCGCAGAGCCGCAAGGAATAAATGGGGTCATGCCTCTCGCCTTACCCAGTTAGCAAGGCCTGTTGCCTCATGCAAAATAACCAGAAATGTAACTCGCCTGCGACAGAACAAAACATCTTACTTATAAGATGAAGACGCACAAACTGGAGCGACTATGGACTGGACACCCGGCGGCGGACTCAGCAGCGACATTGAAGACAGACGTGGCTCCTCGGGCGGAGGTGGCGGTAACTTCGGCGGCGGCGGAATCGGCATCGTCGGCTTTCTCATCCTGCTGGTCGTCAGTCTGGTCACCGGACGCAACTATATCGGCAGCTATCTCTCGGGGCACGCCGGGTCACCATCGCCCTCGTACACGCAGCAGGCCGCTCCCTCAGCGGGCAACCGACCCGTCACTGCATCGCCGCAGGAGCAGCGTTCGGCGCAGCTCGTCTCCTGGACGCTGGACGATGTACAGAAGACCTGGGCAAAGCTTCTCCCCGAGCAAACCGGCAGAGCCTATCGGCGCTCCACCCTCGTACTCTTTCGCGGCCGCACTTACTCCGGCTGCGGCACCGCGCAATCGCAGAGCGGTCCGTTCTACTGTCCGGCGGACGAAAAGGTCTACATCGACCTTAGCTTCTGGGACGAGCTGCGGCGTCTCGGCGGCAGCAACGCAGACTTCGCGCAGGCCTACGTAGTTGCCCACGAGTTAGGTCATCACGTGCAGGATCTTCTCGGGGTCGAAGCGAAGGTGCGTCAGCTCTCCAGTCAAAACCCATCGCAGCGGAATCATCTCTCCGTCGATCTTGAGCTGCAGGCCGACTGTCTAGCCGGTGTCTGGGCGCACAGCACAGCGCAGCGCAAGATCGTAAACGACTCCGATATCGCAGCCGGTCTTCAAGCCGCAACCGCGGTTGGCGACGATCACATCCAGCGTCTCGAACGCGGAACAGTCAGCCCTGAAACTTTCACCCATGGCACCTCTGCGCAGCGCGTCGGCTGGTTCAAACAGGGATTCCAACAGGGAACTATCGCAGCCTGCAACACCTTCAAGGTCGGGGGCGCAGTCCCAACCAACAACTAAGCTTGCATGTTAGGCTGCCGGTTCTCTAGTTCAAAACCGGCAACACCGCAGGTTCATTCTCGCTGGCAAAGTGGCTGCGAATCTTCTCTGCCACCGCTGTATTCACCACCGCTGTCAGCGCATCCGGCCCAGCCTGCTTGATCCCGCGCACGCTGCCGAAGTGCTCGATCAATCGCTGCCGCGTCCTCGGACCAACCCCGGGAATCGACAGCAACTCACTATCGCGATCACGCATCTGGCGTCGCTTGCGATGGTAGGTCACGGCAAATCGATGGCTCTCATCGCGAATCTTCTGCATCAGGTGCAGCACAGGAGAACGCCGGTCCAGAACCACCGGCTCATTCTCCTGCCCGTACACATAGATAATCTCCTCGCGCTTCGCGATCGACGCCAGGGGCTGCAACGTAATACCAATCTCCTCAAGAGCCGAGTAGGCCGCATGCAACTGGCCGAGTCCACCATCGATCAGGATCAGCGACGGGAAGGGTTTCTTATCCTCCTGCAGCCTCTTATAACGACGTTGAATCACCTCGCGCATACTGGCAAAATCGTCCACGCCCGTAACGGTCTTCACCTGAAACTTCCTGTAGTCGGACTTCTTCATCGCGCCGTCCTCCCACACCACCATGGAGGCCACGGTCTCGGCTCCTTGAATATGAGAGATATCGAAGCACTCAATCCGTCGCGGCAGCTCCTCCAGCGTGAGCGCATCCTGAAGCGCCTCCTGGATCGCCTTCATGCCGGGCTGCAAGACGCGAAACCGCTGGTCATACGACTGCTTCGCGTTCTGACATACCAGATCGACAAGAGAACGCTTTTCGCCACGCTGCGGCGCAAGAATCTCGATTCGTCTTCCAATCCTCTCCGTCAACGCCTCAGCCAGCAGCGCACGATCAGGAAATTCGACGGGCACAAGAATCGATCGCGGCACGTAGCTCTGATCGAGATAGAGCTGCTTGAGCAAGGCAGAGAAAAACGCCGCCGGGCTGAACGCGGCTCCTGGCTCCGACACCGCCGTATGCTGCACGACGGCGATCCCCTCCTCAATCTCCGGCGCGGGAGCGGCAGGGTCCGGCTCCATGCGAGGCAGCGCCTCCAACTCCTCAACCTCGGCGACTGCCTCCGTAACTGCATCCAGCAGAGACTCGGGCAGGTCCTCCCAGAAGAAGTCGCGCCGGTCCACAATCTTTCCGCTCCGCATGTGGAACAGGTTCACCGCCAGCATCTCGTTCTCAAAGTGATAACCAAAAACATCGGCGTCTTCATTGTCGGCGCTCGCCATCCGCTGCTTGTCCTGCATCTGGTGCACGGTAACGATCTGGTCTCGCAGACGCGCAGCCGTCTCGAACTGCTCCGCCTCCGCCGCCGCCGCCATGCGTTTTGTCAACACCTGCTCCAGCTCGTTTGGCCGTCCCTCAAGGAACAGCTGCACGTCGCGGATGGTCTCGCGATAAGCCTCCAGCGTCGTCAATCCTTCCAGGCACGGACCCAGGCAGCGCTTGATGTAGTACTGCAGGCATGCCCGCGGATGGTACCGCGACAGATCGACCTTGCAACTCGGAATCAGGAAGCTCCGGTGAATCAGATCGACTAGACGGTACGCAAGATTACCCGGAAAATAGGGGCCGTAGTAGGCTCCGCCATCCTTCCGCAACCTGCGCGTCACGAAGACCTTGGGGTAGCGATCGTTCATCGTCAGCTTGATGTAGGGATACGTCTTGTCATCCCGCAGAAGAATGTTGAAGCGCGGCTTCTTCTGCTTGATGAGATTGTTCTCCAGCGCCAAGGCTTCATGCTCATTCGCGACCGTGATGTACTCCACGTCCACGGCCTCGCGCATCAAGGTTCCGGTCTTCGCGTTGGCCTGCGAGGCATCGAGAAAATACGAGCGTACCCGCGCACGCAGGTTCTTGGCCTTGCCAACGTAGATCACCTCCCCTTCGGCGTTTTTGTACAGGTAGCAGCCCGGTTGGGTGGGGAGAGTTCGTATTTTCTGAAGTAGATCCATGCCTGTATCGCAGCCCGCATCTCAGTGTAGACGCAGCGTATACAGCCGGCCTGTGCACATGTTTGCTGAGTAGATTTGACGCGACGGCGCATCAAAAGTTCCAAGGAGCGCGTGCAACCCCGGGACTCCCGGAGGGTTGTATCGGCTTATAATGTTGAAAATATTAGATTTACGGGGAATTGGCGTTTGGCACGAAGATTGCACCAGTAACACTGTCGTGGGATGGACTGTTTCGTAATTATTACCAGGAGAGTAGAAAGAATGAGCTCCAATAGCTATACGGAAAACAAGATCAAATCTGCCTGCATCGCTGCCTTTGCCAGTGCTCTCGCGCTTACCCTTACCGTCGGCTGCTCAACGAAAAATTATGTTCGTTCTCAGACGGCCCCTATCATCCAGCAGACCAATGACCTGGATACCAAGACCGCAGCCGATCACCGTAACATCGTCGACACCGATGAGCGCGCCAAGAGCGGAATCTCAGGTGCCCAGTCTGCTGCCGACACCGCAGACCAGCATGCCCTCGCTGCGGGACAGTCTGCCGACACGGCGAACCAGTCTGCGAAAGAAGCGTATAACCGCGTCGATAGTCTAAGCGGAGTCGTCGCCAATCTCGACAACTACAAGCAGATCTCGGACGTCAGCGTTACCTTTGCCTTCGACAAGTATGTTCTTTCTGCGTCGGACAAGAAGCAGCTCGACGAGATGGCGGCTACTCTTTCCAGCACCCGCGGCTACATCCTCGAGGTAACTGGCGGAACCGATTCCGTTGGCGACGCGGCGTACAACTACCAGCTCAGCCAGCATCGCGCCGACGCGGTGGTCAACTACCTCGCGTCGAAGTACAACATCCCTCCGCACAAGTTCTACCTGATTGGCATTGGCAAAGATCAGCAGGTTGCGAGTGACAGCACGGCTGCCGGTCGTGCACAGAACCGTCGCGTCGATATCAAGCTGATGACCAATATGAGCACTGACCAGCCCAGCAATGCCTCTTCCACCAAACCGAACGGACAGTAACTCGCTTCAAGAAACGAGCCGCAGCAAACGATGGCGCTCCGAGATCTCGGAGCGCCATCGTTTATTTCTTATCAGAATGATCTCTAAGTTTTGAGCTTCCGATAGACAATTGCCAGCAGCAAAGAAGCCAGGATTACCCAGGCGAACTGGTACCAGTAGAAGAATGGAAAGCCCCACAACGCAGGAGCTGAGCGCGCATACACGATAGGGAAACACAGCCCAAGGTAGGGAAGTAAAAGCAGTAGCACCCACTTGCTTCTGCGTCGTCCTGGCTTTGCGTTCTCTTCGATCTCTGCACCCATATGTTGCAAAGCATAATCCATCAGCCACGAAGCAGCAAAGCCCCTTCCCGTCACGCCATCGGGTAAATTTGATACATGCCCGACGCTAAACCGAAGAATCACCCACAGCAGGCCGCCCAGGGAGACACCCCAGACCCCATCGCCGAAGCTATAGCGATCATGGCGCGTCTCCGTGCTCCCGACGGTTGTCCGTGGGATCGCGAACAGACCTTCGACACCATCAAGCGCCACACCCTCGAGGAGACTTACGAAGTCTTCGACGCCATCGAGCGCCGTGCGTGGCCCGATCTCAAGGATGAGCTCGGCGATCTCCTCCTCCAGGTTCTCTTCTACGCGCAGATGGCCTCAGAGGCGGGCTACTTCACCATTCAGGAGGTAGCCGCAAACCTGAACGCCAAGCTCATCCGCCGTCATCCTCACATCTTCGCTGGCGCCGAAGCCACAGACTCCAGCGCAGTCCTGCGTAACTGGGAGCAGATCAAGCAGACGGAAAAGAAGGTCTCCGTGACGCAGCACGCCTCCCTCCTCGACGACATCCCCCGTTCCATGCCTGCCATGATGGAAGCAGGCGAACTCGGCTCCCTCGCGGCCAAGGTAGGCTTCGATTGGCCCAGCGCCGATGGCCTCTTCGACAAGCTTCAGGAGGAGATCGGCGAGCTCAAAGCCGAACTCGCTCCCGCAGCCCCCACAGCGGCAATCGAAGCAGAGCTGGGAGATATCCTCTTCACCGCAGTCAACCTCGCCCGCCATCTCAAAGTCGATCCCGAGTCCGCCCTGCGCGCCACCAACGCAAAGTTCCGTCGCCGCTTCGCCGCAATGGAGTCCGCCGCAGGCAACAGTGAAGCCCTGGCCGCCTCAACCCCCGCGCAGCTCGACGTACTATGGAATCAAGCGAAGAGCGCCACCAACGCGCCGTCACAGTCGTGAACGCCAACCCGCAGTCGTGAACGCTAACTCACAGTCATGAACACAGCCTCCGAGACAGCAATCCACCTCCAGTCCCTCACCAGCCTCGAGCACTTTGAGCGCTGCGTCGTCCTCCAGCTCGAAGTCTGGGGCTACAGCGACGGCGACGTCATCCCTCGCCGCGTCTTCGTCGTCGCCCAGCGCATCGGCGGACAGGTCCTGGGCGCCTTCGACGGCGACACCCTCGTCGGCTTCGCCATGTCCCTGCCCGGCTACCGCGAAGGCAAGTCTTACCTCCACTCCCACATGCTCGCCGTGCTCCCGCAGTACCGCAACTCCGGCATCGGCCGCCGCCTCAAGCTTGCCCAGCGCGACGACGCCCTCGCCCGCGGCTTCGACCTGATGGAGTGGACCTTCGACCCCCTGGAGATTCGAAACTCCCATCTCAACATCCATCGGCTGGGCGCCATCGTCCGGCGCTACCAGCCCGACTTCTACGGCCCCTCGTCCTCTCCGTTACAGGGAGGCCTCCCCACCGACCGGCTCTACGCCGAGTGGTGGCTGCGCTCCACCCATGTTGCCGACGTGCTGCGCGGCGAGGCCCAGCCCCGGCAAACTCTGGAACGCATCACCGTCCCGCACACCATCTATCAATGGAAGCAGGACGCTCAACAGCGAAGTCTCGCCAGAGCACTGCAAAGCGATAACCGAATGGCACTGGAATCGGCGTTTCAACGCGGCCTCGCCGTTGTAGGCTACGAGCGGGACGCTCAAGGCAATGGCAGCTTTCTCCTCGGCCCCTGGAAGAATCCCTCGGAGATCTGATATATCAGAGGGAAGGTCGCAGTACAATTTCTCTGAGCCCCGCCCACAGATCCGCCACGATCCAGCACCTCGGAAAGACAGGACTGCACATGCTCAACATCGACGCGATTCACCTCCGCGAGATCAACCTGCCACTGGCTCATCCCTTCGAGACCAGCTTCGGTCTCACCACCAGCCGCCGCATCCTCCTGGTAGAGCTCGAATCCGAAGGCCTCACCGCATGGGGCGAGTGCGTCGCAGGCGAGCATCCCTACTTCAGCGAAGAGACCGTTGACACTGCCTGGATCATCACCGAATCGGAGCTCGCTCCCCGGCTCCTCGAAGCCGACATAGAACGCGGCGGCAGTTGTCCGAATATCTTCCGCCAGGTCCGCGGCCATCGCATGGCCAAGGCAGCTCTTGAAAATGCCGTGTGGGATCTCGAAGCCCAGGTCAAGCGGGTCCCGCTTGCGCAGCTCCTTGGCGGAACGCGCGAGATCATCCCCTGCGGAGTCTCCATCGGCATCCAGCCCTCACCCGCTCATCTCATGGACAAGATCGCAACGGAGCTCGACGCCGGATACCAGCGCATCAAGGTGAAGTGCAAGCCCGGCTGGGACACCAACATCTTCGAAGCCATCCGCAACCGCTGGCCCGACATCACGCTCAGCTGCGATGCGAACTCAGCCTATCGCATGAAGGATCTTGAAGACATTGCCGAATGGGATCGCTTCAATCTCCTGATGATCGAACAGCCTCTCTGGCACGACGACTTCTACTTCCACTCCATGCTGCAGAAACGTCTCGAAACGTCTATCTGCCTCGATGAGTCCATTCATAATCGCCGCGACGCTCTCGCCGCCATCGACATGGAGTCCTGCCGCATCATCAACATCAAAGTAGGCCGGGTCGGCGGATTCAGCGAGGCTATCGCCGTGCACAACGCCGCAGAAGAGCGTGGCATCCCTGTCTGGTGTGGCGGCATGCTCGAAACCGGCATCGGTCGCTCTCACAACATCGCGCTCTCCTCGCTCTCTAACTTCTCGCTTCCAGGAGACGTCTCGGCCTCAAGCCGCTACTGGGCACAGGACATCATCGAACCGCCGGTCACTGTGAGTGCCAAGGGAGAGATCGTAGTTCCCACGGCGGTCGGCAGAGGCTTCGAAGTACAGCCCGATCGCATCGAGTCGTTGACCGTTCGCCGCCAGACACTTCAGGCCCGGGCTCGCGTAACTGCCTGACAAGCGTCTCACCGGCCCGGAAGTGGCGTATCCAGCAACATCCGTATGGCGTTCTGATAACTCATCGGCCCGATCTTCTGCACGTCGCTTGAAGTTGACTCTGTCTCCACGTTCACCGTCTTCAGCATCAGCGCACGCACGCTCAGCTTCATGGAAAAGTAGGTATAGATCCAGCGCCCATCTCCGGCGCTGGTCTGATCCAGCACCAGCTTTCCTCCCGGATAGATATGCGCGAGCATGCCCCAGCCAAAGTTGACCCCGTGCGAGATCGTCCCTTCCATCCGCACCAGATAGTGGGACTTGGCGTCTATCCAGATCCTTCCCTCCAGCCCGGTCAACGCCTGTGCCTCGGTGTTCGGCGGATTGAACTTCGGGTCAGGCCTGTAGTCAAGCACCACCTCCGTCGCGCCACCGTTCTTGCCGGTCTGCGGCTGTCCCGGCGTGTAGGTGTAGATCATCGCGTCCGCCATCAGGGGTATGAGCTTATCTGCCATCTTGCGGTCGGACTCACCATTTCGTACGTGTCGAAAATAGTTGGAGGGGGAAGTGATCAGGTCGTTCAGTCTCTGCCGCTCTGCCGTATCGACGTCCTCTGACAGCGGCTTCTCATCCTTCTTGACCAGACGTGCCACGGTCCCATCTTTACTCTCAGCCACGTCGCGAACCAGGTTGCCCTTCTCGCTAACGGTGTGAGTACGGTAACGAAGGTAGGAGTCGTTATGGTGAAGCGCGGTCAACTCATTGGCTGCCGCATCGACGATCCAGGTGCGAGGCGGCACCGACACGAGAGAGCTCTCCTCTACATCTTTTGTCGTAGGGGAGCCCTGCGCCTCAGCACGTCCGCCGGACACGGCAATCGACAGGAGTAGAACCCCCAGGAAAATGTGCCTCCCAAACCTCATCTGCTCGAAAACTTTGCGGAATGGGCATCTGTCCGCGAAAGCTCTCTGGAGCGCTGCCTCTGAAGCTGCTGCCAACCTGCACCTCTCGTCTCCCATTCTAAGGGTCTTTGGTAAGACTCGTGGAGCGCCGCAACGGATTCGCGGTTTGCCTCTCAGCATGAGCTTGGGTATAGTTCGGGCAAGGTGCATATACGCAAGGCAGGACCTCAAGGGAGAACAAAACGCTTATGAAACCAGCAGAGGGTTCCACCGTCATCGGAAAGTCGGTCGTCATTCGAGGAGAACTCTCCGGAGATGAAGACCTGTACATCGACGGAGATATCGAAGGAACCATCAGTCTCAAGGATAGCCGCTTGACCATTGGACCTAATGCGCACGTCCGTGCCGATATCAGCGTCCGCGACGTCACCGTCTTCGGACATCTCACCGGCAACGTTCAGGCCACCGGCCGTGTAGAGCTCCGCCAGTCCGCCATCGTCAGCGGAGACATACTTGCTGGTCGCCTCAGCATCGAAGAGAGTGCGGTATTGAAAGGAAGCGTCGAGTTGAAGTTGTCCCCGGAGGCGCAGTCCAAGTCTTCAACCTCTGCCGCAGCCCCTGCGACAGGCGAGACGAGCGCTCCACTCTTCTCTCAACCGCAGGCATAACAGCAGAAGGGAAGCGGGCTCATGCGCAGCCTTTTTGGCGGTAGCGAAAGCACAAGCACTCCGAGAGGTGGCGACTCAGGTCGCATCCCTCGTCATTCCAGCGGGTGGAAAGAGTTGTTGAAGCACCTGCAGACGCAGGAATCACTGCGCATCCTCGACATTGGACCCACCTCGTCCACCAACATCAACTACATCACCAGTCTTGGCCATAGCATCTACATGGCAAGTGTCGTAGACGAAGCCTCAAAGCCGGAGTGGCTCACCCCTGCTAAAGAGGGTGAGGAGCCCATCTTTGATGTCGACCGCTTTCTGGAGAGCAATCTTAACTTCTCCGGTCGCGTCTTCGACGTTGTGATCTTCTGGGACACTGCGGACTATCTGCCCGAGCCTCTCATAGCGCCTGTACTCTCTCGTATTCACAAGGTATTGCAACCGGGAGGTCTCATGCTGGCCTTCTTTCACCAGACAACCAGTCCGGAGACCTTCTTCTGCCGGTATCATCTTACCGATACCGATGTAGTGGAGATGCAGCGCGCAGGGAACTATCCGCTGCTGAACGTCTTCAATAACCGCAAGATTGAAAACCTGTTCAGTGAGTTCAGTAACTACCGGTTCTTTCTCGCTAAAGATAGTCTTCGCGAGGTCATTATTACCCGGTAAGTCGGCGAGATAGCTTAGACACAATTAGGCGAGAGCAGGAAAAAGGCGTCTCGATAAGAGGCGCCTTTCTCTTCTTAAAATATTTTCAGGAAATTAACTCTTCGCATTCTGCTTCCGTCGCTCGGCCCAGCGCTTCTTCATAGCATCGGCAATTCTCTTGCGGCCTTCTGGACTCAGTTTGCGTTTGCGTGGAGCGGGAGATGCCGGTGCGGCTACGTTTTTGCTGCCTTTGGGACGGCCACGACCTGGGCGTGTGGAAGCTCCCGTCGTCGTTCCAGCCAGCAGCGTACGCGCCTGCTGGAGCTTCAAAATCTGCGCATCGATCTCGGCAATAATACGGCTAACTTCCACGTGGTACCTCCAGTGGCATCTATAGGTCGAGCAGCCCTCTGTCCTATCGGCCTCGATCCAATTTCTTATTGCCACTTGTAGAAGATACAGAAGGACGTAACTCGATGCAAACGTGGAGTAACTCGAGCGAGCTACTTTGTATTCGCCGTGTTAGCTTCACGATCTTCATTTTTATGCGTTGTGTGGGGAGTACGAATCGCATAACCCGGACCCGCTTCATCCAACTCTTCATGCCGCGAGCCACCCAGTCCACGGCGATGATGCGACTCATCGATGCACCTTTGCAGATCTTGCAGGGTTCCCTGCTTATCTCGCGCAAACTCAGTAGCCATGCGGGTCAGCGCATAGGCAAGGATGTCGCTGTGGTGTAGATCCTGCATGTCCGGAGAGCGCCGGATATTGAGCCACAACCGATGCACCAGTTGAACCTCGTGCGGCTCAATCGTCGGGGCATGAGGACCAATATGGAAACTAAGTGACTGCCCATCCGGTTTAACGACATAGAAAGTAAATTGACGCTTCGGCTCAGGTAATGCCTCCCATGCCTGACCCACATGGTAAGCCTGCTCCTCCGCAGTGAGCTTCGTCGAAAGTCCAGACACTACCGCCGCCGCATCCAGCGAGTTAGCCGTCTGCACCAGCGCAGAGAAGATATCTCCCGCGGGAACTACCAGCAGCGAGATATGTTTCCCGAAGCTCTCAGCGACCGAGACAGCCTTCGTAAACAGCATCTGCTCGTGCTCGCTGAATAACTGCTCCGACGCATCCACATACTCTGGTCCGCCTGCACCCATCATGCGAGCAGCCAGCACCACCAGGTCCTGATCGTCCGTATTCGTATGCGTCAAGGCCCACTTCAGCGCAAACGGCGCAGCCGAATCACGCATCGTCACCACTACCGCGCCGGGACGAATCTCCAACGCCTCACGTCCCACAGTATCCTGGTGCTCCAGTTGAAAGTGTTCTTTCATCTGCAGCGTCGTAAGATCGTGGCGGCGTTTGTTATCTCTCTCTGAAAGCGAAAAGATCACAAAAAATGCCGCAGCAAAGATAACTCCACTTACTGTAGCTACCGACTTCGTAAATAAATTGACGATAGCGGTAGTTAGAAGAACCAGGAACACAGAGAGTAGTCCCAGCGGAATCTCTGTCTTGCCAATCCGAATATTAAGTGGAACCTTCCAGCCGCGCTCGCCCTTGTACTTCCACCGCAGCACCAGCATCGCCAGCGCGTTGAAGGTGAAGCTCCAGATCACGCCGAACGCATAAGCCTCACCCAGCATGATCACGTTGCCGCGAGTCACAAGGATCGTAAACATCTGCAGCCCTGCAACTAGATTCACAATGCGATAACTGGTCCCGTACTTACGTTGTGGCTTGCGAAACCAGTCCGACAGCACTCCATCTTCAGCCACCCGCATCAACACGCCGGTCGAGCCTACGATCGCCGTATTGACGGCTCCCCCAAGAATCAAAAATCCGACGATCACCACGAAGACACGGAAGCCGATCCGCAACGCCAGTGGCCCCACCATGTACATCGCCATCCCGGCGATCAGGTTGTCGCGATACACCGGAACCCGCACCGTATCCGGAATCAGCATCACCGCCAGCAGCGTTCCGACGCCGGTAAAGATGAAGCTGTAGATCGCAATCACAATCGCTGCGCGCTTCAGGTTCTTCAGCTTCGGATGTTCGATCTCCCGGTTCACCTGCGCCAGCGACTCTTCGCCGCTCATCGCCAGCACCGAGTGCCCAAACGCCATCAGCACGCCGAACAAG
Organism: Granulicella sp. S190; assembly: GCF_009766095.1. GTDB lineage: Bacteria > Acidobacteriota > Terriglobia > Terriglobales > Acidobacteriaceae > Edaphobacter. The sequence continues at coordinate 77,639 of NZ_LMUD01000008.1, forward strand.
CCCAGCGACTTCATGAAGCCGGTGTGCTTCAGAAATCCAAGCGCATCATTGCTGAAGTGAAGATTGTCCGGCGTAGGCCACGGCGGAAGATGTGCTCCCACATGGATCGCCGAAAAGATCCCCCACGACAGCAGAATCACCACCATCACGGTGGTAATCTTCATCACCTTCAGAGCCTTGTCGCTCGACTCCTCAATCCCCTTGGTGTTCTGCCACCAGAAGTAGATCGTCACCAACCCCGCGATCACAGCCGAGGTCCCATCCACAGGCAACTGCCGCGCCACGCCGCCCGCATGCATTACCACCTTGCTCGCCCAGTGATGCGCCGCGAAGAGCCGCAGTACCTCATTCAGCAGCCCCACAATGTACTGACCCGCCGACACACCCGAGATCGGCCCCGTCAGAATATAGTCGAACATCAGCGCCGACACGCTCAACTTCGCGAACGTCCCGCCCAGCGCCTCTTTTACGATCCGGTAGACGCCGCCGCGCGTGAACATGCTGCAGCTCTCGACATACACGGCGCGCACCGCAAAGCTGAACAGCATCACGCCCAGGATGAACCACGGCGCAGCTTTGCCCACTGCCTCTTCCGCGATGCCGCCCGCATAGAACGCGGAAGACCCAAGGTCGTTCAACACGATCGCAGCCGCTCGCCAGAAGGAGATAAAGGTAAGCATCACCGACGACGCCACGACCAGGCGGACGCGGTTCGATTGCGGCTTAGTAATCGTCTCTTTAGATCCCATTATGGTTTGCTGTCCGAGAACAAGAGCAGCCGGCAATACTGAGTAACGTCAGCACAGTACACGGCCCTCCCACCTTAGGTGGTAACACTGCCAAGACCCATCGGCAAGAGCAGAATGATGTCCCGCTTCCGCCGTTGGCAGCTATTCTTCATCCCCCAGCAACTCCTTCAAATCTTCTGCAAAACTCACCACAATCACGACTGCGGATCCCGCCATGCCAATAAAAAACAGTGGCACAACAACCTTGGCAACGAGATGAACGACAAAATCCATGCCCATCTATTGTATCTCCCAACCACCGCAACCCAACGGGAAATCACCGCCTCAATGTTAGACTGCATGCGATGCGACTTATCCCCCTGCGACTCTGGGCCATGGCCGTGCTCTCCGGCATCCTCCAAGTCCTACCCTTTCCCACCGCAGGGCCGGTTCCCGTCTGGCGAACCACCTTCTGCTGGATCGCCCTCCTGCCCCTCCTCTGGGCTCTCCTCGGTAACAGCAAGACCGACAAGCCACTTACTCTCTCCCAGGCAGCCATCCTCGGCTACCTCTGCGGTTTTATCTGGTATCTGGGCAACTGCTACTGGATCTACCAGACGATGTTTCTCTACGGTGGTCTCGCCAAACCCATCGCCGCAGGCATCCTCGTCCTCTTCTGCCTCTACCTTGGCCTCTATCACGCGCTCTTCGGAGCTCTGCTCGCCGCCCTCCGCAGCCGCTTCAGCCGCCAGTCTGTCCTCCTCTTCGTCCCCTTCGCATGGGTCGCCGTAGAGCTCGCCCGCGCGCGCATCACCGGCCTGCCATGGGATCTCCTCGGCATCACCCAGGTCGACAACCCCATGCTCACCCGCCTCGCTCCCATCACCGGAGCCTACGGGCTCTCCTTCGTCATCGCCGCCGTCAACGCTCTATGGCTTGTCCGCATCCGTCTCCGCGAGCGCCGTTACACCCGACTCGCGCTCACCATCGCGGGAGTCGTCATCGTCGTCGCCTACACCGTTGTCCTGCGCCTCGTCGCCAACCCGAAGTCATCCCCCACTACCGCCGCCGCAACCCTCGTCCAGGAGAACCTCGAGGTAGGAGCGGCCAGCACCGGTCCGCAGCCAACCATCCAGCAGTTCCTCGACTCCTTCTCTTACCTCAGCCGCTACCCCTCCCAAAAGTTCCTGCTCGGAATCCCCGAGCTGCGCGACACCCAGACCGTCTATCTCATCCACTCACAGTCCGCCTCCGACGAGGCCATCGCGGCACCCGCTCCCACCAATCTCATCGTCTGGCCCGAGTCTCCCGCACCGTTCGAAGACGTAGACGCGCAGTTTCGCTCCGCCATGTCGGCTCTGGCCCGCTCCGCGCACGCGCCCATCATCGTCGGCAACACCGGATTCGAGCTGGACCCGTCGAAAAAATCCGGGTACACCCCCTACAACCGCGCCTCGTTTATCAACCCCGACGGCGCCTTCGTCGGCCACTACGACAAGATGCACCTCGTCCCCTTCGGCGAGTACGTCCCGTTCAAAGAGTTCTTCTTCTTCGCCAAAAATCTCCTCAACGAAGTAGGCACCTTCGAGCCCGGCACTCACCGCACTGTCTTCTCCACCGGAGGCCACACCTACGGCGTCTTCATCTGCTACGAGTCCATCTTCGGCAACGAGATTCGCTTGCTCAGCAAGCAGGGTGCGGATGTCCTCATCAATATCTCCAACGACGGCTGGTACGGCGACACCAGCGCGGCATGGCAGCACCTCAACATGGTCCGCATGCGCGCCATCGAAAATCACCGTTGGGTCCTCCGCGCCACCAACACCGGCGTAACCGTCGCCATCAACCCCTTCGGCCACGTCACCGCCGCCCTGCCGAGGCATCTGCGCTCCAGCCTCCGCGTCCACTTCGCCTACGAGCACGACCTCACCTTCTACGCCGCCCACGGCGATCTCTTCGCCTACGCCTGCGCCCTCCTCACCACCCTTGGTCTCCTCTTCAGCCTCCGCAGCCGCATTGCAAAGCAGTAAATGTATCCCGTAGAGGTAAATATGAGGAAGAAGCCGTTATCCTGAGCGGACTGTCTCACGGCACTTTGTGAGACACGCAGTCGAAGGATCTTTGTCTTTCGCCTTTGCTTTATGACCGGGTGCCCCATCTTCGCGACGGTTTTATCGTCGCTAAGGTGGGCCTCACCACCCGCGCAAACCGCTCTTCGCTGCACACCTGACCACTCATGCACTAAACTAAAAACTTATGCTTAGCGATCTCGAATACTCCTACTCCCCGGTCCGCGACAAAGTACGCGATCTGCGGGAGTATCTTTGACTCTCCCCGACTCCGCCGTGAACTAGCCGTCATCGAAGAGAAGATATCTGACCCCACCGTCTGGGCCGACGCCTCGCGTTCGCAGCCGCTTATGCGCGAACGCAAGCGCCTCGAAACTCTCCTCGCCGACGACGCCGAACTCGCCCGCCGCTCCGACGACATCGAGGCCTACTTCGAACTCGCCAAGGAGGGCGAGAACACCGAACCCGATCTCGTCCGCGAGATTCCCGCGCTGATCGACTTTGCCGACAAGCTCGAATCCAAGACCATGCTCTCCGGCGAGACCGATCCGCTCAACGCCATCGTCACCGTGCACCCGGGCGCAGGCGGCACCGAGTCCCAGGACTGGGCCGAGATGCTCATGCGCATGTACATCCGATGGGGCGAGCGCCAGAACTTCAAGGTCGAGATCAACGAAGTCCAGGACGGCGACGAAGCCGGCATCAAATCCGCCACCTTCACCATCTCCGGCGACTTCGCCTTCGGTCTCCTCTCCGGAGAAACCGGCGTCCACCGCCTCGTTCGCATCTCCCCCTTCGACTCCGCCAAGCGTCGCCACACCAGCTTCGCCAGCGTCTTCGTCTCCCCCGAGATTGACGACACCATCGTCATCGACATCAAGACCGAAGACCTCCGCATCGACACCTACCGCTCCGGCGGCAAGGGCGGCCAGCACGTCAACACCACGGACTCCGCAGTCCGCATCACCCACATCCCGACAGGTCTCGTCACCGGCTGCCAGAACGAGCGCTCCCAGCACAAGAACAAGGAGCGGGCCATGAAGATGATGCGCTCCAAGCTCTACGAGTACGAGCTCGACAAGAAGAAGGCGACGGCCCGCAAGCTCGAAGACTCCAAGCTCGACATCAAGTTCGGCTCCCAGATCCGCAGCTATGTCCTCCAGCCCTACCGCATGGCCAAAGACCTCCGCACCCGAGTCGAAGTTGGCGATGTCGACAAGGTCCTCGACGGCGACCTCGAACCCTTCATCCGTGGCTACCTCCGCATGCGCCGCGAGGGCAACTTCCCCGCCGAAGCAGCCGAAGACGATCTAACCTAAGTAGTCGGCCGTTAGTTGTCAGTTCTCAATTGTCAGTTAGGCCACGCCCCGCGTCTAAAAGACGCCGCAAAGCGGCCACCTCTCTGCCGAAGGCCGGAGCAAAGGCGAAGCCGGAGCGACTAAATATTGCCGTTGCTTTTGCTGTTGTTCGTCTTCTGTCTCACAGGGACACGAAAAAACCGCCTCGGAAAATAAATACGAAAACCGTGGCGTATTTTTTGCGCCTCAAAAATACGTTGCTAACCGCCACGCTCAGCCACACAAACCACCACACCCACACCACCAAAACACCACGACAAAACACGCCTTTTCACTAAAAACCCCTGCAAAACTGCAAATCCATCGCAAAATAAAAAACTATGACAAATATCACCCATTCCACCTGACGTCAGCCACTACTACCAGCCATTCCAAACGAGCATCCTGAATGCAGTACTCTCATACGCACTGCACAGGAGCAACCTGACGATGAAACCAACTCCCAACCCCGACTACGGCGTCGACGCACCCGCCGTCATGCGCAACTTCTTTCTCATCGGCTCCGCCTGCCTGCTCCTGGCCATCTTCTCCCGGCACATCCTTCACCTCGGCCCCGTCGAACTCAACGCCCGCAGCTTCTACTGGCCCGCAGCATTCCTCATCGGCGAAGGTTTCCTCTTCCTTCTCTACGTCAAAGTCGGCAAGTTCCGCCATCGCGACTTCATGCTGAATCTCCGCAACTGGCGCGGTGATGAGCAGGTTCTCGACGTAGGCTGCGGGCGCGGCCTTCTGCTCGCAGGCGCAGCCAAACGTATCGCTGCGCTCTCAGGCACCGGCCACGCCACCGGCATCGACGTCTGGTCCAACGTCGACATGGGCGGCAACTCCGCCGCCGCGACCCAGCGCAATCTGGACCTCGAAGGCATCTCCGACTACTGCACCCTGCTCAGCCAACCAGCCCAAACCATGCCCTTTCTCGACGCGAGCTTTGACGTCGTCGTCTCCAACCTCTGCATCCACAACATCTACGACCAACCCACGCGCCGCCAGGCCCTTCAGCAGATCATCCGTATCCTCAAGCCCGGCGGCATCGCCCTGATCTCCGACTACAAACTCACAGGCGAGTACGCCAAAGCGTTCAGCGAAGCTGGCCTGGCAGTCGAAATGAAGCGCGGCAGCCTCGTCACCACCTTTCCACCACTCAAAGTAGTAATCGCCCGCAAGTCAATGTAACCCTGCGGCTTCCATCGCATCCAAACAAGTGGAACTATGGAGGCATAACCAAAATATGAGCGCCAAGTCCGCAGACAAGAAGCAGACAACTGACGAACAAGCACCTCTGCGCAAGCAGCTGATAGCCCTTCTGCGTGGCGGGCAAGCCCACGTCACCTTCGACGAAGCCGTCAGAGATTTCGCCCCAGAACACCGCAGCGCCGTTCCCTCCAATCTCCCCTACTCCGCGTGGCAGATCCTCGAGCATCTCCGCATTACTCAGCGCGACATTCTCAACTTCTCCGCGCCTCCCACCGGCGGTTACCACGGCATCAAGTGGCCCGATGACTACTGGCCCAAGTCTCCTCAGCCTCCCTCCTCCGACTCCTGGGAGCAGTGCATTGCCGCTATTCGCTCGGATGCAGAACACATCGAAGCCCTCATCGCAAACCCAGACTCCGACCTCTTCAAACCCTTTCGCTGGGGCGACGGGCAAAACCTCCTCCGCGAAGCTCTTCTAGTCGCCGACCACAACGCCTATCATCTCGGCGAACTCGTCATCCTTCGCCGCCTCTTAGACGCATGGCACAAGTAGGTTTCCTGAGGCCTCTGAACCAATGCACGGACCTGAGATCATCCGCAATATGTTAGGCGTCACGACCAAAGAAAGCCCACGCACCATCGCTGTCATTGGTCTCTCCGACGATCCAGCCAAGCCAAGCCATTATGTTTCGGCATACATGCAACAGCACGGCTATAAACTCTACCCCGTCAACCCCTCCCTCCCAGAGGTCCTTGGCGAAAAGTCATACGCGTCACTCTCAGAGCTTCCGATCAAGCCCGACATTGTCGACGTCTTCCGTCTTCCGAAGTTCATCCCCGCCATTGTGGAGGAGATGATTCAACTCGGTCACCCCAACCTCTGGGTTCAGCAGGGAATCGTCAATCTTGAAGCCGCCGCTCGCGCTGAGGCTGCCGGAATCAACGTCGTGATGGATCGCTGCATCATGGTCGAACACCGCAACCTTACGCCCCAATGACAAACACCTCTCCGCAAGACCTACAATTGAGACTGAATGAATAACGTTCGAAAACTCTCCGCCTTCCTGCTCCTCGCTTGCGCCTCCTTGCTTCTTACGCCCGCGCACGCCCAGCTTCAGGTCGTCGGCGACGGTGGCCCCGGTCCCGTCAAAGCTCAGCACCTCACCGCAGAGCTCGTCTCCCTCTCACCGAGCATTGCCCCCGGGGGAACCCTGCAGGTTGGTCTCGTTCTCACCCTCGAAGAGCACTGGCATGTCTACTGGATCAACGCCGGCGACTCCGGTGAGCCGCCAAAAATAACCTGGACCTTGCCCGAAGGCGTTACCGCCGGTCCCATGTTATTCCCCATCCCGAGCCGTCTCCCTCTCGGTCCGCTCATGGACTTCGGCTATGAAGACGAAGTCGCATTCCCCGTTCAGATCACGGCTGCCAGCTCTCTGAAGCCCGGTCCCATCCACCTCGATGCCAAAGTAAGCTGGCTCGTCTGCCGCGAAGTCTGCATTCCTGGCAAGGCTCATCTCGGTCTCAACCTCAACGTTGTCCCCGGAGCCGCACCGGCACAGCCAGTCGGTGCCATCGGCGAAGCCCTCACCCTCATTCCCAAGCCGCTTCCCGCCGACGCTAAACTCACCGTCACGGGCGGCAAGGCCGATTTCGTCCTCAACCTCATCACCGGCGGCCGCGAGACCAACGCCGAGTTCTATCCGTCGGACCAGGACCAGATCGCCAACGCTGCGCCGCAGCAGATCGAGCCAACCTCTGACGGTGTTCGCCTCCGTGTCCGACGCTCCGAAGATCTCAAGACCCTCCCGACGCAACTCCACGGAGTCCTCAAGCTCTCCGACACCGAAGCCTATGACGTGACCGCTCCAGTCACGCCCGGCGAAGTCGCAGCAGCACCCGGCAGCAAAGTCCCCGGCGCTCCTGCTACCAGCAGCGTGACGACGCTCGGTGCCATCGGCCTGGCCTTCGTCGGAGGCATCATCCTCAACCTGATGCCGTGTGTCTTCCCGGTTCTATTCCTCAAGGGTTTGGCGCTCGTGCAGTCCTCGGGCGAAGAGCGCAGCCGCCTTCGCAGCCACGGCCTCGTCTACACTCTCGGCATCCTGGTCTCCTTCTGGATCATCGTAGGGGTCCTTCTAGGTCTTCGCGCCACTGGCAGCCAGGCTGGATGGGGCTTCCAGCTTCAGTCTCCAACCTTCATCGCGATTCTCGCCGCAGGCCTGTTCTTCTTTGCGCTTTCGCTGGCAGGTCAGTTTGACCTTGGCCTTTCGCTCACCAGCGTAGGCGGTGGACTCGCGCAGAAGCAGGGTTACGCTGGCAGCTTCTTCACCGGCGTTCTTGCAACTATCGTCGCCACCCCCTGCACCGCACCGCTCATGGGTGCTGCCATCGGCTTCGCCCTCGCCCAGCCCGCAGGGGTCACCTTCGCGGTGTTCACTGCTCTGGGACTAGGCCTTGCGACTCCGTATCTTCTCCTCAGCTTCCAACCAGCATGGACCCGCATCCTTCCCCGTCCCGGAGCCTGGATGGAGATCCTCAAGCAGCTCACCGCTGTGCCTCTCTTCGGCACCGCCATCTGGCTTGCGTGGGTCTATGGAAACCTCCACGGCGGCAACGGCCAGGGCGTCGATAACCTCACTCGTCTCCTCTGGTGCTTCCTCGCTCTCGCCATCGCAGGATGGGCACTGGGCAAATGGCCTGCAAGCTGGAAGAGCGCCATCGCCGCGCTGGTCATCGCCGCCCTTGGCATAGCGATTCCGCTCTACCAACCTAAAGACACAAGTCTTGTCTGGGCTCCTTACTCGCAGCAAGCTCTCGACCAGGCCCGCGCCGCAGGCCATCCAGTCTTCATCGACTTCACCGCCGCCTGGTGCCTCAGCTGCCAGGTGAATGAGCGCGCAGTCCTCAAGTCCGCCGACGTCCAGCATCAGTTCAGCAAAAACAACGTCACCCTGCTCAAAGCGGACTGGACTCAGTACGATTCAGAGATCACCAAGCAGCTCGCCTCGGTCAATCGCAGCGGCGTTCCCACCTACGTCATCTATCCTGCGACGAAAAACTCATCTGCCGACGTTCTCCCGGAGCTCCTCACCAAGGACATCGTCCTCACTGCCCTCGAAAAGGACGTAAAGCCCTGACGTCTGATCCTGCAAAATCCGAAGAACAAAAGATCCGCGACCTCATCAGCGCCTGGGGCGAAGCCTCCGAAGCCGGAGACCTCACCGCCCTAATGCAACTCATGACCGAGGACGTCGTCTTCCTCACCTCCGGCAACGCGCCCATGCGCCGCAAGCAGTTCGCCGAAGCCTTCTCCGCCATGGCTGTAATCATGGACCTCACCTGCCGCTCCAATGTTCAGGAGATCACCGTCAGCGGCGACCTCGCCCTCTGCTGGAATCTCCTCGAAGTCTCCATCACCCGCGTAGAGGATGGCGAAACCCGCAAACACGCCGGCAACGTTCTCACTGCACTTCGCCGCGGCCCCGACGGCCAGTGGCGCATCTGGCGCGACGCTAACCTACTCACCCTCGTTTAGGCTACTTCCGTTTTTCTGCCTTGATCCGGGCAATCTCTTCCATCCGCTGGGCCAGCAGCTTCTCCCGTCCCTCATTCGTTGGATGGTAGTACTGCCGCCCCGCCAATCCCTTCGGCAGACATTCCATATCCGCCACGCGCCCCTCTACATCATGCGCGTACTGATACTCCTTGCCGTAGTCCAGCGACTTCATCAGCTTCGTCGGCGCATTCCGCAGATGCAACGGCACCGGCTCCGCGGCCGTCGCTTCAATATCCGCCTTCACCGCACCGTATGCAGTATAAACTGCATTCGACTTAGGGGCCAGCGCAAGATAAACCACCGCCTGCGCCAGCGCCAGTTCACCCTCCGGATGCCCCAGAAAGTGCATCGCATCCCGAGCACTCAAACAGAGATTCAAAGCCTCCGGTGCAGCCAGCCCAATATCTTCTATCGCCATCCGAACGATCCTCCGTGCACAGTACATCGGATCTTCGCCAGCCTCCAGCATCCGTCCGAGCCAGTACATCGCCGCATCCGGATCAGAGTTCCTCACACTTTTATGCAGCGCAGAGATGATGTCGTAGTGCTGCTCCCCCTTTTTGTCATATAGCAACACTCGCCGCTGCATCGCCTCCGCGGCGAGCGGCTTCGTAATCAGCTTCTCCCCACGACCCTCCGCAAGCTTCGCCGCTACATCCAGCGCATTTAACGCATTCCGAGCATCCCCGCTCGAGTACGAAGCAATCGTAGCCAACGCCTCCTCATCCGCCTCAACGCCGCTCGTTCCCAACCCACGCTCAACATCCGTCAACGCTCGCTGCAGCAGCCCAACCACCTGCTCTTCCGTCAACGCCACCAGCGTATACACTCTGCATCGCGACAGCAGCGCAGCATTAATCTCAAACGAAGGATTCTCCGTCGTAGCCCCTATCAACCGGATCGTCCCACGCTCTACATAAGGCAGAAACGCATCCTGCTGTGCCTTATTGAACCGGTGAATCTCATCCACAAACAGAATCGTCCGCGAACCGAAACTCGCAGCCTTCTCCGCCTCCACCATCACATTCTTGATCTCTTTGATCCCGCTCATCACAGCGGAAAACTCGATAAAGCTAGCCTGCGTCATCTGCGCAATAATCTTCGCGAGTGTAGTCTTCCCAGTCCCCGGCGGTCCCCAGAAGATCATCGAAGTCGGATCATCTCCCTCAATCGCCAACCGCAGCGGTTTACCCGGCCCCAGCAGATGCTCTTGTCCGACATACTCCGCGAGCGTGTGCGGCCGCATTCTCTCCGCTAGCGGAGCCTGTCTGCCATGAGACGCAGCAGCACTGATCGGACTAGTGTCAAACAAACTCATCGCGCCACCGCCGCATTTGCTCGTTGCCGACTGGCCTCATACAACAACAAAGACCCCGCCACAGCCGCATTCAAACTCTCCACCGGCCCAGGGCAGGGAATCGTCACCCGCGCATCGCACATCTCCATCCACTCTGCTGTCAGCCCACTTCCTTCGTTCCCAATCATCACCGCGCAGCCCACCGTAAAATCCATCTCCTGCGCCAGCACGACACCAAAATCATCTGCTCCGACAGCAGCAATCAAACGAACTCCACGCCTCTTCAATCCCTCGATTTCAGTAGCTGTACCACCAACCACCGGTACGCGAAACACGCTTCCCGCACTGGCCCGCAGAACCTTCTGGTTCCAGGCGCTCACAGTGCCCTGCGTCGTCAGCACGCCAGCAGCCCCAAATGCCTCCGCCGACCGAACCAGCGTGCCCAGATTCCCCGGATCCTGCAAACCCGCCGCAATTAAAATCAAGGGAGCAGCTACCGTCTCAAACACATCCTCCAGCGTTCTCACCGGAGGCACCATCAGCGCAGCCACTCCCTGGGGCGACTGCGTCTCCACCACACTCGCAAAGACCTCATCGGTGAGATGCAGGATTTCCACGCCTCTTGGGACCATGCGTGGCACTGGCCGTCGCTCGCTCACAAAGACGCTCTTCAAAACCATCCCGCTGCGCAGCGCCTCTTCCAGCAGGTGATCGCCTTCGATCGCAACCATTCCCCCACTCAACCGCGCATGGCCCTGAAAAGCAGCCCGCAGCTGCTTTACTCGCGCATTTGCCCTACTCGAAACCACTGTATCCGAAGTCTGCATCTCCCCAAATCTTACGCCGTCCCCCTATCGGCCGGCCCCTGCTGTCATTCAACCCAAAGAGGCGGTATGCTAAGGAGCGAGACTGATGCATCCCGCGCAGTGTCCGGGCCATGCGGGACCGACTCAGCGGCACAGGAGCAAGATTTGACGGCCGAAACACTTCGTATTCATCCCGACGAGCCCGAACCAGCACTCATTGACTACGTTGTTGCCAGTTTGAACAGCGGCAACGTCGTCGCTCTGCCCACGGACACCTTCTACGGACTCGCCGTCGACCCGGTTAATCTACAGGCCGTCGATCGCATCTACGACCTTAAGGCCCGCGCTCGCCACAAACCGCTCTCGCTGCTCATCGCCGAGGTAGCCCAGGCGTATGAGCTTGCCCGCCAGCTCGACTCAGCCTTCGACCGCCTCGCCGAAAAGTTCTGGCCAGGCCCCCTGACAATCGTCGTCAAAGCCGGCTCCAAGCTACCCCTTCGTGTCACCGCCAACACCGGGAATCTTGCCCTCCGCGTCCCTGAAGCAGCAATTCCTCGCGCCGTCGTCTCACGCCTGGGCTTGCCCATCACTGCCACCTCCGCAAACCTCGCCGGCCACCCCGAGTGCGCCTATGCCACCGGTGTCCGCGAGCAACTCGGCGACAAGATTCCCCTCATCGTCGACGGAGGCCCCACAGCTCGCACTACCGCGACCACCATCGTCGATCTCTCCGGTGGCGGGAACTCCTGGATGATCCTCCGAGAAGGTGCCATCCCCACCCACGAGATAGCCCTCGCCCTTCAGCACTAGCGGTCTGCCTTCAGCCCAAACCCGCCTACAACTTTTGCGTCGAGCATCTCAGGTCTGACCCTGTAGACTAGCTCGATGCAAAAGTTGAACCATCTGGCATAGTCTTGGGTCTTCGCTCGCTCTCTGGAAAAACATGATCGCTCAATCCAATCTGCGCAGCCGAAGCACCAGCAGCGGTGGCCTCCTACGCCGCCTGCTCGCTCTGCTTCTCATCCTCGTCACTGGTTGGTGCATCTGGGTCTACGTGCAGATCGACACCATCGCCAGTCAGGACAACGCACAGCCCGCCGACGCCATTGCCGTCTTCGGAGCAGCCGAATACTCCGGCCACCCATCCCCCGTCCTTCACGCCCGCCTCGACCACGCCGTCGAGCTCTACCGCAAACAGATCGCCCCGCTCGTCATCACCCTCGGCGGCGGCAGCGACAAGGACTCCGGCAACACCGAGGGTGGAGTAGGTCGCGACTATCTCCTCGCCAACGGCATTCCCTTCGCTAACATCATCGCCGAGACCCGCTCCATCGATACTGAGCAGCAGGTTCACCGGCTCGCCGCCATTGCCCGCGAGAACAATCTCCACCACATCGTCGTCGTCTCCGACGGCACCCATCTCTTTCGCATTCGCCAGCTCTGCGTAGACGCCGGTCTCGACGTATACACCTCGCCACGACCCGCCCTTGGCCATATCAGCAACTACGATCTCACGATGCGCTACGTACACGAGATCATTAGCTACACAGCCCTTCGCCTCAACGTAAACGTCAGCTTCCTGCACAGTTGGCTTGAGGGTAAGTCCGACGTCTAGGTAGTCATCTGCTCCGCGCAATCCACACATACGGCAACGTCGCCGCCAACAATGTCGAACTAAAGTTGACCAGGTCGTTTCCCAGCCAACCGCGCTCCTCTACTGTTGCCCCCAGGAAACTATCGAACAAAAGTCCAACGCAGGCTGCAGTAAACACTAGGGCCGGATCTGACCCGAGTGCGTGATGCAGAGAACCCGCGCCGACCACTACGCCCACTGCCGCGACTCCAGCAACACTCCCGGCCAAGCTGACTCCACCGTCTTTTCCCGGCAGCACACGACGAAATGTCGTGATAAGCCATGCCTTGCCACCAACGGCCTGTCCGATCTCCGATGACACTGTGTCCGCCGCGGCCTCCGCTAGTGCTGCAATGCACCCGGCATACCAGCCCATCCAGGCGCAAAACGCAGCTACCCCGATGTTCGCGAGGATCTGCGAAGCTTGCCTCCCACTTCGATGCTCCGCAAGTCCACGTCTTTCCTTTGCGGTACGCCCAAACCGTGTCGCTCCGAATGCAAGCAACGACAAAGCAATCAAAGGCATAAGCGCGGGCCTTGCTAACGGCGTACCGCCGAGCCCAGTCAAGCCCATCGGAGCCTGAGACAGAATCATGCATGCCGCCAGGCCGGTGCCGGCGGCAGCGAGGGTCGACGAGCGTGTCCGCCAGGCCAGCGCCGCCAGGCCGAAGCTAAACAGCACAGGCAACACGAGTGGCTGAAAAGGAGATGCCGAGGCGGCAGCACTCCGGATCGTGACCGAAACCGCACCAAATAACAAGAACGGCACCAGCACAAGAACTAATACTCTTGACTGCAACCGGTCTCGCACCTCCGGGATGGACTTCTTCGAGCCTCTGTAACCCTCCACCACTTGTATTTCCCCTTCCATTCAGCCTCTCACCTCTCCGTGATTTACAATCGAACCTTGAGCATAGCCAACACCAGCACCAGCGCGGGAGCAGTTTTGCACTTAGCAAGTATCGAAGTAAAAAGAACCACTCAGTTGCGGCCGCATCGGCGCCCCGTTCGGTCTGCAGTTCAGACCCTCCGGTCAACACTTAGCCTCGCAATGGTAGCGGTCGTTGTCGCAGCGATCAGCGGTTGCGGTAACAACTACCGCCCTGTCATCAGCGCTATCAATCCTGTTGGTCCGGCTGCGCAGCCGCAGAAGTTTGCTGTAGCGATCTCAAGCACCGGCACGGCTGCAAATGCAACCCCAGGCTTGCTGACCTTTGTGGACTTCGGCGGAGATACGGTTCTGATTACGGCTAACGTGGGCGTGAATCCTTACTACCTCATCCTGAACGGCAGTACCACCACCGCCGCCAGTACTGGCTTCACGCTCAACAGCGATCACACCCTTACCACCTTCAGCATCTTTACCGGCTTGCTTACCAGCCAGATTCTCCAGACCACACTTCTCCCAAATGCTAATCCCGTCGCGATCTTTCCCGAAGGAATCAACACCTACGTCACAGATCCCGGCTTGAATGTTGTCTCGCAGTTCACCGGTTCTCCGCTGGTCCTTCAGCAGCAGTTTGGAATCGATCCGACGTTCAAACCCATTTATACCGTCGGCGTCCCCAACGCCCCTCGCGTCTACGCGATCAGTCAAAGCAACCCAGTTGGTTCTCCCGGCCGGGTCAATACCATCGAAACGACCAGCAACACGCTCGATCCCACGGCCATTCCGGTTGGCGTCAACCCTGTCTACGGCGTCATGACTGCCGACGGCAAACGTGCCTTCATCCTGAATCAAGGAGATGGTACCGTCTCGGTGATTAACGCCCAGACCAATACGCTGGATACGGTTCCCGCGGGATCCACGAATCCCATCAAGGTCGGGACGTCGCCGCTGTGGGCGGACTTCGCGCCACTTCGCAATGAGATGGTTGTCGTCAACTCAGGCGATGGCGTGACTCCAGGGTCTCTCAGCGTTATCAGCATTCCCCTCTGCTCGGCTACAACCCAGGTCGGAAATCCAAACTGCGATCTCAATAACCCAGTCGACGCTCTCGGCTTCGGCAATGTCATAGCCAATATTCCAGTTGGAGTAAACCCCATCATGGTTGGCGTGCTTCAAGACACCACTAACAGCCGTGCATACGTGGTTAATAAGGGCGACATAAGCCTGCCTTGCGCAGCTCCGGGTGTAGCCGTCACAGCCAGTACCACTACTTGCACGGTCTCGGTAATCAACCTGGACAGCAACACCGTCATCGCAACTATTCCCCTTCCTCTCAGCATCAACGTCGATGCAGCAACACCGTTCGCAAACGGCCACCCGAACTACATCGCAGTCACCAGCGGCACTCCCACCGGCAAGGTATACGTCACCTCAGGGGATACCAATTTCATGACCATTATCCGAACCGATACAGATGCCGTAGACACTACCGCTCCGTTACAGGGTGCAGGCGTGTCAGTCCGCGTAACTCAACCCTAAGTAAAATAGCGTGATCGGCGATTGTTCCAAATTCAAATAAGAAAGCCATCCTGAAAGGATGGCTTCTTTATTTGCATATAGGGCCCGGTTTACTCTCCTGCTGAAGCTCCTACCAGGATGATCGGCAGGGTAGGTGTCGTTGCGCCGCCTTCATCCTCTACTGTCACACCAAACGCCTTTGCTTCGACACCTTTTGGCAACGGTGGCAGGATCACGCTCGCGTTTCCGCGGCTGTCCGGACGGAACGTACCAGCCGGGATCGGATTCTGTCCGGTAGCTGCCGGAATCAACCAAAGCTCATAGGTTTTGGATGGCTGCAGCGGTTCTAAGTTGGTTGCCAGGAAGATCAACGTCCCTTTGCTCGCTACGTAGGTCGCTCTACCTTGCGGAACGGCAGGTGGCGCTCCCTTCACGTTCAGGGTCACGCGAGTCGCTGAACTATCAGTTATTGCATCCACAATCTGGTGCGCTGCTGCTGCATCTGCCGTCAGGTGGTCAATCTTGCTAACCTGGTCGGTGACCGCTCCACGCAACATCTCGCGCTCTCTATAGAGGTCGCCGGTAGTGACAGCCAAACCGGCAGCAACCGCCCAGCCGATCCATGGCAATACCTTGCTCGCAGCTCCCCGCTTCGGCAACTCTTCTTCGGTCGAGTAGATGCTACCCGAGCCGCGTCCTAATCCATCCCCAGCAGGGGTTGAGGTCGAATCGGCTCGACTGGAAACGACTGCGTCTGCCGTACGATCGATCGGAATCGCTTTCTTTTCGCGTCCTACCTGCTTCATCAGGCGTTCGCGAGACTGTACTGAGGGCGATTGCAACTCCACCGTGTGGGCATAGATTGCAAGATCTCCTTGAATCTCCGCCAACTCACGGAGAGCGTCCGGTGACTGCTCCACATAGGCAGCAATCTCTGCCATCTCTTTCTGTGGAAGAAGCTGCATGGCAAACAACGCCAGATCTTCGGATGTGATACGCCGCGGTTCGCTCATGCTGGGAACGCCTTTCTCAGCGAAGTCAGAGCGCTGCGGATTCTTGTCTTGACAGTACCTAGCGGGTCGCCTGTCATCTCCGCGATCTCGGAGTGTGTCAACCCATCGAAAAACGCCATCTCCAGCGTCTTCCGCTGTTCTACCGGCAGCAGGTGGATGACGGCGCGTGCCTTCTCCATCAAACTGTTGCGTTCGGCTTCATTGGCAAGGTTGTAGTTTGAGGCCAATGCCATGTCATCGACCGACTCCATCGGCCGCTTCCTGCGAAGCGCGTCAATGGATCGATTTCTGGAGACTACAGCGAGCCATCCGCCCAGGCTACCGCGAGTCGCTACAAAACCATCAGGGTTACGCCAGATCTGCATGAATATTTCCTGGAGGACGTCCTCAGCCGAGGAGGGGTCTCGAAGGACCCGTAGGGCCACCGAGTACACAACCTTTGAATAGCGATCAAATAGCGCCGCCATGGCGTACTCGTCCCCCCTCTGCACAAGTCCAAGTAGGACGATGTCGTCCTGCCCTGAGGGTGGTGGTGAATTCACGAGTCCCGTTTCTCTGTACATACAACGCACCTACTACTATCGCAGATTCCCGAAAACATTAACAATTTAGGGTGCCTCAGGCAACCCCATGTAACCTAAAGAGAGTTACTTTTCTGAACCAGCAAGAGTAACTTTACCCGAAAAATCGTCGCCGCATAGATTTCATACTCCTCTGCTTAGGTAGATGCAATTTCATTCACGCGGATTAATTCTGCATAAGTTGTGCACAAGAATACATAGGAAAGATCCGAACGAATGAGTAATCCCGTACAACTTCAGCGCGGAAAGTCACCAAAGTACCGTATTGACAAGCTTCTCGTAGAGCAAGGTCATGCTGCCTCCCGAGAACGCGCACAAGCCTTAATCCTCGCTGGTCGCGTCCTCGTTGACGAGCAGCGTATTGATAAAGCAGGTACCCTTATCCAATCCAATGCGGTCATCCGCCTTCTGGGAGCGGATCTGAAATACGTCAGTCGTGGCGGACTCAAGCTTGAACGCGCCCTCTCTCACTGGGCCATCGACCTCAGCCGCCTCGCTTGTGTCGACATCGGCGCCTCTACCGGAGGCTTCACCGACTGCATGCTCCAATCCGGCGCCTCCACCGTCCTTGCTGTCGATACAGGATATGGCCAGATCGCCCATAAGCTTCGCGACGACACTCGCGTCACCCTCCGCGAGCGAACCAACGCTAGACTCCTCACTCAAGGCGAACTCCTTATCCCAGGCCAAACCACCCCAGCCTTCCTTGCGATGGACGTCTCGTTCATCTCCGCGACTCTCGTTCTTCCCGCTGTACTTGCAGCGCTCAGCACACCTTCTCAAAGTTGGCAGGGAACCGCGGTCATCCTTGTGAAGCCACAGTTTGAAGCAGGTCGCGTCAACGTCGGTAAAGGCGGCATCGTCCGCGATCCCGACGCCCGTCAAGCCGCCATCGAGCGCGTGCGCGACTGTGTCGTTGACCAGCAGGGCACCAGCATCGACCTTATCGATTCCCCTATTCTCGGTATGGAAGGCAACCATGAGTATCTTCTGCACGCACGCTTCCTCTAGAGTTACTGCCACACGACAATGCCTCGGCTTGAACAAAGGTCAGTGTTTCCCAAACAGTCCGCCCAGCGCATTACCAAGTGGATTCGGCGGAGTCTTCGCGCCTTTCGTTTGGCCTTGACCGCCTAGAAGGCCCTTCGCCGCATTGGCTCCTACGCCAGCCGCAAGCCCCGCCACATTCGGGCTAAAAGTAGGGTTGCTCGTAGTACCGCCAATAGCTACAGGAATGCCAGCTTTCAGAACTCCACCTGCAAGACCTCCCAGCGCGCCGCCTCCAGCACCACCGCCCGGAATAAATCCCGATAGGGCTCCCACAAGTCCCGATGTGCCGCCTCCAGAGCTAGCCTGCTGAGTTCCTCCACCAACCGACAGTCCCGTCAGCTTCAGCACGACGTTGTAGTTCAGCGCTCCTCCGGCACTTACACTTCCTGCCCCCGTGGCTGTCCCTACTCCAGCTACATCCAGCGCGACATTATCCGTTCGAATGTTGCCGCCCTCCTCCCGCACATTCATGCTCAAAGATCGAATCGTCGTCCCCGATCCAGTAGCAGAGGTAATTTTTCCTCCCGTAAACGTCGAAAGCGCCTGCAGCTTCGAACCAAGATCAAACCCCGCCAACTGCGTGTTATTAATCTTCACCGGCCCACTGATCACAGGGGTAGCTGTGGTTCCAGTCACAGCCAGTGCTGTCGTCAACGTTCCGCCCTGCAGCCGCGAGCCCTGCGGTAGATGCACTCCCAACGCAGGCAAAAATGCTTCTAACTCGTTAATCGAAACACTATTTGCAGCGACCTTCATATTCAGCGCCGTTGAAGGACCACTCGACTGATACGTCCCCGAGAGATTAATCGCAGCGCTGCCGATCGTAATCACAGCCTGCTGAACCTCGCCGCTCATCGCCTGCTCATTCTGCGCCAGCGTGAACTGCAACTGCACGGGTTTGGCAGAAGGCACGCCATCCTTCGCCAGTTTGATTCCTGCAACAGTCGCCGCGCCCTGCGCGTTTAACGTCTGTCCATTCGACTGGATCTTCGCCTGCACGTCCGCAACGCCGCTAATCCCCGCATCGGGAGGCACTACGCCAGCCGTGCCAATCTCCACATGCTTCAGATTCACCACAGCATTCAACGGAGTGCTCGCGTTATTTGCCTGGTTGAACGGCCCCGCCGTTCCATTCGCGCTCACACTTCCGCCATTCGGCAATTGTCCGCTCAAGCTGAACGGTGAAGTGCTCTTGGGGGTGAGATTCGTCACTTGCGCATTCACCTGGCTGTACACCGCGCTCCCTTGCTTCCCTGACGTAGCTAGCGTAATCGTTCCATTCTTTATCTGAGCGTCGTCTACAGAGAGGCTATCAAGCATCGACGTCCCCTCTGCATTTGGATCCTTCGGCTTCGGCTGTTTCGGCCCGTTACTCTGCACTAACGTCAGCTTGGGAGTGTCCACCAGCAGCTTGGTTACATGCATCTGCGTCCCACTCCACGCTGCATCCAGCACCAGGCTGTCGATCGTGCCGGTAACGCCATCGGACGCATCCACAAACCCTGCTGCGAGCGGATCAAGATGCTTTATCTCAAGATGACCCGAGAAGGGTGTCGCAGAAGCATCCTGCTGATTGAACGGCCCCGCCGAACCATTCAACTCCACCGTTCCTCCTGCCGGCAGACCAGCTGAAGCCTCAAACGGAAACGCCTTCGTGAATGCAAAATCTTTCACCTTCAAGTTCACATTCTCATACACACGTTTCGTTGCGCTCACGGCACCAGAGGTTCCCGGACCAGCTCCCACCGTGATGCTTCCGTTTTCGACTTTTACCTCACCCACCGTTAGATTCGGAAACGCCTGCTTCGTCTCGTCGCTCTGCGCGGCCTGCTGGTTGCCTGTTCCTATCGTCGAGTAGTTCCACGTCCCATTCGCGGCCCGCAGCAGTTGTATCTTTGGCGACTGCATCGAAAACCCGCGAATGATCACCTGTTTACTAAGGATCAAAGGAAACAACTCCACTCCGATCTTCACCGTGTCCGCCTGAATGAACGGCTGCGTGCTGAACCGCGGATCATCGGCGACCACGGTATTCTCCGCCACCAGGCTGCCGGTGAGCACGGAGAGATCCACTTTCCCAATCGTCACCGTTCTTCCAAGCGACTTTGTGAGGGTGGACTCAATCTTTGCTTTGAAGCTGTCAGTGTTGAGGAACAGCGGCACGCACACAGCCGCAAGCACGATCAGCGCTACAATAGCGCCTAACGCAATCAGGACCAACCGGGCCGGTTTTGCCATGATGTCACCTCAAAGATCAAGCGTCACCATAAGATGCGGGTCTTGAAATACACGTTGCACCAAGTGAATTTCATCAATCCAGCCGAAGTCTGTTCGATATACGCGAAGGCTGCCGTTCCGACGAGGAAGGTGTACGGAAGGCCTGGTTCTCCCTACGTCATCCCACCCGTTACACTAAAGATCCATGCTCCAGGCTGCCATCATCTCCAAGCCCCAGAAGCCGGAACTTGCCGGCATTCTCCGCGATCTCATCACGTGGCTCGAAGCCCGCCACTATCACTATCTCCTGGACCCTGATAGTGCTGCATACGTCTCGGGTGCAGACCCTATACCGCGCATCGATCTCCCGAAACACAAGCCTAACCTCGTCATTGTCCTCGGGGGTGACGGGACCCTTCTCGCAGCAGCCCGCGCCTTTGCCCGCACGACGACGCCAATCCTCAGCGTCAATCTAGGCTCTCTTGGCTTCCTCACCGAGATCCCTCTCTCTGAGCTTTACCCCACGCTGGAGGCATGGTGCGACAACTGCGCTGAGATCGAGGTGCGCAGCATGATGCGGGCCGAGATCATCCGCGACGGCAAGCTCGTCCAGGCCTGGGACGCGCTTAATGACGTGGTGGTCGCGAAAGGGACCATCGCGCGGATGGGTGATTTTTCGGTTGAAATCGATCAGCAGCCTGTGGCTACTTTTCGTGCTGACGGCATCATTGTCTCCACGCCTACCGGCTCTACCGCTTACAACCTCGCTGCCAACGGGCCTATCGTTATGCCTAATGTGAACGCAATGCTGGTGACGCCTATCTGTCCTCACCTGCTTACTATCCGGCCTATTGTTGTTCCTGGGGATTCGAAGGTGAGCGTTGAGGTGGTGGGTGTGCCGAATGAGATCTATCTCACGGTGGACGGGCAGGAGGCGGTGCAGCTGCGGCTTAACGATCATGTTTACTGCCAGCGCTCCGAGGCTGCTGTTCGCCTGATCCGTCATCGTCCGAATGGACTCTTCAGCGTTCTTCGGTCCAAGCTGAAGTGGGGTGAGCGGTAGTTTTTTTTCGCGGTGGTGGAGTGGGGTTTTTGGCGGGGTTTTTTACGAAAAACGATGTTTTCGTGGTGGTTTTTTGCTGGTGTAAACGTGGTGGGATGCGTGGCTAACGTGGTGTGCTGACCGTCACTTTTTGACGCGCGAAAGATACGCCACCAAATCTGAAGATTCTTCGATTATTTTTGTGAGCTGCCGGAATCTGGACGCGATCCGCCTTAAAGGCGGTCTGTGGCTCTGCGCAGGGTGACCATAGGGCCGCCGACGGGATGGCAGAAGACCTTGCCGTGGCTTAGCGCGATGCGTCTCTGCGCGAGGCCTGCCATCTCGGGGTCGTGGGTGACCATGACGATGGTGTGGCCGTTCCGGTGCAGGTCCTGGAGAAGCTCGGCTACGATCTTCTGGTTGGCTGCGTCAAGATTGCCGGTGGGCTCATCGGCCAGGAGGATGGGCGGATTGTTGATTAACGCGCGTGCGATGCAGACCCGCTGCTGTTCTCCGCCGGAGAGCTCGCTGGGCAGGTGCGAGATGCGGTCGCCCAGTCCGACCCGCTGGAGCGCAGTTTTTGCTTCGGTCTCGTCGGTCATCGAGTGAAAGTACTGGGCCAGCATTACGTTTTCAAGCGCTGATAGGTAGGGAATCAGATGGAACTGCTGAAAGATGAAGCCGATCTTGTCGGCGCGGAAGCGGTCGAGCTCGGTGGCCGTCATGGCGGCGGTGTTGATGTTGTCGATCTTCAGCTCGCCCGAGGTGGGGCGGTCGAGACATCCGATCATGTTGACCAGAGTGCTTTTGCCGGAGCCGGAGGGGCCTGTGATGGCAACCCACTCGCCGGCGACGATGGAGAAGGTTGCGTCTTCGAGGGCACGGACCACGCTGCCGTGACCGGCGTACTCGCGGGTTACGTGCTTCAGGGAGATCACGGCGCAGTCGTCGCGCGTGTTTCCGGAGGGGTCGTTCCCAGAGAGATTGGCCAGCTGGCCAGTGACTACTTTCGCTTCGCTCACAGACATTATCTTCTCATTCTCCTTGTCACTCTCCCTTGAGGAGCGCTGCGGGCTGCAGACCGCGCAGCACGCGGGCAGGGAAGAGTGCGGCCATTGCAGCGATGGTCACGTTCAGGAGAAAGACGAGCGGAAGAACCGAGAGGTGCGGCAGGGCCGCTGTGTGAAAGTTGCCTTCGCTGATGGCCCATGCCGCGGCCGATCCCACGACGAAGCCAGCAGCTACACCGGCCAGCGCGAGCGTGAGTGCCTCGAGCAGAAACATTCCCATCAACTGCATCTGCGATCCGCCGAGAGCCTTCATCAGGGCGAAGTCGCGCCGTCGTTCGAGGACGCTGGCCGACAGGGTAGCCAGTACGCTGACTGCGACGGTCAGAGCGATCAGCAGAACGGCTCCGTACATGAGAGCGTGGGTGCGGTCGACGATCTTCGACTCTCCTTCGACGAGTTGGCGAACGGGCTGGACCTGCATCTCCGGGAGGGTCTGCCGCAGACGCGCCATCGTGGCCTCGACTGTGGCTGCGCCGCCGGGCATCTGCAGCTCGATGACGCTGGGGCCGACGCCGGTCCACGCGGTGAACGCTGCGAGGGGCATGTAGATGCGGCTGTCTTCTTCACCGCCGGTTTTGATGCGTCCGACGCCATGAAGTGTGATGAGGTGTCCGGCGAAATTGAGGGCGACTGCCTTCTCGTTTCCGACAAACTGCGCTGCCCTTTGGCCAAGCAGAGCGGCATCGGCGGTTGAGGGTTCGGGCCAGCTATCGACCTGCCACCACGAGTCGAGCCGCTTGACCGCCGCGAAGTCTGTGCCAGCGACGACGACGGGTGTTCCTGTATCGGTAGTGGCTACGGCATAGGCAAACTGCGCTGCGAGCGCGTCTTTTCCAGCGATATCCTGCACTCGAGCCAGCGCGTCGGGACGCAGAGGAGCGGAGGCGGGAGCGGTGATCACAATATTGGCACCGAAGCTGCGAAACTCCTTGTGCAGCTTGGCGTCGAGGTCCGCATAGAGGGTGAGGAGGGCAGTTGCGACGCCAGCCGAGACGGTCATCGCGATGAGCGCCGAGATACTGCGCGCCCTGCGATGGATGAGCGACCTTCGCAGCATCCCGAAGAGGCTCAACTTTCCTGAGAGACCGGGCTTGGTCATCAGGCGTCTGCTCTCAGGATGGCGGAGGGGTCCATGCGTAGAGCGGTGCGTATCGAAGGGGTACTGCCAGCGATGGCGACGATGAGCGCCAGCGCGACTACGACCGGCAGCAGGACGGGAATGAGGATGGCCTCTGCGGTGCCGCCGTCGCCTGCGAAGATGCGTGCGCCCAGCCATGCGGCGAGGCCGGAGCCGAGCAGATAACCCATGGTTCCGGCGAGGACTGCGAGGAGCCCCGCCTCGGCGTAGAAGAGCAGAGCGATGGCGCCTTTGCTGGCGCCGAGGGAGCGCATGAGTCCGATCTCGCCGCGCCGCTCCAGGATCGCGGTGGCCATGGCGGCGCTGACTGCGAAGCCTGCAGCGAGGAGAGCTGCTGCACTGATCAACCACATGAGGCCGCTGATGCGCTTGAGCACGTTGCCTTCGCTCTGCTCGACGCGGCGGACCTGCTCGGCCTGTGCGCCGGGGATGGCTTCACGGATCTGGTAGGCGATGGAGTTGGCGTAAGGGCGGCAGTACCAGATCTCGCGCTGCTTCGGGGGGAGGGAGTCGGGATCGACGCGGGCGAAGGCGTCTTCGGGTTTGGTGCGTGCGCTTACTTCGACGCGGCGTACGGCGTCGTTAGCACCGGTAAAGGTCTGGGCATCGCGCAGGGTCATCAGGATCTCATTGTCGGTCTCGTTTCCTGTCGTGACGATGCCTGTGACAACCGCGCTGGACTGCGCGGAGCCGGCGGTCTGCGTCTGCTGCACGGTGAAGTTGTCGCCTACATTGAGGCTGAGTTTCTTTGCGAGGTTCGCGCCGACGACGACATTTCTGTGTCCGGGATCATTCTGCGCGGTGGGCCACGATCCCTGAAGCCGCCACCAGGGATGCAGCGCGGGGGCACCTGTCTTTAAGCCGCTGAAGTCGTGATCGAACCAGTAGCCAACTGCGCTCGCTGCGACGAGAGGATCGCCCGCATGCCGAGCTACAGACATCTGGACGGGCAGCTCCGGGGAGACGCCCGTAATGTTGTTTCCCCAGAAGATGGTCTTGAGTTTTGCGAGGTCGCTCTCCTTCAGGTAGGCGCCGCCTGAAGCAGGCTTTACGTCGACTCCGCCTACCTTTACATCGAGGAGGTCGGCCTTGGGATAGATGACGATGTTGGCTCCGTAGACGGCCAGCTCTTTGTGGATGCGGTCGCCGATGGTGGTGGCGAGCGCGAGCATCGCAGTGACTGCCGTGGTTCCCAGCAGAATCGCAATGCCGGCGAGCATCTTGCGGCGGCGCTGTCTGCGAAAGCTCTCCATGAGCAGGCGAAAGAACATTAGTTGGCCTCCCCGTTGCTACGGCTGGGGAAGGGTTCACATCCCACCTTTCGCTGTGAGACTGCGAAGGATGGGGCACCCGGTTTTTTGGGGCTGAGAGAGGAAGATAGTTCGCTTGCGCGAATGCCCACCTTAACGCGATGAAACTGCGCGAAGAGGGGGCATCCGCATCTGTAAGCGTAAGAGTACATTTTTAGCGTTCGAAGACCGGCGCCAGCTCGCGGAGATCCGCAGCCTGAATGACCAACTGTCCTCCACCGACGGTCGACTTCAGCGGAATCGGATTGCAGCCGCCCTTCTGTCCCATGGAGGCGGCGTTGAGGGGCGAGGCGCACATCTTGCAGGTGATGCCCTGGTCGCCAATGTAGAAGCCCACCGGCCCGCAGATCTGGCAGGCGTCTGCGACCGAGACGATGGTGCCGTCAGGCTTTTTGAAGAGAAGAAAACGGATCTCGACGTTGCCGCCCTTGCCGTCGTCCAGATGAACGCCGTAGCGGTGGAGCTTGTCGTCGTTGATATCCACCGTGGAGAGGGTGACCTGCGAACCTACGAGCGTGACGGCAGCAGTGGGAGAGAGCGCGGTGGAGCTTTTGGCGTAGATGAACTCTGCCGTGGAGAGAAAGATGAAGACGAAGCTGGTGGCGACGACGGCGGTCATCCACATCTTCTCGCGGCGCTGGGTCCACTCGGCGCGGCGCTTGTCCGCCGGGGTGGCGGTTGCGCTGAGCGCGGCGGGGATGCGGCGCTTGTACTCGAGCAACATCATGAGCCCGGCGAGCGCGAGCATGGTGACGAAGAAGAAGAGATCGTTGCGGACGATGGGGCCGATGAGGCGCATCTCGGTGGGGCTTGAGGGAAGGACACCGTTTTCGCTGAGTTCGTGAAGGCCGCTGACGATGAGCTGGAAGGCGACGAAGTAGAGGATGACGGTGGTGACACGGAAGAAGCGCTGCAGGTTGATCTTGACGCTGCCGCGGATGAAGAGGACTCCGAAGACGACTGCGATGGCGATGCCTAGGAGGGTGCCGGTGAAGCTCAGGAGCTCGGTCGAGTTGAGCGTGACGGCAGAGAGGATGAGGACGGTCTCGACGCCTTCGCGGAGGACGAGGAGAAAGACGAAGAAGAAGAGGCCGGTCTTTGAAACTCCAGCGGCGCCGGTGTACTGGGCGATCTTCTCTTCGATGGAGCCTTTCATGGTGCGGGCGGTCTTGTGCATGAACCAGATCATGCTGATGACGAAGGCCGCGGCGGCGAGCATGACCCAACCCTCGAAGATGTCGGTGTTGAACTGGGTGCGGGCAATGACGACAGCCCCTGCGACGCTGGCGGCGATAGCCGAGCCGAGCGCCCAGAAGACCGTTCGCTTGAGCTCTGGTCGGCCGATCTTCGTGAGGTAGGCGAAGACGATGCCGACGATCAGGGAGGCCTCGACCCCCTCGCGGAGCGTGATGATAAATGCCTGAAGCATAACGTCTTTCTCTTCCCGGTGGCGCTTCTACGGATCGGTAACCACCGATCTTGAGCCCCATCCGCACGAGGTCAGTGCTGCCCCCCGTCCACTCTCTAGTGTAATGAGGACTAATTTGGTCGTCAATTGAGGGCGGACGATTATCAGCGTTGAATTTTTATGTGCGGGGGGCTGCCATGGGATTCAAGGGAGGCGCGAAAGCAGGCAACGTATCATTTTCGAGGATGACAGATCTTCCAGAGAGTCTCTTTGCGAACCCGGTGTGGAGCGCCCTGCATACGAAGCACCGGCGATTTTCTGTGTGCGCGGGCGAGGCGTGCCGCTATCCAGCCGACGTTACGCCGTTTGTTGCGGTGTCTTCTGCGAGTGCAGAGGCGCTGGTGCAGCTCCACTCTTTGCTTGTGCCGGGTGAGTCCGTATGGATTGTGGGAGAGAGCTTTCCGCAGGTGCCGGAGCTGGTGTTTGAACGGAAGCTGGAGGTTCTTCAGATGGTTCTTCCGGCGGAGGTGGCCGTACCTGAGGCAAAGGTTGAGATTGTGCCGCTCCCCAATGAAGAGGCGCCGGATATGGTCGCGCTGACGGATATCGCTTTTCCAGGATTCTTTCGCAGCAGGACGTGCGAGATGGGTTCGTACTTCGGGATACGAGCTGGAGGACAGCTGATCGCGATGGGCGGAGAGCGCCTTACGCTGGACGGGTATCCGGAGGTAAGCGGGATCTGCACCCATCCCGACTATCGCGGGAGAGGATATGCGGAGAGCCTCATCTGGCACCTGGCGCGAATGCATCGACAGCAGGGAGTGATTTCGTGGCTTCATGTCAGCGCAACGAATGATCGGGCGATTGAACTTTATCGGCGAATGGGATTTGTCGAGGTTCGCAGAGTGATGTTGCATCGCATAACCTGCAGCGACTGATGGGGGCACGACGGCTTACTCCTTGAAAGAAGCGCCGATTGGCTCGTCCTGTCGACGGGTGACTTGTCGAAGATCTTCATCGACGCGAGGAACAGGGAATGAGACGATTAGAGTATGCCGGACGCACGCTATCGTCGATCCTTAGCGATCTTTCTGGGGTTCGTCGGAATGGCGATACTCGCCATTCTGTCTTTCCTGCCCAATCACGATAAGGTTCTTCTTCATACAGAGGGCCACTTCCATCGCTGGGGCCACCTGGTCGCGTTCGCAGCGACAACCGTTCTGCTTGCCAGCAGCCGGAGATCCTTGTCTGCGCGGTTTGCCATGGCCTCACTGGTCGCGTTCTTCGGTTACTGCGTGGAGTTCTTGCAGCATATTCTCTTCAATAATCCGCTGGAGCTTTACGACATCGCGACTGACACCATGGGTGTCCTGCTGGGATTGGTTTTTGTGCTGCTGTGGGTGGAGATTAGCCGCATGCGGCGATTCGATTAAGAAATTCTGTCACGTGCAAGATCTGCCGGAGCGGACCGAGGCTGACGGCTCAGGGGAATGGAAGATGTGCTTGTTTAGGAGATATGGTGCGCCCGGAAGGATTCGAACCTCCGACCCTTTGGTTCGTAGCCAAATGCTCTATCCAGCTGAGCTACGGGCGCACATTGCGTGGGTTGCAACCTTTTAAAGATATAGGAATTTGCGCTTTGCAGCAAGCCCGGCTCCGGTGTTGAGGAAGAGTGGGAACGGTGAGGATTCTACTGACAAGTCAAGTCTTGTGGAATAACGAAACTACTCTGCTCTCTGCATGCTGTACACCTTTGCTCCGTTGCAGAACTAGATTTAAGCAGGAGTTCTAGCGAAGGATTTTCGAGATGTAAAATCAGGGAAAATGTTTACCGAGCTACGACCCCCTGTCGCTTGAGCCAGAGACAGAACCAAAGTAGACGAGCTAGCCGGCGATACGCCGAGAGAGGGAAGATGACATGCTGCTGAAGGCTCTGCGGGAAGAGGTTCTGGAAGCGAACCTGGAGCTGGTTCGCCGCGGCCTGGTGTTGTATACCTTCGGCAACGTCTCCGGAGTGGATCGCGAACAGGGATTGGTCGTCATCAAGCCGTCGGGAGTCGACTATGACAAGTTGAAGCCAGAGCATATGGCGGTGACAGATCTGAACGGCAAGGTAGTCGAAGGTTCGCTGCGGCCTTCCTCCGATCTCGATACACATACTTTGCTCTACCGCGAGTTTGAGCAGATCGGGGCAGTGGTGCATACGCACTCGGAGTTTGCGACGAGTTTTGCGCAGGCCGGCCTGAGCATTCCTGCGCTTGGCACCACGCACGCTGACTACTTCTACGGCCCTGTGCCGGTAACTGCTCCGCTGACCGATGATGCTATTGGCGGGAGATACGTTCACGAGACTGGAGTTGCTATCGTCTCCTGTTTTCGCGGCGACGCAGAGACTCCAGCGATCGATCCTCTCGCCGTGCCAGCTTGCCTGGTCAACGGACATGCCCCCTTTGTGTGGGGCAAGACAGCGCATGATGCAGCGCACAATGCTGTCGTGCTTGAGGCAGTGGCTCGTATGGCTTACCGCACGCTTACGCTCAAGGCGGATACGCTTTGCGTCTCGCAGGCGCTGCTCGACCGACACTACTTCAGAAAGCATGGCAGCGCAGCGACCTACGGGCAGAAGTAGCGCCTTGGATCATTCGCTTTACAGCAGGAGAAGGGCTCGCTGACCATAAGCGCAGCGAGCCCTGGGCTGAGTTACTTCGCCTCCAGCTCCAACACCTGGATCGAGTACGGCGGCATGGTGTGACTGAATCCTGCTGCGCTCTTTATTGCGGTGACGAGTGGAACGATGCGAGTGGGAACAGAGATTGTGTTCGTCTCTGCGAGACTATGGCCGGATATTGTCACCAGCGTGGCCGTCTTCGCCACGTTGCTGACTCCGGTCATGGCAATGTCCACCGTCTGCGACACAGAGGATGCATTGACCAGCTTCAGATAGACCTTCCCCTTTTCAGGGCTGCTCGTGACGGAGTAGAAGAAGCGTCCGCCTCCGCCAGTGAGAGCAGAGGCCGGCACCTCGGTACCCAAGTACTTTGCAAAGATGGACTGCGCGTAGTAGCTGGGTGCTCCATAGCTGGTGAGTGCGTCGTAGCCGATCAGGTCTGACTCCCACTGCATTCCGCCCGGGTTCACGTTGACGAACAGAGGCGCATACGATGCCATGACGATGAGGTCGCTGTTTCGTTCCATCCCGGTCATCCATGCGGCATCGCCCAAAGCTGCGCCCATGTTGGTGGTGGGTGATCCCTCGCGAGTCGCCCATTCTCCTACGAAGATCTTCGGGCCGTTTCTATCTACGGTGTCGTAGTGCTTGACGTCGGCGTAGAACTCGTCTGCGCGCTTATAGTAGTGATCGTCGAGAACATCAGGCTTGAACTTTTCCAGCGGCGCGGTGGCGATGAGTTGCAGTTGTGGGTACCTCGCCTTGATGGCTTTGTAGAACTGCTGATAGCGGGCCTCGTAGCTGCCGGAACGGTCGAACCAGTCCTCGTTTCCGATCTCGACGTATTGGATGGGGAAGGGTTCGGGGTGGCCCAGCTTTGCTCGAAGGGCGCCCCACTTCGTCGAACCGTCTCCGGTGGCAAACTCGATCTCATCCAGTGCGTCCTCGACAAAAGGCGTAAGTGTTGGACCGGGATGAATGTGATCTCCCTTCAGCGAGTATCCGGCATAGACCGCCAGCACCGTCTGGATCTTGAGGTCTTCGGTCCACTCGAGAAACTCCAGGAGGCCCATTCCATCGGAGGATTGGTAGTTCCACGGGCTGCGGTGGGTGGGCCGATCGACAAGTGGACCGATGGTATTTTTCCAATCGAATCTCTCATCGATCTGATCGCCTTCGAGATAGTTTCCTCCGGGAAGTCGCAGGAACTTCGGATGCATCTCCGCCATCATCTGCATCAGGTCCGGCCGGTTTCCGTTTTGTCGATTTTTATAGGTGTGCGGAAACAGAGAGACGAGATCGATCCAGATCTTTCCTGTACGACGGACCGTCAGCAGAAGATGGTTTTGAGAGGAGACCTCTATCTTCGCGGTGTTTAGGGTGAACTCGTACTGCTTCCAATCGGTAGAGAGTGTTGGAATCGTGGCGGAGGCGACTGCTGTGCCGGTGTTGTCGTTGATCAGCTCGATGGACAGCGGCCCCATATCCGAGGAGTTCGCCTTCAGGTAAAGCGATCCTTTGTAGGTGGTCTCGGGCCGTAGAGCCATCCCCCAGTAGCCTTCGTTTCTTACGCCTGCGGGATTGTCTGCATCGGCTTTTTTTACCGTGATCGCAAGGCTATGCTGCAGCGCAGCGCTTGGCCCTTCGGAGTCGTCAATCGCCATGGAGGCTATCGAATCTCCTTTTTGCTCCATATCCCAGTGCGCCACGCCTCCGAAGCCGTGATCCTGAAAGGTTCGGTTTCGCACCATCTCCGCGTAGAGGCCGCCGTCGTAGGAGTAGTTGATCTCTTCGGTCATAAGACCGTAGAGCGTCGGGCTTACCGGATGCAAGGACTTATCCAGTTGGATATTAAGTGTCGCCTTCGGCGATTGTGCGTGGCCGGGATGAGGAGATATTGCAGTGATGAGAATCACTAGGGCGATTCGCGACGTTGCCCATCGCAAGTTCTCCATCGTGGGGAGAAGAGTCTTCAAATTGGTTCCCGTCATGGAGGTCTGTTCCTCGGCACTCGAAATTTGCGAAAACGATTACCGACGGAGTATAACCTCGTTTGCACGGGAGCAGCCACTGTGAGATTGACAGCAAGGAAATGAGATCGATAGGGTATACAGATTGGGAAACGTTTTCCTTGCACTTTGTATGCCACAAACTCTCTCTTCCCCCCATCAACGAAGGATTCCCAAGGGACAACATCATGAAGAATATTGAAACGCTGGAAGTTTGGTTTGTTACTGGAAGTCAGCATCTGTACGGGGCTGAGGCTCTTGGTCAGGTGGCCGCCAACGCGCAGAACGTTGCTCAGTCGCTGGATCTTGAGACGTCGATACCTTACCGCGTGGTGTTCAAACCGGTCATGACGACACCCGATGAGATTACTCGTCTCTGTCGCGAGGCGAACAATACGGAGAGCTGCATTGGCCTCATCTTGTGGATGCATACTTTTTCTCCTGCGAAGATGTGGATTGCAGGTTTGAGTCTGTTGACCAAGCCGTTTCTCCATCTGCATACGCAGTTCAATCGAGAGCTTCCGTGGTCGTCCATCGATATGGACTTCATGAATCTGAACCAGGCGGCGCATGGGGACCGTGAGTTCGGTCATCTGACGGCGCGGCTGCGCCTTGCGCGCAAGGTGGTGGTCGGATTCTGGAAGGATGCGGAGACGGTCGCGGAGATCGCTGCGTGGACACGCGCCGCCGCGGGATGGCATGAGTCGCAGAATCTGAAGGTCGTTCGGTTTGGCGATAACATGCGTGAGGTTGCCGTGACCGATGGTGACAAGATAGCGGCGCAGGCGCAGCTTGGTTACAGCGTCAGCGGGTATGGCGTAGGCGATCTGGTTGCGCGGATGAATCAATTTACGGACACTGAAGTCGACAAACTCGTGAGGGAGTATCGGGAGGCTTACTCGATCAGCCGGGAGCATGACCGGCCCGACTCGCTTCGCGACGCCGCAAAGATCGAGCTGGGTCTGCGTGCCTTTTTGGAAGAAGGCGGCTTCGGAGCGTTCACGGATAATTTTCAGGACCTTCACGGCATGGATCAGCTGCCCGGAATTGCCACGCAGCGTTTGATGGCTGATGGATATGGCTTTGGCGGAGAAGGGGATTGGAAGACCGCTGCACTGGTGCGCACGATGAAGGTGATGGCTCACGGTCTTCCCGGGGGCACCTCTTTTATGGAGGACTACACCTACGACTTTAACGGCACGCCGAAGGTGCTGGGCTCGCACATGCTGGAGCTATGCCCTTCGATCGCGGTTGATAAGCCGGCGCTCGAGGTTCATCCTCTTGCCATCGGCGGCAAGTCAGATCCTGTGCGCCTTGTGTTTACTGCGTCGAGTGGACCCGCCATTGTTGCGTCGCTGGTCGATATGGGAGACCGGTTTCGCATGATTGTGAATGAGGTGGAGGTCATAGCTCCAGAACAGGCTTTGCCGAAACTTCCGGTAGCACGTGCGGTATGGCTGCCCCAGCCCAGCCTGAAGGTCGCTGCTGCGGCATGGATCTACGCGGGTGGAGCGCACCACACCGGGTTCAGTCACGCACTGACGATGGAGCATCTGGAAGACTTCACCGAGATCGCGGGGGTAGAGCTGATCCGCATCGACGCGGACACGCGTATCTCCGATTTTCGACGCCAGCTTCGTTGGGATGAGGCCGCGTACTCCCGGTAGCATCGTGCCCGGATGAGAGCTCCGACAGACTATCATCGCTTCAAGCGTGCCATAGACGATGAAGGACAAAGAAAGACAAGTGCCAGGAGATGCTTGATGGCTGTTGTTGCTGGAGTTGATTTTGGAACCCTAAGCGTGCGGGTGACACTCGTCGATAGTCAGCGTGGCCCCATTGGCACGGCGTCGTCGGAGTACCCTCTGAAGCGCAAACGCGAAGATCCTGACTTCGCGACTCAGTCGCACGCCGAGCAGATGGAAGCTCTGGTAGTGGCGACTCGGAAGGTACTTGCAGAGACGAGATTTTCCGGTGCTGGAGTAGAGGCTCTGGCTCTGGCTACAACTGGCTCCAGCGTTGTTCCTGTCGATGAGCAGATGCAGCCTCTCGATGACTACTACCTCTGGTGCGACCACCGCGCGCATGCCGAGGCGAAGGAGATTACTGATCTTGCGCACGCGGAGAATCTGGAGGCGATCGAATGGTGCGGTGGCGTCTACTCGCACGAGTGGGGATTCGCGAAGCTGCTGCACTGGCTGCGCCACAATCCGGAAAAGCGCGCGCGGTTTGCCAGTGCGCTTGAGCATTGCGATATGGTCGCGGCGACATTGGCGGGCATCACCGATCCGAAGAAGGTTCGCCGCAGCATCTGCGCCATGGGCCATAAGTGGATGTGGAATCCGAAGTGGGGTGGTCTTCCGTCACAGTCCTTCCTGTCGAAGGTGGATCCGCTGTTGGATGGTATTCGCGAAAAGATCGGCGGAGAGTACCTCACCTCCGATCACCTCGCTGGCGGTTTGTCTCAAGAGTGGGCAGAGAAGATGGGGCTTCGCGCGGGTATTCCTATTCCGGTGGGAGCGTTCGATGCACACTGGGATGCGATTGGCGCGGGATGCCGTACGGGAGATGTGGTCAACGTGGTTG
Organism: Granulicella sp. S190; assembly: GCF_009766095.1. Lineage (GTDB taxonomy): Bacteria > Acidobacteriota > Terriglobia > Terriglobales > Acidobacteriaceae > Edaphobacter. The sequence continues at coordinate 110,782 of NZ_LMUD01000008.1, forward strand.
GAACCTCTACCTGCATCATTGCGATGGCCGGTCAGGCAGAGTTAGTCCACGGTGTCTGCGGGGTCGTGCCTGGCAGCGTGCATCCACAATACACCGGCATTGAGGCTGGTCTCTCGGCGACCGGTGACATCTTCGAGGCGATCGCACGCAGGGCAGGCGTGAAGGTTCGTGAGCTGGCCGTGGGGCTCGATCAGTATCGCGCCGGCCAGACGGGTTTGCTGCGCCTCAGTTGGGATAACGGCGACCGAACAGTGCTGGTGAATCCCGAGCTTGGTGGAGTGACCTTTGGCTGGAACCTCGTTCATACTGCGCAGGACGAACTGTTCGCGGCGATTGAGGGAACGGCGTTTCATACGCGCATCATCCTCGAACGGATGGAGGAGTTTGGCGTTCCGGTGGAACGAGTAATCAATGCCGGCGGCATTCCGCAGAACAATGCTGTCCTGAATCAGGTGTATGCCAATGTCCTGAACAAGCCAGTCCTGGTGCCTAAGGGAACCCCGACCAGCCTCGGATCGGGAATCTTTGCTCTTCTCGCGGCAGGTGCGTTCGCCACGATCGAAGACGCGCAGAGGAAGATGTGTCTTCCGTACGAGATGTATTCGCCGGAGCCTGCGGCGGTCGAGGTCTACGAAGAGCTCTATGGGCTCTACCGTACGGCCTACTTTGCCATGGGTCAGTCGAATGCTGAAGCTGCCTCGATGGGGAAGATCCTCCCTGAGCTCCGACGAATTGCTGCAACGGTTCGTGCCTAGCTCCGAGTGATTTTGCGGGGTCGAGGGGCATTCGGCCCACACGATATGATTGGTTTCGGCGGTTTATCTGAGACTATTGTGGATACGAACTCCCTAAACTATGGCAGACCCCTCACCCTCAACACGCACTAAAAAAGAAAAAACCGTCAAGCCGGAGAGAATGGATATCCGCGCGGTTGCGCGGCTTGCGAACGTCTCGATTGCCACGGTCTCGCGCACCATCAATCGTCTGCCGACGGTAAATCCCAAACTGGCAAAGCGTGTCTGGGATGTGATCGAGGAGCTCGACTACTTCCCGAATACGCAGGCTCGATCGCTGGTGTCGGGGCGAAGCTGGATTTTGGGGCTCATCGTCTCGGAGATCACCAATCCCTTCTTTCCCGAGTTGATCCAGGGCTTTGAAGAGATCGCCATCGAGCACGGTTACGAGATTCTCGTCAGCTCGACGAATCATGATCCCAAGCGCATGTCGCACTGCATCCGGCGAATGCTGGAGCGCAAGGTGGACGGGGTGGCGATCATGACATTCGGTATCGAAGAGCCACTACTCGAACAACTCTCTCAGCGAAAGGTTCCTCTCGTCTTCATCGACGTAGGGCCTGACCGCGCCGGAGTGAGTGTGTTGAAGGTCGATTACCATCATGGAATCCGTCAGGGGGTACAGCATCTGGCGGCGCTGGGTCATAGGAATATCGCCTTCATCACTGGACCAAAGCATCTTCACTCTTCACAGTCGCGCTTGAAAGCGTTCTCTCTGTCCCTGGAAGAGTGCGGCATCACGCAGAATGCCGCCTGGGTTCTGGAGGGAAACCATACGCTTGAGGGTGGAATGGCAGCGATGGAGAAGCTGCTCGCGCTGAGTAATACTCCGACGGCTGTCATGTGCTCGAACGATATGACGGCGATCGGCGTGTTGCACAAGGCTTACAGAGCTGGCGTTCGCGTGCCCGACGATCTCTCGGTGATTGGGTTCGACGATATTCATATCGCAGAGGTCACGATCCCGCCGCTTACGACGGTGCAGATGTCCCGTTTCGAGATTGCTAAAGCTTGTGTGGCTGCGCTTCGAGCGCCACTGGAAGAGCCTAAACTCGCTCATAAGCGCGAATATGAGATCAGCACTGACCTTATCGTTCGAGAGTCCACAACCTTTCCCAAAGGGACGATGGAGCATCTGCGTACCAGCAAACGGGTCAAGAAGAGCGGCACCTAGAATCGTCTTCGAAACTAAGCCGAGGCAGGCCGCGGAATCCTGAATATCTAATGAACCCTGAGATTGTCCTGCGTGATTATCGTCCGGCTGATCTCGATGCGATGTATCGATTGGACCAGGATTGCTTTTCGGAGGAGTTCAGGTTTGATCGAGAGTCGATGCGGCTCTTTGCAGAAGACTCCGACGCCCTGGTTTGCGTTGCAGAGACGACAGAGGGTGAGATCGCTGGATTCGTGATCGTCCACATGGAGCCTGTTTCAGCGGGAAGACGCGGATATGTGGTGACACTGGATGTGGCCCAGGAGCACAGGCGAACAGGTTTGGCGGGGCGACTCCTGCTGACGGTTGAGGAGCGTGCCGCTGCCACAGGTGCATCGTGGATGGAGTTGCATGTCTTTACCGGGAACGAGGGTGCGATCCGTTTCTACGAGCGTTCAGGGTATACGCGGAGAGACATAAAGCGCAGGTTCTATGGCAAAGCTGGGTTGGATGCGTTTGTCTACCGCAAGCCTCTCACTAGTTTGTAACGTTATGGGTTACCTTTTTCCGAAGACGTCTCCCATCCGGCGAATCTGAGCGCCGACACCGCGAAGCTTCTCTTCGAAGTGTTCGTAGCCGCGATCGAGATGGTAGACACGGTCGAGGATGGTCTCTCCGTCCGCGACGAGAGCGGCAAGCACGAGCGAGGCGGAGGCGCGAAGATCCGAGCACATCACAGCAGCCGATTGCAGAGGAGTCTTGCCTCGAACCGTGGCGGCACGGCCGGAGATGGTGATGTTCGCACCCATGCGAATCAGCTCCTGCACATGCATGAAGCGATTTTCGAAGATGTTTTCGATGACGGTGCTGGTGCCTTCGGACTGTGTCGCGAGTGCCATGTACTGCGCCTGCATGTCGGTGGGGAAGCCCGGATACTCTTCGGTGGTGATGTCGGCTGCCTTCAACTCACCGCCCGAACGGACACGGACGTGATCGGCGCCGACGTCGATCTTGACGCCGCACTGTTCAAGCTTGGAGATCAGCGCGGCAAGGTGTTTGGGTTCGCAGCAGTCAACGTTGAGATCGCCACCGGTGATGGCTCCCGCGATAAGGAAGGTTCCAGCCTCGATGCGGTCGGGGTTGATGCGATGACGTGCGCCGTGAAGTTTCGAGACGCCCTGAATGCGGATGGTGCTGGTGCCTGCGCCTTCGATCTTGGCTCCCATGGCGACGAGCAGAGCAGCAAGGTCGGTTACCTCGGGCTCGCGGGCGCAGTTCTCGAAGACGGACTCTCCTTCGGCCAGGGTAGCGGCCATCAGGAGGTCTTCGGTGCCGGTGACGGTGATCTTATCGAAGACGATGTGAGCGCCCTTCAGGCGATCGGCGCGGGCCTCTAGGTAGCCGTGGTCCTGGGTGATGGTCGCGCCCATAGCTTCGAGTCCGTTGATGTGAAGGTCGATGGGGCGGCCGCCGATAGCGCAGCCTCCCGGCATGGCAACGCGCGCGATGCCGGTGCGCGCGATGAGCGGTCCGAGCACCAGAGAGCTGGCGCGCATGGTTTTGACGATCTCGTACTTCGCGACGGGATCGGAGAGGATAGCGCATTTGATGTGAGTGCGGTGCTGGGCGCGGCCGTAGCCGAGTTCGACCTCAGCGCCCATGCTGGTCAGGAGCTTGCGCTCGGTCTCGATGTCCTGGACCTGGGGGATGTTTTCGAGGATGACCTCATCCTCCGTCAGGATGGCGGCGGCCATGCAAGGAAGGGCGGAGTTTTTTGCTCCGGAGACTTTGATGGTGCCGAGAAGGGGATTTCCGCCGCGAACTACGAACTTATCCATCTCGCCAGTTTACGGAGATTTGGGGTGGAAATGAGTAACGGTGGTGGTTCGTGGGAGAGTTATCGGAGGATATGCCCCTCGACCTCTGAATTTGTCGTAGATTTCACTGTTCCGATCGCAACTGAGAAGTCGCTATCTGGCGAACCGCATCGCGGGACTGATTTGCTCTCAGATGATTGACTGTGAAATCTTTTTCAACTCTGGGACCCAGCGTAACTATTGATTTGATTACCATTTCTCCTCTTTTGGTGCTTGCGATTACCTGTACCAAAAATGTTCAGTTACTTCTTTTTTCTCTCAACCTAAGTGTTCACTTTTGGCGTACACCTTTCATGAACGGGACGTAAGTCGATCCTGCGAGGAGAAAAATCATGCGACTCAAAGCTCTCGTATATTGCGCTACCCTGTGTCTCTTCCACTCCGTGCTGTGGGCTGCCGCTCCGGCAAATCCTGCGACTGATTTCACAGTCTCCAACGCTTCGCACATCCCTGGCGCCACGCTGGAACCGGGTTCTTACACAATTCATGTTGTAAATCATCTCTCCGACCGGGTCATTTTGAAGATCGATTCTGTGAAGGGCGATCTGCACTCTACGTTTATCGGTATTCCTAATACTCAGATTGAGAAGCCCGCCATGAGCGGCCCGGTAAAGTGGGCCAACTCGACCGATGGGTCGCAGTACCTGAAAGGGTGGTACTTTCCGGGCAGTGCATCGGTTGTAGAGTTCGTCTACCCGAAGGCCGAAGCCGTCGCGATTGCAAGCTCGAATCCGGCGAAGGTTCCTGCAGTCGATCCAGAGTCCGAGGGAAAGGTGTCGGATAACACTCTGTCGCAGGGCGATATGCAGTTGTTGACACTCTGGCTTCTATCGCTTCAGCAGGTAGGCCCCAGCGACCAGGCAGCGAAGCCAGGTATCAAGGCAGAGCGCTACACGCAGGTAGCCAGTGTCCAGAAGCCGGTTATCAAAGCGTTGCCCCATACCGCCAGCCTGGTTCCGTTGGTGTGGTTTGTGGGCTTCTGCTCTTTGATCGGTGCGGCGCTGCTACGGTTGATCGCCTCCCAGAGCCGCACGTCCGCTCTTAGTCAAAGATCCCCGCTGCGGGAATAGAGATGCGGCCGCCCGCATATGCTGAACGTCTTCTTTGGACGTGTTGTCTCCTTTGCGCTGGATACTGCGTTGTGCTCGGTGTCCAGGCAAAGGGGAGCCAGAGAATAGCGGATCGCATCAGCCAAAACCCTCCGACGACAAATCTCTCTGCGGGGGTGCAGACTGATGACGATGTGATTGGCAGGATTGAGATTCCTGCGCTGGCCTTGTCTGCGCCTATCACCGCCGACTATGATGGAAACAGCCTGCACAAAGGAGTGGGGCACATTCCCGGGACTGCGGTACCCGGGGGCCTTGGCACGGTTGGGCTGGCCGGACATCGCGATTCGTACTTCCGGCCGTTGCGCAGGATCGCCGTGAAGATGGAGGTTCGGCTGATCGATAAGACCGGCACCTATCATTACATCGTGGACTCAACCGAGGTTGTGAGCCCGGACAAGGTGCAGGTTCTGGATATCGCCTCCAGGCCAGAACTGACACTTATTACCTGTTTTCCTTTCGACTATGTGGGCGCAGCGCCGGAACGATTTATTGTTCACGCTCATTTGTTGTCGGCTTCCCCGGACCGGGTTTCTGCCATCCATTAGGAAGACAGGAAGAGGCGCTATGAGATTTGAGATCCGTGAAACTGTGCAGACTCCGGATCCGGAGATGGTGTTGCGTGCGCTGGAGATGTGTTCGCGTGAGCTCTCCAACGATGTGGAGCGGTACGGGGACCGCATTACGCTGCGCGGCCTGGGACCCTCCCCGCGATCGAAGAATAAACACGACATGACGGTGTTCTGCGTGAATGCGGAGGACGACCAGACCGTGATTCAGGGCGAGGTCAACTTTCAAGCCTCTGCGCTGCTGGGCGAGACGCCCCAGCAGGATGTGATGAAATCGAAGCTGGAAGATCTCTTCGAGCAGATGAAGGCGCAGATTCATCTGGATACCCTGCGCGTCACGGCGTACTCGGCGGCCAGAAGGTCGGCGGCGACCTCGACTGCCACCTCCGTTGCGGAAAACCCTTCCGACGCTCATGAAGAAGAAACGCATAGGTCCATGGTCGGCGAGGATGAAGTTGCCCCCTCGATATCTCCGGAGACGTGGATGGAGGCCCTGGATACCGAGCCACATTCCGTATGGGCTGCAGCAGCATTACTCTCCGAGACGGAGCTTGTGGCTGAACCCAGGCAGTGCGTCGAATCTCCTCAGAACGAAGAGCCAGAAGACAGCGTCTCGGCCGCGCCTCATCCCGCGTCAGAGGTCAAAGAAGAGCCGGCAGCAAAGAGTTCGCCTGAGAACACACTTGAGCTTGAAGAGGCGATCGAGCCTCCACAGCCAGTTGCGGTTCATCAGGTAGCGCAGCCGGAGCCGGTCGCGGTGGCACCGCTTGCGGAAGAACCCACGTGGGTGGCGAGAATCCCAATAGCCCAGCGTCGAGAGATGCCTGAAGAGAGGAAGTCAGAGTCGAAGCAAATTGCTCTGTGGCTGATTGCGCTGGCTGTCCTCTTGTCTTCGGTCGTGGGAGCCTACTTCTACTATCTGTCCTATCGCGGTACCAGTGCGCCCGCGTCTCCTGTGGCTACGCAGTCCACAGGCGCAACCGCGAATGCAGTTCCTGATGCGAATACGGTGCCTGCTGCGGATGCGGCGCCTGCTGTAGATGCAGAAAAGATGGAAGCTGCGTCGCCAGCCAAAACAACCGCTTCGCAGGGCTCGGAGGTTGAGCCTGTGACGAGCGGTCCGGAGCTTAAGCAGTGGCTGCAGAGTTGGGCCGCTGCTATGCGCACAAGAGATGCAAATGCACAGGCTGCCTTTTATGCGGATACGCTGGATAGGTATCTGAACCAACGTAAGGTCGGCAAGGGAGCGGTTCTTCGCGATCGCGAGGCGACGAACCGCATGCGGAAAGGGTTGTGGACCGTGAAGATGGAAGATATCGTCATCGAGCGGAAGACATCCACCCAGGCGGAGGTAAAACTCGTGAAGCACTTCATCGATGAACCCGAACAGGCGGAGATTCAGGAGTCGTTTGTGCCTTCGCGTCTCACGTTGAAGCGCATCGATGGAAGGTGGAAGATCACCTCGGAGCAGGATCTTCCTGCTCTCTCGGTCACTCCATGGCCCAGTAGAAGATGATTACAGGGGGATCGTAAGGAAGCGCAGACTTCTGCGCTTCCTTACGATTAGAGTCAGAGGCGGACGATTATAGTTCGAGGCGGGAGTCGTCGATAGCGAGGCGAACGTTGCCATCTGATTTGGTAAGCCGCCGCACGGCCTCCATCTTATCGACGTTAGCTTTGAGCATCACCACAGCAATGGGAATCGATTTGCCTGCGGACTTGATGGTGCGGATCGCCGTCTCGCGATCGATATCGCAGACCTTCATGAGGACGCGGATGCCACGCTCAACAAGCTTCGCGTTCTTCATGTGCACGTTGACCATGAGATTGTCGTAGACGTAGCCGAGACGTGTCATTGCACCAGTGGTGATCATGTTGAGCACCATCTTCTGCGCGGACGCGGACTTCATGCGCGTGGAGCCGGAGAGGACCTCAGCTCCGACCTCAGTGATGACGGTCGTATCGGCAGCGTCGGAGAGAGGCGTGTTGAGATTGCAGGTGATCGCGGCGGTCTTGGCTCCGCGGGCTCGCGCGTACTCCACTGCGCCGACCACGTACGGGGTGCGCCCGCTGGCAGAGACGCCGATGACGATGTCTTTGCGTGTGGGGCGGCGGCGGGCGATATCGCGCTGACCGATCTCCGGAGAATCTTCGTTGACGTCGGACGCGGAGGCAAGAGCCTTCGGACCGCCGGCCATAATGTACTGGACTTGCGAAGGAGAGGTGGAGTAGGTTGGTGGGCACTCCGAGGCATCGAGCGAGGCGATGCGACCGCTGGAACCGGCGCCGACATAGATGAGCCGGCCTCCATCGCGTAGAGAACGAGCTACGGTGTCGATCACGATGGCGATCTCAGGCAGCGCTTTTTTGACTGCGGCTGCGATCTTCGCGTCTTCATGGTTGATGATGCGGGCGATCTCGAGGGCGGACTTTGTATCCAGTCCCTCCGACGCGGCGTTGGCGGTCTCTGTCGTGAGATCGTTATAATTTGCTGCGCCACGGTTTGCGGGTTTTGGGGTCGGGGCCTGCTCGAGCATGGTAAGGGTTGCCATAGGTATCCTACTGTTCTGCTGGGGTGATTCTAGTCCTAACCTTCTTGAATGCGGCAAGAAAGCTTTCCACCCTGAGAGTTATCATAGAGAGTCGGGTCTACGCCACGGGATCATTGGAGTGGTGAACTTATCCGACCTGTGATAACGGAAAATTCGGAGTCAAGAGAATTACTTTTCAGGAGTTTCACAAGGCCTGAAACGGGAGCATTCGTAGGCCATAGACATTAGGATGCAGATCCGCTGAATTGGTTACCCCGCGCCCGGTACTGGTACGACCCGAAGAGCTGCAGGGGGGTGTCGATGGCAACTCTAAAATTGGTACGTCTAACAACATGGAGAGTTTGGAAGATCGCGTGAATACAGAAGAAAAGGTCGGACCAAAGTCCCCGGAGCAGCAAGGAACGGATTCATCGGAACCGCATAAGGCAGCAATGCACTCCTGGCTGCGCGACCTGGTGATTTCGGTTGTGGTGTCCGCGTTCATCATTATCTTTCTGTATCAACCAGTGCGCGTGGAGGGCACCAGCATGCTGCCCATGCTGGAGGATCAGGACAGGCTGTTTATCAACAAGATCGCCTACAGGGTCGGAGAGATTCACCGGGGAGACGTGGTCGTCTTTCTCTATCCGCATGACCATGAGAAGAGTTACATCAAGCGTGTGATCGCGTTGCCTGGAGACATGCTGCGAATCGACCATGGCCAGGTGATCGTGAACGGTGCCCGTATCACGGAGAGCTACGTTCCGAAGCGCTTCTCGGATGAGAGATCGCAGCCGGAGATGATCGTCCCTGCCCACGAGTTTTTCGTGATGGGAGATCATAGGTCGATCTCAAGCGACAGCCGCGACTTTGGGCCAGTCGATCGGGATCTGATCTATGGCAAGGCGGCCTTTGTGTACTGGCCGATGGACCAGGCCGGGGTCGTTCGGTAGGCCATCAGCTCTATCTCTGTGCCCCGCTAGGCCGAAGCGTTTTGAACGATCTCAGCAAAAGACTTGGCCTTCAGGCTCGCTCCTCCGACGAGTGCGCCGTCGATCTCGGGTTGAGTCATCAGGCTGGCGACGTTGTCGGGCTTGACCGATCCGCCGTAGAGGATGCGCATGCGGCTGGCGCAGGCCTCTCCGAGATGGACAGCAACTTCGCGGCGGATGATGGCATGGGCGTCGTTCGCCTGTTCCGGCGTGGCAACGCTGCCGGTGCCGATGGCCCATACAGGCTCATAGGCGATCACCATCTGGCTGCACAGGCTTCCGGCGATGCCATTGAGGGCGCAGGCGATCTGCCAGCGCAGGACTGCTTCGGTCAGGCCGGACTCACGCTTCTCCTGCGTCTCGCCCACGCACACCACGGGAACCAGGTCATGCTCAAGCGCGGCCTTCAGCTTCAGGTTCACCATATCGTCGGTCTCGTGGGCATAGATGCGGCGCTCGGAGTGGCCGAGCAAAACACGGGTGCAACCGATGCTTTCGAGCATGGTGGGAGAGGTCTGGCCCGTATAGGGGCCTTCATTCAGCCAGTGCATGGTCTGGGCGCCCGCGGTGACATTTGTCCCCTTCGTCGCCTCGATAACGTAGCCAAGCGAGGACATCGTGGGAAAGATCGCGATCTCGCTGGCGGTGTGATCTTTGACCTCGGGCAGAAACTCGCTGAGGAAAGCTAATGACTCTTTAGGCGTCTTGTACATCTTCCAGTTGGCGGCGATCAGTGGCTTGCGCATGTGCGGATCAGTATTCCATTTTGATGGGTTTGAGGGAAGGGCAGATTGCTAGAACAATCTCATCGTCGAGAAGCGAGTAGGAAGCGTGCGCAGCTTCCTACTTCTCTGAAAGCGCGGCGACTCCGGGCAGCGTTTTGCCTTCGAGAAACTCAAGGCTTGCTCCCCCACCGGTGGAGATGTGCGTGATCCTGTCGGCGAAGCCGGACTGCTGGATCGCGGCGACTGAATCTCCGCCGCCTACGATGGTTGTGGCGTCGTGGTTACGAGCTACGGCTGCGGCGATCTCGTTGGTGCCTCGCGCGAAGGCAGGCATCTCGAAGACCCCCATCGGTCCGTTCCAGATGATGGTGCGAGCCTCGCCGATCTCCTCTTCAAACAGTGCGATGGACTTCGGGCCGATATCCAGGGCCATCAGATCGGCAGGGAAGGGGCCTTCGCCAGAGAAGACCTGGGTCTGGGCGTTCGGGGCGAACTTGTCGGCGAGGATGTGATCGACGGGCAGGAGAAAGCGTACGCCTTTGGCCTTTGCTTTTTCGAGCGCTGCCTTCGCCACGTCGATCTTGTCAGTCTCGACCAGCGATTTGCCCGTGCTTTGTCCCTGCGCGTTGAGGAAGGTGTAGGCCATGCCTCCGCCGATGATGATGGCGTCGGCCTTCTCCAGCAGGTTGTCGATCACCTGGATCTTGTCCGAGACCTTGGCTCCGCCGATGATTGCGACGAAGGGCTTATCCGGCTCCGTCAGCGCCTTGCCCATGTAGTTCAGCTCTTTTTCCATGAGCAGCCCAGCGGCAGATTGTTTGACGAAGTGCGTCACGCCTTCGGTAGAGGCGTGGGTGCGATGTGCGCTGCCAAACGCATCGTTGACGTAGACGTCGCAGAGCGAGGCGAGTTTCTTCGCGAAGGCAGGGTCGTTCGCCTCCTCCTCAGCGTGGAAGCGGAGGTTCTCCAGCAGGAGCGGCTGGCCCGATTCGAGGTTGGCCGCCATCTCGCTGGCGATGTCGCCGATACAGTCGGGTGAGAACGCTACGTTTTCGTCGTCGCCGAGGATGTGATCGAGCATGGTGCGGAGATGGTCGACGAGCGGGCGCAGGCTCATCGAGGCAACCGGCTTACCCTTGGGGCGGCCGAGGTGCGAGCACAGGATGACCTTTGCTTTATGACGCAGCGCATACTCGATGGTGGGCAGCGTCTCCCGGATGCGGGTGTCGTCAGTGATGATGCCGTCCTTGAGCGGGACGTTGAAGTCAACGCGAATGAGGACGCGCTTGTCGGTGAGGTCGAGGTCGCGGATCGATAGCTTGGCCATGTCAGTTAGAGGATACCCGAGATGACGGTGCGAAGCGTCGGTTCGCCAAAGATATGGGCAGCCCGACCAGGAAGACCATCGCCGCAATGCCGTTCAGTAGAACCGCACCGGTCGGATGACTCCTTGGGTAAAGGTTCGTGTGTGGGAGCACCAGGCCATACATCACGGCATAGACAAAACCTCCGTAGAGCAGACCGGCTGCGATGGCGTAGCGCTTAAGAAATGGCAAAACGCGAGCTGCGAGGACGAAGAGCGTTGCCCAGAAAAGTGCCAAGAAGAGGTGGGTTGCAAGCCCTAGAAGAACGCTTCGGATTCCGTCGGAGTAGGCAGTACGGCCCAGGATGCCGCTCGCGATGGACTGTGGAATCTTTACGGGAGCAACACCGCGCAAGCCGTAGAAGAGGATGGGATCAATCATGTCGAGCAACGCGGCTACGATCGCACCGATCAGGATGGCCTTCGGGACGGAGCGGCTGGGGTCGCTTGGCATAGGGAATTTTAGAGCACGGAGAAGGATCGAGGCTGGCTACTCCGGGATAGAGGCGTCAGCTTCGATCTCGATGCGCCAGTCTGGATTAAGCAGCGCGGCAACGACAACCATGGTGGCTGCGGGACGGATAAGTCCGAAGACCTCACCATGCGCTCGGCCAGCGGCCTCCCAGTCCTCGGCATGGGTAAGGTACATCCGCGTACGGTAGACGTGATCGACAGAACTCCCGGCATTCTTCAACGCAACGGCGATCAGCGCGAGGCACTGGCGAGTCTGCTCGGCAACGCCTGCGGTATCCGCGCCGACAGGCCCTGTGCCTGACACATGGACGCTGTTGCCGATGCGGACGGCGCGGGAGAAGCCAATAATGGGCTCGAAGGGAGACGTGCCGGGAACGTTCGTGCGGGTCATGTCAGTCTTTCTTTGGCGATTTTGCATTTGCAGCTTCCGAGTCCCGCAAGGCCTCTACATCTGCCAGATCCCGAAGTCTGCCTATGGCCAGTTTGTTCTTTATCAGGTGTTCCACCGAGAGATATCGCACGGGGATATCGTCATCAATGATTCCATCTTCGCTGGAGTTCCAGGCAGCTTCAAAGTTGATTCCATCCAACTCTTGAAGGATGTCGATTCGGCTCGGAGGCTGGCCAATCTGGTAGCCCCAGGCTGGATCCTGAAAATCGCGGGGAGTCAGTCCTGTCAGCGGAGCACCGAAGTCTGCAAGTGCAGTGAAGACGTTTGAAACGTTCGCATCACTTGTGTCGATGAAGATATCCAGATCTTTGGTCACGCGCGGCTCGGTGAAGTAGGAGACCGCATAGCCACCGACGATCAGGTATCTAACTCTTCGTTCGTTGAATACGCGCAAAAGATCTCGTTGATCTTTCTCCATGGGACACGACTCCTTTCTGCCGATACACGGCGACGCTGTGCTGGTAGGTTGCTTCGAACCGCTCTGCCGATGGGCGGCTGCGCCAATAGCGGTAGGTCTCCGCCTGCTGCTCGGTCAGATCTATGATTTTGCGAACGGTCTTGTTCAAGCGACGCTCCCACTCTAATTTTACTAAAGATATCGCAGCACTCTGAAAGGTTTCACGCGAATGGCACGAGCCGAGAGGATTCGTAGATCAAGTGCGTGGTTTGCCGGCTGGCAGCGAAGATTTTTTGCGCAGGGCTGCATTCTCGGTCTCCAGCGTTGCAAGCCGCTCGCGGAGCGGAGCCAAAGCCTCCTCGAACTCCTCGACCGTGTACCGGGGAGTGATGTGCTGAGGGCAGTTCCAGTCGAAACCTTCGACTCGGATCAGAATGACTCGCTCGACGACGGACGACCTGTCGGCGGAACGAAAAGATTCGATGAGATCCGTTGCCTGGGAGTCCTGCTCGTGCACCTTCACGCGGCCGAGGATCTTCAGACGAGTCTGATTGGGATAGTCCATGAAGAACAGGGCGACCCGATCGTCATGGTCGAAGTTGCCGAGGCTGATGTACTGCTTGTTGCCGCGCAGGTCGGCGAATCCAAGCACTCCCGGATCGATCACCCGAACGAAGCCCTTGGGACCGCCGCGATGCTGCACGTAGGGCCATCCGGTCTCACTGACCGAGGCCATGTAGAAGCTGTCGCGCAGGGCGATGAAGGCCTGCTCGTCTCGCCCCAGGGTACTTCCTGCAGGAGAGAGCTCCGCCATTCGCTCATACTGGCGCCGGCTGCCGTGTTCTTCCTGATGCTTTTTGACGAGTGGGGTAAAGGCCAGTTGCTGGAAGCGACTCATAGCGTGCTCGATCCGGGCAGGTGGACTCGCTGCCTGTCCTGTAGATTCACCATCAGTCCGGCAGGATGCAGAAATGCCCAGGCATGGTCGCGAATCGACCTCTGCCTGGGCAATCTTTTGTGCGGTCTACAGGCCCTTTTTGACGAGGAACAGGATGAGATCCTTCACCCGGCTGGAGTAGCCCCATTCGTTGTCGTACCAGCTGATCACCTTGCCGGTATTCTGGCCGACGACCTTGGTCAACTTGCTGTCGACGATGCTGCTGAGTGGGTTGCCCTTGAAGTCGGACGAGACGAGCTCTTCCTCGGTGAAGCCCAGAATACCTTTCAATTCGCCATCAGCAGCCTTCTTGAGCGCTTCGTTGATCGACTTGTCGGTGATCGGCTTCTCGGAGACAAAGGTGAGGTCGACGACCGAGACGTTCGGGGTCGGGACGCGAATCGCAAAGCCGTCAAGCTTCCCATCCATCGCAGGAACAACGAGCTTCAGCGCTTTGGCAGCTCCGGTGCTCGACGGAATCATCGAGAGTGCAGCAGCGCGGGCGCGGCGGAGATCCTTGTGCGGAGTATCGAGAATCACCTGATCGTTGGTGTAGCTGTGGATCGTGGTCATGATGCCGGATGCGATGCCGAAGGTATCGTTGAGCACTTTGACGACGGGCGCGAGGCAGTTCGTGGTGCAGCTCGCATTCGAGATCACGTTGTGCTTCGCGGCGTCATACTTCACGTCATTCACGCCCAGGACGAGGGTAATATCCTCGTTCGTCGCAGGGGCAGAGATGATGACCTTCTTGACCGTGCTGCCAAGGTGCGCCTTGGCCTTCTCCGCGTCGGTGAAGAATCCGGTGGACTCAACCACAATCTGCGCTCCCACCGAGGCCCAGTCGAGCTTCGCAGGATCGCGCTCGGCGAAGACCTTGATCTTCTTGCCGTCGACCGCGATGAAGTCGGCTCCGTGGGTGATCTCCTGCTTCAGGTTGCCGAGGATGGAGTCGTACTTGAGGAGGTGGGCCAGCGTGGCGGGGGTGGTGAGGTCGTTGACAGCGACGAATTCGATGTCGGGATTGCCTATCGCGGTGCGGAAGACGTTGCGTCCAATGCGGCCGAAGCCGTTGATGCCTACCTTTACAGCTGCCATGATTTTCGGTTGCTCCTGTCCTGTGCTGCGTGATTTATCCGTTCAACCATTGTAGATCGCGACGTACGGCTCTGCACGCCATCAGAGCGGGATGCTATCACTGGCGCGATGGCGGTGCAAACTTCCTATTGCAGGGGCGTGAATGAGGAGGTAAGACGATGGGAAAAGACAGGATGAGCGTGTCGAGGTTCAACGACACAGAATCGAAAACGGGGTGGCGCTGGAGGTGCAGGGGATTTGCGGGAGCCTTCCGCGCTGTGTTACAAGCGTCGTATGCGCGATTTGCGCGAATGGATAAGCGAAAAGATGAGACGACGCCCTAGACGTGGACCGAATGATTCGGAGTCCACGGGGAAAAGTGGGCAGGAGCTGCCCTCGAACCAGCAAGCTCCCTTGAGGCCAAGCTACCCGGAGCCCGTGCCCGTACGCGCCGCGGAACCAACAACCGTCCCGGTTTCCGCCCCGCCAACCCCAGTTGCAGAACCGGTCGCCGCCGCACATCTCGATGCGCCCGCACCAGTGGCCGAGCACGCCGCGCCGGCAGAGCCGAAGATGGTCATGGAGACCCAGCCGGAGTCACTGGCAACACCTCCAGCCGAGCTGACAGCGCTCAAGTCGCCAAAAGGGTATGTGGTTCTCGCGATCGGGCTGCCCGGCTCGGGTAAGACGACCTGGTACAAGCGCCGGGGCGTGACTCCGCTGTCGAGCGACCTTCTCCGGACGCTGCTCTTCGACGACATCACCGAACAGCGTTACCAGGGCCTTGTCTTTTCCACTCTGCGCAGCCTGTTGCGAGCGCGGTTGATCGCCAAGATGCCGTGGAACTACGTCGATGCGACCAATCTCTCTCCGCACGAGCGCAA
This sequence comes from Granulicella sp. S190, assembly GCF_009766095.1. Classification (GTDB taxonomy): domain Bacteria; phylum Acidobacteriota; class Terriglobia; order Terriglobales; family Acidobacteriaceae; genus Edaphobacter. The sequence goes on from NZ_LMUD01000008.1 coordinate 126,115, forward strand.
GCAGTGGATCAAGATGGCCAAGAGCTTCGGCTACGAGGTTCAGGCGGTCTTCTTCGATGTACCGCTGGCTGTATGCATGGAGCGAAACTCCAAGCGCGACCGTCAGGTGACCGATGAGGTGATGCAGAAGATGGCCGAGCGTCTGAAGCCGCCCACCTTCAAGGAAGGCTTCGAAAAGATCACGGTCGTTCGCGTGAAAGGTCAGCCCGGCGCAGCAGGCGAGCCCGTATCAGAGGCTGTTCCGGAGACCGCAGAGTAACCCGGCATCCCACCACGACAAGTTAGAGTAAAAGACATGCCCACGGTTGGCGTTGAGTTCGCGAAGGTGAGCTACACGGTGGCAGGTGGGCGTGTCTTATTGCGCGATGTCTCTTTGCAACTTGAGGCCGGAACCACGACGGCTCTTCTGGGGCGAAGCGGATCCGGCAAAACCACGCTGCTGCGCATGGTGAATGGCCTGGTCATGCCGAGCGAGGGCAAGGTCTCGGTCGCGGGCAAGCCTGCCCACGAGGCCGACCTTGTGGCGCTGCGGCGCAGCATCGGGTATGTCATCCAGGAGACAGGGCTCTTTCCCCATATGACCATCGAGCGCAACGCCGGCATGGCGCTCGAACTGGCCGGCCATAGCAAACAGGAGATAGAGGCGCGAGTGCGCGAGGTCTTGCCGCTGGTGGGCCTTGAGTATGAGGAGTATCGCGCCCGCTATCCGTGGCAGCTCTCCGGCGGCCAGCGCCAGCGGGTTGGGTTGGCACGCGCCCTCGCAACCGACCCCGCGGTTCTGCTGATGGACGAGCCGTTCGGCGCGCTCGATCCTCTCACCCGTGCCGAGATGCAAACCATGCTGCGAGACCTCTTGAAGAAGGTCGGAAAGACGGTGCTGCTGGTCACTCACGACCTCGACGAGGCGCTTTACCTTGCCAAGAGGGTTGTGTTCCTTGCAGTCGGAGTTGTCGTGGCCGACTTGCCCGCGCAGGAAGTCGCGCGGTCGGAAAACCCTCAAGTAAGGGATTATGTTCATGCTGTACACCGCGCGGTGCCAGTATGATGAGCTTCCTGCGTCAGAACGGCTACGACATCGGCCGTCTAACCTTTGAACACCTGTGGCTGACGCTGTCCGCGATGCTTCTAGCTGCTGCAATCGGGCTGCCTCTGGGCATTCTGCTCACGCGAAGGCAGGCGTTAGCCAGGCCCGTGATCGGCATCGCAAACGTGCTTCAAACCATACCCAGCCTCGCACTGTTTGGTCTTCTGCTCCCTGTACCGTGGCTCGGTGAAAACGCTGCGCGGCTCGCCATCCTTGCACTCACTGGCTATGCTCTGCTCCCGATTCTGCGGAACACCTACGCCGGAATCGGAAGCGTGGACCCCGCTCTGGTGGATGTAGCCAATGCCATGGGAATGACCTCGTGGCAGCGTCTGATCAAGGTGGAGCTGCCGCTCGCGGCGAGCGTCATTCTTGCCGGTCTGCGGACCGCGACCGTGACCTGCGTCGGTGTCGCGACCATTGCAGCGGCGATCGGCGCAGGTGGCCTGGGCGAACTGATCTTCCGTGGAGTAGCCAGCGTAGACAACGGCCTCGTCCTAGCCGGAGCCATCCCCGCCGCTCTACTCGCCCTGGTGGCGGATGCCGGATTAGGCCTGCTGGAAAAAAAACTGGCCGTGAGGCGAGTGTGATGGGTCAGGGCTGCTTGCGTGGGCTGATGTTGCTTCTGCTGTCTGCGCTGTTTGGATTGACGGCCTGCGCGCCGCCAAGATCCTCGCGCATCACCATCGGAGCGAAGAACTTCACTGAGCAGGTAGTCCTGGGCGAGCTGCTGGCGCAGGAGATCGAAGCGCTGACCGGAGAGCCGGTGGCGCGGCGTTTCTATCTTGCCGGAAGCTACCTCTGTCAGCAGGCCTTGGTCAGCGGGCGCATCGACGGCTACGTCGAGTACACAGGAACTGCGCTGACGGCGATCCTGAAGCAGCCCCTTCCGCCTATCGGACAGCGGGACGAAGCAACGGTCTTTCGTGAAGTCAGCACACTCTACGCATCCAAATATCAGGTCACGGTAGGGCGCGGCCTGGGGTTCGAGGACACCTTTGCCATGGTAGTGCGTGGCGACGACGCGAAGCGTTTGGGCGTGAAGACAATCTCCGATGCCGTGAAGACCACACCCGATCCGAAGGGCTGGAGACTAGGCGTAGGGTACGAGTTTCAATCTCGTCCCGACGGGCTGCGCGGCCTCGAAGCAATCTACGGACTGAAGTTCGCAGGCGAACCCCGAACGATGGACCTGGGGCTCCTCTATCGAGCCCTGTCGAACAGTCAGGTGGACATGGTTGCAGGCAACTCAACCGACGGGCCCATCCGAGCGCTGGGGTTCGTCGTCCTCGAAGATGATAAGCACTACTTCCCGCCCTATGAAGCAGTCCCTTTATTCCGTAACGACTCGCTGCGGCTGCATCCAAAGATTCAGGTGGCGATGGACCGGCTAGCCGGCAAGGTCACTGCGGACGAGGTACGCGGCATGAACTATGCCGTGGACTCCGAACACAGAGACGTGCGCGATGTAGTGAGGGAGTTTCGCCAGTCGAAAGGACTCGGAGTTTGACTGAACAATTCGGAGTGTGCGCGCAGCGTGAATCCCCGAAGATAGCTCCAGCGGTTGAGTTCACGACGGGAGCAGCGAGTATGAGCGGATTGAAGGTCATTGCCATTGCAAGCGAGCTGGTAGAGAAGGTGAGAGCCTCGAGAGTGTCGCCCGGATACGGACATCCGGTCACGGCGAAGGTGGCAACCGGGCATGGGCCATGTCGGCATTGCCTGCGACCCTTCGCGATTGGGCAGGAGGTACGGCTACTGTTTACGCTGAATTCGTTCGACGGCGTAGCGCCAATCCCCCAACCTGGGCCGGTCTTCGTTCACGAAGAGGTGTGCGAGCGACACGCGGAAGATGCAGGTTATCCAGCCGGACTACTGCGCTTCGCCGCAGTGCTGGACGGCTACGATACCGAACAGATGGTACGACAGCGCAAAACAGTATCGGACGGATCGCACGAGACAGCCATTGCGGAGATGATGCGCGACCCACTCGTCCGCTACGTGATGGTTCGGGATGGCAACGCCGGCTGCTATGACTTTCGCGTCGAACGGAGACAATAGCGAATGGAGGGAGACTAATGGTCGAACCCTGGCTACGCGGCACACGCACCGAGATTGACGCCGTACGACGGCAGGTGCTGCACGCCCTCGATCTTGCGCTTGAAGATATTGAGCGATGGTGTGCTGGGCTGAGCGATGCGGAGATGAATGCGCGTCCCTTCGATCTTCCTCCAGTCGCGTTTCATCTTCGTCACATCGCGCGAAGTCTGGACCGTCTTCTGACCTACGCGGAGGGACGAGCCCTCACGGGCGCGCAGAGAGACGCGCTGATCACCGAGCTGGAAAACAACGCTTATTCCGAAGTAGTGTTAGCCGAGGTACGCGCTGGACTGGACGACGCGGCGCAGCGTGTGCTGATGATCTCGCAGGCAAGTTACGAAGAGTCGCGTGGAGTAGGCAGGGCGATGTTGCCAAGTACGGTAGGCGGCTTGCTCGTCCACTGCGCGGAGCACACGCAACGTCACGTAGGGCAGGCCATCACCACTGCGAAGATGGTACTTGCGCAGCGGTCCTGGAAGACTATGTAACCAGGTGGCCCATCTTCTCGCGCTTGGTCTGGAGGTAGCGCTCGTTGGTCGGCTCGCTCGGCACTTCGGCGGAGAGGCGCTCTACCACCTTGATCCCGGCAAGCTCGAGTGCTTCCACCTTCTCAGGATTATTCGTGATCAGGCGAACCTCAGCGATGCCCATCTGCTTGAGGATCTGCGCCGGTAACTCGAAGTGGCGGCAATCCGCCTCGTAGCCGAGCTCCAGGTTGGCCTCAATCGTGTCGAGCCCTTGATCCTGAAGCTCATAGGCGCGCAGCTTGGCCATCAGGCCGATCCCGCGCCCCTCCTGCTGCTCATAGAGCAAAATCCCCGTACCGGCATCGGTAATCGCAGCCATCGCAAGTTCGAACTGCTGCCGGCAGTCGCAGCGCAGCGAGTGAAAGACATCGCCTGTAAGGCACTGCGAATGAATCCGCACAATCGGGGGAGCGGCATGAATGTCGCCCATCACCAGCGCCACGGCGGACTCCACCCGAACAGCCGGTGCCGGAATATTGTCGTTGCAGGCAGCAGGGTTTTCAATCACACCCTCGAAGCCGAGGATACGGAAGTGGCCCCAGCGGGTGGGGAAGTCGGCATCGGCTACTTTGGTCACACTTGCAAACGGCATCTTCTCATTATACGTTTCGTGCTTCATGGAGATTAGACTGCTCTGGCAGGTCATTGGATGCGAAGTTGCTCTGCGGGCGTAAAGTAATGGTGTGACCCAGACCGATCCCAAGCTGATTTTGATCACATTGCTGGTGGAGCTGGGCGTTGCTGCGGCGGTCTCCAGCTCGCTGGCGCGGTCTAATCGCTTCAAAAATCTCCTCCTCATGTCGCGCCGCACCCCGCGGCAGACCGCGTGGCTGGTCATCATCATCTGCGTGCCGCTGACGCTCGGAGTTTGGGTTCGCACCGCCGTCCCGAACTTTCTGGCTGCGGATCTCTCCTTTGAGACCACCATTCTCCTCGGCATCCTCGTAGGTCCGCTAGCCGCGATGGCTGGCGGAGCGGCACTTGCCATTCCCGCCGTTCTGCATCACGAGTACTGGGCGCTTCCGGTCAACCTCGCCGTTGCCGGAATCTCCGGAGCCTTCGGCCGCTTCGCCGACCCGGAAGACGTATGGTCGTTCTCTCCGATGATCGACCTCAGCATCTATCGCTGGGTCACGCGAAACCTGCGGCGGCCGCAGCTCGACCGTCAGATCCTGCTTCTGCTGCTGGTCGCCGGCATGCAGCTTGGAACCAGTACGCTCGCGCACTACTTTCCGCGATACTTCTTCGAGCTCAACTCCAGGGAGTGGTGGGTGCAGCTGTTGATCTGCGGCGCAGCTCCGATTGTGGTCGGAATCCCCCTCAAGATCTGGAACGCGATCCGCGTGGAGAGAAAGCTCGAGGAGCAGGGAAGGCTGCTGCTCGAGGCTCGCCTCGACGCGCTGCAGCGCCAGATCAACCCGCACTTCCTCTTCAATACGCTGAACTCGATTACCTCGCTGGTACGCTCGCAGCCGGAGCTGGCACGAGAGATGATCGTCAAACTCGCGAACATTCTCCGTGTCCTGCTGAAGGACCGCGAGGCCTTCCTACCCCTCAGCGAAGAGCTACGGTTTACCGACGACTATCTCGACATTGAGGTAGTGCGCTTCGGCGAAAAACTTAGAGTCGTCAAAGAGATTGCCAGCGATACGCTCGACATCGTCGTTCCGGGAATGCTTCTGCAGCCCCTCATTGAAAACAGCATCAAGCATGGTCTGGAGCCCAGAATCAGCGGTGGCACCGTCACCCTGCGCAGCCGCATCACCGACGAAGGACGCCTGATGGTAGAGGTGGAGGACGACGGCGTGGGCATAGCCCCTGAGCGCCCGGAGGTCTCCCTCGTCAGCGGCCTGGTGCGCCCGGGCAACGGCATCGGCATGCGCAACGTACGCGAGCGCATGCAGGTGCTCTATGGCGATCTCGCGACCGTCGAAATTAACAGCCGCCCCGGTCGCGGCACCAAGGTGACCCTCATCATGCCAATCCTCGATGCCGGCGCCGAGGCCTGGGGCCCCATCGGTGGCGCTGCCGGACAGGCCATCACTCACATGGTGGAAGATGCAGTGCGCGCGATGACGCGGTCGTAGTACTCCTCATACAGTGGAATCACGCGGGAGGCGCAGAAGTGATCCTGCGCCGTCTTCCTTCCAGCCCGTGCCATCCCCTCCAGGCGTGGCTGATCCCTCAGCAGCGAGATCGCGGCAGCAGACATCGAATCGACGTCGCCCACCTCGAAGAGAAGACCGTTGTGGCCGTCCTCGATAAGCTCCGCAACGCCGCCTACCCGCGTGCCAATCGTCGGGACGCTGCACGCCATCGCCTCCAGCGCAGCCAGCCCAAACGACTCCATCTCGCTCGGCATCAACATCAGGTCAGCTAGTGGTAAAAGTTCGTTGACGTTATCCTGCTTCCCAATGAAGTGCACGCGGTCCTGCACCTCGTGCTCGCGCGCGAGATACTCGGCAACGCTCCGGTCGGGGCCGTCGCCGATCAGCATCAGGCGAGCGGGCATCGCCTTGGCGACGCGGGCGAACACCTTCACCACATCCTGAATCCGCTTCACAGGACGAAAGTTGGAAAGATGAACCAGAAGCCGTTCGTTCGGCTCGGCAAAACGTGGCCGCATCGTCGCTACTAGTTCAGGGTTGCGAAAGTAGACGTCACAGTTGACGAAGTTACGCACGACCTCTATCTCGGAGGTGATTTCGAAGGCCTCGCGGGTACGGTCGCGAAGGTAGCTTGAGATGCTGGTCACGCCGTCTGACTGTTCGATGCCGAACTTTGTGATGGGCAGGTACGAACGGTCCAGCCCTACCAGCGTGATATCGGTGCCGTGCAGCGTAGTGATAAAAGGCAGATGAATTCCCCGCGTGGCGAGCATCTGTCGCGCCAGCAGCGCGCTCACAGAGTGTGGAATCGCGTAGTGCACATGCAGAAGATCGAGCGAATAAAACTCCGCCACCTCGGCCATGCGGGTCGCAAGCGCAAGGTCGTACGGAGGATGCTCGAACAAGGGATAGTTTGAGATCGCCACCTCGTGAAAGTGAATATTCGACTCACGACCGCTCAGCCGAAAGGGCTGCGAATAAGTGATGAAGTGGATCTCGTGCCCACGAGCTGCAAGCTCAATGCCGAGTTCTGTCGCTACAACGCCGCTGCCGCCATACGTGGGATAACAGGTGATGCCGATCTTCATGGTCTTCCCATTCTCTTGAGCTGTGTGTGGCCCTGTTATTGGACGAAGCAGAACCGTAGAAGACTCTTTCGTCTCAAGGCCGTCGAGCATTGTGCGCTCTATCCAGATCGTGCTACCGGCGCAGGTCTCCATAGTGGATCAGCTGCGGCGCGTCCGGCTGCAAAGCCCACTTGGAAAGCTCGCCGAGCAGTGCGCTTCGCTCGACATCGCGGTGGGTGCGAAGCCGGGTCGTCACACGGTCAAGATCCCCATCGTTATAGCCGGGGTGACAACAGAGTTCGAAGGTTCCCTCTGCGGGCATGGCCTGGAGCAGCTCATGCAGGGTAGGCGCGTCCAGATGGCCTGTCGCGGAGATGCCAATCGTCCCGTCGGTCGTGAGCACTCGAGCGTCGCGAACCTGCGGTTGATGCTCGAACCGCTGTTTAAAGGTGCTGAGCAGCTTCACCTGCAGACGGCGCAGGCGGTTGCCATGACCCAGCTCCAGGCTCCATCTCTGCTCGAAGGGATTCCGAATGGCGCCGACCGAGTACCGTTCTGCTACACGCAGAAGCGGGCGCGTCACCGCGGGGAAGAGGTGAGTATGCTTATGTGTATCGAGATGAGTGACATGAATCCCGGCGCGTTGCAGCTTCTCCACCTGTGCCGCTGCCTCTCGCTCAATCTCGTACTCGCTGATCTTGCCCCGCACCAGCGCCTGCACAAAATCCCCCAGCGAAGGACGAAAGGTCTTTCCATCCGCGCCAAGCAGCGTGGGGACGGTCTGCGGCGGCGATACAGGAACTCCATCCGTGAGAGTGATGTGGCAGCCAACGCCAAGCGAAGGATGAGCGCGAGCAACTGCGATCGCGTCGTCGAACGCGGCGCCTGTAGCCATCAGGGTTGCAGAGCTCAGCGCCTTCGCTTCGTGAAGCTCTCCGATAGCACGATTAACGCCCGGCGTCAGGCCAAAGTCGTCTGCGTTGATGATGAGTCGCCGAGCCATAGATCCCTATTGTAGGAGACGGAAGCGCTCAGCGGCTGAGTCTCGGATCATTCGACTCAGCCGCCATCTTCTATTGAACGTGGAGCGTTGCTTTGAGCGGAGTATCGTTCGACGACGGACCAGCCGCAACCGTGTACTCGCCTGGCAACAACTGCCAGCCGTTCTGCTCCGTGTTGAAGACCGTCAGCGAGAGCGGATGCAGGGGAAGCGTGATCTCCTTCGACTCGCCCGGAGCAAGCTTCACGCGCTGCCATGCGGCCAGCCGCTTGTAGTTCTCCTTCGCAGCTGCAGGCAGAGCAACATAAACCTCTGCGATCTCGGTGCCTTCGTGCGTCCCTGCGTTGCGAACCGTGAAGTGAACCGTTCTACTGGTATCGTCAACCGTGAGGCCGGAGTACGCATAGTTGGTATAGGACAAGCCGAAGCCAAAGGGGAAGAGCGGCTGCTTATCGGTCGCCTCAAACCATTTGTAACCAACTTTGGCGCCCTCAGTGTAGGTGACATCGAACGGCTTGATATCGCGATGAGAGGCTGGCCCGCCTGTCACTCCTTCAAGTCCGGGGACGACAGGGTGTGGCAGCTGCGAATCGTCTTTGGCGAAGGTCACCGGCAGTTTGCCGGAAGGGTTTACCTCGCCGAAGAGGATGTTCGCCAGGGCCTGCGCTCCGCCGATGCCCGGGTACCACATCTCGACCACGCCCTTTACGTGGTCAACCCACGGCATGCTCACAGGGCCACCCGTCTCCAGCACGACGATGGTGTTCGGGTTTGCCGCAGCCACTGCATCGACCAGCGCATCCTGGTTGTTAGGCAGAGAGAGAGTTGGAGCGTCCATCTCCTCCTGCATCGGTTGGTTCACAAAGACAATCGCCACGGCAGAAGACTTCGCCAGTGCGACGGCTGCTGCGGTATCCGTCCCGTCGACGTAGTGGACAGAGGCCTGTGGCGAGTGCGCTTGAATGGACTTCAGCGGAGAAGAAGGGAAGTAGATGTGCTCCGTCCAGCCCGAGCCGCCCGGCTTGGGGTCCATCGCGTTGCCTCCCGGCGCATCCACCTGGGCCGAGCCGCCGCCCGAGAGAACGCCAACATCGGCATGCGAACCGATCACCGCGATAGAGCTCGAAGCCGATGCCTTCAGCGGAAGAATCTGATCGGCATTCTTCAGCAGCACAATACTCTCCTCCGCAATATGCTGAGCATCGTCACGTCCACGAAAAGGATCTACTACCGTACGCACCGGCGGATCGTCGATCACGCCTGCCGCGAACATGCTGCGCAGAATCCTGTGCACCATGTCGTTCAGCCGCGCCATCGGAACCTTCCGCTCCAGCACAGCCAGGCCGAGCGCCCGGCCAAAGTATCCATCGTCGCCGGGCATCTCCTGGTCGAGCCCGTTCAGCGCGGCCTTCACCGTGCTGTGCGTCGCACTCCAGTCAGAGACCACCCAGCCCTTGAACTTGAAGTCCTTCTTGAGCACCTGATTCAGCAGGTAATCGTTCTCACATGCATGGTCGCCCTCTACGAGATTGTAGGAGCACATCACCGCAGAAGGTTCAGCGATGCCGATCGACACCTCGAACGCAAGCAGGTCCGACTCGCGCATCGCCTTCTTGTCGAGCAGCACATTCACGATCGTCCGCCCGGTCTCTTGATCGTTCAACGCATAGTGCTTGATGTCGCTCATCACATGCTGCGAGAAGACGCCCTTCTCAAGATTGCCGGTCATGGTTCCCGCGAGGATTGGATCCTCCCCGGCGTACTCGAAGTTGCGGCCATTGCGCGGCTCGCGCGTAATGTTCACGCCTCCGCCGATCGACATGTTCGTGCCCCAGGCGCGAAGCTCGCGACCAATCACGGAGCCGTAAAGAAAAGCAGAGGCCGGATCCCAGCTCGACGCAGCGCCAAGAGTCGAAGGCAGCAGCGTCGCATAACGAGACTGATACGCCGCCATGCGAGCGCCCACAGCCGAGTCAGCCAGATCGATGCCAGGAATCCCCAGCCGTTCAATCCCCTCCATATACCCGGCAGCAAAGTTCGAGTTCGCAGCAATAGGATCGCCCGCCTTCAAAACTCCCCAACCCGTTCCGTGAACCATCCGGATCTTCTCTCGGAACGTCATCTGGTCGAGCACCATATCGGCGCGCTCATCAGGAGAAAGTGTCTTGTTCATCCACGGCATCTTCGACCGGTCGGGGTGCGTCTCCTGCTCCGGTCCAAACCAGCGATACGCAAATACGCCCACCACAATCAGCAGTGCCACCACCACGACAGTCTTCAGAAAAGAGAACATCGATGCTCCTGGAAGTCGGATACGGCCGGACGGGCGGGAAGCCGTTCGTCTGCCTCACAGAGTCTAACTCTGCTAAAACGTTGTAGTAAAGCGTTTTTCTTAGATTCTACGTACGCCACGTCATCGGAGCAGGCAACGCAAAAGCTACTTCGCGAACAGCTGGCCAATATCTGCAAACGCCTTGAACTCAAGCGCATTACCCGCCGGATCGAGAAAGAACATCGTCGCCTGTTCGCCAACCTCGCCCTTGAAACGGATGTAGGGCTCGATCACAAACACAACGCCTGCTCGTCGCAGCCGCTCAGCAAGCGTCTCCCACACCTCCATCGGAAGCACGACGCCGAAGTGAGGCACAGGAACATCATGTCCATCGACAGGATTATGGTGCGCCTTATTCGCGGAGGAGCCGGGTTTTAAATGCGCGACAATCTGGTGGCCGAAGAGATCGAAGTCGATCCACTGCGACGAGCTGCGACCCTCCGCGCAGCCGAGCGTGGTTCCGTAAAACATTCGGGCAGCGTCCAGGTCGTCAACTGGAAAGGCGATGTGAAAAGGTGTCAGCGGCAAGGTGGTCTCCTGCATCGATCATACGACGCAGCAGACCACCCGTAGCGCACGCCTAGCGCCGGTGGAATCCCTGGTCGTAGCCGCGCAGATACGATCTACGGAACTCATCGCGATACGCTCCGTACGGTCCGAGCCCAGGATCATACCCTGGGGTGCTATGAAACTTCCCATCGTGTCGTGGATGATACCCAAAGCCGTTGTAAGCATCGCGCGCCCCGTCTTCTGTTCCGGAGCGAAACCCTTCATGATCGGCTCTCGCAATCAGCGGTGGGACGCCGTACCCTGGAGGCGGTGGTGGAGGCGGAGCATAGTAAGCGGGGTGTGACGCACAGCCGGCGGTCAACAAACAAGCCGCGGCAACTACAGGCAAAGCAAGATGAGCGAACTTCATAGCGTCCTCACGATTCGTTCTGCTCGCAACCTTGATTGGCGCGAGCGTTCGAAGGAGTAAACGCTACTCGGAGAAAAATGTTGTTACGGTCGAAGACTTTCCGCGACTCTTACTCGCTATCGCTGGGCAGACGAACGACAAACTCCGTACTCCCGGGTTCAGAGCTGAAGCGGATCGCGCCATGATATTGGTCCACGATGCGCTGCACGATCCCTAGGCCGATGCCCGTGCCAACGCCGACAGGCTTGGTCGTATAGAACGGATCGAAGATGTGCTCCTGGCTCTCCAACGGAATGCCCGACCCGTTATCGCTCACACTGATGCAGAGATCGAGATGCGGCTTGTTCGGATCGGCCTTCGACTCCTCCGCCCAGGTATGCACACTGATGTGCCCATGCTGCGGCACCGCATCGATCGCGTTATCCAACAGGTTCGTCCAGATCTGGTTAAGCCCCGTGCACTCGCTGTGCAGCGCAGGCAGATCCGGAGCAAAGTTCTTCTCCAATACGATCTCCTTCTCGCGCAGCTTATGCCCAAGAATAATCAGCGTCGCATGAATGCTGTTGTTGATATCGATCGTCTGTCGTTGTCCCTTGCCCTCATAGGCGTAGGACTTGACGGCGTGTACCAAGTCGGTGACACGGCCAATGCTCTCCTCGATCGTGCCCACCAGCTGCATGCTCGAGGCCATCGCCTCCAGCCAGCTCAGCGCCTCACCGAGCAGGGGCCCGTCAAAGTCACTCTTTACACGCTCCAGCTCCGCAGCGGACATACCAATGGAAACCAGTGTTGGCGCCATCTTCCAGGCATTCTCGATGTTGGCAGCTTCCATCCACTCCGCAAGCGCCTCTTCCGCGTCGCTCTGGTCGAGTGAGTTCATCATCACTGGCTGTCTCGACGCGAGAACCTGCTTCTGCATGTCGAACATGCAATGCTTCTGCTCTTGCGAAAGCTCCCGCTCTTTAAACTTCAGCGAAAGCTCGTGCATTCGCATCAGGTTTTCGCGTAGTTGAGACGCAGCACGACGCGCGGCGGAGCCCGGATTGTTGAGTTCATGCATCAGGCCGGCAGCGAGAGTCCCCAGGGACGCCATCTTCTCTTGCTGTACCGTCGTGCTCTGAAGCTTCTGAAACCGGTACGCCATATTCCCGAGAATGGCCTTGCGAACCTGGGGGCAACTCGTCATCAGGCCCCAGAACTGCTCTTCATCGAGCTCCAGCAGATGACTTGGAGCCGCAGCCTCAACGGTCCCTGAGTTCGGAACGTTAGTCAGCAGCGCCATCTCTCCAAAGGCGCTGCCGGCTTCCACCTTGGCCAGCATAATGTCGCTCTGGTCGGCAGTCTTCTGGCTCACCTGCAACTCACCGTCCAGCAGAATCCAATAGCAATGCGGCAGCTCACCCTGCCTTGTAATGACTTCACCCTTTTCGATGTGGAAGTCCCTGACACCATCCAGGCACATCAGCTCGTCGTCTCGCAGCGACGACAGAATGGGAACTTTGCGCAGAAGGCCAACTAGTTCTTCATGGGCGTTGTCGACGACATGACTTTGGACGGTTTGGGTTTGATCGCTCATCGGGTTATTGTCTAGATACCTTTCAAAGTGTTGCCAGATACTGATGCACAAACTGGATAGCGATCGAGCCTTCGCCAACGGCGGAGGCACACCGTTTGACCGAGTTGAATCGTACATCGCCTGCGACAAAGATGCCGGGAACACTCGTCTCCAGCAGATATGGGTCGCGCTCCAGCGTCCACGACTTCGGCGACTGCGCCTTTAGATCCGGACCGGCAAGAATAAATCCTTTGCTGTCGCGGCAAAGCTCAGCCGGCATCCAGTCCGTCTTCGGCGCAGCCCCAATAAAGATGAACAGGGAACTGGCCTGTCGCGCCTCTTCTCCGCGCGGAGTCCTCAGCGTCAGGCACTCCAGGTGAGTCTCACCACCCATCGAAAGAACCTCGGTACCCGTCTCAACCGTGATATTCGGAGTCGCTTCGATCTGGTCGATCAGATACTTCGACATGCTGCTCTCCAGCGACTTGCCGCGCACCAGCATATGAACATGATCGGCATAACGGGAGAAGTGCATAGCAGCCTGCCCGGCCGAGTTCGCCCCGCCGACGATGTAAACAATCTCTTCCTTGCACGACATCGCCTCAGTCAGCGCAGCACCGTAGTACACGCCCGCCCCGCTCAGCTTATCGGCTCCCGGCACGTCGAGCTTGCAGTAGTCGACGCCTGTCGCCAGCAGGCACACGTGGCAGGTCACCTCCTGCCCATCGGCCATCGTCAGTATGCGGTATTGATTCTCCGCGCGAATGCACGAGACCTTCTGGGTCAGAAACTCCGCTCCCAGCCGATTGGCCTGCAGAAAAGCCCGCTTTGCCAGCTCCTCGCCGCTAAGCCCCTCGGGAAAGCCAAGGTAGTTCTCAATCTTCGAGCTGGAACCCGCCTGTCCGCCCGGTGCTGCTGCTTCAATCACCAGCGTCCGCAGCCCCTCGGAGGCCCCGTAGACGCCAGCCGCCAGCCCGGCAGGCCCTGCGCCCACCACGACCACGTCGTAGAACTCCTGCTGCGCCTGGGTACGTAGCCCGACCTTGTTCGCCATCTCGGTCGAGGTCGGCTGCACCAGAGCCGTGCCGTCTCCAAAGAGGATGACCGGCAGCTTGGTGTCGTCGATGCCTTTTTCCTTCAGTAGCGCCAGTGCATCCGGATTCGTCTCAGGGTTCAGCCACTGGTAGGGAATACGGTTGCGCGAAAGGAAGTCGCGGACAGCGTGATCCATCGCCGACCAGCGCACACCCACCACCCGAATCCCTTCAAACGGAGGTCGGTAGCCTTCCTTCCAGCTTCCCAGCAGGTCATCCAGCACCGGATAAAGCTTCTCTTCAGGCGGATCCCACGGCTTGTTCAGGTAATAGTGAATCTTGGCAGAGTTGATCGCGCGAATGGCCGCTTCTGTATCGGCATAAGCGGTCAGCAGAACACGCTTGGCATTCGGGTAGATACACAGGGCCTGCTGAAGAAAGTCGACTCCGGTCATCCCCGGCATCCGCTGGTCGGAGAGAAACAGCGCAACCGTGTCCTTACGTTCCTTCAACTGGCGGCAAATATCCAGGGCAGCGGCGCCGGACGCAGCACGGACGATGCGGTAGTCCTGACCGTAATGCCGACGCAGGTCCTGGACCACCGCCTCCAGCACGCTGGTGTCGTCATCGATAGCTAGCAAAATAGGCTTAGGCATATCCCTTTATACTGCGTTGACGAGGTTTGATACCGCCCACGTACAATTCGATTAGATTTAGGCCCCGAAGGTTCAGAAAGTTGCCGGTCTGGCGGGCAGGGTCTTCTACACCCAAAGTGCCATCGACAGCCTAAAAATGTCCGAATCGAGGACAGGGCGTAGCCTTTGCAACAAAACCTGCCGATACAAGGGTAGCTGGGGAGACATTTAGCGCCACGGCAGGAGATCAGGATACCTATGAACCGAATCATTCTTGCCGATAACCAGGCAATCTTCAGGGCTGGCGCAGCCAGAACGCTCTCCCTCGAGGAGGATATGCGGATCGTCGCCCAGTGCGAGGATGCAGCCAAACTTTACGTCGCCATTGACGGACTTCGCGGCTCGGTTGTTATCGTCAGCTCCAGTCTGCGTCTTGATCTGAAGGATCTTCTTCTGCGCACCCAGGAGGCGGGCAGCCGCACCATCTTCGTGGCTGAGAACTCAGAGCTGGTGGCGGAGGAACTGGCTGAGCTCTTCGATGGAGTCCTTCACCGCAACGTCTCCGGCACTGTGCTGGCGGACTGCGTTCGCCGTGTCACCCGCGGTCAGCGCTTTGTCCAGCGTGCCAACGTCACCACCATGCAGGGAGCCGACAGTGTAGGCGCCCGCGTCCGGGACCGCCTCACCCCAAAAGAGATGCAGATCGTCGCCCTCATCGTTCAGGGCTGCAAAAACAAGGACATCGCGCAGCAGCTCGGCACCAAGGAACAGGTCATCAAGAACTACCTCCGCAGCATCTACGACAAGTCAGGCGTCTCTGACCGGCTCGAACTGGCCCTCTTCACCATCCATCACCGCGTCCTGGCCGAAGCCGCAGCCAAGGCCGGGCACCTCCTCCAGATGAAGTCCGCCTGAACGAAAGCCTCCCGCTAGTCGGAATAAAGATAACGCCGACCAACGGGAGGCCCGATTCTCCTAGCCTGCCAAAACCGGGACACAAGTCACGAAGTGACCGCCCTCCGCGCAGGAGGCCCGTCCGGCAGGACACACCTTCTCGGCTTACTTCTCCGTCGCCGCCCCGGCATGCCCAAGCTTCTCCGCGATGCTCTTGGCCTGCGTAAACAGCAGCAGATAATCCGGGCCGCCCGCCTTCGAGTCGGTTCCGCTCATGTTGAACCCGCCAAACGGATGCGCGCCTACCATCGCCCCCGTGCACTTACGGTTGAAGTACAGATTGCCGACGTGGAACTCTTCACGCGCCCGGTCCAGCTTGTCGCGAGAGCCCGAGTAGATCGCGCCCGTAAGCCCGTACTCCGTATTATTCGCAATCGCCAGCGCATCGTCGAAGCTCTTCGACTTGATCACCGCCAGCACCGGCCCAAAGATCTCCTCGAGCGCAATCCGTGCCGTCGGAGCCACATCCGCGATCACCGTGGGCGCAATGTAGTACCCGCCCTCCGGATTCTCAATGGCATGCCCTCCGTTCAGCACTGTGCCCTCCTTCTTGCCGAGCTCGATGTAGTCCAGCGTCTTCCGGTAGGACTTCTCGCTGATCACCGGCCCGGTATAGACGTTCTGCACCGGATCGCCCGTCTTGATCCGCGCCACGCGCTCCTGCAGCCGGTCGCAGAACACATCGTAGATATCCGCCGCAACGATCGCACGCGAGCACGCCGAACACTTCTGCCCGTTGAAGCCGAACGCGCTCGCCACCACACCCTCTACCGCCGCATCCAGATCGCAGTCCGCCTCGACGATGATCGAGTCCTTCCCACCCATCTCGAGGATCGTCCGCTTGATGAAGATCTGTCCCGGCTGCGTCTTCGCGGCGCGCTCGTGAATCTCCAACCCCACGGCCTTCGACCCCGTAAACGCGATAAACCGTGTCTGCGGATGCGCCACAACCTCTCGCCCGAACTCAGGCCCTTCGCCGGGGCACAAGTTCACAACGCCATCCGGCAGCCCAGCCTCCTCCAGCAGGTCCATAAACTTCGCCGCAATCGTAGGAGCATCCACCGAAGGCTTCAGAATCACCGTGTTCCCAGTCACAATCGCCGCTGCCGTCATCCCCGCCATAATGGCGAACGGAAAGTTCCACGGCGGAATCACTGCGCCCACGCCCAGCGGTACATGCCGAAGCTGGTTGCGCTCCCCCGGAAACTGAATCGGCGTCTTCGACTCATCCAGCCGCAGCGCCTCGCGCCCGTAGAACTCCAGGAAGTCGATCGTCTCGCCCACATCCGCGTCCGCCTCGCCCCAGTTCTTACCCACCTCGAAGGCCAGCCACGCGCAAAACTCAAAGCTGCGCTCGCGGATCAGCTCCGCCACACGAAACAGCAGCGCCGCACGAGCGGCCACCGGCACCTTGCTCCAGCTCAAAAATGCCTTCTGCGCGGCCTGCATCGCGCCTTCCACATGCTCTGCCGCTGCATGCTGATGAATCCCGATCACCTGCGCCGGCCGCGCCGGATTCGTCGACACAATCTTGGCTGCCGTCTTCAGCCGTTTGCCCCCGATCACAAGGTCATACTCACGGCCTAGCTCGCTCTCCACCAGCGTCAGCGCCTCTTGCATCTTGCGCTTGTTCTCTGGAGTCGAAAAATCAACAAACGGCTCGTTGGAGTAAGGTGTCTTCGGCAGGCTTGCCGGGGCGGAGTGAGTGAGATTCATAGTAGCCATAACGCGTCGATTCTAGCGCGAGTTTTCTCGGCGCTCGTTGGAATAAAGGCATCACAGTGCTTCTCTTATTGGATGCACTGCACTTCTGATTCGATGGGGCCGCTCAAAGAAACTAAGCGCCCTCCGTAAGCTTCTCCGTCGACTTCGACATCTGCGCCGTACGCTCCAGCTTGTCCCAGTTGAACGGTTTGCCGTCGATCGCACGCTTCACTGTCTTGAACAGCACCACGGAAAAGAGCTGCCGGTAGGTAAACCGCTGTATCCAGATATGGAACAGCAACCAGCCGTCGCCTTTGCTCGCCGGGTGCTTTCGCTCCAGCGCAAATGCCAGCGCCGACGCGGCAAAATCAATCACCAGGAAAGCCGCAAAGAAAGCCAGTAGCTTGTAGAAGCTGTCCGTTGAAGCAGTCTCCGGATGAAAGTGCTTGTCGATGATGTAGTGGAAGACTCCAATCACAAACATCAGGTCGATCAGCGGCGAAACCAGTGGCAGAATAATCTGGAAGATCAGAATATTCGGCAGCGCAAACAGTCCCATCGCACGGTGCTTGCTGATCGCGCCCTTATGCTTGTAGATCGCCTGCAGAATTCCGAACGACCACCGGAACCTCTGCCGCGTCAGCCCGTCGGCATTCACCGGAGCCTCGGTAAACGCGAGCGCCTGGTCCTCATAGATCACGCAGTATCCCTGCTCCAGCAGGTTCATCGTCAGGTCGGCGTCCTCGGCCACCGTGTTCGAGTGATACCCTCCGCCGGCCTTCACCGGCGCCGTACGCCACGCGCCAATCGCACCCGGCACCACCATCACCACGTCGAACAGATCCAGAGCACGCCGCTCGAAGTTCTGGCTCGTGATGTACTCCAGCGCCTGCCACCGCGTCCACAGGTTCACGCGGTTGCCTACCTTCGCATTGCCGGCCACAGCGCCAATCTTGGGATTCGCAAAGTGCGGCACCAGCCGCGCAATCGCGTCATGCGCAATCACGCCGTCAGCGTCGATGCCGACATAGATCTCTTCATCGATCCGCTCCAGCGCGTAGTTCAGCGCGTCCGCCTTGCCTCCGTTCGGCTTGCTCATCACCGTCAGACGGCCAGACGCGATATCCGCCGGATACGCCTCACGCGCCACATCGAACGTATTGTCCTTCGACCCATCATCGATCACGATGATTCGAATGTTCTTGTACGTGGACATCATCACCGAGCGAATCGTCCGCACGATAACCTTCTCCTCGTTGTAAGCAGGAATCAGCACCGCGACCCTCGGCTGATACTCCGGCGTCGCATAGTTCTTCCTCTTGCGGAAGCGGTCGATGATCGCAAAGACACCGATAATGATCAGCCGTGCGCTCATCAGCACATCGCCGACAAAGAACACGCCCACCACAAAGTAATGGAAGAAGCTGTAGAAGAAGAACGTCACCGAGTCCGCGCGAGCCTGCCAGCGCTGGCGCGGCGTCAACGCCGGCATCACCTCCGCCCGCGTCTTGCCCACCAGCTCCGAGACCGGGACAATCTCATAACCACGAGCCCTCAACGCCTCAATCAACACGGGCAACGCCGCAACCGTAGCCGAACGGTCGCCCCCGCCATCGTGCAGCAGAATCACCGAGCCACGATTCCACGGCTTCGCCTTCATGTCGTCAATTTGCTCGAAGACACTGGCAGTGATCTCCTGCGGAGACTTCCGCGGATGCTCATCCCAGTCGTTCGTGTCGATTTTGTTGCCGACAATCACGTACCCAAGACCCTGAATCTTCTCCACCGGTGCAGCCTGGTCGTTCGTATCCGGCTCCTGGTCGATCGAGTAAGGCGGACGGAAGTAGAGCGGCTGAACCCCGAGCTTCGACGCAAACAGCCGCTCCGTCAGGTTCAACTCGAGGTCCACCTGCCGGTTCGAAATCTCGCTGATATCCGGATGCGACCACGTGTGATTCCCAATCTCATGGCCCTCGCGATACACCCGCTGCATCACGCCAACGTAGTCCTCGGCCACCTCGCCGATCATGAAGAACGTACCCTTCACGTTGTACTTCTTCAGGATGTCGAGGATCTTCGGCGTCCACTCCGGGTCAGGCCCGTCATCGAAGCTCAGCGCCACCTTCTTATCGTTGTAGCCGTACTGCTCCACCGTGTACGAAAGCGGATACGACTCCATCGACTCCTGGGTCACCATCCGGTACTCCAGCGGCACCGAGTCGTCGTCATCCAGCGTCACCACGCGATTGCCGGTCTGCGGCTTGCGCGTCACGCGCAAAATATCGCCCTGGCCCTCCGTATCGACGTCATACCCCGGCTCAACCTGCGTCAGCTCCTTCACCGGGTCCACCTGCAGCGGATGGTCCCAGATCTTCCACATCGAGTTATCTTCCTGGCCCAGCCGCCAGAGCGCATACGTCTGAATCCCCAGCACCCGCGCCGCGCGCATCTCGTTCAGAATCGTCACCGAATCCAGAAACCACACCTGGTGGCGAACATGCGCATCCTCATCGTCATAGGCGAAGTGCACATTCATCGAGTCGTCGTCGAGGTCGATCTGCGAGTCGGAGTCGTAGGCCGCCTGCCAGGCCTCCTGCGTCGACAGGTCATGCGCAGCGAGCACCTTCTCCGGAGCCGGTGCCTTTGCCTTCTTTGCGCCTCGCTTAGCGGGGCTCGCAGCCGCAGGCAGCGCCGTCGTCCAGTCATAGCCATAGCTGCCCAGCGCACAGATAATCTTTTCCTTGGGAACCGTCTTCAAAACGTTCTTCAGGTTGTCGACAAACCAGTCCTGCGAGGCAATCGGGCCCGGCCCGCTATCGGTCTGGTGTTCGTCGTAGTTCATCAGCAGCAAACCATCGGAGTGGTCCGCCATGAACTTCAGATCCCAGTCATCGTCGCCCACCGGCGTATTGATGTAGAGCCGCAGATTCCGCGGATGAAAATCATCATAGAGCGCAGCGATCAGAGCCCTGAAGCCGGGTTGAGCACTCGTAGGAATATCTTCAAAGTCGAGCGACAGTCCCCGATAGCTGGGATTCCCAGCCAGAAACGTATGAATCTGCTGCACGAACGAGGCACGCGCCGCGTCGCTTGAAAGAAATCCACCAACCTCTGGCACCCACATCTGTCTCCGCGCGTCGTAGTTGTTGACCAGCGGAAAGATGTCGAGATTCACATGATTCGCCGCCACCGTTCGCGCAACCTTGCCCTCGCGGTCGACCTGGTGCACTCCGGCTTTGTCCGCGACGTCATAGGCGCGGTTGTCCTGTGTATAAGAGACCACCTCGCCATCGGTCGTCACTACGTGTAGCCACTCAGGAAACAGCAGGTCCACCTGCGCGATGTGCTGCTTCAACGACGAGTAGCTCGCCGGGTCATCTTCCACGTAGTACGCCGCGCGCAGGCCTTCGCCTGAGTTTAGCGGCACGTCTCCCGGCTTCAAGTCGGTCTTGCGGTGGGCGGAGCGATGCAGCTTCTGCCCCGGCTTCAACTGCGGTGTCGTCTGGTTTGCCAGCGTCCGGTAGTTGCGCTTCTGCGCCTGCAGAAACAGCTCCGGCAGCGGCTTCATCCGCAGCAGCCCAATGACGAAGACGGTCCCCAGCAACAGCCCCAACAGGGCAAGCACGTCAAAGATTCGGCGAAGCCGCTTCCAGCGCTTGCGTTGTGGATCGTAAAAAACTTGTCTATTCATTAGGGAATATTTGCGGCTCGGCGCATGCGGCTCTATCCATCGTATGCAGGTGAATCCCCTGAGTCAACGCAAGCGGCAAGTTCCCACGCGCCACGGCAGTATGATGCAAAAGACATGAACAAAGGAAAGCTGAAGACAGTTCTCTGGACTGCACTCCCGCTCGTCGCAGGGCTTGCCCTGCGCCTTTGGTATGTCATGCATGCAGGCCGCGTCGAAGGCGACTCGCTCATCTACGCAAGCATCGCCAAAAACTGGTTGAAGGCCGGCGTCTACGGCTTTAGCGTCGGACCGAACGGCCCCGTCCCCACGCTGATTCGCCTGCCCGGCTACCCCATCTTTCTGGCCGTCTGCTTCCGTCTCCTCGGCTTCAGTCACTACACCGCCATCATGGTTCTGCAGAGCCTGATCGACCTCTGCACCTGCCTTCTCATCTCCGCTCTGGCAAGGCGCTTCTTCGGTCAAAGAGCCGCCCTCGCCGCTCTTTGGCTGGCCGCACTCTGTCCCTTCACTGCCATCTACGCCGCCGCTCTTCTCACCGAAACCCTCACCCTCTTCTCCATCGCACTCACCTTCTACTGCCTGGAACGTTGGCGCAGCGCGGGAGCGATCCCAAATCCCACCCCCAACCGCTGGCTCTTTGCCACCACCGTCGCCATGGCCTACTCCGTCCTCCTGCGTCCGGAGCAGGGTCTCCTCCCCGCCACCGTCGTCCCGGCGATGATCTGGATCGTCTGGCAAAGGTCCGGACGCCGTCTCTCGCTCGCGACCCTAAGTCCCGTCGTCCTCGCTGCATGTTGTGTTGTTCTGCCGCTGGCTCCATGGGCCGCAAGAAACTGGCACACCTTCCGTGTCATCCAGCCCCTGGCTCCGCGCAACGCAACCGACCCCGGAGAGGTCGTCCCCGTCGGCTTCCAGCATTGGTATCGCACCTGGGCCATCGACTTCGCCTCCACCGAGCAGGTCTACTGGAACTACGACAGCACCGACCTCCGCGTCGGCGATCTTCCCACCCGAGCCTTCGACTCCGACGAGCAGTACGCCGAAACCGCCGCTCTCTTCTCCGAATACAACCAAAAGGACAACGCCACCCGAGCCTTCGATCAACGCTTCGAGGCCCTCGCCCAGCAGCGCATCCACGCCAGCCTCCTGCGCTACTACGTCTTTCTCCCTGCAGCACGTCTCGCCAACATGCTCTTCCGCCCCCGCCCCGAGATGATGCAGATTGGCCTCGACTGGTGGAACTGGCACGAGTACCGCGGCAAGACCCTCCTCTCCTACGCCTCGGCAGCCCTCAACCTCGCGTACTTCGCTCTTGCAGCCATCGGCCTCTGGCGCTGGCGACGCCGCGGCTGGACGCCCCACGCCCCGATCGTCTGCGCCATGCTCGCCTTCACCGTCCTGCGTTGCGCCCTCCTGCTCACCCTCGACAACTCCGAGCCCCGCTACACCCTCGAACTCTTTCCCCTCCTCATCGTCTGGGCCAGCTATCTCTTCCGCGTCGACCAACGGGAGACCCAGGGCGAAGCCGGTATACAAGTCACGAAGTGACCGCCGCCCGCGCAGGGCGATCACTTCGTGACTTGTGAATCCTTCGGTTGGCGCTCCCGTTGGCCGGGAGAAAAGTCTTCCGCCGACCAACGGTTAGGCCCACGGCGAAGCCGGTATACACCCCACGAAGTGGGCTACACTGACTCCCATGCTGCAGCCCTACCGCGACCAGTTCAACGCGCACTTCACCACCGCCGCCTACGAAGATCTTCTCGCGCGCCTCGACCACCTCGCCCGCACGCATATCGAGTTCCGCGTCGCCGAAACACCCTGTTTCTTCCCAGCCTCCCTGATGGACGAGCTCTCGCAAACCGGCGCAGCCCTCACTCATCAACTCCTCGACAACCCCGCCTACATGCAGGCCTCCGAGCAGTGCGTTCCCGCGCAGTACCGCATGCCCAACGAGAACCCCCAGCCCAACTTCATGACCGTAGACTTCGGTCTGACGCGCAATCCCGACGGCACCCTCATTCCGAAGCTGGTCGAGCTTCAAGCCTTCCCCTCCATCTTCGGCTACCAGGACATGCTCGCCCGCCAATATATTGAGACCTACAACCTCGACCCCGCTCTCACCTGGCATCTGGGCGGACTCAACAGCGAAAGCTACTGGCAGCTATTAAGCAAAGTCATCCTCAATCATCACGACCCCGAAAACGTAATCCTCCTCGAGATCGACCCCGGCAATCAGAAGACCCTCCCCGACTTCCATCTCTACGAAGACAAGCTCGGCATCGCCACCGTCGACATCACCACTCTCATCAAGCGTGGCAACCGCCTCTTCTATCCTCGCAACGGCCGCGAAGTCCCCATCCACCGCATCTACAACCGCGCCATCGTCGACGAGCTCGAGCGCAAAAACATCCAGCTCCCCTTCGACTATCGCGACCCCCTCGACGTCGAGTGGGCAGGCCATCCCAACTGGTACTTCCGCATCAGCAAGTTCTCGTTGCCCTACCTCGATCACCCCTCCGTCCCAAAAGCCGTCTTTCTCGACGACTGGTACGCCGGCCGCAACCTCTCCGGCCTGCCCGAAGACCGCAACCAGCTGCTCCTCAAGCCGCTCTACTCCTTCGCAGGGAAGGGAATTCAGTTCGCTCCCACCGACGCCGATCTCAACGCTATTCCATCCTCCGACCGCAATCTTTATCTCCTGCAGGAGCGCGTCTCCTTCGCCCCTGTCATTCAAACGCCCCACGGCCCCACCCAGGCCGAGATCCGCATCATGTATCTCTGGCCCGACGGCGGCGCACTCCAGCCCGCCATCTCCCTCGTCCGCCTCGGGCGGGGTCTCATGATGGGAGTCGACCACAACCGCAATCACCTGTGGGTGGGAGGATCCGCCGCGCTGTCTCCCCCCAAGTAACACATTTCGCATAAAAATGCTGGCGCTTTGGAGAAGGTGGGGTAAACTCCACAGTGTCAGGCATTGGCAGTTTTAGGGTATTTATGTCATTACCGCAGTTCAGGTCCGGAGGAGGACGAGTGGCTCAGTGGCAGATGCCAAATGGGGAGAATCCAGTTCGCACCGCTGTGCGTTTTCCTATGAGACTCCCAATAAGGGTGCAGACCGAACAAGGCGAACTGGAGGCAATGACCGAAAATATCTCCGCCAATGGCCTGCTCTTTGTCAGTGACCAGCTTCCGCCGGTAGAGAGCAAGATCGAATTCACCATAGCAATGCCGGCAGCCGTGATGGGTGCAGCAAACGATGTCACCATACATTGCCTCGGCCGGGTCGTACGCCACTACTTGCAAGACGGTACGAAAAAAGCCGCAGCAGTGATCGACGAATATTTCCTAAAGGCTTGATCTATGACCGTAGTAAATTTTGATCCAACCCGCAACAACGATGATCTTCAGGAAGAAGAGTCTACCCCTGGTGCGGGAATCCGTGTTGTTTTGGCAGACTCTCAGGCCATCTACAGAGTAGGAATGAAGAAGGTCTTTGCCCTTGAAGACGATATCCGTGTCGTCGCTCAGGTAGAGACCCTCCAAAATCTTTACGCAGCTCTCCAGCGCTACCCCACCGACGTCGTCCTGCTCGAAGGCCAGCTCATCTCCGGTACCATCGACGCGATCCCCGAGCTCGTTCGCCAGGCCCCCGAAGCCAAACTCATCGTTCAGGTCACGGAGACCGATGAGTCTAACACCGTCGAGCTCTATCGCCGCGGTGTTCGCGGAGTCGTGCCCCGCTCCATCTCCCCCGATCTGCTGGTAAAGTGCGTCCGCAAGATCGCCGAAGGAGAGACCTGGATCGACAATCAGTCCATCAGCTGGGTCATCGAAGCCTATCGCTCCCAGGCCACCAGCCTCACCGACCCCAAGGTCCAGCCCAAGCTCTCCAAAAAAGAGCTCGCCATCATCAGCTGCATCACTCGCGGCATGCGCAACAAAGAGATCGCCTACCAGATCGGCACCACCGAGCAGGTCATCAAGAACTACCTGCGCAAGGTCTACGACAAGCTGGGAGTCTCCGACCGTCTGGAGCTGGCCCTCTATTGCTTGCATCATGAGCTGCTGAAGAAGTATCTGGTAGATACCGATATCCCGATGGCCTCCCACAACGAGCCGTCGCAGCCTCTTCGCGCCAAAATGTAAGCGCTCCCTAACCGAGAAGCCGACTAATGAGATGGTCCGCCGCTTGATTCTCCTGCATGAGCAGGAAGATCGTAGAAGCAGCTTGTGACAAGGAGGATCATCGCTATGCAGA